>NZ_CP030874.1:0-5404711 GCF_003323835.1 Klebsiella sp. X13
GTGTCACTTTCGCTTTGGCAGCAGTGTCTTGCCCGATTGCAGGATGAGTTACCAGCCACAGAATTCAGTATGTGGATACGCCCGTTGCAGGCGGAATTGAGCGATAACACGTTGGCACTGTATGCGCCAAACCGTTTTGTGCTCGATTGGGTAAGGGATAAATACCTCAATAATATCAATGGACTCCTCAATGATTTTTGCGGTGCTGATGCCCCACAGCTGCGATTTGAAGTCGGGACCCGCCCGGCGGTGCAGGCGCAACGCGGTGCGGTAAATACGCATGTCGCGACCGCTACACCGGCAGCGCAGGTTCAAACGGCGCGCGTCGCGCCCACGATCGTGCGTCCTGGCTGGGATAACGTCCCGGCCCCGGCGGAGCCGACCTACCGCTCTAACGTCAACGTTAAGCACACCTTCGACAACTTTGTTGAAGGTAAATCTAACCAGCTGGCTCGTGCGGCGGCGCGTCAGGTTGCCGATAACCCGGGCGGTGCATATAACCCTCTATTCCTTTATGGCGGTACCGGTCTGGGTAAAACCCACCTGTTGCACGCGGTTGGTAACGGCATTGTTGCGCGCAAACCCAACGCCAAAGTGGTCTATATGCACTCGGAGCGTTTTGTTCAGGACATGGTTAAAGCGTTACAGAACAACGCTATTGAAGAGTTTAAACGCTACTACCGCTCCGTCGATGCCCTGCTGATCGATGATATTCAGTTCTTTGCCAATAAAGAGCGTTCTCAGGAAGAGTTTTTCCACACCTTTAATGCCCTGCTGGAAGGTAATCAGCAGATCATTCTCACCTCGGATCGCTATCCGAAAGAGATCAATGGTGTTGAGGATCGTCTGAAATCCCGCTTTGGCTGGGGGCTGACGGTGGCGATCGAGCCGCCTGAGCTGGAAACCCGTGTTGCGATCCTGATGAAAAAAGCCGACGAAAATGACATTCGTCTGCCGGGAGAAGTGGCCTTCTTTATCGCCAAGCGTCTACGCTCTAACGTACGTGAGCTGGAAGGGGCGCTGAACCGCGTTATCGCCAATGCCAACTTTACCGGCCGGGCGATCACCATCGATTTCGTGCGCGAAGCGCTGCGCGATCTGCTGGCGCTGCAGGAAAAACTAGTCACCATCGACAATATTCAGAAGACGGTGGCGGAATATTACAAGATTAAGGTAGCGGATCTGTTGTCGAAACGCCGCTCCCGTTCGGTGGCGCGTCCACGCCAGATGGCGATGGCGCTGGCGAAAGAACTGACCAACCACAGTTTGCCGGAAATCGGCGATGCGTTTGGCGGTCGCGACCATACCACCGTGCTACACGCCTGTCGTAAGATTGAGCAGCTGCGTGAAGAAAGCCACGATATCAAAGAAGACTTTTCCAATTTAATCAGAACATTATCCTCGTGACGCTATGAAATTTACCGTAGAACGTGAACATTTATTAAAACCGCTGCAACAGGTGAGCGGTCCCTTAGGGGGTCGTCCGACGCTGCCAATTCTCGGTAACCTGCTGCTTCAGGTCTCGGATGGCGCGCTGTCGCTGACCGGTACGGACCTCGAAATGGAAATGGTGGCGCGCGTTGCGCTGATTCAACCCCATGAGGCGGGTGCAACGACCGTTCCGGCGCGAAAATTCTTTGATATCTGCCGCGGCCTGCCCGAAGGCGCGGAGATTGCCGTTCAGCTGGAAGGCGATCGGATGCTGGTGCGTTCCGGACGCAGCCGTTTTTCGCTGTCGACCCTGCCCGCTGCCGATTTCCCGAATCTTGATGACTGGCAGAGTGAAGTTGAATTTACCCTGCCGCAGGCGACCATGAAGCGCCTGATTGAAGCCACGCAGTTTTCGATGGCGCATCAGGATGTGCGTTATTACTTAAACGGCATGCTGTTTGAAACCGAAGGTGACGAACTGCGTACCGTTGCCACCGACGGACACCGTCTGGCGGTCTGTTCAATGCCGCTGGGTGAATCGTTGCCGAATCACTCGGTGATCGTGCCGCGTAAAGGGGTGATTGAGCTGATGCGCATGCTTGATGGCGGCGATACGCCGCTGCGCGTGCAGATTGGCAGCAACAATATTCGCGCCCACGTCGGTGATTTTATCTTCACTTCGAAGCTGGTTGACGGTCGTTTCCCTGATTATCGCCGGGTATTGCCGAAGAATCCGGATAAACATCTGGATGCGGGCTGCGATATTCTTAAGCAGGCCTTTGCCCGCGCGGCGATTCTGTCGAACGAAAAATTCCGCGGCGTGCGTCTCTATGTCAGCGAAAATCAGCTGAAAATCACCGCCAATAACCCGGAACAGGAAGAAGCGGAAGAGATTCTCGACGTTTCCTACTCCGGCAGCGAGATGGAAATCGGCTTTAACGTCAGCTATGTGCTGGATGTGCTTAATGCGCTGAAGTGCGAAAATGTGCGTATTTTGCTGACCGATTCGGTATCGAGCGTGCAGATTGAGGATGCGGCGTCACAATCGGCAGCCTACGTTGTCATGCCCATGAGGTTGTAGAAAATATCGGGCTATCTTACTTGTTATTCTGGCTCCGGGCAGTGCTCGCAATCCTCACGTACTGTAGTACGCTGCGGTTGCTGCGCGCTGGCCGTAACCAGACTAACTGCGACGATAACGCCCTGGCTATGAGTTGATATGTCGCTATCCCGACTCCTGATTAAAGACTTCCGCAATATTGAAGATGCGGATCTCGCTTTATCTCCTGGCTTTAACTTTCTGGTTGGCGCCAACGGCAGCGGCAAAACCAGCGTGCTCGAGGCCATCTATACGCTCGGCCACGGTCGGGCGTTTCGCAGCCTGCAAATTGGCCGGGTGATTCGCCATGAGCAGGAGTCGTTCGTGCTACACGGGCGCCTGCAGGGCCAGGAGCGCGAAATCTCTATCGGCCTGACTAAAGATAAACAGGGCGACAGCAAGGTCCGTATTGACGGTACCGACGGCCACAAAGTGGCTGAACTGGCACACCTGATGCCGATGCAGCTGATTACGCCGGAGGGGTTTACATTACTCAACGGCGGCCCCAAATACAGAAGAGCGTTCCTCGACTGGGGATGCTTTCACAACGAAGCCGGATTCTTTACTGCCTGGAGCAATCTGAAGCGCTTGTTGAAGCAGCGTAATGCCGCGCTGCGCCAGGTTGGCCGCTATGCGCAGATACGTCCCTGGGATCTGGAACTGATACCGCTGGCGGAACAAATCAGCCGCTGGCGTGCCGAATATAGCGCCGCTATCGTCGAAGACATGGCGGATACCTGTAAACAGTTTTTACCTGAATTCTCTCTGACCTTCTCCTTTCAGCGCGGCTGGGAGAAAGAAACGGATTATTCCGAAGTGCTGGAGAGAAACTTCGAGCGTGACCGCATGCTGACCTATACCGCCCACGGCCCGCACAAAGCGGATTTCCGCATTCGTGCCGATGGTGCGCCGGTCGAAGATACTTTGTCACGTGGGCAGCTTAAACTCCTGATGTGCGCGCTACGACTGGCGCAGGGTGAGTTTTTAACCCGTGAAAGCGGGAGACGCTGTCTGTATCTGATAGATGATTTTGCCTCGGAACTTGATGATGCGCGGCGCGGACTGCTTGCCAGCCGCTTAAAAGCCACGCAGTCACAGGTTTTCGTCAGCGCGATCGGCGCTGAACACGTAATGGACATGTCGGACAAAAATTCGAAGATGTTCACCGTGGAAAAGGGTAAAATAACGGATTAACCTAAGTTTAAATGAGCGAGAAACGTTGATGTCGAATTCTTATGACTCCTCCAGTATCAAAGTCCTGAAAGGGCTGGATGCGGTGCGTAAGCGCCCGGGTATGTATATCGGCGACACGGATGACGGCACCGGTCTGCACCACATGGTATTCGAGGTTGTGGATAACGCTATCGACGAAGCGCTCGCAGGTTACTGTAAAGACATCGTTGTCACTATCCATAGCGATAACTCTGTCTCCGTACAGGACGATGGCCGCGGTATTCCGACCGGTATTCACCCGGAAGAGGGGGTGTCGGCAGCTGAAGTCATCATGACCGTACTGCACGCAGGCGGTAAATTTGATGATAACTCCTATAAAGTCTCCGGTGGTCTGCACGGCGTGGGCGTCTCTGTCGTTAACGCCCTGTCACAGAAACTGGAGCTGGTGATTCAGCGCGATAACAAGATTCACCGTCAGATCTATGCCCACGGCGTACCGCAGGCACCGCTGGCCGTCACCGGTGATACCGAAAAAACCGGTACCATGGTGCGTTTCTGGCCGAGCTATGAAACCTTCACTAACGTCATCGAATTCGAATACGAAATCCTGGCAAAACGCCTGCGTGAGCTGTCATTCCTGAACTCAGGGGTGTCTATCCGCCTGCGCGACAAGCGTGATGGCAAAGAAGACCATTTCCACTACGAAGGCGGCATCAAGGCGTTCGTTGAGTATCTCAACAAGAACAAAACGCCGATCCACCCGAATATCTTCTACTTCTCCACCGAAAAAGACGGTATTGGCGTAGAAGTCGCGCTGCAGTGGAACGATGGTTTCCAGGAGAACATCTACTGCTTTACCAACAACATTCCACAGCGCGACGGCGGTACGCACCTGGCGGGCTTCCGTGCGGCGATGACCCGTACCCTGAACGCCTATATGGATAAAGAGGGTTACAGCAAAAAAGCGAAGGTCAGCGCCACCGGCGACGATGCGCGTGAAGGCCTGATTGCCGTGGTTTCCGTGAAGGTTCCGGATCCGAAGTTCTCCTCACAGACCAAAGACAAACTGGTCTCCTCCGAGGTGAAGACGGCGGTAGAGCAGCAGATGAACGAACTGCTGAATGAATATCTGCTGGAAAACCCGTCTGACGCCAAAATCGTGGTTGGCAAAATTATTGATGCGGCCCGTGCGCGTGAAGCCGCGCGTCGTGCGCGTGAAATGACCCGCCGTAAAGGTGCGCTGGACCTGGCTGGCCTGCCGGGCAAACTGGCAGACTGCCAGGAACGCGACCCGGCGCTCTCCGAACTGTACCTCGTGGAAGGGGACTCGGCGGGCGGTTCTGCGAAGCAGGGCCGTAACCGTAAGAACCAGGCAATCCTGCCGCTGAAGGGTAAAATCCTCAACGTCGAGAAAGCCCGCTTCGATAAAATGCTCTCTTCTCAGGAAGTGGCGACGCTGATTACCGCGCTTGGCTGCGGCATCGGTCGCGACGAGTACAACCCGGATAAACTGCGTTATCACAGCATCATCATCATGACCGATGCGGACGTCGACGGCTCGCACATTCGTACTCTGCTGTTGACCTTCTTCTATCGTCAGATGCCGGAAATTGTTGAACGTGGCCATGTCTACATTGCACAGCCGCCGCTGTACAAAGTGAAGAAAGGCAAGCAGGAACAGTACATCAAAGACGATGAAGCGATGGATCAATACCAGATCTCTATCGCCCTTGATGGCGCAACGCTGCACACCAATGCCAGCGCCCCGGCCCTGGCGGGTGAACCGCTAGAGAAACTGGTTGCCGAGTTCAATGCGACGCAGAAAATGATTGTTCGCATGGAACGTCGCTTCCCGAAAGCGCTGCTGAAAGAGCTGATTTATCAGCCGACGTTGAACGAAGCCGATCTGTCTGATGAGCAGACCGTGACCCGTTGGGTGAATTCGCTGGTGACCGACCTGAATGAGAAAGAGCAGCACGGCAGCCTGTGGAAATTCGATGTTCACGAAAATGCCGAGCTGCATCTGTTCGAACCGGTTATCCGCGTGCGTACCCACGGGGTGGACACCGACTATCCGCTGGATCACGAGTTTATCACCGGCGGTGAGTATCGTCGTATTTGCACGCTGGGTGAGAAACTGCGTGGGCTTATCGAAGACGACGCGTTTATCGAACGTGGCGAACGCCGCCAGCCGGTGGCCAGCTTCGAGCAGGCGCTGGACTGGTTGGTGAAAGAATCCCGTCGTGGTCTGTCTATCCAGCGCTATAAAGGGCTGGGCGAGATGAACCCGGATCAGCTGTGGGAAACCACCATGGATCCGGATAGCCGCCGTATGCTGCGCGTGACCGTGAAGGATGCGATTGCTGCCGATCAGCTGTTCACCACCCTGATGGGCGATGCCGTAGAACCGCGCCGCGCCTTTATCGAAGAAAACGCCCTGAAAGCGGCGAACATCGATATCTAAGCTTATCTGCTGGTCCCCGGTGGCGCGATGCCGGCCGGGGCGACGGAATATGCTGTCCGGATAGGGTGCCTGGCGCCACTATCCGGGCGTTCCGCTGGCCTAAAAGAGGAATTCCTCGTTTCGATCCTATCCTCGTTTTCCCCTTCTTCTGTTGCTGTTTTTTGAGCGGAATCGCGTTAGCATGGCCCAGGACTCATCTTACCTGGGGATCTCATGGCTATAAAACTGATTGCAATTGATATGGACGGTACGCTGCTGCTGCCTGACCATACCATCTCTCCTGCTGTTAAAACCGCGATTGCCGCGGCGCGCGCGCGTGGCGTCAACGTTGTGCTCACCACCGGCCGTCCGTATGCCGGTGTGCATAGCTATCTGAAAGAGCTGCACATGGAACAGCCGGGAGACTACTGCATCACCTACAACGGCGCATTAGTACAGAAGGCAAGCGACGGCAGCACCGTGGCGCAAACAGCGCTGAGCTATGATGACTACCGCTATCTTGAACAGCTTTCCCGCGATGTCGGCTCCCACTTCCATGCTCTCGATCGCAATACGCTGTATACCGCGAACCGCGATGTGAGCTACTACACGGTGCATGAATCCTACGTGGCGACGATTCCGCTGGTCTTCTGCGAAGCAGAAAATATGGACCCGAATATCCAGCTGCTGAAGGTGATGATGATCGATGAGCCGGCAATCCTTGACCAGGCTATCGCCCGTATCCCGGCGGAAGTCAAAGAGAAGTATACCGTGCTGAAAAGCGCGCCGTACTTCCTCGAAATCCTCGATAAGCGCGTCAATAAAGGAACCGGCGTGAAGTCTCTGGCCGATGCGCTGAATATCAAGCAGGAAGAGATCATGGCGATTGGCGATCAGGAAAACGACATTGCGATGATTGAGTTTGCTGGCGTCGGCGTAGCGATGGATAACGCGATTCCGACCGTGAAGGAAGCCGCTAACTTCATCACCAAATCGAACCTTGAAGATGGTGTAGCCTGGGCGATTGAGAAGTACGTTTTATCCTGACCCGATCTTCAGGCCCGATGATTTCGGGCCTGACTCCACCTTGACGATGCCTAAAATGAACCACTTCGTCATTTTTTGCCTCACTGCACGCCAGTCCGCACAGAAGTCTCCCCTTCATTATTGCAAATTCGATAAGCTTTCCTTCTTAAATTGATGAATCCGTACCGCCCTCGAAAAGTCATGCTGGATGCCAACTATACTCAAACCCGACGCGATTTCGCATTGCGGGCCGTCATCACCTTTATCCCGGAGAGAAACGTTTTTGAGCACGCTGCGTAGCGTCATTCTGTGTTGTACCGCATGCTCTTTTATCGGGCAGGCGCAGGCGCAAGCATTGAGCCGGGAACATATTGATGACTGGTTAAAAAACCTGGGCGCCAGCGACCAGTTCGATGCTTCGAAAGGGATCGACTGGGGCGTAATGCCCGGACCGTTCTACACGCCGGAGCTCGGTCTGGGAATCGGCACCGCGATTGTCGGCATGTATCGTCCCGATCCCGCCGATACCGTTAGTCAAAACTCGACGTTAACGCTCAGCGGTTACGCCAGTTCCACCGGCGCCTTTGGTATTAGCGTAAAAAACTACGCCTTTTTTGCCGACGATCTCTGGCGCATCTTCGTCGAAGGTTCGCTGGCCAATACGCCAACCTATTACTGGGGACAAGGTTTCACTGCTGCCGATAATGACGGTGGCAAAGAGAAATATACCGCGCAGGTACTGACGCTGCGGCCCACCGTGTATCGACAGCTGGTGGACAATGTGTATCTTGGCGTGGGCTGGTCACTGGCCGCCCAGAATGCCGATGAGATGGACCGCGACAATTTGCCCAAAATTGAAAGCACTCCTCAGGGGCCCTCGGTATTCAGCTCTGGCTTCAGCATCGATGTGAACTGGGACGATCGGGATTTTGTTCCGAACCCTCGTCAGGGCCAGTATGCGGACCTCCGCTATACCCACTATGCTCCGGGGCTGGGGAGCGATACCCGATTTGATGAATGGCATCTTCACTACAGCCGCTACACCGCGCTCAGCGAAAAAAGCGTCCTGGCCTGGGAGGCCGACGGAGTATTTACTCAGGGCGATGTCCCCTGGAGCATGCTGCCGCTTCTCGGCAGCGATGAACGCATGCGCGGTTATTATCAGGGGCGCTATCGCGATAAAAATGTGCTGAGCGCCCAGCTGGAGTATCGTCGCCAGCTGACCTGGCGCCATGGCATTGTTGCCTGGGTTGGCGCAGGGACGATGGGACCTTCCGTTGATTCTCTGAATGACGGCCGTTGGCTACCGACGGCGGGCGTTGGCTATCGCTTTGAATTTAAACCTCGGGTGAATATTCGCCTGGACTATGGTATCGGCAAAGGCAGCAGCGGCTTTTACTTCCAGGTTGGTGAAGCCTTCTGATCGTTTTGTACCTCGCCCTCTTATTCTGACTTCCCTTCTGACTGCGGCCTTCCGGTTCGCTTTTTTTATTTTATCAATTGTTCTTTTTGTGATCTAAATTGTAGTACAACATTGTTGTTTGGTACTACTATGTGGCACAGCAGATGGCGAAGAGCATCACGTTTGTACTGCAAAGGTGAGGTAAAAACCGGCAGTCAGGGTAAAGTAAGGCAGAGTGACTTCTTAAAGGACATGCCATGAACCTGACTAAAACCGACCGCATCATAGTGACGCTGGGTCGCCAGATTGTAGGGGGCAAGTACGTTCCCGGATCGGCACTGCCGGCTGAAGCGGAACTGTGTGAAGAGTTTGAAACCTCACGCAATATTATTCGCGAAGTGTTTCGCTCTTTGATGGCGAAGCGGCTGATTGAAATGAAGCGTTATCGTGGTGCTTTCGTCTCGCCGCGTAACCACTGGAATTACCTGGATACCGAGGTGCTGCAGTGGGTGCTTGAGCATGATTACGACCCGCGCCTTATCGGCGCTATGAGCGAAGTCCGTAACCTGGTTGAACCGGCCATCGCCCGTTGGGCTGCAGAGCGCGCAACCTCGAGCGATTTGGCACAAATTGAAGATGCGCTCAACGACATGATCGCCAACAACCAGGACCGGGACGCGTTTAACGAAGCCGACATTCGCTATCACGAAGCGGTGCTGCAGTCGGTCCATAACCCGGTGTTACAGCAGCTGAGCGTGGCAATCAGCTCGCTGCAGAGAGCGGTATTTGAACGAACCTGGATGGGGGATGAAGGCAACATGCCGAAAACCCTCCAGGAACATAAGGCGCTGTTTGATGCCATCCGGCATCAGGATAGCGAAGCGGCGGAGCAGGCGGCGCTCACCATGATCGCCAGCTCAACACGAAGGCTGAAGGAAATCACATGACATCTCGCTACATCGCAATTGACTGGGGATCGACCAATCTGCGCGCCTGGCTTTATCAGGGCGATGAATGCCTGGAGAGCAGGCAATCAGAAGCTGGCGTCACTCGCCTGAACGGCAGGTCCCCGGCGGCGGTGTTTAGCGATATAACCGAAAACTGGAGCGATGGCGCGACTCCGGTAGTGATGGCGGGAATGGTGGGCAGTAACGTGGGATGGAAAACCGCCCCTTATCTGCCGGTTCCCGTCAGTTTTTCGGACATTGGTCAGCAGTTGACGGCCGTTGGCGACAATATCTGGATTGTCCCAGGCCTGTGCGTCTCTCGTGATAATCACCATAACGTGATGCGCGGTGAAGAGACGCAGCTGCTCGGAGCGCAGACCCTTTCATCCACTTCTGTTTATGTTATGCCCGGCACCCATTGTAAATGGGTGCAGGCCGACAGCCAGCAGATCCATGATTTTCGCACCGTCATGACCGGTGAACTGCATCATCTGCTGCTGCGCCATTCTCTGGTCGGCGCAGGGTTACCGGAGCAAATATTCGCACCCGCCGCATTCCGTGCCGGGCTCGATCGCGGGCTGACGTCTCCTGACGTATTGCCACAGCTTTTCGAGGTTCGTGCGGCCCATGTGCTGGGTTCGCTTCCACGTGAGCAGGTCAGTGAGTTTTTATCCGGCCTGCTGATTGGCGCTGAAGTGGCCACGATGAGTGAACAGTTTGCCGGGTCGCAGGCGATAACGCTGGTTTCAGGATCGTCGTTGGCCTCGCGCTACGTTCAGGCATTTCATGCTCTTGGGCGCGACGTGGCGACGGTTGATGGCGATGCGGCATTTCAGGCGGGTATACGCTTCATTATTCAATCTGCCTCCTTGCTAGATCCGGGCGCGATTCGTCCCGCTCCTTATCCCTGACGCGCCCGCTGGGCGCAGTGTTCCAGTCTGTTCCTGAGCGACGGGGCTACCCGATCGCTGAATTGAGTGTACGTCTGAGGATTTTCAGGCGGGCGTCTTGACGCATTCTTAATGGCTTTGTGTAACTAAGGAGCATCGCAAATGCAGTGGCAAACAAAGATTCCACTCATCGCAATTCTGCGCGGCGTGACGCCGGAAGAGGCGCTGGCCCACGTTGGCGCAGTGATTAACGCCGGATTCGACGCCGTCGAAATCCCGTTGAACTCTCCCCGTTGGCAGCAGAGCATTCCGGCGATTGTTGAGGCGTTTGGCGAACAGGCGCTGATTGGCGCAGGTACCGTGCTGCAACCGGAGCAGGTTGATGAACTGGCGAAAATGGGCTGCCGGCTTATTGTGACGCCCAACATTCAGGCAGACGTCATTCGCCGGGCGGTGGGCTACGGCATGACCGTCTGTCCGGGATGCGCTACGGCTACCGAAGCCTTTACCGCGCTTGACGCAGGCGCGCAGGCGCTGAAGGTCTTTCCATCCTCTGCGTTTGGGCCGGACTATATCAAGGCGCTGAAAGCCGTATTACCGCCGGAGATTCCTGTGTTCGCCGTTGGCGGTGTAACGCCGGAGAATTTGTCGCAATGGATTGATGCCGGTTGTGCCGGTGCCGGGCTGGGCAGCGATCTTTATCGCGCCGGACAGTCCGTCGAGCGTACCGCCCAGCAGGCAACCGCATTTGTTAAAGCGTATCGGGAGGCAGTGCAATGAAAATAACCAAACTCACCACCTATCGTTTACCCCCGCGTTGGCTGTTTCTGAAAATTGAAACGGATGAAGGCGTTGTTGGCTGGGGTGAACCGGTGATTGAAGGACGTGCGCGTACCGTGGAAGCGGCCGTTCACGAGCTAGGGGAATATCTGATTGGCGCGGATCCGGCACGCATCAACGATCTGTGGCAGGTGATGTACCGGGCCGGTTTTTATCGCGGTGGCCCCATTCTGATGAGCGCCATTGCCGGTATTGACCAGGCGCTGTGGGATATCAAAGGTAAGGTGCTGAATGCGCCGGTCTGGCAGCTAATGGGAGGCCTGGTACGTGACAGCATCAAAGCTTACAGCTGGGTGGGCGGCGACCGTCCTGCTGAAGTCATTGATGGTATTAAAAAGCTGCGTGAAATTGGTTTTGATACCTTTAAATTAAATGGCTGTGAAGAGATGGGCGTGATTGATAATTCACGCGCGGTGGATGCGGCGGTGAATACCGTGGCGCAAATTCGTGAAGCGTTCGGCAACGAAATTGAATTTGGTCTCGATTTTCATGGCCGCGTTAGCGCCCCGATGGCCAAAGTTTTAATTAAAGAGCTGGAACAATATCGCCCGCTGTTTATTGAGGAGCCGGTGCTGGCAGAGCAGGCGGAATATTATCCGAAGCTGGCGGCACAAACGCATATTCCTATTGCGGCCGGTGAGCGGATGTTCTCACGTTTTGAGTTTAAACGTGTGCTGGAGGCGGGGGGGCTGGCTATTCTGCAGCCGGACCTGTCACATGCCGGCGGTATTACTGAATGCTATAAAATCGCCGGGATGGCGGAAGCGTACGATGTGGCGCTGGCGCCGCATTGCCCGCTGGGACCCGTGGCGTTGGCTGCCTGCCTGCATATCGATTTTGTCTCGCGCAATGCGGTATTCCAGGAGCAAAGCATGGGGATTCATTACAACAAGGGTGCCGAGCTGCTTGATTTTGTGAAGAATAAAGAGGACTTCAATATGACCGGCGGTTTCTTTAAACCGTTAATGAAGCCGGGGCTGGGCGTAGAAATTGATGAGGCCCGGGTAATCGAACTCAGCCAAAATGCGCCGGACTGGCGTAACCCGTTGTGGCGGCATGAGGATGGCTCCGTCGCGGAATGGTAAATGCTCTTCATATTTCACGCCACAGGTGCGTTGGCTGCGATTGCGCACCCCGGTCACTTACTAATGTAAGCTCCCGGGGATTTGCAATCTTGCCGCCTTCCTGCAACGTGAACTATTTAGAGCATTCGTAAGCAAAAATATAAATTTTAAATACACCCTCTGTAAACTACAGGGCATGGTGAGCGGCTTCGCTATGCCCAAAATCTGGAGACAGATTGCTATGGATATTTCAGTAACTGCTGCAAAACCTGGGCGTCGTCGTTATCTGACGCTGGTTATGATCTTTATTACCGTCGTCATTTGCTATGTTGACCGCGCCAATCTCGCCGTAGCATCCGCCCATATTCAGGAGGAGTTTGGGATCACTAAAGCGGAAATGGGCTACGTTTTTTCTGCTTTTGCCTGGCTTTATACACTTTGCCAGATTCCTGGCGGCTGGTTTCTGGACCGGGTTGGCTCGCGTCTGACCTACTTTATTGCGATCTTCGGCTGGTCGGTGGCCACCCTGTTTCAGGGGTTTGCCACCGGACTGATGTCATTGATTGGTCTGCGGGCGATTACCGGAATATTTGAAGCGCCGGCCTTTCCGACCAATAATCGGATGGTGACCAGCTGGTTCCCGGAACATGAACGTGCTTCCGCGGTGGGGTTTTATACTTCCGGGCAGTTTGTCGGACTGGCTTTCCTCACGCCGCTGCTGATCTGGATTCAGGAAATGCTAAGCTGGCACTGGGTATTTATCGTGACCGGCGGCATCGGTATTGTCTGGTCATTAATCTGGTTCAAGGTCTATCAGCCGCCGCGTCAGACGAAAAGCATCAGCAAAGCGGAGCTGGATTATATTCGCGACGGCGGTGGCCTGGTGGATGGCGATGCGCCCGCGAAAAAAGAGGCGCGACAGCCGCTGACCAAAGCCGACTGGAAGCTGGTCTTTCACCGTAAGCTGATAGGCGTTTATCTGGGGCAGTTTGCCGTGACGTCCACGCTCTGGTTCTTCCTGACCTGGTTCCCGAACTACCTGACGCAAGAGAAAGGTATTACCGCTCTGAAGGCCGGCTTTATGACCACGGTGCCTTTCCTCGCCGCATTCTTTGGGGTTCTGCTCTCCGGCTGGCTGGCCGATCGACTGGTGAAAAAAGGTCTCTCGCTTGGCGTGGCCCGTAAAACGCCGATTATCTGTGGTTTGCTGATTTCAACCTGCATCATGGGTGCGAACTACACCAATGACCCGGTGTGGATCATGGTACTGATGGCGGTGGCGTTTTTCGGTAACGGTTTTGCCTCTATTACCTGGTCGCTGGTCTCTTCGCTGGCACCGATGCGTCTGATTGGCCTGACGGGCGGGGTATTTAATTTCGTGGGAGGGCTGGGAGGGATTACCGTTCCGCTGGTTATTGGTTATCTGGCTCAGGACTATGGCTTTGGCCCGGCCCTGGTCTATATCGCTGCGGTCGCCTTGATGGGCGCCCTGTCCTATATCCTGCTGGTGGGCGATGTTAAACGTGTAGGCTAATCCTGTCCGATGCTATACCCTGATGTGAACGTTGTGCATCAGGGTATCTCTATGAAACAAGTCACCTTTGCTCCCCGCCATCATCAGCTAACCAACACGCGCACCTGGACTGCGGACAGCCAGTGGCTGGTTTTTGACGTTCGTCCGTCGGGAGCCTCCTTTACCGGGAAGACGATTGAACGGGTCAATGTGCAAACCGGGGCCGTAGAGATCCTCTATGGTGCGCAACACGGGGCTCATGTCGGTGTGGTGACCGTTCATCCTGCGATGGATAAATATGTCTTTATACACGGTCCGGAACATCCGGATGAAAACTGGCAATATGATTTCCACCATCGTCGCGGCGTGGTGACGTATCAAGGCGCGACGCACAACCTTGATGCGATGGATATCACCGCACCGTATACGCCGGGTGCGCTGCGCGGCGGCACTCATGTCCATGTCTATAGCCCAAACGGGCAGTTCGTCAGCTTCACCTATAACGATCATGTCCTGCATCAACGCTCGGCCTCCCTTGACCTGCGAAACGTCGGCGTCGCGACCCCTTATGGCCCGGTCACGCCGCGCGGGCAGCATCCGCGTGAATATGGCGGCAGCCACTGGAGCGTTCTGGTCAGCCGAACAACGCCGACGCCGGTGCCGGGCAGCGATGAGATTAACCGTGCATACGAAGAAGGCTGGGTGGGGAACCACGCGCTGGCCTTTATCGGCGATACGCTGTCGATCAATGGCGCCAGAATCCCTGAGCTGTTTATTGTGACGCTACCGGAGAGCGAGCAGGACTGGAAGCAACAGGGCGATGCACCGCTGGCCGGTACGGAGACCACCATGCCTGCACCGCCGGCCGGAGTAATGCAGAGACGTTTAACCTTTACCCACCATCGACGCTATCCGGGGCTGGTCAATACGCCGCGGCACTGGGTGCGGGCCAACCCGCAGGCAACGCAGATTGCCTTCCTGATGCGCGACGAGGCGGGAGTGGTGCAGCTATGGCTGATTTCACACCAGGGGCGCGATCTGCGGCAGCTAACCCACAATGTTAATGATATTCAATCGGCTTTTAACTGGCACCCGTCAGGGGAGTGGCTGGGATTTGTGCTGGATAACCGCATGGCTATCTGTCATGCCCGGAGCGGTGAAATTACATTTTTGACTGCCGATCATGAAAACCCACCTTCAGCGGATGCTGTGGTGTTTTCACCGGACGGGAAACACCTTGCCTGGATGCAAGATGTGAATGGCTATCGACAGCTGTGGATAACCGACGTCGAGTTTTAAATCAAGGCGCTGGCATTGCCGCTGGTGGAATCACGGCGTTGGTCGCCAGCGAGTCCTTCTCGCTTTTCTCGACGCGTGATTTTATCGAGCTGTCGGTACGGAACATATCCCACGGCAGCAGCAGCGTGTCCATCACCGCGGTGAAGGGCATATCGAGTGCGACCAGGGATTTTGTTCCCCAGTTGGCATCACTGTTACCCAGCATTTGCGCGCTGGCGCGAGTTCCCGGATAGCTTCCTTCCTTTCCGCCGGTATGTGACATCACGCTGGAGCAACCGCTCAGACCAACCATCCCGCTGAACAGGATCAGCTTTAACAGACCGCTTTTCATCATTCTTCCATCGTTGTTTCGGGCATTGAGGTAACCGTTATATCGGTTATATCGAGCCATTCCATGAATGCCTAGCGTTATTGCACCGCACTGTGGCAGGCATCGCATTTTGCCTTTTGTGCTTTCCACCCAGTCTAAGCAATCGACAGGAAACTGCAAAAAAAAATGGTTTTTGGCGCTTGAAAACGGCGGAATGAGCCACATTTTAGCAATGTGACCCGATGAGGATACGCCTGCGGGGTATTCCGGGTAATAACGACCTGTCCATGATGGAAGGTCATAAATTCTCGCTGATTTCAGGAGCTTTTTATTATGCGTAATTTCGATCTTTCTCCGCTGTATCGTTCTGCTATTGGTTTTGACCGCCTTTTTAATCTGTTAGAAAACAATCAGAGCCAGAGTAATGGCGGCTACCCTCCGTATAACGTTGAGCTGGTAGATGAAAACCATTATCGCATCGCTATTGCCGTGGCCGGTTTTGCCGAGAGCGAACTGGAGATCACCGCGCAGGATAATTTGCTGGTCGTCAAAGGCGCCCATGCAACCGAGCAGAAAGAACGTACCTATCTTTATCAGGGCATTGCGGAACGCAACTTTGAGCGCAAATTCCAGTTGGCGGAAAATATCCATATCCGCGGTGCAAATCTGGTGAACGGCCTGCTGTATATCGATCTGGAACGCGTGATTCCGGAAGCAGACAAACCGCGCCGTATCGAAATTAACTAATTTTATCCGGGTCGCCGTGCGGCCCGATACTGCAAACTTGCTCGCCGTCAGGGGGCAAATGCGAATCCACAGGATTTGCAGAGATTAACTCGCTTCATAGAAGGAGAAATACATTATGCGTAACTACGATTTATCCCCACTGCTGCGTCAATGGATCGGTTTTGACAAACTGGCCAATGCACTGCAAACCACCAGCGAAAGCCAGAGCTTCCCGCCGTATAACATTGAAAAAAGCGACGATAACCACTATCGCATTACCCTTGCGCTGGCCGGTTTCCGTCAGGAAGATCTGGATATTCAGCTGGAAGGGACGCGCCTGAGCGTGAAAGGTACGCCGCAGCAGGCTGACAAAGAGACGAAATGGCTGCACCAGGGGTTAGTCAGTCAGGCCTTTAGCCTGAGCTTTACCCTGGCTGAAAATATGGAAGTCTCCGGCGCTACCTTCAATAACGGGTTGCTGCACATTGATTTAACCCGTAACGAGCCGGAAGTGGTTATCCCGCAGCGTATCGCGATTAGCGAGCGTCCGGCGCTCGACAGCTAAGTCGACACGACAGATAAAGCCCCGATCATCGGGGCTTTTTTTTGGCCGTTATAAAGGGCGTCCCGCCGTTTTTCGCCGATCCAGGCCCGCCGATTATTGTGCGCCAGGCTGCATACAGGCCCGGAGGCTTAAGCCATAATCCATGATATTGATAATGTTATTCACAGGGAACAGACGATGAGTGATATAGCATTGACCGTCAGCGTTCTGGCGCTGGTGGCGGTAGTCGGATTGTGGATCGGTAATGTCAAAATTCGCGGCGTCGGGTTTGGCATTGGCGGCGTACTGTTTGGCGGCATTATCGTTGGCCACTTTGTGGACCTGGCGGGTATCGCTCTTAGCAGCCCGATGCTGCACTTCATTCAGGAATTTGGCCTGATTCTCTTCGTGTATACCATCGGCATCCAGGTGGGGCCGGGTTTCTTCGCCTCTCTGCGCGTCTCCGGGCTACGGCTCAATCTCTTTGCCATCCTGATTGTCATCCTTGGGGGGCTGGTGACCGCAGTGCTGCATAAGCTCTTTGATATCCCGCTGCCGGTGGTGCTCGGTATTTTCTCTGGTGCAGTCACTAATACGCCAGCGCTGGGGGCCGGGCAGCAAATTCTGCGCGATCTGGGCGTACCGTTTGACGTTGTTGATCAGATGGGGATGAGCTATGCCATGGCCTATCCGTTTGGTATTTGCGGCATTTTGCTGACTATGTGGCTGGTGCGTCTGTTCTTTCGCGTTAACGTCGAAAAAGAGGCTCAGCAGTTTGATGAGAGCAGCGGAAACGGACACGCGGTTCTGCAAACGATTAACGTCCGGGTTGAAAACCCGAACCTGAACAACATGGCGATTCAGGACGTGCCGATGCTCAACAGCGATAAGCTGATTTGCTCCCGTCTTAAACGTGACGAGCTGCTGATGGTGCCGGCTCCGGGGACCTTAATTCAAACCGGCGACCTCCTGCACCTGGTCGGGCGCCCGGAGGATTTGCATAACGCGCAGCTGGTTATCGGCAAGGAAGTTTCCACCTCGCTTTCAACCCGCGGCACGGATTTGAAAGTTGAGCGGGTGGTGGTCACCAATGAGAAGGTATTAGGTAAGCGGATCCGCGACCTGCATTTTAAACAGCGCTATGACGTGGTGATTTCGCGGCTTAATCGCGCTGGGGTTGAGCTGGTAGCCAGCAGCCATGCCAGCCTGCAGTTCGGTGATATTCTTAACCTGGTTGGCCGCCCGGAAGCCATTGATGCGGTTGCCGCCGAGCTGGGTAACGCACAGCAAAAATTGCAGCAGGTTCAGATGCTGCCGGTGTTTATCGGTATTGGCCTCGGGGTTTTACTGGGGTCTGTTCCGCTGTTTGTTCCCGGCTTCCCGGTGGCGTTGAAGCTGGGGCTTGCCGGTGGACCCCTGATTATGGCGCTGATCCTCGGGCGAATCGGCAGTATCGGGAAGCTCTACTGGTTTATGCCGCCGAGCGCCAACCTCGCGCTCCGTGAGCTGGGGATTGTGCTCTTTCTGGCGGTCGTCGGGCTGAAGTCCGGCGGTGATTTTGTCGTCACGCTGACCGCAGGCGACGGGCTGAGCTGGATAGCCTACGGCATTTTTATTACCGCAATTCCGCTGCTAACGGTTGGCATTCTGGCGCGGCTGCTGATGAAGATGAACTACCTGACCCTGTGCGGCATGCTGGCCGGGTCGATGACCGATCCACCGGCGCTGGCGTTCGCCAACAACCTGCATGCCACCAGCGGAGCCGCGGCGCTCTCGTATGCCACGGTCTATCCGCTGGTGATGTTTTTGCGCATCATTACGCCGCAGCTACTGGCCGTGTTGTTCTGGGGGATGAGTTAACGGCGTCTCCAGGTGGACGCGCCGCAGATGGTAGTCCACCTGGTATTCACTGGCGTTGCGGAACATCACCGAATAGTTCAGAAACTCACCGCTGTCGCTGTAGGAAAGCGAGGTAATCCGCAGCAGCGGCGTCTGTTCCGGGACATTCATTGACCGGGCCAGCTGCTTGTCCGCCAGCACCGGCGTCAGGCTTTCATAGTTGCCGCTAATGGTTATCCCGCACTCTTTCTCAATGTAATCGAATTTTGACCCTTCCAGATGCACCAGCGACAGGTTACGGAACAGTTTGACCGGCATATAGCTGTCTTCCAGCATCAGGGGTTTGCCGTCCACGTAACGTACCCGGCGCGAGAAGTAGATCCGTTCATTGATTTGTATTCGTAGCTGGCTGGCAATTGCCGGCGGCGCCGGCATGACTTCGAATATCAGCACCTCGCTTACCACCTCTTTACCCTGCTTGCGTAACACTTCCGCCAGACCGGTGAGGTTAGTGGTCTCGTGATGCACATCTTTGCGGGCGACAAAGGTACCGGATCCGTGGCGGCGAACGACCAGTCCCCAGCTAATCAGCAGTTCGATAGCTTTACGGATTGTCATCCGCGCCACGCCGAACTCTTCCGCCAGTTTTTTCTCTCCCGGCAGCGGGCTGCCGATATTGAAATCGGAGGAATTTAACCGAAGGCGCAATCTGTCTGCGATGGATTTATAGATCACCAGTAGACCTCTGTTCCACTTTTCAAAAGGGAAGGTTAACAATGTGTATTGTTAATAATATCTTTAAATACATAAAGATATGATTTGTTCATTCTGCTGTTTTAATCAGCGCAATTCATGATGTCTATTTTTAACTCAAAAAGTAGACAACATTGTGGAAATTAAAACCATGAATGCGATCACGAATCGCAACGCCATCGCATGTTGTCGGACGGGTAAATTCCTATTCTCGCTTTAGGCCGATACTCAAGACAAATAAGGCCTCTTACCCTACTGGTTGTTAAATGAGGATTTTAAAATGCTCAGTCAAATACAACGTTTTGGCGGTGCCATGTTTACCCCGGTTTTACTGTTTCCTTTCGCCGGGATCGTGGTGGGTATTGCCATTATGCTGCGCAACCCGATGTTTGTCGGCGAAGCGCTTACAGCACCTGATAGTTTATTTGCCCAGATTGTTCACATTATTGAAGAAGGCGGCTGGACGGTATTTCGTAACATGCCGCTGATTTTCGCCGTCGGCTTACCGATTGGCCTCGCGAAGCAGGCGCAGGGACGAGCTTGCCTTGCCGTGCTGGTGAGTTTCCTGACGTGGAACTACTTCATCAACGCCATGGGCATGACCTGGGGCCACTTTTTCGGCGTCGATTTTTCGGCCGACCCCACGGCCGGTAGCGGCCTGACGATGATTGCCGGCATTAAAACGCTGGATACCAGTATCATCGGCGCGATTGTGATTTCCGGGATCGTCACCGCGCTACATAACCGCTATTTTGATAAACCGCTGCCGGTGTTTCTCGGTATTTTCCAGGGCTCTTCATTTGTCGTTATCGTTGCCTTCCTGGCGATGATCCCCTGCGCCTGGCTAACGTTACTGGGGTGGCCAAAGGTGCAGATGGGCATTGAATCGCTGCAGGCTTTTTTACGCTCTGCCGGGGCGCTAGGGGTCTGGGTCTATATTTTCCTTGAGCGCATTCTGATTCCCACTGGCCTGCATCACTTTGTCTACGGACCGTTTATTTTTGGCCCGGCGGTGGTGGAAGGCGGTATCCAGGTCTACTGGGCCCAGCATCTGCAGGAGTTCAGCCAGAGTACGGAACCGCTGAAAGCCCTGTTCCCGGAAGGCGGTTTTGCCCTGCATGGCAACTCCAAGGTCTTTGGTTCGGTCGGGATTGCGCTGGCGCTCTATTTCACCGCCGCGCCGGAAAACCGCGTCAAAGTGGCCGGGTTGCTGATTCCGGCGACGCTGACCGCCATGCTGGTGGGGATTACCGAACCGCTGGAGTTCACCTTCCTGTTTATCTCCCCGCTGCTGTTTGCCGTGCACGCGGTGCTGGCGGCCACGATGGCGACGGTGATGTATATGTGCGGGGTCGTCGGCAACTTCGGCGGTGGTCTGCTTGACCAGTTCCTGCCGCAAAACTGGATCCCCATGTTTCACAACCATGCCTCGATGATGTTCATCCAGATAGGGATCGGGGTGTGCTTTACCGCTATCTACTTCGTTATCTTCCGCGCCCTGATCCTGCGTCTGAATCTGAAAACTCCGGGCCGCGAAGAGAGTGAAATCAAACTCTACAGCAAAGCGGATTATCAGGCGGCGCGCGGCAAAACCAGCGCCGCGGGTGCCACAGAGTCCAAATTAGGCCAGGCCGCAGGCTTTCTGCAGGCGCTGGGCGGCGCAAGCAATATCGAATGCGTCAACAACTGCGCCACCCGACTTCGCATCACGCTGGTCGATATGGCGAAAACACAAAGCGACGACGTCTTTAAAGCGCTGGGCGCTCACGGGGTGGTGCGTCGCGGTAACGGGATTCAGGTCATCGTGGGCCTGCATGTTCCCCAGGTTCGCGACCAGCTGGAATCCCTGATGAAAAATTCTCTACAGACCGAACAAACCACCATGACGGAGGCAGTATCATGAAAAAATTCTCAGTTGTTATCGCAGGCGGCGGCAGTACATTCACACCAGGTATCGTATTGATGTTGTTAGCAAACCAGGACCGTTTCCCGCTGCGGGCACTGAAATTTTATGACAACGACGGCGCGCGTCAGGAGACCATCGCCGAAGCGTGTAAAGTGATTCTTAAAGAGCAGGCGCCGGAAATTGAGTTCAGCTATACCACCGACCCGCAGGCGGCCTTTACCGACGTGGATTTTGTTATGGCGCATATTCGCGTTGGCAAATACCCGATGCGTGAAAAAGATGAAAAAATCCCGCTGCGCCACGGCGTGCTGGGTCAGGAAACCTGCGGACCTGGCGGTATCGCCTACGGCATGCGCTCTATCGGTGGCGTGCTGGAACTGGTGGACTATATGGAAAAATACTCGCCGAACGCCTGGATGCTGAACTACTCCAACCCGGCGGCAATTGTCGCGGAAGCCACGCGCCGCCTGCGTCCGAATGCGAAAATCCTGAATATCTGCGATATGCCGATCGGCATTGAAGGGCGCATGGCGCAAATTGTCGGCCTCAAAGATCGTAAACAGATGCGGGTGCGTTACTACGGGCTGAACCACTTCGGCTGGTGGACGTCGATTGAGGATCTGCAGGGTAACGACCTGATGCCGAAACTGCGCGAACATGTGGCGAAATATGGTTATGTGCCGCCTTCTAACGATCCGCATACCGAAGCCAGCTGGAACGATACCTTTGCCAAGGCGAAAGATGTGCAGGCGCTGGATCCGGATACCATGCCAAACACCTACCTGAAGTATTACCTGTTCCCGGATTACGTCGTTGAGCACTCCAACCCGGCGCGTACCCGCGCTAACGAGGTCATGGATCACCGCGAGAAAAATGTCTTTAGCGCCTGTCGGGCAATTATTGCCGCGGGTAAATCTTCTGCCGGCGATCTGGAGATCGACGAGCACGCTTCATACATCGTGGATCTGGCGACCGCCATCGCCTTCAACACCCAGGAGCGCATGCTGCTGATCGTACCGAACAATGGCGCTATCCATAATTTTGACGCCGATGCGATGGTGGAAATTCCGTGCCTGGTCGGCCATAACGGGCCAGAGCCGCTGACGGTCGGCGATATTCCGAACTTCCAGAAAGGGATGATGAGCCAGCAGGTGGCGGTAGAGAAACTGGTGGTGGATGCCTGGGAACATCGTTCTTATCACAAGCTGTGGCAGGCGATTACGCTGTCGAAAACCGTGCCCAGCGCATCTGTCGCGAAAGCGATACTCGACGACCTGATTGAGGCCAACAAAGACTACTGGCCGGAACTGCATTAATCCTCACCTCAACCGGCATCCATCGGGTGCCGGTTCTTGCGCTGCTCCCCTGTTCGTTACAAATTACGCTATGCTGAAGCCTGCTCGCGCTACGAACAAGGAACCCTGATGAAAATTTCTCGCGTCGGCGAAGCGCCGGATTACCGCTTCTCGCTGGCCAACGAACGTACTTTTCTGGCGTGGATCCGCACGGCATTAGGTTTTCTTGCCGCCGGGGTTGGCTTAGATCAGCTGGCGCCGGATTTTGCCACGCCGCTGATTCGCGAAGTGCTGGCGCTATTGCTGTGTCTGTTTGCCGGCGGCCTGGCGATTTATGGCTACCTGCGCTGGTTGAGTAACGAAAAAGCGATGCGCCTGAAGCAGGATCTGCCCTACACCGGAACGCTGCTGGCGATCAGTCTTTTGCTGGTGATTGTGGTGGTGGTGGTGATGGGTCTGGTTATGTATGGCGGATAAGCGCCGGGCGCGGCGGGAAAGCGATCCGGGGCTGCAGCCGGAACGGACATCGCTGGCCTGGTTTCGAACGTTGCTGGGCTACGCGGCGCTGATGGCGCTGGCGATTAAACATAACTGGAATAGCGCGGGGGCGCTGTTCTGGCTATCGATTGGCGTCCTGGCGATAGTAGCTGTTGTGCTGTGGGGCTATACGCGGCGCCGTAATCTGATGGATGTTGACGAGAGTGATTTTGTTCAGCCGCAGGCGATACGTGACAAGTTTTTCATTGCCGTCGCCGTTCTTTCACTGTCGCTGATGTTTGCGGCTACGCATCTGCGGCAGATCGCGTTATTTCTGCAGAGTGTGACATAGCGGAAAGTGGGCCCAACGGCGTATCCTCCGCCGCTGAGCCCGTGGTATTAACGCCCTTTTGCCAGGTACTGCGCCATCTCTTCTTCCGGCACCATGCCGCCGCCGGTCGCCCAGACCAGATGCGTGGCGTTGTCCATCTGGCGGGTCGTGAAGCCGTGCATCTGCTGATATGTCTCGCTGGCGCAAACGCGCTGCGGTCCGGCCATACCGGCCAGCGCGGACGGCTCCAGGCGAATATTTTCAGCTTGCGCCAGCCAGCCCAGCATGTCGTACATCGTCTGGTCGCTGAGGGTATAGAAGCCATCCAGCAAACGCTCCATGGCCCTGCCGACAAACCCGGAAGCCCGACCAACGGCCAGGCCGTCGGCGGCAGTCAGGTTATCAATACCCAGATCCTGGACCGAAATCTCATCATGCAGGCCGGTATGGACGCCGAGCAACATACAAGGAGAGTGCGTGGGTTCAGCGAAGAAACAGTGTACATGGTCGCCGAAAGCCAGCTTCAGACCAAACGCAACCCCGCCAGGGCCACCGCCGACGCCGCACGGCAGATAGACAAACAGCGGATGATCGGCATCGACCACGCGTCCCTGGCGGGCAAACTGCGCTTTCAGGCGCTCGCCTGCGACGGCATAGCCGAGGAACAGCGTGCGTGAGTTCTCATCATCGATAAAGAAGCAGTTGGGGTCCGCTTCGGCGGCTTTACGCCCCTGCTCGACCGCGACGCCGTAATCCTGTTCGTATTCAACCACCGTAACGCCGTGGCTGCGCAGCTTCGCTTTTTTCCATGCCCGGGCATCGGCAGACATATGCACAGTGACGTTAAAACCGATACATGCGCTCATGATGCCAATCGACATCCCCAGGTTGCCGGTGGAACCGACGGCGATGCTGTACTGGCTAAAGAACTGCTTAAATTCCGGGGTCAGTAGCTTGCGATAGTCATCTTCGGTGGCAAGTAACCCCGCTTCCAGCGCCAGCTTTTCAGCGTGGGTCAGCACCTCGTAAATACCGCCGCGGGCCTTGATGGAGCCGGAAATCGGCAGATGACTGTCTTTTTTCAGCAGCAGGTCGCCGCTGACGGGCCGGGCAAACGCCTGCTCCAGCCGTGCTTTCATTGCCGGGATAGCGACCAGTTCGGATTCGATAATCCCACCGGTGACGGCGGTTTCCGGGAATGCCTGCGCCAGATATGGCGCAAAGCGCTCAAGGCGGGCACGGGCGTCCTGGACATCGTCGGCCGTCAGGCCAACG
This sequence comes from Klebsiella sp. X13, assembly GCF_003323835.1. NCBI lineage: Bacteria > Pseudomonadati > Pseudomonadota > Gammaproteobacteria > Enterobacterales > Enterobacteriaceae > Klebsiella > Klebsiella sp. X13. The sequence continues at coordinate 24,584 of NZ_CP030874.1, forward strand.
TACGGTAAACCTTCCGCCAGCGAAGTGGTTGCCGGGTTAAACCAGGCGGTTTCTTTCAGGTCAACCAGATCCTTCAGCAGAGGGAACCGGGCAAGTAAAGTGGTCATGTCAGCGTTTTTCATATTACGTCTCTTTGCGCTCAGATGATGAAAGAAAGCAGGAACGTGCAGGCTAGTGCAAGTAAGGATGCGATAAATGTTGCCGTTGTATAGTATTTGAACGTCTCACTCAGGCTCGCACCGCAGTATTGTTTAACCAGCCAGAACAGGGAATCGGTAACGATCGTGCAGCCAATTGCGCCGGAACCAATGGCAATGGCGATGATCTCCGGACTGACGCCAGGGTAGAGCGGCAGCATCGGCGCAACGATGGCCGTGGCCCCCATCATGGCAACGGTGGCAGAACCCACCGCCGCGTGCAGAATCAGTGCCACCAGCCAGGCCAGCAGAATCGGGTGCATATGCAGACCGGAGAGAATAACCGCCAGCGAATCAGCCAGGCCGCTGGTTTTCAGGACCGCGTTGAACGCGCCGCCTGCGCCGATAATCAGCAGGATATTGGCAATAGAACCAAAGCCCTTTTCGGTATGGGTCAGCAGCGTGGCCATGCCCATATTCTGACGGATGCCGAGGACGTAGTAGGCCACGAAGACGGCGATAAACATGGCGGTAATCGGATTACCGATAAACTCCAGCAGCATATACAGCGTGCCGGTTTTGGCCATATTCAGCTCGGCGATGGTCTTCACCAGCATCAGAGCGATCGGCAGCAAAATGGTCAACAGCGTGGCGCCGAGCGACGGCAGCGTCTCTTCTTGACGAACTTCCAGATTGGCAAACTCGGCAGGAACCGCTTTGAACGGCAGGCGGTTGCCCAGCAGCTTCAGGAACAGCGGGCCGCCAACCAGCGAGGCCATCAACCCAACCAGTAAACCGTAGACAATCACGGTACCGATATCGGCACCCAGCTTATTGGCGACGAACAGCGCAGCCGGGTGCGGCGGTACGACGCAGTGTACGGCCATTAACGCGGTACACAGTGGAATCGCCAGCTTCAGCAGGGAGGTGTGGGTCTTTTTGGCAATCGAAAAGGCCAGCGGAATCAGCAGTACCACGCCAACTTCGACAAACAGCGTAATCCCGCAAATCAGGCCAACCAGCACCATGATCACATCGACCGACAGCCAGCGGCAGCGCTGAAGCGTCAGGCCGATACGTTCGGCGGCGCCTGAGATCTCCATCATTTTGCCAAGAATGGTGCCGAGGCCGATCACCGCCGCCAGGAAACCGAGGGTTCCACCGATCCCATTTTCAATGGCGTTGACCATGTCCAGCGGGCTCATCCCCATCATAGCGCCGACGAAGAAACTGGCTAACAGCAGCGCCAGAAAGGGGTGAAATTTCAGTTTTACGATAGTCAAAACAATCAACACAATGCTGATTAGTAACGTGCTCACAACCCAAATCTGAGATTCCATACCCCACCTCGCCCGTGAATAAGATGGGGTTATTGAACAGAAAAACGACACCGGCTGACAAACGATATAAATGGCGCTTAAGGTGAATTAGATTGAATCAAAATGGTGATTAAAGTCTAAAAATGGCTTTTATTTGCGTTATGAGTCACTTTTTTTCATCTTTAAACCCATACACAGCGACCATTTTTCTTACAATCAGCGGTAAAAAATCAGGGGAACCGAACGATGGATGTCGCTAAAGAGATAGGTAACCGGCTGCTCAACGGCTGGCAGCTGTCAAAGCTGTATACCTTTGAGGTCGCCGCACGGCATGAATCTTTCGCATTGGCGGCGGAAGAGCTGTCGCTGACCCCCAGCGCCGTGAGCCACCGGATGAATCAGCTGGAGGAAGAGCTGGGTATTCAGCTTTTTGTGCGCTCTCATCGGAAAGTGGAGTTAACCCATGAGGGGCGGCGGGTGTTCTGGGCGCTGAAATCCTCGCTGGACAGCCTGAACCAGGAGATTCTGGATATCAAAAACCAGGAGCTGTCAGGTACGCTGACCGTCTACTCACGCCCGTCGATCGCCCAGTGCTGGCTGGTACCGGCGCTCGGGGACTTTACTCGCCGCTATCCGTCGATATCGCTTACTGTCCTCACCGGCAACGATAACGTGAATATGCAGCGAGCGGGTATCGATCTGGCGCTCTATTTCGACGATCTGCCTTCATCGCAATTAACCCACCATTATCTGATGGATGAAGCAATCGTACCGGTTTGCACGGCGGACTATGCCCGGCAGCATCAGCTCCAGCAACATCCCGACAATCTGCAACATTGCACCCTGCTGCACGATCGTCAGGCCTGGAGCAATGATTCTGGCACCGACGAATGGTTTAGCTGGGCGCAGCACTTTGGGGTTAACTTGCCGCAATCGTCGGGTATTGGCTTCGATCGTTCAGATTTGGCGGTGATTGCTGCCATGAACCATGTTGGCGTGGCGATGGGGCGTAAGCGGCTGGTTCAAAAGCGTCTGGCGAGCGGAGAGCTGATTGCGCCCTTTGGCGAGATGACGCTGAAATGCCACCAGCACTATTATGTGACCACGTTAGCGGGGCGGCAGTGGCCGAAAATAGACGCGTTTATTCACTGGCTACAAAGCCTGGCGCAATGATTTTCCCCGGACGCGAAGCGGACGCCTGAATCAGGCGCAGGCCGCTATCCGGGGAAATTGCGGCGCTTAAACCGGCTGCTGGTGGCGGCTGAAGCGTGAAGCCAGCGGTAGCCAGCACAGTAGAATCAGCAGTCCCATTAGCATCATCAATAGCCCCAGGCTGCTTTGACCGGTCTGCGGCATCATCGCCGAGAGCCAGGCCAGGACGCCGGAGCCGATATTTTGCAGGCCGCCCACCAGCGCGCCTGCCGTCCCGGCGAGGAACGGGAAGGGTTCCATCGCGCCGCTGGTCGCCAGCGGGAATAGCATGCCGGCGCCGAAGAAAAACAGCGCTGCAGGCACCAGCAGCGTCCAGACGGTCATGATGCCCATCAGGCCAGGGATCCACATCATAATGCCCGCCAGCAGACAACAAATCACCGATTGCCACATCAGGGTCGGGAAACGTTTATGCGGGCGTCCGGCAAACCAGGCACCGAAAAAAGCCGCCGGGATGGGCAGAATAAACAGAATACTCACCGCCATGCTGCTTAAGCCCAGCACGGCGCCCATCAGCACGCCGGAACAGGCTTCGAACACGGCGATTCCGGCGAGACCGCCAATCAGCATCAGCAGATAGCAGTTGAACGCGGTATTGCCGAAAAGCGTTTTGTAACTGGTCGCCAGTCGGGAGCGCGGTGCGCCAGCAGGACGGGTTTCAGGCATCCAGCGCGCCATGCTAAAGGTCACGCCCGCGCACAAAATCAACAGGAAAGCGTAGCAGGCACGCCAGCTCCACAGCGTATTGAGGATACCGCCAATCAGCGGTGCCAGCAGCGGGCTGACCAAAATACCCATATTTAACAGGCTGTTGGCATGTCTGAGCTGGGCACCTTCATACAGATCGCGCGGCAGCGTGCGCGCCATTACACCGCCGACGCCGGTTCCCATACCCTGGATGGCGCTGGCGATAATCAGCACCGTCAGGCTGTGAGTGGTGATAGCAACCAGCGTCGCCAGCATAAAGATAGACATCCCGATGAGGATCACCGGACGTCTTCCTACGCGGTCAGACAGCGGGCCATAAAAGAGCTGAGAGACGCCATAGGTCAGCAAATAGGCCGCCATTACGCTCTGCACGGCCCCTTCGCGGGCGTTCAGCGAGATAGCCATGTCGGCGATCGCCGGGATATAAATGGTCTGCGCCATCTGGCCAACGGCCACCAGCAGTACCAGCATCAACAACAAAGTGAAGTTCTTATGCCGTTTCATGTCGATGAATACTTCGTGAGTATAGGTAAATGAAGAATATGTGACTGGCACATCCCTTAAATTCTGGAGGAATCTACCACATAAAAATGACAGTACAACTATATGACGATGATTGAGGAGGGATTTCAGGCAGGTTTTGTAAACAATAATCGGCAACAAATGTTGCCATTCTGCACTAGGAGAGGCGCAGCAGAATAGCGCCCGCCGCAATGCCGCAGGCGGCGACGATTCGCAGGGCGATAAGCTTCTCTTTGAGCAGCGCAAACGCGATGACGGCGCCGAATAAAATCGAGGTTTCTCGCAGCGCGGCCACCACGGCCAGCGGTGCCTGGGTCATCGCCCACAGCGCCAGGCCGTACGATCCCATGGTACTCAGGCCGCCGATGGCGCCTTTTTTCCAGTGCTGACGTAGATAGCGGCTGGCTTCCTGGCGTCGATAGACCATAGACCAGCTCAGCAGGCAGCAGCCGTTCATAAAAAAGGACCATAGCGTGTAGCCCAGCGCCGTATCCGATAACCGCACGCCGGTACCATCAAGCAACGTATAGCCGGCGATAAAACAGGCGTTGATCAGTGCGAGGGTGATGCCGTAGCCGGAGCTGGCCCGGCCGTTGCAGGCCATGGCGAGGATCGCCAGACAGATTACGCCAATTCCCGTCCATGCCAGCGGCGACAGCGCGTCGCCGAGGAACGCGACGCTAATCACCGCCACCAGCAGCGGCGCGGTGCCGCGCATCAGTGGATAGGTCTGGCTCATGTCGGAGACCTGGTAGGTTTTGGCGACCAGAACGGTGTAGACCACCTGCAATGCGCTGGAAAGTACCAGATACGGCACGCTGGCCAGGGAGGGCTGCGGCGCGAAAGGCAAGGCCGCGAGGGCGATAAGCGCGGCAGAGCCGCTCACGCCAATTGCCGCGTACAGCTTATCTCCACTTGCTTTGACGATAGCATTCCAGCTGGCATGCAGCAGAGCGGCGAACAGCAGAACGCAGAAAACGGTTATCGTCATGACAGGGGTGCGGGTGAGTGGCCGGGTCCTGGAACTGTAACACGGGCGTTTTCACCCGGCCAGCCGCGCTTAAAGCGAACAGAACAGGCGATGAGTGACCCGCGGCTCATCATAAACCGGGCGAAATCCAAGCGATTCATAAAACGGCCACGCCGACGGCGGCGCATGAGTGTTGAGAAAATCAAACCAGGTGCCGGAGTGGGTGATGACGGCCACCAGCAGCTGCTGGCCAATTTTCCGCCGACGAAAGGCGTTGCTGATGTATAAATGGCGGATGCGTCCGGTTCGCAGCTGCGGGCTGAAGGGGTCAACATTCAGCCCGCAAACTCCCACCAGCTGACCGCCGACAAAGGCGCCCAGCAGTTTTTCACCTGGCGCACTGAAGCGGTTTTTCCCGCTTTGCCAGTTCTCCGCCAGGCGGCGCAGCATATTGAAATGTTGGGCGAGGCTTTCACTGCGCAAAGCAAGAAACCCGGGGTCGTCGGGCGTGGTGGCGGCAATCAACAGCGGTGGCATGATTTTCTCCAGCAAGTCAGCATAAGGTTAATGGGAACCGCCTGTAGAGGGGCGGTTTCCCGCCCCTCTCAGGTGCGACTTGAACCTGAATCAGCGCAGCTGTTTCAGGACAGCATCAAGCAGTTGCAACACGGCAACCATGAGTTTCAGGATAAGAACAACAATATCCACGGCACCCATACGCGTCTCCTCTGGTACAGGAGCACGACCGGCTGGCGTACCTTTCCGCCGCCTGTTGCCAGCCAGGGTATACGCCGTCTGCCGGGACACGTTACCGTGACCAGAAGACATTAGCGTATTTGTTGACGTAACACAGTGTGCTCTCTCGGGGTTAAGGCGCTGACGGCACCACCCGTTTCAGCCAGGACTTTATTGCGCCGGTGATACATGCGGCCCCGAATGACACAACGTGAACGTTTTCAGTATAAACAAATACTGTATATATAAACAGTATTTTCTCGACAAAATTGCGCTCGCCATCCATACTCTACTTTGGCAAAAACCGGGGTGAAAATTGCGTGAACGTCTGCGCGCGCGTATACTTTCAGCGTTGACGTAATACAGTGTACTTGCGGTTACCAGCCGTAAACATACTGAGAAAAACCTCGCTCCGGCGGGGTTTTTTGTTTTTTTCGACCGGTTAGAAATTGTGATCCTTCACACAAATCCTCGTGGATGAAAATAAATCCGTTGTTTAATGGCGGCGGCTGTGTTTGTATAAATTCAGTTAAATTTTCGACACAACAGGTCCCTAATGAACGCTTCCATTCTGACTTCGACTCTACTAAAAACCGCGCCTGCCGCGGTGGTCGTCGTGCGTGTGGTGGTCGTCGTCGGCAATGCGCCGTAGGGTCCGGAACAACACGATTCCAAACCCCGCCGGCGCAAACCGAGCGGGGTTTTTTTTCGACACTCGCCCGGTAAGTCGGCTCAAAATAAAAGGACTGGAGCATGGCAAGTTCGGGCACAACATCAGAAAAAATGCGCTTTACCGGCGCACAGTTAGTTATTCATTTACTGGAACGCCAGGGGATTACGACCGTTGCAGGCATCCCGGGCGGCTCTATCCTTCCCATCTATGACGCATTAAGCCAAAGCACGCAGATTCGCCACGTTCTGGCGCGTCACGAACAGGGTGCGGGCTTTATCGCTCAGGGGATGGCGCGTACTGAGGGCAAACCGGCGGTCTGTATGGCCTGTAGCGGCCCGGGCGCCACCAACCTGATCACCGCCATCGCCGATGCGCGTCTGGACTCGATTCCGTTGGTGTGCATTACCGGCCAGGTTCCAGCATCGATGATTGGGACCGATGCGTTCCAGGAAGTCGACACCTACGGTATCTCTATCCCCATCACCAAACATAACTACCTGGTCCGCGATATTGCTGAACTGCCGCAGGTGATGAGCGACGCCTTTCGCATCGCCCAGTCCGGCCGCCCGGGTCCGGTGTGGATAGATATTCCTAAGGATGTGCAGACGGCGACCATCGAGCTGGAGGTGTTACCGGAGCCGGGGGCGCGCACCGCACCGCCGACATTTGACAGCGCCAGCGTCCACGACGCGGCAGCCATGATCAATGCGGCTAAGCGCCCGGTACTTTATCTGGGCGGCGGCGTGATTAACGCGCCTGAGCAGGTGCGTGCGCTGGCGGAAAAAGCGAACCTGCCTACCACGATGACCCTGATGGCGCTGGGGATGCTGCCGAAGGCGCATCCGCTGTCGCTGGGCATGCTGGGCATGCACGGCGCGCGTAGCACTAACTTTATTCTGCAAGAAGCGGATTTACTGATTGTTTTAGGTGCGCGTTTTGATGACCGGGCGATTGGTAAAACCGAGCAGTTCTGCCCGAACGCGAAAATTATTCACGTCGATATCGACCGTTCCGAACTGGGTAAAATCAAGCAGCCGCACGTGGCGATTCAAGGGGATGTGGCTGACGTTCTGGCGCAGCTGACGCCGCAGGTCGCCGCCCAGCCGCGCGACGAGTGGCGCCAGCTGGTGGCGGACCTGCAGCGTGAGTTTCCTTCCCCGATTCCGCAGGAGAGCGACCCGCTCACGCATTATGGCCTGATCAACGCCGTTGCCGCCTGCGTTAACGATGAAGCGATCGTCACCACTGACGTCGGTCAACATCAGATGTGGGTTGCGCAGGCTTATCCGCTGAATCGCCCGCGCCAATGGCTGACTTCCGGTGGGCTGGGAACCATGGGATTCGGTCTGCCGGCAGCGGTCGGTGCGGCGCTGGCGAATCCACAGCGCAAAGTCATCTGCTTCTCCGGCGACGGCAGCCTGATGATGAACATTCAGGAGATGGCCACCGCGGCTGAAAACCAGCTGGATGTGAAAATCATCCTGATGAATAACGAAGCGCTGGGGCTGGTCTATCAGCAACAGAGCCTGTTCTATCAGCAGGGGGTATTTGCTGCGACCTATCCCGGAATGATTAATTTTATGCAAATTGCCGCCGGCTTTGGTCTGCAAACCTGCGATTTAAATCACGAAGCCGACCCGCAGGCAGCGCTGCAGGCGATCATCGATCGTCCCGGTCCGGCGCTGATTCATGTGCGTATTGATGCGGAAGAAAAAGTGTATCCGATGGTTCCGCCGGGAGCGGCAAATACAGAAATGGTGGGGGAATAAACCATGCAACAGCAGACTCATGACAACGTTATTCTGGAACTCACCGTCCGCAACCATCCGGGAGTGATGACCCACGTCTGTGGCCTGTTTGCCCGCCGCGCGTTCAACGTGGAAGGTATTCTCTGTTTACCGATTCAGAACAGCAACCACAGCCGCATCTGGCTCCTGGTGAATGATGACCAGCGGCTGGGGCAGATGATCAGTCAGATTGAAAAACTGGAGGACGTAGAGAAGGTGGCGCGTAACCAGTCCGATCCTTCCATGTTTAATAAAATTGCCGTCTTCTTTGAGTAAGAGCCTGGCCCGGCAGGCTATTTTATGTGCCACTCTGGCCCTGGGCAGTGCGCCAAATCATCACGTACTGCGTGTACGCTCTGGTTTTTCCGCGCTGTCCGTGTCCAGACTGGCTGCAACAATCTACGTCTGGTGGGATGGCGCTAAGTTATTCGCTTTCGGAGTCCGGCGTGATGACTTTTACCGACCCGTTCCGGCAGTGCGTGGCATAGTCTGCCGGTAACGGACGATCGCTGATCAGCACATCAAATGCCGGCAGCGGCGCAATACTGGCAGGCGCAACATCGTCGAACAGCGCGTAGCGCGCGAGCAGGATTTTTCGCAGGCCGCGATCCATCGCTTTACGTTTCGTGGCGAGGTCGTCGGGGTTAAACCAGCTGACGCCAAAATGTTCGTGAACGCCGCTGGCGGAGATAAACACTTTCCGCGGATTGAGTGAATCCAGCGCCGAGGGGTTGCCGGTATCGTAGAAGGCATCGCTCTTCGCCCGATAGGTGCCGCCGCATAAGATGGCGGTGGCGTTGGGCTTTTCATTTAAGGCCATAAACACCCGATGTGAATAGCAAATGCCGGTAAAGGTAATGTCATCGGGGATCATATTGATGACCAGCGGCATTTCGCTGCCGTTATCAAAAAAGACCAGGTCGTTTTCGCTGACCAGGCCGGCGGCGAGGATGGCAATGGGCAGATCGTCGCGATGATGGGCCGGTTTTGTCGCCAGCGCTGGCGTAACGGAAGGCGATGAGGGTTTGTTGACCATCACCACGTAGCCGCCTAGCAGCGTGAGCGGCAGCGGTTCGTCGTTTTCCTGGCTGAGATCCCGGCGAATCGTCATCACAGAGACTTCCAGCATACGCGCGGCGTCTTTAAGATGGATTCGGTCGGTTTTCTTCAGCAGTTCCATCAGACGACGTATACGTTCTTTTTGCTTGGTCTCCATTCACACTCTCCGCAATTCATTTGGCAAATGTTCCTTTGGTAACATTTTTGTCCCTGCTGAAACATTATGCATTCACATTACTATACTGCGGCCCCTTGCGAATTAAAAGTCCGTTCGATCTCGTTTTTGTCAAAATAATCTGTTTATTTTCAGTTTGTTATATTGTGTTTTTTGGTTTTTATTTTTCTTCCTCTCTCGATTGCCCACATTTTTCTGGATGATAAATAAACACGGAATGATACTGCAATCGCGATCATGGTCACAAATGGTACTAAAGTAACATGATAATGTTACGATAATATCATTGTTGTGTGATTGTTTCTGAGAGGTAGTAAAATGGATATCGCGGTTATTGGCTCCAACATGGTGGATCTCATCACCTACACCAACCAGATGCCGAAAGAGGGGGAAACCCTTGAGGCGCCGGCGTTCAAAATTGGCTGCGGCGGAAAAGGGGCCAACCAGGCCGTTGCGGCCGCGAAGCTCAATTCGAAAGTGCTGATGTTGACCAAGGTAGGGGATGACATCTTTGCGGATAACACGATTCGCAATCTTGAGTCCTGGGGCATCAATACCACCTATGTTGAGAAAGTCCCCTGCACCAGCAGCGGCGTGGCGCCGATCTTTGTGAATGCCAACTCCAGCAACAGCATTCTTATTATTAAAGGCGCCAACAAGTTCCTCTCTCCTGAAGATATCGATCGCGCCGCCGAGGATTTAAAAAAATGCCAGCTGATTGTTTTACAGCTTGAGGTTCAGCTGGAAACGGTATACCACGCTATCGAATTTGGTAAAAAGCACGGCATTGAAGTGTTATTAAATCCGGCGCCGGCTCTGCGCGAATTAGATATGTCTTATGCCTGTAAATGTGATTTCTTTGTTCCCAATGAGACCGAGCTGGAAATATTAACCGGCCTGCCTGTTGATACTTACGATAATATTCGTGCCGCCGCCCGGAGCCTCGTTGAAAAAGGTCTCAATAATATTATTGTGACCATGGGTGAGAAAGGCGCGCTGTGGATGACGCGCACTCAGGAAGTGCATGTCCCGGCATTTAAAGTCAGCGCGGTAGATACCAGCGGCGCAGGCGATGCCTTTATCGGTTGCTTTGCTCACTATTACGTCCAGAGCGGAGATGTTGAATCCGCCATGAAAAAAGCCGCTCTCTTTGCCGCCTTCAGCGTCACCGGCAAAGGCACGCAATCGTCTTATCCCAGTATCGAGCAGTTTAATGAATATCTGTCGTTAAACGAATAATCACCCTGCACTGTAAAAGGTAGCACTATGAACGATAAAAACATCATTCAGATGCCTGACGGCTATCTGAACAAAACGCCTTTGTTCCAGTTTATTTTGTTATCCTGCTTATTCCCGTTATGGGGATGTGCTGCGGCCTTAAATGATATTTTAATTACGCAGTTTAAAAGCGTATTTGCATTAAGTAACTTTGCCTCCGCGTTGGTCCAGAGCGCATTTTATGGCGGTTATTTTTTAATTGCGATTCCGGCGTCGTTAGTGATTAAAAACACCAGCTATAAGGTCGCTATTCTCACGGGGCTGACGCTTTATATCGTCGGCTGTACGCTCTTTTTCCCGGCTTCGCACATGGCAACCTACACCATGTTCCTGGCCGCGATTTTCGCGATCGCCATCGGCCTGAGCTTTCTCGAGACGGCAGCGAACACCTACAGTTCGATGATCGGCCCGAAAAGCCATGCCACGCTGCGCCTGAACATCAGCCAGACCTTTTATCCGATTGGCGCGGCAGCCGGTATTTTGCTGGGTAAATATCTGGTCTTTTCCGATGGCGAAAGTCTGGAAAAACAGATGGCCGGGATGAATGCCGAGCAGATTCATAATTTTAAAGTTCTGATGCTGGAAAACACCCTTGAGCCTTACAAGTACATGATCATGGTACTGGTGGTGGTTATGGTGCTGTTCCTGCTGACGCGCTTCCCGACCTGTAAAGTTGCGCAGACGGCGAACCATAAACGCCCGTCGGCAGCCGACACGCTGCGCTACCTGGCCACCAACGCACGTTTTCGTCGCGGGATTGCCGCCCAGTTCCTGTATGTCGGTATGCAGGTCACCGTCTGGTCGTTCACCATTCGCCTTGCGCTGGAACTGGGTGATATCAACGAGCGCGATGCCTCAACGTTTATGGTCTACAGCTTTGCCTGCTTCTTTATTGGCAAGTTTATCGCCAACATTTTAATGACCCGCTTCACGCCGGAAAAAGTGCTGATTCTCTACTCGGTTATCGGCGCACTGTTCCTTGCGTACGTGGCGCTGGCGCCGAGCTTTAGCGCGGTCTACGTGGCGGTGCTGGTGAGCGTGCTGTTCGGGCCGTGCTGGGCAACCATCTATGCCGGTACGCTTGATACGGTGGATAACGAACATACTGAAATGGCCGGTGCGGTGATTGTGATGGCGATTATTGGTGCCGCCGTCGTCCCAGCGATTCAGGGCTTCGTGGCGGATATGTTCCACTCGCTGCAGGTCTCTTTCCTGGTACCGATGCTGTGCTTCGTCTACGTCGGCGTCTATTTCTGGCGTGAATGCAAAGTCCGCCGTGCGCTGACTGAAGCGACGGCATCCTGAGGAGAACGATCATGACGACACGCTTACCTTTATGGCGCCAGCTCTTTAGCGAGCAACCGCGCACGCTGCTGGCGAATGATGACTTCACGGTAACGGCTTTTCGCTATGCCAGCGGCGTAGAGGGGCTGCGGGTGGAAAATGCGCGCGGCTATCTGGTGATTTTGCCATGGCTTGGGCAAATGATCTGGGATGCCGAGTTTGACGGCCACGATCTGACCATGCGTAATATGTTCAGCGAACCGAAGCCGGCAGCGGAGGTGGTGGCCACCTATGGCTGTTTTGCTTTCCACTCAGGACTGTTGGCGAACGGCTGTCCGTCGCCGCAGGATACCCACCCGCTGCATGGTGAAATGGCCTGCGCGGCCATGGATGAAGCCTGGCTTGAACTGGAGGCCGACTGCCTGCGCGTGGCGGGGCGCTACGAATATGTGATGGGCTTTGGTCATCACTATGAGGCGCGGCCGACGGTGGCCTTACGGCGAGCCAGCGCGCTGTTTGATATCCAGATGACGGTGACCAATCTTGCCTCTGTCGCCATGCCGCTGCAGTACATGTGCCATATGAACTATGCCTACGTAGCCCAGGCGACCTTCAGCCAGAATATCCCGGATGAAGCGCTCTCGCTGCGCGAGTCGGTACCGGCCCATGTACAGCCGACGGAATCGTGGCTGGCGTTCAATCAGCGTCTCCTGCAAGGCGAGGCCTCGCTGACCACGTTATGTGAGCCGCAATATTACGATCCGGAAATCGTCTTTTTTGCCGATAAGCTGGATCGCTACACCGACAGCCCGGAATTTCGCATGATAGCGCCGGATGGCACCACGTTTGTCACGCGGTTCTCCAGCACTGAGTTCAATTATGTTACCCGCTGGATCCTCTATAACGGCGATCAGCAGGTTGCCGCCTTCGCGCTGCCCGCCACCTGTCGGCCCGAGGGATTCCTCGCGGCTCAGCGTAATGGCAGTCTGATTTCGCTGGCGCCGCAGCAAACCCGGAGCTTCACGGTGACCACCGGTATCGCCTGAGGCGGATAATCCTGCGCAAGGCTTGAACAACAACGTGCTTATCGTTAAGGTAAGCGCGTTTTTTAACCCGCCAGGACACGTCATGACCACCATTGCCCTTATCGACGATCATCTTATCGTCCGCTCCGGATTTGCGCAGCTGCTGGGGCTGGAAGCCGATTTCCAGGTGGTTGCCGAATTCGGTTCCGCCCGCGAAGCCTTGACGGGACTCCCCGGGCGCGGCGTACAGGTCTGTATTTGTGATATCTCGATGCCGGATATGTCAGGACTTGAGCTGCTCAGTCAGCTGCCGAAAGGCATGGCGACCATCATGCTCTCTGTTCACGACAGCCCAGCGCTGGTGGAACAGGCGTTGAATGCCGGCGCCCGCGGTTTTCTCTCCAAACGCTGTAGCCCGGATGAGCTGATCGCCGCGGTCAGAACGGTGGCGGCCGGCGGCTGTTACCTGACGCCGGATATCGCCATGAAGCTGGCGGCAGGCCGCCAGGATCCGCTCACCCGCCGCGAACGGCAGGTGGCGGAAAAGCTGGCGCAGGGGATGGCGGTAAAAGAGATCGCCGCCGAGCTGGCATTATCGCCAAAAACCGTACATGTGCATCGCGCGAATCTGCTGGAAAAGCTGGGCGTCAGCAACGATGTTGAGCTGGCGCGGCGTATGTTCGATAGCTGGCAATGAGACCGTTCCTCTCCCGGCTGCTTTCGGTGGCCGGCTGCTTCTGTATTTTCTCCGCCGCGTGGTTCTGCCTGTGGAGCATCAGCCTGCACCTGGTCGAACGACCGGATCTTGCCGTCCTGCTGTTCCCTTTTGGCCTGCGGCTGGGTTTGATGCTTCAGTGTCCGCGCGGCTACTGGCCGGTGTTACTGGGCGCTGAATGGCTGCTGATCTTCTGGCTGGCGCAGGAAGTGGCGCTGGCGCATCCGATAATATTGATGATCGGTAGTGTGCTGGCGCTGCTGCCGGTGGCGCTCATTTCACGCTATCGTCACCAGCGCGACTGGCTCACATTGCTGCGTCAGGGCGGGGCGCTGATTGCCGCCGCGCTGCTGCAATCGCTGCCGTGGATGAGCGAAGGGAGCGACGGACTGAACGCGCTGCTGCTGACGTTAACCGGCGGCCTGACGCTGGCCCCGACCTGCCTGGTTATCTGGCACTATCTCACCAGCACCGTCTGGCGACCGCTGGGGCCATCGCTGGTTTCACAGCCGATCAACTGGCGAGGGCGGCATCTTATCTGGTATCTGCTGCTGTTTACCGTCAGCCTCTGGCTACAGCTGGGACTGCCCGCCGAACTCTCGCGTTTCACCCCTTTCTGCCTGGCGCTGCCGATTATCGCTTTAGCCTGGCATTACGGCTGGCAGGGGGCGCTGATCGCCGCGCTAATGAACGCTATCGCGTTAATCGCCAGCCAGACCTGGCACGATCATCCGGTGGATTTGCTGCTCTCACTGCTGGCGCAGAGCCTGACCGGGCTGCTGTTGGGCGCCGGTATTCAGCGTCTGCGCGAGCTGAACCAGTCGCTGCAAAGCGAACTGGCGCGCAACCGGCGGTTGGCGGAGCGGCTGCTGGAAACGGAAGAGAGCGTGCGCCGGGACGTCGCGCGCGAACTGCATGATGACATCGGCCAGACGATCACCGCGATTCGCACCCAGGCCGGGATTGTGCAGCGTCTGGCGCCGGAAAACGGCGGCGTGAAACAGAGCGGCCAGCTTATTGAGCAGCTCTCGCTGGGGGTTTACGACTCGGTTCGTCGGCTGCTGGGTCGTCTGCGCCCGCGTCAGCTCGACGATCTGACCCTTGAACAGGCGGTACGTTCGCTGATGCGCGAAATGGAGCTGGAAGATCGCGGGATAGTCAGCCATCTCGACTGGCGCATTGATGAGGCCGCCTTAAGCGAAAACCAGCGCGTGACGCTGTTTCGCGTCTGCCAGGAAGGGCTGAATAACATCGTTAAGCATGCCAGCGCCAGCGCGGTGACGCTGCAGGGCTGGCAGCAGGGTCAGCGGTTGATGCTGGTACTTGAAGATGATGGCTGCGGGCTGCCGCCGGGTACCGGGCAGCAGGGCTTTGGCCTGACCGGCATGCGCGAACGTGTAACGGCGCTGGGCGGCACGCTCACTATCTCCTGCACGCACGGCACCCGGGTCTGCGTCAGCCTGCCGCGCCGTTATGTCTGAGGAGTTATGATGCTGAGCTTTCTGAAATCCCCGCCCGATGCGGCGCCGGTTGCCGATAAACAGGCGCTGGATGAACGCTACCGCTACTGGCGGCGTCATATTCTGATGACCATCTGGCTGGGCTATGCCCTGTTTTATTTCACGCGCAAAAGCTTTAACGCCGCGGTACCGGAAATTCTCGCCAGCAACGTCCTGACCCGCAGCGATATTGGCCTGCTGGCGACGCTGTTTTACATCACCTACGGGCTGTCGAAGTTTTTCTCCGGTATCGTCAGCGACCGTTCCAACGCCCGTTATTTTATGGGGCTGGGCCTTATCGCCACCGGCGTGGTCAATATTCTGTTTGGTTTCTCCACCTCGCTATGGGCGTTCGCTCTGCTGTGGGCGCTGAACGCCTTTTTCCAGGGCTGGGGGTCGCCGGTGTGCGCCCGTCTGCTGACGGCCTGGTATTCGCGAACCGAGCGCGGCGGCTGGTGGGCATTGTGGAATACCGCGCATAACGTCGGCGGGGCGCTGATTCCGATGGTGGTCGGCGCGGCGGCGCTACACTACGGCTGGCGTACCGGGATGATGATTGCCGGGATGCTGGCGATTCTCGCCGGGTTGTTCCTCTGCTGGCGACTGCGCGACCGGCCGCAGGTCGTGGGGCTGCCGGCGGTGGGGGACTGGCGGCATGACGAGCTGGAGATTGCCCAGCAGCAGGAAGGGGCGGGGCTGACGCGCAAAGAGATCCTCACCAAATACGTGCTGCTGAATCCCTATATCTGGCTGCTGTCGCTGTGCTACGTACTGGTATACGTGGTGCGGGCGGCGATTAACGACTGGGGCAACCTGTATATGTCGGAGACGCTGGGCGTCGACCTGGTGACCGCTAATTCGGCGGTGACGATGTTCGAGCTGGGCGGTTTTATTGGCGCGCTGGTCGCAGGCTGGGGATCGGATAAGCTGTTTAACGGCAACCGTGGACCGATGAACCTGATTTTCGCCGCCGGCATTTTGCTCTCGGTCGGCGGTTTGTGGCTGATGCCTTTTGCCAGCTATGTGATGCAGGCGGCCTGCTTCTTTACCACCGGTTTCTTTGTGTTTGGCCCTCAGATGCTGATTGGCATGGCGGCGGCGGAGTGTTCCCACAAAGAAGCGGCGGGCGCGGCAACCGGGTTTGTCGGACTGTTTGCCTATCTCGGGGCATCGCTTTCCGGCTGGCCGCTGGCGCAGGTAATGGAAATCTGGCACTGGAGCGGCTTTTTCGTGGCGATTGCTATTGCTGCCGGCATTTCTGCGCTGCTGCTGCTGCCGTTTTTAAACGCTCAGGCGCCAAGAACCGCCAGCGAAGCGTGACCTGCCTCTCCTTTTTACCCCGAGTGGGGCAAAACTAAGAAATTTTCCCGGTTCCGCCGGGACACTGTCTCAGGCCAGTCTCCGCGCGGCTTTTTACAATGCCTGCCATTCGCAGGTATAAAAATTAGCCCGGAGTGTCCTATGCTGGCCTTTCTAAACCAGGTGCGCAAGCCGACCCTGGATCTGCCGCTCGATGTGCGGCGTAAAATGTGGTTCAAACCGTTCATGCAGTCCTATCTGGTGGTCTTTATCGGCTACCTGACGATGTATCTGATCCGCAAAAACTTTAACATCGCCCAGAACGACATGATCTCCACCTACGGGTTGAGCATGACCCAGCTGGGGATGATTGGCCTGGGCTTCTCGATCACCTACGGCGTGGGTAAAACGCTGGTGTCCTACTACGCGGACGGGAAAAATACCAAGCAGTTCCTGCCGTTTATGCTGATCCTCTCCGCCATCTGTATGCTCGGCTTTAGCGCCAGTATGGGGGCCGGTTCAACCAGTCTGTTCCTGATGATCGCCTTCTATGCGCTGAGCGGTTTCTTCCAGAGCACCGGCGGTTCGTGTAGCTATTCAACCATTACCAAATGGACGCCACGTCGTAAGCGCGGCACCTTCCTCGGCTTCTGGAATATCTCTCACAACCTTGGCGGCGCGGGCGCTGCGGGCGTGGCGCTGTTCGGCGCGAACTATTTGTTCGACGGCCACGTTATCGGCATGTTCATCTTCCCGTCGATTATTGCGCTGATTGTCGGTTTTATCGGTCTGCGTTTTGGTAGCGACTCTCCGGAATCCTACGGCCTCGGCAATGCCGAAGAGCTGTTCGGCGAAGAGATCAGTGAAGAGGACAAAGAGACGGAAGAGAACGCCATGACCAAATGGCAGATTTTCGTCGAGTATGTCCTGAAAAACAAAGTCATCTGGCTGCTGTGCTTCTCCAACATCTTCCTCTATGTGGTGCGCATCGGTATCGATCAGTGGTCGACGGTCTATGCCTTCCAGGAGCTGAAGCTCTCCAAAGAGGTGGCGATTCAGGGCTTTACCCTGTTTGAAGTGGGCGCGCTGGTCGGAACGCTGCTGTGGGGCTGGCTGTCGGATCTGGCGAACGGCCGTCGTGCGCTGGTGGCCTGTATCGCGCTGGCGTTAATTATCGCAACCCTTGGCGTTTACCAGCATGCCAGCAACCAGTATGTCTATTTGATGTCGCTGTTTGCCTTAGGCTTCCTGGTCTTTGGCCCGCAGCTGCTGATCGGCGTGGCGGCGGTAGGGTTCGTCCCGAAAAAAGCTATCGGTGCGGCGGACGGTATCAAAGGCACCTTTGCTTACCTGATCGGCGACAGCTTTGCCAAACTGGGGCTGGGAATGATTGCCGACGGCACGCCGGTCTTTGGCCTGACCGGCTGGGCGGGTACCTTTGCGGCGCTGGATGCGGCAGCTATCGGCTGTATCTGCCTGATGGCTATCGTCGCGGTCTTTGAAGAACGTAAAATTCGTCGCGAGAAAAAGAAACCCGTTTTGCAGAATGCCTGAGTGATACGTATGGGTAACGTTGCCCGGCATTTATGCCGGGCTTTTTTATTACATCATCAGTGAATGACTCAAATGGGCGACGACATCGTTGAGTGAAATTTGTACCCAATCATGATTTTCTTCGTCGTAAAATGTCACCTCGGTCTCATTGCCATCAATAAGTAAAATAAAGCGCGCGCCCTGACGCTGGGCATTTTTTTGTCTGGTTGCGAGCCGTAAAGAAGAACAATCATTCAGAATGCTTAAATGTGGAAAACTGCGGCGTAAGCGCCGGCTCAGGGTCAATGCCACGCTGCGCGCTCTTTCCTGACATGGAATAATCACCAGATCAATATGCTTGCCGGGTAAGTTAACTTTTTTGGTACTGCTGAGCAGATGCATGATGGGTTCCAGCATAAAAGCAAACCCACAGGCGGACACAGGGTGGCCAATCAGCTGGCTGGCAGTATGATCATAGCGTCCTCCCCGGCATAACAATTGATGGCGATACGGGGCGTCAGAGTGCCACTCAAAAATAAGATCATTGTAGTTATTCACGGGGAAAAGTTTGCGGTCGTGAGTAAACGGGATATGCAAGGCCGTCAGGGTGTCACAGAGCCGGGTGAATCGCTGACGTGAGCGGGCTGATATCCATGACTCTAATTGAGGAGCCGGTTCCGCAAGACGCTGCATTAAACTGTCTTTATCCGTTAATAAACGTTCCGGACGGGTGTTGAGCCAGTTAAGTTGTTGGGCGTTCAACAGGGCGGCGAAAGGACGGTAGTATTGTTGTAGGGCATGACGAAAATGCGCAAACTCTTCCTGATTTCCGGTAGTGTTAACTTTGAGGTCGATGAACGGTAATAACTGAAGAGATTTAAAAAAATCGTACTGCAGGGAAATAAGTTCGATTTCAATGCCAATATCGGAATAGCCGAAGGTCTCAACACCCAGCTGGTGAAACTGGCTAATATTTTGCTGATGCTGACGACGAAACATGGTCCCCTGATACCAGACTCTTGTTTCAGTTTGCAAATTTCGATGCTGTGACAGTAGCCGTAAGCACCCCATGGTGCCATCACCGCGAAGTAATGCCTGATGATTTAATAAAAGCTCGCCGGAGTCAGAACAAAAAGACTGAGTTAAATCTTCCTCAAGTTTTTCCAGCAACGGGGTTCGTATTTCGTGATAACAATACTGGCGCAACAGGTATTCTGCTTTTTTTTCTAGCCACTCCCAGGTTGCCGCGGGATTGTGGTCATGTTTCCTGGGGCGGCCTATTTTCCGCGGACGTAAATTCCGTTGGAGTTTTTCCTCAAGTGATTTAGAGTATGCGGTGGTAGCCAGCAGGCAATTTTGGGTTAATGCAGATTCAATCCGCGTTATTATTGCCGGACTCATGCTGCCGAGGCAAAACTGTTGGTAAATATTGCGACGTTGTAATGCATTTTCACCCAGACGTAAATACTCGTCATGAGGTGTAATTCGTTGCTGCGGCGCATCGGCAGAGCTGTGATGGGAAAACTCATCAGTGCAGTGACATTCAATATATTTTTTAACGAGTAAAAAATACGCATTGGGTTCGACCGGGCTGCAATCGTAACGGCTATCCCACAGCGTGCCATGCCGCTGATGTCGGTGGTTGAAATCATGCGCGTAACCTTTCCCAAGGTGCTGCATGAAACGTCCCAGGCTTTCTTTGTCCGGGGCAGAAAGGAGCAATGTTATTTTTTGCAACGACAATGAATATGCATGTAGTTTTATGCTGTAAATAGCTAATGCATTATCAACGCAATGATAAAGATTGCTAATGTCTTCGTCATCTTTAAATATAACCTCATCATTATGCCCTGACAGTTTTACAAGATGAGGGATGCCATCAATGAATAATCTGTTTTTTCGCGGCATAGTTAAATTACTTAATTTAGTGATTGATAATATAAGGAGGGAGGCAGGATGTTTGTTTTATTATGATTGTCTTAATGTTAATCATTCTCACTCCCATATTTGAAGATCTTACAGGAGCTACCAAAAAACGACAAGGGTAGTTTGATAGCTCACTTTTTTATTTGTGACTAATTTCTGAAATCTGTAATTTTACCTGCTCTATACTCATGGATTCTTGCTGATTATTTTGTAAATTCCACAGCCGAAGATTCTCGTCATAATTAATTGTAAGAATGTATTGGCAACCACTTTTAAGCGCATTTTGATGTTGCCGCTTTAATTTCGCGCCGCTGCAATCAGTCAATACGTTTAAACCAGGCAGGTCTCTGCGTAACTGACAAGCCAGCATCTGTGCGCGGATACCACCATCATTTAGCTCGCTGGTAATAGCAATATCAGGTGCCGATTGCCATTGTGGGTTCTGGCCGTCACAAACGGTTTGTAGCAGCAAGAGTAAGCGTTCGATACCGATGGCAAAACCACATGCGGGAAGTTTCTTGCCGCTAAACAGTTCTGCGAGGCCATCGTAGCGGCCACCACCACAAACGGTACCCTGAGACCCTAAATCATCAGTAACCCATTCGAAGACCGTCCGAGAGTAATAATCTAAGCCGCGTACCAGGCGGGGGTTAATTTGATAGGTAATTCCTGCATTATCCAAAATCGTCCGTAGGGTATCAAAATGCTGGCGAGACTCTTCACCTAAAAAATCAAGCAGACGTGGAGCATGTTCAATAACGTTCTGAAGGTCAGGATTTTTACTGTCGAGAATACGTAAGGGGTTGATGGCAAGACGTTTCACGCTATCTTCATCGAGCATAGCGGCATGCTGAGTGAACCATTTGACCAGCTCTTCGCGGTGCGCCTGCCGTTCTGCGGAGGTGCCGAGGGAGTTTATTTCAAGGCGGACGTTCTGAGTAATATTTAAATCTTCAAAGAGATCCCGAACCATAAAAATGAGCTCGGCATCCACGTCGGCGCCGGACATGCCGAATGCTTCGATGCCAAATTGTGTAAACTGGCGCAAGCGGCCTTTTTGCGGGCGCTCATAGCGAAACATCGGTCCTTGATACCACAAGCGCTGTGACTTGTTGTAACACATATTGTTTTCCAGCACGGCACGCATACAGCCGCTGGTTCCTTCAGGTCTAAGAGTGATATGTTCACCACTTTTATCTGTGAAATCATACATTTCTTTTGAAACGATATCAGTCGCCTCACCCACCGCTCGTTCGAACAGCGTCACGGGTTCGAGCAGTGGCAACCGCATCTCCTGATATCCGTAACGAAATGCCATATGGTGGAGCTTTCTTTCCAGCCACTGCCACATGGGGGTTTCATCGGGAAGAACGTCTCTCATACCTCGTATAGCCTGGATCTTGTTCATGACAACTCCTTACTTAAATTAGAAAAAGAGGGTTTTGTTGGGCGTGTTTCTGAGACGTCATTTTTTTGACGATGACGCCTGGCAATGTAGAAAAGATAAAGAGGGAGAGTGGCCAGCTGTAAAACGATTCCCCACACCACCGTTGCCGAACTTTCTGTCATAAGGGCTAATGTGATGAAACAAAGCGCAACGAAGCTGAGGCAGCAGTAGCAATAGAAGTTTGTATGTTTCTTCTGGCGATTGATGACCATCATTACCGGGAGTGAAATGGCAGCGAAAGCGTAGGGTAGAAGGCTGGCGGAGATGGCCAGGGTAATAATGGTTTTGAACTGGCTTTGTAAATCGGGTGACAGCGTTAGCAGCAGGAGCAGGGTCATCAAAGATGCAGTGAAAACGAGCCCTGCCCACGGAACACCATGACGGTTTATTCGGGCAAAAAAATCCGGTAAAAGTCCATCCTCTGCGGCGGCTCTGGGGACTTCTGTCTGGAGAATTTGCCAGCCAGGCATTGCGCCAAGACAGGCGATAACCACCATAGCGGAAATCAGAGAGCCGGCGACTTTCCCCCACATCGCGGCAGCGCTGTCGGCAAAGGGGGAGGATGAATTCACCAGAACATCATGTGGCAGTATGCCCATCATGACATTGGTGGATGTGGCATAGCATAACCCCGCAATGGCTAAGCCCAGTAAGGTCGCCAGAGGGACGGTGCGACGGGGATTTTTTACCTGCCCAAAAGAGACTGATGCCGATTCAATACCGAGGAATCCCCATAACGATATCGTGGCGGCGTTGATAATGGCCTGCAGGTCGCTATGGTTACTGACATTCCAGCTCATCTGATAACGCCCGGCATCAAAATGCCACCAGCCCAGCATACCGATGCTCAGGATGACCACCACCATGCACCCACCGGTAAACAGCTGAGCGTATCCCACCAGCTTTGCACCTCTTAATCCCCACAGGACAGAGAGCCATAACAAGATAATACAAGCGCTGGTGCCGTAGAGGGGGTTATGCAGTGCGGGGAAGAAATAGGAGAGATAGCCCACGCCGGCAAGTAGCAAGGCGCAATTGCCAATCCACGTTGAAAGCCAGTAAAACAGGGTCATTTGCAGGCCAACGAAAGGGCCAAAACTCGCCGTTATACTGGCAATAATTCCCCCATTTCGTGGAAATAACTCACTCATTTTGCAAAAGATGAGTGCCAGTGCAGTAATGGCTAAAAAAGCGACCCCCCATCCCCACACGGAAATCGCACCGATACGTGCGAGTGTGGCGGGCAGCATAAAGACCCCGCTTCCCATCATATTTGATGCTGTCATCACGGTCAGGGCAAGCAGGCCCATCTGATTGGTTCTCGCGCAGCATTTACTCATGCCAGTCCCCATTAGGTGGATGATGAAAAACAGTCGCAGCGGAGTCTGATGTCTCCCCGGCGAATGTCTCAGGCACAATTTTGTCGTTACAACATATCGACAAAGCGGTAATCTGAATTAAGGCTCCGTAGAAACAGAGCCTGAAGGACGCACCGATATTGATTGGTCTCGGCATCGGTGACGTCTGTCCTGGAGGGCAGTGAGTGATTATCACTGCCCTTTTACTATGCGGCCTGTTTTTTCAGGTCGGCGATCACGTCATCAATCAGTGCATCAATTTTGCTGGAATCAAGGTGGTGCGCGGTGGCGATGAGGTGGGCAATATCGCCAGATGTAGCAAGACAGTGTTTCTTCCAGACGGCCTCTGATGGGCAAGGGAAGACGACGGTGATGGAGTTTTTGTTGCGCCAGGCATCAATTCCCGCGGACTGAAAACGGTCAACGGCATATTGCGCCATATTCAGGCTGCGTTCGATGCGACGCCGCCACTCCTCCCATGAATGGCTACGAATTGCCTCCCACATCATGAGTGGGGTATGACCGTTACGCGAACCTGAAATGGTTTTATCGTGAGCAGAAATATAATCAATCTCTACAGAGATCCGATCGACATTTTTCTTTTTAGCAACAACAATGCCGCAAGGAATCGGTGAGCCAATCATTTTGTGTCCGGAAACACCGATGGAATCAATGCCATCTGCGAAGTTAAACGGCTGTGGATTATCCACAAAAGGTAAGATCATTCCACTCAGCGCCGCGTCAGCGTGAAGATAATAATCTTTGCGCTCAATGCCCAGTTCGCTAATTGATTGCTGAATGATGGCAATATTATCAATAGCTCCGCGAACGGTAGTCCCGATATTTGCAAAAATAATGGGGTGCTTTTCATTGTCGCGTTTTATTTTTTTGATTAAATCGGCATAATCCATCTCACCATTGGGCTGCGATTCAACAAGCGTCGATTTTATGCGCAACAGCTTGACGATTTTTGCCACGGAGTAATGGGTATCTTTCGAGTAGTATAGTGTACCGTTGGGGAAAATCTCCCGACCCAGATAGCAGCCAAACATATTGCCTTCGGTACCGCCATTGGTCACATACCCCCAGCTTTCTTCAAATGGGATTTTAAATAGCTGGGCGAAATACTCCATGACCTCTTTTTCAAAATCAAAGGAGTTTAATAAGTAGTTGCAGTATTCCCCCCAGTCACCACAGTTGTTGATTGAGAAGCGCATGAAACGTTCAAGGATGGTGTAATCAAAATCTGCCGATTCAGGATATCCGATATTAAAATATTGGTTTTTTACACAATATGACCAGAAAGAATCAAGTTTATTTTGATCGCTAATGGATAATGTCATTTTAAACTCCTTGGTGTTCTTATTTATATATCTGGATTTACTTGTCTAAATAGAGAGTGGTTTGGCCTTTTTTGCTTTTTCCTGCAGCCACGAAAGAAAATAAAGGAATAGTCACCATCATCATAAGTATTCCCCAGAACATGGAATCGCTACCTGACCCCAGTAAGGCGAAAATACAGTAGATCATGCCAATGACGACAAGCGTGCAGTAAAACATAAAGGTGCTGCCGCGGTTCATTTTCTTTGATACGAGAATGATCGGTAAGGAGATCAATGCATACATATACGGGAGCAAAGAAGCGAATACTGACATTAAGATAATGACTTCAAACTGCTTGGCGAGGTTTGGTGAGGCGGTAAGCAGTAATACAATGCTCATCAGAATACCGGTGAAAATAAGACTTTTCATCGGGACATCCTGTTTATTGGTGTCAGAGAAAAATTTCGGGAACAGGCCTTGCTGAGCACCTGCACGTGGCCCTTCTGACTGCAAAATGAGCCAACCCGAGATTGAGCCGAAGCAGGCAATAATACTCAAGGCGGAGGCAATGTTACCCGCCATATTACCGAACATGTAGCGCGCGGCGTCTGCGAATGGCGCAGCCGAGGTGATCAGAACATGATGCGGAACCAGGCCCATGATGACGGTGCAACTCCCGACATAACATACAGAGGCGATAAGCAGTCCCATTACCGTCGCACGAGGTACGGTACGCTCAGGATTTTCAACTTGCCCTGTTGAGACGACAGCAGATTCAATTCCTAAGAATCCCCAGAGAGCAATCGAGGATGCAGAAATAATTGCGGAGGAATTACTGCGCCCGGTCGCATTATAAACTTCGGAATACATTTCTGGGTTAAACCAGAACCAACCCACCAGGCCCACGCCTAAAATAACGACAAGGCCACAGGTTGCGGTGAAGGACTGTGCCCGACCGGCGACCCTGGCACCGAAACTCGCAAGGAATACAAATGCCCACAAAATAATAATGGCAGCGATACAGCCATAGACCGGGTTTTTTAATTCAGGGAAAAAGAAACTTAGATATCCAACGCCAGCAACCAGTAAGGCAACATTACCAACCCAGGCGCTTATCCAGTAACAGATGGTAGTTTGAAATCCGATAAATGGCCCAAAAGCATCGCTGGCATAAGCAACGATCCCTCCGGTTCGTGGTGTAATGAGACTGGTTTTAGCAAACACTAATGCGAGGGCAATAACACCGATAATGGTAAATACCCATCCCCATATTGAGATAGAACCAATGCCTGCTAAATTAGTTGGTAACATAAATACACCTGACCCCATCATATTCGATGCGGTCACTAATGTCAGGGCAATGACTCCCATTTTATGAGCAGAGCCTGAGCTAACTGTTCCCATAATGGTTTCCTATTAATTTTGAATTTTACGATAAGTGAAAGTTCGTACTGAAGTCGGGGGTATTTTTATCAACGAGAAGGTGCTGTTTTTGTGATGGGGGTCAAAAATGAGTATTAAGTAGATTATTAAACGCTGAAGATCTGGTGGTTATTTGTTCAATTGTGGCGCAATTGACTCTGTCCCCTTTTATTTAAACTATTTGTGCCGCGGTTTTATAATGCTAAGGCGCCGCTGCGACATGAACAGATAAAAGGGCTGAAGCAACGGTTGTGTTAAATAATATGCGTTCATGTGCCTGTTTGTGGTTTATTTTGTTTCTTTTTAATCTGTTTATTTACTTTTGCTGGTTAGTCCTGAACAACAGCTCCCTCAGCCACTGTTGCGCCGGGTCGCGATGGCTACGTTCATGCCAGGCCATGCTTTTGCTAAATCCGGGTATTGTCAGCGGCGGCGGGGCGATGCGCATCCCGTCGGCCATCTTCGCCAGCCGGCGCGGCACCACGGCTATCATGTCGCTGATCGCCAGAATCTCGGGCAGCACCAGAAAACTACTCACCGACAGCCCCACTCGCCGCGAACGTCCCAGCGCCGCCAGCGCCTCATCGGTTACGCCACGAAAGCTATCGCCTTGCCAGGAGACCAGCACATGTTCCAGCGAGCAGAAAAGATCGAGGGTTAACGGCGCGGCGGCCAGCGGATGGTCTGCCCGCATCAGGCACACGTACTCTTCTTGATACAGCGTCCGGCTGTGGAGATCGGGCGGCGTGGAATGAGGCGTCAGCAGTGCAATATCGACATCACCCCGCTCGGTCTGGGCAAAGAGCATCTGCGGAGAGTCCGGAATAACGCGAACGCGAATGCCCGGCGCCCGTGTTTTCAGCGCGGCGATAAACGGCACGATCGCCGCTTTGAGCGCGTAGTCGGTCGCCGCCATTGTCCAGGTAAAATCCGCCTGTAGAGGGTCGAAGGTGGCCGGATAGAGCAGCGCTTCGGCATCCGCCAGCAGCTGCTTAACCGGCGAAGCCAGCGCCTGCGCGCGCAGAGTCGGCAACATACCGTGTGGGGCGCGGATAAACAGCGGGTCGTTAAAGGCTTCCCGCAGCCGGGTAAGCATGCCGCTGACCGCCGGCTGCGTCAGGGAAAGCCGCGTCGCAGCCCGGGTAACGCTGCGTTCATCGAGCAGGGCATCCAGCGCTTTCAGCAGATTCAGATCGAGGTTTCTGATATCAGATTTCATGATGAAGGTCCGCAGCGGCGATAAGTCACATTATGGTATGCCGGGGAGTCGACAGCGCGCAAATTCCCATTATGATAGTGGGGCTGCGGTAGATTGAGAGGAAGCATGATCTGGTTAGGATTAGCCACGCTGGTGGTTGTATTTGTTGTCGGTTTTCGGGTGCTTACCTCTGATTCACGCCGTGCTATTCGCCGCCTGAGCGAACGGTTAGCCATTACCCCGGTGCCGCTGGAGTCAATGATCGATCAGCTGGGAAAAACCGCCGGAAATGAGTACCTTCATTACCTTGAGCGCCCCAATGAGGCGCATCTGCAAAACGCCGCCCAGGTCCTGTTGATCTGGCAGGTGGGAATCGTGGATAGCGGTGAACAGAACCTGCACTACTGGTATCGTCTGATGCAAAAGGCCCGCCTGGCCGCGCCAATTACCGATGCGCAGATCCGTCTGGCACAAGGATTTCTGCGCGAGCTGGACCCGGATCTGAGCGAGATTGTCGCCCTCCAGCAGCGCTATAACGCGCTGTTTTTACCCGAAGACGGCGTGCACTGGCTGCATTGATATCACGGTACGTGATAATCACCATCAACGATGGTGATTAGATTTATATCACTTCCGGACAGATGATAGATCTCGTGAAATCACATAGTTACGAGGTCTTTTATGACACAGTCAATGCAACAAAGCGCCATCGTCTGGCCGGAAGCATACCTGCCCGGTACCACCGATAACTTCGCCTCCAACGAAATCATCGTCAGCGGCCTGACGGCGGCAGATATCTGGGCGCAGCTCAACGACACCACGCTGTGGCCAACCTATTACAGTAACGTGGCCGATATCCGTTTTCATGATGGTAGCGGACCGATGCTGAGCGCCAACGCCCGCTTCCGGTTCGCCACTTTTGGCTTCCCGATTGAAGCGCAGGTCACCGAATATGTTCCGCCGGTGGCCGGGCAGGCGGCGCGCATCGCCTGGCACGGCTGGGCAGAAGGCGATGAAACCACGCGTCTGGACGTGATTCATGCCTGGCTGTTCGAAGACTTACCCGGCAATCGCGTGCGCATTCTGACTCAGGAGTCGCAAAAAGGCGTACCGGCACGGACCCTGGCGCAGACGCTACCGAACCCGATGATCAATGGTCACCAGGAGTGGATTTGCGGCCTGGCCACGGCGGCGAGAAAAGCGCTGCGCGCTTGATGCTGCCGTCTGAGCGTTGGCGAGCCTCGTCTGACCGGCTCGCCACCTCATCAGCCACAATAATCAAGTTTGAAGTTGTCAAAACGTTAAATTAGTCACACACAAAATGTTACACTGCGCAGCTTTTCCGCCATTCAACCTTGCAGGTAACTGATGACTCCTCTGAATGAAGCCAAACAACATGCCAGCGAACACGCGCGGCCAAACTGGTCGGCGGTCTTCGCGGTGGCCTTCTGCGTGGCCTGCCTGATTACCGTTGAGTTTTTACCGGTGAGTTTGCTGACGCCGATGGCCCAGGATCTGGGGATCTCTGAAGGGCTGGCCGGCCAGTCGGTCACCACCACGGCGTTTGTGGCGATGTTCGCCAGCCTGTTTATCACCTCCATGATTCGCAGTACCGATCGCCGCTATGTGGTGATTCTCTTCTCGGTTCTGCTGACGGTATCCTGTCTGCTGGTCTCTTTCGCCAATAGCTTTGCGCTGCTGCTGGTGGGCCGAGCCTGTCTCGGGCTGGCGCTGGGCGGCTTCTGGGCGATGTCCGCCTCGCTGACGATGCGCCTTGTCCCGATGCGAGTGGTGCCAAAAGCGCTATCGGTTATCTTTGGCGCGGTGTCGATTGCGCTGGTGATTGCCGCGCCGCTGGGTAGCTTTCTGGGCGGCGTTATCGGCTGGCGTAACGTCTTTAATGCGGCGGCGGTGATGGGCGTACTCTGTACGCTTTGGGTACTGAAGGTGCTGCCCTCTTTACCCGGCGAAGCGCCGCATCAACAGCAAAATATGTTCGGCCTGCTGAAACGCCCCGGTGTGATGGCCGGGATGTGCGCCATCTTTATGGCCTTTGCCGGGCAGTTTGCCTTCTTTACCTATATTCGTCCTGTCTATATGACCCTCGCCGGTTTTGATGTTGATGGCCTGACGTTAGTCTTGCTGAGCTTCGGTATTGCCAGCTTTATCGGTACCTCGCTGTCGTCGGTCATCCTCAGGCGCTCGGTGAAGGCGGCCTTAACGGCTGCTCCGCTGGTACTGGCGACAAGTGCGACGGTGCTGGTGCTGTGGGGGGAAAGTCAGGTGGTGGCATCGGCGGTGGCGATAATCTGGGGCTTTGCTTTTGCATTGATTCCGGTTGGGTGGTCAACGTGGATCACCCGCTCGCTCTCCGACCAGGCGGAGAAGGCCGGATCGATCCAGGTGGCGGTCATTCAGCTGGCCAATACCTGCGGTGCGGCGGTAGGTGGCGTGGCGCTGGATCATCTTGGCCTGCTATCGCCGCTGGTGATTTCCGGCGCGTTGATGCTGTTGACCGGCCTGCTGGTGGCTGTCAAAGTCCGGGTGTAGTCGGGACTGCGTTTCACGGACGAGGCAACCCGGGCAGGGTGCGTATGACGCCGCCCGGGAACAGGCAGTGAAATCTATGGGCGTTCGCCTTTTGCCAGACGGGCGTTAATATCGGCAATTACTTCCGGCAGGTCGGCCAGCGTATCAACCACATAATGCGCTCCCGCGGCATACAGCTTGCTTGCTGCACTCTCGCGGCGGGTGGCGATCTCTGCCGTCGTCATTGCCTGATATTCTTCCCAGGTGGCGCCAAACTCGTTGCCGGACACCGCCAGGCCGACGCTCCACATGCCGGCGTTCAGCCCTTCGGTAATCCCTGGAGCAGCATCGTCCACCTTCACACAGTGAGCGACGGCATCAATACCCAGAGCAATGACGTTTTGCAACGCCATCCACGGGCCTGGACGGCCGCCGGCCGCGAGGTCGTCGGTGGCGACCCAGTAGTCCGGCGCATAGCCCTGGGCGGCGGCGGCGGGCACCAGCTTCTCCATCACCGGGCGCGGGTAGCCTGAACAGGAACCCACTTTCAGCCCTTCAGCACGCAGTGCGGAAATCGTCTCAACAACCCCGGCAATCGGTGCAGAAAAGTCGACAACTTTGGCGATTTGCAGCGGCATAAACGCGGCGTAAATCGCATCAATATCAGCCGCGGTCATCGCCCGGCCAAATTTCGCCTGCCAGCGGGCATCCACGGAAGGTAATTTACCCAGCGCTTCAATATGTTGCCACTTGCCGAGCCCCATCGGTACGCGGGCTTCTGCCAGGGTGATATCAACATCAAATGCCTGATGAAAGGCCTCGACGAAAATTTGCGTCGGCGCAAATGAGCCGAAATCCACGGTGGTGCCAGCCCAGTCAAGGATCAGTGCGGTAATACGGTTCATGGCGGTTCCTTAGTGAGTCCAGTACATGGCGTTGTCGATAGCGGTCAGCAGGGCGGTAATGTCGGCGGCATACACCTCGCCAATATTGCCAATACGGAAACAGTCGCTCTGCGAGACTTTACCCGGATAGATAACGAAGCCCTGCTCTTTCAGCTTCTGATAGAACGCGTTGAAGCGGTACTGCGGCGCGTCCGGAGAGTAAAACGCGGTAATGATCGGTGAATGCAGGCTGTCGTCCAGCAGCGGCTGGAAGCCCAGCGCACGCATCCCGGCGACCAGACGGCGCTGGTTGGCGCTATAGCGCTGGTGGCGTGCGACCACGCCGCCCTCTTCGGCCAGCTCTTTCAGCGCCTGGGCAAAAGCCAGCACGGTGTGGGTGGGGGAGGTAAAGCGCCATTTTCCATGGTTATCTTCCATGCATCGCCACTGGGCATACAGATCCAGAGACAGCGAGCGCGAGCGGCCTTTACAGGTCTCCAGTTCGCTCACGCGTGCAATGACGAAAGCGAATCCCGGCACACCCTGAATGCATTTGTTGGCAGAGCTAATCAGGTAATCGATGTTCAGCGCGGCGATATCCAGCGGAATACCGCCGAAGCTACTCATGGCATCCACGATGTAGCGTTTACCATAGCGCTGCGCCAGAACCGCCACCTCTTCGATGGGGTTAAGCATCCCGGTCGTGGTTTCGCTATGAACCATAGCAATATGGGTGATCGCCGGGTCCGTCTGGAGGATCCGTTCGATCGCTGCGACGTCTGGACGGGCGACTTCGCCGCAGTCATACGGGTGACAGGCAATGCCCATCATTTCCGCCATTTCAATCATCCGCGCCCCGTAGGCCCCGTTGCTGATGATCAGCACTTTGCCCTGCGGGCCGATTGCGCTCCCGAGTACCGCTTCGACCGCGTAACTGCCGCTGCCCTGCAGCAGAACCGAGGTGTAGCCTTCGGCCGGGGTAGCCAGCCGTACCAACTGCTGGCGAATGGTTTGTACTACGCCGAGATTGTAATCATCATCCCAGGTACAGCTATCGAACAGCATGGCCTCTTTTACCGTACGGGAGGTGGTCAGCGGGCCGGGGGTCAGCAGCAGGTAATTGCGTGAAGTCATTTATCTCACCATTGGTCTATACCAGATTGATATTATGATGCTGATAAGAGATGCCAAAGGTCAAAGAAAAGATCGTGCTGCAACAAAAAATTCATCTCCGTGGGTATAATGGCGCTATCAAATCTGTTTGCGAGTCAACATGAAATCACCCTCTGGCGAAACGCCGCAATACCTGCTGATTAAGGCGCAATTACAGGCTCGTATCGAAAACGGGGCGTTAAAAAGCGGCGATAAACTGCCCTCAGAACGCGAGCTGTGCGCTATTTTCAATACCACGCGGATTACGGTGCGCGAGAGCCTGGCGCAGCTGGAAGCCAGCGGCGTGATTTATCGTGCAGATCGCCGCGGTTGGTTTGTGACCCCCGAGCGCCTGTGGCTGGATCCGACGCAAAACACCAACTTCCATAAGCTATGCCTGGAGCAGGGGCGAGAGCCGAAAACGGTTTTGCTAAACGGTCGGTTGGCCGCGGTGCCGCTTGATGTGATGGCGCCGCTGGCGCTGCAGCCGTTCGATCAGGTTTATCTGCTGACGCGCCTGCGGTATGCCGACGGACGGGCGATTTGCTACAGCGAAAACCACTGCCTGCCGGCGCGAGTGCCGGAGCTGCTGCGTCACGATCTGAACGGCAGCCTGACCGAGATTTATCAGGCTCATTACGACCTGATATATACCAGTATGCATTTGTCATTCTATCCAACCTCCATGCCACCGCAGGCGGCGGAGGCGCTGGGGGTGATGGAAGGGCGTCCGGCACTGCTGCTGCGCCGTCTGAATTACGATCAGCACGGGCGTATCCTGGATTACGATATCGAGTACTGGCGTCACGATAGCCTGCGCATCGAAGTCGATACCCACTAATTTTGTTGTTCCTGTGAGGCGCTCCCCGGCGGCATTACGCTGACCGGGGCTCCGGTTCACCACCGTCAGGCCGGCCTGACAAGGCGCGGCCGGCGCCGCCTCCAGGGGAAATGCCTGCATCGGTTTTACCCCGTCGCTCTCCTTCCGCCTTTCATCTTTTTGACACCGCGCATTCATCGTTTTGTCATAAATCCCCGGTAGCGTGACAATCAATCTGGTATAGACCATTTAAAATCACCATCCGATGAGGCTTACACGATGAAACTTTCCCGACTTGCTCTGCTGTCCGTTTTCGCGCTGACCAGTTCCCCGGTTTGGGCCGATGGGGTGGTCACCGTTTATTCCGCTGATGGCCTGCATGACGGCGATAACAGCTGGTATCAGAACCAGTTCGACGCCTTTACCAAAGCGACGGGCATCAAAGTGCAGTATGTGGAAGGCGGCTCTGGCGCAATCGTTGAGCGGCTGGCGAAGGAGCGTACCAACCCGCAGGCCGACGTGCTGGTAACCGTTCCGCCGTTTATCCAGCGTGCCAGCAAAGAAAATCTGTTGGCTGAGTTTACGCCGCAGGGCAGCGAACACATTCCCGGCGCCAATGCCCGTTACTCGCCGCTGGTGAATAACTACCTGACTTTTATCTACAACAGCCAACTGCTGAAAACCGCCCCGGCCAGCTGGCAGGAACTGCTGGACAGTCGCTACAAAAACAAATTGCAGTACTCGACGCCGGGCCAGGCCGGTGACGGTACTGCGGTAATGCTGCAGGCCTTTCACAGCCTCGGCGGCAAAGAGGCCGGGTTTGCCTATCTCGGGAAACTGCAGGCCAATAACGTCGGCCCGTCCGCCTCTACCGGCAAGCTGACCGCGTTAGTGAATAAAGGTGAACTGTTTGTGGCGAACGGCGACCTGCAGATGAACCTGTCGCAAATTGCGCGAAACCCGAATGTGAAAATCTTCTGGCCGGCGGACGATAAGGGCGAGCGCAGCGCGCTGGCCCTGCCGTATACCATTGGTCTGGTCCAGAACGGGCCGCAGAGTGAAAACGGTAAAAAGCTGATTAACTTCCTGCTTGATAAGCAGGCGCAAAGCAGCGTCAGCGCGCTCTCCTGGGGCCTGCCGGTGCGTAGCGATGTGACGCCAACCGACAGTAACTATCGGGCGGCAAAAGTGGCGCTCGACGGCGTGACAAGCTGGGAACCGAACTGGGACGATGTTGCCGTATCGCTATCGGCGGATATTGCCCGCTGGCATAAAGTGACCGACAGCGAGTAAGCCTGATGTTGATGAAAACGACTGCCTCCCACTCCCCGTCAATGACGGGGACTTCGGGGATAACCCTCGATTCTCTGCGCGTTGCGTACCACGGGAACGTGGTACTAAAACCGCTGTCGCTGACCATTGAGCCGGGCGAAGTGCTGGCGCTGATTGGCCCCTCTGGATCCGGAAAAACCACGGTACTGCGGGCCATTGCCGGGTTTGTACAGCCGGCGGGTGGACGCATTTTGATTGGTGATACGGATGTGACCGGGCTGCCGCCTTACAAGCGCGGTCTTGCCATGGTGGTACAAAACTACGCTCTGTTTCCGCATATGAAGGTCGAGGATAACGTCGCCTTCGGTCTGCGGGCACAAAAGCAGCCGAAAGCGTCGATCGGTGAACGGGTGACCGAAGCGTTGAAAATTGTGGGCATGGCCGAGTACGCCACGCGCTACCCGCACCAGCTCTCCGGCGGCCAGCAGCAGCGCGTCGCCATTGCGCGAGCCATTGCCGTTCGCCCGCGGGTGCTGCTGCTCGATGAGCCGCTCTCGGCGCTGGATGCGCAAATTCGCCACAACATGGTGGAAGAAATAGCCCGTCTGCATCGCGAGCTACCGGAGCTAACCATTCTTTATGTCACCCACGATCAGACCGAAGCGCTGACCCTGGCGGATAAGATTGGCATTATGAAAGACGGGTCAATGATTGCGCATGGAGAAACGCATCGGCTTTACCATTATCCGCCTAACCGCTTCAGTGCCGAATTCCTCGGCCGCGCCAATATTCTGCAGGCCACGGCGCTGACGGATACCTCCGGCCCAGGGCTGGTCAGCGCCAGCTGCGGCGGCGGGTTGGTTCAGGCTTTCAGCCAGGGCGGACAGCATGGTAATAACAAGCTGCTGTGCATTCGCCCGCAACATATGAGCCTGGCGCCGCGCTCGGCGGCCAGCAACCGGCTTTATGCCACGCTGACGTCAGTACACTGGCAGGGGGATTTGACCCATCTGCTGTGCGACGTGGCCGGCGAATCGGTGCGTATCGTAATGACGCATGTTAATCCGCTGCCGCGCGCGGGCGATAAGCTGGCGCTCTACTTTGAACCCAACGATGCGGTCCTGATTGAGGTGTAATGATGTCGCAGACGTTAACGCTGTCGCGCCCGCTGCCGAACCTGCGTCCCTTCCTGTGGCTCCTGTTGCCGCTGCTGGTGCTGGCGACGCTGTTTTTCTACCCGCTGCTGCTGATCGCCGAACAGGCGTTGCGCGATACCCGCGGCCATTTGAGCCTCGGGACGTTCTGGCAGGTAATGGAGTCCCGCCGCTTTATCGGCGCCTTGCTAAATACTTTGCAAATTGCGGTTTTTGCCACGCTTGGCTGTCTGGTGCTGGGCAGCCTGATGGCGGTGATTCTGGTGTTTATCCCGTTCCCGGGTAGCCAGCTGATTAGCCGGGTGATTGATACTTTTATCGCCCTGCCGACCTTTCTTATCACCCTCGCCTTCACCTTTATTTATGGCTCGGCTGGCCTGCTGAACGGCACGCTGATGTCGCTGTTCGATTTTGCGCTGCCGCCGGTGGATTTTCTCTATTCGATTCAGGGCGTGATTCTGGCGGAAATCACCGTATTTACGCCGCTGGTCATGCGTCCGCTGATGGCCGGACTGCGGCAAATTGATAAAAGTCAGCTGGAGGCGGCGAGTATTCTCGGCGCCCACCCGTGGCGGGTCATTGCTGAGGTGATTTTCCCGGCGGCGCTGCCGGCGCTGATGGCGGGGGGCAGTCTGTGTCTGCTGTTAACGACGAACGAATTCGGCATCGTACTGTTTATCGGTGCAAAAGGGGTGAACACCCTGCCGATGATGGTCTACAGCAAGGCGATTCTTGAGTCTGATTACAGCGTGGCCTGCATGATTGCGTTGATTAATATTCTGCTGTCGCTGGGGCTGTTTATGCTCTACCGGCTGGCGGCTGCGCGTACCGGCGTGAGGAGCTAACGATGTTAATTTGGTCGCATAAAGGTCGCGCGGCGGCGGGAACGCTGGCGGTGGTGTTGTTTGCCGGGTTCTTCTTCCTGCCGCTGTCGGTGATCCTGATGTCCAGTCTGAGTCAGCAGTGGAACGGCCTGCTGCCGTCCGGATTTACCTTCGGGCATTTTGTGAATGCGTTTCGCGGAGCGGCCTGGGATTCG
This sequence comes from Klebsiella sp. X13, assembly GCF_003323835.1. Taxonomy (NCBI): domain Bacteria; kingdom Pseudomonadati; phylum Pseudomonadota; class Gammaproteobacteria; order Enterobacterales; family Enterobacteriaceae; genus Klebsiella; species Klebsiella sp. X13. The sequence goes on from NZ_CP030874.1 coordinate 60,038, forward strand.
CTGTTCTCAAGCCTGGTGGTGGGGTTTTGCGCCAGCTTGTTCGCGTTGCTGTGTGGCATGTGGGCGGCGCTGTCTCTGCGCCAGTTCAGCGCCCGGCTGCAAAAATATCTTGGTCTGGCGTTTTATCTTCCCAGCGCGATTCCTTCCGTGTCGGTGGGGTTAGGGATTCTGGTGGCTTTCAGTCAGGGACCGCTAAGGATGAATGGCACTTTCTGGATTGTACTGGCGGCCCACTTTGTCCTGATTTCGGCATTTACCTTTAGCAACGTCTCCACCGGGCTGGCGCGTATTTCGCCGGATATTGAAAATGTCGCCTCTTGCCTGGGCGCTTCGCCGTGGTATCGCCTGCGCTACGTGACGTTACCGCTGATGACGCCGTGGATGATCTCCGCGCTGGCGCTCAGTCTGTCGCTGTCGATGGGGGAGCTGGGGGCAACGGTAATGATTTATCCGCCGGGTTGGACGACGCTGCCGGTCACCATTTTCAGTCTGACCGATCGCGGGAATATTGCCGATGGCTCGGCGCTGACCATCGTGCTGGCGGGGGTGACGCTGCTGCTGATGATTAAGCTTGAGCGCATCGCTCGCCGATTGAGCCTGAGATAAGATTTCCCCGGTAGCGTGACGCTTACCGGGGGGAAGTACCTTGTCAAGCGGACTGGCGTCACACGCCGCCTCCGAGGCAAGCTATAGCATCAGAACCACGCTTCAAACATGCCGCCGACGTTCAGGGAGTCCAGCTGCTCGTCGCGGGTGCCGTTCACCTTCGCGGTATGGTTATTATCGACCTGACCGCCGGTGACGTAGAAGCGCAGCATCGGACGAAACTCCGGCCCCATCCCGATGGCGATGTTCTGCGACAGCGTCAGCTTCCAGCCGTGGTTATCCCCGCCCTGATCGTAGTCAACACGCTGGTAGCCCGCCTCCAGCCAGGTGGAGTGCACATCGTTCCAGAAGTACATCGGACGGACGATGGCGCCGTAGTTCTTGCGGTTGTCGGTGTTGTCCTTGCTGTTGTCATAGTCATGGAAGGCCAACAGGTATTCGACCTGCGCCTGCCGGGTGAACTTATAGTTACCTTCGAAGCTGGCGTAGACGGTGGTCAACCCGTCCGTTTTGTTGTAAACGCTGTTATCGGCGTTATCGGAATAGCGCAGGATAACTTTGTTCACGCCGCTGTCGTCGCTGTTGGCGTGGCTCAACAGCAGGCCGCCCTGCCAGGCATCAATCTGCGCGTCGTTGTCCACCGCTTTGGAGTCAAAGCCGTAGTTGGCGTAGACCTCGACATCGATGGGGCCGGCCTTAATGTTGTGGGTTTTGGTGGTCAGCGCATAGTGACCGTCGTCGCCGGTGCCGGAGCCGCCGGTACAGGTGATGCGCGACGGGTTAGACTCATCGGCCATGACTTCCGGACTACAGGACTCGACCTGCGAAACCGCGGCGACATCGAACTGAACGCCGCCGATATCGAAGTTTTTCACCCCGGCCCCCTGGCCGTCGTGGTTCATCCAGAAGTAGTCGTTGATCCCCTGCTGTGGACGCTGGTGGAAGTCACGACCGGCCCAGATATAGGCGCCGGGATTGGATGCCAGCACATTGGTGACGCCAACGTAGGCCTTCTTGAGGTTAACTTCGTCGCTCCAGTGGTCGAACATCACGTTGATATCCCAGATGGCGCCCTGGCTGCTCTTAAAGGCTTTGGTAATCTGGAACTCGCCGCCGTTGCCTTCGTTACCCAGACGACCAATCGCCGAGGCGCCGTTATAGGAGCCATCGACGCCAACGAACTTCTGATCGCCGCTCTGGAACTGGGCGCCGTAGCGGGCGTAGCCGCTAAACTTCAGACCAAACGGAATCGCCATGTCCGGCGAAGCGGCGGCAGTTTGTGGGTTGGTTTCCAGATCCACCTTCCTGGCGGCGGCGGCGTCCATTTTCGCCTGGCGGTCGGCCAGCGCCTTATCGACGGCTTTCGCCACAATGGCGTCAATTTGTTCCTGAGTAAATTCTTGTGCAAGTACAGAAATTGGACACAGCGCGGCGACGACCGCCATTGCTAATGGCAGCATTTTTACAGTTTTCATAATTATCTCGCTTTTAATAATTCATATATATCCTAAATAGTTCGAGTTGCAGGAAGGCGGCAAGGGAGTGAATCCCGATGAGCTTACTTTGGTCAGTGATTCGGGTAAGCGAGCGCAGCCAACGCACATGCAGCTTGAAATATGACGGATATATTCAGATAATAACCATCCCGCCAGGATTAGCTGGTGTATTTATTTCGGGCGCAGTTGTTAAGTATTTATATAAATTAACGCTGGTATAAATGAATTAATTCTTCTGAAAATTCACGCGCCAGCAGTGAATTCATTAAATGATCCTGAGCGTGCACCATAATTAACGTCATTGGCTGGCGCGCCTCACCGGCGTCCTGCTCGATGAGCCGGGTCTGCATCAGGTGTGCGCGGCGGGCATAGCCGTCGGCTTCATTCAGGAGTAATTTGGCTTCATTAATATTTCCGCTACGGGCGGCATGTAACGCTTCAAAACATAATGAGCGTGACTGTCCCGCATTCACGATAATTTCCATTACCGCTTCTTCTAGATCAATCATAATATTACCTGAGGTGATTAACTTTATTATTAAAAGAATATAGCGAAAATTCCTTTTTCGCATTATTCCGGGAATGGTGATGTTTTATTATTTAAATTTTACGGAAAACAGGCCGCCAGCGGTATTTCCCCTGATTACTGGCTAACGGTTTCGGCAACCGGTACGGTATTTTTTGCTTTTTCTACTTCAGTTTTCATTAAAGAGCGTTCATAGGCGCGCAGGAACGGCAGGTAGATAACCGCTGACATCACCATGCAAATGAGGCACATGATGACCGGACTTAATGTCCAGTTAGCCGCCCATGAGGCGCCGACAGGAGCTGGCGTGGTCCATGGCGTCAGCGAGACAACCTGTGTCAGCCAGCCGAGACGGGTGGCGCCATAGGCCAGGATAGCGTTGATCATCGGGACGAAAACGAACGGGATAAACATCATCGGGTTCATAATGATCGGCGCGCCAAACAGGATCGGCTCATTAATATTGAAGAAGCTCGGCACGATGCCCATTTTGCCGATGGTCCGCAGGTGCGCCACGCGGCTACGCAGCAGCAGAAACGCCAGCGGTAAGGTCGACCCGACGCCGCCAATCAGGAGATAGTGGTCCCAGAAACCTTGCAGATAAACGTGCGGCAGGGCGGCACCGGCTGCCAGAGCCGCCTGGTTTGCCGACAGGTTTGCCATCCAGAACGGGTTCATAATGCCGGTGACAATCAGCGAGCCGTGGATCCCGGCAAACCAGAAAATCTGGCACATCAGCACGGAAAGCAGAATCGCGGGCAGGGAGTCGGAAGCGGAGACCAGCGGTGCCAGCAGGTGCATAATCGCCTGCGGCAGAATCATTCCGGTCTGGGCTTCAATAAACAGATTCAGCGGATGCAGGGTACCAATCACCACCAGTACCGGGATGAGAATTTCAAACGAACGGGCGACGCCGGTTGGCACCTCTTTCGGCAGGCGAATGGTGATGTTGTTCTGTTTCAGCCACGCGTAGACGCGGGTGGAGTAAATGGCGGTAATCAGCGCGGTGAAAATTCCCTGACCTGACAGGTACTGCGTCGAGATTTTACCGTCAGCATAAGGGGCCGCCACCAGTAAAAAGGCCATAAATGCCAGCAGGCCGGACATCACCGGGTCGAGTTGAAACTGGCGTCCCAGGCTGGCGCCAATACCGACGGAGATAAAGAAGGTCATCACCCCCATGCTCAGGTTGAACGGCAGCATCAGCTGTTCGCGGTACTGCTGCGAGAAATCCAGCCAGCCGCGGGCAAAACCGTTGGCGGTGTCCGGTGAAAAGGGGGGAAAGATAAATACCAGCATGAAAGAGCCGATGATCATAAACGGCAATGCGGCAGTGAAGCCATCGCGAATAGCGATAACGTACTTCTGCTGCCCAAGGCGTCCTGCCAGCGGAGTAATAGATTGCTCGATCACGGCAATCATGGACTGATACAGAGAGCTCATTTGCACACCTCTTATTGCGCCGGATTAATCAGCGACAGCGCATAATCCAGGACGTTATCTCCCCGTTGCATCCCGTAGTCCATGGCATTAATGGGCTGGACCGGAATATTCAGGGAGGCGGCTTTTTCTGACAACGTTTTCAACATGTATTTCACCTGCGGGCCGAGAAGCACCACCTGGTACTGCGGAAACTGCATGTCAAATTCGGAAACGCCGTAGGCGTCAATCTGCACCGGCAGGTTACGTTCTTTCGCCACGTCGACCATCTTCCTGACCAGTAAACTTGTGGACATCCCGGCAGAGCAGCACAGCATAATCTTGAACATCGACACTCATCCTCAAAATGTAAAAAGTTATTGCGTGGATGATTTGATATCAGACGGAAACCGGTTTCCATCCATAAAAAACAGAACTGTGATGACAGTCAAGATCTTCTCCTTATAGCGCTAATTAATTGGATTTTGCTCACAGATTTCGGCCGGTTTGGCGCTGTTTTTCCATGAAACGGAAAATCGGTTTCCAAATGAAAATGGAAACGGATATACTGGCGATGGTTATAATTGAAGCGATTCAGGGCCGGGGATGTACAGGGATCGGACGGGCCCTGTCAGGGGATAATGATGTCTACAATCAATGATGTATCACGTTTAGCAGGGGTGTCCAAAGCCACTGTCTCTCGGGTATTGAGCGGTTCGCGCGGAGTCAAAGAGGCCAGCCGTCAGGCGGTACTGCAGGCGGCAGAAGAACTCAATTACCGGCCCAATATGATAGCCCAGTCGCTGCTTAGCCAGAGCACCGGCTGTATCGGCGTGATTTGTGCTCAGGATAATATTAATCAAACGACCAGCTATCTGTATGCCCTGGAAAAACAGCTGAGCCTGCATCAGAAGCATCTGCTGCTCCGCTTTGCCAACACGCGCGCCGGCGTGATGAGCGCCCTCGAAGAGCTCAGCTGCGGCCTGTGTGATGATGTGTTGATTATCGGCGCGCGATTTCCATTAAATATTGACCGGCCGGATGTGGCGCTGATTGACTGCCTGGAAAGCGAAGGGGTGAACAATATTCAGTTTGACCACGCATTTGCGGCGGAAACGGCCTGTAACTACCTGATTAGCCAGGGGCGCCGACAGATTGCGTTAATTCATCCTGAAGGGAGCGGCTTTGCCGACCAGGTTTTGCTCGGCTACAAACATGCGCTGGAAAAAAATTTCCTGCCGTTTAATCGCAACCTGGTATTCCTCGACAGCACCTCGCCGTCGGTGGCGGTGCAGGAGCTGGTGAACAATGCGACAACCTTGAATTTCAATGCGTTACTGGTTGCCGATGAGCAACAGGCTCAGCACATTGTGCCGCAGCTGCTGGCGTTCAACCGGGCGGTGCCGGAAAAAGTCATGGTATTCAGCCTGGCCGGATCGTTACAGCTGCCCGGCATTCCGACCATTCCGGCGATTGAGTATTCGATGGACGCCATGGCGGCGCGCATCGTCAGCTGGCTGACGGAAAAAACCCAGATGCTCGGCGGCAGCATGTTGCGCGGTGATTTAATTATTCCGAAGCGCTGAACCCCCCTTTGAACATCAACCCGTGGCGTTAACGCTGCGGGTTTTTTTATGCCGCTCTTTTTGCTGTCCACTTCACAATATAAATAGAACTCATAGCTGTCGTCGGTTTTTTGAACCGGACAGCGCCCCGGGACTGCCTTAAGTTGAATACGAAAGTTCAACTCCAAAAACATTAACCAGAACATTCGTACCGCCTGCTTAAGGAAGTTACCCTATGAATCACTCTCATGTTGTCGACGTGAAGTCGTGGATCGATGCCCGACCGATCTCGCGCTTTCAGTGGAACGTCCTGCTGCTGTGTTTTGTCATCATCATGCTTGATGGCTATGACGCAGCGGTTATGGGCTTTATCGCTCCGGCTCTGATCGAAGACTGGGGCATCAGCCGTGCGCAAATGGGCCCGGTGCTTGGTGCGGCGATGTTTGGTGTCGCTATCGGTGCGCTGGTCGCCGGCCCGCTTTCCGATCGCTATGGTCGTAAGCGCATTCTGCTGTGGTCGGTGGCGCTTTTTGCACTCTTCAGCCTTGCCGCCGCGCTGGCACAAAGCCCTTCACAGCTGGCGCTGATGCGCTTTCTCACCGGGCTGGGGCTGGGGGCGGTGATGCCCAACTGCGTCACCCTGGTGGCGGAATATATGCCTGAACGGCGTAAGGGGCTGATGATCACGCTGATGTACAGCGGGTTTAATGTCGGTTCCGGGCTGGGCGGTTTTATCGCAGCCGGGCTGCTGTCTCACTACAGCTGGCACTCGGCGCTGATTTTCGGCGGCGTGCTGCCGCTAGTGGTCCTGCCCTTTATGGTGGTCATGCTGCCGGAGTCGGCGATGAATATGGTGGCGCGGCGTCTGCCCGCCAGGCACATTGCTCGAGTGCTGAACCGCCTTGGAGGCAGCTTCAGCAGCGAAACGCGCTTCCAGCTGAACGCCCCGCAAATCTCGCGACACAATAAAGTGGCACAGCTGTTTCGCAACGGCTATGCGCGCGGGACGCTCGCCCTGTGGCTGACCTACTTTATGGGACTGTTTGTTATCTACCTGCTCAACGGCTGGCTGCCGACCATCTTACGCTCCGGCGGATTGTCATTGCAGCAGGCGGCAATTATTACCGGCCTGTTCCAGCTTGGCGGCCCGCTGGGCGGTATCCTGGTGGGGTATTTGATGGATCGCACCTCGGCGAAAGCGGTGATTGCGATCACCTATTTCCTCGGCTGCCTGTGCCTGTTAACTCAGGGGCTGATGGACTTTGGCTCCGCGGCATTGTCGGTGCTGATTTTCATCAGCGGCATGTGCATTAACGGCGCGCAGAACGGTCTGCAGGCCTATTCACCGGCGTACTATCAAACCGAAATTCGCGCCACCGGCGTCAGCTGGATGCACGGAATCGGGCGTACTGGAGCCATACTCAGCTCCACCCTGGGAGGGGTAATCATGCTGGCGGTACCGGGCCACTCTTCCATCTTTTTAGTGCTGGCGCTACCGGCTTGTCTGGCGGGTGCGGCAATTTTACTGCACCGTATGAATCACCCTAAGCCTCGGCAAACAGAGGCGGAGCTCAACGCGCTGTCGCAAACGTTGCATAACCGATAAATGGAGTCACCTCATGGCCAGAATACTCGGCGGGATCGCCGTTTCTCATACCCCGACCATCGGCTTTGCCGTTGACCATCATAAACAACAGGAAACCGCCTGGGCGCCGATTTTTCAGAGCTTTGAGCCGCTGCAGCGCTGGCTGGATGAGAAAAAACCGGATGCGCTGGTCTATATCTTCAATGACCACGTGACCGCCTTTTTCTTCGACCACTACTCGACGTTTACCCTCGGGATTGATAACGAGTACGACGTGGCGGATGAAGGGGGCGGCCCGCGCGACCTGCCGCCGGTAAAAGGCGATGCGGCGCTGTCCAGGCATATCGGCGCCAGTTTGATGGCGGATGAGTTTGATATGTCATTCTTTATGGATAAAAAACTCGACCACGGCCTGTTCTCACCGCTGTCGGCGCTGCTGCCGTGGCAACAGGAGACGGGCTGGCCGACGTCGGTTATCCCGCTGCAAATTGGCGTGCTGCAATTCCCGGTGCCCAGCGCCCGTCGCTGCTATAAGCTCGGGCAGGCGCTGCGCCGGGCTATTGAAAGCTATCCGGAAGATATCAACGTGGCGATCGTGGCGACCGGCGGTCTGTCACATCAGGTGCATGGCGAACGCTGTGGTTTCAACAATCCGCAGTGGGATGCGCAGTTCGTTGATATGCTGGTCAATGACCCGGAAAAGCTGGCCGAAATGACCCTTGGCGAGTATGCCACGCTGGGCGGCATGGAAGGTTCGGAAGTGATTATGTGGCTGGTTATGCGCGGTGCATTATCGGCCAACGTGAGTGAAATCTGGCGTGATTACTACCTGCCGTCGATGACTGGCATCGCGACGCTGATTCTGGAAAATAATGCCCGCGTCCCACCGGTGGATACGCTCGGCCGCCATCGCCAGCATATGGCACAGCAGCTGGCCGGCGTGGAAGCGCTGCCTGGAACTTATCCGTTCACCCATGAACGTAGCCTCAATGGCCTGCGGCTGAACCGGTTCCTGCATCAGCTGATTCAGCCCGCCTGGCGCGAGCGTTTTCTTAGCCAGCCGCAGGCGCTGTATGCCGAAGCGGGACTCAGCGAATATGAGCAGGCGCTGCTCGACGCCCGCGACTGGCGCGGGCTGATTCATTACGGCGCCAGCTTTTTCCTGCTGGAGAAAATGGGCGCCGTGGTGGGGGTATCCAATCTGCATATCTACGCCGCCATGCGCGGGCAGACGCTGGAGGAGTTCCAGAGGACGCGTAACCAGCAGGTGACCTACTCGGTAGCGGGAACCCGCTAACGTTGTGCAACATGCTGCTGAATAAAGCTTAGTAGGGCCTGGGTTGCCGGCGAGGGCAGGCTGCCCGCCCGGAAGGTCAGCCCGATGCGACGGGTCGTATCGGGCAGGCGAACGGGCAGAATAGTTAACAGACCATTATCGATTTCAAAGCGCATCTGGCTGGCGGAGACGGCCGCCAGCATGTCGGAATCTCTCAGCAGACCGCGAACCATCGCGGCATCGCCGGTTTCTACCGTCGGCTGCGGTAAGGGCAATCCCAGCGTCAGAAAAGCCTTCTCCAGAAGGTGCCGCGCTGGCGCATTTGAGCGCGGCAGCACCCACTGCGCAGTCGCCAGCTGACTGCGCGGATCCGGGTGGCTTAGCAGCGGGTGATCGTTGCGCAGCAAAATGAGCATATCCTCTTCGAATAGCGCTTCGCAGGTGAGGTCCGGTAGATCCTCATCCTGACGCAGCGCGCCGATAATAAAGTCGATATTCCCCGCGCGCATATCGGAGACCAGCGATTCATATGGGCTCTCATTAGTCATCACCGTAATGCCGGGGTAGCGCTCCAGAAAAGCGCTAATCGCCGCGGGCAGTAGCTGAGTTCGGCTGAGCGGCAGGGCGCCAACGCGTACGCGGCCCTCCAGCACGCCGCGACGGGCGGCAAGATCGCTCCAGATATTATCCAGCTCGTTCAATGCCCGGCTGATAGGCGGGTAAAGCAGGTCCGCCGCCGGCGTCGGGCGAACCCCTTCCGGCGTGCGGCGAAACAGCGCTGAGTCGGCTCCTTTTTCAAGAATTTTCAGCGCGGCACTGACCGCCGGTTGGGTAATGCCCAGCTGGGTGGCGACGGTCTGCGTGTGATTGACGTGATAGAGCTGCAGGAATATTTCCAACCGGCGGGTGTTGAACAGCCAGCCGGCATCCGGCAGTGCGGCGGATGCCGTGCTCCGCGTTTTAATCTTTTGCAGCAGCAGAGGAATGGCCTGAAGGTCATCGATAGCACGCCGCGCCCGCGGCAGCAGACATCTGCCGTACTCTGTCGCCACCATCCCGCTGTAGTGGCGTTCGAAAAGCGTCACGTTCAGCGCCGCTTCCAGATCGCGAATCGCTCGGGTGATTGCCGACTGCGTGCGGAATAAATCATCAGCCGCCCGCGAGACGCTGCCGCGCCGGGCAACCTGGCAGAAGAAGCGTAGCTGCATGATATTTATTATCTTATCGTACTTTCTCTTCAGCATTTCTCTCTGGGCTCCGGATTGTGAGCTTTACGACAACATAAATAAAAATCATAGCCTTCGCAAGTTAACGAATTACCTGCTCCTGCCGCGACATGACAAGCTGAAAAAAACAACAGAGGAAGTCATCATGTCTGAACCGCATAGCGAAAAAAGTGCCCTTGTCGTCAGCGCCCACTCTGCCGATTTTGTCTGGCGCGCGGGCGGAGCGATTGCGCTGCACGCCCGCCAGGGCTATCAGGTGCATATTGTTTGCCTGTCATTCGGCGAGCGTGGCGAATCCGCAAAGCTGTGGCGCAAAGGTAACATGAGCGAAGAGACGGTGAAGCAGGTTCGCCGTGAAGAAGCGCAGGCCGCCGCCGATATTCTCGGCGCCAGCGTTGAATTTTTCGATATCGGCGACTACCCGCTGCGCGCCGACAAAGAGACTCTGTTCCGCCTCGCGGACGTTTACCGCCGCGTACAGCCGCACTTCGTCCTGACCCACTCGATGCACGATCCCTACAACTACGACCACCCGATGGCCTCCAACCTGGCCCAGGAAGCGCGTATCATCGCTCAGGCCGAAGGCTATCGCCCCGGAGAGAAAATCGTCGCCGCGCCGCCGGTGTACTGCTTTGAGCCACACCAGCCGGAACAGTGCAACTGGAAGCCGGACGTGCTGCTGGATATCACCAGCGTGTGGGAGACCAAATATCAGGCGATCCAGTGTATGCAGGGTCAGGAACATCTCTGGGAATACTACACCCGGGTTGCGCTCCAGCGCGGCGTGCAGGCGAAGCGCAATATCGGCATCACCGCGGCACGCGATATCGTTCACGGCGAGGCCTTCCACAGCATCTTCCCCCGCGTCACGGAGAACCTCGCATGAACCTGTTGAATAAAAAAGGCATTGTGATCCGCAATCTGCCTCGTCATGACCCGGCGACGCTGAGCCAGTTCGCCGCCGCCGGCGTCGCGACGATTCACGAAGCGTACGACCGACAGGGGCTGATGGCCCCGGATATTCGCCCGATCCAGCAGGGCGTCAGCCGCGCTGGAAACGCGGTGACGGTCCTGGTCACGCCGGGCGATAACTGGATGTTCCACGTGGCGGTCGAGCAGTGCCGCCCGGGCGATATTCTGGTGGTGGCGCCAACCTCGCCCAGCGGCGACGGTTTTTTTGGTGATCTGCTGGCCACGTCGCTCCAGGCTCGCGGGGTGATTGGGCTGGTGGGTGATATCGGCATTCGTGATTCTCATACCCTGCGTGAGATGGGCTTTGCCGTCTGGTCGCGCCACGTTTATGCCCAGGGGACGGTGAAAGAGACGCTGGGCTCGGTCAACGTGCCGGTCATCTGCGCGGGACAGCTGGTTCATCCCGGAGACGTGGTCGTAGCGGATGATGACGGCGTGGTGGTGGTTCCGCATGCGCAGGCCCAAATGGTGCTGGCGAAGGCGGAAACCCGGATGGCCAATGAAGTGGCGAAACGCGATCGGATGCGCAACGGTGAGCTGGGGCTGGATATCTACGCCATGCGCCCGCGCCTGGCGGAGAAAGGGCTGCGCTACTACGACAACGCGGATGACGTCGAGGGCTAATAAGATGGCACAACGCAAAATACCGTGTCTGCTGATGCGCGGCGGCACCTCGAAAGCCGCCTGTTTTCTGGCGGACGATCTACCGTCGGATGCCCCGCTGCGAGATGCGGTGCTGCTGGCCGCCATGGGCTCACCGGATGCCCGGCAAATTGACGGCATCGGCGGGGCCGATCCGCTCACCAGCAAAGTCGCCATTATCCGTCGCTCTGCGCGGCCTGAGGCTGATGTTGATTACCTGTTTGCTCAGGTGAATGTCGATCGCGCGGAGGTGGATTACGGGCAGAACTGCGGCAACATTCTCGCCGCCGTTGGCCCGTTTGCTATCGAACGCGGTCTGATCAGACACTCCGCGCCGCTGACCCAGGTCCGTATTTTTATGGAGAATACCGGCCAGCTGGCGATTGCCGATGTACCCTGCGATGACGACGGGGTTGAGTATGCGGGCGAAACGCGCATTGACGGCGTACCGGGCAGCGCCAGCCGAATAGTCCTTAATTTTCTCGATGTGGCGGGCTCCAGCTGCGGTTCGCTGCTGCCAACCGGCTGCGCCCGCGATCGCTTTGACGGTATCGACGTCACCTGCATTGATAACGGCATGCCGGTGGTGGTGATGCGTGCCAGCGACCTTGGCCATAGCGGCTATGAAACCCGGGAGCAGCTGGATAACGATGACGAACTGAAGCAGCGGCTGGAGTCGATACGTCTACAGGCCGGGCCACGCATGAATCTGGGGGATGTCGCCCGGCGTACGGTGCCGAAAATGACCCTGGTTGCCGGTCCGCGCGAAGGGGGCACCATCAGCAGCCGGACGTTTATTCCCCATCGCTGCCACGCATCGATTGGCGTCTTTGGCGCGGTGAGCGTTGCCAGCGCCTGCCTGATCCCCGGTTCGGTTGCCGAGGGGCTGGCACAGACTGGCGAAAGCGGGAATGTGATGATAAGCGTTGAGCACCCGACCGGCGAGTTCAGCGTGGCGCTCCAGTGCAGCGAGCAGGGTGAAGTGGTGGGTTGCGGTCTGCTGCGCACGGCGCGCCTGCTGTTTTCCGGCGAGGTGTGTATTCCGGCCCGTATATGGCCCGTGGAGGAGACAGCATGACGGCGATAACATTTATTGGTTTTGGCGAGGCGGGCGGCATTCTGGCGGGTGATTTAGCCCACAATAATGAGGTCACCGTCTGGGACTGTAAACTGAACGGCCCTGAGCGTGAGGCAATGCGGGATAAGGCCCGTCGGGCGGGCGTCCGGGCGGCGGATTCACTGGCGCAGGCGCTGGAGGGGGCGACGCTGATTTTTTCCACCGTGACGGCGGGATCCGCGTTGGAAGTGGCGCGATCGGTGGCGGAGTCTGTCGGTGCAGGCGGCTATTTTCTTGACTTAAACTCGGTGGCGCCGGCGACCAAGCGACAGGCGGCGGGTGGCTTTTTGCCGGGTGTTTATGTCGATGTAGCGGTCATGGCACCGGTGCCTCCGGCGCGGCTGAAAACGCCGCTGTTGATTGGCGGCCCGCAGGCGCACGAAGTCGCAGAGATACTACAGGCTCTGGGACTGAATGCCCGCTATGGCGCGGATGACGTGGGTTGCGTATCGGCGATAAAAATGTGCCGGAGCGTCATGATTAAAGGGCTGGAAGCGCTGACGACCGAATGCCTGTTTGCCGCCCGTGAGTACGGCGTGGAAGAGGACGTGCTGGCCTCGCTGCATGCCAGTTTTCCGTCGCTGGGCTGGGACGGTGCATTTTCGGGGTACCTGATTAGCCGGGTGGCTGAACACGGTATTCGCCGTAGTGAAGAGATGGAAGAGGTGGTGAAAACGCTGCGCGATGCGGGTGGCGCGGGGCTGATGAGCCAGGCCACGGCGCAAACGCAACGCCAGCTGCCGCAAAGCATGGCCGCACGTGGCCTGAACTATGCACAGCTGGCACCGTTCGACTGGAAAGCGTTGGCGGCTAAGCTGAAATGATTACATTGCCGGGCAGCTGATTTTATCGATGGCTGCCTGATAACCCTTCTGGTTATTTCGCTCTTTCGCCAGCGTGGCTTCCCGGACATATTCCTGATTTGCCTGAGAGGCGAGGATTTTATTGGCAAAATCGGTATCGCTCAGGGCCGTTTTTGGTGCGCATTTCTCTTTCACCGCTTTCAACACCAGCTGCTTTTGTTGCTCGAACTGCAGGCTCTTCAGTGGTGATTCGGCCCAGGCCGCCGTCGCGCTGAGGGTGGTAACCAGGCACAATATCCAACACGCTTTCATGGTGCTTCTCCTCAAATAGTAGCTTCAGTCAACTATATGCGCAGGATGCGAAACACGCAAATTATCAGGAAGTTAAGTTGTTTAAAATCAGATCTATGCTACCCGAACCCGGCGTCGGGAATCCACGGCGATCAGCACCACGGAGGAAAGAATCAGCAGCGTACCGAGCCAGTCCGGTAGCGTAAAGGTGATGCCCAGTAGCATGAGCGACAGCAGCGCGCTGCTCAGCGGTTCGGCGCAGCTGAGAATCCCCGCTTTCGCGCCGCCAATTTTCTGTGCCCCGTTTAAATAGAGGCTGAAGGTCAGCGAAGTGCCGATCACCACCAGATAGAAGAAAGCCAGCAGCAGACGGCCATTGACCACAAAATGGGTACCCTGGCCACCGTAGAACGGCAGCAGCATTGCCCCTCCCAGCAGCATACTCCAGCCGACGATCGGCAGGGTGCCGTATCGGGCGATGAGCGTTGACGGCCAGGTGGTGTAGAACGCGGCGGCAAATGCTGACGCCACTCCCCAGAGCAGCGCCGACGGCGAAATGGACAATGTGGTGGGATTGCCGTGGGTTACCAGCAGGAACGTGCCTGCCAGCGATGTCCCGATGGCGGCCAGCACCAGCGGCCCCGGTCGTGTTTTGCGGGCCAGCGCAAACCAGGCGACGATAATGGTCGGCGACAGGAACTGCAGCACCGTCGCGGTCGCGGCGTTCGATTTCTCGATGGTCATCAGGAAGGTGTACTGCACGGTCAGCGCGCCACACAGCGAGAAGAACAGCAGGCTGAAGGCATCTTTGCGGTTTTGCAGGACGCGGAAAATTTTGTCGCCGTGCACAAAGGAGAGCATCAGGAGAATCAGGCCAGCGAACAGCAGACGCGTCATGGTCAGAAACGGCGATGACATCTGGCTTTGCTGCATAATGTACTGTGCGCAAACGCCGGAACTGCCCCATAGCACCGCGGCTATCAATACGTTCAGCATCCCTTTTTTGCTGGAGCCCATCTTTTCCTCGAATGAAATAGCGCAAAGGACGCATCATAGCATGAGCCAGCGAGGAGCAACGGGCAGGAAATGGTAGTCGGGCAGCAAACTGCATGGGGCTTAGTGGCAGGAGAAGTTAAATCCCGTCAAAAAGAAAATCTATTGATGCTTTAACGACTTCACGTTGGTGATTGAGATGACAAACCTCTTCCCCCAGAACGCGCTGTGGGATGCTGGCGAGTTCGTGAGTCATCACGACGTATTCTTCCCCTTCTACGGTGACAACTGGTGTTAAACGATCGGCGCGCGGGCCTTTGTAATTTCTCAGCGGGAATAGTGGGATCACGACCCGGGTATTGCGCATTCCAATAATGTCACTTTGTACATCAAGGAGATAAGGATACACAGTAATTCGACCGGTATTTTTATAAACGTAATACTGTATCGTTAAAACGTCCTGTATTCGTCAGAGAGAAGTCCATTTTCCTCTGTTAAATCATTGAGGTAGTCGATTGCCCTGGCATTTTCTTTTTGCCAGCGTGCCATTTCGATGCTGTGGATTTCGCTTTTTAGAGCGCTCGTCAACGTTTGAGAAAGATTGATGCCGATCTCACGAGCCTGTTTGACCAGTATAGGATCCAGCGTCACGCTGACATTCTGCTTATTGTGTTTTACGGCTGGCATGGGGAATCTCCAGGTGTTAGTAACACGTGTAGATTATACGGAAAAAAATAAACCCGCCATGTGGCGGGTTAAATAATGTACTCCCTGATATATCCGATCCGCGCGCTAGCTCAAATCGACGTTTTTGCTGCCGAACAGCCAGGTGCAGATGAAGCCGCACAGATAGGCCACCGCCAGACCTGCGGCGTAAACCGCCATGCCGGCGTAGATCCCGCTCGCGGAGGTCATCAGCGGTAGCGCCACGAGGCCAGAAGGGCCAAAGACCGTATTCAGCCCCACCGGCAGGCCCAGCCATGCGATCAGACCGAGGAAAAAGCCGCCGCAGGCACCGCCGATACAGGCGGTGATAAACGGCTTCATGCGTGGCAGGGTTACGCCATAAATCAGCGGTTCGCCGATACCGAGAAAGCCGGGAATGATCGCCCCTTTAATCTGGGTCCGCAGCATCGAGCCGTGCTTCGCCCGCCAGTACAGCGCCAGCGCGGCACCGACCTGCCCGGCCCCTGCCATCGCCAGAATCGGGAACAGCGAGTTAAATCCTTGCGCATCGACCAGCGCAAAATAGACGGGTACGAAGCCCTGATGGACGCCGAACATCACCGCCAGCAGGAACAGACCGGCGAGCACCGCGGAGCCAAACGGGTTGCCGTTGAGATGGAGGAACAGCCACGACATCCCGGTAAACAGCCAGCCGCCGATGGGCATAATCACCGTAAAGGTCACCGCGCCCATAATCAGCAGAGTGACTGCCGAGGTCAGGATCATATCGAGGTTGGCCGGCATCACGCGGCGTACCTGCTTTTCCACCCACGCACCGAGAATCGAGGCAATCAGCACGCCGATAATGTTGCCGCGCGGGTCGATGCCGTGACCGAAGAAGGTGGTGATGCCGGAGAAGAACCCGCTGGTGGCTTCGGGGTTATAGCCGAGGACGAACAGCGACGCGATAATGGCGCCGTTGACTCCGGAACCGCCAAACGCTTTCTGCGCGTTATAGCCAATCAGGATGCTCAGGAAGGTGAACATCCCCTTGCTGAAGACTTTCATGTAGCCGATTAGCGCTACCAGCGAGGCGCTGGGATGGGTGTTCTCCAGCACGAACATCTGTTCTGCCAGCGTCGCGAAGCCGAGCAGCAGGCCGACGGCGATAAAACCGGGAATCAGCGGGGTAAAAATAGTGGCGAATTTGGCAAGAAACTTCTGCACGCCGCTGGTTTGCTTGCTTTTCAGCGCCTGTTTTTTCTCTGCCGCCACCGCCGCCAGAGACGGCGCGTCGGCCGGCGCCTCTTCCAGTAGTAGGTTCATCATTTCCGCGGCGGTTTGCGCTTTACCGGGGCCGAGCACCACCTGAAACTGCTCATCGCTGACGATAACCCCCATCACCCCTTCAATCTGGCGGATGGCTGCGCTATCGGCGAGCTGCTCGTCACGTAGGGTTAAACGCAGGCGGGTCATACAGTTCCCCGCCTGGGCGACGTTTCCGGCCCCGCCAACATGCGTAAGGATCCGCGCTATCATCTCTTTATTTATTTTTGCCATTGCACGTTACCTGGTTGTCGGCGCTTAGGTGTTGCTCAGCGCTTTGCGGATAAAACCGTTATTTTGCGCCAGCAGGGATTTTGCTTCTGCAGCGCTCAGATTCGCCAGCACCATAACAATGGCGGTTTTACAGTGGCGACCGCAGGCGTCCAGCGCGGCCTGCGCGGTGGCGCGATCGCAGTCGGTTGCTTCCATAACGATCGATACCTGACGCTCAATCAGCTTCGCGTTGGTCGCTTCAACGTCAACCATCAGGTTGCTGTAAACCTTACCAACCCGGATCATGGCGCCGGTGGAGATCATGTTCAGCACCAGCTTCTGCGCGGTTCCCGCCTTCAGACGGGTAGACCCGGTGACCACTTCCGGACCCACGACCGGGGTGATGGCTACATCGGCCAGACGGGCCATTTCACCATGCGGGTTACAGCTGACGATGGCGACAAAGGCGTTCTGGCTGTGGGCATACTCCATGGCGCCAATGACGTACGGCGTACGTCCGCTGGCGGCCAGGCCAACCAGCACATCGCGGTTGCTGAAGTTAAGATTTTGCAGGTCCAGGGCGCCCTGCGCTTTGTTGTCTTCGACGTTTTCGACGGCGCTCAGAATCGCTTTGTGGCCACCGGCAATCACCCCGACCACCTGCTCCGGACGGGTACCGAAAGTCGGTGGACATTCGCTGGCATCGAGGATCCCCAGGCGACCGGAGGTCCCGGCGCCAATGTAAATCAGGCGTCCGCCGGCTTGTATCGCCGCGGCCACTTTATCTACGACCTGAGCGATTTGCGGTAAATAGGGGGCGATCGCGTGGGCCACCTGCTGGTCTTCCTGGTTAATGACCGTCAGCATCTCGACGGTGGACAGGGTGTCTATATTGGCGCTATTGGCATTGCGGCGCTCGGTCAGCAGCGCGCTCAGGTCGATACTCATACACAAACCTCTTCAATCACAGTTAAGCCAGATTCTAAGGAATTAATTATTCCAATCATGTGAAGGTTATCACGATTAACACTCAACGGATAATAAGAGATTTGCAGGCAGGTCGGGAAGCGATGCAGTAATAAATTTGGAATATTTTATTACTGCATTCGTTCTTAACGGGTCGGGTGGTTTTTTTGCAGGCCGAAGAACAGGGCGATCAGATAGCTAATGGTCATCGCGAGGCTCATTTTCAACATCGTTTCACCACCGAGCCCGGCCAGCGGCGCGGCGATGCCGCCGCAGACAAACATCAGGGTCCCCATCAGTGCCGAGGCGGTACCCGACTGCGCACGGCTGACCTCGCTCATCGCTTTTGATCCGGCAACGGTGCTGATCCCGCTCATGAACGACACGGTGAAGAACAGGCCGATTAGCGCCGGCAGCGGCAGGTGTTGCCAGGCGAGAAGCAGGGTGATGACTGCGCAGAGCACCGCCAGACTCAGTCCCCCGCGCAGCAGCGTATCGGCGCTATAGCGGCGCGAGAGGCGGGAGAAGATCTGCGCGGCGATAATCAGTCCAATGCCGTTTACGCCGAACAGCAGACTGAACTGCAGGGCCGTCATGCCGTACTCGCTCTGAATCACGAACGACGACGAGCCGATGTATGAGAACAGCCCGGCCATCATAAAGGCCTGAATCAGGCAGTAGCGCATAAAGGGACGGTTTTTCAGCACCGGGCCGTCGCTTTGCTGCTGTGTCGCGGCCGGACTTTTACCCGGCAGCGTTTCGCGCAGTACCGTCAGGCTCAGGAGCAGCAGTACGCCGCCGATAGCGGCCATCGTCCAGAACAAAATTCGCCAGTCGAACGCGGTAATGATGTAGCCGCCAATCACCGGCGACACCACCGGGGCGATGCCGTTGACGGTCATCAACAGAGCGAAAAACTGGGTCAGCTGAGTGCCCTGATATTTATCGCGAGCAATCGATCGGGAGAGCACTGAACCGCCAGCCCCGGCAAAGCCCTGCAGAAAACGCCAGCCGATCAGCATATGAATATCGTAGGTAGCGGCGCACATCGCCGACGAAAAAATAAACAGCAGCAGCGAGAGCGCCAGCGGTTTTTTGCGCCCGATGCGGTCGCTCAGTGGACCAAAAAACAGCTGACCGAGACCAAGGCCAATCAGCGCTGCGGTCAGCGAGAGCTGGGTTTGCGTGCCGCTGGCGTTCAGCTGCTGGGTTATATCCGGCAGCGCGGGCAGATAGAAATCGGTGCACAGCGGGCCGATGGCGGTTAACAGACCGAGAATTAACGCCCAGGAGAGGGAGATGCGCGGCATAAAAACTCCTTTAGCATACCGGGCGTTGCCGCCCGGTTGATATTGATTTAGCTGGCACCGCCTCCCAGCGACTGCCAGAGCGTGATGCGGTTTTCCAAATCGGTTTGTTGCAGAGAAATTAACGTGGCCTGCGCCGACCACAGCGTGCGCTGGGCGGTCAGGACCGACAGATAATCGCCAACGCCGGTCTGATATCGCTTCAGCGCAATGTCCAGCGACGTCTGCTCGGCGGCGACATATTGCCGCTGGGCATCCAGCTGTTCGCTCAGCGTTTCCCGGCGCGCCAGCGCATCGGCCACGTCTTTGAAGGCGCTCTGAATGCTTTTCTCATAGGTGGCGATCAGTCCTTTTTTCTCCGCTTCCGCATAGCGTAGCTGGGCCAGATTGCTGCCGCCGGTAAACAGCGGCAGACTGATCGATGGGGCGAACGACCACACCTGCATTCCGTGGCTGAACAGGGAAGAGAGCGCATCGCTGCCCACGCCAGCGCTGGCGGTCAGAGAGATAGTCGGGAAGAAGTTGGCCCGCGCCGCGCCGATATCCGCATTGGCGCTCTTCAGATTATGCTCTGCCTCCTGAATATCCGGGCGGCGGAGCAGCACCGACGAGGATACGCCGGCCGGTACCAGGCGAATGCTGTGGTCGCCGAGGCTTTCCAGGGTGCCGGGCAGCAGACTGTCGGGGACGGTTTCACCGGCCAGTAAATTGAGCGCATTTTTGTCCTGCGCCACCTGGGTGCGATAGCTGGCGACGCTGGCACGCGCCTGCTGGTAAACGCTTTCGGCATCGCTGAGGTCGCCCGCGGAAGCGGTGCCTACCGCCATCTGGCGGGCGACAATTTTGCGCGAGTTCTCAGCGCTGGCCAGGGTCTGCTGGGCCAGCGCCAGATTGCTGTTATCCGCTGCGAGCGTGACCCACGCGGTGGTCAGATCGGCAATCATCGTCAGGCGCGTATTCTGCGCGGTGTATTCGCTGGCAAGCCAGGTCTCCCGTGCCGCCCGCGATAAACTCTGATTCTTACCAAACAGATCCAGCTCGAAGCTGGAAACCGCACCGTCGGCCTCTGCGGATGAGGTGAGGCCGCTGGCGACGGTTTTACTGCGGGTATGGCTAAGTTCAGCATCAACGGTGGGGAACAGCGATGCGCGAGTTTCGCCATACTGCGCCCGAGCGGCCTCAATGTCGGCAATCGCTTTCTGCAGATCGCGGTTGCTGGTCAGCGCCATGCTGACCACTTTTTTCAGCCGCGCATCGTTGACAACCTGCTGCCAGCTGCCGACCACCGCAGTGGCTTCGCCGTGAGCGCCAGGGAGCGTCGCGGGAACCGGCGCCGCCGGGCGGCTATAGTCCGGATCGAGGGAAACACAGCCTGCGGTCAGGAGCGCAACAAAAACCAGGGTTAAACGAAACATAACTTACTCCTGAGTAGGGCGTTGGCGGGTGAACAGACGCTTCACCAGCACAAAGAACAGGGGAACGAAGAACACCGCCAGCAGCGTGGCGGTCAGGGTGCCGCCGATAATACCGGTCCCGATTGCCACACGGCTGTTGGCGCCGGCGCCGGTCGCTACCGCCAGCGGCAGGACCCCGGCGACAAACGCCAGCGAGGTCATCACGATAGGGCGCAGACGGGTTTGCGCAGCGCGCAGTGCGGCACGTGACAGCGAGTAGCCCTCATCTACCGCCGCTTCGGCAAATTCAACGATCAGGATGGCGTTCTTCGACGACAGGCCGATGGTGGTCAATAGTGCGACCTGGAAGTAGACATCGTTGCTCAGATCGCGCATCCACGCCGCCAGCGCGGCGCCGAGCAGGCCCAGCGGGATTACCATGATCACCGAGAAGGGGACCGACCAGCTTTCATACAGCGCGGCGAGACACAGGAACACCACCAGAATCGAGATGGCATACAGGCTCATGGCCTGCCCGCTGGCCAGCTTTTCCTGAAGCGACATGCCGCTCCACGCCCAGGTGGTGCCTGCCGGCAGGCTGTTGGCTAGCGCTTCCATTTTTTCCATAGCCACGCCGGAGCTGAAGCCGGAGGCATTTTCACCCTGGATTTCGAAGGCGGCGGAGCCGTTGTAGCGCACCAGGCTTTCCGGGCCATATTGCCAATGGGTGGTGGCAAAGGCGGAGAACGGCGTCATGCTGTCATTGCTGCTGCGTACGAACCATTTACCGAGATCGGACGGCACGGCGCGGGCGTCGCTTTCTCCCTGAATGTAAACCTTCTTCACGCGTCCGCGATCGATAAAGTCGTTCACGTAGGTGCCGCCCCAGGCGCTGGAGAGCGTGTCGGTGACATCGCTCAGCGACAGTCCCAGGGAAACGGCTTTGTCATTGTCGATATCGACCTGCAGCTGCGGCATTTGCGGCAGGTCGTTGGCGCGGACCGACTGGAGTTCCGGACTTTGACTGGCGGCCGCCAGCAGCTGGCTGCGCATTTTCATCAGGCTATCGCGATCGGTACCGCCGCTGGCCATCAGCTCAAAGGTAAAGCCGTTGCTCTGCCCCAGGCCGTCCACCGACGGTGGGGTCATGGCAAACAGCGAGGCGTCGCGAATGCTGCTCAGATCCTGGGTGGCGCGCAGGGCAATCGCCTGGGCGGTGTTCTCGGCGCCTTTACGTTCGGACCAGTTTTTCAGCGACACGAAGGCCATCCCGGCGTTTTGTCCGCTGCCGCTGAAGTTAAAGCCATCGACGGTGAAAATAACGTTGGTATTGGCTTTTTCTTTGCTGAGGAACCAGTCGGTCACCTGGCGACGTACTTCGGCGGTACGCACGGCGGTGGCGCCCGCCGGGAGGGTGTACTGGACCATGATTTCGCCCTGATCCTCTACCGGCAGGAAGCTCCCCGGCAGCTTCCACATCGCCAGCGCCATGGCGCCGCAAATCAGCACAAAGGCGCCCATCATCATGGCAGAACGGCGTAGCCCGCCGAGCACGCGATGCTGGTAGCCCTGTTCGGTACGGCCCCACAGGCGGTTAAACGCCCCGAAGAATCCTGTGGTATGCGGTTTAGAGTGGGAGAGCAGCGCGCCGCACAGCGCCGGCGTTAAGGTGAGAGCCACCACCACCGACAGCATCATCGCCGAGATAATCGTCACCGAGAACTGGCGATAAATCACGCCGGTCGAGCCGCCAAAGAAGGCCATCGGTAAGAAGACTGCCGACAGCACCAGCGCAATCGCGATCAGCGCCCCAGAGATTTCTCCCATCGATTTTTCGGTGGCTTCGCGGGCGGGCAGGCCCTCGTCGCGCATAATACGCTCGACGTTTTCCACCACCACGATGGCATCATCCACCAGCAGGCCGATGGCCAGTACCATCGCAAACAGGGTCAGGGTGTTGATGGAGTAGCCGAACAGGGCCAGCACGCCAAAGGTCCCCAGCAGTACCACCGGCACCGCCACCGCCGGAATCAGCGTGGCGCGGAAGTTTTGCAGGAACAGGTACATCACGCAAACCACCAGAATGATGGCTTCAAACAGCGTTTGAATAACATCTTCAACCGAGATTTTAATGAACTCAGTGCTGTCTTTCGGATAGGCGATATCGTAGCCCTGCGGCATCTGACGCTGATATTCAGCAATTTTACTTTTCACGCGCGTGGCGGTATCCAGCGCGTTGGCGCCCGGGGCCATCATCACCGCGATACCGGCGGCCGGGTGGCCGTTGAGGTTTGACGTGGCGGTGTAATCTTCGCTGCCCATCTCAACACGAGCGACGTCGCCCAGCCGCACCACCGAGCCGTCTGACTTGCTCTTGACGATAATATTTTTGAACTGATCGACCGTTTGCAGCCGCGACTGGGCGCGGACGGTGGCGGTTAGCTGCTGCGCGCTGGATGATGGCAGCGCGCCGATTTTACCCGCGGAAATTTGCACGTTCTGCGCTTCAATCGCCGTTTGTACATCGGAAGGCATCAGCGCGTAGGAGGCCAGTTTCGTTGGATCCATCCAGATACGCATCGCGTATTCTGCGCCGAAAACGCGCAGGCTGCCGACGCCCTCAACGCGCGCCAGCGGGTCCTGCATGTTACTGACCAGCCAGTCGGAGATATCGGAGCTGGTGGCTTTGTTATTTTTATCGTACACCGCGAGGATCAGCAGGAAGTTACTTTGCGATTTCACTACCGTGACGCCGGACTGTTGCACCTCGCTCGGCAGACGCGATTCCGCCTGCTGGACCTTGTTCTGTACCTGCACCTGGGCGGTATCCGGGTCGGTCCCCTGCTCGAAGGTGACGGTAATATCTACCGAGCCGTCAGAGCTGCTGGTGGAGGTGAAATAGAGCAGGTTATCCAGCCCAGTCAGCTGTTGTTCAATGACCTGAGTGACGCTGTTTTCCAGGGTTTCCGCAGAGGCCCCGGTATAGGTGGCCGAGATTTTTACCGCCGGAGGGGCGACGTCAGGATATTGCGCCACCGGCAGCGTCTGGATGGCGAGCACCCCGGCGAGCATGATCAGAATGGCGATAACCCAGGCGAAAACCGGGCGGCGCACAAAGAAGCGGGAAAACATCAGGCGTTGCCTCCGTCATTGTTGACTTCGACGGCTTTGACCTGCTGACCCGCAGCGACTTTGCTGGTGCCTTCAACGATCAGCTTATCGCCGCTTTTCAGGCCGTTCACTACCAGCCATTTGTCGCCGTATGCGTCACCGGTTTCGACTTCCCGTTGTTCTACTTTGCTGTTGCCATCGACGACGAGCGCGGTGGCATTGCCTTTGGCATCACGGGTGATGCCCTGCTGCGGCGCCAGGATCGCGTCGTCCATCACCCCTTCATCGACGTGGGCGCGCACGAACATTCCCGGTAACAAGACATGCTGCGGGTTCGGGAAGACTGCGCGTAGCGTGACCGAGCCGGTGGATTCGTCCACCGCCACTTCGGTCAACGCCAGATGCCCTTTTTCGCTGTAGGTGCTGCCATCTTCCAGGGTCAGGGACACGCTAAGCGTATTGTCGTTGGTCGCCAGCGCTTGTTTGCGCAGGCGCAGCAGATCGACGCTGGAGCGAGTGAGATCGACATACATGGTGTCCAGCCCGCGGATCGTCGCCAGGGCGGTATCCTGGTCGGCGGAAACCAGTGCGCCGGGGGTGACGGAAGAGATCCCGATACGTCCGGCAATTGGCGCGGTAACGGTGGTCCAGTTCAGGTTAATACGCGCGCTCTCCAGCGCCGCCTTTTTCGACTCCACGCTGGCTTTGTCCTGATTACAGGTCGACAGCGCATCGTCTGCATCCTGACGAGATACGCCGTTGTCTTTGACCAGCGCCGCGTAGCGCTGAGCTTTCTGACAGTCGGATACCACCAGAGATTGCGCCTGCTTCAGGGCGGCGGCGGCTTCGTTATAGGCCGCGCGATAGCTGGACGGGTCGATTTGATACAGCGCCTGGCCGGCTTTCACCATATCGCCCTCGGTGAACAGGCGTTTTTGAATGATGCCGCCCACCTGCGGGCGCACTTCGGCGCTGAGTGAAGCCGTGGTACGACCGGTCAGTTCGCTGATCACCGACACGGGCTGGCTTTTCAGCGTGACAACGCCCACTTCCGGCGTCACCTGTGGCGGGGCTGATGTTTGGGCATTATCGCATCCGCTCAGGATGAATAAGGCCGCTGCGATGGGGAGCATGGTATATTTCATTATATTTTTCTCAGGATGAACGACGTCCTCCCTGCTAATTAAATAGCAGGGTTCAGGCCAGCTGATGACGCATTTCCGATAAACGGAAACGACAAAAAGGGAATTTAAAATTCCCTGTTTATTAATTGCAGTTAATTATTTATCCATTAGCAACATAGCGGTTATTTCCCGATAAAGTTTCTCGAGGACTTCTGGTGCCACCGTCTGTGGAACAAGACGCCGGTAAATCGTCCCTTCCATCATCACCGCGGTGATCTCAACGCAGCAGCGGATGCGTTCGTCGCTCAGATGCGGATGCGCTTTGCGTATATGCGTACAGGCGTTGGCAAACATGCGCTTGTCGGCTTCCACCATCATGGCGGCGATTTGCGGGTTGCGGGTCGCTTCGGCGGCCATTTCCAGCATCAGCGCGTCATCATCTTCATCCAGGGTCTGTCGCCAGGCGAGCAGCCGCGGAATTTGGTCGGTCTGCGTTTTTCCGTCCATCTCGGCAATACGATAATCGATGATGCGGCGGATCATTTCCGCGATGATGGCGTCTTTATTGGCGAAGTAGCGGTAGATTTGCCCGACGCTCAGCTTCGCTTCGCTGGCGACCTGGGCCATGCTGGCTCCGTGAAAACCATGACGACGAAAGCAGTGACGTGCGGCAGCGATGATTTCATCCTGCCGGATCTTTTGCCGGGCGGCCAGTGCGTTGCTCATGGTTTTCTCCGTGGTGTCATAAAGTGAGAATGATCATTCTCATTTTTCCTTCATTATACGTTTCCAGCGGATGATGGAAAGGTTTTTTTAATTAAAAATAAGCACGGAAAATTTAGACAGGAAATAATGGAGAAAATAAGTATTTTTTGTGAAAGTAAGCGCAGAGATATCTTCATAATATTGAATTAAGGAGAATACAGATGGCATTGATTATAACTAAAAGTATTAATCCCGCGGATCAGGAAGAGTTGCTGGCAGGATTACGTGAATACAACCTGCGCTATCTGGATGCGACGCAGTTTGCTGACCTGGGCGTGTACCTCCGTGATGACGCCGGGGTCATGCTGGGCGGTTTGATTGCCAACAGAAAGGCCAACTGGCTCTGTATTAAGTATTTGTGGGTCAGCGAGGCTTCGCGCGGCAGCGGGCTGGGTGGAGAACTGATGCGCGCGGCGGAAAAGCAGGCGCGCGAGGAGGGCTGTCGCCATGTTCTGGTCGATACCTTCAGCTTCCAGGCCCTGCCGTTTTATCAAAAGCAGGGCTATCAGCTGCAGATGTCGCTCCCTGATTTTCCGCACGTCGGGATGGCGCGCCACTACCTGTCAAAAGCGCTGTAGCCCCGGCGGGCAGCCGACAGCGCGTGGCTTAACCAGCAATTCCCCGGCGGATCAGCGTCAGCGCGTGGCTGACAATGGTCTGTCGGGTGACGGAGGTTAAGCGTGTGTCGCTACGCAGGCGGGAGAATGGCACCAGAACCAGGCTAATCAGGGTGGTGAACAGCAGCTCCGGCGACAGGGCCGGGTTGAGTTTGCCCTCTTCCTGCCAGCGTTTCACCGTTGTCAGCATCCGGTGATATTTATCTTCGCCAAAGCGCGCGTGCATATGCTGGCGCAGTATCGGCATTTCGCCAATCACCTCCTGCATCCACAGCGGCGCAAACCAGGTGTGCTTCTCCGCCAGCGTCCCCAGCGCCTCGATCAGCAAGGTGAAAGCGGTCACCGGATCTTGCGGATGGTCGATAAAAATCTGGCCTATCTCACTGCGCAAAGGCATGAAGCGCTCTTCCAGCAACTGGTCCACTAACGCTTCCCGCGAGCTGAAATAGTAGTGCAGCATCGCCGGCGTCACGCCTGCTTCTTTCGCAATCGCATTGAGCGAAGTATGGGCGATCCCCTGGCGGGCAAACAGCATCAGCGCAATATCCATAAGCTGCTCGCGACTGGCCGTGCCGGGCTTTTTACCCCGCGGGCGGCCCGGACGACGAGGGACATCATTGTCTTTTTGTGCGGCCATTTCTTCATCCTCTCTTGACGGGATTCATCATTTCCCTAAATATTAATTATACATTTAATTAATTTCAAGCGAGTGATGTGATGACATCTCAAGTCGCGACCCAACCGGCACCGTCGATCCGTCTGCTGTTTAGCGCGCTGATGCTGGTTATGCTGTTGTCGGCCCTGGATCAGACCATTGTGTCGACGGCGCTACCCACGATTGTTGGTGAGCTCGGCGGGCTGGATAAGCTCTCCTGGGTGGTCACCGCCTATATTCTCAGCTCGACGATTGTCGTACCGCTGTACGGTAAATTTGGCGATCTCTTCGGTCGCAAGATTGTGCTCCAGGTGGCAATCGTGCTGTTCCTGGTCGGTTCCGCGCTGTGCGGCGTCGCGCAGAATATGACTCAGCTGGTGCTGATGCGCGGGTTACAAGGGCTGGGCGGCGGCGGTCTGATGGTGATCAGTATGGCGGCGGTGGCCGATGTGATCCCCCCGGCCAACCGCGGCCGCTATCAGGGGCTGTTCGGCGGGGTATTCGGCCTGGCGACGGTGATCGGGCCGCTCATCGGCGGCTTCCTGGTGCAGCACGCCTCATGGCGCTGGATTTTCTATATCAACCTGCCGCTGGGGCTGTTTGCGCTGCTGGTGATCGGCGCGGTTTTCCACAGCAGCAATAAACGTAGCCAGCACCAGGTCGACTGGCTGGGCGCGATTTACCTGAGTATGGCGCTGCTGTGTATCATTCTCTTCACCTCTGAAGGCGGCAGCGTGCGTGCGTGGAACGACCCGCAGCTCTGGTGCATTCTCGCCTTCGGCGTGGTGGGGGTTATCGGATTTATTTATGAAGAACGGATCGCCGCGGAGCCGATTATCCCGCTCTCCCTCTTTCGCAATCGCAGCTTTCTGCTGTGCAGCCTGATTGGCTTTGTCATCGGGATGTCGTTGTTTGGTTCGGTCACCTTCCTGCCGCTCTATCTGCAGGTGGTGAAGGCGGCGACGCCGACCGAAGCCGGGATGCAGCTCATTCCGTTGATGGGCGGGCTGTTGCTGACGTCGATCGTTAGCGGGCGCATTATCAGCCGCACCGGCCGGTATCGCATGTTCCCGATTCTTGGCACGCTGTCAGGGATGGTAGGGATGGTGCTGCTGACGCGCATTACCATTTACTCGCCGATGTGGCAGCTGTATCTGTTTACCTCCGTGCTGGGAATGGGTCTGGGACTGGTGATGCAGGTGCTGGTGCTGGCGGTACAGAACGCCATGCCGGCGCAGATGTATGGCGTGGCGACCTCCGGCGTGACGCTGTTCCGTTCGATCGGCGGTTCCATCGGAGTCGCGCTGTTCGGCGCGGTGTTCACTCACGTTCTGCAAAACAACCTGCAGCGTCTGCTGCCGGCAGGGACGGAGCTGCCGCGGGCGCTGAATCCGGCCGCGGTGCATAACCTGCCGTCGGAGATCCGCCTTGATTATCTCGATGCCTTTGGCTCGGCGATTCATGCCGCCTTCCTGATGGCGGCCTGCATCATGGCGGTGGCCTTTCTGCTCTCATGGCTGCTGAAAGAGGCGCCGCTGAAAAAGGTGGCGAACTAGCCGGTTGCCGCGATGCGCGTCAGCGCCTGGCGCAGCATCGGCGTGGCGAAATCGAGAAATTTCCGCAACTTAAGAGGTGCCAGCCCGCGGGCGGTATACAGCAGGTGTACCGGCGCAGGCTCCGGTTCCATCGCCTCCAGTATCAGCGTCAGTTCACCGCACGCCAGACCAGCGATGGCCTGGTAGTGCAGCAGGCGCGCTACGCCGGCCCCCAGTCGCGCGGCATCGGCGGCGCTTTCCGGAGTGGTCACGCAGAGCACCGGCTGAAGCACCACGTGCCGGTCTTCCGCCATGGCCGCCTTAAACCGCCAGCCGCGATAGGGCATCGGTGATTCAATACGAATGGCCGGCAGCGTGCTCAGCTCACGCGGGCGCTGTGGGTGTCCGTGTTTTTCCAGCAGCGTCGGGTGGGCGCAGGTGACGATACGCATCTCGCCCAGGCGGGTGGCAACCATTCCGCTATCCGGCAGCGGACCAATGCGCACCGCGAGATCGATATGCTCGTCGAGCAGATCGGCATTACGATCGCTGAGCAGTAAACGGACGCGAATTTGCGGGTAACGTGCGAGAAACGCGGTGACAACTGGCAAAACATGCTGTCGGCCAAACATCGTCGGTGCCGCGATCGTCAGCTCGCCCTTCGGCTGCTGATATTCCCCCGCCGCCTGGCGTTCGGCCAGGTCAACCTCTTCGAGAATCCGCCGTGCGGCGGCGACATAATCGATGCCGGCGTCGGTCAGCGTCAGCTTGCGGGTGGTGCGGAGCAGCAGGCGCACGCCGAGCGTGCTCTCCAGCTCGGCAATATGGCGGCTGACGGTGGTCAACGGCATATTCAGCGCCCGTGCTGCCGCCGACATGCTGCCCAGTTCAGTGACTTTTACCAGCAGCGCCATGGCGCTCAAGCGATCCATAATTATCCCGTTTTCCGGAAAGATGATTGTCAGTATCGCAGTATTATCATTTATGGCGGCAGAGTCCATGATGAGCGCAGTAACCGCGCGTTCGGAGGATCTATGCCGGGGGACTTTCTCGATATTGCCATCACGCCTGATGTGATGGACGTTCAACATGAAATGGGGAGCGATGGTCTGTGGCAGTCGCCGTATCGCCAGCGCAGGGGAGAACGTTTCGGCGCCAGTGAAGAGGAGATGATCGCCACCCGCGACAGTGTTTATCTGGCAACGCTATCGCAAACCGGCTGGCCCTATATTCAGCATCGCGGCGGGCCGCCGGGTTTTCTCCATCTGCTGGATGACGCCACGCTGGCGATGGCGGATTTTGGCGGTAACCGGCAGTACATCACCACCGGCAACCTACGCGGCAGCGACCGTGCCTGCCTGTTTTTGATGGATTACCCGCGCCGCGCCAGGCTGAAAATCTATGCCACCGTCGAGGTGCTGGCGAAGGACGATGATCCGGGGCTGCTGGCTCGGGTCACGCCGGACAATTACCGCGCCAGGGTGGAACGCCTGTTTCGCTTTCATCTGCAGGCGTTTGACTGGAACTGTCCGCAGCACATTACGCCGCGCTACAGCGCCCGGCAGGTGGCGGAGTATAGCCAGACGCTGCAGCAGCGTATCCAGGCGCTGGAGCAGGAAAACCTACAGCTACAACAACAGTTAACGCTAAAAGGAGAGTGACCATGACCGAAGTTCGCCCGCCGCTACCGCCGTTTACACGGGAAAGCGCGCTGCAAAAAGTTCGCGCCGCCGAAGATGGCTGGAACAGCCGCGACCCACAAAAAGTGGCGCTGGCCTATACGGCCGACAGCCAGTGGCGCAATCGCAGTGAGTTTGTCCATGGACGCGCGGAAATCATCGGCTTCCTGACGCGAAAATGGCAAAAGGAGCAGCAGTACCGGCTGATTAAGGAGCTGTGGGCATGGAACGATAACCGTATTGCGGTGCGTTTCGCCTATGAATGGTGTGACGACAGCGGCAGCTGGTTCCGCTCATATGGCAATGAAAACTGGGAGTTTGATGAGCATGGCCTGATGCATACCCGCTACGCCTGCATTAACGATCTGCCGATTGAAGCGCAGGATCGCCTGTTCCATTGGCCCCAGGGGCGCCGCCCCGATGACCATCCGGGACTGAGCGAGCTGGGGCTATAAACAGGCGATGTTACGGGTTAATCGGCTTTCGGGAAGTCGACGACCGTATCATTCACCCGGTTCACCATATTGGTGAACAGAATGGCGCTCACCGCGCTGATAATCTCAATCACCTGCTGGTCGCCGAAGCCGGTGTTACGCAGTGCGCTGACGTCGGCTTCCGGGAGCGTGCCGCGAGTGCGCACCAGGGTCTGGACAAACTTGACCAGCGCGTCGAGACGGGCATCTTCAGCAAACTCGCCGCGGCGCAGGGCATGGATTTGCTCGCCGCTGTAACCCGCTTTTTTGGCCATTAACGTATGCGCCGCCAGGCAGTAATCACAGCCGGTGGCTTCGCTCACGGCGAGGTTAATCGCTTCCAGCTCTTTGGCATTCAGGCTGCTTTTACTCAACATCGCGTTATGCGCCAGCGCTTGCTGCAATGCTGCCGGTGAATGACCGCCGATGGTCAAATAGGCATTGGGCACTTTACCCATCGCTTTTTTGATCGCCCCGAAAATTTCTGCGGCTTTACCGGTGACGTCTTGTTCACGAATATCAGCTAAACGGCTCATGGTGTGCTCCTGTGTCTGTGAGGATGTGATGTGGCAATGGCGACATCTTAGGGATATGCGGCGTGCTAGACTGAGGCTCTTCGTCTCATTTTTTAGTCTTATCGTCTCAGGAGTGGCATGGACAGTCTCAGTCATCTGCTGGCGCTGCTGGCGCCGCGCTGCGAAGTGAATCTGCACTGCCGGTTTGGCGGTCGCTGGCAGGCCGGGCATGAGCAGATGCGCAGCGGCGTGGTACCCTGGCATTTTGTGTTGCGTGGCGAGGGGCGACTGATGGTCGGCAAACAAACCCGGCAGATGCGGGCGGGCGATGTCATCTTGCTCCCGCACGGATCGCCGCACCTGATGGAAAGCCTGGTGGAGTGGGGGCAGATCCTGCCTGTCGCCCACCGCTTTAACGGGACCCTGACCGAGGTCCGAACCGGTACCGACCAGGATGCGCTGGAGATGCTGTGCGGCGAATTTTACTTCGGCCCGCACGTCAGCTGGTTGTTTGCAGAACCGGCGGACTTGATTCATCTGCACACCGACGAGCGGGCGGAGTGCCCGGAACTGGAGCTGCTGCTTAACGTGCTGGTACGGGAGAGCCTGATGGCGCGCCCCGGCGGCGGGGCTATCGTGCGTAGCCTCGGCGACACGCTGCTGGTTTTGCTGCTGCGCACGCTACTGGGTAGCGAAGCGCCGCCGGCAGGGCTACTGCGACTGATGAGCGATGAACGGCTGATGCCCGCTGTTTTCGCGGTGCTGGAAACGCCAGAGCAGCCCTGGACGCTGGAGAGTATGGCCGCCCGCGCTTTTTTGTCGCGCGCCACCTTCGCCCGGCATTTTGCCCGCGCGTATCACCTTACGCCGCAGGCCTGGCTTTCACAGCTGCGGATGGCAATGGCTGCGCGTCTGCTGCGCGTGGAGCGGCAGACCAACCTTGATGTGATTGCCGGGCGCTGTGGGTTCCAGTCGCAGGCCTCGTTCTCGAAGGCGTTTAAAAAACTGTATGGCGTGACGCCCGGCGAGTGGCGGCGTCGGTAAGCGGCTTGTCGCCGATGATCGTCGTGGCGGCCGGTGCCGCCAGAGGCGTAAACAAAAAATAGTCGTCCGGTTTTCGATTGTGACGCCCGGCACGCGCGGGCCAGAATCCGCCGTATCACTAGCGAACCGGAGGACTGATGGATTTCGCACAACAACAGCAACAGGCGACGCCTGTGCTGCTGGCGCATGAAGCCAACCACCGGTAGATGATTTTATTTCCGGTTGCTGTTTTTGCAGTTTAAAACCTGACCATAAAGTCGTTATAGTTTTGGACGAAAAATAATAACGACTTCTATGGACTGACAGGGTAAAAATGATGAAATTGCGTTTACGGACAGCCGCCGCCGTGGTGCTGGCGGGTCTGCTGCTGGCAGGCTGCGACCAGCAAGGTAGCGATGCGAAACACATTAAAGTCGGCGTCATCAACGGCGCGGAACAGGATGTCGCGGAAGTGGCTAAAAAGGTCGCCAAAGAGAAATATGGCCTGGATGTCGAGCTGGTGGGCTTCAGCGGTTCGCTTCTGCCTAACGAAGCGACGAACGCCGGCGATCTGGATGCTAACGTCTTCCAGCACCGGCCGTTCCTGGAGCAGGATAACAAAGCGCACGGCTACCATCTGGTGGCGGTCGGCAACACCTTCGTGTTCCCGATGGCGGGCTATTCACGCAAAATAAAATCGGTGGCCGATCTGCAAGACGGGGCGACTATCGCCATTCCGAACGATCCCACTAACCTGGGCCGCGCGTTGCTGCTGTTGCAAAAAGAGCAGCTGATTACCCTGAAGGCGGGGACTGGCCTGCTGCCTACGGCGGTCGATATCACCGCCAACCCGCGTCACCTGAACATTATGGAGCTGGAAGGGGCGCAGCTGCCGCGCGTGCTGGACGACCCGAAAGTGGATGTGGCGATTATCAGCACCACCTATCTTCAGCAAACCGGTCTCTCGCCGGTACATGACGGGATTTTTATTGAAGATAAAAACTCGCCGTACGTGAATATCATCGTGGCCCGCGAAGAGAATAAAGACGCGGAAAACGTGAAGGAATTTATGCAGTCCTATCAGTCGCCGGAAGTCGCCAGGGCGGCAGAGACTATCTTTAACGGTGGTGCGGTTCCCGGCTGGTAATCGTCAACACAAGGAGAGGTGAATATGGTCCGGCAGCGTCAGGCGGATTTACTGCTGGTAGCCGCTACGGTTATCGCCGCATGTGGGTGGATATTTTCTCGCGAAGCCATCGCGGGGATGCCGGTTTTCGCCTTCCTTGGGCTGCGTTTCTTTTTTGCGGCGCTGCTGCTGCTGCCGTTTTGTCGCGGCTTCCACGTGGAGAGGCGACACTGGCGGCAGATGACGATCGGCGGGCTGTGGTTTGCGCTGAACCTGTGTCTGTG
Organism: Klebsiella sp. X13; assembly: GCF_003323835.1. Classification (NCBI taxonomy): domain Bacteria; kingdom Pseudomonadati; phylum Pseudomonadota; class Gammaproteobacteria; order Enterobacterales; family Enterobacteriaceae; genus Klebsiella; species Klebsiella sp. X13. The sequence continues at coordinate 93,334 of NZ_CP030874.1, forward strand.
GATCTACTCGGTCTCGACCACCGCCTCGCTGGGCGAGGGGGCGTTCATCATGAGCCTGTCGATGCTGTTTGTGCCGCTCACCGCATGGGTGATGATGAAAACACGCCCTGCCCGGGCATACTGGGAGTGCCTGCCGGTCGCGATCGTCGGCCTCGGGCTGCTGAGTCTGCATATGCCGATTGCCTTCCACCCCAGCCAGGGCTGGTTTCTGCTGACCGCGCTGGTGCAGTCGATCTGGTTTTGCTACACCAGCCGCTGCGCCCGCGATGTGCCCCTGATCCCGCTGACCACCGTGCAGCTGGCGATTACCGGGCTCGTCGGGCTGGGGATCTCCGCCGCCGTCGAAACCTGGGACCAGCCGTTTACGCTACCCACTTTCGGCTGGCTGCTGGCCAGTATTGTTATCGCCACCAGTCTGCGCTTCGGCCTGCAAATGAAGGGGCAGAAGTACGCGGCGGTGGCAAGCGCGGCGATTATCATGGTGCTGGAGCCGCTGTTGACGGTTATTGCCGCCGCGCTGTGGTACGGCGAACAGCTGCCGTTGCAAAAGATTATTGGCGGTATGTTAATCCTGGTGGCCCAGCTGTGGTTTCGCTGGCGGATGCTCAGGCCGTTACGCTAAACCGTGATGCTGCTGCGCCATCAGATGCAGCAGCGGCACCAGCGACAGCCCGTCAGGCATCTCGCCGCGGGCGATCAGCTGGCTAATTTCGGCGAAGGTAAACCAGCCTGTTTCCATCACCTCATCCTGATCCTCATCCATTCCGACATACGTCAGATCGCGGGCAAGCCAGGTGATAAACAGCTGGTCGCTGCTGCCATAGGAGGGGTTGTAGCGGATAATTTCTTCGGCCTGTTTCGCCTGATAGCCGGTCTCTTCCCGTAGCTCGCGCAGGGCCGCCGCGCGCGGCTCTTCCCCTTCATCAATACCGCCGGACGGAATAGCCCATACCACCTTATCGATCAGATACCGATAGTGGCGGATCAGCAGTACTTTGTCCTGCTGCATGGCGACAATCCCTACCGCCGGGCGCGGATAATGGACAGAGTAAAAATCGCGGCGCTCGGCGTCGGTGACGTCGATGGCCACCTTACGCATGCTGAACCACGGAGTGTGCGCAATCACTTCGGCGTCGTGCATATCGGCGACGGTCAGTCTCTTTTTCATCGTAGCCACTTCCTCAGAAAACGAGCGTTCAGGACATCATAGCCAGAGGCGGATAGCAACCGCAGAAAGTTGGCCCAATCTCATCGATCATTGCCCAAATGCCCATATTGCGCCAGGCTGGTGGGACGTACGATGTTCGCCAGATAACCGCGAAGAGGAGTGAACATCATGAAAATGACCCATATCCGTAACTCAACTCAGATTATTGAATATGCAGGAAAAAAGTTCCTGATTGACCCGATGCTGGCGGATAGTGGCGCCTGGCCGGGATTCCCGGGCACCGCCCGCGCAGAGCTGCGTAACCCGTTGGTCGGACTGCCTTTTTCCCTTGAAACTATTATTGATGTCGATGCGGCGATCGTCACCCATACGCATGATGATCATTGGGATGAGGCGGCGATCGCCGCGATCCCGAAGACGCTGCCGGTTTTTGTCCAGCATGACGGTGATGCCGGACTGCTGCGTGGACAGGGATTTCAGGATGTCCGCCTGCTGTCGGAAGAGAGTGAGTTTGCCGGCATCCGCTTACAGAAAACTACTTCCGGGCAGCATGGCAGCGACCGCACCTATGCCGTGCCGGCTATGGCGGAGCGCCTGGGCGAAGCCTGCGGCGTGGTGTTTCGCCATCCGCAGGAGAAGACGCTGTGGCTGGTGGGCGATACCATCTGGCGCCCTGAAATTGAGGCCGATATGCTACGGCTGCGTCCCGATGTGGTGGTGCTGAATGCCGGCTACGCGCACGTGATTGGATTCGGGCCGATTATCATGGGCAAAGAAGATGTGCTGAAAGCCCATTTTACCCTGCCAGAGGCGAAAATTGTCGCTATCCATCTTGAAGCGGTCAATCACTGCCTGCTGAGCCGCGAGGAGCTGCGCGAATACGTGGCGGACAATCAGATTGCCGATTCTGTCAGCATCCCGCAGGATGGGGAAAGTATGATCTTTTAAGCCCGCCGCGGGGAACGGAGAGGATGATGAAATTAACCGATGTCGCAATTGTTGCCGTGGACGGGTTCAGCCCTTTTCACTACTCGGTTCCCTGCATGTTGTTTGGCGATAGCGTCTCGGAAACGAAACGTTTTAAGCTGCAGATTTGCGCCGAACGGCCGGGATTGTTGACCGCGCCCGACGGCTTTGCGCTCAACGCCAGCGCGGATTTCACCGCCCTTGAGCAGGCTGATATCGTGGTGGTGCCTTACTGGGGAGCGGTGCATCAGCGTCCGCCCCAGTCGTTGCTGGATAGCCTGGTGCGGGCAAGGGAGAACGGCGCTGAAATCGTCGGGCTATGCCTCGGCGCCTTTGTTCTCGGCTATGCCGGGCTGCTGGATGGCAAACGGGCGGCGACCCACTGGGAGTTTGAGCAGGCGTTTCAGCGGCAGTTTCCCGAGGTGCGGCTGGATATCAATGCGCTGTACGTCGATGACCAGCGGATCATCACTTCAGCGGGCACCGCGGCGGCGCTCGACTGCTGCCTGTATATCATTCGCCAGCGTTTCGGCAGCCTCGCGGCGAATCAGATCGCCCGACGTATGATCGTGCCGCCCCATCGTGAAGGGGGCCAGGCGCAGTTTATCGCCCAGCCGGTACCGAAAAATACCCGCGACGCGCGGATTAACGGCCTGCTGGAGTATCTCCAGCAGCATATCGCCGAACCGCACAACCTCGACTCGCTGGCGCAGGTGGTAGCAATGAGCCGGCGCACGCTGACTCGTCACTTCACCAGGGCCACCGGCATGAGCATTGCCGACTGGCTGACCATTGAACGTCTGCGGCGCAGTCAGCTCCTGCTCGAAACGGGGAATATGCCCGTCGAGCAGGTGGCGGAAAGCGTTGGATTCCGCTCCGCCGTGACCTGGCGCCAGCAGTTTAAATCCCGCTTTGGCGTCAGCCCGGCGGAGTGGCGGCGCACCTTCCGCCGCGGGACTTAACCGGCGAGCGTCGCGCTGTCGATCACGAAGCGATATTTGACATCGCCTTTGACCATACGCTCCCAGGCTTCGTTGATCTGATCGGCGCGAATCAGCTCAATATCGGCGACGATGCTGTGTTCGGCGCAGAAATCGAGCATCTCCTGAGTTTCCGGGATCCCGCCTATCATCGAGCCCGCAATCGCACGACGGCGAAATATCAGATTAAACACTTCCGGCGAAGGATGCGGGCTGGCCGGCGCGCCGACCAGGGTCAGAGTGCCATCGCGTTTGAGTAACGTGGTGAAGGCATCGAGATTGTGCGGCGCCGCTACGGTGTTGAGGATGAAATCGAAGCTTTTCACGTGGGCGGCCATTTCATCCTCGTTGCGTGAGACAACCACCTCATCCGCGCCCAGCGCTTTTGCCGCTTCCCGCTTCGATTCTGAGGTGGTAAAGGCCACCACGTGGGCGCCCATGGCGTGGGCCAACTTAATTCCCATATGTCCCAACCCGCCAATACCCACAATGCCGACTTTTTTCCCCGGCCCGACGTTCCAGTGACGCAGCGGAGAGTAGGTGGTAATCCCCGCGCAGAGCAGCGGCGCCACGGCGGCGAGTTGTTCCTTCGGATGGCGAATATGCAGCACGTAGCGCTCGTGTACCACAATCTGCTGCGAATAGCCGCCGAGGGTGTGTCCAGGCGCGTCTGCCGTGGGGCCGTTGTAGGTGAGAATCATATGGTCGCAGTAGTTTTCCAGTCCTGCTTCGCACTCTTCACACTGTTTACAGCTGTCGACCATACAGCCGACGCCGACCAGGTCGCCAACGTTGAACCCCGAGACCTGATTGCCGATGGCGGTCACCTGGCCGACGATTTCATGCCCCGGCACGCAAGGATAGAGCGTACCGGCCCATTCAGATCGTGCCTGATGAAGGTCGGAGTGGCAGACGCCGCAGTAATCGATGGCGATCTGCACATCGTGGGGGCCCGGGTCGCGGCGGGAGATAGCCATCGATTTCAGCGGTTGGGTGGCGGAGTACGTACCAATAGCATTGATCTGCATAGCGAAACCTCTTTCTGAATGAACGTGCTGGATGATTCGGAGGGGATGACCTGCTTTTTGGCGGCAACGGTAAGCGTAGCCTGGCCAGCGCGGGGCGTGGGGAAAATAAGGTGCCCACGTTATTTCGGTTGTTATTTAATGAAACGTATACTGATTATGCGAGGCGGGTAGGGAGAAGCGTACTCTGTTAATTACGGGGTACGCAACAATAAAAAACGCCGGACTTCCGGCGTTTGAGTAGTCATAAATGTGCTATTTATGTTCCAAGATCATGATTTGTTGGTATATTTATTACCGGCGCTTTGGCCTTCTTAATAAAAGAAGAGAGTGCTGAGCCAAATCGGATGAAGTGCTTTTCGCACAGATGCCATGAGAGATAGCCCAGAAAGAGTGCGGCCACCAGCGAGGCAAATTGATTGAAAATAATCCCGTGATCCTTAAAATATTTCGCTATTATTTGCTGTGCCGGAAATCCCCATAAATAGACTCCGTAGGAGATATCAACTTTAGGTTTCAGGCGTAAAATCATTTTATGCGAGGAAATATAAAGTAGCGAAAGAAAAAGAGAAGCATAGGCAAAATAGGGGGAATAGACCGTGCCGTGAAGAATATAGTATAGCGTCGCGAATCCCAGGCAGTGGCTAAGTTTTATCTCTATAATCTCCTTGTTCAGAGCCATGATCGCGCCAAATGCAAAACAGGGAGAAAGAAAATCTACCTCGGGGTTGGGAATAACCCAAGGGAACAGTATCCTTGATGCCAGGAAGGGTTCGAGCAAAATAAGAGCAAAAAGCGATATGCTCAGCTTTTTAGAGTTGAGAAGTCCTGTGGCATAAAGGGAAAACAGAAGTACATAGGCAAATACTTCATACGGTATAGTCCACAGGGAACCATTGACTACATTCGGATAGGGATTTCCAGAAAATAGCCCCGGGAGAGTAAACTGCGGAACCATGGCCGCTATATTCCACGTATAGCTATAGACCTCTGGTCGGGATAAATAATCTGTTACGGAAAGTGATGTCAACAGAGGTCCGATAATAAAAGCCGTCACCAGACTCGATGCAATCAGTGCGGGCCAAATACGAAAAAGGCGGGAAATCGTAAAGCGAATCAAATCTCCATTATTTATCAGTGAGTTAGTGACAACCAAGCCACTTAAAAAGAAGAATATTTTTACCGCGAGCGATCCTGAGTAATCAGAAGGGATAAGATGGCTGATAAAATCCGTCTTCCCGGGCTGCGGCGAAATTGCATAGGCATGGCCATAAATCACCATGCAAGCTGCAATTACTCTAAATAAATCTATGTTATTATTATCTTTTTTTAAGACGTCAGAAAGCTTCAATGCCACCCCTTATGTATAATATTTTATACATGATCATTCCTGAGTTATTTGTTCTTAATAATCAATTTAAGCGTTCAATGTTTTTAACAGTATGAATTTTTTTAAAATTTTTAAACGTTCATCATTTTATTTCTTTTGGCAGAATTTAATTATTCTTATCATCATCGTTAAAAGGACTCCCGGAGAGGAAACCCTTAATACAGTCAAGACAGCTTTAAAAGCTATTAGCTCATATGAGTTAATTACACAACTTTATCAGAATGCCCTGAAGAATAAACCTGAAAAGATTTGTAATAAATTGACATGTATCACATTTTACATCCTTTGTCTGACCACAGCATGATAAATGTACACCTTCAATCCTTGCTGCCGATCACATGAGTTTCCGGCACTGGTTTATTGATAATAGAGGGTGTATGCGGGCGTTAACATCTGTTGATGATGAGGGGAGAATCAGGAACGGCGTGCTTCCCTGAGGGCAGGGAAGCCGTATTTAACGACACCTTTATTCAACCGGTGTCAGATAATCCAGGCGCAGCGGTTCAGCCAGCAGGCTGTCCATTTGCGCGATAAAGGCCTGAAAGTGCGGCAGGGCGATGTGCGCCTCCAGCGCGGACGGGTCACGCCACGACTCGCGCATGTAGAAGGTGTCCGGCGCATCGCGCAGCTGAAACAGGGCGTAATCCAGATTACCCGCTTCCTGACGGGTCGGCTGTAACAGCGCTTTCAGCGCCTGCCGCAGATCGGCCGTTTTTCCCGGTTTGGCTTTCAGAACCGCAATGGCAGATACCGTGTCGCTCGTCATCTTAAAACCCTTCCAGCACGATTTTGCCGACCGCGCGCCCGGTTTCCAGCTGGGTGTGCGCTCTCTGCAGGTTACTGGCGTTGATTGGACCGTAATGCTCGCCCAGGGTCGTTTTGATGGTCTTATCGTCAATCAGGGCCGCCACCCGGGTCAGCAGCTGATGCTGGGCCAGCATATCCGGTGTTTCAAACATCGAACGAGTGAACATAAACTCCCAGTGCAGCGAAATGCTTTTGGCCTTCAGCGGGCGGGCATCGAGGGTTTCCGGATCGTCAATCAACGCCAGCTTGCCCTGTGGGGCGAGGGCCGCAATCAGCTGCGCGTAATGTTGTTCAGTACTGTTGAGGCTGGCGACGTGCGTCACGGCGTTTACCCCAATCCGCGCCAGTTCTTCGCTGAGCGGCTTGCTGTGATCGATAACATGGTGTGCTCCGGCATCAAGTACCCATTTTTGGCTTTCCGGGCGCGAAGCGGTGCCGATGATCGTCATACGCGTCAGTTTGCGCGCCAGCTGCGTGAGAATGGAGCCGACGCCGCCCGCCGCGCCGACAATCAGCAGCACATCCCCGGCGTTGCCGCCTTCCTGCACGCCAAGACGGTCGAACAACAATTCCCATGCGGTGATGGCGGTCAGCGGCAGGGCGGCGGCAGAGGCGTTATCCAGCGAGCGCGGCTTCAGGGCGACGATCCGTTCGTCGACGAGCTGAAACTCGCTATTACTTCCCGCGCGCCCCAGCGCACCGGCATACCAGACTTCATCGCCCGGCGCGAACAGCGTGACCGCCTCGCCAACCGATTTTACGACGCCAACCGCATCCCAGCCCAGCACGCGCGGGGTATCGCCGGTAAATCCGGCGCGGACTTTGGTATCCACCGGATTCACGGAAATCGCCTTCACTTCAATGAGCAGGTCATGCCCTGCAGCAACCGGAACCGGCAGCTCGATGGCGCTTAAAAATGGGACGTTACTGCCTGCGGTAGCGGCGCGGGTAATGGCAATCGCTTTCATATACTCTCCGGTTTTAAATGGGATTTCTGTGGGAATCCATTAATGGTAGACCCCTGATGGGAAGGGAAAAACGGGGCCTGGGCGATAAGAGTTATATTGAAAAGCTGAAAATCGGTTTGGGGATAGATTTTGAACTTCCTGCCAGAATGACTGAGTCGTTTGGAAATTGCACCACTCTGCCCTGATGCATTCATTAGAATTTATTCGACCTCAGGCATCTCCTGATGTTTGAAGCCGTGAGACGCTAACATCAAGAGCAGACCGATGTGAGAAAGGTAAGACGATGAGTATGCGCAGCAATCAGGGATTCTCACCAGTATGAGAATGCCCTTTTCCAATATCAGCTTATTGCACCTAATGTACATTCAACTTTTGATTTTATCTCCGCGGCATCTTTCTTGCTGACTTCAATAAAGCCCTGCGCATCATATGGCACTTGCCTTGTTTGCTCGTCTTTAAACACCTGTGGGCTAATATCTATCCATGCTTTATCTTTCAGTTTTCTGGCATAGAAAGACAACTCATGATTGTTATAGGTAATTTTTGCCAATACTTTGCCTTGAGCTGTCCTGAAATCGCTATAGCAAACCGCCTTATTATCCAGTGTTATTTTGGTCGGGTCTGCAGGAGTGAGTTTTGGCGGAGTTAGTGTTTGGGTGCTCAGTTGCTGATTTCTGACCAGCGCAGCGCCAGAATGTTTACCATTGTCGTAGCAGATGGAGCCAATGGCCAGAAAGAGAGCAAGCGTAATGATGGATTGTAGCCAAAATCTATTGCCCGCTTTCTCTAATTTAGCTTGTTGTTCTTTCACCTTTGCATTCAGGTTAAGAACTTCTCTGGCTAATTCCCGGCTTTCTACCTGGACCGTCGCTAAAGCCTCTATGCTCTTATTTGCTGCCTTCAGATTGTTAGTCGCGATGGCGTATTGATCGCGTAAGTTTGAGAGTTTTAACGCATTCAGATCGGCTTCTCTTTTGCACTGTATTGCAACACGTTTAGTCTGGTGGAGATCGTCTTCAAGAGCGTTAATTTTACGCTTCAGCCCGTTAACTTCTGCTGTGTTATCCGCATGCCGATCCTCGTCTTCATCGACTTTCAGACGCAGCAAATCAGCAGGATTAATCCCGAGTTTTTGCATATTTGCTGCCGCCATTTTTAAGGCGGTGGCTGCTTCATTGGCACTACTATTATGAAGTGCAGAGCTAATAAGTTTCTTTATTCTTTTCATTTATATGGTTGGGATATATTTTTACAGCATTTTACGCTTTTAAATTTTTTGGATAAGGTCGGTTTGATCAAAAAACAACGCAATCTCTAGACGAATCCTATAACCGGCAATGAAGGAAGAACGCATCAAATAATACGATTCATCACCAGGAACGAAGGCAATGCGCGACATCCTGTTCTGGGTTTGGCGAGCGTTGCAGATGATGGTGTATTTTTTGCGCGGATGTCAGCAACCATCGATGGTCGCCTATGGACGATAGTTTTCTTCGCGTATTTTTTAATGAGAAAGTGACGAACGGGGGAGCATTTTGGCGGAAGATCACAGGAGTTGAACCTGCCCGGGACCGCTGGCGGCCCCAACTGGATTTGAAGTCCAGCCACCTCACCGGAGATGACGATCTTCCGCGCCTCGATTGCTACATGGAGGCGGGGCGCATTATAGCTACTTTCAGGCATTTACCACATACCTGAACGCACTTTTTTACTGTTAAAACTGGACTTTACAGAACAGTCTGACACAAACCCTCGTAAAATCCGCGGGTTACACTTTTATATTTTTTCTGCGAGGGCGATCTGGCAGGAAAAAACGACGCTGGAGAGATACGCAGCCGCCACCTTACGTCTCAGCCAGCAGGGCGCATGCATGCCATGTCGCTATTCGCCCTTTCCTGCCAGTGAGTTCCCCCACAGACACTCTTGCCGTTTGGTGGTAGCGTAATCTGCCGCTGAGAGGAGCCCGCCATGGACTTAGAAAATATCTTTCGTGACGTCAAGCTGAGCAAAACGGAAATGACCGTGCTGCGTTTTATCCAGAATGACCCTGAGCAGTGTGTGCGGGAAGGTATCCGCAGCGTCGCTGAGCGCTGCTATAGCAACCCCTCCTCGCTGGTGCGGCTGGCGAAGAAACTGAAGTTCAGCGGCTGGCTGGAGCTGGTCTATTTTATTAAATTCAATATCACCATGCCGAAACTCGATGTCACCAACGACATCGACTACATGAGTATTCAGCCGACAGAGCGGCTGGCGCCGCTGCTGGAAAGCCTGCAGCAGCACCGCATCCTGGTTCACGGCAGCGGCTTCTCGCAGCTGATCGCGCAATATATTTATAATAAGTTTCTGGTGACCGGCGTGAACGCCAGCCTCGCGCTGTGGCCGGATTACGAAATCCTGGAGCAGAAAAATGCGGCGAAATTTGACTCCATCTGGATCGTCTCAAAATCCGGGCGCAGCAGCTCGGCTCTGAACTGGGTTAAGGCGCTGGAAGGGAAAGAGATTAATCTGGTCTGCTTTACCGGCGATTATCAAAGCCCGTTGGCGCAGGCGGCGGATACCGCATTTATTATTCATGACCCGCAGAAGTTCGACGATGATATTTACTGGAGCAACCCGTTTTTTGGCTACTGCATATTAGGTTTTGAACGATTGCTGAAGATGTGGTTCATCGAAATGCGAAAAGAGACGCTGACTCCCCCGGTATGACTGGCTATTGATTCAGGCGCCCCGCTGAGAGAAAGCGGGGAAAGCCCGGGAGCCGATGTTCCCGGGCAAGTGCAGGTTTTCTTCGTTACCGACTATTGCCAGTCGGCGAACTGCGCCTCGTCGAGATAGGCCTCGACAAGGGCTTTGGCCAGCGAAAAAGAGCCGATCAGCGGGTGCGCCATTAATGCGCGTATCGCCAGGGATTTATCGCGCTGCAAAATGGCCGCCACTGCCAGCCGCTCATACTCTTTCACGCTGGCAATCATGTTCTTCTGCGCTGTCGGTACGTGCGCTGGCGTCACCGGTTTTAAGCCGTCTCTGCTCAGATCGCAGCTGATCTCAATCACATCGTCAGGACGCAAGAAATCGAGAGTGCCATTATTGGGCATAGAGACCACGATTCGTTTGGTGGTGCGGCTGTTGACCGCCTCCAGAATATCCAGCGCTACCCCGGCGTAGCCGCCGGTATCCGGCTCCTCGATAAACTGGCGCAGGGTTAACGGTTCGCGGGTATGGAATTTCTCCTGCTGTGACTCGTTCTGCATGTAGCTATTTTCCCGGCGCAGGTAGTGCGTCATCCACAGAGAAAACGCCGCCTGCGGATCGGCTTTCACATCAATGCCGCGCAGCGCGTCCCGCATATCGCGATTGATACGGGCAATCTGCTCGCCGCGTGTTTCGTCCGCGTCCTGAATCGCTTTTAACGCCACTTCGCGATAATAGTAATAATAGAGGTACTCGTTGAGTAATTGCTTATCACACAGCTGAACCAGCTCCGGCGAGAAATACTGCATCGCCGTTTTACGATATAAATCCGGGTTGGCGATCAGGCGTTCGGTCACCTCTTCCCCACGCACGGTAATGTGGGTAAACCAGGAAAAATGGTTCAGCCCGTAGCACTCGACGCTGAGATCGCGCTCGTCGCAGCCGAGAATCTCGGGCAGTTCGCGAATCAGCTCCGACGGCGCATCGCAAATACCGTACACCCGGCGCTTAAAGCCGGACTTGATGATCGCCTCGGTGACCAGCCCCGATGGGTTGGTAAAGTTAAACAGGATCGCATCCTCGGCGGCATGCTCTTCGATCAGGCGACAGTAGTTGAGGATCGCCGGGATCGAACGCATCGCCATGGCAAAGCCGCCCGCGCCGGTAGTCTCCTGGCCTAAGGTATTATGCTCAAGCGCAATACGCTCATCGCGAATACGACTCTCATCGCCGCCAACCCGCAGGGTGGTAATCACATAATTTGTGCCTTTCAGCGCAGCGACCGGATCGGTGGTCGTACTGAACGCAATATCCGGACGAATCGTATTAAACACGTAACGGGCAATTTCACCAAACAGGGCCAGATTATCTTCCGAGCTGTCCAGAAATACGACTTCCGTTAAACCTATGCGGTGGGCATTATAAGCCAGAGATTTCGCCAGAAATGCAGAGCGAACGCCGCCCCCGCCTAATACGGTTAATTTCATACATCACTCCCAATTAATTTTCTGCCAGCCAGCTATCAACTCGGGAACGAACCTGTCCCACTTTGACGCCATAAATAACCTGAACTTCATTACGATTTCGTACGACGCCATTAGCACCGGTGCTTTTCAATATGAGATCATCAACCAAATCCATATTTTTAATGACCACGCGCAGGCGAGTGAAACAGTTGTCGACCGAAATAATATTTTCTTTGCCGCCGAGGCCACTAATAATCTCATCGGTCACCGACTGCGGATTACCGACCTTTTTACGATAATCTGCTTTGCTGTAGAGCTTCACGTTATCGTCGTCTTCACGGCCCGGTGTTTTTAAATTCAGCTTCACCACCAGGGTGCGGAAAATAACGTAATAAACGGCGAACTGACCGATACCGATAAGTACATACCCAGGCCAGCGCGTTAATGAGACCGGCAGCGGCAGGTTGTAAATCAGGAATTCGATAAGCCCGGATGCGCCCCACGGCCGAACGGTAAAGATGTCACAAACCGCTTGTGACGCGGCGGTCAGGGTGGCGTGAATCACCCAGAGCAGCGGCGACACGAACAGGAAGGTGAACTCAATCGGTTCCGTAATACCGGTGAGCATTGAGGTAATAATGGCGGGCAGCAGAATCGCCTTAGCCATCATTTTTTTCTCCGGTTTCGCCGTGTGATAAAAGGCCAGCGATGCGCCAGCGAGGCCGAAAATCGTGGTCATCCCCTGCTGCGAGAAACGTAGCGCATCGTTCATGACCGGGGTCAGATCCGGGTGGCGCATATAGGCGAGGAAAATCGCCTGGGTACCGGAAACGACCTGCCCGTCAACGTTTAGCGTACCGCCGATTTGCGTGAGCTGGAACGGTGACCAGACAAAATGGTGCAGGCCGGTGGGGATGAGGAATTTTTCAAAGAAGCCATAAACGAAAACCCCCGCCACGCCGGCATTTTTCATAAATCCGGTTAACGCTCCAATACCGTGGGTCATAAACGGCCAGATCCAGGTGAAGGCGATGGCATAGAAAATCACCACCGGAGTCATGGCGACCAGGGTCAGCTTGGCGCCGCCGTACATTGACAGCGCGCCGGGTAGTTCGATGTTCGAAACTTTGTTATGCACCCAGGCGATGGTACAGCCGAGGATAATGCCGAGGAACACCCCCATATCGACGACCACAAAACCGAGCAGTTGCGTCTGACCGGTGCCGTAATATTCGCCATTAATTTTTTCGGCGATGCCGTGGGTATGTTCCAGCCACGAATGGTTGGCGCCCAGAAACATAATAAAACACATCACTGAAACCAGTGCGACTTCTGTTTTTTTATCTTTCGCCAGTCCATAACTAATACCGACGCAAAAAAGTAATCCAAGATTGCCAAACAGCGGCCAGAACGTATCACCGAGTAATTGTCCTAGCTGATGTAAAAAACTGGTTTCAGAAATTAATGTCGGGTTGGTTAAGACAGAACTGAGTGCCAGAATCAGGCCAATGACGGGCAAGAACAAGACTGCACCGATCATTGCTCTGGAGAATTTTTGCATATTCTCCAGAATACGTTGACGTATTGCGGACATAGTCGTTCCTTTATTTTTATATTTACATAGGGTTTTTAATTGTTATCTCTACTTCCAGTATTTTGTTTATAGCAACTCCGATCTTTGAAAGAAACAGGTTGCGGGAAATAGGTACAGATAGCCGCAAAATGCACACAGGTTTCGCAGAGAGAAAGGAGTGCCTGAGGGGCCGATGGACGAAGAGCAGAGCGAGGCCCTCTCTCCGGCGAAGAGAGGGCGGAGGGCGATTACGGTGCTGGCGGGGGAGCGATCGGCTGAGCCGGCTCGCTGTTTAGCTGGCCGTTGCGCATTACTTGCGCAACCTGCTGTTTCTCCATATTCACCGCGCTGAGCTGGCCGTTAACCGTCGGTTTCAGCGGTGCATCGGCCTGCACGCTGCCGCTGGCGGTCAGCTGGAAATTACCGTCGCCGGAAACCGGCAGGGCGGGCCAGCCCCAGGCCTGCAGAATGTTCAGCGGTACGCCGCGGCCGTTCAGGCTCAGCGTGACCTGGCGCTGGGGAAGCTGCGACACCGCGGCGGTGGCCTGCAGAATACCGCGCTCGGTAAAGGCGCTAAGCTCGGTAATGTTGACCGTTGAGGCGTTGGCGCTGAGCTTGAGCGACGGGCGCCGGACGTCAACGCGATTAAACGTGGCGCCGGCGGCGTTCAGCGTTGCGCTGCCGCTCCATACGCCCCAGCGTCGATCCTTCACCAGCTGCAGCTCGCCGCCGTAACCGTCAAGGGCGGTGATCTGCCACGGGAACGTGGGGTCGATATCGATAACCAGGTTGCGGCTGGCGCTGAATTTCTTCAGCGTCAGGCTTTCCAGCCACGTGGGCAGCGACTCCATCCACAGCTGTTTCCAGTTTTCCGGCAGGGTATATTCCAGTCCGGCAAAGGCGGTGTCATCCAACACCAGCGCGTTACCCGCGCGCAGCCAGTTGCCAGAAGTCCGTACCATTCCGCCTTCCCAACGTGAGGTGAACTGGCGCAGCGCGATGCCCTGTGGGGAAAATTCGGCATTGGCGATGGGATCAAGCAGATGCAGCGATCCGTTAATAAATTCGCTGGCGTTCATCGACAGCGTGCCGTCATCGCTTTGCCATCCGCCCTGGCTCAGGGTCAGGTTGCGCAGATTAAGGTCGAGATCCGTCACCGCCCAGTCCGGCCCCTGCAAACGGGCGTCGGTCACGTCGAGACGGCCAATTTGCAGTGAAGGGACGCTGGTCAGCGGGGTAAAGAATTCTGTCAGCGATTTATCGCTCTGCAGGCGAATTTCGTTGAGCTGCAGATTATCAACCCGCCAGCTGCCGTCGGCGCTGCGTTTGGCGTTGCCGGTGAGCGTTCCGCGGGCAATATCGGCGCCCAGCGTGGATAACGTCACTTCACCATTATCAAGGCTTCCCTGGATCAGCACGTTACTGGCATCCACGCCGTTCAGGGTCAGCGAGCCTGCGCTCATCTGAATCTGCGCTTTTTTCCCCAGTACGTTGCCTGCTTCCGGCGCCCACGGGCTGACGCCGCCGGTTACCCGCTGCGCGCTCAGGTCCCAGCCGGTTTCCGGGCTGTTAAACGCCATATTGCGCAACTGCAGACGATCGGCGGCAAAGGGTAAAGAAGCGGAGGACGGCGAGAGATTTAACGTCCCGTCGCTCAGCACAATCTCGTCGGCGTGCAGCGGATCGCTGAACTGGCGGGTACTGAAGCCAATATCCACCGTTTTAGCGACCAGCGTCGGCGGTTTGCCGTCGCGCCCGAAAGTGACATTTTGCAGTTGCAGGTGGAGAGGTGAAGAGAAACTGTGATCCATCGCGTCGAAGGAGACCTGCCAGCCGGTGCCCTCGCTCAGCCAGGCGCTGGCCTGACGCGAGCCCCAGTGGGTCTGTAGCAGGAACCAGGCGGCAACGATGACGACCAGCAGGGCGGTCAGCAGCCAGAGAATCAACTTTCCAGGAAATTTCATGGTCTTACATCCTGAGCGAGGCACATAAGGCTGTTATGCCCGAATTATGCGCAATCCTCAAGACAGGAATTGTGTAATCAGATGATGTGAGGGTGCCAGGAGGGTCAGACTTCAGGCTGCCCCGGCCGCGCGCGACCGGGGAGCGGGGGAGGATCAGCTTTTCTCTGGCGGGAAGACCAGATTCAGCACAATCGCCGTAATACCGCCGGCGGCAATCCCTGAGGAGAGCAGGTTCTTCAGCCAGTCGGGGGCAAACTGCAGGATCAGCGGCTGCTGGGAGACGCCGAGGCCCACAGCCAGCGACAGGGCGATAATCAGAATCGCACGGCGGTTCAGCGGTTCGCGGGAGACGATACGTACCCCGGATGCGGCGATAGTACCGAACATTACCAGCGTTGCGCCGCCGAGCACCGGTTCCGGAATATGCTGGACAAAGCCGCTGACCGCCGGGAACAGGCCCAGCACGATCAGCATCAGCGCCACCACGAAGCCGACATAGCGGCTGGCGACACCGGTCAACTGAATCACGCCGTTATTCTGGCCGAAGCAGGAGTTCGGGAAGGTATTAAAGACGGCGGAGACAAAGGAGTTCAGGCCGTTAGCCAGCACGCCGCCTTTCAGGCGCTTCATATACAGCGGACCGGAGACCGGCTGTTCCGACACGTCAGACGTGGCGGTGATATCGCCGATGGTTTCCAGCGAGGTGATCATAAAGACCAGCATCAGCGGCAGCAGCAGGCTCCAGTCGATGCCCAGACCGTAATAGAGCGGGGTGGGCACGGTAATCAGACTGTCGTTCGCCGGTGCGCTGTTGGCCGGCAGCATATCGAGCAGCCAGGCCGCCAGATAACCTGCCGCCATGGCGATCACCAGCGACGCGATACGCAGATACGGGTTGCGCTGGCGGTTAAGAATAATGATTAGCGCCAGAACGATACCCGCCAGCAGCAGGTTTTTCGGCGCGCCGAAGGTATGGTCGGCCATGGCCGAGTAGCCACCGCCGATGGAGGTCAGCCCGACCTGAATCAGCGACAGGCCGATAATCATCACCACGACCCCGGAGACCAGCGGGGTAATAACCCGTCGGGCCAGGTGCAGGACGCGCGAGATGACCATTTCCGTGCAGCTTGCCAGCATCAGGGTGCCGAACAGCGCGGCCATCATCGTCGGCACGTCGGCGCCACCGGTTTTCAGCGCGGTACCGCCCATAATCAGCGGGGCGACGAAGTTAAAGCTGGTGCCCTGAATCGAGAGCAGCCCGGAACCGACCGGTCCCCAGGCTTTAATCTGAATGATGGATGCCACACCGGAGGCGAACAGCGACATACTGATGATGTGCTGAGTGTCCTGAGCCGGAAGGCCCAGCGCCTGACAGATTAACAGCGCCGGCGTGATGACCGCGACAAACATCGCCAGCAGATGCTGAAAGGCGGCGAACAGGGTTTGCGGCAGCGGCGGGCGGTCTTCGAGGCGGTAGATTAATTCGCTGGTTGTTTTATGCGCAACCGGTTGCGCAGCTTCTGACTCGGCGGTGTTAACGGACATCACAAACAATCCCAAGGTGGCAAAGCGGGAATTTTATCGGACTGTAGTACAAAAGCAAACGTTTGCCAGCGTTTGCTGAGAAATATTTATACAACTAACCGGGGGGGGACATTAATTAACATTTTGTATGCTTGATCGCATCAATATCAAAACAAAATATCTTTTCCTGTCATTTTTTGCGCGGTTCTGCTTAAAATCCCCGTCCGATTCCTCAAGATGAGAAGTAATCGACACCGGGAATACCGACGCGTGTGAATGGATCATGCGCCTTTAAGGAGCTCTTTTTATGTTTCATCTCGATACCTTATCGACGCTCGTTGCCGCAACATTGGTGCTGCTGTTGGGCAGACAACTCGTGCAGAATGTCCCCTTCCTGAAAAAATACACCATCCCTGAACCCGTTGCGGGCGGCCTGCTGGTGGCGCTGGCGCTGCTGGTGCTGAAAAAAAGCATGGGTTGGGAAATCGACTTTGATATGAGTCTGAAAGACCCGCTGATGATGGCGTTCTTTGCGACCATCGGTCTGAACGCAAACCTCTCCAGCCTGCGGGCCGGCGGCAAAGTGGTGGGTACCTTCCTGATTGTGGTGGTGGGACTGCTGCTGCTGCAAAATGCCCTCGGCATTGGGATGGCGAAGCTGTTAGGACTGGACCCGCTGATGGGGCTGCTGGCTGGCTCCATTACCCTGTCTGGCGGCCATGGCACCGGCGCCGCGTGGAGTAAGCTGTTTGTTGAACGCTACGGCTTTGCCAACGCCACCGAAGTCGCAATGGCGTGCGCCACCTTTGGTCTGGTGCTGGGTGGGTTGATTGGCGGCCCGGTGGCGCGCTATCTGGTTAAACACTCTTCTTCACCGGACGGAACGCCGGATGATCAGCTGGCGCCAACCGCCTTCGAAAAACCGGATATGGGCCGCATGATCACCTCGCTGGTGCTGATTGAGAGCATCGCCTTAATCGCCATCTGCCTGACGGTAGGGAGGGTGGTTGCGCAACTGCTGACGGGCACCGTCTTTGAACTGCCCACTTTTGTCTGCGTACTGTTTATCGGGGTGATCCTCAGCAACGGTCTGGCGCTGTTAGGTTTCTATCGCGTGTTTGAGCGTGCGGTATCGGTGCTGGGCAACGTTAGCCTGTCGCTGTTCCTCGCCATGGCTCTGATGAGCCTGAAGCTGTGGGAGCTGGCTTCGCTGGCGCTGCCGATGCTGGCGATCCTCGCGGTCCAGACGGTGGCGATGGCGCTGTATGCCATCTTCGTAACCTATCGCATGATGGGGAAAAACTATGATGCCGCGGTACTGGCTGCCGGGCACTGTGGTTTTGGTCTCGGGGCGACGCCGACGGCGATTGCCAATATGCAGGCCATTACCGACCGCTTTGGCCCGTCTCATATGGCGTTTCTGGTGGTGCCGATGGTCGGCGCGTTCTTTATTGATATCGTGAATGCGCTGGTGATTAAGCTGTATCTGCTGTTGCCGATATTCGGCTGAATCCCCGCCGTCTTTCAGGCCACAGGTGCGTTGACTGCGTTTGCTTGCCCCGGTCACATCGTTATCTATGTGACCGGGGATGCATGCACTTGTCGCCTTCCAGTGACCCGAAATCCATTGGGGATTGCCGGATAAAGGTCTGTCGCCCGGTCAACGTTGCGCCACCGGGCAGTCCTGTGGTCGCGGTTACTCGTGTTCTTCCCACGCCAGCGCGCGTTTCACCGCTTTTTTCCAGCCGTTGTAGCGGTAGTTACGCTCGGTAGTTTCGATACCCGGGCGGAACTCGCGCTCAATCACCGCTTTCTCCTGCAGCTCATCCAGATTTTGCCAGAAGCCAACGGCCAGACCTGCGAGGTAAGCGGCGCCCAGCGCCGTCACTTCACGTACTTCCGGACGTTCTACGCGGGTGCCGAGAATATCGGACTGGAACTGCATCAGGAAGTTGTTGGCCACGGCACCGCCGTCGACGCGCAGGGCGTGCAGACGAATCCCTGAATCTGCCTGCATAGCTTCCAGTACATCGCGTGTCTGATAGGCAATAGACTCCAGCGTGGCGCGAATAATATGGTTGGCGTTCACCCCGCGGGTCAGGCCAAAGATGGCGCCGCGCGCATACGGGTCCCAGTAAGGCGCACCGAGACCGGTAAAGGCCGGAACCACATACACGCCGTTGGTATCTTTCACTTTAGTGGCAAAATATTCGGAATCGAAGGCGTCGTTGATCAGCTTCATTTCATCGCGCAGCCACTGAATCGAGGCGCCGGCCATGAATACTGCGCCTTCCAGCGCATAGTTCACTTCCCCACGTGGGCCGCAGCCGATAGTGGTCAGCAGGCCATGCGTTGAGGTTACCGCTTTTTCCCCGGTATTCATCAGCATAAAGCAGCCGGTGCCGTAGGTGTTTTTTGCCATCCCTTCTTTGACGCACAGCTGGCCAAACAGCGCCGCCTGCTGGTCACCGGCGATACCGGCGATAGGAATACGCGTGCCGCCTTTACCACCGATGTTGGTTTGACCGTATACCTCGGAAGACTTGCGCACTTCCGGCAGCATCGCGCGCGGAATATCCAGCGCCTCCAGCATTTTGTCGTCCCAGTCCAGCTCGTGGATGTTGAACAACATGGTACGCGAGGCGTTGGTGTAGTCGGTCACGTGGACGCGGCCCTGGGTCATTTTCCATACCAGCCAGGTATCCACGGTTCCGAACAGCAGTTCGCCGCGTTTTGCCCGCTCGCGGGCGCCTTCCACGTGATCGAGAATCCATTTTACTTTGGTACCGGAGAAGTACGGGTCAACCACCAGGCCGGTGGCCTTGCGAATGTACTCTTCCATGCCGTCACGTTTGAGCTGTTCACAGATCTCTGCGGTACGACGGCACTGCCAGACGATAGCGTTATAGATCGGTTTACCGGTTTCCCGCTCCCACACAATGGCGGTTTCACGTTGGTTGGTGATCCCGATTGCGGCGATCTCGTCGGAGCTAATATCGGCTTTTGCCAGCACTTCAACCAGCGTGGAGCTTTGCGACGCCCAGATCTCCATCGGGTCATGCTCAACCCAGCCTGGATGCGGATAAATTTGTTCAAATTCTCGCTGAGAAACGCTGACGATATTGGCATCGTGATCCATCACAACGGCCCGGGAGCTGGTGGTGCCCTGGTCGAGCGCAACGATATATTTTTTGTCGGTCATAGTATGAGTCCCGTAGTCAGATTACAGCGAAGCGTTGTGTTGCGTAGTCGAGGTGCTTTCTTTCTCTTCCTCGACACAGGTGTCGCAAGGCAGATGGCGGCCGATCAACTTACGATAGCTGAACGCGCCCAGCGCGGCGCCCACCACCGGTGCGCACAGCGGCACCAGGAAATAAGGAATATCTTTACCGCCGGTGAAGGCGACGTCACCCCAGCCGGCAAGCCAGGCGAACGTTTTTGGTCCAAGGTCGCGGGCCGGGTTCATGGCAAATCCGGTCAGCGGTCCCATAGATGCGCCGATAACCGCAATTAACAGGCCGATCAGGAGCGGCGCCAGCGGGCCACGCGGAATCCCATTACCGTCATCAGTCAGTGCCAGGATAACGCCCATCAGGATAGCGGTAATCACCATTTCTACCGCGAAAGCCTGCACAAAATTGATATGTGGGTTCGGGTAAGTGGAGAAAATACCGGCCAGCTCAAGACTTTCGACGCTGCCGCGCACCATATTGTGGCTGTGTTCGAAATCGAAGAAAAGATTGTAGTAAAGCCCGTAAACTAACGCCGCTGCGCAAAAGGCGCCTGCGAATTGAGAAATGATAAAAGGAACAACTTTACGCCCGTCGAAGCAGGCAAACAGCCACAATGCGATAGTGACCGCCGGGTTAAGGTGTGCGCCGGATACGCCCGCGGTCAGGTAGATAGCCATGGCCACCCCCAGACCCCAGATGATGCTGATTTCCCACTGACCGAAGCTGGCTCCCGCAACTTTGAGCGCCGCGACGCACCCAACGCCGAAAAAGATCAACAACCCGGTACCTAGGAACTCTGCGATGCACTGGCCTTTTAATGTTGATGTTTGGCTCATATCGAATCCTGAAGCGAAGTGGTGATTATTGTATGTATGAAGGTCGTAGACGACCACGCTGCCTTGTAGGCATAGTGTTAATTTATCGTTAACGAACAAAAACGAGAAATATCGAAATATAAATGTGTGTGCTGCGTCAAGAAAATGAGCGTTTTCGCGCCATAAACGCGTGTTGTGACACATTTGCCCCGCATTTCCGGCGGATTTTGTTAACCCATTGATTAACAATTGCCGGATAACTTCCACAGAAACGCGCCGAATGCGCCAGGTAAAGACTGAAAAGTGTTGCAAACCGCAATCTGCGCGGGTTGTCGCTGGACAGGGAAGGCGGGGATTCATACAATCGACTGCATGACCACTGTAGTGCGCTTATTTTCGTTAAGGCGTCACCGCGTAGGTACACAACATCATTCGGGATGTGTCAAAACGGCAAGCGAATGAATCCTCGCCGCTTACTTCGGTAAGTGTTCGGGAAGAACCCGCTAACGCAGAAGCAGCTTGAAGGACGACGTGTACGGGATAGTACTCTATCAACGCCTTGCAAGTTCAGGAGAGGTATGACGATGTCATTAGAAGTGTTTGAGAAATTAGAATCAAAAGTACAGCAGGCGATTGATACCATCACTCTGTTGCAGATGGAAATCGAAGAGCTGAAAGAGAAGAACAACACGCTGGCGCAGGAAGTTCAGGGCGCACAGCACGGTCGTGAAGCGCTGGAGCGTGAAAACGGTCAGCTGAGAGAACAGCTGCAGGGCTGGCAGGATCGTCTGCAGGCGCTGCTGGGTCGCATGGAAGAAGTGTAACCCTCTCGCCCTCACCCTCTCCTCTCCTGGAGAGGGTAAGCATTCCCCTCCGGTTTACATATACTCGCAAGTTATAGCCAATCTTTTTTTATTCTTTAATCATTGTTTCGCTTTCTGGCACGCTTAACTCATCACAACACGACATAAAGAGAGCGGTGCGATGAACAAGTGGGGCGTTGGGTTAACTCTGTTGCTGGCATCCGCCAGCGTTCTGGCCAAAGACATTCAGTTATTAAACGTATCTTATGATCCAACGCGCGAGCTGTACGAACAGTACAACAAGGCATTCAGCGCGCACTGGAAACAAGAAACCGGCGACAATGTGGTGATTCGTCAGTCGCATGGCGGCTCCGGCAAACAGGCGACGTCGGTGATCAACGGTATCGAAGCCGATGTCGTGACGCTGGCGCTGGCCTACGATGTTGATGCGATCGCGGAACGTGGCCGTATCGATAAAAACTGGCTGAAACGTCTGCCGGATAACTCCGCGCCGTATACCTCCACCATCGTGTTCCTTGTACGTAAAGGCAACCCAAAACAGATTCATGACTGGAACGACCTGATTAAACCGGGTGTGTCGGTGATTACGCCAAACCCGAAAAGCTCCGGCGGCGCACGCTGGAACTACCTGGCCGCCTGGGGCTATGCCCTGCACCAGAATCACGGCGACCAGGCAAAAGCCCAGGAGTTTGTGAAGGCGCTGTATAAAAACGTCGAAGTGCTGGACTCCGGCGCGCGCGGTTCGACCAATACCTTTGTTGAACGCGGGATCGGCGATGTGTTGATTGCGTGGGAGAACGAAGCGCTGCTGGCGGCGAACGAGCTGGGCAAAGATAAGTTTGAAATTGTGACTCCGAGCGAATCGATTCTTGCTGAACCGACCGTCTCCGTGGTTGATAAAGTGGTCGATAAAAAAGGCACCCGCCAGGTAGCTGAAGCTTACCTGAAGTATCTCTACTCGCCGGAAGGCCAGGAGATTGCGGCGAAGAACTTCTATCGCCCACGTGACCCGGCAGTCGCGAAGAAATATGCCGATGAGTTCCCGAAACTGAAGCTGTTCACCATCGACCAGGAGTTTGGTGGCTGGACGAAGGCGCAGAAAGAGCACTTCTCAAACGGCGGTACTTTCGACCAAATCAGTCAGCGTTAATCGTTCCGAACGCCCGGTTAAATAACCGGGCGTTTTTATTTAGTCATCAAACTACGCTACTCTTCCGTTTCTGGCTGGACAGGAAAAGATGATGAGAAGAGTACGATACCTTTTATGGCTGCTGCTGGTGCTTGTACTGGCAGCGGCGGCCGGCGGCTGGTACTGGCTGCATTCCGGTAACCCTGACGCGCTGCGACAGATTGTTTTGCAGCAATGCGTTCCTAATCAACAGCAGCACCAAACTCCCTCGCCGTGTGCCGACGTCAATCTGCAGGGCGGCTACGTGCTGTTTAAAGATCGCAACGGGCCCTTGCAGTATCTGCTGATGCCGACCTATCGAATTAACGGCACCGAGAGCCCGCTGCTGCTCGACCCGTTAACGCCGAACTTCTTCTGGCAGGCATGGCAGGGGCGCGACATCATGAGCGAACGCCGCGGTTCAGCGGTACCGGATAACGCCGTGTCATTAGCCATTAACTCCCGCAGCGGACGCACGCAAAACCATTTCCATATTCATATCTCCTGCTTACGCGAAGATGTGCGCGCCCGGCTGGATAACGATGCCGCTGCTATCAGCAGCCGATGGCTGCCGCTTCCCGGTGGTTTGCTCGGCCATGAATATCTCGCGCGGCGAGTCACTGAGTCCGAGCTGGCGCAGCGTAGCCCGTTTCTGATGCTGGCGGAAGAGGTGCCGGAGGCGCGTGAACATATGGGGCGCTTTGCGCTGGCGATGGCGAAGCAGAGCGATGGCTCGCTGGTGCTGCTGGCAACCGAGCGCAACCTGCTGACCCTGAATCGCGCCTCTGCTGAAGAGATCCAGGACCATCGCTGCTTGATTCTGAAATAACCTTTATTGCTGAGCCATGCAGGTGCCTGCATGGCTGGCTATTTTTTGATAGGTTTACCTGCCTCGCCCCCGATCGTATTCTTGCTGAAAAAACGACAGGAGACAGGCATGTCGCTCTGGTTTTCTCACCCTCTGTTTCTTCCCTCGCTGATTATCGCGATAACCATTGTGCTGTGGGCGACCTCGCTGTTGCCGGAGTTTATGACCGCGCTGCTGTTTTTCGCGGCGGCGATGATCGCCAAAATTGCGCCGCCGGAAGCGATCTTTGGCGGGTTTGCCTCGTCGGCATTCTGGCTGGTATTCAGCGGCTTCGTTCTCGGGATTGCGATTCGTAAAACCGGGCTGGCGGACAGAGCGGCACAGGCGCTATCGGCGCGACTGACGGACTCCTGGCCGTTGATGGTGGGTAGCGTCGTGCTACTCAGCTATGCGCTGGCCTTCGTGATGCCGTCGAATATGGGACGCATCGCGCTGCTGATGCCCATCGTGGCGGCGATGGCGAAACGGGCCGGTATCGCAGACGGTTCGCGGGCCTGGTATGGCCTGGCGCTGGCGGTGGGTTTTGGGACCTTTCAGCTGTCGGCGACCATTCTGCCCGCCAACGTCCCGAACCTGGTGATGAGCGGCGCGGCCGAAGGTTCTTACGGGATCCACCTTAACTACCTGCCGTATCTGCTGCTGCACACGCCGGTGCTGGGCTGGCTAAAGGGGGGAGTATTAATTGCCCTGATCTGCTGGCTGTTTCCTGGCAAACCGCATCCGCCGCGCGAACTGATCCCGCTTCCGCCGATGAGTCGGGACGAGAAGCGCCTGGCCTGGCTGCTGGCCGTGGTGCTGGTGCTGTGGGTGAGCGAGAGCTGGCACGGTATCGGGCCCGCCTGGACGGGGCTGGCAGCGGCAGTCGTCACGCTGCTGCCGCGGGTTGGCTTTATCAGCGGCGAGGAGTTTTCCAGCGGGGTGAATATTCGTACCTGCATTTACGTCGCCGGGATCCTCGGACTGGCGATTACCGTGACCCAAACCGGCATCGGTGAGGTGGTCGGCAATGCGCTGCTGCACGTGATGCCGCTCGACAAAGAGAGTCCGTTCACCAGCTTCCTGGCATTAACCGGCATGACCAGCGCCCTGAACTTTATTATGACCGCCAACGGCGTACCCGCGCTATACACCACGTTTGCCCAGAGCTTTTCCGATGCCACCGGTTTCCCGCTGCTCAGCGTGATTATGATTCAGGTATTGGGCTATTCCACGCCGCTGCTGCCGTATCAGGCGTCGCCGATTGTCGTGGCGATGGGGTTAGGGAAAGTGCCGGCACGGGCGGGAATGCTGCTGTGTATCGCCCTGGCGGCGGTGAGCTATTTGATTCTGCTGCCGCTGGACTATCTGTGGTATCAAGCGTTGGGGAAATTGTAGCGGCATAAAAAAGCCCGGATGCGGCGCCTGCGCGCGTTGTCCGGGCTCCTCGTATTGCGTTATTCCTTCGCCCCGGTAAGCGGTACGCCGCCGGGGCCGGGCTTAGCGCAGGTTACGCTTTTTTCGCTGCTTCAGCAGCTTTCACGATCACTGCGAAAGCGTCTGCTTTCAGGGAGGCGCCGCCAACCAGCGCGCCGTCGATGTCCGGCTGGGTGAACAGTTCTGCTGCGTTAGATGCGTTAACGGAACCGCCGTACTGGATGATGACCTGCTCGGCCACTTTCGCGTCTGCTTTCGCAATGTGATCGCGAATGAATTTATGCACCGCCTGAGCCTGTGCCGGAGTCGCTGATTTGCCGGTGCCGATTGCCCAGACCGGTTCGTAAGCGATAACCACGCCTTCGAATGCCGCAGCGCCCTGAGTTTTCAGAACGGCGTCAATCTGACGTGCGCACACTTCTTCCGTTTTGCCCGCTTCGTTTTCTGCTTCAGTTTCGCCGATGCACAGAACCGGAATCAGACCCTGTTCTTTCAGAACCGCGAATTTCTTAGCGATGAACTCGTCAGACTCGTTGTGGTAAGTACGACGCTCAGAGTGACCGATGATGATGTATTCAGCACCGACATCTTTCAGCATTTGAGCAGAGGTTTCACCGGTGAATGCGCCGGACAGGTTCAGGTCAACGTTCTGCGCGCCCAGGTGAATGTGGCTACCTTCTGCCGCATGCTTAGCCAGATCGATGTACATTTCTGGCGGAGCGATTGCAACGGCACAGCCAGAAACGCCAGCCAGTTCGGTACGCAGGTTAGCAACCAGTTCGTTTACCATATGGCGGCTGCCGTTCAGTTTCCAGTTACCCATCACTAAAGGATGTCGCATTTTAATTCTCCACGCTACGTTAAGCGAATTAAGGAATATAGCCACCCGTCAGGGCAGCATGGTCTGTCAAACAGTATAGAGATTCATCGTTGGAAAGGCTTTGCTTTTTGTCATTTATTATTGCTCTCCAGCGTTTCAGATAGCGCCAGCTTAATCGGTTCAACAGCGAAGGTCAGCCCTTTTTCACCGTTGTCTGCGACAACATAACGTATCGCGCCTTCCGTTTCAGAGAAGTAACGTTTTCCCTTGCCGGCGGCGAGCATTTTCTGCAGTTTTTGCTGGCTCTGAGCCACGCTTAAGGTGGGCGCGAACATGCGTAACACGGCGCTCATATACTCCTGCGCTTTGGCCTTCGCCGCTTTCTGCTCGGGCCCCTGAATAGGGAGCCAGGTCACCTGCATCGATTTTATTTTCAGGGTGCCGCGCTCCAGCGCCGTGGAGGCGTAAAGATTTTCATTAATTTTGCTCGCCGCACGCGTCAGATTTTCTCTGTCGCGGCTGGAGGCAATGGCGCGAAATTCATTCAGCTGAAGCTTCGGATTCGCCGCGTTGAATTTTTCCCGAAAGTCGCTGATAGACATATCAAAGGTAGGGGCGCCCGCCAGCAGATAAGGGGCCGTGGCGGAGGATTCGGGCACCGCGGACAACGCCTTCGGGCCGACGGATAAGGCCGTCAGCCCAATAAAACATACAGTCATCCACGTCTTCATGCCGGTCTTTCCTTTTTTTGCCTGCAGACGATTAAAACGGGAACCGTCGCGCTTGTCAAAAAGTGACGGCTTCAGGGTAAACTACGCGAATGATGATGATAAGGAATAAAACATGACCCTACAGCAGTGGATGTTCTCAATTAAGGGGCGTATCGGGCGCCGTGACTTCTGGATCTGGATGGCCATCTGGGTTCTTGCCATGAGCGTGCTCTTTACCCTGGCCGGCACCAATTTGCTCAATGTGCAGACCGCTGCGTTTATCCTGGTGTGCCTGCTGTGGCCGACGGCGGCGGTGACGATCAAACGCCTGCACGATCGCGGTAAATCGGGGATCTGGGCGCTGCTGATGATTCTGGCGTGGATGCTGCTGGCGGGGAACTGGTCGGTGCTGCCTGGCGTCTGGCAATGGGTTGTCGGGCGGTTTGTGCCGACGCTGATTATCGTCATGATGTTCATCGACCTGGGCGCGTTTGTCGGTACCCAGGGCGAGAATAAATTTGGTAAAGATACGCAGGATGTTCGCTGGAAGGCGGAGCCCTGATTACCAGTATTGCTCGGCGGTCATGTGGCCCGGCCGGCGGCGTAAATGTTTCGTCATCTGCCGGGTTTCTTTCAACAGCTGCTGGGTATCACGCACCATCTGCGGGTTTCCACACAGCATCACGTGGCTATTATCGGCGTTCATCGGCAGGCCAACGGCCTCTTCCAGGGCGCCGGTGTCGATAAGAAACGGAATCCGTCCGGTCAGCGAACCGGCGGCGGTTTCACGGCTCACGACGGTCTGAATCCGCAGCTTGCCGCCATAGCGCTGTGCTAATTCGCGCATCAGCGGCAGGTAGCTTAAATCGGCCTCATAGCGCACGGCGTGGACCAGCACCAGATTTTTGAAGCGCTCAAGGTCTTTACCTTCCTGCAGAATTGACAGATACGGGCCGAGCGCGGTGCCGGTCGCCAGCATCCATAAGGTCTCGCAGTCAGGTACCTCTTCCAGAACGAAGAATCCCGCGGCCTCGCTGACCAGCTGAACGTCATCGCCCGGTTTGAGCGCCGCAAGGCGTGGGCTGAGCTTACCGTCCGGGACGGTGACCAGATAGAACTCCAGATCGGGATTGCCCGGTGCGTTAACGTAGGAATAGGCGCGCTGAACGCGCTCCCCGTCAATTTCCAGCCCGAGCTTGGTAAATTGCCCGGCGGTAAACGGGTGAACCGGCGCGTGGACGTACAAACTGAACAGCGTATCGGTCCAGAACTCTATTTTTTTTACTTTACCGTTAACCCAGTCCGCCATCATCTTCTCCCGTTGCGCAAAGCGTTGCCTTATCTTCGTTGCACGCGGCAAAGATTTCCAGCCTGACGGCGCCGAAAAGCTCTATTGATCAAATATTCTCGTCATACTTCAATTGCCTGTGCGTTGGCGGCAGCCGTTTTCGGCCCGTCCCTGGGCCTGGCGCCAGCGTGCAATCCGCACGCGCGATCGGAGGCTTACAGAATATGCAGCTGAATATCCGGGTCTTTACGGTCGAGATAATGAATGGACTGAATGCGGCGAATCGTACGGGATTTACCGCGGATCAGCAGCGTTTCGGTGGTGGCCATATTGCCCTTACGGGTAATGCCATCCAGCAGATCGCCTTTGGTGATCCCGGTTGCGGAGAACACCACATTATCGCTGCGGGCCATTTCGTCCAGGCGCAGCACTTTGCCTGCTTCGATGCCCATCTCTTTGCAGCGCGCCAGTTCGTTCTCGCCGATACGACGGTTTTCTGCGGTATCGCCTTTTACATCGTGACGAGCCAGCAGGCGACCCTGCATGTCGCCGTCCAGAGCGCGGATCACTGCGGCAGAAACTACCCCTTCCGGCGCGCCGCCGATGCCGTACAGGACGTCTACTTCGCTGTCCGGCATGCAGGTCAGAATCGACGCCGCTACGTCGCCATCCGGAATGGCGAAGACGCGAACGCCCGACTGCTGGAGTTCGGCAATCACCGCGTCGTGACGCGGTTTGGCCAGAATGGTGACGGTCAGCTCGGCCAGCGGTTTATTCAGCGCCGCGGCGACATTACGCAGGTTCTCCGCCAGCGGCAGATTGAGGTCAATCGCCCCTTTTGCCCCTGGGCCGACAATCAGTTTTTCCATGTACATATCCGGCGCGTTCAGGAAGCAGCCTTTATCGCCGACCGCCATCACCGCCAGCGCATTGGCCTGGCCCATGGCCGTCATGCGCGTCCCTTCGATAGGGTCAACGGCGATATCCACCGCATCGCCGTTGCCGGTGCCGACCTTCTCACCGATATACAGCATCGGCGCTTCATCGATTTCACCTTCGCCAATGACGATGGTGCCGTCGATATTAATCAGGTTGAGCATAATGCGCATGGCATTGACGGCGGCGCCGTCGGCGGTATTTTTATCGCCGCGGCCCAGCCATTTATAGCCCGCCAGCGCGGCAGCCTCGGTGACACGCGAAAATTCGATGGCCAGTTCTCGTTTCATAATCCACTCGTTGTGAAGATAAATTGCGCGAAGCGTCCTGGTCTGGCCCTGCGGGACAGAGTCGACGCTAGGCGTTGGAATAGCGTTCGGTTTCCGGCATCCAGCGTTCAATAAGCGCCTGGGCCTGCTGAGAATAACGTTCGTGAATATGGCGAGCAATGCGCTGAACGTCAGGGATCATGGCCTGATCGCGCAGCAGATCGGCGACTTTAAACTCGGCGGTGCCGGTTTGTCGGGTGCCGAGCAGCTCGCCGGGGCCGCGGATTTCCAGGTCTTTCTGGGCAATAACGAAACCGTCGTTGCTGTCGCGCAGAACCTGCAGGCGTTTCTGCGCCGTTTTTGACAGCGGTGATTTATAGAGTAGCACGCAGTGGGAGGCGACCGCGCCGCGCCCGACGCGCCCTCTGAGCTGATGCAGCTGCGCCAGCCCCAGACGTTCCGGGTTTTCGATAATCATCAGGCTGGCATTCGGTACGTCGACCCCAACCTCAATAACCGTGGTGGCGATCAGCAGGTGCAGTTCGCCCTGCTTGAAGGCCTGCATAACCGCCTGTTTATCTGCCGGTTTCATCCGGCCATGTACGAGGCCGATATTCAGCTCCGGCAGCGCGAGCTTAAGCTCTTCCCATGTCGCCTCTGCCGCCTGCGCTTCCAGCAGATCGGACTCTTCAATCAGGGTGCAGACCCAGTAGGCCTGACGCCCTTCCTGAGTACAGGCGTTGCGAACCCTATCAATAATATCGTGGCGACGAGTATCGGGGATGGCCACCGTGGTGACCGGCGTCCGGCCCGGCGGCAGTTCGTCGATAACCGAGGTATCAAGATCGGCATAAGCCGTCATCGCCAGGGTTCGTGGAATCGGGGTAGCGGTCATGATCAGCTGATGGGGATGGAAGCCCTGCTGCTGGCCTTTTTCCCACAGCGCCAGACGCTGGTGAACGCCGAAGCGGTGCTGCTCATCAATAATGACCAGCGCCAGACCGTTGAACTGCACCTGTTCCTGAAAAATGGCGTGAGTGCCGACGATCATCTGTACCTGGCCGCTGGCAATGGCCTCCTGCTGCGCCTGGCGGGCTTTCCCTTTCTGTTTGCCGGCCAGCCAGCCTACTTCGATGCCCAGCGGCGCGAACCACTGGCGGAAGTTATTGGCGTGTTGTTCCGCCAGCAGTTCGGTCGGCGCCATCAGCGCTACCTGTTTGCCGTGAGCGATCGCCCGCAGCGCTGCGAGGGCGGCAACCAGCGTTTTACCGGAGCCGACGTCGCCCTGTACCAGACGCATCATCGGCACATCAAGCGCCATATCGCGTTCAATTTCGGCGGTAACTCGCTGTTGTGCGCCGGTTGGCTTAAAGGGCAGGGAGGCCAGCAGCTGGTTTTTGAATGTGTCGTTCGCACCGAGTGCCAGGGCATGATAACGCTGGGCGCCGGCGCGTAGCGCCAGCATGCTCAGGTTATGCGCCAGCAGTTCTTCCAGAATTAAGCGCTGTTGCGCCGGATGCTTACCGCTTTCCAGGTCACTGAGCTGCAGCGACGGCGGCGGACGGTGTAATGTGCGTAGCGCCTCCGGCAGGCTCATCATTCCCTGCGCCAGTTCGGGCGGCAACAGCTCGGCGATGGCACAGGTATCCAGTAATTCCAGCGCCTGATCGGTGAGCTTGCGCAACGTCGCCTGCTTGATGCCTTCGGTGGTGGGATAAACCGGCGTCAGCGTTTCCTGGAGATCGGGGGTGCTCATGTCACCCTGCACGCGGTATTCCGGGTGAATCATCTCCGCCCCGTATTTCCCCCGTTTGGCTTCTCCATAGGCCAGCACGCGCCGGCCGGTCGCCAGGCTGTTTTTCATGGCGGCGTTGAAGTTGAAAAAGCGCATGGTGAGAATACCGGAACCGTCGCTGATCTGGCATGTCATCATTCGGCGGCCGCCGAAGGTGATGTTGCTGCTGAGAACTTCACCTTCAACGGTGGCGTAAACGCCCGGTAGCAGCTCGCCTATCTGATAAAGATGGGTGCGGTCTTCATAGCGTAGCGGCAGGTGCAGAAGGAGATCCTGCACGGTATGCAGGCCGATTTTCGCCAGTTTGTTGCTTTGCGCCGCTCCAACGCCGGTGAGCGAATTGAGCGGGACGGCATCTAACAGGCGACCGGCCATTTACCCTTCATCCTTCAGACTGCATCTTGTCTGGCCTGCTTCGGCACGATTGTCGCGCCTGCTACCGTGAGCGGTACCGGAAGCCTGCATGGTTGCCCACCACGCGTCATCGGCTTCGACTTCGCCCTGCGCATTCACGTAGGGGTAAGGCAGACCTTTTTGTTTTGCCACTCTGGCCAGTACCGGATACCCGCCTTCAAACAGCAGGCGCTGCTGTTCTTCTTCCGGCAGCATGCTGTTCTCACGCTTATACATCCCCGCATTTTGCCGCTGGCGCTGGGCTTCATACAGAATCAGAGCCGAGGCGACGGAGACATTCAGCGACTGCACCATGCCAGTCATCGGAATGATGATGTCCCGATCGGCCAGCGCCAGAGCTTGCCGGGTAATGCCGGTTTTTTCCTGCCCCATCAGGATGCAGGTAGGACGGGTATAGTCGATTTCACGGAAATCGACGGCTTTGTCAGAGAGGTGAGTGGCCAGGATCTGCATGCCCTGGCCCTTTAAATGGCTGACGGCATCGTCAATTGAGCGGTGGGTTTTAACCTGCACCCAGCTATTGCTGCCGGCGGCGGCTGAGGCCATCGTGCGCATGCGGCTGCTGGGCCAGATGGCGTGGACTTCATGTACGCCAACGGCGTCTGCGGTACGAATCACCGCAGAGACGTTATGAGGTTTATGGACCTGCTCCATGCAGACCGTCAGGTCAGGCTGGCGCCTGGCGAGCATCTCGCAGATACGCGCATAACGCTGTGGATTCATAAACACTTCATCCTTCAAATTGCCTCGGCGTTAGCCGTACTCATTACCCCCGGTTACGTACTCCTGTACGGGACGGGTAATTCATTCGCTCGCCGCGCGATCCGGCTGACCGCCCGCCCCTTCGGGACCGGT
Source organism: Klebsiella sp. X13 (assembly GCF_003323835.1). Taxonomy (NCBI): domain Bacteria; kingdom Pseudomonadati; phylum Pseudomonadota; class Gammaproteobacteria; order Enterobacterales; family Enterobacteriaceae; genus Klebsiella; species Klebsiella sp. X13. The sequence goes on from NZ_CP030874.1 coordinate 125,264, forward strand.
ACCCGTGCGGTGCAAAACGCGAATGATTTTGTGCGCAAGGCTAGTTTCGGTTACGGGTGACTTTTATTACATCCGGCATAACGCGAATTTTGCGCATAATATTCGCCAGATGTACGCGATCGCGCGCCGTCAGGCGGATAAACGCGCTGTACACGCGACCATCTTTTTCTTCGGTATTCAGACTCTGAATATTAGAAGAGGCGGTATTAATGGCCGCGGTGAGGTTCGCCAGTGCACCCTGGTGGTTAAACATATCCACCTTAATTTCGGTGATAAATTCCTGCGCGGTCTCTTTATCCCACTCGACGGCCATAAACTTCTCTGGCTCTTTCTGATAGCCACGAATGTTACGGCAGGACTCATGGTGAATGACCAGGCCTTTGCCAGGGCTGACATGGGCGATAATCGGGTCGCCGGGAATCGGACGGCAGCACTTCGCAAAGGTAATCAGAACGCCGTCAGCGCCTTTAATCGGCAGATGACCATGGCCTGAAGAGGCGCCTTGCGCCGGTGCGGTGACGGTCTCGCCCTGTTGCAGGTTTTTGGCTACCACCACGCTCATCGCGTTGCCGAGGCCAATTTCCGCCAGCAGATCGTCAAGGCTGGCCAGCTTCATGCGTTCCAGCTCACGCTGAATGCTCTCCTGCGGGATTTCAGCCAGTTTACGGCTACCGCCGAGGGCGTGGTTGAGCAGACGGCGACCCAGGCTGACGGAGTCATCGCGCTTAAGGTTTTTCAACAGCTGGCGAATTTTGGCGCGCGCTTTTGAGCTGACGACAAAGTTCAGCCACGCGGCATTCGGACGTGCGCCCGGTGCGGTGATGATTTCCACCGTCTGGCCGCTGGAAAGCGACTGGGACAATGGATACGGCTGGCGGTCGACGCGTGCGCCAACGCAGGCATGGCCGATATCGGTATGTACCGCGTAGGCGAAGTCCACCGGCGTGGCGCCAGCGGGGAGTTCGACAATGCGCCCTTCTGGGGTGAAAACGTAAATCTCATCCGGGAACAGATCGGATTTGACGCTCTCGATAAATTCAAACGAGCTGCCTGCGCTTTGCTGCAGCTCCAGCAGGCTCTGCATCCAGCGCTGGGCGCGGATTTGTGCGGTGGTGCTGCTTTCGCCGCCGTGCTCTTTATAGGCCCAGTGCGCCGCAACCCCCATTTCTGCCATCTGGTCCATGTCTTCGGTACGAATTTGTACTTCAACCGGGACGCCGTGAGGGCCGATCATCGAGGTGTGCAAAGATTGATAGCCGTTCGCCTTGGGAATGGCGATGTAATCTTTCATCCTGCCAGGACGAGGCTTGTAAAGGCTATGCATCTGGCCAAGCACGCGGTAGCAGGTGTCAGCATCATGCACAATCACGCGGAAGGCGTAGATATCCATAATCGAGTGAAAACGCTGCTCTTTCAGCACCATTTTGCAGTAGATGGAGTACAGATGCTTCTCGCGACCGCTGACGCGACAGGGGATTCCCGCTTCCTGTAAACGCCCTTCGATTTCAGAGAGGATCTTTTGAATCATCTCTTTACGGTTGCCGCGCGCTGCTTTGACGACTTCTTTGATGACGCGATAGCGGTTGGGATACAGCGCTTCAAAGCCCAGCTCTTCGAGCTCGGTTTTGATGTGGTGGATACCTAAACGGTGGGCCAGCGGGCTGTAGATCTCCAGCGTTTCGCGGGCAATGCGGCGGCGTTTATCCGGGCGGAGTGAGCCCAGGGTGCGCATGTTGTGCGTGCGGTCGGCAAGTTTGATCAGGATGACGCGGATATCCTGCACCATCGCCATAATCATTTTGCGAAAGTTTTCGGCCTGCGCCTCTTTCTTATCGCGGAACTTGAGCTTATCAAGTTTCGATACCCCCTCTACCAGCTCAGCAACGCTTTTGCCAAAGAGCTGCTCCATATCCTGGTAGGTGGCAGGGGTATCTTCAATCACGTCATGCAGTAGCGCAGCCATCAGCGTTTCATGGTCGAGTTTCATCTCGGCCAGAATGCAGGCTACCGCTACCGGGTGCGTGATATAAGGTTCACCGCTTGAACGTGTCTGGCCCTCGTGAGCGTCACGTGCAACGAGATATGCCTGCCGAAGACGCTTGATTTGCTCTTCCGGCAGGTAATTTTGAATCAGCTGATTCAGGCTTTCAAACAGATACAAGGGCTACCCACTGCGTGATTAACGACGGCCTTCGGCAATAGCGGTAACGGCTTGTAATTCAGCGGCTTCCTGCTCTTGCTGCTCTTGACGATCGCGGACGTCGAGGATCTGATTGTTGATCAGACCTTCTTCGATTTCGCGCAGTGCAATAACGGTAGTTTTATCGTTTTCTTCCGGTACCAGCGGATCTTTTCCGCCAACCTGCATCTGACGAGCGCGACGCGCGGCGACCAGTACCAGGTCAAAACGGTTACCAATTTTCTCTACAGCGTCCTGAACAGTTACGCGTGCCATACTTAAAATGCTCCACAGATGAAGAAATGACTGGGCATGATACTGAATGTGGGTTCAGTCTGCCAACAGTTTGGTGATTAAAGCGCCATGTCGCTGCTTTTGGCGGCTCATGCGCAGACGTTCGGCGCGAATAATGTTTTTCAGATCGCTCAGGGCGGTATCAAAATCATCATTCACAATAAGGTAATCATATTCCGCGTAATGACTCATTTCTGCAACAGCCTGAGCCATACGTTTTGCGATCACCTCTTCGCTGTCCTGGCCGCGGCCACGCAGGCGACGGTCAAGCTCATCTTTTGACGGCGGCAGAATAAAGATGCTGCGTGCGCCAGCCATTTTTTGACGGATTTGCTGAGCGCCCTGCCAGTCGATATCCAGGAAGACGTCGACGCCGGTTGCCAGTACCTGCTCGATGGTTTCGCGCGAGGTGCCGTAATAGTTGCCAAAAACTTCCGCGTGCTCAAGAAATGCGTCTCTGCTAATCATCGCCCTGAAATCGTCGTGATTAACGAAGAAATAGTGTTCGCCGTGCACTTCACCCGGACGCGGCGCGCGCGTGGTATGTGAAACAGAGACCTGGGTGTCGTACAGCGGTTGGGTTTTCAATAAAGCCTGAATCAGGCTGGATTTACCCGCGCCACTTGGGGCGGAAACAATATAAAGCGTGCCTTGAGCCATGAGAGTCTTTTGTATGTGATTGTCGAAAGAGATACTACATACGAGCCTATTATACACGGCGCCGCACCGTGACGCAGTCCCTGTCACACTTTTTGCTTCTGTTTCTTTCATTTTGCCAGCCGTTTCCCTGATTTCGCCGTGTATTGCGCAGCAGGCAAACAAAGTCTGGATGTCCGATCGCAGCGTGATAAATCCCTCGTCGCCGAATAAAACCGCTCTCCTGCAGAATGTTTGCGGGTAAACAGGAGGTGGAGTCATGCATAAATGGATCTGGATGATTGGCGCGTGGGCGGTGGCTGGATACGGACAGGCTACCTGTCCTGAATGGCCGCAGGCACAGGCCCGGCAGGAGGTACATCGTCTCAATCAACAGGTGACGGCCTGGAACAATGCGTACTGGCGACAGGGGAGCAGTGGGGTCAGTGATGAAGTATACGACCAGCTTTCGGCGCGACTTATGCAGTGGCGGCGCTGTTTTTCGCTGCTATCGCCTGCGGATAACGATGATGTGCCGCCCGCTACCGGAGAGGTCAGGCATCCGGTTGCCCATACCGGCGTGCGTAAACTGGCCGATAAATCGGATATTGCGCGGTGGATGCGCGATAAAACGGATCTCTGGGTGCAGCCGAAAGTGGACGGTGTCGCCGTGACGCTGGTGTATCGCCACGGGCGGCTGGCACAGGCCATTAGCCGTGGCGATGGTCGAGCCGGGGAGGATTGGACCGCCAGGGTGAGGCTGATTCCGGCCGTGCCGAAGATGACGGAGGGCGAGCTGGCGAACAGCGTGCTGCAGGGAGAGATTTTTCTGCAGCGCGACGGGCATGTGCAGAAGCAAATGGGGGGAATGAATGCCCGGGCGAAAGTGGCCGGTACTCTGATGCGCCTCGATACCCCGGCGCAGCTTGCGGAACTGGGGATCTTTATCTGGGCATGGCCAGATGGCCCTCAGGACATGCGCCAGCGTCTGGCTCTGTTGCGCAAGAGTGGATTTCTCCACAGCGCCTCTTTTACGCAGCCCGTTACGGATGCGCGGCAGGTGGCACGGTGGCGAGAGCGCTGGTTAACCTCGCCTCTGCCTTTTACTACCGACGGCGTGGTCGTGCGCCGCGGCCACGAACCCGGCGGGCGATTGTGGTCGCCAGGGCAGGGTGAGTGGGTCGTTGCGTGGAAATATCCGCCGGCATCGCGGTTAATGGAAGTGCGCGGCATTCGCTTTCGGGTCGGGCGCAGCGGCAAAATTTCCGTCGTCGCTCTGCTGGAGCCGCAGCGCCTTGACGACAAACGGGTTAAGCAAGTCAGTATTGGCTCGCTTTCTCGCTGGAAGCGCCTGGATATTGGCCTCGGCGATCAGCTGCAAATCAGTCTGGCGGGCCAGGGCATTCCGCGCCTCGACAGCGTAGTATGGCGATCGGCGCAGCGTACGAAACCGCAGCCTCCCCCGGAACGGTTTACCCCGTTGACCTGCTATTTCACCACGCCGGGGTGTGATGCGCAGTTTCTCTCAAGGCTTATCTGGTTATCGTCAAAACCGGTTCTGAATCTTGATGGCGTGGGTGAATCAGTATGGCGCACGGTGCAACATGCGCGCCCGCTGGCGCATCTGTTCTCGTGGCTGGCATTGACGCCAGCGCAGCTGCAGGGGATTCCGGGGATAACCTCCGGGCGCGGGCAGCGGCTTTGGCACCAGTTTAACCTGGCGCGCGAGCAGCCCTTTCTGCGCTGGGTCCAGGCGATTGGCGTACCGATTCCCCGGGCGGCGCTTGCCGGTCTGGCGAGAGAAAACTGGCAGCAGCTACGAGAACGTTCTGAAGAACAGTGGCAGCGTCTGCCGGGCATGGGGGCAGGGAGAGCGAGGCAGCTGGTTGCCTTTCTCCAGCACCCGGATGTTGCCGCGCTGGCGCAGTGGCTCAGCGGGCAACATATACCCGGGTTTTGAGAGGATCAGTGGGCGTTATGGTTGTAGTGGAAGACGGGCAGCCCCAGCTTCCAGCGCAGCGCCAGCATGCGAGCGGTGAAGCCAAACAGCAAGGTGGAGATCACCACCACGTCGTGGCTGCTGACGTAATGCTGCAGGGCAATATAGAGAATTGCGGCCGCAAACGAGATGCCGGCATACAGCTCCTTCTGGAAAACCAGCGGAATGCGCTTGCAGAACATGTCCCGCAGTACGCCGCCAAATACGCCGGTAATCACGGCGGCGATAGAGGCGATCACCGGTCCTTCTCCCATATCCAGCGCGATTTGCGCGCCGATAATTGAGAACACCACCAGCCCCAGGGCATCCAGAACCAGAAACAGACGGCGTAGATGGGGCATGACCGGCGCAGCAATAGTCGTTAACACTGCCGCGACGGCGACGATAATGACGTATTCCGGATGTTTTACCCACCCCAGCGGGTAGTGGCCCAGCAGAATATCCCGGACTGAGCCGCCGCCCAGCGCGGTGGCGGTAGCAATGATGATGACTCCAAAAGTGTCCATCCGGCGGCGACCGGCCGCCAGAGCGCCGGTCATCGCTTCCGCAGTAATACCGATTAAATACAGAATATGAAGCAGCATAAATCCCCCACAATGATGTCGGGCAGATTAGCGATTTGTGCGTAAGATCACGATTGAGATTTTCTAAGGTGAATCATTTTCCCCAGGAAAAACTAATGTGAGAGGTGTTTTATGAGCAGTAGTGCAGGGAGATGTTGATCGACGGATGATAAAAACAGATAAGTAAAAGTAATGCTGGCTCACAACAAGAGGAGCCAGCAAAAGAGATTACTCGATGTTCTGAATTTGCTCGCGCATTTGCTCGATCAGGACTTTCAGTTCGATGGCGGAATTGGTCACTTCGGCATTAATGGATTTCGATGCCAGCGTGTTCGACTCGCGGTTAAATTCCTGCATCATAAAGTCAAGACGGCGGCCAACGGCTTCTTTCTTCTTCAGGATGTTCCAGGTCTCTTTTACGTGCGCTTCCAGACGATCCAGCTCTTCGGCGACGTCGATACGCTGCGCCATCAGCACCAGCTCTTGTTCGAGACGGTTGTTTTCCAGCTGCACTTCCGCATCTTCCAGTCGGGAAACCAGGCGCTCGCGCTGCCACTGTAAGATTTCCGGCATATGGGCGCGCACTTTGGCGACTTCGGCGGTGACGCCTTCCAGACGCTGCTCAATAAGCGCTTTCAGCGCCTGACCTTCGGTCTCGCGGGCAACGATAAAATCATCCAGCGCACCGTTCAGGGCCGACAGAATATCGGCGGCAATCGCATCGAGATCCTGTTCCTGAGCAGCCATTACGCCAGGCCAGCGCAGAATATCAACCGGGTTGATTTCGCCTTCGTCGCTCTGCATCTTGACCCAGTTGGCGGCATTGACCAGCTGTTTTGCAAGACTTTCGTTCAGAATCAGCTCGCCCTGGGCGCTGGGATCCTGATCAAAACGTAAGGTACATTCAACTTTGCCACGGGTCAGGCGAGAACGGATGCGCTCGCGCACGACAGGCTCCAGGCTACGGAACTGCTCCGGCAGACGGAAATAAGTTTCCAGATATCGTTGGTTTACCGAGCGCAGTTCCCATGCGGCGCTGCCCCATTCACCCTTGATTTCACGCCGGGCATAGGCGGTCATACTGCGGATCATAGACGTTCCTGTTTTTAAAGGAGAGTGAGGTGGATTATAGCTTTCAGGGCCTTATCAGGATAGGAATAAGCGAGCATTATCCGTATATACACGTTATCCTTCTGGCAGCCCCTCTGTTGGCGGCATTGCTCAGCCCTGAGCGCCAGTTATCTACGCCGTCAGAGGCGCGTCACCTCATGCATCCCGCATGATTTTGTGTATAATGCGCGCCACATTCGTTTCAAGCCGGAGAGATCATTATGCGTCCAGCAGGTCGTAGCGCTAATCAGGTGCGTCCCGTCACCCTGACCCGTAACTATACAATACACGCAGAAGGCTCCGTGCTGGTCGAATTTGGTGACACTAAAGTGTTGTGCACCGCGTCGATCGATGAAGGCGTGCCGCGCTTCCTGAAAGGCCAGGGCCAGGGTTGGATCACGGCAGAATATGGCATGCTGCCGCGTGCAACGCATACCCGTAACGCGCGTGAAGCCGCGAAAGGGAAACAGGGCGGCCGTACTATGGAAATCCAGCGTCTGATTGCCCGTGCGCTGCGTGCGGCGGTCGATCTGAAAGCGTTGGGCGAATTCACCATTACTCTCGATTGTGATGTTTTGCAGGCTGACGGTGGCACCCGTACCGCATCCATTACCGGCGCCTGCGTGGCGCTGGCCGATGCGCTGAATAAGCTGGTGGCGGCCGGCAAGCTGAAAAGCAATCCAATGAAAGGGATGGTCGCCGCGGTTTCCGTTGGTATCGTCAATGGCGAAGCGCTGTGCGATCTGGAATATGTCGAGGATTCAGCGGCGGAAACCGATATGAACGTGGTGATGACCGAAGATGGTCGCATCATTGAGGTACAGGGCACCGCGGAAGGCGAGCCGTTTACCCACGAAGAGCTACTCACCTTGCTGGCGCTGGCCCGCGGGGGTATCGAATCCATTGTCGCGACGCAGAAAGCGGCATTAGAAAATTAATTTTAAGGGCGGCTGATGAGTCGCCCTTTTTTTTACGTTTTATTCTTCATGCGGTCTTTCTCGGCTGCCGCACGCGACCGGCTCACAGCGTTATCGACGTATCTGTGCCGCCTGATGACGCGTGAAGAATTTGGCGTAAACCTAAATGATGAAAAGTAAGATAAGGAGCGAATCCATGAAACCGTATCAGCGCCAGTTTATTGAGTTTGCGCTTAACAAGCAGGTACTTAAGTTTGGCGAATTTACGCTGAAATCCGGGCGTAAGAGCCCCTATTTCTTCAACGCCGGCCTGTTTAATACCGGGCGCGATCTGGCACTGTTAGGCCGTTTCTACGCCGAAGCGCTGGTCGATTCCGGAATTGATTTCGATCTGCTGTTTGGGCCGGCTTATAAAGGGATTCCTATCGCGACGACTACCGCGGTTGCGCTGGCGGAGCACCATGACCTGGATTTGCCTTACTGCTTTAACCGCAAAGAAGCAAAAACCCACGGTGAGGGGGGCAATCTGGTCGGCAGCCTGCTGCAGGGGCGCGTCATGCTGGTTGATGATGTCATTACCGCAGGTACCGCGATTCGCGAGTCGATGGAAATTATCCAGGCGCACGGCGCGGAACTGGCCGGCGTGCTGATCTCTCTGGACCGTCAGGAGCGCGGCCGCGGCGAAATCTCGGCGATTCAGGAGGTCGAGCGTGACTACGGCTGCAAAGTGATTTCTATCGTGACGCTGAAAGACCTGATTGCCTATCTGGAAGAGAAGCCGGAGATGGCTGAACATCTGGCGACGGTACGTGCTTACCGCGAAGAGTTTGGTGTATAAGTCGAAAGCCCCGGAGGCGATATGCCTCCGGGATTTCCGCTACTGCAGCTGAGCGGCGACCAGCGGCCAGCGGGCGTCAAAATCATCCGTCGGACGATATTTAAACTCGCTGCGAACAAAACGCGACAGCATGCCTTCGCAAAATGCCAGCAGCTGGCTGGCCAGCAGCGCCTCATCGATGGTGTAACCTTCACCTTCCCGCATTTTCTTCTCACGCATGACCTGGCGCAGCTGAACCTCGATACGCTCAAACAGCTGGTTAATCCGCCCCTGGAGACGATCCTGTTCGAACATCAGCGCATGGCCGGTCAGAATTCGCGTCAGCCCAGGATTACGCTCACCAAACCCAAGAATCAGCAGCACAATCAGACGCAGGCGCGCCGACGTGTCTTTTTCATCTTTTAAAATCAAATTGATGCGCGTAATCAGACTGTCTTCGATAAACTCGATCAGGCTATCGAACATGCGGGTTTTACTGGGGAAATGGCGGTACAACGCCGCTTCGGATACCCCGACAGACGCCGCCAGTTTCGCTGTGGTAATGCGCTGACTTCCATCGCTGGATTCAAGCATCAGGGCCAGAGACTGAAGTATTTCTTCGCGACGATTCCTTTTCGCAGTTTGTTTTTCTGCCATGTTTTAAAATACCCCTGAAAATAAGCACTTGTCAGGCAGACATCCACAAAGTGACCGCAAACGGTCGTTTGCGGCGATGTTATTGCATTAGTGCACTTTGGGATGCGGATTCGATGTGGTCGGGCTTATGCGCGCCCTGAGTGACCAAAGCCACCTTCGCCACGTTCGGTGGCGTCAAAATCTTCCACCAGGTTAAATTCCGCCTGTACGACGGGTACAAAGACCATTTGAGCGATGCGCTCGCCAGGTTCAATCGTAAAGCTCTGCTGGCCGCGGTTCCAGACGGAAACCATCAGCTGCCCCTGATAGTCGGAGTCGATAAGACCAACCAGGTTGCCCAGAACCACGCCGTGCTTATGGCCCAGCCCGGAGCGCGGCAGAATCACCGCCGCCAGAGAGGGATCGGCGATATGAATAGCCAGACCGGTCGGCAACAGCGTGGTTGCACCCGGCGCCAGCTCTACGGCGTCGTCGAGACAGGCTCGCAGGTCAAGTCCGGCGGAGCCGGAGGTGGCATAGGTCGGCAGCGGAAATTGCTGGCCAACGCGCGGGTCCAGAATCTTAACGTCGATTTTTTTCATCATAACGGGTCACGATCTCGTCGAGTAATAATTGGCCAAGGAGTTCTTTACGCTCAAGTGGCAAGCGCTTATCTCCATCCTGCCAGAAAAGGTGTAATGCGTTGCTGTCGCTGTTAAAGCCTTGATCAGGCTGCGAAACATCGTTAGCGCAAATCAGGTCGAGATTTTTGCGCGCGCGTTTTTGCTTCGCGTATTCTTCCACATTATTCGTTTCGGCGGCAAACCCTACGACAAAAGGCCGATTAGCCGCGAGTGCCGCCACCCCGGCAACAATATCCGGATTTTTGACCATTTTGAGGGTGAGTTCATCACCTTGCTTTTTAATTTTTTCTTCAGCGATGGCGACGGCACGATAGTCTGCTACGGCGGCACAACCAATAAAAATCTGCTGCTGCTGGGCGTTTTGCTGGACCGCAGCTTCCATTTCCAGCGCGGTCGTTACATCGATTCGCTGTACAAACGGCGGCGTCGGCAATGCAACCGGCCCGCTCACCAGCGTGACGTTTGCCCCGCGGCTTGCGGCCGCGGCGGCAATGGCAAACCCCATCTTGCCGGAGCTGTGGTTAGTAATATAACGCACCGGATCCAGAGGTTCACGCGTGGGGCCCGCGGTAATCATGATGTTGAGATGTTGCAAATCTTTGACAGGCGAAAAATGCGCAGCGGCTAAATCAACAATCGTCATCGGATCCAGCATGCGGCCAGGGCCAATGTCGCCACAGGCCTGGCTACCGCTGTCCGGCCCCCAGAGCAGCAGGCCGCGTGAGGCGAGTACCTCGAGGTTATGCTGCGTGGCCGCTGCGCGGTACATTTGCTGATTCATCGCCGGGACAACGGCAACCGGAGAGGGGGTCGCGAGGCAGATAGTAGAAACCAGATCGTTGGCCATACCGGCCGCAACGCGGGCAATCAGATCGGCGGTTGCCGGGGCGAGGATAACCAGGTCCGCCCATTTGCCCAGCTCTATGTGACCCATCGCCGCTTCCGCTGCCGGATCGAGCAGACTATCGGAGACCGGATAGCCAGACACCGCCTGCAGGCTCAGTGGCGTAATGAAGGCTTTGGCGGCTTCCGTCATGGCAACACGCACATCCGCGCCACGGTCACGCAGGCGGCGCACCAGTTCCGGCGTTTTATAAGCAGCAATGCCGCCGCTCACGCCAAGAACGATCTTTTTACCAGCCAGACTCATCATGATTCTTTCCTGTTGCAGTACACCAGAATCCGCGCATATTACCACAATCCCGTCGCCGTCGCGTGACTGCCAGGCATTCACTTTGCGAGGCGCTACGCAACAGGTAGATACGGCAGTCGGCAGCACCGTCGGGCTGTGCCAGGATGGGGGCACGAGAAAGGAGAGGCCCTATGGATGCACCGGAACCCCTGATGCCACGGGAAAAAATGTGGCTTTACGGCATTGAAACGTTGTCGGACGTTGAGCTGCTGGCGCTGTTTTTACGCACCGGGACGCGGGACAAAGATGTCATGGCGTACTCGCATGACCTGTTACAGCGTTTTGGTTCGCTGTATGGCCTGCTGTCAGCGAATAAAGCACAGTTTGAGACGGTCGACGGGATTGGCCTGGCGAAATATGCCCAGCTAAAAGGAGTGGCTGAGCTGGCGCGGCGTTATTTTAGCCTGCGGCTGGTTGAAGAGCCCTCTCTGGTCACGCCGATGATGACGCTGGAGTTTTTGCAAAGCCATCTCTCCGATGAAGAGCGGGAGATCTTCATCGTGATCTTTTTAGATAATCAGAACCGGGTATTGAAACATAGCCGGCTTTTTTCTGGTACTCTTAGCCACGTAGAGGTGCATCCGCGAGAAATTGTACGCGAAGCCATCAAAGTGAACGCCGCTGCGGTGATCCTTGCACATAATCATCCGTCCGGTAGTCCCGAGCCGAGTAAGGCCGACAGACTGATGACCGAACGTGTGGTAAAGTGTTGTGGTTTCATGGATATACGAGTACTCGATCATCTTGTAATCGGCCGCGGTGCGTACGTATCTTTTGCCGAACGCGGCTGGATTTAGCCCCGATCACGCGATCCAGCGGGATCTTTGTCTGTTCGGGACTTGAGCACATCGCCGAGTCAGCGTATACTACGCCACCTTTGAGAATCTCGGGTTTGGCATTTGGGCCTGGCAATCGATGGTTCACTTAGAACTGCGATGACCGGGCTGTAAAGCCTGACGAGGCGCCGATACCCCATACGAAGCTCGAGCTAATTTGATTTTTGGAGAATAGACATGTCCCGAGTCTGCCAAGTTACTGGCAAGCGTCCGGTGACCGGTAACAACCGTTCCCACGCACTGAACGCGACCAAACGCCGTTTCCTGCCGAACCTGCACTCTCACCGTTTCTGGGTTGAGAGCGAAAAGCGTTTTGTCACCCTGCGTGTATCTGCTAAAGGTATGCGTGTTATTGATAAGAAAGGCATCGATACAGTTCTGTCTGAACTGCGTGCCCGTGGCGAAAAGTACTAAGTACTAAGAGGAAATAAATCATGGCTAAAGGTATTCGTGAGAAAATCAAGCTGGTTTCTTCTGCTGGTACTGGTCACTTCTATACCACCACGAAGAACAAACGTACTAAGCCGGAAAAACTGGAACTGAAAAAATTCGATCCAGTTGTCCGTCAGCACGTTTTATACAAAGAAGCTAAAATCAAATAATTTTAGTTTCCTTGTAAAGAAAACCCCGCTCCGGCGGGGTTTTTTGTTTTTTGTCCGGCAGAACCCGTCGGATAAACCCTGCCGGGAATTTGCTTCCCTGTCGTCTGTTGCTGCAGCACAATACTCTGGGTTAACGGAGGAAAACGAATGCCTGAATTACCTGAGGTAGAAACCAGCCGGCGTGGCATCGAACCATACCTGGTGGGCGCAACCATTCTGCACGCCGTTATTCGCAACGGGCGTCTGCGCTGGCCGGTCAGTGAAGAAATCTATCGTTTGAGCGACATACCGGTGCTGAGCGTGCAGCGCCGTGCCAAATATCTGCTGCTTGAGCTGCCCGGCGGCTGGATTATCGTCCACCTTGGGATGTCGGGAAGTCTGCGAATTCTGAGTGAAGAGCTGCCTGCAGAAAAGCACGATCATGTTGACCTCGTGATGAGTAATGGCAAGGTCCTGCGCTACACCGACCCACGCCGCTTTGGCGCCTGGCTGTGGACCCGCTCGCTGGAAGGGCATCCTGCGCTGGCACATCTTGGCCCAGAGCCCTTGAGCGATGATTTTAATGCCGACTATTTGCAGCAGAAGTGCGCGAAAAAGAAAACCGCTATTAAGCCCTGGCTGATGGATAACAAACTGGTGGTCGGGGTCGGCAATATCTACGCCAGCGAATCGCTGTTTTCGGCCGGGATCCATCCCGATCGGCTGGCGTCTTCGCTTTCACGCGAAGAGTGTGAACGGCTGGTAAAAGTGATTAAAGCGGTGCTGCTACGCTCGATTGAGCAGGGGGGCACGACGCTGAAGGATTTCCTGCAAAGTGATGGCAAGCCGGGCTACTTCGCCCAGGAGCTGCAGGTTTATGGCCGCAAGGGCGAACTTTGTCGCGTTTGCGGCACGCCGATTACAGCCAGCAAACATGCTCAGCGGGCAACATTTTATTGCCGCCAGTGTCAGAAGTAAGGTGCTGATGTCGCCGCGATCCAGGTGACGCCTCGCCAGCCGGGTACGGGTTCACGCTATTGCTGGCGGGTAGCCCGGACGGCGCAAGATTACAGCTTTTTCAGCAGCGCCTGGTGTACGTTGGCCGGCAGGAAGTGGGAAACATCGCCCTGGTGGCGCGCCACTTCCTTCACCAGCGATGAAGAGATAAACGACCACTCTTTGCAGGGCATCAGGAAGACGCTTTCCAGGGTTGGCATCAGGTGGCGGTTCATATGTGCCAGCTGCATCTCATATTCGAAGTCCGCCACCGCACGTAAACCGCGAATGAGGATATTCGCCTGCTGCGCGCGGGCAAAATTCGCCATCAGATCGCTGAAACCAACCACCTCGACGTTGACCAGATGCGCCGTTGCCTGCTCCGCCAGCGCAATACGCTCGTCGAGGGTGAACATCGGTTTTTTGCTCGGGCTGGCGGCAATGGCCAGCAGCACCTTGTCAAACATGCTGGCGGCACGCGTGACGATATCGATATGCCCGTTGGTAATGGGGTCGAAGGTGCCCGGATAGATCGCTTTTGTGCTCATAATTACACTTTCTCTGAGTAGCCGCGGCTCAGCGCCCACAGCTCGGTGTATTTATTAAACGTATACTGCGCGTTGACCACGGCAAGTAGCCAGCCCTGTTTACCATCCAGCACGCCGCCGCGTAGCAGCAGCGTTTTCACAAAAGCCCCCAGCGTATGGCCGAAAATGCTCGCCAGAGAGGTCTTCTTCCCCTTCTGGTGGCGCTCCCGTGCCCAGGCAGAGGCATAGGCCAGCTGCTTTTGCTGGAAGCCGGAGAAGTCGCGGCAGGTCAGATGCAGTAAATCGCCCGACAGTTCGATAACCTGCGCGCCTTTGGCATCGAGCGATTCGTGCACCAGATTATTGTTATAGCGGAAACGGCTGCGTTCGTACAAACGCATGACGCGGTCGGGATACCAGCCGCTATGGCGCATAAAGCGGCCAAGGAAATAGTTACGCCGGGCGATGCTGTAGACGGCACCTTTTTGGGGCGCCTCCAGTACACGGCGAAGTGAGCAGGCCAGCTCCGGCGTCACGCGTTCATCGGTATCAATCATCAACACATAGTCGCCGGTCGCGTAGTCCTGGGCGCGCTGACGCTGAATACCGTAGCCTTGCCAGTCGCTGTTGATGTAGACCGTTGCGCCGAGGCGACGGGCCAGTTCGACGGTGTTATCGCTACTGCCGGAGTCCAGCAGCACGATTTCATCGGCCCACGCTACCGAGGCCAGGCAATCAGCCAGCAGATCCGCCGCATTTTTGGCGATCATTACGACGGACAGTCGGGTCGACATTAGTGGCTCCGCTGCGGCAGATAGGGTTGCAGTAAATGTAGCAGACGCGAGAGCGCGCCCTGGTTTTGATGCAACACTTCTACCGCGTGGCGGCCGTACCACAGACGATAGTCTTCATCGGTGAGCAGATTGGAGACCTGGGTGACCAGCGAACTGACGTCGGTGACCGTAATCAGGCCATCGTCCTGCTGCAACTTGGCGCAAATATCTTTGAAGTTGAACGTGTGCGGGCCCATCAGTACCGGGATGGCGTGTGCCGCCGGCTCCAGCGGGTTGTGACCGCCGCGTTCGACCAGGCTGCCGCCGACGAAGGCGAGGTCGGCAATGCCGTACAGCAGCATCAGCTCGCCCATGGTATCGCCGATCACCACCTGGGTACTGTTCGACGGGATTTCGCCGGTGCTGCGTAGCGTGAAGCTCATCCCCGCTTTCTGCACCATTTCTCGTGCATCTGCGAAGCGCTCCGGGTGACGAGGGACGAGAATCAACAGCAGATCCGGGAAAGTATCGAGCAGCTTCCTGTGCGCCTGCAGGATAATTTGTTCTTCACCGTCGTGGGTGCTGGTGGCGATCCAGACTTTGCGGTGCGGCGCCCACTGGCGGCGGAGGGTAATCGCGCGCGCGGCCAGCTCTGGCGTCACGGAAATATCAAATTTGAGGCTGCCGGTGACCGCCAGCTGGTTGCGCTTCAGGCCCAGAGCCAGAAAGCGATTGCCGTCTTCTTCATTCTGCGCCGCAATCAGCGTGATGCGACTGAGCAGCCGACGCATAAATTTCCCCAGTTTCGCGTAGCCTTTGGCGGAACGCTCCGACAGACGGGCGTTGGCGATGACCAGCGGGATTTTACGTTTGTGCAGCGCGGCGACCATATTTGGCCACAGCTCGGTTTCCATCACGATAACCAGCTTCGGTTGCACCGTGTTGAGGAAGCGGTTCATTGCGCAGGGCAAATCGTAAGGCAGATAGACATGATGAACATCTTTGCCGAAGGCGGACATGGCGCGTTCTGAGCCGGTCGGCGTCATGGTGGTGACGGTGATAGGCAGCGAGGGGTAGCGGTGGCGCAGCGCGCGCACGAGCGGGATAGCAGCAAGCGTCTCACCCACGGAAACGGAATGCAGCAGAATCCCATCCGGCGCTACCTTGTTCTGACAGAAGCCATAACGTTCAGCCCAGCGCTTTCGGTAGGCAGGGGCCTTACGGCTGCGCAGCAGCAGTCGCAGCCATACCAGCGGCTGAATAAGATAGAGTAGGGTGGTATAAAGCAATTCCAAGCGATTTATCCGATTTATGTTTTAGCGGGCAAATTCTAAGCATTTAGCCCGCGTAAAGCTATCTCTTTGGCGGAAACAACGGGATTCAGAGTCAGGTCGCGTCGCGATAGCGTTTAATGCGCAAATAGCGTCGGCCAAGGCGCCAGCGTAAACGGAAGGTACGCGCATTTTTCCAGATCAGACGCCAGATGCCGCGGTCAAAGAATTCTTTAATGATAATATGCTTTTTTGACTCATCTTTCATGCTATCAAAGGTATGAATAATTCCCAGCCCCTCTTTGGCAATTTGCCAGCGGCAGGCGGAAATATGACGCACCTTATCAGGATAGCGTTGGTTGATGGCCTCCAGCATCTCCAGAATTTTCATGTAGTGGCGCGCCGAGCGCATCAACGTATCGTCATTGTCCGGTTTGTGCGACACCGATTCCGAGTGAATATAGTAATCGTAGAACTGTTCGCTGGTGTACTGCACGCGTTCAGCCGCCAGCAGCGCTTCGGTGGTCCACGGAATGTCCTGATGACGTAATCCGGGCTCGAAGTGGAACTTGTGCTGCATGATAAATTCGCGGCGATAGATATTCAGCCAGGTCACGTGCAGGAACTTGCGCGAATCCAGCGCCTGTTTAAGCCAGACGTGGCCTGGCAGGATGCCGGTCGACGGCAGACGGTCCGGTGGAAGAATAGGGTGGATATCTTTGCGGGTTTCGTAAACGTAGCGGCCGTTACAGGTGGCGACATCAAGGCGGCCCTTTTCGGCCATCTCCAGCAGCGTACGGTACATCCCGGGATAAAGCTTATCGTCAATATCCGGGAAGGCCAGGTACTTGCCGGTTGCCACCGCCAGGCCGGTATTACGCGCGACCGAGACGCCCTGGTTTTCCTGTTCCAGCACGATAATATGGGGTAAGCGCGCTTTCCATTCGTCGATAACCGCCAGGCTACCGTCCGTCGAACCGTCGTTGACCAGGATCAGCTCATAGCTTTCCAGCTGCTGTTGTTCAATGCACTCAAAGAATTGCGCAAGGAATTTTTCGCCGTTATAAACGGCAGCCACAATGCTCAGTAAAGGCGTTTGACTCATAAATCATTCGATCCTGGTTAAATAGCGGCGTCAGCCGCGACGCAGCTGACGGTACTGCTGACAAATCGTATCCACGCTGAATTTTTCCAGTGCGGAAGGTTCGATAGCTGGTGGGTTATGGTAAATGCTTTGCATCGTCCGGGCCAGCGCCGGGCTGTTCAGATCGGCCAGGCCGCGGGCTAATTCGCCGGTGAGAATTTCCGTCACCCCGCCAGGACAGCGGGTGCTGGCCACCGGGGTATTTAGCAGCAGCGCCTCAACCACCACGTTACCAAAGCCTTCGCTGTCGGAGCTGAGCACCAGCATCCGCGCATGCTTAATCCACGGCAGCGGGTTTTTCTGAAAGCCTTTAAACAGAACACGATCGGCAACCTGTAGCTGCTGCGCCAGCTGGCGCAGGCGCTGTTCCTGCTCCGGTTTACCCTGACCCAGCAGCACCAGCGGCGCGGTGATTCCGCTTTGCGCATAGGCTTCGATCAGGCGATCGTGACGTTTCCCCGGGTGGAACCGACCGACGTGAATAATATAATCCCCCGCGGGCTGCTCGCCAGGCGCATCGGCGGCGGCGTGCAGAGCGGGAATATCGAACGGGTTATAAATGGTTTTTAACTGTGCCGGGCGGATGGCGAACTGTTCGACCAGATCCTGACCTACCGCATCGGAGACGGTAATGACGTTGCGTCCCTGATAGACACGCTTAATCTTCTGCTGTTTCATCCAGCGATCAAATCCGGTGCGATGGCCCAGATATGATGTGGAAAAGACGCCATGCAGGCAGAACCAGACGTTCCGGTTTTTCAGCGACCGGCTGCGGGCGACAATGCGATCGGTTTTATGCAGGTTGGAGAGCACCAGATCGAATTCACCCTGCTGCTCGGCTGTGACGATGGCGGCATCCAGCTGGCGGGCGCGGCGCGAAAGTTCGGTGATTTTGCGCCAGGGTGTCCGGCTGCGGTCACTCACAACCTGATAATCCAGCCCTTCCGGCAGCGCATAATCGCAGACATCGCGCAGAGAAAACAGTGAGACCCGTTCGCCCTGGCGCAGAAAATGCTCAGCCAGGGTCAGCACGACCTTCTCCGCCCCGCCGCCGGGCAGGCCGTCGATCACAAACAGCATACGCATCGTTATTTCACCAGATCCTGATAGAGGGAGAGCAGCTGCGTCGAGAGTCGTTCGCTGGTGCAGGACATGATGCGCTCGCGGGCGCGTTCCCCTTCCGCAGAGCCTAACGCCCGGGCGGGCAGGGCGCTAACCGACTCCTGCAGGGCCGGGATATCCAGCGCATCGCAAACGTAGCCATTGCTGCCCTGAACGATAAACTCCGCGCCGCCGCAGCCGGTGGTGGTAATGACCGGCAGGCCGCAGGCCATCGCTTCGAGAATAACGTTGGGGAACGGATCGTACAGCGTCGGCAGCAGCAGGCCGTCGGCCATCTGATAGAACGGCAGGGTTTCCGACTGCATGCCGAAAAAGCGGACCCGCTCCTCGCAGTTGAGGGTTTTCGCCAGCGACTGATAGCGATTCTGATCTTTGTCTTTACCGACGACCAGCAGATAGCGATCGGTGGGGGCGATGGCGCGGATCGCCGCATCCAGCCCCTTGCGCTCAAAGCCGGAGCCGACGTAGATCAGGCAGGTCGCCTGCAGCGGCAGATTCCATTGGTGACGTAGCGCAACAAAGGCCGCTTCCGTAGGCGGCAGAAAACGCTGGTTATCAATGGCGTTATAGATAACGTGGATTTTCTCCGCCGGCAGGCCGAAGTCTTCAATAATCTCGCGTTTTATCATCTCCGCGTTGCAGATGACGCCGCGCAGGTGCGAGTCCTGGTACATTTCGCGCTCAGCCTGCATGACATAGCGATGGTAGCGGTCGGCAAACAGCAGGCGGCTTTTCCAGCCGGGCAAAATGCGCGAGCGCTGCTGTAGCCAGCGGCGGTGCACGCCGTCCCCGGCGCGGTACAGGTCGCAGCCGGGAATGCGTTCGTGGCTCTGCACCAGATCGAAATGTTCGCTCTGCCACAGCCGGCGGGCGGCGTCGGCGAAACCACGTTCGCGGCTGATCCGCCCCCACTTACGCGGGTTGCAGATATGAATATTCCAGTCGGGTTTCACCGGCCCTTGCCATTCGCGAGTAATGACGTTCAGTTCAAGATTGCTGCTATCAAGGGCTTCCAGCGCGCGGGAGACAAAGCGCTCCGCGCCGCCGTCCGGGCGATATTTCTGTCGCACCAGGGCCAGCCTGAATTTGCTCATGCCAGTACCTTTTTCGCCGCCGCGATAACCGCGTCGGTGGGAATTAAATCGAGATAACGTTCGTCTGTGCCGGTGTCGATATCATCCGGGTCGGGAATAGCGCCGAAATCACCTGCCCAGATCACCTCACCTTTAGCCTGCCATGGACGCCAGAAGGTGAGTTTGGAGGGGCCGAACAGCGCCACCAGCGGCGTACCCAGCGCGGCGGCCATATGCATCGGTACGGAGTCGACGCCGATAAACAGGCGGCCATGATCGATGACGGATGCCAGCTGGCGCAGAGTCAGCTGACCGGCGAGGGAGTGTAAACGAGCATTGGGGCAGCCCGCCATAATGGTATCGATCATCTGCTTCTCTTTGGCATCGGGACCTGAGGTCAGCACGACCGGGTAGCCTGCGTCAGAGAGGGCGTTAATCAGGGCGCTCATTCGCTCTTCGCGCCAGCACTTAAAGAACCAGCGGGAGGTCGGTTGAATGACGATATAGTTGTCCTGAAATCCTTCCGGCAGCAGCGCGCGGCTGACGTGCCAGTCCTGCTCGCTGTAGCCCATTTTAGCCGGCGCGTCATTCATCTCCAGCCCAAGCGGCGCCAGAATCGACAGATTCTGCTGCACGGTGTGCTGCTGGTTATGCTGCTGTGTTGAGGCGAGAGCGGTATGACAAAAACGCCATGCCGGGTGACGACGCTTCGGGAAGTCAAAGCCGATGCGGATTGGCGCGCCGGTCAGTTTCGTGATAATTGCGCTTGGCCACTGATCGGCAAGATTGAGCACCATATCGTAGCGCTGCTGGCGCAGCGCACGAATCAGCTGCCACTCCATCTTGAGCTGGTGGCCGGTGCCCTGTTTTTTCCAGCGCCGATCAATGGCGAAAATCTGATTGATATCAGGATTGGCGGCGAGCATATCCCGGGTTTCTTCATACAGCAGGACATCAACGCTGGCCGCGGGATATTGCTGTTTGAGGGCGTGAATGAGCGGCGTGATCAGCAGCATATCGCCATGATGGCGCAGCTTAATAACCAGGATTCGCGTCGGGGTCACAGGGCCGGAAGAGCGGGTTTCAGGCGTCATTCTCTGTTCTTCATTCAATATCAGGTTTCCGATTCTAGGGGATCAGACTGATTGAGAGAAGCGTTGTATTGCTCTACCATGACCCGATACGTATGCTCTGAGGACGTTTTCGTGCACAATCCCGCATTTCTCATCACGATTGATACAGAGGGCGATAACCTCTGGCAAAAACATGACAGCATTACCACCGAGAATGCGCGCTATTTACCGCGTTTTCAGCAGCTTTGCGAAAAGTATGGTTTTAAACCGGTCTATTTGACCAACTATGAAATGGTGATCGATCCCTTTTATATCGAATTCGCCAAAGATGTGATTGCCCGCGGGACGGCGGAAATCGGCATGCACCTCCATGCCTGGAACAGCCCGCCGACGGACCCGTTGACCGATGACGACTGGCGTCATAAACCCTATCTGATTGAATATTCCGATGCGGCGATGCGCGAAAAAGTCGCTTACATGACGCATCTGCTGGAAGACACTTTCCAGACGAAAATGGTCAGCCATCGCGCCGGACGCTGGGCGTTTGATGAGCGCTACGCCCGCCTGCTGGTGGAGCATGGCTATCTGGTTGACTGCTCGGTCACGCCGCGGGTCAACTGGAAGACGGCGAAAGGCGCCCCGCAGGGGGACGGTGGTACCGATTACCGTCGTTTCCCGCAGCATGCCTATTTCCTTGACGAGAACGATATCAGTCGCGAAGGCGGCTCTTCGCTGCTGGAAGTGCCGATGAGCATTCAATATAAGCACTCCGGCTGGATGAACAGCGTGAAGCAGGGCTACGATCGCTTGCGCGGCAAAGTGCGTTCGCCTTCCGTTCACTGGCTGCGCCCGATGGGGGGAAATGTCGACACCATGAAGAAAGTGGTGCAGCAGACATTGACTCAGGGCAATGATTACGTCGAATATATGCTGCACTCTTCTGAGTATATGCCTGGCGGCAGCCCAACATTTAAAAATAAACAGGATATCGAGCAGTTATATGTCGACCTGGAAGCATTTTTTAACTGGCTGGCGCCGCAGGTGAAGGGGATGACGTTGGCAGAATATTACCAGCGGAAACACACACAGCGATAAAAGGCACCCTAAGGTACCGTATGCGTATCCTTAAACAACTGACGCGGAAGAAAAATGCTTTTTTCCGCGACATTAAATTTAATTTAATTAATTTTCGTTATAGAAATAAAGCTGAGCGCCAGCCGTTCAATCCCGCTCAGGTGAAGCGCATTTTATTACTGCGTCTGGATGATAAAGTCGGCGACATGGTGGTAACCACCGGCTGTGCCAGACTTCTCGCCGAGCACGGCTATAAAGTTTCTGTCCTCACCGGTCCTGTATGCATGCAAATATTAGCAGGCTCAATATTTCTTGAGAATGTATATTTGTATAAACCGCGCATGTCACTCGCGGCGTTACGCGCACTTAATTTTGATGCGGTTATAGATTTTGATGACGTGAAAACCTATGAACGGTTTAAGTTTCTCTCTGATTTACGCGCGCCCTGCGTCATTGGTTTTAATAAAGAGAAATATAAGCTGTATGACCAGTCAATCACCTTTTATGATAGCAAAAGCCATATTTCCGCCCGCTATAAACAGGTGGTTAAGCTTTTTGGCGTGAGAGATGAGCACTATCATTATCACGTTCCCGGCGATATACGCGAGCGCCAGCGAGTGGAAAAGTTACTGGCGACAGAAAGTGACAGACAGCTATGCGTGGCCATCAATCCTTTTACCGCCTCAACAGATAAGGATTTCTGCCGTCATCAGGTCGCCGCGCTCATTGAACGGCTCCGTCAGCTCCCCTATAAAGTGAGCGTGGTGATGGTCGGTCGCAGCGAGAAAATCCGTCAGCTTGGGCTGGATATGGCCCTGTATCTGGCTGACAGCAATATCAACTCGGCGGTAGAAGTTATCCGCTGCTGCGATCTGGTGATTACCGCTGACACTTCCATTGTGCATATTGCCAGGGTGTTTGATAAGCCGATGGTGGCGGTCTATAACAAGCGCAGGCTCAAGGATACTGGCCTGCCGGGTTATACCATTTGGGCACCGGGTTATGCTAAGGCCAGGCAGATTGTCTGCGAGGAAGAGAACGTGGCGGATGTCCCGATTGACGCCATATGGCCGATGATCCAGGAGCAGGCTGATAGTCTGGTTGCCACGCGTTTGCGGCAATAAAAAAGGGCCCGGACGGGCCCTTTTCGGTTACGCTTTCACGACGGCCTTACGGCCGTTTCGCCGTCAGGCTGTTGCTCAACGCAATCCCGAGCGGTAACCAGAACAGCACCCAGGTTTCTCGCGGGTTGCTGACGATAAACATCCCCTGCGACGCCATAAAAATCAATGCATACATGAAAATCGCCAGGCTGTATCGGCTGTCGCCGCGGCGTTTGCACCATGCCCGCCATAATCCGCTGGCGATGACCGCCAGCAGCAGCAGCAGGCCAATGATGCCGCCTTTCAGCAGCGAGCCGAGATAGACGCTGTGGGTGGTGGTGATGTGTTCACCGCTGTAGTTAATGAATTCGAGTCCATAATCGAACCCCCGACCCAGCCAGGGATGGTCCGCGATTTCCGCCAGCGTATGGCGCCAGATACTGAAACGTAGACCACTCTGTGTCCCCATCTCCTCAAAGCGGGCTAACAGCAGGTCGCCAACCGGCGTCAGGAAGAAGACCAGCCCGAGCACCACCGCCAGCGTGGCGACGATCGCTAAATTACGGCGCGTAAACACCTGCAGATGCAGCGTGCAGCAGAAGGCCAGCGCCAGGGCGATAATCGGCCCGCGACTCTGGGTAAAGACCATCATCACCAGCAGGATAGCGATCGGCACATAGAGATAATGGCTGGCTTTCTCTTGCAACAGCAGGCAGCAAATTAAGATGGCGATGCCACAGTATCCTGCCAGGTCGATAACGTTGGTCGGGCCTGGGTTTTCCGCTGAGACTTCGCGTAAGGTCAGAACCAGCGTATGGTCTATCGCCAGCGTCCAGACAGACAGCACGGTGACTCCGGCAACCACGCTGAGCAGCGCCAGATGCCGGGTGCGGGGATGGCCCATCAGGGTGGTGAGCAGCAGCAGGTAGAAGATGAGGTAGGTGCCGTGAGTCAGCGGCGAGTCAATATGTTGCGGCGTATGCCCCCAGAGATTGCTGAGCGCATAGTAGACAAAGAAGACCACCAGCAGCGCATAGGTCAGCCATTGCTGGCGGGTGCTCTCCGCCAGCGCCTGGCGATGGTCTTTGTTCAGTAAAGACAGCAGGAACAGCAGAATCGACAGGTGGAGCAGGTTATTCGTCCGGGTGGAGATGCAAAAAATAGCGCTGAAAAATAAAAATAAGGGAAAGAAAATGGAGTAACCCTGAATGGCATAGTTACTTATTTTTAAAGTACGCATCAAAAGAAACCTTTGCAAAAATCGATTCCGGCACCGCGCTCTCCTGGGAGAAATTGATGACCCGAATATGGTTTTGTTGTAGCACACAAGCGGCGTGCGAAAAGGACGGCATGACCAGGTCATCCACTTTGTTTGCCAGGTAGGAAGGCAGTTTATTCTGTTGTGTTTCGTAGAACCGCGGTTCGTGGAAATTATTCATGTCCAGCCCGCTGATAAGAATAGTGTCGAACCCCAGCCAGGCGAGGATCTGTAAGGACCAGTAGACCACGGTGCCGGCATCAAAGACCCCGTGGCGGATATCGGTGCTAAAGCAGATATCCTGGCGCTCAGGGTGGAAGCGAAGCGCTTCGATATGCTGATAGGTTTGCCGCATCATGCTGCTGGCGACTTTAGGCTGGTAAATTTTATAGCAGCCGTCTTCAATCAGCGCCAGGCGGCAGCGCAGATCGGCCGGATAGCGATCGTAGATTTTGGCGATCCCGTGCATGGTGGTAAACAGCACAAGATCGGGCTGGCCGATCACCGAGCGAATAATGTCGGGTTGCTTGTCGTAAAACTCCATATCGACAATGGTGTAGAACGAAAACCTGAGCGTATCAGAGAGAAACCAGGCGCCGTTGACACCCATCACCGGCACGCTCTCCGGCAGCCGTGAAAAATCAATACGGCGGGTGGAGGGGCCGGTCGCCGTCAACAAAACCTCGCCATGCGCGCTGTTTTTTAACGCGCTCAGGCTGACCAGCGGAACGTGTTGACCTTTGTACTGCAGCGTGCGGATTTCACCGCTTTCGGCACGGGTGATTTTGGTATACGGCCAGAGATTTTCGTTATGGCGAAAAGCCCGCGGACGCGTGTAGCGGTAAATTTGCTTGTACAGTGAACCCATTAAATCAGCCCCTGAGATTGCAGCAGCTGCGCGATGCGGGCGGCGGAAATATCCCCGGTACTGTTGCCGCTTTCCGGACGTACGACATACTGATTTTTACCGTAACCGCCAATCAACCCCGGGTCGGTGGGACCATATAACGTAAAATTGGCTTTATCGAGCGCGGCGGTCAGATGGCTCAGGCCGGTATCAACGGAAACCACGCCTCTGGCGCCCGCCAGAACCTGAGCGACCTGCTCCAGACTCATGCGCGGCAGTACTTCGACAAAGTCGTGGCCATCCGCCAGCCGTTTGGCCCGCGCTTCTTCATGCGGGGCGCCCCACGGCAACTTAATCTGCAGGCCGCTGTCGGCCAGCAGAGCGATAAGCGCCTGCCAGTGGCTTTCTGGCCAGTGTTTGTCATCGCGGGTCGTGGCATGGAGGAAGACGAGATACGGCACCGCAGAGGCGGCATCCTGGCGGGTAAAGTGGCGGGCGATGGCATAATCTCCCTGACTCTCCGGCCGGGTGTAGCCCAGGCTTTTGGCGAACAGTTCGCGGGTGCGCTCAACGGCATGCTGCTGCTTCGCGATATGGTGACGGCGATTGTAGAACAAGCTGGCCAGCGGCTCGCGGGCGGTTTGCCAGTCCATACCGTGCTTCACGCCGTGCGCCAGCCGGGTGACCAGCGCGGCGCTTTTGACCAGACCCTGAGCATCGATAATCGCGTCATATTTCTGTGCCCGTACGGCATCGCGAAAGGCCTGGCGTTCGCCCCTGATGGGGGCAGAAAACCAGGCTTTACGCCAGCGACGAATGGCGACGGGAATCACCCGATCGACCGCTTCATGCCAGGACGGGATCTGTGCGAACCCCTCCTCGACGACCCAGTCAAAGCGAATGCCGGGAAAAGCTTGCACAGCATCGGTCAGCGCGGGCAGCGTATGCAGGACGTCGCCCATGGACGAGGTTTTTACGATCAATACCCGCATCCGCTACGCTTCCTCTTTATCGGTTTTTTCCTGCAGGAGCGCGTTTAGCTCTTCCTGTACGCGCTGCGGCGTAATATCGATCAGGCTCTGATGATAACCTTCCGCGGCATCGCCCTTACGGACTTTGTGGTAGCCGCTAATCAGGCGAATCACCCGCGCTTTGTGGGACAGCGGCGGGGTGAAGTCGGGGCTGCTTGGGCCATACAGCGCCACCAGCGGGCGGTTCAATGCCGCGGCAACATGCATCAGACCGGAATCGTTACTGACGACGGCCGTACAGGCGGCAATCAGGACGACCGCCTGTTCAAGCTGGGTTTCTCCGGCCAGATTACGACACCATGCCTGCTGCCGGGTATTCAGCGCGGCCAGGATATCGTTGCCGGCGTCATGGTCTTTGGCCGAACCGAACAGAACCACCTGATACCCCTCGTCGATAAGCTGCTTTGCCAGCTCGGCGTAGTGGTAGTGCGGCCAGCGTTTTGCCGGGCCAAACTCCGCTCCGGGGCAGAAGCCGATGATCGGACGGTCGGCAGAGATGTTGAATGCGTTGCAGACCTGCGATTTTTCCCCGTCAAAAACCTGCAGCTGCGGCCACAGCAGCGGCTGCGGCAGGTCTTTGGCGCTGAGCATGACCCCTTTGTCATAGGCCAGCGCGACATAGCGTTCAACCATCAGCGGCCAGGCGTCTTTATCCAGCACCCGCGCGTCGTTCAGCAGACCGTAGCGCATCTCACCGCGCCAGCCGGTGCGGTGCGGGATGTTGGCGAAGAAGGGAACCAGCGCCGATTTAAATGAGTTCGGCAGCACGTAGGCGCGGTCGTAGCGTCGTTCGCGCAGACTGTGTCCGAGCTTACGGCGCTCGCCTATCGCCAGCGCGCCATGGCCGAGCGGCATCGGGATGGCTTCGTTGACTTCCGGCATTCGTGACAGCAACGGACGGCACCATGCGGGTGCCATCACGTCGATGATTGCCTGGGGATAGCGCGCTCTGAGCGTGCGATAGAGACTTTGCGACATCATCATGTCGCCCACCCATGACGGGCCAACCACCAATATTTTCATTCACTTCATCCTTCAAGCCATCTCTGCGTTGGCTGCCTGCGTTCATCCCGGTCACTGACTTTAGTAAGCCCCCGGAGATTTACTTCGTTGCCGCCTTGCTATCGCTTGAATGATTTTGTGAACCGGCGTCAGTTTCGCGATTGAGCCAGGCCATATACTCCGTTACGCCTTCGGCAACGGTCTTGAACGGCTTGTCGTAGCCCGCAGCGCGCAGGTTGGTCAGATCCGCCTGGGTAAATGCCTGGTAGCGGCCTTTCAGCTTTTCCGGGAACGGGATGTATTCGATGCTGCCTTTCTTATGGTATGCCAGCGTGGCATCGGCTACCGCCTGGAAAGATTCCGCACGGCCGGTGCCGAGGTTGAAAATGCCGGATACGCCGTTTTCCCAGAACCACAGGTTTACCGCGGCCACGTCGCCTACGTAGACGAAATCGCGTTTGAAGCCATCGCTGCCTTCGAACAGTTTCGGGCTTTCGCCGTTATTCAACTGGGTGTTGAGGTGGAAAGCCACGCTCGCCATGCTGCCTTTGTGCCCTTCGCGCGGCCCGTAGACGTTGAAATAGCGGAAGCCAACGATCTGCGAGTCGGCTTCCGGCAGGATCTGGCGGACGTATTCGTCGAACAGGAATTTGGAGTAGCCATAAACGTTCAGCGGCTGCTCATATTCACGGGATTCGATAAAGTCGCTGGTGCGGCCGCCGTAGGTTGCCGCCGACGAGGCGTACAGGAACGGAATCTGACGCTCCAGGCAGTAATGCAGCACCTCTTTGGAGTACTGATAGTTGTTATCCATCATGTACTTGCCGTCCCACTCCGTGGTGGAGGAGCAGGCGCCTTCGTGGAATATGGCTTCAATTTCGCCGAACTCTTCCCCGGCCATCACCTGAATCAGGAAGTCTTCTTTATCCATGTAATCAGCGATATCCAGGTCTACCAGGTTAGCAAACTTGGTACCGTCTTTCAGATTATCTACGACCAAAATGTCGGTAATGCCTTTGTCATTCAGGGCCTTAACGATGTTGCTGCCGATAAACCCTGCGCCGCCGGTAACGATGATCATAACTGTAACCTTTGAAGTATGGAGTCCAGAGACAATCCGGACATGAATACTCATATCATATCACCACATGGAGCAGGCTTCAGCCATTCGCCGAAAAGCGGTTGGCGAGCGTGATTTATGCTGCAAATAATTCATCCAGGCATGCATCATCTCGTATCAGCGTATAGCTTTGGGTAATATGTGCCAAATTTTGCCAAATCTGGAGAGTTGCAATGCGTGGTGATTTTTACGAACAGTTGACCAATAGCCTCGAGACCGCTCGTGCGGAAGGGTTATTTAAAGAAGAACGCATTATTACGTCGGCGCAGCAGGCGGATATTACCGTCGGCGGCAGCAATGTGATTAACTTCTGCGCCAATAACTATCTGGGTCTGGCTAACCATCCGGAGCTGATTGCCGCCGCGAAAGCGGGGATGGACAGCCACGGTTTTGGTATGGCTTCCGTGCGCTTTATTTGCGGTACGCAGGATAGCCACAAAGCGCTTGAGAAGAAGCTGGCTGAGTTCCTCGGCATGGAAGATGCGATTCTCTACTCCTCCTGTTTCGATGCCAACGGCGGCCTGTTTGAAACCTTGTTGGGCCCGGAAGATGCCATTATTTCTGATGCCCTGAACCACGCTTCCATCATTGATGGCGTGCGTTTGTGCAAAGCAAAACGCTACCGTTATGCCAACAACGATATGCAGGAGCTGGAAGCACGTCTGAAAGAGGCCCGTGAAGCCGGCGCACGCCACGTGCTGATCGCCACCGACGGCGTATTCTCCATGGACGGCGTGATCGCCAACCTGAAAGGCGTCTGCGATCTGGCGGATCAGTTCGATGCGCTGGTGATGGTCGACGATTCCCACGCCGTCGGCTTTGTCGGTGAAAACGGTCGCGGCTCTCATGAATACTGCGATGTGATGGGCCGTGTCGATATCATCACCGGGACATTAGGTAAAGCGCTGGGCGGCGCATCCGGCGGCTATACCGCTGCACGTAAAGAGGTCGTTGAATGGCTACGTCAGCGTTCGCGTCCGTATCTGTTCTCCAACTCGCTGGCCCCGGCGATTGTTGCTGCCTCTATCAAAGTGCTGGAGATGGTGGAGTCCGGTGCTGAACTGCGCGATCGCCTGTGGTCCAACGCGCGCCTGTTCCGCGAAAAAATGACCGCCGCGGGCTTTACGTTGGCTGGTGCCGACCACGCGATTATCCCGGTTATGCTGGGCGAAGCCGTGATTGCGCAAAACTTTGCGCGCGAGCTGCAAAAAGAAGGGATTTACGTCACCGGGTTCTTCTATCCGGTGGTACCAAAAGGCCAGGCGCGTATTCGCACCCAGATGTCTGCGGCGCATACCCCTGAACAAATTGAACGTGCGGTAGAAGCCTTTACCCGCATCGGTAAACAACTGGGCGTGATTGCCTGAGGGCGTGAGATGAAAGCGTTATCCAAACTGAAAGCGGAAGAAGGCATCTGGATGACCGACGTACCGGAACCGGAAGTCGGCCATAACGATCTGCTGATCAAAATCCGCAAGACCGCGATTTGCGGTACCGACGTACACATTTATAACTGGGATGAGTGGTCGCAAAAAACCATCCCGGTGCCGATGGTAGTAGGGCATGAGTACGTGGGTGAAGTCGTGGGTATCGGCCAGGAAGTACGCGGCTTTAAGATTGGCGATCGCGTTTCCGGCGAAGGGCATATTACCTGCGGCCACTGTCGCAACTGCCGTGCTGGCCGTACACATCTGTGTCGTAACACGATCGGCGTAGGCGTGAACCGTCCGGGCTGTTTCGCGGAATATCTGGTCATTCCGGCTTTCAATGCCTTCAAAATCCCGGACAATATTTCTGACGATCTGGCGTCGATTTTTGACCCGTTTGGCAACGCGGTCCACACGGCGCTCTCGTTCGATCTGGTTGGCGAAGATGTACTGGTATCCGGCGCAGGCCCGATTGGGATCATGGCGGCTGCGGTCGCGAAACACGTCGGCGCACGTAATGTGGTTATTACTGACGTGAACGAATATCGACTGGGTCTGGCGCGTAAAATGGGCGTGACGCGTGCTGTGAATGTTGCGCAAGAGAGCCTGACCGATGTGATGGCCGAACTGGGGATGACCGAAGGGTTCGACGTGGGCCTGGAAATGTCCGGCGCGCCGCCGGCATTCCGCACCATGCTGGATACCATGAACCACGGCGGTCGTATTGCGATGCTCGGTATTCCGCCGTCGGATATGTCCATCGACTGGACAAAAGTTATTTTCAAGGGGCTGTTTATCAAAGGGATTTATGGCCGGGAAATGTTCGAGACCTGGTACAAGATGGCCGCACTGATCCAGTCCGGGCTGGATTTGTCACCGATCATTACCCACCGTTTTGGCATCGATGAGTTCCAGCAGGGCTTTGATGCGATGCGCTCCGGCCAGTCCGGAAAAGTGGTGCTGAGCTGGGATTAAATCTGATAAAACGGCAGCCCGGCTGCGGCCGGGTTTTATGCTGAGATACGCTGAGCGCCTGCGGGCGCTTTTTTTTATTTAGATTTGGATAACATTTCACAGATCCTTCATCGTGAACGCACTTTTTCTAAATCGATTTTTGGCCTATTCGTTTATACAGTTCGTTTAACTACCGTTTAATTTTATAAACACCATGCTTAAACTCTCTGTATGCTTACTGACCTGTAATTCTGCCCGCCTGCTAGGCCAGGTTTTACCTCCGCTCCTGAAGGTGGCGGATGAGTGCATTGTTGTGGATTCAGGCAGCACCGATGCGACGCTGGATATCTGTCGCCAGTTTGGGCTGACGGTACATCATCACCCCTATACCGCTCACGGGGCGCAGATGAACTACGCGACGACGCTGGCCAGCCATGACTGGGTGCTGTGCATGGATAGCGATGAAATTCTCGATAATGAGGTTGTCGCTGAGATTCTGAGGCTTAAAGCCGGCGAGGATCTCGACCCCGCCTGTGCCTGGCGCCTGCCGCGCTACTGGTATGTGCTTGGCGAACCCGTCAGGACTATTTATCCCGTCTCATCGCCGGATTATCCGGTTCGCTTATTCAATCGTACTACGGCGGCCTTTAACAACCGCGCGGTTGACGATCAGGTGGTTGGTCACGCCCGATCCCTCAAACTCCCGGGTCGGGTGCGTCACGATACCTTTTATTCGCTGCACGAAGTCTTTAGTAAGCTCAATAGTTATACCACCCGGCTGGTGAAACATCAGAAGATCAGGCCCTCTCTGGGCCGCGGGATCATCAGCGCGATTGGCGCCTTTTTTAAGTGGTATCTGTTTAGCGGGGCATGGCGGAATGGGAAGGTGGGGGCCGTGACCGGGCTATATGCAACCCTGTACAGTTTTATGAAGTATTTTAAAGCCTGGTATGCCTTTGAAGATAAACGGGAATCTGCCGCTGAAAAACGAACAGATTCCCGATCCGCTTAGTTCGTTGGGTTGTCCCAGCCCTGCCATTTCAGCTGGTAGTACTGCACCAGAGGGCTCTGGCGGATACTTTCGCTCAGGATGCTGAAGAAGCGGCTGGCGTATACCGGCTCCGGCGGATGCTTCGGTTTACAGAACTTCACGCCGCGGAACGGATTGCGCGGCGATGTTGGCGGCGTCGTTTTCGACGGCGGTAGCCCGCTGTCGGGCCTTGAGGTATCGACCTGCGGCTCGTTCAGCAGGTTGCTCGGACGCACCAGGGTGATATCCGGCGGCAGGTTATAGACCATTTGCTGCAGGACGCGCACCGTGGTGGGGTGCGGATGACCAATAGCAATGGCGGAACCGTTGCGGCGCGCCAGCGCGATGGCACGGTTGAACTGCACGCGAATATCGGCCTCATTCTGCGTGTCATCGAGGAACACCTTACGCTTGATCACCTTCACCCCGGTACCCTGCGCCGCGCGCATGGCCTGGGTGTTGCCGATGGTAACGCTGTCGAGGAAATAGAGATTGTAGCGCTCCAGCGCCTGCATCACCTTTTGCATTCCGAACAGGCTGGAGGTCATCGCGCTGCCCATATGATTGTTCAGGCCCACGGCGTACGGCACTTTGCCATAGGCGTCGCGGATGATGCGCTCGATCTCGTCGCTGCTCATCTCCGGGCGCAGCGTATCTTTTTCCAGCGGTTGCTTGCTGAGCGGCGCCATCGGCAGGTGAATAAGCACCTCGTGGCCGAGATTGTGCGCTTTAGTCGCCATTTCACGGGCGTGTGGCGCGTTGGGTAAGACGGCGACGGAGATGGTTGCTGGCAGCGCCAGTACCTGATTTTCAGTCTGTGGACGATAGCCAAAGTCGTCAATAACAATGGAGAGTTTACCGGCAAATGCCGGCGATGCCATAGCCAGCGTACCGGCTACCGCGAATGCAATTCTGCGAAATTGAAGCAAAACTTATCTTCCCAACCACGGCTGTGGATTGACCGCCTGACCCTGGCGACGAATTTCGAAATAGAGCGACGGACGGCCCTGACCGCCGCTGCTGCCTACGAGAGCAATCGGCTGGCCCGCCCGGACCTGAGTGCCGACGCTGACCAGCGCGCTTTGGTTATAGCCGTAAAGGCTCATATCGCCTTTACCGTGTTCAACGACCACAACCAGGCCATAGCCCTGTAGCCAGTCGGCGAGAATCACCCGGCCATCGGCAATTGCCTTGACCTCGGTACCTTCAGACGCAGCGATAACCATCCCTTTCCAACGTAGTTCACCTTGCAGCTGTTCGCCATAACGATGAAGCAACGTTCCGCGAACCGGCCAGTAGGCCTGACCGCGCGGAGAGCCCAGACCGCCGGTGCGGGACATCAGCGAACGCTCGCTTTCGGTCGGTTTGTAGGTGGTACCTTTACGGGATGCATCCTGCTGACGATCGCGCACGGCCTGAGCCTCGCGAGCTTCTCGCTCTGCGCGGGCCTTCGCTGCGGCTTCTGCTTGCGCGATCCGACCGCGCAGGCGCGATTCGTTGGCCCGCATTTCGCCCAGCTGCTGCTGACCTTGCTGAATAGACGATTCAAGGCCTGAAAGGGTTTTCTTACGTTCGTTCCGCGCCTGTTCCAGTTTTGCCTGCTGTGCGCGCTGCTCGTAAACCAGCGTCTGCTGTTGGCTCTGCTTTTCTTCCAGCTCCGCCTTTTGCGCGGCGACCTCTTCACGCGTCTGTTTCAGCTGGGCGATGGTCTCCTGGCGGGCCTGGTTAAGATAACCGTAGTAAACCTGCATGCGCTGGTTACGCTGACCCTCTTCACCGCTGAGGATCATTTGCATCCCGGTATGCGGCCCCTGACGGAACGCGGCATCAAGCTGCGCCGACAGGTTACGCTCCTGAGTGGCGCGCTGACGTTCCAGCTTTGCGATTGAAGCGTTCATTTCGTCAATCTGCTTATTCAGCTGGTTCAGGGTATCCTGGGTTTCACGCAGTTTGCGGGCGGCGGCAGAGATGGCCTCTTCCTGTGCTTTGAGCTGGGCAAGCAGGGAGGCGCGTTGCTGTTGCTGTTGCTTGATCGCCCGCTGCTTTGCGGCGATATCGGCCTGAATAGATTTGAGCTGGTCGCGGTCATCCGCCTGAGCAGGTGCGGCGCACAGCAATACGCCAGCGCTGAGTGCGCTGGCGTAAAGGACGGATCGAACAGCCGTTGCGATCCATGTATTTGAATAAGTCGCCTTTCCCCTCATGGGGAAGGATTATTCCACGATGAACAGCGGCTTGCCAGTCATCTCTTGCGGGATTTCCATTCCCATCAGCGACAACATGGTTGGCGCGATATCGGAAAGCTTGCCACCTTCGGCGACTTTCACGGCTTTATCGCCAACGTAGATCAGCGGTACCGGCAGGTTGGTATGGGCCGTGTGGGCCTGGCCGGTTGCCGGATCGCGCATCTGTTCAGCGTTACCGTGATCGGCGGTAATCAGCAGCTGGCCGCCGACGGATTCTACCGCTTTGGCAACCTGATCGATGCAGTTGTCCAGCGTTTCAACGGCTTTAATTGCCGCTTCCATGACGCCGGTATGACCGACCATATCGCCGTTCGGATAGTTACAGATGATGGTGTCGTACTGACCGCCCTTGATAGCAGCAACCAGTTTTTCGGTCAGCTCGGCGGAGCTCATTTCCGGCTGCAGGTCGTAGGTTGCGACTTTCGGCGAGTTAATCAGAATACGATCTTCGCCTTTGAACGGCTCTTCAACGCCGCCGTTAAAGAAGAAGGTCACGTGCGCGTATTTCTCGGTTTCGGAGATGCGCAGCTGAGTCTTGTCGTTCTTTGCCATCCACTCGCCGAAGGTATTGGCCAGGGACGCCGGCGGGTATGCGCAGGCGACTTTAATGTCGGCGGCATATTCGGTCAGCATCACGAAGTCGAGTTTGACCTCTTTCTTACGGGCGAAACCGTCGAAATCGGCGTTGACGAAGGCACGGGTGATTTCACGGGCGCGGTCAGCACGGAAGTTCATGAAAATCAGCGCGTCGCCGTCTTCCATCGCGGCATCGGCCTGGCCTTCGGCACGGATCACGGTCGCCTTCACGAATTCATCGTTTTCATCGCGAGCGTAAGCGGCCTGCAGACCGGCAACGGCGGTGTCGGCCTGGAACTCGCCCTTCGCCAGGGTCATCAGATCATATGCCTGCTCAACGCGGTCCCAGCGATTGTCGCGGTCCATGGCGTAGTAGCGGCCAATAATGGAAGCCACGCGGCCTTTACCGAGAGCGGCAAATTTTTCTTCAAATTTCGCCAGTGAGTTTTCAGCGCTGCGCGGCGGCGTGTCGCGGCCATCGAGGAAAGCGTGCAGGTAGATTTTTTCTGCTCCGCGCTCGGCGGCCAGCTCTACCATCGCCATAATGTGGTCTTCGTGGCTGTGAACGCCGCCAGGGGACATCAGGCCCATAATGTGCACGGCTTTACCCGCAGCAACGGCTTTGTCGACCGCGGCGGTCAGCACCGGGTTTGCAAAGAACGTGCGTTCTTTGATTTCGACATCAAGACGGGTCAGATCCTGGTAAACGATACGACCGGCGCCGAGGTTAACGTGACCCACTTCAGAGTTGCCCATCTGGCGATCCGGCAGACCAACCTCCAGGCCAGAAGCATCAATCAGCGTATGGGGACGTTTCGCCCACAATGCGTCCATGACTGGCGTTTTCGCGCTATAAATCGCGTTATCCTGCTGGTCTTCACGATAGCCATAGCCATCAAGAATGACCAGTACCATCGGCTTTTTAGAATTCGACATTGCGACAACCTCATGCTCAAAGACAGAAAATTTGCGTAATTTTACTACAGCTGAATCGTTCAAAGCACCGTAAAAGATCAAAGAAAGAGAGCGTCGGGCCCGCACGAAAGTCGTCGGAAGGGGATTTTTTCGTGACGGGCCGCAGAAAATACATTACATCGCGCTCACTGGCTGTATTTGCCGCAATGCACAGGTATACTCCTTCCCTGGTTTTTTTATCACTTAGTCGGGAGTTGTAACCCCCCATGCAAGAAATTATGCAATTCGTCGGCCGTCACCCCGTCCTGAGCATCGCGTGGATCGCGCTGCTGGTGGCGGTGCTGTTCACCACCTTTAAGGGGCTGATGTCGAAAGTTAAAGTCATTACCCGTGGTGAAGCGACGCGTCTGATCAACAAAGAAGATGCCGTGGTTGTCGACCTGCGTCAGCGTGACGACTTCCGTAAAGGCCATATCGCGGGCTCCATCAACCTGCTGCCGACCGAAATCAAGGCAAATAACGTTGGTGAGTTGGAAAAACACAAAGCACAACCCATTATAGTGGTAGACGGTTCCGGTATGCAGGCGCAAGAGCCTGCCAGCGCGCTGAATAAAGCCGGATTCGAAAAGGTCTTTGTACTGAAAGAAGGCATCGCTGGCTGGAGCGGCGAAAACCTTCCGCTGGTACGCGGCAAATAAATTTACCCACGTCTTTATGACGTAGTCAGGTTTCCCCCGCTGCGGCGATCCGTTGGGGGCAGCCTTGTCTGCGGCGTAACATCCTGCGGGTAAAAACAGGAGTGAAGTCATGGCCAATATTGATATCTACACCAAAGCGACCTGTCCGTTCTGTATCCGTGCGAAAGCACTGCTGAACAGCAAAGGCGTAACGTTCAATGAACTGCCGATTGATGGCAATGCCGCGAAGCGTGAAGAGATGATTCAACGCAGCGGTCGCACGACGGTTCCGCAGATTTTTATTGATGAGCAGCACATTGGCGGCTGTGACGACTTGTACGCGCTTGATTCACGTGGTGGACTTGATCCCCTGCTGCGCTAATTTTGCGTCCACCCAGGCCGGGTAGGCGTATTTAAGGACAACACGAAAGGGTTTTACTATGTCAGAACAAAACAGCACCGAAATGACTTTCCAGATCCAGCGTATCTATACCAAGGATATTTCCTTTGAAGCGCCAAATGCGCCGCAAGTTTTCCAGAAAGACTGGCAGCCGGAAGTTAAACTTGATCTGGACACCGCTTCCAGCCAGCTGGCTGAAGGCGTCTACGAAGTGGTGCTGCGCGTAACCGTAACCGCTGCGCTGGGCGAAGAAACCGCGTTCCTGTGTGAAGTACAGCAGGGCGGCATCTTCTCTATCGACGGCATTGACGGCAACCAGATGGCGCATTGCCTCGGCGCATACTGCCCGAACATTCTGTTCCCGTATGCTCGTGAGTGCATTACCAGCCTGGTGTCTCGCGGTACCTTCCCGCAACTGAACCTTGCGCCAGTGAACTTCGATGCGCTGTTCATGAACTATCTGCAGCAGCAAGCTGGCGAAGGTGCCGAACAACATCAGGATGCCTGATGAACGCACTTAATGCTGCAATGACTGTGATCGGTGCCGGCTCATACGGCACCGCTCTTGCCATCACACTGGCAAGAAATGGCCACGATGTTGTGCTCTGGGGCCATGACCCGAAACATATCGCGACGCTGCAACATGACCGCTGCAATGCCGCTTTCCTTCCTGACGTCCCTTTCCCTGACACGCTGCATCTTGAAAGCGATCTGTCTGCCGCGCTGGCTGCCAGCCGCGACATTCTGGTTGTGGTGCCAAGCCACGTCTTTGGTGAGGTTCTGCGACAGATTAAACCGCTGATGCGTCCGGATGCGCGCCTGGTCTGGGCGACGAAAGGCCTTGAGGCTGAAACCGGTCGCCTGCTGCAGGATGTCGCGCGCGAAGCGCTGGGCGACACGATCCCGCTGGCGGTTATTTCCGGCCCGACCTTCGCCAAAGAGCTGGCGGCAGGGCTGCCGACGGCCATTTCGCTGGCATCCACGGAGCCGCAATTTGCCGACGACCTGCAGCGCTTGCTGCACTGCGGTAAAAGCTTCCGCGTCTATATCAACCCGGATTTTATCGGCGTGCAGCTTGGCGGGGCGGTGAAAAACGTCATCGCCATTGGCGCCGGGATGTCTGACGGCATCGGCTTTGGCGCCAATGCGCGTACGGCCCTGATAACCCGTGGTCTGGTTGAAATGTCGCGTCTCGGTACCGCGCTGGGCGCCGATCCGGAAACCTTTATGGGGATGGCGGGGCTGGGCGATCTGGTGCTGACCTGTACCGATAACCAATCGCGTAACCGCCGCTTTGGCATGATGCTCGGCCAGGGTATGGATGTGCAAAGCGCGCAGGATAAGATTGGACAGGTGGTTGAAGGCTATCGCAATACCAAGGAAGTTCGCGTTCTGGCACAGCGTTTAGGTGTCGAAATGCCAATAACCGAGGAAATTTATCAGGTATTGTATTGCGGAAAAATTGCGCGCGAGGCAGCATTGACTTTATTAGGCCGCGCACGCAAGGACGAGCGCAGCAATTAAGCTTAAAGGAACCTTTGTCACCTCGATGACCCGGTCAGCGTAGAACTGGCCGGTCATTCTGCTATCGCCTGGAGTCAGCAATGCCGTGTGAAGAACTGGATATCGTCTGGAACAATATTAAAGCCGAGGCCCGGGCTCTGGCCGACTGTGAGCCTATGCTCGCCAGTTTTTACCACGCAACGCTCCTCAAGCACGAAAATCTGGGCAGCGCCCTGAGCTATATGCTGGCGAATAAGCTGGCGTCGCCGATTATGCCCGCCATAGCCATTCGTGAGGTGGTGGAAGAGGCCTATGCCGCCGATCCGGAGATGATCGCCTCCGCCGCCTGCGATATTCAGGCCGTGCGCACCCGCGACCCGGCGGTCGATAAGTACTCCACGCCGCTGCTGTACCTGAAAGGTTTCCACGCGCTGCAGGCCTATCGCATTGGCCACTGGCTGTGGAATCAGGGGCGCCGGGCGCTGGCGATTTTCCTGCAAAATCAGGTTTCCGTTTCTTTCCAGGTGGATATCCATCCGGCGGCGAAAATTGGCCGTGGGATTATGCTCGATCACGCTACCGGTATTGTGGTTGGCGAAACGGCGGTGATTGAGGACGACGTGTCGATTCTGCAGTCCGTGACCCTCGGCGGTACCGGTAAAACCAGCGGCGATCGTCACCCGAAAATCCGTGAAGGCGTGATGATTGGCGCCGGCGCGAAGATCCTCGGCAATATCGAAGTGGGTCGGGGGGCGAAAATTGGCGCCGGTTCCGTGGTGCTACAGCCCGTACCGCCGCACACCACCGCTGCCGGCGTACCGGCGCGTATCGTCGGTAAACCAGAGAGCGACAAGCCGGCGATGGATATGGATCAGCACTTTAATGGTATTCACCATACCTTTGAGTACGGCGATGGTATCTAGAAGCGGGCTATCCCGATAACGCGTTGCCTGCGTAGCGAGGATCGGGCGCCTGCGCCGCTATCGCGGAATCCGCTGCCGTACTGCTTTCCCCCGGCTGGCGCTTAGCAGGGCTACGGACCCGTGATATCGGGTCGCCCGGATAAGGCGCAGCGCGCCGCAATCCGGGAATGACTCAGGCTAACTGCGCAATAGCGCGCCCGGGTACCCCAGCTGGCGCCAGGCCTCGTACACCACCACCGACACCGCATTTGACAGGTTCATACTGCGGCTGTCCGGCATCATCGGAATACGGATTTTCTGCTGTGCCGGCAGGGCATCAAGAATGCTGGCCGGCAGGCCGCGCGTTTCCGGGCCAAACATCAAAAAATCGCCATCCTGATAGCTGACCGCGCTGTGAGCCGGTGTGCCTTTCGTGGTCAGGGCGAACAGGCGCTGCGGCCTGGCGCTTTCCACGAAGGCAGCATAATCACGATGGCGCTGAACGGCGGTAAATTCATGGTAATCCAGCCCGGCGCGGCGCAGGCGTTTATCGTCCCAGGTGAAACCCATCGGCTCAATAATATGCAGATTGAAGCCGGTGTTGGCGCACAGGCGGATGATGTTCCCGGTATTTGGCGGGATCTCAGGTTCGAATAGTACAATGTTCAGCATGCTGCCCTGTCTCATTAGGCTCTTAATCGCGCGGGCAGAATAGCAGATATTTGCCCGGCCCTCATCCCTGTGGGTGAGCGCCGGGCGGGGGGATTATGCAGCGTTACCCTGCTTAATCGCATTGAAGGTTTGCAGCGCGTCGGCGTTCTGAACCAGAGAGTCGCGGCTGATTTCACCAATGGTTTTGGTTCCGGTCAGGGTCATCGCCACCTTCATCTCTTTCTCGATCAGATTCAGCAGGTTGGCTACGCCCTGCTTACCGTGGGTAGCCAGCGCGTACAGATAGGCGCGGCCCAGCAGCACGCTATCGGCGCCCAGCGCGATCATGCGCACCACATCGAGACCGTTACGAATACCACTGTCGGCGAGGATGGTGATATCGCCTTTTACCGCATCGGCGATGGCCGGCAGCGCACGGGCTGAGGAGAGAACGCCGTCGAGCTGGCGGCCGCCGTGGTTGGAGACCACGATCCCGTCGGCGCCGAAGCGCACCGCATCCCGCGCATCCTGCGGATCGAGGATCCCCTTGATCACCATCGGGCCGTCCCAGAATTCGCGGATCCACTCAAGGTCTTTCCAGGAAATGGACGGATCGAAGTTGTTGGCCAGCCAGCCAATGTAGTCCTCAAGTCCGGTCGGCTTACCCAGATAGGCGGAAATATTGCCGAGGTCATGCGGGCGGCCGTTTAAGCCAACGTCCCATGCCCACTGCGGGTGGGTCATCGCCTGCCAGTAGCGGCGCATCGCCGCATTCGGGCCGCTCATGCCGGAATGGGCATCGCGATAGCGGGCGCCCGGCGTCGGCATATCAACGGTAAAGACCAGAGTTGAACAGCCCGCAGCCTTGGCGCGCTCCAGCGCATTGCGCATAAAGCCGCGATCGCGCAGGACATACAGCTGGAACCACATCGGGCGCTTGATGGTCGGAGCGACCTCTTCAATCGGGCACACGGAAACGGTGGAGAGGGTAAACGGAATGCCTTTATCATCCGCGGCGCCTGCCGCCTGTACTTCACCGCGGCGAGCGTACATCCCGCATAGCCCGACCGGTGCCAGCGCCACCGGCATGGAGAGCTTTTCTTTGAACAGCGTCGTCTCCAGGCTCAGATCCGACATATTCTTCAGCACCCGCTGGCGGAGCGCCACATCAGACAGGTCTTCAACGTTGCGGCGCAGCGTGTGCTCGGCATAGGCGCCGCCGTCGATATAGTGGAACAGGAACGGTGGCAGGATTCGCTGTGCGGCTGCGCGATAGTCGCTGGCGGCTGAAATAATCATCACGGGTTCTCCCTGGCATTTTCATTGTGGTCACCGGGCAGGCGGGTAATTCGCGCCTGGCGGGCCTGGTCTTCATCAAAGTGTTTAATCGTGGCGTGGACAAAGCCTAAATGCGCCATCATCGCCTGACGCGCGCCTTCGGCGTCACCGGCGAAAATGGCTTCCATCACGGCCTGGTGCTGCTCAGTCAGACGGGCGAATACCGGCGGGACAAGGTACATCCGCTGGCGGCTCTGTTTGACCGAGGATTGCAGGAGATCGAAAAAGCCGCGCATGGTTTGTAGCAGCACCACATTGTGCGAGGCTTCGGCAATCGCCAGATGAAAGCGAACGTCAGCCTGCGAGGCCAGGTCCGGGTCTTCGCTCTGGGTCGCTTCAAAGCACAGGCGAATGCGCTCTTTTTCGGCGTCGGTGGCGCGTATCGCCGCATGCCAGGCCGTGCTGGCTTCGATGGCGTGGCGGGCTTCCAGAATATCAAAGCTGTAATCGGGATCGTCGGCAAGCAGCGTTTTTAGCGGCTGAACGATATTCTGTTCCGACCACGCTTCGTGCTGCCAGCGCACGAAAGTCCCGCCGCCGCGGCGGCTGACCAGCAGGCCTTCGTTCACCAGCATCGCCAGCGCTTCGCGCAGCGAGTTGCGCGATACGCCAAGCAGGGCGGCCAGCTGGCGCTCGGCGGGCAGTCGCATGCCCGCCTCCAGCTTCTGTTCTTCAATCAGCGCCCGCACACGACGGGCTACATCGTCTGCAAGGCGCCGGGGCATCACTATCATGGGATCATCCAGGTTAAGACATAGGCCTGTAGCGTGGTAATAACGCCAACCATGCAGGTAAAGATCAGGCTGTGTTTTACGGTAAAGCGGAACAGGTCCGACTCTTTCCCCACCAGGCCTACCGCCGCACAGGCGATGGCAATGGACTGCGGCGAAATCATTTTGCCGGTGACGCCGCCGGTGGTGTTGGCCGCGACCAGCAGAATATCGGAGACGCCGATCTGCTGTGCCGCGGTTGCCTGCAGCGCGGCGAACAGCGCGTTAGACGAAGTGTCTGAACCGGTCAGGAACACCCCCAGCCAGCCGAGGAACGGCGAGAAGAAGGTAAACGCGTGGCCGGTGTGCGCCAGCGCGAGGGCCAGCGTCGACGATAGCCCGGAATAGTTTGAGATAAAGGCGAACGCCAGCACCATGCCGATGGAGTAAATCGGCAGAGCCAGTTCTTTTAACGTGCTGCCAAAGGTGACCAGCGCATCTTTTGGCTTCATACGCAGCCAGACGATGGAAAGTATAGCCGCAAACAGGATGGCGGTGCCGGTGGCAGACAGCCAGTCGAACTTATACACCGCAGCGTAAGGGGTGGCTGCGCTGACAACCGGCGGCATGCGGGCCACCATTTTATCGAGGAATGGCACGGAGATATTGATGACGAAGTCATACATCGCCCCGCCGGGAGCAAACAGGGCCTTAAACGGCGGGATGCTCCACAAAGTCACGGTGGCGGTCAGGAACAGGAACGGCGACCAGGCGCGGACGACCTGCCCGGCGCTGTAATGGGTGCGCGCCAGCGTTTGATCGACCTGGGCGGCGCCCATATCGCCGAAGCGGAAGATACGGACCGGCTGCCAGCGTTTGAGGAACAGGGTCAGGCAAACCAGCGACACCAGAGAGGAGATGATGTCCGGCAGTTCCGGGCCAAGGAAGTTAGAGCTGAGGTACTGCGCGATGGCGAACGAGCCACCGGCGACCATGACCGCCGGCCAGGTCTCTTTGATACCGCGCCAGCCGTCCATAATCGCCATAATCCAGAACAGGACGATGATGGTCAGGAACGGCAGTTGACGACCGACCATCTGGCCGATGGCAAAGCTGTCGATACCGGTGACCTGGCCGGCGACCAGAATCGGAATGCCCATCGCACCAAAGGCCACCGGCGCGGTGTTGACAATCAGACACAGCCCCGCCGCATACAGCGGGTTAAAGCCCAGGCCGACCAGCAGCGCGGCGGTAATCGCCACCGGAGCGCCAAAGCCGGCCGCACCTTCGAGGAAAGCCCCGAAGGAGAAGCCGACAATCAGCATCTGCAGGCGCTGGTCAGGGGTAATCGAGAGAATCGACGAGCGAATAATGTCGAA
This sequence comes from Klebsiella sp. X13, assembly GCF_003323835.1. Lineage (NCBI taxonomy): Bacteria > Pseudomonadati > Pseudomonadota > Gammaproteobacteria > Enterobacterales > Enterobacteriaceae > Klebsiella > Klebsiella sp. X13. The sequence continues at coordinate 167,790 of NZ_CP030874.1, forward strand.
CTGTCCGGTCTTGACCGAAATTTTATAGACGAAAACCGCGGCGATAATAATCCATGCGATGGGCCACAGGCCGTAAAAGAAGCCGTAGACCACGGAAGTCAGCGCGCGGTCAACGGGCATCTTATAGAACAGCAGCGCGACCGACAGCGCAATGGCTACGGTCCATGTCGCCGCCAGGTACCCTTTGAGCTTGAGCTTTATCAGGGCAAAAAAGAAAAACAGAATCGGTAACGAGGCGATAAGACTTGAGAGCCAGATATTACCGGCCGGATCGTAATTTTGTTGCCAGAGGTTCATGCAGGTCTCCATCGGGCCGCAAAGATGTGGTGCTGAGTCTGCGCTCCTTGCAGATCACATCTTTTGTAAAACTGGCCCAGCCAAAATTGAGTTGTAGGGTTAACGACAACGAATAGTTAACCAAATGTTATTGGCAGGCAATATATCTGTGACTAAAAATGATGGATATGTGAACCGTTGAGTGGTTTAAGAAATAATTGGTAGGGCCAATAGGACAGGGAGAAAGATCATGGATGTGAATGACAGGTGAATCAGCGCCTGTCCGGCCAGCGACTGGCAGCGAATGTGTTTCCGTAGCCCCGGTCAGCGCAGCGCCACCGGGGAGGCCTCGGGACTAAAAGATTAGAACTCGGTTTTAGCGAAGCCGGTCATTTCTTTGAGGTTCATCTCGCGACCGAGGGCGGTCATCGGATGAACAATCACCAGTCCGCGAACGCTTTTCTTCAGCTTGCCCATATCGGCCTGCTCTTTTTTCGTAATCGCGCGGCGATGCGGCAGGCTCATCAGCTTCTGCGCTTCTTTGCTCAGTTTCTGGCCCTGAACTTCGCGCAGGCGAATAATTTCGGCTTCGAGGGTCGTTTTTTCTTTTTCCAGCTCGGCGTATTTGTCCGCAGCTTCCACCAGAGACAGGTCTGCCTGCTGGTGGCGGATGGCGTCGAGGCGGTCGCTCAAACGCTTGATTTCATTCTTTTCGACTTCTTTCATGATGACTTAATCTATTAATAAAGGGATTTCGACAACATATAGTATGTGCTGTGACTTCTGTTGTGGGTAGTCATTTATCCACAATCCGGCGTTTTTTCCGCGGAAGTCTCAGAGGTAATGATTTCTAATTATATGAATGTTAATAATATTATGACTAAGAGTGGCCTGTTTTTCATCTCTGTGAAGTCTGTCGTCTATACCGCACGTTTTCCTCAACCCTGACCTCGCTTTTCGCTAATCCTTTACAGGATGATCCCTGAAAACTGGAGGGCGAGATGGCAAAAATCGGTGACGGCGTACCGCGTATTATCGACAAGACAGTTGATTTTATGGCTTCAAGCCAGGCTTTTATGGAGTATCTGAAAAAATCCCCGCGTTTGCAGCACGTGCCGCGGGAAATTCCGCAGAACAAAGAGGCGCTGTATCTGAGTCGTCTGGAGTATTACAGGCAGCTTTACCGGCCGGCTTGTGACCAGGTGGAATCCGGGTCAGAGCGTTGATTTCTGAAAGGCTTTTTTCAAGCTGATTCGGGAAATCAGCTCGGTCAGAGACAGCATCATTGTTGAACGTACAACCTGCTGGTAGCGCAGCTTCTGCATTGCCAGCAGTTCTTCGTCGCTGTCATCAAACAGCGGCGTCGGCGGCAGGGCGGTCACACAATGCAGTTCGCCAAAAGGCCCAAGAATCTCATCATCGGTAAAACTGTACTCATTTCCGTCGTGATTCAACTCTTCACGCAGGGCCATCAGCAGCTCGGCGTCTTCGTATTCGGCGCGGCTAATCACCCCAAGGCCGTAAATCAGCTTCAGGCGTACAGAAAGGTCCCCCAGCGGCCCATCGCCATCCAGCAATGGCTCCACTGCGTATTTCACCGCGTAGTCGTCTTTACGGAACACCTGAAGCACCAGAATATTGACCGCTTCCGTGAGTAGCTCGACGGTGGCGATCAGGAAGCTTCGTACGGTTTTGCCAGCATTCAGACGCTCAAGCACGCGGTTTTCAAATGCCTGTGTTTCTTCCATTATTGCCTGCATATCTGACAGGAGTAGTAATGGGCGCGGTTCGTACCGCGCCAGGTCTTGCCTCATTTGGTGGCGTTGTAGTCGTTAACGGCCTCGGTCACCACGGCACTTGCTGCATCCAGACCAGAAATCTGTGCCAGCGCAGCCTGGGGGCCCTTCTCGTTAATCAAGGCTGCCAGCTCCTGCGCCTGCGGGTCTTCTTCGCTGCGGAAGTGCATTGCCGCAGCGATCCCTTTGACCAGATTGACGTGCGGCAGAGCATATTCCAGCGTACCAAGCAGCGGCTTAATCAGACGATCGCCCGCGCTCAGTTTACGCAGCGGCTGACGACCTACGCGCTCAACGTCATCTTTCAGGTACGGATTCTCGAAACGGCCGAGGATTTTCTGGATGTAGGCGGCGTGCTTCTGTGCATCAAAGCCGTAGCGCTTGATCAGTACCGCGCCGCTCTCTTCCATCGCCCCTTTCACCACGGCGCGAATGTTCTCATCGAGAATCGCGTCGCGGATCGTCTGGTGCCCGGCCAGTTTTCCGAGGTAGGCGGTTATAGCATGTCCGGTGTTTAAGGTGAATAGCTTACGTTCGACAAATGCCATCAGGTTGTCGGTTAATTCCATGCCAGGGATCGCCGGCAAAGTGCCTTTAAACTGAGTTTTATCGACGATCCACTCGCTGAAGGTTTCCACGGTCACTTCCAGCGGGTCATGCGTCGCAGAGGCGGACGGGGGAACAATACGGTCAACGGCGGAATCGACAAAGCCGACGTTGGCCTCTACCCAGGCTTTGTCTTCTTCCGCCAGAGCGTTAAACACGTGGCCTTTAAGCTGTGTGGTTCCGCGCACCATGTTTTCACAGGCAATGATGTTTAGCGGGGCGGTGATTCCCTGCGCTTTACGCTTCGCCAGCCCCTGCGCTATAGCCGGCGCAATGCGCTCCAGCACAACCGGGCCGACGGCGGTGGTGATCAGGTCAACGCGGGCAATCAGGTCAATCACTTCATCGCCGATGCTGCTGACGGCATTGACGCCGGAAACGGTATCGACCTGCTCGTTTTCGCCGACGACGTGAACCTGATAGCTATGACGGGCATTCAGGGCGTCAAGTACCACCTGATTCACATCGGCGAATGTTAACGCGATCCCCGCGTCAGCCAGCAATTTGCCGATGAAGCCACGTCCGATATTACCTGCGCCAAAATGTAATGCATTCATAGTATTAACCTTCATTAATGTTTTTACCTGAGAGGGTTCGGGTGAGGCTTGCCCCTCACCCGAACCCTCTCTCTCCAGTCAGAGAGAGAGGGTGATTCGTCTCCCGGCGTGGCCGGGACCGTTTACGCTTTGGTGCCTTTCAGCAGCGCCAGCACTTCTTCAACGCTGGTGGTGCGGGTCAGGCGCTCAATCACCGACTCATCATCCAGCGCGTTAGTCAGGCTGGTAATCACGTGAATGTGCTCGTTATTGCGTGCCGCGATACCGATAACCAGACGGGCTACGTCATCTTCGTCTTCGCCAAAGCGAACCCCTTCCGGATACTGGCAGAACACTACGCCGGTCTTCAGGACGCGATCTTTAGCTTCAATCGTGCCGTGTGGTACCGCGATGGACTCGCCCAGATAGGTGGAGGTCAGTTTTTCACGATCCAGCATCGCCTGGACATATTCAGGCTCAACGTAGCCGCCTTTCACCAGCTGCTCGCCCGCGAAGCGGATCGCCTCTTCTTTGGTCGCCGCTTTGCGACCGAGGAAGATATTCTCTGCGCCAAGCTTAAACAGATTTGTGTCGGCGGCCTCGAAGCTGTCTTTCAGACTGCCGCGGACTTTCTCTTCGTTGTCAGTATGGCGCTGCGCCGCAACCAGACGCTCGGTCAGGCTGGTGTACAGGCCGCTGTCGAGGAAGTTGGTCAGCGAAATGTGCTGGGCCTGCGGCACCTGGCGCATCGCCCGCTCGGTCAGATCGCGGTGGGTAATCACCAGGTCGACATCCGGCGGCAGGTTGTTAATGGCGCAGTTGGTGACGGAGATATTGCCCAGCCCCGCATCCTGCACTTTTTTACGCAGCACCCCGGCACCCATGGCGCTGGAACCCATGCCGGCATCGCAGGCCACGATGATTTTGCGCACGTGGCTCAGATCGTTAGCCACGGCACCTGCAGACAGCGGAGTAGCCGCGCCTTTGGATTCAGCTTTCATATCCTGCATGCGACGGGTCGCAGCATCGATATCATCTTCTTCTTTCACTTTGCTGGTTTTCAGCAGAATGGCGGAGACCACAAAGGAGACGGCCATTGCGGCAATAATGGCCGCGATGTTAGCGAAGTACGCCCCTTTCGGCGTCATCGCCAGCACCGCAAGGATAGAACCTGGGGAAGCAGGAGAAACCAGACCGCCGTTGAGGATAGTCAGGGTGAACACGCCGGTCATACCGCCGAGAATAACGGCAAGGATCAGACGCGGGTTCATCAGTACGTACGGGAAGTAGATTTCGTGGATACCGCCCAGGAAGTGGATGATTGCCGCACCGCCTGCAGACTGCTTCGCGTTACCGCGACCAAAGAACATGTATGCCAGCAGTACGCCCATCCCCGGGCCCGGGTTGGCTTCAATCAGGAAGAAGATTGATTTGCCCAGCTCATGAGACTGCTGAATACCCAGCGGCGAGAAGATGCCGTGGTTGATAGCATTGTTCAGGAACAGGATTTTCGCCGGTTCAACGAAGATAGATGCCAGCGGCAGCATGTCATGGACAACCATGAAGTTAACGCCCGCCGCCAGAATTTTGGACAGGACTTCAACCGCCGGGCCAATGCCGAGGAATGCCAGAATGGCGAGGATCATCCCGATAATACCGGCGGAGAAGTTGTTCACCAGCATTTCGAAACCGGACTTAATCTTACCGTCTACCCAGCTATCAAAATGTTTAATCGCCCAGCCGCCCAGTGGACCTGCGATCATGGCGCCGAGGAACATCGGCATGTCCGCGCCGACGATGACGCCCATGGTGGTAATGGCACCGACGACGCCGCCACGCTCACCGCCAATTAACTTACCGCCGGTATAGCCGATAAGCAGCGGCAGCAGGTAGGTGATCATCGGGCCGACTAACTTCGCCAGCGTCTCATTCGGTAACCACCCTGTCGGTATGAATAATGCGGTGATGATACCCCACGCGATAAACGCGCCGATGTTTGGCATCACCATATTGCTGAGGAAACGACCAAAGCTTTGCACCTTGATCTTGATATCGGATGACATAAAACACCCCTTCTTCTGTTTTGCTTATCGCGTAGGCTAAAAGCCCGAGGCTTGTTGTGAATATGGCGGCAGAGGTCGCCGGACCCTGATTGATAAAGCGAATCTGGCACTGAATCGTTAAACTGTCCAGTCGGTGGGTTTTAGTGTGATTCTGATCACATGAATATAGGTATCTGGCAGGTATTTGTAGTGACGTGCATCACAAAATGGGTGTGCAAAAAAAAGACAATGGGTCAAAATTCGCCTGATTAGGCTAATTAATGTGAATTACATCACATAATATTGTTTTCAGTTTGTCTCGATATTGTGACTTTGTTCACAAAAAATAATTCGCTGAATTTTGCGGATGTGATCGCCGGCAAACTCTGCTCGCTCGCACTGTGGCCGGCGTCGGTAAACAGGCTGCAGAATGAAAAAACATCATCGGCGTACCGTATGGAAAAAAGTCAGAATGTGGCTTAAGCTCAACATGTAAAGATAAGTCTATAGTTCTTCAGGATATATTTTGTCACGCTTAAAAACTTGCAAGGAGAATAACTAAAAACAATACTCCCCGGCCTTAAATTATAAGTGCATTTTCCTTTTACTTAAATTTCATTAATTAATTTGGTTGCTTACCATTTTATATCATTGATGAGCTGACGTCGTGTTTAGTGAGGCACATATGTTTCTCAACTATTTTGCGCTGGGTGTATTGATCTTCGTTTTTCTGGTTCTCTTTTATGGAATTATCGCGATTCATGATATTCCCTATTTAATGGCTAAAAAACGTAATCATCCCCACGCTGATGCCATCCATACCGCCGGGTGGGTGAGCCTGTTTACGCTGCATGTTATCTGGCCATTCCTGTGGATCTGGGCCACTCTCTACCAGCCTGAGCGCGGATGGGGAATGAAATCTCATCTTCCTCCATCTGAACGCGATCCCGATATCGATCGGCTTTCACAACGTGTTGCCGAGCTGGAAAAAAGACTGGGTGCGGTGCCATCATCCGCAGATAAAGAGACCCCGGAGCGCTAATCATGGATCTGTTAATTGTATTGACCTATGTGGCGATTGCATGGGCGGTTTTTAAGATATTTCGCATTCCGGTTAACCAGTGGACTCTCGCCACGGCGGCATTAGGCGGTATATTTCTCGTCAGCGCCCTTATTTTATTAATGAACTATAACCATCCTTATACATTTACTGCACAAAAGGCGGTTATTTCGATTCCCATTACGCCACAGGTGACCGGTATCGTCAGTACCGTGACGGATAAAACGAATCAACGTGTTAATAAGGGTGATGTCCTGTTTACGATTGATCCCGTGCGCTATCAGGCCCGGGTAGATAGACTGCAGGCCGATCTGGTGACCGCGCTGCACAGCATCAACACTCTGAAGGCGCAGCTTTCAGAAGCGCAGGCAAACACGGTGCGTGTTTCCGCCGAGCGCGATCGGCTCTACAAAGACTACCAACGCTACCTGAAAGGCAGCCAGGCGCGGGTCAACCCGTTCTCAGAAAGCGATATCGATAATGCCCGGCAAAACTATCTGGCGCAGGATGCGTTAGTAAAAGCATCGGTTGCCGAGCAGGCACAGATTCAGAGTCAACTGGACAGCATGGTGGGCGGTGAGCAGTCGCAGGTTGTCAGTCTGCGCGCGCAGTTGGCGGAGGCGAAATATAACCTCGACCAGACCGTTATTCGCGCGCCAAGCAACGGCTATGTTACCCAGGTGCTGATCCGTCCCGGCACCTATGCGGCAGCGCTGCCGCTGCGCCCGGTGATGGTCTTTATCCCGGAACAAAAACGGCAGATTGTTGCTCAGTTCCGCCAAAACTCGCTGCTGCGACTGAAGCCAGGCGATGATGCCGAAGTGGTCTTTAACGCGCTGCCGGGCCAGGTATTCCATGGCAAGCTGACCAATATTCTTCCGGTGGTCCCGGGTGGATCTTACCAGGCTCAAGGGGCATTACAGTCGCTGACGGTCTTACCGGGAACCGATGGCGTACTGGCGACAATTGAGCTGGATCCCAACGCGGATGTCGACTCGCTGCCGGACGGTATTTATGCTCAGGTGGCGGTCTATTCCGACCACTTCAGCCATGTATCGGTCATGAGAAAGGTCCTGCTGCGCATGACCAGCTGGATGCACTACCTCTACCTGGATCATTAATTGCGATGAAGGCAGGCTGACGTTAAGTCTGACCTGCCTTTTGCCTGCGCCTGAACCATACTTATACCCGTCATACTTCAAGTTGCATGGTCGTTGGCAATACTCGGCCCATCCCTGGGCCTTGCCCTACGGGCGCTGCGAACAGCGTTCAAATTCGTTCCTGACGAATTTGTCCTCGTTCACCCCAGTCACTTACTTGAGTAAGTGACTGGGGATTCTCTGCGTCGCCGCGTTACTCGGCCTTCGGCCTCGCCCCTGTGGGGGCAGCGTAAACGCTGTTCAACAACGTCGAAAGCGTTGTGGTCCTGCAACTCGAACTATTTTGGCTATAGAGCCTGTCCCATCAGGCTTCTACTTTTTTGTTGGCGAAAGGAGCAGGTAATGAAACTGATCGGCAGCTACACCAGTCCCTTTGTGCGTAAAATCTCCGTCATTCTGCTGGAGAAAAACCTCCCCTTCGAATTCGTCAATGAATTTCCCTACCAGGACGTGAACGGCGTCGGGAAATACAATCCCTTGGGTAAGGTGCCGGTGCTGGTCACGGACGGCGGCGAATGCTGGTATGACTCCCCCATTATCGCGCAATACCTTGATCAGCTCGGCGCTGCGCCGGCAATGGTGCCAGCGGACCCGAAAGCGGCGTTGAAAATGCGTCAGCTGGAGGCGCTGGCCGACGGCGTAATGGAGGCGGCGCAGGCGCTGGTGCGCGAAAAGAGCCGTCCGGCTGCGCAGCAGTCAGAAAGCGAGCTGCTGCGCCAGCGGGAGAAAGTGACCCGGGGACTCGATGCGCTGGAAGCCTATGTCGCCGATGGCAGTCTGCGTATCGACGAGGTCAATCTGGCCACGATTTCAGCGGCGTGCGCGATTGCCTATCTCAACTTTCGGCGGGTTGCGCCCGGCTGGTGTGCGACGCGGCCTCAGCTGATTAAGCTGGTCGATGCGCTTTTCCAGCGCGCCAGTTTTGCCCGTACCGAACCGCCAAGGACTTGACCCAGGCAGGTAACAGTTTCCTCCCGGAGACGTTACAATCACCGCTGATTTGTTGACTCCCTCTCCCGTCGGGAGGGGGGTAAATAACTTACCGCCAGGTCCATTCATGACTACCGATATTCGTGCGCTTTACACCCGGCTGCCGGCCACCGACCGTTTGCTTCGCGATCCCGCTTTTTCTGCTGTGCTGGCCCGCTATGGCCATGCTCAGGTGGTGGCGCTGCTGCGCCAGATGCTGGAGGAGGCGCGGGAATACATTCGTCAGCAGCAGGCGCTGCCGGCCTGGTGCGATGACTGGCCGCAGGAAACCGGGCGACGGCTGGCGCAAACGCTGCAAAGCGCGCTGCGCCCGGTGTTCAATCTCACCGGCACGGTGCTGCATACCAACCTGGGGCGCGCAATTCAGGCAGAAGCGGCGGTTGACGCAGTTGCACAGGCGATGCGTGCGCCGGTCACGCTGGAGTACAGCCTGGATGATGCCGGGCGCGGCCACCGCGATCGGGCGCTGGCGGAGCTGCTGTGCCGCATAACCGGCGCGGAAGATGCCTGCATCGTCAACAATAACGCTGCGGCGGTGCTGCTGATGCTGGCGGCCACCGCCGGCGGTAAAGAAGTGGTGCTCTCGCGCGGCGAGCTGGTGGAGATCGGCGGTGCATTCCGTATTCCCGATGTGATGCGCCAGGCGGGTTGTATCCTGCATGAAGTCGGCACCACCAACCGCACCCATGCGAAAGATTATCGTCAGGCCGTGAATGAGAATACCGGGCTGTTGATGAAGGTCCATACCAGCAATTACAGCATCGAGGGCTTCACGACGGCCGTCGATGAGGCCGGACTGGCGGCGATTGGCCGCGAAACGGGGATTCCGGTGGTGGCTGATTTGGGCAGTGGTTCGCTGGTTGACCTGAGCCAGTATGGTCTGCCGAAAGAGCCGATGCCGCAGGAGATGATCGCGGCGGGAGTCAGTCTGGTGAGCTTCTCCGGCGATAAGCTGCTGGGTGGTCCGCAGGCGGGGATTATCGTTGGTGAGAAGGCGATGATTGCCCGTCTGCAGCAGCACCCGCTTAAGCGCGCGCTGCGAGCGGATAAAATGACCCTTGCCGCGCTGGAAGCCACTCTGCGGCTCTATCTGCATCCGGAAACGCTGGCCGATCGGCTGCCCACCCTGCGCCTGCTGACCCGCACGGCGGAGGCGATTCAGGCGCAGGCGTTGCGCCTGCAGCCGTTGCTGGCCGCGCACTACACGCAGTTTGAGGTGCGGGTGGAGCCATGTCAGTCGCAAATTGGCAGCGGTTCGCTACCGGTAGACCGTCTGCCTGGGGCGGCGCTGACCTTTACGCCGCGCGATGGTCGTGGCAGTCAGCTGGAGGCGCTGGCGGCCCGTTGGCGCGGGCTGACGATCCCGGTTATCGGACGGATTTACGATGGGCGTCTGTGGCTGGACTTGCGCTGTCTTGAAGATGAACCCCGGTTTATGGAGATGTTATTACAATGATTATTGCCACCGCCGGACATGTTGACCACGGTAAAACAACGCTGCTGCAGGCGATTACCGGCGTTAATGCTGACCGCCTGCCGGAAGAGAAATCACGCGGGATGACGATCGATCTGGGGTACGCCTACTGGCCGCAGCCCGACGGTCGCGTGCTGGGGTTTATCGATGTGCCTGGCCACGAAAAGTTTTTGTCTAACATGCTGGCGGGCGTGGGTGGCATTGACCACGCGCTGCTGGTGGTGGCCTGCGATGATGGCGTGATGGCGCAGACCCGCGAGCATCTGGCCATCCTGCAGCTGACGGGAAAGCCGTCGCTGACCGTCGCGCTGACCAAAGCGGACCGCGTCGAGGCGCAGCGCGTTGAAGAGGTGCGTGGCGACGTGACGGCGGTGCTGGCAGAATTTGGTTTTACCGACGCCACGTTGTTTGCCACCGCGGCCACTGAAAACCAGGGGATCGCCGAACTGCGCGAGCATTTACTGCAGCTGTCCGCCCGTGCGCACCCGCAGCACCAGCGTTTTCGCCTGGCGATCGACCGGGCCTTTACGGTTAAAGGTGCCGGGCTGGTGGTGACCGGAACGGCGCTGTCGGGCGAGGTCAATGTGGGTGATACGCTGTGGCTGACCGGGGTCGATAAACCGATGCGCGTGCGCGGTCTGCACGCCCAGAACCAGGCCGTCGGGCAGGCCTGGGCAGGCCAGCGTATCGCCCTGAATATTGTTGGCGATGCGCAAAAAGAGGCGCTGAATCGCGGCGACTGGCTGCTCTCGGTGCGGCCGCCGGAGGCTTCTGAACGGGTGATCGTTGAGTTGCAGTGCCACACGCCGTTGACGCAATGGCAATCTTTGCATATCCATCATGCCGCCAGCCATATTACCGGACGCGTATCGCTGCTGGAGGGGGATCTCGCCGAACTGGTACTCGATACTCCGCTGTGGCTGGCAGATAACGACCGCCTGGTGCTGCGCGATATCTCCGCTCGCGTTACCCTGGCGGGTGCCCGCGTGGTGACGCTAAATCCGCCGCGGCGCGGCAAGCGTAAGCCTGAATATTTACAATGGCTGGCGGCGTTAGCCGCGTCGCAGGGGGATGATGCTCAGGCGCTGGATATTCATCTGCAACGCGATGCCGTCCGTCTCGATGATTTTGCCTGGGCGCGCCAGCTCAGCGATGAAGGCCTGAACGTGTTGATTAACCGCCCGGATTACCTGCAGGCGGGCAACAGTCTGCTCAGCGCCCCGCTGGCGGCGCGCTGGCAGACAAAACTCCTTGATGCGCTGGCGCGCTATCACGATCAGCATCGCGACGAGCCTGGACCGGGCCGCGAACGTCTGCGGCGTATTGCGCTGCCGATGGAGGACGAAGCGCTGGTACTGCTGCTGATTGAGCAGATGCGCGCCAGCGGGACTATCGATAGCCATCACGGATGGTTACATCTGCCGGAACACAAAGCGGGCTTTACCGAAGAACAGCAGAGCATCTGGCTGCGGGTTGCCGACCTGTTTGCCGACGAGCCCTGGTGGGTACGTGACCTGGCGAAAGAGGCGGGCGTTGAAGAGGCGCTGATGCGCGCGGTGCTGCGTCAGGCGGCGCAGCAGGGGATGATTACCGCGATCGTCAAAGATCGTTATTACCGCAACGATCGGATCGTGGCCTTTGCCAGAATGATCCGCGAACTGGATCTGGCTCGTGGATCCACCTGTGCGGCCGATTTCCGCGATACCCTGAACGTCGGGCGCAAGCTGGCGATTCAGATTCTTGAATATTTCGACCGGATTGGCTTTACCCGCCGACGTGGCAACGACCATATCCTGCGTGATAAGGCACTGTTCCTGTAGCCAGGGAAATCCCGGAGGCGGTGCTTGACCCGCCTGTCCGGGCTACCAGACCGACCCGGTAGCCCGCTCAGTGCAGCGCTACCGGGAAATCTGAATCCGCCAGTGGTTCAGCGACAACCTTCGCGCTTATTCCTCTGCTTCTTTTACCCAAATGCGCATCTCGCCTTCGCCACGGTTGGCCCAGCTAAACCACGGAATAAAGGTCAGGGTCTGCGGCTGGCGGGTTGTCGGCGCACGATCATAATGCCATAGCGCCTGCTGGCCGGCGTCTTCCGCTGTCTGCTTATAACCTGGCGCCTGCAGGATCACCTTGTGGGTAAAAATCCCTTTCCCTTCAAAGGCGCTGAACCCGGCGTTGCGCGGCAGCTGCAGGTTATGCAATTGCTCGCCGTTATCCGCCTGCTCCAGGCAGTACACTAGCGGACCGCGCTGGACAGCGACCTGGCCGGCCTGATGACGCACCAGCGGATTACCGTAAAGGCGGCGCACCGGCATCGGCAGCGTTAACAGAAGCGTGTCGCCTTCCTGCCAGCGATGGCTAATATGCAGATACCCCTTGCGTACATCCTGGGCCACTGGCTTGCCGTTGAGCGTCACCTGCGGGTTATCGCACCAGTCCGGCAGGCGCAGCGCCAGGGTGTGATTGATCGGCGTCGGTGAGTCGACAGCTATCTTCACCTGCTCCTGCCACGGATAGTTACCGCTGATCCGCAGGCGCAGGGTTTCATCACCCACCGGGATCTCCGCGCTGTTACCCACGTACAGGTTGATGTACAGCGCATCCTGATGCGGCGTGTAGATATAGTGCCCCAGCGAGGTCAGTACGCGGGCTATGTTTGGCGGGCAGCAGGCGCAGCCAAACCAGCGTTGACGCACCGGCTTCACGTGGTCATAGATATGGTTGAATTTTAACGATGTCGGGTGCACTTCCAGCGGGTTAACGTAAAAGAAGTGTTTACCATCCAGCGCCATCCCGCCCAGCACGGTGTTATACAGCGCACGCTCCATCACATCGGCATACTGGCTGTCGGCTTCCATCTCCAGCATCCGACGGGCAAACATCATCAGTCCGATAGACGCGCAGCTTTCCGCGTAGACCGTGTCGTTTGGTAGGTCATAGTCGCTGCTGAAGGCTTCGCCGCTGCTCTGCGAACCAATGCCGCCGGTAATATACAGCTGGCGCTGAGCCATATTGTTCCACAGGCGCAGGCAGTCCTGACGTTTGCCCTCGTCCTGACTTAAGCGGGCGAGATGGGCGACGCCGGTCATCAGGTAGACAAAACGTACCGCATGGCCGATGGCGACAGGCTGTTCGGAAATCGGCTGGTGCGCCTGGCTGTAGGGCTTATCCATCACCATCCAGGCCGGGCCGTAGGTATTCCAGTAGGAGGTTTTGCCACGCTTTTCATATTCGATATCGTAAAAGTGCGGCTGCGTGCCGCGCTCTTCAACGAAATAGTTCACCAGCGCCAGATAACGCGGCTCCTGGGTAATGTCGTACAGGCGCATTAACGCCAGCTCGATCTCCGGGTGGCCAGGGTAGCCGTGCAGCTGGTTGTCGCCGGGGCCGAACACGTTGTCGATATGATCGGCAAGACGGCAGACGACCTCCAGAAGGCGGCGTTTGCCGGTGGCCTGGAAGAAGGCGACGCCCGCTTCAATCATGTGGCCCGCGCAGTACAGCTCATGACATTCTGCAAGGTTAGTCCAGCGTTCCGCCGGGGCTTTGACCGTGAAGTAGGTGTTCAGGTAGCCATCTTCGCACTGGGCGGCCGCCACCAGTTCAATCACCTCGTCAGCGGTTTTTTCCAGTTCGGCGTCCGGCTTCTGACATAGCGACCAGGCAACGGCTTCCAGCCATTTAGCCACGTCGCTGTCCTGAAAGACCATGCCGTAAAATTCTCCTTCCTGCTGCCCTGCGGCAATCCGGAAGTTTTCGATTGCATGGCTCGGATCCGCCTCGGCAATACGGTCGTTCAGCGCATCCCATTGATACGGGATCACCACATCGCGCACCAGCTGCTGGTACTGGCCGAGGAACGGGTCGTTGATTTTCAGTTTGTGCAGATCGACTTCCATAACAGACATAACGGACTCCTTAAGACTGGACGTGACGCGTGCGCAGGTCGCTGGCAATGCGCGCCATCATAGGATTATTAAGCTTGCAGGCGCGAATGGTGAAGGCCAGCAGCAGGTGGAACAGGGCCGGCAACAGGGTCTCCATGCTGGAGATGCCGGCCAGCGATGATGCGGTTTGGTTTTCCGCGCCCGGCTGATAGGCCACATAGATAAACACCAGGCTGATAATGCCGGCGCTGGAGGCCCATGCCAGCTTGATGAAGAACAGGTTAAAGGCGAAGTTCATGCCGGAAGAGCGCACGCCGGTTTTCCATTCACCGTAATCGTCGGAGAAGGCCATCAGCGAGAAGTGCAGCGGCAGGGTGAAGCCGAGAATGATGCCGTTACTGAGGATCACCACCAGCCATAAGGTCTGGTAGGCCGGGCCGGTCGGTAAAAACCACATCGCGAAGGCGATCGCGGCTAACACCAGGTTGGTGTAGTAATAGAGTTTGACGGTATCAAAGCGGCGCGACAGCAGGTTGATAATCACCGAGCCGCCAATCGAGGCGAAGGTCACCATGGTGAAGAACAGCGAGGTATAGCCGGTCGAGCCGCCCAACACGTAGGTGATGAAGTACATGTAGCCGCCGCCGCGGATATTAAAGACGTTGATCAGCAGGAACGACATCACCAGCATCAGCAGCAGCTGGTCATTCTGGCGCAGTCCGGCGATATGTTCGCGCAGGGTGAATTTCCCCATCATGTCCAACGAGACGCGTTCGCGAACCCAGAAGAAGCAGCACAGGAACATCACCACCGCAATGGCGCAGAGTACGCCGACGCCATACTGATAGCCCTGTGCGGTGTTGCCCTGACCGAGCGCCTTCACCAGCCACGGCAGCCCAACGGATACCAGGAATCCTGCCACGCCGCACAAGACAAAACGCCACGCCTGACACGAGATCACTTCGCTGTGGCGCGTGGTCATAGTGTTAATCAGCGCGCAGTAGGGCACGTTAATCGCGGTATAGCTCACCGACAGCAGCAGATACGTGCCGAAAGCCCAGGCGATTTTTACGCCCATACCGGCATCCGGCACGGTAAAGGTCAGTACGCCGATAATGCCGATGGGCAACGCTATCCATAGCTGCCACGGGCGAAAGCGTCCCCAGCGGCTTTGGGTGCGGTCGGCCAGCACGCCCATTATCGGGTCGGAGATGGCGTCAAACACGCGCAGCGCCAGGAATAGCGTCCCGACCAGCGCCGGCGTCAGTCCAAACACGTCGGTATAGAAGAAAGTTAAAAAGTTCATGATCAGGCAGGTAATGACCGTCCCGCCCGCATCGCCCAGGCCGTAACCGATTTTTTCACGGAGCGTGAGGGAATCGTCCTGAGTGCGTTGTGCTAAATCACTTGTGGTAATCGGAGCCGAAGTCATAAATAACTCCCGGAGATGATGTGCGGAATAATATCCCGCTGAAGTGCGGGCTTTTATTTGTCATTTGCAAAGTACGTTATTTATTCTGCACTAAATACCTGGGCTAACAAGGGAAGGGAAAAGTATAAAAAGGTGACGATTCCGACTTCATGATAAAAGTGTGATTGCGATCCTGAATCATGCTGTTTTATCGTGAATAATCAAAGGTAAAGCGAATATCTGGTGATGCAAATAGCGGGGATTTTCATATCTATGCTTGAATTATCCATGTCTTTACCGATTAAAGTCCAAAATGGCGGGTTATTTATTTCTCGCGGTATTGGTAGCCATCCGGCACGACAGCTTCGTTCCTGGGAAATTATCTTCGTTGAAAAAGGGACATTAACGATTCGCGAAGATAACGAGGTATTTAGCGTGAATGCCGGGGAAAGTTTGCTGCTGTGGCCAGAGCGCTTGCATGTCGGGGTAGGGCAATTTCCGGCGGATTTAAAATTCTACTGGCTGCATTTCGAAGTGGTAGCAGACGAGGCCGCCTCGCCGCCCGAAGCGCTGCTGGCGGTGCCCCAGCACACGCGGGTGAGTGAGCCGCAATATATTATCTCCCTGTTCAGGCAATTCTTGCACGAACAGGAAAATATTCATCGTAGCGTCGCGCTGGAGCTGATCCTGCTGCTGATTTTGCAGAAGATTGCGGCGGCGGCCAGCGAACAGCCTGCCGATAGTCCCGGCACCGCGCTGGCCTGGAAAGCGCAGCAAATCATCCTCACCCGGTTTCATCTGCCCATTTCTGCCTCCACGCTGGCGAAGGAGCTGCACTGCAACGCGGACTACCTCGGGCGCGTCTATCGCCATGCTTTCAGGCTGACGCTAACCGAAGCGCTGCATCGCCAGCGGGTGAGGGCGGCGGAAAAGCTGCTGATCAGCGATTCGCTGTCATTGACCGACGTGGCGTCGAAATGCGGGTTTAATGATGTGGGCTATTTCCGCAAAATTTTCCGCAAGCACACCGGTCTGACCCCGGCGGCATGGAAGCGTCGCTACTGTAAGGAGCACGTGAATTCGGCGTAGGAACGGCCTCCTCCGGGCGGAGAAGGCGCGGTGGTAGGGTGGTCAGTTTTGCCCGTAATAGGCATTGGCGCCGTGTTTACGCAAATAGTGTTTATCGAGCAGTTCAGACTGCATATCAGGCAGTTGCGGGGCCAGCTGGCGCGAGAACAGCCCCATGTAAGCGCACTCCTCCAGCACCACCGCGTTATGCACGGCATCGGCGGCATCTTTGCCCCAGGCAAACGGGCCGTGTGAGTGGACGAGGACCGCCGGAATTTGCGCCGGATCCAGCCCGCGCTCTTCAAAGGTTTTAATGATCACTTCGCCGGTCTGATATTCGTATTCGCCGTTAATTTCGTCCACGGTCATCAGACGGGTACAGGGAATGGCGCCGTAGAAATAGTCGGCATGGGTGGTGCCCCATGCCGGCAGGTCAATGCCCGCCTGCGACCAGATCGTCGCGTGGCGGGAATGGGTGTGCACGATCCCGCCGATCTGCGGATAGCGGCGATAGAGCGCCAGATGGGTCGGGGTATCGGACGACGGTTTTTTGCTGCCTTCAACGACCTTGCCGCTGGCTAACTCCACCACCACCATATCGTCGGCGGTCATTACCGTATATTCGACACCGGAAGGTTTGATGACCATCAGCGTGCGCGTGTCATCGACCGCGCTGACGTTGCCCCAGGTAAACGTCACCAGCTGGTGGGCCGGCAGCGCCAGGTTGGCAGCCAGGACCTCGGCTTTGAGTTGTTCTAACATGTAAATCCTCCTTCCTGCATCCGCGATTCAATCCAGCGACGTGCCTGGATAATTTCCAGCACCGGTTCGCTGGCTTTCTCCGTCCACATTTCAATCAGAAACGATCCGCGATAGTTCAGTTCGTGCAGGGTTTTGAAAATGCCAACAAAATCGACACAACCTTCGCCAAACGGCACGTCACGAAACTGTCCGGGACTGTGCGCGGTGACCGGCTGGGTATCTTTCAGGTGGATGGCGGCGATGCGATCGATACCCAGTTTGAGTTCGGCGGCCACGTCGTTGCCCCAGGCGCTGAGGTTGCCGACGTCCGGATAAACGGTGAACCATGGGGAAGAGAGCATCTCATCCCACGCTTTCCACTTGCTGATGGAGTTCATAAAGGCGGTATCCATGATCTCCACCGCCAGCATCACCTGCGCAGCTGCGGCCTGTTCCACCGCCCACGCCAGCCCTTCGGCAAAGCGCTGGCGGGTGCCTTCATCGTGCTCCTCGTAGTAGACGTCATAGCCCGCCAGTTGAATGGTGCGGATGCCCAGATCGCGCGCCAGACGGATGGCTTTGGTCATGATCTCCCGCGCCCGCTGGCGGATGGACTCATCGCGGCTGCCAAAGGGGAAGCGGCGGTGGGCGGAGAGGCACATCGACGGAATGGCTACTCCGGTCTCCAGCATGGCGGTCACCAGCGAGGCGCGCTGAGCGGGGCTCCAGTCGAGGCGTGACAGGCGTTCGTCAGTCTCATCTACCGACATTTCGACAAAATCAAACCCGCAGCTTTTTGCCAGCACCAGCCGCTCCGGCCAGCTGAGATCTTTGGCCAGCGCTTTCTCATAGATACCTAACGGATGATTACGCATGCTGTTCTCCCCAGATGGCGTCAATCTGTGCGTGGAATTCGGCGGCAACCTGTGCCGGGTGGGCGGCGCCTGATAATGCACGTCCGGCAATAAACGCTTTAACGTTAATATCACGGAACAGCGCCAGGTCAGCGGGGGTGATCCCGCCGGTAATCGACAGTTCGAGGCCAATATCCGACAGCGCCTTCATGCGCGTCAGATCGGCGTCACCCCACTGTTGCCCGCTGGCCTGGGCGTCGCGTCCGCGGTGGTAGATCGCCTGACGAACCCCGGTGCGATACCAGCCACGGGCATCCTCCAGCGTCCAGTTGCCGAACAGCTCCATCTGAATTTCTCCGCCGCAGGCCTGCGCCACGGCGTGGCCTTTCTCTACCGTGGCGAGCGGGGCGGCGCAGATGATAGTCATCCAGTTGGCGCCGGCGTTAAACGCCTGCTGTGCGAGGGTTTCGCCGGCATCGGCCACCTTCCAGTCGGCGACGATAATTTTGTCCGGACACTGGGCGCGCAGGGCGGTCACCGCGCGCAGCCCTTCGGCAAGGCACAGGATCGTGCCGGCTTCGACGATATCGACGTGGTCCTGTAACAGGGCGACATCGTGCTGTGCCGCCTGAAGATGGGTATGGTCGAGCGCCAGTTGCAGTAATGGACGGCTCATAGTGCGTGCTCCTTAATGCGGGCGTGATAGCCCTGCAGTGCCTGAATCAAATGTTGGTATTGCTGGTATTTGTGCTGGTAACGCGCGTGCGCGGCCATATCGGGCTGCAGCGTGCGTACCGGATGTTGTAAATCGTGCTGGGCGTCTTGGAAGGTGCGGTAGACGCCGGTCCCGACGCGGGCGGCAAGCGCCGCGCCGAAGCACCCGGTCTCCTCGACCTGCGGCAATTCGATGCACAGACCGCTGACGTCGGCCAGCATCTGCATCCAGACGTCAGAGTGCGCCGGGCCGCCGGTGACGCGCAGGGCGTGAACATCGGTAAAGCGTTCACGCATGCGGTTCAGGTGGGTCATATGGCTGAAGACCACTCCTTCGTAGACCGCCTGCAGCAGATGGGCGCGGGTGTGCAGCGCCTGCAGGCCGTAAAACCCGCAGGTCATCTCCAGCCCGGCGTTGCTGCCATAGAGAAACGGCAGGAAAAAGAGCTGGCCGTCGGCTTTCGGCAGCCCGGCGACGGCCCGGTTGATCTCATCGAAAGAGAGGTCGCCCCATTGGGCCGTGAACCATTCAAGATTGCCGGAAGAGGTTGGGCTGGCTTCATGAACGATGTACTGCCCGTCATTGACGTAGCGACCGTAGACGTAAGGGTGGGCCTCGTGATTGCGCAGGCCGTGGGTTATTCCACTGGTCACCGCCCAGGTCCCCATTACCGCATTGAGGGTAAACTCATCTTCGATACCCGCGCAGAGTGCGGTGGAAACCACATCAAACAGACCGCCGACGACGGGAGTTCCCGCCGCCAGACCGGTGATAGCGGCTGCCTGAGCGGTGATTTCCCCGCATATTTCTGCTGAACCGACGATGGGCGGTAAGGCGTTATCGATTTCACTGATGCCCAGCCAGCGGGTCAGCTGTGGGTCGTACTGGCCGGTTGCCATGTTGTAGAGGTTGGACTCGGAGATGTTGCTCTCCTCGCAGCCTTTAACGCCGGTTAAGCACCAGCGCAGGTAGTCGTGGCCCATCATGACGCTGCCGATTTGCGCGTAACGCTGAGGTTCATGCTCTTTTACCCAGCGCAGCAGCGAGGCCGGATGCCCGGTCCACAACGTCTGGCGGGTAACCGGATACAGCTGCTCAGGGATGCCGTCCTGCTGCCAGCGCTGGACGATATCCAGCGCCCGGCGATCGGAGGAGAGCATGGCATTGCCCAGTGGCCGATCCTGTTTATCCAGGAGAAACAGCCCCTTGCCCTGCGCCGAAATACCGATCCCGGTAATCTGTTCGCCCACGACGCCGGTGCGTTGTAGTAGCCCGGCAATGGTCGCCACGCACTGTTGCCAGAGCTGGTGCATGTCGCGTTCGGCATAGCCCGGCAGGGGCGACGCCGTCTGCAGCGATTGCCGATGAATGCCATGCTCATGACCTTTGGCGTCATATAAACCGGCTTTCAGATAGGTACCACCGCAGTCGATACCGAGCCAGAAGGTCTTTTTCTCACTCATCTTTGCATTCTCTTTGTTGCCGGGAGGCGCAGACCCCCCGGCAGGGGTTACGCCGCGTGTTTACGTGGGCTCATCGTCTTTAGCGGGGCTGCGCCGGTATCGCATTTCGACGGCAGCAGAAGGGCCATCAGCGCAGCCAGCGCCAGGGAGATCGCCAGGCAGTAAACGCCGGCGTCTTTGCTGTAAAGGGTGATCAGTACGCCCACCGCGTAGGGACCGCAGAAGCCACCGAGGTTGCCGAGGGCGTTGATGACGCCACGGGCGCCGCCGGCCATTTCAGCGCTGAATAAGCGGGCCGGAATGGTCCAGAACACCCCCGCCGCGGACTGCAGGAAGAAGCCACAACCCACCAGCGCGGCATAGGCCAGCCAGACGTTGTTTTTCAACGCCACCGACAGGAACATGCACAGGGCAAAGCCAACCAGCGGCAGGCAGACGAACAGTTTGCGTTTTCCGGTACGGTCAGAGAGGGAAGAGAACAGGAACATCCCGGCAATCGCCCCGATGTACGGCAGGATAGCGAGCATCCCAACCTGCCCCATGCTGCTGTGCGTCAGCTCTTTGAGAATGGTGGGGAGCCACAGGGTGTAGCCGTAAATACCGGTCTGATAGAAGAAATTCAGGGCGATCAGTTGCCACATGGTTCTGTCGGCCAGTACAGCGCTGAGAGACGCATTTTTGACGGTGGTTCCGGCGATGGCGCGTTGTTCGGCGGCGAGGGTATCGACCAGGTAGCGCTTTTCGGCTTCAGAAATCCACCGGGCTTCCTGCGGACGGTCGTAGACGGTATAGGCCCACAGGGCTAATACCACCACTGAGAGCAAGCCTTCAATAATGAACAGCCAGCGCCAGTCGAGGATGGTAATGATCCATCCGGAGAGCGGGGCGGTGATAATGCCGGCAATCGGGACAAACATAATCACAATCGCGTTGGCGCGGCCACGTTCAGCATCCGGGAACCAGTTGCTGATCATCGTCAGCACCACGGGCAGCATGCCCCCTTCGGCGACACCCAGTAAAAAACGCAGGACCAGCAGCTGATACTGGTTGGTGATTAACCCGGTCAGGACCGAAATGACCGCCCAGGCGACCAGCGACCAACCAATAAACTTCTTGCCGCTGCCGTGGACCGCGATTTTCCCGCCCGGCACCTGTAAAAACAGATAGCCGATAAAGAATATCCCGCCCGCAAGCCCTGCCATGGTGGCGGAAATACCGAGTTCGGCATCCATCCCGCCGGGCATAGCAAAGGCAATGTTGACCCGGTCCATATAGGAAATAATACACGCGATAAGAATAGGGGGAATAATTCTTAACCAGCGTTGGCGCGGAATATCCGCGGTTGTAGCGTAAGAGGAAGTGTTCATATTAATCTCGTGTTTAAAGTAACTGACGTTGCGATTAAATTGACGCTTTATATTTATTGTTGGGCTATGTTTAACGCGTTAATGCCATCGCGTAATATGGCTATGCGATGATTCACATCAGCATTCTCATCAATTTCCAGTAACTTAATACCGGCAAACTGTAATTTTGCTGAATCAGCCACATTAAATAATTCTTTGGCGTGCGCCGCCGTTAACAGGCTGTGCGGGCAGAACGGGGCGAACGGTGTATGCAGGTCAGTCCATTCGCCATACGGCCCTTCGGTCGCGGTGCCAGAGAACATCAGCGCCCCCAGTTTTCCTGCGGCATGTACCGCCTGAGCGTGCGTCAGCGGCAGGGCGGCGTTACGCCCTTCAATCGCCGACCGCGCCCAGTTGATACAGATATCAATGCGGTAACCTGCCAGGACCTCCAGCACGTTTTCCAGCGGCAAAAAGCCTTTGCGTGGCGCCGGCTGGTTCATGGCATCACAATGTTCCAGTACGAGTGAGCATGACCAGTCCCAGGCCGCAATCTCTTTGATTGAGCGGGCGAAAGCATCGGTTGCCTGCTCTACGTTCGCATTGCCTGCAAGCGGTGCCGCCTGCAGTTCCAGGGCGATCACCTTGCCAGCAAAACGTTTATTTAGCGCATTGATTTTGTTGTGTAAATGACGATGGAATTCGATGCATGCCAGGCGCTGTTCTTCATCGCTGGAGGCCAGGCCGAAAGCCGTGTTGCCGCCGCCACGGCGACGCATGGTTTCCGGGATGGCAGTCACCACCATCTGCCACTCCTGCGGCGTATGCTGGAGCAACCACTCATCGCCATAGGGGTGAAAGTTCTCATGGCATGGCTGCTCGAGCCCACGGATGTGGGGCGTGTCCGCGAGTAAGCGCCAGAATTCCGTCTCTTCTTGTTCGCTCTTTTGGTGAAATGAGGGCGCACAAGGGTATGCGCCGATGATATAACCGGCGTCATTTCTTTCCATTTTTCACTCCTTTTATTTATCGTCGTGCGACAAATAAATTACGGATTAATCTAAAGCGGAAATAGCAACTTTAACCACTATTTTCCTGATTGCCGTTGCCCGGTGTTTATTACAGGCTGGTCGGTGAACATCCTGCGGGAAAAATATGGCGTAGTTCCCCGGCCTCATTTCTATTAACGATTCATTTTCGCTGTGGTGATAGAAAATAATATCCCGCTGCTCAAGTAATTCTTCACTGACGACATTATTGCCGGTATCGATAGCAACACCGATCTGCTCTTCACCGGAATATAAAAACTGGATATCCAGGTAGCGGCGGTGTACTTCCGGGCGTAATTCATCGTGCGGGCGGGTGGTCAGGTCGAGGATCTGCGCGAAGATCGTGCGCCCCTCGATTTCGACCACCCCGGTCTCCAGCTTACTGAAGTCCGTGGTGCGCAAAAAATCCAGTGCTTTTTCAATCGCCGCCGGGTACCGGCAGGCGTTGGGTTGAGAAATATGTCCATAAATCATGATGATATTCCTTACAGCGCTTTGATTTTTGCCCACACGCTGTCATCAACGGTGATGCCGTTGCGGCGGTTCTCTTCCAGCAGACGGGAAAACTCATGACCGGGCAGACGGACCGGCACGTTTTCGTCGGCACGTTCGGCGCTGGTGATGTAATCCATGATGCGTTGCAGCTTGGCGTCGCGAGTGGCTCCGTCGATCAGCTTGTCCACTTCGATAGCGATAAAGACTTGCGAAATGTTGAATTCGTCACTGTTGTCTTCAGTTACTGCAGCAACGGAAGCGCCATCGGAGAGCAGGGTGGCGATCATGTCCAGCACAATGGAGAGGCCTGAACCTTTCCAGTAGCCCATCGGCAGAATACGGCGGTTTTTCTCGATGGGTGCCGGGTCTTTGGTCAGGTTGCCTTCGTCATCGAAGCCGCCGTCAACCGGCAGCTGGCGGCCCGCCAGACGGTTCACTTCCAGCATGCCGTAGGAGAACATCGACATCGACATGTCCACCATGGTGATCGGCGTCGACGGAATAGCGACGATCAGTGGGTTCGTCCCGATGCGGCACTCTTTGGCGCCCCACGGCGGCATCACGGCAATGGAGTTGGTCCAGCAGATACCGATGTAGCCTTTTTCCGCCGCCTGCCAGCCGTAGCTGCCGCCGCGCATCCAGTGGTTGGCGTTGCGTACCGCAACCAGACCAATACCGTGGTCAGAAGCCAGTTCAATAGCCCGATCCATCATTTTTTTCGCCGTCAGGTTACCGATTGAACGCTGGGCATCCCACTGCTCAATTGCCCCCAATGAAGCGGTACGTTTTGGCAGGGCCTCCGGGATGATATCGCCGTTTTCCAGCTGCTGAATAAAGCGCGGGAAACGGTTTACGCCGTGTGAATAGACCCCTGACTCGGTGGTGCGAGCGAACATTTCTGCACAGGCATCGGCAGTTTCAGCCGCCACGCCGCGTGCCAGCAGGACACGGGTAAACTCATTTTTAAGGTCAGAAAAACTCAATAACATACGTTTTCTCCATTACATCTTATGTTTCACATAGTGGAATGTGATTCCACTAAATAATGTCGGGTTGCAAAAACACGCCGGCAGGACCGGTGCGTGTCGGTGTGATTCTGGTTTATCCCTGAAGGCGGGACGGGGTGAAGGTCACCCGGTACAGCGATGTCGTCGCCGTAATAAAAAGCGCATTCCCGTCGGGGCCACCAAAGGTGCAGTTAGAGACGCGCTCGGGGACCGCAATGGTGTCCAGTAATTCGCCTGCGGCGGAGAAAATCAAAATCCCCGTTTCGCAGCTGCAGTAAATATTCCCGTCCTGGTCGACGCAAAATCCGTCCGGAATACCCGGTTTGACCTGGGTTACAACGTGGGAAAATAGCGCGTTATCGCCTTCAAGACGGTAAGCACGAATTTCCCGGCGACCCTGGCTCGGAAAATCAATAACCGACATATCTGCCACGTATAGCCATTTATCATCTGGCGAAAAGGCCAGCCCGTTGGGGCGCTGGGTATCGCTGATGGCAATAGCGACCTGGTGACGCGCTTCATCAAAGCGATAGACGTAGCAGCCAATGACCTGACTTGCGGCGCGATAGCCCTCTTCGTCACCGACGATGCCGTAGGGCGGATCGGTAAACCAAATCGACCCGTCCTGGCGCACCGCGATATCGTTGGGGGAGTTAAAACGCAGCCCATCGACTTTATCCACCAGCAGGGTGTGATTGCCTGCGGCGTCGGTACGGCTGATCCCGCGCCGACCGTGCTCGCAGGTTAACAAGCGCCCTTGTAAGTCCCGCGCGTTGCCGTTGGCAAAGTGGGATTCGGCACGAAACACGCTGACGCCATTTTGCGCATCCCAACGGAACATTCTGTTGCCTTTCACATCGCTGAAAATCAGGCACTGCTGGTCTGCCAGCCACACCGGGCCTTCCGCCCAGATCGCCGGTGAGCACAGGCGTTCAATACTTCCCGTGACGGCTAACATTTCACTTCACGCCCCAGATGGCTTTGTAGCGATCGCGATAATGGTTGTCCGGGTCGAATTCGTTGTTCTGGCCGCCGTCGGCGGCGATGTTCTCTTTGGTTACCAGATGCGCCGGGGTGACATAACCAGACGGCGCTTTGCCCGCGAAGGCGCGGTTAAATTCATCCAGCAGCTGCCAGCCGTGCAGTTTCAACGGTTCTGGTACGGTTGCGATCTGCGCTTTGCCTTCACGTACGCGCTGGTAGGCGGTGACGGAACCGTCGCCAGCGGAGATGTTGTACGGTGGTTTATCTCCGCTGCCTTTGCCCGCGGTTTGCAGTGCAGAGGCCATAAAGTCGAAGTACAGGTCGTTAATCGCCAGCGAGTATTCGAATTTATCGCCATATTTTTGGATCAGGCTGTAGGTCATGCCCGGCATGCGGTTGGAGGTATCGGCCAGCGGGGTATCGATAAACTCCACCACCTGGCAACCGCTGCATTGCTCAATCACCTTCTTCATCGCGTTGGCTTTATCCAGTGCGATTTGGTACAGCGAGTCGGTGAAAATCAGCACCTTGGCGGTGCCGTTGGATTTTGCCACCGTATACAGTGCCGCCATGCGCGAAACGTCATTCGAGTCGGAGGTCACGTTGTAGAAAATGTTGTAAGCCGGAACCGGGCCAGGCGCGGGAACCGCGTGCCATGCGGTCAGCACGATGCCCTCTTTCACGGCTTTTTTCAGCGGAATTTTGGCGACGTTCGGGTTCCAGCCGCCAATGACGATACCGTCCGGTTTACGGGCGATCGCCTGGTTTAGCGCCGCCAGTTGATCTTTCACCGAACCTGCACCATCCAGTACATCCAGCTGCCAGCCTGCGGCTTTCACCGCTTCCTCCAGTCCCTCTTTAACGCCCAGCACGCCGCCGTTTTTCATGTCCGAGGCGATGAAAATGATCTTCTTATTCGGCTGCAGCGCCGGACCCTGGGTTGGGCCGTCCCATGTGGTGACTGGTGCGGTCGCTTTGGCAATCGCCGTTTTCGCTTGCTGAACAAAGGCATCGTCGGCGAGGCTGAAACCACTTGCCATCATCAACCCGGCAGCCAGACAGCATTGAACTATTTTTTTATTCATTTTCAGTTCCTTACGCGAGAGTCATTGGGTAACGGAGGAGCCTGATGCTGGCGATTGTGCCCGCTGCACCAGTTTTTTATTTAATGCCCGACGGCGTTGGGCGTAGCCTGCCAGGGTAATCGACAGCAGCAGCGTCGCGCCGTTAAACAGTGGTTCGACCCAAAACGCGCCGCCGAACTGCTGGATACCCGCAATACCTATCGCCAGCACCGTAATACCGACCACCGTGCCCCAGACGTTCACCCGGCCAGGACGAATGGTAGTGCTGCCAAGGAAGGCGCCCACCAGAGCCGGGAGCAGATAATCCATCCCGACGCTGGCCTGGCCCACACCCTGCTCGGCGGCGATGATCACCCCGGTAAAGCCGGTTAAGGTGCTGGAAGTCATAAATGCCCCGATGATGTAACGATTAACGGAAATGCCGTTGAGCGCTGCGGCGACGGGGTTGCCGCCCACCGCATACATGCAGCGACCAATCGGGGTATGTTCGGTGATGATCCACAACACCACGGCGGCAAAAAGGACGTAGAAGGCCACCACCGGAATGCCGAACAGGTCGGAGTGATGCAGGGCGATAAAGGCGTCCGGTAAGTCCCCGACGATCTGCCGACCGCCAGAGTGCCAGAGCGCGATGGCGTACAGCACCGTACCGGAACCCAGGGTCGCAACAAAGCTGTCGATATCCGCCAGCGCCACCAGAATACCGTTCAGCAAACCGTAGAGCGCAGAGAGCACCAGCACGATCGCCACAGCGACGGGCCAGGAGAAACCATATTCAACCTGCAAAGTAATGGCGAGGATGTGCCAGAGCACGATGCCGAAGCCGACGTTCAGGTCGATTTTGCCAACAATCATCGGGATGGTTGCTGCTAGCGCCAGCAGGGCAATTTTCGATTTGCTATCGAGAATGGCCTGCAGCGTCAACAGGGAAGCAAACGAAGGCGTTGTCAGTGAAAAAACGATAACCAGCACCACGCAGATCGCGGGTAAACCGTAACGCGTGGTCAATTGTCCAAGCCAGGTAGCCGCACCGTGTTCATGAAGTGATACGCGTGATTCCAGGGCCGTCGATTTCATTGATGTTTTAGCCATAACGCACTCCGACTTAATGTATGGTGCCGCTGCCTGATGCCAGCTCAAGCAATCTGGCAAAGGTGACATCCTGGTTGAGAAGTTCGCCGACGATCTGCCCGCGGTTAAACACCAATGCCCGGTTACAGATGTGCGCTACCTCTTCCAGGTCGTTGGAGATGACCAGAATGGCAACGCCGTTTTGCAGCGCCTGATTGAGTAAATCGTAAATTTCTGCGCGTGCGCCTACATCAACGCCAGCAGAAGGATCTTCCAGGATGAGCAGCGGGGCATTGAGCGAGAGCCAGCGTGCCATGACTACTTTTTGCTGGTTGCCGCCCGACAGCGCACTGATTTCAATATTTATCTGCGCAGGGCGCACGTCGAACTGGCGGATTTTCTCCCGGCTCAGCGGCGCTTCGCTTTTTTCGTTATAGCGGGAAAACAGCGCATGGCCGTGTTTACAAGGGTTCATAAACAGGTTTTCACGCACCATCATGCCCGGAATCAGGCTTTCATGAAGACGGTCGCCGGCGACAAAAGAGATGCCTGCGGACATCGCTTCCCCTGGTGTTGTCGCCGTAAACGGCACGCCACTTAACGTGATTTGTCCACTCTCCTGCGGCCTGCAGGCAAACAGTAAACGTCCAATCTCTTCCTGACCGGCACCCCGCAGACCGGCGAGTGCCACCATCTCACCGGCACGCAGCTCAAAGGAGACCGGCCCGGTATCGCCCACTTTGACGTTGTCCATTTTCAACAGCACCGGCGCGCTGGCATCGGGTAAGGCCTGACGCCGATCGCCGCCGAGGCTTTCGCCCACAATCAGCTCGACCAGACCACGTAAGCTATAGCGAGCGATATCGCCGCCCCCGGCGTAGCAGCCGTCGCGCATCGCGCAAACGGTATCCGCCATCTCCATCACCTCATCCAGGCGGTGGGTGATGTAAATCATGCCAACCTGCTTCTCGCGCAGGATGTTCATCACGCGGAACAGGTGGCGGACATCGTCGGCAGGCAGTGAGGCTGTCGGTTCATCGAGCACCAGCACCGAGGCGTCAACTGCCACCGCGCGGGCAATCGCCAGCAGGGATTTTTCGGTGCGGGAAAGATCAAACACGCGGTCATCCGGGTCGAGCTGAATGCCGATATCTTCCAGCGCTTTTTGCGCCTGGCGTTTGGTGGCCGCCCAGTCAATCAGGCCGAAGCGACGGGGGAAACCCATCACCAGCGCCATGTTTTCGGCGACGGTCATCCACTCTACCAGGCCTAAGTCCTGATGAATAAAGGCGATAGGCTGTTCGTTACCCTTACGTAACGCGGCGGCGGAATCCACCGGCTGACCGCGAAACAGGATCTCGCCACCATCGCGGGAATAGACGCCCGCCAGCACCTTAATCAGCGTCGATTTACCGGCACCGTTTTCTCCCAGCAGTGCCACAACCTGGCCCGGATAAATATCCAGACTGACGTTATTGACCGCCACATTTCCACCAAAGCGCTTGATAATGTGGCGCATGGATAACAACGGAGACAACACTGCTGCTTCTGCCATTTAAGGTGACCTCCCGCCGTGTGGGAAAGAACGTTTTGCACGCTATAAATTTCACTATGCGAAATCTGATTTCAAATATATCGATCATGATTTCACAAAGCAATCGAAGAGGTTGTTTTTGAAATTCAATAAAATCAGTCAATTACAAAATTTCTGTTCAGATCGTGAAGTGAAACACACTTTGCGCTACCATCAGTGCGGGTCGAAAAGGGGAGCTGACGCGATGGACACAAAAGAGAGAGAAATGACGCAAGACAAAGAAAGGCCTGCGGGAAGCCAGAGCCTGTTCCGCGGGTTGATGCTGATTGAAATCCTCAGTAACTATCCGAACGGTTGCCCGCTGGCGCACCTTTCGGAGCTGGCGGGCCTGAACAAAAGCACCGTCCATCGCCTGTTGCAGGGGCTACAATCCTGCGGCTATGTGACGCCCGCACCCGCAGCCGGTAGCTATCGGCTGACCACCAAGTTCATTGCGGTGGGGCAAAAAGCGCTCTCCTCGCTGAATATCATCCACGTTGCCGCGCCGCATCTCGAGACGTTGAACCTGGTTACCGGCGAAACGGTGAACTTCTCCAGTCGGGAAGATGACCACGCCATTCTGATTTACAAGCTGGAACCCACCACCGGGATGCTGCGCACGCGGGCCTATATCGGCCAGCATATGCCGCTGTACTGCTCGGCGATGGGCAAGATCTACATGGCCTTTGGGCACCCTGACTATGTCGAGAACTACTGGGAAACTCACCAGGATATTATTCAGCCACTGACCCGGAATACCATCACCGGGCTGCCCGCAATGCATGATGAGCTGGCGCAGATCCGCGAGCGCAATATGGCGATGGACCGGGAAGAGAACGAACTAGGCGTCTCCTGTCTGGCGGTCCCGGTGTTTGATATCCATCGTCGGGTGCCTTATGCAATTTCTATCTCCCTGTCGACCTCGCGCCTGAAGCAGGTGGGCGAAAAGAACTTGCTGAAACCGCTGCGCGATACCGCAGAGGCGATTTCACGTGAGCTGGGTTTTGCCGTACGGGAAAGCTAAGGCAGATGACCAAATTCCGCTGACGTAACGGAAAAAAACCGCTGACTCCATTCAGGATCAAGGCGCGCAGGAGGATATTTCTGGCACGCTGCCGTTTTATCCCCAATGGAGCAGTGGATGAACCGTTTTATCATCGCGGATGCCCAGAAGTGTATTGGCTGCCGTACCTGTGAAGTGGCCTGCGTGGTCTCCCATCAGCACGACCAAAGTTGTTCGACGGTTTCTGCGACTCAGTTTGCGCCCCGTATCCGGGTGGTGAAAAGCGATGCGCTGTCTACGGCCACCCTGTGCCGGCAATGTGAAGACGCACCCTGTGCCAATGTCTGTCCGGTTGAGGCTATCCAGCGCGACCGTGGGGTCTGGCGCGTCGACCAGCGGCGCTGTATCGGCTGTAAAAGCTGTATGGTGGCCTGCCCGTACGGGGCGATGAGCGTGATGATGACCGGGGAAGGGGTGCAGGCGCTGAAATGCGATTTATGCAGCCACACCGACGAAGGCCCGGCCTGCGTGGCGGCCTGTCCGACCCAGGCGCTGCGCTGCATGGAACCGAGCGAGCTGGAAAGACTTAGCGCCGAGCGTCGCCAGCGCATGGCGCTGGCGATGTAGCGATGATGCTTGCGGCGTGTTCCCCGGAAGCGGCGCTGGCGCGCCTGTCCGGGCTACGGGTTGGCCGATGGCGATGAGCCGGTTACGCGGCGCCCTGTTCACTCCAGGCCCGCTCAATCTCTTCGGCGAGGATTTGCACGCCCGCTTCGATTTTTTGCGGATCCGGCACGTAGTTCATACGCATGCACTGATGCGTATGCGGCCAGGGTTTATCCAGCCCCGGGAAGAAGTAGTCGCCCGGAACCATCAATACACCGCGTTTTTTCAGCCGCTGGTACAGCAGTTCGGTGGAGATCGGCAGATCTTTAAACCACAGCCAGAGGAAAATCGCCCCTTCAGGTTTATGAATCAGGCAGCGATCTTCCGGCAGATAGCGACGGATAATGGCGATAGTTTCCTGTACGCGCTGATAGTAGAACGGCTTGATGACCGTTTCCGACAGGCGCAGCAGGTCATGACGTTTGATCATTTCGCACATCATCGCCGGCCCCATTCCGCCCGGCGCAAGGCTGATAATCCCGTTCATGTTGCTGATGGCGGTAATGATTTTCTCATTGGCTATGATGATCCCGCAGCGGCTGCCCGGCAGGCCCAGCTTGGACAGGCTCATACACAGCACAATATTCGGGTTCCAGAGCGGCCTGGCGTCGCTGAAAATAATTCCTGGGAAAGGCACGCCATACGCGTTATCAATCACCAGCGGGACGCCATGTTGGTGGGCCAGCGCATCCAGTTTGATCAGCTCTTCGTCGGTAATCACGTTACCGGTCGGGTTGGTCGGGCGAGAGACACAAATCATCCCCGTCTCTTCGGTGACCTGCAGATGCTCGAAATCGACGTGGTATTTAAACTGGCCTTCTGGCAGCAGCTCGATATTCGGGCGGGTGGCGACAAACAGATCCTCTTCGAGGCCCGAGTCGGCGTAGCCGATATATTCCGGCGTCAGCGGGAACAGGACTTTGCGGGTAGTGCCATCCGCACGGCGCCCGGCAAAGAGGTTAAATAAGTAGAAAAATGCACTCTGACTGCCATTTGTTAGCGCAATATTCTGTGGTTCGATCTCCCAGCCCAGCTCTTCACGCAGCATCTGCGCCAGCACGGTCAGCAGCTCGCTTTTTCCCTGCGGACCGTCGTAATTACAAAGCGCATCAAGGGCTTTGCCGTTGGCGAGCATGTCAGCCAGCAGGTTCTGGAAGTATTCGTTCATTTCCGGGATCTGCGCGGGATTACCGCCGCCCAGCATGATTGCGCCCGGCGTGCGCAGGCCGTCATTGAGGTCTTCCATCAAGCGGGTGATGCCTGAATGACGGGTGAATTTGTCGCCGAAAAGTGAAAATGTCATTGCGGATAATCTATCGGTCTTCCTGGAAAGTGGATAACCATAACGCCAGCCTCGACGCGGTGCAAATCGGCAGGAAAGTCGAAGATTTCATTTTTATGCTGGATTATCGATGGGGATTAGTTTTTTATTCTGCAAAGGCTCCCCAAAGAGATCGGGGAGCCATCAGAAGCGGGGCTATCGTTGGCCTGCCCATACCACCATGACTTTGTCATCGGCGTTTTCACGGACGAAACCGTAACCTTGCGGCATAGAGAGCGTGGTTTGTTTACCCATCCCGATTGCCGGGTGGCGGGCGCGGAACTGGCCGAGTTTCTGCCAGTGGGTGACGCTGAGCGCGGCTTTACCCTCGACGTCCTGCCAGTTCATATCCGAACGTGTCCCCTGCAACGGATCTGAGCCGGTAGGCCCGAATGGCCGCGCGGACTCATCGCCATAGAAGAGCTGTACCGCGCCTGGTGCGAGCAGCAGCAGTTCTGCCGCAGTGCTGCCGCCTTCGCGGAACAGGCGCGTGTCGTGGGAGGAGAGGTAGCTCAGAACGTTAAACGTCTGCAGTTTATCCGCCATCTGCTGCCAGGTCAGGTCAATACTGGAGAGACAGCCTGACGCTTTCGCCGCCTGATCCTGGTAGTCGAAGTTAATCATCGCATCAAAACCGTGGCGGTAGTAATCGCTCTGCATTACCCCATGACCCCAGGCTTCACCGGTCATCCAGAAAGGCGCGTTATCCAGCGCTTTATCCGGATTGGCCTTTTTCCATTCCGCCAGCGCCGCAGTGGCCTGGGTTTTCAACTGCTGCCAGGCAGCCTGCTCGACGTGTTTGGCGGTATCGACGCGGAAGCCGTCAATGCCGTAATCACGTACCCACTGACTCAACCAGTGGGTCAGATAATCGCGCGGCGTATAGCCTGGAATCACTTTTGCCGCCGTATCAGGCTTTTGTTGATAGAAATTCGGCAGCCCGGAAGGGGCGGTTGATTCGGTTTTCAGATCCGGCAGAAAAGCCAGGGACATGGTCAGATCGTCAAAGCCTGGGTTGTCGTAGTCGCCGATATCGGTACGAATCCATTTTTTCCCCCACCATTTTTCCCAGCCGGCTTTATCGCTGAAGTTGATGTAGTCGTTGAAGCTGTGCCAGGTCTGTCCCGGGCCGGGTTTCCAGTTGGTCCAGTGTTCCCCGAGCGTTTTTTTCAGTTCGTCGCCCTGCAGATACAGCGAGCCGAATTTGAACGTCTGCATATCGGCGAGGGTGGCGTAGCCGGTGTGGTTCATCACCACATCGAACAGGATGTGAATACCGCGCTTGTGCGCCTCATCGACAAGGCGACGCAAATCCTCCTCAGTACCCATATTGGCATCCAGCTTTGTCCAGTCCTGGGCGTAGTAGCCGTGGTAGGCGTAATGCGGGAAATCGCCCTTGGTTCCGCCGCCGACCCAGCCGTGAATTTGTTCCAGCGGCGAGCTTATCCACAGTGCGTTAACGCCCAACGCTTTCAGGTAGTCGAGTTTGCTGGTCAGCCCTTGCAGGTCGCCGCCGTGGAAGGTGCCGATTTCCTGCATACCGTCTTTGTGGCGTCCATAGCTGTTGTCGTTGGCCGGGTTACCGTTGACGAAACGGTCGGTCAGCACGAAATAGACGGTGGCGTTATGCCAGTTGAAAGGCGCGTCGGCGGTGGTTTCCGCACTTTCAAGCAGCAATAAACCATTGCTGTTGGGGGCCGGCTGCAGCGTAATTTTCCCGGCGCTGACCGTGGCGACATTGCCGCTGTAGAAATCACGGACTTTGCTGCCCTCGGCAAAGGTCTTGCTGACATCCAGCGTCAGCGGCTTACCATCCCATTTTGGACACTGACGCAGCTGCGGCGCGGAAGCTGTCGCCGCCTCTTTTTCCTCCAGAGAAAGCATCAGCGTCGGCGTACCGGAGCGAGTATCGACTTCAAGCGTGTAGCGACCTTCGCGGAAGACCCGCCACTGTGCAGGGGTGCCGCGGCAGGGTTCCATGGAGAGCATCTGGTTGAGTTTGATGGCGCCGACGGGCTGCCAGCACTGTTGGTCAAAATTAATTTGTAGCGGACGTGTACCCTTCGCCACCTCGTTTTGACTGATAAACCTGCCGGTGCCCTCTTCGGTAAAGGCCGGAAAATCGGCGGTGGTCCAGGCGGCGAAGGCCATTCCTGGCAACAAGAGCGACGCTAGCGCAGCGAGTTTCATTCTGGAGTCCTGTGAGCGGTTTTTTGTTCAGTTTGCCCGGCAAAGCGGGTAATGAACTCATCCCATCTGCGCTTTTGCAGGGATGACAAAAAGGGGTGAGTGACAGCGGTCAAAAAACAGGCAAAAAATGAGACGGCGCTAGCATTTTTGCCCCCTGATGACGGCGCGGAAACCGATTTCAGATGACAGCTTTTAGGAATTGGACTATTTCTGTTAGTGCTCTCACTGGGTATTTTTGATACTATTCGCGACTCAATTAACGTTTTTTTGCGTAAAACAAGGTGTTGGAATGATTAAATCCGACCAGGAGACCTAATGATATCGATTCCCATGCGACGATATGGGGCTGCGATACTC
This sequence comes from Klebsiella sp. X13, assembly GCF_003323835.1. Classification (NCBI taxonomy): domain Bacteria; kingdom Pseudomonadati; phylum Pseudomonadota; class Gammaproteobacteria; order Enterobacterales; family Enterobacteriaceae; genus Klebsiella; species Klebsiella sp. X13. The sequence goes on from NZ_CP030874.1 coordinate 202,016, forward strand.
ATGTTACTTACCTGCATATTTTCAGGTAGTGTGTTGGCAACAACCCACACAGCAACAACGAGTCATAAAGCCTCACAAGTAAAGAAAAGTAGTCAAGTTAAGGTAAGCAGTAAACAAGAGTATTCTCGCAATAGTGTAAAGAGTAGTTCACTTCCTGATTTGCGAAAATACCCTTCCGGAACCCCAAGGAAAAAAGCGTTTCTCCGGACAGTAATGCCTTATATTACTAAACAGAATCAGGTGATTACCGCCGATCGTAACTGGCTTGTTGCCAAGCAATACGACTCGCGCTGGTCACCGACAGAGCGTACGCGTCTGAAGGATATTACGGCACGCTATAAGGTGAAATGGTCTGGTAATACGCGCCATATTCCCTGGAACACGCTGATGGAACGCGTTGACATCATTCCGAACAGTATGGTGGCGACCATGGCGGCGGCGGAAAGCGGCTGGGGGACGTCCAAACTGGCGCGGATGAACAACAATCTGTTTGGTATGAAATGCGGCGGCGGAAACTGCCGCGGTGCGATGAAAGGCTACTCCCAGTTTGATTCCGTGGAGCAGTCTGTACAGGCTTATGTGACGAACCTGAACACGCATCCGGCATACAAGTCCTTCCGTAAATCCCGTGCGCAGCTGCGTAAAACGGATCAGGAAGTGACGGCCAGCACCATGATTCATAAGCTGAAGGGCTATTCGACGAAAGGGTCGAGCTACAACAACTATCTCTTCGCGATGTATCAGGACAACCAGCGGCTGATCGCTGCCCATATGTAATAGCGAATGCCCGGAGCGTAAGCCCCGGGCATTTTCTTTTCATCTCACCGGCCCTACATCATCACTTCACTGTGCCGATCCCGGTACTCCTTCGGCGTCACGTCGTACTCTTTCTTAAATACCGAATAGAAATATTGCAGCGACGGATAGCCGCACATTTGCGAAATTTCATTAATCGATAGCGTGGTGGAGACCAGCAGACTGCGGGCCTTTTCGAGTTTCTCTCTGTGAATGATGGAGTGAATGGTGTCGCCGACCTCCTCCTTGAAGCGCTTCTCGAGGTTAGAGCGGGAGATGCCGACGGCATCCAGCACCTGCTCGACCTTGATACCCTTGCAGGCGTTATTGCGGATGTAGTGCATCGCCTGAATCACCGACGGGTCGGTGAGCGAACGATAGTCCGTAGAGCGCCGTTCAACGACGCGCATCGGTGGCACCAGCCGGCGCTGCAGCGGCAGCGGCTCTTTATCCAGCAGTCGATGCAGCAGCTTGGCCGCCTGGTAACCCATCTGCCGGGTTCCCTGCGCGACGGAGGAGAGCGCCACGCGCGACAGGTAGCGGGTCAGCTCTTCATTATCAATACCGATGACGCACAGCTTTTCCGGCACCGGAATATGCAGCAGCTCGCAGGCCTGAAGCACGTGGCGAGCGCGGGCATCGGTCACGGCGATGATTCCGGTTTGCGGGGGGAGCGTTTGCAGCCAGTCCGCGAGACGGTTCTGCGCGTGTTGCCAGTTTTCCGGCGCGGTCTCCAGCCCCTGGTAAACCACGCCGCGATATTTCTCCTTCGCGACCAGCTGGCAAAACGCGTGTTCGCGCTCGACAGCCCAGCGTTTTCCGCTGGAAGTGGGCAGCCCGTAAAAGGCGAAGCGCTGGACGCCCTTTTCTTTCAGATGCAGGAAGGCGCTTTCGACCAGCGCGGCGTTATCCGTCGCAATATAGTGCACCGGGGGATAGCATTCGGGGCGATGGTAGGAGCCGCCGACGCCGACAATCGGGACCTCGACGTCGGCCAGCAGTCTTTCGATTTCCGGGTCGTCATAATCAGCAATCACGCCGTCGCCCAGCCACTCCCTGATATTCTCGATACGCGCCCGAAAATCCTCTTCGATGAAGATATCCCATTCCTGTTGCGATGCCTGTAAATATTCTCCTACCCCCTCGACCACCTGTCGGTCGTAGGCTTTGTTGGCATTGAATAGCAGCGTAATACGGTGGCGCTTTGCAAACATAGTCTCTTTTCCTGGTCTCTCTTTCTGGCCATACAATACCGGCCAATGCCCGAATCATGACAAGCGTCTTATGCGTAAATCTGGTGGTAGCGCATAGAATTCGGGCATTCTTCCATTAAGCGGGCTTACGTTCTGCGCTTTGTCGCCGAATCCATCCATACCGCCAGCAGTAAAATGGCACCTTTGACGATGTACTGCCAGAAGGTGGCGACGTCCATCATGCTCATACCATTATCCAGCGCCGACATGATAAATGCCCCCATGACGGCGCCGGCGACGCTGCCTACCCCGCCGGCGAGGCTGGTGCCGCCGATAACGCAGGCGGCGATAGCATCCAGCTCGGCGATGTTACCGGCTGAAGGCGAACCGGCACCGAGACGCGAACTGAGGATCAGACCGGCGATGGCCACCATCAGACCATTGATGGCGAAAACGGCCAGCTTGGTTCGTTCAACGCTAATCCCCGACAGGCGTGCCGCTTCCAGGTTACCGCCAATGGCATAAATTCGCCGGCCAAAGGCCGTTCGGGTGGCCATAAACATCCCCGCCAGCAGCAGAGCTGCCAGGATGAGAACCGGCGTCGGGACGCCGCGATAATCGTTTAATAGCCAGATGGCGCCGAGCACGATAACCGCGGTAATGCTCTGGCGTGCCACCGTCGAGGTTGGCGCTGATGTGGTTAATCCCAGGGATTGACGACGCAGGCGACCGCGCCATTGCCAGACAATAAAGGCCGCCATACCAATGACGCCGATGCCGAAACCCAGGCCGTCAGGCAGATAGCTTTGTCCAATTTGCGACATGGCCGGGCTGGTGGGGGAGACGGTGGTGCCGTTGGTTATCCCGATCAGAATACCGCGGAACGCCAGCATTCCGGCGAGGGTGACGATAAACGACGGGACTTTACGGTAGGCGACCCACCAGCCGTTCCAGGCGCCGAGTACCAGCCCCATCACCAGGGTGACCGCAATGGTCAGCGGCAGCGGCCAGCCGAGCCAGACGTCAAAAATTGCCGCCGCGCCGCCGAGCAACCCCATCATCGAGCCCACGGAAAGATCGATTTCGGCGGAAATAATGACGAACACCATCCCGACCGCCAGGATGCCGGTGATCGCCGTCTGCCGCAGCAGGTTAGAAATGTTTCGCGCGCTTAAATAGGCGCCTTCGGTGGCCCAGGTGAAGAACAGCATAATCACCACAATCGCGGCGATCATCACAAAAACCTGAAGGTTCAGCCCTTTGAATCCAGACAGACCGGCAGGGGCGGGCGGGATGATTTTTATCTCAGACGACGTGTTTTTCGACATGGTGTTCGCTCCTCAACGCGGCTTCCATCACCTGCTCCTGGGTCAGATGATGATTGACTAAATTGGCTTTCAGCTTGCCTTCATGCATGACCAGCACCCGATCGCTTAACCCGAGAACTTCCGGCAGCTCTGATGAGATGACGATGACGGCGATCCCCTGCTGCACCAGCTGATTAATCAATTTGTAGATTTCGTATTTCGCACCGATATCGATGCCGCGAGTGGGTTCATCGAGAATCAGGATGCGCGGATTCAGCAACAGGCAGCGGGCCAGAATCGCTTTCTGTTGATTGCCGCCGCTCAGGCGGCCAATGGCCAGCTCTGGCGATGACGTTTTGATTTTCAGCCGCTGGATAGATTGCTGGATACAGTGCTGCTCCCCGGCGTCATCCAGGCTGCTCAGCGGGCCGGTAAACTGACTTAACGCCGCCAGAGTGATGTTCTTACCTACCGCCATCACCGGCACGATCCCGTCTTTCTTGCGGTCCTCAGGGACCATGGCAATACCGTGGGCGATAGCCTGCTGGCAGTGGTGGATAGCCACCGGTTGACCGTCAATAAACACTTTCCCTTCCCAGCGTCCCGGCCAGACGCCAAACAGGCACTGTACGGCCTCGGTACGCCCGGCGCCGACCAGTCCGGCAATGCCGAGGATTTCACCGCGACGCAGTGAAAAAGAGATATCGTTGACCCGCTTAATGTGCCGGTTGACCGGATGCCAGGCGGTCAAATGCTCGACGCGTAGAATTTCGTCGCCGCAGTCGTGCGGCTCGTTCGGGTAGAGGGCGGTGAGTTCGCGGCCAACCATCATGGTTATCACATCATCTTCATTCATGCCGCTGGCGTCGCGGGTGCCGATATGCTGGCCGTCGCGAATGACGCAGATGGTGTCTGAGATGGCTTTCACCTCATTCAACTTGTGGGAAATATAAATACAGGCGATGCCGTGGGCCTGCAGATCGCGAATGATATCCAGCAGAATGGCCGTTTCCTGCTCGGTTAATGAGGCGGTGGGTTCATCAAGTATTAATAAACGCACCTGCTTATTGAGCGCTTTGGCAATTTCAACCAGCTGTTGCTGCCCCAGCCCGAGATCGCCGACGCGGGTATCGGGTGAAATCGTTAAATTCACCTGCGCCAGCAGCTTCTGACAGCGCAGGGTCATGGTTTCATAATCAAGGAGACCATAGCGGGAGATTTCCGCGCCAAGAAAAATATTCTCCAGAACGCTCAGGTGCTTAACCAGCGCGAGCTCCTGGTGAATAATGGCGATACCTTTGCGTTCGGTGTCGCGAATATGATTGGGCTTAAGCGTTTCACCGGCGAAAATAATTTCACCGTCATAGCTGCCGTGCGGATAAATTCCGCAAAGGACTTTCATGAGCGTGGATTTACCAGAACCGTTTTCGCCGCAAAGTGAGACAACTTCTCCGGCGTTAAGCCGCAGGCTGATATTGTCTACCGCCTTCACGGTCCCGAAGGTTTTGGTGATATTTTTCATTTCTAGTAACCAGGACATAGATGCTCCGCATAAGCGATATCCGGCTGGACGAGAATGACGCCCCGGCGAGGGGCGTCAGGAATTATAATTCGCTCTTTTTGTGGAAACCGTCTTTGATGACCGTCTGTTCAATATTGTCTTTATTCACTTCGATCGGGGTGAGCAGGCGGGACGGGACATCTTTAAGTCCGTTATTCAACGAGGTATCAGCATGCGGCGCTTTATCATTGCCGAGCTCGACAGCAATTTCAGCGGCGGTGGTGGCAAGGGTGGTAATCGGTTTATAGACGGTCATGGTCTGCGTGCCGGAAATAATGCGCTTCACGCCAGCAAGGTCGGCATCCTGGCCGGAAATGGCGACTTTCCCCGCCAGACCCTGCGCGCTTAATGCCTGAATCGCGCCGCCGGCGGTAGCATCGTTGGAAGCGACAACCGCATCGATTTTGTTATTGTTAGCGGTGAGGGCGTTCTCCATAATTTTTAATGCATTTTCCGGCAGCCAGCCGTCAACCCACTGGTCGCCAACGATCTTAATTTTACCTTCGTCAATATAAGGCTTGAGGACTTTCATTTGTCCGGCACGGAACAGCTTGGCGTTATTATCCACCGGAGAACCACCCATCAGAAAGTAATTTCCCTGAGGGGTTTTATCCACCAGGCTTTGGGCCTGCATTTCGCCCACTTTTTCATTATCAAAGGAAATATAGAAATCAATATCTGCGTTGTTTATCATACGGTCGTAGGCCAGAACTTTAATACCTTCCTGTTTCGCTTCTTTAATCACATTGCTTAAGACCTGACCGTTGTAGGGAATAATAACCAGAACATCAACGCCGCGGTTTATCATATTTTCAATTTGCGACATTTGTGTTTCTTCATTACCATTGGCGGACTGAACAAATACTTTCGCGCCTAATGATTCGGCTTTGTTGACAAATATATCGCGGTCTTTCTGCCAGCGCTCAAGGCGGAGATCGTCAATGGCCATACCAATCTTAACTTCTTTCGCAATCCCCGCCATACTGGTCAGCAGGAGCGAAGCACAGAGCGTGAGGCAAAGGTTCTTTATCTTCATAATAATCAGCCTTTTTTGTAAAGTGCAGGATAAGACGAACGGGGTAAAGAAACGGCCTGATACGTAGTAGATTCTTAACAGTGAACGGAGGACTGGCAATTATCTGTGCTTATTTTGGGATTACGAAATTTAGTTTGTTTTCTGATTTATGACCGCGATCTGGTTTTTAAAAATAAATAAAACAGCTATATCGTTGATATGTCATTGAAAGGATGGTGGAGAGGGCGTTGATAATATTCAGTTGTGCGATCTGGCGCACGTTTGTGGATTCTCTCAATCGCGGTGTGAAATAACGTAATTGAGGAAAGTAAAACATGAATTCTATATTGGCTTATGACTTGTTACCCGCCGCATTCCCTGAATATGGAGTTCATTATGCAAACCTATTTCGATCAACTCGATCGCGTTCGTTATGAAGGCCCAAAAACCACCAACCCGCTCGCGTTCCGTCACTATAACCCGGACGAGATGGTGCTGGGCAAGCGCATGGAAGAGCATCTGCGGTTTGCCGCCTGCTACTGGCATACCTTCTGCTGGAACGGGGCAGATATGTTTGGCGTGGGCTCCTTCAATCGTCCGTGGCAGCAGCCGGGCGAGGCGCTGGAAATGGCGAAACGTAAAGCCGACGTCGCCTTTGAGTTTTTCCATAAGCTTAATGTGCCGTACTACTGCTTCCATGATGTGGATGTCTCTCCGGAAGGGGCGTCGTTGAAGGAGTATCTGGACAATTTTGCCCGGATGGTCGATGTCCTGGCGGCGAAGCAAGAACAGAGCGGCGTGAAGCTGCTGTGGGGGACGGCAAACTGCTTTACCAACCCGCGTTACGGCGCTGGAGCGGCAACCAACCCGGATCCAGAGGTTTTCAGCTGGGCGGCGACTCAGGTGGTGACCGCCATGAATGCCACACACAAACTGGGCGGGGAAAACTATGTTCTGTGGGGCGGCCGCGAAGGCTACGAAACCCTGCTCAATACCGATCTGCGCCAGGAGCGCGAGCAAATTGGTCGCTTTATGCAGCTGGTGGTGGAACACAAACATAAAATCGGCTTCCAGGGCACGCTGCTGATTGAGCCAAAACCGCAGGAACCGACCAAACATCAGTACGATTATGATGCCTCTACCGTCTACGGTTTCCTCAAGCAGTTTGGCCTCGAAAAAGAGATCAAACTGAATATCGAAGCGAACCATGCGACCCTGGCCGGACATTCCTTCCACCATGAGATTGCGACCGCTATTGCGCTGGGTCTGTTCGGCTCCGTGGATGCCAACCGCGGCGATCCGCAGCTGGGCTGGGATACCGATCAGTTCCCGAACAGCGTGGAAGAGAATGCCCTGGTGATGTATGAAATTCTTAAAGCCGGTGGCTTTACCACCGGCGGCCTGAATTTTGATGCCAAAGTTCGTCGTCAGAGCACCGATAAATACGATCTGTTCTATGGTCATATTGGGGCGATGGATACGATGGCGCTGTCGCTGAAAGTGGCGGCCCGTATGATCGAAGAGGGCGAGCTGGATAAGCGGGTCGCGAAACGCTATGCCGGCTGGAATGGCGACCTGGGTCAGCAAATCCTGAAAGGGCAGATGACGCTGACGGAGATTGCGCAGTACGCGGCGCAGCATAATCTGGCTCCCCAGCATCAGAGCGGCCATCAGGAGCAGCTGGAAAACCTGGTTAACCATTATCTCTTTGATAAGTAATAAGGATACCCGGCGTTGCCGGGTATGAGTGAGAGCACGCTTTCTTGCGCCACGGTTAGCCGTGGCGCACTGTTAAGGAGAGACCGTATGTACATCGGGATTGATTTGGGCACCTCGGGCGTCAAGGCCATTTTGCTCAATGAGCAAGGTGAGGTGCTGGCTTCGCACACTGCGCCCCTCACCGTATCGCGCCCACACCCGCTATGGTCCGAGCAAGACCCGGAGCACTGGTGGCAGGCGACGGACCGCGCAATGAAAGCGTTGGGTGAACAGCACGCTCTGCGCGATGTAAAAGCGGTAGGGATCGCCGGGCAGATGCACGGTGCAACGCTGCTGGATAAACATCAGCGGGTGCTGCGCCCGGCTATTTTGTGGAATGACGGCCGCAGCGGCGACGAGTGTGTCCAGCTGGAAAAAGCGGTAAGCCGCTCGCGGCAAATTGCCGGTAACCTGATGATGCCGGGGTTTACGGCGCCAAAATTACTTTGGGTGCAGCACCATGAACCCGATATCTTCCGCCAGGTCGATAAGGTGCTGTTGCCGAAAGATTATCTCCGCCTGCGCATGACCGGTGAGTTTGCCAGCGATATGTCGGACGCCGCCGGGACGATGTGGCTGGATGTGGCCAAACGCGACTGGAGCGATGAGCTGCTCGCCGCCTGCGGCCTGAGCCGCGATAATATGCCGGCGTTATTTGAAGGCTGTGAAGTGACGGGAACACTGCGCCCCGCTATCGCCCAGGCGTGGAATATGCCACAGGCGCTGGTGGTCGCTGGCGGCGGCGATAATGCTGCCGGTGCGGTAGGCGTCGGCATGGCGGATGCCGGACAGGCGATGTTGTCCCTGGGAACCTCCGGGGTCTATTTTGCCGTCAGCAATGGTTTTCTCAGCAAACCTGAAAGCGCCGTACACAGCTTTTGCCACGCCCTGCCGGGACGCTGGCATTTGATGTCGGTGATGTTGAGCGCCGCTTCCTGCCTCGACTGGGCGGCAAAACTGACCGGTCTCGGTACGGTGCCTGCGCTGCTGGCGGCGGCGGAATCGGCGAGTGAAAATGCCGATCCCATCTGGTTTTTGCCCTATCTTTCCGGCGAGCGCACGCCGCATAACAACCCTCATGCTAAAGGCGTGTTTTTTGGCCTGACGCATCAGCACGGCCCGGCAGAACTGGCGCGTGCGGTACTGGAAGGGGTGGGTTACGCATTAGCCGATGGGATGGATGTGGTGCATGCCTGCGGCGTGACCCCGCAGAGCATCACTCTGATTGGCGGCGGCGCCCGCAGCGCCTGGTGGCGGCAGATGCTGGCTGATATCAGCGGCCAGCAGCTGGATTACCGTACCGGCGGCGACGTTGGACCTGCGCTTGGGGCCGCCCGGTTAGCGCAGCTGGCGCAGCACAAAGAGGCGGCTTTTTCAGATCTGCTGCCGCAGCTGCCGCTGGAACAGGCTCATCGACCGGATGCCGGGCGTGTTGCTCGTTATGCGCCGCGCCGCGAAACGTTCCGGCAGATTTATCAGCAGCTGCTGCCTCTGATGTCGTCATAAACGTCCGCCCCGGATGGGGCGGGTTAACGTTTACGCCGCGCTAGCTGACCAGGCGTCGACTATCCAGGCGCTGTACCAGCATCGACAGCAGCAGGCTGCCCCCCAACGCTGCGCCGAAAATCCAGAAGATATCCAGCAGCGGCCAGCGCGTCAGCTCCAGCCCGCTGGCGCGTAACGCATGAATAATCAGGGCATGAAATCCGTAGATCCCCAGCGAATGGCGTGCAATCAGCGCCAGGGCAGGAAGCGGACGTGTGTTAAGGGTATTCTTCACCAGCGTGAGCAGGGTTATCGCGCAGACAAAAACCGCCGGCCCGCAATACAAGTACCAGGTATCGCCGAAGTCGCCGCGCCACTTCAGCTCATGCAGTGTCCCGCGGGAAATGACCCACACCGCGGTAGCGAAAAGCGCGGCGCACAGCAGCGTGAGCCACTTTTTATCGGTATCTATCATGCCGATCGCCCGCCCCAGCACGCCATACAGAACATAGTAAAACGTATCGCCGTTGATATAGAGATTGAGCGGTAGCCATTCGATGCCGCCAGCCTTAACCGACACCATGTTGGGGTTTGCCAGAAGACCAATTACCAGCATCAGAATCAGCAGCATCTTGCCGCTGACCTGCTTAACCTGCAGCAACGGTGAGAGCAGGTAAATGACGATAATCGCGAAGAAAAACCACAGATGGTAGAACACCGGCTTTTGCAGCAAATGCTTCAGCGACAGCACCACGTTGATATGGGTGAACAGCGTGATGTAGAGCAGGGACAGGGCGCTGTAAAACACCACGCACAGTACGATCCGCAGAAAATGTCGCGGTTGGGCGCTGCGCTCACCGAAAAACAGATAGCCGGAGATCATGAAAAACAGCGGAACGCTGACGCGGGAAGCCGAATTAAGCAGGTTGGCGATATCCCAGTTCAGCAAGCTGATGGCATGAGGGTGAGTGATATACCAGGTTGTGCTGTGAATCATCACCACCATCAGGCATGCGATGCCGCGCAAACTTGTTATCCAGTTTATTTTTTCCTGCATCGGTACCTCAGTTGCTCCTTCTTAAAGAGGGTCTGACTCCTCCAGGCCGGCCACGTCGCAATGGAAAATTCCGAGTTTGCCGCGACGCTCTTGTAGAGATGCGGAGAGATTCGCACAATGCCCCGGTAATTTCACGTAACCTGCACGATAACAATTTGCTAACAAGGCGGTTGAGGAAAATAGTGATGAAATATTTCTTTTCTGGACTGTTATTGCTCCTGCTGGCGGGCTGCAGCCAACAGCCGCCTCAGCCGGTGCAGAAAGCGCAACGTGCGCGGATTACGCCGCAAATTACCCTGAACATGGAGCAACTTTGCAAGGATCAGGCGGCAAAACGCTACAGCACGGGGCCCCGTATGGTCGACGTTAGCCGCTTCGAGCAGTTCCAGGGGAGCTACGAGCTATCGGGGCTGACATCGCAGAATGAGCACTTTATCTGTTCTTTCGATCCAGACGGGCAGTTTTTACATCTTTCTATGCGCTAAATCGGCCCCTGATGCCGCGTGATGGCGTTAATTTCCGCAATTTTATTTAAACAGCGCCGTTTCGTACTGTATATCTCGCAGCCAGCGGGTATACTGATCCCTTCCTTTAAATCCACACGTATCCAGCACGAAATAATATGCAAAAGTTTGATACCAGGACCTTCCAGGGCCTGATCCTGACCTTACAGGATTACTGGGCTCGTCAGGGCTGCACCATTGTTCAACCACTGGACATGGAAGTTGGCGCCGGCACCTCTCATCCAATGACCTGTCTGCGTGCGCTGGGGCCAGAGCCGATGGCGACTGCCTATGTGCAGCCTTCCCGTCGCCCGACCGACGGCCGCTACGGCGAAAACCCGAACCGCTTACAGCACTACTATCAGTTCCAGGTGGTCATTAAGCCCTCGCCGGACAACATTCAGGAGCTGTACCTCGGGTCTTTGAAAGAGCTGGGTATGGATCCGACCATTCACGACATCCGCTTCGTGGAAGACAACTGGGAAAACCCGACGCTGGGTGCCTGGGGTCTCGGCTGGGAAGTGTGGCTGAACGGGATGGAAGTGACGCAGTTCACCTACTTCCAGCAGGTCGGTGGCCTGGAGTGTAAGCCGGTGACCGGCGAGATCACCTACGGTCTGGAACGTCTGGCGATGTACATTCAGGGCGTTGACAGCGTTTACGACCTGGTCTGGAGCGACGGTCCGCTGGGTAAAACCACCTACGGCGACGTGTTCCATCAGAACGAAGTGGAGCAGTCCACCTACAACTTTGAATACGCAGACGTCGACTTCCTGTTCTCCTGCTTCGAGCAGTATGAGAAAGAAGCGCAGCAGCTGCTGGCGCTGGAAAACCCGCTGCCGCTGCCTGCCTACGAGCGCATTCTGAAAGCCGCCCACAGCTTCAACCTGCTGGACGCGCGTAAAGCCATCTCCGTCACCGAGCGTCAGCGCTATATTCTGCGCATTCGCACCCTGACCAAAGCCGTGGCAGAAGCCTATTACGCTTCCCGTGAAGCCCTGGGCTTCCCGATGTGCAACAAGAATAAATAAGAGGCGGCCATGTCTGAAAAAACTTTCCTGGTGGAAATCGGCACCGAAGAGCTGCCACCAAAAGCCCTGCGCAGCCTGGCGGAATCTTTTGCTGCGAACTTTACCGCGGAGCTGGATAACGCTGGCCTCGCTCACGGCAACGTCGAGTGGTTCGCTGCTCCTCGCCGTCTGGCGCTGAAAGTCGCTGGCCTGGCGGCGGCTCAGCCCGATCGCGAAGTCGAAAAACGCGGCCCGGCGGTTTCTGCTGCGTTCGACGCGGAAGGCAAACCGAGCAAAGCGGCCGAAGGCTGGGCGCGTGGCTGCGGTATCACCGTTGACCAGGCCGAGCGCATGGTCACCGACAAAGGTGAATGGCTGCTGTATCGTGCGCATGTGAAGGGCGAAAGCGCGGAAGCGCTGCTGCCGAACATGGTGGCGACGTCGCTGGCAAAACTGCCGATCCCGAAACTGATGCGCTGGGGCGCGTCCGACGTGCAGTTCGTGCGTCCGGTTCACACCGTGACCCTGCTGCTGGGCGACAAAGTCGTTCCGGCAACCATTCTGGGCATTGCCTCCAATCGCGTGATTCGCGGCCATCGCTTTATGGGCGAACCGGAATTCACCATCGACAATGCCGATCAATACCCGCAAATTCTGGTTGAGCGCGGCAAAGTCATTGCTGACTACGAGCAGCGTAAAGCCAAAATTAAAGCCGATGCCGAAGAAGCGGCGCGCAAAATTGGCGGCAACGCCGATCTGAGCGAAAGCCTGCTGGAAGAAGTGGCCTCTCTGGTGGAATGGCCGGTGGTGCTGACCGCGAAATTCGAAGAGAAATTCCTCGCGGTACCGGCAGAAGCGCTGGTTTACACCATGAAAGGCGACCAGAAGTACTTCCCGGTTTATGGCAATGACGGCAAACTGCTGCCGAACTTTATTTTCGTCACCAACATCGAGTCGAAAGATCCGCTGCAGATTATCTCCGGGAACGAAAAAGTGGTTCGTCCGCGTCTGGCGGATGCCGAGTTCTTCTTCAACACCGACCGTAAAAAGCGTCTGGAAGATCATCTGCCGCGTCTGCAAACCGTGCTGTTCCAACAGCAGCTGGGTACGCTGCGCGACAAGACTGACCGCATTCAGGCCCTGGCGGGCTGGATTGCGGGCCAAATTGGCGCAGACGTGAACCACGCCACGCGTGCGGGCCTGCTCTCCAAGTGTGACCTGATGACCAACATGGTGTTCGAGTTTACCGACACCCAGGGCATCATGGGCATGCACTACGCGCGTCACGATGGTGAAGCCGAAGATGTGGCGGTGGCGCTGAACGAGCAGTATCAGCCGCGCTTTGCCGGTGATGACCTGCCGTCTAACCCTGTCGCCTGCGCCGTGGCGATCGCCGATAAAATGGATACCCTCGCGGGCATCTTCGGCATCGGCCAGCATCCGAAGGGCGATAAAGACCCGTTTGCGCTGCGTCGTGCCGCGCTCGGCGTGCTGCGTATCATCGTTGAGAAGAACCTGAACCTGGACCTGCAAACGCTGACCGAAGAAGCGGCGCGTCTGTACGGTGATAAGCTGACGAACGCCAACGTAGTCGATGACGTCATTGACTTCATGCTGGGTCGTTTCCGCGCCTGGTACCAGGATGAAGGCTACACGGTCGACACCATCCAGGCGGTACTGGCACGTCGTCCGACTCGTCCGGCTGATTTCGACGCGCGCATGAAAGCGGTGTCTCACTTCCGTACGCTGGAAGAAGCGGCCGCGCTGGCAGCAGCCAACAAGCGTGTGTCCAACATCCTTGCGAAATCCGAAGAGACGCTGAACGACGCCGTCCACGCTTCCGTGCTGAAAGAAGCCGCAGAGATCAAGCTGGCGACCCATCTGGTGGTACTGCGCGACAAACTGCAGCCGTTCTTCGCCGAAGGCCGTTATCAGGAAGCGCTGATCGAACTGGCTTCCCTGCGTGAACCGGTAGATGAGTTCTTCGAAAACGTGATGGTCAATGCGGAAGACAAAGAGGTCCGTATCAACCGTCTGACGCTGCTGTCGAAACTGCGTGACCTGTTCCTGCAGGTGGCGGATATTTCCCTGCTGCAATAATCGCCTGTTTTGCATAACAAAAAACCTGCCCTGGGGCAGGTTTTTTTATGCCGGTAAGCGACTCTCTCGCCCACCCGGACGCCTTTCGGCGGCCAGATTTACTGCAAATTCCCCGCGGTCAGACTCTCTTTATCAAAAGCGTGGCTGACGTTAATACGGTTCTGATGCACTGAGGTATCCATGTTGGACCCGGCTTCCGGCTGCGCGGGGCGATGCTCTGCGGCGATGGCACCGGATGACAATGAAGCGGCCAGAAACAGGGCAGCGATCGCGCTGAGATTTTTCATTTTATCTTCCTTTTCATCGTGCTGTCGTTGTCGCCTGTCTGGTTAACCTTCGGCGGCCCGGCAGAGCAGATTGCGTTATTTGGTCAGTTCTGCGGTCATGTGCACGCGGTTATTGAACTGGGCGCTGGTAATTTTATAAGAGGCACCTTGTTCTGCGGCCTGGGCGGCAATTTTTGCTTCAGCGCGATCCAGCGTGGAGGCGGTGGAGCTGACGCTCTGTGCGAAAGCACCGAAAGACATCAGAGAAAGAGCAGAAACTGCAACGAAAGTTTTGATGGATTTCATGGTCGTATTCCTTAAATGATTTTGTTTGATATAGAGCGTTGTTGCTCTGATGTGATAAATAATAGAACGATTATCGATCGATTAAAATTGGAACAATTTGCGCATCTCATTCAAAAAAATAGAATGAAAAGTAAGCGTGTAAAACGGGGTTATTTCGAGGCCGTTTGACGTTCCTGCTGCGGGAGAACCGCTCAGCCCGAACGCGTTTGCTGAAAAATTCATCTTGAAATGAAGGGGCGAGTATGGCTATCCTGTGCCCCGACGAACCCCTCGTCTCACAGAGAGCACACTGAAAATGGATAAACACACCTGCTGAATTCGGTCCTTGCTGGCGCACTGCGTCTGTAGGGGAAGTATGAATTTCATTCAGGAGTGCTTATGGCCCATTGTGCCCAATCCCCCTCTTTTATTTTGCATCAGGTCACCTGTCAGTTTGCGACGGGAGAAACGCTTTTTGGCCCGTTGAATGTCTCGCTGGAAAATTCCCTCTGTGGCCTGGTCGGGCGTAATGGCGTCGGGAAAACCCGCCTTCTGCGCCTGCTGGCCGGTATCGATACGCCTTCTGGCGGACATATTGAACGGCCTGTTTCTCTGGCCTGTGTTGCTCAGCAGCACACGATAACCCCGCAGACCACGCTGGCCGCACTGCTGGGCTACGGACCACACTTTGCTGCCTTGCAGCGCCTCGGGCGCGGTGAGGCCCTGGCTGACGATGTCGATTGCCTCGAAGGTTTCTGGGATCTCCCGGATCGCCTGAGTGCAGGTTTCCGCCAGGCCGGTTTAGCGGATTTCGATCCTGACCGACCCGCATCATCATTGAGCGGCGGGGAGCGGGTGAAAGCTCTGCTGTGCGGCGCCTTTCTCTCCGCGGCCGATTACCTGCTGCTGGATGAGCCAACCAATCACCTGGACAGGCAGGGGCGCGACTGGCTGTATCACCAGCTTGAATGCTGGCCTGGCGGGGCGTTGATAGCCAGTCACGATCGTGCGCTGTTGGCCCGCATGTCGCGCATACTCGAACTGACGCCCGGTGCGTTGCGAAGCTACGGCGGTAACTATGCCGATTATCAACTGCAGCGCGATGCGGAGCAGCAGGCGGCGCGCGCGGCGCTAGACCATGCCGCCACCGAGCGTCGTCGCACGCGCGCGCGGATGCAAAAAGAACACGATGCCAGCCAGAGGCGTTCTGCTCAGACGCTGCGCGTGGTGGATACGCTGAATATCGCCTCTTTTGAACGGGTAAAATATAAAGGGGCGGCGAAGGAGCGGCCTGGCACACTGCATCGCCAGCACCGGGAGCAAAATAGCGCGCTGAATGCCGCGGTTGTCCAGGCCCGTGAGCGGGTGGAGGAGGACGCCGCGGTGATGTTCACTCTGCCGGGAAGCCAGGTTGCCGCTGGCAAACAGGTGTTGGTCCTGGAAGCTTTGCAGCTGGCATTCTCTGCCATGCCACCACTCGACTGGCGTCTTGACGGGCCGCTGCGCGTGGCGTTACGTGGCCCCAATGGCTGCGGGAAAACCACGCTGCTGAAAACGTTGGTCGGTCTGGAATCACCGCTATCCGGCGAGTGCCGGGTGTCGGTGCAGGCGGCCTGGCTGGATCAGCATCTCACGCAGCTGGACCTGTCGCTGTCGGTAATGGCGCACCTTAATCTTGATGACACACCGCTGGAGGCGGGTGTATTACGCAGCCGCCTTGCCCGGCTGCAGCTGGGCGCGGATAAAATTAATCTGCCGCTGTCGGCTTTAAGCGGCGGCGAACGGCTCAAAGCCGCGCTGGCCTGCGTGCTGTGGCGGCGTGAAGCGGCGCAGCTTCTGCTGCTGGATGAGCCGACAAACCATCTTGATTTGGCTTCCGTTCGGGCTATTGAGTCGGCTTTAGCCACCTTTCCTGGCGCGATGATTGTCGTCTCTCATGATGAGGATTTTCTGCGCGGCCTGCGGCTGACCCACTCTCTGGCGTGGCAGGAGGATGGCTGGCATTTCTCAGCGCTTTAAAGACAAAAAACCGCCCTCTGATGAGCGGCGGTTTTTTATTAGCAGATAAAAAAAATCCCCGCCGCGAGGCAGGGATCTTAAATTCTGAGCTTAATTTAAGCTTACAGGCTGGTTACGTTACCAGCTGCCGGGCCTTTAGCGCCGCTTTCGATGGTGAAGGAAACTTTCTGACCTTCATCCAGAGATTTGTAGCCATCGTTCATGATAGCGGAGAAGTGTACGAATACATCTTTAGAACCGTCATCAGGAGTGATGAAGCCGAAGCCTTTGTCAGCGTTGAACCATTTTACGATACCAGTCATTTTACCGGACATAGCGAAATACCTTTAAATAATAAATGAACCTTTCGGCGATACGGTCTGGACTACAGATTTGAAGCTATAAAGGGAAAGTTCACTACCGGGGTATCTATGATAACCGCTCAAGGACTACTCTATACTAATGCTCTGTGGTCTGTACATCAAACCTGCGAGCATTAACTCATTTTTGCGGTGCGATAGCAAACCTTTTTTCACAGAAATAAAAACGGTCCCGATATAAGGACCGTAACCAGACCTGATTCTTATTATAGAACTTTAGTCAATAAGCTGCCTTGAAAGCTGCGGGTTTGCCTGAATCAGGCGCATTAATTTGAGTTCCGTGGGTGAGGGCTTCACCCGTCTTGACTCCCACTCTTGTACCATCGCCACGCTGACGCCCATGGCATTGGCAAAATCATCAATTTTCAGGCCAGTGCCTTTGCGAAGCTGTTCAAACTCGCTACATGCGGTCTGCTTACGAGGCTGGGCGATCGTTTGCGAAATATCTTTAAAAACAATTTGTTCCAGGCTGCTAAGCAGTTCAAACACGGGATCTTTATATTCCATTGAGAACTCCTTCTGTCACACAGCAAAAGAGATATTTAGTGAAGCCTATTAAGAATAGTCAGAAAAAACGCAAAAAATAGTCACGGGGGTGATTATGTGCAGACAGCCTATCGTCTGAACGGGTATTCGGGGATGAAAACGGCAGATAAGGTGATGATTAATCATCAGACGTGTCGCAAGAGAAAATTTTTGTAAACAGAGACGAAATCTGCAAGGCCAGCGGTTGCCCGCTGGCCTGAGGGTCAGGCTTTTTGCATATTGTCGGCTTTCGCCTGCGCAGATATCGGCTGGCTCTTGCTGGTCTTATATTTCACCAGCAGCGCGATGGCGGATAAAAACGCCGGAATCGACAGCAAGGTAAAGATGGTCACGAAGGAGAGCTGCGCCTGCATCAGGAAGGCGCCGCTGAAGGCACCAAGGATCCCGCCAAACCGGCCGATGCCCAGCATCCAGGCGACGCCGGTCGCCCGGCCCTGGGTGGGATAAAATCCGGCGGCCAGGGCCGGCATTGATGATTGCGCGCCGTTCATAATGCTGCCGGCAATAAAGACCATCACGCCCATTAGCACCAGACTGTTGGTTGAGAAGCCGACCAGAAAGACGAAAACGCCGGTCAGCAGCCAGCCTACGGCGACCACTTTATTGGGGTTAATCTTGTCCATCAGGGCGCCGAGGATCAGCACCCCGATGCCGCCGCCCAGCGGGAACAGCGCGGTGATAATCGAAGCCTGGCTCATTGACGCGCCGGTTTCGCGAATCAGCAGCGGAAGCCAGCTGGTCAATAAATAGAAAATCAGCAGCCCCAAAAAGTAGGTCATGCACAGCATCAGGGTACCGACGAGATAACGGGGGGAGAAAATAACCGCAAGGGCCGATTTGTCTTTCACCTGGCCGGCTTCGCGCAGCTCGAATTCAACCTGGTCAGGCAGCGGGGCAATACGGCGCAGAATGGCGGCAATGCGCTGCGATGGCTGGCGCTTGACCACCAGATAGCGCGCCGATTCCGGCAGTAAGAACACCAGCGCGACGGCAAGCAGCAGAGGCATCACGCCGCCCAGTATCAGCACGCTTTGCCAGCCGTAATGCGGAATCATCCAGGCCGAGAGGAATCCACCCAGCGAAGATCCCATCGGGAACCCGACGAACATCAGATTGACCAGCAACGCGCGACGGCGTTCCGGCGCATACTCGCTCATCAGCGTTGCCGCGTTTGGCATGGCGGCACCCAGCCCGAGGCCGGTCAGAAAGCGCAACAGCGTCAGTTGATTCAGGCTGGTGGCGAAGGCAGTTAACAGACTAAAGCTACCGAAAACCACAATCGACATAAGCAGCACTTTTTTTCGGCCAATGCGGTCGGCCAAGGGGCCTGCGGTCAGCGCGCCCACCGCCAGACCGACGAGCGCAGCGCTCATCACCGGGCCTAACGCGGATTTTTCCACGCCCCATTCCTGCACGAGGTCAGAGGCAATAAAACCGATGATGGCGGTATCAAACCCGTCCATCGCGACGGTGATAAAACACAGGGCCAGAATCATCCACTGGTACTTCGTAAACGGATGTTCGTTGATAAAAGCCTGAATATCGATGGTTGTTTTATGCATACAGCATTCCTGGCAGCCAGAGCGGGGGACGGAGCCGGGCGATTATCGCCTCCCTCGCTGTCGTTAATGTGATGTGTGCGATAATCGAACGTATCGCCGTTAATCGCTCATTTATCAAATCACTGAACCTGGCTTCAGGCAACGCAGTCGGCCCAGGAAGCGTGCGATTATCGTTCGCTTTCACGGGTTAGGTCCGCAATAATGATTTTATTTATAATGAAATCAATTTGTTGCTGGTCATTTTTCTCGGGCGAGTTATGGCGTTAATTGTGATGGGCTTAACAGACGCCCGCGTTCACCCGTCAAACGCCGCGAACGGTACTTTTCCTGCGTAAGATTGTCAGGAAAGAGTATCCTGCAAGGCCGACCTGGACTATCCTTGTCAGCGTCTGGCACGTGTGTGTCTGTGTGCGCTTTTTTTGGCTGAAAGGAGTAAAAAAATGGCGACAGGAAAGTCCTGCTCTCGCTGGTTTGCGGCTATTGCGGCCTTATTAATGGTGGTTAGCCTGAGTGGGTGTTTTGATAAAGAAGGCGATCAGCGCAAAGCGTTTATCGACTTCCTGCAAAATACGGCAATGCGTAGCGGCGAACGTCTGCCGACGCTGACAGCCGATCAGAAAAAACAGTTCGGTCCTTTTGTTTCCGATTACGCGGTGATTTACGGCTACTCACAGCAGGTAAGTCAGGCGATGGATGCGGGTCTGCGTCCGGTCGTAGACAGCGTGAATGCGATTCGCGTTCCGCAGGATTATGTGACTCAGCGTGAACCGCTGCGCCAGGCAAACGGCGCGCTGGGCGTGCTGAGCCAGCAGCTGGAAAATGCGAAAATGCAGGCCGATGGCGCACATAGCGCGCTGAAGCAGAGTGACGATCTGAAACCGGTCTTTGACCAGGTTTACAACAAAGTCGTGACCGCACCGGCAAACGCGCTGCAGCCGCTGATTCCTGCCGCGCAGGTCTTTACTCAGCAGCTGGTGCAGGTGGGTGATTTTATCGCTCAGCAAAATACTCAGGTGAGCTTCGTGGCAAACGGGATTCAGTTCCCGACCTCGCAGCAGGCCAGCCAGTATAACGCTCTGATTGGCCCGCTGGCTGCCCAGCATCAGGCTTTCAACCAGGCGTGGACGGCGGCAGTTAACGCAACGCGTTAACCGGTTCGTCAACCCGGGTCAGGTATTGACCTCGACCCGGGTGACTTCAGCTTACCTTCACTTCACCTGCGGATTGACGCAGTTCTTCTCGACCTGACCATTCAGCGCATCAATCAAATTATCGACCGCACACGCCGCCATATTGTAGCGGGTCTCATGAGTGGCCGAACCGATATGCGGCAGCGCGACGACGTTAGGTAGCGTGAGCAGCGGCGACTCTTTCGCCAGTGGCTCCTGCTCGAAAACGTCCAGACCGGCCGCGTGGATTTGGCCCTTTTGCAAGGCCGAGATCAGCGCCTTTTCGTCGACAACCGGGCCGCGGCCCGCATTAATAAAGATGGCGGAGGGCTTCATTTTCGCGAATTTTTCCGCGTTGAACAGGTGATGAGTCTCGGCGGTCAGCGGCAGGATCAGACAGACAAAGTCGGCTTCCTGCAGCAGCGTATCCAGATCGCAGTAACGCGCGTTAAAGCGCTCTTCCGCCTGCGGGTGACGGCTGCGGGCGTTATACAGAATCGGCATGCCAAAACCGGCGTGCGCGCGCTGCGCCAGGGCCATCCCGATACGGCCCATGCCCACGATCCCCAGCGTTTTATGGTGCACATCGCTGCCGAACCAGTCCGGGCCGATGCTTTTCGTCCACTCCCCGGCTTTCACCCGGTTGGCGACCTCCACCACCCGACGGGATGTGCTGAGCACCAGCGCCATCACCGTATCGGCTACGGTTTCAGTCAGCACGGTCGGCGTATGCATCAGCAGCACTTTGCGTGCATTCAGCGCCTCTACATCGAAGTTGTCATAGCCGACGGAAATCGTGGAGGTCGCACGAAGCCTGGGCATTTTCTCCAGTAACGCGGCATCAACTTTTTCGCTCGACCCCAGCAGACCTTCCGCCTGGGCAAAGGCTTCCGCGTGCTGCTGGACGGTGTCAGGGCTCAGGTTTTTCACCTGAGTGACGGTAAAGTGTTTTTCCAGACGTTGCTGCAGGTCGTCGGGAAGCGTTTTATAGAGAATAACGGACGGCTTCATGCGGATCTCCGTAAGTTGTAAAAGTCAGGCGTGACGAGCGCCGATGGGGAGCTTTTGATTGTTAGCAGGCTTAACAATTAAAGTAAGCCATACCGAGGCGAAAAGCGCCACTCCCATGAAAATGTATGAGGCTGACGGGCTGCCGGTGGTGCCGTTCAGGTAGCCCACGAACCACGAACCAAAGAATGACCCTAATGCCCCCATGCTGTTGATGAGCGCCATTGCGCCGCCGGCGACGTTACGCGGCAGCATTTCCGGAATAATGGCGAAGAACGGGCCGTAAGGGGCATACATTGCCGCACCGGCAATCACCAGCAGGGTATAAGAGGCCCAGAAATGGTTAGCGCCGACGGCCCAGGAGCCAATAAAAGCCAGTCCGCCAATCAGCAGCAGCGGCCAGACGAACAGTTTACGGTTCTGCATTTTATCGGAAGCCCAGGAGACGACGATCATCGCAATAGTCGCGGCCAGATAAGGCACCGAAGAGAGCCAGCCGACTTCCACCATCCCCATATTGACGCCGCCGCTGCGGATAATGGACGGCAGCCACAGAACAAAACCGTACACGCCGATGCTCCAGGCAAAATATTGCATGCACAGCAGAATGACGTTGCGTGAGCGGAAGGCTTCGCCGTAGTTACGCACGGCTTTAATACCCTGCTGCTCGCTCTCCAGCTGCGCCTGCAGCGCGGCTTTTTCGTTTTCCGACAGCCAGTTCACCTGCGACGGTTTATCTTTGACCAGCACCCACCAGCAGAAAGCCCAGAGGACGGCCGGCACGCCTTCAATAATAAACATTTCACGCCAGCCGAAGGACTGAATCAGGTAGCCGGAGACCACCGACATCCACAGTACCGTGACCGGGTTACCGAGGATTAAGAAGGTGTTGGCGCGTGAACGTTCTGATTTGGTAAACCAGTTACTGATGTAAATCAGCATTGCTGGCATAACGGCCGCTTCAACGACGCCGAGAATAAAACGGATCGCCGCCAGCGCGGGGATATTGTGCACCATCCCGGTCAGCGAGGCGCAGGCGCCCCACAGGATCAGGCAGATGAAAATCAACTTACGTACACTACGGCGTTCAGCATAAATCGCCCCCGGGATCTGGAAGAAGAAATAGCCGAGGAAGAAAAGGGCGCCAAGGAGCGACGAGATGCCTTTGGTAATGCCTAAATCTTCCGTAATGCCCGCTGCCGAAGCAAAGCTAAAGTTTGCGCGGTCGAGATACGCCAGGCTATACGTGATAAACACGATAGGCATGATGTACCACCAGCGTTTCGTTGCATTGGTAGAGCTGTTCATAGGCTTGCCTCTAAAGTTGAGGTTCATGACGCCGCCGCCGTATGTAGGGTACAGAGGAGGCCGTTATTATGACGCGGGTCCGGGCTATTCGCCCAGCGCCTCGCGTGTGGGTAATCCTTCGCTGTCGCCCTGGACCTGAATGGCCAGCGAACCAATTTTATTGCCGCGCCGTATCGCTTGCTGCAGCGTTCTGCCCTCGAGCAGAGCGCTAATCACGCCGACGGCAAAACCATCGCCGGCGCCCACGGTATCCACGACGTTATCGACTTTGATGGCTGCGACTGCGCCCTGTTCGCCCGCGGCGGTTTTGTACCAGGCGCCGTCGCAGCCGGTTTTAATGATCACGGCCTGAACGCCGCGCGTGAGATAGAAATCGGCAATCCCCTCCGGGGTCCGTTGGCCGGTGAGGATCATGCCCTCTTTGATACCCGGCAGAACCCAGTCGGCCTGAAACGCCAGCTGATTAAGTTTTTCCACCATCTCGGCTTCGCTTTTCCACAGCACCGGGCGCAGATTCGGATCGAACGAGATGGTCTTCCCCTGGGCCTTCATCGTGGTGGCCGCCTGCTCCAGCAGGGCGTATGAACTCTCCGACAGCGCAGCGGCCACGCCGCTAAGGTGCAGGTGGCGAGCGCTGGCGAAGTATTCGGCGCGAAAGTCTTCGGGCGACAGATGGCTGGCGGCAGAACCTTTGCGGAAGTATTCCACAATGGGATCGGTTCCATTTTCAACTTTAGATTTCATCTGGAAGCCGGTTGCATAGCGGCTGTCTTCGCTGACGCCGCGCGCATCAATCCCTTCTTTGGCCAGCGAATGAAGCACAAAACGGCCGAAGCTGTCTTTACCCACGCGGCTAACCCAGCCGACTTTCAGCCCCAGACGAGCCAGGCCGGTGGCGACATTCAGCTCTGCGCCGGCTACGCGTTTCATAAAGTGTTCTACTGCGGCCAGATCGCCGGTTTCCGTCGCGACAAACATCGCCATCGCTTCTCCGATGGTGATGACATCTAATGCGTTTTCCATGGCTTACTCCTCGCGTAACAAATTCACATAGCGACGGGTTACGGCCGTCAGATCGTGACCCACCAGCGGAAATTCGATACCGCGCGGGGCATCGGCGGGCAGGTTGTCGAGCAGCGCCAGCCAGCGTGCCGGAGCTTCATCGGGCGGGACGGCGCGAAAGTGCGCATGATGCGGCTCTGCGGCTTTGACATGGATATAGCTGACGGCGGGAGCCAGATGCCGTGCGGCCTCTTCCGGCGAATCGCCGACCCACAGCCAGTTACCCATATCGAAAGTTAAGGTAACCGGCAGCTGATTCACCCGACAGGAGGCTTTAAAGCGCTGCATCGGCGCCAGCTGGCCGCAGTCGGTCTGGTCGTTTTCCACCACCAGCGCCATGCCGCTCTCCTGCAGGATGCGGCGCAGCGATTCGAGTTCGTTGTTATGGATAAAATGGCCGAGCGACAGTTTTAACCACAGGGCGTTGAGGGTCTGCGCTTCGCGCAACAGCGCCGGCAGGCGCGGGTTAAGGGCGCCATCCGCTTCAAACAGGGCTTCCGGCGCAGAGTAGCAGGCCAGCAGGTTGTGGCGCTCGATGGTGGCGGCCAGCGCCGGCAGCTGGTTGAGCTCGTCAGCGCTGAATAACTCACGGCGGATTTCCACGCCGTCGGCGCCGGAGCCGGCGATAAACGGCAGTACGGCGGACTGCCCGCCAAGTTCTTTAATGCAATCATGACCATAGGCGGCGGTCACGACAATAATTTTTCTGGCCATCTGACAAACTCCCGGTAGCGCTGTAGCAAATCACTCTATTACGCTAGATGGTACCGGTTCCAAAGGAAAGGAGAGGATGTCTGATTTATGATCACCATCACGAAGGAGAGTTATCGGGAGGTCGATCCGCGCACGATCAGTTCACCGGAGAAGACCCGCTCGCAGATGGGGTCGTTAGTGCCTTCAATTCGGCGCACCACCTGCTCAACCGCGGCATAGCCAATCTGCCACGTGGGCTGTTTGAGCGTAGTAATCCCCACGCCCGCCAGCTCCGCCCACTCCAGTTCGTCGAAGCCGAGCAGGCCGATGTCGCTGCCCCAAACCAGGTCGATTCGCTTGAGCGCGCGCGCAACCTGTAGCGTCAGGGCGCCGTTGGCGGAAATCAGCGCCTTGCGCATGCCGCGGTGGCGGGAGTGAAACTGGCGCAGCACCGTATCGAGCATAGCGCCGTCGTTAAGCGGAACTTCCGCGTTTTCCGCGACGATGCCGGCGTAGCGCTGGAGGGTGGCGCGAAACGCGCTCAGACGTTCGCGACGGGTGTTCACCGAACCGAGCGGCTCGCTGAGGAACAGCAGGGCTTCAAACCCTTTCTCCACCAGATGTTCTGTGGCGGTCGTCGCGGCCTGGGTGTTGTCCAGACCGACGACATCGCAGGCGAAGTCCGGAATCTTGCGGTCAATGAGCACCATCGGCAGCGCCGACTGCTGCAGGCGATTCAGCCCCTCTTCGCGCATCCCGACGGCGTTGACCACGATCCCCTCAACCTGGTAGCTGCGCAGCAGGTCGAGATAGTGCAGCTCCTGGTCGAGCTCGTTATTGGTATTACACACCAGCAGAGTAAAGCCCTTTTCGCGACAGGCCGCTTCGATGCCGCTGAGGACATTGACCGAGTAGGGGTTGGTGATATCGGCGATGATCAGACCAATCAGCCGGGTACGGCCATGTTTCAGGCCACGGGCCATCAGGCTGGGGCGGTAGTTAAGTTCGGCAATCGCTTTTTCAATGCGCGCCAGCAGGTCGTCGGAAAGCAGGTGCTTTTCGCCATTGA
Source organism: Klebsiella sp. X13 (assembly GCF_003323835.1). Lineage (NCBI taxonomy): Bacteria > Pseudomonadati > Pseudomonadota > Gammaproteobacteria > Enterobacterales > Enterobacteriaceae > Klebsiella > Klebsiella sp. X13. Next base: position 227,146 of record NZ_CP030874.1, read on the forward strand.
GGTAGCGTGAAATGCTGGTTTTTCCGGTCTTTGCGGCTTTCGCCACATCGCTAATGGTTGCTCGCGCCGCTTTCGCCATGATGGCTTCCTTTGCTGAAATCTGGAGAACACCTTAGCGCGAAAATCTGCTATATCAAGCATTTTGCCCGGCAAGCGGCGCTTACCGGGCGAAGGATGCGGTGGTCGGGGTCGACCGCCGGACTTACTGGAGCGGGCTCAGGGTGATCTCTACGCGACGGTTTTGCGCTTTCCCTTCCGCCGTGGTGTTGCTGGCGATGGGGTTCGCCGGGCCCATGCCGCTGGTGCGAATACGGTTTGCCGCCACGCCCTGGGTGATGAGGGCGCTGGCAACGCTGTCGGCGCGCTGCTGCGACAGGCGCATATTCAGATCCTGACCGCCGGTGCTGTCGGTGTAACCCACGACGTTAACCGCGGTTTTCTCATACTCTTTCAGCACCATGGCCACGCCGGTCAGGGTGTTCGCCCCGGCCGGTTTCAGGTTGGCGCTGCTGCTGTCAAAGGTGACGTTATTTGGCATGTTCAGCACGATGTTATCGCCATTTCGCGTCACGCTGACGCCCGTTCCCTGCATTTTCTCGCGCAGTTTTGCTTCCTGCACATCCATGTAATAACCGATGCCGCCGCCCAGCGCCGCCCCGGCCGCTGCGCCAATCAGCGCGCCTTTGCCGCGATCTTTTTTCGACGAGGAGAGTGCGCCGACGCCCGCGCCGACCAGCGAGCCGATCCCGGCGCCGATGCCGGATTTCCCCGCTTCGCGTTCGCCGGTATACGGATTGGTGGTACAGCCAGAAATCGCCAGGGTGCCGCTAACCACAGCCGCAATCATGAGTACGCGTTTTTTCATGTTATTTCCTTAATCCTTTTTATTCTTTGTCACAGCGCGCGTGACGGTTGATTATGACGCCCAATTACGTAGAAAATTCCCCGGACCGGCTCTCTTTTTGTAAATAACATTGAACGGTCGTGTCACTGACCGTCACAACACCTGCATTCGCTGACCAGGAGCTCGCTTTGCCAACCTCATCTGCAACCAAAACCATCTTAACCGCGGCTCACTGGGGGCCTATGCTGGTTGAAACGGATGGTGAAAATGTCCTCTCTTCCCGAGGTGCGCTGGAGACCTCTTTCGCCAACTCCTTGCAAACCGCGGTGCGCGAGCAGGTACACAGCAAAACCCGCGTCCGCTATCCGATGGTACGTAAAGGTTTCCTTGCTTCGCCGGATAGTCCGCAGGGCGTGCGTGGCCAGGACGAGTTTGTGCGGGTGAGCTGGCAGGAGGCATTGGATCTTATCCACGCACAGCATCGGCGGATTCGGGAAAGCTACGGCCCGGCATCGATTTTTGCCGGCTCCTACGGCTGGCGTTCTAACGGCGTACTCCACAAGGCGGCGACGTTGCTGCAGCGCTACATGAGCCTGGCTGGCGGATATACCGGACATCTGGGGGATTATTCCACCGGCGCGGCACAGGCGATCATGCCCTATGTGGTTGGCGGCAATGAGGTTTATCAGCAGCAGACCAGCTGGCCGATGGTACTGGAACATAGCGATGTGGTGGTACTCTGGAGCGCCAACCCGCTGAATACGCTAAAAATTGCCTGGAACGCTTCCGATGAGCAGGGGATCCCATGGTTCGATCGGTTGCGCAAAAGCGGGAAGCGGGTGATCTGCATCGATCCGATGCGATCGGAAACGGCGGAATTCTTTGGCGAGGCGGGCGAATGGATCGCTCCGCATATGGGTACGGATGTCGCGATGATGCTCGGCATTGCCCATACGCTGGTGGAAAACGGCTGGCAGGATGAGGCGTTTCTCGCCCGCTGTACCAGCGGCTATGACGTTTTTGCCCGCTATCTGACCGGTGAAAGCGATGGCACGCCGAAAACCGCAGAGTGGGCGGCGGAGATTTGCGGCGTCAGCGCGGATAAGCTCCGCGAGCTGGCAGCGCTATTCCATGACAATACCACCATGCTGATGTCTGGTTGGGGGATGCAGCGCCAGCAGTTTGGCGAGCAGAAGCACTGGATGCTGGTGACGCTTGCCGCGATGCTGGGGCAGATTGGTACCCCCGGCGGCGGTTTTGGCCTTTCCTACCACTTCGCCAACGGCGGCAACCCGACCCGCCGGGCGGCGGTGCTGGCTTCGATGCAAGGCTGCGTGGCGGGCGGTACCGAGGCGGTCGAAAAAATACCGGTGGCGCGTATTGTGGAAGCGCTGGAAAACCCCGGCGCGCCGTATCAACACAACGGAATGGACCGGCATTTTCCGGATATTCGCTTCGTCTGGTGGTGCGGCGGCGCGAACTTTACCCACCATCAGGATACTAACCGCTTGATTCGGGCCTGGCAGAAGCCGGAGCTTATCGTCATTTCGGAGTGCTTCTGGACCGCCGCCGCCCGCCATGCCGATATTGTCCTGCCGGCGACAACCTCGTTTGAACGTCACGATATGACCATGACCGGCGATTACAGTAACCAGCACCTGGTGCCGATGAAGCGCGTGGTCGCGCCGCGCGATGAAGCCCGGGATGATTTTGACGTTTTTGCCGATCTCAGCGAGCGCTGGGAAGAGGGAGGGCGCGCGCGTTTTACCGAAGGGAAAACCGATCTACAGTGGCTGGAGACCTTCTATCAGATTGCCGCGCAACGCGGGGCGAGCCAGCAGGTGACGCTACCGCCATTTGACCAGTTCTGGCAGGCTAACCAGCTGATAGAAATGCCGGAAAATCCGGAAAATGCCCGTTTTGCCCGTTTCGCGGCATTTCGTGCCGATCCACAGGCCAGTCCGCTGAAAACCGCGAGCGGCAAAATTGAAATTCACTCTCCAACGATTGCCGGCTTTGCCTACCCGGACTGTCCACCGCATCCAATGTGGCTGGAACCGGACGAGTGGCACGGCAATGCTCAGCCCGGCCAGCTGCAGGTGCTGTCCGCTCATCCGGCGCATCGTCTGCACAGCCAGCTGAACCATACGTCGCTGCGAGAAAAGTACGCAGTTGCCGGTCGTGAGCCATTAACCCTTCATCCGCTGGACGCACAGGCGCGCAATATTGCTGACGGCGATGTCGTGCGGGTGTGGAATGCCCGCGGCCAGGTGCTGGCCGGTGCCGTGGTGACGGAAGGTATTCGTCCAGGGGTTATCTGTTTACACGAAGGGGCCTGGCCTGATATCGACCCGCAGGCCGGTATCTGCAAAAACGGCGCGGTGAATGTTCTGACCAAAGATATTCCGACTTCGCGGCTGGGCAACGGCTGCGCCGGGAATACGGCGCTGGCGTGGCTGGAAAAATATGACGGCCCTGCGCTGACGCTTACGGCGTTTGATCCGCCGGCCAATGCATAATCCAGGTCGGCTGTAGCGTATCGTCCTGCCATGCGCAGTCTTCTATCCGGAAGCCTTGCGCATGGTAGAAATTCACCGCCTGAACGTTTTTCTGGTAAACCTCGAGACTGAGCCAGCGGTAATGCTGTTTGACCTCGTCCAGCAGCGCGCTGCCGATGCCGCGGCGAATTGCGTCCGGCGCGACAAACAGCGCACCGATAAAGCGAGACTCCATCACGCTGACAAAACCTTTTATCGTCGCGTTCTCTTCCCACACCCAGGTGCGGGCGGCAGGCAGGTAGACATCGCGTACAACGGCGACACTCTCGTGCCAGTACGTTTCGTTGATAAAGGGATGGGCATGAATCGTGCTTTCCAGCCACAGCGTGAGCAGCGGCCGGGTCTCTTTAGCGTCCCACTTGCGGATCATCATCGCCTCCCGGGTGACAGAAGCAGCTCGTCAGGTGATCGTTGACCAGCCCGCAGGCCTGCATAAAGGAGTAGCAGATGGTGGAACCAACAAACTTAAAACCGCGCTTTTTCAGCGCCTTTGAGAGGGCGTCGGAGGCCGGTGTGGTGGTGGGTATCTCCGCCAGGGTGGCGGCATGGGAGATCTGTGGCTGATTCTCGACGAAAGACCAGACAAAGTCGCTAAACGATTCGCCGCTCTCTTCCATGGTCAGGAAGGCGCGGGCGTTGCCAATAATGGCCTGAATTTTCCCGCGATGGCGAATAATTCCCGCGTCCTGGAGCAGGCGCTCGATATCTGCCTCATTCATGGCGGCGACGCGAACCGGATCGAACTGATGAAAGGCCTGGCGATAATTTTCACGCTTTTTCAACACCGTAATCCACGACAGACCGGCCTGCTGGCCCTCAAGGCAGATCATTTCGAACAGTTTGCGGGCATCTCTTTGCGCAACGCCCCACTCGTTATCATGGTACTGGATGTAAAGCGGGTCCTGGCTTACCCAACCGCAACGCTGCATGTCTCTCTCCCTTTAGCAATAAAACTTACGCGTTCGCCTTGACGGCTGAAAGATAAAGATAATAGTTAATACAGGGATACCACTCTCAAATATACCCGCCATTATTCAGGTTGCATGTGCATTGGCTGCATTCGTTCGCCCAATCACATAATTCAGGGTATTCAGGGAAGCCCGTCCCATAAAAACACAGCAATAATGCCGGTTTGGCTCTTTTCTGGAGTCGCATTAATGATAATAAAGAAATGCAATGGCCTTCGGGGGATTATGCTCCCGGCGTGCGCAGTTGTCTGGGTCTCGTTTATCAGTGGCGCGAATGCCTGGCAACAGGAATATATCGCTATCGATACCAAAAGTAATACCCCTGAACGCTATACGTGGGATAGCGATCACCAACCCCGCTATGAAGATATTCTGGCGGAGCGGATGAATGCGTCCGGCGATCTTCCCGGTATTGCGCTGAATCAGGCGGTGGCGCCGCCGGATAGCGGCCGCGGGATGAGCGTGGGATGGAATTTTACTCTGGCCAACGGCGTCACTTCCGGCCCGGTGGCGAGTTTGCGTAGCGAGGTGATATCGACCGCACCCGCGCGCCGCGCGCCAGACAACCCCTACGTGAATACGCTTGGCTGGCGTATGGATTATCAGGCGCTATGGGGCGTCCATCCGTGGGCGCAGGTGAGCTACAACCAGCCGCTCTCTTCGGATCTGATTGGCCCTAATCGCGGTCAGGATGGCGCCTGGCGCGATGTCACCTTCGGGGCGGATATGGCCCTCAATTCACACCTTGCGGCCTGGGCGGCATTATCGCAGGCGGAGAATACGACAACGGGCGCCAACTATCTCTATGTGATGGGGGTGAGCGCTAACTTTTAGCCTTTATTTAGCATGCGTGAAACGTTCTTGTTACCTAAAAAACACAGTAATGGCGCATTGTTGTAAGATAGTGGTCACTAACTTATTTCTGCTGCGGTCATGCGCCTGCCTTTTTCAATGTCATTCATTCCGGCTCACATGCATTTCATTCCTTGCTGATGGCATTTCATGCCTTTTTTACCCTGGCGTTCAGGTGACTTCGCTATTGTGGCGGCAGTTAATTATTCAGGATATCTGCTATGAACGCTGCAAACAGTCAATATACCCGCTGGCTTACGCTGGCCGGCACGATCGTCACACAATTCGCGCTGGGATCGGTTTATACATGGAGTTTGTTCAACAGTTCCCTTTCCGCAAAACTGGACGAACCGGTAAGCCAGGTGGCTTTCTCCTTCGGTCTGTTAAGCCTCGGTCTGGCGCTATCCTCTTCTGTCGCCGGTAAACTGCAGGAACGCTTTGGCGTCAGACGCGTCACGATGGCATCCGGTGTTCTGCTGGGGCTCGGCTTTTTCCTGACCGCTCACGCCAACAGCCTGATGATGCTCTGGCTCAGCGCAGGCCTGTTGGTGGGCCTGGCGGACGGCGCGGGCTATCTACTGACGCTCTCCAACTGCGTGAAGTGGTTCCCGGAGCGTAAAGGGCTGATTTCCGCCTTTTCCATCGGTTCCTATGGCCTCGGTAGCCTCGGGTTCAAATTTATCGATAGCCACCTGCTGGCCACCGTCGGGCTGGAGAAAACCTTTATTATCTGGGGCGCCATTGTCCTGGTGATGATTGTCTTCGGCGCCACCTTAATGAAAGATGCGCCGAATCATACCGCCGCCTCGCATAATGGCGTGGTGGAGAATGACTTCACGCTGGCCGAGTCGATGCGTAAACCGCAGTACTGGATGCTCGCCGTGATGTTCCTGACGGCCTGCATGAGCGGTCTGTATGTTATTGGCGTCGCGAAAGATATCGCGCAAGGGATGGTGCATCTGGATGTCGCGACGGCGGCGAATGCGGTCACCGTTATCTCTATCGCCAACCTGAGCGGACGTCTGGTTCTGGGGATTCTGTCGGATAAAATTTCCCGTATCCGCGTCATTACTATCGGTCAGGTGGTTTCCCTGGTCGGCATGGCTGCGCTGCTGTTCGCGCCGCTGAACGCCACAACCTTCTTTGCCGCGATTGCCTGCGTCGCCTTTAACTTCGGTGGAACGATTACCGTGTTCCCGTCGCTGGTCAGTGAATTTTTCGGTCTGAATAATCTGGCAAAAAACTACGGCGTCATCTATCTGGGCTTTGGTATCGGCAGCATCTGCGGATCGCTGATTGCCTCGCTGTTCGGTGGGTTCTACGTGACCTTCTGCGTTATCTTTGCCCTGCTGATTCTCTCCCTGGCGCTCTCGACGACGATTCGCCAGCCGAAAGGTGAAGTTTACAGCGAAGCCCACGCCTGATACGCCCTCTTTGCGGCGTCATACCGATATTCCTGAGCTATTTGTGCCTGTCCAACCAAATGTTTTGTAAATGTTTGGTTGGATCACACTCCCACCTGGTACTTTTTCCTTTCTCTGTGGTCTACTTAGCGCGCTTTGTAGAGGTTTCTTATACTCTCCGTCCTTCAAACTGCCTTATTGTTGACTGCGCTCGTTCGCCTCAGTCACTTACTTGAGTAAGCTCCAGAGGATTCACGAGCCTGTCGCCTCAAGGCATCTCGAATGGGTTTGAGTAGTTAATCAACCTGAACGCACCCTATTAACCTGCCCGCTTATATCGCGTAAGTCAGGTGGTTTTATCTCTTCTTTTTCCAGGTTTCATGCATGAATTATATTAGAACGATGACACAGCAGAAAGTCAGCCTTTGGCTGGCGCTGTACATCGGCTGGTTTATGAACGTTGCTGTGCTTTTCCGTCGCCTTGATGGTTATGCGCAGGAATTTACCCTCTGGAAAGGGCTTTCCGGGATTGTGGAACTGGTTGCCACCGTGCTGGTGACGTTTTTCCTGCTACGTGTTCTGTCGCTGCTGGGGCGGCGCGTCTGGCGAATACTCGCCACGCTGGTGGTGATTTTCTCCGCTGCCGCCAGCTATTACATGACCTTCCTGAACGTGGTGATTGGCTACGGCATCATTGCGTCGGTGATGACCACGGATATCGACCTCTCTCAGGAGGTGGTGGGTTGGTATTTGATTCTGTGGCTGGCGCTGGTCAGCGCTCCGCCGCTGCTGCTTATCTGGAGTAACCGCTGCCAGCATACTCTGCTGCGGCAAATTCGGACGCCGGGCCAGCGGGTAAAAAATATCGCCATCGTTGCTCTCGCCGGGTTAATGGTCTGGGGACCGATTCGCCTGCTCGAACTGCGGCAGAAGGATGTTGAGCGTAGCTCTGAAGTCGATATGCCGAGCTACGGCGGGGTGATTGCCAACTCGTATCTGCCATCGAACTGGCTTTCCGCGCTGGGGCTGTACGCCTGGGCGCAGGTGGATGAGTCCTCAGATAACAAGTCGTTGATAAACCCTGCCAAAAAATTCACCTATGTCGAGCCGCAGGGCCTGGATGATACCTACGTGGTGTTCATTATCGGTGAAACCACCCGCTGGGACCATATGGGGATCCTGGGTTATAACCGCAATACCACGCCGAAGCTGGCTCAGGAGAAAAACCTGGTGGCCTTCCGCGGCTACTCCTGCGATACCGCGACCAAACTCTCTCTGCGCTGCATGTTTGTGCGTGAGGGTGGGGCGGAAGACAACCCGCAGCGAACGCTGAAAGAGCAAAACGTCTTTGCTGTCTTGCACCAGCTCGGCTTTACCGGCGACCTGTATGCGATGCAGAGCGAGATGTGGTTCTACAGCAATACCATGGCGAACAGCATTGCCTATCGTGAGCAGATTGGCGCTGAACCGCGTAACCGCGGCAAAAGCGTGGACGACATGCTGCTGGTGGATGAGGTTAAGCGCTCTTTGATGAAGAATGACCATGGTAAACACCTGATTATTCTCCATACCAAAGGTTCGCACTTTAACTATACCCAGCGTTACCCGCGCAGCTTTGCGCAGTGGCAGCCGGAGTGTGTGGGCGTGGACAGTAAATGCTCGAAAGCGGAGCTGATCAACTCTTACGATAATAGCGTGACCTATGTCGATCACTTTATCGTGAGCGTGCTGGACCAGCTGCGTGATAAGAAGGCGATTGTGTTCTATGCCGCCGATCACGGGGAGTCAATCAACGAGCATGAACACCTGCACGGTACGCCACGTAAGATGGCGCCGCCGGAACAGTTCCGTGTGCCGATGATGGTGTGGATGTCGGATAAATATCTGGCCGCGCCGGATCATGCTGCTTCGTTTGCCCGCCTCAAAGAGCAGGCGGCGATGAAAGTCCCGCGTCGTCATGTTGAGCTGTATGACACCATCATGGGTTGTCTGGGCTACACCTCGCCGGACGGTGGAATTAATGAGCATAACAACTGGTGCCGCGTTGCCGATGCGGGGAAAACCGTGGCGAAATAGCGGGAGTGGCGAGTTTCTCGCCGCTTGAGCTATTTTTTCCAAATAAGGCATTGACGGGTGTGAGTCTCAGCAGTAAGATGCGCCCGCATTCGGTGATTGGCGCAGCCTGGTAGCGCACTTCGTTCGGGACGAAGGGGTCGGAGGTTCGAATCCTCTATCACCGACCAAATTTAAAAGCCTGCTCAACGAGCAGGCTTTTTTGCATCTGAAGCTGGTGAGGATGAGAACCTCCGGGGGCAGAGGTTCGACCCGAGCGTAGCGAGGGAACGTTGCTTAAGCAACGGCCCGCAGGGCGAGCCACGTAGTGGTGAGTCATCCTCTATCACCGACCAAATTTAAAAGCCTGCTCAATGAGCAGGCTTTTTTGCATCTGAAGCCGGTGAGGATGAGAACCTCCGGGGGCAGAGGTTCGACGATGCCTGCGGCCCTGACCGGTCATGTGTACCTCAGCAATTTTTAGCTGGCTTAACGCCCCTCAGGCCTATTTGCCGGTCTCCCTCTGCCGGCAGGAAAAACAGACCTCTGCCCAAACCACCGTAAAAATGAGATCCCTTCCATCAATGGCGTTGAGCAGCGCGCCGGGCGCCACGATGTCGGAGTGTGATAGTTAACCAAAGTCACAAAAAAAGCACGAATCCTTGTTTCATGTTGTCTGTTAACTATTTTGTGACATCTTCCATTGTATTTTTTTATATATCTAAGGTTCTTTTTTCGCGAAGCTTATGGATAACTGCAGCATTTTCCGCTGTGCGTTTTAACGTTCGCGCTATTAATCGCTCACATATTGGCCACATCGTAATAAATTTTCACCATTTACCAGAATTGCTTATCACTAGCTGTTAAGAAGTATTAAGACATTTATGCTGCCTGCTCGCCGCTAGCATAAATTTCTCTGCTGAAAATAGCGTCTTGAAGTTTTTTTAATCTTTGCCTGCTGATTCTCACCCCGGATGTAAAACCCGGTTGGCTGTATTGACGTTTACGCATTCTGTTGACAGATTGTAGGGCATGAGGGGCATTTCATGGAGAATCCGCACTGCAACTCAGGCGTTTTTGTGAAAGGAATCCCCATCTCTCATCCAGGCCTTCGGGCACCACCGACCAGACCGGGTAAAAAATAAATAAAGGCCTGGCGGATATATGCAAACAACATCACATTTGGAGCAGAATAATGAGTATTTCCTTGAAAAAGTCAGGGATGCTGAAGCTTGGTCTGAGCCTGGTCGCCCTGACCGTTGCAGCAAGCGTTCAGGCTAAGACCCTGGTTTATTGTTCTGAAGGTTCGCCGGAAGGCTTTAACCCACAGCTATTCACTTCTGGTACAACCTATGACGCCAGCTCGGTGCCCATCTATAACCGCCTGGTTGAATTCAAAACCGGTACTACGGAAGTTATTCCGGGGCTGGCGGAAAAATGGGAAGTGAGCGAGGACGGCAAAACCTATACATTCCACCTGCGTCAGGGCGTGAAGTGGCAGGATAATAAAGACTTTAAACCCACTCGCGACCTGAATGCCGACGACGTTGTATTCTCGTTCGATCGCCAGAAAAACGCGCAAAACCCGTACCATAAAGTGTCCGGCGGCAGCTATGAATACTTCGAAGGGATGGGCCTCCCTGACCTGATTAGCGAAGTGAAGAAAGTCGACGATAAAACCGTCCAGTTTGTGCTGACCCGCCCGGAAGCGCCGTTCCTCGCTGACCTGGCTATGGACTTCGCCTCTATTCTGTCCAAAGAGTATGCCGACAATATGCTGAAAGCCGGCTCGCCGGAAAAAGTGGACCTGAACCCAATCGGTACCGGGCCGTTCCAGCTGCTGCAATACCAGAAAGACTCTCGTATTCTCTATAAAGCCTTCCCGGGCTACTGGGGCACCAAGCCGAAGATCGATCGCCTGGTCTTCTCCATTACCCCTGATGCTTCCGTGCGCTATGCCAAACTGCAGAAGAATGAGTGCCAGGTGATGCCGTACCCGAACCCGGCCGACATCGCGCGCATGAAAGAAGATAAGAACATTAACCTGCTGGAACAGCCGGGCCTGAACGTCGGCTATCTCTCCTTCAACACCGAGAAGAAACCGCTGGATAACGTGAAAGTCCGCCAGGCGCTGACCTATGCGGTAAATAAAGAAGCGATTATCAAAGCCGTTTACCAGGGCGCTGGCCAGTCCGCGAAAAACCTGATTCCACCGACCATGTGGGGCTATAACGACGACGTTAAAGACTACACTTACGATCCGGAAAAAGCGAAAGCGCTGCTGAAAGAAGCCGGCATGGAAAAAGGCTTCTCCATCGATCTGTGGGCAATGCCGGTACAGCGTCCGTACAACCCGAACGCGCGCCGTATGGCTGAGATGATCCAGGCTGACTGGGCCAAAATTGGCGTCCAGGCCAAGATCGTCACCTACGAATGGGGCGAGTATCTGAAGCGTGCGAAAGCAGGCGAGCACCAGACCGTGATGATGGGCTGGACCGGCGACAACGGGGATCCGGATAACTTCTTCGCTACCCTGTTCAGCTGCGCAGCAGCAAAAGACGGCTCGAACTACTCTCGCTGGTGCTACAAGCCGTTTGAAGATCTGATTCAGCCGGCACGTGCCACCGATGACCACAACAAACGTATCGAGCTTTATAAGCAGGCTCAGGTTGTGATGCATGACCAGGCTCCGGCGCTGATCGTCGCTCACTCCACCGTTTATGAGCCGGTGCGTAAAGAAGTCAAAGGCTACGTGGTTGACCCGTTAGGCAAGCACCACTTCGAAAACGTCTCTGTCGAATAATAAACAGTATGTTTCCCCTCTCCCTTAACGGGGAGGGGGGATTTCATTTGTGAGCAATACAGACGTCCTGTCACCAGGCGGGGCGTCACTATAGAGAATCCGGGTTATGTTGCAGTTCATCCTCCGACGTTTGGGACTTGTCATCCCGACATTTATCGGTATTACCCTTCTCACCTTTGCCTTTGTGCATATGATTCCCGGTGACCCGGTGATGATTATGGCGGGCGAACGTGGTATTTCCCCTGAACGTCACGCTCAGCTGCTGGCTGAAATGGGCCTTGATAAGCCGATGTGGCAGCAGTATGCCCACTATATCTGGGGTGTCTTGCATGGGGATTTAGGCATCTCGCTGAAAAGCCGTATTCCCGTGTGGCAGGAGTTCGTGCCGCGCTTTAAAGCCACGATGGAGCTGGGCGTGTGCGCGATGATTTTCGCCGTTATCGTCGGTATTCCGGTGGGCGTACTGGCGGCGGTCAAACGCGGCTCTATCTTCGATCACACCTCCGTCGGCCTCGCGCTGACCGGTTATTCCATGCCGATCTTCTGGTGGGGAATGATGCTGATCATGCTGGTTTCAGTCCAGCTCAACCTGACGCCAGTCTCCGGACGTATCAGCGATACCGTGTTCCTTGACGATACCCTGCCGCTGACCGGTTTTATGCTCATCGATACCGCTATCTGGGGCGAGCCGGGCGATTTTATTGATGCCTTAATGCACATGATTCTGCCAGCCGTGGTGCTGGGCACCATTCCGCTGGCCGTTATCGTGCGTATGACCCGCTCCTCGATGCTGGAAGTGCTGGGCGAAGATTATATTCGCACCGCGCGCGCCAAGGGGCTGACCCGGATGCGCGTCATCGTGGTCCACGCGCTGCGTAACGCTATGCTGCCGGTGGTCACGGTGATTGGGCTACAGGTAGGGACGCTGCTGGCGGGCGCCATTCTGACCGAAACCATCTTCTCCTGGCCTGGTCTAGGGCGCTGGCTGATCGATGCGCTGCAACGCCGTGATTACCCGGTGGTTCAGGGTGGGGTACTGCTGGTCGCGACGATGATTATCCTCGTCAACCTGCTGGTCGATCTGCTGTACGGCGTGGTGAACCCGCGTATTCGGCATAAGAAGTAAGGGGCCATCATGTCACAAATTACTGAAAATAAAGTTGTCGCCGCACCGGTGCCAATGACCCCTTTGCAGGAGTTCTGGCACTATTTCAAACGCAACAAAGGGGCGGTTGTCGGCCTGGTCTACGTCGCGATTATGATTATTATCGCCGTGTTCGCTAACTTCCTCGCCCCTTATAACCCGGCGGATCAGTTCCGCGACGTGCTGCTGGCGCCGCCGGCCTGGCAGGAGGGGGGAAGCTTTGCGCATCTTCTGGGGACCGATGACGTGGGCCGCGATATTCTGTCGCGACTGATGTACGGCGCGCGCTTGTCGCTGCTGGTTGGCTGTCTGGTCGTGGTGCTGTCGCTGATTCTCGGCGTGGTGCTGGGCCTGATTGCCGGCTACTTCGGCGGGGTGATCGACTCCATCATCATGCGTGTTGTCGATATCATGCTGGCATTGCCGAGCCTGCTGCTGGCGCTGGTGCTGGTGGCTATCTTCGGCCCCTCGATCGTGAACGCTTCGCTGGCGCTCACCTTTGTCGCCCTGCCGCACTACGTGCGATTGACTCGTGCGGCGGTGCTGGTGGAAGTGAACCGCGACTACGTCACCGCTTCACGGGTGGCAGGCGCGGGGGCAATCCGTCAGATGTTCATCAACATTCTTCCTAACTGCCTTGCTCCGCTGATTGTTCAGGCGTCGCTGGGCTTCTCTAACGCCATTCTCGATATGGCCGCTCTTGGCTTCCTTGGCATGGGTGCGCAGCCGCCGACACCGGAGTGGGGCACGATGCTCTCCGACGTGTTGCAGTTCGCGCAGAGTGCCTGGTGGGTCGTCACCTTCCCGGGTGTCGCGATTCTGCTGACGGTGCTGGCATTTAACCTGATGGGTGACGGTCTGCGTGACGCGCTCGATCCCAAACTGAAGCAGTAAGAGGTTCGAGATGGCGTTATTGAATGTGGATAAATTATCGGTGCACTTCGGCGACGAAGGGACACCGTTTCGCGCGGTAGACCGCGTGAGTTACAGCGTGAACCAGGGTGAAGTGGTTGGCATTGTCGGCGAGTCCGGCTCAGGTAAATCGGTCAGCTCACTGGCGATCATGGGGCTGATTGATTATCCCGGCCGCGTGATGGCGGATAAGCTGGAATTTAATGGCCGCGATCTGAAGCGTATTTCAGAAAAAGAGCGCCGCCAGCTGGTGGGGGCGGAAGTGGCGATGATCTTCCAGGACCCGATGACCAGCCTGAATCCGTGTTACACCGTCGGCTATCAGATTATGGAAGCCATTAAAGTACATCAGGGCGGAAATAAGAAAACCCGTATCCAGCGGGCGATCGATCTGCTGACGCTGGTTGGCATCCCTGACCCGGCATCGCGTCTTGATGTCTATCCGCACCAGCTTTCCGGCGGGATGAGCCAGCGCGTGATGATCGCCATGGCGATTGCCTGCCGGCCCAAGCTGCTGATTGCGGATGAACCGACCACCGCGCTGGATGTGACCATCCAGGCGCAGATCATTGAGCTGCTGCTGGAGCTGCAGCAAAAAGAGAACATGGCGCTGGTCCTGATCACCCACGATCTGGCGCTGGTGGCTGAGGCGGCACACAAAATTATTGTGATGTACGCCGGTCAGGTTGTGGAGACGGGCGATGCGAAGGATATCTTCCGCGCACCGCGCCATCCTTATACTCAGGCGCTGCTGCGCGCGCTGCCGGAGTTTGCCCAGGATAAAGCGCGGCTGGCGTCGCTGCCGGGCGTCGTGCCAGGGAAATATGACCGCCCCAACGGCTGTCTGTTAAACCCGCGCTGCCCCTATGCCACGGATAAGTGCCGCAGCGAGGAGCCTGAGCTGAACCGCGTCGACGGCGCCCGTCAGTCGAAATGCCACTACCCACTGGATGATGCCGGGAGGCCTACGCTATGAGTACCCATGAGGCCACCACGCAACAGTTCTTGTTGCAGGCCATTGATCTGAAAAAATATTACCCGGTGAAGAAGGGGCTGTTTGCGCCGGAAAGGCTGGTTAAGGCGCTGGACGGGGTCTCCTTTACCCTCGAACGCGGGAAAACGCTGGCGGTGGTTGGCGAGTCCGGCTGTGGAAAATCGACGCTGGGCCGTCTGCTGACGATGATTGAGATCCCGACCGGCGGCGAGCTTTACTATCAGGGTCAGGACTTATTAAAGCCAGACGCCACGGCGCAAAAGCTGCGTCGGCAGAAAATCCAGATTGTGTTCCAGAACCCCTACGGCTCGCTGAATCCGCGTAAGAAAGTGGGTCAGATTCTGGAAGAACCGTTGCAGATCAATACGTCGCTGAGCAAAGAACAGCGCCGTGAAAAAGCGCTGGCGATGATGGCGAAGGTCGGGCTGAAAACGGAGCATTACGATCGCTATCCGCACATGTTCTCCGGCGGTCAGCGGCAGCGCATCGCGATTGCCCGTGGTCTGATGCTGGACCCGGATGTGGTGATTGCCGATGAACCTGTCTCCGCGCTGGATGTGTCGGTCCGCGCGCAGGTGCTGAACCTGATGATGGATCTGCAGCAGGATATGGGGCTGTCGTATGTGTTCATCTCCCATGACCTGTCGGTCGTGGAGCACATTGCGGATGAAGTGATGGTGATGTATCTCGGCCGCTGCGTGGAGAAAGGGTCCAAGGATCAGATCTTCAACAATCCGCAGCATCCGTATACTCAGGCTCTGCTGTCGGCCACGCCACGCCTGAATCCGGACGATCGCCGCGAACGTATTAAGCTGACCGGCGAACTGCCGAGCCCGTTGAATCCGCCGCCGGGCTGCGCGTTTAACGCCCGCTGCCGCCGTCGTTTCGGCCCGTGTACCCAGCTACAGCCGCAGTTGAAAGATTACCGGGGTCAGCTGGTCGCCTGTTTTGCCGTTGACCAGGATGAAAATCAGCAAAAACAGCTCGCCTGATGTTCCCTGCTGCTGTCGAAGGCGTCAAAACTTTCGGCAGCAGCCGCTTATTATGCCCGGAGAAGAGTCAGGCTTGAGAAAGTACCTGACTGCTGTTTTTCGACTTAAATAATTAATTTGACCTATTTATACAACGATATAAAAAGTCTAAAATATATTCCATCACGCATCATAGTTATTTTGTTCTGCGCATTATCTAAAGATCAATTAGAGAAAAACCTGGTTATTTTAAGGGGGCGCTGAGCTCAGGTTTGGTGGGATCACAGGACCTCCTAAAAAATGGAGCTATCATTTCTTATAAGAAATGATAGGGTAACCGCAAAATTATCAGTGATTTACGCCACCTTGAACGATACTCCTCTACAACGTCATTGTATTGTTGGTCATTCTGACCAACTTAAGTTGATGAAAAACAATAAAATAAACTATGCTCTAAAGGCGTAGTATCAAAATAAAAACAGCTAAAATATTATTTATTAGAATCATGAGGTTATCCATGAACCATTATGATGATTTGCAGCGCTTCAAGGAAAAGACTCGTACGCAAAGTCTGGATTTCAAGGACCTTTCATCACACGCAGCCGCCAGAGAACAGGGAGATTGGGTTATTCTCAATCAGCTCTCTCCTGGGGAAGAAAAAGAATCCTCGCTGGCCATGGGAGGATCGGTATCGTTACCGATACCGCAGCCGGTGCCGACGGATATGTTTCATTGGGTCGAGGCAGAATCCGCGCACACGCCGCAACCAACGTCACCTGTAGCCCCGGCTCCGGTCATGCCACCCCCTGTCTCCGTTTCAGCGCCACATGACCCCCTTTCGGTTGCAGAACATACGTGGGCAGCAGAATCTGTGCCGGCAATGGCCGTACCCCATACGCCTGCTCCCGCTCCAGCCGCTGCGCCCGCTCCAGCCGCTGCGCCTGCTCCAGCCGTTGCGCCCGCACCAGCCGTTGCGCCTGCACCACCGGTAGCGGTTCGCCCGGTCGTGCCGTCTGCACAGGCGGCGGAAGGCTATGCTCATTTATTTGCGGCAAAAGCCGTTGAACCGGTGGCGAAAAATAAAGATCAGCCGCTGAAATCACTTTTAGAAAGGATTGCGACATGCCGTTGATCTGCGTGTGTTCTCCCAAAGGCGGCGTAGGAAAAACGACCCTCGCGGCAAATCTGGCCTATTCATTAGCTCGCGCAGGCAGCAAAGTCCTGGCGATCGATTTTGACGTGCAAAATGCGCTGCGTCTGCATTTTGGCGTCCCTCTTAGCGATGAGCGCGGCTATGTTGCGAAAGCGCTGGAGCTTCATGACTGGAGCCAGTGCGTACTGAGCGCGGGCAGCAATATTTTTGTCCTGCCGTATGGCGACGTCAGCGAGGCGCAGCATCAGGCTTTTGATGAACACCTTGCCACGGACGCCCATTTCCTCACCCGCGGGCTGGCGGCATTATTGAATTATCCCGGATTAATTATCATCGCCGACCTGCCACCCGGCCCTTCACCGGCGCTGACGGCCTTAACGCCGCTGGCCGATCTGCACCTGGTGCCGCTGCTGGCGGACACCGCCTCGATGTCGACCCTGTCGCACGTCGAAAAGCAGCGTTTAACCGGCGGTAAGCTAAACCACAAACTTGGGCACTTTTTCGTGCTGAATCAGAGTGATAACCGCCGTCAGGTCAGCCGTGACGTCACCGCTCTGATGGAGGATAAACTGGGCGATCGTCTGTTGGGTATTATCCATCGTGATGAGAGCGTCGTTGAAGCGAATGCTTCCCAGAAGTCGATTCTCGACTTTAGCTCTTCCTCTGCAGCCGCCTTTGATATTGAAATTATGGCAAAAAAAATCTCTGCGCTGTTGGGTATTAAAATTGGCGACGGCACGGTGCACAGCCAGCCTCGTATGTCAGGGCTTTAACTTATTGCAGGGCTGCTGAATGAAAAAGTCTCTTTTCTGGTTGCTGGCACTGGTGCTGTCGCCGATTGCCGTTCTGGTCATTATTACGCCGATGGACAGCCAAAAGCAGTATCTTTTTGGTCTGTTAAGTATCGGTATTCTGTTCTTAATGGGATTTAGCAAAAAGCGCAGTATTTCGGTCATTATGGTCGTGACTTCGCTGCTGATGTCTACCCGCTATATGTATTTTCGCCTGACGCAGACCCTGCATTTTAACTCCACCATTGAGACGGTGCTGGGGATGGGGCTGTTTCTGGCGGAAGTCTATATCTGGGTAATGCTGCTGCTGAACTACCTGCAAACGGTCTGGCCGCTGAAGCGAGAAATCGTCCCGCTGCCCGATGATATGAGCACGTGGCCGACGGTCGATATTTATATTCCCAGCTATAACGAACCGCTGGAAGTCGTGCGCGATACCGTGTTGGCTGCGCAGTGTATCGATTACCCGGCGGATAAAATGAAAATCTATCTGCTGGACGACGGGAAACGTAGCGAATTTGCGGTGTTCGCCGCCGATGTCGGCGTCGGCTATATCACCCGTAATGATAATAAACACGCCAAAGCGGGTAACCTGAACCACGCGATGACCCTGACTCAGGGAGAGCTGATTTGCGTCTTCGACTGTGACCACGTGGCGACCCGCGTGTTCCTGCAGGCGACGGTTGGTGGCTTCCTCAAAGACCCGATGCTGGCGCTGGTGCAGACCCCGCACTATTTCTATTCGCCGGACCCGTTTGAACGCAACCTCTCCGTCGGCCGCAACATCCCCAATGAAGGGATGCTGTTCTATGGCCCGATTCAGCAGGGCAACGATAACTGGAATGCGACCTTCTTCTGCGGCTCCTGCGCCGTAATTCGCCGTAAAGCGCTGGATGATATCGGGGGTTTTGCGGTGGAAACCGTGACCGAAGATGCGCACACCGCGCTTAAATTTCAGCGCCTGGGCTGGAAATCGTCGTTTCTCGATATTCCGCTGGCAGCGGGTTTAGCCACCGAGCGTTTAGTCGTGCACGTCATTCAGCGTACCCGCTGGGCGCGTGGGATGACGCAAATCTTCCGCCTCGATAACCCGCTCCTGGGCCGCGGGCTGACCTTCCAGCAGCGCCTGTGTTACCTCAGCGCCATGCTCTACTATCAGTTCGCCCTGCCACGGGTCGTGTTTGTCACCGCACCGTTAGCTTATCTGTTGTTTAACCTGAATATTATCTACTCCTCAGCGAGCCTGATTGTCTCGTATGCGCTCCCGCATCTGTTCCTTGCGATTTATGTCGGCTCGCGGATGAACGGCCGCTATCGCTACAGCTTCTGGGGGGAAATCTATGACATCGTGCTGGCATTCCATCTGGTGCTGCCGACGCTGGTGACGATGATTTTCCCCAAACGCGGTAAATTCAACGTGACCGACAAAGGGGGGCTGCTGGATGTGGGCTACTTCGACTTTACCGTCGTCAGGCCGCATCTGGTGGTGGCGTGTTTGCTCGCGGTTGGCGTGATTGTCGGTATTGTCAGGGCCATTGGCCATGACTATTTCGGCTCGGATCCTAACGTTATCGCGCTGAACGTTGGCTGGGGGCTGTACAGCCTGATCTTCCTGCTGGCGGCGATTGCCGTCGCGCGGGAAACCCGCCAGGTGCGGAAAACGATCCGTATCGACGTCAATATTCCGGTGTTGATTCATTACGCCAGCGGCATCGTGTCGCGTAGCCACACCGCAGACCTGTCGATGGGCGGATGCCGCATCGCGGTCCCGGACGATCGCCATCTGCAGGATGATATCGAAGAGATTGAGCTGATCCTGCAATCTGGTGCGATTTGTATTCCCGCCGAACAGGTGACCGCGGATGAAAACTTTATTCGCCTCAAGTTTGATGAAAATATTCCCCTCTCGCTGCGCCGTGAACTGGTGCGAGTGGTGCTGGCGCGCGCCGATGCATGGATTAATCCGCCGCGTCCGCAGGACAACCCGTTCCGGTCATTTTTCACCATCTTACGCTGCGTGTTTGAACTGTTCTGGCTGAGCTGGAAAACACGACGCGGCCGTCGCCAGCAGAAACCTGTCGCCAGTACCGCGCAGGAGGATGGCCAATTATGAAGCGATTAACCACGCTTGCGCTGCTGGCCGGCATGTTTTCCATACCGGCGCTGCACGGTGAAGAGGCGCCGGCCGATCGTTCTGCGCCGCTGAATTTCCCGTTACCGGGCGCGACCACGGGCGGCCTTCCCGCCGATGAGTCGGCGTCGACCGCCGCAGCGGAGTCGTCGGCCGCAGCGGAGGTTCCGGTGAACTCAGAACCCGCTGTCGCGTCCGAGTCGTCGACCGCATCGACACCCACGACAGCAGAACCCGCGGCGGCGGATCCGGCCGCCTCGCTCCCCGTCATGCCACCGCCGACTCATACGGCAATGCCGGATGTGGCGCCGTTAACGCCGGTGGTCGGGGGCAGTCTTAATCTGGCTCAAATGGGGATGCCGGATGGCATTATCCTCAGCGGCGGCCAACAGCAGGGCGGCGCGGGGTTTACGCTGCCTTCAGACCAGGTGGTGACCCATGCCGAGCTGATGCTGGATGTTCAGGTCTCGCCGGATATGGCCACCCGCAACGCCACGCTGCAATTGATGCTCAACGGCCAGCCTTTAGGCACGGTGCCGCTGGGCACCGACGGGGCGGACGTTTCTCACTATCAGCTGGATATTCCGGCGGCGCTAATGGTCTCCAGCAACAACCTGAGCTTTAAGGTGAATGATGGCGACAACATGCAGTGCCAGCTCAACATGCATGACACGTCGGGCGTCACGATTTTACCGGCTTCGCGTTTTAACTGGGAAAGCCAGCCGCTGAATCTCAGCAACGATTTGAGTCACTTCCCGCGTCCATTCTTCGACAGCATGCAGATGACCCCGGCGGACATCGCGGTGGCCTACCCGGAGAAATCGGGAGCGGATATCTTCAGCGCCGCAGCGCTGCTCTCGTCGTGGCTGGGTATTCAGGCGGATTATCGCGGGATTGCTTTTAGCGCGCTGCGCGACCGTTTACCGGAGCGTCACGGTATTATTATCGGCCATCCGGGTGACCAGGTCGGCGGGCTGACGCTGCCGCAAACCGATAAACCGCTGCTGCAGATTGTCGATAACCCGGGTAACCCCACCTACAAACTGCTGCTGATCGTCGGGCAGAATGATGCGGCGCTGCGTGCGGCAGCCTGGCGGCTGACCCGCGGTAATATTGCCGCGCAGACCGCGAGCCTGAGCGTGGATCCGCAGGCGATCCCGATCGGCAAGCCGTATGATGCCCCGCGCTGGATCCCAACCGATCGGCCGGTAAAAATCAGCGAGCTGCTGCGTAAAGATCAGAGTATGACCGTAAACGGCGTCTGGCATGAACCGCTGCGCGTGGCTTTCCGCGCGGCGCCGGACCTCTATCTGTGGGACGGGGAAACCATTCCCTTGCAGATTGGCTACCGTTTCCCGTCGGAAAACTGGATTAATGAGGAGCAGTCGTTATTAAGCGTGACGCTCAATAACACTTTCCTGCACAACCTGCCGCTGAACAAGCAGGGGCCGCTGGAGAAATTATGGCGTCATCTGGGCGGCGACGTGCGTCAGGAGCGGTTTACCATTCCGCTGGCGCCGTATCTGATTTACGGGGATAACCAGCTGTCGCTCTATTTCAACGTGGTGCCGAAACAAAACGCCCCCTGTTCGGTGGTGCTTAATAACAATATCAAGAGCCGGATTACCGATGATTCGTGGATTGATTTGAGCAATACGCGACACTTCTCGCTGCTGCCGAATCTCTCCTATTTCGTCGGCGCTTCGTTCCCGTTCTCGCGGCTGGCGGACTATTCACAAACCACGCTGCTGCTGGCGGAAAAACCGTCGGAAACGCAGGTCGCTACGCTGTTAAACCTCGCCGCCCGATCGGGTAATGCCACCGGCACGGCGCTGGCGAACAACCGCGTTGTTTTAGGCATCCCCAGCGGTGGCGCCGGCCTTCAGTACCTGCACAATCGCGATGTGCTGGCGGTCAGCGCCCTCGATCAGAAAACGTTTAACCAGCGCTTGTTAGAAGATTCTCCTTATTATCAGGCGGATAATCAGCTGGGCGTACGCGAGTCGGGACTGAGTTCAAAAGTACAGCGGTGGCTGGCCGGCGACTGGACATCCGCCAGCCTGGATGCCGATCGCTATCTCTCTTCCAGCAGCGCCTGGCGCGGCTTTATCAGCTACCGTTCACCGTGGAATCCACAGCGCACGGTGGTGGTGGCGATGGCCAGCAACGATGATCAGCTGACGAAGCTGAAAAGCGACCTTGATTCACCGCGAATCAACGCCGGTATCCGCGGCGATACGGCGGTTATCACCAGCGATAATGGGGTTCGCAGCTTCCAGGTGAGTACGCCATTCCCGAGCGGGCAGATGCCGTGGTACATGATGGCCGTTTGGTATGCCAACCAGCACTCCGGTCTGCTTGCGCTGCTGGGACTGCTTGCGACAACGATCATCGGCCTGGCGCTTACCGCCATGTTTAAACGCCATGCACGCAAGCGCCTGAGTTCGGGGGATAGCCAATGAAACGAGCCATTAAAATGAACAGCAGGGCGACCCGCAGATTATCCACGTTTTGCCTGTCCGGCGCGCTGACCCTCGGCACCCTCGGTGATGCCATGGCTGCGGGGAATGATGCCGCATTGCAGGCGCTGTTTGCCCAGGCGAACTACTGGCACGAAAAATCGCACGATGAGCTGGCGATGGAATCGCTGCAGAAAGTTCTGTTGGTTGATGCCAATAACACGCAGGCCATGTATCTGATGGCGCTGTGGGCGCAGCAGGGCGGCGACCTTCAGGCGGCGGCCCAGTGGCGGGCGCGGTTGGCGAAAGTGTCGCCAGAGAGCCCAAACCTGCAGGAGCTGGATAATGCCAAAAAAATGGCGCAGGTGCCGCAGGGGCAGCTGAGTCTGGCCAGACAGCAGGCGCGCAGCGGCAATATTCCGGCTGCGCTGACGACCTGGCGCAGCATGTTCAACGGCAACACCCCGCCACCGGGGCTGGCCGGTGAGTACTACATGACCATGGCCAGCGACAAAGCGCTCTATCCCCAGGCGGTCAGCGAACTGCGTCAGTACGTGGCGCGGTATCCGCAGGAGAACGCCCCGCGCGTGGCTTTAGGTAAGGCGTTGACCTGGCGGGAAGATACCCGGCGGGAAGGGATTTCAATCCTGGAATCGATGGCCAGCGGCAGTAAAGATGCCGACAGCGGTCTACGCCAGGCGCTGCTGTGGCTGGGGCCGCAGGAGGGCGATCGGGCGTTTTACGATACCTGGATGCAGCGTCACCCGCAGGATACCGAAGTACAGAATTACTATCGTCAGCGGATAAGCGGCCAGGCGCGCGGTCAGGGGTTCGTTAACCTGAATAGCGGCAATACCGCGGCGGCGAAGCAGCAGTTTGAACAAGTGCTGCAAACCAACCCGCAGGATGCGGACGCGCTGGCCGGGATGGGATATATCGCCCAGCGCAACGGTGACTTCCAGGCCGCATCGCAATATTTAAGCCGGGCGGCGGATCTCGGCGGTAATGATTCAGCGGCGCGCCGTCAGCAGGCGGCGGACGCGCTATTCTATGGGCAGCTGGCCCAGGCTCAGCAGGCGTACAAGCAGGGCAATATTAGCCAGGCGCTGGCGCTCTCTGCTCCGCTGGCCCAGCAGAGCGGGACGCGCGGCACATCGGCCAAACTGTTCCGTGCCGATGTATTGCGTCATAACAAAGATCTCCCTCAGGCCGAACAAACGCTGCGCTCGCTGCTCAGCGAGCAGCCGCAAAATGGCCCGGCGCGCGAGAACCTTTACTACATCCTGCGCGAGCAAAATAAAACGGCGGAAGCGCAGGCGATGTTACGCACGCTGCCGGAGAGTTTGCAGCAAAAACTGCAGCCGCGCATCGTGACCGGTATGCCGGGAGATTCGCTTCGTCGCCAGGCGCAGGAGCAGGCCAACAGCGGCAACGTCAGCGGCGCTATCGCGACATTGCGCCAGGGGGTCTCCCGCTATCCGGATGACGCCTGGATGCGCCTCGACTTAGCCCGGCTACTGCAAAAATCCGGCAATGACAGCGAGGCCGCGTCAACGATGGCCGCCGCCTATCGTCCCGGCGCCAGCAGTAACGCCCTCTATGCCGCCGCGCTGTTTGCCAGTGAGAACGGCGGCTGGCAGCAGGCGCAGACGCTGCTGGGGCGGATTCCCGCCGCCAGCCAGACCAGCCAGATGCGCGACCTGCGTCAGCGGGTAAACTACAACCTGCAGCTGACCACCGCGCAAGATTATCTCGCCCAGGGCAATACGGTGGCGGCGTCCAATACCCTGAAAGCGATGTCGGCCACGCCGCCAAAATCACCGGCTGACGTGGGGAAACTGGCGCGATTGCTGGCGCAGAGCGGCGATGTTTCCACGGCGGTAACGCTGGTGCGCAACAATATCAGCGGCGGAATCACGGGGAACGCCGGCGACTATGCCGATCAGGTGGCGGTCCTCAACCAGGCGGGGCTGACCAATGAAGCGCAGACGCTGCTGTCGAACCCGCAGCTGCAGGCTGGCAGCACGCCAACGCAGCTGGCGAGTATCCGCAACGGCTATGTGATCAACGAAGCCGATCGACTGCGGGAGCAGGGCAACTACGCCGCGGCGTATGACAAGCTGATGGGGGCGATGCAAAGCGATCCGCAGAATACCGATCTGATGTTCGCGATGGCGCGCCTCTACCAGAGCGGCAAAATGAACAAAGAAGCCGGGGTGGTCTATGACTACCTGATGACCCGCGATACGCCGGATCAGGCGGCGCGATCCGGCGCTATCGATGTTGCGCTGTCGTCCGGCGATAACGACCGGGCGGAACAGCTGGCCGGCGGATTGCGT
Source organism: Klebsiella sp. X13 (assembly GCF_003323835.1). Lineage (NCBI taxonomy): Bacteria > Pseudomonadati > Pseudomonadota > Gammaproteobacteria > Enterobacterales > Enterobacteriaceae > Klebsiella > Klebsiella sp. X13. The sequence continues at coordinate 251,520 of NZ_CP030874.1, forward strand.
CAGGACAATACACCGGATCGCCTGCTGCTGCTGGCGCGCGTCGCGGAAGCGCAGGGACACCATCAGCAGGCGATGACGTATCTGCGCAGCGCGCGCGGCAAACTGCTGGGGCTGCAGAGCAGCAACAGCGCACAAACGCCCACCGTTGGCGGCGTGCTGGCGGCGGATAACCCCTTTGTGGGCGTCTCCCGCACGCCGTCCACGACGCGAACGGCATCGGCTTACGGCCAGTATATGCCATGGCAGGTTGCCCAGGTGTCAACTGGCAGCGGAACCACGCTGCCCGGCATCCAACGTCCCGATCTTCCGGTGGAGACCGCGCAAACCCGCATGCTGCGTCAGGTCGATACCATGATGGAGTCGTTGCAGGAGAAAACCGGCACCTGGCTCCAGGGGGGAATGGAGGTGCGTGGGCGCGACGGTGAATCCGGGACCAGTAAGCTGACCGAGATGAAAACGCCGCTGACCTGGTCTTCATCGCCGTTTGGCGACTCGCGTTTTGACTTTACCGTGACGCCGATTTCGCTGAATGCCGGCACCGCCAGCGGCGACGCCTGGCGGCGCTACGGCGCGAATCCGCTCTCCAATGCGGTGTCCAACATGATTTCCACTGCCACCAGCGAACAGGCGGCGATTGCGGCGATGACGGATACGGAGCGCACGGCGTACTTTGCCAGCAATCCGGGGGCCGAAGCCTTAAGTTCGCTGGGGACGCTGAATGCGGCAGACTTTAACGCCACGACCAGCAGCGGGATGGAGAATCTGGCGAAACTTGGCGCCTATGACTCCGGACAGGTCGCCAGCTATCTGGCCTCTTCCAGCCAGAAACCGAATGTCGATCAGACCAGCGGTTCGACGGATTCGCAGAAGGCGAATGGCGTCGAATTAGCCCTGGCGCTGAGCGGCGATGATTATCGCGTGGATATCGGCAGCACGCCGTTGGGCCAGGATCTCAACACCGTAGTCGGGGGGGTGAAATGGTCGCCGAAACTCACCAACTACCTGTCATTGATCTTCACCGGTGAGCGCCGTTCGTTGACCGACAGCCTGCTCTCTTACGTGGGGCTGAAAGATAGCTACTCCGGGAAAACCTGGGGGCAGGTGACGAAAAACGGCGGCACCCTGCAGCTCAGCTACGATGATGGCGACGCCGGTTTCTACGTCGGCGGCGGGGGCTACAGCTACATTGGCAGCGACGTGGCCAGCAACACCAGTGTCAACGCCAATGCCGGGGTCTATCTGCGGCCTTATCATGATGAATATCGCCAGCTGCAGGCCGGTTTGAGTATGAGCTACATGGATTACTCGAAGAACCTGAGCTACTTCACCTATGGTCAGGGGGGCTACTTCAGCCCGCAAAACTACGTGAGCGTTTCGCTGCCGGTTAACCTGACCGAGAAGTATGACAACTGGACCATGAAGCTCGGTGGCTCGGTGGGGTATCAATCCTATAGTCAGGATAAGAGCGCCTACTTCCCGACCAATTCCGAATGGCAGCAGACCCTGGAGACCGCGGTAGCCAACGGTTTTGCCAAAGAGGCGTACTATTCAGCGACCTCGAAGAGCGGCATCGGCTACACGCTGCGCGCCGGGGCGGATTACAAGGTGAACAAACAGATGACGCTGGGCGGCCAGATTGGCTACGACACCTTCGGTGATTACAACGAGAGTACCGCCGGTCTCTATATCCGCTATATGTTGGGAGATAACTGATCATGACGGACAAAAACAACGCGGAAGTCATGGCCTGGTTTCAACAGCAGCAAACCCCCGCGGGATGGTTTGATCTGCTGCTCATTATGATTGACGGGATGCTGAACAATGCCGGCGAGCTGGAGAGCCAGCCATTTTTACGTCAGATGGGTGAAGCCCTGGCCGATCGCTACCCGCTGCCCGAGTCAGAAACCGTCGGTCAGTTGGAGGCCAATATCAACCAGCTGCTCAGCCGCTTTCAGTGGGGCGTCGTCAGCGTGGATGTGGGCGATGACGGCCTGCGCTTACGTCATCGCGCGCTGCCGGTGAGTCGTGACGATGCGCGCCGCGTGCGCTGGTGCAATGCATTTTGTGCCATACTCGAGGGGCTTTATTCTCGCTGGCTACAGGGACAAGGGGGCGGTGCACATGTGGTGTTACAGCGTGAGCGGTTGTTCTCGGTGTCTGATGTTCAGTTCCTCTACTTCCATCCATAACGGGTGAACATATGTCTTTGCGTGTTGTAATCGCAGTCATGGTGACGATGGTGCTGCTGCCCCGCGCGTGGGCAGACACCGCCTGGGAAAGCTATAAATCGCGTTTTATGATGGCTGACGGGCGCATTGTGGATACGGGCAACGGTAACGTTTCGCATACCGAGGGGCAGGGATTCGCGATGCTGCTGGCGGTGGCGAAAAACGATCGGCCGGCCTTCGACAAGCTATGGCAATGGACCGATAAAACGCTACGCAATAAAGACAACGGGCTCTTTTACTGGCGCTATAACCCTGTGGCGCCGGACCCTATTGCCGATAAGAACGATGCCACCGACGGCGATACCCTGATTGCATGGGCGCTGCTGCGCGCACAGCAGCAGTGGGAGGACAAATCCTACGGTAACGCGTCTGATGCCATTACCGCATCGCTGCTGAAAAATACGGTGGTGACCTTTGCCGGCTATCAGGTCATGCTGCCTGGCGCCAAAGGCTTCAACCGCAACGACCATCTCAATCTTAACCCCTCCTACTTTATCTTCCCGGCATGGCAGGCGTTTGCCGCGCGCACGCATCTGATCGCCTGGCGTAAGCTGCAAAGCGACGCTCAGGCGCTGCTGGGCAAAATGGCATGGGGCAAAACCCAGCTCCCTACCGACTGGGTTGCGCTGAAAGCTGACGGTAAGATGGAGCCGGCGAAAGAGTGGCCGCCGCGGATGAGCTATGACGCGATTCGTATCCCGCTGTATCTCACCTGGGCCAATCCACAGAGCCCGCTGCTGACGCCGTGGAAAAACTGGTTCCAGAGCTATCCGCGGCTGCAAACGCCAGCGTGGATTAACGTCAGCACCAATAACGTCTCTCCGTGGTTTATGACCGGCGGCCTGCTGGCGGTGCGCGATCTGACCATGGGCGAGACGCCGGAGGATCCGCAAATTACCGTCCAGGATGATTACTACTCCGCCAGCCTGAAACTGCTGGTCTGGCTGGCAGGGCGCGATCGGTAATTTTAGCGCCTTCGCCAGGCGCTATGGCTTGCTGAAGGCGATATCGACAGCGGAACGGCTCAGAACGGGATAATTTCGTCCTGGCGTAGCGTCAGGACTTCTACGCCGTCGGCGGTAACGGCGACGGTGTGTTCCCACTGCGCCGAGAGCTTCTTATCGCGGGTCACTACGGTCCAGCCATCCTTCTTGATTTTTGTCCGGCTATCGCCCTGATTGACCATCGGTTCGATGGTAAAAACCATCCCCTCTCGCAGCACGGCGCCTTCACCCGGCTTGCCGTAGTGCAGCACCTGGGGCTCTTCGTGCATCTCCTGCCCGACACCGTGACCGCAATACTCCCGCACGACGCTGTAGCCGTTGCTTTCGACATAGCTCTGAATCGCATGGCCGATATCACCCAGCGTGGCGCCGGGCCTGACCACCTTGATACCTTTCCACATCGCTTCGTACGTTTTCTTCACCAGTCGACGGGCCAGCGGCGAAACGTCGCCGATTAAGTACATTTTGCTGGAGTCCGCAATCAGGCCATCTTTTTCCAGCGTAATGTCGACGTTGACGATCGCGCCTGACTTCAGATGCTCCGTTTCTTTTGGCATGCCGTGGCACACCACTTCATTCACCGACGTATTTAAGACGAAAGGATAATCATATTGCCCTTTGCTGGCCGGTCGGGAATGGAGCTGGTTGACGATAAAATCTTCCGCCAGGTTGTTGATTTCCATGGTGGTTATGCCGGGCTGAATATGTTTATCCAGCATGTCGAACACCGAGGCCAGCAGCGCGCCTGCCCGGCGCTGTCGGGCTAATTCGTCCGCCGTTTTAATGGGAATTGATGGCATTGATCACCTCCAGTAAACGATCGGATCCCGATTTAAGCATCATCATCTTGATTTGCTGGTGGTTAAGCTCCGGGTAGAGTTCGCTCATCATCCCCAGCCGAATCCAGTATTCCGCCTGAGCATTCACTGAGCGTGACATGGCCTTGCTGGCGTCGCGGATGTCGTCATGCAGCAGGTCGGAGATTTTTACGATTCCCATATATATGTTCCGTAATGATTCATATATATATCGTATATCCCCGGGCGGACGCTGTCACGGCGTTTTTGCCGGCGGCGGTCGTCCGGAGTGCGCCATCAGAGATAGCGACCCTGGGTGGTGATTGGAGTTTTCAGCGGGGAATTCGCGAGGGGCAGTTGACCTGCTGGCGTATCATGGCCGCAGGGAACGCCCCTGCGGCCATTGGCGGGATTACTGCGGGTACGGTACCCAGCTTCCGCCGTTCAGCTGAACGTAAGGTTTCCCCTGGTACTGCACAACGATGGCGTTGGCGTTTTCCGATACCGCGGCGCTTTGCGGCAGGTTGGCGGTGTACTGCTGCCAGTCCACGTTATCTTCGGTAAACATCTTGCCGTCCAGCGCGCGAACCACCAGCTCCGACACGGCCAGGTAACTGGTCGGCTGGTCGATAATCAGCGGGGCCCCCTGATGCGGTGCCTTCATCCCGAAGAATTTCACCGCCGTCGGCACGTCGGTAATGGACGGGCTCGGGATATCGCGCAGGCCAGAAACCTGCATTTTGTCGCCCTTCAGCGCGCCGCCGTGCTCCGGTACGACCACGACCATCACTTTACGGCCCGATTTTTCCAGCTCGGTAAAGAAGTTATCCAGCTCGTCGAAGAGTTTCTGCGCGCGAACTTTATAATCCGCCGTTTTGCTCTGGCCCGGGAAGTGGTTGCCGTCGTGCAGCGGCAGGATGTTGTAGAAGGTGGCGTTGCGGGCGTTACCCTGTTTATTTTCGGTTTCCAGCCAGCGGTTGAGGGTCGCTAAGTCGTCATAGACCGGCGAGCCATCAAAAGCCTGCAGGCTGACCGGCAGCCCCGTTTGATCCATCAGCGGACTTTGCATCCCGCCTAAGCTACGCAGCTCTTTCAGGAAGTCGCCGAACTGACCGTTATGGCCGAGCATCAGCTGTTGGGTAAAGCCGAGTTTGGCCAGATTTTCGAACAGGTAACAGTCGTTGCCCGACGGTTGATAGAGGTTCGAATGCGACAGCTGGCCGCAGCTTGCGCGCAGCAGCCGTACCGCCGCCGGGCCGCTGTAGGAGGTCGCCGAGTTAAAGTTTTTGAACACAATATCAAAATGCTTCCACAGCGGATGATCCATCAGCCCGGCGGCTTCGATATCGGACCACGACAGCGAGCAAATGTTGATAACCAGCAGGTCAAACGGCTGGGCATCGGCCGGAAGCCGATCCGGGAACGGCGTTTTGCGCTTCTGCTCTGCGGCGTAAAACGCGTTCAGCCAGTTGGTCAAATTCGCCGAGGTGGGCGGTTCGGTCTGTGCCGGAATATCGCCGCTGGCGGCAGAGGTGCCCGCCGGGGCCGCCGTCGTGGTTGCGGTCTTCACGGTGGTCGCCGCTGCCGTCGGCTGGCCCGCAGGCCATAACGTAAAGGCCGGAAGCAGTGGGCTGACCGCCAGCCACACCATAATGGCGGAGACCACTACCGTGACGCGCAGCCACTGGCTGATGAACATCCACAGAACCAGCAGCAGGAAGAAGGCGCCGACCATATTCCAGTTAATAAAGCGGGTGACCAGGTCCCAGATATAAGTGGCGCTGAAGCCAGCAAGCTGCGAACCCTGGCTGAAAATACTTTCCGGCCCCGGTAGCCAGGTATCATGCCAGAACAATCCGATGCCGATCGGAATAGCAATCCAGTGCCGCAGACGGTGCAGTTTATATTTCGGCAGCGGGACCAGTAAAAACGCGAGAAAGACCAGGTTGAGCATGGGATGAAAATTAAGATATCCCGCCCAAAGCAGCGCAAACTTCACCAGGAAGTAAAAATTCCAACCGGCCAGGCCACGCCAGTATTGCCAAAGCGGCAGCGGCGTCGCATTTGTTTTTGGATTCGTCATTTATTCAGTTTGCCTTGCTGAGTTGTTGCTTCCCGGCGTAATACGCCAGCCGGTTTGACATAACGAGGTTTAAAGAACATTAAGCGTAAGGTGGTGCGAATTCGACGCTGATAATGGCGCGTCAGGTATCCCAGCGGAAAAAACAGCAGGGCACAGAGTACGATCAGCTGAAGAATATCACTGATGGACATCATGACGTTTTCTCCCTGTCGGTAGACAAACGATGCGGCTGCGGAATGCGTCGCCAGCTGCGTCCGTCATGGGCCGCGTTAATGGGGTTGTTTTTCTCCATCGTAATAGGCAGCGGCGTGTTCCACTGCGCCGGCGAAATACCCCGCATCAGCCCAATTTCCGCCGTGATTTGTTTATCTTCAAACCAGACCATGCGGTTGGAAAAAATATCGCCAGTGGGCAACGGGAAAATATGGTTTAGCGCGGTGTCCAGGTCATTGACGCGACAAAACGACAGGAACAGTACTAATCGGTTGTTACCGATCGTCATGATATCGCCCATACGGTTCGGCCGGCACAGGGTCAGCGCTTGCTCGACGCGCAGCCCCGGCGCCGGGCGCAGCGCCACCATCACGCCCTTGCTGTCCGCAGGCAGCATGGTGTTGGCCATAATGTTATGTACCGCGGCGCAGAAATCCCCCCACTTTTGGTAGCCGCGTAGTTTGAGCGGCTGACTCCAGGTCAGCAGGGTGGCGAACTCTTCCGGAATATGGCGGGTGAACTTTTGTTTTTGCACGCTTTCCACTAGCGTCAGGCAGCGGGAAAGCGGTGCGCTGAAGGGGATCACCATATTCGCGCCGCTGCTGAGCAGCAGTCGCTCATCGGTGGTACGCAGGCTGGGGAGCTGTTCGCGCACCACAATTTTCAACGCGCTGCCGCGTTGCCGGCGCAGCGTGTGAATATAGCGACCCAGCTGCTCAATCTGTTCGTTCTGGGTCACGGAAAATAACAACGTTGCCGCCTGCGCGGTGCGGGCGGCATTAAACACGCCGTCATTGGTATCAAACAGCGTCCAGTATTCAGACAGGGCAGGCGCGCCTTCGAGGACTCGCAGGTTACTCAGGATAACCTTCTCATCGCTGCGCGGCTGCACCGTGGCCTCTTCTTCTTCTGCCAGTCGCCAGCCGTCGTCATCCTGGATTACCGTCAGCTGCTGCTGTGCGCTCATTCCTTTTTCGCTGCCCCACCAGGCAATATCAAACAGAAAACTATCGCCCTGATAACGAATGCTCGCCAGCCCGGAAAGGGCGCGGTACTCGTGTAATAATGGCGAAAGCTGCTTGTCTATATCATTATCGGAATTAAGAATTAATAACGAACACTTATGATATTTAGCCCATTGGTGAGATTTTTCAACCCATGCGCTTATTTTCTCACTTTTTATGTTTTTCCATGCATTTTCGGCACACAGCAAAATAAAAAAGTAATTGGCCGGATCGACCGAGCAGAGTAAATCACGATGCATTTCTTCCAGCCCTGCCGTCAGGTCAGGCATGCTGAATAATGCCACTTTTTTCGGGCCGCAATCTTTTTTTAATGATATGATTTTATTTGGTTTCTCACCCATGACGATGGCGGCGACTTTGCACTCTTTATCCTGGGCCGCCAGGGTTTGATTGAGCAGGCTTACCGCGTCAGGATAGCGATCGACGTTAAGCCACCACACGCCCCCGACGGGCATATGACAGACCTCGTCCCATAATGATGAAATACCTAAAGTATAAACGATATTCACGTCGTTCCTCGTCAGCCCTGATTCATACTGGATCAGTTTACTAGCGAAAGCGTCAGAGTAAACCTAACATTGAATTTAAAGGGTATCAGTTTTAGCATATATAGGTGAGTTAAGACTGAGCCTATTATACATCGGGTTTTATTTATGTGTTTTTTTGAATGGACAGCGAAATGCCGGGAAAAGAGCCTTCAGTACCCTCAGATGCAACGCTGGGTTATACCTTTCAAAATGATTTCCTGGCGTTAAGCCGGGCATTTTCCCTGCCCGAAATTGATTACCACGACATTTCCCGGCGCGAGCAGTTAGCCGCGGCGCTGAAACGCTGGCCACTATTGGCGGAACTCGCAGAGAAAAAGTAAGGACGCCGTCGATGGCTATTCTTGGATTACAGGGTATCCGCGGTGGCGTGGGCACCACGTCGATTACCGCCGCGCTCGCCTGGGCATTACAGCTCCTCGGGGAAACGGTTCTGGCGATCGACGCCAGCCCGGATAATATGCTGCGCTATTTTTTCAACGTTGATGCGACGCATCGCGACGGTTGGGCACGTTCGTTAATTGACGGAGGCGACTGGCGCGACGCCGGCATCCGTTATACCTCGCATATTGATATTTTGCCTTTTGGTCTGCTTTCGCCCGGTGAAAGAGAGAACGTTGATAAGCTCTATCCGATGCTGGAATCTTTTGTCGGCATGGTGGAGAAGCTGGAGCAGCAGGGCGATCATCGCTGGCTGCTGCTGGATTTACCGGAAGGTTATTCCCCGCTGACGCGTTCACTGCTTAGCGCCTGCGATCGCACGCTGGTGGTGGTGCATCCGGACGGCAACAGCCATATTCGCCTGCATCAACAGGCGCTGCCGGCAAAAGGCGATATTCTGATTAACGATCTGCGCGTCGGCAGCCAGCTACAGGAAGATTTATACCAGCTGTGGCTGGAGAGCCAGCGCCGTATTTTGCCGGTCACGGTCCATCGTGATGAGGCGATGGCGGAGTGTCTGGCGGCGAAGCAGCCGCTCGGGGAATATCGTTCTGATTCGCTGGCCGCCGAAGAGATCCTGACCCTCGCCAACTGGTGTTTGCTGCACTATTCCGGCAAGGGGGCGCAATGATGCGCCTGAGTACCCTGCTACTGGCGCCGCCGGTCGCGGAACGTCTGAGCGAACGCTACAGCGATTATCGCCGCCACGGCGCATCGTGGCTGTCCGCATCGCTGGGCTGCCTGTGGGCGTCATTGGTCTGGGCGCTGATGCCGCTGGAAACACCGCGCTGGCAGGCGATTCTGAACAACCATCATGACTACTTCCCGCATATTAATCCCCATCGCCCGCGGCTGCTGGATCCGCTGCGCTATCTGCTGCAGTCCCTGTGGCTGCTGGTGACGCATGTACCCGGGGCGGATAAAAAGGCGAACTGGCGTTCGTTTGCCGCCATCAAAGGGGTTCACGGGCGCTATACCCAGTGGCTGGATACGCTTCCCGAACGGACGAACAGCCGCACAGCCCATCTGAATAAACACAAAGAGCTGGCGCACGTCAGTCCGAAACTGCGCAAGGCGATTCTTGGCGTGGTCGTCACTTTCTCGCTGGTGCTGTCGCTGCTGTGTATTACCCAGCCCTTTAACCCGCTTTCACAGTTTATTTTCCTGATGTTGCTGTGGGGCGTGGCGCTGCTGGTACGCCGTATTCCCGGCCGTTTTTCGGCCCTGATGCTGATTGTCCTCTCGCTGACCGTCTCCTGCCGCTACATCTGGTGGCGCTATACCTCGACGCTGAACTGGGACGATCCTGTCAGCCTGGTGTGCGGCATTGTGCTGCTGTTTGCTGAAACCTATGCCTGGCTGGTGCTGGTGCTGGGCTATTTCCAGGTGATATGGCCATTGAATCGCCAGCCGGTTCCGTTACCTAAAGATATGGCCGAGTGGCCGACGGTGGATATTTTCGTTCCCACCTACAACGAAGATCTTAACGTGGTGAAAAACACCATTTATGCCTCGCAAGGTATCGACTGGCCGAAAGATAAGCTCAATATCTGGATCCTCGATGACGGCGGGCGCGAAGAGTTTCGTCAGTTCGCCAAAGACGTCGGCGTGCATTACATCGCCCGCACCACCCACGAGCATGCCAAAGCCGGGAATATCAACAACGCGCTGAAGTACGCCAAAGGCGAATTTGTGTCGATCTTCGACTGCGACCACGTGCCGACACGCTCCTTCCTGCAGATGACCATGGGGTGGTTCCTGAAAGAGAAAGAGCTGGCGATGATGCAGACGCCGCACCATTTCTTCTCGCCCGACCCGTTTGAACGCAACCTGGGACGTTTCAGGAAAACGCCGAACGAGGGGACCCTGTTTTACGGTCTGGTGCAGGATGGTAACGATATGTGGGACGCCACCTTCTTCTGCGGATCCTGCGCGGTCATTCGTCGTGCCCCGCTGGATGAGATTGGCGGTATCGCTGTGGAAACGGTGACCGAGGATGCCCACACCTCCCTGCGTCTGCACCGTCGCGGCTACACGTCCGCCTATATGCGTATTCCGCAGGCCGCGGGCCTGGCGACCGAAAGCCTTTCGGCGCATATTGGCCAGCGTATTCGCTGGGCGCGTGGCATGGTGCAGATATTCCGCCTCGATAACCCCTTGTTTGGTAAAGGGCTTAAGTTTGCGCAGCGGCTCTGTTACGTCAATGCGATGATGCACTTTTTATCCGGCATTCCCCGGCTGATTTTCCTCGTCGCGCCGTTGGCATTTTTACTGCTGCACGCCTATATCATCTATGCGCCGGCGCTGATGATCGCGCTCTTCGTCTTGCCGCATATGATTCATGCGAGCCTGACGAACTCGAAGATTCAGGGCAAATATCGCCACTCTTTCTGGAGCGAAATCTACGAAACGACGCTGGCCTGGTATATCGCGCCACCGACCTTTGTCGCGCTGATTAACCCGCATAAAGGGAAGTTCAACGTGACGGCGAAAGGGGGACTGGTGGAAGACGAATATGTCGACTGGGTCATTTCCCGTCCCTATATCTATCTGGTGCTGCTGAACCTGGTGGGCGTGGCGGCGGGGATCTGGCGTCACCTCTACGGCCCGGAAAATGAGATCCTGACCGTTTGGGTCAGCATCGTCTGGGTGTTCTATAACCTGATTATCCTTGGCGGCGCGGTGGCGGTGTCGGTGGAAAGTAAACAGGTCCGTCGCTCGCATCGCGTCGAAATGAGCATGCCGGCGGCAATTGCGCGCGAAGATGGCCACCTGTTCTCCTGTACCGTACATGACTATTCCGATGGCGGGCTGGGGATCAAAATTCACGGTAAGGCGCAGGTGCTGGAAGGGCAAAAGGTGAATCTGCTGCTCAAACGCGGACAGCAGGAATATGCCTTCCCGGTCCGGGTTGCGCGCGTGAATGGCAGCGAAGTCGGTTTGCAGCTGATGCCGTTGACCAATCAACAACATATTGATTTTGTACAGTGTACGTTTGCCCGTGCTGATACGTGGGCGCTTTGGCAGGATAGCTTCCCGGAAGATAAACCGATGGAAAGCCTGCTGGATATCCTGAAGCTGGGGTTCCGTGGATATCGTCACCTGGCGGAGTTCTCGCCGCCGTCGGTGAAGGTTATTTTCCGCTCGCTCACCATGCTGGTTGCCTGGATAGTCTCGTTTGTTCCCCGTCGGCCTGAACGTGCCGCGGCGATACTCTCTTCAGAACCAGAAATGGCTCAACAATGATGATAATGCGATGAAAAGAAAACTCTCCTTGATTTGTGCAGTGGCAGTGGGAATGGCTGGTTGGTCATCCTTCGCCTCTTTTGCGGCGCCGGCGACAGCCGTGGCTGCGGCGCCAGCGCCTGCGGCGACGGACCCGCTAGCCGGGGGCCTGACGGCTCCGGCCCCGGTCATTGCCGACAGCCAGCCGACGGCAACCCTTGCCGCGCCGCCGGCGCCTGCGGTGGTCATGGAGAATGTTCCGTCCCGCGACGTGAAGCTCTCTTTCGCCAGTATCGCCCCGGCTCCGGGCAGTATGATACTGCGCGGGGCGCATCCCGACGGCTCGGTAGAGTTTGGTATGCGCAGCGATGAGGTCGTGACGAAAGCCCTGCTGAATCTCGACTATACGCCGTCCCCTTCGCTGCTGCCGGTGCAGTCGCAGCTGAAGGTGTACCTCAATGATGAGCTGATGGGCGTCCTGCCGGTTACCAAAGAGCAGCTGGGTAAAAAAGTCAGCGCGCAGATCCCTATCGATCCCCTGTATATCACCGACTTTAACCGCGTGCGTCTGGTGTTCGTCGGCCATTATCGCGATGTGTGTGAGAACCCGGCCAGCAGTACGTTATGGCTGGACGTCGGGCGTGACAGTAACCTGGACCTGACCTATCAGGCGCTGGCGGTGCGTAACGATCTGTCCCATTTCCCGGTGCCGTTCTACGATCCCCGGGACAACCGTTCGCTGACGCTGCCGATGGTTTTCGCCTCCTCACCGGATGCGCAACAGCAGCAGGCGGCGGCGATTGTGGCCTCCTGGTTCGGCAGCAAAGCCGGCTGGCGCGGCCAGGCGTTCCCGGTACTGTTTAACAAACTGCCGGATCGCAACGCCATCGTGTTTGCGACCAACGATAAGCGCCCGGACTTCCTGCGTGAACATCCGCCGGTGAAGGCGCCGACCATCGAAATGATTAACCATCCGGACAACCCTTACGTCAAGCTGCTGGTGGTCTTTGGGCGCGATGACAAAGACCTGCTGCTGGCCGCGAGGGGGATTGCGCAGGGCAATATTCTGTTCCGCGGCAGCAGCGTCGTGGTCGACGATGTCAAAGAGCTGCAGGCGCGCAAACCGTATGACGCGCCGAACTGGGTGCGTACCGATCGTGAAGTCACCTTCGGCGAATTGAAAACCTACGAACAGCAGCTGCAGTCCAGCGGTCTGGTGCCGGATTCCATTAACGTGGCGCTGAGTCTGCCGCCGGATCTCTATTTGCTGCGTGCCAACGGCATCGACATGAGGCTGAACTATCGCTACACCATGCCGCCGATCAAAGACAGTTCGCGCATGGATATCAGCCTCAACGACCAGTTCCTGCAATCCTTCAGCCTGAACAGCTCTCAGGACGTGAATAAATTGATATTGCGTCTGCCGGTGCTGCAGGGGCTGCTGGATGGTAAGACGAACGTCAGTATCCCGGCGCTGCGCCTCGGGGCGATGAACCAGCTGCGTTTTGATTTCCAGTACATGAACCCGATGCCGGGCGGCTCTATCGATAACTGTATTACCTTCCAGCCGGTACAGAACCACGTGGTGATTGGTGACGATTCAACCATCGACTTCTCGAAGTATTACCACTTTATTGCCATGCCGGATCTGCGCGTGTTTGCCAATGCGGGCTTCCCGTATAGCCGGATGGCCGATCTTGCTGACACGCTGATTGTAGTGCCATCCGCACCGACTGAGGGTCAGGTGGCGACGCTGCTGGAATCCGTTGGCGGTATCGGCGCGCAGACTGGTCTGGCGGCTATCAATGTGCAGCTCACCGATGATGGCAGCAAAATTAAGGATAAAGACGCCGACCTGCTGTTGATTGGCGCGATTCCGCCAGCGCTGAAAGATGAGACCAAAATTAGCCTGCTGGTCGATGCGACAAAGAGCTGGGTGAAGATGCCGATGCGCCATTACGATCTGCCGAGCATCTATCCGGATGATGAGGCCAGAACGCCCAATACGCGCACGGATATCACCTCCTCCGGGCCAATGGCGGCCATTATCAGCTTCCAGTCGCCGTATTACGATCAACGCAGCGTCGTGGCGCTGCTGGCGGACAGCCCACGCGGTAACGAGCTGTTGAACGGTGCGCTGAACGACAGCGGCAAGCGGGCGGCGATGTTTGGTTCCGCTGCGGTGATTCGTGAATCCGGAGTGAACAGCCTGCGGGTGGGCGACGTCTATTATGTCGGACATCTGCCGTGGTTTGAGCGAATCTGGTTTGCGCTGTCCAGCCACCCGGTGCTGCTGGCCATTCTGGCTGCGGTGAGCATTGTGCTTCTGGCCTGGGTGCTGTGGCGCATGCTGCGTATTGTCAGCCGTCGTCGTCTCCACCTTGATGATGAGTAAGCGATGATGAACCCGATTCGCGGAGTCATCCTGTCGGTTCTGATGCTGGCGGCGGCACAGGTAAGCGCCGCCTGCCAGTGGCCGGCCTGGGAGCAATTTAAAAAAGAGTATGTGAGTACCGAAGGGCGGGTGGTTGATCCCGCCGATTCGCGAAAAATCACCACCTCCGAAGGGCAAAGCTACGCCTTGTTCTTCGCGCTGGCGGCAAACGATCGCGACGCTTTCGGCAAGCTGTTCCAGTGGACCCAGAACAACCTGGCGGCGGGCGATCTGCGTGCGCACCTGCCGGGCTGGCTGTGGGGCAAAAAGAGCGATGAGGAGTGGACGCTGCTGGACAGCAACTCCGCGTCCGACTCCGATTTATGGATAGCCTGGTCGCTGCTGGAAGCCGGGCGGTTGTGGCAGATGCCGCAGTACACCGAGGTGGGCAAGGCGCTCTTGTCACGTATCGCCGATGAAGAAGTGACGGATGTGCCGGGTTTCGGACCGATGGTGCTCCCCGGTAAAGTTGGCTTTGTCGACGATAAAGGCTGGCGCTTTAACCCCAGCTACCTTCCGCCACAGCTTGCCAGCTACTTCAGCCGGTTTGGCGCCCCGTGGCCGAAACTGCGCGACAGCAACCTGCGTTTTCTGCTGGAGACGGCGCCCAAAGGTTTTTCTCCTGACTGGGTGCGTTACGAAAAAGGACAAGGCTGGCAGCTGAATGCGGACAAACCGATAATCGGCAGCTACGACGCGATTCGCGTCTATCTGTGGGTCGGGATGCTGGATGATGGGGATAAACAGAAAGCGCGACTGCTGGCGCGTTTTAAACCGATGGAAGCGCAGACGATTCGCCAGGGTGTACCGCCGGAAAAAGCGAATATCGCAACCGGGAAAACGACCGGCAACGGCCCGGTCGGATTTTCAGCGTCGATGCTGCCGTTTTTACAAAATGACGACGCCCGGGCGATACAGCGCCAGCGCGTCGCAGACCACTATCCGGGCGCCGATGCCTACTATAGTGCGGTCCTGACGCTTTTTGGCCAGGGATGGGATCAACATCGTTTTCGTTTCACTGCGGGTGGCGAATTACGACCTGACTGGGACCAGGAATGCGTAAGTTCAGATTAAGTATTATCACCTTGTCTCTCGGGATCGCCCTGCTGCCGCTGGCGCAGGCGGCGACAACCCCTGCCCAGGAGCATCTGCTGGAGCAGGTCCGGCTGGGCGAAGCGAGCCATCGTGAAGATCTGGTTAAGCAATCCCTCTATCGCCTGGAGCTGATTGACCCGAATAATCCGCAATTAATTGCCGCGCGAATGCGTTACCTGCTGCGCCAGGGCGACACCGACGGCGCCAAAAAACAGCTCGACAGGCTGGCAAAACTGGCCCCCGATTCCGCAGAACTGAAATCCTCCCGTAGCGAAATGAACCTCAACACCGGCGACGGGAGGCAGGAGCTGCAGCAGGCGCGCCTGCTGGGGGTGTCGGGACGTGTAGAAGAGGGGGTGGCCGCCTTTGAAAAATTGTTCGGCGGCGTGCCGCCCGATCAGACCCTCGCGATTGAATACTGGGCGCTGGTGGCGCGCCTCCCGGCGCGACATAAAGAAGCCGTTGCTCAGCTGAAGAAGCTGGATGCCAGCTCCCCGGGCAATGCCGATCTGCAGGCGGCGTTGGCCAAACAGATGTTTGCTGACGATAAACCGGCGGAAGGGTTTGCCTATTTAGAACAAATGTCGCGTTCGGCCGCCGGTCGCGGCGCTGCGGCCGATATGTGGCTTAGCGAAATCAAAGATATGCCGGTCAGCCGGGCCAGCGTGCAGCAACTGCAGCGTTTTCTGGTCCTGTTCACCACCGGTGAATCGGCAGCAAATGCTCGCGTGTTGCTGGCTCAGCAGCAGGCGCAGCTTCAGGATCCGGCATTTCGCGTGCGTTCCGAAGGACTGGCGGCGGTCAAAAATGACAACCCCGCCCAGGCCGTGGCCAATTTACAGCAGGCCGTGCGGGCCGATGCCAGGGACAGCGACGCCGTGGGCGCGCTGGGCCAGGCCTATTCGCAGCGTGGCGACAGAGCCCGTGCCGTCGCACAGCTGAACAAAGCGATCGCGATGGATCCGAAAAGCCCGAATCGCGATAAATGGGACAGCCTGCTACAGACGAACCGCTACTGGTTGTTGATCAAGCAGGGCGATAATGCGCTGAAGGCCGGCGAGCTGGATCGGGCACAAAACTATTATGCGCAGGCTCAGCGGGTCGACAGTAGCGATAGCTATGCGGTGCTTGGGCTGGGGGATGTGGCGGCAGCGCGCAAAGATAATGCGGCAGCGGAGCGCTATTATCAGCGTACCCTGCGGATGGATCGCGGCAACAACCTGGCGGTTCGCGGGTTGGCTAATCTTTATCGTGCGCAATCGCCGGAAAAAGCCAGCGCCTATATCGCCAGTCTGTCGCCTGCCCAGCGGCGCAGCATTGATGATATCGAGCGCAGTCTGACCAATGAACGACTGGAAAAACAGGCCGAAGCGCTGGAGAGCCAAAGCAACTGGGCGCAGGCGGCGGAGGTCCAGCGTCGGCGCCTGGCGCTTGACCCGGATAGCGTGTGGATTACCTATCGTTTATCCCGTGATTTAGTCAGCGCAGGCGAACAGGCGGAGGCCGATACGCTGATGCGTAATATGGTCAGCCGTAAGCCGGGGGATGCCGAGCGGGTTTATGCCTGGGGTCTCTATTTATCCGGCAATAATCAGGACGATCTGGCGCTGGCGCAGCTCGCTACTCTGCCGCGCGGCCAGTGGACGGATAACATTCGTGAGCTGGATGCGCGCTTACAGAGCGATAAGGTGATACGCCAGGCTAACCAGCTGCGCGACAGCGGCCGGGAAACACAGGCTATCGCCCTCATTCAACAGCAGCCGCCGTTGGTTCGCTACCAGCTTACGCTTGCGGACTGGGCGCAGCAGCGCGGCGATAGCCAGACGGCGATTGCGCAGTACAACGCGGTGCTGAGTCAGGAGGCCGACAACGGTGATGCCCGTCTGGGACTGGCGGAAGTCTATCTTGCCGAAGGCGATAAAAATGCCGCGCGCGCGCAGGTCAGCCAGCTGAAAGGCGGAGAGACCGATTCCATCAATATGCAGCGGCGGGTGGCCCTGGCGAATGCGGGGTTTGGCGATACAGCCCAGGCACAGCAGATTTTTAACCGTATTATCCCGCAGGCGAAAGCGCAGCCTCCGTCAATGGAAAGTGCGCTGGTGCTGCGCGATGCGGCCCGGTTCCAGACCCAGAACGGCCAGCCGCAGATGGCGCTGGAGAGTTATAAAGATGCCATGGTGGCTTCTGGCGTGACCCCGGTCCGCCCGCAGGATAACGATGCCTTTACCCGCCAGACCCGCAACGACAGCAGCGATGACTGGCTGAAGCGCGGGATCCGCAGCGACGCCGCGGATCTCTATCGCCAGCAGGATCTTAACGTCACCCTGGAGCATGATTTCTGGGGATCCAGCGGCACCGGCGGTTATTCCGATCTCAAAGCGCACACCACGATGCTGCATGTGGATGCGCCGCTCGCCGACGGACGCATGTTCTTCCGTACCGACCTGGTCAATATGGATGCCGGCAGCTTCTCAACGAACAGCGACGGTAGCTATTCGCCAAACTGGGGGACCTGCGGTGAAATTGCCTGCACCAGCGGTAGCAAAAACCAGACCGACGGTGGCGCCAGCGTTGCGGTGGGCTGGAAGAACGAGACCTGGAGCGCGGATATCGGTACCACTCCGATGGGCTTTAACGTGGTGGATGTGGTAGGCGGCCTGAGCTACAGCAACGATCTCGGGCCGATCGGCTACACCCTCAATATGCATCGCCGGCCGATTTCCAGCTCGCTGCTTGCCTTTGGCGGACAGAAAGACAGCAGCAGCCATACCGGGACAACCTGGGGCGGCGTCCGGGCTGACGGCGGCGGCGTGAGCATGAGCTACGATAAGGGCGAGGCCAACGGCGTCTGGTCTTCGTTGGGCGTCGATCAACTCACGGGAAAAAACGTGGCCGACAACTGGCGCGTGCGCTGGATGACCGGTTACTACTATAAAGTCATCAATGAAGATAACCGCCGCGTCACGGTGGGCCTGAACAATATGCTCTGGCACTATGACAAAGACCTGAGCGGCTATACCCTCGGCCAGGGCGGCTACTATAGCCCGCAGGAGTATATCTCGTTCGCGGTACCGGTCACCTGGCGGCAGCGGACGGAAAACTGGTCATGGGAACTGGGGGGATCCGTCTCCTGGTCGCACTCACGTACCAAAACCATGCCGCGCTACCCGCTGCTGAATTTGATTCCCTCAGACTATCGGGCCGATGCCAGTCAGTTGACGGAGCAAGGCAGCAGCAGTCAGGGCTTTGGTTACACCGCCCGGGCGCTGGTTGAGCGACGAGTTACCGGCAACTGGTTCGTGGGGGCGGCGGTGGATATTCAACAGGCGAAGGATTATACCCCGAGCCATGCGCTGCTCTACGTGCGCTATTCGGCCGCCGGCTGGCAGGGTGATATGGATATGCCGCCACAGCCGCTGGTACCCTACGCGGACTGGTAGCAGAATAGCCTGAATTACGCGATCGGGCGTCACTCCAGCCGCCGGTTCGCGTATACTCGTCAAACTTCGCCCGTCTTTGTTCATTCTGGCCGTCTTTCCCTCGGTGGCGCTACGCTTACCGGGGAGAGAGACCCATGCTGTCGCCTGGCTCCGGTAAGGGGGCAGCGGCAATCCGGGAAAATAACCCGCAGACGTCACGTCACCCCTTGCGGACGTGGGCGAAGGATTTAAGTATATAATCAGCCTGAAAACGACCGGTTTTGATGGAATGAAACCGGGTAGGTGTTAAGTATCAGTGGAGAACCCAGTTGCGCGTCAGCCGCTCACTTACAATTAAACAGATGGCGATGGTCGCGGGCGTGTCCATGGCGTTTGTATTGGTATTTTGTTCTATTTTGCTGTTTCACTTTGTGCAACAGAGTCGCTTCATTACGGCCACGCAATTAGAAAGTATCGCTCGTTCCGTTCGCGAACCTCTGTCGGCGGCTATCCTGAAAGCGGATATCCCCGAGGCGGAAGCCATTCTGGGGCGTATCCAGCCTGCTGGTATTGTCAGCCGGGCGGATGTGGTGTTGCCCAATCAATTTCAGGCGCTGCGGATGCGGTTTATCCCGGAGCGTCCGGTACCGGTGATGGTGACCCGCGTTTTCGAACTCCCGGTACAGATCTCCCTGCCGATTTACTCCCTGGAGAGGCCAGCCAACCCGCAGCCGATAGCCTATCTGGTGCTGCAGGCCGACTCCTGGCAGACCTACAAATTCGTCATGAGCGTACTTTCTACGTTAGTGACTGCTTACTTCTTGCTGGTGCTTATTCTGACGGTGGCTATCACATGGTGTATCAACCGTCTGATCGTCCGTCCGCTGCGTAAGCTGGCTCGTGAGCTCAATGATGTTGCGCCGCAGGACCGGCTCGGGCACCAGCTGACGCTGCCGCGTCTGCACCATGATGATGAAATCGGCCTGCTGGTGCGCAGCTATAACCGAAACCAGCAGACCCTGCTGCGTCAGCACGATGAGCTGACCTTACAGTCCACCCGCTTCCCGGTATCCGAGCTGCCGAATAAGGCCTTTTTGATGGCCCTGCTGGAGCAGACCGTCGCCCGGCCGCAAAGCTCAGCTTTGCTGGTTATCGCCTGCGAAACATTGCAGGACACCGCGGGAGTACTGAAAGAGACCCAGCGCGAGATCCTGCTGCTGACACTGGTGGAGAAGCTGCGGGGGATCATCCCGCCGCGGATGGTGCTGGCTCAGATTAGCGGCTATGACTTCGCCATTCTGGCCCACGGAATGAGCGAGCCGTGGCACGCGGCGACATTAAGTAAGCAAGTGCTCACTGTCATAAATGAACGGCTGCCGCTGCAGGGTATTCAACTGCGCCCCTGCGCCAGCGTGGGTATTGCGATGTTTAACGGCGAACTGAGCGCGGAACAGCTCTATCGTCGGGCATTTTCTGCCGCTATCGCCGCGCGGCATAAAGGTAAAAACCAGATTGAATTCTTCGATCCGGCCCAGATGGAAAAAGCCCAGCGTCGGCTGATGGAAGAACACGACATCCTTACCGCGCTGGATAATCATCAGTTCGCTATCTGGCTCCAGCCACAGGTTGATGCCGCCAGCGGTGAGGTTTGCGGAGCGGAAGTGCTGCTGCGACAACGCCAGCCCGACGGAAGCTGGTCGCTCCCTGCGGATCTGATTGAACGCATTGAAGCCTGTGGGCTGATGGTGCCGGTGGGTTACTGGGTGATGGAAGAAGCCTGCCGCCAGCTGGCCGCATGGCAAAGCCTGGGCATCATGTTGCCGCTGTCGGTGAACGTTTCGCTGCTGCAGCTGCTGCACCACGATCGCGGTACCGAGATGCTGACATTACTGGATCGCTATCGCATCGCGCCTGGGACGCTGGTGCTGGAGATTACGGAAAGCCGTCATCTGGACGACCCGCAGACGGTGGTGTCGCTGCTGCGTCCGCTGCGTGAGGCGGGCGTGCGGATTGCGCTGGATGATTTCGGGATGGGCTACGCCGGGCTGCGTCAGCTCCAGCATATGAAATCGCTGCCGGTCGATATCCTGAAAATCGATAAAGCCTTTATCGATATGTTGCCCGAGGATACCAGCATGGTTCCGGCGATTATCCAGCTGGCACGCGGCCTTAATCTGCGCATCGTGGCGGAAGGAGTTGAAAAAGAAGCGCAGTATCACTGGTTGCAGGCGGCCGGTGTGGATGTTGTTCAGGGGTTCCTGTTTGGTTGCGCTTTGTCGCAGGAGGCCTTTATGACGCAGTTCTTGCGCGGCAAGAATGAAGGGGGTGCAAGCTTGTAACGCGGGTGGTGAACTTGTGCGTGTCAGCTCAAAGTTTTTAACAATTCCGTTGCATTTTTGCGGTTAGTTATTTCTGAAATGTTTCCCTGGTGTTACTTTTAAGCCACAGACAGCCTATACCCCTTCAAGGTCTGTGGTTTTACCCAAAGGACACCCTATGAAAACCTCTCTCTTCAAAAGCCTCTATGTGCAGGTTTTGTCGGCCATTGCGATCGGTATTCTGCTGGGCCATTTCTACCCGGAACTGGGCGCGCAGATGAAACCTCTCGGCGATGCCTTCGTTAAACTGATAAAAATGGTTATCGCGCCGGTTATTTTCTGTACGGTTGTGACCGGCATTGCCGGGATGGAAAGTATGAAAGCCGTCGGCCGTACCGGTGCGGTGGCGCTACTCTATTTC
Source organism: Klebsiella sp. X13 (assembly GCF_003323835.1). Taxonomy (NCBI): domain Bacteria; kingdom Pseudomonadati; phylum Pseudomonadota; class Gammaproteobacteria; order Enterobacterales; family Enterobacteriaceae; genus Klebsiella; species Klebsiella sp. X13. The sequence goes on from NZ_CP030874.1 coordinate 272,768, forward strand.
GAAGTGGTCAGTACCGCTGCGCTGATTATCGGCCTGATTATTGTTAACGTGGTGCAACCCGGCGCCGGAATGAACGTCGACCCGGCGACCCTGGATGCCCATGCGGTAGCGGTCTACGCCGAGCAGGCGAAAGAACAGGGCATTGTCGCCTTCCTGCTGGATATTATCCCCGGCAGCGTCATCGGCGCCTTTGCCAGCGGCAATATCCTTCAGGTACTGATGTTTGCCGTGCTGTTTGGCTTTGCGCTGCATCGTCTCGGGAGCAAAGGCCAGCTCATTTTTAACGTCATCGAAAGTTTCTCGCAGGTGATCTTCGGCATCATCAATATGATTATGCGCCTTGCGCCAATCGGTGCTTTCGGTGCCATGGCCTTCACCATCGGGAAATACGGTGTCGGCACCCTGGTGCAACTGGGCCAGCTGATCGTCTGTTTCTATATCACCTGTATCCTGTTCGTGGTGGTGGTACTGGGTTCGATTGCCCGCGTGACCGGGTTTAGCATTTTCAAGTTCATCCGCTACATCCGTGAAGAGCTGCTGATTGTCCTTGGGACCTCTTCGTCCGAATCGGCGCTGCCGCGTATGCTGGACAAGATGGAGAAGCTGGGCTGTCGTAAATCGGTCGTGGGGCTGGTGATTCCAACCGGCTACTCTTTTAACCTCGACGGGACCTCGATCTATCTGACGATGGCGGCGGTGTTTATTGCCCAGGCGACGAACAGCCATATGGATATTTTCCACCAGATTACCCTGCTGGTCGTGCTGTTGCTCTCCTCAAAAGGAGCGGCGGGGGTGACCGGGAGCGGCTTTATCGTTCTGGCGGCAACGATTTCTGCGGTCGGGCATTTACCGGTCGCCGGTCTGGCGCTAATCCTCGGGATTGACCGCTTTATGTCTGAAGCACGCGCGTTGACCAACCTGGTGGGCAACGGTGTGGCGACTATCGTGGTGGCAAAATGGGTGAAAGAACTGGACAGCAAGCAGCTGGATGATGTCCTGAATAATCGCGAGCCGACCAACAAATCGCACGAATTATCCTCTTAAATCCTTCTGTTAGGCCCGTTGTCCTTGCTGGACTCCGGGCTCCTGCGCATAATTAGGTATCATTCCCCGCCGCAGGGGAATGATACGAAATGATTATTTTACGTCTCCGTGCGACATTTTCATCTCCGCGTGGTCTAACCGACGTACTTCGTTCACCATATTTTTTGGCAGCCCGTGCGCGGGTTGCTTTTGTAACCAGGAATGTTCATCAGGGGTTCACATGCAGGGCACAAAAATTCGACTGTTAACGGGTGGTTTGCTGATGATGGCAGCAGCCGGTTATGTGCAAGCAGAAGCGCTCCAGCCGGACCCGGCCTGGCAACAGGGGACTCTCGCTAATGGACTTCAGTGGCAGGTTTTAGCCACGCCGCAGCGCCCTAGCGATCGTATTGAAGTCCGTCTGTTCGTAAATATTGGCTCGCTGAGCGAAAGCACTCAGCAGAGCGGCTTTAGCCACTTTATTCCTCGTCTGGCGCTGACGCAGAGCGGCAGTCTGCCGACAATGCAGGCGCGTTCGCTATGGCAGCAAAGCATTGACCCCAATCGTCCGATGCCGCCCGCGCTTGTCTCGTATAACTACACCATGTTTAATCTCAGCCTGCCGAATAACCGCAACGATCTGCTGAAAGAGGCGTTGAGCTGGCTGTCGGATGCCAGCGGAAAGCTGGTCGTGACGCCAGAGTCGGTGAATCATGCCCTGCAGGGAGATGACATGGTGGCGACCTGGCCGCTGGACACGAAAGATGGCTGGTGGCGCTATCGCCTGAAAGGTTCCACGATGCTGGGACATGATCCAGGCGCCCCGCTGAAAAAACCGGTCGATATTGCCCAGCTGAAGGCGTTCTATCAGAAATGGTATACCCCGGATGCCATGACGCTGATCGTGGTGGGGAACGTCGATAGCCGCAGCGTGGCGGAGCAGATCAACAAGACCTTTGGCGAGCTGAAGGGCAAACGCGAAACGCCGGCGGCGGTGCCGACGCTGGCGCCGCTCCCGACGACACCGGTGAGCATCATGACCAGGACGGTGCGTCAGGATAAGCTGTCGATCATGTGGGATTCCCCGTGGCAGCCGATTCGCGACTCGGTGGCTCTGCAGCGCTACTGGCGTGACGATCTGGCGCGTGAAGCGCTGTTCTGGCATGTGCAACAGAGCCTGAGCAGGAGCAACGCGAAAGACGTTAACCTCGGCTTTGACTGCCGGGTGCTGTATCAGCGTGCTCAGTGCGCCATTAATATTGAATCACCGGGCAACAAACTCAACGCAAACCTGACCGCCGTCTCCCGCGAACTGGCGAAGGTACGCGATAACGGCTTGCCGGAAGAAGAGTTTGATGCGCTGATTGCGCAGAAAAATCTGGAGCTGCAAAAGCTGTTCGCCACCTACGCGCGCACCGATACCGATATTCTGATTAGCCAGCGTATCCGTTCGTTGCAAAACCAGGTGGTGGACATCGCGCCGGAGCAGTATCAGAAGCTGCGTCAGGAGTTTCTGGACTCTCTGACCGTGGATATGCTGAACCAGTATCTGCGCCAGCAGCTGTCGCAGGATATGGCGCTGGTACTGCAGCAACCGCAGGGTGAGCCGGAATACAATATGAAGGATCTGAAGGCGACATGGGAAAGGCTGATGATGCCAGCCCCGGCTGCGGCAACCAGCGGCGGCGCGGCTGACGTGCATAACGATGCCTCGGATATCCCCTCAGCGCAGTAATGCAGCCACAGCCCGGGAGTTCCCGGGCTGAAGCGTAACGCTCTTTCCGGGATTACTGCGGCATCGCGTCGCGCGGGATAATCGCCCCACGATACTGAATGACCGTGCTGGCCGTCAGGTGGCCGCGTCTGGCGGCAGACTCCGCATCACCGCCGGTCAGACGCACCGCCAGATAGCCGGCGCTAAACGAATCGCCTGCCGCGGTGGTATCCACTACGCACTCTTTTGCCAGTTTCACGGCCGGTACATCCAGCAGCGGCTGGCCGGCGATCGCCACCAGGCATGAATCCGCGCCGCGCTTCACCACCACCTCTTGCACGCCTGCGGCATGAGTACGGGCAATCACTTCATCGACCGGCTTTTCACCCCACAGCGCATCTTCGTCATCCAGCGTCAGGAAGGCGATATCGGTGCAGGCCAGCATTTGTTGATAGACCTCGCGAGTCTCTTCCTGGCTGCCCCACAGGCGCGGGCGGTAGTTATTATCAAAAATGACCTTCCCGCCGTTAGCGCGGCATTCGCGCAGCAGCGTCAGCAGCTTGTCGCGGCTGGTCGGGCTGAGGATGGCCAGGCTGATTCCGCTGAGATAGAGATAGTCAAAGGTGGCCAGCTCTTCGCAGATTGCGGCTGCCTGCCCGCTCTCCAGCCAGAATTTTGCCGCCGCCTCGTTACGCCAGTAATAAAAGGTGCGCTCGCCGGTATCGTCGGTTTCGATGTAGTACAGCCCGGGTAAGCGGTCGGCCATACGCTGAATCAGGTTGGTGTGGACATTCTCCTGCTGCCAGGCGTCCAGCATCTGCTGACTGAATCCATCCGTACCGAGCGCGGTAACGTAGTGGACGGCAAGTGCGCTGGCATCGGTCTGGCGCGCAATATAGACGGAAGTGTTTAAGGTATCGCCGCCAAATCCGCGGTTTACCGCCGCGTTTTTCTCTGACAGCTCAATCATACATTCGCCAATGACGGCAATTTTTTTAGACATAATCATGACCTGAGATGGAATCGAATGCGCGCCAGTGTGCGCCGCGCCGTTTTTATGGTCAATTATATTAAAACAATGTTCCATTATTTTTTTGACCTGACGCGTGGAATGTGACGAAAAGCGCATTTGTCAGAGAAAGATGTGCTTTTCAACTATATTCAGGACTGACGAGACGCAAAAGGAGCGGAGAGGGGATGACCAGAACCCGTAAAACGATTGCCATTATCTCGGGAACGATACTCGTAGCGATCGTTCTGTTTTTCATCGTGCTGGCGACCTTTGACTGGAATCGCCTGAAACCGACGATCAACCAGAAGGTCTCAGCCGAGCTGAATCGTCCGTTTGCGATTCGCGGCGACCTCGGCGTTGTCTGGGAGCGCCAGCCTGGCGAGCGCGGCTGGCGGCGCTGGATCCCCTGGCCGCACGTCCATGCCGAAGATATTGTTCTCGGCAACCCGCCGGCGATCCCTCAGGTCACTATGGTGCATCTGCCGCGAGTTGAAGCCACCCTGGCGCCGCTGGCGCTGCTTACCAGAACCGTTTATCTGCCGTGGATTAAGCTGGAACAGCCCGATGCCCGCCTGATTCGGCTGTCGGAAAAAAATAATAACTGGACCTTTACGCTGGCCTCCGACGCCGCGTCTACCGAGCACTCCGCCTCTTCCGGCTGGTCTTTCCGCCTGGATAATATTCTGTTCGATCGCGGACGGATCGCCATTGATGACAAGGTGACGCGCGCGGATATCACGATCCTGGTCGATCCCCTCGGCAAGCCGCTGCCCTTCAGCGAGGTGAGCGGCGAGAAGGGCAAAGAGGGGGCGGAAAAAGCCGGAGACTATATTTTTGGCCTGCAGGCGAAGGGGACCTATAACGGGCAGCCGCTGCAGGGCAGCGGTAAAATCGGCGGCATGCTGGCGCTGCGCAGCGAGGGGGAGCCGTTCCCGCTGCAGGGGGACTTTCGCTCCGGAAATACCCGGGTCGCCTTTAGCGGCACGGTCAGCGATCCCCTCAATCTCGGGGGCGTGGATCTGCGCCTGAAGTTCTCCGGGGCGTCGCTGCGGGACCTGTACGACCTGACCGGCGTCGTGCTCCCGGATACGCCGGCCTTCTCGACCGACGGCCATCTGCGGGCCACTTTTCAGGATCCGCAAGGCGCACGTTTCGCCTATCGTGATTTTAACGGGCGGATTGGCGAGAGTGATATCCACGGTTCCTTGACCTACAGCACCGGCAAACCGCGGCCGAAGCTGGAGGGCGATGTTGCTTCACGACAGCTACGGCTGGCGGATCTCGGCCCGCTCATTGGCGTGAATGCGAGCACAAAAGCCGCCGGAGGCGAGCAACGTAAAGGCACGGCCTCAGCGCAGCCTGCCGGGAAAGTGCTGCCCTACGATCGCTTTGACACCGATAAATGGCAGCTGATGGACGCCGATGTGCGCTTTAAAGGCGGGCGGATTGAGCACGGCGGCAGCTTGCCGATTAGCGACCTTTCTACCCATGTGATCCTGCAACGAGGTGACCTGCGTCTGCAGCCGCTGCGCTTTGGTCTGGCGAACGGCACCATTGCCGGCAGCCTCCATCTGCAGGGCAATAAGAAACCGCTGCAGGGGGAAGCCAATCTGCAGGCGCGGCGTCTGAAGCTGAAGGCCCTGATGCCGAAAGTCGAGATGATGCAGAAGACGCTCGGGGAGATGAATGGCGACGTACAGCTACGCGGGAGCGGTAATTCGGTGGCGGCCCTGTTGGGCAACAGCAACGGGAATCTCAAGCTGCTGATGAACGACGGTCTGATTAGCCGCAACCTGATGGAAATCCTCGGCCTGAACGTGGGTAACTACGTTATCGGGCAGATATTTGGTGATGATGAGGTCCGGGTGAACTGCGCGGCGGCAAACATCAATGTAACTAACGGCGTGGCGCGGCCGCAGATTTTTGCCTTTGATACCGAAAATGCGCTGATTAACGTGACCGGTACCGCCAGCTTTGCTTCGGAACAGCTCGATCTGACCATTGATCCGGAGAGTAAGGGGCTGCGTATTATTACCCTACGTTCTCCGCTGTACGTGCGCGGGACCTTTCAATCGCCGAATGCCGGGGTGAAGGCGGGGCCGTTGATTGCGCGCGGCGCGGTAGCGGCGGCGCTGGCGACATTAGTCACGCCGGCGGCGGCCCTGCTGGCGTTGGTATCGCCTGCGGAAGGGGATGCCAATCAGTGCCGGGCGATTTTATCGCAGATGAAAAAGTAAGCGGACGGAGGACGCGTGCCCGGCGCGGTGCGCCGGGCAGTAAGGGATTACAGCGACTGATGGCGCGTTTCGTGGGTCAACAGCAGCGCAATCAGCGTCAGCCCGGCCATGGCCGCGAGGTAGAGGCCGACCGCCATCAGACCATAGTTGCCCTGTAGCCAGGCGGCAATATACGGTGCGACGGAGGCGCCGAGAATCGACGAAACGTTATACGAGAACGAGGCGCCGGTGTAGCGAACTTCCGTCGGAAACAGCTCCGGCAGCAGCGCTCCCATCGGGCCGAAGGTCAGCCCCATCAGGCTCAGGCCCAACAGCAGGAAGGCAAAGACGAGCACCGGCTGACCGGAGCCCAGCAGTGGTTTGAAAGCAAACAGCGCGAAGAGGATGATCATCGAGGTAATCACGATCATGCTCTTACGACGACCAAACGCGTCGGCCAGCAGGCCCGCCACCGGCACCATCACGCCGAAGCCAATCACCGCCATCATCAGCATCCACAGCACTTCGTTCCGCGGCAGGCCGAGACCCACCGGCGCGGCGCCGGTACTGAACGTCATGGAGTAGACGGTCATGATATAGAACAGGGTATAGGTCGCCAGCATGATAAAGGTGCCCAGAACGGTGACGCGCACATGCCTGGTCAGCAGAGTTCCCAGCGGAATTTTAACCTGTTTCTTCGCGGCGGCGATTTTGGCGAACACCGGCGTCTCGTGCAGCGACACACGCACATACAGCCCGATAATCACCAGCACAGCGGAGAAGATAAACGGTACGCGCCAGCCCCATGCCATAAACTGCTGGTCGGTCAGCAGCCAGGAGAGCAGCAGGAAGGTGCCGTTGGCGAAGAAGAAGCCGATAGGCGCACCGAGCTGCGGGAAAGAGCCGTACAGCGCGCGTTTGCGCGGAGGGGCGTTTTCAGTCGCCAGCAGCGCCGCACCGCCCCATTCGCCGCCCAGTCCCAGACCCTGGCCGAAGCGCGCCAGCGCCAGCAGCATCGGTGCAAGAATACCAATGCTCTCGTAGCCGGGCAGCAGGCCGATAACCACCGTGGAGATCCCCATGGTCAGCAGCGAAGCGACCAGCGTGACCTTACGGCCAACGCGATCGCCGAAGTGGCCAAATAGCGCAGAGCCAATCGGACGGGCGATAAAGGCAATGGCAAACGTCGCCAGCGACTGTAGCGTAGCTGCGGCCGGGTCACCTTGCGGGAAGAAAATATGCGGGAAGACGATCACCGCGGCGGTGGCATAGATATAAAAGTCGAAGAACTCAATGGCGGTGCCGATGAGGGAGGCGACGACGACTTTATTGCGCGAGTTAACCGGAGCGGTTTCCTGCGGCTTGTCGAGTGTGGTGGCTGTGGCTTGCATAGATCTTTCTTATTTTTTAGCGAACGAAAGGTCATATAGCCACAGCAAAAGGGACATTTCAATCTGTAACAGAGGGCGCTGTTGGTGAAAAAACAGCCAAAAAGCGGATAATTTGTGTGCCGGAAAAATAACTTCTATGAAATGCTTCACATAAATAAAACAATAGTAGATAAAACCAGTTTTGAGTTAAATAAAAGTTACACGTTGGATTTATCTGCTGAAATGATGATTCGGGCTGAATTTTGTACCTCTCTTCAGCCCGAAAGGGCGTCAATCGTGGGCTTTGCCCGGCATCCGACGGTCATCTTTGTAGTCGGCCGTGGCGATCCACGCCGCGCAGAACAGCGTCAGGCGGGCGAAGAAATAGAAGAAGGCCATCAGGCCTAATACGGAGCCAAAGGCGGCGCCGGAAGGCGATTTCACCAGCGCGGGCAGCGTCCAGGTCATGATCATTTTTATGATTTCAAAACCGATAGCCGCAATCAGGGTGCCGCGAATCAGCGCCTTGCGCCGCGGGCGGTGGCGCGGCAGACGCCAGAAGATCCAGAAAAACAGCAAATAGTTGGCGAAGATGGAGATAGCAAGGCCGATCAGCCGCCAGGCCGGTTTTAACCACTCAATATTATCGAGATAGAGCGCGGAGATGATCATCTGCTGCGCGGAACCGGCGACGGAGGTTATCGATAACGTCACCACCAGCGCCACCAGCAGGCCGATCAACGAGATAAAATCGCGGAAGTATTTCATCCAGATCTTTTCCTGGTCCTGCGGCGCTCGCTCCCAGACGTCGCGCGACTGGGCGCGAATCGCCTCCCGCAGGTTGCCCATCCAGTTAATACCGGAATAGAGCGCGACCAGCAGACCGACCAGGCCAACGGCGGTGCGTTGCTGGATGGCGGTATTAATGGTGTTTTTCAGCGTGGCGGCCAGCGTGGGGTCGCTGACATTCAGCAGGATTTTATCGAAAATATCCTGCAGCAGCGTCGGGTGCCAGGCCAGCACAAAACCGGCGGCGGCGAAGGAGACCATCAGAATCGGGATCATCGACAGAAACGAGAAGTAGGTGATGGCGGCGCCGAACTGGTTTCCCATTCTGTCGTTAAAACGTTCGGTTGCGCGCAGCAGGTGCGCAATAATCGGGTTTCTCTGAACTTTTTCTGCTGTTCCGGTGACGGTTTTTAACGCCTGATTCGCCTTCTGCGCCACGGCAGAGTCGTTGATGGCGGCCAGCGGGCTTTTACTTTTTTCCGGCGGCTGGCCCGGATCCTGGGTCGGGCGTTTCGCGTCGTTTTCCGATGTCATGAGTGATTTCTTCCTTTATTTACAGCGAGATTCTTCAAAATTATATACGTAAAATCCTTCATCGACCTGTGAAGCGTCCGCACGACAGCCTGGGACCCGGCGGATAAAGGGCGGCGTCGCCTAATCGACGTACTCTTTCATCACGCTCCCCAGCCACTCCATAAACAGATGTACCCGGCGGGAAAGGTTGCGTCGGTGCGGATAGATTAACGATACCGGCAGCGGTTCCGCGCGATACTGCGGCAGGATGTCAATCAGCTCGCCGGTGCGCAGCGCTTCGCGGACGCCGGTACGTGGAACCTGGATAATCCCCAGTCCGGCCAGGCAGGCGGCTTGGTAGGTTTCCGTACTGTTGACGGTAAGCGTGCCGCCGGTTTTCACCCACTGGACGACGCCATCGCTCATCACCTCAAACCCCAGCGGCCGGGCGCCGGGGGTGCTGGCATAGTGGATCAGGGCATGACCGGCCAGATCGTCGAGCGTGGTCGGGTAGCCGAAGCGTGATAAATACTGCGGGCTGGCACAGTTAATTTGCGTCAGCTTACCCAGCGGACGGGCGATCAGGCCGGAGTCTTTCAGCGTGCCGACGCGCACCACGCAGTCAAATCCCTCGCGAATCACATCCACCAGCCGGTCGCTACTGCTCAGCTCCAGTTCAATCCCCGGGTACTGCTGTAAAAAAGCCGGCAGGCGCGGAATGATCAGTTTCCTGGCCAGCCCGACCGGCATATCCACCCGCAGGCGGCCGCTGATGGTGGCCGGATCGTGCTGAAACATGCCGTCCAGCTCATCGAGATTGCTGAGCAGATCTCTGGCGCGTTCGTAATAGACCATCCCGTCCTGGGTGAGCTGAACCCGGCGCGTGGTGCGGTGCAGCAGGCGCACCCCCAGATGGTTTTCCAGCGCCTGAATCTGGCGCGAGACGCTCCCTTTAGGCAGGCTTAAGGTTTCGGCGGCGCGGGAAAAACTCTCCAGCTCAGCGACGCGGATGAACAGCTGCATTGCGTGAATTTTATCCATACCGAAACCCTATTGTTGTTAATATTGGAACAGTAAAACGTAATTTAGCGCATTTATTGTTTCGATGGCAGCTAATAAGCTCTTTCACCAGACAAACGCAACTGAGAAGGGGTTTTCTGATGACACAACGTATCGCTTTAGTGACCGGCGGCAGCCGTGGACTGGGAAAAAATGCAGCGCTGAAGCTGGCAGAGAAGGGAACCGATATTATTCTCACCTGGCATAGCAACCCGCAGGCTGCCCAGGACGTCGTGGATGAAATTGAGCAAAAAGGGGTGAAAGCCGCGGCATTGGCATTGAACGTCGGTGATACGGCGAGCTTTGACACTTTCGCTCAGAATGTGGCTCAGCTGCTGCAACAGCGCTGGCAGCGCGATACCTTTGATTATTTATTAAACAATGCCGGCATCGGTTTAAACGTCCCCTTTGCAGAGACCAGCGAAGCACAATTTGATGAGCTGATGAATATCCAGTTTAAAGGACCGTTCTTCCTGACCCAGCGCCTGCTGCCGCTGCTGGCGGATAAGGGACGTATCCTCAACGTGTCGAGCGGGCTGGCCCGCTTCGCGCTGCCGGGCTATGCCGCCTATGCGGCGATGAAAGGGGCGATGGAGGTGCTGACGCGCTACCAGGCCAAGGAGCTGGGAGGGCGCGGGATTTCCGTTAATATTATCGCGCCAGGAGCGATAGAAACCGATTTTGGTGGTGGAGTGGTACGGGATAATGCTCAGGTTAATCAGCATATTGCGGCGCAAACGGCGCTGGGTCGGGTAGGGTTGCCAGATGACATCGGCGATGCGATCGCGGCATTGTTGAGCGATGACCTGAGATGGATGAACGCGCAGCGCGTGGAAGTTTCCGGCGGCATGTTCCTGTAATCGTAATCGCCTCTCCGTCTGCGGAGAGGCACCGCGTTCAGCTTATATCTTCAGCGTGTGATAATCGCGACGCAGCAGGCCAAACAGCCAGTCATTATGCCAGCGTCCGTTCAGCCAGTAGCATTCGCGCAGCTCACCCTCCTGCAGGAAACCGGTTTTCTGCAGCAGATTTCGCGAGGCTATATTTCCGGCGGTGACCGTGGCGGTCAGCCGACGTACGCCTCCGGCGCTGAAGGCAAAATCACAGAGCGCACGCAGGGACTCATAACCATAGCCGCGCCCCTGCGCTGCCGGGGTAAATAAAAAGCCCACTTCGGCGCAGCCGCCTTCATGGTGCAGGTAGCCGGTCAGACCCAGCGGTATGCGGGTTTCCCTGTCGCGCACGACCAGGCACAGCCACTGTTTTGCCCCTGGCGACCACGGTGAAATACGCGAATCGAAGGCCTCGCGTATTTCAGACAGCGGACGTGAATCGGCTATATAAAGCATCACCTGCGGATCTCTCTGCAGAGCGAGAAAAAAAGACCAGTCCTCCTGCTTCAGCTGTGAACAGTGCAGCCGTGGCGTAAGCAATTCGGTCATGAAAACAATTCCTGCGGAATGAGATGCTATGACCATAGCAGGACATGAATTGTCGGAACAGCACCTGGTTATAAGGGTTCGCCGTACAGCCCTATCAGCCGGCGCACCACGCCGTTGGTCCAGCCGAAGCCATCCTGTAACGGGTATTCACCGCCACCGCCTTCGTGGGCAACACCGCCGGCGATGTGGTACTTCTCAATCAGCTTATGGTGCTGCTTGTAGAAATGGTTCACCGTTTGCAGCCAGCTGTGGGCAATTTCGTCGCCGAGCGGGTCCTGGCCGTACAGTTTAAAGCCCTGGATCGCCATCCACTGTAGCGGCGCCCAGCCGTTGGGCTTATCCCATTGTTCGCCGCTGTCATATTCGGTGGCCATGATGCCGCCGGGGGTCAGCAGACGAGCGCGTACCGCATCGGCGAGCCGTTCTGCCTGTTGGTGTGTGGCCATGCCGACATACAGCGCTACGATGCTGGCGGCGGAGAAGAGCGCCTGCTGTTCGCGTCGCCAGTCGTAATCACGAAAACAGCCGCCCTCTTCATCCCATAAATAGCGGTTTACCGCTGACCGGCGATCGCTGGCCTTCTGGCGAAAAGCCGCTTCCGTTTCCCGGTCGCCTTTCAGGCCGGAAAGATTGGCGATGGTGTTTTCCAGTTTGAATAAAAAGGCGTTTAAATCGATCGGAATAAACTGGGTGGTACGGATGCTCGCCAGCCGGGTGATATCACGCAGCCAGCGGCTGGAATAGTCCCAGCCGGAGGCCGCACCGGCGCGCAGGTCCCGGTAGACTTCGTTGGCCGGGCGGCCCGAGTGTCTTGCCGTTTCCACATCTTCCCGCCACGATTCATCCCGCGGCGTATCGCGGTCGTCCCAGTAGCGATTGAGTAACGACCCGTCCGGCATACGTACCGTGTGGCGATAGGCCTGATTGGGAATTAATGAATCCGCGCCGTCCATCCAGAACTGGTACTCCAGCTTCAGATGATCGAGGTAGCGCCGCGCACCGCGCACGCCATCCTCTTCAAACAGCTCTACCATCAGGGCAAACACCGGCGGCTGCGAGCGGCTGAGATAGTAGGTGCGGTTACCGTTAGGAATATGGCCGTAGGTCTCAATCATCCACGCGAAGTTGTCCGCCATACATTTCAGCAGGTCTTCGCGGCCACTTTCCGCCAGCCCCAGCATAGTAAAGTAGGAGTCCCAGTAGTAGGTTTCGCTAAAGCGCCCGCCGGGCACGATATACGACTGCGGCAGCGCCAGCAGCGATGACCAGGGAATATGATCCTGCGGCTCGCGGGTGAGAACCGGCCAGAGGTGATCGATATGCTCTTTCAGCGATCGCCGGGGATCTGACACGTAGTCGTCAGTGCGGTTGTCCGGCATCCAGAAGTGCTCTTCAACAAACTGGCGCAGGTCGAATCCAGGCTGGTGCTTCACCCGCCGATAGTGGATCAAGATATCCAGCGGGTCTTGCTTTGGCGCGCAGTCGGGGAAGGTTTTGCTGTCGGCAAAGATGCGTGATTTCTGCACATGCGTAAAGAGTTCCAGATAGCGGTCGGCGGGCGTCAGGGCATCAGAGGCCGGCAGGCCTTCGATGATCTCCGGCTCCGGTTCGGCATCGAACATTTCATCCAGTTTTAACTCATACGGATCGGCTTCATAGCACAGATCGCGCCCGATCTTCGGTTCATCGCCATTATCGTTGCGTAGTGTCTGGCTGGACATAGTGATACGGACCTCCGGTTCGCGTCAGTTCAGGGCGCCGGGCCTCTCCCGGCCTGACTATTAAGCTTAGTCATTCGCTTCGGTGTCCGGAAGAAAACTGTGCGTCAGGTCACGATTTTTAGCGATGTACTGACGCAGGGATGTTGTTAATTTATTGATTTTTTAAAGTAAATTTCCACGAGTTGAAGGCGGAAATTCGGAGCAATCGATTTGCAACAAAATCTAATTATGCCGGATAAGACCTGGCCTCACTCCCACGCCGCTTCCAGCATCTCCAGCAACTGCTCGCTATCCAGCTGCACCGGATTCGCTTTCATTGATGAGGAGCTGCTGGCTGCCAGCGCCGCAGACTCCAGGGCCTCGTGCGGTACGCCCAGTTCGCGTAGATTCCCCAGTCCGGCACCACGGCTCCATTCGCGCAGGCTATCCCAGGCGGTCTCCGGCTCGACGTCCAGCCCGTCGGCCAGCCACTGGCGGACCTGGTCAAAGCGCCCGCGGATAGCCCTGTTGCTGATCTGCGACTCATTGAGCGCCAGGCCGTAAGGCAGCAGGCTGCCGCAGAGTGCGCCGTGGGAAGCATTGCTCAGTCCTCCCAGCGGGCCGGCAAGTCCATGAATGACGCCAAGACCGGCATTGGCCAGCGCCAGTCCGCCGCACAGGCTAACCCAGGCCATCTCATCGCGGCTGTCCGGGCACTCTTTTTCCATCAACGTGCGGAGCGCTTTGATTCCGCGCGGAATAGCAGCCAGGCAAAGTGCATCGCTAAAAGGATTGGCGCGGGTACAAAGCCAGGGCTCAATGAGCTGGGTAATCGCGTCAAGGCCGGAGCCGAGCGTTACCGCGCGCGGGGCGTTATCGGTCAGCGCCGGGTCGACGATGGCCAGGTCCGGCAGCATACGATCGTCGCGCAGGCTGACTTTTCGCTGCTGCTGCGTGACGTTAATCACCGCATTTTTCGTGACCTCAGCGCCGGTACCGGCGGTAGTCGGGATAGCGACAAACGGCAGCGGAGGCCCTTCTAATAGCCGCCCGTTGCCCACGACTTCCAGATATTCCATCACCGGACCCGAGGCCGGCACCAGCGCGGCAATCGCTTTTCCAGCGTCGATAACCGCGCCGCCGCCGAGGCTGACCACCGCCCCGATGCCGTGTTCCCGCGCCAGATGCACTCCCTGTTCGATATCTTCCAGGCAGGGCTCATGGGCAACGGATAGCGTAGTCACGTCAAGATGATGGGCGTGCAGCCCGGCGAGTAAAAAACCGGCCCGCTGCGGGCTGGCGCCGTGGACCAGCAGCACCTTCGCGGTACGCTGGGCCAGCCAGGGGGCAGCGCTCCCGGCAAGACCTCGGCCAAAACGAATATTGCCCGGAGTGAAAACAGTAAACGGAGTCAGCATGGCGGGTTCCCTGTGTCAGCAAAAAAGGCTGAAATCAACTATACACATTATCCGGCAGGCTGCCTCTTTGTCGCCGGATAGAGTAGGGTGGAAGTCACGTTCCTTCGCTTAAGGATGTCACGATGCTAAAAATACTGGGCAAACGCTCATCAATTAACGTTCGTAAAGTGCTATGGACCTGCGATGAAGTCGGTCTGACTTATCAGCAGGAGGATTACGGCAGCGGTTTCCAGCCGGTCGATACCGCCGAATTTCGCGCCCTGAACCCAAATGGCCTGGTGCCGGTGCTGCTTGATGATGATTTTGTGCTGTGGGAGTCAAACAGCATCTGTCGCTATTTGACGCGCAAAACCGGGCGTGAGGATTTGCTACCGGTTACGCCTCAGGGCGCAGCGGATGTCGAGCGCTGGATGGACTGGCAGGCCACGGAGTTTAACAATGCCTGGCGCTATGCCTTTATGGGGCTGGTGCGTAAAGACCCGCGTTTTCAGGATCCGGTGGCGATAAAGGAGAGCATTGCGGCCTGGACCCGCTGCGTGCAGATCGTGGAATCACAGCTGCAGCGCACCGGCGCATGGATCGCCGGCCCTCAGTTTACGCTGGCGGACATCGTACTGGGTCTGTCGGTACACCGCTGGAAAATGACGCCTTTTGCCCATCCGGAGCTGCCGGCGGTAGAGCGCTGGTATATGACGCTTAATCAGCGACCGGCGTTTATGCGCCATGGCAATAATGGTACCGCCTGAGGACACAGGAAAGACGGCCAGGCTGGCATCATTGCGCCGATCATTTCAGCCTGTTCGCTTTGCAATGATCGTTGACAGTCGCTACGATCCCGGCGTCTTTAATTCCCCTCATTGGTTTCAGCACGGCAGGAAGGTATGGTTTGAACAGGCAGTTGAGCCCTGTGCTATTGGCGTCACTGCTGCTTGTAGGATGCTCCGGAACGCTCTCGCAAATGAGCGCCCCCTCTGAGGCAACCGCGCTGGTCGGGCAAAATGGCCGTGCGTTGCCCATCGATACCCTTGTCGGCCGTTATATGCAGCAGAAACAGGTCAGCGGCGTGGTGGTGGCGATCATCCAGCGTAATGGCCCGGCGGAGTTTCACTGCTACGGTGTGACCGATGCCAAAAACCGCTACCCCATCACCCCGGATACGCTCTTTGCGCTGGGTTCCCTGAGCAAAGGAACCACCGCTGAAGCGATCGCGTTACTGGTCAACGAAGGGCGGCTGCACTGGGACGACACGCTACTCACGCTGCTTCCGCCGGGGACACCGCTTAGCGACGATGCAAAGAAAATCACGCTGCTGCAACTGGTGACGCACACGTCGGGTCTGCCGCGTCAGCCGATGAACCTGCTGTCGCTTGAACATTTGCTGGTCTATCTGAGCGATGGTGAAAACTTCTATCACGAGCTCGATAGCGACAACGTGCTGGGCTACCTGAGCACCTTTGACGCGCCGCTCACCCGCGAGCCGAAATACTCCAATCTTGGCTACGCGATTCTGGGTTACCTCCTCACCTATCAGACCGGGGAGTCGATAGAAAGCCTGGCGTGGCGAAAGATTTTTCAGCCGCTAGCGATGCAAAGTACCAGCTATCGGCCGCAAACGTTGCGCGGTTTTTCCCGGCGGGCGCTCGGCCATGCGGGCGATCAGCCCAGGTTTAAACCTCGCGGCGCGCTGACTCCTGACTGGCAGTTCAGCAACAACATGGTGGGCGCGGCAAGTCTGTACAGTAACGCCCGCGACCTGATTGAATATGCCCGCGCTCATTTTTCTCCGACCCATCATGCCGCGCTGGATAAGGCTTTTGCCGACGTCAGCGTTGATTACTATCCACGGGAAAAAGAGGCGGCCAATATCGCCTGGGTGACCGATACGCTCGGCGGGCAAAGAATCACCTATCAGGTGGGCTATATCGGCGGCTATTCCAGCTATATCGGTTTTGATAAGGCTAATCAGAATGCGGTGGTGGTGCTGCAAAACAGCTTTAACTGGAGTAACTACATCGGGCAGGCGATTTTGCAAAATCAGGTCGCAAAATCGTCCTATACGGCAGGCGATGAGCGCATAAAAAAAGCCCCGTGAGAACACGGGGCTGAAGAGATTAACGCATGGTCACGAACTCTTCCGCGGCGGTCGGGTGAATCGCCACGGTATTGTCGAAGTCCTTCTTGGTTGCGCCCATTTTCAGCGCCACTGCAAATCCCTGCAGCATTTCATCCATGCCGAAGCCGATACCGTGAATGCCGACAATTTTCTCTTCCGGGCCGACGCATACCAGCTTCATGCGACACGGCTGGCGGTGCGAAGTCACGGCGGTATACATCGCGGTAAAGGACGATTTATAGACCTTCACGGCGTCATCGCCATACTGCTCTCGCGCCTGCGGCTCGGTTAAACCGACGGTGCCGATCGGCGGATGGCTGAAGACCACGGTCGGGATATTGCTGTAATCCAGATGCTCTTCCGGCTTGTTGTTGAACAGGCGTTCGGACAGGCGACGGCCCGCGGCTACCGCGACCGGCGTCAGCTCCACCGCCCCGGTGTTATCACCCACGGCATAGATCCCCGGCACGTTGGTGTTCTGGAATTTATCCACCACGATATAGCCTTTGTCGTTGGTTTTTACGCCAGCGGCTGCGAGGTTGAAATTATCGGTCTCCGGCTCACGACCAATGGCCCAGATCAGGCAATCCACGGTCTGACTCCGGCCATCTTCCAGCTGAAGCGTCAGGCTGCCGTCCGCGTTTTTCACTACCGCTTGCGGAATGGCGTGAGTGTGCAGCTGCGGCCCTTCGGTGTTCATCACTTCGACCAGGGTATCAACGATCAGCGGATCGAAGCTGCGCAGCGGCGCATGTTTACGCACGAACAGGTGCGTTTCGGCGCCGAGGCCGTTAATGACGCCAGCCAGCTCAACGGCAATATAGCCTGCGCCCACCACCGCGACGCGCTTCGGCAGGGCCGGCAGCTCGAAGAAGCCGTTAGAGTCGATGCCATACTCAACGCCCGGAATAGACGGATGGCTCGGACGGCCGCCGGTGGCGATCAGGATATGATCGGCGGTGATCGTTTCGCCATTCACTTCCACGGTTTTGGCATCCACAAAACGGGCGAAGCCTTTGATGACATCCACCTTATTTTTGCCTAACACGTTGTCATAGGAGGTGTGGATACGGTCGATATATGCGCTGCGGCTGGCTACCAGTTTGTCCCAGTCGAAGTGATTAATCGTGGTATCGAAACCGTAGTCCGGGCCATACAGATGAATCGCTTCGCGAATTTGCGCCGCATGCCACATGATTTTCTTCGGTACGCAGCCGACGTTGACGCAGGTGCCGCCCAGATCTTTAGCTTCAATCAGCGCGCACTTCTGGCCATACATTGCCGCACGGTTGATGGAGGCGATGCCGCCGCTGCCGCCGCCGATAGCGATGTAATCATAATGTTTGCTCATAGCCTGTATCCTTAGAAGACCTATCCTGGTAGGCCCTTAATCGTTGAATGACCGCGATTGTAGCGCGAGGCGTAAAAGGTTCCACCGATGGCTGTGATTACTCCGGTACGATCCAGCCGACGGTGGCATGTCCGATGCCGGTCGGCGAGAGCTTCTTATGCAGCCACGGCAGGACGTTGTTCATCTGCTGTTCCAGCTTCCACGGTGGGTTAATGACGATCATCCCGGAAGCGGTCATGCCGCGCTGATCGCTGTCCGGACGCACGGCAAGTTCAATCTGCATGATTTTGCGAATGCCGGTCGCTTCCAGATCTCTGATCATGCGCTTAATCTGCGCGCGCAGTACCACCGGATACCACAGCGCATAGGTGCCGGTGGCAAAGCGTTTGTAACCTTCGTGGATACCGGCCACGACCGCCTGGTAGTCGCTTTTAATCTCGTACGGCGGATCGATAAGAATCAGGCCGCGACGGGATACCGGCGGCAGCTTCGCTTTCAGCTGCAGGTAGCCATCGGCTTTTTCCACGCGGGCACGGGCATCTTTTTGAAATTCCGAACGCAGCAGCGGAAAATCGCTCGGGTGCAGTTCGGTCATGTGCAGGCTGTCCTGCTCGCGCAGCAGCTGGCGAGCGATCAGCGGAGAACCCGGGTAGTAGCGCAGCTGGCCGCTACGGTTGAAATGCTGGATGACGGAAATGTAGGCTTCCATCTCGGCCGGCAGGTCGTCCTGCTGCCAGATACGGGAAATGCCTTCCAGGTATTCACCCGTACGTTCGGCGTGCTCGCCGCTCAGCTGATAGCGGCCCGCGCCGGCGTGAGTGTCCAGATAGAGAAACGGTTTTTCTTTCTCTTTCAGCGATTCAATGATCAAACTCTGAACGGTGTGTTTAAGGACGTCGGCGTGGTTGCCTGCGTGAAAGCTGTGGCGATAACTGAGCATGGATGCAGAGATTCCGGGAATTAAACAAGATGACCGATAGTTTACCGCAGATCCGTACAGATTACCGCTGTAGCACCGTGCTGTTTCAATGAGGTCAAAAGCGTTGCAAAACATGACCGCGTCATAAAAACGTCAAATATCAGCGCTAGCGTCGCGTGAAGGCAAGGTAATTGTTTGAATAAAAGGAAAAATAATGAAATTGCAAATCACACTCCTGACCTCAGCGTTAATCCTGGCGCTGCCGGCTCTGGCGAAAGAGGTTCCGCTGAACCAGGCGGCGGCGATCGCCGGTAGCGTGACGCCAGCGGCGGCCAGCCAGGCGTTTGACAGTCTCGAAGGTCAGGCGCTGACGCAGCTGCGCGCTGCGCTGAAGGGCGATGCCGCCACGCTCAGCCGCGGCCAGCTCGCGCACGCAAAACAGAGTAAAACCCAGGCGGATAAGGCCTGGCTGAAGGCCAGCGGCTACGATTTTGAGGAGAAAGCGAATCAGCAGGCGGGTATCGCGCTGCTGGCCGCCTTCAGCAAGCTCCCGGATTCGGTGGTGAAGGATAACCTGGCGACGGTGACCGCGATCAACCGCGATGCAACGCAGGCTACCCGCCATCAGGCGCTGGCGGATGCGGAAGGGATTAGCTATCTCTATTTCCTCAGCGATGCGCTGGGCCCGCGGCTCGGCAAAGCCTTCCTCACGGCCTACGACAAAGGCGAGCTGGGTAAAGCCGCGGCGCTGATTAAGGCCAGTGAAGTCAGTACGGGGGCGGCGAAAAAGCATTATAACAACCCGCGACCGTTCCTGATTCAGGGCAATACCATTCATCTGGTGCCGGACGATGTGGTGATAAAGGACAACCAGCCTTACACCGCTGACGGAGGTTCCTTCCCCAGCGGACACACCAACACCGGTTACACCGATGCGCTGCTGATGGCTGAAATGATCCCGGAGCGCTTTGATGCGCTGGTGACCCGCGGCGCGCGCTACGGCTATTCCCGCATTGTGCTTGGCGTCCATTACCCGCTGGATGTGATGGGGTCGCGGATGGTGGCGCAGCGTAACGTCGCGCATTACCTCAACGACGCGAAGTATCGTTCGCTGTTCAATGAAGCGCGCGATCAGCTGCGAACGGCGCTGGAAAAAGAGTGCGCGACTTCACTGGCCGAGTGCGCGAAGCCGGCCGGAAAAGACGACCCGTACCGCGACCCGGCGATGAACGCATTTTACGCGTTCACCATGACCTACAACCTGCCGCAGCAGAAGGGGGAAAAGTCAGCGCTGACGGTGCCGGAAGGCGCAGAGGTTCTGCTGGAGACCGCGCTACCTCATCTGTCCGCCGCCCAGCGCCGGGCGCTGATGGTGAAAACCGCGCTTCCGGCGGGCTATCCGCTGTCGGGCGAGACCGCCGACCAGCAGTTCTGGCAGCGGGTGAATCTGCCGGCGGCATACCAGATGGCGCTGAAAGCACATTAATCCACCCCGTCCGGTTTGTCGGATGACCATGTCCCCGGCCCACATAGCCGGGGAAAACCGGCGCCAGTCAGGCAACCACTGAGGATCTGTCTTATCAGGACTCTTGTGCTTGTCAGTTTGAAGCCGGGCGGTGCTCATAACGATATATCTTTGAACGCCCTTCAGGGTGACCCGAAGGGTGAGCGAAGCGAATCAAATCCTCATGTACCAGGCGTAAGCTCCGGTTTCTCCGTGCTGTGCGGATTCAAACTGCCTGCGCCAATAACGCCCACTTATTGCAGCAATACCCGGCGTCTGGCACGGTGTGACATTGAAATTCCCGTCACGATCCCCCATTCTAGATCTCATGCTAAAGCGCCGGAACGCGCGCTTCATTCACCCTTTTCAACAGGACTGCGCATATGACCAATCCATTATTGACGCCTTTTTCATTGCCGCCTTTTTCTGCGATCAAGCCGGAACACGTCGTCCCTGCGGTTACCAAAGCGCTGGACGACTGTCGGGCCGCGGTAGAAAGCGTGGTCGCGCAAGGCGCGCCGTACAGCTGGGAAACGCTCTGCCAGCCGCTGGCTGAAGTGGATGATGTGCTGGGACGCATCTTCTCGCCGGTCAGTCATCTGAACTCGGTCAAGAACAGCCCCGAGCTGCGCGAAGCCTATGAACAAACGCTGCCGCTGTTGTCGGAATACAGCACCTGGGTCGGTCAACATGAAGGGTTGTATCAAGCCTATCGCGATCTGCGCGACGGTGACCATTACGCCACGCTGAACACCGCGCAGAAAAAAGCGGTGGATAACGCGCTGCGCGATTTTGAACTGTCGGGGATTGGCCTGGCGAAAGAGCAGCAGAAACGCTACGGCGAGATTGCCGCACGCCTGTCTGAGCTCGGCAACCAGTACAGCAACAACGTGCTCGACGCCACCATGGGCTGGAGCAAGCTGGTCACTGACGTCGCTGAGCTGTCCGGGATGCCGGAAAGCGCGCTGGCGGCAGCCCAGGCTCAGGCCCAGGCGAAAGAGCAGGAAGGCTATCTGCTGACGCTGGATATTCCGAGCTATCTGCCGGTGATGACCTACTGCGACAACCAGGGGCTGCGTGAGGAGCTGTATCGCGCCTACTCCACCCGCGCGTCGGACCAGGGGCCGAATGCCGGCAAATGGGACAACAGCCCGGTGATGGCAGAAATTCTCGCGCTGCGCCACGAGCTGGCCCAGCTGCTGGGCTTTGACAGCTATGCCTCCAAATCGCTGTCGACCAAAATGGCGGAGAACCCGCAGCAGGTGCTCGACTTCCTGACCGACCTGGCGAAACGCGCTCGTCCGCAGGGCGAGAAAGAGCTGGCTCAGCTGCGCGCCTTCGCAAAAGCGGAGTTCGGCGTCGACGAGCTGCAGCCGTGGGATATCGCGTACTACAGTGAAAAACAGAAGCAGCATCTCTACAGCATCAGCGATGAGCAGCTGCGCCCCTATTTCCCGGAAAACAAAGCCGTTAACGGCCTGTTTGAAGTGGTGAACCGCATTTACGGGATTAGCGCCAAAGAGCGTACCGATGTGGATGTCTGGCACCCGGAAGTGCGTTTCTTCGAGCTGTATGATGAGAACAACGAACTGCGCGGCAGCTTCTATCTCGATCTGTATGCTCGCGAGCACAAACGCGGCGGGGCGTGGATGGATGACTGCGTCGGGCAGATGCGCAAACTCGACGGCTCGTTGCAAAAGCCGGTGGCCTACCTGACCTGCAACTTTAACCGCCCGGTGAACGGCAAACCGGCGCTGTTTACTCACGATGAAGTGATCACGCTGTTCCACGAGTTTGGTCACGGTCTGCACCATATGCTGACCCGTATCGATGCCGCCGGCGTCTCCGGCATCAGCGGGGTGCCGTGGGATGCGGTCGAGCTGCCGAGCCAGTTTATGGAAAACTGGTGCTGGGAGCCGGAAGCGCTGGCATTTATCTCCGGCCACTATGAAACCGGTGAACCGCTGCCGCAGGCGCTGCTGGAAAAAATGCTGGCGGCGAAAAACTATCAGGCCGCGCTGTTCATTCTGCGTCAGCTGGAGTTCGGCCTGTTCGACTTCCGTCTGCATGCGGAGTACCAGCCGGAGCAAGGGGCGAAAATCCTCGAAACGCTGGCGGAAATCAAAAAGCAGGTCGCCGTGGTGCCAGGGCCGTCCTGGGGTCGTTTCCCACATGCCTTCAGCCATATTTTTGCCGGGGGCTATGCGGCAGGCTATTACAGCTATCTGTGGGCCGATGTCCTGGCGGCGGATGCTTTCTCGCGCTTTGAAGAAGAGGGGATTTTCAACCGTGAAACCGGCCAGTCGTTCCTCGATAACATCCTGAGCCGCGGCGGTTCCGAAGAGCCGATGGTGCTGTTCAAACGCTTCCGTGGACGCGAACCGCAGCTCGACGCGATGCTGGAGCATTACGGGATTAAGGGCTAATTTCCCCGTCATTCCTCAGGCTGCCTCTTTGGCAACGGCACTCACTCGCCCTGGCCGCATACTCTGTGCGTGGCCAGGGATTCGTTCTTTTGTTGTCTTGATGCAACGCGCATTCTTTAGGGTAAAGTGGACGTGAAAATCTGCTTAATTGATGAAACGGGCGCCGGAGACGGCGCCTTATCTGTTCTTGCCGCTCGCTGGGGCCTGACGCAGGATGATGACAACCTGATGGCGCTGGTTATGACCCGCGAACATCTGGAGCTGCGTAAACGCGATGAGCCAAAGCTCGGCGGGATCTTCGTTGATTTCGTCGGTGGGGCGATGGCCCACCGACGTAAATTTGGCGGCGGTCGCGGCGAGGCGGTGGCGAAAGCGGTGGGCGTTAAAGGCGACTATTTGCCGGATGTGGTGGATGCGACGGCAGGGCTGGGTCGCGATGCCTTCGTGCTGGCCTCGGTGGGCTGCCGGGTGCGCATGCTGGAACGTAACCCGGTAGTGGCGGCCCTGCTTGATGACGGGCTGGCTCGTGGCTACGCTGACCCGGAAATCGGCCCGTGGCTTCGGGAGCGTTTACAGCTGATTCACGCCTCCAGCCTGACGGCGCTGACGGACATTACGCCACGCCCGCAGGT
Organism: Klebsiella sp. X13; assembly: GCF_003323835.1. NCBI lineage: Bacteria > Pseudomonadati > Pseudomonadota > Gammaproteobacteria > Enterobacterales > Enterobacteriaceae > Klebsiella > Klebsiella sp. X13. Next base: position 295,969 of record NZ_CP030874.1, read on the forward strand.
GGTCTATCTTGACCCGATGTTCCCGCATAAGCAGAAAAGCGCGCTGGTGAAGAAAGAGATGCGCGTATTTCAGTCGCTGGTGGGGCCGGATCTGGATGCTGACGGACTGCTGGAGCCAGCGCGTCAGCTGGCGACCAAACGGGTGGTGGTGAAACGTCCGGATTACGCCCCGCCGCTGGCGGATGTCGCCACGCCGAACGCGGTGGTCACCAAAGGCCACCGCTTCGATATTTACGCCGGGACGCCCGAGTAACGCTTCAGCCACCATCGTTCCCCCGGATGGCGGCATACCTGCCTTATATCCGGGCGACCGTTCATCGCTCCGGTAAGCGCAGCGCAACCGGGGCGTTTCCTGGGTTCAGACAAACGGCGCCAGCGGGTCAGCAATCTCAAAGGCTACCGCTTTCTCAGCCTTCGGCGGATAGATAAGCTCGCTGACGATCGACACCTTCAGCTTTTTCGCTTCCTCCCGGGTCAGCTTCACCTGCTGATCCCACCCTTCGGTATAGACTGCACCCCAGGCGCCGAGATCGAGGCAGGTGACGTAGTTTTCCTGGCGATACGGCAACGGCGCGACATCCAGCAGACTTGCCGCTGCGTTGTTACCGGCAAATTTACCCAGCAAAATAGCGTGCTGACAGGTCATTAACGCATGGTTTCCCTTGTCATCGGTCGCCGCGTAGGCCACGTCGCCGGTGGCATAGATATCGTCATAGCCGACCACCTGAAGCGCCGTGTTCACATGCAGACGACCCAGGCGATCGCGAGGCGCTTCAATTTGTGCCGTCAGGCCGTTTGCCTGCACGCCAACCGTCCAGATAACGGTGCGGGATGCGATCTTCTGCCCGTCTTTAAGCATGACGCCATCGGCATCAATCCGCTCAACTTCAGTATTGACCCGCCATTCAACACCGAGCTCTGCGGAGGCCTGGACGATAACGTCGCGTAGCGCTTCGCTGTAACGCGATCCCGGCAGCGGACCGCGTTCAACTACGACTACTCTGGTCTTAGCATTCTCACCCAGAATCTCGCGCAGCCTGCCGGGTAACTCCATGGCCATCTCAATGCCGGTGAAGCCACCGCCGCAGACAACAACGGTATTGCGTGGCTCGCTATCGGCTTCGTGAGCCAGTGATTGCAGGTGCTGTTCCAGAACGCTGGCGCTCTCCAGCTGGTCGAGATCGAAGGCATAAGCATCGGCGCCGGCCACTAACGAACGGTTCACATGGCTGCCGCTGGCCAGGATTAACCGGTCGTAGCGCTTCTGCTGTGTTTCACCGTTGGTATCCGTCCAGACGACGGCTTTGCTGGCCGGAAGGAGCTGTGAAACGGTGCCGCGCAGGAAGTGCACGCCGGTAGCATCAAACAAAGGTTGCAGCGGCGCAATCAGCGTTGGTACCGCTTTCTCATAGAAGCGTGGACGCACGCGCAGCTCTGGCTGCGGCGCAATGACGGTGATATCCACGGCCTGATGTTGATATTGATCGGCCAGGCGGGCGGCGCTAAGCGCAGCCCACATTCCCGAAAAGCCGGCACCGACAACCAGAATTTGTTTACGCATGATGGTTTCACTCATTGTTAACGACGATATCTTTACTCGGATTTTATTTGTCGTAGTATTAGTTTGCAATGTGATTTGTGCTGCGGTCTGGGTTTTATCCCTTGATTTGCATTCATCGTGTTGATAAAAAACAAATTTAAATTTTTCATCTTAACTTGTTATTTTATCCTTCTGGCACGGTTGGGGCGAAAAAGCTACAATAACTCAGATTCTTTTTGGCTGAGATTAGAGCATGGCATTTTACAGTTCCGGAGTTGAATACGGCATCCATAGCCTGATGTGTATGGTGGATAGCAAAGGTGATGCCCGCGAGATGAGCGTGCGGGAAATTGCCGATCTGCAAAGCGTGCCCTACGACTATCTGGCCAAAATCTTCACCCGCCTGTCTAAAGCCGGTCTGGTACGCAGCATTGAGGGTAAGGGCGGCGGATTTCAGCTGGCAAAACCCGCCGAACAGATAACGGTCCTGGATGTGGTCAACGCCATCGATGGTGATAAGCGTATCTTTGAATGTCGTGAAATTCGCCAGCGGCTGGCGGTGTTTGACGCACAGCCGCCGGAATGGGCCTGCGAAGGGATCTGCGGCGTGCGCTCGGTGATGGATATGGCGCAGCAGCGAATGGAAGAGGCGCTAGGGCAACATACTATTCTGGACCTGGCGCGTAAGATGTATCGCAAAGCGCCGGACGAGTTTGTCATAGAAGTGCGGGACTGGATTGCCGCGCGGAAAGGGTAACCTCAGCGACACCCGCCGCTGAGGTTAAGCAGGTTATTATTTGTCGCTCGACGGCGTATTAATCATCCGGTTGAGCCACGGTACCAGCATCGCCATCACCAGGGTCACACCCAGCGTCACCAGACCAATCTTGCTAAACACGCCGGTATAAACCGGCAGGGTTTGCAGCGGGTCGGTGATATTGTCCGGCACGGCGGTGAAGGTGGCGACGTATCCCCCCATCAGGAAGGCGGCTGCCTGAGTCAGAAACCACATGCCCAGAATAAAGCCCATCAGATGCTGCGGCACCAGCGCGGCGACCATTGCCAGCCCCAGCGCGCTGATCAGCAGCTCTCCCAGACTCTGGAACAGATAAACCAGCACGATAAACCACGGCGACGTCAGCCCCTGAGCATCGGCAAACCAGATTCCCGCGGCGGCGGCGGTCAGGAAGCCCAGCGAACATAAAAACATGCCGAGGGTAAATTTCATCGGCATGGTGAGGTCTTTGCCTTTGTTGCCAAGGCGGGTATAAATCGCCGCCAGCACCGGACTGGCCACCACCACCCAGAACGGGTTCAGGGCCTGGAAGCTGACCGGGTTAATGGTCATGCCGAGGATCTCGTGGTGAACGTTATTGATGGCGAAGAAGTTTAGCGATGTCGGCATCTGCGCGTACAGAATGTAGAACAGCACCGCTTCCAGCATCAGGATAAAGGCGACAAACATTTTGTTGCGCCCGGTTTTATCCAGTCTGAAGGCTTCGCGGAAGAAGAAAATAATCACGATGACAGAGAGGACAATCAGCACCAGGTTAGCGATTTTGACGTTATGCATCAGCCAGGCGCAAAGGAACACCATTGCCACCGTGCCGACCAGCACGTACAGCAGATTGCGCACAACAAGCGGCCGATGATCCGGCTCTGAACCGATATCTTTCACCATTCCACGGCAGGCGAAATAGACCAGCAGGGCGATAATCAGCCCCACGCCGCACAGGTTATAGGTTACGGCATAGCCAAATTTTTCCGCGATCACCGGCGCCAGAGAGAGCGACAGCAGCGAGCCGATATTAATCGACATATAAAACAGGGTGAATGCGCCGTCGAGACGGGCATCTTTGGGTGGATAGCACTTTGACAGCAGGCTGGCGGGATTGGCTTTAAATAGCCCGTTACCGACGGCAATCGTCCCGAGGGCGATAAAAATCAGGTCGGGTTTAAGTAGCGACAGCCCGGTCATGAAGTAGCCCAGCGCCAGCACCACGGCCCCAAGAACCAGCGTGCGTTTGGTGCCGAGTAGGTGGTCGCCAACATAGCCGCCGATGGAGATCAGCCCATAAACCAGCGCGGCAAAGGCGCCAAAGGTAATAAACGCTTGTTCCTGAGAAAATCCAAGTTGTTTAACAAAAAAGACCGCCAGGATCCCCTGGACGCCGTAATAACCAAATCGCTCCCATAATTCCACAAAAAAATCATGAAGAACGGACGAGGTTGCTGCAACAGCCCCGTAGGTGCAGTAGTTTTCATATTCCTTCGCCTTGTAGTGCAATCCCAAAAAAGTATGAACGCGTATGCCAGAACGCGCTGAAAAAGTATGATGAAGCGCAATGATGCGGCTATTGGCTTTGTGAGTAGATTATTATATAGATTATTTTTCTAATAATTGGTTGATCACACTAATAGTTAATAAATATTCGGTTTGATATCCTGGCGGTAAAGGCGGGTTAGTTATATTTGCATCGGCCAATGGACGCAGGCAATGGGCGCTGGCAAATAGGCCCTTCGTAAAAAACAACAACGCCCGCAAAGGCGGGCGCTGGCATTCTGATGGTTAACCGCGCGAACGGTTATTCGTCTTCTTCATCGCGCAGCGGCACAATCAGCATATCGACGTGAACGGTGTTGATGAGCTGACGTGCGGAAGACATCAGCTTGCTCCAGAAATCCTGATGGTGACCGCAGACCACCAGGTCCATATCGTATTTTTTAATTGCATCAACCAGCACCTGGCCGAGATCGCCGCTGCCGCTCAGGGTTTCGGTAATCGGATAGCCCGCATTGGTAGACAGCTCGCTCAGCGCGTGGTGCGTCTCTTCGGAAATCCGTTTCTGCATGTCGCCCAGGTTGACATCGATCAGACCGGTGTACAGGTCAGAGTAATTAACATCCACGTGAATCAGAGAGACTTTGGCATTATAAGGACGCGCCATAGAAACGGCTTTCTCTACCAGAACCTTGCTTTCCGGGGAGAGGTCTACTGCAATAAGAATATGTTTGTAAGCCATAGTGTTACTCCTTCCATAAGTTGTCGATGACCATTGGACCAGACAGCTGGTGCTGCCGCTTCGCCCGCGTCCTGCGTGCTAATCCGCGGGGGTTCAGCCCTTTAAGGACTTAATTGTAGAAGATATTTCTACCTTATAGCGCCCCTCGCGCTCCGTCAATGCACCTGGTTCACCAAAAGTTAAACAAATATATTCATCTTACGTATTGATAACGATTAACCTTGTGGTAAAAAAATTGACTGATCTCCTACACTATTTAATGAGCCGATCGGATAAATAAACGTGATCGGAATCGCACTCTCATATTGTATGTTGGGTTGGGTATTGGGAAGCGCTAGCTCCGGAGATGTCTCCGAGGGCGGGTCGCCGGGGAGGACGTATGATCAGCACTATTGCGCTGTTTTGGGCCCTGTGTATCGTTTGTGTGGTGAATATGGCACGCTACTTCTCATCATTGCGTGCATTATTGGTTGTGCTACGTGGTTGCGATCCCTTGCTTTATCAATATGTTGATGGCGGAGGCTTTTTTACTTCGCATGGGCAGCCGGGCAAACAGGTGCGCCTGGTCTGGTACATTTATGCCCAACGTTATCGCGATCATCACGATGATGAGTTTATTCGTCGCTGCGAGCGGGTACGGCGGCAGTTTATTCTGACCAGCGCCCTGTGTGGTCTGGTGGTGGTGAGTCTGATCGCATTGATGATTTGGCACTGAGCATAAGAAAGGCGAGGCGAGTCTCGCCTTCTTTGCATCGGGGTCAGGGCTTAACTGAGAATCTAAGGTCTGAGATATTGTCCTGGAGTGAGATAACCTTCCCGCTGTAAGAGAGGTTCACTTCCCCGTTTTTATCTATGCCGGCACTCGTAAGACTCCCTGTCCCCTCAATCACCGGGCTCTTCTGCGTAAGCTGCTGGATAATTTCTGTATTGTCCCCTGCTATCTCATGCGACAGATAGTAACGATAGATTGTAGGCACCGTTGCGCCACCTCGGTTGTTAACGGTCATGTAGAGCCAAACGCCGTCAGACAATTTATAAACACGCTGGAGCTCATCGCTCTTTCGCGGATCGGGATGGTGGTTTAGCCACACAAATCCGACGATCAGGGCCAGAAGTGCCAGCGTAACAAGCCGATGGATCCATCTAATAGCCGTTCTGAATGGCATAATCTATCCCTTCTCTGATATTGCGCTGATCCGTAGGGGCATCTCCATAGGGAGGTTTTTCATACCATTTCCCCCATTCGGGTTTTGAGGTTCCCGCACGATCCTGCGCCCAACCTGCGCCCATAAGAAGAATGTTTGCAGGAATACCTGCGGCGGTGCCGGTAGCCCCAAAATTGAAATTACCGAACGCGGCGAAATACGGGGCGAATTTTTTATCATCCCACGGGCCGCCATTTCTGACTTTTTGATAAAACCAGTAGTACGTTGATGGGGTAGCCATATTACGTGACATTCCTTGACGGCGTGCTTCACGCATATTGCCCGCTATAACGATTGAACCAGGTCCTGGGATGGGGACAGAAGCCATACATTCTCCGCTGTGAGGTATTTTATCCTGGCCGGGATGATATTTTTTTTCCTCCATGTTTTTGAACAAAAAATGTTCAGATTTTCCTCATGCCAGAAAAAGATTAAGTAAAACAACGGACATAAAAAAAGCGGGTCAGTTTCCTGACCCGCTTTTTTGTCGCTTTCAGCTTCTTAGATAATCTTCAGCGCTATCCAGTACAGCCCGCCGGACAGCAGAATCGCCGCCGGGAGAGTAAGCACCCACGCCATCAGAATACTGGTGACGGTCTTTCTCTGCAGGCCGCCGCCATCGACGAGCATCGTCCCCGCTACGGAGGAGGAGAGCACGTGGGTGGTGGAAACCGGCATACCGGTGTAACTCGCCAGACCAATCGAAACCGCCGCGGTCATCTGGGCAGACATACCTTGTGCGTAGGTCATACCTTTCTTACCGATCTTTTCACCGATAGTGGTCGCCACGCGACGCCAGCCGATCATCGTGCCGATACCCAGCGCCAGCGCCACGGCCATAATGATCCAGATTGGCGCGTACTCGATGGTGCTCAGCATATCGGTTTTCAGTTTCTTCAGCAGGCGCTGATCGTCAGCATTCACTTCCGGTAACTTCGCGACTTTATCGGTGGTGTCGGAAATGCACAGCATGATGCGACGCAGCTGACTACGCTGATCAATGGAGAGCGAGTCGTAGCTTTCAATACCGGTCAGCGCCGTCTTCACGCGATTCAGCGCGTTGATGGTATTCGCCGGATGGCAATGGAACTCACCGCCGCTGGCGGCCGTCCCGGCCTCCGGAGACGGAATCAGCTGGTCAACGCCGGTGGCCTTTTTCAACAGCTCAGGGCGCTGTTCGAAGAAGGTTTCCACGTTGTTCACCGCATCGCGGGTCCGGGTTATCTCATAGCCGGAGGCATTCATGTTAACCACGAAACCAGCCGGCGCCACGCCGATCAGCACCAGCATGACCAGACCAATGCCTTTCTGGCCGTCGTTAGCACCGTGCGAGAACGATACGCCAATGGCGGACAGAATCAGGGCAATACGGGTCCAGAACGGCGGCTTTTTCTTACCGTCTTTCTTTTCACGTTCTGCAGGCGTCAGGTGAATACGGGCGCGTTTTTTGGTACCGCTCCAGTAACGACGCAAAATGAAAATCAGGCCGCCAGCGACCACCAGACCAACAATCGGTGAGATGATAAGTGAGCCAAAAATACCGATGACTTTCGGGATATTCAACGCGTCGACCACGGACGTGCCGGTCATCAGCGCATTGGTTAAACCAATACCGATGATAGCGCCGATCAGCGTGTGCGAGCTGGAGGCCGGAAGGCCAAAATACCAGGTACCGAGGTTCCAGATAATCGCTGCCAGCAGCATAGAGAACACCATGGCGAGGCCATGTGCGGAACCCATGTTAAGCAGCAGGTCGGTCGGCAGCATATGCACGATGGCATAAGCGACGCTGAGACCACCCAACAGAACGCCGAAGAAGTTGAAGAGGGCCGCCATCGCAACCGCAAGTTGTGACCGCATTGCGCGTGTGTAAATCACAGTAGCAACAGCGTTTGCGGTATCATGAAAACCGTTAATCGCTTCGTAAAACAGCACGAAAGCTAAAGCAAGCAATAGTAATAGCCCGGTATGTAAATCCAGACCGGCAAATAAATGTAGCATAGGACGTTACGCCATTTTGAGGACATGAACGCGGCGCATTATCAGTGACTTTAGCGGCGCGGGCAAAGTGAAATATAGACTTTTTTTGATTTTCTTCCTGTCTGGATTTTACCTGCTTGAGAGTAATCCTATATCTTTCAATGATGTACATGAATACATCGATTTTCGTGCTGGTGCGACCAGCGTGAAAAATTTACAATTCCCGACAATCGGGATATGAGGAAAGTTGTGTGGAAAGGTTTGATGCCATTGTAATTGGCGCCGGAGCGGCGGGAATGTTTTGTGCAGCGCAGGCGGGCCAGGCGGGGCTGCGCGTGCTGTTGCTGGATAATGGCAAAAAGCCAGGCCGTAAAATCCTGATGTCCGGCGGCGGTCGCTGCAACTTTACCAATATGTATATTGAGCCGGCCGCTTATCTCAGCCTGAACCCGCATTTTTGCAAATCTGCGCTGGCGCGTTATACCCAGTGGGATTTTATCGAACTGGTGGGCAAACACGGTATTGCCTGGCATGAGAAGACCCTCGGCCAGCTGTTTTGTGATGATTCCGCAGAGCAAATCGTCAACCTGCTGCTGGCGGAATGTGACAAGGGCGGCGTGCAAATTCGCCTGCGTAGCGAAATTATCAGCGTAGAACGCGATGATGAAGGCTACAGACTGCAACTTAATGGCGACGAGGTGGCGGCGAAAAAACTGGTGGTCGCCTCCGGCGGCCTGTCGATGCCCGGACTGGGGGCATCGCCGTTCGGCTATAAACTTGCCGAGCAGTTTGGTCTCAAGGTGCTGCCGACCCGTGCGGGGCTGGTGCCCTTTACTCTGCATAAACCGCTGCTTGAGCAGCTGCAGGTGCTCTCGGGCGTTTCGGTGCCATCAACCATTACCGCACAGGACGGCACGGTGTTCCGCGAGAATCTGCTGTTTACCCACCGCGGGCTCTCCGGGCCGGCGGTACTGCAGATTTCCAGCTACTGGCAGCCGGGCGAGTTTGTCACCATCAACCTGCTGCCTGATTGCCATCTTGATGATTTCCTTAACGAGCAGCGGAGCGAACATCCGAATCAAAGCCTGAAAAACACCCTCGCTATGCAGCTACCGAAGCGGCTGGTGGAGTGCCTGCAGCAGCTGGGGCAAATTCCGGACGTCACGCTAAAACAGCTCAACGTGCGCGAGCAGGAAATGCTGGTGGAGACGCTGACCGCCTGGCGCGTGCAGCCCAACGGCACCGAAGGCTACCGTACGGCGGAGGTGACCCTCGGCGGCGTAGATACGCACGAACTGTCGTCGCGGACCATGGAAGCACGCAAGGTGCCGGGGCTCTATTTTATCGGTGAAGTGATGGATGTGACCGGCTGGCTGGGAGGGTACAACTTCCAGTGGGCATGGTCTTCTGCCTGGGCCTGCGCCCAGGCGCTGGTAGAAGCGTAAGACAGGGGCAGCTTCTCTGCTACGGGAAGCTGCCCTCGGTTTATCAGTTCAGACCAAGAAAGTGCTGGGCGATTTTGAAGTAGATAATCAGCCCGGTGCCATCAATCAGCGTGGCGATAAACGGCGCGGAAACGACCGCCGGGTCGATGCCCACGCGTTTAAGCGTCAGAGGGATCACTGACGAGACCACCGCGCTCCACAGCGTAATGCAGACCAGCGTCAGGCTGACAATCAGAGTGATCTCCATGCCGATGCCCATCATCCAGGCGCGCAGGCAGCCCGCCAGACCGAGAGTGAGGGCAATCAGCAGCGACGTCGTCATCTCTTTACGAATCACCCGGCCCATATCGCGCAGGCGTACTTCCCCGAGCGCCATGGAACGGACCAGCGTGGAGGTGATCTGCGTACCGCTGTTACCGCCGGTGCCGATCAGCAACGGAATAAAGAAGGCCAGCGCAATGGCGGATTCCAGCGCCTCTTCAAAATGTTGAATGACGCTGCTGGTGTAGGCTTCTGCCACGAACAGCAGCAATAACCACACCGAACGTTTCTTCCACAGCGTCCACGGGCTGATCTCCAGATAGGGCTTCTCCAGCGGGAGCGTTGCGCCCTGGCGATGCACATCTTCGGTGACGTCGTCTTCCAGCAGATGGGCAATCTCTTTCTCCATCAGGCAGCCAACCAGCTCACCTTTTTCAACCACCGGCACCAGGTCGAGTCCGCGTTCGCTCAGTTCGGCGACCACCTCCTGACGCTCATCATCGGGTTTCACGCGGAACAGGCAGCTGTCCATCAGATAGCGAATGGATTGCGCCGTATCGCTCTCCTGAAGCAGCTTTTTAATGGATAAACTGCCGCGCAGCTTCTTTCCGGCCACCACAAAGACCTGACCCGGAATATCATCGCTGGTGAGTTGCGAGACAAAGAGTTCCCGCGCTTCATAGACGCTGAGGTGCTCGGGCAGAGTGATAAAATCGGTACGCATGTACTGGGCGATCGCATCGCCGTCGAAGGCGGAAGTGGCCAGGTGCGCGGCGCAGTGTTGCATTGAAGACATGGTGTAATTCCCTATAAAAAAATCACTCATAGGGGCGAACAAGACAGGATGAGCACAGGCAGATCCCTACGTCCTGGTTTTAGCACTGCACAACGTATCTGTCCGGCATGAACGCCGTCAGAAGTTACCTTGGCAACACCTTGATTCGATGGATGCCTGTATTTCCCTGAGTGGTCTCTCTCGATACCAGCAGGGCGGTAACTTGTATTTGTGCAGGAGCCTCGCCATAACGAGATCGTTAAATGAGCGGCCATTATAGGAAGGTAGACAAGTTGTGAAAGCGTATAATTTACGTGGTTTATCAACGGTTGATAAACCACGTAAAATTGGTCGGTTTTCCGGGCTATACGTCGAATGGCATTGCCTCCATTATCGGCGGGTCAGTCGTGCGAACCCTCGTCTTGCGCGGTTAAGCAGTGCAGATGCCCGTGACGTACGCCGCGCTGGGCAATCACCTCATCGGCAAAATGCCGCACCTCGCCCATTTCACCTTTAAGGACGGCAATCTCCAGACAGTCATCATGGCTGATATGCACGTGCAGCGTCGCAACGGACAGATCGTGATGGTGATGCTGCGTGGCGATCAGTCGGCTTGCCAGCTCGCGTTTTTCATGTTCATAGACATAGGAAAGCACCGCGTAACCGCGCTGTTCGGGCTGTTGCGCATGCTCATGCATCAACGAATTGCGCAAGATATCGCGCACCGCCTCCGAACGGTTGTGGTACCCGCGCTGGGCGCTCAGCGCGTCCAGGGTCGCCAGAAGATCGTCATCAAGAGTCAGGGTTACGCGCTGCATGGTCGTTTCTCTATGGCAAGGGAAGGTGGAAAAGCGGGAAGGACCGCACGCTGGAGTGTCCGGCCCGCCATTGACTGAAGACGCAGCGGTGTGTTGACCGCCGTGGTTTCCAGAATCTGCCCGCTCTCCATCACCATCACCCGCTGACAAAAGCGCTCGACCAGCCGCAGATCGTGGGTGATAAACAGGCAGGCGGTAGAAAACTGTACCTGCAGACGCTTCAGCAGCGCAACGATCTCCGCCTGTAAAACGAGATCAAGATTCGAAACGGCCTCATCGAGGATCAGTAAGGGGGGACGCACAACCAGCGCCCGGGCCAGGCAGACCCGCTGCAGCTGCCCGCCGCTGAGCTGGTGCGGGCGTTTGTCGAGCAGGTGTGGAGAAAGGTCCACCGCCTGCATCATCGCTTCGACCCGCGCCTGGCGCTCATCGCGCGCGAAGCGGAACAGATGGCGCAGCGGCTCGCTGATGATCTCATTCACCGTTTTGCGCGGGTTCACCGCGCTTTGTGCATCCTGGAAAACCAGCTGGATATCGCGACGAAATGCCCGCTGCGCGTCGCCTTTTAACGTCTGAATCGGCGTTCCGCGCCAGGTTATCTCGCCGTGATCCGGTGTTTCAAGGCCGACCAGCATCCTCGCCAGGGTGCTTTTACCGCAGCCGCTGCGTCCGAGCAGCGCCACCGTTTCACCCGCCTGGATACTCAGGCTGACGTCGCGCAGCACGCCCGGATGGTGCGGGTAATCGTGGCTGACGTCGGTCACGTTCAGTAGGTTCATCCTGCAAACTCCATTCCGTACAGCGCCAGGTGTGCCGCCAGCAGCCGTTGACTGACCGGATGCTGCGGCGCGCTGAACAAGGTGTTGACGTCGCAACGCTCGACGATGCGCCCGTGGTCCATCACCGCGACCTCATGCGCCAGCCGCGCCACCACGCCCATGTCGTGAGTGACCAGCAGCAGGCCCTGGCCGCGGCTGGAGACAATCTCTTCCAGCAGATCCAGAATGCGCCCCTGCGCCACGGCATCGAGGTCGGTGGTAGGTTCATCGGCGAAGATAAAGGGGGCTTTACTCAGCAGGGCGAGGGCGATCATCATTCGCTGCAACATCCCGCCGCTCATCTCGAAGGGATAGCGTTTCAGGAGCTGAGACGGGTTTTCCAGACCGACGGCGGTCATGGCGGCAATAAGCGCCGCCTCATCCGCGGGCTGGCCGGTGGCGCGGCAGGTTTCCCGCGCGTGAGTTGCCATCGTATACAGCGGATTAAAGGCGCTGCGCGGATTCTGCATAATCGTGGCGACGGTACCGCCCCGCAGCTGTTCGCCGTGCACCGGAATGCCGTCCAGCAGCAGACGCCCGGCGGTTTGCCGGACACCGGGAGGCAGAACGCCAAGCGCTGCGGCGCAGGTCAGCGATTTTCCGCAACCGCTGCTACCCAGCAGGGCCAGCACCTGCCCGCGACGCAGGGTCAGCGACAGCTCCGTCACCAGCGGGCGGCCGGCGCACAGCGTCAATTGTTCTAACTGGATCTTTTGCGGCATCAGTGGCTGTGCTCCGCGATTAGGTGAGGATCGAGACGATCGCGCAGCGCGTCGCCCACCAGGTTAAAGGCCATCACGCTGATAAACAGCGCCAGGCCGGGCCACAGCATCTGTAGCGGCTGGGTCCAGATAAACTGCCGCGCATCGTTAATCATTACCCCCCATTCCGCCGTGGGGGCGCTGACGCCAAGACCGAGGAACGACATCCCGGCGACGTGCAGCATCATATGACCGATATCGAGGGTGGCGAGAACCAGCAGCGAGGGCACCACCGCGCCGGCCAGGTGATCGAGGAAAAGCCGCCAGCGATTTGCGCCGCTCAGCCGCGCGGCGAGAATAAACTCGCGCTGGCGCAGGGATACCACCAGGCTACGAACCATGCGCGCGTACCAGGCCCAGTGAGACAGGGCGATAGCGATAATCACGTTGGTCAACCCGGTCCCCAGCACGCCGACCATAAAAAACGACAGAATAGAGGTAGGAAAGGTCATAAACATATCGGCCACCCGCATGGTGAGCTGATCGACGCGCCCGCCCATGAGTCCGGCACAGCCGCCAACGAGAAGCCCCAGCGCCAGAACCAGCAGTAAACAGGCCATCACCGCCCCCAGTGACACCCGGGTCGCCGCCAGCAGACGGGAGAAAATATCGCGGCCAAGATGGTCGGTCCCCAGCCAGTGCTGGCCGTCAGGTGGCAGCAGACGGGAAGGTAAATCAATGGCCTGCGGATCGTACGGTAGCCACCACTGGCTGGTGAGCGCCACCAGCATCAGCAGAACGATAATGACCAGCGCCGCGCGCACCGAACCGCGCGCTGAGAAGAAAAAGCTCATGAGTGCGCTCCTTCATGACGACGAATACGCGGGTCCAGCGCGGCATTGACCAGATCGACCGCCAGATTGCACAGGGCGAATACCACCACCATGATAAGCGTAAAGCATTGAATCACAGGATAATCACGGTTAAAAATGGCCGAAACGGCATAGCGCCCGACGCCCGGCCAGGCAAAGATATTTTCGATGATCATCGTCCCGCCGATCAGTTCGCCAATGTGCATTCCTACGGCGGTAATCATCGGTAGCGAGGCGTTGCGCAGAATGTGACGACGTTCGATTTGCCTGGCATTCAGGCCGCGCAGGCGAGCCCAGGTGACATGGCGCTGTCCGGCGACTTCCAGCATGCTGGCGCGCAGGAGGCGGGCGTTAATCGCCAGCGACATAAACGCAATCGACACGGCCGGCAGGACGATATGCTGCCAGCTGCCGTAGCCCAGAGCTGGCAGCCACTGTAAATAGACCGAGAAGAACAGCACCAGCAAAAAGGCGAGCCAGAAGTTAGGCATCGACACGCCAAGAAAGGCGATGAGCCGCACGATGAAATCCGGCAAATGCTCGCGGTGACGCGCGGCCCAGATACCCAGCGGTACGGAGGTCAGCAGGATCAGCACCAGCGCCGCGCCCGCCAGCTGCAGCGTTGCGGGCAGGAAGCGCAGCACATCGTCAAGCACCGGACGCTGGGTGGCAAATGATACGCCAAAATCGAGATGTAGCGCCCGCCAGAGCCAGCGGCCGTACTGGACGACGAGCGGCTGATCCAATCCGAGCATCGTCCGCGTAGAGGCCACCATATCCGGCGTGGGCGGCAGGTTTGAAAGCCGCAGATAGTCGAGCGCCGGGTCACCGGTGCCGAGGCGAAGCATCAGGAAGATAATCACCGAGGCGGCAAAAATCATCGGAACCATCAGCAGTATGCGTCGCAGCAGATAACGTTGCATCAGGGATTCACCGGCTGGATCTGTTCGAACGGAATTTCAGCGGTAACCGCTGCGTAAGGAATCGCTCCCAGCTCGGGTTTCGCCACCACCATCATTGAGATATAGCTGACGGGCAGATAGACCGCGTCGTTGTGCAGACGGGTGAGAATATCGCGATACAGCGCCTGACGTTGCGCATCGTCGCTGGTGGTCAGAACCTGGCCAATCTCTTTATCAATCAGCTGCTTGTCCGCTAGCCCTTGCTGCGCCTGGTAATCGGCATGCGAGGGGACGCGCATTGAGCTCATAAAAGCGTGCGGGTCGTACGGCGCGCCCCAGGTACGGTTAAAAATCATGCCAAAGCGGCCGTCGCGCTGGCGGGCGTAAATGCTGCTCTCCTCTTCGCCAACCAGCGCCACATCCACCCCGACCTGGCGCATATCCGCCTGGATTATCTCCGCCATCGACTTACTCAGGGCATCGGTACCGATAAACGACAGTTCGATGTGCAGCGGCTGGCCATTCTTCTCGCGAATCGCTTTGCCCGCGGGCCTGACCCAACCGGCCTTTTCCAGCATGGCGTTGGCCTGCTGTGGGTCGTAGTGGCGCGGTTTCAGGCCAATATTGGCGTATGGCACGGAAGGGGCGAAAAGCGTGTCGGCCACCTGCTGCGTACCGTACAGCGCATTGTCGATCAGCGATTTTTTGTTCACCGCGTAATTCAGCGCTTCACGCACCGCCAGTTCGTTCGTGGGAGCTCTGGCGGAGTTCAGGGCCAGCATCACCGTTTCGACAGGCTGAGAGAGCTGGGTACGCCAGGCCGGGTTATGGCTGAAACGAGCGAAGGTATCCAGCGGCAGCAGGCCTTCGTTGCCGTAAAGCAGATCGATATCGCCGGTTTCAAAAGCGACGGCGCGGGTCATCGGGTCCGGAATCACTTTCACGGTCACCTGGCGGATCGCCGGTTTGTTACCCCAGTAGCGGTCGTTACGTACCAGCACATCATACTGGTTGAGCTGCGAGGTTTTCAGCACCCAGGGGCCGGTGCCGATCGGCGCTTTGATACCGTGCAGTGTTCCCCCTTCAACAAATTGCGAAGGGGCGATAAAACGGAACGGGCGCGGCAGCGCCAGCTCCTGCAAGAAAGGGTAGTAGGCGCTTTTGAGCGTAATCTGCAGCTGCGTATCGCTGAGCGCCCGTACGTCGGTAATCTGGTTGGTCAGCTCCAGCCAGGCATGGCGCTGCCGGTTAGCCAGCACCGCCTGGAAGTTGGCGACCGCGGCCTGCGCATTGAACGGCTCGCCGTTAGAAAACTGCACATCGTTACGCAGGGTAAAGAGCCACACTTTCCCGTCTGCAGAGTGGCTCCAGCTGCTCGCCAGCCACGGCTTGACCGAACCATCCTGCTGATATTTGACCAGCGGCTCGTAGACCATGCTTTGGGCAAACATTTGGTTGGGGGTATACAGATGCGGATTCAGCGGACCCACGTTCACCGGCCAGGCGGTGGTGATGTCGTATGAAGCGGCGGCGGTCAGCAGAGGTGCGCAGGCGAGAAGCGCCAGCAGCGTGGTGCGGAAAATAGACAAGGTCTTTATCTCAACAGGAAGGAAAGTATGATGATTTTAATAATTCATCATACTTCAGGCCTAACCTGGATCAATCTCAGGACGGAAAGTATAAGAATTTCATATACCCACTTCGTCCGTCAGGTTGTCTGCCGGTCAGCCAGGTCGAGACAACGTAAAGGATTCGTGGCCCGAAGGCCCGCGCAAGAAGGCGATTCAGGGCGCCCGGAACAGCGCCAGCAGCGTGGCGAGCTGCTCATCAATGGGCGCCAGATCGCGTTTGACGATCAGATGCAGCGGCGTGGCGCGTCGGGCGCCGTGGCTGAGCGGCAATATTTTCAACAGACCCTGATCCAACCGGGAGCGGATGCGCTCTTCCGGGAGCCAGCCGAAGCCAACCTGATAGAGCACCGCATCGATAGCGGCATCAATGGTGGAAAATGTCCACGCATCGCGCCCTGTCTGCGGGTCGTCGCTGCGATCGGCGATACGCACCAGCGGCCAGGAGGCCAGCGCACTGTCGTCGAGGGGGCCGCTCAGTCTGGCAAGCGGATGGTCCCGGTGGGCAACGGCAACAAAATCAATGTTCATCAGCCATTCGCCGCGTCCGGTAATATCCTGGCGGCGGGTGAGTACCATCACGTCGGCTTCGCTGCGGGCCTCCTGCTCATCTTTCATGTTTTCGAGGACTTCGGTCAGCCTCACCTGAGTCTGCGGATGGCGTTGCTGAAACTGGCGTAGAATGGCGAACAGCCGTTCGCGAGGGAAAATACTGTCCACAACCAGGTCCAGACGGGTTCGTGCGCCGTTGTGCAGGGTCGCCGCGCGGGTTTCAACGTATGAAAATGCCTGCAGGAGCGGTTTTACCTGGCTTAGCAACAGTTCCCCGGCCGGAGTGAGTACCGCGCGGCGGCCAGAGGGGTGCAGCAGCGCGACACCCAGTCTTTCCTGCAGCAGGGCGAGGTTATAGCTCACCGAGGACTGGCTGCGATGAGTCTCTTCTGCTGCTTTTGCGAAGCTACCCAGCTCGATGACTTTTTCCAGCAAGGCCCACTGTTCCAGCGTCGTTTTGTGCATGATTTATCGAAAAAGTGAATGAATTTCATCAAAACATAGCGTTATTCATCCATTTTTTAAAGCAGTATGCTTGTTCTCAACACATAGAGGAGAACAGATTATGAGCACATTTGACCAACATGACCTGAGCGGTTTTATCGGCAAACATCTGGTTTATACCTACGATAACGGCTGGAATTACGAAATTTACGTGAAAAACGCCCACACCCTGGATTACCGCATTCACAGCGGTATCGTCGCGAATCGTTGGGTGAAAGATCAGCAGGCTTACATCGTTCGCGTCGGCGAAAGCATCTACAAAATTTCCTGGACCGAACCGACCGGCACTGATGTGAGTCTGATCGTAAACCTCGGCGACAAACTGTTTCACGGCACCATCTTCTTCCCGCGCTGGGTGATGAATAATCCGGAAAAAACCGTCTGCTTCCAGAACGATCATATCCCGCTGATGGTTTCTTACCGTGAAGCCGGACCGGCTTACCCGACGGAAGTGATTGACGAGTTCGCCACCATCACCTTTATACGTGATTGCGGCGCGGATAATAACAGCGTCATTAATTGCCCGGCTAATCAATTACCGGCTGACTTTCCTGCAAATTTGTCATCTACCGGAAATGATTTTGTGAGCTAAGATGTGTTTTTGAAATTCAGATTGCAGAATAAAATTCTATTTATTGTTTAACTGTTTAATGTCTGTTTACTTTACTACATCGTGCTCCTGTTTTGCCCATAAACGGGAGCCGGTTTCCCACTCTTCCCCCGCGTTGTCATTTGTAAATTCCATTTAAAAACAATTGATTATTGTCTATTCGGCAAATTATATTAATTTCTTAATATTATCCTAAGCAACCCCGTCTAAATTTAATAACGTCAAATACCCTGGAATGAAAAGTGGCATTGAAGAGATTCCATTTTCATTTTGTTTAAGTCCGCTGGCGCAGGATATTTTTTCTATCGACCCGCAACCCTGAAAGGGTCATATACAGAACAGGAAAATGATGAGCGAATTTTTGCCGTTTTCGCGCCCGTCGATGGGCGACGCAGAGCTGGCTGCGCTGCGTGAAGTTTTGCAATCGGGCTGGATTACTACCGGACCGAAAAACCAGGCGTTGGAAGAGGCATTCTGCACGCTGACCGGCAACCGTCACGCCGTGGCGGTGAGTTCGGCGACCGGTGGCATGCACGTCACGCTGATGGCGTTGGGCATTGGCCCGGGCGATGAAGTCATCACGCCATCCCAGACCTGGGTTTCCACGCTGAACATGATCTGTCTGCTGGGCGCGACACCGGTGATGATCGATGTCGATCGCGACAATCTGATGATTACCGCCGAGGCGGTTGAAGCGGCGATTACCCCCAACACCAAAGCGATTATTCCCGTGCACTACGCGGGCGCGCCTGCGGATATCGACGCGATTCGCGCCGTGGCAGAACGTCACGGTATCCCGGTGATTGAAGATGCCGCGCACGCGGCGGGAACGTATTACAAGGGCAAACATGTGGGCGGTCGCGGCTGCGCGATCTTCTCATTTCACGCCATTAAAAATATGACCTGCGCCGAAGGCGGACTGATCGTGACCGATGACGATGCGCTGGCATCGCGCATTCGTAGCCTGAAATTCCACGGTCTTGGCGTCGATGCCTATGACCGTCAGACGCATGGTCGGGCGCCGCAGGCGGAGGTGATTTCGCCGGGCTTCAAATACAATCTGGCCGATATCAACGCCGCGCTGGCGCTGGTACAGCTGGATAAACTGGCCCATGCCAACCAGCGTCGTAGCGAGATTGCCCAACGCTATCTGCGCGAGCTGGCGGATACGCCGTTTAAGCCGCTGGCGATACCGGAATGGGAACACCAGCACGCCTGGCACCTGTTTATTATTCGCGTGGATGAAGCGACCTGCGGAATCAGCCGCGATGCGTTGATGGAAAAACTGAAAGCCATGGGCATCGGCACCGGCCTGCACTTCCGTGCGGCCCACACGCAAAAATATTACCGCGAGCGTTTCCCGACGCTTTCCTTACCGAATACGGAATGGAACAGCGCGCGTATCTGTTCACTCCCTTTGTTCCCGGATATGACCGACGATGACGTCACTCGGGTCATTTCCGCGCTGCACCAGCTGTCAGGATGTTGATATGTTTACTTACCCACCCGTGAAAAAAGTCTCGGTCGTTATTCCGGTTTATAACGAACAGGAGAGCCTGCCTGAGCTGATTCGCCGTACGGATGCCGCCTGCGCGACGCTGGGCCGCCAGTATGAGATTCTGCTGGTCGACGATGGCAGCAGCGATGATTCTGCCCGCATGCTGACCGAGGCTGCTGAAGCCGAAGGCAGCCATGTGGTCGCGGTGTTGCTTAACCGCAACTATGGCCAGCACTCGGCCATTATGGCGGGATTCAGCCATGTGACCGGCGATCTGATTATTACCCTTGATGCCGACCTGCAAAACCCACCGGAAGAGATCCCGCGCCTGGTGGCGAAGGCGGACGAAGGTTACGACGTGGTCGGTACCGTTCGGCAGAACCGCCAGGACACCTTCTTCCGTAAAAGCGCGTCGAAGATGATCAACCGCCTGATTCAGCGCACCACCGGTAAAGCGATGGGGGACTACGGCTGCATGCTGCGCGCCTATCGCCGCCACATTATCGACGCGATGCTCAATTGCCATGAACGCAGTACGTTTATCCCGATTCTGGCAAATACCTTCGCGCGCCGGGCGGTCGAAATCCCGGTGATGCACGCGGAGCGTGAATTTGGCGATTCCAAATACAGCTTTATGCGCCTGATTAATCTGATGTACGACCTGGTGACCTGTTTGACCACCACGCCGCTGCGTCTGCTGAGCGTCTTTGGCAGCGTGATTGCCCTGCTGGGCTTCGCTTTCGCCTTCCTGCTGGTGTTCCTGCGACTGGTATTTGGCCCGCAGTGGGCGGCGGAAGGGGTGTTCATGCTGTTTGCCGTACTGTTCATGTTCATCGGTGCCCAGTTTGTCGGCATGGGGCTGCTCGGGGAGTATATCGGACGCATCTATAACGATGTCCGCGCCCGTCCCCGCTACTTTATTCAACGTGTTGTTCGTCAGCCGGAAACGGCGTCTCAAGAGGAAGATCGTTCATGAAAGCTGTAGTCTTCGCTTATCACGATATGGGTTGTGCTGGCATTCAGTCTCTGCTGGATTCCGGGTATGAAATCGCCGCTATTTTCACCCATCCGGATAACCCTGGCGAAAACCATTTCTTTGGCTCGGTTGCGCGTATTGCTGCTGAACAAGGTATCCCGGTGTGGGCACCTGAAGATGTTAACCACCCGCTGTGGATTGAACGCATTCGCGACATGAAGCCGGACGTCCTGTTCTCTTTCTACTATCGCAACATGCTGGGCGACGATATCCTCAGCCTTGCACCAAAAGGCGGCTTTAACCTGCACGGTTCTCTGCTGCCGCAATATCGCGGCCGCGCGC
Organism: Klebsiella sp. X13; assembly: GCF_003323835.1. NCBI lineage: Bacteria > Pseudomonadati > Pseudomonadota > Gammaproteobacteria > Enterobacterales > Enterobacteriaceae > Klebsiella > Klebsiella sp. X13. Next base: position 316,419 of record NZ_CP030874.1, read on the forward strand.
CGCTGAACTGGGTGCTGGTTAACGGTGAAACGGAAACCGGCGTGACTCTGCATCGCATGGTCAGCCGTGCGGATGCCGGCGCTATCGTGGCGCAGCAGACGGTTGCTATCGGCGCGGATGATGTCGCGCTGACCCTGCATCGCAAGCTGTGCGCCGCGGCGTCAGAGCTGCTGAACCAGGCCCTGCCGGCGATTCGTGAAGATAAAATCCAGGATCGTGCGCAGGATGAAAGCCAGGCCACCTACGTTGGTCGCCGTACGCCGGAAGATGGCCGTCTCGACTGGGACAAACCTGCGCTAACGCTGCATAACCTGGTCCGCGCCGTTTCCGATCCGTGGCCGGGCGCGTTTGGCTATGTTGGTGCGAATAAATTTATCGTCTGGAAATCCCGCGTGCGCCAGGACCTGGCCGCGGCGAAGCCTGGAACGGTGATGTCGACCTCTCCGCTGGTGATCGCTTGCCAGGATGGCGCGCTGGAGATCGTAACCGGTCAAACCGAGCGCGGCGTTTACATGCAGGGTACGCAGCTGGCGCAGGCGCTGGGGCTGGTATCCGGTGCGGTACTGAGCAGCAAGCCGGTTGTGGCGATTAAACGCCGTACCCGCGTGCTGATCCTTGGCGTGAACGGTTTTATCGGTAACCACCTGACCGAGCGTCTGCTCGCCGACGACAACTATGAAATCTATGGTCTGGATATCGGGTCGGACGCGATCGGTCGTTTCCTGGGCAACCCGCGCTTCCACTTCGTTGAAGGCGATATCAGCATTCACTCCGAGTGGATCGAATACCACATTAAGAAATGCGACGTGGTACTGCCGCTGGTGGCCATCGCGACGCCAATTGAATATACCCGCAACCCGCTGCGCGTGTTCGAGCTGGACTTCGAAGAGAACCTGAAGATCATCCGCGACTGCGTGAAATACGATAAGCGCATTATCTTCCCGTCGACCTCCGAAGTGTACGGCATGTGCACCGACAAAAACTTCGACGAAGACACCTCAAACCTGGTGGTGGGCCCGATCAACAAACAGCGCTGGATTTACTCGGTATCGAAGCAGCTGCTCGACCGCGTTATCTGGGCCTATGGCGACAAGTCCGGCCTGCGCTTCACCCTGTTCCGTCCGTTTAACTGGATGGGACCGCGTCTGGATAACCTGAATGCCGCACGTATCGGCAGCTCTCGTGCGATTACTCAGCTGATCCTGAACCTGGTTGAAGGTTCGCCGATCAAGCTTATCGAAGGCGGTAAACAAAAACGCTGCTTCACCGATATTAGCGATGGTATTGAAGCGCTGTTCCGCATTATCGAGAACAAAGACGGCCGCTGCGACGGGCAGATTATCAACATCGGTAACCCGGAAAACGAAGCCAGTATTAAAGAGCTGGCGGAGATGCTGCTGGCGTGCTTCGAGCGTCATCCGCTGCGCAATAACTTCCCGCCGTTCGCCGGTTTCCGCGACGTCGAGAGCAGCGATTACTACGGTAAAGGTTATCAGGACGTGGAGCATCGTAAGCCGAGCATTCGTAACGCGAAGCGCTGTCTGAACTGGACGCCGACGGTTCCGATGGAAGAAACCGTGGAGCATACGCTCGACTTCTTCCTGCGTACGGTTGAGCTGGCGGACGACAAGACATCATGAAACAGGTCGGCTTACGCATAGATGTCGATACCTTTCGCGGTACCCGGGACGGGGTACCGCGTCTGCTGAGCCTGTTGGGCCAGCACGGGGTTCAGGCAAGCTTCTTCTTCAGCGTTGGGCCGGACAATATGGGGCGCCATTTATGGCGCCTGATAAAACCGAAGTTTCTGTGGAAGATGCTGCGCTCAAACGCCGCTTCGCTGTACGGCTGGGATATTTTGCTGGCCGGCACCGCATGGCCTGGGCGACGGATTGGCGCGGGTAATGAAGAGGTTATCCGTGCGACGGCGCAGGCGCATGAAGTGGGTCTGCATGCCTGGGATCATTACAGCTGGCAGGCATGGAGCGGCGTCTGGCCACAGGAACGGCTGGCGCTGGAGGTCGAACGCGGCCTGCTCGAGCTGGAGCGGATCATCGGCCGGTCGGTCACCTGTTCCGCGGTGGCGGGCTGGCGCGCGGATCAGCGGGTGATTAAAGCCAAAGAGTCCTTCAATTTCCTCTACAACAGCGACTGCCGGGGCTCGCGCCCCTTCCTGCCGTTGCTGGGCGATAAGGTGACAGGTACGGTGCAGATCCCCGTTACGCTGCCTACCTGGGATGAAGTGGTCGGCAGTCGCGTCGATGCCGGGGGCTTCAATCGCTATCTGCTGGATTGTATTCACCGGGATAGCGGTACGCCGGTCTACACCATTCATGCTGAAGTGGAAGGCATTGCCTTCGCGCAGCAGTTTGATGAACTGCTGACGATGGCCGCACAGGAAGAAATCCAGTTTTGCCCGCTGAGCCAACTGCTGCCCGCAGATTTTAGCGAGCTGCCGCTGGGTAAAGTGGTTCGCGGTGAATTGGCCGGCCGGGAAGGCTGGCTTGGGCGTGAACAATTATTGAGTCAGGACGTATGAAAAGCATTCGTTATAGCGTCTCTTTAGTGGTGTTATTTGCGCTGTATTATCTACTTCCGTTGAATTTCCGACTGCTCTGGCAGCCTGATGAAACGCGCTATGCGGAGATCAGCCGCGAGATGCTGGCGTCCGGTGACTGGGTGGTGCCGCATTTTCTCGGGCTGCGCTATTTTGAAAAACCAATTGCCGGATACTGGATTAACAGCATCGGGCAGTGGTTGTTTGGCCACAATAACTTTGCCGTGCGCTTTGGCTCGGTCTTCTCCATTAGCGTCACCGCGCTGCTGATTGCGTGGCTGGCATGGCGCATCTGGCAGGACAAACGGGTGGCGATTCTGTCCGCCGTGATCTTCCTGACCGCACTGCTGGTCTACGGTATTGGCACCTATGCGGTGCTGGACCCGATGATCACCCTGTGGATGGCGCTGGCGATGTGCAGTTTCTGGGGCGCCGCTCAGGCGCAGACCCGAAACGGTAAAATCATCGGCTACGCGCTGCTGGGGGCGGCCTGTGGAATGGGGGTAATGACCAAAGGCTTCCTGGCGCTGGCGGTGCCGGTTGTCGGGGTTCTGCCGTGGGTGATTGCCCAGAAGCGCTGGCGTGAAGTGCTGACCTACGGCTGGCTGGCGGTGGGGGTCTGTATCCTGACGGTGCTGCCCTGGGGCCTGGCTATCGCCAAACGCGAACCGGACTTCTGGCGCTATTTCTTCTGGGTGGAGCATATTCAACGCTTTGCCGAGAAAGATGCCCAACACAAGGCGCCGTTCTGGTATTACATCCCGTTCCTGTTCGCCGGAAGTCTGCCGTGGCTGGCGCTGCTGCCCGGGGCGCTGAAGCGCGGCTGGAGCGAGCGCGATGACGTGCGCGGCGCGCTGTATCTGCTTGGCTGGGTGGCGATGCCGTTCCTGTTTTTCAGTATCGCCAAAGGGAAACTGCCGACCTACATTCTGCCGTGCTTCGGGCCGCTGTCGATTCTGATGGCTCGCTATGGGCTGGATGCGGCGAAGGCGGGAGCGAAGGCGCTGCGCATTAACGGCCTCATCAACCTGATCTTTGGCCTGGTGGGTCTGATTGCCGTGCTGGTGGTGTCGCCGTGGGGCGTGATGCATAAACCGGTCTGGACGCAGATTGAGCTGTATAAATGTTTGCTGGCGGCGATTGCGTTTGCCGTCTGGGCGCTGATGGGCTGGCTGGCGATGAAAGATAACGGCCGTCGCTGGACATTAGCCGCCTGCTGTCCTCTGGGGCTGGCGCTGCTGATTGGCTTTGCCATTCCTGACCGGGTGATTGATAGTAAGCAGCCGCAGTTCATGGTCGATATCATTGGTGAATCGCTGGCGCCAAGCCGCTATGTGCTGAGCAACAACGTCGGCATTGCCGCCGGTCTGGCGTGGGAACTCAAGCGTAACGATATCATCATGTATGACAAGCAGGGCGAACTGAAGTACGGTTTAGACTGGCCGGATGCGAAGAATGGCTTTGTGAGCCAGAGTGAGTTTGCCAGCTGGCTGGCAGCGCATCGCCAGGAAGGACCGGTATCGCTGGTGCTGCTGATGGACAAAGGAGAAAACATGGCCGATTTACCTCTACCCAAACCTGACAACACCTACGTGTTGGAGCGGGTTGTGTTTCTCCAGTATCTGCCGCAATGAGTACCTGGATCTGCCTGGCGCTGGCGAGCCTGTTAAGCTGCGCCGGGCAGCTGTGCCAGAAGCAGGCGACGCGCCCGTCTAAATCACGGCGGCGCGGCCGCCATATTCTCGGCTGGCTGGGCCTTGCGCTGCTGGCGCTCGGCGGCGGTATGCTGCTGTGGCTGAGCGTGCTGCAATCCATTCCGGTGAGCGTGGCCTATCCCATGCTGAGCCTCAATTTTGTCTGGGTGACGTTAGCGGCCTGGGGGATCTGGCGAGAGCCGGTAGCCCGGCGGCACTGGGTCGGCGTCGGGCTGATTGTGGTCGGCATCGTGGTGCTCGGGAGTAGCGTCTGATGGGCTTAATCTGGGCGTTATTCAGCGTCGGGCTGGTCAGCGCCGCACAGCTTCTGCTGCGCGGGGCGATGGTTGAGCTGCCGCCGCTGAGTGACCTGTTCGCGTTTCTCAATCATCTTTTCCATCTGCGTGCCGGAACTATCGGCCTGGGGCTGGGACTGAGCGGCTACCTGCTGTCGATGGTCTGCTGGTACTTTGCGCTGCATCAGCTGCCGCTGGCCAAAGCCTACGCGCTACTCAGTCTGAGCTATATTCTGGTCTGGGCCGCCGCTATCTGGCTGCCCGGCTGGCATGAACCTTTCCACTGGCGCTCCCTGCTGGGGGTGCTGATTATCATCGCCGGCGTGCTGACAATCTTCTGGCCGGCGAAGCGCAAAACCTGAGTCAGCGGATCCTGTCGGCCTTCAACGCAAACGGCGTTGGCGTGCAGACCGCCAGACTCAGATTGGCAAGCTGGATCTGACTGACCGGGAACGCCGCGCCGCGCGTGCTGTCGACGCTGGCAATCTGCCAGGCGCTGCCGCCGCGCTGCTTAACCATCGCTTCTTTGCGCGTCCAGATACGCCAGAAGGCGTCGAGCTGCCGCTCCGGATGCTCCGCTTCTACTTCCGCATGCTCCCCAGGACTGAAAATGGCGTTAGCCAGCCTGCGCCAGTTCGGGCGAGGGCGAATCACTTCGATATCGCAGCCGACCTCGCCTTCATCGCTGAGCAGCAGGGCGATATCATCGCCGCTGTGGCTGAGGTTAAACCAGAGTCCCGTCTCGCCGGAGAACCCCGGTTTACCGTGTTCAGCGTAAATAATCTCAGGCAGCGGCGACACCGCCTGCGCCAACAGGACCCGGCCCGCCAGCCAGCTTGCGCGACGACTGCCCTGCGGCGCCTGAGCCGCGAGCTTATGCGGCAGAGGCCGGGTGCTTAACGTCGAGATTTTTCCCAGGAAAAGTCGATACATATCAGGGCCAGCGCTGAATAATGATGGACGTATTGATCCCGCCGAAGGCGAAGTTATTACTCTGGATAAATTCGCAATCAATCCGGCGGCTCTCGCCCATAATGTAATCCAGCTCGCCGCACTGCGGGTCCGGCCGGCGCAGGTTGAGCGTAGGGGCAAACCAGCCCTCCCGCATCATTTGCAGGCTCATCCAGGCCTCCAGCGCCCCGCAGGCGCCCAGGGTATGGCCAAAATAGCTTTTTAGTGAAGAGATCGGAACGCGGTCGCCAAACACGGCGGCGCTGGCCTGGCTCTCGGCAATATCACCGCGATCGGTCGCCGTGCCGTGCGCCGAAATATAGCCAATATCCTGGGCGCTTAAACCGGCCATTCTGAGCGATTGCTCCATGCAAATTTGCATGGTTTCCCGCTGCGGCTGGGTAATATGCGCCGCGTCGCAGTTGGTGGCGAAGCCGATGATTTCACCGTAAATCGTCGCTCCCCGGGCTTTGGCATGTTCCAGCTCTTCCAGCACAAAGGTGCCGGCGCCTTCGCCAATCACCAGACCGTCACGGGCTTCATCGAACGGCGATGGTGTGGTTTTCGGCTCATCGTTGCGCTGGCTGGTCGCGAACAACGTATCGAAAATAGCCGCTTCCGACGGACACAGCTCTTCAGCGCCGCCGGCCACCATGATGGTCTGATAGCCGTGACGAATCGCCTCCCAGGCATAGCCAATCGCCTGGCTGCCGGAGGTGCAGGCGCTGGAGGTGGGAATGACCCGCCCGCGCAGGCCGAAGAACAGGCCGGTGTTCACTGCGGTTGTGTGCGGCATCATCTGGACGTAGGTCGTGCCGGTGATGTTATTGGTATGCTTTTCCGTCAGCATGGTCGCGAATTCGCTGACCGGACCGGTGCTACCGGTAGAGGAGCCGTAGGCAATACCGGTTTCGCCATTGGTGAGAACCGCCTCGCCAGTCAGTCCGGCCTGCTCCAGCGCCAGCTCGCTGGCGCGGGTGGACATCAGCGAGACGCGGCCCATGGCGCGAATGCGCTTGCGCGTATAGTGCTCCGGCAGGGTGAAATCGTCGATGGGGGCGCCGAGTAGCGTATGCAGACCATCATAGATTTGCCACTCGGGCATTGTGCGCACGGCGTTCTCGTAGGCCTGTAGCCTGGCGGATACCGCCTGCCAGCTTTCGCCGAAGGCGGTGACGCCGCCCATACCGGTAATGACGACGCGACGAGTCATAGCATACCTCCATTGATGGAAATCACCTGACGCGTCACATAGCCCGCAATATCCGACATCAAATAGCTGGCGAGTCCGGCGACTTCTTCGGCCTGACCCATGCGTTTCATCGGAACGAGCGACATCGCCTCTTTGAGGGCGGCCTCTTCCATGGCGATCATCCCGGTATCAATCAGCCCTGGGGCAATGCAGTTGACGGTGATCTTGCGTTTTGCCAGCTCAATGGCCAGCGCTTTGGTCGCGCCGATAATGCCCGCTTTGGCGGCACTGTAGTTAACCTGCCCGCGGTTGCCCATGACGCCTGACACCGAAGAAAGCGTGATAATCCGTCCGCCCTGGCGGGCGCCGATCATCGGCATGATGCATGGCTGAATGACGTTATAAAAACTGTCGAGATTGGTGTGGATCACCGCATCCCAGTCGCTGTCGCTGAGCGCCGGGAAGGCGCCATCCCGGGTAATGCCGGCATTGCTCACCACACCGTACCACGGCCCATGAGTCGCGATATCCTGCTCCAGCACCTCGCGGCACTGCTCACGGTTGGCGACATCAAAACTCAATGTCCGGCCCGCTCCCCCGGCGGCGCGGATGCTCTTCAGCGTCTCCTGCGCACCCTCTGCGTCACGATGATAATGGACGCCGACAATAAAGCCATCGGCCGCCAGCTGGCAGGCGATGGCACGCCCGATACCCTTGCTGGCACCGGTCACTAATACGGAACGACTCATGGTTTCTCTCCCTGATTAAAAAGCGTCGTTAACTCTTCCTGGGTGGGCTGGAAGGTGTTGATGCGGCCCGTTGCCAGCGTGTCATTCCCGCAGCAGATCGTGCAGTCGAAGCTACCGAAACGTTCATCCTGCATTAATAAGCTGACCGCGATGGTCAGCGTTTGCCCGGCGGGCAGAACGCCGGCGGCGCACACCAGTTCTCTGGCTCCCAGCACCATACCGAGGGCGATGTTGTCCAGGTTTTTCTGATGACGATGCCAGCCGGACCAGACGCCAATGGTCTGCGCCATCAGCTCCAGCGCAAACCAGCCCGGCAGATCGCCGTTGGCATCAAGAAACGGCGTCAGTACGCCCCCGGAGGCGACGGTCACGCGGCAGGTGGCCGTTTCCTCGGACACCTCCAGCACCTCTTCGAGCAGCAGCATCGGGGCATCGTGCGGCAGATAGGCGCCGGGCGCCAGGTAATGGCTCATGAAAGTCTCCCGAGCAAAATGCTGGCGTTGTTGCCGCCAAAAGCAAATGAGTTGGACAAAATCAGCGGGCGTTCCAGAGGCTGCGACGTCGCGATGATACCGCACTCCGCCAGCGCCGGGTCGCGCGGCGAGAGGCTGAAATCCTGCGCAGGCAGTGGCAAATGACGCTGCAAAATCAGCATACCGATTGCCGCTTCGGTGATCCCGGCGGCGCCGAGAGTATGTCCGGTGAGGTGTTTGGTTGAGCTGCACGGCACGGTGTCGTCAAACAGCTGCTGCACGACCTGCGACTCCACCCGATCGTTAAGCGGCGTGGCGGTGCCGTGCAGGTTGATATAGCCCACCGCCCCGGCGGTGATGCCGGCATCGTCAAGCGCCTGGGTAATGGCGCGGATGGCGCCTTCGCCCTGCGGATGCGGGGCCGAAATATGGTGCGCATCGCTTGATTCGCCGACGCCCAGCAGCGCGATCGGCTGCGGCTCGCGCGTCAGCAGCATCAGCGCCGCCCCTTCACCGATGGTGATCCCGCAGCGGTCGCGGGCAAAGGGCTGGCATCGCGTCACCGAAAGGGACTCCAGACTATGAAAACCGTTCACCGGCATCCGGCTCAGCGTATCGGCGCCGCCGACAATAGCCACGTCGGCGAGGTCGGCTTCAATCAGCCGTCGCCCGCTGATAATGGCCCTGGCGCTGGAGGAGCAGGCGGTGGAGAGGGTGAACGCCGGGCCGTCCAGCGCCAGCCAGTGGCTCAGAAAGCGCGACGGATCGCCCAGCTCCTGCTGCGGATATTGCCAGCCGGCGCTGGTCCCGCCGTTCAGCGTGGCAGCCACGTGAATATCGCCCTCGTCGAGGCCGGAGGTGCTGGTGCCGAGCACCACCGCGACGCGGTCGCTTCCGAAGCGCGCGATGGCCTCGTCGACCTGGGGACGGATCTGGGTTAGCGCCGCCAGCAGCAGCTGGTTATTACGCGATCGGTGGGCCGCAAAATCATCGGCAATGGCAGGCAGGACGGCATCCACGCCGCCGAGTACCGCTGTGGGCTGTCCCTCTAGCCAGCCCGCACGCGGGCGCATACCGGGGGCAATGCCGCGTGTCAGATTCGCGGCGATTTCATCGCAGTTGTCACCCAGCGCATTGATCATGCCGACAGCAGAAATGTAGATCATCTCAGTCACCCAGATATTGAATGGTGATGTGGTATTTAAAGGCCCGCTGCTCAATGCTGATCGGCTCGCGCTTACCCTGCCGGTTGAGGTAGGCGATCGCCGTCACCAGCTGCCCGCGGGCGTTGCGTAGCTCGCGGCGGTCGCCGGTGTCGATCAGGGTCCAGCCCTCCGGCAGCTGCGGTTGCCAGGCGGCGACAGGCCAGTGGCTGAGCATCACATCGGCCAGCACCTGACTTGCCGGCGGCAGCTGCGGAGCGGCGATAGACTGCTCGGTGTGCAGCCCCTTTTCATCATAGGTCACAAGAAACAGGCGGATCCCCATCGATGAGAGACCGGCGAGAGTGACTTTTTGCTCATCCGCGTTGAGCATCACCAGCAGCGACTGAGTCTGGCCGTGAAAACGCCCGGTAAGCAGCTGCTGGGCATTCAGCGGCGGGGTGATGCCTGGCGCCGGTAACGTCACGCGGGTTCCCGGCTCCAGCCATGCCTGCGGTCGCCCTTGCCCGGGGCTGGACGAGTGACTGCACCCGGCGAGGATGAAGGTGGCGGCCAGCGCCGCGGCGCACCAGAGTCTGTGTTTGATCATCGTCTTTTTTTCTCTTTTTTACCGGGCATCGCCAGCGGGGAGAGCAGGAAAGCGGTGAAAATACCGCTGACCAGCACAATGCCAAAACTGCTGATGGCCTGGGTGGCGCTGAAGACCAGCATGCCGAGGGTCAACAGGGTGGTCATCATGGCGAGGATGATGGCCAGCAGCGACGTCAGCGGCGTTCCGCGCGGGTTGCTGAAAAACAGGGTGTAGTTGATACCAATCCCCAGCACCAGCACCAGCGCCAGCAGTGAAAACAGGTTCACCGGGTGGCCGCTGAAGGCGAGGGCTGCCAGCCCGCAGCCTAACGACAGCACGGAGGGCACCAGGCCGATCGACCCTTTGCGCCAGCCGAGACGCAATATGGCGCCACAGGCGATGACCGCCAGCGCAACGACCAGCAGGCCCGTCAAAATATGGCGATAGAGAGTAAACAGTTCGTCAAAGGCACTTTTTCTGTCTACCCACGCGACGCCGGGCTGCTTTTCACTCAGGGCCCGTAGCGCCGCGCTTGTTTTCACACCGTCAACCGGAACCAGCACGCCGCTCTCGCCCGCTGGCAGCGTCAGCCACAGCAGGCGCCAGCCTTCGCTGGCCGGGCTGGCAAGCCAGTCATCGACCGTGACCGGCATGGCCGACAGATCCGCATCGACCGTTTTGAGCCCGGCGTTTTGCAGCGCGGCGGTGACCGCCGGTGCTGCCGCGTTGAGCAGCGCCAGATCCTGGCGTTGACGGGCCAGCGAATTGAGCGGAAGCGTGCGATAACCGCTGAGCATCCCCTGACGTTTCGCCTCGGCAAGGGCTGGTGCAAAGGCCTCCAGCCGCTCCAGCGTCTGCTGCGGCGTCGCACCGTAGACCACGAACCATTTCTGATCAACGCTCTGGCCGGTCAGGGCGACGATCGCTTTTTCTTCGGCCAGAAGATGCTGCGGCAGCGCCTGGAGCTGTGAAATATCGTCATCGACCCGCAGGGTGGCGATACCGGCCAGCGAGAAGAGCGCCAGCGTCAGCGGCAGGCCAATATACAGTTTTTTGTTGCGTCGCCATGCCGCCAGCCAGCGAAGCATGAGCCCCATCGCCGGCACCGGGCGAACCGGCAGACCGCGGGACAGCAGCGGATGCCAGAAAATCACCGTCAGGCAGGAGGCGCTCAGTCCGACGGCGGCGAACACCGACATCTGGCGAATACCGGGGAAGGGGGCGAGCATCATGATGAGATAGGCCACCACGGCCGTCAGCAGCGCCAGCAGCAACGTGCGGCGGACTTTGGCAAGGCTTTGCCACGGCGTGGCATCATGCCCGTGGACCATACGTTCCGTGAGATAGTACAGCGTATAGTCGGCGGAGATACCGATAATGCTCATGCTCATCACCAGCGTCATCAGATGCAGTTCGCCAAACAGCAGCAGCGTGGCGACGGTGCCCGCCAGCCCGCCAATGCCGACGGAAATCACGCACAGCAGCAGCGGCCGAAGCGAACGGAAGGTCACGACGATAAGCAGGATCACCCCAAGCAGCGTGGCGATGCCGAGGGTGGAGATGTCCTGCTTCGCCTGCTGGCTGGCGTAGTCGCTGTAAAACACCGTCCCGCGGGTGAGCACCTGTGCCTGCGGGTAGCGCGCTTTTAATTGCTCTTCCAGCTCCGCGAGGGTCGTCACGACGCGGTGCGTCTGCTGCATATCGAATGAGGAACCTGCCAGCTCGCCGTGGATCAGATACCAGTCATTTCCCTGCTTATCCTGGGCCACCAGCCAGCCGTCTTTGAGCTGCAAATGCTGGCCGTTTTGCGCCATCGCCAGCTGCGAGCCGCGCATCAGCATCAGCGGATCGTTTTGCAGCTCTTTGCCGCTGACGCCGGAAAAGGCGGAGTAGAGCTGGGAGAGGACCCACTGCGCCTGCGCCGCGCCGCCGTTTTGCAGGCGAGCGCGGGTGGCATCATCGATAAGCCCGTTGCGGTGCTGCCAGAAAAAGGTTCCCCACGCCTGCTGGCTGGCGGCATCCATTGGGCCTTTCACGTCCGCGAGAGCGTGCGATTGCTGAAGGAGAGTGAGCCATTCGCCTGCCGCCTGAGGACCGGCCTGCTTGCCGGGGCTCACCAGCCAGACTATCTGCCGGTCCAGCCGCTGCATAAAGCCATCGTTCAGGGCCGGGGGAATAGCGCCAAGGGTCTGCTTCGGCAACATCGCCAGTACGCTGCTGTTGACCCGCGATTGCGGCAGCAGCGTCAGCAGAACGCCCAGCATCAGCAGGCAGACGCAGCCCCACAGCAGCGCGATGCTCCGGCGGTTACGGTGCAGCAAATCGTTGTCGTTCGTCATCGGTCAGTTGCGCGGGCGTCAGTTGATGTTGAGAGAGGACGATATCGGTACGATCGCCTTGTTTATCATTGAGTTGAATATTTTCCAGGTTGCGCTGGCCCGCCAGGTCGATGGTGGCGAAGATTTTATCCAGCGGTGTGGTTTTCGGCGTCAGGCGCAGGGTCCATCGCCCTTCGCCGGTATCGGCAAACTCGACGCGGAAGTTCTGCTCCAGCACCTGACGGTCGGCCTGAAACAGCGCGCGCAGCAAATGGTTGAACTGGAACATCTGCGGGTTGTTCTCGGCGGTGATCGTCTGCGGCGGCTGGCCGCCGATCGCCTGTACCATCCGTTTATCATCCAGCAGGAGCTGCATCGGGAACGGGGCGGTCTGATCCCACAGCAGCCCCTGGTCGCGGGCGATCAGCATCTGGCCCTGGGATCGCAGCGGCTGCGGCAGATCCTTAATGGTACGGGTTTGATCGAAGTGGGCGCGGATCACCGGCTGTTCGGTCAAGCGCTGCTGCAGATCGTCAAGCGTCAGGGCGCTGAGCAACGGGCTAATCAGCAGCGCCAGCAGGGGCCACCATCTCATGGCTTCACCCCCATGCGCTCAAACAGGATGTCCGGGCTGACGAAGCTCATCTCACGGCTTTTCTCCTCCACGGCGACCTGGATGGTATAGCCGGTGGTGGTGCGTTTTCCGCTGTCGGCGGCGAAAATTTCATAGCCGATGCGCAGCCGGTTTTCGTACTCTTCTATCCGGGCGCGCACGCGAAAACGTTGTTCAAAGGTCAGCACGTCGCGATATTTCACCCGGGTATCCACCACCGGCCACAGATAGCCGGATTCTTTCATCTGGCGGTAGCCATAGTTGAACTGATTGAGCAGCGCCTCGCGGGCAATCTCAAAGTAGCGAAAGTAGTTGCCATGCCACACCACGCCCATCATATCGACGTCGTGAAACGGTACGGTCAGCTCTACCTCGGCAGTAAAACGGGGATCGTTAAGCACCCTTTACTCCTTCTCTTTGGCATCCGGCAGCTGCCAGAAATCGAAAAAATTGAACCAGTCCAGCGGCGACTGCAGCGCGTAGTGCTCAAGGCGCTGTGCATAGCGGTCAATGGCATGCTGTAACGCCGCCTGGCGTTCTGCGCGAGGCAGCGTCAGCGGGTCGGCGAAGGGTTCGCAATGAATATGCAGTTTGCCCTGCTGGCGCAGCGCAAAAATCAGCTGCACCGGACAGCGCAGGATCGACGCCAGAATAAACGGCCCCTGCGGGAAAGGCGCGGGTTGTCCCATGAACTCACTCCAGCAGACGCGCCATTCGCCGCCGCGCTGGGGCGTCACGGCGATGCGGTCGCCGACGATAGCCACCCATTCGTTCCGCTCCAGCTTCTCTTTGAGCAGCATCGCGGTCTCCGGGCCGATATCGGTCACCGGCATCAGGTTGATCCCGGCCTGCGGCGCCATCTCATCCATGATCTGTTTAAAGCGGCGGGCGTTATCGCTAAACACCAGTGCGTTAATGACCTGACCGCCCTGCAATTGCGCCAGCGCCCGGCAGGCCTCGACATCGCCAAGATGGGAGGCCAGCAATAGCTTGCCGCCGGGAGTCCTGTTGCTGAGCGCTTCTTCCGCTCCGGGAGCGAAAACCACATCGCGTCCGAAGCGTAATTCGCCGCGCCAGCCGGCGATTTTGTCGAGCATCGCCTCGCCAAAGCGCAGAAAATGGCGATAGCTGTTGAGGTGCGCGGGCAGCGGCTGCTGACGGGCGGTAAGCTGCACGCGCACGCGTGACAGCCAGTTTTGCGAGGCCTGACGGGCGCGGTGTGCGATCGGCCAATAGACGGCCACCACCGGGTAGAGCAGCCACGAAAACGCCCTACGCCCCAGCAGTCGCCAGACCAGCAGCATCAGACGCATTCCCCACAGCCCTTTGACCTCCTGCTGCTGCGCCCAGTGGATTGTCCGACGGCGAAACAGCAGGGAAGGGATACGCGGCAGCATGCCGAGGAACAGGCGAGTGTGCATCCACGAGATGCGACAGTTGTCCTTAAGCGCATCAAAATGAGACAGCCCGTCCGCGGGATAGGTCACGCGGGTCGCAACAAAATGGCTGTCATTACCCTGCCAGTAGAGACGCACCATAACTTCGGTATCGAAATCCATCCGTTTACCCAGCGCCACGCGCTGTGCCAGCTGTAGCGTTGGCGCAATCGGGTAGACGCGAAAGCCGCACATGCTGTCTTTCAACTGGAGCGAGAGCGTTTCTATCCACACCCAGATGTGGGTAATCCAGCGGCCATAGAGGCGTGAGCGGGGGATCGTGTTGTCGTAAACGGGACGCCCGGAGATCAGCGCGGTCGGGTGCGCTTGCGCGAGGGTCAGCAGCTGTGGAATATCCTCAATGGCGTGCTGCCCGTCGGCATCCACCTGCACGGCGTGGCTGAAACCCGCCGCGGCTGCGGCCTGCAGACCGCGGATCACCGCCGCGCCTTTGCCGGCATTTTCCGTCAGGCGAATCAGCGTCAACCCGGGATCCTGCGCCGCCAGTTGTTCCAGCACCTGGCGCGTCGGCGCGTCGCTGCCATCGTCGACCACAATGCACGGCAGATTGCAGGGCCGTAAACGGGCCAGTACCCGGGGCATCATCGCGCCGTGGTTGTAGCAAGGGATCACCACACAGGGCGCGAAGGTTACTGACATAGACGGATTTTCCCGCTGCTGGCGATATGTCGCGCTTCGCCATCGTGGCGCTGATAGTTGAAGGTGAGTATCTGGCGCGCTTCCTGCCAGTGCAGGGTGAGCGTGACGGTCGCATCCGGCAGGAGCGGCGCCTGGAATTTGACGTTCTGAATGCTGTGGAACCGCCAGCCTGGCGCCAGCAGCGTGGTGGCGTAATGCATGACCCAGTCCAGCTGGGCAACGCCGGGCAGCAGCGGCTGTACGGCAAAATGGCCGCTAAACCAGAAAAGGCCAGGATCGAGGTACAAGACAATCTCAACCTGCTGCTGATGCGCCTGATTCCCTTCAATTTCATGGGGTTTCATGAAATAACTCCTGTAATTGCGCATATACGCGCTTGTTCATGCTGTTCACCGGGATCTCGTCGATAATGCGCCAGTAGCGGGGAATGGCGACCGACTCAAGCCTTGGCCGAAGCGCTCGTCGCCACGCCTGCTCAAGGGGTTTATTGGCGGATTGCCACTTCTGACGGGTATGGTCATTGAGCACCAGCAGGACACCGATGGCCTGGCGGCCACCGCGGCTGACGGGTAAAGCCACCGCGTCCTGAATTCCCTCCAGTTCCAGCAGGCGCTGTTCAATTTCGCTGAGTGAAATCCGCTTTTCTTCAATTTTAACCACCCGTCCCCGGCGTCCGGCCAGACGAAACTGTCCGTCATCGGTGAATTGCAGGGTATCGTCGAGTAGCAGGCCATCTTGATGGGCAATCAGCGGCGAAAATACGCGAAACGCTTCGCCTTCGGGGAGAAAGCTGACCCCGGGGAAAGGCCGCCAGTCGTCTTGCTCCTGCTCGCGGCAGCGCCAGGCAAGGATGCCGGTTTCGGTACTGCCGTAAATCTCATCCGGCCTGCATTTAAGCCAGTCGTTCGCCCCGGTCACCTGCTCCCAGGACAGTACTCCGCCGGCAGAGAACAGGATCGCCACCGGCGGCGGATTCAGTCTGGGGTCAAGGCGCTTCAAAAAGGCCGGACTGCTGATAAACGCATAGCGATGCCGGGGATCCAGCGCGCTGAGTTGCTCGGCATAATTCAGCATTGCCGCGTCTAGCGGCAGGCCGAGCGCCATGGGCAGGAAAATGCGAAAGGTCAGGCCGTAAAGATGCTGGGGTGCTACCGACGCGACAATACGACAGCCGGCCAGCCGGTCGGCAAAGTGCGTGGCCAGCAGTTCAGCCTCGCGGTCGAGAACGGCCAGCGATTTGATAATTCGCTTCGGTTGCCCCGTCGAACCTGAGGTGAACAGCTCAATGGCGGCGTCATCAGCCAGCGGGTGAAAGGTGACCGTCTGCGTGGGAGAGCGTCGGGAACGGCTGATGACCCATGTCGGGCCGCTCCAGCCAAGGGGCTTTTCACTGAGCACGCCATCGAACAGCGCGCGTTGCTCTTCCAGCTGAGAGAGGCGGCTGTGCCCCGGGATCACCGGCGTTTTGTGGGCATGCAGCGTGGCCAGCAGCGCGACCAGAAACAGATAGCTGTCGTCAAAACAGAGCGCCCAGCGTTGACCCTGGTGCTGCTGCAGCCGCTCCACGCAGCGCGCAACGTCATTGCGCAGATGGCCCAATGTCCAGAACTGGTCTCCCCGCCAGGCCACGAGGGTGTCGGCCGAACGCGGGGCACTCAGCCAGCGGACCACAGAAAGAGGCGGCATCATAAGGATTCTCGCTTCATCACCCGACGGCGTACCAGCCACTCTCCGGCCATCAGGGCGCCGATCAGCAGATAGGCGATCATGCCGTTCCACGCGGTCCAGAGCGCCATATCACCGTACAGCGCCGTCAAGAGGGCGATACTGCCATTGACGATAAAAAACAGGCACCAGATCTGCGTGACCCGACGGGTATAGCGCACGGCGGCGGCGGGGAGGTGAGGCTCTCGTATGCGGGCCAGGCGTTCCACCAGCGGCATGGTTGTCCACAGCGAACCGCCGAACGCAGCCAGCATCACGGCGTTGACCACCAGCGGGTAAAACAGCAGCAGCTGGTGCGTTTTCAGCAGTGTGCTGGCCACGCAGAGGGCGATCCCCGCCAGCGCGACCACCTGGGTGACGATGCGCAGCGGACCCGCCTGGCGCCGGGTCTGGCGCAGGCGTAAATAGAGCAGCAGCGCCATTAAAGGGAGCAGCCAGCGCAGGCTGTTATGCGCGAGGCCCAGCCAGATGACGCCAGGCCAGGCCAGCAGGAGCAGGCTTGTCAGCAGCAGAATACCCTTGCGTGGAAGTGCCCCCGACATGCGGATCAGGCTTCCCGGGACAGGCGTTCGAGGGCATCAACCACATCCTGCACGGTACGCACGGCTTTAAATTCTTCTGCTTTGATTTTCTTGCTGGTTTTTTTCTGCAGGTGGACGATCATATCGACCGCGTCGATGCTATCCAGCTCCAGGTCTTCGTACAGCCGCGCTTCCGGTTTGATGTCTTCAGGATCGATCTCGAACAGCTTAACCAGCAGTGCCGAGACGTCGGCATAAATATCATGTGATTCAGTCATGGGGCGAGCCTCAGGTACGTTGAGCGTCGATAAACGCGGCCAGGGTGGCAACGGAGAAGAAATGCTGGCGCATCTCGTCGCTTTCGGCGGAGAGCACCACGCCGTAGCGGTTTTTTACCGCCAGCCCCAGCTCCAGGGCGTCGATGGAATCCAGACCCAGGCCATCGCCAAAGAGTGCCGCATCGGTGTCAATGTCGTCAGCCGACAGTTCTTCCAGATTCAACGTAGTAATTATGAGATTTTTAATTTCAAGATAGAGCGCTTGCATCATTAATTCCTGAAGTAGGCGTAGTACCTGATTGTAATTGAAGCAAAAGATGCCGATTTAGCTGCCGTGCCGCCAGCGATGGCGTCTGTGAGCTGGCATCGAAAAACTGGTTGATACGTATCCGCTCCCGCACCTCAATCGTAAACAGAGGTTTGGTGGGCGGCGCATCGTACCATTTGCACTGCTTGCCAAGCATGTGCTCGCTGCAGCGGATTGTCACGACCCGTAAATCGCTGGCGCAGCGCACGGCAATATTGGCCGCGCCGCGCTGTAACGTCATCTGTTCACCGGGGCGCGTCCGCGTGCCTTCGGGGAAAATCAAAATGGTATCCCCCTGCTGAAGGCGGCTCAGACTGGCGGGCAGCAGCGAATCCGCCTGGTCATTAAGCAGATAATCCGCTGCGCGAATCACGCCGCTGACGAACGGGTTCTTCAGCAGGCTGCTTTTTACCATGCAGTCGGTTTCCGGCATGATCGAAGCCAGCATCACGTAGTCGATCAGGCTGGGATGGTTGGCCACCACCAGACAGCCTCGCTCCTGGCGTAGAATATCACCGCCTTCAATGCGGTAATCCAGCACGCCGACGGCTCTGACCACCGCCAAAAAGAGGCGGAAACTGGCGGCAATGCTGCGCCGCGCCAGTCGACGGCGACGGGGTTTGTTCCTGATAACGATCAGCAGCAGGTTGAACCAGATGAGGGACAGCAGCAGTCCACCAAGACCGAACAAGGCGAAACAGACGCCGGTCATGGCTCCCCGCCAGACCCGGTTCAGACGTGCCAGGATAGGGTTCATGCGCGGCTCCATTGCCACTGCACGCGCTCGCCGGGCAGGGTAAAGGTGGGGCTGTCCTGCAAATAGTGTTGTAAAAATAACAGGCTTTGCGGTAGCGCGGTCTCTGCGGACGTTTCGCCGCGACGGGTGACACAGCGCAGCGCCGTCCCGGCTTCAATCACCAGCGCCAGCGCATAGGGCCAGGTCGGCATTTCTGGCGATAGCTGCGGATGATAAAACTCGGGCAGGTAGCCGTCGAAATCCACCATTAATACCCGCTGATAACCTGCCTGCAGCAGGCACATGACTTCGCATAGCCCTTGCTGGAAGGTATCCCGCCCGGCCGACAGAGAGGAGGAAACGATCGGCCGCTGTGCGGCAATCGTCAGATTGCCCACCGCCGAATTATGGACGGAGAGGGCAAAGTCGGTCGGGGAGATGGCCTGCTGCGTCGCCAGGGCGTGGAGAATACGATAATTGCGTTCAAGTTCGCCGTGGCGACTGGTGTACAGTATGGCGTCGATTTGATGACGGCGCAGCATTGCCAGCCCGCACTCAACGGCGAGTTTACTGCCGGAGCTAAGACGTCTGGCGGTCATCATCGGTAATTCGGTTAATTTTGCCTGCGGGGCTGAGGGATCGAAGGCGTGCGGATGCCGTGACCATTGCTGCCACTGTGTCGCTTCGCTCATTCCCGGGGCTCTGCCCTGCCAGTCAACTATGTTTAGTGCAAATTTCATCAACGCGTATCCGCGATAAATCGGTGATCTTAGTGCCATTTTTAACGGCACTTTTTATTTTTGTTGTGGCACGCGTATACAGTATGGCTAACGCCTGGACCAACGATGTATTACCGGCCTGGATTGTTTACCGTTCCGCTTTTGGCCGACCGGATATCCGGCCTCAGAATGAGACTGAGGGCATATCGGCAAGCGTATTCACCGTATGGCAATTTATGCGGCGAAGTCAGGGCGTATTTTCGATATTTTCACATGCCAGCGCAATTTATTATGGTAACTATTCGCGCCTGAGAGAGATATTCTGTTATTCCATCAACAGGTCTGTGACCTGACTCTGACATTTCCGCCACATATTCTACCGGGTGGCAAACGAATACATAGGATAATGCCGAAACCGGTCTCGCATCAGAATAGTCTCTGATCCTGTTCCTCTTCAGGAGTCAGCATTTGCGCGCTGACTCCTGAATCAATGATGGGCTGAGATGACGTGGACAATCACAGGCTCGAACCAGCGGCTAAATTTACCTGAATATCTTTATCCAGATTGTGGACCCAGCGGTTATAGTTTTTATGGATTTTCCCACCGGAGGCCATCATATTGCTGCTGCTGACGTAGTGAATAGAATAACCGCTGGCGGAGTAATTAATACGGACCTCAACGACATGGTCGCGCGCCTGCTGACGCGCGGCGATCGCGCCAGGCGCGGTTTGCGACATGATCCACTGGCGCTGCACGCCGGCCCGCAGAATGGCCTGTTTCACCTGATCCTCTGTATGACCGGCGCTCACGGCGGTCTGGATTTGCTCCACCGGCGCGGTGCGCACACAGCCGGCCAACGCGCCTGCAACCGCAATAGCGGCGAACCACTGCACATACTTTTTCATGAACACTCCCTGTCAAATTACCGGTAATACAATGAAATGGCTGACGTTAAAAATGAATGTCAGTCGCCATATCGTTCCGGATAAATATCCGGTATGGATTTCCGTGTTGTCTTAAGATGAGACGGTTTTCATCATAAAGGATAGCGAGCGAGGCCACCAGCAGTTATGAGTGATAATGAATGGTTTGATGAGGTTGAATTTTAACGGCATGGCGGGAATTCCCGAAGCTTATACCCTTGACATTATTATTCGCCAGACCGTTAATTCGCGGGGGATATTCAGGTATATCGCTGACGGTATTTAAATAAATATGTCGTAGATTGCCAGTGGCATGTGTGTTGGCGACGTCCGTTCACTCCGCTGACCGGGTTATCGGTGTTCCCGGGCGAGTCTTGCTCCTCACCCGACGTCGCCTTCGGCTATTCACATTTGCTCCTGACGAATGGGGCTCTCTTGCCGGCCTGTTCCGGCTAGCGACAAAAACATTCATCCCGTGGCGGAGCGAAAATGACCGTCAGTTATCCTCTGGCAGCACTTGCTGGCAGACGCTGTACTCGATGCTGAGATTGACCGTGCGGCCCGTCGAGCGCGAATTTCTGCGCCGCGGGCTGCTTTTGAGCAGACGACGTGGTAATAGTGAAACATTGTTGTAAAAGTCTGGTGGACCCAATGCCCGAACCCGTTGACGAACCGGCGCTCAATGGAGTGCGCCTTAATCTGCGGATTGTCTCCGTGGTGATGTTTAATTTTGCCAGCTACCTGACAATTGGCCTGCCGTTGGCCGTTCTGCCGGGCTATGTCCATGATGTAATGGGATTTAGCGCGTTCTGGGCCGGCCTGGTCATTAGCCTGCAATATTTTGCCACTCTCCTCAGCCGCCCTCATGCCGGACGCTACGCCGATCTCCTTGGGCCGAAAAAGATCGTGATCTTCGGGCTGTGCGGCTGTTTTCTCAGCGGTTTGAGCTATCTGCTGGCGGCCGTCGGCAGCGGCTGGCCGATCCTTAGCCTGGCTCTGCTGTGCCTCGGCCGGGTGATTCTCGGTATCGGGCAAAGCTTTGCCGGTACTGGTTCAACGCTATGGGGAGTGGGGGTGGTGGGCTCGCTGCATATCGGGCGGGTGATTTCGTGGAACGGAATCGTGACTTACGGGGCGATGGCGATGGGGGCGCCGCTCGGCGTGCTCTGTTACTCCCTTGTCGGGCTGCCGGGGCTGGCGTGGGCGATTATGGCCGTGGCGCTGGTCGCTATTCTGTGCGCGCTGCCGAGGGCGGCGGTCAGAGCGACGAAGGGCAAAGCGATGACGTTTCGCGCCGTGCTGGGCCGGGTCTGGCCGTATGGGATGGCGCTGGCATTGGCTTCCGCCGGGTTTGGCACGATCGCGACGTTTATTACCCTGTTTTACGACGCCAAAGGCTGGGACGGCGCGGCGTTTGCGCTGACGCTATTTAGCTGCGCGTTTGTTGGCACGCGTCTGCTGTTCCCCAATGGCATTAATCGTCTGGGGGGACTGAACGTCGCGATGCTGTGCTTTAGCGTTGAGATTGTCGGACTTCTGCTGGTGGGGTTGGCTGAGACTTCATCGATCGCCAAAGTCGGGACCTTCTTTGCTGGCGCCGGTTTTTCACTGGTCTTCCCTGCGCTGGGGGTGGTGGCGGTGAAGGCGGTGCCGCAGCAGAATCAGGGCTCGGCGCTGGCGACCTATACGGTATTTATGGATCTGTCTTTAGGCATTACCGGGCCGCTGGCCGGGCTGCTGATGGCATGGGCCGGGATTTCCACCATTTATCTGGCGGCGGCGGGGCTGGTGGCGGTGGCGCTGTTGCTGAGCTGGCGGTTAAAAAAACGGCCCCCGGCGGTGTCACCGGAGGCCGCTACGTCAGGCCAGTAGTTACTGGATGACGAGGGTATTGATGATGTTTTCAGCTGCGCTTTGCGCCTGCTGCTGATTGTCTGCCGGCAGCGTGATCTGCAGGGTCAGCAACTTATCGTCAACCTTGCCGAGAATGACGGAAGACCAGGCGGTCTGGCCTTTGGCGGAGATGATGCTGTCCAGCTGCTGCAGCGTGTGGCCTTTGATATCAATCGATTTATTGGTGACAACCTGCAGCTGTGGATCGCGGCTGCGCTGCTGATCTTCCAGGCGTTGAGCCAGCACGCTCAATTCTTCATTGGTGCTGTCACCAACAATCACGATCACCGCTTTCTGTCCGGTGGCGTCAGAATAGACGTGCATGTTATTGGCCTGGGTACCCAGCTTGCCGCTCTGATCGGTCATTCCTGCTGGCAGGGAAAAACTCAGCTTGCCATCCAGCAGGCTGATATTTTGTCCGCTGGCATTGCTTTCCGCAGCAGCCCCGGCAGTCGGCGTTTTTGTGTCGCTGTTATCACAGGCCGCAAGCCCCATAACCAGCAGGCCAATACCGACATATTTAACCAAATTGCGCATTGACATCTTCCTTTCGATAAACGGCCATTAACGGCTCATTCGCTTATCTTATCACATCAACCTGCGAGTACTCTTAACCTGGCTGCAATGCGGATAAATCAGATTTATCTGCCAGTTTTTTCAGCAGCATATTCAACAACATGCCATACATCGGCAGGAAGAAAACAATGCTAATCAGTACCTTGAAGCTGTAGTCGACAATCGCGATTTCTCCCCAGTTCGCCGCCATAAACGGGTCCGGACTACGCCAGAAAGCGATGAAGAAAAAGGCCAGGGTATCGCTGACGTTGCCGAACAGGGTCGAGGCGGTCGGCGCCAGCCACCAGCGGCGGTTTTGACGCAGGCGGTTAAAGACGTGGACATCGAGGATCTGGCCCAGCGCGTAGGCCATGAAACTGGCGGCGGCGATACGGGCGACGAACAGGTTAAAGTGGGTCAGCGCGGCAAAGCCTTGCCATTCGCCCATATAAAACAGGGACGAGATGCCATAGGAGATCAACAGCGCCGGGACCATCACCGCCAGGATAATGCGTCGTGCCAGCGGCGCGCCGAAAATCCGCACCGTCAGATCGGTGGCGAGGAAGATAAACGGAAAGCTGAACGCGCCCCAGGTGGTATGAAAACCAAAAATGGAGATCGGGAGCTGCACCAGATAGTTGCTGGAGGTGATAACCAGCAAATGAAAAAGAGAAAGCCAGACCAGCGCTTTTTGACGCTGTGACGTTGTAAATGGACTCATATTGTGACCTTTTTAGTGATTGGGGTGAGGGAACCCAATAAATCAATACTCGTGCTGTGTTTTGCCAACCCACGAGTACCAGTTTGAAGCGGCAGAATGATACTGCGTTGAGCGGGTATTGCAATGGTTGTTTTTCGCGCAAACGTTAACCTGACTTGCGTAGCGGAAAAGTGGGGGTAAACTAGGGCCGTTTTGTTGATGTGAGATGAAAATGACCGAACTTTTCTCCAGCCCTGACCACACTCTGGATGCTCAGGGCCTGCGTTGCCCGGAGCCGGTAATGATGGTGCGTAAGACCGTACGTACAATGCCGGTGGGCGAAACGCTGCTGATTATCGCCGACGATCCGGCGACAACCCGTGATATTCCGGGTTTTTGCCGCTTTATGGAGCATGAGCTGCTGGCGCAAGAAACCGCGGCGCTGCCCTATCGCTATCTGATTCGTAAAAGCCATTAAGCACGGGTTTGCGTGCCTCTCCCGGAGGCGGGGCAATGCCCCTGTCCGGGCTACAAAATCCAAAGACCGCACGCTCCCGTAGCCCCGGTAAGCAGCGCGCCACCGGGGGTAAACGGTGCGATTGCCGCAGGCCGTCTTCCCGGAGGCGGGGCTATAAAGTCCAAAAAACGCACGCTTCCGTAGCCCCGGTAAGCAGCGCGCCACCGGGGGTAAACGGTGCGATTGCCGCAGGCCGTCTTCCCGGAGGCGGGGCTATAAAGTCCAAAAAACGCACGCTTCCGTAGCCCCGGTTAGCAACGCGCCACCGGGGGTAAACGGTGCGATTGCCGCAGGCCGTCTTCCCGGAGGCGGGGCTATAAAGTCCGAAAACCGCACGCTTCCGTAGCCCCGGTAAGCAACACGCCACCGGGGTCTTTCCGCTTACTTCTTACGTAACAGTCGCAGGGCGTTAGCGGTCACCAGCACCGTTGCCCCCGTATCGGCCAGCACCGCCAGCCACAGCCCGGTCAGTCCGAGCAGCGTAGTGATAAGAAAAATTCCCTTTAAGCCAAGCGCAATCGCAATGTTCTGCCGAATATTGGCGTGGGTGGCGCGGGCCAGGGAAATCATCTGTGCCAGACCGGTTAAGCGGTTATGCGTCAGGGCGGCATCGGCGGTTTCCAGCGCCACGTCGGTTCCGCTGCCCATGGCGATACCAATGGTGGCGGCCTTCATTGCCGGCGCGTCATTAATCCCGTCACCGACCATCGCCAGCGGCGCAGCGGCATTGAGCGCCGTGACCGCCTCCACTTTATCGGCCGGCAGCAGCCCGGCACGGAATTCCAGCCCCAGTTCCCCGGCAATGGCGGCAGCCGCCCGCGGGTTATCGCCGGTCAGAATTACGCCCTGCACCCCCAGACGATGCAGATCGTCGACCGCCTGACGGGCGTCGTCTCGCAGCGTATCCTGCAGCGCCAGAATGCCGAGCAGAGACTGTTCGCGCAGTACCAGCACAACCGTCTGACCCGCGCTCTCCAGCTGCTGAATCTGCGCCTCATGCTCTGCGGCGGCGTCGTTGCCTGCCGCGCAAATCAGTATCTGACGACCGTCGACCTCGGCTTCAATGCCCGAACCCGCCAGTGCGCGCTGACCGCGGGCAGACGGAATCGTCAGCTGGCGCTGCTGGGCTTCGCGCACGATGGCCTGCGCCAGCGGGTGGCTGGAGCCTTGTTCCACTGCCGCCGCCAGCGCCAGCAGGTCATTTTCATCCACGTCATTCAGGGCGATGGCGGCGGTGACGCGCGGTTGGCCGACGGTTAGCGTCCCGGTCTTATCAAAAGCCACCTGACGTATGCGACCCAGTTGCTCAAGCGCTGCGCCGCCTTTAATCAGGGCACCGCGACGCGACGCCACCGCCAGCCCGGAAGTAATGGCCGCCGGAGTGGAAATGACCAGCGCACAAGGACAGCCGATCAGCAGCAGCGTCAGACCTTTGTAGATCCACGGTAGCCAGGCGGCGGCAAAGAACAGCGGCGGTACGATGGCGACCAGCAGGGCGACGACCATAATGGCCGGTGTGTAAATCCGGCTGAAACGATCGATAAAGCGTTCAATCGGCGCCCGACGTTCCTCCGCTTCTTCAATCAGCTTCAGAATGCGGTCAATGGCGCTGTCGCCCGGCTCAGAAATCACCGTCAGTTGCACCAGGCGGTCGACGCTGGTGGCGCCTGCCCCCACGCGTTCTCCGGAGCGGCGCTCGACCGGCACCGACTCACCGGTTAAGGCACTTTCATCGAAGCTGGCGAACGGCGTGCGCAGCTGACCATCGGCGGGCAGGCGACCACCTGCTGCGACTTCAATTACGTCTCCAGGGCGGAGATCGCGCTGGGCGACGGTTTCCCGCACGCCGTCACGCAGGCGAGTGGCGGTATCGGGTTTTAACGCCATCAGCGCGCTTACCCCCTGGCGGGCACGGCTGGCCGCCCAGCCTTCAAGGCGCTCGCCAACCATAAACAGCAGCAGCACCATCGCGGCTTCGGCCGTTGCGCCGATAAACAGTGCCCCGATGGCGGCGACGCTCATCAGTGTTTCAATGGCAAACCAGCTACCGCTGCGGATCAGGCGCAAAGCCTGACGAGCGACGGGCCACAGACCCACAAGCGTGGTGGCAATGAATGCCAGCTCGCCGAAGGGGTGGTTGAGCTGCTCCAGACCCCAGCTCAGCGCCATCAGTAGTACCAGCGTTATCAGCGGCAGGTTCTCGCGCAGAGGTGAGGTTTCCGGCGGCGGGGCGCTTTCATCGCGCAGCGTATAGCCCGCGGCACGTACCGCGCTTTCGACGGCAGTGCGAATATCGGCATCGGCGTTGACCAGCAGTTTTTCGGTGGCAAACAGAACCTGCACCTGGTTGACGCCGGGTACCTGGCGCACCGCCGTTTCGACTTTACGGGCGCAGGCGGCGCAGTCCATGCCTTCAACCAGCCAGCGATAGCGCGCCTCGTTTAACCCCTCGCTGTCGGCGGCGTTATCGGCGGCACAGCCAGATTCCGTGCAGCAGCTGTCAGCCTGGGCGACAACCGGCTTTAATTTGAATGACGAGAACTGTGGGACTTTTTTATCCTGCGTTTCTGGAGTCGACATGGGACCCTCCCGGTAATGATAATTTTCTCATTACCAGAAGGATACACTCTGGAGTCGACTCCAGAGTCAAGCGCAAAATTACAGATACAGCGCGCGGACGATCAGAAAGTGGCCGGCAAAGTAGAAGGCGGCGGCGATGGCGTTATCGGCGCGGAAGCGACGGCGATAGTGGCTGATCAGCCAGACAATATTACTCAACAGCAGGAATGTCGCACCGGCGAAGCCTGAGAATGCGGTATCCGTCGGGCGGAAGAACCACAGCTCACCGGCCAGCCAGACCATCACCAGGGTCATGCCGATAAAGGTGAAAACCGGCATGCGCAGATCTTCCAGCCGGCTCCAGATGACCGCAAGCAGCAGCGCGCCGATAACCAGCAGCACCAGCGGCAGCGGCCAGAAAAACGACATCGTCATCTGGCTGGCAAACCAGATCGTGTACAGCAGATGCGACAGGAAAAAGGCCCCCACCGCATACATCACCCGCTGGCGCGGCAGCAGCGTTAATGCATCGCCCAGCAGCGAAGCGCACAGCCCGGCGAGTACCAGGTAGCTGATAGCGTTGAACATTGGCGCCTGCCAGGCCAGCAGCAGCAGCAGGATCAGCGTGACGGGTTTAAAAACCCAGCGCTGCCACGTGGGGCCGCGATAGGACGCATCGACGAAAAGCCATGCGGAGAAACAGACAGCAATAAACGACCAAAGCATAGTAAGTCCTTGTATCTGTTATTATTAAGTGAGTGGTGTATTGGCAGTACTGAAACTTAGTGTAGTGGTTCGGGCGGGCAGATGACAACGTTAATCAAGGCGCGGTATGCTTATTCCTGAGAATTCTTATGGGTGAGATGAATGAGCAAGGTTCCCCTGTTTTTTATTATCGTCGTCGCCATTATTGTGGTGGCCGCATCGGTCCGCTATGTACAGCAACGACGGGAAAATATGGCTAACGACGCCGCGCCGCTGCTACAAAAGCGGGTGGTGGTGAGTAACAAACGGGAGAAGGTGATCAACGATCGCCGGTCGCGCCAGCAAACCGTAGCCCCCGCCGGCAGCGATATGCGCTATGACGTGAGCTTCAGGCCGGAAACCGGTGGCCTGGAAGTCAGTTTTCAGCTTGAGGCGGCGCAATATCATGCGCTCAGCGTCGGTGACCGGGGAACGCTGAGCTACAAAGGCTCAAGGTTTGTCGCGTTTACGCCAGAACCTTGAGCCCACGAGGTTACTTCTTACGCAGCGTGGCCTTGAGTTTTTTCTGCCAGGCCACCAGTTCAAACACGCCAAAGATAAAAATACGGACCTGTTCAAAACGGCTCAGCGGCGGGGCATCTTTCGGCTGAGTGGCCTTCAGCAGCGTCAGCTGCAGACCGTGCATCAGGATCATAAAGATCAGAGCAACGTTAACGAAGATGTTCAGCGGCTTCGGGAAAGGCTGAAACAGGTTTAATAATAAAAATGCCCAGACGCACAGCATCAACACGCGGCCAAAATTAATCAGCATGATTTTCTCCTTTTGCCTCACGTTGATAGAGACGGTAGGCGACCTGTCCGGCCACTTTCTCACGATACAGATGCCAGCATGCCGGCACCGGCGGTAAACCATTTTCGACTTCGCTCTCAACGTAGATGAGCGCTTCATCGGCGAGCCAGCCGTTATTTTCCAGCAGACGCAGCGTCTCTTCCAGCAGACCTTTGCGGAAAGGCGGATCGACAAACACGATATGGTGCGGCGTGCCTGGCTGATTAAGGTAGCTGAGCGTATTGGTATTGACCACCTTGCCATGGCTGGCTTTCAGGGTCGCCAGGTTTTTTTGCAACTGTTGAGCGACGCCGCGCTCCATTTCCAGCAGCGTGGTGCTGCCCGCATAGCGCGACAGCGCTTCCAGCCCGAGGGCGCCGCTGCCGGCAAAGCAATCGAGGCAGTGCGCATCGACCATGACAGGCGCCAGCCAGTTAAAAAGGGTTTCACGGACCCGGTCGGTAGTCGGGCGCAGGCCCGGGCTCTCGGGCACCGGTAATTTCCGCCCCCGCCATTGCCCACCAATAATACGGATCTGGCCGCTGCCCGTGTGGTTTGGTTTCTTCATCTCGTTGCTCAGGTCTCCACTTTCAGCCCGCTATTCTAGCGATCGAACGCGGATGACGAAACCTTAATCCGGGGGCGGTGATGCGAGTTAAGTTAAGTGATAGACTATCCGACTAATTTCATCATTTTTCAGCTTCCGCTATTGTTATGCCGAAGCTGTGCCATGAATAAACAGCGGGAGTGTCGTCGCAAATGGCAAAAGAGAAAAAACGTGGCTTCTTTTCCTGGCTGGGCTTTGGACAAAAAGAACAGGCGCAGGAAACCGAGACCGAACAGAAAGTAGAAGGGCAAACCGACGTTGCCGAACAGCATTCGGCTACAGCGTTGCCTGCTGAGACGGTGGCGGCACCAGAAGCGGATACGGTAAGCGCTTCTACGGT
Organism: Klebsiella sp. X13; assembly: GCF_003323835.1. NCBI lineage: Bacteria > Pseudomonadati > Pseudomonadota > Gammaproteobacteria > Enterobacterales > Enterobacteriaceae > Klebsiella > Klebsiella sp. X13. Next base: position 345,007 of record NZ_CP030874.1, read on the forward strand.
GGAGAAAGAGGACGCGGAAGCTTTTGCGGCCGATGTCGTTGAGGTGACTGAACAGGTTGTTGAGAGCGAATTACCGCACTCTGAGCCGGTGACGCCTGCGGTTGAAGCCCCGGCCGAAGTCGAAGCGATCCCTCAGCCGCACGCTGCTATTGACGAAGCGCCAGCCGCCAGTACGTGGGTCGAAGAGGCTGCCGTTGAACAGGTTGTGGCTGAGACCGCTGCTGAAGAGACGGTTGCTGAAAAGCTGTCGGCGGAAGACCTCGCCGCTCCGGAGTCGCTGGTCGAAGATGCGATCGCTCAGCCGGTTGTCGCGGAAGCGGTAGCCGGGCAGACGCCGGAAGCGGTGACGGATGAGCCGCAAGTCGCTGCCGTGGACGACGCGGTGAGTGATGAGCCGCGCGGTGAGGAACAGCCTGAATCTGCTCTGTCTGATGAAGAACTTGAAGCTCTGGCGCTCTCCGCTCAACCTATTGATGATAAAGAGGTTGTTGAAGCGGAAGAACAGAGTCAGCCGGATGATTCCGCTCAGCAGGAGCAGGAAAAACCGACGAAAGAGGGCTTTTTCGCCCGTCTGAAACGCAGCCTGATTAAAACCAAACAGAACCTCGGTTCCGGATTTATCAGTCTGTTCCGCGGCAAAAAAATCGACGATGATCTGTTTGAAGAGCTGGAAGAGCAGCTGCTGATTGCTGACGTCGGCGTGGAAACGACCCGTAAGATCATTACCAATCTTACCGAAGGCGCCAGCCGTAAGCAGCTACGTGATGCGGAAGCGCTGTATGGCCTGCTGAAAGAAGAGATGGGCGATATCCTTGCGAAAGTGGATGAGCCGCTGAATGTTGAAGGGAAAACGCCATTTGTTATTCTGATGGTGGGCGTGAACGGCGTGGGTAAAACCACCACTATCGGTAAGCTGGCGCGTCAGTTCGAACAGCAGGGTAAATCGGTGATGCTGGCGGCCGGGGACACCTTCCGTGCCGCGGCGGTAGAACAGCTGCAGGTCTGGGGTCAGCGCAACAACATTCCGGTGATTGCTCAGCATACCGGCGCGGACTCGGCATCAGTGATCTTCGATGCTATTCAGGCCGCGAAGGCGCGAAATGTTGACGTGCTGATCGCCGATACCGCGGGTCGTCTGCAGAATAAATCGCACCTGATGGAAGAGCTGAAGAAAATTGTCCGGGTGATGAAAAAACTGGATGAAGATGCGCCGCATGAGGTCATGCTGACCATCGATGCCAGCACCGGGCAAAACGCGATTAGCCAGGCCAAACTGTTCCATGAAGCCGTTGGCTTGACCGGCATCACGTTGACTAAGCTGGACGGTACCGCGAAAGGTGGGGTTATCTTCTCGGTCGCCGACCAGTTCGGTATTCCGATTCGCTACATTGGCGTCGGTGAACGTATTGAGGATCTGCGTCCGTTTAATGCGGGCGACTTTATTGAGGCACTTTTTGCCCGAGAGGATTAATCATGATTCGCTTTGAACAAGTCAGCAAAGCCTATCTCGGTGGGAGACAAGCGCTGCAGGGGGTGAATTTCCACCTGCAGTCGGGCGAGATGGCATTTCTGACCGGCCACTCCGGCGCGGGGAAAAGTACCCTGCTTAAGCTTATCTGCGGTATTGAACGGCCGAGCGCCGGGAAAATCTTATTCGGCGGCCACGATATTAGCCGCCTGAAAAGCCGTGAGGTGCCGTTTTTGCGCCGTCAGATCGGCATGATTTTCCAGGACCACCACCTGCTGATGGACCGTACGGTGTTTGATAATGTCGCTATTCCGCTGATTATTGCCGGCGCCAGCGGCGATGATATTCGTCGCCGTGTGTCGGCGGCGCTGGACAAGGTCGGGCTGCTGGACAAAGCGAAAAACCTCCCTATTCAACTCTCCGGCGGCGAACAGCAGCGCGTGGGGATTGCCCGCGCGGTGGTCAATAAGCCTGCGGTGTTGTTGGCGGATGAACCTACCGGTAACCTCGACGAGGCGCTCTCGGAAGGGATTTTACGCCTGTTTGAGGAGTTTAACCGCGTAGGCGTAACGGTTCTGATGGCGACGCACGACCTGGGGCTGATTTCCAGCCGCTCGTATCGCATGCTGACCCTGAGCGACGGTCATATGCATGGAGGCCATTGGGGTGAATAAGCGCGACGCAATAAACCAGATTCGCCAGTTCGGTAGCAGGCTCGATCGCCTCCGCAATGGCGCAGGCGCGGGCGGCGGCGGTGGGCGTAATGCGCCGAAGCGGCCAAAAGCAGCGCCGGGCCCGGCTTCCCGTAAGAGCAACGTCTTTAACGAACAGGTTCGCTATGCCTGGCATGGCGCGGTCCAGGATTTAAAAAGTACGCCGCTGGCTACCTTCCTGACCATTATGGTTATCGCCATTTCGCTGACGCTGCCAAGCGTGTGCTACATGGTGTACAAGAACGTCAACAGCGCGGCGGCGCAGTACTACCCGTCGCCGCAGATCACCGTTTATCTTGAGAAAACGCTGGACGATGACGCGGCGGCGCGAGTGGTTGGCCAGCTCCAGGCAGAACAAGGCGTAGAGAAGGTGAACTATCTGTCGCGGGATGAAGCGCTTGGCGAGTTCCGCAACTGGTCTGGCTTTGGTGGCGCGCTGGATATGCTGGAAGAGAACCCCCTTCCGGCCGTCGCGATTGTCGTGCCGAAGCTGGATTTCCAGAGCACCAATGCGCTGAACACGCTGCGCGATCGCGTGACGCACATTCAGGGCGTGGACGAAGTGCGTATGGATGACAGCTGGTTTGCCCGCCTCTCCTCGTTGACCGGGCTGGTGGGCCGGGTGTCGGCGCTGATTGGCGTGCTGATGGTGGCGGCTGTGTTCCTCGTTATCGGCAACAGCGTACGCCTGAGCATTTTTGCTCGTCGCGATACCATTAACGTGCAAAAACTGATTGGCGCGACCGACGGCTTCATCCTGCGTCCGTTCCTGTATGGCGGTGCGCTGCTGGGCTTCTGCGGTGCCTTTTTATCGCTGATTTTGTCGGAAATTATGGTGATGCGCCTGTCGTCCGCGGTGACGGAAGTCGCGCAGGTGTTTGGAACCAAGTTTGAACTCAGCGGGTTAGGCTTCGACGAGTGTCTGCTGATGCTGATTGTCTGCTCGATGATTGGCTGGGTGGCGGCCTGGCTGGCTACCGTGCAACATTTACGTCACTTTACCCCCGATTAAAAAAAGTCTGATATAATCTTTCCCTGCACTGATGAATGTCTCTCTGCAGGGAAAGAGTCCCTGTTGTCTCTTCCCTACGTTTCATTTCCATGTCACATTTTGTGCGTAATCTATTCACATCGTTGCATGGAACTTGTGGATAAAATCACTGTCTGATACTAATGTGGGTGATATTCTCGTTGCTCATAAACGCTGGCATGTTTGTTGCTCATCTCATGGGAACCATCACGTCAGACGATATCGATTGAGAGGATTTGAATGACCAAAGATATGCAAACTTTAGCTTTAGCCCCCGTTGGTAACCTGGAATCGTATATCCGGGCTGCGAACAGCTGGCCGATGTTATCGGCTGATGAAGAGCGGGAGCTTGCTGAAAAGCTGCATTACCAGGGCGATCTGGAAGCAGCGAAAAGGCTGATCCTGTCTCACCTGCGCTTTGTTGTTCATATTGCTCGTAATTACTCGGGCTATGGCCTGCCGCAGGCGGATCTGATTCAGGAAGGCAACATTGGCCTGATGAAAGCCGTGCGTCGTTTCAACCCGGAAGTGGGCGTGCGTCTGGTTTCCTTCGCCGTACACTGGATTAAGGCTGAAATTCACGAATACGTTCTGCGTAACTGGCGTATTGTGAAAGTCGCGACCACCAAAGCGCAGCGTAAGCTGTTCTTTAACCTGCGTAAAACTAAGCAGCGTCTGGGCTGGTTTAACCAGGATGAAGTCGAGATGGTGGCCCGTGAGCTGGGCGTGTCGAGCAAAGACGTACGTGAAATGGAATCCCGTATGGCGGCGCAGGACATGACCTTCGACATGTCGTCGGACGACGAGTCCGATAGCCAGCCGATGGCACCGGTGCTCTACCTGCAGGATAAAACGTCTAACTTTGCCGATGGCATTGAAGATGATAACTGGGAAGAGCAGGCGGCCAACAAGCTGACCGACGCGATGCAAGGTCTGGACGAGCGTAGCCAGGACATTATCCGCGCCCGCTGGCTGGACGAAGACAATAAGTCGACGCTGCAGGAACTGGCGGATCGCTATGGCGTGTCGGCTGAGCGCGTACGCCAGCTGGAAAAAAACGCGATGAAGAAACTGCGTACTGCCATCGAAGCATAACGCAACAGCGTACATACTCGCCTCTGTGCAGGCACCCGATAACGCCCCACATTACGTTGGGGCGTTTTGTTTTTCTGCGTCTGCTTTTTCGGCCAGCACCTGCGGGCATAGCGTCTGCAGACATGCCAGCAGGATACGGAAGGCCGGCTCCATTTGCGCCTCTGCCAGGCTGGCAAAGCCCATCAATAGCCCCTTCTTACGTTCTTCCGTCAGATAGTAGCGCGAGAGCGGACGCACCAGAATATTGTGGGCATTGGCCTGTCTGGCGATCGCGACATCGTCCGCGTCGTCTGGCAAGTTGAGGATCAGATGTAGACCGGCGTTATCGCTGAAATCTGACAGCGCCTGCGGGCTGCAATAACGCTGAATCAGCTCGGTCAGGCAGGCGCGACGGCGGCTGTACAGCAGGCGCATTCGTCGGATATGGGCGGAGTAATGGCCCGCGTTAATGAATTCCGCCAGCGCCATCTGAATCAGCGAGTGGCCGCCGCGATAGAGTTCGGCATGGGCGCTTTTCAGATCGCCAATCAGCGGACGCGGCAGCACGACATACCCCAACCGCAGCCCCGGGTAGAGAGTCTTACTGAATGTTCCGATATAGACGACCGGCGCGTCGGCAATCAGTCCCTGCAGCGCCGGAATCGGCTGGCCGGAAAAGCGAAATTCGCTGTCGTAATCATCCTCGACGATCCAGCTGCCGTGCTGGCGCGCCAGAGCCAACAGGCGCTGACGGCGCTCCAGGCTCATCACCGCTCCCAGCGGATACTGATGCGATGGGGTGACAAAAATCAGGTGTGGCGCCGCCTCAACTGTCTCCGGCGGGCACAGGCCGTTGGCATCGACGGTAATGGGATTGACCCGCACATCATTCATCGCCAGCACGTGACGGATCCCCCAGTAGGAGGGCTCCTCGACCCACGCCAGATCGCCACTATCGCAGAGCATACGCGTCACCAGATCGATTGCCTGATGGATCCCTTCCGTAATAAGAATTTGATCTGCCTGGCTGTGAACGCCTCGGGACACGCGCAGGTAATCCACTAACGCCTGCTGCAGTTCCGGAGTACCGCCGTTACAGCTGTAGCTCAGTCGCTCGGGTTTCGGGCGGCGGCTGATACGGGCCTGAATCTTGCTAAATAGCGGGTGGGGAAAAGCATTGACGTCCGGTACGCCAGGGATAAACGCTCCCCACTGGCGCGGGCTGGCGCTGACGTGGCTGAGCAGCTGTTGCCCGCGGCGCGACAAAAAGGGGGTTGCCGTCAAGTCGCTGCTGTTTTCGGCGATGCTGCCAGTAGAAAGAGAAATATCCGGCCCGGTTTTCGCGACGAATGTGCCGCTTCCGCGGCGGGAAACCACATATCCTTCCGCCTGCAATTGTTCATAAGTTGTTAATATGGTGTTTCTTGAAACGCCGAGCTCCCCGGCCAGATCTCGCGAGGGGGGCAGGCGGCTATGGGGCGCTAAAGAACCGTCCAGAATCGAGCGACGAACCGCGTTGTATAAGCGTTTATGCAGCAGCGGGTCTGTCTCCTCCTGCAATCTGACCAGCACAAGGTCACCGACGAGTGAGCGCAATTGGATCCCTCAGATAATCTAAATTGGTACTCGATTATAGGGCCAACTCCTGTGTAAATAAACGACATAGTTTCGAGATTGTTGCGATAACGTGACACACATGACAGGAGATTCGAGGGTGAAAAGTTCAGAACTGAATCAACGTCGCCAGCAGGCGACGCCGCGCGGCGTAGGCGTAATGTGCAATTACTTTGTTGAGAAGGCGGAGAATGCCACGCTGTGGGATGTGGAAGGTAACGAGGTGATTGATTTTGCTGCGGGAATCGCCGTGCTCAATACCGGCCATCGCCACCCGAAAATTGTTGCCGCCGTCGCGCAGCAGCTGGAGGCCTTTACCCATACGGCGTATCAGATTGTCCCTTACGAAAGCTATGTTTCGCTGGCGGAGCGCATTAACGCGCTGGCGCCGGTCGATGGCCCGGCCAAAACCGCTTTCTTCACCACCGGTGCGGAAGCCGTGGAAAATGCGGTGAAGATTGCCCGCGCTTATACCGGCCGTCCGGGGCTGATTACTTTTGGCGGCGGCTTTCACGGGCGTACCTTTATGACCATGGCGCTGACCGGTAAAGTCGCGCCTTACAAAATCGGTTTTGGACCGTTCCCTGGTTCGGTTTATCACGGGGTATACCCGAATGCTGCCCACGGCATCACCACCGATGAGGCGATGAAAAGCCTTGAGCGTATCTTTAAAGCCGATATTGCCCCGGACCAGGTGGCGGCAATTATCCTCGAGCCGATTCAGGGCGAAGGCGGTTTTAACGTCGCGCCAGCGGAGTTTATGCAGGCGCTGCGTACGCTGTGCGATACCCACGGCATCCTGCTGATTGCCGATGAAGTGCAGACCGGTTTTGCCCGCACCGGCAAGCTGTTTGCTATGCAGCATTACGACGTGAAGCCGGACCTGATGACGATGGCGAAAAGCCTTGCCGGCGGTTTCCCGCTGTCAGGCGTAGTGGGGCGCGCCGAGGTGATGGATGCGCCGGCGCCGGGCGGACTGGGCGGCACCTATGCCGGTAACCCGCTGGCGGTCGCCGCGGCTCATGCGGTCCTTGACGTCATTGAAGAAGAGCAGCTGTGTCAACGTGCGGAACAGCTTGGCAGCCATCTGAAAGAGGTGCTGAATCAGGCGCGCGAGTATTGTCCGGCGATTGTTGATGTTCGCGGCCAGGGCTCAATGGTTGCCGTGGAATTTAACGATCCGCAGACCGGCGCGCCGTCACCGGAGTTCACCCGCCACATTCAGCAAAAGGCGCAGGAAAATGGTCTGCTGCTGCTGAGCTGCGGCGTCTATGGCAACGTTATCCGTTTCCTGTATCCGTTAACTATCCCCGATGCGCAGTTTACAAAAGCGCTGGATATTCTGGCGCGCGTCCTGAAGGGATGATGTGCCCGACTCCTGTGCGGCGGCAGGGAAGCCAGATAAAACAGGATGCCGCACACGAGTTTTCATACTCAGCGTGAGTGGTTTATCACCCTGATATCACCTTTTTTCCGGCGGCGCCTGTCGCCGGAATAAAACGGAAAATATTATGTCTGAACATTCCACCTTTTCCTCGGTTCTCACCAGCCGGGAGCGTACCGCTGTACCTGCAAAATCCCTTAGCTTCGTGGAAGGGGTCTCGATGATCGTCGGCACCAATATCGGTGCCGGGGTTCTGTCTATCGCCTATGCGTCCAGCAAGGCCGGCTTTTTACCGCTGTTGTTCTGGCTGGTGGTGGTCGGCAGCCTGACGACGGTCACCATGCTGTATGTCGCAGAATCGACGCTGCGCACCCGTAAGCATTTACAGCTGAGCGGGCTGTCGCATCGCTATGTCGGGCGCTTCGGGGCGCTGATGATGTTCCTGTCGGTTTGCGTGAACAGCATCGGCGCGCTGACGGCCTATATGACCGGAAGCGGTAAGCTGCTGCATTCGCTGTTCGGTATCTCTCCGGCGCTGGGGAGCGCGCTCTTTTTTATCCCGGCGGCAGGCGTGCTTTATCTCGGGCTGAAGGCCATCGGGCGAGGTGAAAAATTCATCAGTATCGGCATGGTGGTCATGATCGCCGTGCTGGTGGCGGCGACGCTGCTCAAAGAGACGACCCAGGTCCGCTATCTGCTCGACGGCAACTGGCTGTATATGGTGCCGGTGTTCAACGTGGTCGCATTCTGTTTCTCGGCGCAGTATATCGTTCCGGAAATGGCCCGCGGGTTTGCGGATAAGCCGGAGAAATTGCCGAAAGCCATTATGGTGGGAATGGGGCTGACTTTCTGCCTGCTGGCGCTGGTCCCGCTGTCGGTGATCGCCCTGAGCGGGCTGGATAATATTTCCGACGTGGCGACGATCTCCTGGGGCAGGGCGCTCGGTGAGTGGGCCTTTTTCTCCGCTAACCTGTTTGCCCTGTGTGCGATGCTGGCTTCTTACTGGGGTCTGGGGGGAAGTTTCCTGACGAATATTTTCGATCAGTTCCGCCTCGGCAACGATGAGCAACCGCGCAAGCGCATGATGGTGCTGACTATCGTGGCCATCCCGCCATTTATTCTGGCATACAGCGGCATGGTGTCGTTTGTGAATGCACTCTATTTTGCCGGCGTCTTTAGCGGCGTGATTTTATCCATCATGCCGATTCTGATGCTCAAAGGCGCCCGGCAGCGCGGTGATATCACGCCAGGCTGGAGCTGTCCGCCGCTGATAACCCATCCGCTGATCCAGACCTTCATTGTGTTGCTTTACCTGTGTAGCGCCGTTTACGCGATAGCTTCCGCATTGGGCTACCTGCCCGCCGGTTGGTAATCTGGCGCCTGACTCCACCGCGTCCGGTTCATCCTGACGCGGTTTTTTATTTGTCACTTATCTGTTACATAACCCGCAATTTTGTCATTTCAAATTCTCCTGAATGGCGGTATGTTTAGCATAGTGTGCTGCAAAAGCGCAGGCGGCAGACCTAAAAGTAGACGTCATATGCTTTATTTATGACTTAAATTAGAATAATGCGCTAACAAACAACATCACAACAAATGCAAAAAACCATAATAATGGGGAGCCTCAGGATGAACATGAAGGGTAAAGCGCTACTGGCAGGATGTATCGCCTTAATTATGAGCAATGCCGCGCTGGCGGAAGATATCAAAATTGCCGTGGTTGGCGCGATGTCTGGCCCGGTGGCACAGTACGGTGACCAGGAGTTTACCGGTGCTGAGCAGGCGGTTGCCGATATTAACGCGAAGGGTGGGATCAAAGGCAATAAGCTGCAGATCGTGAAATATGATGATGCCTGCGACCCGAAACAGGCGGTGGCCGTCGCCAACAAGGTGGTTAACGATGGCATTAAGTACGTTATCGGCCATTTGTGCTCGTCCTCTACCCAGCCGGCGTCCGATATCTATGAAGACGAAGGCATTCTGATGATCACCCCGGCTGCGACAGCGCCGGAGCTGACCGCCCGCGGCTATAAAATGATTCTGCGTACCACCGGTCTCGATTCTGACCAGGGGCCGACGGCGGCGAAATACATTATTGAGAAGGTTAAACCTCAGCGCATCGCTATCGTGCATGACAAACAGCAATATGGTGAAGGTCTGGCGCGTGCGGTGCAGGATGGTCTGAAGAAGGGCGGCGCTAACGTGGTGTTCTTTGACGGCATCACCGCCGGGGAGAAAGATTTCTCTACCCTGGTTGCGCGCCTGAAGAAAGAAAACATCGACTTCGTCTATTACGGCGGCTACCACCCGGAAATGGGGCAGATTCTGCGTCAGTCCCGCGCGGCAGGTCTGAAAACGCAGTTTATGGGACCGGAGGGCGTCGCCAACGTCTCCCTGTCTAACATTGCCGGTCAGTCTGCGGAAGGCATGCTGGTCACGAAACCGAAGAACTATGACCAGGTCCCGGCGAACAAACCGATTGTTGACGCGATCAAAGCGAAGAAACAGGATCCGAGCGGCGCCTTCGTCTGGACAACCTACGCGGCAATTCAGTCGCTGCAGGCGGGCCTGAATCAGTCCGAAGACCCGGCGGCGATCGCGAAATACCTGAAGGCCAACTCTGTCGATACCGTTATGGGGCCGCTCTCCTGGGATCAGAAAGGCGACCTGAAAGGCTTCGAGTTCGGCGTGTTTACCTGGCATGCCGATGGCACGGCGACCGACGCCAAATAATTTAACCTTCGCCTTTCACGCTACAGGTGCGTTGGCTGCGCTCCTCAACCCCGGTCGCTTACTCATGTAAGCTCCCGGGGATTTCACAGCTTGCCGCCTGCCTGTAGCGCGAAATTCTCGGTTAAATCAATGGCCGCTTAGTTGCCATGAAACGCGGGGATTCCCGGTTAAATCAATGGCCGCTTTGTTGCCATGAAACGCGGGGATTCCCGGTTAAATCAATGGCCGCTTAGTTGCCATGCAAAACGGAGATCCCCGGTTAAATCAATGGCCGCTTAGTTGCCATGAAAAACGGAGATCCCCGGTTAAATCAATGGCTGCTTTGTTGCCATGAAACGCGGGGATTCCCGGTTAAATCAATGGCCGCTTTGTTGCCATGAAAAACGGAGATTCCCGGTTAAATCAATGACCGCTTTGTTTTTAATGCTTTTCCCAACCGCCGTCCCGGGCGCTGAAGCCTAGCGCTTGCATAAACGCCGACATGACGCGGTGGTCTTCAATTCCGGTATCGGCCATCCGCCAGCGACCGATTTCTGGATTTCTTTGCAGCACTTCTTCCACCAGATATTGCCCGACGCCGCGCCGACGAGTGACTTCGCGTACGCACAGCGCGCTGAGCTCGCCTTCATTGCCACGTAGCGTGACGCGCACGGCACCCAGCAGACGCTCGTTAAAGCGGGCGGCGTAAATTCGGTGACGATCGTCCAGAGGGATATCGTCGGGATCCTGCGACGGCCAGATTTTCCCTAAGTCGATGCGATCCTGATCGCTGAAAAGTGGTAATCGAATAATGGTCAGTTTCATGCGCGACAAGTCCAGTCAAAACGGATGGGGCAGTGTACCCAAATTTGCTGTCGGAAGGGGCGCTGTTTTTTATCCATTCATTAGGGGATTCGTTCTTCTGGCGAGTGCAGATTAGAGCAATCCGTCATGGATCGAAAAATAAGCAGAATTTTAACCTAATGTGCAGCGTTTTATTCCGCCTTATGTATCGTTATTTTATGCTGTGAAGAGGACTTTTTTTTGTTTATCTTCGCTTTAATACAGAATATTATCTTTGCTTAATCGCCTGAAAAATAGAGATTTTAATCTCAATTCAGGCAAAAAACATCGCTAAACCATTAAAGATAATGGTAAAAGTAGCGTTGTTTAATAAAAGCACAGAATGCTTTTTAACCATAAAAATACAAAATATTTACACCACATCACGAACGGGGTTCTGAAGCATGAAAAGGAACGCAAAAACCATTATTGCGGGATTCGTTGCACTGACGATGTCTCACGCGGTCATGGCTAAGGATATTAAAGTTGCCGTGGTCGGTGCGATGTCCGGCCCGGTAGCTCAGTGGGGCGACATGGAGTTCAACGGCGCGCGGCAGGCCATTAAAGACATTAACGCGCAGGGCGGAATTAAAGGCGATAAGCTGGTTGGCGTTGAGTTCGACGATGCCTGCGACCCGAAACAGGCCGTGGCGGTAGCGAACAAAATTGTTAATGAAGGCATCAAGTACGTTATCGGCCATCTGTGTTCCTCTTCTACCCAGCCTGCCTCCGATATCTATGAAGATGAAGGTATTCTGATGATTTCTCCGGGCGCGACGAACCCGGAACTGACCCAACGCGGCTATCAGTACATCATGCGTACCGCTGGCCTGGACTCCGCACAAGGGCCGACCGCCGCCAAATACATCCTGGAAAAAGTGAAACCGCAGCGTATCGCCATCATCCATGACAAACAGCAGTATGGCGAAGGTCTGGCGCGATCCGTCCAGGATAGCCTGAAGAAAGGCAAGGCGAATATCGTCTTCTTTGATGGCATCACCGCCGGAGAGAAAGATTTCTCCGCGCTGCTGGCACGCCTGAAAAAAGAAAATATCGACTTCGTTTATTACGGCGGCTACTACCCTGAAATGGGGCAAATGCTGCGTCAGGCTCGCTCCGTGGGGCTGAAAACCGTCTTTATGGGACCCGAAGGTGTCGGCAACGCGTCGCTGTCAAATATTGCCGGCGCAGCCGCGGAAGGCATGCTGGTAACAATGCCGAAACGCTATGACCAGGATCCGGCGAACAGCGCTATCGTTGAGTCGCTGAAAACAGAGAAGAAAGATCCGAGCGGTCCGTATGTCTGGATCACCTATGCTGCCGTGCAGTCATTGGCGCAGGCGATGGACAGGAGCAGCAGCCAGGAGCCGCTGGACTTAATCAAAGATCTGAAAGCTCACGGGGCGAAAACCGTGATTGGGCCGCTGAATTGGGACGAAAAAGGCGATTTGAAGGGATTTGAGTTTGGTGTCTTCCAGTGGCATGCGGATGGATCATCCTCTGTCGCAAAATAAGATGCGTTATCCCACCGCCCGTGTGAAGCGGGCGGCATGAAAAAGGTTACCTTATGTCCGAGCAGTTTCTCTACTTTCTGCAGCAGATGTTTAACGGCGTCACGCTGGGCAGTACCTATGCGCTGATCGCCATCGGCTATACGATGGTGTACGGCATTATCGGCATGATTAACTTCGCCCATGGCGAGGTATACATGATTGGCAGCTACGTCTCCTTCATGATCATCGCCGCCCTCATGATGATGGGGATTGATACCAGCTGGCTGCTGGTGGCCGCCGGGTTTATCGGGGCGATTATTATCGCCAGCGCCTACGGCTGGAGCATTGAACGCGTGGCCTACCGACCGGTGCGCAGTTCCAAGCGCCTGATTGCGCTGATTTCCGCCATCGGGATGTCGATCTTCCTGCAAAACTACGTCAGCCTGACGGAAGGTTCGCGCGATATCGCGTTGCCGAGCCTGTTTAACGGCCAGTGGATTATCGGGAGCAGCGAAAACTTCGCCGCCACCGTCACCACGATGCAGCTGGTGATTTGGGTCGTGACTTTTGTTGCGATGCTGGCACTGACGCTGTTTATCCGCTATTCACGCATGGGCCGCGCCTGCCGCGCCTGTGCAGAAGACCTCAAAATGGCGAGCCTGCTCGGTATCAATACCGACCGGGTGATTGCGTTGACGTTTGTTATCGGCGCGGCAATGGCGGCGGTCGCGGGCGTACTGCTGGGCCAGTTCTACGGCGTTATCAACCCGTATATCGGCTTTATGGCCGGGATGAAAGCCTTTACCGCTGCGGTACTGGGCGGCATCGGCAGCATTCCTGGCGCGATGATCGGTGGCCTGATTCTGGGCATCGCCGAAGCGCTCTCGTCTGCCTACCTCAGTACGGAATATAAAGACGTCGTCTCCTTTGCCCTGTTGATTCTGGTGCTGTTGGTGATGCCTACCGGCATTCTGGGTCGTCCGGAGGTCGAGAAAGTATGAAACCGATGCATATTGCTATGTCGCTGCTGTCCGCGGCGATGTTCTTTGTCCTCGCCGGCGTGTTTATGGGTGTGCAGCTGGAGCTGGACGGCACCAAACTGGTGGTGGATACCGCAGCCGATATCCGTTGGCAGTGGATCTTCATCGGCACCGCGGTGGTCTTCTTCTTCCAGCTGATGCGTCCGCTGTTCCAGAAAACCCTGAAAAACGTCTCCGGGCCGAAGTTTATTATGCCGGCCATCGACGGTTCGACGGTCAAGCAGAAGCTGTTCCTGCTCGCACTGCTGGTTATCGCCGTGGCGTGGCCGTTTATGGTGTCGCGTGGGACGGTGGATATCGCCACGCTGACCATGATCTATATCATTCTCGGTCTCGGGCTTAACGTGGTGGTGGGGCTGTCCGGTCTGCTGGTGCTGGGTTATGGCGGCTTCTATGCCATCGGTGCCTACACCTTTGCGCTGCTGAACCACTATTACGGTCTTGGCTTCTGGACTTGTCTGCCGCTGGCAGGGCTGGTATCCGCAGCCGCGGGCTTCCTGCTGGGGTTCCCGGTGCTGCGTCTGCGCGGCGACTATCTGGCGATCGTCACGCTTGGCTTCGGCGAAATCGTCCGTATTTTGCTGCTTAATAACACCGAAATCACCGGTGGCCCCAACGGCATCAGCCAGATTCCAAAACCGACGCTGTTTGGCCTTGAGTTTAGCCGCAGCGCCCGCGAAGGCGGCTGGGATACTTTCAGTAACTTCTTTGGCCTGAAGTACGACCCGGGCGATCGGGTGATTTTCCTCTACCTGGTGGCGCTGCTGCTGGTCGTGCTGTCGCTGTTTGTGATCAACCGCCTGCTGCGTATGCCGCTGGGACGCGCATGGGAAGCGTTGCGTGAAGACGAAATTGCCTGCCGCTCGCTGGGCCTTAGCCCTACGCGCATCAAGCTGACCGCCTTTACCATCAGTGCCGCGTTTGCCGGCTTTGCCGGTACGCTCTTCGCCGCGCGCCAGGGCTTTGTCAGTCCGGAATCCTTCACCTTTGCCGAGTCGGCTTTCGTGCTGGCGATTGTGGTTCTGGGTGGAATGGGCTCGCAGTTTGCGGTGATTCTCGCCGCGGTGCTGCTGGTGGTATCACGCGAGCTGATGCGTGATTTCAACGAATACAGCATGCTGATGCTGGGTGGGTTGATGGTACTGATGATGATCTGGCGTCCGCAGGGTCTGCTGCCGATGACGCGTCCGCAGCTGAAGCTGAAAAAAGGTCAGGCGAAAGGAGAGCAGGCATGAGTCAGCCATTATTATCCGTCAGCGGCCTGATGATGCGCTTTGGCGGCCTGCTGGCGGTCAACAACGTGTCGCTGGAGCTGCACCCACAGGAGATCGTGTCGCTGATCGGTCCTAACGGCGCCGGGAAAACCACGGTCTTCAACTGCCTGACCGGTTTTTATAAGCCGACCGGCGGGACCATCATGTTGCGCGATCAGCACCTGGAAGGGTTGCCGGGTCAGCAAATCGCCCGGATGGGCGTTGTTCGTACCTTCCAGCACGTGCGTCTGTTCCGCGAAATGACGGTGATTGAAAACCTGCTGGTGGCGCAACATCAGCAGCTGAAAACCGGGGTCTTCTCCGGGTTGTTGAAAACCCCGGCCTTTCGTCGCGCGCAGAGCGAAGCCCTGGATCGTGCCGCTACCTGGCTTGAGCGTATCGGCCTGCTGGAACATGCGAACCGTCAGGCGAGCAATCTGGCCTACGGTGACCAGCGGCGTCTGGAGATTGCCCGCTGCATGGTCACCCAGCCGGAAATCCTGATGCTGGATGAACCCGCTGCGGGTCTGAACCCGAAAGAGACCAAAGAGCTGGACGAGCTGATCGCCGAGCTGCGCAGTCATCACAACACCACCATCCTGCTGATTGAGCACGATATGAAGCTGGTGATGGGCATTTCCGATCGTATTTATGTGGTAAACCAGGGCACGCCGCTGGCTAACGGTACGCCGGAAGAGATCCGCAATAACCCGGATGTGATCCGCGCATACCTTGGTGAGGCATAAGTATGGAAAAAGTGATGTTATCTTTTGACAACGTAAGCGCCCACTACGGCAAGATTCAGGCGCTGCATAACGTCAGTCTGCATATTAATCAGGGGGAAATCGTGACCCTGATTGGCGCCAACGGCGCGGGGAAAACCACGCTGCTGGGTACCCTGTGCGGCGACCCGCGCGCCAGCAGCGGGAAGGTGGTGTTTGACGGTAAGGATATTACCGACTGGCAGACCGCGAAAATCATGCGCGAAGCGGTGGCGATTGTCCCGGAAGGGCGGCGCGTCTTCTCGCGTATGACCGTTGAGGAGAATCTGGCGATGGGCGGTTTTTTTGCCGATCGAGACCAGTTCCAGAGCCGCATCAAATGGGTTTATGAACTGTTCCCGCGCCTGCTTGAGCGCCGTATTCAACGTGCGGGCACCATGTCCGGCGGCGAGCAGCAGATGCTGGCGATTGGTCGGGCGCTGATGAGCCAGCCGCGCCTGCTGCTGCTTGATGAGCCCTCTCTGGGACTGGCGCCGATCATCATCCAGCAGATTTTCAACACCATCGAACAGCTGCGCGAGCAGGGGATGACCATCTTCCTTGTCGAGCAGAACGCCAACCAGGCGCTGAAACTGGCTGACCGCGGCTATGTGCTGGAAAACGGCCACGTCGTGCTGGAAGACACCGGCGATGCGCTGTTGGCTAACGAGGCGGTGCGTAGCGCCTATCTGGGCGGATAGTGAAGATAAAACGCCCGGCATCTGCCGGGCGTTTTACTTGGCTCCTACAGCTCCAGAGAGCGTTTCCACAGCATAAAATCATATTGTTCGAGCGCATCCGCTTTGGTACGCCAGCTTCCGCTGGCGGTGGCGATGATTTTCTCGAACAGGCCGTCAGCGATATCCGCCAGCGGCGTACCTTCGATAATCGGCCCGCAGTCATAATCGATAATATCCGGCATCTTTTTGGCCAGCGCGGTGTTGGTTGAAACTTTGAGAACCGGAACGATAGGGTTCCCTGTCGGCGTACCTAACCCGGTTGAGAAGATCACCACGTTGCACCCGGCCGCGACCAGGCCCGTTACCGCGTCCACATCGTTGCCCGGCGTGCAGACCAGCGAAAGGCCGCTTTCTCCCATCGGTTCGGCATAGTCGCATACCGCGCTAACCGGCGCTCTGCCGCCTTTTTTCGCCGCGCCGGCGGATTTTATCGCGTCAGTGATCAGCCCATCGGCAATGTTTCCCGGGCTGGGGTTATCGGCGATGGTGGTGCCGAAGAAGTTCGCGACATGCTCATAGTTTTTCATCAGCGACAGAAACTTCTCTTTCAGTTCGCGGGTCGCGCAACGTTGAACGATATCCCCTTCCGCGCCGCACAGCTCGGGGAATTCCGCCAGCCCCGACGCGCCGCCGAGGGCGACAAGGCGGTCTGACACTTCGCCCATCGCCGGGTTTGCGCTGATCCCCGAGAACCCGTCAGAAGCGCCGCACTTGACGCCGATTTTCAGATGGGAGAGCGGGACGTCCTGCCGCTCGGCGACGGGGGCTTCGCGGATCGCGTTATAGGTTTCGGTCAACGCATCCTGCATCATTTTTTCTTCGCTACTCCAGTCCTGCTGCCTGAAATAAATAATCGGTTTGCTGAAGTTTGGGTTACGCTTCGCCAGCGCGGCGTTGAAATCAACAATTCGCGCTTTTTCACAGCCGAGAGCAAAAACCGTCACGCCAAGAACATTGGGATGATCGGAATAGGCGGCCAGCACGTCGCACATCGTCATGCTGTCCGAGGTGGCGCCGCCGCAGCCGGAATTAACGGTAATACAGCGAATACCGTCAAGATGCGGAAAGGGCAGATGCCGGGTATCGTTTAAAGCCCCTGCCGATGTCACCTGGCGAGCAAAATTTTTCAGGCCGTTATTGGCGTAGCCAAGGGCGTCGTTCAACGCATCGGTGACGCGCTGAACGTTGCGGTTTTCACAGAATACCAGCGGAATGACCAGCCAGTAGTTCGCGGTGGCGACCCGGCCATCTTCACGCACGATTCCCTTAAACGTCCGCTTTTGCCAGGCGGAAACATCCGGCTGCTGCCAGTCATAGGGGGCGACATCGTCAAGCGTAACCGGGGCCGCGTAGTGTTTGATATTCTCCGTTGTGATGGCTTCGCCCCGGGTGATGGGGCGCGTCGCTTTACCGACCGGTACGCCGTACAGCGAAACGATATCGCCGGGCGCAATATCCTCGGTGGCAAATTTATGTTTGGCTTTGACATCGCTACGCAGAACGTAGGCCTCATCGTTCCAGTGAACCCGCTGTTCTTTGCGTAAGTCCTGCAGCGCAACGATTAAGTTATCAGTAGGGTCAATCTTTAAGATGGTCTGCATGTTATTTATCCTTTGTTATAGGCGCATCAGGACTTAGTGATGAGTGACCGCAACGCCGTTTGTCGCTTTTCTGCCGGCAAGAGCGGCAATAAGCAGCGCACAGCAGATGGTAATCAGCGACAGTGCGACCAGGCCCGCCGAATCGTTGCCGAAGAAGGTATCGACCTCAACGCGAATGAGCGGCGCCAGGAAGCTACAAAACGCGCCCATGGTGGTGCAAAAGCCGATACTGGCGGCCAGCGCCGAGCCTGACACAATCTGCGCCGGGAAAGTCCAGAAAATGGGTTGCACGGAGAGAAAGCCGATGGCTGACAGCGACAGCGCGGCAATGGCGAGCACCGGGCCGGACCAGGCAGAAACAAACAGCCCCAGCGCCGCAGCCAGCATACAGATGACCGAAATCAGTACCCGGCGAGCCGGCATTTTGTCCGCCAGACGCGGAATGTAATAGACGCCGACGGCGGAGCAGGCCCATGGAATGGCGGCGACCAGCGACTCTTTAAAGCCGAGCGTGGAACCCATTAGCGAGGCGACTTGCGAAGGCAGGAAGAACATCAGTCCGTACACGCTGATCTGGATGGTGCCGTAGATCAGCGCCAGGTGCCAGACTTTAAGGCTTTTCAGCGCGGTACCGACGCTGCTGGTTTCCGTCTGCCTCTGCTCCTGCTGTAGCTGGGCAGTCAGCGCCTTTTTCTCTTCTTCGTTCAGGAAGCGCGCTTTGGCCGGCGTATCGTCGAGCCAGAACCAGGCGAAGATCCCCATGATGACCGCCGGAATGCCTTCAATGAAGAACATCCAGAACCAGCCGGGTTTACCGAGGAAGCCGTGCATTTCCAGAAGCGCGCCGGAGATGGGCGAGCCTAAGGTCAGCGCCAGCGGTACGCCGAGTACGAAGATACCGACTACGGATGCGCGAACTTTATTGGGAAAGTAGATGGAGGCCAGCAGCAGAATACCGGGATAAAAACCGGCTTCGCCTAATCCCAGTAAAAAGCGCAGGACAATAAACTGGGTTTCCGTCTGTACCAGTCCGGTGAGGGCAGAGAGGACGCCCCACAGAACGGTGGTGATACTTAACCATTTTTGCGCGCCAATTTTATTCAGAATCAGGTTCGCAGGAATGCCAAACAGCGCATAGGCGGCGAAAAAGATCCCCGCCCCGAGGGCGAAGGCGGAATTGGAGAGCCCAATATCCACCTGCATCGCCTCTTTGGCGAATCCCACGTTCACCCTGTCGATAAAGGCGATGAAGTACAAAATAAACATCAGTGGCACCAGGCGCTTCCATGATTTGGTAATCGCGGAATTGAGGGCCGGATTGTCGTAAGCTGTGATGGTTTTCATAATACCTCCGCGTGGGGGTCAGGCATTAATTTCAATACCAGCGCGGGAAAGTATCCGCAGAATACTTTCGGTCTGGCAGGTGGCGAGCGAGCTAAACGGTGCCGTGCAGCGGTCGGACTGAATAATTCCGCGCAGCTGTAGCGCTTTTTTAAATGTTGGAATGAACGGATCGTTAACCGCGTAAATATCCATTAACCCATCCACTTTTTGCTGATACCGCGAAATTTTCTGCAAATCGTTATCGCTAAATGCCTGCATCCAGTCGCGGAATATTTCAGGGCAAATATTGGATAACCCGCCGATACATCCATCGCCCCCCGCCAGGACATTGTGCGCGAAGTTATTGTCATAACCGGCATAGACTTCAAAATACGGTAGTTCAGATTTTACCTGGCGAATCACCTGCGACGTATGATTGGTGTCCGGAATGGTGTCTTTAAGACCGACAATGTTTGGGAACTCTCTGGCGAGTCGTAAACAGACCTCTGGCGAGACGCAATAGCCGGTACGTTCCGGGAAGTTATAAATAAATATTTTGGCGGCGGTGCGGCGAGCTATCTGGCTATAAAATGTATAAATGCCTTCATCAGTCAGGCGGAAGTACCACGGGCTGATAATCATGACGCCATCCAGTCCGCACTCATCTGCATAGTTTGCCAGCTCTACGCACTCGTCAATATCCATGCGGCTGGTACCTGCATAGGCCTTTATTCCCTCGCGCGGGAACTCTGCCGCCATTTGAATGACCTGACGGGATGTTTTCATATCCAGCGAGAAAAACTCACCGGTACTACCCATGACGACAAATCCCGATACGCTGCTTTTAATGAAATCGTACAGGCGAAAGTTGCCTTCAGGATCCAGCCTGCCCTGCTCATCAAAAACCGTTATTGCCGGGGTGATGTAACGACTTTGCATATTAAACCTCTTTGTTGTTCGTATATACAAACTGTGTCTGTATTTGCGATTAAGCATAAGTAAACACGCCATCGACGTGAAGTCAAATGGCGCCAAAGTCGTGCGGATAATTGATTAACTCAATGAATAGAGGGGGAATTATGCAGAATAGTCGGGCGCCACGGTGGATCATTAAATATCGGCATTGTGTGGGTAATCACAATTCCGAAGGCGCCGTTGGCAAATAAATCAGTAATTTTTAATATCAGGCAGCTTATTCAGCACGCTTTCGATACGACCCTTGGCCTCTTTTAGCGCATGAATAACCTGCTGCGTTTTTTCATCGCTGGCGCGGAAAGAAGGCAATGAGACGCTGATCGCCGCCAGAATAATGCCTTTCTGCTGCAGGGGGACGGCGAAGCAGATGGTATCGTCGTTGATTTCCCGATCGTCCATGGCATAACCGTTGGCGGCGACCATATCCAGCTGCTGACGAAGCTGGGCCATATTCGTTACGCTGCGGGCGGTAACGCAAGGAAAACCCTGCGGATAGAGCTCCAGTATCTCTTCGTCACGATGCTTATGCAGCAGCGCCTTGCCCAGGGCGGAACAGATCGCCGGAAGGCGAGTTCCTACCTTAGAGACCAGCTGCACGGTTTGATCGCCCTGGACTTTATCAACATAAAGTACCCAGGCATCATCCAGAATGCCGAGCTGGCAAACTTCGTTGCATTCATTGACCACCGCGTGCATTTCGCTATTGATCGTTTTCAGCCAGAACTCTTTTTCCACCGTTGAGCTGGCCAGAACCGCGCAGGAGATCCCCAGAGTGTAAATCCCGTTGCGAGCGTCGTGACTGATATATTTGCGATACTGCAGTGATTTGAGGATCGGGAAAATGGTTCCCTTGGAGATATCCGTTTTGAGCGATAGCTCGGAAAGCGTCATTCCATCCGCGTTGGCTAAGGTTTCCAGAATGAGCAAAACGCGCTCGGTAGGTTTATGAAGCGTCTTCATATTTTTTCCTTTTGACGGCTCGCCGTAGAGTGCTCTTTAACGCACTCTATTTAACTACAGATCCCCCTTTATCTGTAGTCTGCGCCGCCTCTCTTTTTCCCTTGCCATTTCCCTGCCACTTTTTTTTCACCGTTTCATCATGTTTTTGCCAATTTATTGTAATATTTTTGTAATGCAATAGTTATTTTTCTGTCATTCGAGCATGTCATGTTACCCCCGCGAACATAAAACGCGTGAAATCGCGCATCTGGAACAACAAGAGAGATAACCGATGATATCGTTACGACATACAGCTTTAGGACTGGCGCTCAGCCTGGCATGTGCCGGTCAGGCGCTGGCAGTGACCAATATTCCGTTCTGGCATTCCATGGAAGGGGAGTTGGGTAAAGAAGTTGATTCTCTGGCGCAACGTTTCAACGCGGCCAATCCGGATTATAAAATTACACCGGTGTACAAAGGTAACTATGAACAGAGCCTGAGTGCCGGCATTGCGGCATTCCGTACCGGTAATGCGCCGGCGATCCTTCAGGTTTATGAAGTAGGTACTGCGACGATGATGGCTTCGAAGGCCATTAAGCCGGTATATCAGGTGTTCAGCGATGCGGGTATTAAGTTTGATGAATCGCAGTTCGTCCCGACCGTTTCCGGTTACTACACCGATTCCAAAAGCGGCCATCTGCTCTCCCAGCCGTTTAACAGCTCCACACCGGTGCTGTACTACAACAAAGACGCCTTCAAAAAAGCCGGTTTAGACCCGGAGCAGCCGCCGAAAACCTGGCAGGAGCTGGCAGCCTATACCGATAAGCTGAAAGCCGCCGGGATGAAGTGCGGTTACGCCAGCGGCTGGCAGGGCTGGATTCAGATTGAAAACTTCAGCGCCTGGCATGGCCTGCCGGTGGCGACCAAAAACAACGGCTTTGACGGTACCGATGCGGTTCTGGAGTTCAACAAGCCGGAGCAGGTCAAGCATATCGCCATGCTGGAAGCGATGAACAAGAAGGGCGATTTCAGCTACTTCGGGCGTAAAGATGAGTCCACCGAGAAGTTCTATAACGGGGACTGCGCGATAACCACCGCCTCTTCCGGTTCGCTGGCCGATATTCGCCAGTACGCGAAGTTCAACTACGGCGTGGGGATGATGCCGTACGACGCCGACGTGAAGGGCGCGCCGCAGAACGCCATTATCGGCGGGGCCAGCCTGTGGGTGATGCAGGGTAAAGATAAAGAGACTTACACCGGGGTGGCGAAATTCCTGGAATTCCTCGCTAAACCGGAAATCGCTGCGGAATGGCATCAGAAAACCGGCTACCTGCCGATTACCACCGCCGCTTATGACCTGACCCGCCAGCAGGGCTTCTACGATAAGAATCCAGGCGCGGATATTGCCACTCGTCAGATGTTGAACAAGCCACCGTTGCCGTTCACCAAAGGGCTGCGTCTGGGCAACATGCCGCAGATCCGCACCATTGTGGATGAGGAGCTGGAAAGCGTGTGGACCGGGAAGAAAACGCCACAACAGGCGCTGGATTCAGCGGTACAACGTGGTAACCAGCTGCTGCGCCGCTTCGAGCAAGCAACCAAATCGTAATCTGTAACTTGCCCGGTGGCGCTGCGCTTACCGGGCCTACGATGTGCCCTATGTAGGCCGGGTAAGGCGTAGCCGCCACCCGGCATTGTTCAGGAACCCAATCTCAATGTCATCATCCCGTCCGGTATTCCGCTCGCGCTGGCTGCCTTATGTGCTGGTTGCGCCGCAGCTGATTATCACCATTATTTTCTTTATCTGGCCCGCGGGCGAAGCGCTGTGGTACTCACTCCAGAGCGTCGATCCGTTTGGTCTTTCCAGCCAGTTCGTTGGCCTGGACAACTTCGTGACCCTGTTCCACGACCCGTACTATCTGGACTCGTTCTGGACCACCATTAAGTTCAGTAGCCTGGTGACCTTCAGCGGGCTGATGATTTCTCTGTTCTTTGCTGCGCTGGTGGATTATGTCGTGCGCGGCAGCCGCTTTTATCAAACCCTGATGCTGCTGCCCTATGCCGTGGCGCCAGCGGTGGCGGCGGTATTATGGATTTTCCTCTTTAACCCCGGCCGTGGACTGATAACCCATTTCCTCGGCGAGATGGGCTATGACTGGAACCATGCGCAGAACAGCGGCCAGGCAATGTTCCTGGTGGTCTTTGCCTCGGTATGGAAGCAGATCAGCTATAACTTTTTGTTTTTCTTCGCTGCATTGCAGTCGATCCCGCGCTCGCTGGTTGAGGCTGCCGCCATTGACGGCGCCGGGCCGATTCGCCGCTTCTTTAAACTGGCGCTGCCGTTGATTGCGCCGGTCAGCTTTTTCCTGCTGGTGGTCAACCTGGTCTACGCCTTCTTCGATACCTTCCCGGTGATCGATGCTGCCACCGCCGGCGGCCCGGTACAGGCGACCACTACGTTGATTTATAAGATCTATCGCGAAGGTTTCGCCGGGCTCGACCTGTCGGCGTCCGCCGCCCAGTCGGTGGTTCTGATGTTCCTGGTGATTGTGCTGACGGTCGTTCAGTTCCGCTACGTTGAGAGTAAGGTGCGCTACCAATGATTGAGAACCGTCGCGGGCTGACGATTTTCAGCCACACTATGCTGATTGCGGGGATCGCCGTCATCCTGTTCCCGCTGTATGTCGCGTTTGTTGCCGCGACGCTGGATAACAAAGCCGTTTTTGAGACGCCGATGACGCTGATTCCCGGCGGACATCTGCTGGAAAATATGGCGACCATCTGGACCCAGGGCGTTGGCGTGAACAGCGCGCCATTCTGGCTGATGATGCTCAACAGCTTCATCATGGCCTTCGGTATCACGGTCGGGAAAATCGTGGTCTCAATGCTCTCTGCGTTCGCCATCGTCTGGTTCCGCTTTCCGCTGCGTAACCTCTTCTTCTGGATGATTTTTATTACCCTGATGCTGCCGGTTGAGGTACGTATCTTTCCCACCGTGGAAGTGATCGCCAATCTGAAGATGCTCGACAGCTATGCCGGGTTGACGCTGCCGCTGATGGCCTCCGCGACCGCCACCTTCCTGTTCCGCCAGTTCTTTATGACCCTGCCGGACGAGCTGATCGAAGCGGCGCGTATCGACGGCGCCTCACCGATGCGCTTTTTCCGCGACATCGTGCTGCCGCTCTCGAAAACCAATCTCGCGGCCCTGTTTGTTATCACCTTTATCTACGGCTGGAACCAGTATCTGTGGCCGCTGTTGATTATTCAGGACGTGAATCTTGGCACCGCAGTGGCGGGTATCAAAGGCATGATCGCCACCGGAGAAGGCACCACCCAGTGGAACCAGGTGATGGCGGCGATGCTGCTGACGCTGATTCCCCCGGTTGTTATCGTTTTAGCCATGCAGCGTGCGTTTGTGCGTGGTTTAGTGGACAGTGAGAAGTAGGTTGTATCCCTTGATTGTTCGTGGCGTCGACGCTGAGCCGAAACCGCGTAATCAAGGCGGAGGATGATGGACATAGTGGGCCTATGTCCAAATCCGACAACGCAGAGTACGCGGTTTCGGCACGCGTCCCGAAGGGCTGGGGCCATTTTTGCCCGGTACCGCGTTACTCGCGTCTTATTTGGGCCCACCAAACTGCGACGCTTGCGCCTTGCCCCGAGCAAAAATAGCCGCCAGCGACGTTCATGAACAATCAAGGGATACAACCTTTTATGGCAGGTTTAAAACTACAGGCAGTAACCAAAAGCTGGGATGGCAAAACCCAGGTCATTCAACCGCTGACGCTGGACGTCGCGGACGGGGAATTTATCGTTATGGTCGGACCGTCCGGCTGCGGGAAATCAACGCTGCTGCGCATGGTTGCCGGGCTTGAACGCGTGACCAGCGGCGACATCTGGATTAACCGCCAGCGCGTGACCGAGATGGAACCGAAGGATCGCGGGATCGCGATGGTGTTTCAGAACTACGCGCTTTATCCGCACATGAGCGTGGAAGAGAACATGGCCTGGGGGCTAAAAATACGCGGTATGGGCAAAGGCCTGATCGCCGAGCGGGTGCAGGAAGCGGCGCGTATTCTGGAGCTGGATGGCCTGCTCAAGCGCCGCCCGCGCGAGCTCTCCGGCGGCCAGCGCCAGCGCGTTGCGATGGGCCGCGCCATCGTGCGCGACCCGGCGGTATTTCTGTTTGATGAACCGCTATCGAATCTCGATGCCAAGCTGCGCGTCCAGATGCGTCTTGAACTTCAGCAGTTGCATCGTCGTCTGAAAACCACCTCGTTGTACGTCACGCATGACCAGGTGGAGGCGATGACGCTTGCCCAGCGGGTGATGGTGATGAACAAAGGCATTGCCGAACAAATTGGCACCCCCGTCGAGGTGTACGAGAAGCCGGCCAGCCGCTTTGTGGCGAGCTTTATTGGCAGCCCGGCGATGAACCTGCTGGACGGGCGCGTCAGCGAAGATGGTCATCGTTTTGAGCTGGAAGGCGGTCTGCGTTTACCGATGAATGGCGAGCATCGTCGCCATGCCGGGCGTAAGATGACGTTAGGTATCCGCCCGGAGCATTTTGCATTAAGCTCCCAGGCGGAAGGTGGCGTACCGCTGGTGATGGATACGCTGGAAATTTTAGGTGCCGATAACCTTGCCCACGGTCGCTGGGGCGAGCAGAAACTGGTGGTCAGGCTGCCGCATCAGCAGCGTCCGTCAGCAGGCAGCACGCTGTGGCTGCATCTGCCCGAGGATCATCTGCACCTCTTTGATGGTGAAACAGGACAACGCGCATGAGTCACTGGCCTTATCCTCACATCGTCGCCCATCGTGGCGGCGGGAAACTGGCGCCGGAAAACACCCTGGCGGCCATCGACGTCGGCGCCCGTTTCGGGCATACGATGATCGAGTTTGACGCCAAGCTGTCGAAAGACGGACAGATTTTTTTGCTGCATGATGACAATCTCGAGCGCACCAGCAACGGCTGGGGCGTCGCCGGCGAGCTGGCCTGGAGCGAACTGCTGAAAGCCGATGCCGGCAGCTGGTATAGCCATGAATTCAAAGGCGAGCCGCTGCCGCTGCTGGCCGAGGTTGCCGAACGCTGTCGTCAGCACGGCATGATGGCGAATATCGAGATTAAACCCACAACCGGCACCGGACCGCTCACCGGGAAAGCGGTGGCGCTGGCGGCCCGTGAGCTGTGGCAAGGTATGACGCCGCCGCTGCTCTCATCGTTCGACATTGACGCGCTGGAGGCGGCGCAGCAGGCGGTGCCTGAGCTGCCGCGCGGGCTGCTGCTGGATGAGTGGCGCGAGGACTGGCGCGAGCTGACCACGCGCCTGGCGTGCGTTTCGATCCACCTTAACCATCAACTGCTGGATGAGTCGCGAGTGGCCAGCCTGAAAGCCGCGGGTCTGCACATCCTCGTCTATACCGTCAACAAACCCCAGCGGGCGGCTGAGCTGTTGCGCTGGGGCGTGGACTGCATTTGTACCGATGCCATTGATGTCATCGGTCCTGACTTCCACGCCTGATCCTTCGGCAGACGGCCGTTATGGTGTCGTCTGCCGTTGCAACATCCCTCCGTTATTATTCGGCAACATCTGCTGGGACGAATTCAAATTACCGCTCTGGATGACCCGCTGCTGGTTGTTGTTGAGCTGCGTCTGGAGATGCTGCTGCTGGGCGCGCGTCTGGCTCTGCATATCCTGCTTCAGCATGCTCTGGTGCTGCTGCTGTTGCACCTGCATCTGATTTTGCATCCGCTGCTGGCTGGGGATGACGTACCCCGGCTGATTGGGATTATTGGTGGTGTTGAGTGGCTGCGCCAGGACGCTCAGCGGCAGCAGCGCCGCCAGAAATAATAGTGCTTTCATGGTTCTCTCCTCCCGTGCGTGGGATCACTTAAGTGTACCTCCTTTTCAGCATAACAATGATTTTTTAGGACTTATCAACCAGGCTTAAGCGGGGAAAAAAACACTTCAGGAGTAAGACAATGATAAACACGCGTTCCTGGCGTCAGGTGGTCATCGCTGCTTTGCTGGCCGGCGGAAGTTTTGCCGTCAGCGCAAATCCCACCCCGCCGCCCGTTTCTTATGGTGTCGAAGAAGATGTCTTTCACCCGGTTCGTGCCCGGGAGGGGATGGTGGCCTCGGTAGATGCGACGGCGACCCGCGTCGGGGTGGATATTCTGCGTCAGGGGGGCAACGCCGTCGATGCCGCGGTGGCCGTGGGCTATGCGCTGGCGGTTACGCATCCACAGGCCGGTAATATTGGCGGCGGCGGGTTTATGATGCTGCGTACCAAAGACGGTAAAACGACGGCGATTGATTTTCGCGAAATGGCGCCTGAGCAGGCCACCCGGGATATGTTCCTTGATGATCAGGGCAACCCGGATAGCAAAAAATCGCTCACTTCACATCTGGCTTCTGGTACGCCGGGCACCGTGGCAGGCTTCTCATTAGCGTTGGAAAAATACGGCACCATGCCGCTGAACAAGGTGATCCGTCCGGCGATTAAGCTGGCGGAAGAGGGCTTCACGGTGAACGATGCGTTGGCCGACGATCTGAAGACCTACGGGAGTGAAGTCATCCCCAGTCACCCGAACAGTAAAGCCATCTTCTGGAAAAACGGCGAGCCGTTGAAGAAAGGTGACAAGCTGGTGCAAAAACAGCTGGGCAAAAGCCTTGAGCTGATCGCGGAGCATGGCCCGGATGCGTTTTATAAAGGGGCGATTGCCGATCAGATTGCCGACGAAATGCACAAAAACGGCGGCCTGATCACCAAAGCCGACCTTGCCGGCTACAAGGCGGTCGAGCGTACGCCGATAAGCGGCGAATATCGCGGTTATCAGGTGTTTTCGATGCCACCGCCTTCGTCCGGGGGGATCCACATCGTACAGATCCTCAATATCCTCGAAAACTTCGACATGCATAAATATGGCTTCGGCAGTGCAGACGCCATGCAGGTGATGGCGGAAGCCGAAAAACATGCCTATGCCGACCGTTCGGAGTATCTCGGCGATCCGGACTTCGTCAAAGTGCCGTGGCAGGCGCTAACCAACAAAGCCTACGCCAAATCGATTGCTGAACAGATTGATATCAACAAAGCCAAACCTTCGAGCCAGATTCGTCCGGGCAAGCTGGCACCGTATGAAAGTAACCAGACCACCCATTTCTCGGTGGTGGATAAAGAGGGTAACGCGGTGGCGGTCACCTATACGCTGAATACTACCTTCGGGACCGGTATTGTGGCGGGTAGCTCCGGGATACTGATGAACAACCAGATGGATGACTTCTCGGCGAAACCGGGCGTTCCGAATGTCTACGGGCTGGTGGGCGGTGATGCCAACGCCGTCGGGCCGAAAAAGCGTCCGCTGTCGTCGATGTCGCCGACTATCGTGGTGAAGGAGGGGAAAACCTGGCTGGTGACCGGCAGTCCGGGCGGTAGCCGCATCATTACCACCGTACTGCAGATGGTGGTCAACACCATCGATTTCGGTATGAACGTGGCGGAAGCCACCAACGCGCCGCGCTTCCATCATCAGTGGCTGCCGGATGAGCTGCGGGTGGAGAAGGGGTTTAGCCCGGATACGCTGAAGCTGCTGGAGCAGAAAGGGCAGAAAGTGGCGCTGAAAGAGGCGATGGGAAGTACCCAGAGCATTATGGTCGGCCCGGACGGGACGCTGTATGGCGCGTCCGATCCGCGCTCGCCCGGTGATTTGACGGCGGGATACTGATTGATGTGCCGGGTGGCGGTTGACGCCTTACCCGGCCTACAGATGATGCAGAATCACGGGCCCGGCTGGCGTGGCGCCACCGGGCCATATTTAGCGGTTACTTGAGGCGCGCCATGAAATGCGCATCCACATACTCGCCGTTACGCAGGGCAAACTTCCGCGCGGTCCCTTCGACGACAAAACCGTGTTTGCGATAGACGGCAACGGCGGCGGCGTTATCGGCAAATACCGTCAATTCGATGCGCTCGACCCGCAGCCAGTTATCGCACAGGTTAATCATTTCGCGCATCAGCGCGCTGCCCACGCCACGCCCGTGGAACGCTGCGTCAACGCTCATTCCGAAGGTGGCAACGTGGCTCCGGCGAGGTCGCGGCTCGACGCTGAGCATCAGGTGACCGACGACGCCATTGTCAAGAGTGGCGACCAGATGGTGACTGTGTGGCCTGGGCTGTAGACGTTCTTGCCACATTTCCATCGAGGGATGAGGAAGTTGTAGTGTGTCGTGATAGACCTCCGGGTGGGCCGTCAGCTGGCGTAAAGGTTCTGCATCGCGCGGTTCAGCGTGGCGTATCACTATGTCACTCATTTCTCTTCTCCTGTGCCGCGGCATCGCGGTCTTGATCCCCTTTATTGGCCTTTTAAACATCCCTGACTTTAAAAAATGCGTCAACGGCTAATTTTTGCAAAAAGAGGTAGACAAGTGCGAATGAGAATGATTATTATTGTCCTGCATTCAGGGAGACCCTTGCGGAAAGCCTGAAAGCACGACATTGCTCACATTGCTTCCAGTATTACTTTAGCCAGCCAGGTGCTGGCTTTTTTTTTGGCTTTTTTTGCCGGACATTTCCACCATCCTGAATAGGTTAAGAGTTAAGTTCGTCGCCGGGGTGCGCTATGGTTAGCAGCAGAAACCTCAACAAAGGACGGCTCTATGACTCTGCACTGCGCGTTTATTGGGTTTGGCAAAAGCACCACCCGCTACCATCTTCCTTATGTTCTGCACCGCAAAGACCGCTGGCACGTCGCGCATATCTATCGCCGCAGCGCGAAGCCGCAGGAGCAGGCGCCGCAGTATTCTCATATTCATTTCACCAGCGATCTCGACGACGTGCTCAACGACCCGCAGGTAAAACTGGTGATTGTCTGTACTCATGCGGACAGCCATTTCGAATATGCAAAGCGGGCGCTGGAGGCCGGTAAAAATGTGCTGGTAGAAAAACCGTTTACCTCCACGCTAGCCGAGGCAAAGTCGCTCTTTGCGCTGGCGAAGAGCCGGGGGTTGACGGTGACGCCATACCAAAACCGCCGCTTTGATTCCTGTTTCCTGACGATGAAAAAGGTGATTGAGAGCGGCAAACTGGGCGAGATCGTGGAGGTTGAGAGCCATTTTGACCTCTATCGCCCGGTGGCAGAAACACAGCCCGGAGTGCCGCAGGATGGAACATTTTACGGTCTTGGTGTGCATACGCTGGATCAGCTCATCTCGCTGTTTGGCCGCCCGGACCACGTGGCTTATGACATCCGCAGCCTGCGCAACAAAGCCAATCCGGATGACACCTTTGAAGCCCAGCTGTTCTACGGCGACCTGAAGGCCATTGCCAAAACCAGCCACCTGGTGAAGCTGGCGTACCCGAGGTTTACCGTCCACGGGCATAAAGGCTCCTTTATCAAATATGGTATCGATCGGCAGGAAACCAGCCTGAAAGCCAATATTATGCCGGGTGAGCCAGGATTCGGCGCGGACGATACGTTTGGCCTGCTGGAGTACGTCAATGAGGCGGGTGAAACCGTGCGGGAAGAGATCCCAATTGAAACCGGCGACTATGGGCGGGTCTATGATGCGCTGTATGAAACCCTCGTTAACGGTCAGCCAAATTACGTCAAGGAATCTGACGTTCTCACGAATATGGAGATCCTCGGGCGCGGGTTTGAACAGCCCTCTCCGGCCACGATAACCTTAGATAAATAAGCCTTCATGGCTCCTTTGTAGTCATTCATATTTTTTGAACAGAGGAGTCAATTTTCACCCTCTATGATCGTGAGCAGATTGAGTCCACACTGACTCTATCGAAAACATACGGGGGTGCAACATGATCTACTTACGCAAAGCTAATGAACGCGGTCACGCTAACCACGGCTGGCTGGATTCCTGGCATACTTTCTCTTTCGCTAACTATTATGACCCGAACTTTATGGGCTTCTCGGCGCTGCGGGTTATCAATGATGACGTGATTGATGCCGGTCAGGGCTTCGGTACCCATCCGCACAAAGATATGGAAATCCTGACCTACGTGCTGGAAGGGGCGGTTGAACACCAGGACAGCATGGGTAACAAAGAGCAGGTTCCGGCGGGCGAGTTCCAGATCATGAGCGCAGGTACCGGGGTTCGTCACTCCGAGTACAACCCAAGCGATACAGAAAAACTGCATCTGTACCAGATCTGGATTATGCCAGAAGAAAACGGCATCACTCCGCGCTACGAACAGCGTCGCTTTGATGCTCTGCAGGGCAAACAGCTGGTTCTGTCGCCGGATGCCCGTGACGGTTCACTGAAAGTGCACCAGGATATGGAACTGTACCGCTGGGCGCTGCTGAAAGATGAACAGTCGGTGCATCAGATTGCCGCGGAACGCCGCGTGTGGATCCAGGTGGTGAAAGGCGAGGTGACGATTAACGGTACCAAAGCGACCACCAGCGATGGCCTGGCGATTTGGGACGAGCAGGCGATTTCCGT
Source organism: Klebsiella sp. X13 (assembly GCF_003323835.1). Taxonomy (NCBI): domain Bacteria; kingdom Pseudomonadati; phylum Pseudomonadota; class Gammaproteobacteria; order Enterobacterales; family Enterobacteriaceae; genus Klebsiella; species Klebsiella sp. X13. The sequence goes on from NZ_CP030874.1 coordinate 376,430, forward strand.
ACACGCCGACAGCGATAGCGAGATCCTGCTGTTCGATCTGCCGCCGGTCTGATTCAGTTCTGAAGATGTTTAAATAAATTGCGCGGCCTTCCCGGATGTTTGGGAAGGTTGCGCTTTGTCCGTGATAAACTGGGAAAATGTCTCCCCGTTATCACAGTCAGGACGATGAAAAAGAAAAGACCCGTACTGCAGGATGTAGCCGATCTTGTCGGCGTGACCAAAATGACGGTCAGTCGCTTTTTACGTAACCCGGAACAGGTTTCCGAGGCCCTGCGTGGCAAGATTGCCGCTGCTCTCGATGAACTGGGTTATATTCCCAATCGTGCGCCTGATATCCTCTCTAATGCCACCAGCCGCGCCATTGGTGTGCTGCTGCCCTCGTTGACCAACCAGGTCTTCTCGGAAGTGCTGCGTGGGATTGAAAGCGTCACCGATGCCTTCGGCTACCAGACGATGCTCGCGCACTACGGCTATAAGCCGGAAATGGAAGAAAAGCGTCTCGAATCCATGCTCTCATGGAACATTGATGGCCTGATTCTCACCGAACGTACCCATACCCCTCGCACGCTGAAAATGATCGAAGTTGCCGGTATCCCGGTGGTTGAGCTGATGGACAGTCAGTCGCCGTGCCTCGATATCGCCGTCGGTTTTGATAACTTTGATGCCGCACGCCAGATGACCGCCGCAATTATTGCCCGCGGCCATCGCCACGTGGCCTATCTGGGGGCGCGCCTTGATGAACGTACTATCATCAAGCAAAAGGGCTACGAACAGGCGATGCGCGATGCCGGCATGACGCCGTATAGCGTGATGGTTGAACAATCTTCGTCCTATTCGTCAGGGATAGAGCTGATGCGCCAGGCGCGTCGCGAATATCCGCAGCTCGATGGCATCTTCTGTACCAACGATGACCTTGCGGTCGGTGCCGCCTTTGAGTGTCAGCGCCTGGGATTGAAAATTCCGGACGATATGGCGATCGCCGGTTTCCACGGCCATGATATTGGTCAGGTGATGGAGCCCCGACTGGCCAGCGTGCTGACCCCGCGTGAGCGAATGGGACGCATTGGTGCCGAACGGCTGCTGGCCCGTATTCGGGGTGAAGTCGTGACGCCGAAGATGTTAGATTTAGGTTTCACATTGTCACCGGGCGGATCAATTTAGACTGACAAGTTTGAAGTAGATCACACATATTCATTCCTGGCACGAATGGTGATTGCTTATCGCTAAGTCCGGCATGACAATGTTACCGATAACAGTTACCCGTAACAATCAATCTGTATACGAGTCTTCACGCTGTATTCTTGCAGCCAGTACGGCTTCGTATATGTGTCCAGTGGGAGGAAGCTTTGAGCACGACTAACCATGATCACCACGTCTATGTCCTGATGGGCGTTTCCGGCAGTGGTAAATCCGCTGTCGCCAGCGAAGTGGCGCATCAGCTGCATGCCGCGTTTCTCGATGGTGACTTTCTGCATCCGCGTAGCAACATCAACAAGATGGCCTCCGGCGAGCCGTTAAACGACGATGATCGTACGCCGTGGCTGCAGGCGCTGAACGACGCCGCTTTTGCCATGCAGCGTACAAATAAAGTTTCGCTGATCGTCTGTTCCGCTCTGAAAAAGAGCTATCGCGATATTCTCCGCAAGGGCAACCCGAATCTCTCTTTCGTCTACCTGAAAGGCGATTTCGACCTGATTGAAAGCCGTCTGAAAGCGCGTAAAGGCCATTTCTTTAAAACCCAGATGCTGGTGACCCAGTTTGAAACGCTGCAGGAACCTGGCGCAGACGAAGGCGATGTCTTAATCGTCGATATTGATCAATCGCTGGAAGGCGTGGTCGCGAGCACCATTGAGGTGATCAACAAAGGCAGTAACTAGTGAGTACATTAACGCTTGTTTTAACAGCAGTAGGCTCCGTTTTGCTGCTGCTGTTTTTAGTCATGAAGGCGCGTATGCATGCTTTCGTGGCTTTGATGGTGGTTTCTATTGGTGCCGGTCTCTTTTCCGGCATGCCGCTGGATAAAATTGCGGCGACGATGGAAAAAGGGATGGGCGGGACGCTGGGCTTCCTGGCGATCGTCGTGGCACTTGGCGCGATGTTTGGCAAGATTCTTCATGAAACCGGCGCTGTCGATCAGATTGCCGTGAAGATGTTGAAATCTTTCGGCCACAGCCGCGCTCATTACGCGATTGGCCTCGCTGGTCTTATCTGCGCGCTGCCGCTGTTTTTCGAAGTGGCGATCGTGCTGCTGATCAGCGTGGCCTTCTCCATGGCGCGCCATACCGGCACCAACCTGGTGAAACTGGTTATCCCGCTGTTTGCTGGCGTGGCGGCCGCGGCGGCGTTCCTGCTGCCCGGGCCGGCGCCGATGCTGCTGGCATCGCAAATGCATGCTGACTTTGGCTGGATGATCCTGATTGGTCTGTGCGCGGCGATTCCGGGAATGATTATCGCCGGGCCGCTGTGGGGCAACTTCATCAGCCGTTACGTTGAGCTGCATATTCCTGACGATATTAGCGAACCAAGCCTGGGTGAAGGCAAGATGCCGTCCTTTGCCTTTAGCCTGTCGCTGATTCTCCTGCCGCTGGTGCTGGTGGGGCTGAAAACAATCGCCGCGCGCTTTGTGCCGGTTGGCTCCAGCGCTTACGAATGGTTTGAGTTTATCGGCCATCCGTTCACCGCGATTCTGGTCGCGTGTCTGGTGGCTATCTATGGTCTGGCGGTACGTCAGGGGATGGCGAAAGATCGGGTGATGGAGATCTGCGGTCATGCGCTGCAGCCTGCGGGGATTATCCTGCTGGTTATCGGTGCCGGCGGCGTCTTCAAACAGGTGCTGGTTGACTCCGGCGTGGGCCCGGCGCTCGGTGAAGCGCTGACGGGCATGGGGTTGCCTATCGCCATTACCTGCTTCGTGCTGGCGGCCGCGGTGCGTATTATCCAGGGTTCTGCGACCGTCGCCTGTTTAACGGCGGTGGGGCTGGTCATGCCGGTCATCGAGCAGCTGAACTACAGCGGTGCGCAGATGGCGGCGCTCTCCATCTGTATCGCGGGTGGATCCATCGTGGTGAGCCACGTGAACGACGCCGGTTTCTGGCTGTTCGGGAAATTTACCGGCGCTACCGAAGCGCAGACGCTGAAAACCTGGACGATGATGGAAACTATCCTCGGCACCACCGGTGCCATCGTCGGTATGATCGCGTTTACGTTGTTAAGCTAAACGCCGCTGAGCGTGTCCGGCCGAGCGACGCGAGGCCGGGCAAATCGCCCATCCAATCCCGCAAAAAAACCTCTCTGCTGAGCGATGAGACGAAAGGATTACCTCTCGTAAGGCCGCATCAGACCTGGTTTTCTCCGCTTTCCCCACCGGCGCGATAGCGCTAGATTTCTGCGCAGATCCATAATCCAGATCAATAAAAAAGCGGCGGAAAATATTCCCTTCCTGCGGTTATTTCCCCGATAATCTTTGCGGTTTTTCTGGGTACCGATGTCGGCAGAAGCTGCGTTCAATAAGTTGCTTTTCTGATTGCTGCGCAATCATTGATTAATTTCACTTGCGACTTTAGCAGCATTTTGTAATGTGAGGGATGATCCAGCAGGAAACTGGCTAGGCACAAACAGCACACATCTCCCAGGAAATACGTTATGAAAAATGTTGGTTTTATCGGCTGGCGCGGAATGGTCGGCTCTGTACTCATGCAACGCATGGTTGAAGAGCGCGACTTCGACGCCATTCGCCCTGTTTTTTTCTCCACCTCTCAGCTGGGGCAGCCTGCTCCATCCTTTGGTGGTAGCACCGGCGGTACGCTGCAGGACGCGTTTGATCTGGACGCGCTGAAGGCGTTGGACATTATTGTGACCTGCCAGGGCGGGGATTATACCAACGACGTGTATCCGAAGCTGCGTGAGAGCGGCTGGCAGGGTTACTGGATTGACGCCGCCTCTTCGCTGCGCATGAAAGACGACGCCATCATTATTCTTGATCCGGTAAACCAGGATGTGATTACCGCCGGTCTGAATAATGGCGTGAAAACGTTTGTTGGCGGCAACTGTACCGTCAGCCTGATGCTGATGTCCCTCGGCGGCCTGTTTGCCCAGGATCTCGTGGAGTGGGTGAGCGTGGCCACTTACCAGGCGGCATCCGGTGGCGGGGCGCGTCACATGCGCGAACTGCTGACCCAGATGGGCCAGCTGCATAGCCACGTGGCGACAGAGCTGGCGAATCCGGCGTCCGCCATTCTGGATATCGAACGCAAAGTGACGGCGCTGACCCGCAGCGGCGACCTGGCGGTTGATAACTTTGGCGTGCCGCTGGCAGGCAGTTTGATCCCATGGATCGACAAACAGCTGGATAACGGCCAGAGCCGTGAAGAGTGGAAAGGACAGGCTGAGACCAACAAAATTCTCGCCACCTCGTCAGTGATTCCGGTTGATGGCCTGTGTGTACGCGTTGGCGCGCTGCGTTGCCACAGCCAGGCGTTTACCATCAAGCTGAAAAAAGATGTCTCTATCCCGACCGTTGAAGAACTGTTGGCCGCACACAACCCGTGGGCCAAAGTCGTACCGAACGATCGTGATATTACAATGCGTGAGCTGACCCCGGCTGCCGTCACCGGCACCCTGACCACGCCGGTGGGTCGTTTGCGTAAGCTGAATATGGGGCCGGAATATCTGTCGGCTTTCACCGTCGGTGACCAGCTCCTGTGGGGCGCTGCCGAGCCGCTGCGACGCATGCTGCGCCAGCTGGCTTGATAACGGGATGAACCAAAAGGGGGTGTTTTACACCTCCTTTTTTTTGCGTAATACAAGGAGTAAACGCGGATGTTAGATTTTTTCCAACGGAGGTAAGACAGCCTTGGCTATGCTTTAAGTAAGGAACGACAACGTTGCCTTACCTGAAGGTGGGACGGAGCAGAAGGATGCACAGTGTGCTGCACCGTTCAGGTCAAAAAAAGTCGCCAGATACAGGAAAGGGCGACACTTACAACAGGATGAAACCATGTCTAATCGTATCGATAGAGACGTGATTAATGCGCTTATTTCTGGCCATTTTGCGGATCCCTTTTCCGTACTTGGAATGCATCAAACCGATGCCGGTCTGGAAGTGCGCGCATTATTACCCGATGCCACCGATGTATGGGTGATTGAACCGAAAACCGGGCGCAAAGTCGGCAAACTCGAATGCCTCGACTCACGCGGATTCTTTAGCGGCGTACTGCCGCGCCGAAAAAATCCTTTTCGTTACCAGCTGGCCGTCACCTGGCACGGTCAGCAAAACCTGATTGACGACCCTTATCGCTTTGGTCCGCTGCTGCAGGATCTTGATGTCTGGCTGCTGTCAGAAGGCACTCATCTACGGCCTTATGAAACGCTGGGGGCACACGCCGACACGATGGACGGCATCACCGGCACGCGCTTTTCCGTCTGGGCGCCGAACGCCCGTCGGGTTTCCGTTGTCGGACAGTTCAACTACTGGGATGGCCGCCGTCATCCGATGCGCCTGCGCAAAGAGTCCGGCATCTGGGAGCTGTTTGTGCCCGGCGCGCATAATGGCCAGCTGTATAAATTTGAACTGATTGACGCCCACGGCCATCTGCGCGTGAAGTCCGACCCTTATGCCTTTGAAGCGCAAATGCGCCCGGAAAGCGCGTCGCTTATCTGCGGCCTGCCGGAAAAGGTCGAACAGCCGCAGTCCCGTAAGCAGGCCAACCAGTTTGATGCGCCGATTTCGATCTATGAAGTCCATTTGGGCTCCTGGCGTCGCCATACCGATAACAACTTCTGGCTGAGCTACCGTGAACTGGCCGATCAGCTGGTGCCCTACGCGAAGTGGATGGGCTTCACCCATCTGGAGCTGCTGCCGGTAAACGAACATCCGTTCGACGGTAGCTGGGGCTATCAGCCGACCGGGCTGTACGCGCCGACCCGCCGTTTTGGTACCCGTGAAGACTTCCGCTACTTCCTGAATGCTGCCCATGCCGCGGGTCTGAACGTGATCCTAGACTGGGTGCCGGGCCACTTCCCGTCGGATGACTTTGCGCTGGCATCGTTCGACGGCACCGCGTTGTATGAACACAGCGACCCGCGAGAAGGTTATCACCAGGACTGGAATACGCTGATCTACAACTACGGTCGTCGGGAAGTCAGCAACTTCCTGGTCGGGAACGCGCTGTACTGGATTGAACGCTTCGGGATCGACGCCCTGCGCGTGGATGCGGTTGCATCAATGATCTACCGCGACTACAGCCGCAAAGAGGGGGAGTGGGTGCCCAATGAGTACGGCGGCCGGGAAAACCTCGAAGCGATTGAATTTCTGCGCAATACCAACCGTGTGCTCGGTGAACAGACGCCGGGAGCGGTCACGATGGCGGAGGAGTCTACCGACTTCGCCGGGGTTTCACGACCGTCTTCGACGGGCGGTCTTGGCTTCTGGTTCAAATGGAACCTCGGCTGGATGCATGACACCCTCGACTACATGAAGCTCGATCCCATCTATCGTCGTCATCATCACGACAAGATGACCTTCGGGATGCTCTACAACTACACCGAAAACTTCGTGCTGCCGCTGTCACACGATGAAGTGGTTCACGGCAAAAAATCGATTCTTGACCGGATGCCCGGCGATGCCTGGCAGAAGTTTGCCAACCTGCGCGCCTACTATGGCTGGATGTTTGCCTTCCCGGGGAAAAAACTGCTGTTTATGGGCAATGAATTTGCCCAGGGGCGGGAGTGGAACCACGACGGTAGCCTTGACTGGCATCTGCTGGAAGGCGGCGATAACTGGCATCACGGCGTCCAGCGCCTGGTACGCGATCTGAACCATACCTATCGCCACCATAAAGCGCTGCACGAGCTGGATTTTGACCCCTACGGCTTTGAATGGCTGGTGGTGGATGATCACGAACGTTCTGTCTTTATCTTTGTGCGCCGCGATAAAGCCGGCAATGAGATTATCGTTGCCAGCAACTTCACGCCGGTGCCGCGCTACGGCTATCGTTTCGGGATTAACCAGCCGGGGCGCTGGCGTGAAGAACTGAATACCGACTCGATGCACTACCACGGTAGCAACACCGGTAACGGCGGCATCGTGGAAAGCGAAGCCATCGCCAGCCACGGGCGTGAGCATTCTCTCTCGATTACGCTACCGCCGCTGGCGACCGTCTGGCTGGTACGGGAGGCAGAATGACGACACTGGCGGCCGGAAAACCTTCGCCGTTGGGTGCAAGCTATGACGGAAAGGGGGTGAATTTCACCCTCTTTTCCGCCCATGCCGAGCGGGTTGAACTCTGCGTATTTGATGCCCAGGGCAATGAGCAGCGGTTCGATTTACCCGCGCGCACGGGCAATATCTGGCACGGCTGGCTTGCTGCCGCCGGGCCGGGTCTGCTCTACGGCTACCGTGTGCATGGGCCGTGGGATCCGGCGCAGGGGCACCGCTTTAATCCGGCCAAGCTGCTGCTCGACCCGTGCTGTCATCGGGTTGAGGGCGTACTGCCCGATGATGAGCGTCTCCACGGCGGCGATCTTTCTCCCGATCGTCGTGACAGCGCGGCGATTGCGCCAAAGTCGCAGGTTGTGGATCTGCGTTACAACTGGCAGAACGATGCGCCGCCGGGAACCCCCTGGGGTGAAACGGTTATCTATGAGGCCCATGTTAAAGGGCTGACCTGGCTGCATCCCGGGCTGCCGGAGTCGATTCGCGGCACCTATAAAGCGCTGGGTCATCCGGTGATGATCGATTACTTCAGGACCCTCGGCATTACGGCGCTGGAGCTGATGCCGGTGGCGCAGTTTGCCAGCGAACCGCGCCTGCAGAGAATGGGATTAAGCAACTACTGGGGCTATAACCCAATGGCGATGTACGCGCTCGATCCGCGCTATGCCAGCGAGCCTGCGCGTGCGCTGGATGAGTTTCGCGATGCGGTAAAGGCGCTGCATGCGGCGGGGATCGAAGTGATCCTCGACGTGGTGCTGAACCACAGTGCTGAAATTGATCTGGAAGGACCGACCTTCTCTTTGCGCGGAATCGATAACCGTAACTATTATTGGATCAGAGAAGACGGGGATTACTACAACTGGACCGGCTGCGGAAATACGCTCAATCTCAGCCAGCCGGACGTGGTGGAGTATGCCCGCCAGTGTCTGCGGTTTTGGGTCGATGAGTGCCACGTCGATGGCTTTCGCTTTGATTTAGCCTCGGTGATGGGACGCACGCCGGAATTTCGCCAGGATGCGCCGCTGTTTGAAGCGATCCGTAACGATCCGCAGCTGGCGGCCGTGAAGCTGATTGCCGAACCCTGGGATATTGGCGCCGGCGGCTACCAGGTGGGAAACTTCCCGCCGCTTTTTGCCGAATGGAATGACCATTTTCGCGATGTCGCCAGGCGCTTCTGGTTACAACAAAGCATCTCATTGGGCGAGTTTGCCCGGCGTTTTGCCGCGTCCAGCGATCTCTTTCAGCGTAACGGTCGCCAGCCCGCGGCGGCGGTGAATCTGATCACCGCCCACGATGGCTTCACCCTGCGCGACTGCGTTTGTTTCAATCAGAAACATAATGAGGCGAATGGTGAAGAGAATCGCGATGGGACTAACAATAACTACAGCAGCAATCATGGTATAGAGGGAACAGGGGGCAGTCTTGATGTGCTTGAGCGGCGCCGGGACAGCGTTCATGCCCTGCTCTCGACGCTGCTGCTGGCACAGGGCACGCCGATGCTGCTGGCGGGTGACGAGCATGGTCATAGCCAGCACGGCAACAATAACGCGTATTGTCAGGACAACGCATTGACCTGGCTTGACTGGAACCAGGCAAATAGCGGGCTGACGGCATTTACCGCCGCGCTCATTCACCTGCGTCGATGCATACCGGCATTAACCAGTAACCGCTGGTGGCAGGAAGGGGACGGCAACGTTGTTTGGCTAAACCAGTATGCGCAACCGTTAACTGCCGATGAATGGCAGCACGGCACCGCGCGTCTGCAAATTTTGCTGTCTGGCCGTTGGTTAATGACGGTGAATGCCACCCCAGAGGTGGCGCATATGGAGTTACCTGAGGGGGAGTGGCACGCCGTTCCTCCTTTCGCCGGAGAGGATAATCCGGTCGTCATGGCTGTCTGGCATGGGCCCGCGCACGGAGTGTGCGTATTTCAAAGGTCGTAAGCCCTGAAGCTTCCGGTTGCACTCGCGGCCGCTACGCGGTGAGAGGGACAGGAAGGCTGGGATGTAAAAAGGAGTTAATCATGGTTAGGCTAGAAAAGAACGATCCGTTGATGCTGGCGCGTCAGCTCCCCATCAAAACCGTGGCGTTGATTCTTGCGGGTGGACGCGGTACCCGGCTTAAGGACTTAACTATTAAGCGTGCAAAACCGGCTGTCCATTTTGGCGGTAAGTTTCGCATAATTGATTTCGCATTATCTAACTGCATTAACTCAGGTATTCGCCGCATCGGCGTCATCACCCAGTATCAATCGCACACTCTGGTTCAACATATCCAACGCGGCTGGTCATTTTTTAGTGAAGAAATGAACGAGTTCGTGGATTTACTGCCCGCGCAACAGCGTGTGCATGGCGAAAACTGGTATCGCGGCACGGCTGATGCGGTGACGCAGAACCTCGATATCATTCGTCGCTACAAAGCGGAATATGTGGTGATCCTCGCCGGCGATCATATTTACAAGCAAGACTACTCGCGCATGTTGATCGATCACGTCGAAAAAGGGGCTCGCTGCACCGTGGCCTGTATGCCGGTGCCCATCGAAGAGGCATCCGCCTTTGGCGTGATGGCGGTTGATGAGAGCGACAAGATCATTGAGTTTGTCGAAAAGCCCGCCGTACCGCCCGCAATGCCGAGCGATGAGACCAAATCGCTGGCCAGCATGGGGATCTATGTCTTTGATGCAGATTATCTTTATGAACTGCTGACTGAAGATGATAACGACGAAAACTCCAGCCACGATTTCGGTAAAGATATTATTCCGAAGATCACTGAAGCTGGCATGGCTTATGCACATCCTTTCCCGCTCTCCTGCGTGCAGTCTGACCCGGATGCGGAACCGTACTGGCGCGATGTGGGTACGCTTGAAGCCTACTGGAAAGCGAACCTTGACCTGGCTTCGGTGACGCCGGAGCTGGATATGTACGATCAGAACTGGCCGATTCGCACCCATATGGAGTCTCTGCCGCCCGCGAAGTTCGTTCAGGACCGCTCTGGTAGTCACGGTATGACGTTGAACTCGCTGGTTTCCGGCGGCTGTATTATCTCCGGCTCCGTGGTGGTGCAATCGGTGCTGTTCCCGCGCGTGCGCGTGAATTCATTCTGTAATATTGATTCGGCAGTCTTATTGCCAGAAGTGTGGGTGGGGCGCTCATGCCGCCTGCGCCGCTGCGTAATCGATCGTGCCTGCGTGATTCCTGAGGGCATGGTGATCGGCGAACACGCGGAAGAAGATGCGCGTCGGTTCTACCGTTCAGAGGAAGGTATCGTGCTGGTGACGCGTGATATGTTGCGGAAGTTGGGGCATAAACAGGAGCGATAATGCAGGTCTTACATGTATGTTCAGAGATGTTCCCGCTGTTAAAAACCGGCGGTCTGGCGGATGTAATCGGCGCGCTGCCTGCGGCGCAAATCGCTGAGGGTATCGATACGCGCGTGCTGCTGCCGGCGTTCCCGGACATTCGCCGTGGCGTCACCGATGCGCAGGTGGTGACGCGCCGGGATACTTTTGCCGGACGCATGACGCTGCTGTTTGGTCACTATAACGGCGTGGGGATCTATTTGATTGATGCCCCGCATCTCTACGACCGCCCAGGGAGCCCTTACCACGACACCAACCAACATGCTTACACCGACAACGTGCTGCGTTTTGCGCTGCTGGGGTGGGTAGGCAGCGAGATGGCCTGCGGACTGGACCCTTTCTGGCGTCCTGATGTCGTGCATGCTCACGACTGGCATGCAGGCCTGACTCCTGCCTATCTGGCCGCGCGTGGACGCCCGGCGAAATCGGTCTTTACGGTACACAATCTGGCCTATCAGGGGATGTTCTACTCCTGGCACATGAATGAGATCGAACTGCCGTGGTCGTTCTATAACATGCATGGTCTGGAGTTCAACGGCCAGATCTCGTTCCTCAAGTCCGGGCTCTATTACGCCGATCATATTACGGCGGTCAGCCCGACCTACGCGCGTGAAATAACCGAACCGCAATTTGCCTACGGCATGGAAGGGCTGCTACGTCAGCGCCAGCACGAGGGGCGACTATCGGGGATCCTGAACGGCGTGGATGCGGGTATCTGGAACCCGGAGAGCGACCTGCTGCTGGCGTCGCGTTATGACCGCGATCGCCTTGAAGACAAAGCGGAGAACAAGCGCCAGCTGCAAATTGCGATGGGGCTGAAAGTCGACGACAAAGCCCCGCTGTTCGCCGTGGTCAGCCGTCTGACCAGCCAGAAAGGGCTGGATTTAGTTCTCGAAGCGCTGCCGGGCCTGCTTGAGCAGGGTGGGCAGCTGGCGCTGCTGGGCGCAGGGGACCCGGTACTGCAGGAAGGTTTTCTGGCTGCGGCCGCCGAGCACCCGGGCAAAGTTGGCGTGCAGATTGGTTATCACGAGGCCTTTTCACACCGCATTATGGGGGGCGCCGACGTGATTCTGGTTCCCAGCCGTTTCGAGCCCTGTGGCTTAACCCAGTTGTATGGCCTGAAGTACGGCACGCTGCCGCTGGTGCGGCGTACCGGTGGTCTGGCGGATACCGTGACCGACAGTTCGCTGGAAAATCTGGCCGATGGCGTAGCCAGCGGTTTTGTCTTTGAAGACAGCAATGCACTATCGCTGCTGCGGGCAATTCGGCGCGCGTTCGTGCTGTGGTCGCGCCCGTCGCTCTGGCGTTACGTTCAGCGTCAGGCGATGAATATGGATTTTAGCTGGCAGGTCGCGGCGCACTCTTATCGCGAACTTTATCAACGCTTGCTGTAACCACAGGAGTCATTGCGATGAATGTACCCTTTAGCTATGCATCACCCACGCTGAGCGTTGAGGCGTTAAAGCACTCTATTGCCTATAAGCTGATGTTTATCATTGGTAAAGATCCGGCTATCGCCAATAAGCATGAGTGGCTCAACGCCACGCTGTTTGCCGTCCGCGACCGTATGGTGGAGCGCTGGCTGCGCTCTAATCGTGCTCAGCTTTCTCAGGAAGTACGCCAGGTTTATTACCTGTCGATGGAGTTTCTGATTGGCCGTACGCTTTCTAACGCCTTGCTGTCGTTGGGCATCTACGAAGATGTGAACAGCGCGCTGGAAGAGATGGGGCTGAACCTTGAAGAGCTGATTGACGAAGAGAATGACCCGGGGCTGGGTAATGGCGGTCTTGGGCGCCTGGCCGCCTGTTTCCTCGATTCGCTGGCGGCCCTGGGCCTGCCTGGCCGTGGTTACGGTATCCGCTATGACTACGGGATGTTTAAGCAAAACATCGTTGACGGCCGGCAGAAAGAGTCGCCGGATTACTGGCTCGAGTACGGCAACCCGTGGGAATTTGAACGGCATAATACGCGTTACAAAGTGCGCTTCGGCGGACGCATTCAGCAGGAAGGTAAACAGTCGCGCTGGGTTGAAACCGAAGAGATCCTGGCGGAAGCCTACGATCAGATTATCCCGGGTTTTGATACCGATGCGACCAACACGCTCCGTCTGTGGAGCGCCCAGGCCAGCAGCGAGATTAACCTCGGTAAATTTAATCAGGGTGATTACTTCGCGGCGGTGGAAGATAAAAACCATTCCGAAAACGTCTCCCGGGTACTGTATCCGGACGACTCGACCTACTCCGGGCGCGAGCTGCGCCTGCGTCAGGAATATTTCCTCGTCTCCGCGACGGTACAGGATATTCTCAACCGCCATTATCAGCTGCATAAAACCTTTGCTAACCTGGCAGACAAAATTGCGATTCACCTTAACGACACCCATCCGGTGCTGTCGATTCCGGAGCTGATGCGCCTGCTGATTGATGAGCATAAGTTCGGCTGGGATGAGGCGTTTGAAGTCACCTGCCAGGTGTTCTCCTACACCAACCATACGTTGATGAGTGAAGCGCTCGAGACCTGGCCTGTCGATATGCTGGGGAAAATTCTGCCGCGCCATTTGCAGATTATTTTCGAGATCAATGACTACTTCCTGAAGACGCTGCAGGAGCAGTATCCCAATGATACGGCGCTGCTAAGTCGCACGTCGATTATTGACGAATCCAACGGCCGCCGGGTGCGCATGGCGTGGCTGGCGGTGGTGATTAGTCATAAGGTGAACGGCGTTTCCGAACTGCACTCCCGGCTGATGGTGGAGTCGTTGTTTGCCGACTTCGCGAAGATTTTCCCGATGCGCTTTATTAACGTCACCAACGGCGTGACGCCGCGTCGCTGGCTGGCGCTGGCGAATCCGCCGTTGTCGAAGGTACTGGACGAGAACATCGGTCGTACCTGGCGTACCGACCTCAGCCAACTGCAGGAGCTGGAGCAGCATATTGACTATCCGACGGTCAATCAGGCCGTACGTCAGGCGAAGCTGGAGAACAAGCAGCGTCTGGCAAACGTGATTGCTCATCAGCTGAATGTGGTGGTGAACCCGAAAGCGCTGTTCGACGTGCAAATCAAACGTATCCACGAGTACAAGCGTCAGCTGATGAATGTCCTGCACGTGATTACCCGCTACAACCGTATTAAGGCCGATCCTGACGCCGTATGGGTACCGCGCGTGAATATCTTTGCCGGGAAAGCCGCCTCGGCTTATTACATGGCCAAGCACATTATTCATCTCATTAACGATGTGGCGGCGGTGGTGAACAACGATCCGCAGATTGGCGATAAGCTAAAAGTGGTGTTTGTCCCGAACTACAGCGTTAGCCTTGCGCAGCTGATTATTCCGGCGGCGGATCTTTCAGAGCAGATCTCGCTGGCGGGTACGGAAGCTTCCGGAACCAGTAATATGAAATTTGCGCTTAACGGCGCTTTGACCATTGGTACCCTGGACGGCGCGAACGTCGAAATGCTGGAGCACGTGGGCGAGGATAATATTTTTATCTTCGGCAATACCGCAGAACAGGTGGAGGCGCTACGTCGTAACGGCTATAAGCCGCGGGAATTTTACGAACAGGATCCGGAGCTGCATCAGGCGCTGACGCAAATCGGTACCGGGCTGTTCAGCCCGTCGGAGCCGGGTCGCTATCGCGATCTGCTGGATTCGCTGATCAACTTTGGTGACCATTATCAGGTGCTGGCGGATTACCGTAGCTATGTGGATTGCCAGGATAAGGTGGATGAGCTGTATCGTCATCCGGAAGAGTGGGCGATGAAAGCGATGCATAATATCGCCAACATGGGCTATTTCTCTTCTGACCGTACGATTCAGGAATACGCCGACCATATCTGGCATATCGACCCGGTACGGCTGTAGCCGGTTACGCAGTGAAAACGGGGCCGCTGGCCCCGTTTTTTATGCACTATCCCGACAAACTCCGCGCCAGCGCGGGTCGTTCGGGCTTAAGAAGCCAGCGAAAGCTCAGACTTTCCCACGTGCTGCGCCAGCCATTCGCCGATCCGCGCCTGCTGCGAGTCATTCAGCCACATTCCCTGTTTCGTCCGGCGCCAGATGGCATCCTCAAGCGTGCGTACCCACTCATGCTCCACCAGGTATTTCAGCTCGGCTTCATAGAACTCATGGCCAAAATCCTCACCCAGATCCGCTATCGATGCCGCCTCTGCGAGGATCAGCTCGCTGTTGCTGCCATAGGTGCGGGCATAGTGACGCGCCATCGATTCGCTGATAAATGAGAACCGGCGGCGCAGCCTGGCCGCGTAATCGTCGCGGTCGCCGTCGATATCCCCGCCGGGCAGCACGGCCGTTTTGGTCCAGGCCGGGCCGATGCCTTTGTAGTAGGGCGTCAGTTTTTCCAGCGCGTGCTCGGCCAGCTTGCGATAGGTTGTCAGCTTGCCGCCAAATACCGACAGCAGCGGCGCCTGGCCCTGTTCGTCATGGATATCCAGGGTGTAGTCGCGGGTAATCGCCTGCGGCGAGTCCGATTCATCGTCGCACAGCGGACGGACGCCGGAGTAGGTCCAGACGATATCGTCGCGGGACAGCGTCTTTTTGAAGTGCGCGTTATAGGCGTTCAGCAAATAGTTGATCTCGTTGTCATCGATCGCCACTTTCTGCGGGTCGCCATTGTACTCAACGTCGGTGGTACCGATTATCGAGAACTCATCCATCCACGGGATCACGAACACAATCCGTTTGTCTTCGTTTTGCAGAATGTAGGCCTGTTTCTGGGTGTGCACACGCGGCACCACAATGTGGCTGCCTTTAATCAGGCGAATGCCGTACGGTGAGCGCAGATGCATCCCTTCGTCAAAGAAGTGTTTGACCCACGGGCCGGTCGCATTGACCAGGCCACGGGCCTGCCAGGTGAATTTCTCGCCGGTATCGATATCTTCCGCCTCGACAATCCACAGGCCGTTTTCGCGTTTTGCCGAAATTGCCCGGGTACGAGTCCGGACCTCGCCACCTTTGCGTACCACCATCTGCGCGTTAGCCAGTACCAGACGCGCATCGTCTACCCAACAGTCGGAATATTCGAAACCGCGCACGATTTCAGGTTTTAATACCGATTCTGCGCCAAATCGCAAGCCGGTCGAAGCGGGTAAGCTGGTGCGTTTCCCGAGGTGATCGTACATAAACAGACCGATACGGATCATCCAGGCCGGGCGCAGGTGCGGGCGATGCGGCAGGCGAAAGCGCATGGGAAAAGCGAGATGCGGCGCCATTTTTAACAGCACTTCGCGTTCGGCCAGCGCTTCGCTGACCAGGCGGAATTCATAGTGTTCAAGGTAGCGCAGCCCGCCGTGAATCAGCTTCGAACTGGCGCTGGAAGTGGCGCAGGCGAGATCGCGCGCTTCCAGCATCAGTACGGATAAACCACGCCCGGCGGCGTCTGCCGCGATACCGGCACCGTTGATGCCTCCCCCTATCACAATCAGATCTTTGGTTTCCACGTTCGCTACCTCTGGCACTTTCGTTTAAGCTCAAAAATGTTCGTTATCGCTCAATATAGCAAACAAACGCGCCATTGGTAACATCAAAAAAACATTTCAGAGTGATGCGTGTAACATATTGGCGTTTATTTCCCGTCTGACGGTAAACTAGGCAGTAGAATCATGGCCGGCTATCTGCCAGCAATATTATTCCGCTATATAGAGAAAGAGCACATGGACCACTTTGAATGTATCAATGTTGAAGAAGCGCACCAGAAACTGCATCAGGCAAAGGCGGTGCTGGTGGATATCCGCGATCCGCAGAGTTTTGCGATGGGGCATACGCCGGGTGCGTTTCATCTGACCAACGATACGCTGGGCGCGTTTATGCGCGATAATGACGTTGATACCGCGGTGATGGTGATGTGCTACCACGGCAATAGCAGTAAAGGCGCCGCGCAGTATCTGCTACAGCAGGGCTATGACAAGGTTTACAGCGTGGATGGTGGGTTCGATGCGTGGCATCGTCATTTCCCGGCGGAAGTGGAACATGGCGCGCTTTAAACGTTAGCACGCCATTCCGTTATTCCCGTCCTGTTTCAGATGGCATGGCTGCGGATGCGTTGTTCAGGGACGCCCAGGGCGCGCCACTCCTGCAACTCGTATATACTAGCCCCCTTTGTGTGGAATAAGCGATCCGCCGTATGTTAATGATTACCTCTTTTGCTAACCCGCGTGTGGCCCAGGCGTTTGTCGACTACATGGCTACGCAGGGCATTATCCTGACCATTCAGCAGCATGATCAGAGCGATGTCTGGCTGGCCGATGAGAGTCAGGCCGGGCGGGTGCAGGCCGAACTGGCTCGCTTCCTGGAAAACCCCGCCGATCCACGCTATCTGGCGGCCAGCTGGCAATCCGGACAGACCAACAGCGGTTTGCGCTACCAGCGTTTCCCTTTCTTTGCCACTCTGCGTCACAACGCCGGGCCGTTTACCTGGGCCATTTTGCTTGTCTGCATCCTGGTCTTTGTGCTGCAAAACATCATCGGCGATCGGCCGATCATGCTGCTGCTGGCCTGGCCTTATGACCCGTCGCTGAAATTTGAAGTCTGGCGCTACTTTAGCCATGCTTTCATGCACTTCTCGCTGATGCATATCCTGTTTAACCTGCTATGGTGGTGGTACCTCGGCGGTGCGGTGGAAAAACGCATCGGCACCGGCAAACTGGTGGTCATTACCGTTATTAGCGCCTTGTTAAGCGGGTTTATTCAGCACCAGTTTAGCGGCCCCTGGTTTGGTGGGCTATCCGGCGTCGTCTATGCGCTGATGGGCTATGTCTGGCTGCGTGGAGAGCGGGATCCGCAAAGCGGCGTCTATTTGCAGCGTGGCTTGATACTCTTCTCTTTAGTGTGGTTAATTGCTGGATGGTTTGATGTTTTTGGCATGTCGATTGCGAACGGTGCGCATGTGGCAGGTCTCCTGACCGGGCTGGCGATGGCGTTGGTCGATACGCAACATGTGCGAAAGCGAACATAGGGCCGCCGACTTATCCGGCTCTCTGCAACGACAGCGCCTTTATGCGAGTCTTATAATCCCAGGGATATTTCATGAAACAAACACAACGTCATGACGCCATTATCGAGCTGGTAAAAAAACAGGGATATGTCAGTACGGAAGAGCTGGTTGAGCAGTTTGCCGTCAGCCCACAGACCATTCGTCGTGACCTGAACGACCTTGCCGAACAAAAGATGATCCTGCGCCACCACGGTGGCGCAGCGCTGCCTTCCAGTTCGGTAAATACCTCCTGGCACGACAGGAAGGCCACCCAGACGCAGGAAAAAGAGCGTATTGCCCGCAAGGTGGCCAGCCAAATCCCCGATGGCGCGACGTTGTTCATCGATATCGGCACCACGCCGGAAGCGGTGGCGCATGCGCTGCTGGAGCATAACGATCTGCGCATCGTCACCAACAACCTTAATGTGGCCACCACGCTGATGGTGAAAGAGGATTTCCGCATTATTCTGGCGGGCGGCGAGCTGCGCAGTCGGGATGGCGGCATTATCGGCGAAGCGACGCTGGACTTTATCTCCCAGTTTCGTCTTGATTTCGGCATTCTCGGTATCAGCGGCGTAGACAGCGACGGTTCGCTGCTGGAGTTTGATTACCATGAAGTTCGCACCAAACGCGCGATCATTGAAAACTCTCGCCACGTGATGCTGGTGGTGGATCACTCGAAATTTGGGCGCAATGCGATGGTGAATATGGGCAGCATCAGCATGGTCGATGCGGTCTACACCGATGTGATGCCGCCGGCAGGGGTACTGAAAGTTATTACGGACAACAACCTTCAGCTGGAACTGTGCTAAACGGCGTTAAACGCCGTAGCCCATCATTTTAAGCAACCGCTGGGCGTGCTGTACCGCATCCTGGCGGTGTGCGACTCCCAGCTTCTGATACAGATTACGAATGTGGGTTTTAATGGTCGTGGCCGCCACGTCCAGCTCACCGGCAATCTGTTCGTTGCTGTAGCCGGAATAGATCAGCCCCAGTACCTGCCATTCACGCTGGGTCAGCGGGCTGGTGCGAATCAGTTCCGGGACTTCCGGGTGACTCAGCAGCCGTTCGACAAAGCCCTCATCAAAGTGGGCAAACTTATGGCGATGGTGCTGGTTGATATCGCGCAGGATGCGCTGGGCACGGTGCTGTTCCAGCTCCGGCAGCGTATTGAGCTGAATCAGCTGGCGCAGCTGCTGCGCCATGGCTTCGCCTTCAATCACAAAGTGGTTGATAAACCCGGTGCGGTTGGCGAGTGCGAGCGCCTCCAGCAGGACTTTCTGCGCCTCGCTTTTCCGTCCTGCCTGCCAGTAAAGCTGGTTGAGCAACAGCAGGTTGCGGTTAATATCGCTCATCAGACGCAGCGAGCGGGCATTGTCGTTGAGCTCTTCCAGCACCATTTCCGCCGAGTCAAAATCACCCAGCAGAATTTGCGCCCGGGCGATGTTGCGCCACTGGCTTTGCAGGAAGTGGTTATTGGCGAATTCGGGTTTCGGCGTCTGGCGCAGCCAGTTGGCGGCCGTGGCTTTATCACCGACCATCTGCCAGTAGATCACCCGGACTTTATCGGCATTCGAAACCCAGTCGCTATGATAGTGACCGTTGCCGAGCAGGTTTTCCAGGCGGTTGAGGTGGCTGCGGGCGTTATCCAGATCGCCGCGTGCCAGCGAGCACTGCACCATCAGAGCCAGACACTGCAGCTGCTGCTGCGGTTGATAGCTTGACAGGACATCCATGCCATTACGTGCGGACGCTTCCGCCTCATCCAGCCGCGCCCAGGCCCACAGCAGCTGTGAGCGAATACGCAGCAGGAATTCATGCATCGGCAGCTGCTCGAGATGCTGCTCGCGGATAAGCTGGAAAGCTTTCTCCTGCACTTCCCAGGCGGCCTGCAGGAAGCCCTGGGCAAAGAGAATCTCGCTTTGCTGGATCATGCTCCACAGCGCGTAATGCCAGATGTCGTGGCGGCGGGCCATCTGCTCCGTCTGTTGCATCACCGCCAGAGATTTACTTAACTGGCCTTTACAATGCAGCACTTCGCCATGCACCGATGTAGCCACAATTCGGCTGTAGTAGCTGGCCAACGGCAGCTCTTCTAACGCGACCATGGACAGACGCTCGGCCTCTTCCTGATCGCCGGCATTAATGGCCACCTGTGCACGCAGGGCGTTGAAATCGCCATGCATCGCGGTATCCATTTTCATGTCCATCTCCTGCTCGGCGCGCGCCAGCAGGGTGTTGACTTCGCTGTAACGGTGCTGGCTTTGCATCAGCCAGGCCTGCAGCAGGAGCAGACGCGGATTTTCCAGCAGGTTTGACCACGGCAGCGCCGCCAGCGACTGTTCGAGCAGTCCCAGTTCGCTGTGGTTGAACATGCCCCAGGCGTGATTCAGTAAAATATCGCGCAGCATTTTCGCATCGCCGGCCGCCAGCGCATGATGAATGGCTTCGCTGGGGAAGCCCAGCGCCATCCAGCCTTCGGCGGCAGAGCGGTGAATTTCAGGTAATTCGGTTGCCAGCTCCCACTGGCAGCGCTGGCGCAGGAAATTGCCAAACAGGGGGTGATAGCGGAACCATTCGCCGGAGTCGTCCATCCGCTGCATGAACAGGCCCTGACGTTCAATCTCTTCCAGCTGCATTTGCCCGTTTTCTTCCCCGGTCACGCGAACGATGAGCGCATCGTTCATTGAACGCAGCAGCGAGCTTTTCAGCAAAACATTACGCGTTCGCGCGTCGACATTATCCAGTACCTCATCCACCAGATAATCGGAGAGATGGCTGGCATTTATACCGGCAAGACGACGGGCGGAGTGGTGGGCGGAAGAGTTATTCTGGCGAGCGGAAAGAGCAATAAGCTGAAGCGCCGTGGCCCAGCCGGCGACGTCGTCGCACAGCCTGCTGCTGTCTTCAGCCTCAATCGGCGAAGCCAGACGACAGTCGAAAAAGAGTTTTGCTTCCTGATGGGTAAACGCCAGCTGCTGGCTGCCGATTTCCAGCAGCTGATCGCGCACGCGCAGGTTGGCAATACCGAGCTGCGGCAGGTTGCGCGAGAGCACCACCAGGGTCATATTCTCCGGCTGATGGCGGAGGAAGAAGCGCATCGCATCGTGAATCACCGGATTGTTGATCAGATGATAATCATCAATCACCAGATACAGCGGGCGCTGCCAGTCGGCAAGCTCAATAAACAGCTGCGCAAAAAGCGAGGGCAGGCTGGCATACTGGCGTTTCTGCACCATGTTTTCGCTGGCCACGCAGTGGCCGCCGGTAGCCTGCTGAACAGAGGCGATCAGATAACTGGCAAAACGCTCCTGTTGGTTATCGCCTTCATCCAGCGAAAACCAGCCAAGTTCATTTTTCCCCGCCGCCCATTGAGAGATGAGCGTTGTCTTGCCGTACCCAGCGGGGCTGGTGACCAACACGAGACGGTAATTGTTCGCGCCGGAAAGTTTAGCCAGCAATCGCTCGCGAACCACGGTGTGTTCAAGGCGGACTGGGCGACTTAATTTAGACGGAATCAACATAGTTAATCATTTCGCTGTGCAAGAGAGGATTTGCGATTTTTTTTGCGCTTCGTAATTAATGACTATTAAGGTCGGCGATAATGAAAATTATTGCAAGTTATGTCCGAATTTTATGCTCTTGAATTTGCACCAGGTCACAAATTCCCAATTAAAACCCTGCGGTTGTAAAACCGGTACCAGCGTGCGTGATTACTGGGTTTTCCCTTGTTCACTGGTCTAAAAAATGGCTTTCACTCCATTTTTTTGTAGTTGTATGTTTTTATTAAGTTAATTTCAGGACAATCTTATAAATAATCGTTTTGGCGTATTTGTGTCATGAGGCAGGGTTATTTTTACACAATGCTTATTTTTATTTCGTGATAATTGCGGAATGGTGTTTTATCCAACGCTTTGTCTCGGCCTGTAACAAATATTCTTCTGATGGTGATGAACAATATAGTGTTTCTGGGTGGTGAATTTTCCAGCATGTTTCTGGCGGAGAGCTACCGTTATAGTGGCCACGATCACACTTTTCGCTCATCCCTGCTGCTCCTCCCTGTCTAATCCCCATCGGGATGAGGACGTTGCTTCAGGAGGTCGGCACACTAACGCCAACGTTTTAGTAAAGGACCCGGATTTCTTATGTCACAGACTTCTTTTAATAAAGATCAGTTTCAGGCTGCACTGACCCGTCAGTGGCAGCATTTTGGCTTACAGTCCGCTTCTGAGATGACCCAGCGTCAGTGGTGGCACGCCGTAAGCGGTGCGCTTGCCGAGCTGTTGGCCGCTCAACCGGTGGCGAAACCCGCCAAAGGGCAGCGTCACGTCAACTATATCTCTATGGAGTTTTTGATCGGTCGTCTGACCGGCAACAACCTGTTAAATCTGGGTTGGTATCAAGGGGTGAGCGATGAGCTGAAGGCTCATGACATTCACCTGACCGATCTGCTGGAAGAAGAGATTGATCCGGGCCTCGGCAACGGCGGTCTGGGTCGTCTGGCGGCATGTTTCCTCGACTCCATGGCGACCGTTGGCCAGTCGGCAACCGGCTATGGCCTGAATTATCAGTATGGTCTGTTCCGTCAGTCTTTCGCAGATGGCCAGCAGGTTGAAGCGCCGGATGACTGGGGGCGTAGCCGCTACCCGTGGTTCCGTCATAACGAACAGCTGGATGTGCAGGTTGGGATCGGCGGTAAGGTCAGCAAAAGCGGCGCCTGGGAACCGGCGTTCGTGATTACCGGCCAGGCCTGGGATCTGCCGGTGCTGGGGTATCGTAATAACGTCGCGCAGCCGCTGCGTCTGTGGCAGGCGACCCATGCTCATCCATTTAATCTGACCAAATTTAACGATGGCGATTTCCTGCGCGCAGAGCAGCAGGGTATCGACGCGGAAAAACTGACTAAAGTGCTTTACCCGAACGATAACCATCAGGCAGGGAAAAAGCTGCGCTTAATGCAGCAATACTTCCAGTGCGCCTGTTCGGTTGCCGATATTCTGCGTCGCCACCATCTGGCGGGTCGTAAGCTGGCAGAACTGGCGGATTACGAAGTGATCCAGCTCAACGATACCCACCCGACCATCGCCATTCCTGAACTGCTGCGCGTGCTGATCGATGAGCACCAGCTGAGCTGGGATGACGCCTGGGCCATTACCAGCAAAACCTTCGCCTACACCAACCATACGCTGATGCCTGAAGCGCTGGAGTGCTGGGACGAGAAGCTGGTTAAAGCCCTGCTGCCGCGTCATATGCAGATCATCAAAGAGATTAACGACAGATTTAAGAAGCTGGTCGAGAAAACCTGGCCTGGCGATAAGCAGGTGTGGGCAAAACTGGCGGTGGTGCATGATAAACAGGTTCGCATGGCGAACATGTGTGTGGTCAGCGGCTTTGCGGTCAACGGCGTTGCCGCGTTGCACTCCGACCTGGTGGTGAAAGATCTGTTCCCGGAATATCACCAGCTGTGGCCGAATAAGTTCCACAACGTGACCAACGGCATTACGCCGCGTCGCTGGATTAAACAGTGCAACCCGGAACTGGCTGCGCTGCTGGATAAGACGCTGAAGAAAGAGTGGGCTAACGATCTCGACCAGCTGATCCATCTGGAGAAATATGCTGACGATGCGGCGTTCCGCCAGACCTACCGTGAGATTAAGCTGGCTAACAAAGTTCGCCTGGCTGAGTTTGTTAAGACGCGTACCGGTATCGAGATCAACCCGCAGGCGATTTTCGATATCCAGATTAAGCGTCTGCACGAGTACAAGCGTCAGCATCTCAATCTGCTGAACATTCTGGCGCAGTACAAAGAGATTCGCGAAAACCCGCAGGCGGACCGCGTACCGCGCGTGTTCCTGTTCGGGGCGAAAGCCGCACCGGGCTACTACCTGGCGAAGAATATTATTTTTGCTATCAACAAGGTGGCGCAGGCGGTGAATAACGATCCGCTGGTGGGCGACAAGCTGAAAGTGGTCTTCCTGCCGGATTACTGCGTCTCTGCGGCGGAAATGCTGATTCCAGCGGCGGATGTCTCTGAACAGATCTCCACGGCGGGGAAAGAAGCCTCCGGTACCGGCAACATGAAGCTGGCGCTGAACGGCGCATTGACCGTCGGGACCCTGGACGGTGCGAACGTTGAAATCGCCGAACAGGTCGGCGAAGAGAATATCTTTATCTTCGGTAATACCGTTGAAGAAGTTAAGGCGCTGAAAGCGAAAGGTTATGACCCGCTGAAATGGCGTAAAAAGGACAAGCTGCTGGATGCGGTCCTGAAAGAGCTGGAAAGCGGCAAGTATAGCGATGGCGACAAGCATGCTTTCGACCAGATGCTGCACAGCCTGCTGAAAGGCGGCGACCCGTACCTGGTGCTGGCTGACTTCGAAGCGTATGTTGCTGCGCAGAAGCAGGTGGATGAGTTGTACCGCGATCAGGAAGCCTGGACTCGTGCGACGATTCTGAATACCGCGCGCTGCGGCATGTTCAGCTCCGACCGCTCAATTCGCGACTATCAACAACGTATCTGGCAGGCAAAACGCTAAGGACAGGCCTATGGAGACTAAACGCCTTGATAACGCCGCGCTGGCGGCGGGAATAAGTCCCGACTACATCAATGCGCACGGTAAGCCGCAGTCGATTGCTGCGGCGACTAAACAACGTCTGCTGGATGCGATGCATCGTACAACAACCGCCACGAAAGTGGCGGTTGACCCGCTGCCGCCGGTGCAGGTTTTCACACACGGCAAGAAAATGTCGCTGCCGGTAGCCGGCCGTGGGGAATTCCAGTGGATCCTCACCACCGAAGAGGGGAAACAGTATCAAGGCAAAGTGCGCGGAGGAGAGCCCCTCCCGCTGCCGGCCAAACTGCCGGAAGGCTATCATTCGCTGACCCTGACTCAGGATGGCGAACGCTGGCATTGTCGGGCGATTGTGACGCCGGTGCGTTGCTATGAACCACAGGCCCTGAAAGAGGGGCAAAAACTGTGGGGCGCCTGCGTACAGCTTTATACGCTGCGCTCGGAGAAAAACTGGGGAATCGGCGATTTTGGTGATTTACGCGCGATGCTGCCGGAGATTTCCCGGCGCGGCGGCGCGTTTATCGGTCTTAACCCGATTCATGCGCTCTATCCGGCAAACCCGGAGAGCGCCAGTCCCTACAGCCCATCCTCACGCCGCTGGCTGAACGTTATCTATATTGACGTTAACGCGGTCGATGATTTTCGTCTGAGCAAAGAGGCGCAGGCCTGGTGGCAATCACCGGAGACGCAGCGGGCATTACAAGCCGCGCGTCAAACCGAGGATGTGGATTATACCGCGGTGACCGCGTTGAAAATGACCGCGCTGCGCATGGCCTGGAAGCGATTTTCCACCCGTCACGATGAGGCGATGGCGGAGTTCCGTCAGTTCGTGCTTCGTGAAGGCGAAAGCCTGTACTGGCAGGCGGCGTATGATGCCCTGCACGCCTGGCACGTACAGCAAGATCCGCTCCGCTGGGGCTGGCCTGCCTGGCCAAAAGCGTATCAGGATATCAGCAGCCCGGAAGTGAAAGCATTCTGCACCGAGCAGGCCGACGAGGTGAGTTTCTACCTCTGGCTGCAGTGGCTGGCGTATTGCCAGTTCGCCGAATGCTGGCACACCAGCCAGCACGACGCGATGCCGATTGGTCTGTACCGCGATCTGGCGGTGGGCGTGGCGGAAGGCGGTTCGGAAACCTGGTGCGACCGCGAGCTGTATTGTCTGAAAGCCTCCGTCGGGGCGCCGCCGGACATTCTTGGCCCGCTGGGGCAAAACTGGGGTCTGCCGCCGATGGATCCGCATATCATCGTCGCCCGTGCCTATGAGCCGTTTATCGAGCTGCTGCGTGCCAACATGCAAAACTGCGGTGCATTGCGCATCGACCACGTGATGTCGGTTCTGCGTCTGTGGTGGATTCCGTATGGTGAAACCGCTGACCACGGCGCCTATGTGCAGTACCCGGTCGACGATCTGCTGTCGATTATGGCGCTGGAGAGTCAGCGTCATCGCTGTATGGTGATTGGCGAAGATCTGGGTACCGTCCCGGTGGAGATTGTCGGCAAGCTGCGTAAGAGCGGCGTCTATTCCTACAAAGTGCTCTATTTCGAAAATGACCATGAGAAGACGTTCCGCGCGCCGCAGACGTATCCGGAACAATCAATGGCGGTGGCGACAACGCATGACCTGCCAACGCTGCGCGGTTACTGGGAAAGCGGAGACCTGACGCTGGGTAAATCGTTAGGTCTGTATCCTGATGAAGTGGTTCTGCGTGGCCTGTATCAGGATCGTGAACGGGCGAAACAGGGGCTGCTGGATGCGCTGCATCAATATGGCTGCCTGCCAAAACGCGCCGGGCATAATGCCTCGCTGATGGCGATGACGTCGACCCTCAATCGCGGGATGCAGCGTTACATTGCGGACAGCAACAGCGCATTGTTGGGGTTACAGCCGGAAGACTGGCTGGAAATGGCGACCCCGGTCAATATCCCGGGCACCAGCAGCGAATATCCGAACTGGCGGCGTAAGCTCTCCACGACCCTTGAGCAGATGTTTGCCGATGAGCGGGTGAATAAGCTGATTAAGGATCTGGATAAGCGGCGCAAAGCGGTCGCTAAGAAGAAATAGTGTCGCCGTTTCCCCGGTGACGCCGGGGAAACGCTGTGAAAAAAGCCAATAAAAAGGCCGGGTCGCGTATGCGGACCCGGCCTTTTTTATGCTGACGCCTGGCTTACACCACCATCCCCAGCAGCAGACAGCCAACCAGGCCGCAGACTGAGATAATGGTTTCCAGCACCGACCACGACCGGATGGTCTCGCCGATGGTGAGGTTGAAGTATTCCTTAAACAGCCAGAATCCCGGATCGTTCACGTGAGAGAAGATAACGCTGCCGGAACCAACCGCAATGACCATCAGTTCCGGGCTGACGCCGGTGGTGGCAATCAGCGGTGCGGCAATCCCGCCGGCGGTGATGGCGGCAACGGTCGCAGAACCGAGCGCAATACGCAGTACCGCCGCGATAGACCAGGCCATAAACAGCGGGGACATGTTGGATTCATGCATGATAGAGGCGATGTATTTATCCATGCCGCTATCCACCAGCACCTGTTTGAAGGCGCCACCGCCGCCGATGATCAACAGCATCATAGCGATAATTTTGATCGAAGAGGTCAGCGTGTCGTTGATCTGCTCCATGGAACGTCCACGGTTCAGGCCGAAGGTGAACAGGGCGATGAGAACCGCAATCAGGGTCGCCATTACCGGGTCGCCGAAGAACTCGGCAACCGGCAGGAAGGCGTGGCCTTTCGGCAGGATCATCTCGGCAACGGCGCGCATCGCCATCAGGATCACCGGTACCAGTGAGGTCCAGACGCTGACGCCAAAGCCCGGCATCTCTTCTTCGGTGAAGGTTTTCGGGTTGTGCAGACCTTCCGGAATCGGTTTATCGATGCCTTTCAGGAAGCGAGCGAAAACCGGACCGGCAAGGATAACCGTCGGAATAGCCAGAATCGTACCGTACAGCAGGGTCTTACCCATATCAGCATGGAAGATTGTGGCAATCGCCGTTGGGCCCGGGTGCGGAGGCAGGAAACCGTGAGTCACGGAGAGCGCGGCCGCCATCGGAACGCCGACGTACAGCAGCGGGATGCGGGCAGACGCGGCAATGGTGAACACCAGCGGCAGCATCAGGACGAAGCCCACTTCGTAGAACAGCGCGAAGCCGACGGTAAAACCGGTCAGCACGACGGCCCACTGGATGTGCTTTTTACCGAACTTAGCGATTAAGGTTGTGGCAATGCGCTGAGCGCCGCCGCAATCCGCCAGCAGCTTACCGAGCATAGCGCCAAAGCCCATGATCAGCGCGAGGCTGCCGAGGGTTCCCCCAACGCCGTTTTTAATGGATACGATGACTTTATCCAGAGGCATGCCTTGCATAAGTCCGACGGCGAGTGCCACCAGAACCAGAGCGATGAAGCCGTTCATTTTGAAACGGATCATCAGCAGTAACAGCAGGGCAACCCCGATAGCAACGATGACTAATGGCATAATTTACCTGGCCTTACATTTGTTATGGGTAACGTCAAATTTCAATCTTTTTCGTTTGCTCTGCCTGAGCCGGCAAACGGTATGGCGCCATAAAATCGACTATCACTCCTGTAGGAAAGGATAGCTGGCTATTTTTATAGCAGCGGTGCCTGAAAGAGATGATACGGGTAACATGGGCGGGTTGAGAATCACCCGCCGGGGTAAAATTTTAAATATGAGACTTAAGTCATACTCTTTCCCGGGTTTTTACCGGGTGGCTCAGGGGGAAATGTTGTGCGGTAACATTGGCAGGGGCGGCCCGGCCGGGCAAATGCCGCCGGGCTTAACATCGGGAAGAGGGGCGTACTTAGTAGTAAGAGTGCTCGCCGCGCTGGTGTTCGGTCAGATCGCGCACGCCTTTCAGCTCAGGGAATTCGTTTAGCAGCTGTTTCTCGATCCCTTCTTTCAGGGTCACATCGACCATTGAACAGCCGTTACAACCGCCGCCGAACTGCAGGATGGCCAGACCGTCTTCGGTGATTTCCATCAGCGTGACGCGTCCGCCGTGGCCGGCCAGCTGTGGGTTAATCTGGGATTGCAGCATGTATTCAACGCGTTCCATCAGCGGAGCATCGTCGGAAACTTTGCGCATTTTGGCATTCGGTGCTTTCAGCGTCAGCTGAGAGCCAAGCTGATCGGTGACGAAGTCAATTTCAGCGTCTTCCAGATACGGCGCGCTGAGTTCGTCGACATACGCAGTCAGTTGCTCAAACTTCAGCGCCGTGTCGGTGTCTTCCACCGCATCCGGTGGGCAGTAGGATACGCCGCACTCAGCGTTTGGGGTGCCGGGATTAATCACAAATACGCGAATTTGTGTCCCTTCTTCCTGATTTACCAGCAATTTGGCAAAGTGCGCTTGTGCAGCATCGGAAATACGGATCATAGCGTTGGCCTAATAGTTGACTATTTTACTTGGTTATAATACGCCCATCAGCAGGGGTCTACAAGGTACGGCATATACACCATACCTGAACCGTCGCGGCGCCGTTTTGCAAAAGCAGGCGGGATATTTCAGCGACGGTGCTTCCGGTTGTGACGACATCATCCACAATGGCGATATGGAGGCCGCGCACCGATATTTCAAGCTGAAAGGCATTTTTCAGGTTCTGTTTACGCAAGCGTGCGGAGAGATGGTGCTGGGTCGCAGTGCGTCGGTTGCGCCGCAAAGCGTCATGGTGCCAGGCGCACTGCAGCCAGTGCGCCAACGGTCGGCATAGCAGGTCGCTTTGATTGAAGCCTCGCCGCCATTGACGTCGCTGCCACAGCGGGACGCTGACGAGACGGTCTGGCCGGGGAAATCCTTCCCTCTGGCGAACGCGTAACAGCAGCAGACGCGCCAGCGCTGGCGCCAGCTCCGGTCGACGGGAAAACTTAAGCTGATGTATCAAACCGCTCAGCGGTGGCCGGTAATCATTGACCGTCACCAGCCGTTGCCACGGCGGAGGATCCCGCAGGCAGCGGCCGCAGGAGACTCTGCTGACCGCTGCAGGCAGCCCGCACCGTGGGCAAAGCGAATGGGCAAACGCCAGAGAGGTGGCGCAGCGGGAGCAGATTCCCCAGCGGGCGATCGCCACCGGCATTTGGCATAGCCAGCATAAGCTGTGTGCTGTTAGCATATTTCACCTCGTAATGGTGGAAAGAGAACAGTAACTGATGAACGACATCTGGTGGCAAACCGTGGGGGAAGGAAATTGTCATCTTGTGCTCCTGCACGGATGGGGGCTGAATGCCAGGGTATGGGATTGCGTGACGCCGGAACTGGCCTCGCACTTTACCCTGCATCTGGTTGACCTGCCGGGCTATGGTCGTAGCAGCGGCTTTGGCGCCCTGTCGCTGGAGGAGATGGCGCAGCAGGTACTGAGCCAGGCCCCGGAGCAGGCTATCTGGTTGGGCTGGAGCCTGGGTGGGTTGGTGGCCAGTCAGATTGCCGTGCAACATCCCGGGCGCGTACAGGCGCTGGTCACCGTGGCCTCTTCGCCTTGTTTTGGCGCCGATGGCGACTGGCCCGGGATCAAAGCGGAGGTGCTGAGTGGGTTTCAGCAGCAGCTGAGCCAAGATTTCCAGCGCACCGTGGAGCGGTTTCTGGCGCTGCAAACGATGGGGACGGAAAGCGCTCGTCAGGATGCCCGGGCGTTGAAAAGTACCGTGCTGTCGTTGCCGATGCCATCCTCAGAAGCGTTGAACGGCGGGCTGGAGATCCTTAAAACGGCCGATTTACGCCAGCCGCTGGCCGCATTCACACAGCCATTCCTGCGGCTGTATGGCCGACTGGATGGCCTGGTGCCGCGCAAAATTGTTCCGGTTCTGGATGCATTATGGCCGCAGAGTGAATCCATGGTATTTGAAAAAGCGGCCCATGCCCCGTTCATCTCGCACCCGCAGGCGTTCTGTGAGCCACTGGTGGCGTTGAAAAATCGCCTGCGCAATTATTTTTAGCAGGCTGTGGCAAAAATCCCGACCATAGCAATACTTAGGTTGTCACGGGGAGCATGCGTTTCTGTCGCCGCCGTGGCCTATAAAAACAACCTTATGGAGAGTTGAGGCTATGAAACTTATTACGGGTATTGTTGCATCTCTGGTGATTGGGTCCCTGTCTTTTGGCGCGTTTGCAGCGAAAGAGATTCAAAAAGATGAAGTGGCGTCAATGAAGCTGACGAAAATCGGCAGCATTACGACCTCAAAAACAACGTCACCGATGGATGCAAAGCGCGATCTGTCGAAGAAGGCGGATGAGCTGGGCGGCAAGTACTTTGTGGTGATTGCCGGTTCGAAAAACGAGAAAACCGTTCACGCAAACGCCGACGTCTACAAATAAGCAAAAGCGGGTCTCAGGACCCGCTTTGGTTTTATTGCTCATAGGCTTATTGCCCAGCGGTATCAGCGCAGCGCCCACCACTCTTGCAAGCAGGCTTTTCCCTCAGGGCAACTTTTGCAGCTGCCGGACAAACAGCCGTTCGCGTCTTCCGTTATGCGCACGGCTTTCCCCATGGCTTCCAGACGACTCAGCATGGCATCGACCAGCGGCTGCGGAGCATGCAGGCGAGCGCTGAGCTGTGTCGCCTGCATACGCCCCTGCAGGGCCAGCATATCGCGTACTTCAATCAACGACGCCATGATAACTCCTTAGTGACAATCACCTGCCGGACTCTGGCAGCAGGATGACGGCGTTTTACGCGTCGCCAGCAGGGAGACATCAACCCGACTGCGTGCCCGGCGTAACAGAGCAAAGACCATGATGTTAAACAGCACCACCGCCAGGATACACACCAGACTGTAGCGCGGATGCTGGCTGAAACTCACGGTCTGGTAGTACAGTGTAGAGAGCGAGTAGGCGATGTTCAGTCCCCATAAGATGGAGAATGACATCCAGCCGCGGCTGGATTCGCGAGCGATAGCCCCCATCACCGAGATGCACGGAATATAGAGCAGAACGAAAATCAGGTAGCTGTAGGCGGCCGCCGCGCTGCCGAATTTGCTGCCCATGACCCCCATGGCGCCGGTTTCCATTTCACCATCGCCTTTGCTGGCTTCGATAGGGTTAGCCAGAACGCTCAGGCTGAAGGTATCTTTCAGGCTCTGCCAGGTTTCGTCCAGCGCGGCCAGCAGTTCGTCGCCGAGGTGGAACTCCTGCGGATTAAACGCTTCATTCTGAATATCTTCGGCGGTGTAGAGCGTGTTCAGCGTCCCGACGACCACCTCTTTCGCCATTGCGCCGGTAAACAGTCCGACGGTGGCCTGCCAGTTATCTTCATGCACGCCAATAGGTTTAAAAATCGGCGTGATAATACGACTGACGGAGGCCAGCGCCGAATCGTTAATGTTGTCCACCAGCTTACCGTTAAGCGAGAAGCTGTTCAGGGCGCTAAGGAAGATACTGACGATGACGATAACTTTACCCGCGCGCAGCACAAAGCCTTTCAGCCGTTGCCAGGTCTGGATGACCAGACTTTTGATATGCGGGACGTGGTAGACCGGTAGCTCCATTACGAACGGCGATGCTTCGCCGCGCATAATGGTGTGTTTGAGCATCAGGCCGGTCAGGATAGCCATCACGATCCCGAGCAGATACAGCGAGAAGACCGCCAGCGCGCCATTCTGACCAAAGAACGCGGCGGCGAACACGGCAAAGATCGCCAGGCGCGCGCCGCAGGACATAAACGGC
The DNA here is from genome assembly GCF_003323835.1 of Klebsiella sp. X13. Classification (NCBI taxonomy): domain Bacteria; kingdom Pseudomonadati; phylum Pseudomonadota; class Gammaproteobacteria; order Enterobacterales; family Enterobacteriaceae; genus Klebsiella; species Klebsiella sp. X13. Next base: position 408,242 of record NZ_CP030874.1, read on the forward strand.
GCCATCATGATGGTCATCAGGCGTTCGCGCGGTGCATCCAGCGTGCGCGCCCCCATCACCGACGGCACGTTGCAGCCGAAGCCTACAATCAGCGGCACGAAAGATTTCCCCGGTAGCCCCAGCGCCTGCATCAAGCGGTCCATGACGAATGCCGCTCGCGCCATATAGCCGGAATCCTCAAGGAAGGAGAGGAACAGATACATCATGCCGATTTGCGGCACCAGCGGCAGCACGGTGTTGATACCGCCGCCCAGCCCCTGGGCAAGGAAAACGGTTAGCCAGTCCGGGAAATGCAGGGTATAGCCCAGCCACTGAATGCCGTGAATAAAGATAGCCACGGACCCGGCGTCAAAGATGGGTTGTAACGCGCCGCCGATGTTGATCGCCAGCAGGAACATCAGGTACATGACAAATAAGAAGATAGGCAGCCCCAGCACGCGGCTGAGGATGATTTTGTCCATCGCGGTGGTGAAACGACTCGGTTCAGCGGTGAGCGTGTTGCTGACGGCGTCGCAGATGGCGGCAATGCTCTGATAGCGAGCATCCGCGATGTGCAGCGCCGGATCGGCAATTTCCGCACTCAGATTCGCCAGGGCATCGTCGAGCTTATGCGCAGCGTTTCCGGCGTACTCGCGGCTGTAAATATCGCCTTCCAGCATCTGCAGACCCAGCCAGCAACGCTGACGTTGCGGAATTTCTGGCGCCATCTCCTGAGCCAGCTTTTCGGCTTCACGTAGCAGCGGCTGCGGGTAGTGCACCAGCTCAAGCGACGTATTTTGCTGGTGGCGGTCGACGGCCATTTTTAAGGCTTCGATACCGCGTCCGCGAGTCGAGACCAGCGGGATCACCGGGCAACCCAGGCGGGCTGCCAGCGCGTCAACGTCGATCCGGATTTTTTGCTTTTCGGCAATATCCAGCATATTCAACGCAACGATGCAGGGGATGCCCAGCTCCAGCAGCTGCAGCGTCAGATAGAGGTTGCGTTCCAGGTTTGAGGCGTCGACCACGTTAATCAGCATGTCGGCATCGCCGCTGAGGATATAGTGACAGGCGATCTGCTCATCTAAAGAGGTCTGTGAAGAGATCGTCGTCAGCGAATAGGTGCCGGGCAGGTCTACCAGCGTGACCTGGTGGTCGGTGGTGGTAAAGGCTCCTTCTTTGCGTTCGACGGTGACCCCGGCCCAGTTGCCGACGCGCTGACGAGCGCCGGTAAGCTGATTAAATAATGTTGTTTTGCCGGAGTTCGGATTACCAATTAAACCAAGAGTTAACTTTTTCATATTTCAGACTCTGAGTACCGGGTCAGGTGTTATTGTGCAACCGCTTCCAGTTCTATTAAATCGAGATCTTTTTTGCGTAATACCAGACTTACACGTCGGGTTTCGATATGCACGGGATCGCCGAGCGGCGCGACGCGGACCACATTAAAAGAGGAACCTGGCAGCATGCCAAGAGACAATAGTTTCTGACGATAAGCCGGACTAATATCACGAGAGAAACCCGTGATTTTCCACGCACTATCAGGAGTGAATTGCATAGGGCCTACCTGTAATCGCTAACTGAACGAGAGTTTACCGTGTGCGGTCATCGCACAGTACCGGGGAGCATAGTCAACGGAGAAGAAGATATATTTACTATGAATGATGATAATGATAATGGTTTTTATCATCAATACATAAATGGTTTAATAATCGACATTTGCCGGAAATATGCTGTTTTTTTGATATGACGCAAGGTCTGCACTGTAGCGCTAAATAAGGGTAATATTTATTTTGTCATTTAATGTTTAATTAAGGTTTCATTGGTTAACAAAATGAAACCTTAATAAATAACTTATTTACTCGCCTTTATTAGCCGGAGCTAATCGGTTTCCGGAGTATACCAACATGGGGTCAGAGAATAAGGCGGAGAAAGCGGCCCCTGCAATGAGGGGCCGGAAAAGGGTTAGCGTTTTTTACCCATGGCTGCTGCCAGCGCGTCCATCATGGCGCTGTTGCCAGCGGACTGCGCCTCACGGCCGCGCGGTTTCGCCGCTTTTGCCGCCGGGCGGTTGCCCTGCGTACGATCGCTTCCGCCGCCGCGCCGGGCGTTGCTCTCGCCCGGCTGCTCGTCAAGACGCATGGTCAGTGCGATGCGTTTACGCTGCAGGTCGACCTCCATCACTTTAACCTGCACGATATCGCCAGCTTTGACGACGGTATGCGGATCGTCGACGAATTTATTCGACAGCGACGAAATATGCACCAGGCCATCCTGGTGAACGCCGATATCGACAAAGGCGCCAAAGTTGGTGACGTTGGTAACCGCACCTTCCAGTACCATGCCCGGCAGCAGGTCGTTCATGGTTTCCACGCCATCGGCGAACTTCGCAGTTTTAAACTCCGGACGCGGGTCGCGACCGGGTTTTTCCAGCTCTTTGATAATGTCGGTGACGGTTGGCACACCGAATTTCTCATCGGTGAAGTCGGCCGCTTTCAGATTGCGTAATTCGCTGCTGTTGCCCATCAGATCGCTTAACGCCTGCCGGGTGGCGGCCAGAATGCGCTCGACGATAGGATATGCTTCCGGGTGAACGGTGGAGGCATCCAGCGGGTTGTCGCCGTGGTTGATGCGCAGGAACCCGGCGCACTGCTCGAAGGCTTTGGGACCGAGGCGGCTGACTTTCAGCAGCTGTTGACGGTTCTGGAACTGGCCGTTTTCATCACGCCAGGCGACGATGTTCTGCGCCATCATCCGCGTCAGGCCCGCCACGCGGGTAAGCAGCGGCACGGAAGCGGTGTTCAGATCCACGCCGACGGCGTTAACACAGTCTTCGACTACCGCATCCAGCTTGCGCGCCAGCTGTGACTGGCTGACGTCGTGCTGGTACTGGCCCACGCCGATGGACTTCGGATCGATTTTAACCAGCTCGGCCAGCGGATCCTGCAGACGACGGGCAATTGAAACGGCGCCGCGCAGAGAAACATCGAGGTCCGGGAACTCCAGGGCCGCCAGTTCGGAAGCTGAGTAGACGGAAGCCCCGGCTTCGCTGACGATCACTTTCTGCGCGGTGACTTTCGGGAACTGTTGCTGCACATCGAGGAAGAAGCGCTCGGTTTCGCGGGAGGCGGTGCCGTTGCCGATAGCGACCAGTTCAACGTTGTGCTTTTCACACAGCGCGGCGACGACAGATGCCGCTTTGGCGGCCTGTCCGGTGTGCGGATAGATGGTGTCTGTGGCGACCAGTTTACCGGTGCCATCTACCACGGCGACTTTCACGCCGGTACGCAGGCCTGGGTCGAGGCCCATGGTGGCGCGCAACCCGGCGGGGGCGGCCATCAGCAGATCGTGCAGGTTACGGGCAAACACGTTGATGGCTTCATCTTCCGCGCGTTCGCGCACGGTGCCCATCAGCTCGGTTTCCAGGTGCATCAGCACCTTAATGCGCCATGTCCAGCTGACAACCCCTTTGCGCCAGCTGTCGGCTGCGGCATTGTTCAAGCGTAAACCGAGATGGTCGATAATAATCTGTTCGCAGTGGCTCTCTTTCGGCGGCTCGTCAAACTGCGGGTCGGCATTCAGGGCCAGCTGCAGGATGCCTTCATTACGGCCGCGGAACATCGCCAGCGCGCGGTGCGAAGGGACGGTAGCGATAGGCTCATGGTGATCGAAGTAGTCGCGGAATTTTGCCCCTTCCTCTTCTTTGCCGCCCACTACCGTGGCAACCAGGTGCGCACTCTTCCACAGGTAGTCACGCACCTTCGCCAGCAGCGCGGCGTCTTCAGCAAAGCGCTCCATCAGGATATAACGCGCGCCATCCAGTGCGGCTTTGGTATCGGCGACGCCTTTATCGGCATCGACAAACTTCGCCGCTTCTGTTTCCGGATCGTGGGACGGTTCGTTCCATAGCAGATCCGCCAGCGGCTCCAGCCCGGCTTCAATGGCGATTTGCCCGCGGGTGCGGCGTTTCGGTTTATATGGCAGGTAAAGGTCTTCGAGCTCGGTTTTGCTCAGCGTGGTGGTAATCGCCTTTTCCAGCGCATCGGTCAGCTTACCCTGTTCGCCGATCGATTTGAGGATCGATTGACGGCGGTCTTCCAGTTCACGCAGATAACCAAGGCGGGTTTCCAGATTACGCAGCTGCGTGTCATCCAGACCGCCGGTGACTTCTTTACGATAGCGTGCGATAAACGGCACGGTGTTCCCTTCATCAAGCAGGCGAACGGCAGCTTCTACCTGTTCAGACCTGGCCTGAAGTTCACCCGCAATAATGCGGCAGAGCGAATCATTCATCATGTCTATTTCATCTTGTGGATCGAAAATCAGGGGGATAGTTATACGGACTGGCACGGCAAAATGCCAGTCGTGGCACGAGGCTCTCAGATTGTTCCGGACGCGCTATTTCACATATTCGATATTGTTGACGTACCAGCTGGCTTCGCCGGCGGGCGTGTTGACCACCGCCAGGTCGCCGACCTCTTTTTTCAGCAGCGCGCGTGCCATCGGCGAGTCGATAGAGATGTAGTCTTTACGTCCGAAAATCTCATCGTAACCGACGATGCGAAAGCGCTTGGTGTCGCCATCATCGTTTTCGATTTCAACCCACGCGCCGAAAAACACCTTGCCCTCCTGCTGCGGGGAGTAATCGACGATTTTCAGATTTTCCAGACATTTGGTGAGATAGCGTACCCGGCGGTCGATTTCACGCAGCCGTTTTTTGTTGTACTGGTAATCGGCATTTTCGCTACGATCGCCAAGGCTGGCCGCCCAGGTCACTTTTTTGGTGACCTCAGGACGTTCTTCACGCCACAAATAGTCCATTTCTTTTTTAAGTTTTTCATACCCTTCACGGGTGATCAGCGGCGTTTTCATTTATCGTTCTACCTTCTGATTGTCGGACACTGTACGCGGCGGTGTGCGGTTGCGCACAATTCGTAGTGCGTAATAATACCGACAGGATAAATAATGTGTCTTATGATTAAATGTATACTTAAGCTGCTGTTAAATATGCTTTGTAACAATTTAGCCTGGAATATATACCAGATTTAGCTGGTCGGCGACCCGGGCTTTTTTGAGAATACGCACTGACAATTGCAGTGAACCTTTGGGAGTATAAACAATGCAAGAGAATTATAAGATTCTGGTTGTCGACGACGACATGCGCCTGCGTGCGCTGCTCGAACGTTATCTGACCGAGCAAGGCTTCCAGGTTCGAAGCGTCGCCAACGCTGAACAAATGGATCGTCTGTTGACTCGTGAGTCCTTCCACCTGATGGTGCTGGATTTGATGCTGCCGGGCGAAGATGGTCTCTCCATTTGTCGTCGTCTGCGTAGCCAAAGCAACCCGATGCCGATCATTATGGTTACGGCGAAAGGGGAAGAGGTTGACCGTATTGTGGGCCTCGAAATTGGTGCGGACGACTATATTCCAAAACCGTTCAACCCGCGTGAGCTGCTGGCCCGTATCCGCGCCGTGCTGCGTCGCCAGGCGAATGAGCTGCCGGGTGCGCCGTCACAGGAAGAGGCGGTCATCGCCTTTGGTAAATTCAAGCTGAATCTCGGCACCCGCGAGATGTTCCGTGAAGATGAACCGATGCCGCTGACCAGCGGTGAATTTGCGGTACTGAAAGCGCTGGTTAGCCATCCGCGTGAGCCGCTCTCCCGCGATAAACTGATGAACCTTGCTCGCGGTCGCGAATATTCCGCGATGGAGCGTTCCATCGATGTACAAATTTCCCGTCTGCGCCGCATGGTCGAAGAGGATCCGGCCCATCCGCGTTACATCCAGACCGTGTGGGGGCTAGGCTACGTCTTCGTACCGGACGGCTCTAAGGCATGAAACGCGTGCGTTTTTCGCCGCGAAGCTCGTTTGCTCGCACCCTGTTATTGATAGTCACCTTGCTGTTTGTCAGCCTGGTGACGACCTATCTGGTGGTGCTGAATTTTGCGATTCTACCGAGCCTCCAGCAGTTTAATAAGGTGCTGGCATACGAAGTGCGTATGCTGATGACCGATAAACTGCAGCTGGAGGATGGCACCCAGCTGGTGGTGCCGCCGGCGTTTCGTCGCGAAATTTATCGCGAACTGGGCATTTCGCTCTATTCCAATGAAGCGGCGGAAGACGCAGGCCTGCGCTGGGCGCAGCACTATGAGTTTTTAAGTCAGCAGATGGCGCACCAGCTCGGTGGGCCAACCGAAGTGCGGGTCGAGGTCAACAAAAGCTCCCCCGTGGTGTGGTTGAAAACCTGGCTGTCGCCGAATATCTGGGTGCGCGTACCGCTGACGGAAATCCACCAGGGCGACTTCTCGCCGCTGTTCCGCTATACCCTGGCGATTATGCTGCTGGCGATCGGCGGCGCCTGGCTGTTTATCCGTATTCAAAACCGGCCGCTGGTCGATCTTGAGCATGCGGCGCTGCAGGTCGGGCGAGGCATCATTCCGCCGCCGCTGCGGGAGTACGGTGCATCCGAAGTGCGTTCGGTCACCCGGGCCTTTAACCACATGGCCGCAGGCGTAAAACAGCTGGCAGACGATCGTACGCTGTTAATGGCCGGCGTCAGCCACGATCTGCGTACGCCGCTGACGCGTATTCGCCTGGCGACGGAGATGATGGGGGAAGAAGACGGTTACCTTGCCGAGTCGATCAACAAAGACATTGAAGAGTGTAACGCCATCATCGAGCAGTTTATTGATTACCTGCGCACGGGCCAGGAGATGCCGATGGAGCTGGCGGATCTTAACTCGGTGCTCGGTGAAGTTATCGCGGCGGAAAGCGGTTACGAACGTGAAATCGCGACGGACCTGCAGGCCGGCGAGATCCCGCTGCGCATTCATCCGCTCTCTATCAAGCGCGCGCTGGCCAATATGGTGGTTAACGCCGCGCGTTATGGCAACGGCTGGATTAAGGTCAGCAGCGGTAGCGAAGCCAGCAGCGCCTGGTTCCAGGTCGAGGATGATGGCCCGGGGATTAAGCCAGAACAACGCGAGCATCTGTTCCAGCCGTTTGTGCGTGGCGATAGCGCCCGCAGCACCAGCGGTACCGGGCTGGGGCTGGCGATTGTGCAGCGTATTATCGATAACCATAACGGTCGTCTGGAGATTGGCTCCAGCGAGCGGGGCGGGCTGTTGATTCGCGCCTGGCTGCCGGTTCCGGTTCAACGTGCGCTAACGCCGACGAAACAGAGCAAAGAGAGTTAAGCGGCCGCTCGCGGCAGTCTGAATCGCGCGAGTCGGCGCGAGAGCATTAAAAAGCCGGGCATTGCCCGGCTTATTCTTTATAAATACACGGTTAGCGCTTCGGGCCGGCAGCGACCAGCGCGGCGCCCGCTGGCGTATCGGTGTACTTCTCGAAGTTCTCTACGAACAGCTTCGCCAGCTGCTCGGCTTTCTCCTGCCACTGCTCTGGCGAACCGTAGGTGTTACGCGGGTCGAGGATGTGCGTATCGACACCTGGCAGCGAGGTTGGGATCTGCAAATCGAACATCGGCAGCGTGAAGGTTTCCGCATTGTCCAGCGACCCGTCGAGAATGGCATCGATAATGGCGCGGGTATCTTTAATCGAGATACGTTTGCCGGTGCCGTTCCAGCCGGTGTTGACCAGATAAGCCTGCGCACCGGATGCCTGCATGCGCTTCACCAGAACCTCAGCATACTGCGTCGGGTGCAGCGACAGGAACGCGGCACCGAAGCAGGCGGAGAAGGTTGGCGTCGGTTCAGTGACGCCACGTTCGGTACCGGCCAGCTTAGCGGTAAAGCCAGAGAGGAAGTGATACTGGGTCTGGTCTGCCGTCAGGCGCGATACCGGTGGCAGTACGCCGAATGCATCCGCCGTCAGGAAGATAACTTTGGTGGCATGGCCCGCTTTCGAGATCGGCTTAACGATGTTCTCGATATGATCGATCGGGTAGGAGACACGGGTGTTCTCGGTTTTCGACCCATCGTCGAAATCAATCGTGCCGTCCGCGCGAACCACCACGTTTTCCAGCAGCGCATCACGACGAATCGCGTGATAGATATCTGGCTCTGCGGCTTCGGAGAGTTTGATGGTCTTGGCATAGCAGCCGCCTTCGAAGTTGAAGACGCCATCGTCATCCCAGCCGTGCTCGTCATCGCCGATCAGACGGCGTTTCGGATCGGTGGAAAGGGTGGTTTTGCCGGTGCCGGAGAGGCCAAAGAAGACCGCCACGTCGCCTTTCTCGCCCACGTTAGCGGAACAGTGCATTGATGCGATCCCCTGCAGCGGCAGCAGGTAGTTCATGATAGAGAACATCCCTTTCTTCATTTCGCCGCCGTACCAGGTACCACCAATCAGCTGGATCCGCTCGGTCAGGTTGAAGGCAACGAAGTTTTCAGAGTTGAGTCCCTGCTCCTTCCACTGCGGGTTGGTGCATTTGGCGCCGTTCATCACGATGAAATCCGGCTTAAAGTTGGCCAGTTCTTCATCGGATGGGCGAATAAACATGTTCTTGACGAAGTGTGCCTGCCAGGCCACTTCGGTAATGAAGCGTACGCTCAGACGCGTGTCGGCATTGGCGCCGCAGAACGCATCAACGATGAACAGACGCTTGCCGGAAAGCTGATGAGTGACCAGATCTTTCAGGTGCTGCCAGGTTTCCTGCGAGAGCGGTTTGTTGTCGTTTTTACCGTTGCCTTTATCAGACCACCACACGGTATCGCGGGTTGTATCGTCACGAACGATATATTTATCTTTCGGCGAACGACCGGTAAAGATACCGGTATCGACGGCGATCGCGCCCAGATTGGTGAGTACGCCGCGCTCATACCCTTCCAGAGTGGGATCGAGTTCTTCTTGATACAACGTATCGTAACTAGGGTTGTGGACGATATCCTGGACGTCATTGATACCATAAGCCTTGAGATCCTGCGGGGTTAAACCATTATTAACGCGCATGTCACTGCTCCTTAGCCAATAATATATACTGCTTTAAATTGTAGGGGTTCTTTCGGGGTATAGACCGCGACCAGGCTCATAGATTTACGTATCTCGACAAACGCCTTACTTACGAAAAACACGGTGACTCCTGTCACGAAACATGCGTGATTATCTCAGGAAATTGGCCGTTGGTGGGGATAGATGTTTCTTATTGGTTAAAAAGTAATTAAAAAAACTGCTGAATTGTGAATGTAATCGCTTTCTTGAAAGAAAATTACGTAACTCTTTCAGTGAAAATCGATTCATCACGCGAGGAAATAGTTGACGGCAGGCGCGGCGAAGGCAGAAAACCTCCGCCGCGAGCTCTGGTGGGCAGGATTATCAGTGAACCTGCGGGTCGGCCGGAGAGGCATTATTGCGAATCTCGGCGATATCCATGGCGTTGAACAGGTAATGATTGCCGCAGTAATCGCAGTGCATATCAATTTCACCTTCGTCAGCGAGAATGCTGTCGATCTCTTCATCCGGCAGCGTTTTCAGCGCCCCGGCGCAGCGTTCGCGGGAACAGGTACACTTAAATTCCACATTCTGCGGATCGTACACGGTCACTTCTTCTTCGTGATACAGACGCCACAGGACGTCAGTCGCTGAGAGGGTGAACAGTTCCTCGGCTTTGATGGTCTCAGTGAGCGTAGCCAGATGGTCGAAATCATTGGCCTGGGTCTCTTGTGCCGGCATCACCTGAAGCAGCATGCCGCCCGCCATCGGTTTCCCTTCATGTTCGCCGGTGCGAATGATAAGGCGCGTCGGCAACTGTTCTGAGCGCTGGAAATAATCTTCCAGGCAAGCCGCCAGGGTGTCGCCTTCCAGACCGACCACGCCCTGATAGCGCTCGCCTTCATCCGGAGAGATGGTGATGACCAGATACCCGTTACCGACCAGCGTTTTCAGGTCCGCATCTTCCGGAATGTCGCCCTGAGTCCGCGCGACGCCGCGCAGCTGCTGCTGATTCGTCCCGTTGATTACCGCCAGAGACAGAGGACCATCGCCCTGCAGCTGCACGGTGATATCGCCGGCAAACTTCAGCGTCGCGGTCAGCAGGCTGGTGGCAACGAGCAGCTCTGCCAGCACGGTTTTGACCGGCTGCGGGTAGCTGTGGTTCGCCAGAATCTGTTCCAGGGTTTCCGAAACGGTAACCAGTTCACCGCGTACGGCATAGTTTTCAAACAGATAACGATGTAATTGATCGTGTTGAGTCATAATGGTCTCTCTTGCTGGCAACAGCGGTGCCTACAGGTATAGGCGGTTACTCACTGTCGCCGTGTTTAAATCTCATCAGGTCGCGGCGTTCTTTCTTGTCCGGACGTCTGTCGGGATGCGGCATGGTCAGCGCGTTCATTTTGCGCGCCAGCGCCATTTTCTCGCGTTTTTCGATGCTCTCTGCCGTCTCTTCATACAAGGCGACGGCTTCACTGGCAGGTCGGCGCTGTTCGGTTATCCCTTTGACCAGCAGAATACGTTCGTCGTTGCCCTGGCGTAGCGTCAGAGTGGCGCCCGGCTCAACGATTTTACCCGGCTTGCTGCGCTGTCCGTTGTAATGCACCTTGCCGCCTTCAATCATCTCGCGCGCCAGCGCACGGGTTTTATAAATGCGGGCTGCCCAAAGCCATTTGTCCAGCCTGACGGCTTCGACGGGCTTCTCTTTCATGGCCTCTCCTTTGGGGTCAGCGAAGGGATCAGGCGCCGGTAGTCGTTCAATCCCGGATGTCGGGCATAGCTTTTTTCCGCCAGCCCGGAATCCGGATTCGTGACGCCCAGGCAGTAGCGAACACCAAACTGAGCCGCGGCATCGAGAATCGCCTCGCTATCGTCAACAAAGAGCGTTTTGCGCGCATCGAAGCCGGTTTCTTCCGCCACCGCACGCCACAGACGCTGATCTTCTTTCGGATAACCAAATGTGTGGGTAGAAAGCAATAAATCAAGGTGTGCGTCGAGACCGGTATGTTCAAGCTTTACCGCCAGATTGTGCGGATGGGCGTTGGTCAGCAGGATGCGCCGCTTGCCGCTGGCCTTGAGCGCATCAAGGAACGGGACGGTATCTTCACGCAGGGCTGCTCTTGGCCCCTGCTCGCTGGTCATCGCACGAATATCCAAATTCAGGCGCTCGCTCCAGTAGTCCAGACAGTACCAGTTTAGCGTATGCTGCACCGCGTGATACTCCTGGTGCATCGCCTCTTTGGCCTCCTGCAGGTTGAGCCCGCGTGCCGCTCCCCAGGTTTCCGGCACCAGCTTTTGCCAAAAATAGTTGTCGAAGGCGAGGTCGAGCAGCGTGCCATCCATATCCAGCAGAACGGTATCAACCTCCTGCCAGGCGATATCAAAATGCATGGTGAGTCTCCAGCGAGGGGAAATGCGCGACAGGGTATCACACCCCGCCGCGCAGGGAATTACTCTTGATGTTCCGGCGAGGGGATGAGTACCGGATTCAGGCAGCTTTCGTAGTATTTCTGAATATCTTCCATTCGCTGGCGATGACGCTGGTAGCGACGAATCGTCAGGATCCCGTGCCACGACATGCAGCCCAGCATGGTCAGCAGAAGCAGCGTCGTCCCCAGATAGCGCCACAGACCTGAACGGTCTGGAATACGATGCAGGTTGATGTGCTGAGTGCCATTGGCATCGGTATAGAGATTGGTCACAATCCCCTCGGCGTGGAACGGCGTATGCATCAGCATTCTGGCCAGACGCTGCAGTTCGCCCCACTGTTCATGCGCCGGATAGTCATACAAGCTGGTGGTCGGCCACGGCTGATTGACCAGATCGCTGCCTTCATCACTGACAATCAGGAAACCGCCGGGAGCCGGACTGTTAAGGGCCTGCGCTGCGCGTGAGGTTTCACGAATGACAAACGGTGCCGTTGAGGTGGTGACCAGATTTTCCAGCGACTCAGCGCTAACCGGGCGCAGCAGAACGTTGACGCCATCCAGCTTGCCCGAGTTGGCGCGTTTGGTCAGCGCTTCCCAGTTACGCGTATTGCCCAGGTTAACCAGCGCGTTTTTCAAACGGGTACAGTCATCTTTTGCCGCACACAGGTTGTTGGTTTTTATGACGATATCGCCAAAATCATCCAGCAGCACCATGCCTGATTTCTGAATCGCCGAGCGCAGCGCGGGGCTGACGTGCGAGTCATCGTCCGGATCGGGATGTAGCTGGCGCTGCACGGATTGCATCAGCGCCGTGGCTTTGCCGACGACGTCGGACTCCGGAAGCGGTAGGGGAGGCGCGTCATTCCAGATGATCTGCGAGCAATCAAACGGCATAAACGGCGAGTTCTCTTTCGCCGTCCAGCTATCCGGCGAGTGGATATTGCAGGTTCCGGTACCTTTCAATCGCAGCGTATCGCCGAGGCGAACCTGCGACTTCTCCAGCTGGGCAACGGTAGTCGCTTCAATGGTTTGCGCCCCTTTCAGCCATGAAAGCGTAAACTTAAACGGCATATTCAGCGGGACGCTGGCCCACAGCATCACCACCACCAGCAGTGCGCCGATAGCGATAATGGCGCTACGCAGCCAGTACTGAAGCGGGAAGTTTTTCACTTCATCGTGCAACGACAGGAAGCGCCCCTGACGCACGACGTGACGGCTGAGATAGATATCGATATCCGTCTGCTGGCCGAGATCCTGGGCAATCCAGGGTTGCCAGTGGCGCGGATAGATCAGATCGATAATACCCAGGGAGATATTATTGATATGCTCCTGGTCATTTTCGCCAAACAGACCCCAGCGTTTGGGCATCCCGCGCAGGCAGTGGATCTCCCGGAGCGCCGCTTTACGCGGCGGCGCGTAGATACCCCACAGGCCCGCAGCCAGGAACAGTAGTCCACCGAGCAGTAGCCACGGGGTAAAAACATAGGGGCTTATCAGGCTGAAGTAAAACAGCAGGAACGAGGTGACGATAAAGATCGCTTCACGCAGCCCATCCGGCCGACTCAGCGCGTATTCCTCTGCCGTTTCCTGGCGAATGCTCAACAGCTCGATCTGCTCGCTCTCTTCCCCGCGGATTGACGCCTGGGTTGACGACGTCCGTTCGAGGGCATAACTGCGGCTCTCCTGCGGGTAGTCGCTGAGCGCATGGCCATTGAGGGCAATGACCAGCGGCAGGCTGTCGGTGGGTATCAGCTCAACGCTATTTTCGTCATTGATATACTGCTCCCAGAAAGGCGGCAGATGCACCTCCACCGAGTCGAGGAAGTAGCGCCATTTGTTCGGGTCATCGGTGGTAATGCCATAGCGCGTAATGGCGCGGGTCACCGTGAAAACAGTATCGCTCTGTTGGGTGAGAGACAGTACGGCAGGGGCAACGCTTGCCCCCGATGCCGGCATTTGTCGGGCGTGGTTGAGACCTTCAAGGTACTTTTCCACCGCGCGGCGTTCTTGCTCAGAAAGCTTGCGGGTGACGGCATCGCTAAAGGCATGCAGGAGAGGGAGGCGGCGACGTCTGGCATGCGATCGATACCACCACCCGATAAGCAATGCGCAGATTAGCAGAGCTGTGAAAGAAATCAGAAAGGTGCCCATGCCCATCCCATCGTAGTTATTCTTTTCTTACAGGTGTCTTTAGTTGCTTAACACTTTGCGTGAACCTGCAGTGTGCTCTCGGCAGATATCGTATGTATACGGGAAAATTTATTGTGCGATACAGCAGCATACAAGCTTATCAAAATCGTTAAAATCCAGGAATCAGTAAATTCTCAAAAACATTTCAACCTATTGACTTTTTTATCTTTCTGATTCTCTCGTTTTGCGAGTGCAGGTTGCAACTATGTAAATAAGTGGCGAATTGAATTGCCGAAACCGTGCTGCGTATCGCACAATGACTTCTGGAATCACAGCATAGATCGATAACAATGAGCAAATCATTACAAAAACCCACCATTCTCAATGTTGAAACAGTAGCGCGCTCGCGTCTTTTTAACGTTGAAAGCGTGGACCTGGAATTCAGCAACGGCGTGCGTCGCGTTTATGAACGCATGCGCCCTTCGACGCGTGAAGCCGTGATGATTGTACCGATTGTCGATGACCATCTCATTCTGATTCGTGAATATGCCGTTGGCACCGAATCTTATGAGCTTGGTTTTTCTAAAGGGCTGATTGATCCAGGTGAAACCGTCATGGAAGCCGCTAACCGTGAACTGAAAGAAGAGGTCGGTTTCGGCGCCAATAAGCTGACGTTCCTGAAAAAACTGAGCATGGCACCCTCCTATTTCTCCAGCAAGATGAATATCCTGGTGGCTGAAGATCTGTACCCGGAATCGCTGCCTGGCGATGAGCCGGAACCTTTACCGCAGGTGCGCTGGCCGCTGTCGCAGCTAATGGCGCTGTTGGATGATGAAGATTTTAACGAAGCGCGCAACGTCAGCGCCCTGTTTTTGGTCCGCGAGTGGCTGAAGGCTCAGGGACGCCTGTAGACCGCCCGGCGCTTTGCCAAACATCCGGCCTGTCACCATGGCCTGCAGAGAGAAGCAGAAAAAAAGCGCCCGCAGGCGCTTTTTTTGTCAGAACAGTTCGTGGGTTTCACCGCCACCATCGGTGATCGTGGTCCCCACTTCATGCACCGCCTGATGGGTCGGCTGTGTGCCATCAATGAAGTATTCGGCGCGGCTGTTACCGCCGCTCGCCAACTGACCGGTGCTGCGGTCGATATTGACCGTTACCACGCCAGGCGGCGGGGTTAATGGCTCTTCAGGTACGCCTTCCAGCACGCGTTTCATAAAGTTATCCCAGGCTGGCTGGGCGCTTTTGGCTCCCCCCTCATAGCCGGAAATCTGATCTTTAATCGCGCCGGATGCGGTAGTCCGCCCCAGATCGCGGCGGTGATCGTCAAAACCAATCCATACCGACGTCACGACACCCGGGCCGTAGCCGGAGAACCACGCATCTTTTGAGCTGTTGGTGGTCCCCGTTTTACCGCCGATATCGTGGCGCTGCAGATCGCGCCCGGCGCGCCAGCCGGTACCCATCCAGCCCGGTTCGCCGAAGATGTTACTGTTCAGGGCGCTTTTAATCAGGAATGACAATGGCGTGCTGATCACATGCGGCGCGTATTCCTGGGCGCCGGATTGGGCAACCAGCGCCTGGTTGACCTGTTCAAGCTCTGGCTGCGGCGGCACCGCGGAGTTCTGCGGTGTTGTCGAGGTCGCGACATCTTCGACATCCTTATTTTCCAGCACGTCGGATTTCGGCGTATCGCCGTAAATGACCGGCAGGTTGCACTGCGGACAGGCAACTTTAGGCCGCTCCTCAAAGATCACGCCGCCCTGATCGGTCTCGATTTTGCTGATAAAGAATGGCGTGACCAGGAAGCCGCCGTTGGCCATCACCGAATAACCGCGCGCAACCTGCAGCGGCGTAAAGGATGCGGACCCCAGCGCCAGCGACTCGGTATGCACGATATTCCCCGCCGGGAAACCGAAACGCTGTAGATACTCCGCCGCGTAATCCACGCCCATGGCACGCATGGCGCGAACCATCACGACGTTCTTCGACTGCCCCAGTCCCTGACGCAAGCGAATCGGGCCGGCGTACTGCGGCGGGGAGTTTTTCGGCTGCCAGTCGGAACCGGCACCGGCGTCCCAACGGGAAATCGGCACATCGTTAAGCATACTGGCCAGCGTCAGGCCTTTATCCATCGCCGCGGTGTAGAGGAACGGCTTAATGTTCGAGCCTACCTGGCGCAGGGCCTGGGTCGCGCGGTTGAATTTACTTTGATTGAAGTCGAACCCGCCGACCAGGGCGATAATGGCGCCGTTCTGCGGGTTAATGGAAACCAGCGCCGAGTTCACATCCGGTACCTGCGACAACCACCAGCGGTCGCCGACCTGACGGACCCAAATTTGCTGCCCGGACTGCAGGACATCGGTGACCTTGCGCGGAGTCGCTCCTTGCTGGGTATCGGAGATAAAGCGACGCGCCCAGCGGACGCCCTCCATGTTCAGCGTGACCGACGTTCCATTACTTAATAACGCGACCGCTTCCTGGGGATTTGCCGAGGTAATCACCGCCGGAGCAAGCGGCCCGTAGCCGGGCAGGCTTTTCAGCGATGCGATAATTTTCGCCTGATCCCAGGGCGTTTCGCCCACTTTCCACAGCACGTTAGCCGGGCCGCGGTAGCCATGGCGCATATCGTAATCGAGCACGTTATTGCGGACGGCCTGCTGAGCGGACTGCTGGTTTTTACGCGTGATAGTGGTGTAAACGCGGTAGCCATCTTCATACGCCTGCTCGCCATAGCGGTTGACCATCTCCTGGCGGACCATTTCACTGAGATAAGGCGCCGAGAAAGCGATTTCCGGTGCGTGGTAGCGGGCGTCAATGGCTTCGTTGCGCGCCTGATCGTATTGCGTCTGCGTGATATAGCCTTCGCTCAGCATACGTGCCAGAACAACGTTACGACGCGCGGTCGCGCGGTCCATGGAATAGAGCGGGTTAAATGTCGATGGTGCTTTAGGCAGGCCGGCGATAACGGCCATTTCGCTCAGGCTAAGCTGGTCGACAGATTTACCAAAGTAAACCTGCGCCGCCGCGCCGACGCCATAGGCGCGGTAGCCGAGATAGATTTTATTCAGGTACAGCTCAAGGATTTCGTCTTTATTCAGCAACTGCTCGATGCGAATCGCCAGAAAGGCCTCTTTGATCTTACGCATCAGCGTCTTCTCCGGGCTCAGGAAGAAGTTACGCGCTAACTGCTGGGTGATGGTACTGGCGCCCTGTGAGGCATGGCCTGAGAACATGGCGACGCTGGCTGCACGGAAAATACCGACCGGATCGACGCCGTGATGTTCATAGAAACGACTATCTTCGGTGGCAATAAACGCTTTGATCAGCTCGGGCGGCATTTGCTGCAGCGTGACGGGAATACGGCGTTTCTCGCCATACTGCGCAATAAGCTCGCCATCCGCGCTATAGACCTGCATCGGGATCTGCAAACGCACATCCTTCAGGGTCGCGACGTCAGGGAGTTGCGGCTCAATATATTTATAGAGGCCAAAAACCGAGCCTGCTCCCAGCAGTACGCAACAGACTGCAAGGATCAATAGATACTTTACGAACTTCACCGGAGATTTCCCATTAAGTTTAATTTGGGCAGTTTATAAACAAACGCGCGGTAGTATAAAGGCAAGCCTGGTGCATTGATAGAGTCGAGCCGTAATGGTGGACAAGGAGATCGTAAGCATGGCTTTCAGCAACTGGCGAATCGGGATGCATATTCAACAGGACGCAATAGTGCTGGTCGCACTGCGCTACGCGCGTTCCCGCTGGGCGTTATGCCGCTGGTGGGATATCGAACTGGCGCCCGGCATCGTGCGCCATGGCATGGTGGTTGACGTGGCTGCGCTGGCTGAACGGTTGCAGAACTGGCGGCGGGAACTGCCTTTGCAACATCAGGTCAGCATTGCGTTTCCGGCCAGCCGAACGTTACAAAAGCAGCTGCCGCATCCGCAGCTGTCTCTGCGCGATAAGGAGCGGGCAACCTGGATAGCCAGCGTGATGGCGCAACAGCTGGAGATGCCGGCCGCCTCGCTATGTGTCGATTATTCCGCCGCGCCGGCAAAGAACGAATGGCGGGTGACGGCAGCACAACGCCTGGATATCGACGCTCTGCGTCAGCTCGCCGCCCGCCTGAAGCTGAGCATCGCAGGCATTGTACCGGATGCCTGCGCGCTGGCAGCATTCCTCCCCTGGCTGCCGTCTGGCTCGCAAGGCCTCGCGTGGCGCAACGATCCTCATTGGCTGTGGGCAACGCGGGAAGGCTGGGGCAGTTTGCCGTGCGCTGAAGCCTCTTCGTTTTCACAGCTCTCCCGGTTGATCGATGCCAAATCACTCCAGCGCTGCGCCACGCGTTCTGGCGATGAGACCTCTTTTGACCCCTGGCGCGTCATTCATCGCCTGCAGCCACCGCTGCCGGACTGTGGAGAGCGCTATGCCGTGGCGATTGGGCTGGCGTTAGGAGGGCGGCAACGATGACGACGGCGGTGAATTTTTTGCCCTGGCGTGAAGCGCGTCGCCGCCAGCGGCTGCGTATCGTGCTGCTGTACGCGGTGGGGTTTCTACTGATCTTGCTGACGATTGCTCAGGTTAAGCGGGCTGAGCGTCACGCGGTTGAGGCGCTGACTGCGGTGAGAGCCGCGGCTGAAAACCAGCTCTGGTCCGCACTCCGGCAGCGCGAAAGCATGATGCTGGAGCGACAGCAGCAAGGACAGCGGCTGCGCCTGAGACAGCAAAAAAGGGCATTAACCGAGGCCTGGCAGTCCCGGTTATGGGCAATCGCCGCGCAGCTACCGGAGCAGGCCTGGTTAACCCGGCTGGAGTATCAGCGCGATACCTTGATGTTGAGCGGTCTGGCGCTGAATCTTAAGGCCGTGGCGGGACTGGAAAAAGCGCTGAGCGCGGTTGCCGGGTTCAAACCGGCCAGAGCCGATGAAACGCGCCGCGGTGAGCAGGGGCGCTGGCAGTTTCGCTTTTCCCTGAGCGGAGAGCACGCTGATGCAGGCACTCATTGAACGTGGAATGACGGCATTTTTTTCTCTGCGCGGCGGGCGGCTCGCGCTGCCGATTGTTCTGGGGCTGATCGCGGTGATTTTTTCCCGACTCTCAGCTTCGCCTCCACCGGCAGAAACCGACGGACATCTCCGTCTGCGCCAGCAGTGGCTTCGGTTAATACCGCTGCAGACTACCTTGCAAAATGCCTTCCTGGATGAACAAAAGCGTGCGCTGTTCTCCCCGATTACGCTGCCGGTATCAGGCGCCATGCTGGTGAGCTGGCGCCCGTCGGGGCGCGGCGGCGAGCTGCTGCTGGAGGTCCGCTGGCAGGCGGTCCCGCCGCTGTTTTCCTGGCTGGCGGAGTGCGGAATGCGTGTAACGGGCTTTTCACTGCGTCCGGAAAAAAAGACGCTCCTGATGACGCTACAGCTGGAGGCCGAAGATGTGGGGTAAGGGTTGGCGTTTTCTGTGGCTGCTTCCGCTGCCGCTATCCTTGCTGGCCGGCGATCGCGATCCGTTTCGGCCTCCGGAGGATCGCTGCCAGACGGCACAGCTGGCGCAATGGCGCTATGGCGGCGCGGTCGGTCATCGGCACTATTGGGTGGGTTATTTACTGGATCATCGTAACCAATGGCGCCGGGTGCGAAAAGAGGACGCTTTGCCGGGAGGCTGGCGAATCCATTTGCTGACGGCGGAGCGAGTTGCAATAACAACAGGGCCTGGATGCGAACCTGCGCATTGGGAATGGCTGCGGGAAAAAGGAACAAAATATGATGCGATGGATAAGCCTGCTGTTTCTGCTGTTGCCAGCAATAGCGACGGCAAAAAATGAGAAACTCGTGTCGCTGGTGGTGGACGATGTGCCGGTTGCCCAGGTACTGCAAACGCTGGCCGAGATGCAGCAAAAAAATCTGGTTGTGGCGCCTGACGTCAGCGGTACGGTGTCGCTTCATCTGAAGAACGTTCCCTGGCAGCAGGCATTGCGCGCGGTGATTGATAGCGCCGGGCTGATGTATAACCAACAGGGCACGGTACTGCATGTGCATACGCTGGTCTGGCAAAATGCGCGGCAGGCGCAACAAGAGGCGGCGCGCGCGAAGCAATTGCAGAACCTGCCTTTGCAAAGGCATAGCGTGATGCTGCAGCATGCTGATGCGAGCGAGCTGGCGAAGTCCGGGGATAAATTGCTCAGCGCCCGGGGTAGCCTGACGGTGGATAAACGCACCAATCGACTGTTCATTCACGACGATGCCGCGCATCTGTCGGCATTGACCGCGTGGGCCCAGGAGATGGATCTGCCGGTCGGTCAGGTCGAGCTGGCGGCACATATTGTCTCGATGAGCGAAACCAGCCTGCGTGAACTGGGGGTGAAATGGAGCATGGCCGAAGCCAGCAGCATGCCGGGTTCCGGTAAGCTGACGACCTTAAGCAGCCATCAGGCGCTGAACAATGCCAGCAATCGCGTGGGGTTTAATATCGGCCGCCTGAGCGGGCGCTTGCTGGAGCTGGAGCTTTCGGCGCTGGAGCAAAAACAGCAGGTGGAAATCATCGCCAGCCCGCGCTTGCTGGCTTCTCATATGCAGTCTGCCAGCATTAAGCAGGGGAGTGAAATTCCCTATCAGGTCTCGCGCGGGGAAAGCGGTGCAACATCGATTGAGTTCAAAGAGGCGGTACTGGGAATGGAGGTCACGCCAACGGTTCTGCAACAGAATCGTGTGCGCCTGAAACTACGCATTACGGAGAATACGCCAGGTCAGGTTCTGAAGCAGGAAAATGGCGAAGCGTTGGCTATCGATAAACAGGAAATTGAGACCCAGGTTGAAGTGAGAAGCGGCGAAACGCTGGCTCTGGGCGGAATCTTTTCGCAAAAAAAGAAATCTGCCCGCGACAGTATTCCGCTACTGGGCGACATTCCGCTGCTCGGCCAGCTGTTTCGTCGCGACGGCAAAGATAACGAACGGCGTGAACTGGTTGTCTTCATTACCCCACGAATTCTGGCAGTGCATTAAGCGGTTTTTCTTGCTAAACACGTTTCAGGTGTTTGACGTGAGGACGGATTTAGCATACAAGGGGTACCGATTTGAGAGTCGGGTTCGGCATCAATCCTCCCTTTTTGTCCGGTGATTTATCCACAAGATCATTCAGGATGCGTCGAGGCGGTAAGCTGGTTTACCCCCAGAAACATAGATAACTATGCACCTGGAGGCGTATGAGTGCAGCCGACGGCGAGGTAGTTTGAATAATGACGAGTATATTCAGTTGCCAAACCTGCCTGAGTATTGAGATAATTTTTAGTCTGACTCTCGCTCTATTGCATATGAGGTTTCAGTTCATGTCCTGCTGCGCTGGGTATTCGCGAAGCGGGTTTACCATTAACGAATAGTCTTAGTAGTACCGAAAAAATGGCAGAGAAACGCAATATCTTTCTGGTTGGGCCTATGGGTGCCGGCAAAAGCACTATTGGGCGCCAGTTAGCCCAACAGCTCAATATGGAATTTTACGATTCTGATCAAGAGATTGAGAAACGCACTGGCGCAGATGTGGGCTGGGTTTTCGATGTCGAAGGTGAAGACGGCTTCCGCGACCGTGAAGAAAAGATCATCAATGAGTTGACGGAAAAACAGGGAATTGTGCTGGCGACTGGCGGCGGCTCTGTGAAATCCCGTGAAACGCGTAACCGTCTCTCCGCCCGCGGCGTGGTGGTGTACCTGGAAACAACGATCGAAAAGCAGCTTGCCCGTACGCAGCGCGATAAAAAGCGTCCTCTCTTACAAGTTGAAGCGCCGCCTCGCGAAGTTCTTGAAGCGTTGGCCGACGAACGCAACCCGCTGTATGAAGAGATTGCTGACGTCACTATCCGTACCGACGATCAGAGCGCAAAAGTAGTGGCAAACCAGATTATTCATATGCTGGAAAGCAATTGATTCTGGCTTAATAAAGAGCGTCAGAGTAAAAAGCAACTGAGGTGGACGTCGCGTTATGGAGAGGCTTACTGTAACCCTCGGGGAACGTAGTTACCCGATTACCATCGCGGCTGGTTTGTTTAACGATCCAGCTTCCTTCCAGCCACTGAAATCAGGCGACCAGGTTATGCTGGTCACCAATGAAACGCTGGCGCCGCTTTATCTGGATAACGTTCGCTCTGTACTGGAGCAGGCGGGGGTTAACGTAGATAGCGTCATTCTACCCGACGGCGAGCAGTACAAAAGCCTGACGGTGATGGACTCGGTCTTTACCGCTTTACTGCAAAAACCGCACGGCCGTGACACCACTCTGGTGGCGCTCGGCGGCGGCGTGGTCGGTGATTTAACCGGCTTTGCCGCGGCTAGCTATCAGCGCGGCGTGCGTTTTATCCAGGTTCCAACCACCCTGCTGTCGCAGGTGGACTCTTCGGTCGGCGGCAAGACGGCCGTCAATCACCCTCTTGGTAAAAACATGATTGGTGCCTTCTGGCAGCCGGTTTCCGTGGTCGTCGATCTCAACTGTCTTAAGACGTTGCCGGCCCGTGAACTCTCTTCCGGACTGGCCGAAGTGATCAAATACGGCATTATCCTCGACGGTGAATTCTTCAGCTGGCTGGAAAGCAATATCGATGCGCTGATGGCGCTTGATGAGAAGGCGATGGCGTACTGTATTCGTCGTTGCTGTGAGCTGAAAGCCGAAGTTGTTGCGGCCGACGAGCGCGAAACCGGGTTACGTGCTTTACTCAATCTTGGACATACTTTTGGTCATGCTATCGAAGCTGAAATGGGCTACGGTAACTGGCTACACGGTGAAGCCGTTGCTGCCGGTATGGTGATGGCCGCGCATACGTCCGAGCGATTAGGGCAGTTCAGCGCACAGGATACACAGCGTATCGTGACGCTGCTGCAGCGTGCGGGCTTGCCGGTACGTGGGCCGCAGGAGATGACTGCGCAGGCGTATCTGCCCCACATGATGCGTGATAAAAAGGTGCTGGCAGGCGAAATGCGGCTGGTGCTACCGCTGGCAATAGGGAAAAGCGAAGTTCGCGGCGGAGTGTCGCATGATGTTGTTCTTGGCGCGATTGCTGATACTCAGCTAGCGCAACAATAAGAAGGTCTAGCCGCGTCCGCGCGGCGTTATCATTTCAGGTGACATGCAATAGTCGTGAGCATAAGCCTTTTAGTGGGGTGTTAAATGGATGAATTAAAACCAGAAGATGATCTGAAAGCCGATCGCAGCGATCGTCGTACTGGTCGTTCCCGTCAATCTTCCGAGCGCGATAGCGATCCGCAGATCAATTTTGATGATGTCGATCTTGATGCGGACGACAGCCGTCCGACGCGCGCCAGCAAAGCACGCCGTGAGCGCGATGAAGAAGAGTATGAAGCGGACGTAGAGTCTGAAGAAGACGAAGAGTCGGAAGAGCAGCAGGTTGAGCGTCGTCCGCGCAAGCGTAAGAAAGCGCCCGCGAAGCCAGCCTCCCGCCAGTATATTATGATGGGGGTGGGGATTCTCGTGCTGCTGCTGCTGATCGTTGGCATTGGCTCTGCACTGAAATCGCCATCCTCTTCCAGTGAACAAACCGCGTCAGGCGAAAAGAGCATTAACCTGTCAGGCGATCAGTCTGGCAATGGCCAGCCTGTCGCTCAGGACCAGACCACGGCAAACAACCCGCAGCAGGATGTTTCTCTGCCGCCGATCGCCTCTAATCCGACTCAGGGTCAGACTAGCGCTGAGCCGCAGGGACAGCAGCGTGTTGAGGTGCAGGGCGACCTGAATAATGCCTTGACTCAGCAGCAGGGCCAGATTGACAGCGCCGTAGCGAACTCTACGCTGCCGACTGAACCGGCGACCGTTGCTCCTGTCCGTAATGGCGCCGCCCCGCGTCAGGCAACAACTGAACGTCAGACTGCCGCCGCTCCGCGTCCGGTAGAGCGTAAGCATACGGTGATTGAGCCGAAACCAGTGGCGAAAGCGCCGGTTGAAGCGAAACCTGTTCAGCCGAAGCGTGTTGAAAGCACCGCTGCGGCTGCGCCGGTGAAAGCGCCTGTCGCTCAGCCGAGCAAACCTGTTGCCACCGCACAGACGACGAAGCCGGCTCCGACGACAACGACAACCGCGACCGCACCAGCGGCTACCGCTGCGGCGACGGCGGCTCCGGCTGCAACTGCCGGGGGTAAAACAGCGGGTGATGTCAGCTCGATGAAAGCGGCGCCGTCGGGTAACTACACTCTGCAACTCAGCAGCTCCTCCAACTACAACAACCTGAATAGCTGGGCGAAGAAAGAGAAGCTGGATAAATATGTCGTCTACGAGACCACGCGTAACGGTCAGCCATGGTATGTACTGGTCAGCGGTATCTACGCTTCGAAAGATGAAGCGAAGCGTGCTGTAGCCACTCTGCCAGCGGATGTGCAGGCGAAAAACCCGTGGGCGAAACCGCTGCATCAGGTTCAGGCCGATCTGAAGTAAGTGCGGTGTAGTCTTAAGCGCAGGGTGCTGTCGGAGCTTTCTCCACAGCCGGAGAATGTGGTAATTAGTTAGGCAGCATGAAAAAGAATCGCGCTTTTCTGAAATGGGCAGGGGGTAAATACCCCCTGCTTGACGATATAAAGAAACACTTGCCGCAAGGCGATTGTCTGATTGAGCCCTTTGTTGGCGCAGGGTCGGTATTTCTTAATACCGACTTTTCTCGTTATATTCTGGCGGACATCAACAGCGACCTGATCGGTCTTTACAACATCGTTAAATTGCGGACGGATGAGTACGTTGCGGCGGCGCGTGAAATGTTTACGCCCGAGAATAACGCGGCAGAGCAGTACTATCAGTTCCGTACTGAATTCAACCAAAGTCAGGATCCGCTGCGTCGCGCGGTGCTGTTCCTGTATCTGAATCGCCATGGCTACAATGGCCTGTGTCGCTATAATCTGCGCGGCGAATTTAACGTACCGTTCGGCCGTTATAAGAAGCCCTACTTCCCGGAAGCTGAGCTGTATCATTTTGCCCAGAAGGCGCAGAATGCGTACTTCTACTGTGAGTCGTATGCCGACAGTATGGCGCGCGCGGACGGTTCTTCGGTGGTCTATTGCGATCCGCCGTATGCGCCATTATCGTCTACCGCCAATTTTACGGCCTATCATACGAACAGCTTTAACGCCGAGCAGCAGGCCCATCTGGCGCAGCTGGCGGAGAACCTGCTGGAGCAGCGGGTTCCGGTTCTGATTTCCAACCACGATACGGCGCTCACGCGCGAATGGTATCGTCAGGCTAAACTGCATGTCGTCAAAGTTCGACGCAGTATCAGCAGCAACGGTGGTACACGAAAGAAGGTGGACGAGCTTCTGGCTCTTTACCGTCCGCCCAAGACTAAATAATTTCAAGGAGATGCGGATGAAGCAGTATTTGATTGCCCCTTCGATTCTGTCGGCTGATTTTGCCCGCCTGGGCGAGGATACCGCCAAAGCGCTGGCTGCAGGTGCGGACGTTGTGCACTTTGACGTGATGGACAACCACTACGTGCCGAATCTGACCATCGGCCCTATGGTGTTGAAAGCGCTACGCAACTATGGCATCACCGCCCCGATCGACGTGCACCTGATGGTGAAACCGGTCGACCGCATCATTCCTGATTTCGCCGCGGCGGGCGCCAGCATCATCACCTTCCACCCGGAAGCCTCTGAGCACGTCGATCGCAGCCTGCAGCTGATCAAAGAACATGGCTGTAAAGCCGGTCTGGTGTTTAACCCGGCCACGCCGCTGAGCTACCTTGATTATGTGATGGATAAGCTGGACGTTATCCTGCTGATGTCCGTTAACCCGGGGTTCGGCGGTCAGTCCTTCATCCCCCAGACTCTGGATAAACTGCGCGAAGTGCGTCAGCGCATCGATGCGTCGGGTTATGATATTCGTCTGGAAGTCGACGGCGGCGTGAAGGTCAGTAATATTGCGGATATTGCGGCGGCAGGCGCGGATATGTTTGTTGCCGGTTCGGCGATTTTCGATCGTCCGGACTACAAGGAGGTTATCGATCAAATGCGTAGTGAATTAGCAAAGGTTAGTCATGGATAAATTACACTCTGTTCGCGGTGTCGCCTTTGACCTTGACGGCACGCTGGTCGATAGCGCGCCGGGTTTGACGGCGGCGGTTGATAGCGCGCTCTATGCGCTGGAGCTACCGATGGCCGGCGAGGCGCGCGTCGTAACCTGGATCGGCAACGGTGCGGATGTTCTGATGGAGCGGGCCCTGAGCTGGGCGCGTCATGAACGCGCAACCCAGCGTGCTGCGATGGGGAAACCCTCCGTCGACCATGACGATATTCCACAGGCAGAGCAGCTGATGGTGCTGCGTAAGCTGTTCGATCGCTACTATGCTGAAGCGGCGGAAGAAGGCAGTTTTCTGTTCCCGGCGGTGGCTGATACGCTTGGCGCACTGCATGCGAAAGGCCTGCCGCTGGCGCTGGTAACCAACAAGCCGACGCCGTTCGTTGCGCCAATTCTGGACGCGTTGGATATCGCGAAGTATTTTACGGTCGTCATCGGCGGCGATGATGTGAAGAATAAAAAACCCCATCCGGATCCCCTGCTGCTTGTGGCGCAGAAGCTGGGCCTGGCGCCTGCTGAGCTGCTGTTCGTTGGTGATTCGCGTAATGATATCCAGGCGGCTAAAGCCGCGGGCTGCCGCTCCATCGGGCTGACCTACGGGTATAACTACGGCGAGTCGATCGCGCTCAGCGAACCGGACTACATCTTTGACCAGTTTAATGAACTCTTGCCCGCTCTTGGGCTACCGTATAGTGAAACTCAGGAATTGAAAAATGACTAAGCCCATCGTTTTTAGTGGCGCACAGCCCTCAGGTGAATTGACCATTGGCAACTATATGGGTGCGCTGCGTCAATGGGTGAGCATGCAGGATGATTATCACTGCATCTACTGCATCGTAGATTTGCATGCCATCACCGCGCGTCAGGATCCTGAGAAACTGCGTAAAGCGACGCTGGATACTCTGGCGCTTTACCTGGCATGCGGTATCGACCCGGAGAAAAGCACCATCTTCGTTCAGTCGCACGTGCCGGAGCACGCGCAGCTGGGCTGGGCGCTGAACTGCTACACCTATTTCGGTGAACTGAGCCGTATGACCCAGTTCAAAGACAAATCCGCGCGCTATTCGGAAAACATTAACGCCGGTCTGTTTGACTATCCGGTGCTGATGGCGGCGGACATTCTGCTGTATCAGACCAACCAGGTTCCGGTTGGCGAAGATCAGAAACAGCACCTGGAGCTGAGCCGCGATATCGCGCAGCGCTTCAACGCCCTTTACGGCGAGGTGTTTAAAGTGCCTGAGCCGTTTATTCCTGCCTCCGGCGCTCGCGTGATGTCCCTGCTTGAACCGACAAAGAAAATGTCCAAGTCAGACGACAACCGCAATAACGTGATCGGCCTGCTG
The DNA here is from genome assembly GCF_003323835.1 of Klebsiella sp. X13. Classification (NCBI taxonomy): domain Bacteria; kingdom Pseudomonadati; phylum Pseudomonadota; class Gammaproteobacteria; order Enterobacterales; family Enterobacteriaceae; genus Klebsiella; species Klebsiella sp. X13. Next base: position 435,061 of record NZ_CP030874.1, read on the forward strand.
GAAGACCCGAAATCGGTGGTGAAGAAGATTAAGCGTGCAATGACCGACGGTGACGAGCCGCCTGTTGTTCGCTATGACCAGCAGAATAAAGCCGGTGTTTCCAACCTGCTGGATATCCTCTCGGGCGTCACCGGGCAGAGTATTCCGCAGCTGGAGCAACATTTCGAAGGCAAAATGTATGGTCACCTGAAAGGCGAAGTGGCTGATGCGGTGTCCGGTATGCTGCTGGAACTGCAGGAGCGCTATAACCGCTTCCGTAACGACGAAGCGTTCCTCAATCAGGTGATGAGAGACGGGGCGGAAAAAGCCAGCGCGCGCGCGTCGCAAACGCTGAAAGCGGTCTATGAAGCCATTGGTTTTGTGGCTAAGCCGTAAGCGATAGCCGGGCGAGAAGCAGAAAAGGGCGGGTCAATCCCGCCCTTTTGTATTTTCAGCATATGCGACGTTTGCCGGTCAGTTTCTCGGGGTCCGCGAGCCGAACCCGAAACGTCAGTATCAGTGATGGGAGAACCAGTTCAGCTTGTCGCGCAGGCTGACCACGCGGCCAACGATAATCAGCGCCGGGCTGGCCATCTGCTGCGCCAGAACATCCAGCCGATCTAAGGTGCCGGCGACGACTCTTTGGCTGACCGCCGTGCCGTTCTCAACGATAGCCGCGGGCATATCCGCCGCCATGCCGTGAGCAATCAGGTTCTCCCGGATAGCAGAGGCCTGGTTCAGCCCCATATAAAACACCAGCGTCTGCTTCTCTACCGCCAGGTTTTCCCAATCCAGCTCGCCGCCTGTCTTCAGATGGCCGGTGATCAGGCGGACGCCCTGGGCGAAATCGCGATGGGTTAACGGGATACCTGAATAGGCGGAACAGCCTGAAGCCGCGGTAATTCCTGGTACCACCGAGAAGGGGATCCCGGCGTTGCACAGGGTTTCCAGCTCTTCGCCGCCGCGGCCAAAAATAAAGGGATCGCCACCTTTCAGGCGCACGACGCGACGTCCATTCTGCGCCTCGCGCAGCAGGATCTGGTTAATCTCTTCCTGCGGCACGCAGTGATAGCCCGCGCGTTTACCGACGAAAATCCGATCGGCGTCGCGACGTACCAGATTCATAATGTCGTCAGAGACCAGGCGGTCATACACCACGACGTCCGCCTGCTGGATCTGCTGGAGCCCTTTGAGAGTCAGCAGTCCGGCATCGCCGGGACCGGCGCCGACCAACACCACTTCGCCACGGTGATCCAGCGGCTCTGTTAACAGTTGCTCGGTAGTATCGGCAACGGCCTGGCGGTCTTCATTGGCCAGCGATTGCGCCAGACGGTCGTTGATGAACAGCTTTTCCCAGAAACGTCGACGTTCGCCGACCGTCGCAAACTGTTTTTTCACCCGCGACCGCAGCTGGCCGGCATAGTGGGCCAGCTGGCCTAAGTGGAGCGGCAGAATCGACTCCAGCTTTTCCCGCAGCAGCCGCGCCAGCACCGGTGAGGTACCGCCAGAGGAGACCGCGACCATCAGCGGCGAGCGGTCAATGATCGACGGCATAATAAAGCTGGCCTGCTGCGGCGCATCGACCACGTTACAGAATATCCGCCGTGCCTCTGCCGCGTCGCTGACCTGCTGATTGACATCCTCATCGTCGGTGGCGGCGATGGCCAGCCAGCAGGTGTCGAGAAGCGTCGGGGTGAACGGCGCTTGCACCAGGGTCAGCATCTGTGAATCGGCCCACACATGGAACTGCGGCGAGAACCCCAGCGCGTTGACCGTGACTCTGGCGCCGGCATCGAGCAGCAGGCGCGCCTTGCGTTCGGCAACATCACCGCCGCCGACCAGTAAGCAGTCGCGGCCGCGCAGCTGACAAAAAATAGGTAAGTGATCCACGGAACATCCTCGCAGCAAGCAGTGGGAGAGGGATAAGCGGTCGTAGCATAGCAGCAGAGGGTTGGCACAATATACGATTTTTCGGGCGCCTACCGCTTAGTTGGCATAAGAAGAAAATATGGTTCCCGCCGGAGCGCGGCGGGAACCTCAGGGCATCATGCCTTCAGCTGAACGTTGCCGTCTTTCACGCGCGCATCGAAATGCGCAATGGAGTGGCTTGCATCTTCCATGCACAGGCCGTCGCGCAGACGGAAGCGCTGTTTCTTCAATGGGCTGGCGACCCACAGCTCACCCTCATGCTCGGCAATGATGCCTCGCGACAGCACGCTGGCATTGAAGAACGGGTCGATATTGCTGATCGCATAGACCCGATCGTCATGGTAAGGCCGGAACAGGGCGACCTGCTGCTGACCCAGCAGCGCACAGACGCCGGTTGCAGGCAGAATATCGTCAATCTTGCAGATGTTTACCCACTGGCTCATGCGTTCTCCTCCACCAGAGTGACCGGGATACGCTCATACGGCGTCGCCGGACGGTGCTGCTCGCGTTCCGGTACGACCTGGACATTCGGGTCGCGCTGGTTGCTGTTGATAAAGTGTTTGAAGCGGGTTTGTGCCGCCGGATTGTTGACCGTCTCGGTCCACTCACAGGCGACAGCGGCACGCAGACGCGCCAGCTCTTCTTCCAGGTGGGCGTTCAGGCCCAGCTTGTCGTCGATAATGACGCTACGCAGGTAGTCGATGCCGCCTTCCATGTTGTCTAACCACGGCGCGGTACGCGTCAGCTTATCGGCGGTACGGATATAGAACATCATAAAGCGATCGAGATAGCTGAGCAGCGTTTCGCGGTCGAGATCGGCAGCCAGCAGGTCGGCGTGACGCGGCTTCATCCCGCCGTTGCCGCAGACATATAAATTCCAGCCCTTCTCGGTGGCGATAATCCCCACATCCTTACCCTGCGCCTCCGCACATTCACGGGTACAGCCGGAGACGCCAAACTTCATTTTATGCGGCGTACGGATGCCTTTGTAGCGATTTTCCAGCTCGACGCCGAAGCCCACGCTGTCGCCGACGCCGTAGCGGCACCAGGTGCTGCCGACGCAGGTTTTCGCCATACGCAGCGCTTTGGCATACGCGTGGCCGGTTTCGAAGCCCGCTTCAATCAGCTGACGCCAGATTTCAGGCAGGTCGTCTTTTTGCGCGCCGAACAGGCCGATACGCTGGGAACCGGTGATTTTGGTGTAGAGATTATATTCGCGCGCGATGCGCCCTACGGCCACCAGACCTTCCGGCGTAATTTCGCCGCCGGCGGAGCGCGGGATAACCGAATAGGTCCCGTCTTTCTGGATATTGGCGAGGAAGTTATCGTTCGTATCCTGCAGCGGCGTATGCTGAGGCTTGAGAATGTACTCATTCCAGCAGGAGGCCAACAGAGAGCCAACGGTCGGCTTACACACTTCGCAGCCGTAGCCTTTTCCGTGTTTCGCCAGCAGCTCTTCGAAGGTTTTAATCCCTTCTACGCGAATCAGGTGGAACAGCTCCTGGCGGGAGTAGGCAAAGTGTTCGCACAGATTGTGGTTCACTTCGATCCCCTGTTTCGCCAGCTCCGCGTTCAGCACCTGGGTCACCAGCGGAATACAGCCGCCGCAGCCGGTACCGGCTTTGGTTTCTGCTTTCAGCGCGGCGACGGTATGGCAGCCTTTGTTGATGGCGGAAATCAGCATCCCTTTAGTCACGTCGAAGCAGGAGCAGATTTGCGCGCTGTCCGGCAGTTTATCGACGCCGATTGACGGCTTACCGCTGCCGGCGTGTGCCGGCAGAATCAGCGAGTCCGGGTTTTCCGGCAGTTCAATACCGTTGAGCACCAGCTGCAGCAGATTGCCGTAATCGCTGGTGTCTCCGACCAGCACCGCGCCAAGCAGGGTTTTATTGTCTTCGCTGACGATCAGTCGTTTATAGACTTCTTTGCTTTCATCAAGATAGACGTAGCTGCGGGCGCCAGGCGTGCGGCCATGCGCATCGCCGATGCCGCCCACGTCAACGCCAAGCAGCTTCAGTTTGGCGCTGAGATCGGCCCCGATAAAGCGGTTGTCGTTGCCGAGGAGATGGTCGACGGTCACCTGGGCCATTTTATAACCCGGCGCCACCAGACCGTAGACGCGGTTGTTCCAGCTGGCGCATTCGCCGATAGCATAGATATCCGGATCGGAGGTCTGGCAGGTGTCATTGACCACGATACCGCCACGCTGCGCCACGGCCAGACCGCATTGGGTCGCCAGCTTATCGCGTGGACGAATACCGGTTGAGAAGACGATAAAATCAACCTGCAGCTCGCTGCCATCGGCGAACTGCATGGTTTTTCTGGCCTCGCTGCCCTGCTGGACAATCTCTTTGGTGTTTTTGCTGGTATGGACCTTCACGCCCATACTTTCGATTTTACGCTTCAGCTGCTCGCCGCCCATATTATCCAGCTGTTCGGCCATCAGCATGGGGGCAAATTCGATGACGTGGGTTTCCACGCCGAGGTTTTTCAGCGCGCCGGCGGCTTCGAGGCCCAGCAGGCCGCCGCCGACGACGGCGCCGCGTTTGCTGCGACGTGCGCAGGATTCAATCGCGTTCAGATCTTCAATGGTGCGGTACACAAAGCAGTCCTGAGTGTCCGCGCCTTTGATTGGCGGGATCCACGGATAGGAACCCGTCGCCATCACCAGCTTGTCGTAAAATACGGTGCGTCCCGCGCTGGAGTGAATCACTTTCTCCTGGCGGTTAATGGTAATAGCGCGTTCACCGATCAGGACTTTAACGCCATGTTTCTCGTAAAAACCTTCACGGACCAGCGAGAGCTCTTCGGCGGTGTGATGGGAGAAGTAAGACGACAGGTGGACGCGGTCGTAAGCGATACGGGGTTCTTCACAGAACACGGTAATGTCGAACTGTCCGGCAGGCGCCTTATCAAGAAGCTCTTCGATAAAGCGATGGCCAACCATGCCGTTACCGATAATAGCGATTCTGACTTTGCTCATTTTTGCCTCGATTTCTTTTCTATTACCGCCTACCTTAACGATTCAGCCAGTACACTTATTGATACAAATCAAGATCGCCCGCGCCTACCACTTAATGGGTATGCTTATGATTTTCCTGGATTTTTATAAGTTATGGAAAACTCAGGCTTTTCCTTGTTGTTGCTTTTGTGTACAAAATGGATGCGGGGGAATGTTTATGGGTTGGGCGAAAAAACGGCATATTCACGGGAGTCATCAAGATGACAGCAGTTCCGCTTTGGTTGATTGAGAACGTACGTTTGCCCGATCGCGAAGGGCTATGGCAGATCGCGATAGATAAAGGCTGTTTTGGCGATATCACCCCGATGGGCGATGCGCGCAGCGAAAGTTATGAAGTGCTCAATGCCCGCGGTGGGCTCGCGATCCCGCCATTTATTGAACCGCATATTCATCTCGATACCACCCAAACTGCCGGCGAGCCAAACTGGAACCAGTCCGGGACGCTGTTTGAGGGGATTGAGCGCTGGGCAGAACGTAAGGCGCTATTGAGTCACGAAGATGTGAAGGCCCGGGCGTGGAAGACGCTGAAATGGCAAATCGCCAACGGGATTCAGTTTGTCCGCACGCACGTTGACGTGTCTGACCCGACGTTGACGGCATTAAAGGCGATGCTGGAGGTGAAACAGGAGGTAGCGCCATGGGTAGATTTGCAGATAGTCGCCTTCCCCCAGGAGGGGATCTTATCCTACCCCAATGGTGAGGCCTTGCTGGAGGAGGCCCTGCGGCTCGGGGCCGATGTGGTCGGCGCCATTCCGCACTTTGAGTTTACCCGCGAGTATGGTGTGGAATCGCTGCATATCGCGTTCCGTCTGGCGCAGCAGTATCAACGCCCGCTGGATATTCACTGCGATGAAATTGACGACGAGCAGTCGCGGTTTGTCGAAACGGTGGCGGCTCTGGCGTTGAAAGAGGGCATTGGCCCACGGGTTACGGCCAGCCATACCACCGCGATGCACTCCTATAACGGCGCCTATACTTCGCGGTTGTTTCGGTTACTAAAGCTCTCGGGAATCAACTTTGTTGCTAACCCGCTGGTCAATATTCATCTCCAGGGGCGGTTTGACGATTATCCAAAACGCCGTGGCATCACCCGGGTGAAGGAGCTGATGGCGGCGGGTATTAACGTTTGTTTCGGTCACGATGATGTTTTCGACCCGTGGTACCCGCTGGGCACCGGCAATATGCTGCAGGTGCTGCATATGGGGTTACATGTCTGTCAACTGATGGGCTATCAGCAGATCAACGATGGGCTGAAGCTGATTACCGACAACAGCGCCCGTACCTTTGGTCTGCACGATTACGGTATTGTGCCGGGCTATCCCGCGAATCTGGTTATTCTGCCGGCGGAGAATGGCTTTGAAGCGGTTCGCTGTCAGGTACCGGTTCGCTGGTCGATTCGTCAGGGACGGGTGATTGCCACAACGCAACTGGCGCAGACCTGGATCCAGACCGACAGAGGAGGAGAGGAGCTGTTCTTTAGTCGAAACAGCCCCTTCACTGACGCAAAGGGGCCAACAAAGGCTTAGTGGGAGGTCGCAGCCGCGTTGTGCTGGCGGTGGCGGGAGACGAAACCAAGGATTAAGCACATCACAAAGACCACGGCGTAGAGGCCGTTAGCGGTGTGCAGCGCTGCCAGCGGGCCGCTGGCAGCCACAATCGGACCGGTCACCACGAAGGTCAGCATTGTGCCGATGGTGCCGCAGGTAAGTACAAAGTTCACCAGTTTCGGCGACGCGACTTTGGTTTGTAGCGAACCCAGCGTAATAAGCGAGGTGTAAATCGCGCTGGAGAAGAAGCCGAGGGTCAGAATAAACCACGGCATATGCTCCGGTGAACCGTTGATGAACAGGTACATCAGCACGGTGGCGAGACCAGCCAGTACGGTCAGGATGCGCTGCAGGTCGAAGAAGCGCAGGATGAAGCTGAACGACCACATACCAATCATGTACGACATCCAGAAATCACTCACCAGCTTACCGCCATCGGCCAGGCTCATGCCCAGGGTCTTGGCATACTCCGGTACCCAGGAGATAAAGCCCAGTTGACCGAGGATGTAGCACAGCGCCGCAATTGCGAGGAACAGCACGCCGATGCCCCATTTTTCTTTCACGACCGGCTGGTTATCCTGCTGTGCTTTTTTGCCAAGAACCGGGAACTCACAGCCGAAGGTCAGAATAAAAATGGCAACGTAGACCAGCCCAATGCAGGCATAAACCCAGTACCACTCGATACTGCGGGCCAACAGGAATGCGGCGACCATCGGGAAGATCATCCCCGCCATGCTGAAGAAGGAGTCGGTAAACAGCAAACGCGCGCCACGCTGGCGGCCTTCATACATGTGGGTGATCAGGAAGGTCCCGATCGACATGGTGATCCCGCTGACCAGCCCCAGAACGAACATGGACGCGGAGAACAGAGCCAGGCTGTGGCTAAACATCAGCCCGGCAACGGCCAGGACCATCAGAATGAAGCCAAAACGCAGCTGGGTTTTCAGCGGCACAATTTCCATCAGCCAGGCGTTCAGGAAGATAGAGATCAGGATACCGGCGTTGAGGAAAGTAAAGGTGTTGCTCATACTGGAGACGGGCAAATGGAAATAATCGGCGATATTTCCCATCACCATTCCGGTGACGATCACCAGCGCGCCGGTGAGGGCGTAGGAAAAGAAGCTGATCCATGTGAGCTTGATACGATTGCTGTTAGTCATGACTGGCCTGTGAATAGAAATGTAAAGCGCATTGACTGCGCCAGGGCGGACAGATTTTATTCATTCGAGTGATGTAAGCAAACGTTTATTATGCAATGAAATGCTTTTTGCATGGATTAGTGTGATTTGGATCGCCTTTATTTATCGCGCTGGTCAATGCGTGCGCCGTAACAACTATTTCAGCTACGTAAAATTAGGTAAAAGGCTGGCCCAGGATGCAAAGGCTCTTTAGAATCAAAGCACTTGCTTTTTATTCTGCTCCGTTAAGGAATTCCCATGCTCAAATCAACTCTGGCGGCGGTGGTTGCCGTTTTCGCCATTTCAGCTTTCTCTCCGGCAATGGCAGCGAAGGGCGATCCTCATGTACTGCTGACGACGTCTGCGGGCAATATTGAGCTGGAGTTAAATAGCCAGAAAGCACCGATTTCCGTGGATAACTTCCTGAAGTACGTGAACAGCGGCTTCTATAACAATACGACCTTCCATCGCGTGATTCCGGGCTTCATGGTGCAGGGCGGCGGCTTTAACGAACAGATGCAGCAGAAGCAGCCGAACCCGCCGATTAAAAACGAAGCCGATAACGGTCTGCGCAATACCCGCGGTACTATCGCAATGGCGCGTACCGCCGATCAGGACAGCGCTACCAGCCAGTTCTTCATTAACATTGCGGACAACGCCTTCCTTGACCACGGGCAGCGTGATTTTGGCTATGCGGTCTTCGGCAAAGTGGTGAAAGGCATGGACGTGGCGGATAAGATTTCCCAGGTTCAGACGCACAACGTCGGACCGTACCAGAATGTACCGTCCAAACCTGTTGTTATCCTCTCAGCAAAAGTCCTGCCGTAAGCCTTTCTGTGCGCGGGTAACATTGCCCGCGCCTCGTCGGCCTCTCTGCGTAACCTGAAATTGCTGCTTATACTTGTGGCAAACAGGGGACGATAAGGGAGGCGACCATGCGTTCACTCACCGATAAGCAAAAATCCCAGCTCTGGGAACAGACCCGCAATGTGAATTTTCAGGCCAGCCGTCGCCTGGAGGGGGCAGCGATCCCGCTGGTGACGCTGACTGCCGAGCAAGCGCTGGCGCGTCTTGCCGAGATCAGGAGGCGCCATGAGCAGTAAATATGGCGACGATCGCGACCCTTACCTCTACCCTGCGCTCAATGTGATGCGTAACCGTCTCGGTATTCGTCAGGCGCAGCGGCTGGAGCAAACGGCCTGGGAAATCACCTCCCTGCGTGCGGCGACGCTGCCGCTGGGACCGCGCGGCCGCGGGCTACCCTACCTCTGTTTCATTCATCATCAGCTCTATCAGGATATCTTCGACTGGGCGGGGCAATTCAGAGAAGTCGATATCTATCAGGGGGATACTCCTTTCTGCCATTTTGCGTGGATTGAGAAAGAGGGCAATGCGCTGATGCGGGCGCTGGAGGAAGAGGGCTACCTCAGCGGAATCAGCCGCGCGACGTTCGTCACGCGTCTGAGTTGGTACTACGGGGAAATCAACGTCCTGCACCCGTTTCGCGTCGGTAGCGGCCTGGTTCAGCGAATTTTCTTTGAACAGTTGGCTCTTCACGCCGGGTTTGTGCTCGACTGGCGGGATATCGACCCCGATAGCTGGAGCCAGGCTAACCAGCTGGGGGCGATGGGCGATCCCGAACCCCTTGAGCGGATCTTTCGCAAAGTGGTAAGCGAAGCGTGAGAATCTGAGTAGAATAGCCCGGTTTTATTCTTTCCGGAGCCGCTATGATCCTGCTTATCGACAACTATGATTCTTTCACCTGGAACTTGTACCAGTACTTCTGTGAACTGGGGGCGGAAGTGCTGGTCAGGCGCAATGATGAGCTGACGCTTGAGGAGATCGCGGCGTTGATGCCGGAGAAAATCGTGATCTCTCCCGGGCCCTGTACGCCAAATGAGTCAGGCATTTCGCTGGCGGTGATTGCTCGTTATGCCGGTCAGGTTCCGCTGCTGGGCGTTTGTCTTGGCCATCAGGCCATCGCCCAGGTCTTTGGGGCCACTATCGTGCGAGCGGCGAAAGTGATGCACGGCAAAACTTCTCCCATCTATCATAACGGGCAGGGGGTCTTTCAGGGGCTGAATAATCCGCTGACCGTTACTCGCTACCACTCTCTGCTGATTGATCCCGCGACGCTTCCCGAATGCTTTGAGGTGACGGCCCGCAGTGAAAGCGGAGAGATTATGGCGATTCGCCATCGGGAGTGGGATCTCGAAGGGGTACAGTTCCACCCGGAAAGTATTCTCAGCGAGCAGGGACATCAACTGCTGGCAAACTTCCTCAATCGATGATTTGTAGTTGCCATTGATTGATTTTTTATGCATATTTTGTGATTAGATTATCACAATAATGACCGCATAACGAAGAAGGATGGCATGACATGGCAACTGAGCAACCGGTAATTACCCGCGCCACATTCGATGAAGTTATTCTGCCGATTTATGCACCGGCAGAATTCATCCCGGTCAAAGGTAAAGGTAGCCGCGTATGGGATCAGCAGGGCAAAGAGTACGTTGATTTCGCGGGCGGGATTGCGGTGACGGCGTTAGGTCATTGTCATCCGGCTCTGGTCGCGGCGCTGCATGAGCAGGGCGAAACCTTGTGGCATACCAGCAATGTCTTTACCAACGAGCCGGCGCTGCGTCTGGGTCGTAAGCTGGTGGAGGCCACCTTCGCCGAACGCGTGGTGTTCATGAACTCCGGCACCGAAGCGAACGAAACGGCGTTCAAGCTGGCGCGCCACTACACCATTACCCGTCACAGTCCGTATAAGACCAAAATCATCGCCTTCCATAATGCCTTCCACGGCCGTTCGCTGTTCACGGTATCGGTGGGCGGGCAGCCAAAATATTCTGATGGCTTCGGCCCGAAACCGGCGGACATTATCCACGTGCCGTTTAACGATCTGCATGCGGTTAAGGCCGTTATGGACGATCATACCTGCGCGGTGGTTGTGGAGCCGATTCAAGGAGAAGGCGGCGTGATGGCGGCGACGCCGGCGTTCCTGAAAGGACTGCGCGAACTCTGCGATGAGCATCAGGCGCTGCTGGTATTTGATGAAGTTCAGTGCGGCATGGGGCGTACCGGTTCGCTGTTTGCATATATGCACTATGGCGTGACGCCGGACATTCTTACCAGCGCCAAAGCGCTGGGCGGTGGCTTCCCGATCAGCGCCGTACTGACCACCAACGATATTGCCAGCGCATTCCACGCCGGTTCCCACGGTTCGACCTACGGCGGTAACCCGCTGGCCTGCGCCGTGGCCGGGGCGGCATTTGACCTGATTAATACCCCGGAGGTGCTGGAGGGCGTGAAGGCGAAGCGCGAGCTGTTTGTGCAGCATCTCCAGCAAATTGACGCGCAGTTTGACCTGTTCAGCGATATCCGCGGTATGGGGCTGTTGATTGGCGCGGAGCTTAAGCCGCAGTATAAGGGCCGGGCTCGTGATTTTCTCTATGCCGCGGCAGATGCCGGCGTGATGGTGCTGAATGCCGGGCCGGATGTGATGCGCTTTGTCCCTTCGCTGGTCATCGACGAGCAGGATATTGCCGAAGGCATGGCCCGCTTTGCCCAGGCGGTAAAGCAGGTTCTTAACGCTTAATCGCGCGTAGCCAGATGCCGTGATGCGGGCGCTGACGCCATGCCACCGAGGAGATGGTGTGCATGGTGTTCAGATGGTCGAGGATCCGCTGCAGATGTTGCTCCATCGTACTTAACGGCCCCCGGCTCACCTCCACATCCTGCGACTCCATAATATTGACATCGCCAGCGCTGCCGGGACCATCGGAATCCAGCCGCTGCTGGCAACGCTGGAGCGCAATCTCACAAGATTCCAGATAGCGTCGGGCCAGCTCCGGCGTCAGCATCGTATGCTCGCGGGCCAGGGTGGTCATCGCGTTGATATGCTCAACAATAAACTGGCTGTGGGTGACCCACAGTTTCATGTCGTCAAGATAGTGTGTGTTAAAACCGGGTTCCTGCATGGCCTGATTCAGCGAGTTATACAGCGAGTTATGCGCCTGATTGACGCGCATCCGGCGATAGGCCAGCGCCGGAGCCTGATGATCGTCGCTAAGAATCAGCCTGATCGCTTCCTGATCGGCTTCCAGCGCGTCGTGAGCGTTCTTACGCAGTAGCCCGCTTTGCCATTGCGGCCATAGCCAGACCATGCCGCCAAAGGCGATAAGGCAGCCGATAAGCGTATCGATAAGCCTGGCGACAATATACTGCTCGCCGTTGAGCGTCAGAAGCTGCAGGGTATACACCGCCGTCACGGTAAAGCCAACCATCGCCCAGCCATAATGCTTGCGGATAATCAGGTAGCTCAGCAGCGTGACGAGCAGCATCGCGGAGAGCGTATAACCCTCCGGGACATGGAAGTGCAACGCCAGTCCGGCGATGGCCAGACCGGCAAGCGTACCTGCCGCCCGATGGACGATACGTACCCGCGTCGCGCCGTAGCCGTTTTGGGTTACAAAAAGCACCGTCATCAGGATCCAGTAAGGCTTGGGAAGGTTCAGGGCACTTCCCATCAGGCTTGCGGCCGTTAACATCACGCAGATACGCGCAGCGTTACGTAACGCCGGTGATTTTAACGAGAGATAGTTTTTTAGCGCGGGCAGCAGCGGCAGACGGCGCTCTTTATCCGCCATCAGGTTGCGAGCGTACAGCGGGCGCTGGGTACGCAGCACCCGGGCTATTCGGCTGAAGTGCCAGGCGCAGAACTGCCCTACCGGGTTGTCCGGATGCTGCCAGGCAATTTTCTCCAGCGCGCCGATCTGCTTATCCATGTTAAAGCGCTGCGGATAGCGGTGGTACAGGATGTCATCGGCCAGCACCCGCAGGCGAGCGGCAACGGTTTGCGCGTTCCAGCGGATCACCGCCTCGGCATGGCTGCGCTCTACCAGTTTTTGTACTTCTTCGGGTTGGTGCAGGCTGACGGAGATATGTTCCTGCAAATCCAGCGCCATCTGAAACGCCCGCAGCAGGCGCTTGTGGTCATTGCGCTGGTTCGCCGCCAGCATATGCATCTGCTGGTAGCATTGGGTGATCAGGTCCACCACCTTCTGCTGGCGCGTGAGCAGCGGCGGCAGTGAAGTGGTGGGATCGATATGCTGGGTCAGCAGGCTGTATTTGGCTTCGCAGTAGTTAGCCAGCTCGCGATAGAGCAGGCTCAGCGATTCGCGCAGCGGCTGCTCGCGCCATAGCCAAAACCAGAACCAGTTAAACAGACCGTACCACAGCGTCCCGAGGGCGTAGATCAGCAGTGGCTCCCAGACGGGCATGTTTCCGGCAAGGCTCAGGGTAAAGATCGCGGCAATCAACGAAGCGGGCAGAAGCCTGGCGTGCAGAGAGCTGATCTCCGCCGTTACGCCGAGCAGCAGCGCCAGGCCGCTGAGAATCAAAGGTAGCGGGATCGCCTGCTGAAGCAGAAGCTGGACGACCAGACTACAGCCGGCGAACAGCGAACCGCCAATAATCAAGCGTTTAAAAAAACGTTTGTGCGGCGTATCCAGACCGGCGACGTTACAGCAGGCGGGCACCAGCGAGAACAGCAGACCTTGCTGTAAATGACCGAGGAGGAGGCCGATTGCGACAGGCAAACACAACACCAGCGTTTGCCGCAGTGCATAGTTGACTTCCGGGTGATAAATCAGCCTGCGCCACATAGAGGGAAAACAAAAACGGCGTATTGCGCAAGCAATACGCCGTTTTATCGACTTAACGCGTACCGTATACGACGATAGTTTTACCGTGTGCGGAGATCAGGTTCTGATCTTCCAGCATCTTCAGGATACGGCCAACGGTTTCGCGGGAACAGCCAACGATCTGACCAATTTCCTGACGGGTAATTTTAATTTGCATACCATCAGGGTGGGTCATCGCATCCGGCTGTTTTGCCAGGTTCAACAGCGTCTGAGCGATGCGCCCGGTGACGTCGAGGAAGGCAAGGTTACCCACTTTTTCTGAGGTCACCTGCAGACGGCGAGCCATCTGCGACGACAAGCGCATCAGGATATCCGGGTTAACCTGAATGAGCTGACGGAATTTTTTGTAGGAGATTTCGGCCACTTCACATGCGGTTTTCGCACGTACCCAGGCGCTACGCTCCTGGCCTTCTTCAAACAAGCCTAATTCACCGATGAAATCGCCCTGGTTGAGGTAAGAGAGGATCATCTCTTTACCTTCTTCATCCTTGATGAGCACAGCCACAGAGCCTTTGACGATGTAGTACAACGTTTCTGCTTTTTCACCCTGGTGGATCAGCGTGCTTTTAGATGGGTACTTATGAATGTGGCAATGAGACAAGAACCATTCGAGGGTAGGGTCTGTTTGCGGTTTGCCAAGCACCATGCGCGGTTATCCTCTGTTATAAGCTATCTCCGGGTGCCGACACTACACGGCATCCGGGCATGCAATCGTATTGTTTCCCTATGCCTGGGAAACGGGCTGGTGATTTTTCTTCAGCCTGTAATGTGAACTCCTCTGCATACATGCAGTACATCAATGTAATACTGTAGCATCCCGACTGTTTTAGCATAGCTTTTGCCGCATGTCTCCTGGTGTCTCGCTTCAGCATGATGCAGGTCGCCTTCCGTTGCGAGAATTGTTATGTACGCGTAATCTGTCAGGAAAATTGCAACCTTGGAGTTAAATTTTATGCAAGCTCGTGTGAAATGGGTTGAAGGGTTAACCTTCATCGGAGAGTCGGCGTCAGGTCACCAGATTCTGATGGACGGCAACTCCGGAGATAAAGCGCCAAGCCCAATGGAGATGGTGCTGATGGCGGCGGGCGGATGCAGCGCGATCGATGTCGTGTCTATTTTGCAGAAAGGTCGTCACAACGTGACTAACTGTGAAGTCAAGCTGACGTCTGAACGTCGGGAAGAGGCGCCGCGTCTGTTTACCCATATCAACATGCATTTTATTGTCACCGGCAAGGAGCTGAAAGATGCGGCCGTCTCCCGTGCGGTGGATCTGTCGGCGGAGAAATACTGCTCGGTGGCGCTGATGTTGCAAAAAGCGGTGAACATCACCCACTCGTTTGAGGTGGTAGAGGCGTAATGCCAGATACCCGGTGGCGCGATGCTTACCGGGTTGACACCGTCTTGCAGGCCGGCGCAAGCGTAGCGCCGGCCGCGAATTTAAATTGCTTTACCTTCCATCAAGCGCTCCACCAGCGGCGTCATGATGAGCTCCATCGCCAGCCCCATTTTCCCGCCAGGCACCACCAGCGTATTGATATGCGAGATAAACGAGCCCTGTAGCATCGCCAGCAGCCAGGGAAAATCGATATCCGGTAGGTTGCGGAAGTGGATCACCACAAAGCTTTCATCCAATGACGGAATGCCCTTCGCCGCAAACGGGTTGGAGGTGTCGACAGTGGGGACGCGCTGGAAGTTGATATGGGTGCGCGAAAACTGCGGTGTGATGAAGTTGATATAGTCTTCCATTGAACGGACCACGGAATCCATCACCGCTTCACGGGAGTGACCTCGTTCACTGGTATCGCGGATGAGCTTCTGAATCCATTCCAGGTTGACGATAGGCACCACGCCAACCAGCAGGTCGACATTCTGCGCGACGTTATACTGCGGCGTGACAACCCCGCCGTGCAGCCCTTCATAAAACAGGACATCGGTCGGTTCCGGTAGCGGTTGCCACGGTGTGAATGTGCCCGGTACCTGATTCCACGGCACCGCCTCATCATAGGTATGCAAATACTTGCGCGACTGGCCGCTACCGTTACGCCCGTACTCAAGGAAGGTGTTTTCCAGCAGGCCGAAGTCGTTGGCTTCCGGGCCGAAGTAGCTGATGTGTTTCCCCTGATCGCGCGCTTTGCGGATCGCCATGTCCATTTCCGGGCGGGTATAGCGATGGAAGCTGTCGCCTTCTACCTCCGCGGCACGCAGGTTTAGCTGGGCGAAAATTTTACGAAAGGCGAGGCTGGTGGTCGTGGTTCCCGCGCCGCTGGAGCCCGTGACGGCAATCACCGGATGTTTGGCAGACATAACAACTCCCAGATTAAACGATGTGTGGCGCCGCCTTAGCCGTGAAACTGCTTGCGGGGCATGATGTTGACCGTCTCGTGCAGTTCTGACCACACCAGCACGGCTTCTCCGCTTTTCAATTGCTGTTTGACGTCGGCGACTTTATCCGCCAGCGAGCGTTCATGTTCACCATAATCGGTGCCTTCACGCAACACAAAGCTTTCGATCAGGTTATCCAGCGTTTCGGGATCCAGATCGTGCCAGGGAATAATCATTTTTGTGCTCCCAACCAACGGGTTAACCAGTCCGGGATACGCTTTTCCAGCCACATTTCCGGTTTGCGCAGCGTGCCGCCGACGAATCCGACGTGTCCGCCATTTTCGGTCAGCTGATACTCGACGTTTACCGGGAGCTGCTCTTGCGGCGGAATGGAGTGGTGGTCCATAAAAGGATCGTCCTTCGCATGAATGATCAGCGTCGGTTTCGTAATGTCGCTGAGGCGCGGCATGGCGCTGCACTGGCGATAGTAGTCCAGCGCATCGGCGAATCCGTGAATCCTGGCGGTGATCATATCGTCAAACTCGCGGATGCGGCGCATACCTTTGAGCTGGCGGAGATCAACCGGTAGCGAGCCGGGATAGGCTTTCAGCTTACGCGCGGCGTTGGCCTTTAACAGATTGAGCAGATAACGCTGATAGACCCGGGAAAAGCCCTTGTCCATATGATAGCTGCAGGCTTCGAGCATGAACGGGGCTGAGACAATAACCGCGGCATCAAGCGGGACATTATCACCTTCTTCGGCCAGCAGGCAGCCCAGCATATTACCGCCCAGCGAATAGCCGACGGCAGCGGTCGGCACCGCACCCCATTCGCGTTGTAGCCAGTGCAGGAACCAGCGGCCATCTTCGGTTTCACCCGAATGATAGATGCGGTTATTGCGGTTGGGTTCGCCGCTACAGCCGCGGAAATGCATCACCACGCCCAGCCAGCCGCGCTGCATGGCTGCATGGATAAGGCCATGAGCATAGGGGCTGTGCAGGCTACCCTCCAGCCCGTGGAACACCACCAGTCGCGGTTTGTGTTGCGCCCCGGCGGGGTCTTCGCTCCACGCCAGATCGACAAAATCACCGTCCGGGAGCTCAAGTCGCTGCCAGTGCGGCGTGAATCCCAGCTTACGGCGAATCAGGCGCGGCAGCATGGTCTGCAGATGACGATTGCCCACGCCGCGCATAGGGTGAAACTCACGCGAGTCGTTTTCGGGGGGCGTCATTTCTGTGGGGGTGATTTCAACCATAGCACCAGAGCAGTTAATCATCTTATAAAACAGTATACCGCGCATGAAGTGCGCAGGTTATCCAATATGTGGTCTTGCGGCCTGTGCTATAGGTTACACGAAATTGAAGCCGGATGAGGACTGCTCTTGCGGGATAAAGATGGCACGCTGCCCGGGAAGGCTGGAAGGGGAAACAGCCACCGCCAGGAGCGAATGGCTGTGGGGCTGGCTTAAAACATGCTGTTGCCGCTGGCGGTTTTTTCCGGAACCGTCTGAATAACATCCCAGTGCTCAACGATCTTGTTCTGCGCATCGAGGCGGAAAATATCGATAATCGCCCGGGTGACGCCCGGCTCGCGGCCGGTGGACGCAACGTGCAGAACGACATAGTCGCCGTCGACAATCACGCGTTTAATCTCGCTGTGAGAGTCGGGGAATTTCTCTTTCAGAAAGGCGATGAATTGACGAAAGCCTTCGGGCCCATCCTTCGCACCAGGATTATGCTGGATATACTCGTTTCCGAGGTAGGTTTTTGCGGCATCAAAGTCTTTATCGTTCAACGCTTTATTATAAAAAGCGATGACGTTTTCTTTGTTTTTCAATTCGCTCGCGCTGTAGGCGGCAAAAGCGGAGTGGGTCAGGGCACAAAGCAGTGAGAGGGAGATAAGCGTTTTTTTTACCATAGCAATGCCTCTTCGCAGATGAGTGTTGCGGTTTATAGCAGGGGCATATAACGGCGCGTTCCCATAACTCAGCGCCACTGCGTTTATACTCCCTGCCCTATCATAACCCGTTTTAACCTTCCTGTAGCATCTGTTCCAGCTGCTCTTGTGCATCCAGCCAGGCCATTTCACACTCTTCGAGACCGGATTTGGCACTGGCCTGTTGCTGCAGACAGCTGGTCAGCTCTGCTTTGCGGGAGGCATCATACAGCCCGCTGTCGCCGAGCTTCTCTTCCGCCTGGGCGAGCTGCGCGTTGAGCTTATCCATCTCTTTTTCGAGGCGGCTAATCTCTTTACGCAGCGGCTGAGTGAGCGTCCGTAATTCCGCTTCCCGACGTTTCTGGTCTTTGCGGGCCTGTGCGCTGTTACCGCTCTCTTTCGCAACGTCAGACGACGAGCTCTCCTGTTTCTGCGAGTCGCTGAGCCACTGCTGATAATCTTCCAGGTCGCCATCGAACTGCTCGACTTTACCGTCATGCACCAGATAGAGATCGTCGGTGGTGGAACGGATCAGGTGGCGATCGTGCGAGACCACCACCAACGCGCCTTCGAAATCAATCAGCGCTTCGGTCAAGGCCTGACGCATATCGAGATCGAGGTGGTTCGTCGGTTCATCGAGCAGCAGAAGGTTAGGTCTCTGCCAGACGATCAACGCCAGCACCAGGCGGGCTTTTTCACCACCGGAGAAACGCTGCGTCTCTTCGTTGACCTTATCGCTCTGGAAACCAAATCCGCCGAGATAGTCGCGCAGTTTCTGCTCTGTCTCCTGAGGTGCCAGGCGTGCCAGATGCTGTAACGGGGATTCGTCAGCGCGCAGAAACTCCAGCTGATGCTGAGCGAAGTAGCCGAGCTTAATACCTTTAGCGAGGCCAATCTCGCCATGCAGCGGCTGGAGTTCGCCGGCCAGCAGCTTGATCAGCGTCGACTTGCCGGCGCCGTTTCGCCCTAACAGGCCAATGCGTGAACCGGGCACCAGGTTTAGTTTGATAGAGTCCAGAATCACCCGTTCGCCGTAGCCGGCGCTGACTTTTTCCATTTTCAGCAGCGGGTTTGGCAGGCTTTCCGGCGCGCGGAAACTAAAGTGGAACGGGTTATCGACGTGAGCCGGTGCGATAAGCTCCATGCGTTCCAGCATTTTAATGCGGCTCTGGGCCTGCTTGGCCTTGGTGGCCTTGGCGCGAAAGCGGTCGATATAGCTTTGCAGATGGGCGACGCGCAGCTGCTGGCTTTCATACATCGACTGCTGCTGTGACAGGCGGGTTGCGCGCTGCACTTCAAACGAGCTGTAGTTGCCGGTGTATTCGAACATCGTTTGCTGTTCGATATGAATAATTTTATCGACGATCGGATCCAGGAAGTCACGATCGTGAGAAATCAGAATCAGCGTGCCGGTGTAGCCTTTCAGCCATTTTTCCAGCCAGATGACCGCATCGAGATCGAGGTGGTTAGTCGGTTCATCGAGCAGCAGCAGATCGGAACGACAAATCAGCGCCTGCGCGAGGTTCAGGCGCATACGCCAACCGCCGGAAAAGTCGCTGACCGGGCTTTCAAGCTGCTCATTACTGAATCCCAGCCCGTGCAGCAGACTGGCGGCGCGCGAACGGATGGTCCAGGCATCGATGGCATCCAGTTTGCCGTGCACCGTCGCGATGGCGTGGCCGTCATTGCGCTCGTTGGCCAGTTTTAAATCGGCTTCGAGCTGGCGATATTCGCGATCGCCATCAATAACATAATCAATGGCTGGCTGCGGCAGCGCAGGGGTTTCCTGATTAACCCACGCCAGCTGCCAGTTACCCGGAAAGGTCATACTGCCGCCGTCGGCGCTAATCTCGTTTTTCAAAAGCGACAGCAGCGTGGATTTGCCGCAGCCGTTTTTGCCCACCAGGCCGACCTTCTGGCCAGGATTGATGGTGGCGGTGGCGTTGTCCAGGAGGACCCGTACGCCGCGACGAATTTGTAACGAGGAGAAAACAATCATAAGGCGCCGTATGTTCTGACTATGTTAGTTTGTCATTATGATAATGTAATGTGGTAGCAAATTGCTCCACCGGGCCGCAATGGTAGCCCAAAACGAAGACGATACACAAAGTCATTCTGGTTGCGTCGGGACGCAGCCGTTGTGCAGGCCACCAGAAGACGTTCGGGAGGGGAATGATGTCTCAGACAGCGAAGGTTTTGCTGCTGTATGCCCACCCAGAATCCCAGGATTCCGTGGCCAACCGGGTTTTACTTGAACCGGCTTTACAGTTGCCTAATGTCACCGTGCACGATCTCTATGCACACTACCCAGATTTTTTTATCGATATTGCCCACGAGCAGGAGCTGTTGCGCCAGCATGAGGTGATTGTTTTCCAGCATCCGCTCTATACGTGGAGCTGCCCGGCATTGCTGAAGGAGTGGCTGGACAGAGTGCTGACCCGCGGCTTTGCCAGCGGCGCCGGAGGGAACCAGCTTGCGGGAAAGTACTGGCGTAGCGTGATTACCACCGGTGAGCCCGAGAGCGCCTACCGACGCGATGCCAATCGCTATCCCATGAACGACATCCTGCGCCCATTTGAACTGACTGCCGGCATGTGCCGGATGCACTGGATGAGCCCGATTATTGTCTACTGGGCTCGCCGACAATCGCCTGCCGATCTGAAAAATCACGCGCGTGCTTATCGCGACTGGCTGGCTAATCCCATCGCGGCAGGAGGCATAAATGGAGGGCGCTGATCTGCTTTTAGCGGGAGTCCTGTTTCTGTTTTCTGCCGTGGTGGCGGTGCCGTTGGCCGCCCGGCTCGGCATCGGCGCGGTATTAGGCTATCTGCTGGCCGGCATTGCGATTGGCCCCTGGGGGCTGGGTTTTATTAGCGATGTTGATGAGATTTTGCACTTCTCCGAACTGGGCGTCGTGTTCCTGATGTTCATCATCGGGCTGGAGTTGAATCCGTCTAAGCTCTGGCGCCTGCGCAGCTCCATTTTTGGCGTCGGGGCGGCGCAGGTTGTGCTCAGCGCGGGTATTCTTGGCGGATTACTCATTGTGACCGGGTTTTCCTGGCAGGCGGCGGTGGTCGGCGGTATTGGTCTGGCGATGTCGTCTACGGCAATGGCGCTGCAGTTGATGCGTGAGAAAGGAATGAGTCGCAGCGAGTCCGGACAGCTGGGGTTTTCGGTGCTGCTGTTTCAGGATCTGGCGGTGATCCCCGCGCTGGCTCTGGTACCGCTGCTGGCCGGTTCCGGTGATGACCATCTTAACTGGGTGACCGTCGGGCTGAAGGTTCTGGCCTTCGCCGGGATGCTTATTGGCGGCCGTTTTCTGCTGCGACCTGTTTTTCGGTTTATCGCCGGCTCCGGGGTGCGAGAAGTATTTACCGCCGCAACGCTGCTGCTGGTACTGGGTTCGGCCCTGTTTATGGATGCGCTCGGTCTGTCTATGGCGCTCGGTACTTTTATCGCCGGCGTTCTGCTGGCTGAAAGCGAGTATCGCCATGAGCTGGAGATCGCCATCGAGCCGTTTAAAGGGCTCTTGCTTGGGTTGTTCTTTATTTCCGTCGGCATGGCATTGAATCTGGGCGTGCTCTATACCCACTTACTGTGGGTGGCGGCAAGCGTTGCCGTGCTGGTGGCGGTAAAAAGTCTCGTGTTGTACGGCCTGGCGCGGGTATACGGGGTGCGTAGCTCGGAACGGATGCAGTTTGCGGGAGTGCTGAGCCAGGGGGGCGAGTTTGCGTTTGTGCTGTTCTCACTGCCGGCCTCGCTGCGACTGTTCGAAAACGATCAGATGGCGCTGCTGCTGGTCACGGTCACGCTATCGATGATGACAACGCCGCTGTTGATGACGCTTATCGATCAAATTCTCTCCCGGCGCTTTAACCAACCGGAAGAAGAGGATGAAGCGCCGTGGGTTGAGGACGATAAACCGCAGGTGATTATTGTCGGCTTTGGCCGCTTCGGGCAGGTTATTGGTCGTTTGCTGATGGCCAATAAAATGCGGATTACCGTGCTGGAGCGCGATATCAGTGCGGTTAACCTGATGCGTAAATATGGCTATAAAGTCTATTTTGGCGATGCGACGCAGCTGGAGCTTCTGCGCTCGGCGGGGGCGGAGGATGCGCAGTCGATTGTTATCACTTGTAACGAGCCGGAAGATACCATGAAGCTGGTGGAGATGTGTCAGCAACACTTTCCGCATCTGAATATTCTGGCGCGCGCCCGGGGGCGTGTTGAGGCGCATGAATTGCTGCAGGCCGGCGTGAAGCAGTTCTCGCGTGAAACGTTTTCCAGCGCGCTGGAGTTGGGGCGCAAAGCATTGATTACCTTGGGCATGCACCCGCATCAGGCGCAGCGCGCGCAGCTGCACTTCCGTCGTCTGGATATGCGAATGCTGCGTGAGTTAATGCCCGTGAATACTGATACGCTGCAGATATCACGCGTGCGGGAGGCTCGCCGGGAGCTGGAAGAGATTTTCCAGCGCGAGATGCAGAAAGAGAGCAGGCAGCTTGACGGTTGGGATGAGTTTGAATAAGGGTCAAATAATGATGGCAGTGCGTAAACGTTTTATTGCCGGCGCAAAATGTCCGGCGTGTCAGGCGCAGGATTCTCTGGCAATGTGGCGTGAGAATAATGTCGATATTGTTGAGTGTGTTAAGTGTGGCCACCAGATGCGTGAGGCGGATAAAGAGGCGCAGGAGCACGTCCGTAAAGATGAACAAGTGATTGGCATTTTTCATCCGGACTAGCGTTATCTGTCGCCTTTTTTTAAGCTAGAGGGTACACGGCTGCAGAATTCCGCTACAATCTGCGCCACTATTCTTCCCATGCTCAGGAGATATCATGAAAGTAGCAAAAGACCTGGTGGTCAGCCTGGCCTATCAGGTACGTACAGAAGACGGTGTGTTGGTTGATGAGTCTCCGGTAAGCGCGCCGCTGGACTACCTGCATGGTCACGGCTCCCTGATTTCCGGCCTGGAAAATGCGCTGGATGGCCATGAAGTGGGCGACAAATTTGACGTAGAAGTCGGCGCGAACGATGCGTACGGCCAGTACGACGAAAATCTGGTTCAGCGTGTTCCTAAAGACGTCTTCATGGGCGTTGATGAACTGCAGGTTGGCATGCGTTTCCTGGCGGAAACCGACCAGGGTCCAGTGCCGGTTGAAATCACCGAAGTGGACGACGAGCACGTCGTGGTTGATGGTAACCACATGCTGGCTGGCCAGAATCTGAAGTTCAACGTTGAAGTTGTTGCGATTCGCGAAGCGACTGCAGAAGAGCTGGAGCACGGTCACGTGCACGGTGCCCACGGCCACGATCATGACCACGATCATGAAGGTTGCTGCGGCGGCCACGGCCACGATCACGACCACGGTCATGAACATGGCAAAGGTGGTTGTGGTAACGGCGGCTGCGGTTGCCACTAATACCCATCGTCTTTCAGGCCGCAGGCGCGTTGGCCTGGCTTTCAAACCCCGGTGACATCGTTCTCTATGCTGCCGGGAGTTCTCAAGCCTGCCGCCATTCTGCGACTCGACATTCTTAGGGTATTCAATCCGGTAGACATAGTGCTGCCGGAGATAGTCAAGCGGGGAAACCCGCTTTTTTTACGCCTCAATAATGTGGCGGGGGCGTTTCTTCTGCCTGTGATGCGATGTGCGATGATTGGGTCGCTTTCAGTTTTTCAACCATCAAGCGCATATGTTCACGCATCTTCGCCATTTCGATCTCATGGGCGGTGACGGTCTTGTTGAGGTCTTCAATGGTGATTTCCTGAAACGCCAGCCGGCTTTCCAGCTCCGCCAGGCGAGTCTCCAGTGTACTGTCGTGCATGAGTAACCTCTTCTGTCTTATCTCGCGAGCGGATTCTACTCAACTTTCACCCTTCGCGCAGCAACCTCGCGTAAGACAGGAAACTTATTTATACAAAAATAGTCTCAAAACTGGCGATATTCAGGAAGGTCTGTATGTAGATTTGCTCTGCAACGTTCTATAGTACCTTTTTTGCTTTTTACGATAACCTTGGGGTGAGATGCCCCGGCCCTGGAGAAATGGATGAAATCACTGTTTAAAGTAACGCTGCTGGCGACCACGATGGCTGTCGCCCTGAATGCACCGCTGACCTTTGCGGCTGATACTGCCGCGAAGACGGCACCTGCAACGGATAGCAAAGCGGCATTTAAAAATGACGATCAAAAATCTGCTTATGCGCTGGGTGCTTCACTGGGACGTTACATGGAAAACTCCCTGAAAGAACAAGAAAAACTGGGTATCAAGCTGGATAAAGATCAGCTGATTGCCGGTGTTCAGGATGCGTTTGCGAATAAAAGCAAACTGTCCGATCAAGAAATCGAGCAGACTCTGCAAACCTTCGAAACCCGCGTAAAAACTGCTGCTCAGCAGAAAATGGAAAAAGACGCGACTGAAAACGATGCTAAAGGCAAAGCCTATCGCGATACCTTCGCAAAAGAGAAGGGCGTAAAAACCTCTAAATCTGGCCTGCTGTACAAAGTTGAGAAAGAAGGGACCGGCGACGCACCGAAAGACAGTGACACTGTTGTCGTGAACTACAAAGGTACGCTGATTGACGGTAAAGAGTTCGATAACTCCTACACCCGCGGTGAGCCGCTCTCCTTCCGTCTGGACGGCGTTATCCCGGGCTGGACCGAAGGCCTGAAAAATATCAAGAAAGGCGGCAAAATCAAGCTGGTCATCCCACCGGATCTGGCTTACGGCAAAACTGGCGTCCCGGGTATTCCGGCTAACTCCACGCTGGTCTTCGACGTAGAACTGCTGGATATCAAACCGGCACCGAAAGCCGATGCCAAGCCTGAAGCGGCGGCGGATGCCAAAGCTGACGCACAAAGCGCAGACGCGAAGAAGTAATCTGGTCTAAGCCGCCGCCGTTAAAGGCGGCGGCTTTTTTATTTGGGGCAGATATAATTAAAACTGGAAAGTGCCTCAAGCGCTGTATTACTTTAGTTAGCTTAATAATGATGATGAGCCTGCCCTGACAAGCTACACCTCATCTTTCAAGCTGCCTCTGCATTGGCTGCATCCGCTTATTCCGGTTACGCACTGGAGTCAGCCCTGAGACGTGATAAGAGACATGTTTGCCTCTTACCTCGCCAGCTTACGGCTGGTCAAATTCGTTGTGACGAATGTCTCGGACGTGCACCCCTCAGCGCACCTTGAACGGTTTTGTGTAAAAAATGACAGGCTCCTGAAAAGGAGTGCTTTTTTTCATGTCCAGGTCGCTTTTAACCAACGAAACCAGTGAGCTTGACCTGCTGGATCAACGTCCTTTCGACCAGACCGACTTCGATATCCTCAAATCCTATGAAGCGGTTGTGGACGGGTTAGCGATGCTCATTGGTTCCCATTGTGAGATCGTGCTGCATTCTTTACAGGATCTGAAATGCTCCGCCATCCGCATCGCCAACGGTGAGCATACCGGGCGCCAAATCGGCTCGCCGATAACCGATCTTGCGCTGCGCATGCTGCATGATATGACGGGGGCCGATAGCAGCGTATCCAAGTGCTACTTTACGCGGGCTAAGAGCGGAGTCCTGATGAAGTCCGTCACGATCGCCATTCGCAACCGTGAGCATCGGGTCATCGGTCTGCTGTGCATCAACATGAACCTTGATGTGCCGTTCTCACAGATAATGAGCACCTTTATTCCGCCGGAAACGCCGGAGGTGAACTCTCAGGTTAACTTTGCCTCGTCAGTCGATGATTTGGTCGCTCAAACTCTTGAGTTCACTATCGAAGAAGTGAATGCCGATCGTAATGTTTCCAACAATGCTAAAAATCGCCAGATTGTCCTGAATCTCTACGAGAAAGGGATCTTTGATATCAAAGATGCCATCAACCAGGTTGCCGATCGGCTGAATATTTCCAAACATACGGTCTATCTCTATATTCGTCAGTTCAAGAGCGGCGATTTCCAGGGGCTGGATAAGTAATGCGTTTTGCCATTACGGTAACGGGGCCAGCCTACGGTACTCAGCAGGCCAGCAGCGCCTGGCAGTTTGCCCAGGCCGTTTTGCAAGAGGGTCATGATCTGGTCTGTGTCTTCTTCTATCGTGAAGGTGTCTACAACGCAAACCAGCTGACGGCGCCCGCCAGCGATGAATTTGATCTGGTACGCGCGTGGCAGCGGCTGCATGACGATCATGCTGTCGCGCTGCACATCTGCGTGGCGGCAGCCCTGCGTCGCGGTGTCACCGATGAACAAGAAGCTCAGCAGCTGGGGTTACCGGGTCATAATCTGCAGCCCGGATTTACGCTGAGCGGCCTGGGCGCGCTGGCGGAAGCCTCATTAACCTGCGATCGGATGGTGCAGTTCTGATGAAACGCGTTGCTTTTGTTTTTTCTTCTGCCCCGCATGGTTCTGCTTCGGGTCGGGAAGGTCTGGATGCGCTGCTGGCGACCTCCGCGCTGAGCGATGAGATCGGCGTATTCTTTGTCGGCGACGGCGTCTTTCAGCTGCTGCCCGGGCAACAACCGTCGGCGATACTTGCCCGCGATTACATCGCGACCTTTAAACTCTTGCCGCTGTACGATATTGACGCGTGCTGGATATGTGCAGCGTCTGCCCGCGAACGCGGCCTGAATGCCGGGACGGCGTGGGTGGTGGATGCCGAGTGGCTTGAGCCCGAAGCGCTGCGCGCCCGACTCGATGATTTCAACGTGATTTTACGTTTCTGAGGCCCGAATGCTCCACACACTCAGCTCGTCCCCGTGGCACACCGATCTCCGCGCGATGCTACGCCTGGTAAAGGATGGCGACGATCTCCTGCTGCTTTCTGATGGCGTGATTGCGGCCATCGCCGGCGGACCTTTCCTTGAAATCCTGCGCTCTGCCCCCATAACCATTCATGCTCTGCAAGACGATATCGATGCCCGCGGGCTGGCTGGTCAAATTGCGGACAGTGTCGTCAGGGTTGGCTATACTGATTTCGTCAGAATGTCGGTCAAACATCCTGGACAGTTGTCCTGGTAATGGCGGGATCGTTGTATATTTCTTGACACCTTTTCGGCACCGCCCTAAAATTCTGCGTCCTCATATTATATGAGGCGATTTATTACGTGTTTACGAAGCAAAAGCTAAAACCAGGAGCTATTTAATGGCAACAATTAACCAGCTGGTACGCAAACCACGCGCACGCAAAGTTGCAAAGAGCAACGTGCCTGCACTGGAAGCCTGCCCGCAGAAACGTGGCGTATGTACTCGCGTATATACTACCACTCCTAAAAAACCGAACTCCGCACTGCGTAAAGTTTGCCGTGTTCGTCTGACTAACGGTTTCGAAGTCACCTCCTACATCGGCGGTGAAGGTCACAACCTGCAGGAACACTCCGTGATCCTGATCCGTGGCGGTCGTGTTAAAGACCTTCCGGGTGTTCGTTACCACACCGTTCGTGGTGCGCTTGACTGCTCCGGCGTTAAAGACCGTAAGCAAGCTCGCTCCAAGTATGGCGTGAAGCGTCCTAAGGCTTAATGGTTCTCCGTTAAGTAAGGCCAAACGTTTTATATTAATGTCAAACTAAACTCTTTGAGTTTTGGACAATCCTGAATTAACAACGGAGTATTTCCATGCCACGTCGTCGCGTCATTGGTCAGCGTAAAATCCTTCCAGATCCTAAGTTCGGATCAGAACTGCTGGCAAAATTTGTAAACATCCTGATGGTAGATGGTAAAAAATCTACTGCAGAAGCTATCGTATACAGCGCGCTGGAGACCCTGGCTCAGCGCTCTGGTAAAAATGAACTGGAAGCTTTCGAAGTCGCTCTGGACAACGTCCGTCCGACCGTCGAAGTTAAGTCCCGCCGCGTAGGTGGTTCTACTTACCAGGTTCCAGTTGAAGTCCGTCCGGTTCGTCGTAATGCCCTGGCAATGCGTTGGATCGTAGAAGCTGCTCGTAAACGTGGTGATAAATCCATGGCTCTGCGTCTGGCGAACGAACTTTCTGACGCTGCAGACAACAAAGGTACTGCAGTTAAGAAACGTGAAGACGTTCACCGCATGGCAGAAGCCAACAAGGCGTTCGCTCACTACCGTTGGTAATCCCTTCGGAGTCATAGTCACCAGGCGGGCGCTTCAGGTAAGTCGCCCGTGCTGGATAACTTAACTGAACGCCTAAAGAAATAAACGAGGAATCAAATGGCTCGTACAACACCCATCGCACGCTACCGTAACATCGGTATCAGTGCGCACATCGACGCCGGTAAAACCACTACTACCGAACGTATTCTGTTCTACACCGGTGTAAACCACAAAATCGGTGAAGTTCATGACGGCGCAGCAACCATGGACTGGATGGAGCAGGAGCAGGAGCGTGGTATCACTATCACCTCCGCAGCGACTACTGCATTCTGGTCTGGTATGGCTAAGCAGTATGAACCGCATCGCGTTAACATCATCGACACCCCGGGGCACGTTGACTTCACTATCGAAGTAGAACGTTCCATGCGTGTGCTTGATGGTGCGGTAATGGTTTACTGCGCAGTTGGTGGTGTTCAGCCGCAGTCTGAAACCGTATGGCGTCAGGCAAACAAATATAAAGTTCCGCGCATTGCGTTCGTTAACAAAATGGACCGCATGGGTGCGAACTTCCTGAAAGTTGTTGGTCAGATCAAAACCCGTCTGGGCGCGAACCCGGTTCCGCTGCAGCTGGCAATTGGTGCTGAAGAAGGTTTCACCGGTGTTGTTGACCTGGTGAAAATGAAAGCCATCAACTGGAACGAAGAAGACGCAGGCGTAACCTTCACCTATGAAGATATCCCGGCTGACATGCAGGATCTGGCTGAAGAATGGCACCAGAACCTGATCGAGTCCGCTGCAGAAGCTTCAGAAGAGCTGATGGAGAAATACCTGGGTGGTGAAGAACTGACTGAAGAAGAGATCAAAAAAGCTCTGCGTCAGCGTGTTCTGAACAACGAAATCATCCTGGTAACCTGTGGTTCTGCGTTCAAGAACAAAGGTGTTCAGGCGATGCTGGATGCGGTAATTGATTACCTGCCATCCCCGGTTGATGTACCTGCGATCAACGGTATTCTGGACGACGGTAAAGATACCCCGGCTGAGCGTCACGCTAGCGATGAAGAGCCGTTTGCTGCTCTGGCATTTAAAATCGCTACCGACCCGTTCGTGGGTAACCTGACCTTCTTCCGCGTTTACTCCGGTGTGGTTAACTCTGGTGATACCATCCTGAACTCCGTGAAATCTGCACGTGAGCGTTTCGGTCGTATCGTACAGATGCACGCTAACAAACGTGAAGAGATCAAAGAAGTTCGCGCGGGCGACATCGCTGCTGCTATCGGTCTGAAAGACGTGACTACTGGTGACACCCTGTGTAACCCGGATCACCCGATCATTCTGGAGCGTATGGAATTCCCTGAGCCGGTAATCTCCATCGCTGTTGAACCGAAAACCAAAGCTGACCAGGAAAAAATGGGTCTGGCTCTGGGTCGTCTGGCGAAAGAAGACCCGTCATTCCGCGTATGGACTGACGAAGAATCTAACCAGACCATTATCGCCGGTATGGGTGAGCTGCACCTCGACATCATCGTTGACCGTATGAAGCGTGAATTCAACGTTGAAGCGAACGTCGGTAAACCTCAGGTTGCTTACCGCGAAGCGATTCGTGCGAAAGTTACCGATATCGAAGGTAAACATGCCAAGCAGTCTGGTGGTCGCGGTCAGTATGGTCATGTTGTTATCGACATGTACCCGCTGGAGCCGGGCTCAAATCCGAAAGGATACGAGTTCATCAACGACATCAAAGGTGGTGTAATTCCTGGCGAATACATCCCGGCCGTTGATAAAGGCATCCAGGAACAGCTGAAAGCTGGTCCGCTGGCAGGTTACCCGGTAGTTGATCTCGGCGTGCGTCTGCACTTCGGTTCTTACCATGACGTTGACTCCTCTGAACTGGCGTTTAAACTGGCCGCTTCTATTGCCTTCAAAGATGGCTTTAAGAAAGCGAAACCAGTTCTGCTTGAGCCGATCATGAAGGTTGAAGTAGAAACTCCGGAAGAGAACACTGGTGACGTCATCGGTGACCTTAGCCGTCGTCGTGGTATGCTGCGTGGTCAAGAATCCAACGTTACTGGCGTTGTGATTCACGCTGAAGTTCCGCTGTCTGAAATGTTCGGATATGCAACTCAGCTGCGTTCTCTGACCAAAGGTCGTGCTTCTTACTCCATGGAGTTCCTGAAGTATGATGACGCGCCGAACAACGTTGCTCAGGCCGTAATTGAAGCCCGTGGTAAATAAGCCGTAGGGTTAAAACCAAAATCCCGTGCTCTCTCCTGAAGGGGAGAGCGCTATAGTAAGGAATATAGCCGTGTCTAAAGAAAAATTTGAACGTACAAAACCGCACGTCAACGTCGGTACTATCGGCCACGTTGACCATGGTAAAACTACTCTGACCGCTGCAATCACTACCGTTCTGGCTAAAACCTACGGTGGTTCTGCTCGTGCATTCGACCAGATCGATAACGCGCCGGAAGAAAAAGCTCGTGGTATCACCATCAACACTTCTCACGTTGAATATGACACCCCGACTCGCCACTACGCACACGTAGACTGCCCGGGCCACGCCGACTATGTTAAAAACATGATCACCGGTGCTGCTCAGATGGATGGCGCGATCCTGGTTGTTGCTGCGACTGACGGCCCGATGCCGCAGACTCGTGAGCACATCCTGCTGGGTCGTCAGGTAGGCGTTCCGTACATCATCGTGTTCCTGAACAAATGCGACATGGTTGATGACGAAGAGCTGCTGGAACTGGTTGAAATGGAAGTCCGTGAGCTGCTGTCTCAGTACGACTTCCCGGGAGACGACACGCCGATCGTTCGTGGTTCCGCTCTGAAAGCGCTGGAAGGCGAAGCAGACTGGGAAGCGAAAATCATCGAACTGGCTGGCTACCTGGATTCTTACATCCCGGAACCAGAGCGTGCGATTGACAAGCCGTTCCTGCTGCCGATCGAAGACGTATTCTCCATCTCCGGTCGTGGTACCGTTGTTACCGGTCGTGTAGAGCGCGGTATCATCAAAGTGGGCGAAGAAGTTGAAATCGTTGGTATCAAAGAGACTGCGAAGTCTACCTGTACTGGCGTTGAAATGTTCCGCAAACTGCTGGACGAAGGCCGTGCTGGTGAGAACGTTGGTGTTCTGCTGCGTGGTATCAAACGTGAAGAAATCGAACGTGGTCAGGTACTGGCTAAGCCGGGCTCTATCAAGCCGCACACCAAGTTCGAATCTGAAGTGTACATTCTGTCCAAAGACGAAGGCGGCCGTCATACTCCGTTCTTCAAAGGCTACCGTCCGCAGTTCTACTTCCGTACAACTGACGTGACTGGCACCATCGAACTGCCGGAAGGCGTAGAGATGGTCATGCCGGGCGACAACATCAAAATGGTTGTTACCCTGATTCACCCGATCGCGATGGACGACGGTCTGCGTTTCGCAATCCGTGAAGGCGGCCGTACCGTTGGCGCGGGCGTTGTAGCTAAAGTTCTGGGCTAATTATTAGTTCTGAATGAAAAAGGGCGCTTCGGCGCCCTTTTTGCTGCTCGTCATCTGGTGTCGAGCAAAATCATGTTTGTATGAAAAAAGAACATCTCTTTGAGTATTTAATCAACGCACTATTGTAATTATAACTATTCTCATTTACACTTTTGAGCATAAATTGAACGGGAGTCGGTATGTACGTTTGTTTGTGTAATGGTGTAAACGATAAAAAAATTCGTCAGGCCGTTCGTCAATTTCATCCACAGTCTTTTCAGCAATTGCGCAAATTCATTCCTGTTGGAAATCAATGCGGTAAATGTGTCCGTGCCGCCCGTGAGATTATGGAAGATGAATTAACCCGCATGCCGGAATACCAGGAGAGCGCTTAAGAGCTCAGGCTTTTCTTTGACATCTTTATAGCCCGAACTACGCTTCAATAAGTGGAAGCGGAGGGACTATATAATGAAAGGTGATGTCAAAATCATAAGTTATCTCAATAAATTGTTGGGAAATGAGCTTGTCGCAATAAATCAGTACTTTCTTCACGCCAGAATGTTCAAGAACTGGGGCCTGATGCGCCTCAATGATGTTGAATATCATGAATCCATCGATGAAATGAAACACGCCGATAAGTACATCGAGCGCATTCTCTTCCTTGAAGGTATCCCCAATCTGCAGGATCTTGGCAAGCTGGGCATCGGTGAAGATGTCGAAGAGATGCTGCAATCTGATTTACGACTGGAACTCGAAGGCGCAAAAGATCTACGTGAGGCGATCGCTTATGCCGACAGCGTCCATGACTATGTCAGTCGCGACATGCTTATTGAAATCCTGACAGACGAAGAAGGCCATATTGACTGGCTGGAAACGGAGCTGGATCTGATTGATAAATTAGGACTGCAAAACTATCTCCAGTCACAAATCAAAGTGGCTGACTGACTAGCGTTTGCCACCCGCACCAAAAACCCGCTGCAGCCAAAAAAGGGCCAAAAGGCAGCGGGTTGTTCAATGAGCGCTGTACTTTCCCGAGAATCATCAATAGCAGCATGACTCCACCGGCGAAGACCGTCGCCATAAAAACCAGCTGCGGCAGCATTTGCCAACCGTGCCACGCGCCAAGTGCGGCCAGAAATTTGACATCGCCATAGCCAAGCCCTTCATAACCGCGAATCCCCCGATAGAGCCAATAGAGGCACGTGAAAGCCAGATAGCCGCCGATGGCGCCGCCAACGGCATACTCCAGCTGTAGCGGAGCGTAGTAAAGATAATAGAACAGCCCGCTCCAGAGCAGGGGGCAGGTCAGGCGATCGGGAAGCAGGCCGTAGCGCAGATCGTACCAGCAGAGGGCGAGCGACAGACCGCTATAGAGAAGTAATAAGAGGGGCATCATCGATAAGGTTCCCTGGCGATGGGGATATGCGCGGAGTCTGGTCGAAAAAGAGAGGGATAGCAAAGGCCCGTATTCATTATCGCGAGGGGCCATCCGCGGTATTAACTCAGTTTTCACTACTTTCTATGCCCGCTCGTCGCGGCACGCAAAAATGATTGCTGATTTTGTATGCAGCACTTGCGTCGAGCCCGAATTTGCGTATAATGCGCGGGCCTGTCAAAATTGGCAGGCTGGTTCGATATGAACCCTGATAGAGCTTTTAGCTATCAAACAATGTTCCCAATTGGGGAACTATGTAAGAACGGTTACACTCTCCCATCAATCGTAATGGGTATGAGGAGTAACCATTTCGTCTATAAATAATTGGAGCTCTGGTCTCATGCAGAACCAAAGAATCCGTATCCGTCTTAAAGCGTTTGATCATCGTCTGATCGATCAATCAACCGCGGAAATCGTCGAGACTGCCAAGCGCACTGGTGCGCAGGTCCGTGGTCCGATCCCGCTGCCGACCCGCAAAGAGCGCTTTACCGTTCTGATTTCTCCGCACGTCAACAAAGATGCGCGCGATCAGTACGAAATCCGCACTCACAAGCGTCTGGTTGACATCGTTGAGCCAACTGAGAAAACCGTTGATGCTCTGATGCGTCTGGATCTGGCTGCCGGTGTAGACGTGCAGATCAGCCTGGGTTAATCAGGTCATCGAGCGATTGAGAGGTTGAAACAATGATTGGTTTAGTCGGTAAAAAAGTGGGCATGACCCGCATCTTCACTGAAGATGGCGTATCTATCCCAGTAACCGTAATCGAAGTTGAAGCAAACCGTGTTGCTCAGGTCAAAGACCTGGCTAACGATGGTTACCGCGCAATTCAGGTTACCACCGGTGCTAAAAAAGCTAACCGTGTAACCAAGCCGGAAGCTGGTCACTTCGCTAAAGCTGGCGTAGAAGCTGGCCGTGGTCTGTGGGAATTCCGTCTTGCTGACGGCGAAGAATTCACCGTAGGTCAGAGCATTAGCGTTGAACTGTTTGCTGACGTTAAAAAAGTTGACGTAACCGGTACCTCTAAAGGTAAAGGTTTTGCTGGTACCGTTAAGCGCTGGAACTTCCGTACCCAGGACGCTACTCACGGTAACTCCTTGTCCCACCGCGTTCCGGGTTCTATCGGTCAGAACCAGACTCCGGGCAAAGTGTTCAAAGGCAAGAAAATGGCAGGTCAGCTGGGTAATGAGCGTGTCACCGTTCAGAGCCTGGACGTAGTACGTGTTGACGCTGAGCGCAACCTGCTGCTGGTTAAAGGTGCGGTCCCGGGTGCAACCGGTAGCGACCTGATCGTTAAACCAGCTGTGAAGGCGTAAGGGGATAGCAATGGAATTAGTATTGAAAGACGCGCAGAGCGCGCTGACTGTTTCCGAAACTACCTTCGGTCGTGATTTCAACGAAGCGCTGGTTCACCAGGTTGTAGTTGCTTATGCAGCTGGTGCTCGTCAGGGTACTCGTGCTCAGAAGACTCGTGCTGAAGTAACTGGTTCAGGCAAAAAGCCGTGGCGCCAGAAAGGTACCGGCCGTGCGCGTTCAGGTTCTATCAAGAGCCCGATCTGGCGTTCCGGTGGCGTAACCTTCGCTGCTCGTCCGCAGGACCACAGTCAAAAAGTTAACAAAAAGATGTACCGCGGCGCGCTGAAAAGCATTCTGTCCGAACTGGTACGTCAGGATCGTCTGATCGTTGTCGAGAAGTTCTCTGTTGAAGCGCCTAAAACTAAGCTGCTGGCACAGAAACTGAAAGACATGGCTCTGGAAGATGTGCTGATCATCACCGGTGAGCTGGACGAGAACCTGTTCCTGGCTGCGCGCAACCTGCACAAGGTTGACGTACGCGATGCAACTGGTATCGACCCGGTTAGCCTGATCGCCTTCGACAAAGTCGTAATGACTGCTGATGCTGTTAAGCAAGTTGAGGAGATGCTGGCATGATTCGTGAAGAACGTCTGCTGAAGGTGCTGCGTGCACCGCACGTTTCTGAAAAAGCGTCTGCTGCGATGGAAAAAACAAACACCATCGTTCTCAAAGTTGCTAAAGACGCGACCAAAGCAGAAATCAAAGCTGCTGTGCAGAAACTGTTTGAAGTCGAAGTCGAAGTCGTTAACACCCTGGTAGTTAAAGGGAAAGTTAAACGTCACGGACAGCGTATCGGTCGTCGTAGCGACTGGAAAAAAGCTTACGTCACCCTGAAAGAAGGCCAGAATCTGGACTTCGTTGGCGGCGCTGAGTAAGTCGGAGGAGTAATACAATGGCAGTTGTTAAATGTAAACCGACATCTCCGGGTCGTCGCCACGTTGTTAAAGTGGTTAACCCTGAGCTGCACAAGGGCAAACCTTTTGCTCCGTTGCTGGAAAAAAACAGCAAATCCGGTGGTCGTAACAACAATGGCCGTATCACCACTCGTCATATCGGTGGTGGCCACAAGCAGGCTTACCGTATTGTTGACTTCAAACGCAACAAAGATGGTATCCCGGCAGTTGTTGAGCGTCTTGAGTACGATCCGAACCGTTCCGCGAACATCGCGCTGGTTCTGTACAAAGATGGCGAACGCCGTTACATCCTGGCCCCTAAAGGCCTGAAAGCTGGCGACCAGATTCAGTCTGGCGTTGATGCTGCAATCAAAGCAGGCAACACCCTGCCGATGCGCAATATCCCGGTTGGTTCTACCGTTCATAACGTAGAAATGAAACCAGGTAAAGGCGGTCAGCTGGCTCGTTCCGCTGGTACTTACGTTCAGATCGTTGCTCGCGACGGTGCTTATGTCACCCTGCGTCTGCGTTCTGGTGAAATGCGTAAAGTCGAAGCAGACTGCCGCGCTACTCTGGGCGAAGTTGGCAATGCTGAGCATATGCTGCGCGTACTGGGTAAAGCAGGTGCTGCACGCTGGCGTGGTGTTCGTCCTACCGTTCGCGGTACTGCGATGAACCCAGTCGACCACCCACATGGTGGTGGTGAAGGTCGTAACTTTGGTAAGCACCCGGTATCCCCGTGGGGCCTGCAGACCAAAGGTAAGAAGACCCGCAGCAACAAGCGTACTGATAAATTCATCGTACGTCGCCGTAGCAAATAATTTTAGAGGATAAGCCATGCCACGTTCTCTCAAGAAAGGTCCTTTTATTGACCTGCACTTGCTGAAGAAGGTAGAGAAAGCGGTGGAAAGCGGAGACAAGAAGCCCCTGCGCACTTGGTCCCGTCGTTCAACGATCTTTCCTAACATGATCGGTTTGACCATCGCTGTCCATAATGGTCGTCAGCACGTTCCAGTTTTTGTTTCCGACGAAATGGTTGGTCACAAACTGGGTGAATTCGCACCGACTCGTACTTATCGCGGCCACGCTGCTGATAAAAAAGCGAAGAAGAAATAAGGTAGGAGGAAGAGATGGAAACTTTAGCTCAACATCGCCATGCTCGTTCTTCTGCTCAGAAGGTTCGCCTTGTAGCTGACCTGATTCGCGGTAAGAAAGTGTCGCAGGCCCTGGATATTCTGACCTACACCAACAAGAAAGCTGCTGTACTGGTCAAGAAGGTACTGGAATCTGCCATTGCTAACGCTGAACACAACGATGGCGCTGACATTGACGATCTGAAAGTTGCGAAAATTTTCGTAGACGAAGGCCCGAGCATGAAGCGCATTATGCCGCGTGCGAAAGGTCGTGCAGATCGCATCCTGAAGCGCACCAGCCACATCACTGTGGTTGTGTCCGATCGCTGAGACTCTGGAGACTAGCAATGGGTCAGAAAGTACATCCTAATGGTATTCGCCTGGGTATTGTCAAACCATGGAACTCTACCTGGTTCGCGAACACCAAAGAATTCGCTGACAACCTGGACAGCGATTTTAAAGTACGTCAGTTCCTGACTAAAGAACTGGCTAAAGCGTCCGTATCTCGTATCGTTATCGAGCGTCCGGCTAAGAGCATCCGTGTGACTATTCACACTGCTCGCCCGGGCATCGTGATCGGTAAGAAAGGCGAAGACGTAGAAAAACTGCGCAAGGTCGTAGCGGATATCGCTGGCGTTCCTGCACAGATCAATATCGCCGAAGTTCGTAAGCCAGAACTGGACGCTAAATTGGTTGCTGACAGCATCACTTCTCAGCTGGAACGTCGCGTTATGTTCCGTCGTGCGATGAAGCGTGCTGTACAGAACGCAATGCGTCTGGGCGCTAAAGGTATCAAAGTTGAAGTTAGCGGCCGTCTGGGCGGCGCGGAAATCGCACGTACCGAATGGTACCGTGAAGGTCGCGTACCGCTGCACACTCTGCGTGCTGACATCGACTACAACACCTCTGAAGCGCACACCACTTACGGTGTAATCGGCGTTAAGGTATGGATCTTCAAAGGCGAGATCCTGGGTGGTATGGCTGCTGTTGAACAACCGGAACCGGCTGCTCAACCTAAAAAGCAGCAGCGTAAAGGCCGTAAATAAGGAGCGTCGCTGATGTTACAACCAAAGCGTACAAAATTCCGTAAAGTGCACAAAGGCCGCAACCGTGGTCTGGCGCAGGGTACGGATGTTAGCTTCGGCACTTTCGGTCTGAAAGCTGTTGGCCGTGGTCGTCTGACTGCACGTCAGATCGAAGCAGCACGTCGTGCTATGACCCGTGCAGTTAAGCGTCAAGGTAAGATCTGGATCCGTGTATTCCCGGACAAACCGATCACCGAGAAGCCGCTGGAAGTTCGTATGGGTAAAGGTAAAGGTAACGTGGAGTACTGGGTTGCCTTGATTCAGCCGGGTAAAGTCCTTTATGAAATGGACGGCGTACCGGAAGAGCTGGCCCGTGAAGCCTTCGGCCTGGCAGCAGCGAAACTGCCTATCAAAACCACCTTTGTAACTAAGACGGTGATGTAATGAAAGCAAAAGAGCTGCGTGAAAAAAGCGTTGAAGAGCTGAACGCTGAGCTGCTGAACCTGCTGCGTGAGCAGTTCAACCTGCGTATGCAGGCTGCAAGTGGCCAGCTGCAACAGACTCATCTGCTGAAGCAAGTGCGTCGTGATGTTGCACGCGTTAAGACTTTACTGACTGAGAAGGCGGGTGCGTAATGACCGATAAAATCCGTACTCTGCAAGGTCGCGTAGTTAGCAATAAAATGGAGAAATCCATCGTTGTTGCTATCGAACGTTTTGTGAAACACCCGATCTACGGTAAATTCATCAAGCGTACGACCAAACTGCACGTACATGACGAGAACAACGAATGCGGTATCGGCGACGTGGTCGAAATCCACGAATGCCGTCCGCTGTCCAAGACTAAGTCCTGGACGCTGGTTCGCGTTGTAGAGAAAGCAGTTCTGTAATAGAGCCTGCATTCTCAACGGATAAACGGCTCAGCGATGAGCCGTTTATTTTTTCTACCCATATCCGATTTCCGGTGTTATAATGCCGCGCCCTCGATATGGGGATTTTTAACGGCCCGACTTTGGGTCTCAGTAGTAGTTGACATTAGCGGAGCACTAAAATGATCCAAGAACAGACTATGCTGAACGTCGCCGACAACTCCGGTGCACGTCGCGTAATGTGTATCAAGGTTCTGGGTGGCTCGCACCGTCGCTACGCAGGCGTAGGCGACATCATCAAGATCACCATCAAGGAAGCAATTCCGCGTGGTAAGGTCAAGAAAGGTGATGTGCTGAAGGCGGTAGTGGTGCGCACCAAGAAGGGTGTTCGTCGCCCGGACGGTTCTGTCATTCGCTTCGATGGTAATGCATGCGTTATTCTGAACAATAACAGCGAGCAGCCCATCGGTACGCGTATTTTTGGGCCGGTAACTCGTGAGCTTCGTACCGAGAAGTTCATGAAAATTATCTCTCTGGCACCAGAAGTACTCTAAGGAGCGAATCATGGCAGCGAAAATCCGTCGTGATGACGAAGTTATCGTGTTAACCGGTAAAGATAAAGGTAAACGCGGTAAAGTTAAGAATGTCTTGTCTTCCGGCAAGCTCATTGTTGAAGGTATCAACCTGGTTAAGAAACACCAGAAGCCGGTTCCGGCTCTGAACCAACCAGGCGGCATCGTTGAAAAAGAAGCTGCTATTCAGGTTTCTAACGTTGCAATCTTCAATGCGGCAACCGGCAAGGCTGACCGTGTAGGCTTTAGATTCGAAGACGGCAAAAAAGTCCGTTTCTTCAAGTCTAACAGCGAAACTATCAAGTAATTTGGAGTAGTACGATGGCGAAACTGCATGATTACTACAAAGACGAAGTAGTTAATAAACTCATGACTGAGTTTAACTACAATTCTGTCATGCAAGTCCCTCGGGTCGAGAAGATCACCCTGAACATGGGTGTTGGTGAAGCGATCGCTGACAAGAAACTGCTGGATAACGCAGCAGCTGATCTGACAGCAATCTCCGGTCAAAAGCCGTTGATCACCAAAGCACGCAAATCAGTTGCAGGCTTCAAAATCCGTCAGGGCTATCCGATCGGCTGTAAAGTAACTCTGCGTGGCGAACGCATGTGGGAGTTCTTTGAGCGCCTGATCACTATTGCTGTACCGCGTATCCGTGACTTCCGTGGCTTGTCCGCTAAGTCTTTCGACGGTCGTGGTAACTACAGCATGGGTGTCCGTGAGCAGATCATCTTCCCAGAAATCGACTACGATAAAGTCGACCGCGTTCGTGGTTTGGATATTACCATTACCACTACTGCGAAATCTGATGAAGAAGGCCGCGCTCTGCTGGCTGCCTTTGACTTCCCGTTCCGCAAGTAAGGTAGGGTTACTTAATGGCTAAGCAATCAATGAAAGCACGCGAAGTAAAGCGCGTGGCTTTAGCTGATAAATTCTTCGCTAAACGCGCTGAACTGAAAGCTATCATCTCTGATGTGAACGCAACCGACGAAGATCGTTGGAATGCCGTTCTCAAGCTGCAGACTCTGCCGCGTGATTCCAGCCCGTCTCGTCAGCGTAACCGCTGCCGTCAAACAGGTCGTCCGCATGGTTTCCTGCGGAAGTTCGGGTTGAGCCGTATCAAGGTCCGTGAAGCCGCAATGCGCGGTGAAATCCCGGGTCTGAAAAAGGCTAGCTGGTAATTGTCACCAATTGAATCACGGGAGTAAAGACAGATGAGCATGCAAGATCCGATCGCGGATATGCTGACCCGTATCCGTAACGGTCAGGCCGCGAATAAAGCTGCGGTCACCATGCCTTCCTCCAAGCTGAAAGTGGCAATTGCCAACGTGCTGAAGGAAGAAGGCTTTATTGAAGATTTTAAAGTTGAAGGCGACATCAAGCCGGAACTGGAACTGACTCTTAAGTATTTCCAGGGTAAAGCTGTTGTAGAAAGCATTCAGCGTGTCAGCCGCCCAGGTCTGCGCATCTATAAGCGTAAAGATGAGCTGCCAAAAGTTATGGCGGGTCTGGGTATCGCAGTTATTTCTACCTCTAAAGGTGTTATGACTGATCGTGCAGCGCGCCAAGCTGGTCTTGGTGGCGAAATTATCTGCTACGTAGCCTAATCGGAGGAAAAAATGTCTCGTGTTGCTAAAGCACCGGTCGTTATTCCTGCCGGCGTTGACGTAAAAATCAACGGTCAGGTTATTACGATCAAAGGTAAGAATGGCGAGCTGACTCGTACTCTCAACGATGCTGTTGAAGTTAAACATGCAGATAATGCACTGACCTTCGGTCCGCGTGATGGTTTCGCAGACGGTTGGGCTCAGGCTGGTACCGCGCGTGCCCTGCTTAACTCAGTAGTTATCGGTGTTACCGAAGGCTTCACTAAAAAGCTTCAGCTGGTTGGTGTAGGTTATCGTGCAGCGGTTAAAGGGGATGTAGTAAACCTGGCTTTAGGTTTCTCTCATCCTGTTGAACACAAACTGCCGGCCGGTATCACTGCAGAATGCCCGACTCAAACTGAAATCGTGCTGAAAGGCGCTGATAAGCAGGTGATCGGTCAGGTTGCAGCAGATCTGCGCGCCTACCGTCGTCCTGAGCCTTATAAAGGCAAGGGTGTTCGTTACGCCGACGAAGTCGTGCGTACCAAAGAGGCTAAGAAGAAGTAAGGTAACACTATGGATAAGAAATCTGCTCGTATCCGTCGTGCGACCCGCGCACGCCGCAAGCTCCAGGAGCTGGGTGCAACTCGCCTGGTGGTACATCGTACCCCGCGTCATATTTACGCACAGGTAATTGCACCGAACGGTTCTGAAGTTCTGGTAGCTGCTTCTACTGTAGAAAAAGCTATCGCTGAACAACTGAAGTACACCGGTAACAAAGACGCGGCTGCAGCTGTGGGTAAAGCTGTTGCTGAACGCGCTCTGGAAAAAGGCATCAAAGATGTTTCCTTTGACCGTTCCGGGTTCCAATATCATGGTCGTGTCCAGGCACTGGCAGATGCTGCCCGTGAAGCTGGCCTTCAGTTCTAAGGTAGAGGTGTAAGATGGCTCACATCGAAAAACAAGCTGGCGAACTGCAGGAAAAGCTGATCGCGGTTAACCGCGTATCTAAAACCGTTAAAGGTGGTCGTATTTTCTCCTTCACAGCTCTGACTGTAGTTGGTGATGGTAATGGCCGCGTAGGTTTTGGTTACGGTAAAGCGCGTGAAGTTCCAGCAGCGATCCAGAAAGCGATGGAAAAAGCCCGTCGCAATATGATTAACGTCGCGCTGAACCACGGCACCCTGCAACACCCGGTTAAAGGTGTTCACACGGGTTCTCGTGTATTCATGCAGCCAGCTTCCGAAGGTACCGGTATCATCGCCGGTGGTGCAATGCGCGCCGTTCTGGAAGTTGCTGGAGTTCATAACGTTCTGGCTAAAGCATATGGTTCCACCAACCCGATCAACGTGGTTCGTGCAACTATTGATGGCCTGGAAAATATGAATTCTCCAGAAATGGTCGCTGCCAAGCGTGGTAAATCCGTTGAAGAAATTCTGGGGAAATAAACCATGGCAAAGACTATTAAAATTACTCAAACCCGCAGTGCAATCGGTCGTCTGCCGAAACACAAGGCAACGCTGCTTGGCCTGGGTCTGCGTCGTATTGGTCACACCGTAGAACGCGAGGATACTCCTGCTGTTCGTGGTATGGTCAACGCGGTTTCCTTTATGGTTAAAGTTGAGGAGTAAGAGATGCGTTTAAATACTCTGTCTCCGGCCGAAGGCTCCAAAAAGGCGGGTAAACGCCTTGGTCGTGGTATCGGTTCTGGCCTCGGTAAAACCGGTGGTCGTGGTCACAAAGGTCAGAACTCTCGTTCTGGCGGTGGCGTACGTCGCGGTTTCGAGGGTGGTCAGATGCCTCTGTACCGTCGTCTGCCGAAATTCGGCTTCACTTCTCGTAAAGCGATGATCACTGCAGAAGTTCGTCTGTCTGATCTGGCTCACGTAGAAGGCGATGTAGTCGACCTGAACACGCTGAAAGCAGCTAACATTATCGGTATTCAGATTGAGTTCGCGAAAGTGATCCTGTCTGGTGAGGTAGCTCGTCCGGTAACTGTTCGTGGCCTGCGTGTGACTAAAGGTGCTCGTGCTGCTATCGAAGCTGCTGGCGGTAAAATTGAGGAATAAGTAGCAGATGGCTAAGCAACCGGGATTAGATTTTCAAAGTGCCAAAGGTGGACTTGGCGAACTGAAACGCAGACTTTTGTTTGTTATCGGTGCGCTGATTGTGTTCCGTATTGGTTCTTTTATTCCGATCCCTGGTATTGATGCCGCTGTACTTGCCAAACTGCTTGAGCAACAGCGAGGCACCATCATTGAAATGTTCAACATGTTCTCTGGTGGTGCTCTCAGCCGTGCTTCTATCTTTGCTTTGGGTATCATGCCGTATATTTCGGCATCGATTATTGTCCAACTGTTGACGGTTGTTTATCAGCCGCTGGCAGAAATAAAGAAAGAAGGGGAGTCTGGTCGTCGTAAGATCAGCCAGTACACCCGCTACGGTACTCTGGTGCTGGCGATATTCCAGTCGATCGGTATTGCTACCGGTCTGCCGAATATGCCTGGTATGCAGGGCCTGGTGATGAATCCAGGCTTTGCATTCTATTTCACCGCTGTTGTAAGTCTGGTCACAGGGACGATGTTCCTGATGTGGCTCGGCGAACAGATTACTGAACGTGGTATCGGTAACGGTATTTCGATCATTATCTTCGCTGGTATTGTTGCGGGTCTCCCGCCAGCCATCGCCCATACTATCGAGCAAGCGCGTCAAGGCGACCTGCACTTCCTCCTGTTGCTGTTGGTTGCAGTATTAGTATTTGCCGTGACCTTCTTTGTTGTATTCGTAGAACGTGGTCAACGCCGCATTGTGGTGAACTACGCGAAGCGTCAACAAGGTCGTCGTGTCTATGCTGCACAGAGCACACATTTACCGCTGAAAGTGAATATGGCAGGGGTTATCCCGGCAATCTTCGCTTCCAGTATTATTCTGTTCCCTGCGACCATCGCGTCATGGTTCGGGGGCGGAACCGGTTGGAACTGGCTGACAACAATTTCGCTGTATTTGCAGCCTGGGCAACCGCTTTATGTGTTACTCTATGCGTCTGCAATCATATTCTTCTGTTTCTTCTACACGGCGTTGGTTTTCAACCCGCGTGAAACAGCAGATAACCTGAAGAAGTCCGGTGCATTTGTACCAGGAATTCGTCCGGGAGAGCAAACGGCGAAGTATATTGATAAAGTGATGACTCGCCTGACCCTAGTTGGTGCGTTATACATTACCTTTATCTGCCTGATCCCGGAGTTCATGCGTGATGCAATGAAAGTGCCGTTCTACTTCGGTGGAACCTCGCTGCTTATTGTTGTCGTTGTGATTATGGACTTTATGGCTCAAGTGCAAACTCTGATGATGTCAAGTCAGTACGAGTCTGCATTGAAGAAGGCGAACCTGAAAGGCTACGGCCGCTAACAGGGCGCCCGAGAAGTTACGGAGAGTAAAAATGAAAGTTCGTGCTTCCGTC
Organism: Klebsiella sp. X13; assembly: GCF_003323835.1. Taxonomy (NCBI): domain Bacteria; kingdom Pseudomonadati; phylum Pseudomonadota; class Gammaproteobacteria; order Enterobacterales; family Enterobacteriaceae; genus Klebsiella; species Klebsiella sp. X13. Next base: position 478,519 of record NZ_CP030874.1, read on the forward strand.
AAGAAATTATGCCGTAACTGCAAAATCGTTAAGCGTGATGGCGTCATCCGCGTGATTTGCAGTGCCGAGCCAAAGCATAAACAGCGCCAAGGCTGATTTTTTCGCATATTTTTCTTGCAAAGTTGGATTGAGCTGGCTAGATTAGCCAGCCAATCTTTTGTATGTCTGTGCGTTTCCATTTGAGTATCCTGAAAACGGGCTTTTCAGCATGGTGCGTACATATTAAATAGTAGGAGTGCATAGTGGCCCGTATAGCAGGCATTAACATTCCTGATCAGAAACATACCGTAATCGCATTAACTGCTATTTTCGGTATCGGCAAGACCCGCTCTAAAGCCATCTGTGCTGACACGGGTATCGCTGAAAATGTTAAGATCAGTGAGCTGTCTGAAGAACAAATTGAATCCCTGCGTGAAGCAGTAGGTAAATTTGTCGTTGAAGGTGATCTGCGCCGTGAAATCACCCTGAGCATCAAGCGTCTGATGGACCTTGGTTGCTATCGTGGTTTACGCCATCGTCGTGGTCTTCCGGTTCGCGGTCAGCGTACTAAGACCAACGCACGTACCCGTAAGGGTCCGCGTAAACCGATCAAGAAATAATCGGGGTGATTGAATAATGGCAAAGGCACCAGTTCGTGCACGTAAGCGTGTAAGAAAACAAGTCTCTGATGGCGTGGCTCATGTCCATGCTTCTTTTAACAACACCATCGTTACCATTACCGATCGTCAGGGTAACGCACTGGGTTGGGCAACAGCCGGTGGTTCCGGTTTCCGTGGTTCTCGCAAATCCACTCCGTTTGCAGCTCAGGTTGCAGCAGAGCGTTGCGCTGAAGCCGTAAAAGAATACGGCATCAAGAATCTGGAAGTTATGGTCAAAGGTCCGGGTCCGGGTCGCGAATCTACCATTCGTGCACTGAACGCCGCTGGTTTCCGCATCACTAATATTACTGATGTGACTCCGATCCCTCATAACGGTTGTCGTCCGCCGAAAAAACGTCGCGTATAACGCGCTCGTTTCTAGGATTGTTGGAGAAAGAAAATGGCAAGATATTTGGGTCCTAAGCTCAAGCTGAGCCGTCGTGAGGGCACCGACTTATTCCTTAAGTCTGGCGTTCGCGCGATCGATACCAAGTGTAAAATTGAACAAGCTCCTGGCCAGCACGGTGCGCGTAAGCCGCGTCTGTCTGACTATGGTGTGCAGTTGCGTGAAAAGCAAAAAGTTCGCCGTATGTACGGTGTGCTGGAGCGTCAGTTCCGTAACTACTATAAAGAAGCAGCACGTCTGAAAGGCAACACCGGTGAAAACCTGTTAGCTCTGCTGGAAGGTCGTCTGGACAACGTTGTATACCGTATGGGCTTCGGCGCGACTCGTGCTGAATCACGTCAGCTGGTTAGCCACAAAGCTATCATGGTAAACGGTCGTGTTGTTAACATTGCTTCTTATCAGGTTAAAGCGAACGACGTTGTTAGCATTCGTGAGAAAGCGAAAAAGCAATCTCGCGTGAAAGCCGCTCTGGAGCTGGCTGAGCAGCGTGAAAAGCCAACCTGGCTGGAAGTTGATGCTGGCAAGATGGAAGGTACGTTCAAGCGTCAGCCGGAACGTTCTGATCTGTCTGCGGACATTAACGAACACCTGATCGTCGAGCTTTACTCCAAGTAAAGCTTAGTACCAAAGAGAGGACACAATGCAGGGTTCTGTGACAGAGTTTCTAAAACCGCGCCTGGTCGATATCGAGCAAGTGAGTTCGACGCACGCCAAGGTGACCCTTGAGCCTTTAGAGCGTGGCTTTGGCCATACTCTGGGTAACGCACTGCGCCGTATTCTGCTCTCATCGATGCCGGGTTGCGCGGTGACCGAGGTTGAGATTGATGGTGTACTGCACGAGTACAGCACCAAAGAAGGCGTTCAGGAAGATATCCTTGAAATCCTGCTCAACCTGAAAGGGCTTGCGGTGAGAGTTCAGGGTAAAGATGAAGTCATCCTTACTTTGAATAAATCTGGCATTGGCCCTGTGACCGCAGCCGACATTACCCATGACGGTGATGTCGAAATCGTCAAGCCGCAACATGTGATCTGCCACCTGACCGATGAGAACGCTGCTATTAGCATGCGTATCAAAGTTCAGCGCGGTCGCGGTTATGTGCCGGCTTCTGCCCGAATTCATTCGGAAGAAGATGAGCGCCCAATCGGCCGTCTGCTGGTCGACGCATGCTACAGCCCGGTAGAGCGTATTGCCTACAATGTTGAAGCAGCGCGTGTAGAACAGCGTACCGACCTGGACAAGCTGGTCATCGAAATGGAAACCAACGGCACAATCGATCCTGAAGAGGCGATTCGTCGTGCGGCAACCATCCTGGCAGAACAACTGGAAGCTTTCGTTGACTTACGTGATGTACGTCAGCCGGAAGTGAAAGAAGAGAAACCAGAATTCGATCCGATCCTGCTGCGCCCTGTTGACGATCTCGAATTGACTGTCCGCTCTGCTAACTGCCTCAAGGCAGAAGCTATCCACTATATCGGTGATCTGGTACAGCGTACCGAGGTTGAGTTGCTGAAAACGCCGAACCTGGGTAAAAAATCTCTTACCGAGATTAAAGACGTGCTGGCTTCACGTGGTCTGTCTCTGGGCATGCGCCTGGAAAACTGGCCACCGGCAAGCATTGCTGACGAGTAACCGGATCACAGGTTAAGGTTTTACTGAGAAGGATAAGGTCATGCGCCATCGTAAGAGTGGTCGTCAACTGAACCGCAACAGCAGCCATCGCCAGGCTATGTTCCGTAACATGGCTGGTTCGCTGGTTCGTCATGAAATCATCAAGACGACCCTGCCGAAAGCGAAAGAACTGCGTCGCGTAGTTGAGCCGCTGATTACTCTTGCCAAGACTGATAGCGTTGCTAATCGTCGTCTGGCATTCGCCCGTACTCGTGATAACGAGATCGTGGCAAAACTGTTTAACGAGCTGGGCCCGCGTTTCGCGAGCCGCGCCGGTGGTTACACTCGCATTCTGAAGTGTGGCTTCCGTGCAGGCGACAACGCGCCGATGGCATACATCGAGCTGGTTGATCGTGCTGAGCTGAAAGCAGAAGCTGCTGCAGAGTAATCTGTAGTAACGTAAAAAAACCCGCCTCGGCGGGTTTTTTTATATCCTCGCTACGGCTGCTTCACTACAATATCTGTATTCTTTTTGTTCATCCCCGGAGCCGAATGATGTGGTTGCTGGATCAGTGGGCAGAACGCCATATCCTTGACGCACAAACCAAAGGCGAGTTTGATGATCTTCCTGGTCGTGGAGAGCCACTGACTTTGGACGATGACCTGCATGTGCCACCTGAACTACGCGCGGGCTACCGCTTACTCAAAAATGCCGGCTGTCTGCCTCCTGAACTTGAGCAACGACGAGAAGCCGTTGCGCTGGTCGATTTATTAAAAGCGGCCCGTCCGGACGATCCGCACTATGCAGAGCTCAGCCGCCGACTTGCGTTACTGGAACTGAAGTTACGCCAGGCAGGATTGAATACTGATTTTTTACGCGGTGAATATGCTGACAGGCTTCAGAATAAAATTGATGAGGAGTAGGTATGTACCGTATTGGTGAACTCGCAAAGCTGGCTGATGTCACACCCGATACCATTCGCTACTATGAAAAACAGCAGATGATGGCTCACGATGTACGTACAGAAGGTGGATTTCGCCTCTATACCGAGAACGACCTTCAGCGCCTGCGTTTCATCCGCTATGCCCGTCAGCTCGGGTTTACCCTTGAAGCGATCCGCGAATTATTGTCGATCCGTGTCGATCCGGAGCATCATACCTGTCAGGAGTCAAAAGGCATTGTTCAGGCACGCCTGAGCGAAGTCGACGCACGAATTAAAGAGCTACAAACAATGCGCCGTTCATTGCAACGACTCAATGAGGCCTGCTGCGGCACAGCTCATAGCAGCGTGTATTGTTCTATTCTCGAGGCCCTTGAGCAAGGAGCCAGTAGTGCTACGGTGGAACGTTGATTTTTTCATCGCGCGGATCTACACTCGCGCCGATCTCATTCACATTCAGGAGCTATTATGAGCCGCTATCAACATACGAAAGGGCAAATAAAAGACAATGCCATTGAGGCGTTGCTACATGACCCGTTATTCAGACAGAGAGTAGAGAAAAACCGGAAGGGGAAAGGTAGCTACCAACGTAAAGATAAACATGTGGGGCGGAATGACCGGGAGGCCAGTGGCAAAAGAGTGAATCACTTTTTTACCACTGGCCTTCTGCTTTCTGTTGCCTGATTACGAACGGTTATTCTGTTCTTTCAGCAGATCGCGAATCTCACTCAACAAGACTTCTTCTTTCGTTGGTGCCGGTGGCGCAGCAGGAGCTTCTGCCTTTTTGCGATTCAGGTTATTCATCAGCTTGATTGCCATAAAAATGGCAAAGGCCACGATCACGAAATCAAACACGTTCTGGATAAACACCCCATAATGCATTACAACAGCCGGGACATCGCCCTGTGCATCGCGTAACGTGACGGCGAACGATTTAAAATCAATTCCACCAATCAGCAGGCCAAGTGGCGGCATAATAATATCGGCAACCAGTGACGATACAATTTTACCAAATGCCGCACCAATGATGACACCCACTGCTAAATCAACAACATTCCCGCGCATCGCGAAGTCGCGAAACTCTTTTAAAATACTCATTTTATTCTCCATAAACCCGCTAACAGAAGTAAGTTTATCAAATGTATTTCCATTTGCCATTGCTGTTGAATAATTGCTAAAAAATATTATCCCCTGATATATAAAGGATAATCAAAAAGGGCGCCATACAGGCGCCCGTGCAATTAGAGGAAGAAAGGACTGGGTTGGAAAAGACGCTCGACGTCGGATATAAATTTTTTGTCGGTCAGAAACATAATGACGTGATCGCCCTGTTCAATACGCAGGTTATTATTCGCGATCATTACGTCATTGCCACGGACGACAGCACCGATGATCGTGCCCGGCGGTAGCTTGATCTCATCGATCGCGCGACCTACTACACGGGAGGTACTTTCATCGCCGTGAGCCACAGCTTCAATGGCCTCCGCGACACCGCGGCGCAGGGAGGAGACGCCAACAATATCAGCCTTACGGACATGGCTCAGCAGGGCGGAGATCGTGGCTTGCTGCGGCGATATAGCAATATCGATCACGCTACCCTGCACCAGATCGACGTAGGCTTTCCGCTGGATCAACACCATGACTTTTTTAGCGCCCATCCGTTTGGCCAGCATTGCGGACATGATATTAGCTTCATCGTCGTTGGTGACGGCAATAAAGAGATCCACTTGATCGATGTGTTCTTCCGCCAGCAGCTCCTGATCCGAGGCATCGCCATAGAAGACGATCGTATTCTGTAGTTTCTCCGCAAGCTCGGCGGCGCGTTGCTGATCGCGTTCGATCAGCTTAACGCTGTAATCTTTCTCAAGACGACGAGCAAGACCTGCGCCGATATTCCCCCCGCCAACCAGCATGATGCGCTTATAGGGTTTTTCCAGGCGCTGTAGCTCACTCATGACGGCACGAATATGCTGCGATGCGGCAATGAAGAATACTTCATCGCCGGCTTCAACGATTGTCGAACCCTGCGGGCGAATGGGCCTGTCGTGGCGGAAAATGGCCGCTACGCGAGTATCGATATGCGGCATATGTTCGCGCATTGTCGAGAGCGCATTCCCCACCAGTGGACCGCCGTAGTAGGCTTTTACCACCGCGAGGCTGACTTTACCTTCGGCAAAGTTTACGACCTGCAGTGCTCCCGGGTATTCAATAAGTCGGTAGATGTTGTCGATAACTAACTGTTCAGGGGCGATCAGATGATCGATAGGCACCGCTTCCGAGTGGAACAGTTTTTCGGCATCCCGTACATAATCCGGAGAACGGATACGCGCAATACGATTAGGCGTATTGAACAGTGAATAGGCAACCTGGCAGGCGACCATATTGGTTTCATCTGAACTGGTTACGGCAACCAGCATGTCGGCATCATCGGCGCCTGCTTCACGCAGCACGCGTGGATGGGAACCGTGCCCCTGAACAACGCGAAGGTCGAATTTATCCTGCAGGCTGCGCAGGCGGTCACCATTGGTGTCGACCAGGGTGATATCGTTGTTCTCTCCCACGAGGTTTTCCGCGAGAGTTCCGCCTACCTGACCGGCGCCCAGAATAATAATCTTCATCAGCAGTGATCCATTATTTCCGATGTTTGATCAGCTTAGCGTAAAAGAACCCGTCACCCTCTTCTGCGCCGGGCAAATTTTGCACGCCCGGCTGCTCAGGCGTGCCGGTGAGGCTGAGCTCTGCATCTGGCGTACGCTTCAGGAATGCAGCAATTTGCTGGCTATTCTCTTCCGGAAGAATTGAGCAGGTCGCGTAGACCAGTGTTCCGCCAGGTTTCAGGTGAGGCCAGATGGCGTCAAGAATCTCCGCCTGCAGCTGGGCCAGCTCGGCAATGTCGCGATCGCGGCGTAGCCATTTAATATCCGGATGACGACGAATGACGCCGGTTGCTGAACAGGGGGCATCGAGCAGAATGCGATCGAACTGTTCGTCTTCGCACCACTGAGCGGGATAGCGGCCATCACCCTGCTTCACCTGCGCTTTCATGCCGAGTCGCTTCAGGTTGTCATAGACACGCGACAGGCGCTGCTCATCAATATCAACCGCCAGGACGCTGGCCTGCGGCGCAACTTCCAGAATATGCGTCGTTTTACCGCCGGGTGCAGCACACAGGTCGAGGATTCTCTCGCCGTTTTCCGGGGTCAGGTAGCGCATACAGCCCTGGGCTGAAGCATCCTGGACGGTAACCCAGCCCTGGTCGAATCCTGGTAATGCCTGAACGGGGGCCGGCGTGGCCAGACGCACCGCATCCGGATAATCAGGGTGGGTAAACCCGTGCAGTCCGGCCTCTTCCAGCAGCGCAAGCCACTCATCGCGTGAATGATGACTGCGGTTTACGCGCAGCCACATGGGCGGGCGTTGGTTATTTGCATCGACAATAGCCTGCCATTGCTGCGGCCATGATTTTTGCAGACGCTTGAGCAGCCATGCCGGATGAAGAAAACGACTCTCACTTTGGGCAAATTCGGCCAACAAAGCTTCCTGCTGGCGCTGAAACTGGCGTAAAACGCCGTTGATAAGTCCCTTCAACTGCGGGCGTTTGATGGCTACCGCGCCTTCCACCGTTTCTGCCAGCGCAGCATGGGCTGGAATGCGGGTATAGAGCAGCTGATAAAACCCCACCATAATTAAATAGTGAACGGTTCGCTGTTTGCCCGTCATCGGGCGAGCCATCAGTTTGTTAACCAGCCAGTCCAGCTGGCTGAGGGTACGCAGGACACCAAAGCACAGCTCTTGCAGCAGCGCTTTGTCCTTTTCCCCGACCTTTTGCTGTAATGGCGGCAGAACGTTACTTAATGACTGACCTTGCTCAACAACCTGCTCAACGGCTTTCGCCGCCAGACTGCGTAAATTTAGATTTTTTTTCATAACCGCAAAATAAAAATGCCCGGTAAACCCGGGCCTTAGAAATGACTACCGTCAGGAGAGACGGTTACCGGGGATAAACCATTCCCGGCGAGAATTTAGCAAGTCCTGGGCGCTCATTGCTTTTTTACCTGCCGGCTGCAATGACTCGAGGTTCAGGATGCCATTGCCGGTTGCCACCTGAATGCCTTGCTTGCCAGCGGCCACGATCGTACCAGGTTCAGCACCGCTGGTTTCAGCAATGACGGATGCCTGCCACACTTTCACCGGTTGCTCATCAATTTCCAGCCAGCTCATGGGCCACGGGTTGAAGGCGCGAATACAACGTTCGAGCTGCGCAGCGGAAAGAGACCAGTCAATGCGCGCTTCTTCTTTACTGAGCTTCTCAGCGTAGGTCATCAATGCCTCATCCTGGACTTCCGGCTGAGTTGAGCCGTCTGCGAGCTGAGTTAACGTTTCCAGTAACCCTTGTGGGCCGAGCTCTGCCAGCTTGTCATACAGACTGGCGCTGGTATCTTGCGCAGCGATCGGGCAGGAGAGTTTATGCAGCATGTCTCCTGTATCCAGACCGACATCCATCTGCATGATGGTCACACCGGTTTCGGCATCACCCGCCCAGAGTGAGCGCTGTATAGGCGCCGCTCCGCGCCAGCGCGGCAGAAGAGAACCGTGGACGTTAATACAGCCAAGGCGCGGCATATCCAGAACCGCTTTTGGCAGAATCAGTCCATACGCGACGACGACCATGACATCGGCATTAAGCGAGGAGACCAGCTGCTGGTTTTCCTGTGGACGCAGGGATGCCGGCTGGAATACCGGCAAATTGTTAGCTTCAGCCAGCACTTTTACCGGGCTCGGCATGAGCTTTTTACCGCGGCCAGCGGGGCGATCGGGCTGGGTAAATACGCCAACGATCTGGTGCCCAGACGACAGCAGCGCATCGAGATGACGCGCTGCAAAATCGGGGGTTCCCGCAAAGATAATACGTAGTGATTGTGACACGTTAGTCCTTGTCCTCAGGCACGCGTACGCAAACGGTCCAGTTTTTCAACTTTCTGGCGAATACGCTGTTGTTTTAGCGGCGACAGATAATCGATAAACAGTTTGCCTACCAGGTGATCCATTTCATGCTGGATACAGATAGCCAGCAGGCCGTCAGCATTCAGTTCAAACGACTTGCCTTCGCGATCCAATGCACGAATCTTCACGGTTTCGGCACGTGGCACCAGTGCACGCTGTTCCGGGATAGACAAGCAACCTTCTTCGATGCCCGTTTCACCGTCTTTTTCCAACAGCTCCGGGTTGATTAACACCAGCTGCTCTTCACGGTTTTCTGAGACATCGATAACGATAATGCGCTGATGAATATCCACCTGGGTAGCGGCCAGACCAATACCTTCTTCCGCGTACATCGTCTCGAACATATCATCGACGATACGTTGAATTTCCGCATTAACTTCTTTTACCGGTTCAGCGACTTTGCGAAGGCGCTCGTCCGGGATATGTAACACTTGCAAAACTGCCATAAAGATCCAGAGTCGTATTCAGGAGTTGATAAGATTATTAGCTCTATTCTAGACAAAACCCCCTGTAATTGACAGTCTCGCTGTCCAATCGCAAAGATTGTTAAAGCCACTTATGGCAGGGGACAGGGATGGTACCTACGGAGATCTGGCTGCGTCTGATGAAGGTGAACGGCCTTTATGGTGACGGGATGGTGATGGCTGCCAGAATACTGCATGCAGCCCCGGTGCCAGATAGCGAAGTATTGTACGTCTGCGGGCTTAGCGCAGCGCAAGCGAAGCAATTTCTATCCGTTAGCCAACGAGAGCTTGAGTCTACCCTATTGTGGCTGGAGCAACCCGGGCGCCACCTGCTGCTGGCCGATAGTCCTTATTATCCACCCCGACTGCGCGCCATCGCTGACTATCCCGGCGCGCTTTTCGTTTGTGGGGATTTAGCTGTGTTAAGCAGTTTACAGCTGGCCGTTGTCGGCAGCCGCTCCCACTCCTGGTACGGTGCCCGGTGGGGGAAACAGTTCAGTGAAGACCTGGCGCATCTTGGTATCACCATTACCAGCGGCCTGGCGATCGGCATTGACGGCGTCGCTCACCGCGGCGCACTTGAGGCGCGCGGGAAGACAATCGGCGTACTTGGCAATGGGTTAGGCGCAATCTACCCACGTCGTCATCATGCATTAGCCGGAAAGATAGTGGAAAGCGGAGGAGCATTGCTGTCTGAGTTTCCCCTTTCAACCTCCCCGTGGCCGGGAAATTTCCCTCGTCGGAATCGAATTATCAGCGGACTCAGTATTGGCGTGCTGGTGATTGAGGCCGCTCTGAAAAGCGGCTCGCTGGTGACGGTTCGCTGTGCGCTGGAACAAGGAAGAGAGGTTTTTGCATTACCCGGGCCGGTAGGTAATCCGGGTTCCGAAGGCCCACACTGGCTGATTAAACAAGGCGCCATCCCCGTGACATCAGCGCAAGATATCATCGACCATTGCCAGCAGGAGCTGCGATGGCTCCAGGATGTGCCTGACAAGATAAATAATTGCATGGATCCGCCTCCCGTAGCATTGCCATTTCCAGAGCTCCTGGCTAACGTAGGAGATGAGGTAACACCTGTTGACGTTGTCGCTGAACGTGCCGGCCAATCTGTGCCAGTGACCGTAGCTCAGCTACTTGAACTGGAGTTAGCAGGCTGGATCGCAGCTGTACCCGGCGGCTATGTCCGATTAAGGAGGGCAAGCCATGTTCGACGTACTCATGTATTTGTTTGAGACTTACATCCAAAACGAAGCAGAAATGCGCGTGGACCAGGATAAACTGACCCGGGATCTCACCGATGCAGGATTCGATCGGGAAGATATCTACAACGCGTTGATGTGGCTCGAGAAACTGGCTGACTATCAGGAGGGGCTCGTTGCTCCCATGCAGCTTGCTTCTGACCCGCTCTCTTTGCGGATTTATACCGAAGAAGAGTGTCTGCGTCTGGATGCCAGTTGCCGGGGATTTTTATTATTCCTCGAGCAGATTCAGGTGTTGAACCTCGAAACGCGGGAAATGGTGATAGAGCGTGTGCTGGCTCTGGATACAGCAGAATTTGATCTGGAAGACCTGAAATGGGTGATCCTGATGGTACTGTTTAATATTCCGGGCTGCGAAAATGCCTATCAACAAATGGAAGAATTACTCTTCGAAGTAAATGAAGGTATGCTGCACTAATCTTATTGCGGCAACATCGAGTTGTTATGACCAAATCAGCACTGTTTTCGGTGCGTAAAAATGAGCCCTGCCCACAGTGCGGGGCTGAACTGGTAATCCGCTCCGGGAAACACGGGCCGTTTCTCGGCTGCTCGCACTATCCGGACTGTGACTATGTCCGTCCGCTGAAAAATCAGGCGGACGGACATATCGTAAAGGTACTGGAGGGGCAGGAGTGTCCGTCTTGCGGTGCCGTTATGGTGTTGCGCCAGGGGCGCTTCGGTATGTTTATTGGTTGCAGCCGTTATCCGGAATGTGAGCATACTGAAACTATTGATAAGCCTGACGAAACAGCAATTTCCTGCCCGCAGTGTGGGCAAGGGCAGCTGGTTCAGCGCCGTTCTCGTTTCGGCAAAACCTTTCATTCCTGCGATCGTTACCCCGATTGCCAGTTCGTTATCAACTTCAAACCGGTAGCGGGTGAATGCCCTGAATGCCACTATCCGCTATTAATCGAAAAGAAAACGGCGCAGGGCGTCAGACGCTTTTGTGCCAGTAAACAATGTGGAAAGCCGATCCCGGCGGAACAAATCAGTGAATAAGAACCTGCACTCAGAAACCGTCGCCCATGCCGTGACGGTACTGCATAACGAACATGTCATCGCCTATCCAACAGAAGCCGTTTTTGGCGTAGGTTGCGATCCTGACAGCGAAGCGGCGGTCATGCGCCTGCTGGCGCTTAAACAACGCCCCGTTGAGAAGGGGCTCATCCTGATCGCGGCCAGCTACGAACAGCTGATACCTTATATTGATGATTCGCAGCTTAATGATACACAGCGAGCGGCGATCTTCTCCTGCTGGCCGGGGCCGGTCACTTTTGTCTTTCCGGCTCGTGCCACAACGCCACGCTGGCTGACCGGGCGCTTCGATTCCCTGGCGGTACGCGTCAGCGATCATCCGCTGGTGGTCGAATTGTGTGAGGCCTATGGCAAACCGCTGGTTTCAACTAGCGCGAATTTATCCGGTCAGCCGCCTTGCCGCACCACGGCTGAAGTTCTGGCTCAGTTTGGCGCCAGTTTCCCGGTTGTCGATGGTGCAACGGGGGGGCGTCAGAATCCGTCTGAAATTCGCGATGCCCTGACGGGCGAACTCTTTCGCCAGGGGTAATTTATGCAAACCTACGCTGTCTTCGGAAATCCGATCGCCCACAGTAAGTCCCCCTCTATTCACCAGCGCTTTGCGCAACAGCTGCAGATTGCACATCCGTATGGGCGGGTTCTGGCGCCGCTGGACGATTTTATCCATACCCTGGATACCTTCTTCGCCGAAGGGGGAAAGGGCGCTAACGTTACCGTTCCATTCAAGGAAGAAGCGTTTGCCCGAGCGGATGAACTGACTGAGCGCGCGGCTCTGGCGGGGGCGGTGAATACCCTAAAGAGGCTGGATGATGGGCGTTTGTTGGGGGACAACACCGACGGGATTGGACTGCTGAGCGATCTGGAGCGGCTGGAGTTCATTAAACCGGGCTATCGGGTATTGCTTATTGGGGCCGGCGGCGCATCGCGGGGTGTCTTGTTACCCCTGCTATCACTGGATTGCGCTGTCACTATCGTCAACCGGACTTATTCCCGCGCGCAGGAGCTGGCGACGCTCTTTGCGCATACCGGTAGTGTATGCGCGCTTGAGATGGAATCGCTGGCTGGGCATGAGTTCGATCTCATTATTAATGCAACTTCCAGCGGTATCAGCGGTGATGTGCCGGCAGTTCCCGCGTCCTTAATCGATACGCACGTCTATTGTTATGACATGTTTTATCAGAAGGGCTGCACACCGTTTTTACACTGGTGCCAGAGTCATGGTGCGAAAATGTGTGCCGATGGGCTGGGTATGCTGGTGGCGCAGGCCGCCCACGCATTTCTGCTCTGGCATGGAGTCCTGCCAGAGATTACGCCGGTTATTCAGGCTTTGCATAAGGAACTGAATACGTGAATCAGGCGATTCAGTTTCCTGACAGAGAAGAGTGGGAGACCGACCGGCAGTGTGTCACCTTTCCCGCGCTGGTTAATGGTATGCAGCTCACCTGTGCAATCAGAGGCGCAACGTTACAGCAGCGCTTCGGCGGTGATACTCCTGAGCAGTGGCTGGCCGCGTTTTGTCTCCATCGCTGGGATCTGGAAGAAGAAGCTGAAGCATTGATCCGCGACCAGCAGGAAGATGATCAGGGCTGGGTGTGGGTCTCCTGATCCAGATAATCGTTTTTCCATTTCACATAGTTGTTTGCTGAATAGAGCAGACCTGCCCGCTCCGCCTCCGTCAGGGGGCGGATTTGTTTCACCGGGTTGCCAAAATAGAGATAGCCGCTTTCCAGCCGTTTGTTTTGCGGGACCAGGCTACCGGCGCCAATCATCACATCGTCTTCTACCACAACGCCATCCAGTAAAATCGAACCCATGCCAACCAGCACCCGATTGCCAATAGTACAACCGTGCAGCATGACCTTGTGACCGACGGTGACCTCTTCGCCAATGATCAGCGGATTCCCCTCAGGGTTAGAGGAGGATTTGTGGGTGACATGCAGCACGCTACCGTCCTGAATGTTAGTGCGGGCACCGATTGCCACGTAGTTAACATCTCCGCGAATAGCGACCAGCGGCCAGATGCTGACATCATCGGCCATTCGGACATCGCCGATCGCTACGCTGGTGGCATCGATCATCACTCGCTGGCCGGTTTGTGGGAATAAATCTTTATAAGGACGTAAATTAGCGGACATGGTTACCTCAATAAACCTGGGTTGTACGAAGACTTTGGTGGCTTTTGCTGCCACCTGCAACCCCTTATTGTGGTGAAAATTGAGCAATCTGAACAATAACGCCGCGAAAAGGGCGAAAAAACATCACTTGGAAAAAAAGATCGATAAAAGACTTGTGCAATAAAATGGGATCCCTATAATGCGCTCCCACTGACACGGCACATGTGAACGAGTTCACAGAGTAAGCCGGGTCGGCAGAGAAAAAATTCTGAAATTCAGGGTTGACTCTGAAAGAGGAAAGCGTAATATACGCCACCTCGCGACAGAGCGCTCAGCGCCGTCGCACTGCTCTTTAACAATTTATCAGACAATCTGTGTGGGCACTCAAAGTGACATGGATTCTTAACGTCCTCGGACGAAAAATGAATACCAAGTCTCTGAGTGAACACGTAATTCATTACGAAGTTTAATTCACGAGCATCAAACTTAAATTGAAGAGTTTGATCATGGCTCAGATTGAACGCTGGCGGCAGGCCTAACACATGCAAGTCGAGCGGTAGCACAGAGAGCTTGCTCTCGGGTGACGAGCGGCGGACGGGTGAGTAATGTCTGGGAAACTGCCTGATGGAGGGGGATAACTACTGGAAACGGTAGCTAATACCGCATAACGTCGCAAGACCAAAGTGGGGGACCTTCGGGCCTCATGCCATCAGATGTGCCCAGATGGGATTAGCTAGTAGGTGGGGTAATGGCTCACCTAGGCGACGATCCCTAGCTGGTCTGAGAGGATGACCAGCCACACTGGAACTGAGACACGGTCCAGACTCCTACGGGAGGCAGCAGTGGGGAATATTGCACAATGGGCGCAAGCCTGATGCAGCCATGCCGCGTGTATGAAGAAGGCCTTCGGGTTGTAAAGTACTTTCAGCGAGGAGGAAGGCATTAAGGTTAATAACCTTAGTGATTGACGTTACTCGCAGAAGAAGCACCGGCTAACTCCGTGCCAGCAGCCGCGGTAATACGGAGGGTGCAAGCGTTAATCGGAATTACTGGGCGTAAAGCGCACGCAGGCGGTCTGTTAAGTCAGATGTGAAATCCCCGGGCTCAACCTGGGAACTGCATTTGAAACTGGCAGGCTTGAGTCTTGTAGAGGGGGGTAGAATTCCAGGTGTAGCGGTGAAATGCGTAGAGATCTGGAGGAATACCGGTGGCGAAGGCGGCCCCCTGGACAAAGACTGACGCTCAGGTGCGAAAGCGTGGGGAGCAAACAGGATTAGATACCCTGGTAGTCCACGCTGTAAACGATGTCGACTTGGAGGTTGTTCCCTTGAGGAGTGGCTTCCGGAGCTAACGCGTTAAGTCGACCGCCTGGGGAGTACGGCCGCAAGGTTAAAACTCAAATGAATTGACGGGGGCCCGCACAAGCGGTGGAGCATGTGGTTTAATTCGATGCAACGCGAAGAACCTTACCTACTCTTGACATCCAGAGAACTTAGCAGAGATGCTTTGGTGCCTTCGGGAACTCTGAGACAGGTGCTGCATGGCTGTCGTCAGCTCGTGTTGTGAAATGTTGGGTTAAGTCCCGCAACGAGCGCAACCCTTATCCTTTGTTGCCAGCGATTCGGTCGGGAACTCAAAGGAGACTGCCAGTGATAAACTGGAGGAAGGTGGGGATGACGTCAAGTCATCATGGCCCTTACGAGTAGGGCTACACACGTGCTACAATGGCATATACAAAGAGAAGCGACCTCGCGAGAGCAAGCGGACCTCATAAAGTATGTCGTAGTCCGGATTGGAGTCTGCAACTCGACTCCATGAAGTCGGAATCGCTAGTAATCGTAGATCAGAATGCTACGGTGAATACGTTCCCGGGCCTTGTACACACCGCCCGTCACACCATGGGAGTGGGTTGCAAAAGAAGTAGGTAGCTTAACCTTCGGGAGGGCGCTTACCACTTTGTGATTCATGACTGGGGTGAAGTCGTAACAAGGTAACCGTAGGGGAACCTGCGGTTGGATCACCTCCTTACCTGAAAGAACCTGCCTTTGTAGTGTCCACACAGATTGTCTGATGAATGATAAATTTCAAAATGTACTGAGAAGTGCATTGTGAAATTTTGCTCTTTAAAAATCTGGATCAAGCTGAAAATTGAAACGACACACTGTTTCCTTTCTCCGTAATAAGAAAGGAAAAGCGGTGTGTTCGAGTCTCTCAAATTTTCGCAACGCGGACTGTTTTACGAAACAGCTTCGGGTTGTGAGGTTAAGCGACTAAGCGTACACGGTGGATGCCCTGGCAGTCAGAGGCGATGAAGGACGTGCTAATCTGCGATAAGCGTCGGTAAGGTGATATGAACCGTTATAACCGGCGATTTCCGAATGGGGAAACCCAGTGTGTTTCGACACACTATCGTTAAGTGAATACATAGCTTAACGAAGCGAACCGGGGGAACTGAAACATCTAAGTACCCCGAGGAAAAGAAATCAACCGAGATTCCCCCAGTAGCGGCGAGCGAACGGGGAGGAGCCCAGAGTCTGAATCAGCGCGTGTGTTAGTGGAACGGTCTGGAAAGTCCGGCGGTACAGGGTGATAGCCCCGTACACTAAAATGCACACGTTGTGAACTCGAAGAGTAGGGCGGGACACGTGGTATCCTGTCTGAATATGGGGGGACCATCCTCCAAGGCTAAATACTCCTGACTGACCGATAGTGAACCAGTACCGTGAGGGAAAGGCGAAAAGAACCCCGGCGAGGGGAGTGAAAAAGAACCTGAAACCGTGTACGTACAAGCAGTGGGAGCCTACTTGTTAGGTGACTGCGTACCTTTTGTATAATGGGTCAGCGACTTATATTCTGTAGCAAGGTTAACCGTATAGGGGAGCCGCAGGGAAACCGAGTCTTAACTGGGCGTTAAGTTGCAGGGTATAGACCCGAAACCCGGTGATCTAGCCATGGGCAGGTTGAAGGTTGGGTAACACTAACTGGAGGACCGAACCGACTAATGTTGAAAAATTAGCGGATGACTTGTGGCTGGGGGTGAAAGGCCAATCAAACCGGGAGATAGCTGGTTCTCCCCGAAAGCTATTTAGGTAGCGCCTCGTGAATTCATCTTCGGGGGTAGAGCACTGTTTCGGCTAGGGGGTCATCCCGACTTACCAACCCGATGCAAACTACGAATACCGAAGAATGTTATCACGGGAGACACACGGCGGGTGCTAACGTCCGTCGTGAAGAGGGAAACAACCCAGACCGCCAGCTAAGGTCCCAAAGTCATGGTTAAGTGGGAAACGATGTGGGAAGGCACAGACAGCCAGGATGTTGGCTTAGAAGCAGCCATCATTTAAAGAAAGCGTAATAGCTCACTGGTCGAGTCGGCCTGCGCGGAAGATGTAACGGGGCTAAACCATGCACCGAAGCTGCGGCAGCGACACTATGTGTTGTTGGGTAGGGGAGCGTTCTGTAAGCCGTTGAAGGTGGCCTGTGAGGGTTGCTGGAGGTATCAGAAGTGCGAATGCTGACATAAGTAACGATAAAGCGGGTGAAAAGCCCGCTCGCCGGAAGACCAAGGGTTCCTGTCCAACGTTAATCGGGGCAGGGTGAGTCGACCCCTAAGGCGAGGCCGAAAGGCGTAGTCGATGGGAAACAGGTTAATATTCCTGTACTCGGTGTTACTGCGAAGGGGGGACGGAGAAGGCTATGTTAGCCGGGCGACGGTTGTCCCGGTTTAAGCATGTAGGCGGGAAGTTTAGGTAAATCCGGACTTCTGTTAACGCTGAGGTGTGATGACGAGGCACTACGGTGCTGAAGTAACAAATGCCCTGCTTCCAGGAAAAGCCTCTAAGCATCAGGTAACAACGAATCGTACCCCAAACCGACACAGGTGGTCAGGTAGAGAATACCAAGGCGCTTGAGAGAACTCGGGTGAAGGAACTAGGCAAAATGGTGCCGTAACTTCGGGAGAAGGCACGCTGATGGTAGGTGAAGCGACTTGCTCGTGGAGCTGAAATCAGTCGAAGATACCAGCTGGCTGCAACTGTTTATTAAAAACACAGCACTGTGCAAACACGAAAGTGGACGTATACGGTGTGACGCCTGCCCGGTGCCGGAAGGTTAATTGATGGGGTTATCCGTAAGGAGAAGCTCTTGATCGAAGCCCCGGTAAACGGCGGCCGTAACTATAACGGTCCTAAGGTAGCGAAATTCCTTGTCGGGTAAGTTCCGACCTGCACGAATGGCGTAATGATGGCCAGGCTGTCTCCACCCGAGACTCAGTGAAATTGAACTCGCTGTGAAGATGCAGTGTACCCGCGGCAAGACGGAAAGACCCCGTGAACCTTTACTATAGCTTGACACTGAACATTGAGCCTTGATGTGTAGGATAGGTGGGAGGTTTTGAAGTGTGGACGCCAGTCTGCATGGAGCCAACCTTGAAATACCACCCTTTAATGTTTGATGTTCTAACGTAGACCCGTGATCCGGGTTGCGGACAGTGTCTGGTGGGTAGTTTGACTGGGGCGGTCTCCTCCCAAAGAGTAACGGAGGAGCACGAAGGTTAGCTAATCCTGGTCGGACATCAGGAGGTTAGTGCAATGGCATAAGCTAGCTTGACTGCGAGCGTGACGGCGCGAGCAGGTGCGAAAGCAGGTCATAGTGATCCGGTGGTTCTGAATGGAAGGGCCATCGCTCAACGGATAAAAGGTACTCCGGGGATAACAGGCTGATACCGCCCAAGAGTTCATATCGACGGCGGTGTTTGGCACCTCGATGTCGGCTCATCACATCCTGGGGCTGAAGTAGGTCCCAAGGGTATGGCTGTTCGCCATTTAAAGTGGTACGCGAGCTGGGTTTAGAACGTCGTGAGACAGTTCGGTCCCTATCTGCCGTGGGCGCTGGAGAATTGAGGGGGGCTGCTCCTAGTACGAGAGGACCGGAGTGGACGCATCACTGGTGTTCGGGTTGTCATGCCAATGGCATTGCCCGGTAGCTAAATGCGGAAAAGATAAGTGCTGAAAGCATCTAAGCACGAAACTTGCCCCGAGATGAGTTCTCCCTGACTCCTTGAGAGTCCTGAAGGAACGTTGAAGACGACGACGTTGATAGGTCGGGTGTGTAAGCGTAGCGATACGTTGAGCTAACCGATACTAATGAACCGTGAGGCTTAACCTTACAACGCCGAAGCTGTTTTGGCGAAGAGACGAAATGTTCAGCTTGATTACAGATTAAATCATCACGCAGAAATGCGGGGTGAAAACAGAATTTGCCTGGCGGCGATAGCGCGGTGGTCCCACCTGACCCCATGCCGAACTCAGAAGTGAAACGCCGTAGCGCCGATGGTAGTGTGGGGTCTCCCCATGTGAGAGTAGGGAACTGCCAGGCATCAAATTTAGCGTGCTGATATGGCTCAGTTGGTAGAGCGCACCCTTGGTAAGGGTGAGGTCCCCAGTTCGACTCTGGGTATCAGCACCAGTTATTAGGTTAAAGTTTGGCACTTAGAAAGAATTTGCCTGGCGACGAGAGCGCGGTGGTCCCACCTGACCCCATGCCGAACTCAGAAGTGAAACGCCGTAGCGCCGATGGTAGTGTGGGGTCTCCCCATGTGAGAGTAGGGAATTGCCAGGCATCAAATAAAGCAAAAGGCTCAGTCGAAAGACTGGGCCTTTTTGCTTTTCTGATTTTCAGCACCGTGCGTACACCCTGTAAAGCAGCCGGATATCTCCCGGCCAGGCCCGTATGGTCGCCACAAATATTCTGATAAACGAACGATTATTAAACTAAAAAGGGCCCAGTCTTCGACTGGGCCCTTTGTTTTAGCTGCCGTTTATTGTGCAGCATACTGCTAAGATGAAAATTTAGCGGGTCAGGGCCACAATACCCAGCGTCAGGCCTGCAACGGCTGCAGCACCGCCTGCAATGGCGCCTGCTGTCTCCCAGTTATCCTGAGTGGTCCCTTTCATACAGGTATTAGTATGGACTAATCGCCCCTGAGAATCATAGACCGGTACGCAGGGAGAGTCATGGGCACAGCCGGCGAGCAGTGTCGTCAGCAGCGTCACTAAAATAAATTTTTTCATGGTAGGCCTCTGAATAATCCGTCGGGTTGTACCGGTGTCGATATATGACGGAATAGCCTATTTTACCATCGGTAATATCAAGGCCAGCGGCCGAAATAATATCAATTTATGTTCAGCGTAAATATCGTGGAGATCGCGATGGAATGATGAGGAAAATATGCAGAATAAAATAACGAAAGAGAAGTGAGAGCCATATTATTCGTCGGCCGAGAATATAACAAATTGATTTTTAACATATCCATCTATTTGCCGCCTGGCGAAAAAAGTGTGAAGCGACCGCTGCGCGTGAACGGAGTGCTTACTTATGCTGGCAATATTTTCTACCCCGCTTGCTGGCCGTGACTTAACATCAGGGCCAAATGCCGCCCCCCTGGAATACAGCCACAGAAGCCACCACAACAGGATGCCAGAACCAACCTGAATCTCCTTTAACGGCAGGCCATCAGCGCGCTCCTGGTGCATCAGAGAGGGTTTTGTCGCAACCTGAGGAGCCAGTCTGTTCCAGGCGCGTATCGCACCGGAGATGCGACGTGCCCTCAAGCCCGTTTGGTGGTATGCGTACTGGCGGGTCCGGATATTGATACCGGGACGTGGATTGTCGGCACGGTGTCAGTGCGCGATGAGTCGGGTTACCCGATCGATAAGCGCAAAGTTAAAACTGGTAGCCCTGGCGGGTTCAATAATGATCAGCAGGCAGGAACAGGAGTCTTATTCCCCCGGCTGATATATTGAGTTGTGATAGCGCTTAATGCTCAACAGGCGAGAGATGTGCAGCGGCTTCTGCTTTCGCTTCATCGACTATTATGTTCGGGTATACGGTCTGGCAGGTGTGATTTGATAAAACGGCTGCCCGGATTTGATATCACGCTCTTCGACAAAGTGGCATTGCAGAGTCAGGCTGCTGATCAGTGGTCTGCACTTCAGCGATGCGAAATACCGATGTCCGCCTGGCAGCCGGAGAAATTCAATACGTCAGATAATAAAAAGGCGCTTCCCCATGCCGAAGAGCGCCTTTTATAACAAGCAATTAACTGATTAGTATCAGTTCATGCCGTATTTTTTCAGTTTCTTACGCAGAGTACCGCGGTTGATGCCCATCATCAGGGCCGCACGGGTCTGGTTACCACGGGTGTATTGCATCACCATGTCCAACAGGGGCTGTTCAACTTCAGCCAGTACTAGCTCATACAGGTCATTCACATCCTGACCATTCAGTTGAGCAAAATAGTTCTTCAGTGCCTGTTTAACCGAGTCACGCAGGGGTTTTTGAGTTACCTGATCCTGAGAGTTAACGGTAGAAACGGTCAGTACGTCAGAATTTACGCGTTGTTCGAACATAGTTCTGTCAGCTCTTTATTTCTGTTTACGCAAAATTTTCGAAGTATGCCTCCAACGCCTCCAGCTGATCGCTGGCATCCTCTATGGCGTTGAATGTGCGCCGAAACTGGTCATTTGGGGCGTGCTCCTGTAGATACCAGGAGACGTGTTTACGTGCAATTCGGTACCCTTTTGCCTGGCCATAAAAGTCATGCAATTCCCGAACATGCGCGCAAAGCAAACGCTTAACCTCTGCCAATGGCAGCGGGGGCAGCAGCTCCCCAGTGTCCAGATAATGCTGGATTTCCCGAAAGATCCAGGGTCTTCCCTGAGCTGCGCGGCCTATCATAAGGGCATCAGCCCCCGTATAGTCGAGCACAGCTCTGGCTTTAAGCGGGTCAGTAATGTCACCATTCGCGATAATCGGAATGGAAACTTTCTGCTTAACTGCCCGAATACTGTCGTATTCAGCGTCTCCGTTAAACAAACAGGCGCGGGTGCGTCCGTGAATAGTCAGAGCCTGAATGCCACACTCTTCAGCCAGTTGGGCAATTTCTACACAGTTACGGTGTTCCGGCTCCCAACCGGTGCGAATCTTGAGTGTCACGGGAACGTCCACTGCCTTGACGACCGCCGTCAGGATTAACTTCACCTGATCGGGATACTGCAAGAGGGCTGAACCTGCGAGCTTGCGATTCACCTTTTTCGCCGGGCACCCCATATTAATATCAATAATCTGGGCACCGCTTTCCACGTTAATACGGGCGGCTGCGGCCATCTCTTCCGGTACGCTACCGGCGATTTGCACGGTACGAATACCGGGCTCATCCACGTGCACCATCCGTAAACGGGATTTGTCGCTCTCCCAAACCTGCGGGTTGGAGGACATCATCTCGGAAACGGTTAAACCTGCTCCCATCTCGTAGCACAGCGTCCTGAATGGTCTGTCAGTAATGCCAGCCATAGGCGCTGCGATCAGGCGATTTCTGAGCTGATAGTGTCCGATGCGCATGAGTTAAGAAATGACCATACTGTGACTGCAAGGCGGCGTATATTACGCATTTTTTGCACGAGATGAAAGGCCAAACTTTGAGCAATCCTCTGTCACAGATCAATGAATCCCACATCGGGAGAAAAGGGATGGATAAATTATCCTATTAATCATCATCTTAATCGATGGTGGATAATTTGTGTCCATTTATAAAATCGCAAAACTTCTCGATTTTTCTTAGAAAAATGGGACTGTTAACGGCATAAAACGCTGTTTTTGTAGTCAAAAAAGCGCATCGTAATGCGATCTGGCTCCCATTTCTTGACGTCATTCAGCGGTTACTGGAAACAAAAAAGCGGCCCGCAGGCCGCTTTCCAGAGTTACTTTCTGCGGCCGGTGATCCGGCACCACTCTTCTTTCTCCACCACCGGGTCGAGGGCAAAGCGTTCGGTATAGGCTTCGCAGACGCTTTCCGCCTGGCTGGCGAGAATACCAGAAAGGCCCAGCAAACCGCCTGAAACGGGCAGCACGCTGATTAACGGGGCCAGCTCACGTAATGGCCCTGCCAGGATGTTGGCGACCACCACATCGGCGCTGAGCGCTTCTGGCTGGTCCTGCGGTAAATAGAGCTCCAGACGATCGGAGACACCGTTACGCTCGGCGTTATCACGGCTGGCCTGAATTGCCTGTGGGTCGATATCAATACCGATCGCTTTTGCGGCACCCAGCTTCAGCGCCGCAATCGCCAGAATGCCCGAACCACAGCCAAAATCGATAATCGTTTTGCCCGTCAGATCCAGTCCGTCCAGCCATTGCAGGCAGAGCGAGGTGGTCGGGTGCGTGCCGGTACCAAACGCCAGGCCCGGGTCGAGCATCACGTTGACCGCGTTTGCATCCGGTACTTCACGCCAGCTTGGGCAAATCCACAGCCGCTCGCCGAAACGCATTGGGTGGAAATTATCCATCCATTCACGTTCCCAGTCTTTATCTTCCAGCTGCTCGATTTTATGTGTGAAATCGGCGCCCAGCAGCGGATGCTGCTCGAGGATAGCCACCACGTCATGCATATCGCTTTCAGCGTCGAACAGGCCGATAACGTCGGTGTCTCCCCACAGGCGAGTTTCACCCGGCAGCGGCTCGAATACCGGCGTATCGTGTGTATCCTGGAAGGTGATGGAGACCGCACCGGCCTCCATTAGCGCGTCGCTGAGGTCTTCAGCATGTGCGCCGGTGGTATTCAGTTTCAGTTGGATCCATGGCATAGCAAAACTCTTTATTTGTCAGTAGTCATAACAGGGGCGGGTGGAACGGGCTGACCAAAACGGTTGCCCACCACAAAAGCCAGCAAACTTAGCAGTAGCGAGGGCACGATAGGATGAAAGCCCAGGTACTGAATTTTCAGGGTGGCGAGCACGGCATACAGCACGCCGCCGACGATCATCGCGCTCAGGGCTCCTGCCGCGTTGGCACGCTCCCAGTACAGGCCCAGAACCAGTGGCCACAGGAAGACCGCTTCCAGCCCGCCAAACGCGAGCAGGTTCAGCCAGATGATCATCTCAGGCGGACGCCATGCGGCCAGCAACAGCAGCGCGCCGAGGATCAGCGTGATCATCGCCGACATCCGCTTCAGGCGTTTCTCGTTATTCAGCTGTTCCGGGTGCAGGTTCAGGTATAAATCCTTAATGATCGTAGCGGAACTCTGCAATAACTGCGCGTTGATTGTCGACATGATCGCCGCCATTGGCGCGGCAAGGAAGATCCCGGCGGCAAACGGCGGCAGTACTTTCACCATCAACGTAGGGATGACCAGATCCGGGATGGTCAGATCCGGGATCACCGCGCGACCCAGCGCACCGGCGAGATGCATGCCAAACATCAGGATAGCGACCACGATGGTGCCGAGAATAATCCCGCGGTGCACCGCCTTGCTGTCTTTATAGGAGATACAGCGCACCGCCGTGTGCGGCAGGCCGATAACGCCAAAGCAGACCAGAACCCAGAAAGAGGTCATAAACGTCGGTGACAGAATATCGTCCGCTCCCTGGGGAGACACCAGCTTTGGATCGATATGTTCCAGGGTCTGCACTGCCATGCTCAGACCACCCGCAGCATGAACGATACCGACGAGCAGTACGATGGTGCCTATCAGCATCACCAGCCCCTGCATCGCATCATTCAATACGCTGGCGCGGAAGCCGCCGAAAGCGGTGTAGAGCGCGATACTGATACCGAAAATCAGCAAACCGGTTTCGTAAGGGATGCCTGCGGCGGTTTCCAGCAGCCGTGCGCCGCCGATAAACTGCACGGTCATCGCACCGATAAACGCAACCAGCAGACTGAGGCTCGCCAGCCATACCAGCAGACGGCTCTGATAGCGGGCGAACAGCATATCGTTGAGCGTTACCGCGTTATACCGGCGGGCCAGAATAGCGAATTTTTTCCCCAGTACCCCGAGCGACAGCCACACGGCAGGCAGCTGGATCATCGCCAGCAGCACCCATCCGAGCCCGTATTTATATGCCGCGCCCGGGCCGCCAATGAACGAACTGGCGCTGATATAGGTGGCCGTCAGGGTCATGGCCAGCACGAAGCCGCCCATCGAACGGCTGCCGAGAAAATACTCGTTGAGGAATGCCCCGGTCGAACGCTTGCGCATCGCATAAATCGACAGGCCAAACACCACCAGCAGGTAGGCAATAAGCGGCAGGATCACTTCAGGCTGCATCATCATCCTCCAGCGGAATATCGCGGTAGATAAACTTCACCATCGCCCAGCACAGCAGAATGAAAATCAGGGGGATCAGCAGACAAGCCATTTCAAACCAGCGCGGCAGGCCGGTAAAGCCCTGCTGAGAACCTGGAATGTAAGCACTTGCTAACCATGCTGCAAGATAGAGGAGGGTAAGCCACAACGCCCAGCGGGCTTCTTTGTGGGCCTGAACAAAACGCGCGTCCATAAGGCTCCCGGGGTCAATTTAAAGCGGGGATTGTACCTTAAGGGGCTGGCAAGAGGAGAGAAAAAGAAAAAAGGCCGGATAATCCGGCCTTTTGCTGCGAATACAGGATTATTTTTCCTGTAAGCCGAGTTTTTTCTCCAGATAGTGGATGTTGGTTCCACCATGCTGGAAATGCTCGTCATTCATAATGCGAATCTGCAGATCGACGTTGGTTTTGATGCCGTCGATGATCAGCTCCTGCAGCGCATTTTTCATGCGAGAAATCGCGACATCACGGTTTTCGCCGTAACAAATCAGCTTACCAATCATTGAGTCATAGTACGGAGGTACGGTGTAGCCTGCGTAGATATGAGACTCCCAACGTACGCCGAAACCGCCTGGCGCGTGGAAGCGGGTAATTTTACCCGGACTCGGCAGGAAGGTGTTCGGGTCTTCGGCGTTGATACGGCATTCCACCGCATGGCCACGAACCTGGACTTCTTCTTGCTTGATGGACAGCGGCTGGCCAGCCGCGATACGCAGCTGTTCCTTGATCAGGTCAACGCCGGTAATCATTTCGGTGACCGGATGTTCAACCTGAATACGGGTGTTCATTTCAATGAAGTAGAACTCACCGTTTTCAAACAGGAACTCAAAGGTGCCTGCGCCGCGATAGCCGATGTCGACACACGCTTTAGAGCAGCGTTCGCCGATGTAGCGACGCAGTTCCGGGGTAATGCCCGGCGCCGGCGCTTCTTCGACCACTTTCTGGTGACGACGCTGCATGGAGCAGTCGCGTTCCGCCAGATAGATAGCGTTGCCCTGGCCGTCAGCCAGTACCTGGATCTCGATGTGACGCGGATTTTCCAGGTATTTTTCCATATATACCATGTCGTTGCTGAATGCAGCTTTTGCTTCAGCTTTGGTCATGGAGATGGACTGGGCCAGTTCAGCATCGCTGCGTACAACGCGCATACCGCGTCCGCCGCCGCCGCCGGAGGCTTTGATGATAACCGGATAGCCGATGCGTTTTGCATGAGCGCGGTTCGCATCCATATCGTCGCCCAGCGGGCCGTCAGACCCCGGAACGGTCGGTACGCCCGCTTTCTTCATCGCGGTGATCGCAGACACTTTATCGCCCATCAGACGAATGGTGTCGGCTTTCGGGCCGATGAAGATGAAGCCTGAACGTTCAACCTGCTCAGCAAAGTTGGCGTTTTCGGACAGGAAGCCATAACCCGGATGGATGGCCACCGCGCCGGTAATTTCCGCTGCGCTGATGATTGCCGGGATATTCAGATAGCTTTTTACGGACGGAGCCGGGCCAATACAGACCGTCTCATCCGCTAACAGTACGTGTTTTAGATCGCGATCCGCAGTGGAGTGCACAGCGACGGTCTTGATGCCCAGTTCTTTACAGGCACGCAGGATACGCAGTGCAATCTCGCCTCGGTTAGCGATAACAATTTTATCCAGCATGTTCGCCTCGTTACTCGATGACTACCAGCGGCTCATCAAATTCTACCGGTTGGCCGCTTTCGATCAGAATGGCTTTCACCACGCCGGATTTATCGGCTTCGATCTGGTTCATCATTTTCATCGCTTCTACGATGCACAGGGTGTCGCCCACGTTAACTTTCTGACCGACTTCCACGAACGCTTTTGCGTCCGGGCTCGGGGTGCGGTAGAAAGTACCGACCATCGGGGAACGTACGATGTGACCGCTGATTTCTGCTTTCGCCGGCGCGTCTGCCTGAGCGGCAGCGGCCGGTGCTGCTGCAACCGGTGCCTGAGCCTGCATCATCGGCGCGGCATAAGCCTGCTGCATGACCGGGTAGCCCGCATTTGGCGCGGCACGGCTGATGCGTACAGACTCTTCGCCTTCAGAAATTTCCAGTTCGGAGATGCCTGATTCTTCAACCAGCTCGATCAGCTTTTTAATCTTACGAATATCCATGAGTGGGTTCCGTACTCTTTGTTTAGTGTGATTGTGACAGGCGTTTTACCGCCGTCTGTAAAGCGTATGAATAGCCGTCCGCACCGAGTCCGCAGATGACGCCCGAGGCGATATCCGACAGATAGGAGTGGTGACGGAACGGTTCGCGTGCATGTACGTTGCTCAGGTGAATCTCGATAAACGGGATACTGACCGCAAGCAATGCATCGCGGATAGCCACGCTGGTGTGCGTAAACGCGGCCGGATTAATCAGGATATAGTCCACAGTGTCTTTAGCCTGATGAATTCGGTCGATTAGCGCGAACTCCGCATTGGACTGCAGGTGATCCAGCGCCACGTTCAGAGCCGAAGCTTCTGATTCCAGACGGTTAACAATCTCAGAAAGCTTAAGGGTGCCATACTTCTCAGGCTCACGGGTGCCGAGCATGTTAAGGTTGGGTCCGTTTAAAAGCAAAATGCGAAACTTGTCAGCCATTGTGTGGCTATCTCCTGCCATTCTCGGGTAAAAAACAAAATATACCTTCGAAGCGCGCTTGTCACCTTTTCAGGGCTCGAAAACCCCGTCAGGAAAACCAAAGTCGCACATTATAACGATTTCGTAGCATTTGGCAGCTAAATACTGGTCTTATCAGGGAAGATTATCAACCGCTATCGTTCAAAGCATCGCGGTTGATAAAAGATCTGCGGGAAACTGCACATATCCGATGATTATCGCCACCACTGACGGAACTTCTTGTAACGCCATGCTAAAAGCAACGCGGCCAGCACGGCATAAATCACCGGCTGCGGGGATAAAATCTTCACCGACCACAGGTAGTGAATGGGAGCAAGGATTGCCACCAGATAGACGAAGTTGTGCAAAGTTTGCCATCGGCGACCCAGTTTTCTCTGCAGCGCTTGTGTTGAAGTGGCGGCCAGCGCCAGCAAAATCAACCAGCTGATAAAACCCAAAGTCAGGTAAGGTCTGCTGACTAACTCCGAACCCAGCAGCGCCAGATTGTTGATACCTAACTCCAGCAGCGTGTAGCTGGTGAGATGCAGCGTTGCCCAGGCAAAGCACCACAACCCGAGTAAACGCCGGGTACGAATCAACAAAGGTTGTTTAGCGTAGCGCGCGAGCGGTGAGACGAGCAAGGTCGCAAGCAAAAATTTAAGAGCCATCCTACCGGTAAAATGCTGGATATCTTTTGCCGGATCGGCGCTAAAGTAGCCCTGTTGTCCGGCCCAGAAGAGCCAGATAAAGGGCAAGAGGCCGGCCAGATGGAGGGCCACCTTCAGCCAGGTAATCTGTTTTACGCTCAGACGCACTAGTAATACTCCCGCAGATTCAGTCCCCGATAGAGCGATGCCACCTCGTCAGCATAGCCGTTAAATAACAGCGTCGGCTGGCGCTTAACATCAAGTACGCCGCCAGAGCCGATAACACGCTCTGTAGCCTGCGACCAGCGCGGATGATCGACGTGCGGATTGACGTTAGCGTAGAAGCCATATTCTTGCGGCCCGGCGAGATTCCAGGTGGTGGGGGGCTGCTCGCGCGTCAGCTCGATACTGACGATGGATTTAATACCTTTAAAACCGTATTTCCATGGGACGGTCAGCCGGACAGGGGCGCCATTTTGCGGCGGCAGCGCTTTACCGTAAACGCCGACACTCAGCAGCGTCAGAGGGTGCATGGCTTCATCCAGCCGCAGACCCTCTACATAAGGATAAGCCAGTCCCCCGCCGATAAAGCGATCTTTTTGCCCCGGCATTTGATCCGGTGCGTAGAGGGTTTTAAATGCGACAAAACGGGCGTTGCTGGTGGGTTCAACCAACGCCAGCAGTTTATGTAGCGGGAAGCCGACCCAGGGCACCACCATTGACCAGGCTTCCACGCAGCGCATCCGGTAAATACGCTCTTCTAGCGGAAAGCGCCGGGTCAGATCGTCATGATCAAGCGTCAGCGGTTTGGCCACCTCTCCGCCAATCGTGAGGGTCCAGGGATCGGTACGCAGGCTGCCGGCATTGGCCGCGGGGTCTGCTTTATCAAGACCAAATTCATAGAAGTTGTTATAGCCGGTGACTTTATCTTCCGGCGTCAGCGTGAGCGAGCTTTGCCACTCCGCGGGTTTATTGAACGTCAGGGCTTTACCTGCCGGGGCCGGCGGGCGGTCGTGACCTTTAAACCAGTCCAGGAGATCGGCCCGCGCCGTGGGGGAAAGAGAAAGGGCCGTTGCGGTGATCCCGAGTGACTTCAGCACCTGGCGGCGCTGCAGCATAAATACGGATTCTGCCGTGACATCGGCTTCCGTGAGTTTTTTAGGTTTCATGACATCCTCCGACATGCTTTTTTCTAAGCATGACGGAGGCGGCGATTTATCGCGAATATGTCACGAAAAATTGCAGATTAGGCGATCTTCACCAGCGTCCGCCCCTGGATCTGATTGTTCATGATCTTAGCGGCGAATGCCGGGGCCTCTGCGAGGGTAATTTCCGTGGCGCTCGCTGAATAGAAGGATTCCGGCAGGTCACGCACCAGACGTTGCCAGGCTTCAGCGCGACGCGCGGGCGGCGTCATGACGGAATCGACGCCCTGCAGGCGAACATTGCGCAGAATAAACGGCATTACCGTCGTCGGCAGCGCAAAGCCTCCGGCCAGACCACAGGCGGCGACGCAGCCGCCATAGTTCATCTGCGCCAGCACTTTCGCCAGCACCTTGTCCCCGACGGTATCGATCGCGCCAGCCCACAGCTGTTTTTCCAGCGGACGGGTTTCGGCAAACTCTTCGCGACCGAGAATGCGCTGCGCGCCGAGGCTTTTCAGATATTCATGGGTGCTTTCGCGGCCAGAGACTGCGACGACCGAATAGCCGAGCTGATGCAGCAGCGCAATGGCGGTACTGCCGACGCCGCCGCTGGCGCCGGTGACAATGATTTCACCATCCTGCGGACGGATACCGGCATCTTCCAACGCCATGACGCACAGCATTGCGGTGAAGCCGGCGGTACCGATCGCCATCGCTTTACGGCCATCAAGACCTTCCGGCATTGCGACCAGCCAGTCGCCTTTCACGCGCGCACGCTCGGCCAGACCACCCCAGTGGTTTTCACCGACGCCCCAGCCGGTCAGCAGCACTTTCTGGCCGCTGTGGAAGCGCGGATCTTCGCTTGAGTGAACGCTACCGGCGAAATCGATGCCAGGAATCATCGGAAAGTTGCGGATGATTTTTCCCTTGCCGGTGATCGCCAGCGCATCTTTATAGTTAAGGCTCGACCAGTGAATATCGACGGTGACATCGCCCGGCGGCAGCTGGTCGGCGTCGATGGTTTGCACCGAAGAGATTGTTTTACCATCCTGCTGTTCTAATATTAAAGCCTGCATATGCGGGTCCTTATTTGTACAAAGATTGGAAAAATTTTTCTGCAGACTATACTCGCTATCGACATTATTACGCCGATATAACGCAATAAATTGCCAGAAACGCCAGCTTTGATAGTATGCCTCGCGCTTTAGAAAGTTAGTGCTTACTTTAGGTAAAGCGCCAGTACACGAGCCTGAAAATCTATCGGGCGGTCATTCACTCGCGGAGTTAACACAGGGATGCGATTAACGACGAAGTTCTCAGCATTTGTCACGCTGCTTACCAGCCTGACCATCTTTGTCACGCTCATCGGTGCTTCGCTGAGTTTTTATAACGGTATCCAGCTGAAGATGGAGAATCGCGTCCAGGCCGTGGCGACGATGCTGGATAACCGCCTGATCTCATCCTCGTTCGATAAGCTCGAACCGCAAATGGATGAGCTGATGACGCCGGTGGAGATTGTGCAGGTCGATTTTCTGCTTAACGGCAAGCCGGTGTACGGTCACTCGCGTAGCGACAGCTATCGTCCGCCGGGGAGTAAGAATCAGTATCGTGAAATAACGGTACCGTCGTTAAAACATCCCGGTATGACGATTCACGTGGTCTACCTCGACCCGATGGTGAATTATTTCCGCTCGCTGCACATCACCGGGCCCTTATCGATAGCTATCGGTCTGATGGTTCTGGTTATCTTTTTCTCCGTACGCTGGATTCGCCGTCAGCTTGCAGGCCAGGAGCTGCTGGAGGTGCGCGCTGCGCGAATCCTCAGTGGCGAACGCGGGCCGCAGGTTCGAGGGTCGGTACATGAGTGGCCGGCCAGCACCAGCAGCGCGCTGGATATGCTGCTTTCCGAACTGCAGTTTGCCAGCGATCAGCGTAGTCGTATGGATACGCTGATTCGTTCTTATGCTGCACAAGACTCGAAAACCGGGCTGAATAATCGTCTGTTCTTTGATAATCAGCTGGCAACTCTGCTGGAAGATCAGGAAAAAGTGGGTTCGCACGGTATCGTGATGATGATTCGCCTGCCGGAGTTCGATCTGCTACGTGATAACTGGGGACGAGCCGCTGCCGAAGAACACTACTTCACGCTCATCAACCTGCTGTCGACTTTTATTATGCGCTATCCCGGGGCGCTGCTGGCGCGCTACCACCGCAGTGATTTTGCCGTACTCCTTCCTCACCGTACCTTAAAAGAGGCCGATAGCATCGCCGGGTTGCTGTTAAAAGCGGTGGATGCGCTGCCGCCGACGCGGATTCTTGACCGCGATGACATGATGCACATCGGTCTTTGCGCTTTCCGCAGCGGGCAGACAACGGCCCAGGTGATGGAACGCGCCGAGGCTGCGACGCGCAATGCGGTGCTACAGGGCAGCAATAGCTGGGCCGTCTACGATGACTCGTTACCGGAGAAAGGACGCGGTAACGTCCGCTGGCGTACGCTGATTGAACAAATGCTCAGCCGCGGCGGGCCGCGACTGTACCAGAAGCCGGCCGTTACCCGCGATGGACGCGTCCATCATCGTGAACTGATGTCGCGGTTGTATGACGGAAAGGAAGAGGTGATCGCGGCAGAATATATGCCAATGGTGCAACAATTTGGTCTGGCGGAAGAGTACGACCGCCTGCAGATCACGCGGTTACTGCCATTTTTAAGTTTTTGGCCGGAGGAAAACCTCGCGCTGCAGGTGACGGTGGAGTCATTGATCCGGCCGAGATTTCAGCGCTGGCTGCGTGATACCTTGATGCAGAGTGAAAAATCGCAACGTCGACGGATTATTTTTGAACTTGCAGAGGCAGATGTTTGTCAATATATCGGCCGCTTACAACCGGTAATGCGCCTGGTCAATGCTCTGGGTATTCGTGTCGCCGTCGTGCAGGCCGGATTAACGCTGGTTGGAACCAGTTGGATCAAGCAGTTGGATGTCGAAGTGATTAAGCTGCACCAGGGGCTGTCGCGCAATATCGAAAAGCGCAGTGAGAACCAGCTGCTGGTTCAGAGCCTGGTGGAGGCCTGTAAGGGCATGCCGGTCCAGGTTTTTGCAACCGGCGTTCGCAGTCGCAGTGAGTGGCAGGTGCTGTCTCAGTGCGGTGTCACGGGTGGTCAGGGGGAATTTTTTGCCGCCTCACAGCCACTTGACACAAATGTGAAAAAATATTCGCAAAGATACTCGGTTTGATCTGCCGTTTAGCGTGATTTCACGTAGAATAACGCGCGCCATAGTGAAGGGGGTGTGCTTGTCTACCTGCCGGATTATCGCAATGTAAATGCCAGTAAATGACCTTTGACGGGTTACAGATTCAGGCGCGGAGCGCTGTTGATGATTTCGCCACTGAATGGACCCGGTAAATTTGTAACGAAGGAAATGCGCTGCACTAATTTTCACCGTAGCAGATGATTTTTGCGCCTTGTCGCTGCTGCGTGTGGTTGGTAAAGTAAGCGGATTTTGTTTTCCGCCCCAGCTTTCAGGATTATCCCTTAGTATGTTAAAAAAATTTCGTGGCATGTTTTCCAATGACCTGTCCATTGACCTGGGTACTGCGAATACCCTGATTTATGTAAAAGGACAAGGCATCGTATTGAATGAGCCTTCCGTTGTGGCCATTCGTCAGGATCGTGCCGGCTCGCCGAAAAGCGTCGCTGCAGTTGGTCATGAAGCGAAGCAGATGCTCGGGCGTACACCGGGCAACATCGCGGCGATTCGCCCGATGAAAGACGGCGTTATCGCCGACTTCTTCGTCACCGAAAAAATGCTCCAACACTTTATCAAACAGGTGCATAGCAATAGCTTCATGCGTCCAAGCCCGCGTGTTCTGGTGTGCGTACCGGTCGGTGCAACCCAGGTTGAGCGTCGTGCGATTCGTGAATCTGCTCAGGGCGCTGGCGCTCGTGAAGTCTTCCTGATTGAAGAGCCGATGGCGGCTGCGATTGGCGCGGGCTTACCGGTTTCTGAAGCGACCGGTTCTATGGTGGTGGATATTGGTGGCGGTACCACAGAAGTGGCGGTTATCTCCCTGAACGGCGTGGTTTACTCCTCTTCCGTTCGTATTGGTGGTGACCGTTTCGATGAAGCCGTGATTAATTATGTGCGTCGTAACTACGGATCTCTGATCGGTGAAGCGACGGCTGAACGTATCAAGCATGAAATCGGTTCGGCGTATCCGGGCGATGAAGTGCGTGAAATCGAAGTTCGCGGCCGTAACCTGGCAGAAGGCGTGCCGCGCGGCTTTACCCTGAACTCGAACGAAATTCTCGAAGCGCTGCAGGAACCGCTGACCGGTATTGTCAGCGCGGTCATGGTCGCGCTGGAACAGTGTCCGCCGGAGCTGGCTTCCGATATCTCCGAGCGTGGTATGGTTCTGACTGGCGGTGGCGCCCTGCTGCGCAACCTCGACCGTCTGTTGATGGAAGAGACAGGTATTCCTGTCGTAGTTGCAGAAGATCCACTGACTTGCGTCGCACGTGGCGGCGGTAAAGCGCTGGAAATGATCGACATGCACGGCGGCGACTTGTTCAGCGAAGAGTAGTCAGCCGAAGGTCCAGGGTAGCCTCAAAAGCTACCCTTGGTCTTAACTGACACGAGAATACGCATAGCCTATGAAGCCAATTTTTAGCCGTGGCCCGTCGCTACAGATTCGCCTTATCCTGGCGGTTTTGGTGGCGCTTGGCGTGATTATCGCCGACAGCCGCCTGGGTACGTTCAGTCAGATTAGAACGTACATGGACACTGCCGTCAGCCCTTTCTACTTTATCTCAAATGGTCCCCGGGAATTGCTGGATAGCGTATCGCAAACGCTGGCAACCCGCGATCAGCTCGAACTGGAAAACCGCGCGCTGCGTCAGGAACTGCTGCTGAAGAACAGCGATTTGCTGATGCTGGGTCAGTACAAACAGGAGAACGCGCGTCTGCGCGAGCTGCTGGGCTCGCCGCTGCGCCAGGATGAGCAAAAAATGGTGACTCAGGTCATCTCTACGGTTAACGATCCTTATAGCGATCAGGTTGTCATCGATAAGGGCAGCGTTAACGGCGTTTACGAAGGCCAGCCGGTGATCAGCGACAAAGGCGTTGTGGGTCAGGTCGTCGCGGTGGCGAAGTTAACCAGCCGCGTGCTGCTCATCTGCGACGCGACGCATGCGTTGCCGATTCAGGTTCTGCGCAATGATATTCGCGTGATTGCGGCAGGTAACGGATGCACTGACGATTTGCAGCTGGAGCACCTGCCGGCGAACACCGATATTCGCGTCGGCGATGTGCTGGTGACCTCCGGTCTCGGTGGCCGCTTCCCTGAGGGCTATCCGGTTGGCGTGGTCTCCTCGGTGAAGCTCGACACGCAGCGTGCGTATACGGTCATTCAGGCGCGCCCAACGGCGGGTCTGCAGCGTCTGCGCTATCTCCTGCTGCTGTGGGGAGCCGATCGTAACGGGGCCAACCCGATGACGCCGGAAGAGGTGCACCGCGTCGCCAATGAGCGTCTGATGCAGATGATGCCGCAGGTTCTGCCGGCACCGGATGCCATGGGGCCGCAAATGCCTGCGCCGGCAACCGGCATAACGCCGCCTTCGCAACCTCTGCCTGCAGGGGGGCAATAGTGGCAAGTTATCGAAGCCAGGGACGCTGGGTTATCTGGCTCTCGTTTCTTATCGCACTATTGCTGCAGGTCATGCCCTGGCCGGCGGATCTGACCGTCTTCCGGCCAAACTGGGTGTTCCTGATCCTGCTTTACTGGATCCTCGCCTTACCGCATCGGGTTAACGTAGGCACCGGTTTCGTCATGGGGGCTATCCTCGATCTTATCAGTGGGTCGACACTGGGCGTTCGCGCGCTATCGTTAAGTATCATCGCTTATCTGGTGGCGCTGAAATATCAGCTGTTTCGCAACCTGGCGCTCTGGCAGCAGGCGCTGGTGGTGATGATGCTATCCCTTGCTGTGGATATCGTTGTTTTCTGGGCAGAGTTTTTAGTGATCAACGTCTCTTTCCGTCCGGAAGTGTTCTGGAGTAGTGTAGTAAACGGCGTGCTCTGGCCATGGTTATTCCTGCTGATGCGGAAAGTCCGTCAGCAATTTGCGGTGCAATAAGGTTGATATGACGACTCTGTATCTCGCTTCAGGCTCTCCGCGTCGGCAGGAACTGCTGACGCAGCTGGGGCTATCTTTTGAACGTCTGGTTCCCGGTATTGAAGAACGACGCTTGCCGCAGGAGAGCGCCGGGCACTATGTTGCGCGTCTGGCGCGTGAAAAAGCGCAGGCGGGGGTCGCACTGGCGTCGCGCGATCTGCCGGTGCTGGGGGCGGATACCATTGTTATCCTGAACGGCGAAGTGCTGGAAAAACCGCGCGATGCCGCTCACGCCGCCGAGATGCTGCGCATGCTCTCCGGTAAGACGCATCAGGTCATGACGGCCGTGGCGCTGGCGGATAAGCAGCTGACGCTGGATTGCCTGGTGGTGACGGAAGTCACCTTCCGCCTGCTTTCAGAACAGGATATTGCCAGCTATGTGGCCAGCGGAGAACCTCTGGACAAAGCAGGTGCATACGGTATTCAAGGGTTGGGTGGCTGTTTCGTCAGGAAGATTAATGGCAGCTATCACGCCGTGGTCGGCTTACCGCTGGTAGAAACGTATGAGTTGCTGAGTAACTTTAACTCACTGCGTGAAGAAAAGGGATAAAGATGACGGCAGAACTATTAGTTAACGTAACGCCATCGGAGACGCGCGTTGCGTACATTGATGGCGGTATTCTTCAGGAAATTCATATTGAGCGTGAAGCGCGGCGCGGAATCGTAGGCAATATCTACAAAGGTCGTGTCAGTCGTGTACTGCCGGGGATGCAGGCGGCTTTTGTAGATATTGGTCTGGACAAGGCCGCATTTCTGCATGCGTCAGATATTATGCCGCATACCGAATGCGTCGCCGGGGAAGAACAAAAGCAGTTTACGGTGCGCGATATTTCCGAACTGGTTCGTCAGGGCCAGGACCTGATGGTTCAGGTGGTGAAAGATCCGCTCGGCACGAAAGGCGCCCGCCTGACGACGGACATTACGCTGCCTTCCCGCTATCTGGTCTTTATGCCGGGAGCTTCTCACGTCGGCGTGTCACAGCGTATCGAGAGTGAAGCTGAACGCGAGCGGTTAAAGAAGGTGGTGGCCGAGTACTGCGATGAGCAGGGCGGTTTTATCATCCGTACCGCCGCGGAAGGGGTGCATGAACAGGAGTTAGCAGCCGATGCGGCTTACCTCAAGCGCGTATGGACTAAGGTCATGGAGCGCAAAAAACGGCAGCAGACCCGTTATCAGCTGTACGGTGAACTGGCGCTGGCTCAGCGCGTGCTGCGCGATTTTGCCGATGAGCATCTGGACCGTATTCGCGTCGACTCCCGCCTGACGTATGAATCGCTGGTGGAGTTTACCGCCGAATATATGCCGGAAATGACCAGCAAGCTGGAGCATTACAGCGGCCGTCAGCCGATTTTCGATCTCTTTGACGTGGAGAACGAAATTCAGCGCGCGCTGGAGCGTAAGGTGGAGCTGAAATCCGGCGGCTATCTGGTTATCGATCAAACCGAAGCGATGACCACCGTGGATATCAATACCGGGGCATTTGTCGGTCATCGCAATCTCGACGATACCATTTTTAATACCAATATTGAGGCGACTCAGGCGATTGCCCGCCAGCTGCGTCTGCGCAATTTGGGGGGGATTATCATTATTGATTTCATTGATATGAATAATGAAGATCACCGCCGCCGGGTGTTGCATTCACTGGAACAGGCGTTGAGTAAAGACCGGGTCAAAACCAGTATTAACGGCTTCTCCCAGCTTGGTCTGGTAGAAATGACCCGTAAGCGGACTCGTGAAAGCGTTGAGCACGTGCTGTGTAAGGATTGCCCTACCTGCCACGGACGCGGTACGGTGAAATCGGTGGAAACGGTGTGCTATGAAATCATGCGTGAGATTGTACGTGTGCATCATGCCTACGATTCCGATCGTTTCTTGGTCTATGCTTCTCCTGCGGTTGCGGAAACCCTGAAAGGGGAAGAGTCGCACGCGCTGGCGGAAGTCGAAATCTTTGTCGGCAAACAGGTCAAAGTACAAATTGAACCGCTCTATAATCAAGAGCAGTTCGATGTCGTTATGATGTAATCATCTGGTTTGCCTCTGTTCTGGCGCCCGGGAGCATGGCTAAACGACGCCTTATCCCGGAAGTCAACGCCGCCGACGCGGAGGCAAAGAGACAGATGACGTGTAAAAGTCTGACAAGGAGAGAGGCGTGAGGCGACTGCCCGGGATATTATTGCTCACCGCGGCAACATTGACAGTTGTCGTCGCACTGCTGGTGAGCGGCCTGCGTCTCGTTCTGCCGCAGCTGGACGCATGGCGCCCGCAGCTGCTGGAGAAAATCTCTGCGATTTCAGGCTCGCCGGTCAATGCTTCACAGCTCACGGCCCGCTGGGAAAATTTTGGTCCGACGCTTGACGTGCGCGATGTCTCCGCGGGTCTGAAAGACGGCGGTCAGCTCTCTGTTAAACGGGTCACTCTGGCGCTGGATGTCTGGCAAAGTCTGCTGCACATGCGCTGGCAGTTCCGCGACCTCACCTTTTGGCAGTTGAAAATCCATACCAATTCGCCCATCCAGACCAATGATGGCGGCGATAGCCTGAAAACCGACCATATCGGCGATCTTTTCCTGCGCCAGTTCGACCACTTTATTCTCCGCGATAGCCATTTGA
Organism: Klebsiella sp. X13; assembly: GCF_003323835.1. Taxonomy (NCBI): domain Bacteria; kingdom Pseudomonadati; phylum Pseudomonadota; class Gammaproteobacteria; order Enterobacterales; family Enterobacteriaceae; genus Klebsiella; species Klebsiella sp. X13. The sequence continues at coordinate 516,332 of NZ_CP030874.1, forward strand.
GTTTCGTGACCATTTCCGGACAACGCGCGGAATTAGCTGTTCCGCAGCTCACCTGGCTGAACACCAATAACCGCCATCGTGCAGAAGGGCAACTGAGTCTCTCCAGTCTGAACGGCCAGCATGGGGTGATGCAGGTACGCATGGATCTGCGTGATGAAAATGGCCTGCTGAATAAAGGGCGCGTATGGCTGCAGGCGGACGATATTGACGTGAAGCCGTGGCTGGGGCGCTGGATGCAGGACAATATTGCATTGCAAAATGCGCGCTTTAGCCTCGAAGGCTGGATGACCATCGACAAAGGCGATATCGCCAGCGGCGACGTCTGGTTGAAGAAGGGCGGCGCCAGCTGGCAGGGGGACGGTCAGCCTCATCGATTGACGGTGGATAATCTGACGGCCCATATCTTCCGCGAGAAGCAGGGCTGGGGCTTCGACATCCCGGATACCCGTATCTCGATCGATGGCAAAGCCTGGCCGCGCGGCGCGCTGGCGATGGCGTGGATCCCGGCCCAGGATGTTGGCGGCGATAACCACGCGCGCAGCGATGAGCTGCGTGTCCGCGCCAGTAATCTCGATCTCACTGGCCTGACCGGGCTGCAACCGATCGCCGATAAGCTGGCTCCTGAGCTGGGCGAGGTCTGGCGCACCACGCAACCTGCCGGCAAAATCGATCTGCTGGCGCTGGATATCCCGCTGCAGGCGGCGGAGAAGTCCCGTTTTCAGGCAAGCTGGAGCGACCTCTCCTGGAAGCAGTGGAAGCTGCTGCCAGGGGCTGAGCATTTCTCCGGTAGCGTTGCCGGAAGCGTGGAAAACGGCTCGCTGCAGGCCAGTATGAGCGAGGCTAAAATGCCTTATGCCACGGTCTTCCGCGCCCCGCTGGAAATCGCCAAAGGCGATGCCACCCTTAGCTGGGTGAAGAATGACAAAGGATTTATGCTCGACGGGCGCAACATTGACGTGCAGGCGACCGGTGTACGTGCGCGGGGAGGATTCCGCTATTTACAGCCGCAGGATGATGAGCCGTGGCTGGGAATTCTGGCGGGGATCAGCACCAATGACGGCGGTCAGGCATGGCGCTATTTCCCGGAAAACCTGATGGGCAAAGAGCTGGTGGATTATCTCAGCGGCGCGATAAAAGGCGGGCAGTCAACCAACGCGACCCTGGTTTACGGCGGTAATCCGCACCTGTTCCCCTATCTGCATAACGAAGGCCAGTTCCAGGTTTCTGTGCCATTAACCAACGCCACTTTTGCCTTTCAACCGGACTGGCCGGCATTAACCGGGCTGGATATCAACCTCGACTTTATCAATAACGGTTTGTGGATGAAGGCTGATAAGGTCATGCTGGGTAACGTCACCGCCAGCAACCTTGATGCGGTTATCCCTGATTATTCGCGGGAAAAACTGCTTATTGATGCCGATATCAACGGTCCGGGGAAAGATGTCGGCCCCTATTTTAAAGAGACGCCGCTGAAAGAGACGCTGGGTTCGGCACTGGATGAGCTCCAGCTGGATGGGAATGTGAGCGCTCGCTTACATCTTGATATTCCGCTGGATGGCGAGCTGACCACCGCCAAAGGCGATGTCAATCTGGTGAATAACAGCCTGTTTATCAAACCGATTGATACGACGCTGAAGGATCTGACCGGTAAGTTCAGCTTTACAAATGGCGATCTGAAAAGCGAGACCCTGAAAGCCAGCTGGTTTAATCAGCCGCTGAATCTCGATTTTTCCACCACCGAGGGAGCTAAGGCCTTCCTGGTCAACGTTGGAATGAACGCCAGCTGGCAGCCGTCGCATACCGGTCTGCTGCCAAAAGCGGTCAATGATGCCGTGAGCGGTAGCGTGCCGTGGGACGGTAAGGTGGCCATTGAGCTGCCGTACCATGGGAATGCGAGCTATAAGGTTGATATCAACGGCGATCTGAAAAACGTAAGCAGCGACTTACCTTCTCCGGTCGATAAAAAAGCGGGGGAGCCGCTGCCGGTGAAAATTAATGTTGCTGGCGGGTTAAACAGCTTCGAGCTGACCGGCGCGATTGGTGCGAAAAATCATTTCAACAGCCGCTGGTTGCTGAGCCGTAAGCTGACGCTGGATCGGGCGATTTTAACCTCTGATAGCAAAGCCATTTCTCCACTGCCGGATCAGGCCGGCGTTGAGCTGAATATGCCGCCGATGGATGGCGCGGAGTGGCTGGCGCTTTTCCAGGGCGGCGCAGTCAATGAGGTCAGCAGCAATGTTCTCTTCCCGGAACGTATAACGTTGCGTACGCCGTCGCTGACATTTGCTGGCCAAAGCTGGAACAACGTGAGCCTGGTGAGCCAACCGGATGCCGGTGGCTCGAAGGTTGAAGCCCAGGGGCGCGAAATTAACGCCTCTTTGACAATGCGGCAAAATGCTCCCTGGCAGGCCGCTATTCGCTACCTGTATTACAACCCGGCCGCCGCTCAGAAGAGCGGTGAGACGTCCGGCGGGGCGAGCCCGCTTGCCAGTAAGCGCCTTGATTTTCGCGGTTGGCCGGATCTTCAGCTGCGCTGCGCAGAGTGCTGGCTATGGGGGCAAAAATACGGGCGCATCGACGGTGATTTCTCAATTAAAGGCGATACCCTGACGCTGGCTAACGGGCTGGTGGATACCGGTTTTGGCCGTCTGACTTCCGACGGCGTATGGGTCAACGCCCCGGGCGGCGTGCGGACGTCGCTGAAAGGCAAACTCCATGGGAATAAAACGGATGCCTTTGCCAGCTTCTTCGGTATTTCAACGCCGGTGAAAGGGTCGTCGTTCGATGTCGATTACGATTTGCACTGGCGCGCACCGCCGTGGCAGCCGGATGTGGCATCGCTCAATGGGGTGCTGAAAAGCCATCTCGGGAAAGGCGAATTTACCGACATCAGCACCGGTCATGCCGGGCAGCTGTTGCGTCTGCTGAGCGTCGATGCGCTGTTGCGGAAGCTGCGTTTCGACTTTAGCGATACCTTCAGCGAAGGCTTCTATTTTGATTCGATCAACAGCACGGCATGGATTAAAGATGGTGTGCTGAATACGGATGATACGCTGGTGGATGGCCTCGAGGCGGATATCGCTATGAAAGGCTCGGTCGATCTGGTACGCCGCCGACTGGATATGCAGGCCGTCGTGGCCCCGGAAATTTCGGCCACCGTCGGTGTTGCGACAGCGTTTGTGATTAACCCGATAGTCGGCGCCGCGGTATTTGCCGCCAGTAAAGTGCTGGGGCCGCTGTGGAACAAAGTATCTATCCTGCGCTATCGCATCACTGGCCCTATCGATCAGCCGCAGATCAATGAAGTTCTGCGCCAGGCGCGCAGCGACAAAAAGCAATGATTTGACGATTGCGGGGAATTACCGCACTCTCAATGGATAGCGTTTTTTATTTCCGCCTGACCGGCGGCAACAAACGAGTAGCATAACGATGAGTCTGAACCTGGTAAGTGAACAATTACTGTCAGCAAATGGCCTGAATCATCAGGATCTTTTTGCCATTCTTGGCCAGTTGGCCGAGCGCCGTCTGGATTACGGCGATCTCTATTTTCAGTCGAGCTATCACGAATCCTGGGTTCTGGAAGACAGCATCATTAAAGATGGTTCGTACAACATTGACCAGGGCGTCGGCGTTCGTGCGGTCAGCGGCGAGAAAACGGGTTTTGCTTATGCCGATCAAATCAGCCGGCTGGCGCTGGAACAGAGCGCGCAGGCGGCGCGTACCATTGTGCGCGACAGCGGCGACGGCAAAGTGCGTACCCTGGGGGCGGTAGAATACAGCGCGCTGTATACCAGTATCGATCCGCTGCAAAGTATGAGCCGCGAAGAGAAACTGGATATCCTGCGCCGCGTCGATAAAGCGGCTCGCGCCGCTGATAAACGCGTGCAGGAAGTGTCCGCCAGCCTGAGCGGCGTATATGAATTGATTCTGGTCGCGGCGACCGATGGGACCTTAGCGGCGGACGTTCGTCCGCTGGTGCGTCTGTCGGTCAGCGTATTGGTGGAAGACGACGGTAAACGTGAACGCGGCTCCAGCGGCGGCGGCGGTCGTTTTGGCTATGACTATTTCCTGGCTGCCGAAGACGGTGAAGTTCGTGCCGATGCCTGGGCGAAAGAAGCGGTGCGGATGGCGCTGGTGAATTTATCTGCCGTTGCCGCCCCGGCGGGCATGCTGCCGGTGGTGCTGGGTGCCGGCTGGCCTGGCGTGTTGCTGCATGAAGCGGTAGGACACGGTCTGGAAGGCGATTTCAATCGTCGCGGTACTTCGGTGTTCAGCGGCCATATGGGTGAACTGGTGGCTTCCGAACTGTGCACCGTGGTGGATGATGGTACCATTGCCAATCGCCGCGGCTCGTTGGCCGTTGATGACGAAGGGACGCCGGGCCAATACAACGTGCTGATTGAGAACGGTATCCTGAAAGGCTATATGCAGGACAAACTCAACGCGCGTTTGATGGGCGTTGCGCCGACCGGTAACGGCCGCCGCGAGTCATACGCCCATCTGCCCATGCCGCGGATGACCAACACCTACATGCTGGCAGGTAAATCGACGCCGCAGGAAATTATTGAATCGGTTGATTACGGTATCTATGCCCCGAACTTTGGCGGCGGTCAGGTCGATATCACCTCAGGTAAGTTTGTGTTCTCCACTTCAGAAGCCTACCTGATCGAAAAAGGGAAGGTCACGAAAGCAGTGAAGGGGGCGACCCTGATTGGTTCCGGGATTGAAGCGATGCAGCAGATTTCCATGGTCGGTAACGATCTGAAGCTGGATAGCGGTGTCGGCGTGTGCGGTAAAGAGGGCCAGAGCGTGCCGGTAGGCGTGGGTCAACCGACGCTGAAAGTCGATAATCTTACCGTTGGCGGAACCGCCTGAGTATTCTGAATGCGCTTCCGCATCTTGCGGAGGCGCAGCTTGCACCGGCCATCGTTGCTGTGTGTGTCGTGTCGCTAGCGAGCAATTCCCCGGCCGTGCATCCCCTGGTAAATTTTTGCCACCTCGACGAAATACTCCGTCAGTGAATTAATACAGACCTGAACCTTCAGCGGTAGCTTGTCTTTCTCGGTATACACCGCATACACCGGACGAGGATCGGACTGGTAGCTTGGCAGCAGGATCTCCAGCTCTCCGTGGTTGATCTCTTCGATCGCCCACATCAGCGGAACGTAAGCCACGCCGACGCCTGCGGTCAACCAGCGTACCAGCGTCATGGGGTCGTTGGTGACAAAGCGGCCCTGCGGAATCAGTTTGGTTGAGATCCCTTCCGGGGCGATAATTTCAAATTCATTATCAGGGCGCACGCTGTACTCAAGCCACGAATGGCTGGCGAGATCGGCGGGTTTTTCCGGGATCCCCGCCTGCTGCAGGTAGCTTTTCGCTGCGCAGAGCACCATCGGCATCGAGCCAAGCCGGCGGGAGAAGAGACTGGAATCCTGCAATGCCCCGACACGGATCACCACATCGAGCCCGTCAGCAATCAGGTCCGGCGCCGGAATTCCGGTAACCAGGTTGACGGATAAACCCGGGTACTCTTTCAGCATTCCAGCGGTAATGTGGGCCAGGACATTCTGTGCCATAGTTGAAGAGCAGCCGACGCGCAGCGTACCGATGGGCGTATTGTTAAACGCGTACAGTTGCTCATGGACGTCCTGCGCTTCGAACAGCATTCGTCGGCAGCCCTGGTAATAGATCTTGCCGGCTTCTGTTAAGCCAAGGCTGCGGGTGCTGCGGTTGAGCAGCTTCACCTGGAGTTCATCTTCCAGTCTGGAGACAGTCTGGCTGATGGATGAAACGCTCATCTGGAGCTGGTGTGCCGTGGCGGTAAATGAACCAAGTTCAACCACTTTGGCAAAAACGGACATGCGTTTTAATCGTTCCATTGTTCACTCTGACTTAAAAGTGATTTAGATCACATAATATAGATCATGCTGCAATTGTTACGTTACTATATTGTTAGCTACATAATAAACGCTTCACGCATATCACCTGTACGCTTCTTATCAAGGTCATCATGAGTCTGTTTCCTGTCATCGTGATTTTCGGCTTGTCGTTTCCGCCGATCTTCTTTGAGCTGCTAATATCGCTGGCCATTTTCTGGCTGGTACACCGGCTGCTGGTTCCCACCGGCATCTATGATTTTGTCTGGCACCCTGCACTGTTTAATACCGCGTTATATTGCTGCCTTTTTTATCTGATATCGCGTTTGTTCGTTTGAGGTCGATGTGAAAACACTAACAAGAAATATCTTCCGTACCGCAATCACTGTGATACTGGTTATCCTGGCATTTGTCGCGATTTTTCGCGCCTGGGTCTATTACACCGCGTCTCCCTGGACGCGCGACGCGCGATTCAGCGCCGACATCGTGGCTATCGCACCCGATGTATCCGGGCTGATTTCCCAGGTAAATATCAAGGATAACCAGCTGGTTAAGAAAGACCAGGTTTTGTTTGTGATTGACCAGCCGCGTTATCAGAAAGCCCTCGAAGAAGCTCAGGCCGACGTTTCCTATTACCAGACTCTGGCGCAGGAAAAACGTGTTGAAGCCGGCCGCCGTAACAGGCTGGGCGTACAGGCGATGTCTCGTGAAGAGATAGACCAGGCCAATAACGTCTTACAAACGGTAGAGCATCAGCTGGCGAAAGCCGTGGCCAGCCGGGATCTGGCAAAGCTCGATCTTGAACGCACGGTTGTCCGCGCGCCGGCCGATGGTTGGGTGACCAACCTCAACGTTTACAACGGTGAATTTATTACCCGTGGCTCGACAGCCGTGGCGCTGGTTAAGCAAAACACCTTTTACGTGGTGGCCTACCTTGAAGAGACCAAACTGGAAGGGGTACGTCAGGGATACCGTGCGGAAATTACCCCGCTGGGAAGCAGCCGCTCGATTAAAGGTACGGTGGATAGCATCGCCGCCGGGGTGACCAACGCCAGCAGCAGCAGCGACGCCAAAGGGATGGCTTCCGTGGATTCTAACCTTGAATGGGTTCGTCTGGCGCAGCGCGTGCCGGTCCGCATTCGACTCGACAAGCAGCAGGGCAATCTGTGGCCAGCGGGGACAACCGCGACGGTGGTGATTACCGGTAAAGAAGACCGCGATACAACCCAGGTGAACTTCTTCCAGAAACTGGCGATGCGCCTGCGTGAGTTTGGTTAATCGCCATGGGGATCTTCACCATTTCTCCCCGGCACCTGCGCTTCGCGATTAAATTAGCGTGTGCGGTGGTGCTGGCACTCTTTGTCGGCTTCCATTTTCAACTGGAAACGCCGCGCTGGGCGGTACTCACGGCGGCCATTGTCACCGCGGGTCCCGCGTTTGCCGCCGGCGGAGAACCTTATTCTGGCGCGATCCGCTATCGCGGGATGCTGCGTATTGTCGGGACGTTTATCGGCTGTATTGCCGCGCTGGCGATAATCATTCTGATGATTCGCGCGCCGCTGCTGATGATGCTGGTGTGCTGTCTGTGGGCGGGTTTCTGCACCTGGATCTCCTCGCTGGTTCGCGTCGAAAACTCCTATGCTTGGGGGCTGGCAGGCTATACCGCGCTGATCATTATTATCACCATTCATACCGATCCGATGCTGGCGCCGCAGTTTGCCGTTGAGCGTTGCAGCGAGATTGTGGTGGGGATTGTCAGCGCCATTATGGCGGACCTGTTATTTTCCCCGCGCTCGATTAAGAAAGAGATCGATCTTGAGCTGGATAACCTGCTGATCGAACAGTACCGCCTGATGCAACTTTGTGTGGCGCATGGCGACAGCGAAGTGGTTGATAAAGCATGGGGTTCGCTGGTGCGTCGGACCAGTGCGCTGGAAGGAATGCGCAGCAACCTGATTATGGAGTCCTCGCGCTGGGCCAGGGTCAATCAGCGCCTGAAGGCCATTAATACTCTTTCTTTAACGCTGATTACTCAGGCCTGCGAAACGTACCTGATCCAGAATTCGCGCCCGGAAATCGTGACCAATGATTACCGCGAGCTGTTTGCCGAGCCGGTTGAAACCGTGCAGGACGTCCATCGACAGTTGAAAAGAATGCGCCGTTTTCTGACCTGGAAGGGGGAGCACAATACGCCGGTCACTATTTACAGCTGGGTTGGCGCCGCGACACGCTATCTGCTGTTGAAGCGCGGCGTGGTCGGCAATACCAGGATCAGCCGGGTTGAAGATGAAGTGCTGCAGGGTGAGGTGGTGATAAAGGCAGGGTCCGCCGAGCGTCATCATGCGATGGTCAACTTCTGGCGCACCTCCATTTCCTGCATTCTTGGGACGCTGTTCTGGCTGTGGACCGGCTGGACGTCCGGTAGCGGGGCGATGGTGATGATTGCGGTGGTGACGTCGCTCGCCATGCGCCTGCCCAACCCACGAATGGTGGCAATAGATTTTCTCTACGGTACGCTGGCGGCCTTACCGCTGGGGGCGTTGTTCTTCCTGGTGATTATGCCCGCCACGCAGCAGAGTATGCTGCTGCTGTGTATCAGCCTGGCGGCGATGGCGTTCTTTATTGGTATTGAGGTACAAAAACGGCGGCTGGGATCGCTGGGGGCGCTGGCGAGTACCATCAACATTCTGGTACTGGATAACCCTATGCAGTTTCAGTTCAGCCAGTTTCTTGATAGCGCGCTGGGCCAGATCGTCGGCTGTTTTCTGGCGCTGATGGTGATTCTGCTGGTGCGGGATAATTCACAAGCGCGTACCGGACGTGTGCTGCTGAATCAGTTTGTTTCGGCCGCGGTGTCATCCCTGACGACCAATACCTCTCGCCGTAAAGAGAACCATTTGCCGGCGCTTTATCAGCAGCTGTTCCTCTTGCTGAATAAGTTCCCCGGCGATATCGCCCGTTTCCGCCTGGCGCTGACCCTGATTATTGCCCATCAGCGTCTGCGGGATGCGCCTGTGCCGGTGAACGACGATCTGTCGGCATTTCACCGCCAGCTGCGCCGCACTGCGGACCATGTGATTTCCGCAGGCAGCGATGATAAACGACGTCGCTATTTTGCTCGTTTGTTAGAAGAGCTGGACGTTTATCAGGAAAAACTGCAGGTCTGGGAGGCGCCACCGCAGGTGACGGAACCGGTCCGACGGCTGGTGGATATGTTGCGTAAGTACCAGCATGTATTGACCAATAGCTAACTACCTGAACCGACGCTGAAGCGTCGGTTTTTTTATCACTATACTTAATCGTCGGGGATATTCGCGTTTCGTTCAGGGAAGCAGGGAGAGAAAACCCGGCGCGTGGAGGCATAGGCAGTATTGGCAGGTGGCAATAGCGCGATGTTGACAGGGTGTGGGCGATGACTATCTATACATTTGATTTTGATGATATAGCCGATCAGCAGGATTTCTATCGTGAATTTTCTCGGAGCTTCTCGCTCAACCGCGAGCAGGTGAACAATCTGGACTCATTGTGGGAAGCCGTTACCAGCGGTCTGCTGCCGCTGCCGCTGGAGATTGAGTTTATTCACTTAAGCGATAAGCAGCGTCGGCGCTTTGGCGCCTTGATATTGCTGTTTGATGAAGCGGAAGAAGAGCTGGAAGGGGAGCTTCGGTTTAACGCCAGGCAGGCATAAAAAAGCCCCCGACAAGCGGGGGCAAGTCGTCGGATAAGACGACGAGGGTTTATTTGTACAACTCAGCTGTAGCGTGCCAGCTATCGCCGGTACGGGCTTCAATAATACGGTAGCTGCTTGCACCTTCTTTTTCGGCTTTAGCCGCCAGTTCATGGCGCATATCCATCGGGGCGCTGCCTACCTGAGAAACAGAGATGGTGCCCATCGACTGCAGGTTTTGAGCTTGTTCCGCGTTGACCTGATGTACGGCGGCGCTAGCGCCGAAGGAGAGAACGGAAGCCAGGCCCAGGGATGCGATGATCATTGAACGTTTCATAATCTTTACTCCAACCATTTGTTGCAGCGGCGGGAGGCTTTATATGGGCCTGGGCCGCTGTGAATTATTCGTATTTAGTTCGTAACCGACAATCATTACGTCTTATTTATAAAGCTCTGCCGTAGCGTGCCAGTGGTCACCGGTACGGGCTTCGATGATGCGATAAGAAGACGCACCTTCTTCCTGAGCTTTTTTGTTCAGCATCTCATGCATATCCATCGGGGAAGAACTCACCGCGCCGACGGAAATGGTACCGATTGACTGACGGCCTTGCGCCTGATCGCTGTTGATAGAGTCAGCGGCGAAAGCGCCAAAGGACAGAACAGACAGGATGCTTAGTGCAGCTACAGTTGTTTTGATTTTCATGATGTTCACCTCGTCGAATCTTATTATTGAGGGCTCTTCGTTTCGTGACCCTCATCACAAAATCAAGTATACACTAATCACCAAAAATATTAATACCACGCTAATGGTTGTATGAGTAAATAATTACAAAGAATTGTCGTTTTTATAACGTATAAGAATTAGAAATGTCATTTACTCGCCATAGAAGTCTGATATAGCGATTAAAATCATATAGATAGGGTATTTTGATATTTTGTGCGCTTCTGGCCCGTTCATTCGGTAAAAGTATGTATAGAGGCCGAAAACCACACTAAATGTTAAAGAAATGCAATATTTTTGAAAAGACCCTCTGGTGGGAACCAGAGGGGAGGCTCTCAGAGTTCCTGTTCAAACAGGACGAGAATGGCGTCGTACAGATCTTTGACGGTGAAGCCTCTGGCCGGGGTCGTAAAGATAGTGTCATCGCCGGCAATGCTGCCGAGAATCCCTTCCGCCTTCCCGAGAGAGTCCAGCAGGCGAGCAATCAGCTGCGCAGCGCCCGGGCTGGTATGGATAACCACGACCGCATCGTTATAGTCGATATCCAACACGAGGTTTTTCAGCGGGCTGGAGGTCGTAGGAACGCCAAGTTCGGCAGGCAGGCAATAGACCATCTCCATTTTGGCGTTACGGGTACGAACCGCGCCAAATTTTGTCAACATGCGGGAGACTTTCGATTGGTTGATATTATCGAAACCTTCTTCCTGCAGCGCCTGGACGATTTCACCTTGAGAGCTGAACTTTTCTTCTTTAAGCAGCAGTTTAAACGCTTTAACCAGTTCTTCTTGTTTTGCCGAACTTCGCATAAGTCACCCAAATTATGGTGGTAAAAACAACATCATTATGCATAGTAATGAATTTTTATGCAAATAATCCGCAGGGGGATAAAGTAAATAATGTTATGAAGGGGGCATATTTTAGCAAATAACCCTGCTAAGGAACATGCCTTCATCACAGCGCGTAAATCGCTGTAAAAGTAAACTAAATGTTATGAGAATGATGTTGTTTTGCCGAGTGAGCTGGGTGTATTGTAACCAATAGTCGATCCGGTACTACGTTTTGCTGGATGGTCAGTCTCAGGGATGAAAATGCGAAGCGGATGCATCGCTGCGCACCAGAACGCATTCTTCAACCATACTTATTGTAATTGTTCATCTTGTGAATTAAGGTCCAGGCGACGGAGTAACGAAAGACTATATTAACCATAATAAGGAGTTTAGGATGAAAGTTGCAGTCCTCGGCGCCGCTGGTGGAATCGGCCAGGCGCTTGCCCTACTACTTAAGACCCAACTGCCTTCAGGTTCAGAACTCTCGTTGTACGACATTGCTCCGGTCACGCCGGGCGTGGCGGTTGATCTTAGCCATATTCCTACCGATGTAAAAATCAAAGGTTTCTCCGGTGAAGACGCAACTCCGGCGCTTGTTGGGGCTGATGTGGTGCTGATTTCCGCCGGCGTAGCCCGTAAACCAGGCATGGATCGCTCCGATTTATTTAACGTTAACGCTGGTATCGTGAAGAACCTGGTACAGCAGATAGCGAAAACCTGCCCGCAGGCCTGCATCGGTATCATTACTAACCCGGTGAACACCACGGTGGCCATCGCGGCAGAGGTGCTGAAAAAAGCCGGCGTTTACGATAAGAACAAACTGTTTGGCGTGACCACGCTGGACATCATCCGTTCAAATACCTTTGTGGCTGAGCTGAAAGGTAAATCCGCATCCGACGTTGAAGTGCCGGTTATTGGCGGCCACTCCGGCGTGACCATCCTGCCGCTATTGTCACAGATTGCTGGCGTGAGCTTCAGCGAGCAAGAAGTTGCCGATCTGACAAAACGCATCCAGAACGCCGGCACCGAAGTTGTTGAAGCGAAAGCCGGTGGCGGTTCTGCCACGCTTTCTATGGGGCAGGCGGCCGCCCGCTTTGGTCTTTCCTTAGTGCGTGCGATGCAGGGCGAGAAAGGCGTGGTCGAATGCGCTTATGTTGAAGGTGATGGCCAGTACGCGCGTTTCTTCTCGCAACCGTTACTGCTGGGCAAAAACGGCATCGAAGAGCGTCAGTCGTTCGGTAAGCTGAGCGCATTTGAGCAACAGGCGCTGGAAGGCATGCTCGATACGCTGAAGAAAGATATCGCCCTGGGCGAAGATTTTGTTAACAAGTAATTGTTCTGATTTGCCAATGATATAAACGAGCGGGCAGCCTTGCCCGCTCGCTGTTTTTAACGCCCCTGCCGCTTCCCGCGCTGTTGATTGTTATCAAAATGTGATCGCCTCTGCAACTTCGGCAATCCCTTCCTGATTCTTGATTTTTTGGTCACGCTACGACCGAATTTCCACCCGGCTCTTAAGGCGGGGCTGGTTTTGACTGGCTTATATTGATTTCACCTTGCCGCCATCACCGGGAAAAAAATGACCTCCTTAATGCTTAAGCGCAGTGATTACTTCACGAGTGCCGCCCATCCGGTGGCGGTGGAGCACCGCTGCCCGCAGGATATCTTCCCCCTGCATCGCCATGATTTTGACGAAATCGTTATTGTCTGGCGCGGCAACGGATTACACATCTGGAACGGGCTGCCGTACCGCATTACCTACGGTGACGTGCTGTATGTGACCCAGCAGGATAGCCATTACTACCAGTCGGTCGATAACCTCGAGCTGGGCAACATCCTGTTTTGCCGCGACCGCCTGCGCCTGGGCACCGACTGGCACAATCTGCTGCCCGGCACGGAAACCCACCAGCAAAGCCGTAGCTGGCGATTAACCCGGGAGTCGCTGGCAGTGATCCGCCAGCACGTCGAGCGCCTGGCCAGCGAGTGCGGCAGGCGGGACCCCGTTTCTTTACGCCTGAGCGAGTCGATATTTCTCGAACTGGTACTTTTGCTGATGCGCCACCGCTACGCACCGGACAAGCTGACTTCTCATGCCCGTCAGGATATCGATCTGGTCATCGCCAGCCTCGGCTCGCGGCTGAATGAGAGATTTGAGCTGGAATCCCTCTGCGCGCAGCACCAGCTTTCTCCGCGTTCGGTACGCGACGCTTTCAAACAGATAACCGGTATGACCATCAGCCGCTACCAGATGCAGCGCCGCCTGTGCCGCGCCATCACGCTGCTCGGCACCAGCGACCTCTCCATTGCAGAAGTGGCGGAGGTAAGCGGTTTTAGCGACAGCAACTATTTCTCGGTCATCTTTCAGAAAAGCTTTAACCAGTCTCCCAGCCATTGTCGACGAGCGCTTCAGGCGCGGGGGCTGGGACGTGGACATTTTCCTTTCTCAGACGATTTATCCTCATCAGGAGACAACCTATGAATATACCCGCCACGCTTAATACCGCGCTATTTGGTATCGGGCTCAATACCTACTGGCCGCAGTTCAGCGGCCTCGAACAGCGCCTGCTGGGCTACCTGCAGGAGATTGAAGAGCAGCTCTCTACGCCGTCGCTGACTGTGCTGAACGGCGGGCTGGTGGATTCGCTGGAGAAAAGCGATGCGCTGGCCCTGCGCCTCAGGCAGTTTTCGCCGGACGTCATCGTGATCGCCATCAGCACCTATGCCCTGAGCTCCACCGTGCTGCCGCTGGTGCAGCAGTTCAGCGTGCCGGTGCTGATCCTGGCCCTCCAGCCGGAGCGGACGTTGCCGTACAGCGTGATTCGCGATCTGCCCGATCGCGGGGCGCGCACCGGCGAGTGGCTGGCGCATTGCCAGGCGTGCAGCGCGCCGGAACTGGCGAACGTCTTTAATCGCGCCGGGATCCACTGGGAAATGATCGTCGGAGCATTGCACAACGATCCCCACGTCTGGCGGGAAACCTGCGCCTGGCTGACGGCGCTGACGCTGAAAAAGCAGCTGGCGCAGACGCAGATTGGCGTGCTCGGCCACTACTACAACGGCATGTACGACGTCTATTCCAACATGACGAACCTCTCAGCGAAGCTGGGCGTTCGCTTCCAGCCGCTGGAGATGTGCGAGCTGCTGAGCTGGCGCGAGCAGGTTTCCGACAGGCAAATAGAAGAGAAACGGCGGGAAATAAGGGAAAAGCTGGTCATCGATGACAGCTGCGATGAGCGGGAGTTGCTGCGGGCAACGCATACCGCCGTCGCTCTCGACGACCTGGTCCGGGAAAACAAACTGCACGCGCTGGCGTACTACTACGAAGGCACGCCGGGCAGCGCCCATGAAAATATCGTCACCTCGCTGATTCTGGGCAACACGCTGCTTACCGGGCGGGATATTCCGGTTGCCGGGGAGTACGAAGTTAAAAACGTTATCGCGATGAAAATTCTCTCCTTACTCGGGGCCGGAGGCTCGTTTGCCGAACCTTACGGCATTGATTTCGATGATGATGTCGTGCTGTGGGGGCATGACGGCCCGGCTCATCCGGCGATGGCTGAAGGTGAAGTGCGCCTGGTGCCTTTGCCGGTTTATCACGGTAAGCCCGGCAAAGGGATCTCGATCCAGATGAGTGTACGCAACGGGCCGGTCACCTTCCTGTCGGTGGTGGAGGACGTCAACAACCGGGTGATTTTGCAGTACGCCGAAGGAGAATCGCTGGCGGGAGAAATACTGGATATCGGCAACACCAACAGCCGCTACCGCTTCGCCTGCGGCGCCCGGGCCTTCACCGAAAGCTGGTCGCGCGGCGGGGCGGCTCATCACTGCGCCATCGGTATCGGGCACCACGGTACGACGCTTGAAAAGCTCGCCAGTCTGCTCGGCGTGACGGCTACCCGCATTGTATAACCGCAAAGGAGAACCTTTATGAGTGCAAAAATTGGTATTTTCGCCATCGGTCTTGAAGCGTACTGGCCGCAGTTTTCGGGCATGAAAGAGCGGCTGATGGAGCATCATCAGCGGCTGCTGGAGAAATTCTCGCCGCGCGACGTCGTTGCCGCAGGCATGGTGGACAATCCGGCAAGAGCGCGGGAGGCGGGGCTGCGCTTTCAGGCGGAAGATGTGGATATTATTTTCTGCCACCTGACAACCTACGCCTCGTCCGAGGCCCTGCTGCCGGTAGTGCGCGCGCTGGGCAACGTGACGCTGGTGCTGCTGAACGTCCAGTCGGTTCCCGCGTTGGATCTGGATAGAACCTTGACTATCGACGACTGGCTGGGCAAAGGTTGTACCTGCGCCGGGCTGCCCGAAATGACCGCCGTGCTGCGCCGTTTCGAGCATCCTTTTGCGGTGGTTTCCGGCTACCTTGAAGGAGATACGATCCTTGATGAGAAGATTAGCCAGTGGTGCGACGCGGCCAACGCCTGCCGTCGCCTGAAGTCAGGGAACATCGGCATTCTTGGCCGTCCGTATCCGGGGATGATGGATCTCAACGTCGATGAGACGCAGATTTTCCGCACCTTCGGCAGCTACGTGAAGCATCTGAACTGGGAGGATATCGCGGCCAATATTGCCCACGGCTTTAACCAGGACGACATCGAGCGGGCGGATCGGGAGGTGAAAGAGGTTTTCCGCCTGCCGGAGGATCTGGATGAGCAGCATCTGACCTCAATGATTGAGGTCTATCTGGCCACCCGCAGGCTGGTGGATGAGCACCGGCTGATTGCGCTGTCGAACCACTTCGAGGTGCAGCCCAGCGGCTATATGCACCAGATTATCTCCGCATCGAATCCGGTCTTCTCCATGCTGACCCGGCAAGGGATCGCCTGCCCGGTTGAGGCCGACGTCAAAACGGCGATCGCGCTGACGCTGATGAAATCCCTGGCCGGCAGCGCAACGCTGACCGAGCTGTATTCGATGGATTTCAATCAGGATCTTTGCATCGTCGGGCACAGCGGGGCGGGCGATCCGGACATCGCCGATGAAAAATCCCTGCTCAAAATGAGCGCCGTCTTCCACGGTAAACCAGGCAGCGGTTTTCTGACCCAGTTCACTCCGGCCACCGGGCCGGTAACCCTGGCTTCCGTTACTCAGGGGGCCGACGGTCAGTACATGCTGGTGCTGGCCGAGGGCGAGCTGGTGGAAGGCAAAACGCTGCAGCTTGGGGATACGAACGCCCTGTTCCGCTTCCGCAAAGGGCTGCGCGCTTTTGTGGATGACTGGTCCGCCTGCGGCCCGACCCATCACTGCGCGATGGGACGGGGATACCACGCCCAGGCGTTTCATAAACTTGGGCAGCTGTTGAAGATCCCTGTCCACGAGGTGTGATCTTCAGGCGCACGATCGTCCTGATCCAATTGCTGTCGCGCGCCGTACGACCTGTGGGAAGCCCGCTTTCTCCCATTTAATCCTTACTTTTTTGTGATACCCGCTATCGCCTGGCCTCCCTTTGCCGAAATTTGGCCCGGGGAGCCTGACTATTCTCTTGTGAGGTTAATATGAACACGTTATCGACCCCTCCCACGGCCGTCGCCCACGGCAGACGCTACAGCTTTCTGGTCGCCATCGGGGCAAGCATCGGCGGCCTGCTGTATGGCTACGACACGGGCATTATTGCCAGCGCCTTGCTCTTTCTGCGCGAGGATTTCGCCATCGCGGACAACGCCTTTATGCAGTCGGTGGTCACCTCCGCCACGCTTCTCGGCGCGATATTTGGCGCGCTGCTGACCGGCCCGCTCTCGGATCGTCTGGGGCGGCGCAGAACCGTCATCGTCATCTCAATACTGTTTGCTTTATTCGCTCTCGGCTGCGCTTTAGCGACCTCCCTCAATATGCTGATTGTCATGCGTTTCCTGCTTGGCCTGGGCGTCGGAGGCTCCTCGCAAATTGTTCCGATGTATATCGCCGAGCTGGCGCCTGCCCATCGGCGCGGCGCTCAGGGCGTGCTGTTCCAGATGATGATCTGCGTCGGCACGCTGCTGGCCTACGCCGTGGGCTATCTGCTTGGGCCGTCCGGCGCCTGGGAGTGGATGCTCGGGCTGGCGGTTATCCCGGCGGTGATTTTTATCGTGATGATGCTGTATCTGCCGGAAAGCCCGCGCTGGCTGGTGGGCAAGCAGCAGCCTAAACGGGCGGAGGAAATCCTCGTCCGCGTAGGGCGCACCGGGCACGAAGCCGCTCAGGAAGTCAAGGAGATAGGGCGGCTGCATCAGGACCAGCAGTCGAGCTGGAGAGAGCTGTTCCAGCCCTGGGTGCGGCCCGCGCTGGTCGCCGGTCTGGGCATCGCTATTTTCTCTCAGGCTACCGGCATCAGCGCCATCATCTATTACGCCCCTTCCTTGCTGGTGATGGCGCAGTTTGGCAAGTCGGTGGCGATCCTCGGCTCAGTCGGGATCGGCGTGGTGCTCACGGTATTCACCCTGTTAGGCATTTGGCTGCTGGACGTGCTCGGGCGGCGGCGCCTGATGCTGATTGGCCTGCCCGGCGCGGTGGTGGTGCTGGCGGTGATGTCGATGCTGTTGCCATGGTCCGCCCACGCGCAGGAGCTGCTGAGTGACGGCCATAAAATTATCGTGCTGGCCTGCCTGCTGGGATATTTCGCCTTCAACGGCGGCAGCCTGTCGGTTGTGACCTGGCTGTACTGCGCCGAAATCTTCCCCCTTGGCGTGCGGGGCAAAGGCACGGCTTTGTGCTCGTTTGCGCTGTGGGTGGTCAACTTCCTCGTCACCCTGCTGCTCTATTTCACGGCCGATGCGCTTGGCATCGGCCTGGTGTTCGGCGCGCTGGCCGCGGTCAACGCGCTCGCCTGGGTCTTCGTGTGGCGCTACGCCCCGGAGACGCGGGGGAGAACGCTGGAGGATATCGAACAGAGCCTGCTTAACGGGCAGTTCAACGCGCGCAATGCCGTTTCTTCGGGCGTTTTGCTCAATAAAATCAACTCAGACTGAGAGGTCGTTATGGCATTTGAAACAGATATTCCGGACAGCCAGCGTGCGCTGTTCCTGATGGCGAAAGAAACCCTTGAGCTACAGACTACCGCCGTGCCGCAGCCGCAGGCCGGGGAAGTGCTGCTGAAAATCGGCTCGGTCGGCGTGTGCGGTTCGGATAAGCATTTTTACTTCGACGGCCGCTGCGGCAGCGAAATGATTACCGCGCCGATGATTATGGGACACGAGTTTGGCGGGGCGATTGTGGCGGTGGGGCAGGGAATTTCGCCGCACCGCGTCGGGCAGCGCGTATCGGTGGATCCGCTGGTACCCTGCGGCCGCTGCCGGCACTGTGTGCAGGGCAATTATAATATCTGTCCGACGCAGAAGTTTTTCGGCGTACCGGGTACCTATGGCGCCATGCAGCAGTATCTGTGCGTCCCGTCAGGCAACGCGCACGCTATCAGCGACGCCATTAGCGACGGCGCGGCGGCGATGGTTGAAACGATTTCAGTCGCTCTGGCAGGGGCGCAAAAAGGACGGATTGGTCTGGGGTCCCGCGTGTTAATCACCGGCGGCGGCCCGGTGGGGTTATTCGCCGTTCAGGTCGCTAAAACGCTGGGCGCCACGGAAGTGGTACTGGTTGAGCCTCAGGAGGGGCGGCGCAAAATTGCCCATGAGCTGGGGGCTGAAACGCTGAGTACTCTGGCCGATAACGACCGGCAGTATGACGTGCTGCTTGAATGCACGGGCGTACAGTCCGTGCGCCACGACGCCTGTCTGAGCGTACTTTCCGGCGGGCGGGCAATCATAATCGGCGTGGGTGAACAGGTGGGCGGCTTTCCCATGTCGGCAGTGATAGAACGTGAAGTCACCATTCACGGGGTGATGCGCTATAAGTTCACCTGGCCTGCGGTTATCGCGGCTCTGGAGGAGCAGAGGCTGAACGCCGATATTTTGATCAGCCGACGTTTGCCGCTGGCGCGCGCCCAGGAAGCATGGACGCTCCCGATGACGAATGAAATTAAGACGATGATCGACGTTAACGCCTGATTGACGTTAACGTCACTGTCAAAAGCTAAAGCCCGGTCTCGGGCTTTAGTTGGTTGCCGGATATTCCTGAACGGCGATATGCAGCGTGATTTTTTTGTCATCGCGCATGATAACCACCGGAATTTCTGAGCCTGGGCGGATTTCCGCGACCTGGTCCATGGTTTCGAGAGCAGAAACCGCCGGTTTGTCATTCACCGAAATGATCACGTCGTTGGCGCGGATACCGGCCTGGGCCGCCGGACCATCCGGAGCAACGTCATTAACCACAATCCCCTGCAGCTGATCGATGCCGCCGCCCTGAGCATGCAGCGGCGCAATCTCGCGGCCGCTGATACCGATATAACCGCGGATCACGCGGCCATCGCGGATCAGCTTATCCATAATCTTGGTTGCCAGCTGGAAGGGAATCGCAAAGCCGATCCCTTCCGGCGTTTCGCCATCGTTGCTTTTATCAAATGACAGCGTGTTGATGCCCATCAGTTCGCCCAGCGAGTTCACCAGCGCACCGCCGGAGTTGCCGTGGTTGATTGAGGCGTCGGTTTGCAGGAAATTTTGCCGTCCGGTCGGGTTCAGGCCGATACGACCGGTAGCGCTGATAATCCCTTGCGTAATCGTCTGACCGAGGTTGTAAGGGTTACCAATCGCGAGGACAACATCGCCGATATGCGGCACCCGTTTCGGGTTGATAGGAATGACCGGCAGGCCGGCATTGGCGTTAATTTTTAATACCGCCAGGTCAGTCAGGGTATCAGAACCAACCAACAACGCTTCAAAAACGCGACCATCCTGCAGGGCGACAATAATCTGATCCGCGTCATTGATGACGTGTTTGTTGGTCAGGATGTAGCCACGCTGGTCCATGATAACGCCGGAGCCCAGAGTCAGCTGATTATGGCTGGTACCGTTCAGCGCGCGGTTATAGACGTTGACCACCGCAGGGGCAGCGCGGCGAACGGCAGAATTATAGCTGGCGGGCGACTCGTCCGCGCTATCGTACTGGGTCGTCGTCGACAGTTGCCATTGACGCAGCGAAGGCATTACGGCCAACAGCAGGCCTCCGACGATCAAACCAATGAGTACAGAACGTAAAAACTTTCCAGGCATGATACCGGTATCGTTGATGGATGGACATGCGCAGCATAGCACGAGTTATCCGGACATCGTACTGCGGGCGATGTCCGGAAAGGCGTGTTATCGCAGCAGCAGATAGATGCTTTCGTTACCGCGAATGACGTTCAGGGCGATGACAGCCGGCTTGCTCTCCAGCACTTTACGTAGTTCGGCAATAGAGCGCACGCGCTCGCGGTTAAGGCCGATAATAATATCGTCCTTATGCAGGCCAACCTGCGCCGCCGGGCTTCCTTTATCGACGTTGTCGACGGCGACGCCTTTGGTGCCGTCTTTCAACTGACCGTCGCTCAGCGATGCCCCCTGAAGCGCAGGGATGATGAGATCGGCGCTGGCGGTAGACGAGGTGCTCTTATCCAGAGTGACTTCGACATCCAGCGGTTTCCCGTCGCGCAGCAGGCCCAGCTTCACTTTGGTGCCCGGCTCGGTCGTGGCAATTCGCGAACGCAGCTCGGCAAAGCTGCTCAGCGGTTTACCGTTCATGCTGACAATCACGTCGCCGGACTTAATCCCGGCTTTCGCTGAACCTGAATTTGGTAAGACTTCGCTGACGAAGGCCCCGCGCTGAGCGTCGATATTCATCGCTTTAGCAATATCCGCGCTCATTTCCATGCCTTTAATTCCCAGCAGGCCGCGTTTGATTTCACCAAACTGGATCAGCTGTTGAGCGAGGGTTTTCGCCATATTACTCGGAATGGCAAAGCCTATGCCGACGCTGCCACCGCCTGGCGCCAGAATCGCGGTGTTGATACCAATCAGCTCGCCGTTCAGGTTCAGCAGCGCGCCGCCGGAGTTACCCCGGTTGATAGAGGCATCGGTCTGGATAAAGTTCTCCAGTCCTTCAAGGTTGAGACCGCTGCGACCGAGTGCGGAAATAATGCCGGATGTGGCGGTCTGCCCGAGGCCAAACGGATTACCGACGGCCACGGCGAAATCGCCAACGCGAAGTTTATCGGAATCGGCGATCGCGATTTGCGTCAGATGGCTGGGGTTTTGTAATTGCAGCAGGGCGATATCGCTCTGATCGTCGCTGCCGACCAGCTTCGCATCAAATTCGCGGCCATCGTTAAGCTGAACGCTGATTTTCTGTGCCTGGCTGATCACGTGATTATTGGTTAAGACATAGCCTTTGGCGGCATCGATGATGACCCCGGAGCCCAGACCTTCAAAAGGCTGAGCCTGCTCCTGCGGCGCATTGTCGCCAAAGAACTTTTTCAACTCTTCCGGCATGTTTTGCGCCGGGGCGGCGGTCCCTTCAACCTGTACGCTCACGACCGCGGGCAGCACTTTTTCCAGCATCGGCGCAAGGCTTGGCAAAGCTCCCTGGCCGGGTACCTGCGTGGGTAACGATGCCGTCGCCGTAGGTAAAACCGACAACGATAACCCGATGCTTAACGCTAACGCACTCAACAGCAAAGTCTGTTTCTTCATTAGATGCTGGCTCTCGTAACCTGAGGTGTATGGAAAAACGTCCCGAATGGCCTGATGTTATTGAATTTTCAACCGGCTAACAATGCGGTCAATGATTAAATAATAGCTGGGATGTGGGGTTGAGGCGGGCGCAGAGAGTGCGCCCGGATAATATTTTTGCTGGCAGGGATAAATCAGTCGCGTTTTGCGCCACCGCGCAGCAGGCCGGATGCGCCTTCAGAATAATCGCGCGGCATCTGGACCGGTGCCTGATCGTTACCGGCTTCTGATTCTGCCAGACGATTGCGGAACGGGTTTGCATCCGCCATGGTATCCGGCAGCAGACTGCTGGAGCTTTTAGCCATGTGCTGATACAGCTGGCGGTAATCATCGGCCATGTTATCCAGCAGTTCAGCGCTGCGGGCAAAATGACTGACCAGCTCTTCACGATACTCTTCAAGCTCTGTTTTATTCTTTTCCAGTTCGAACTGCAGCGCCTGCTGTTGACGTAATTTGCGGTTGCCAAAACGCATGGCGACGGCACCGATGATGATACCGACAACTAGCCCAATTAGCGCATATTCCCAGGTCATGTACATCTCCCGTTGTTTTGTGGTTCCGTAGGGTGGCTGTAAGGCTCTCCGCCTGCGCCCGATAGTGCCACTATAACCGCTAATTCCACAGAAGTGGAATCCTGGCGTATCATCGCGTAGTGTAGAACGGCCTTTTTTTCGTCAATCGTGAGCTTCAGCATTACGGTTTTCAAGGAATAACAATTAGATCATGCAAAGCCTGTCCCCAACATCGCGTTACCTTTTAGCTCTCAAAGAGGGCAGCCATCAACCTGACGACGTCCAGCAGGAAGCGGTAAGCCGCCTCGATACTATCTATCATGAACTGCAGAATAAACCCGTTCCGGCGCCGCAAAGCAGCGGCCTGCGGGCAAAATTCGGCAAACTGCTGGGTAAGCGTGAACCTACCGTCGAGACGGCTGCCGTACGTGGCCTCTATATGTGGGGGGGCGTCGGGCGAGGGAAAACCTGGCTGATGGACCTGTTTTATCATAGCCTGCCCGGCGATCGTAAGCAGCGCCTGCACTTCCATCGCTTTATGCTGCGCGTCCATGAAGAGCTGGTGGCCCTGCAGGGACACAGCGACCCGCTGGAAATCCTCGCCGATCGCTTCAAGGCGGAAACCGACGTTCTCTGTTTTGATGAGTTTTTTGTCTCCGATATTACTGATGCCATGCTGCTGGGCGGTCTGATGAAAGCCCTGTTTGCGCGTGGCATCACGCTGGTGGCTACCTCGAACATTCCGCCAGATGAGCTCTATCGCAACGGCCTGCAGCGCGCCCGTTTCCTGCCCGCGATCGAGGCGATTAAACAGCATTGCGACATTATGAATGTGGACGCGGGCATTGATTACCGCCTGCGCACGCTGACGCAGGCCCATCTTTGGCTGTCGCCGCTCGATGCGCAGACGCAGCAGCAGATGGATAAACTGTGGCTGGCCTTAGCGGGGGCGAAACGCGAGCAGACGCCGACGCTGGAAATTAACCATCGACCGCTCCCGACATTAGGCGTCGAAAACCAGACGCTGGCGGCCTCGTTTGCTACCCTATGCGTGGACGCGCGCAGTCAGCACGATTACATCGCGCTTTCGCGCCTGTTCCATACCGTCATGTTGTTTGATGTACCGGTGATGACGACGCAGCTGGAGAGTGAAGCCCGGCGGTTTATCGCCCTGGTGGATGAGTTCTACGAGCGGCACGTTAAGCTGGTTGTCAGCGCCGCGGTGCCGCTGTATGACATTTATCAGGGAGAACGGCTGAAGTTTGAGTTTCAGCGCTGCTTATCGCGCCTGCAGGAAATGCAAAGCGAAGAGTATTTGAAACGCCCGCATATGCCTTAACTGGCGGGCGTTCCCCCGCGCATCGTGTTGCCATGACATAAGGATATCGCGCGGCAACGCGCCGCCGAAAAAAGCAGGTTCAAATCACATAAAGGGGTCGATCTTTGGCCCCGACTTCTCTATAATCTTGCGACCCCACGTTACAAGAAGGTTTTTTTCCCAAAACTTTCTATAGTGCCGGCATAGGCTATTCGAAGGGGTAGGTTTGCTGGACAATGTCGTGTGAACCTCAACTGACTAAACGTTTGGGTGTTCACCAACGTGTAACTTATTATTTGGGTAAGCTTTTAATGAAAACTTTTACAGCTAAACCAGAAACCGTAAAGCGCGACTGGTATGTTGTTGACGCGACCGGTAAAACTCTGGGCCGTCTGGCTTCTGAACTGGCTCGTCGCCTGCGCGGTAAGCATAAAGCGGAATACACTCCGCACGTCGATACTGGTGATTACATCATCGTTCTGAACGCAGAAAAAGTTGCTGTAACCGGCAACAAGCGTGAAGACAAAATGTACTACCATCACACCGGCCACATCGGTGGTATCAAAGAAGCGACCTTTGAAGAGATGATTGCTCGCCGTCCTGAGCGTGTGATTGAAATCGCGGTTAAAGGCATGTTGCCAAAAGGCCCGCTGGGTCGTGCTATGTACCGTAAACTGAAAGTTTACGCGGGTAACGAGCACAACCACGCGGCACAGCAACCGCAAGTTCTTGACATCTAATCGGGATTATAGGCAATGGCTGAAAATCAATATTACGGCACTGGTCGCCGCAAAAGTTCCGCAGCTCGCGTTTTCATCAAACCAGGCAGCGGCAAAATCGTTATCAACCAGCGTTCTCTGGAACAGTACTTCGGTCGTGAAACTGCCCGCATGGTAGTTCGTCAGCCGCTGGAACTGGTCGACATGGTTGAGAAACTGGATCTGTACATCACCGTTAAAGGTGGTGGTATCTCTGGTCAGGCTGGTGCGATCCGTCACGGTATCACCCGCGCTCTGATGGAGTATGATGAGTCCCTGCGTGGCGAACTGCGTAAAGCTGGCTTCGTTACCCGTGATGCTCGTCAGGTTGAACGTAAGAAAGTCGGTCTGCGTAAAGCACGTCGTCGTCCTCAGTTCTCCAAACGTTAATTGTTTTCTGCTTACGCAGAACAATTTGCGAAAAAACCCGCTTCGGCGGGTTTTTTTATGCATAAACCTGCGGTTATCCACAAGCAAATCGCCTGTTCTTACCACTTTTTCAGCATTTCCAGAATCCCCTCACCACAATGCCTTCAAGATCTGGTAAACTATCATCCAATTTTCTGCCCAAATGCTGGTGATTGTTCGTTTTTTGTTTTTTTCGCATAAACAATAATGACTTCACGCGAATGGGGTTTTTACATCTGGCTGGCCACGCGTGGCTGGTAGCAGTACAAAAATTCTGAATATACCTGGAGGTTTTCATGGCTGTCGCTGCCAACAAACGTTCGGTAATGACGCTGTTTTCTGGTCCTACTGACATCTATAGCCACCAAGTCCGCATCGTGCTGGCAGAAAAAGGTGTTAGTTTTGAGATAGAGCACGTGGAGAAGGACAACCCACCTCAGGATCTGATTGACCTCAACCCGAATCAAAGCGTACCTACGCTGGTGGATCGTGAGCTCACTCTGTGGGAATCCCGCATCATTATGGAATATCTGGATGAACGTTTCCCGCATCCACCGTTAATGCCGGTCTATCCGGTCGCGCGTGGAGAAAGTCGTCTGTACATGCAGCGTATCGAGAAAGACTGGTATTCGTTGATGAACACCATTCAGACCGGTACCGCAGCGCAAGCGGATACCGCACGTAAACAGCTGCGTGAAGAGCTGCAGGCGATTGCGCCTGTCTTCACTCAGAAACCTTACTTCCTGAGCGATGAGTTCAGCCTCGTTGATTGCTATCTGGCGCCGCTGCTGTGGCGTTTGCCGGTTCTCGGTGTTGAAGTTATTGGTGCCGGCGCGAAAGAGCTCAAGGGCTATATGACTCGCGTCTTTGAACGTGATTCCTTCCTCGCTTCTTTAACTGAAGCCGAGCGTGAAATGCGTCTCGGTCGGGGCTAACCGATGGATGTATCGCAGCTAACGCCGCGTCGCCCGTACCTGCTGCGGGCGTTTTATGAGTGGCTGCTGGATAACCAGCTGACTCCACACCTGGTTGTGGATGTGACACTGCCAAACGTACAGGTGCCGATGGAGTATGCGCGCGACGGACAAATCGTTCTGAATATTGCTCCCCGCGCCGTGGGTAATCTGGAACTGGCTAATGACGAAGTCCGCTTCAACGCGCGCTTCGGCGGTGTCCCGCGTAATGTTTCCGTGCCTATGGCTGCCGTTCTGGCTATCTATGCTCGTGAAAACGGTGCGGGTACCATGTTCGAACCTGAAGCGGCTTATGATGAAGACGTCACCACCCTGAATGATGACGATGCATCGGTAAGCAATGAAAGCGAGACGGTCATGTCGGTGATCGACGGCGATAAGCCGGATCACCATGATGATGACCCGGATGATACGCCTCCGCCGCCGCGCGGTGGGCGTCCGGCGCTGCGCGTCGTGAAGTAATCCAGCAGGTCGTGGATTTCAGATTGCAGGCCCTTCGGGGCCTGTTCTGTTATCTACGCCGCCAGCATGGCATTCTTGTGTTAAGATGGTCCGGTCGTCACTTGCTGTCACACATCACACATGGTCCCTATGAGCGCATTTGATCCCCAGACAGAAGAAGCATCCACCCCAATCGGTAACAGCCTGCACCGCCGTCCTCTGGCGCGCAAAAAGCTGTCGGAAATGGTGGAAGAAGAGCTTGAGAATATGATTCGCCGCCGTGAATTTGCCGAAGGCGAGCAGCTACCTTCTGAACGTGAGCTGATGACGTTTTTCAACGTCGGACGACCTTCTGTGCGCGAAGCTCTGGCCGCCTTAAAGCGTAAAGGACTGGTGCAGATTAACAACGGTGAACGCGCCCGCGTCTCACGGCCTTCTGCCGACACCATCATTGGCGAACTTTCGGGGATGGCGAAGGATTTTCTCTCTCACCCCGGCGGGATTGCGCATTTTGAACAGCTGCGTCTGTTTTTCGAGTCCAGCCTGGTTCGCTATGCTGCGGAACACGCCAGCGACGAGCAGGTTGCAAAGCTGGAGCAGGCGCTGAAGATCAACAGCCAGTCGCTTGATGATAACGCGCTGTTTATCCGTTCAGACGTTGAATTCCACCGCGTACTGGCGGAAATTCCCGGGAATCCTATCTTCCTGGCTATCCATGTCGCCCTGCTGGACTGGCTCATCGCCGCACGCCCTACCGTCCCGGAGCACGAGCTTCACGAACATAATAACGTGAGCTATCAACAACATATCGACATTGTTGATGCGATCCGCCGCCATGACCCTGACGAGGCCGATCGCGCCTTGCAGACCCACCTCAATAGCGTTTCCGCCACCTGGCACGCCTTCGGCCAGAAAAAACAATCACGTAAGTAACAAGAGCGATCGTCTGGATCCTCGTTTAGTGAAGCCGATCGCATAATAAGCGTTCCCTATGAGGCCGTCGCTTAATTCATCTGGTATAACAGGTATAAAGGTACATAGTTAATCATAACAAATAGCATACGAGGTGAGATATGGCGGTTAATTTACGTGGAGTCATGGCAGCGCTGCTTACGCCGTTTGACGGGCAACAAAAGCTGGATAAAGAGAGCCTGCGTCGGCTGGTGCGTTTCAATTTGAGCCAGGGAATCGACGGGTTGTACGTTGGCGGTTCGACCGGGGAAGCTTTTGTGCAAAGCAGCGCAGAACGCCAGCAAGTGCTGGAGATCGTCGCTGAAGAAGCGAAGGGAAAAATGACGCTGATTGCCCATGTTGGCTGCGTCAGTACGCTGGAGAGCCAGCAACTTGCCGAAGCTGCGCACAGCTATGGCTACGATGCGGTGTCCGCCGTCACGCCGTTCTACTATCCCTTCAGCTTTGAAGAGCACTGCGCTCACTACCAGGCCATTATTGATTCAGCTAATGGCTTACCGATGGTGGTCTACAACATCCCGGCGCTGAGCGGCGTGAAACTCTCCCTGGATCAGATCAATACGCTGGTGACGCTGCCGGGCGTGGGGGCATTGAAGCAGACATCAGGCGATCTTTTCCAGATGGAGCAGATCCGCCGGGCGCATCCGGATCTGGTGCTTTACAACGGCTATGACGAGATTTTTGCTTCTGGCTTGCTGGCCGGTGCCGATGGCGGGATCGGTAGTACCTATAACATTATGGGCTGGCGCTATCAGGGGATCGTGAAAGCGCTGCGGTCGGGCGATATAGCGGAAGCGCAGAGGCTGCAGTGTGAATGCAACAAGGCAATCGATCTGCTGATCAAAACCGGCGTATTCCGGGGGCTGAAAACCGTGCTGCACTACATGGACGTGGTTGCTGAGCCGCTATGTCGCAAACCGTTCGCTCCGGTTGCTGAGCAGTTCCTGCCGGAGCTGAAAGCGCTGGCGCAGCAGCTGCAGCAGGAGAAAGCGCAGCTGGGTTGAGGCTAACGGCTTCCCCGCCGCGTGTGCGAGCGGGGCATTCCCGGATGGAGGCGCTATGCGCCCGGTCCGGGTCATAACACGAGCTATATCGGATGCAGTGATAGCGACATCTGGTATGGCAAACCAAGCGTGGGTCTGACCCATCGCGGGAGAGTAAAATGATCGCAACGACCCAGAACATCCCGTGGTATCGCCATCTCAACCGGGCGCAGTGGCGGGCTTTCTCCGCCGCCTGGCTGGGATATTTGCTTGATGGTTTTGATTTTGTCCTGATTGCCCTGGTGTTGACAGAAATCCAGGCAGACTTTGGTTTGACGACCGTAGAGGCAGCGAGTCTGATCTCAGCCGCCTTCATTTCTCGCTGGTTTGGCGGCCTGATGTTGGGCGCAATGGGCGATCGTTACGGACGGCGGCTGGCGATGGTCACCAGTATTATTCTGTTTTCCCTCGGAACGCTGGCCTGCGGCTTTGCTCCCGGTTTTACCACCATGTTTATCGCGCGTCTGGTGATTGGCATGGGGATGGCGGGGGAGTATGGATCCAGTGCGACCTATGTTATTGAAAGCTGGCCAAAGCAGCTGCGCAACAAGGCCAGTGGTTTTCTGATTTCCGGCTTTTCCGTCGGGGCGGTGATTGCCGCGCAAATCTATAGTCTGGTGGTACCGGTCTGGGGATGGCGTGCGCTCTTTTTCATTGGCATCGTGCCGATTATTTTTGCGCTGTGGCTGCGGAAAAACATCCCGGAAGCCGAAGACTGGAAAGAGAAACATCAGGGTAAAGCGCCGGTGCGGACCATGGTGGATATCCTCTATTGTGGCAAACACCGGGCGATCAATATTTTCCTGACCATTGTGGCGGCGACGGCGCTGTGGTTCTGTTTCGCCGGCGAGCTCAACAATGCCGGAATCGTGGTCGCACTGGGGCTGCTTTGTGCCACGATCTTTATCAGCTTTATGGTGCAAAGCAGCGGTAAGCGCTGGCCAACCGGCGTGACGCTGATGGTTGTCGTCCTGTTCGCCTTTCTCTATTCATGGCCTATCCAGGCGCTTTTGCCCACCTATCTTAAAACGGAGCTCGCTTACGATCATACGACCGTGGCCAGGGTGCTGTTCTTCAGCGGTTTTGGTGCTGCGGTCGGCTGTTGCGTCGGCGGTTTTCTCGGCGACTGGCTGGGAACGCGCAAAGCCTATGTTTGTAGCCTGCTGGCCTCCCAGCTGTTGATTATTCCCGTCTTTGCTATCGGCGGCACCAACGTGTGGGTGCTGGGGCTGTTACTGTTCTTCCAGCAGATGCTGGGTCAGGGGATCTCCGGGATCTTACCTAAATTGATCGGCGGCTATTTCGATACCGATCAGCGTGCTGCGGGTCTGGGTTTTACCTATAACGTCGGTGCCTTAGGTGGGGCGATCGCGCCGGTGCTCGGTGCGCTGATCGCGCAGCGAATGGATCTGGGCACGACGCTGGGATCGCTCTCTTTCGGCCTGACCTTTGTGGTGATCCTGCTTATCGGACTGGATATGCCCTCGCGTGTTCAGCGCTGGATCCGCCCGGAAGCGGTGCGAACGCACGATGCGATTGATGGCAGGCCCCTGAGCGGGGCGGTGATGCCCGGCGCCAACAAACGTGGATTAGTGAAAACCAGGTAACCCGTGCCCGGCGCCAGCGCCGGGCAACGAGATAAATCAGGGAGTTATTATGTCTTTGCTTGAACAACTGGGTCGTCGCATCAGCGCCCACGGCGGATTAATTGTCTCATGTCAGCCGGTCCCCGGTAGCCCGCTGGATACGCCGGCGATTGTCGCAGCGATGGCGCTGGCAGCCGAACAGGCTGGCGCGGTGGCATTGCGTATCGAAGGTGTTGAGAATCTGCGGGCGACCCGCGCCCGGGTGACAGTACCCATTATCGGTATTCTCAAACGTGACCTCGATGATTCACCGGTACGCATTACCCCATTTTTAGAGGATGTTGATGCTCTGGCGCAGGCGGGGGCGGATATTATTGCTTTCGATGGTACCCGTCGGACGCGCCCGGTGGCGGTGGAAGCACTGCTGGCCCGTATCCATCAGCAGTACAAGCTGGCAATGGCCGACTGTTCATCCGTTGAAGATGGCATCTTCTGTCAGCAGCTCGGTACGGAAATTATCGGCACCACGCTGTCGGGTTATACCACGGCGCACACGCCGGAAGAGCCTGATTTGGCGCTGGTACAGGCGCTACACGCAGCGGGATGTCGGGTGATTGCCGAAGGGCGCTACAACACGCCAGCGCAGGCGGCAGAGGCCATGCGTCATGGCGCCTGGGCGGTGACCGTAGGCTCCGCCATTACGCGGCTGGAACACATTTGCGAGTGGTACAACACGGCGCTGAAAAAGGCGGTGCAATGACGACGCTGGCGATTGATATTGGCGGCACCAAGCTAGCCGCCGCACTGATAGACAGCCGATTGACCCTCCTGGAGCGGCGTGAAGTCCCCACGCCAGCCAGTCAGACGCCGGCGGCATTAGCTGCCGCGCTGGCGGCGCTGGTGGCCCCCCTCTCGGCGCGCGCGGATCGTTTTGCTATCGCCTCCACCGGCATCATTCAGGACGGCATTCTGACCGCCATCAATCCAG
Source organism: Klebsiella sp. X13 (assembly GCF_003323835.1). Classification (NCBI taxonomy): domain Bacteria; kingdom Pseudomonadati; phylum Pseudomonadota; class Gammaproteobacteria; order Enterobacterales; family Enterobacteriaceae; genus Klebsiella; species Klebsiella sp. X13. The sequence goes on from NZ_CP030874.1 coordinate 547,000, forward strand.
CGAACCTGGGCGGACTGGCACATTTTCCTCTGCAGGCGTGTTTATCCGACCTCACGGCGTTGCCCGGTATTGCCCTCAATGATGCTCAGGCAGCGGCGTGGGCGGAATATCATGCGCTGCCGGAGAAAGTCAGCGAGATGCTCTTTTTGACCGTTTCAACCGGCGTTGGCGGGGGGATCGTCAGCCAGGGCAGGCTGCAGACCGGTCGCGGAGGCCTGGCCGGCCATTGCGGTCATACGCTGGCGGATCCTGCCGGGCCGCTCTGCGGCTGCGGTCGGAAAGGCTGTGTCGAAGCTATCGCTTCCGGGCGCGGTATCGCGGCGGCGGCCGGCGGTGAGCTTTGCGGGCTGGATGCAAAAGCGATATTTGCTCTGGCGAGGGAGGGACACCCGCAGGCGCAGATATTAATTCAGCGCTCGGCACGCACGCTGGCGCGACTGATTGCCGACCTGAAGGCCGTGACGGACTGCGCCTGCGTTGTGATCGGCGGCAGTATCGGTCTTGCAGACGGCTACCTGAAGCTGGTTGAGACGTACTTGTCACAAGAACCCGCGCTTTATCATGTTCCGCTGCGGGAAGCTTACTATCGGCATGATGCGGGCCTGTCAGGAGCGGCATTATGGGCACAGGGAGGAAAGATATGATTCTGGGTCATCTACAGCAGCCTTCGCATGCCGGTCTTCCGGCGGTTCTGGTCCGGGCTATCGCCCTGGCGCAGGCCCACGATTTACACACTATCGCTCCCGGAAGCTATGAGCTTCAGGGCGACAATGTATTGATGAACGTCATGGCGTTTCATACCGGTGTGCCGGAAGAGAAAAAAGCCGAACTGCATAGCCAGTTTATTGATATCCAGATTTTACTGGCGGGGGAAGAGCGGATCTTTTATGGCGTCGCCGGGTCGGCCTGTGAGTGCGAAGAAGCGCATCCTGACGAGGATTATCAGCTTTGCCGTCGGATACGCGGGGAACAGGTACTGACATTGCATCCGGATATGTTTGCGGTTTTCATGCCCGATGAACCGCACAAACCCGGTTGCCAGGTCGGGGGCAGCGCCGGGATTAAAAAAGTGGTCATTAAGGTCCGCGCCGCCCTGCTGGCATGATAAAAAAAGCCCGCGGGCTTGCGCCAGCGGGCTCTGTCAGAGACCCGGACAGACAGTTTGTCCGGGTTTGTTGATTACACTTCCAGGTAGTTCAGGATCCCGTCAGCCGCTTTACGACCTTCGGCAATCGCCGTCACCACCAGATCGGAACCGCGCACGATATCGCCGCCGGCAAAGATTTTCGGGTTACTGGTCTGGAACGCGTTTTCATGGCCTTCCGGCGCAATAATACGGCCCTGAGAATCCAGCTCAACATCGTGCTTCGCCAGCCATTCCATGCTGTGTGGGCGGAAACCAAACGCCATCACCACCGCATCTGCCGGGACCACGTGCTCGGAGCCTGCGACGATCTCCGCACGACGACGCCCTTTGGCATCAGGCTGGCCCATCTCGGTACGCGCCATTTTCACGCCGCACACTTTGCCGTTAGCATTCACTTCTACGCCCAGAGGCTGAACGTTGAACTGGAACTCGACGCCCTCTTCACGCGCGTTTTTCACTTCGCGTTTGGAGCCCGGCATGTTTTCTTCGTCACGGCGGTAGGCGCAAATAACGTGAGTCGCGCCCTGACGTACGGAAGTACGCACGCAGTCCATCGCGGTGTCGCCACCGCCGAGAACCACCACCCGTTTGCCTTCCATATTGACGTAAGGCTCGCTGGCGGTTTCGCCAAAGCCCATGGTCTGTTTGGTGTTGGCAATCAGGAACGGCAGCGCATCAAAGACACCATTTGCGTCTTCGTTTTCCAGTCCGCCGCGCATGGACTGATAGGTCCCCACGCCGAGGAACACGGCATCATACTCTTTCAGTAACGCGTCGAGCTGAACATCACGACCCACTTCGGTATTGAGTTTGAACTCAATACCCATGCCGGTGAAAATTTCACGGCGACGGGTCATTACCTCTTTTTCCAGCTTAAAAGCGGGGATGCCGAAGGTCAGCAGGCCACCGATTTCCGGATGGCGATCGAATACTACCGCTTTGACGCCGTTGCGGGTCAGGACATCTGCGCAGGCCAGTCCTGCCGGACCGGCACCGACGATCGCCACCGTTTTACCGGTGGGCTTCACGCCGGAGAGATCCGGGCGCCAGCCCATCTCGAACGCTTTATCGTTGATGTAGCGTTCGATGTTACCGATAGTCACCGCGCCAAACTCGTCGTTCAGCGTACAGGAGCCTTCGCACAGACGGTCCTGCGGGCAGACGCGCCCGCAGACTTCCGGCAAGGTGTTGGTCTGATGCGACAGCTCTGCCGCTTCAAAAATACGCCCCTCATTGGCGAGCTTCAGCCAGTTCGGGATGTAGTTATGGACCGGACATTTCCATTCGCAGTACGGGTTGCCGCAGGACAGGCAGCGATCTGCCTGGGCTTTGGCCTGTCCTTCTGAAAACGGCTCATAAATTTCAACAAATTCAATTTTACGGATCTTCAGCGGTTTCTTTGGCGGATCAACGCGCTGTAAGTCGATAAACTGGTATACGTTCTGGCTCATCTGAATTCCTTACTGCGCCTGCACACGCAGCTCTGCTGCGCTACGACTACGGTGACCCAACAGTGCCTTAACATCGCTGGACTTTGGTTTAACCAGCGCGAATTTCGCGGCAAAAGCCGGCCAGTTGGCCAGGATCTCTTCGCCTCGAGACGAACCGGTAAGCTGCACGTGTTCGGTAATCAGACCACGCAGGTGCTCTTCATGGATAGCGAGAGAGTCAACGCCCAACACTTCCACCAGTTCCGGGTTCACACGTTTACGGAAATCACCGTCTTCATCCAGGACGTAAGCAAAGCCGCCGGTCATCCCTGCGCCAAAGTTGACGCCGGTTTTACCCAGTACGCAGACGATGCCGCCGGTCATGTATTCGCAGCCGTTATCGCCGATGCCTTCTACCACGGTGATGGCACCGGAGTTACGCACCGCAAAGCGTTCGCCTGCACGGCCCGCAGCGTACAGACGACCGCCGGTCGCGCCATACAGACAGGTATTACCGATGATGCTCGCTTCGTGACTGCGGAAGGCGGAGCCCACCGGAGGACGGATTGACAGCAGACCGCCTGCCATCCCTTTACCCACGTAGTCGTTCGCGTCACCGGTCAGATGCAGTTCCACGCCGCCGGCGTTCCACACGCCGAAGCTCTGGCCTGCGGTACCGCTGAAGTGCGCGGTAATCGGATCTGCTGCCAGCCCCTGATCGCCATGGGTCTGGGCGATATAGCCAGACAACGACGCGCCAACGGAGCGATCGGTATTACGGATATCGAACCAGAAGGTTTTGCTCTGCTTGCTGTCCACGAACGGTTTAGCCTGCTGTAGCAGCTGCGCGTTCAGCACGCCGTTATCAAACGGCGGGTTGCTTTCGGTGCAGTACAGCGCTTTACCCGGATGCGGCTCGGCGGTTTCCAGCAGTTTGCTGAGATCCAGCTTCTGCTGCTTCGCGGTAAAGCCATCCAGCACTTTCAGCAGGTCGGTACGGCCAATCAGGTCCACCAGACGCTTCACGCCAAGCTCAGCCATCAGCTCGCGGGTTTCGCGGGCGATGAATTCAAAGTAGTTGGTCACTTTGAACGGCAGGCCGTGATAGTGATTCTTACGCAGTTTGTCATCCTGAGTTGCTACGCCGGTTGCGCAGTTGTTCAGGTGGCAGATACGCAGATATTTACAGCCGAGCGCGACCATCGGGCCAGTGCCGAAGCCGAAGCTTTCTGCGCCAAGAATTGCCGCCTTGATGATATCGAGGCCGGTTTTCAGGCCGCCATCCACCTGCAGACGGATCTTGTGACGCAGACCGTTCGCCACCAGCGCCTGTTGGGTTTCCACCAGACCCAGCTCCCACGGACAACCCGCGTATTTCACGGAGGAGAGCGGGCTGGCACCCGTACCACCGTCGTAACCGGCGATGGTGATAAGATCGGCATAGGCTTTGGCCACGCCGGTGGCGATGGTGCCGACGCCCGGTTCGGAAACCAGCTTCACGGAAATCATCGCTTTCGGGTTGACCTGTTTCAGGTCGAAAATCAGCTGCGCCAGATCCTCGATAGAGTAAATATCGTGGTGCGGCGGCGGTGAAATCAGGGTTACACCCGGGACCGAATAGCGCAGTTTGGCAATGTACGGGGTGACTTTGTCCCCCGGCAGCTGCCCGCCTTCGCCCGGCTTCGCGCCCTGAGCGACTTTAATCTGAATAACGTCGGCGTTGACCAGGTAAGCCGGTGTGACGCCGAAGCGGCCAGAAGCGACCTGTTTAATACGCGACACTTTGTTGGTGCCATAGCGCGCCGGATCTTCGCCGCCTTCGCCGGAGTTAGAGAAGCCGCCGATGCTGTTCATGGCTTCCGCCAGCGACTCATGAGCTTCCGGGCTTAACGCACCGATAGACATGGCGGCGGTATCGAAGCGTTTGAACAGCTCTTTGGCCGATTCGACGTGGTCGATGCTGATGGCGTCATCGCCAGGGTTCAGCGCCAGCAGATCGCGCAGCGTGGCGGCCGGGCGTTCATTCACCAGGTTCGCATACTGCTGATAGTCGTGGTATTCACCGCTCTGAACCGCTTGTTGCAGCGTGCGGACGACGTCCGGGTTGTAGGCGTGATATTCACCGCCGTGAACGTATTTCAGCAGACCGCCCTGATCCAGCGGCTTACGGACCAGCCAGGCGCGTTTGGACAGATTCAGCAGATCCTGCTGGAAGTCATCGAAGCCCGCGCCGCCGATGCGGCTGACAACGCCGAGGAAGCACAGATCGGAAACCTCACGATGCAGGCCAACCGCTTCGAACAGCTTCGAGCAGCGGTAGGAGGCGATGGTCGAAATGCCCATCTTAGACATGATCTTGTACAGGCCTTTGTTGATGCCGTTACGGTAGTTCAGCATCACGGTACGATAATCTTTCTCAATGGCCTTGTTATCAACCAGTTTCGCCAGCGTCTCATAGGCCAGGTACGGATAGATAGCCGTGGCGCCGAAGCCCAGCAGCACCGCGAAATGGTGCGGGTCACGGGCGCTGGCGGTCTCAACGATAATGTTGGCATCGCAGCGCAGGCTCTTATCCACCAGGCGGGTTTGAATCGCGCCTACCGCCATCGGTGCCGGAACCGGCAGACGATCTTTGGCGATATTACGATCGGAGAGCACCAGCAGAACGGTACCGTTACGGACCATCTGTTCCGCTTTATCGCACAGCGCCTTCACCGTTTCGGCCAGCGAGGTTTCTGCGGCGTTAAAGGTGATATCCAGGGTATCGGCGCGATAGTGCTCCTCTTCCATGGTGGTGAGCTGTTTGAAATCGGAGTACAGCAGGATCGGTGATTTGAAGCTCAGGCGGTGAGCCTGGCCTTCCGCTTCGCAGAAGACGTTCATTTCACGGCCGATGCTGGTGGCCAGCGACATCACGTGAGCTTCACGCAGCGGGTCGATCGGCGGGTTAGTCACCTGCGCGAACTGCTGACGGAAGTAGTCGTAAATGATACGCGGCTGGCTGGAGAGCACGGCAAACGGGGTATCGTCGCCCATTGAACCGACCGCTTCCTGGCCGTTTTCACCCAGTACACGCAGGACGGAGTCCAGCTCTTCTGCGCTGTACTTAAACTGTTTCTGGAAGCTGGCGAGCGTGTCGTCATCCAGCTGGCGGCTGCCGACGTCTTCGTCCGGTAGATCTTCAAACGGCACCAGGCGGCGGACGTTTTTCTCCATCCACTCTTTGTAAGGGTGGCGACTTTTCAGGTCATCATCGGTTTCCGCGGAGTGCAGAATACGTCCGCCGCGGGTATCGATAACCATCAGTTCGCCCGGGCCTACGCGGCCTTTTTCGACCACTTCGTCAGGCTGGTAATCCCAAATCCCGACTTCTGAAGCGCAGGTAATCAGTTTGTCTTTGGTGATGACGTAGCGCGCCGGGCGCAGACCGTTACGATCGAGGTTACAGGCGGCGTAGCGACCGTCGGACATCACGATGCCCGCCGGGCCATCCCATGGCTCCATATGCATGGAGTTAAAATCAAAGAAGGCGCGCAGCTCCGGATCCATATCCGGGTTGTTCTGCCAGGCTGGCGGTACGAGCAGACGCATGGCGCGCACGATATCCATCCCGCCGGCCAGCAGCAGCTCAAGCATGTTATCCATCGAGCTGGAGTCGGAGCCGGTTTCGTTCACGAACGGCGCCGCATCGTGCAGGTCCGGAATTAACGGCGTCTGGAACTTGTAGGTACGCGCGCGCGCCCACTGGCGGTTGCCGGTGATGGTGTTGATTTCGCCGTTGTGCGCCAGGTAGCGGAACGGCTGTGCCAGCGGCCAGCGCGGCACGGTGTTGGTGGAGAAGCGCTGGTGGAACAGGCAGATTGCCGACTCCAGACGCAGGTCCGCGAGGTCCAGATAGAAGCGCGGCAGGTCAGCCGGCATACACAGACCTTTGTAAATGTTCACCAGATTCGACAGGCTGCAAACGTAGAAATCTTTATCTTCCTGCAGACGCTTTTCAATGCGGCGACGGGCGATGAACAAACGACGTTCCATATCGCGCGGGCGCCAGCCTGCCGGGGCGTTAACAAAAATTTGTTCAATACGAGGCAGCGAGGAGAGGGCGATTTCACCGAGAACCCCTTCGTTGGTCGGCACTTCGCGCCAGCCGACGATAGACAGGGTTTCACGTTGTAGTTCTTCTTCAACGATGCGGCGTGCCGTAGCCGCCAGTTCAGGATCTTTATTAAGGAATAACATCCCGACGGCGTAATTTTTGGCTAAACGCCAGCCGCGCTCTTCCGCAACGATACGGAAGAAACGGTCAGGTTTTTGCAGCAGCAAGCCACAACCGTCGCCGGTTTTACCATCGGCAAGAATCGCGCCGCGGTGCTGCATTCGGGCCAGTGCGTGTATAGCGGTACGCACTACCTTGTGGCTAGGTTCGCCTTCTATGTGGGCGATCAGGCCGAAACCACAGTTATCCCTCTCAAGGGATTTATCGTACAACATATCAGTGAACCTCCCCAGGCTCTACGGGACACCCTCCGATACCGATTGCGCACGGGCACAGAAAGAGCATGGCGACGGGGTTTGCACCTCGCATTCGCCCTCTTTAAATCCTTTTCGCATCGGTACGCAAGTTTGAGGACTTGCTGTAAGAGGGAATCTCAATTACTGCATAAATATGATGAGCAGAGTGCTCATCCAGAAAGCTTCCAGCGGATTCCCAACTTATCGGGAATCGACACTTACGTCAAATGGCAATCTTATTTATACAAAAATGTGCTATACATGGTTTAACATTATGATAAATAAGATAATAACTGTGTTTTAAGCGGCGCTGAAACGTAGCGGAAAGCATAATCTAGTGTGATCTGTCTCACTATATCGATAGCGTAACATTATCGATCTGTGCTGAACTGCCTATTTATCGCAGAGTATTTATCTGCCTGTTACCTCTAGAGCGGTAAATAACACTGTTTTTTGCCCTGATGAAGATAATGGCAAACCTGAGGTTAAGTATAAGGAAAAGTCATCACAGAGTGAGTGAATGAAATTGCAGTTATCTTGAGTGTTTATGCAATGAGATGAGCGGCCGCGCTGACGATTGATCCAGGTCATCGCCGTCGGTGGCTAAAAATGGCAGGCTTGGCCCCTTTCTTCAGGCCGGTCTATCAGATTATGCAGTTACAAAAATTAGTCAATATGTTTGGTGGGGATCTTTCGCGGCGCTATGGCGAAAAGGTTCATAAACTGACGCTGCATGGCGGGTTTAGCTGCCCGAATCGCGATGGCACTATCGGCCGCGGAGGCTGCACGTTCTGCAACGTCGCCTCTTTTGCTGACGAAGAGCAGCAGCACCACTCTATTGCTGAACAGCTGGCACATCAGGCGCAGCGGGTTAATCGCGCCAGGCGCTATCTCGCTTATTTTCAGGCTTACACCAGCACCTTTGCCGAAGTTCAGGTACTGCGCTCGATGTATCAGCAGGCGGTGAGTCAGGCCAATATCGTCGGGCTGTGCGTGGGTACTCGTCCTGACTGCGTCCCGGAGGCGGTGCTGGAACTGCTCGGCGGCTATCGGGAACAGGGCTACGAAGTATGGCTGGAACTCGGCTTACAGACGGCGCATGACAAAACGCTGCAGCGGATTAATCGTGGGCATGATTTTGCCTGTTATCAGCGTACGACCCGGCTGGCGCGCGAGCGCGGGCTGAAGGTCTGCGCGCATTTGATCGTCGGGCTACCGGGCGAGGCGCAGAGCCATTGCCTGCAAACGCTGGAGCAGGTTGTGAATACCGGTGTGGATGGCATCAAACTGCATCCGCTGCATATCGTCACCGGCAGTACGATGGCCAAAGCCTGGCAGGCGGGACGGTTGCAGGCGATTGCGCTGGATGAGTATACGGTCACTGCCGGGGAGATGATTCGCCACACGCCACCCGAGGTGATCTATCACCGCATTTCCGCCAGCGCCCGGCGGCCGACGCTGCTGGCGCCCCTGTGGTGTGAGAACCGCTGGACCGGGATGGTTGAACTTGACCGCTATCTCAACCAACACGGCGTGCAGGGCTCGGCGCTGGGACGAGCCTGGGTGCCGCGCGCAGCTTTAGAGTAAGGGCGCCCGCATTTTTTGCACAACTTACAGCGTATTGCTCAGAATTGGGTATTATTGTGCGGAGTTGTCGCGAAGGAATCCCTTATGAAGCAAATCCGTATGCTGGCGCAGTACTATGTCGACCTGATGATGAAGCTGGGTCTGGTGCGTTTTTCCATGCTGTTGGCCCTCGCCCTGGTGGTGCTGGCGATTGTGGTACAGATGGCCGTCACGATGGTTCTGCATGGCCAGGTTGAGAGCATCGACGTTATCCGCTCTATCTTCTTTGGTCTGCTGATCACCCCCTGGGCAGTTTATTTTTTGTCGGTGGTGGTGGAGCAACTGGAAGAGTCGCGGCAGCGTCTCTCCCGGCTGGTGGAAAAACTGGAGGAGATGCGCGAGCGCGACCTGCAGCTTAACGTGCAGCTCAAAGATAATATCGCGCAGCTCAATCAGGAGATTGGCGAGCGTGAAAAGGCGGAAGCCGAGCGCGAGACGACGCTGGAACAGCTGAAGATTGAGATGAAAGAGCGCGAAGAGACGCAAATTCAGCTGGAACAGCAATCCTCCTTCCTCCGTTCTTTCCTTGATGCCTCGCCGGACCTGGTATTCTATCGCAATGAAGACAAAGAGTTTTCTGGCTGTAACCGGGCGATGGAGCTCCTGACCGGGAAAAGCGAAAAGCAGCTTATCCACCTGAAACCTCAGGATGTCTATAACGAAGAAGCGGCGGTTAAAGTGCTGGAGACTGACGAAAAGGTCTTCCGCCATAATGTGTCGCTGACCTACGAGCAGTGGCTGGATTATCCGGACGGGCGTAAAGCCTGCTTTGAAATCCGCAAGGTCCCTTACTATGACCGCGTCGGCAAGCGCCGTGGACTGATGGGCTTTGGCCGCGATATTACCGAACGTAAGCGCTACCAGGATGCGCTGGAGCGCGCCAGCCGCGATAAGACCACCTTTATCTCAACCATCAGCCACGAGCTGCGTACGCCGCTCAACGGTATCGTCGGGCTGAGCCGTATCCTGCTGGATACCGAGCTGACCGGTGAGCAGGAAAAATACCTCAAAACCATCCATGTCTCTGCCGTTACGCTGGGGAATATTTTCAACGATATTATCGACATGGATAAAATGGAGCGGCGCAAAGTCCAGCTGGATAATCAGCAGGTCGACTTCACCGGTTTCCTGGCCGATCTGGAAAACCTCTCCGGCCTGCAGGCGCAACAGAAAGGGCTGCGCTTCGTCCTGGAACCGACGCTGCCGCTGCCGCATAAAGTGGTGACCGACGGGACGCGTCTGCGGCAGATTCTGTGGAACCTCATCAGTAACGCCGTGAAATTCACCCCGCAAGGTGGAAACGTCACCGTTCGCGTTCGCTACGATGAAGGCGATATCCTGCATTTTGAAGTGGAAGACTCCGGCATCGGCATTCCCGAAGCCGAGCAGGATAAGATCTTCGCGATGTATTATCAGGTGAAAGACAGCCACGGCGGCAAGCCTGCGACGGGCACCGGGATCGGTCTTGCCGTATCGCGTCGTCTGGCTCGCAATATGGGCGGCGACATTAACGTCTCCAGCCAGCCGGGCCAGGGGGCCACGTTTACGCTGACCGTGCATGCGCCGGCGGTGGCGGAAGAAGTGGAAGATATGCTGACGGAAGATGAGATGCCCCTGCCGGCGCTGAACGTGCTGCTGGTCGAGGATATCGAGCTCAACGTGATTGTGGCGCGCTCGGTGCTGGAGAAGCTGGGTAACAGCGTCGATGTGGCGATGACCGGTAAGGCCGCGCTGGAGATGTTTGAACCGGGCGAGTACGACCTGGTGCTGCTGGATATCCAGCTGCCGGATATGACGGGCCTGGATATTTCTCGTCATCTTAAGCAGCACTTTGCCGCCGACGAGCTACCGCCGCTGGTTGCCCTGACCGCCAACGTCCTGAAGAATAAAAAAGAGTATCTTGATGCCGGAATGGACGACGTCCTGAGTAAACCGCTATCGGTGCCGGCGCTGACGGCAATGATTAAAAAATTCTGGGATTCGCCGGAAGAGGATGAGTGCGAAATGCCGACCGTGGATGTGAGTAAATCGGCATCCGTGCTGGATATTCCGATGCTTGAGCAGTATATCGAGCTGGTGGGGCCAAAGCTTATCAACGATGGTCTTGCGGTTTTTGAGAAGATGATGCCGGGCTATATGGCGGTACTGGAGTCTAATCTGACCGCTCGCGACCAGAAAGGGATCGTCGATGAAGGGCATAAAATTAAAGGCGCGGCGGGCTCGATTGGCCTGCGGCATATCCAACAGCTGGGACAGCAGATTCAGACTCCGGACCTGCCGGCGTGGTCGGATAACGTTGGTGAATGGGTTGAAGAGATGAAATCCGAGTGGCAGAACGATGTAGCGGTGCTGAAAGCATGGGTTGCGGCGGCACATAAAAAATGACCCCGGATAAACCGGGGTGCGCGAATACTGCGCCAACACCAGGGAACTGGTCGTTGCGCCAGAATTTTTAGAGATATTTTTACGTAGCGCAACCTGAGGATTTGGTTTGCTCGCTCATTAAGATAGCAAACCTTAAATTATTTGTTACGTGAATCAGTAAAATATGTGAAGCAATGCGTGTAAATCAAAATTTTTGACTGGTTTCAGCAAGTTGCACTAAGGAGCTGGCAGTATGAAAAAGATTGGCGTGGTATTGAGCGGCTGTGGCGTCTATGACGGAACGGAGATCCATGAAGCGGTCATTACCCTGTTGGCGATCGCCCGTAGCGGCGCACAGGCCATCTGTTTCGCCGCGGATAAAGCGCAAACGGACGTGATCAACCACCTGACCGGTGAGCCGATGGCCGAAAGCCGCAACGTTCTGGTGGAGGCCGCGCGTATTGCCCGTGGCGATATCCAGCCTCTGGCTGCGGCCCGGGCTGAAGATCTGGATGCGCTGATTGTCCCTGGCGGGTTTGGCGCGGCGAAGAACCTCAGCAATTTTGCCTCGCAAGGGGCTGAATGCCAGGTCGATAGCGACCTGAAAGCGTTGACGCTGGCGATGCACGAGGCGGGTAAACCGCTGGGCTTTATGTGTATCGCCCCGGCGCTGCTGCCAAAAATTTTCCCGATCCCGCTGCGGATAACCATCGGCACCGATCTTGATACTGCTGAGGTGGTGGAAGAGATGGGCGCAGAACACGTTCCTTGCCCGGTCGATGATATCGTCGTCGATGAAGAACATAAGGTGGTGACGACCCCGGCCTGGATGCTGGCGCAGAACATTGCGGAAGCGGCAAGCGGGATTGAGAAGCTGGTGGCTCGCGTGCTGGTTCTGACTGCATGAGCGTGCGTTCGGCCCCGTTGCGAATGATTAAACGCCTTTTATTGCGCATTCTGCTGATTGCGGCAGCCTTTTGGGGAGGCGGCATCGCGCTCTTTAGCATACTGCCGGTGCCGTTTTCAGCCGTTATGCTCGAGCGACAAATCGGCGCATGGCTGAGCGGTGATTTTCATTATGTCGCCCACTCCGACTGGGTCGGGATGGACGAGATCTCGCCGTGGATGGGGCTGGCGGCAATCGCTGCGGAGGATCAAAAATTCCCTGAACACTGGGGTTTTGATGTCTCAGCGATAGAGAAAGCGCTGGCACACAATGAACGTCAGGAAAACCGCGTGCGCGGCGCCTCCACGCTTTCGCAGCAAACGGCTAAGAACCTGTTCTTGTGGGATGGCCGTAGCTGGTTGCGCAAAGGGCTGGAGGCAGGGTTAACGGTAGGGATTGAGACGGTGTGGAGTAAAAAACGGATTCTGACCGTCTACCTGAATATCGCTGAATTTGGGGAAGGAACGTTCGGCGTCGAAGCGGCGTCCCGGCGCTACTTTCACAAGCCTGCGAGCAAGTTAACGGCTTCTGAAGCGGCGCTCCTGGCTGCGGTATTGCCCAACCCGATTCGCTTTCGCGCCGATGCGCCGTCCGGCTATGTTCGCAGTCGGCAGGCGTGGATCCTGCGTCAGATGCGTCAGCTAGGCGGAGAAGGATTTATGCAGGCGAATAAGCTGAAGTGAGGTCGCGGCAGAAACAATAGCCCCGGTCAGCGTCGTGCAGCCGGGGAAGAGGCGGGAATGTTTAGTCTTCGTCAAAACCGGCGTTGAACAGCGCGATAACCGCTGCCAGCGCCTCGACTTCCTGCGGACCGTTGGCTTCAATCTCGATTTGCCGACCTTTGGCCGAGTCGAGCATCAGCAGGGCAATTACGCTATTGGCCTCCGCTTCCGTCCCCTCGTCGTTGCGCAGCAGGACTTCCGCATCATAATTCTGCATCAGCTCAAACAGCTTCATCGCCGGGCGGGCATGCATCCCCAGTTTATTGGTGATTTCAACGATCTGCTTTACGGTCATGATTTGCGTTTTTCCAGCGTCCGATGACGAGACTGCACGTTCTTACCGCGTGAGCGGAAGTAATCAGCCAGCTGTTCGGCAATGTAGACCGAACGGTGTTTACCGCCGGTACAACCAATCGCCACCGTCAGATAGCTGCGATTATTGGTCTCCAGCATCGGTAACCATAGCTCAAGATAGCTGCGGGTCTGGTAAATAAAATTGTGAACTTCCGTGTGCCGGTCAAGGAAGGCGGCCACCGGCTTATCCAGACCGGTCATTGGACGCAGTTTCGGATCCCAGTGTGGGTTTGGCAGGAAGCGTACGTCAAAGACGTAATCGGCATCAATCGGGATACCGTGCTTAAAGCCAAAGGATTCAAAGACCATGGTCAGCTCACGTTCACGCTTGCCGAGCAGACGGGTACGTAGCATTTCCGCCAGCTCGTGTACCGACATCTCTGAAGTGTCGACGATCAGGTCGGCGCGGGAACGCAGCGGCTCCAGCAGCGCGCTCTCTTCGTCAATCGCGCTTTCCAGCGACAGATTTTTGCTCGATAGCGGATGCAGACGACGGGTGTCGCTGTAGCGGCGGATCAGCGTATTGCGGTCAGCATCAAGGAACAGCAGCTGAGGGGAAAATGCCTCAGGCAGGTTTTTCATCGCCTGTTCAAAGATCTCTGGCGATTCCGGCATGTTACGCACGTCAATGCTGACGGCGGCAGAGATGTTTCTGTCGGCCAGCGATCTCGCCAGCTCAGGCAACAGCACTACCGGCAGGTTATCTACGCAGTAGAAGCCCATATCTTCCAGCGCCCGCAGAGCGACGGATTTCCCCGAGCCTGAGCGGCCGCTGACGATCATCAGTACCATGTACCGTTTCTCCTCAGTACGATAAAGGGTAGGGGGCGACGGCCGTTATACGTCATCGTTGCTTCCTGCTTCGGTGATGATCTCATACAGCTCTTCATCGCTTTGCGCTGCGCGCAGGCGACGGCAAATCGTTTTATCCGCCAGTCGTTTTGCAACCAGAGACAGCGTATGCAGATGGGTTTTGGTCTGGTCAGCCGGGACCAGAAGCGCAAACAGCAGATCGACCGGCTGATTGTCGATGGCATCAAATGCGATCGGAGTCTCCAGCTGGACAAACACGCCAACGGCGCGCAGCGTATCCTCTTCAAGTTTACCGTGCGGAATGGCAATCCCGTTGCCAATCCCGGTACTGCCCATTTTCTCGCGGGTAAGGATCGCCTCAAACACCACCTGCGGCGGCAAACCTAACTGTTTTGCTGCCAGTTCACTGATGATTTCCAGCGCGCGCTTTTTGCTCTGGCAGTGAACCTGGCTACGGGTACATTCCTGGTTAAGGACGTTGCTCAGTTGTAGAGCCGAATCGTTGTTCATCATAATTTCACCTGAGCGCGCCCCTTGCCTGCTACCGATGAAGGCTGGCAGCAGGCAAGGGCGGTGCCCGGACAATTAGTGTTGTTTTAGTTTATCTTTATGTTTTGTTAACTGTCTTGCCAGCTTATCGATGAGTCCATCGATAGCGGCATACATATCCTGCCCTTCCGCACTGGCATGGATTTCGCCACCGTTGACATGCAGATTGGCATCCGCAATTTGCGTCACCTTCTCTACTTTTAACACAATATAGACCTGATTGATCCTGTCGAAAAACTGCTCCAGCTTGCTGAACTTCGCATTAACGAATTCGCGCAGTGCAGGGGTGATCTCGACGTTGTGTCCTGTAATGTTGAGCTGCATAGTGTCTTCCTTATCGGTTGTATCAAACCAGTTGTTTACGCTGGTTAGATGGCGGAATGGATAAAGACTCTCGGTACTTAGCGACGGTACGACGTGCCACCATGATACCCTGTTCGGACAGGATGGTGGTCAGCTTACTGTCACTCAACGGCTTCGCGGGATTCTCCGCGGCGATTAACTTCTTCACCAGCGCACGAATGGCCGTCGACGATGCCTCGCCGCCGCCTTCCGTATTCACGTGGCTGGAAAAGAAATATTTCAGCTCAAAAATACCGCGCGGACTGTGCAGATATTTTTGGGTGGTAACGCGTGAAATGGTGGATTCATGCATTTCGACGGCCTGAGCGATATCCGCCAGCACCATCGGTTTCATGAACTCTTCACCCTGATCGAAGAAGGCCTGCTGCTGTTCGACGATGCAGCGGCTGACGCGCAACAGCGTATCATTGCGGCTTTCCAGACTCTTGATCAGCCAGCGAGCTTCCTGCAGGTTGCTGCGGATAAACTGGCTGTCTGCATCATTGCGCGCGCTATTGCCCATGGCCGCGTAATGCTGATTAATCTTCAGACGTGGGATGCTGTCGGAGTTAAGCTCCACGACCCAGCGGCCGCTGACTTTACGTACCAGCACGTCGGGAATGACGTATTCCGGCTCGCTGGTCTGAATCGACTGACCGGGGCGCGGATCGAGGGACTGGATGAGATTAACGGCTTCTTTCAGCACCTCTTCTTTCAGTCGGGTGACGCGCATCAGGGAGCGGAAATCATGGTTGGCGAGCAGATCGAGATGATCGCTGATGATCAGCCGGGCTTCTTCCAGCCACGGCGTCTCTTTAGCATATTGGGAAAGCTGAACCAGCAGACAGTCGCGCAGATCTTTTGCCGCGACGCCGACCGGGTCAAAGCGCTGGATACGCTTTAGCACCGCTTCCACTTCTTCGAGACCAATGTCGTCATCGTCGATACTCTCGACAATATCTTCCAGCCGAATAGTGAGATAGCCGGTGTCATCAACGGCATCGACAATCGAGGTGGCAATGGCGCGGTCGGTGTCGGTAAACGGCGTCAGTTCAACCTGCCACATCAGGTAATCCTGCAGGCTTTGGGTCGTTTCGCCTTGATAGACAGGCAGCTCGTCGTCCTGGTAATCAACGCCGTTTCCGGACGGGGTGCCGGCGGTGTAGATTTCATCCCAGCTGGCGTCGAGCGGCAGCTCTTCCGGCATATCTTTTTGTTCAAGAGCGTCGACGGTGTCCAGCGATTCGCGGTCCTCGACCTCTTTGGTTTCTACCTCATCGTGAAGATCGGTTTGCTCAAGCAGCGGATTACTCTCCAGCGCCTGCTGGAGTTCTTGCTGGAGTTCTAACGTGGACAGCTGCAGCAGGCGAATAGCCTGTTGCAGTTGTGGCGTCATGGCAAGCTGTTGGCTTAGCCTTAATTGCAAACCTTGCTTCATATTCAGGGCTAATATCTCCGGCTAAAACGTCTGTAACCTCTACCCTATCAGAGTCTGAAGTCTTCCCCAAGATACACGCGCTTAACCTGCTCGTCTTCAAGGATTTGCTGCGGGGTGCCGTGGGCGATCAGGTGGCCCTGGCTGACGATATAGGCGCGTTCGCAGACGGCCAGCGTCTCCCTGACGTTATGGTCGGTGATCAGCACGCCAAGACCGCTGTCGCGCAGATGTTCGATGATGCGTTTGATATCAATAACGGAAATGGGGTCAACGCCGGCAAAAGGCTCATCCAGCAGAATGAATTTCGGATTAGCGGCCAGCGCGCGGGCGATTTCAACGCGGCGGCGTTCACCGCCGGAAAGCGCCTGTCCCAGGCTGTCGCGCAGATGCTCGATGTGAAATTCTTCCATCAGCTCTTTCGCGCGGTCTTCACGCTGCTCGCTGCTGAGATCGTCGCGAATCTGCAAAACCGCCATTAAATTATCGTACACGCTCAGGCGGCGGAAAATGGAAGCTTCCTGCGGCAGATAGCCGATCCCCCGACGCGCGCGGGCATGCAGCGGCAGCAGGCTGATATCTTCATCGTCGATAATAATGTTGCCAGCGTCGCGCGGCACAATGCCGACCACCATGTAGAAGGTCGTGGTTTTACCGGCGCCGTTTGGCCCGAGGAGGCCAACGATCTCGCCAGAGTTCACGGTCAGACTGACATCTTCCACCACGCGGCGGCCTTTATACGCCTTGGCGAGATTCTTTGCGGTTAATGTTGCCATAACGAATTAGTTACCCTTCTTTTGCTGGTTGGTGCTTTTGTCTTGCAGCTGCGAAGGAACCAGAACCGTCGTCACGCGTCCGCCTTTATTGCTGAACGCCTGCATTTTCTGCTCTTTCACCAGATAGGTAATTTTGTCGCCCTGGATGTTGCTATCGATCTGTTCCAGATGCGCATTACCGGTCAGGACGACGAAATCATTCTGCAATTCATAGTGCATTTTTTGCGCGCGGCCTTTCACCGGCTTGCCGTTGTCCTGCATCTGGAAGAAGGTTGCCGGATTACCGTAACCGTCGATCACTTCTTTACCTTTTTCACCGCCAGGACGGGTCACCACCACCTTATCGGCGTTGATTTTAATGGTCCCCTGGGTGACGACGACATTACCGGTGAAGGTGACGACATTGCCCTGCATATCCAGTGACTGCTGATCGGATTCGATGTGAATCGGTTGATCGGTATCGCCGGTTTTTGCCAGTGCCGGCAGGCTGGCGGCCAGTAAGGCGCTGGCGAGCGCAATCTTAAGGCTGAGTTTGTTTGTTCTGAATTTCATAAGAGGTTCTAACCTTTTCAATCAGCTCGGCAGTTTTGCTGCGTAAATTTCCGCGCATTTTCAGGCCGCTGGAATTAAATGTCGTCCCGTACAACGTCACCATGTCATCAGAGGTAACATCTTGCGTCACCAGGTTTATCTGGGCGTTATCCGTCGTAATTTTGCGCAATTGAGAGTCCGCGCTCAGCGCGTCCACCTCTACGTTTCCGTAAAGATACAGCATGCGGTCTTTAGTCAGTTTGGCTTTATCCGCTTTGATAGACCAGGTGGGTACCTTGTTGGTATCAAATGTGGTCATCACCGGTTTGGTGAACCACGAGACTTCCTGGGCGGAAAAATACTCCACGTGCTCAGCGATTAAGCGGTAGTTAAGCGCCCCTTCCGGGCTGTAAACAACGGTGTCGGTATGTTCACTGGTATAGGTCGGGTCATCAGGATTGATCTCTTGCTGAGTGGTATCGTCCGTACCCGCCAGATTCAGGCCGATCAGAATAAGCGCGACCAGCGATAGTAAAATGATAACCCAACGTCTGGTTTTACTCATATTGATTGCCCTTTGGCCTCATCCAGCTTGCCCTGCGCCAATAGTAACAAATCGCAGACTTCGCGTACCGCTCCGCGTCCACCGTTGATGCGGGTAACATAATCTGCGCGCGGTAGCAGCAGCGGGTGCGCATCCGCCACTGCCACGCTTAAACCGACCTCGGCCATCACCGGCCAGTCGATCAGATCATCGCCGATGTAGGCAACTTCGTCCGGGCGAACGGCCAGCTTGCGCAATAATTCGCGAAATGCCAGCAGTTTATCGGACTGCCCCTGATACAGGTGCGTAATGCCCAGCGTCTGACAACGATCTTCTACCAGTTTAGCTTTTCGTCCGGTAATAATCGCGACTTCAATACCTGAGGTCAGCGCGCAGCGAATTCCGTAACCGTCGCGAACGTTAAACGCCTTCAGCTCTTCACCGCTGTTGCCCATGTAGATCAGGCCATCGGACAGCACGCCGTCTACGTCGAGGATCAATAAACGGATCTTCGCCGCCCGATCGATAAATTCAGGGCTTACTGGCCCGTAGCAGGTTTCCTGCAGAGCATCAGCATTATTCATTATTTTATCCTTACTTACACTACGCCTGCGCGCAGGAGATCGTGCATATGTACCACACCCAACAGGCGGTCGCCATCGGCAACTAACACACAGGTGATATGGCGAGATTGCATCAGGTTCAGCGCATCGACGGCAAGAATACCGGGGCGAATGCGAATGCCGCCCGGTGTCATGACATCGGCAATACTGGCATTACGCATATCGACCCCGGTATCAAACACCCGGCGCAGGTCGCCATCGGTGAAAATACCGATGATGTTCATGTCATCATCACAGACAGCCGTCATGCCTAAATTTTTACGTGTGATTTCCAGCAGCGCATCGCGCAAGGTGGCCTGCACATTGACGTGCGGGATTTCATCACCCGTATGCATAATATCATTGACCCGCAACAGCAGCTTACGACCCAGTGCGCCGCCAGGGTGCGACAGCGCAAAATCTTCAGCGGTAAAGCCGCGCGCTTCCAGCAGGGCAACCGCCAGCGCATCGCCCATAACCAGCGCGGCGGTGGTGCTGGAGGTCGGGGCCAGCCCTAACGGGCAGGCTTCTTTCAGTACCTTCACGCAAAGATGGATGTCCGCGGCGCGCGCCATGCTGCTTTCCGGACGGCTGGTCATGCAGATAAGAGGCACCTGCAGGCGTTTAAGTACCGGAATCAGCGCCAGGATCTCGTTCGACTCGCCGGAATTCGAGAGCGCGATAACCACATCCTTCGGCGTCACCATGCCTAAATCGCCGTGGGCCGCTTCGCCGGGGTGCACAAAAAACGACGGCGTACCGGTGCTGGCAAACGTCGCCGCCATTTTACGCCCGATATGGCCGGATTTGCCCATCCCCATCACCACGACTTTGCCCGCGCAGCGGAAGATCTTCTCGCAGGCATGAGTGAAATCTTCATTAATGTACTGATCGAGTTGAGCCAGACCTTCACGTTCAATTTCCAGAACTTCACGTCCTACCCGTTGAAAGTCAAAATCCGTTGGCAAATCTATTTGCGACATAGTGTTATCCCGATTCATTCAACGAAGAGCGGTGCTGCCCAGTACAGCATCGCCAACCAAACCACAAAACCGCCGACCAGCAGCGCACCCACCAGGCGACCGGGTTGCCATTTGCGACGCCAGCATAGCAGGACGAATATCACGCTGACGAACAGCATCACGGCATAGTCGCGCGTAAAGGCCTCCGGTGCGAATGCTCCCGGGGCGATCAGTGCCGGTAATCCGAGAACCAGGGCGATATTCAGGATATTCGCGCCGATAATATTCCCGATAGCGATATCGTCTTCCCCTTTTCGCGCCCCGGCAATCGTCGTTGCCAGTTCCGGCAGGCTGGTGCCGATCGCCACCACCGTTAAGCCGACGGTGAGCTCGCTGATAGCGAAGTAGTTTGCCAGCACGGTAGCATTATCCACGACCATTCGGGTTGCCATGGGCATCACAATCATGGCTACACCCAGCCAGAGCAGGGCCACGGGAAGCGAACCTTCCCGCGGAAGCTCCGCCATCTGTTCCCGGGTCAGGCTATCGCTGCCCTGACGTTCCGCCAGCCGGGCGATTTTAATCGTAAACAGCAGCCACAGCAGGGCGAGCGCCAGTAAGAAAAGACCGTCCATACGGGACAGTTGCCCATCGTACAGCACAAAGCTTGCCAGCAAACTGACCAGCAACATTAGCGGTAACTCGCGGCGCAGGATATCAGAATGCACGGTAAATGGACGCAACAAGGCAGCGAGGCCGAGTATTAATAATATATTGGTAATATTGGATCCGAGCGCCGTGCCGATCGCCAGATCGGTCTGTCCGTGCAGAGACGCAGCGGCGGAAACGATGATCTCCGGCAGGCTGGTGCCGATACTTACCACCGTCATCCCGATAATGAGCGGGGGGATCCCTATCATGCGGCAAAGTATTGAAGCGGCGTAGACCAGACGATCGGCGCTGTAGACTACCAGCAGTAAACCAATTAT
This sequence comes from Klebsiella sp. X13, assembly GCF_003323835.1. NCBI lineage: Bacteria > Pseudomonadati > Pseudomonadota > Gammaproteobacteria > Enterobacterales > Enterobacteriaceae > Klebsiella > Klebsiella sp. X13. The sequence continues at coordinate 567,644 of NZ_CP030874.1, forward strand.
TAACAGAGCCGTCGCTAAGAGCATCTAAAGTCCTTTCTTCAGGTATAATCGTTGATTCGCTGTAGCGGTCCATCTGCAGCGTAACGAATTCTTAATTTTGACTTTATGTTTGTCAAAAGTAAAACAAATGCCAGCTTTCGCTAACCCAGGCAGGTAAGATTCTGTAAAAATGTTGGGTTTGTGGCGAAGGTACGCGCCATGCTTAGCCCGAGGGATGTTTAGTAAGGATGATTTTATGAGCCAAACTCTGGCGAATTTGGTCGAAGTACGCGGTATCCGCTTCTCTCGCGGCGATCGCGTCATCTTTGACGATATCTCGCTGTCAGTGCCGCGCGGTAAGATCACGGCGATTATGGGACCATCGGGGATCGGTAAAACGACGCTGCTGCGCCTGATCGGTGGGCAGATCCCGCCGGATAAAGGTGAGATCCTGTTCGATGGTGAAAACGTGCCGCAGATGTCACGCTCGCGCCTGTATACCGTGCGTAAGCGCATGAGCATGCTGTTCCAGTCCGGAGCACTGTTCACCGATATGAACGTGTTCAATAACGTAGCCTACCCGCTACGTGAACATACGCGTTTGCCGGAGGCGTTACTGCATACGACCGTCATGATGAAGCTTGAAGCGGTCGGGCTGCGCGGAGCGGCGAAATTAATGCCTTCTGAACTCTCAGGCGGGATGGCGCGCCGCGCCGCCCTGGCCAGGGCTATTGCGCTGGAGCCGGACCTGATTATGTTCGACGAACCGTTTGTCGGACAGGATCCCATCACCATGGGCGTGCTGGTTAAGCTGATCTCAGAACTCAACAGCACGCTGGGCGTGACCTGTATCGTGGTGTCACATGACGTGCCAGAAGTGCTGAGCATTGCTGATTACGCGTATATCGTGGCGGACAAAAAAATCGTGGCTCACGGCAGCGCGCAGTCGCTGCGTGAAAACGGCGACCCGCGGGTTCGCCAGTTCATTGATGGTATTGCCGATGGTCCGGTACCGTTCCGCTATCCGGCCGGGGACTATCAGCATGATTTATTAGGCAAGGGAGCGAGCAACTGATGCTGCTAAATGTGCTGGCATCACTCGGACACCGGGGAATTAAAACGACCGCGGCTTTCGGGCGTGCCGGATTAATGCTTTTCAATGCGGTAGTGGGCAAGCCGGAATTTCGTAAGCATGCGCCGCTGTTGGTCCGTCAGCTCTACAACGTTGGCGTGCTATCGATGCTGATTATCATCGTGTCGGGGCTGTTTATCGGCATGGTGCTGGGGCTGCAGGGCTATCTGGTGCTCACCACCTATAGTGCGGAAACCAGTTTAGGCATGCTGGTGGCGTTATCCCTGCTGCGCGAACTGGGGCCGGTGGTTGCTGCGCTGCTGTTTGCCGGGCGTGCGGGTTCCGCGCTGACCGCGGAAATTGGCCTGATGCGTGCGACCGAACAGCTCTCCAGCATGGAAATGATGGCGGTCGATCCGCTGCGGCGCGTGATTTCCCCTCGCTTCTGGGCAGGGGTTATCTCGCTGCCGCTGTTGACCATTATTTTTGTCGCCGTGGGCATCTGGGGCGGCTCGCTGGTGGGCGTAAGCTGGAAGGGGATCGACAGTGGCTTCTTCTGGTCTGCGATGCAAAATGCCGTTGACTGGCGAATGGACCTGGTTAACTGCCTGATTAAGAGTCTGGTGTTTGCCATTACGGTGACATGGGTTGCGTTATTTAATGGTTATGACGCTATCCCCACTTCCGCCGGGATTAGCCGGGCAACGACGCGTACCGTGGTGCATTCGTCGCTGGCGGTTCTGGGGCTGGATTTTGTGCTGACTGCGCTGATGTTTGGGAATTGAGTTCATGCAAACGAAAAAAAGTGAAATCTGGGTAGGTGTGTTCTTACTGGTTGCGTTGCTGGCTGCGCTGTTTGTCTGTCTCAAAGCCGCCAACGTGACCTCTTTACGTACCGAACCGACGTACCGTATCTATGCGACCTTTGACAATATTGGTGGGCTGAAGGCGCGTTCTCCGGTCCGCATTGGCGGTGTGGTCGTGGGCCGGGTTGCGGATATTACGCTTGACCCGAAAACCTACCTGCCGCGCGTTGCGCTCGATATTGATGAGAGCTACAACCATATTCCTGATTCCAGCTCGCTGGCTATTCGTACCTCAGGCCTGCTGGGAGAACAGTACCTGGCGCTGAATATCGGTTTCGACGATCCGGAACTGGGGACGTCTATCCTTAAAGATGGCAGCACTATTCAGGACACCAAGTCAGCCATGGTTCTGGAAGACCTGATTGGTCAGTTCCTTTATAGCAGTAAGGGCAGTGACAATAAGAATTCTGGCGATGATTCGGCAGCGACAGAGAGTCATACTGACGCCACGCCACCGGCCGCCACGACGCATTAATTTCAGGAGAGACACCCTATGTTTAAACGTTTATTGATGATCGCCATGCTGGTGATTGCTCCCTTGACGGCTGCTACGGCGGCGGATCAGTCCAATCCCTATAAGCTGATGAACGAAGCGGCGCAGAAGACCTTCGATCGTCTGAAAAATGAACAGCCGAAGATTCAGGCTAACCCGAACTATCTGCGTGATATCGTTGACCAGGAGCTGATGCCGTATGTCCAGGTGAAGTATGCCGGCGCGCTGGTTCTGGGCCGGTATTATAAAGATGCGACCCCGGCGCAGCGCGAAGCCTACTTTGTCGCCTTCCGTGAATACCTGAAGCAGGCCTACGGCCAGGCGCTGGCTATGTACCATGGTCAAACTTACCAGATTGCTCCGGAACAACCGCTGGGCGATGCAACGATCGTCCCTATTCGCGTGACGATCGTCGATCCCAATGGCCGCCCTCCGGTACGCCTGGATTTCCAGTGGCGTAAAAACACCCAGACCGGTAACTGGCAGGCTTACGATATGATTGCCGAAGGGGTGAGCATGATCACCACCAAACAAAACGAGTGGAGCGATCTGCTGCGCACCAAAGGCGTTGATGGCCTGACCGCGCAACTGAAGGCGATCTCCGCGCAGCCGATCACTCTGGAACAGAAAAAATAATGACCGGGCAGCTGAGCTGGACTCGCGACGGCGAGCGACTGGCGCTGCACGGGGAGCTGGACCAGGATCTGCTGGTCCCGCTCTGGGAAGCCCGTGCGCAGGCGACCGATGGCGTGTCGACTATCGACCTGAGCGCACTAACCCGGGTGGATACCGCCGGCCTGGCGCTGCTGATGCACTTTGTGGCGTTAATTCGTCACCAGGGCCGGGAGGCGAAACTGATTGGTAAGAGCGACAACCTGCAAACTTTAGCCAGTCTTTACAACCTTCCCGCCGATATGATCCCATAGTTTTTCAGTGCGTTACTGCTGAGGTTATCCTGAAAGCCCCATCAATATCTTCGATGGGGCTTTTTGCTTATTTAAGACCGCGCCACTTTCCTCTAAGATGTTGGGCTATTTTCACTACCAGATAAAATTTGAACCCATGGAAAATCATGAAATTCAGACCGTGCTGATGAACGCACTCTCCCTTCAGGAAGTCCACGTCTCTGGCGATGGCAGTCACTTTCAGGTTATTGCTGTGGGTGAGATGTTTGACGGCATGAGCCGGGTAAAGAAACAGCAGGCTGTCTACGCTCCGCTGATGGAATACATTGCCGACAACCGCATTCATGCTCTGTCGATCAAAGCATTTACCCCGCAAGAATGGGCCCGGGACCGCAAACTCAACGGCTTTTAAGCTGCAGGGATGTTCCCCGCAGCGTATGTGAATTCTTAACAGAGAACAGAATCAATGGATAAATTCCGTGTTCAGGGGCCGACACGCCTCCAGGGGGAAGTCACCATCTCCGGTGCGAAAAATGCCGCCCTGCCGATCCTCTTTGCCGCCCTGCTGGCAGATGAGCCGATTGAGATCCAGAACGTACCAAAACTGAAAGACATCGATACCACGATGAAACTGCTGAGCCAGCTTGGCGCCAAAGTGAAGCGCAATGGGTCAGTCTGGATCGATGCGGGTCCGGTCGACGTCTTCTGCGCGCCGTACGATCTGGTCAAAACGATGCGTGCTTCTATCTGGGCGCTGGGCCCGCTGGTGGCGCGCTTTGGTCAGGGACAGGTTTCACTGCCGGGCGGTTGTGCTATCGGTGCGCGTCCGGTCGATCTGCATATTATTGGCCTTGAGCAGCTGGGCGCAGAGATCAAACTGGAAGAAGGCTATGTGAAGGCGTCGGTTAACGGACGTCTTAAAGGCGCGCATATTGTGATGGATAAGGTCAGCGTCGGCGCGACCGTGACCATTATGAGTGCCGCGACGCTGGCGGAAGGCACCACCGTGATTGAAAACGCCGCTCGCGAGCCGGAAATCGTCGATACGGCGAACTTCCTCAACGCGCTGGGCGCGAAAATTAAAGGTCAGGGGACTGACCGCATCACCATCGAAGGCGTAGAACGTCTGGGTGGCGGCGTATATCGCGTTCTGCCTGACCGTATCGAAACCGGTACTTTCCTGGTCGCTGCGGCAATCTCCGGCGGTAAAATTGTTTGCCGCAACGCACAGCCTGATACCCTGGATGCCGTACTGGCCAAGCTGCGCGATGCGGGCGCCGATATCGAAATCGGCGAAGACTGGATTAGCCTGGATATGCACGGCAACCGCCCGAAAGCCGTCAATGTGCGTACCGCGCCACACCCGGGTTTCCCGACCGACATGCAGGCGCAGTTCACGCTGTTGAACCTGGTTGCGGAAGGGACCGGCGTGATTACCGAAACGATCTTTGAAAACCGTTTCATGCATATTCCGGAACTGATCCGTATGGGTGCACACGCGGAGATCGAAAGCAATACGGCGATATGCCACGGCGTGGCGCAGCTCTCCGGTGCGCAGGTGATGGCAACCGACCTGCGTGCGTCAGCAAGCCTGGTCCTGGCCGGCTGTATCGCGGAAGGCACCACGATTGTCGATCGCATCTACCACATCGATCGTGGATACGAGCGCATCGAAGATAAACTGCAGGCGCTGGGCGCGAATATCGAACGCGTGAAAGGCGAGTAACTCTGTCGTGATAACAGCCCCTTGACGTGTGTCAGGGGGCTGTTTTTTTATTCCGTTCTGTTGACTCAGCGAACCGCTTTCATTGGCTCTCTTTCTTCTGACGTATCATTTGCGTTCTGTCGATAAACTGATGCGTCACCGGGTCATGATAGCGTGAGGGCCAGATAATCCACGGTTTGGTATCCAGCGCATGAGCAATAATCAGCTCACCTTTTGGCCACGGCCGGGTCAATGCATTCGCCAGCGTTGAAGAACTCAAGCCGTTACGCCGCGACTCCGCTGCCAGCGACGTCCCTTTTTTGCGCAATCCAGCAATGATATCTGCCGGATGCCAGTCGATGAACTTTTCCATAAATTCTCCTGGTGGTGATGATCCCAATTGCCTGATATATGAGCAACGGAATGACTATACTCCCAGGTTTAATTAAGTTCTAACAAGTTCTTGTAAGGTGTCTTTATATTCGGAATATACCAGGAGGCAAGGCGATATATGGATTTTACTGGAACTTTGTGGGGCGTTCCCGCGACAGGCGCGGGAACGGGGCTGGGGAGATCAGTGGTCGCGTTGAACCGCAATATGGGCAAGACCGATAAGCGCTTCACGCCACGGGGAATCCGGTAAGACCTGAAGCACGGCAATGGCTTTGTCCGCTTCTTCTTCCGCGCGTTTACGGGTCCATTCCAGTGAGCCGCAGGCCGCCATCGTCTCGAGAACCGCGTCGAGAAGGTGACGCCCGTTGCCTTGTTCAATCGCTCCGCGAATCATCGCTGACTGCTCTGGAGTGCCATGACGCATGGCATGCAATAACGGTAAAGTCGGTTTGCCTTCGTTCAGGTCATCACCCACGTTTTTGCCGAGACGTTCGCCATCAGAGCTGTAGTCCAGTAAATCGTCGATCAGCTGGAATGCCGTGCCGAGATAACGACCATAGTCCTGAAGCGCTTGCTCCTGTTCGGCGGTACAACCGGCCAGGATGCCTGAGCACTGTGCTGCGGCTTCAAACAGACGGGCTGTTTTGCTGTAGATGACCCGCATATAGTTTTCTTCAGTGATATCCGGGTCGTTGACGTTCATCAGCTGCAGCACTTCGCCTTCGGCAATGACGTTAACGGCTTTAGACATCACTTCCAGCACTTTTAACGAGCCGAGGCTGGTCATCATCTGGAAAGAGCGGGTATAGATAAAATCACCAACCAGCACGCTGGCTGCGTTGCCAAAAGCGGCGTTTGCCGTCGCCTTGCCGCGGCGCATATCGGATTCATCAACGACATCATCATGCAGCAAGGTGGCGGTATGAATAAATTCGATCAGTGCGGCAATAGTGACGTGCGCGTCGCCCTGGTAACCCACTGCCCGGGCGGCAAGAACCGCAATCATCGGACGAATACGTTTACCGCCTCCGCTAACGATGTAATAGCCTAATTGATTGATAAGCTGAACATCTGAGTCAAGTTGCTCAAGGATTGTCGCATTGACACCCGCCATATCCTGCGCGGTTAACTCATTGATTTTTTCTAAATTCATCGCAAAAGCCGGGCCACATGTCCTGTTACCGCGAATCCAGGTGGGTTCACAGAAGGATTAAGATAGAATTAAACGAAGCTATGATTGTACTGAAAAATTGCCATAGATAAACGTTAGCGTGAAAGTTGTGTTTTTTTTTCTGCGTTGATCGCTAATCGCTCTTGTCAAAGGCTCGCGTTTTGCGTAATATTCGCGCCCTATTGTGAATATTTATAGCGCACTCTGAATCACACAAAGAGGTGCGCGGAAGCGGAGTTTTATATGTACGCGGTTTTCCAAAGTGGTGGTAAACAACACCGAGTAAGCGAAGGTCAGACCATTCGCCTGGAAAAGCTGGACATCGCAACTGGCGAAGCTGTTGAGTTCGCTGAAGTGCTGATGATCGCAAACGGTGAAGAAATCAAGATCGGCGTTCCTTTCGTTGAGGGCGGCGTAATCAAAGCTGAAGTTGTTGCTCACGGTCGTGGCGAGAAAGTTAAAATCGTTAAGTTTCGTCGTCGTAAACACTACCGTAAGCAGCAGGGCCATCGTCAGTGGTTCACTGATGTGAAAATTACTGGCATCAGCGCCTAAGACCTGAGGAGAGATTTAAATGGCACATAAAAAGGCTGGCGGCTCAACTCGTAACGGTCGCGACTCAGAAGCTAAACGCCTGGGCGTTAAGCGTTTCGGTGGCGAATCCGTTCTGGCGGGTAGCATCATCGTTCGTCAGCGTGGCACCAAATTCCACGCAGGTACCAACGTAGGTTGCGGTCGTGACCACACTCTGTTTGCTAAAGCAGACGGTAAAGTGAAATTTGAAGTTAAAGGCCCGAATAACCGTAAATACATCAGCATCGTTGCTGAGTAAGTTTTTCGTGGTCCGGTAACGGATTAAAGCCCCGCAACGTGTTGCGGGGCTTTTTACATTAGAATCCCGGATATTTTTCTGCAGGGAAAACGGGTATGAAGCAGCAGGCCGGCATTGGCATTCTTTTGGCCCTCACCACCGCGATGTGCTGGGGTGCGTTGCCAATTGCAATGAAGCAGGTTCTTGAAGTGATGGCGCCGCCGACGGTGGTGTTTTATCGCTTTTTGATGGCAAGTATCGGCCTTGGCACAATCCTCGCTATCAGAGGTAAACTGCCGCCGCTGCGCCTCTTTCGCAAACCGCGCTGGCTGGTACTACTGGCTATTGCGACGGGCGGCCTGTTTGGTAACTTCATTCTGTTCAGCTCTTCCCTGCAATATCTTAGCCCCACGGCTTCTCAGGTGATCGGACAGCTATCTCCGGTCGGCATGATGGTGGCCAGCGTATTCATCCTTAAGGAGAAAATGCGCGGTACCCAGGTTGTGGGGGCGCTGATGTTGATTTGCGGGCTGGTGATGTTCTTTAACACCAGCCTGATTGAGATTTTTACCCGCCTGACGGATTACACGTGGGGGGTAATTTTTGGCGTTGCAGCGGCTGCGGTTTGGGTCAGCTACGGCGTCGCGCAAAAGGTGTTATTACGCCGCCTGGCGTCACAGCAGATCCTCTTTTTGCTGTACACTTTATGTACGATAGCGTTGCTGCCGTTGGCGACGCTCTCACAAGTTCTGGCGTTAAGCAACTGGCAACTGGCGTGCCTGATTTTCTGCGGGTTAAATACCCTGGTAGGCTACGGTGCGCTGGCGGAAGCCATGGCGCGCTGGCAGGCAGCTCAGGTGAGCGCGTTGATTACCTTAACGCCATTGTTTACGCTGCTTTTTTCAGATTTATTATCACTGGCCTGGCCCGATGTTTTCGCCAGACCGATGTTAAACCTGTTAGGTTATCTCGGTGCGTTTGTCGTGGTTGCGGGCGCGATGTATTCCGCCATAGGCCACCGTCTTTGGGGTGGCTTACGTAAGCGTGAAGCGGTTGTACCGCTGCCCCGCTCAGGCGAATGATTTTCGGAGAGTAAAATGAAGTTTGTTGATGAAGCAACAATCCTGGTCGTAGCAGGTGATGGCGGCAATGGTTGCGTTAGCTTCCGCCGTGAAAAATATATCCCGAGAGGCGGCCCGGACGGCGGCGACGGTGGTGATGGTGGTGATGTCTGGCTGGAAGCGGACGAAAACCTGAACACCCTGATCGATTACCGTTTTGAAAAATCCTTCCGCGCTGAGCGTGGACAGAATGGCCAGAGTCGCGACTGTACCGGTAAACGTGGTAAAGACGTGTCGATCAAAGTGCCTGTAGGGACCCGTGTTATCGATCAAGGCACCGGCGAAGTCATGGGCGATATGACTAAGCATGGTCAGCGTCTGATGGTCGCTAAAGGCGGCTGGCACGGTCTGGGCAACACCCGTTTCAAATCGTCCGTCAACCGTACCCCGCGTCAGAAAACGATGGGGACGCCGGGTGACAAGCGCGATCTGCAGCTGGAGCTGATGCTGCTGGCAGACGTCGGGATGCTGGGTATGCCGAATGCCGGTAAATCTACCTTCATTCGCGCCGTTTCTGCGGCGAAGCCGAAAGTGGCTGATTATCCGTTTACCACGCTGGTGCCGAGCCTTGGCGTTGTGCGTATGGATAACGAGAAGAGCTTCGTTGTTGCGGATATTCCTGGGCTTATCGAAGGCGCAGCGGAAGGCGCAGGCCTCGGTATTCGCTTCCTGAAGCACCTTGAACGCTGTCGCGTGCTGCTGCACCTCATCGATATCGAACCGATCGACGGTTCCGATCCGGTTGAGAACGCGCGCATTATCATCGGTGAGCTGGAAAAATACAGCGAGAAGCTGGCTGAAAAACCACGCTGGTTGGTCTTCAATAAGATTGACCTGATGGATAAAGCGGAAGCTGAAGCGAAGGCGAAAGCCATTGCCGATGCGCTGGGCTGGGAAGAGAAGTTCTACCTGATCTCCGCGGCAAGTCAGCAGGGCGTGAAAGATCTGTGCTGGGACGTGATGACCTTTATCATCGAAAACCCAATCGTTCATGCACAGGAAGAGAAAGCGCCTGAAAAAGTCGAGTTTATGTGGGACGACTACCACCGTCAGCAGCTTGAAGAAGCCGAAGTTGAAGTCGAAGACGACGAAGACTGGGATGACGACTGGGACGAAGACGACGAAGAAGGCGTTGAGTTCATCTATAAGCGTTAAGCTGCTGGAGTGCCCCGGTACATTGCCGATCGGGGCGACGGCGGGACTGCTGCCCGGGATATGCCGGGAAGCGGTTCAGAGCGCACTAAAAAGGGCCGCATTTGATGCGGCCCTTTCGTATTAGTTGTTCTGGTACAAATCCTTATACAAGCGACTCTCGAAGCGTACCAGCGGGATCCGGCGGTTGCGCTGATCCGCAGGTGGTACCGCATAGCCTGATAAGTATTGTACGAAGGCGATTTTTTGCCCGCTGGCGGCAGTGATGAAACCTGCGAGGTTGTAAACGCCCTGCAGAGAACCGGTTTTGGCCGACACTTTTCCATCGACCCCAGCCTGATTCAGGCCTGCACGATACTGCAGCGAGCCATCGTGGCCAGCCAGCGGCAGCATGGAGATGAAGTTGAGTTCATTATCGTGCTGGGCGATATATTGCAGCACCTGCATCATGGTCGCCGGAGCAATCAGGTTATGCCGCGACAGACCGGAACCGTCGGCAATAATCGTATTTCCTAGATCAATGCCGGCCTGTTGACGCAGGATCTGGCGCACCGCATCCGAACCGGCACGCCAGGTCCCTGGAACGCCAAGACGAGCGTGACCAATGGTGCGAAAGACGGTGTCCGCAATCATGTTGTCTGATTTTTTTAACATGATTCGCAGGAGATCGTGCAGCGGAGCTGATTGCGTCGTAGCCAGCACGGTTCCCGGATCGTTCGCCAGAGTCTGGCGCAGCAGCGTCCCGCTATAGGTAATCCCTGCCTGGGTCAGTTCGGACTTCAGGATAACTCCCGCATAGCTTGCGCCGTCCTGAATGGCGAAAGCCAGCGGTAAGGGCTCACTACGCTGTGGCAGGCAACCCGTCAGGGTGTAGCGGTTCAGGTCGCCGGTCACCACGTCGAGTTCGCAATACTGGGCCTCCGCGGAGCCGCGGGCCAGCGTTCTTACCTGGCTAAACATCGTCACCGGGTAGTACGATGCGACGCGAATAAAGGCCAGATCGCCAGGTTTCTGCGCGCTATAAAGTGAGATAGAAAAACAGTTACGATCGACGATAGCAGCCGCCGGCGGGGCGCTAAAGCATTGCGTCATGTCGTTCCACGGCCAGCCTGGGGCCTTGTCATGACTGGCGAAGACCGAGGTATCAATCAACACGTTCCCCTCGATCCGCTGGACGCCCGCTTTTTTTAGCGTCGCCACCATATTGCGAATATCCTGACGTTTCAGCGTGGGATCGCCGCCAAAACGGGCAATCAGGTCGCCTTTTAGCACGCCGCCATCAAGGCTGCCTTTGGTTTCCAGCGTGGTGGTAAAACGAAAGTTCGGCCCGAGCTGCAGCAGAGCAGCCAGCGCAGTGATCACCTTCTGGGTACTGGCGGGGAGCGCCATCTGCTGACTGTGGAAATCTATCTCCGGCGTCGGGGAGCCAACCTTCTGCGCCATGAAGGCGAGGTTAGCACCCGCAGGCAGCTGGGTGATATATTCGTCAATGTTCGCCGCCTGAGCGCTAAACGCTATACCGGCGGTCAATCCGATGATAAATCTGGGAAATCGCATAATCTCGCGCTAACAACCTGAAACCAGGCCGTCATACTACGGTGCAACACCCTGTAAAGTAAACGATGACCCATAGTGAACTTCAGGGTAAAATACGTATCAAATTGAAAATTGCTGCTGACCTGGGGAATGTTTTCCGGGTTGGTTTTCTTTTTGCTCCTGTCCTGCTGAAGGCCTGACTGGTGGCGGAACGGCGGCGTCCGTTCTATGAAGGAATGATAAAGAGGTATAACAAATGCAAGCTATTCCGATGACCTTACGTGGTGCTGAAAAACTTCGCGAAGAACTGGATTTTCTGAAGTCCGTTCGTCGTCCTGAAATCATCGCTGCTATTGCCGATGCGCGCGAACATGGCGATCTGAAAGAGAACGCTGAGTACCACGCAGCCCGCGAGCAGCAAGGTTTCTGCGAAGGCCGTATTAAGGATATTGAAGCTAAGCTGTCCAATGCACAGGTTATCGATATCACCAAAATGCCGAACAACGGGCGGGTGATTTTTGGTGCAACGGTAAAGGTCCTGAACCTCGATACCGATGAAGAACAGACTTACCGCATCGTGGGTGATGATGAAGCTGATTTTAAGCAAAATCTGATCTCTGTGAATTCACCGATTGCCCGTGGTTTGATCGGTAAAGAACAGGACGATGTAGTGACAATCCGCACACCAGGCGGCGAAGTAGAATACGAAATTATCAAGGTCGAGTACCTTTAATCCGTATTTCCCGCTACCATGTTGATGGATTGTAAAGAAAGGAAAAAGGCCGCATAGCGGCCTTTTATCAACGTCCGGAGCATGGCATTTTGCTCGTCTACCCGTAGAAATCCCTCGTTTTACACAAAGTTGTGTCGAGATTCAGGATATTCTTAGCGTGGCAGCGAGATTTTACGCTCTTTAGTTGGGCGATACAGGACCAGCGTTTTACCGATGACCTGTACGTTACAGGCGCCGGTTTCGCGCACGATAGCTTCCACGATCAAGGTTTTAGTTTCGCGGTCTTCCGATGCGATTTTCACCTTGATGAGCTCATGGTGCTCTAACGCTTGTTCGATCTCGGCCAGTACCCCTTCGGTCAAACCATTGTTGCCAAGCATAACTACCGGCTTGAGCGGATGTGCCAGACCTTTCAGGTGCTGTTTTTGTTTAGTACTCAGATTCATCGTATTTTTTTGCTTACGTTGGGATTGAAAACGGTTCATTCTACCGCCATCTCCCATATATCGCCAAACTACCGTGTCGATTTTTACGTCGCAAAGTATGATGAACCCGAAACGGGAATGTTAAATGACAGGTAAAAAGCGTTCTGCCAGCTCAAGCCGCTGGCTTCAGGAACACTTTAGCGATAAATATGTTCAACAGGCACAGAAAAAGGGGTTACGTTCCCGTGCCTGGTTTAAACTTGATGAAATACAGCAAAGTGACAAGATTTTTAAACCGGGGATGACCATTGTTGACCTCGGCGCTGCACCCGGTGGCTGGTCGCAATATGCGGTTACGCAGATCGGAAACAGCGGCCGCATCATCGCTTGCGATCTTTTACCTATGGATCCAATCGTTGGTGTGGACTTCCTTCAGGGCGACTTTCGTGATGAATTAGTTCTGAAAGCGTTACTTGAACGCGTAGGTGACAGTAAAGTGCAGGTTGTCATGTCCGATATGGCACCAAACATGTGTGGAACACCGGCGGTGGATATTCCCCGGGCCATGTATTTGGTGGAGCTGGCGCTTGGAATGGCTCGTGATGTATTAGCGCCGGGTGGTAGTTTTGTAGTGAAGGTGTTCCAGGGCGAAGGTTTCGATGAGTATCTAAGAGAAATTCGCTCCCTGTTTACGAAGGTCAAAGTTCGTAAGCCGGACTCTTCTCGCGCACGTTCGCGTGAAGTGTACATTGTAGCGACCGGGCGTAAACCATAACCGGTAGATTTCAAACGAAAGTTTGAAAGACGCTGGATATAGAGTATCCTGACGCTGTTTTTAACACAGTTGTAATAAGAGGTTAATCCCTTGAGTGACATGGCGAAAAACCTAATACTCTGGCTGGTCATTGCCGTTGTGCTGATGTCAGTATTCCAGAGCTTTGGGCCCAGCGAGTCTAATGGCCGTAAGGTGGATTATTCAACCTTCCTGCAAGAGGTCAACCAGGACCAGGTTCGCGAAGCGCGTATCAACGGACGTGAGATCAACGTTACCAAGAAAGATAGTAACCGTTACACGACTTACATTCCGGTCAACGATCCGAAGCTGCTCGATAACCTGTTGACGAAAAACGTCAAAGTGGTTGGCGAACCGCCGGAAGAACCGAGCCTGCTGGCTTCCATCTTTATTTCCTGGTTCCCGATGCTGTTGCTGATCGGCGTCTGGATCTTCTTCATGCGGCAAATGCAGGGCGGCGGCGGAAAGGGCGCGATGTCCTTCGGCAAAAGCAAAGCCCGTATGCTGACGGAAGACCAGATCAAAACCACTTTTGCCGATGTCGCCGGTTGCGACGAAGCGAAAGAGGAAGTCGGTGAACTGGTTGAATACCTGCGTGAACCGAGCCGCTTCCAGAAACTGGGCGGTAAAATCCCGAAAGGCGTCCTGATGGTCGGCCCTCCGGGTACCGGTAAAACGCTGCTGGCGAAAGCTATCGCCGGTGAGGCGAAAGTACCATTCTTCACCATTTCTGGTTCTGACTTCGTTGAAATGTTCGTCGGTGTGGGCGCATCTCGTGTGCGTGACATGTTCGAACAGGCCAAGAAAGCGGCACCGTGCATTATCTTCATCGATGAAATCGACGCCGTCGGTCGCCAGCGTGGCGCTGGTCTTGGCGGTGGTCACGATGAACGTGAACAGACGCTTAACCAGATGCTGGTTGAGATGGATGGCTTCGAAGGTAACGAAGGCATTATCGTTATCGCGGCGACCAACCGTCCTGACGTACTTGACCCGGCGCTGCTGCGTCCAGGCCGTTTTGACCGTCAGGTTGTTGTAGGGCTGCCGGATGTCCGCGGTCGTGAACAGATTCTGAAAGTTCACATGCGTCGCGTACCGTTGTCGCCTGATATCGACGCGGCAATCATTGCGCGCGGTACCCCGGGCTTCTCGGGTGCTGACCTGGCGAACCTGGTCAACGAAGCCGCTCTGTTTGCTGCCCGTGGCAACAAACGCGTGGTATCGATGGTCGAGTTCGAAAAAGCGAAAGACAAAATCATGATGGGTGCGGAACGTCGCTCCATGGTGATGACGGAAGCGCAGAAAGAATCCACCGCATACCACGAAGCGGGCCATGCGATTATCGGCCGCCTGGTACCGGAACACGATCCGGTGCACAAAGTGACGATTATTCCGCGCGGTCGTGCGCTGGGTGTGACCTTCTTCCTGCCGGAAGGCGATGCTATCAGCGCCAGCCGTCAGAAGCTGGAAAGCCAGATTTCGACCCTGTACGGCGGTCGCCTGGCGGAAGAGATTATCTACGGTGTGGAACATGTTTCTACCGGTGCGTCGAACGACATTAAAGTCGCGACGAACCTGGCACGTAACATGGTGACGCAGTGGGGCTTCTCCGACAAACTCGGTCCGCTGCTGTATGCGGAAGAAGAGGGCGAAGTTTTCCTGGGTCGTAGCGTTGCGAAAGCGAAACATATGTCCGATGAGACTGCACGTATCATCGACCAGGAAGTGAAATCGCTGGTTGAACGCAACTACAACCGTGCTCGTCAGATTCTGAATGACAACATGGACATCCTGCATTCGATGAAAGATGCGCTCATGAAATATGAGACCATCGACGCACCGCAGATTGATGACCTGATGGCTCGCCGCGAAGTTCGCCCACCTGCGGGCTGGGAAGATCCGAACGGCACCAATAACTCTGGCAACAATGGCACCCCGAGTGCGCCGCGTCCGGTCGATGAACCGCGTACGCCAAACCCGGGTAACACCATGTCAGAGCAACTGGGCGACAAATAAGTTAGCCGCTATTGATGTTGTTATGTCTATCGAAACCCCGGGGCGCCTGCCGCTCCGGGGTTTTTCTTTTTATTAACCTTCCGGATTCATGGATTTCGCGATGAAACTCGTAGCCCAGGGCTCAACCCTCGATCTCTCCCATCCTCACGTAATGGGTATCCTTAACGTGACGCCAGATTCATTCTCCGATGGCGGCACACATAACTCGCTCGTGGAGGCGGTTAAGCATGCCAATCTGATGATAAATGCGGGAGCGACTATCATTGATATCGGCGGCGAATCGACCCGTCCGGGAGCGTTGGATGTGAGCGTCGAAGAGGAGCTGGCGCGCGTGATCCCGGTGGTAGAAGCCGTTGCTCAGCGTTTTGAAGTCTGGATCTCGGTAGACACGTCGAAGCCAGAAGTGATCCGTGAGTCCGCTCGGGCAGGCGCGCATATTATTAACGATATCCGTTCGCTGACCGAGCCTGGGGCGCTGGAAGCCGCGGCACAAACCGGGCTACCGGTGTGTCTGATGCATATGCAGGGGCAGCCAAAAACGATGCAGGAAGCACCGAAGTACGATGATGTCTTTGCCGATGTCACCCGCTTCTTCACCGAGCATATCGTGCGCTGTGAACAGGCGGGTATCGCAAAAGAGAAATTGTTGCTCGACCCGGGATTCGGTTTCGGTAAAAATCTTGCCCATAATTATGAGCTACTTGCCCGACTCGGCGAGTTCCATCAGTTCGGTCTCCCGCTGCTGGTTGGCATGTCGCGCAAGTCGATGGTCGGCCAACTGCTTAACGTCGGGCCGACGGAACGCCTCAGCGGCAGCCTGGCGTGTGCAGTGATTGCAGCGATGCAGGGCGCGCAGATTATTCGCGTCCATGACGTCAAAGAAACGGTAGAAGCGCTACGCGTGGTGGAAGCCACCCTGAGCACAAAGGAAAATAAACGTTATGAGTAACCGCAAATATTTTGGCACCGATGGTATCCGTGGCCGCGTGGGTGATGCGCCAATTACCCCGGAATTCGTGCTCAAGCTAGGCTGGGCTGCGGGCAAGGTGCTGGCGCGCCACGGTTCACGCAAAATCATTATTGGTAAAGATACCCGTATCTCTGGCTATATGCTGGAATCGGCGCTGGAGGCAGGGCTGGCTGCGGCGGGGCTCTCCGCTTCTTTCACCGGTCCAATGCCTACTCCGGCGGTGGCTTACCTGACGCGAGCCTTCCGTGCTGAAGCCGGAATTGTCATTTCAGCTTCGCATAACCCGTTCTATGACAACGGGATCAAATTCTTCTCTATTGAAGGCACAAAGCTGCCGGATAACGTAGAAGAGGCGATTGAAGCGGAAATGGAAAAAGAGCTCACCTGCGTTGATTCGGCCGAATTGGGCAAAGCCAGCCGTATCGTGGATGCCGCCGGCCGTTATATTGAATTCTGCAAAGGTACCTTCCCGAACGAACTGAGCCTGAATGCGCTCAAAGTGGTTGTCGACTGCGCCCATGGCGCGACCTATCACATTGCGCCGAATGTATTCCGCGAGTTGGGTGCTCAGGTGATCGCGATGGGTTGTGAGCCGAACGGGCTCAATATCAACGAAGAGGTCGGAGCAACCGACGTACGCGCCCTGCAGGCTCGCGTACTGGCCGAAAAAGCCGATCTGGGTATCGCCTATGATGGCGATGGCGACCGCGTCATCATGGTCGACCATGAAGGTAACAAGGTCGATGGCGATCAGATTCTGTATATCATCGCCCGGGAAGGTCTGCGGCAGGGCCAGCTGCGCGGCGGCGCGGTGGGAACGTTAATGAGCAATATGGGGCTGGAGCTGGCGCTCAAACAGCTGGGCATTCCGTTTGTCCGGGCTAAAGTGGGTGACCGCTATGTCCTCGAGAAGCTGCAGGAGAAAGGCTGGCGTATCGGCGCGGAAAACTCCGGCCACGTTATCCTGCTGGATAAAACCACCACCGGTGACGGTATCGTCGCGAGTCTGCAGGTTGTGGCGGCGATGGTGCGTAACCACATGAGTCTGCATGACCTGTGTAGCGGCATGAAAATGTTCCCGCAAATCCTGGTCAACGTCCGTTTCACCGAAGGCAGTGGCAACCCGCTGGAACATGAAAACGTGAAAGCGGTGATGGCGGAAGTGGAAGCGGCATTGGGCAACCGTGGTCGTGTGCTGCTGCGCAAATCGGGTACCGAGCCGCTCATTCGCGTCATGGTCGAAGGCGAGCACGAAGAGCAGGTGCATGAGTTCGCGCATCGTATCGCCGATGCGGTGAAAAACGCCTGATTAAGCCGGTGATTTATTTTCTCGTCTGCGCAGTGGTGCCGTCGGCGCCAGACAACGTGAAATAATTATGCGGACTGACAGGGTGCTAAGTGTTTAAAAAGGCGGCGCTTGCCGCCTTTTTCTTCGCCAAAAAATCGTTTTTTGCTGTTTTTTTCCGCAGTTGATACAATGCACCGAAATTGCCCTTGCGAAGGTCATTCGCTTTGGTTAGTATTCACACCCGCTTCAGTGGGAAACATTAAAACCTCCCGCTTTATTGGTTGAAGCAATTGGTATGCGGCGAATCCGCAAGGAACAGGTTGATTATGCAAGAAGCTCTTTTAGTTGTTTTCCTTATTGTAGCGATTGGCCTCGTTGGTCTGATTATGCTGCAGCAAGGTAAAGGCGCTGATATGGGAGCCTCCTTCGGAGCAGGCGCTTCCGGCACGTTGTTTGGATCCAGCGGTTCTGGTAACTTTATGACCCGCATGACTGGTATTCTGGCAGCGTTGTTCTTCATCATCAGTCTGGTGCTGGGCAATATCAACAGCAACAAGACCAATAAAGGAAGTGAGTGGGATAATCTGAGCGCGCCGAAAACCGAGCAGACTCAGCCAACAGCGCCGGCACAGCCGAGCAGCGATATCCCGCACTAATAGTTATATCCGTGCCGAGGTGGTGGAATTGGTAGACACGCTACCTTGAGGTGGTAGTGCCCGATTGGGCTTACGGGTTCAAGTCCCGTCCTCGGTACCAATATTCCGAAAAAAAGACGCTGAAAAGCGTCTTTTTTTTTTGCCTTCGACAGGCGCTTATTTATTTATAAATAACTCTTCACTGGTCTTGAACCCACCGCAATCGCTAAAGTCGCGCTCATCTATTCAGAAGAGGTGAAGTGACGCCATGAAAAAAATCAGGTCGTTTATCATTGCCGGCGCCCTGTGTTTGTCCGGATGCAGTACTACGCCGTCGGCGGATACCGTGGACACTATTAACACTTTAACGGTGCCGGTATTGCATAGTGACGCGCAGCTTTCAGGGCAGAGTGCTCAGGCGGTGGTCAGTTGTTTCCAGGATAATAGCGCAATTATCGGCAGCCTGAGCCGGTCGTTAAAAGATAACTACCTGCAGGATGCTTCTAAAAAAGACATCTTTGATAAAGACAGCGAGGCGTTCCACGTCTACAGCGCTCTGACGAAACTGGAACAGATGTCAGCGATGAACGAGGTTTATCGTAAAGAGAACAACATTGCCGGACTGCAGGTGATTAACCGCCTGCTGAAAGCCGTTCCTGTGGCGGCATAGGCGAATGAGGGATTGCCGTCGGCAATCCCTTTTTGCATCAGAAACGGAAGTTGAAACCTGCATAAGCGCCATCAGCCAACGTGTTGTCATGATGAGCGTCTTTCCCCGCCATATCGATATAGCGATATCCGGCTTCAATATTCAGCGATTTAATCACGTTAATCCGCACGCCGGCATTGGCTTCCACGTAGTCATCGACGCCGCTGGACATGGAGTCCGGAGAATAATAGGTTTCACCGAAAAGCGTAAAGTATTGGCCCAGCGGAAGCTGTGCACCGCCGCCCAGTGCGACGGCGTAGCCTTCATCGCTGTCTTGCGGATTCAGATAGAGCGCTTTGCCACCCAGAGTCAGGAGAAACGGACCGAGGTTAAAGTTATAGCCCATGCCTAACCCGGCGACGTCGCCGTCATTATCGCTGTGCGCCCAGTTGCCGTTAAAGGTCATACCCGGTTCTTCGGCACCGAAGCTGGCGGAAAGGTTAGTGAATTCTTCCCCCGCCTCTCCGTGTAAGTTTACCGATGCGCAGGCGGCGCTGCTGGCGCCGAGAGCGGCAACTAACAGAACTGATTTCGGAGTGATCATGCTCATTGTTGAATTCCTTCAGGTAAAAAAATGCCCGATACGGGCGTTCGGGCAAAAATTTAACGGGTTTTTGGGTTTAATCGTTATTTACTGAAGCGCGATACCTTTGTCACGATTGCGCCAGGGGTATCGACACTTACGCTTTGCTGATTATTGGCAGCGTCGCTGGCGCGCTAAAAGATCGCGCGACCAGCCCAGTCTGGTATGACATCCGGATAGTGCGCCATCTGCTGACGGACCATCCATCAGGCGTTTTCAGGGACAGCTGAAGCACCTGATTTCTCCACCCATCCTCGCGCCTGAAGGGACATAAATGCCTGCAGCAGCCGGATGAGGGTTAATCCTCACATCAGACAACTCTTCCCAACGCATCGCCCACCTGGTCGATGAGGTACGGTCGAAGAAGATCGTCATAGTGCCAGCTGCAGAAACTGGTGTTGTCGTATCGTGCACCGGGACAGAAGGATATTAACCTTCGCACGGTACAGGGATTGACTGTGAATGGTATAAGGAGAACCATCTTCATTCCTGAGCTTGTTGTTCAGTTTTCAACACACAATCAGTGTGATAAATACATGAGCCCAGAATAAAATTATTTATCGCTTGTCGTTATCATTTGTTTGTTTAAATTTAAATTCTTCAGTCGACCCGGCGCCGACAACAATAGATAAGCGATAAATAGCCGATGGATGATTAGAATTTTTCAGGAAGCGAGCTTACGCTTTGTAAATAACCACCGCGGGCGAACTCAATATATCCTCCTTTTTTTAACGCCGACAGCACATTGAGAATACTGCTGCGTGAAAGATGGGTGCGGTCCTGAATATATTCGAGGATGGAGACCCGTAGTCGCGTCTCTTCCGGCAACAGCAGCATCTCCAGCAGATGATTGCGAATCACCGAGTAGGTACGTTGCTGCAGCACCAGATCGTCCCGGTACACCAGATAGGAAGTATGGTATGCCAGCAGACGGGTCACCTCTTCCCACAGATTATGCTCACGGAACAGTTTGATGGCTTGCTCGCTGTCGATGCGCAGAACTTCGGAGGCGACCTCAGCACGCAGAGCGTGGCTATGGCTCGGCTGCAGTATCTCGGCGACGCCAAACAGATGAGGTTCATAGACGGTCACGATCAATAATTTATCAGATGAACGAATGACGGACAGCTCACCTTTTTTTAAAAGATAGAGCTGCGCTTTACCTTTATAGTTCGGCGTCAGCCTTTTTCTGGCAACGACATTCATAGGTGTAGCATACGGTTCGAGCGTTTCCAGCAGACGGTTGATCGCCTGGTTTGGCCTGACCGGGGGATTAATATTCATCGCGATCCTCGTGGGGTCAAGGATAAATGTATTCGGGTGATTATAGACAATAATTATAAAAAATTGCGACAGGTAAAAATTACCAGACTAAGACTTTTCTGATGCCGTGTGTTGATCAGATAAAAAAAGCCGACGGATTAACGTCGGCTGAGAGCATAGTTGAAAACAGATTATTTGTCTCTGTTTTCCAGGTTTTCTACCTGCGGCAGGCCGGTGGCCGAAGAGGCGCTCAGCAGGCCCGATTGCGCGTAACCAAACAGCTTGTCACGGGTATCGGTAATATCCAGATTACGCATCGTCAGTTGACCAATACGGTCTTCCGCCGAGAACATGGAGTCGCCTTTTTCCATCGTCAGACGTTCGGCTTTGTAGGTCAGATTATCGGAGACGGTATTCAGGATGGAGTAGTCGTTTCCGCGACGCAGCTCCAGCGTCACCTCGCCGGTAATGGCGCTGGCCACCCAACGCTGCAGCGCATCGCGCAGCATCAGGGCCTGGGAATCGAACCAACGGCCCTGATACAGCAGGCGGCCCAGCTGACGACCATGGGCATGGTACTGCTCGATGGTATCTTCGTTATGGATACCGGTCAGCAGGCGCTCATAAGCAATATGCAGCAGTGCCATCCCCGGGGCTTCATAAATACCGCGGCTCTTCGCTTCGATGATGCGGTTCTCGATCTGATCGCTCATGCCCAGACCGTGACGACCGCCGATGCGGTTCGCTTCCAGCATCAGCTCAACGTCATCGCTGAAGGTTTTACCGTTCAACGCCACCGGATGACCCTGTTCAAAACGGACAGTCACTTCCTCGGCCGGGATTTTGACGCTTTCGTCCCAGAACTTGACGCCCATGATCGGGTTAACGATTTTCACGCTGGAGTTGAGGAATTCCAGATCTTTCGCTTCGTGCGTTGCGCCCAGCATATTGGAGTCGGTGGAGTAGGCTTTTTCAACGGACATTTTGTAGTCAAAGCCGCAGGAAATCATGAACTCAGACATTTCCTGGCGACCGCCCAGCTCATCGATAAAGTCGCTATCCAGCCACGGTTTGTAAATTTTCAGCTCGGCATTGGTCAGCAGACCATAGCGATAGAAACGCTCGATATCGTTGCCTTTGTAAGTGCTGCCGTCACCCCAGATATTGACGCCATCTTCTTTCATCGCGGCAACCAGCATTGTGCCGGTTACCGCGCGGCCCAGCGGGGTGGTGTTAAAGTAGGTCAGACCGCCAGTGGTATTGTGGAAAGCACCGCACTGAATCGCGGCGATCCCTTCGGCGACCAGCTGCTTACGGCAGTCGATCAGACGAGCGCCTTCTGCACCGTACTCTTTGGCGCGACGAGGGATTGCATCGTAATCTTCTTCGTCAGGCTGGCCCAGGTTTGCGGTATAGGCATAAGGAACTGCACCTTTTTTGCGCATCCACAGCAGTGCGGCGCTGGTATCCAGACCACCAGAGAAAGCGATACCAATACGTTGACCAACCGGGAGATGCTTAAGAATCGTCGTCATAAAATAAAACCCTGCTAGATAGACTGTTGTGAGTTCGGTTTATCAAGTCGTAGAACCTGTCCCATTTGACTATTCTGCCTGCCGTTTTTTCTCCGGACAAAGTGCATAATCTTCACGAGCATTGACGCTGCGCTGGTGACTGCGCGCTTCCGTACCCAAAGAGGCGGTAGCAATGGCGTCAAATGGAACAAGTTCTTATTGCATGTTTATGCATTAATTATGAGTTTTCATTTAATCATCTTTTGCGGATGACAGGAAGTGCTTCATTGCTTTTTTGCTAAAAAAGAGCGAGATGGCAGCACAAACGCGAACAGGGAGAGATGAAATACATGTTGACAAAATATAGAGTTTATCAATAAACTTTACCACGATTTTATGTCCCGTCCTCGGTACCAAATCCCAGCAGTATTTGCGTCTTTTGCTCAATAAGAGTAAAATATGCCACGTTTCAGGCGCGGGGTGGAGCAGCCTGGTAGCTCGTCGGGCTCATAACCCGAAGGTCGTCGGTTCAAATCCGGCCCCCGCAACCACTTTCCCATTGAGTACTTTTTCAAATATACTGTGAGGACCTGGTCCTTCGTATCCGAATTTGAAAGAATTCTCCTGGAAGGTGTTCCAGATCGCAGTTGCGATCGCAGGGTTCAGTTATCTAAAACCCCGATTTATCGGGGTTTTTTGTTATCTGACTTCAGAATAACTGGGCTATACGCCCTTTTTTTATGTCTTGGGGGTGGGTTTGTCCACATTAGAGCAAAAATTAACAGAGATGCTCACGGCGCCGGTTGAAGCGCTTGGCTTTGAGCTGGTCGGCATCGAATTCATTCGCGGTCGCACATCCACACTGCGCATCTATATTGATAGTGATGATGGCATCAATGTTGATGATTGTGCTGATGTGAGCCACCAGGTCAGCGCTGTCATGGATGTCGAAGATCCAATCACCGTAGCTTACAACCTGGAAGTGTCTTCACCTGGTCTCGATCGCCCGATGTTTACCGCCGAACACTATGAGCGTTTTTCCGGTGAGGAAGTCGCGCTGGTATTGCGTATGGCGGTACAGAACCGTCGCAAATGGCAGGGCATTATCAAAGCGGTAGACGGTGAAATGATCACGGTAACCGTCGAAGGCAAAGATGAAGTGTTCGCGCTGAGTAACATCCAGAAGGCGAACCTGGTTCCCCACTTTTAACAGTCTGGATTGAGGTGAAAGGCCCCGATGAACAAAGAAATTTTGGCTGTTGTTGAAGCCGTTTCCAACGAAAAGGCGCTGCCGCGCGAAAAGATTTTCGAAGCGCTGGAAAGTGCTCTGGCAACGGCAACCAAGAAAAAATACGAACAAGAGATCGATGTGCGTGTAAGCATCGATCGTCGTAGCGGCGATTTTGATACCTTCCGTCGCTGGCTGGTCGTTGAAGAAGTGACTCAGCCGACGCGCGAAATTACGCTTGAAGCGGCGCGCTACGAAGACGAGAGCATGAATCCTGGTGACTACGTTGAGGACCAGATTGAATCCGTCACCTTCGACCGTATCACTACGCAGACCGCGAAACAGGTTATCGTACAGAAAGTCCGTGAAGCTGAACGCGCCATGGTTGTCGATCAGTTCCGCGAGCACGAAGGTGAAATCATCACCGGCGTAGTGAAGAAAGTAAACCGCGACAACATCACTCTGGATCTGGGCAGCAATGCTGAAGCCGTGATCCTGCGTGAAGATATGCTGCCGCGTGAGAACTTCCGTCCAGGTGACCGTATTCGCGGTGTCCTGTATGCGGTTCGTCCGGAAGCGCGCGGCGCTCAGCTGTTCGTAACCCGTTCTAAGCCGGAAATGCTGGTTGAACTGTTCCGTATTGAAGTACCGGAAATCGGCGAAGAAGTTCTCGAAATCAAAGCCGCCGCTCGCGATCCGGGCTCCCGTGCCAAGATTGCGGTGAAAACCAACGATAAGCGTATCGACCCGGTTGGCGCTTGTGTAGGTATGCGTGGCGCACGCGTTCAGGCGGTTTCAACCGAACTGGGCGGCGAGCGTATCGATATCGTCCTGTGGGATGATAACCCGGCGCAATTCGTGATTAACGCGATGGCACCGGCTGACGTCGCATCTATCGTGGTGGATGAAGATAAACACACCATGGATATTGCGGTTGAAGCGGGCAATCTGGCGCAGGCGATTGGCCGTAACGGTCAAAACGTGCGTCTGGCCTCACAGCTGAGCGGCTGGGAACTCAACGTGATGACCGTTGACGACCTGCAGGCGAAGCATCAGGCCGAAGCCCACGCGGCTATCGATACCTTCACGAAATATCTTGATATTGATGAAGATTTCGCCACGCTGCTGGTTGAAGAAGGTTTCGCGACGCTGGAAGAACTGGCCTATGTGCCGGTGAAAGAACTGCTGGAAATCGACGGTCTGGATGAAGCCACCGTTGAAGCACTTCGCGAGCGTGCGAAAAACGCGCTGACCACGTTGGCGCTGGCTCAGGAAGAAAGCCTGGGAGATACTAAACCTGCCGATGATTTATTAAATCTGGAAGGTTTAGAACGTTTGATGGCTTTCAAACTGGCTGCCCGTGGTGTTTGTACGCTGGAAGATCTCGCCGAGCAGGGCATTGATGATCTGGCTGATATCGAAGGGTTGACCGACGAAAAAGCCGGAGAGCTCATCATGGCCGCCCGTAATATTTGTTGGTTCGGCGACGAAGCGTAATAAACTGTAGCAGGAAGGAACAGCATGACAGATGTGACCATTAAAGCGCTGGCCTCAGAGATTCAGACCTCTGTGGATCGCCTGATACAGCAATTTGCTGATGCAGGGATTCGCAAATCGGCTGATGATTCTGTGACGGCGCAAGAGAAGCAGACCTTGTTGACGCACCTGAACCGTGAACACGGTTCGGCGCCCGACAAGCTGACGCTGCAGCGCAAAACGCGCAGCACGTTAAATATTCCAGGTACCGGTGGTAAAAGTAAATCGGTACAAATCGAAGTCCGCAAGAAGCGCACCTTTGTGAAACGCGACCCGCAAGAGGCAGAACGCCTTGCCGCGGAAGAGCAGGCGCAGCGTGAAGCGGAAGAGCAAGCCCATCGCGAGGCAGAAGAAGCTGCCAAGCGAGAGGCGCAATTAAAAGCTGAACGTGAGGCCGCAGAACAAGCTAAACGTGAAGTCGCTGAGAAAGCGAAACGTGAAGCTGCGGAAAAAGACAAAGTGAGCAATCAACAAACCGACGACATGACAAAAAGCGCCCAGGCTGAAAAGATCCGCCGTGAAAACGAAGCAGCAGAGCTGAAACGTAAAGCGGAAGAAGAAGCACGTCGCAAGCTTGAAGAAGAAGCGCGCCGCGTAGCGGACGAAGCACGCCGTATGGCTGCAGAAAACGAAAAGAACTGGACCGAAACGCCAGAAGCTCCAGAAGAAACCAGCGATTATCACGTGACGACGTCTCAGCACGCTCGTCAGGCTGAAGATGATAACGATCGCGAAGTAGAAGGCGGCCGTGGCCGCGGTCGCAACAGCAAAGCTGCGCGTCCGAAGAAAGGCAACAAGCACGCCGAATCAAAAGCCGATCGTGAAGAAGCCCGTGCAGCCGTTCGTGGCGGCAAAGGCGGCAAGCGTAAAGGTTCTTCTCTGCAACAGGGCTTCCAGAAGCCTGCGCAGGCTGTAAACCGTGACGTTATCATCGGTGAAACCATCACCGTTGGCGAGCTGGCTAACAAGATGGCGGTCAAAGGCTCTCAGGTCATCAAAGCGATGATGAAGCTGGGCGCGATGGCAACCATCAACCAGGTCATCGACCAGGAAACCGCACAGCTGGTTGCCGAAGAGATGGGCCACAAAGTTATCCTGCGTCGTGAGAACGAGCTGGAAGAAGCGGTAATGAGCGACCGTGATACCGGCGCGGCGGCAGAAGCCCGTGCACCGGTTGTGACCATCATGGGTCACGTTGACCACGGTAAAACCTCTCTGCTGGACTACATTCGTTCAACCAAAGTGGCATCCGGCGAAGCGGGTGGTATTACCCAGCACATCGGTGCATACCACGTTGAAACCGAAAACGGGATGATCACCTTCCTGGATACTCCGGGTCACGCTGCGTTTACCTCAATGCGTGCTCGTGGTGCGCAGGCAACGGATATCGTTGTTCTGGTTGTTGCTGCCGACGATGGCGTGATGCCACAGACTATCGAAGCTATCCAGCACGCAAAAGCGGCTCAGGTGCCGGTAGTGGTTGCGGTCAACAAGATCGACAAACCTGAAGCGGATATGGATCGCGTTAAAAACGAACTGTCTCAGTACGGCGTTATGCCGGAAGAGTGGGGCGGCGAATCTCAGTTCATCCCTGTTTCTGCGAAAGCGGGTACCGGTATTGATGATCTGTTGAATGCTATCCTGCTGCAGGCTGAAGTTCTGGAGCTGAAAGCTGTACGTAACGGTATGGCCAGCGGCGCGGTTATCGAATCCTTCCTGGATAAAGGTCGTGGTCCGGTAGCAACCGTTCTGGTTCGCGAAGGTACTCTGCACAAGGGCGACATCGTTCTGTGCGGCTTCGAATACGGTCGCGTTCGTGCGATGCGTAACGAACTGGGTCAGGAAGTTCTGGAAGCGGGTCCGTCCATTCCGGTGGAAATCCTCGGTCTGTCCGGTGTTCCGGCTGCGGGTGATGAAGTGACCGTTGTTCGTGACGAGAAGAAAGCGCGTGAAGTTGCGCTGTATCGTCAGGGCAAATTCCGTGAAGTTAAACTGGCGCGCCAGCAGAAATCTAAACTCGAGAACATGTTCGCTAACATGACTGAAGGCGAAGTTCACGAAGTGAACGTCGTACTGAAGGCGGACGTTCAGGGTTCTGTCGAAGCGATCTCCGACTCTTTACTGAAACTGTCTACCGACGAAGTCAAAGTGAAGATCATCGGTTCTGGCGTAGGTGGTATCACCGAAACCGACGCGACCCTGGCTGCGGCATCCAACGCCATCCTGGTCGGCTTCAACGTACGTGCCGATGCATCTGCACGTAAAGTTATCGAAGCGGAAAGCCTGGATCTGCGCTACTACTCCGTCATCTATAACCTGATCGACGAAGTGAAAGCGGCGATGAGCGGTATGCTCTCTCCGGAACTGAAACAGCAGATCATCGGTCTGGCTGAAGTCCGTGATGTCTTTAAATCGCCGAAATTTGGCGCTATCGCGGGCTGTATGGTTACCGAAGGGACGATCAAACGTCATAACCCAATCCGCGTTCTGCGCGACAACGTGGTTATCTATGAAGGCGAGCTGGAATCCCTGCGCCGCTTCAAAGATGACGTTAACGAAGTCCGTAACGGTATGGAATGTGGTATCGGCGTGAAGAACTACAACGACGTTCGCGTTGGCGATATGATCGAAGTGTTCGAAATCATCGAGATCCAGCGTACCATCGCCTAATCTTCGTCGGTTTTTGGGCCGCCACGCGTTGGCTGCGCTCGCTCGCCCCGGTCGCATCGTTATCTATGCTCCCGGGGATTGATGAGAGACCTCTGTCTCTCTCACCGGAGGCCAGCCTTCGGTTGTTCAAATTCGTCCCCGATGAATTTGTCACGAGCCTGCCGCCTTGTTGCCACCCAACATCCTTAGACGATTGACTAGCGTAGGCCGGGTTAGCATAGCGCCACCCGGCAATAATTCTAAAAAGGGGCTTATGGCCCCTTTTTTGTCTTTATCTGGAGAATTTATTATGGCGAAAGAATTTGGTCGCCCGCAGCGCGTGGCTCAGGAGATGCAAAAAGAGATTGCTATCATCCTGCAGCGCGAAATTAAAGACCCGCGTCTGGGCATGATGACCACCGTTTCTGGTGTTGAAATGTCTCGCGATCTGGCTTATGCCAAAGTCTTCGTAACCTTTCTGAACGACAAAGACGAAGCCGCGGTGAAAGCCGGTATCAAAGCATTGCAGGAAGCATCCGGCTTTATCCGTTCCCTGCTGGGGAAAGCGATGCGACTGCGTATCGTGCCGGAACTGACCTTCTTCTACGACAACTCGTTGGTTGAAGGGATGCGTATGTCTAACCTGGTGACCAGCGTGGTGAAGCATGACGATGAGCGTCGTGTGAACCCGGACGACAGCAAGGAGGACTGATGAGTCGTCCTCGTCGTCGCGGTCGCGATGTGCATGGCGTGCTGTTGCTGGATAAACCTCAGGGCGCGTCCAGCAACGATGTACTGCAGAAAGTCAAACGTATCTATAACGCGAATCGCGCAGGGCACACCGGTGCGCTGGATCCGCTGGCAACCGGCATGCTGCCGATTTGTCTCGGGGAAGCCACGAAGTTTTCCCAGTATCTGCTGGATTCCGATAAGCGCTATCGTGTGATTGCGAAGCTCGGACAGCGTACCGACACCTCTGATGCCGATGGCCTGGTGGTGGAAGAGCGCCCGCTGACCTTCAGCGACGAACAGCTGGCGGCGGCGCTGGACAGTTTCCGCGGCGAAACCCAACAGGTACCGTCGATGTATTCGGCGCTGAAATACCAGGGGAAAAAGCTCTACGAATATGCCCGTCAGGGGATTGACGTCCCGCGTGAAGCCCGGCCGATTAACGTCTATGAGCTGCTGTTTATCCGCCACGAAGGGGATGAGCTGGAGCTGGAAATTCACTGCTCCAAAGGCACCTATATCCGGACGATTATTGACGATCTGGGTGAGAAACTGGGCTGTGGCGCACACGTTATTTATCTGCGTCGTCTGGCCGTCAGCAAATATCCGGTTGAGCGGATGGTGACGCTGGAGCAGCTGCAGGCGCTGGTTGAACAGGCCATGGCGCAGGATATTCCTGCCGCGCAGCTGCTCGATCCGCTGCTGATGCCGATGGACAGCCCGGCGTCGGACTATCCTCTGGTTAATATTCCCGAAACATCGGCTGTTTACTTTAAGAATGGCAACCCGGTCCGTACTGCAGGCGCCCCGTTACAGGGCCTGGTGCGGGTCACTGAAGGTGAAGAGGGTAAGTTTCTCGGTATGGGTGAGATTGACGATGAAGGCCGCGTGGCGCCGCGTCGTCTGGTTGTCGAATACCCAGCTTGAGGGCTGTTCTTGCGATAAAAGCCGGCTGCGGGTAGAATATCGCCGCTTAACGTCCGCAAAAGTGTTTTAACATTTTCGGGCGTTGCATCAGGGGTCGCTGAATTAGAGATCGGCACCCTTTCTTTCTTTTAAATCTGGAGTTTTAAAATGTCTCTAAGCGTTGAAGCTAAAGCAAAAATCGTTTCTGAGTTTGGTCGTGGCGAAAACGACAGCGGTTCTACCGAAGTTCAGGTTGCACTGCTGACTGCACAGATTAACCATCTGCAGGGTCACTTCTCCGAGCATAAAAAAGATCACCACAGCCGTCGTGGTCTGCTGCGCATGGTTTCCCAGCGTCGTAAACTGCTCGACTACCTGAAACGTAAAGATGTTGCACGTTACTCTTCGCTGATCGAGCGTCTGGGTCTGCGTCGCTAATTCTGCGAGTTTCAGAAAAAGGGGCCTCAGGGCCCCTTTTTTCGACCAGGCGGCAGCAATTCACTAAAAACTCATGTATTGTTGCTATTAATGATCTTCGTGCAGAGGTTCGCGCGGCTAATGAGAGGCTTGATCCGCAGGGGCGGGTAAAGGTTGTCATTAGTCGCGAGGATGCAGGAGATCGGGTCAACTGACGCTATGTCGTGGATATCGCGTCACCTATTGATATAAAGGATAGAATTTTGCTAAATCCGATCGTTCGTAAATTCCAGTACGGCCAACATACCGTAACGCTGGAAACCGGCATGATGGCTCGTCAGGCCACTGCTGCTGTCATGGTTAGCATGGATGACACTGCGGTATTCGTTACCGTTGTTGGTCAGAAAAAAGCGAAGCCAGGTCAGGACTTCTTCCCGCTGACTGTTAACTATCAAGAGCGTACTTACGCAGCAGGTAAAATCCCGGGTGGTTTCTTCCGTCGTGAAGGCCGTCCAAGCGAAGGCGAAACCCTGATCGCGCGTCTGATTGACCGCCCGGTTCGTCCGCTGTTCCCGGAAGGCTTCGTCAACGAAGTTCAGGTTATCGCTACCGTTGTTTCCGTTAACCCGCAGGTTAACCCGGATATCGTGGCGATGATTGGTGCTTCCGCAGCGCTGTCTCTGTCAGGTATTCCGTTCAACGGTCCTATCGGTTCTGCTCGCGTTGGTTATATCAACGACCAGTACGTTCTGAACCCGACTCAGGATGAGCTGAAAGAAAGTAAGCTGGACCTGGTGGTTGCCGGTACCGAAGCGGCCGTGCTGATGGTTGAATCTGAAGCTGAACTGCTGAGCGAAGACCAGATGCTGGGTGCGGTGGTCTTTGGCCACGAACAGCAGCAGATTGTCATTCAGAACATCAACGACCTGGTTAAAGAAGCGGGTAAACCGCGCTGGGACTGGCAGCCTGAAGCCGTCAACGAAGCGCTGAATGCGCGCGTTGCTGCCCTGGCCGAAGCGCGTCTGAGCGATGCTTACCGTATCACTGATAAACAAGAGCGTTACGCTCAGATTGACGTGATCAAAGCGGAAACTATCGCGACTCTGATTGCTGAAGACGAAACCCTGGACGCTAACGAACTGGGTGAAATCCTGCACGCTATCGAGAAAAATGCCGTACGTAGCCGCGTACTGGCAGGCGAGCCGCGTATCGATGGCCGTGAAAAAGATATGATTCGTGGTCTGGATGTTCGTACTGGCGTACTGCCGCGTACTCACGGTTCCGCACTGTTCACCCGTGGCGAAACTCAGGCGCTGGTGACTGCGACCCTGGGTACCGCACGTGATGCGCAGAACATTGACGAACTGATGGGCGAGCGTACTGACTCCTTCCTGTTCCACTACAACTTCCCTCCGTACTCTGTCGGTGAGACTGGCATGGTGGGTTCACCGAAGCGTCGTGAAATCGGTCACGGTCGTCTGGCTAAGCGCGGCGTACTGGCCGTGATGCCGACCACCGAAGAATTCCCGTACACCGTTCGCGTGGTATCTGAAATCACCGAATCTAACGGTTCTTCCTCCATGGCTTCCGTGTGCGGTGCTTCTCTGGCGCTGATGGATGCTGGTGTGCCGGTGAAGGCTGCCGTTGCGGGTATCGCGATGGGTCTGGTGAAAGAAGGCGACAACTACGTCGTTCTGTCTGACATTCTGGGTGACGAAGACCACCTCGGTGATATGGACTTCAAAGTGGCGGGTTCCCGCGACGGTATCTCTGCGCTGCAGATGGATATCAAAATTGAAGGCATCACCAAAGAGATCATGCAGGTTGCACTGAACCAGGCGAAAGGTGCACGTCTGCACATCCTGGGCGTCATGGAGCAGGCGATTAACGCGCCGCGCGGCGATATCTCTGAATTCGCACCGCGTATCCACACCATCAAGATCAGCCCGGACAAGATCAAAGACGTGATCGGTAAAGGCGGCTCTGTGATTCGTGCGCTGACTGAAGAGACCGGTACTACCATCGAAATCGAAGATGACGGTACCGTGAAGATCGCAGCAACCGATGGCGATAAAGCGCAGCACGCTATCCGTCGTATCGAAGAGATCACGGCTGAGATCGAAGTTGGCCGTGTTTACAATGGTAAAGTGACCCGCATCGTTGACTTTGGCGCATTTGTTGCCATCGGCGGCGGTAAAGAAGGTCTGGTCCACATCTCTCAGATCGCTGACAAGCGCGTAGAGAAAGTGACCGATTACCTGCAGATGGGTCAGGAAGTGCCGGTTAAAGTTCTGGAAGTTGACCGTCAGGGCCGCGTTCGTCTGAGCATTAAAGAAGCAGCTGAACAGACTCAGCCTGCCGCTGCACCGGAAGCTCCGGTTGCTGAGCAAGGCGAGTAAGGTTGCCGTTTGCCCTCCGCGTTGGCGGAGGGCGTATTACGGGCAGGACGCCCTGTTTGCAGCCGGGGAACTGGACGTTCATCCAATCGTTGTCTTCGGGAGTGGGAAATGAAGCCTTTTTTGCGCTGGTGTTTCGTGGCGACAGCTCTCACGCTGGCAGGATGCAGCAACTCTGCCTGGCGTAAGGACGCAGTCCTCGCGGTGCCATTGCAACCGACTTTGCAGCAAGAAGTGATTCTGGCGCGCATGGAACAAATTCTTGCCAGTCGGGCTTTAACCGATGACGAACGCGCACAGCTTTTATATGAGCGCGGAGTGTTGTATGATAGTCTCGGTCTGAGGGCATTAGCGCGAAATGATTTTTCACAAGCGTTGGCAATCCGACCTGATATGCCTGAAGTATTCAATTACTTAGGCATTTATTTAACGCAGGCAGGCAATTTTGATGCTGCCTATGAAGCGTTTGATTCTGTACTTGAGCTTGATCCAACTTACAACTACGCGCACTTAAATCGCGGTATCGCCCTTTATTACGGCGGTCGCGCTAAGTTAGCGCAAGATGATCTGCTGGCGTTTTATCAAGACGATCCCAATGATCCTTTCCGTAGCCTGTGGCTTTACCTCGCTGAGCGTAAACTCGACGAGAAGCAGGCGCTTGAAGCACTGAAACAGCGCTTCGACAAATCGGATAAAGAACAATGGGGATGGAACATTGTCGAGTTCTACCTTAGCGACATCAACGAAAAAACGTTGATGGACCGTTTGAAGGCAGACGCAACGGATAACACCTCGCTCGCTGAGCATCTCAGTGAAACCAACTTCTATTTAGGTAAGTACTACCTAAGTCTGGGGGACAAGGACAGCGCTACGGCACTGTTCAAACTGGCGGTCGCAAACAACGTTCACAACTACGTTGAGCACCGATACGCATTGTTGGAATTATCGCTCTTGGGCCAGGAGCAAGATGACCTGGCAGAATCGGACCAGCAATAGCTGACGAACACATCAGCCCATTTTTTTGTTTGCCATCACCTTAACGGGTGAGGGCGTTGTTGTTCGTTAATACACCTACTTTGAGCCGGTTCACACTTTTCAATGAAAATTACTCTAAATTTTCACGTTGAGTTATGTAGACTGGCCGCCATTAATTTTGAGGCACACGTACTACATGGCTGAATTCGAAACCACTTTTGCAGATCTGGGCCTGAAGGCTCCCATCCTTGAAGCGCTTAACGATCTGGGTTACGAAAAACCATCTCCGATCCAGGCTGAGTGCATTCCGCATCTTCTGGGCGGCCGCGACGTTCTGGGTATGGCCCAGACGGGTAGCGGTAAAACCGCAGCGTTCTCTTTACCGCTGCTGAACAATCTTGATCCTGAGCTGAAAGCACCGCAAATTCTGGTGCTGGCGCCGACCCGCGAACTGGCGGTACAGGTCGCTGAAGCAATGACGGACTTCTCTAAACATATGCGCGGCGTAAACGTGGTAGCCCTTTACGGCGGCCAGCGTTATGACGTGCAGCTGCGTGCTCTGCGCCAGGGACCACAAATCGTTGTGGGTACCCCGGGTCGTCTGCTGGACCACCTGAAGCGCGGTACTCTTGATCTCTCTAAACTGAGCGGTCTGGTACTGGATGAAGCTGACGAAATGTTGCGTATGGGCTTCATCGAAGACGTAGAAACGATTATGGCGCAGATCCCGGAAGGTCATCAGACCGCTCTGTTCTCTGCCACCATGCCGGAAGCGATCCGTCGCATTACCCGCCGCTTTATGAAAGAGCCGCAGGAAGTGCGCATCCAGTCCAGCGTCACGACTCGCCCGGACATCAGCCAGAGCTACTGGACTGCTTACGGTATGCGTAAAAATGAAGCGCTGGTGCGTTTCCTGGAAGCGGAAGATTTTGATGCGGCGATTATCTTCGTTCGTACCAAAAATGCGACCCTGGAAGTGGCTGAAGCGCTGGAGCGTAGCGGCTACAACAGCGCCGCGCTGAACGGCGACATGAACCAGGCGCTGCGTGAGCAGACTCTGGAGCGTCTGAAAGATGGTCGTCTGGATATCCTGATTGCGACCGACGTTGCGGCTCGTGGCCTCGACGTTGAGCGTATCAGCCTGGTTGTTAACTATGATATCCCGATGGACTCCGAGTCTTACGTTCACCGTATCGGCCGTACCGGTCGTGCGGGTCGTGCTGGCCGCGCGCTGCTGTTCGTTGAGAACCGTGAACGCCGCCTGCTGCGTAACATCGAACGCACCATGAAGCTGACGATTCCGGAAGTAGAACTGCCGAACGCAGAACTGCTGGGCAAACGCCGCCTGGAAAAATTTGCCGCTAAAGTTCAGCAGCAGCTGGAAAGCAGCGATCTGGATCAGTACCGTGCGCTGCTGGCGAAAATCCAGCCGTCTGCTGAAGGTGAAGAGCTGGATATCGAAACTCTGGCCGCAGCTCTGCTGAAAATGGCTCAGGGCGAACGTCCGCTGATTCTGCCGCCGGATGCACCGATGCGTCCTAAGCGTGAATTCCGCGACCGTGACGATCGTTTCGAGCGCCGTGGCGACCGCAACGACCGTGGCCCGCGTGGCGACCGTCCGGAGCGTAGCGGTGAAGATCGTCCTAAGCGCGAACGTCGTGACGTGGGCGATATGGAGCTGTATCGCATTGAAGTGGGCCGCGATGATGGCGTTGAAGTTCGTCATATTGTTGGCGCTATCGCTAACGAAGGCGACATCAGCAGCCGTTACATCGGTAACATCAAGCTGTTCGGTACCCACTCCACGATCGAACTGCCGAAAGGCATGCCGGGCGAAGTTCTGCAGCACTTCACTCGTACTCGCATCCTGAACAAGCCGATGAACATGCAGCTGCTGGGCGATGCTCAGCCGCGTCCGGACCGTGGCGGCGAACGTCGTGGCGGTGGTGAGCGCCGTGAAGGCGGTCGCGCATTCGGTGGCGAACGTCGTGAAGGCGGCCGCAACTTCGGTGGTGGCGAGCGTCGCGAAGGCGGCCGTGGTGATGGTCGTCGTTTCAGCGGCGAACGTCGTGACGGTGCTCGTGCTCCGCGTCGTGATGATGCCGCTGCGGCTCCGCGCCGTGATGATTCCGCTGGCCGTCGTCGTTTCGGTGGCGATGCGTAATTAGCGCACTCCGCTAGCGTAAAGTAAATAATACAGCCCCGATCGTAATGATTGGGGCTTTTTTTATTTCTTTTGTACTCGTGTACTGGTACAGTGCTGCGCGTTAACAACGAAAAGCATGAATGACTGGAGATTTCGGCAAATGGCGACACTTACCACTACGGCAACCCGACCGTCCTTGTTTGGCGGCGTGGTGATAATCGGCGGGACCATCATTGGCGCAGGCATGTTTTCGCTGCCGGTGGTCATGTCCGGTGCGTGGTTCTTCTGGTCGCTGGCTGCGCTGATCTTTACCTGGTTTTGCATGCTCCATTCCGGACTGATGATTCTGGAAGCGAACCTGAACTACCGCATTGGCTCCAGCTTCGACACCATCACGAAAGATCTGCTGGGTAAAGGCTGGAATCTGGTCAACGGCCTGTCGATCGCTTTTGTGCTCTATATCCTGACCTACGCCTATATCTCGGCCAGCGGCTCCATACTGCACCATACCTTCGCGGAGCTTTCATTGAATGTGCCGGCGCGGGCTGCGGGCTTTGGCTTTGCGCTGCTGGTGGCTTTTATCGTCTGGTTGAGTACCAAAGCGGTGAGCCGAATGACGGCAATCGTACTGGGAGCGAAGGTTATTACCTTCTTCCTGACCTTTGGAAGTCTGCTGGGGCACGTTGAGCCGACGACACTGTTTAACGTCGCCGAAAAGAATGCATCCTACACGCCGTACCTGTTGATGACGCTGCCGTTTTGCCTGGCTTCCTTTGGCTATCACGGTAACGTACCGAGCCTGATGAAGTATTATGGCAAAGATCCCCGGACCATTATCCGCTGCCTGGTGTACGGTACGCTGCTGGCCCTCGGGCTGTATGTCGTCTGGTTACTGGTGACGATGGGCAACATTCCACGCCCTGAGTTTATCGGCATCGCGCAGAAGGGCGGTAACATAGATGTGCTGGTACAGGCATTGAGCGGGGTGCTCAACAGCCGTAGTCTGGACCTGCTGCTGGTGGTGTTCTCGAACTTCGCCGTTGCCAGCTCTTTCCTTGGGGTCACCCTGGGACTGTTTGACTACCTGGCGGACCTGTTTGGGTTTGATGATTCTGCTCTCGGCCGTTTTAAGACCGCGCTTCTGACCTTTGTTCCACCGATCATTGGCGGCCTGCTGCAGCCCAATGGTTTCCTGTATGCCATCGGCTATGCCGGTCTGGCCGCAACCGTCTGGGCGGCGATTGTCCCGGCGCTGCTGGCCCGCGCATCGCGCAAGCGCTTCGGTAGCCCACAGTTTCGTGTCTGGGGCGGAACGCCGATGATTGTGCTGATTCTGCTGTTTGGTGCCGGTAACATCATCGTGCATTTCCTGTCGAGCTTTAATCTGTTGCCTGTTTACCAGTAAACAGAACGCCCGGTGGCGCGACGCTGACCGGGCCTACCGAAGCGAGCAGGCCGGATAAGACGCCGTCGCCATCCGGCAAAAAACTACCCCAGCAACTCCTCTTTTACCTGCATCGCTAAATCAAACGAATGCAGGCGCGCCTGATGATCGAAGATCTGGCCGTTCACCATCAGCTCATCGGCCTGGGTTTCCCGCAAAATGGACTCCAGCCCGTGGCGGATTTTGGCTTTATCCCCTACCAGCGACATGCTGAGCGCCTGCTGTACTCCATACTGTTCTGAGGCGGACCACAGTTGATGCATATTTTCCACCGGCGGCGGGAGCTGACCGGTTTCGCCGCGACGCAGCTTCACGAATGCCTGTTGCATCGAGGTGAACAGGAATTCGGCATCACGGTTGCTATCGGCGGCGATGATATTAATACATACCATGGCGTACGGTTTCGCTAAGCGCTCGGACGGTTTGAACTGGGTGCGGTAGAGATGCAGCGCCTGGAATAACATATCCGGCGCAAAGTGCGACGCGAAGGCAAAGGGCAACCCAAGCTGTGCCGCCAGCTGTGCGCTGTACAGACTGGAGCCTAACAGCCACACCGGGATCTGCTCTCCGTAGCCGGGAACCGGGCGCACGTGCGGATTGGGATCGCGGGCATCAAACCAGTCCACCAGTTCGGCGACATCGCGCGGGAAGTTATCAACATCCCCGCCCATATGGCGGCGGAGCGCCATCATCGTCCGCTGGTCGCTGCCCGGCGCACGGCCAAGCCCCAGGTCAATACGTCCTGGATACAAGGTATTGAGCGTACCGAACTGTTCGGCGATCACCAGCGGTGAATGGTTGGGTAACATCACGCCACCGGATCCCAGATGCAGCGTCGTGGTATTCGCCGCCAGATAGCCGATAAGCACCGATGTTGCGGCGCTGGCAATGCCAACCATGTTGTGATGTTCCGCCAGCCAATAGCGATGATAGCCGCGTTTTTCAGCCAGGCGAGCGAGATCCAGAGAGTGTGAGAAGGCCGTTTTGGCGCAAGAACCCTCGGGGATCGGTGCCAGATCGAGCACCGAGAACGGAATAGATTTGTCAGTCATAAAGGCTCACTTTGTTACAGCATCGTCATCAGATTGAAGGTCTTCTTCCAGCCTGGCGCATTCAGCGAGCGCCAGCCAGAAAAGCTGCAGCTTTCATACTGCATGAAAAGACGAAGCATGCTGTTAACAAAGCGAGCTATTTTCAGGACTGCAGTTCCAGCCCGGCCAGTCGTTTCCAGTAACCGTTGCAGTCACTGTTGGCGATCAGCGGCAGCGGCGAGGCGCCGTTTTCATTGGCGCGGAAGGCATCGAGCATAGCAAAGGTATCGTTACCCAGCGGTGACAGGCGCACCATATCGACCAGCCCCTGCATCGACGCCAGTTCGTTGCCGAGGTTATAGACATAGCCGCTCATGGTCTGAATACCGTTCAGGACAAACACCTGCTGATTTTCCTGGGACAGCACGCTGCGCCCGTTCGGGTACTTGATGCAGCAGGTCTCACATTCATCTTTCGGGCGATCTTCGGAACGTGCGGTAAAGCAGCGAGCGGAATAGGCCAACGGCAGGTGGCCGTAGCTCAGGACTTCCACTTCGAACTGGTCGCGGAGACCGAGCTCTTCGCACTGGGCGAGCAGGTTCACCAGCCAGTCGCGAGACAGCTCAACCGGCATGCACCAGCGTATCATTCCTTGTTTACGCAGCAGACGCAGGGTGACGGCGTTATAGCAGTTGAGCGCATGTCCGGCGACGAAAGGCAGTTTGCGCTCTGCGCACATATTGACGACGCCAAGGTCGCTGGCTTCGATCAGAAATTCACCGTTATCGACATAGCGCTTCAGCTCGTTGAGTTCGGAAGAGGCCTGCACCAGCGCAAGCGTGGAGAGCACCACCTGCTTACCGCTGCCCGCCAGCGCTTTCGCCATCTCCAGCCAGTCGCCCACTTTGGTGGCGCGGCGTTTGCTGCATACGGCTTCGCCCAGATAGATCGTATCAGCACTGGATCGTGCGGCCTGCTGGTAAAAATCTTCCAGCGTCTCTTTCGGCCAGTAGTAAAGCACCGGCCCTAATGAATATTTCATTACTTTTCTCACTGCCATTTACGGTGGTAGGCGCCAAGGGTGGTTTGTGTCCCTTCGGACATGGCACCGAGCGTCTCCATCCATGCGGATTGCGGAATAAAGTTTTGCGGATCGGCTTTGCAGCGATCGATCGCCTGGCGCCATACTTTCGCCACCTGGGTGACGTAGGCGGGGCTGCGCTGGCGACCTTCAATTTTCACCGACGCAATATTTGCCGCCATCAGTTCCGGCAGGAGCTCCAGCGTATTCAGGCTGGTTGGCTCTTCCAGCGCATGATAGCGCTCGCCATCTACCAGATAGCGACCCTTGCACAGCGTCGGGTAACCCGCATTTTCACCATCCTGATAGCGATCGATCAGCACTTCGTTGAGGCGTGACTCGAGACCCTGCGGCGTTTGTTGCCAGCGGACAAAGCGCGCAGGTGAACAGGCGCCGACGGTATTCGGCGATTCGCCGGTCAGGTAAGAAGAGAGGTAGCAGCGGCCTTCTGCCATGATGCACAGGCTGCCGAAGGCGAAGACCTCCAGCGGAACCGGCGTCGTGCGGGCGAGCTGTTTTACCTGATGAATCGACAGCACGCGCGGTAGCACAACGCGGGCGACATCGAAATTGCGATGATAGAAACGCACCGCCTCTTCGTTGGTTGCCGACGCCTGTACCGAAACGTGGCGTTCAATATGCGGATAACGCTCTGCGGCGTATTCCAGCATGGCGATATCGGCAAGGATTAAGGCATCCGCGCCCAGCTGTGCCGCCATGTCTACCGCACGCTGCCAGCGGGCATAACCGTCAGGATGTGCAAAGGTGTTGATCGCTATATGCAGCTTACGACGGTGCTGATGCACAAAGCTAACGGCCTCCTGCAGTTTCTTTTCGGTGAAATTAAGGCCGGCAAAGTGGCGGGCGTTGGTGTCATCTTTCAGCCCGATATAGACGGCGTCGGCACCGTTTTCGATGGCCGCCTTAAGTGCCGGAAGGTTGCCGGCTGGGCAGAGCAGCTCCATAATTTTTCCTGAAAAATGCGGCCCGTAGGGACGCTGATAGGGTTAATGAGCAGGGATTTTAGTTAACCTTCTGGTGACAATTTTTGATTTGAGGCAGTTAAAAGCGTATTGGCGGCGCCAATAATTGGTACCCGTTGTGGTGATTTTGTTGATTTACGCCGCTATGTCGTTTATTTGATATGGCACAATAGCGGAACTATTGCTTTCATGGAGTAAGGCTTGTGTTGGATAAATTGCGTTCCCGGCTGGTCCACTTTGGCCCGTCTTTGATGAGCGTGCCGGTTAAGCTGGCGCCTTTTGCCCTCAAGCGCCAGGTGCTGGAGCAGGTATTAAGCTGGCAGTTTCGTCAGGCTCTGGAAGAGGGCGAACTGGATTTTCTCGAAGGCCGCTGGTTAAGTATTAATGTGCGTGATATCGGTTTGCTGTGGTATACCTCGGTGAGCGAAGGGCGTCTGGTGGTCAGCGCTACGGCCGAAGCGGATGTGAGCTTCAGCGCCGATGCCAGCGATCTGCTGATGATCGCCGCGCGTAAACAGGATCCGGATACATTGTTCTTCCAGCGTCGGCTGGTCATCGAAGGTGATACTGAGCTGGGGCTGTATGTAAAAAACCTGATGGATGCCATTGAGCTGGAGCAGATGCCAAAAGCGCTGCGCGTGATGCTGCTGCAGCTGGCTGACTTTGTTGAAGCGGGGCTGAACGGCCCGCGGAAACCTGAACAGACATCGGTAGGTGAGGCATGCTGATTCGAGTTGAAATTGGGATTGATGCACCGGGAATCGACGCGTTACTGCGCCGTACGTTTGGCAGCGATGCCGAAGCGCAGCTGGTGCACGATTTACGTGAAGACGGCCTGATCACGCTGGGCGTGGTGGCGACAGATGATGAAGGGCAGGTTATTGGCTATGTCGCCTTCAGCCCGGTCTCCGTTGAAGGCGAAGAGCTGCAGTGGGTCGGACTGGCGCCGCTGGCGGTAGATGAAAACTATCGCGGCCAGGGAATCGGCAGCCAGCTGGTCTACGAAGGGCTGGATTCATTGAATGAGTTTAGCTATGCCGCAGTGGTGACGCTGGGCGAGCCGGCCTTCTACGGCCGCCTCGGCTTTGAGCCGGCTGCCCGCTTCGATCTGCGTTGCCGCTGGCCGGATACCGGCGAGGCGTTCCAGGTGCGCCCGTTGGCCGATGACGCGCTGGAAGGGGTGCATGGGCTGGTAGAGTACTGCGATCGCTTTAACCGCCTCTGAGGCTCTCCAGCAGAGTCTCAAAAGAACCATCTCCGGCAACGAGGCGCTCTTTCTGGCGCTTCGTTAGCTGCTTGATGCGATACTCCAGTCGTAGCGCAAGTGAGTGTTCACCAACTTCCTGGCTGAACGCCAGCTGCAGTTCGCCTTTTCCGCGCAATGCTTTTGCTCCCTTGCCATCCTGATGCTGACAAAAACGGCGTGCAACATCGGTAGTGATCCCGGTGTAAAGGCGATTATCGGCGGTACGTATCAGATAGAGAAACCAGCGCACGGTAGAAAGATCGGTATGTTAAGGTAGTTGCACCATAACATACCGGAGAGTAAAGATGGATACGCTTGCTGCTATCAGCCGCTGGCTTGGCAAACAGCATGTGATTAGCTGGTGCGTTGCCAGCGACGGAGAGCTGTGGTGCGCCAATGCGTTCTATGTGTATGACTCGCAAAACGTCGCCTTCTATCTCCTGAGTGATGACAGTACCCGCCACGGGCAGATGACCGGCCTGCGCGCAAAGGTCGCCGGCACCGTCAATGGCCAGCCGAAAACCGTTGCCCGTATTCGCGGCGTCCAGTTCAAAGGTGAAATTCGTCGTCTTTCAGGTCACGAGGAAGAGACGATGCGCGCGCGGTACGTCAGCCGCTTTCCGATCGCCAGGATGCTGCATGCGCCGGTCTGGGAAATCCGCCCGGATGAGCTCAAATTCACCGATAACACGCTGGGGTTTGGCACCAAGTTACACTGGCTACGTCACCCGGATAGCGAGTGAAAGCCCGCACGGGCGTGCAGAGTCTCACATTTCCCGCATACTCTTGTTACCGCGGCATCCGCCGCTGAAGGGCTGATTTTTCAGGGGGCATAATGAGTCAGGTGCTAATAACAGGGGCTACCGGATTAGTTGGTGGGCACTTACTTCGAATGCTGATCGAGGCGCCGGACATTGCGGCGATAACCGCAGCGACCCGCCGCCCGCTGGCGGACGCAGAGGGAGTGCTAAATCCTCACGCGCCTGAGCTGAGCGATGCGCTGGCGCAGGTTGTTGACCCTGTTGATATCGTGTTTTGCTGTCTCGGGACCACGCTGCGAGACGCGGGCAGCAAAGCCGCCTTCATTCAGGCTGACTACCAGCTGGTGGTGGATACGGCGCTCACCGGGCTCCGGCTGGGCGCGAAGC
The DNA here is from genome assembly GCF_003323835.1 of Klebsiella sp. X13. Taxonomy (NCBI): domain Bacteria; kingdom Pseudomonadati; phylum Pseudomonadota; class Gammaproteobacteria; order Enterobacterales; family Enterobacteriaceae; genus Klebsiella; species Klebsiella sp. X13. The sequence continues at coordinate 609,692 of NZ_CP030874.1, forward strand.
ACATGCTGGTGGTCAGCGCGATGGGGGCCAATCCGCATTCGATGTTCTTCTACAACCGCGTTAAAGGCGAAATGGAAGAGGCGCTGCGTGCGCAGCCGTGGACGCGTCTGACGATTTTGCGCCCGTCGATGCTGCTGGGCGATCGAGAGCAAAAAAGGGCAAATGAAGCGGTGCTGGCGCCATTATTCCGATTGCTGCCGGGAAACTGGAAATCTATCCATGCCCATGAGGTGGCGCAAGCGATGCTGAGCGAAGCGCTGACCCCTGGCCGGGAAGGCGTGACGATTCTGCCATCGGCAAAACTGCGTGAAATTGCGGCCAGCGAAGCGTAGTATTCTGCGCTTCACATCATATCACCACATCTTTCCTGGGGAATGCTATGGCTGGTCAGTCTTCATCTCAGGCGGCGTCACCGTTTCAATGGTGGAAGCCCGCACTCTTTTTTCTCGTTGTTATCGTTGGCCTGTGGTTCGTCAAATGGCAGCCTTACTATGGCAAGGCGTTTACGGCCGCAGAAACGCACAGTATCGGTAAATCGATCCTGGCTCAGGCCGACGCCAACCCGCTAAAAGCGGCATGGGACTACGCGGTGGTCTACTTCCTGGCGGTGTGGAAAGCGGCGGTGCTGGGCGTCCTGCTCGGTTCGCTGATTCAGGTGCTGATCCCGCGCGACTGGCTGCTGCGTACGCTGGGCCAATCGCGATTTCGCGGTACGCTCTCAGGGGTGCTGTTTTCTCTGCCTGGTATGATGTGTACTTGCTGCGCCGCACCGGTTGCGGCGGGGATGCGTAAGCAGCAGGTATCGATGGGCGGCGCGCTGGCGTTCTGGATGGGCAACCCGCTGCTGAATCCGGCAACGCTGGTGTTTATGGGCTTTGTGCTGGGCTGGCAGTTTGCGTTGATTCGCCTGGCTGCCGGGCTGGCAACGGTGTTGATCGTGGCGACGCTGGTGCAAAAATGGGTCAAAGAGGCGGCAACGCAACCGTCAGATCTTCCGGCTGTCGATGGTACCGCACAGGGGCCTTTTTTCACCCGCTGGCTGAGCGCACTCTGGACCCTGTTCTGGAATACTATCCCGGTCTATATTCTGGCGGTCCTGGTGCTGGGGGCGGCACGTGTCTGGCTGTTCCCGCATGCCGATGGCGTGGTGGGGAATACCCTGTTCTGGGTGGTGGCGATGGCGATAGCCGGCTGTCTGTTTGTCATCCCTACCGCGGCGGAGATCCCTATCGTCCAAACCATGATGCTGGCGGGAATGGGGTTTGCCCCGGCGCTGGCGCTGCTCATCACGCTGCCTGCGGTCAGCGTGCCGTCGTTGATTATGTTGCGTAAGGCTTTTCCGGCGAAAGCGCTGTGGCTGACCGGTGGGCTGGTGGCCCTATGCGGCGCGGTGGTTGGCGGACTGGCGTTACTCTGAGGAAATCCCGGGCTGCGGCTAACGCCTTGCCCGGTTCGTCACCCGGCTCAGCATTGCGCGAGCCGGGACTATTTGGGGGACTTACTTGATATAGGTAAAGGCGGTGGTCACACGCGATACGCCGCTTACCCGACTGGCGATATCTGCCGCCGCACGACCTTCACGCTCCGTGACCAGACCCATCAGGAACACTTCGCCATTCTCGGTCGTTACTTTAACGTTTGACGATTTGACCTGATCGGTGCCCAGCAGCTGAGAGCGCACTTTGGTCGTAATCCAGGTATCGGAAGAGGCGGTACCTAAACCAATCGGCTGGCCCTGACGCACTTCGTTAAAGACTTCCGTTGTGCCTTCGACGCCCATGGCGATTTGTTTCGCGCGCGCGGAGAGATCCGCCACCGGAGACTGACCGGTCAGCAGGACTTTGCCCTGATAGGCGGTAACGTTAATCCGCGCCTGTTTCTTAATTTGCTCGTCTTTCGACAGCGCGCTGTTGACGCGCAGTTCCAGCGTACTGTCATCAACCTGAGTACCGACCGTACGCGGGTCCGTGGCGGCTTTGGTGCCGACAGCTGCCGTTCCGACTACCGCTGCGGCAACGCATCCTTGTAGCAGTAGCGCAGAAAGAATGATGGCGAGGGGCGAGAGAGCCTTCATGTGTTCTCCTTAATCGTCCTGGTGTGGAAAAAGCGTGTTATCAATCAAATCGCACAGGCAGTTAACGGTGAGCATATGCATTTCCTGAATTCGCGCGCTGCGATGAGACGGAATGCGGATTTCGACATCCTGCTGGCCCAGCAGACCAGCCAGCTCACCGCCGTCGTAGCCGGTGAGTGCGACGATGGTCATATCGCGGGTGACGGCAGCTTCAACGGCTTTCACGATGTCCCGACTATTGCCGCGCGTGGAAATGGCCAGCAGAACATCACCTGCGTGGCCTAACGCGCGAACCTGCTTGGCGTAGATTTCGTCATGCAGGCGATCGTTGGCAATTGCGGTTAAGACCACATTATCGGTATTTAGTGCAATGGCGGGTAAACCAGGACGCTCTGTTTCAAAACGATTAATCATGCTGGCAGCAAAATGCTGTGCGTTGGCGGCAGAGGTGCCATTGCCACAACAGAGGATTTTGTTGCCATTGAGCAGCGACTGTACCAGGGTCAAGGCCGCACGGGAGATGGCATCCGGGAGAGCTTCCGCTGCTGCAATTTGGGTTTGAATGCTTTCAGTAAAGCAGGCTTTAATTCTATCGAGCACGGGATCCCTTAATTCATTTACGCTATTCGCCAAAGGCGTTTCTCAGCCATTGGATGTCGTTTCCGGTGAAGGCTACCACATCGAAACGGCAATCCACAGTGTCAAAGCTCCCATTCTGCCGGGAGAGCCACAGGCGAGCAGCCTGGAGGAGTCTTTGTTGTTTTTTTTGCGTGACGCTGGAGGCGGCATCCCCGTAGCTTGCGCTGCGCCGATAGCGCACTTCCACAAAAACGGTTACCGCGCCATCGCGCATGATGAGGTCAATCTCACCGCCCCGCTCGCGGGCGTTGGCGGCGATAAAATGCAGCCCCCGGCTTTCCAGCCACCGGCGAGCCTGGTTTTCCCAGGCATCTCCGGTCTGTTTGGTTAGTTGGCTGCGACGATCTGTCCGTGTTGGTACTTGAGCCATGACAATTTCCTGTTGATCACGCAGTCCTGCGTGGCCGTCAGATCGCCGGTGTTACCGTTCAGCTCGAAGCCCGGCGTCTGGCGCATCTGGGCGAAATGGTTAGCCAGAGACCAGGCATCCGCGCCCATTGCATACAGGCGAGCCAGTGAGTAATCGTTGCGCACGGCGGAGAGCGCCTGCTGCATCAGCGCCGGGTTGCTGCCGGCCAACATCGGGATCTCACTATACTGCAAACCTTCCATCTCCAGGCGGAAATCCGGACCGGCAGTGCCCTGGGCGCTACGAGAGCTGGCGTACAGGGTGACATTGCTCTGGCTGCCGTTGCGCAGGGCGATCATCGGTTTGATATAGGCAATCTGTTCCGGCGTCGCCAGGATCCAGGCGGCGTCGACGCCACCGCTACTGCTGACCGGGACATCTTCCGGGTTGCCGAGGCTGCTGTCAGACGCTGACGGCAGCGTAGAAACGGGCGTACCGCTCAGAGAGATACCGCTGTTGACGCTGGATTTCAGCTCAGAAGCGGAACCAAAGCGCTGCTGCAGGACGGTTCCGCCACCCAGTTTTAACCACTCGTTGGCGAAGGCGTTCACCACGCGATCGCCGAGCGCGCCGCGAGGCGCCAGCAGCAGCGGCGTTTGTTTGCCCTGATCGTGAATATGGCGCGCCGCGTCACGGGCCTCATCTTCCGGGGAGAGAGCGAAATAGCAAATATTGGCGCGATTTTCGACTTTCTCCGGCTGGTTCAGCGCCAGTACGTTGAGCGAGGTATTGCTCTTGATGACATCCTCGACGTTATCCTTGAGCAGCGGGCCGACGACGAGGGTGGCGCCATCCTGCTGTACCTGCGCGAGCAGCTGACTCATTGGTTGCGTGGTGGTGTCGTAAATTTTCAGTTCAGCCGAAGGGTTGGCCGGGGTGGTGGCAACCGGCTGGGTCTGCGGTGCGCTGACCGCAGGTTGCGCGGTTGTGGCGGTGGCGTCGCTGGTGGCTGACTGCTCCGGCACCGCGGCAGCCTGAGTGGCGGTCGGCGCAGTGACCGGAGCCGGCGCCCGATCGGCCTCTGGCGCCTGTACAGGGACCGGCGCGGTATTGGTTGAGGTCAGGTCACCCACTTCGGCCTGTGAAGGGCTCACGACGTCGCTGCTGGCGACACTGGCGGCCTGCGCAACCTGGGCAGGAACGGCGTTTCCGGTGACGGTCGGCGCGCCATTTTTCGCCGCTTCAAAACCCTGCTGGATGGTACGACCGAAGACGGCGGCCTGGCCGTTGAGCGGCAGCAGGAGGGCGATCTTATTGGTTGAGGCCGGTTTATAATTTTGCATATTCACCAGCGCCGTTGGCAGCATTTTCGCGCCGGGGTTCTGCGGATAGCGGGTTTGCCAGTCTTTCACGCCGGCTTTGAGCAGGGTGGGATCGTTACGGTTGTCAAACCACATGCGTTGCAGATCCAGCCATCCCTGCAGGACGTTCTCATCGGCATTGATGATCAGCGCGTTAGCCTGATCCTGGGTCATTGAGGTGAGCGCTTTCCAGGTCGCGTCGATATTCTGCTGCTGTTGTTTCGGCTGACTCAGCAGCGGCTGCTGGGCGATCAGGGCACGTAGCAGCGTAATTGACGGACGGCCCTGGCTGGCATCAATCTGCGCCTGCCAGTATCGCGGCTGCTGATTCGTCTCGAAGCTTGCCGGATCGAGCTTGCTCAGCAGCGCCTGAGCGCCCTGGAAATCGTTCTGTGCCAGCTTCACTTCGACGGCCAGCAGAGATTGCTCGCGGGCCTGGGTACCGTTGAGATTAGAGGGCAGCTGGTTGAACAGGTCGATGGCCTGCTGCTTTTTGCCTTCCTGTAACAGTGCACGAATGGCGAGTAATTGCCAGTTGGTCTTGCTATCATTCGAGCTTTGCTGCATTTGCTGTAGGTAGTAACTGGAATCTGCCTGTGCCGTACCCTGTAAAAACGCCGTGCTTTGATCCGGGGTATGGGTGCCGCAGCCAGCGAAGATCAAAGCAGCCAGCAGTACGGGCAGACAACGCGCGGGTTTAGAACGAAGAAATGTTGACGGTACCATATGTATCCAGTGATATTTTTTTGGCTCAATGCTCAATATTAATTCGGCAATACGGACGAGACAATGAAACAACACGAATCAGCAGATAATTCTCAGGGGCAGCTCTATATTGTGCCCACTCCGATCGGAAATCTGTCTGATATCACGCAGCGTGCCCTGGAAGTATTACAAGCCGTTGATTTAGTTGCCGCGGAAGATACCCGCCACACCGGTTTGCTGCTCCAGCATTTTGCGATTAACGCCCGTTTATTTGCGCTGCACGACCATAATGAACAGCAAAAAGCTGAAACACTTCTGGCGAAATTAAAAGACGGGCAGAACATTGCGCTGGTGTCTGACGCCGGGACTCCGCTGATCAACGATCCGGGCTATCACCTGGTACGGGCTTGTCGCGAGGCCAATATCCGCGTGGTGCCGCTTCCGGGCCCCTGTGCCGCCATTGCTGCGCTCAGCGCGGCAGGCCTGCCTTCCGATCGTTTCTGCTACGAAGGATTCCTGCCGGCAAAATCAAAAGGACGTCGCGATACGCTGAAGGCGCTGGAAGAAGAGCCGCGTACGCTGATCTTTTACGAATCAACTCACCGTTTACTGGAAAGCCTGGAAGATATCTGCACGGTGCTGGGAGAGTCCCGCTACGTGGTGCTGGCGCGTGAGCTGACCAAAACCTGGGAATCCATTCACGGCGCGCCAATTGGCGAACTGCTGGCGTGGGTGAAAGAGGATGAGAACCGGCGTAAAGGCGAGATGGTACTGATCGTCGAAGGGTTTAAAGCGCAGGAAGAAGCCCTGCCCGCAGACGCGCTGCGTACGCTGGCTCTGCTGCAGGCGGAGCTACCGCTGAAAAAAGCCGCTGCGCTGGCCGCGGAAATTCACGGCGTGAAGAAAAATGCGCTGTATAAATATGCGCTGGAGCAGCAGGGATAAGAGACAGGCCCGGGAACCCCGGGCCATTTATCTTATTTGATCGGCGTGGCTTCAAAAACCAGCGTTTGTAGCGGCTGTAGCGTAATAACCACGGCGTCCTGATAATGCTCCGGAACCGTTGGGTTATTGCCGTAGCGAGCGGTCAGAGTAAACCGGGTTGCTTCGCCCTGAGGAATTTCAAACTCTTTTTTCAGATTCAGGTAGTAACTTTGCGGTTTATCGGAAGGGTTACGCAGTCCCAGTATCGCCTTGTCTTTGCTCCAGGAGGCCCAGCCATACACCTCAAGCGCCGTCGGATCGCCGCCGACCCAGTGTGTATCCACCAGCACGTGGGCATTTTCACGCGACCATTTTGCGGCCTCTGCCAGAACGTCCCACTTGGCTTTGTTCAACATGGACGGCGTGATGTACAGCTCCTGTAGCTGGGTCCCCGTCGCGAAATAGCTCCACACCTGATCGGCAAAATCGCCGTCGCTCTGCACTTTCTCCAGTCCATAATAGGCATTCTCTGCACTGACAATACCATGATACATCAAGGAATTAAGTGGGAATAATGGCCCCTTTCTTACGATTGAGCGCCAGGTTTCCGCGTCGCGATAGGTCATCCACTGCTGTACCGGCGTTCCGGGACCGTACAGATTGATATCATCGCCCTGACGCCAGATCGAATCAGCGTAGAACAGCCATGACGGGCTGGCATCGGTGCCGGTCGTCAGGTTGATAAACAGGTTCGGGTTTGCGCTACGCATGTTGTGTAGCAGGGCGATAGAGGCATCAAAATCGGAAGCAAACGGGCTACCCTCAATATGTGAGTTGGCATTGCCCATGCCGTCCAGTTTGAAGGAGGTGATGTGTTCGTTCTTAATCAGGCTGGCGATCTGTTCATTGAAATTCTTGAAATAGCGAGGCCCTGAGAGCGCAAATTTACCGTCGACCGTTTCAAAACCATACTCTTTGGCATGAGAGACGCGAATATCGCGCGGTTTATTGTAGCCGCCCCACGGTGAGAGCCATAAACCGACGGAACTATGCAGGCTGTCCGCTTTCTCCCTGACCTTGCCGAAACCCTGACTGAATGCCGGGCCAAATAACCATCTGCCGGTACGATCGTCCCAGCCATCATCCAGCAGGAAAGCATCGAGAGGTACGCCGCGGCCGGTAATAAACGCCTTATTCCATTCATCCATACGCCCCAGCACGTCCTGCTCGGTGTAGGTGGTAAAGAAGCCGATGTCCATCCAGCTATTGTAGTGGAGGTAGGGTTTATAAGGGCGCGGGCGAACGGCATCGATAAACTGGTTAACACTGCGGCGCAGCTGGCTGGTTTCCGCCACGGTGCCAAACCAGGTGGTATAGCTCACCGGTGTTTCTGGCTGGACGGGCGTTTTCAGTTCGACGTTGAGATTGGTGGTGCCTTCATAGGCATAAGTATTGACGACAGGCTTATTCGGCAACATGAAAAACGTGTCGGCAATAATCGGCGAACTGTTAATTGCGCCATCGACATAAGGGGCCTGCGCCTGTTTTTTGGTCGGGAAGAAGGTGATTTTCGCGACATTCTGCGCTTTGCCAACGGCGGCAATGGTGTAATCGATACTGGCGTACTTGCCTTTCAGCAGGTTCAGCGTCATGGTCACGTTGAAATCGGGATGGACGTACTCCACCACCAGCGTATTCTCTTTTTTCTCAACGTGGCTGATTTTAAAATCAGCCGTATGGATAACGGTCTCATCCGGTAGCGTCAGAAAGAATGGCTCCTGAGGCGACAGCTGATGGCCGGAATGCGTATCTTTAACCACCACAGCCGAACTGGCATCATCGAATGAGAAAGCCATATTGTCGTTATTCAGTGCATAGTTCGCCGCAAAGGCACTTTGTGAAATAAACAGGGCGAGCAACGAAACATTGAGCGCTTTTTTCATGGGGCAGAGGTCCTTTGTTTTCGTTTTATCAGCGTTCGTCAGCGTTATCCTGTCGTGAATAACGCTGTGGGACAGAGGCGTATCATGACCGCCTGCGAAAGCGATCAGGCTTCAGCGGGGAGCAGTAGACGGCTGGCTGAGCCGCAGACGGTGATTTTGTGTCTGACCACCTCTTTCATGGCATCCATACCGACGCGCATGTAGTAGCGAGGATCGTTACCCTGCGGATTTTCGGCGAACCATTTTTTGACCGCCGCGGCGAAGGCGATTTTTAGCTCGGTGGCGACGTTGACTTTACATACCCCCAGTTCGATGGTGCGGCGAACGTAATCGTCAGGTACGTCGCTTGCGCCGTGCAGCACCAGCGGTACGTCCACGACCTCGCGGATTTCCGCCAGACGCTGGAAGTCAATTTTTGGCGTTTTGCTGTAGAGCCCGTGGGCGGTGCCGATTGCTACCGCAAGACTGTCGACTCCGGTCAATTCAACAAAACGCTTTGCCTCCTGCGGATCGGTCAGAAAAGCGCTTTCAGCATCAACGCTCATATCGTCTTCCACGCCGCCCAGGCGTCCGAGTTCTGCTTCGACGCTGCAATCACGGGCATGGCAAAAATCCACGACCGATTTCACCAGCCGGACATTCTCTGCAAACGGGAAATGGCTACCATCGATCATGGCGCTACGAACGCCGGCATTTACTTTACGGGTAATATCTTCCAGCGATTCGTGATGATCGAGATGCAGCGCCAGCGGCATGTCGTAGGTAGTGGAGTAAGCGCTGCATAGCGCATAGATCTCCTCCAGCGCGATGTGCTTAAACGTGCCCGGCGTTCCTGCGAGGATCACCGGCGATCGCATTTCACTGCAGACTTCAAGGATCGCCTGGATCGTCTCGGCGTTATGAATGTTGAATGCCGGTACCGCATAGCCTTTTGCCTGGGCATCCAGCAGGAGATATTTCGTCGAAATAATACTCATGATGCGTTCCTCTCAAGCATTCCAGGGGTGAATGACAACACCTTGCACCACGCGGTTAACCGTACCGCTGGCGGAAGGGGTATCCGGGGTATTACCAACGCGGATAGATTGTGCGAGCGCAAACGTCTGGGCATACATCAGGAAGCAGAACGCCTGCTCGACATCGCTAAAGGTGCGGGAAGAAGACGGTAACAGGATGTGTGGGCCGGCTTCGACGGCGGCGTCGCTTTCGGCCGCTATTGCTACCACGCGCATGGCCTGGTTGTCGCGACGCAGCTCGGCCAGTAGATCGAGATCGTACTGGCGGGTATAGGGATGGCTGGACACCATCACCACCACCAGCGTTTCATTATCCACCAGCGATTTAGGTCCGTGGCGAAAGCCGACAGGGGAGTCATAAAACGCCGCCAGCTTACCGGCGGTCAGCTCCAGGACCTTGAGGGCCGATTCACGAGCCGCGCCCTGTAATCCGCCGCTGCCAAGATAGACGATCCGTTTCCACGGCTCATAACCAAACACCCCATCGCTAAAATCACCCAGCGACGTGAGGATCGTTTGGCAACGATCCGCTACGTCACGGAAGGTTTTGCTGTTGATCGTCTCCGGCGCGAATACCGCAAGGCAGCTTGCCATCATGGTGGTGATACTGCTGGTCATTGCGAAGCCGCGGTCATGTGTTTCTGCCGGCATCAATAGCGCAAAGGCGTTATCGCGGTTCACCGCATTTTGGTACAGGCTGCCGGCTTCATTACAGGTAATCGACAGGTGGTAGCATTCCGGTACGAACTGATTGGCCAGCTCAACGGCGGCGACGCTCTCCGGGCTATTGCCGGAGCGGGCAAAGGAGACCAGCAGCAGCGGATGTGCGGCGTTAAAATAGTCCATGGGGTTGGTGACCAGGTCCGTCGTTGGGATCGCGCTGATATTTTTTCCGCTCTGGCGCGACAGCCAGGGCGCGATGATCTCGCCGATAAAGGCGGAGGTGCCAGCACCAGTCAGGACAATCCGCAGATCGTTTTTGCGCAGCAGCGGGGCGAGGAAGCTGTCGATCGTTGCACGATTATTGTCGATGTTATTGAGTGAGCGAAGCCAGCAGGAGGGCTGTTGACGAATCTCTGCTTCAGTCCAGGTGCCAGTCGAGGCAAAGGCGGCGGTATAGGTTTCAGGCATAACTCAGTCCTTAGTCGTGTGAATTCCACATCAGACGCTGGCAAAAATGTCGCTATCTTTCGTTTCGTTTCACTTATTCATGTAATCAGTTAGATAAAATCTATAGGAAAGAAATCGAAAGTTCAATGGAAGAAATTAGAAATAAAACGAAAACTGTGATCTTTGAAGTTATGATGTTTTTATGTGACTGATAAACAATAAATTATGTGTTTTTATTGTCAGACTGGCGTTATTTCAGAAAGAAAGGAAAAGGCCTTTCGGTACAACGCCGAAGGCCAATGTGATACATAACGAAAGGATTAAAGGGAGAGCGCCTGTCCCTGAATCCAGATTTTTTGCAGCTGCAGGCTGTCATCCAGCGCAATAACGTTGGCGTATTTTCCCGCCCGCAGCGATCCCAGCCGATCGTCGATACCCAACAGACGAGCAGGGTGGAGCGATGCCATATGAATGGCCTGTTCTGGCGTGGCGCCTGCTTGTTCAACCATGTTGCGAACGGCGGCATCAAGAGAGAGCGTGCTGCCCGCGAGGCCACCGGAAGCGGTACGTACGATGCCCTTACGCATTTCTACCTCTTCGCCGCACAACGAATAGTGGCCATCCGGCATGCCGGCTGCCTGCATCGCATCGGTGATCAGGACCAGCCTCTCTCTGGCACAGCTGCAACACAGCTGCATGGCGGCAGGATGGACATGATGACCATCGGCGATAAGTTCCAGCCATGCATGCCGGGTGGTTAACCCGGCACCGACCATGCCAGGCTCCCGATGATGTAATCCGCTCATGCCGTTGTAGCAATGCACCAGCCCGTCAGCGCCTGCGGTAAACGCCGCTCGGGTCTGTGCATAGGTGGCAGCGCTATGGCCCAGCATGACGCGGATACCCTGCTGTTTAAGATGGCGAATAGCCCGTATGGCATCCGGTTTTTCCGGTGCCAGGGCCACGACCCGCAGCGTTTGCCGGGAGCGAGCAATCAACGTATCCAGCTCGGCGATATCCAGTTCACGGAACAACTCGGGTGGATGGGCGCCTTTATTTTCTGGCGTAAAGTAGGGGCCTTCAAGATAGCTCCCCAATACCAGGGCGCCGGGGCCGCCGGAAAGCGTGCGCCGGGCGATACGTTCCAGCGCACCGTGGATGGCCTGCAACGGCGCGGTGACGGTAGTCGGGAGCCAGGCCCCCACTCCCTCGCGAGTTTTATACATCGCCAGCCTGTCGAGTGCTTCCGGTGCCTCGTCCATCACATCAATACCCGCGCCGCCGTGGACATGCGTATCGATGTAGGCCGGGCAAAGCAGATCGGCATCGCGCGCGGTGACGCCAACCGGAACGGGCTCGATGGCGGTGATAACGCCCGCTTCCATCCGAAGCTGATGATCGGCAAGCCAGCCCTGCTCGGTTAGCAAGCGTCTGGCACGCAGAATTTGCGTCATATTCCTTCCTCAACCGGTTTTTCTTCGCGACAGCGCGCCAGTTCATCGACCAGGCTGGTTAACCCGCGATGCCCGCATTCCAGCGCCTGCAGGCGAAACGCCTCGCTGTTCAGCCCCTCGCGTTCCAGCACCATTTCAAGCAGTAGCTGCAAATTCGTGCCGGTAATCACCTCGCGCCCGGTTTTTTGCATTGCCAGCGTCGAGGCTACGCGAAAGGGGGTTCCCCCCAGGAGATCGGTCAGAAAAACGATATCGTCCTGAGCATCCAGTGCGTTGACTGCCTGCTCAAGCTGCGCAGTCAGCAGGGCCGTGGTTGAGGTTTCTGGAAAGTCGATGGCAATAAACTGCGATTGTTCACCCAGAATTTGTTTCATCGCCATTTCCATACCGCTGGCAAAGCCGCCATGCCCCGTCAAAATAATGCCTAACATCGGATACCTCTTTGTTTTTACAGGAAGTGGCAGAATTTACCCACAACGCCCAGCACAACGGTGAGCGCGATGAGGCGCAACGGACTCCAGCCGCGACGCACCAGCCAGAACATGGTCAGGGTATAAACCAGTGGAAGAAACGCCGGCATCAGTTTATCGATGACATCGGTTTGCAGTTTCACCACCGCATCACCCGCGGTGATCTCCAGCGTAGTGCTGAGACGGACATAGGTGGCCACCAGCGCGCCAATGACCGTCATGCCAACAATAGACGCCGCGTGTCCGACTTTTTTGGTATTGGCTTTAATCAAAGGGATCGCCGCCACGCCCATACGATACGCGTAGTGTGCAAGACCAAAGCGCAATCCGAGATGTACCACGTTAAACAGCACAATAAACACCACCGCGCCGAGGATAGAGCCTTGTAGCGCGAGGCTGGCCCCAATCCCGCCGCAAATGGGCAGTAGCGTCAGCCAGAACATTGCATCGCCAATCCCGCCGAGCGGGGCACCCACGGCAATTTTGGTGCTCTGAATGCTGTTGACATCCTGCTTGGAACGTTCCATGGCGAGAATGATGCCGATAACAAAAGTCACCAGAAAAGGATGGGTGTTGAAGAACCCCATATGCCCTTTCATGGCTCGTGCCAGGTCGCGTTGGTTGGTATGGATCTTTTTCAACGCGGGCAGCAGACCGTACAGCCAGCCTGAAGCCTGCATACGTTCATAGTTGAAGGAGGCCTGTAAAAGCATGGACCGCCAGGCGACGCGGTTAATGTCTTTTTTCGTCAGCTCCGCACCGAGACTCTGGTCTTCGTAGACGTTTTCATTCACGCCGGAAAGCAACGTCTCTTCAGGAGCGGAGACGCCTGGCAGAGTGGTTTGATTAGATGCCATCTTCGAATTCCTCTTTCTGTGCCGCAGAAGCAGTCGGTTCAGGAGATTTACGCAGCAGGTCTATTAACGCCATTGCCAGCGCCGCGGCGGCAATGGCCAGCACCGGTAGCTTCAGCCAGGCAGCGGCGACAAAACCGATGATAAAATAGGGGATATAGACGTTTTTCATCATGATTTTCAGCAGAACAGCGAAGCCGATAGCAGGCATAATGCCGCCAGCCACGCCGAGACCGTCAATCAGGCGCTCAGGCAGAACATCAATGGCCGTTTTCGCATGTTCCGCGCCGAAATAGATCGGCAGAAAAGCACAGAGAAAATAGAAAATCCCCAGCGCCAGCAGCGCCAGATAGTTAACCCGTTCAATACCGCGGGTATCAGCATTCGCTGCCATACGGTCGCAGCGAGACATCACCCCTGACATCACCGAGAACAGGAAGGTGATCCCCATTTGTACTGCGACGGCGAAGGGCACGGCGACACCGACGGCAACGTCAGGTTTCACGCCGGTAGTAATGGCAAAGGTGGTGCCGACGATGGTACCGATAATCACGTTTGGCGGCTGAGCGCCGGCCAGCGGTGCCAGCCCCATCCAGACCAGTTCCAGCGTACCGCCGGTTAAAATGCCGGTATGCAGATCGCCCAGAATCAGGCCAACCAGCGGGCCGAGCACCACCGGACGGTGCATATGTGTCAAACCATTGAACATATCCAGGCCCGCAATAAAGGCCAGAATGCCCAACGCAAATGCCTGCAACAGACTGATTTCCATTATGAATCCCTCAGAGTAGTTTAAAGAGATCCAAAGCGGGTTCTGTCGGAACGCCCTGAACAAAGCATTCCACCCCGGCGGCCTTCAGGCCGTTAAACGCCGCAATATCGTCAGCGTCTACAGAAACCGTTTTGGCAATGTGTTGTTTGCCATTGGCGTAGTGCATATTGCCTACGTTGATACGTGTGACGGGAACGCCGCCTTCGACCAGGCGTAAGAAATCTGCTGGCGTTTTGCAGACCAGTAGAATCTTTTGTCGATCGGCGGCGCGGTGGATATTGTCGATAACCTTTTGCAGTGACCAGAAGCGTACGGCGATCCCTTCTGCCAGGACCATTTCCATCAGGTTTTGCTGCACCGGGTCTTCAGCAACCTCATCATTGGCCACCAGTACCAGGTTTGCTCCCGCAAATCCGACCCACTGGACACCTACCTGACCGTGGATCAAACGTTCATCAATACGGCTTAAGACAATGTTTGGCATCGCGTTTTCCTCTTCGTTGTTATGCGTTATGGGACGTAACGCCCACACAGGCGGCGTGGTACTGCTGCAGTATGTCCTGAATGTGATCGAGGATGAGTTCTCGCGGCTCCGCCTTGAGATCGCCCTCGCGAACTTTGATGTACTGCAGCGGCATATACTGACTGAGGAGCGGCAGCGGGAGCGGCCAGTCCGCGAGATTACGCACCAGGCGGGCAAACGCCTCATCGATTTGCCGATCCGGCCAGTAGTAGCGCACGCGGTCTGAATAGCTATAGCCTCGCGCCAGACGTCGCGCATGACCATCGCCGTGATAGTGGTTTTGCCAGTATTCCGGGCGATCGAGCATCACGTTTTCCAGCACCTGACGCAGCCCGGAGCAGGCCTTCGCAGGCAGCAGCTCCTCCTCTATTGCCGCCAGTGAGAACAGCGCTTCACGCAGGGCGAAGGTGAGCGCCGGGCCAACCTTCAAAATAGCAAAGTGATCTTTAACCAGCTGCCGCAGCGCCTGCGGCGTCTGGTAATCGGTCGAGTGGGCTTCAAAGACCAGCGCGTCATAGTCTTCAACCATGGCGCTAAGCGCTTCGGCTTGCTGGGGTTGATAGTCGATAATATGCGTGTGATCGAATTCGACGCCAGGCTGGACCACTAATCCGATGATACGTGGCCAGATGTGGGTCAGCCCGCGTAGCTCAAAGGCATGTCGATGTGCTTCCAGCGTCGCACGCGCGGCATCAGGCGTCGTAACCTGTAGCTCGGTCAGGGTTTCATGAGCCCCGCCTGGGACGGGGACTTCGGTGCCGATGACGTAGACCAGGTCAGATTCACCGAAACGTTCACGGCAGGTCTCTTCCGCCACCGCGGCCAGGCGCGCGGCGCGTTCAGCGACGATGTCATCGGTTAACGGCAGCGGATCACCTTCGCAGGACATACTGCAATCGAGGTGGATCTTCTTAAAACCGGCGGCGACGTAGCTTTTTATTAAATCATCGGCATTCGCCATCGCCTGGGCGGCAGGCAGGGTTTGCCAGCGGTTGGGCCCAAGGTGATCGCCGCCGAGGATCAGCTGTGATTGGGGAAAATCGAGCGAGTCGGCGAGCTGGTGGACAAAACCGCGGAAATCGGCCGGCGTCATGCCGGTATAACCGCCGAACTGATCGACCTGATTGGATGTGGCTTCAATCAGTAACGGGGTTTGCTGCGCCCGGGCGTAACGAATGGCGGCCTCAAGTACCAGTGGATGGGCGGAACAGACGGCATAAATACCGTTGCCTCTACCTTGTTTATGCTGCGCCACCATTTTTGTCAGATGTTTCACTTTCCTCTCCATTTCGGATGGTAATGAGATTAATCTTTCGTTTTGTTTCATTTAATACTGCATCATGGTGATGTAAAAATAAAACGAAAGATAATAGTTTTCCGATCTGTTTCACAAAAGAAACATAATGAAAGGTTTCAGCGAGGGGCGTTGCGCTGCTCTCTGCCTTTATGGGGCTTGCATTCCGTTAAAAGAAAGGTGTTAATAGACCAAACGAAATGAAACGAAAGATTTGATGAAAGGAATACTTATGAGCGGTACCGACTCTTCTGCAGATAAGCGCATCAGCGGCACCAGTGAAAGGCGTGAGCAGATTATCCAGCGCTTACGGCAGCAGGGAAGCGTGCAGGTGAACGATCTTTCTCTTTTATACGGTGTCTCGACGGTGACGATTCGCAACGATCTGGCCTTCCTTGAAAAACAAGGTATTGCGGTTCGCGCTTACGGCGGCGCGCTGATCTGCGACGGGACAATGCCGGCTCCCGAACCGTCGGTGGAAGATAAAAGTTCGCTCAATACCGCGGTGAAGCGCAGCATCGCGCGGGCGGCGGTAGAACTGATTCAACCGGGGCATCGTATTATTCTCGATTCCGGGACCACCACCTATGAAATCGCCCGTCTGTTGCATCAACATACGGACATTATTGCGATGACCAATGGGATGAATGTGGCGAATGCGCTGCTGGATGCTGAAGGGGTGGAACTGTTAATGACCGGGGGACATCTGCGCCGTCAGTCGCAGTCGTTTTATGGCGATCAGGCCGAGCAGTCTTTACTGAATTACCACTTCGATATGCTTTTTCTCGGCGTCGACGCCATCGACCTCGATCGCGGTGTGAGTACCCACAATGAAGATGAAGCCCGCCTGAACCGGCGGATGTGTGAAGTGGCGGAACGCATTATCGTCGTCACCGATTCCACCAAATTTAATCGTTCGAGTCTGCATAAGATCATCGATACGCAACGCATTGATATGATTATTGTCGATGAAGGCATTCCGACGGAAAGTCTGGAAGGGCTGCGCAAGAGCGGGATTGATGTGCGACTGGTGAAGCGCCAGGACGCGGCATAGACCCCCTTCCCGAGGGGGAGAGGGTCTGCGGTCAGGCGGCTGGCACCGTGCCGCCCGAGGGGCAATCAGGTCACCGGCGCCGGGTTAAAGACCGCCAGCTGATTATACAGGCCCCACCGATCGGAGAAGGTTTTCTTACGGCCGCTGGCGACATCAAGAATAAACCCGAACAGCTTCTGGCCAACCTCTTCAATCGTCTCTTCGCCGGTGGCGATAGTCCCGGCGTTGATATCCATTAAGTCATACCAGCGGTTTGCCAGCTCGGTGCGGGTTGCCATCTTGATGACCGGCACGGCGACCAGACCATACGGCGTGCCGCGCCCGGTTGTAAACACCTGAACCGTAATCCCCGAAGCAACCTGCTGAGTGCCGCAGACAAAGTCGCTGGCCGGGGTAGCCGCAAAGATCAGGCCGCGTTTGGTTGGGCGCTGGCCTGGTGAGAGGACCTCGGCAATCGCGCTCTTGCCGGATTTGGCGATCGAACCCAGCGCCTTTTCCACTACGTTCGCCAGGCCGCCCTTTTTATTACCGGGGGAGGGATTGGCGCTGCGATCGGTTTGACCTGAATCGAGGTAGTTATCGTACCAGGCCATCTCTTCGAGCAGACGCTTACCCACTTCTTCGTTGATCGCCCGCGGCGTCAGCAGATGGATAGCATCGCGAACCTCAGTGACCTCAGAGAACATGACGGTGGCGCCGCAGCGGACCAGCAGATCGGAAGCGTAGCCCACCGCCGGATTGGCGGTCACGCCGGAAAAGGCATCGCTGCCGCCGCACTGCATGCCCACCACCAGCTCAGAGGCCGGACAGGTTTCACGCTGGCGGGCATTCAGTTTTGTCAGATGCCGTTCCGCTACCTGCAAAATATCGTCAACCATTGACTGGAACCCGACATGCTGTTCATCCTGCAGGCGGATGATACTGGCGCTGTCGACGGCGATGGGCTGAACATCTTCGGTGCCCTGGAGCAGGCGTTCCGGCTGGAGCTTTTCACAGCCGAGCCCAACCACCATGACTTCACCGCCGAAATTGGGGTTTAGCGCCAGATTATGGATCGTGCGAATAGGGATCACGGCGGCCGGGGCGTTGATCGCCACGCCGCAGCCATACAGGTGGTTGAGACCGACCACACCGTCGACATTCGGGTATTTCGGCAGCAGGTCTCGTTCAATAATTTTCACCACATAGTCGACGACGCCCGCGACGCAGTGCACGCTGGTAGTGATACCGAGCAGGTTTCTGGTGCCGACGCTGCCATCGGCGTTGCGATACCCTTCAAAGGTGTAACCGGTCAGCGCAGGCAGAGGCTCCGGAACTTTGTTTGCCAGCGGTAGCGTGTTCAGCGGCGGCGCTTTCGGCAGTTCAACCAGCGATTCGTCAATCCAGCTACCCTGCGGGATGTCGCGCACCGCGTAGCCAATGACCTCGCCATAGCGGATGATTTCACCGCCTACAGGAATATCAACCAATGCTACTTTGTGACCTTGCGGGATATGTTCGATGAGCGTCAGCCCGTCAGGGAAACGCGTTCCGGCTTTTAAACCTCGATCGTTAACAATAATCGCTACATTATCCGTTTGGTGTACTTTTATATAAAACGCCGTCGGCGATTCCTGTCTGATTTCAATGTCGGCCATTGTCCAGTATTCTCCAGCAAGGTGCGAATAATAAAATAAAACGGCTATTCAGTTTCTGATGAACGAATTTCTTCGGCAAAGAATGTCAGGTGTTTTGATTTGGATGTGTGATCCCAGTCACTCATTGTTGTGGGAGCAAAACCGCTGCCAAGGGAAAACACTGGAACTGTGCATCAGCGCCCACTGATTATGGCGTATGCACAATTATAATGATTATTTATTCTATTTTATGGGTTTTTTGCACGGTGTTCTATGACCGCCAGCTGATTATACTGAGTCATGCTTGCTATGCGCCAGATGAGTAAATCGAGTGCTTCTGATATCGGTTTATAAACAATTAAGAGGCACACCAAAAATAAATAAATGAAGTGCAATGCGCTTATTCAACGCAGCGCTAATCTTCATTGAATGTTCGGCCTGATAGCAATGATTGGCTATCCGTTTATTGTCGACCACATTCAATATGTGTAACTGCAGAAATAATTAACGGTTGAGTGACAAGGTATAAGTGATGAATAACGATATCTTCCCGAACAAATTTAAGGCGGCCCTGGCGGCGCATCAGATTCAAATTGGTTGCTGGTCCGCCCTGGCCAGCCCCATCACGACAGAAGTATTAGGCCTGGCCGGTTTCGACTGGCTGGTGCTGGACGGCGAACATGCGCCGAACGATATCTCCACCTTTATCCCCCAGTTGATGGCGCTGAAAGGCAGCGTCAGCGCGCCGGTTGTGCGCGTACCGACTAACGAGCCGGTGATCATTAAGCGCCTGCTGGATATTGGTTTCTATAACTTTTTGATCCCGTTTGTGGAAAGCGAAAAGGAAGCGCTCGACGCTGTCGCCGCCACGCGCTATCCGCCAGAAGGAATTCGCGGCGTTTCCGTGTCGCACCGCGCCAACATGTTTGGCACGGTGCCGGATTACTTCGCGCAGTCGAACCAAAACATCACCCTCCTGGTACAAATTGAAAGCCAGCAGGGGGTGGATAACGTCGATGCGATTGCCGCGACTGCGGGCGTTGACGGTATTTTTGTCGGCCCAAGCGACCTGGCCGCCGCGCTGGGACATCTGGGCAACGCCTCTCACCCGCAGGTCCAGCAGGCTATCCAGCACATCTTTGCGAGCGCGAAAAAGCACGGCAAGCCGAGCGGTATTCTGGCGCCGGTAGAAGCGGATGCGCGTCGTTATCTGGAATGGGGCGCGACCTTTGTCGCCGTCGGCAGCGATCTGGGCGTATTCCGCTCCGCCACGCAGAAACTGGCTGATTCCTTTAAGAAATAACCGCCACCGGAACAAGAGAGATAAAGACATGACAATGAAAGTTGGTTTTATTGGCCTTGGCATCATGGGTAAACCCATGAGTAAAAACCTCCTCAAAGCGGGTTACTCGCTGGTGGTTGCCGATCGTAATCCGGAAGCCATCGCAGAAGTGATTGCCGCAGGCGCTGAAACCGCCGCTTCGGCGAAAGCGATAGCTGAACAGTGTGAGGTGATCATCACCATGCTGCCGAACTCTCCGCATGTGAAAGAGGTGGCGCTGGGCGAAGGCGGTATTATTGAAGGGGCGAAGCCGGGCACCGTGCTGATTGATATGAGCTCCATTGCTCCGCTGGCGAGCCGCGAAATCAGCGATGCGCTAAAGGCGAAAGGCGTAAATATGCTGGATGCGCCGGTCAGCGGCGGCGAGCCGAAGGCCATTGACGGTACTTTGTCGGTCATGGTTGGCGGTGATAAAGCGATTTTTGACCAATATTATGACCTGCTGAAAGCGATGGCGAGTTCTGTCGTGCATACCGGCGATATCGGTGCGGGCAACGTGACCAAGCTGGCCAACCAGGTGATCGTGGCGCTGAATATTGCGGCCATGTCTGAAGCATTGACCCTGGCGACCAAAGCAGGTGTGAACCCGGATCTGGTGTATCAGGCAATCCGCGGCGGTCTGGCCGGCAGCACCGTACTGGATGCCAAAGCGCCGATGGTGATGGATCGCAACTTTAAACCGGGCTTCCGTATCGATTTGCATATCAAAGATCTGGCGAATGCGCTGGATACGTCCCACGGCGTGGGGGCGCAGCTGCCGCTGACCGCGGCGGTGATGGAGATGATGCAGGCGCTGCGCGCTGACGGTCTGGGTACCGCCGACCACAGCGCGCTTGCGTGCTACTACGAAAAACTGGCGAAAGTGGAAGTCACTCGCTAACAAGAAGGGCGCGGATAGCGCCCTGTAATTCTTGCCTTGCGCGGCACTGTCAGGCTAATAACTATGAAAATCGTAATCGCCCCAGACTCATATAAAGAAAGCCTCTCGGCCACTGAGGTTGCACAGGCTATAGAAAAAGGTTTTCGGGAGATTTTCCCCGATGCGCTCTATGTGAAGGTCCCTCTCGCCGATGGCGGTGAAGGGACCGTTGAGGCGATGATCGCCGCGACACAGGGAACCAAAATGAGCGCTTGTGTGACGGGGCCGCTGGGGGTGCCGGTTGATGCCTGCTGGGGGCTTTCCGGGGATGGTCAAACCGCGTTTATTGAAATGGCGGCGGCCAGCGGGCTGGGGCTGGTGCCTCCCGCGCAGCGCAATCCGCTGTTGACGACCTCGCGTGGCACCGGTGAGCTGATTTTGCAGGCGCTGGAGCATGGGGCGAGAAAGATCATTATTGGTATTGGCGGCAGTGCAACCAACGACGGTGGCGCAGGGATGGTGCAGGCGCTGGGCGCGCGGCTTCGCGACGCGAACGGCGTTGATATTGGTGACGGCGGTGGCAGCCTTGCCTGCCTGAATTCGATTGACCTGTCCGCACTGGATGTTCGGTTGCAGGAGTGTTCAATTCACGTGGCCTGCGATGTCTCTAACCCACTGACTGGCGAGACGGGCGCTTCGTGGATTTTCGGCCCGCAAAAAGGGGCGACGGAAGCGATGATCCTCGAGCTGGATCGTAATCTTGAGCACTATGCGGATGTGATTAAGCGAACTCTGCGTGTCGATGTCAAAGAGGTCGCCGGAGCCGGTGCCGCAGGTGGCATGGGGGCGGCGCTGATGGCATTTCTGAATGCTGAATTACGTAGCGGTATCGAGATTGTGACCCAGGCGCTGAATCTGGAAGAGCATATTCTTGACTGTTCGCTGGTAGTGACCGGTGAAGGAAGGCTCGACAGTCAAAGCATTAGCGGTAAGGTCCCGGTCGGCGTCGCGAGCGTGGCGAAAAAATACCGTAAGCCGGTGATTGGTATTGCCGGCAGCCTGGCCCGCGATGTCGGCGTGGTACATCAGTATGGTATCGACGCGGTGTTCAGCGTGCTGACCACTATCACGAGCCTGGAGGAGGCCTTCCGCGGCGCTTCGGACAATATTTATCGCGCTTCACGGAATGTTGCCGCGACTTTGCAGGTCGGGATTGTGATGGAAGGATGACAACCGACGGTAAACCTTTTATACTTCGCGCCGAAGCTGACCAGACAGTCGCCGCTTCGTCGTCGTCCTCTTCGGGGGAGACGGGCGGAGGGGAGGAAAGTCCGGGCTCCATAGGGCAGGGTGCCAGGTAACGCCTGGGGGGGAAACCCACGACCAGTGCAACAGAGAGCAAACCGCCGATGGCCCGCGCAAGCGGGATCAGGTAAGGGTGAAAGGGTGCGGTAAGAGCGCACCGCGCGACTGGTAACAGTTCGTGGCACGGTAAACTCCACCCGGAGCAAGGCCAAATAGGGGTTCACAAGGTACGGCCCGTACTGAACCCGGGTAGGCTGCTTGAGCCAGTGAGCGATTGCTGGCCTAGATGAATGACTGTCCACGACAGAACCCGGCTTATCGGTCAGCTTCAACTCATTCAAAAACGCCCATACAGCGCAATCTGTATGGGCGTTTTGCGATATGGGGCAGAAGACGATGAATGACTGTCCACTCCGCTCTCAATGACAAGAAAGCGGCTTATCGGTCAGCGTCAACTCATTCAAAAACGCCCATACAGCGCAATCTGTATGGGCGTTTTGCGATATGCGGCAGAAGACGATGAATGACAGTCCACTCCGCTCTCAATGACAAGAAAGCGGCTTATCGGTCAGCGTCAACTCATTCAAGAACGCCCATACAGCGCAATCTGTATGGGCGTTTTGCGATATGCGGCAGAAGCGGCAGAAGACGATGAATGACAGTCCACTCCGCTCTCAATGACAAGAAAGCGGCTTATCGGTCAGCGTCAATCATGCAAAAACGCCCTGCGCAGGATAAGCTAAGCAGGGCGTTTTGCTATTTCCGAAGGTGGCCGTTCAGGCGGTGTTTTCTTCGTCCTGAATCCGAATTTCGGCTTCTGAAACAATTGCTTCCAGTTCGCTTAGCATCTCTTCATAGCCAAAACTTACGGCCTTCGTTGGCTCCGTTAACAGCGGCTCGGGCGACGATACGGCTTTCTTTGCTTTCTTCTTATGCTTACTCACTGACAGACTCCATGACTCCCGTTATTACACCGGTAAATCTATCAGTAAAGCGCGCAATGGCGTGTCGGCAACAAGGGTAATGTTAGCTTCGTCACGAATAAATGCCCCGTCACCGCAGGTCAGGGCCTGTTTTGCTTCTTCATGGGCGACGGCATGCACCGTTCCATGAATCGATTGCAGGTAGGCGCGCGGCCCGTGTAGCTGGACATCAACCCGCTCGCCTTTGGCGAGATCGAGATGGTGGATCCAGACCTGCTGACGCAGCTGTAAACTGTTGTGCGCGCCGTCAGGTGAAGCGAGCAGCTGTTGCCCGCTACCAGCGATAGCCATTTTCTGCAGCAGCGGATTTTCCCGCTGCGGACAGGCATCCAGCCACAGCTGCATCCGCGTCAGCGAACCGTCTTTACTCAAATTGTGCTCGCTGTAACTCACCCCTGGTTGAGTGGATATCAGCAGCGCTTCGCCGGCCTTTGCCTGCACATGGTTGCCATCACTGTCACGATATTCCGCTTCCCCTTCCAGAATCAGGTTCAGGATATCGACTTTCGGGTAGGTACGCGGTTGAAACGACGCGCCGGGTGCCAGAACTTCCTGGTTGAGCACGCGCAAAGAGGCGTAGCCTAACAGTTTAGGGTCAAAGTAGTGTCCAAAGGAAAAGGTGTAGCGGGCCTGCAGCCAGCCGAAATCTGCTTGTCCGCATTGTTTGGCTGTTCGGGTAGTAATCATTTTCTTGACCTCTCTTTACACTAAATCAATGGTAAAGGTATGGACGCTGTATTGTTAGCCAGATATTCTGCCCGGTATATTCAAATTTCCTGAATGAGAGTGCTATGGCTAAAGAGAGAGCATTGACGCTGGAAGCGTTACGCGTAATGGACGCTATCGACAGGCGTGGGAGCTTTGCTGCTGCGGCCGACGAACTCGGACGGGTGCCCTCAGCCCTCAGCTACACCATGCAAAAGCTGGAAGAGGAACTGGATGTAGTGTTGTTTGACCGCTCAGGTCATCGGACAAAATTCACCAACGTTGGGCGGATGCTGCTGGAGCGCGGGCGCGTGCTGCTGGAAGCGGCCGATAAGCTCACCACTGATGCCGAAGCGCTTTCGCGCGGCTGGGAAACGCATCTGACCATCGTGACCGAAGCCCTGGTACCAACCCAGGACTTCTTTCCGCTGATTGAGAAGCTGGCGACCAAATCGAATACCCAGCTGTCGGTGCTTACCGAAGTGCTGGCCGGCGCGTGGGAGCGGCTGGAGCAGGGACGTGCGGATATCGTTGTCGCCCCTGATATGCATTTTCGTTCCTCATCGGAGATTAACTCCCGCAAACTCTATTCGGTGCTGAACGTCTATGTTGCTGCGCCGGATCACCCCATTCACCAGGAGCCGGAGCCGCTTTCCGAAGTGACGCGGGTAAAATATCGCGGCGTGGCGGTGGCAGATACCGCCCGCGAGCGTCCGGTTCTGACGGTACAGCTGCTCGACAAACAGCCGCGCTTAACGGTCAGTACTATTGAAGATAAACGTCAGGCTCTGCTGGCGGGACTGGGGGTGGCGACGATGCCCTATCCGCTGGTCGAGAAAGACATCGCCGAAGGGCGCTTACGGGTTGTCAGCCCGGAATATACTAATGAAATTGATATCATTATGGCGTGGCGCCGCGACAGTATGGGCGAAGCGAAATCATGGTGTCTGCGGGAGATCCCTAAGCTGTTTGCCGGGAAGTAAATCCGCTATGCGCTCCTTCCGCGGGAGGAGCGCATCATTCACGATGACAGGGATTTGGGATCCGGCCCGAAACGGTTGTTCCCAGGCGTGCCGTTCTGGCAATTGAAGAGCAGAATGATCAGCCAGCCAATAACCGGAATCAGCATCAGCAACAGCCACCACGCCGAGCGATCCGTATCGTGTAAACGGCGAAACTGCACCGCCCACCACGGCAAAAAGACCAACACGCCATAAATCGTTGTCAGGATGCCTTCACCTCCTGCGCGCTGCCATCCCAGCATTTTATCGATGATGCTCAGTACGCCGGTCAGGATGATGTTGACCAGAATAAACATCCAGTACTCTTTGCGGCGTGCGCGGCCGCCAAATCCAATGTAGTTTCTCAGTACTTTTAAATACCAGTCCATTTTTACGCCTCGATTAACGGTCAATCACTTGTTTTTAAAGCGATCGCAATAAGAATAGACGCGAATAGCAGACGGGTAAATATGCCGGATCTGAAAATATCGGGCGCCGGGAAGGGCGCCCGGCAGGTTAGCGGAACAGAAGGTCCCGGCCGTGCGGCTCGGTGAGATCCTGCTGAGGACCGACGGAGATAATCCCGGTTGGGTTAATCGTTTTATGGCTGCGATAGTAGTGGTGGCGGATGTGGGCAAAATTCACCGTCTCCGCAATACCCGGCATCTGGTAGATATCGCGCAGGAAACCATACAGATTGGGGTAGTCGCTGATACGGCGTTTGTCGCACTTAAAGTGGGTCACGTAGACCGGGTCGAAACGCACGAGGGTTGTCCACAGACGAATATCGGCCTCGGTCAGCTGGCTACCCGTCAGATAGCGATGCCGGCCCAGAATTTGTTCCAGGCGCTCCAGCGAGGTGAACACCGCATCGACAGCCTCATCATAGGCCTGCTGGCTGGTGGCGAACCCGGCTTTATAGACGCCGTTATTGACGTTGTCGTAGATCCAACCGTTCAGCGCATCGATATTTTCGCGCAGCGCGGGCGGGTAGTAATCGCCGGCGGTGGCGCCCAGTCCGTCAAAGGCGGTATTGAACATGCGGATGATTTCAGCCGACTCATTACTGACGATCGTATGCTGCTTTTTATCCCACAGAACCGGCACCGTGACGCGTCCGGTGTAGTGCGGATCGGCGTGCAGGTAGAGCTGATAGAGAAATTCATGTTGATACAGCGTATCGCCGGTCGCCTCGGGAAAATCGTCGTCGAAAGTCCAGCCGTTTTCCAGCATCAGGGGGTGAACCACCGAGACGGAAAGAAAAGGATCCAGACCTTTGAGCTTGCGCAGAATTAACGTGCGGTGAGCCCACGGGCAGGCGAGGGATACGTACAGATGATAGCGATCTTTTTCTGCAGCAAAGCCGCCGTCGCCGGAGGGGCCCGGTGCGCCATCGGCGGTCAGCCAGTTGCGGAAGGCTGAAACGGAACGCTTGAAACGCCCTCCGGTGGATTTGGTGTCATACCAGGTATCGTGCCAGACGCCGTCGATTAATTGTCCCATTTTTTCCTCCTTCAGACTTCAGATAGCAAAAGCGAGGAGATATCTCCTCGCTTTGTTCTTCACTCAGTATAGTGTGCTTACCACTTTTTATTCAGCACGCGGTCGATGCTGAATGCGCCCGGACCGGTGATGGCCAGCAGCAGGAAACCGCCTGCGATGGTCAGGTTTTTCATGAACATCAGCGAGTTCACGCCTTCAGCAAAGTTGCTGTGGAACAGGAACGCGGTCAGCAGGGTGAAGCCTGCGGTGAACAGCGCGGTGGTACGTGTCAGGAAACCGAACAGAATCGCCAGACCGCCGCCGAACTCCAGCAGAATGGTTAACGGCAGTAATGCGCCCGGTACGCCCATGGCTTCCATATATTGTTGAGTACCCGCATAACCGGTGATTTTTCCCCAACCTGCAGTGATAAACAGGATTGGCATCAGAATGCGTGCTACCAGTACACCAACATCTTCTAATTTTTTCATTTCTTACTCCAGAAAACCCAAAGGGCGGCGATTTTGTTTTTTGGTGCAATCCTGCGTAGTTACGCGGGGTTGCTGTCGATGGAGAGAATATTAGCGAGGCTCGAAAGGAATTGTTAGCAAGGAAAACTGTAGATCTTCATCAAAGATTCTGAGTGATCGCGATCGGTAAACGCGACCTGACCAGGGCCACGAGCAGAGATCAACGCCGCCGTCAGCGGCTGGAGTGGTGACGAAGAGCGGCGCCGGTTACGAGGCGTTTACGCCCCGGAACAAGGAAAACAGGGATGGCGGAGGTGTGACGGGCAGGGTGTTTAGAGGGAGGATGTCTGGCGCAGCAGGCGTTTTGCCATGCGCCAGGCGCTCCAGAGACCGAAGCCGCGTTTAGTCCAGCGCAGTAAAAAGCGCGGGTGACGAACGGACCATACTGCCATGATACCGCTGCCGACCACCGCCCAGGAACGAAGGTGCTGGAGGGTCAGCCAGCCGCGGTCGAACGGGGCGGTCGCTTCGAGCCAGTCGCGACGGCTGGCGATTAAATCCAGCCGCTGCTGTTGGATCTGGCGCAGCAGCAGCGCTTTCCGCTGCTCGCGTTGCTGTTTGCTGTTCATAGGCGTTCGTCCTCCAGCAGAGCGCGGTCTTCAGCCAGCTCTTTGCGCGTCAAGCGCAGGAAAGTCGAACGGCGGGCTTTGCGCAGCGTCCAGATACCGCCGATTAACGAGCTGAGCAGCAGCACAGCGGTGGTCGCAATCATTACGTACAGCCGATACTGGGGATCGATGGCCCAGATAATCAGAACCAGCAGGCTCATCAGGCCAAAGGCGGCAAACAGCAGCGTCAGCCCCAGCATCAAAAACAGCTGGAAGAGGTTCGCCTTCTCTTCTTCCAGCTCCACGACCACCAGGCGCAGGCGCGTTTCGACCATTTCAACCAGCAGCGTAATGATCCGCTGGCCGATACCGAAAACGCTCTTTCCCGGCCCCTGCGTGTGTTGAGAATCCGCCATAATTAACGACGCGTCAGCAGGACACCCAGCACCAGCCCGACGGCTGCGCCAATACCTACACCGGTCCACGGATTTTCACGGACGTACTCGTCGGCGCGGGCGGCGGTTTCACGCGTTTGTCTGACGATGGCATCGCTGGTTTCACCGAGCCGGACGCGGCTCTCTTTCAGTGCGCTCTCTGCTTTGCTACGCAGTTTGCCAATCTCTTCTTTTGACTTATCCGTGGAGGAGTTAAGCACTTCTTCCAGGGTATCAGCCAGCGTCTTCAGTTCTGCACGCAGATCGTCTGCAACGTTGTCTTTAGGCATCTTTCTCTCCTGTAGAGTGGGTCCATGTAAAGTGTGGCTTATTAGTAATCACGCGACTCAAGCGTTTTCAGCTCGTGCTGCGCTTCATCAAGCTTGCGTTGGCGCTTGCTGATTTTATCGGCATCGCCTTTCTGCTCAGCTTCCTTCAAATCGCGCTGACGCTCGGTAATTTCCTCGCGTTGTTTCGCGATTTTTTGCTGATGTTCGGCTTTGAGCTTACCGTCGCTGCAGTTCGCTCTGACTTCACGAAGCGCTTTGTTCAAACCATCAATCCGGTTCTGGTTGTGATGTTTTTCGGCGTAGCTAATCTCCCGCTGGATATCCTGCTCTTTTTCCTGACAGGGGGAGATGGCAAAGGCGCTGGAGCTCAGCGAAGTCAAAACCAGAATCAAAGCGATGCGGTATTTCATGGATGCTACCTTCCATTGTGTGAGGGCATACCCGGGAGATATGCCCGATCCAGTCGATGAACGTCAGCCCGGTGGCTCCCGCAGTCTTAAGCATAGTCAGGAAAACGGGAAACCACCAAACTGCGTGAAAATATTCAGAATTTTGGCTAGTTATCCCAATCTGTGTGGCGCATCGCGCAGACGGGAGAGCCATGCTGTCGGCGTATTTTCTTCCTCCAGCAAAGCAATAATATAACCATGTGGCAGGGCGCGGCCCAGCACTTCTTTCGCGGCGATACCCTGGGCGCTGGAATCAAATTTGATTAACAGGCCGTCTTTTTGCGGGGTGATACTTTTAAAACGAATGCCGTTTGCGTCGAGATGATGCCAGACGGAAAAACCGTCAGGCATGCCAACGCCCTGAGAGACAGGATGGATAGTCAGGGTTGATTCCTGTTGCTGCACCGCCAGCCATAGCCAGAACAGCGCGCACAAAAAAACAGAACCGCCCAGCAGCCAGCTAATCCGGCGTCGGGAGAGGCTTTTTATGGCCATTATCAGCTCCGGCTTCTGTATTTTTTCTTCCACAGGACAACTAACGAGCCGATTAAGCCAAACACCAGCAGCACAACCGGCAGCAGCATCAGGCAGGACATCAGCTGATCCTCATATTTGAGGAATACCGGGGTTTTACCCAGCAGGTAACCCAGGGAAGTCAGAATCAAAACCCACAGCAGGCCGCTCATCCAGTTAAAGAACTGGAAGCGGGCATTGTTCAGACCCGAAAGTCCGGCAATGGTCGGCAGCAGCGTACGAACGAAGGCAATAAAGCGGCCCATCAACAAGGCGGAGAGCCCGTGCTTATGAAACAGGTGATGTGCGCGCTGGTGGTAGTGGGAGGGCAAATGTGAAAGCCAGTTTTGCACAATTCGCGTATTGCCGAGCCAGCGGCCCTGAATGTAGCTGAGCCAGCAACCCAGGCTGGCTGCCGTCGTCAGCAGAAGCAGGGTTTCGGGAAAACCCATCGCCCCTTTGGCTATCAGAACGCCGACCAGCACCAGCAGGCTGTCGCCGGGTAAAAAGGCGGCGGGAAGCAGGCCGTTTTCAAGGAACAAAATCATAAATAAGACAAAGTAAAGCATGCCAATCATGGAGGGATTCGCGAGGGTCTCGTAATCCTGGCTCCATAAAGCATTCAACAATTGGGTTAATAGTTCCATTCACGATTCCTGGTACATCGGTTAACGGTATGTCTGAACGCAGCGTGTATTGCGACATAGATTCTTATGAGATTATGGTCGCTGTTGGTGCGTTCTGAACGGTTCCCTGTTAAAAGTGAAATCAACGCAAGCCTACTTCAGAACGTCAAAATGCATCTAATTGTAACAAAATCGCTGAGTTTACGTCAGAAAAATTGCAGTCGGTTGCTCGTTGATTTTGCTGATTGCGGTGGCGGGAGGCGAGTCTCTTTACACAGGCTGACACTATAGATGTTTGCTTACCCTGGCGGGTTTGCGGGCAGGCGCTGACAGCCTGCCTGAAATGAAGATAACCGCTTATTTTGCGCCGTTGGCCGCGGTATCGAGGTGAACGACCGGATTTTCTGCAAACAGATAGCGGTCGGCATTGAATTCAAAATCGTCGCTGGTCTCGTTGAACAACATCAGCTTAGTGTTCTCCAGATGCTGCCACATGGCCAGTTTCGCCGCGTGCGGATCTTTGCGAATCAGCGCTTTCAGAATTTGGTCATGATCGTCACACCAGTTATCCACGGTGCGCAGGTCGATATGGTCATGGAGCTTTTTCCAGTACGGGTTATGCACGCGCTGGGTCCACATTTTTTCAACAATAGCGGCTAACGCCGTATTTTGCGTCGCCAGAGCTACCTGGACATGAAACTGAAGATCCCATTCCGAATCGCGGAAGCATTTCTCTTTACGCGCCTTCTCCTGGATCTCCATCAGCTTCATGATGTCCTGCTTGGTCACCTGGGTGGCGGCGAACTCGGCAATATTGCTTTCAATAAGCTGACGCGCCTGCAGCAGTTCAAAGGGGCCGTAGCTGGCGAACTCCAGCGTTTCATCAACCACCTGCTGATACTTCGGATGGTTGGAGATGACGTGGATGCCAGAGCCTTTACGCACTTCCACATAGCCTTCCACTTCCAGCATGATAATGGCTTCGCGAACCACGGTGCGGCTGACGCTCTTTTCATCGGCGATAAACCGCTCTGCAGGCAGCTTATCGCCCACAAGGTAAACACCTTGCTCAATACGCGCCTTCAGCTCGGCAGCAAGCTGCTGATACAAACGACGCGGTTCTGTGATTTCCATATTCGCTCCCGGAAGATGGCGACAATATTGGATTTGTTATACCACTTTTACGCGCATCTCACCACCGTCAGACATGAAAAAGCCGCCTTCAATGAGGCGGCTTTGTAAACAGATCTCACCGTATCAGGACTAGCTTTGCGTCACCGGCTTAGTCGTTTTGAGCGGCGGGGCGTCGTCATCGGCTGACTTGTTCTTCAGTACGGTCCAGATGACAAGAGCGCCCAGCAGATCGAAGACCGCCAGTACGGCGAACAGCGGGCTGAAACCAATGGTATCCGCCAGAGCGCCGACCACCAGGGCGAACATGGTACTCGCCATCCAGGCCGCCATACCGGTCAGGCCGTTTGCCGTAGCCACTTCGTTACGGCCAAATACGTCGGAAGAGAGCGTAATCAGCGCACCGGACAGTGCCTGGTGGGCAAAGCCGCCGACGCACAGCAGGGCGATAGCGACAAACGGGCTGGTAAACAGGCCGATCATCCCCGGGCCAATCATCAGCAGTGCGCCCATGGTCACGACCATTTTACGCGACACAATCAGGTTAACCCCGAACCAGCGCTGGAACAGCGGCGGCAGATAGCCCCCGATGATGCAGCCCAGGTCAGCAAACAGCATTGGCATCCATGCAAACATCGCGATTTCTTTCAGGTTAAAGCCATAGACTTTAAACATGAACAGCGGGATCCAGGCATTGAAGGTCCCCCATGCTGGCTCGGCAAGGAAGCGCGGCAGCGCGATGCCCCAGAACTGACGGTTGCGCAGGATCTGCCACGGAGACATTTTCTTGCTGTTGTTGGTCTGGTGATGCGATTCCTGACCGCCGATGATGTAGTCGCGTTCTTCAGTGGTTAATTTTTTCTGGTCGCGAGGGTGTTTATAGAAGACCAGCCACGCCATGGCCCAGATAAAACTCAGGACACCGGAGATAATGAACGCCATCTGCCAGCTGTGCATCACAATCGCCCAGACGACCAGCGGCGGGGCGATCATCGCGCCGATTGAGGAGCCCACGTTGAAGTAACCGACGGCAATAGAGCGTTCTTTTGCCGGGAACCATTCGGAGCTGGCCTTCAGGCCTGCCGGGATCATCGCCGCTTCCGCCGCGCCGACCGCGCCACGAGCCAGCGCTAATCCGCCCCAGCTGCCCGCCAGCGCCGTTGAACCACAGAAAACGGCCCAGGCGATCGCGAAGAAGGCATAACCGATCTTCGTCCCCAGCACGTCAAGGACGTAGCCTGCCACCGGCTGCATGACGGTATAAGCAGCTGAATAGGCTGCGATGATATAGGAATACTGTTGGGTGGAGATGTGTAACTCTTCCATCAGAGTCGGCGCAGCCGCAGCCACAGTGTTACGTGTCAGGTAACCCAGCACGGTGCCCATTGTCACCAGTGCGATCATATACCAACGTAACCCTTTAATTTTACGCATGTAAAACCTCATCGTTTGTTATATCTCCGCAGCGAGTGCGGCCATCTTCAACCCCTGTACAGGGGTTGAGAAGGAGAAACGGAGGGCTCAGGAGGGAAAACCCATATGGCCCGAACCTTGCCATCAATTGTTTTGCTTAATTCGGTATCCGTACCGGTCAATGCGATGTATTGAATCATCGCGAATACATTCCAACGGTTTATATGTTGCGACGGCAGAAAGATAACTTGTCATACAACTTTAAAAGTTGAGTACTGTCACAAAAGTGGGAAAGTTTATGGGGGTATTATTTCTTGCGAGCAAAGCCAGTGCTGGCGCGGCTTGCACGAGGGTTTACTCCAGAAAGGGTACTTTTTTTGTCAGCGTTTATTGATCTATCTCACGAAAAAGATTTCGGCCTGTAGAAATTGGTGTGATAACTTTGTCAGCATGATAGTCAATCATCTGAAGGGCTCCTCAATGGGGCGAAGAGGAAATGAAAATGACACCGTTTATGACCGAAGATTTTCTGCTTGATACCGAGTTTGCCCGCCGTTTGTATCACGACTACGCCAAAGACCAGCCGATTTTCGACTATCACTGCCACCTTCCGCCGCAGCAGATTGCCGAAAATTATCGTTTTAAAAACCTGTATGACATCTGGCTGAAAGGTGACCACTACAAATGGCGCGCAATGCGCACCAATGGCGTGGCTGAACGCCTGTGTACCGGCGATGCTTCGGACCGCGAGAAGTTTGACGCATGGGCAGCTACCGTACCGCATACGATCGGCAATCCGCTCTATCACTGGACCCATCTGGAGCTGCGCCGCCCGTTTGGGATTACGGGTAAGCTGCTGTCTCCGTCCACCGCGGATGAGATCTGGAATCAGTGCAACGATCTGCTGGCCCAGGAGCGCTTCTCCGCCCGCGGTATCATGACGCAGATGAACGTGAAAATGGTCGGCACCACCGACGATCCGATCGATTCGCTGGAACATCATGCGGCGGTGGCGAAAGACGCGACCTTCACGACCAAAGTGCTGCCAAGCTGGCGTCCGGATAAAGCGTTCAACATTGAGCAGGCGACGTTTAACGACTACATGGCGAAGCTGGGTGAAGTTTCAGATACCGACATCCGCCGCTTTGCCGATCTGCAGGCTGCGCTGGTCAAACGTCTGGATCACTTCGCCGCGCACGGCTGTAAAGTCTCCGACCATGCGCTGGATGTGGTGCTGTTTGCTGAAGCCAGCGAAGCGGAACTCGATAGCATCCTTGCCCGCCGTCTGGCCGGTTCCATCCTGTGCGAACATGAAGTGGCGCAGTTTAAAACGGCTGTGCTGGTCTTCCTGGGAGCAGAATACGCTCGCCGTGGCTGGGTCCAGCAGTATCACATTGGCGCGCTGCGTAACAATAATCAGCGTCAGTTCAAGCTGTTGGGGCCGGATGTTGGCTTTGATTCCATCAACGATCGCCCGATGGCGGAAGAGCTGTCCCGACTGCTGAGCAAGCAGAATGAAGAAAACCTGCTGCCGAAAACCATTCTTTACTGCCTGAACCCGCGCGATAACGAAGTGCTGGGCACGATGATCGGTAACTTCCAGGGCGAAGGGATGCCGGGCAAGATGCAGTTCGGTTCCGGCTGGTGGTTCAACGATCAGAAAGACGGCATGGAACGTCAGATGACCCAGCTGGCGCAGCTTGGTCTGCTCAGTCGTTTCGTCGGCATGCTGACCGACAGCCGCAGCTTCTTGTCCTACACCCGCCATGAGTATTTCCGTCGCATCCTGTGCCAGATGATCGGCCGCTGGGTTGCCGCGGGTGAAGCGCCGGCGGATATTCAGCTGCTGGGCGAGATGGTGAAAAATATCTGCTTTAACAATGCGCGTGATTACTTCGCGATTGAACTGAATTAAGACCAGAGGTCGGTTGCTATGCAATACATTAAAATCCATTCGCAGGATAACGTTGCTGTCGCGTTAGCAGATATGGCGACGGGTACCCAGGTCACCATTGATGATGCTGCGGTCACCTTAAGCCAGGACGTTGTCCGTGGTCATAAGTTCGCATTACGCGCGATTGCGAAGGGAGAAAACGTCATCAAGTATGGTCTGCCCATTGGTCATGCGCTGGCGGATATTGCGCCAGGGGAACATATTCATGCCCATAATACGCGTACCAACCTGAGCGACCTTGACGAGTATCGCTATCAACCGGATCTTGCCGAGCCGTCGGCGCAGCCGGCCGACCGCGACGTGCAGCTCTATCGTCGTGCGAACGGGGAGGTCGGGGTGCGCAATGAACTGTGGATCCTGCCGACCGTCGGCTGTGTCAACGGTATCGCCCGTCAGATTCAGAACCGGTTTCTGAAAGAGACCAACGAAGCGGAAGGCACCGATGGCGTCTTTCTCTTCAGTCACACTTACGGCTGTTCGCAGCTGGGTGATGATCACATCAATACCCGCACCATGTTGCAAAACATGGTGCGTCACCCGAACGCCGGGGCGGTGCTGGTGATTGGCCTGGGCTGTGAGAACAACCAGGTCGACGCGTTCCGTGAAACCCTCGGTGAGTTCGATCCTCAGCGCGTACACTTTATGATCTGCCAGAAGCAGGACGATGAGGTGGAAGCGGGACTGGAGCATCTGCACCAGCTTTATGAGGTGATGCGCCACGACAAACGTGAGCCAGGCAAACTGAGCGAGCTGAAGTTTGGCCTTGAGTGCGGCGGATCGGACGGCCTTTCGGGGATTACCGCGAACCCGATGCTGGGACGCTTCTCGGATTACCTGATCGCCAACGGCGGCACCACCGTGTTGACGGAGGTGCCGGAAATGTTCGGCGCTGAGCAGCTGCTGATGAGCCACTGCCGCGATGAACAAACCTTCGACAAGCTGGTGACGATGGTGAATGACTTTAAACAGTACTTCATTGCGCATAACCAGCCCATTTACGAGAACCCGTCGCCGGGTAACAAAGCTGGCGGGATCACGACGCTGGAAGATAAATCGCTGGGCTGCACGCAGAAAGCGGGCTCCAGCGAAGTGGTGGACGTCCTGCGCTATGGCGAACGTTTAAAAGTGCATGGCCTCAATCTGCTGAGCGCGCCGGGCAACGATGCGGTGGCAACCAGCGCGCTGGCCGGTGCGGGGTGTCATATGGTGCTGTTTAGCACCGGTCGCGGCACGCCGTACGGCGGTTTTGTGCCGACGGTCAAAATCGCCACTAACAGCGAACTGGCGGCGAAAAAGAAACACTGGATCGATTTTGACGCCGGTCAGCTGATTCACGGTAAAGCGATGCCTCAGCTGCTGGAAGAGTTTATCGATACCCTCGTTGATATCGTCAATGGCAAACCGACCTGCAATGAGCGCAATGATTTCCGTGAACTGGCGATCTTCAAAAGCGGCGTCACGTTATAATGAAGCGCATCCGTTCCGTTTAAAATGGAAACGCGAGAGAGGGAAGAAGGCCCCTCCGCAGATGAGCGGAGGGGAAGGTCGGGATTAATCGCGCAGCGCGTTTTTCGCCAGCTGCTCGTCTTCCGCCATACAGGCGGCAGCGGTAAACAGCACGTCGGTGGAGGAGTTCAACGCGGTCTCACAGGAGTCCTGCAGCACGCCGATGATAAAGCCGACGGCAACCACTTGCATGGCGATATCATTGGGGATCCCGAACATGTTGCAGGCCAGCGGGATCAGCAGCAGGGAGCCGCCCGCCACGCCGGAAGCACCGCAGGCGCACAGCGACGCCACGACGCTCAACAGCAGCGCGGTAGGCAGATCCACCGGAATACCCAGGGTATGTACAGCAGCCAGCGTCAGCACCGTAATGGTGATGGCGGCCCCGGCCATGTTGATGGTGGCGCCCAGCGGGATCGACACCGAATAGGTATCGCGATCGAGATTCAGCTTTTCACTCAGCGCCATATTGACCGGAATATTGGCGGCGGAGCTGCGGGTAAAGAAAGCATACACGCCGCTTTCGCGCAGGCAGGTCAGCACCAGCGGATAGGGGTTGCGGCGGATTTTCCAGAACACCAGCAGCGGGTTAATCACCAGCGCCACCAGCAGCATACAGCCCACCAGCACCATCAGCAGCTGCGCGTAGCCCCACAGGGTTTCAAACCCGGTGGTCGCCAGGGTTGAGGAGACCAGGCCGAAAATACCCAGCGGCGCAAACCGAATAACCAGTTTCACGATAAAGGTCACCGCGTGGGAGACATCGTTGATCAGGTTTTTTGTCGTCTCATTGCCGTGACGCAGCGCAAAGCCCAGACCCACGGCCCACACCAGAATCCCGATATAGTTGGCATTGAGCAGGGCGTCGACCGGGTTTGAAACCATGCTCATCAGCAGCCCGCGCAGTACTTCAACAATCCCCGACGGCGGCGTAATATCGCCGGCCGCGGAGGTCAGGTGCAGCGTGGAAGGGAAGACAAAGCTGAACAGCACGGCGGTGAGTGCGGCGCTGAACGTTCCCAGCAGATACAGGAACAGAATCGGACGGATGCTGGTTTTTTGCCCCTGCTGGTGGTTAGCGATGGAGGCCATCACCAGCATCAGCACCAGCACCGGCGCTACGGCTTTCAGCGCGCCGACAAACAGCGTACCGAGCAGGCCAACGGCGATCGCCGCAGGTTTTGAAACCAGCGCCAGCAGCACGCCAAGCACCAGACCGATTAAAATTTGTTTGACCAGGCTGCCCTGAGCCAGGCGCTGTAGCAGGCCCGATGGGGGAGTTTGTGTCGTCATGATTATCCCTTGTTGTGATGTTGCTACCGGTCCCATGTACGTATTATTTGTTACGTTTATGTCCGGATGTAAATAAATGTTTGCCTGGTCGAGTATACGGAAAGTGCGCCATCCTGGAAGCGTAAAATGCTGCTTATTTAGCTGAGATCTTATTTTTTAACTATGTATTAACGTTTTTGTGACATGGCGAGAAATAATACGCGGCGGGCGTTGCTGACCGGGTGAAAGTGGTTTTCACCCGGCCATTTAAGGCTTAGTGCTGTAATTTCTTCTTGTCGTGTTGCTTATTGACCCAGGCGTTAATCAGCAGCGTCAGCGCCAGAATACCGCCAACGACGCCGAGTGAGGCGCCAATCGGGATATGGTAGAAGTCGACGATCAGCATCTTGATACCGATAAAGACCAGAATGATCGACAGACCATATTTCAGCATGGAGAAGCGCTCCGCGACGCCGGCCAGCAGGAAGTACATGGCGCGCAGGCCGAGAATCGCGAACAGGTTCGACGTCAGCACGATAAACGGATCGGTGGTTACGGCGAAGATTGCCGGGATACTATCGACCGCAAAAATCACGTCGCTCAGCTCGACCAGGATCAGCACCAGCAGCAGCGGCGTGGCGAACAGGACGCCGTTTTGCCGCGTAAAGAAACGCTCGCCTTCAATCTTATCGGTCATCCGCAGATGGCTGCGGATCCAGCGTACCAGCGGTTTGTCGCCGATGCCGGAAGCATCCTCTTTCGCCAGCGCCATCTTCACACCGGTAAACAGCAGGAAAGCACCGAAGAGATAGAGCAGCCACTCGAACTGGGAGATCAGCCAGCTTCCGGTAAAGATCATCACCGTACGCAGCACGATCGCCCCCAGCACGCCGTAAACCAGCACCCGGCGCTGCAGCGCAGGCGGGACGGAGAAGTAGCTGAACAGCATCAGCCAGACAAAGACATTGTCCACGGCAAGCGATTTTTCAATCAGATAGCCGGTAAGGAAAGCCAGCGCCTGCGGATCGGCAACGGCACGGCCCTGGGTTTGTGTCAGGTACCACCAGAAGACGGCGTTAAAGAGAAGGGAGAGCGTTACCCAGAGAATAGACCAACCCGCGGCCTGTTTCATGGTCATGCCATGCGCACCACGCCGTCCCTGAAGAAGCAGATCGATGGCTAGCATGATCACCACGACCACGGCGAATCCGCCCCATAACAACGGTGTGCCGACAGTATTCATTACTTAATTCCTTACATAAAAACAAAACGGCTGACGTCGGAAGACGGCAGCCGCTGCGTGTTTATGCATAGACCTCGCCTTCCGGCAAGGTCTCACTTACAACAATAAAAGAACCGCGCGATGACGGCAGGACCTTTTATTATTGCCCGGCGACCGGATGCGGTTTTGCACGCATCGTAATGACGATCCACCGGCAAGGAAGTTACTCCCCTTTGCGCGTAACAAAATATGACAAGTCATAAAGGGCGTCAATGGTTGCTGACGGCCTCTTTACACTCTTTTACGCCCCCTGCGGACCATCGGCCGGGAATACGACGCCGGTCTGACGACGAATTTCGCTCAGCAGTCTGGCCGTAATACGGCTGACTTCCAGCCCCGGGTGAACAACCTGGTTGTTCTCCACCAGATGCGCAAACGCCTCCGCCTCGTACAGCATAGTATTGATATGCTGTGGCTGCGTCAGATCCTGAGCCTTCCCACCGCGTGGGATGAAAGAGAGCTTCTGGCACTCGGAGATTTTTTCGATCACCAGCGCGCCGGCTTCACCCTGAATTTCGCTTGGTAGCGTGGAGTCGCTCACTTTAGAGTGGTGCAGGGTGACGTCAAAACCGGCGTAGCTGAGGATCACGGTACCCTGGGCATCAACGCCGCTGTCCAGCAGGCTGGCGCTGGCGTGAACCGCGCGCGGTTCGCCCCACAGCGCCACCGCCGAGGCCAGACAATAGAAGCCGATATCCATAATCGAGCCGTTGGAGAAGGCCGGGTTAAAGGTGTTCGGGTTCTCACCGTCGAGATAGCGCTGATAGCGGGAGGAGTACTGGCAGTAGTTGAAAAACGCTTTGTGCAGTTTGCCTGCCTTACCGAGCGACTGCTGCAGCAGCAGAAAATTTGGCAGGCTGGCGGTTTTGAAGGCTTCGAACAGCACCACCTGGTTTTCGTGAGCGATCCGAATGGCGTCTTCGACTTCCCGCAGGTTTGAGGCCAGCGGTTTTTCACAAATCACGTGCTTTTTATGGTTGAGGAACAGCTGCGTTTGCGGGAAGTGCAGGGAGTTCGGGCTGGCAATGTAAACCGCGTCGACAGCATCGCTTTGCGCCAGATCGTCCAGCGACGTAAACAGCTGGTCGACGGGATAATCGCTCGCAAAGGCCTGCGCCTGTTCAAGGCTGCGAGAGTAAATCGCGGTGAGTTTATACTTGCCCGTTTCATGGGCGGCATCGACAAACTGTTTTGTTATCCAGTTTGTGCCAACAACTGCGAAACGTATCATAAACGTTGACGAACTCCGTTAAAGGGAACCTTTGGTCACTCTAACATGCCACCATGACAAAACCAGTGCGCGACTACGCAGAACGATTTAACGAAAGATGCGTTAGCCACAGACGGGTATCGAACTCCAGCTGGTGGTACTGCGGCTCCATATAGCAACAGAGTTGATAGAAGGCTTTGTTATGCTCCTTCTCCTTAAGGTGCGCCAGCTCATGCACCACAATCATACGTAAAAACGCCTCCGGCGCTTCGCGGAACACCGTGGCCACTCTGATTTCGGCTTTTGCTTTCAGCTTACCGCCCTGGACCCGCGAAATCGCGGTATGCAGGCCGAGCGCATTATTCAAGACGTGGATCTTGCTGTCGTACATCACCTTGTTGATCGGCGCCGCGCCGCGTAAATAGCGGGTTTTCAGATCCTGCGTGTACTGATACAGCGCCTTATCGTTATTGACGTCGTGACCTTCCGGATAGCGCTTCTGCAGAACCGCCCCCAGGCGCTGCTCGGCAATCAATGTGCGGACCTGAGAAAGTAAATTCTCCGGATAGCCCTGCAGGTAAGTGAGTTGACTCATGACAGCTCCAGATAAAAGATCTTCACATCCTCCTTCAGGCTGCATCGGCGCATCTTGAATGATTTTGTGTATAAAAAGGGTATACTCACGCACCCTTTCAGGGATAACGCCGAAATTTTACCACTCAGGAGGGCCGATGAGCCACTTAGACAACGGTTTCCGTTCACTGACACTAAAACGTTTTCCGGAAACGGATGACGTTAACCCGCTACTGGCGTGGGAAGCGGCGGATGAATATCTGCTGCAGCAGTTGGATGACACGGAGATTAACGGCCCGGTCCTGATTTTCAACGATACCTTTGGCGCACTGAGCTGCGCGCTGGCGGAGCATACGCCGTTTAGCATCGGTGACTCTTACCTCACCGAGCTCGCGACGCGTGAGAATTTACGCCATAACGATATCGCGGAATCCAGCGTCAAGTTTCTCGACAGCACCGCGGAGTATCCATCGGCGCCAGGCGTTGTTCTGATTAAAGTTCCGAAAACGCTGGCCTTGCTCGAGCAGCAGCTGCGCGCGCTGCGCCAGGTCGTGACGCCGCAAACCCGTATCATCGCCGGCGCAAAGGCGCGTGATATCCATACTTCTACGCTGGAGCTGTTTGAGAAAGTGCTGGGGCCGACCACCACCACCCTGGCCTGGAAGAAAGCCCGCCTGATCAACTGTACGTTCAGCGAACCGGCGCTTGCCGATGCGCCGCAGACGCTGAGCTGGAAGCTGGAAGGGACCGACTGGACTATTCACAACCACGCGAACGTGTTCTCCCGCACCGGGCTGGATATTGGCGCGCGTTTCTTTATCGAACACCTGCCGTCGGATCTTGAAGGCGAGATTGTCGATCTGGGCTGTGGTAACGGAGTGATTGGCCTGACGCTGCTGGAGAAGAACCCGCAGGCTAACGTGGCGTTCGTCGATGAGTCGCCGATGGCCGTCGCCTCCAGTCGTCTGAACGTGGAAACCAACATGCCCGAGGCGCTGGATCGCTGCGAGTTTATGATTAACAACGCGCTGTCCGGCGTTGAGCCTTTCCGCTTCAACGCCGTGTTGTGCAACCCGCCTTTCCACCAGAAGCACGCGTTAACCGATAATATCGCCTGGGAGATGTTCCACCACGCGCGCCGCTGCCTGAAGATCAACGGTGAGCTGTATATCGTGGCCAACCGTCATCTGGATTACTTCCACAAGCTGAAGAAAATTTTCGGTAACTGCGCCACCGTCGCCACCAACAATAAATTTGTGGTGTTGAAGGCGGTGAAGGTACGCAAGATCCGCTGATCGCATTTGTCGGGCGACAGGCTGCGCGATAGCAATCGTCGTCGCCTGTCGCCTGTCGCCTGTCGCCCGGGCCAGCGGGTCATTCAGGCCGCGCCGTTAAATGGTCAGCCCGAGCCGCGTTCCCTGGGCGATGGCGCGGCGAGCATCCAGCTCCATCGCGACATCGCACCCGCCAATCTGATGCACGACTTTTCCGGCCGCGCGTAGCGGATCCGCCAGTTCGCGCTTCGGCTCCTGACCGGCGCAGATA
Source organism: Klebsiella sp. X13 (assembly GCF_003323835.1). Lineage (NCBI taxonomy): Bacteria > Pseudomonadati > Pseudomonadota > Gammaproteobacteria > Enterobacterales > Enterobacteriaceae > Klebsiella > Klebsiella sp. X13. Next base: position 650,803 of record NZ_CP030874.1, read on the forward strand.
ATCACCTGATCAACCGGCAATATCCGGATCTCGCCGCCGATCGTGACATGTAATCCCTCATCGTCGATCTTCTGATAGCTGACTCCCGGGATCATGTTGACGCCGCGGGCCAGCAGCGTAGCCCGGTGGATCCAGCCGGTGGTCTTGCCTAACCCATCTCCGGGTTTGCCGGCCTTGCGCTGGAGCATCACAATGCGCCGCGGGCTTTTCTCCCGCAGCGGCCCTTCCGGACGCAGTCCGCCTGCGCTCTGCAAAGTCGTATCAATACCCCATTCCTCGCAGAACGCGTCGATGTTCTGGCTGGTGGCAACGCCAGGCTGGCTGAGGTACATCGCGGTATCAAAGCCGATCCCACCGCAGCCGATAATCGCGACGCTCTGACCCACCGGCGCCTTGTCGCGCAGCACGTCGAGGTAGCTCATCACCTTCGGATGGGTTATTCCGGCGATCTCCGGCATTCGCGGGGCGATCCCGGTGGCGAGGATCGTTTCGTCAAAGTCCAGTAAACGATCCGCCGTGACCTGCTGGCCCAGCTGCAGGTTAACGCCGTGCAGATCCAGCATGCGCCGGTAGTAGCGCAGCGTTTCGTAAAACTCCTCTTTGCCGGGGATCTGTTTGGCGATATTAAACTGCCCACCAATCTCCTGCTGGGCATCAAACAGGGTGACCGAGTGGCCGCGCGCGGCGGCATTTACGGCAAAGGCCAGGCCGGCAGGGCCTGCGCCCACAACGGCCAGGCGCTTTGGCCCAACAGCAGGCGTAACCGGCATCAGAGTTTCGTGGCAGGCCCGCGGATTGACCAGACAAGAGGTCACTTTACCGGCAAAGATCTGATCCAGGCAGGCCTGGTTACAGCCGATACAGGTATTGATCTCATCGGCGCGCCCGCTTTGAGCTTTGGAAAGGAACTCGCCGTCGGCCAGAAACGGCCGGGCCATTGACACCATATCGGCGTCGCCGCGGGCGAGGATCGCATCCGCGACGTCAGGATCGTTGATACGGTTAGTGGTGACCAGGGGGATCGACACCGCACCTTTCAGTTTCCGGGTGACCCAGCTGAAGGCGCCGCGCGGTACCGGTGTCGCAATGGTCGGAATACGCGCTTCGTGCCAGCCGATACCGGTGTTGATGAGGGTCGCGCCTGCCGCCTCGATGGCCTGCGCCAGCTCAATCACTTCCGGCAGCGTACTGCCGTCGTTGACCAGGTCGAGCATCGACAGGCGGTAGATAATAATGAAATCGTGGCCAGCCCGTTCGCGTACCGCACGCACGACTTCTACGGCAAAGCGCATGCGCCGGGCGTAATCGCCGCCCCATTGGTCGTCACGCTGGTTGGTGCGCGCAGCGAGGAATTCGTTGATTAAATAGCCCTCTGACCCCATCACTTCGACGCCATCATAGCCGGCCTCCCGGGCCAGCTGCGCGCAGTGGGCAAAATCGGCGATCAGCTGCAGGATCTCATCATGGCTTAGCGCATGCGGGGTAAAGCGGTTAATCGGCGCCTGCAATGCCGACGGAGCTACCGGCCGCGGCTGATAGCTGTAGCGGCCGGTATGCAAAATTTGCAGGGCGATTTTGCCCCCTTCGCGATGAACCGCATCGGTAATATGCCGATGGTGCGCCAGATGGCGGGCATCATCGAGCACCGCGCCGCCGGCCATCGTGACGCCGGAATCCACTGGCGCAATCCCGCCGGTGACAATCAGCGCCACGCCGTGACGCGCGCGTTCGGCGTAAAAGGCCGCCAGCCGTTGCGCGCCGTCGGCATGTTCTTCCAACCCGGTGTGCATGGAACCCATCAGCACGCGGTTTTTCAACTGGGTGAACCCCAGGTCGAGCGGGGCGAATAACGACGGGTAGTGGCTCATAATGGCTTCCAGTCTCTTATATGTAACATTATTGTTATGTGGTCGGATGAGTTACTAATTTAGCCGTCGTCAGCGAAAAGTGAAAAAGGGCGTGCGGTGATTGTGATGGGATTCAAATAACGGTGACGGGAAGTTCCCCTCCTCGAAGGGAAGAGGGGATTTTGCACCTGGGACAGACGTTCCGTGGAGGGTCAGGGGGCCGGAACGACAGGTGGGCGCCGCTCAAGGCCTGGCGCCTGCCACATCGAGGTGGTCAGCCCGCTGTCGACCAGCCCGAGCTGGTCGGCATAGACCGATTGCCATTTCTCCATCATCCCCTGGTACAGTTCGCGGTGCGCCGGATTGGGGGTAAACACCCGATGCCAGCTCACCAGCTTCTCACCCGTGCTGGCCATATCGCTGTACAGGCCGGCGCCGGTTCCGGCGGCGATCGCGCAGCCCAGCGCCGTGGCTTCGCGCACAGCCGGGACCCGTACCGGCAAGCCGGTGACATCGCTGAGAATCTGGCTCCATAATGCTCCTTTCGAGCCGCCTCCGGCGAACACCAGGCTGTCGAACGTCACGCCGGAGAAGCGGGAGATTTGCGCCAGGTTACAGGCAGAGACAATCGCTGCGTTCTCCTCCAGGGCGCGGAACAGAGTGGCCTTGTTGCATTTTTCCGCATCGATGGAGAGGTTAATAAACGACGGCGCGGCGTGATACCACTGCTTAAAGTGCATGGCATCGGAGAAAATCGGCATCACGCCGTGGGAACCTGCCGGTACGCGGCTGGCCATCTCTTCGAGGAGAGCATACGCATCCACCCCCAGGCGTTCGGCAACCAGCTTCTCTTCGGCGCAAAAAGCATCGCGGAACCAGCGCATGGTCAGGCCGGTAAAGAAGCTGATCGACTCGGCCTGCGCCATGCCGGGTATGACGTGCGGGTTGATGCGGATATTCATCTGTGGATCGGTGCGGACCTCCGGCAGGTTCACCACCTGTTGCCAGAAGGTTCCCCCCAGCACCGCGCTTTGGCCGGCGCGTACCACCCCCAGACCCAGGCAGCCAAGCTGTACATCGCCGCCGCCCATGATCACCGGCGTGCCGGCACGGAGTCCGCACTGCTGCGCTGCCGTATCGGTCACCGCGCCGAGCGGAGTGCCGGTCTCTTTGACCGGCGAGAGCAGATCCGCACGCAGCCCGGCCATATCGAGCAGCGCCGGGCGCCAGTCGCGGCTGAACAGGTCGAGCATTCCGGTGGTACCGGCATTGGATGGGTCAACGGCCAGCTCGCCGGAGAGTTTTGCCGCCAGCCAGTCGCTAATCATCGTAATGGTGGCAGCCTGACGGTAAATATCCGGGCGATGGTGAGCCAGCCACAGCAGGCGCGGCATGGCGCTTAGTGCCAGCGTCTGGCCCGAGACATCATAGACTTCCGATTCAAACTGATAATCATGGATCTCTTTAAGCTCCGAGACTTCGCGGCTGGCGCGGGCATCGACGTTGGCGCAGGCCCAGATAGCCTCGCCGTTGCGGTCGTACAGGACGATGCCTTCACGCATGGAACAGCAGGCGATGGACTGAATATCGGCCGCCTGAAGGTGCGCGGCGGCCAGCGCCTGGCGGATACACTGGCAGGCCAGCAGCCAGTTGGTGGTGAGGTCAAACTCCATTGAGCCGGGAACATTTTCCACGCTCAGGTGCTTCCATTCCGCCTGACCGACCGCGACCTGGTGGCCGCTGAGATCGAAAATCACCGCCCGAATACTGCCGGTCCCGGCATCTAACGCTAACAGGTAACTCATGACATGCGCCTCGCGGTTGTTGCGCGGCGCAGGGCCATCAGGAGGCCAGCGTGAGCACCGCGCGTGCTGTTGTCTCTTCCGTTACCAGGCCATTGATGCGTTTGCCCGTCAGGGCGGCATAAATCGCCTGCGCTTTTTCCGTGCCACCGGCAACGCCGACGATGGTCGGCAGCTGCGCCAGCTCGTCGAGGGTGACGCCGAGTAATTCCCGGTGAATCTCCAGATCCTCAACCCGCCTGCCGTCGGCCTGCAGGAAATAACCTAAAATGTCGCCCACCGCGCCTTTACGCGCATACATCAACTGTTCGCCTTCGCTGATGTAGCCGGAGCGCAGGATGGTTGCGTCGCGGCGCTGGTCGATGGCGCCGATCCCCACGACCGCAGCATCCGCCGCGGTGGCCGCCAGAATCACATCCCGGACGCTCGACTCCCGACGCAGAATGTCAGCCACGTCGGCCGAAGAGACCCGCAGCGGCGCCGGAATGATGCTGACGCGACAGGCGGCGTCCAGCTGACCGATACCGGTCATATAGGGGCCCACGCCGCCGGAAAGCGTCACCAGCCGCACCTGCTGCGAACTGATAAATCCGCTCAGGTGCTGCAGACAGCTCATGGTAGCTTCACCAAACCCCACCGCCAGCAGCTGCCCAGGTTCCAGTACCCCCATCAGCGATTGCGCCGCGCCGATCCCCAGCCGCGTATTCATCGGTGGCGTATTGAGCGCCGGCAGCACGCGGGCAATCTTCAGGTCAAAACGCTGTTGCAGCTCGGTTTCCAGCGCCAGACACCCTTCATAGCGGGAGTTGATCTGCACGCGGATCACCCCGGACTGGCGGCCTTTCTCCAGCAGGCGGGAGATCTTTAACCGCGGCAGCCCCAGGCGCTCGCCGATATCGTTCTGCGTCAATCCGTCGTGGTAGTAACACCAGGCTACCCGCGCCACCAGCTCCTCTTCGGCTAACGCCAGGCCCGCGTAGCGGCTCTCTTCCGTAATGCGTTTTTCGCTCATAAAGTGAACTCTTATAAAAATTTAGATCATATGTTCGTTATTGCGCGGTCGGAAAATGTGAGCCGCCCGGCAAAACCGATCTTTCATTGTTTGCAGGTTTTTTCCAACGATCTAAAGCATGAAACTGTGATCTTTGCACGGTTGTAAATATAGTTCACCGTCTACGCTTTTGAACATTATTAAATTAAAAAATCATTTGTTCATACGAGGCGCGATGATGAAGCCACTGCTTGAAGCCCGTCAGATTCGCAAACAGTTCTCCGGCATCGCCGTATTAAAGGGCATTGATTTCACGCTCTTTTCCGGCCAGGTGCATGCGCTGATGGGCGGTAATGGCGCGGGAAAATCGACGCTGATGAAGATTATCGCCGGGGTGGAAACGCCCGACGAGGGTGAACTCATTCTTGGCGGCCGCGCTTTTGCGCGTCTCAACCCGGCGCTGGCTCATCAACTGGGCGTTTACCTTGTTCCCCAGGAACCGATGCTGTTTCCTAATCTGACGGTTCGGGAAAACATTCTTTTCCGCCTGCCCGGACGGCCCGATAACAACGGGCGGCTGCAGGAGACGCTGCGGCAGTTGAACTGCCAGCTCAATCTGGAGGCGGTGGCCGGGACGCTGGAAGTGGCGGATCAGCAAATGGTGGAGATCCTGCGCGGTCTGATGCGCGATGCGCAGATCCTGATCCTCGATGAACCCACCGCCTCGTTAACGCCCGGGGAGACGGATCGGTTGTTTCGTCAGATCCGCGCTCTGCAGGATCTCGGCGTCGGTATCGTGTTTATCTCGCACAAGCTGCCGGAGATCCGTCAGATCGCCAGCCATATCTCGGTCATGCGCGACGGCGCGGTGGTGCTGAACGGCGACACGGCGAGCTACAGCGACGCGCAGCTGATCGATGCAATGACCCCCGCCGCTCGCGGACACGATCTTAGCGATACCCAGAAGCTATGGCTGGCGCTGCCGGGGAATCGCCGCACCCAGCCGCAGGATTTCCCGGTGCTGCGGGTGGACGATCTGACCGGTGAAGGCTTTATCGATCTCAGTCTGGAGATCCATGCCGGGGAGATCGTTGGCCTCGCCGGGCTGGTGGGATCCGGGCGCACCGAATTTGCCGAGACACTCTACGGCCTGCGCCCGTCGCGGGCCGGCCGGATATGGCTGGAAAACCGCGATATCAGTCGCGACAGCACGCGCGCGCGGCTCGCCAGCGGGCTGGTTTATCTGCCGGAAGATCGGCAGGTCTCCGGGCTGTTTCTCGATGCCCCGGTGCGCTGGAACACGGTGATGTTTAACCAGCCATCGTGGTGGCAGCAGCGCCAGCGCGAAGCGGCGGTGGTGGAGCGTTACCACCGGGCGCTGGGCATCAAACTCAATCACAGCGATCAGACCGTGCGCACGCTCTCCGGCGGCAATCAGCAAAAGGTGCTGCTGGCCCGCTGTCTGGAGGCCAATCCGCTGCTGCTGATTGTCGATGAACCGACGCGCGGCGTGGATGTTTCCGCCCGGGCCGATATCTATCAACTGCTGAAAAGCGTCGCCGCGCAAAACGTGGCGGTGCTGATGATATCAAGCGATCTGGATGAGTTTGTCGGGCTGGCCGACCGGGTGGTGGTTATGCACCAGGGCCGGCAGAGCGGGGAACTGCTGCGACAGGCGGTCACCGTCGATCGCATGATGACCCTGGCCTTTGGAGGGCAGTCATGAAAACGTTACTCCGAAACCGCGAGCTGAGCGCGTTGCTGGCGATTCTGGCGCTCTTCGCGCTGCTGATTGCGCTCAACCCGGCCTGGTTCAACCTGCAAATTCTGGCGATGATTTTTGCCAGTTCGCAAATCCTCTGTCTGCTGGCGCTGGGGGCGACGCTGGTCATGCTGACCCGCAATATTGACGTCTCCGTCGGCTCGACGGTCGGCCTGAGCGCGATTGCGGTCGGTGCCGCGCTCAACGGTGGCTATGGCCTGACGGCGGCGATTGTCTTTGCGCTGGCGATTGGCGCACTGGCGGGGGCCTTCAACGGCCTGCTGGTGGTTGGCCTGCGCATTCCGGCGATTGTCGCGACGCTCGGCACCCTGGGGTTGTATCGCGGAATGATGCTGCTGTGGACCGGAGGCAAGTGGATCGAGGGGCTGCCCGATAGTCTGAAGTCGCTCTCTGAACCGTTCTTTATCGGCGTATCGCCGCTGGGTTGGCTGGTGCTGGCGCTGCTGCTGAGCGGGACCTGGCTGCTGGCACGCACCGCCTTTGGTCGCGATTTTTACGCCGTGGGCGATAACCTGGCCGCCGCGCGTCAGCTGGGCGTCGCGGTCAACCGCACGCGGATGCTGGCCTTTACGCTTAACGGCATGCTGGCGGCCTGCGCCGGGATCGTCTTTGCCGCGCAGATTGGCTTTGTCCCCAACCAGACCGGTAGCGGACTGGAGATGAAAGCGATCGCCGCCTGCGTGCTGGGCGGGATCTCGCTGCTCGGCGGGACCGGAACCCTCGTCGGCGCTTTTCTCGGCGCCTTTTTCCTCACTCAAATCGATACCGTACTGGTGCTGCTGCGGCTGCCGGCATGGTGGAACGACTTTATCGCCGGCCTCGTTCTGCTGGGCGTACTGGTGCTCGACGGACGGCTGCGCCAGGCGCTGACGCGGCATCAGCGGGCGCTGAAGTACAGCCGTTTTCAGCCCGGCAACAAAGGGGGAAAGCACGTCACCCCGTTCGAAAAACGTAAAAACAAAGAGGTGGCGTAGATGAAACTTAACTGGGAAAGCGCGCTGCTGGCATTACTGGTGCTGGAGATTCTGCTGTTTGGGGCGATCAATCCGCGCATGCTGGATATCAACATGCTGCTGTTTAGTACCAGCGACTTTATCTGTATTGGTATTGTCGCACTGCCGCTGACCCTGGTGATCATCAGCGGCGGTATTGATATTTCCCTCGGCTCCACCATTGGCCTGTGCGCCATCGCGCTGGGGGTAATGATGCAGGCGGGCTGGCCGCTGGGGCTGGCGATTCCGCTCACCCTTGCCATTGGGCTGCTGTGCGGCCTGGTGAATGCTGCGCTGATTCACTACACCGGCATCAGTCCGCTGGTGATTACTCTCGGCACGCTGTATCTCTACGGCGGCGGGGCGCTGCTGCTTTCGGGAATGGCCGGGGCGACGGGCTATGAAGGGATTGGCGGCTTTCCCGATAGCTTTACTGCTTTTGCCAACCTGACGCTATTTGGCCTACCGCTGCCGCTGGTGATGTTTGCCATCATCACCTTTTTTTTCTGGCTGTTGACCCATCGCGGGCGGTTTGGCCGCCACCTCTTTTTACTTGGACAAAATCCCAGAGCAGCACGCTATGCCGCGCTGTCGGTCAACGGTATGCCCTACGTGCTGTATGGCCTGGTGGGCGTGGCGTCGGCAATCGCCGCGTTGATTCTGGTCTCCTATTTCGGTTCGGCGCGTTCGGATTTAGGCCGCGATCTGCTGATGCCGGCGCTGACCGCTGCCGTGCTCGGCGGAGCGAATATTTATGGCGGGTCGGGTTCGATACTCGGTACGGCGCTGGCGGCACTGCTGGTGGGGTACCTGCAACAGGGTTTACAGATGGTCGGCATCCCCAACCAGGTGTCGAGCGCGCTGTCAGGGGCGCTGCTGGTTGTGGTGGTGATGGGGCGTTCGCTGAGCCTGCACCGCGAATGGGTGCGGATGGCCTGGCGGCGTCTTCTCTCGCGTAAAACAATCGGAGCATAACAAGATGAAAGCAAAACATATCCTGCAAATCAGTGCCCTGGCGCTGGCCATGAGTGTCGCGGTGGCTCAGGCGGCTGACCGCATCGCTTTTATTCCTAAGCTGGTCGGCGTGGGCTTCTTTACCAGCGGCGGCAACGGCGCGAAAGAGGCCGGCAAAGCGTTGGCGGTGGACGTGACCTACGACGGTCCGACCGAACCCAGCGTGTCCGGCCAGGTGCAGCTAATCAACAACTTCGTCAATCAGGGCTACAACGCGATTATCGTCTCGGCGGTGTCGCCGGATGGCCTGTGTCCGGCGCTGAAGCGGGCGATGCAGCGCGGCGTGAAGGTTCTGACCTGGGACTCCGATACCAAACCCGAGTGCCGCAGCATCTACATCAACCAGGGGACTCCGCAGCAGCTCGGCGGCCTGCTGGTTGAGATGGCGGAAAAACAGGTGACGAAGCCCGCCGCTAAAGTGGCATTTTTCTACTCCAGCCCGACGGTGACCGACCAGAACCAGTGGGTGAAAGAGGCGAAAGCCAAAATCGAAAAAGAGCATCCGCAGTGGGAGGTGGTGACCACCCAGTTCGGCTATAACGACGCCACTAAATCGCTGCAAACCGCCGAGGGGATCTTAAAAGCGTATCCGGATCTCGACGCCATTATCGCCCCTGACGCCAACGCGCTGCCGGCCGCCGCGCAGGCGGCAGAGAACCTCAAGCGCCAGGGCGTGGCGATTGTCGGCTTCAGCACGCCGAATGTGATGCGCCCCTACGTCGAGCGCGGCACGGTAAAAGCCTTCGGCCTGTGGGATGTGGTACAGCAGGGAAAAATTGCGGTGAACGTCGCCGATCGGCTGCTGAAAAAAGGCGATCTTAACGTTGGTGATAGCGTGGACATCAAAGATATCGGCACGCTGAAGGTCGAGCCAAACAGCGTGCAGGGCTACCAGTATGAAGCGAAAGGCAACGGTATCGTACTGCTGCCGGAGCGCGTGGTGTTCACCAAAGAGAACATCAATAACTACGACTTCTGATGGAGGACGAGATGGCAGATTTAGACGATATCAAAGAGGGGAAAGACTTCGGCTTTGACCGGCCGCAGAAGAATACGCTCTATACGTTGAAAGGCTGTGGTTCACTGGAGTGGGGGATGCAGTCCCGGCTGGCGCGTATCTTTAATCCGCAGAGCAACCGCACGGTCATGCTTGCTTTCGATCATGGCTACTTCCAGGGGCCGACCACCGGGCTTGAACGTATCGATCTCTCTATTGCTCCGCTGTTTGAGGAGACCGACGTGCTGATGTGTACCCGCGGCGTGCTACGCAGCCAGGTGCCGGCGGCGACCAACAAACCGGTGGTGCTGCGCGCCTCCGGCGGTAATTCTATTCTTAGCGAGCTCTCCAACGAGTGCGTTGCCGTGGCGATGGAGGATGCTCTGCGCCTCAACGTCTGCGCGGTGGCGGCGCAGGTCTATATCGGCAGCGAGTACGAACACCAGTCGATCAATAACATCATTAAGCTGGTGGATGCGGGCAACCGCTACGGTATGCCGGTGCTGGCGGTGACCGGCGTGGGGAAAGAGATGACCCGCGACGCCCGCTACTTCTCGCTTGCCAGCCGCATTGCTGCTGAGATGGGGGCGCAGTTTGTCAAAACCTATTTTGTCGACGAGGGGTTTGAAAAAGTCACCGCCAGCTGCCCGGTGCCGATTGTGATCGCCGGAGGCAAAAAACTGCCGGAACATGAAGCGCTGGAGATGTGCTGGCGGGCGCTTGACCAGGGGGCATCCGGCGTCGATATGGGGCGCAATATCTTCCAGTCCAGCGCGCCGCGGGCGATGTTAAAGGCGGTGAAAAAAGTGGTCCATGAGAATATGAGCGCCCGCGAGGCGTATCAGTTCTGGCAGGAAGAGAAACAGGGAGAGCAAAAATGAACGTGACGCTGGTGGAGATTAATATCAGGCCAGAGCGGGTGGCGGAGTTTCTTGACGTCTTTCGGGCTAACCATGAAGGGGCGCTGAAAGAGCCGGGCAACCTGCGATTTGACGTGCTGCAGGACCCGGAGGTGAAGACCCGTTTTTTTATCTATGAAGCCTATAAAGATGATGAGGCGGTGCTGGCGCATAAGAAAACCCCGCACTACCTGACCTGCGTGGAAAAGCTCGACGAGATGATGTCGGAACCGCGTAAGAAACGCAGTTTCGTGGGGTTGCTGCCGGAGGTGTAGACATTACCGTGCCTACGAGTCAAATCCCGTAGGCCCGGTAAGCGTAGCGCCACCGGGCATTAATGGACTACGGTTTCCTGAAAAAATCGTTATACAACATATACAAATGCGCGGCGCTCCAGGAGAAGTTGGGCGCGCCTTGCTGGGCGCCGGTCAGCGGGTTGTAGTTCTCCTGAATCGGGCCGTCGGAGGTGAGTCCTTTGGCGTGCTTAAAGAAGGTATCCGCCAGCTTGAGTGCTTCTTCACGATGACCGTAGCGTGCCATGCCTTTGAGGCCAAACCAGAACTGATCCACCCACACGCGGCCGCGCCAGTAAATATCCGGGCCAAATGCCGGGTTGGTTAATGCGGCGGTACCCAGCGGTACGAAGGTATTGAACTCTTTGGCATCGAGCATCACGCTGATCACCCCATCGGCGTGCTGCTGGGTTGCCGCGCCGTTAAACAGCGGCGACCAGCCTTCCGGGCCTTTGCCGCGTTCGACAATCGGCTTCCCGGCGCAGCCGTTGGCCAGCGGCTTTTCTTCGATCCGAATGTCGTAATAGAACGAGGTCTGCGGGTCGAACATACAGGTGTTGATATAGTCCGCCAGCTTCTGTGCCAGCGCCCGGTAGCGTTTCGCCTCATCGGGTTTACCTAGAAGGGTCGCCATCTCCGCCAGATAGTGGTTGTCGCTGTACATATAGCTGGCCTGATCAACCGACTCCTGTAACAGTGAATAGCCCAGCAGATGTCCTTGTTTATCGCGGTTTTCGGCAAAGTTGACCGTCCAGTCACTGCGCTTGCCGCCGTTGGCCACATACTTATCCAGCTGATCTTTATCGATAAAGCCGAACACCGCCGCATCATCGCGCCCTGACTCCCAGGACGCGGCGACCTGCGCCGGGATCTCCAGGCTGTCATAATCCCCCTTGCGGGTGACGGCTTCATAGGTTTTCAGGCCAGAAAGTGTCTCCTCGTTGTCGCCTTTTTTGAGCGTAAACAGCATCGCGCCGTTGGCGGTATTATGGGCTTTATCGCGAGTGGCACCGTACTCTGGCACGCCGTTGCCGTTATGATCGCGATTGCGTAGCCACCAGTCGTGATAGGCCACCAGCTTCGGATACATCTCCTGTAGCCACGCTTTATCTTTGGTGACGCGATAGACCTCCATCACCGACCAGGCGGCCAGGCTTGGCTTGGTATTGCGCTCATTCCAGTTAGTACCATCGCCGCCGCGCTCTGGGCTCAGGTTCCAGGCGATGAGGTCCGGGACGAAGCCGACGTCCTGCGGGCGTACCTTGTCGTTGGCCTGAATCTGCCAGGAGAAGACCGCGCGAATATTCTCTTTGGCGATCTCGGGGTTAAAGTGCGCCATGGCGTAAGCCTGTTTCCAGGTATCCCAGGGCCAGGTCTGATTGCCGGAGAACCAGCGCCCGGTGACCGACGGAGTGACAGTATTGTGCTGCACTGCGCCGCCCGGCGCGCGCCAGTTACCGTTAAGCGTTTCGATAGCCTTAACCGCCACCCGGGTCTGTTCGGCGGTCGCATCCGGGTTAGTCAGCCCTTTTTGCAGATAGCCGTCCCAGCGCTGCTGCGACGCGTTCAGGTAGAACGCCGGGCGAGCGAGGATATCGCGGATCTGTGCTTTCTCCGTTCGCACCTGCTCCGCGGTCAGCAGATGTGAATAGGTTGTGTAAATCGTCGTGGAGCCGCTGATTTTGGCCGTGCTGGTAAAGCGGTGGCCGTCGATTTTGGTCTCGGCCGGCAGGGACTTATGGATCTGATACTGCGACTCACCGGAGGTCATCAGGTCAGAAGCGGCGCGTACCTTGCCGAAGCTCACCGTCAGTCCGTCGTGGGTTGCCGTCAGGCGGCGCTGATAATCCGGGAATGCGCCGTCGATGGTCTTATCCGAGAGTGGTTTTCCCTCTTTGGCTTCCAGTTTTTCCAGCAGCGCGCCGTCCCATACCAGGGTGAGCGGCGTATTGCTGGTGATTTTGGTCTCCAGCAGCGAGGTGTGCGGGCTGGCAAAGCGCAGGGTCATGACTACGCGTACGCCGGGGGCGGTTAGCGTCTGTACCAGCGCGCCGGGCAGACTCCAGGCCTGAAGGGTGAAGGCCACTTTTTGACCGTTCTGATAGACCGTCAGTCGGTCGAAGCTGGTGGCCATAAAGTTGATGTACTCTTCCGTCAGCAGCGCCGGGCCGGGGAAGCCGCCCATGGTTGCCGGGCCATCCGGAAGCAGATGTCCGTGCCACGCACCGAGATCGAAAAACGGGTTAAAACGCTGGTGGTCATCGTGGTCAAAATCATGCATGTACTGTGGCGAACCGGTCCGGTTGATGACGTTTTTAAACGCATCGGCGGTGACCGCGTGGGCGGAAAAACTCAGTAGCAGCGCACAGGCCAGCGGCGTGAAACGGGTGGTGATATTCATGGTATTTATATCCCTTCTTACCAGTAGAAATATTGCATCAGGAAGACCTGATCGGCCGGATCGCCAGAAGCATTTTTCATATAAAAACGGCTGTCGGCGGCGGTAGCAAAACGGCCGCCGCCATATTCGTACCAGATACCGAATTGCATAAACGAGGTGGTCTCTTCGGCGGCACGATCCGGGCGGTGTCTGGCGTAGCTGTATGCGGTTGAAAGGTAAAAGCCTTTTAATGCTTCATACATTGCGCTGGCCATAAACCCGGTTTCGCTTCCGGGGACGTTCAGGCCTTTAGCGCGGCCGGTATGGTGCCAGGCGCGGGCGGCGAGGTTGGGTGAGAGAATACCGGTTAAAAATAGCTGCCCGGTGCCGTCGGTCACTTCCAGGCCGTTCATCCAGGTGACCTCTTTGGTCAGGTCGTACTGGATATAGCCGTTGACCATTGCCGGATAGGTATATTTATCGTCGTAGCGGTCATATTTGCCAAAGTGCAGCCAGGCTTTGCTCTCGTCATGATGTCCGGCCGGCGTAGCGGTGATGCTGTAGCGCAATTCTCCGGCCAGGTTTTGCACCTTGAGGGCGTACATGATGTCGCGGGTATTGGGGATAACGTACCCCAGGTCCGGCGTAAAATCGGCCCACCACTGCAGGTCATCCAGCGACGAGTCCTGGCGCAGGCTGAGCATGATCTCGGTGCTATCATCAGTTTTATAGCCGCCATAAAACCGGTTTATCCCGCCTTCAAACCCGCCCCAGCTGTGGCCGGGCTCCCAGGCGTTGCCCTGGCTGTCCGCCTGTACCGTCCAGCCTTCGCCGTAAATTAAACCGAACCAGTGGCCGTGCTTTATTTCCAGACCCCCTTCAATATAGGTCCCGTCGCTATACTTATGTTTATTTTCACCTTCTAAATCCATATATCCGCCGAGGCCCATCTCGCCATAAAAACGGAATGACGGAGAGGTCATTTCTGGCGTTTTTGTATCATCATGCTCCGCCGGATGGGCGATTTCAGCGGCAATAGCCGGGCAGCAAAAAGCGAGGGCAGCGAGTGCCCCGTACAGCGAATTATTATTTTTCATAACGTTTTCAGATGTATTGTTGTTTATATTTTTAGAATGATTTTTAGGTGTCTTAAGAAATATTTGAGGCTGGCGCAGCTTCCGTTTCCCGCTCTTTCTGGGTTAATCCTTTGACGTATTTGCTGTATTTCCACCATGCAAATCCAAGGAAAATGACGATTCCGCCGACGTTATAGAAAATAATCGTCATGATATTGCCGCCGGTCGGGAAGGTAGAGGCGATAAAGCCGATAGTGAAAATAACAATCAGCATTGAGACGACAACGATACCGGTCGTTCGTGAGCCCATTTTGAAATCGCGCGGCAGGTGATCCAGTTTACGGCGCAGGTTAAGGTACGCCAGCATAATAAACAGCGGTGGCAGCATGGAGGCGGCAGCGGTCATATTAATGATGGTATTCATTAATTCCTGAACGGTGTTGGAACCCAGCATCGGAATAATCATTAACGGGATGACGATCAGGAACTGAATCCATGCTGCGCGAGCCGGTACGCCATTTTTGTTCAGCTCAACGGTCTTCTTACCGAAAATGCCTTCGGGGATTTCGGAGAAGAAGATCTTCACCGGCGTCGCGGTCCACATCAGCAGCGAGCCGAACATGGCGGTAAAGGAGACGAGGCCGACGAAGCGGTTCATCATGATTTCAGGCAGGCCAAAGTACGCTGCCAGGCCGTGGAACACCTGCACTGAACCGCCGGTAAATTTCAGCTCTTTGCTGCTGACGAAAACGTTAATCAGTACTGAAGAGACAGAATACAGTACGCCAATCACAATCCCGGCAAGGATTATCACTTTGACAAAGGATTTCGAACCGCCTTTGACGTCATTTACGTAGACCGCAACGGACTCTGCCCCGCCGGCCGCCATAAAGATCCAGGTGGTTATCCCAAGGAACGCCCAGTTAAAATTCGGGATCATCGCTTCGACGGTAATCGGGTCCGCCGGCTGTACGCCGCCGACCAGCGCGGTTCCCGCCAGTAAAATATAGGAGAGCGTCAGCAGCAGCATCAATGATGAGGTTACGGAAGTTATCGGCCCCAGCATTTTCGCGCCGTTGGTAGAAACCCATGTGGAGAAGGCGAACAGCGCCATGCTTAGCACCGTTGTTGCCACAGGGGTCAGAATGTACTCGTAGCCTAAAAAGGCGTACGAGGCGTAGGCAATAACGCGTGGCAGCAGGGAAGTAAAAAAGAACAGGTTCACGAACCAGTAGGTATAGGCGGTAATAAACGCCCAACGGCCGCCCAGCGAGCTTTTGACCCAAGCATAGACCCCCGCTTCAGAGGTTTTATTCAGTGACACGAATTCCGCAATGATCAGGCAAAACGGGATGAAGTAGAACAAGGTGGCGAGGAAAAACATCGGCGCCGATGCCAGTCCTAATTCGATATTGTTATTGATAACGTTATTAAAACTGTAAACGGCGGCGAAGGTCAGCGACAGCAGGCCGAACTTACCGATGGTATTACGTTTGGTATCAGACATAACACATCTCCACACATTGTCCTTCAGAGGATGCCGAAGGGGGTTGTGTTGTTTGTAAGACAGAGGTAGTTAAGTAGTGAAGTTAATTTTAGTAAAAGTTTTAGTAAATAACAGAAATAAAACCCGGTTGCTTTAACTCGATCACGAAAAAGCTGAGCGTTACGTAATGACAGGTAGAAAAAATCCCGCCAGCGGGACAAGCGCTGGCGGGAGAACGCGACACGTTATCTGGAGATACCCGGTGCCGTCGCAGCCGACGCTTTCTGGCGCTGCTGCTGTTTTTTCTCAAAGCGGGTGATCCACCACCAGGCAAGGCCTGAGAAGACGGCGGTCATAAAGACGTTGATAAAGAAGGCGTTAACCAGGTCGACACCCGCCGGGAAGGCGGAAGCCGTCATGCTGACCACAAAGATAACAATCAGCATAGAGACGATGCCCATGCCGACCTTGCGCGAGCCCATGCGGAAGTCGCGCGGGGTATCATCGTGTTTCCAGCGTAGAACAAAGTAGGCCACCATAATAAACAGCGGCGGCAGCATTGCAGTGCCGGCGGTCAGATTAATGGCCGTATTCATCATCTGCTGCACGCTGGCGGAGCCGAAGCCGTTAACGATAAGCATCAGGAAGACGAACAGGAACTGCCACCATGCGGCGCGTACCGGTACGCCATGCGCATTCAGTTCGGTGGTTTTCTCGCCGTAGATGCCGGCCGGAATTTCAGAGAAGTGGATTTTTACCGGTGCCGCGGTCCACATCATCATGCTACCGAAGATGGCGATAAACAAAATAACCCCGACAAAGCGGCCCATCAGCAGCTCAGGAATATGGAAGTAAGCTCCCAGTCCGGTAAAGATTTCCACCATCCCACCGGCGTAGGTCAAATCTTCACGTGCGACGAACACGTTGACCAGCAGCGAGCCCAGCGCATACATGCCGCCAATCAATACGCCAGCGGAGATAATGACTTTGATAAACGATTTCTGGCCGCCCTTGGTATCGTTCAGATAGGCTGCCACGGTTTCTGCGCCGCCTGCGGCCTGGAAAATCCAGCACATGATGCCCAGCGTGGCCCAGTTGATGGTCGGCTCCATGGCGGAGAGCGTAATCGGCTGTGCCGGGACGTGGCCAGAACTTAATGCGGTAAAGGCGCCGACGACGTAGATAGCAAACAGCGCGAAGACGCCGTAGGCCACGCACTCGGAAATTCTCCCCAGCCACGTCGCCCCTTTAGTCGAGATGTGGGTTGCCATGGCGAACAGCACGATGGAGATCATTGAGGTGACCATCGGGGAGAAGGGAATGGCGTACCCCATCACGGCGTATGAGGCATAGGCCACGACGTTGGGCAGTAGCGAAATGAAAAAGAACAGGTTCACGAACCAGTACAGGAACGAGCCGAGATAGGCCGCCCGTGACCCTAACGGCTGTTTCAGCCAGGCATACATGCCCGATTCGGAATGCTTATTGGCCGAGACAAATTCGGCGATGATAAAGACAAAGGGGATGAAATAGACCACCGTGGCAAACAGGAAGATCGGGGCGGAACTCAACCCTAGCTCAATGTTGTTATTGATGATGTTCCGCACGTTAAACACGGCGGTGAAGGCCATCGACAGCAGGGCGAATTTGCCTATTTTGGCGCGAACTGATTCGGACATAAGTCCTCCGGGAAATCATGTAGCCCGTATTCTGGGCTGGAAACGGTCAGGTCAGCGGGTATCCCGCTGACCTTGGGTATTGCTGAGGACTGCACTACTTATTCAGGAAATAGCCGTCTTCAATCGTTACTTTGAGCACCACTTTTTTGACCGGCGTTTCGCTGATAAAACGGTAGGCCTCATCGTTATCACAAATCACCATCTGTCCTTCATGCACCTGGACGGTCTCACCGAGGCCTTTCAGGTATTCGCGATCCGTCTCATCCCGGTAGCAGGCTACGGTTTGCAGCTGTGCTTTCGCGGCAAACTCGATCTTTTGCTGTCCCTGCAGGTAGTAATGCACCTCGAAGTAGCGGCGATGGCCGGCAAACAGCGCATCGGTGGTGCTGTCATTTTCCACGCGATAGGAGAGTGAGTCCCCGATCGAATGGGCCACGCCAGGGCGAATGTTTTCGATGTTATTAATGGCTTCCACGCAGCGCTGCCATTTACGTCCGCTGTGATAGATCTGCTTAAATTGTTCTAAATTATCAAGAATTCTCATTTTTCAGCCTCGCTGTGTGAAACGGGGGAAAAGAAACCGGCACCGAAGTCATGGTTCGCCAGCACCTGCGAGGAGCCGCATCCGCCTTCCAGCGGCAGCAGCGTAAAGCCATAGTTGAAGGGGGTGAGCCAGACGCGCCAGCTATCCAGAACTTCGCTGCCCCAGGAGTTGGAGCCAAGGCCGAGCAACCGGGCGTCAATGTTCAGCGTGATGTCGTCGCTGCGCTGGAGTTCGTTGCAGTGCTGGGCTGCGTGCAGATTTTCTGCCGTGTAGTGCCAGGCGCTGACGTTCAACGGCGCACGCGGAACCACCAGCAAACCGCTGCCGTGGCGGTTGGTAAATGACGCCCAGCGTACGTGCTGACGGTTGCCGTTATTCTGTGGGAACGGGTAGTTCTCAAACATGTCGTCAACGCTGGTACGCCAGACATCGATAATATTGCTCTGCTGGCTATCGGCGTAGTTCTCTCCTGGCCCGCGACCGTAATAATTGACCTGCTCAAACTGACCGTTAATCCCCATCATAAAGCCGATGCACGGAACGATATGCGGGTAGTCGCCGTAGCGCTCGCCTTGCAGTTCAACGTTGATATGGCCCTGTGGCGTGATCTGCCAGCGATAGGTACAGCGCATCCCGAAATCAAAAACCGGCGGCGCGATAATCGTCCGCGTAGTGACGATAACGGTCTCGCCCTGCTGTTCAACGCTGAACTCCCGCAGATGCTCCTGCATGATGTGCAGATGGTTCGGCTGCCACAGCCCCTCATATTCCTGTTTATGGTTATCAATCATCGGTTTGAAGAAGTTAATCTTCGGCTCACGGGTCACCTGCTCGCAGCCATTAATCAGCCAGCGGGTCAGTTTGCCGCTGAGTTTAGAGAATTCGACGCGGAAATTATGCCCGGTCAGGGTGTAGCTCAGACGTTCGTCAGCAATCTGCAGCGGCGTTGCGCTGGCATTGGCGAGCGTCGTTTTTGCCGCTGTCTGCGCCTTTAGCGGGAACTGATACACGGCAATATCGTGGTTGGCTTCGCTATACAAGGTCCGGGAATCTTTGGTGACGATGACGTTGACGAATGTTTCACGCGCATCCAGTTCGGGCAGCGCAATCGTGATATCACGACCGCTGTTCGGCGGCAGATCGCGAACTTTTATCGTCTGAGTCGACAGCGTTTCCCCTTCGGCGCGCACTTCAATGCGCAGGGTGTAATCGTCGAGGGTGGAGAACCACAGTTTGTTCTCGATGCGCAGTTCGCCGCGATGGATATCCGTCGCCTGCACCTTGACCGGCGCAATAACCTGCTTGTACTCCCTTAAACCCGGTCCAGGGGTTTGATCGGAGAAGATCAGGCCGTCGAGGCAGAAGTTATAGTTGTTCGGGTAGTCGCCATAGTCGCCGCCGAATTTGTACCATACTGCACCGTTCTCATCGGTGGCCTGAATACCGTGATCGCACCACTCCCACACGTAGTGGCCCTGAATGCTGTCGTGCTGGTAAAAAACGTTCTGGTATTCGGTCAGCCCGCCCGGGCCGTTACCCATGGCGTGGGCATATTCGCAGATAATGCGCGGCTTCTCGTGCGGGTGCTCGCCGAACTCATTCATCAGCGGTACGCGGGTATACATGGTCGAGATGATATCGACGACTTCGGCGTCGCGGTCCTCTTCGTAGTGCACCAGGCGGGTATCATCCAGCGCTTTGGTGGCGTGATACATCGCGCGAATGTTACAGCCGTAGCCGGATTCATTCCCCAGAGACCAGATGATGATTGACGGGTGGTTTTTCTGCGCGTGTACGTGCCGCACGATGCGCTCAACGTATACGTGCTCCCAGCCTGGGTCATCGGTAATGCGGCTCAGGTTGCCGACGTTGGCGAAACCATGGGACTCCACGTCGGTTTCCGCCATCACAAACAGGCCGTAAATATCGCACAGCTCATAAAAGCGCGGATCGTTTGGATAGTGGGCGGTGCGCACCGAGTTGATATTGTGCTGCTTCATTAACAGCAGATCTTTTTCGACGCGATCCATCCCGACGGCGCGGCCTTTCAGATGGTCGTTGTCGTGACGGTTGACGCCATGGAGCATCACGTAATGGTTGTTGATGTAGAACAGGCCATTGCGCACCTTAATGTCGCGAAAACCGACGCGCTGCGGGATGATTTCGAGCACTTCACCGGCGGCGTTTTTCACCGTCATCACCAGATGATAGAGCCAGGGATTCTCCGCCGACCACTGCTGCGGGGCGGTGACATCAATGGTGAAACCGCTCTCCAGCGATTGCCCGACCGTCAGGCGACCGGTGGTACCCTGATACAGCGCGCTGTCGCCATCAAACAGAGTATATTCCACGCTGACATCGGCAGGCTGGCCGCTCAGATTTTCCAGCACCAGCTGGCAGGAGAGGGTGGCGTCGCGGTAATCGTCATTAAAATCAGTACGTACGGTAAAGTCCTGCACGTGAAGTGGATTTTTACCCACCAGGTAGACATCGCGGAAGATCCCCGCCATCCACCACATATCCTGGTCTTCAATATAGGTGGAGTCTGCCCACTGCATTACCCGCACGCACAGCAGGTTATCACCGGTTTTCACCGCCGCGCTGATATCAAACTCGGCGGTCAGACGACTGCCTTTGCTGAAGCCAATATACTGGCCGTTGACGTAGACTTCGAAGTAGGTCTCGACGCCGTCGAACTTAATCAGGGTCTGCTTACCCTTCCAGCCGTCGCCGAGGGTGAAGATGCGCTGATAGGCGCCGGTTGGGTTGTCAGTTGGTACGTACGGCACGTCAATCGGGAAGGGAAAACCTTCATCGGTATACTGAAGCTGCCCGTGGCCTTCCATCTGCCACATTCCCGGCACGGTGATCGGACCCCAGCCCGCGATATATTCGCGGGTGAACGTCTCCGGAACCAGCAGCGGGTGCGTGAAGAAGCGGAAGTTCCATTGCCCGCTAAGCGATAAAAAGCGGCTGCTGGTTTCGCGGACAAAGGTGCGCGCCTGCGCCAGCGTATCGTAAGAGAAGAAATACGCTCGCGGCGGCAGCCTGTTTTCATGAGTCAGTTGAAGATTTTCCCAGCGATTCATATCGCCTCCCTGTACGGATCTGATGTAATACGTCTATTTTAGTAAAACTTTTACTAAATAAAATGGGCGGGGATGATTTACTTTAACTCGATCACAAAATGAGCGTTGTCAGAGGGGGGCGAACGTGCAAATCAGAAAATACCGGGGAGCGGAATTTTACCGCATTTACGCCGGGATGGACGTAGAGGAAGTCTCCCCGGCCGGCCTGGTGCCGCCGGGGAAGTTTCGCGCGAAGAGGGTGTTATCGGGTGGTGCCGCGCAGCTTCAGGACGCTGGGGACAAAGACGTTCAGCGGTAACGCCCGGCCATCGCGGGCTTTTTCGTACAGCAGGTTCACCCCCTGGCTTCCCATCATTTCTGAGTGGATGCGCACGGTCGACAGTGGCGGGAAGGTGAAACGCGCGGTCGGAATATCATTCACGCTGATTAACGAGATATCTTCAGGTATCGACAGGCCGCGTTCGTGAATGGCGCGCAGGACGCCGATGGCAATCGAGTCCGAGGCGACAAATAGCGCCATCGGGTAGTCTTCCTGAGCCAGCATTGTTTTCGCCAGCTCATAGCCCGACGAGCTGTAGAAACCGCCGCGCCAGATATCACCCTGTGAGACCACGCCTTTTAGCTGTCCGTACTCAACGAATGCCATTTCGCGGATATCGGCTTTGCCGGGTTCATCCTGGCCACCGATAAAGCCAATGCGTGAAGCCCCCTGGGCGATAAAGAAGTCGATCACCTCTTTGGCGATGCGCACCAGATCGATATCCACCGCATCGTAACTGCTGTCTGGCTCATGAAAATCGATAAAGCAGATATTGTCGGTCAGCGCGGTGGCGGCTTCGCGAATGGCGCGGGAAGGCTTGCCGACGATCAGTACGCCGGTGGCTTTTTTCAGTTCGGGTAGCGCGCTGTTGAGGTAGCAGTTGGTCAGCTCGATCCCCAGTTTTTCGCACTGGGTTTCAATCCCGTGGCGGATTGCCAGATAGTAAGGATCGTTAATCTCCAGATCCTGCTGGTAGCTGTAGAGCGCCAGAATATGGTGATGGCCCACGGCATGAACCTGCGCCTTACGCGAACTGCTGCTTTTATATTCCAGCTTCTCCGCAATCTCCAGGATACGGTGCTTGGTCTCTTCTTTCACGTTCAGGGTCGGATCGTCGTTTAATACCCGTGAAACCGTCGCCAGTGAGACACCCGCTTCGGTTGCGATATCTTTGAGTGTTGCCATCTTATTCCTTATCTGACGTTGCCCCATCTGCGCCCGCCCATTGTAAAGCAAGCTTGGGTTCCTGCATCTGTTTTCAGTAAATATTGCTGGTTTTATTCGCAGCGAACGGGGTCTTTTTTCCGCCATAAAGAGTGACGGAAGTAACATTCCTGTCAGCGGGATGCTGAACAAATAATTAAACTTGCTATATTTTACTAAAATTTTACTGGAGGTAAACGATGGATACTGTTGCTTACGATGATTTTGCCAGACTGGAAATGCGTACCGGGAAGATTGTTGAGGTTAAACGGCATGAGAATGCCGATAAGCTGTATATCGCGAAGATTGATATTGGTGAGCGTATCTTGCAAACGGTGACAAGCCTGGTGCCTTACTACAGCGAACAGGAGCTGTTGGGAAAAACGGTGGTGGTGCTGTGCAATCTGGCGAAGGCCAAAATGCGGGGTGAAACGTCGGAGTGCATGCTGCTGTGCGCAGAGACTGAGGATGGCAGCGAAAGCGTGCTGCTGACGCCGGAGCGTCTGATGCCACCTGGCGTACGGGTGGTTTAAGCTTCGTTTCTCTGCGTTAGGATATCGGCGATACCGCAGGAAAAGCGCCTCTCCCCGATGGGGAGAGGACAGCGAAGAGTAGAGAGCATCAGGCCTCTTCTACGGCAACCCGCAGTGCAGCCAGCGCCTGACGCGCCGCGCTGAGCACCAGTTCGCACTGCTCAATCGTCAGCGTCAGCGGCGGTTCGATGCGAATGGTTTTGGCATTATTTAACGTTCCGGCCACCAGAACCCGCTGGCGGAACATCTCGCTGGCGAAGTTATAGCCGATCTCGTTATCCACGAACTCAATCGCCATCAGCATCCCTTTACCGCGAACTTCATTTACCAGATCCGGATACTCACGGGACAGTTGATGGAAGCCGTTTAACAGCAGCTCACCTTTCTGTTCCGCCTGGGCCGGCAGATTCTGCGTCAGCAGGACGTTGATCGTGGCCAGCGCTGCGGCACAGGCCAGCGGATTACCGCCGAAGGTGGTGGTGTGCAGGAACGGGTTGTCGAACAGCACCGAGAACACCTCTTCGGTGGCAATCGTCGCCCCAATTGGCATAACGCCGCCGCCGAGCGCTTTGGCAAGACACAGAATGTCCGGCTGAACGTTTTCGTGCTCGCAGGCAAACATTTTGCCGGTACGCCCCATGCCGGTTTGCACTTCGTCGAGGATCAGCAGCGCGCCAAATTCATCGCACAGCTTACGCACCGCGGGCAGGTAGCCCTGCGGCGGCAGAATCACGCCCCCTTCGCCCTGTATTGGCTCAAGGATCACCGCCGCGACATCATCACCGGTTTTTTTACACTCGCTCAGCAGCGTACGCATCGCGTTGATATCGCCAAACGGCACGTGACGGAACCCTGGAAGTAGCGGCATAAAAGGCTTACGGAATGTCGATTTCGCGGTGGCCGATAGCGCGCCCAGCGACTTACCATGAAAAGCGCCGCTGGTGGCCACAAACGTAAATTTACCGCGCGGCGACTGGTAGGCTTTAGCGAGTTTCAGCGCCGCTTCGACCGACTCTGTGCCGCTGTTACAGAAGAAGCTGTATTTCAGCTTGCCGGGGGTTAACGCCGCCAGCGTTTTTGCCAGCATGGCCCGCAGCGGGTCAAGCAGTTCCTGGCTATGAAGAGGTTGTTTCGCGAGCTGATGCTCGACGGCGGAAATGACAACTGGATTACGGTGCCCTACATTAAAAATTCCAAAGCCACCCAGGCAATCGACAAACTCTTGTCCCTGAGTGTCGACAAGCGTATTTAACCCTCCCGCTTGCCACTCTACGGCTCCGTAATCCCCGCCAGCAGTAACCGATTTTCGGTACTCTAAAAAACCGGGATTCACATGCTCTTTAAAATATTCCCTGACCTCCTGGTTAAGTGCTTTCATCTCCTCATGATCAAGCGTTCGCTTCTCAATGAGATTCAGTGCGTGTGCGCTGCAGGCCAGAGCCGATGCGCTGGAAGGTAACCTGTTCAAAGTGAGCTCCTGGGACGGGCGTATCACATGATACTGAATTAAGTATTGCAGGGATTACGCCACTTCGGCACGGGAGCTGAAAATCGGGATAAACGCAGCGCGAAAGCGCATTTGCGCGAAATTTAATCTCACGGCGATATTTTTGGCATGTTTTACTCCTGAACGGGGGACGTTACCCGCCGGGAGGGAGCCCCGTGCGTGCTGCCTGGTGGTGCAGATTGCCCAATATGGGGGCAGGAGGGGGGACTGGCATCCCCCCGGAGGGGTTAATCGAGCTGGGAAATCTCCATTGCCGCGCGGTCAATGACGGCGACAATCTGTTTCAGCTGAGTCTCGCTGATGGCCTGTTGATTTACCTTTAAATCCAGTACGGCTTTAAAGTTCTCCAGCGCCCGCTTCATTTGCGGGTTTTTGCGCAGTTCACAGCCGACCATACGGGCCTGCAAACGTTCCTGGATATGGCCGAGCTGTTCCTGATTCTCGGCATGCAGGAGGCTGCCCTCTGCGGTTATGGCGATTTTTTTGCGGCCATTTTCCTCTTCGACGCTGATAAGCCCCTGATCCTGAAGGAGATCAAGAGTTGGATAGATCACACCCGGACTCGGGCTGTAGTTGCCCTGGGTCAGGTTTTCTATCTCTTTAATCAATTCGTAGCCGTGGCTGGCGTTGCGGGTGAGGATGTCGAGGATCACCAGACGCAGTTCGCCATGGCCGAAGAAACGCTGACGGCGTCCGCCGCCGCCACCACCCCGGCGACCGTGTTCGCCATGTTCGCCGCCCCGGCGGCCATGCTCCCCGCGTTCGCTGTGTTCACCGTGGTGGCCACGTGGCCCTCGACCTTCTTCATGATGATGTCGCATAGTTTGCTCCTGTATGTTTTGATATATCTAATCTATATCTAAAAATTAATACTTAGCAAGCATGAATCTGAATATTTTAATAATTATTTGATTTTAAATGTTTTTATTTTGTTTGTTGTACTTTGTTGCTTTTTGTCACGGCTATATCAAAAAAAACTTGCATTCTTTTTTAATGGCAATCATTATCATTTGGGTAAAGTTTAGATATATCTATAAATCTCACGAAGGCGAATGACGATGATAAAAACGAAAGAACCTCAGTACCCGAAACGCGTTCGCAATGAGCTGCGTTTTCGCGAGTTAACCGTGCTGCGCGTTGAGCGCGTCGGCGCCGCCTTCCAGCGCATTGTGCTGGGCGGAGAGGCGCTGGAAGGTTTTGTCTCCCAGGGTTTTGACGACCATACCAAACTCTTTTTCCCGCAAGCCGGTACTGCGTTTACACCGCCGCAGGTGACGGAAGAGGGCATTAACTGGGGGGAAGGCGTCCGTCCGGCAACTCGCGACTACACGCCGCTGTATGATGCCGAACGTCATGAACTGGCCTATGACTTCTTCATCCATGACGGCGGTATTGCCAGCAGCTGGGCGCTGGCGGCAAACGTCGGCGATAAGCTGGTGATTGGTGGGCCACGTGGTTCGCTGGTGGTGCCAGAGGATTATGCCTGGCAGCTGTATGTCTGCGATGAATCCGGTATGCCTGCGCTGCGCCGCCGTCTGCTGGGCCTTAGCCGCCTGCCCGTGCGCCCGCAGGTTACGGCGCTGGTGACGATCGGCGAGGCATCGTATCAAGATTATCTGGCGGATCTGCAGGGCTTTAATATTGAGTGGATCGTCGGCCATCATTCGTCCGTGGTGGCTGAACGTCTGGCGCAGGTGAGCGTGCCTGCGGAAGATTATTTTATCTGGGTGACCGGTGAAGGCGCGGTGGTGAAATCACTGCTCGGTCGGTTTGAAAATGATGAAATTGACCCGCAGCTGGTGCGTTCCCAGGCCTACTGGCACAGTAAATAGCCTGATGCCCGGGCTACGGCGTCAGCGCGTTACCCGGGATAGCGGCTATTCTGTTCTGTCGCCCGGCTCAGCGTCGCGTCGCCGGGATATTCCGCTGCGGAGGACGCCGCCTTAGCGTTGTTCCGCCAGCGTTTTGAAGACCTGCGCGACCGCGTGGGCGCCCGGATCCATATTGCCCAGCAGGCTGTCGCTGTTAAGGTACGACGCGCGCCCGGCGTTGGCTTTACTGGCGTGGCAGGTGCGCTCGGCGCCCGCTTCCGCAGCGGCAAACGCCGCCTGTAAATCCGTCGGTGCGACAAGCAGCGACGCCAGCGCCGGCTGCAGCGCATCGATCATCGTGCGATCGCCCTCATCCGCACCGCCGTAAAACTTCATTTGCGCCAGACCGGCGTTTAACGCTTCCGCGACGCCGGCGCCTTGCTCCAGCTTCTGCCCGGCGGCGGTAAAGAAGATCGACATCAGCACGCCGCTGGAACCGCCCATCACCACGGTCAGACGTTCGCCGATCAGGGCCAACAGGGTCGCGAGATCGCCCAACGGCAACTGCTGGCGTTGCAGCAGGTCGGCAATATCGCGCGCGCCAGCGGCAAAGGTGGAGCCGGTATCGCCATCGCCGACTTTGGCATCCAGCGCATTCAGGTGCGCCTCCAGGTCAGACAAGGTACCGGTTATCCGCTTGACATAGCCCGCCACGACGTGATTGTCCGAAGGCTGGAACGCCACGCGGGTGCTGCGCAGCGAAGAGGGCATCACCTCAATGGTTCGTGGCTGCACCGGCGCCTGCCAGCTGGCCGTTTCCACAGCGGAAAGCAGCGCTTTTTCAATGCTCTCCTCCAGTACGATGGCGGTTATCGAGAAACCTTTCATATCCAGCGCCGTCACCAGCGACGCCGGGCCAATCAGCCAGTCGATCCGCTGATGGAGCGACGTGTCGGCCAGCTCACGCGTCAGAATCGCCATTTCCGCAACCGACACGCCGCCGAGGTTGTTCAGCATCACCGCCAGACGGCCGGTTTGTGGCAGGGCGGCGGTCAGTTTCTCCACCATCAGGCGGACAATCTGCGCGCTGTTCTGGGTGGCGATGACCGAGGCGCCGGGTTCGCCATGGATGCCCATGCCCAGCTCTGCCCGATCGGGATGGTGGCGCGGTGCCGTTTCAGCCTCCTGCGGCAGATGGCAACTGGAGAGCGCGAGGCCCAGCGTACGGGTCTTGTCTGCCGCATATCGGGCCTCGCGCAGCACGGTAGCAAGATTGTAGCCACGTTCGGCAAAATAACCGGCCACTTTATGCACCAGGATGGTGCCGGCAATCCCGCGCGGATGCTTGTTATCCGGTAGCGAAATATCGTCGCCGACAATCAGCATTTCGACGTTGTAACCCAGGCGACGGGCTTTCTCGGCGGCGAGGCCAAAGTTAAGGCGATCGCCGGTATAGTTTTTGACGATCAGCAGACAGCCCGCTTCGCCGGTCACCGCCTGAATGGCGGTCAGCACCGCATCAACGCTCGGGGAGGCAAAAATATCGCCGCACACCGCGGCGGTGAGCATCCCTTTACCGATAAACCCAACGTGGGCCGGCTCATGGCCGGAGCCGCCGCCGGAGATGATGGCGACGTTGCTTTTGTTGAGATCGCGACGAACGACCACGCGAATCGCCGGATCGCTCTCCAGACGCGCCAGGTTGTTCCACGGGCTGGCAACGATCGTTCCTTCAATAACATCGTCGACGAGGCGGGTGCGCTGATTAAAAAAGAATTGAGACATAACGGTTCCTGGTGGTTGAGCGAAACACAATCCCCGGAGGCGGAGCCTCCGGCGTGAAGAATGGAGTACAGAGAGTGACGAATGGACAGCTATGTGCGGAGAACGCGTTTTCCGGCGACATCCAGCGTAAGGGATTCACCATCGCCTATCTGCTTCAGGGCCTCTCCCTGCCGACACAGGCAGACGATGCCGGCCTGACGGGCGATGATCGCGCCGTGGGATGCCTCGCTCCCTTCCCGCAGACAAATCCCCTTGACCAGATGAGGATCCAGCTGCAAGACGGTGGAAGGAAAGAGATCGTCGGCGATGATAATCGTCGGCTCATGCACCGCCAGCTGCATTTCGCTGCGGCCTTGCAGATGACGCAAAGTCCGGTGGAGCAGATCGTCGATATCAATATAGCGCGCCTGCAGATAGGCATCGTTCAGCTGGCGGTACTGCTGGCTGAGGTCGGCCAGCACCTGATACCACGCCCACTCCGCATTGCATTGTTCCTGGCGCAGGATATCGCAGGCGGCTTCATAGAGATCCGGGTCGTCGAGCAGCGTGTGATGGCCGGAGAAAATGGCCGCGATATCGGCAGAATAGCGCTCTTCCGCCAGGGAGGTCAGCGCATTGAGATCGTCCAGCGTCTGGCCGATCGCCTGCTGCAGGCGCCGCTGTTCGTTGGCGATGTCGGCGCCGGTTTGCCGGACTGGCCGGAGGGCAGGCAGCGGATAGCGGAGCGCTTTGCCCTGAACACGCGCGGCGACGGGGGCAAAAACCGCTGGCGCGGCGTCCGGCTGCTCGCCAAAGTTCTCCGCTGCCAGCGCCTGAAATGCCGCCAGCGCCGCTTCGGCATCTGGCCCGCGGGCCAGCAGCCTTAATGTATCGTTGCAGCGTACCTGCAACAGGGCAATCTGGTTAATGCTGTCCGGTGAGACGCATTTGCCGCCTTTCTCCAGCACCAGATCGGCATTGAATCCGGATAACGCGGCCACCAGCCGCGATGCCGGACGAACGTGTAAGCCGTTATGGTTTTTAATGACCACCGAGACGGACTCGCCGCTGAGATCGTCGGCCATTGGCGTGGCCTCGGGGCCGTTCTGTGCGAGCGATGGTAACCCCAGCTGTACGCGCTTAGCTTCCAGGGCGTTCATGGCGTCGGCGATCACTTTATCGATATTCGATCCGGTGGCGGCGCTGACCGTTGCCGCCAGCGTGCCTTCGACCAGCGGCGCGGCGCACAGGCGAACCTTCGCCGCGATCGCCGGATCGAGGAGATCCAGCGCGGTTTCCGCGCTGAGCAGGGCGCTGCCGATATCCATCATCACCAGCACGTGGTCGGTATCGGCAACGGATTCAATGGCCTCCATCACCTTAATCGGATCGGTGCCGATCGGGTTTTCAGGATCGTCAATGCCGGCGGCGATCGCCAGCTTGCAGCCGTCGCCAGTTAACATCTGCCGGGCCAGTTCTCCGACACCTTCGCCCAGTCGGGCGCTATGAGAAACAATCACCAGGTTTACCATCGCGTTATCCTTACTCTTTGGCTGAAGCAGCCAGCGCCTGAATCATGAACATCACCGAGGTTGCGCCCGGATCCTGATGCCCGATGCTGCGTTCGCCGAGGTAGCTGGCGCGGCCTTTGCGGGCCTGCATGGTGATGGTAGAACGGGCGGCTTCCTCTGCCTGTATCGCGGCGGCATCCAGCGCATGTTGAACCGACAGGTGCTGTTCGCTGGACTGGCGCAGTGACTCGACGACCGGCAGCCAGACGTCGCACATGGTTTTATCACCGGGTTCCGCTTTCCCCCGGTTGACCACGCCGTCGGCCCCTTCGCGCATCATCTGATACAGCTCGTCGAGGGTCAGACTCTGGTGGGCCTGCGTCACCTGGGCGGCGCGAATAAAGAAGGTGCCGAACAGCGGGCCGCTGGCGCCGCCGACGTTGGAGAGCAGCGTCATTCCGGTGTTCTTAAGAATAAAACCGATGTCTTTATCGGCAATGGACGGCAGTTTTTCCACCACCTTGCTGAAGCCGCGATACATGTTCAGACCGTGGTCGGCATCGCCAATCTCTTTATCCAGGCCGGTCAGAAAATCTTTCTCTTTGGTAAAAATGTCGCCGCAGCGATAGAGCCAGTTAACGATTTGCGTTCTGTTCAGTGACATGTCGTGCTCCTTAATGGCCCCAGTTCAGTGCCGGGGTATGAACGGGGGCGTCCCATAATGCCAGCGTGTCGTCATCGACTTTCAGCAGAGTGAGGGAGAAGCCCACCATATCCAGCGAGGTACAGTAGCTGCCGATGAGGTTGCGTTCGATCGTGATGCCGTTCTCCTCGCAGCGGGTGGCCAGTCGGTTGTATACGCCGTACAGCTCCGACAGCGGGGTGGCGCCAAGGTTATTGACCAGCGCGATGACGCGGTCGCCTTGCTGCAGCGCCTGTTTGCTTTGCGTGACGTCCTGCCAGCGCCCTTTGACGGTGTCCCACTGACGCAGCGTGCGGCTGTAGGTGCCGTTCTCCAGCAAGGTGTCGAACATCTCATCAACGGTGCGGTCGAGAGAGCTGAAGGGGCGACGGTCGATACCCGGCTCGCCGTGGATACCGACGCCGAACTCCATCTCATTATCCTGTAATTCGAATGACGGCTGTCCGGCGGCCGGCACGGTGCAGGCGCCCAGCGCCACACCGATGGAGTGGCCGAGGTTGTTAAGCTTGCGGCCCAGTTCAGCGCAGGCTTCCAGCGAATCGCCGCGTTCGGCCGCCGCGCCGACCAGCTTCTCAACCAGCACGGTGTTGGCGACGCCGCGGCGTCCGGCGGTGTAGAGGCTGTCTTTGACCGCCACGTCGTCATCGATCACCACGGTGGTCACCTTGACGCCGCTTTCGTGCAGCAGCTCGGTGGCGGTTTCGAAATTAAGGATATCCCCGGTGTAGTTTTTGATGATCAGCAGCACGCCTTCGCCGCCGTCGATATTCATCGCGCACTCGAACATTTTATCCGGGGTCGGGGAGGTGAAAATCTCGCCCGGACAGGCGCCGGCAAGCATACCTTTGCCAATATAGCCGCAGTGCATCGGCTCGTGTCCGCTGCCGCCGCCGGAGAGCAGCGCCACTTTCCCGGCCACCGGCGCATCGGCGCGGGTGACATACACCGGGTCCTGATGCAGCGTTAATTCAGGATGGGCTCTGGCGAGGCCAAGCAGTTGTTCACTCAGTACATCTTCGACACGGTTAATCAATTTTTTCATTATTTATGCTCCGTCGGAGTGATGCGATGCGGCCTCTCTACCCACGGAGGCGGTCATCGTGTAGGGGTATCGTCTGGCGTGAAGAACTACCCGGCGACGTTATGATTCTGGCTGAGTTAACGGAAAAAAAAATGTCGCGAAAACGAGTTTCATAACGGAACGTGGTTATTTATTTTTGTTCCGTTATGAAACGTTATCGCCGATGAAAAGAGAAAAATGCGAGCTAAGGCGGTTTTTTCGCCCTGCGTTCCCCCGCTGTCTACGGGGGAGGCGGATCCTTTTTTTATCTGTTTTCTGCTGTCGAGGGGATCAACGTTGGCAGATTAGCCGTTTTTTTTTGTCGCAGGACGGCGAATGGCCGGATCGGGATCGCAATCCCGGCGTTTTCCGGCAATTGATGTTCCAATATGGAACGGTAAAAAATATTCTCTGTTTCATATCAGAACAAAAACGGGAAAAATTTTTTTGTTCACCGCTCGCCCTACAGTGTTTGCATCGCTCCGGTCACGATCCCGTTTCCGCCATGAACCGCAGGCTGAACAGGATGACGCCAGGGCTCATCATGTAAAACATGCACTTATTTGAGGGTGAAAGGAATGCTAAAAGTTATTCAATCTCCGGCCAAATATCTTCAGGGTCCTGACGCATCCACGCTTTTTGGTCAGTATGCCAAAAATCTGGCGGACAGCTTTTTTGTGATTGCCGATGACTTCGTGATGAAGCTGGCGGGGGACAAAGTACTCAATGGCCTGCATAACCACGGTTTAAGCTGCCACGCGGCCCGTTTTAACGGTGAATGCAGCCACGCGGAGATCAACCGCCTGATTGCCATTCTGCAGCAGCACGGCTGCCGCGGCGTGGTAGGGATTGGCGGCGGGAAGACGCTCGATACCGCTAAAGCCATTGGCTTCTACCAGAAGCTGCCGGTGGTGGTGATCCCGACGATTGCCTCTACCGATGCGCCAACCAGCGCGCTGTCGGTTATCTACACCGAAGCCGGTGAGTTTGAAGAGTATCTGATCTATCCGAAAAACCCGGATATGGTGGTCATGGATACGGCAATTATTGCCAAAGCGCCGGTGCGCCTGCTGGTGGCCGGGATGGGCGATGCGCTCTCGACCTGGTTTGAAGCGAAGGCCTGTTTTGATGCCAGAGCGACCAGTATGGCCGGCGGACAGTCCACGGCGGCGGCGTTGAGCCTGGCTCGCCTGTGCTATGATACGCTGCTGGCCGAAGGCGAAAAAGCGCGCCTGGCAGCGCAGGCTGGCGTGGTGACGGATGCGCTGGAGCGCATTGTCGAAGCCAATACCTACCTCAGCGGAATTGGGTTTGAAAGCAGCGGGCTGGCCGCGGCGCACGCCATTCATAACGGCTTCACTATTCTGGAAGAGTGCCATCATCTGTACCACGGCGAAAAAGTGGCGTTTGGCACTCTGGCGCAGCTGGTGCTGCAAAACAGCCCGATGGAAGAGATTGAAACGGTGCTGGGCTTCTGCCAGAAAGTCGGTCTGCCGGTGACCCTGGCGCAAATGGGCGTCAAAGAGGGCATTGAAGGTAAAATTCAGGCGGTCGCGAAAGCGACCTGCGCGGAAGGCGAAACGATCCATAACATGCCATTCCCGGTGACGGCAGACAGCGTTTACGCCGCGATCCTGACGGCCGATTTGCTCGGTCAGCAGTGGCTGGCGCGTTAACGTCTCGCTGACCTGCTTTTTGCAGGGTGAAGCGTATTCTCCCCTCCGACAGTCTCTGCCGGAGGGGTTATCTATTTTAAACAGCGGAAAAGGAAATGGCGGCGCAGACTCAGGACTCCGGAAAAACAGTATCTTCCGTTATCAGTCAGTCGTGGCAGCGTTGCAGCCGGTTTATGCCGAGGGAGACCTGGCAGGCGCCGCATCAGGCGCAGGGGCTGACCTTCGAATCGATCTGCCGGCGTAAAACCGCGCTGCTGACCATCGGCCAGGCGGCGCTGGAAGATGCCTGGGAGTTTATGGATAGCCGACCCTGCGCGTTGTTTATCCTCGATGAGTCCGCCTGTATCCTCAGCCGCTGCGGCGAACCGCAGACGCTGGCGCAGCTCGCGGAACTCGGTTTTCTTGACGGCAGCTACTGCGCGGAAAGCATTATCGGCAGCTGCGCGCTCTCGCTGGCCTCGATGCTGGGGCAACCGGTGAAAACCACCGGCGAGCAACACTTTAAACAGGCGCTGCACGGGTGGTCATTTAGCTCCACGCCGGTGTTTGATAACCACGGTCGCCTGTTTGGCTCCATCTCGCTGTGCTGTTTGATCGAACAGCAGGCCTCCTCTGATTTGTCTCTGACGCTGGCTATCGCCCGGGAAGTGGGCAACTCGCTGTTGACCGA
Source organism: Klebsiella sp. X13 (assembly GCF_003323835.1). Taxonomy (NCBI): domain Bacteria; kingdom Pseudomonadati; phylum Pseudomonadota; class Gammaproteobacteria; order Enterobacterales; family Enterobacteriaceae; genus Klebsiella; species Klebsiella sp. X13. The sequence goes on from NZ_CP030874.1 coordinate 684,153, forward strand.
CAGCCTGCTGGCCGAATCTAACCGTCATCTCAACCAGATGTATGGCCTGCTGGAGAGCATGGATGATGGCGTGATGGCGTGGAATGAGCAGGGGGTATTGCAGTTTCTTAATGTCCAGGCCGCGACGCTCCTGCATCTTGATGCCCAGACCAGCCAGGGGAAAAATATTAACGAACTGGTGACGCTGCCGGCGCTGCTGCGCCGGGCCATTAAGCACGCGCGCGCGCTGAACCATGCGGAAGTGACGTTTGAGAGCCAGCATCAGTTTATCGATGCCGTCATTACCCTCAAGCCCATCGTCGAAGAGCAGGGCAATAGCTTTATTTTACTGCTGCACCCGGTGGAGCAGATGCGCCAGCTGATGACCAGCCAGTTAGGCAAAGTGAGCCACACTTTTGCGCAGATGTCCTCGGACGATCCGGAAACGCGACGGCTGATTCATTTTGGCCGTCAGGCGGCGCGGGGCGGTTTTCCGGTCCTGCTCTGTGGGGAAGAAGGGGTGGGTAAGGAGCTGGTCGCCCAGGCCATTCATAATGAAAGCGAACGGGCGGGCGGGCCTTATATTTCCGTCAACTGTCAGCTGTATGCCGACAGCGCGCTGGGCCAGGATTTTATGGGTAGCGCGCCTACCGATGACGAAAACGGGCGCCTGAGCCGCCTGGAACTGGCCAGCGGCGGCACCCTGTTTCTGGAAAAAATAGAGTACCTGGCGCCGGAGCTGCAGTCCGCGCTGCTGCAGGTGATTAAACAGGGGGTATTAACCCGCCTCGATGCCCGGCGCCTGATTCCGGTGGACGTTAAGGTGATTGCCACCACCACCGTTGATCTGGCTAATCTGGTGGAGCAGAACCGCTTTAGTCGCCAGCTCTATTACGCGCTGCATTCGTTTGAGATCGTCATTCCGCCGCTGAGGTCACGGCGCAACAGCATTCCCTCGCTGGTACACAACCGCCTGCGTAGCCTGGAGAAACGCTTTTCATCGCGCCTGAAAGTGGACGACGATGCCCTGGCGCAGCTGGTGAACTACTCCTGGCCGGGTAATGATTTTGAGTTAAACAGCATTATTGAAAATATCGCCATCAGCAGCGATAACGGCCATATCCGCCTGAGCAACCTGCCGGAATATCTCTTCTCCGAGCGGCCGGGCAGCGATACCGCCTCGCCCCTGCTACCTGCCAGCCTGACCTTCAGCGCTATTGAAAAAGAGGCCATTATCCATGCCGCCCGCGTCACCAGTGGCCGGGTGCAGGAGATGTCCCATCTGCTCAACATCGGGCGCACGACGCTGTGGCGCAAAATGAAGCAGTACGATATCGACGCCAGCCAGTTTAAGCGCAAAAATCACGACTAGTTGTCTGCACTCTCCGCGATTTGGGGGCGCAATTGCTGTTTTTCGCGATCTAAGCGGCGATTTGCTGTCGGTCGCGGATGACGGGGCGGTTTATACGGGCTGCACCGGACTTATCGGGCAGAAAAACGCCATGCAAACGTTTGACTGAGGTCTGAATCAAAGAAAGGCAACGATCTCTTTGATATCCCCGCAGACTTGGGTCCATATTATAAACATGTTCATCACGTGGTTAATTTTAAGGATAAGAGCATGCCAACAGCGATAGATAAAGCGTTAGATTTTATTGGTGGAATGAACACATCGGCGTCGGCTCCGCATTCAATGGATGAAAGTACGGCTAAGGGCATTTTAAAATATCTCCATGAGTTAGGCGTTCCGGCCAGCGCCGAAGACGTGATCGTGCGAGGCGAGCGGGAGGGATGGAATTCCGGGTTCACCCATAAAGTGGCCGGATGGGCGGAGAAAATCGCCGCTGGCAACCGTATCGTGATTAAAAATCCAGAGTACTTCTCCTCCTATATGCGGGAGCAGCTCCGGGAGCTGGTGTAAGCGGCTCGTTTTTAAAAAATGATTCTGAAGATGGTATCCTGCAGGATGGTATAAAAAAGGAGCAACGTTGCTAACGTCGCTCCTTATATTTTCCGCTAATGAATATTCAGGATAATTTGAAATTTCCGCGCTAAGCAATGTATTTTCCGCTGGCTGAATAAGAGACTGGCGCTCTGGCGTATTTAGCATGGCAGGAAATTCTGAACCTGTCTGGCGCTCAATAACACTATCTTGTTTATCGTCCCTTATCGGTTCTTTTCCTTTCCTTCCCGACTGAACATGCTGCTGCCTTTTTCACTTTGTACTGAGTGCCCCGTGAGCGCCTCAGCATTCTGACTGTTTTAGCAACTCAGCGATGAGACTTCTTTAACGCTTCGATTCAACGCTGATTTTCATCAGCTTCAGGTTTATCGGTGGCGATTCAGTTCTTCCTGATTAGCGAGCGAGCCCGACGGCTTTCGCCTGTGCCTGGAAGCGTTTGAGTTGCTGCTCGATTTCTTCCACAGAAATACCCGTTTCAATCGCGGTAGAACTGGCAACGGTGCGGAACAGCTGCGTTTTCGTGATCTTAGGGGAGGATGTTTTTTGCGTCGTGATCATTATCTCGTTAGTTATGCCGTGATTCTAGTTCTATTGAGCGATGCCAGCAAGGCTGCGGCAATTTTCTCTGGGCTTTCAGTTTGTGGGCAAATGCTATAAATAGACAAGTATCTGACTCAAAAATGCGTCCGTCGTGTATTTCACATCCGATGAAAGTGGACATTGTGATAAAAGCCAGTCACGGCAGTTTTGGGTTAGCATACCAGGTGAATTGCTGGAGCAACTGATGGCTATCTGAAACGAAAGTGTTCTGGTGAACCTTCAGGGTAAAAACCGAGATTGAAGTCTGAAGCTAAAACGGGACCTGGTCCAAATGCAATGCAAACAAAAAGGACTTAGATAATTTCTTATCTAAGTCCTTGTTTTATTTGGTGGCCCCTGCTGGACTTGAACCAGCGACCAAGCGATTATGAGTCGCCTGCTCTAACCACTGAGCTAAGGGGCCGTGGCGAGGGATTATAAAGTAACTGGCAGACGCAATCCAGCGCAAAACGCACGGCTGCTGTTTTTATAAACAATGCATTTTCAATCCTTTATAATCGCCTTTTAGGTATTGAGCGGGTGGAAAGATGATTAACGATATTCTGGCGCCGGACCTGCGGGTGGTCTTCTGCGGCATCAATCCGGGGAAGTCCTCTGCCCATACTGGTTTTCATTTCGCGCATCCGGGTAATCGCTTCTGGAAGGTGATTTACCAGGCCGGTTTTACCGACCGTCTGCTGAAGCCTGAAGAGGAGCTGCAGCTGCTCGATACGCGCTGCGGGATCACTATGCTGGTGGAACGCCCGACGGTTCAGGCCAGCGAAGTCGCCCTGCAGGAGCTACGCAGCGGCGGCCGGGAGCTGGTGCTGAAAATTGAACAGTATCAGCCGCGGGCGCTGGCGATTCTCGGTAAACAGGCCTTTGAGAAAGCGTTTCAGGTACGCGGTGCGCGTTGGGGCAAGCAGCAGGTGACCATCGGCGATACGGAAGTGTGGGTGCTGCCCAACCCCAGCGGACTGAACCGGGCGACGCTGGATAAGCTAGTGGAGGCGTATCGTGAACTGGATGATGCGCTGGCATCGCGAGGTCGATAGCCTGCGGCGGGGACCGGCGCTGGCTCTCTCTGACGGCAACAGAGTGAATGGAAGACAAAAAAAAGCTCCCCGCAGGGAGCTTTTTTATTTCCGACAACGATTAATCGTCGAGGAAGCTACGCAGCACTTCAGAACGGCTCGGGTGACGCAGCTTGCGCAGCGCCTTCGCTTCGATCTGACGGATACGTTCGCGGGTAACGTCGAACTGTTTACCGACTTCTTCCAGCGTGTGGTCAGTATTCATATCGATACCGAAACGCATACGCAGGACCTTCGCTTCACGAGCGGTCAGGCCTGCCAGCACGTCGTGAGTGGCGGCACGCAGGCTTTCTGTGGTCGCGGAGTCCAGCGGCAGCTCGAGGGTGGTATCCTCGATGAAATCACCCAGATGCGAATCTTCATCGTCGCCGATCGGCGTTTCCATGGAGATTGGCTCTTTGGCAATTTTCAGCACTTTACGAATTTTATCTTCCGGCATCAGCATACGTTCAGCCAGCTCTTCCGGCGTCGGCTCGCGACCCATTTCCTGCAGCATCTGGCGGGAGATACGGTTGAGCTTGTTGATGGTCTCAATCATATGCACCGGAATACGGATGGTGCGCGCCTGATCCGCGATAGAGCGGGTGATGGCCTGACGGATCCACCAGGTTGCATAGGTGGAGAACTTGTAGCCGCGACGATATTCGAACTTATCAACCGCTTTCATCAGACCAATGTTACCTTCCTGAATCAGATCCAGGAACTGCAGGCCACGGTTGGTGTATTTCTTGGCGATAGAGATAACCAGACGTAAGTTCGCTTCAACCATCTCTTTCTTCGCACGGCGGGCTTTCGCTTCACCGATGGACATACGACGGTTGATATCTTTAACCTGCTCGATGGTCAGGCCGGTCTCTTCTTCAATCTGCTGCAGCTTCTGCAGGCCGCGCTGAACGTCTTCTTTGACGTCGTGCAGTTTTTCAGACCACGGCTTGTTCATGGCGATCGCAGCGTTGAACCAGGTCTCGCTGGTTTCATTGCCGGTGAACAGGGTGATGAAGTTCTTCTTCGGCATTTTGCACTGTTCGACGCACAGTTTCATGATGATACGTTCCTGAGTACGGACGCGATCCATCATGCTACGCATGCTGCCGACCAGGTAATCGAACTGTTTCGGTACCAGGCGGAACTGTTTGAACACCTCAGACAGCTTGAGAATTTCTTCCTGGGCTGCGGCGTGGCTACGACCTTTCGCTTTGATGGTATCGCGGGTCAGCTCGTACTGCGTGCGCAGTTCAGCGAATTTCTCGCGCGCCAGCTCAGGATCGATGCTGTTGTCGTCATCGCTGCTGTCGTCGTCGTCGTCTTCATCTTCGTCTTCGTCGTCATCCATCTCTTCCTGAGAGAGTTCAGAACCGACGTGTGTCGCGGTTGGCGCCAGGTCTTCTTCGGCGTTAGGATCGACGAAACCGGTGATCAGGTCAGACAGGCGCGCTTCTTCAGCTTCGACGCGGTCGTACTGCTCCAGCAGATAGGTAATGGCTTCCGGATATTCAGCAACGGAGCACTGAACCTGGTTGATCCCATCTTCAATACGTTTGGCGATGTCGATTTCGCCTTCACGCGTCAGCAGTTCTACGGTACCCATTTCGCGCATGTACATGCGCACCGGATCGGTTGTACGTCCGATTTCAGATTCAACACTGGACAACACCTGTGCAGCAGCTTCTTCTGCATCTTCGTCGGTGTTGTTGCTGTTTTCAGCCAGCAGCAGATCATCGGCATCCGGTGCTTCTTCCATCACCTGAATGCCCATGTCATTGATCATTTGGATGATGTCTTCGATCTGATCGGAGTCGACGATATCTTCCGGCAGATGGTCATTGACCTCGGCATAGGTCAGATAGCCTTGCTCCTTACCACGTTGGACAAGAAGCTTCAGCTGTGACTGCGGGTTTTGCTCCATAAGACGGTATCCACACTTAATTCGTTTGATTGGTGTCGACAGACAAACTGCCAACATTTAAAGCGAGGGCGTACTTATATTATTGCCGCTGCGCCTCAGCGCGGCTGTCGGGGGCTTCCCGAACGATATTCGGCACTTAAGCCGTGCAATTCATTTTTTTGCCAGCTCCTGACTGATGGTCCAGAGTTCCCGGCGTTCTTCACTGCTTAAACCGTGCGTGCGGTCGCGAGCTATCAACTCTTCTTGCCGCAGTTCCAGCAGTGAATCAAACATATGGTTGAGCGCGTCGGTGAAGGTTTTTTCCGCGATATCTTTATCTGCTATATCGTCCCACATCGACAGTTTTTCAAGGGTTGCGGCCTCATTTGTACCGCGATACTGCTCTAAAAGTTGCCCGGTGGTCAGACCTGGCTGAGACAAACAGGTTTTGACCAGTTCGCTGAACAGGCCAAGCCCGGGCATTTTGCGCTGATCCAGGCCCTCTAAAGGCGGAACCAGCGGCGCCAAATCCGGGTTTTGCACCAGCAGTCCTATCAGTATACGCATGGTCGTGCGTTTTAGCTGCGGCGCGGGGCGTGGCGCTCCACTTTCTGTCTGTTTTGGCATTAAACGTTCAAGCTGAGCGTCATCTAAAATCCCCAGCTTGTTGCCCAGCTCCTGACGCAAATAAATGCGCAGCGTTTCACCCGGTACCTGGGTGATGAGCGGCAGCGCTAAGGTACTGAGCTGCGCGCGCCCGTCCGGGGTGCTCAAGTCGACCTGCGGCAGCAGGCTGTTGAACAAAAACGTGGAGAGCGGCTGAGCCTGCTCCATCCGCGCTTCAAACGCCGCTTTACCCTCTTTACGCACCAGCGTATCCGGGTCTTCGCCGTCGGGCAGAAACATAAAGCGTAGCTGACGACCATCGGTCATGTACGGCAGCGCCGTTTCCAGCGCGCGCCAGGCGGCATCGCGGCCAGCCCGGTCGCCGTCGTAACAGCAGATGACCTGGTTGGTCGCCCGGAACAAAAGCTGAATATGGTCGGCGGTGGTCGAGGTCCCCAGCGACGCGACGGCGTAGTTTATGTCGTACTGCGCCAGTGCCACGACGTCCATATAGCCTTCGACAACCAGCAAACGCGGTGGTTCGGCGTTATCCTGCTGCGCTTCATACAGGCCGTACAGCTGACGACCTTTATGGAAAATATCGGTTTCCGGAGAGTTAAGGTATTTCGGCAGGGCATCGCCCAGCACGCGACCACCAAAACCAATCACCCGGCCTCGCTTATCGCGGATAGGGAACATCACCCGTTCGCGGAAGCGGTCGTAACTGCGCCCCTTATCGTTCGTCACCAGCATGCCGGCATCGATAAGCGACTGGCGGTTTTCTTGATTGCCGCCAAAACGTTTTAAGACGTTATCCCAACCGGGTGGGGCGTAGCCAATCGCGAAGCGCGCAATGACCTCGCTGCTTAAGCCACGTTTTGCCAGATACTGGCGCGCAGGGTCGGCGGCGGGTTGCATCAGAGACTGTTGATAAAACGCATTCAGACCGTCCATCAATTGATAGAGACTTTGCCGCTGATGGCGCTCTATTTGACTCGGTCCGTTGCCTGCTTCATATGGCACTTCGAGGTTGTGCATGGCGGCCAGCTCTTCGACCGTCTCCACGAACTCGAGTTTGTCGTAGTTCATCAGGAAGTCGACAGCGTTGCCGTGCGCACCGCAACCAAAGCAGTGATAAAACTGTTTTTCACCGTTGACGGTAAAAGAGGGGGTTTTTTCGTTATGGAATGGACAGCACGCGTGGTAGTTCTTGCCCTGCTTTTTGAGCTTTACCCGCGCGTCGATCAGATCGACGATGTCGGTGCGCGCCAGCAGATCATTGATAAATACGCGTGGGATTCGTCCAGCCATAGGCCCCGTAAACTATACACACGATCACCAGACGGCCTCAGCGTGGGCTGAACACGTTCTTTCATGATGCGGTGTATCTGCTAATGCATAAACGAAAATAAGCCGCGCATTCCTTCCGGAAGCACGGCCTTACAACAACAACTCAGTCTGAATTGAGGGCTTTGGCCCTCAACAGATTAGTACAGACGAGTGCGGCGTGCGTTTTCGCGAGCCAGTTTCTTCGCGTGACGTTTCACTGCAGAAGCTTTAGCGCGCTTACGTTCGGTAGTCGGTTTTTCATAGAACTCACGACGACGAACTTCCGCCAGAACACCTGCTTTCTCACAGGAACGCTTGAAGCGACGCAGAGCTACGTCGAACGGCTCGTTTTCACGTACTTTAATTACCGGCATGTGCCTCTCACCTTTGATTAATTCGGTTTGCTGCTGGCATCAACGCCAGCTTATTTCAAAATGGTGCGGAATTTTACTGCAATTGCTGCTGCTTTGTAAAGCACCGCTGCCTTTTTTGAAAGGACTTTTATAAGGGTGAGGAGTATACACGAGGGTTGTTCCTGGGGCGAACAAAGTTTTATCTTCGCCGCCTGCAGGCCTTTCTGACGCTGCATGGCGGGCAACGTGCCGCCGGGCGGGTTTTCGCGCCGCGCCGGTTGCCTCGCTGCGCCAACCAGGCACGCTGAGGGTATACATCAACCCGCATTGGTCCTAAACTGCGCGGTATTAGAGCGAGGTAAAACAAGACATGCGTGTACTGGGTATTGAAACATCCTGCGATGAAACCGGCATCGCCATTTATGACGACGAAAAAGGCCTGCTAGCCAATCAATTGTATAGTCAGGTGAAATTACATGCTGACTACGGCGGCGTGGTGCCCGAGCTGGCTTCGCGCGACCACGTGCGTAAAACCGTACCGCTGATTCAGGCGGCGTTGAAAGAGGCCGGGCTGACGGCAAAAGAGATCGATGCTGTAGCCTATACCGCAGGTCCCGGCCTGGTTGGCGCGCTGCTGGTCGGCGCAACGGTAGGGCGTTCGCTGGCCTTTGCCTGGAACGTGCCGGCGGTTCCGGTGCATCATATGGAAGGGCATCTGCTGGCGCCGATGCTGGAAGATAATCCCCCCGCATTCCCGTTTGTGGCGCTGCTGGTCTCTGGCGGCCATACCCAGCTGATTAGCGTAACCGGTATTGGTCAGTACGAGCTGCTCGGCGAGTCTATCGATGATGCGGCCGGGGAGGCGTTCGATAAAACCGCTAAGCTGCTGGGGCTCGATTATCCCGGCGGCCCGATGCTGTCTAAGATGGCGGCTCAGGGCAAAGAAGGGCGGTTTGTTTTCCCCCGTCCGATGACTGACCGTCCCGGTCTGGATTTCAGCTTCTCCGGCCTGAAAACCTTTGCGGCTAACACTATTCGCAATAACGATGACGACGAGCAGACCCGTGCAGATATCGCCCGTGCGTTTGAAGATGCGGTGGTGGATACGCTGATGATTAAGTGTCGTCGCGCGCTGGAGCAGACCGGCTTTAAACGCCTGGTGATGGCCGGCGGCGTGAGCGCCAACCGCACGCTGCGCGCGAAGCTGGCGGAGATGATGGCAAAGCGCGGCGGCGAAGTGTTCTATGCGCGCCCGGAGTTCTGCACCGATAACGGCGCGATGATCGCCTATGCCGGGATGGTTCGCCTGCGTACCGGCGCTAAACCGGATCTCGGCGTGACCGTCCGTCCGCGCTGGCCGCTTGCTGAACTGCCGGCGGCGTAATCTGCATCACAGGCCGACATTCCGTCGGCCTGCCTTTCTGCTTTACTCCATACTTTTACACAGCGAGCAAATCGCGCCCTGATGTTTGTGCGAGTGCATGACGTCCGGACGTTCGTACTCTTCTTCGCAGCTGACGCACTGGTAAACGGTGATGGACGCATTGCCCTGCGCGTCGTAGCGCGGCTCGCTAATCCCGTCATCATACTGCTTGATGTAGTAGCGCCCGCCGGTGAGGATACCCATCAGCGGCGTCATCACCAGCGCCACGACCAGCGCAATCAGCGGCGAGAATGGCGCCAGCGTGGCACCGAGCAGGCCGAAGAAGGCGCAGATCGACAGGCCGGCCGCCAGAGCAAACGAAACCACCCCCACCGGGTTAACGTTGTAGATCATCCCGCGACGATATTCTGGCTGCGCCGGGGCGAGCCTGAGCAGACCTTTGTTGACGGTGATATCGGTGGCAACCACCACGACCCAGGCAATGGCAAAGTTAGAATAGAAACCAAGAATCCACGACAGCGCGCTGAACATATCGCCCTCCATCAGCGCCAGCGCGATGGCGAGGTTGACGATGACGAAGATAATCCGCCCCGGATAGCGTTTGGTGGTGCGCGTCCAGGCGCTGGTCCACGCCAGCGAGCCAGAATAGGCGTTGGTGACGTTGATTTTAATCTGTGAAATGACCACCAGCACCACGGCCAGGGTTAACGCCAGCCAGCCGGGTACCAGGTTATCAAAGACGCTGACGAACTGCTGTACCGGCTCGGTGTTGTGCACTGCCGGGAAGCGGGTCAGCAGATAAAAGCCGAGGAAGGCGCCGATGATCTGTTTTATCGCGCCTAATACCACCCAGCCAGGGCCTGCGGAAAAGACCGCCAGCCACCAGCTTTTGCTATTTTCCGCCGTTTTGGGCGGCATAAAGCGCAGGTAATCGATCTGCTCGCCGATCTGCATAATCAGCGACAGACAGACGCCGGCGCCGAGCATAATGGCAGTTAAATCGACCTGCGCCGCGTTATTCTTGCCGGCGAAGTTCATAAAGCCGTCCACCAACGCCGGGTCTTTGGCAATCAGCCAGGCCACCGGCACCACCATCAGCACCAGCCACAGCGGCGTGGTCCACACCTGCAGGCGGGTCAGGGCTTTCATACCGTAAACGACCAGCGGCAGCACCATCAGGGTGGCGATGAGATAGCCCATCCACAGCGGGATCCCTAATCCAACCAGCAGCCCCTGGGCCATAATCGAGCCTTCAAGGGCGAAGAAGATAAAGGTGAAGCCTGCGAAGATAATGCTGGTGATGACCGAGCCAAAATAGCCGAATCCGGCGCTGCGGGTGATTAAGTCGAGATCGATGTTATAGCGGGCGGCGGTAATCGCCAGCGGGATCCCGGTGAGGAAGATCACCAGCGCCGCCAGCAGGATGGCGTAAATCGCGTTGGTGGTGCCCCATGCCATGCCGATGCTGGCGCCGATGGAGAAGTCCGCCAGATAGGCGATGCCGCCCAGCGCGGTCACGGCGACGACGCCAGGCCCCCAGCGGCGGAAGCTCAGCGGAGCATAGCGGAGTGTATAGTCTTCCAGGGTTTCTCTGGAGCCTGATGGCCCGGTCTGGGCAGGTAACTCAGTTTTGATATCCAGTGATGACATAGTCATTCCTTAATGGTCAGGTATGACTGTAATTAGCAAACCTTATGCCACTTCGTAGAGCAGGCGCCGCAGGGGGCTGTGGGGGAGGGGGGGATAAAAAGAGGGCGTCGAATGCACCATCCGGGCGCGGGCGCGTCCGGATGGTGCAGGAACGTTTTAGCGCAGCATACCTTTGTCGACAAGGAAGGCGATGATGTTGTTCAGGCCATCGCCGCTTTTCAGGTTGGTAAAGGTCCACGGGCGCTCGCCGCGCATACGCATCGTATCGCGCTCCATCACCTCCAGCGACGCGCCCACATACGGTGCAAGGTCGGTTTTGTTGATCACCAGGAAGTCCGACTTCGTGATCCCCGGCCCCCCTTTGCGCGGGATCTTTTCCCCTTCCGCAACGTCAATGACGTAGATGGTCAGATCCGCCAGCTCCGGACTGAAGGTGGCGCTCAGGTTATCGCCGCCGCTTTCCACAAAGATCAGATCGAGGTTGCCGAATTTTTCGCTCAGCGCTTCTACCGCCGCCAGGTTCATCGACGCGTCTTCGCGGATCGCGGTATGCGGACATCCGCCGGTTTCGACGCCGACGATGCGCTCCGGCGCCAGCGCGCCCGCTTCGGTGAGAATACGCTGATCTTCTTTGGTGTAGATGTCGTTGGTGACGACGGCTAACTGCCAGCTGTCACGCATGGCTTTACACAGCGCTTCCAGCAGGGCCGTTTTCCCGGAACCGACCGGGCCGCCGACGCCGACGCGCAGCGGGTGTTTGTAGTTATGCATACTCTCTCCTAGGAACGGAATAATCGGGAATACTGAGTTTCATGCCGGGCGGAAGCAATGGCGGCCAGCGGCGTGGAGGAACCTATCGCGCTATCCGGCGCCGCAAGGGCGCAGGCCATATCCGCCGCGTAGCGATCGCACAGGCGTAAAATCAGCTGCTGGGCCGCCTGCTGGCCGAAGGGAACCAGCTTAACGCCCGCCATGACCGCGCTTTCGATCCAGCTGTAGCCAAGGCTCAGCGCCAGGTCGGGAAGTGCGATTTGCCAACGCACGCCGAGCCACGCCATGCCGGCGAGCTGGCTTTGCCGGCACAAACCGCGCCACGCCGGCGGGCAGTCCGGCTGCCAGTCGGCCAGCAGGCGGGCAAATGCCGTGCCGCGATTACGCTCTTCTTCACGCAGTTCGCGGGTCTCACGGCAGGCGAGCAGCCAGGCGGTCCAGCGCTGTGCTGACGGCAGATCGTCGTTTTCGCATGCCCGATACAGCCGGGCGAACAGAGGAAGATCGACGGTAAAAAAGCTCTGTTCCATCTGCTGCTGCTGCCAGCGTTCAAAAGCGGCGGCATCGGGTACCCAGCCTGCTTCGACTGCCCATTCCAGACCTTGCGACCAGCTATAGCCGCCGACCGGCAGGTTGCTGCTGGCCAGCTGCATCAACCGCAGGCGTTTTTCCGGCGTTGGCATTTAGTGACTGTGCTCGTGATGATGATGATCGTGGCCATGATCGTGACTATGACCGTGGCTGTGGCCGTGGCTTTCGCTGGCGTAGGCGCCGGCTTCCGGTTCAAACGGCAGATGCGCGAAAGTGACCTCCAGGCCGAACTGGCGCAGCATATCGTCCAGCACATGATCGTGGTGATAGCGCAGCTCTCCGGGCATGATTTGCAGCGGAACGTGGCGGTTGCCGAGGTGATAGCAGGCTTTCGCCAGGGTGAACGGATCGTCGCAATGCACCACGGACACGCCTTCATCTGCGGCGATAATTTGCACAAACTCGCTGCCGTCTTCATTGCTGAGCACATCCCCGCCGCGTAGCAGCAGGCCGCGCGGCAACAACAAACCGGCTTCGCGACCGTCGTTGAGGGTGACTTTGATACGACTTTTCACCCGCACATCGATCGGCAGCGTAAGGCTGGCGGTCAGTTTGCCAGGTGAATCCACTCGTTGGGTCAGATAGAGCATCCGGACTCCTTAAAACAGAAAATAACGTTGCGCCATCGGCAGGACATCTGCCGGTTCGCTGGTGATCAGTTCGCCATCGATGCGCACTTCATAGGTTTGCGCGTCGACGGTGATATTGGGCTGCAGGCCGTTATGGATCATGTCGGTCTTTTGTACCGTCCGGCAGCCTTTCACCACCGCCGTGGCGCTCTGCAGATTCAGACGCTGCGCCACGCCACTGTCGACCGCCGCCTGCGGCAGGAAGGTGAGGCGACAGTGATGGCGAGCGCTGCCCAGCGCGCCGAACATCGGGCGGTAGTGCACCGGCTGTGGCGTCGGAATCGAGGCGTTGATGTCGCCCATCGGGGCAATGGCGATCATACCGCCCTTGATCACCGTGGCCGGCTTAACGCCGAAAAACGCCGGGGACCACAGCACGAGATCCGCCAGTTTGCCCACTTCAATCGAGCCGACTTCATGGGCGATACCGTGGGTCAGCGCCGGGTTAATGGTGTACTTGGCGATATAGCGCTTCACGCGGAAGTTGTCGTTATCGCCGCGTTCTTCCGCCAGCGGCCCGCGCTGCACCTTCATCCGATGCGCCACCTGCCAGGTACGCAGAACGACTTCGCCCACGCGCCCCATCGCCTGCGAATCGGAAGAGGTCAGAGAGAAGGCGCCGAGATCGTGCAGAACATCTTCTGCCGCAATGGTTTCCCGGCGGATGCGGGATTCGGCAAACGCCACGTCTTCCGCAATATCCGGATCGAGATGGTGGCAGACCATCAGCATATCGAGATGTTCGTCAATGGTATTGACGGTGTAGGGCAGCGTCGGGTTGGTGGAGGAGGGCAAAATATTGGGGTGTGCGCAGGCGGTAATAATATCCGGCGCATGGCCGCCGCCGGCACCTTCGGTATGGAAAGTGTGGATCGTCCGTCCGGCAATCGCCGCCAGCGTATCTTCAACAAAACCCGATTCATTCAGGGTGTCGCTGTGCAGCGCCACCTGAATATCCATTTCGTCGGCGACCGTCAGCGCGCAGTTGATGGCGGCCGGCGTGGCGCCCCAGTCTTCATGAATTTTCAGGCCGATAACGCCTGCCGCAACCTGTTCGCGTAGCGCGTCCGGGTTTGAGCCGTTGCCTTTGCCCAGCAGACCAATATTCACCGGCAGACTGTCCGCGGCCTGTAGCATCCGCGAGATGTACCACGGCCCCGGTGTACAGGTGGTGGCGTGTGTCCCCGCGGCGGGGCCCGTTCCGCCGCCGACCATGGTGGTGACGCCGGAGACCAGCGCCTCTTCCGCCTGCTGCGGGCAGATCCAGTGGATGTGGGTATCGACGCCGCCGGCGGTGACTATCTTACCTTCGGCGGCAATAACCTCCGTCGCCGCGCCAATGGGGATAGTGACGTCAGGCTGGATATCGGGATTACCCGCTTTGCCGATTGCGACAATACGCCCCTCTTTGACACCAATGTCGGCTTTGACGATCCCCCAGTGATCGACGATCAGCGCATTGGTCAGCACCAGATCGACACAGTCGTCAGCGAGCATTTGTCCCTGGCCCATACCGTCACGGATGACCTTCCCGCCGCCGAACTTGACCTCTTCGCCGTAGGTGGTCAGATCGTCTTCGACCTCGATCCACAGTTCGGTGTCCGCCAGGCGCACTTTATCGCCGGTGGTGGGGCCAAACATGTCGGCATAGGCCTGACGTGAAATATCACTCATTGTTTGCCTCCAGATTTCCCATCACGTCGCCGCGAAAGCCGTATACCGCGCGACGACCGGCGAGCGCCACCAACTCTACTTCACGTTTTTGCCCTGGCTCAAAGCGGACTGCGGTGCCGGCGGCGATGTTCAGGCGATAGCCGGTGGCCTGCGCCCGATCAAATTTCAGCGCCGGGTTGACCTCGGCAAAATGGTAATGCGATCCAACCTGAATCGGCCGGTCGCCATGATTCTCAACGATAATGCTGCGGGTGGCGCGGCCAACGTTCAGAGCTATCTGTCCGGGCTGCACCTTATATTCACCTGGGATCATCGCGAAACCTCAGATAATCGGGTTGTGGACGGTGACCAGCTTCGAGCCATCCGGGAAGGTGGCCTCGACCTGGATGTCGGGGATCATTTCGGGTACGCCCTCCATGACCTGTTCGCGGCTTAACACGTGGCGGCCTTCTTCCATCAGCGCCGCGACGCTTTTACCGTCGCGGGCGCCTTCCATAATAAAGGCGCTGATTAAGGCCACGGCTTCCGGGTAGTTCAGCTTCAGGCCGCGGGCCAGGCGACGTTCCGCCACCAGTGCGGCGGTAAACAACAGCAGCTTGTCTTTCTCTCTGGGGGTCAGTTCCATAGCGTTCTCTCAGGTCAACCAGATTCGGGGAAGGACCGGGGACTTTCCGGTCAGATGCGGTCGCATAAACTGCCAGATATCACGCATCGCCCGCTGGCAAAGTAAGTTATCGTCACTTAAAAAGCGCACCGTCAGCAGGCCGTCAGTCAGCGTGGCGCCAGCATAATTGCCCAGCGTCGTGAGTCGTTCCCGCACGCCGTCAAGCAGGGCTTCACTGGCGGGATAGAACAGCAGAGTACCGACCCACGGGTACTGCGCCACGCTGGCCAGACGTCCGTCGGCCAGATGCAGGCGTTCAATGAGCAGCGGGGCATCATCCATCCATACTTCAAGACGATTGCTGAGGGCGCCATGGCTAAAGCTTTCACCGATGACCGGGCGGCCCAGGCACAGCAGATCCCAGGCCAGTAGCGTGCTGGAAGGGCAAAGATGAAAGGCGGTATGCAGACGGGCGCGGGCGCCGGGAAAGAAAATCGCGTCCTGCGGCAGCCACTCCAGCGTCGAGCGTTCCGCCAGCGTCAGGCGCTGATGTAAATGAGCCTGCGCGCCGCTGCTGCGGTAAAACTTACTGGCACCGGGCATGGTGATTAACGTGTGGCAGCCGCTATCGAGAGCGGCGCGAATCGTTAGCTCGTCACCACCGACAATCCCGCCCGGCGGGTGGAGTAAGTAGAGATGACAGGTATCGTCTTCAGGATAAAAGGGACGCTGGACGGTGAGCGGACCGACATGACGGGCGGAGGTGAGTACCGTTTTGCCGCCGCGATGTTGAAAATGAAGGTCCAGCGTAGCCTGCCAGCCTTTTTTATTCTCTGGTAACACGGTGCTGTGCAATGTTGTTACGCCCCTGCAAAATCAAGATAAAACAGCAGCGATGAGTATTGATCGGCGCGAAAGTATCTCGATCATATGAAAAGCTTATGAATTAAAAACAAGAAAACAGCCGCCTGTGCGGCGGCCGTTTAGCGAAAAGATTATTACGCCTGATAATCTTCGGCGTCAATGTCATAACCCGACGGTTCCCAGCGAATCGCGAGCAGCGACAGCAGGCCAATCAGCGGCGCGGCGGCGATAATCCAAAAGACCTGGGTATCCAGGGCCGCAACCAGCAGCGGGAAGAGGAACAGCGACAGGGTTGAGCTGCTGCGCATCAGAGTCTGGTTCAGGCCGACACCGACACCGCGCAGCGAAGTTGGATAGCTCAGCGAAGCAAAGGTCATGGTGTGGGCGCCGGGGCCAAACCCCTGGCCGAACAGGAACAGCGCCAGCATCGCCACGGCCGCGATGCCTTCGCCCGCGCCGTGCGGGCGGCCGATCAGCGCCAGTCCCAGCAGCGCCGCCAGCTGGCAACTGTAGCCCGCCAGCGACATCTTCCATGCCCCTAAGCGCGGCACCAGCCGCACTGCCAGCAGGCCGCCGACGAAAGCAAAGAGCAGGTTCAGCGCCAGGGAGATCACAATCGTGGTCAGCATCGACTGAACAAAGAAGCTGGAGATAATCACCGGCAGGCCGAAGGCGACGGCGTTATAGGCAAAGGAAGAGACGACCGACAGCAGCGTAGCGAGGGTGGTCCGCCGCAGATAGACGCCCTGGAACAGACGGAAATAGTTGCTCCACTGCGCTTTTTTCACCACCGGCGTCGGGTTATCCAGCGCGTCCTGCGCCACGTGGGCGTTGATGTTATAGGCCTTGCGCAGAATGGCGGCCGCTTCACGCAGGTTGCCCTGATTGGCGGCCCACACCGGCGACTCGCTCATATAGCGGCTGCGAATGGCGATAATCACCAGCGCAGGAACCGCGCCGAAGCCCAGAATCAGCCGCCACAGCCAGTCGCTGTGGCTTTCCGGCAGTACGGCATAGAACAAGAGCACCAGCAGATATGAAATACTGATAGCGGCGTACCACGTCGGGCACCACATGGCGACGCTGGCCGCTTTGTTGCCCGGCCCCTTAAGCTTTGAGAACTCACTCAGGAAGGCCATCGCCACCGGCAGATCGATACCGACGCCGAGGCCCATGACAAAACGGGCGCCGGTCAGCACGTATTCGTTGGGGGCCAGCGCGCAGGCGATCGCTGCCACCACAAAAAACAGCATATCGGCCATGAAGACGCGGTAGCGGCCGATTTTATCCGTCAGGTAGCCGCCCAGCAGCGCGCCGACGATGGCGCCGAAGGTGATGGCTGAGGCCACCATGCCGGTGCCGGCGGGCGTCAGGTTGAATTCACGGGTAATGTCTTTCAGGCCAAAGGCCAGGGAGCCAAGATCGTAGGCATCGAGAAAGATACCGCCGAGGGCGATACCCATAACAATCCGCGCATTGGTACGCCCGCTGCTGCCCTCATTGATTAAACGCGATACGTCAGCGGCGCCGCGTATCCACTGTACTTCCCCGCCAGGCGACCCCGCCGCTGCGACCGGAGCCGCGTTGATTACGTCTGTCATGATGTTGTTCTGTGCTGTCTTATAAAGGATTCAGAGTAAACATCGCGGCAGGCAGGGATAAATTATTTTTGGTTATAAGACATAGCTAAGTGATTGTTGTGAAATGATTATCTTTTTCTGGCCGGTGAGTTCAGGAGGATTGGCTGCCAAAAAGGGTAATTCAGAGAGAATGTCGGGATAAAGGGGGCCCGGCGCGCGCCACCGGGCGCCAGATTATTTCTGCTCAGGCGTTTTTTTGTTCTTTTTCAGCCGGGCCCAGATTTTGGTTTCCTGGCGCCGCCACAGACGCTGAATATTGTCGTGATGGCGCAGCAGAATCAGGCAGGAGAGCATAGAAACCGGGAAGGTATACTGCGGTTTGAACCACCAGACGTAGAAAGGGGCAATCAGCGCGCTGACAATAGCCCCGAGCGAGGAATAGCCGCTGAGCAGGATGGTCAGCAGCCAGGTACCCGCCATGACGCCGGTCAAATCCCAGCCGATGGGCGCGATTGCGCCGAAAGCGGTCGCCACGCCCTTACCACCGCGGAAGTTAAAGAATACCGGCCAGATATGGCCTACGCAGGCCGCAATGGCGACCAGACCCAGCCAGAAAGGCGTCAGGCCGAGCGCCCAGGCACCCCAGACGGGCAGCATGCCTTTGAGCACATCAAAAATAAGAACCGTTACGGCTGCTCCCTTGCCGCCAATTCGTAGTACGTTTGTCGCCCCAGGATTGCCGGAACCGCTATCGCGAGGATCGGGCAGGCCAGCGAGACGACACACCAGAATGGCGCTGGAAATTGAGCCGCAGAGGTAGGCAAGGATAACCAGTCCAGGCGCGATTGCACTCATCAGCTGTTCCATTTTGAAAATGTCGTTTTGTCCCCGCTATCCTTCGCGTCGCTGATGCGCTGGCGCACTTCTTTCGTGCCGTCATCGGAGCGTGCATGGAGCCAGAACGCTTGCTGCGCCGCTGCTTTCCTGCAATGCGAATTATTTAGGGGATGTCTTTGCATCTGTGGATAATACGCATAATTCGCCGGAAGTGGTATCCGGTTTAGCCAAAAAGCAGGCAGGTCGTGATGGATATTGTATTTATAGAGCAACTTTCGGTAATCACCACTATCGGTGTTTACGACTGGGAACAAACCATTGAACAGAAGCTGGTGTTCGATATCGAAATGGCGTGGGACAACCGCAAAGCGGCGAGCAGCGATGATGTCAATGATTGCCTCAGCTATGCTGATATCAGCGAGCTGGTGATTGGTCACGTTGAAGGCGGACGTTTTGCGCTGGTGGAACGTGTCGCGGAAGAGATTGCCGATCTGCTGCTGGAAAAATTCCCCTCGCCGTGGGTGCGGATTAAAGTCAGCAAACCGGGCGCCGTTGCCCGGGCGGCAAACGTGGGCGTGATTATCGAGCGCAGTCGGACGTAGCCTTAATCTGAAACAAAACTTTTCAGGTCATACTCGTTAAACAAATTGCGTTTATACCGGTCACAGGATCCGGCTATCGGGATATTTAATTGCCGCTCAGGGTCAGGACAGCACTCGAAATTTACGCGTACTCCGTGTACGCTCCGATTTCCTGCGCCGTCCGTCTCCAGACTGGCCGCATCAATATCACCTGATGGAATGGTTCAGCGTATCTGGTTTTTTCATTTTACTTTTAAAGGGTTTATTGGATGAGCGATATACACTCGCTGCTGGTGGCGGCAATATTGGGTGTGGTTGAAGGGTTAACGGAATTTTTACCTGTTTCCAGTACTGGCCATATGATTATTGTCGGCCATCTGCTGGGCTTTGAAGGCGAGACGGCAAATACTTTTGAGGTGGTCATTCAGTTAGGTTCTATTCTTGCCGTTGTCGTCATGTTCTGGCGTCGTCTGTTTGGTCTGATCGGTATTCATTTCGGTAAACCACCGGAACATGAAGGTCAGGGAAGCGGCCGTTTATCGCTGATTCATATTTTATTAGGGATGGTTCCGGCGGTGGTGCTGGGTCTGTTGTTCCACGATACCATCAAATCGTTGTTCAACCCGGTCAACGTCATGTATGCGCTGATCGTGGGTGGCCTGCTGCTGATCGCGGCGGAAGTGCTGAAGCCAAAACAGCCGCGTGCCGTCGGTATTGATGATATGACCTATCGCCAGGCATTTATCATCGGCTGCTTCCAGTGCCTGGCGCTGTGGCCCGGTTTCTCTCGCTCCGGTGCGACCATTTCCGGTGGGATGCTGATGGGCGTAAGCCGCTATGCGGCGTCAGAGTTCTCCTTCCTGCTGGCGGTGCCGATGATGATGGGGGCGACCGTGCTGGATGTGTATAAGAGCATCGGTTTCCTCAACGCCAGCGATATTCCGATGTTTGCCGTCGGCTTTATTATGGCGTTCATCGTGGCGCTGATCGCGATTAAAACCTTCCTGCAGCTGATTAAACGTATTTCGTTTATCCCGTTTGCCATCTACCGTTTTGTCGTCGCGGCAGTGGTTTACGTTATCTTCTTCTGAGTTTTCAGCGCCGGTAAAACCGGGCCCTCAGTCGCAAGGCTGAGGGCAGCGCTCTTCCTTCCACTTCGCGACCGCCAGTATGCGGCGCCGCGTCAGCTCCTCACGAATCTCCGGCCCTTTAAAGCCCTGAGCAACCACCTCTTTCGTAGAGACCGATTGGGCGACCTCCCAGGCTTCAAGCAGCAGGCGTCCCTGCGGATAATCGCGGGCTTCGAATCCGGTACGTCCGCGCACATCGGCTTCGCTGGTTAAGGCGATTTGCATGACCCGGTGCGGCTTACGCCAGGCGTCGATATTATCAAACAGTTTGACCAGCGTTTTGGGCTGCAGTATTGGCAGGGTATGAATCAGGTCGTGGAATTCGGCGACCAGCTTCGCCAGATCGCGAATGTCGTTCGGTACGCGCAGACGGGCGCAGAGCTGCTCGACCAGCCTGACGCCTGCCGGACCGTGGCCGTGATGGCGCGGCCAGAGCGCTTTTGGCGTCAGCCCTTTGCCGAGATCGTGACATAGCGTTGCAAAGCGAACGTCAATCTCCGGCGACAGCATTGCCGCCATCGTCAGAGTCATCAGCGTATGTACACCGGTGTCGATTTCCGGGTGCCATTTAGCCGGTGCCGGAACGCCGTACAGCGCGTCAATTTCCGGGAACAGCACGCCGAGCGCGTGGCAGTCGCGTAAGGTCTGGAAAAAGACCTGGGGATTACGGGTGCCAAGGGCGTTTTCCGTCTCCTTCCAGACCCGTTCTGGCGTCAGATGCGCCAGTTCGCCGGCGTCGGCCATGGCGCGCATCAGCGCCATTGTTTCGTCGGCAATACGGAAGCCCAGGTGGGCATAGCGGGCGGCGAAGCGCGCCACGCGCAGAACGCGCAGCGGGTCTTCGCTGAAGGCGGGTGAGACGTGGCGCAGCAGGCGCAGACGCAAATCGGCCTGGCCGCCGTAGGGATCGATAATCAGGCCATCGGCATCCTGAGCCAGCGCATTAACCGTCAGATCGCGGCGCAGCAGATCCTGTTCCAGCGTGACGTCCGGGGCGGCATAGCAGGTAAAACCGGTGTAGCCGGAGCCTGATTTACGCTCGGTACGTGCCAGAGCATACTCTTCCCGGCTTTTCGGGTGCAGAAATACGGGGAAATCGCGGCCTACCTGCTGGTAGCCCGCCTCAAGCAACTGCTCAGGCGTGGCGCCAACCACGACCCAATCTCTGTCTTTGACCGGTAGCCCTAATAACGCATCCCGAACTGCACCACCGACCAGATAAATCTTCACGCCTGACTCTCCCGTATCCACTTTGCTCAAGATGATACGTAAGTCTGGCAGAGAAGACGAATTAGTTCATCCACCGGTCTTTACGTTTACGGCTCGGGACCAGATGCGGCAGCACCAGACCGAGCAGCAGTCCGACGCCAAGCACGCCGCCGCCGTACATAAACCACTGCATGATAATAGTGCGCTGCTTATCATCCAGCTGCAGATTCGCGGCATTCACCTTCTTCTGGGCGACAACCAGCTCATTTTTCAGCTTTTGGTTTTCATCTTTCAGCGCGTTGATGACGGTATCGCTGCCGGCGACCTTTTTCTGCATGTCGGCGGTGCGCTGATTCCAGGTGGTGTCGATGTTATTGAGTTTGTCGGTCAGGGTTTTCACCTGATTTTCCAGATCCGGCACGCGGGTGCGCAGGCTGGGCTCGGTGCTCAGCTCTTTCAGCGGAATCCACGCGGTACGGCCGTTGCCGTCGCGGATCTGGGCATAACCGGTGCTGTCATTGGTCTGCAGCAGAGAAACTTCTTCCCCGGCGTTAATGGTGCCCTGAAGACGATAATTATCGCCCGGCCCCGTGCGAACCCAGGTGTTCAGTTCATCAGAAACATAGCGTTTTTCTTCTGCATGAACCGCCGTGGCGGCGCTGAGCGCCAGCAAAGTAAAAGTGATAAGGCGTAATTTTGGCATCAGGTCATCGTTTGATCATAAAAAGTTGAACGATAGTAGTGGCATCGCCATAGCGACGCAAAGTTTTCTGCCACAATCGGAAACATCCGGGAGGTGGCCCGGCAAAATGCGCATTGCATGGAGAATCGCCGCAAAATACTATCTACTGACAAAAAATATCGGCGATAGTTCGCCGTATTTTCCCGGCAGCGCAAAGAAGCGGAAGAATTCAGTCATGGCTCAAGAAATCGAATTAAAATTTATCGTCTCCGACAGCGGCGTGGAAACACTGCGCCAGCACCTTAACGCGCTTAATGCCCAGCACACGCCTGCGGGTCAATTGCTCAATATTTACTATGAAACGGCGGATAACTGGCTGCGCCGTCACGATATGGGACTGCGCATCCGTGGCGATCGCGGTCAGTATGAAATGACCCTGAAAATCGCCGGGCGCGTGGTGGGCGGATTGCATCAGCGTCCGGAATTCAACATCCCGCTGGCAAGCCCGGAACTGGCGCTGGAACGCCTGCCTGCCGAAGTCTGGCCGCAGGGCGAACTGCCCGCGGATCTGGCGCAAAACGTACAGCCGCTGTTCAGTACCGATTTTGAACGTGAAAAATGGGTGGTCAGCGAAGGGGAGAGCCAGATTGAAATTGCGCTCGATCGCGGGGAGGTGAAAACCCCCGAGCATCAGGAGGCGATTCGCGAGCTGGAGCTGGAACTGCTCTCTGGTAAGACGGAGGATGTGCTGGCGCTCGCCCGTCGTCTGCTGGAAACCGGCGTGCTGCGCCAGGGAAGTCTCAGCAAAGCGGCGCGCGGCTACCATCTTGCCCAGGGGAACGATGCGCGCCCGGTGCAGCCATTCGGCGTTCTGCAGGTGGCGCCAAAAGCCAGCGTAGAGCAGGGTCTGGAGGCGTCGCTGGAAAACGCGCTGGCGCACTGGCTCTATCATGACGAGGTCTGGAGCCGCGGTAATCCGATGGCAAAAGGGGAAATCCTTCGCGCCATCGCCCGGATACGTCATGCGCTGGTGCTGTTTGGCGGTATCGTGCCGCGTAAGGCCACCGCGCAGCTGCGCGAACAGCTTGGGGAAGCGGAAGCTGCCCTGACGGAGGCTGGAAAGGATCCGGCGGCGCTGTTCAGCATTGCCGCAGTCAGCGCGAAGCTCGCGTTGACCGAATGGCTGGTGAGCCGTAGCTGGCGCGCCTTTTTAAATGAGAACGCGCAGAAGAAGATCGCCGGCTCTTTTAAACGTTTCGCCGATATCCAGCTTTCGCGGGCGGCGGCGGAGTTAAAAAATGCGTTCCAGCAGACGCTGGGGGACGATTACGACGGCCAGCTGCCGCGTCTGGCCCGCGACATAGACTGCATTCAGCTGCTCGCCGGCGCCTATGCCGATGCTGCGGCCTCCTGGCTGGAGAACTGGCTGGAAGTCCGTCGCGCTATTGAGCACAAAGATCGCAGCGTCATTGAATATTTCCGCCGCCAGGCGCTGGCCGCGGAGCCATTCTGGCTGCATAGTGGAAAACGATAATTTCAGGCCAGGGAGACCCCTATAATGCCGCTTTCTTCACAGTTACAGCAGCACTGGCAGACGGTTATAGACCGACTGCCGGCGGATTTTCCATTATCCACGTTAAGTCCGCAGGCGCAGTCGGTGATGGCGTTCAGCGATTTCGTCCAGCAGAGTCTGGTGGCGCAGCCGCAGTGGCTGACCGAGCTTGAAAACTCGCCCCCCGAGGCGCAGGAGTGGCGTCACTATGCCGACTGGCTACAGGCCGCCCTGGCCGGTGTCAACGACGAAGCGACGCTGATGCGTGAGCTGCGCCTGTTTCGCCGCCGGATCATGGTGCGCATCGCCTGGGCACAAGCGCTGTCGCTGGTCAGTGAAGAGAGCAGTTTGCAGCAGCTAAGCGCGCTGGCGGAGACGCTGATTGTCGCCGCCCGCGACTGGCTTTACACCGCCTGCTGTAACGAATGGGGAACCCCTACCAGTGCCGAAGGTAAAGCGCAGCCGCTGCTGATCCTCGGGATGGGGAAACTGGGCGGAGGCGAACTCAATTTCTCGTCGGACATCGATCTGATTTTTGCCTGGCCTGAACATGGCGCAACCCGCGGCGGACGCCGCGAGCTGGATAACGGGCAGTTCTTTACCCGCCTCGGGCAGCGGCTGATTAAAGTCCTCGACCAGCCGACGCAGGATGGCTTTGTTTATCGCGTTGATATGCGCCTGCGCCCCTTCGGCGACAGCGGGCCGCTGGTGCTGAGCTTTGCCGCGCTGGAAGATTACTATCAGGAACAAGGGCGCGACTGGGAGCGCTACGCGATGGTCAAAGCGCGGATCATGGGCGATAACGAAGGCACCTATGCCAACGAACTGCGCGCCATGCTGCGGCCCTTCGTCTTCCGTCGCTACATCGACTTCAGCGTGATCCAGTCGCTGCGTAATATGAAGGGGATGATTGCCCGTGAAGTTCGTCGTCGCGGGCTGAAGGACAATATCAAGCTCGGTGCGGGCGGTATCCGCGAAATCGAATTTATCGTACAGGTCTTCCAGCTGATCCGCGGAGGACGCGAACCGGCGCTCCAGCTACGGGCGCTGCTTCCGACGCTGGCGGCGATCGATGAGCTGCACCTGCTGCCGGAAGGCGATGCTGCCCGGTTGCGTGATGCCTACCTGTTCTTACGTCGCCTGGAAAACCTGCTGCAAAGCATCAATGACGAGCAGACGCAAACTTTGCCGCAGGATGCGCTTAATCGCGCTCGCCTGGCGTGGGGGATGCATGTTGATGACTGGGAAACGCTGACCGCGCAGCTGGAAGAGAAAATGGCCAGCGTACGGCGAGTGTTCAACGACCTGATTGGCGATGATGAAGCGCAATCACCGGATGAGCAGCTGGAGGAGTACTGGCGTGAGTTGTGGCAGGATGCGCTGGAAGAGGATGACGCCAGCCCGGCGCTGGCCCATCTTGCGGATGACGACCGTCGCAGTGTGCTGGCGCTGATTGCCGATTTTCGTAAAGAGCTGGATAAACGCACTATCGGCCCGCGCGGGCGCCAGGTGCTGGATCAGCTGATGCCGCATCTGCTCAGCGAAGTGTGTTCGCGGGCCGATGCGCCGGTGCCGTTGGCGCGGATTACACCGCTGTTGACCGGTATCGTCACCCGAACCACCTACCTGGAATTGCTCAGCGAGTTTCCCGGTGCGTTGAAACATCTGATTAGCCTCTGCGCCGCTTCGCCGATGGTTGCCAGTCAGCTGGCGCGCCATCCGCTGCTGCTGGATGAACTGCTGGATCCCAATACGCTGTATCAACCGACGGCGACCGATGCCTATCGCGATGAGCTACGTCAGTATCTGCTGCGGGTGCCGGAAGAGGACGAAGAGCAGCAGCTGGAGGCGCTGCGCCAGTTTAAGCAGGCGCAGCTGCTGCATATTGCCGCCGCCGATATTGCCGGTACGCTGCCGGTAATGAAAGTGAGCGATCACTTAACCTGGCTGGCCGAAGCGATGATTGATGCGGTGGTCCAGCAGGCGTGGATGCAGATGGTGGCGCGTTATGGCCAGCCGACGCACCTGCATGACCGTCAGGGGCGTGGTTTTGCGGTCGTCGGTTACGGGAAACTGGGGGGCTGGGAGCTGGGCTACAGTTCTGACCTTGACCTGGTGTTCCTGCATGATTGTCCGATGGAGGTGATGACCGACGGGGAGCGCGAAATCGACGGTCGCCAGTTCTATCTGCGCCTGGCCCAGCGCATTATGCACCTCTTCAGCACCCGCACCTCTTCAGGGATTCTCTACGAAGTGGATGCTCGCTTACGTCCGTCTGGTGCGGCGGGTATGCTGGTCACCACTGCCGATGCGTTTGCCGACTACCAGAAGAATGAGGCCTGGACCTGGGAACATCAGGCCCTGGTGCGTGCCCGCGTAGTCTATGGCGATCCGGCGCTGCAGGAGCGTTTTGATACCATCCGACGCGATATCCTCAGCACGCCGCGTGAAGGGGCGACGCTGCAGACCGAAGTGCGGGAAATGCGGGAGAAAATGCGCGCCCATCTCGGCAATAAGCATCGGGATCGCTTTGATATTAAAGCCGATGCCGGGGGCATTACCGACATTGAATTTATTACCCAGTATCTGGTCCTACGCTATGCGCACGATAAACCGAAGCTGACGCGCTGGTCTGATAACGTGCGCATTCTGGAACTGCTGGCGCAAAACGACATTATGGATGATGAAGAAGCGCAGGCGTTGACCCATGCGTACACCACGCTGCGCGATGCGCTGCATCATCTGGCGTTGCAGGAACAGCCGGGGAACGTCGCCCCGGACGCCTTTACCCATGAACGTCAGCAGGTGAGCGCCAGCTGGCAGAAGTGGTTGATGGCTTAACTAAAAAACCGGGTGTGCTATTATCGCGCGCAAAGTTTGTATCTCGCAGGAGAGAGTCATGAAAGTAACGCTGCCGGAGTTTGAACGTGCAGGAGTGTTGGTGGTTGGCGATGTCATGCTGGACCGCTACTGGTATGGTCCCACCAGCCGTATTTCCCCCGAAGCCCCGGTACCGGTGGTCAAGGTGGAAAATATCGAAGAGCGTCCCGGCGGTGCGGCAAACGTGGCGATGAACATCGCCTCTCTCGGTGCGACCTCTCGCCTGGTTGGCCTGACCGGGATTGATGACGCAGCGCGTGCGCTCAGTAAGGCGCTGGCGGATGTCAACGTGAAGTGCGATTTTGTCTCCGTGCCGACTCACCCGACTATCACCAAGCTGCGCGTGCTGTCGCGCAACCAGCAGCTGATCCGCCTGGATTTCGAAGAGGGATTCTCCGGCGTCGATCCGCAGCCCATGCACGACCGCATTCAGCAGGCGCTGGGTACCATCGGGGCGCTGGTATTGTCCGATTATGCAAAAGGCGCGCTGGCCAGCGTGCAGACCATGATTAAGCT
Source organism: Klebsiella sp. X13 (assembly GCF_003323835.1). Lineage (NCBI taxonomy): Bacteria > Pseudomonadati > Pseudomonadota > Gammaproteobacteria > Enterobacterales > Enterobacteriaceae > Klebsiella > Klebsiella sp. X13. The sequence goes on from NZ_CP030874.1 coordinate 711,075, forward strand.
GGCGCGCGATGCCGGCGTACCGGTGCTGATCGATCCGAAAGGCACCGATTTTGAACGCTATCGCGGCGCCACGCTGCTGACGCCGAACCTCTCCGAATTTGAAGCCGTAGCGGGCAAGTGCAAAGACGAAGCGGATATTGTCGAACGCGGCCTGAAAATTATTGCGGATTTCGAACTCTCTGCGCTGCTGGTGACTCGTTCCGAGCAGGGGATGACGCTGTTGCAGCCGGGCCGTCCGCCGCTGCATATGCCGACTCAGGCGCAAGAAGTGTATGACGTCACCGGTGCCGGCGATACGGTCATTGGCGTGCTGGCGGCGACGCTGGCCTCCGGCAACACTCTGGAAGAGGCGTGCTACTTTGCCAACGCGGCGGCCGGCGTCGTGGTCGGCAAGCTGGGGACATCCACCGTTTCACCTATCGAACTGGAAAACGCCGTGCGCGGGCGCGCGGAGACCGGGTTCGGCGTGATGAACGAAGATGAACTGAAACAGGCCGTTGCGGCGGCGCGTAAGCGCGGCGAGAAAGTGGTGATGACCAACGGCGTGTTTGACATTCTGCACGCGGGCCACGTCTCTTATCTGGCTAATGCGCGCAAGCTCGGCGATCGCCTGATCGTTGCGGTCAACAGCGATGCGTCGACCAAACGTCTGAAAGGCGAGTCTCGTCCGGTTAACCCGCTGGAGCAGCGTATGATCGTGCTCGGCGCGCTGGAAGCCGTCGACTGGGTCGTCTCATTTGAAGAGGATACGCCGCAGCGCCTGATTGCCGGCATTCTGCCGGACCTGCTGGTCAAAGGCGGCGACTATAAGCCGGAAGATATCGCGGGTAGCGAGGAAGTCTGGGCGAACGGCGGCGACGTTCTGGTGCTGAACTTTGAAGATGGTTGCTCTACGACCAACATCATTAAGAAGATCCAGAAAGACAGCGGTAAGTAATTTGTCGCGCCGGGCGGGCGTCCTGGGGGAGCGGGTTGCGTATCGCGAGGCCGAAGAAACCCGGATAACGTCCGACAAAAATAGCCGACGATCGTCAGATCGCCGGCTTTTTTTTATTTATTGATGACAGAGATGATTCAGCGCAATAAACAGGCGATTTGAGCGCATTTTTCGTACAGAAAGCGTTAGCGTAAGTATAAATACTGAAGTCAGTAGAAAGCATATGACCAATCAGAACACACACGGCTGAAGGAGTATGCGGATGAATCATCACGAACTGTATTCAATGAAGAACTTTGATTTTCTGGCCCTGAGTTTCGCCAGAATGCATGCACAAGGACACTCCGTTGATCTCCAGGCTATAGTCGGCAATATGGATGAAGATCATCGTGAATGGTTTTGCCAACGGTATGAGCTCTACTGCCGTCAGGTGAGTGAAGAGGCAGCGTCGGAACCAGAGCTAGAACACTGAAACAACAACGGGCCTGAGGGCCCGTTATTTTTTACTGCTTCTCTTCGACGGTCGGGGCGGCCGCGCGGCTTTCCAGATCGCTGATTCGCTGCTCCAGCAGCGCCAGTTTTTCGCGGGTGCGCAGCAGCACCTGCGTCTGCACATCAAACTCTTCGCGACTGACCAAATCCAGGCGGGTCAGCTGTGACTGGAGTACCTGACGGATCTTTTTCTCGACATCTTCCCCAAGATCGCGAAGGCCTTTCGGCATCGATTCATGGACCTGGCGGGCGATTTGTTCAATTTTTTTCGGGTCAATCATGGTGGTTTCCTGCTCTGGTCGATTTATCGCTCATTGTAGTGCGATCGACGCTGCCTATAAACCAGAAATGTTTGAAGCTTATGCATTGCCGATGATAATCAATAGCGTTATAGTGATCTCGCTTATTCTCAGGGCGGGGCGAAATTCCCCACCGGCGGTAAATCAACCATGGCGTTGAAAGCCCGCGAGCGCTTTCTGCAACAGCAGAAAGGTCAGCAGATCCGGTGTAATTCCGGGGCCGACGGTTAAAGTCCGGATGGGAGAGAGTAACGGCTCAGTCGGGTTTCGATCCGCTTGCGTTGACTTTTGCCGCTAAACCGGCGCTCCTAAGACTGCCCTGATTCTGGTAACCATAATTTTAATGAGGTTTATTTACCATGAATCAGACGCTCCTTTCCTCTTTTGGTACCGCTTTTGAACGTGTGGAACACGCTTTAAATGCACTGCGCGAAGGCCGCGGTGTGATGGTGCTTGATGATGAAGACCGTGAAAACGAAGGCGACATGATTTTCGCCGCTGAAACCATGACCGTTGAGCAGATGGCGCTGACCATTCGCCACGGCAGCGGCATTGTCTGCCTGTGCCTGACCGATGAACGCCGTAAGCAGCTTGACCTGCCGATGATGGTGGAAAACAACACCAGCGCATACGGCACCGGTTTTACCGTGACCATCGAAGCTGCAGCAGGCGTCACCACCGGCGTTTCCGCCGCTGACCGCGTGACCACCGTGCGCGCGGCCATTGCCGACGGCGCTAAACCTTCCGATCTCAACCGTCCAGGCCATGTCTTCCCGCTGCGTGCGCAGCCGGGCGGCGTGTTGACCCGCGGTGGTCATACTGAAGCGACCATCGATCTGGTGACGCTGGCGGGCTTTAAGCCGGCTGGCGTGCTGTGTGAACTGACGAACGACGATGGCACTATGGCGCGGGCGCCAGAGTGCATTGCGTTCGCACAGAAGCAGAATATGGCCGTGGTCACCATTGAAGATCTGGTGGCCTATCGCCGCGCACATGAGCGCAAAGCCAGCTGATTCTGGCCCCGCCTCAAGACAAAGCCCACCTCAGCGTGGGCTTTGTTGTTTTTGCCATCAGCCAATGCCCATTGCCTGCAGCGCAACCAGACTTAATCCCATCACCGACATGCCGCACAGTACGCCATAGCTTGGGTTGCTCTGCGGATCGATCTCTTTTGCCAGCGGCATCAGCTCATCGACCGACAGCGCCACCATGATCCCGGCAACGGCGGCCATAATGGCGCCCATCATGACCGGTGACACCAGGTTTCCGAGGATCAGCCAGGCCAGCAGGCCGCCGAGAATTTCCGCCATACCGGAAAGCCCTGCCCAGAGTACCGCCTTATACCGTGAACCGGTGGCGGCATAAACCGGCCCGGCCACCGCCAGCCCCTCGGGAATATTGTGTAAAGCGACCGCCAGCGCGACGCCCATGCCCAGCTCGAGGTTATTACTGGCCGTTACAAAGGTGGCGATCCCTTCCGGAAAGTTGTGCAGGCTGATGCCCAGAGTCAACAACATGGCGGTTCGGCGGAGGTTACGCGGACGCGGCATACCCGGCGACATTAGATCCTGCGGATGCGCGTGGGGCAGCATACGGTCAAGCGCAAAGTATCCCAGCAGGCCGATGACAAACATGCCGTAACCGAGCAGCGGCGACATGCCCTCCGCGTTCAGCGCGGCGGGCAGCATCTCCATCAGCGAGATAAGCAGCATGATACCCGCGGCAAAGCCCAGGGAAAATCCCAGCAGCCGGTTGGATGGCTTCTGACCCAGGACGCCAAAAATAGCCCCGATGAATGTGGCGCTACCCGCCAGCAGCGTCAATATTAAGGGTGACGACATTATTCATTTCCTTTGATAATGATTATCATTAATGATATCCAGATTATCAGCTCACGACGAGAGGGCGATGCGACCCTTTACAGCGAATTACATTCAAATTTTCTGACGATCATCATCATGCTTATCTGAGTTTATCCTGATGCAAAAAAGCGTAATGTTGAGGCATCACAATTCCTCTGTTTAAGGATATCACCATGTCCCGTACCCGAATGCCAGCGTTGTTTTTAGGCCACGGCAGCCCGATGAACGTGCTGGAAGATAACGTCTATACCCGCGCCTGGCGGCAGCTGGGCGAAACATTGCCGCGGCCAAAAGCTATCGTTGTAGTCTCTGCGCACTGGTTTACTCGCGGTACCGGAGTCACGGCTATGGAAACGCCGAAGACGATCCACGATTTTGGCGGCTTCCCGCAGGCGCTGTACGATACGCATTACCCGGCTCCCGGTTCTCCTGAACTGGCGCAGCGTCTGGTTGAGCTGCTGGCGCCGGTGCCCGTGACCCTGGATAAAGAAGCCTGGGGCTTCGATCATGGCTCATGGGGCGTGCTGATAAAAATGTACCCCGATGCGGATATCCCGATGGTGCAGCTGAGCATCGACAGCACCAAACCGGCAGCCTGGCATATGGAAATGGGACGTAAGCTGGCGGCGCTACGCGATGAAGGTATCATGCTGGTGGCGAGCGGTAACGTGGTGCATAACCTGAGAACGGCACGCTGGCATGGCGAGAGCACGCCTTACCCGTGGGCGGAATCATTTAATGACTACGTCAAGACCAACCTGAGCTGGAAGGGACCGGTTGCAGAGCATCCGCTGGTGAACTATCTGGCGCATGAGGGCGGATCGCTTTCTAATCCGACGGCGGATCACTTCCTGCCGCTGCTCTACGTTCTGGGTACCTGGGACGGCGAAGAGCCGATAACTATTCCGGTGGAAGGGATGGAGATGGGATCGCTGAGCATGCTGTCGGTGCTGATTGGGGCGTAGAAGGTAGCGGAAAAACCCCGGCAGGCGTTAGCGCGGCCGGGGCAGATCTTATTCGACGAAAATGTGCGGGTAGAAACGCGACAGATCCTGGGTGATCAGCGCCCGATCCTCGCGTACGCCAATCCCGGCGGGCATATCGTTGATGAGCCAGCTGCCGATCAGCGTGTAGCTGTCACCAAACTTCGGCAGCGGATAGAACTCCTGCACGATAGTGCCTTCTTCTCCGTATGGACCCTCTACCGCTTCCAGTACTTTGCCGTTTTCCACGATCGACACGTTGGCCCCTTCACGGGAGAAGATCGGCTTAATGACGTACTTCTCCATCTCCGGATGCGCATCTTCGCTGAAGTAAGCCGCCAGCAGATTAGGGTGGTTCGGAAACATCTCCCACAGCAGCGGAAGCAGAGCTTTGTTCGAGATGATGCTCTTCCACGCCGGTTCGAGCCAGCGTACGCCCGCGTCTTCCAGTTTGGTAGAGAACATCTCGCGCAGCATATACTCCCACGGGTAGAGCTTGAACAGGTTGCCAATCACCTGATCCTGCAGGTCGGTAAACTGACCTTTTTCACCCAGGCCGATATCTTCGATATACAGAAACTCGGTCGCCACACCCGCTTCTGCGGCACAGTCCTGCAGATACTGCACGGTACCGCGATCTTCTTCGGTATCGCGGCAGCAGGCCATATGCAGCAGCTGGAAGCCAAACTGTTCACGCAGCTCGGAAAAACGCTCGATCAGCTTTTCCTGCAGGCTGTTGAACTGGTCGCTGCCTGCTGGCAGCTGGCCGGCGTTGATCTGATCTTCCAGCCAAATCCACTGGAAGAAGGCGGCTTCATACAGCGAGGTTGGGGTATCGGCGTTGTTCTCCAGCAGCTTCGGTTCGCCCACGCCGTCCCATGCCAGATCGAGACGCGAGTAGAGCGACGGCTGGTTGGTTTTCCACGACTGGCGCACGAAGCCCCAGGTATGTTTCGGAATGCGGAACTTCGCCATCAGCTCATCGCTGGCGACGACTTTTTCCACTGCCTGCAGGCACATCTGGTGCAGCCCGGCGGTGACCTCTTCAAGCTTTTCAACCTGGGCCAGCGTCAGTTTGTAATAGGCTTCTTCGCTCCAGTACGGCTCGCCATACATGGTATGAAAGTTGAAGCCGTATTCGGTCGCCTTCTCACGCCAGTCCGGGCGTTCCGTGATGCTGATTCTTTCCATGTGATTTAGCCGCCCATTGAGCGTTTAGTCGAACTGGTGCCTGCAGCGCTGCGCTGCATAGCAGATTGCTTCGCGACCGACTCTCCAAACCCGCCGCGAGTGACGGTGCTGGTGGTGGCGGGTTTTGGTGCCATCGCCGTTTTCGGTACATTCATCGTCCGGCCCGGCTGAGCGGCGCCGTAGCTCTTACCGCCGGCATCGGTGTACTGACCATAGGCTGGGCTGGCCGGGTTTTTCGAGCTGAACAGCGGCTGCTGTGCGCCCATGCCGCCACCCATCATACGGCCCATCATGTAGCCTGCCATCAACGGCATCCAGAAGCTGCCGCTGCTTTGTGCCTGCGCCTGGTTTTCTGGCGCGACGCCTGCCTGAGCCGGCGTTTGCTGGCACTGGCCTTCGCCGAATTCAGCGACGCAATCTTCGCGCGTGGCGTATTTCGGCGCGGTACGTACCGCTTCCTTCTGCGCGTTGTTGAAAGCGGTGGTGCATTCTGCGCTTTTGCCCGGGTTGGCTGCAGAGCAGTCATCGGCGTTTTGGTACAGAGAAACCGTCTCGTCGGTTTTTTCACAACCGGCAAGCATAAATACGGCCGTAACGGCAAGGGCGACCGGCGTCAGATGGCGCGCGCTCCAGCTTTTACGGAACGAGGCATGATTGATATTTTTTGTCCGTTTCATATTTGTCTTCCAGGACCCAGTGGTATTGCGGTTTGTTAACGCTCAGGATAGAGGATGAGTGGTGGAAAATGAAGCGAAGAGGGAGGGAAAGGAGGGGATCTTTACGTTGCCTTACGTTTAGCGCTTCGCTTAGCGGAATTCGTTAAGCGAAGCGCCATGACGCAACGACGATTACTGGCGGAAAGGATTCGCGCCGCTGGTTTTCGTGGTGCGGGTCGAAGCCGGTGTTGCCGCCGGGGCTGCATTGCTGCTGTAGCCATCAGCGTTAGCATCCTGCTGCGGGGTTTCCGGTGCGACGCTATCTGGTGATGTCGAGACCGGTTTGCCCAGCGTGTTGTTCAGCGCCAGCAGATCCTGCTCGTTCAGAGTACCGAGCGCAGATTTAATGTTCAGCTGGTTAATCAGGTAGTTATAACGTGCGCTGGAGAGCTGCTGCTTCGCGTTGTACAGAGTGGTGGTGGCATCCAGGACGTCGACGATGGTACGCGTCCCCACGGAATAGCCGGCTTCCATCGCATCAAGGGAGCTCTGCGCAGAGACCACCGCCTGTTTGTAGGCGTTGATGCTGCTGATAGAGGCGTTGATGTTATTAAAGGAAGAACGAACGGTCTGAACTACGCTGCGATGTGAGCTTTCCAGCTGTTCGCTGGCGCCAACGAAGTTGTACTGCGCCTGTTTCACCTGCGAGTTCACCATCCCGCCCTGATACAGCGGCAGCGAGAAGCTCAGGCCAATTTTGTTCTGCCCGGCATCAGTGTCGCCATAGCGCGTTGGATCGTTGGTTTTTGAACCGTTGTAGGTGGTGTTTGAGATCCCGGTCGAGGCGGTTAAATCCAGGGTCGGCAGATGGCCGTCCTGCGCCTGGCGAATCTGTTCGCGGGCGAGGTCCTGGTTCAGACGCGCCTGCAGCAGCGACAGGTTGCGGTTTTCCGCTTCCTTCAGCAGCGCATTTACCGTCTGCGGTTTGTTGGTTTTAAAGCCGTCAACGTTCAGCGATGCCAGCTCCGGATAGTAGTTGCCGGTTACCTGGCGCAGCGCTTCTACCGCGTTGTCGAGGTTGTTGCGTGCGGTCACTTCGTTTGCCAGTACTGAATCGTACTGTGAACGGGCGTTCTGCACGTCGGTGATCGCCACAAGGCCTACGTTAAAGCGCTGTGTGGTCTGATCCAACTGGCGGTAAATTGCCTGCTTCTGCGCTTCGGTATAGGAAAGCGTATCAATCGCGCTGAGGACGTTAAAGTAAGCCGTCGCGGTGTTCAGAATCAGCGTTTGCTGGTCAGTCTGATAGGTGACATCCTGAATACCGGCCGCTTTTTCCTGCAGCGTCAGGGCGCGCCACTTCGACATATCAAACAGGGTCTGCGTTAACTGCAGCGCGCCGCTGGTGACGTTCGAGTTCACGCCGTTGCTGTCGCGATAGCCATTGGTGTAAGTATAATCTGCGCCCAGACCAAGCTGAGGCAGTAACGGGCTACGTGCTTCATTGATCTTCTCGAATGCAGCATCACGATCGGCTGCTGATTTACGCAGGTCAGGGTTGCTGACGCGCGCCTGCTGATAAACCTGCATCAGGTTTTCTGCCTGGCTCATGGCGCTGAAGCCAGTCAGGCCCAGACCGATGAGGATGGGGAAAAGTTTCTTCATTTGCATTCCTTGTTGTGAAGCATAAAGCGCTGCCCAAATTCTAAATATATTTGCTGATTGTATCGAGTCTGCCGCGGTAAAAAGTTGGCGTTACGTGCCATCCGGCGGTAATTTGCACCAATCTAACATACAGGCTGTAAAACGATAGCCAAACGGCTTATAAATCCTTACTTTCGGATGCGCAGGACAGAGACAATGAGCAAGCCCAATCAGCAAGGAATCACCTTCTCTAAAAACGATGTAGAAATTATTGCACGCGAAACGCTTTATCGTGGTTTTTTTTCGCTGGATTTATACCGTTTTCGCCATCGCCTGTTTAACGGTGGAATGAGCGGCGAGGTGACGCGCGAAATTTTTGAACGCGGGCATGCCGCAGTCTTGCTACCCTTTGACCCGGTACGTGATGAAGTGGTGCTGGTCGAGCAAATCCGCATCGCCGCGTATGATACCAGCGAGAGCCCGTGGCTGCTTGAAATGGTCGCCGGTATGATTGAAGACGGTGAGACCCCCGAGGACGTTGCCCGCCGCGAAGCGGTAGAAGAAGCCGGGCTGGTCGTCGGGCGGACAAAACCGGTCTTGAGCTACCTGGCCAGCCCAGGCGGCACCAGCGAAAGACTGTCGATTCTGGTCGGTGAAGTCGATGCCACAACGGCAAAAGGGATTCACGGTCTGGCGGATGAAAATGAAGACATCCGGGTGCATGTGGTAAGCCGGGAGCAGGCTTATCAGTGGGTTGAAGAGGGGAAAATCGACAATGCGGCCTCTGTCATCGCCTTGCAATGGCTGCAATTGCATTATCACAATTTACGTAATGAGTGGACAAAATGAAGCGTTATACACCTGACTTCCCGGAAATGATGCGCCTGTGTGAAACCAATTTTGCTCAGTTGCGCCGCTTGTTGCCTCGAACCGATGCAGCCGGCGATGTCGCGGGCTATCAGGTGGGCAATGCGCAATATCGATTAACTATCGTCGAGTCGACCCGCTACACTACATTAGTGTCAATTGAGCAGACGGTTCCGGCGGTAAGTTACTGGAGTTTACCGTCAATGACGGTACGTCTGTATCATGACGCGATGGTCGCTGAAGTGTGTTCGACTCAGCAGATCTTTCGCTTCAAAGCAAAGTATGATTATCCTAATAAAAAGTTGCATCAACGCGACGAAAAGCATCAAATTAATCAGTTCCTGGCGGACTGGCTGAGATACTGTTTAGCACATGGAGCGATGGCGATTCCGGTTTGTTAGCGTCGTGAAACCTAAGGACACCATTTGGAAAGCCTGTTGAATCTGCCTCTGGCTGGTGAGACCAGAGTCAGGATATTACAAATTACTGATACTCACCTGTTTGCTGAAAAACATGAAACGCTGTTAGGTATCAATACCTGGGAAAGCTACCAGGCCGTGCTGGATGCCATCCATGCCTCACAGCGTCCATGCGATCTTATAGTAGCAACAGGCGATCTGGCGCAGGACCATTCAGCCGCGGCCTATCAGCACTTTGCTGAAGGTATCGCGAGTTTTGCCGCGCCCTGCGTCTGGTTGCCGGGCAATCATGACTTCCAGCCGGCGATGTACAGCACGCTGCAGGAATCAGGTATTTCCCCGGCCAAAAGGGTCTTGCTGGGCGATCGTTGGCAAATATTGCTGTTGGACAGCCAGGTGTTTGGCGTTCCCCACGGCGAGCTGAGCGAGTTTCAGCTTGAGTGGCTGGAGCAGAAGCTGGCGGAAGAGCCTGAGCGTTATACGCTGCTGCTGTTGCATCATCATCCGCTCCCTTCGGGTTGTAGCTGGTTGGATCAACACAGCCTGCGGAACGCCGGGGCTCTGGATCGTGCGCTGGCCGCTTTCCCGCGCGTAAAACATTTACTCTGCGGCCATATTCACCAGGAACTGGACCTCAACTGGAACGGGCGGCGGATGATGGCCACTCCCTCGACCTGCGTACAGTTTAAGCCGCATTGCGCCAATTTTACCCTGGACACCATTTCTCCCGGCTGGCGCTGGCTGGAACTGCACGCCGACGGTACCTTGACCACGGAAGTTTGCCGCCTTAACGGCGTGAAGTTTCACCCGGATATTGCTTCAGAAGGATACTGATGGCTACGCTCCTTTATCTGCATGGTTTTAACAGTTCACCGCGGTCGGCAAAAGCGACGGCGTTGAAGGACTGGCTGACGCAGACCTTTCCCGAGATTACGATGGTGGTGCCTGAGCTACCCGCCTACCCGGCAGAAGCGGCGGAGATGCTGGAAGCCATTGTGCTGGAACGCGGCGGGGAACCGCTGGGGGTGGTGGGGTCTTCGCTGGGAGGCTACTATGCCACCTGGCTATCGCAGTGTTTTATGCTGCCGACGGTGGTGGTTAACCCGGCGGTACGCCCGTTTGAACTGCTGAACAATTTCCTTGGCCCCAATGAGAATCCGTACACGGGGCAGCAATATGTGCTAGAGTCACGCCATATTTACGATCTCAAAGTCATGCAAATCGACCCGCTGGAAGCGCCTGATTTAATCTGGCTGCTGCAGCAAACGGGCGATGAAGTGCTTGATTACCGCCAGGCCGTTGCTTACTACGCCTCATGCCGGCAGACGGTAGAGGAGGGCGGCAATCACGCATTTGTCGGCTTTGAAGATCATTTCACTCAGATTATCGATTTTCTGGGTCTGCGTTAAGCGGCCCTGGATGACCTACGAATACACACCATGACGCAATCTTCATATAACGCTGATGCCATTGAGGTACTCACCGGGCTAGAGCCGGTTCGCCGCCGTCCGGGGATGTACACTGACACAACACGTCCTAACCATCTCGGCCAGGAAGTTATTGATAACAGTGTGGATGAAGCACTGGCTGGCCATGCGAAACGCGTGGAGGTCATTCTTCATGCCGATCAATCGCTGGAAGTGATCGACGATGGACGCGGGATGCCGGTTGATATCCACCCGGAAGAAGGGGTTCCGGCGGTTGAGCTGATCCTGTGCCGGCTGCATGCGGGCGGCAAATTCTCCAGCAAGAACTACCAGTTCTCGGGTGGCCTGCACGGGGTGGGTATTTCGGTGGTCAACGCCCTGTCGAAGCGTGTGGAAGTGAACGTCCGCCGCGATGGCCAGATCTACAGCATCGCCTTCGAGAACGGCGATAAAGTTGAAGATCTTCATGTCACCGGTACCTGCGGTAAACGCAATACCGGAACCAGCGTGCATTTCTGGCCGGATGAGAGCTTCTTTGACAGTCCGCGTTTTTCCGTCTCGCGTCTGACGCATGTACTCAAAGCTAAAGCCGTGCTTTGCCCCGGGGTCGAGATTGTCTTCCGTGACCAGGTAAACAACAGCGAACAGCGCTGGTGTTACCAGGACGGCCTGACTGATTACCTGTGCGAAGCGGTGAACGGCCTGCCGCTGCTGCCGGAAAAACCGTTCGTCGGCAACTTCTCCGGCGAAACCGAAGCGGTCGACTGGGCGCTGCTGTGGCTACCGGAAGGCGGGGAGCTGCTGACCGAAAGCTACGTTAACCTGATCCCGACCATGCAGGGCGGTACCCATGTTAACGGCCTGCGCCAGGGGCTGCTCGAAGCGATGCGCGAGTTCTGTGAATATCGCAATATCCTGCCGCGCGGCGTGAAGCTGTCTGCGGAAGATATCTGGGATCGCTGTGCCTACGTGCTGTCGGTGAAAATGCAGGATCCGCAGTTTGCCGGTCAGACCAAAGAGCGTCTCTCTTCGCGTCAGTGCGCGGCGTTTGTCTCCGGGGTGGTGAAAGATGCCTTCAGCCTGTGGCTGAACCAGAACGTTCAGGCCGCGGAGCTGCTTGCCGAGATGGCCATCTCCAGCGCTCAGCGCCGGATGCGCGCTGCCAAAAAGGTGGTTCGTAAAAAGCTGACCAGCGGCCCCGCGCTGCCGGGCAAGCTGGCGGACTGTACCGCCCAGGATCTGAACCGTACCGAGCTGTTTCTGGTGGAAGGGGACTCGGCAGGCGGTTCTGCCAAGCAGGCGCGCGACCGGGAATATCAGGCGATTATGCCGCTGAAGGGTAAAATCCTTAATACCTGGGAAGTCTCTTCGGATGAAGTGCTGGCCTCGCAAGAGGTGCACGACATTTCGGTGGCTATCGGTATCGATCCGGACAGCGACGACTTAAGTCAGCTTCGCTACGGCAAGATTTGTATCCTCGCGGATGCGGACTCCGATGGCCTGCACATTGCCACGCTGCTGTGTGCGCTGTTTGTGAAGCACTTCCGCACGCTGGTGAAGCACGGGCACGTCCACGTTGCGCTGCCGCCTTTGTACCGTATCGATCTCGGCAAAGAGGTTTACTACGCGCTGACGGAAGAAGAGAAAGCCGGCGTGCTGGAGCAGCTCAAACGTAAGAAGGGCAAACCGAACGTACAGCGCTTTAAAGGGCTGGGTGAGATGAACCCGATGCAGCTGCGTGAAACCACGCTTGACCCGAATACCCGCCGCCTGGTTCAGCTGATTATCAGTGATGAGGATGAGCAGCAGACTACCGCGATGATGGATATGCTGTTAGCCAAGAAACGTTCGGAAGACCGTCGTAACTGGCTGCAGGAGAAAGGGGATATGGCGGATCTGGAAGCCTGACCTGCTGTTTAAGCAGAACTGGCGCTCCGCCAGTTCTGACTCACTTCTGGTTTTTTCTTTGTGCGCAGGGTGCGCAGGCTTAAATGCCGGACTGCAGGATACGGATACTGGTCTCCAGCACGTCGCCTTTCACCGCTTCAGCGTATGCTTTCATATGCGGAGTTTGCAGATGCGCTTCAAGATGGGCAACGCTTTCCCACTGTTCAACCATGACGATCGAATCCGGAGAGGTGCTCTGGAAACTCACGCCGGCAGCGTGGTCCACCAGCGGCGCATAGCCGTGGCAGCCCTCTTCCTGTAAAACCACCGGAACAAGTTTTGCAAACTGATCAAGTACCGCCTGGCGATGATGTTGGCCCGGGCGTGTACGAATTTCTGCGATCACTGTCAACATGATTAACTCAACTCCTTCTGTATGTAGACCTTTAGTTAACCAAAAATCTGCGCCAGATGCTTGCGATATTCTGCTATGTCACGCGGAACATCCGGCATTTTAATGACGTCGTTGGCGATAAAGGTCGGCAGAGGGGTCATGCCGAGGAACTGGTTGGCTTTATGGAACGGCAGATAAACACCGTCAATGCCCACGCCGTGGAAGAACTGATCCTTATCGGTGAAGGCATCCATCGGTGCGTTCCAGGTCAGGGAGAGCATGTATTGCTTGCCCTGAATCAAGCCGCCGGAACCATATTTCTTGCTGGCGTCGGAGCGGGTGCGTCCGTCGCTGGCATACAGCGAGCCATGCCCTTCGGTGAAGACGTCATCAATATATTTCTTCACGGTCCACGGCGCGCCCATCCACCAGCCCGGCATTTGCCAGATAACCACGTCGGCCCAGAGGAAATTCTGTACTTCTTGCCGGACGTCGTAATCGCTTTCAGCACGAACGATTTTAACATCATGCCCGGCGTCGCGCAGATAACCATCCGCGACCTCGGTCAGGGTGTCATTCAACTGGCCGTTTGAATGGGCGAATTTCTTCGCGCCGTTGATAATCAGGATGTTGCTCATTTTTTACCCTTCAGGTTTCGAGTTTGTCACTGATTTTACCCCGCGAGGCGGGGCGGTAAAATGAGCAAAATGTGCAAAGTCTTTTGCGTTAATTGCAATAATTGCTACCAGCGCACGCGCGCCGCGAAACCGCCTTCGGGCGCGTTGCTGAAGTCTACCGTCATCCGGTGCAGCGCGGCAATGCGGCGGACGATAGATAATCCCAGCCCGCTACCGGGCTCATCCTGGCCGGGAGGGCGATAGAAGCGCTCGCCGATACGCGCCAGCGCCTCGGGGCTGACGCCCGGGCCATTATCGCGAACGGAAAACTCACGGGCATCAAGAGTGATATCGACCTGGCTGCCGCGCGGGCTGTAACGTACGGCGTTATCCAGCAGATTGCGCACCAGCAGACTCAGCAGCAGCGGCTGGCCCGGCTGCATGACCTGAGTTGCGTTCAGGTGCAGGCGAAGCTCAATGCCCGCCTGCTGCGCAGAGTGGTACATCTCCATGACCGACGATTGCAGCAGCTCATCGATGGCTATCGTATGCACATCATCAAGCTGCGCCAGAGAATCGAGGCGCGACAACGTTAAAAGCTGGTCTACCAGCCGGGTTGCGCGGTCAATTCCTTCATGCAGCTGCGCCAGCGCTTTCTCCCGCCCCTGCGGGTCGTCCATTGATAGCTGAGCGACTTCAGTCTGCACTTTCAGGGCTGCAAGCGGGCTGCGCAGCTCGTGTGCGGCATCGGAGGTAAACCGGCGCTCGCGTATCATGGTGTCATGCGTACGAGCAAACAGCTGATTCAGGGCATCGACCAGCGGCCGGACTTCACTGGGCACCTTGTCGACGTTAAGCGATTCCGCCGAGTCCGGCGCGCGCAGACGCAGCGTTCTGGCCAGCTGTTTTAACGGCGCCAGCTCCCGGCTCAATAGCACAATCAGCAGCAGGAACATCAGCGGCAGCGCCACCAGCCAGGGAGTCAGCTGGGAGGTGACGATATCCAGCGCCATTTCCCGCCGGTAGTCCCACTCCTGACCCACGACAATACGGTAGCGGCCATCGCCGGTGGTTAGCTGCAGGAAGCGCCATTCATCATCATCGTTATTCAGATAGCCATCGCTGAAGCCTTCCCGACGATTCTGCCACGGGATGTCCTGACCATTCTCGCCGTCGTGAAGCAGGCGCTTGCCGTCGGCCGTGAAAATCGCGAACGCCAGCGCGTCGTCATCGAGGTGGCCGTGCTTGATCTTCTTTTTTGTCCGCACCGGCGCCGTGAGCGTATGCAGCTCGTCGAAATTCATGGCGCTCAGTCGGCGGGCAAACAGCAGCTGTTGGGTATCAAAGAGCTTATCCAGTTTTTCCGTGGTTTGTTGCCAGGCAAAAAAGCAGGCGATGCCCCAGGCCGCGCTGGTCAGCAGGAAAAACAGGAGCGTCAGGCGGACGCGCAGGCTAAGTCGTTTCATGCATCACCGAGGGTATAGCCGATACCGTGAACGGTACGAATAAATTCACTGCCGAGCTTGCGGCGCAGGTGATGAACGTGCACCTCGACCGCATTGCTGGAGACATCGTCATCCCAGGTATAGAGTTTCTCTTCAATGAGCTTGCGCGGCAGCACACGTCCGGCATTGCGCATCAGTAGCTCCAGCAAGGCGAACTCTTTTGGCTTCAGCGCCAGGTTGTCGCCGTTCACCGTTACGGTCAGACCAATGGGATCGAGCGCAACGTGGCCATGGCGCAGCTCGCTGCTGCTCTGGCCGTGGGTGCGACGAATCAGGGCCTCCAGACGGGCGGCAACTTCAATCAGCGCGAAAGGTTTACACAGATAGTCATCGGCGCCGAGGCGCAGCCCTTCAACCCGCTGGCTGAGCGCATCGCGGGCCGTGAGGATCAGTACCGGCTCGTGGCGGCCCTGATTACGCCATTCGCGCAGGATATCCAGCCCGTCGATGCCGGGCAGCGTCAGGTCGAGGATCGCCGCGTCATAGGGCGCCGTATAGAGCGCGGTTTTGCCCTCTTCGCCGCGGGTAAACCAGTCGATGCTGAAGCCCATTTTTGTCAGCCCGACTTTAATGCCATCGCCGATGAGCTTGTCGTCTTCCACCAGTAAAATGCGCATTGGCCGCTCCTGTGGCTGTCATGAGTACGCGCAGTAAACCGCGTTGCGGCAGGCGCTGTACAGTAATAAAATTTCTTTTTTCTGCTTAAGAAGTCGTTAAGTTTTGCCTGATGTAATCATGGTCATATAACCAGACAAGGAGAACATCTTATGAAGAAAATGGCTGCAATGACCGCGATCGTCGCTTTAATTTCGATGCCGGTGCTGGCTGCTGAACAAGGTGGTTTTAACGGACCGGGTGCGACGCAAACCAGCCAGACGTCTACGCAAAAAGGCGGTTTTATTGGCCCGAGCGGGAGCGTAACGACGGTGGAAAACGCCAAATCCTTGCGGGATGACACCTGGGTGACCCTGCGCGGTAAAATCGTGCAGCGGATTTCCGACGATCTGTATAAATTCCAGGATGCTTCCGGGACGGTGAATGTGGATATTGACCATAAACGCTGGAACGGCCTGACCGTCACACCGCAGGACACCGTTGAGATCCAGGGGGAGGTCGACAAAGACTGGAACTCGGTCGAAATCGATGTGAAGCAGATTACTAAAGTCACCCCGTAAGCGCGACATCGCGCAAGATCGGTCAGGAATCGCTATCCTCGCGCTGCCAGAGTATGTCCGGAGGAGGAGACGATGAACGAGACCAGAACCAGCCCGGCGTACGCCGGGCGTTTTCAGCGCGTGTGTTTATACATTGAGCGTCATCTGGATGAACCCCTGTCGCTGGAGACGCTGAGCGCGATCGCGCACAGCTCGCCGTACCACTTTCACCGGCAATTCACTGCCTGTAGCGGCGTACCGCTATATCGCTATATCCAGTGGCTGCGTCTGCGCCGCGCCTGCTGGCGTCTGGCGTTCAGGCCGCAGGATAAAATCATCGATATTGCCCTTGATGCCGGGTTTCAGAATCCGGAATCGTTCAGTCGTGCCTTCCGTGCCGCGTTCGCTCAAAGCCCCAGCCAGTTCCGTCAACAGCCGGACTGGCAGGAGTGGCATCGACGCGTTCCGAAACATACGTTACAGGAGCAACATCCGATGGTGGTTAAAATAGTCCAGTTCCCTGAGACGCAGGTGGCGATGTTGCGCCACCGCGGCAGTCCTGATTTGGTCAATGCTACGGCGGCGCAGTTTATCGCCTGGCGCAAGGCGAGCGGGTTATCGCCGGTCGCCACCAGCGCGACCTGGGGCGTGTCGTGGGACGATCCCGCGGCCACCCCCGCTGACGATTTCCGTTTTGATATCTGCGGGTCGGTCAGCGAACCGATCGCGGAAAACGCCTTTGGCGTGGTGAATGGCACCATTCCGGGCGGGCGATGCGCAGTGGCGCGCCATCACGGCTCGCTGGATACGCTCGCGCAAAGTATCTGGTCTCTCTACCGCGACTGGCTACCGACGTCGGGCGAAACGCCACGCGATTTTCCGCTGTTTTTTCGTTACCTCAACTTCGTGCATGAAGTCGGCGAACACGAGCTACAGACCGATATTTATCTGCCGTTACGCTGATTAGCGCCAGCGGAATCCTCAGCCGATCTCACGGCCTGTGACTCAGGGCGTGAGATCGGGTATTATCGCGGGTAGTTTTGCCGCCCGCACGGTCGGTACGCAGATTGAGGATTCACGATTAATGAGCGATATGGCAGAGCGCCTTGCGCTGCATGAATTTACGGAAAATGCTTACCTGAACTATTCCATGTACGTCATCATGGACAGGGCGTTGCCGTTTATTGGCGATGGTCTGAAGCCGGTCCAGCGTCGCATCGTTTACGCGATGTCTGAGCTGGGGCTGAACGCCAGCGCGAAGTTCAAAAAGTCCGCCCGCACCGTGGGTGATGTGCTGGGTAAATATCACCCGCACGGCGATAGCGCATGCTATGAAGCTATGGTGCTGATGGCGCAGCCATTCTCCTACCGCTACCCGCTGGTGGATGGGCAGGGGAACTGGGGGGCGCCGGACGATCCTAAATCCTTCGCCGCGATGCGTTATACCGAATCCCGTTTGTCGAAGTATGCGGAACTGCTGCTGGGCGAACTGGGGCAGGGAACCGTCGACTGGGTGCCGAACTTCGACGGGACGATGCAGGAGCCGAAAATGCTGCCTGCGCGTCTGCCGAATATCCTGCTGAACGGCACTACCGGCATCGCCGTTGGTATGGCAACCGATATTCCTCCGCACAACCTGCGTGAAGTGGCGCAGGCTGCCATTACGTTGATCGAAAAACCGCAGACCTCGCTCGACGAACTGCTGGATATCGTTCACGGGCCAGACTACCCGACCGAAGCCGAAATCATTACTCCACGCGCGGAGATCCGCAAAATCTACCAGAACGGTCGCGGTTCGGTGCGGATGCGTGCGGTATGGAAAAAAGAGGACGGCGCGGTAGTGATTACGGCGTTGCCGCATCAGGTTTCCGGCGCCCGCGTGCTGGAACAGATTGCCGCTCAGATGCGCAACAAAAAGCTGCCGATGGTTGACGATCTGCGCGATGAGTCGGACCACGAAAACCCGACGCGCCTGGTGATCGTCCCGCGTTCGAATCGCGTGGATATGGAACAGGTGATGAATCATCTGTTTGCGACCACCGATCTTGAAAAAAGCTATCGCATCAACCTGAACATGATCGGCCTCGACAATCGTCCGGCGGTAAAAAACCTGCTGGAGATCCTCGCGGAATGGCTGACCTTCCGCCGCGATACCGTGCGTCGTCGTCTGAACTACCGGCTGGAGAAAGTGCTCAAGCGTCTGCACATCCTCGAAGGTTTGCTGGTCGCGTTCCTCAACATTGATGAAGTGATTGAAATTATCCGCCACGAGGATGAACCGAAGCCGGCCCTGATGTCGCGTTTTGGCATCAGCGAAACCCAGGCGGAAGCGATCCTTGAGCTGAAACTGCGTCACCTCGCCCGACTGGAAGAGATGAAGATCCGCGGCGAGCAGAGCGATCTGGAAAAAGAGCGCGATCAGCTGCAGGCGATTCTGGCCTCTGAACGGAAGATGAACAACCTGCTGAAGAAAGAGCTGCAGGCCGACGCCGAAACCTTCGGCGACGATCGTCGTTCACCGCTGCGCGAGCGCGAAGAAGCAAAAGCGATGAGCGAGCACGACATGCTGCCGTCTGAACCGGTGACCATCGTGCTGTCGCAAATGGGCTGGGTGCGGAGCGCCAAAGGCCACGATATTGACGCGCAGGGCCTGAGTTATAAAGCCGGCGATAGCTGGAAGGCGTCGTCGAAAGGCAAGAGCAACCAGCCGGTGGTGTTTATTGATACCACCGGGCGTAGCTACGCCATCGATCCCATTACGCTGCCGTCGGCACGCGGTCAGGGTGAGCCGATTACCGGCAAACTGACGCTACCGCCGGGCGCCAGCATTGAACATATGCTGATGGAAAGCGACGATCGCAAGCTGCTGATGGCCTCCGACGCCGGCTACGGTTTCGTCTGTACCTTCAACGATCTGGTGGCGCGCAACCGCGCAGGCAAGGCGCTGATTACGTTGCCGGATAACGCGCGCGTCATGGCGCCGCTGGTGATTGAGGATGATTCAGACATGCTGCTGGCGATCACCGCTGCCGGACGCATGCTGATGTTCCCGGTCAGCGACTTACCGCAGCTGTCGAAAGGTAAGGGGAATAAGATTATCAATATTCCGTCGGCGGAAGCGGCTTCCGGTCAGGATGGCCTGGCGCACTTGTTCGTGCTGCCGCCGCAGAGCACGCTGACTATCCACGTCGGGAAACGCAAAATTAAACTGCGTCCCGAAGAGCTGCAAAAAGTCACCGGTGAACGCGGTCGTCGCGGCTCGCTGATGCGCGGACTGCAGAAAATCGATCGTGTGGAAATCGATTCGCCGCGTCGGGCATCGTCGGCGGGCGATAGCGAAGAGTAAGATGAGCCTCCCCTGCTATCCGGTAGGGGAGGCTAAAATTTGCCGCAAAATCGTTGTTTATTCAGGTGTTGCGATTAACAATAGGCGCAAAATCATTCAAGATACGTCGGGGCGGCCAGCAAATGACACCCGACGCCTGCAATCTGCTAAACAGCGAGTCAGTACCCTTTACACGTGAGTTGCGCTGAAATGCAACGACGAGCGTGTCAGGCGTGTCGTGCACGTGCGGTCACGATGTACCGGGCGATATCGCCGTTCGCGCGCATACGAGCTGAAGTTTAACGGGTATCATTCTAAGCGGTTTGGGTTTTAGAGGTAGCTATGCTATTTATTTTTCGACTAATTGTTGTTGTTATTTATTGTCTCTTTGTGTGCATATTTGGCTGTATTTACTGCTTGTTCAGCCCGCGTAATCCTAAACACGTGGCCACCTTCGGGCATCTGTTTGGCCGGCTCTCTCCGCTGTTCGGCCTGAAGGTCGAAACGCGTAAGCCTGCTGATGCAGAGAGCTATGGCAATGCGATCTACATCGCTAACCATCAGAACAACTATGATATGGTGACGGCATCAAATATCGTACAGCCGCCGACCGTGACCGTGGGTAAAAAGAGCCTGGTGTGGATCCCGTTTTTTGGTCTGCTCTACTGGTTGACGGGGAACCTGCTGATTGACCGTAATAACCGGGCGAAAGCGCATGGCACTATCTCGCAGGTCGTCAATACGTTTAAAAAACGCAAAATCTCTTTCTGGATGTTCCCGGAAGGTACGCGCAGCCGCGGTCGCGGTTTGCTCCCCTTTAAAACCGGCGCTTTCCACGCGGCGATTGCCGCTGGCGTACCGATTATTCCGGTGTGCGTTTCCAATACTTCGAATAAAATTAACCTCAATCGCCTGAACAATGGTCTGGTGATTGTCGAAATGCTGCCGCCGGTCGATACCAGCCAGTTTGGTAAAGAGGGCGTACGTGCGCTGGCAACGCACTGCCGCGAGCTGATGGCGGCGAAGATTGAAGAGCTGGATCGCGAGGTTGCTGAACGCGAAGCGGCGGCAAAGAAATAAACCAGGAACTGCCGCGATAATGCGAGCACAGGGCTAGCGGGAAACGAATTCCCTTTTTGATGAGTTAGTATTCCATGGAGTTAATATGTCACTCAGTCGGCGTCAGTTTATTAAGGCTTCAGGCGTAGCGCTGTGCGCGGGAGCCGTGCCGCTGAACGCACATGCCGCCGGCCAGCAGCCAGCCTTGCCGGTTCCACCGCTGCTGGAATCCCGCCGCGGCCAGCCGCTGTTTTTAACTCTGCAGCGGGCGCACTGGTCATTTACCCCGGGAACGCGCGCCTCGGTATGGGGCGTGAACGGTCGCTATCTCGGGCCGACGATCCGCGTGTGGAATGGCGATGATGTTAAGCTCATTTACAGCAACCGCCTGACGGAAAACGTCGCCATGACCATTCGGGGCCTGCAGGTTCCCGGTCCGCTGATTGGCGGCGCGGCGCGAATGATGTCGCCGAACGCCGACTGGGCGCCGGTGCTGCCGATTCGCCAGAGTGCCGCCACGCTGTGGTATCAGGCGAATACCCCGAACCATATGGCCAGACAGGTCTATAACGGTCTGGCGGGCATGTGGCTGGTGGAAGATGAAATCAGCAAAAATCTCCCGGTACCTAATCACTATGGCGTGGATGACTTCCCGGTGATTATTCAGGACAAGCGGCTGGATAATTTCGGTACCCCGGAATACAGCGAACCCGGCAGCGGCGGTTTTGTCGGCGATACGCTGCTGGTGAACGGCGTACAGAGTCCGTATGTCGAAGTGTCGCGCGGCTGGGTGCGCCTGCGTCTGCTGAACGCCTCTAACTCCCGCCGCTATCAGCTGCAGATGAGCGATGGCCGGCTGATACACGTTATCTCCGGCGATCAGGGCTTTTTACCTGCGCCGGTGTCACTGAAACAGCTGTCGCTGGCCCCCGGCGAACGGCGAGAAATTCTGGTGGATATGACCAACGGCGATGAGGTGTCGATTACCTGCGGCGAAGCGGCGAGCATCGTTGATCGTATCCGTGGCTTCTTCGAACCGTCGAGCATCCTGATTTCTACGCTGCTATTAACGTTGCGTCCGACGGGCCTGCTGCCGCTGGTTACCGATAGTCTGCCGGTGCGTTTGCTGCCGACGGAGTTCCTGTCCGGTACGCCGCTTCGCTCACGGGATATCTCTCTGGGCGACGATCCGGGCATTAACGGTAATCTGTGGGATCCGCAGCGCATTGATATCACCGCCCAGCAGGGCACCTGGGAGCGCTGGACGGTGCGCGCCGATCGGCCGCAGTCGTTCCATATAGAAGGGGTGATGTTCCAGGTGCGTAACGTGAACGGGTCCGCGCCGTTCCCGGAGGATCGCGGCTGGAAAGATACCGTCTGGGTCGACGGGCAGGTGGAGCTGCTGGTGTACTACGCGCAGCCTTCCTGGCCGCATTTCCCGTTCCAGTTCCTGAGCCAGACGCTGGAGCTTGCCGACCGTGGTTCCATTGGCCAGATGCTGGTCAATCCCGCACCGTAATGCCTCATACCCTGACCGGATCGCGGTCAGGGTATAAGAAAATCTCCCTTCATTTCCATCATCGATCCGGCTTATAATCGCCGCCCTTTGATTATTTTTTTATCATTTTTTCCGGAAGCAATATGAGCGCAATATCCCTGATCCAACCGGATCGTGACCTTTTTTCCTGGCCGCAGTATTGGGCCGCCTGCTTTGGCCCGGCGCCATTTTTACCAATGTCACGCGAAGAGATGGATCAACTTGGCTGGGATAGCTGCGACATTATCCTGGTCACCGGCGATGCGTATGTCGACCATCCGAGCTTCGGAATGGCGATCTGCGGACGCATGCTGGAAGCGCAGGGATTCCGCGTCGGGATTATTTCCCAGCCTGACTGGAACAATAAAAATGACTTTATGCGCCTCGGCAAACCGAACCTGTTCTTCGGGGTCACCGCCGGCAATATGGACTCGATGATCAACCGCTACACCGCTGACCGTAAGCTGCGCCACGATGATGCTTATACCGCGGGCAATGTTGCCGGTAAACGTCCTGACCGCGCCACGCTGGTCTATACCCAGCGCTGTAAAGAAGCGTGGAAGGATGTCCCGGTTATCCTCGGGGGAATCGAGGCCAGCCTGCGTCGTACCGCGCATTATGATTACTGGTCTGATACCGTGCGCCGTTCGGTGCTGGTGGACTCGAAAGCCGATATGCTGATGTTCGGCAACGGCGAGCGTCCGCTGGTGGAAGTGGCGCATCGTCTGGCTGCCGGTGAGCCGATTGGCCAAATTCGCGACGTGCGTAATACCGCCATTATGGTCAAAGAGGCGCTGCCGGGCTGGAGCGGTGTGGACTCTACCCGTCTGGATACGCCGGGTAAAATTGACCCGATCCCGCACCCGTATGGCGAAGACCTGCCGTGCGCGGATAACAAAACCGTCGCGCCGCCAAAACAAGAAGCCAAACGTGTTACCGTTCAACCGCCGCGTCCGAAGCCGTGGGAAAAAACCTACGTCCTGCTGCCTTCCTTTGAGAAGGTGAAAGGGGACAAGGTGCTGTACGCGCACGCGTCACGTATTCTGCATCATGAGACCAACCCGGGCTGCGCGCGCGCGTTAATGCAAAAGCACGGCGAGCGTTATATCTGGGTTAACCCACCGGCAATCCCGCTGTCGACGGAAGAGATGGACAGCGTGTTTGCGCTGCCGTATAAGCGCGTCCCGCACCCGGCATATGGCGACAGCCGTATTCCGGCTTACGAGATGATTCGTTTCTCGATAAACATTATGCGCGGCTGTTTCGGCGGCTGTTCTTTCTGCTCCATCACCGAGCATGAAGGGCGCATCATTCAGAGCCGTTCCGAAGATTCGATCATCAACGAGATCGAAGCGATTCGCGACACGGTTCCCGGCTTTACCGGTGTTATCTCCGATCTTGGCGGCCCGACAGCCAACATGTATATGCTGCGCTGCAAGTCGCCGCGTGCGGAACAAACCTGTCGCCGTTTATCCTGCGTCTATCCGGATATCTGTCCGCACATGGATACCAACCATGAGCCAACGATCAATCTGTATCGTCGCGCCCGCGATCTGAAAGGGATTAAAAAAATCCTCATCGCCTCTGGCGTGCGCTATGACATCGCCGTCGAGGATCCGCGCTACATCAAAGAGCTGGCGACTCACCACGTTGGCGGCTATCTGAAGATTGCCCCGGAACATACGGAAGAAGGCCCGCTGTCAAAAATGATGAAGCCGGGTATGGGAAGCTATGACCGCTTTAAAGAGCTGTTCGATACCTATTCGAAGCAGGCGGGCAAAGAGCAGTACCTGATCCCATACTTTATCTCTGCGCACCCGGGGACTCGTGATGAAGATATGGTGAACCTGGCCCTGTGGCTGAAAAAACACCGTTTCCGTCTCGACCAGGTCCAGAACTTCTATCCGTCGCCGCTGGCCAACTCGACCACCATGTATTACACCGGCAAGAACCCGCTGGGTAAGATTGGCTATAAGAGTGAAGACGTTGTGGTGCCGAGAGGCGACAAACAGCGCCGTCTGCATAAAGCGCTGTTGCGTTACCACGATCCGGCGAACTGGCCGCTGATTCGTCAGGCGCTGGAGAGCATGGGCAAGAAGCATCTGATTGGATCGCGCCGCGACTGTCTGGTTCCTGCACCAACGCTGGATGAGATGCGTGAGGCGCGTCGTCAGAACCGCAATACCCGCCCGGCGTTAACCAAACATACGCCCATTGTGCATCAGCGTTCGAACGGTGGGGAGACGGCGAAGAAGCCCGTAAAACGCGGCAAGGTCGCCAGCCGTTAAGTCTGTTGTATGGCCCGGTGGCGCTGCGCTTTCCGGGCCGGTAAACGGTGAATCACAGGCCGGATCGGCGTCAGCGCCATCCGGCCTGTTTGCGCTCTATCCGCCGAACTGATCCGGATCCGGTCCCAGACGTTTGTTCTGGTCCAGTTTTGCCATCTCACCCAGCTCGTCTTTATCGAGACGGAAATCCCAGACGTTGAAGTTCTCCGCAATACGCGCCGGCGTTACGGATTTCGGAATCACCACCAGCCCATTGTCCAGGTGCCAGCGGATAACAATCTGCGCGGGCGTTTTACCGTATTTATCCGCGAGATGGTGAACAATTTTCTGATCGAAAACGCCTTCTCCCCCCTGCGCCAGCGGGCTCCAGGATTCCGTCTGAATTTTATGCGTGGCGTTCCAGGCATGAAGCTGACGTTGCTGTAGCAAAGGGTGAAGCTCTACCTGGTTTATCACCGGCACGATGCCGGTTTCATCGAGCAGCCGCTGGAGATGGTGTACCTGGAAGTTACAAACGCCGATGCTTTTGACCAGCCCCTCTTTTTGCAGCTCAACCATGCCTTTCCAGGCGTCAACATAGTGGTCAATCGCCGGAACCGGCCAGTGCATAAGATAGAGATCGACATAATCGAGCTGCAGCTTGCTCAGGCTCTCTTGCAGCGCTTCACGAGGCCGTTTTTGGTCGTCGTTCCACAGTTTCGTGGTGATAAACAGCTCATCGCGGGGGACGCCTGCGCAGCGCAACGCATTGCCGACACCGGTCTCATTTTGGTATGCGGCGGCGGTGTCAAAAGAGCGATAACCGACTTCCAGCGCCTTATGAATGGCGGAGACGACTTCCTCGTTGCCTGCTTTCCACACGCCGAGACCCAGTTGTGGCATCAGGTTGCCGTCGTGCAGTTTTATAACGGTTGGATGTGTCATGCCTTCCTCCTGTTAATGAAACTCAGCGGTATACATTCCGCTAAGGGGTAGCATTAAGTCTGGACGAAATAGCTAAAAACGGTAGTAAAACTCTTCTCCTTCCCACAAGTTCACGGGAAGGAGAGGAGAGGGAGAAAGGGAAAACTTAGCGTGCAGCCTCGTAAATCCGGCGGCTGACCTCAAGGGTGATATCCTGATTTTCACCCAGCGCCGTCATGCCGTGTTCTTCCAGTTTAGCCAGTAATGCCGGGATGGAGCTACCGTCCAGACCGTAGTCGGAAAGACGGGTCGGTACGCCAAGCTGTTCGAAGAAGTTACGCGTCGCGGCGATAGCGGCATCGATACGTTCGTCTTCAGAGCCCTCGGTAATATTCCAGACGCGAGCGGCATACTGCAGCAGTTTCGCGCGTTTAGTCTCGCGTTTTTCATTCCACAATACTGGCAGCACAATGGCCAGCGTCTGGGCATGATCGAGGCCATGCATCGCGGTCAGCTCATGACCCAGCATGTGCGTTGCCCAGTCCTGGGGAACGCCGGCGCCGATCAGGCCGTTTAGTGCCTGGGTCGCGGCCCACATAATATTGGCGCGAACGTCGTAATTTTCCGGCTCCTTCAGCGCTTTCGGACCCTCTTCAATCAGGGTCAGCAGAATGCCTTCGGCGAAGCGATCCTGAATTTTGCCATCAACCGGGTAGGTAACGTACTGCTCAACGGTATGGACAAATGCGTCAACCACGCCGTTGGCCACCTGACGCGGTGGCAGGGTATAGGTATAAACCGGATCGAGGATCGCAAACACCGGCTGCACATGAGAAGACATGAAGGCGCGTTTGTCGCCGGTCGTTTTACGTGAAACCACGGCACCTTTATTGGATTCGGAACCGGTTGCCGGCAGCGTCAGCACGGAGCCCATCGGGATCGCACTTTTCACGTGGCTGCCGTAGGTTTCGAGAATTTCCCACGGATCGACGTTTTCGTCATAGTGCGCCGCCGCGGCGATGAATTTGGTGCCATCCAGTACCGAACCACCGCCGACGGCGAGCAGGAAGGTGACGTTTTGTTCACGGGCGATTTTCACCGCGTTCATCAGCGTTTCGTAAGAGGGGTTTGGTTCAATCCCGCCAAACTCCAGAACGTCGAAGCCGTTCAGGGCGTTGAGGACCTGATCGAGCACGCCGGTTTTTTTCACGCTGCCGCCGCCGTAGGTCACCAGAATCCGGGCATCCGCCGGGATTTGGTCGCGCAGGTTAGCGATGGCGCCTTTACCAAACAGGATGCGGGTTGGGGTATGTAGATCGAAATTGTTCATTATTCGTGCCCTCAAAAAAAGAAAACTGCCGACTGAGAGGATGCCTCGGCCAGATGACGGTCATTGTGGTCCTGTCGCCGGTTCCTCTCAATGCACATTCCTGCCGTTGTCTTGCCCATTTCTCCACCGGGCTGGAGAAAAGGCAGAAATATGCGCACAATGCAGAGGTGAGAAAACGTCTGGAGAAGCACCGAAAATGAACCGCGCCGAGATATGCCAGCTGTTGACGGAAAAGGTTAATGCACTGAAAGATAACGAAGAAAACCTCAGCTTGCTGCTGCCAGATATTCGTCTGTTGTACGGCACGCAGCCGGGGACTCGCACGCCGGTGATGTACCAGCCAGGCATTGTTTTTCTCTTTTCAGGTCATAAAATTGGCTACATCAATGAGCGGACTTTTCGCTATGACACCAATGAATACCTGCTGTTGACGGTCCCCCTGCCGTTTGAGTGCGAGACCTTCGCAACGCCAGAGGTGCCGCTTGCGGGATTGCGCCTGAATGTGGATATTCTTCAGCTGCAGGAGCTGCTGATGGACATTGGCGAGGACGCGCTGTTTCAGCCCTCGATGGCCTCCAGCGGCATCAACTCGGCGGCGTTATCGGACGAGATCCTGTGTGCCGCGGAGAGGCTGCTGGATGTGATGGAGCGGCCGCTGGATGCGCGTATCCTTGGCAAACAGATCATCCGCGAGATCCTCTATCACGTGCTTACCGGGCCATGCGGCGGGGCGCTGCTGGCGCTGGTCAGCCGACAAACCCACTTCAGCCTGATTAGCCGTGTTCTGAAGCGCATTGAAAGCCAGTACACCGAAAACCTCAGCGTCGATCAGCTGGCGGCGGAAGCCAATATGAGCGTCTCGGCGTTTCATCATAATTTCAAATCGGTGACCAGCACCTCGCCGCTGCAGTATCTCAAAAGCTATCGCTTACATAAGGCGCGGATGCTGATGATTCATGACGGGATGAAAGCCAGCGCCGCGGCGATGCGCGTCGGTTACGAGAGCGCGTCGCAGTTCAGTCGTGAGTTTAAACGCTACTTTGGCATGACGCCGGGAGAAGATGCGGCGCGAGTGCGCAGCATGCAGGGGGCCTGATTTGGTTGCCGCGGGCGCGAAGCCGGTTCCGGCCGCGGCTGGTTTTATTTGTTTCCTGCCGCCAGCGAGGCAAATTTCGTCCTTTTTTTAACGCCTGCGCTCTTTTTTTAACCTCTCTTTTGATTTTGGCCAACTCCCTTATCGATATATACCTGATTATATAGCGAATGATTTTTGCCCAGCCGACCGTCCCAGCCGGGGAATATCATCGGCAGGCGCTTCGTCGCCGTATTGCGCCAGCGTTTGGCGGATAACGCCATGCAATCGTTACTCAATTAACGCTATCAATACGCAGGGAAAATGGGATATGAAAATAATAAAGTGGATCGTTATCGCCCTGGCGGCGCTCGGTAGCCCGCTCGCTTTTGCCGCTGAGCTGCATCTGTACGCGGGTGCCGGACTGCGTGTCCCGGTCGATCAAATTGTCGCCAGGTATGAAAAAGAGAGCGGCAACACGGTGATCGTCGAGTATGGCGGCTCCGGCCAGATCCTGACGCGTTATCAGCTTACGCAGCAGGGCGATCTTTTCCTCCCCGGTTCGGCCGATTACGTCGAAAAACTCCGGCAGCAGGGGAAAGTGGCGGCCGCCTTCCCCCTCGTGCACCACACCCCGGTAATGGCCGTGCGTAAAGATAAGGCGGCGGGTATCGACTCCTATGCCGCGCTGGCCGATAGCTCGCTGAAAATTGGCATGGGCGATCCCCAAAGCATCGCGTTAGGCAAAAGCGGTGAGAAGCTGCTGGAGGCCACGGGATATGGCGAAGCGCTGCGTCAAAAGGTGGTGGTTCGCACCGCGACGATCAAACAGCTGGTGCTCTATTTGCTGAACGGCGACGTTGACGCCGCGGTGATCGGCCGAACGGATGCGGTAAAAAACCGGCAGCAGCTGGTTCTGCTGCCGGTGCCGGCGAATACGCCGGATGAGGTGGCAACGCTTGCGGTGCTGCGGACCAGTCAGCACCCCGAGGAAGCCCGTCAGCTGGCGAACGCTTTTACCTCCGCGCAGGGGATAAAAACGTTTACCGACCTCGGCTATCTGCCGCTGGAAAAGTAAACCCAGATGGCTAATCGTCAGGTAAATTCTCTGGCCGGGCTGATGTTTGCGCCGCTCTGTCTGCTGCTGATGCTGGTTGTCGGCTCGCTGCTGTCGCTGGTATTCGAACTGGACTTGGCCACCCTCATGCAGGTCTTGCAGGAGCCGGAGCTGCACTTTGCCATCGCGATGTCGGTGGGCACCGCCTTGCTGTCGCTTCTGCTGGCGCTGCTGATCGGGATACCCGCCGCGTGGGTGATGGCGAGAACCGCCTTCCGCGGGAAAGGTATTATCGACGCGCTGCTGGATATTCCGCTGGTGACGCCGCCGCTGATCGTCGGCATTGGGCTACTGCTGTTGCTGGGTCAGCGCGGGCCGCTGAACGGTATCTTTCCGCAGCTCTCCGCGCTGCTCTTCTCTCCGCTGGGCGTGATTATCGCCCAGACCTACGTTGCCAGCGCGATAGTGGTACGGGCGGCGAGCGCCGCATTCTCATCGCTCGACCCGGCATTTATCGCCACGGCGCATAACCTTGGGCTGACGCCAGTCCGCACGCTGCTGCTGGTTGAAATCCCGCTGTGCTGGCCCTCCCTGCTGAGCGGCGGCGTGCTGGCGCTGGCCAGGGCACTGGGGGAGTTTGGTGCGACCCTCATGCTGGCAGGGGCGATCCGCTTTAAAACGGAAACCCTGCCCATGGCGGTGTACCTGAATATTGCCAGCGGCGATTTTTCACTGGCGATAGGCTGCTCGCTGCTGCTGATTGCGCTGGCAGGGCTGTTGCTGGTGATTCTGCACCGGATCCAACGACTCTATAAAGCGAGAGAGTATGTTGCGCGTTGAAAATGTCACCACGCGGATTTTGCAGGGGATAAGCTTCCGCGTGCCGGAGGGACGCTGTGTGGCGATCGCCGGGCCGTCCGGGAGCGGCAAGACCACCATGCTGAACGCGATTGCCGGAGCGCTTCCTTATCAGGGAACGATTTATCTTGCCGGCCAGCGCCTTGACGACCTGCCGCCATGGCAAAGGCCGTGCCGCTATCTCAACCAGCGTCTTTACCTTTTTCCTTACCTGACGGTTCGCGGCAACCTCGCGCTGGCGCAGTACGCGGCGGGCCTTCCGCGGGTCAAGAAGGAGCAGATGGATCTGCTGGAAGAGATGGGCATCGCTCACCTGGCGGAGCGCTATCCGCGGCAGATTTCCGGCGGGGAGCAGCAGCGGGCGGCGCTCTCCAGGGCGCTGATCTCCCGCCCCAGGCTGCTGCTGCTGGACGAGCCTTTCTCAAGCCTCGATCGCGGGACCCGTGTCCGGCTATGGGAAGCGGTGCGTTCTCTGCGACGCCATGCGGTGACGGTGGTGCTGGTGACGCACGAACCGGAAGAAGCGGCGGCGCTGGCTGACAGGCGGCTGGTGTTACTCAACGGCAGGCTGGTTAGCGAGGGGGGAGAATAAGGGAGGGCCCCTCCCTTATTTATGCTTTATTACGCGCTGCAGAACTTTTTCTTAATGACCACTACCAGGGTACCCACCAGCCCGGCCACCAGCAGCG
This sequence comes from Klebsiella sp. X13, assembly GCF_003323835.1. Taxonomy (NCBI): domain Bacteria; kingdom Pseudomonadati; phylum Pseudomonadota; class Gammaproteobacteria; order Enterobacterales; family Enterobacteriaceae; genus Klebsiella; species Klebsiella sp. X13. Next base: position 741,527 of record NZ_CP030874.1, read on the forward strand.
CGATTGGCAGAATCATCAGGCAGGTCATGACCTGGTCTTCATGTCGCTTCACAAACGGGATCATGCTGAGCGCATAGCCCAGACCGGTAACCACGCCGACCCACAGCAGCGCGCTGAGCCAGTTGAAGAACTGAAAGCGGCGGTTGGAGAGCCCGGAAATGCCGGCCATCGTTGGCAGCAGGGTGCGCACGAAGGCGAGGAAACGACCGGCCAGCAGCGCCAGAAGACCATGTTTATCAAACATACAGGTCGCACGTTGATGGTACTTCTGCGGCAGATGGGCGAGCCAGCCTTTAACGGTTTCGGTATTGCCAAGCCAGCGTCCCTGCAGATAGCTCAGCCAGCAGCCGAGGCTGGCAGCGGCGGTAAGGATGGCAAGAGTCGGCACAAAGTCCATGACGCCTTTGGCTATGAGCGCACCGGCGAGCAGCAGCAGGCTGTCCCCGGGTAAAAATGACGCGGGCAGCAGACCGTTTTCCAGAAACAATGTCATGAACATGACCAGATATACAACGCCCACGACCTGGGGGTTTGCCAGCGCGGCAAAATCATGTTGCCACAGGGCGGCGACAATCTCTTGAATGACAACCATGGACTTTCCTAAGTGGTACCGTATTTTTGACTAGTGTACTCCTGAAGAGCCCCGAACACCTTGATCTCGGGCGCAACAAAAGCGGCCGCCTTACGCAGAACGTCCGCTATTGTTGCCACTCGCTGCCACTTTACACGATACGGGAGAAGCCTGCCGCTAAATCCGCCAGCAGATCGTCAACATTTTCTAAACCGATATGGACGCGAATCAGCGTGCCGCTGAAATCGACTTCAGCTTCCGGACGAATTGAGGCGATTTGTTCCGGCTGGTTAGCCAGAATCAGCGATTCAAAACCGCCCCAGGAGTAGGCCATGCTGAACAAGCTGAAGTTGTCGAGGTATGCAGCAAGCTCGGCGTCGGTCAGACGTTTATTGAGGACAAAAGAGAACAGGCCGCTGCTGCCGGTAAAATCGCGCTGCCAGAACTCGTGGCCTTTGCTGCCCGGTAGCGCAGGGTGATTGACGCGCGCGACCTGCGGATGTTGCGCCAGCCATTCGGCGATACGCAGGCTGCTTTCATGATGCTGACGCAGGCGCACGCCAAGGGTGCGCAGGCCGCGGCTGGTCATATAGGCGGTATCCGCATCGACCATTTGCCCCATCAGGTAGGCGTTTTCCCGCAGCTGATCCCAACAGCGTGCGTTGGATACCGCGGTGCCGACCATCGCATCAGAGTGGCCTATCAGGTATTTCGTCCCGGCCTGGATGGAGATATCGACGCCAAAATCCAGCGCTTTAAACAGCACGCCGGCAGCCCAGGTGTTGTCGATCATGATAATCGCCTGTGGGGCAACGCGGCGTACGGCGGCAACGATTGCCGGAACGTCGTGAACTTCCATGGTGATAGAGCCGGGAGACTCGAGGAACACCACTCGGGTGTTTGGCTGAATCTGGCGGGCGATATCGGCGCCAGTCAGCGGATCGAACCAGCTGGTGGTGACGCCGAGCTTCGCGAGGATTTTAGTGCAAAAGTCCTGGCTGGGCTCATACGCGGTGTTAGTCATCAGGACATGGTCGCCCTGTTCAACGAAGGCCAGAATAGTATTGGCAACGGCTGCGGCGCCGCAGGGAAACAGCGCGCACCCGGCGCCACCTTCCAGTTCACACATGGCTTCCTGTAACGAAAAGTGGGTCAATGTCCCGCGACGGCCGTAAAACAGCTCGCCTTTTGCCCGGTTGCGGGTGGCGTGCTTTTTGGCTTCGACAGTCTCGAACACCAGCGATGAAGCACGCTGAATCACGCTGTTGACCGAGCCCTGAGTATATTTTTTACTGCGCCCGGCATTGACCAGCGCGGTATCAAGATGTTTATCAGCCATGTTTTTTTACCTGGTTTTATACGTCTGGACGTCTAAACTAACATGAATGGCCCAACCTGTACCGGGGAATGGCCGATACGGGCAAAAATTTTGCGAAATCCGCGGTCGGCCACTTTTTTACTGCGTAAGCGCAAGGAATCTAAACGTGATTTGCTGCACAGTGTAAATACTAATGAGAACCACTATCAATTCGATGCTTTTTTGATATTATTGTGCTCAGATTTTGTGATTGACGTCCTGGAGATTCAGCGTGGGTAATAATTTGATGCAGGCGGACCTGTCCGTTTGGGGTATGTATCATCATGCCGATATTGTCGTTAAGGTCGTGATGATTGGCCTGATTTTGGCGTCGATAGTCACTTGGGCTATCTTTTTCGGCAAAGGTGCTGAAATGCTCTCCAGTAAGCGCCGTCTCAAGCGCGAACAGCAGTTGCTCGGCGAGGCTCGTTCTCTCGATCAGGCCAGCGATATCGCCAGCAGTTTCCACCCGAAAAGCTTAAGCACCCAGCTTATCAACGAAGCACAGAACGAGCTGGCGCTCTCTGAAGGCGTCGAAGATAACGAAGGGATTAAAGAGCGTACCGGTTTCCGCCTTGAGCGTCGCGTGGCGTTCGTCGGCCGTTACATGGGCCGCGGCAACGGTTATCTGGCGACCATCGGGGCGATTTCCCCGTTCGTCGGCCTGTTTGGTACCGTCTGGGGTATCATGAACAGCTTCATCGGCATTGCGCAGACGCAGACTACCAACCTTGCAGTCGTTGCACCGGGCATCGCTGAAGCGCTGCTGGCAACGGCTATCGGCCTGTTTGCGGCGATTCCTGCCGTGGTTATCTATAACATTTTTGCCCGCATGATCGGTAGCTACAAAGCGTCGCTCGGCGATGTTGCCGCGCAGGTGCTGCTGCTGCAAAGCCGTGACCTGGATCTGAGCGCCAGCGGCGTAAAACCGGTCCGTACCGCGCAAAAATTACGAGTAGGTTAATGCTTTATGGCAATGCATTTTAACGAAAACCTCGATGATAACGGCGAAATGCATGACATCAACGTCACGCCGTTTATCGACGTCATGCTGGTGCTGTTGATCATCTTTATGGTGGCGGCACCGCTGGCGACCGTGGATGTGAAGGTCAACCTTCCGGCCTCCTCAAGTCAGCCGCAGCCGCGTCCGGAAAAGCCGATTTATCTGTCGGTGAAAGCGGATAAAACGATGTTCCTCGGCAACGATCCCATTACCGAAGAGAGCATGATCGGCGCGCTGGATTCGCTGACTGAAGGGAAGAAAGATACCACCGTCTTCTTCCGCGCGGACAAAACCGTGGATTATGAGACGATGATGAAGGTCATGGATACCCTGCACCAGGCGGGTTATCTGAAGATTGGTCTGGTGGGTGAAGAAACCGTAAAAGCGAAATAACCCCCCCGACGACGCTTCTCAGGCTGGCCATGCGCCAGCCTTTTTTTATGCCTGACGCTCAGCGGCGGGAGGTTGCAATCGCCACGGCGGGTTGCGATATAATGCCGAACGTTTTTTTGTTAACTCACAGGATCTTATGGAACGCTTTCTGGAAAATGCTATGTATGCCTCACGCTGGTTGTTGGCGCCGGTTTATTTTGGTCTTTCGCTCGGGCTGATTGCGCTGTCGATCAAATTTTTTCAGGAGATTTTCCACATACTGCCGCACATCTTCAGCGTGGGCGAGTCGGAGCTGATTCTGACGCTGCTGTCGCTGGTCGATATGACGCTGGTAGGCGGTCTGCTGGTGATGGTGATGTTCTCTGGCTACGAAAATTTTGTCTCCCAGCTGGATATCAATGAAGGTAAAGAAAAGCTCAGCTGGCTGGGCAAAATGGATGCCACCTCCCTGAAAAATAAAGTGGCGGCGTCGATTGTTGCAATCTCCTCTATCCATCTGCTGCGGGTGTTTATGGACGCGAAAAACGTACCGGACAACAAGCTGATGTGGTACGTCATTATCCACCTGACCTTTGTGCTGTCGGCGTTTGTGATGGGCTATCTCGATCGTCTGACCAAGGGTAAGCACTGATACACTAGCCCGCCGGCGCAGAGCCGCCGGGCAGGTGACTTATTTATCCGACGAGGTTTGCCATAAATTGAGCTGACCATCCGCGACGTGCTGGTCAATCTGCGCCAGCTCTTCTGCGCTAAACGTCAGATTTTTTAGCGCCTGTACGTTCTCCTCCAGCTGCTGTGGGCGGCTGGCGCCAATCAGCACCGACGTGACCCGACGATCCTTCAGCAGCCAGCTCAGCGCCATTTGCGCCATACTCTGCCCGCGGCTGTGGGCCATCTCCTGCAGTAAGCGCAGGCTGTTCAGATTTGACTCACTGAGCATATTTTCCGTCAGCCCGCGCGCTCTTTTCCCTTCGTAGAACATCCGCGAACCCTCCGGGATCTGCTGTAGATATTTACCGGTCAGCAGGCCCTGCGCCAGCGGCGTAAAGGCGATACAGCCGACGCCGTTCTCCTCCAGCGTATCCAGCAGTCCGCTGGTATCGACCCAGCGGTTGAGCAGGTTATAAGACGGCTGGTGAATAAGCAGCGGGATCTTCCAGTCGCGCAAAAGTGCGGCCATTTGCTGCGTTCGTTCCGGCGAATAGGAGGAGATACCGACATACAAGGCTTTACCGCTCTGTACCGCCTGCGCCAGGGCTGCGGCAGTCTCTTCCATCGGCGTATTTTCATCGACGCGATGCGAATAGAAAATATCGACGTAATCCAGTCCCATCCGCTGCAGGCTCTGGTCGAGGCTGGCGAGCAGATATTTTCGCGAACTACCGTTGCCATAGGGGCCTGGCCACATGGAATAGCCTGCTTTCGTCGCCACAATCAGCTCGTCGCGGTAGGCGGCAAAATCCTCGCGCAGCAGGCGGCCAAAGTTTTCCTCCGCGCTGCCGGGCGGCGGCCCGTAGTTATTCGCCAGATCGAAATGGGTAATGCCCAGGTCAAAGGCCTTGCGTAGCAGGGCGCGTTGGTCATCCAGCGCGTGACCGTGACTAAAGTTGTGCCACAGTCCCAACGACAAAAGGGGCAACTGCAGGCCGCTTTTACCGCAGTAGCGGTACTGCATGCAATCGTAGCGGGTGGCGTCAGCTAACCAGGACATGATCTCTCCTTATAAATTAAAACGTCGTTTCCATTTTAACTGGTATGGCACGCCGGCAGCGTTTGCTGGATCACAATGCGTAAGATTGCTGGCGTCACTGCGCGCTTATGCTTTGCTTAAAGGGGGTTAATTTCCGGAGAAGAGATGATGACGCGACAGACGGCGAAAGATTTTCCGCAAGAGCTGCTGGAGTACTACGACTATTATGCGCACGGCAAAATCAGCAAGAGGGAGTTTTTACAACTGGCCGGGAAGTACGCCGTCGGTGGCATGACCGCCCTGGCGCTGTTTAATCTGCTGAAACCCAACTATGCGCTTGCCGGGCAGGTCTCGTTTACCGACCCGGATATTCATGCGGAATATATTCGCTATCCTTCTCCCGAGGGGCACGGAGAGGTGCGCGGGTATCTGGTGGTGCCGACGAAATCAAGCGTAAAACCGGCGTCGGTGATCGTCGTGCATGAGAATCGCGGGCTGAATCCCTATATCGAAGATGTCGCCCGGCGAGTGGCCAAAGCCGGTTACATCGCGCTGGCACCGGATGGCCTGAGTTCGGTGGGTGGCTATCCCGGCAATGACGACGAAGGGAGAGAGCTTCAGCAGAAAGTCGATCCGCAGAAACTGATGAACGACTTTTTTGCCGCCGTCGCCTTTATGGAAAAACATCCGCAGGCGAGCGGCAAAGTGGGAATAACCGGTTTTTGTTACGGCGGCGGTGTGTGTAATGCTGCCGCCGTGGCGATCCCGGAACTGGCCTGCGCAGTGCCGTTTTATGGCCGCCAGCCGCCGATCGCGGATGTCGATAAAATCCATGCGCCGCTGCTGCTGCACTATGCGGAGCTGGATAAGCCCATCACGGACGGCTGGCCCGCCTATGAACAGGCGCTGAAGGCGCAGCATAAAGTGTTCGAGGCCTATATCTATCCTCAGGTGAACCACGGTTTTCACAACGACTCCACGCCGCGTTATGACCGCGCCGCCGCTGAGCTCGCCTGGCAGCGAACGCTGGCGTGGTTTGCCAAATATCTCGGCTAAAAAGGGCGGAAATAGCGCTGGCACTCGCTCAAAAAATCGCTATATAATTTTGTATATAACGATTGAGGGGGGGAAAGCGATGGATAACCATTTTGGCAAAGGTTTAATGGCGGGACTGAAGGCTTCTCAGGCTGAAAGCGCCAGCAACGCAGCCGGTTTTTGCGCGGATTATAAACGTGGGTTTGTCCTCGGTTATTCTCAGCGTATGTTTGAAAAAACCGGCGATCGTCAGCTTAGCGCCTGGGAGGCCGGGATCCTCACCCGCCGCTATGGCCTGGACAGAAACATGGTCATGGATTTCTTCAGGGAAGGGCATTCCTGTACCGCCATGCGTTACTTTATGGCGGGATACCGGCTGGAAAGTTAACTACCGAAGGCCGAAGCCTCCGGTAGAGGAGGCGTTATGCCTGGCGTTTGTCTTCGGTCAGGGTATCGAAGTCGCTGGCGCTGTGGCGTTCATGCAGCTGCTCGTTAAGCGGGCCGTTGGTCCGGTTGACGATACGCCCGCGTTTGACTGCCGGACGATTGGCGATGTCCTGCGCCCAGCGCAGGACGTTTTTATAGCTGCCGGCGTCAAGGAATTCCGCGGCGTTATACACCCCACCGAGCACCACATTGCCGTACCACGGCCAGATAGCCATATCGGCGATAGTGTACTCTTCCCCGGAAACATAGCGATTGCGGGCGAGCTGTTTATCCAGCACGTCGAGCTGACGTTTGGCCTCCATCGTGAAGCGGTCAATCGCATACTCGATTTTCACCGGCGCATAGTTAAAGAAGTGGCCAAAACCGCCGCCGAGGAACGGGGCTGCGCCCTGTAACCAGAACAGCCAGTTAAGGGTTTCGGTCCGCCCGGCGGGATCTTTAGGCAGGAAGAAACCAAACTTCTCAGCGAGGTACAGCAGGATGCTGCCGGACTCAAATACGCGCGTCGGCGGGGTGGTGGAGTGGTCGCTCAGTGCGGGAATTTTTGAGTTGGGGTTTACCTCAACAAAACCGCTGGAGAACTGATCGCCTTCACCAATGCGAATCAGCCAGGCATCGTATTCCGCGCCGCTCACGCCGAGCGCCAGCAGCTCTTCCAGCAGGATGGTCACCTTCTGGCCGTTGGGCGTGCCCAGGGAGTAGAGCTGCAGCGGATGTGAGCCGACCGGTAGCGTTTTTTCATGGGTTGCGCCGGAGACGGGACGGTTGATGTTGGCGAACGCGCCGCCGTTGTTTTGCTTCCACTCCCACACTTTAGGTGGTTGGTAGTTATTCTCTGACATGAGGACCTGCCTTTTTAGTGAGCCGTTGAGGGAGTGTAGCAGGAGATACTAAGCAGGTTTAACAGTGTGAGGCTTATTGGCCCCGGCCAGCGTCGCGCAACCGGGGCGAGGAGGACTCAGGCCATAATCCGCGCGGCCCATACGCTGATATCGTCGCTGCTGCCAAGGTCCGGCTGCACCAGACCGTTGACCATAAAGGTAGGCGAGACATGAATACCGTTCTGTCGCGCGTATTTGCAATGCCATTTAATTTCAGCCTGCAGCTCAGGGCGGGCGAAGGCCGTCGAGAGCAGAACCTGGCTATAGCGCTCAATGCGCTGGATTATCTGCTGCGGCGTGGTCTCCATATTCGGCCCGCTGCAATGGTCGGTAAATTCAAACTCTTCGCGATGGTCGGCGACGGCTTTTAACACCCTGTGCGCCTGCTCTCTGCCGTACGGAAGCGTCGAGGCGGCAAGAATGCAGCGCACGATGACGCCGGAGAAAAGATGCCACGGCTGCGACTGCAGGCGAATCTTGATGGTCACATTATCCGCGCCGACTTCGTCCAGTAGCTCGTCGAGCTTATTGAACGCCCGGACGGAAAACGGGCAGGTTGGCTCAAGGAAAACCTCAAAAGTGCGTGGGCCGTGGCCCCAGACCAGCGGTTGAGCCTGCAGATGCGGTTGTGCGCTCATAATCAACTCCTGACGTTGTCTCATTCTTCGTTATGATTCCCTGAATCACCCGGCTGTTGTCGACGGCAAGGCAACCTGAACTATTTCGGGGAGATATTACAAATAACGATATCACTTTTACCCAAAGGCGCCGGGTTATTTTCCTGCCGGGCACGATCGCTGAATCCAATGAGTGGTATCATCATTTCACCTCTGTCTGGTAAGTGCCTGTGGCAGGATAAGAAGAGGGAGTTTTGTTCCGCCAACTGCCCGGGCTGCATTAATTTGAGGTCAGGCTAATGAGCAAAGGATCGACAAGTAGTGATGCCCCTTTTGGTACATTGTTGGGCTACGCGCCGGGGGGCGTAGCAATTTATTCATCGAATTACAGCAGTTTAAATCCGCGCGACTATCCGGATGACGCGACGTTCCGCAGTTATATCGGCAATGAGTATATGGGGCACAAATGGCAGTGCGTTGAATTTGCGCGCCGCTTTTTGTTTCTCACCTACGGCTTTGTCTTTACCGATGTCGGCATGGCCTATGAAATCTTCTCCCTGCGTTTTCTGCGTGAAGTGGTCAATGACAATATTCTGCCGCTGCAGGCTTTCGCAAACGGCGCCCGCCGTCCGCCGATGGCCGGCTCGCTGCTGATATGGCAGAAAGGCGGTGAGTTCAAGCATACCGGCCATGTTGCGGTGATTACGCAGCTGGTAGGCAATAAGGTTCGCATCGCCGAGCAAAACGTGATTCACGCTCCGCTGCCGCAGGGCCAGCAATGGACTCGCGAATTAACGCTGGAAGTGAAAGACGGTTTCTACACCATCAAAGATACCTTTGCCGATACGGAAATATTAGGCTGGATGATTCAGACCGCCGATACCGAGCACAGCCTGCCGCAGCCGGTGCTGCCGGGTGAAGCGATGGCGATTCAGGGCGCGAGATTGCCGAATAAAGGTCAGTTCCGCGGTAACTGGCTGAACGAGAAAGATTCGCTGCAGAAAGCCTACGTGGCCGCCAACGGTCACTTCATCAATCAAGATCCCTATCAATACTTCACCATTACCGAAAGCGCCGAGCAGGAGCTGATCAAAGCGACCAACGAGCTGCATTTGATGTACCTGCACGCCACCGATAAGGTGATGAAAGATGACAATCTGCTGGCGCTGTTTGATATCCCTAAAATTCTCTGGCCGCGCCTGCGCCTTTCGTGGCAGCGACGCCGTCATCATATGATTACCGGCCGCATGGATTTCTGTATGGATGAGCGCGGGCTGAAGGTCTATGAATACAACGCCGATTCCGCCTCTTGTCATACCGAAGGCGGGCTGATCCTCGAACAGTGGTTGAAACAGGGCTACTACGGCAGCGGACACAACCCGGCGGAGAATCTGCTTGATGAGCTGGCGGGTGCCTGGAAACACAGCCGCGCCCGTCCTTTCGTGCATATCATGCAGGACAAGGATCTGGAGGAGAACTACCACGCGCTGTTCATCCAGCGCTCGCTCACGCAGGCGGGATTTGAAAGTAAGATCCTCTTTGGCCTTGATGAATTGCACTGGGATGCCGCCGGGCAGCTGATCGACGGCGACGGGCGTCTGGTGAACTGCGTCTGGAAAACCTGGGCCTGGGAAACCGCCATCGAGCAGGTGCGTGAAGTCAGCGCCGATGAGTACGCCGCCGTGCCGATCCGTACCGGACATCCGCAAAACGAGGTGCGGCTGATCGACGTACTGCTGCGTCCGGAAGTGCTGGTCTTCGAACCGCTGTGGACGGTGATCCCCGGTAACAAGGCCATTCTGCCGGTACTGTGGTCGCTGTTCCCGAACCACCGCTATTTGCTGGATACCGATTTTGTGGTCAACGAGGAGCTGGCGAAAACCGGTTATGCGGTGAAACCTATCTCTGGCCGCTGCGGCAACAACATCGATTTGATTGGTCCGAAAGACGAAGTGCTGGATAAAACCAGCGGGCAGTTTGTCGATCGTAAAAATATTTACCAGCAGCTCTGGTGCCTGCCGAAAGTGGATGGTAAATACATTCAGGTATGTACGTTTACCGTCGGCGGCAACTACGGCGGTACTTGTCTGCGCGGCGATGATTCGCTGGTAGTCAAAAAAGAGAGTGATATCGAACCGTTAATTGTGCTGAAAGACAGCGACGGCCGGTAGCCGGCAGCCCGGGCAGCGCCGTAAACGGCCTGTCCGGGCAACAAATCCTGCAAACACGATAAGTCACAAAGACAACAACAAGACAGAAAAGGAAAATAATATGCACGACAGGCGACTCGCCGTCCGCGCGGGTGAACTCAAGCCCTCCGCCGTCCGCGAACTTCTGAAGCACAGTAAACTGCCCGGCGTTATCTCTCTGGGCGGCGGGATCCCGGCTCCGGAGCTGTTTGATACCGAAGGTCTGAATCTGGCTGTGCAACAGGTGATGAGCGGGCGCTTCAACGATGCATTTCAGTATGGTTTGACCGAAGGCTACCCGCCGCTGCGTCAGGCCGTGAGCGAACTGTGTCAGGCGCGCGGCGTTGACTGCCAGGCCAGCCATGTTTATATCACCTCCGGTTCTCAGCAATCGTTAGATATTGTAGCCCGTACGCTGCTCGATCCGGGCGATGCGATTGTGGTTGAGCGCCCGACCTACCTGGCGGCGCTGCAGGTATTCCAGTTGGCGCAGGCCAATATTCTCAGCGTGGATACCGACGATAACGGGATGCTGGTCGAACAGCTGGCCGACCTGCTGGAAACGACCCGCGTCAAAGCGGTTTATCTGGTGCCCACCTTCGGCAACCCCGGCGGAAAAACCCTGAGCGAAGATCGCCGTCGCCGCCTGGTGGCGCTGGCGAAACAGCATGATTTTGTCATCATCGAAGATGACCCCTATGGCGAAATCAGCTTTACCGATGAAGTTCGCCGTCCGCTGTATCAGCACGCGGTTGAGCTGGGCTGTGAAGATCAGGTGGTCTACACCTCCACCTTCTCCAAAATTCTTGCGCCGGGGATGCGTATCGGCTGGATTGTGATGCCGGACTGGCTGGCGCAGCAGACGGTGATCGTTAAGCAGGCGGCGGATCTGCATACCAACATGCTGTCGCAGGTGATCACGGCGGAATATCTGGCGATGAATCGCCTGGATAGCCAGATCGCGCTGATCCGTGAGGATTATCGTAAGAAGTGTGTGGCGCTGGCGGATGCGCTGGAGTCGCGACTCGGGGAGCACATTGCATTCAGCCGACCAAAAGGCGGGATGTTCCTGTGGGCTCACTTCCGCTATTCGTTCGATACCATGGAATGGATGAAGAAAACGCTGGCAAACGGCGTGGTGTTTGTCCCTGGCGAAGCGTTCTATCACGATAATCCGGATACCCGTACGCTGCGTCTGTCCTACTCTACGGTCTCGGAAGAGGGGCTGATGACGGCCGTGGAACGTCTGGCGAAATCGCTGTAGCGATATAAATAACTCCGCGCCGCCGGGCGGCACGGAGTGTTAATCTGGTTTAGTCGCTTTCGGCGATGCGGTCATCGAGCCAAATCAGCATCAGTGAAGAGAGAAATGCAACGCCGAGTGTGCCAATAAATAGCCACATAAAGAATACCTCAGAGGGTTTTTATTATTTTTCTGCTTTGACCGGTGAGTGCTTGTTTCTGTTGATCATCGTGACTTTAGTCGCGGACTGGGAGGTGGCGAGCGTGAAGAAATCATCAGCATCAATATCAAAATTCAGCAGGATTTCCCTGTATTTCCCGCAGTGAATTAACTCTTTCGCTTCTTGCATACTACTTGCTGTTATTGTCGGCATCGTCTTATCTCGTGTGAAAACTGGTTAGCAAAGTAAGAGCTTGTGCATATCAGATCAACTCTTTTTTATCGCCGCCGGTAAGATCTGTTTTCCTTATTTTTAAAAGGGAAAAGCGCGGGCAGAATACCATTGCGGGACAGGGCCTCGCCATTGCCGTGCGGCCGGTGAATTCAAAAGAAGCGTTAACGCTGTTTTTCGCTCATCAGCTGGCGGCAGCGCTGCTGATCCTGAGCAATGCTCTCTTGTTCTTGTTGGCTGAGCTGCAGCCAGGTCTGACGCATACGTTCGCCAAGCGCCGGGATATAGTGGTTTTTGTGCAGCGCGTAATCGGCATTGCCGCCTTCGACAATATTTTCCATATCGCGCAGAAACGCCTGGCTATCCCGGTGGTCGATGACACAGAAAACCGAACGGTACCAGGCAATCTCTTCTTCGGAGTAGCGGGGCGTGAACCACCAGACAAGCAGCGCAATGAGCGCCAGCAGCGGAATGACAAAAGGTAATTTCTTCAGCATGGCGTGGTCAGGGAGAGGAAACAGGGGCGTAGTGTACCTGCTGCACAAACGGAATGTCATCCCGGAGGTCACTTTTACCTCCGGGCGAGCGGGTCAGGTGCCGTTAGCGCGGTTATTCGCTAACGGCAAAAGAGCTATAGCAGAACCACCTCTTTTGCGGTCCGGTCGATAGCGCGTTTGGTCTTCTCGACCAGTTCATCCAGTTCGCTGTGGCTGGCAATCAGCGCGGGAGCCATAATCATACGCCCCAGGGTTGAGCGGATAATGACCCCCTCTTCAAAGCCGATAGTCCGGCAGCGCCAGGCCAGATCGTTTTCATTGGCAAAGCGTTTGCGGGTCGACTTATCTTCGGCGAACTGCAGAGCGGCCACGAGGCCTGCGCCCTGGATTTCACCAATCATCGGGTGGTGGCTAAACACCTCACGCAGCGTTTTTTGCAGATACGGGCCGGTGTCGTCACGTACGGTGGTGACCCGGTTTTCATCGCGCAGCGCTTTCAGGTTAGCAATGGCAACGGCCGCAGCGACGGGGTGGCCGGAATAGGTCAAACCGTGGGCAAATACGCCGCCTTTCTCAACCAGCACCTCGGCCATCCGTTTGCTCAGCACCAGGCCGCCCATCGGAACATAGCCGGAGGTCAGCCCTTTAGCGATGGAGAGCGTATCCGGTTCAAAGCCAAAATACTGGTGCGCAAACCATTCGCCGGTTCTGCCAAAGCCGCCAATCACCTCATCGGCGCACAGCAGCACGTCGTATTGGCGACAAATACGCTGAATCTCCGGCCAGTAGCTCTCCGGCGGGAAGATCATCCCGCCGGCGCCCTGGAACGGTTCGGCGATAAAGCCCGCGACGTTCTCCGCGCCGAGCTCGAGGATCTTCTCTTCCAGCTGGCGGGCGCAGCGCAGGCCAAACTCCTGCGGCGTCAGGTTGCCGCCGTGCATATACCAGTAGGGCTCATCAATATGCGCCACGTCGGGGATCATCCCCCCCATGGCGTGCATGGCTTTCATGCCCCCGAGCGCGCTGGCGGCGAGGGTAGAGCCGTGGTAGCCGTTCCAGCGGCCAATCATCACCTTTTTCTGCGGTTTACCGAGTATCTGCCAGTAGCGACGCACGGTGCGGATCAGCACTTCATTCGATTCAGAACCGGAGTTGGTGTAAATGGCGTGGCTGTAGTGCCCGGGCAGCAGGCTGAAAAGCAGTTCGGACAGCTCAATCACCGTCGGGTGCGTGGTGTGGAAGAACATATTGTAATAGGGCAGCTTCGCGAACTGCGCTGCCGCGGCATCGGCCAGATCCTGGCGGCTGTAGCCCAGCTGGGTACACCACAGTCCTGACATACCGTCCAGATACTTGTTGCCGTCATTGTCCCAGAGGTACAGGCCTTCGCCGCGTACCATGACGCGCGGTCCTTCAGCGTTCAGCGCTTTCTGGTCGAGAAACGCGTGGATATGGTGTGCGGCATCCCCGCTTTGATACTCGGTAGTGGATCGCGTCGGGTGAATAGGGTAAGTCATGTTATCTCTCCTGTAAGCGGAATCAGTGCAAGGCGAGGCCGTTGCCTGCTAGCGAAACTGGAACCAGGTCGTTTTAAGGGTGGTGAATTTGTCGAAGGCATGCAGCGACAAATCCCGACCAAAACCAGACTGTTTATTGCCGCCAAACGGCACGGTGACGTCCAGCGCATCCACGGTATTGACCGACACCGTGCCGGCGTTAAGCCGTCCGGCAACCCGGTGCGCGCGGTGCAGGTCGTCTGTCCAGATCGACGCGGCGAGGGCATAAATATGGTTATTAGCCAGCTGGATGGCCTGCTGTTCATCATCAAAGGGGATAGCGGCAAGCACCGGGCCGAAAATTTCATCTTTCCACAGCGACATCTCTTCGTTCACCCCATCCAGCAGCGTGGGCTGAACGTAGTTGGCGATCCCTTCAATCTCGACCTCACGGCCGCCGGTCAGCACGCGTGCACCTTCCTGTTGGGCCGAACGGATCGCGCGTATGACCTTTTGCGCATGCGCTGCGCTGACCATCGCGCCCATTTTGGCCGTCGGATCAAAGGGGTGAGACGGTGCCCAGGCTTCCATTTTGGCCTGTACCCGGGTGATAAAGTCGGCATAAATCGCGCGTTCTACCAGCAGCCGTGAGTTGGCGGAGCACACTTCGCCCTGGTTAAAACAGATACCGAAAGCGGCTTTCTCCGCCGCCAGGTCGAGATCCTGGCAGTCAGCAAAGACGATGTTGGCGCTTTTACCGCCGCACTCCAGCCAGACCTGTTTCAGGTTTGACTGCGCGGAGTAGGTCATGAAGGCCTTGCCGACCGCGGTCGAACCGGTAAAGGTGATGACATCAATATCGTTATGCAGCCCAAGCGCGGTGCCCGTTTCTGTGCCGAGACCGGTGACGACGTTCAGTACGCCTGGCGGGAGACCCGCCTCGAGCGCCAGTTCACCCAGACGCAGCGCCGAAAAAGGCGAATTTTCTGAGGGTTTGAGGATCACGCTGTTCCCGGCGGCCAGCGCCGGCCCGAGTTTCCAGCAGGCGAGATCGAGCGGAAAGTTCCACGGTACGATTGCCGCCACCACGCCGACCGCTTCACGAGTGAGGGTGGCGAGCGACCCTTTACGCGTGGGGGCGACCTCGGCGTAAATTTTATCGACGCTTTCGGCGTACCAGGCCATGACGTGCGCCGCGCCGGGAATATCCATATTCAGCGCATCGTTGACCGGTTTCCCCATGCTCGCACTTTCAAGCAGCGCCAGCTCTTCACGGTGTTCGAGAATCAGCGCGGAGAGCCTGAGCAGCACGGTTTTACGTTCCTGCGGCGGCAGACCGGACCAGACGCCGGAGGCGAAGCTGGCACGGGATGATTTTACTGCAATATCAATATCGTCAGCTTGCAGCGCCGTCACCGCGGCGAGCACGCTATTGGTCGCCGGGTTGATGGCCGGGCAGACTTTACGGCTGATGGCGAGGTAGGGACGACCATCGACGATCGCGTGGCTGATAAAGCGTTGCTCCCGCAGTTTGTCCTGCCAGAAATTTCTATCACACATACCAGACATGCGCCTCTCCCTTGATATGTTGCTTGTTTGTTATTGATTTGTTGCTATTGATTCATGATGCAGGAGGAGGCAGCGACGAGAAAGGACTAAAAATCTAGGTAACCTCTATAAAAAACGTAGCTAGTCCCGGGGAGGGGATAATTCTCAGGGGCGCGCGGGGCGGTTATTTCTGTGACGGCATTCATAAAAATCACGCGGGTTATTTTTTAATGGTTTGTATTTAAAAGGATATTATTTTTATGCTTCGGTTTTTTGAGCACAGCTGCTGCTGTCTTTTAAATATATTAAATATTGTTTGATTTAATAACAGGTAATGAAAAAAAGATGAATGACCCTTATTCCTTGCGATCTGAGGCCGCGGGCCTGTCGTTGGCTCGCAGCTTTCCTGCGCTTTGTCTGTTAATTTTCTGTAAAAATACGACCCGCGTCGGATTGTTGATCTTTTTCCGCTGGCGGGGTTGCGGGCGACGGGGAGCATCGTTTAAAGCTATTTAGCTTATCTCTCTGAGAATAAAAAATAAGGTGTCCCATGCCCCATTTCACCCTGAAGCAGCTCAAATACTTTGTTGCCGTTGTCGAAGCAGAGAGTATTGCGGAAGCCTCCAGACAGTTACATATCGCCCAGCCGTCAATTTCCATTGCGGTGAAAACCCTGGAAGATATGTTTGAACAGCAGTTTTTTATTCGCCACCACGCGCAAGGGGTGTCGATGACCCCCAGCGGGCAACGCTTTTATGAAAAGGCGAAGGAGCTGCTGCGGCTTTCGTATCAGTTTGAGCAAAATTCAAAAGCGGATAATGAACTGGTCTCCGGCATTATTTCACTAGGCTGTTTTGAAACGGCGGCGCCGCTCTATTTACCTTCGCTGATTGCCGGATTTAAAAAGATCTATCCCGATATCACCCTCAAAATTTGCGATGGTGAGCAGCATGAAATTACGCACGGTCTGCACCGCGGGCGTTTCGATCTGGCGTTTCTCTACGATCTTGAGCTGGATACCGCGATTCACACCGAAAGCCTCAATGCACCGCAGAAGCCTTATGCTCTGCTGCCGGCACATCATCCGCTGGCGCAGCGAGCGACAGTGAAACTCTCCGAGCTCAATAACCTGCCGATGGTCCTGTTGGACGTGGTGCCAAGTCGAAACTATTTCATCAGTATTTTCAAAGATAAAGGGTATAATCCTCAGGTTGCCTACAGCTCGCCGTCTATTGAGATGGTGCGCTGCATGGTCGGCCAGGGGCTGGGTTTTTCCGTGCTGGTAACCCGCCCGGTTTCCGACATGACCTACGATGGCCAGCAGGTGCGCTGCGTGGAAATTCAGGACGAGATGGCGAACTCCACGCTGGTGATGGCGCACCTGCGCAGTAGCGAGCCGACCAAACCGACTAAACTGTTTATGGAATATTGTCGCCATGCGGTACTCAGCCCGGCGGACATTGATGCGCGGGTGGCGTAAATTCAGCGAAGAATAAGAGACGGCTCGTACTATTGCGGGCCGGGTCACTCTCTGACGGTGATATTAAATATAAAAAAACGAGTCTCTGAATATATTTTTTATAGGCTTGATGGCTTGCGATTTCTTTTTTATGAATAATTGGCTGCTCGCCGGATTATCTTTTGCCGTTAATCTCCCGCAAATAATACTTTTATTCATTAGATTCAAGATGCTGCGCTCTGCATCACTATTTTATTCTCAGGTTCTAAATTTATAATAATTTACCTGCTTGTTACGGTTTATTAACCTCGGTCCTGCGCAGTGGTTTATTCCTGGCGATTGAACACCATTCGAAGGACACATTTATGACCGTAGAAAAAACGAACATTGATACGTTGATTGTTGGCGGGGGTCAGGCCGGTATTGCCATGAGTGAGCATCTGACGAAGCTGGGGATCTCACATCTGGTTATCGAGAAAAACCGCATCGCTGAAGCCTGGCGAAGCGGGCGTTGGGACTCGCTGGTGGCGAATGGTCCGGCGTGGCACGACCGTTTCCCGGGGATGGAATTTAAAGGGGGGAATCCCGATAGCTTCATTCCCAAAGACGATGTGGCGGAATACTTTGAAGATTACGTCAGGGCCTTCAATCTGCCGGTGCGTACCGGCGTTGAAGTTAAAAGCGCGGTTCGCAACAGCGGACGACCGGGGTTTACCATTGAGACCACGGAGGGCGTTATTGAAGCCCAGCGTATTGTTGCCGCGACCGGGCCGTTTCAAAAACCGGTTATTCCACCGATTGCGCCAAAAGAGAGCAGCCTTCATCAAATCCACTCCGCCCGATACTACAACCCGCAGCAGCTTCCTGAGGGCGCCGTGCTGGTCGTTGGCGCGGGCTCTTCCGGCGTGCAAATTGCCGACGAGCTTCAGCGTGCCGGCCGCCGGGTCTATTTATCCGTCGGCGCGCATGACCGCCCGCCGCGCGCATATCGCAACCGGGACTTCTGCTGGTGGCTGGGGGTGCTGGGCATGTGGGACGCCCCCGCCAGCGCGCCGGGCAAAGAGCATGTCACTATCGCAGTCAGCGGCGCCCATGGCGGGCACACCGTGGACTTCCGCGAGTTGGCGCATCGCGGCATCACCCTGGTCGGGCTGACGAAAGCCTTTGAATCCGGGATGGCGACCTTCCAGCCGGATCTGTGCGACAACATTCGTCGCGGGGATGAGAACTACCTGGCGCTGCTGGATGCCGCAGATGCCTACATCGCGGCCAATGGCCTGGATCTACCGGAAGAACCTGCCGCCCGCGAGTTTTTACCTGATCCGCCGTGCATGACTTCGCCGATCCTCTCCCTGAATCTCGCGGAGGCGGGGATCGCCACCATTATCTGGGCGACCGGCTACGCGGTGGATTACAGCTGGCTCAACGTGAATGCTTTTAATGAGCAACGCCGTCCGCAGCATCAACGCGGCGTCTCCAGCGAACCCGGGGTCTATTTTCTCGGATTGCCGTGGCTGTCGCGCCGGGGGTCGACCTTCATCTGGGGCGTCTGGCATGACGCAAAACACATTGCTGACCATATTGCCACTCAGCGTAAGTACAGCCAGTACCAGGCCGCCGATCGGCGCTGAACGTTCGCCCACTAAACAGGATAAACAAGATGCCAACGCATACCCGTATTCGCATGTTTAATACCAAAGAGACTTACCCTAATCAGAGCCTGGATAACGATTTATGCCAGGCGGTTCGCGCCGGGAATACCGTCTACGTGCGCGGTCAGGTGGGAACCGATTTTGCCGGTAACCTGGTCGGATTGGGCGACCCGCAGGCTCAGGCCGAGCAGGCGATGAAAAACGTCAAACAGCTGCTGGAAGAGGCCGGAAGCGACCTGTCGCACATCGTGAAAACCACGACCTATATCATTGACCCACGTTATCGTGAGCCGGTGTATCAGGAGGTGGGTAAATGGCTGAAGGGGGTGTTCCCGATCTCCACGGGGCTGGTGATTTCAGCGCTGGCGCAGCCGCAATGGCTGATGGAGATCGATGTGATTGCCGTCATTCCCGATGATTTCGTGAAGTAAGGAGCGACGATGACCTTTTCTATCGCAGCATATTGCCCGGAAAGCGGGCAGTTTGGTATTGCGCTCAGCTCCTCCAGCATTGCCGTCGGCGCCCGCTGTCCCTGGCTACAGGCCGGGGTGGGGGCGGTATCCAGTCAGAACATCACGTTACCGGCGCTGGGTCAGCTGGCGTTAGCGCAACTGGAACAGGGATTCGCGCCGGACATCGCGTTGCGCAGGGCGCTGGCGGAGGACGATTTTAGCCGCTACCGGCAGATCATCGCCATTGACGCCAACGGACAAACCGCCGCCTTCAGCGGCGATAAAACCCTTGGTATTTATCATGTTGCCGAAGGAGAAAACTGCATTGCCGCTGGAAATATGCTGGCCAGCACGGCGGTTATTGAGGCAATGGTGACGGGTTTTCAGCAGAGCGAAGGCGAAATGGCGCTGCGCCTGCTGGCCGCGCTACAGGCCGGTCTGGCCTGCGGCGGTGAGGCCGGCCCGGTTCACTCTGCGGCGGTGAAGGTTGTGGATGACTATTCGTGGCCGCTGGTGGATTTGCGTATTGACTGGAGCGAGGAGGATCCCATTGGCGAGCTGGCCGCGCTCTGGCAGGCCTATGAGCCGCAGATGCAGGCCTATATCACGCGCGCGCTCGACCCGCGGGAGGCCCCCAGTTACGGAGTACCGGGCGATGAATAATGAGGTGAAGTCGATACTGGCAACGCTGCTGGCTTTTGATACCACCAGTCGCGAATCCAATCTCGAGATGATCGATTACATAAACCGCTTTCTGAGCGGTTTTGGCATTGAATGCCGGCTGTTCTACGATGACGACGGCAAAAAAGCCAATCTTTACGCCCGCCTGGGGCCGCCGGGGCCGGGGGGCGTAATGCTCTCCGGCCATACCGATGTGGTTCCGGTTGACGGCCAGCGCTGGACGGTCCCTCCTTTTGCACTCACCCTCCGCGATGGCCTGTGCTACGGGCGCGGCAGCACCGACATGAAGGGCTTTATCGCCTGCGTGCTGGCCTCTGTTCCCGCCTTCCTCGCACAGCCGTTAAGCATGCCTCTGCACCTGGCCTTTTCCTATGATGAGGAGGTGGGATGTCTCGGCGTCCGCAGTCTGGTGAACCATCTTAAAGCCTCAAAGGATAAGCCCGCCCTGTGCATTATCGGTGAGCCGACGGAGATGCGCCCGGTCTACGGCCATAAAGGCAAACTAGCCATGCGCTGCCATATTCACGGTAAGGCCTGCCATTCGGCCTATGCCCCCGATGGCGTGAATGCCATTGAGTATGCGGCGAAGCTGATTACCCGCTTAGGCGTACTGGGTGAAAAGCTGGCGCTCAGGCAGGATGCGCGTTTCGACCCGCCGTACAGTACCGTTCAGGTGGGGCTGATTACGGGCGGCGCGGCGCTCAATATTGTGCCTGAGCGCTGCCAGTTCGATTTTGAAATCCGCCATTTGCCGGATGTGTCGCTCGACGAGACGCTCACCGGGCTGCAGGCGTATGCCAACGATGAACTGGTGCAGGCGATGCGCGCGGTGGCGGCGGAGGCAACGATCCGCTTTCAGCCGCTCAGCCAGTATCCCGGTCTGCTGAGCGATCCGCAGTCGGCCTTTGCCGGTTGGCTGGCGCAATGGGCGGGAAATGATACCTTCTCCACCGTCGCCTTTGGCACGGAAGGTGGGCTGTTTGACGAAGCGGGCGTGGCAACGCTGATTTGTGGGCCGGGAAGTATGGAGCAGGGACACAAGCCGGATGAATTTATTGCTCTGAGCCAGCTGGATCAATGTCTGGCGATGCTGGATAACCTGCGCCACTGGATGGCGGCCTCCTGAATCTTTTGCGCCCGGACCCGGGCGCATTTCCACAATCCTCTTTTCCCGCATTTTTTCCGTTATCTCTTTTCGCTGCGGCCGTTCTTTATTTCGCCGCGGTCTTTTCCTGTTGCCCGTGGCGGAATAAAAAAAGCTCCGGAACCTGTCCGGAGCTAAATGATGACTGAGGGAATATATTGCTTTAAATTTTCTCTTTCGCAAAGGCCATCTTTTTGACCGTCTTCGCTCTGGAGAGGTAATAATAGACAGGAGAAACGACCAGCAAACCAATAATCCATGATAAATCTGCCCCGCCAAATGACAGCGCAACAGGTCCGGTATAGATCGCCGTCGACATAAACGGCACTTCCACGGCGATTCCCAGTAAATAGCAGAAAATAGCCGTGGCATTAAAATAACCGTAGATTCCGCCATCGCGTTTAAAGAAGGACTCAACCTCATATTCGCCATGGGCGACCAGGTAGTAATCCACCAGATTAATCGCCGTCCACGGCACCAGCACATATAACAGCACGGTAATAAAGTTGGTGTAGATTAATAAAAAGTTTTCCTGACCATAGATCGCCAGTGATATTTCGAGAATCATCGTGAGGATGGCGGTGATTATTCTGGCGCGGGCCATCGGCGACCAGCCATCAATAAAAGTCTGGCCCAGGGTCAAGGTGCAGAGAACTCCGCAGTACAACATCATGGAGTTTGTGGCGGCGATCCCCAGCGCCAGTACCACAATGACTACGGCGCCCATTCCGCCGGTTAGATCGATAATGCCCTGAATAATATCATCATTACTAATACAGACAGCCACCAGCACGCCGAGGACCATCGGCAGGTAGGAGCCTAAAATGCAGCCAAAATAGCTGGCATAAAAAACGCTTTTATCGTTGGTGCTGTAGGGCATATAGCGTGAATAGTCAGATACATAGGGGGCATAGGCCAGCTGCCACAGCGCCGCAATGGATACCGCGCCGAGGAAGCCAACCTTGTTGAAGCCGCCGCGATCGAGGAAATCGACCGGCAGGCCGTGCACAAACACGATCCACAGAAATGTGGCAGCCAGCACAATACCGGAAATCCACGACATAATTCTGGCGTAGGAGTGGATGATTTTATAGCCAAAGATGGTGGCGAATAAACTGAGTGCCCCGACGACAATAATCCCGACGTCGGAGTTCATCGGCTTATAGATAGCGTGCATTGACTGCCCGCCTAATACCAGGCTGGAGGCAGTAAATCCGATATACATTAATACCACGATCGATACCACCAGTACCGAGCCGTAGGAGCCAAACTGCCCCTTAGTTTGCACCATTTGCGGCACGCCGAGCCTCGGGCCCTGCGCCGAATGCAATGCCATAAAAAGACCGCCAACCAGGCTGCCGATAAGCAGGGCAATAACGGACCAGAAAAAAGAAAGGTGGAAAATGGTCACCGACATGGCACCGGTGATCACGGTTAATAACATGATATTCGAGCCGAACCAAATGGTAAAAAGATCGCCGGGTTTACCGTGCCGCATATTAAGAGGAATAGGTCTTATAGTATTACTTTCGAGGTTTTCAACGTGAACGGATTGAGGTTTAGTCATGGTGCTCTCTCATCACTGTAGGGCTAAATCAGCGTTAAATGGATATTCCAATGAGGAGTACAGCTAATCTACTCATCATAACATTTCGTTTACTATTGTCACAATCTCGTATCATTTTGGAAATTATTAAAAATGTCGAACGTCGATATAAAAAAAATGCTTTACCTGCATCCGCCATCCTGAATCAACGCGCTGAATAAACCGTCAAATCTATTTTTTAGCGATTTATGCTGCTTTAATTGGGATTTAATAATTAACCCGCTGGAAGGCTATTTTCAGGCAGATAAAACTCCGTGGCGGTGGCCATTGCCTGGAATGATTGGTTGTACCGTCGAATGAGAAAGGCCTGATAAATATGTGGAAAAGCGATCGTGCCAATATTAAGCAATGATATTTATACGGGAATACCACTTACACCATGTAAATCAGTCTGTTACACCATGATGTGCGATGATTGAGGTGTTGAAAGGATGGCGAAATGGAATATATTGTGCGCAGCACTGCACCATGAAGTGCATTTATCGGGAGTGTGCAGTAGATCAATATTTACAACACGGAGTGTTCTCTTTTCTCTTTATCTTGTCGTGAATGTCGCTGCTGAAAACGGCCGTCATCCCCGGTGTAATAGCCGGGGATGACGGCCTCTGCCCGGGCAGAGGCTGACGGTGCTCTCGCGGTCAGTAGCCGACGGTGTACACCCGGCCGCTCTGTATCCCTTCCACGCTGCGGCGATAGGCCTGGGCAACGGCGGCGGCAGGGACGCTGGTGAAGCCGGGGAAGAAACCGTCATACGCGGCGAGCGACTCCGTTAATACGGTGGGGCTTATCAGGTTGATACGGATCCCGCGCGGCAGTTCGCAGGCGGCGGCGCGGACAAAGCCCTCCAGCCCGGCATTCACCGTTGTGGCGTTGACGCCCTGGGCAATCGGTTCATGGGCCACAATGCCGCTGATAAGCGTAATCGAACCGCCTTCATTGAGATAATGCTGCCCGGTTAGCGCCAGGCGGATTTGCCCCAGCAGTTTGTCCTGCAGGCCCTGGTTGAAATCCCGGTCCGTCATGGACGCCAGCGGGCCAAAGAACAGATTGCCGGTGGCCGAGACAATCGCATCGACCCGGCCGACAGTTTCAAACAGGGCTTCGACGCTCGGCTGAGAGGTGATATCCACCTGAAGATCGCCCTGAGTGCGACCTACGCGAATGACTTGATGTTGACGGCTCAGTTCTTCGGCGACGGCGCGCCCGACGGTACCGCTGGCACCAATAACGACGATTTTCATGGCTGACTCCTGATCGGTTGTGAGCCTCTATTCTTTAATGAAACAGTTATCGGATAAACTGGCTAAAAGTTAGATGATTACTAACCAGAGGTTTGTAATATGGATAAGCTACGCGGAATGGAGACATTTATTGCCGTGGTGGAGTGCGGCAGTTTTACCGACGCGGCATCGCGGCTGGAGATGTCGGCGGTGATGGTCGGCAAATATATCGCCCTGACGGAGCGAGAGCTGGGCACCCGACTGCTTGAGCGCAACACCCGGCGCCAGAGTCTGACCGATGCCGGGCGCGTCTATTATGAAGAGGCCAAACGGGTACTTGAACAGGTTGCGATTGCCGAAAGCTCGGTCGAACGATTGCGACTGGCGCCGGCCGGGACGCTGCGCATCAGCGCGCCGACCTCTTTTGGCGCCTGCGTGATTGCGCCGCTGACCGCCTCTTTTTTACAGGCGTGGCCGGATGTTCGCATCGAACTGGATCTGACTAACCGGATGGTCGATCTCGTCGATGAGGGCTTCGATCTGGCGATCCGTATTGGTGATATTCACCACACCGATCTGGTGGCGAAATATCTCTGTCCATATCGGATGGTGATTTGCGCCGCGCCCGCTTACCTGGCTCGTCACGGCACGCCAGTCGTACCGGCGGATTTGGTCGATCACCTTTGCCTGTCCCATACGGTGTGGACGGCGCGTAATGAGTGGACATTGCCGGGGGCGCAAGACGCGGTGCGCTGGAAGCGCGATGCGATTCTGCGCTGCAATGATGGTTACGGCCTGCGCATGGCGGCGATAGCCGGCGCCGGGCTGCTGCTCCAGCCTGAGGTCTTACTGAGCGCGGCGCTGGCCAGCGGCAAACTGGTGCGCGTGCTGGAGGCCTATACCCCGCATCCGCGCCCGGTACATTTACTCTGGCGGCAGGATCTTCGCCCGCTGCCGAAGCTGACCCGCTTCGTAGAGCATGTGCTGAAAGAGGGAAAAGGCTATTTATGAACGACGGTTAGCGGGCCGGCTATTTTAAGGTCGTTCGGGCGAACGCTGGCGCACCCGCGTGCGGCCTGCCAGGATTCCGTAGACCCGCGCCACAAAACGTTCCTTCTCCCAAACCACCGTTGACAGACATCGGCATACATCAGGCAAATCCACACTACGCCATGAAAATCTGCTGGCCTGCCGTGACCAGCATGATTCCGGCGGCGGATTTCTTGTTCAGTCACGCAATGCGTGCTGCCAGTCGGCGATCAGATCCTGCGGATCTTCAATCCCGACGGAGAGACGGATCAACTGAGGCGTGATGCCATTGGCCAGCCGTTGTTCCAGCGGAATTGAAGCATGGGTCATGCTGAACGGTTGGCTGACCAGGCTCTCCACGCCCCCCAGACTCTCTGCCAGAGTAAACAGCTTCAACCTGCTGATGACCTGCTGCGCA
Organism: Klebsiella sp. X13; assembly: GCF_003323835.1. Taxonomy (NCBI): domain Bacteria; kingdom Pseudomonadati; phylum Pseudomonadota; class Gammaproteobacteria; order Enterobacterales; family Enterobacteriaceae; genus Klebsiella; species Klebsiella sp. X13. The sequence continues at coordinate 766,546 of NZ_CP030874.1, forward strand.
TAGATATCATCGCCTTTCACCACCACTGAAATCATCCCGCCCGGCAGCGCCATCTGCCGGCGCGCCAGCTGATGATGGGGATGCGATGCCAGCCACGGGAACCAGACTTTTTCCACCTGCGGCTGCTGTTCAAGCCATTCGGCGAGGGCCAGCGCATTGCTGCTGTGACGTTCCATACGCAGCGCGAGAGTCCGGATACCGCGAAGCGTCAGGAAGCTGCTGAACGGGTCAAGTACGCCGCCCAGCGCATTTTGCAGATAGCCCAGCTTCTCCGCCAGTTCGCGATTGTCACCGACGACCGCCAGCCCGGCGACAACGTCGGAGTGGCCGTTCAGGTATTTGGTCGCCGAATGGACCACGATATCGAAGCCCAGCTCAAGGGGGCGGTGGATGACCGGCGAAGCAAAGGTGTTATCGGTGACGCTGATAATATTGTGCCGACGGGCAATCGCCGCGATAGCGCTGAGATCCGCCAGCTTCAGCAGCGGGTTGGTCGGGGTTTCAACCCAGATCATGCGTGTATCCGGCTGGATAGCGGCTTCAAGAGCGACCAGATCGTCGGGTTTGACCCAGCTTACCCGCAGCCCCGCGCTGTGACGGCGGACGTTCTCAAGCAGGCGCCAGGTCCCGCCGTAGACATCATCGACGGCCACCAGATGGCTGTCTTTATCCAGCAGCTCAAGGACGGTGGAAATCGCCGCCAGCCCTGAAGCAAACGCGTAGCCGCGGCTGCCGCTCTCCAGCTCGGCAATCGCCGTCTCCAGCGCGTGGCGGGTCGGGTTGCCGCTGCGTGAATACTCATAGCCGGTATGCTGCCCCGGCGCGGGTTGGGCAAAGGTGGAGGTGGCGTAAATCGGCGGCATAACGGCGCCGTGCCCATCGTTAAAGACGCCGCTGTGTACGCTCAATGTATGTAAATTTTTCATCTTTCATCCTTAGTGTTCAAGTCGGTTGCGCCAGGTCGTCAGCACATCGCTGCGGGTGATGAGACCCAAAAAGCGTTCGTTGTCAGCGATAACGGCCACCAGGCCGCGATCGAAAATGGCTTTCAGTGCGCTTTCCGGCGCGTGTCTATCCAGCGTTTCTACGTTGCGGGTCATCGCTTCGCCAACGGGCAGTGAAAAGCGTCGGCTGTCGCCCTTGACGTGGCTGATCAGATCCCACTCATCGACGATGCCGACGACGCGGCCGTTTTCCAGCACCGGCAGCTGCGAAATGTCATACAGACGCATGCGCGCGAGAATGGCGGCGAGGGTGTCGTCCGGAGCGGCGGTAACGGTAGCCCCTTCATCGTGGCGTAGGGCGATAAAATCGGTTAAATCGCCGCGGGTCGGCCGGCTCAGTAGGCCCTGCTGACGCATCCAGTCGTCGTTAAACATTTTGGAGAGGTATTTGTTGCCGCTGTCGCAGGCGAAGGTGACCACGCGTTTAGCACTGGTCTGCGCCCGGCAATAGCGCAGCGCGGCGCTCAGTAAGGTGCCCGTTGACGAACCGGCAAGCACCCCCTCGGTTTGTAAAAGCTGTCTGGCGGTGGCGAACGCTTCGCCATCGCTGATGCGATAGGCCGTTCGGACGCCATCCAGATGGGCCAACGGCGGGATAAAATCTTCGCCAATCCCTTCGACCAGCCAGGAGCCTGTTTCACCGTAGCGCCCGGTTTCAACCTGGTCGGCAAGGATCGAGCCCGCCGGGTCAGCAAGAATAAATTGGGTTTTTGGTGAATGTCTGGCAAACCAGGCCTGCAGGCCGCCGAGGGTTCCCCCGGAGCCGACGCCGACGACGATGGCGTCGATATCGCCGTCCAGCTGATCGTATATTTCGGGCGCGGTAGTGGTGGCGTGCGCCAGCGGGTTGGCTTCGTTATTGAACTGGTCAATATAGAACGCGCCCGGGGTTTCCTCCGCCAGGCGGCGCGCATAATCCTGATAATAGGCGGGGTGGCCCTTATTCACATCCGAGCGGGTGAGGAGCACTTTGGCTCCCAGGGCGCGGAGATGGAAAATTTTCTCCCGGCTCATTTTGTCGGGAACCACCAGCGTCAGGGCGTAATTTTTTTGTGCGGCGATAAGCGCCAGTCCCAGACCGGTGTTACCCGCCGTCGCTTCAATAATGGTACCGCCGGGTTTTAATTTACCCAGCCGTTCCGCCTCGTTGATCATCGACAGCGCGACGCGGTCTTTGATCGACCCGCCGGGGTTCTGGTTTTCCAGCTTTAAAAACAGGCTGCAGGGGCCGGTATCCAGCTTATGCAGTTGAAGCAGGGGAGTGTGCCCAATAAGGTCGCTAATGGAGTGAAAAACTGACATAACTATTTGCCCATTCGTATCGAGATATTTGAATGGTAGGTCTGCAAAATTGGTATTTTAAAGAATATTTGTCCGGCATTAAGAGCGAAATGGAATATAAGATGCTTTTTAGCCGTCCGGAGGGAAAGCCTGTTAGCCGCCTGGGCGTGTTGATTTCCAGATAAGGCCTTTTTTGCCGTATTTTTCACCGAATTATCGCTTTTCCGGCGGCGCTTATCTTTATTTCGGCAAAGGGTTGTCGAAAATATTCCATAGGCTGACAGGCATTGTTATGGCTGGTTAATATTATTTTCGCCAGCTGCGCTAATTCACCGGCAGCATCAGCGACGTGCCGCAGCTGCGGCAGCAAGAAGTCGCGGTCGGGCCGCGCAAAGCACAAAGTCGGCTATTTAATGCCGGTATTGATACATGCTGAGGCGATGTTCTGCATGATAAGCTCTTTTAATAAGCTGCTCCCCGGAAAGGGCAGTAATAAAAAGTGCTGGTTTGCAAAAAGGTGATATGTGCCGGAATTTATTTCATTAGCAATAAGCTCGTTTTGGCCGATGCTCTATGCCGGGCTGGTTTTTACTATCCCCATTACGTTAATTTCATTTTCCCTCGGTCTGCTGCTGGGGTTTATCGTCGCGTTGATTCGTTTATATGGCCCGGCGCCGTTGAAAAGCGTGGTGCGTTTTTATGTCTGGATTATCCGCGGCACGCCTTTGCTGGTGCAGCTGTTTCTGATTTTTTACGCCCTGCCCAGCGTCGGGATCACCCTTGATGCCTTTCCGGCCGCGGTTATCGGCTTTACCCTGAACGTCGGCGCCTTTACCTCGGAGGTGATCAGGGCGACGCTGCTGTCGGTCGCCAAAGGGCAGTGGGAGGCCGCGCATTCTATTGGCATGAGCTGGGGGCAATCGCTGCGTTATATTATTCTGCCGCAGGCGGCGAGAGTGGCGGTGCCGCCGCTGTCGAACACCTTTATTTCCTTAGTTAAGGATACCTCGCTGGCCTCGGTAATTACCGTGCCGGAGCTGTTTTTAGCCGCCCAGCGTATTGCCGCCGTCACCTATCAGCCGCTGATTCTGTATAGCGAAGCGGCTCTGCTCTATTTATTAATTAGTTCGGTCTTATCATATTTACAGTCCCGGCTGGAATTACGTTTAGAAAGAAATACGCTGGTAAAGGAAGAACATCATGATAACGCTGTCCGGACTTGAAAAGAGTTTCTCCCGCCAGAAGGTGCTGCATGATATTTCACTAACGATTCCTGAGGGCAGCGTGACGGCGCTGATTGGCCCATCGGGCAGCGGCAAAAGTACATTATTACGCTGCATTAATTTACTGGAAATCGCGCAGGCCGGGAAATTAACGATTGGTAATGAGGAGATTATTTTTTCTCCCGCCGCGGCGCCAAAAAGAAAAGACGTTCGGCGTATTTGCCAGCAAACCGGCATGGTCTTTCAGAACTTCCAGTTATTTCCGCATCTGTCGGTGCTGGAAAATATTATGCAGGGGCTGGTGGTGGTGCAGAAATGGCCCCGTGAGCGGGCGAGGGCGCGGGCGGAAGCGCTGCTGGCCAAAGTCGGGCTGGCGCATAAACGCCATGCCTGGCCGGCGATGCTCTCCGGCGGCCAGCAGCAGCGGGTCGCCATTGCCCGGGCGATGGCCCCCTCGCCGAAAGTGCTGCTTTGCGATGAACCGACCTCGGCGCTGGATCCTGAGCTATCCCAGGAAGTGATTGCCGTTTTGCGCCAGCTGGCGCAGGAGGGAACGACGATGCTGATGGCGACCCACGATCTTCGGCTGGCGGCAAATATTGCCAGCCAGGTGGTGTTCCTCGAATCCGGCCAGATTGTGGAGAGCGGGACTTCGCGGGACATTTTTACCCGGGCAAAGAAAACGCGTACGCAGCTTTTTATTTCCACGCTGACCGAGACGTTTCCCGATTCCTGGGAAATTTAAAAAAATAATCCGGCAATTCAGATAAAGGAGTGAATGATGAAAGTATTGATGAGCGCATTGCTGGCTACCGCCATTCAGCTGAGCGTGACGCACGCGGCCTGTGCCGGGGAAAACCTGGCGCAGATAAAATCAGCGGGGGTATTTAAAGTGGGTACCGAAGGGACCTTCCCGCCTTTTACCTATCATGATACCTCCGGCAAGCTGGTGGGGTTTGATGTCGACATCGCGCGTGAAATTGCCCGCCGGATTGGCGTGAAAGCGGAGTTTGTCGAGGGCAAGTGGGACGGTCTGGTGGCCGGGCTGGACGCTCACCGCTACGACGCAGTGATTAATCAGGTCTCGATCACCCCGGAGCGTCAGGCGAAATATGATTTTTCGGTCCCCTATATCACCCCGAAAGCGGTACTCATCGTGAATAACAATAATCAGGATATTCACACCTTTGCAGATTTGAAGGGCAAAAAGTCCGCCCATACGTTAACCAGCAACTACGCGCAAATTGCCCGTGAAAATGGCGCGGAGGTCGTGGGAACGGATGGCTTTGATCAGTCAATCGCCCTGGTGTCACAGGGGCGCGTGGATGCGACCATCAACAGCAACCTCTCGTTCCTCGATTTCAAGAAACACAAGCCCGACGCGCCGGTGAAAATCGTGGCGGAAAGAACCGATGCCGAACAGGAGGCGGTGCTAATCCGCAAAGGGGAACCGGAGCTGCGCCAGGCGATCGATGCCGCCATCGCCGATATTCGCGCCGACGGCAGCTACCAGCGAATTTCCAGCCAGTATTTCGGCGCGGACGTCTCGAAGTAGCCCCGCGGGCTACGTGAGCACGCTGTTTCTGGCCAGACTCGCCTTGCGGTACTGCAGCGGCGTCTGGCCCATCATCTTCCTGAAGCAGGTAATAAAGTAGGTGACTTCGCTAAACCCGACTTCGGCCGCAATCTCATCAATACTGACGGTGGTGTTACGCAGGAGATCGCAACTGCGCTTTATTCGGCGCGTCAGCAGATACTCGTGGATGCTGCCGCCCGTTTGCTGGCGGAATATGCGCGAGGTGTAGCTGCGCGACAGGCCCAGCGCCTGGGCGAGTTCATCGAGCGAAAATTTGTGGGCGTAGTGAGCCTCCACCCAGCTCATAATCCGCGACGCGACCGTCTGCTGCCGGGGAATACATGGCTCGGGCAGCGCGGGGAGAAAACCCATTATCTGCATCACCAGAAAGGCAACCTCACTGGTGGCGATCTGCCCGCCGTGATACAGCCCGTCAAATTGCGTCAGAATTCTCTCCATGAAAGGGCCGTGTTCGCTGAGGTCGTAAATTTGTGCCGGCGCATTGCTGGCGGCAAGCGTGGCAAACTGGGCCTGATGGCGCGCAAACCCCCGCATAATGCTTTCAACCACCGACTGTTCAATATGCATCGTGGTGCGGTGGTAGGGATTTTTCTCGCTGTGGTCGACCTGGACTTTGTGCAGGCGAAACGGTGGAAAAATAAACATGCGTCCCGGGCGAGCGGTGTAGTGCTGGTTATCTACCACCACAATGCCATAGCCGCTGGAGATATAGAGGAATTCCACGCACTGGTGCCAGTGATAGTAAGACGCGCTGGTTGAGCGCAAGCGGTTAAAAGAGATCGCCCGGCTATCGAGTGTGATGCGTTCCAGTCGCTGCGGTTCACTCATTTTTCCTCCAGGACAATAGATTTAAATTTTTACGCCATCATTTGCAATTTATCCCCCCGTCTGCGTGAAATATCCAGCAAAAATGAAATGGCGGTTTAATTTTGTGATTGTGCTCACTTAGCCGCACAAATAAAAGCGACTATTCTTCCTCCTGTTGACGTATAAACAATTTTATAAAATCGAAATAACAATAACTTATCTAATTCTCGTGTCATGACGGGAGGACCTTTTGCAACCTGAAAATATTCATCTGACCAACCCTTTAAGAACCCGCAACGACCTCCGGCAGCTGGTTAATGAGCTGCTGAATGCCGTGTCGCCCAATTTTAAAAATGATGCCAGCCGTGTCGATCTGGCGAATTTCACCGCCCATTACGGGCAACAGGTGGCGAGTATGGAAACCTTCTCGCGTCTGCTGTGGGGCGTCACGCCGCTGCTGGCCGGCGGCAGCGAGCCGTCACAGTTTTCTTTCTACCTGCAGGCCATTAAAAACGGCACCAACCCGCAGCATGCCGATTACTGGGGAGAAGTGAACCCCTACGATCAGCGCATCGTGGAGATGGCCGCCTATGGTCTGCTGTTAGCGCTGGCGGGCGATCGCGTGCTGGCGCATTTCAACGAGCAGGAGAAAACCCATCTCTGGCGCTGGTTAAAACAGAGTGAAACGCAGGCGATCCCGGACAATAACTGGCACTTCTTTCCCATTCTGGTACAGGTCGGTTTTCATCACGCCGGGATGCCGACTAATCCTCAGGTGCGGGAAGCGCATTTTAGCGCCATGGAGGGCTACTACCTGGGCGACGGCTGGTATTCCGATGGCCCGGACAGGCCGCGGGACTATTACATTTCGATGGGCTTTCACTTCTACGGGCTGATTTACGCGAAGCTGATGGCCGATATCGACCCGCTACGCTGCGCAGAACTGCGTCATCGGGCGCTGCTGTTTTCCGCAGACTTTATCCATTTTTTTGCCGACGACGGGGCGGCCGTGCCGTTTGGTCGCAGCCTGACCTATCGCTTTGCTCAGGCGGCTTTCTGGAGCGCGGCGGCTTTTGCCGGGCTGGAGGCGTTCTCCCCGGGAGTGATCAAGGGCATCGTCCTGCGCCATCTTCGCTGGTGGCTGAAGCAACCTCTGTTCGATCGTGATGGCGTGCTGAGCGTGGGCTATAGCTACCCGAATCTGATCATGGCGGAGGATTACAATGCGCCGGGTTCTCCCTACTGGGCCCTGAAAACCATGCTGGTTCTGGCGATGGGTGAGGATGATCCCTTCTGGCTGGAGCCGGAGCTGCCGCTGCCAACGATCGCCGCGCAGCACAGCATTAAGCATGCCGACCAGGTGCTGGTGCATCAGACCGATCACCTGTGGATGCTGACCTCCGGCCAGCTTGAGCTGAATAACTTCGTCAATACCGAAGCGAAATACTGCAAGTTTGCCTACTCCACGCGCTACGGATTCACCATTGAGCGCGGGCGCTATGGGTTAAGTCACGCTGCGCCTGACTCCATGCTGCTGCTGTGTGAGAAAGATGATTACTGGCGCGGGCGGCGCGACTGTGACGCGGTGACGACTGCCGATGGCATGATTTATAGCCGCTGGCGGCCGTGGCGCGATGTGGTGATTGCAACCTGGCTTATCGCGATGGGCGACTGGCAGCTGCGCGTACATCGAATCCACACTGCCCGCGCGCTTGATACGGCCGAAGGGGGATTCAGCGTGCCGAACCGCCCCCTGCCTCAGGTGCTGGACGGGGAGGGCGGGTGCCGGATCATCACCCCTGCCGACACGTCGGCCATTCTCTGCCTGAGCCCGCAAAGACGCTGCGGCGAGGCGATACTGACGCCGCCCAACAGCAATCTGCTGTTTGCCGAACGCGCGGCGGTTCCGGTGTTACGCGGTGATTTAGCACCAGGAACTCATCTGTTGTTAAGCGCGGTCTGGGCGGGGAATCCCGACACCTTTGCACCGCAGGGTTGTCCGCAGGCCTTCATTGGCGATGATGCTGTACGCTTCGTGACGGCACAGGAAGAAAAACATCTCACGCTGTCCCCGGAGAACGTCCTATGACCCCTTCATCCTCTGTGCGTGGCGCACAGTACAAAATGAGCGCCTTTATCTTTCTCTACTTTTTTACCTGGTCCTCCAGCTTTGGCCTCTACGCGCTGTGGCTGAGCCAGAAAGTCGGCCTCGATAGCATCACTATCGGCAGCGTATTCGCCATCAACGGCGTGTTCGCGGTGATCCTGAAGCCGGTCTACGGCTACATCATGGATAAGATCGGTATGAGCAAATGGCTGCTCTATTTTGTCTGTGCCGTGTCGGCCCTGATGGCGCCGTTCTTTGTCTTCGTCTATCAACCCCTGCTGCAAAGCCACACGACGATCGGCATCACCCTTGGCGCGCTCTATTTAAGTCTTGGCTGGTATGCGGGCGTCGCGGCATCGGAATCCTATGCCGATCGTTTTAGCCGGCTGTACGGCCTGGAGTTCGGCCGTATTCGTATGTGGGGATCGCTCGGCTGGGCGATGGCCGCCTCCGTTTCCGGGCTGCTGTTCAACTTCTCGCCGCTGGCTAACTTTCTGCTGAGCAGCAGTACATCGCTCCTGATGCTGCTGGTGTTAATCAGCCTGAAAATTGGCGATGAGCAGCTGCGTAATAACAGCGTGATTTCAGCGAACAAAATCGTTTTTAGCGACGTGATGCAGTTACTGAAAAGCCGCAAATTCTGGATGTTCAGCCTGTATGTCGCCGGTGTCGCATGGATGATGTTTATTGCTGAGCAGCAGTTTCCACGCTACTTCGTCTCCTTTTTTGCCACCAAAGAGCAGGGGAATGCCTGGTATGGCTACCTGAGTACCGTGCAGTCCGGGATGGAGTTCGTGATGATGATGTTCATTCCGCTGTTGGTGAATCACTACGGCGCAAAACGGGGGCTGCTGTTCTGCGGCTGCGTTGTCGGGGCCAGGCTGATCGCTTCGGGCCTGACCAGCGATCCGCTGATCATCTCGATTATTAAACCGTTTTATGGCGTCGAAATCGCGCTGTTGCTGATTTCGGTCTTTAAATACATTGCCGAGCACTTTGATCGCCGAGTCAACGCCACGATGTACCTGCTGGGTTATCAGGCGATGATCTACGTGGGTTCAATTGTGGTGGCGCCGCCGGCGGGCTACCTCTACGACAAAATCGGTTTTGAGCATACCTATCTGCTGATGGGCAGCTGCGCCCTGCTGTTTACCCTTATCTCCGCTTTTACGCTTTCGCGCTGCCGCTCTACATGGGACGCATCGCGACTTTTTTCCCCGGCGCTGGACACCAACCCGGTTGAACCGGCCAAACATTAATTCAGGAGTTGTTATGACCAAAAAGGTGATTACCGAAGCCCTCCGTCCCGTCGAACTGTATCAGGTCGACCGGCTGGCGCTGCGCCAGAAGCTCGACGATGCGCTGGCCAGAGTGACCCGCAAGCTCGATAGAAATATTGTCGCATTTGGCGATAAATTCCCGGGCGAGGCCTGTGAGAACGGGATCTGGCCACGCTCTGAAAACGTCGAGTGGACGACCAGCTTCTGGCCGGGCCAGCTGTGGCTGGCGTGGGAAATGAGCGGTAATCCCGCCTATCGCGAGGCTGCCGAGCGCTACTTGCCCTCTTTTGCCCGGCGCATCGAGGAGCGTATCGATACGGCGACGCACGATCTGGGGTTTCTCTATACCCTCTCCTGCGTCAGCGCATGGCGACTCACCGGCAACGAAGCCGCCCGCCAGAGCGCGCTGCTGGCCGCGGAAACGCTGATGGAGCGCTATAACCCGACGGCCAGAATCATTCAGGCCTGGGGGGATCTGAACGACCCCGAACAGCAGGGGCGGATGATCATCGACTGCAATATGAATTTACCGCTGCTCTACTGGGCCAGCGAGCAGACCGGGGACCCGCGCTATGCGCAGGCGGCCACGGCTCATGCGCAACAGGCGGCGCGCTATATCGTGCGTGAAGACGCCTCGACTTACCACACCTACTACATTGACGTGAACACCGGCGAGCCGCGTTTTGGCAACACCCATCAGGGCTATAGCGACACCTCCTGCTGGTCCCGCGGCCAGGCATGGGGCATCTACGGCTTCCTGCTCAGCTATCGCTATACCGGTGATAAAAATATGGTGGAGCTGTCGCGCAGTCTGGCCCACTACTTCCTGAACCGCCTGCCGGAAGATGATGTGTGCCACTGGGATCTGGCCTTGCTCGGTACCGACGCGGTACGCGACAGCTCGGCGGCGGCAATTACCGCCTGTGGCCTGCTGGAGCTGGTCAACGCGCTGCCGGCGCTCGATGAGCATCGCGCGCATTACGAGGAGATGGCGTTGCGTATCGTCCAGTCGCTGACCGATAACTATCTGGCGACCGACGATGACCCGACCGAAGGGCTGCTCAAGCACTCGGTTTATCATATGGGCAGTGGAAAAGGGGTGGATCAGTGCTGCAGCTGGGGTGACTACTTCTATCTTGAAGCACTGGTACGCCTGCGCCAGACCTGGTACTCGTGGTGGTAAGGGCGGAATGGAGAGAGAGAACATGAAAACGGTAGCCGTTTTGTTGGCCCCGGGCTTCGAAGAAGGGGAAGCGATTGTCGCAATCGATGTTTTACGGCGCTTGAATATCCACGTACAGACGATCGCCTGCGCGCAGACGCGGGAGGTCGTCAGCTACCACGCTATTCCGATGATAGCGGACAGTACGCTGGCGGAAAGCACAGACCAGACTTTTGACGCGGTGATCCTGCCGGGCGGGCCAGAAGGGAGCGTCTCTCTGGCCCAAAACGAGCAGGTTATCGCCTTTGTGCGCCGCCACGATGAACTGGGCAAATATCTCTGCCCGATTTGTTCCGCCGCGGCGCGCGTGCTGGGGGGCAACGGCCTGCTGAAAGGCCGCCGCTATGTCTGTTCCGGCGAGCTCTGGCGGCAGGTGACCGACGGCGTCTATGTTGACGCGGATGTGGTGGAGGACGGCAATCTGATTAGCGGCCGGGGGCTCGGGAAGGTGTTTGATTTTTCCCTGACGGTGGCGGCGCGTCTGCAGGGCGATGAGGCGGCGGCCCGTGAGCATGCGGAGCATATCTATTACCGCTGGTAGCGTAGGGCAGGGAGCGTGCCGGTTGTCAGGTGCGCTGAGGTGAGCAAAAACGGGCCCGGGCGATGTCCCGGACCTTTGCGTTCACGCTTATCGTTTTACTCACCACGCATAGTGGGCGGACCGCTCACTGGTAGGAAAAGGTAATACTCGCTAGGGCATTGGCGGAGCCTGGTACCAGAGGACCGGTACGAACGTAGCGCGCCTGAAAGGGCAAAGAGAGCGCCTGCACTGCCGTGGTGGTCTCGATAAAGAACTGATTGGTGGTGCCCGACGCTGAGCTGTCTGGCCCCATCATCAGCGGACCGCTGCCGTTGTAAAAGAACTGAACCCCCACCCCGGAGGCGGTGGAGTCGCCGGTCAGGGTCACGGTGGAGGAGGTGTTTGATGGCGTCGTCTGATCCGTCATTACCGCATAGAGCGCCACCTGTTCGTCGCAGGTGAGGCTGACGTTAAATGCGCCTGACGGCGAGGTATCGCCCACGTCGGGTAGCGTACGTACATCAAGGGTACCCAGTTCGACACTGGCGCTGTCTGTGCCGACCGTACAGCCGCTGGCCGTCACCGTCACGGTGGTCGGGTCAATGATCACCTGAGCGGTTTTGGTTTCGTTGTTATACGCCGTCAGGATGGCGGCATTAATGGTCGGGATGGCGTAGACGCCCGTTTTCAGCGCACTATCGGTTTTGATGTAGGTCAGCTTCGCCGACCAGCCTAAATCAAACGCCATGCCGCTGGTGCCCTCGGCGGGATAACTTTGGGTCACCCCGTTCTGTAACGGTATGTAGGTCGAGCCGTTGAAATCTTTCAGGCCAAGAATATAGCCGATTCCGGGAACCCCGGTTGCAAAAACGGTGTAGTTTGCGCCATCAACGTTGACCGAGAGTCCGGCGAGAACCGCGCTGCTGCTCGGTTCGAGCGTGCCTTTGCTACAGGTAAAAATATATCCGCACCAGAACACCTGTTGCACGCTGACCGTGGCGATCCACGTCGAGCCGATGATGTTGCCAGGGACGACGGAATCGGCAGGGCCGGTATAGGTCATCGGCTGCGGAGAGAGCGTAATATCGGATTTCCAGTTCAGGGCAAAAACGTGTGTACTGGCGCACAGCCAGCCGATAAGCAGTAAAAAACGCATCATTGATACTCCGTAGTCCAGGTGGCGAAGGCTGACACTTCTCCGGTATTGACGGCGGCCCCCGTGGCCACCAGTCGCGCATAAAAGGTCATCTGTACGCTTTCATCTCCCGAGATACCGTAGGCCGTGGTTTGGCTTTCCAGCGGCACCTGAATGCCGTCTTTATCGAGGATTTGTACCGCGACTCCGGTTGCGCCGCCGTCTGCGACCTTAATCAGCTGCGGGTTGAGTTCGTCCGGCGTGCCGCTAAAGCGGATCTTCGCTCCGGTAAAGGTGGGGCCGCACTCTTCCAGTTTTAATGTGAAGGCGCTTTTGATATTGCTCACCGCACCCGCTTCGCGAAACTGCTTAATACCGATGGTGCCCAGCGGAACGCTCTGTTCTTTGGAATCCGCGGAGACGATGCAGGTATTGCCGATTAAATGACCGCTCACCGAGACCAGAACGTCATAGCCGTAAGCGGGGACAGTCAGGACAACAAACAGCGCGATAGCGGGCAGGCGGGTTGTTACTGGCATATCACCTCCTGTGAATAGAGGCCGGTGCGGGGGTTATAGTCCTGCTGACGCAGACGATATTTAACGCTGCAGCTTTTGCCGCTTTCCTGTCCCCAGACGGCGTGCAGCGTGCCTTCAAGAGGCAAGCCCGGCAGATACAGGCTGCCGGCATCGCCAACGATACTGCTGGTTTGCTCATCGGCAAGCGATACCACGGCGCCAAACGGTAGCACCTCATGGTGGCGACGAATGACGAACAGGGCTTTAGCCCCCTGGCGCGTGACCATAGTGGCCCGCACCAACGCGCCATCGGTCGGCGTTTTGCTGACGATGGCGTTCTCCAGCTCAACGTCATTTCCGGCGGTAGTGACATCCAGCGCCACCTGATTGACGCGATACGGCGTGGCATAGGGGATCACCGCATAGCCTCGGCTATCGGTTTTGATGCCTTTATGGTTGAGCACCGACACGTTGCCGGCCCCCGGCGCTTTGATCAGAATATTGGTGTTTCCCAGCGGCTGGCTCAGCGTCAGACCATCTTCATGAAGAACCGCGCCGCCGCTCATGCCGTAGCTCAGGTTGCGCGAGTCGCGGGAGTAGCTATAGCCCATGTTGTAGTCTCCCCATGGACCTGCGTACTGTAAGGCGGTATCGGCGCCGTACTGTTGCTGCGCGCTGTAACGCTGATTGACGCTATAGAACACATTCTCCATACCGGGCAGGTAGCCGCTGAGGCCAGCGCTATTGCTCGCCCCCGTTGAGCCGGCATGCGTGGTGGTGAAGCGTGCGCGGGTCGCCAGCTGTGGCGTGCCAAAAGGGACGGAGAGCGACAGGGCGAAGATATTTTCATTCTGGTTAGCGAACAGGTTGCCGCTGCGTTGAAAACTGACGCCAACGGCGACATGACGGAACATGGCATTCCACGCCAACTGTATGCTTTGCGTCTTGTCAGGGGTATGCCAGTAGGTTTGCTGATCCCATGACAGCGAGAGCGAGCCGAATCCGCCCATCGGCTGCGACAGCAGCAGCTGGTTTTTCGCTTTGCGCAACAGATGCAGGTTATAAAGATTCTCATAACGGGTAGTGACGCTACCGTCAGCCTCGACTACCTGTTTTGCTACACCGCCCTTCATCCCTTTGTAGGCCGTATCGCTGAGGGTATAGAACCCCTGAGTAGAATAGCGCAGCGAATAGAAATTAAAGCGCGTGCCAAAGTCGTTGAGCCGTTTGCCGTATCGCAGGCGCAGGGAATCTCCGCTGTAGCGACGCTCGTTCGCCAGCCTGCTGTTCGCGTGAGTGACATCCAGCGAGTAGGCGCCAAAGCGCCCGAGATTTTGCCCTACGCCGAGCGCCAGCCCGCGATAGTTTGCAGACAGCTGCGCGCCGCCGTAAAAAGTGAGGCCGTGCTGCCAGCCGTAAAATAGTTCGCTTTGGGCGAACGACGGGGAGTCCTGATTGCCGACGGGACGAAACTTCCCGGCATTGAAGGCATACTTCAGCTGTCCGGAACGTACCAGGTTCGGTACGCTGGCAAACGGAACGGTGTACTGGGTTTTGCTGCCGTCGCTCTCCTGAATGGTCACGGATAAATCGCCGCCCGATGAAGTGGGGTAGAGATCTTTCAGGATGAAGGCCCCGGCGGGGACGTTTGTCTGATAAATAATGTTACCGTTCTGCCGTACGGTTACGGTGGCATTACTCCGTGCGATACCGCGAACTTCCGGCGCGTACCCACTCAGGCTGGCGGGCAGCATATTGTCATCTGTTTTCAGCGTTACGCCGCGCAGGCCTACGGCATCAAAAAGTTGTGCGGAAGTGTAGGTCTCTCCGACGTAGGCCTGAGCGCTCAGAGCGGGGATATCCCGTTGGAGCCAGGTTTGCACGTGGGTAAGCTTATTGCTCTGTTTAGTCCACGTGGTGTAATCGCGCAGCCGCCACGCCCCGAGGTTCACGCCGCTGTTCAGGCTGGCGAAGAGCTGGCGATCGCGGATCCGCGTGTCGCCGCGAAACTCATTCCTGGAACCGTTGACGATATAGTTCATCCACGCGGCGTGGATACCATACTCCCAGCTTTCCTGGCTGACATAGCCCCTTGGCAGATTACGCATAACGCTCTGCGGCAGGCTGAAACTGAGGGCGAGCGTTTTCTGGTCGAAATCAAAGCGGGCGCCCGGGAAGAGCGCGTCTAAAAAATAGCATGGCCGGGCCAGCGGCAGCGCTTCGTCTTTGGCCTGACGGCTATCGATACCCAGCGCAGCTATTTGCGCTGGCGTGACGCAGGGCAGGGCTTCGTCTTGCCCCTTGCTCCGGTTGATGCTGAACTTCACGTTGCCGGTGAAAGCGTAATTGTTATTAATATAAACATTAATATTGTACTCGCCGGGCGGTAACGCATTTCGCGCATTAACCCATGAGAGATCGGCGATGTTCTCGTTCTCACCGCTGAGGAAAGCAGGATTAAACTGCAAATCACTCTCTGCGGCGGCGACATGCTGTATGACCACGGCATGGACCATGGCCATGGCGCAAACGGTTTTTGCTTTCACACGGTCATACCTTTATTTTTGAGTTAGCGACACGCTGTTGATGGGCGTCCAGGCGCCATAATCATTGATGGTCTGGTAGCTTGCTGTACTTGCCCGAGCGAACGACTCCGCCAGGGTTATGCTTGCCTTTGGCGGCACCATTACCGGTTGAACAGGCTTGCCGTCGATTTTTAAATTGATGGTGGTGAGGTAATACGGCGTTGTGTTATTGAGCGTGACTTTTCCGGCGCGATAGTGGGCGGTTATTTTTTTCCACGCCTCGTTAACATCGCCGATGAGGCCTGCCGGGCGGTAAAAGACTTTTATACGGTTTGCCGAAGCAAATTGCAGAGAGTTGCCGGACGTATTGTGACTCTGCTGCGGAATCGCTTTGACCGTCATCCAGTAGAGCGTTCCCGGTCCTGCGGCAGCGATTTGCCGTTGAACATCATTTTCACCGCGCTTTCGGACGCGGGCTTTAAAACATACAGCGGAGGCGTGATGATAAAATCATTCGAGCGGCTCCCTTGTTCATTCTCGATCCACGACTGGATAAGGAAGGACGAATCGGGGTGGGTATTCCTGATTTGCAGCATCGACTGGGTGGTGGCGCCTGAGTAAACCATTCGCGTTGCGCCCAACCCCACTCCGCCTGCATGCGCTGCCGATGAACACAGCGCGGCGGCCAGACAAATCCATGTTAATGAGCGCATAGTGCCTCTCCTGATAGTGAGTCGGGCCTGGCCTTCTGACCAGGCCAGAAGATTACGAATAGGTCACGGTATAGGTCGCAACGGCGCTGGCATCGCCCGCAGTGGCATTACCCTGCGGCGAATAGTATTTCGCGCTGAAGTTCAGGGTGTTTGAGCCACTACGCAAGACGACAGGCGCTGCGGCTTCACCCAGTCTCACGACGTTCCCCTGTTCGTCATACAGACGAATGGCGACATTTTGCGCGGATGCGCTGCTGCCGTTAGAACCGACGGCCAGGCTATCGGCATCGGCGTTGTCCGGCGTGCCGGTAAAGGTCACTGCAACGGTGGTGGCCGGGATAGGGTTCTCTTCCGTTGAGGCGGAGGTATCGGCGATTTCGCAATCCTCAAGAACGATGGAGAAGGCTTTTGCCGTGCTGGCTTCGCTACCGGCAGCGGCGAGCGTAGCGGTACGGACTTCCCCCAGATTGACGTCAATATTGGCACTGTTGGCGCTGATGGCGCAGGCAGAAGTGACGACGCTGCCGTTGAAGTTGACGGTGCCCCCGCTGGTGCCTGCTGCCAGCGCTGAGCCGAATGGCAGCAAAGCTGCAACGCCTAATGTCAGCAACATTTTATTATTTACACGAGTCTTCATTATCTTGATTCCATAGTTTGCTATTAAGGGACGGTATCTGAAATGACGGGGTTAGCTGGTTAAAAAGACCAGCAGGTCCGTCTTATTTCTGAGACCTAGTTTTCTTATCGCTGAGTTTTTTAAGGCGCTGACACGGCGATATGAAAGCTTCTCGAGTTCGGCGATGTAACGTATATCCAGGCCATTGCGAATTTTTTTTAATACTCGCCATTCGCCTGGTGTCAGTGATAACGCCACGGGTTTGGTTTTCGGTCGATAGCGGCTATCCACCATTTTTAATAAGTTGGCTCGCCAGTGATAAATCGGATCCTGTAGCGAGATATAGGCGTCAATTTCACCATGTACCCACAGCAAAGAGTTCGCCGGGGTAGAATACATACAGACAAATACCTCCGGATAATTCGCCTTGATTTTTTTGATGTAGCTCAGGCAATCAAATCCGGCATGATATTTTTCAGCGCCGGAGACAAAGAGAATATCTATCGAGGTCGTTGTTAAGAGGTTATCAAGTAGCGAATAATCACTATCGGACGTTTCTATCCGAATATCAGGAGTAATACCTTGTAATAATGTGACGATGCCACAACGGGCAAAGCGGTCACCTCCTATTAAGGCAATGTTATAATTGCTTTTTAATTCAAGTTTATTCGCCATGTTGTTCCTTAACTGATCATCATGAGGTGCCGTTGTATCGGTATGGCTGATATCACCTTCGTCGTGGCTTTATGATTTCGTTTAACTGTCACTATACCCGCAGGGAAAGTAAGGTAATCTGAATTAATCTTAATTTATTTTAATTATGAATGAGTCTTGATCTATCAATGTGCTCTATGGAACGCGTCCGTCTCACTTTTTAGCTGTCACGACAATGATACTGTGCTGCGGAACGTGTGACGTTGAACGGTGTTGGGTTGGAGCAAAGTTAGTCTGCGGCAGTCCGAAAGTCTGGTTTCTGATACCGGACGCCCGCTGACATCGACCCTTATGACGGTTTTCACCGGGCGGCATTGAAAAGAGTATGAAATCAATTTATTGATTTAATTTGTTTTATATTGTCCTGACGGGCATTTGCGATGTGCGGACCTGAAGGCTTGGACTGACTGACCAGTGTGGCTGTTTTTTGTACGATCTGAATCTACTTAAGAAGCGACTTAAGAAAAAATAAGAACAAAAAGGCCTGCGTCAGTCTGGCGCAGGGCATCTTTATGCGCCAATTTTAAAATAACCAGATGTCGGTGTTAGACTGCTCCGGGTATTTAAACCGATTGCGAAATTCACCGTCACTGCATATCACCCGCTATGTTATATCAGCACGAATTATCAGGTATTTGTTGTTTGTCAACCCTCTCTGCCCTTTCATTGTCTTCTCCGCATATTTCAGGTATCGCCGTGTCGATATTGTTTTCTTTGACCTGATCCCGACTTGATGTTCTGTCAGACGATAATAACCGGGCAGCATCATTGATAAACGGAGGGAAACCTGTCGTTAGCCCATTTATTCCTGTGCTCGCCACTGTTTCTGAATATGGCTGGCCTGTCCCTGTTTGTTTTACCGATGAGTACATCATCTGATGCTGAAAAAAGAAGCGAACTGATACCGTAATAGAGCGGTTTAGTGTCTGAACAGGAGGTTTTTTAGTCTTGCAGGTTCATAAGATTGAACGATAATTTCAATTGTCAGCAAAGTGAGAGCCTGAGTTTGTATTTTAACCCTGGGCCAGATTCTCGACTGGTGATGTGATTTTAGATGTAGTGTCTTATTAGTAAATCGGGATAAGTGGTTTTTGGTTTGTTAGCATCTTTCGGGTATTTATTTGCATGCATATTTTGCGGGCAGGGAGCAGTATGTCTGAAATACTGACAGGGAGTGTTTTCTGACAATTGAATGTGAATAAAGTGAGAGGTTTCTGGCGATTTATTAATAGCAATTAAGTCTTTCGTTAAATTAAAAGGATTGTTTTATGAAACTGAATAACGTTTTTTCTGCTCTGGTACTGGCGTCGGGTCTGGCTACTTTTGGTGCGCAGGCCGACCAGGGGAGTGGTATGGGACTGGGGATGACCGGTTTTGCAACTGATATTCGATATCGATTCTCCGGCTTAATCTTTCTGCGCAGAAAGTCTGCGAGGCTGACTCTTATTAAACTGAATCTCATTTGCATTATGCCTGTTACAGACGTTCGCGTCATTTTGTTACACAGATTACAGAATAAGGAAAATCAGAATTTTATCTTCTGGCTTTCGTTTCTGAGTCAAAGAAATAACTATTCTCGAACTCTTAGAATTTAACTCTTTGTAGTTATATTTTCAAATGAATGTAATGGCGGGTTTTTATGGTTGATATGCATGAATCACTGATGCCTTTTGAAAAGACGGGTTTGCTGTTCCGCAACTTTTTTGCTTATGGCGAGAGTCACTATCTTAAACAGAATTGGTCTGAACTCTCTTTTTCGCCAACGGAGCTGAATGCAAAACAATGGCTTGAGGTTGAGTATGATTTCAACCGTTTGTTTGTCGGCCCTTCGGCCCTTCTGGCTCCTCCATATGCCTCCGTTTATCTTGGCGATGAGCCATTGGTTCTGAGGGCTACTACGCTGGATGTTCGTGAATTGATGCAGACTTTGGGAGTAAAGGTAAATCGTGATGAAAATACTCCTGACGATCATATTTCTTATGAACTGGAATTAGTTGTTCTGCTGTTAATGAATGTAAGGAGAAATGCTGGATTTTTACCTTTCCTGCAGCGGTTTTTCTCACAGCACTTAACGCTGTGGGTGCCTGTATTTATCGAGAAAATAACAAATAACGCCAGTACAGCGCTGATGCGTAAGGCTGCGTTGGAATTATCACATTGGTTTGACGAATTAAAAACGAGAGTATGCTATGAGCAATGAGCCAAATAATCTAAATCGACGTTCCTTTATTAAAGGATTAATTGCAGCCGGAACCCTCACCGTTCTACCAGGAGGGCTTCTCTCTTCACGCTGCGCGTTTGCTCAGCCTCCGATCCCCTTTAATCCGAAAACGTATGATGTTTATCGCAATGCCTGCCCGCGCAACTGTTACGACACCTGCAGCCTGAAAACGTGGGTCAAGGACGAGGTGATCACTTTCGTGGACGGCGCGACGGAATCCACCTACACCAGCGGTGCGCCCTGCGTGAAAGGACTGACCTATCCACGTCGCGTATACAGCCCCGATCGCATCAAATATCCGATGATTCAGGATGGCCGTGGTAGCGGCAACTGGCGACGTATTTCCTGGGATGAAGCGATGCAAAAAATCGCTCACAAAATGTTGGAAATCAAAAAGAAAGACGGCTCAATGCTTGGGCTGGCGCTGTCGAAGTATTCCGGCAACCTTGGGGTGATGGGCTATGCCGTGGAAGGAATGATGTCATCACTTGGATACACTACGCGATTCGCCGGCACCCCCTGCTGGCCTGCCGGAATTGATGCGCAGAACTATGACATGGGCGATATGTGGTGCAACGATCCGGAAGATTTTGTGAAGGCAAAGTACATCATCATCTGGGGAGCAAACCCCGCCTGGTGCGCTATGCACAGCATGAAGTACATCTATCAGGCACGGGAGAAGGGGGCGAAAGTGGTCGTCATCGACCCACTGTTAACCCAAACTGCGGCAAAAGCCGATTTATATCTGCGTATACGCCCTGGCTCAGATGGCGCGTTGGCGCTCGGCATGTGCCGCTATCTGCTTGATAACGGGCTGGTAGATCGGGATTTCGTTAATAACTATTCACACGGCTATACCGAATTTGAAGCGTACCTGCGTCAGCAGGTGACCGTTGAGTGGGCAGCGGAAATTTGTGGGCTATCCGCGGACGTGATTCGTACTCTGGCGGAAGAGTTTACAAGGGCTAAGCCTTCGACAGTGTGGATTGGCTACGGGATGCAGCGGCATGTGAATGGAGGCGTAAATGTCCGCGCAATTGACGCCTTTGTGGCGATGACCGGCAACATCGGTCTGGAAGGAGGCGGCGTACGTTACGGTCATCTGCAAACCTGGGGATTCAACTATGCGCTGATGTCGCACAAACCACCTGCCGGATCTATCGGCATAAAAGGTGCTGGCGGCCCGGTCGGCGAGTTTGTCAGCGATAGCGCAGAGGAGAGTGAATATTCCGATCGCGCGCTGAACATCAACCAGACGGCGCAGGGCATTCTTGATGCCTCCGAACCACCCGTTCGCCTGCTGTGGGTGGCGTCAAAGAACCCATTCGCGCAGGATTTCGACCGCAACAAGATGGAAAAAGCGTTCGCTAAGCTGGAGATGGTGGTGGTAGTGGATCAGTTCTTCAATGAAACCGTCCAGCATGCGGATATCGTGTTACCCGTGACGACCACCTTTGAGCAGTGGGATGTCTGTTCGTCGTACTGGCACTACTGGTTGTCGGTCAACGAACCGGCCATTAAGCCGCTCTACGAGTGTAAAAGCGACCCGGAAATTGCGGCGTTACTCTCTGCCGCCATCAATAAAATCGAACCCGGCTCCTGCACCTTCCCGCAGGAATTTAACCCGAAGAAATGGCTGGACGAAGAGTTCAACGATGAGCTGGCCACACAGTTTGGTATCCGTAACTGGGAAGATCTGCTCGCAGGGCCGCATAAAGCAAAAATGCCGAGCACGGCAGCCTGGTACGATCGCAAATTCAAAACCCCGTCCGGCAAATATGAGTTCAAGTCAGAACGCTGTGTTGCCAATGGTCATACGGCACTGCCGGAGTATAAAGAACCCGCGAAAAGCGAGTTGCCATTTCATCTGTTTACCCCCCATCTGCAATACGGCCTGCATTCGCAATTTGTTAATCTCGACTGGATGCAAACCTTCTGGCCAGAGCCGTTTGTCTATATGCATCCGCTGGCGGCGAGCAAGAAAGGGATTGCGGAAGGTGACAAAGTAAGAGTGTTTAATGCCGCAGGCGACGTTGAGCTGAGAGCAAAAATTACCACCAATGTCCCTGAAGACTTCCTGGTGATGTACGAATCCTGGTTTAACAAGCTGAGTTACAACGTACAAAACGTGGTGATGGATACCCCTGCGGACATGGGGAAAATGGCAACCGGCGCGCCAGGTGCCGCTATTCATAGCCAGTTTGTGGATATTTCCCATGCGACAGACAAAGGAGTAGCAGCATGAGGCGTGCATTTTTAGTCAACAGCGATAAGTGTATCGGCTGCCGTGGCTGCGCGATGGCCTGCAAAAGCTTCAACCAGCTGGAGCCTGAACGTTTCTGGCGCTATGTCTATCCGTTAGATAGAGAAATTTATCCACATGAAGAACGCGCTTTTTACTCACTGGCATGTAACCACTGTGAGCATCCGGCTTGCGTCACTGCATGCCCGGTAGAGGCCTATACGCGTCGTGAAGATGGTATTGTGGTACACAATCCCGAGCACTGCATTGGCTGTAAAAACTGTATTCGCAACTGTCCGTACGGTGCGCCTCGCTTCAACGAAGAGACGCAAAAAGCGGAAAAATGCAGTATGTGTTACGAACGTCTGGATATCGGTATGCAGCCAGCCTGCGTCAATGCCTGCCCTGTAGGGGCATTGACGCTTATCGATCTGGATACCGATCCGTTGCCAAAAAACGCCGTTCAGTATCCGCCGGGGTATCCACATATGCCGAAACTCAATCCGGGCACGCGCTTTATTCTGGCCCGTCAGCCTCAGCAGCCGGAGGTCAAATAATGGAACATTATGAACTCCCGTTGGTCATTTTTACGGTGCTCAGTCAGATGTCGGTGGGTATGGCGTTACTGCTGACCTGGGGAACGCTGCGCGGTACGCTGATTACAACACGCATGCACTGGCTGGTGACAGGGTTGGTGCTGGCCGTGGCGTCCATTGCGGCAGTCTTACATCTGGCGCATCCCGATCGTGCGTATGACGCATTGCGCAATCTGAAACATGCGTGGCTGAGCCGGGAAATTCTTGGCGCGACGCTGTATGGCGCTGCGACGGGCGTTACTTTCCTGACTAAAGGGAATAAGGTTTCTGCTGTTATCACATCTCTGCTGGGCGTGGTACTGGTGGCGGTGCAGGGGATGACTTATGCCGCGCCAGCAATGGTCGCGACCGCCAGTGGTGTAACCATGCTGCTGTTCTTTATTACCGTCTGGGTGATGGGCTGCGCGGTGCTGCCTTTGTTGACCGCTGGCACTGCGTTGGCTGCGTTGCGCCAGGGTATTCTGGTTTGTCTGGCTGTGTTGATTGCCGCACCATTGATTTGGCTGAGTGGAGGAGCCGTGATGCAGATGACTGCGCACGCATGGCTGACATCACCAGCATATCTTGTGGGTTTGCTGTGCCTTGTCGTGGCTCTGTTGGTGAGCTGGCGTGGAGAAGGGCCGGCAAAAACGGTGTTTGTGCTGCTGTTTGTTGGCATGATACTGAGCAGAATGACTTTCTTTGGCGACACGGTAAGTACAATCGTCAATATTGGTCACTTGTACTGATAACCGACAGTTGGTGACTATCACCAGCCCTGTCGGACTTTTCCCGGCAGAGGGGGATGGTTTGTATGGTATGGCCTGACTATCCCCCTGACTTGCTCTCCGTTGATTAATACACCGCGATGTTAGTTATATCTCCATTCGGCGCTGGCCCCGAAGGGGTGAGCGGCGTGCCGCGAATAATCGAACGAAGTTCGATGGAGAGTCCGTATTGCAGAAAGCAAAAAACCAGCCCTCAGGCTGGTTTCTTTAAATAAGTGGTGCCCGGACTCGGAATCGAACCAAGGACACGGGGATTTTCAATCCCCTGCTCTACCGACTGAGCTATCCGGGCAACGGGGCGCATTAAAACCGATTCGCCTCGCTTCGTCAACGAAATTTATTTAAATCGATGCAGACTGCACAATCTATCACCAGTTTGAATTAAAAGCACCCGTTTTCAGGTGAAAAAAAGCGTCCAGGCCGCTGAAATCGGCATCGCCAGAAGCAGGGCTGGTAGCATGTTAACCACCGCAAACATCTTAATTCCGCAGATGCGCAGCCCGGTCGCCAGCAGCAGCATGCCGCCGACGGCGCTGAAGTCGGCCATCATCATCGGCGTGGTGAGCGGCATGATCAGCGATGCGCAGGCCGCCAGCGTGAGCTGGATCAGCAGCATCGGTACGCAGATAGCTGAAACGGCAAATCCCAGCGTGCAGGCGAAAATCGTGGCGGTGAAAAAGTCGAGAAAGGCTTTGGCGATCAGTATGCTGGCATCGCCGGTCATCCCTTCACGCATGGCGCCGAAAATCCCGGTGCCGCTGGCGCAGAACAGAACAATAATGGCGACATAGCTCTGAATAAACGACGTATTCAACTGCGCCTTTTTTTTGCCCGCTGGCGTGAGCCACTGCTGAAGCTTACTGACCAGAGTATTGGTGCCTTTTTCCATATTGCAGGCTTCGCCAAGCAGCGTGCCGACCAGCGTGGAGAGTACCATCACCGGCAGGTTGGCGCATTTCACGACCAGCAGGATACCAATCCCCAATGAGGCCAGACCAAAAATAGAGGTCATCGATGTCCGAATCCGCTCCGGCAATCGTTGGCTTAACAGCGCGCCCAGTACGCCGCCTAAAAGGACCGCGCCGGCATTAATAAAAGGTCCTGTCACCATTAGCAGTGCTCCTGTTCATTATCCCTGACAACGGCATCATTATGACCCGAAAGCAGGGTAAAGGCCTGCAAATCCGTCGCCTGTTTGCATACCGATTTCATCTTGCGCAGCTATGTCAAAGGTGACATTATTGCGCGAATTTTCTTCTCTTCAACGATGAGGCCGCCGATGATCACCCCATCCGTACATCAGCATTGCCGCTGCGCGCAGATGCGTAAGCCGTCTCATCTTGCTACTCTGCATTCTGATTCCCTGCCCCCCATGCGGTGAAGGCAGCGCATGCTCACTGCAGGACAACAGTAAGATCGGACCCGGTCTGCTTTTACTGATGTCTGGCGGTCGGAGCTGGAATCCAGTCGGACCCTGACATTTCGTTGGGCAAGGCATCAGCGCCTTGCCTGAAGCCTTTTACTCTCCGGAAACGGGTATTCGCGCTAATGAAATCAATGCACATTGCCGCCAGCCACGCGCTGGTCTCTCATCTCTCTACCCACCGTCGCGTGGTGGCGCTGGACAGTACTGATTTTACCGATGTGGCGGCAGTCGTCATTACCGCAGCGGACAGCCGCAGCGGCATCCTCTCTCTGCTTAAACGCAGCGGCTTTAACCTGCCGGTCTATCTGCTGACCGATAGCGACATGGCAAAGCCAGACGGCGTGACGGCGATCATCGGCGGGAAGGAGCAGGAGTGGCTCGAACTGGAAGCCGCTGCCTGCAGCTATGAAGAGAACCTGCTCCCGCCGTTCTTCAATACCCTGACGCAGTACGTCGAGATGGACAACAGCACCTTTGCCTGTCCGGGGCATCAGCACGGTGCTTTCTTTAAAAAACACCCGGCGGGCCGCCAGTTTTTTGACTTCTTTGGCGAGAACGTTTTCCGCGCCGATATGTGCAATGCCGATGTGAAGCTTGGGGACCTGCTGATCCACGAAGGCTCGGCGAAACATGCGCAGAAGTTCGCGGCGAAGGTTTTCAATGCCGACAAAACCTATTTTGTCCTCAACGGCACCTCGGCGGCGAATAAAGTGGTCAGCAACGCGCTGCTGACGCGCGGCGACCTGGTGTTGTTCGACCGCAACAACCATAAATCTAACCACCACGGCGCGCTGATTCAGGCGGGGGCCACGCCGGTCTATCTCGAAGCATCGCGAAATCCGTTTGGCTTTATCGGCGGTATCGATGACCACTGCTTTGATGAACACTACCTGCGTAATCTGATTCGGGAAGTGGCGCCGGAAAAAGCCGATGCGCCACGGCCGTTCCGCCTGGCGGTCATTCAGCTGGGCACCTACGACGGGACGGTCTACAACGCCCGTCAGGTGGTGGATAAAATTGGCGGCCTGTGCGACTACATTCTGTTTGATTCCGCGTGGGTCGGCTATGAACAGTTTATTCCGATGATGGCCGACTGCTCGCCGCTGCTGCTGGATCTGAATGAAAACGATCCGGGCATTTTTGTTACCCAGTCGGTGCATAAGCAGCAGGCGGGGTTCTCGCAAACGTCGCAGATCCACAAAAAAGATAACCACCTGCGCGGGCAGGCGCGATTCTGCCCGCATAAGCGGCTGAATAATGCCTTTATGCTACACGCTTCCACCAGCCCGTTTTACCCGCTATTTGCGGCGCTGGACGTGAACGCCAAAATCCACGAAGGAGAGAGCGGCCGCCGGCTGTGGGCGGAGTGCGTGGTGCAGGGGATTGAAGCGCGCAAGGCGATTATCGCCAGTTGCAAAATGATTCAGCCGTTTATTCCGCCGGTTGTGGCGGGTCGCCCGTGGCAGGATTATCCTACCGAGACGATTGCCCGCGAGCGGCGTTTCTTCAGTTTTGAACCGGGCGCCCGCTGGCACGGTTTTGACGGTTATGCCAGCGAGCAGTACTTTGTCGACCCGTGTAAATTGCTGCTGACTACCCCGGGCATTGATGCCGAAAGCGGCGAATATACCGGGTTTGGTATCCCGGCGACCATTCTGGCGCACTACCTGCGTGAGAACGGCATTGTGCCGGAGAAATGCGACCTGAATTCGATCCTGTTCCTGCTCACCCCGGCCGAGAGTGCGGAAAAAATGGCCCGCCTGGTGGCGATGCTGGCGCAGTTTGAACAGCATATCGAAGCCGACACGCCGCTGGCCGACGTACTGCCGACTATCTATAACAAATATCCGGTTCGCTATCGCGATTACACCCTCCGCGAGCTGTGCCAGGAGATGCATGACCTGTATGTCAGCTTTGACGTGAAGGATCTGCAAAAAGAGATGTTTCGTAAGCACAGCTTCCCGCGCGTGGTGATGAACCCCCAGGATGCCAACCGCGAGTTTATTCGCGGCAACGTTGAGCTGGTGCGGTTAAGCGAGGCCGAAGGCCGGGTCGCCGCTGAAGGGGCGCTGCCGTATCCGCCGGGCGTGCTGTGCGTGGTCCCGGGAGAAGTCTGGGGCGGGGCGGTGCTGCGCTATTTCCTGGCGCTGGAAGAGGGCGTCAACATGCTGCCCGGTTTTTCACCCGAGCTGCAGGGAGTATATAGCGAGACGGATTCTGACGGCATCAAGCGGCTGTACGGCTATGTCCTGAACCAGGCGGCTATGCGCCTTTCTTAATACCGGACCCTCTCCCGCAGTGTGTCGGGAGAGGGAATGCGGTGGCTCAGCCCGCGCTATGTCTGTACATTCTGCGCGGATGGCCAATTTTACCGTATTGCATCTCCACGCTGAGAAAACCGCTCTCCACGCAGTGTTCCAGATAGCGGCGGGCGGTGGTTTTACTCAGTCCCGTCGCGCTCGCGACTTCGTCCACCGAAAAGCAGTGCAGCGTATGGTGGCTAAAGAGATTTTGTACCCGCGCCAGCGTATTCCCCTCTATGCCTTTGCTGCCGTTATCCTGACGGTAGTTTTTCGCCTGCAGTTGATACAGGGAGTCCACGTTTTGCTGATCGACAATCTTCCACACCCGCTGTTGTTCAGCGAACTGCATAAAGCGCTCAAGTGACTGGTTAAGACGCTTCCACGATACCGGCTTGAGAATGTAGTCGAACGCGCCGTTGCGGATCGCCAGGCTACAGGTATCCATATCGCTGGCGGCGGTGATAAAGATGACCGAACAGTGGGTACCTGCCAGCATCGCATTGCCGATAAGCGTAATCCCTTTCCCGTCCGGCAGGTAATTATCCAGCAGCACCAGCTGCGGTCGCTTACTCTCAATTTGCGTCTGCGCGTCAGCCAGAGATGACGCAATGCCCACCAGCCGCAGGCCCGGATGTTTGCCAATCAGCTCCGCATGCAGCAGCGCCAACGCGTGCTCGTCTTCCACGATCAGTACATCGATAAGTTCATGTTGCATAGTCGGTCTCTTCCAGTTCCAGTTCCTGTTCCGGGCACCAGGCGCTTCCCGTGGCGGGAATAAACAGTGAAAAAATCGCGCCGCGGGGTATATTGTCGGCGACCTCGATCGTCCCGCCAGCCTGGCTGACATAGCTGTCGATCAGGTACAGTCCGATGCCGTGGTCGCCGCAGGTTTTGGTGGTGATGCCGCGCTCAAATATCCGCTCGCGCAAGGCCGGCGTAATGCCGACCCCCCGATCGGCCACTTCGACGATCAGCTCTTGCGCATTCAGCTTGATCAGCACCTCTACCGGCTCGTGCGGCAGCGGCGCGCGCTGCGTCGCTTCAATGGCGTTATCCAGCAGGTTGCCGATAATAGAAATCAGCTCTGCTTCGGCAAGCGGTGCGAAGGGGCTCGCCATCCGGCAGGCCGGATCGAAGCTCAGTTGCACCCCTTTTTCGCGGGCGCGGGAGGCCTTGCCTAACAGCAGACCGCACAGCGTTGGCGAATGAAAGCGCGACGAGATAAAGTCCAGCAGCTCCTGGGCGTGTTCTGACTGGGCCTGAATATAGTGAATGGCTTCCTCATAGCGCCCCATATGCAGCAGGCCGGAGAGCGTGGTCATGCGGTTGAGCTGCTCATGGCGCATGATGCGCAGATTGTCGACGTAGCGTTTCACCTGGCTGAGCTGAGCGCTGAGGGTGTCTATCTCATTGCGATCGCGGAAAGTTATCACCCAGCCCTGCAGCGAGTCCTCCAGCATGATCCGTACGCGGCTGGCGATCACCGTCAGATCGTTGAACCGACAGATCTCATCATGCGTGTCCCGTTGCAGCATCGTTTGCGGTGAGAAGAAGGGGACGGGGGCGATCACCTGGCCGATCGGCTGTCCGCGCAGCTGTCGGGCGGGCTGATTCAGGCCCAGCAGCTTCCGCGCCGCCTGGTTGATCACCTCGATCCGCAGATGGTCATCGATAGCGATCACCCCTTCGTAGATCGACTCCATCATCGCCTTTTGCTGGCGCACCAGCAGACCGATTTCACGCGGCTCCAGCGAGAAAATCTGCTTCTTAATGCTGCGGGTAAAAAACCATGAAAACACGAACAGGGCCACGAGCAGCAAAACGGCAGCGAGCAGAATATTGACGGCTTTACTGACGGTAATGGTGTCGAGATAGCTGGTGAGATAGCCCACGGAGACAATACCCACCACCTGGCCGTCCTCGCTGAATATCGGGGCTTTGCTGCGCAGCGAAATCCCCAGACCTCCCTGGCGAATGGTGGTGGTGGTTTTGCCCTTCAGCACCTCCTCGTTATCACCACCCACGAGCAGAGTGCCGACCCGGTCGGCGAACGCCGAATGAAACAAATGACGACCCTGATTATCGCCGACGACAATAAAACTGGCGTCACTGCGTGCCGCTATTTTATGCATGAAATGAGTGATTGCGCTAATATCCTTTCTGGCGACATTTTCCCGTAATACAGGGATGATGGCGATCTCTTCTGCTTGTATTTTTGCCCGCGTACTCATTTCCATATACAGCTGTTTTTCGACATCAATATAATAATAGCCTCCCAACAGCACGAAGAGTACTGAGAAAAAGGCCGTCAGTGAAATGAACAGCTTTATTTGAAATGACACTTTCATCGCTATCACGCTGGGTATCAATGGAAGTGGCTAATATATCATCTTTTTTCCGGCTGGCATCTGCTTTGCCGGAAACTTGTGATCCTTTGCACAAGCGCTCTGCATAAGGAAAATATTGCTGCCGCAGCAGATCTTAAATTTACGTTAATAAATGTTATTTGTTTGTTCGTTTTAGAAAATAAACCATAAAAACCACGCCAATAAATAAACTATGAATCACATTAAATAAAAGAAACCATTAAAACCATAGCATCCATTAAAGTTTCGGTTTTAATATGCTGATCCTCACATTAAGTCTGCTTTGGGCACATTAAGCTGCCTGCACAAAATAACCAAGGGGCTTAATAATGAGCACAACTGACGATTCTTTCTCTGTTACCCAGGACCCAATTGATATTCACAAACCTTCGCTCAAAGAGCGCTGGTGGCATATTATGGATAGCTGGAAAGTAGGGATTATTCCTTTACCGCTGTTTGTTCTTGCCGGACTGCTTATCGCCATCGACTGTCTGGGGGGGAAGTTACCGAGTGATATCGTGGTGATGGTCGCCACGCTGGCGTTTTTTGGTTTTGCCTGCGGCGAATTCGGCAAACGTCTGCCGATCGTCGGCAAGCTCGGCGCGGCGGCGATTTGCGCGACGTTCATCCCTTCGGCGCTAGTCTACTACGGCCTGCTGCCGGATGTGGTGGTGGAGTCCACCACCAAATTCTACAAATCCACCAATATTCTCTATCTCTACATCTGCTGCATTATTGTCGGCAGTATCATGAGCATGAACCGCACCGTGCTGATTCAGGGCTTCCTGCGCATCTTCTTCCCGATGCTGTGCGGTGAAATTGTCGGCATGATCGTCGGCATGGGGGTGGGGCTGGCGCTCGGCCTCGAACCGTTCCAGATCTTCTTCTTTATCATACTGCCGATCATGGCGGGCGGCGTGGGCGAAGGCGCGATCCCGCTGTCGATCGGCTATGCGACGTTGCTGCATATGGATCAGGGCGTGGCGCTGGGACGCGTCCTGCCGATGGTGATGCTGGGCGGCCTCACCGCCATTATCATCTCCGGCTGTCTGAACCAACTCGGCAAACGCTATCCGCACCTGACCGGTGAAGGCCAGCTGATGCCAAACCGCGCGAATACCGATGAAACGG
Source organism: Klebsiella sp. X13 (assembly GCF_003323835.1). Classification (NCBI taxonomy): domain Bacteria; kingdom Pseudomonadati; phylum Pseudomonadota; class Gammaproteobacteria; order Enterobacterales; family Enterobacteriaceae; genus Klebsiella; species Klebsiella sp. X13. The sequence goes on from NZ_CP030874.1 coordinate 796,860, forward strand.
CCCCCCAGCCGGCCTTCTCCGGAAAAGTCGACGTTACTACCATCGCTTCCGGCGCGCTGCTGGCGGTACTGCTGTATATGCTGGGGATGCTGGGCCACAAGCTGATTGGTCTGCCTGCACCGGTCGGCATGCTGTTCATGGCGGTGCTGGTGAAACTGTTTAACGGCGTCTCCCCGCGCATCCTTGAAGGTTCTCAGGTGGTCTACAAATTCTTCCAGACTTCTGTGACCTATCCCATCCTGTTTGCCGTTGGCGTCGCGATCACCCCGTGGCACGAACTGGTCGCTGCTTTCACCGTCAGCAACCTGCTGGTGATTATCAGCACCGTCTCTGCGCTGGTGGCGACCGGTTTCTTCGTCGGCAAAAAGATTGGCATGCATCCGATTGATGTCGCCATCGTCTCCTGCTGCCAGAGCGGACAGGGCGGCACCGGTGATGTGGCGATTCTGACCGCCGGCAATCGTATGAGCCTGATGCCATTCGCCCAGATTGCCACTCGTATCGGCGGCGCAATTAATGTCTCGGTCTCGCTGCTGATTCTCGGCAACTTCCTTGTTTAAGTTTTCAGGAAACAACAATGAAACTCGCAAGCTTTATCTATCAGGACATTCGCAGCTTCGGCATCGTCAAAGCCGAAGGGATGATTGATTTAGGTCGTCGTCTTGGCGATCGCTACGGCGACCTCAAGGCGCTGCTGCAGGGTAACGGCCTGGCTGAAGCCAGCCGCTATCTCGACGACGCGGTGGATGTGCCCATGGCGGGCGTGACCTTTTTGCCGGTGATTGAACAGCCGGAAAAGATCCTCTGCGTGGGTATGAACTATGCCGAAAAGCGCAAAGAGTTCGATCAGCACAATCCGGCGCCGACTCTGTTTGTCCGCTTTGCCGATTCTCAGACGGCGCACAACGCGCCGGTGTTGAAACCGCGCCATTCCCGCGAATTTGACTACGAAGGCGAACTGGCGGTGATTATCGGCAAAGGCGGCGAAAACATCCGTCGCGAGGAGGCGCTGCGCCACGTTGCTGGCTACAGCTGCTACATGGATGGATCCGCACGCGACTGGCAGCACAGCTGGTTTACCGCGGGGAAAAACTGGCGGCAGACCGGCGCATTCGGCCCGTGGATGGCGACCGCGGATGAGATCCCGGATCCGCATCAGCTGACGATCCGCACCTGGCTGAACGGCCGGATGGTTCAGGATGACAACACCAGCAGCATGATCCACAAGGTAGCGGAGCTGATCGAGTACATCAGCACCTTCACCCGCTTAAGCCCGGGCGATGTGATCATCACCGGATCGCCGGGTGGAGTGGGGAAAAAGCGGAACCCGCCGCTGTTTATGCAGGAGGGCGATCGCATTGAGGTTGAGATTGAGCATATTGGCCATCTCAGCAATGTGATCATGGAAGCGCCAGCCAGCACGCTGACGACGGCACATTGAGTAAGGCGTGATGATGGACTCGCAACCCGCTATCGACTTTCGCTTCACGGAAGTGGCCCAACACCCGGAACGTCTGAGCCGGATTCGTTACCTGCTGACGGACAGCGGTCTGGGGATGGACAACGATATCACGCTGTTCGTTGAGGCCTGGTCCGGAGAGCAGCTGGTGGGCTGCGCGGGGCTGGCCGCCAACGTTATCAAATGCGTGGCGGTCGATGAGCAGCTGCGCGGTGTGAATCTCAGCGCGCGGCTGCTGGCGGAAGTGGAAAACGTCGCCCTCGCGCGCGGCCATTTTCATCTCTTCCTCTGCACCCGGCCCTGTAACGAGGAGCGCTTTTCCCGCAGCGGCTTCTGGCCTGTCGCCCGCAGTGGCAATAACGCGGTATTGATGGAGAACACGCCGCAGGGCATTACGCGCTACTGCCGTTCGCTGCGCGGTGAGCGCCGGCCCGGCAAGGATATCGGGGCGATTGTCATGAATGCGAATCCGTTCACGCTTGGCCACCGCCATCTGGTGGAACACGCGGCGGCACGCTGCGACTGGCTGCATCTGTTTGTGGTACGTGAAGACGCCTCATTCTTTCCGTTCGCCGCGCGTCTGGAGATGGTACGGGCCGGAGTGGCGCATCTGGCGAATGTCTCCGTGCACGAGGGCTCGCAGTACATCATCTCGCGCGCCACTTTTCCGGCCTACTTCCTGAAAGAGAGCGGAAAAGTGCAGCAGGCGTGGAGTGAAATCGACGTGCTGATCTTTCGCGACTACATCGCGCCGTCTCTCGGCATTACCCATCGTTTTATCGGCTCCGAGCCGTTTTGCGATATCACCCGTCAGTACAACCAGACGCTGCATGAACTGCTGGCGGGTCGTATCAACGTTGAGGAGATGACCCGTATTAAGGTTGGGGGAAGCGCCATTTCGGCCTCGGAAGTCCGTCGTTTACTTAAGACAGAACAGTATTCTCGTATTCGGGACATTGTCCCGGAATCCACTTTCGCGCATCTCGAAGCGCACTACAGCGCGGAAGTCGCTTAATTATCAGGAAACGATCATGAAAATTGTAAGGGAGGCGCTGGCCGGTACGCAGGAGTCCAGCGACCTGATGGTGAAAATCGCCCCCGCCGACGGCGAGCTGGAGATTGTCATCCACAGTGAAGTGATAAAGCAGTTTGGCGAGCAGATTCATCAGGTGGTTGAGGAAACGCTGCACGCGATGGCGGTGCGGCAGGGGTTGATTATCATCGAAGACAAAGGCGCGCTGGATTGCGTCATTCGCGCGCGCCTGCAAAGCGCGGTGCTGCGCGCTGCCGATGAACCGCATATCGACTGGAGGACGCTGTGATGAACAGGCTCCGTCGTAGCATGTTATTCCTGCCGGGCGCTAACGCAGCGATGCTCTCTACCGCCTTTATCTACCGTCCCGATTCGATCATGTTCGATCTTGAGGACGCGGTGGCGCTGCGCGAGAAAGACAGCGCGCGCCTGCTGGTCTGGCATGCGCTCCAGCACCCGATGTATCAGGATATCGAAACCGTGGTGCGCATTAACCCGCTGAGCACGCCGTTTGGCTTGCTGGATCTGGAAGCCGCCGTGCGAGCTGGCGTGGACGTGATCCGATTGCCGAAAACCGATACTCCGGAAGATATCGACGAACTGGAAAGCCACCTGGTGCGCATCGAGCGCGACTGCGGGCGTGAAGTGGGGTCCACCCGCATCATGGCGGCGATTGAGTCGGCCGTTGGCGTCATTAACGCCGTGGCTATTGCTCGCCGTTCCCCGCGGCTGATTGGTATTGCGCTGGCGGCCTTTGATTATGTGATGGATATGCAGACCGAGCGCAGCGATGGTACCGAACTGTTCTACGCCCGCTGTGCGGTACTGCATGCCGCGCGGGCAGCCGGCATCGATGCCTTCGACGTGGTGTGGTCAGACGTGAACGACGAAGCCGGATTCCTGCGCGAAGTCGAGTTGATTCGCAAAATGGGCTTTAACGGCAAATCGTTGATTAACCCGCGTCAGATTGACCTGCTGCACAATGCGTATGCGCCAACCCGGCAGGAGGTTGAACACGCGCAGTTAGTGATTGAGGCCGCGCAGGAGGGGGAACGCAATGGCCTGGGCGTGGTCTCGCTCAACGGCAAAATGGTCGACGCCCCGATTATTAACCACGCACAGAGAGTGCTGGAACGCGCGGCCGCCTCCGGCGTCCGCCGTTAAGGATAAAACAATGAACCAGACAGAACTTCTCCATGCGACCTTCCCCCATCTGCGGGATTTAAAACCGTTTGATTCTGCCCTCAGCGCGACGCCCTGGCTGGCCGACGTAGAGGAAAAGCATCGCCGTAAGCTGTGTGAATCCCTCGAGGAGGCGGTGGTGCGCAGCGGCCTGCAGGACGGAATGACTATCTCCTTTCACCATGCCTTCCGTGAAGGCGATCGGGTGATTAACAGCGTGGTGGCGAAGCTGGCGCAAATGGGTTTTAAAGGCCTGACGTTGGCTTCCAGCTCCTTGATGACCTGCAACGATGCTCTTATCGAACATATCCAGAGCGGGGTGATTCGTCGCATTTATACCTCAGGGATGCGCGGGAAACTGGCGGAGGCTATCTCCCACGGAGTGATGGATGAGCCGGTGCAGATCCATTCCCACGGCGGGCGAGTGAAATTATTACAGGATGGCGAGCTGAACATTGACGTCGCGTTTCTCGGTGTGCCGTGCAGCGATGAGTTCGGCAATGCCAACGGCACCCACGGGCGCTCCTGCTGCGGTTCGCTCGGCTATGCGATGGTCGATGCGCACTTTGCCCGACGGGTGGTGCTGCTGACTGAAGAACTGGTGCCTTTCCCCAATATGCCCGCGAGCCTGATGCAGGATCAGGTGGATTACATCGTGCAGGTGGATAGCGTGGGCGACCCGGCGAAGATCAGCGTCGGCGCGGCGCGCGTCACCAGTAACCCGCGTGAACTGATGATCGCCCGCTATGCGGCAGATGTGATTGAGCACTCCGGGTACTTCAGGGACGGTTTTTCGATGCAGACCGGCTCCGGTGCGGCGGCCACCGCCTGCACCCGCTTTATGGAAGAGAAGATGGAGCGTAGCGGCGTGAAAGCCCGTTTTGCGCTGGGGGGGATTACCGGCAGTCTGGTGGATCTGCATGAGAAAGGACTGATTGAAAAGCTGCTCGATACGCAGTGCTTCGACGGTCAGGCGGCCGCTTCGCTGGCGCGCAACCCTCATCATGTGGAGATCTCCACCAACGTCTATGCCAACCCGGGCAGCAAGGCGGCGAGCTGTGACCAGCTCGACGTGGCTATTCTCAGCGCGCTGGAAATCGACGTCGATTTCAACGTTAACGTGATTACCGGTTCCGACGGCGTCATGCGCGGGGCGTCCGGCGGTCACTGTGATGTGGCGGCAGCGGCAAACCTGACTATTGTCGTCGCCCCGCTGCTGCGTAGCCGCATTCCCACGGTAGTGAAGCGGGTGACGACGCGACTAACGCCGGGAGAAAGCATCGATGTCCTGGTCACTGACCACGGCATTGCGGTGAATCCGGCACGACCGGAGATCCGCGCGCGCCTGATTGCCGCCGGGATGAACATCGTCGATATCGACGCGCTGTACGCGCGGGCTATCTCGCTCTGCGGGGTCCCCAGACCCATTGAATTCACGGACAAAATCGTCGGCGTCATTCGCTACCGCGACGGGCGGGTGATTGATACCGTGCGCCAGGTTAAGGAGTAACAACATGACCACTGCGACACCCGTGGAGGCGGGTGTCAGCCTGGAGGCGTGGCTGGCGGCGAAAGAGTGCCGAGCGGCGCGCCAGGCTGACTGGCTAAGACGTTATCAACAGCCGATTATTTCGCTGACCCTGGTGACGCCGGGGACGGTAAAAAATAGTCTCCGCTACCGCAATACGATGGGCGTGGCGCTCCAGATGTGCGACCAGCTGCTGTGGGAGAACCGCTGGCCGGTGCGGGATCGCCAGGTGCTGTGGCTCCCGACGGGGCCTGAGGCGATGTGGTCCGTGGCGCATAATGCGCCGGAGATCAAGGCCCACTGCGTGGCGCTGGAGCAGAGTCATCCGCTCGGTAGGCTGTGGGATCTGGATGTGATCTGCCCGCAGGATGGCCACGTTGGCCGTCTGTCGCTGGGGCTGCACATGCGCCGCTGCCTGGTGTGCGATGAGCCGGCGCATGTCTGCTCTCGCTCGCGCAAGCATCCGGTCGGACAGGTGGTGGGAGGCGTGGAGAAGATTATCAATGACTGGTTTGCCCGCGACTAAATTTTGCGCCATTGAGGTCCCTCGTCTGGCGGAAGAGGCCCTGTGGCAGGAGCTGGAGCTGACCCCCAAGCCGGGGCTGGTGGACCGACTCAACAACGGGGCTCATCACGATATGGACCACGCTCTGTTTGTCCGCAGTATTACTGCGATTACGCCGTGGCTCTCCCGCTTTACCGAGCTGGGGAGTGACTACGCAGACCAACCGGCAGGCGAGCAGCTGCGCCTGCTACGCCCGATGGGCATTGCCTGCGAGCAGGCAATGTATGCCGCAACCGGCGGCGTGAATACTCATAAAGGGGGAATATTTTCTCTCGGGCTGCTCTGTTTTGCCGCCGGAAGAGTGCGGGAGGTGACCGCATCAAGCCTCTGTAGCGAAGTGAGGATTCTGTGCCGGGGGCTGGTGGCGCGTGAGCTGGCTGGCCGCAGTGCGGCAGTAACCGCAGGCGAACGTCAGTTTCAGCAGCTGGGTTTAACCGGCGCACGCGGTGAGGCGGAAAGTGGTTTTGCGACGGTACGTCGCGTCTTGCCCCTGTGGAACGGCCGCCAGCTGCATGATTTGCTCCTGCGCCTGATGGCGGTGAATCCGGACAGTAATCTGGTCTCGCGCGGCGGTATTCACGGGCTGCGATATGTACAGAGCTATGCGCGGGAATTACTAGCTAATGGCTGGGATCGCGAGACGTTGCTTAAGATGGATAAGGCATTGATTGAACGCAATCTGAGCCCGGGCGGCAGTGCGGATTTGCTGTCGGTGGGGTGGGTGCTCTCTGCAATAAAATAGCCGGGTGGCGCTAACGCTTACCCGGCCTACGGTTTGCGGTTTGTAGGCCCGGTAAGGCGTAGCCGCCACCGGGCACAACACATCAAGGATCAATGCGCAATCGGCTGCGCACCGTTCGGCACGCGAACGTGCTTGTACTTGAACAGCGCGATGAAGGCGATGGCCAGAACCAGCGAGTAGGCGGCAAAGATCAGCCAGACAGGCTGCCAGTCGGTGATGCCGTTGGTGGTATACATCTCCACCACTTTCCCGCTCACCACGCCGCCGAGGATACAGCCGAAGCCGTTGGTCATCATCAGGAACATCCCCTGGGCGCTGGCGCGGATTTCAGGTCTCACCTCTTTCTCAACAAACACCGAGCCGGAGATGTTGAAGAAGTCGAAGGCGCAGCCGTAAACAATCATCGACAGAACCAGCAGCACGGTGCCGAACGGGGTCGGATCGCCATAGGCGAAGAGACCGAAGCGCAGCATCCAGGCGAAGATACTGATAATCATCACGTTCTTGATGCCATAGCGGCTCAGGAAGAACGGAATGGTCAGAATGAACAGGGTTTCGGAGATCTGGGAAATCGACATCATCACCGACGCGTGCTCAACGATAAAGCTCCCGGAGAACAGCGGGTTATTATCGAAGCTGTGCAGGAAGGTATTCCCGAACATGTTGGTGATTTGCAGTTCTGCGCCTAACAGCATGGAGAAAATAAAGAAAATCGCCATCCGCTTGTTTTTAAACAGGGCAAAGGCGTCGAGGCCAAGCATGCTGCTCCAGCTCTGGTTTTTCTGCTGATTGGAGACCGGAACGTGCGGCAGCGTCAGGGTGAACAGCGCGAGGACAACGGAAAGCACCGCACCGATGTAGAGCTGCATGTGGCTCAGTTCGAAGCCCGCGAAGCTGACGCCCCACATTGCCATGATAAAGCCGATGGTGCCCCAGATACGAATCGGTGGGAAATCCGTCACAATATCCAGACCGGCGGATTTCAGTCGGTAGTAGGAAATCGTGTTGATTAAGCCCAACGTTGGCATATAGGCCAGCGAGTTAAGCAGAATCACAAAGAACATCTCCCCAGGCGTGGTGACCTGGGCCGCCATAAACAGCGTACCCGCCCCCACCAGATGGCACAGCGCGTAAACCCACTTCGCGCTGATCCACTTATCCGCCACGATACCCAGCAGCGTTGGCATCAGAACCGCCGCAATGCCGAGCGAGCTGTAAACGGCGCCGATAGACGCACCGTCGAACTTGAGCGTCACAAACATATAGGAGCCAAGTGTAGTCAGCCAACTACCCCACAGGCAGAACTGCAGAAACGACAATATTTTAAGCTGCAGCTTAAGGTTCATGTTATTTTCCTCACGAGTAAGCGGGGGATGTGTTGTGATAATTACATTCAGGGTTTCAATTTGATGAAATTCTATCAGTTAACGCCGCGATGTTTTGTTACCTTCCGCAAAAAAATGCAATCCCCATTAATTTGCAGATTAGATTGTGATGCAAATAACATTTTCCTATGGGAAAGGCGAGGTGAAGCGGGAAAAACCGCCCCTCTCACGTCAGGGAAGGGGCGGGTGAGGAGATAACCTTATTTCCGGCGGTAGGACTTCTGCGCCGTATTCACCTTATAAAGATAGCGGCGCGATTCCGCCGACGGGTGACGGTTGGTGAGGGTGGAATAGACATCCCCCGGCGTCATGCTGTTGATAATATTGGCCGCCTGGACCTTATCGCTGGAGAAGACGCGCAATACGCTGCCGGCACCGCCGTTATATGCGGTGATCACGGCATAGCGGCGCGAGGTCGGGTTATCGATACCTGACAGGTACACATTATTCAGCATCGCCAGATAGGCGGTGCCGGTATCAATGTTATTCGCCGGATCGAACAGATAGCTGCGGCTTGGCAGTCCCGATTTCCCCTGCGCCCGGAAGACATCTTTCCCGGCGCTGTGCTGCACAACCTGCATCAGACCCAGCGCATCAGCATGGCTCACGGCGTACGGGTTGAAAGAGGATTCGGTCTGCATAATCGCCAGAATCAGCGACTCATCGACGCCATACTTCCGCGCCGACTGGCGAACGTACCCGATGTACTTATGCGCACGTTTGTCGAGGTGGTTCGGCACCAGATTAATGGTGATGCTGTAGATCATCCGCAGGCCGTTGCTGCGGCTTTTCAGCCGCGATTGCAGCAGATAATCGGCATAGCGCGAGGCTCGCCACTCCCAGCGAATCGGATCGCCGTGGTTATCCACCACCTGGCCGTACAGGAACGGCTCTTTCGAGATCTGGATATCATCGGCATCGGAATAGAGGTCGATTGACCCCGGATCGTCGCCCATCAGTAGCGTCTTAATGATGGTCTGACGTAAACGGCCGGTCGGATCGGTACCGGCGATGGTCTCGACGGTGATGGTGCCCTCATCAAAGTTGATGTGGCTACGGGTCTGATACTGATCGGTGTACTTAACGTAGTCTTTCGGCCCGGCGAGCAGAACTTCGTTATAACCCCAAATATTTTCGATGTTATGGGCGAACTGACCCATCAGAATATCGAAGCCGTTGGTGTCCTTAACCCAGGCTTCGTTATACCCATCGCCCTTTTTATTTGAGCTGGAACACGAAACGAGCAAAGGCGCAATGAGCGCTAGCGCTAAATATTTTTTCATCATTCCGGGAGTGTGCGTTGTGTTTGTTGTGCTTAAGAGTCAGAGGACTCTTACTTTTTTTCAGGCGGCGTGTAGCCTTCAATGTGCACATCTTTCCCTTCAAACAGGAACTGGATCATCTCCTGTTCCAGCAGCTTGCGATGCTCCACGTTCATCATGTTGAGCTTTTGCTCGTTGATTAACATGGTTTGCTTATGCTGCCACTGGGCCCACGCCTCTTTCGAAATCTCGTTATAGATGCGTTTGCCTAACTCACCCGGATACAGCTGGAAATCTTGGCCATCCGCTTCACGCTGCAGGAAAGTACAAAAAATCGTTCTGCTCATTAGTCATCCTCTTTATTCGCCAGAAAGCTATGCAAGAGCCCCGGCCTTCAACTGTTGCAACAAGCGCTCCACGGGAGCCGCCAGTCCAACCGACGGCGGCTGCGCTAAGTTATACCAGAGTGTGCTGCCTTCATCCATGCATGCGCCAGATGAATCTATGCTAAGCCACATCGGCACAATATCCAGATGGAAATGGCTGAAAGTGTGGCGGAACGCGGTCAGCTGCGTCAGATTATCATCCTTTATCCCACGCTCAGCCAGCCATTCGCGGAGCGCGGCCTCCTCTTCAAACTGCGGAAAACAGAATAATCCGCCCCATAAGCCGACCGGCGGACGCTGGGAAAGTAACACCTCGTTGCCGTGCTGCATCAGCAGGAAATAGCCCGTCCGCTCCGGAATGGTCTGCTTCGGTTTTTTGCCAGGATATTGTGCCCATGAATGGTTTGCGTAAGCGATGCAGCCGTTACTTAACGGACAGATCTCGCATTTGGGTTTTGTACGGGTGCAGACTATCGCCCCGAGATCCATCATCGCCTGGTTAAAGCGCTCGACCCCTTTTGCCGGGGTGACCTCTTCGCTGATCTGCCATAATCGTTTCTCAACCTCTTTTTTCCCCGGCCAGCCGTTGACCGCATAGCAGCGGGCCAGCACGCGCTTCACGTTGCCATCGAGAATGGGGTAATGCTTGCCAAGGGAGAGGGATAAAATCGCGCCGGCCGTGGAGCGTCCGACGCCGGGTAGCGCCGCCACTTCGTCAAAGGTTTGCGGGAATTCGCCGCGGTGCAGGCTCGCCACCTGCTGCGCCGCCTTATGTAAATTACGCGCGCGGGCGTAATAGCCCAGGCCGGTCCACAGATGCAGCACTTCATCCAGCGGCGCCTCGGCCAGATCGATAACCGTCGGGAAGCGCGCCATAAAGCGTTCAAAATAGGGAATAACCGTGGCGACCTGCGTTTGTTGCAACATCACCTCGGAGAGCCATACTTTGTAAGGCGTTTTACCCATTTGCCATGGCAGGGTTTTACGCCCGTATTTGTCGTACCAGTCCAGCACCTGGGCTGAAAATTGCGCGGCGAGAAAAGTCAAAGCTACAGCTCCGGAATCGCGATATCAGGGTGGCAGATTGCAGCATAAGGGCGACAGGCTGTAAACCCTTGCATCCGTCGGGTAACTTTGGATAATGCCCGTTTTCCGCACACTCTCACAAGCAGACCTAACTTTTATGAAAAACGACGTCATATCTCCGGAATTCGATGAAAACGGCCGCCCGCTGCGCCGTATTCGTAGCTTCGTCCGCCGCCAGGGCCGCCTGACCAAAGGGCAGCAGCATGCGCTGGATAACATTTGGCCGGTGATGGGCGTTGAGTTCAACGATGCGCCGCTCGATTTTGCCGCGCTGTTTGGCCGCAACGCGCCGACGACGCTGGAGATCGGATTCGGCATGGGCGCTTCGCTGGTGGCGATGGCGAAAGCGAAGCCTGAGCAGAATTTCCTCGGTATCGAAGTTCACTCACCGGGCGTCGGTGCCTGCCTGGCCTCCGCCGAAGAAGAGGGTGTACACAACCTGCGCGTGATGTGTCACGATGCGGTCGAGGTGCTCCACACCATGATTCCGGATAATTCCCTCAATATGGTGCAGCTGTTTTTCCCTGACCCGTGGCATAAAGCGCGTCATAATAAACGCCGTATCGTACAGGCGCCTTTTGCTGAGCTGGTGAAAAGCAAGCTTAAACTGGGCGGCGTCTTCCACATGGCGACCGACTGGGAGCCGTATGCCGAGCATATGCTGGAAGTGATGTCATCGCTGGAAGGGTATCGTAACCTGTCAGAAAGCAACGATTATGTACCGCGCCCGGAATCGCGTCCGGTAACCAAATTTGAACAGCGTGGCCATCGTCTTGGCCACGGCGTATGGGACTTAATGTTCGAGAGGGTGAAATAATGGCAAAGAATCGTAGCCGTCGTCTGCGTAAAAAAATGCATATCGACGAGTTTCAGGAAATCGGTTTTTCCGTCGCATGGCGTTTTCCGGAAGGGAGCACCGAAGAGCATATCGATCGCACCGTGAATGACCTGATTGAGGAAGTGATCGAGCCGAACAAACTGGCGTTTGACGGCAGCGGTTACCTCTCCTGGGAAGGGCTGATCTGTCTGCAGGAAATCGGGAAATGTACCGAAGAGCATCAGGCCATTGTCCGCAAGTGGCTGGAAGAACGCGGGCTTGCCGATGTGCGCACCAGCGAACTTTTTGACGTCTGGTGGGACTAAGTTTGACAAGGGTCGGCAATTGCCGACCCGTTTTGTCTTAAGGGAGTTTTATGATGCGCAAAACGCTGCTGGCGGTGGCGCTGTCCGTTACCGCTCTGTCCGCGCACGCGGACTACCAATGTAGCGTCACGCCGCGTGACGACGTGATCCTCAGCCCGCATCAGGTGCAGGTAACAGGGGAGAACGGCGATCTGGTGATTAAACCGGACGGCAATCTGACCTATAACGGAAAACAGTATTCTCTGACTGCGGCCCAGCGTGAGCAGGCCCAGGATTATCAGGCCGGCTTGCGCAGCAGCCTGCCATGGATTGATGACGGCGCGCGTACGCGAGTCGAAAAAGGGCGTCAGGCGCTGGATAAAATCATTACCGAGCAGGTTGGCGCCAGCAGCAGTATGCATGGTCGTCTGACCAAACTTGACGCGCAGCTGAAAACCCAGATGAACCGCATTATTGAACGTCGCAGCGACGGCCTGACTTTCCATTACAAAGCGATCGATCAGGTGCGCGCCGACGGCCAGCAGCTGGTTAATCAGGCGATGGGCGGCATTCTGCAGGACAGTATCAACGAGATGGGCGCGAAGGCGGTCCTGAAAGGCGGTGGCAATCCGCTGCAGGGGATCCTCGGCAGCCTCGGCGGCCTGCAAACCGCGATTCAGGAAGAGTGGAAAAACCAGGAAGCGGATTTCCAGAAATTTGGTAAAGACGTTTGTAGCCGGGTCGTCTCCCTTGAAGACAGCCGCAAAGCGCTGGTGAGTTCCCTGAAATAACGCTCTCTGCGGTGTGCCGCGGCCTTCACCGGGGCACACCGCGTTCAACCTTCTCAGGCACGTCCGTGCGAAACGCGGGAACGGCGGGCCAGCGAGTCAATAATCACCGCAATCGCCAGCACGCAGCCGGTAATGATGTAGCGTAGCGATGACGGCAAATTCAACAGCGTCAAACCATTCGAAATCGACTGAATCACGATGATCCCCAGCAGAGCGGACCAGGCGCTTCCGCGCCCGCCGAACAGACTGGTACCGCCGATGACCGCCGCCGCAATGGCGTTCAGGTTCACGTCACCGGTCCCGGCCTGCTGGCTCGCCGAGGCCAGTCGGGAAGCGGCCAGAATGCCGCCAAAGGTGGCGAGCGTGCTGCAGAGTACAAAAGCGCTGACGTATATAGCCCGCACGTTGATCCCTGAACGACGTGCGGCTTCGCGGTTGCCGCCGACGGCAAACATAGATCGCCCCCATTGAGTCCGCTTGAGCGCATAGTTGAGCATCATCACGAAGGCGACGAACAGGCCGAAAATCCACGGTACGCCGCGCCCGAGATTAAGATAGAACACGGCGGCTTCAAAGATGACCGTAAGCAGAATCGCGCGCAACAACAGTGAGCTGACGGCTTCCGCCGACAGGTTCGCTGCCAGGCGGCGCGTACGCGTTTTGAGGCCAAATATCAGAATCGCCAGCCCGGGCAGCAGCGCCATAAGATGAGAGAACCAGCCCGGCATCACCAGCAGCTGGCCAAAGCGCACCAGCGGAGAGGCGTAGGGCAGGTTAATGCTGCCGCTGGGCCCGAGGATATACAGCTGCAGCCCGAGCAGGGCCAGCAGGCCGGCGAGCGTCGCGACGAAGCTTGGCATGCCGACGCGGTTATACAGCAGAGCGTAAAGCAGCCCGACGGCGATACCGCACAGCAGCGCAACGGCAATCGCTGCGGCAACCGGCCAGCCGGCATTAACCCACAGCACGCCAACAATCGCCGAAGAGAGTCCGCTCATTGAGCCCACCGAAAGATCGATTTCGCCGAGCATCAGTACGCAGACGATCCCCAGTGAGATAAACCCAACGGTAGCACAGTCAAAAAGCAGGTTAACCAGGTTATTGGGTGCGATATAGACCGGGTTGAGCCAGGTGAAAACCAGGGAGATCACGATCAGCCCGGCGATGACCGGCGCGGTCCCCAGATCGCCGGTTTTGATACGAGTGAACTGCGCACGTACCACGCCGAACAGGCCGTCGTTGTGCTGGACGCGCTCATCGCTGCGATCCAGAGCGGGGCGGGATGCTGTCTTGCTGTTCATAAAATTAAATCACTCCGGAAGCGCTAGACTGTGATTTTCGTTCGACGCGACGTGAAACGGCGTTCTCTGTTGCGCCGGTAATGGCCGCCACCAGATCCTGATTTGAGGCGTCGGGGGTAAAGATGCCTTTATTGCGCCCGAGCCGCAGCACCACGATGCGATCGGCCACCGCACGGACGTCTTCCATGTTGTGGCTGATGATAATGACGCCGAGGCCGCGCTCGCGAACGCGCTCAATCAAATTGAGCACTTCCGCCGTCTGGGCCACGCCGAGCGCGGCGGTGGGCTCATCAAGCATGATGATTTTGGGGTTCATCAGCAGCGAACGCGCGATCGCCACCGTCTGGCGCTGGCCGCCGGAAAGCGAGGCAATCGGCTCGCGCACCGACGGGATTCTGGCCGCCAGCTCCTGCAATAGCGTCCAGGCCCGCACCTCCATCGCCACTTCGTCCAGCTGCAGCGGCGAAATTTCGTGGCCTAAAAACAGGTTCGCGACGACGTCGAGATTTTCGCACAGCGCTAAATCCTGAAAGACCGTGGCGATACCGTACTCCAGCGCCTTGCCCGGACTGTCGAGAGTGATGGCTTTACCGTCAAACTCAATAGTGCCGGTCGTGGGCTGGTGTACGCCGGCGAGAATTTTCACCAGCGTGGATTTTCCCGCGCCGTTATCGCCCACCAGGGCGACCACTTCGCCGGCATGAACCTCCAGCTCGATATCCGTCAGAGCGGAGACCGCGCCGAAGTGTTTGGAGACATGACTCAGTTTTAAAATAGGTTGCCTGGTGTTGGCGACGATGTCTTGTTGTTGCGACATAAAAAAGACCTCAATGATGGCGAAACTACGCCCGTCGGCGACGACGGACGCAGGGGCAGCATTACTTCTCAATACCTAATTTCTGGCAGGCTGCGGTGTAATCACCGGTACACACCTGAGCGTAGGTCTGGATCTTTTTATCGAAAATTTCCGCTTTGATATTTTTGGCGGTGATGACTGCCGGGGTAAACAGCTGAGAAGGCGTGTTGTACAGCGTGGTGCTCGCCTGCGGTTTCTTACCCTGAATGAGTTCTACGGCCACTTTCGCCGCGGCCGCGGCAACGATTTCTGACGGTTTGGAGATGGTGTTGTACTGGTCGCCAGCGATGATGAGCTGCAGCGCGGCAATCGTCGCGTCGTTCCCGGTGACCGGCGGAACCGGCTGTACGCCGGCGGCTTTAAAAGCGGCAATGGCGCCGCCGCCGGTGCCGTCATTGGCCGCGACGACGCCTTTAATTTTGTCCCCGAAGCGGGTGATCTGCCCGGCGGCCCACTCCTGCGCTTTTGGCGGCGCCCATTCCGGAGTATCAAACTCCGCGAGGGTGGTGTAACCCGACGCTTTCAGCCCACGATGAATACCATCGCGGATAAGC
This sequence comes from Klebsiella sp. X13, assembly GCF_003323835.1. Taxonomy (NCBI): domain Bacteria; kingdom Pseudomonadati; phylum Pseudomonadota; class Gammaproteobacteria; order Enterobacterales; family Enterobacteriaceae; genus Klebsiella; species Klebsiella sp. X13. Next base: position 812,112 of record NZ_CP030874.1, read on the forward strand.
CCTGCGGCGGCATCGGTCGGCGAGCCATTAATCTGCAGGACGCCGGCCCCTTTTGGCACGCCGCTCTCTTGCAGATGATTAACCAACGATTGTGAAATCGCATAGCCGATACCTTCGTTATCAAACGAGACGTAAAAATCGGCAGGCTTGTCGGGGATCGGGCGATCGTAAGCGATCACTTTAACATCCTGAGCCTGGGCATTTTCGACCAGGGCGGCGGCCGCGGAGGAGTCAACCGGATCGAGAACGATAATCTTCGCTCCCTGGGCAATGACCGAATTGAACTGCTGCTGTTGCAGCGTCGCGCTGGCGTTAGCGTTTTGATAAATGACCTTACACTCTGCGCACAGTTTGCTCATTTCCGCTTTGAAACCGGGGAAATCATGCTGCTCATAACGCGTGGAGGCCTGGTCGGGCATGAGAAATGCCACGGTGGCGGATTCGGCCGCTTGTGCCGACGCGGAAATACCGCCGGATATTGTTGCGAGTGCGATAAAAATATTACGGTAATTCATTATATTACCCTCTTTTTTATGTGCTTGAGCCCGCCAGCCTGAGCCGACGTCATAAAGACTTTTTTAATAAGAGTTACCAATAATTCACATGTAGGATACTTCGGTTTTACATTTGCTCAACCGATGAAGCAGGATTACCACCGCACTAAAACGGAGTCAAGAAATGGAAAAAAGTCGATGCGGATTTGTGATTGGCTGCAAAGAATTGCATAAAAAGTGATCGGGTAATTTGACCGACTCGGGAACAAAAAACGGACGGAGAAGTGAGGGAGAAAAGAACAACAACGGGCGGTCAAGGACCGCCCGGGGGGATTACTCTTCGCTGAGGAACAGCTCCAGCAGCGAGTTTAAAAACAGCTTACCGTGCTCGGTTATCTGCCAGCAGTGCTCATCTTCAGCCAGGTAGCCCTGGGCGATGGCAGCATCAATTTGCGGCCGGATCACGCGTTCTTCCAGACCGGTATAGCGGCAGAATTCACTGCGCGGTGCCGCCTCCAGCAGACGGAAGCGGTTCATAAAGAACTCGAAGGGTTTGTCGGCGGCTGCCACGTCATGCTGGCGTTCGAGGTAGCGGCCTTCCATGTAGCCCCGCGGATGGCGCGTTTTTGCCGTACGCAGAATGCGCCCGTCCGGGAAGGTGATTTTCCCGTGCGCGCCGCAGCCGATGCCAAGGTAGTCGCCAAAGCGCCAGTAGTTCAGGTTGTGCTGACACTGATAACCCGGTTTGGCATAGGCCGAGGTCTCATACTGCTGATAACCTGCCGCCGTGAGCAGACGATGTCCCTGCTCAAAGATATCCCACAGGGCGTCGTCATCCGGCAGCACCGGCGGACGGGAGCCAAACAGGGTATTTGGCTCAATGGTCAGTTGATACCAGGAGAGATGCGGCGGATTAAGGTCGATGGCCTGACGCAGATCGTCCAGCGCCTCTTCCAGCGACTGATCCGGCAGGCCGTGCATCAGGTCAAGATTGAAGCTGCGTAGCCCGAGACCGCTGGCCAGGTGCGCCGCCCGTTTCGCCTCTGCGGGGCCGTGAATACGGCCCAGGCGCTGCAGTTTAGGTTCGCTAAAGCTTTGCACGCCGATGGAGATGCGGTTCACGCCTGCACGCTGGTACTCCACGAAGCGATCGGCTTCCACGGTGCCTGGGTTGGCTTCCATGGTGATCTCCGCACCCGCGGCCAGCGGCAGGCAGTCGCGCACGCCGTCGAGCAGAGTTTGCATGGCCGGCCCGGAGAGCAGGCTCGGCGTCCCCCCGCCAATGAAAATCGTGCCGATTTCACGTCCCTGGGCATAGGCTGCATCGGCCCGCAGGTCGGTCAGCAGATGCTGCACATAATCATCGTGCGGCACCTCGCCCTTTAGCGCATGCGAGTTGAAGTCGCAGTACGGACATTTCTGCACACACCATGGGATATGAATATACAGGCTCAGAGGCGGCAAATTAGCCATTACGTAACGCTTCCAGTAACAGTTTCAACGCGCGCCCGCGATGGGAAATCGCGCTTTTTTCTTCACGGCTGAGTTCCGCCGCGGTCTTGCCCTCGGTCGGAACAAAGAAGATCGGGTCATAGCCGAAGCCACCGCTGCCCGCCGCCTGCCGGGTAATGACCCCAGGCCAGCTGCCGTGACAAACAACCGGCGTCGGGTCGGCCGCATGTCGCAGATAGACCAGCACGCAGTGGAATTGTGCCTGACGCTGGTCGTCCGGGACGTCCTTCAGGGCAGCGAGCAGTTTTTCCAGGTTCTGCTGGTCGGTAGCGTCTTCTCCGGAGTAACGCGCTGAATAGATTCCCGGCGCGCCGCCCAGCGCGTCTACCGCAATACCGGAATCGTCGGCAATCGCCGGTAAGCCGGTTATCTGTGCGGCATGGCGGGCTTTCAGAATCGCATTTTCGATAAAGGTCAGTCCGGTTTCCTCGGCGGAATCTACGCCCAGCTCGGTTTGAGCAACGATATCCAGTCCAAAATCTTCCAGCAGCGAGGCCAGCTCGCGAACCTTCCCGGCGTTACCGGTGGCGAGAACAACTTTTTGCATCATTAATCCTGTCTATTTTGTCAGTGCCGCGACCGCAGTCGGGATCTGTTGCGGGTTGATGATTTTTATCTGTTTGTGGCGACCAAGCTCCCCTTTTTCAAGCAGAACCTGGCTTTTCGCGACACGAAACTGTTTGGCGAGGAATTTAACCAGATGGGCGTTAGCCTGGCCATCTACGGGAGGAGCGGTAATGGCGACTTTCAGTTCGTCGCCATGTAAACCAACGATGCTATCACGGCTGGCCTTGGGCTGAATATACAGCCGCAACACCAGCCCGTCAGCGCAGGCTTCGACGGCACTCATAGCGCCATCCACAGCCCCGGAAGCAGAACGTTACCCGTCGCCTGCAGCAGTTCGGCGATGCCCATATTGACCACGTACAGCAGCAGCACCAGCACCATCGGCGAAAAGTCGATACCGCCCATTGACGGCAGCATTTTGCGGATAGGGCGCAGCAGCGGGTCGGCCAGCTGCATCAGAACGAACTCCACCGGACTACGGCCCTGGCTTACCCAGCTCATGATCGCCATCAGCAGCAGTACCCAGAATATCAGCAGGCCGACGGTCTTAATCAGAATCAGCAGCGCGGAGATCCAGATAATTGGCTGGAAGGTGACCACCATAAACAGCACGATGGCTTTCACAACGCAGAGAATAAAGGCGATCAGCAGCGAGGAGCTGTCGATGGGGCCCATGGCCGGGATAATGCGTCGCAGCGGCCCGACGACAGGCTGGGTGACCTTAACGACAAACTGCGAAAACGGGTTGTAAAAATCGCAGCGTGCCCACTGCATCCAGACGCGTAGCAACATGATCATGGTGTAGAGTTCAATGACCGTTGCCAGCAGGAAAGTCAACGTCTTCATGGCGTTCCTCAGATTCCTTAATTTTTGCTGTAGTCGCGCGCACCGAAAATTGCGGTACCGATGCGCACCATCGTGCTTCCCGCCGCGATTGCGGCTTCCATATCATCCGACATGCCCAAAGACAACGTATCGACCGTAGGGTATTGCGTTTTCAATCGCGCAAATGCTACCGCCATTTGTTGGGCCACGGCAAACTGCCTTACATATTCTGACTCAGGTGCCGGAATTGCCATTAACCCGCGTAGACGCAGGTTGGGCAGGGCGGCAATCTCCGCTGCCAGTCCATCCAGCGCATCAAGCAGAATGCCCGACTTGCTCTGTTCGTCACTAATGTTTATTTGAATCAAGACATTAAGCGGCGGAAGGTGCGAAGGGCGCTGCTCGCTAAGCCGCGTGGCGATTTTCAGACGATCGACGGTGTGGCACCAGTCAAAGTGTTCCGCCACCAGACGACTTTTGTTGGACTGCAGCGGCCCGATAAAGTGCCACTGCAGCGAAGAGGCGCCTGCTTCCTGGAAGTAGCGGATTTTTTCCACCCCTTCCTGGACGTAGTTTTCGCCAAAGGCCACCTGGCCTGCGGCTATCGCTTCTTCAATGGCACTCGCAGGTTTAGTTTTACTCACTGCAAGCAATGTAATTTCTTCTGGAGCGCGGCCGCAGCGTGCGGCAGCGTCTGAGATTTTGTCCCGGACCTGTGCCAGGTTATGCGCAATATCGTTCATATTCCGAGGATGTGTTATGGAGCTGGAAGAAATCGTGGCCCTTAGTGTAAAGCATAACGTCTCCGATCTACACCTGTGCAATACCTCGGCAGCGCGCTGGCGTCGGCAGGGAAAGCTTGAGCCGGCGCCATTTCACACGCCGGATATCGTGAAATGGCTTGACAGGTGGCTCGATGAGAAACAGCGTGCGCACTGGCGGGCCAACGGACAGGTGGATTTTGCTTTAGCCCCCGTCGGCGTCCCGCGCCTTCGCGCCAGCGCATTTTCTCACGCCCGGGGTATTTCATTAGCGCTACGCCTGTTGCCGGAAAGCTGCCCCCGGATTGAGGCGCTGCGTGTACCGGCGGCGCTGACGGAACTGCTGAATGAAGAAAGCGGTTTGATTCTGGTGACCGGCGCCACCGGCAGCGGTAAGTCGACCACCCTCGCGGCGATGGTCAACCATCTCAACCAGCAGCGTGAAGGGCATATTCTGACGCTGGAAGATCCGGTGGAGTTTGTCCATCACAGTGAGCGATGCCTGATTCAACAACGTGAAATCGGACGTGACTGCCCCTCTTTTTCCTCGGCGCTGAAGGGGGCGCTGCGCCAGGATCCCGATGTGATTCTGTTGGGTGAGCTGCGCGATAACGAAACGATCCGCCTGGCGCTGACCGCCGCGGAGACCGGACATCTGGTGATGGCCACGCTGCATACCCGAGGTGCGGCACAGGCGATTGAGCGTCTGGTGGATGTCTTCCCCGCGCAGGAAAAAGAACAAATACGCAGCCAGCTAGCGGGAAGTTTATGTGCGGTGCTGGCACAAAAATTATTGCCGACAGCGTCAGAGGGAAGAGTTGCGCTATATGAGCTTTTGGTGAATACCCCAGCGGTAGCGAATTTGATCCGCGAGGGGAAAACTCATCAATTGCCGGGGATTATGCAAACCGGTCAACAAGCCGGAATGCTGACTTTTACGCAAAGTTTTCAACAACGTGTGGCAGCGGGCCTGTTATAAGCGCTGTTTTAATATTCAGTTGTCATGCCAGTGTGTTGTTATCGTAATGTTTTATTAATGTTTGTGGTTATTATGGCTGAATATAATTCAGTCATAAATGACTACGTCAAATTAACGACCTCAGTGAAATAGCGAATGGCATTTTACTCGCAGAACAAAGAAAAAAATAAGATTATCTTTTGACACTTTTCGCATGTTCGACTTATGCTGTTCATGGAAATAGGATGTTTCCTGTGAAATAGTGTTTTAAAATGTAAATTTATTAATTTTTTGTAATTTTAGGTTTAATTCATTTAACCACCATGATGGTGGGTGTTTGCTAAGGAGAGTTTTAAGTGATTAATTTTTCAGATAATTTATCTTTTTCTCGTCAGGTTGTTTTTATTACTCACCCGTCAATTCAGAGTAAGGCGTTTGCCACTTACCTGACCGATACATTGTCGGTTATGGTGACACTTCATAATATTAACAAACCGCTAACTCAGCATCTGCCGAAAGAATCGGTAATATTATTCGATATCGCCGTATCGAATAAAAAGCTCAACGGGGTATGGCGAGATGTTATTCAATCTTATGCGGAAAATCCGCGGCTGCTGATTATCAACAGCGCCCAAAAATATGAGCTTTATGAAATGGCGCAGTGGCCTGCGCTGTATGGCGTTTTCCGCCATGACGATGATGAATCGCGCTTAATTGAGGGCGTTAAGGCCGTACTTAATGGCGAACAGACGGCTGAATTGAGCGTGATGCACCCGGCGATGTATGCCGCGGATCATACATCGATCCCGGCGGAGAGTTCGCCGCTCACCGAGCGTGAATGTGAAATTCTCAATGAATTACGCTGCGGCGCAACCAACATGGATATTGCTCGCGCGCTGTTTATCAGTGAAAACACGGTACGTACACATCTGTACAATGTTTTCCGTAAGCTGAGCGTAAAAAACCGCACCCAGGCAGTCAGCTGGGCGAATGAACATTTACGCCACTAGGCATTAAGACAGGCGAAAGAGCAATGGCGCCACTTTGCAGAAGAGGGCGCCATCATTATGGCTTCGGGATCAGAAGCCCTGCTCGAAGTAGCTTTCCAGAATAATCACCGCGGAGGCAGAATCAATGCTGCCTTTGTTCAGGGCGCGGAATCCACCGTGCTCAAATAGCCCGGCACGAGCTTCTACCGTGCTCAAACGCTCGTCGTGCAGAGTGATTTTCACCCCAAAGCGGCCGTGAATTTTATTGGCGAAGTTACGTGCGCGCGCGGTGAGCGGTTGCTCAGTTCCGTCCATATTCAGCGGCAGGCCGACGATGACCGCCTCTGGTTGCCACTCTTTAAGCAGTTTTTCGATAACGTTCCAGTCCGGTTTACCATCCTGTGCCTTCAGCGCAGGAAGCGGGCGTGCGGTACCGGTGATGCGTTGACCGACCGCAACGCCGATACTTTTGGTACCGAAATCAAAACCCAGCAGCGTTCCGCTCATTATGCATGCCCCGCTATGCCGGGCATCGTCACAATGTCGATACCGATCAGTTTCGCCGCCTCGCGCCAACGATCGGCAATAGGCGTTTTAAACAAAATATTCTGATCCGCCGGGGCCGTCAGCCAGGCGTTATCAAGGATTTCCTGCTCCAGCTGACCCTTTTCCCAGGAGGAATAGCCCAGCGCGACCAGGACGTTAGCCGGCTGCTTGTCCGTGCCGAGCGTTTCGAGTACGTCGCGGGAAGTGGTGATCACCGTGTTATCGGAGATGCGAATGCTGGAGGAAAAATCAGAAGGCGGTGAGTGCAGAATAAAACCGCGATCTTCCGCCAGCGGCCCGCCGAGCATCACCGGCTTATCCAGACGAATCTCCGGATTGCGCGGTTCAGCGACAATGTTTAACTTTTCCAGAATTCCGTCAATCTGCAAGTTTTCCAGCGGCTTATTGATGATAATGCCCATGGCGCCATCGTCGTTGTATTCGCAGATATAGACCACGGAGCGGCGGAATATCGGATCCTGAAGAGCAGGCATGGCAATCAGAAAGTGATGCTGTAAATTCATTGTCAGAGGTTCTGTTCCTGGTTCAAAAAGCAGCACCCAGTATGCGGGTAAAGCAAGGACCTGTCGATTCAACTTTATCTTTCAGGCGACAGGGGCGTTGATTTCCTCGCTCAACCCGGTCACATAGTGGACTATGCTCCCGGGTACTCGCTGCGTCATCGCCTGCCTGTAGCCCGAAATCTTTCGTTGAATCTCGCGGCGTATCTTTCAGGTGACAGGGGCGTTGATTTCCTCGCTCAACCCGGTCACATAGTGGATTATGCTCCCGGGTACTCGCTGCGTCATCGCCTGCCTGTAGCCCGAAATCTTTCGTTGAATCTCGCGGCGTATCTTTCAGGCGACAGGGGCGTTGATTTCCTCGCTCAACCCGGTCACAGAGTGGACTATGCTCCCGGGCACTCGCTGCGTCATCGCCTGCCTGTAGCCCGAAACCTTTCGTTGAATCTCGCGGCGTATCTTTCAGGTGACAGGGGCGTTGATTTCCTCGCTCAACCCGGTCACAGAGTGGACTATGCTCCCGGGCACTCGCTGCGTCATCGCCTGCCTGTAGCCCGAAATATTTCGTTGCATCAGTAGATCTTGCAGACTAACAATACGGGGCTGTTAGCCTGAGAGATCCTATTTTCCGAGGCGCTTCTCGATAGCATCCATCAGCATACCGGTGATGGAGATCGGGAACGCGGCTTCAATTTCACGCACGCAAGTTGGGCTGGTGACGTTAATTTCCGTCAGACGATCGCCGATGATATCCAGACCGACAAAGATCAGCCCTTTGGCTTTCAGCGTTGGCCCGACGCGGCGCGCAATGGCCCAGTCGCTATCGCTCAGCGGACGGGCTTCGCCGCGGCCACCGGCAGCAAGATTACCGCGGGTTTCGCCACCCTGTGGGATACGCGCCAGGCAATAAGGCACCGGCTCACCGTCGACAACCAGCACGCGCTTATCGCCATCTTTAATGGCCGGCAGGTAGTTCTGCGCCATGCAGTAACGGCTGCCCAGCTCGGTCAGGGTTTCCGCAATTACCGGCAGGTTCGGATCGCCCTCTTTCACGCGAAAAATAGAGGTACCGCCCATGCCGTCCAGCGGTTTCAGAATAATGTCGCCGTGTTTTTCCCAGAAGGCTTTCAGCTGGGCCTTATTGCGGGTCACCAGCGTTTCCGGAGTCAGGTCGGCAAACCAGGCGGTAAACAGCTTCTCGTTACAGTCGCGCAGGCTCTGCGGCTTATTGACGATCAGCGTGCCTTTATCTTCAGCACGTTCAAGAATATAGGTCGCGTAAATAAACTCGGTATCGAACGGCGGATCTTTACGCATCAGAATGACGTCGAGATCCGCCAGCGGCAGATCCTGCTCAGCGGTAAACTCATACCACTTATCGTAATTCTGCTCCACGCTGAGCTTGCGCGTGCGGGCGCGGGCTTCCCCGTTGATTAAGTACAGGTCGTTCATCTCCATATAATGGAGTTCATAGCCGCGACGCTGCGCTTCCAGCAACATAGCGAAGCTGGTGTCTTTCTTGATGTTGATGGTTGCGATGGGGTCCATCACGATGCCGAGCTTGATCATTGTTATTCTCCGTTAACGCTTCAACCTAAGTCGCCAAAACGCACCTGCAGCGCGGTAATGGCAGTGAGCGCAGTTGTCTCTGTACGCAGAACGCGCGGTCCCAACAGAATATCAGTAAACTGGTAGCGAGCGGTCATCGCTATCTCTTCCGCTGACAGGCCGCCTTCCGGGCCAATCAGCAAACGAACGCGTTCAACCGGCAACGGCAGCGTGTTGATACTGGCGCTGGCGCGCGGGTGCAGATTGAGCTTCAGGCCATTATCCTGCTCAGCGCACCAGGCCTCCAGCTGCATCGCCGGGCGAATCTCCGGCACCACGTTGCGGCCGCTCTGCTCGCAGGCAGCGATGGCGATTTTTTGCCACTGCTGGATCTTTTTCTGCAAACGTTCGGCATCCAGTTTAACGCCGCAGCGCTCGGAAAACAGTGGCGTTATGAGGCTTACACCAAGTTCAATCGATTTCTGGATGGTGAATTCCATCTTTTCGCCGCGCGACATCACCTGGCCCAGGTGAATATGCAGAGGGGATTCGCGATCGTCTGTTTCGCTGCCAATCACGTCAACTAACACGTTTTTCTTTCCGGCTTCGGCGATCACCGCCTCGAAAACCTGATTACTGCCGTCAAAAAGCTGGATTGCCTGGCCTTTGCCCATACGTAATACGCGGCCAACGTGATTGGCGGCATCGTCAGAGAGGGCGATTTGACTGCCCACGGTAACAGGTTCCGGGTGGTGGATGCGAGGGATGCGCATGCTGGGTATTCCGTTCTTCGCGCAGGTGCCGTTTTTCCCTGGCGGGGAAGCGGCGCCTGCAAATTAACAATTGCCGCTAGTGTAGGTTAGCTCTTTTGCGCCTGGCAAGCTTGCTGGACGTACGGATTGTGGTTGCCCTGTACTTTAGCGATGCGCTCGTCGCGTTCGCACTCCCAGGAGGTGACCGGATACATCTTATCCCAGGCAGTAAAAAGCTGGGTTTGCTGGCGAGAGAGGGTCAGCTGATAAGTATCGCGCATATAGAAGTAGGTACGGGCGATAGAACCGCGGGCGCGGGCGGGCGGCTCGGCAACCTTATCCTTAAAATCGACCTTCATGGCGCATTGGCCGTACTGGCCTTCGCCGCCGTTCCACTGGCTATACATAAAGTTGGCGCGGTCGCCGTTAACTTCGCCCACGGCCGGCTGCAGGTTGTGCATATCGCTTTCCATCTTGCGATAGACCGGATCTTTGGCGCAGTTTTTCCGCCCGCCGTCCTGCCAGCACTGGCGCTGGTGGCCAAACTGCCAGGCAGGAACGACGTGCTCCCACTCGACCCGACTGGCGCGGTTTTCATTTTTACGCACTTTATAACCGCAGGACTCCAGATCGATAACCCCTTTTTTCCCCTGCCAGTCAATTTTACAGCCGCAGTAGAAATCGCCGGGGACATCGGCATTGACCTTAACCCCGGCGGCTTTCGCCTGGGAGAAACTGTTGATTCCTTCGGCCGCGACCTGGCCGCTACAGGCGGCAGTCAGAAACGCCGCGGCAAAAACATAAATACGGGACATCGTGAACTCCGTGTCAAAACGAGCCCGCAACGTAGCGAATGCGATTGTCAGATGCAATCAGTCAGATCAGAAAATTTCCAGTTGTAGCCGATATTTACTCTTCAGCGACCAGCAGATCGCCGCAGCGAATGCAGCGGTAGGTGGCTTCTCCCCGAACCACGCGGTTGTGGCGACGGACGGTAAGCTGATGTTGCTGGCACTGGCAGCGGTAGGGGAAGGTGTTCTGGCGAACGGAGTCGAGTTCAAAACGATGGGTGCGGCGGGCGGCGACACCGAGCACGCTTTCCATCATCCATTTCCACTCTTTGCCGTGCGGCGCCACGCGGCCGAAGTGTTTCCAGACCAGCAGATGCGCCAGTTCATGCGGGACGACCTCATCGATAAAGGCCTGCTGGTTTTCCAGCAGCAGTACCGGGTTGAGGCGAATTTCGTTTTTTTCCAGCCAGGCGGTACCGGCAGAGGTGCCGCGCTGCTGATAGACCAGACTTGGTTCCGGGTACTGACGGCCAAGCTTGAGGTTTGCCTGGGCGAGCTTTTCCCGCAGGCTGCGCATAACGGCCTGCTGAATGGCGATGGGAATTCGGGGCGTTTTCATAGCGCCAGAGGATAGTGCGCCGTGAAGGGGAGAGCAAGAGGCAGACGCTTCCTCCCGCCGGGGGAGGAAGCGTTAACGGTCAGTCGCGAGCGCCGATTTCGCGCAGCGGGCGGCCTTTCATCAGGTTACGTTCGATGTGTTCCAGAGAAACGTTTTTGGTTTCCGGGATAAGCCACAGCGTCAGCAGAATGAACAGGACGTTCAGACCGCCGTAGACCCAGAAGGTGTTCGCGCTGCCCAGCGAGTTAAGCATGGTCAGGAAGGTGGCGCCGACGATCATATTGGCAATCCAGTTGGTTGCCGTAGAGCAGGTGATGCCGAAATCGCGGCCTTTGAGCGGCTGAATTTCGGAGCACAGGACCCAGATCAGCGGGCCGGCGCTCATGGCGAAGCCAACGATAAACATCAGCAGCATCAGCACAGCGAAGTACTGGGCGGCGGCTGAGTGAATACCCATGTGCATCATGGCGCCCAGCACGCCCATACCGGCGGCCATGACGATAAAGCCGAGGATTAGCGTCGGTTTACGGCCCCAACGGTCAACCAGGCCGATAGCGATGAAGGTCGCCAGCACGTTGGTCAGACCGACGATGACGGTCCCCCACATCTGTTCGGTGGTGTTGGTATAACCCGCCAGTTCAAAAATCTTCGGCGCGTAATACATGATGACGTTCATCCCGGTGAACTGTTGCATCACCTGCAGCAGGATGCCGAGGAATACGGCACGGCGGAAGTTGCTGTTCTCTTTAAACAGTTCCCAGCCAGACTGCTTGATCTTCAGGCTTTCACGGATTTCATCCAGCTCGCGTTTGGCTTCGGCGCTGGTATCACGCAGGCGCATCAGCACGCGTTCCGCATCAACAAAGCGGCGTTTGGCTGCAAACCAGCGCGGGCTGTCCGGCAGAAAGATAACGCCAATCAACAGCAGAATCGCCGGGATGATAATCACGCCCAGCATCCAGCGCCATGCGCCGCTGTAGCTGAAGGCGGTGTCCGACAGATAGGCGCCGAGGATCCCGATGGTGATCATCAGCTGGTACATGGAGATCATACTGCCGCGGATTTTTTCTGGCGCAATTTCCGACAGGTACAGCGGGGCAGTGTACGAGGCGACGCCAACGGCCAGGCCGAGCAGCACGCGGGAGACGAGCAGCACTTCAACGTTCGGGGCGGCAGCGGAGAACAGCGAACCGGCGACGAACAGGATCGCGCCGATCATCAGGCTCTTTTTCCGCCCGAGACGGAAGGAGAGCCAGCCGCTGCCGACGGCGCCGACCGCAGCGCCGAACATCATGGAGCTTACCACCCACTCCTGAGTGTGAGCGCTAATCTGGAACTCGTTGGCAATAAAGGGTAAGGCACCCGCAATAACACCGATATCAAGGCCGAAAAGCAGGCCTGCCAGCGCGGCGAGGAAACAGACAAAGAACGTCATCGTTTTGTTCGAGCGCCCTTGTTTTTTGTTGTCAGGCATAACGCCCTCCAGTTGAGTTATTGATTCTGTCGATGCTTAGGGTAGGGGAGTCTATCGCAAAAAAACGTGATATCAGTCACGGCTGTGTAATCGGTTACACCAAGGTAAAGAAACGTAATCTATTAAAATTCATTAATTTCAAATAGATAAATGATTATAAATTTACCTGAGGAAAGCGATAATCAGATAAGCCTGAAACATAATGCAACATGGTGAAAAACTGTTTCACTAACGCATCATCATGCATGATTTGTGGCTATGGCTCTAATGTAATCGCTTTCATTAATTGTTGAAAAGGCTCGGCGGCAATGCGGCAGTGCGGGGGCGTCAGGGGAGAAGTGTCGAAGGGGGGAAAACAAAAAGGCCAGCGCGAAGCTGGCCTTTGAAACGGTAAAGCGCGCGCTTATTTCAGGCCGGCAGCTTCACGCAGCAGAGCGGCTTTGTCGGTTTTTTCCCACGGGAAATGTTCACGACCAAAGTGACCGTATGCCGCCGTCTCTTTGTAGATCGGGTGCAGCAGATCCAGCATCTGAATCAGGCCGTACGGACGCAGGTCGAAGAATTCACGCACCAGCAGAGTCAGCTGCTCGGACGGCACTTTTTCGGTACCGAAGGTTTCCACCATAATAGAGGTCGGTTCTGCCACGCCGATAGCGTAGGAGACCTGAATCTCACAACGGTCAGCCAGGCCAGCCGCCACGATGTTTTTCGCGACATAGCGTGCGGCATAGGCCGCAGAACGGTCAACTTTAGACGGATCTTTACCGGAGAACGCGCCGCCGCCGTGGCGAGCCATGCCGCCGTAGGTATCCACGATGATTTTACGGCCGGTCAGACCGCAGTCGCCCATCGGGCCGCCGATAACAAAACGACCGGTCGGGTTGATGAAGAATTTGGTCGCGCTGTTCAGCCATTCAGTCGGCAGAACCGGCTTGATGATCTCTTCCATCACTGCTTCCTGCAGGGATTTCTGATCGATGTCTTCCGCGTGCTGAGTGGACAGAACCACGGCATCGATACCGACGATTTTGCCGTCGTCATACTGGAAGGTCACCTGGCTTTTCGCATCCGGACGCAGCCACGGCAGCGTGCCGTTTTTGCGCACTTCAGCCTGACGCTGCACCAGACGGTGAGCATAGGTGATCGGCGCCGGCATCAGAACGTCGGTTTCGTTGGTAGCATAGCCAAACATCAGGCCCTGGTCGCCCGCCCCTTGTTCCAGCGGATCGGCGCGGTCAACGCCCTGATTGATATCCGGGGACTGTTTGCCGATGGCGCTCAGTACGGCACAGGAGTTGGCATCAAAGCCCATATCGGAATGCACGTAGCCAATTTCACGAACCGTGTTACGGGTAATCTCTTCGATATCAACCCATGCGCTGGTGGTGATTTCACCGCCGACCAGCACCATGCCAGTTTTGACATAAGTTTCACACGCGACACGCGCTTTCGGATCCTGTTCAAGGATCGCATCCAGCACGGCGTCGGAGATTTGGTCAGCAATTTTGTCTGGATGCCCTTCTGATACGGACTCGGACGTAAAGAGGTGTTTTGCCATGTTTTATTTTACCTGTGGAGTATTCGTGTAGCTCATACTGTTGTGTGGATTAGCTGTGGTAGATGATTCTACCAAAACTTGCAGGTAGTGACACGAGCAGTCTGAGTGTTAATCAGTATAGACGGATTAACTTCTGGATGGCTATTTTAGGTCAAATCTTAATCCCATTTCCAGCCTTTTTTGATGCAGGTCGCATTGATGAAAAAAAGAGGGTGGCAATTTTTCCTGCCATTCGCGGCAACTCGCCCATTTTTATTTTGCATTTTAGCCGGCTTATCGGTATAAAACGCCGCGCGCGGCTCATTAAAAAAGCGCACGAAGCACATCTCGTGACGCCACTTCCAGCCGGGTTAAGCAGTCTGTTTTTACAGAAATCCGCCGCGGTGTTTTGGCACCTGCTGTGGTATGTCTAGCTTTGGCTTATCGCTGGCCCGTATCGGGGCAGTGTGGAGGTGATATCAGATAATGAACCCACGTTTTTCATCCGACTCGTCGCGTCGTTCCGTCGCGCGTCGCTATCCCGCAATCTGCATCTCTTTCATGCAAATCAGCCGATGTTCTACCCGTCTCGGCGCTTCTCAGGATTCCAGGGCCGGCAGGCTATCTGAAAACTGAACAAGGGCGCTCTTGCTGTCGCAAGGGTTTTCTCGTGGTTTCTCCGGACTGTCATACTACGTTCGGGTATGTGTTTTACTATGATATGAATAAGAAACCGGTCGCGCAGTCGCAAAGCCAGCACTATCTGCTGGGGTTTAGGACTGTTCATGGGTTGTTATCGCGTCTTCGGACTGCGATAGTAGTCAATATTACAATTTGAGGTTCGCTATGTCTGACGACATTTCTTCAGTTTCGCCTTCGTCAGCAGGCGAACACGGCGTACTACGTTCCATGCAGGAGGTTGCGATGAGCTCCCAGGAAGCCAGCAAAATGCTACGTACTTACAATATTGCCTGGTGGGGTAATAACTACTACGACGTTAACGAACTGGGCCATATCAGCGTTTGCCCGGATCCTGACGTCCCGGAAGCGCGCGTTGACCTTGCAGAATTAGTGAAAGCACGCGAAGCGCAGGGGCAGCGCCTGCCGGCACTGTTCTGCTTCCCGCAGATCCTGCAACACCGACTGCGTTCGATTAACGCCGCGTTTAAACGCGCGCGTGAGTCCTACGGCTATAACGGCGACTACTTCCTGGTTTACCCGATCAAGGTTAACCAGCATCGCCGCGTGATTGAGTCGTTGATCCATTCCGGTGAACCGCTGGGTCTGGAAGCTGGCTCCAAGGCGGAGCTGATGGCGGTACTGGCGCACGCCGGTATGACCCGCAGCGTGATCGTCTGTAACGGCTACAAAGACCGCGAGTATATCCGTCTGGCGCTGGTCGGCGAAAAGATGGGCCACAAGGTCTATCTGGTCATCGAAAAGATGTCGGAAATCGCCATCGTGCTGGAAGAAGCCGAGCGCCTGAATGTCGTTCCGCGCCTTGGCGTGCGTGCGCGTCTGGCCTCGCAGGGCTCCGGTAAATGGCAGTCCTCCGGCGGTGAAAAATCGAAGTTCGGCCTGGCGGCAACACAGGTTCTGCAGCTGGTTGAGATTCTGCGCGCGGCAGGGCATCTGGAAAGCCTGCAGCTGCTGCACTTCCACCTCGGCTCGCAGATGGCCAACATTCGCGATATCGCCACCGGCGTGCGTGAATCGTCACGCTTCTATGTTGAGCTGCATAAGCTCGGCGTTAATATTCAGTGCTTCGATGTTGGCGGCGGTCTGGGCGTGGACTATGAAGGTACCCGTTCACAGTCCGACTGTTCGGTGAACTACGGCCTGAATGAGTACGCCAACAACATTATCTGGGCGATTGGCGATGCCTGTGAAGAGAACGGCCTGCCGCACCCGACGGTGATTACCGAATCCGGGCGCGCGGTTACCGCACACCACACCGTGCTGGTCTCCAACATCATCGGCGTTGAGCGCAACGAATACACCGAAGCGACCCCGCCTGCGCAAGACGCAGCGCGTCCGCTGCAGAGCATGTGGGAAACCTGGCAGGAGATGCACGAGACCGGTAATCGCCGCTCGCTGCGCGAATGGCTGCACGACAGCCAGATGGATCTCCACGATATTCATATCGGCTACTCGTCCGGTACCTTCAATCTTCAGGAGCGCGCCTGGGCAGAACAGCTGTATCTGAACATGTGCCATGAAGTCCAGAAGCAGCTCGACCCGAGCAACCGCGCGCATCGTCCGATTATCGACGAACTGCAGGAGCGGATGGCGGATAAGATTTACGTCAACTTCTCGCTGTTCCAGTCGATGCCGGACGCGTGGGGTATCGATCAGCTGTTCCCGGTGATGCCGCTGGAAGGGCTGAACATGGTACCTGAACGCCGCGCGGTGCTGCTGGATATTACCTGCGACTCCGATGGCGCGATTGACCACTACGTGGATGGCGACGGGATTGCCACCACCATGCCGATGCCGGAATACGATCCTGAAAACCCGCCGATGCTGGGCTTCTTTATGGTTGGCGCCTATCAGGAGATCCTCGGGAACATGCACAACCTGTTCGGCGATACTGAAGCGGTGGACGTCTTCGTCTTCCCTGACGGCAGCGTTGAGGTTGAGCTCTCCGACGAAGGGGATACCGTGGCGGATATGCTGCAATATGTGCAGCTCGATCCGAACACGCTGCTGACCCAGTTCCGCGATCAGGTGAAAAACTCCGGCCTCGACGAAGCGCTGCAGCAGCAGTTCCTCGAAGAGTTCGAAGCGGGGCTGTACGGATACACTTATCTGGAAGACGAGTAACCGTTGTTGCCCGGTGGCGCTGTGCTTACCGGGCCTACGGACGCTGGGCGGATAAGACCAAGCCGGCGGCAACAAGCTACGGGGCGGTATTTGCTATACTCTCTTGAACCCGTACGTATTAACGGCGATAATTCGCCCAACAAGCAGTCACCCTATTCAAACCCTTCCTCGTCGGGCCTAACGACGCGGAGGGGTTTTTTTATGTGCATTTTTAACTATATCGCCTGTAAAAAGAGGTCACACCCATGAGCACTTTAGGTCATCAATACGATAATTCCCTGGTCTCTAACGCGTTTGGTTTTTTGCGTCTGCCGCTGAACTTCCAGCCGTATGACAGCGACGCCGACTGGGTGATCACCGGCGTTCCTTTTGATGCGGCAACCTCCGGTCGCGCGGGCGGGCGTCACGGCCCGGCGGCGATTCGTCAGGTTTCCACCAACCTGGCCTGGGAAGGCAACCGCTTCCCGTGGAACTTCGATATGCGCGAGCGCCTGAACGTTGTCGACTGCGGCGACCTGGTTTACGCCTTTGGCGACGCGCGCGAAATGAGCGAAAAACTGCAGGCGCATGCGGAAAGACTGCTGGCGGCCGGGAAGCGTATGCTCTCCTTCGGCGGCGACCACTTCGTCACTCTGCCGCTGCTGCGCGCTCATGCGAAGCACTTTGGCAAAATGGCGCTGGTGCACTTTGATGCCCATACCGATACCTACGCCAACGGCTGCGAATTTGACCACGGCACCATGTTCTTCACTGCGCCGAAAGAAGGTCTGATCGATCCGAATCACTCTGTGCAGATCGGTATTCGTACGGAGTTCGACAAAGACAACGGGTTTACCGTACTGGATGCCTGCCAGGTGAACGATCGTTCCGTGGATGACATCATCGCTCAGGTGAAACAGATCGTCGGCGATATGCCGGTGTATCTGACCTTCGATATCGATGCGCTGGATCCGGCGTTTGCACCGGGAACCGGTACGCCGGTGATCGGCGGACTGACCTCCGATCGCGCGATCAAGCTGGTGCGCGGCCTGAAGGATCTGAACATCGTCGGCATGGACGTGGTGGAAGTGGCGCCGGCCTACGATCAGTCCGAGATCACCGCCCTGGCGGCGGCGACCCTGGCGCTGGAAATGCTCTACATCCAGGCGGCGAAAAAAGGCGAATAAACCTTACGCGCTCACTGCTGCTGCGCGACGCATGCGCAGCAGCAGCATTCCTCCGGCCAGCAGCGTGATCGCCTGCGAGGCCACCAGTACTGAAAATCCTGAACTCACCGATCCCGCCGACTTCATCACCATTCCCATCAGCAGCGGAATAAATGCCGCACAGATGTTACCCACGCCGTTAATAATGCCGTAGGCGCTGCCCACCGCCTGGCGCGGCGCATGATGCTGCACCACCGCCGGTATCGCCGCGCCCTGCAGTCCCCAGAAGATATTGGCCGACAGCATAAACAGCGCCAGCAGGGCCGGCTGCTGGCTAAGCATCAGCGCTATAACCGAACAGGCGGTCAGCAATCCGCCGACGATAAACAGCAGCGGCGCCTGCTCCGGGCGCAGCTTATCGAGCAGCACGCCGCCGAGAAATTTCGAACCGAGGCTGAGCAGGAAAGGGATCGCAGCCAGCAAACCGGTGGCCTGCAGCGAAAAGTGGTGCTCATCACGTAGCCAGGCCGGCAGCCAGGCGCTGCTGCCCCACAGATAGCTGAGAGTGGCAATCTCAACCAGCAGGATCCAGCCGAGAAGCGGCGTATGCCAGGCCAGCAGAAAGGTCTGGCGGAAGCCGGGACGGGCGCTGTTCATCGGGGCTGCCGGCGCCGGTAAGAAGCGCCAGATCGCTCCGCCGCCGAGGACCAGGTTGAGCCCCGCCAGGCTGTAAAACGATCCCATCCACCCCTGGTGCTCGACTAAAAAAGTGACCAGCGGAAAGCCCACCGCCAGCCCCAAAGAGACCCCCAGGGCGGTGACGGCATTGGGCTTGCCGATCTCTTCGGCAGAGAAGTTATCGCTAATAAAGCGCGTTTTAAGGGAAAACAGCGGACCTTCCGCGATCCCGAGGATAATCCGCGCCAGCAGCATCCCCATCAGCGAGCCCAGCAGCGGCGAGATGGCGCAGATCAGCGCCCATATCACCACGCTGCTTAACAATCCCTGTCGATAATGCAGCTTACTTTCTATAACTGGTGTTAATAATAATGCCGAGAATCCATAACCCAGAAGAAAACAGGTCATCAGCATTCCCTGTAACATTCTGTTTTCATTTAAATGAAAGTGGCTGGCAAAATCGGGGTTAAGAATCATCACCGAAATATTCACCCGGTCAATGTAAGAAATAATTATAAGTAGCAATAATGCGATTGTTCCCTGCCATTTTGCGGTCATCGTTATTCTTCTTCCTCGCTCATTGATGGATCGTTATTATTATTTTTAAATAGCAGTGATAATCACGCATGTAAAATGGTTCATCAGTGAAACTCATTGTTTTAAATGATTAATTTAAACTTGTGTTTCATGGGTGAAACTTGATGACGCACTGCTTTTATCATTTTTAATGACTATTTAGAAAGAAAGTCAATAGCTATTCACGAGGTTTTTAGCGAGCGCTTAATTTAATTCCATATCACTCTTTAAATATCACAATTTCATATTGCCACTTTTTTTCGTGATCAATTGCACACTTAGATAATTAAACCGCGCTTGGTTAACAAATTCTTCACATTGCCGCTTGACGAAAGATTGAACGCTTTTATATTGACCGTATTAAATAAGAAACAGAGTTTCATATATGAAACAAAAGCCTGGAGGATCGTGATGAGCTGGATAGGCGTATGTGACGCAGAGCAAGTACAGGAAGATTTCCCTTATAGCGGCAACATCGACGGTAAAGAAATCGGTATTTATCTGATTGATGGCGAGTACTACGCGCTGGAAGACGTGTGTCCACATGCCTATGCGCTGTTAAGCCAGGGATTTGTCGAAGACGGCAAAGTGGAATGCCCGCTGCACGAAGCGGTATTCGACGTTAAAACCGGCCAGTGTCTGCATGGCCCCGGCGGGCGCAACCTTAATCGTTATCCGGTGCGGGTATACGACAATCAGATCCAGATTACCTTTATCGAGGAGAACGTGGCATGAGTGAATCCCTGGATTTTAACCCGGCGCTGCCGGAAAGCCGCCAGTTTACGCCGCCTGCGGAAGGCGGGAACGGCAACATCCATAAGCCTGGCGATTATCACAACCTTATCTGGCAAACCCGCAGTCGCGTTGCGGAAAGCTGGGAGCTGGAACTTATCGCGACCCTTGAAACGCTTTTCGAACAGGGGGCGGAGAGCCTGACGCAGCTGGTGGACGGGCTGAATGCCCTGAAGATGCACGATCGGCAAGGCGATGCCTGGAGCGAAGAGAGCTTTCGGGTGTTTTTGCAGGTAAACGGATACTGAGGGCACGGCGATGACGACAACGGTACAAAACTATCTCGATAAAGGTTTACGTGGCCTGTGGTATCCGGTTCTGGCGAGCTGGGAAGTGCAGTCCGCTCCGGTGGGTATTACCCGTCTCGGCGAACAAATTGTGGTGTGGCGTAACAAAGACGGAGAGCTGCAGGCGCTGGAAGACCGCTGCCCGCACCGCGGTGCCCGTCTGTCGATGGGCTGGAATCTCGGCGATCGTATCGCCTGCTGGTATCACGGCGTGGAAGTGGCCGGGAATGGCGAAGTTAAAGATGTTCCGGCGGTCGACAAATGTCCGCTGGTGGGCCAGCAGTGCGTGCGCAGCTACCACGTCCAGGAAGCGCATGGCGCGATATTCCTGTGGTTTGCGGCCACCCCCGACCAGCAGCCCGAGCCGCTCACCTTCCCGGAAGAGCTGGCCGATAGCGACAAATACAGCAACTTCCTCTGCACCGCCGCGTGGAAATGCAACTATCAGTACGCGCTGGAAAACGTGATGGACCCGATGCACGGCACCTACCTGCACTCCTCTTCGCACTCAATGGCGGAAGGCGACCGTAAAGCTGACATGGTGCTGCAGCCAACGAAAACCGGCTTTATCTTTGAGAAGAAAGGCCAGAGCGGCGTCAACTTCGACTGGGTCGAACTGGGCAACAGCGGCGCTTACTGGATGCGCCTGTCAATCCCGTACAAAAAGCGTTTTGGGCCGGGCGGCCACTTCTGGATCGTCGGCATGGTGGTGCCGGAAGATAACGACAACTGCCGGGTCTTCTTCTGGCGTATTCGCGGCGTGCAGGGCTGGCAGCGCGATCTGTGGCGCTTTATGTATCGCAACCGTCTGGAAAAACTGCACTGGGAAGTGCTGGAGCAAGATCGCGTGGTGCTCGAAAGCCTGGCGCCGAACGCCCGCGATCACGAATACCTGTATCAGCATGACGTCGGCCTTTCCCGTCTGCGGCGGATGATGCAAAAAGCGGCGAAAGAGCAGCTGGCCGCGCGCGAAGAGCAGCAGGGAGCGGCCTGATGAACGGGCTGTTAACCGGCAAACGTATCGTGATTACCGGCGCGGCGCGCGGTCTGGGCTTTCATTTTGCCAAAGCCTGCGCGGAGCAGGGCGCTGACGTCGTGATGTGCGACATCCTGCAGGGCGAACTGGCGGAGAGCGCTCATCGTCTATGCGAGCAGGGTTATCGCATTGAATCACAGGCGATCGATCTGGCCGATGCTTCATCCATCGAGGGGGCGTTCCTCGCGATCGGCGAACGAGGAAAGATCGACGGCCTGGTCAATAACGCGGCGATGGCCACCGGCGTCGGCGGTAAAGACATGATCGACTACGATCCGGATCTGTGGGATCGGGTGATGTCGGTAAACGTCAAAGGCACCTGGCTGGTGACCCGGGCGGCGGTACCGCTGCTGCGCGAAGGGGCCGGGATCGTCAACGTCGCCTCCGACACCGCGCTGTGGGGCGCCCCCCGGCTGATGGCCTACGTTGCCAGCAAAGGGGCGGTGATCGCCATGACGCGCTCGATGGCCCGCGAACTGGGCGAGAAGCGCATACGTATTAACGCCATCGCGCCGGGGCTAACCCGCGTGGAGGCAACGGAATATGTCCCTGCCGAGCGCCATCAGCTGTACGAAAACGGGCGCGCGCTGAGCGGCGCCCAGCAGCCGGAAGATGTGACCGGCAGCGTGGTGTGGCTGTTAAGCGACCTGTCGCGGTTTATCACCGGACAGCTGATCCCGGTCAACGGCGGATTTGTTTTTAACTAAAGAGGCGAGGCGGTATGGCAAACGTTCAGGAAGTGAAATACCTGGTGCCGGGGCTGGAGCGGGGACTGCAGCTGCTGCTGGCATTTGGCGAGCAGCATCGCGATCTGACCTTTGCCGAGCTGCATCGGCTGGTGGATATGCCGAAAGCGACCGCCTATCGCGTGGTGCAAACGCTGGAGTATATGGGGTTTCTCGAGCGCAACGCGCGTACTAATACCTTCTCGCTGGGGATGAATGTCCTGCGTCTGGGTTTTGAATATATTGCTTCACTGGATGTGGCGCAGGTCGGCCAGCCGGTGATAGAGCAGCTGCGTGATACCAGTCAGTGCAGCAGTCATCTGGCGATCCGCGACGGTCGGGACATTATTTACATCGCCCGCGTCAGCGCCGCCGGCTCACGGATCAATCAGGTCAGCATCGGTACCCGCCTGCCGGTTCACTGCACCTCGCTGGGCCGCATGTTGCTGACCGATGTCTCGCGCGGCGAGTTTGAGCAGCTGTTTCCCGATGAGCGGCTGCCGGGCAATACGCCGGGGCAACTTCACGATCGCGAAGCGCTATGGCAGATGGTGCAGCAGGATAAAGCGCGTGGCTATGTGATTGGCGAATCTTTCTACCGCCACGGCATCTCCTCTATTGTTTACCCGGTCTACGATCGCAGCGGTCGGGTAGCGGCGGTGGTCAGTATTCTGGTGCCGTCGGATGAGATCCCGCAAAGCGATCGGGAACGGCTGCAAAGCGACGTCAGCCTGGCGGCGGACAAAATTTCTGGCTTTTTAGGCTACCTGTCACAAGCCAGTTAAATCAATAAGTTAACATCAGGCGCTTGAGTGCGTCGGGGATGTTTTACGCCCAAATCAGGGCGACAGAACGGTAAAGAGGCTACGAACGATGAGTGTAACCGGAATTGAAAAGCTGGAATTTGGCGTCGACGACCTGACTCATTGCGCCAGGTTTATGCGTGATTTTGGCCTGGCGGGCGACGCCAGCGGCCAGCGTTTTACTACCTTAAGCGGCGCGCGGGTGGAACTGAACCCGATCCATAGCCCGGATCTGCCGCCGGCCTTTGAAGCGGGTAACACCCTCCGCCGTATGACCTGGGGCGTGGCGGATCGGGCGGCGCTGGATGCTCTGCGGCCCAAACTGTCCCGGCAGCCCGCTTTTCGTGAGATTGATGGTGCCCTGGAGTGCCAGGATCCGAACGGCATGACGCTGCGCGTACAGGTCACTCAGCAAGTCGCGGTGACGCTGAACGTTGAGCCGATTAACCAATGGGGCGATGTGCGCCGGATTGATACGCCCAGCCCGGTATATGACGGCGCGCAGCCGATCAACGTAGGCCACGTGGTGTTCTTCGTCGAAGAGCTGGCGGCGGTCGAGGCCTTCTATCGTGACGTGCTCGGTTTCCAGGTTTCCGATCGCTACATCAATCGTGCGGTATTCCTGCGCTGCGGCGTACGCGGCGGCCACCACAACCTCTTTTTATTGCAGCTCCCCAACCGCAAGCGCGGCCTGAACCACGTGGCCTTTACCGTCCGCGATATCCATGAAGTGATTGGCGGCGGCATCGCGATGAATAAGAACGCGTGGAGCACCTTTATTGGCCCCGGCCGTCACCCGGTCTCTTCCGCCTATTTCTGGTACGTCAACAGCCCGACCGGCGGCGCTTTTGAGTACTACACCAACGATGATTTCCTGACCGAGAACTGGCGCCCGCGCGAGCTGGAACACTCGCTGGTCTCCTTTACCGAGTGGGCGGTGGAAGGTGGGATCGACCACGATACCCGCCGCCAGCAGAAAAAGCCGGAGGCGGTATGACGGCGCGGATAGTCATTATCGGCGGCGGCCAGGCGGGGGGCTGGGCGGCAAAAACCCTGCGTGACGAAGGCTACGACGGTGAGATTTGCGTGGTGGCGGAAGAAGAGTGGGATTTTTACGAGCGTCCGCCGCTGTCAAAAGCGACGCTGCTGGAAGCCGATGCGCCGCTGCCGCGTCTGTTCAGCGAAGAGGTTCAGCAGGCGTTAAACCTTCGCTGGTTCCGCCCGCTGCGCGCTGAGGCCATCGATCGCCAGAGCAAAAGCGTTCATCTGAGCAACGGCGAACAGCTCGGCTATGACCAGCTGCTGATCGCCACCGGCGGTCGTGCCCGCCTGCCCGGCGAAGCCTGGGCGAAACAGCCTCAGGTTTACACGCTTCGCCACTGGCAGGATGCGCAGCGCCTGAAGCAACGGCTGGCGACCACCGCGCGGCTGGCGATTGTCGGCGGCGGCTGGATTGGTCTTGAGATTGCCGCCTCGGCGCGAAAAAGCGGCGTCGCGGTCACCTTATTTGAACAGCAACCGCTGCTGTGTATGCGTTCGGTAAGCGCGGAAGTGTCGCAGGAACTTGAACGGATCCATCGCGATCGGGGCGTCGATATTCGTTGCGGCTGCGGCGCGCTGGAGCTGGAGGATGATGGCGGTCTGCCGGTAATTCACTGCGATGGTCAGCGGGAAATCTTTGATGCGGTGGTGGTAGGGATCGGCGTCGATCTCAATCTCGAACTGGCGCGGGACGCGGGACTGGCGGTCGAGCGCGGGATCGTTGTCAACGCCCTGGGGCAGACCAGCGATTCGGCGATCTTCGCGGTCGGAGATGTGGCGCAGCATCACCAGTATGGTCTGTGCATCCAGTCCTGGGCCTTTGCCCAGAATCAGGCGGTGGCGACGGCGAAAGCGATGCGGAACCCGCAGGCGGCCGGCTACGCCGACGCGCCGTGGCTGTGGTCGGATCAATATGCCGACAATATTCAGATCCTCGGCATTCCGCAGCCGGGAACCCGGACGGTGGTTCGCCGCGATCCCAAAGGGCCGCTGTTTTTCTCGATCGATGCTGACGGTCGCCTGACTCAGCTGGTGGCGTTTAACGACGCCCGCACCGTCAAGCTGGCGAAACGCTGGATGGCTACGGGGAGAGATCTTTCCGCCGTACCGCTCGATGACCTGGCCTTTTCGCTGATGTCATTGCGATAAGACCCGCGCACCCTTAAGGGGGAGAGATGACCACATTAGAGACAAACACCGCGCCGCTTGAGGCAGGCGGTGAGGGCGTCCACACGCCTGAAAAAGCGGTCCGCTGGGCGATTCCACTGTCGCTGCTGGCCTGCGTACTGCTGGCGTTCTTCGACAAAATCAGTATTGCCGCGCTGTTTTCCGATAGCCATTTCCAGCAGGCGATGGGGATGGATTTTGACACCACGCGGCTGGGGATTCTGATGAGCGCCTTCCTGCTGAGCTACGGGTTTTCCTCGGTGCTGCTCAGCGGGCTGGGCGACCGTATCGCGCCGCTGCGCCTGCTCACCGGGATGATGGTGGTGTGGTGCATTTTAATGGTGATGATGGGCTTCACCCATAACTACACCGTGATGGTCACCCTGCGCATTCTGCTCGGCATTGCCGAAGGACCGCTGTTTCCGCTGGCGTTCGCCATCGTCCGCCACACCTTTCCGCAGCGGCTTCAGGCGCGGGCCACCATGCTGTGGCTGCTCGGGACACCGGTCGGCGCGGCGATTGGTTTTCCGCTGTCGATTTGGTTGCTCAATACCTTTGGCTGGCAGAGCACCTTCTTTGTGATGGCGATGCTGACGGTGCCGGTGCTGATTTTCGTGCGCATCGGCCTGAGCGGGGTGCAGCTGGAGAGCAAAGCGTCCGGCGAAAAGGTCTCCCAGGAGGCGCGCCGCGCGGCGCGGCGGGAGCTGTTCGTCAGCCCGCATTTCTGGATGATTTGCGTGTTTAACATCGCCTTTCTGGCCTATCTGTGGGGCATCAACGGCTGGCTGCCGGGCTATCTGATTAAAGGCAAAGGTATCCATCTGGAGCATGCCGGTTGGCTGTCGTCAATGCCGTTTATCGCCATGCTGCTGGGAGAAGTGATCGGCGCCTGGCTCTCCGATCGTCTTGATAAACGCGCGGCTGCCTGCTTTATCTCGCTGGCCGGGGCGGCGGTTGGCCTGGCGGCGGTGATGCACTTCGCCACCCCGCTGACGGTCATTGCGGCGATGAGTTTCAGCACCTTTATGTGGGGCACCGGCGCACCCAATATTTTCGCTCTGCTGGCCAAGGCGACCCATCCCCGGGTCAGCGCCACGGCGGGGGGCATTTTCAACGGGCTAGGGAACTTTGCGGGCGCCCTGTCGCCGGCGGTGATGGGGGCGCTGATCGCCTTCACCCACAGCATGGATTCCGGGCTGATTTTTCTGGCGGTGATGGCGGCGGTGGGCTGCGTCCTGTTACTGCCGCTGCTGAGACGTTACTGAGGATAAAACGATGACTGATTCAACCGTAACTGCAAAACAGGGTATCAAACCGGAACATCTGACGATGGAAGAGTGGGTAGAGTCGCGTATCGCGCGCTTTGAGGGACGGAAATATGACTGGAACGCGCTGAAATTCCAGGCCGATTTCGACCCGAAATATCGTCGCGCCCAGATGCGCTATATCGGCACCGGCGCCACCGGCGTGGCGAGCGATACCAATACCGTCGCGGCGGAAAACTTCACCTTCTCCACCATGGTGCTGCCGGCGAAATGTGAAGGGCCGCTGCACCTGCATGATGATGTGGAGGAGGTGTTCTTCATGCTCAAAGGGCAGATAACGCTGATGATTCAGGATGGCGACAGCTATACCGAAACCGTGCTGCGCGAGCGCGATCTGATCTCCGTCCCGGCGGGTATCTACCGCGGGCTGTTTAACCACGGTGAGGAAGAGGCGCTGATGTGCGTGATGCTGGGCACCCGCAAGCCGAATATCCCGACCTATCCGGAAGATCACCCCCTGTCGAAAGTAAAACGGAATTAAGGAGGCGGTATGACGGGTTTTCGTGAACAAGGGCACGGCACGCCGCTGGTGCTGTTACACGGCATCAGCTCCGGCGCGGCTTCCTGGCATAAACAGATGGCGCTGTCCGGCTATCGCGTGCTGGCCTGGGATATGCCCGGTTATGGCGAAAGCCCGATGCTGCCGGTTGAGCAGGCGAATGCGGGCGATTATGCCGATGCGCTGGCGCGCCTGCTGGACCACGCCGGCGTTGAGCGGGCGGTAGTGGTGGGGCATTCGCTCGGTGCGCTGGTGGCCAGCGCCTTTGCGGCGAAGTATCCCCGCCGCGTGCGCTATCTGGTGTTAGCCGATGTCGCACAGGGGTACGGCCAGGCGGAGCCGGAACAGCGGGAAAAAGTCTGGCAGAGTCGCCAGCAGCTGATTGCGTCAGGCGCAGAACGGCTGGCGCAAAACCGGGCGGCGAAGCTGTTGCATCCCTGTGCGGCGGAGGCCGATGTCGCCACCGTTGCCGCCGGAATGCGCAAGCTGCGTCGTGAGGGCTATCTGGCCGCGGCGTGGATGCTGGCGCACGACGATATTCACCGCTGGCTTGGCGATTATCACGGCCGGTTTGAGGTGTGGTGCGGTGAGCAGGACGCTATCACGCAGCCGGAGCTGGTGCGTGGTCTGGCGCTACGCTACGGCATGGGTTACACGGCGATTCCGCACGCGGGGCACGCCAGCTATCTCGATAATGAAACCTTTTTTAATCAACAGCTTTTACGGGTAGGGGAAGAGGTGCGCGATGAATGCACAAATTGAAGGCCGTGTAGCGGTAGTCACCGGAGGATCGTCAGGGATCGGCTTTGAAACGCTGCGTCTGCTGCTGGGCGAAGGGGCGAAAGTCGCCTTTTGCGGCCGCAATCCCGACCGGCTCGCCAGCGCGCATGCCGCGTTGCAGAACGAGTATCCCGGAGCGGAGGTTTTCTCTTACCGCTGCGACGTCCTGAAAGAAGACGAGGTGCAGGCCTTTGCCGATGCGGTAGCGGATCGTTTTGGCGGCGCGGACATGTTGATCAACAACGCCGGGCAGGGCTACGTGGCGCATTTTGCCGATACCCCGCGCGAGGCGTGGTTGCATGAGGCAGAGCTGAAGCTGTTCGGGGTGATTAACCCGGTAAAAGCCTTTCAGGCGCAGCTGGAGCGCTCGGATATCGCCTCGATTACCTGCGTGAACTCGCTGCTGGCGCTGCAGCCGGAAGAACACATGATCGCCACCTCCGCCGCCCGCGCGGCGCTGCTTAACATGACGCTGACGCTGTCGAAGGAGCTGATTAGCAAAGGCATTCGCGTGAACTCCATTCTGCTCGGCATGGTGGAGTCCGGGCAGTGGCAGCGACGCTTTGAAAACCGCGCGGACAAGCGCCAGAGCTGGCCCGAGTGGACGGCGGATATCGCCCGTAAACGCGGGATCCCAATGGCGCGGCTCGGTAAGCCGCAGGAGCCTGCGCAGGCGCTGCTGTTTTTGGCCTCGCCGCTGGCATCGTTTACCACCGGCGCCGCGCTGGATGTCTCCGGCGGTTTTTGCCGTCACCTGTAAGGAGCCATCATGAAAAAAATTATGCTTATCGGCTATGGCGCCATGGCGCAAGCGGTGATTGAACGGCTGCCCCCGCAGGTCACGTTAGGCTGGATTGTCGCCCGGGAGGCTCACCATGCGGCGATTCGCGCCCGCTTTGGCGATGCGGTGACGGTACTTGACGATCCGCAATCCTGTACGGAAGCCCCGGATCTGGTACTGGAGTGCGCCAGCCAACAGGCGGTCGCGCAATATGGCGAAGCGATTCTCGCGCGCGGCTGGCATCTGGCGGTGATCTCCACCGGCGCGCTGGCCGATAGCGCGCTCGAACAGCGTTTATATCAGGCGGGCGGCAGGCTGACGCTGCTCGCTGGCGCGGTGGCCGGCATTGACGGACTGGCGGCGGCAAAAGAGGGCGGTATTGAGCGCGTGACCTATCAGTCGCGCAAAAGCCCGGCCAGCTGGCGCGGAAGCTACGCGGAAATGCTCATCGACCTCAATGCGGTCAGCGAAGCGAAAATCTTTTTTGAGGGCAGCGCCCGCGAAGCGGCACGCCTGTTTCCGGCGAATGCCAACGTGGCGGCAACCGTGGCGCTGGGCGGTATCGGCATGGACGACACGCGGGTGCAGCTGATGGTCGATCCGGCCACGCGGCGTAACACCCACACGTTACATGTTGAAGGCGCGTTCGGGGAGTTTCGCCTCGAGCTGAGCGGTCTGCCGCTGGCCGACAATCCTAAAACATCGACCCTGGCGGCACTGAGCGCGGTACGCGCCTGCCGTGAACTGGCGCAACGCTAAGAGGCGGCAATGGACGAATTAACGATTTTTATCGGCGGTCGCTGGCGCCACGGCGGCGGCAATCTGATGCACAGTTACTTTCCGGCGGACGGTTCGGTGAACGCGACGCTGCGGGCGGCCAGTCTCGACGATCTGCAGGACGCGATGACCTGCGCCGAGCGTGCCTGGCGGGAACCAACGTGGCGCAACATGCTGCCCCATCTGCGGGCAAAGATCCTGCATAAAGTGGCGGATATTATCGAATCCCGTCTTGATGAGTTGGCGCGGATGCAAAGCCGCGACAACGGCAAGCCGCTGGCGGAAGCGCGAGGCCTGGTGATGAGCGCGGCGGGCAGCGCCCGCTACTTCGCCGCCGCCTGCGAGCTGCTGGAAGGAGAGCTGCCGACGCCGCGTCAGGCAGACCTGCTGACCCTGAGCCGCTACGAGCCGCTGGGCGTGGTGGCGGCGATCACCCCGTGGAACTCGCCGATCGCCAGCGAAATGCAAAAAGTGGCGCCGGCGATCGCCGCCGGCAATGCGGTGATCCTCAAACCCGCGGAAGCGACGCCGCTGATGGCGCTGGAGCTGGCGCGGATCTTCGAGCAAGCCGGTTTGCCTGCGGGGCTGCTGAGCGTGCTGCCGGGGAAAGGATCGGTGATTGGCGATGCGCTGGCGCGTCATCCGCTGGTGCGCAAAATTTCGTTTACCGGCGGCACCAGCACCGGACGTCATCTGGCGCACGTCGCGGCGGAAAAGCTGATCCCGGCGTCGCTGGAGCTCGGCGGAAAATCGCCGACCATCGTGCTGGAAGATGCCGATATCGAACAGGCGGCGCGGGGGATCTGCTACGGCATTTTCAGCTCAGGCGGCCAGGCGTGCATCGCCGGTTCGCGGCTGTTTGTGCATGAAAAAGTTTACCCGCAGCTGATGGCGCGGCTGCTGGAGCTGACGCGCGGACTGCGTATTGGCCATCCGTTCAGCGACGATACCCACATCGGGCCGCTGATTAATGAACAGCACCGTGACGGCGTGCTCGCCTACGTCGAACTGGCGAAACGCGAAGGCGGGCGGGTGCTGTGCGGAGGGGAGATTCCGGCCGATCCGGCGCTGGCGGCAGGCAGCTACTTCCAGCCGACGATCGTCGAAGGGCTGACGAATCAGGCGCGGGTCTGTCAGGAAGAGATCTTCGGCCCGGTGCTGGTGGCGATACCCTTCAGCGATGAGGAGACGCTGATCCGCGAAGCCAATGACTCGGTCTATGGTCTGGCGGCGGGGATCTGGACGCGGGATAGCGGGCGCGCCCTGCGCTTAAGCGAACGTCTGGAAGCCGGGACGGTGTGGATCAACACCTATAAGGTTTTCTCTATTTCGACCCCGTTCGGGGGCTTTAAAGAGAGCGGTCTGGGCCGCGAAAAAGGGATTCAGGGGCTGAAAGCCTGGATGCAACAAAAGAGCATTTATCTGGCGACGGGTAATAGCGTGAATCACTGGTGCGATTGAGAGAAGGGTGAGCAATGAGCGAAATGATAACCGTCGGCGAAGCCATCGCCAGAACGCTGGAGCAGTACAACGTTGAGGCTATTTACGGCGTCATCTCTATTCATAACCTGCCGGTTGCCGATGCCATTGGCCAGCGCGGCAATATCCGCTTTGTTCCGGCGCGTGGCGAGGCCGGTTCGGTGACCATGGCCGATGCCCACGGTCGCTTTTCCGGCCTTGGCGTCGCGCTAACCAGCACCGGCGCCGGGGCGGGGAACGCAGTCGGGGCGCTGGTGGAGGCGATGAATGCCGGTACGCCGCTGCTGCATCTGACCGGTCAGGTAGAGAAAACCTGGCTGGATGCGGATACCGGGTTTATTCACGAAACCCGCGATCAGCTGACCTTCCTGAAAGCCAGTTCGAAACGCGCGTATCGCATCAGCAACGCCAACCAGGCGATCGCCATTTTGCACAAGGCGATTCAGGAAGCGCGGACGCCGCCGTGCGGGCCGGTATCGGTGGAGATCCCGATTGATATTCAGGGAGCCAGTATTCCCCTGGCGCTGGTCACAGCCCCGCTGCACATCGCGCCGGCGCCGCCGGTTGCTCAGACAACGGTGGATACCCTGTGGGCGCAGCTCAGGCAGGCGAAACAGCCGCTGCTGTGG
Source organism: Klebsiella sp. X13 (assembly GCF_003323835.1). Lineage (NCBI taxonomy): Bacteria > Pseudomonadati > Pseudomonadota > Gammaproteobacteria > Enterobacterales > Enterobacteriaceae > Klebsiella > Klebsiella sp. X13. The sequence continues at coordinate 843,349 of NZ_CP030874.1, forward strand.
CTGGGCGGCGGAGCTATCGGTAGCGAAGCGGCGGTGAAAAAACTGGCGGATGCGGGGATCACCGTGATCTCCAGTACTCACGGGCGCGGCGTGCTGCCGGACAGCCATCGCGCCAGCCTGCGCGCCTTCCATAATTCGCCTTCCGTTGAGGCGCTGATGGCGCAATGTGATTTCACCCTGGTCGCGGGCTCGCGTTTGCGCAGTAACGAAACACGTTCCTGGACGCTGGAACTGCCGTCACCCCGCGTACAGATTGATATCGATCCGGCGGCGGCCAGCCGTAACTATCTGATGGACAATACGCTGATCGCCGATTGTCCGGCTTTACTGGCGGCGCTGGCGGCAAAAGCGCAGGGGCGTGAATGGGGCAATGGTCACTGGGACGCACAGGTAAAAGAGGCGGTGACGCTGGCTGAGCACGGGCTACGTGAACAGTGCGGCGCCTATGCCCGGCTGAATGATGCTATCGAACAGGCGCTGCCTGATGACGGCATTCTGGTCCGCGATATCACCGTCTCCGGCAGCCTGTGGGGCAGTCGCTTGTTCCGTGCAAATGGCCCGCTGATGAACGTGCATTCGCTGGCGGGGGCGATTGGAATGGGGCTGCCGATGGCGATCGGCACGGCGATTGCCAACCCGCAGCGTAAGATAGTCGGCCTGGTCGGCGACGGCGGTCTGAGCCTGAACCTCGGAGAGCTGGCGACGCTGGCGCAGGAAAAAGCTAACGTCACGCTGATTATCATGAACGATGGCGGCTATGGCGTTATGCGCGGTATTCAGGATAAGTATTTCGGCGGTCGCCAGTATTACAACGAACTGCACACGCCGGATTTCACGCTGCTGGCACAGGCTATCGGTCTGCAGGCGTGGAGCGTGGAGCGAGCGGAGGATTTCACCTCGGTGATGACCGAAGCGCTGGCGACGCCGGGGCCGTCGGTGGTAGAGGTCAGGATGGGGCAGATTGGCGCGCTGCGTTTTGCCGGACCGCCGCAGAAGACGCTGTACTAAGCTCTCTTCCCCTCTCTGCGGCGCAGAGAGGGGAAGGGGAGATTATTTAATACCGTCTGCCTTCATGCGATCGCGGATATGCTGAGCACGTTCTTCGGAGGCCGGGTGATCGTCAAACATTGAACTTTGACGCCCGGCTTCCAGTTTAGCCAGCTTCTCGAAGCTGGTGGCCAGTCCGCCCGGATTAATCCCGCGTTTACGCAGCAGGTCGTAGGAGTAGTCGTCCGCTTCGGACTCCTGGCGCTGGGAGAACTGCGAGTTCACCAGCTTTTCGCCCAGATCGCCAAGTTGAGATTGCGACAAGCTGCCGACGATACCGCCCGCCGAGGCGGCGGCGGCGCGAACGGCGTTGGTGCCGAGCGCAACCTGCATACCTTTCTTCACGTGGCCGAGGGCGACGTGGCCCATCTCATGGCCGATTACCGCTTCAACTTCGTTATCGTTCATGATGTCCATCAGGCCGCTATAGACGCGGATGCAGCCATTAGCCATCGCGAATGCGTTGACGTCCTTGGTTTCATACACTTTGTAATTCACCGGCTGACCGTTGATATTGTCGCCAAGCGCGGCGGCGATTTTATTCAGACGCTTGCTGTATTCGCTGCTGGCCGGCGACAGGGTGGCTTTGCTATCCATCTCTTTGCAAGCCTGGTCACTTAAGCTTTTAACCTGAGCATCGCTCAGGGAATAGGCCTGAAAAGCTTCGGCGCCCGAACTGAGAAGGGCGTTAGAGTCCATGTTCTGACATCCGGTGAGGGTTGCTGCGATCCCAAGGGCAAGAATAGTTGAGCGAATTTTCATTTTTATCTTCCACACTCGTTCGATGATCTGACTGAAAAAGGCAACAATAAGGCTGTCGCATCCTGTACAAATTATAAAGACTATTGCGCGGCGCGGGCGAGAGGATTCCGGGGCAGCACAACGTGTTCCGGAGATTTCTTAAACCACAAAAGGATGCTCCATGTACATGCTTTCGCGCTTGGGTTACATTGTTGACACTTTTTTCTGGCGTAGCCCAAAACGCGCTCTCGTCAAGTCGTTAAGGGTATGGCCTTCAACAGTCCGAACTGGAGTCAAAATGTCCTCACGTAAAGAGCTTGCTAACGCTATTCGTGCGCTGAGCATGGATGCTGTACAGAAAGCCAAATCCGGCCACCCGGGTGCCCCGATGGGTATGGCTGACATTGCCGAAGTCCTGTGGCGTGATTTCATGAACCATAACCCGCAGAACCCGGCCTGGGCCGACCGCGACCGCTTTGTGCTGTCCAACGGCCACGGCTCCATGCTGATTTACAGCCTGCTGCACCTCACCGGTTATGATCTGCCGATCGAAGAGCTGAAAAACTTCCGTCAGCTGCACTCTAAGACGCCGGGCCACCCGGAAGTGGGCTACACCGCTGGCGTAGAAACCACCACCGGCCCGCTGGGTCAGGGTATTGCTAACGCCGTGGGCATGGCTATCGCGGAAAAAACGCTGGCCGCGCAGTTCAACCGTCCGGGCCACGATATCGTTGACCACTTCACCTACGCCTTCATGGGCGACGGCTGCATGATGGAAGGGATCTCTCACGAGGTCTGCTCCCTGGCCGGTACCCTGAAACTGGGTAAACTGGTGGCGTTCTATGATGACAACGGTATCTCCATCGACGGTCATGTGGAAGGCTGGTTCACCGACGACACCGCTAAACGTTTCGAAGCCTACGGCTGGCACGTGGTGCGCGGCGTTGACGGTCACGACGCAGACGCCATCAAACGTGCGGTAGAAGAAGCGCGTGCGGTCACCGACAAACCGTCCCTGCTGATGTGCAAAACCATCATTGGCTTCGGTTCCCCGAACAAAGCGGGCACCCACGATTCTCACGGCGCGCCGCTGGGCGATGCAGAGATTGCGCTGACCCGCGAACAGCTGGGCTGGAAATACGCGCCGTTCGAAATCCCGTCTGAAATCTACGCACAGTGGGATGCGAAAGAAGCAGGCCAGGCGAAAGAAGCGGCCTGGAACGAGAAGTTCGCTGCTTATGCGAAAGCCTTCCCTCAGGAAGCCGCTGAATTCACCCGTCGTATGAAGGGCGAAATGCCGGCTGACTTCGACGCCAAAGCCAGTGAATTTATCGCTAAGCTGCAGGCTAACCCGGCGAAAATCGCCAGCCGTAAAGCGTCGCAGAATGCGATTGAAGCGTTTGGCCCGCTGCTGCCGGAATTCCTCGGCGGCTCTGCTGACCTCGCGCCGTCCAACCTGACTCTGTGGTCTGGTTCGAAAGCGATTAACGAAGACACCGCCGGTAACTATATCCATTACGGCGTGCGTGAATTCGGCATGACCGCGATCGCCAACGGGATCTCCCTGCACGGTGGCTTCCTGCCGTACACCTCCACCTTCCTGATGTTCGTGGAATATGCCCGTAACGCGGTGCGTATGGCGGCGCTGATGAAACAGCGTCAGGTGATGGTCTACACCCACGACTCCATCGGTCTGGGCGAAGATGGCCCGACGCACCAGCCGGTAGAGCAGGTGGCGTCCCTGCGCGTGACCCCAAACATGTCCACATGGCGTCCGTGTGACCAGGTGGAATCGGCGGTGGCGTGGAAATATGGCGTTGAGCGTCACGACGGCCCGACCGCGCTGATCCTCTCCCGTCAGAACCTGGCGCAGCAGGATCGTACTGCAGAGCAGCTGGCGAACATCGCTCGCGGTGGCTACGTGCTGAAAGAGTGCGCCGGTCAGCCGGAGCTGATCTTCATTGCCACCGGCTCTGAAGTGGAGCTGGCGGTTGCCGCGTGGGATAAACTGACTGCCGAAGGGGTGAAGGCGCGCGTGGTCTCCATGCCGTCTACCGACGCGTTCGACAAGCAGGATGCGGCGTACCGTGAATCAGTGCTGCCGAAAGCGGTCTCTGCTCGCGTGGCCATTGAAGCCGGCATCGCCGACTACTGGTTCAAATATGTCGGCCTGAATGGCGCTATCGTTGGCATGACCACCTTCGGTGAGTCTGCGCCGGCAGAGCAGCTGTTCGAAGAGTTCGGCTTCACCGTCGACAACGTGGTCGCGAAAGCGAAAGCGCTGCTGTAGTCGTTATCTGCCCGCTTATCCGGGCGATAACAGCAGAAAAAGCCGGGCTAAACGCCCGGCTTTTTTTTGACGCCGTTATTCCCGATAGCCGCCGACAGATTGCGTATTATTCCATCCAAAATGTGATGTACGTCAGATAACTCACTTCTTCCGCTGGACAGACATTCCTTTTATTCCTCGTTTCGCTTATTCTAGCTGAAGCGTTTCAGTCGTTTAAATGTTCGACAATTAATCAATCAGTCGCAGTTTGCGACGGGTAAGGTTTCCCTTCGGGCGTTGCTGGATTACTCTGTCAGCCATCTCAAATCAGGGACAACCTTGCAGGAGACCTATGACCATACGCATCGCGATTAATGGCTTCGGTCGCATAGGACGCAACGTGGTTCGCGCTTTATATGAATCCGGGCGTCGTGCGGAAATTACCGTGGTGGCCATCAACGAGCTGGCGGATGCCGCGGGCATCGCGCATTTGTTGAAATATGACACCAGCCATGGGCGCTTTGCCTGGGATGTTCGCCAGGAGAGAGAGCAGCTGTATGTCGGCGATGATGCCATACGTCTGCTGCATGAACCTTCGATTGAGGCGCTGCCCTGGCAGGAGCTGGCGGTTGATATTGTTCTCGATTGTACCGGTGTTTACGGCAGCCGTGAGCATGGCGAAGCCCATATTCGGGCAGGGGCAAAGAAAGTGCTCTTTTCCCATCCCGGCAGCAGCGATCTTGACGCGACCATTGTATTTGGCGTGAACCATGATGAGTTGCGTACGGAGCATCGTATTGTTTCCAACGCCTCCTGCACGACCAACTGCATTATCCCGGTCATAAAACTGTTAGATGATGCCTACGGCATTGAGTCAGGAACGGTAACGACAATCCACTCCGCCATGCACGATCAACAGGTGATCGACGCTTATCATCCGGATCTGCGCCGTACGCGCGCGGCCAGCCAGTCGATTATTCCGGTCGATACCAAACTCTCTGCGGGGATCACGCGAATTTTCCCGCAGTTTAACGACCGTTTCGAGGCAATTGCGGTCCGCGTACCGACGATTAATGTGACGGCGATTGACCTTAGCGTGACGGTGAAAAAACCTGTAAAGGCTAATGAAGTCAACCAGTTGCTGCAAAAAGCAGCACAAGGTGCATTTCATGGTATAGTTGACTATACGGAATTGCCGTTGGTCTCGATAGATTTCAACCACGACCCACACAGCGCCATCGTTGATGGCACCCAAACCCGGGTCAGTGGTGCTCATCTGATCAAAACATTGGTCTGGTGTGATAATGAATGGGGCTTTGCTAACCGGATGCTCGACACGACGTTAGCGATGGCCGTTATTGGTTTCAGGTGAGACATCCCTGCGCAACATTGTTCGTGATGGAGCGTATGGCGTCTGCAAAACTTTAAGAATCATTGAGAGGATTCACCATGTCTGTAATTAAGATGACCGATCTGGATCTGGCTGGTAAACGCGTTTTTATCCGTGCCGATCTGAACGTACCAGTCAAAGACGGGAAAGTAACCAGCGACGCGCGTATCCGTGCTTCTCTGCCGACCATTGAGCTGGCGCTGAAACAGGGTGCTAAAGTGATGGTCACTTCTCACCTGGGTCGTCCGACCGAAGGCGAGTACAACGAAGAATTCTCTCTGCTGCCGGTTGTTAATTACCTGAAAGACAAACTGTCTAACCCGGTTCGCCTGGTTAAAGATTACCTGGATGGCGTTGAAGTTGCCGCCGGTGAACTGGTCGTTCTGGAAAACGTTCGCTTTAACAAAGGCGAGAAGAAAGACGACGAAGCGCTGTCCAAAAAATACGCGGCGCTGTGCGACGTGTTCGTTATGGACGCCTTCGGTACTGCACACCGTGCGCAGGCTTCTACCCACGGTATCGGTAAATTCGCCGATGTTGCATGTGCTGGCCCGCTGCTGGCCGCTGAACTGGACGCGCTGGGTAAAGCGCTGAAAGAGCCGGCTCGCCCGATGGTTGCCATCGTGGGTGGTTCTAAAGTTTCCACCAAACTGACCGTTCTGGATTCCCTGTCTAAAATCGCTGACCAGCTGATCGTCGGTGGCGGCATCGCCAACACCTTCGTTGCCGCTCAGGGCCACAACGTGGGTAAATCCCTGTACGAAGCTGACCTGGTTGACGAAGCGAAACGCCTGCTGACCACCTGCGATATCCCGGTTCCGACCGACGTTCGCGTGGCAACTGAGTTCTCCGAAACGGCGACCGCGACGCTGAAATCTGTTAACGACATCAAAGATGACGAGCAGATCCTGGACCTGGGCGATGTTTCTGCACAGAAACTGGCTGATATCCTGAAAAACGCTAAAACTATTCTGTGGAATGGTCCGGTTGGCGTATTCGAATTCCCGAACTTCCGTAAAGGGACTGAAATCGTGGCTAACGCCATCGCTGACAGCGAAGGTTTCTCCATCGCCGGCGGTGGTGACACCCTGGCAGCGATTGACCTGTTCGGCATTTCGGACAAAATTTCCTACATCTCCACTGGCGGCGGCGCATTCCTCGAATTCGTGGAAGGTAAAGTCCTGCCAGCAGTAGCTATGCTTGAAGAGCGCGCTAAGAAGTAAGTTTGATCAGGCGGGGAAATCCCGCCTGTTTTGCAAATAAAATTCAATTTGTTGCTCTAAATAATTCGTGTTGCCGGAAGGTGGCGACAGCGCGAACGCCAGGTTCTTACGTAACCGGGGTAAGCGAGGTAAGCCAGAGGACTGCCGCACGAATGATGGCGAGCATAAACGGCCGAAGATACAGGACTACGTAACATGTCTAAAATTTTTGATTTCGTAAAACCTGGCGTGATCACTGGTGATGACGTTCAGAAAGTGTTCCAGGTAGCTAAAGAAAATAACTTTGCTCTGCCAGCGGTTAACTGTGTGGGTACTGACTCCATCAACGCCGTTCTGGAAGCTGCTGCAAAAGTTCGTTCTCCGGTTATCGTTCAGTTCTCCAACGGCGGCGCTGCGTTTATCGCGGGCAAAGGCGTGAAAACTGACGTTCCTCAGGGCGCAGCAATCCTGGGTGCTATCTCTGGCGCACATCACGTTCACCAGATGGCTGCACACTACGGCGTGCCGGTTATTCTGCACACCGACCACTGCGCGAAGAAACTGCTGCCGTGGATCGACGGCCTGCTGGACGCGGGTGAGAAACACTTCGCTGCTACCGGCAAACCGCTGTTCTCTTCTCACATGATCGACCTGTCTGAAGAGTCTCTGCACGAAAACATCGAAATCTGCTCTAAATATCTGGCGCGCATGGCCAAAATGGACATGACTCTGGAAATCGAACTGGGTTGCACCGGTGGCGAAGAAGACGGCGTGGACAACAGCCACATGGACGCTTCTGCCCTGTACACTCAGCCGGAAGACGTTGATTACGCGTACACTGAACTGAGCAAAATCAGCCCGCGTTTCACCATCGCCGCTTCCTTCGGTAACGTACACGGCGTGTACAAGCCGGGTAACGTCGTGCTGACTCCGACCATCCTGCGCGATTCTCAGGAATATGTTTCTAAGAAACACAACCTGCCGCACAACAGCCTGAACTTCGTCTTCCACGGCGGTTCCGGTTCTTCCGCTCAGGAAATCAAAGACTCCGTAAGCTACGGCGTTATCAAAATGAACATCGATACCGATACCCAATGGGCAACCTGGGACGGTATCCTGCAGTACTACAAAACCAACGAAGCTTACCTGCAGGGCCAGCTGGGCAACCCGAAAGGCGAAGACCAGCCGAACAAGAAATACTACGATCCGCGCGTATGGCTGCGTGCTGCACAGACGTCCATGGTGACTCGTCTGGAGCAGGCATTTAAAGAGCTGAACGCGATCGACGTTCTGTAAGAAAAATCTGTTTCTTGCGCGAAAGCCCGCTGAATAGCGGGCTTTTTTTATGGCTGAACAATACGATATTTCGCCGAGAATTGTGATCAACTTGGCAAAACATGTGCATATTGTTTAACCTTAGTTAACCTGTCGCTGTACAGGTTTGGTTTTTTATTCCCCCTACGGGTATTCATAAGGAAGATTAAATGGAAGAGTTGAACGTTGGCGATAGCCTACACAACGCCAGTTCCTGGCTGGTGCGCAATCAAGAATTACTGCTGAGCTATGCCGTCAATATCGTTGCCGCTATCGCGATTATTATCATCGGTATGATTGTGGCACGGGTCATCTCTAATACGGTGAACCGACTGATGCTGGCGCGTAAGATTGATGCGACCGTTGCCGATTTTCTGTCCGCCCTGGTGCGCTATGCCGTTGTCGCGTTCACCCTGATTGCGGCATTAGGTCGCGTAGGCGTGCAGACGGCATCGGTGATCGCCGTCCTCGGTGCTGCCGGTTTAGCCGTAGGTCTGGCGCTGCAAGGATCGCTGTCTAACCTGGCCGCTGGCGTACTGCTGGTGATGTTCCGCCCGTTCCGCGCAGGTGAGTATGTCGATCTCGGTGGCGTCGCCGGTACGGTACTGAGCGTGCAGATTTTCTCTACGACCATGCGTACGGCCGACGGTAAAATTGTGGTGGTTCCGAACGGTAAAATTATCGCCGGCAATATCATTAACTTTTCCCGTGAGCCGGCGCGACGCAACGAATTTATTATCGGCGTCTCCTACGATGCCGATATCGATAAGGTCAAGCAGCTGCTCACCCGTATTATCGAATCGGAAGATCGTATCCTCAAAGATCGCGAAATGACCGTACGTCTGCATGAACTGGGGGCGTCGTCGGTGAACTATGTGGTGCGCGTCTGGAGTCTGAGCAGCGATCTGCAAAGCGTATACTGGGATGTGCTGGAGCGTATTAAACGCGAGTTTGACGCCAACGGCATCAGCTTCCCGTACCCGCAGATGGATGTTCATATGGTTCGTCCGCAGGAGAAAGTGGAGTAAGACAGCCGCCGATCCGGAGGCCAGCGATGCTGGCCTTTATTGCCACTTCTGTATTAGCTACTCTTATTAATGATTAAAATTATCAATTTCCTCTAATGATTTTATCGCGCTATATTCCTCTGCATTAACGACCTACCGGAAAAAACACCATGTTATCGTATTACTTTCAGGGGCTTGCCCTGGGAGCGGCTATGATTTTGCCGCTCGGGCCGCAAAATGCGTTTGTGATGAATCAGGGGATTCGCCGACAGTATCATTTGATGATCGCGTTCCTGTGCGCGTTGAGCGATCTGTTGCTGATTTGCGCCGGTATTTTTGGCGGTAGCGCATTGCTGATGCAGTCGCCGTGGCTGCTGGCGCTGGTCACCTGGGGGGGCGTGGCCTTTCTGCTCTGGTACGGTTTCGGCGCCTTGAGAACGGCGCTGAGCAGCAATCTGGAACTGGCCAGTGCGGAAGTCATGAAGCAGGGGCGCTGGAAAATTATCGTCACCATGCTGGCGGTCACCTGGCTTAACCCGCATGTCTATCTCGACACTTTCGTCGTGCTGGGCAGCCTGGGAGGTCAGCTGGCCGTGGAGCCTAAGCGCTGGTTTGCTTTAGGCACCATTAGCGCATCATTCCTGTGGTTCTTTGGCCTGGCCCTGCTGGCGGCGTGGCTGGCACCACGCTTACGTACCGCGCGAGCGCAGCGGATGATTAACGTGCTGGTTGGCCTGGTGATGTGGTTTATTGCGCTGCAACTGGCGAAAGACGGTTTCCAGCATGTCCAGGCTCTGTTTTACCAGGCTTAGTCCGATGGACTTTCTCCGCGGACGCGTTAAGCTTGCAGACATGCGTCCGTAGACGGGCGACCCAATGTAAGATGGAGAAACGACAGTGAAGTTAAAACTCATGGCCCTGGCGGCAGCAATTGGATTGAGTGCGATGGCAGTACAGGCAAATGAATTGCCGAATGGCCCGCATATTGTAACTTCGGGTACCGCCAGCGTAGCCGCTGTGCCGGATATCGCCACCCTGGCGATTGAAGTGAACGTTGCAGCGAAAGACGCCGCGTCGGCGAAAAAGCAGGCCGACGATCGCGTGGCGCAGTATCTCTCTTTCCTCGAAAAGAACGGCATCGCCAAAAAAGATATTAACTCAGCCAACCTGCGCACCCAGCCTGATTACGACTATCAGAATGGCAAAAGCATCCTGAAAGGCTACCGCGCGGTGCGCACCGTCGAAGTGACGTTGCGTCAGCTGGACAAGCTGAACGGTCTGCTGGATGGCGCGCTGAAAGCGGGTCTGAATGAAGTTCGTTCTGTTTCGCTGGGCGTTGCGCAACCGGATGCCTATAAAGACAAAGCGCGTAAAGCGGCCATTGATGACGCGGTGCATCAGGCGCAAGAGCTGGCGTCAGGTTTCCATAGCAAGCTGGGACCGGTTTATAGCGTTCGCTACCATGTTTCGAACTACCAGCCGAGCCCGATGGTACGCATGATGAAGGCTGCCGATGCGGCCCCGGTTTCGGCGCAGGAAACCTACGAGCAGGCGACCATTCAGTTTGACGATCAGGTCGATGTTGTTTTTGAACTGCAGCCTGCTCAGCCAGCCCCGGCCCCCGCTGCGCCGGCTAAGCAGCCTGATGCGGCACAGTAAGCCATAAAATAAAAAGCCACTTCATCTGAAGTGGCTTTTTTTATCGCCAGCGCTTAGTCCTGACGCAGCACCTTGTGGCCGTAATCGATCAGTGCGTCGGTGACCCGGCGCATCATCCGGCTTTCCGGCGCGAAGCGATGCCAGTAGAGCATCCGACGCTGAAACAGTCCCGGCGTGAGGTCGATAAGCTCGCCGCTGTTGAGCTCTTTTTCAATCTGCAGATGCGGGATCATGCAGCAGGTCGTGCCCTGGCGCGCCAGCTGTACAAAGGCTTCCGAAGAGTTAACGATATGGCACGGGACGCTGCCCGGCGGCAAATCGAAGTTCTGCTGTAAAAACGCCTGATGCATATCATCCAGATGATCGAACGCGACAACCGGCGCTTTCAGCAGCGCCGAGCGGGTTACGCCATTAGGGAAATAGCGTTGCGCAAACTCTTTCGAGGCGACGAACAGATAGTCCAGCGCCCCGAGTTGATCCACCAGGCAGCTCGGCAACGCCTGCGGCTGGATACTCACTGCACCGACCACTTCACCGCGGCGTAAGCGTTCCTGAGTACGCGTTTCATCTTCCACCTGCAGATTGAGGCGGATAGGGGAGTCGGAAAGGACGTTAGACAGCGCGGGCAGCAGCCAGGTGGCCAGACTGTCGGCGTTGACCGCCAGCGACAGCAGCAGCGGCGTCGATCCGGTCTGTTCATCGCCCAGCCACTCCTCTTCCAGCAGCTCAACCTGACGCAGCAGGGCCAGCAGTTTCTGTCCTTGTTCGGTCGGACGCGGCGGCACGGTACGGACCAGCAGCGGTTGGCCGAACATATTTTCCAGCTGTTTAATACGCTGAGAGACGGCGGACTGTGTAATGCAGAGCTTCTGCGCGGCGCGCTCAAACCCACGTTCTCTTATTACCGCATCCAGCGCCTGTAGTGTTCTGTAGTCCGGTCGTTTCATTATTCTGGCGTACCCCTATCACTTTTCATTAACTCGCACTATGACATAAATTCGTTTTTGATGAAGATGAAAAATGGTCTGTTCAGTTGTGTGACCCTGCCGCAGGGACAATTCCCCCCCCGGTGTTCTATAATGCGCCACAGGTATTCACATCTCGGACCATAATCATGACGCAAGATGAACTGAAAAAAGCAGTAGGCTGGGCGGCATTGCAGTATGTACAACCGGGCACCATTGTCGGTGTCGGTACGGGTTCCACGGCCGCGCATTTTATCGATGCGCTGGGCACCATGAAAGGGCAGATTGAAGGCGCTGTTTCCAGCTCTGATGCCTCCACCGAAAAACTGAAAAGCCTCGGCATTCCGGTTTTCGATCTGAACAGCGTGGACCGCCTGGGGATCTATGTTGATGGCGCCGACGAGATTAACGGCCATATGCAGATGATCAAAGGCGGTGGGGCGGCGTTAACACGTGAAAAGATTATCGCCTCGGTAGCAGACAAGTTTATCTGCATCGCCGATGCCTCCAAGCAGGTGGATATTCTGGGCAAATTCCCGCTGCCGGTTGAAGTCATTCCGATGGCGCGTAGCGCCGTCGCGCGCGAGCTGGTGAAGCTGGGCGGCCGTCCGGAGTATCGCCAGGGGGTGGTGACCGATAACGGTAACGTGATTCTTGACGTGTTCGGCCTGGAAATTCTTGATGCCATCGCGCTGGAAAACAAAATTAACGGTATTCCTGGCGTCGTCACCGTCGGCCTGTTTGCCAACCGCGGCGCGGATGTGGCACTGATTGGAACCGCCGATGGCGTAAAAACCATCGTAAAATAATATTATCGGGGGAGCGAATGGCTCCCTCGCAAATATTTTTTCTCCAGGCCAAATTTGGTGACTTCTGTCACATTTATGCGGTCAGCCTTAGTAACAATCTACCTTTTCTTTTCTTTCTGGTGTTTTGTCCTGCCATTTCCCTCTGTGTGATATTTCTTCAGGTCGTCGACGCAAACGTTCATATTGCCGCGATAGTTTTTTTTGATATGTTGCTGAGAAGAACTTTCGTTCGGCACGACATCAGATAAGACAAAACAGGACGGGGAAATGGCTAAGGTATCACTGGAAAAAGACAAAATTAAGTTTCTGCTGGTTGAAGGTGTGCATCAAAAAGCGGTGGAGAATCTTCGCGCGGCAGGTTACACCAACATCGAATTTCATAAAGGCGCGCTGGACAGCGAAGAGCTGAAAGCGTCGATCCGTGATGCCCATTTCATTGGCCTGCGTTCCCGTACTCATCTGACTGAAGAGATCTTCGCCGCTGCGGAAAAACTGGTGGCGGTCGGCTGTTTCTGTATCGGCACCAACCAGGTTGATTTAGACGCCGCAGCGAAACGCGGGATTCCCGTTTTCAACGCGCCATTCTCAAATACCCGTTCCGTTGCCGAGCTGGTCATTGGCGAACTGCTGCTGATGCTGCGCGGCGTACCGGAAGCCAACGCGAAAGCGCACCGCGGCGTGTGGAACAAGCTGGCGGTCGGCAGTTTTGAAGCGCGTGGTAAAAAACTGGGGATTATCGGCTACGGGCACATCGGCACGCAGCTGGGTATTCTGGCTGAATCTCTGGGGATGCACGTCTATTTCTATGATATCGAAAGCAAACTGCCGCTGGGCAATGCTACTCAGGTCCAGCACCTCTCTGACCTGCTGAATATGAGCGATGTGGTCAGTCTGCATGTGCCGGAAAACGCCTCCACCAAAAATATGATGGGCGTAGAAGAGCTGGCGCTGATGAAGCCAGGCGCGCTGCTGATCAACGCCTCGCGCGGTACGGTCGTGGATATCCCGGCGCTGTGCGATGCGCTGGCGCGTAAGCACCTGGCAGGGGCCGCGATTGACGTCTTCCCGACCGAACCAGCGACCAACAGCGATCCGTTCAGCTCACCGCTGTGTGAGTTTGACAACGTGATCCTGACGCCGCACATCGGCGGTTCCACTCAGGAAGCGCAGGAGAATATCGGTCTGGAAGTGGCCGGTAAGCTGGCGAAGTATTCCGATAACGGTTCGACCCTCTCTGCGGTGAACTTCCCGGAAGTGTCGCTGCCGCTGCACGGCGGTCGTCGTTTGCTGCACATCCACGAAAACCGCCCGGGCGTGCTGACCGCTATCAACCAGATCTTTGCCGCACAGAGCATCAACATTGCTGCACAGTATCTGCAAACCACGCCGCAGATGGGCTACGTGGTTATTGATATTGAGGCCGAAGAAGATGTGGCCCAGCAGGCGCTGCAGGCCATGAAGGCGATCCCGGGCACCATCCGCGCTCGTCTGCTGTTCTGATTGACGAAAGGATCCCTGCGGGGATCCCTTTAAATGATGAGCACATCGCTACAGAATACCGGTGTCTTCCTGCTGCTGCTGATCCTGGCATGGACGGGGTTGGGCACCCACGATAGCCTCACCTGGCTGATGGAAGTGACGCCGGTCATTATCATCGTTCCGCTGCTGCTTGTGACGCGTTCACGCTACCCGCTCACGCCGCTTCTCTACACGCTTATCTTCTTCCACGCCATTATTTTGATGGTCGGGGGGATGTATACGTATGCGAAAGTACCGATTGGATTTGATGTGCAGGCGTGGCTGAATTTAAGTCGTAACCCGTACGATAAGCTTGGCCACTTTTTCCAGGGGTTGGTTCCGGCGCTGGCGGCGCGGGAAATTCTACTGCGCGGCGGCTATGTGCGCGGGCGCAAGATGCTTTCATTTCTGGTGTGCTGCATTGCGCTGGCGATCAGCGCCACCTACGAGCTTATCGAATGGTGGGCGGCACTGGCGATGGGGCAAGGGGCGGATGATTTTCTCGGCACCCAGGGCGATCCGTGGGACACGCAGTCGGATATGTTCTGCGCGCTACTGGGGGCGCTGACGACGATCTTGTTACTGAGCGGATGGCATAACCGGCAACTGAAGAAGCTCGGGACGCCTTAGCTTACGGCCACTGCCACAGCGCCGAGGGAGTAATCACCGCGGGCAGCGGAATATCCCAGTGCTCGGTTGGCAGCGCGTCGACCTGCTGGCAATCGTGGGCATAGCCAACAGGCTGCAGGGAATAATCCTGCCAGTTCTGCAATGTTCTGTCGTAGAAGCCGCCTCCCATTCCCAGCCGCTGTCCGGCGACATCAAAGGCAACCAGCGGGACTATCAGTACATCGAGCTGGCTTAGCGGCAGGACGTCGCGTACATCGAGCTTCGGCTCGTCGATTTTAAGCCGGTTGGTCACCAGTTCACTGCGCGGGTGATAGTGCAAAAACAGCAGATTTCCCGGGCTGAACGGGTGGAGTACGGGCAGATAAACCTGCTTGCCGGCCTGCCACAGCCGATCGATCAGCGGTCGGGTATCGAGTTCGCCATCAAATGACAGAAACAGAGCGACGGTTTGCGCCTGTGCGACGGGCGGGTATGCCATCACGCGATCGGCACCCTGTCGGGCGAACTGTGCCTGCTGTTCTGCCGTCAGCGCACGGCGTTGCTGGCGAATCTGTTGACGAATCCGCTGTCGGGTAGTTTGCGTGTCAGAAAGTTGAGTCATGACGGGTCGCCTGATTTAGCATGAGCACGGTAATACGTGGGTCAGTTGCATGTTGGCGTAGTGTAATACACAAGGTGATAAAAACCGAAAAGGAAGCCACGAGGGATGGAACTGAAAAGAAGGGAATCTCCGAGATGCCGCCGCAGGCTGTAACCCTTGAACCCTTGGTTCAAGGTGAATGCGTCGTCACAGTTTTAAGGCTTCTCGGACGGACCGAGCATGCTCACCAACCATGGAGCGCCACATTCTTGTGGTATGAAATATCGGCTCAGGGGACTGGCCCGCTTGCAAACATCTCAGAGAAATTTTGTTCTTGCGCTTACTCTAACACAGTTAATTGCAAAGTGTTATTCAAACTTCGGCCCGGTTCTTTCGCTTATGCGACCTTGCTCAAGCAACGCTTGTTCGATGGTCTGCTGAAGCATCCGAATACGCTGTTCCATGCTGGAGGCGTAATCGCGGGTTTTCGCTTTTTCCTGAGTCAACTCATAGCTGATGTTCAACGCGGCGATGAAGACCAGCTGCTCAGTATTTGTGACTCTAGTGCGTTCTTTTAAATCTTGCAACCGCTGATTCAGGTCATCAGCTGCCTGATTCAAGGCATCCCTTTGTTCAGGCGGGCAATTCACGCGGAGTGAACGGCCAAAAATTTGGAGATCGACGGGTTGTGCAGACATGCCACCTTCCTGCTGATTGACTGCGCGGCCTTCACGCCCGAATCCGGGACTGCAAAGGGGCGACACTATAGCTACCCTGGTGCGAAGGTACAAGCCCTATTCTGGTTCACCAGGGTCCAAAGTGGTAGCATACCATGAATATTCCTCCCAACGATGACGAATGCGCATGTCTATACAGAACGAAATGCCTGGTTACAACGCCGTAGACCAGTTACTGAACCAACAGGGCGTGGGCTTAACCCCGGCCGAAATGCACGGTTTGATCAGTGGGATCCTGTGCGGCGGCAATAAAGACAGCAGCTGGCAACCGCTGGTGCACGACCTGACTAACGAAGGCCTCGCATTTGGTCACGAGCTGGCCGAGTCTCTGCGCACCATACATTCCGTGACCAGCGACTCGCTGGAAGACGACGGTTTCTTGTTTCAGCTCTATTTACCGGAAGGTGACGCGGTAAGCGTGTTTGAACGCGCCGACGCGCTGGCCGGTTGGGTTAACCATTTCCTGCTCGGTCTGGGCGTCACGCAGCCTAAACTGGATAAAATCAAAGACGAAACCGGCGAAGCTATCGACGACCTGCGTAACATTGCGCAACTGGGGTACGACGAAGACGAAGATCAGGAAGAGCTGGAGATGTCGTTGGAAGAGATTATCGAGTACGTGCGCGTCGCTGCGCTGCTGTGCCACGAAACCTTTTCTCGCCAGCAGCCAACCGCACCGGAAGTTCGCAAGCCAACATTACACTAATGATAATTTGTTGAGGGGGCGTCATGACACAGCAGGAATTTCTTTCTCGTCGCCAGGCATTGCTGGCGCAGATGCAGCCAGGCAGCGCCGCGCTGATTTTCGCCGCACCGGAAGCGGTCCGCAGCGCAGATTCAGAATACCCCTACCGGCAGAACAGCGATTTTTGGTACTTCACGGGATTTAATGAGCCGGAAGCCCTGCTGGTGTTGATTAAAAGCGACGACACCCACAACCATAGCGTGCTGTTTAACCGCGTCCGCGATCTGACCGCAGAGATCTGGTTCGGCCGTCGTCTGGGGCAGGAGGCCGCGCCATCGAAGCTGGGCGTCGACCGCGCTCTGGCGTTCAGCGAAATTAACCAGCAGCTGTTCCAGCTGCTTAACGGCCTCGATGCGATCTATTTTGCCCAGGGCGAATATGCCTACGCTGACAAAATCGTCTTCAACGCGCTGGAAAAACTGCGTAAAGGCGGGCGCCAGAATCTGCAGGCGCCCGGCTCTGTGATTGACTGGCGGCCGATGGTGCATGAGATGCGCCTGTTTAAATCGCCGGAAGAGCTGGAGGTGATGCGCCGCGCTGGTGAAATTTCCGCGCTGGCTCATACCCGCGCAATGCAGAAATGCCGTCCGGGCATGTTCGAATACCAGCTGGAAGGAGAAATTCTGCATGAATTCAACCGCCACGGCGCCCGTTTCCCCTCCTATAACACCATCGTGGGCGGTGGGGAAAACGGCTGTATTCTCCATTACACGGAAAACGAATCCGAGCTGCGCGATGGCGATTTGGTGCTGATTGACGCCGGCTGTGAATACCGCGGCTATGCGGGCGATATCACCCGCACCTTCCCGGTAAACGGGAAATTCAGCCCGGCGCAGCGCGAGATTTACGATATTGTCCTCGCGTCGCTGGAAACCGCGCTGGAGCTTTACCGTCCTGGCACCTCCATTCAGCAGGTTAACCAGCAGGTGGTGCGCATTATGATCACCGGTCTGGTGCGCCTCGGCATCCTGAAAGGGGATGTTGACGAGCTGATGGAGAACAACGCCCACCGTCCATACTTTATGCATGGTCTGAGCCACTGGCTGGGACTCGATGTCCATGATGTTGGCCGCTACGATGTCGATCGCTCGCGTCTCCTTGAGCCGGGCATGGTATTGACCGTTGAACCGGGTCTCTATATTGCCGCCGACGCCGACGTGCCGCCACAGTATCGCGGCATCGGCGTGCGTATTGAAGACGATATCGTCATTACCGAAGACGGCAACGAAAACCTCACCGCCGGCGTGGTGAAAAAAGCCGACGATATTGAGGCGCTGATGGCGGCGGCGCGGCGGTCATGAGCATCCTGATCGTTGGCGGGGGGATGACCGGGGCAACCCTGGCGTTAGCAATCTCGCGCTTAACCCACGGCGCGCTGCCGGTACATCTGGTCGAGGCGGCGCAGCCGGATTCGTCGCAGCATCCGGGGTTTGATGCCCGCGCGATTGCGCTGGCGGCGGGGACCTGCCAGCAGCTGGCGCGTACCGGCATCTGGCAAGGCATTGCCGATTGCGCGACGCCGATTCAGCGTGTTCACGTCAGCGACCGCGGACATGCGGGATTCGTGACCCTTGATGCGCAGGATTACGGCCTGGCGGCGCTTGGCCAGGTGGTAGAATTGCACGATATCGGCCAGCGATTGTTTGCGCAACTGCGCGAAGCGCCGGGCATTACCTTACACTGCCCGGCGAAAGTCGAAGACGTCACCCGGTGGCAGGAGGGAGTCAGCATCACCCTGGATAGCGGCGAGACGATCGAAGGCCGGCTGCTGGTTGCCGCCGATGGTTCGCGCTCCACGCTGGGCGCCCGCTGCGGCATGAGCTGGCAGCAGCAGCCTTACGAGCAGCTGGCGATTATTGCCAACGTCAGCACGGCGTTGCCCCATGAAGGGCGTGCCTTTGAACGCTTCACCGAACATGGTCCGCTGGCCATGCTGCCGATGTCACACGGACGCTGTTCGTTGGTATGGTGTCACCCGCAGTCGCGGCGCGATGAGGTCCTGGGTTGGTCCGATGCGCAATTTTGCGAGCAGCTGCAGCAGGCATTTGGCTGGCGGCTGGGGCGCATCACGCATGCCGGGAAGCGCAGCGTTTATCCCTTGACGTTGACCACCGCTATGCGCCCGGTTTCCCATCGCCTGGCGCTGGTCGGTAATGCGGCGCAGACGCTGCATCCCATCGCCGGGCAGGGCTTTAATCTCGGTCTGCGGGATGTGATGAGCCTGGCGGAAACGCTGGCGCAGGCCTGCGCTAACGGGCAGGACCCCGGCGATTACTCACTTCTTTGTCACTATCAGGCGCGGCGAGCGGATGATAAGGCCGCGACTATCGGCGTGACCGATGGGCTGGTGCATCTGTTTGCTAATCGTTGGGCGCCGCTGGTGGCGGGGCGTAACGTGGGTCTGATGGCGATGGAATTATTTACCCCGGCGCGTGACGCGCTGGCGCAGCGTACCCTTGGTTGGGTTCCTCGTTAAGGAGTTGAACGTGCAAAGTGTTGATGTTGCCATTGTTGGCGGTGGCATGGTGGGCCTGGCGGTAGCCTGCGGTTTGCAGGGGAGCGGGCTGCGGGTTGCGGTGCTGGAACAAGCCGAGCCGCAGCCGTTAAACGCCGATGCGCCGCCGGCGCTGCGGGTATCAGCCATTAACGCCGCCAGCGAAAAACTGCTGACCCGGCTGGATGTCTGGCCGGAGATTATCGCCCGGCGCGCCAGCTGTTATCACGGTATGGAAGTGTGGGATAAGGACAGCTTTGGCCACATCAGCTTTGATGACCAGAGTATGGGCTTCAGCCACCTTGGTCATATTATTGAAAATGCGATCGTTCATCATGCGCTGTGGCAAAAGGCGCAGCGTTGCGCCGACGTCACGCTGCTGGCCCCGGCTCAGCTGCAGCAGGTGGCGTGGGGAGAAAACGAAGCATTTCTCAGCTTGCAGGATGGCAAGATGCTGACCGCCAGGCTGGTGGTCGGCGCCGACGGAGCAAACTCCTGGTTGCGCAACAAAGCGGATATACCGCTGACGTTCTGGGACTACCGCCATCATGCGCTGGTTGCCACTATCCGAACCGAAGAACCGCATCAGGCGATTGCCCGTCAGGCGTTTCACGGCGATGGCATTCTGGCGTTTCTGCCGCTGAACGATCCGCATCTGTGTTCGATCGTCTGGTCGCTGTCGCCGCAGGAAGCACAGCGGATGCAGCTGGCCGACGAGGCGGTGTTTAATCAGGCGCTGAATATTGCCTTCGATAACCGGCTTGGCCTGTGCCAGCTTGCAAGCGAGCGTCAGACCTTCCCGTTGACCGGTCGCTACGCGCGCCAGTTCGCCGCGCATCGTCTGGCGCTGGTTGGCGATGCCGCGCACACTATCCACCCGCTGGCCGGCCAGGGGGTAAATCTGGGCTTTATGGATGCAGCGGAACTGATCGATGAACTCCGTCGTCTGCATGCGCAGGGCAAGGATATTGGTCAGTACCTGTATCTACGTCGCTATGAACGTAGCCGTAAGCACAGCGCCGCGCTGATGCTGGCGGGGATGCAGGGCTTCCGCGAAATGTTCTCTGGCAGCCACCCGGCGAAGAAACTGCTGCGCGATATTGGCCTCAAACTGGCGGATACGCTACCGGGCGTCAAACCGCAGTTGATTCGCCAGGCCATGGGCTTAAACGATCTTCCTGCCTGGTTACGTTAAGCGCGTCACACTTCTCTCTCCCGGCCCCGGCGCCGGGTTTTCTCCTCTCATTTGAAATAATCTAATCTCACCCATTTTTTCGCATTAGTTTTATTAATGCCTCTCTTTTTTTGCAACAGAAAACAGGCCTCTTTTTTCGCATAAAATACCATCATGCTCGGTAATATCAGGTCATGATGTTAATTTTATGTGGCATAAATCGCTTTTTTCCAGTCAATAACTCTGTAGTCTTTTTGGCGACTTTTAGTCATAAGCTAATGTGATGTCCTGATTTAGCTTATGGTTTAGCGCCGGGTTCGGTGGTAAGTTCAGGCAAAAGAGAACGTTTGCGTCGGTGCCCGGACATGGCGCCGACGGCGGATTTCGTGGTGCGAAATCGCCCCAATGACATCGCCCAACCCAGTAGCGGGTTCCGTTTTATTCGATGAGGAAAAGATGGCTCAACAGACTCCGTTGTATGAACAACACACGCTGTGCGGCGCTCGCATGGTGGACTTCCATGGCTGGATGATGCCGCTACATTACGGTTCCCAGATTGATGAGCACCACGCGGTGCGGGGCGACGCCGGTATGTTCGATGTCTCGCACATGACCATCGTCGACTTCCACGGCAGCCGCATCCGGGAGTTTCTGCGCTATCTGCTGGCTAACGATGTCGCGAAGCTGACGGTACCCGGCAAAGCGCTGTATACCGGTATGCTTACCGCGTCAGCCGGCGTCATCGATGACCTGATTGTCTATTTCCTTACCGAAGATTATTTCCGCCTCGTTGTTAACTCCGCCACCCGTGAAAAAGACCTCGCCTGGATTACTCAGCAGGCTGAACCCTATGGTCTTGAAATGACCGTCCGTGACGATCTTTCGCTGATTGCCGTACAGGGGCCACAGGCGAAAGCGAAAGCGGCAACCCTGTTCACCGACGCACAGCGTCAGGCCGTAGAAGGGATGAAACCGTTCTTTGGCGTGCAGGCCGGCGATCTGTTTATTGCGACCACCGGTTATACCGGTGAAGCCGGGTACGAAATCGCCATGCCGAATGAGCAGGCTGCTGATTTCTGGCGTGGCCTGCTGGACGCAGGCGTGAAGCCGTGCGGTCTGGGCGCTCGCGATACCTTGCGTCTGGAAGCGGGGATGAACCTGTATGGCCAGGAGATGGATGAAAGCATCTCTCCGCTGGCTGCAAATATGGGCTGGACCATTGCCTGGGAACCGGCAGATCGCGCGTTCATCGGCCGCGAAGCGCTGGAGCTGCAGCGTGAAAAAGGTACCGAGCAGCTGGTGGGTCTGGTGATGACCGAGAAAGGCGTCCTGCGCGGCGGTTTGCCGGTGCGCTTTAGCGATGCAGACGGTAATCAGAAAGAAGGTATTATCACCAGCGGCACCTTCTCCCCGACGCTGGGCTACAGTATCGCGCTGGCGCGCGTACCGGCCGGTATCGGCGAGACGGCCATTGTGCAGATTCGCAACCGCGAAATGCCGGTAAAAGTGACTAAACCTGTTTTTGTACGCAACGGCAAAGCCGTGGTGTGATTCCCCCTTTTTGGAGATTAATTGATGAGCAACGTACCAGCAGAACTGAAATACAGTAAAGAACACGAATGGCTGCGCAAAGAAGCTGACGGCACCTACACCGTCGGGATCACCGAACATGCCCAGGAACTGCTTGGCGATATGGTTTTCGTCGATCTGCCGGACGTTGGCGCAACCGTTGAAGCGGGTGACGACTGCGCGGTTGCCGAGTCGGTGAAAGCTGCTTCGGATATTTATGCCCCGATTAGCGGCGAGATTGTGGCGGTGAACGAAGAGCTCAACGACTCTCCGGAGCTGGTGAACAGCGACCCGTACGCGGACGGCTGGATCTTTAAAATTAAGGCCAGCGATGAAGCGCAGGTTGCGGCTCTGCTTGACGCGGACGCCTATGCGGCGCTGCTGGAAAACGAGTAAATATCTTGCCCCTTCACGCTGCGGGCATCTGCTGCCGGCAGCGTGAATGATTTTTGCCTGTTCAGGTAAGTAAAGACACATACGATTCACTGCACGTTTCAGGAACCATCGCTCATGACTCAGACTTTAGGTCAGCTTGAAAACCGCGGCGCCTTTATTGAACGTCACATCGGTCCGGATGCTCAGCAACAGCAGGAGATGCTGAACACCGTCGGCGCCGATTCGCTTAACGCCCTGATTGGCCAGATTGTGCCGCAGGATATTCAGCTGGCGACACCCCCGCAGGTGGGTGACGCGACTACCGAATTCGCCGCGCTGGCGGAACTGAAGGCGATCGCCGGTCGCAACAAGCGCTTCAAGTCTTACATCGGCATGGGTTACACCGCCGTGCAGCTGCCGCCGGTTATTCAGCGCAATATGCTGGAAAATCCGGGTTGGTATACCGCTTACACCCCTTACCAGCCGGAAGTTTCCCAGGGCCGCCTGGAATCACTGCTGAATTTCCAGCAGGTGACCCTCGATCTGACCGGGCTGGATATCGCCTCCGCGTCACTGCTGGATGAGGCGACCGCCGGCGCTGAAGCGATGGCGATGGCCAAACGCGTCAGCAAACTGAAGAATGCGAACCGCTTCTTCGTTGCCGCCGATGTACATCCGCAGACCCTTGATGTGGTGCGCACCCGCGCCGCAACCTTTGGCTTTGACGTCATCGTTGATGAGGCGGAAAAAGCGCTCGACCATCAGGACGTTTTCGGCGTGCTGCTGCAGCAGGTGGGTACCACCGGCGAAATTCATGACTACAGCAAGCTGATCGCCGATCTGAAAGCACGCAAAGTCGTGGTCAGCGTCGCCGCGGACTTCATGACGCTGGTTCTGTTGACCGCACCGGGCAAACAGGGGGCTGATATCGTCTTCGGCTCCGCCCAGCGTTTTGGCGTGCCGATGGGCTACGGCGGTCCGCATGCGGCCTTCTTTGCCGCAAAAGATGAATTTAAACGCTCGATGCCGGGCCGTATTATCGGCGTATCAAAAGATGCCGCCGGTAACACCGCGCTGCGTATGGCGATGCAGACCCGCGAACAGCATATCCGTCGCGAGAAAGCGAACTCCAATATTTGTACTTCCCAGGTACTGCTGGCAAATATCGCCAGCCTGTACGCGGTGTTCCACGGGCCAGAGGGCCTGAAGCGCATCGCCAGCCGCATCCACCGACTGACCGATATTCTGGCCGACGGGCTGCAGAAAAAAGGGCTCAAGCTGCGCCACGCTCACTACTTCGACACCCTGTGTGTGGACGTGGTCGACAAAGCGGCGGTGCTGGCACGCGCCGAAGCGCTGGAAATTAACCTGCGCAGCGACATCCATAACGCCGTTGGCATCACTCTTGATGAAGCGACGACCCGCGAAGATGTGCTGAACCTGTTCCGCGCTATTATTGGCGACGACCACGGCCTGGATATCGATGCCCTGGATAAAGACGTGGCCCTCGACAGCCGCTCGATCCCGGAAAGCATGCTGCGTAACGATGCGATCCTGACGCACCCGGTGTTCAATCGCTACCACAGCGAAACCGAGATGATGCGCTACATGCACTCGCTGGAGCGTAAAGATCTGGCGCTGAATCAGGCGATGATCCCGCTGGGATCCTGCACCATGAAGCTCAACGCCGCGGCGGAAATGATCCCGATCACCTGGCCTGAGTTTGCCGAGCTGCACCCGTTCTGCCCGGCAGAGCAGGCGGAAGGTTATCATCAGATGATCGCCCAGCTCTCCGACTGGCTGGTAAAACTGACCGGTTACGACGCCGTCTGCATGCAGCCAAACTCCGGCGCACAGGGCGAGTACGCGGGCCTGCTGGCTATTCGCCATTACCACGAAAGCCGCAATGAAGGCCATCGTGATATCTGCCTGATCCCAAGTTCTGCGCACGGCACCAACCCGGCGTCGGCACAGATGGCCGGCATGCAGGTGGTGGTCGTGGCCTGTGATAAAAACGGCAACATCGATCTCGCGGATCTGCGTCTCAAGGCGGAGCAGGCGGGTGAGAACCTCTCCTGCATCATGGTGACCTACCCGTCAACGCACGGCGTGTATGAAGAGACGATCCGCGAAGTGTGCGAAATCGTGCATCAGTTCGGCGGTCAGGTTTACCTCGACGGCGCTAACATGAACGCCCAGGTTGGTATTACTTCTCCGGGCTTTATCGGCGCGGACGTCTCGCACCTTAACCTGCACAAAACCTTCTGCATCCCGCATGGCGGCGGCGGTCCGGGTATGGGGCCGATCGGCGTCAAAGCGCATCTGGCGCCGTTTGTTCCGGGCCATAGCGTGGTACAGATCGAAGGGATGTTGACCCGTCAGGGCGCGGTTTCTGCCGCACCGTTCGGCAGCGCTTCCATTCTGCCAATCAGCTGGATGTATATCCGCATGATGGGCGCCGAAGGGCTGAAACAGGCGAGCCAGGTGGCCATCCTCAATGCCAACTACATCGCTACTCGTCTGAAAGAGGCGTTCCCGGTGCTTTACACCGGTCGCGACGGTCGCGTGGCGCACGAATGTATTCTGGATATTCGTCCTCTGAAAGAAGAGACCGGCATCAGCGAGCTGGATATTGCCAAGCGTCTGATCGACTTCGGCTTCCACGCACCGACGATGTCCTTCCCGGTGGCCGGTACGCTGATGGTTGAGCCGACGGAATCAGAAAGCAAAGTCGAGCTGGACCGCTTCATCGACGCGATGCTGGCGATTCGTGGGGAAATCGACCGCGTGAAAGCGGGCGAGTGGCCGCTGGAAGATAACCCGCTGGTGAACGCCCCGCATACCCAGGGAGAGCTGGTGGCGGAATGGCATCATCCGTATACCCGTGAGCTGGCGGTATTCCCGGCCGGTCTGGCGAATAAATACTGGCCGACGGTGAAGCGTCTGGACGATGTCTACGGTGACCGTAATCTGTTCTGCTCCTGCGTACCGATGAGCGAATACCAGTAATTCACTGACTGGACTATCTTTTAAAGGCGCTTCGGCGCCTTTATTTTTTGGGGGAGAGGATGGCGATAGCACTGATTACCGGCGCCAGCCGCGGAATAGGTAAGGCGACGGCGCTGCTGCTGGCACAGGAAGGGTATACCGTGGTGGTTAACTATCATCACAACATTAGCGCGGCGATGGCGGTGGTCAACGAGATTGTCGTCCTCGGCGGCAAAGCCGTTGCGCTGGGGGCCGATATCAGCGACGAGGCGCAGGTCATGGCGATGTTTGATGGGATCGACCGTCTTGAGGAGCCGCTGACCGCGTTGGTTAACAACGCCGGTATCCTGTTTGCGCAAAGCACCGTGGAAAACCTGACCGCCGGGCGGATTAATCAGGTGCTGAGTACTAATGTCACCGGCTATTTCCTCTGTTGCCGGGAGGCGGTGAAGCGGATGTCATATCGGCACGGCGGAAAAGGCGGGGCGATCGTCAATGTTTCATCGGCGGCATCGCGTCTGGGGGCGCCGGGGGAATATGTGGATTATGCCGCCTCGAAAGGGGCCGTGGATACGCTGACCACCGGACTGTCGCTGGAAGTGGCGGCGCAGGGGATTCGCGTTAACGGCGTGCGTCCCGGCTTTATCTATACTGAGATGCACGCCTCCGGCGGCGAGCCTGGGCGCGTGGATCGGGTAAAAGCGGGGCTGCCGATGCAACGCGGCGGGCAGCCGGAGGAGGTCGCACAGGCCATCGCCTGGCTACTGAGCGAGAAAGCCTCCTATGTGACCGGAAGCTTTCTCGAACTGGCCGGTGGGAAATAGTCCGCTGCCGGAGAGTCCCGGGCGGCGACGTGCGCCCTTCCCGGTCAGCCGTTTTGCGAGCTGATGTTATGACGCCAGCCACAGCCGCAGGCGCATTCCCCAACCGCTGGTCCAGCCGGTGGTGATCGACTTAACCTCGCCGCGAGAGATGACGATAAGCGTTGGCGTGACCTGAACGCCCCACTGGCGAGAAAGTCCGCCGTCGGGGTCGTTAACCGTGGGCAGCGCCATTTTCTTATGCGCCAGCCAGTTGGACAGCATGGCATCATCCCCGGAACGGAGCGCGACGGTCATGACATTGCCGCCGTTGCTCGCCAGCGCCGCTACGGATGGCGTCGTGTAACGGCACACTCCGCACCAGGTCGCCCAGACGTAGATCAGCAGCGGGCGCTGCTGGCTCATGGCGTGCAGATCGACCACGTTACCCTCCAGCGTCTGCAGCGGTGTAGTCGTCAGATTCGGCGGCAGCGCAGGCCGACGCAGATAATCCATCCCCACGATGAGCGCGCCGGCCAGCAGCAGCAGGATCATCAGCTCGCGCAGCCAGCGGCGTAATTTACTGACCATCGGCTTTTGCCAGCTGTTCTTTCACCAGCCCCTCCAGCTCCTGATAAGGAATCGCGCCGGCGACCATTTGATCGCCGATAATCGTCGCCGGGGTGCCCTGAATATTCAGCACCTGAGACAAAATCAGGTTCATCTTCAGCGAGTCCATTGTTTTATCATCGGTTTTCACCCCATCGGTCGCGGTTTTTTGCTGCGCGGCGAGAATACTCGCATTGTCGTGGTAGCCCTTTTTGGCCATCAGCCGCTGATGCAGCGCCCAGAATTTATCCGGCTGCTGGCGCCATGTGGAGAGCGCGGCTTTCGCGGCGTTAACCGAACTTTGCCCCTTAAACGGCAGCAGTTTTACAATCAGCAGGACATCAGGGTTATCGTGAACGATCTTCTCCAGCATCGGATCGAACTGCTTACAATACGGGCAGTTGTAATCGGTAAACGAGACGATAGTCAGGCGCGGCGCTTTGGCGCCCAGCCGCGGGCTGTCGGGATCGTTAAACAGCAGCTTTGCCAGCTGGTCGTTGGCGGAGGCATCCGCGGGTTCTGCCGGGGCGGCAAGGCTGAAGGTTGAAACGCACAGCAGAAGGAGTGCAGCGATGATTCTCATGATTATTGACCTTTTGCATCGGACAGAGTGGCGAGGAGTTCGTCGCGGCTGAGCAGCGGAGACAGCACGCGGCCCTGGGCTAATCCCGGTCCGTAAATTTGATTGAAGGGAACGGCGGCGCTGCCGCGAGTGGTCAGAAAGCGGCCGATCGCCGCCGACGGGCGACTCCAGTCGCCGCGCAGGGCCACCACGTCTGGTTCAGAGAGGGCGCTCTGAACGTCATCGCGCAACAATACGTTGTATTTATTGGCTTTGCAGGTGACGCACCAGTCGGCGGTGACGTCAATAAACAGTCGCTTATTGCTTGCCAGCGCATTGCTAATCGCCTGTTCGCTGAGCGGCTGCCAGTTCACGCGGTCGCGTCGCGATGTCTGGCCGTCAGGCGGTGACAGAAAAGCGACGACCCCGGCGACAGCTAACGTCAGCACGCCAGCCTTCAGCGTCGTGCGCCAGCGATAGCGCCAGAGCGTCGCCAGCAGCAGCGCGAGGGCCAGCAGCGCCGTCAGGGCGATAACCGGTATCCGACCGATATGCGCCGTCAGCAGGCTGAGCAGCCATACGGATGATCCCAGCATCATCAATCCGAGTATCACGCGCAGGACGTTCATCCAGCGTCCGGGGCGCGGCAGATGCCGGGCGAGACCTGGCCAGGCGGCAACCAGCAGCCACGGCAGACTCATGCCGACCCCTATGGCGAGGAAAATGCCCCACAGCAGCGGCAGCGGCGCGACCAGCGCGACCGAGATAGCGGTACCGAGAAACGGCGCCGTGCACGGCGTGGCCAGTAGCGTTGCGAAAGCGCCCTGGCAGAAATGGCCCATCAGACCCTTGCCGCCGCGGGTCGCCAGAAATGTACTGGTGCCGGAGGAGAGGCGAATCTCAAACAGCCCCAGCAGGCTGGCGCTGAACAGCACCATCACCAGCGCCATCGCGCCGATAAACCATGGGTTCTGAAACTGAATGCCCCAGCCCAGCGCCTGATTCCCCAGGCGAAGCAGAGTCATCATCAACGCCAGCGCCAGAAAGGACGCGACGATGCCGCAAACCGAGGCCAGAAACTGCCGGCGTACGGTTGCGCGCTCGCGCGTCCCGGTCTGCACCAGCGAACCGAGTTTCATGGCCAGTACCGGCAGGACGCAGGGCATAACATTCAGAATCAGCCCGCCGGCAAGGGCCATCAGCAAGACCCACCATAAAGCCGGCGCCTGCGCCGGGAGGCCTTCGCTAACGATCGACGTGCTCTCCTGCGCCAGACCGCTGTCGGCAAGGACCAGCGACAGACGTTTGCCGCTGAGGTCAGGTGCCGCCTCACCCCAGCTGTCGGTGACTGGGATCTGCGCGACCAGCGTCTCGCCGTTCAGTGAGAAGGTGGGTTTGCCGAAATCGACATTCTCCATGCTGTCGATAAACAGCGACGGCTGCCGCCAGCCGGCTTCGCGAACGGCGGTAACCGTGAGCTTTCCGCCGCCATAGGCCGAGGTCAGCCGGGACGTCAGGCCGTCCGGGCGCGGGAGCGTGCCCAGTGCGCGGGTAAAATCATAGCCAAAGCCATCTCCCGCAGCGGTGGTCATATCCAGCGCAAAGGGATAGTCGGTCAGAATGCAGACATTGCTACAGGTGGAAAGTGTCAGCACGCCGCTTAAGATCTGCGGCACCGGTCCGTGGATTTCCAGCGGAAAGCTGACGTTACCGTGGTAGCCCTGGGTGGTGATTCCCGCGACGTCAAATCGCTGCGGCGTTGGCCAGTGCCAGGTGACATCCAGCGGCGTTTTCCAGGCGATAGCGGGCGCAATGCCGCCTTCCCCCGGGGAGCGCCAGTAGGTTTTCCAGCCTTTTTCCAGCGCCACATCAAGCAGCAGGCGCGTTGTGCCGCTATCGTCGTTTTGTGCGCGCAGCCGGACGCTGGCGTGTTGATTCTCAGCGGCGCGTAGCCAGCCGCTGTCGGCGGCCTGGCTGACGGGCAGCCATAGCCAAAGCAGGCAGACCAGCAGTCGCCTGAATACCATAAGCATAAATTTTCTCCGTAAATGATTGATTAACCTGAACTGTCAGGGAAATCCTCATTCACGGAAGACGCACAATCGCAAATGCACCCGTAGCCGGGGAGGGGAAATAACGCGGGGAGGCCAGAGGCGGACAATGCGCGGCGGTATTGCCGCCAGCAGCGTGAGCAGTAGCGCGACGGCAAACAGCGCGCCTTCAAACAGCACCGGCGGGGCGGCGAGCAGTGATTTCGCACTCAGCTCGCAGGGAGTTACCGGCGCTTCGGCCGTATCCTCACCCTGCTGGATCGATTGCGTCACGGCGGTAGCATTCATGACCAGCGCGTGCAGCCCGGCCATACGCTGCGCGGTGCATACCAGCACCACCAGACAGGCAAGGGCTACAAGAAGAATGGCTTTTCGCTGTCGCTTAATCATTTTCGCCTCTGTGATTCACGAGGCTTATCTTATCGGGCGAACGCGTTTTAGCAATGTTAAAGCTGTAAAGAAGTGTCTGTAAGACCGGCAAGCGCCCTCTCCTCTGGCGAGGCGAGGGCGCGACTGAGAGGGAATCAGAGATTTTCGCCGTTGCTGGCAATGACCTCTTTATACCAGTTGAAACTTTTCTTACGCGAGCGGGACATGTCGCCGGTGCCATCGTCATGTTTGTTCACGTAGATAAAGCCGTAGCGTTTGCTGTACTGGCCGGTGGTAAAGGAGACGCAGTCGATACAGCCCCACGGGGTATAGCCCATCAGTTCGACGCCATCGTAAGTCACCGCTTTGATCATCTCTTCCACATGCGCACGCAGGTAGTCGATACGGTAGTCGTCGTTGATGCTGCCGTCTTCTTCAACTTTGTCGTAGGCGCCGAAGCCGTTTTCAACGATAAACAGCGGTTTCTGATAGCGTTCGTACAGTTCGCACAGCGAGTAGCGCAGGCCCACCGGGTCAATCTGCCAGCCCCAGTCGGAGGCTTTGACATGCGGGTTCGGCACGCTGCCTTCGAAGCCGGAGATGGCATCGCCGCTGCCGCCTTCCGCTTTGACCGCGTTGGTCATGTAGTAGCTGAAACCGAGGTAATCGCAGGTGCCTTCACGCAGGATCTGTTCATCGCCCGCTTCCATCACGATGTTAAAACCGCGGCGCTCCCACTCGTTGAGAACATAGGTCGGGTAGTAGCCGCGCAGCTGCACGTCGGTAAAGACGTAGCGTTCACGCATCGACTCCTGGGCGAACATCACGTCTTCCGGCTTACAGGAGAACGGATAGAGCGCCACCATTGCCAGCATGCAACCAACCTGCATCTGCGGATTGATGCGTCGCGCCGCTTTCACCGCCAGCGCGCTGGCAACGAACTGGTGATGCAGCACCTGGTACATGGTCTCTTCCGGGTTTTCGTAGTCGGTATAGACCACGCCGGAACAGCAGTAGCCGAACAGCGGGGCGCGCCAGTTGCGCTGGTTATTGATCTCGTTGAAGGTCATCCAGTATTTTACTTTGTGCTTATAGCGCTCGAAGACCACTTCGGCGAAGCGCACAAAGAAATCGACCACTTTGCGGTTGGTCCAGCCACCGTACTGCTGCACCAGATGCAGCGGCATTTCGAAGTGGGAGAGGGTGATCACCGGCTCGATGTTGTACTTCAACAGCTCATCGAACATGTCGTCATAGAACTTCAGCCCCTCTTCGTTCGGCTGAGTTTCGTCGCCGAGCGGGAAGATGCGGGTCCAGGCGATGGAGGTGCGGAAACATTTGAAGCCCATCTCGGCGAACAGCTTGATGTCTTCTTTGTAGCGGCCGTGGAAATCAATGGCTTCGTGGTTCGGGTAATATTTACCCGGCTCTACCTGGTGGGTAATCTCGCGCGGTACGCCGTGGGCGCCGCCGGTCAGCACGTCGCAAATACTCGGGCCTTTGCCGTCTTTATTCCAGCCGCCTTCCACCTGGTGCGCCGCGACCGCACCGCCCCATAAAAAGTCTTTCGGTAAGGTGATTTTTTTCATCTTTGCTCGTCTCATCAAATAGCATCTGTTTACGAGTCTAACAAAGGGAATATAAATGTCACGATATAACAATTTCCCTCAGCTGGAATATGTTACATCGAAAAAACAGGGTGTTATTTTCAGGCGAGTTTACGTGCTAATTTACGCCCCAGGGACTCCAGAATATAAATAACCGGAATTTGGGTGGTAATATCATACACGCCGCCGATGCGCGTTTGCGGGACGTGCCAGGAGAGGTTGAAGTCTGCCAGCTTCGCCAGTCGGGAGTGTTCATGGCTGGTCACCGACATTACTTTGCAGTTGTGCAGGCTGAACTGGCTGGCGAAGCGGAGAATCTCTTCGGTCTCCCCGGAAACGGAAAGAACGATCGCCAGCGCGTTACGCGCCATGTCGTTGGTGACCGGGAAATAAGGATCGTCGATATGATTGCTGAATTTCCCGACGTTGGAGAAAAAGCGTGCGCCATATTTTGCCAACGCGCCGGAGGTACCGGCGCCGACAAATATAATACGTTCTGACGCGAGAATAATATCGACGGCACGATCGAGTAAATTATCAAATTCGTCATTGTTGACGCTTTTAAAAAAACTCATTATTTCACTGGCACCGATATTTGCCTGTTGTGGCTGGTTCTGCTCGAGATATAATTTAAAGCGGACGCGAAACTCCGAGTAGCCTTCGCACTGCAGTTTGCGACAAAAGCGCAGGACGGTGGTCGTGGAGACCCCGGCGGCTTCTGCCAGCTCGCGGATGGTCATATACATCACTTTGTCACGATTCTTAATGACGTAGTGGTAGACCATCATCTCAAGATTATTGAGACTGGCAATAGCGGCGTGGGAGAACATACTCACGGTAATAACTCACAATTCATAATGACCAGGATGGAATTATATCATGCAGCCGAATGACATAACCTTTTTTCAGCGCTTTCAGGACGACATCCTCGCCGGGCGCAAAACCATCACCATTCGTAATGCCGCCGAGTCGCATTTTAAAACCGGCGACGTGCTGCGCGTTGGCCGCTATGAAGATGACGGCTATTTTTGCACGATAAGCGTGGTGGCGACGTCCACGGTAACGCTCGATACGCTCACGGAACGTCACGCCGAACAGGAGAATATGACCCTCGCGCAGCTGCGTCAGGTCATTGCGGAGATCTATCCAGGCGAAGACCAGTTTTATGTTATTGAATTCAAAAGGCTTTGATAAAACAGCGAACGACTGTTAGTTGAAATTTTAATGTAACATTATGATTTTATAGTGTTTACAAATATTAATCTTTTTATTTTAGCTAACAGGTGTTCACTGGAATCATTCTCAGTTACCCTAGGTGAGCATTGAAAGCGTTCTTGTTTTCGGAGTCAAATATGGTTCGCAAACCATTAATCACACAGGGTTATTCTTTGGCAGAGGAAGTCGCCAACAGCATCAGTCACGGTATCGGGCTGGTATTTGGCATCGTTGGCCTCGTCCTCCTGCTGGTGCAGGCGGTCGACAGCAACGCCAGCGCAACGGCGATTACCAGCTATAGCCTGTACGGCGGCAGCATGATTATGCTGTTCCTCGCCTCTACCCTCTATCATGCTATTCCCCATCAGCGAGCCAAGCTGTGGCTGAAAAAATTCGATCACTGCGCCATCTATCTGCTGATAGCGGGAACCTATACGCCTTTTCTACTGGTAGGGCTCAATTCACCGCTTGCGCGCGGCCTGATGGTGGTCATCTGGAGCCTGGCGCTGCTGGGGATCTTGTTTAAGCTCACCATTGCGCACCGCTTTAAGGTCCTCTCACTGGTGACCTATCTGACGATGGGCTGGCTGTCGCTGATCGTGGTTTATCAGCTGGCGATCAAACTGGCGGCGGGGGGGGTAACGCTGCTGGCGGTCGGGGGCGTGGTGTATTCGCTGGGGGTTATCTTCTACGTCTGCAAGCGCATTCCTTATAACCATGCAATCTGGCACGGTTTTGTGCTGGGCGGCAGCGTATGTCACTTCCTGGCCATTTATTTGTACGTCGGTCAGGTATAAATAAGAGGCCGCATCGGCGGGGAATTTCCCGGCGATGCGGCGCTTGCCGAAACGACAGCACCGCACAGTCCGGGATGTTGCCGCCTGAAGAGCCTGGCAGCGTTAAGGCGATCTTCGCACTTTAACTCTCTTCCAGTGAATAGGGCAGCGGAACGATGCTTAATGTACCGGCATCATCGCGCACGCGGAAGACGCTGTCTGGTTCCATATCGTTATTCATCACGACCTGCACCAGCAGTTGACCATCATCCAGCAGCACAGCTGCCAGCACGGTGCCGGTCCGGCGCCAGTTCTCACCCATCTTCAGCTCAAGGTCTTCTCCGGCTTCCGGGACGCGGCTCGCTTTCCCGGCCAGATACCACAGGGCGCGTTTGTTCGCACCGCGGAATTTCGCCCGGGCGACCATTTCCTGACCGGTATAGCAGCCTTTCTTAAAGCTGATGCCGCCCAATGCCTGCAGGTTTGTCGCCTGCGGGATGAACTGCGCGCTGTTGGCGCTGTCTATGACCGGCAGGCCGGCTTCGATGTTGAGCGCCAGCCACTGCTGGCTGTTGTTCAACTGCGCATCGCTGCGCAACGCGTCGGTTACGCGGGTGGCGGTTGCCACATCGGTCACCAGCAGAAAGCGCTCCGCCGGATGTTCAAACCACAGCAGGCTGGTCACGCCGTCGGTGACGAGCGGTTTGTCGCTGCCCGGAAGTTCGCTGAACAGCGGCGCCAGCGCGGCGCGGGCCTGGAAACCGGCAACGCCCAGCAGGACGTGTTCATCATCGGCGGCAATGGTCACTTTAGAGAACACCGCATATTTCTTCAGTTCAGCGAGCTGGGAATCGCGCAGGCTGCGGCGTTCAATCCAGGTAAAACCACCGTCGCGGCGGAAAACCCGCAGGTTGCTCCACATCTTGCCCTTGGCATCGCAGTGCGCGGCAAGCAGATGCCGATCGTCGGTTAATGCGCTGACATCGGCGGTAATCTGCCCCTGCAGATACTTCTCGCCATCCTGACCGGTAATCGTTGCCAGCGCCCAGTCATCCAGCGTCATCAGCGTTAACGGCAGACGAGAGGAAGAAGAAGGCTGACGCGGAGGAAAAGGTGTAAAAGCCATAGTCATGTCCTGAATAGCTTAACGCAGAGTGAATAGCTAATGGTAAAAGAGCTATGGTGCAATGCAAGTGCTTTTGGCAGGCCATTTGTGCCCTGAAAGCACAAACGGGGAAACAAAGGAGAAAGATAAAGCCATATTTTAAATGTGGTTTTTGTGGAATGGCGTTCTCTGTTCTCGATATTGCTGTAAAGTAAGTGCAAAAAACGGGTTAAACTAACCTATCAACAACGTCTTGTCAGGCAGCGCTTCGGCGACCTGAAGGGCGCGTAAGACTCTCTTTATGCTGGAAGGACAACATGGACATTACGAATAAAGCCCGCATCCACTGGGCATGCCGCAGGGGTATGCGTGAACTTGATATCTCCATCATGCCGTTTTTCGAGTATGAGTACGATACGCTCAGCGATGAAGACAAACAGCTGTTTATCCGTCTGTTAGAAAACGACGATCCGGATCTGTTTAACTGGCTGATGAATCATGGCGAACCGGCTGATGCGCAACTGCAACGGATGGTAAAATTAATCCAGACTCGGAATCGGGAACGTGGTCCTGTGGCAATCTGATTTACGCATCTCCTGGCGCTCACAGTGGTTCTCGCTGCTGCTGCACGGCATTGTGGCGGCTATTGTGCTGCTGATGCCCTGGCCGCTGAGCTACACGCCGCTATGGCTATTGCTGCTGTCGCTGGTGGTGTTCGACAGCGTGCGCAGCCAGCGGCGGATCCACGCCTGCCGGGGGGAAATAAAGCTGATGACCGATTCGCGTTTGCGTTGGCAAAAAGCGGAATGGGAGATTGTCGGCACGCCGTGGGTGATTAATAGCGGGATGTTGCTGCGTCTGCAGGATATGCAAACGCGTCGCCGCCAGCATCTGTGGATCGCTGCAGACAGTATGGACGCCAAAGAGTGGCGAGATCTGCGCCGGTTGGTGTTACAAAAACCGGCACAGGAGTAAAAGCCTGTCAGGCGAACTGCTCAGCCATTTCGCCGAGGATTTGCTCGCACCAGTTCTGGATGCGATCGTCGCTCAGGTCATACTGATTCGTCTCATCGAGCGCCAGGCCAACAAACAGCTGGCCATCGGCGATAATCGGTTTCTGGCTGGTGAATTCGTAACCTTCCGTCGGCCAGTAACCGATAAACTTAACGCCTTTGGCGCTCAGTTTGTCGTGCAGCATTCCCAGTGCGTCAAGGAACCATTCGCCGTAACCCAACTGGTCACCCATGCCATACAGCGCCACAATTTTATCCTGCAGATCCAGTGCGTCCAGCTGTTGCCAGACGGCTTCCCAGTCTTCCTGAATTTCGCCGAAATCCCACGTCGGGATACCGAGAATCAACACGTCATACTGTGTCATCAGGGAAGGGGAATCATCTTTCAGATTATGCAGCGTCACTAATTCCGGGCCGATGATATCGCGGATCTTCTCCGCTGCCATCTCGGTGTAGCAGGTACTGGAGCCGTAAAAAAGACCTATGTTCATGGCGTAAACATCTCAATTCATGCGGTGATTTTGCGGCTAGTTTATCAGAAAGCCGTCGTCAGCCGCATACTTAAGCTGTTCCGCCAGCCGGCCGGGAAAAAACAGCGCCGCCGTTTTTGCCAGCCGGGCCACTTATTTGGGTATACTGAAGCCGTTTTAACGAGCAAAGAGGGCGATGTGAAAGAGGATCTCGCACGAATCGAACAGTTTCTTGATGCCTTGTGGCTGGAGCGCAATCTGGCGGAAAATACGCTGAGCGCCTACCGTCGGGATCTGACGATGGTAGTGGAATGGCTGCATCATCGCGAGTTATCGCTGGTTAGCGCCAGCGGCGAGGATCTTCAGGCGCTGCTGGCCGAGAGACAAACGGGCGGCTATAAAGCCACCAGTACCGCGCGGCTGTTGAGCGCCGTGCGCCGTTTCTTCCAGCACCTCTATCGGGAGAAAATTCGTCCGGATGACCCCAGCGCGCTGCTGGCGTCACCGAAACTGCCGCAGCGGCTGCCGAAAGATCTGAGTGAGGCTCAGGTCGAACGTCTGCTGCAGGCGCCGCTGGTCGAGCAGCCTCTGGAACTCCGCGATAAAGCGATGCTTGAGGTGCTGTACGCGACCGGCCTGCGCGTGTCGGAACTGGTGGGCCTGACGATGAGCGACATCAGCCTGCGTCAGGGCGTCCTGCGGGTGGTGGGTAAAGGGAACAAAGAACGGCTGGTCCCGCTTGGCGAAGAGGCGGTGCTGTGGGTTGAGAACTACCTGGAGTACGGGCGCCCCTGGCTGCTGAACGGCGTGGCATCTGATGTGCTTTTTCCAAGTCAGCGCGCGCAGCAAATGACGCGCCAGACCTTCTGGCATCGGATTAAGCACTATGCCGTGCTGGCCGGAATAGATAGCGCGAAGCTCTCCCCGCACGTTTTACGCCATGCGTTTGCCACGCATTTACTTAACCATGGCGCAGATTTACGCGTGGTACAGATGCTGTTGGGACACAGCGATCTCTCAACGACGCAGATCTACACCCATGTCGCGACCGAGCGTCTGAGACAACTTCATCAACAGCACCACCCGCGGGCGTGAGTGCTGAATAAAAGGACTGAGTATGAAAAAAGGTTTATTGATGTTTACGCTGCTGGCGGCGACGCTGTCCGGTGCGGCCCATGCGGATAACGCGGCTATCAAACAGTCGCTGGCTAAACTGGGCGTACAGAATACGGATATTCAGCCATCGCCGGTTGCCGGAATGAGCACCGTACTGACCGACAGCGGCGTGCTGTATGTGACCGATGACGGTAAACACGTCATCCAGGGGCCGATGTATGATGTCGGCGGCGCACAGCCGGTAAACGTCACCAACGCGCTGCTGGTGGGCAAGCTGAATGCGCTGGAAAAAGAGATGATTATCTATAAAGCGCCGCAGGAAAAACACGTTATCACCGTTTTCACCGACATCACCTGCGGCTACTGCCACAAGCTGCACGAAGAGATGAGCGACTATAACGCGCTGGGAATTACCGTTCGCTACCTGGCCTTCCCGCGCCAGGGTCTGCAAAGCCAGACCGAGCAGGATATGAAAGCCATCTGGTGCGCCAAAGATCGTAACAAAGCGCTGGATGACGCGATGAGCGGTAAAGGTATTCAGCCGGCGAGCTGCCAGGTCGATATCAGCAAACACTACACGCTTGGCGTGCAGTTCGGCGTTAACGGCACGCCGGCGATGGTGCTGAGCAACGGCTACGTGCTTCCGGGTTATCAGGGGCCGAAAGAGCTGAAAGCCTTCCTTGATGAGCATCAAAAACAGACAAGCGGTAAATAATTCGCGTGAAACAACAGATACAACTACGCCGCCGTGAGGTGGTTGAAGGGGCTGAGCTCCCCGCCGACCTGCCGCCGCTGCTGCAGCGGCTGTACGCCAGCCGCGGCGTCCTGCATGCCCAGGAGCTCGAACGCAGCGTCAAAGGCATGCTGCCGTGGACGCAGCTGAACGGCATCGAAAAAGCCGTTGAGATGCTCTACGACGCATTCAGGCAAGAGCGGCATATCGTCGTGGTCGGTGATTTTGACGCCGATGGCGCCACCAGTACCGCGCTGAGCGTGCTGGCGCTGCGCGCGCTGGGCTACAGCAATGTCTCCTATCTGGTGCCAAATCGTTTTGAAGATGGCTACGGGTTAAGCCCCGAAGTAGTCGATCAGGCCCACGCCCGCGGGGCGCAGATGATTATGACCGTGGATAACGGCATCTCTTCCCATGCCGGCGTCGATCGTGCCCACGCATTGGGGATCCCGGTGGTCGTGACCGATCACCATCTACCGGGTGAGACGCTGCCGGCAGCGGAAGCCATTGTGAACCCCAATCTGCGCGACTGCGATTTCCCCTCGAAATCGCTGGCCGGCGTCGGGGTAGCGTTCTATTTGATGCTGGCGCTGCGCACGTTCCTGCGCGATAAAAACTGGTTTGAAGAACGGGGCATCACGCCGCCGAATCTTGCCGAACTGCTGGATCTGGTCGCGCTCGGGACGGTGGCTGACGTTGTGCCGCTGGATGCCAATAACCGCATTCTCACCTGGCAAGGGCTGAGCCGTATCCGTGCCGGTAAGTGCCGTCCGGGGATCAAAGCGCTGCTGGAGATTGCCAACCGCGATCCGCAAAAGCTGGCCGCCAGCGACCTGGGGTTTGCCCTGGGACCGCGGCTGAATGCGGCAGGCCGGCTGGATGATATGTCGGTCGGCGTGGCGCTGCTGTTGTGTGATAACGTCGGCGAAGCGCGGATGCTGGCTAATGAACTGGATGCGCTGAACCAGACGCGCAAAGAGATTGAGCAAGGGATGCAGGCGGAGGCGCTCACGCTGTGCCAGCAGCTGGAACGCAGCGGCGACACGCTGCCCGGGGGGCTGGCGATGTATCATCCGCAGTGGCACCAGGGCGTGGTGGGGATTCTGGCGTCACGGATTAAAGAGCGTTTCCATCGCCCGGTTATCGCCTTCGCCCCAACCGGCGACGGGCTGTTAAAAGGCTCCGGGCGCTCTATCCAGGGGTTGCACATGCGCGATGCGCTTGAGCGCCTTGATACGCTGCATCCGGGGCTGATTCTCAAGTTCGGCGGCCATGCGATGGCGGCGGGGCTGTCGCTGGAAGAGGCGCGTTTTGAGGAGTTTCAGCTGCGTTTCGGCGAACTGGTCACCGAGTGGCTGGATCCGGCGCTGTTGCAGGGAGAAGTGATCTCTGACGGCCCGCTGGAAACGGCTGAGATGAGCATGGAAGTTGCGCATCTGCTTCGTGAGGCGGGACCCTGGGGACAGATGTTCCCGGAGCCGCTGTTTGACGGTCGTTTCCGCCTGTTACAGCAGCGCCTGGTGGGCGAGCGACATCTTAAAGTGATGGTCGAACCGGTTGGCGGCGGCCCGCTGCTGGACGGGATTGCCTTCAACGTTGATACTTCGATTTGGCCGGATAACGGCGTAC
This sequence comes from Klebsiella sp. X13, assembly GCF_003323835.1. Classification (NCBI taxonomy): domain Bacteria; kingdom Pseudomonadati; phylum Pseudomonadota; class Gammaproteobacteria; order Enterobacterales; family Enterobacteriaceae; genus Klebsiella; species Klebsiella sp. X13. Next base: position 882,617 of record NZ_CP030874.1, read on the forward strand.
GCGAAGTCACTCTGGCCTATAAGCTCGATATTAATGAGTTCCGAGGCAACCGCAGCCTGCAGCTTATCATTGACCATCTCTGGCCGGTCTGACGAAAAAGCCGTCAACAAACAGGCTGACGGAAAGCCGAAGTATATATAAAAGAGAGCGGGGATCCGGTACAATTCCGCTCTTATCACCGCATTTTGTCGAATCCATTAAAAGAAAATCGATCATGTTTGAAATAAATCCGGTAAAAAACCGCATTCAGGACCTCACGGAGCGCTCTGACGTTCTTAGGGGGTATCTTTGACTACGATGCTAAGAAAGAGCGTCTGGAAGAAGTAAACGCCGAGCTGGAACAGCCGGACGTGTGGAACGAACCTGAGCGCGCACAGGCGTTGGGTAAAGAGCGTTCTTCACTGGAAGCCATCGTCGAGACGTTGGATCAAATGTCCCAGGGGCTGGAAGATGTTTCCGGACTACTGGAGCTGGCTGTCGAAGCCGAAGACGAAGAGACCTTCAACGAAGCCGTTGCCGAACTTGACGTGCTGGAAGAGAAACTGGCGCAGCTTGAGTTCCGCCGCATGTTCTCCGGCGAGTATGACAGCGCCGATTGCTATCTCGATATTCAGGCCGGTTCCGGCGGTACGGAAGCCCAGGACTGGGCCAGCATGCTGACACGTATGTATCTGCGCTGGGCCGAAGCGCGCGGCTTCAAGACCGAGATTATTGAAGAGTCAGAAGGTGAAGTGGCGGGCATTAAGTCCGTGACCATCAAGATTATCGGCGATTACGCCTACGGCTGGCTGCGTACCGAAACCGGCGTCCACCGCCTGGTGCGCAAGAGCCCGTTCGATTCCGGCGGCCGTCGCCACACCTCCTTCAGCTCCGCATTTGTCTATCCGGAAGTGGATGACGATATTGATATCGAAATCAACCCGGCGGACCTGCGCATTGACGTTTACCGCGCCTCCGGTGCGGGTGGTCAGCACGTTAACCGTACGGAATCCGCGGTGCGTATCACCCACATTCCGACCGGCTTAGTGACGCAGTGCCAGAACGACCGTTCACAGCACAAGAACAAAGACCAGGCCATGAAGCAGATGAAAGCCAAGCTTTATGAGCTGGAAATGCAGAAGAAAAATGCCGAGAAGCAGGCGATGGAAGATACCAAATCCGACATCGGCTGGGGCAGCCAGATCCGTTCTTACGTGCTGGATGACTCCCGCATTAAAGATCTGCGCACCGGGGTGGAAACCCGCAATACTCAGGCCGTGCTTGACGGCAGCCTGGATCAATTTATCGAAGCAAGTTTGAAAGCAGGGTTATGAGGAACCAACATGTCTGAACAACAAGCACAGGGCGCTGACGCGGCAATTGACCTTAATAATGAACTGAAAGCCCGTCGTGAAAAGCTGGCTCAGCTTCGTGAGCAGGGTATCCCGTTCCCGAACGATTTCCGTCGTGACCATACCTCTGACCAACTGCACGCTGACTTCGATGCGAAAGAAAACGAAGAGCTGGAAGCACTGAACGTTGAAGTCTCCGTTGCTGGTCGTATGATGACCCGCCGTATTATGGGTAAAGCCTCTTTCGTCACTCTGCAGGATGTCGGCGGCCGCATTCAGCTGTACGTCGCGCGTGACGATCTGCCGGAAGGCGTCTACAACGAGCAGTTCAAAAAATGGGACCTCGGCGATATCATCGCGGCGCGCGGTAAGCTGTTTAAAACCAAAACCGGCGAGCTGTCTATCCACTGCACCGAACTGCGTCTGCTGACCAAAGCCCTGCGCCCGCTGCCGGACAAATTCCACGGCCTGCAGGATCAGGAAGCGCGCTACCGTCAGCGCTACCTGGATCTGATCTCCAACGACGAATCCCGCAAGACCTTTAAGGTTCGCTCCCAGATTCTGGCCGGTATCCGCCAGTTCATGGTCGGTCGCGGCTTTATGGAAGTCGAAACCCCGATGATGCAGGTGATCCCTGGCGGCGCGTCTGCCCGTCCGTTCATCACCCATCACAACGCGCTGGATATGGACATGTACCTGCGTATCGCGCCGGAACTGTATCTGAAGCGTCTGGTTGTGGGCGGCTTCGAACGCGTATTCGAAATCAACCGTAACTTCCGTAACGAAGGCATCTCCGTGCGTCATAACCCAGAGTTCACCATGATGGAACTCTATATGGCGTACGCGGACTATAAAGATCTGATCGAGCTGACCGAATCCCTGTTCCGTACCCTGGCGCAGGATATTCTGGGCAACACCGCGGTTCCTTATGGCGATCAGACCTTCGACTTCGGTAAGCCGTTTGAAAAACTGACCATGCGTGAAGCTATCAAGAAATATCGTCCGGAAACCGAGATGGCGGATCTGGATAACTTCGATTCCGCAAAAGCGATTGCAGAGTCTATCGGCATTCACGTTGAGAAGAGCTGGGGTCTGGGCCGTATCGTGACGGAGATCTTTGAAGAAGTGGCGGAAGCGCACCTGATTCAGCCGACCTTTATCACCGAATACCCGGCGGAAGTCTCTCCGCTGGCGCGTCGTAATGACCAGAACCCGGAAATTACCGACCGCTTTGAGTTCTTTATCGGCGGCCGTGAAATCGGTAACGGCTTCAGCGAGCTCAACGACGCGGAAGATCAGGCGCAGCGCTTCCAGGACCAGGTGAATGCGAAAGCCGCTGGTGACGATGAAGCCATGTTCTACGATGAAGACTACGTGACCGCGCTGGAACACGGCCTGCCGCCGACCGCCGGTCTGGGTATCGGTATTGACCGTATGGTGATGCTGTTTACCAACAGCCATACCATCCGCGACGTCATCCTGTTCCCGGCAATGCGCCCGGTTAAATAAGAGCGACCGTCAAAAACATAACCCCGGCTACAGGCCGGGGTTTTTTGTTTGTGCCCCGCTGCGCGAGTCGCGGGAGGATGCGGACAGGCGGCGAAAAACCGCTATCCGGCAAGACCGTTAATAGCGCAGCTGCGCGACATAGTTTCTCAACGCCTGCCGGGCATTATCGTCAGCCGCTTCGAGCACCATCCACGGACTGTAGGCCCACGGGGTGAGCGCCAGCGCTTGCAGTAAATCTTCCAGCTCACACCACTGATAGTCCATGACCTCGTCGCTATTAGCCAGCACCGGACTGATAATGCGTGCGGCGTAAACCGGGCAGACTTCGTTTTCGACAATTCCGTTTGGGGCCACCGCCCGGTAACGAAACGCCGGATGAACGGAGGCGATGTTGGCAATGTTAACGCCCAGTTCAAAACGGCTGCGCCGCGTCACGGCCTGTTCAAACGTCTCTCCGCTCTGGGGATGTCCGCAGACGGAGTTGGTCCAGACCCCGGGCCAGGCTTTTTTACCCAGTGAACGACGCGTCACCAGCAGCTGGCCGTGGTCATTAAACAACCAGCAGGAAAAGGCGAGGTGCAAAGGGGTATTAAGGGTATGGGCGGCATATTTTTCCAGCCTGCCAACAGGCTTATCTTGCTCATCGAGCAAAATGACATGTTCCCCGGTCATGACAACTCCTGATAATAAAAATGACCCGGCATACGCTCGCCTGGTCACACACTCGGCACTAGGGTAGCCGATAACCGCTCGAAAGGCATTACCAAAACAGGCTTCGGGCGCTGCAGACGGGGAAACACGAATCCGACAACGCAAGCGTATCGATTGGGGATCTGCCTGCGGGCTGGTATGATAGTTGTCCGTTGTGACGAGATGAGAGCTGTGCTGAGTGCAGGACGCCTGATGAGAAAACGCTTTTTTATCATGATGATGTTGGTCAGCAGCCTGGTGATTGCAGGATGTTCCAGTTCATCTGATTCCGGTTCCGTCTACACCGTGAAACGCGGCGATACGTTGTACCGTATTTCCCGGACAACCGGTACCAGCATTAAAGATCTGGCCCGACTGAATAATATCTCCCCACCGTATACTATTGAGGTTGGACAGCGTCTGAAGCTGAATCCGGCCTCGGGCGCCACAAAGGGCGGTTCATCCGGGAAGAGCAGCGCCGGTAAGCGCACCGCGGCCAGCAAGCCGCCGGCCACGCTGCCGCCGGTCTCCTGGCCACCGGTGGGGCAACGCTGCTGGCGCTGGCCGACCAACGGTAAAGTTATCCTGCCTTATTCATCAAATGATGGTGGTAATAAGGGGATTGATATTGCCGGCACGCGCGGCCAGCCGGTCTATGCGGCAGGGGCGGGTAAAGTGGTGTACGTCGGTAATCAGCTCCGCGGTTACGGTAATCTGATCATGATTAAACATGGTGAGGATTACATCAGCGCCTATGCCCATAATGACAAAATGATGGTCAATAACGGTCAGAACGTGAAGATTGGTCAGCAGATAGCCACGATGGGAAGTAGCGACGCCGATTCCGTGCGCCTGCATTTCCAGATTCGCTACCGGGCGACGGCTATCGATCCACAGCGCTATTTACCGCCGCAGGGCAGTAAGCCAAAGTGCTAAGAGGTTATTTTATCAGCAGTTAGCGTGATTCAGTCTTGTAAGACGGTGCGTAAGGTCTATAATGGCCCTCGCACCTCAACGCGGGCGTAGTTCAATGGTAGAACGAGAGCTTCCCAAGCTCTATACGAGGGTTCGATTCCCTTCGCCCGCTCCAGAATTTCTCCTGTGATAACATATCTTAGATAACATACTGTTTTTGAAACAAGTTTCTGAAATTGTATTGCATATCAGCCTCTCGTTTTAGCGCTCAAAAATACACCGGCAGTTGTCACGGAAAGTTACGGTTAGATGAACGTTTAACTTAACTCGGCGACGGTTCCAGATTGACGCCGCGATAGCAAAACGCAAACGAAAAAGCCTGACCGGGCATTGTCATTTCATCCCCTCCTATTAAAACAACGGCTTTTCTCGACAAATAGCCATCTGAAATCCGGGTACAGTAGGGTCGGTGTTGTCCATTCCGGAAACTTAATTTGACCCGCGGGAGCCCGTTATCATGTTCAGCCATATGCGTATTGCCAGACCCGTCACCGACCTGGCGCGCGCTTGCACCATGTACAGCCAGGGATTAGAGCTCCAACGAATTGCGGATTTTACCGACCATGCCGGCTTTTGTGGGATAATGGTGGGCCGTCCGGAGCTGGCCTGGCATATTGAGTTCACCCACTGTCACGATCATCCGCGTCAGCCTGCGCCGACCGATGAAGATCTGCTCGTGCTCTATTACCCCGATAAAGCAGCCTGGCAGCAGGCGTGCGCCAGAATGACGGCGGCGGGCTTTCGTACGATGAGGTCGTTTAATCCCTACTGGGATACCAACGGCAAAACATTTGTCGATGATGACGGTTATCGGGTGGTGCTTCAGAACCGCGACTGGCCATAGATTGAGGGCTCTCGTGGAACAGAGCGGCGGTTCAGGTGGCCCTGTCGGCGGCAGAACTCCAGGCGTTGAGTGCGGATATTTGCTATTCTGCATCACGTCAGGTTATTGAAGAGATTGAGAAATGGGGTCGTTTATCGTCGTCGTCTGTGTCATATGGCTTTTGTATCTAGGCGTGAAAATGCTGACCCGGACTCTGTATAAAACGGAACCCATAAACGCCAAACCAGAGCGCGATGTCTGGGGGCGCAGGGAAGGTGAAGGTCCGCTGTACCGTCGCGTCAATCGCGCAACGAAAGATGAAGATGACGAGGGATTGTTTCAGTCGGTCAACCGGCGGCAACAGGCCAGGACAGAGGAAAAAGACGTGAACGCCTCTGCTGCGTTCTACCAGTCCAGAGAGTGGCGCGCGCTTCGCTATCAGGCACTCAAAAAATATGGCGGTGCCTGTAGTGCCTGCGGGCGTTCGGCGGCAAAACATGGGGTGGTCATCCATGTCGATCATATTCGGCCCCGCAGTAAATACCCGCATCTGGCGCTGCGCCTGGATAACCTCCAGCTGTTATGCCACGAATGTAATCTTGCAAAAGGCAACCGCGACGAAATTAAATGGCGTTAGCAGCCGGTCTGGGTGCGCTTTTTTATCCCCTGGTTCGGAGTCAGGGCTCTGCGAATCGCAGGAAAAATACCCTAAAAATGCGCGCAAAGCGTCGTGTTTGATGCAGTCGTTGCGTCATACCGGTTTCTGTCCGGCCTGGCGTCGGTTGCATATGTGAACGTCACTCTGTGACTAAATAATCAAGAGTGTGACTTATCGATACTTTCCCCTGTCGCGAAGACCAACCTCGTATTTACCCTACTTTTTATCGCGTTTTATTCGCAGCGCGCCTCAGCCTTGAGTATGAATATCTGTTTGTTCAACTTGTTGTTTATAAACATATAATTGCATTCATTGTTATCATTTGAGATGTCAATCACATTTTGTTGTCAGCCAACTTTAAATCTATAAAAGTAGACGTTTGTCGACTTTTCATCTAAAAGATGGGGGTGAGGGGCTAGACAAAACCAGAAGCTGGTTATCAAATAGTTAAAAAATATCGTGCCTCATGTAAATGATTGGCCAGTGTAAACATGGCTAACACGCTTTCCGCAGTCTCTCTGCGCTGCGGTGCATCTTATCTGGAGAAGTTATGCATTCCTCTGTGAATAAAAATGAAAGCCGGACCTTCTTTGGTCATCCATATCCGCTAGGTTCGTTGTTCTTTACCGAAATGTGGGAGCGATTCTCGTTTTACGGCATTCGCCCCTTATTGATTCTGTTTATGGCCGCCACGGTTTACGACGGCGGTATGGGGCTGGCGCGTGAAAATGCCTCGGCGATCGTCGGTATCTTCGCCGGCAGTATGTACCTTGCGGCGTTACCGGGCGGCTGGCTGGCGGATAACTGGCTGGGCCAGCAAAAGGCGGTCTGGTACGGATCGATTCTCATCGCGTTGGGTCATCTGTCGATTGCTCTGTCAGCGGTGCTGGGTGACAACCTGTTCTTTATCGGGCTGATGTTTATCGTACTGGGATCGGGTCTGTTCAAAACCTGCATCTCGGTTATGGTTGGCACGCTGTACAAGAAAGGGGATGCGCGTCGTGACGGTGGATTCTCGCTGTTCTACATGGGCATCAATATGGGGTCGTTCATCGCGCCGCTGATTTCCGGCTGGTTGATTAAATCACACGGCTGGCACTGGGGCTTTGGCATCGGTGGCATCGGGATGCTGGTGGCGCTGGTGATCTTCCGGGTCTTTGCGGTACCGGCGATGAAGCGCTACGACAGCGAAGTGGGCCTCGATTCAACCTGGAATAGCCCGGTGGCGAAGAAGAACGGCGTGGGCGCCTGGCTGCTGGCGCTGGCCGTAGGTGCCGCGGTGATTATCACGCTGATTGCGCAGGGCGTGATTGTGGTTAACCCTGTTGCCGTTGCCAGTATGCTGGTATACGTGATTGCCGCTTCGGTCGTTCTCTATTTCATCTATCTGTTTGCCTTCGCCGGACTGAGCCGCAAAGAGCGCGCCCGTCTGCTGGTGTGCTTTATTCTGCTGGTTTCCGCCGCCTTCTTCTGGTCGGCATTTGAGCAGAAGCCGACCTCCTTCAACCTGTTCGCCAATGATTATACCAACCGTATGATCGGCAGCTTTGAGATCCCGGCGGTCTGGTTCCAGTCAATCAACGCGCTGTTTATTATTCTGCTGGCGCCGGTCTTTAGCTGGGCATGGCCGGCCATGGCGCGTAATGGCGTCCGTCCGAGCAGCATCACCAAATTCGTCATCGGCATTCTCTGCGCCGCTGCGGGCTTTGGCCTGATGATGCTGGCGGCACAGAATGTGCTGAACAACGGCGGGGCCGGCGTATCACCGTTCTGGCTGGTAGGCAGTATTCTGATGCTGACCCTGGGCGAGCTGTGCCTGAGCCCGATTGGCCTGGCAACCATGACGCTGCTGGCGCCGGAAAGAATGCGCGGCCAGATGATGGGGCTGTGGTTCTGCGCCAGTGCGCTGGGTAACCTGGCGGCCGGCCTGATCGGCGGCCATGTGAAAGCTGATCAGCTGGATATGCTGCCAGATCTCTTTGCACGTTGTTCGATTGCGCTGCTGATCTGCGCCGCCGTACTCTGCGTGCTGATCGTTCCGGTGCGCCGGATGCTGGAAAATACGCAGAACAAAACCGCACAAAAACCGGCTACCCACGCCTGACGGCAACGGAAACTGACAGTCGGTAAGCTGGCGCGTAAAGCGCCAGCTTTTTTTTCGTCTGAAATTTAACGGGAAATATCCGTCGGCCACACCATCGCCAGCGAGATATCCCCTTGGGTGAGTCCGCGACTTTTTCCCGGGCATATTATGAATGACCAGCGAACGGGCTGGAGGCAGTGAACGTCAGCGCCATGGCGGGGCAGGGGAAACCGTAAGAAAATGAGGCTGGCGGGATCAGCGCGGGCCGTCTGTCGGAGACGACCCGCTTCGGGTATTAACGGTAAACAATCCCGCCATCGATCAGGATCGACTGACCGGTCATATAGTCGGAATCCGGGCCGGCCAGATAGGCGACCAGGCTCGCCACATCGTCCGGCGTTTCCGCACGGCCAAGCGCAATCCCTTCTACATATTTTTTATAGGTCTCACCGACCGGCGCACCGGTAATTTCGGCAAAGCGCTTATCGATTTCGGTCCACATGCCGGTCCCGACAATCCCCGGGCAGTAGGCGTTCACGGTGATCCCGCGGCTGGCGTACTCTTTCGCTGCCGCCTGGGTCAGGGCGCGAACGGCAAATTTAGTGGCGGAATAGATCCCCAGCAGGGCAAAACCGTCGTGCCCGGCAATGGAGCAGGCGTTAATGATTTTGCCGTTTTGCTTGCGGTCGATAAATTTTTTCGCCGCGGCCTGAATGCCCCATAGCGTCCCCTGAACGTTGATACGCATGATGCGATCGACCTCTTCAGGGGTCACGTCGGCGAGCGCCTGTACCTGAGCAATCCCCGCGTTGTTCACGATGATATCAAAGCCGCCCAGCTCCTTTTCCGCCCGATCAATGGCGGCATACACCTGGTCACGTTCAGCAATATTCGCCACGAAGGTGGCGGCCTTACGGCCCAGCGCTTCAACTTCGGCGGCGACCGCCGCAATCCCTTCCGGGTTCACGTCGACAAGCATCAACGACGCACCCTCTTTGGCCAGACGTAAAGCAATACCGCGGCCGATGCCCTGACCGGCACCGGTGACTAATGCAACTTTATTTTCGATAGCCATTTCTGTACACACCTTGTACTGATTAAGAAACGATGGATGCCTGATGGAGAAAAGATTCGCTGCACGAAGGCGCAGGCCTGGCGTACTGCCCATCGGCGGCAAAGGATAAAACTACTCTATAGGTATGGATAAACGTGGCCTACCCCCCGGTTGGGGGGGATAATGGCGTATGCACGGGATGAGGAGGTTATGGCGCTATGGAATTGTTACCCCCGACGGATGACGCATTAAGCGAGTTTGTTCATCAGGAACCGTTTCGCCTTGCGCGCACCTTGCCGCTTATCGCGACGCGCTTTACGCCGCCGCGCACACCGGGGGTATTGCAGTCGCGCGATCGTCTGCTGCAGCGGCTGGACGCCGCGCTCACCAGTACGCTAACGCTGGTATGCGCCCCCGCCGGGTTCGGCAAAACCACGCTGCTGGCCCAGTGGTATCAGCATCGGCAGCAGCAGGGGAGTACGCTGGCCTGGCTGAGCATTGATGAAGATGACAACACGCCCTTCCTGTTTATGCGCTATCTGCAGGCGGCGCTGCGGCCGCTCTGGCAAGCGGCGAATGCTCTGCCGGAAAGCGCCCCCGGAGACGACTTTCGGCTGTTTCTCGCCGGGCTCGTCAACCAGCTGCACAGCTATCCGATTTCGCTGTCTCTGATCCTCGATGATTACCAGAATATTGCTCACCCGGAGATTCATGATGGTTTGAACTGGCTGCTGAACCACGCGCCGCCGTCTCTGCATCTGATTATTGCCAGTCGCAGCCAGCCGCCCCTGGCGCTGAGTCGCCTGCACATGGAGGATCGGCTGGTGGAGATCGATGATCGTGCGCTGCGGTTTAATGCTGAGGAGGCCAGAACCTATTTTGCCACGTCGATCTCCCCGGCACCGGATCCGCAGGAGATTCCGCGCCTGATTGCCCGCACGGAGGGGTGGGTTGCCGGTATGAAAATGGCGGCTTTAGCAAGCGGCAGCGCCCATAGCGCCCATTGTTGCCCGACCGACGGCAAGCTGAATACCGCTTCCCGCGCCCTCTCTCGCTACCTGGAAGAGGTGATCTTTGCGCCATTGCCCGCCGGGGTGTTGGACTTTCTTCTGCGAACCGCAATACTCAACCGCCTGCATCCGTCGCTGTGCGATGCCGTGACCGGGAAAGGCAACGGAGAGGCGATGCTGGCGTGGATAGCCCGGCACAATCTGTTTCTCTCGGCCCTGGATGCGGACGGGTTCTGGTTCCGCTACCACCCGCTGATGCGCGAAGCGCTGCTGTATCGTCTGCAGCACAGTGCGCAGGTGGATATCCGCGTACTGCATGAACAGGCCAGCAACTGGTTTGCCGGCCAGCAGCTGTGGGCCGAGGCGATTCGCCATGCGCTGGCCGCCGGGAAAACGGGGGCCGGACACGCGGAAGCCGGCGTGCAGTCGCTGGCGGAAGAGGGCGATATCGAGACGATGGTGCGCTGGATCCGCTATCTGCCGGCAAATCTGGACCCTTCCCGCATCGAGCTGCAAACGAACCTCGCCTGGGCGCTCGCACACCGTTTTCGTTTCCACGATGCCCGCCAGCTGCTGGACGCCATTGAGTCGCTGGCGGTCGCCAACCGCAGCGCGATGGCCCACAGTTCGTGGGTGAAGCTCCGCGTGGTTCGGGCGATCTGCGAAGCTTTCGCCGACAATATTGCCCAGAGTATTGCTATCGTGGAACCTCTGCTGCACGAGGTGCCCTGCGGCGATATCTGGGTGGATGGCCTGGTGTGCAATATTCTCAGCTACTGCCATCTGGCGAACGCCCGGCCGCAACAGGCGCTGGATGTCCAGCAGCGGGTAGCGGGTATGCGGGTGGCGAACCGCAATCTGTTCGTCGAGGTCTACCGGGCGTTTGTGATGGCCCAGGGATACCTGCGCCAGGGCAATCTGGCCGAAGCGCAGCGGCAGGCGGGGCGGGCGCTACAGTATGCCGAACAGCAGACCGGTCCTCACTCCAGCAGCGGCGCCACCCTGGCGCCGATTCTGGCCGAAATCGCCTGGGAGCAGGGGGAGGTACAGCGCATCCCCACTCTGCTGACGCTCCGTCTTGAGATGATCGATGACTTTTGCCCGCCGGATGGGTTTAGCCGCTGCTATATCGTGCTGGCGAAGCTGGCGCAACGTGATGGCCGGACGGATGAGATGACATCGCTGCTGCTGCATGCCGAAGGCCTGGCGGTTCAGCGTGGATGGCTGCGGGCGCAGGCGCCGCTGCTGGCTGAGCGTATTGCCAATGCGCTCCACGCCGGCGATCGCGCTGCGGCTGACAGTTTACTTCGTCGCCTTCAGGGACTGTCTCTCGGCGCGGAGAAAAATGATGTGGTGAGCGCCTGTTTAACCCTCAGTCAGAGCCGGATGCTGATGGCCGACGGACAACCGCTGGCGGCGGCGCGGCAGCTCGATACGCTGGCCGCTGAGCAGGAGCGCGGCGGCGAGTGGTTGTTTGCCGTACGCCTGCGGCTTATTCAGGCCGTCTCCCTGTGGCGCGCCGGGGAACGGGAGCGGGCGATAACGGTGGGGATCCCGACGCTGCATCGCGCCTTTCAGCAAAAACTGTGGCGCAGCCTGCTTGATAGCGGAGAAGAGATGGCCTCATTACTGGCGGCTACCCGGCAGCGTGGGGGGCACGACGAGGTCTTCAGCGATGCGCTGACGCAGCACCTCGCCAGATTCAACGCTGCCGGGATCTTGCCGACCGTCAGCCGTCGGGCGCCCGCGCAGCTTCGCCTGACCGAGCGGGAGCAGCAGACGCTGGAGCTGATCGCCGAAGGCTACTCCAACAAAGAGATCGCGCGGGCCCTGGGAATTACGGCCGAAACCGTGAAGTGGCATCTCAAGCAGCTGTACGACAAGCTGCAGGTCAATGGTCGGATTCAGGCGGTGAATCAGGCGCGCGAGTGGCAGCTATTTCGCTGACGCCCGCTCGCCGGCACGCAAGGGGCGCCTCAGCGCGCCTGTTTGCCCAGATTCTCCAGCGCCGGGCCGCGGTAATCTCCGCCTAATGCCTTAATCAGCGTAATGTCGCTGCTCAACCGCTGCGCCTCGATATCCAGCAGGAGCAATTGCTGGGCGATGACGGGACGACGCGCTTCCTGAGCCGCATAGTAGCTGACCAGCCCCCGCTGATAGTGGGCGCTGGCGCTGCGGGAGGTGGCCATGGCGGCCGTCACCTTCAGCTTCTGCAGCACCACCTGCTGATTAAGATCGTTCAGCTCGCTGGAGCCGATCGCCACATCGCGCACGGCATCCAGTACCGCCTGGTTGTACTGTTTGATCAGAATATTGCTGGCGGTGCGGACCGATTGCAGATTGGCATTCAGCCGGCCGCCGTCGAAGATCGGCAGATACAGCCCCGGCAGCAGGTTGATCTGCTGGAAGGACGATTTAAACAGATCCCCGACGCTCAGGGCGTTGTATCCCCAGAAGGCCTTGATATCAAAGTGCGGGTAAAACGCCGCCTTCGCCGCATCGACCTGGCTTAATGACGCCGTGACGTAGCCGCGCAGCGCCTGGAGATCCGGGCGGCGGGCCAGCAGTTCAAAGGAGAGCGAGTCGGGCAGCGTTTCCTGTAGCGTCGGCAGGGGGACCGGATGGATCTCCGGCATGCTGCGCGCATCGGCGCCGATCAGCGCCCGCAATGTTTCCCGGTACTGCGTCAGCGTCCCGTTTGCCGTAATGATCTGCTGCTGCGCCGCCAGCAGCTCGGCCTGGGCATTGGCGATATCCACGCTATCCTCAACGCCGCGCTGGGTACGGTGCTCATGCGCCTGCACCGAGAGACGGGCAATCTCTTCCAGCTGATGCAACAACGTCATCTTCTGGAAGGTGGCCTGCATGGCAAAGTACAGCTGCGCCACGCTGCTGGCGAGATCCAGCTCGATTCCCGCCGTTTCCGCCTGACGCGCATTTTTCTCGCCAATGGCGGCGGCAACGCGGGCGCGATCGGCTCCCCATAAATCAATATTCAGCGTGGCACCGACGCCGACGGTATTCAGGGTGTACCACGGACCATTTTTATCGACCGGCAGCGAGTAAGAGTAGGGCCAGGTGAACTGTTTGTTGGTAACCCGCAGCCGGTTCTGAGCCGCCACCGCGGTGGCCTGGACGCCCATTGCCGACTGCGCCAGCTCTACGGTGGACTGCGATTGCGCAATCCGCAGCCGGGCGGCCTGCATGGTCGGGGAGTTTTGCAGCGCGCGGTTGACCAGCATATTAAGCTGGGCATCGTGATAGCCCTCCCACCATCTGGCCGCTGGCCAGCCGCTGTTGGCAAGGTGAATCACCTGCGCGAGTTCAGCCTGCTGCGGGTTCACGATGGTGACCTGGCCCGGATCGTCCTGAATTAACGCGCAGCCGGTGACCAGCGTCAGAAGGAAGGCGAGCGGTGAGTAGCGCAGGAAGCGGGCTGCGGTGTCCATTTTTCTCATGACTTATCTGCCTGTCGCGAAAGCGGTAAAGGTGCGGACGACCAGCTCGGTAATGTCGTCAGCAGAGTGATCAGCGGGCGGCCAAAAGGATTACCGGGGTCGGGCCGAAGCTCGCCGAACGGCACGGGCGCCTGCTGCCGGTCGATATCATCGGCATAGGCCTCGAGCGACCCGGCGCAGTGGCGCAGAAAGGTATCTCCCGGCGCGGCGTACAGCCGGTACCCTTCGCTGAAGCGTACGATTTCGAGGGCCTGCGTCCAGGTGGCCTTCACCGGCCAGGTTTTTGCCTCGGGATGCGGGTGAGCATAAGCATTCAGCGGTTCAGCCGCCACCCGATGCATCAGCGTTTCGGCGCTGTTGAGGGCATGAAACAGCGGCACTAACTGCACCTCATCGCGACTGGCGCGCAGGTCATCGGCAATCCGCCGGTAGAGATCGGCCAGCCGCGATTTGAGCTGCGGGGCCTCGCTATCCGGCCACAGGTAGAGGTGGACAATCGAAGAGACCAGCACGCCGAGCAAAATACCGATGACGCGATCGCGCAGCTCGGTCAAATTGGTCAGCGGGCCAAACCAGCTGAGAAACGCCAGTGAGAAGGTAAAGCCGATCTGAATCCCGGCGTAGGCGATGCGTTCAGACCCCGCTGCTATCCAGGCCGACAGCGCCATCACCGGCAGGGTCATCGCCAGCAGGCCGACGATAGATTCGGTATGCGGCTGAATAAAGACGATCATTAACAGCGCCAGCAGGGTCGCGAGCAGGGCACCGCCTGTTCGCAGCCAGGTTTTCTGCAGCGTCGCGCCGAGCCCCGGCTGGGCGACAATGACACAGCTGAGCATAATCGTATGGATACCCTGCCAGTCGGCGGCGGTATAAAAAACGTAGCACAGCAGCGTTGCCAGCAGCGTTTTAAGCGCGAAGTGCAGATACGCGGGGTTCGACCAGGCGTCAGGCAGCAGCAGGGGCGCTTTTTCCTCTTCGCCAGCCGGCAGCGGCACCGGTTCGCCGCGCGCCAGCTGGCTCAGCGTCGTGGCCATCTCTTGCAAAATGACGCCGTTCGCCGTATCCCGCGCGCTGGCCTCCGGCAGGGTTGCCGGAAGCGTGCTGAGGTCCAGATTGTGCGCCAGCGTCGAGAGCGCGGCGGCAAGCTGCAGACGCCCGGCGGAAGGGGACTCTTCCGGCTGAAGCAGCGCGGCCAGATGATAGCAGTGAAGGGTGGCGGCCATCAGGGATTGCCACGCCTGCGGGTTATCGGCTATCTCTGGGCTGGAGCGGGTCGCCTGCTGATACAGAGACTGAAGCTGGGCGAACTGTTCGGCAATTTCTTTGAAAGTTGGCGGAGAACCGGCGTCCGGCCTGGCGAGAAGCGCCGCCACCCGGCGGAGCAAGAACACCATTCTCGCTTTGAACTGGTAGCCGGGAAAAGCCTGCTGAAAACCGGCGTTGACCAGCAGCGTGACCACGATGGCGAGGTTGATGACGACCCATAGCCAGAGCAGCAGACGCACCAGAATCTCACTCTGGCTGGTCATCGAGGGGAAAGTCTGCGCGTAGATAACGACCAGCGCGACGACGAAAAAGGCCAGCCCCAGCTTGCCCAGCACCCGCATCAGATAGATGGCGCCGAAAAACAGCGCTACCGAGGCGACCAGGCGGATCAGCGGATAGTCATAAGTCCATTTGATGATCAGCAGCACACAGCCCAGCGCCACGCTGACGGTGAGGAAAAAGACCACGCTCACCAGCTTTATCATCAGCACGTTAGGCTGGCTGACGTAAAACACCACGATCAGCGCCACGGCCAAAAAAGGGATCTGCAGGGTCATAAACAGGACGATCAGCACCGCGCAGCTCAGGGTCAGGCGCAGGGTGTAGTTTGCCCTCCCCGGCGCGTCGCGGAGTTCCCGGTGCAGAAATGACCAGACGTTCTGCATAGCGCCTCCTTACTGAGGCTGAAGAACGGCGCTGGCAGAGGCGCCCATACGGAAGAGTTCGGGGTCAGGATCTTTCACCGCGATCTTCACCGGGAAACGCTGCGAAACATGAACCCAGTTGATGCTCTTCTGAATAATCGGCAGACCTTCAATCACGCTCCCGCCTTCAGGCAGCACGCCGGAGCCGACGGAATCGACCACGCCGGCGAACGATTTATCATGATTGGTCATGATGGTGACTCTGGCCGCTACGCCGGGGCGGACGTTTTTAAGATCGGTTTCGCGGAAGTTGGCGATGACATACCAGCGGTCGTCATCCATTAAGGTAAATACCGGTTTTAACGCCGAGGCGTACTGGCCGACGGTGGTTTTCAGCGCCACCACCACGCCGTTAAAAGGCGCCCGGACTTCGGTAAATTCCAGGTGCAGTTCCGCCAGCGCGATCTGCGCCAGAATCCCCGCCCGCTGGGCAACCATGGCGTCAACGCCGGTCACAGCGGCCGAAGCCTGTTTCGCTTGCAGCAGCGTGGCGTCGAGTTCTGCGCGTGCGGCTTTTTCGGCGGTTCGCGCCTGGTCGAGATCCTCTTGTGAAGCAAAGCCCTGCGGGACTAATGGTTCAAGACGCGTGCGTGACGAAGTGGTCTGTTTTACCAGCGCCTTCGCCCGTTCTACCGCGGCGGCGACGGACTGGGCGTTGTACTCCTGGGCCTTAATTGTGCGCCGGGTCAGCATGATTTGCGCATCCAGCGTGGTCAGCCTGGCCCGGGCGTCATCGAGCATCGCCTGATAGGGGCGCGGATCGAGACGAAACAGCAGATCGCCTTTTTTCACCCGCTGGTTGTCGCGGATGGGCATCTCCACGATCCGGCCGCTCACTTCCGGCACCACGTCGATGGTATCGGTATAGACGTAAGCATCATTGGTTTCCGGCGAGGTCTGAAGCTGCCAGATAACCAGGATAAGCGCCACGATCGCGGCGAGGACGAGGGCCAGCAGAGGCCACTTTTTCCGTAATACGCTTGGGCTGGAGTTTGTCATAGGGGCTTAGTAAACAAAGAAAAGGAACCACAGGAGCGTGGCGAACAGGAACATCAGAGCCAGGTAGCTGAATACCAGCGGAGAAAAACGTGATTGCCAGCCTTTGCGGACGATCAGGATATGACAGGGAATGAGTAACAGCACGCCGCCCAATAAACAGAAAAACCAGCCAGGAAATGCGGCGCCTAATACCGGAATCGCTGGTGATAATGAACAACCAGAGAGAAATAAAAACATGAATAATAGCGCCGGACGTGCCAGCTTCACTCGATAATTCAAAGGATAGTTCCTGAGCGCTCATACCATTGTGGAGTGAGTTTAATCGCCCTCACGGGGAAATAAAAGCAAAGGGAAGAGACGGGCTGTCTATTTTATGGGGGGCGTCAGTGCCGCTCCTGCAGGAAAAGTGAATATAAAAGCGTTTATTTCGCATTAATGCGATAAATCTTATGACATATATGAAGGTGATTTTTGATTTCACCATAGCTGGCGTTCCGCGGCGGGGCTATGCTTAGCTCCTGAACAAGAAAAATAATTGAGGCAATGTCATGGATAAGGAATTACTGGAGGCGGGCTACCGGGCATACACCGGCGAGAAGATTGATGTCTACTTCAACACGGACATCTGCCAGCACTCGGGGAACTGCGTTCGCGGTAGCGCAAAACTCTTCAACCTGAAGCGTAAGCCGTGGATCATCCCGGATGAAGTGGATGTCGCCACCGTCGTGCGTGTGATCGACACCTGCCCGAGCGGCGCCCTGAAGTATCGCCAGAAATAAGTGAGGAAATGATGGAAATACTGGAAGGCCATAACAAGTTTTACGTCAACGATGCGGCAGGGAATCAGGTCGCGGAAATTGTTTTTGTTCCCACCGGCGAACATCTCAGCATTATTGAGCATACCGATGTCGACGAGAGCCTGAAAGGGCAGGGGGTAGGCAAACAGCTGGTGGCGAAAGTGGTGGAAAAGATGCGCGGAGAACAGCGTAAAATTATCCCGCTATGTCCCTTTGCGAAACATGAGTTTGATAATACCCGCGAGTACGATGATATCCGGGCCTGAAATAAAAGCACCGGTCTCAGCCGGTGCTCAGTTTTAGATGATGAAGGGCTTTTGCATCCGGGATGCCTGTTATTGGCGATGATGGCGAATAATATTCTGGCGCCAGCATGGTTCCGGCCTGTCGCCTGACTTCCGGCGTAGCGACCGGGAAGCGCTTCTGTCGTCAGCCCGGGCCCTCGTTTTCCAGCTTCTGCCTTTTGCGCAGGTGCGGGAAAATGGTCATCCATATCGCGACCACCACCAGCGTGCCAATCCCGCCAAGCGCCGCGGCCGGTACGGCACCCATCCACGCTGCCAGCAGGCCAGACTCAAACTCCCCAAGCTGGTTTGAGGTATTAATGAAGATAGCGTTCACCGCATTGACCCGGCCGCGCATATCATCCGGCGTATCCAGCTGTACCAGCGCGCCGCGAATCACCATGCTCACCATATCAAACCCACCCAGCGCGGCTAACGCCAGCAGGGAAAGCCACAGCTGAGCAGAAAGCGCAAACACCAGCGTCGCCAGGCCAAAGCCGGCCACCGAGGCGAACATGATCAGACCCACGTTTTTCTCCAGCTTGTGGCGACTGAGCCAGACGCCCACCAGCAGCGCGCCAACCGAAGGGGCGCCGCGCAGCATCCCCAGCCCCCATGGGCCGGTATGGAGAATATCCTGGGCGAAGATCGGTAATAGCGCCGTCGCGCCTCCGAGGAGGACGGCAAACAGATCGAGCGAAATCACGCCCAGCACATCTTTTCGCTCGCGGATAAAATGCACCCCGGCAAACAGGTTTTTGAGGTTCATCGGCAGACGGGTTTGCGGCGGCCGCTCGTAGCGCAGTCGGCTTACCAGTACAAGAGAGAACAGATAGAACAGCGCCGATACGCCGTACACCACTTCCGGACCCGCCACGTACAGCAGACCGCCAAGCGTTGGGCCGATAATGACCGCCGCCTGTCCTCCGACGGAGCTGGCCGCCATCGCGCGCGCGAGGATCGGCGGCGGTACCAGCGCCGGCAGCATAGAGGTGATTGCCGGCCACTCCAGCGCTTTTGCCACCGAGATTAAAAAGACCAGCCCCCAAATCTCAATCTTGTCCGCCCAATGCAGCAGCGTCAGCGCAACCAGCCCGAGTAACGCTATCCATTCAATGAACTGGCCAAGCAGTACAATCCGTCGCCGATCGAACTGATCCGCAAGGTGTCCCGCAGGGAGCGCCAGCAGGACCGAGGGTAAGAATTGCATCAGGCCGATCATCCCGAGCGCCATCGCGCTATGGGTGATGGCATAAATTTGCCAGCTAACGGCAACCGAAAACATTTGAAAACCGAATGATGAGCAGGTGCGCGCCAGCCAAAAGGTGACGAACGACCTGTGCCGCAGCAGTGAATCTTCCGCTGCGGATACCTGTGAACCCATAGTCTTATCCCATTTAAAGCCAATATTCCGGCCAGCATCGTCGTACCGGCCTGGTGCGAAGTCCGTCAGGGACTTTTATTATTTTTTACCACCTGACAAGGTGCGATATCTTGTGAGTTCGGGCAGTGGCAAGGCGTGCGCTTTGCTACCTGGCGCTTAGCGTCAATGGGGTTGATTATATGCATCCCCCTGGTCACAGGCGCGTTATTTGAGGGGCGGCAGTGATGCGCCGCCGGCCGTGGCAGAGGGTAAGAGGCCGGCAATGAGAACCGCAGGCTATCTCGCCGATGTGCGGCTGCGACCCGGAAAATGACCGTATGCTATAGTTTTATGCTTCTTTGGGGAGGAAATCGCGTGTTCTCCATCCCGCTACGACAGGAAATCTCATTTGTCTCAGCGCCAGCAACAGACCAGGCGTCGGACTGCATTTTTGGCAGATACCGTCGCGCTGATCCTCTTTTTCACGACCACCGGCATCATTAATGAACGCATGATTGCCGGTATGACGTGGGAGCAAATTTTCCACGCCCGTCTTTTAGGGGCGGTCCTGATGGTTCCGGTAGCAAGACCCTACGGCATATGGCGGGACTGGTTGATGAAGCGAGCCGGAGAGAGTCAGGTATCCAGGCTGTTATGGGATAGCATTGCTCTCGTCAGCTTTCAGGTCCCCCTCTATGCATCGATCATTGCTTTCAGCGGTGCCTCGGGAGGCGGCCTGGTCCGAGGCACGCTCGGCGCCGCCTTGATGATGCTTTTTCTGGGCCGCCCCTATGGCGCGTTTCTTAACCGGGTGCGTAAATTATTCGGCCTGCCGCTGGGGGGCAGTAAGCCAATGTCGTTGGGGGAGTGAGTGGCTGGTTTGTGTCAGGCGGGGACGTTGCCCGTGAATCACCTTTGACCCAATGAGGATAAGGTCAGCCGCTTTTACTTAGAGCGTTTCATTGCATCCTGCTTCCCGGGATTGCATTGCTGTTTTGTACCGGGAAGATAAAATTTTCCCGAACGGTCTGGATTGGTTCCGCCCGGACAACCCGCGCGGCCCGGAGTAGAGACAGTATTACTACCGTCTGAACCGTTTCCTCCATCAGAAAAATTCCCTCCATCACCACCATTACCGCCATCAGCAGCATTTACCGCAAATGCGGATAACATAAAAAAAAATGCAAAAACACACCTGGCCATAAAAACTCCGTTGTTTAACAATCAAATGTTCAATCAATCATCCCGGCATGCATCCATTGTTGGGAATGTCAAAAGATCGGGTACGCCGCTTGCTCACAGGGGACCTTCAGCCCAGTCAGCTCGTCCGCTTCGTGCCAGGAGTGGATTGCAGGTCCGATTAATACAATCAGCGCAATTCTTTTGAGAAACAGACGGCTTCTGTCCTACCTATGTAGGGGCCGTAATTCTCGATGCGTATATATCCATATTTCTCGTAGAAATTTACAGCCCGTTGGTTGATGTGTCGAGTTCCCAGTCTAAGTTCGCTATATCCCATCTCTTTTGCAGATGTTTCCAGAAAAGTAAGTAAAGCTCTCCCAACTCCTGGCACACTTCGGTCTGAGAACATTCTTTTAAGCTCGGCTATATTTGGCGTTAACGGCCGAATAGCTCCGCATCCTATTGCATCGCCATGAGCATTCTTTGCCAATGCCCATAAGGCTTTGTCCTCATACATTGCTTCAACGGTGAAATTGCTTTTGCCGTTATCACCCGTAATAGCGGCAAGTTCTGCCGACAGCATTTCGATTAAGCGATGGGATTCTGAAGAAAATGGATCTGACTTCTCTACGGTTATCATGTTCATATCCTGCAAAATGAATGTGACAAGCATAAAGTATGCTGCCAGGTAAAACATCAGCCTGAAACGGTTGACGGGACAACACCATTCCCACACTATCCCGAAGATGTTACGCCCGCTTCTCGCTCAACCTAACCCTCAGATTCATCCTCTCTACCGTCAAATGCCTCTTTGAGATGTGCCGCCGATCTCACCAGCTGAACGGCCTGACAGGTAACCAGACTGGGAAATGGAGACGGCTGAGCAGTCCAGCCCGCTGCCAACGGCCCGCTGCTGCTCATCGAGAGCCGGTGGATTACGCCCGTTAGTCCCGCCGCGAAGCCGAACCCGGAGCCAGGGGTTTTACCCCTGATTCGCCATAGCCATCTGAATTGATATCAGGGCTGAAGTTTAATGGAGAATCCCGACCCGGATGGTCGGGTTTCTCATGCTGGACGGAGCTGAAAATGGATGGGATTTACCCGGCAATGCTGGTGGGATAGCGTCCCGGCGAAAAACGCTGAATAAGATCCTCCAGATTATCGCCAGTGACCGGCGGTGAGATCAGATAGCCCTGAAAGCGATCGATGCCCAACGCCTTCAGCATATTAAATTTTTCCAGGCTATCGACCCCTTCGGCAATGCAGCGGCTACCGGAAAGCTGGCAGTAATAGATCAGGCTTTTGATCAGCGCCAGGGCGTGGGGATCTCGCTGCAGATCGTTGACGATACTGATATCCAGCTTGTACTCATTAAAGCGCACGGTGCGGACCGGAAACAGGACGCTGCTGCGCGAAAAGCAGTCGTCAAGCATGATGCGAAAGCCCTGCTGCTGTAAGCGGGCGATCGTATCGCCCGTTTTACTGTGACGATTGAGATCGACAGTTTCGGCAAATTCCAGTACCAGCCTCTCACCCTGCTGCGGTTCCTGCAGCTGCTGACGGGCCGACTCCATCATCCGGATAATGTTGCTGTTGTTGGCGATGACCGGCGGGATGTTAACCGCGAAATAATAGTCGCCCGGGTATTGATTGATATTCTGCACGGCCTCCTGCAGGACAAATGCCGTGAGCAGCAGCCAGGCATATTCCGAGCGTATCTGCGGCAGAAACTCGGCTGGCAACAGTACATCGCCATTGCGTCGCCAGCGTGACAGCATTTCGATGCCCTGCAACATCAGGCGGCCATCGGTGATGGGCTGAAACACAGGAAACACTTGCCGGCAGTGAATGGCATGGATGAACTCGCGTTCAAAAGCGGAGAGCGCGGTAACCGCGCTCGTTTTCTGTCCTTTGGTCTGGCTACCGGGAAAACGGTTGGCCAGATGGGGATGATGTTCAACCATCTTTTTCAGTCCTGAGCTTCTCTGGGTGTAGAGGGTTTTGTGACTAAGCCCCCGACGTTGTGCCTGATGATTGATGCTGAATCCCCGCAGCCAGTCCAGCGCGGTGCTCAGTTCTGGTTTGGTCACGCCGGCGGCCGGTTTAGCGCAGATAATCATCTCCTGAGACGCCAGCTGCGCCAGCAGGGGATAGCGTTGTCCGCCGTCGGGTCTGAGCAGCGCCGCCAGCTGTCGACAGGGTAAATCAGAGGCGACGGCCCGTACCCTGGCCAGATGGCGCGGCTTGCCGACCTGATGTAACAGCGTCTGCCACAGCCAGTTGGCCGGGCTGCGGCTGAGGATCAGCATCGGCAGCGGAACGGCGCTGTGTTTCAGCAGCAGCCCCGCCTGCCGCAGAGTGAGCAGCAGCCAGAACGGATCGTCGGGTAAAAAAACCACGATACGCCTGACGGTCACAATATCGGGGATTAACAGCGCCTCGTGAAGCTGAGGGAACAGGCGCCTGGGCCGCAGCAGGCCGCCGTCGTCCATCAGGGAAGACAGCCCCTCGGCGGCTATCGCGCAGGGCGAAAGAATATAGTCCACCGGCGGGGAGGCCTGCGTCGCGCAGCCCTTACTGGTAGACAAACGTCACCCCAATGATGGACTGCACATTACCTGCCGTCACCTGACCCGTGGTTCGCGCATAGGTCGCGGTGAGCCCCAGATTGACCGGCGAAGTGCCGACCGTACCCAGCGACACCGTGCTGTTGGCGGGCACGATGCTGCCGTTACGCGTCATCTGTACGCCAATCCCCTGCGCCGCCGACGTCGAAGCGGTATTGCTGAAGATCGAATTGGCGGTATCGGCGGTGGTGCCGGAAAGGTAGTAGCCGAGATTCTGGTTTTGCGCGCAATGAACCGTCACCGGAACGGCCATTGAGCCAGGATAATCCGGAAGCGTTACCGTCACATCGCGAGCGGAGACATCGCAGCCGCCGGTCGGCACCACCACATCATTGTTGGCGTAAATGTTCCAGACAAACTGATAGGAGTCGCTGTTATAGTTGTTGGTCTGGTGAAGAATGAGCACCGCGATCAGGGAACCGGAGGTGATCGCCACCCCGCCAGCGGTGCTGACCGGCGTCAGATAGAGCACGGTAGGCCACGGTTTATCGGTGGTTGAATCATAGATGACCCGCGCGGTTTCCGTGGTGGTGGGGAAGGGATAGGAGGTACCGTTGTACTTTACGGTGCCGGAAAAACTCGACAGCACCCCGCCATAGGCGGAGCCTCGTTGCAGGGTCACGTAGTCGGTAATGGTTTGCGGATAGTCGTTATGGCAGAAGATTTGCGTGGAGAGATCGACCACCAGGTTCTGCCCGACGTTCACCGCCGGCGTCAGGTTGACGTAGACGTTCGCGCTGCCGCCGCCGATGGGGATCGTCGCCCCGGTAGCGGTTTTGCAGGCAAAGGACCAGGCATTAACCGACCAGCCCAACAGCAGCAGCGTGGTCAACAGGGTCATCATTTTTTTCATCAACTTACTCTCCTGATTCAGGCGTAGGTGTAGGTGACGCTAATCACCGCCTGAATGGTTCCCTGGGTGGCGCCGCCGTTAACCGTCAATGCTCTGACCTGTAGCGGGAAGCGGGCGGACTGCGTTGAGTCATCGACCTGGACTGCTTTAGTGGCGCCGTTGTTCAACGTGGTTCCGCCGTCATCCTGCAGCTCCAGCTGGATATTGCCGGCGGTACCCTGGTTTTTGTAATACCCGGTGGCGTCCGCGGTACCGCTAAAGCTGGCGGTGACGCGCGAGGTGCCGATGGGGCAGTTGCTCAGATCGAGCGACACGCCGTGCCAGGCCGAAGCGGCGCCTGCCGAGACCAGACTGAAGGTATACAGGTCGCCGAGCTCGACGGTGGCATTCGTGGTCGAGACCGTACAGGGTTTGGCGACCACTTTGCCGTTAACGGTGATCGTGATATCGGCCGCCTGTAGGGGAGGGCAGGCCAGTGCCAGCGCGCCCGCCAGAAGCCATTCTCGGGGAATGCATTTCATCTCAACCTCCGGTTACTGAAATTCCAGCGTGAATGTCGCTGTCGCGTTGACGTGCCCGGCGGTAACCGGCACCTGGGTGGCCATCAACCGCGCATAAAAGTTCAGGGTATTGGTCTGCCCGGGCGTCAGCGTCGTCCAGGCGATCGCCGTTGAGGGGGCGTTCAGCGGCAGCATCGTCTGCTGACCATTGAGAATCTGCACCCCCATGCCCGCCGCGGCCGACGCGCCGCTGTCCAGCTTCAGTAAGCTGGTGTTGTCGTTATCCGCCACGCCGATGAAGCCCACTTTGACCGCGGTCACCGAGCTGCCGCAGGGCGACAGCACGATGCGAAACGGCACCACCGGCGTTGTCGCGCCGATGGTGTTGAACTGTTTAGCGGCGTTATCCATCAGGTCGACGGTAAAGTCTTTTGACTCACCCGCCACCGCGCAGGCGTTATCCCGGACATATCCGCTGATGGTAATGGTACTGTCGGCCGCGAAAGCGTTGGCGATGGCCAGCGACAGCACGGCTCCCAGCAGATACAGCGATTTGGTCATCATCATTTCTTCCTTAGCGACAGACGGCAGACAGCTGGCTCAACGCCTGCTGCTGGCTCTCTTGCGGCAGCTGATACTCGGCCACGCAGCTGGCATCGGGGCCTTCACCCCATGTCACCTGCACTTTGCCGGCCAGCGGCATACCGCTCAGATAAACCTGCCCGTTATCGGCCACGATACTGCCGCTCTGGTTATTGGCTGAGGTCACCATGGCGCCAAACGGAACCGGCTTGCCATTACGGGTTAGCGTCATCAGCAGCTTCATGCCGACGTGCGCTTTGAAATCTGCGCGCACGATGGCGCCGTGCGTGGGCACCACGCTGACCACCGCATCATCCAGGTCGACGTTGTCAGCCAGCGTGTTGGTATCCAGCGCCACGCGGTTTTCACGATATTCGGTGGCGTACGGCAACACCGCATAGCCACGCCAGTCGGTACGCACCCCGGTCTGGTTTTCCACTTTCACGTTGTCGGCCCCCGGGGCCTTAACCAGCACCACCGTATCGTTCAACGGCTGGCTCAAGGTGACGCCGTTGCCGTGGGCAAGCACGCCGCCGCTTACGCCGTAGTACAGCTGTTTCAGGCCATCGCTTCGGCTGTAGCCGACGTTGGCGTTACCGTAGCCGCCGCGATAGTTCAGCGCCGCGTATCCGGTACCGCCGCTCCCGCCGTTGCCGCCGCCGGCATAGCCGGTCTGCACGCTGTAGCTCAGGTTATTGTCCTCCAGCAGCGTGCCGTACAGCCCGGCGAGGTTGGTCATCCGGCCATCGAGGTCGTGCGACATGCTGTAGCTGGCGCTGGCATGGCGCCATACTGATTTGCTGTCCGAGCGCAGCCAGTGGCTGAACGGAATATTGACGTTAACCGCCAGCATCTGGTCGCGCCCCTGCTGCCAGGCGTTTTTGGTCAGGCTGTAGCTCAGCGTCCAGTTGATGTCGTCAACCGCAGTGTTCAGTCCGGCCTGCAGCTGCTGGTCCGCTTTGCCGGTTGACCAGTAGGTCTGATGGCTGCCGCTCAGGTAGAGCGTGGCGGTGCGTCCCAGCTGCTGGGTGACGCTGACCTGCACCTTGCCGCGTTTGCTGTAGGCGAGGTTGTAGTAGTCGGTGAATTTAGGCTTCACCTGGATAACGCCATCCTGGGTCTCGACGTCGTAGCCGCTCATCCGGCTATAGGTGGTATCGGCAAAGCTGTAATAGCCCCGCGTGGAGTAGCGGTAGCCGACCAGCTGAATATTGGTGCCGACTTCGTTAAGCGATTTGTTATAGAGAAAACGCAGCGACTGCCCCTGATGCTTGCTGTCATCAGGTAACGTGGCGTTGGCCTGGGTCACGTCCAGCGATACGGCGCCGAACTCGCCCATGTTTTTGCCGACGCCGAGGTTAAAGGCACGGTAGCGGTCGGCAAGCTGGGAGCCGCCGTACAGCGTCCAGCCCGCCGCCAGGCCGTGCAGCAATGTCCCCTGGAAGAATTTCGGCTTCTCCTGCTGGTCGTTACCGCTGCGATATTCCCCCGCCGTCAGGGCGAAGCGCGAATGGCCCTCACGCTGCAGCACCGGCACCGTTGACCACGGCACGGTAAAGACCTGGCGGGTACCGTCGGTCTCTTTGATGGTGACCTGCAGATCGCCGCCGTTCCCGGCGGCATAGAGGTCGTCGATCGTAAACGGTCCCGGCGGCACCGTGCTCTGATAGATCTCATAGCCGTTTTGCCTGATCGAGACCTGTGCCGTCCCGCGGGCAATCCCGTGAATGACCGGGGCGAAACCTTTCTGGCTGTCCGGCAGCATATTGTCGTCAGAGGCCAGCTGGGCGCCGCGGAAGTTGATGCCATCGAACACGTCGCCGTTGGTATAGCTGTCGCCGAGCGTCAGGCGCGAGCGTAGGGGAACAATATCCCTCTCCAGCCAGCTGTTGACGTGCTGCCACTTATTCTCGTTGCTCGATGAACTGCCGCCGCTGCTGTAGCTCCAGGTGGTGTTATCGCGCAGGCGCCAGGCGCCGAGGTTGAGGCCACTTTGCAGATTCAAATAGGCATAGTTGCTGCTGCCGCCGATATCGTTATGGACATTGTTGCCGGTAAAGTTGTAGTTCAGCAGCCCGGCGGTGATGCCGTCATCCCACAGTTCGGGCGGGATATATCCGCGCGCACGATTGCCCATAAAAGCCTGTGGCACGGTCAGATACAGGCGCTGTTGGCCCACGTCAAAACGGCTGGTCGACTCTTTGATCATCTCCGCCATCGGCACGCAGGCATCGGCCGCGAGGGCATTCATACCGGACACGGCGGCGGTGTTGACGCCCATGCTGGCCAACTGGCCGCGGGTCAGGCAGGGAGCCAGACCGTGGTGGTTCTCTCCGCTCTTAAAGGTGACATCGCGAGTCGTCATAAAGCCGTTATTCAGATAGATATCGACGCGATAGGTGCCCGGTGGCACCTCTTGACCCTTTTCGAAATTCGACAGATCCGCCACTGCGGCAGGATCATCGGCGAGGAAACGCGGGTTAAAGTAAAGTTCCGCCTGCGCGGAAAAAGCCTGCATGGCAAGCAAAAGGGCAAAAGGGAACCGGGCAAAGACGCGAGCCGATCCCGACGCGCGGCGCCGCGCACCCAGGCGGTCCGATCCATATTTCAGATGTGACATAGTCCCTCCGGTCCGAAGTCGCCCGGCTGTCAGTTCTTTTTATATTTCAGGGGAGAACGCTATTTCCCCGTGGTTATTGCAGTGCGCCCTTCATCCGTGGGGTCAGTGCGCCGTAGTCGTTAATCGTCCGGTAGGTGATGTCGCGTCCGGCGTCGGACGGGATTTTTACCGAGGCTTCCCCCATCGGCGGAACCAGCGCATTTTCCAGCACCCGGGTGCCGGCATTGAGTTCGGTCACCGTCAGGTAGTAGGGCGTGGGATTGATCAGCGTCAACGTGTTGGCGCTACGGCGAAATGTCAGCTTCTCTGCCGCCTGATCCGGCGACAGCGCGAGTTTCCCCGGGCGGTAATAGAGCTTGATGCGGCTGATAATCGCCAGCTGCAGCGTGTTATCGCTAAGCTTTGATTTATCCATGGAGGGGATGGCTTTCACGTTCATCCAGAACAAACTTTCCCGATCCTGCGGCAGCTTGTCGTTGGTCGCATCGATTATGCGCAGCGTATTCTCTTTTTTGCCCTGCATAGCGAACAGCGGTGGGGTGATCACAAAGCGCCCGTCTTTTTGTCCGTCGGCGTTTTCGACCCACGACTGAATCAGATAGGTGCTGTTGTCGTCATTGTTGGTCACCGCCAGCTGAACCTGCTTTTGTCCGGCGGGATAAATAACGCGGGTGGCTCCCAGCGCCACGCCCGCTTCGGAACGCGCAGCAAAACCGGCGGTCGCTATCATCAATAAGCCCGCCAGTAAGCAGCGTGTCATCCCCAGTGTTTTTCTCACGTTTTCCCCTTTTATACTCGCCGTTATGTCCTGCATCCGGTATGCCTGCTGGTTAATTACTGATAGGTCAGAGAGAACCAGGCCTGAGCATTTGCGGCTCCGCCGGTAACCTGATGTCCGGTCGCCCGATATTTAGCGACAAAATGGAGCGTGGTGGGGCCGGTATACAGTCGTGACCAGGCGCCCGGTGGGCTGTTGAGCGGAATCAGGCGATCTTCTTTGTCGAACAGCGCGACGCCGATACCGGTTGCGATGCCGGGGCCTTCGCCAACCGAGAGCACGTCCGGATTTTTGCCATCAGCGACGCCATGAAAGGCGACACCAACCCGTTGACTGACGGCGGTGCTGCAATCCTGGAGATGAATATCGAAAGGAACAGGGTCAGTATCTTCCCCTGGCGAATGAAACCGATTGCTGCTGATCTGTCCCATGTTGACCGTCAACTGCTGGTCTCCTGCTTCAACGCGGCAGGATTCGGCAATAATGACGCCCTGAAAGCGCATATTTCCGCCGGGTAACGTCACATTCCACTGGTTTCCGGCCAGCGCGAGCGGCGACAGTAAAAAAAACAGCAGGCCAGATTTCATTCCTTGCATCGTTATCACCCCAGTCCTGTTGTGGATAACGGGCCATCCTGGCCCGAGCAGCGTCCTTGCGTGATGAGTGAATTATTCGTACTGCACTTTGAAGGTTGCGTCGGCGTTAGCAGTACCTGCGGTTGCCGCGCCAGTCGCGTAGTAGCGAGCCTGGAAAGGAATGATGTTGGTGCCGTCGTTCAGCGTGGTTGCTGCACCGAAGGTTGCGCCGTCCAGCGCCAGCGGAGTACCGGTGCTGTCGAGGATCTGTACGCCAACGTTCGTCGCGCCACCGGCTGCAGAGTTCTGCAGTGCCAGAACGGTGGTGTTGCTGCTGTCTACGGCAGTACCGGAGAATGCAACGGAAGCTTTGGTTGCGACGGTAGTATCGCAATCATCCAGCTGGATGTTAAAACCGACCGCAGAGCTGGTGCTGCCTGCAGTAGCGAGTTTGGCTGAACGAACCTGGCCCAGTTGAACGGTCTGATCGATAGAGCCAGCATCAACGGCACAGGCCGCGTTGACCACTTCCCCTTTAAAATGCACTGTGCCGCCATTAACCGTGGTGGTGTCAGCCAGGGCCGCCGCGGAACTCAGAGACAGGGCTGACAGAACAACGATAGCCAGTGTTTTGATTTTCATGCTGTTTTCCTTTAAACAATGTCGATATTACGAACCGAAATTGGCAGTCGTCGTGCCTTCCAGGCATTCCATGTATCAGCCGAATGGTTCGACTGCCGGCTCTGCGCAGTTTTCGCCCAACTGATGAGTCAATTGGGGCCATTTTGACTCATTGAGATAAACGCCTTGTTTTTTGGTTTTTTTAGATTGTTGTTAGGTTATTATTCTTTTTATTTATTGTTTATTGGTTTTATTTTCTGTTTTTTTGTTTTGAAGAAGGTCGGTCATCGGGCGAGGTCAGGGCGGATGAGATGACGGGTAAGCGGAAAGGATGAAGAGATAAGTAAAGTTTCTTAAGGGTAAAATATGATAGTAATCAATCGGATGAATTTAATTCGTGAGAATATATGTACTTGCCAGTTGCAAAAGATTGCAAAACATTTTTATGATATAAACAGTTTGGCCCCAATTGACTTGTTCATTTTTAAATTTATCCTTATTTATCAAATGAATAAATCATTTCTTCGAACCATGAGAATTTTCTTCAAGCAGATTATTTCTTTCCCATAATCCTGCGAAACGCGCGGCATTGCTGGCGGTATAACGCACTGTATGTCGAATATTGCGATGACCCAGATAATCCTGAATTAAACGGGTATCTGTCCCTCTTTCCGCAAGTTCATAGCCGCAGGCATGGCGCAGCATATGCGGGTGAGTGTGGGTA
This sequence comes from Klebsiella sp. X13, assembly GCF_003323835.1. Lineage (NCBI taxonomy): Bacteria > Pseudomonadati > Pseudomonadota > Gammaproteobacteria > Enterobacterales > Enterobacteriaceae > Klebsiella > Klebsiella sp. X13. Next base: position 912,686 of record NZ_CP030874.1, read on the forward strand.
GCGGTTCCGGCCTCTTCGCCGGCGCTACGAATAATCCGATAGGCCTGCTGGCGGGAAAGCTGAGTGCCGCGGCGGGAAATAAAAATCGCATTGGTTTTTTGTGCCGCTTTCCAGCCGGCGCGAACCTGGGTCCAGCGCGCAATAGCTTCCAGCTCGTCGAATCGCAGCGGGTGGATGGTCGAAAATCCATTCTTCAACCGACGGACGTTGATGCGGCCCTCATTGAGGTCAAGATCGCGATAGTGCAGATCGAGCAGTTCGCTGATGCGCATCCCGTGACGAAAGGCCAGCAGGATAAGGCAATAATCCCGCTCTCCGGTTGGACCCTGCCGTGCCGCCTGCATCATTGCCTGAACTTCTTTGGCGGTAAGAAAACGACGTCGATTCACAATACAATGCTCCTGAAATTAATTTGCACGAAGACAGCGTCCTGAAGCAATTATCAGGACGGTTAAAAAATAATCCGCAGTGTTAAAGGCGTATTATATAAAGGTACATATACAGTTCATTCTTCACGTTGCCATGATGTTGAAGCTGTAAAAATAGATGGTCACATTACATTCACACATCGTTAAAATATAGCTACACGACAATTCTTATTTTTATAGATTTTATGGCATATCACAATAGTGACAGCAAGGCTTCTTGCCAGGTACATCAAATTACGAGGAAAAAAAGTGAATGAGAAGCTGGCTTTGGACGGAAAATATAATGCTGAATGGTTTAACCTGACAATAAATAACGAATTGAAATCCTGAGTATTTACAAGGGTTTCAGCAGGAACCGTATTATGTATGAAATAAGAACTTGCGGGAACAATAATCGTAATTAACGCATGGTTAATATTTATTAATGTTTTCAGCGATCGTTGTTCATTTTAACGCCATCGAGAGTATCAGGCGTCAACTCCTTTTGACGCCCGGACCGTCATTGCAAAATGCTGTTACGCTGCTTCTCTTTTACATTGTCCCAGATGCCGTAAAAACGCCCGGCGTTGCTCGCGGTGTACCAGACGGTATGGCGGATATTTCGGTGGCCAAGGTAGTCCTGAATAAGGCGGGTATCGATACCCATATTCGCCAGCGCAAATCCGCATGAATGGCGAAGCATATGGGGATGAATTTCAATCGTTAATCCGGCGGTGCCTCCGGAGGAGGATATTATCTGGTAAAACTGCTGGCGGGAAAGCGGATTGCCTTTACGCGATAAAAACAGCCATTCACTGTCGGCATGCGGATAGGTTTTTCGAATATCCAGCCAGTTTTTCAGTGCCTGAATTTCTTTATTGAGTAAAGGATGGGTAGTGGAAAATCCTTTTTTAAGACGATGGATATAAATACACTTAGAGCGCAAGTCAATATCGGATATTTGCAGGCGGCAAATTTCACTGGCGCGAAACCCATGAATAAAACAGAGTAATGTCAGGCAATAGTTTCGGGCAGCATGTGCTCCGGTGTTCGCCGCTTTAAGAAGCGATTCAATCTCATTCTGAGTAAGGAAGTTCCTTTTTTTGATATCGGCATTATTCTTCATTATATTCCCTTTTAATTGCAGGCGTATATTACGAACTATTCGTTGTCGTCAGGCCAGCTTTGTTGTCCGATTGAACATTTTTTCGCTTATATTTCGCCATCGCGCCAGGCACTTTTAAAACGTGTCACGTACTCCAGCTTGTATCAAGCTGAACCGGGTCATCAGAAGGCGGGTATTTAGTTGAATCATGAAGTATCTCCATGCTCTGGAACGAATGACTTCATGGAATACAATGGATTAAATCTTTTTGGGTTAAACAATGACGCTGTTCCTGGGGGGGAGCATGTCCCGATCATCCTTCATTCCTCCTGGTTGCACACGCCGGTGATACAGGGGCGCAGGGCATCGCTCTGGCGCTAGCCCAACGAATATCGACATCCTGATACATGCCGCTCTGCCATGAGATATCACGACTGGCGGATCTCTTTGTGGACGGGGATGGATAAATCATCTCCGGGTTCTCCCTTGTCGCCTCGGCGCAGGTTGAAGGATTTTTGTGTCTGGTCTGCTAATAATTAAATGCCCGTTAACCTGCCGCCATTCCTTACAAAAGTGAATCCGGCTCTGGCCTGGTGAATATTCCACGAAGCGCTTCGCAGAACGCGAAGAACGATATACTCGCCTGGGTAGCATTCACTGCATCACTACAACAATGATTAAACCATACTGCAAAATTATGTTCGAGAATAGTAATAATAAGCCCGGCGGCACAAGCCTCCTCTCAGCGCGGGACTTAATTTCGGCTAAGGGCCGGAGGGCGATTTCGTATGCGTAGCGCGCGAAAATGGTGGCGGTCAGAGGGGGGACTGGAGTTATTTGACGCTTTTCGCTTGAGGGTTCTGGCTATCCTGTTGTTTGTTAAGATGCAGTTTTGGAATTTTATGAAGATTACTGGAGTTATCTGGAGTCTTTCCCCGGTATCACAGAGAAAGGGGGTTTTTCACGGCGAATAGATTCAAACCCTTGCCGCGAAATATGCAGACAGGGCGATGGCCCCCTGTCGAGAGGGCACAAATAACTTAAACCGGTGTGAATCTATTTTGTTCATCCCGCGTCTGCAGCGTTATTTCAGCTGGCTGTAGAATAGCAGGATGGCTATCGCCACCATCATCGCTCCGGAGGTCATGCTGACTCTTCTTGCCACCTCCGGCCGGTGGGTTAATAGCCTTTTTGACCCGTAGCCAACCAGAAAATAGATCAGCGTGCAGGTCAACAGATGAATGCTTCCCAGGGCCGACATTTGCAGTGCAACCGGCCAGCGTCCTTCAGGATCGGTAAATTGTGGCAGCAGGGCGAGGAATAAGAGAAAGACTTTTGGATTCAGCCCGCTAATACATAACCCTTTTAGCGCCCAACGGTTCCAGCTTCCGGCCTGCTGCGTTGCGGCGTCAGGCGTGGTGGGGTGACGCAAAATCGCGATCCCCAGCCACAGCAGATAGGCTGCGCCCAGCAGCGTGATCAGCGATAGCACCAGCGGGTGACCGGTAACGGCCACGCCGATCCCGGCGATCACGATAATGGCCGCCAGCAGATGCCCGGACATCAGTCCGATCACCGCGGGAAGCACCCGTTGTCCGTGGATGCCGGCGCTAATGGTATAGGCCCAGTCGGCACCGGGTGTGATGATCAGCAGGAAAGAGACAACCCAGAACCCGGCGATAAAACTCATCTCCATGACCGGCTCTCTCCACCGTGTTTCAAGGTATTGCGCATAACGATCCCCCGTCGGTATCCGTATTCTGTAGAGGAAAAGAATATCGGGATTTACGGGAAATAAGTTTTCAATGTTATGCTGAAAACCCCCTGTTTAAGAGAAAATCTTCCAAATGGATAGCATAGATCGAAAAATTATTGCTGAGCTGCAATCCGATGGTCGTCTGTCGATTACCGAGCTGGCTGAACGGGTCAATTTGAGCCTCTCTCCCTGTCATCGACGGCTGCGGGCTTTAGAGCAGGAAGGGGTTATCACCGGCTATCGGGCCAACCTCGATCCCCTGAAAATGGGCTTTAATTTCCTGGCCATCGTGTTTGCGACCTTAAAAGAGGGTGATAAAAAAGCGGTGAGCGCGTTTGAAGAGGCGGTTGAAGAGATCCCTCAGATCGTGCTGGCCCAGCGGCTGTTTGGCGATCCGGACTACCTGATGCACGTGGTCACCCGGGATCTCCCGGCGTTTCAAAAACTCTATGATGACAAGCTCTCGGCGATGCCCGGGGTGCAGCATTTGCGCTCGACGCTGGTGATGAAAACCGTGGTGCAGGATCGTCCCTTTCCGTTGGAAAGCTTAAACCTGACGCGCTGATTCGCCCCGAGGCAGGCCGGCATTTCTGATAACAGGGGAGGCGTTGTGCTGAATCTCAAGGCGCGGGGGAAGGCGGGCGCGGTAGCCACGCCTGCCCGTGCGCGCTTAACTTACCATTTTTCGTCGCGCGCATCCTGGCGGCCATCGCGACGGTTATCGCGTTTATCCTGGCGGCAGCTGGCGTTGCTTTGATTATTGTCTCTGACGCACTGCTGTTTGGCATCGCGTCCGCCCTGGCGTGAATCCTGGCGGGTATCGCGTGCGTCCTGGCGGTTATCACTGCGGTAAGTCGCGTTAGCCGAGAGGCTCGGCAGCAACAGCGCTGCGGTAACCAAAGCGAGAAGGAGTTTTTTCATAAATATTGCCTTTCTGATAAACCAAACATACTGATATATGAATAATAATTAAGCGTTATTGTGGCGTGGAAATATTTTTTATTTCTCGGCAATAAGTGCCTGTTTATTCATTGTTTTGTTTAAAATTAAATTTATCAGAGCGGCGGCAGGCAATCGCCTCAGCCGGTGGTTCTGGTTGCCGGAGCGGCGCGCATCCCTGCGGACCGATCCGAAGGGATTTACAGCGCCGGCTGCTGCTGGCGCGGCGTCGCGGGATGACGAATGCTGAACAGCGCCACCAGGGCCAGCAGTGCAAAGGCCAGCAGCATCAGCGCCACCGGGACGTAGCTGTCCCATTTCATTAAAAATGCGACCGCCAGCATCGGGCTTATCCCGCCGGAGATAACGGCGCCAATCTCGTGGCCCAGCGCCAGACCGGTATAGCGCACTTCAACTGGAAACAGCTCCACCATCATGCACGGCTGGGCGGCGATCATCGCCCCGTGACATACCGGCAGCGCCAGCAGCATCGCCAGCAGAATCGCCGGGAAGCTATGCATTTGTAGCAGCCAGAAGAACGGGAAGGCGACCAGCGCCATGCCGGTCACGCCAATATAGTAGAGCGTTTTCCTGCCGATACGGTCCGACAGCCAGCCCCAGCCGAGAATCGTGGCGATCTCCACCGTCATGGCAAGGGTCACGGCGGCAATCACCTGGCTGGTCTCAATGCCGATATGTTTGCAATAGACTACGGAAAAGGTGAAAAAGATGTAGACCGCGCCGTTTTCCGCCAGCCGCAGACCAATGGCCTGCAAGATCGCTTTCGGGTGATGTTTAAAGGCGCTGAGCACCGGCAGCTGCACCTCCCTCTCCCCGGAGGCATGTTTTCGGGCGACAAACTCGGCATTTTCCTCAATGTTGCGCCGGATATAGACGCCGACCAGAAAGATAAACAGGCTCAGCAGGAAAGGGATGCGCCACGCCCAGGCCAGCACATCTTCCTGCGGCAGCAGCTGCACCAGATAAAAAGCCAGCGAAGAGAGTACAAATCCGCCGGAGACCCCCACCTGGCTCCAGGCGGTGTAGTAGCCTTTTTGTTGCGCCGGGGCATTCTCACTCAGCATCAGGACGCCGCCGCCCCATTCGCCGCCGGAGGCGACGCCCTGGATAAAACGCAGGGTTATCAGGGCGACTGGCGCCAGAATACCGATGTGTTCATAGGTTGGCAGCAGACCAATCAGAAAGGTACTGGCGCCCATTAACGTCAGGGTGATAATCAGGGTCATTTTACGGCTGTATTTATCCCCGAGATGACCAAAGGCAATGCCGCCCAGCGGCCTGGCGATAAAGCCGATGGCAAAACCGGAAAAGGCCAGAAAGGCCCCGAGCAGCGGATCATCGGTTGCCGGAAAGAACAGGGGGCCGAAGACCAGCGCCGCCGCCGTACCGTAAAGAAAAAAGTCATACCATTCCAGGGAGTTACCCAGAAAAGAGCCGATAATCAATTTGCGCATTGATTGGGGAGTGCTAACCGGCGTATCGCTTGCAGTTCCAGACATCACATCTACTCCAGTACAGGTGAAAAGAGGGCGCCGAAGAGCTGACGCCATGATGCAACCCGAAGCGTATGAGGGCGGCATTATGCGATAGGGTATTTTTCGTTAGGGTGAACCTTAGCGGTACGGCTGCGCGCTAAGGGTATGGAACTGGCGGTTGAACCACACCAGCCCGTCGCCGGCCTGGTGATGACGAATCTGTCTGACCTCGCAATAAAACACGCTGTGACTGCCCACTTCATGGCTGGTAGAAATGGTGCAGTCGACGTTGGCGACGGCCGTCGCCAGCACCGGTGAGCCGGTTTCCAGCGTCAGCCACTGGTCGTGTAAAAAACGCTCTTCCGAACGCAGCTGGCTATTGGCAAAGATGGCGGACAGGTTTTGATGCTGACCGGAGAGCACGTTCACGCACAGCACGCCGTTCTCTTTAAATTTGCCATGGGCGAAAGAAGAACGGTTCATACAGACCAGCAGCGTGGGGGGCGAATCGGTGACGCTGCATACGGCGGAGGCGGTAAAGCCAAAGCGGCCTGCCGGACCATCGGTGGTGATGATCGTGATAGCGCTGCCCAGTTGTGCCATGGCGTTACGGAAATCAGATGTCAGGTTCATAGCGGTATCCGTTATTTCAGTTTGACGTATTCGAAGCTTTCGATAACCAACCGGGGCGTTTTGGCCCGCGAACAGCACAGCAGGATCTGGTCGTTATCTTCGCGTTCTTCATCGGTTAAATACTCATCGCGGTGATCCGGCACGCCGCTGCACACATTGGCGAGGCAGGTTCCGCAGACCCCCTGTTCGCAGGAGACTTTGACCTTGATCCCCGCATTTTTCAGCGCGGCGACAATGGTTTCGTTCTCCCCGACGGCAACGGTGAGGCCCAGCTCGGGGACCTCGACGGTAAAGCTGGCGCCGCCGGTTTCCACTTCCCGGTTAAAAAACTCCTGATGCAGTTGTTCGGGCGGATAACCGCAGCCGCGCGCCGCATCGGCTATCCCGTCCATAAACCCTTCCGGGCCGCAGACGTAGACGTGAGCGGCGGCGCGGTGCGGGGCCAGCACTTCGTGAGGGCGGATTTTTTCTCCTTCCTCGCTGATGTGCAGATGGACGCGGTCGCTAAAAGGGCAATCCGCCAGCTCGTGCAAAAAGGCCATCCCGTCGCGGCGCCGCCCGCAATAATGGATAGCGAAAGATTTTCCGGCGCGGAACAGCGTATCCGCCATCGCCAGCATCGGCGTAATCCCGATCCCGCCGCCAATCAGCAGGCTGTGGCTGGCATCCATCTCAAGCGCAAACAGATTGCGCGGCGTGCCGATCGTCACCGTGGCGCCGACCTGGAGCCGATGCGCCGACAGCGATCCTCCGCGCGATGTCCGATCCTTGAGAATGCCCAGGCGATACTGCTGCGGATGATGAGGGCTGCCGCACAGTGAATACTGGCGAACGATCCCCTCCTCGAGATAGAGATCGATATGCGCCCCGGCGCTAAACGGCGGCAGGGGAGCGCCGTCCAGCGAAGCCAGGGTCAGGACCACCACATCGGCGCCCTGGATTTCGCGTTCTGCGACGCGTACGGTCAGTGTTTCAGCCATCTTTCTTCTCCACCCTGACAGGGCTTAACGCATATAGATGCCGCCGTTGATATCCCAGGTCGCCCCGGTGATAAAGGTGGCGGACGGGTCGGCCAGCAGCTCTACCGCGCGGGCGACCAGCAGCGGATCGCCCAGGCGTTTCATCGGGATCATCTCCAGCAGCGCCGGCATTTTTTCTTCCGCTACCGCCGCATGAACGGACGGTAAATCGAGCGGGCCGGGGGCTATGGCGTTGACGCTGACTCCGGCGGCGCTCAACGCGCGGGCAAACACTTTCGTCAGCGTCAGAATGCCGCCTTTCGAGGCTGCATAATGGGCGCCGGAGGCGGTGCCGCCGTTTTGTCCCGCCAGCGAGGCGAGATTGATAATGTTGCCCTGTCGGCGTTGACTAAAATAACGGCCAACAATCTGACAGCCGAGAAAGGTGCCCCGCAGGTTGGTGCTGGTGACGCGATCGAACTCCTCAACGGAGATCTCCATGATCGGCGTGGTCAGCGTGAGCGCCGCGTTGTTCACCAGCACATCCAGCCCGCCAAATCGTTCGTCGATCTGCGCCAGCGCAGCGTGAAAGTGTTCGGGTTCGCGGATATCCAGCGCCAGGGGCAGCAGCCGCCGTCGATCGGCATCGATCTGCCGGGCCCCCTCGCACGCGATGTCGATGGCGATATCCGCCATCGCCACCTGATAACCCAGCTGCCACAGATGGCGGCTAATCGTCAGCCCGAGGCCGCTGCCGGCGCCGGTTACGAGTACGGTTCTTGTCATTGCAGCCTCACAGGATGTAGCCAATGCTATGCAGATAATCGTCGGCGTTAATCAGCCGGACGACCTTCTGCGCGATAAGAAAGCGCTCGCCCTGCGGCACCAGGGTGTAGCTCAGGTCGGCGACGTAATGGTGTTCTTTGCCTTTGCGGTACTCATACAGAAACTGGGCGCAGCGGATCTCGACACGCTGGTCGCTGGCCTCGATCAGGCGGTGGCGGCCGATCATGCGGATGGTGCGTGCGCGCGGCGTCGTCGAGATCGACTCGCCGCTGTACAGACGATGGACGCGCTTCTCGCGCATGGCCTGGTTGTCATAGGCGTAATTCAGCGCGTTGGCGAAATCGGTCGTCTGCCGATCGACAGGAATGATGTACATCCCCTGCGGCTGCCACAGCGTCAGCCACTCGTGGAATTCGCCCTGGTCGAGCAGGTCCGCCTCTTGATTAATAAAGTGAATGGCGGCGGTTAAAGTCTGTTGTGCGCTCATTTTTGCCCCCGGTTTTCTGCGGTCATGTACTTTTTCCACTGCTGATAGGCGGCACGCATGCCGGTTTCGGCGCTGACGTCGCTGCGCAGTCCATCGGCGGTGCGCGTCTCTCCCGGCAGGCCGCGATTGAGCATGATCCACAGATCGTTGCCCGCGCCGCCGCCGCGCTGGACGCGCTCCCAGGCTTCAGAATCATCCGGCGTGCCAAAGCCCATCGGGCCCTGGAAGTGTTCATGCATCCGCAGACGCGCCTGGTTGGCAATCGCCGGGCCATCTTTCATCGTCAGCACCACGTGGTGGATTTCGGTCTCCTGCACTGAGACGGGTTGCAGCACGCGGAAGAACGCCATCGAGCAGGCAACGTTGGGGAACAGGTTCAGGTTGAAGCCGCTGCCGCCCACGGCGCGGACGATGCGGCGCACCTGCTGCTCTTCGTGGCCCTCTTCTCGCAGCGCCTGAGCCAGTTCAAGGAAGCGATCCGGCACCGGCGCATCGAGATTCTCTTCAAGGTCAATCAGTTCCGGGATCATCACCATCACGCTGTGGCCGTTTCCGAGATCTTCGACAAAACCTTTGCCGTCAACGAAGTTGAGCATCTCTTCCGTTTGCTTATCGACGGAGCTCAGAAAGGACTTATGTACGATGGGAAAGTGATAGCCATCGGTGGTATTTTCCAGCTGAATCTTCCAGTTGCCGGGGAAGCGGAAGCGGTGGGCGGTGGTCGCCTGCAGCGGGTAGCCCGCCCCCTGTTTCATAAACAGATCCATCCATTTCATGGCCGGTCCGAGGAAGTCGGTCAGCGGTTCCATCTGCTGGTTGAAGGTGGCGAAAATCATTCCCGCGTAGCTTTCGCTGCGCAGACGCACCATGCCGAGCTGCGCTTTATCCAGGGTATCGCCGTAGCTTTCCGGATGCGGTACGCCGCGCAGGGCGCCGTCGAGGCCGTAACCCCAGCCGTGATAGGGGCAGACAAAGCTGTTGGTTTTGCCGCTGCGGTGTTCGCAAACGGTGGCGGCGCGGTGGCGACAGCGGTTCAGCAGGACGTTGATGTTGCCTTTGCGATCGCGTACCACGATGACCGGCTGCGTTCCGACCATAGAGGACTTAAAGCTGCCCGCGTCCGGGATTTCACTTTCGTGTCCGACCCAGACCCAGGTCTGGTTAAAAATCTTCTCGATCTCAAGGGCGAAAATGTCGCCGGAGGTGTACAGCGAGGTATGAACCCGGTCGGACTGTACCAGGGCGCCCAGCGTGGCGGCGTCGTAGCCGCTCTCAATATTTTTTACCGGAATACATTCAGACATTGCTTAATCTCCTGAGTCTCGGTGATGTTTCTGCGGGCAGAGGCATCGGCTGCCCGCGGAATCATTCCGGGGACCGCGTAGTGTCGGGTACGGGTAAATCCACCGGCGAGTGCCAGTAATCCACCGGACGACTCAATAAGTTACGGGTGGTGAAATGGTCTATGAGCCAGCGCTCGCCTGCTTTTTTAAAGCGAATCACCAGTTCTGCGCTGTTGAGATGCGACCCTCCGGCGCGAAAGGTGGAAACCTGTAACATTTTCCAGCGCCCGATAGCCTCATTCTCTGCGCCAATATCAATATATTCGGACGTTAAATAATGAACGTTGATGGCAAAGTGTGCGGGCTCGCTAATATAACGGGCCATCATTTGGGCAATGTTTTTTCGCCCGGAATAACGTCCCAGTTTGTTTTGGTATAAACTGCCGAGACCTTCCCAGATAGCATCTTCACAAAATAAGTCAGCAATTTCCTGCGCGATATCCGGATAAGATAAATCGTCACATAAATGCATATATTGACTCATCAGGTTGCGAATCTGATTGGCCGCTTCGAGTTTATCCAGACGCTGCAGACACTTTTCCAGATTCATAAGTTACGCCTGAATAATTAATTCGCGCCCGGTACGAGCTTCAACTTTGCAATATTTCCACAGCCGGTCTGGTCCCGGGCCGACCTGAATGCTGCGGAACAGATTGCAGGCGGCGGTGACGGCGTCAAAATCATGCGCATCGGCGAGGACGTAGGTGGTCCACGGCCAGCCGGTAGAAGGCCCGACCATTACCCGATCGTCATCCATATTGCCGATAACCTGAATGCCGTCAGTGCGTTCGATACCTTTCATCATCTCGCCAAACGCGGCCCAGACCTGTTTGCCGACCTCCGGGGGGGCATCGAAAAAGTTTTGATTTACGCCAATACAAAACAGAACGCGGATCATCGTCATACTCCTTAAAGGGTTATAAATAGCCGGGCAGCGGCGGGTGGCCGAAGAACATATTTCCGGCGTTGATATAGGTCAGCTCGCCCATAAAGGCGTGCTGAGTGATGACCATCGTGTCGCGGGCGTAGCGCTGGAGCGGGCTGCGCATGGTAATACCGGGCATTCCGGCCAGCCTGAGCGCGCGGGTGGTCACCGATGAAGAGACGCGGGTAACGTGCGTCGATGACAGACGCAGGGCGTTGATCATCCCGGCATCGGGTTCATCGCCGCGTAAAATGACCTGCCAGACATCGTCGATGGCATCGTAAAACCAGCAGCGGGCCGAGCGCAGCTCCGCTTCACAATGGGCAATATCCATCTGCGCAAACTGGCGATCGGCCAGACAGGGGGCGCCGGTGACCGAACTCTGGCGTTCGGCGATGGCATAGATTTCGGCCAGCGCGGCGCGGGCGATGCCCAGCGCCACCACTGAGAGCACCTGCGTCGCCAGCGACAGCACCGGGTAGCGGTAGAGCGCGCCCTCGAGACTGAGTTCGCCGCCGCGGATAAAGGTCCACTCCTGGGGGACAAACGCCTCCTTGAGCACCACGTCATGACTGCCGGTCCCCGCCAGACCCACGGTATTCCACACCGGATCGATGGTGAAGCGATCGGCGGGGAGCACCGCGATACGCGGCAGCGGACGAGCGGAGCCGTCGTCCGGCAGAATACCGACGCCAATCAGTTCGGCTCCGGTACAGCCGCTGGCGAAGCTCCAGCGCCCGCTGACCTGAAAACCGCCGTCCTGAGCGATGGCTTTCTGCGGGGGAAAAATACCGCCGGCAAACACCACGTCCGGGCCGTGGCGATAGATCTCATCCAGCGTACTGAGTGGCAGGCCGCCGAGGTAGAAGGGATTCATGCCAAAGCTGGCGACCCATCCGGCGGAACCGTCGGCGGTGGCGATGGTCTCAATCAGCTGACAGAATTCGGCTGGCGAGATTTCATCGCCGCCATATTGCGTGGGCACCAGCGCACGATAAACACCAGCCTGTTTAAAACGCGAAATAATATCGTCAGAGATATAGCGTTGTTGTTCGAACTCCTCGCTGCGCTTTTTTAATTCGTCGAGCAATTCGCTGAATTCACTATTACTGGCGTACGGGGTCTTTTCCGCACGCAGCGTTGCAGATGGGTTTAACATACGACTGAGCCTCTTCCAGTTAAATAGAATAAATATTTATGTCCGTCATGTTTCTGATTATCGGTGCGCTGGCGATATTTATTTCGCTTAGCCACTGAGTGGCCGCGGCACGATAAAGCAGATTATTCAGGATGTATTATTTTATTTGCTCTGCGAGTCTGACGGGTATTGCAGTTTTGCCATTAGCGATTCAGCAAAACAGAGTAATTCATAGTCTTTATTTTTCCCCGCAACAATTTGCAGGGCGACCGGCCGCTGGTTTATCTCGCCAACGGGAAGCGTCAGCGCCGGATGACCGCTTAAATTGAACGGGCGCACCAGCCGGGTCAGGTTCACCACATTGAGTGGATTCGCCGCCTCTTCCAGCGTCGGCGGGCAGGCCGGCAGCGTCGGCAGTAAAATAAACGGCGTGCGGGCGAGTTGCGCATCGACAGCTTCGGTAAAGGTCTGGCGAATGCGCTCTGCCGCCTGGCGCTGGTGCGGGCTGATTTCCGCGCCGGCGCGCAGGCGCACGGCGACATCCTCGGCCAGTTCAGGCTCCTCCGCGAGAGATTGAAACGCCTGCCAGTTCTCCTGGGAGATGACCGTCAGCCCTGCCTGATGCGCCTCGGCAAATGCCGGCAGCGTCGCGTCTGCGGGAAACATTCCCGCCTGCGTCAGACGGGCGCGAATCAGCTGTTCAATGTCCGTCGTGGCATGGCCGAAGAGAAAGGCCGTGGCCGCCTGGTGGGCGCTGACGGCTGGGGCGATTTCGCCTGGGATTCGCGCCAACACCTGACGTAACGTGGCGACATCGCGACTGAAAAATCCCACGCAGTCCAGCGAACTGTCGGCCGGCATCACCCCTTGACGGCTCACCCGCCCCCAGGTCGGCTTCAGGCCGACGATGCCACAGCAGGCGGCAGGCATCCGCACGGAACCCCCGGTATCGGTGCCAATCGCAAAATCGACCTCTCCGGCGGCCACCACGGTTGCCGAACCGCTCGACGAACCGCCGGGAATCAGCGCCGGGTAGCGCGGGTTGAGCGGCGTTCCGCTCCAGGCATTGATCCCGGTCACGCCAAAGGCCAGCTCATGAAGCGTCGTTTTCCCCTGCAGCTGACAACCACCGCTATCGAGCAGCTGTTGAATCACCGTCGCATGCGCTGTCGCCTCCGGGGCATTTTGTAACACCGGGCTGCCGGCACGAGTGGGATAACCGGCGATATCGAGAGTATCTTTGGCGGCAAACGTCAGCGCGCCGGTACCCAGCGTAAAGCGCGAGATAAACCCGGAATGGGCGGATGTCATGCCTGTACGATGTTCATTAGCCATGGTTCACTTTTCCGTTTAACGATAACGAGTGAAGGACGAATGTATAAAAAACAGACTGAATTGAATCTGAGATAATCTTGTCATTAAAACTTGAAACTTCAAGTAATTTGTAACGTATTTTTCACATCATCCTGGGCTATAAGAACATTTTATAAACAAATAAAAATTTTTAATTAATTGATTTATATGTTTATTTTTTGATAGTTATATTTTAATCTCTTGAGGGAGCTCACAAAATAAACCGCAAAATATAAGTTAAAAAAATGATAAAAAAGCGTGCGAAAAACGAAGGGTAGGGCGAGAAAACGACAATAGCCTTTTCTTTACAAAGGTTATTGTCGCGACTGTGGAAGAGGGAGATCAGTCATTGAGGTTGTGCAGCAGCAGGGACAGCACGTGGTTCATTTTCTTCTCTTGGGCAGGGGTAATGCCCTTAAATGCCCGGGCGAACACTTTTTGACTCAGTACTTTGGCCTCGGCGACCTTTGCCTGGCCTGCGGGGGTGAGTTCCGCTTCGGTGACCCGACCATCGCTGGCGCTGACGTGGGTAGTCAGCAGCCCGTCGTCACGCAGGCGCCCTACGATTTTGGTGACGGTGGGCATTTTACTGACGGCGTATTCGGTGATGCGGGAGATACTGGCTCTGTGGTACTGATGGACCAGCATCAATACCCGGAATCGGGAAAGGTCGATGTCGATTTTTTTTAATTCGATTTCCATCAGCTGCGTATACTTTGCATAAACGTTGACCACCCAGAAGAAGGGAAACTCTTCTTTATGAAAGCGGCTCTCGTGGCTGTCTGGTTGCGCTGATGCGTTATTATGTTCCACAAGCCTCTCCTTGCCCGACGACGGTAGAATGGGCAGATGGTATGCGTATTTGACGGGCATTGCAAAATGCAATCTACAGGCAATATCGCGGGCTGGCGGCGACGCTCACCGCTACCGCCGGGCGGATATTCAGATTCACGTAATGGTAAAAATGATGACAACTCGCATGCTAACCCGTGACTGGCGTCTGCTGTCGCTGGGGTTACCACTCCTGGCGCTGCTGTGGGCCGGGCTGACGCTGTATGCGCACTGGGGGGCTTTTTTACAGTGGTGTCTGGCAACGCAAATTATGCTCCATCGCTACCTGGTGATGTATCTTTTGCAGCTCAATAACCATCAGTATAGCGGCGGGATGTGGCTGCTGGGCGGCGCATTCCTTTACGGTGTGCTGCATGCCGTTGGCCCCGGACACGGTAAATTTATCGTCACCACCTATCTCAGCACCAACAAAGAGAGCCTGCTGGCGGCGCGGGTAGTGCCGTTTCTTGGCAGCCTGATGCAGGGGGTGAGCGCTATCCTGTTTGTATTTATTCTGGCCGTAGGGCTGAACCTTGCGTCCGGCGATCTCAGTACCAGCCGCTGGTACGTAGAGAAAATCAGCGCCCTGATGGTGGGGGCGTTTGGCGCATATGTGATATATCAAGCGCTCAAAAGCCTGCGGCCGCGAAAAATGACGATCGCGACCTTGACTCCGCTGCATGAACATAGCGAAACGTGCGGCTGCGGAGCTCACGGCGTTGGCCGCGAGCTGGGAGCTGACTGGCAAACCCGGCTTGGCGTGGTCCTGGCTATCGGCGCCAGGCCCTGCAGCGGGGCGATAATGATCCTGCTGTTTTCCAATGCGCTGGGGATCATCAGCTGGGGAATTGCCGCGGTCATGACGATGTCACTGGGGACGGCAATATCAATTCTCGGCCTCTCGCTGGCGGTACGCTACGCGCGTGAACGGGCGATCGGCCTGTTTGCCTGGGATGACGGTCGCCTGAAATGGCTGCTGCCGGCGGTAAAAATTGCCGGCGGCGTCCTTCTGATTCTCTTTGCCTGCGTGCTGTTTCTGACCGTGATCCCGATGAGCGCCAACGGCGATTATATTGCTGCCGGTTGCTAGGGCTCTTCCAGCAGGCGCATAAAGACCTTCAGCGCCCGATCCAGCTGCTGGCGCTGCTCCGTGGAGAGTCCGGCCAGCAGCTGGCGTTCGTTTTCCACGTGGCTTTCCACAGCCTCATCGATCCGCTCGCGCCCCGCCTCGGTCAGGGCGACCAGCAGACTCCGCGCATCGTCAGGATCCGGCAAACGGGTAATAAAACCCCTTTTTTCCAGCGCCTTAAGCCGATGCGTCATGGTGCCAGAGGTGATCATCAGCGTAGAGAAAAGCTGAGTCGGGGAGAGGATAAACGGCGAGCCTGCCCGACGAAGGGTGGCCAGCATGTCAAACTCCCAGCGCACCAGATCGTGGCGGATAAAGGCGGACTCTACGCGCGGCTCCAGCAGCAGAGCGCAGCGCTTCAGGCGCCCGATGGGGCCCATCGGGCTGCAATCCAGATCCGGGCGCTCCCGTTTCCACTGTTCAAGAATGCGATCTACGGCGTCAGCCTGAGATGATTTGTCCAATTGTGCCTACTTATCTTGATATCAAGATATCTGTCGATACATACTTTAACGACTAATTTACCTTGATGTGAAGATAAAATCATGACCTTTTTCTCACGCTCTCCCGTTATTGATTTGCTGTTGACCGCCCTGGCTCCGGCCATCTGGGGGACGACCTACATTGTCACCTCCCAGTTTTTACCCCCGGACAGACCTTTTATTGCGGCGCTGCTACGGGTGCTGCCCGCAGGGATTGCGCTGCTTATCTGGTGCCGCCGTTTTCCTCTGCGCAATGAGTGGTGGAAGCTTATTGTTACCGGGATCCTCAATATCGGCGCTTTTCAGGCGCTGCTGTTTATTGCCGCTTACCGGTTACCCGGCGGGCTGGCTGCAGTGATTGGGGCAATTCAGCCGCTGCTGGTCATGATGCTGGCGTGGGGTGTCGACAGGCAGCGCTCGCCGTGGGTGGCGGTGCTCTCGGCAGTGACTGGCATTATCGGCATGGCGCTGCTGCTGCTGTCGCCGCATACGGTGCTGGATCCGCTGGGGATCATGGCGGCATTTTCAGGTGCGGTCAGCATGGCGCTGGGGACCTGGCTGTCTCGCCGCTGGGCGATTTCGCTACCGGTGGTGGCGCTGACCGGCTGGCAATTGTTGATTGGCGGCGTGGTACTGGCTCCCGTTGCATGGCTGGTGGATCCGCCGCTGCAGGGGGTGACGTGGACCCAGGCGGCCGGCTATCTGTGGCTCTGCGTGGCCGGCGCGATGCTGGCCTATGGGCTGTGGTTCCGCGGGATTAGCCGTCTCCCATCGGTCGCTGTCTCAGCACTCAGTCTGCTGAGTCCGGTGACGGCAGTGCTTCTGGGCTGGATCTGTCTTGGACAGAAGATTGAAGGGGTGGCGCTGGTGGGGCTAATCGTGGTGTTGCTGAGCGTGCTGTCGATACAGCGCGCATTAACAAAAAAAGCCCCATAAAGGGGCCCGACATTGCTGCGTGGTTATCGTGAAGCGGGAGCGAAACGAGCCGCCGTAAGGCGGCCTGTCCGGCAGCTCCCTCTGCAACCATTCTCTTATTTGGACAGCTCAGCGGTCATATGAACCTGGTTACCGGTATAGGCTTCGGTAATGTGGTAAGACGCGCCTTGATCTTTAGCGATGGTCGCAATTTTAGCTTCTGCGCTATCCAGGGTATCAGCCGTTACGCTGACCGGGTGCTGAGCGAAGCTGGCGAAAGAAACCAGAGAGAGCATACCGGCAGCGGCAAGTAATTTTACGTTTTTCATGGTGTTTTTCCTTTTAACTTTTCAGGTGGAAAGCGTTGTGCTTTCGATGGGTTTATAATAAGCCTGCTAACTATAACCAGCGTTGCAAAAAGTGCGATTTAGATCACACTTTCATGTTGGTAAGATGACGGGAATTTGAAGGTATTTTTATTTTTTAATTAAAAAACAATGCATTGAACGCGACTCCCGCTACCCTTATGCATTAAAAAAATATTGCTATCACCATGTGTTTTTTTGAAAACCGCCGCCATGGATGGCCTGAGTGGATGCGCGGGCGGGATTTTCCCGTGTTTTTGGGCAGGTCATACTTCGTCTGGCGGCGAAGTATCGGGCTTTATGGATACGATAAAGTGGCGTCACTGTTGATTGAGGAAGGACGACACGATGATTGCGGTACTCTTTGAAGCCGATGTCACCCCGGCAAAACAGGCCCGTTACCTGGCGCTGGCGGCGGAGCTCAGGCCGTTGCTTGATACGCTTGACGGCTTTATTAGCATTGAACGTTTTCAAAGTCTGACTACGCCGGGCAAGATCCTGTCTCTGTCCTGGTGGCGCGATGAAGAGGCGGTGCGGGCCTGGAAAAACAATCTCTGCCATCAGGCGGCCCAGGAGGAGGGCAAAGCGACTATTTTTGCCTCTTACCAGATTCGCATTGTGCAGGTCATTCGCGGCTGGGGTTCAGAAATGCAGGAGGGGCGCGGCGATGTATGATATTCATGTCATTCTGCCAAATCGTCCTGGTCAGCTGGCGCTGTTAGGCCAAGCGCTGGGGAAACATGGCGTGGGGCTTGAAGGTGGCGGGTTTTTCACCGTCGACAATCAATGCCACGCCCATTTTCTGGTCGCGGAAGGGGAGCGGGCCAGAACGGTGCTGGAGCAGGCGGGGATCCCGGTAGCGGGCGTCTACCTGCCGCTTATTCGCAGATTAAAACAGGAACAGCCCGGCGAGCTGGGCGCGATAGCTCACGCGCTGGCCGAACGCGGGGTGAATATCCTGACCCAGTACAGCGATCATGCGAACCGCCTGATTCTGGTGACCGATAACTTTCCACTGGCACAGGAAGTCACGCGTTCCTGGGCCACCACCTTGTGAGGCGTTATGCTAAAACCAGCCCATGTTATTGAAGATGATGAGTCGTTGGCCGTGGCCATCACCGCGCTGGCGTCCGCCATGGCCGATGCTTCACGGGTGAAAATGCTCTGTGCATTAATGGATGGGCGCGCGTGGACCGCGACGGAGCTGGCGACGGTGGCCGAAGTCTCGGCCTCAACCGCCAGCGCCCATCTCAGCCGTCTGGTCAGCACCCATTTGCTGGTTTGTCTGGCGCAGGGACGGCATCGCTATTACCGGCTGGCGAGTGCCGATGTCGCCGGACTGCTGGAGAATATGATGGCGATGGCCGGGAAAAGTGCCATTGTGCTGACCACCCGGACCCCGGTGAATCTGCGTACGGCGCGAACCTGCTACGATCATCTTGCTGGTGAAGTGGCGGTGGCGATTTATGATTTTCTCTTGCGCGAGGCGTGGATTGTGCCGGACGGGAGCGCGCTGACGCCGGTCGGCGAGGCGCAGTTTGCCCGTTCAGGCATCACTTTGCCGGCCGGGAACCGGCGCAGGGTATGCTGCGCATGTCTGGACTGGAGCGAGCGGCGTTTCCATCCCGGTGGCGCCGTCGGGGCTGCATTGTTGCAGCATGGTCAGCGAAAAGGCTGGTTCACCCTGACGCCGGGATTTCGCGAAGTGAGTATCACCCCGACAGGCAGGCTCGCGCTGAGGCAGCACTTCCATCTGCCGCTGTAGCGGGCAGCTAAACGCCAGGTTGCAGGAGGTGAATATTTTTTTTTAACCGTTTTTATGCTATTTCAGCAAGCCACCTCTCAGTATTATTCAGAATGTTCGCTATAGTCATGGGATCGTATTATTTGCCATGATAATCCCTCTGCGAAATATATCACCCGCGCCTTATTCCCTCTGATGTAAATAACTTTGTATTTGTTTTTGTCTATTGTTTTTCGATTATCAATAGCTGAAATCTATCTCTAACCCGATGTAACAAGTTTTAAGCAAATGTATATTTGTTGGCGAAAAATAGCATTCTTTGACGCCGACAGCATTAACGAATTCTTTAAACGGAGTTCGCGTCCTGACGCCTTAAATATTGCGGCTTCCGGTCAGTCGAAGTTTCTATTCACAGTTGCACAAGTGAGCATCGCATAACGCTTCTGACTTTTGTGCAGGTTTACTGTTGGTTTATTGATATAAAACTCACTCTGACAAGGAAATGGCAATGAAAAAGGTTCTTCTCTCTGCAGCTATGGCAACAGCATTTTTCGGTATGACTGCAGCGAACGCAGCTGATACGAATGTTGGCGGTGGCCAGGTTAATTTCTTCGGTAAAGTTACCGATGTCTCCTGTACTGTTTCCGTTAACGGCCAGGGCAGCGATGCTAACGTTTACCTGTCACCGGTTACCCTGACCGAAGTTAAAGCAGCGGCGGCTAATACCTACCTGAAGCCTAAATCTTTCACCATTGACGTCTCTGATTGCCAGGCTGCAAACGGCGACAAACAAGACGACGTGAGCAAACTGGGTGTGAACTGGACCGGCGGTAACCTGCTGGCTGGCGCAACGACTGAGCAGCAGGGCTACCTGGCAAACACCGAAGCCTCTGGCGCGAAAGATATTCAGCTGGTTCTGTCCACCGATAGCGCGACTGCGCTGACCAACAAAATCATCCCGGGCGTGAGCACTCAGCCGAAAGCGAAAGGCGACGCAACCGCCGTTCAGGATGGCGCACGCTTCACTTACTACGTTGGTTATGCAACCAACACCCCGGCTTCTGTTACCACCGGTGTGGTTAACAGCTACGCGACCTACGAAATTACTTACCAGTAATTATCGCCAGAAAATAAAACCGCCTTTCTCGAGGCGGTTTAAAACAATGATAAAGCGGCAGTTGCTGCCGCTTATTTTTTTATTCTGAGGTCAGCATGAAGCATATTGCCCTTTTTTTCTGTTTCATTTTTAGTGTTGCGGCCAATGCCAACAATATTATCGTCAACGGCACCCGCTTTATTTATCCTGGAAATGAAAAAGAAATAACGGTACAGCTTTCTAATACCGCAGACCGTCCGGCGCTGGCGCAAGCCTGGCTGGATAACGGCAATGCCGATGCTACGCCGGATACCATTACCACGCCGTTTATTATTACGCCCCCGATTTCGCGCGTTGATGCAAAGAGCGGACAGACTTTACGTATTAAATTGGGTAGCGCCGCCGGACTGGCACAAAATAAAGAGACGCTGTGGTGGCTGAATCTTCTGGAAATCCCGCCGGTGGTGGCCAACCAGAAAAATGAAGGGCAAAACGTCCTCCAGCTGGCGATCCGTTCGCGCTTTAAGTTTATTTACCGTCCTGTCGGACTGGGTAACCGCGACGCGGCGCCGGAGAAATTAGCGCTTTCAGCCAGCGGTAGCAGCCTGTCTATCAGCAACCCTACGCCATTTTATCTCACCGTCAGCCGTATTTCCCGCGATGGCGGTAAAGCCCTGAACAGCAAAACGGTGATGCTGGCTCCGCAGTCCAGTCAGACCGTGGCCCTCTCTTCTTCTGTGAGCCGAGGCGAGACCCTGACGATTAATAATATCAATGACTATGGCGCAGATGTGGCAGTGAAAGTAGCCGTTAAATAAGGGACACGATCATGAAGCAGAGGTCTATCTGCCCGGGAAGATTAAGTACAGCGATCGCGATGGCGCTGTTCTGTTTTCCGCCAGTTTCCAGCGGACAGGAAAGCCCGGGAACGGTATACCAGTTTAATGATGGTTTTATCGTTGGCAGCCGGGAAAAGGTCGATCTGTCTCGCTTCTCCGCCAGTGCTATCACGGAAGGGACCTATTCGCTCGATGTGTATACCAACAATGAGTGGAAAGGGCGCTATGAACTGAACGTCACCCGCGATAAAGACGGCAACATGGGGATCTGCTACACCCGTGAAATGCTTGAGCGCTACGGGATTGCGGCAGAAAAACTCAATCCTCAGCTGAGTCAGCAGGCAGGTTACTGTGGACGGCTGAAGGAGTGGCGTAACGAAGAAAACGTTAAAGATAACCTGATACAGTCCTCGCTGCGGCTGGAAGTTTCTGTACCGCAAATCTACGAAGATCAGCGCCTGAAAAATTTTGTCAGCCCGGAATTCTGGGATAAAGGCATTGCGGCGCTGAATCTTGGCTGGATGGCGAACACCTGGACCAGCCATACCTCTGCCGCCAACGGCTCCGACAACAGCAGCGCCTATCTCGGCGTTAACGCCGGCTTCTCCTGGGACGGTTGGCTACTCAAGCACATCGGTAACCTGAACTGGCAGCAGCAGCAGGGGAAGGCGCACTGGAACAGTAACCAGACCTATCTTCAGCGGCCGATCCCGCAAATCAACTCGATTGTCAGCGGCGGGCAGATATTTACCAACGGCGAATTCTTCGACACCATCGGTCTGCGTGGGGTCAACCTGGCGACCGACGACAATATGTTCCCGGACGGAATGCGCTCCTACGCGCCGGAAATTCGCGGCGTGGCGCAGAGCAATGCTCTGGTGACGGTGCGTCAGGGCAACAATATTATCTATCAGACCTCGGTACCGCCGGGGCCGTTTACTTTGCAGGATGTTTACCCGTCCGGGTACGGTAACGACCTTGAGGTGTCGGTAAAAGAGGCCGATGGATCGGTGCAGGTCTTCAGCGTGCCGTATGCGTCGGTGGCACAGCTGCTGCGTCCGGGTATGACTCGCTATGCGCTGTCGGCCGGTAAAGTCGATGATAATTCGCTGCGCAATAAGCCCATGCTCTACCAGGCTACCTGGCAGCGTGGCCTGAGCAACATGTTTACCGGCTATACCGGCGTGACCGGTTTTGATGATTATCAGGCGTTTCTGCTGGGGGCCGGGATGAATACCGGTATTGGCGCGCTGTCATTTGACATTACCCAGTCGCGACTGAAGAGCGATACCCTGGATGAAAAAGGGCAGAGCTATCGCGCCACCTTTAACCGGATGTTTACCGATACCCAGACCAGCATCGTGCTGGCGGCGTATCGCTACTCCACGAAAGGCTACTATAACCTGAACGATGCGCTGTACGCCGTCGATCAGGAGAAGAACCACAATAACAACTATACGCTGTGGCGACAGAAAAACGGCATGACCTTCACCGTTAACCAGAACCTGCCGGACGGCTGGGGCGGTTTTTATCTGAGTGGCCAGATTTCAGATTACTGGAACCGTTCGGGTACCGAGAAGCAATACCAGCTTAGCTACAACAATATGTTCGGCCGTCTCTCATGGTCAGCCAGCGCGCAGCGCGTGTATACGCCGGATAACTCCGGCCATCGTCGTGACGATCGCATCTCGCTGAATTTCAGCTATCCGCTGTGGTTTGGTGAGAACCGTACCGCCAACCTGACGTCGAACACCACCTTCAACAATTCGCATTTCGGCAGCTCGCAGATTGGGGTTAACGGTTCGCTGGATAGTGAGAACAACCTCAACTACGGCATTTCAACGACCGCAGCGACCGGTGGTCAGCATGATGTCGCCTTAAACGGCAGCTACCGTACGCCGTGGACCACGCTTAACGGCAGCTATAGCCAGGGTGAAGGTTACCGGCAGAGCGGGCTGGGTGCCAGCGGGACGCTGATCGCCCATCGTCATGGCGTGGTGTTCTCACCGGAGAGCGGCAATACCCTGGCGCTGATTGAAGCCAAAGATGCGGCGGGCGCCATGTTGCCGGGTTCACCTGGGACGCGCGTCGACAGTAACGGCTATGCCATCCTGCCCTATCTGCGACCTTACCGGATCAACGCCGTCGAGATCGATCCGAAAGGCAGCCAGGAGGATATCGCCTTTGAGCGTACGGTGGCTCAGGTCGTTCCGTGGGAAGGCAGCGTGGTGAAAGTCTCGTTTGATACCACGGTACAGAATACCCTCACGCTTCAGGCGCGCCAGGCCAATGGCCAACCGCTGCCGTTTGCCGCCACCATTCTGGATCCGTCCGGTAAGGATATTGGGGTTGTTGGTCAGGGCAGCATGATGTTTATCAGCGACGCCGGGGTTAAGCAGGCGATCGTCAAGTGGAGCAGCGGACAATGTACGGTGGATCTGGGCCAGGCAAAATTAAAGGAAACGGTATGTCGCTGAGTAAACAACTGACGCTTTTTATTGGCTTAATGGCGCTGGGGACCACCTCCGCCTGGGCTGCCTGTACGCGCCTTTCGCAGCCTACGGTGAACCTGGATATGGTCGTTGGCAGGGTTGTGGTTCCCCCCGATCTGCCGGTGGGCTCGGTGATTGTCTCCCGGGACTGGACGATGAATGCGCCGGGCGGGGCCAGCTACAGCTGTACCGCCGGTACTAACCGCTTTGCGGCGAAGATTGTTTCTACAGGCTCCACCGATCTGGGGAATAAGATCTACTCCACCAACGTGCCCGGTATCGGCATGCGCTTTAGTCGCGGCGGCGCGACGGTGAACATCATCTATCCCGACGTTTTCTCCTCCACCATCAACCGGACCACCAACTACTCGCTGGAAGGTTCCCGCTTTACGCTGGAGATTATTAAAACGTCGTCGTCGACCGGCAGCGGTACGCTGGCGGCGGGGAAATATACCTCCTATGACTGGGAAAGGGGGAATAACCCGATTCTGGAAACCTACCTGAGCGCCAATGCGATCACCATTGTCTCACCTTCCTGTACGGTCCTGAGCGGGAAGAATATGAACGTTGATGTGGGCACCATTAAGCGTAGCGATCTGAAAGGGGTCGGCACAACGGCGGGCGGTCGGGATTTTAATATCGAGCTGCAGTGCAGCGGCGGGTTAAGCGAGTCGGGATATGCCAATATCCAGACCTCTTTTTCCGGAACTCTGGCAACCAGCACCACGCTCAAACAAGGGGCGTTGCTCAATGAAAAAACCGGGAGTTCCGCCGCCAAAGGGGTCGGGATTCAGGTACTGAAGGATGGCGTACCGCTGGAATTTAACAAGAAGTACAGCGTAGGCACGTTGCGTTCTCAGGAGACGCGTTACTTTACGCAACCTTATCATGCGCGATTTTACCAATACCTGCCGACAACCAGTACCGGCGAGGTGGAATCGCACATGATCTTTAACCTGACGTACGATTAATTCAGGAGGCGGGCATGAAGCAATATGGATGTGGCACATATGGCCGACAATGCATCAGGCTGGCCGTCGCTGGCGCGATGCTTGCCGCCTCGTCGGCCTACGGTTTTATGACCAATTACGATAACGGACGCGTTGATTTTGTCGGCCGGGTGACGGATATCTCCTGTAGCGTGGCGCTTAACGGCGCGAATAATGCCGGCAGCGGCAATGTCTGGCTGGCGCCGGTGAGCCTGGCGGAAGTCCACGGCCGCGGGGCCGGCGCATTTATGAAGCCGCAGCCTTTCACTCTTGAGTTGTCGAATTGTCAGCTCCGCCATGATGGCGGCGCGGCGGATAAAAATGAGATTCGTGCGGTGAATGTGCGCTGGATTGATGGATTTATGGTCGATGCCGTCGCGAATGAAAATGCGGGCTATCTGGCGAACACGTTAGCGGATGGGGCGCGCAATATCTATCTGGCGCTGTCCACCAATGATAATAATACGCTGGATAAGAGTAATAAAATTGTCCCCGCCGACCCGCAGCAAAATCGGGTGCCGATTGTTGAAAAATCGGTTAATGGCGGTGTATTTACTTATTATATCGGCTATGTCACACCGTCCCCGGAAAAAGCGACAACCGGTCCATTGACCAGCTGGGCAACCTGGGAACTTGTGTATAATTAAGCGTGTGATATTTAGCGCATAAAAATACCGCAATCATGCGGTATTTTTATGCGCTAACTCTTTCCTGAACCAGTTGTTCAATACTGACTTCTTTCCAGTAATGGCCCTGAATAGCAAACCACTCCATTCCCTTAAGCCAGTTTTTATGTGCTTCGCTCTCGACACCTTCAATAATGACATTGTGGTTATTACGTGACAGGAATGTCACCAGCGCATCCATCAGCGGTCGCCCGGACTCTTTCTGCATGAGATGCCAGAAAAAATCTTTGTCAATTTTGACATAATCAAAATGGTATCCGCGAATAGCATTAATGCCGGCATAACCAGAACCAAAATCATCGAGCCACAGTGTGGACGTCTGGGGACTTTTCCAGCTGGCTAATGCATTATTCAGCAGGCTATTGGCATTTTCCGTAACCTCAAAATGTACACACTTCAGATGGTTAATGTAGGTTTCGATTTGCGGCTGGCGCAAAATTCCGAGAATATGATCGTCAACATTGATTGTGGCTGAAATACCATTGTCAATAAACCATGTCCGGTGCTTTTCAATCAATGCCAGTTGCTCCATGAAAATACTTTCACGGAGTGCCGCATTAGCATGGCGAAAGAAAAATTCCGGGGCCACAGGAATAGAATCGAAGCGGCTTAAACACTCCACGGCCACGAGAGTGTCCTGCGGTGAGAACATTTTTTGAAAAACATAACGAACAGAGATATCGCCACGGGATAAGTTATAATCGGAAAATATGTTAGCGTTCATTTTCTCGTGTCAGGCACTTTACAAAACATCGCTGCAGGGTGAAATTATTATAAGTGACCTTTCTGCAGTTTGGAATGTTTATTAAAAGTAACTTTTCAATTAATTATCTGGTTTTGATTGGGGAGACGGTTTTTTTCTAGCATTGATACATGTCGACAATTTTATTGTGCATCGCCCGCGAGTTATGCATGCCAAGTTTTTGCATGATATGAATCCTGTGACTGTGTACGGTTTTATGGTCAATATTCAGCAGAGTGGCAATTCTTTTGTTGTTGTGGCAGGTCATGGTCAGCTCCAGCACCTGGCGCTCTCTGGCAGAAAGCTTCTTCGGTACGGAAAACTCGCTGCCGACTGCGGGAGTACTGACGGCGCGATAAAAATCATGCAATGGTGTTTTTTCTGTAAGAATCATGGTGTTATCTATGTTTATTAGTTCCCTGAACAGGTTGGCAATATCGCTTCTGACCACCAGGATTAGCCGGGTACAGTGCAGAAGACACCAGCGCATATCGTTGAGCAATAACATCGTGTCGGCAGCAGAAAAGTCCTTATGAATAACGTTGAAAATAACGATCCCAGACAGGGGGGCGATTGCCCCCTGAGTGATATCCTGATAACGGAAGGTGGTGACATTTTTATTGTTATCAACCATATACCAATGAATTGATTGACCGATTAAATTATCATCGGTATACAGAAATATCCTGTCCAAGGGGTCAGACTCTCTTTTTTCGCTTAGCTTCCAGAATCAAATCGAGCAGCATTTTCTCTATTCTGGTCTTATCTTCGCGGTGGCGGAATTTAAACTGACAGGAAACCTGGTGATAGCTTTCACTGTCTTCATCAAGTGTCACTTCAACAACATTTTTTATCGCTAAATCAATGGTGATTTCACCATACTCAGCCAGCGACAGAACTGAATTCTTGAGGATTGAACTATGCGTGAGAAATTTCAGGTTCGGACTTTTCGCGATCAGCGCACAGCCGCCATCTGAAATGTCTTTAATATCGAAAAGATAGTTTTCGCCATTTCTGTGTCGACCGCGACAAAAAAAGTCATACCGGTGATGCAAACGAAAGCGGGGGTCGCGACGTCGTTGTACCACATGAATGCATTCGGGTAAGGCAAATGAGACTTTATTACCGCGTTCGGCATCGCTGTTATAACTTTTCTTTAACGATGAACAGAACTCAATCTTTCCTGAATCACTATGCAAAATGAATTTGTATTTATGCCCTGGGGGGATTTTGCTCTGGGTGACGATATGGAACTCAGCAAAGTCTACCCGGGTAAGTTGGGTCATGATGTTTTTGTTATTAAAGAAAACTTCTATCTCGGAGTGTTTCCTGAGTTCCTCCCTGAAAATAGCAATGATTTCATACCGGCTGGTCTTTATTGTTCCCTCTGTCATGTAAAGTCCTTGTTGATTTTTTATTGTGTTAGTTAAATTTTTCTTATGGCAATGCCAACATTCTGATTGCATTAACCAGATGTTTTTATGAGCGTTTGATGTTATTAGCTATCTTTGTCGCTAAATTGATTTGTATAAACGTCGAATCAGATGTTGTTTTTCCTGTAATCAAGAGTTGTAAAAATTTTTGGGGAAGGCAAAAACGACAGAAGTCCCCAATAAGGAGACTTGTCAAAATAGTATAAATCAATGCTGTATATAGGGTTGTTTAGCGCAGGTTAGTGCAAGCATATACCCATTTGTAGGATATATAGTGCCAGCAGCGTTGGGCTAATTCCAGCCAAATAATAGGAGGGAAAATGGCGCCCGGCAAGGACCTGTGCGGAAGGACACGCACAGGTGTGGCGAAGGCCGTTAGTTCTGCAGTGCCGCTAATGTTGCGATGGCTTCCGGCGGCAGGGTTAACGCGCCAGCGGCCAGGTTTTCCTGCAGGTGCTGGAGCGAAGAGGTTCCCGGAATCAGCAGAATATTAGGCGAACGCTGTAGTAGCCAGGCCAGCGCAACCTGCATCGGTGTCGCCTCCAGCGCGGCGGCAACATCGTTAAGTTCCTGTGCCTGTAGCGGAGTAAACCCCCCAAGCGGGAAGAAAGGGACGTAGGCAATATTTTGTGCGGCAAGCTCATCAATCAGCGCATCGTCTCCTCGATTGGCAACGTTGTACTGGTTTTGCACGCAAACAACGGGCGTCAGCTTTTGCGCATCGGCCACCTGCTTCGCCGTGACGTTACTGAGGCCGATGTGGCGAATAAGCCCACGCTCTTTAAGCTCAAGCAGCGTGGTCAGCGGCGCTTCCAGTGAGCCTTCTACCGGGCCGTGGGTGCCGAGCATGCTGCGCAGATTCACGATCTCCAGGACATCGAGCCCCAGATTACGCAAATTGTCTTCCACCGCCTGCGTGAGCTCTTCGGGCGACATCGCCGGCAGCCAGTTGCCCTTTTCATCACGGCGAGCGCTGACTTTCGTCACGATGCAGAGATCGTCTGCGTAAGGATGGAGCGCTTTGCGAATCAGCTGGTTAGTAATATGCGGGCCGTAAAAATCAGAGGTATCAATATGATTGACTCCCGCCGCTACCGCCGCGCGCAGGACACGAATAGCGGCGTCCGGATCGGCAGGCGGACCAAATACGCCGGGGCCGGCTAACTGCATAGCGCCGTAACCCAGACGATAAACCTGGCGATGACCTAATGTTCCGCTTCCGGATAGTTTTACGCTGGACATGGCGATTCCCCACTGGTGTGCAAACCCTAAGTGTAAACCTGGCGAGGAAGTCCGGATGGCAGAAATATTGGCAGAACGTGCGGCGGCGGTGATAACCGCCGCCGCAGAGGGGAAGATTAGCTAAAGAACATGACCGAAACGCACAGCAGGCCGACCACCAGGGTGATGAAATTACCCACTGAACGGTAGGGTTTGAGTGCGGGAATGATGTAGGTCGACAGCGTCGGCATGATGAACAGGATCATGGCGATCAGCGGGCCGCTGATGGCGTAGATCATGGAAATGGCGTTCGGATTGATGAAGCAAACTATGAACGTCAGCGTCGAGACCAGCAGAATCGACATCGCGCGGTTAAAGGCGCGGCTTTTGCGAATCCCGACCTGATTCAGCGACGTTTTCACGATTTCGCTGGCGCCTTCAATCACGCCAAAATAGGTGCCGAGGAATGACTTCGACATGGCCACTACGGCGACCACGATGCCTGTTACCGCCAGCCACGCCGGAGAACCAGGCATCATCGACAGCGCGGAGAGAATGGTCACTCCTTCGTTGCGGGCGTTTTCAATATAGGAGACCGGTATCGCCAGCAGGCAGCTGAAGACAAAAAACAGCACGCTGGCGCAGATGATGGTATAGGCCACCTTCATGATTTTTTTGCATTTACCCATAGCCAGATCACCATATTTCTCCTGCTGATCGATAGCAAAAGTTGAAATGATGGGCGTATGGCTAAAAGCGAAAACCATCACAGGGATTGAGATCCAGACCTGGTGGAACGTATGAGAAGTCAGCTGCAGCTGGCTGGTGAGGTGCTCAGGCTGCCAGTCGCCGATTAAATAGATCGACAAGAACAGGAAGCAGGCAATCAGCGGGAACACCAAAAAACCCATCACCTTAATCGTGATATGGCGGCCCATTAAAAAGATCAGGTTCAACACCATGACCACGGCCAGACTCAGCATGGCGCGAACGGCGGGTGTAATCGGCATATGCCTTGCCAGCTGCTCGGCGAGTGAGTTGGTGATTGCCACGGCGTAAATCAGGACGACCACGAAAAAGGCGAGGAAATAGAGGGCGGTGATCAGATTCCCCACTTTCTTGCCGTAGTAATGGTTAACCGCCCCGGTGATCCCGACGCCGGGCGCAACTTTCGCGGAGAGAATGAACTGACTCAGTGCTTTGTGCGGCCAGTAGGTTAACGGCCAGGCGACTAGCGCGGTGATGAACAGAACAATGGCGCCAGCAGACCCCAGCTGGATCGGCAAAAACAGAGTGCCGGCGCCTACGGCAGTGCCATATAAGGCAAAACTCCAAAGAGTTTCTTCTTTAGACCAAATTTTAGACATTGTGTGAATTTATCAACCGTAAGACCAAAAAAAAGGAGTGTAATTTACCACAACAACGAATGAGCCGTTGCGATACTTTCGGATGACAAACAGGGCAAGGGATCGCCGGGCATCCCCCGGCGATGAAGAGCAGTTAGCTGCGTGCCAGGATCCGCTGCTGGCGATATTTCAGTACGCGTTCGCGCAGAGTATCCCATACCCAGTTAAACAGCATGGTGTAGGGCAGGAAGAACAGCATAAAGCCGATTTCGAGCATAAACGCCTGGATCAACGAGACCCCGAGAATCAGTGCCACGGCGGTGACCCCGATAAGAATAAACCCGGATTCAAAGCCGATAGCGTGCAGCGCGCGGACTTTGAGAGTTCGCACCACGCGAGATACCGGCCAGAGGCGGTCAAAAGCGGCGTTATAAATCAGGTTCCATACCATGGCCAGCGTCGCGAGCAGCACGCTCAGCCCCCCCATTTCAAGAACCGAACGCTGCATCAGCCAGGCGGCGGTCGGGGCGAGAATTAACGTGGCGAGTCCTTCAAAACTGACCGCATGGATAACGCGCTCCGTCAGCGTTTTACGCTGAAATGTGTTCTGTTGCATGGCTTGCTACCTCCGAAAAGCCGTGGTTCTGACCGGTTCCTCTGCAGTTAAGGAGGGAACAGATTCTGAGAAATTACTCCGCATTTTATGGATAAATATGATAAACAAAAGATAGATTCCATCGATAAAGTAGATAGTTCATGCGCTATTCTCCCGAAGCTCTGACTGCATTTGTTGAAGCCGTGGCCTGCGGGTCGTTTTCTGCCGCCGCCCGTCGGCTGCGCAAAAGCCAGTCCACCATCAGCACCGCCATTTCAAACCTTGAAGCCGATCTGGGCGTCGCACTGTTTGACCGCGCGACTCGCCATCCCACGCTGACGCCACAGGGGGAACAGGTGCTGAGCTACGTCAAAGCGATTCTGGCGGCCAGCAATCGGCTGGATGAGCTGGCTATTTCACTGTCTGATGAAACGGAAGCGCGCCTCACGTTTGTACTCTCCGACACGCTGCATCCGGATGTGCTGGAGGATCTGCTGCAGCAGTTCGATCGTCGTTTTCCCCACACCGAGTTTGAGTGCCTGATAGGGGAAGATGAGGATGTTATTGACCTGCTGCAGAAGGAGCGCGCGCAGGTGGGGCTGATTGAGGCCAGGGATAGCTATCCGACGGAGATTGGCAGTACCCGGCTGCCGTTACAAACGGCGATGGCCATTTACGTCGCTCCCGCGCATCCGCTGGCGGCGCAGGGACGGGTCACCTGGGATGAGCTGCATAGCTGGCGAGAACTGCGCCTGAGCACTTTTCTGGCCAGCTCGCTGGAGCCTGCGAAAGGACAGGTCTGGTCGGCGCCGAACTATTTACTGCTGCTCAGCATGACGGTGCAGGGGCTGGGATGGTGCATTTTACCTTGTGCGCTGGTTGACGAGTTTGCCGGGTCAGGCACGCTGGTGGCGCTGAACATTCCCGGCTGGCCGCGGGCGATTTCCGTTGATTTATTGTGGAATAAGAAGGCACCGCCGGGGAAAGCCGGGAGCTGGCTGCGTCAGCATTTACAGCGCCAGGAACCCGCAACGCGGGGCTAATCTTTGTGATTCGCCTCACTTTTTTTAAACAATTGCGAAATTTTTTGATAACAATTCTCTACTATGTTGCTGTTTCTTTGCGCAGAGGCAGGGCAGAGGTAGAGGATGAAAGATGTCGTGATCGTGGGTGCGTTGCGCACTCCGATAGGGTGTTTTCAGGGAACGTTGTCGCGTCACTCCGCGGTAGAGTTGGGGAGTCTTGTGGTCAAGGCTCTGGTGGAGCGTACCGGTATCGACCCGCAAAGTGTTGATGAGGTGATCCTCGGGCAGGTTCTGACTGCGGGGACCGGGCAAAATCCGGCACGTCAATCGGCGATCCGCGGCGGCCTGCCGAATACCGTTTCTGCCATTACGATTAACGACGTGTGTGGCTCCGGACTGAAGGCGCTGCATCTGGCGACGCAGGCAATCCAGTGCGGAGAAGCTGACGTGGTGATTGCCGGCGGTCAGGAAAATATGAGCCGGGCGCCGCACGTTCTCACCGATAGCCGCACCGGCGCTCAGCTGGGCAACAGCCAGCTGATTGACAGCCTGGTCCACGATGGTTTGTGGGATGCCTTCAACGACTATCACATGGGAGTTACGGCGGAAAACCTGGCTCGTGAATATGGTATTAGCCGGGAGCTGCAGGATGCCTGGGCGCTGAGTTCGCAGCAAAAGGCCCGGCGGGCGATTGATTCAGGGCGCTTTCGTGATGAGATTGTGCCGGTAACCACCGAGCTGAACGGGGCGTCGCGCACCGTTGACACCGATGAGCAGCCGCGGGTTGATGCCAGCGCCGAAGGGCTGGCCAGCCTGCTACCCACCTTCGATCGGCTGGGTTCAGTGACCGCGGGCAACGCTTCCAGCATCAATGACGGCGCGGCGGCGGTAATGATGATGAGCGAATCGAAAGCGCAGGAGCTCGGTCTGCCGATCCTGGCGCGGATCCGCGCTTTTGCCAGCGTCGGCGTCGATCCGGCCCTGATGGGGATCGCGCCGGTACACGCGACGCGCCGCTGTCTGGAAAGAGCGGGCTGGCGGCTGGATGAGGTCGAGCTTATCGAGGCCAATGAGGCATTTGCCGCCCAGGCGATTTCTGTCGGCAGAGTGCTGGAATGGGATGAGCGGCGGGTCAATGTTAACGGCGGGGCGATTGCGCTGGGCCACCCCATTGGGGCATCAGGCTGTCGAATTCTGGTTTCTCTGGTGCACGAGATGATTAAACGCGATGCCCGTAAAGGGTTGGCAACGCTTTGTATCGGCGGCGGTCAGGGGGTTGCGCTGGCGGTAGAACGCGCATAGTCCCGCTTTACTTTACCTGCTTCTCAAGCCTCCTTACGGAGGCTTTTTTATTGGATTTTCTTCCCGCAGATCCTGGAAAAATTCAGCGAAAAGGGGGCGATAAAGCCCTTTTTTGTTGAGCTTTGTCACGTCCTGCTGTGCCATGTTTTTTGAAACAAATAATTACGATCTCGATCACTAAAACATATGTCCTTAAAAAATAAAATGCAGTTTCATAAAATAGAAACATAATTTTAATTTTGAGGGGTACCCTATGTTTGCAAGATCTCTGGCCCTTGCTACTCTCTGCGCCGCAGCGTTTTCCGCTTCCGCTGTCACGGTTGATTTGCGTCATGAATTCATTGATGGAGGTAAGACAGATAAAACCAATGCCGACCGTGTCTCGGTCTCCCATCGCTTTGCCAACGGATTCGGCTTCTCCGTAGAGGCAAAGTGGAAGTCAGGCGGCGATAATACCTCCCAACCGTATTCAGATTTTGTCGGCAACGGCCACGAAGAGACCATTAGCTGGCAGTGGAAGGCGAATCAGAATTTCTCCGTGACGCCGGGGTTTAATATTGAGAGCAACGATAGCCGCTCAATTTACAAACCCAATCTGCGCGTGCAATACAGCTTCGATAATGGTTTCTACGTGGCCGCCCGCTATCGCTACGACTATACCCGCTACCCGGCGAGCGCCGGCAAAGAAGACGATAAAGTGAACCGTGGCGATGCGTGGGCCGGTTTTGTGATGGGCAACTGGCGTACCGAGCTGAACTATGTTTATGCCCGCAGCTCCGAGGGAGTAAACCGCAACGACAACAAGCCTTACTCCCAGGAGTACAACGTGAAGCTGGCCTATAAGCTCGACAAAAACTGGGCGCCGTATGGTGAAGTGGGCAACGTGGGTGTGAATGACCGCAGCGATCGCCAGACCCGTTTCCGCGTCGGGGTTGCTTACAGCTTCTGATAAAACCCTCTTCCGTCATGACCCCGGAGCCGTCAGCCGGGGTTTTCTGTTTCTGTCGTCCGGATGCGGTTCCCGTTAGCGCTGATTATGGCGCAAGCAGACTTGGCCGCTCGCGCAGTCGAAAGGGGCTGCGGAAGGTTTCACCAGCACGGGTTCAACAGAAGGTGAGGAAAAACGGCCTGTGCCGGCCTCAACGACTCCGCCGGGCGGTAACGAAACAAAAAAGCCCTCCGCGAAGGAGGGCAAGGCCAGTTACAGAAACACACTCAAAAACAATACGGATATTACGCCTGCAGCATCTCCGGATGCGCCGGCAGTTTCGCGATGTAGATAGCCGGTTTCCCGTCTTTGTCCGAGCTGAACAAAATCGCCCGATCGTCGGGGGTAAACGAAGGATGCGGATGGGTGACCTGACGGCTATTGGCGACCGTCGCCCAGGAGGTATCATGCCGGGCAACGCGGAAGTAAGCCTGTTTCGCGACATCAAAGACGTAGAGATAAGGATCGTTATCAATGGTGTAACCGCTGGTATCTTTCACATCTACCGGCGTACCAGAGCCATCCCCAACCAACAGCGTGCCGTCGAAGTTGCTCATCAGATGCGAGCAGGCGGGCATCTGCATCAGCGCGGTATTGATGCCGGTATCCGGATCGAAGCGATAAATCGTCCGTCCCTGCTGACCTTTCAGATAAGAGACATAAATCAGCGCGGAACCGTTCGGGACCCAGAATTCGTGCGTACAGCTTTCGCCCTCGGCATGCTCTTTGACTTTCCGCACGTGACTGCCGTCTTCGTTGACCATCCACATCCGGGCATCGACCAGATCGTGCGGCCCTTCATGGCAGAAGGCGACGGTGTTGTCGTCGAACGGACGGTAGATGGGATGACCCAGCCATTTTTTCTCTTCATGAATAACGCGGCTCTCCCCGCTTTGCAGGTCGACGCGCAGCAGACGGCAGTGCGGACCTTTATGGAAGAAGTCGTGGAAAATCTGCCAGTCGTTGAGCGGTGTCCAGTCGCTTTTCGCAATCTCAATGCCGACCAGTTTGCTGCAGTCGCTGTTGGCGACCCAGGTACCGTATCCGACCCACTCATCCGGGACGCGGTAGACCTGGCGCTCCTGGAGGGTTGAAAGATTGACTTCCAGCAGCGTGCGGTCATTTTTAACGTAATAGAGCGCGGAATCATCCGGTGAGAGAAAGCCGCCGAAGGTATTATCGCCGGCGCCTTCGGTCAGCTGAACGGCCTCGGCTGTCGCGATATTTAGCAGATAGTAGTTCCAGTGGCCGTCAAATTCACCGGCGAACAGCAGGTGGCTGCCATCATTAAAAAAACACTTCTGATAGAAATAGTTACGATGACAGGTTACTTCCGGAGGGGTTAAGCGGGTGATCTCCGCGCCGGTATCCGGATCGCGACTGACTTCATAATTCAATTTTACCCGCATGCCTTTAGCCATGATGTACTCCTTTTCCTTCCCGCGATGTCGCCTGTCTGCAGGGGACGTGTAGCCAGGTGAGGTTGATTTAAAAGATAGGTGTTAATTTATCAAAACATCGTTTCATTATTTGTGATGGTGAGCGCAATTCACTATAAAATGTTGCGCTGGATCGCGGTTTTTCTGCTCTTTCAGCTGGCTTCTCGGGGCGATCTTGTTTTCATGCCCGCTTTTTACGTTTTACTGTCATTTTTCAAAGTTGAATTAACTCATTGTATTTTATTGTTTTTATATCTTTTTTTTTGCATCGCTTCGTGATCGGTTCTGCATTTCTGATAAATAGAACGCGAAAATATGAAACATCGTTTTAATAAAAATTGAAAACAGATTTCCTCAGGGGTAAGATGTCGACACTAGTAAAACGAAACTGTGTTTTATTTTTAAGGTGGGTAATACCCAGAGCGTTTTCCCTGGCGTAAGCAACCGTGAGGGAT
Organism: Klebsiella sp. X13; assembly: GCF_003323835.1. NCBI lineage: Bacteria > Pseudomonadati > Pseudomonadota > Gammaproteobacteria > Enterobacterales > Enterobacteriaceae > Klebsiella > Klebsiella sp. X13. Next base: position 948,127 of record NZ_CP030874.1, read on the forward strand.
GCGGATCGGACAAATAGAACCTTGCCTGTGTTGTACGGGCTCTGAAAGACTAAGGAACAAAGTATGATACTCGATGCATTCTCTTTACAGGGTAAAGTGGCTGTTGTCACCGGCTGTGATACCGGGCTGGGTCAGGGTATGGCGCTCGGTCTGGCCGAAGCGGGCTGCGATATTGTCGGCATTAATATTGTTGAGCCGGTGGAAACGATTGAGCGTGTTACCGCGCTGGGACGTCGTTTCCTGAGCCTGACCGCCGATTTGCGCCAGATTGACGGTATTCCTCAACTGCTTGAGCGTGCGGTTGCCGAATTCGGTCATATCGATATTCTGGTCAACAACGCCGGTTTGATTCGTCGTCAGGATGCCCTTGAATTCAGCGAGAAAGACTGGGATGACGTGATGGATCTGAACATCAAGACCGTGTTCTTTATGTCCCAGGCGGCGGCGAAGCATTTTATTGCCCAGGGTAACGGCGGCAAGATTATCAACATCGCGTCGATGCTCTCTTTCCAGGGCGGTATTCGCGTACCGTCCTACACCGCATCAAAAAGTGGTGTGATGGGGGTGACCCGTCTGCTGGCGAACGAGTGGGCGAAGTACAACATCAACGTCAACGCGATTGCGCCGGGCTATATGGCGACCAACAACACCCAGCAGCTGCGTTCCGATGAACAGCGCAGCGCGGAAATTCTTGACCGCATTCCTGCCGGACGCTGGGGCTTACCGGACGATCTGAAAGGGCCGGTGGTCTTCCTCTCCTCCAGCGCATCGGATTACATTAACGGCTACACCGTGGCGGTCGATGGCGGCTGGCTGGCGCGCTAAGCTCGCGTGGCGACAGGCGATAAACCCTGCTTTGATGGCAGGGTTTTTTTATGCCTGGCGGTAGACCATGTCACTTCACCATCCGGCAATCGGCGCAACAGTGATGAAAGATGAACATTAATTATCCATATTGATATGGCGCTGAATTTGAAGATCGTCCATATCATTTCGTCGCGATTTCCCGCTGTTAGCCAATGGATAAAAGGAATGAATAAAAGGATATTGATGAAACGGCAATAATAGAAAGTTGAATGTCCATCACAAAACAAGTCCTGCCAGCAATTTAATCCATATCTTTGACGTCTCCTCCCTGACACTTTATCGCGCCGATCGCGTACTTTCACTGCACGTTTTACTTTGCTCAGGCAGGAAAAAAATGACCTCAATCAGTGACGGCACGACGGTCCTGGCGCGTAGCCAGCGTGATACCCGACGCATGAACCAGTTTGTCTCTATTGCCGCTGCGGTGGCTGGATTGCTTTTTGGCCTCGATATTGGGGTGATTGCCGGGGCGCTGCCCTTTATTACCGACCACTTTGTCTTATCCAGCCGGCTGCAGGAGTGGGTGGTCAGCAGCATGATGCTGGGGGCGGCGGTTGGCGCGCTGTTCAACGGCTGGCTCTCCTTCCGACTGGGACGTAAATACAGTCTGATGGTGGGGGCGGTATTGTTTGTGGCCGGATCGGTCGGATCGGCGTTTGCCGCGAGCGTCGAAATGCTGCTGGCGGCAAGGATCATTCTCGGTATCGCCGTGGGGATCGCCTCGTATACCGCGCCGCTGTATCTTTCTGAAATGGCGAGTGAAAACGTGCGCGGCAAGATGATCAGTATGTATCAGCTGATGGTGACGCTGGGGATCGTCATGGCGTTCCTGTCCGATACCGCGTTCAGCTACAGCGGCAACTGGCGGGCGATGCTGGGCGTGCTGGCGCTGCCGGCGCTTCTGCTGATCGTTCTGGTGATTTTCCTGCCAAACAGCCCGCGCTGGTTGGCTGAAAAGGGGCGCCACGTTGAAGCGGAAGAGGTGCTGCGTATGCTGCGCGATACCTCGGAAAAAGCCCGTGATGAGCTCAATGAAATCCGCGAAAGCCTGAAGCTTAAGCAAGGCGGCTGGGCGCTGTTTAAGATCAATCGTAACGTCCGCCGCGCGGTATTCCTTGGCATGCTGTTGCAGGCGATGCAGCAATTTACCGGGATGAATATCATCATGTACTACGCGCCGCGTATTTTTAAAATGGCCGGTTTCACCACCACCGAGCAGCAGATGATTGCCACGCTGGTGGTCGGCCTGACCTTTATGTTTGCGACCTTTATCGCGGTCTTTACCGTCGATAAAGCGGGGCGTAAACCGGCGCTGAAAATCGGCTTTAGCGTGATGGCTATCGGAACGCTGGTGCTGGGCTACTGCCTGATGCAGTTTGATAACGGCACCGCCTCCAGCGGCCTGTCCTGGCTTTCCGTCGGCATGACCATGATGTGCATTGCAGGCTATGCGATGAGCGCCGCGCCGGTGGTGTGGATCCTGTGTTCGGAAATTCAGCCGCTGAAATGCCGCGACTTTGGCATCACCTGTTCAACCACCACCAACTGGGTGTCAAACATGATTATCGGCGCCACCTTCCTGACGCTGCTGGATACGATTGGCGCGGCGGGGACCTTCTGGCTCTATACCGCGCTGAACGTGGCGTTTATCGGCGTGACGTTCTGGCTGATTCCGGAAACCAAAAACGTCACGCTCGAACACATCGAGCGCCGACTGATGTCCGGCGAAAAGCTGCGCAATATCGGTAATTAATCACAGGGATGCCCTTGGCAGCCACGGACTGGCTACGCGTACCGTTTCCCGATGGCTATCGCCGTGAATAATATGCAGGGCGCTCAGGCGCCCGATATCATAGTGCGGCAGCTGCACCGTCGACAGCGGCGGTAAAAACAGATCGCCAATGCCGACCATATTATCGTAGCCCACCACCGCAACGTCCTGCGGAATCCGCAATCCCTGCGCCAGCAGCGTCTGATAGACCATAAAGGCGATACGATCGTTGCCGCAGATAACCGAATCGAACGACGGTTTTCCCTGACGGAGATGGGCCTGCACCACGGCGGGAATATCATGGTAGTGCTTATCGCCGTAGGCCATATAGCTGTGCACCAACGTATCCGGGTCGATATCGGCTTCGCGGCAGGCGCGCTCCAGCCCCTGGCGGCGGCGTACGGTGGCGAGATGGTTGGCCGGGAGATGCAAACAGAGCGGGTTACGATAGCCTGCGGCGAGCAGCGCTTTGACCGCAGCGTACTGACCCTGCTCATCATCAGGAATATAGCTGGCGACCGGGTCGTTAAGACTTTCGCAGTTGGCAAGGACGCAGGGTAGCGTCAGCAGCTTGGCGGGAACGGGTACCTGGCGCAGCCCCATGGTGGTGTAGATGATACCGTCAGGACGGTGGGAAAGCAGCAGGTCGACGATGGTTTCCGGGCTATCATCGGAAAACATATTCACCACGAAGCTGTTCCAGCCGTGCGCGCGGGCGGTCTCTTCAATAGACAACGCGATCTCAACCGAAAACGGCGTGGTGACGGTATCCAGCGCCAGTACGCCAATGGTATTCGGCGTGGCGCGCGCGCCGCGTATTTTCTTGGCAGACAGGTCAGGGACGTAGTTGGTCTGCTCAATCGCAGACTGAACGCGAGCCAGCGTTTCGGGTTTCAGACGTTCCGGGTTGTTCAGCGCCCGTGAAACCGTCATCAGAGATACGTTTGCCAGTTTTGCCACATCTTTCAAAGATGCCATATTTCACACTCCACCGTTGCCGCCATGCAACAGGCTATACAACTAAGTTGCTGATGTAAAAGGATCATACGATATTCTATCGTATGCCGTGTTGTCTCAGTGGGCCGGATTATTTGATCGCGATCTCACCCTCGTTATGTTAACGTTAACTTTTGTGATTAACATCATGTATCTCGGCAAAACGGCATGATTTATGTTTTTTGTTAACGTTACCATTGCGTGCATTACCCCTACACGAGAATGTCATGATGAAAGCCCATCACTCTCACAGCTATCCGTTACTCAGCGCCTTACTGTTTTTCTTTTTTGTCACCTGGTCCTCTTCCGGCTCATTGCTCTCTATCTGGTTGCACCAGGAAGTCGGGCTCAAGGCGGGGGATACCGGGATCATCTATGCCGTGCTTTCCGTATCAGCGCTGTTTGCCCAGGTGTGCTACGGCTTTATTCAGGACAAGCTTGGGCTGCGTAAAAACCTGCTCTGGTATATCACCGTGCTACTGATTCTCTCCGGGCCGGCCTACCTGCTGTTTGGCTATTTGCTGAAAATAAACGTACTGCTCGGCAGTATCTTTGGCGGGATCTATATCGGCTTAACCTTTAACGGCGGCATCGGAGTACTCGAATCCTATACCGAACGCGTCGCGCGCCAGAGCCAGTTTGAGTTTGGTCGGGCGCGTATGTGGGGATCGCTGGGTTGGGCGGTGGCGACCTTTTTTGCCGGACTGCTGTTTAACATCAATCCGAAACTTAACTTTGCGGTCGCCAGCTGTTCCGGCCTGGTGTTCTTTGTTCTGCTGGCGCGACTGCGGGTCTCCTCCGCACCGCAGGCTATGCAGGAGGCCATCTCCGGCGGCAAAGTGACGCTGGAGGATGCGCTGCGTCTGCTGACCCTGCCGCGCTTCTGGGCGCTGGTCTTTTTTGTCGTCGGGACCTGCATTTACGGCGTCTACGACCAACAGTTCCCGGTCTACTTTTCCTCGCAGTTCGCCACCCTGCAGGAAGGGAACGCGATGTACGGCTACCTGAATTCTTTCCAGGTGTTCCTCGAAGCGGCCGGGATGTTCTGCGCGCCGTGGCTGGTTAACCGTATTGGCGCGAAAAACGGCCTGATTTTCGCCGGGATGGTCATGGCATTACGTATGGTGGCCTCCGGGCTGGTGGAAGGGCCGCTGCTGATTTCCATCACCAAACTGCTCCATGCGGTGGAGCTGCCGGTACTGCTGGTCGCCATCTTTAAATACAACAGCCTGAACTTTGATAAACGTCTCTCTTCCACGCTGTACCTGGTGGGCTTTGCCTGCACCAGCTCGGTGATTGCCACGGTGCTGTCGCCGCTGGCGGGCTACAGCTACGAGAAATACGGCTTCGCCCAGTCCTATCTGATTATGGGACTGCTGGTGTTCTGCACCACCTTTATCTCCATTTTCTTGTTGCGATCCAGTCGCTCATCTTCGGATCCGATGATGTCGCAACCCTCCGCTATCTGAATGAAAAGAGTGAAGAATATGATGTACACCGTTGCTAACGCTGAACAGGAACTGCAGGCGAAACGCGAGACGTTAAACCTGCGCTGGTACCCACGCTACCATCTCGCCGCTCGTGCGGGCTGGATCAACGATCCCAATGGTCTGGTCTGGTTTGACGGCTGGTATCACGCCTTTTATCAGCACCATCCTTACTCCACGCAGTGGGGGCCGATGCACTGGGGTCATGCGCGCAGCAAGGATTTAGTCCATTGGGAACACCTGCCGGTGGCGCTGGCGCCGGAAGGGCCGGAGGATAAAGATGGCTGCTTCTCCGGCTCGGCCGTGGTGGACGGCGATACGCTGGCACTGATCTATACCGGGCATAAATTCCACGGCGATCCCAGCGACGAAGAGAACCTCTATCAGGTGCAGTGTCTGGCCACCAGTCGCGACGGCATTCATTTTGAACGCCAGGGCATGGTGCTGGATACCCCGCCGGGCCTGCACCACTTCCGCGACCCGAAAGTGTGGCGCGAAGGGGATAGCTGGTACATGATCGTCGGTGCCCGCGTCGGTGATACCGGCCAGGTGCGGCTGTATCGTTCCGCCGATCTGCGCCAGTGGCATGACGAAGGGATCCTTGATGAAGCCGAAGATAAGATGGGCTACATGTGGGAATGCCCCGACTTCTTCACGCTCGGCGGCAAGCGAGTACTGATGTTTTCACCGCAGGGGATGGCGGCACAGGGCTATCAGAACCGCAATTTATTCCAGAGCGGCTATCTGCTCGGCGACTGGCAGCCCGGGCAGCCGTTTGTCCGGGAAGGTGAATTTGTTGAGATGGACCATGGCCATGATTTTTATGCCCCGCAGAGTTTCCTGACGCCCGACGGTCGCCGCATCGTTATCGGCTGGCTGGACATGTGGGAGTCACCGCTGCCGGAACAGCAGGACGGCTGGGCTGGCATGCTCTCTCTGCCGCGTGAGCTGACGCTGAGCGCCGATAATCGTCTGCAGATGCGTCCGGCGAAAGAGGTGGAGTGCCTGCGCAGAGCCTGGTTCCCGTGGCCGGTCAGCACGCTGAAAAACCAACGGTCGCTGATGGCGGAAAACGGTGAGGCGATGGAGGTGATCCTGCACTGGGACTGCGCAGGCAGTACGGCAGAACAGTATGGACTGAGCTTCGGCGAGGGGCTGCGGGTCTACGTTGATGCGCAGATGCAACGCCTGGTGCTGGAGCGGAACTACCCGCAGTACGGTCTGTGCGGCACGCGCAGCGTACCGTTGCACGAGGGGGCCGATCTGAAACTGCGGGTATTCTTCGATAGCTCTTCCGTTGAAGTGTTTGTTAATGACGGAGAGGCCTGTCTTAGTAGCCGTATATATCCGGATGCCGCTCGCCGTGAATTATCTTTATTTGCCTGGAACGGTTTGGCGTCTTTAACTGAAGCAGGAGCCTGGCAGCTGGAATAAATTTTATTGCATGGTCGTTAATAACCCGTCTTCGACGATGGGCGGGTTATTATTGTCATTATCGTCGTGCTTTGCCCATAAATAAAAATACCCGTCATACTTCAAGTTACATGTGCGTTGGCTTTCCTCGCGCCCCCGTCACTTACGCGAGTAAGCGCCAGGGGACTCACTGCATCGCCGCCTGCCTGTCACTCGAATTATTGAGGGTAAAAACTTCATTTTAATAAAGGGTTTTCCGATGAATAAAATCTGGGTCGGGTGTGTTCTGACGTCTTTATTTACCCCTCTGGCTAATGCACAGGCGCCGTTATCCCTTGAGGAGCGGCTGGCGCAAATGGAGCAACGACTAAAGGCGACCGAACAGCGGGCGGCCAGCGCGGAGGCGGAAATCCGGGCGCTGAAAGGCCAGGAAACGCCAGCGACGGTGGTCAGCGCCGCACCGGCTAAACCGACTTTACAGCTTAATGATTATGGCGAATTAAAATTCTATGGCGACGTTGAGTTTAATATGGACGGTGCCAGCCGTACCGGTAGCCTGACGTCGGTGAAAACCAGCGCGAATAAAAACTGGGCGCCGGGAGATAAAGAACGCTGGGATATTAACGGGCGCATTCTTCTGGGCTTTGATGGATTACGTAAGGGGGCTAACGGAAAATATGCCGGGTTCAGCGTGCAGCCGCTGGCGGATATGAATGGAAAAATGAATCTCGATGATGCGGCCTTTTTCTTTGGACAGGAGCATGACTGGAAAATTAAAATCGGCCGCTTTGAGGCCTACGATATGTTCCCGCTGAATCAGGATACCTTTATTGAATATTCCGGTAATACGGCCAACGATCTGTATAGCGACGGCTACGGCTATATCTATATGATGAAAGAGGGACGCGGGCGCAGCAGCAGCGGCGGCAGCTTCCTGCTCAGTAAAAATATCGATAACTGGTATTTTGAGGTGAATACGCTGGTGGAGGACGGCAGCTCGCTGTTTGTCGATCGGAACTATCACGGCAACGCGCTGGATAACCGTAAAAACGTGGTGTACGTGCGTCCGGTCGCGGCCTGGCAGTCCGGCGCCTGGTCGGTGGCGGCGGCAATGGAGAGCAACCTCGTTAATAACGCTTACGGCTATGAAAAAACGGGGGGAGGCTGGGTCGACCAGTCAAATCGTACCGGTTACGGGATGACCATGAGCTGGAACACGCTGAAAACCGATGCCGAAAATGGGGCCGCGGTGAATCTGAGTACCGCCTATCTTGATGCGGCGGATGAGAAAGATTTCAGCGCCGGTATCAACGCATTATGGCATCGTGTAGAGCTGGGCTATATCTATGCGCATAACAAAATCGACAAGTTCAATATGTCCGGCGTGAGCGCGGAGTGCGATGGCGACTGCGCGATTCTGACGCCGGGTCGCTATGATATCCACACCATTCATACGTCATGGCAACTGCCGAATATTATGGATATGCCGAACTTTAATATTTATCTCGGCGCGTATGCGTCATGGCTGGATTCATCGGCGGCGAAAAGCGGCAATACCGATGAACGCTACGGCGCGCGGGTACGGTTTAAATATTTCTTCTGACAGGTTTCCCCGGGGGGGCGCAAACGCCTTCCCCGGGGCTACCGGACCGCAGACGGCTGTGAACCTGGCGCCCGGCCAGGCACCGCGCGAGCCGGGGGAGGTTGCCGAATGACTACACCTCCGCCAGGTACAGCGCCGGCATCCCTTCTTTATCGGAGGTAAACAGCACCCAGCGGTCATCCGGCGAAAATGACGGATGGGGGTGGGTGACCTGACGATCGCCGTCGAGCACTTTCCAGCTGGAGTCGTGGCGACAAATGGCCCGCTGCGTACCGGACTGCACGTCAAATACCCAGATAAACGGATCGTTCAGCTGAATATCGCCGGTATGATGCGGCGCGCCATCGCCGACGACCAGCGAACCATCGTAGTTACTCATCAGGTGCGAGCAGGGAGGAATGGTCAGCAGCTGACGATTATCCAGGGTGGTGGGGTCGGCACGGTAGAGATAGCGATGCGGATCGTTTTCCCGGTGGGCGACGTAATAGAGCGCAGAGCCATCCGGCACCCAGAACTCATGGGTGAAACTCTCTCCCGGCTGGTGCTGGCGAACGTTGCGCATATTGCTGCCGTCAGCGTTGATAAGCCACATCCTGGCGTCGATAGCATCACGCGGTCCTTCGTGGCAGAACGCGATGGTCTGGTCATCAAACGGCCGGTAAATCGGATGGCCCAGCCAGCGTTTCTCCTGCAGGACAACGCGGCGCTCGCCGCTATGCAGGTCGATATTGATCAGGCGGCATTCGGGTTGGGTAAAATAAAAGGCGCGGAATTTACTCCAGTCGGTCAGCGGCCGCCAGTCGCTTTTTTTTATCTCGATGCCGACCAGTTTGCTGCAATCGCTGTTTGCCACCCAGGTACCATAGGCGACCCAGTCGTCATCCACTGTGTAAACCACCTGCTCTTCCCGCGTCGCCAGATCCACGCGGCGCAGCTGCCGATTGTTTTTCACATACCACAGCGTGCGGTCGTCGTCGGATAGAAAACCGCCGAAGGTATTATCGCCCGGCCCGTCGGTCAGCTGTATGGCCTGCTGCGTGGCCAGATCGAGTAAATAGTAGTTCCAGTGGCCCTCGAATCCGCCGCCGAAAATAAGTTTGCTGCCATCCCGGGTAAAGCACTTTTGATAGAAGTAGTTACGGTGGCAGATAACGTGCGGGGGCGTCATCCGGATCACCTGGCGGCCGGTTACGCTGTCTTCCGTGGTACGGAAATTCAGCGGGATGATTTTGCCTTTCATGACTCGCTCCTGACGAAAAAATGCCCCGCAGCCGAGGCTGCAGGGCAGAGAGAATGATCGACCGTTAGCGCATGGCGCGTTTCAGAATACGATCGGACTGGCGCTGGAAGTCGGCGGCCGTCTCTTCTACGCTTTTCTGTCCGTAGTCGATGTACTGCAGCGACGTGCCAAACTGGGCAACAATCTGCGGGTCATCAAAGTAAGGCGATACCGAGAGTTTTGTCGGCAGCGACTGCGCCAGCTTCAGCCCGGATACTGCCGGATCGTCGGTTTTGATCGTGCCGTCTTCGGTCAGGTATTTCACCGCCACTTTGCTTAACGGCACGCCGCGCTCAAGGCCCAGCGTATCCACGCCCTCTTTGCTGTTCAGCAGGAAGTTAATCACTTTCGCCGCCGCTTCCGGATTTTTCGTCGATTTGCCAATGGAGAGCATCTGCGCCGGTTTAAAGAACAGGCCGGCATCGGTGGCGCCCGGTAGCATCGGGTAGTCGCCCAGCGCCAGCTTCGCCGGCGGCTTCAGGTTGTCGGAGTATTTGTTGATGGTGGAGTTCCACATATATGTCCCCGCCCATTCGCCCTGAATCCACGGCTTCATCTCATACATGTTGCTCTTGCCGAACGAGGCATAGTATTTGGTGTCCGGCATCACGTGGCTGTCGATGAGCTTTTTGTACATCTGGAAGAATTCGACCCACTGTTCTTTGCTGTAGGAGAATTTCTTCGTTTTCTCGTCGATAGCCGGCTGGTTGTACTTCTGAATCATGTAAGAGTTCAGCAGCGCCAGGGTGTCCTGATGCTCCAGCACCACCGGGTAATACTGCTTACCCAGCTTGCTCTCAAAGGTTTTGCCCGCCGCCATCAGCTCATCCCAGGTTTTCGGGAAGGTGACGCCGGCTTTTTTCCAGGTTTCGTCGTTAAAGTAGAACACCCTGGCGGTAACGGAAATCGGGATACCGTTGAGTTTGCCATTGACCGTGGTGGACTGCAGCTCTTTGGCATCGAACTGGCTGAGGTCGATGACATCCTTCATTTTGTTCAGATCGTAGAAACCCTCACCGTTCTTCGAGAAGATCGGCAGCCAGTTCCAGTTTGTCTGCATCACGTCCGGCTCGGTTCCCCCGGCGATTTGGGTGGTCAGGCGCGAAAGATGGCCGTCCCAGCCGGTATATTCGGCTTTAACGTTGATGTCCGGATTCTGTTTATGAAACTCCTCCAGCGCTTTCAGGGTGACCTGATGGCGGCCGTTGCCGCCCCACCATGACATACGCAGATCGACATCCTTTGCCAGAGACGGTAACGCGGTAAGGCCCAGAGTGGCGGAGATTGCGGCGCTTAAAAGCACTTTTTTCATTTTAATACTCCAGTGATTACAGAGAGATATTCTGTTCGGTGGCGGCATCAAAGAGATGGCACTTATTCATGTCGAATTTGAACCACACCTTGCGATGCAACCCTTTTTCAATCATCGGCTTCGCTTGGTCAGAAGGGACGCGGGCGGTCAGTTCATAGTCGGCGACTTTCAGGTAGACGAAAAACTCGTGCCCCATGTTCTCGACCCGCACCATTTCGCCCGAGCAGCCGCCTTCGGCGAACGGTTCATCGGCGATGGCGACAAACTCCGGGCGGACGCCGTAGAACAGCGGCTGGTTTTTATGGCTGGCGACTTTATCCTGCAGGGCTGCGCTTAACGGCAGCAGCTCATCGCCGATAGTCAGGTGCAGGCGCCCGGCCTGTTCAACCAGTTTGCTGGGGCGAATATTCATCTCCGGGGCGCCGATAAAGCCGGCCACGAACATGTTTTTCGGTTTGTGATACAGGTTGTCCGGAGTATCGACCTGCATGATATGCCCGAGCTTCATGACGCAGATCCGGTCGCCCATGGTCATCGCTTCGGTCTGGTCGTGGGTGACGTACACGGTGGTCGCCGGCTTGCCGGATTTCTTCAACTGCTTGTGCAGATCGGAAATGCGGATACGCATCGAGGCGCGCAGCTTGGCATCAAGGTTAGAGAGCGGTTCATCAAACAGGAACACATCCGGTTTTTTGACAATCGCGCGGCCAACCGCCACGCGCTGGGCCTGACCGCCGGAAAGCTGGCGCGGCAGACGGTCGAGCAGCTCTTCCAGCTCGAGGATTTTGGCCGCTTCGTTAACCTGGGCATCAATCTGATCTTTCGGCAGCTTGCTCAGCTTGAGACCAAAAGCCAGATTCTCACGCACCGTCATGTGTGGGTAGAGCGCATAGTTCTGGAACACCATCGCAATACCGCGTGATTTTGGCGCGAGGTTGTTGACGATCTTCTCGCCGATACGCACTTCGCCGCCGCTGATGGTTTCCAGTCCCGCCAGCATACGCAGGGTGGTGGATTTCGCACAGCCGGATGGCCCGACGATCACCATAAACTCGCCGTCCGCGATTTTCAGGTCGATAGCATGTACCGCTTTGAAGCCGTTGGAGTAAACTTTTTCCAGTTTGTTGAAAATAACTTCAGCCATGATATTTCCCTCTTAACCTTTGATTCCGCTGCTGGTCACGCCCTGTACGAAGTAGCGTTGTGCCAGGAAGAACACGATGATGGATGGCAGAATGGAGATACTCGCCATTGCCAGAATTTCGTTCCACGGAGCGCCTTCCGTGACGTCGATGGACATTTTCAGCGCCAGTGCGATCGGATATTTATCCACGCTGTAGACGTAAATCAGCGGGCCGATAAAGTCGTTCATTGACCACATAAACTGGAACAGCGCCACCGAGATAATCGCCGGTTTCAGGATCGGCACCACCACGTACCACAGCACCTGAATAGAGTTACAGCCGTCGATCTGCGCCGCCTCTTCCATATCGCGCGGTACGCCGCGCAGGAACTGGATCAGCATGAAGACGAAGAATCCCTGGGTGGCGAAAGCCAGCGGCAGATACAGCGGCAGATAGCTGTTCAGCATGCCCATTTCACGGAACATCAGGTACTGCGGGATAAGCAGGACGGTGCTCGGCAGCAGCATGGTGGTGATGAGCGTGGCGAACCAGAATTTCTTCCACGGGATTTCGAAGCGGGCAAAGCCGTAGGCCACGATAGTGGAGGAGATAATGGTCAGCAGGACTTTCGGGATCACATACTTAAAGGTGTTCAGCATGTAGTGCCCGAAGTTGTACTCGGTGCCGGTTTTCCAGCCGTTAATAAAGCCGTCCCAGGTCGCGTGGGCCGGCCACAGGCTCAGGGTGGTGAAAATCTCATGGTTCGGTTTGAACGACGCCGAGAACATCCACACCAGCGGGTAAAGCATCAGCAGGCCGACGAACAGCAGGATGACATAACGGATTGTCCGGCTGACTTTTTCGCGGCGCAGGGTGCGGGCAACTTCGCGCTCCGCAATTTCCATTGCCGGGGTGATTTGTTGAATATCAGCCATTTTTGCCTCCTTTATCGGCGGAGTAGAACACCCAATATTTCGATGACTTAAAGGCGATGGCGGCAAAGACCGCAACCACCAGGAACAGCACCCACGCCAGCGCCGCGCCGTACCCCATATCGAAGTACTTAAAGGCGGTGTCGTAGATATAGAGCGAGAACAGATAGGTGGAGTAGGTTGGGCCGCCGCCGGTGATGACGTACGGACCGGTAAACTCCTGGAACGCCTGGGTGGTCTGCATAATAAAGTTGAAGAAGATGACCGGCGTAATCAGCGGCACGGTGACCTTCATAAACATCTGCCACTTCGAGGCGCCGTCGATCATCGCCGCTTCATACTGTGACTGCGGGACGTTTTGCAACGCGGCGAGGAAGATGACCATCGCCGAACCAAACTGCCAGACGCGCAGCAGAGTGACGGACATCAGCGCCAGCGACGGCTCGCCGAGCCAGTTCACCGGGTCGAATCCCAGCACGCCGATAAAGCTGTTCAGCAGGCCGTCGATAGCAAACAGCGCGCGCCACAGGACGGCAATCGCGACCGAGCTACCGAGAATCGACGGAATGTAATAAGCGGTGCGGAAAAAGCCGATACCGCGCAGCTTAAAGTTGAGGACAAATGCAATACCCAGTGCGAAAGCCAGTTTTAACGGAATCGTTAAAAAGACGTAGGCAAAGGTCACGCCCATGGATTTCCAGAAGAGGCCATCTTCGGTCAACATGTAGCGATAGTTTTCAATGCCGTTAAACACCGGCGGGCTCATCAAATCGTACTCAGTGAAACTGAGAAAGAAAGATGAAACAAAGGGAAAAGCGGTAAAGACTATCAGCCCGATGATATAGGGCGATATCCATGCCAATCCCAACATCTTGTTTTCATTCATACATACCTACCTGGCTTACGAGTTTGTAAAACGGATTCGGTGTCGTGGTTTTCTGCGCCCGGTCGCGGCCAGAAAGTGAATCGGTATCGGGTGTATCAGCTGGCGTTGGCTTCCTTTTTTAACTTTGTGTTTGTTATGGGCTTTTGCTCGCAGCGTCCCTGCTGAGCCTGAATGTTTCGGTTTTTACTTGTCCGGTGATTCAGTTTTATAAAACGCCGTTTTAATTTTATTTTATTGCGATTTATTACAGAGTCATTCGATTCATAGCGGAAGTGTGATCGAAGTCGAAACGATGTTTCAAAAAATGAGATGGTGAGCGTTCTGCAGAGCTGACAGGTGTCTGGAGATAGTGCCGAAGAAGGGATCTTGTGCAGGGATGAGCAAGATAAGTGGCAGGCTAATCATTTTGCTGTTACATATTTTTTAACAAATTATTCTGGCGGAAAGGAAGGGTGGGGAAAGGGGGCATCACGAATATGCCCCTGGGAAGCGTGGTTTACAGGAAATCCTCACGAACGGGAGTAAAGGTATCCAGCAGGGTGCCAGGCTTCAGACAGATGCAGCCGTGCATAATATGCGGTTTTTTGTAGAGCGTATCTCCGGCGCGCACCACGCGTTTCTCTTCTCCGATGGTGAACTCAAATTCGCCGGATAGCACATAGGTCAACTGTTCGTGAGGGTGATTATGCATTGGACCGATGGCTCCGGCGTCGAAATTGACCTCTACGGCCATCATGTTGCCACCGTGCGCAAGAATACGACGGGTCACGCCATTGCCCAGATCTTCAAGGGTGGTCTCGTTATGAAAAATAAACATCCGGCAGTCCTGTAGTTAAGTGAAACAATGTTTCATTTAATTTATCGCAGAATCGTCGGGAAAGAAACGATCGACAAGAGAAGTGGAAAGTTGATCACAAGTTTGTTTCACTGGAGCAAAGCATAACCAGGAGCGGATGATGAAAACGATTGGCCTGTTGGGCGGCATGAGCTGGGAATCCACCATTCCCTATTACCGTTTGATCAACGAAGGTATCAAAGCACATTTAGGCGGCCTGCATTCGGCGAGTCTGCTGCTGCACAGCGTCGATTTCCATGAGATCGAAGCCTGCCAGTCCGCAGGAGACTGGGATCGCGCCGGCGAGATGCTGGCGCAGGCGGCAGTTGGCCTGCAGCAGGCGGGGGCGGAAGGGATTGTTCTGTGTACCAACACGATGCATAAAGTGGCGCAGGCCATCGAAACGCGCTGTGAGGTGCCGTTCCTGCATATCGCCGATGCCACCGGGCGGGCGATTACCGCCAAAGGCCAAAAGCGGGTTGCCCTGCTTGGAACGCGCTATACCATGGAGCAGGATTTTTATCGTGGGCGCCTGCAGGCGCAGTTTGCTATTGAGACGCTGATTCCGGAAGCTGACGATCGCGAACGCATTAACCGGATTATTTTTGATGAGCTGTGCCTGGGCGCGTTTAATGACGACTCCCGCGATTATTACCTGCAGGTGATTGACGCGCTGGCGGAGCAGGGCGCAGAAGGGGTCATTTTCGGCTGTACCGAGATTGGCCTGCTGGTGCCGGTGGAGAGCAGTCCGCTGCCGGTGTTCGATACCGCCGCGATTCACGCCGCGGACGCGGTGACGTTTATGCTCTCTTAAGCATCGCGTCCAGCGGACCCTGAATCCGCGGCAGGCTCCCCTGCAGGTGCTGAATAAATGTCTCGACCAGCGCCGAGCCCGGGCGGTGCAGCGGGCGGATCAGGCTGACGGTGAACGGTACGTCGACGCTAAAGCGGCGCACCGCCACGCCGCTTTCGCCATAGTCGAGGGCGGTCAGCGGGTTGACGACTGAGATCCCGACGCCTGCCCGCACCATCGCACAAACAGAGGCCGCGCTGTGGGTCTCCACCACCATCCGGCGCTTCACCTGATGCTCGGCAAACAGGGCATCAAGCAGCTGACGATAGCTGTCGGTGCGCGACAGGCTGATATAGTTTTCACCGTGGAAATCGGCCGGAGTCAGCTCCTGCTTGCTGGCAAGCGGGTGGCTCTGCGGCAGCACGCAGACCTCGTTGAGCGTTAACAGCGGCGTGCGTTCGGTCCCGGCGGGCGTGTGCAGGGTTTCCGTCAGGCCGAGATCGTGACGTTGGGCGGAGAGCCACTCCTCCAGCAGGGGGGACTCTTGCGGCACAATCTGCAGGCTGACCTCGGGATAGCGCGCCAGAAAGGGCTGCAGCAGCAGCGGCAAAAACGACTGAGAAAACACCGGCAGGCAGGCGACAGACAGTTCGCCCTGACGGAACTCTCGCAGGCTCTCGGCGGCGCTGACGATACGGTCCAGTCCGTACCAGGAGCGCTGAACCTCTTCAAACAGCCGCAACCCCTGCACCGTCGGCTGCAAACGCCCGCGGGTGCGTTCAAACAGCTTCAGCCCGATCACCTTTTCAAAGCGCGCCAGCTCGCGACTGACGGTCGGCTGAGAGGTATTCAGCAGACGCGCCGCCTCGGTGAGGTTGCCGGTGGTCATCACCGCATGGAAGATTTCAATATGGCGTAAATTGACGGCAGGCATGGCGGCTCTCGGCGGATGGACGGTATCCATATCATTTTTGCATAGAGTTACGATAAAACGATATTTTTTATTCTCTTCAGGCTATGGCGTAATCATAAAAAAACGCGCACAACACAATAACGCCGGAGTTCACTATGCCACGCTCGCTTTACGCTACCGATACCGACCTGACTGCCGAGAACCTGCTCCGTCTGCCTGCCGAGTTTGGCTGCCCGGTGTGGGTCTATGACGCGCAGATTATCCGCCGCCAGATAGCCCAGCTCAGCCAGTTCGACGTGGTGCGTTTTGCCCAGAAGGCCTGCTCCAATATCCATATTTTGCGTCTGATGCGTGAGCAGGGCGTTAAGGTGGACTCCGTCTCCCTCGGGGAGATTGAACGTGCGCTGGCGGCGGGGTATGACCCGCAGCAGCACCCGGAAGATATCGTTTTTACCGCCGACCTGATTGACGAGGCGACGCTGGAGCGCGTCAAGGCCCTGCAGATTCCGGTTAATGCCGGTTCAGTCGATATGCTGAGCCAGCTGGGGGAAGTCTCTCCAGGCCATCGCGTCTGGCTGCGCGTCAACCCGGGATTTGGTCACGGCCACAGCCAAAAAACCAACACCGGCGGCGAAAACAGCAAACACGGGATCTGGTACAGCCATCTGCCGGCGGCGCTGGAAGTGATGCGTCGCTATCAGCTCCAGCTGGTGGGGATCCACATGCATATTGGCTCCGGGGTTGATTATGGCCACCTGGAACAGGTTTGCGGCGCGATGGTGCGTCAGGTGGTTGAGTTTGGGCAGGATCTGCAGGCGATCTCCGCCGGCGGCGGACTGTCGATCCCTTATCACGAAGGTGAAGAGGCGATCGATACCGATCACTACTACGGCTTGTGGAACGCCGCGCGCGAGCAGATCGCCCGACATCTCGGCCATCCGGTGAAACTGGAAATCGAACCGGGTCGCTTCCTGGTGGCCGAATCCGGGGTGCTGGTCTCTCAGGTACGTAGCGTCAAAGAGATGGGAAGCCGCCACTTTGTCCTGATTGATGCCGGTTTTAACGATCTGATGCGTCCGTCAATGTACGGCAGCTATCACCATATTACCGCTCTGGCGGCGGATGGCCGCAACCTGAGCGCCGCACCGCTTATCGACACCGTCGTGGCCGGGCCGCTGTGCGAATCGGGCGACGTCTTTACTCAGCAGGAAGGGGGCAAGGTGGAGACGCGTTTGCTGCCTGAAGTCGCGCCGGGAGATTATCTGGTGCTGCATGATACGGGGGCTTATGGCGCGTCAATGTCCTCAAACTACAATAGCCGTCCGCTGCTGCCGGAAGTGCTGTTCGACAACGGCAGCGCACGGCTGATCCGTCGTCGGCAGACGATTCAGGAGCTGCTGGCCTTAGAGCTGTTCTAAAAATATGGCCCCGTCGTTACCGACTCACGCAATACCAGCGTACCGGTGAACGGCGGGATCGTTTCGATCGGCTGGTCGTTGGCGAGCTTGATCGCCTGATCGATCGCGGTGGTGATCATATTATCGATCGGCAGATAGACCGTCGACAGGCCGGGTTCCAGCCATTTTGCGCTCGGGGCATCGTCGAAGCCGAACAGCGAAACGTCCTGCGGGATCCGCAGCCCCGCCTGATGCAGCGCTTTTGAGGCGCCCAGCGCCATATCATCGTTACATGAAAACAGCGCGCTGAACGTTGTTTTCTCATCAAGCAGCTCGCGGCACAGCTCATAGCCGCGGGTCATCGTCGAATCACCGTATTTAACTTTCGCCGGATCCCACGCGATACCATGCTTTTTCAGGGCCTTGCGGTATCCCTGCAGACGGGCTTTGCCCGTGGGGGTATGCATCGGCACGGTCATGCAGGCGATATCCCGGTGCCCTTGCGTAATCAGATAATTGACCGCCTGAAAGGCCGCATCTTCCTGCTCGAAGAACACGCAGCGTTCCCGCGCCAGGCTGACGTCGCGGTTAATCACCACCAGCGGCATATCGATGGATTCGATCAGCGACATGATCTTCTTTTCGCTCATGTGGCGGGTATAGAGAATGATTGCGTCGCACTGGCGGTCGGCGAGCATCTGCACCGCTTCTTCTTCGCGTTCCGGAGCATCGTGGCCGTCGGTGACGATTAGCTGTTTTCCCCAGGCTTCCGTCTGGCGTGAAGCCTGTTGTAGCAGGCGGCCAAAATAGAAACCATCGAAGGTAGAAACCACCAGTCCGATACTGTTGCTGGTGCGGTTCGCCAACGAACGGGCGAGAAAGTTTGGCCGGTATCCCAGCTCTTCCATCGCTTTGAATACCTGTTGGCGGGTGCTCTCTTTTACCTGACCTGTGCCGTTCAACACGCGGGAAACCGTCGCTTTAGAGACGCCTGCGCGAATTGAGACATCCAGCATTGTAGCCATTCATCGATTCCTGATTTCACGTGATAAGCCGCAGTTTATCACAGACATTCAGAGGGATATGCGCTCAACCGGGCGCAAAGAACTATCGCGATCACGCTTTTTGCAGGAAGTGTCCGCAAAATGGCGCTTCCACGCGTTGAGGTCCTCGCCATCGGTCGCTGCGGGTGCGGTATACTGGCAGCCAGAGGATTTTTCAGCAGGGGATCGGTTATGCATATTCAGCCCTTATACGCCGCGCCGCAGCACGCCGAACAGGTGGCGATGTGGCTCTGGCAGGCCTTTGGCGGCGAAACGCTGCCGCTGCCTTTTTTTGCGACTCTCGTTGCCCACAGCCAGACGCCGGAGGCGCTGCCGCTCACCTTTATCGCCGTCGAAGGGGAGACGCTTGTAGGGACGGTGGGGCTGTGGCGCTGCGACTTAATCAGCCGTCAGGATCTGTTCCCGTGGATGGCGGCGCTGTACGTCGCCCCGGATGCGCGCGGACGGGGCATCGCGGGACAGCTGCAACAGCATGTGATCGACTATGCCCGCCGGCTTGGGCACCCGCAGCTGTATCTCTACTCCGCCTGCCGCGATTTTTATGAGCGTTTTGGCTGGCAGTATATTGGTGAAGGGCTGGATTACCCGGCCACCGCCGTCAGCCTGTATCGCTACGACTTATCGCTTTCCGATGGCGCCATTACCGAGTGACGGCGAACCAGCGTCGGGCTGAATAAATGGGTGATTTCAGGCGCCGGGCGCTGATCCGCCAGCGCCAGCGCCAGTTCGGCGGCCTGGGTTGCCATGGTGACGATGGGATAACGCACCGTCGTCAGGCGCGGGCGAACGTAGCGAGAGATCAGCACATCATCGAAGCCAATCAGCGAAATCTCGCGCGGGACGTCGATACCATTATCATTCAGCACCCCCATCGCACCGGCGGCCATCGAGTCGTTATAGCAGGCGACAGCGGTAAAATTCCTGCCGCGTCCCAGGAGTTCGGTGATGGCCTGTTCGCCGCCGCTTTCATCAGGTTCGGCAAAGGTCACCAGCCGATCGTTACAGGGCAGACCGCTCTCCGTTAACGCTGCGTAATAGCCTTGCAGGCGATCTTCAGCATCAGAAATCGCGTGGTTGGAACAGAGGTAGCCGATACGGGTATGCCCCTGTTGGATCAGATGACGGGTCGCCAGCCAGGCGCCGTAGCGGTCGTCCAGGGCGACACAACGCTGTTCAAAACCCGCCAGAATACGGTTGATCAGCACCATGCCGGGGATCTGTTTCATCAACCCGGCGAGCTCGTCGTCAGGGATCATTTTCGCGTGCACCACCAGCGCAGCGCAGCGATGGCGGATAAGCTGCTCAATTGCCTGGCGCTCTTTTTTAATGCTGTGATACCCGTTGCCGATCAGCAAAAAGTTACCGGTGTTGTAGGCCACCTGCTCGACGGCTTTGACCATAGCGCCGAAGAAAGGATCGGACACGTCGCCCACCACCAGACCGACGGTTTCCGTCGACTGCTGCGCCAGCGCGCGCGCATTTGCATTGGGATGATAATTGAGCGTTTCCATCGCCGCAGTCACCGACTGGCGCGAGGTTTCACTGGCTTTGGGGGAGTTGTTGATCACGCGGGATACGGTAGCGACGGACACTCCAGCGAGTCGGGCTACATCCTTAATTGTCGCCATACCAGACCTTTTATAGGGTAAGCGTTTACATACCGGTTATGTTACGGGAAAGTGCGGCAGATTCAAGGCTGGAGGCGCCTGGCTTCGCGCAAATGTGATGCAGATTTGCCTTCATGGTGAAAAAGTTACACCGCGACAAGCGCAGGGACGCAGACGAATGAAACGGCGGCGGGAACATTCACACCTTTGCTTACACTTTGCGATTAGCTGTTGCGAATGTTCGCTGGTTTATCCGTTCATTGCATTGATATTCTGGCTATCCCAGAGGTATTGATAGGTGGAGCTAACGTTACGTTGGCCACTCTAATTACACCAGCCTGCGCAGATGCGCAGGTTTTTTTTTGCCCGCAGGCGGAAGATGTCGCGTTCCGCTCCCGTGAAACGCTCTCGCCCCCCGCAGCAGATCCCCCTCTTCCTGTCCACCGCTCGCCGCTGTTACAGATAGCGAAAATGGCAATAACTGGTTGCACTTAGGTTTATTCCCTTGCGTTTTATCGCTGGTGCGGCAGGGGCAAAAAACCTGACAATCAGGGTCCCAGAGGTATTGATAGGTGAGTTTTTAAGTACGCGTTTCGTACTGATTATCTTGCACCGGCCTGCGCAGATGCGCAGGTTTTTTTTCTGCCAAACATTCTTCCTCGCACTGCTTTCAACCGCCTTCTCGTGTAACCTGCAATGACTTAATAACCGGTCACATGGAGTTGTTATGCTGTTGGCATTTTTCAGGCTGTTGTTCAAAGGGTTGTATCGGGTCAGAGTGACCGGCGACACGCAGTCCTTGCAACAACAAAAGGTGTTGATCACCCCGAATCACGTCTCTTTCCTCGATGGGATCTTGCTCGCCTTATTCCTGCCCGTCCGACCGGTCTTTGCGGTGTACAGTTCTATCAGCCAGCGCTGGTTTATGCGCGTGCTGACGCCGCTGATCGATTTTGTCCCGCTCGACCCGACGAAACCGATGTCGATAAAACACCTGGTGCGGTTGATTGAACAGGGGCGTCCGGTGGTTATTTTCCCGGAAGGGCGTATCTCGGTCAGCGGTTCGCTGATGAAAATCTATGACGGGGCGGCGTTTGTGGCTGCAAAGTCGCAGGCCACCATTATCCCACTGCGTATCGAAGGCGCGGAGCTGACCCCGTTTAGTCGTCTCAAGGGGCTGGTCAAACGTCGTCTGTTCCCTCGGATCCAGCTGCATTTGCTGCCGCCAACTCGCATTGAAATGCCTCAGGCTCCCCGCGCCCGCGATCGCCGCAAAATTGCCGGGGAAATGCTGCACCAGATCATGATGGAAGCGCGCATGGCGGTGCGTCCACGGGAAACGCTGTATGAATCGCTGCTGGCGGCGCAGGATCGGTTCGGCGCACGAAAACCCTGTGTGGAAGACATTAACTTTCAACCCGATACCTATCGCAAACTGCTGACCAAAACCCTCTTTGTGGCGCGCATCCTCGAAAAATACAGCGCTCAGGGTGAAAAAATCGGCCTGATGTTACCCAACGCCGGCATCAGCGCGGCGGTCATTTTTGGCGCTATTGCCCGCGGGCGTATTCCGGCGATGATGAACTACACCGCCGGGGTTAAAGGGCTGAGTAGCGCGATTAGCGCCGCGGAAATCAAGACGATTTTTACCTCCCGTACCTTCCTTGATAAAGGCAAACTCTGGCATCTGCCGGAGCAGCTTACTCAGGTGCGTTGGGTCTTTCTTGAAGACCTGAAAGGCGACGTTACGACCGGCGATAAGCTGTGGATCTTCGGCCATCTGCTGGCGCCGAAACTGGCGCAGGTCAAACAGCGGCCGGAAGATGCGGCGATTATCCTCTTCACCTCCGGTTCCGAAGGCAACCCGAAAGGGGTCGTGCATAGTCATAAAAGTCTTCTGGCCAACGTCGAGCAGATTAAAACCATTGCCGACTTTACAGCCAACGACCGTTTTATGTCGGCGCTGCCGCTGTTCCACTCCTTTGGGCTGACGGTCGGCCTGCTGACCCCGCTGTTTACCGGTGCAGAAGTGTTCCTCTATCCCAGCCCGCTGCATTACCGCGTGGTGCCGGAACTGGTTTACGACCGCAACTGTACGGTGCTGTTTGGGACCTCGACCTTCCTCGCGAACTACGCGCGCTTTGCCAATCCGTACGATTTCTATCGGCTTCGCTACGTGGTCGCCGGGGCGGAAAAGCTTCAGGAGAGCACAAAGCAACTGTGGCAGGATAAGTTTGGCCTGCGCATTCTCGAAGGCTATGGCGTCACCGAATGTGCGCCGGTGGTATCGATTAACGTTCCGATGGCGGCGAAGGTGGGCACCGTCGGGCGTATTCTGCCGGGGATGGATGCGCGCCTGCTGGCGATGCCGGGTATTGAAGAGGGCGGCCGCCTGCAGTTAAAAGGGCCGAACATCATGAACGGCTATCTGCGGGTGGAGAACCCGGGCGTGCTGGAAGCGCCGACGGCGGAAAATCAGCATGGCGAAATGGAAAGCGGCTGGTACGACACCGGGGATATCGTCACCTTTGACGAGCAGGGCTACGTGCGCATTCAGGGACGTGCTAAGCGCTTCGCGAAAATCGCCGGTGAAATGGTGTCACTGGAAATGGTTGAGCAGGTTGCTCTGGGCGTCTCACCTGACAAGATGCATGCCACGGCGATTAAACAAGATGCTGGTAAAGGCGAGGCGCTGGTGCTGTTTACCACCGATAATGAACTGAACCGTGAAAAACTGCTGCGCTACGCCCGTGAACATGGTGTACCGGAGCTGGCGGTACCGCGCGACATTCGCTGGCTGAAGCAGCTGCCGGTTCTCGGCAGCGGCAAGCCGGACTTTGTCACCCTTAAAAGTATGGTTGAGCAGACGGAAGATTCTGATGAGTGAGTCAGTACACACTAACACCTCGCTGTACTCAAAAGGAATGATGGCGGTCATCTGCGCCCAGTTCCTCTCGGCATTTGGCGATAACGCCCTGCTGTTTGCCACGCTGGCGCTGATGAAGCAGCAGTTCTATCCGGACTGGAGCCAGCCGGTGATGCAGATGTTGTTTGTAGGTGCTTACATACTATTTGCGCCGTTTGTCGGCCAGTTTGCCGACAGCTTTGCCAAAGGGCGAGTGATGATGGTCGCCAACGGCATGAAGCTGGTTGGCGCAGGCTGCATCTGTTTTGGTCTGAACCCGTTTATCGGCTATACCCTGGTGGGGATGGGGGCGGCGGCCTATTCGCCGGCCAAATACGGCATTCTTGGCGAGCTGACCACCGGAGATAAGTTAGTGAAAGCTAACGGCTTGATGGAGTCGTCGACCATTGCGGCGATTTTGCTGGGATCGATGGCCGGCGGCATTCTGGCCGACTGGCATGTGCTGGCCGCGCTGGCCATCTGCGCGCTGGTGTACGGCGGGGCGGTGATCGCCAACCTGTGGATCCCGAAGCTGCCGGCGGCGCGTCCCGGTCAGTCATGGCGTTTTACGCCGATGACCCACAGCTTTTTTAGCGCTTGTAAGACACTCTGGCGGAATGGCGAAACACGTTTCTCCCTGATGGGAACCAGCCTGTTCTGGGGCGCCGGCGTGACGCTGCGTTTCCTGCTGGTGCTGTGGGTTCCGGCGGCGCTTGGCATCACCAGTAACGCCATGCCGACCTATCTCAATGCGATGGTCGCCGTCGGGATCGTGTTGGGCGCCGGCGCGGCGGCCAGGCTGGTCACCCTACAAACCGTCTCTCGCTGTATGCCTGCCGGGATTTTAATCGGCGTCGCGGTGATCCTCTTCGCCGTACAGCACGCTCTGTTACCGGCATTTGCTCTGCTGCTGCTGCTCGGTATCTTTGGCGGCTTCTTTATTGTGCCGCTCAATGCGCTGCTGCAGGAGCGCGGGAAGCATACCGTTGGCGCAGGTAATGCGATTGCAGTGCAGAATCTCGGCGAAAACGTGGCCATGCTGCTGATGCTGGGGCTCTATTCGCTGGCGGTGAGAATCGGTATTCCGGTAGTTGGCGTCGGGATTGGCTTTGGCGCGGTGTTTGCACTGGCGATCGCCGCGCTGTGGCTGTGGGGCCGACGTCAGTCGTAGCTCGCGTCGGCCGTTTACGGCGTCACCTGCGGATCCCCGGCTCGCATCAGGCCAGCCGGGCGATGGCTTAGTCTCTGTGGTAACCCGGATAAGGCGTCAGCCGCTATCCGGGCGAGTTCGACGCTTACGGTGCCGGGTAGGTATAGACCTGATGCACCGCTTCAATTTCCGCTAATACCGCTTCACTCAGCTCAAGATGCAGGCTCTCCACGTTGGTTTTAAGCTGCTCCAGCGTGGTGGCGCCCAGCAGGGTGCTGGCGACGAACGGCTGACGACGGACAAAGGCCAGCGCCATCTGCGCCGGGTCGAGGTTATGACGTCTGGCGATATCGACATAGGCCGCTACCGCTTTCTGCGACTGCTCGCTGCTATAGCGCGTGAAGCGGCTAAAGAGCGTATTACGCGCGCCGGCCGGTTTTGCGCCGTTAAGGTACTTGCCGGTCAGGGTGCCAAATGCCAGACAGGAGTAGGCCAGCAGCTCAACGCCTTCATACTGGCTGACTTCCGCCAGACCCACTTCGTAGCTGCGGTTCAGCAGGCTGTAGGGATTCTGGATGGTGACGATGCGCGGCAGGTCGTGTTTATCCGCCAGGTGAAGATAACGCATAACGCCAAAGGCCGTTTCGTTGGAGACGCCGATATAGCGGATTTTACCGGCCCGCTGGAATTCGGTGAGCGCTTCAAGCGTATCCAGCAGGGTGACAACCGGCGTGGAGTCGGTCCAGCTATAGCCTAGTTTGCCAAAGCAGTTGGTCGGGCGCTGCGGCCAGTGAACCTGGTAGAGATCGAGATAATCGGTTTGCAGGCGCTTCAGGCTGTCGTGCAGCGCGTCACGGATGTTTTTACGATCCAGCGCATGGTTCGGACGAATGCTGCTGTCGTTGTTACGCGCAGGGCCGCTGACTTTAGAGGCGATAATCAGCTTTTCGCGATTGCCGCGTTTCGCCAGCCAGTTGCCGACGTAGGTTTCCGTCAGCCCCTGGGTCTCCGGGCGCGGCGGTACGGGATACATTTCAGCGACATCAATCAGGTTAATGCCCTGGCTGACAGCGTAGTCGAGCTGTTCGTGCGCGTCGGCCTCGCTATTCTGCTCACCAAAAGTCATAGTGCCCAGCCCGAGCGTGCTGATTTCAAGAGAACTGTGTGGGATACGGTGATACTGCATAGCCGGCTTCCTTTTTTATTAACAAGGTCAGGAGTTCCCCCGACAAAGGAGTATCAAAATGGCAGAGGGGGAGAAAAAGAGGAAGTAAAAAATCAAAAAAGCCGGGGTTTCATAATCCGAAGACGCGATGCCGCGGAGGTTTCAGAGGATCCCGACTCTTTAATAAGAGGGTTCGCTGTCGGAGAAGGCGGCCTCGCCAGGCAAGTGCTGGCAGGCGGCTGGCCGACGAAAAGTCTTAACGTTTAATAATCTGCGAGACATCGTCGCGGTTGATCTGCATTTTATTGCCCTGCTGATCTTCGTAACTGATGAGGCCGGTATCATCATCAACGGCTGGCTTACCATCGGTCAGGATCATGCGTCCGTCTTTTGTCGCCATCACGTAATCGCTGCTGCAACCGGAAACCGAGAACGCCAGTCCTACGGCGGAAATCAATACTGCCCATTTTTTCATCGTCATTACCTCTTGAATGGTCGCACCTCACACCAGTGTATTAATAGCCTGATTTGTGAGACATAAAAAGCAGTAAAGTCTTAAAAAAGTTTGCAGCCCAGGTTTGGGCTGCATTTTTGTGGGTTACAGCGGATTTTTTTTATTACGCAGCAGGTTAAGACTTTCGACGGCAATCGAAAAGAACATCGCGAAGTAGATGTAGCCTTTCGGAATATGTATCTCAAAGCTTTCCAGCATCAGGGTAAAGCCGACCAGAATCAGAAACGACAGGGCCAGCATTTTTACCGATGGATGACGGTCAACAAAGTCGCCAATCGGTCGGGCGGCGAACATCATTACGCCGACGGCAATGACCACCGCAGCCATCATGATGAACAGATGATCCGACAGCCCAACGGCGGTAATGACCGAGTCGAGGCTGAAAATGATATCCAGCACCATGATCTGTACGATGGCGCCCATAAATGAATGGACGTTGGTTTTCAGCCCTTCCTCTTCGCCCTCGATCGACTCGTGGATCTCTTTACTCGCCTTCCAGATCAGGAACAGACCGCCGAGCAGTAAGATCAAATCGCGAAACGAGATCGCATGGTCGAAAACGGTAAACAACGGATTGGTCAGCTTCACGACCCAGGCGATAGAGGCCAGCAGCCCCAGACGCATCAGCATCGCGCCCATCAACCCGATACGTCTTGCGTGAGCACGCTGGGCGGTGGGCAGTTTGGCAACAACCAGAGAGAGAAAAATAATATTATCGATCCCCAGCACGATCTCCAGCAGCGTCAGCGTACCGAGCGCCAGCCAGGCGTTGGGATCGGTTATCCATGCAAATAACATTGTTCAAAGTCCTGCAAAAAAGAAAGTCGCAATTATATGCAACCTGGCAGGCAGAACAAAAAATTAATCGTGGCTGAGGAGAAAATGACGGGCCAGCAGGGCGGCGGTGAAATTCTTCTTCAGGTAGAAGCCGCGCGGCAGCGTGAGAATCGGCTCACCGCGGGCGCCAATCGCCTCGGTTAACGCTTTGCTGTTGGCGGCTTTCGGGCGCAGCTGCAGCACCTCGCCATGACGGGCGGTGATGCGTTCCACCTGGCCGAGCACGATCAGATCCATCAGCTCCTCCCAGTCCATTCGCAGCTGGCGATCCTCTTCTTCATTGGGGCTCCACAGCAGCGGGGCGCCGACGCGGCGTTCCGCCAGCGGAATGGCGCGATCCCCTTCCACCGGCACCCACAGGACGCGTTTGAGCTTATGGCGCACGTGACTGCTCTCCCAGGTCACGCCGCTGTTACCCGTGAGTGGGGCGACGCAAACAAAGGTGGTTTCCAGCGGACGGCCCTGGCTATCGACAGGAATGGTCTTCAGCTCGACGCCCAGCGCGGCGAAATCCTGCTCGGGTTTACTTCCGGCGCTGGCGCCCAGCCAAATCTCCAGCAGAATACCGATCCATCCTTTATCGCGTTTTAAATCGCGAGGAATGGGAATCCCCGCCAGCGCCGCCAGCTCGCCCAGCGAGTAGCCTGCCAGCCCCTGCGCCTGGGCCAGGAGCTGCTGCTGGGTTTGCGGTGGGGACGTTAACGGCGCGATGGCGGGCATACGGTAAAACCTCTGGTTAAAAAATGAACGGTAATTCAGTGCGTTGTGGATAGAGTTTACCTTTTCCTGGGTAACTATGACAATTTGATGATTCGTATGGGTTTTTTTTCATTTTTTTGTCGTTGTGAAAAGAGTGATACCGGGTTTTCCAGAACTGGTCACTGGCAATGAACAGGATCTTACACCATGTTATCCACAGAAAAATGGGATAACTGGGGAAAAGCGGCAGTACTGTTTCCATTTACAGCCTTGACGTGCGACGAAAATCGAATTTTTAGACAAAATGTGCCCAGTGGACTCGGATAATCTGTGGATAAAATCGACATTGTTCGATCTTTCATCAGTTCCAGGATCGCATATGTGATGATCATCACGTTTAACTGTAATTATTGAAAGATATATGTGCTAACGTCATGAATATAATGCCATTATCAAATTATGTTATTCGTAAGCACTTCAGACTACTCTGGGTTTTCCCGGGGTAATTCCATACTTCTTCACAACTCTATCCACAGAAAAAGTGAATAAAATGGGGTCTCGATCGCTTTCGTTGTTTATAACTCTGCTGATTACTGTGAGTTATTCAAATGTTATTCGATCGCACAGTGACAACAGAGTGGTTTACCGTTTACAGCGAGTGTGAAACAATCATTCACATTGAAGATTATTTTGAGGTAGTCCGGTGATTGATGACGATGGCTACCGCCCAAATGTCGGTATTGTAATCTGTAATCGCCAGGGCCAGGTTATGTGGGCCAGGCGCTATGGTCAGCACTCGTGGCAGTTCCCGCAAGGGGGCATTAATCCAGGGGAATCAGCCGAGCAGGCAATGTATCGGGAATTGTTCGAAGAGGTTGGGTTAAGTCGTAAAGATGTGCGAATCCTGGCCTCAACCCGTAACTGGCTGCGTTACAAGTTGCCTAAACGTTTGGTGCGTTGGGACACAAAGCCGGTTTGTATCGGCCAGAAACAGAAGTGGTTTCTCCTGCAGTTGATCGGCAGCGATGCGGAAATCAATATGCAAACCAGTAGTACACCTGAGTTTGATGGTTGGCGCTGGGTAAGTTACTGGTACCCGGTTCGTCAGGTGGTGTCGTTTAAGCGCGACGTGTACCGCCGGGTGATGAAAGAGTTTGCCAGCGTGACCATGTCGCTGGCGGAAAGTGCACCTAAACCGCAAAGCGCGCCTGCTTATCGACGTAAAAGAGGTTAAGCCACGCATATTATGCTCACTCGGTTACGAGAAATCGTCGAGAAGGTCGCGAGTGCGCCGCGTTTAAACGAGGCGCTGGATATCCTGGTCACCGATATCTGCAAAGCGATGGAAACGGAAGTTTGTTCGGTTTACCTGGCCGATCACGACCGACGATGTTATTACCTTATGGCCACTCGCGGGCTGAAAAAACCTCGCGGGCGTACCGTCGCGCTCGCGTTTGACGAAGGCCTCGTTGGCCTGGTCGGGCGCCTTGCGGAGCCTATCAACCTTGCCGATGCGCAAAAACACCCCAGCTTTAAATATATTCCTGCCGTCAAAGAGGATCGCTTCCGCGCCTTTCTTGGCGTCCCGATTATCCAGCGGCGTCAGCTGCTTGGTGTGCTGGTGGTGCAGCAGCGTGAGCTGCGTCAGTTTGATGAAAGCGAAGAGTCGTTTCTCGTCACCCTGGCGACGCAAATGGCCGCTATTCTTTCCCAGTCTCAGCTGACCGCGCTGTTTGGCCAGTATCGACAGACGCGTATTCGCGCGCTGCCCGCCTCCTCCGGGGTGGCCATTGCCGAAGGCTGGATGGACATCAGTCTGCCGCTCATGGAGCAGGTGTATGAGGCATCAACGCTTGATACCGCTTCCGAACGCGAACGATTGACCGGTGCGCTGGAAGAGGCGGCGAACGAGTTTCGACGCTACAGCAAGCGCTATGCCGCCGGGGCGCAAAAAGAGACCTCGGCGATCTTCGATCTCTATTCACACCTCTTGTCCGACGCGCGTCTGCGTCGCGAGCTGTTTGCCGAAGTCGACAAAGGCGCGGTGGCAGAATGGGCGGTGAAAAAGATCATCGAGAAGTTCGCCGAACAGTTTGCCGCGTTAAGCGACGGGTACCTGAAAGAACGGGCCGGCGATTTGCGTACGCTGGGTCAGCGTCTGCTTTTCCATCTCGATGATACGATTCAGGGGCCTAACACCTGGCCGGCGCGTATTGTGCTGGTGGCCGACGAGCTGTCAGCGACGACGCTGGCAGAAGTTCCGCAGGACAGGCTGGCGGGCGTTGTCGTCCGCGATGGCGCAGCGAACTCCCATGCCGCCATTATGGTGCGGGCGCTGGGGATCCCGACGGTTATGGGGGCCGATATTCAGCCTTCGCTGCTCCACGGCCACATGCTGGTGGTGGATGGCTACCGCGGCGAACTGCTGGTCGACCCGGAACCGGCGCTGCTGCAAGAATATCAGCGTCTGGTCAGCGAAGAGAACGAACTCAGCCGGCTGGCGGAAGACGATCTGGAACACACTTCCGAGCTGAAAAGCGGCGAGCGGGTGAAGGTCATGCTGAACGCTGGCCTGAGCCTGGAACATGAAGAAAAACTCGGCAACTTTATCGACGGCATCGGCCTGTACCGCACGGAAATCCCGTTTATGCTGCAAAGCGGTTTCCCGTCGGAAGAGGAGCAGGTCGCCCAGTATCAGGGCATGCTGCAGATGTTTAATGAAAAGCCCGTGACCCTGCGTACGCTGGATATCGGCGCCGATAAACAGCTGCCGTATATGCCGATCAGCGAAGAGAACCCGTGCCTCGGCTGGCGCGGTATCCGCATTACTCTCGATCAGCCGGAAATATTTCTCATCCAGGTGCGCGCCATGCTGCGTGCCAATGCCGCCACCGGCAATCTGAGTATTTTACTGCCGATGGTGACCAGTCTTGATGAGGTCGATGAGGCGCGTCGCCTGATCGATCGCGCCAGCCGTGAAGTCGAAGAGATGATTGGCTACGCTATTCCTCGCCCGCGTCTTGGCGTGATGCTGGAAGTGCCTTCGATGGTCTTTATGCTGCCGAATCTCGCCAGTCGCGTCGATTTTATCTCGGTAGGGACCAATGACCTGACTCAGTATATCCTCGCCGTCGATCGCAACAACACCCGGGTTGCCAGCATGTATGACAGCCTGCATCCCGCGGTGCTGCGGGCGCTGGCGATGATTGCGCATGATGCCGAACGTTTCGGTATTGATCTGCGGCTGTGCGGTGAAATGGCGGGCGATCCGATGTGCGTGACGATCCTGATTGGTCTTGGCTATCGCCATCTGTCCATGAACGGTCGTTCGGTGGCGAGGGTCAAATACCTGCTGCGACGGATCGATATTGCCGAAGCTCAGGAACTGTCGCGTCGCAGCCTTGAAGCGCAGATGGCCACCGAGGTTCGTCATCAGGTGGCGGCCTTCATGGAGCGACGCGGTCTGGGCGGCTTGATCCGCGGCGGCCGCTAGTGCATCTGCCCGGGTAAGGCTTTGAGGCCGTACCCCGGGCGTCGCGATTAACCTGCCGCGCGACGGCCGTTAGCATCCGTATACATATCTTTTACAACAACGGCACGGCCAGCGAATTAACCTTATGCTATTATTCGCCCCCTTGGAGCACCCGTATAGGTCGGGCGTGTATGATCACCGCTGTCCACTTTCGGCGGAATAACAAGTCTTTATGGTGACAGATGAATAGTGGCTACCTGCATTTTCCGGATTTTGATCCGGTCATATTTTCCGTTGGGCCGGTCTCCCTCCACTGGTACGGGATGATGTATCTGGTCGGGTTTGTTTTTGCGATGTGGCTAGCCACCCGTCGGGCCAACCGTCCGGGCAGCGGCTGGACCAAAAACGAAGTCGAAAACCTGCTGTATGCCGGGTTCCTTGGCGTTTTCCTCGGTGGCCGCATCGGCTACGTCCTGTTCTATAATCTGCCGGTTTTCCTGCAGGACCCGCTGTATCTGTTCCGCGTCTGGGACGGCGGCATGTCGTTCCACGGCGGCCTGATTGGCGTCATCCTCGTGATGATCATTTTTGCCAGACGCACCAAACGCACTTTCTTCCAGGTCTCCGATTTTATCGCCCCGCTGATCCCCTTTGGCCTCGGGGCGGGGCGTCTGGGCAACTTTATCAACGGTGAACTGTGGGGACGCGTCGATCCGAGCTTCCATTATTCGATGATTTTCCCCGGCTCGCGCGCGGAAGATCTGGCGCTGCTGCCGTCTCATCCGGAATGGCAATCGCTGTTTGATACCTACGGCGCACTGCCGCGTCACGCTTCGCAGCTATACGAACTGGCGCTGGAAGGGGTCGTCCTGTTCCTGGTTCTGAACCTGTTTATCCGCAAACCGCGCCCGACCGGGTCGGTATCCGGTCTGTTCCTGATTGGCTACGGCCTGTTCCGTATTATCGTGGAATTCTTCCGCCAGCCAGACCAGCAGTTCACCGGCGAATGGGTACAGTACATCAGCATGGGGCAGATTCTTTCGATCCCAATGGTGCTTGCGGGTATCATTATGATGGTCTGGGCGTACCGTCGTCGTCCGCAGCAACAAACTTCTTGAGGAACCATGAAACAGTATCTTGATTTGATGCAGAAAGTGCTCGCCGAGGGCACGCAAAAAAATGACCGCACCGGTACCGGCACTCTCTCCATCTTCGGCCATCAGATGCGTTTTAACCTGCAGGAAGGCTTCCCGCTGGTGACGACCAAGCGCTGTCATTTACGCTCCATCATCCATGAACTGCTGTGGTTCCTCCAGGGTGACACCAACATCGCGTATCTGCATGAAAACAATGTCACTATCTGGGACGAGTGGGCAGATGAAAATGGCGATCTGGGGCCGGTTTACGGCAAACAGTGGCGTTCCTGGCCTGCGCCGGACGGCCGCCATATCGACCAGATCAGCACCGTGATGGAACAGCTGAAAAACGACCCGGATTCACGTCGCATCATCGTTTCGGCGTGGAACGTGGGCGAGCTGGATAAAATGGCGCTGGCGCCGTGTCACGCGTTTTTCCAGTTCTACGTCGCAGATGGCAAACTCTCCTGCCAGCTGTATCAGCGTTCCTGCGATGTGTTCCTCGGCCTGCCGTTTAACATCGCCAGCTATGCGCTGCTGGTGCACATGGTCGCTCAGCAGTGCGATCTGGAAGTCGGTGATTTTGTCTGGACCGGTGGGGATACTCACCTCTACAGCAACCACCTTGAACAGACGAATCTGCAGCTGAGCCGTGAACCGCGTCCATTGCCGAAGCTGGTCATCAAACGCAAACCGGCGTCGATTTTCGACTACCGTTTTGAAGATTTCGACATCGAAGGGTATGACCCGCATCCGGGCATTAAAGCGCCGGTGGCGATTTAATTCGCCCGGTACAGGATGTCGTAGAGAGATAAAAACCGGTGCCTGAGGCGCTAATGCTGGTCACTTAAAGGTGACCAGCATTTTTTTTGCTTTATCGCAGGCAGGGCGATGCCGGTAAACGGTGGTTGGCGCGATGACCCCTTGCGTGCAAACCAGCGTAAAAACGACATCCCCGGCTTAACAACAATCTCCAGGACAGGCTCGCCTGCAGAAGTGTTGAAAACCTGACAGCGCCGGATAAAAATCGGCAATCTCTTTGAGATGACGGATTCTTACACCTTTGCCGGATCGGTCACCCGCCCCTCAAACGATCGGCATTCGTACCTGAGGCGCCGGTTTTTTTTGCCTGCGCAAACACGCTCCCTGATTTTCTGCAATCGTCTGCAAACCTGATGTCTGGCTTCGACACGCCTCGTGAAAGGCTATTTTGCCCGTCGTCTCCGCGCCGTTTTTTCCCCATACTCGCGGGATGAACAGACAACGTGGCTACACCCTGATTGAAACCCTGATAACGCTGACGCTGGTACTTATCCTCAGCGCAGGGGGGCTGTATGGCTGGCAGAGCTGGCAGCAGCAACAGCGCTTATGGCAAACCGCCAGCCAGGTACGCGACTATCTGGTGCTGCTACGCGACGACGCCAACTGGCATAACCGCAACCGGCTGGTGAGCGTGGGGCAAAGCGGCGGCGGCTGGTGTCTGAGCGCCGAGGATGCGCTGGCTGAGTGTGCGACAGCAACGCCGTTTACGCTGCGGCCGCGCTGGCCGGAAGTGGCGCTCAGCCACATCACGCCGGGGTTAGGTTTTTACGGGTTGCGTAACAGCGCCTGGGCCGGGCATATCCGGCTGCAAAGCGCGGAGGGGAGCTGGAATATTATCGTATCTGGCTGGGGGCGAATTCGCCTGTGCCGCAACGAGGAGAACGCATCGTGCCTCTGATTCCCCGGGGTTTTTCGCTGGCCGAGACGCTTATCTCAATGGCCATCGGCGCGATTTTACTGATGGGCGCAGCGCGTTTTCTGCCGGCCCTGCAACGGCAGGCGCTGCGGCAGACGCAGCAGCAGTCGCTGGATAACGAACTCTGGCAGCGCGTATATACGGTAGCAAAACATCTCCAGCGGGCGGGCTATTGCGCCGGGCAGTGCGAAGGACAACCGTTGCTGATTGCCAGCGGGGGGCGCTGTGCGCTCGTCCGTTGGGATAGTAATAGCAACGGCGCGTGGGATGCCATGCCGGAAGCGACATCTGATGCGACAGGATTTCGTTTGAACAACGGGGCGCTGGAAACGCGGCGCGGTGCGACCAGCTGCAGCGACGGGGGATGGGAAAAAATGACGAATCCCGGCGCACTCAACGTGACCCATTTTCAGGTTACCCGCCAGGATATCGCCGGATTTGCTCCGGAGCTCAGCGTCACGCTGGCGGCGCACGCGGTTGCGGATCGCCATATTTCGGCCCAGGCGGAATATCGCGTGACCGGGTATAACTTATGAACCGCCAACGGGGAGCCTCCTCCTTGCTGATGGTGCTTTTGCTGCTGGCGCTTGGCAGTATGTTATTGCAAGGGCTGAACCAGCAGCAGCGCTCTCTGCTGGCGCAAACCGCGGGTGAAACTCAGGCGATCCGCGAAACGGCTGGAGCGCACTCCGCGCTACAGTGGGGAAAAACTCTGGCGTGGACGGTACACGATGCCAACGCCTGCCGTGATTCTGCTGCCGAGGGCTGGCGCGTCTGCCTGCGCATTTTTGACGATGCCTCCGTCCTGTTAATCGCCAGCGGCGGTCGCATTTTGCTGTGGCAATCTGGTCGTATTGAAGAGGGCGTGGTGCGCTTTTCTCCCCACGGCTGGAGCGACTTTTGTCCACTAACGGAGGCGAATCTGTGTCGGATGCCGTGAACCATGAAAAAGGTTTTAGCCTGCCGGAAACGCTGCTGGCGATGACGTTACTGGTTATGGTGGTGACCGCCCTTGGCGGCTACCAGCGTGGGCTGGCCAATGGTTTTATCCAGTTAAATCAATATCGCCAGCTGTGGCGCGACGCGTGGCGCTATGGCCAGATGAACCCTCCGGAGGTTCCACCCGGCGGGTCCGTTACCCGCTTGCAGACATCGGCGGCCAGATGTGTCAGCATCACGGTAACGATCACCATGCCCGTTGATAAACGGGTGCAGATGACCCGGCTGCATTGCCCGGTCAGTCAGTAGTCAGGAGCGAATATGTTAAGGGTGTACCACTCAAACCGTCTGGATGTTCTTGAAGCGTTGATGGAATTTATCGTCGAGCGCCAGCGGCTGGATGACCCTTTCAAACCGGAAATGGTGCTGGTGCAAAGTACCGGGATGGCGCAGTGGCTACAGATGACGCTGGCAAAACGGTTTGGCATTGCCGCCAATATCGACTTCCCGCTCCCGGCGAGCTTTATCTGGGATATGTTTGTCCGCGTATTGTCGGATATCCCCGGGGAAAGCGCCTTCAGTAAGCAGAGCATGAGCTGGAAACTGATGACCCTCCTGCCGCAGCGTCTTGACGATGAGGCTTTTACGCTGCTACGCCACTATCTCAGCGACGATAGCGACAAGCGCAAACTGTTTCAGCTGGCAGCCCGGGTCGCCGACCTCTATGACCAGTATCTGGTCTATCGCCCGGAGTGGCTGATGCGCTGGGAGGCAGATGAACGCGTCGATGGCCTCGGCGACGCCCAGCAGTGGCAGGCGCCGTTATGGAAGGCGCTGGTCGAACATACCGCTGCGCTGGGGCAGCCGCTCTGGCACCGCGCCAATCTGTACCAGCGCTTTATCAGCACGCTGGAAGCGGCGGATGAACCTCCGGCCGGGTTGCCTTCGCGAGTTTTTATTTGCGGGATTTCGGCGCTGCCGCCGGTTTATCTGCAGGCGCTGCAGGCGCTGGGCAAGCACGTCGATGTGTATGTGCTGTTCACCAACCCCTGTCGTTACTACTGGGGCGATATAAAAGACCCGGCCTTTCTGGCGAAACTGATGTCACGCCAGCGCCGTCATCATCGTGAACCGCGCGAACTCCCGCTGTTTCGCGATAGCGGGCAGGCGCCGGGATTGTTTAACGATGCAGGGGAACAGGACGTCGGTAATCCGCTGCTCGCCTCCTGGGGGAAGCTGGGGCGTGACTATATCTATCTGCTGGCCGGGCTGGAACATTATGAAGAGCTGGACGCTTTTGTCGATATAACGCCGGATAATCTGCTGCATAATTTACAGGCGGATATCCTCGAACTGCGCAATGCCGCAGTGGCCGGGCGAAGCGCCGAAGAGTTTGCCCACAGCCACAGCAAACGCCCGCTTGCTCTGGACGATCGTAGCCTGACCCTCCACGTCTGCCATAGTCCGCAGCGTGAGGTCGAGGTGCTGCATGACCGGCTGCTGGCGATGCT
The DNA here is from genome assembly GCF_003323835.1 of Klebsiella sp. X13. Classification (NCBI taxonomy): domain Bacteria; kingdom Pseudomonadati; phylum Pseudomonadota; class Gammaproteobacteria; order Enterobacterales; family Enterobacteriaceae; genus Klebsiella; species Klebsiella sp. X13. The sequence continues at coordinate 984,472 of NZ_CP030874.1, forward strand.
GGAGGAGAATCCTGAACTGACGCCGCGCGATATTATCGTGATGGTGGCGGATATCGACAGCTACAGCCCTTACATTCAGGCGGTATTCGGCAGCGCCAGCGGCGAACGCTGGCTACCGTGGGCGATTTCCGACCGGCGCGCCACCGAATCGCATCCGGCTCTGCAGGCGTTTATTACGCTGCTTTCTCTGCCCGACAGCCGCTTTGCCAGCGAAGATGTCCTGGCTCTGCTTGATGTTCCGGTGCTCGCCGCGCGCTTTAACATTGACGAAGAAGGGCTGCGCTATCTGCGTCAGTGGGTTAATGAATCCGGCGTGCGCTGGGGAATGGATGACGATAATGTGCGCGAACTGGATCTCCCCGCCACCGGGCAACACACCTGGCGCTTTGGCCTCACGCGCATGCTGCTGGGCTATGCGATGGACAGCAGACAGGGTGAGTGGCAGTCGGTCCTGCCCTATGATGAATCCAGCGGGCTGATCGCTGAGCTGGTTGGTAATCTGGCTTCGCTGCTGATGCAGCTTAACCTCTGGCGCCGGAAGCTGGTGCAGGAGCGTCCGCTGGCGGAATGGCTGCCGCTTTGTCGCGAACTGCTAAATGACTTTTTCCTGCCCGACGGCGACACCGAAGCGGCGCTGGCGCTGATTGAACAGCAATGGCAGGCGGTGATTGGCGAAGGAGCCCAGGCACAATATGAGCACTCCGTTCCTCTGTCTTTATTGCGCGATGAGCTGGCGCAGCGGCTGGACCAGCAGCGCATCAGCCAGCGCTTCCTCGCCGGACCGATCAACATCTGTACCCTGATGCCAATGCGCTCTATACCGTTCAAGGTGGTGTGCCTGCTGGGGATGAACGACGGCGTTTATCCGCGGACGCTGGCGCCGCTGGGCTTCGATTTAATGAGTCAGAAACCGCAGCGCGGCGACCGCAGCCGTCGCGATGATGACCGCTATCTGTTCCTGGAAGCGCTGATGTCCGCCGAACAGACATTGTATATCAGCTACATCGGGCGCTCGATTCAGGATAATAGCGAACGTTACCCTTCGGTGCTGGTGCAAGAACTGGCGGACTATATTGGCCAGAGCCACTGCCTGGCCGGGGATGAGGCGCTGGATTGTGACGCCAGTGAGCGACGGGTCAAAACACATATCACGCATCTGCATACGCGAATGCCCTTTGATGCGGCCAACTTCCGTGATGACGAATATCAGAGCTACGCCCGGGAGTGGCTGGCGGCTGCCAGCCAGCAGGGAGAGGCGCATAGCGACTTTATCCAGCCGCTGCCGGCGCCGGCTATCGAAACGCTGCCGTTTGAACAGCTGCTGCGATTCTGGCAACACCCGGTACGCGCCTTTTTTCAGCAGCGCCTGCGGGTCAACTTCCGTTCTGAAGAGAGTGACATTCCCGATGATGAGCCGTTCACCCTCGAAGGACTTAGCCGTTATCAACTGAACCAGCAGCTGCTGAATACGCTGATTGAACAACAGGATGCGTCGACGATGTACCGTCGCTTTCGCGCCGCGGGAGAGCTGCCCTTTGGTGCTTTTGGCGAGCTGGCCTGGGAGACGCAGCGTCAGGAGATGCAGAACCTTGCGGAGCGGGTCATTGCCAGCCGCCAGCCGGGGCAGAGTATGGAAATCGATCTGCAATGTAACGGAGTCAACATTACGGGGTGGCTACAGCAGGTACAATCTGACGGCCTGCTGCGCTGGCGACCGTCGCTGCTGAGCGTCGCACAGGGGATGCAACTTTGGCTGGAACACCTTGTCTACTGTGCTAGCGGCGGAACCGGTGAAAGCCGGCTGCTGGTGCGCAAAGAGGGCGAATGGCGTTTCCCGCCGCTGGCGCAGGAACAGGCCAAAGCGTACCTTGATCAGCTGGTAGAGGGTTACCTGCTAGGCATGTCCAGACCGCTGCTGTTACTGCCAGAAAGCGGCGGTGCATGGCTAAAAGTCTGTTATGACGCTGAAAAGGATGTCATGTTAACGGACGAAGAGACGCAACAAAAAGCGCGTAGCAAATTTCTTCAGGTCTATGAAGGTAATATGGTGGTCAGTGGCGAAGGGACGGATGTGTGGTATCAACGCCTCTGGCGCACGCTTGAACCGGCTTACTATGAAGAAATTATTACGCAAACACAGCGCTACCTGTTGCCGATATTTCGTTTCCATCAGCCCGAATAAATTTGTAATAGTATAAAAATTGCGCAGAATAAGGTGTTCAATTATCATGCGCAACCAATCACGGACTGATGTGCATAACGCTGACGCAGTCAGCGCAAAGTTTGTTAATGATGAGGTTCGTGAATGCCCCGCAGTGTATGGTTCAAGGTTATTTTAGTACTGGCTGCCCTTTGGGCGCCGTTAAGTCAGGCAGATACCGGATGGCAACCGATTCAGGAAACCATTCGTAAAAGCGAAAAAGATCCCCGACAGTATCAGGCCATTCGCCTGGATAATGACATGGTGGTTCTGCTGGTTTCCGATCCGCAGGCGGTGAAATCACTGTCTGCGCTGGTGGTGCCCGTGGGGTCGCTGCAGGATCCCGCCGATCATCAGGGGTTGGCGCATTTTCTGGAGCACATGACGCTGATGGGCTCGCAAAATTATCCGCAGCCGGACAGCCTCGCCGAATTTCTGAAAATGCACGGCGGCAGCCATAATGCCAGTACCGCGCCTTATCGCACCGCCTTCTATCTTGAAGTCGAAAACGATGCCCTTGACGGCGCGGTCGATCGTCTGGCGGATGCCATTGCTGCTCCGCTGCTGGATAAAAAATATGCCGATCGCGAGCGTAATGCGGTCAACGCCGAGCTGACCATGGCGCGCACCCGTGACGGGATGCGCATGGCGCAGGTGAGTGCAGAAACCATTAACCCGGCGCACCCGGCATCGCATTTTTCCGGCGGTAACCTCGAGACGCTTAGCGACAAGCCCGGTAAACCGGTGCTCGACGCTCTGCATACTTTCCGCGACAGCTGGTACTCGGCGAACCTGATGAAGGCGGTCATTTACAGCAACAAACCGCTGCCGGAACTGGCGAGCATCGCGGCGAAAACCTATGGTCGGGTGCCAAACCACAATATCAATAAACCGGAAATCACCGTTCCGGTCGTGACCGATGCGCAAAAGGGCATCATCATTCACTATGTCCCGGCAATGCCGCGCAAAGTGCTGCGCGTTGAATTCCGTATTGATAACAACAGCGAGCAATTCCGCAGCAAAACCGACGAGCTGGTGACCTACATGATCGGTAACCGCAGCCCGGGAACCTTATCTGACTGGCTGCAGCAGCAAGGTCTGGTCGAGGGTATTCGAGCGGATTCCGATCCGGCGGTCAACGGCAACAGCGGCGTGCTGGCGATTTCGGCGACCCTGACCGACAAAGGTCTGGCGCACCGTGATGAAGTGGCGGCGGCGATCTTCAGCTACCTTAACCTATTGCGTAGCCAGGGCATCGACAAACGCTATTTCGATGAGCTGTCCCACGTTCTGGCGCTTGATTTCCGCTATCCATCGATCAACCGCGATATGGATTATGTGGAATGGCTGGCGGATACCATGATTCGCGTACCGGTGGAACATGCGCTGGACGTGGTCAACATAGCCGATCGCTACGACCCGCAGGCGATTAAAGAGCGGCTGGCGATGATGACGCCGCAAAATGCCCGCGTCTGGTATATCAGCCCGCAGGAACCGCATAACAAGAGCGCTTACTTTGTGAATGCGCCGTATCAGGTCGACAAGATCAGCGCGCAGACCTTTAGCGACTGGCAGCAGAAGGCGAGCGCTATCGACCTGAAGCTGCCGGTGTTGAACCCGTATATTCCTGACGATTTTACGTTGATTAAAAGCGATAAAGCCTACCCGCATCCGCAGCTGATCGTTGATGAGCCGACGCTGCGGGTGGTCTATGCGCCCAGTCAGTTCTTCGCCAGCGAGCCAAAGGCTGACGTTTCGCTGGTGCTGCGTAATCCGCAGGCCATGGACAGCGCCCGTAGCCAGGTCATGTTCGCGCTGAATGACTATCTGGCAGGCATCGCTCTCGATCAGCTCAGCAACCAGGCGGCGGTGGGCGGCATCTCCTTCTCAACCGGCGCCAATAACGGGTTAATGGTCAATGCCAATGGCTACACCCAGCGGCTGCCTCAGCTGTTTACCGCGTTACTGGACGGCTATTTCAGCTATACGCCGACCGAAGAGCAGCTGGAGCAGGCTAAATCCTGGTATGCGCAGATGATGGATTCGGCGGACAAAGGCAAAGCCTACGACCAGGCGATCATGCCGGTTCAGATGTTGTCCCAGGTGCCCTATTTCCAGCGCGAGGAGCGGCGGGCGCTGCTGCCGTCAATTAGCCTGAAAGAGGTGCTGGCCTATCGTGACAACCTGAAAGCGAAAGGGCGCCCGGAGCTGCTGGTGATTGGCAACCTCACCGCCGAACAGTCCGCCGCCATGGCGCGTCAGATCCAGCAGCAGCTGGGATCTGATGGCAATGAGTGGTGTCGCAACAAAGACGTCCTGATCAACAGTCAGCAGCTGGCGATTTTTGAAAAACCGGGGAACAGCACCGATTCGGCGCTGGCCGCCGTCTTCGCCCCGCCGAACGTGGATGAATACAGCAGCTCCGCCGCCAGCTCCCTGCTCGGGCAGATTATTCAGCCGTGGTTCTATAACCAGCTGCGTACCGAAGAGCAGCTTGGCTACGCGGTGTTTGCTTTCCCGATGAACATCGGGCGCCAGTGGGGGATGGGCTTCCTGCTGCAAAGCAGCGATAAACAGCCTGCTTTCCTCTGGCAGCGCTTCCAGGCCTTCTTCCCGACCGCGGAAGCTAAACTGCGGGCGATGAGCCCGGCAGAGTTTGCGCAGATCCAGCAGGCGGTGATAAGTCAGATGACCCAGGCGCCGCAAACGCTGGGCGGCGAAGCCTCGCAGCTGAGCAAAGATTTCGATCGCGGTAATATGCGCTTCGATTCACGTGATAAAGTAGTGGCTCAGATTAAACTGCTGACGCCGCAAAAACTTGCCGATTTCTTCCATCAGACGGTGGTGGTTCCGCAAGGCATGGCGATATTGTCCCAGATTTCCGGCAGCCAGAATGGCAAGACCGATTACGTCCACCCTGAAGGTGGCAAAGTCTGGGAAAGCGTCAGCGCGTTGCAGAAATCCTTACCCCTGATGCGAGAGAACGAATGACCGAAACCGCCGAGTCTCTGGATCCCCTGCGCTTGCCCTTGACGGGCGAGCGCCTGATAGAAGCCTCTGCGGGCACCGGAAAAACCTTTACCATCGCCGCACTGTACCTGCGGCTACTGCTGGGACTTGGCGGGGAATCCGCCTTTCCTCGTGCGGTCAGCGTGGAAGAGCTGCTGGTGGTGACCTTCACCGAAGCGGCCACCGAAGAACTGCGCGGCCGTATTCGCAGCAATATCCACGAGCTGCGTATTGCCTGCCTGCGCGACAGCGCGATCGATCCCCTCTATAGCGCTCTGCTGGCTGAAATTCCGGATAAGAACCAGGCGGCGAATACCCTGCTGCTGGCGGAACGACAGATGGACGAAGCGGCGGTATTTACCATTCACGGCTTTTGTCAGCGAATGCTGAGCCTCAATGCCTTTGAGTCCGGGATGCTCTTTGAGCAGCAGCTGATCGAAGATGAATCCCGGCTGCGTTACCAGGCCTGCGCCGACTTCTGGCGTCGACATTGCTATCCGCTGCCGCGGGAGATCGCCGCCGTCATTCATGAAGCGTGGAAAGGTCCGCGCGATCTGTTGAAATCCCTCGATCGCTGGTTGCAGGGCGAAGCCCCGCAGCTCAAATCCCCGCCGGCGGCAGAAGAGACGCTGGCCGAACGCCATCAGCAAATCATTGCGCGAATTAACGCCATGAAAACACAGTGGCGGGAACAGGTTGCAGAGATTGAGGCGGTGCTGGAGAACTCCGGTCTCGACCGCCGCAAATTCAATCGCGGCAACCAGGGAAAGTGGATAGAGAAAATCAACGCCTGGGCGCAGGAAGAGACGCTCGGCTACCAGCTTCCTGACGCGCTGGAGAAATTCTCGCAGCCCTTCTTACATGAACGAACCAAAGCAGGCGGTGAGCCGCCGGTGCATCCACTGTTCAGTGCGGTTGAAGAGCTGCTGGCTTCTCCGCTGACGCTGACGGATCTGGTTATCGCCAGGGCGATGGTGGAGATCCGCGAAGCGGTCGCCCGGGAAAAGCGTCGGCGCGGCGAACTCGGTTTTGATGACATGCTCAGCCGGCTGGATGATGCGCTGCGCGGCGAGAGCGGAGAAGCGCTGGCCAGCGCCATTCGTCAGCGTTTCCCGGTGGCGATGATTGATGAATTTCAGGACACCGACCCGCAGCAGTACCGAATTTTCCGCCGTATCTGGCGGCAGCAGCCGGAGACGGCGCTGCTGTTAATCGGCGACCCAAAGCAGGCCATCTATGCCTTCCGCGGCGCGGATATTTTCACCTATATGAAAGCGCGTGGCGATGTGGCGGCTCACTATACGCTGGATACCAACTGGCGTTCTGCTCCCGGGATGGTTGAAAGCGTTAACCGCCTGTTCAGCCTGAGCGATAACCCCTTTATGTTCCGGGAGATCCCTTTCTTGCCGGTCAAGCCGGCCGGGAAAAACCACGGGCTGCGCTTTACCGTAGATAACGACGCGGTTCCGGCCATGAACATCTGGCTGATGCCGGGCGAGGCGGTGGGATCCGGTGATTATCAGACGTTTATGGCGCAGCTATGCGCGGCGCAAATTCGCGACTGGCTAAGCGCCGGTCAACAGGGGCGCGCGTTGCTCTGGCGTAACGACAACGCCGCCCGGCCGGTTCAGGCCTCCGATATCACGGTTCTGGTACGTAACCGTCAGGAAGCCTCGCTGATCCGGGAGGCCTTACGGGCGCTGGCGATCCCGTCGGTGTATCTCTCTAACCGCGATAGCGTTTTTGACACGCCGGAAGCGCAGGAGATTTTATGGCTTCTGCAGGCGGTGCTGGCTCCCGAACGAGAAAATACGCTACGCAGTGCGCTGGCAACATCGATATTCGGCTTGAATGCGCTGGATATTGAACGCCTCAACCAGGATGAACGAGCGTGGGACGCGCTGGTTGAAGAGTTCAGCGGCTACCGGCAAATCTGGCGCCAGCGCGGGGTGATGCCGATGCTGCGGGCGCTAATGAGCGCGCGGCAGATTGCGGAAAACCTGCTGGTGACGGTCGGCGGTGAACGCCGTTTAACCGACATCCTGCATATCAGCGAACTGCTGCAGGAGGCGGCCAGCCAGCTGGAAAGCGAACATGCGCTGGTGCGCTGGCTGACGCAGCATATCGCCGAACCGGACAGCAATGCGTCCAGTCAGCAGATGCGCCTGGAAAGCGATAAGCATCTGGTGCAAATCGTCACCGTCCACAAATCAAAGGGGCTGGAATACCCGCTGGTCTGGCTGCCGTTTATTGCTCGTTTCCGCAAACAGGATCAGGCGTTTTATCACGATCGCGACTCGTTTGCTGCGGTGCTCGATCTTGGTCAGGATGAGGGCAGTCTGGAGCTGGCGGAGGCGGAGCGCCTGGCGGAAGATTTACGTCTGCTGTACGTCGCGCTGACCCGCGCGGTCTGGCACTGCAGTCTCGGCGTGGCTCCGTTGAGCACCCGACGCAGCGACAAACCCGGCGCCAGCGATTTTCATCAGAGCGCGCTCGGGCGCCTGCTACAAGGCGGCGAAGCCATGGATGCCGCCGGGCTGGCTGCGTGTTTGCAAGCCTTCTGCGGCGAAGATATCGCGCTGCAAATGGCCACTGTCCCGGATGCTACGCCCTGGCAGGCGCCGCAGGAGACGCTGCCGCCGCTGTCCGCCAGGAGCCTTGAGCGTCAGGTTAGCGATGACTGGCGGGTGACCAGCTATTCCGGATTACAGCAGCATGGTCAGAGCGCGGCTCAGGATCTGTTGCCGCGTCTTGACGTTGATGCCGCCGGCGTCGGTGACGTCGCCGCAGAACCGCAGCTTACGCCGCATCAGTTTCCGCGCGGCGCATCGCCGGGGACATTCCTGCACAGCCTGTTTGAAGATCTCGATTTTACCCAACCAGTGCCTGCTGACTGGATGGCGGAAAAGCTGCAGTCCGGCGGCTTCGGTGAGCAGTGGACGCCGATGCTGACGCAGTGGCTGGATGACGTGCTCCGGACTCCGTTACCGGGGGCCGGGATTGCGCTGAACCAACTTTCCGCGATGGATAAGCAGGTCGAAATGGCCTTCTATTTGCCGATCGAACGCCCGCTGGAACCGCTGCGTCTGGACGCGCTGATTCGCCGCTACGATCCGCTCTCCGTAGATTGCCCGCCGCTCGACTTCCGCCAGGTCCGCGGGATGTTAAAAGGCTTTATCGACCTCGTTTTCCGCCATAACGGCCGCTACTACCTGCTGGATTATAAATCGAACTGGCTGGGAGAGGACCGCGAGGCCTACACCCGTCAGGCGATGGAACAGGCGATGCGGGCGCATCGCTACGATCTGCAGTACCAGCTTTATAGTCTGGCGCTGCACCGCTACCTGCGACACCGCATTGCGGACTACGACTTCGAACGCCATTTTGGCGGCGTGATTTATCTCTTTTTACGCGGCATGGACGGGCAGGGGGGCGAGCAGGGTATTTTCACCACCCGTCCCGCGCAGCCGCTGATTGACGGTCTCGATGCGCTGTTTGCCGGAGACGTTCAGGAGGTTCTGTCATGACGATGGATGAACTGCTGCTGGAAGCTGCCAGTCAGCGCCTGCTGCGCCCGTTAGATGTGCAGTTTGCCCTGATGGTGGCGCAAGAGGCGCATCCGGCGGTGAAGCTGGCGGCGGCGGTGCTCAGCCGTGATGCCGGCGAAGGGCACGTTTGCCTGCCGATAGCGCGTCTGCGGACGGACGAGTTTCTGAGCGGTAAAACCAACGAACTGCGTGAACAGCTGCTGGCCCAGGCGGGCGTCCCCGATGACTGGTCCGCGCTGCTGCTTGCTTCGGAGGCGGTCAGCGGTGGCGAACGTCCAACGCCGATCGTCCTGTGCGGCGAGCGACTCTATCTCAACCGGATGTGGCGTAATGAGCTGACCGTCGCCCGCTTCTTCAACGAAGCTAACCAGGTTGTGGACGTTGACGAGGCCCTGTTGGCCCAAACGCTGGACGCGCTGTTCCCCGCCAGCGATGAGATCGACTGGCAAAAAGTTGCCGCCGCAGTGGCGTTGACCCGCCGTATTTCGGTGATTTCCGGCGGTCCCGGCACCGGAAAAACCACCACCGTCGCCAGACTGCTGGCGGCGTTGATTCAGACAACCCGGCAACCGCGCTGCCGTATCCGACTGGCGGCGCCGACCGGGAAAGCGGCGGCACGATTGACGGAATCGTTGGGGGAGGCGCTGCGTCGCCTGCCGCTAACCGATGAGCAGAAGGCGCTGTTACCAACCGAAGCCAGCACGTTGCATCGTCTGCTGGGCGCTCAGCCCGGTAGCCAACGGATGCGCTACCACGCCGGTAATCCGCTGCACCTCGATGTGCTGGTGGTGGATGAAGCTTCAATGATTGACCTGCCGATGATGGCGCGGCTGATTGATGCCCTGCCGGAGCACGGGCGGGTTATTTTCCTCGGCGACCGCGATCAGCTGGCGTCGGTGGAGGCCGGAGCGGTGCTCGGGGATATTTGTGCCTGGGTCAATGCCGGCTATACCGCCGGACGTGCGGCGCAGCTGGAGAGGCTGACCGGCCACCCGGTGCCGGCGGGAGAAAGTGATGTCGCCGGCGCGCTGCGCGACAGCCTGTGCCTGCTGCAAAAAAGCTATCGTTTTGGCAGTCATTCCGGCATCGGTAGCCTGGCTCGCGCCGTGAACAACGGCGATCGCCACGGCGTCAGAGCGACGTTACGCCAGGCCTTCGAGGATATTGTGCTGCATCCGCTGAGTACGACTGAAGAGTATGAAGTCATGCTAAAGCAGTCGCAGGAAGGATACGGTCGCTATTTGCAGCTGCTTCGCGAGCGGGCCGAGCCGGAGGCACTGATCGCCGCCTTTGGTGAATTTCAGCTACTGTGCGCCCTGCGCGACGGCCCTTACGGCGTCAGCGGGGTGAATGAACAGCTGGAGCAGATGCTTAACCGTCGGCGGGCGATAGCGCTGCCGAGGCATTCACGCTGGTATGAAGGGCGTCCGGTGATGATTTCCCGCAACGACAGCGCGCTGGGGCTGTTTAATGGCGATATCGGTATTGCGCTGGAACGAGGGGAGGGGCTGCGGGTCTGGTTCCCGATGCCGGATGGCAGCATTAAATCGGTGCAGCCAAGTCGTTTGCCGGAGCACGACACCGCCTGGGCGATGACGGTGCATAAATCGCAGGGGTCGGAGTTTGACCATGCGGCGTTGATTCTGCCCGCCAAAATCGTACCGCTGGTCACCCGCGAGCTGGTCTATACCGCGATCACGCGGGCAAAACAGCGGCTCTCGATTTATGCCGATGAACAGGTGCTAACCCAGTCCATCGTCGCCCGTACCGAGCGGCGCAGCGGGCTGGCGGACATTTTTGCCAGCGGCGTGTAACCTTAACCTTCAGCCGCTAGCCGGGGATCGCCGGCTCAACCGCCAGCGGTTTTCCCGGCTGGCGCAGCGCTTAGCCGGGGAAAATGTGAGATGAGCTGGCTCCGTGGGGCGGAGGAGAGGTCGCCCGGATAAGGCGTTTACGCCGCGATCCGCGGCGGTGACATCAGCCGAGATCGGCCATCATGACTTTGGAGCGACGCTGATAGTTGTACATCTCTTTCTTACTTTCCGGCAGCAGATCGATATCGACCGGCGTAAAGCCGCGCTCCTGGAACCAGTGAATACTGCGGGTAGTAAGGACAAACAATTTGCTCAATCCCATCTGCTTCGCCTGGGTGGCAATGCGGTTCAGCAGCACTTCCCCGCGCGATGAGCTGCGATAGTCCGGATGCACCGCGACGCAGGCCATTTCGCCGATTTTCTCTTCCGGGAACGGATAGAGCGCAGCGCAGGCAATCGTGGTGTTATCGCGCTGAATAATCGTGAATTTATCGATTTCCATCTCCAGCTGTTCGCGGGAGCGGCGCACCAGAATGCCCTGTTGCTCCAGCGGGCTAATCAGCTCAAGAATACCGCCGATATCGTTAATGGTGGCGCGGCGAATCTGCTCGGCGCTTTCCATGACGATCTGGGTGCCGATACCGTCGCGTGAGAACAGCTCCTGCAGCAGCGCCCCGTCTTCCTGATAGCTGATCAGGTGACAACGCCGCACGCCGCTGCGGCAGGCCTTCACCGCACCGCGCAGAAAACGCACCGTGCCGGAGTTGTAATCCTCTTCCGCCTCCAGCTCTTCCACACGCGCCTGAGCTTCGTTGGGGAACAGTTCGGAAACAATCACTCCATCCTGGTTGTAAACCCCCTGCGACGAGCAGAAACCGATCATCTTTTCCGCCTTCAGCTTAACGGCCAGCTGGGTGGCAATTTCTTCCGAGGTCAGATTGAAGCTTTCGCCGGTGACGGAAACGGCAACCGGGCCCATCAGCACGATAGCGCCGTTATCCAGCTGGCGATGGATCGCCTCTTCATCAATACGACGGATGCGCCCGCTATGGCAATAATCCACGCCGTCGTCGACGCCCAGCGGCTGAGCGATAATAAAGTTTCCGCTCACCACGTTGATATGGGCGCCCTGCAGCGGGGTATTATTCAGGCTCATTGACAGACGCGCGGTAATTTCCAGCTGCAGCATGCCCGCAGCCTGTTTCACCAGTTCGAGGGTTTTGGCGTCGGTGACGCGGGTCTGTTTATGGTAGACCGGTTCGTGGTGATGCTCTGCCAGATTGGCATCAATCTGCGGGCGTGCGCCATAGACCACCACCAGGCGGATGCCCAGGCTATGCAAAAGGCCAATGTCATTGACAATACTGGAGAAATTCTCATGCTCGATTGCTTCGCCGCCGAGCATGATGACAAACGTTTTTCCCCGATGAGCGTTAATATAGGGGACAGAATGGCGGAATCCTTCTACCAGTTCAGTGCGACGCTCCTTCACCATGACCCAACCCTCAATGCATGATTATTCGTAATTAGTGTATTTTTATTCTGTTTTGGCGTTAAACGCAAGTCTAAATTTGCGACGAAACTGATAAAAATCTGTGATCAAATGCGTACTGCCTAAGATTGTTTACCCTTTTATTGATGACAGGTTATGCAGCTTTCGTTAAAGTTTCCGGTCAATCTGTCTGTTTTGAGTACGAATACGTTTTATTGCTTGGGAGTGGCATGCCGGGATACAAGTCAGGATTAAGCCGCCGTCGTTTTTTACAGGGGGCGGGCGCAATGTGGTTAATGAGCGTCAGCCCGCTGGGTTTAGCGGCCGCCGCGCAGGTCGTCGCCGTACGCGTCTGGCCGTCGTCAACCTATACGCGCGTTACGGTAGAATCCAGTCATGTGCTGAAATATCGGCAGTTTGCGTTGAGCAATCCGGAACGGCTGGTGGTGGATCTGGAAGGCGTCAATCTTAACTCCGTGCTAAAAGGCATGGGGGCGAGTATTCGCGATGATGACCCTTATATTAAGTCCGCGCGCGTCGGCCAGTTTGATCCGCAAACCGTGCGCATGGTCTTTGAACTCAAACAGAACATCAAACCGCAGCTCTTTGCCCTGGCACCGGTGGCCGGCTTTAAAGAACGTCTGGTGATGGATCTCTATCCTGCGACCGCCACCGATGTTCAGGATCCGCTGCTGGCGTTACTGGAAGATTACAACAAAGGCGATCTCGACCGTCAGGTCCCGCCGGCAGAAAGCGGGCCGAAGCCGGGTAAAGCCGGGCGCGACCGACCTATTGTGATCATGCTTGACCCGGGCCACGGCGGCGAAGACACCGGCGCGATCGGCAAATACCATACCCGTGAGAAAGATGTGGTGCTGCAGATTGCTCGTCGGCTACGGGCGCTGATCGAAAAAGAGGGCAACATGCGCGCCTACATGACCCGCAATGAAGATGTCTTCATTCCGCTGAAGGTTCGTGTGGCCAAAGCACAAAAGCAGCGCGCCGATCTGTTCGTTTCGATTCACGCCGATGCCTTTACCAGCCGACAGCCGCGAGGCTCATCGGTATTTGCCCTGTCGACCAAAGGGGCCACCAGTACCGCCGCGAAATTCCTCGCGCAGACCCAGAACGCCTCTGACCTGATCGGGGGGGTCAGCAAGAGCGGCGATCGCTATGTCGACCATACGATGTTCGATATGGTGCAGTCGCTGACCATCGCCGATAGCCTGAAGTTTGGTAAGGCGGTGCTGCAAAAAATGGGAAAAATCAATAATTTGCATAAAAACCAGGTCGAACAGGCGGGCTTCGCGGTGCTGAAAGCGCCGGATATTCCGTCGATCCTGGTGGAGACGGCGTTTATCAGTAACGTAGAAGAAGAGCGTAAGCTGAAAACGGCGACTTTCCAGCAGCAGGTGGCTGAGTCGATACTGGCGGGGATTAAAGCCTACTTCGCCGATGGCGCCACGCTGGCAAGGCGCGGATAATACGGGAGCGGGAGATGGCGCTACTGAAGAGCGTGCACGGCGGTAATACCCGAGAAGCCGCTGCGCTGCTGGGCATTGAGGCGCAGCAGCTGCGGGATTTCAGCGCCAATATTAATCCTCTTGGCATGCCCGAGAGCGTCAGACGGGCGCTTATCGATAATCTTGCCCTGGCGGAGCGCTACCCTGACGTTGAATACCAGCAGCTGCACCTTGCGCTGGCGGAGCACCACCGTATTCCCGCATCGTGGGTCCTGGCAGGCAATGGCGAAACCGAATCCATTTTTACGCTCGTTCACGGGCTGAAGCCGCGCACGGCGATGGTGGTGAAACCTGGTTTTGCAGAATATCGCCGCGCGCTGCAGACGGTCGATTGCACTCTCCTCGAGTTCGCGCTGCGTGAAGAGGATGGCTGGCAGTTGACCGACGCGATTCTCGACGTGCTGACGCCAGAGCTGGACTGTTTGTTCCTCTGTACGCCCAATAACCCGACCGGCCTGCTGCCGGCACGCCCGCTGCTTGACGCGATTGCCGCCCGCTGCCGGGACGCCTGCATCGCGCTTATTCTTGATGAAGCGTTTATCGATTTCATTCCTGACCAGCCGGGATTTATCCCCTTTCTACAGCATAATCCGCATATCTGGGTGCTCCGCTCACTCACCAAATTCTACGCCATTCCCGGCCTGCGTCTGGGCTATCTGGTTAACAGCGATGAACGGGCGGTGGCCCGCCTGCGCGAAAAACAAATGCCGTGGTCGATCAACGCGTTTGCCGCTCTGGCAGGGGAAATAGCGCTCAAGGATAGCGCCTATCAGCAGGCCACCTGGCGATGGCTGGCGCAGGAGGGAAGCCGATTTTATCAGGCTCTCCGTCAACTTCCTGGCCTGACCGTGTATCCGGGGCGGGCGAACTATCTTTTTTTACGTTGCCATCTCCCGGAGTCCGATCTGCAGCAGGCGTTGCTGCAGCAGCATATCTTGATTCGCAGCTGCGCTAACTATCCGGGACTGGGAAACGGTTATTACCGCGTGGCGATTCGCAGCCCTGAGGAGAATCAACGGCTGCTTACGGCGCTCAGCGCCATCCTTTCCGCCCCCCTCTGACTGCAAGCGACCGGCTCATCCGTATGGCATAATAGCCCGCCTGTTGCTTCAGACACCCGGTCTGACGAGAGTCCGGATGCAGCAGCAGGGTAACCAACAGGTGCAAGGGAAGGGGGTGAAACGCCTCCGCAGCCCCCGCTGCTGTGATGCTGACAACCCCGTAAATACCACCGGCCACGAATCCGGGAAGGGCGGGCGAGGATGACGCTAAGCCAGAAAACCTGCCTGTCGGTCATTACCAACAACTTCGGTGGGAAGTGGGTTGCTCAGATGCGTGCCGTCGCAAGACGGCGTCAGGCGCACCTTTACACCCCGACCACTCTGAACAGGAACAGGGTATGGCGGTACGACTCCATTCATCCATTGGCGCCCGCTGGCGGGCGGCAACGAGGCCCGGGCGATGACGTTACTTGCCTGGTGCGTGGCCTGGATGCTCGATTTTATCATCGGCGACCCGCCGCGCTGGCCGCATCCGGTGCGCTGGATCGGCAATCTCATCACCTTGACTCAACGTATCGTGCGCCGCTATTGCCATCGCGACCGCGCGCTGCGCATCGGCGGCGCGCTGATGTGGCTGACGGTGGTCGGTCTGACCTGGCTCCTCTCCTGGAGCGTACTGAAACTGGCGGCAAGTCTCCATCCCTGGCTAGGCTGGGGCGTTGAAGTGTGGATGATCTTTACGGTCCTGGCCGGCCGCTGCCTTGCGGATTCCGCTCGTGAAGTCGAACGCCCGCTGCGTGCGGGCGATGTGACGCTAAGCCGGGAAAAGCTCTCATGGATTGTCGGGCGCGAGACCTCACAGCTCCAGCCTGAACAGATAAATCGCGCGGTGGTGGAGACGGTTGCAGAAAACACCGTCGATGGCATTATTGCGCCGCTGTTTTTCCTGCTGCTGGGCGGCGCGCCGCTGGCGATGGCCTATAAAGCGGTCAACACCCTCGACTCCATGGTGGGGTATAAACATGAAAAATATCGCGCTATTGGTATGGTCAGCGCCCGCCTTGACGATGTCGCGAACTGTATTCCCGCGCGTTTGAGCTGGCTGCTGTTCAGCCTCGCGGCGTGGCTATGTCGCTATGATGGCGCGGGCGCCCTGCGTATTGGCTGGCGCGATCGCTATCAACACAGCAGCCCCAACTGCGCGTGGTCGGAAGCCAGCGTCGCCGGCGCGTTAGGCGTCCGACTCGGCGGCCCGAATGACTATTTTGGCCAGCGGGTGGACAAACCCTGGATTGGCGACGCCGTACGCGATATTTCGGTCGAGGATATTCCCCGTGCCCTGCGTCTGATGTGGGTCGCCTCGACGCTGGCGCTGGTGATGTTTATGGCCGCGCGGTATCTATGGACAGGGATGGCCTGAAAAGAGATCCGCATGGCCTTCTGGCAGCGGGGCAGTAGCAGCATAAAACAGAGCAGGATGGGAGAATAATGCGAGAAAACGCGAACGAGGAGGCCTCATGACGCAGGCAATCATGTTGCAGGGAACGGCATCCGATGTAGGTAAAAGCGTGCTGGTGGCCGGTTTATGCCGCATTTTTTATCAGGATGGCCGGCGTACGGCGCCGTTTAAATCGCAGAATATGGCGCTTAATTCGGGGATCACGGCAGACGGTAAAGAGATGGGCCGGGCGCAGATCTTTCAGGCCGAAGCCGCCGGTATCGAACCCGACGTGCGGATGAATCCTGTCTTGCTGAAACCCACCAGCGACCTGAAAGCTCAGGTGGTGCTGATGGGCAAAGTGGCGACCGATATGGATGCGGTGAGCTACCACGAGTATAAACCGCGCCTGCGCGAACAGATCCTCTCGGTCTACCGCAGCCTGGCGCAGGAGTATGATGTGCTGGTGCTGGAAGGGGCCGGTAGCCCGGCGGAGATCAACCTGCGCGATCGCGATATCGTCAATATGGGGATGGCGGAGATGGCGCAGTGCCCGGTGATCCTGGTTGCCGATATCGACAGAGGGGGCGTCTTTGCCGCGATCTACGGGACGCTGGCGCTGCTTGAGGAGCAGGAGCGCGCCAGGGTGAAAGGGGTGATCATCAATAAATTCCGCGGCGACATCGCGCTACTCTATTCCGGAATCGAACAGATCGAAGCATTAACCGGCGTCCCCGTACTGGGAGTGCTGCCGTGGCTGGAGGTCGATCTGGAGGATGAAGATAGCGTGGCGCTGCAGAAAGGGAAGTATCTGAGCACCGCGAAGCGCGAGATCGACATCGCGGTCGTGCAGCTTCCCCATACCTCAAACTTCACCGATTTCAACGCGCTGGCGGCGCAGCCGGATGTCCGCGTGCGCTACGTGAGACGCCCGCAGGAGCTGGCGCAGGCCGATCTGGTTATCCTGCCCGGCAGTAAAAATACGCTGGGCGATCTGCAGTGGCTGCACGACTGTGGGATGGCGGCGGGCGTCTTGCAGGCGCATCAGCAGGGGATTCCGCTGCTGGGGATCTGCGGCGGCTATCAAATGCTGGGCGAGACAATTGTCGATGAGGTGGAATCCGGCCTCGGGACGCAGCCCGGCCTCGGTCTGCTCAATACCGTGACGCAGTTTGCCCGACATAAAACCACCACTCAGGTCGAGGCGACAATGGCGAACGCGCTGCCGGACTGGCTGGCCGGAGCGTCAGCCCTGCGGGTGCGAGGCTACGAAATTCATATGGGGAAAACGACTCTTAACGGGAGCTGTCGTCCGTTGATGCAGCTGGAGAAACAGGGTGAGCTGGTGGCGGATGGCGCAATGACGGATGACGGACTCGTATTCGGCACTTATCTGCACGGCCTGTTCGACAGCGATGATTTCACCCGCGCGCTGGTCAACGGCCTGCGTCGGCGCAAAGGGCTGGAGGCGCTGAATGCCACTCTTCACTATGCGCAATACAAATCGCAACAGTTCGATATCCTGGCCGACGCCATGCGCCAGCATATTGATATCGAAAAGATTTACCACATCATGCAGCAGCATCAGGAGCCATCATGCTGATTCTGGTTACCGGCGGCGCCCGCAGCGGGAAAAGCCGCCACGCCGAGGCGCTCATCGCCGATTCACCGCAGGTTTTGTATCTCGCGACCTCGCAGATCGTGGATGACGAAATGGCGCAGCGGATCCAGCACCACCGCGATAGCCGCCCGGCGCACTGGCGCACCGTCGAACGCTGGCACCATCTCGATGAGGTCATTACGCCGCGTAACGATCCGCAAGAAGCCGTGCTGCTGGAGTGTATGACGACCATGGTGACCAACATGTTGTTTGCTCAGGGGGGCGAGAGCTCCCCGGACGACTGGGATTATGCAGCAATGGAGCGGATCATAGACGAGGAGATCCACTCGCTGATTGCCGCGTGCCAGCGCTGCCCGGCAAAAGTGGTGTTGGTCACCAATGAAGTGGGGATGGGGATTGTCCCGGAAAACCGCCTTGCGCGGCATTTTCGCGATATTGCCGGCCGGGTTAACCAGCGCCTGGCTGCGGCAGCGGATGAGGTCTGGCTGGTGGTATCAGGTATTGGAGTCAAAATTAAATGATCAAATTATTCTGGGCTACGCTCTCTTTTCTCAGTCGCTTACCGGTGCCGGATCGCTGGTCGCAGGGGCTGGAGATCGATCGGTATGTCCGGGGAATCGTCACTTTCCCGCTGGTCGGGGCGCTGCTGGGAGGGGTGAGCGGGCTGGTATTTCTTGCCGTTCAATCCTGGTGTGGTCTTCCGCTTGCGGCGCTGTTTAGCATTTTAGCGCTGGCGCTGCTGACCGGTGGTTTTCACCTCGATGGCCTCGCCGATACCTGCGACGGCGTTTTTTCCGCCCGGCGTCGGGAACGGATGCTGGAGATTATGCGCGACAGCCGACTGGGGACCCACGGCGGGCTGGCGCTCATTTTTGTATTACTGGCAAAAGTGCTGGTTGTCAGCGAGCTGGCGCTGCGTGGAACGTCGGTGCTGGCCGCGCTGGCGGCCGCTTGTGCCGCCGGACGTGGCGTCGCCGTGCTGCTGATGTATCGCCATCGTTACGCCCGCGAAGAAGGTCTGGGTAACGTATTTATCGGCAAAGTAAGCGGGCGACAAACCTGCGTGACGCTAGGCGTAGCGGCAATTCTGGCCGCCATGCTGCTACCCGGCATGCACGGCGTGGCGGCGTTGGGGATCGCCGTGGTGGCCATTTTTGTTCTTGGGCAATTGCTGAAACGCACCCTGGGCGGGCAAACCGGCGACACGCTGGGGGCGGCGATTGAGCTGGGCGAGCTGATTTTCCTGCTGGCGCTGCTGTAAGTCCGGCTATTTGCCATGTTTAGCATCGTGCGCCATTTCCGCTCCGTAAGGGGAGGCGATGGCGCATCTGACATCATCGTGGTAAGAAAAGGTCAGTATTAACGTGACGGGTATCCATCGCGCCTGACTGGCGGCGGGGAAGAAGAGTAGAGAGTATTGCTGGCGTGACCGTGACCGGTACGTAGAAACAAAAAAACACCCGTCAGGGTGTTCATTGTGTTGGTTGCGGGGGCCGGATTTGAACCGACGACCTTCGGGTTATGAGCCCGACGAGCTACCAGGCTGCTCCACCCCGCGTCCGTCTTTACCCTTCATCGAGTAAATTATGCATCAGATTTTAAATTGGTTGCGGGGGCCGGATTTGAACCGACGACCTTCGGGTTATGAGCCCGACGAGCTACCAGGCTGCTCCACCCCGCGTCCGTCTTTACTCTTCCATCGAGTAAAGCTTACTGCTATCTGATTTTAATTGGTTGCGGGGGCCGGATTTGAACCGACGACCTTCGGGTTATGAGCCCGACGAGCTACCAGGCTGCTCCACCCCGCGTCCGTGGAAGCGCACTATACTCCGCTCGCGTTTTGATGCAACCCTTTTTCAGTAAAATCATCAAATTTGTAATAAATGGTGTATAAAGAACCACTTTCGGCTTGTTTTTTGAGCAAGATTGTATTTGTGGTGCTTTCGCGCATTTCAATAGCCCTGGGGGTTTGTTATCTTCCCTCATCACGAACCGCGACTAAGCAGCATAAAGAAGAGATACCATGAAAGGATGTTGGGCAAAGTATATAGCGACGGGAGCAATGCTGGCGATGCTCGCCGCCTGTTCCTCAAAACCGACCGATCGCGGTCAGCAGTATAATGAAGGGAAGTTTACCCAGCCGTTCTCTTTGGTTAACCAGCCTGATGCGGTCGGTTCGCCGATTAACGCCGGGGACTTCTCCGAGCAGGTCCGTCAGATTCGCAGCGCCTCACCGCGCCTTTATAATAGCCAGAGCAACGTCTATAACGCGCTGCAGGAGTGGCTGCGCGCCGGTGGCGATACCCGCACCCTGAGCCAGTTCGGCATTGATGCCTGGCAGATGCAGGGGGCCGATAGCTATGGCAACGTTCAGTTCACCGGTTACTACACTCCGGTGGTGCAGGCGCGCCATACTCGCCAGGGCGAATTCCAGTACCCGATTTATCGCATGCCGCCGAAGCGCGGTAAGCTGCCGTCCCGCGCCAGCATTTATGCCGGCGCCCTGAGCGACGACTATATTCTGGCCTACAGCAATTCGCTGATGGACAACTTTATTATGGACGTGCAGGGCAGCGGCTATATCGATTTTGGCGACGGCTCTCCGCTGAACTTCTTTAGCTATGCCGGGAAAAATGGCTGGTCGTATCGCAGCATTGGTAAGGTCCTGATCGATCGCGGTGAAGTGAAGAAAGAAGATATGTCGATGCAGGCGATCCGTGAATGGGGCGAGAAACATAGTGAAGCCGAAGTTCGCGAGCTGCTTGAACAGAACCCGTCGTTCGTCTTCTTTAAACCGCAGTCCTTTGCCCCGGTAAAAGGCGCCAGCGCGGTGCCACTGATTGGTCGCGCCTCGGTGGCTTCTGACCGCAGCATTATTCCGCCGGGAACGACCTTGCTGGCGGAAGTGCCTCTGCTGGATAATAACGGCAAGTTTAACGGGCAGTACGAGCTGCGTCTGATGGTTGCGCTGGATGTGGGTGGGGCGATTAAAGGCCAGCACTTCGATATCTACCAGGGGATCGGCGCAGATGCCGGTCACCGTGCCGGTTGGTATAACCACTATGGTCGCGTCTGGGTGCTGAAAAATGCCCCGGGCGCCGGCAACGTCTTTAGCGGTTAACGCGCTACCGTCTGATATTTTGTCGCCCGGACCGGCGCAACGCGCCGTCTCCGGGAGCGCCTGGCGGTCGCATTGATCTTTTATTCGCACGATGGGGCTTGCGCTGGCAGGCCCTGATGCATTCTGAGGTTTTATGTCTGTTGTAATCAGCGATGCCTGGCGTCAACGCTTTGGCGGCACGGCGCGTTTATATGGTGAAAAAGCGCTGCAATGTTTTGCCGACGCGCATGTTTGCGTGGTCGGTATCGGCGGCGTGGGCTCCTGGGCGGCGGAAGCGCTGGCAAGAACCGGGATTGGCGCGATTACCCTGATTGATATGGATGATGTCTGCGTCACTAACACTAACCGACAGGTTCATGCCCTGGGGGGCAACGTCGGGCTGGCGAAAGCCGAGGTGATGGCCGAGCGTATTCGTCTGATTAACCCCGAGTGTCGGGTGACGGTCGTGGACGATTTTGTCACGCCGGAAAACGTCGCGGAGTATCTCGGCATCGGCTTCAGCTATGTGATCGATGCGATTGACAGCGTACGGCCCAAGGCGGCGTTAATCGCCTACTGTCGCCGTTATAAGGTGCCGCTGGTGACCACCGGCGGCGCGGGCGGGCAAATCGACCCGACGCAGATTCAGGTAGCCGATCTGGCGAAAACTATTCAGGATCCGCTGGCGGCAAAGCTGCGCGAGCGGTTGAAGAGTCAGTTCGGGGTGGTCAAGAACAGCAAAGGTAAGCTTGGCGTGGATTGCGTTTTTTCCACCGAAGCGCTGGTCTATCCGCAGGCCGACGGCAGCGTTTGCGCGATGAAGAGCACCGCCGATGGCCCGAAACGAATGGATTGCGCCTCCGGATTTGGCGCAGCGACGATGGTCACCGCGACCTTCGGTTTTGTCGCCGTGTCCCATGCGCTGAAGAAAATGCTGGCGAAGGCGGAGCGTGAGGCGGCTTCTGCCGGGTAACTCTCCCGGGCAGCGGGGTCAATCCTTGCCCGGGCGACGGTATGGCGCCGACTGTAGCCTGTAGCCCCGGTCAGCGCAGCGCCACCGGGGGTTGCAGGTCTTGAGCTGGGTTTCCCGGAGGTGGTGCAGCGCAGCTGTCCGGGCTTGCCGGTTGCATCGAACTTGTAGCCCCGGTCAGCGCAGCGCCACCGGGGGTTGCAGGTCTTGAGCTGGGTTTCCCGGAGGTGGTGCAGCGCAGCTGTCCTGGCTTGCCGGTTGCTTCGAACTTGTAGCCCCGGTCAGCGCAGCGCCACCGGGGGTTGCAGGTCTTGAACTGGGTTTCCCGAAGGTGGTGCAGCGCAGCTGTCCGGGCTTGCCGGTTGCATCGAACTTGTAGCCCCGGTCAGCGTAGCGCCACCGGGGGAGGTTAAAAGAGAAATTACCCCTCGCGGGCGGCGGCGAGCACCGCTGCGCTCAGCGCGCTCAGCCCCTGACTGCGCGAGGCGCTCAGCTGACCGCGTAGCCCCAGCTCATCAAACAGCGTCAGCGGATCCTGTGCCAGCAGCGCACTGGCGCTTTTCCCTTCAACGGCAGTCAACAGCACCGCCAGCATACCGCGCACAATCCGGCCTTCGCTATCGCCGAAGAAGTGCAGCTTACCGTCAGCATCAACGCTATAGCCCAGCCAGACGCGGTTTTCACAGCCGGCAATCTCCTTCGCCCGTTCTTTCAGGTCATCCGACAGCGCAGGCAGCTGCTTACCCAATAAAATCAGCTGGCGGTATTTATCTTCCCACTGGCTGAGCGGGATAAACGTCTGGCGTAAGGTCTCTGCGGTGATGCGGGTACCAAAAGGGTGAGAAGTCGTCATTAATCCACCAGTATTTCCAGGGCGCGGTCAACGGCATGAACCAGCGCGAAAACATCATCCTGAGTATTATAGGGGGCAAACGAGGCGCGCAAGGTACCGCTAACGCCCAGGGCCGCCAGCAGCGGTTGGGCGCAGTGCTGTCCGGCACGCAGCGCAATACCCGACTCCGCCAACAGGGTTACCATATCGCTGTGATGTACGCCGGCGAAGTCAAACGCCAGCAGGCTGGACTCCTGACAGCGGAAGGAGCGAAAGCCTGGCCGCTTCGCCAGCTCATCTTCCGCCAGCGTCGCCAGGCTACGGCTCCAGCTTTCGGCCTGGGCGATATCGGTCTCTTCCAGCCACTCCAGCGCCGCGCTCAGGCCAATGACGCCGGCAATGTTTGGCGTCCCGGCCTCCAAAAGATAGGGTACGGGCTGGGTTTTAAAACCTTCGAACGTGACTTCAGTAATCATTTTGCCGCCGCCGAGCCACGGCGACATGGCATCCAGCAGGGTGCTTTTGCCGTACAGCGCGCCAATTCCCGTGGGCCCGTACAGCTTATGGCCGGAAAACGCATAAAAATCGATATCCAGCCGCTGAACGTCGGCGGGAAAATGCACCGCCCCCTGAGCACCGTCAACCATCACCACCATTCCGGCGTCGTGTGCGTGGCGGATTGCCGTCGCCAGGTCCGGACAGCCGCCGGTCACGTTGGACATCTGGCCGATGGCCAGCAGCCGACTGCGCGGCGTAATAAGAGAAGGCAGGAGGGCGACGTCGGGCAGGCGATCGGCTCCGATGGGCAGCTTCACGATCCGGGCACCGGTTTGCTCTGCGACCATCAGCCAGGGAACCAGGTTGGCATGGTGCTCCGCTTCGCTGACGATGATTTCATCGCCGGGCCGCAGGCGCGGGCGAAGATAGCTCTGCGCCACCATATTGATGGCTTCGGTGGTGCCGCGCGTCCAGACGATATCTTTCGCGGACGGGGCATTCAGCAGCGCCGCCACGCGCTCACGGGCATTTTCATAGCGTTCAGTCAGGCGCTGCGCGGCGGCAAACTGGCTACGATGAACGTTGCCCGCGCTAAGGCGGTAAAACTGGTCGCTGGCGTCGATCGTGGCGAGCGGCTTCAGCGCCGTCGCCGCGCTATCAAGGTAAACGCCGGCATCGGCCAGCGCAGGAAACTGGGCGCGAAAGTGAGCAGGATTGAATGCGTTCATGGAGTTCCTCGTTGCAATACGACGATCGTCGCGCAATTTAGTCATCAGGGCAAGGCTGGCGAAAGGAAGAGAGGAGGAGATTCTGGTCAGCGCGGCGGCAGACAGGCAAAAAAAAGCACCGCTTGTTGCGGTGCTACATTAAATCACTATGGACAGACAGGGTAAATGTACAGGAAGTGAAAAGGGTAGCTTAACTACCATGGTCTGCAAACACAGACCAATTGCAAACACAACAACACAACATCACAACCGTAAGCCAAAAGCTTGTTGGAACACGCATTCCAAAAAAAGCTCTTCGTTCCGGCTCAGGAAGTGCCGCCACTATAGGTATTTGCTGGTAGAACCTCAACGGACAAATTATAATGGCTCAGATAAAAAAAACTAATAGGTTAACTGTTGTTTCCTGTTTGTTAAAACGCCTTAACATCTAAGCCAGAATAACCATGTCAAAGCGATTACCGCCCCTGAATGCATTACGTGTTTTTGATGCAGCCGCACGTCATTTAAGCTTCACTCGCGCAGCAGATGAGCTTTTTGTGACGCAGGCCGCAGTAAGTCACCAAATCAAGTCACTAGAGGATTTTCTAGGGCTGAAGCTGTTTCGCCGCCGCAATCGATCGCTGCTGCTGACGGAAGAAGGCCAGAGCTATTTTCAGGATATTAAAGAGATTTTTTCGCAGCTGACCGAGGCGACGCGTAAACTGCAGGCGCGAAGCGCAAAAGGGGCCTTAACGGTGAGTTTATTGCCCAGTTTTGCGATCCAGTGGCTGGTGCCGCGACTCTCAAGCTTTAACTCAGCTTATCCGGGGATTGATGTCAGAATCCAGGCCGTGGACCGTCAGGAAGACAAACTGGCGGATGACGTCGACGTGGCGATTTTCTATGGCCGCGGCAACTGGCCAGGTCTGCGCGTCGAAAAATTGTACGCCGAATATCTGCTGCCCGTCTGTTCGCCGGCGCTGCTGACCGGTGACAAAGCATTGAAAACACCTGCGGATCTGGCGCAACATACGCTGTTGCACGATGCTTCCCGCCGCGACTGGCAAACTTATACCCGTCAGCTTGGTCTAAGCCATATTAATGTGCAGCAGGGGCCTATTTTCAGCCACAGCGCGATGGTGCTGCAGGCGGCTATTCACGGGCAAGGGGTCGCACTGGCCAATAATGTGATGTCCCAGTCCGAAATCGAGGCCGGCCGGTTGGTCTGCCCGTTTAATGATGTTCTGGTCAGTAAGAATGCGTTTTATCTCGTTTGTCATGACAGTCAGGCTGAACTGGGTAAAATAGCCGCCTTCCGACAATGGATACTGGCGAAAGCGGCGAGCGAACAAGAAAAATTTCGTTTTCGTTACGAACAATAAATGATTGTAGGGTAAAAACATGACCAGCCGATTTATGCTGATATTTGCCGCGATAAGCGGTTTCGTCTTTGTTGCTCTGGGCGCCTTTGGCGCGCACGTTTTAAGCCGGACGTTAGGCGCGGCGGAAATGGCCTGGATTCATACCGGGCTTGAATACCAGGCCTTCCATACGCTGGCTATTTTTGGTCTGGCGGTGGCGATGCAGCGCCGTATCAGTATCTGGTTCTACTGGAGCAGCGTCTTTATGGCGCTCGGTACCGTTTTGTTCAGCGGCAGTCTCTATTGCCTGGCGCTGTCGCATTTACGCCTGTGGGCGTTCGTAACGCCGGTAGGAGGCGTGAGCTTCCTCGCCGGTTGGGTTTTAATGTTAATTGGTGCAATTCGTCTGAAACGTAAGGGCGTTGTTCATGAATAAGGTTGTCCTCTATTGTCGCCCCGGGTTTGAGAAGGAGTGCGCAGCAGAAATTACCGATAAGGCCTCCCGCCTTGAGGTGTTTGGTTTTGCCCGAGTGAAAGAAGACTCTGGCTATGTCATTTTTGAATGCTATCAGATGGAAGATGGCGACAAACTGGTGCGTGAACTGCCGTTCAGCTCGCTGGTTTTCGCCCGTCAGATGTTTGTGGCCGGTGAACTGCTGCGCGACCTGCCGCCGGAAGATCGCATCACGCCGATTGTCGGGATGCTGCAGGGCGTGGTCGAGAAGGGCGGCGATCTGCGGGTGGAAGTGGCCGATACCAATGAAAGCAAAGAGCTGATGAAGTTCTGCCGTAAACTGACGGTTCCGCTGCGCGCTGCGCTGCGTGAAGCGGGCGTGCTCACCAACTATGAAACGCCGAAGCGCCCGGTAGTGCATGTGTTCTTTATTGCCCCCGGCTGCTGCTATACCGGTTACTCGTACACCACCAACAACTCGCCGTTCTATATGGGGATCCCGCGTCTGAAGTTCCCGTCTGATGCGCCGAGCCGTTCTACGCTGAAGCTGGAAGAGGCGTTTCACGTCTTTATCCCGGCAGATGAGTGGGACGAGCGTCTGGGCAACGGGATGTATGCGGTGGATCTGGGGGCCTGCCCCGGCGGCTGGACCTATCAACTGGTGAAGCGCAACATGTGGGTCTCCTCCGTGGATAACGGCCCGATGGCGCAGAGTCTGATGGATACCGGGCAGGTGACCTGGCTGCGTGAAGATGGCTTCAAGTATCGCCCAACGCGCAACAACATCTCGTGGATGGTGTGCGATATGGTGGAGAAACCGGCGAAAGTGGCGGCGCTGATGGCGCAATGGCTGGTGAACGGCTGGTGCCGGGAAACCATCTTTAACCTTAAGCTGCCGATGAAAAAGCGCTATGAAGAGCTGTCGCGCAACCTCGCCTATATCCAGGAGCAGCTGGATGAACACGGGATTAATGCCCAGATCCAGGCGCGCCAGCTGTATCACGATCGTGAAGAGGTGACCGTTCACGTCCGTCGCCTGTGGGCGGCCGTTGGCGGTCGTCGCGACGAACGCTAAGCCCGCGTCGCGTCCCGGATAACGGCTTCGTTATCCGGGCTCTCTTCTCTCTTGCCTCGCCGGCTATTTTGCCGCTATCTGCGCATCCGAAAGAATGTGTGTCACATCATCCAGGTGACCAATACTGGCCTCCCCCGAACGATTAAACTTACTTTTGTCGATCAGCAGTAGCGATTGCGCCGCGCGTTTGAGCAGCAGCGATTTAAAATCGGCGTTCACCGTATTTGAATCCCACAGCGCGCCGTGGCTATCGATGCCTTCGCAGGAAAAAATAAACAGATCGATCTCCAGCGATTTGAGCTGAGAGATCAGCGAAGGGCTGACGTAGCAGCCATATTTGCGCTGGAGCGTGCCGCCGGAACAGGTGAGCTGAATGTTTTCGCGTTTGCTCAGCTCCTGGCAAATCGGCTGGCTGTTGGTAAAGACGTGCAGGTTGATATCCGGCAGCTGGCGGGCCAGATACCAGCAGGTGGAGCTGGCGTCGAGGGCAATCACCATTCCTTCGTCAATCCAGGCCAGGGCGCCGCGGGCGATATCCGCTTTATGGGCATAGTGGCTTTTGAGGCGAATATGGAAAGGATCGCCGCTGTCCTGGCTTTCCCGATGAATGATTTTGACCCGACCGTGGTTACGCAGCACTTTTCCCCGCGATTGTAGCTCGCTCAGATCGCGACGAATCGTCTCTTTACTGACGTTGAGCTGTAGCGATAAGGCTTCCGTCGTCAGGCTGCTATGGTTGATCAGCAGGTCTATTATCGCTTGCTGGCGTGCCGCTTTCATGTTCTCACCCTGTCATTCGATGAGCGTCCGCATCAGGCGGACGCTCCGGCATGAGATTACGGCGTTACCCCTTTTTTTAAAAGAATATTCCCGTACTTAGCGCGTTCGCCTGTGATAACGATCGCAAAGGCTTTTTGCGCCCGCTCATAGAAGGCAAAGCGGTCGATACGGACGATATCCGGACAGGGACCCTGTGGTGAGAGCGCGTCGCGATAGCGCATTTCCACCTGCGGGTCGAGCGTATCGCCTTCGACCGCCGCCATCATGACCAGCGGCGGTGCATAGCTGTCGAGCTCAAACAGCGGAATGACCGCGCGTAAGAGATCGCTAACCTGCAGGCCATCGGCGCGCAGCACCTGAGGCCCGATGCTGTGGGCCGGGAAGTGCGCATCAGAAAAAATAATCTCATCCCCGTGGCCCATCTCGGCCAGGACCTTGAGGAGTTGAGGGGAAATGAGCGGAGAGATCGTTTTTAACATTTCATACTCCCTCTGACAGTTCGGGTTCGGTTTGCGGGTAGAAGTAGCGGTACTGATAGTGGACCTGTGAGCGGGCCTGCCCGGCGCTGGCAAACTCGCCGGCGCCTGACCAGGCGTACATCGCAGCCCCTGACACGGTGGTTTCGGCGTCATCCAGCACCTTAATCGGTATCTCGAGCATGTCGGCTTTGATTTGATTCCACAGCACGTTGCGACTGCCGCCGCCGACCAGCAGCAGTTCTCTGGCCTTAAAGTGGCCGATATTTTCCAGGGTGCGCAGGTTATTTTTCAGCTGGCGGGTTAACCCCTCCAGCGCCGCGCGATAAAAATGGCCGCGGGTCGTATTGAGCGTGACGCCTTGCCAGCCCGCATTCTGGCAGGCCAGCAGATCGCACTGCATCTTCACGCCTTCTGCGCCGGCGGGAATCAGCCGCGCCTCATCAATCAGCGTTTGCCAGGGCGTCTGGGGCGTCCACAGCAGCTGACGAACCCACTCCAGCACCCCGGAGGCCAGCCACTGCATCCCGGGATTTGTCAGCCCGGCCCGGCTGTCCAGCTCGCAGGTTGAGCCGGGATACTGACTAAGCAAGGCGGTGTTGACCTCGCCAGTACGTACCATCAGGATTTCCCAGGTACCGGAGGAGAGCACCGGTTCATCCTGCTGAGCACCGGCGCCAAACAGCGCAAACTGCGTGTCGTGACCGGCGGAGAACACCGGGAGGCCGGCGGGGAGTCCCAGCCGCGCGGCGGCATCGTAGCGGAGCGAACCTATCCTGTCTCCCGCTTCGACCAGCGTAGGGAACAGACGACGCGGTATCCCGGTAGCCTCCAGAATCTCGGGGCTGAAATCCCGCTGATGAATATCCAGCATCTGGCTGGTGCCTGCCATAGTGATATCGGTAGTAAAGGCCCCGGTTAAACGGTGATTGATCAACGAGGAGATAAACAGCCAGGCGTGCGCCTTTGCCAGTAGCTGCGGGTGATGTTCTTTCAGCCACACCAGTTTATACAGGGTATTGAAGCTGAATGCCCCGACGCCGGCGATCTCCTGCAGGCGCTGCGGGGCAATCAGCCGTCCGATGTTCTCCATCACCGCGAGCGTGCGCGGGCATTTCCAGCTGATCGTCGGGTAGAGCAGTGCGCCGTGCTCATCGACCAGCGCACCGTCAACGCCGAAGGTGGTCACCGTGATGCCGCGAATCCGGCACGCGGCCAGTTCGGCCGAGAGGCGCTGACAGCAGTCGGCGAAGCGTTGCAGAATAGCCTCCAGCGACCACTGGTGCCACGCAGGGTTCTCCGCGGCGCGCTCGCTGGCGTTGGCGGTTGAGGCCCGGGCGACAATTTTCCCCTGACGGTCGACGGCAATAACCCGCACGTTAGTGGCGCCGCAGTCAAGGACGAGGATGACTTCATTTTTCATAATAACTCCATAAACGTCGCCGGATGGCGCTGCGCTTATCCGGCCTACGGCTGATGTGCCCGTAGGCCCGGTAAGCTTGCGCCACCGGGCAAAGCCGCATTAACGTTTATACAGCGGGCCGTAGTTCTGACAGGCGCGATAATCCTGGCCTTCCGTATCCATGCCGTGGGCGGACCAGCTGGATGGCCGGTAGATTTTGCCCTCTTCCACGTTATGCATGCAGACCGGGATCCGCAGCATGGCCGCGAGGGTAATAAAGTCAGCGCCGACGTGGCCGATAGTCAGCACGCCATGGTTAGCCCCCCAGTTGGCCATCACCGAATAGACGTCGGCAAACGGGCCTTTGCCGGTGAGGCGCGGGGCAAACCAGGTGGTGGGCCACGTGGAGTTGGTGCGGGCATCCAGCTGGTCGTGCATCGCTTTTGGCAGCTCGACGCTCCAGCCTTCGGCAATTTGCAGCACCGGCCCCAGACCTTTGATGAGGTTGACGCGGGTCATGGTAAACGGCACGCCGCCTTCGGTCAGGAAGCGCGAAGAGTAGCCGCCGCCGCGGAAGTATTCATGAATCGCCGGACACCATTCGGTTGCCGCCAGGCAGGCATCCGCCTCTTTCTGCGAAATCTCCCAGTGCGGTTTCATCGTTGGTTTACCTTCTTCATCCCGCTGTTGGCAGGAGCCGTCCAGCGCGGCGGAGCCCGAGTTAATCAGGTGAATAATGCCATGTTCCGCCAGCCCGGTGAGCGGCTGACCGGTCACCCGCTCAACCGCATCCGGCGACCAGTAGGTGCGCACGTCGGCAAACACCTGCGCGGTACCGGTCAACTGGTGGCCCATCAGCATCGCTACCCCGTTGAGGCTGTCGTTCTCGGTGGCGACGACAAAAGGCTCACGCACGCCGTTCCAGTCGAAGGAGCTGTTGAGCAGCGCCTCGGCGGTGTCACCGTTCGGGTATTGATCGGTCCAGTGGCGCTGGCCCTGGAAGCCGGCGGCGATGGCGTTGTAGCCCAGCGACTCCTCGAGCAGCCCTTTTTCTGCCAGTTTCTCGTTGCCCTGCATCATGTCGCGAATACACATCGCCATCAGCAGGCTCTCTTTCAGCACCGCGCGGCTCTGTTCTTCATCGCGCTTATAGTGCTGCGCGTTCTGGTCCTCGCCGTAGCGGAAGTTTTTGTCCGCCCAGGCCAGCGCCATTTCCAGCTCAACTTCATCATAGATTTTCTGGTCGATGCGGCGGCGTAGTTCGGTCATATCAACCGCCTGGACCTTCATCCCCAGCCAGGATTCAAAGAAGTTATGGTCGACGATGGAGCCAGCGATGCCCATCGAAACGCCCCCCACGGAGAGATAGCTTTTCCCTTTCATACTGGCAACGGCAAGCCCGGCGCGGGCAAAACGCAGCAGCTTTTCCTCAACGTCGGCAGGGATGGTGGTGTCGTCGGCATCCTGGACATCATGGCCGTAGATCGAGAACGCCGGGATCCCTTTCTGACTGTGGGCGGCCAGCGCGGCGGCCAGATAGACGGCGCCGGGGCGTTCCGTGCCGTTAAATCCCCAGATGGCCTTCGGGCGCAGCGGATCCATGTCGATGGTTTCGCTGCCGTAGCACCAGCAAGGGGTGACGGTGATCGTCACGCCGACGTTCTGGCGGCTGAACTTCTCCTCACAGGCGGCGGATTCCGCCATACCGGCGATGCAGGTGTCGGCAATCACGCACTCGATCTGCGCGCCGCAGGCATGACGGAGCTTCTCGCTAATCAGCGCGGCGGTGGCTTTTGCCATATTCATGGTCTGCGCTTCCAGCGACTCGCGTACACCCATCCGACGTCCGTCAATCACCGGGCGAATACCAATTTTTGGTAAGCTGATTCTTTTCATTACAGACTCCTCACGTTATTCGGAAAATGTTCAGTTCGTTGCCGCTTGTGAACGGAAACGGGCAAAAATAAAGATGATGGCAAAGCACAGGGCCGGAACCAGTTCAGCGGTGGGGATGTTGCCGGCGGCATCGCTGACAAAGCCCATCACCGGCGTGACGATCCCGCCGCCAATAATGGTCATGACGATAAACGACGATCCGTATTTGGTGTCCTGTCCCAGGTTCTTGATCCCCAACGAGAAAATGGTCGGGTACTGAATGGACATGAACGCGCTGCACAGCGTCAGAGCCAGCAGGCCGATATGCCCGCCGCTCAGGGCGGAGATCAGGCACAGCACCATCGACAGCAGGGCGTAGGCGGCAAGGACTTTATGCGGGGCAAAGCGGCTGATAAGCCAGGTCCCGCTAAAGCGGCCAATAAAGAAGCACACCATCGTGCCGGTCAGGTAGTTGGCGGCGAAACCTGGGGTCATGCCGGGAATCTCTTCAATGGCATAGCGGATCAGATAGCTCCAGCAGGCGGTTTGCGCGCCGACGTAGCAGAACTGCGCCAGGACCGCCCAGCGCCAGTGGCGAATGCGGGCGAGGCGGCTGAATGAGGCCACGAAGGAGCTGGGTTCGCTTTCATTGTGGTCGTCGCTTTGCAGCGCCGGAAATTTTGTCAGCATAATCAGCAGAGCGACCAGCAGCACCACGGCGACGATAATCATGTACGGGGTCTGGACCGACAAGACCAGGCTGTGTTTATAGGCGCTGAGCTGCTCGGGCGCCATTTTATCGAGCACCTCCGGCGATTGATGTGGCACATGAGACAAAATAAGACTTTGCCCAAATACAACGGCAATAATGGCGCCGAAAGAGTTAAAGGTTTGCGCCAGATTGAGACGGAAGTGGCCACCGCTTTCCGGGCCTAATACCGTGACGAAAGGGTTTGCTGCCGTTTCAAGACACCCGAGACCGGCGGCAATAATAAAAAGTCCGATGAGAAATAAAGTATAATTCATAATTTCTGCGGCGGGCCAGAATAACGCGGCGCCGAACGCATACAAAAACAACCCGGTAATTATTCCGGCTTTATAACTGAGTTTTTTCATCAATATTCCGGCGGGGATCGGAATGACAAAGTAACCAAAATAAAATGCCGACTGAATCAGACCCGCCTGGAAGTTAGTTAATGTAAAGGCCTGTTGAAACTGGGGTAGCAAAATATCATTGAGATTGTTGGCGACAGCCCAAAGAAAAAATAATGAGCACAGCAAGGCGAATGGAATAATGTAGCGCTGACGTTGACCGACATCCACCGCGCGAAAACTCTGCGTTTGTATTGTTGTATTTCCCATAGCATCCTCATCAGTTCAGAAGCGTGTTCAGCATTTCAGGCGTGCGGTTGGCATGACTCACCAGACCGTCAACCGGGTGAGTTCCTGTGCCGACGTCCTCGTTATTCTCAGCCCGCCGCAACAGCGTCTCTTGAATAATTAGGGGTGTGTGAATGAACTCATGAGGTCATTTTCAAATAAAAAAGGTCTTTTAATATGATAACGGTCACACTTCGCCCAATAACGGTGGTTTTATGTGATTGCTATCACTTTAATTTCTGTAAAACAATGACCGTTTGAGTGAAATTAATTTAAAAGCCACAGCG
Source organism: Klebsiella sp. X13 (assembly GCF_003323835.1). Taxonomy (NCBI): domain Bacteria; kingdom Pseudomonadati; phylum Pseudomonadota; class Gammaproteobacteria; order Enterobacterales; family Enterobacteriaceae; genus Klebsiella; species Klebsiella sp. X13. The sequence goes on from NZ_CP030874.1 coordinate 1,017,315, forward strand.
ACGTTGCCCGATTTAATTTATTGTGGTGAAAACGGTCAGTTGTTAAATGACAAGTTAAATTGCCCGTTTAGAGCAAGAAAAATAATTACGGGCATTTTTCACGACGAAAAAAGATTGCGACCTGATTAAACCAGGGTAATTAATTGATGGCGGTCACAGAATACGCGAATGTAAATTCCCTTCTGATTATTCAATATGATGATAGCCAGTAAATATAAAACTGACTCAACACGGCCGGAAAGCAACGCGAAAGCGGTTCTGTTGGCCCGGGGTTGAATTGCTGAGAGAGGTAAATAAATGGAACGGAACAGACTGGCGCGGCAGATTATTGATACCTGCCTGGAAATGACCCGGCTGGGGCTGAATCAGGGCACCGCCGGGAACGTAAGCGTGCGTTATGACGGGGGAATGCTGATTACGCCGACGGGTATTCCTTATGAAAAACTTACTGAATCTCACATCGTGTGGATCGATGCCAACGGTCAGCACGAGCAGGGGAAACTGCCGTCGAGCGAGTGGCGTTTTCATATGGCCGCCTACCAGACCCGGCCCGATGCACAGGCCGTGGTGCATAATCACGCGGTGCACTGCACGGCGGTATCGATCCTCAATCGCCCGATCCCGGCGATCCACTACATGATTGCTGCTGCCGGGGGGAACTCCATTCCCTGTGCGCCATACGCCACCTTTGGGACCCGCGAGCTGTCAGAGTTTGTCGCCGTGGCGTTAAAAAACCGCAAAGCGACGCTGCTGCAGCACCATGGCCTGATTGCCTGCGAAGAGAATCTGGAAAAAGCGCTGTGGCTGGCGCATGAGGTCGAGGTTCTGGCGCAGCTCTATCTCAGTACCCTGGCGATCGTCGATCCTGTTCCGGTGCTGGACGACGAGGCCATTGCCATCGTACTGGAAAAATTCAAAACCTACGGGTTACGTATCGAAGAGTGATTCGCAAAGCGAGCGGGAGGCGACGATGGCGAACAGAATGATTTTAAACGAGACGGCATGGTTCGGCCGGGGAGCGGTGGCGGCGTTAGCCGATGAAGTGATTCGTCGGGGGTATCACAAAGCGCTGATAGTCACGGATAAGAATCTGGCGCAGTGCGGCGTGGTCGACAAGGTGACGCGCAGGATGGATGACGCGGGCCTGGCCTGGGAGATGTTTTCCGGCGCGATCCCTAATCCGACGATTGCCGTGGTGCAGGAGGGGCTCGGGGTGTTTCAACGCAGCGGCGCCGACTACCTGATTGCGATTGGCGGTGGTTCGCCGCAGGATACCTGCAAGGCGATCGGCATTATCCACGCTAACCCGGAGTTTGCCGACGTGCGTAGCCTGGAAGGGCTATCGCCGACCCGCAATCCGGGGGTACCGATCATGGCCATTCCGACCACCGCAGGAACCGCGGCGGAAGTGACCATTAACTATGTGATAACCGATGAAGCGCAGCGGCGTAAATTCGTCTGCGTCGATCCGCATGATATCCCTCAGGTGGCCTTTATCGATGCCGATATGATGGACGGTATGCCGCCGGCGTTAAAAGCCGCGACCGGCGTGGATGCGTTGACCCATGCGATTGAAGGCTATATCACGCGGGCGGCATGGGCGCTGACCGATGCGCTACATATTAAAGCCATTGAGGTGATTGCCGGCGCGCTGCGAGATTCGGTAGCCGGCGATAGTCAGGCAGGGGAAGCGATGGCGCTGGGGCAGTACATTGCCGGCATGGGATTTTCCAACGTCGGGCTGGGGCTGGTGCACGGTATGGCGCATCCTTTAGGGGCGTTTTACAACACGCCGCACGGCGTGGCGAATGCCATTTTGTTACCCCACGTGATGCGCTACAACGCCGACTTCAGCGGCGAGAAGTTCCGCGATATCGCTCGCGCGATGGGGGAGAAGGTGGATGGCGTGAGTCTGGAGCAGGCGCGCCAGTCCGCCGTTGATGCCGTCTTCCGTCTTAACCGCGATGTCGGTATTCCCCCGCATCTGCGTGACGTCGGGGTCCGTAAAGAGGATATTCCGGCGCTGGCGCAGGCGGCTTTTGCTGATGTCTGTACCGGGGGGAATCCACGGGAGGCCAGCCTGGAGGAGATTATTACCCTCTATCACACCGCGTGGTAGTGCCTCAGGCGGTCACTGCACAGGGCGATGCCGGCATCGCCCTGTCAGTTTGTTTATGCCTGGGGGGCCAGCCGCAGCTGCTGTAAATTGCCGTCGAGCTGTAAATCGGTCTGCAGGCGGGCTATCTCGCGGCAGGTAAAGGCCATCTCTTTATGCTCTTCCAGTTTTTTGCGCCATTTTTCAGGCACCTTCGCCAACTGAGCATAGATGCCCTCCAGATCCTGATACTCCGTTAACAGCTGTGCCGCGCTCTTTGGGCCAATCCCCGCCACGCCCGGGACTTTAGAACTGCCGATCCCCGCCAGCCCCCAGTAATCAGGCAGCTGCTCCGGCGTGACGCCAAACTCTTTGGCGATGAAAGGGGCATCCAGCCAGCGTTTCTGAAAGTAGTCGCGGATCAGAATCGTCGGCGACAGCAGCTGGCAATAGCCTTTATCGGTAGAGACGATCGTCGCCTGATGTCCGGCATGGGCGACTTTGATTGCCAGCGTGGCGGCGAGGTCATCCGCTTCGTTGCCTGCTAAAGCCCAGCAGCGGATCCCGCGCTGCTCAAAGGCCGCGCGAAGGGCGGGCATTTCGGCTTCGAGGGTTTCCGGCATGGGCGCGCGTCCGGCTTTGTATTCCGGCAGGCGCTGGTGTCGCCAGCCGTGTGCGCGATCTTCGTCATCAAAAACCGCCACGGCATGGGTTGGCTGGCTATGAACGATGAGCTGCTCCAGCGCGTGCAGGCAGGTGTCAACGCAGGGGGATCCCTGCACCGCATGAATACGGCGGATCAGATTGAGTGCGTCGACAATTAACAGATGAACGGCCACAGATACCTCCAGGCGAGCCTGTCGAAACCGGCCCTTATTCACAGAACCTTAAGGGTATCATTGCCGTGGTGGAGAGGCTATCGGCACGGGGGCATTCAGGAAGATGCGCCGCAAAGAGGCTTAATCAGCGTGCAGCAGCAGGCCCGGTTCGCTGTTGGTGGCCTCGCCGTACCAGACCGCTTCGCGGACCGAAACCGGCTTGCCGATCAGGCCCAGCGCATAAAAACGGTCGGCAATGGTTTGCTGCGCGCGGATCACTTTGAGATCCATCATCCGCGGGCGATGGCTGCGGCGGGCCAACGCCAGCGAGAGCGATGCGACGTTAATCCCCAGCTCCGCCGCCAGCAGTCCGGCGGCTTCATCCCGCCGTCGATCGATAAACTGTCCGGTTTGCGTCAGCTCGTGCAGCAGGCGTTGCATGATATCGCCGTGACGCGTTACGTAGTCGCGGCGCGACAGGTAGAACTGATGGTTTTGCACCCGACCTTCGCCGTTGGCCACCACCCGTAACTCCCCGGTGTGTTCGGCGTCGCTTAACAGCGGATCCCACATCATCCAGGCATCCACCGCCAGATAGTCGCTGGCGGTCAGCGGGTATTTGGGCGGGGTGTAGACAATCCTGACGTCATTTAAGCCCAGCCCCGCCTCCTCGAGAATCTGCAGCAGCAGCCAGTGCACGTTTGACCCTTTGTTCAACGCAATACGTTTTCCGCGCAAGTCGGCAATCGTGCGGATCGCGCTATGTTGCGGGACAACCATCGCTACGCTCTGCGGCGCGGGCGGTTCCCACGCCACGTACACCAGTTCGCTGTTCGCGGACTGGGCAAAGACCGGCGGCGCTTCGCCGGTGGTGCCAAAATCGATTTCGTGGCAGGCGAGGGCGTGCAGCAGCTGTGGCCCGGCCGGGAATTCGCTCCACAGCACGCTGACGCCGAGATGGGCGAAGGCGCTTTCCAGGCTCTGTCGGGCCTTTAAAATGCCCAGGTTGCCAAAACGCTGATAGCCAATACGTAGCTCGCGGTCGGCGGAAACGGCGCCGGACAGCGGGCGCGGCGTGGTTTCTACCCGCCGACGGCTTTTAATCAGTCCAATGTTGGCCAGCTGTGTGCGTAAAGTATGGCGACTGATGCCCAGCAGCGCCGCCGCCTGGCTTTGATTGTCATCGCAGTGGGCCATCGCTCCGCGGATCAGCGCCCCGGTGATGCGCTCCCACAGCGCCTCGCCTGGTTGGTTAATTTGCTGATAGATAAAGCTATCCAGTTCATTATCCGTAGCTGTCGCCGGCGTATCGTGCAACGTGCTCAGCCGCAGCTGCGCGGGCGTAATCTCCTCCTCTTTGCTGAGCAGAACCGCGTTATGTAACGTATTTTCCAGTTCGCGAATATTGCCGGGCCACGGATAGTCCATCAGTCTCGCCAGCGTTTCCGGCGCCAGGCGGCGGGTCGGACGACCCAGCCGGCGGGCATACAGCGTTAAAAAGTGATTGGCCAGCTGAGGAATATCCTGGCGGCGCTGGCGCAGCGGCGGCAGCGGCACGATGGCGATATTCAAACGGTAATAGAGGTCTTCGCGGAAGCGGCGTTCGCGGATTGCCTGGGCTAAGTCGACATGGGTGGCGGCGATGACCCGCACATTCACTTTGATGGCCTTGCGCGAACCGACGCGGGTAATTTCCCGCTCCTGCAGCACGCGCAGCAGCTTGACCTGCAGCGGCAGGCTCAGTTCGCCGATCTCATCGAGCAGCAGGGTCCCGCCCTCGGCGGCTTCAAACCAGCCGGGGTGGCTCTGCACCGCGCCGGTAAAGGCGCCTTTTTCATGGCCGAAGAGTTCAGCTTCCGCCAGGCTTTCGGTCAGCGCGCCGCAGTTAACGGCGAGAAACGGCTGGTGGCGACGCGTGCTGTGATGATGAAGATAGCGGGCAACCACCTCTTTACCGGTGCCGGTTTCGCCGACGATCAGGACGGTGGCTTCCGTTGGCGCCAGCTTGTCCAGCAGGCTCTGAAACGCTTTCGACGCCGGGTCGATGAGCACGGGCGTATCGGACAGGGATTCAGGATTGAGCATGGTGGACCTCCGTTAAATGACGCCTTGAACTTATCCTCTGCCGGCGACAGACACCAGAGGGGGACGCCGCCGGTTTGTTGCAAATGCGTCAGTGCCCACGCAGGCGCTGACGCATTTGCAACAGCATGGATGTCGGCTGTGTTTTTTAATTATTTGATTTTATTTGATTTATTTTTATCTCGTCGTTGGCACGATAATCGCTAACACTCATATAACCAAATTAAAACATCTCTTCGATAAATATCGAATATGGTTATATAGGAAATGGATAATGACGCAGAAAGCGAGCGAGAAGATCAATGTGTTCTGGTTTTTGCCCACCCACGGCGATGGCCGTTATCTGGGTACTACCGAAGGCGGCCGCCCGGTGGATTTGCCTTATCTCCAGCAGGTGGCGCTGGCCGCCGATAGCCTCGGCTACTACGGCGTGCTGATTCCGACCGGGAAAAGCTGCGAGGACTCCTGGCTGGTGGCGTCGGCGCTGGCGCCGTTGACCCGTCGCCTGCGCTATCTGGTGGCGGTGCGCCCCGGGCTACAGCCGCCAACGCTGGCGGCGCGGATGGCGGCCACCCTCGATCGTCTGTCGGAGGGACGACTGCTGATCAACGTGGTGACCGGCGGCGATCCGGTGGAGAACAAAGGCGATGGGATCTTCCTCAACCACAGTGAACGCTACCAGGTGACCCGCGAATTTCTCGACGTGTACTCCCGTTTGCTAAAAGGCGAAAAGGTGGACTATCGCGGGGAGCATATTCATGTCGAAGGGGCGGAAGTGCTGTTTCCGCCGGTGCAGGAAGATGGCCCGCCGCTGTACTTTGGCGGCTCGTCGGAGGAGGCCATTGACGTCGCCGCTGAGCAAATCGATAGCTATCTGACCTGGGGGGAGCCGCCGGCGCTGGTGGCGGAAAAGCTGGCTATCGTCCGTGAACGCGCCGCCGCCCGCGGACGTACCCTGCAATACGGTATTCGCCTGCATGTGATTGTCCGTGAAACGGAAGAGGAGGCCTGGGCCGCCGCCGACCGGCTGATTGCCCACCTGGATGATGACACCATTGCCCAGGCGCAGAAGATCTTCGCGCGTATGGATTCCGCAGGTCAGGCGCGGATGAGCGCCCTGCACAACGGCTCCCGCGACAATCTGCGTATTGCGCCAAATCTGTGGGCGGGCGTCGGGCTGGTGCGCGGCGGGGCGGGGACGGCACTGGTGGGTAATCCGCAGCAGGTGGCGGAGCGCATCCGTGAATATCAGGCGCTGGGGATCACTAACTTTATCTTCTCCGGCTATCCGCATCTGGAAGAGGCGCACCGCTTTGCCGATTTGGTGATGCCGCTGCTGCCGCTGGCCAGCAACGCCCAGCCAAAAGCGCGCGGCGTTAATACCGGGCCGTTCGGTGAAACCATCGGCGGCGATAAGCGCCCGGTAAAACAGGTCAGCGCCAGCTGAGCGGAGGTCGCTATGTTTCGCTTCTTCTTTTATAAGGCGGTGACCTATGCCAGCTGAACCTCATATCACGATCGTCGGCGGCGGCTTTAGCGGCGCGGCGGTGGCGATTCATCTGCTTGGTCTGATGCCGGAAGGGCTACGGGTAACGCTGCTGGAGCCGCGTACCGTTCCCGGGGCGGGCGTCGCCTATTCCACCGCTGAACCCAGCCACCGAATCAACGTGCCCGCCTCGCGGATGCAGTTGGCCGGTGAGGAAGAGGGCGCTTTTGACCGCTGGTACCGTAGTCAGCCTGCTTTTGCTGACGATCCGCAGGCGCGGCGTGAAGACGGCTCGCTGTACCCCCAGCGCGGCCAGTTCGGGCGCTACGTCAGCCAGCGTTTTGCCGAGGCGGTACGGACGAGCGGCGGGCGACTGGTTCACCTGCGTGAACAGGCGCTGGATTTTGACGAGAGCGCTATCACCACCGATACCGGTCGTCGGCTGCAAAGCGATCTGCTGATTCTGGCGGTGAGTCATCCGCCGCCGGCGCTGCCGCGGCTGGCGGTGCCTTTTCACGACCACCCGGCGCTGATTGCCAACCCGTGGCGTGCGGACACTCTCACCCCGATCGCCGCGGATGCGCGGGTGGCGGTGATGGGAACCGGGCTGACGATGGCGGATTGCATCGCCACGCTATCCCGGCTCGGCCACCGCGGGCCGATTACCGCCTTTTCGCGCCGCGGTCTGTTATCCCGGGGCAACACCGGCAGCGCTGCGGCGCCCTGGCCGGGTGAGTACGATCAGGGCTCGCTCCGTCAGCGGCTGCGGCTGGTGCGCGCCGATGTGCTCCGCGCGGCAGAGCAGGGGCTTCCCTGGCAGGTGGTGCTGGACGCGGTACGTCAGCAGGGACAGCGCATCTGGCAGACCCTGACGTTTGCCGACCGTCAGCGCTTCCTGCGTCATCTGCGGCGTTACTGGGATGTGCATCGTTATCGCATTGCGCCGCAGGTCGCCGAGGTGATTGAGCAACGTCAGCGCGAGGGGAGCCTGAAGGTGCTGGCCGCACGGCTGACGGCGCTGGAGAGCGAGGCTCGTTCCCTGACGCTTACCCTGACCTTGCGAGAGGGCGAGCGCATTGCCCTGACGGTCGATCGCCTGATTCTGACTACCGGCCCGGCCCACGGCGGGCTGATCGACAGCCAGCCGCTGCTGCGCGAACTGGCCCGGCGCGGTCTGATTCGCGCCGATAAGCTGGGTCTTGGGCTGGACGTTGATGCTCACTCCCGGGCGATTGGCCGGGAGGGGCGCGCGATACCCAATCTGCTGATCTCTGGCCCGGCGGCTCGCGGCTATTTTGGCGAACTGATGGGGCTGCCGCAGGTTGCCGATCATGCTGCTGCCGTCGCCGCTGAGGCTTTACAGGCGCTGGGGATTGGGCAATCCGCCCGATGTCCCACGATTTAACCCCCCATTCCCCTTATTCCTTGATGTGTTAAGCGTGCGTTCCGTTGATGGAATGCACCGTGGAGAGCGCTATGTCATCACAACGTGAAATTCGCCTGAATGCTTTTGATATGAACTGCGTCGGTCACCAGTCGCCGGGGCTGTGGACCCATCCGCGCGACCGCTCGTGGCAGTATAAGGACCTTGATTACTGGGTTGACCTGGCGCGTCTGCTGGAACGCGGTAAGTTCGACGGCCTGTTTATTGCCGACGTGCTGGGCATCTACGATGTGCTGAACGGCAACGGCGATGCCGCCATTCGCCAGGCGACGCAGGTGCCGGTGAACGATCCGCTGGCGCTGATTACCCCGATGGCGCTGGTGACGGAGCATCTCGGCTTTGGCCTGACCGCCTCGCTGTCGTTTGAGCACCCGTACCCGTTTGCCCGCCGTCTCTCGACCCTTGACCACCTGACCAAGGGCCGGGTGGGCTGGAACATCGTCACCTCGTATCTGGAAAGCGGGGCGCGCAATATTGGCCATCAGGCGCAGACCGATCACGATGCGCGCTATGACTACGCCGATGAGTATCTCGACGTGGTTTATAAGCTGCTGGAAGGGAGCTGGGAAGATGGCGCGGTACTGCGCGATCGCGAGCGCGGGATCTTCAGCGATCCGCAAAAAATTCATCCGATCAACCACCAGGGCAACTTCTTCACCGTGCCGGGGATCCACCTCTGCGAACCGTCGCCGCAGCGCACGCCGGTGCTCTATCAGGCCGGGGCGTCGAGCCGCGGGAAGCAGTTTGCCGCCGGGCACGCCGAGTGCGTGTTTGTCGCCGCGCCGTCGAAAGTGCTGCTCAAAAAGACGGTAGCGGATATTCGCCGTCGCGCCGCCGAAGCCGGGCGCGACCCGCGCAGCATTCTGATTTTCAACCTGCAAACGGCGATCGTCGGTGAAACCGACCGCGAAGCGCAGGCCAAATGGCAGGAGTATAAATCTTATGTCAGCTATGAAGGGGCGCTGGCGCTGATCTCCGGCTGGACCGGGATCGACTTCGGACAGTATCAGCCGGATCAGGTACTGAAATACCTGCATACCAACGCCATTCAGTCGGCGGTTGAAGCCTTTTCCACCGCCGATCCCGATCGTCAGTGGACGGTACAGGCGCTGGCCGACTGGGTGGGGATCGGCGGCTTCGGCCCGCTGATTGTCGGCAGTGCGCAAACCGTCGCCGACGAGCTGCAATCGTGGGTTGAGGAGACCGATGTTGACGGTTTCAACCTGGCGTATGCCGTCACCCATGAAACCTTCCGCGATGTGGTGGAGCTGCTCATTCCCGAACTGCAAAAACGCGGCGTCTTTAAGCAGGAGTATCGCGAAGGCACCCTGCGCGAAAAATTGTTTGGCGCCGGGCCGCGACTGGTGGCGCCGCATCCGGGCGCCGGATACCGGCGTGGTACCCGCATCGATGTCGGGGCAGAGGAGAAGGTGACATGATCGAAATAGACAACCTGCATAAGCGCTATCGTACGGCAGACGGGCGGTTCAGCGAGGTGCTGAAAGGGCTGTCGCTGCGGGTACCGACCCGCTCCATCACCGCGGTGGTGGGGCCGAGCGGCGCGGGAAAATCGACCCTCGCGCGCCTTATCAGCCTGCTGGAGCGTCCCGACAGCGGCAGCATCCGGGTTAACGGCAACGACCTGTCGTTGCTCAGCGGCGAGGCGCTGCGTCGCGAGCGGCGCACGATCGGTACCGTTTTTCAGTCCTCCGCGCTGCTCAATCGTAAAACGGCCTGGCAAAATATCGCCCTGCCGCTGGAATACCTCGGGGTGGTCGAGCGCGATATTAAAGCCCGGGTCGGCGAACTGCTGGAAAGCGTTGGGCTGAGTCATAAGGCGGACGCCTGGCCGGCGCAGCTTTCCGGCGGCCAGCGTCAGCGGATTGGTATTGCGCGTGCGCTGGCGCTGCGCCCGTCGGTGCTGCTGGCGGACGAGGCCACCTCCGGGCTGGACCCGCAGGCCACCGCCGCGGTGCTCAATTTGCTTAAACGCCTGCGCGATGAGTATCGCCTGGCGATCGTGCTGATTACCCACGAGATGGACGCGGTACGGGCGGCGGCGGATGCGGTGGCGGAAATTCGTGATGGCGCAATTGTGCAGTTTGGTCAGGTGAAAGAGCTGCTGGCGCGCCCGGATTCGCTACTGGGTCAGCAGCTGCTGCCGCTCTCTCCGGTGGCGGCCCATAGCGATCTGCTGTTGCGGTTGAGCTATCGCTGGGATGTGCCGGTGGCCACCGACTGGATCAGCCGCCTGAGCCAGCAGTTTGCGCTGCAGATCGACCTGCTCGGCGGCCACGTTGAGACGATCAACGGCCGGCTGGCGGGAAGGTTACAGGTGGGGGTGCGCTTTCAGGGCGAGCGTCTGCCGGCGGCGCGGGTGCTGGCGCTGCTGGCGCAGCTCGGTATCGCGGCGGAGGTGCTTGACGGCGCGCCCGAACTACAGGAGGCGGTATGAAACCTTCGGTAATCAGCCAGGATACCCCCTGGAGCGAGATCCATACGCTGCTGCTGCCCGCCTACGGCGAAACCTGGCTGATGGTGGCCATTGTGATGCTGTTTGTGGTGACCCTCGGCGGCGTGGTCGGGGTGGTGCTATTCAATGCCTCGCCGCGCGGATTATTCCCGCATGCCGCGCTGTACCGGGTGTTGAACTGGGTAGTGAATATGGGGCGCTCTCTGCCGTTTCTGGTGCTGATGGCGGCGATTATTCCTTTCACCTTCTGGCTCACCGGGACGACGATTGGCATTCCGGCCGCCGTGGTGCCGATGATTGCCGCCGGGGTGCCATTTTTCGGCCGGCTGGTGGAAAACGCGCTGCGCGAACTGCCGGCGGAGGTCACCGCCGTGGGGATCGTCTGCGGCGGCTCGCGCTGGCAGATTATCCGCAGCGCCCAGCTGAGTGAAGCCCTGCCGGCGCTGGTGGCGGCGGTGACGCTCAACCTGGTGTCGATGATCGAATACTCCGCCATTGCCGGCACCATCGGCGCGGGAGGCATCGGCTATCTGGCGGTGGTGTACGGCTACCAGCGCTTCGACAATCACATCATGATCGCCACCATTATCGCGCTGATCGCCACTATCCAGCTGATTCAATTTTTCGGTGACCGTCTGGTCAACAAACTTCGCCACACGCAGGGGATCGCTTCATGACAACAGAACAGTTTGAGTTACGTAAGGCCCGACGCTGGCCGTGGCTGGCGGCGCTGGTAGTGATTGTGTCGCTGGCCGTCGCCTTCTGGTGGTGGCGAGGGCAGGCCCAGTCGCAGCAGGTGGTGTTCGGCACCACCCTGAAAATTCACTATGAGCCGGCGATGGCCGGTGAACAGCGAATTATTGAGTACATCGGCCAGCATATTGCGCCGGATTACGGCCTCAAGCTGGAGGCGGTGGGGGTGCAGGATCCGGTGCAGGCGGATCGCGCGGTGGCGCAAGGGGAATATGCGGGAACCATCTATCAGCATCAGTGGTGGCTGAAGCAGGTGGTGGATGCCAACGGCTTCGCGCTTTCCACCACGGTACCGGTGTTCCAGTGGGCCTTTGGCATTTACTCCGATCGCTATAAATCGGTTAAGGATCTGCCGAACGGGGCGACGATCGTGGTGCCGGATGATGGCGCCAACCAGGGACAGGCGCTGTGGCTGCTGCAGCGCATCGGCCTGATTACGCTCGACCCGGCGGTAGAGCCGCGCACGGCGAAGCTGAAAAATATCGTCGGCAACCCGCATCAGTTTAATTTCAAAGAGCTGGACCTGTTAACCATGCCGCGGGCGCTCAATTCGGTGGACGCGGCAATCGGCTATGTCTCGCAGTTTGATGCCGGGAAAGTATCGCGCGATAAGGGCATCTTATTCCCGCCTGCGCCGCGGACTTTTGCGTCGCAGCTGGTTATCGGGACGCCTTATCTGTCGCAGGAGAATATTGTCAAATTGCAGCAGGCGTTTTCCGACCCGCGCATTCAGAGCTGGCTGAAAACCACCGATGACCCGCTGGTTAAGGATGTGCTGGTGCCCGTTTCCGCAGAATAAGTTTGCCAATCGATGACCTTGCAGGACGGGCGGAAGCACGTCCTGTTTTTGTTGTTTTATTTAATTAACTTATTGAATATATTGATTTTTATATGCATTTTTATTGGTTGGGTTTTATCGGCTGACGGCCTATAACTGCGATCACCTGCACAACATAACAAGGTGAAAACATGAGTACGCTGTCTGTTGATAATCCCGGCGTGGCCTCCGCACCGGTGAGTAGCGTCGGGGATGTGGCGCGGCTGATCAATTCGGGCAAGGATCAGGCTAAATATGCGCGGATGATTGTCTTCCTCGCTCTCGGCGGCGTCTTTCTCGACGCCTATGATTTAACCACGCTCTCCTACGGCATCGACGACGTGGTACGTGAATTCCAGCTCTCGCCGCTGCTGACCGGCCTGGTCACCTCATCCATTATGGTTGGTACCATTATCGGCAACTTAATCGGCGGCTGGTTGACGGATAAATATGGCCGCTATTCGGTGTTTATGGCCGACATGCTGTTTTTCGTCGTCTCGGCCATCGCCGCAGGTCTAGCCCCCAACGTCTGGGTGCTGATCGGCGCGCGTTTCCTGATGGGCATCGGCGTGGGCATCGATCTGCCGGTCGCCATGTCCTACCTCGCTGAATTCTCCCGTTTTACCGGCAAAGGTAACAAGGCCGCGCGCCTCGCCGCCTGGTGCCCGATGTGGTACGCCGCTTCAACGGTATGCTTTCTGATTATCTTCGGCCTCTATTTCCTGCTGCCGCAGGAGCACCTCGACTGGCTGTGGCGCGCCTCGCTGCTGTTTGGCGCCGTCCCGGCGCTGCTGATTATCGCCGTGCGCAGTAAATTTATGAATGAGTCACCGCTGTGGGCGGCAAACCAGGGAGACCTGGCTTCGGCGGTGCGTATTCTGCGCGACTCTTACGGCATTGCCGCCCATGAAGCGCCGGCTGAACGCCCCGCGCCGCCGCCGAAAGTGAGCTTCCGTGTACTGTTTGCAAAGCCGTACCGCGAGCGCACCATCGTCGCCGGGGTGATGAATATCTGTATCTCCTTTGAGTACACCGCCATCGCCTTTTTCCTGCCGTCGATCCTCGCCCAGTTTCTCGGTGCCGGGGTGTTTGAAACCATCTCCGCGTCATTGGGGCTGAACGCGCTGTTTGCCTTTACCGGCGGGCTGCTGGGGATGCATCTGGCGTGGAAATATCCGTCGCGCCACGTGGCGATTGCCGGCTTCGCGCTGCAGTTTATCGCCCTGATTGTCCTTGCTCTGGTCGGCCAGCCGCAGGCCACCGTCGGGGTGGTGCTGGCAATTGCGATGCTTGGGCTGTGGCTGTTTGCCGAGGGTTTCGGCCCCGGCGCGCAGCTGATGATCTATCCGGCGCTCTCCTATCCCACCGCGATTCGCGCCACCGGCGTCGGCTTCAGCCGGGCGCTCTCCGGGATCGGCAGCGCGCTGGCGCTGTTCGTGCTGCCGTTGCTGCAGGCCTCCCTCGGCACGCAGATGTTCTGGGTGGTGTCGCTGGCCGCCATTATTCCGATCTTCTTCCTGCTTGCGGTTCGCCACGAGCCGACGCGTCACGATATTGACGATAGCCACCATTAAGGAACAGATGATGACATTACTCTCTACCGGTACCGATTATGAACAGCTGGCCGCGGCCTTCCGGCCGATTTTTTCCCGCATTGCGCAGGGGGCGGCGAACCGTGAACAGCACCGTATTTTACCCGACGAGCAGATTCGCTGGCTGAAGGAGGCGGGCTTTGGCACGGTGCGTATTCCGCGGGAAAAGGGCGGCTGGGGCGCGTCGCTGCCGCAGCTGATTGCCCTGTTGATTGAGCTCGCCGAGGCTGACTCGAACCTGCCGCAGGCGCTGCGCGCCCATTTTGCCTTTGTTGAAGATCGCCTGAATCAACCGGACTCCGCGCAGCGCGATCGCTGGTTTCAACGTTTTCTCGACGGGGAGCTGGTGGGCAGCGGCTGGACCGAAACGGGGGCGGTGAAGCTTGGGGAGGTGAATACTCAGGTGACGCCGGATGATCGCGGATGGCGCTTAAGCGGCGAGAAGTTTTACAGCACCGGGACGCTGTACGCCGACTGGATTGACGTCTTTGCCCGCCGCAGCGACAACCACGGCGATGTCATCGCACTGGTCAGCACCCGGCAGAGCGCGGTGGAACGCGATGACGACTGGGATGGCTTTGGTCAGCGTCTGACCGGCAGCGGCACCACCCGCTTTAAGCAGGCCCTGGTTGAGCAGGAACATGTCTATGATTTTGCCGAGCGCTTTCGCTACCAGACCGCCTTCTATCAGCATATCTTACTGGCGACGCTGGCGGGTATCGGCCTGGCGGTAGAACGCGATGCCGCCGAAGGGGTGAAAAAACGCTCCCGTATGTACAGCCACGGCAATGCCGCCGTGCCGCGCGACGATCCTCAGGTGCTGCAGGTGGTCGGGCAAATCAGCAGCTGGGTGTGGGCGACCCGTGCGGCGGTGCTGCAGGCGGCGGAGTCTTTACAGCAGGCCTATATTGTTCATGCCAGCGGCGACGAGGCGCTGATTGAACAGCGTAATCGGCTGGCGGAGGTCGAAGCGGCGCAGGCGCAGGTGGTTGCCAGCGAATGGGTGCCGCGTGCGGCGACCGAGCTGTTTAACGTTCTCGGCGCGTCGGACACCCGGGTGGGTAAAGCGCTCGATCGCCACTGGCGCAACGCGCGTACCGTGGCCTCGCATAACCCGGTTATCTACAAAGCGCGCAATATCGGCAACTGGCTGGTCAACGGCGAGGCGCCGACCTTTATCTGGCAGATTGGCGACGGCGAAAAGGCGCAGGGTTAGCAAGAGGGAAGGCGACGGGGAGGCCCGTCGCCGGCAAGGGTTATTTATCCTGCGACCAGGTGGCGCTGCGCACGTCCACTTTCACCGGCAGCAGGCCGATACGCGTGAAGGTATCCGCCAGCGCCTGCTGCTCGTTATAGACCGCGGGCGTCATGCGTTCGGCGCCGTAGGGCAGGCGGGCGAGCGCTTTCAGCCAGATAGCCTTATCCAGCCCGGTGGAGGTTGACAGAATTCCGGCGGCGTCGTCCTGATGGGCGTTCGCCCAGTCGCTGAGCTGGCGTAACTCATCCACCACCTGTTTGGCGGTATCCGGGTGGTTTTCGGCAAATTTGCGGCTGGCGAGATAGAAGGTGTAGTGCGGTACCAGCCCTTCAGCGTTGCGGATCTGCCGCGCCTTAGCGTTGGTTTCAACTTCGGCAAGGTACGGGTCCCAGATAACCCAGGCATCAATCGCCCCACGCTGGAAGGCGGCGCGGGCATCGGCCGGAGGCAGGTAAACCGGGGTGATATCTTTATAGCTCAGCCCGGCTTTTTCCAGCGCGGCCACCAGCAGGTAGTTGACGTCAGAACCTTTATTCAGCCCCACGCGCTTACCTTTCAGGTCGGCCACGTTGTGAATCGGCGAGTTTTCCGGTACCACGATAGCTTCGGTTTTGGGGTTTGCCGGCGAGTGCGCGAGGTAGACCAGATCCGCCTGAGCGGCCTGGGCAAAGGCCGGCGGCGCATCGCCGGTGGCCGCGAGGTCAATACTGCCGACATTCAGCCCTTCCAGCATCTGCGGGCCAGCCGGGAATTCCACCCAGCGTACGGCGATGCCCTGTTTTTTAAACGTCTCATCGAGGGTGCCACGATACTTAAGCAGGGCGAAGATATTGGCCTTCTGATAGCCAATGTTCACGGTTTCCGGCGCCTGAGCCAGCGCGGACGCAGACAGCCCGAGCAGCAGCGGCAGCGCGGCCAGATGCAACCTTTTGGACATGATATGTTCTCCTTTGGCGGTTTGCCGTAAGGTAACAAATTGTCTTTATAACCAATAAATAACTAAATTGTAATTTATATAACTGAAATACCTGGTGGGGGAGACGATGTTGCGGGGAAGCTGCCCGGCAGAATCGGCTGCCGGGCATGTATCGTTAATCGCAGGCGACGATTTTCATTGCCAGGCCGCCGCGAGAGGTTTCGCGGTACTTGGCGTTCATATCTTTGCCCGTTTCATACATGGTTTCGATCACTTTATCGAGACAAACGCGCGGTTCGCTGGTGCGGCGTAGCGCCATGCGCGCGGCGTTGACCGCTTTGACGGCGGCGATAGCGTTACGTTCGATGCAGGGAACCTGTACCTGGCCGGCAACCGGATCGCAGGTCAGACCCAGGTTATGTTCCATGCCGATCTCCGCCGCGATGCACACCTGGCCCGGGCTACCGCCCAGAAGCTCCGTCAGACCGGCTGCCGCCATTGAGCAGGCCACGCCGACCTCGCCCTGGCAACCGACTTCGGCACCGGAAATTGAGGCGTTCATCTTATACAGCGAGCCGATAGCGCTGGTTACCAGCAGATAACGCGCCAGCGAATTGGCATTCACCTTGCGGATAAACTTGTCGTAATAGGCCAGTACCGCCGGCACGATGCCGCAGGCGCCGTTGGTCGGCGCGGTCACTACGCGTCCACCGGCGGCATTCTCTTCGTTGACCGCCAGGGCAAACATGTTGATCCAGTCAACCACCGCCATCGGGTCGCTGTTGGTATTGTCCTGGCTAACCAGCATCCGGCGCAGGGCGGCGGCACGACGCGGAACCCGCAGCTTGCCCGGCAGTACGCCTTCGGTGGTAATGCCGCGCTCGATACCGCCGCTCATCACTTCCCAGACGGCGGCAAAGTGCTGCTCAAGCTCTTCTTTGGTGTGCAGCGCCAGCTCGTTTTGCATCATCAGGCCGGAAAGCGAGAGCCCGCTTTCGCGGCAGTGTCTTTGCAGGTCGGCCGCATTTTTGTACGGATAAGGCACCACGGGCGGCGCTTCATTGCTCAGGCCGAAATGTTCTTCATCGACAATAAACCCGCCGCCGATGGAGTAGTAAGTCTGGGTGTAGAGCACCTTGTCGCCACCCAGGGCGGTAATGCGCATACCGTTCTCATGCAGCGACAGGTTGTCGGCATGGAAATTCATGCACTGGTCGACCGGGAATTCAACTTCCTGCTGGCCGTTTGCCAGCATCAGGCGGCCGTGGGTGTTGACGTCCTGAATGAACGCCGGGATGGCGTCGATATCAACGCTGTCAGGCAGGTTGCCCGCAAGACCCATAATAATGGCGATGTCGGTATGGTGGCCTTTACCGGTGAGGGAAAGGGAGCCGTAAACGTCGACAACGACTTTGGTGACGTTGGCAAGCAGCCCGCGCGCGATAAGATCGTCCGTGAATTGCTTGCCCGCTTTCATTGGTCCAACGGTATGGGAGCTGGAAGGGCCAATGCCGATTTTAAAAATATCGAATACGCTGATCATGTTGCATCCAGTACTGTCGGGGAGCGCGCCGCCTGCTGGCGGCGCGGGGGAGAGATTAGCTGAACAGAGAGTAGAAAATCGCGGAGATAGCAATCAGGCCCATAATCACAACGAAGACGTTGCTGATGTGGCCGCTGTATTTGCGCATGGCCGGGACTTTCTGGATGGCATACATCGGCATCAGGAACAGAATCATCGCGATAATCGGGCCGCCGAGGGTTTCGATCATGCCGAGAATGCTTGGGTTCAGCGTGGCCACAATCCAGGTGGTCACCAGCATGAACAGCGCCGTGATTTTGTTCAGTTTATTGATTTCGATGGATTTGCCTTTACCGCGCAGGGATTTAATCACCATGCCGTTAAAGCCTTCACGTGCGCCCAGGTAGTGGCCGAGGAAGGATTTGGTGATGGCAATCATCGCGATGATCGGCGCCATCCAGGCAATAACCGGTGCGTTAAAGTGGTTCGCCAGGTAAGACAGAATCGAGATGTTCTGCGCTTTTGCTTCTGCCAGATCGGCCGGAGACAGGCTCAGTACGCAGCTGAAGACGAAGAACATCACGGTCAATACCATCATGATATGAGCGCGAGCCAGGATGCTGGAGCACTTCTTCTCTGCGCCCTGACCGTACTCTTCACGCTTCGCCACGGCGAAGGAGGAGATGATCGGCGAGTGGTTAAAGGAGAACACCATCACCGGAATCGCCAGCCAGAGAGTCATCCACAGACCATTACCGGTAAAGGTCGAGCTGTTCAGGGAGAGGGTTTCCAGCGCCGCGCCGTTCCACTGAGGAATCAGGTACAGTGCGAGGATCATCAGAGCGATAACGAACGGGAACACCAGAATACTCATCGCTTTAACAATCATCTGCTCGCCGAAACGCACGATGGTCATCATGCCCACAATCAGAATCAGCGACAGGATCGCCCGCGGCGGCGCGGTCATCTGCAGCTGGTGGGTCATAAAGCTTTCGACGGTATTGGTGATAGCCACGCTATAAACCAGCAGAATCGGGTAGATGGCGAAGAAGTAGAGCAGGGTAATCAGCTTACCTGCGCCGACACCGAAGTGCTCTTCTACCACTTCCGTGATGTCTTCACCCGGATTTTTACCGGAAAGGACAAAACGGGTCATTCCGCGGTGGGCGAAAAAGGTCATCGGGAAAGCAAGAATTGCCATGATGATCAGGGGGATCATACCGCCGACGCCGGCATTAATCGGCAGGAACAATACGCCTGCGCCGATTGCCGTACCGTACAGTCCCAGCATCCACATGGTATCTGTTTTGCGCCATCCGCTACGGGTTTCACCCGTTACGATAGTGCTGGTTTGAGTGGTTTCCATCTGTATCTCCTGGAGGAAGCGACCAAATATAATGATTAAAATCAATTAAGTAATATGAAATGCGTTTGATTACGGTTTTTTAATGATTTTCTCCGTAACAAGTGGGGCGGAAAGATACATTTATCTGGTAAATGCATCAGTGATCGCGATCCCAATTGCAATAATCCACTTTCGATGTGGGTATTTTTAGTTCAACAGTCTGTTTCTGGTGATCAGCCAGGTATTTGTGGCGCGAAGGCTACCATTTACAGGATATGAGATAAAAGAAGGGAGGCTTAATAACGATGTTTTTACTGTAAAAATGAGATACTGACGATGTTTTCGCGCTTAAATGCCTTTTTATCAGTGATATTTATTGCTTCTTATGGAAACGCAAACGATTGGCTTTGTGAAAAAGTTACAAAGCATTCTTAAAATAAATGAATCATTGGGAAAGCGGGCCTCAGCCGTTAAAGGAGGTTAAACGTGGTCAGAGGAGGTAAAGGGGGCAAGGGAGTAAAGGGAGTTTAATACGGGAGGAGGGAGAACCGGATTACGGCAGCATGCGCCGTAACCCGAGATGACAGATTAGCTATCAGGAACAGATTTCGTAGCAAGGAATATACGCAGTGCCGCCCGGAAGCTTCATGCGGTGCTGGGCGACGAAGCCCTGCAGCAGGTCATCCATCCGACGCATCATCTGCGGATCGCCGTGTAGCTTGTAAGGGCCGAATTTTTCAATCGCCTGGATACCCACCTCTTTGACGTTGCCGGCCACGATACCGGAGAACGCGCGCCGCAGGTCTGCCGCCAGCATCTCAACCGGCTGATCCGGATAAAGCTTGAGGTTGGCCATGTTTTCGTGCGTCGGGTCGAAGGGCATTTGCAGATCCGGGGTGATACGAATCGACCAGTTAAAACTGTAGGCATCGTCGGTTTCGCGGCGGCTCTCTTTCACCAGCGGCATCGCTTTCTTCATCTGGCGCGCCACTTCGCTGGCGTCGTCGATAATGATGCGATAGTGGCGACGTGCCGATTCGCCCAGCGTGTGTACGATGAACTCATCCAGCACGCGGAAATAGTCGGCGCTCTCTTTCGGACCGGTGAGGATCAGCGGCAGGACCTGCGATGTGTTGGCCGGGTGCATTAAAATCCCCAGCAGATAAAGCAGCTCTTCCGCGGTGCCGACGCCGCCCGGGAAGATAATAATGCCGTGGGCGATACGGACAAACGCCTCAAGACGTTTTTCGATATCCGGCATGATCAGCAGCTCGTTAACCAGCGGGTTAGGCGGTTCGGCGGCAATAATTGATGGCTCGGTCATGCCGATAAAGCGGCTGTCTTTGTAACGCTGCTGGGCGTGACCGACCGCGGCGCCTTTCATCGGTGCTTCCATCGCGCCCGGACCGCAGCCGGTGCAGATATTCAGTTCGCGCAGACCCAGCTGGGTCCCGACGCGACGGGCGTACAGATATTCGTTTTCGTTAATCGAGTGGCCGCCCCAGCAGACAATCATATTCGGTGCTTCGCCGACGTGCAGCGCACGGGCGTTACGCAGAATAGAGAACACCAGGTTGGTGATATGCACCGAGCTTTCAAGATCGAGATTCGGGAAGCGAACGGTGTTGTGAATCTGTCCGTAAACGAACAGGATATCGCGCAGTACGGCAAACAGGTTGGCCTGCAGGGAACGGATAATACGCCCGTCAACGAAGGCCTCTTCCGGGGGATTGATCAGTTCCAGCTTCACGCCGCGTTCACGGCGCAGCACGTTGATATCGAAGTTTTCAAAACGAGACAGCAGCTCCTTGCTGTTATCGGTCAGGCTCCCCGAGTTGAGTACAGCAAGCGAGCAGTTACGAAAGAGTTGATAGAGGTCACTGCTGGCGGTGCGTTTAAGCATATCCACTTCCAGCTGTGACAGCATATCCATTGAACCAAGCGGGCTAACATGTGTAATCAAGTGAACTCCTTACAGGACGATTATCGTCTTCCTGTGATTACAATAGCCTTGCTGGTGGCGTTTTCACAACCTTGCGCGCGGGTTAACGCACGCAAATTGTGAAAATGTTGACTATTGACGAGCGAGGCGACCGATGGCCGGAACAAAATCGGTGTTGCTGCGCCACGGGTTGATGTCCAGACCGCCGCGTCGCGTGTAGCGCGCATAAACGGAAAGGGCTTCCGGCTGACAGAAACGCAGAATATCGTTGAAGATGCGCTCTACGCACTGCTCGTGAAATTCGTTGTGGTGACGGAAGGACACCAGGTAGCGCAGCAGCTTTTCGCGATCGATTTTGGCGCCGCGATACTGAATTTGCACCGAACCCCAGTCCGGCTGATGGGTGATCAGGCAGTTGGACTTCAGCAGATGGCTGACCAGCGTCTCCTCGACGACTTTGCCGCTCGCGGCATCCTGCAGATAGTCGGCGCTGAACTGGTAGTTATCGATTTCAATATCCTGATCGTCGATGCAGGCGCCGTGCAGATGTGCGACCGGCTGGCCTTCGAGTTCATCGAGACGATACAATGACACTTGCACTTCCCCCTCCGCGCAGGCGCTGAGATCGCGCGTCAGCGTCGCCTCGACCTCCTGCCAGTCGGCGAAGCGGGTCTGATTAAAGCTATTGAGATAGAGCTTAAAGCTCTTCGACTCTACCAGGTTCACGGTGGTGTCATTGAGTTCAACATGGCCCACGGCGACCTGCGGTAGCCCTTTAGCGTTAAGCCAGGAGAGTTCGTACAGCGTCCAGATATCACCGCCGTGAAAAGGCAGATTGTCCGCGTGCAGGCCCAGCGGATCGCGGTTCAGGCTGCGCGGCACGCCCTGAAGCAGCGAGGCATCGTAAGTATCGCGGTAATCGGTTGATTTACCGAGCGTCAGGCCGGCAAGCGCCTGATGATTATCGTAAGAAGACATGTTTCACCATAGTAAAGCGGGTACACTATACGCCAAGTGTATCCTGTCTGACGTGAAGAGAGAAACCGGTGGACTATCAAACCGCAGAAGCGCTGCAAGCCTTCACCCAACGTTATTGCGCTGCCTGGCAGCAGCAGCGCGCCAGCCTGCCGCGTAGCGAAGAGCTTTATGGCGTACCGTCACCCTGCATCAGCGCGACGGATGACGACGCCGTTTACTGGCAGCCGCAGCCCTTTACCGCAGAACAAAATATCAGCGCGGTTGAACGGGCGCTGGATATTGTGATACAACAGCCGATTCATAGTTATTATACCACTCAGTTCGCCGGCGATATGGCCGCGCGCTTTGCCGGTGAGACGATGCTGCTGCTGCAAACCTGGAGTCCGGATGACTTCCGGCGCGTGCAGGAGAATTTAATCGGCCACCTGGTGGTACAAAAACGGCTGAAGCTGTCGCCAACGCTTTTTATCGCCACGCTCGAGAGCGAGCTGGAGGTCATTTCGGTGTGCAACCTGAGCGGCGAAGTGCTCAAAGAGACGCTCGGCACGCGCAAACGGATAATTCTTTCGCCTTCTCTGGCGAGCTTCCTTGACCAGCTTGAGCCGGTGCTGTAATCCATTTTCCCCACCCGTTTGTGAGAGATCTCTTACAAGACCTGTAAGAGATCGTCATCATTTAAGCCAATTTTTCGCGGCTTTATTTCTGGTAAATCAATATAATTCAGTGAGTTATTCTTTGTTTCGCCTTTTTAGCCAGGGATTAACCTTAAGAGATTCTCTTAAGAAGGCTTGTAAGACGAAGCGGAATCAGTGATCCTATGTGTGTCGACAGGGAGTCGCGAAATGAAGTGAACATCAGGATGATGACTCTTCATGCAGGACCCGCCGGGAAGGCGTTGCAAGGACAGGCTTCAGGATGAAGCGCAGGATAACGCAGGAACGCGTAAAGGACACCTCCAGGATGGAGAACGTGAGCCGCTCATGATGAACGGTGGATCAGGAAGATCGGGACAGACTTAAGGATAAGTGATTTCGCATCGGGGTGGTGTGGAAGCAGGATGCACAAGTTTATGGATGAACATGGTCAGGAGACCTCAGGAAAAGTTTTCATGGACGAGCAGGGAGCACCAATGTAGCTGGATTGCTGCGAAACGAACCGGGAGCACTGTTTATACAGTGCTCCCTTTTTTTATGCCTGTTTTTAGCGCATCACCTTTGGCGGTGGCCGTTGGCGAAAGGCGAATTGTCTGGGCGATGCTTCAGGTCAGGCTGGCGCAACCTGTCTGGCCCATGCCGCTCTGACGCATGGCCGCGCACGCATTGTCCTGACTGGACGGGCGACGGCGCCATGATTTTGAGTAGTTTTCGCTGCTGTATTTGCTATCCTGCGTCCGGTTTACAACTCATCGAGGTTTCCCATGACTCTTCACCTTAGCGTGCGCGAGCGTTTGCACGCCCTTGAAGCGCTGCTGCGCGAAACGGACCACTGGCAAGACAATGCGCCGGAAAGCCGCGCTTTTGCCAGCGATCAGCCTTTCTGTATGGACACGCTTGAACCGCTGGAGTGGCTGCAGTGGGTCCTGATTCCTCGTATGCACCACTTACTCGATAGCGAGCAGCCCTTGCCGCAGAATTTCGCCGTCGCCCCCTATTATGAGATGGCTCTCGATGCCGCCCATCCGCTGCGCGAGCGGGTGCTGGCGGAGCTGCTGCTGCTGGATACGCTGTTTGCCGGTGATGACGCCTGATGCTGGAGATTATCTATCAGGATGAATGGCTGGTGGCGGTGAACAAACCCTCCGGCTGGCTGGTTCATCGCAGCTGGCTGGACCGCGATGAAAAAGTGGTGGTGATGCAAACCGTACGCGACCAGATTGGTCAGCACGTGTTTACCGCCCATCGCCTTGACCGCCCGACATCGGGTGTCCTGCTGATGGGGCTGTCGAGCGAAGCGGGAAGGCGCCTGTCTCAGCAGTTTGAGCAGCATCAGATGCAAAAGCGCTACCACGCGGTGGTGCGCGGCTGGTTGACCGACGAAGCGGTACTGGATTACCCGTTGGTAGAAGAGCTGGATAAGATCGCCGATAAATTTGCTCGTGACGATAAAGAGCCCCAGCCGGCGGTCACGCACTATCGCGGAATGGCGACCGTCGAAATGCCGGTGGCGACCGGACGTTATCCGACAACGCGCTATAGCCTGGTTGAGCTGGAGCCTAAAACCGGGCGTAAACACCAGCTGCGTCGCCACCTTTCTCATTTACGTCACCCGATTATCGGCGACAGTAAACATGGCGATCTCCGACAAAACCGCAGCGCCGCAGAGCATTTTTCCGTTGACCGCTTGATGCTTCACGCCAGCCAGCTATCGTTAACGCATCCCTTTACCGGCGAGCCGTTGACGATCCGTGCGGGCCTTGACGACGTCTGGATGCGGGCGCTGTCGCAGTTTGGCTGGCGCGGTCTTCTGCCGCTAAATGAAAGGGTTGAGTTTGCTGACGACAGCGGTCAGGATGAAGAGATTGAGGTCAATTCAGGGAGATAATCATGGCAGATATCGGTATTTTTGTAGGCACGATGTATGGAAACGCGCTGCTGGTGGCCGAAGAGGCTGAAGCCATTCTGAGCGGCCTGGGGCATAAAGCAAAGGTGTTCGAAGACCCGGAAATTCAGGACTGGGAACCGTATAGCGGCAAATATGTGCTGGTAGTCACGTCCACCACCGGTCAGGGCGATCTGCCGGACAGCATCGTTCCGCTGTATGAAGGGATGAAAGACATGTATCAACCGCACCTGCGTTACGGGATTATCGCGCTTGGCGATAGCACCTACGCTAATTTTTGCGGCGGCGGTAAGACGTTCGATGCATTGCTGCAGGAGCAGGGCGCCAGACGTATCGGCGACATGCTTATGATCGATGCCAGCGAAGACCCTGAACCCGAGAGCGTGTCTAACCCATGGGTTGAACAGTGGGCGAGTCTGCTCGAATAAACCCATCCATCAACGGATAAAAGTTGCGCCCTCTCCCTACATAGAGGGCGTCACTTCCTGATGCCAGTGCCAGATAAACGGTCAATAAAATGTTAACCCTTTTACCTGTCCCGGGCATCGGGCATTTGCACGACAAGCGGTTCACGCGGGCGGTTTTTTCCGGGAGTTTCCACCGGGTCAAGTGAAGCATTTCACACTCCTGTCGTTTGTCCTGCGATTTCCGCTGTTCCTTGCGCCCGCTTTTCATTTCCGTGAACTATCCCCCATCCAGTCAGGCATAAGCCATAAATCTATTTCTAAATCTCCGCTAAAGCTGTGTGTATGCACGGTGAGCCGGTCAGGTCCTCTTTTTATACTTTCCCTGCCAGTTAAAAAGGCAGCACGCCAGATATAACGAAAACAATGAAAAACTCAAACGCGTCATTCTGACTACCCTACAGGTTGTGCCATTCAGAATGAACGTAGCTAACGGCTATGATTCAGGAGTGCAACAATGAGTACATTAAGTCAGGCGGCTAGCGGCGCGGAAAAACGCACCAATGCCCGCTACTGGATAGTGGTGATGTTGTTTATCGTCACCTCTTTCAACTACGGTGACCGCGCAACGCTGTCGATAGCCGGTTCGGAAATGGCCAAGGATATTGGCCTGGACGCGGTGGGTATGGGCTACGTTTTTTCCGCGTTCTCATGGGCCTACGTTATCGGTCAGATCCCCGGCGGATGGTTGCTGGACCGCTTCGGTTCAAAACGGGTCTATTTTTGGTCTATCTTCATCTGGTCGATGTTTACCCTGTTGCAGGGCTTCGTCGATATCTTTAGCGGCTTCGGTATTATTATCGCGCTGTTTACCCTGCGATTTCTGGTCGGGCTGGCGGAAGCGCCCTCGTTCCCAGGCAACAGCCGAATCGTCGCGGCCTGGTTCCCGGCGCAGGAAAGAGGAACCGCGGTGGCGATATTCAACTCCGCGCAATACTTTGCCACCGTGATCTTCGCGCCCATCATGGGCTGGTTAACCCATGAAGTGGGCTGGTCGCATGTCTTCTTCTTTATGGGAGGGCTGGGGATTGTCATCAGTTTTGTATGGCTGAAAGTCATCCATGAACCGAACCAGCATCCCGGCGTAAACAAAAAAGAGCTGGAGTACATTGCCGAAGGCGGCGCGCTGATCAACATGGATCAGAAGAAAAATAGCCGAAAAGTCCCGCTTAGCGAAAAATGGGGGCAGATCAAACAGCTGATTGGCTCCCGGATGATGGTCGGGATCTATATCGGTCAGTACTGCATCAACGCGTTGACCTACTTCTTTATCACCTGGTTCCCGGTCTACCTGGTGCAGGCGCGCGGCATGTCGATTCTGAAGGCCGGATTTGTCGCCTCGGTGCCGGCAATCTGCGGTTTTGCTGGCGGTGTGCTGGGCGGAATTATCTCCGACTGGTTAATGCGTCGCACCGGCTCGCTCAATATTGCCCGTAAAACCCCGATTGTGGCAGGCATGCTGATGTCGATGGTTATGGTGTTCTGTAACTACGTTAACGTGGAGTGGATGATTATCGGCTTTATGGCGCTGGCCTTCTTCGGCAAAGGGATTGGCGCCCTCGGCTGGGCAGTGATGGCCGATACCGCGCCGAAAGAGATCAGCGGTCTGTCGGGCGGCTTGTTCAATATGTTCGGCAATATCTCCGGCATCGTGACGCCAATTGCGATTGGTTACATCGTCGGAACGACGGGCTCATTCAACGGCGCGCTGATTTACGTCGGGGTGCATGCGCTGGTGGCGGTACTGAGCTATCTGGTGCTGGTGGGCGATATCAAACGCATTGAGCTTAAACCGGTCGCGGAGCGCTAATGATGAACACTCAATCCAGTCCGACGATTGTCGATATGAAAGTCATTCCGGTGGCCGGTCACGACAGCATGCTGCTGAACATCGGCGGGGCGCATAGTGCCTGGTTTACCCGTAATATCGTGGTACTGACCGACAATGCGGGGAATACCGGCGTCGGCGAGGCGCCCGGCGGTGACGTTATTTATCAGACGCTGGTGGACGCTATTCCGCTGGTGCTGGGAAAAGAGGTCGCCCGTCTGAATAACGTGGTTCAGCAGGTACATAAAGGCAACCAGGCGGCGGATTTTGACACCTTTGGCAAGGGGGCCTGGACCTTTGAGCTGCGGGTCAACGCGGTCGCGGCGCTGGAGGCCGCGCTGCTGGATCTGCTAGGTAAAGCGCTTAATGTCCCGGTTTGCGAACTGCTGGGACCAGGTAAACAGCGTGATGCGGTCACCGTGCTGGGCTATCTCTTTTATATCGGCGATCGAAATAAAACGGATCTCCCTTATCTGGACGCTACCCCTGGACATCATGAGTGGTACCACCTGCGCCATCAGGAAGCGATGAACAGCGCTGCGCTGGTGCGACTTGCCGAGGCCGCGCAAGATCGCTACGGCTTTAAAGATTTCAAACTTAAGGGCGGTGTTTTGCCCGGCGAGCAGGAAATAGAGAGCGCACGCGCGCTGAAAAAACGCTTCCCGGATGCGCGTATTACGGTCGACCCGAACGGCGCCTGGCTGCTGGATGAGGCGATTGAACTGTGCAAGGGCCTGCAGGATGTGTTGACCTATGCGGAAGATCCGTGCGGCGCCGAGCAGGGCTTCTCCGGGCGGGAGGTGATGGCGGAATTTCGTCGTGCCACCGGGCTACCGGTCGCCACCAATATGATTGCCACCAACTGGCGGGAAATGGGGCACGCGGTGATGCTCAACGCGGTAGACATTCCCTTAGCCGATCCGCACTTCTGGACGCTCTCCGGCGCGGTGCGAGTCGCCCAGCTGTGTGATGACTGGGGGCTGACATGGGGTTGTCACTCGAACAACCACTTTGACATTTCACTGGCGATGTTTACTCACGTAGGCGCCGCCGCGCCGGGCAACCCGACGGCAATTGATACTCACTGGATCTGGCAGGAAGGCGACTGTCGCCTGACCAAAAATCCGCTGCAGATTGAGAACGGCAAGATTGCCGTACCGGATGTGCCAGGCCTTGGTATCGAGCTGGACTGGGCGCAGGTGCAAAAAGCCCATCAAGCCTATCAGGCGCTGCCGGGAGGCGCGCGTAATGACGCGGTGCCGATGCAGTATCTGATCCCCGGCTGGAAATTTGACCGCAAGCGTCCCGTGTTCGGCCGCACCGCTGTCGCCAATCAATAACAAAAGGATTTCATCATGACCACGCAGTTTTCTACCCCCGTCGTCACCGCGATGCAGGTTATTCCGGTTGCCGGCCACGACAGTATGCTGATGAATCTTAGCGGAGCCCATGCCCCGTATTTCACCCGCAATATTGTGATTATCAAAGATAACTCAGGCCATACCGGCGTAGGGGAAATCCCCGGCGGAGAGAAAATCCGCCAGACGCTGGAAGAGGCCGCTGAGCTGGTCGTCGGGAAAGCGCTCGGCGAGTATAAAAACGTCCTCGGGGCGGTACGCGGCCGCTTTGCCGACCGCGACGCCGGCGGCCGCGGGTTGCAAACTTTTGATCTGCGTACCACCATTCACGTTGTCACCGGGATTGAGGCCGCGCTGCTGGATCTGCTGGGGCAGCATCTGGGCGTCAACGTCGCCTCTCTGCTGGGCGATGGCCAACAGCGTAGCGAAGTCGAAATGCTGGGCTACCTGTTCTTCGTCGGTAACCGTCATGCCACGCCGCTGGCTTATCAAAGTCAGGGCGATGAGAAGTGCGACTGGTACCGGCTTCGTCATGAAGAGGCTATGACGCCGGACGCCGTCGTGCGTCTGGCGGAGGCGGCCTACGAAAAATATGGCTTCAACGATTTCAAACTCAAAGGCGGCGTGCTGGCGGGTGAAGAAGAGGCGGAGTCGATTGTGGCGCTGGCTAAACGTTTCCCGCAGGCGCGCGTGACGCTCGATCCCAACGGCGCCTGGCGCCTGGATGAAGCCATCAAAATTGGCAAACAGCTGAAAGGCGTGCTGGCCTATGCGGAAGATCCCTGCGGCGCTGAACAGGGCTTCTCGGGCCGCGAAGTGATGGCGGAGTTCCGCCGTGCCACCGGCCTGCCGACGGCCACCAATATGATTGCCACCGACTGGCGTCAGATGGGACATACGTTGTCTCTGCAATCGGTGGACATTCCGCTGGCGGATCCGCACTTCTGGACCATGCAGGGATCGGTTCGCGTGGCGCAGATGTGCCATGAATTTGGTTTGATCTGGGGCTCGCACTCCAACAACCATTTCGATATCTCGCTGGCGATGTTCACCCACGTTGCGGCGGCGGCGCCAGGCAACATTACCGCCATCGATACCCACTGGATCTGGCAGGAAGGGAATCAACGATTGACCCGACAACCTTTTGAGATCAAAGGTGGTATGGTGCAGGTGCCCACCGCTCCGGGCCTCGGCGTTGAGCTGGATATGGACCGCGTGATGCAGGCGAATGAGCTATATAAAAAGCACGGGCTGGGCGCGCGTGACGATGCGATGGCAATGCAGTATCTGATCCCGAACTGGACGTTTGATAATAAGCGTCCGTGTATGGTGCGCTAAGGAAAATCCGGTTCCTGCGGGAACCGGAATGGTTTTGCTACCGGGTGTTTGTTCATATTAAGGACAGCGGATGAAAATAGTGATTGCACCGGATTCATACAAGGAGAGCCTGAGTGCCCTGGATGTTGCGACGGCGATAGAAGCGGGCTTTCAGGAGATTTATCCTGATGCGGAGTATGTCAAGTTGCCTGTTGCCGATGGCGGCGAAGGGACCGTCGAAGCGATGGTTGCCGCCACTCAGGGGCGTCTGGTGCAGGTTACGGTTACCGGTCCGTTGAACAAACCGGTAGACGCTTTTTACGGCCTTTCCGGCGATGAGCGCTGCGCTTTTATTGAAATGGCGGCGGCCAGCGGACTGGAAAGCGTCCCGCCGGCGTGCCGTAATCCATTGTTAACGACCACCTGGGGAACCGGGGAGCTGATTCGCCACGCGCTGGATGCCGGCGTACAGCAGATTATTATCGGTATCGGCGGTAGCGCGACGAATGACGGCGGCGCCGGAATGGTGCAGGCGCTGGGCGGAAAGTTACTGACGGCGGATAATCAGCAGATTGCCTCCGGCGGCGGAGCGCTGGAACAGCTGGCGCGAATTGATCTGAGCGAACTGGATAGCCGTCTGGCCGATTGCCGCATCGATGTGGCCTGCGATGTGACCAATCCGCTAACGGGTCCGGAAGGCGCTACGGCGGTGTTTGGGCCGCAAAAAGGGGCGACGGCAGAGATGATTGTCCGTCTCGACCGCGCGCTGGCGCACTATGCGCGCATCATTCAACGCGATTTAGCCGTCGACGTACTTCATCTTGAGGGCGGTGGCGCGGCAGGCGGTATGGGCGCCGCCCTGTATGCTTTCTGTGGCGCGCGGCTGCGTCCGGGGATTGAGATTGTGACCGATGCGCTGCACCTGGCGGAGCTGGTGGCGGACGCAGACCTGGTGATTACCGGTGAAGGGCGCATTGACAGCCAGACGATCCATGGCAAGGTGCCGGTGGGGGTAGCAAAGGTTGCGCAGCGCTATAACGTACCGGTTATTGCTATTGCCGGCAGCCTGACCGCGGACGTGGGGATTGTTCACCGGCACGGGCTGGATGCGGTATTCAGCGTGATTTATTCGGTCTGTACGCTGGAGGAGGCGCTGGAGAACGCGGCAGATAACGTGCGCATGACGGCGAGGAATGTTGCCGCGGTGCTGAACATGGGACGCAAGCGGTAAGACGGTTTTCCCGGTCGCGTGATGCCTGCCGGGGCGATGCCGTTTACATGGCCGCCCGGACAGGCACCGCGCTATCCGGAGAAGGGGATTTATATGCCCAGCATTTTGCACGCTTCCCGCGTGACATTATCCATTTCATCCAGCAATTCCAGCAGCTCCGGCTCCAGATCTTCGGCGGCGGTTCCGGCGCGCAGCTGGCTTTCAAGGGTCTGACACAGCTTTTTCAGCCGCGGCACCCCGCTATAGCTGCAGCTTCCGTGAAGCTTATGAATCAAATCCAGCAGCCCCTCCGGCTCTTCGCCAACCAGCTGCTCTTCCACTTTATTACGCACTTCTGGCATAAAGGCGATCAGCATTTGCAGCATCTCCCGCGCCAGGTCCGGTTTCATGGCGGCCTGGCGTAGCGCCAGCTGCCAGTTGAGCGTCACGTTGTAGTCGATGGGCGGTTCGACAGGCTCCGCTGCCCGCAGCGGCGCGGTATGCCTTCCCGGCTGATAGCGCAGCAGCAGGTTGTGCAGCTTATCCTCTTCGATGGGCTTTGCCAGATAGTCGTTCATCCCGGCCTTCATCAGCTTCTCTTTTTGCCCGTCAAACGCGTGGGCGGTGACGGCGATCACCGGCGTTTGTTGCTGATGAGGAAGGTGGCGAATCAGCTCGCAGGCGCGAATGCCGTCCATATCCGGCATCTGGATATCCATCAGAATCAGATCCAGCTGCATCTCCTTGGCCTGCTCTACGGCACGCTGGCCGCTATCACACAGCGTGACGTGCTGGACCAGATCGTCCAGCAGCACGCCGATAAGCTTCAGGTTCGCCGGATTATCGTCCACCGCCATCACCGTCATCGGCAGCTTGCTACTGTCAGAATGGGGCAGGACGATCGGGGTCCTGGCCCGGCAGGAGGCGGTGAGCGCCGGGATTAACCGCGTGGCGGTCAGCGGTTTGAGCAGGCAGGCGGCAACGCCATCTTGCTTCAGGGTTTCGGCATTGATCTGCGCATGGCAGGGGAGCGCCAGCAGTAAGTGGTCGGCCATGGCGCAGGCTTTCGCCAGGTTATCCTTTTGCTGGCTCAGGTCACGCATCGATACCGGAAGACCGGCCAGCAGGATATCGTAGTGGGCTTCCGGCAGCGCGGAGAATGTCGGGCTGTACACCACCTCCAGCGGCAGGGTCGTCAGCAGCTCCATGGTGCACTGCGCCGCCGCCGCATTGGCCTCGATGTAGGCCAGCGTTTTACCCGCCAGACAGTGGGTTAACGGGCTCTCCTGAACCGCGTTGGGATTGAGGTCGAGGTTGATATGGAACCAGAACGTGGAGCCGCGATTCGGCTGACTGTGGAATGAGATATCGCCGCCCATCTCTTTGACCAGCCGCTGGGTTATCACCAGCCCGAGCCCGGTGCCACCGTGGCGGCGGGAAATACTGGCATCGGCCTGGCGGAACGCCTGGAACAGACGGGACTGATCGCGCTCCGGGATCCCGATCCCGGTATCGTGGATTTGAATTTCGATTTGTACGCTGGTGTTGCTCAGCGCTCGCTGCTCGACCAGCACATCAATATTGCCATGTTCGGTAAACTTGATGGCATTGCCCACCAGATTGGTGATGATCTGCTGCAGGCGCAGAGGATCGCCGATAATATTGTCCGGAACATCATTTTTGATGTTCAGCGTCAGCTCCAGCCCCTTATCGTGGGCGGAGTGCGCCAGCAGAGTCACGACCTCATCCAGCGCATTACGCAGCAGGAACGGGATGCTCTCGAGAATCAGTTTACCCGCTTCCAGCTTCGAGAAGTCCAGCACGTCGTTAATGATAGCGAGCAGGTTGTTCGCCGAGCGCTCGATAGTGGTGAGGTGGTCGCGCTGAGTGGTATTTAAATCGGTCTTCAGGGTCAGACGGGTAAAGCCAATGACGCCATTGAGCGGCGTTCGTAGCTCGTGAGACATATTGGCGAGGAATTCTGATTTGATGCGGGCCGCTTCCTGGGCGCGCTTCTTCGCCAGATCCAGCTCAACGTTCTGAATCTCCATCTGCTCGAGGGTTTCGCGCAGATCGGAGGTCGCCTGATCGATATTGTGCTGCATCTCTTCGTGGTAGGCCGCCAGCGACATGGCCATGGAGTTGATGCCGTTTTTCAGCATATCCAGTTCGCCGAGCATAAACCCTTCGACGCGACTGTCGAGCTGGCCGCGACGAATACGATCGACGGTATTCACCATATTGCGGATCGGCCCGGTGACGTCGCGCATCAGGCGCCAGCCGAAGATCAGCGCGATGCCGATACAGAACAGCATCATAACGCTGGAGATGAAAATCTCTTTGTACTGCTGCAGTCGCACCGATTTGAGATCCAGTTCGAGGGCGACATAGCCCAGCATGTTGCCGGGCATTTTGGCATCGGTCATCGGCGATTCATCGGGTGAATAGCTTTCCGAGACGATAGGCGTACGCAAAATCATGACGTCGCCCTTGCGCACCGCGCTCAGCTGGCGAGGAAATTTTTCCCCATTTTCCAGACGTAGCTCGCTGGGATTGAGCTGAAAATTGGAGGTGACGAACAGCTTGTTTTGCGAATCGTAAATGGAAATAGCGCGTACGATATCGGAATGACGGCGATGCAGCACGCTAATCAGCTGGCCGATAGACTCGCGGTTTTGCAGATTCATGCCATATTCACTGGAGACTGCCAGGGGTTCAATAATACTGGCCCCGGCGTCCTCCAGCTGACGCTGCAGGTCGTGATAGCGATGCGCGACGAAGAAAATACTGAGCAACAAACCGATCAGTACGGTTGGCGCCAGGATAAGAATCATCATGCGAGCACGTAGGCTGTAGTTGGTCATGCGGTTCCGTTATGGGAGAATATACTCTTCATCCATCAAGTGCCTTTGCGTTGGCGGTTTCGGCGACGGGCCGATCTTCGCCGCCGGGAACGCTTACCGGCTGCCCTGACGCACCTTGAATGGACTCGTGTATAGAGTCAGTTTATTTGATTGAGACAAATCTCTACGATGGCGCAATTCTACTCTGCAAAACGGCGTGTGACGACGCGCCAGATCATAACCGTAACAGTCAATGACCTCGACCCCTTTGGTCAGGGCGTTGCTCGTCACCATGGTAAAGCGCTATTTGTTAATGGCTTATTGCCCCAGGAACAGGCTGAAGTTGTCGTGGTTGAAGACAAAAAACAGTACTCCCGGGCGCAGGTAAAACGCCGTCTTAATGACAGCCCGCAGCGCCAGACGCCGCGCTGCCCGCATTTCGGTACCTGCGGCGGCTGCCAGCAACAGCATGCCAGCGTTGAGCTCCAGCAGCAAAGTAAACGCGCAGCGCTTGCCCGGCTGATGAAGCGGGATGTCGACGACATTATAGCCGCTTCGCCGTGGGGATATCGCCGGCGCGCACGTCTGAGCTTGAATTATCAGCCAAAGACCCAACAATTACAGATGGGCTTTCGCCAGGCTGGCTCCAGCGACATTATCAATGTGGTGCAGTGCCCCATTTTGGCGCCCGATCTTGAGGCATTGCTGCCAGCGGTGCGCGAGTGTTTGTCCGGCCTGAAATCAACGCGTCAGCTCGGGCATGTCGAGCTGGTGCTGGCGGACAATGGCCCGCTGATGGTCCTGCGCCACACGGCAGCATTACCGGCCGGCGATAAAGAAAAACTGGAACGATTTTCGCAATCTCACGGTCTCGCTCTGTACCTGGCGCCGCAAAGCGAGATACTGGAACATATTAGTGGGGAAGCCCCATGGTATACCTCAGACGGGCTACGCTTAATGTTTAGTCCGCGCGACTTTATCCAGGTGAACGATGGCGTCAATCAGCTGATGGTGCAAACGGCGCTGGCGTGGCTGGATATTCAGCCTCAGGATCGGGTGCTCGATCTGTTCTGCGGGATGGGGAATTTTACCCTGCCGCTGGCTACGCGTGCGGCCAATGTCGTGGGCGTTGAAGGCGTCCCGGCGCTGGTTGCGAAAGGGCGGGAAAACGCCGCGCTCAATCAGCTGCACAACGTGACATTCTTTCATGAAAATCTGGAAGAAGATGTGACCCGCCAGGCCTGGGCGCAGCATGGTTTTGATAAAATATTACTCGACCCGGCGCGAGCCGGAGCGCCGGGCGTGATGTCACACATTATAAAACTTGCCCCGCGTCGCGTCGTCTATGTCTCCTGTAATCCGGCGACCCTGGCGCGCGATAGCGACCTGCTGCTGCAGGCGGGGTATCAGATTCAACGCCTGGCAATGCTGGACATGTTCCCGCATACCGGACATCTGGAATCAATGGTGTTGTTTGAGCACAGAGATACATAGAATCGTTCGGATCAGGCCGAGGCAGCCAACCCCCCGGCGTACTGAAGGATGAAGTGTCAACGTTGAGGCTTGCCGACTTCGGCAGGCCAGGTCCCTTAAGGAGAGGACAATGGTTGCGGTAAGAAGTGCACATTTAAATAAAGCTGGTGAATTTGACCCGAAGAAATGGATCGCGAGTCTGGGAATTTCCAGCCAGCAGTCGTGTGAACGCTTAGCCGAAACCTGGGACTATTGTCGCGAGAAAACGCAGGGACATCCTCGAGCGGATCTGCTGTTATGGCGCGGTGTCGAGATGGTGGAAATCCTTTCTACACTGAGCATGGATATCGATACGCTGCGGGCCGCGATGCTGTTTCCGCTGGCGGATGGCAATGTCGTCACCGAAGAGGTGATGCAGGAGAGCGTCGGTAAGTCCGTCGTGACATTGATTCACGGCGTGCGCGATATGGCGGCTATTCGCCAGCTTAAAGCCACCCATA
This sequence comes from Klebsiella sp. X13, assembly GCF_003323835.1. Lineage (NCBI taxonomy): Bacteria > Pseudomonadati > Pseudomonadota > Gammaproteobacteria > Enterobacterales > Enterobacteriaceae > Klebsiella > Klebsiella sp. X13. The sequence continues at coordinate 1,052,388 of NZ_CP030874.1, forward strand.
CCGATTCGGTCTCATCCGAGCAGGTCGATAATATTCGCCGCATGCTGCTCGCGATGGTCGACGACTTCCGCTGCGTGGTCATCAAGCTGGCCGAACGTATCGCCCACCTGCGGGAAGTCAAAGATGAGCCCGAAGACGAACGCGTGCTGGCGGCAAAAGAGTGCACCAATATCTACGCCCCGCTGGCCAACCGTTTAGGCATTGGTCAACTGAAATGGGAGCTGGAAGATTATTGCTTCCGCTACCTGCATCCCGACGAATATAAGCGGATTGCTAAACTGCTGCACGAGCGTCGCATCGATCGTGAACACTACATTGAAGAGTTCGTCGGTCATCTGCGTTCAGAAATGAAAACCGAAGGCGTAAAGGCTGAAGTCTACGGCCGGCCGAAGCATATCTATAGTATCTGGCGCAAAATGCAGAAAAAACACCTCACCTTTGATGAGCTGTTTGATGTGCGCGCGGTACGTATTGTCGCGGAGCGCCTGCAGGACTGCTATGCCGCACTGGGGATAGTACACACTCACTATCGCCATCTGCCGGATGAGTTCGATGATTACGTTGCCAATCCCAAACCAAATGGCTATCAGTCGATTCATACCGTGGTGCTGGGGCCGGGCGGTAAAACGGTGGAGATCCAGATTCGTACCCGGCAGATGCATGAAGATGCGGAGCTGGGCGTCGCCGCGCACTGGAAGTACAAAGAAGGTGCCGGCGCGGCGGCAGGCGGCGGACGTGGCTATGAAGATCGTATTGCCTGGCTGCGTAAGCTGATCGCCTGGCAGGAAGAGATGGCCGACTCCGGCGAAATGCTCGATGAGGTGCGCAGCCAGGTCTTTGACGATCGGGTGTACGTCTTTACGCCAAAAGGCGACGTGGTCGATTTACCTGCCGGCTCCACGCCGCTCGACTTTGCCTACCATATCCATAGCGACGTCGGCCACCGCTGCATCGGCGCCAAAATCAGCGGGCGCATTGTCCCCTTTACCTATCAGCTGCAAATGGGCGATCAGATTGAAATCATTACCCAGAAACAGCCAAACCCAAGCCGCGACTGGCTGAACCCAAACCTCGGCTATGTCACGACCAGCCGCGGACGTTCCAAAATCCACGCCTGGTTCCGCAAGCAGGATCGCGACAAGAATATTCTCGCCGGGCGGCAGATTCTTGATGATGAGCTTGAGCACCTGGGGATTAGCCTCAAGGAGGCAGAGAAGCATCTGCTGCCGCGCTACAACTTCAATGAGCTGGATGAGCTGCTGGCGGCCATTGGCGGCGGAGATATCCGCCTTAACCAGATGGTCAACTTCCTGCAGGCGCAGTTTAATAAGCCGAGCGCCGAAGAGCAGGATGCGGCGGCGCTGAAACAACTGCAGCAGAAAACCTGGGCGCCGCAGAATCGCAGCAAAGACAATGGTCGCGTCGTGGTGGAGGGCGTGGGCAACCTGATGCACCACATCGCCCGCTGCTGTCAGCCGATTCCAGGCGACGAGATTGTCGGTTTCATCACCCAGGGGCGGGGGATTTCCGTTCACCGGGCGGACTGCGATCAGCTGGCTGAGCTGCAATCGCACGCCCCGGAGCGTATCGTTGACGCGGTCTGGGGAGAAAGCTACTCCGCAGGCTACTCGCTGGTCGTCCGCGTGGTAGCAAACGATCGTAGCGGCCTGCTGCGCGATATCACCACCATTCTTGCCAACGAAAAAGTGAACGTGCTTGGCGTGGCCAGTCGCAGTGACACCAAACAGCAGCTGGCTACCATCGATATGAATATTGAAATCTACAACCTGCAGGTCCTCGGCCGCGTGCTCGGGAAACTGAATCAGGTTCCGGATGTGATTGATGCCCGCCGCCTGCACGGTGGCTAACCGCTTTTCCTCCCATGCTGACCCGCTCTCCGACGGAGAGCGGGTTTTGCGCGTCTTTTATCCGCGAACCTCGCTGATTTTTCCCCGTGTTTTATCCGGGGAAGGTAAATAAAACCAATATGTTGCAAGGAAACACTATGACCCAAATCGATCGCCTGCTTGGCATTATGAAACGCCTGCGTGATCCGGAAAACGGCTGTCCGTGGGACAAAGAGCAGACCTTCGCCACCATCGCCCCGTATACCCTTGAAGAGACGTACGAAGTGCTGGATGCCATCGCCCGTGAAGATTTCGACGATCTGCGTGGCGAGCTGGGGGACCTGCTGTTTCAGGTGGTGTTCTACGCCCAGATGGCACAGGAGGAGGGCCGCTTTGCATTTGACGACATCTGTGCCGCCATCAGCGACAAACTGGAGCGCCGTCATCCGCATATCTTCGGCGATGCGACTGCCGGCAACAGCGCCGAAGTGCTGGCACGCTGGGAGCAAATCAAAAGCGCTGAGCGTGCGCAAAAGGCGCAGCATTCCGCGCTGGATGATATTCCGCACAGCCTGCCGGCGCTGATGCGCGCGCATAAAATTCAGCGTCGCTGTTCGGCGGTAGGCTTTGACTGGACGTCGCTCGGCCCGGTGCTGGATAAAGTGCATGAAGAGATCGATGAGGTCATGCACGAGGCGCAGCAGGCGGTCGTAGATGAAGCTAAACTGGAGGAGGAAATGGGCGATCTGCTGTTCGCAACGGTCAATTTATCCCGCCATTTAGGGGTAAAAGCTGAAGTCGCCTTGCAGAAAGCGAACCTGAAATTCGAACGTCGTTTCCGGGAAGTTGAACGAATTGTCGCCGCTCGCGGGCTGGAAATGACCGGCGTAGACCTCGATATCATGGAAGAAGTGTGGCAAGAGGTAAAACGCCAGGAAACTGATCTCTAACGAAATTTTGCGATCAAGCGCTATTTGTGTGATTTTTTAAATGACAAGCGCTTGATTTGCGTCAAAAACATTTACCCAAAAGGGGCTATTTTCTCACTCCTTATGTTTGTCATGACCTGGAAAGGAGACGGAGAATGAAAGTTTGTGGCGCTCGTCGTGTTCGGGTATACTACTTTCCCGTCCTGGTTATTCCATCGTTTCACCCTAACTTCTCAGGTTCAGCATGACAACGAACTATATTTTTGTGACCGGCGGGGTCGTATCCTCTCTGGGTAAAGGCATTGCCGCAGCCTCCCTGGCCGCTATTCTCGAAGCCCGTGGGCTTAACGTAACCATGATGAAACTGGATCCGTACATCAACGTCGATCCGGGCACCATGAGCCCAATCCAACACGGGGAAGTGTTCGTTACTGAAGACGGCGCTGAAACCGATCTGGACCTGGGTCACTACGAGCGCTTCATCCGTACCAAAATGAGCCGCCGCAACAACTTCACCACGGGTCGTATTTACTCCGACGTTCTGCGTAAAGAGCGCCGCGGTGACTATCTGGGCGCAACCGTACAGGTTATCCCGCACATCACTAACGCGATTAAAGAGCGCGTGCTTGCCGGTGGTGAAGGTCACGATGTGGTGCTGGTTGAAATCGGCGGTACCGTCGGTGATATCGAATCCCTGCCGTTCCTCGAAGCTATCCGTCAGATGGCGGTAGAAATCGGTCGCGAGCATGCTCTGTTTATGCATTTGACCCTGGTGCCGTATATGGCGGCAGCCGGCGAAGTCAAAACCAAACCGACCCAGCACTCCGTAAAAGAGCTGCTTTCCATCGGTATTCAGCCAGATATCCTGATCTGCCGCTCCGATCGCGCGGTACCGGCCAACGAACGTGCAAAAATTGCATTGTTCTGCAACGTTCCGGAAAAGGCTGTTATTTCTCTGAAAGATGTCGATTCCATTTATAAAATTCCAGGCCTGTTGAAATCTCAGGGGCTGGACGATTATATTTGTAAACGATTCAGCTTAAACTGTCCGGAAGCGAACCTGGCCGAATGGGAGCAGGTGATTTACGAAGAAGCTAACCCGGCAGGTGAAGTCACGATCGGTATGGTCGGCAAGTACATTGAACTGCCGGACGCGTACAAGTCCGTGATTGAAGCGCTGAAACACGGTGGTCTGAAAAACCGCGTGACCGTGAACATCAAGCTGATTGATTCGCAGGATGTGGAAACGCGCGGCGTCGAAATTCTGAAGAATCTGGACGCTATCCTGATCCCTGGCGGCTTCGGCTACCGCGGTGTTGAAGGGAAGATCGCCACTGCGCGCTATGCGCGTGAAAATAACATTCCATATCTGGGTATTTGTCTGGGTATGCAGGTTGCGCTGATTGAGTTCGCGCGCAACGTAGCGGGGATGGAAAACGCCAACTCCACAGAATTTGTGCCAGACTGTAAGTACCCGGTAGTGGCACTCATTACTGAATGGCGTGATGAAGAAGGCAACGTTGAAGTGCGTTCTGAGAAGAGCGACCTCGGCGGCACCATGCGCCTGGGCGCGCAGCAGTGCCAGCTGGACGACGCGAGCCTGGTTCGCCAGCTGTACGGCGAGCCGACCATCACTGAACGACATCGTCACCGCTATGAAGTCAACAACATGTTGTTGAAACCGATTGAAAATGCGGGCCTGCGTGTTGCGGGCCGTTCCGGGGATGATCAGTTGGTCGAGATCATCGAAGTGCCGAATCACCCGTGGTTCGTTGCTTGTCAGTTCCATCCGGAGTTTACTTCGACGCCGCGTGATGGCCATCCGCTGTTTGCAGGTTTTGTGAAAGCGGCAAGCGAGTATCAAAAGCGTCAGGCGAAGTAAAAGAGTTAGAACGGCAATGCACCCATTCGGGTGCATTGTTTGTCTGGAGTTTTAGTTTAACTTGTACTGAGGAAAACCTAATGTCCAAAATCGTTAAAGTCATCGGTCGTGAAATCATCGACTCCCGTGGTAACCCGACTGTTGAAGCCGAAGTACACCTGGAAGGTGGTTTCGTTGGTATGGCAGCAGCTCCGTCAGGTGCTTCTACTGGTTCCCGCGAAGCGCTGGAACTGCGCGATGGCGACAAATCCCGTTTCATGGGTAAAGGCGTACTGAAAGCTGTTGGCGCTGTCAACGGCCCGATCGCTCAGGCTCTCCTTGGCAAAGACGCCAAAGATCAGGCTGGCATCGATAAAATCATGATCGACCTGGACGGTACTGAAAACAAATCTAACTTCGGTGCGAACGCAATTCTGGCTGTGTCTCTGGCTAACGCCAAAGCAGCCGCTGCCTCTAAAGGCCAGCCGCTGTACGAACACATCGCTGAGCTGAACGGCACTCCGGGCAAATACTCCATGCCGGTTCCGATGATGAACATCATCAACGGTGGTGAGCACGCTGATAACAACGTCGACATCCAGGAATTCATGATTCAGCCGGTTGGCGCTAAATCCCTGAAAGAAGCCGTACGTATGGGTTCTGAAGTGTTCCACAACCTGGCTAAAGTTCTGAAAGCTAAAGGTATGAACACTGCAGTTGGTGACGAAGGTGGCTACGCGCCGAACCTGGGCTCCAACGCAGAAGCGCTGGCTGTTATCGCTGAAGCGGTTAAAGCTGCAGGTTACGAGCTGGGCAAAGACATCACTCTGGCGATGGACTGCGCAGCGTCTGAATTCTACAAAGACGGTAAATACGTTCTGGCCGGCGAAGGCAACAAAGCGTTCACCTCTGAAGAGTTCACTCACTTCCTGGAAGAGCTGACCAAACAGTACCCGATCGTCTCTATCGAAGACGGTCTGGACGAATCTGACTGGGATGGCTTCGCATACCAGACTAAAGTCCTGGGCGACAAAATCCAGCTGGTTGGTGACGATCTGTTCGTAACCAACACCAAGATCCTGAAAGAAGGTATCGAGAAAGGCATCGTTAACTCCATCCTGATCAAATTCAACCAGATCGGTTCTCTGACCGAAACTCTGGCTGCGATCAAAATGGCGAAAGACGCTGGCTACACTGCCGTTATCTCTCACCGTTCTGGCGAAACTGAAGACGCTACCATTGCTGACCTGGCTGTGGGTACCGCTGCAGGCCAGATCAAAACTGGTTCTATGAGCCGTTCTGACCGCGTTGCTAAATACAACCAGCTGATTCGTATCGAAGAAGCGCTGGGCGAAAAAGCACCGTACAACGGTCGTAAAGAGATCAAAGGTCAGTAAGACTGACTTTCGCTCTTAATCTAAAAAACCCGCCCTGGCGGGTTTTTTTATATCTGAAGCTAACCGATTTACAGCAGCAGCGGCAGCGTTGCGCTGGCCGTTTGCTGGTTGACGTCGCTGTAGTGCTCATCAAGTGCAATCAGCGAGGTCGTCAGCAGTTCCACCAGCAGCATTACGCCGACTTTAGCATTGAGTGCGCCTGCGCTCAGCGGCCCTTCGGGCTTTGCCGCCACCAGCTGAATATCGCTCAGCGAAGCCAGCGGGCTACGCGGGGTGTTACTGAGCGACAGCACCTGCACGCCGCGCTTGCGGGCAAGCTTCACCACGTGCAGCAGATCCCGTGTGGAGCCGGAGCTGGAAATCGCCACCACCAGCGTGTTTTTTGAAAGCGTGGTGGCATTCATTGCCGCGCGATGCATGTCGCTGAAAAGCTGCGCGGGCTTGCCGAGGCGCAGCAGCTTGTAATGCAGATACTCGCCAAGAATGGCGCTGGCCGCCACGCCGTATATTTGCACCGCATCTGCCTGATGCAGCGCCTGAGCCGCCTGTTCGAGCAATGCCCTGTCGAGCAGCTTTGCGGTGTCCTGTAAGGCCTGAACGGATTCATTGACCACGTTATCAATTTCATCGCCGCTGCGCTGAGTTGGTTGACCCTGCTGAATATCCAGCGCCAGCGCCATCTTAAATTCGTTGTAGCCCTTGCAGCCCAGCGTGCGGCACAGGCGGGTCACGCTGGCTTCGCTGGTCTCACTCTCTCGCGCCAGTTCGGTGATCGTCAGGTAAAGCACCTTTGCCGGATCGCCCAGCACAAACTCCCCCAGCTTTTGCTGTGTCGGGCTGTAGCCGGACACGCCCTGACGCAGCCTTAACAGCAGATTTTCATTTTCAGACATGCAGGATCCTTAATGCGTTTCTCTGTGGCTAGTGTGGCGGAAAGCAGGGGATCGATGCCAGTCATTTTAAAAAAGTATGATCGTCCTCCTGGTTTTTGATGACAATTTTCACATATAAATTAAATTATGGTAAAAATTTTCATCACTACAACAGGGGAATGAAAAAATGAATCAAATGTTCAGCGGTGCCTCCTCCGGAGCATGGTTTGAAAAGGCACAGCGCTTCGGGAAATCGTTCATGCTGCCGATCGCTGTGCTGCCTGCCGCAGGCTTACTGTTGGGAATTGGCGGCGCGCTCTCTAACCCGAACACCTTAACGGCGTATCCGTTCCTGGATGTTGCCTGGCTACAGGCAATCTTCACGATCATGAGCAGCGCAGGCTCTATTGTGTTTGCCAATCTCTCGGTGCTGTTTGCCGTCGGGGTTGCCGTTGGTTTGGCGAAAACCGACAAAGGGACCGCCGGGCTCGCGGCGCTGCTGGCGTTTCTGGTGATGAACGCCACAATTAACGCATTGCTTATCCTCAACGGCACGCTGGCGCATGAGAACCCGGGCGCGGTGGGACAGGGGATGACGCTGGGCATTCAGACGCTGGAAACGGGCGTTTTTGGCGGCGTGGTGATTGGCCTGGTGACCTGCGCCCTGCATCATCGCTTTAATAAAATTGCGCTGCCTCAGTTCCTGGGATTCTTTGGCGGCTCGCGCTTTGTCCCGATTATCAGCTCGCTGGCCGCGATTCTGGTCGGGGCCCTTATGACCGTAGTGTGGCCCCATTTCCAGAAGCTGATTTTCGGCCTGGGCGGGCTGGTCGATGCGACGGGTTATCTGGGCACGCTGCTGTATGGCTTTATCCTGCGCATGCTGGGCCCATTTGGCCTGCATCACATCTTCTATTTACCGTTCTGGACGACGGCACTAGGCGGCAGCGAAATCGTTAACGGACAGCTGGTGGAAGGCACCCAGCGCATCTTCTTCGCTCAGTTGTCCGATCCGAATACGCAGCAGTTCTTTATCGGCACGTCCCGTTTCATGTCCGGGCGTTTCATCACCATGATGTTTGGCCTGATTGGCGCATGTCTGGCGATGTACCACACGGCGAAGCCGGAGAATAAGAAGCGCGTGGCGGGGCTGCTGCTTTCAGCGGCGTTGACCTCTTTCCTGACGGGGATCACCGAGCCAATTGAGTTCTCCTTCCTGTTCGTGGCACCCGTTCTCTACGTCATCCACGCTTTCTTCGACGGGCTGGCGTTTATGATCGCCCACATTCTGCACATCACCATCGGCCAGACTTTCTCCGGCGGCTTTATCGACTTCATCCTCTTTGGCGTATTGCAGGGCGAAGCCAAAACTCACTGGATGTATGTGCCGCTGGTCGGCGTGCCGTGGTTCTGCCTCTACTACTTCACGTTCCGCTTCCTGATTAACCGTTTTGGTTTTATGACGCCTGGCCGGGAGAAAGAAGCGGCAGTCGAAAATACCATCCCACAAAGCGAACGTGCGGCGGCAGTGATTGCCGGGCTGGGCGGGCGAGATAATCTGGAAGAGGTGGATTGCTGCGCCACGCGATTGCGCGTCACGGTAAAAGACGGCGGGAAAGTCGATCAGGAAGCATTGAAGGCCACGGGCGCGCGCGGCGTGATCCTGCGAGGCAACGGCGTGCAGGTCATCTATGGCCCACACGTCACGATTATTAAAAATGAAGTGGAAGAGAGCTTAGCGTTATGAAAACTGTACTGGATAACCTGAAAGGGAAACTCATCGTCTCCTGCCAGGCGCTGGATAATGAGCCGTTGCACAGCCCGTTTATCATGTCGCGGATGGCGGTAGCGGCAGAAGAGGGCGGCGCGGAGGGGATTCGCGCCAACAGCGTGGCGGACATTGCTGCCATTAAACAGCTGGTTTCACTGCCGGTGATTGGCATCATTAAGCGTGATTATCCGGACAGCGAAGTGTTTATTACGGCGACCATGAAAGAGGTGGATGAACTGATGAGCGTCGGGCCGGAACTCATCGCGCTTGATGCCACGGCTCGCCCGCGCCCCGGTGGGCAGCGGCTGGATGCGCTGGTCGCGGAAATTCGTGCGAAGTACCCGTCGGTGCTGCTGATGGCGGATATCTCGACGGCGGAAGAAGCGCTCACGGCGCAGTCTCTCGGGTTTGATTGCGTGGGCACCACGCTTTACGGCTATACGGCAGAAACGGAGGGGCACGCACTGCCGGAAAACGACTGCGGTTTTTTACGCGATGTACTGGCTGCTGTAAATATTCCGGTGGTGGCGGAAGGGAACGTTGAAACCCCGACGCTGGCGGCCCGGTGCCTTGAACTGGGCGCGCATACCGTGGTGGTTGGCGGCGCGATTACTCGTCCTCAGCAAATTACGGCACGCTTTGCGGCGGCCATCAAAGCCTGAGGTTTTTATACTGAATAAAAAACCCGCCTCGGCGGGTTTTACAGGCTTATTTGAAATCAACGGCCATCTGCTGCGGAATCGAAAGCCCGCGGGTGGTCTGCACGCAGCGATCGATATAATCGGTAAAGCGCGGCGGCTTCGGCATTCCCATGCTGAGCAGCTTATCGTTGCTGAAGCGTACGTTGAGGGTTGCGAAGGCGCCATAAAGGCGCATTGCTTTGAGCATCAGACGTTCATTGCAGGGACCGAAGATATCCTTCAGTTCGCGACGCATCTTGACCAGCGTCTCATAGCTGACCTGCGCATACTTATCGCCGACGGGAACCTGCTCCAGCGCCGAGGCCATGGCGCGATCGATCTCAGCAAATTTGACGCTATTTTCTTCACCTGCCGAAATATGCACGACTTCCCCCTGCGCAAGCTGGTTATCAAGCAGCATCATCAGCGCATCGGCGCAATAGTCGACGGGAATCACATCGATCCGGTCTTCCATTGAGCAGAGGAATTTTTGCAGCATTAAGCCCATGCTGAATACCCAGAAGATACTGCTGGAGGGCTGGCAGCCGTGATGAGTATGGCCCACGACAATCGAGGGGCGGGCAATCGTCAACGGAAGCGTCGGGCAGGTCTGCTGCATCAGCTGCTCGATCGTGGATTTAGAGTGGGTGTATTCGACAAGGTGTTCGGCACGTTCGCGAAACTCGGCGCTTTCCGCGACCAGAGAATCGGGCTCGGGAGAACATGACATAGCCGTACCCACATGCAGGAAGCGCTGTAGCCCGGCAACCCGGGACATACGTTGGGCAAACTGCAGGGTGCCTTCCACGTTCACCTTCCAGATGAGCGGGTTATTGCCAAAGGAGGCGACAGCCGCACAGTTGAGCACGTGAGTCACTTGTTCCAGACGTGGGTCGCAGAGAAATTCTGCGGGGTTAGCTAAATCGCCCGCGAGAATATGTTGCGTACCCAGCGTCGCCAGTTTCTCCTCAGAGACATTGAACTTGCGCATGTTTTCTTTGACCCGGGCAAGCGCCGCGTCATCATTATCGGCTCGAACTAAAAGCAGCAGATTAATCCCGTTATTTTGCTTCAGGATATTCTCTAAAACTGCTCCCCCCAGAAAACCGGTAACGCCTGTAATTAATAGTGTATTCATGAACGCCGTCTCATCATGGTTGGTCGGCTGGATTCTAGGCGGCTGAAACTAAACGGTGAGTCAATGGAAAATGGCGAGTCGGAAGGCTTTCTTAAGACCGAATTAAGGTTACGAACGGGCGTGGATAGCATTGGACATCCGCGAAGTGAAGAAGATTCTGTTTTTCATGTTTCAATTTGTACATATATGATTTTTATGATTATTGTTATATTCTCAATGGTGTTGTTATAGGTGTTTAAATGTAATTTAAAACATATTTAGTTACATCAAAAGTCGCTGTATAAAAAACGTAATACATGCAGAAATAAGTCGAGGTGATTTATTTCTTCCGTCGTTGAAGGTCTTTAAAGGCTGCGAGAAATAAAGCTGAAGGGACCGTTTAGAATTGCTCAGCAGGCTATAATCTTAGTCTGACTTCAGCCACAGCTAAGCGCCGGCAATCGCAGCTGAGGACAAGACCTCGGCCGCTAAATCTGCGATAATGCTCGTTTCGAACCTAAACAGAGATGATTATGCAGTACCCGATTAACGAGATGTTCCAGACCTTGCAAGGCGAGGGTTACTTCACCGGCGTGCCTGCCATTTTTATTCGTCTGCAGGGATGCCCGGTTGGTTGCGCCTGGTGCGATACCAAACATACCTGGGATAAGCTTGCGGATCGGGAAGTGTCGCTGTTTAGTATTCTGGCGAAAACCAAAGAGAGTGATAAATGGGGCCCGGCCAGCGGCGAAGACCTGCTGGCGATTATCGGCCGTCAGGACTGGACCGCACGTCACGTGGTGATCACCGGCGGCGAGCCCTGCATCCACGACTTAACCCCGCTGACCATGCTGCTGGAGCAGAACGGATTCAGTTGCCAGATTGAAACCAGCGGTACCCATGAAGTGCGCTGCAGCCCGCGCACCTGGGTGACGGTTTCACCGAAGGTCAATATGCGCGGTGGCTACGATGTGCTGTCGCAGGCGCTGCTGCGCGCGGATGAAATTAAGCATCCGGTTGGCCGCGTGCGCGATATCGAAGCGCTGGACGAACTGCTGGAAACGCTGAGCGACGACAAGCCGCGGATTATTGCTCTGCAGCCCATCAGCCAGAAAGAGGATGCGACGCGTCTGTGTATTGAGACCTGCATCGCCCGTAACTGGCGGCTCTCAATGCAGACGCATAAATATCTGAATATTGCCTGATAAAAAGGCCCGGTCGCAGGATGCGTACCGGGCCTTTCTGTTCTGCGCGCCAGGAAACGTCGGTTTCCGGCCAGCGCATCATTCGCCGCGATAGATGCAGCCTGCGGTACAGGTTTCTTTGATCATCACGGCGCTCAGCAGCGGCACCAGCGGTTTCATCTGCTGCCAAATCCACTTCGCCAGCACTTCGCTGGTTGGGTTTTCCAGACCGGGAATGTCGTTCAGGTAGTAGTGATCCAGGCGATCGTAGGTTGGTTTAAACGCCGCCTTGAGCTCGGCAAAATCCATGATCCAGCCCGTGTGGGGATCGACTTCACCGGTAATCTCCAGACGCACCATAAAAGAGTGGCCGTGCAGGCGACCGCACTTATGACCTTCCGGTACGTGAGGCAGGTGATGGGCGGCTTCGAAGGTGAAATCTTTAAACAGGGTGGTGGACATCTTTTACTCTCAATAAGACAAAAAAACCGCCGTAGGGTACCGGAAAGCGGTTTTTTTATCATTAACTAAAACGGTCCTGAGCGAAATATCGACGTATTTACCCACGAGTACCTTAATATTCTTTTTAATTTCATAGCGTTGGCTAATCGTTTTTGTTGTTAATAACTATAACTAAAACAGGTTAGTCCATTTGGTTATTTGTTATTTCCATCCCTTCTTTAATTGTTACTATCGGCGCCGTTAACCTTATAACTCGTCATACTTCGAGCCGCATGTGCGTTGGCAATAACTCGGCCCATCCTTGGGCCTCGCCCTAACGGGCGCAGTGAACAGCGTTCAAATTCGTTCCTGACGAATTTGTCCTCGACCACCCCGGTCACTTACTTAGATAAGCTCCCGGGGGTGAACTGCGTCGCCGCCTGCCTGCAACTCGAATTATTTAGAGTAAATACATCCTCTTCTGTTTTTGCCGCGCTGACAGGGTGCGAATAACAGCTTTGCTTACTGGAACATAACGACGCATGACGACACAGGCCCCACCTTCCAATTTGCTCCCGCTGAACCCGGAGCAACTGGCACGCCTTCAGGCGGCCACGACAGACTTCACCCCGACTCAGCTTGCCTGGGTTTCGGGCTACTTTTGGGGCGTGCTGAATCAGCACTCCGGCGCAGCCACAGCGGTTCCTGCTCAGGCTGCAGAAATGCCGGGCATTACTCTGATTTCAGCATCGCAAACCGGCAACGCACGCCGCGTGGCGGAAGCGCTGCGTGACGATCTGATTGCCGCGCAGCTGAACGTGAAACTGGTGAACGCAGGCGACTATAAATTCAAACAAATTGCCTCCGAAAAGCTGCTGGTTATCGTGACGTCGACGCAAGGTGAGGGTGAGTCGCCGGAAGAGGCCGTTGCGCTGCATAAATTCCTGTTTTCCAAAAAAGCGCCGAAGCTTGAGGGTACCGCCTTTGCGGTATTTGGCTTAGGTGATACCTCTTACGAATTCTTCTGCCAGTCCGGAAAAGATTTTGACAGCCGTCTGGCTGAGCTGGGCGCTGAACGTCTGCTGGATCGCGTTGACGCAGACGTCGAGTACCAGCCTGCGGCGGCAGAATGGCGCGCGCGGGTTGTTGAAGTCTTGAAATCTCGTGCGCCCGTCGCGGCTCCGGCCCAGGGAGCGCCGAGCGGGGCGGTGAATGACATTCACTCCAGCCCGTATACCAAAGAAGCGCCGCTGACGGCGACGCTGGCGGTGAATCAGAAAATCACCGGCCGCGATTCTGAAAAAGATGTACGTCATATTGAAATCGATCTCGCTGACTCCGGTCTGCGTTACCAGCCGGACGATGCGCTGGGCGTCTGGTATCAGAACGATCCGGCTCTGGTGAAAGAGCTGGTTGAGCTGCTGTGGCTGAAAGGTGATGAGCCGGTCACGGTTGACGGCAAAACCTTGCCGCTGGCGGAAGCGCTGGAATGGCATTTCGAGTTAACGGTCAATACCGCTAACATCGTTGAGAATTACGCGACCTTAACCCGCAGCGAAACCCTGCTGCCGCTGGTGGGCGATAAAGCGCAGCTCCAGCACTACGCCGCGACCACGCCGATTGTCGATATGGTGCGTTTCTCTCCGGCGCAGCTGGATGCCGACGCGTTAATTGGCCTGCTGCGTCCGCTGACGCCGCGTCTCTACTCCATTGCCTCATCGCAGGCGGAAGTAGAAAGCGAAGTCCATATCACCGTGGGCGCCGTTCGCTACGATATCGAAGGCCGCGCTCGCGCTGGCGGTGCGTCCAGCTTCCTTGCCGACCGTGTCGAAGAAGATGGCGAAGTTCGCGTTTTTATTGAACACAACGACAACTTCCGCCTGCCTGCTAACCCGCAGACGCCGGTAATTATGATTGGCCCCGGTACCGGTATCGCGCCGTTCCGCGCCTTCATGCAGCAGCGTGCGGCGGACGGTGCGGAAGGCAAGAACTGGCTGTTCTTCGGCAACCCGCACTTTACGGAAGATTTCCTTTATCAGGTGGAGTGGCAACGCTACGTCAAAGAAGGCGTGCTGAGCCGTATCGACCTGGCCTGGTCCCGCGATCAACAACAAAAAGTCTATGTTCAGGACAAGCTGCGCGAGCAGGGGGCCGAACTGTGGCGCTGGATTAATGACGGCGCCCATATTTATGTCTGCGGCGATGCCAATCGTATGGCGAAAGACGTTGAGCAGACGTTGCTGGAAGTGATTGCCGAATTTGGCGCGATGGACGCCGAAGCGGCGGACGAATTTTTGAGTGAGCTGCGCGTTGAGCGCCGTTATCAGCGAGATGTCTACTAATGAGCGAAAAACATCCAGGACCTCTGGTGGTCGAAGGTAAACTGACCGACGCCGAGCGCATGAAGGTAGAGAGCAACTACCTGCGCGGCACGATCGCAGAAGACTTAAACGACCCCCTTACCGGCGGCTTTAAAGGCGACAACTTTCTGCTGATTCGCTTTCACGGCATGTATCAGCAGGATGACCGCGACATTCGCGCCGAGCGTGCGGCACAGAAGCTGGAGCCGCGTCATGCGATGCTGCTGCGCTGTCGCCTGCCTGGGGGCGTGATCACCACTACGCAGTGGCAGGCGATTGATAAATTTGCCGCCGATAACACCATTTACGGCAGTATTCGTCTGACCAACCGCCAGACCTTCCAGTTCCACGGCATTCTGAAGAAGAATGTGAAGCCGGTGCATCAGATGCTGCACTCGGTTGGCCTGGACGCGCTGGCCACCGCCAACGACATGAACCGTAACGTGCTGTGCACCTCTAACCCGCACGAGTCTCAGCTGCATGCTGAAGCCTACGAGTGGGCGAAAAAGATCTCCGAGCACCTGCTGCCGCGTACCCGCGCCTATGCGGAGATCTGGCTCGATCAGAAAAAGGTCGCCACCACCGACGAAGAACCGATCCTCGGCCAGACCTACCTGCCGCGTAAGTTCAAAACCACCGTGGTGATCCCGCCGCAGAACGATATCGATCTGCACGCCAACGACATGAACTTCGTGGCGATTGCCGAAAATGGCAAGCTGGTAGGCTTTAACCTGCTGGTGGGCGGCGGGTTGTCTATTGAGCACGGCAACAAAAAAACCTACGCCCGTACGGCGAGCGAGTTTGGCTATCTGCCGCTGGAGCACACTCTGGCGGTCGCGGAAGCGGTCGTCACTACCCAGCGCGACTGGGGTAACCGTACTGACCGTAAAAATGCGAAAACCAAATATACTCTTGAGCGCGTCGGCGTCGAAACCTTCAAAGCCGAAGTGGAGCGCCGGGCGGGGATCAAGTTTGAACCGATCCGCCCGTATGAGTTCACCGGTCGCGGCGATCGCATCGGCTGGGTCAAAGGGATCGACAAAAAATGGCACCTGACGCTGTTTATTGAAAACGGACGTATTCTTGATTATCCCGGCCGTCCGCTGAAAACCGGTCTGCTGGAGATCGCAAAGATCCATCAGGGCGAGTTCCGTATTACGGCGAACCAGAACCTGATTATTGCCGGCGTACCGGAGACGGAAAAGGCGCGGATTGAAAAGCTGGCGCGCGACCACGGGCTGATGAATGCGGTCACCCCGCAGCGTGAAAACTCGATGGCCTGCGTCTCCTTCCCGACCTGTCCGCTGGCGATGGCCGAAGCAGAACGCTTCCTGCCGTCGTTTATTGATAAGGTTGACGGGATCATGGGCAAGCACGGCGTGAGCGATGAGCATATCGTGACGCGTGTGACCGGCTGTCCGAACGGCTGCGGTCGTGCGATGCTGGCGGAAGTCGGGCTGGTGGGTAAAGCGCCGGGTCGCTACAACCTGCATCTCGGCGGTAACCGCAGCGGGACGCGTATTCCACGGATGTATCGCGAGAACATTACCGAGTCGGAGATTCTCGACTCGATCGACGAACTGGTAGGGCGCTGGGCGAAAGAGCGCGAAGCGGGTGAAGGCTTCGGCGACTTTACGGTGCGTGCGGGCATCATTCGCCCGGTGCTCGACCCAGCCCGTGATTTCTGGGAATAAGCCCGGCATCGCCCGGAAGCGCTAAGCTTATCGGGTACTGGTTTTGTAGGCCGGGCAAATGCAGTACGCCCGGCAGAACAGGCAAATGAGGTCTTTATGTCCGTACTCGATCTACACGTCCTTAACGAATTACCGAAGGTCGATCGCATTTTGCAACTGGCGGAAACCAACAGCCAGCTGGAAAAGCTGAGCGCGGAAGCGCGCGTTGCGTGGGCGCTGGAAAACCTTCCGGGCGAATACGTGCTCTCTTCAAGCTTTGGTATTCAGGCGGCGGTGAGCTTGCATCTGGTTAATCAGGTACGGCCGGATATTCCGGTCATTCTGACCGATACCGGCTATCTGTTCCCGGAAACCTATCGGTTTATCGACGAGTTAACGGATAAGCTCAAGTTGAACCTGAAGGTCTATCGGGCGAAGGAGAGCGCCGCCTGGCAGGAAGCACGCTACGGTAAGCTGTGGGAGCAGGGCGTTGAAGGCATTGAGAAATACAATGAGATCAACAAAGTCGAACCGATGAACCGGGCCCTGGAAGCGCTGAACGCGCAAACCTGGTTTGCGGGACTCCGTCGGGAACAGTCCGGTAGCCGCGCCACGCTCCCGGTGCTGGCCATTCAGCGCGGGGTCTTTAAGGTGCTGCCAATCATCGACTGGGATAACCGCACCGTCTATCAATATCTGCAGAAGCACGGCCTCACCTATCATCCGCTGTGGGAACAGGGATACCTTTCGGTAGGGGATACCCACACCACCCGCAAATGGGAACCGGGGATGGCGGAGGAAGAGACGCGTTTCTTTGGTCTGAAGCGCGAGTGCGGGCTGCACGAAGGCTAAGTCAGCGACGACCGTTTCCTGAGACAAAGCCCTCAGTCTGAACGACGAGGGCTTTTTTCATGTCGCCGGACAGCGAATTAGCTCTGCTTTTCCGCCTTTGCCAGCTCTTTTATCAGCGGCAGCATCACCTTGACGACATCGCGGCTGCGGTGTTCGATACGACCCGGCAGAGCCTTATCAATATGCTGCTGGTTATCCAGCTGTACGTCATGCCAGCTGGTTCCTCGCGGGAATGAGGCGGATTTGTTGCGCTGTTGATAGCCATCTTTCTTACCCAGAGACCAGTTCGTGGCCTCCACGGACAGGACCGGGATCCCCGCGCTATCAAAAATGCTGGCGTCATTACAGCAGCCGGTACCCTGCGGATAATCATGATTGAGGCCAGGGTTGGTATAGGCGGCAATCCCTTTGCTGCGCGCAATAGCCAGCGCGCGGTCTCGGGTGAGTTTGCGAATCGAGGCGGGAGTACTGCGCCCGCTATTAAAATAGAGCTTATCGCCAACCACCAGATTATCGAGATTAATCACCAGCAGCGTATTTTTCTTCTCCGCATCGCTCATTCGCTTCAGGATATTTTGCGCGCCGAGATTACCTTCCTCTTCACCGCTGGAAGCAATAAAGCGAATGCCGTAGTGAGTGGACACATTTTTCAACCGCTCGGCCAGCTCCAGCAATACGCCCACGCCGACGGCATTATCGTCGATGCCCTGCAGGGTCAGGCCGCCAAGGTTGCGTTCGACGTCAGCATCGCTCATGGGCGCATAGGTGTCGAGGTGCGCCATCACAATGATCTGCTGGCGAGCCGCGCCTTCATGGGCGGCAATGACGGTGCTGCCGGTGACGTTTTGCCAGTTTTTCCGTTTATCCGTATTGCTGTAGATATAACGCGCGTGGAAGCTGCGGATGTCGCTTTGATAGCCCATTTGGGCAAACTGCTGACGCACATAGTCCGCCGACAGCATTTCAGCGGGCGAACCGGTCATTCTTCCGGGAAAAACAGTCGCGATATGACGAGCCTGGGTATTTGCGGTTTCGCCCATGGCGCTGAAAGCCGGGGCGGAGAAGACAAAACCTGCGCCAAGCGCCAGGGGAAGGAGGCGGCGGCACAACGCGGAAAACATAGCGGGGGTCCTTTCTCGAGGGAAAAATTTAACGCTCATAGTATGAAACTGTGACTGCGGTTAAACAATTTCATTTGCTCTTAAATAGCGGAAAAACCGCGCGTTAAGCACTTTTTGATATTTGCTTTTTCAGGTCGTTATTCTTTTGGGTAACTACTCATTCCATTTAGTAATTTCATTTGCTCTAAACAGCACCCTATAGTCGCTCTATGACTGATTGTAAGCGAGTTGTTGCAACGTGGACTATTTGCCCCTGTTTGCCGAATTGAAAGAAAAACCGGTGCTGGTTATTGGCGGCGGAGACATTGCGGCGCGCAAAATTATGTTCTTGCGCCGGGCAGGAGCCAACGTGCAGGTTGTGGCGGCAGCATTATCTGAAGAGGTCGCCGCGCTGGTTGAACGCCAGGAGATTCAGTGGCGGGCCCATGAGTTTGAAGAGCAACAGCTGGACGACGTCTTTTTAGCGATCGCCGCGACCGACGATGATGCGCTCAATCAGCGGGTTTCCGCTGCCGCCAACGCCCGTTACCGGTTGGTGAACGTTGTCGATAATCAGCCGCTCTGCTCGGTGGTGTTTCCCTCCATCGTGGACCGTTCTCCGCTGCTGATAGCGATATTCTCCGGCGGTTCAGCACCGGTATTGTCCCGGCTGATTCGCGAAAAAATCGAAGCGCTGCTGCCCACTAACCTGGGACGCGTCGCCGAGGCGGCCAGCTACTGGCGGCATCATATCAAAACGCATCTGACGACGACGGCAGCACGGCGGCACTTCTGGGAGCGGGTCTTCAATGGCCGTTTTGCCAGTCTGATGATTGCCGGAAATAAAGCCGCCGCCGATAAGGCGTTGGAAGAAGAACTGCATCAGCCGGAAAAACGGCTGGGTGAAATTATTCTCGTCGGCGCCGGGCCGGGCGATGCCGGGCTGCTGACGCTGCGCGGCCTGCAGGCGGTACAGAAGGCGGACGTGGTGTTTTATGACCATCTGGTGACGCCGGAGATCCGCGAACTGGTGCGCCGCGATGCCGAGATGATCTGCGTGGGTAAGCGCGCGGGCGAACACTCGGTGCCGCAGCATGAAACGAACCAGATGCTGGTCGACGCGGCGCGAGAAGGCAAAACGGTGGTGCGCCTGAAAGGCGGCGATCCGTTTATTTTCGGACGCGGCGGCGAAGAACTACAGGCGGCCGCCGCCGCAGGGATTCCGTTTCAGGTGGTCCCGGGCGTAACGGCTGCTGCCGGGGCGACGGCCTATGCCGGCATTCCGCTGACCCATCGCGATTACGCCCAGAGCGTCACCTTCGTCACCGGTCATTACAAGGCCGACAGCGCCGCGCACGACTGGTCGCTGCTGGCGCAAAGCCGACAGACGCTGGCTATCTACATGGGCACCATGAAAGCGGCGGAAATCAGCGCGCAGCTGATCGCCCACGGTCGGGATAGCAATACGCCGGTGGCGGTGATTTCTCGCGGTACTCGCGCCGATCAGCAAACGATAACGGGCACCTTACAGCAGCTCGAAGCGCTGGCGAAAGATGCCCCGATGCCCGCTCTGCTGGTCGTGGGCGAAGTGGTGCAATTACACCACCAGCTCGCCTGGTTTCAACAAACAACTCAAGCAGATGCGTTTAACGCGTCTGTGGTGAATCTGGCTTAAGGAACGGTTATGGACCAAAAACGACTCACTCACCTGCGGCAACTGGAGGCTGAAAGCATCCACATTATTCGCGAGGTGGCCGCCGAATTCTCTAACCCGGTGATGATGTACTCCATCGGTAAAGATTCCAGCGTCATGCTGCATCTGGCGCGTAAAGCGTTTTATCCGGGAACCCTGCCTTTTCCGCTGCTGCACGTTGATACCGGCTGGAAATTCCGCGAAATGTATGAATTCCGCGACCGTACTGCCAAAGCCTACGGCTGCGAGCTGCTGGTGCACAAAAACCCGGAAGGGGTGGCGATGGGGATTAACCCATTTGTTCACGGCAGCGCCAAGCACACCGACATCATGAAGACCGAAGGTCTGAAGCAGGCGCTGGACAAATACGGCTTTGATGCCGCCTTCGGCGGCGCCCGTCGCGACGAAGAAAAATCGCGCGCCAAAGAGCGCATCTACTCTTTCCGCGACCGTTTCCACCGCTGGGATCCGAAAAACCAGCGTCCGGAGCTGTGGCACAACTACAACGGCCAGATTAACAAGGGCGAAAGCATCCGTGTCTTCCCGCTCTCCAACTGGACCGAGCTGGATATCTGGCAGTACATCTATCTGGAAAATATCGAAATCGTTCCGCTGTATCTGGCGGCCGAGCGTCCGGTGCTTGAACGCGACGGTATGCTGATGATGATTGATGACGATCGTATCGATCTGCAACCGGGCGAGATGATCAAAAAGCAGATGGTGCGCTTCCGTACTTTAGGCTGCTGGCCGCTGACCGGTGCGGTGGAATCCAACGCGCAAACGCTGCCGGAGATTATTGAAGAGATGCTGGTCTCCACAACCAGCGAGCGTCAGGGTCGTATGATTGACCGCGACCAGGCCGGCTCCATGGAGCTGAAGAAACGTCAGGGGTATTTCTAAGGAGCCGCCATGAACACGACAATTGCCCAACAAATTGCTAATGAAGGCGGCGTAGAAGCTTATCTGCACGCGCAACAGCACAAAAGCCTGCTGCGCTTCCTGACCTGCGGCAGCGTCGATGACGGGAAAAGTACCCTGATTGGCCGCCTGCTGCACGATACCCGACAGATTTACGAAGATCAGCTCTCATCGCTGCATAATGACAGTAAGCGTCACGGCACGCAGGGTGAAAAACTGGATCTGGCGCTGCTGGTGGATGGCCTGCAGGCTGAACGCGAGCAGGGCATCACCATCGATGTCGCCTATCGCTATTTCTCTACCGAGAAACGCAAATTTATTATCGCCGACACCCCGGGGCACGAGCAGTACACCCGCAATATGGCCACCGGCGCTTCCACCTGCGATCTGGCGATTCTGCTGATGGATGCGCGCAAAGGCGTGCTCGATCAGACTCGCCGTCATAGCTTTATCTCGACGCTGCTGGGAATTAAAAACCTGGTGGTGGCGGTGAATAAAATGGATCTGGTGGATTTTAGCGAAGAGACGTTTAATCGCATTCGCGAAGAGTACCTCACCTTTGCCGGGCAGCTGCCGGGTGACGTTGATATTCGCTTTGTTCCGCTTTCTGCCCTTGAAGGGGACAACGTCGCGACCCAGAGCGTCAGCATGCCGTGGTACAGCGGCCCGACGCTGCTGGAAGTGCTGGAAACCGTTGAAATCCGTCGCGTGGTGGAAAATCAACCGCTGCGTTTCCCGGTCCAGTTTGTTAACCGGCCCAACCTCGACTTCCGCGGTTTCTCCGGGACCGTGGCTTCCGGCAGCGTGAAGGTCGGACAGCGCCTGAAGGTACTGCCATCGGGCGTTGAATCCAGCGTGGCGCGTATTGTGACGTTTGACGGCGACCTGCAGGAAGCCGGTGCCGGTGAAGCCATCACTATCGTGTTGAAAGATGAGATTGATATCAGCCGCGGCGACCTGTTGGTCGATGCGCAGGTGACGCTGCCCGCGGTGCAAAGCGCCAGCGTGGATGTGGTGTGGATGGCCGAGCAGGCGTTAGCCCCGGGCCAGAGCTATGACATTAAAATTGCCGGCAAGAAAACGCGCGCGCGTGTCGACGGGATTCGTTATCAGGTTGATATCAATAATTTGACCCAGCGCGAAGTCGAGTCGCTGCCGCTGAACGGGATTGGACTTGTCGATTTGACCTTCGACGAGCCGCTGGTGCTGGACAAATATCAGCATAACCCGGTAACCGGCGGGCTGATCTTCATCGACCGGTTGACCAACGTCACGGTAGGTGCTGGCATGGTGCGCGAACCGCTGGAACAGCGCCAGGCATCGACATCCTCCTTCAGCGCGTTTGAACTGGAACTGAATCAGCTGATCCGTAAACACTTCCCGCACTGGGACGCGCGCGACCTGCTGGGAGGCAAGTAATGGCCCGGCATGACGAAAACGTCGTCTGGCACGCCCATCCGGTCACCCGGGAGCAGCGCGAACAACACCACGGCCATCGCGGCGTGGTGCTGTGGTTTACCGGGCTGTCCGGCTCAGGTAAATCTACCGTTGCCGGCGCGCTGGAAGAGGCGCTGCATCAGCTGGGCGTCAGCACCTATCTGCTGGATGGCGATAACGTGCGGCACGGCCTGTGTAGCGATCTCGGTTTTAGCGATAGCGATCGTAAAGAAAATATTCGTCGTGTCGGGGAAGTGGCGAAGCTGATGGTTGATGCCGGGCTGGTGGTGTTGACCGCGTTTATCTCCCCGCACCGCGCTGAACGGCAGATGGTGCGCGAGCGTTTAGGCGAAGGGCGCTTTATCGAAGTGTTTGTCGATACGCCGCTGGCTATCTGCGAGGCGCGGGATCCAAAAGGGTTATACAAGAAGGCGCGAGCGGGTGAATTACGCAATTTTACCGGCATAGATTCGGTGTATGAACCACCAGAAAAGGCGGAAATTCATCTGGATGGTGAACAATTGGTAACAAATTTGGTGCACCAACTATTAGACCTCCTCAGACAGAGCGATATTATCAGATCCTGAAACGGCGGCGGCATTGAGGTGCCGGTCGCCCGGTCAACAGGATTCGATATGCGCAATACCCAGAACATCAGTCTCATTCGTCCAGAACCACCCGCGGTGGCCCATGACGAGACCACCTGGTCTTTGTCAGGCGCCGCCGTGGGCTTTATCTCATGGCTGCTGGCGCTGGGTATTCCTTTCCTCATGTATGGCAGTAATACGCTTTTTTTCCTCCTCTACACCTGGCCCTTTTTTCTCGCCTTAATGCCGGTTGCCGTGGTCGTCGGGATTGCGCTGCACTCGCTGTTGAACGGTAAGCTCCTGTACAGCGCATGTGCGACCATTTTGACCGTGGGGCTGATGTTTGGTCTGCTGTTCCTCTGGTTGCTGGGATAGTCCTTTCTGCGTATGAATCAAGCCTGGGTATCGGCGACAGAAATGTGTTACAGTCCCCGCGTTACGCGGCGTCGTCCGCGCGTCGGAGTGAAATGCTCGGGCGAGTTATGGGATGATGATGCCGTTTTTCAGGGGGCAGAATGGGTAAATTAACGCTGCTACTATTGGCTTTGCTGGTCTGGCTACAGTACTCGCTGTGGTTCGGTAAAAATGGTCTGCATGACTATAGCCGGGTGAATGACGACGTCACCGCGCAGCAAGCCACTAACAGCAAATTAAAGGCGCGCAACGATCAACTCTTTGCGGAAATCGATGACCTTAACGGCGGTCAGGAAGCGATCGAAGAGCGCGCGCGCAATGAACTAAGCATGACCCGCCCGGGCGAAACATTTTATCGTCTGGTCCCGGATGCGTCTAAGCGCAACCAGGGGTCGACGCAGAACAATCGATAAACAAGCCCAGGATTACGACATGGCAGCCACTTTTCCGGGTGTTTGCGCCGTGGTACCGGCAGCCGGTTTTGGCCGCCGCATGCAAACGGAATGCCCGAAACAATATCTCTCAATCGGTAACAAAACGATTCTCGAACACGCGGTCGCCGCGCTGTTGGCGAACGCGTGCGTGCAGCGCGTGGTGATTGCCGTCAGTCCCGGCGATATCCGCTTTAGCCAGCTGCCGCTGGCCACTCATCCGCAGATTACCGTCGTCGACGGCGGGGCCGAGCGCGCTGACTCCGTCCTGGCTGGTCTGCAGGCGCTGCCTGAAGCCGAATGGGTACTGGTGCACGATGCCGCGCGCCCGTGCCTGCATCAGGATGACCTCCAGCGCCTGTTGGCGCTGCGCGAAACCAGCCGGGTGGGGGGCATTCTCGCTGCGCCGGTTCGCGATACCATGAAACGCGCGGAACCCGGCAAGGCGGCTATTGCGCACACCGTCGATCGGAATGACTTATGGCATGCGCTGACGCCGCAATTTTTCCCTCGTGAATTACTCCTCCAGTGCCTGACGCGCGCGCTCAATGAAAGCGCGACCATCACCGATGAAGCCTCGGCGCTGGAGTACTGTGGCTTCCATCCCGAACTGGTGGCCGGACGAGCTGATAATATTAAAGTGACGCGCCCGGAAGACCTGGCGCTGGCAGAATTTTACCTTACCCGTTCCCGACACCAGGAGAAGGCTTAATGCGAATTGGACACGGTTTTGACGTACACGCTTTTGGTGGTGAAGGCCCAATCATTATTGGCGGGGTGCGCATCCCTTACGAGAAAGGGCTGTTGGCCCATTCCGATGGCGACGTGGCGCTGCATGCGCTGACCGATGCCCTGCTTGGGGCGGCGGCGCTGGGGGATATCGGCAAGCTGTTCCCGGATACCGACCCGGCCTTTAAAGGCGCCGACAGCCGCGAGCTGTTGCGCGAAGCCTGGCGGCGGATTCAGGCCAAAGGTTATACCCTCGGAAACGTCGATGTCACGATCATTGCTCAGGCGCCGAAAATGCTGCCGCATATTCCGCAGATGCGTGTCTTTATCGCCGAAGACCTCGGCTGCCATATGGATGATGTCAACGTGAAAGCCACCACCACCGAGAAGCTGGGTTTCACCGGCCGCGGTGAAGGCATCGCCTGCGAAGCGGTGGCGCTGCTGCGTAAGGGGCAGCAATGATTGCCTTCAATGAACTCACCTGGCTGCACGGTAAACCGCAGGGGCAGGGGATACTGAAAGCCAACCCGGAAGATTTCGTGGTGGTCGAAGATCTCGGCTTTGCGCCGGATGGCGAAGGCGAGCATCTGTTGGTACGGATTCTGAAAACGGACTGCAATACGCGGTTTGTGGCGGATGCGCTGGCTAAGTTCCTTAAAATCCATGCGCGGGAAGTGAGTTTTGCCGGGCAGAAAGATAAACATGCCGTGACCGAGCAGTGGCTGTGCGCCCGGCTTCCGGGCAAAGAGATGCCTGACCTGAGCAAGTTTCAGCTGGAAGGTTGCCAGGTGCTGGAATACGCGCGGCATAAACGTAAGCTGCGGCTCGGCGCGCTGAAGGGCAACCAGTTTACCCTGATTCTGCGAGAAATCAGCGATCGCGACGATGTCGAGCGGCGTCTGCAGGCTGTTGCCGCACAGGGGGTGCCGAACTATTTCGGCGCCCAGCGCTTTGGTATCGGCGGCAGCAATCTGCTGGGCGCGCTGCGCTGGGCGGAGAGCGGCGCACCGCTTCGCGATCGCAATAAACGCAGTTTTTGGCTGTCGGCGGCGCGTAGCGGCTTGTTTAATCAACAGGTCAGTATTAGATTAAAAAAACCGGAATTTAATCAGGTTGTTGATGGCGATGCGCTACAATTAGCGGGGCGCGGGAGCTGGTTTGTCGCTACGCCTGAGGAACGCGCGCAGCTGCAGGAGCGGGTTGATAACCGTGAACTGATGATTACGGCGGCGTTACCGGGAAGCGGCGAGTGGGGCAGCCAACGCGAGGCGCTGGCCGCCGAGCAGGCGGCCGTTGCCGAAGAGACGCAGCTCCAGGCTCTGCTGGTGCGTGAAAAAGTAGAAGCGGCACGCCGGGCGATGCTGCTCTATCCGCAGCAGATGAGCTGGAACTGGTGGGATGACGTAACCGTTGAACTGCGTTTCTGGCTGCCAGCGGGCAGCTTCGCCACCAGCGTGGTAAGGGAACTTATCAATACAACGGGTGACTATGCGAATATTGCTGAGTAACGATGACGGGATTCATGCGCCGGGTATTCAGACCCTGGCGAAGGCCTTACGGGAGTTTGCTGAGGTCCAGGTAGTTGCACCCGATCGTAACCGCAGCGGCGCATCGAACTCCCTGACTCTCGAGTCTTCGTTACGCACTTTCACTTTCGATAACGGCGATATCGCCGTCCAGATGGGGACACCAACGGACTGTGTCTATCTCGGCGTCAACGCCCTGATGCGCCCGCGTCCGGATATCGTGGTTTCCGGCATTAACGCCGGCCCCAATCTCGGCGATGACGTCATCTACTCCGGCACTGTCGCCGCCGCAATGGAAGGCCGTCACCTCGGCTTTCCGGCGCTGGCCGTCTCCCTGAATGGTCATCAGCACTACGACACCGCGGCGGCCATCACCTGCTCTATCCTGCGTGCTTTAAGCCGCGAGCCGCTGCGTACCGGTCGCATCCTCAATATCAATGTGCCCGATCTGCCACTTGAGCAGATTAAAGGCATCCGCGTCACTCGCTGCGGCAGCCGACATCCCGCCGATCAGGTCATTCCGCAAAAAGATCCGCGCGGCAATACGCTGTACTGGATTGGCCCGCCGGGAGAGAAGCACGATGCCGGGCCGGATACCGATTTTGCGGCCGTTGACGAAGGCTATGTCTCCGTGACGCCGCTGCACGTTGATTTAACCGCCCACCAGGCTCACGGGATGGTGGCCGACTGGCTGGATCGCGTCGGAGTGGCAACACAATGGTAAGCAAACGTGTAGAAAGCCTGCTGAATCAGCTGCGTACTCAGGGCATCGTTGACGAGCGCGTGCTGGAGGCGATAACCCTGGTACCGCGTGAAAAATTCGTTGATGAAGCCTTCGAACACAAGGCGTGGGAGAACACGGCACTACCTATCGGCCAGGGGCAAACCATCTCGCAACCCTACATGGTGGCGCGGATGACGGAGCTTCTGACGCTGACGCCGGAATCGCGGGTGCTGGAGATTGGCACCGGTTCAGGCTACCAGACGGCGATCCTGGCGCATCTCGTTCATCATGTGTGTTCGGTCGAACGGATTAAGAGTTTACAGTGGCAGGCGCGTCGTCGCCTGAAACAACTTGATTTACATAATGTTTCAACCCGTCACGGCGATGGATGGCAGGGTTGGAAGGCACGCGCTCCCTTTGATGCGATTATCGTCACCGCCGCACCGCCGGAAGTGCCGCCAGCGCTGCTGGCGCAGCTGGATGAGGGAGGCGTGCTGGTATTACCGGTGGGCGAGGAGCATCAGTTCCTGAAACGGATCCGTCGTCGCGGTAATGAGTTTGTGATGGATACCGTCGAAGCCGTACGCTTTGTTCCTCTGGTGCAAGGGGAGCTGGCGTGAGACCCGGATTTATCCAGGT
This sequence comes from Klebsiella sp. X13, assembly GCF_003323835.1. NCBI lineage: Bacteria > Pseudomonadati > Pseudomonadota > Gammaproteobacteria > Enterobacterales > Enterobacteriaceae > Klebsiella > Klebsiella sp. X13. The sequence continues at coordinate 1,079,570 of NZ_CP030874.1, forward strand.
TTTTTTTGCCTGACTTTAGGCGTAGGGTGGACACATTTTCAGTGTCCTGGCCGGGTGTTGTCCGGTAAGCAAGATATTGGCAGTTAACATATTCCTGGGGGATAAATGAGCGCGGGAAGCCCAAAATTTACCTTAAGCCGTATTGCGGCGTTATCACTGGTTTCACTCTGGCTGGCAGGTTGTACGAATACCAATAATCCGCCTGCGCCGGTTAGCTCGGCGGGTGGAGCCTCATCCTCGGGAACGAATTCCGGGATGCTGATCACTCCGCCGTCGACAACAGGATCCGCCATTGTTCCGCATACCCCTCAGGTACAGCCGGTTCAGACGCCTGCGACGCAGGTTCAGCCGATGGCTCAGCAGCCGGTGCAGACCGTGAACGGCAAGATAGTCTATAACCGTAAATATGGCGATATTCCGAAAGGCAGCTATACGGGTGGCAGCACCTATACCGTGAAACGCGGCGATACGCTGTTCTATATCGCATGGGTAACAGGTAACGATTTCCGTGACCTCGCGCAACGCAACAACATCCCTGCACCATACGGTCTGAACGTCGGTCAGACGCTGCAGGTTGGCAACTCTGCTGGCCAGCCAATCACCGGTGATAACGCCGTTGCTGCGGCAAGCGTACGGGCAAGCGGAGGTGCGACGGCGGCCTCAAATACTGCACAAAAATCGACCGCGGTGGTTGCGTCACAACCAACTATTACGTATTCTGAATCCTCAGGTGAACAGAATGCTAATAAGATGTTGCCGAACAATAAGCCAGCGACGACGACTACCGTCGCGCCAGTGACGGCTCCCGCTGTTAGCACAAACCAACCGACTGCAAGCAGTACGTCAACCAGTTCGCCTATCTCCACATGGCGCTGGCCGACTGATGGCAAGGTTATCGAGAACTTTAGTGGCGCAGAAGGCGGCAATAAAGGTATTGATATTGCAGGCAGTAAGGGACAGGCTATTGTCGCGACCGCTGACGGACGCGTCGTCTATGCCGGTAACGCGCTGCGCGGTTACGGTAATCTTATTATCATCAAACACAACGATGATTACCTGAGTGCCTACGCTCATAACGATACAATGCTGGTCCGGGAGCAACAGGAAGTTAAAGCGGGGCAGAAAATCGCTACCATGGGTAGCACCGGCACCAGCTCTACAAGATTGCATTTTGAAATTCGTTACAAGGGGAAATCCGTCAACCCGCTGCAGTATTTACCGCAGCGATAATTTGGCGAAGTACGGATAAGCGTCACATCAGTTAGCAGACGCCAGGCCGGTCGCAACAGCCCCTTCACCGGGGCAAAAAGTCTCCGTCCGGCGTCGTTAAATGATGTATAGCGAAGGTGCTTTGCTCAGGGATCACGGGTAGGAGCCATCTTTATGAGTCAGAATACGCTGAAAGTTCATGATTTAAATGAAGACGCGGAATTTGATGAGAACGGAGTCGAGGTTTTCGATGAGAAAGCCTTAGTAGAAGAGGAACCCAGTGATAGCGATCTGGCCGAGGAAGATCTTCTGTCGCAAGGCGCAACACAACGTGTGCTTGATGCGACGCAACTCTACCTGGGTGAGATTGGTTATTCCCCACTGCTGACGGCCTAAGAAGAAGTCTATTTCGCCCGTCGCGCATTGCGTGGTGATGTGGCTTCACGCCGCCGGATGATTGAAAGTAACCTACGTCTGGTGGTGAAAATTGCTCGTCGTTATAGCAATCGTGGTCTGGCGCTGCTGGATCTGATTGAAGAGGGCAATCTGGGGCTGATCCGCGCGGTTGAGAAGTTTGACCCGGAACGTGGGTTCCGTTTTTCGACTTACGCCACCTGGTGGATTCGTCAAACGATTGAACGGGCGATCATGAACCAAACCCGTACCATCCGTTTACCTATCCATATTGTCAAAGAGCTGAACGTCTATCTGCGTACCGCACGTGAGTTGTCCCATAAGCTGGACCACGAGCCGAGTGCGGAAGAGATTGCCGAGCAGCTGGATAAGCCGGTTGATGACGTGAGCCGTATGCTGCGTCTCAATGAGCGCATTACCTCAGTGGACACGCCGCTGGGCGGCGACTCGGAAAAAGCGCTGCTGGATATTCTGGCCGATGAGAAAGACAACGGTCCGGAAGACACCACGCAGGACGATGATATGAAACAAAGCATCGTTAAATGGCTGTTCGAACTGAACGCCAAGCAGCGTGAAGTCCTGGCGCGTCGTTTTGGCCTGTTGGGCTATGAAGCCGCTACGCTTGAAGATGTTGGCCGTGAAATTGGTCTGACCCGCGAACGCGTACGTCAGATCCAGGTAGAAGGCCTGCGCCGCCTGCGGGAAATCCTGCAAGGACAAGGGCTGAACATCGAAGCGCTATTCCGCGAATAAGCAATTTTCCTCTCAAAAAGGCCCGATCGGACGATCGGGCCTTTTTCTTTGCATGCTACGCCTGCCGGGTCTCATGTAAATGGCGCCACAAAATACGCCCTTCAGCTTTCCTGAACAGGACCGTTGACCAGCGGATAGTTTCGCCCTGCTCGGGTAAACGCTGCCTTTCCCGATAGCATATCACCGCGCCATCGTGCCATTCGGCGAGCGTGGTCGCGCTATCAATGGTGATGCTCAAGCCTGGACGACTGCCGCCTGCGGCCGCAAAGAAAGCGCTGAGCGCCCGGTGGTTCATGACGTTTCCACCGATACCGACCATTGAAAAATCAGGGGAAAAGCGTGTCATTAAGGTCTCTGCCGCGCCTTGTTTCTGACTCAGCCAGTTTTCAATAGCCACATGGGCGTCGATCGTTTCCTGAATATATGGGGTCATGGGGTCTCCATTTTTTGATGCAGGCGCGTGACTATCGCCTGGTTATTAAGGCGCAGGCAGCCCAGAAGCGGGATAAGCGTCAGGCACGCGGCGATGATAAACACCCCGTGCCAGGCCTGCGTTGACGGATAATAAACCTGCAGGACCGCCAGCAATGCGGACAGCAACGCGGCCCCGGCCAAAAAGCTGAGCTGGCGGTTGATGTTCCACAGTGCGCTGGCATCCGGCATATCGCCATTGGCGATGTTGAGAAATGCACAGCTTTGGGCGGTGCTGCTGCACAGGCTGCCGCCGGCGCCCATCAGGATAAAGGCGAAAACCAGCGACGACATTGAGCTTTGCGGCGTGACGCCGGTCAACAGCAGGATCCCGGCGGCCTGAAGCAGGCAACCGAAGAGAATAAAGGGGCGAGGGCCGAGGCGATTAAAAAAACGGCCGGTCAGAGAGATAGCCACAAAAGACGCCAGCGACCAGGGCAGCATCAGGGCGCCCGTTGCCGAAGGCGACATGCCGGTTATTGTCTGCAGGTAAAACAGGCCAACCACATTAATGCCAATAAAGACGCCGGGTACGCAGAGATAAATCAACATGGCGAAACGCAACAGCGGATCGGCCAGCAGCGGCAGATGTAAGAAACGGGAGGGCCGCGCCGGGCCGTCGTCATTTTTTAGCCATACGCTGGCTAACGCCAGAGTGACCAGCGCCACGGGCAGGCTGACCAGGAAGACCCCGCGCCAGCTGAATGTTTCAACCAGCAGTCCACCTGCTGCCGGAGAACAGGCCGGGGCCAGCAGACCAACCAGCATCACGACGGCCGAGAGTTTCGCCCGCTCCTGCGGCTGAAACAGCTGCCAGGTCAGAGACTGTCCGACGGGGATAAGCAAGCCACCGCCCATCCCTTGCAGGGCACGCCAGAAAATCAGGTTGCCCAGCGAGTCGCTCAGTCCGCAGGCCAGCGCTGCGGCGCTGAACAGCGTGAGCGAGAGCATAAAGAGCCGGCGAGCTCCGCAGCGCTGCGTCAACCAGGCGCTGAATGGCACGACCAGCGTCAGGCCGGCAATGTAGCCATTACTCACCCAGGCCAGTTCACTGACGGAGGCGTTGAGCGCCCGGCTCATACTGGGGAAGGCGACGCTGGCGATAAACATATTGATTAAATCGAGAAAGAAACCCAGTAAAAAAACGGTGGCGACCTTGCTGCGTGCTGTCATTTTTATTCCTCATCAGAAGGCCGCTACTCTAAACCGCAGGGACAGGCGGATAAACAGGACATCCGGGGATATACTGTCTGAAAATTTTTGACAATAAGTGAAGTGAATATGCTGAATCTGCAACGCATGACCATGTTTGTCGCGGTGGTGGAAAGCGGGAGTTTTACCGCGGCAGCGGCGGCCCTGGGGCAAACTAAGGCGGTGGTCAGCTTTAACGTGCGTCAGCTGGAGAGCGAACTTGGCGTCACGCTGTTGTTACGATCCACGCGACGGCTCACGCTGACTGAGGCGGGGTCGCTGTTCTATCATCGCGGCCTGGCATTACTGAAAACGGCGGAAAACCTGCAGGATGAGGTGCGGGCCAGCCATAGCGGATTGAGCGGTGAACTCCGTATCACCACGACACCGGAGTATGGCACCCAGGTGATTATTCCCGCGCTGGCCGAGTTCAGTCAGCGGCATCCGGCGCTACGGGTGCGCCACGTCTCCTCCTCGCACCATGCGGACTTAATCTCTGAGCGTTTTGATGTAGCGATCCGCCTCGGAACGCTGGCAGATTCGCGCTACCGCGCGGCGCTGATCTCCCGTTTTGCGATTGTCCCGGTTGCCGCGCCGGCATGGCTGGCGGAACATCCTCTGGAGACGATTGAGGATTTGGCCCGGGCAGCGTGGATTATTCATGAACGGTTGTCCGCGCCGCTCCATTGGCAACTCACCGGACCGCGCGATGAGAGCGTGGCTTTAGATATTAAAGCGGTGCCGCGACTGTCGGCGGATAGCGCCAGCGCGCTGCTGGCTTTCGCCCTGGCGGGATGCGGGGTTGCGCTGTTGCCCGAGTGGCTGGTAGCGCCGGCACTGGCGGAGCACAGACTGGTTCAGGTCATGCCCGGGTTTACCTTTCCCCCGCAGGGCGTGTATGCGGTTTATCCGGACGCGCAGCATGTCCCGACCCGGGTCCGGGCGTTCATTGATTTCTTACGCGAGCGCCAGGGCTAATTCTTCTTGCGTCATGAGCGTGTGGATGAAGGGCGCAAGCGGATGGTGTTATTTATCGCTCAAGCGCACCGTTTTTATATTTCGCATCATCAATGAAAACTATTTATTAATTAAAATGACGGAAAAGTGAATAGCATTTGAGTATTGGCGATCCCTCTCGCAATCGATAATAAAATCATTCCGTTTGATTTCCAGCTGATAATTTCTGCCGACCGGCGGAGTGAGAATCGCGGTGGGTGCCTGAGGCTGTCTGGCGTTGAGCATTGACAGGATCCGGCTAGACGTAAGTCCCGGCAGATAATTCTATCCACTGAGGCCGGCGTATGAGCCTTGCAGCCATTTATTTTCGAAAAGGGTAGCGCTTTACGGGCTGCCCTTTTGTCACTTCTGCGGAATAAGAAGGCGTTACACCAGGCTCTTCAGCCGGTAAATCCACTCCAGCGCCTGACGCGGGGTCAGAGAATCCGGGTCGAGATTTTCCAGCGCTTCTACCGCCGGCGAGGTCTCTTCCGGGGCGGAGAGCAGCGACATCTGCGTACCATCGACCTGCGTGGCGGCGACGCCTGGGGCAATACTCTCCAGCTCGCGTAATTTCTGCCGCGCGCGCTTAATCACCTCTTTAGGCACGCCCGCCAGTGCGGCAACCGCCAGACCGTAGCTTTTGCTGGCGGCGCCATCCTGGACGCTGTGCATGAAGGCGATGGTATCGCCATGTTCCAGCGCATCAAGATGGACGTTCGCCACGCCTTCCATTTTCTCCGGCAGCTGGGTCAGTTCGAAGTAGTGGGTGGCAAAAAGGGTCAGCGCCTTAATCTTATTGGCCAGACTTTCGGCGCAGGCCCACGCCAGCGACAGACCGTCGTAGGTGGAGGTCCCGCGGCCGATTTCATCCATCAGCACCAGGCTGTGTTCGGTGGCATTATGCAGAATATTGGCGGTTTCGGTCATTTCTACCATGAAGGTGGAACGGCCGCTTGCCAGGTCATCTGCCGCGCCGACGCGGGTAAAGATGCGATCGATAGGGCCGATTTCAACTTTCTCCGCCGGGACGTAGCTGCCGATATAGGCCAGCAGCGCAATCAGCGCGGTCTGCCGCATATAGGTACTTTTACCGCCCATATTCGGGCCGGTAATAATCAGCATCCGGCGCTGCGGCGCCAGGCTCAGCGGGTTGGCGATGAACGGCTCCTTCAGCACCTGTTCGACCACCGGGTGACGGCCTTCGCTGATGCGAATACCCGGTTTGTCGCTGAAGGTCGGGCAGCAGTAGTTCAGGGTTTCCGCGCGTTCGGCGAGGTTAACCAGTACATCCAGTTCCGCCAGCGCGCTGGCGCTTTGCTGAAGGTCGGCAAGGTGCGGCAGCAGCATATCGAACAGCTGCTCGTAGAGCTGTTTCTCCAGCGCCAGCGCTTTCCCTTTCGACGTCAGTACTTTGTCCTCATACTCCTTCAGTTCCGGAATAATGTAGCGCTCGGCGTTTTTCAGCGTCTGGCGGCGGACGTAGTGAATCGGGGCATGTTGGCTCTGGCCGCGGCTGATCTGAATGTAGTAACCGTGCACGGCATTGTAACCGACCTTCAGCGTGTCCAGCCCCAGGCGTTCGCGTTCGCGAATTTCCAGCTTATCGAGATAGTCGGTGGCGCCATCCGCCAGCGCGCGCCATTCATCGAGCTCCTCATGGTAACCCGGGGCAATAACGCCGCCGTCGCGCACCAGCACCGGCGGCGCGTCGATAATTGCGCGTTCGAGCAGTTCGCGCAGTTCGCTGAACTCGCCCATTTTATCGCGCAGCCGCTGGACCGGCGCGCAGCTGACGTCAGCCAGCATCTCGCGCAGGATCGGCAACTGCTGGAACGCATGACGCATGCGGGCGAGATCGCGCGGACGCGCGGTGCGCAGCGCCAGTCGCGCCAGAATACGTTCCAGATCGCCCACCTGACGTAGCACCGGCTGCAGTTCGGTATAACGCTCCTGCAGCGCGCCTATGGTTTGCTGGCGTTCGACCAGCACCGCCGTGTCGCGTACCGGCATATGCAGCCAGCGTTTGAGCATCCGGCTGCCCATCGGCGTCACGGTGCAGTCGAGCACCGACGCCAGGGTATTGTCGAAACCACCGGCCAGATTCTGGGTAATCTCAAGGTTACGGCGGGTTGCCGCGTCCATAATAATACTGTCCTGCTGGCGCTCCATGGTGATGGAGCGAATATGCGGCAGGGAGGTGCGCTGGGTATCTTTGACATATTGCAACAGGCAGCCGGCGGCACAGAGACCGCGCGGCGCATTTTCGACGCCGAAACCGACCAGGTCGCGGGTGCCAAACTGTAAATTCAGCTGCTGGCGCGCGGTGTCGATTTCAAACTCCCACAGCGGACGACGGCGCAGGCCGCGGCGGCCTTCAATCAACGCCGATTCGGCAAAATCTTCGGCATACAGCAGTTCAGCCGGGTTGGTACGCTGCAGCTCGGCGGCCATGGTTTCGCGGTCGGCCGGTTCGCTCAGGCGGAAACGACCGGAGCTGATATCCAGCGTCGCATAGCCAAAGCCTTTGCTGTCCTGCCAGATAGCGGCCAGCAGGTTATCCTGACGTTCCTGCAGCAGCGCTTCATCGCTGATAGTGCCAGGCGTGACGATACGCACCACTTTACGCTCGACCGGACCTTTGGTGGTGGCCGGGTCGCCAATCTGTTCGCAAATGGCCACCGATTCACCCTGGTTGACCAGTTTGGCGAGATAGTTTTCCACCGCATGGTGCGGGATCCCGGCCATAGGAATGGGCTCACCCGCCGAGGCGCCGCGTTTGGTCAGCGAGATATCGAGCAGCTGAGAGGCCCGTTTGGCATCATCATAAAACAGCTCATAAAAGTCGCCCATACGATAGAACAGCAGGATCTCCGGATGCTGAGCCTTCAGCTTCAGATACTGCTGCATCATGGGGGTGTGAGAGTCTAAATTTTCTATTGTACTCATCGGTTTGTGATGTCCATTTTCTTAATTTTTAATGAGTTGGTGATTTTTATTGTTATCATTAAGTTTCACGGTGTCTCATCGAATATCATGAAATCCTGCATTTATGTTCATGACTGCATAAGGTGCATGATAACGGAGTCTTTATGGCAGGAAAACAAGAGGGAAAGCCACTTTCGTTTAAAGCGGTAGAAATGATGAAGCCTGGCGACAAAGATAAGGCTGATGTAGGCGAAAATCGTGGCTTACGTGTCTCCTGTGGTGCAACTGGGGTTAAGTCTTTTTTCTACCGTTACACAAGTTCTCTGACTGGCAAGCTTGCTCAGGTTAAAATTGGTAACTTCCCCCAGACTTCTCTCGTGACCTGCCCCCAGTATTACTTAAAGGGCTTGCCCGATGAGTGAGTCTTTGACAGGGCTTGCAGTGAATTTGCGTAGAAGTTTTGGTATACTGTTTGAACGATGTCTTTCAGCCCAGATTCTGCTTTTCAGGAGTAATTATGAGCAACAACAAAAAAACTCAGGCAAGCTACGTTAAGCCATCTCGTGCTGATATCGTTCGCTCAGTAGCAACATCTACGGCTGTTGAAACAGGGCAGTCCTCCGCGAAGATCGAGGCTTCACTTGAAGCCACGCGCAAAAAATTCGCTCATTTGCGTCTTGCGGTTTAACCCCTTCTTAGTGCTTCACCGACCCAGTGTTTCATCGGCTTGTAGTCCATTGATATGCCAGCATGGATGGCCGATATATACTGAGTTTTGTTTTGCTCCCAGCTTTGATAATCCAGCGGTTTGTACCCTCCCTGAACGGCCATCACGTCGGCCAGCAGTCGCGACAGGCGCCCATTTCCTTCTCTGAATGGATGGATAAGTATTAGCTCGACATGGGTGATGGCGATAGCAGTGATGAGTTGTTCTTCGTCCATGCCGCTACACGGCGTGTATTGAGCCAGATATTTGGTGTCGAATTCGCTCAGCAGTTTTGGCAACTGCGCTGAAGGGGCAAACATAAAGCCGCCTTTGCTGATGTTAACCGCTCTTTCTTGCCCAGCCCACTCGTAGATGTTACCTAACCAGCGGCGATGCCAGTTTTTTAGCATGGCGACGCTGAGCAGTCCTTCCGGGAACTGTTCTTCAAAAACGGACTGATAGAGTTGTTCTAACAGGACAAGTTCAGCCTCATCCATCTCATCAGAAGTAGCGATCCCCAGCTTATTAGCCAAAACCTGCTCGCCAGAGTCTTTCTCATACTGGCCTTCACTGCTGGATACATGGTATCGGCTCATGGAGATGCCCTGCGTTTTTAGAAGGATGGGAAAACAGAGGGAGTATAACGCTGGATGAGTACAGCAAACAATATTATTAAAATCAGATAGTTACAAAGGTGTAGGTTAAAATATAGTTTTTATATTATGGTGGGAAATAATCTTTATTAATCAGTACTAACACACCAATGCATCATCGGGGTATGGGCGTCGAGATTATCGATTGTACTCATAGGATATTATCCAGGTCCCTGATTCTTAATGAATTGCGATCTTTTTGTTTTCGTTGTTATCACATTGAGGGGACAACATAACGGAGATACGTATTTCAGGGAAAGTGACGATATGAGGTGCCGTGATGCGCATTCCATCTGAAGCGCGGACGAGCACCAACGGGCGTACTCGTCCGGCCTTATTATGGCGCAAGGTAAACCTGGGGAATGGCGATGTCTGGATGCTCACCCATTCTCACTTCCGCTCCGTACCAGCGGCTGATAACCGACTGGCAAATGACCTCCTGCGGCGTTCCCTCGGCCACCAGCTTTCCCTGATGGAGAAGCAGAATGCGGTCTGCCCATAGCGCGGCGAGATTGAGGTCGTGCAGCACGACGCAGACGTGCAGCTGGCCGCTGCGGGTCAGCCGTTTTAGCAGACGCAGCAGATGCTGTTGATAGTAAAGATCCAGCGCCGAGGTCGGTTCGTCGAGAAACAGCCAGCCCCGTGGAGCGTCGTTATGCCACAGCTGAGCAAGGCAGCGAGCCAGCTGCACCCGCTGCTGTTCGCCGCCGGAGAGCGAAGGATAGCGCCTGCCCGCGAGGTGGTCGCAGCCGGTTTCCACCATCACCTGCTGAATCATCTGCCGGTCCGGATTTTTACCCCATGGAGAGCGTCCCATGGCGATGACCGTTTCCACCGGCCAGTCGGCATGGAGCTGCGTACGTTGCAACATCACCGCCCGGCGGCGGGAGAGCGCTTCCGACGACCACTGTTCCAGCGCACGTCCTTCCACATGACGTTCGCCGCTGTTCGGGGATAAGAAACCGGTTAACAGCCGCAGCAGCGTTGATTTACCGGCGCCGTTTGGGCCAATCAGCGCGGTCATCTCTCCGCCGCATAGCCGGACCGACACATCGTCAATGACCCGGCGTTTGCCCAGCAACAGAGAGAGCGACGTCGCGTGCCAGGTGCGATCGCGATTATCCATATGTCGTCCTCTGTTGGCGGAAAATTAACCACAAAAACCACGGCGCGCCGAGCATGCTGGTCAGCAGACCCACCGGCATTTCGGCCGGTGCGGCGACGGTGCGGGCAAGGGTATCGGCCAGCAGCAGTAAGATCGCCCCGGCCAGCAGCGATCCTGGCACCAGCGCGCGGTGGTCCGGCCCCAGCCACATTCGTATCAGATGCGGCACCACGAGACCAATAAAACCAATCACTCCGCTGATCGCCACCGAAGAGGCCACCAGCAGCGCGCTGCACAGTAACAGTAGACGCTGCACGGCCCGGACGTTAATCCCCAGGTAGTGGGCTTCTTCATCGCCAAGCTGTAGCAGGTTGAGGCGGGAAGCCATTAGCCAGATGACCAGCGAAGCAGGGAAGATTAAGGTGGCCGCGACCAGCAGCGTGGACCACTCTGCCTGGCCGAGACTGCCCATTCCCCATAGCGACAGCTGGCGCAGCTGGGTATCATTACTTATCCAGGCCAGCACCCCCACCAGCGCGCCGCACAGCGCGTTGATGGCGATCCCGACCAGCAGCAGACGCGAGAGCGAACCCTCACTCGCCTGGCTGAGGATAAAAATGACCACCATGACGGCGATACTCCCGATAAACGCCGCCAGCATCGGGGCATACAGCGCCACCAGCGCCGGAACGGACAGCGGCAGAACCAGCCAGCAGGCCACCGCCAGCGCTGCACCGCTGCTGACCCCCAGCAGGCCGGGATCGGCTAACGGATTGCGAAACAGCCCTTGCATGACGCAGCCGGAGAGCGCCAGCGCGGCGCCGACCAGCAGCGCCAGCAGGACGCGCGGCAGACGAATGGTGAGCCAGATATGGCGCAACACCTCATCCCCCGGCGGCCACAGACTGGCGAGCGGCAGAGGCATCGCGCCGAGGGTCGTCGCGAACAGCGTCAGGCTCACCAGCAGCAGCGTCATTAACCACAGATGGCGAGAGAGAGTGGGGCGCATCAGGGTAGCTGCTCCGCTTTTTTTCTCAGCGCGCTAATCGCCTGCGGCGTCCGCGGTCCAAAGCCGAGCAGGGCCATATCGTCAATCACCAGCAGCTGTTTATGGCGACCGGCCGGCGTTTGCGCCAGCCCCGGCAGCTTCCATAAGCCGGCTTCACCGCCCATGCCTTTAAGCCCGTCGGCGGAGATCACTACCAGGTCCGGCAGGCTGGCGATCACGCCTTCCTGAGACATACTGCGATAATGGTCAAATCCTTGCATCGCGTTCTGCAGCCCGGCGGCCTGAATAGCACCATCCGCAGCGGTCTTTTGCCCGGCGACCATCGTATTCATTCCGCCGTGGCTGAGAATAAACAGCACCCTTTTGCCGAGCGGCTGCGTGGGGATCTGCGCGATCTGTGCGGCGACGGCGTGGCGCAGGGCGTCACCTTCAGTCTGCTTACCCAGCGCGTCGGCCACCGCGACGATTTTTTTATCAATCGCCGACAGATCGTTACCGCCCGGGATATTAACCACTTTTACCCGACTGTCCTCAACCTTTTGCAGGACCAGCGAAGGCTGGGCCTGTGCGCTTGCCAGGACGATCGTCGGGCGTAACGACAGGATCCCCTCGGCGTTCAGCTGGCGTATATAGCCGACGTCCGGCAGCGATCGCGCGGCGGCAGGCCAGGTGCTGGTACTGTCTTTAGCGACCAGCTGCTGCTGCGCTCCCAGGGCATAGACGATCTCTGTGACATCGCCGCCCAGAGAGATGATGCGTTCTGCGGCGGCATGCGCAAACAGTGGAAGAGCGGCAATGAGCATCAGCCAGCGTTTCATGCGCTCTGTCCTTCCGTCGTCAGACGGTCAACCTGGCTACGCCATGTCGCTTGCTCCGGGTGCCCTTCGCTACGCTGGCCGTACAGCTGGGCGATTTGCGTACCGTCATGGGCAAACAGCTCTACGCTGGTGACATGGCCATCCGAGGTCGGCTTACGCGTTACCCAGATTTCATCAATACTGTCTTCGCGCAGGTGCAGGGTGAAGGTGGTATTGAAGATGTTGAGCCAGCCGCGCATCGGGGCCAGCTTTTCCAGGGCGCCGGTGAAGATTTGTACGCAGCCGCGGTTGCCAACGAAAATCATGATCTCATTGCCCTCTTCGCGAATGGTTTCCAGCAGGTGCGGCAGGGCATCGTGGTCAATGCGGCAGGCCAGATCATCGCTGACCAGGCGGAAAGCCTGCTGGCGGGAGAGGTTATATTTTCGCAATAGCCCGAAGAACTGATGGACATCGGTCATGGCGCGCCATTCATTTTCCAGCGCCACACCGTCGGCGGAGGCGGCGTAGCGGGGGGTATCGACGGGGCGGATTGCCAGCGGCGCCGGGTCGGCCTGGGTCTGCCCGACAATCAGCGCTTCCCACGCCGTCATATCGGTTTGCGCTGTCGCATAGACTTTCAACAGCGCGTCACCGTGATGGTCGAAGAACTGAATGCTCTGGCGGCCGTTATCACTCAGGTGGAAGGCGCTGGCCCACTGGCTGAGGAACAGGCGCAGATCGAGTGCGCGCGGGTTCAGCACCAGCCCGGCATGGCCGCTCAGGTGCTGGTGGGTAAACTGACCCACCTGCTCATGCACCGCATATTCATTCCGGCAGATGCATTTGGTCTCGCCGACGCCTTCCAGTCCGGCGATGATTGCCCGTATATCGTCCTGCAGGCGAACGGCGTCGTGGCCAACGCGAGCGGCGGTTAATTCCGCCTCACTAATGCCCATTTCAGCGGCGATATCGCGGGCATATTTAGCGGAAGCCTGCGTTTTGGCGGCCTGATAGCGCTGCCACAGTGCGTTTGCGTTGTGTTGCATGATTCATCTCCTTCTCTACGATGAATATCCCCGGCCGAGGCCGGGGAGCAGGTTTATCCCCGCTGTCTTTCAGCATGATGCGAACGGGATGGTGCAGAGCCGGTCTGAGTCTGCGTATCGCGACCCACGCTGCTGCTGCCCGTCGATATGTTGAAATCCATGGGGTTTATTATTCTCCGGGCTATCAGAAATCGACGTTGACGCCCAGTTGCCAGGTCCGGCCCGGCATCGTCGCCAGCGCTTTATCGTAGGCATCCTGATTCGTGGACGTCTCAATATTGCGGCTGCTCAGGTAATCCCAGTATTGCCGATCGGTAATGTTGTAAACGCCGCCGTTAAGACGCACGTTTTTCGCGACCTGCCACCAGGCCGTCAGGTCCAGCATGCCGTAGCCAGGCACGCGCATGTATTCGCTGGAGGAGTCGGTAATGGCAGAGCCCGTGTTGGTATAGCTTTCGCGGTTGGTGGCGCTGGCCTGCTTACCTTTCACGAAAGTGGCGGTCAACGCGGTCCCGTAGCGTTTCGCCGGATCGTCCCAGGCAACGCCTACGATCGCTTTCATCGGCGCCACGCTGTCGAGGTCGATGTACTTGTCGCCGAGATAGCTGGATTTCGATTTCCCTTCACTATAGCCGTAGGCCAGCGTCGCGCTCAGGCCGTTAACCTCTTCAAACCAGGTACCAAAGTTGAATTTGGCGCTGATTTCGCCGCCGTAGATATAGGCTTTATCGCGGTTTTCCGCCTGATAAATCGTATAGATATTCGACGGGACGTTGGTGAAGTGGTCGGGGTTACCGGAACGGGTGTAGCGGCTATAGGCGATGAAGTTCTTGTAGTTGTTATAGAACAGGGCGGTGCGCATCGTGATCCCTTCGACCACTTCGCCTTTTAAGCCCCATTCGAAGTTGTCGCTGGTTTCCGTGTTCAGATCGGTGTTACCAATCAGCGCATACTGCGCTCGTCCGGCGTAGCTGGATCCGAGGTTCCAGGAGCCGTAAAGCTGGCTGGCGTTAGGGAACTCGGCGCCGCGTTTATACTGCAGGTAGGTCATGGTACGCGGAGTGATATCGTACTGGAACGTCAGGGACGGCAGCACCTGAGTATCGGAATTTTTACCGTACAGGCTGGCGACGGAGGACTCCGTCAGCACGCTGCTGTTGGTGGTCAGATCGCCGAGATTCTCCGGTTTGGTGGATTGATGCACCACGCGCACGCCCGGGATCACCGCAAAGTTGTGGCTGTCGAGATCGAAGTTGATCTTATCCTGAACGAAGCCGCCAAGAGTGTAGCCCCGGCTGTCGGCTTCCGGCTGCATGATTTCGCTGTAGATGCTCGGGACCGGCGACTGGCTGAACGGGCGCTGGGTTTTGGTGGTGCTGGCGTTGAGCCCGGCGCTCAGGTCGTGGCGGCCAATGGATTTCGCCAGCGCGGTCTGAATACCCCAGGTGTCGGTATCGTAGTTGGAGTTGACCGTTTCCATCGATCTGGTGGTGCTATCCGGCATCCACGTCCAGTCATGGGCCTCGGTGTGCTGGTAGTAGACTTTGGTCGACATACTGTCGAGATAGTCATTCATTGGCGTCCAGTCGTCTTTCAGGCTGATGCCCCAGCGACGAGTCTGGCTGGTCTGATTGGCATCGCCAATAATGCTGTTGCCGCTGCTATCCCAGCTGTCAAAGTGGGTGTGGTTGGTTTTATGGTAGTAGTCGAGCGTGCTGGTCAGCTTGTGTTCATCATTGGGCTGCCAGATGCCGGAGGCCATAAACGCATCGGAGTGCCAGTTGGCCGGATAGGCGTCAATCTTATCGCTGTTATTTGCCGTTTCCTGGCCGTCGCGGCGACTGTAGACGAAAATGCCGCGTAGGGTTTCATCTCCGCCGGCCACCGTCACGCCGTTATGCCAGCTGCGGTCGGCAGAGTCGTAGCCGCTCCGGTAGCCGAAGGCGCTGGTTTTTCCCGGGCGCAGATAGTCATCGGCAGATTTCGGCTGGAAGGAGACGTTGCCGCCGATAGAGGTGTTGGCGGTTTCAGTCGAGGTGGCGCCGGACTGAATATCGATGCTGCCATACATATACGGGTCGATGTAATCGCGACCGATGCCAAACGTATTCAGGCCGGCACGGCCGACGTAGCCGCGTCCGGTCGCATCCGGCTGCGCGATGCCGTCGACATCAATCCCCACGCGGTTGCTTTCCAGCCCGCGAATGTTATAACCGGTATAGCCGCCGCGGTCGAAGCCGCTTTTGCCATTACCCGAGCCGCCGCTGGCACCGGTCGCGCTGATTAACGGTTCGTAACGCATGACGGAACCAAAATCTTTGGCCCCTTTGTCCTGGAGCTCCTGCGCGCTGACCGAATGTTCGCTACCGGCTTTGAGCAGCGGAGCGGGGGCGGTAACGGTCATCTGCTCGGAGCTATCCGATGATGTGTCGCTGGTGGTGGTGTGTGCGGTGGTATCAGCTGCCCCGGCGGTCGTCTGATAGATTGCTGCAAGCAACGAAGTCACCAGCAGGCTTTTCTTAAACCAGGCCGGTGATTGAGTGGATTTATACATAGTAGCCACGCCTTGATAATTATTAGTATCGGCTCACGCGTTACTTCCAGATTTGCAGGTGAGTCCCGTTGCTTCCGTTAGCGGACTCTGTTTCTCCATGATTATTGATTGCGAATGGTAATGATATGTATTATCGTTTGCAACAAAATAATCATGTCTTCCTCATTTAATCTGCAATTTGTTTACAATCAGTCCTTTTAGATACAGCGAGAAAATCATGAGTCACAAAGCCGCGATTACGATCAACTACTGCTCTCAATGCAACTGGATGCTGCGCGCCAGCTGGATGGCTCAGGAGCTGCTGCATACGTTCAGTACCGATATCGGCTCGGTCACGCTGGTTCCGGGCACCGGCGGTATCTTCACCATTACCGTTGACGACGTACAAATCTGGGACCGCAAGCAGGATGAGGGTTTCCCGGATGCGGCTGAACTCAAGCGTCGGGTACGGGATGTCTGCTTCCCGGAGAAGTCGCTGGGTCACCTCGATAAGTCCGCCGATCCGGCGTAAGCGATAGGGGAAAACGGCTGCGCCAGAGGCTATAAAGGTGTATTATTTTTGCATCTTTATTGATGGAGAAGCGCAATGGCGGGTCAACGCATCGACCGGGAAAAAAAGACTATCCGCAGCATGATTTCGCTCTATCAGCGCCGCTGCCCGGACGCGCAGGCCGACGTGGAACATTACCAGGCGCTAAACGCCTATGCCGATAAGCGGCTGGATAAATGCGTGTTTGGCGAAGAGAAGCCGGCCTGTAAGCAGTGCCCGGTTCACTGCTACCAGCCGGCAAAACGCGAAGAAATGAAGCAAATCATGCGCTGGGCGGGGCCGCGAATGCTCTGGCGCCACCCGATTCTGACGATTCGTCACCTGATTGATGACCGGCGTCCCGTGCCAGCGCTTCCGGAAAAATACCGGCCTAAAAAGTCGCGGTGATTTCCCCGGCTAGCGCTGCGCTCAGGCGGGCTACAACGCGTGCGGTCTGTCGTCGCCCGGCTAAGGCGTCAGCGGCGCTCCGGAGCCTCTGCGGACATCGCCTGAGTTTGATTGTCGCGAACCGACGTCCAGACAAAGGTGATAATAAACAGCGCGGTAAACAACACCACGATGGTCGGCGCCGGTGCGCTATCAAGGTAAAACGAGAGCCACACGCCGCCCAACGAACAGCTCAGCGCAATCCCCACCGCCAGCAGCAGCGCGCTGATAAAACGCCGGGTCAGCAGCAGAGCAATGGCTCCGGGGGCAATCAGCAGCGAGATTGACAAAATAATCCCCACCGCTTTGAGCGTCGCCACGATAGTCAGGGCAATCATGCACAGCAATCCGTAGTGCAGCAGGCCGCAGCGTAATCCGCTGGCTTTAGCCTGATGCGGATCGAAGGCGTGAAGCAGAAAGTCGCGCCACTTTAGTCCGATAATCAGCGCAATTACTAGTGCAATCGCCGATGTTTGCCCAATATCGCTGGCGGAAATCCCCAGCATGTCGCCAAACAGAATATGGTCGAGATGGACTTCGGACTGAATGGCGACATACAGTACCAGCCCGGCGCCAAACATCCCGGAAAAGACAATGCCCATAATGGTATCGCGCTTGATGCGACTGTTATCGTCGAGATAGCCGGTCGCGATGGCGCAGAATAGCCCGGCAACAAAGGCGCCAATGGCAAACGGGATCCCGGCGATATAGGCCACCACCACGCCGGGAAAGACCGCATGGCTCATGGCATCCCCCATCAACGCCCAGCCTTTCAGCACCAGAAAAACCGACAGCAGCGCACAGGGAATGGCGACGATGGTGGCCACCAGCATGGCGTTGACCATAAACGAAAACTGGAACGGTTCGAGGAGCGTGGTCAGCAGCATGAGCCCTCCCTGGCGCGACGGCGGTTGGCCAGCAGGCCGTGTTTAGGGGCAAAGACAAAGGTCAGCAGGAAGAGCAAAGTCTGAGCCACGACGATAATGCCGCCGGTTGCGCCATCCAGATAGTAGCTCAGCCAGGCGCCGAAAAAACTGGTCAGGCTGCCAATAGCGACGGCAATCGCCAGCAGCCGTGGAAAGCGGTCGGTCAGCAGCCAGGCGGTCGCTCCCGGAGTGACCACCAGGCAAATGACCAGAAAGGCGCCCACGGTTTGCAATGCCGCCACGGTACAGGCGGCCAGCAGGGTGAAGAACAGCAGCTTGAGCCCGGTGGTGTTCAGGCCAATGGAACGGGCGTGGCTCTCATCGAAAAAGGTGACCATCAGGTCTTTCCATTTCAGCAGCAGAATTGCCATTGAAATCGAGCCGATGGCCGCCAGCTGAATAATATCTTCCGGAGCGATCGCCAGGATATTGCCGAGAATAATGGTCTGGATATTCACCGAAGTTGGGTTGAGTGACACCATAAACAGCCCGATACCGAAGAACGACGAAAAAATCAGACCGATAATGGCATCTTCTTTGAGCTTCGAACGCTGGTTGAGAAACAGCATGCTGCCCGCCGCCAGTCCTCCGGAGAGAAAAGCGCCGACGGCAAAGGGCAGGCCGAGCATATACGCTCCCGCCACGCCCGGTACGATGGAGTGGGAGAGGGCATCGCCAATCAGCGACCAGCCTTTCAGCATCAGGTAGCAGGAGAGAAAGGCGCACACGCCGCCCACCAGCGCCGATACCCACATCGCATTCAGCATATACTGATAGCCGAACGGCTCGATTAGCCAGCTCATCCTTCACCTCCCGCCGTCCGGCGGCTGATAAACGGCCGTTCATCGTCGGTGATAATCTGCTCTTCTCCGCCGCTGAGCACCACGTGGCGCAGCGCGCCGCTGAAAGCGAGTTCGAGATTGGCGGCGGTAAAGGTCGTTTCCGTCGGTCCACTGGCCAGCACGGTACCTTTGACCATCACCGTGTAATCGCAAAACTCGCTGACCGAACCGAGATTGTGGGTCGAAACCAGCAGAGTACAGCCGTCGTCACGCAGTTCGCGCAGCAGGGTGATGATCTGGGTTTCGGTCTGGACGTCAACGCCGGTAAACGGCTCATCCAGCAGAATGACCTTGCCCTGCTGAGCGATAGCGCGGGCAAGGAACACCCGTTTTTTCTGCCCGCCGGACAGCTCGCCGATTTGCCGGTGGCGATAGTCGCTCATCCCGACGCGGGCCAGCGCCGCATCAACCACTTCCCGATCATGGGCTTTGGCCCGTCGCAGCCAGCCCATATGCCCGTAGCGGCCCATCATGACGACATCTTCCACCAGCACCGGGAAGGTCCAGTCAACGTCCTCTGATTGCGGGACATAGGCCACCAGGTTCTGGCGCAGCGCGCGATGAACCGGCTGGCCAAGTATGGCAATCTCGCCATGGGACAGACGAACAAAGCCCATCAGCGCTTTAAACAGCGTCGATTTTCCCGAACCGTTGATGCCCACCAGCGCGGCAATTGAGCCGCGCGGTACGCTGAAGGTGGCATCGCGCAGCGCGGTGTGGCCGTTGCGATAGGTTACGCTGACCCGGTTGACCGCGAGGCCAGGCATATCGGCGTTCATGGCTGCTTCCTCATCCCATCGTTGATGCCCTGGACGATGGTTTGCGTCGTGACGCGCAGCAGATCCAGGTAGGTGGGAACCGGGCCATCGGCGGTGCTCAGGGAGTCAACATAAAGTACGCCGCCATAGTGGGCGCCGGCTTCCCGCGCTACCTGGCGCGCCGGTTTATCTGAAATGGTGCTTTCGCTAAAGATGGTCGGGATATGCTCTTTTTTCATGATATCGATGGTTTTACGCACCTGCTGCGGCGTGCCCTGCTGGTCGGCATTGATTGGCCACAGGTAGCGCTCTTTCAGCCCGTTGTCGCGGGCCAGATAGGAGAACGCGCCTTCGCTGGTGACCAGCCAACGCTTCTCTGCCGGCAGTTTCGCCAGCTCCGCCTTCAGCGGCGCCATAGTCTGGCGGATTTTCTCTTTATAGAGGGCGGCATTCTGACGATAGGTCTGCGCATTCGCAGGGTCGTATTTGATCAGCGCATCACGGATGTTATCGACGTAGATCAGCGCATTATCCGCCGACATCCACGCATGGGGATTGGGCTTACCGTTATAGGGACCTTCGCTGATCCCCATTGGCTGAATGCCCTCGCTGACGACCACTTCCGGGACCCCTTTCAGGTGCTGATAAAAGCGGGCAAACCACAGTTCGAGATTCAGGCCGTTAGTGAGGATCAGCTGTGCCCCCTGGGCGCGTTTAATATCGCCAGGCGTCGGTTGGTATTCGTGGATCTCGGCGCCGGGTTTGGTAATCGAGCTGACCTGGGCCGCCTCCCCGGCGACGTTTTGCGCCATATCGGCAATCACCGTAAAGGTGGTGATCACTTTGAATTTTTCGCTGGCCTGAGCCGGGGCGATCGCCAGCAGGCCGAGCAGAGCGGTAAAGATCAGGTGCTTCAGAGGCGGCAGGTGCAGCATAGGATCCCTCACATCAATGTGGTTAATTAATCATCTGTTATAGCAATTGCTATGTTATATAGCACAGGCTATTTATAAATGAAAATGATTATTATTTAAATTCTGGGAGGTAAGCCGTGCAAACCGGTCTGTCGCGGGGAAAATGGCCAGGTACTTCGAAGAACGCCGTTTCGTGTGAAACGGCGTTTGAGTCCGGGTTACGCGCGGGTGGCGAGGAGAATGGCAGAGGCTTTGATCAGCGCAATCACCCGGCTGCCGTCGACCAGTTTCATCTCTTCCTGACTTTCATTGGTGACGACGGCGATGATCTCGAAGCCCGCGTCGGTTTTGATGTGTACCGTCGCGTTGACCGCCCCTTCAGTGATGCGGGTGACGCTCCCGGCAAACTGATTGCGCGCGGAGAACTTCAGGCCGCAATCCTCGGTGGCCAGGGTGACCCACGGCGCTTTAATCAGCGCGATGGCTTCTTTACCGGCAGCCAGACCCAGCGCCTCCTTGCTGCTATGGGTGACGATCGCCACCAGTTTTGCGCCACCGGCGAGGGTCAATTCTACTTCATCGTTGACCGCGCCGGCGGCAACTGCGCTGACCGTGCCGGTCAGCTGGTTACGTGCTGATACCGCCATAAAATCTCCTTGTGTGGCTGATTAAATGAGTACAGGACTTATACTAGCTCATCTTTGTTAATACCCAGGCGTTTCATGCGGGATAGCAGCGTCGTACGCTTTAATCCCAGCCGCTGCGCCGCCCCTTTCGGCCCGGCAACCACCCCGTTGCTCTCTTTCAGCACGCGGACGATCAGCTGATATTCATCCTCGCCCTCTTGCGGAAGCACCTCGGCCGTCATCGTCTCCGCATCGATATTCATCTCCGGCAGCGACAGCTGCAGCACGCTACCGCGGGTTAACAGCACCGCGCGTTCAATCACGTTTTCCAGCTCACGAACGTTACCCGGCCACTCCATGTGGCTCAGCGTACGCAGGGTTTCTGCCGGAATGCTGTCGATATTACGCCCGAGGCGGCGGGCGATTTTAAAGGTAAACGCCTTGACCAGCAGCGGGATATCTTCCGGACGCTCGCGCAGCGGCGGCAGATGGATCGGAAAGACGTTCAGGCGATAGTAGAGATCGCTGCGGAATTCACGATCGGCGACCATCTGCCGGAGATCGCGGTTGGTGGCGGCGATCAGCCGGACGTCGGTGCGGATCAGCTTGTTGCTGCCGAGACGTTCAAACTCCTGCTCCTGCAGAACCCGCAGCAGCTTCGGCTGAAGCTCCAGCGGCATGTCGCCCACTTCATCAAGGAATAATGAGCTTTTATCCGCCAGTTCGAAACGGCCGATGCGCTGGGCGCTGGCTCCGGTAAACGCGCCGCGCTCATGGCCGAAGAGATCGCTTTCCAGCAGCCCGGCGGGCATCGCGGCACAGTTCATCTTCACCATTCGTCGCGCGTTACGACCGCTGAGATTATGAATGGCGCGGGCAATCAGCTCTTTGCCGGTACCGGTTTCGCCGAGGATCAGGACGGTACTGTCGCTCTGGGCGACCATCTCGACCTGTTTGAGTACGCTGTGCATGGCTTCGCTGCGGCCAATAATTTCACCAAACTCGCTCTCGACATTATTCAGCTGTTCGGTGAGCGCCAGATTTTCATCCACCAGCCGCTCTTTTAGCCGCTGAATTTCGCGGTAGGCGAGAGCATTATCAACGGCGATCGACACCCGCTCGGCAATTTGCCGCAGCAGCTTGAGGTTGGTGGTGGTGAACACCTTCTCATCGCACTGCGCCAGTTTCAGCACGCCCAGCAGCGTATCGCCGGACATCAGCGGCAGCAGGCACAGCGTTTGGATCTGGTTGCCCCACATCTCAAAAAGCATTTTCTCGTATGGGGCCAGCGAGTCGTGCTCGTGTAAATTGAGCAGCAGCATCTCTTTGCTTTTAAACACCCGTTCGGTCAGCGTACCGGCTTCATTCACCTCGCTCTGATCGTGAACCGGATGGCTGGCGTCGAGATAATGGGTCGAGTAGATATTCAGTTTGCCTTTGCGGTTGCTGCGTAGCACCACGCTGATAGCATCGATACGAAAATAGTGGTGAATCTCTTTGGCGACTTCGCTGACCAGCTCATCGATATCCAGCCGGGAGAGCACGGCGTTAGTGATAGCAACCAGAATGCGAAAGTTGTCGCGCTCGTGGCACAACAGATCGTAATCGACGTTGTTGCTGACCCGACTCTGGATCTGTTCGGTCACCACCGCAACCAGCTGGGTAAAGGTATGCAGCCGCTGGAACTCTTTCTCGGTCCACGGTCTGGCGTCGTGGCGGATAAACTCGCAGCCGCCAAAGATGCGGCCTTCCGCAGCCAGCGGCAGCAGGCCGTAATAGCCAAACGCTGGATAGAGTCCGCTGCTGGCCAGCTGAGGCCAGGCCTCGACGAAGGTCGCCTTGTCGCAGTGCAGCGCATCGGGACGCGACAGCAGGCGACGCACCGGCCCGTGTGCCAGTACGGTCTCATCTTCATAGCTGACCGGCAGGCCCGCTTCGTCACAGCCATACCTTGCCGCACGATGGTTCCCGGCGTTCCACAGAATAATCGCCGCACGATCCGCCAGCGCAGATTGCTGAACCAGACGGGTTAGCGTTTCACTCAGCGCCGCCAGGTCAGGCTGCTGTAATAAAATACGGGTGATATCGAACAGCCCTTGCTGCCCGAAATCGCCCAATGGTGTATACGACATTACTGAAGTCCAAAACGCACCCGCAAAGCGGCACGTAAGAAAGTGGTGACACAAATAATAGTATGTTAATAAAGCGGTTGTTGCCGCCGCCAGCCCTTCCGTGGTTGCCCGCGGATTTGGGCCGGATAATGGTGCTGACTTTTCCCGGCTCGCGTTGTGCCTGGCCGGGCTACAGGTCCGTGCGTAGTCGGTAGCCCGGATAAGGCGTTAGCCGCAACCCGGGGACCCGACTTTCGTTAACAAATTCGCGGCAGCGGCTCGGCATGGGGAAGGTCCAGCGTCCGCTTCACGCCATACAGGCCGATCGTGCGCACGCCGGGACGCTCAACCACGTCGCCGATAATCGCGGCGTGGCGGCCAAGCGGGTGGCTTTGAAGCTGCGCCAGCGCGGCCTCAGCCGCTTCCCGGGCGACGGCAATCACCAGTTTGCCTTCATTGGCGAAGTTAAGCGCATCCAGGCCTAACAGTTCGCACACCCCGCGCACGGTCTCATTCACCGGCAGCTTCTGTTCATGTAGCTCAATGCCGCAGCCGCTGGCGGCGGCGAACTCATGAGCTACCGCGTTTACTCCGCCGCGGGTCGCATCGCGCAGCGCTTTGATGCCGGGAAGGGCGCGCAGCGTCTGAATAAGCGGCGTCAGCACCGCACAGTCGCTGGCCAGCGCGCCGTCCAGCCCCAGCTGTTCGCGGAGGTTGAGAATGGTCGCGCCGTGGTCGCCCAGCGTGCCGCTGACCAGCAGCACGTCGCCGGGAGCGATCTGTTGCGCCCCCCAGCGAATATCCGCCGGAATGGCGCCGATCCCGGCGGTATTGATAAACAGTTTATCCGCCGCGCCGCGCGGGACGACTTTGGTATCGCCGGTGACGATGGCAATCTCAGCGGCCTGCGCGGTACGGGCCATGCTATTAACCACGCGTTCCAGGGTGGCCATCTCCAGCCCCTCTTCGAGAATAAACCCGCAGGAGAGATAGCGCGGCAGGGCGCCGCTGACCGCCACATCGTTGGCGGTGCCGCATACTGCCAGCTTGCCGATGTCGCCACCGGGGAAAAACAGCGGATCGATAACGTAGCTGTCGGTGGAGAAGGCGAGACGATCGCCCTGAGCGGTAAGCTGCGCCAGATCGAGACGCGCCTGATCTTCCTGCTCCGCCAGCCACGGGTTGGCGAAAGCCTGCATAAACAGGGAGGCGATCAGCTGTTGCATCGCCTGTCCCCCGCTACCGTGAGCTAACTGGACGCTTTTCATGCTTCATTTTCCTGACTGCGATATTGATACCAGGCGGCGCATGCGCCCTCTGATGAGACCATCAGCGCGCCAAACGCGCTTTGCGGGTTACAGACTTGCCCGAACAGCGGACACTGATGCGGCTTACAGCGGCCGGTCAGCACATCGCCACAGCGGGCGCGCGGATCGTCGCAGACGCGCTGCGGCGCCGGCTGAAAATGGGCTTCAGCGTCAAAGCGCTGATAGGCGGGCGTCAGGCGTACGCCGGAGTTGTTGATGACCCCCAGCCCGCGCCATTCGCTATCGCCCGACAGGCAGAAAACGTCGGCAATCGCCGCTTGCGCCAGCGGGTTGCCTTCATCAGGTACCACGCGGCGGTACTGGTTTTCGACCTGGCTGCGCTGCGCTATTGTCTGCTCAACCAGCATCACCGCGCCTTGCAGTAGATCAAGAGGTTCGAAACCAGCCACCACTAAAGGACGCCGGTAGTCGCTGGCGATAAACCCGTAGGCCTCGGTGCCGATGACCATACTGACATGGCCCGGGGCAAGAAAGGCATCGATGCTGTTATCAGGCTGGTCGAGCAGGCTGCGCAGGGTCGGGAGCAGGGTGATGTGCTGGCAAAAAAAGAAGAAGTTATCCACGTTGCGCTCGCGGGCCTGACGCAGCGTCAGCGCGGTCGCGGGCATGGTGGTTTCAAAACCGAGGCCAAAGAAGACCACCTCCCGCTGCGGGTTCTGCTGCGCCAGCTTCAGCGCATCCATCGGTGAATAGACGATTCGCACATCGGCGCCGCGGGATTTCGCCTGCAGCAGGGAGCCGTTTTTGCCGGGCACGCGCATGGCGTCGCCGAAGGTGCAGAAAATCACCCCCGGGCGACTGGCGATATCGATACAGGTGTCGATTCGCCCCATCGGCAGAACGCAGACCGGGCAGCCGGGGCCGTGAATAAATTCGATATTCTCCGGCAGCAACTGGTCGAGACCGAATTTAAAGATGGCGTGCGTATGGCCGCCGCACACTTCCATAATGCGCAGCGGATGCCCGGCGGTATGGGGCAGCAGATGCGCGCGCGCCTGAAGATGTTCAACCAGCTGCATCACCTGCTCCGGCGCGCGATATTCATCAACAAAACGCATTATCGCTCCTCACCGTACAGCAGCGCGCCCACGTCAGGCTCGACTTCAAACATATTTTGCAGCGCCTCAAGGGTATCGCGGGCCTCCGCTTCATTAATGATGCTCATGGCGAAGCCCACGTGGACCAGAACCCACTGGCCGAGCCGCGGCTGCCCCTGTTCATCAACGCTTCCTACCAGCGTCAGATCGACTTCGCGCTGGATACCGCACACTTCGACCTTCGCCAGATTGCCGTCAATGGCGCAGATCTGCCCCGGAATGCCTATGCACATGTCTGCGCCTCCAGCCAGCTGAGCCACTTATCCATGCCTTCGCCGCTGGTGGCGGATAGCATAATGATCTCAATGTTGGGATTAACCTCCCGCGCGCAGGCGAGACATTTCTCTACATCAAAGTTGAGGTACGGCAGCAGGTCGATTTTATTCAGCACCATCAGGCTGGCGGCGGCGAACATATGTGGATACTTCAGCGGCTTATCTTCGCCTTCGGTGACCGACAGCACCGCCACCTTGTGACGTTCGCCGAGGTCGAAGCTCGCCGGACATACCAGGTTGCCGACGTTTTCAATAAACAGAATGCCGTTATCCGCCAGCGGCAGACGCGGGGCGGCATCGGCAATCATCTGCGCATCCAGGTGGCAGCCCTTCCCGGTGTTGACCTGAATGGCCGGCGTGCCGGTGGCGCGAATGCGTGCCGCATCATTGACCGTCTGCTGGTCGCCTTCGATGACCGCGCACGCGGTTTTTCCTTTCAGACGCAGCAAGGTTTCACTCAGTAACGTGGTTTTGCCGGATCCCGGGCTGGAGACCAGGTTCAGCACCAGCTGGCCGCGTGCGGCAAAGCGCGCGCGGTTGCGGGCCGCCAGACGATTGTTCTTATCCAGCACGTCGATTTCGACTTCCAGCATCCGGCGCTGGCTTTGACCCGGCGCATGGGTACCCGCTTCGCCGTGGCCGTAGTGCAGGTCGCCGTGCGCTGAGCGGGTGGGGGAGAAGCTATCGGTTTTGACGCCGGTAATCGTCATGGTCTGGCGCGGGGCTGGCGCGAAGGGGGCGCTGCGAAACGCCGAGTGGGGGTTATGCTCATCACCTTCGATATAAAGGTTGCCTTCCCCACAGCCGCAAGTCGTACACATAGTTTTACTCCTGGTCTGTCCCGTCATCCTCGCGTTGTCTCTTTGCCGGCTGACTCGCGGGCCGCCGTGAGATAACCCGAATTAACGGTGGATCACTTCTATTCGCTGAATCTGTAGGCCGTCGTCCGCCACAATCTGCAGCGTGTCGCTGTGGCACTGCGGACAGCGCCGCACGTGCTGCGAGATGAGTTGCACGTACTGCTGGCAGGATTCGCACCAGCATTCGGCCTGTTGTTCGGCAATATGCAGTTCGCAGCCTTCCGCCAGCGTGCCGCGGCACACCAGCTCAAAACAGAAGATCAATGCGCTGGCTTCCACGCAGGAAAATGCGCCGACCTTCAGCCACACGCCGGTAACCCGACGCGCGCCGGCCTGCTGCGCCTGCTGTTCAATAATTTCCAGCGCCCGCTGGCTAAGAGTGATTTCGTGCATGGTCGCCTCCGTATCGCGATAGGCCATATATGCAATAACGATGCCAGGTCATATCTACTGTCGGATGAACTGTCGATGACGACAGCTGACGGATGTCATCGACATGTCAGTACGGGGCGGCTTTTTTATTAAAATCATTAAATATCAATAAATTAAAATTTGGCATGGAAAATGCTTGTACGGTGCATCTCATGCAACCGGGGAGACCGAGATGACTATTTGGGAAATAAGTGAAAAGGCGGACTACATCGCCGACCGTCACCGCCGCTATCAGGATCAGTGGCGCCAGTACTGCAATTCGCTGGTTCAGGGCATCACCTTGTCAAAAGCGCGTTTGCATCATGCGATGAGCTGCGCGCCGGACAAAGAGCTGTGCTTCGTCCTGTTTGAACATTTTCAGGTGTATGTCGCGCTGGCAGAAGGGTTCAACAACCACACCATCGAGTACTACGTCGAAACGCGTAATAGTGATGATAAACGCTTGATTGCTCAGGCAACGCTGGCATCCGACGGTACCGTTGACGGCCGGATCAGCAACCGTTCGCGCGAACAGGTGCTGGAACATTACCTGGCCATTATTGCCAGCGTCTATGACCGTCTGTATGACGCCATGGAACACGACCAGCCGGTGGATTTAAGCCATCTGGCGCTGGCCCATTAATCGTAAGGTGTCGACACGTGTCGAAAATGACATCTGAACTCCCTGATTTCGTCAAAAATGACTTTCACCCGAGGATTGCCCGGTGAACCGTTTTGTAATTGCTGACTCCACCGTCTGTATCGGCTGCCGCACCTGCGAAGCCGCCTGCTCAGAGACGCATCGCCAGTACGGCCTGCAGGCCATGCCGCGACTACAGGTCATGCGTAATGAAAAAGAATCGGCGCCGCAAATGTGCCACCACTGCGAAGACGCCCCTTGCGCCGCCGTGTGTCCGGTTAATGCGATCAATCGCGTCGATGGCGCGGTTCAGCTGAATGAAAGCCTGTGCGTGAGCTGCAAGCTGTGCGCCATTGCCTGCCCATTCGGGGCGATTGAATTTTCCGGCAGTCGTCCGCTGGATATTCCGGCTAATGCCAATACCCCTATGGCACCCGCTGCGCCGCCGGCGCCCGCTCGCGTCAGTTCGCTGCTCGACTGGGTACCCGGCGTGCGCGCTATCGCCGTGAAATGCGACCTGTGCCATTTCGATGAGCAGGGACCCGCCTGCGTGCGTACATGTCCGACGAAAGCGCTGCTGCTGGTGGATATCCGCGATATCGCCCAGGCCAGCAAGCGCAAGCGTGAGCTGACCTTTAATACCGACCTCGGCGATTTGTCGCTGTTTCAGTCGCAACAGGAGGGCGTGAAATGAGCGCGATCTCTTTAGTCAACCAGGCGGTGCTGTGGTATGCCGCCAGCGGCGTGCTGGCATTTATCTTTACCCTGAGAAAACCGTTAAGCGGTGCGATTGCCGGGATCGGCGGCGCGGTGGCCAGCGCCATGCTGATCGTCGCCGCTATCGCGACGCTGATAACTCCGGAGCAGGTGAGCGACGGCATGCTGCAGATGCTCTCTTTACCGGCTCGGGTGAACGGCATCAATGCGCTATGGCTGCTCGCCATTGGCCTCAGCGCCCTGCCTGTCGCCCTGTTTAATATCGCCTGGCATCGTCATTCGCAGGTGAAAGCCAACGGCCTGCTGGTCAATCTGCTGCTGGCTTCAGCAACCTGCGCCGTGGTGGCAACAAACTTCGGCACGCTGGTGGTCATGGCGGAGATGATGGCCCTGTGCGGAGCATTTCTGACCGGCTGCGCGCAATCCGCAAAGCTGTGGTTTGCGTTGGGACGTCTGGGCACGCTGCTGATGGCGTGGAGCTGCTGGCTGGTGTGGTCTTTCTACGGCACTCTTGACCTGGGGCAGATTAGTCTGCTCGCCGCCCACGCTCCGCAAAATATGCTGCTGTGGTTGCCGGCGCTCGTCGGTTTCGCGCTGCTGGCGGGCGTTATCCCGCTCCACGGCTGGGCGCCGCAGGCGCACGCCGGGGCCAGCGCGCCGGCCGCCGCGCTGTTCTCCACGGTGGTGATGAAAGTCGGGCTGTTTGGCATGCTGACGGTCTCGCTTGCCGGGAGCACGCCGCCGCTGTGGTGGGGCGTCTTGCTGCTGGTCGTGGGGATGATAACCGCGTTTATCGGCGGACTGTACGCCCTGATGGAGCACAATATTCAGCGCCTGCTGGCTTATCACACCCTCGAAAATATCGGCATTATTTTGCTGGGACTTGGCGCCTTCGTCACCGGTCTGGCGCTCAACAGCAGTAGCCTGATGGTGCTGGGCTTCATCGGCGGCATGTACCACCTGATCAACCACAGTCTGTTCAAAACGACGCTGTTCCTTGGCGCCGGCGCCGTGTGGTTCCGTACCGGCCACCGCGATATCGAAAAGCTGGGCGGGCTGGGCAAAAGAATGCCGCTGATTTCGCTCGCTATGCTGATCGGCCTGATGGCGATGGCGGCGCTGCCGCCGCTCAACGGCTTTGCCGGCGAGTGGGTTATCTACCAGTCCTTCTTCAAACTGAGCACCGGCGACGCCTTTATCGGCCGTCTGCTTGGGCCGCTGCTGGCCGTTGGCCTGGCAATGACCGGCGCGCTGGCGGTGATGTGTATGGCGAAAGTCTACGGCGTGACCTTCCTCGGCGCCCCGCGGACTCCGGAAGCGGAGAACGCCACCGGCGCCCCGCCGCTGATGACGGTCAGCGTGCTACTCGCCGCGCTCTGCTGCGTGGCGGGCGGGGTCGCCGCGCCGTGGCTGTTGACGCTGGTCGGCGGGGTACTACCGGTTCAGGCGCAGATCTCAAGCGTGGTGTCGCAGCCGCTGATCGCCATTCTGCTGCTGGCCTGTCCGCTGCTGCCGTTCCTGCTGATGATCTTCTTTAAAGGCGATCGTCTGCCCGCACGCTCCCGCGGTGCGGCATGGGTCTGCGGCTACGACCATGAAAAATCGATGGTCATCACCGCTCATGGTTTTGCCATGCCGGTTAAAGAGGCCTTTGCGCCGCTGCTGAAATTGCGTCATTGGCTGAATCCGGTGCGTCTGGTTCCCGGCTGGCAGTCCGCCTCGGCGCCTGCGCTGTTCCGCGGCGTGGCGTTGCTTGAGCTGGCGGCGCTGGTGGTTATTGTCATTTCGCGAGGAGCCTGAGAATGAGCGTTTTAATTGCACTATTGCAGGCGCTGCTGCTGTTTGCCGTCGCGCCTCTGCTGTCCGGCATCACCCGCGTAGCCCGCGCCCGCTTGCATAATCGCCGCGGTCCGGGAGTGCTGCAGGAGTATCGGGATATCTTCAAGCTGCTGGGTCGCCAGAGCGTCGGGCCGGATGTTTCCGGCTGGGTTTTCCGCCTGACGCCCTTCGTGATGGTCGGCGTGATGTTGACCATTGCCAGCGCGCTGCCGGTGGTAACCGTCTCGTCGCCGCTGGCGGGACTGGGCGATCTGATCACCCTGATCTACCTGTTCGCGATTGCCCGTTTCTTCTTTGCGATTGCCGGTCTGGACACCGGTAGCCCGTTTACGGCGATCGGCGCCAGCCGCGAAGCGATGCTCGGCGTGCTGGCGGAGCCGATTCTGCTGCTAGGCCTGTGGGTTGCGGCGCAGGTTGCCGGCTCCACGCACCTCAGCCAGATCGCCGCCACCATTTATCACTGGCCCGTTGCCCGCTCGGTACCGCTGGTCCTGGCGCTGTGCGCCTGCGCGTTCGCCACCTTTATCGAAATGGGCAAGCTGCCGTTCGACCTGGCGGAAGCGGAGCAGGAGCTGCAGGAAGGGCCGCTGACCGAATACAGCGGCAGCGGATTTGCGGTGTTGAAATGGGGCATCAGCCTCAAACAGCTGGTTGTGCTGCAGATGTTTGTCGGCGTCTTTATTCCGTGGGGAGCGATGACCAGTTTTAGCCTCGGTGGCCTGCTGCTGGCGCTGGTCGCCGCCATCGCCAAGCTGGTGGCGGGCGTGCTGGTTATCGCGCTGTTTGAAAACAGCATGGCGCGTCTGCGTTTTTGTGCCACTTCCCGCGTTACCTGGGCCGGTTTTGGCTTTGCGTTTTTAGCTTTCGTCTCCTTGCTGGCGGCGTGATTAAGAGAGTTTGAGCATGTCTGAAGAAAAAATCGGTCAACACTATCTCGCCGCGCTGCATCAGGCCTTCCCAGGCGTGGTGCTCGACGAAGCCTGGCAGACCAAAGATCAGCTCACCGTGACGGTGAAGGTCAACTATCTCCCGGAAGTTGTGGAGTTTCTCTACTACCAGCAGGGCGGCTGGCTGTCGGTGCTGTTCGGTAACGACGAACGTAAGCTTAACGGCCACTATGCCGTGTATTACGTGCTGTCGATGGAGCAGGGGACCCGGTGCTGGGTAACCGTGCGCGTCGAAGTGGATGCCGACAAACCGGAATATCCGTCGGTGACGCCGCGCGTGCCTGCCGCCGTCTGGGGCGAGCGTGAAGTGCGCGATATGTACGGTCTGATACCGGTGGGGCTGCCGGATGAGCGCCGCCTGGTACTGCCGGACGACTGGCCGGATGAACTCTATCCGCTGCGTAAAGACAGCATGGATTATCGTCAGCGCCCGGCGCCGACCACCGATGCGGAAACCTACGAGTTCATCAACGAGCTGGGCAGTAAGAAAAACAACGTGGTGCCGATTGGCCCGCTGCATGTCACTTCCGATGAACCCGGTCATTTCCGCCTGTTCGTTGATGGCGAGAATATTATCGACGCCGATTACCGCCTGTTCTATGTCCACCGGGGCATGGAAAAACTGGCGGAAACCCGCATGGGTTATAACGAAGTGACCTTCCTGTCCGACCGCGTGTGCGGTATCTGCGGCTTTGCCCACAGTACGGCCTATACCACCTCCGTCGAGAATGCGATGGGGATCGTGGTACCGGAACGCGCGCAGATGATCCGCGCCATCCTGCTGGAAGTGGAACGTCTGCATTCGCACCTGCTGAACCTCGGCCTCGCCTGCCACTTCACCGGCTTTGACTCCGGGTTTATGCAGTTCTTCCGCGTGCGTGAGACCTCAATGAAGATGGCGGAGATCCTCACTGGGGCGCGTAAAACCTACGGTATGAACCTGATTGGCGGCATCCGTCGCGACCTGCTGAAAGATGACATGATCCAGACAAGAGCGCTGGCGCAGCAGATGCGCCGCGACGTGCAGGAGCTGGTCGATATGCTGCTCAGCACGCCGAATATGGCGCAGCGTACCGTGGGGATAGGCCGCCTCGACCCGCAAATCGCCCGTGATTTCAGCAACGTCGGTCCGATGGTCCGCGCCAGCGGCCACGCTCGCGACACCCGCGCCGACCATCCGTTTGTCGGCTACGGTCTGCTGCCGATGACGGTTCACAGCGAACAGGGCTGCGACGTCATTTCGCGCCTGAAGGTGCGTATCAACGAGGTCTATACCGCGCTGAATATGATCGACTTCGGCCTCGATAACCTGCCGGGCGGTCCGCTGGCGGTGGAAGGCTTTACCTATATCCCGCACCGTTTTGCGCTGGGCTTCTCGGAAGCGCCGCGCGGGGATGATATCCACTGGAGCATGACCGGCGACAACCAGAAGCTGTACCGCTGGCGCTGTCGTGCGGCCACCTACGCCAACTGGCCGACCCTGCGCTATATGCTGCGCGGCAACACCGTCTCCGACGCCCCGTTGATTATCGGCAGCCTCGATCCTTGCTACTCCTGTACCGACCGCATGACCGTGGTCGATGTGCGGAAGAAAAAAAGCAAAGTGGTGCCGTACAAAGAGCTGGAGCGCTACAGCATCGAGCGTAAAAACTCGCCGCTGAAATAAGGAATCGCCATGTTTACCTTTATCAAAAAAGTGATCAAAACCGGCAACGCGACGCACGCCTATCCGCTGGAGCCGATGCCGGTAGATAAAAACTTTCGCGGCAAACCGGAACATACGCCGCAGCAGTGTATCGGCTGCGCGGCCTGCGTGAACGCCTGCCCGTCGAACGCGCTGACGGTGGAAACGGACCTGGTGACGCGCGAGCTTGCCTGGCAGTTCAACCTCGGACGCTGCATCTTCTGCGGTCGCTGCGAAGAGGTGTGCCCGACGGCGGCCATCAAGCTGTCGCAGGAGTATGAACTGGCGGTGTGGAAGAAAGAGGATTTCCTCCAGCAGTCGCGCTTTGCCATTTGCCATTGCCGGGTGTGCGAACGCCCGTTCGCCGTACAAAAAGAGATCGACTACGCCATCGCGCTGCTCGGGCACAACGGAGATACTCGCGCCGAGCTGCATCGCGAAAGCTTCGAGACCTGCCCGGAGTGTAAACGCCAGAAGTGCCTGGTGCCGTCCGATCGTATTGAACTGACTCGTCATATGAGAGAGGCCAGCTGATGAGCAATTTACCAGGCCCGCGCGATGAAAACGGCATTCCGCTGCCGATGACGGTGGAGGAGTCCATCGCCAGCATGAAGGCATCGCTGCTGAAGAAAATTAAGCGTTCCGCCTATGTCTATCGCGTGGACTGCGGCGGCTGCAACGGCTGCGAAATCGAGATTTTCGCCACCCTGTCACCGCTGTTTGATGCCGAACGCTTTGGGATCAAAGTGGTGCCGTCACCGCGCCATGCCGATATTCTGCTGTTTACCGGCGCGGTGACCCGCGCCATGCGTTCACCCGCGCTGCGTGCCTGGCAGTCGGCGCCGGATCCGAAAATCTGCATCTCCTACGGCGCCTGCGGCAACAGCGGCGGTATCTTCCACGACCTTTACTGCGTCTGGGGCGGAACCGACAAAATTGTCCCGGTGGACGTCTATATTCCGGGCTGTCCGCCGACGCCTGCCGCCACGCTATATGGCTTTGCGATGGCGCTGGGTCTGCTGGAACAGAAAATTCACGCCCGTCTGCCGGGCGAGCAGGATGACAAAGCGGCGGAAATTCTCCACCCCGGCATGGTGCAGCCGCTGCGGGTGCGCATCGATCGTGAAGCGCGTCGCCTGGCGGGCTATCGCTATGGCCGCCAGATTGCCGATGACTACATGCGTCTGCTGGCGCAGGGCGATAGTCAGGTGGTGCGCTGGCTGGAGGCGGAGAAAGATCCGCGTCTGACTGAGATCGTCACCCATCTGAACCAGGTGGTCGAGGGGGCGCGTATCCGATGAGCGAGACGGTGGTGTTCAGTCAGCTGAGCCGTAAATTTATTGATGAGAACGACGCGACGCCCGATCAGGCGCAACAGGTGGTCTATTACAGCCTGGCGATTGGCCACCACCTCGGCGTCATCGACTGCCT
This sequence comes from Klebsiella sp. X13, assembly GCF_003323835.1. Lineage (NCBI taxonomy): Bacteria > Pseudomonadati > Pseudomonadota > Gammaproteobacteria > Enterobacterales > Enterobacteriaceae > Klebsiella > Klebsiella sp. X13. Next base: position 1,113,787 of record NZ_CP030874.1, read on the forward strand.
GGAGGCAGCGCTAAGCTGCCCGTGGCAGGACTATCTGGCGTGGATTGCCACTCTCGAAGAGGACAGCACCGCACGGCGTAAAATGGAGGGCGTGCCGAAGTACGGCGAGATAGTGATCGACAGCAATCATGTCACGATGCTCGCCAACGCCTTCGATAAAGCGCAGGCCCGGCAGACCGCCGAACAGCAGGCGTGGAGCAAAACGATGCTCAGCATGCTGCACGATATTCACCAGGAAAGCGCCATCTATCTGATGGTGAGGAGACTCCGTGACTGATGTTTTACTTTGTGTTGGCAACAGCATGATGGGCGATGATGGCGCAGGCCCGCTATTGGCGGAGATGTGCGCCGCCAGGCCGGTCGGTGAATGGGTGGTGATCGATGGCGGCAGCGCCCCGGAAAACGACATCGTCGCCATTCGCGAGCTACGTCCCGATCGCCTGCTGATCGTCGATGCTACCGATATGGGACTCAACCCCGGAGAAATCCGCCTCGTTGACCCGGACGATATTGCCGAAATGTTTATGATGACCACCCACAATATGCCGCTCAACTATCTGATCGATCAGCTGCAAGAGGATGTTGGTGAGGTCATTTTTCTCGGGATTCAGCCGGATATCGTCGGCTTTTATTACCCGATGACCCAGCCAATTAAGGATGCGGTCGAGGTGGTATATCACCAGCTTAGCGGCTGGCAGGGGAACGGCGGTTTTGCACAGCTGGAGGCGGCAGACGCATAGCGTCTGGCATCCGGGCTTACGCGAATGTTTAGCCGGGTCAGGCAATACGCTTTTTCGCCTACGCCATCTCAAGGAGCTAGGGGTGACAAGGCTAACGTGGATGGGTTAATAGCGGGTTGGCTATGCCGCTCAAGCGCTGGTGCGTGGATTTGTTGGCTGTCTGCCGATGAGCGACGCGGAGTATGGCCGCAAACGCGCGCCGCGGCATCTGCGGACCATGCCCGCGCCGGATGGCGGCTAACGCCTTATCCGGCCTACAAAACGACAAAACCGTGGGCCGGTGCAGACACAGTGCCGCCCGGCAATACGCGCACTACTCGAATCCGGCCGACAAAACCGTAGGCCGGTGCAAGCGTAGCGCCGCCCGGCAATATACGCTCTACTCGAGGTCTTCGCCGTTGCTGGCAATCACCTTCTTGTACCACCAGAACGATTTTTTACGCTTACGCTCCAGCGTACCGTTGCCGGCATCATCGCGATCGACATAGACAAAGCCATAGCGCTTGCTCATTTCGCCGGTTGAAGCAGAAACCAGATCGATACAGCCCCAGCTGGTGTAGCCCATCACCGGGATCCCGTCCTCAATAGCATCGCGCATCGCTTTGATATGCTCGCGCAAATAGCTGATGCGATAGTCATCGTGAATCTCGCCGTTGGCATCGATCTCGTCCCGGGCGCCGAGGCCGTTTTCGACCAGAAACAGCGGCTTCTGATAGCGGTCATACATCATATTCATGGTGATGCGCAGGCCGAGCGGATCAATGCCCCAGCCCCATTCACTGGCTTTGATGTGCGGGTTTTTCAGCGATTTAACAATGTTTGCCGCATTGGTGTTGTTGGCGTTCATGTCTGCCGACGCGCAGCGAGAGGCGTAATAGCTGAATGAGACAAAATCGACGGTGTTCTTCAGGATCTCGTCATCGGCCGGCTGCTTTTCAATGGTCACGCCTTTTTCGCGGAACACGCGCGCCGAATAAGACGGATAAGCACCGCGCGCCTGTACGTCAATAAAGAAGAGGTTTTCGCGATCTTTCTCCAGCGCCATCCACACGTCTTCAGGCTTGCAGGACCAGGGATAAAAATTGCCGCCCGCCAGCATGCAGCCGACCTGGTTATGCGGGTTGACCTCGTGGGCGATTTGGGTCGCCAGCGCGCTGGCGATAAGCTCGTGGTGCGCCGCCTGGTACTTCACCTGCTCCTGGTTCTCTCCCTCTTCAAACACCAGCCCGGCGCCGGAGTAGGGGCTATGGAGCATGATGTTGATTTCATTGAAGGTTAGCCAGTATTTCACCAGCCCGTCGAAGGCTTCAAAGCAGGTGCGGGCGTAGCGGGTAAAGAACTCCACCATTTTACGATTGCGCCATGAACCGTATTCAATGACCAGATGCATCGGTACATCGAAGTGGCAAAGGGTCACCAGCGGCTCAATCCCGTACTTTTTGCATTCTTCAAACAGCGAGCGATAAAAGGCGATCCCTTCTTGATTCGGCTCCAGCTCATCGCCGTTAGGGTACAGGCGGCTCCAGGCAATTGAGGTGCGGAAGACGCTAAAGCCCATCTCCGCCATCAGGGCGATATCCTCTTTATAGCGATGATAAAAATCGATGGCCTCATGGCTCGGGTAAAATTCATCGTCACGCAGCTGAAAACGCTTCTCCAGCCCGAGCTTTACCGGCATGCGGTTCGCGCCATGGGGCAGCGTATCCACGGTGGTCAGCCCTTTGCCGCCCTCGAGATACCCCCCTTCAGACTGGTTTGCGGCCAGCGCGCCGCCCCATAAAAAGCCGTGTGGAAAAGTCGACATGCGTTACCTCGCTTACAAAAAATAGTGTTCAGACGTGTGATGGTCGGGTCGTGGTCTGGCGCGCTCTGGCATCGGCTGCGGCCTCTTCCACCGGGATATCTTCAAAGCCGAGCAGCAGCGTCAGTACGAATGAGAGCACCACCGCCAGCGCCATCACGCCGAAGACCCAGACGATAGACATCGGGTTAGCCGGGTCAAAGAACTGGACGCTGGTGAACAGGCCCGGTGCCGCCATCGAGTGGCTGGCAAGCCCGGCGATACCGGCCACCGCGCCGCAGATAAAGCCGCTGATCAGGCTGGCGATGAGCGGGCGTTTGAGGCGCACCGCGACACCGTACAGCGCCGGTTCGGAGATACCGGCCAGAATGGCGGAGGCCGCGGCCGCCAGCGCAGTCTGGCGCAGCTCCGGATTTTTGGTTTTCCAGGCTACCGCCAGCGATGAGCCGCCCAGCGACAGGTTGGCGCCGATTTCTGACGGCATCACCATCCCTTCTTTACCGGTTTCCGCAATGGTCTGAATAATGGTTGGGGTGAAAACGCGGTGCATCCCGGTCATCACCAGCAGCGGCCACAGGGCGCCCATAATGGCCACCGACAGCCAGCCCAGATAGCTATGAATGGTGTACACCAGCGCGGAGATGGCGCTGCCGATCCAGATCCCGAGCGGGCCTATCAGCAGGATCGCCAGCGGAGCGGCGATCAGCACGATCAGCATCGGCTTGAGGAAGTTTTTCGTCACCGCCGGAGTAATGCGATCGACCCAGCGTTCGATATATGACAGGCACCAGGTCATCACCAGCGCCGGAATAACGGTATAGGTGTATTTCACCGCCGTCACCGGAATAAAGGCGAACTCGACGTGCTCGCCCTGGGCCGCTTTGGCCATCAGCTCAATAAAGCTCGGATGGACCAGCACCCCGGCAATGGCAATCGCCAGCGACATATTGGTTTTGAATTTTACCGCCGCAGAGGCGGCGACCATCAGCGGCAGGAAGAAAAAGGCGCCGTCGCCGATGACGGTCAAAATAGTCAACGTGGGCGCACCTTTAGGCAGGACGCCGCTCATCTCAAGGATCATCGCCAGCAGTTTGACCATCGATCCGCCGATGATGGCGGGGATCAGCGGTGACATGGTGCCGATCAGCGCATCGAGGATCCCGGCGCCGATACGCTTTACCGTCAGCGGCGGTTTTCCCTGAGGTTCCGCGGGGCGCATGTTGTCCGGCAGCAGGTTGACCACTTCGCGAAACGCCTGCGATACCGTATTGCCGATGATGACCTGGCACTGATTGTCGCTGCGCACCACGCCAAGCACGCCTTTCAGGCTTTTCAGCGCGGCGCTGTCCACCCGCGCATCATCTTTGACCACAAAACGCAGGCGGGTCATACAGTGGGTGACTGCCGTGATGTTATCCGCCCCGCCTGTTGCCGTCAGAATTTGCTTTGCCAGGGCTGCGTAATTTTTAGACATCGGATTTTATCCTGTTTAATCAATAGGGTACTGGCTGGTTATCGCACCTGAGGATCGTGCGCTATCAGGGATATATAGGAAACCGGTTCCACAAAATCATGATTAGTTTCATTTGTTATAACAAGATATAAAAAAATCATTTTTTCGTTTTGTGATTTTGATCGCTATGTAAGCCAGCTAAGAATCTGCGCTGCGCGCGAGTCAAAGCTGTAAAACGGCGAGGTGTGCAGTACACTGCGGGCATCTTTTGCAACAGGAAGAACAACATGGCAACGATGCTGGAGGTGGCGAAACGCGCGGGAGTCTCGAAAGCGACCGTTTCCCGGGTACTGTCGGGTAACGGCTATGTCAGCCAGGAAACGAAAGATCGCGTATTTCAGGCCGTGGCGGAAAGCGGCTACCGGCCCAATCTGCTGGCGCGTAATCTGGCGACCAAAAAGAGCCAGACGCTGGGGCTGGTGGTGACCAACACCCTTTATCACGGGGTCTATTTTAGCGAGTTGTTGTTTCACGTTGCGCGGATGACGGAAGACAAGGGACGGCAGCTGATTCTGGCCGACGGCAAGCACAGCGCGGAAGAAGAGCGCGAGGCGATCCAGTACCTGCTCGACCTGCGCTGCGACGCGATTATCATCTATCCGCGTTTTCTCAGCGTTGATGAAATGGACGAAATCGTGGAAAACCAGCCGCAGCCGATTATGGTGCTCAACCGCCGCCTGCGGCGCAACGCCAGCCACTGCGTCTGGTCCGATCAAAAAGCCTCGGCATTTACGGCGGTCGAAAAACTGATTGCCCGCGGCCATCGTGATATCGCGTTTATCACCGGCTCGCTGGATTCGCCTACCGGGATTGAACGCCTTTCCGGCTATAAAGATGCGCTGACGAAACACGGGATTTCGCTGAATAATGAGCTGATCGTTGAGGGCAAGTGGACGCCGGAAAGCGGCGCGGCTGGCGTAGCGACGCTGCATCAGCGCGATGCCCGTTACAGTGCGCTGGTGGCGAGCAATGACGACATGGCGATTGGCGCGATGAAGCAGCTACATCAGCAGGGCGTGCGGATTCCGGAGCAGGTCTCGGTCATCGGCTTCGATGATATCGTGCTGGCGCCGTATATGGTTCCGGCGCTCTCCAGCGTCAAAATACCGGTGACGGAGATGATCAAGGAGAGTATTAACCGACTGATCTTTATGCTCGACGGCGGCGATTTAAAATATCAGCAAACCTTCCCCGGTGAGCTGCTTGAACGTGACTCGATTGCCCCGGGACCGTTCGCCTGACGTCGTCATCTGTCATCGTCAGATGTGACGATGACAGAATCTGTTCCCCGTCTTTAGGTTATTCATTTCCTTTATTATCAGCGTGATAAAAGTTGGAACGTATTATGCATACTCCGCCGCGTAACCTTCTTACAGCTGGAGAAATGGATGAACCGTTTCATTATTGCCGACGCGAGCAAATGCATCGGCTGCCGCACCTGCGAAGTGGCCTGCGTGGTCTCTCATCAGGAAAATCAGGACTGCGCCGCGCTGACGCCAAAATCCTTCTTACCGCGTATCCATGTGATCAAAGGCGTTAACGTCTCGACGGCCACCGCCTGCCGCCAATGTGAAGACGCGCCGTGCGCCAACGTCTGTCCGAACGGCGCGATCGCCCGGGATAAAGGCTTTATTCACGTGATGCAGGAGCGCTGCATCGGCTGCAAAACCTGCGTGGTAGCCTGTCCCTATGGCGCGATGGAGGTGGTCGTGCGTCCGGTGATTCGTCATAGCGGTGCCGGGCTGAACGTGATGGCGGAAAAAGCGGAAGCCAATAAATGCGATCTTTGCCATCACCGGGAAGAGGGCCCCGCCTGTATAGAGGCCTGCCCGACGCATGCGCTGATTTGCGTGGACCGCAATAAGCTTGAGCAGATGAATAGCGAAAAACGTCGTCGTACGGCGCTGGCCTGGTAAGGCGGCGGCACGATGAACGGGGTGCAGATTCGCATTCGCGGTAAAGTGCAGGGGGTGGGCTTCCGCCCCTTTGTCTGGCAGCTGGCGCAAGAGTCAGCACGCTGCGGCGACGTATGTAACGACGGTGACGGCGTACTGGTGCGCCTGTTGGGCGATGAGGCGGCGTTTCTCGCCGCGCTGACCCGCCGCTGTCCGCCGCTGGCGCGTATCGACAGCGTGGAAACCCGACCGTTTCACTGGCGTACGCTGCCGCAGGATTTCGCCATTCGCGAAAGCGGCGGCGGAAGTATGCGTACCCAGATTGTGCCCGATGCGGCCACCTGCCCGGCATGCCTGGCGGAGATGAACAATCCGCGGGATCGCCGCTATCGCTACCCGTTTATTAACTGTACTCACTGTGGGCCGCGTTTCACCATTATTCGCGCGATGCCCTATGACCGCCCCTTTACCTCGATGGCGCCTTTTCCACTCTGTCCGCGCTGCGAGGCCGAGTACCGCCACCCTGGCGACCGACGTTTTCATGCTCAACCGGTGGCCTGCGCCGACTGCGGCCCGCGTCTGGAGTGGCGCGCGGAAGGCGAGTCGCTGGTCGGAGAAGCGGCATTGCAGGCGGCGATTCATCAGCTACAGGCCGGGCAGATTGTCGCCATCAAGGGCGTGGGCGGTTTTCATCTGGTGTGCGATGCCGGTAATCCGCGCGCGGTGGCGGCGTTACGCACACGCAAACATCGTCCGGCAAAGCCGCTGGCGGTGATGCTGCCGGCGGCGGATAGCCTGCCGGCAGCGGCGCAGGCGTTACTGACGTCACCCGCTGCACCCATCGTATTGATAGAGAAATCGCAGGTCGATGGCCTGTGTGACGACATTGCGCCAGCGCTGAATGAAGTGGGGGTGATGCTGCCATCTAATCCGTTGCAGCATCTGGTTTTGCAGGCGCTGGCGCGCCCTCTGGTGATGACCTCCGGCAACCTGAGCGGACGGCCGCCGGCGATCGCCAACGTCGATGCGCTGCGTGATTTGGCCGGGATTGCCGATGGTTTTCTGCTGCACAACCGCGACATTGTGCAGCGGATGGACGACTCGGTGATGCGGCAAAGTGGTGAAATGCTACGTCGTTCGCGAGGCTATGTGCCTGATGCGATGCCATTACCGCCGGGGTTTCACGACGTGCCGCCGCTGCTGTGCCTCGGCGCCGATATGAAAAATACCTTTTGTCTGGCGCGCGGAGAGCAGGCGGTACTGAGTCAGCACTTCGGCGACCTCGGCGATGAGGGCGTAGAACAGCAGTGGCATCAGGCGCGGCGTCTGATGCAGGCGGTTTATGGCTTTAACCCCAGCCTGGTGGTCAGCGATACGCATCCGGGCTACCGTTCGACGCAGTGGGCGACCTCGTTGGCGCTGCCGGTTGAGCGCGTCCTGCATCACCATGCCCATGCCGCCGCCTGCCTGGCGGAACACGGCTGGCCGCTGGATGGCGGCGATGTGATTGCCGTGGTCCTCGACGGTATCGGCATGGGGGAAAACGGCGCGCTGTGGGGCGGCGAGTGTCTGCGGGTGAATTACCGGGAGTGTGAACGCCTGGGCGGATTGCCGGCGGTGGCGCTCCCCGGCGGCGACCTGGCGGCTCGTCAGCCGTGGCGTAATCTGCTGGCCCATTGCCTGGCCTACGTTGACGACTGGCAAAACGATGCGCAAACCGCGGCGCTGCGCCAGCACAACTGGCCGCTGCTGGCGCGGGCTATTGATCGGGGAATGAATGCGCCGAAGGCGTCATCCTGCGGACGCCTGTTCGATGCCGTGGCCTGCGCGCTGGGCTGCGCGCCGGACTGCCTGAGCTATGAGGGGGAGGCGGCCTGCCGGCTGGAGGCGCTAGCCACCGCTTGCGATGGCGTTGCGCATCCTGTTCGCCTGCCGTGGCAGGCGGGCGAGCTGGATCTGGCCACCTTCTGGCCGCAGTGGCTGGGATGGCGGGCGAGCCGCGAACAAAAAGCCTGGGCCTTTCATGATGCGCTGGCCTGCGGAGTGGCCGCGATGGCGCGCGATTGTGCAACGTCGCGCGGGATGACTACGTTGGCATTCAGCGGCGGCGTGTTGCATAACCGGCTGCTGGTCTCACGATTGACCTTTTATCTGGCGGATTTTACTCTGCTGTTTCCGCAGCAGCTCCCTGCCGGAGATGGGGCTATCGCGTTTGGTCAGGCGGTCGTGGCCGCAGCCCGCTGGCAGGCTCACAGGGTATCATCATGATAGTGACAATTTTACGCCAGCAGCCGCGTGCCGCTGCGCTGGTGTTGGGACTGGTTGTGGCAAATCTGCTCGCCTGGGGCTGGGCCTGGCAGGCGTTTGGCGATAGCGGCGCGCTGATGGCGGCGAGTCTGCTGGCCTGGGGGTACGGATTGCGCCATGCGGTCGATGCCGACCATATTGCGGCGATCGACAGCGTCACCCGCAAAATGATGCAGCAGGGGCGTCGGCCTTTTGCCGTCGGAGCCTGGTTCTCGTTTGGCCACTCGTCGATTGTGGTGCTGGCTTCGGCGGCGATTGCCGCCACCGCCACCGCTTTCGGCCAGCAGATGAGCTGGCTGCATGATACCGGCAGCGTGATTGGCACCGCGGTGTCGGCGCTGTTTTTATTGCTGATGGCGTTTATCAACCTGGTGATTTTACGCAGCGTCTGGCGCAGCTTTCGCACGTGGAAGAGAGGCGGTAAGGTGAGCGATGAGGTGGCGACCGGCGGCGGCATGATGAGCTGGTTGTTCGGTAAAACTTTTCGTCTGATTAGCCGTAGCTGGCAGATGTATCTGGTGGGCTTTCTGTTTGGCCTCGGATTTGATACCGCCACCGAAATCGGCGTGCTGGGGATTTCTGCCGCCAGCGCGTCAAGCGGAATGTCTATCTGGTCGATCATGGTCTTTCCGGCGCTGTTTGCCAGCGGGATGGCGCTGGTGGATACCCTCGATAATGTGCTGATGGTCGGCGCCTACGGCTGGGCGTTTAGCAAGCCGCAGCGCAAGCTCTATTACAATATGACCATTACCGGCACGTCGGTGGTGGTGGCGTTATTTATCGGTGGTCTGGAAGCGCTGGGGCTGCTGATGGACAAGTTTTCGTTCAGCGGCGGGCTATGGCGCTGGGTCGCCGCGCTGAACGATAATCTCGGCGACGCCGGTTTTGTGGTCATCGGGCTGTTTGTCGCCTGCTGGGTGCTGTCGGTGCTGAATTACCGCTGGCGCGGATACGATAATCTGGCGCGCCAGGTTGCAGATTCCCCCGGCTCTCGCGGCGTTTAGCCGGGCTACCTGAGCCAGGCCGGCCTGCTGCCCGGCGGCGCTGCGCTTGCGCGGGCCTACGGGGTGAGGGTCGAGCGGTATGACCACAAAAGCGCACAGCGGGTGTGCTGCCCGGCGGCGCTGCGCTTGCGCGGGCCTACGGAGTGAGGGGCGAGCTGTATGACCACAAAAGCGCACAGCGGGTGTGCTGCCCGGCGGCGCTACGCTTGCGCGGGCCTACGGGGTGAGGGTCGAGCGGTATGACCACAAAAGCGCACAGCGGGTGTGCTGCCCGGCGGTGCTGCGCTTGCGCGGGCCTATGGGGTGAAGGTCGAGCTGTATGACCACAAAAGCGTACAGCGGGTGTGCTGCCCGGCGGCGCTGCGCTTGCGCGGGCCTACGGGGTGAAGGGCGAGCTGTAGGCCGGGTAAGCATCGCGCCACCCGGCAAAATAACGGCGCAGAATCGGTCGCCCGGGTAGGGCGTTCACGCCGCGCCCCGGGAATAACGCCCGTTCGGGCCGCTTAACGCACCAATTGTTTGAGCAACGCAAAGGCCTCTTTCATTCGGTCCTCGCTGACCACAAAGGCGCGCAGCTGGTTGGCGGCATCCACCCCTTTCGCCACCACCCCCTCTTTGGCGGCAACCAGATTCCACGTCAGATCGTCCCGCTGTGTCTCACCGGCCAGATGCAGCGGCAGATCCGGCGTTTTAACCTTCACCAGCATCGGCGGCAGCGTCAGTTCGTTCGCCTGCGACAGCAGGTTTTTAGCGAGGCACATCGCGCTCAGTAAAATCGGCTGCAGAAACGGCAGGACGCTGCCATTGATTTCCGCGCAGTCGCCGAGGGCGTAAATTGCCGGATCGCTGGTTTGCAACCGGCTGTTCACCACCACGCCACGACGAATCATCAACCCGGCATGGCGCGCCAGCGCCGTTTCCGGGCGCAGACCGGCGGCGGCGACCACCGCATCGACGGTGACGCTGCGCTGACGGTCGAGGCTGACGCGAATGCCGTCGGCGGTTTGCTCCAGCCCTTCAAGCTGCGTTTTCAGCATCAGGTGTACGCCCATATCGGTGAGCCGATGCTGCAGACGGCTGCTGACCTCCGGCGGCATCAATGCTGAGAGCACGCTGGCGGAGTTATCGACTACCGTCACCGCCTTCCCGGCGCGGCAGAAGTCCATCGCCAGCTCGCAGCCAATCAGGCCGCCGCCGACGATCAGCACGCGTTGCGCATCGTGGAGCTGACTCTGCGCGGCGCCGTACTCGCGCTGGCTGTTGAGGGTCAGCATCAGTTCATGCCCGGGTACCGGCGGGATAAACGGTGCGGCGCCGGTGGCCAGTACCAGCTTGTCGTAGCGCCATTCGCGATCCTGACTTTTCACCACTTTCGCTGCGGCGTCGAGGTCACTGACCCAGGTGTACGGGAACAGACGCAGATGGTACTGCTCGGCGAATTCGCCCGCCGTTTGCAGGGTCAGATCGTCGGCACGTTGGCCGCGGCTGACCACATGGCTGAGGTCCGGTTTGTTGTACTCATCCATGCTGTCGGCGGCGATCAGCGTCAGCGGAATGTGGGTATCCTGCTTGCGGATATTTTTCACCAGCTGACGGGCCGCAAAGCCCGAGCCGATGATGACGATGCCATCACTCATTTTGCCTCCGTTGCCAGAACGTCAAAGACATCTTTGCCGAGAGAGCACTCAGGGCACAGGAAGTTATCCGGCACCTCGCTCCACGGCGTCCCCGGCTGGACATCCTGGTTCGGTTCGCCTTTCGCCGGATCGTAAACCCACTGGCAGACGCTGCACTGCATCGACGGGCCGAGATCGGCTGCTGCCGCAGCGGCACAGGCGCAGTTTTCTTGTTCCGGCGCGGTTTGTACTGCGGCGACCGGCAGCGGGGAGAGCGCCCACTGGCGGGCAATTTCACGGCCGTGTTCGCGGCACAGCTCCAGCGCGTCGAGGTCCGGGCGCCATTTGGCCTTCAGGCTCAGGGACATTTCAAAACCGGCATCCTGTAAGCGGGTGGACAGGCGATCGACCGCACCGCCGCTCCAGCCGTGAGAGCCGAAGGCGCTGGCGCGCTTATTGCGAAAACGCAGGCCGGTCATCTCTTCAACCAGTCCGGCGATTTTCGGCATCATCACATTATTCATGGTCGAGGTGCCGACCAGCACCCCTTTTGAGCGGAAGACGTTGGTCAGTATTTCGTTTTTATCGCTACGGGCGACGTTGAAGATTTTCACCGCCACGCGCGGGTCCACGTCGGTAATTCCCTGGGCGATAGCATCGGCCATCATGCGGGTATTGTTCGACATGGTGTCATAGAAGAGCGTGATGCGGTCTTCCTGGTAATCGGCGGCCCATTTCAGGTACAGCTCAACGATTTGGGTCGGGTTGTCGCGCCAGACCACGCCGTGGGAGGTGGCTATCATGTCGACCGGCAGGTTGAAGCCGAGAATTTCGGTGATTTTTGGCGTCACCAGGCGGCTGAACGGGGTCAGGATGTTGGCATAGTAGCGCTGGCACTGCTCGAACAGCTCGGTCTGGTCGACTTCGTCATTAAACAGGTGTTCGTCGCAATAGTGCTGGCCGAAGGCGTCGTTGCTGAACAGGACCGCATCGCCGGTCATATAGGTCATCATGCTGTCCGGCCAGTGCAGCATGGGCGTTTCGACGAAGATCAGCTGCTTGCCGTTGCCGATGTCGAGGCTGTCTCCGGTTTTCACCACCTTAAAATTCCACTCCGGGTGATGGTGATGGCCGGTTATGGAGTCAATGGCATTGGCGGTGCAGTAAATCGGCGTATCCGGGATACTGTTCATCAATTCGGTCAGCGCGCCGGCATGGTCTTCTTCCGCGTGGTTAATCACGATGTAGTCAATATCGGCAAGATCGATCTCGCTACGCAGGTTCTGCACGAACTCGCGGCTGAATTTATGATCGACGGTATCAATCAGGACATTTTTCTCTTCCCGGATGAGATAGCTGTTATAGCTGCTGCCGCGCAGCGTTTTGTATTCGGTGCCGTGAAAATCACGCACTTCCCAGTCACGTTGGCCAACCCAATGAATGTTATTTTTAACCAGAATAGACATAGCAACCTCAATTAATTCAGCGTGTTCAAATAAGATGAGTTGCTTATATCAAGTTACGTGCCAACTTTTTAATTGATTGATTTTTAATGTTTTTTATGTTTTTCGCTAAACTAATTGATGTCAAAATGACAATGGTTAAAATAGTCGTTATGACAATTAATGGTGTCAAAATGACAATGAGGCTGCAATGAGCTTTTCCCTGCAGGTACTGGCGAAAATCGCCATTGATTTACAAAGCGATATTGGTCACGCCGACCGATTCCCGCGTCTGATCGCCACCCTACGGCAGGTGCTGGGATGCGATGCCTCGGCGCTGCTGCGCTACGACGCCCATCAGTTTGTGCCGCTGGCGATCGACGGACTGGCGCAGGATGTGCTGGGGCGACGCTTTGCGCTGGCCGGGCACCCGCGGCTGGAGGCGATTGCTCGCGCGGGGGACGTCGTGCGCTTCCCGGCGGACAGCGATCTGCCCGACCCTTATGACGGGCTGATTCCCGGCCAGGAGAGTCTCAAGGTTCACGCCTGCGTTGGGCTGCCGCTGTTTGCCGGACAAACCCTGATAGGCGCATTGACCCTGGACGGTATGGACGCCGACCGTTTCGATAGCTTCAGCGATGAGGAGCTACGGCTGATTGCCGCCCTGGTGGCAGGAGCGCTGAATAACGCGCTGCTCATTGCCCGTCTCGAAAATCAGAACGTGCTGCCGGAGGCGAGCGCGAGCTATACGCCCCCCGACCGTCAGGAGATTATCGGTCTGTCGGCGCCGATACAGCAGCTGAAAAAAGAGATTGATATCGTCGCCGCGTCGGATTTGAACGTGTTGATTAGCGGCGAAACCGGCACCGGCAAAGAACTGGTGGCGAAAGCGGTTCATCAAGGGTCGCCGCGGGCGGCCAATCCGCTGATCTATCTGAACTGTGCGGCGCTGCCGGAGAGCGTGGCGGAAAGCGAGCTGTTCGGGCATGTGAAAGGGGCGTTTACCGGGGCTATCAGCAACCGCAGCGGCAAGTTTGAAATGGCCGATAACGGGACCCTGTTTCTTGATGAGATTGGGGAGCTGTCGCTGGCGCTACAGGCTAAACTGCTGCGCGTATTGCAGTATGGCGATATCCAACGCGTGGGCGACGATCGCAGCCTGCGGGTTGATGTACGGGTACTGGCGGCCACCAACCGCGATCTGCGCCAGGAGGTGATTGCCGGCCGTTTTCGCGCCGATCTCTATCACCGCCTGAGCGTGTTTCCGCTCTCGGTGCCGGCGCTGCGCGATCGCGACGATGACGTGGTGCTGCTGGCGGGATATTTCTGCGAACAGTGCCGCCTGCGGATGGGGCTGGCGCAGGTGGTGCTGAGCGATGCCACGCGGGCAAGTCTGCGCAGCTGGCCGTGGCCTGGCAACGTGCGCGAGCTGGAACATGCGATTCATCGCGCGGTGGTGCTGGCGCGGGCGACGCAGGCTGGCGACGAGGTGCGGCTCGATCCGGCGCATTTTCAGTTTGCCGTCGACGCGCCCGGGCTGCCGGCCACGACACCGGCGCTGCCGATGCCGGCGATCAATCTGCGCGCGGCGACCGAGGCATTCCAGCGCGAGGCGATTTCCCGCGCGTTAGCGGATAACCATCGCAACTGGGCCGCTGCCGCCCGCGCGCTGGAGCTTGATGTCGCCAACCTGCACCGGCTGGCGAAGCGTCTGGGGCTTAAAGAATCCCGGCCTGATAGAAGTTCTGCAGGTTAATTGCCCCAACCAGAAGGCCGTTTTCGTCGACCACCGGGGCGGCGCTGATTTTGTGCTTCATCAGCCGTTCTTTGGCTTCGACCGCGCGGCTTTCCGCCTGCAGGGTGACGCCGTTGCGGGTCATCGCCTGGGCAACGGCATCGTTGAGCGTCCCGCCGCCGACCAGCCAGCGGCGCAGGTCGCCATCGGTGAAGACGCCCTGCACGCGGTTTTGCGCATCGCAGACCGCGACCAGACCCAGCCCGGTACGACTTAACTCCAGCATCGCGTCCATCACGCGGGTATCAAGGTCGACGCGTGGGACATCGTCATCGCGGCGCATCAGATGGTGAACCTTGTTCAGCAGCCGCGCGCCGAGGGCGCCGGCGGGGTGTGAGCGGGCGAAATCTTCTTCATTGAAACCGCGGGCCTGCATCACCGCCATTGCCAGCGCGTCGCCGAGCATCAGGGTATTGACGGTGCTGGAGGTGGGGGCCAGATGCATCGGGCAGGCTTCGCGTTCGACGGCGATATCCAGTACCGCTTTTGCCGCCAGCGCTAGCGGGGATTGCGATTTTCCGGTCATCGCCAGCAGCGGGATCCCTTTCTCTTCCAGGCGCGGGACGATAAGATCCAGCTCTTTGGCGCTGCCGGAGTAGGAGATAAATAACATCACGTCACGACCATCAAGCATCCCGAGATCGCCGTGCAGCGCCTCCGCCGGATGGACGAAAAAGGCCGGGGTGCCGGTACTGGCGAAAGTGGCCGCCAGCTTTTTGCCGATATGGCCTGATTTACCGATACCGGAGACCACCAGTTTCCCTTCGCAGTGGATGATGGTTTCCGCCGCGCGGATGAAGTCGTCGCCCAGGCGTTCAGGCAGGCGGCTGGCCTCCTGTAGCTCCAGCATCAGGGTCTGGCGTCCGGCTTCTAACAGAAAGTTACTCATGTTCTTCTCCAGTAATAATCACTTCGATGCCTTTCTCTTCCAGCGCCCGCTGGAATGTCGGGTCAATACCGGCATCGGTAATCAGCTTATCCACGCGCTCGAGGCCGCAGACGATGTTCGGGCTCTTACGGCCAAATTTTGATGAGTCGGCCATCAGGATCACTTCTCTGGCGGCATTGCACATCGCTTTACTGACGGTATAAACCTCGTTGAAGGTCGTAACGCCGGCGTTCAGGTCGATGCCGTCGGTCCCCATAAACAGTTTGTCGAAGCTGAACTGCTCGAAGGCGTTTTCCGCTAGCTGTCCGTGGAAGGAGGCCGATTTCTTACGGAAGGTGCCGCCGGGCATCAGGATCGTTTGTTCATTATCCAGCTCGGAGAGGGCGTTGACGATATGCAGGCTGTTGGTCATGACCGTGATGTTATTGAAGCGGCTGAGCAGCGGCACCATTTGCAGCACCGTGCTGCCGGCATCGAGGATGATCGAATCGCCATCGTGGATGTAGTGCACCGCGGTTTCGGCGATCAGCGCTTTTTTATGGGTGTTAATGAGCGTCTTATGATCGATAGGCGGGTCGGGCTCATCTTTGTTGAGGACCACGCCACCGTAGGTGCGAATAACGGTGCCGGCATTTTCGAGGATCACCAGATCCTTGCGGATGGTGGTGCCGGTGGTGTCGAAGTGTTGCGCCAGCTCTTCAACCGAGCATTTACCCTGCGCTTGCAGGTGCTCAACAATGGCTGCCTGGCGCTGACGTGGTTTCATAGCGGTAATATCCTATCCTGCGTTAAGTTTCGAAGTGATAATTTCGCAAGATATTTACTTTTACAACGAAATTATACATGTTTCGGTTTAAGCGCTAATGATAGAGCATTCTGACAGAGCGGATCCTGGGGAAAGATCATATCTGGCCGCAATTCCTCACGATATTGCCCTTTTATCGCGGGGATTTTTTGCGGGCGGGCGAAGACGGTCACTCCTCGCATCAGCAGCGTATCGCTGACGCGATCGTGGTCGTCAAAGGCGATGGCGACGATCGCGCGCGGTTTGAAGCGGCCCGATGAACGCCCGACGCCGACGCGGCCCTGCTGACAGAGTTTATCGAACTCGCGGTTAAAGCGGCGGATCTGCCAGCCGCCGAAGGCGAGCTGGGCGATCCAGGCGATGGCGGCGACGGTGATTAATGCGCTAACCATAAAATCTCCTTAAGGCGTGGCGTCGGGAAGAACCCGGATCGCGACGCGACCCGGGAACCGGCGGTTAAAACATCACCTGCCCGCCGGTGACGTTGATGGATTGCCCGGTGCAGTAAGAGGCCTGCGGGCTGGCGTAAAACATCAGTACGTTCAGGACATCCTGATAGTCGCAGCCGCGTTTCAGCGGCACTTTGTCGATGTAGTACTGCTCGACTTCGTCCTCGGCAATGCCCAGCTTGCTGGCATATTGCGGCAGCAGTGACTGGAACATCGGCGATTTCAACAGGTTGCCCAGCATCAATGCGTGAACGGTAATGCCGTATTCCGCCAGATCCAACGCCAGCGACTGGGTCAGCCCGACGCCGCCAAACTTCGCTGCGCTATAGCCGGAATTGTGCTTGCTGCCGACTTTGCCGGATTTGGAATTGATCTGAATAATACGCCCCTTGATCCCATCGCGAATCATCAGCCGTGAAAATTCGCGAGCGCAGAGGAAGTAGCCCACCAGATTCACCTGCAGCGAGCGGTCAAAATCACCGAGCGCGAAATCGCTGATAAAGGCCGCTTTGGCGATCCCGGCGCTATACACCAACAGATCCACCCGCGCGAATATTTCGTCCACGCCGCGGGCGAGGGCCATCACGCTGGCCTCGCTGGTGGCATCGGCGCCAAAACCGTACGCCGTTCCTTCTCCATATTCGTCGTTGATAGCCTGCGCGACGCGCGTGGCTTTATCGCTTTGGATATCCACAACGGCAACCCGATACCCCTGTGCGGCAAGGCCCCGGCTCAGAAACTCGCCTAAGGTTTGTCCACCGCCGATGACAACAGCAACCTGATTCATAGTCTTCTCCTGACAACTCATGCAACAAATTTCAATATACAGCCGGGGGCGATCGCGTCCGGCACGGGGCCAGACACGTGGACCGTCCCCGGAAACTCCGCTTCGCTATGGCCATCAAAGCGCAGCGTGATATGGCCCAGCTCGCGCAGATTTTGCTCGGCAACATCGCCGACGGCGGTCACCGGAAAGCGTTGTTCGCCAAGCTGGAGCTCCGCGCCCGGCGCCAGCGCGCCGGAAAATTCGCCGTGGTTATGAATAAAGCAATACTCTTCAATGTCCGCCGGCGCGCCTTCGCGAAAGGTAATCAACATCTGTTCTTCGAGCGCCATCGTCGCGCTGGCGCCGATGCGCGTAATCGTGGTCTGGTAAATCACGGTCATCTTCAGGAACCTCTTATTGGTAAATAAATCCGGACACAAACCAGGCGATCAGCACCGTCGGCGCACCGGTCAGAAAACGTCCTACCAGCACCGAAGGAACGCCGACGCGCACCGTGTCCTGACGGGCTTCGGCAAGCGACAGCCCAACCGGAATAAAATCGCAGGCGGCCTGGGCGTTAATGGCGAACAGCGCCGGGAGCGCAAGGTGCGGGGGAATATTGCCGAGACCAATCTGCACGCCGATCAGCACGCCAATGACCTGAGCGATAACCGCGCCAGGGCCGAGGAACGGCGACAGCAGCGGGAAGGAGCAGATCAGGGCCAGCGTGACCAGGCCAAGAGGATGGCTGGCGAGCGGGGCCAGACCATGGGCAATCCAGTCGCCGATGCCGGAGGCCATGATGATGCCGATCAGTGCCGAGACGAAAGCCATAAACGGCAGGATCGTTTTCAGCACCGTGTCGATGGTGTCGCGTCCGGACTGGAACAGCACCGCCACCACGGAGCCCATTCCCATACCGACCTTCGCCAGCAGACCATCGCTCTGCTCGGTTATTTTTTTGCTGGTATCGTAATCCCGCGGGGCCGATTGGCCCGGCTTGGTTTCGGGCGCCGCTGCGCCATCGTGGGTCAACAGGCGAACGTTCTCCTCTTTCACCCCGGAGACGTAAATATCTTCGACGATATATTGCGCCAGCGGGCCGGATTTGCCGGTGGCGTGGATATTGACGGTCGGGATACGACGTTTTGGGTAGAGGCCGCAGCGCAAGGTACCGCCGCAGTCGATAATGGCAACGCCGATCTCCTCTTCCGGCGGCTCGCCTTCTTTGAACCCGTCGACGGCCTGCCAGCCGGTCAGACTGGCGATCTTGTCGACGATTGCCGGGCGGGTACCGGCGGTAATGTAGACGATCTTTTTACCGGCAACGGCGTCCAGCTCTAGGGGGCCGCCCCAGCCGCTGGCGCCTTTTTCAATACGAATACGGGTCATGAGGTTGCTCCGGAAAGATGGACTTTTTGCTCAAGCTGGATGCCCATTTTTTTCTCAAAAATCGAGGTGGTCAGATCGGTGACCCAACCGCGGAAGAAGTTGGTGACCAGGCCTACCAGCAGATAGCTCACCGCCAGCGGACCTAACGGCAGGCCAAGCGTGGTCAGGCCGCTGGCAATCCCGAGATAGACAAACAGCTCGCCGGGGTTGATATGGGGAAACAGGCCATTCATAGAGTGGCAGCTGTAAGAGGCTGCCGCGTAGTAGCTGGGCTTGTACTTCTCAGGCATAAAGCGCCCGAGGCTCAGGGTCATAGGGTTACAGAACACAAAGGTGCCGATGCAGGGCAGCAGCAGATAGCGTGAGATCGGATTGCCGGCGCAGCGTTGCGCCAGCTTTTCGATCCGCTGCTGACCGATAAAGTTGATCAGCGCGTTCATGATCACCAGCAGACTGATCAGAAGCGGCAGGATCCCGGTAACCATACCGGTAAATACCTCGCCCCCCTTCTGAAACAGGCCGATAAACCATTCGGCGCCGTGGGTAATGACTTCAATCATTGTTCTCTCCTTCAGAGTGTTATTTTTCTTGCTAACTGGCAGCTCATTTTAATCACTTTGAAAGGTTTAAAAGTGTTAAATTGATCGCAAAATGAAAGGTAAATATTTTATTTTGAAAGTTTGTGCGTGATGAAGGGGAATGCTAACCGAGGCAAAGGGGAGATGAACGGGTAGATAATGAACCGGAAAGGGCGGTGCTGGCGGGACTATTTTGTCCGCAAATACATTGCCGCTTCCTTGTTGACGGCCGCATGCTTTACCATAATTATCCTTTGCCAAATTTGTTAAACGGATGTCCCATGTTGAAGCGTCGCTATCTGGCTTTACTTCCCCTGTGTGTTCTCCTCGCTGCCTGTAGCAGCAAACCTAAAACCACCGCAGAACCCCAGACGGCGGGAGGCGGCGGTTTTTTGCTGGAGCCGCAGCACAATGTGATGGAGATGGGAGGCGATTTCGCTAACAACCCGGCGGCGGAGCAGTTCATCGATAAAATGGTGAGCAAGCATGGCTTCGACAGACAGCAGCTGCATGAGATCCTTTCCCAGGCGAAACGCCTGGATTACGTCCTGCGCCTGATGGACCGCCAGGCGCCGAGCGGACTGCCGCCGTCAGGGCCTAACGGCGCCTGGCTGCGTTACAA
Organism: Klebsiella sp. X13; assembly: GCF_003323835.1. NCBI lineage: Bacteria > Pseudomonadati > Pseudomonadota > Gammaproteobacteria > Enterobacterales > Enterobacteriaceae > Klebsiella > Klebsiella sp. X13. The sequence goes on from NZ_CP030874.1 coordinate 1,133,401, forward strand.
AAAACAGTTTATTACTCCGGATAACGTGCAGAACGGCGTCGTATTCTGGAACCAGTATCAGGATGCGCTGAACCGCGCCTGGCAGGTGTACGGCGTGCCGCCGGAAATTATTGTCGGCATTATTGGCGTAGAAACCCGCTGGGGTCGCGTGATGGGCAAAACCCGCATTCTCGACGCCCTGGCGACGCTGTCGTTTAGCTACCCGCGTCGCGCCGACTATTTCTCCGGTGAGCTGGAAACCTTCCTGCTGATGGCGCGCAGCGAGCAAGATGACCCGTTAAACCTGAAAGGATCTTTCGCCGGAGCAATGGGTTACGGTCAGTTTATGCCGTCTTCTTATAAACAGTATGCGGTGGACTTTAACGGCGACGGGCACATTAATCTGTGGGATCCGGTGGACGCGATTGGCAGCGTGGCGAACTATTTCAAACAGCACGGCTGGGTGAGTGGCGATCAGGTTGCGGTACAGGCGCTGGGTCAGGCGCCGGGTCTGGAGAATGGCTTCAAAACCAACTACAGCATTTCGCAGCTTACGGCGGCAGGTTTGACGCCGACGCAACCGCTAGGCAACCATCAGCAGGCCAGCCTGCTGCGTCTGGACATCGGAACCGGTTACCAGTACTGGTATGGTTTGCCGAACTTCTACACCATTACCCGCTATAACCACAGTACCCACTACGCGATGGCCGTCTGGCAGCTGGGTCTGGCCGTTTCTCAGGCCCGCGGACAGTAACCCTTCCCTGATACTCCCCTCGTCGTGAGGGGAGTTCTGTTACATTTTGCAGCATTTCCCGCCGTCGACGCTGATTTACATTTTTTCGTCAATCTAATATTGTTACGTTATAACATATTAATTGGATAAGGCTGTGACTTCTCTTTTTATGACATCCGCAGCGGTACGCGTAGGAATAGCCTGTGTGCTGCTGGCGCTCCTGTGGCTGGCGACCTGGTGGGCGGTAACCCTGCCATGATTGAACTGGATCATCTGGTAGCCGGTTACGAAGAACTGGCTATTACGCCGGCCCTGAGCGGCGTTATTGCGGCAGGCAGCATGACGGCCATTGTCGGCCTGAACGGCTGCGGTAAATCAACGCTGTTGAAAACGCTGGCCGGCTTTATTCCTCCGGTCAGCGGCAGGCTGCGCTGGACGGTTTCGCGTCCGGTAATTGGCTGGCTGGCGCAGCGCCATGCCCTCGAATCGCAGTTTCCGCTGACGGTACAGGACGTGGTGAGTCAGGGGGCCTGGCCGCATGTCTCTTTACTGGGGGGGATCCGCAGCGAGCTCCGGCGGCGTATCGGCGCCGCGCTGGAGCGCGTGGGGCTGACATCAATGGCGAAAACGCCGATTGAGGCGCTCTCCGGCGGGCAGTTCCAGCGCATGCTGTTCGCCAGAGTTATCGTGCAGCAGGCGCCGCTGGTTATGCTGGATGAACCCTTTACCGGGATTGATGAAGCAACCAGCCGCGAGCTGATGGGGCTGATCCTTGAGATGCATCAACAGGGGCAGACGGTACTGGCGGTGCTGCATGATAACCAGCGCGTCGCTGAATATTTCCCGGAAACGCTGCTGCTGGAACCGCAGCGCGCTCGCTGGGGTAACACCGACGATGTGCTGCCCGCCTTCGGCTCTGCGAGGCTGGCATGATCTGGCATACCTTTTTTCAGCCCTTCATTGAATTCGGCTTTATGCGCCGCGCGCTGCTGGTGTGCCTCGCGCTCTCTCTGAGCACGACCATGCTTGGCGTCTTCTTACTGCTGCGACGAATGAGTCTGATGGGCGACGCGCTGTCGCATGCAATTTTACCCGGCGTGGCGGTGGGCTACCTGGTGAGCGGCATGTCGCTGCTGGCAATGACTATCGGCGGGTTTATCGCCGGAATTGCCGTGGCGCTGGTGGCGGGCTGGGTCAGCCGACGCACGCCGTTGAAAGAGGATGCCAGTTTTGCCGGGTTTTACCTCGGGTCACTGGCACTGGGAGTGACGCTGGTGTCGCTTCGCGGCTCCAGCGTTGATCTGCTGCATCTACTGTTTGGCTCGATTCTGGCGGTGGATAACGACGCTGCGCTGTTTGTCAGCGGGGTGGCCAGCCTGACGCTGCTCTGCATCGCGCTGCTTTATCGTGGACTGGTCAGCGAAGCCTTTGATAGCGCCTGGCTGCAGGTGAACCACCCGCGGCTCCCGGCGCTGCTGCACGGTCTGTTCCTGGCGCTGCTGGTGCTCAATCTGGTCGCCGGGTTCCAGGTGCTGGGGACGCTGATGGCGGTTGGCGTGATGATGCTGCCGGCGGTAGCGGCGTGCTGCTGGGCGCGAACCTTGCCCGGAACCTTGCTGCTGGCGGCGCTGATAGGCGGCTTTTGTGCCTGGATGGGGTTAAGCCTGTCGTGGACCGCGAATTTACCGGCCGGGCCGTCCATCGTACTGACCGCCAGCGGGATCTTTTTTATTTCGGTGTTTTTTGGCACGCGCAGCCGACTGGTCGTCAGCTGGCGTAAATTAATGGGGTAAGGAAATATGATGAAACGTACCGCAGTCATTCTGGCGCTGGCGTTAGGCCTCGCAACGCAGGGGGCGATGGCAAAAACGCTCAACGTGGTGAGTAGTTTTTCAGTGCTGGGCGATATGGTGCAGCAGGTGGGGGGCGAACATGTGCATGTTGATACGCTGGTGGGACCGGACGGCGATCCGCATACCTTTGAACCTTCGCCGCAGGATAGCGCTTTGCTGAGCAAAGCCGATGTGGTGGTGGTTAATGGTCTGGGACTGGAAGGCTGGGTCGACAGATTAATCAAAGCTTCGGGTTTTAAAGGTGAGCTGGTGGTGGCCTCTACCGGGGTAAAAACGCACACGCTCAATGAGGAGGGGAAAACGGTTACTGACCCTCATGCGTGGAACAGCGCCGCTAACGGCGCGATTTATGCGCAAAATATTCTCAACGGCCTGATCAAAGCCGATCCGCAGGATAAGGCTGCGCTGGAGGCATCCGGGCAGCGCTACATCGGCCAACTGACGGAGATCGACGGTTGGGCAAAAAAACAGTTTACGGCAATTCCGCTGGCAAAACGCAAAGTGCTCACCAGCCATGATGCGTTTGGCTACTTTGGCCGCGCCTATGGCGTGACCTTCCTGGCACCACAGGGGCTGTCGTCAGAAAGCGAAGCCAGCGCGGCGCAGGTGGCGGCACTGATTCAACAAATTAAGGCCGACGGCATCCACACCTGGTTTATGGAAAACCAGCTCGATCCGCGTCTGGTGAAACAAATTGCGGCCGCGACTGGCGCACAGCCGGGCGGGGAGCTCTATCCGGAAGCGCTCTCGAAACCGGGCGGCGTGGCGGATAGCTACGTGAAAATGTTACGCCATAACGTCGAGCTGATCGCCGCCAGCATGAAGTAACGCGCGCGTTAACGGTCCCGACGCCGTCGGGGCCGCTCATTTTCGGAAGCCCCCTCGTAAATTGATGACCTCATCCCCATATCTGTGCTGAAAGTGCTATCTTTGATGGCCTCTTTATCTGGCTTAAACGGGGCGCTAATGACAGATTCTGAATTAAAGCAACTGAGTGAGCAGGTCGGGCTGGCATTAAAAGCTCGCGGTGCGACGGTGACCACGGCAGAGTCCTGTACCGGCGGTTGGGTCGCGAAAGTGCTCACCGACATCGCCGGCAGTTCAGCATGGTTTGAACGCGGGTTCGTGACCTACAGCAATGAAGCCAAATCGCAGATGATCGGCGTCAGCGAGGTTACGCTCCTCGGCCATGGCGCGGTGAGCGAGCCGGTGGTGGTTGAGATGGCCGTTGGCGCGCTGCGCGCGGCGCGCGCCACCTATGCTATTTCGGTGAGCGGCATCGCCGGACCGGATGGCGGCAGCGAGGAGAAACCTGTCGGAACGGTGTGGTTTGGCGTGGCCTGTGCGAACGGGCAGGGCGTGACCCGGCGTGAATGTTTTGCCGGAGACCGGGAGGCGGTGCGTCGTCAGGCAACGGCTTATGCGCTAAATCTCCTCTGGCAACAATTTCTACAAAATACTTGATACTGTATGACTATACAGTATAATTGCCTCAACAGAACAGAATTCACCACCCGGTTTCACCCGGCATGACAGGAGTAAAAATGGCTATCGACGAAAACAAACAGAAAGCGTTGGCGGCAGCACTAGGCCAGATTGAAAAACAGTTCGGCAAAGGCTCCATCATGCGCCTGGGTGAAGACCGTTCCATGGATGTGGAAACTATCTCCACCGGTTCGCTTTCCCTGGATATCGCCCTGGGCGCCGGCGGTTTGCCGATGGGCCGTATCGTCGAAATCTACGGGCCTGAATCGTCCGGTAAAACGACACTGACCCTGCAGGTTATCGCCGCCGCGCAGCGTGAAGGTAAAACCTGTGCATTTATCGATGCAGAGCACGCGCTGGATCCTGTTTATGCGCGTAAGCTGGGCGTCGACATCGACAACCTGCTGTGCTCTCAGCCGGACACCGGCGAACAGGCGCTGGAAATCTGTGACGCGCTGGCGCGCTCAGGTGCCGTAGACGTTATCGTTGTCGACTCCGTGGCGGCGCTGACGCCGAAAGCGGAAATCGAAGGCGAAATCGGCGACTCTCACATGGGCCTCGCGGCGCGTATGATGAGCCAGGCGATGCGTAAGCTGGCCGGTAACCTGAAGCAATCCAATACGCTGCTGATCTTCATTAACCAGATTCGTATGAAAATTGGCGTGATGTTCGGTAACCCGGAAACCACCACTGGCGGTAACGCGCTGAAATTCTACGCCTCTGTGCGTCTCGATATCCGTCGTATCGGCGCGGTAAAAGATGGCGATAACGTCATCGGCAGCGAAACCCGCGTCAAAGTCGTGAAAAACAAAATCGCCGCGCCGTTCAAACAGGCTGAGTTCCAGATTCTTTACGGCGAAGGTATTAACTTCTACGGCGAACTGGTTGACCTGGGCGTGAAAGAGAAGCTGATCGAGAAAGCGGGCGCATGGTACAGCTACAACGGCGATAAGATTGGCCAGGGTAAAGCAAATGCTATCTCCTGGCTGAAAGATAACCCGGCTGCGGCAAAAGAGATTGAGAAAAAAGTGCGTGAGCTGCTGCTGAATAACCAGGATTCCACACCGGACTTCGTGGTTGACGGTAACGGTGCGGGTGCAGAAGAAACCCACGAAGATTTCTGATAATCTCATCGAAAGATAATGAAGGGCTGCGAATGCGGCCCTTTTGCTTTTTGATTGTCGAGGTGCCCGTGACTGAACCTTCATCCCGCCGTTCCGGCTATGCCCGCCTGCTGGACCGCGCAATCCGTATCCTGGCGATGCGCGACCATAGCGAACAGGAGCTGCGGCGTAAACTCGCTGCTCCGGTACTGGGAAAAAATGGCCCGGAGACGCTGGACGTCACGCCGGAAGAGGTAGACACCGTTGTCGCCTGGTGCATTGAGAACCGCTACCTTGACGACGGTCGCTTTGTTCGCCAGTTTATTGGCAGCCGTAGCCGCAAAGGATATGGCCCGGCGCGTATCCGCCAGGAGCTCAATCAGAAAGGTATTCCCCGCGACGTTAGCGAAAGCGCGATGCGCGAGTGCGATATTGACTGGGCCGCGCTGGCGAAAGAGCAGGCGCAGCGAAAGTATGGCGAACCGCTCCCGACGACATTTGCCGATAAAGTCAAAATCCAGCGGTTTTTGCTGTACCGTGGCTACCTGATGGAAGATATTCAGGAAATCTGGCGAAATTTTGCAGATTGACCCATCGGGTATTTTACTTCCCAGTAAAGAAAACTTATCTTATTCCCACTTTATTCCGTCCGGTCGCTGGCTGTTAACAGGCAATCAGCGCCCACGACGATTATTCCTTATACACAAAATCATTCGCGCTGCGTCAAGGCGGCAGGAGAGTGAGTCACCTGGAGCGTACAGAGGTACGTGGTCGGGGTGAACGAGCGCAGCCCGCGTAGAGGCGGCGTGAAAGGTGAAGTGTATAGCTTGATTTCAGGATAATTATGAGCAAGAGCACTGCTGAGATCCGTCAGGCGTTTCTCGATTTTTTCCATAGCAAGGGACACCAGGTCGTTGCGAGCAGCTCCCTGGTGCCGCATAACGACCCGACCCTGCTGTTTACCAACGCCGGGATGAACCAGTTCAAGGATGTTTTCCTGGGTCTCGACAAACGCCATTATTCTCGCGCGACGACCGCGCAGCGTTGCGTTCGTGCGGGTGGTAAACACAACGATCTGGAAAACGTCGGTTACACCGCGCGTCACCACACTTTCTTTGAAATGCTGGGTAACTTCAGCTTCGGCGACTACTTCAAGCAGGATGCCATCAAATACGCATGGGAACTGCTGACCGGGGAAAACTGGTTCGCGCTGCCGAAAGATAAACTGTGGGTGACCGTTTACGAAACCGATGACGAAGCTTTCGATATCTGGGCGAATGAGGTCGGCGTTCCACGTGAGCGTATTATCCGCATTGGCGATAATAAAGGCGCGGCGTTCGCTTCTGACAACTTCTGGCAGATGGGCGATACCGGGCCGTGCGGTCCGTGTACCGAAATCTTCTTCGACCACGGTGACCACATCTGGGGCGGTCCTCCGGGAAGCCCGGAAGAAGACGGCGATCGCTACATTGAGATCTGGAACATCGTCTTCATGCAGTTTAACCGTCAGGCCGACGGCACCATGGAGCCGCTGCCGAAGCCGTCTGTCGACACCGGTATGGGTCTGGAGCGTATTGCTGCCGTTCTGCAGCACGTCAACTCCAACTATGATATCGACCTGTTCCGCACTCTGATTGAGAACGTCGCGAGAGTCACCGGCGCAACCGACCTGACGAACAAATCGCTGCGCGTTATCGCTGACCATATTCGTTCCTGCGCATTCCTGATTGCCGACGGCGTAATCCCGTCGAATGAAAACCGTGGCTACGTGCTGCGTCGTATCATTCGTCGTGCCGTGCGTCATGGCAACATGCTGGGTGCGAAGGAGACCTTCTTCTGGAAACTGGTTGCTCCGCTGATTGATGTCATGGGCGCCGCCGGTGAAGAGCTGAAGCAGCAGCAGGCTCAGGTTGAGCATGTGCTGAAAACCGAAGAAGAGCAGTTCGCTCGTACGCTGGAGCGCGGTCTGGCGCTGCTGGATGAAGAGCTGAGCAAGCTGAAGGGCGATACGCTGGATGGCGAAACCGCTTTCCGTCTGTATGACACCTATGGTTTCCCGGTTGACCTGACCGCCGACGTTTGCCGCGAGCGCAATATTAAAGTCGACGAAGCAGGCTTTGAAGCCGCAATGGAAGAGCAGCGTCGTCGTGCGCGTGAGTCCAGCGGCTTTGGCGCAGACTACAATGCGATGATTCGCGTTGACGGCGCTTCTGAATTTAAAGGCTACGACCACCTGGAGCTGAATGCGAAAGTGACCGCACTGTTCATCGATGGCAAAGCTGTTGATGCCGTGACTGCGGGCCAGGAAGCGGTTGTCATTCTGGATCAAACGCCGTTCTACGCAGAATCCGGTGGCCAGGTGGGCGATAAAGGCGAACTGAAAGGCGCCGGTTTCTCCTTCGCGGTCAGCGATACGCAGAAATACGGCCAGGCCATTGGTCATATCGGTAAACTGAGCCACGGCACGCTGAAAGTGGGCGATGCGCTGGAGGCTGATGTCGATCGGGCTCGCCGTCAGCGTATTCGTCTGAACCACTCGGCAACTCACCTGATGCATGCGGCATTACGTCAGGTTCTGGGTACGCATGTGGCGCAGAAAGGCTCGCTGGTGAATGACAAAGCGCTGCGCTTTGACTTCTCTCACTTCGAAGCCATGAAGCCGGAAGAGATTCGCGCGGTGGAAGATCTGGTCAATGCTCAGATCCGTCGCAACCTGCCGGTTGAAACCAACATCATGGATATCGATGCGGCGCGAGAGTCTGGTGCGATGGCGCTGTTCGGCGAGAAATATGACGATCGCGTTCGCGTACTGAGCATGGGTGATTTCTCCACCGAGCTGTGCGGCGGTACTCACGCTTCACGTACCGGTGATATTGGCCTGTTCCGTATTACCTCTGAATCCGGTACCGCTGCGGGCGTTCGCCGTATCGAGGCAGTGACCGGCGAAGGCGCAATTGCGTATCTGCATGCGCAGAGCGATCTGCTGGGCGATATCGCACAGTTGCTGAAGGGCGACAGCCATAACCTTGGCGATAAAGTGCGTGCCGCGCTGGAACGTACTCGCGTACTGGAAAAAGAGCTGCAGCAGCTGAAAGAGCAGGCGGCGGCGCAGGAGAGCGCAAACCTCTCCAGCAAAGCAGAAGAGATTAACGGCGTCAAATTGCTGGTCAGCGAGCTGGCCGGCGTTGAGCCGAAAATGCTGCGTACCATGGTTGATGACCTGAAAAACCAACTCGGTTCTACGGTCGTTGTGTTAGCCACGGTGGCGGATGGTAAGGTTTCTCTGATTGCCGGTGTGTCTAAGGATGTGACAGATCGCGTGAAAGCAGGGGAGCTGGTTGGAATGGTCGCCCAGCAGGTGGGTGGCAAAGGGGGCGGTCGTCCGGATATGGCTCAGGCCGGCGGTACCGACGCGTCTGCTCTCCCTGCAGCGTTAGCCAGTGTGAAAGGCTGGGTCAGCGCAAAACTGTAATAACTATAAATGCATAGCTACCGTTATCCCTGGATAACGGTAGCTTGCGAGAGAAGCACTGATAACGATAAAGTCGGGTTGAAGTTGTGTATATCGGCTAAACTTAGGTTTAACAGAATGTGATGCCGTGACTGCTTACACCGTAAGGTGTTTGTCATCGCTTACTTTTTGGCGTTATATGATGGATAATGCCGGGATACGAGAGACCCGACTCTTTTAATCTTTCAAGGAGCAAAGAATGCTGATTCTGACTCGTCGAGTTGGTGAGACCCTCATGATTGGAGATGAGGTCACTGTGACAGTTTTAGGGGTTAAGGGTAACCAGGTACGTATTGGCGTTAATGCCCCTAAAGAAGTCTCCGTGCATCGTGAAGAGATCTACCAGCGTATCCAGGCTGAAAAATCCCAGCAGTCCAGTTACTAAGGTTTTCGCGCCTCGCGATTCCGTGAGGCGCATCCCCGCTCCCGTCCTTCTTTCTGACTTTTCTTCTTCTGCTCTCTCCCATTTTTGTTTATTGCCTATCGATCGCGACATTAATCTTTTGCTTACCGCTGGCCGAAAGCCCTGAATTCCTGTTGATAAAACACTCTTTTTGCCGTTTTTGCAGGCTAATTGCGCGGTAAGTGTGCAAACGGAAAAAGGTCTCGAAAAATTGTTTGACTTATAAGTACCAGAAAGTAATATGTGCGCCATCGCAGCGACGAAGAGCAGAAACAAGTTCTTCGAAGCACTCGTAAGAGGCGTGTGGTGAGGTGGCCGAGAGGCTGAAGGCGCTCCCCTGCTAAGGGAGTATGCGGTCAAAAGCTGCATCCGGGGTTCGAATCCCCGCCTCACCGCCATTTTGCATCCGTAGCTCAGCTGGATAGAGTACTCGGCTACGAACCGAGCGGTCGGAGGTTCGAATCCTCCCGGATGCACCATATTTTTCCATTTCTTCAGCAATGAAGAGGTGGTTGGGGTAGCGGTAATAACCGCAAGCACCAGGAAGGATAACGTTGCATTAGCAACGGCCCGCAGGGCGAGGCGAAAGCCGAGTCATCCTCCCGGATGCACCATCTTACTCAGTGTGGCAAGTGTTAGATGTGACACTGACGCGTAGTAAAGTAGTTCTCCCTGATGCATCCGTAGCTCAGCTGGATAGAGTACTCGGCTACGAACCGAGCGGTCGGAGGTTCGAATCCTCCCGGATGCACCATCTTCTCCGAGATAACAACGAAAGTGTTATTTCATGGTCTGCGAGATAATCGTCAGCACCAGGGAAGTCAATGTAGTAAAGCAGTTCTCCCTGATGCATCCGTAGCTCAGCTGGATAGAGTACTCGGCTACGAACCGAGCGGTCGGAGGTTCGAATCCTCCCGGATGCACCATCTTCTCCGAAATGACAGCGGAACTGTTATTTCATGGTCTGCGAAATAATCGCCAGTACCAGGGAGGATAACGTTGCGTAAGCAACGGCCCACAGGGCGAGCGAAGTGAGTCATCCTCCCGGATGCACCATCTTCTCCGAGATAACAGCGAAAGTGTTATTTCACGGTCTGCGAGATAATCGCCAGTACCAGGAAAGACAGAGTAGTAAAGCAGTTCTCCCTGATGCATCCGTAGCTCAGCTGGATAGAGTACTCGGCTACGAACCGAGCGGTCGGAGGTTCGAATCCTCCCGGATGCACCATCTTCTCCAGATTCACATCAAATTTATCGCTTCATGGTCTGCGAAATCATCGCCAGCACCAGGGAGGATAACGTTGCGTGAGCAACGGCCCGTAGGGTGAGTAAAACGAGTCATCCTCCCGGATGCACCATCTTCTCCAGATTCACATTAAATTTATCGCTTCATGGTCTGCGAAATTATCGCCAGTACCAGGGAGGATAACGTTGCGTGAGCAACGGCCCGCAGGGTGAGTAAAACGAGTCATCCTCCTGGATGCACCATCTTCTTCAGTTTCTCCTTTTTCTTAAAATCCCAAACCGTTTATCCGTTCTGTGCCTGCCTTTTCTGGCAAAAGCGGCCTGGACCATTCAGGCGGCGGATCTCTTTCAACGATGCTGAGCGATCTTTTTTTATTGGCAAGTGACTCTTTCCACTATAATTTACCCGTATGTATCGACCTGATTTGGGTGAGATGAGTGCAAGGAGAGAAATCCATGAAATGGTTCAAAGCAATACCTGCGTTTTGTGCGACGCTTCTGGTAGCCGTATCGTTAGCTGGCTGTGCGGGATCGCCCACAAAGGAAAGTACCGGTGGCTATATTGACGATACCGTCGTCACCACGAAGGTTAAAACGGCGCTGTTTAACGAAAAAGATATTAAGTCTTCTGAAATTAGCGTACAGACCTTTAAAGGACGTGTTCAGTTGAGTGGTTTTGTCTCATCAGCGAAGGACGCCAGCCGCGCGGTGGAAGTCACCCGCAGAGTGCAGGGCGTTCGTTTGGTTGAGAACGATTTAAAAATCAAATAAATCATGATATGAGTCACATAAAGGCGCCCGAAGGCGCCTTTATTGCCTGAGGCGCTGGCCGCGACAACATGCGCCTTTTGCGATAAAGTAACGTTTTCTTACCCGGTTTGTGAGAACACGATGTACGAACGTTACGCAGGACTGATCTTTGATATGGATGGCACCATCCTTGATACCGAACCGACGCATCGTAAAGCGTGGCACGAGGTTCTGGGCCGTTACGGAATGCGTTTCGACGAGCAGGCGATGGTCGCGCTCAATGGTTCTCCGACCTGGCGTATAGCCCAGGCGATTATCGAACTGAATCACGCTGATTTAGATCCTCACCGTCTGGCGGAGGAAAAAACCGTGGCCGTGAAGGCCATGCTGCTGGACAGCGTGCGTCCCTTACCGTTGATAGACGTTGTGAAGGCATGGCACGGGCGTCGTCCGATGTCGGTCGGGACCGGCAGCGAAAGCGCCGTCGCTGAGGCGCTGCTGGCGCACCTCGGCCTGCGTCACTACTTTGCGGCGGTGATTGCCGCCGATCATGTCCAGAATCATAAACCCGCGCCCGATACCTTCCTGCTGTGCGCGGAGCGCATGGGCGTCGCGCCGGAAACATGCGTCGTCTTTGAAGATGCTGATTTTGGTCTGCAGGCGGCGAAGCGTGCGGGGATGGATGCCGTGGACGTTCGGTTGCTGTGAGCGACGCACTGTCGCTGATATCGCTGTTTGCCAGTAGTTTTTTGAGCGCCACATTACTTCCCGGCAATTCGGAAGTTGTGCTGGTTGCTATGCTACTTACGGGGGCAAGCCAACCGTGGGCCCTGGTATTAATAGCAACAATCGGCAATAGCCTTGGAGGGGTAACTAACGTTATTCTGGGGCGCCTGTTTCCGCTGCGCAAAACATCGCGCTGGCAGGAAAAAGCAACCGGCTGGTTAAAGCGCTACGGCGCGGTCACATTATTATTAAGCTGGGCGCCGGTCATCGGCGATTTACTGTGTCTGCTGGCGGGATGGATGCGCATCTCCTGGGGGCCGGTACTTTTTTTCTTATGCCTTGGTAAAGCGTTACGCTATATCGTCATTGCGGTGGTAACGCTTCAGGGCATGACGTGGTGGCACTAATTGTGGAACTAAGACTATCCCGACAGGCCGTGTTACCGGTTATTTTACACCTCGGCTGTGCCCGAAATCCGCACGTACTGCCAGTGCGATCCGGTTTTCGCGCGCGGAACCGGCAACAGTAACGTCTTCTGGGATAACCTGTATGGTCACCATTACAATTATGCTTATTCAAACGATTTCGACAGGCGGGAGGTCAAATTGATCCCGGATGTATCACAGGCGCTGGCCTGGCTGGAAAAAAATCCACAGGCTCTTCAGGGTATCCAACGTGGTCTTGAGCGTGAAACGCTGCGCGTCAATGCCGATGGCTCACTGGCGACGACCGGTCACCCTCAGGCCCTTGGCTCGGCGCTGACCCATAAATGGATTACTACCGACTTTGCTGAAGCGCTGCTGGAGTTTATTACGCCGGTTGATGGCGACATTCAGCATATGCTCACCTTTATGCGCGATGTTCATCGCTATACCGCTCGTCAACTGGGCGATGAGCGGATGTGGCCACTGAGCATGCCTTGCTATATTGCTCCTGGTCAGGATATCGAACTGGCGCAGTATGGCACCTCGAATATTGGCCGTCTGAAAACGCTGTACCGCGAGGGGTTGAAGAACCGCTATGGCGCGCTGATGCAAACTATCTCCGGCGTGCACTATAACTTCTCGCTGCCGATGGCTTTCTGGCAGGCGAAGTGCGGCGTTGACGATGCGGAAAGCGGCAAAGAGGCGATTTCCGCCGGCTATTTCCGTTCAATTCGTAACTATTACCGCTTCGGTTGGGTGATCCCATACCTGTTCGGCGCCTCTCCGGCTATCTGCTCTTCGTTCCTGCAGGGCAAACCGACGACGCTGCCGTTTGAGAAAGCGGAAAATGGTATGTACTACCTGCCTTATGCGACCTCGCTGCGCCTGAGCGATCTGGGTTATACCAATAAGTCGCAAAGCAATCTCGGGATTACGTTTAACGATCTCCACGAGTATGTGGCAGGATTGAAGCGGGCGATTAAAACGCCGTCGGAAGAGTATGCCCGGATTGGCCTCGAGAAAGATGGCAAGCATCTGCAAATCAACAGCAATATTTTGCAGATTGAGAACGAACTCTACGCGCCAATTCGGCCGAAGCGTGTGACCCGCAGCGGTGAGACGCCTTCCGACGCGCTGCTGCGCGGCGGTATTGAATATATCGAAGTCCGCTCGCTGGATATCAACCCGTTCTCGCCGATTGGCGTTGACGAGCAGCAGGTGCGTTTCCTCGACCTGTTTATGGTCTGGTGCGTGCTGGCCGATGCGCCGGAAATGAGCAGCGATGAGCTGCTGTGTACGCGCACCAACTGGAATCGCGTGATTCTGGAAGGCCGTAAGCCGGGGCTGACGCTGGGTATCGGCTGCGAAAGCGCGCAGTTCCCGCTGGCTCAAGTGGGTAAAGATCTGTTCCGTGATTTGCGCCGCGTGGCGCAGACGTTAGATAGCATCCACGGTGGCGAAGCCTACCAGCAGGTTTGTGATGAGCTGGTTGCCAGCTTCGACGATCCGGAATTAACTTTCTCAGCCCGCATTCTGCGTTCTATGCTTGAAGAAGGGATTGGCGGCACCGGTAGGGAGCTGGCCGATCGATATCGTACGATGCTGCGGGAAGAGCCGCTGGAAATTTTGCGTGAAGATGATTTTATCGCTGAACGTGAAGCTTCAGTGATGCGCCAGCAGAAGGTGGAAGCGGAAGATAGCGAGCCGTTTGAAGCCCTGTTAGCAAGACACGCGTAGCAAAAAGCGGTACAAAAGAAAAAGGCCACATCAATGTGGCCAAACTTTCATCTCTGATTCAGGGATGATGATGATAATAAATGCGCGTCTTTCATATACTCAGACTCGCGGGTGTAAGAAGAGTTCATTTTATTTTAAAAAAAATCACTATCGGAGGTGAAGAATGCCGTTGTTAGATAGTTTCACAGTCGACCATACCCGCATGGAAGCACCGGCGGTGCGCGTTGCGAAGAAAATGAACACGCCGCACGGCGATGAAATTACCGTTTTCGATCTGCGTTTTTGCGTACCAAACCAGGAAGTGATGCCGGAAAGAGGGATTCATACTCTTGAGCACCTGTTCGCGGGCTTTATGCGCGACCACCTGAACGGCAATGGTGTGGAAATTATCGACATCTCTCCGATGGGCTGCCGTACGGGCTTCTATATGAGCCTGATTGGTACGCCGGATGAGCAGCGTGTAGCCGACGCCTGGAAAGCGGCGATGGCCGATGTGCTGAAAGTGAAAGATCAGAAGCAGATCCCGGAACTGAACGTCTACCAGTGCGGTACCTATACCATGCACTCGCTGGAAGAAGCTCAGGAGATCGCACGCCATATCATCGAGCGCGATGTGCGCATCAACAGCAACGATGAGCTGGCCCTGCCGAAAGAAACCCTGCAAGAACTGCACATCTAGTGCTTATTGTCGGTCCGGCGATTTCCGCCGGGCCGCTATTCCTGCGCCGCTATGTCGACGACCCTCACCTTCTCGTTTCAACACCGCGCCCTGGTGCCATTTGCCCATGATTACGCTCACGGTGATAGCGAACCGTGGCATCAGCATGACTGCGCCCAGCTGCTGCATATTCTCAGCGGCGTGGTGCGGGTTGACACGCCGGTGGGCTACTGGGTTGTCCCGCCCGGACGCGGCGTCTGGCTGCCGGCAGGTACGCCCCACGCGCTGCGTGTCACCGGACAGGTCGCGGCCCGCACGCTGTTTATCGATCCGCTCGCCCGGGCCGATCTGCCGTCTTCGTGCCAGATCGTGCAGATCACTCCGCTGCTGCGTGAGCTGATCGTGACCTCGCTGGCCCTGGCGGAGCGCTATCAACCCGGCAGTCGCGATGAGCGCATTTATGAACTCATTCTCGATGAGATTCGCGGTATGGCGGTGCTGCCATTTGGCCTGCTGGAGCCCCGGAGCGAGGCGCTGCGCCGTTTATGTCACAAGGTGCGGGAAATGCCGGGACAAGCCTGGAGCAGCCAGCAGGCGGCGAAAGAGAGCAATATGAGCGAACGCACGCTCAACCGCCATTTTCAGCAGCAGACCACGCTCACCTGGAGTGAATGGGTGCGCCGGGCGAAACTGATGGAAGCGCTGGTTCGCCTGGCGCAGGGACAATCGGTGCTGCGGGTGGCGCTCGATCTGGGCTATGGCAGCCATAGCGCCTTCAGCGCGATGTTTCGTCGGGTGATGGGCGTCGCCCCCAGCGATTACTTCCGTCCGCCGGCTTGCGCGTCTGCGCCGACCGCATGACACAGCGCCTGCAATGAGGCGCGCGCCACGTCATTATCGATTCCAACGCCCCAGCGACTGTCGCCATTGGGGAAAATACAGCGAATATAGGCCACTGAACGGCTGTCGCTACGTTCACCGAGAGTATGTTCGTGGTAGTCCTTAATGACGAACGCTTGCTTCAGCAGCGCGCTGAGGCCGCTGGCGGCCGCGGAGAGCAGGCCATTACCGTGGCCCTGAAGGCGACGCGTCTCACCGTTGACCCGCAGCGTACCCCGCAACGCAAGCTGGCCGTCCTGTCGGCTGTCAGTTTTATACTCCAGCAGCGCCAGCGGTGGCTGAGTAACCAGCCCGTAACGGGAACGGAACAGCTGCCAGAGGGCATTCTGCGTCATCTCTTTGCCATGCGTATCGGTCTCTTGCTGAACGTGCAGGCTGAAATCTTGCTGCAGCGCACGGGGCAGCTTCAGTCCGTGATTCTGTTCGATTAACCAGGCGCTGCCGCTCTTACCGGACTGGCTGTTGACGCGGATAACCGCTTCATAGCTACAGCCGATGTCCTGCGGGTCGACGGGCAGGTAGGGCATCTCCCAACGATCGCCGGGCTGACGGGCATCGAATCCCTTCTTAATGGCATCCTGATGAGAACCGGAAAAGGCGGTGTAGGCGAGGCTGCCGGCCCACGGATGGCGAGGATGAACCGGCAGCTGATTGCAATTCTCCACCACTTCCACGACCCGTTTCATCTCCGGGAAGCTGAGCCGCGGCGTAATCCCCTGGCTGTAGAGGTTCATGGCCAGGGTGACCAGACAGACGTTACCGGTACGCTCACCGTTGCCGAACAGACAGCCTTCTACGCGGTCGGCGCCGGCCATCACCGCCAGCTCCGCGCTGGCAACGCCGGTCCCCCGGTCATTATGCGGATGAACGCTAATGCAGACATCGGCCCGGCGGGAGAAATGGCGGCAGAAAAACTCAATCTGGTCAGCGTAAACGTTCGGGGTACTGACCTCGACGGTGGCTGGCAGGTTGATAATCATCGGTCGTTGTGCGCAGGGCTGCCAGATATCCGCTACCGCTTCGCAGATATCCAGGGCAAATTCCGGTTCGGTAAAGCAGAAGGTTTCCGGGGAGTATTCATACTGCCAGCGGGTCTGCGGCTGCTCTTCACACTGCTGGCGAATCAGGCGAGTGGCGCGGGTTGCCAGCTCAATGACCTGCGCTTTATCCATCCCGAAAACCAGCTTGCGGAACAGCGGGGCGGTGGCGTTGTACAGATGGACGGTGGCGCGATGGGCGCCGCGCAGCGATTCAAAGGTTCGCAGGATAAGATCTTCTCGCGCCTGGGTCAGCACCTGGATGGTGACATCTTCTGGAATGCGCCGTTCCTCAATCAGCTGGCGGACGAAGTTGAAGTCGGTCTGAGATGCCGAGGGGAAGGCGACTTCAATCTCTTTAAATCCGCACTCCAGCAGCAGATCCCAGAACTGCAGCTTACGTGCGCCGTCCATCGGTTCGGCCAGCGCCTGGTTGCCATCGCGCAGGTCGGTTGAGAGCCAGCGCGGCGCGTGGGTTATCGGGTTGTCCGGCCAGCGGCGGTCGGGCAGGGAAATGGGCGGCCAGGGGCGATATTTTTCACCGGGATTTGTCAGCATAGTTCTCTCCTTGTGTCGGATCTTTATCCTGCCGAAGCGCAGAGCGGGCTGCTTTAGCAAACTGGACAGAAACTAGCGAGAACTGGACAAGGTTGGCGTAGCGCCGGCAATAAAAAAGGGATCCGCAGATCCCTTCAGGTCAAACCTTAGTGCGCACCGCCGCCGCCGCCCCCGGCGCTAAACGGCGGTCTGGCAAACCACACCAGCCCCAGCAGCAGGATAAAGATCGCCGCCGAGAACCAGAAGATTTCGTTGGCGGAGATAATCAGCCCCTGGTTAGTTATCTGCTGCGCTATCCAGCCGGACGCCTGCTGTTGAGTCATCCCTAATCCCTGCAGCTGGTCATACATCTGCTGGGCGTTGGGATTATAGGGCGTCACCGACTCGGTGAGCTGCGCATGGTGCAGCGCCTCGCGGTTAGTCCACATGGTGGTGGTAATCGAGGTGCCTATTGACCCTGCCAGCGTACGGGTGAAGTTCGACAGGCTTGATGCCGCCGCCAGCCGTTCCGGCGGAAGGCCGGACAGGGTGATGGTGGTCAGCGGCATAAAGAAGCAGGCCACCGCGAAGCCCTGGATAAACTGCGGCCACGCCGAGGCGCCGAAGTCCATGCCGGGCTCGAAAGTCCAGGCGCGCCAGTAGAAGCACACCGCGTACATGATAAAGCTGAAGGTCACCAGCCGGCGCATATCGAGCTTATGGGCAAAGCGGCCGATAATTGGCGACAGGATAACCGGGATAACCCCCACCGGTGCGGAAGCCAGACCGGCCCAGGTGGCGGTATAACCATATACCTCCTGCAGCAGCTGCGGCAGCAGCACGATAGCACCGAAGTAGAGCATGTAGGCGAGACTGATGCACAGACAGCCAATGGTGAAGTTTCGCGATTTAAAGAGCGAGAGGTCGACGATCGGGTTGTCGTCGGTCAGCTCCCAGACGATCAGGAAACTGATGGCGATCACCGCGACGATTGTCAGCACGATAATCTCGTTGGAGGCGAACCAGTCCAGCTCTTTACCGCGGTCAAGCATCACCTGCAGGCTGCCGATACCGATCACCAGCAGCGCCAGGCCGACGCCGTCAATCCGCCGCTGTTCGGTACGGGTTTCGCGACTGCGCAGGGTTTGCAGCGTCATCACCACCACCGCGATGCCAATCGGTACGTTGATGAAGAAGATCCAGCCCCAGTGGTAGTTGTCGCTGATATAGCCGCCGAGAATAGGGCCGCAAATCGGCGCGACGATCACCGTCATCGACCACAGCGCCAGCGCGATAGAACGTTTGGCGGGCGGATAGTTGCTGAGCAGCAGACTTTGCGACAGCGGAATCAACGGACCGGCGACGATCCCCTGAATCACGCGGAAGAAAATCAGCATCGTCAGGCTGTTGGACATCCCGCAGGCCCAGGAGGCGATGGCAAACGCCACCGTCGACCACAGGAACAGCTTCACTTCCCCGACGCGTTTTGCCAGCCAGCCGGTGATCGGTATAGAGATAGCATTCGCCACCCCGAAGGAGGTGATAACCCAGGTCCCCTGGCTCAACGATGAGCCAAGGTTACCGGCAATGGTCGGAATGGCCACGTTGGCGATAGTGGAGTCCAGCACCTGCATGAAGGTCGCAAGCGACAGCGCAATGGTCATGATGACCAGCTGCGCGCCTTCCAGCGGTTTTTGCGGTTGCATTACGCTCACTCCGAATTATCCCGCGTTAGCCTGGATGATACCGTCGATCAGTTTGTTCACCGGCTCAAGGGCGATTTCGCGGGCATTGCTTTCATAAACCGGGGATTTGCGCGTCTGGTTAGCCAGCATTTCGCCGTCGCGGTTGGTGGTGTTCACTTCAACCAGCGTTGAAAGACCAATACGCAGCGGATGTTCAGCCAGCTGTTTGGCATCGAGCTCAATACGTACCGGCAGACGCTGGACCACTTTGATCCAGTTACCGGTGGCGTTTTGTGCCGGCAGCAGTGAGAACGCGCTGCCGGTCCCCATGTCCAGCCCGACGACCTTGCCGGTGTACTTCACATCATCGCCGTAAATATCGCTGATGACGGTCGCTTCCTGGCCGATGCGCATATGCGCCAGCTGAGTCTCTTTAAAGTTGGCGTCGATCCACAGATTGGTGGCCGGTACGACCGCCATCAGCGGCGTGGTGGGGCTAATCTGGGCGCCGGGCTGCACGGCACGACGGGAAACGTAGCCGCTAATCGGGCTGACGATTTGCGTACGCTGCAGCGCAAGCCAGGCGTTGCGGACATCCGTCGCCGCCTGCAGAACCGCCGGCTGTTGTTCCAGGCGGGTATTCAGCACGATAGCCTGGTTAGCGTTGAATTGCTGAATGGCGACATCCAGTTCGGCCTGGGCGCTGGCGACGGTATCGCGAGCGTGCTGCAGCTCTTCGCGGCCAATCAGGTTGGCGGCGCCCAGCGGGATACGACGATTGAGATCGGTCTGTGCCTGAGAGAGCGCCGTTTTCTTGACGTCGATATTCGCCTGCAGCTGTTTGCTGTTGATCATCTGCTGACGCGTCTGGCGAACGCTGGCGGCCAGCTGGGTTTTCGCTTTTTCAAATGCCTGCTGGGCATCGGTCTGGTCCAGGGTGACCAGCGGGTCGCCTTGCTGCACGAAATCGGTGTTGTCGGCCCAGACTTTCGTCACGCTGCCGGACACCTGCGCCATGATTTGCACCTGGTTCCCTGCCACGTAAGCGTCATCGGTCTCTTCATAATGACGCAGTACCAAAAACCAATAAACTCCGTATGCCACGGCAATAATAATAAAGAGCAATGTCAGTAGCAGAAGGGCGCCTTTGCGTTTGCCCTTCTTGCTGTCCGGTTGCTGCGGGGTTTGGCTCTCCGCATTTGCGCTCATGTTATTCTCCACGATCTTATTATTTCACATCGGCTGAGCCGACCTGTTTATCAGAAAGGCCAGCAGATGATCTGCTGGCCTGTCTGTTTTTCCTTGTCAATCCAGAAAAAGTTTTGAGCAGTTCCCGCGCTTAACGCAGCGACTCCGCCAGTACGCCATCCTCTTCCATCTGGTCAAGGCGGCTAAGCAGTTTGCGGGTGATGTGCTCGAGCTGGTCTTTCTCGCTGGTGCTCAGAGAAGACCAGAGCTGATGCAGGCAGTTGTGCTGCGGCGGTAAAACTTCGCGCAAAAACTGATGACCTTTGTCGGTGAGTTGCAGATGCAGGCAGCGGCGATCGTTGTCGCTTTCGCGACGCTCAATCCAGCCGCGTTTTTCCAGTTCATCGGCAATACGGGTTGCGTTGGTCCGTGACGATCCCAGCGCGCAGCTCAGCTCAGAAGGCTGAATACTGTGGTTTTCCTGAGACTCCAGCGTGATCAGTGCCATAAATAATGTCTCGTTAATCCCCTGCGCTTTCAGCATCTTATTGCGGTTTTCCAGTAGCTTACCTTGCATGTGCATACAGAGGCGGGTGAGCAGAATCTCCTGGAAAGGGAAATCTTCGTGACGGCTGGCGCGGAACTTGAGCATTTGCTCAATGGGAGTAAACGAACTATCCATTTGGGTATGACCTCATTAATTACAGCCGATATAATAACTATTGTGACAAATAAATCAAATCAATTATTGACTAAAATTGATACTTTAAAAGTATAAAAAAGTTGTGATTTTCCATGCTATTCCATAGGCCAACGCGCTCAGCAGCGTGGGCATAATAATGCTGCGCGTCTTCCAGAACGCCAGTCCCAACACCGTGAATCCAACCAACGTAGGCAGCAGCCGTCTGGAATCGCTGAGGATTTCCGGCACGCTGGAGACGATCAGCAGGGCGCAGATGGAGGCGATGCCGATGGTATCGAGCAGCACGCTGAGCGGACCGCGTCGCGTCGGGCGCGCGTTTCCTGCGCGCAGGCGCAGCGGCAGATAGCGAAACAGATAGTTCACGCAGCCGACCACTATCCCGATAATCAGCACGTTATTGTTCATCGGGCATCCCCTGAATGCTGGCCTGAATCAGCGCGGCCAGACAGCCGCAGACAATCCCGGCGAGAATGGCCGCTGGAATAGAAAACAGAATAATGCCGCCCAGGGCACCGGCCAGGGCGGCCGTCACGCTGAGAGACTGTTTCCGCTGGAACGAGGCCAGTAAGAAGCTCATAAACAGCGCGGGTAGCATAAAGCTCAGCGCGGCTTCCACCGCCGGAAAACCGACCAGCAGGCCGCTACCGGAGTAGGCGCCGATCAGCGTGCCGAACACCCATGATATCCAGGAGGTGAAGGCGATACCGAGCATCCAGCTTTCGCTCCAGAGGCGGTTGTCGCGAACCAGCTTTGCGGTGGCCGCCGCGAAAACTTCGTCGGTCAGGCCAAAAGCCCAGAGCGCGGTTTTTCGTTTATCCAGCGCGCGATGAATGCGGCTACGTAGCGAAGGGCCGTACAGAACGTGACGCACATCCATCGCCATCACGGTGAGGGCCGCCACCCACAGCGAGCTGCCTGCGGCGAGCATCGCGGTAATGACGAACTGGCTGGCGCCGGCGTAGATGATGCAGGAAAAGAACAGGCTTTCCAGCGGCGTGAAGCCGAGTCGGGTGGCGTTCAGGCCAAAGGCGAAGGCCACGGGAATGTAGCTAATCACAATCGGCAGGCTGTCTTTAATCCCTTCAGGCAGCGTGGCCTCACTGGCAGGGGCAGGTTTTTCCATAGCGCGTTATTTATTGATAACTCACGTGAATATCACATGATTGAACAGGTGAGATTACCTTAGCAGAGAGCGGGGCGCTTTGACACCTTGTTAAGCGGCGCTGGCGGGTGAGTGGGACCGTCTGAACGCTACCCCGGCCGGCGCCGGGGTAGCGGAGTGGCGCGCTCAGGTACCCGGACTGCGCGCTGCCTCCGGGCCTGAGGGCAGGTTACTTCTGCGCGGCCAGCGCTTCTTTCACCCAGCCGTCAAACTGCTGCTGGTGGGCTTTGATCCAGCCATCAACGTGACCCTGAATATCCGCTTCTGAGGCATGACCTTCATGCATCATGGCGTTTTCGGCGTTAATGTCGGCAATCGGTAGTTTCATGATGCTAAACAGTTTTGCCGCCGCCGGGTTTTTCTCTGCCCAGGCTTTGTTGGCCACGATGTGCATCGTGCTTACCGGGAAGCCATAGTTCGCGCCGTTAGCCAGTTTGGTATCGATATTTTTCTGCACTCCCGGCAGGGAGGAGAACGGAACCTGCAGCCAGACGACATCTTTGCCCGGCTTCAGCACGTCGCTGACCCAGTACGGCGTCCATGTGTAGTAGATAACCGGCTTACCTTCTTTAAAGCGGGCAATGGTATCGGCCATCATCGCCGCATAATTCCCCTGGTTGTGCACCACCGTTTTGCTCAGGCCATAGGCATCAATCTGATGATTAATGACCGCTTCGCAGCCCCAGCCCGGCGTACAACCGGTCAGATCGGCTTTACCGTCGCCGTTGGTGTCGAACAGTTTGGCAATTTTCGGGTCTTTCAGCTGATCGATGGATTTGATGTGATACTGTTCGGCGGTTTTTTTGTCAATCAGGTAGCCCTGTGCCGCGCCGTTAACAAAAACGCCTTCGCGATAGAAGCTTTTATCGCCACCGGCGGCAGCGTACATATCGTCATGCAGCGGCTGCCAGTTGACGGCGGTGAAGGTCGCGTCGCCGGAGGCAAGCGAGGTATAGCCAACGTTGTAGTCCACTTCGCTGGGCTTATCGACGGTGTAGCCCAGTTTTTCCAGCGCGCGGCTCACCAGCAGGGTCTGGAAGGTCTCTTCCGTAATGGTGCTTTGAATCGGTTTGACGGTAATGCCTTTTCCCGGTAGGTCGGCTGCCCAGGCAGCGCTGGTGGCGAGCAGAGTGGCAAACGTTGTGGCAATAATCGTGTTATGTCGCATCGTTATTCCTTATGAATGAGAAGGGAGAGCTGCGGGCCCGGCAGGTGCAGTGCCGCCGGGCGATGAGAAGACTATTTACAGAACGGGCGGGTAATCAGCCCCAGAGGACCGGTTGCGTACCAGCGACGGTTGCCGCGGCTGCGGGAATCGCGGCCGACGGCCTGGGTCAGGCGGTCGAGAATAATCGCCAGAATGACGATCCCGACGCCGCCGACGCTCGCCAGCCCCATATCGAGGCGGCCGATCCCGCGCAGCACCATCTGGCCAAGACCGCCCACGGCGATCATCGAGGCGATCACCACCATTGACAGCGCCAGCATCAGCGTCTGGTTAACCCCGGCCATGATGGTCGGCATTGCCAGCGGAAGCTGCACTTTAAAGAGCAGCTGACGCGGGCTGGCGCCGAACGAGCGCGAAGCCTCAATCAGGTCTGCGGGCACCTGGTTAATCCCGAGGATGGTCAAACGGACGATAGGCGGCAGGGCGAAGATAATAGTCACCACCACGCCTGGAACGTTACCAATCCCGAACAGCATGACAATCGGTACCAGGTAGACGAACGCCGGCGTTGTCTGCATGGCATCCAGCAGCGGGCGAATAATTTTCGCCGCTCGTGGGCTACGCGCCAGCCAGATCCCCAGCGGCAGGCCGATCAGCATACAGAACAGCAGTGCGGTCAGAACCAGCGCCAGAGTCACCATCGCCTGCGACCAGGCGCCGATGGCACCGATCGCAACCAGAGAGATCAGCGTCGCTACGCCCATCCCCACGCTGGAGATTTGCCAGGCGATAAGCGCGAACAGCACAATGGCGACCGGTGCCGGCATGCCTAATAACAGCTGCTGGAAAGCGCTGAGGATGTAGTCCACCGGCACACGGATGCCCTGGAACAGCGGGCGGAAGTGCACCACGATCCAGTCGATACCGTGCGTCACCCAGCTGTCGAGCGGGATCAGCGTTTTATGGAACGGATCCATGATGTTGAAATGTTCCGGCTGCGGCGCCGGCGCGCTGTTTAGCCAGTCGGCACCGCCGCCATCGGTCGGTGCGGATGCCGGGGTGCCCCAGGCATCGGCAGATTGTGCGGCGCTATCCGCCGCCGGTGCGGTATCCCACGGGTTAGATTGATCAGCCATTGTTTGCCCCCTCGCGATCTAAAGCCTTCAGCAGCATTCCTTTAGAAATAATGCCGATGTACTGGTGCCCTTCATCCACAACCGGAACCGCGCACGGTGCCTGGCCGACGTGGGAGAGCAGGTCGCTGAGCGACGTTTGCGCATCTACCGCCTGCGGGGATGCGAGTAACGCCGCATCAATTCCCTGACCTTCGCTCAAGGCGGATTTCAGTGAATCAATAGAGACAATACCGACAAACTTATTACCACGTTCAATCACATAACCATATTCACGGTCTTCGTCCTGCAATAATTTCAATGCTGAACGCGGACCGAAACCTGGCGTTTTACGAATTAAGCCTACCGGGCTTCGTCGGGCAATATCTTTAGCGCTGAACACCTGGCTAATATCGACACCGCGGAAGAAGGTTTTGACATAATCATTGGCGGGATTATTCAGTATTTCATCCGGGGTACCGACCTGAATGACTTCGCCATTTTGCATGATGGCGATGCGATCGCCAATGCGCATGGCTTCATCAAGATCGTGGGAAATAAATACCACGGTACGCTGATGTTTCGCCTGTAATTTTGTCAGCTCATCCTGCATTTCTGTACGAATTAATGGGTCAAGGGCCGAGAAGGCTTCGTCCATTAATAAGATATCAGGGTTGATGGCCAGCGCACGGGCGAGGCCGACGCGCTGGCGCATTCCGCCGGAGAGCTCATCCGGGTAAGCATGCGCGTAATTCTCCAGGCCGACCTGACGCAGCGCCTCCAGCGCTTTCTGCTGGCGCTCCTGGGTCGACATGCCCGCCAGCTCCATACCAAAGGCGGCATTGTCGAGCACGGTCATATGCGGCATCAGCGCAAATGACTGAAATACCATAGCGATCTTTTTTCTGCGCACCTCACGCAGCTCGGCTTCTGAGATTTTGGCGATATCGACGCCATCTATCAGCACCTGCCCGCGGGTGGGTTCAATCAGGCGATTGAGAAGGCGAACCATGGTGGATTTTCCTGAGCCGGAAAGCCCCATGATGACGAATATCTCGCCTTCTTCAATGGTCAGACTGGCGTCTTTTACGCCAAGCGAAAGTCCCGTTTTTTCCAGTAGTTGTTCTTTAGTAAATCCTTTTTCAATATATTTGAACGCTCGCTGTGGATGCTCGCCAAATATCTTATAGAGATTCTTAATTTCTAATTTAATTGCCATGCAATAGAGAGTTTCCTGTTATTTGTATTATGTCAATATAGTACCTGGTGGAGATAATTACCTTTTTACACCCTAACATACTCAGATTCTGTGACAACCCTCAATGTCCCATCGGCGGCGAAATGAGAGGGCCGCACTTCGGCGTATTCCCCATGATAGAAGGGCTGAGCGTTGATTATTGGCAGGTGATATTTTTTACAGATGACAGGGGAATAACTGGTGAACCACGCGATTCTTGCTGAATATTACGGCAATATGTCAGGAAAATATCGCGTGGTTTTTTTTGTGTGATAAAAGTTAATTATGTGAAATAGATCACCAGGAAACCGGACAATATATTCCTGGTGAAAGTAAGGTTAAAAATCCCAATCGTCGTCGGCGGTTTCTTCCGTTTTGCCCATCACATACGAGGAACCGGAGCCGGAGAAAAAGTCATGATTTTCATCGGCATTTGGCGAAAGCGCCGCCAGAATCGCCGGGTTGACCGCCGCCATCTCTGCCGGAAACAGCGCCTCGTAGCCCAGGTTCATCAGCGCTTTGTTGGCGTTGTAACACAGGAAGGCGTTCACCTCCTCAATCCAGCCGCTGTCGGCGTACAGATCCCGGGTGTAGGCCAGTTCGTTATCGTATAAATCCATCAGCAGATCGAGGGCAAAATTCTTCAGCTGCTCCCGCTCGTCGGCCGCGATGTTTTCCAGCCCCTTTTGGTACTTATAGCCGATGTAATAGCCGTGCACCGCTTCATCGCGGATAATCAAGCGAATCAGGTCGGCGGTATTGGTCATTTTGCCGCGGCTTGAAAAATACATCGGCAGCCAGAATCCGGAATAGAAGAGGAAGGATTCGAGAAACACGCTGGCGATTTTCTTCTTCAGCGGATTATCCGCCTGATAATACTCCAGCATCAGCCGGGCTTTGTGCTGGAGCGGCGCATTCTCTTCGCTCCAGGCGTAGGCGGCATCGACATCTTTGGTCTGGCACAAGGTGGAGAAAATCGAACTGTAGGAGCGGGCATGCACCGCCTCCATAAAGCTGATGTTGGAGAGCACCGCCTCTTCGTGCGCGGTCAGCGCATCCGCCATCAGCGCCGGCGCGCCGATGGTGTTCTGAATCGTATCGAGCAGCGTCAGTCCGGTGAACACGCGAATAGTAAGCTGCTGTTCCACTGGCGTCAGCGTCTGCCAGGCGGGAATGTCGTTAGACAGCGGCACTTTCTCCGGCAGCCAGAAGTTGCTGGTCAGACGGTTCCAGACCTCCAGATCCTTATCGTCCTCAATGTTGTTCCAGTTAATAGCGCGAATACGCGTTAAATGGGTCATCCTGTTCTCCTTACAGCGCGCAGGACACGCAGCCTTCGATTTCGGTACCTTCCAGCGCCAGCTGGCGCAGACGGATGTAATACAGCGTTTTGATTCCCTTCTTCCACGCGTAGATTTGCGCCTTGTTGATATCGCGGGTGGTGGCGGTATCGGGGAAAAAGAGCGTCAGGGACAGCCCCTGATCGACGTGCCGCGTGGCTTCGGCATAGGTGTCGATAATTTTTTGCGGGCCGATTTCCCAGGCATCCTGATAGAGCGCCAGGTTGTCATTGGTCATAAATGGCGCGGGGTAGTAAACCCGCCCGGTTTTCCCCTCTTTGCGGATCTCTATCTTTGAGACAATCGGGTGGATACTCGAGGTCGCATGGTTGATATAGGAGATCGATCCGGTTGGCGGGATGGCCTGCAAGTTACGGTTATAGATACCGTGGCGCATGACGTCATCGCGTAGCTTCAGCCACATATCGCGGTCGGGCAGGCGGATTCCGGCGCGGGCGAATAGCGCGCGCACTGTTGCCGTTTTCGGCTGCCAGTCGCCCTGCAGATAGCGTTCGAAGTATTCGCCGCTGGCATAGCGCGATTGTTCAAATCCGGCAAAATGCTCACCGCGCTCGCGGGCTATCTGCATCGACGTATGCAGCGCGTGCCAGGTGACGGTATAAAAATAGAAGTTGGTAAAGTCCAGCCCTTCCGGGCTACCGTAGGCGATACCTTCCCGGGCCAGATAGCCGTGCAGGTTCATCTGGCCAAGACCGATGGCATGGGAGGCGGCATTGCCCGCCGCCACCGATGGCACCGAGCGTATATCACTCATGTCGGAAACCGCCGTCAGGCCGCGCACCGCCACGGCGATCGTGCGGGCAAAATCCGGCGAATCCATGGTATGCGCAATATTCAGCGACCCA
The DNA here is from genome assembly GCF_003323835.1 of Klebsiella sp. X13. Classification (NCBI taxonomy): domain Bacteria; kingdom Pseudomonadati; phylum Pseudomonadota; class Gammaproteobacteria; order Enterobacterales; family Enterobacteriaceae; genus Klebsiella; species Klebsiella sp. X13. The sequence goes on from NZ_CP030874.1 coordinate 1,160,944, forward strand.
AGGTTGCAGGAGATATCCTGGCCTACGCTGGCATAATCCAGATTTTCATCAAAGGTCGACGGGGTGTTGACCTGCAAAATTTCCGAGCACAGGTTACTCATGTTAATTCGCCCGGCAATCGGATTGGCGCGGTTGACGGTATCTTCAAACATGATGTAGGGATAGCCGGACTCGAACTGAATTTCTGCCAGCCGCTGGAACAGTTCCCGGGCGCGGATCCAACGTTTGCGGACCCGCTCGTCGGCGACCAGCTGCGTATACATCTCGCTGATGGCGATATCGCCAAACGGCTTGCCGTACAGGCGCTCGACGTCATAGGGTGAGAACAGCGCCATCTGCGCGTCGTCTTTTGCCAGCTGGAAGGTAATGTCCGGGATCACGACCCCAAGCGACAGGGTTTTGATGCGGATTTTCTCATCGGCGTTTTCCCGCTTGGTGTCCAGAAAACGCAGAATGTCCGGATGATGGGCGTGCAGGTAGACCGCCCCGGCTCCCTGGCGGGCGCCGAGCTGGTTGGCGTAGGAGAAGGCATCCTCGAGCATTTTCATCACCGGCACTACGCCGGAAGATTGATTTTCAATGCGCTTAATCGGTGCCCCGAACTCGCGCAAATTGGACAATAAAAACGCCACGCCGCCGCCGCGCTTAGACAGCTGCAGCGCCGAGTTCACCGCCCGGCCAATCGACTCCATATTGTCTTCAATGCGCAGCAGGAAACAGGAAACCAGCTCGCCCCGCTGCTGTTTACCGGCGTTGAGGAAGGTGGGCGTCGCCGGCTGAAAGCGCCCGCTGAGGATCTCATCGGTCAACTGCCGGGCCAGAGTCTCATCTCCCTGCGCGAGGGTGAGGGCGACCATGCAGGTGCGATCGGCAAAATGCTCAAGGTAGCGTTTGCCGTCAAAGGTCTTCAGGGTATAGCTGGTATAGAATTTCCAGGCGCCGAGAAAGGTCCGAAAGCGGAACGGGTAGCCGTGCGCGTGGTCAAACAGCGTCAGCACAAAACGGCGATCGTAGCGTGCCAGCACGCTGGCATCGTAATAGCCTTCGGCGATCAGCCATTCCAGTTTTTCATTCTGCGTCGTGAAAGAGACGGTATGGGTCAGCACGTGCGTCGCCATAAAGGCGTCTACCGCCTGGTGGTCTTTTTCAAACGGAATACGGCCATTACTGTCATACAAATTCAGCATCGCATTGAGGGCGTGGAAATCTGCCGCCCCGGTGGTTAGACGTTCTGCGGTTGTCGTTGCCAAAATTCGTTTACTCCTTTACGCACGTTATCGACATCGGTTGGGGTGCCCATCAGCTCAAAGCGATACAGATACGGTACGCCGCACTTTTGCGCGATGACGTCGCCGGCCCGGCCATAGGCGTCGCCGAAGTTACGGTTACCGGCAGCAATCACGCCGCGTATCCGCTGGCGGTTATGCGGGTCGTTTAAAAAGCGGATCGCCTGCCGGGGCACCGCGCCAGCCGTGCCGCCGCCGCCGTAGCTGGGGACAATGAGAATGTAGGGGGCGTCTACCTGGATGCGTTCCCGCTCGTTAAGCGGAATGCGCACCGCGGGCAGCCCCAGACGCTGGACGAACCGATGCGTATTTTCGGAACTGCTGGAGAAGTAGACGATCAGGCTCATGCGTTGGCCACCGGTTCGGGGCGCAGGCGGTTAATCATATCCGGGCGAAAACCGGACCAGCGGGTTTCACCGGCTATCACGACCGGCAGCTGACGAAAGCCCTGTTCGCGCAGCATGTCAGCGGCATCCGGATGATGCTCAACATTCACCATCTCGAAGGCAAATCCGCGGCTTTCCATGGCCCGCTTAGTGGCATGGCACTGGACGCAGTCATTTTTAGTGTAAATAGTAATGCGCATGATTCGTATTTCCATTTAAGATAACAGAACGGCGCAAAAAAGTGCGACGTCCGCTATCGGTTAACTGTTCAGGAAATACTAGATGTAGTTATCTAAAAGTTCAACCACGCAATATATAGCGTTTTTAGATAAGGGGAACCCTCACGGAAGCACGCCATGAGGGCCGGACGGCTACGCCTGAAATTACAGGCGCATGCTGACCGCAAGGCGGTTAAACGCGTTCATCAGGCTGATGGCGAAGGTCAGGTCGCTGATCTGGCGTGCGCTGAAATGCTCCAGCAGCGGCAGGTAAACATCATCTTCTGCATGGGTGCTGGCAATATGCGTCACCGATTCCGCCCACGCCAGCGCCGCCTGTTCTGCGGCGCTGAAATGCCCGCTTACCCGCCAGCCGGCCAGCGCATCCAGTTTAGTCTGCGCCACGCCGGATTTACGCAGCGCTTTACTGTGCATTTCCAGACAGAAGGCGCAGCCATTAATCTGTGATACCCGCAGGTAAACCAGTTCCAGCAGGGAGCCGTCCAGTTCGCTTTTTTCCAGCGCAATCTTGGCCTGTACCAGCGCGTTATAGACTTCCGGGCTCAGTTCGTTATAGGGCTGACGGAGTGTGCTCATGATGTTTTCCTCAATGTTGAACCGCGGGGAATGGGTTCTAAGACCGCAGCAAAATAGCACTATAATGGACTGCAAAAGATAGCCATATTTTAATGAAAAAAGCAGACCATAATGGAAATCAAAAAAGTCCCGCACTATCAGCGCATTGCCAGACAGCTCAAATCTGCGATTGAACACGGCGAACTCGCGCCGGGCAGCCGCCTGCCCGCCAGTCGGGTTTATGCGCAGGAGCTGGGCGTCTCCCGCGCAACCGTGGAGAATGCCTGGGGTGAGCTGGTGGCCCAGGGCTGGCTGGAGCGACGAGGGCAGGCGGGCACCTTTGTCAGCGAGCGTCTGAGTCCGCTGCGGGAGGAACCGGCGCGTCTGCCGTCGGGCATTGAACCGACGACGCTGCAGCCGTTTCAACTGGGTCTGCCGGCGCTGGATCTTTTCCCCCGCGGCCTGTGGGCGCGGGTGATGGGGCGGCGACTGCGAACGCAAACGCGTTTTGACCTGGCGCCCGGCGATCCGTGCGGTGAGATGATCCTGCAGCGGGCCATTGTCGATTATCTGCGGCTTTCCCGCAGTATTGAATGCCTGCCCGAACAGGTGCTGGTGACCGGCAACTATGCCGCTTCCATGAGGCTGCTCCTCCGCACTCTGGCGCAGCCAGGTCAGCATATGTGGATGGAGGATCCGGGGTTTCCGCTGATTCGACCGGTGATAACCGGGGAAGGGGTGGTCATCGATCCGGTTCCTGTCGATGAAGAGGGGATGGATGTGGCGTGGGCGCAACGCCATTACCCCGATGCGCATTTTGCACTTCTCACTCCCGCGCACCAGAGTCCGCTGGGGGTTGCGCTGTCGCTGGCCCGACGCAGGCAGCTGCTGGCATGGGCGGCCCGGCGCGACGCCTGGATTATTGAAGATGATTACGATAGCGAATTTCGCTACCGGGGTAAGCCGCTGCCGCCGCTGAAAAGTCTTGATGCCCCGCAGCGGGTAATTTACGCCGGCACCTTCAGTAAATCGCTTTTTCCGGCATTACGCGCCGCCTGGCTGGTGGTGCCCCTCCCGCAGGTGGCCGCCTTTCGCCAGCAGGCCGAATGGATGAGCTGTAGCGTACCGACGCTGTGGCAGCAGACGCTGGCTGACTTTATCCACGAAGGTCATTTCTGGCGTCATCTGAAGAAAATGCGTACCTGCTATGCGCAGCGCCGACAGTGGCTGGAGTCCGCGCTATTGGCGCAGGGGTTCAGCGTCGTCCCTCAGTTAGGGGGGATTCAGCTGGTTATTGCGGTGAACGGTGACGATCGGGCGCTGGCTCTGAAAGCCCGGCAGGCCGGCCTGTCGGTACAGGCGCTGAGCGACTGGCGGATACAAAGCCGCGGCGAAGGGGGGCTGCTGGTGAGCTTTACTAATCTGACATCGATGGCGATGGCAACGGAGGCGGTGCGTCAACTCAAAGTCGCGCTGTTTTCTGCTGATAAATAAAGTCGCTGATTGAGGATTCGGGGGATTGAGCTTCCTGAAGTAGCGATCATGCGTTGAGGCAACAAAAAGCCCCCGGGCCAGAGGCACACAGGGGCAGACGCGTATTTGTTATCTTCATGTATCGTTTATATTATCGACGTAAATTCAATAATACGCCAATAAATAGTCCAACTGCGGCAGCGGCTCCGACGCTCTGCCACGGTTTATCCCGCACGTAGCTATCGGCACAGCCTGCGGCATCGCGAGCGGCCTGCTGCACACGGTTGTTCCCGTTCAGACGGGCTCGCGTCTCTTTCAGCAGCGCCTGGGCTTTTTTCCGTGCGGCATCAGCTTCATCTTTCGCATCGCTGCCCCATGATTTCAGCACCTCTTCTAGCGTATCCGCTAATTGGCTGACATCGTTATGAATATCTTCAGCGCTTTCATCGACATTGTTGCGGTTCAGACGGTTAGCCATCGATTTCTCCCTTAATTCCATTGAGTCATTAAGTGTAGAACAAGATTTTGAATTATGCTTTTGCAGTGCCGTTTCTGGAATTTTCCGAAAGCACTATCAATGATGAATAAGGTAAGGTAAAGGTGCGGTAAAAGATAAAGAGGAATGAGTATGTATTTAAGACCCGATGAGGTGGCGCGTGTTCTTGAAAAAGCCGGCTTCACCATGGATGTTGTGACGCAAAAAGCGTACGGCTATCGCCGTGGCGATAATTATGTTTATGTGAACCGCGAAGCGCGCATGGGGCGGACCGCTTTAATTATTCATCCGGCGTTAAAAGAGCGCAGTAATTCGCTGGCGGAACCCGCCTCGGATATCAAAACCTGCGATCATTATGAACAGTTTCCGCTGTATTTAGCCGGAGATGTACAGCAGCATTATGGTATTCCGCATGGCTTCAGTTCACGCATGGCGCTTGAGCGTTTTTTGCGGGGATTATATGGCGAAGCGCAGCCGAGCCTGTCTCATAACTAATCGTATGAAGACCCGTGCCTGGATGTGAAGTAGGGGAAAGCAGACGAGCAGGCGACTGACGGTGGTCAGTCGCAGGTTGCATCGGGACTCAGGCTTTAGCCTGCTGGTAAGCGCTGACGCGGAACAGACGGCGGCAGTAGTCAAGGAAATAGCCGTAAACCGCTCCCATCATCATCGATACCGCAATATTTGAGCTCACCGCCGCGGCAATTTGATGCCAGTCGGCACCGACGGAAAATAAGATAGCAACATACACCGGCGACTGGAATGTCACATAAGCCACAACATCGGCAATACTCTTCATCCAGGCGGAAGGGCTAATGTGACGTGCCAGGCGCATGGCGCGGTCGCGGTAAAATCCGTAAGGCACGGCAATAATAATGTTCACCGGAATCGCCACCAGGCGCGAGGATAACGACTGCTCAAAGGTCATTCCGGAGAGGAAAATTTCGATCAACATGTTCACAACGGTGCAGTAAACCACCATCGCAAAGGTGTCTGCTACCGCATGACGCAAGCGGGACTGCGCAGAGAACATCGGTGTGCTCCTCGAAAATGAAGTCTGATACGCCACAAAATGCGCTCTTTTACAGCGTTTTGGGTTGCCTGTTTTGATATGCGTAGATTATCTCTCTGCACTGAAAGAGACAACTAGCTGTAAATTTTTATTTAATGGCTTTTTGTCGATAAAATACTCTGCGAAAGGTGGTTTTGTCTTCGCTGCGCTACTTTTGTCCTGATTCTTCATTTTTTATTTATTTATCAATTAGTTGTGTTTTTGGTGAGCAGAAGGGGAGGCTCACGCGAAGCCACGATTGTGCCGACTACCGCCTGAAGTCACGTTTCAATGTGATTTCTGTCACTTTTAGAATAATTTATGCCATAAACGCGATTTAAATAGCATTAGATTCTGTTTTCGTTCGTTGGTGTGTATTCGATTTTCATGCATGTTCATTCACTGGCGGGGCGTTGTGACCTCATCCTTCCGTCGGACATATCCCGCTAACCTGCTGACCATGCAGGTAATATACTGAGTGATGATATTTTTGCGGTTTTTTTACTCTATTCAGATTGTCGCTGAATTAATTTCGGGGATTAACTGGATAACCGCTGTGGTTATTTTAAATAAAATATGGATATCGTGGTCTGAATATATTTATCACTCGCCATTAAAGGTGGTAATATATGGCTTCATATATTAAAGTACCCCGGTAGTATTGTCTTATATGTAATTTGGGAACGTTTAATAATTTATGTCTTTAATGTTACAGAAGTTGAATAATATCCGTTCACTGCGGGCGATGTCGCGTGAATTCTCCATTGACGTACTTGAAGAAATGCTGGAAAAACTCAGGGTCGTCACTGAAGAAAAACGGTCAGAGCAGCAGTCTGCCCTGCAACAGCAGGCGGAATACCAGGAAAAAATTAATACCTGGCTGGAATTGATGATTGCCGACGGTATTACACCTGATGAGCTGGTCACGCAGAATGCAGGCCCGTCGAAGGAGGCGAAAAAACGCCAGCCGCGTCCGGCAAAATACCGGTTTACCGATTTTTCCGGTGCGCAAAAAACCTGGACCGGCCAGGGACGTATGCCGAAGCCGATCGCTCGGGCGATTGAAGCCGGCGCGACGCTGGAAAGTTTTCTGATTTAAGCGTTAGCGAAAATGATATTCGGCAGGAGTTAAGGCTGCTGTCGGATAGCGAAAAAATAACGGTGGGGAATCCCACCGTGTGTATTAGCAAACGCCAAAATCACCTTCTTCTTTATAAGGTGTGACGTCTGCAGGCTTCAGAGTATATTTCTCACCCTGTTCATTACTGGCCTGTACGGCGACAATATGATCTTCACCGACGGCCACAATCTTGAGTTTTGGTCCGCCCATACGAGGCTGAACCAGATCACCTACTGAATACATCGTTTTTCTCCTCTGGCATGGATTAATGCCGCTGTTCGCCTCCACTTTAGCGTAGCTGAATATCAGCATACAACAGGCCTGATGCCGCAGGCGTCAGCGTCGGTTCCAGGGCATGATGGCCAACAGGCGCGCCATCCCGCAAAAACCGCTGATGCCGGCGAAGGTTAAGCCGGCGCCGACAAAAGCGCTCAGCAGGAAAAAGCCGCTACTGACGCCATAGCCCAGCGCCACGCCCAGCAGAATGAGCACTCCCGCGGCGATTTGCACCTGGCGCATTAACGGCAGCGGCTGGGTTTTATCCTCTTTGACGGGCAATCCTGCTGCTTTCCAGGCCTGAATACCGCCGGCCAGCAGTTTCACCTGTGCCGGAGCTGCCGCAGCCAGCAGACGAATGGCATTATTTTGTGTACGCGATCCCGCCTGACAATGAAAAATGACCGTTTCATCCGCGGCAGTGCGCAGCATTGCGCCGTTATTCAGGGCAGCCAGCGGCACCAGCTCGGCATCGGGGATGTGTTCGCGGGCGTATTCATCGGCATCGCGAATATCGATTAATCTGGCCCCTTGCGCGATTTGCGCCCGGGCCTCTTCAGGAGAAAGGGTGACGATAGTCATGACGGCTCCTTATGGGCAATAAATGGTCTTCAGCGTGGTAATGATTTGCTGAACCGCAGGGTGGGTGATGAAGTAGTGGATACGTTGCGCCTCGCGCTCACTGCCGATCAGGCCTTCATCGCGCATGCGCGCCAGATGCTGAGAGGTGGCCGAAGGACTCAGGCCGGTGATCTGCGCCAGTTCGCCTGCGCTGGCGCGCGGCGTCTCGCACAGCATGCACAGAATCATCAGCCGGTTCGGATTGCTCATGGCTTTCAACAGGGCGGCGGCTTCGCCGGCGCTGGACTGCAGCTGTTCTGGTGTATTCATGTATTTTAGTCTTTTCTAAATTTAGATAAGTCTAAAATAAAAAACGGCGCGGTACCAGCGCAGAAAATGCCGTCGCGGTCAGGACGTTTGCGTCAGTCGGATAAGCTGTTCTGTGGCCTGGGCGATGCCAGCATCGCGGCCGTGAGGCTGGATATCCAGACCTTCGGCATAGATAAATGTCACTTCGCTGATGCCCATCAGACCCAGTACCGAACGGAGATAAGGGGTTACGGCATCGGTATCCTGCCCGCAATGTACGCCTCCGCGGGAGCTGATCACCACCGCGCGTACACCCTCGACCAACCCCTGAGGCCAGCTGTCGGTGTAGCGGAAGGTTTCGCGGGCCCTGGCGACCAGATCAAACCATTTTTTCAGATCGGTAGGGACGTTGAGATTATACATGGGGGCGCCGATCACCAGCAGATCGCTGGTTTTCAGCTCATCAATCAGCCTATCCGATAGCGCGACGCCCCGCTGGATCGCCGGAGTCGGATCCTGGGCGCCGCGCAGGGCGGCAAACAGCGGCCGATCGAGGGCCGGCAGCGCCATGGTCGTCAGATCGCGTTCTGTCACGCTATCCTGCTGGCCAGACGCTTTGCGCATCTGCATATAGTCATCTATTAACCGGTTGGTCAGCGATGCCTGACCGTTGATGCTGGATTTCAAAAGTAAAACCTGACTCATGGGACGTGGCCTCTGGTTATCGTGGTTACGCAAAGGCTAACACTGTCTTTTTGGCGCCAGTAGTGACATTATTTTTCTCAATTGTATCCTTTCAGGAACCAATCTTATGAACACCGACCTGAGCGGTATTCCGGTTTTTGTCGCCGTCGTGGAGTGCGGTAACTTTGCTAAGGCGGCGGAGAGGCTGCACGTGACCCGCTCGGCGGTCGGTAAAACGGTCGCTCGTCTCGAGGCGCGGTTGGGGGCGGCGCTTTTCCAGCGAACGACCCGCAGTCAGACCCTGACGGAAGAGGGGGAGCTGTTCTACCTGCAATGTCGTCAGGCGCTGGACAGTATTCGCGAGGCGGAGGATGAAATCCATCGCGGCAAAATGCGGGTGCAAGGGCGGCTGCGGATCAGCCTGCCAGTGCTGTTTGGCCAACGCTGCGTATCCCCGATTCTCTTTTCTCTCAGCCAGCGCTATCCGCAGCTAAAACTCGCGCTCTCTTTCAGCGACCGCCAGGTTAATCTTTTTGAAGAGGGATTCGATCTGGCGATTCGTATTGGCACGCTGGCAGATTCCACCTTCCTGAAAGCTCGTCACCTCGGCCACCATGGCATGGTACTTTGCGCCTCGCCCGCCTATTTACAGGCGCATCCGCAACCATCGACTCTCCCTGAACTGGCCGGACACCAGACCATCGGTTACCTGCGCGGCGGGCAGCTTCAGAAATGGCGGCTGCACGATCCACAAAGCGGTCCCGTGGCCTGGCAGCCGCAGGCGCATCTGGTGATGGATGATTTTACGGCGATAGCGGCGGCGGCGGTGAGCGGGCTGGGCATTGCCTGGATTCCGGACTGGCTGGCTGCCCAGGAGGTTGAACAGGGGCGGCTGCGCTGTATTCTGCCGCAAAGCGCCAGCGTCACCTTCGCGATCTCCGCCGTCTGGCCCGAGGCGCCGTGGGTGCCGCAGAAGATCCGGGTCACCATCGATGCGCTGCTCGCCGGATTGCCCCAGGCGATCCGCCAGACCGGAGGCCACCCATAAAATGCGTCATCTCTTCGGCGTGGGGTTAAGCGTAACTTAAGAGAGAATCGCGATAATGACAGTAATATGACTGGCATGGACCCTCGCAATGAATGTACTCGAAACGGTTAACCAAAGCGCTTTTCTGGCGCTGAATGCTCAGCCGGGAACGTCGGAGAGCCTTCTGGCGCTAGCCCGCTTCTGCGCAAGCGGAATGATCTTTATCGTTCCGGCTATTCTGCTCGGTCTGTGGTTTTTAGGCGGCCGCCAGGGGCACCGGCAGGCGCTGTTTTGCACGCTGAATATTCTGATGGCGCTTGCGTTGGGCTATCTCTGCGGCTCGCTGTGGTTCCACCCCCGGCCGTTTATGATGCCGCTGGGCCATACCTGGATCAGCCATCCGGCGGATAATGGCTTCCCGAGCGATCACGGCCTGGTGATGTTCAGCGCGGCATTTGCGCTGCTTTCGCTGCGTCTACGCAGCCTCGGGCTGTTTGTCCTGCTCGCATCGCTGCCGGTGGCCTGGTCACGCATTTTCCTCGGGGTCCATTTTCCGCTGGATATGGTCGGCGCAGCGGCGGTGGCGGCGGTTGCCGTCTGGGTGAGCAAAGGGGTCTGGCAGGCCTTTGGGCCGGCAATGGTGCGGATTTGTGAAGCCATCAGCCAGCGCATGTTTTCCTGGCTGCCGGCCCGTTTTACGCCGTAGCTAAGGTTTAGTTTCTTGTCCGCGCGGCGCGCCGGTAGAGCGTGCTGCGCGCGACTCCCAGAGCCTGCGCCGCTTTACTGACATTACCGTTATACGTCGACAGCGTGTCGGCAATCAGCTGGGCATCGTGCTGCTGCAATCCGCGTGACGGAGCCGGAGCCGGGGCTGACCGGTACTCCGCCGGTAAATCCTCCACCTCCAGTTGTTCTCCTTCATCAGCCAGCGCCAGCAGCACCTTCAGCAGGCTTTGTAGCTGGCGCACGTTGCCCGGCCAGGGAAGGGTGGCGAGATGGGTCAGGAGCGCAGGCGAGAGCTGTACGTGTCGCGCTTCGGCACCGAGGGTTTGCCATAGCTGCTGAAGAAACGCCGGCAGCTGTGGCCACTCCCGCAGCGGCGGAATAGTGAGGGCGAATTCGCGCAGGCGATAGAGCAGGTCCTCGCGAAACGTACCGTCGGCAACATGCTGCATCAGGTTACGGTGGGTGGCGCAAATAAGCGCAAAGCTGACCGGAGCGCTCTGACTGGCGCCGAGCGGCGTAACCTCTTTTTCCTGTAGCACCCGCAGCAGCCGGGTCTGAAGCAGCATCGGCATATCGCCAATCTCATCGAGAAACAGCACGCCGCCATCCGCCTCGCGAATTTTACCGATATAGCCATTCTTACTGGCGCCGGTAAAGGCGCCAGGCTGGTAGCCAAACAGCTCCGATTCAATCAGCGATTCGGGGATCGCCGCGCAGTTGATAGCCACGAATTTACCGTGGCGCCAGCGGCTGTGCTGGTGAAGCGTGCGGCTGACAAACTCTTTGCCGCATCCGGTTTCGCCTTCAATACACAGGGCAATGCCGGCATTCAGCAGACGCACCATCTTCTCCCCCTCACGCTGACTGGCGAAAGGCAGCTCGATGGCCGGCAGCGTCGGCGCGGGGGCCGGAGCCGGTACCGCAACGTGGGTTCGGGTTGGCGCGCGCAGGCGGTAGTAATAGGTTTGTCGCTGGTGGGTCAGCGGCAGCGGAACATTCACCGCCGTTTGCGCCAGCTGAGGAAACAGCTGCTGAAAGGTGATATGGCCGAGTTGTCCGCTATCCAGACCCAGATCGCGCATCGCCAGGCGGTTGCCGGCGGTCAGCACGTTATCGGAAAAGACCAGAAGCAGCTCTTCAACGCTGTCGAGTTTGTGGGGGTGAAGGTGCAGGCTCATCAGCCACTGCTGCGGATGGAGACTCTGTTTTACCCACAGATATTCAATCTGCTTCGCGGCCTCTTTTACCCACGCCAGCGTGTGGGGGTGCGGGAAGTGGGCCGGGCCGGAAATATCCAGCACCCCGGCAATTTTTCCGTCCGGACTCTGAACCGGCATCGCGGCGCAATAGAGATCCTGATTGCGGGTAAGGAAGTGCTGGCGGCCGTCGATTTCACAGCTGTCGTCAATGGCCAGCGCGGTACCGATGGCGTTGGTACCGCGCCCGCTCTCGCTCCACAGATTTCCCGGAGCCAGCGCGAAGCTTTGTGCTTTCTGCATGGCGTGCATGTTACCGAAGGTTTGCAGCACCAGACCGCTGGCGTCAGAGAGGATCACCACCGACTGGAGATCGCTCACTTTTCGCGACAGGGTGTTCACCACCGGCTGGGTCAGCTGCTGTAACCGGGCATGGCTGGCCAGCGCATCTGCCAGTTCGCCGGAACCCAGGCGCGGGAAATCATCCGTCGCGGGATCCAGGCCGTACTGCTGGCTACGAAACCAGGAATCGCTGAGCAACGGGCTGGTTTTTACCTCGGGATCGAGAGTAAACGAATTACCTTGCACGGAGCACCTCGGGGTCGGATGGATGATGTTGCAATATTGTAGCTTTATGGTTTCTCATGTGTTGCGATTTGCGACACATAAGCAAAATTACGCCTCCATTCGATACAGGATTACATCTTATGGCATTGAATTGTTTATCTATTTATTCCTTCAATAAATCTGGCATAACCTCTGCATAAGCTTCTGTGCAGCAGGCAACAGCAAAAAACCAATACGCCGCTGCGCCTCAACCCTACAGAAGGAGATTGCAATGCGTTATGCACATCCTGGCACCCCGGGCGCCTTAGTTTCATTCAAGTCCGCATACGGTAACTATATTGACGGTCAATTTGTCGAACCGCTCGGCGGCGAATACTTTATGAATACCTCCCCCGTGGACGGGAGTGACATTGCACAATTTCCCCGCTCCGATGCCAAAGATATCGATTTTGCTCTTGATGCCGCACACCGCGCCGCGGAAGCCTGGGGGAAAACATCGGTACAGCATCGTTCCAACCTGCTGCTTCAGGTCGCCGATCGGATTCAGGAGAACCTGGAATATCTGGCGATTGCTGAAAGCTGGGACAATGGTAAACCGGTGCGCGAAACGCTGAATGCCGATCTGCCGTTAGCGGTCGATCACTTCCGCTATTTTGCCGGCTGTCTGCGGGCACAGGAGGGGAGTACTGCGGAAATTGATGAAACCACCGTGGCCTATCACTTCCATGAACCGCTGGGCGTAGTCGGGCAAATTATTCCGTGGAACTTTCCGCTGCTGATGGCGGCCTGGAAGCTGGCGCCGGCGCTGGCGGCCGGGAACTGTGTGGTGCTCAAGCCGGCAGAGCAGACGCCGCTGAGCATCACGCTGCTGCTGGAAATTATTGGCGACCTCTTCCCGCCGGGCGTCCTGAACGTGGTGCAGGGCTTCGGTAAAGAGGCCGGTGAAGCGCTGGCAACCAGCAAGCGTATTGCCAAAATTGCCTTTACCGGCTCAACGCCCGTCGGACGGCATATTCTGGCCTGCGCGGCGGAGAACATTATTCCCGCCACCGTTGAGCTGGGCGGCAAGTCGCCAAATATCTATTTTGCCGATGTGATGGACGGAGAAGAAGAGTTTATCGAGAAGGCGGTGGAGGGGCTGGTGCTGGGCTTCTTCAACCAGGGCGAAGTATGTACCTGCCCATCGCGCGCCCTGATCCATGAATCCATCTACGAGCCGTTTATGGAGCGAGTGATGGCGAAGGTGGCCCAGATTCGCCGCGGCGATCCCTTTGATACCGACACCATGATCGGAGCACAGGCATCACGCCAGCAGTTCGATAAGATCCTGTCGTACATTAAGATTGCCCGCGAAGAGGGGGGGCAGATCCTGACCGGCGGAGAACGCGCCAGTATTACGGCTGAACTGGATAATGGTTACTACATTCAGCCAACCCTGATTAAGGGGCGCAATGATATGCGCAGCTTCCAGGAAGAGATTTTTGGCCCGGTCATCGGCGTCACGACCTTCAAAGATGAGGCAGAAGCGCTGGAAATAGCCAACCAGACTCAGTTTGGGCTCGGCGCCGGCGTCTGGACCCGCGACAGCAATCTGGCGTACCGAATGGGGCGTGGGATTAAAGCCGGTCGTGTCTGGACCAACTGTTATCACGTCTACCCGGCCCATGCCGCGTTTGGCGGCTATAAACAGTCAGGCGTCGGTCGTGAAACTCATAAAATGGCCCTTGATGCTTATCAACAGACGAAAAACCTGCTGGTGAGCTACGGTACCGCGCCGTTAGGACTGTTTTAATTGCCGGTCTGAATATCTGACCTGCTGCGGGGTGCTCAAACCCGTCACCGGTATCTGAGGTGACGGGTTTTTTTATGCCGTCGGCTGTCCCACTGGTCGGCAATCCTTGTCACGTCTTTTAAAAACGGCGATCCGCGCCTTTGCATGATGTTTATTAAATCGATAAATATGAAATTTATTCAACTTATTCTTTCATTTGAAATATGCCACCGTGAGAAAACAAGGACAGGTATTTATTAGTGTTATTATGATTTCGGGGGTGACAAAATAAATAACATGACCCCGACTAAGAATATTCCTAATTCTGGGTTTATGCCTTGCGCCTGCACAGAAAAAATCTCACCAGAATAGCGCGGTTTTTATTAAATTTGTTAATTAATAAGTGGCGTTGTTGTACGTTATTGTTATGATGTTTGGTTTTTTGGGTTTGATAATTAACAATTCAGGCAAAAATGATGAATTACATTTTAAATGTAAAATAAAACGTTATTTCATTAACATAACAAATTATTGTTTTTTATTTTTATCAGGAATAACATTTCTTCCAGTGTTAAATGTTTTGCTATGTCCCTCCGTTTAAAAATTATTTCACGAACGTGTTGAAATAAATTAAATGGAAGGTCCTGCTGTGCATTTAATATCCTGCAGAGGGAACGCGATTATTTTTAACATGGACAATCTGCAAGCAGAACCACTCAGGTCATCACCGCCCTGGGCGCGATCTGTTATAAATATATGTTAGAAATGAGATAAATAATGAAGACACAATTTCGTATTATGGCAATGATTGTCGGTGCTCTGGTGTCCGGCGTAGTATTAGCATCACCGTCACAACCCGCGCGTTCCGCATTGTCCGTTAACCCTGGCGCCAGCACAGGGACGCAAAGCACGGGCGGCCAGATCGAATTCTCCGGTTCAATTACCGATACCTCCTGCGATATTGATAGCAACAGCGCCAGCCAGGTAATCGATTTGGGCAAATGGGCAAGCAACTTCTTTACTGGCGCAGGTTCTGAGACCACGAAAACCGCCTTCCACATTAAAGTGAAAGATTGTCCAGCCTCCGTCACCAAAGTGGCGGTGCTGTTTGACGGCACCCGAGATAGTAACAACAGCAATCTGCTGGCGGTCAACGGTGGCGCCCAGGGCGTAGCCATTAAACTGTATGAGGATGACCGCGCCACGCCGATTAACCTCGGAACGGTATCACGTGACCAGACGGTACTTGCGGGTGCCGGCGGAGCCAGCACCGGGACCGCGGATCTGGAGTTTTTTGCCGATTATATCTCCACCAGCGCGGTTTCCGCCGGGGCGGCAAACGGCACGGCAAACTTCAATATGGTTTACAACTAACACATCAATGAGCAGGTTTACCTGCTCATTATTATGCATTTACTGGATAGTTTCTTTTTTATTCGTTGTTTTCCAGACGCTTATCTGATGGTTGTGATTATGAAAAACATGCTGGCCGGTATCGCGGCTGCCTTTTTATTGTTAGCCGCTGCGGCCCAGGCCGGTATTATTATGGGCGGCACCCGGGTTATATATCAGGAAGGAAAACGTGAAGCCTCTATTTCAGTGAGCAATGCGGATCCGCATTCCCCCTATCTGGTGCAGTCGTGGGTAGAAAACTATGTGGAAAAAGAGCAGGGACCAGTCCCTTTTATTGTCACGCCGCCGCTGTTTCGTCTCGACCCGGATCAAGAAAACGTATTGCGAATTAATTTCATTGGCGCCGATCTTCCTCGCGATCGCGAATCCGTTTATTGGCTGAATGTAAAAAGCATAGCCCCGACGCAAAAAGGGGATGTGAATAAACTCCAGGTCAATATTAAATCTAAATTCAAGATTTTTTATCGACCGAATAGCCTTGCCGGGGATCCGATGAAAGCCTGGCAGCAATTAACCTTTAAAGTGGAGGGTAATCGACTGGTGGCGCACAACCCAACGCCTTATTTTGTCTCCTTTTTCTCCCTCTCGGTGGGCGGTAAAGAGATAGATGAACCCGGCATGATTGGACCGTTAACCCGCAAAGAGTGGCCGGTTAACGGTGCAGGGACGATTAGGTGGCGCGCCATTAATGATTTTGGCGGTATTACGGATAGCGCGCAGCAGTAATCCTTGCGCTTTGCATTGCCAGGTCAGCGATTGTGAAAAAAAAGTCCCCTGTAATTCTTCACGGCTATTCCGTGATGGCGACCCCGTTCGGGGATTCCCGATTGATCGCAAGCCTGCCGCCGCTGCTCTGTTTATTGTGTCAGAGCGCCCGGGTATCGGCGGATGATTACTTCGATCCGGCCGCCTTAGAGTTTGCCAGCCCGCAGCAAAAAATGGCGGACTTGCACTATTTTGCTAAATCCGGTGGCCAACAGCCCGGGGTTTATTCGGTCAACATCTGGGTGAACAACCAGGACGCCGGTCAGGGGGCCATCACCTTTGTGGAGGAAAATGGGGCGCTGCAGCCGGTTTTAACCGTCGCGCAACTGGCCGAATTGGGTGTGAACGTCAGCGCCTTTACCGCATTTAACACGCTGCATGACGGTGAAACTTTCACCCGGATTGAACACTATATTCCCGATGCCAGCAGCCGCTTTGATTTCGCCAGCCAGCGTCTGAATATGCGTATTCCTCAGGCAGCGATGAACACGCAAAGCCGCGGCTATGTCGATCCGGTGCGCTGGGATGACGGGATCCCGGCGGCGTTTGTTAATTACAATTTGACCGGAGCGCAAACTCGCCAGTCTGATACCCGCACCCAGTCAAGCTATCTGAATTTACGCAGCGGGGCGAACCTGGGGCCCTGGCGCTTACGCAATATTTCGGCGATGCAGTACGATCGGCAGTATCGCTGGCATTCCCAAACCACCTGGTTGCAGCGAGATGTGAAATCACTCAACAGCCTGCTGCGGATTGGCGATACCTTCACAACCGGCGATGTATTCGATAGCGTGCCATTTCGCGGCGTACAGCTGATGTCTGACGATGAAATGCTGCCCGACAGCCAGCGGGGTTTTGCGCCGGTGATTCGCGGTATGGCGCACAGCAATGCCAAAGTAACGGTCTCGCAGCACGGCTACGTTATCTATGAAACCTTCGTCTCGCCGGGGGCCTTTGCCATCAAAGACCTCTACCCGACGGCACAAAGTGGCGATCTGGATGTGCAGGTGAAAGAGAGCGACGGGTCGGTTCGGACGTTTACCCAGCCTTATTCCGCCGTGCCGTTTATGCTCCGGGAGGGGCGAAGCAAATTCAGCCTTAGCGGCGGGCGCTATCACGCCGGTCAGCATCAGGTTCGAGCGCCGGAATTTGTGCAGGGAACGTTCTTTTATGGATTACCTGCGGCGTTGACTTTATACGGCGGTACTCAGCTGGCGCAGAATTATCAGGCCTGGGCGTTGGGGGCCGGGCGAGGATTTGGTGAGCTGGGATCGCTGGGCGGCGACGTCACCTGGGCCAGCACTACCGCTCCTTCCAGCACGCGCTCCGTGGGGCAGTCGTTTCGCGTGCAGTATCAGAAAGATTTTGTCCGGACCGGCACCTCTTTTAGCCTCGCCAGCTATCGTTACTCGTCGAGCGGCTATGACGACTTTAGCGAGGCCAATGCGCTCGAAAGCCCGGACGGACAGCTTGATCACAAACGTAGCCGGGAAGAGCTCTCCGTTGCCCAGGCGGTTGGTTCTCTCAGTAGTCTGGCCATTTCTGCTTACTCGCAGCACTACTGGCACAGCAGCGGCCACGATGAAACGGTGCACCTGGGGTTCTATAGCGCCTGGAAAGGGATCGCGTGGGGAGTGGGCTATTACTACACGCAATCTGCCGATCATGATCAAGCGGACAGCGCCTGGTCATTTAACCTCAATATTCCGCTGGGTGGCCCGCTGGCGGACAGCTCCCTGAGTTACAGCACGACCTCCGATAACAATGGGCACACTTCGCAGCAGGTTTCGATGTATGGCTCGGTGCCACATCGTCCTCATCTCTATTATTCCGTTCAGCAGGGGTACGCTAATGCCGGGCAGGGGAGCAACAGTAGTGCCGCTCTGGATTACCACGGTGGATACGGCAGCGCCCAGCTGGGTTATCGCCATGACCGCGTAAGTCACCAGCTGACCTGGGGAGCCGCCGGCTCGCTCGTGGCGCATCCCTACGGCGTGACATTAGGCCAACCGGTTGGCGACAGCTTTGCTATCGTTCGGGCGCCCGGCGCGGCGAATGTGGCCATTCAGAACGGGAGCAATATCCACACCGATGGGCGGGGCTATGCCGTGGTGCCGACCTTAACGGTGTACCGAAAAAATACCCTGACCCTGGATACTGAATCGATGACCAACGACACCGATGTCGATCTACAAGGGCAAACCGTGATTCCCGGCGGCGGCGCGATAGTCCTGGCGAACTACCGGACCCATATCGGTAATCGCGTGCTGTTTACCCTCCACGACAGGAACGGGGCGATTCCGTTTGGCGCCAGCGTACATTTGCACCCCGAAGGGGACGACACCGGGGCGGCAGCGGGAGGCATGGTGGCCGATAGCGGCCAGGTGTACCTCAGTGGGATACCGGAAGAGGGTACGCTCGACGCGGACTGGGTCGATAACAACATTTCGCGGAAATGCTCGCTACATTTTCATCTTTCCGACCGTCAGCAGCAGAATGTGGTGAAAACTGCGGCGGGTCTTTGTTTGTAAACCGAGGAGAAAAGCCATGTATTACGGCTTTCGTTTAGTCGCGTTGCTGTGCCTGTTATTGTCGGCAATCTATAGTCAACCCGGATGGGCCGAGAGCTGCGGCGGTCGCGTAGGGCAGATGACGATTAACGTGCCGAACATTCGCTATTTGCCGACGCTACGCGCCGATACGCAGATGACCAACGCAATGGCCGATAGCGGCGGCGGTATTCACTTCGTTTGCGATCTGCAGCTGCCCGGTGCCAGCTGGAAACGTATTGTGTACCGGCAGATCAACACGGCCGGCTCGCCGCGAATCATTAACGGCCAGCATGTTTATGCCTCCGCGCTCAGCGGGATGGGCTATTCGTTGGGCTTTCAGTGCGGCGGCGGTCCTGTTCACTATATTGACGGCAGCAATGCACCCGCTGGAAGTGAATCCGTGACGGTTTGCGAGAGTTCACAGCTGTCAACGCTGCTTGCCCAGCGGGAGGTGGTGGTGAAGGCGTATATCACCTTTTATAAAACCGGCGATGTCGCGTTGGTCAGCGGCAACCACGCCAGTGTCCCGGGGCTGCCGCAGGTAGGAAATTTATACATCGAGGAGCAGGACAGCAGCCGCACCGCCCGAACGGCCAGCGCGCCGGTGAGTATCGACCTCGCTGCGCTCAACGTGGATATCGGCGCCAGCGGTAGCTGTCAGGTGGCTCGCCCGACGATTAACGTTAATCTGGGTACGGTCAATAAAGCGGAATTCAAAGGCAAAAGCACCGCAGCCGGGGTGGCGCAGACCTTCAGCATCCCGGTCTCTTGCACCACGCCCACCGATATCCGTATTGGTTTTTTTGGCGTGACCGCCGATCCCGGCGTCAGCGATACCCTGGCGCTGGAAAAAGTCGACGGGGCTGCGAGCGGTGTAGGAATCGAGCTAAGCTATGGCAACAATCCCGCGCCGGCGCCCTCTGCGGGAACCCCGGTGAAAATCAACGAATCCAGCAACCTGCCGGTTCTTAAGCACATTGCGGGCGGGAACGCCGCCGCGGCCGAAAGCATCAACTTCACCGCCCGATACGTGCAAACGGGAGATGTCGTGACGCCCGGACGGGCTAACGGTCTGGCGACCTTCGCGCTCGAATACAACTAGAGGGCCTTCCCGGCGTTGAGCGGCTGACCGATTAGCGCTTCCGCCTGCCAGCAACGGGCCGCGGTCCCGTTACCCGACGGGCGTAGCGGCTGCGGTTTCTCGCAGCCCGCGCCGGCGAACGGACAGCGATCGCGGAAGTAGCAGCCCTCGGGCAGATGGCGATTGCCGGGTAATTCCGTGTTGCGCGGCGCTTCGCCCAGCGCTGAGCCGATACGCGGTACCGAATCCATCAATAGCCGGGTATAGGGATGGGCCGGGTTATCGAGGACCTGACGCGCCTCGCCCATCTCAACGATTTGTCCGAGATACATCACGGCGACGCGATCGCTCATATGGCGCACTACGGACACGTTATGCGAAATCAGGACATAGGTCAGGTTCTGCTGTTTTTGCAGCTCGACCAGCAGGTTGAGGATCTGCGCCTGTACCGAAATATCCAGCGCCGAGGTCGGCTCATCCAGCACGATAATATCCGGCTTTGCCGACAGCGCGCGGGCAATGGCAATGCGCTGGCGCTGGCCGCCGGAAAACTCGTGCGGCAGGCGGTCGAGATACTCCGGGCGGATACCTACCTGCAACGCCAGCTGCTCAGCCAGAAGGCGTCGGGCCTGTTCACTGGGGCGCGACTGGATCCACACCGGCTCGGTGATAGTGCGCCAGACCGGTAGCCGTGGATCCAGTGAGGAGAGCGGATCCTGAAACACCATCTGCATACGCCCGCTGCCGGACGTCGTCGCGCGCTCAAACTGGCCGTGAGAGGGCTTAAGCATGCCCATCAGCAGCTTTGCAAGGGTACTTTTCCCGCAGCCGGACTCGCCGACGATACCTAAGGTTTCACCGCGATACGCCGTGATATCCAGCCCGTTTAGCGCATATACCCGTTCGACGACTTTGCCGCGCCAGTTCTTACGCGCCGGGAAGTTAAGATGAACATCGTTCAGTTTCAGCAGCATCTCAGACATGCGTTTTCTCCCGTTGAGGGTACCAGCAGGCCGCCTGCTGCCCGGTCTGTTCTATCGGGCGGAGCACCGGCGTGATGCCGCAGCCCTCGCCGGCGGCAAAGCAGCGTTCGCGAAAGGCGCAGCCGCCCGGTAATCGCGCCAGATTCGGCACCGTGCCGGGAATTGAGCGCAGCAGCGAACGCGGCTCGCCGTTATCCGGGGCACTGTCGAGCAGGCCGACGGAGTAGGGATGCAGAGGCTGATGCAGCACCTGCTGTGTTAATCCGCTTTCAATCACCGCGCCGGCATACATGACGTACAGCCGATCGCAGATCTGTGAAACCACCGCCATATCGTGGCTGATAAACAGCACCGCGGTGCCCGTGGCCAGCGCTTTCTGTTTTAGCAGGCGCAGCACCTGGCGCTGAACGGTCACGTCCAGCGCGGTGGTCGGTTCATCGGCAATCAGCAGGTCGGGCTCGCAGGAAAAGGCGATGGCGATCATCACCCGCTGGCGCATCCCGCCGGAGAGTTCGAAGGGGTAACGCTCCATCACCCGCTGCGGATCGGCGATCTGCATATCCGCCAGCAGCGCCACCGCCCTGGCGCGCGCCTCGCGGGCAGAAAGGGGACGATGCTGACGAATAACGTCGACCATCTGCTTGCCGATTCGCCGCGTTGGATTCAGGGCGGTCATCGGCTCCTGAAAAATCATCGCCACCCGACGGCCGCGGATATCGCGCATCTCTTGCTCTGAAGCCTTGAGAATATCGTTTCCCATCAGCGTCACCTGACCGCTGTGAATCTGATAGCTTGCCGGCGGCAGCAGACGCATCGCCAGCATGGCGGTGACGGATTTGCCGGAGCCCGATTCCCCCACCACGCCGACGATTTCGCCGCGGTCAATATGCATCGAGACCGCGTTCAGTACATGTACTTCCCCCTGGTAGACGGGGAAGCTCAAACGGACGTTGTCGATTGTCAGAACCCGATTACTCATGCGTTGCGTCCTCCGGACTTCGGATCCAGTAAATCCTGGATCCCGTCCCCAAACAGATTAAAACCGACGGCGGTGATCAAGATCGCCGCTCCCGGGAAGGCGCAGTACCACCACTGATCGAGGACGTAGTTGCGACCGTTTGCCACCATCGCGCCCCACTCAGCGGTAGGCTGTTGCGCGCCGAGGCCGATAAACCCTAGCGTCGCCGCCATCAAAATGGCGCTGCCGATATCCAGCGATGCCTGCACCACCAGCGGCGGCAGGGCGTTGCGTAAAATATGCCAGCTGATCAGGTGCCAGCGGGAGGCGCCGAAGGTTACCGAAGCTTCGACGAAGCTGTGCTGGCGCACCACCAGCGTCTGTCCCCGCGCCAGACGGACATAAAACGGAATACGCACAATAGCGATCGCCAGCATGGCGTTGAATAAGCTTGGGCCTAACGCGGCGGCCAGCGCCATCGTCAGCACCAGCGAAGGGATCGACAGCATGATATCCATCAGCCGCATGATCAGCGCATCGCTGCGTCCGCCGAGCACGCCGGAAAGGCAGCCCAGCAGCGAACCGCTGATCCCGGCGATCAGCACCACCGCCAGGCCGGCGGCGATCGATTGCTGGCTACCGATCAGCACCCGACTGAACAGATCGCGACCGACCTCGTCGGTACCGAACCAGTGGGACAGCGACGGCGCCTGCAGACGGGCGGTAAGATCGATTGCGTTGGGATCGTGCGGTACCAGCCACGGCGAGAAGATCATCAAAAACAGCATGATCAACATAATGGCGCCGCCGATCAGCGTCAGCGGGCTTTTGCGTATCAGCCACAGACGGCGCTTCCACACGGTGTTGCGGCGGGTTTTTTCGATAGCGCCGGGGCGTTCCTGGGTCATCATCACTTAGTTTTCTCCCCGACCCATGCGCGGGTCTATCCATAAATAGAGCAGGTCGACGAGCAGATTGACCAGCACGTAAGCAAAGGACACCACCACGGCAAAGCCCATCACCGCCGGGAAATCGAGCGCCTGAATAGAGGAGACGACGTAGGCGCCCATTCCGGGCCAGGCAAAGACGGTTTCGGTCAGCACCGCGCCGTACAGCAGATCGCCCAGCGCCAGCCCCAGCACCGTGACTGAGGGAATCAGCGCGTTAGGCAGCGCATAGCGCATCACGATGGTCCATTTTGGCAGGCCGCTGGCCAGCGCCGTGCGGATATAATCTTCACTCAGCTGCTCCAGCATGGCGGAGCGAATTTGCCGGGCGACAATCCCCAGGTGGACGAAGGCCAGCGTGGTTGCCGGCAGAATCAGATGCTGCAGCGCGTTAAAGAACACGTCGATGTTGCCTTCCAGCAGCGAATCGATCAGATAAAAGCCGGTCACGCGGGTGGGCGGGTCAAACCAGTCGTCAAGGCGCCCGCTGCCGGGCAGCCAGTCCAGTTTGCCGTAAAACAGGACAATCACTCCCAGCCCCAGCCAGAACGCCGGGGTCGAGATTCCGGTCAGCGCCATCAGGCGAACCAGGTGATCGGTCCAGCGGTTGCGATATACCGCCGAAAGTACCCCCAGCGGAATGCCGACCACCAGCGCGATAAACAGGGCGCAGATCGCCAGTTCGAGCGTGGCCGGGAAAAAGGTCTTTAAATCTTCCAGCACCGGACGCCCGGTACGGATGGAGGTCCCCAGATCGCCGTGCAGCAGGGCGTTGACATAATGGAAAAACTGCTGCCATAACGGCAAATCCAGCCCCAGCTGCTGGCGGATATGGCGGACGATTTCGTCGCTCGCGCGATCGCCTGCCAGCAGCCGCGCCGGATCGCCGGGAATGAGGTGCGAAATAATAAAGGTGATCACGCAGACGCCGGCGACGACGAGGACCAGCCCCCAACTGCGTTGTCGAATTAAACCCCAGAAACTCATGATGACGCCCTCTGCCGGGCCCGCGACGGCCCGGCATCACAAGGTTAAGATGCGCTATTTGTGCATATCGGCAATATTGAAAATCTGCTCAAGCATCGGGTTGAAGACGAAGCCCTTGACCTCTTTATTCATCGCCACCTGGTAGTTCTTCTGGAACAGATAGACGTAGGCGGCCTCATCGATAACGGTTTTCTGCGCCGCCTGATAATCCCGGGTGCGTTCTGTCTGGTCGGTAGTGGCGACGGCCTGTTTGAGCAGCGCGTCAACCTGCGGGTTGGCATAGAACGAACGGTTGCCCGGCAGCCCTTTTTTATCTGACTCGAACCAGTAGTTCATGAACATATAGGGGTCGGCGAAATCCGGGCTCCAGTTGCCGATAGCGATATCGTAATCCCCTTTACCAATGCGCTCGCGCATGGTGGCGTTAGCCAGTTTTTCCAGCTTCACCTGGATGCCGAGGGTTTGCAGATTTGCCTGGGTGGAGAGCGCAATCGGCTCCCAGTTCGGGTCGTTATCGGAGTAGAGGAACGACAGGGTTTTTGGCTTATCGGCGACGTTGGCCAGCGCGGCTTTGGCTTTATCCATATCAAGGGAATACTGCATCGCGCTCGGGTCAAAGCCCCACATACCGTCGGGGATTGGGCCGCGCATCTGTTTGCCGTTGCCGCCGAGAATGCCGCTGACCATCCCTTGATAATCGGTGGCCCAGGAGACGGCGCGGCGTAAATCGACCTGATTCATCGGCGCTTTGCTGTTGTTGAGATACAGGTAGGTCACGCGTAGCGCCGGATAGTCATACACCGCCACGCTATCCTGCTTCTTCAGGGCCGCAAACTGGTCGACCGGCAGCGCATCGGCAATATCCAGATCGCCCTTGGTCAGCTGCAGACGGCGGGCGGCGCTTTCACCAATAATCTTCACCGTCACGCGTTTAAAGGTCGGCTTCGTGCCGCTGAAGTGCGGGTTGGGCACCAGCACCAGCTGCTGGCCTTTCTGCCAGCGCTGCAGCATATAGGCTCCCGAGCCGGCGGTGTGTTCCGCCAGCCAGGCGCGGGCGTCATCGGCGGCGTTGGCCTTCAGGACCGCCGGGTTGACGATCGACGCGCCATCATTGGCCAGGGTGTGGAGGAACGGAGCGAACGAGTCCGGCAGGATGAAGCGCACCGTGGCGGGATCCACGGCCTCAATTTTCAGCCCGCTCGGGAAGGCTTCCGAAGGACCTTGCTTAATGCGCATCAGGCGTTCGAAAGAGAGTTTTACCGCTTCGGCGGTGACCGGCGTGCCGTCGTCAAACTGCATGTTTTTGTGCAGTGAAAAGGTCCAGGTTTTACCGTCATCAGAGACCTGCCAGCTTTCGGCCAGGTCGCCCTCGACGTCCGTTGAGCCTTTCCCGTCCTGGGTTTTGTATTTGACCAGCCGCTGATAGGCCGGGTAGGTGACCGTCCAGTCGTTATTATCAATAGTGACGGCCGGGTCGAGCGTCTGCGGATCGGCGGCTTTACCGATGACCAGCATATCTTTGGGCACGGCAGCATAAGCCGGGGCGATAGCCGCTGCCAGCGCAACGGCCAACAGCAGCGGGCGAAAACCGGTAAAAGAGGTGCGACTCATATTCATGGAATGACTCCGTCAGTGTGAGCGGGGGACAGGCAGGCGAAAACATCGTCAAGGAGCGGATAACCGGCCGCATCCGGTAATTCGAAGTGCCACCATTCCGTGGAAATACCCTTAAAGCCGCCGCCAAACATAATGGCGTTCAATAGCAGGCGGTTACGTTGGGCGGCCTGGGGAACCACCGGGTGATAAGGGTGAGAGAGATCGTCCATCTCATCGAAGGCGGTGCCCATATCCAGCGGCTGGCCGTTTTCGTCGATTAACGTCACATCAATAGCGGTACCGCGGCTGTGGTTCGAACCCAGCGCAATCGGCACCACGTAGTCCTGGTTCGGACAGGCGTTCCACAGCAACTGCTGCGCCTGCTGCGGACGATAGGCATCGAGAACCTGCAGATTCAGGCCCGCCAGCTGTGCGATGCGCAGGGATCTCTCCAGCGCCGCCGCCGCATCCGGGTGCAGCAGGCAGCGGGCTTCGGCATAGATGGGCTGGCCGGTAATGTTATCGGCGCTGGCGTACTTGAGATCGATAGCCAGCGCCGGAAAGCGCGCGCGGATATCGACCAGAGTGACTTGCTGATTCATCTGTTGTTTCCTGTCCTGGAGCCTGACGAGCAGGCGCTTATTCACGTTCAAATTGACCAAATTCCTGCTGCAGCGCCCGGTTTTCGGCCAGCCGGCGCGACAGCGTCGGGCCGAGTTGCTCGACGACCGCGGAGAGCAGCAGGTTGAAAAGACAGCTGATTGGGGCGAGGGAATCCCAAAAATGACCGGTATCGGTTTTGACCTGCAGCAGATCGACCGGATAGTCGCGGGCCCACGGACACCAGATATCGGTGACCAGCGCGGTGGCAATGCGCCGCTCGGCGGCAACCCGACAGAACTGGCGGGCGGTGCTGGAGTAGGCGCGGGTATCCGTCAGGATGATGTAAGGGTGTGCGTATTCGGAGTTCAGCGACTCCAGCCAGCTACCGGAACTGCCGTCGGCATAGGTCACGCGCGGGCGCAGGTATTCGAGATGGCTAAAAAAGCTGTTGGCGATGCCTCGCGTGGACTGGATCCCGAGCACAATCACCGTATCGGCCTGGGCGATCCGCGTGCTGACCCGGGCGAAGGTCTCTTCCTGCGCCAGCTGATAAACATAGCGGATCGCATCCAGCTCCATCTGCAGCGACAGGCTGGCGCGATCGGGCTGGGTTTGCTGCTGCGCCCAGGAGTCGAGGCGGTCGATGACGCCCCAGTGTTTATAGGGCGCCGGGGTATGATCTTTCAGACCGTTTTTGACGTCGTCGAGGTTGCGATAGCCGAGTTTGCGCAGGCAGCGGCCGACGGTGATCCCGCTGGTACCGGTCGCCAGCGCAATGCTATCGGCCGTTTCATAGGGAATATGTTCCCGATGGCTCAGTAGCCAGCTGCCGATGCGTTTTTCACTTGGCGTCAGCTGACTAAATATCGACTCGATGGTGCGAAACAGCCTGGAGTTATCGTTCATACCCGCCTCTCAATGAGATTTCTCTCTCATGAACCCGCATTGTGTTACTCAACTAACAAAGCACGATGCATGCCATCTGTTCCGGAAAACCGTTTTTTGCGGTATCACTGGGAAAATGCGCGAGGCAGGCGAACAAAGAGCGTATATTTTCGCCAGAATATGCACAAAGAAAGTGCAACGTTTCCTGGTTGTGCATCACAAAAATAAAACATACGATTAACAATGTTGTAATCTGTGCAACAAATGAGCAGAAAATAAAGCGCGCTGGAATCGTGCAAAACCTTCACAAAACCCACGTATTGATAAGGATGATGGTATGAACTTAAAGGTCTGTCTGACCTTCGTACTCGCGAGTATTGCCTGCGGTAGCCAGGCGCGGGATCTGCAGGCGATTCAACAAAGCGGTGAGTTGAAAGTGGGCGTTCCGGGCGACTATGCTCCGCTGGCGTTCCACAACGAAGCGGGCGAACTGCGCGGTTACGACGTGGATATGGCAAAGGATCTGGGGCAGAAGCTGGGGCTTAAGGTCACCTTTGTGCTGACCAGCTGGCCGACGCTTTCCAGCGATCTGAAGGCCGATAAGTTTGATATTGCGATGGGCGGTGTCACTGAAACCCCGGAACGGGCTAAAGATTTCGCCCTCAGCCATCCGGTGGTGGCAAACGGAAAAATCGCCCTGGCGAACTGTATGGCGGCCCCGGCACTCGGCAGCCTGGAAAAGATTGACCGCCCCAATGTGAAAGTGATTGTTAACCCGGGCGGCACCAATCAGAGCTACGTCGATGCTCATCTCAAACATGCGCAGATTATCAGGGTCAAAAATAACGTCGATAATCTCGAGGCGTTACGCCAGAAAACCGCCGATATGATGGTCACCGACCTGATTGAAGGCGTCTATTACGAGAACAAAGAGCCCGGTGTCTTCTGCGTCGCGACGGATAAACCCTTCCCGGGCACCGCCAGTTTTAAAGTCTATATGATGAACAAAGATAATCAGCCGCTGCTGGAGAAGGTGAACCGCTGGCTGGACAGTCAGGATAAAAATATCCTCAAACAAAAATGGAAGATTCACGAATAGGTGCCGGCGGAGATAACCTTACCGACGGGTAAAGATATCTCCGCGAAATCGCGCCTCTGCGCGGAGCACGCGCGGACTACACAACCTGCCCAGACTCCAGCTTGATAATCCGATCCGCCAGGTAAAAGTAGCGGTCGTCGTGGGTGATCGCGACGATGGTCCGGCCTTCGGCTTTGAGCATTGGCAACAGCTCCAGGTAAAACACGGCCTTAAACTCCGGGTCCTGATCGGCGGCCCACTCATCAAACAGATACAGCGGGCGCGCCTCCAGCCAGGCCTGCAGCAGCGCCAGCCGCTTGCGCTGTCCCTGCGAGAGGGCGGTCGTCGAAAAACGGCCGTTCTGGAAACGTACTTTATGACTGAGCTTTAGCAGATGCAGCAAATGCGCCACCTGCGCGGGCGTCCGCTCATGGATAAACGCCACGTCGTCAAAAAGAAAAAAATCGCTGAAAACCACAGAGAACAGCTGGCGATAGCCTGCCTGCTGGTCGGCGGCAATCTTGCTGCCGTTCAGTAAAATGGCCCCGCTATCCGGAGGATAAAGGCCGACCAGCAGATTGGCGAGCGTGGTTTTGCCGCTGCCGTTGCCGCCGACCACAAACACCAGTTCCCCGGGCGTAAACTGCAGATTCAGCGGCCCGAGGGTAAAGCGTTCGCCATCTTCTCCCTGGTACTGATAGCGAACCTCTTGCAGCGTCAGGGAGCGAAAGGGCACCGCAGGCAGCGGGCGCTGCGGCTGTTCCGGGGGCAGATGGTCACGCAGGTGCTGCACCCGCTGGAGCGCCACCCGGGCGCTGGCAATCGTTGGCAGCGATGACAGCACGCCTTCGACCGGCACAATCATGTAGAGAAAGATCATGACGTAGCCGGTGATGGCCGCCGGATCCAGCGTCAGGGAGTCCCGCAGGCCGAACAGCACCAGGCCGATAAAGGCAAAAAACAGAATACTTCCCCAGCTGGTGGCCAGCCCGTAGAGGACATACCCGCGGGTCCGTTCCCGGCGGACGGCTTCAATGTTGTCCGCCAGCTCGCCATACACAAATCGCTGGCGGCGAGCGGCATTAAGCCGGTATTCGCGTCCGCCGTCGAACAGTTTTTTGCACTGTTGAATCAAGGTGTCTTCCCGCTGTCGCGACCGGCGCAGCAGGCCGATCGCCCGGCCGTGGGCGGCGCGATAGCCCAGAGTGCCGAGGGCTATCGCCACCAGCGCCAGTGCGAGAACGCTGGCGGAGAGGGTGGCGAGGTAAATCAGGCAGCCGATAATGACCGCGCCGTAGATAAACAGGTTTGGCAGGCTGACAAAAAATACCACCAGGGTGTCAAGATCCTGAGTCAGCACTGACACCGTTTTCGCCATCCCGGCACGCTCCAGCGACAGCCAGCGGGTCTCGCTGACGTGGCGGGTGAGCTCGCCGCGCAGGTGCGCCTTTACTTTCTGCCCGAGAAACATAAACGTGGTCTGCGAGACAATCCGGGTCGCCAGCATCAGCAACGCCAGCAGCGCAAACTGTATTCCCGGAGCGAGAGCGCTTTTCTCCTGCGGCAGCGTCAGACTGTGGTTAATCATAGCCAGCAGCGACGCATTGCTAAACCCGCTGATTAACCCGGCGA
Organism: Klebsiella sp. X13; assembly: GCF_003323835.1. Taxonomy (NCBI): domain Bacteria; kingdom Pseudomonadati; phylum Pseudomonadota; class Gammaproteobacteria; order Enterobacterales; family Enterobacteriaceae; genus Klebsiella; species Klebsiella sp. X13. The sequence continues at coordinate 1,190,147 of NZ_CP030874.1, forward strand.
CAACCGCCAGCAGCAGCCAGCCGCCGACCATACGAAATAAAATCAACAAAACCGACATGCGGCATTCCTTTTTTTCATGGCTTTTTATCTGTTATTCAGCCCCACGCTGGCCCTTTGCGCGAATCAACGGCCAGACCAGCAGCGGGACGCCAATAAGCGAGGCCACCAGTCCGACCGGAAGCTGGCGCGGATAGAGCGCGTTGCGTCCCAGCCAGTCGGCGAGGGTCATAATGCAGGCGGAGAGCAGCGCGGCGGTGTAGAGCTGCGCCAGCGCGCCTTTGACACCGGTTTTACGCGCCAGATGCGGCCCGAGCAGGCCAATAAACGACACCGGGCCAACCAGCAGCGTGGCGAGCCCGGTCATCAGCGCCGCCAGCGTCAGTACCCCGAAACGGGCGCGGGGCAGGGAAAGCCCCAGCGAACCGGCAACCCCGCCGAGCGGCAGCAGCACCAGCCAGCGGCGGAACAGCGGCGTCAGGGTCAGCAAAATCAGGGTGGCAATAAACAGCCACTGCGCCAGAGGGGCGCTGATGTAATAGGTACTGCCGGTCATCAGCGGCAGCAGCACCGAGCTGGCAGCAAGGTTATTGAGCATGACCATGCTCACCGCCGCCTGGCACAGGGCATTGAGGGCGACGCCGTTGAGTAACACCCGCTGCGGATTAAAGGCGCTGCGGCGGCTGTTCCACATCGTCAGCAGCAGGCTGATAAGCGCGCCGCAGAGGCTGCTGAACAGCAAAAAATTGCTGCCGTGGGTGGGAAACAGCAAAATATACACGGTCACCCCCATCGCCGCGCCGCCGCCGATACCCAGCACTTCAGGACTGGCGAGCGGATTGCCGCTAACCCGCTGCATCAGTACCCCCGCGCCAGCCAGCAACGCGCCGGCGCTAATGGCCGCCAGCAGACGCGGCAGCCGTAAAGGCAGCAGCTGAGCCAGCTCAGTCGAATGCGCCCAGTGCCAGTGGGCCAGACCATGGCCGAAAAACAGCGAGATAGCCACGGATACCGCGAGGGCGAGCACTGCCGCCCAGGGAATCCAACGGCTGGTGTGGGACGACATCTGCGGCGGCGGGGCGGTATCCAGACTCTGCTGACGGGCGAAGCGCGCCAGCAGGATCAGCAGCGGTCCGCCGGTCAGGGCGGTTAACATCCCCACCGGCAGCAGCTGGCCGTTAAACAGGGAAACACGTGAAACGCAAAGGTCGGTAAACCACAGCAGGCCTGAGCCGGTCAGGGCGCTATGCAACACCAGCTGGCGCGAGGTGCGCGCGCCGCCAAAACGGGCGAGATGCGGTGCGGCAAGACCAATGAAGCCGATGACGCCGACGGCATTGATGATAAGCGCGCTCATCACCAGCGCCAGCAGCACCGCGGCGGCACGAATCCGCAGCGGTGAAGCGCCAAGACTATTCACCATGGTTTCCGGGAGCTGCAGCAGTTCCAGCGGGCGAAATAGCAGCATCAGTAGCCCGACGCACAGCGCCAGCCACGGCAGCAGCGCCAGCAGCAGATGGCTGTCCTCCTGCGCCAGCGAACCGCCGCCCCACATCAGCACGGTCAGCAGGAAACGGTCGTTGATAATGGCGATCAGCATGGTCAGCGCACCGCACCACAGGTTAATCATCATTCCCGCCTGAATCATCACCAGCGGAGAGAGGCGCTGGCGCCAGCTCAGAAGCAGAACCAGCAGCAGTGCGACCAGCTCGCCGCCGATAATCATCCCCATCCGCATTCCGCCGGTCAGCGCCGGTAGCCACAGCGACGCCAGGCCCATCGCCAGGGTTGCGCCGGAAGTCATCCCGAGGGTGATCGGCTCCGCCAGCGGGTTGCGCAGCGCGCGTTGCATCAGCCAGCCGCACAGCCCGAGCGTCGCGCCGCCTACGATGGCCATCCCCTGTCGTGGAAGCCACATGCTGTGCAGGATAATCGTCGTCGGCTGAACGTTGTGGGCATCGAACAGCGCGGCAAACCCGCCCTGATGCCGCACATCGCCGACCGCCAGCAGCAGAGAAGCCAGCCACAGCATGCCGATAACGCCTCAGGAGAGATGACGGGAAAAGGGCTCATGCATCGCGCCACCCCGCCATCAGCTGGCTGAAAATATCGGCAAAACGCCCGGCGGTGATCAGTGCGCCGGCGTCGCTGATGGGCTGCTCAATCAGCGCGAGTGGATAGCGTGAGGTCAGCGGCAGGCTTCGCCACAGCCGGCTTTGCTGCCAGTGCGCTACCGCCTCACGCTGATCCGCCGCGACCAGCAGGATCGGTCGGGCATCGAGGGTGGCGATACGGGTGAGCTCCACCAGGACGTTGCCTTCGGCGCCGCCGCTTGCACGCCAGGCGTTGCGCATCCCGCAGGCCGCCAGTACATCGCCCGGCAGACTACCGGCGGTATACAACCGCAGGTGTAACGCATCCACCGGGGAAGCGAACAAGACCGGCTGAAGCAGTTTCTGCGCATAGCCGCGGGCACGGATAATGCGCTGGGACAGAGCGGCGATCAGCGCGGCCGCCTGGGGTTCACGTTTAAGTACGATACCCAGCTGTTGCGTGGCGCTAATAAAGGCGCTGAGGCCGTGGGCGGGCAGCGTCACGAGGGGGGCCACCTGCGCCAGAGCCGGTTTTAACAGGGCGTGTTGGGGAGTGATCACAATTGTGTCCGGTTTCAACGCATAGAGCGTTTCCAGATTAGGTTGAAACAACAGGCCTAAATCCTGCACCGCTGCCGGCAGAGTCGGAACGGAGATCAGTTTGCGATACCAGTCCGGCGCCGAAACCCCCGCTGGTGTAATGCCGAGAGCGAGGATCATTTCGGTCAGCCCCCAGTCCAGTACCGCCAGCCGCTGTGGCACAGGCGAACTGCTGGCCCACGACAGAGCGGGGGCCAGCAGGGCAGCAGTGAGCAACCTGCGTCGTGACAGCATGGCTACCACTTGTAGTTCACGGTGGCAATCAGCTGGCGTTTCATCGCATATTCGCAGCCGTTATCCTGACACGAGGCGAGATAGGTTTTATCCGTCAGGTTGGCGGCGTTAAGCGCCACGCCCCATTCACGCCACTGGTAGCCAATTCGCGCGTCGTACACCGTCGCCGCCGGGACTTTCAGGCTGTTATCGCTGGTGGCATAGCTGCTGCCGATATAACGCACGCCGCCGCCCAGCGAGAAACCGTCGAGCGGGCCGCTCAGCGCATACTGGGTCCACAGTTTGGCGCTGTGACGGGAAATCCCCACCGGATGTTTGCCTTCCGTGCCGTCGTTAGCGCTGGTGACTTTCGGGTCGGTGAAGGCCCAGGATGCCAGTACCGACCAGGCCGGGGTGAGGTTGATTTTGCCGTCCAGTTCGACGCCGCGAGAACGGATCTCACCGGTTTGCACGCTGAAGTTGGCATGATCCGGGTCCGGAGTGGCGACGTTGGTTTCACGCAGGTTAAACAGCGCAAGGGTAAACAGCGCATCGAGGCCAACCGGATCGTACTTCAGACCAATCTCCGACTGTTTACCTTCGGTGGGCTTAAAGGCGTGGCCGTAGAAATCGGTATTGCTGCTCGGCACGAACGACGTCGAATAGCTGATGTACGGCGCCAGTCCGTTGTCGAAGTGGTAGAGCAGCCCGGCGCGGCCGGTGGTGGCGTAATCGTTACGTTCGCTGCGGCTATCGGTAAGCAGATCGGTGCTTTTCGTTTTCGCCGCATCGTACCGCCCGGCGAGATTGACGATCCAGTTATTCCACTCCAGCTGATCCTGTAAATAGAACCCGGTTTGATCCAGAGTTGAGTGGGTATTGCTGGTGAAGGCCGGTTTTTCAACCGGGGTGCTGTAGTCCGGATCGAGATAGTTGATCGGGCTGGCATCGCCGTAGCCGGCCTGGCTGCGTACCGAAGTGTGCATCCGGTCGATCCCCGCCAGCAGAACGTGAGCGATCGGGCCACTTTGCAGGTGAAACTCCGCCTGGTTGTCCACCGCAAAGTTGGACATGGTCTCTTTCAGGTTCATCGAATAGCGGTCTATCAACGGCGCGTCGGCGTGCTCGCCCCACGGATAAACCATCAGATAGTTACCTGTACTGCTGATATAGCGCAGGTTCTGACGGAAGGTGACCGTATCGTTAAAGTCATGGCGGAACTGATAGCCAATACTGCCCTGTTCACGCTCGTACTTATCAAAACCGGGCTGTCCGCCGTAGAAGCTGGTGGAGATCTGCCCGTTAGGGTTATGGGTCAGGGTGCCTGAGATCGGCATCTGGTTGTAGAAGCCGCTGTCCGGGTCTTTGCGCAGCTGTGCAAGGAGGGTCAGGCTGGTTCGCTCGTTCGGCTGCCAGGTCAGCGAAGGGGCAATATCATAGTGCTGGTAGCGGGTGTGATCGACCTGGGTTTGCGTATCGAAAAAGGTCCCTGCGACGCGGCCCAGTAGCGTTTTGTCGGCGTTCAGCGGGCCGGTAACGTCGAAACCGGTGCCAAACAGGTTGTTATTGCCCGCGGTGACATACACCTGACCGCCGGCGTCAGCCTGCGGGGTTTTGCTCACCATATTGACGATCCCGCCCGGATTGGCCTGCCCGTAGAGCACCGATGCCGGCCCTTTGACCACCTCTATGCGCGAGAGCAGGAACGGATCCCACGCCGGGCGGCTCCACCAGGCTTCACGCGGCAGACGCAGGCCGTCGAGATATTCGTCGGCTTCGAATCCACGCACGATAATGGTGTCGAAACGGGTATCCGGCCCGGCGTTTTCCGAGGCGACGCCGGAGACGTAGCGTAGTGCTTCCGGAATCGTCTTTGCCGCCTGCGCCTCAATTTGCGCCTGGGTGATGACGGCAATACTTTGCGACGTCCGGCTAATCAACTGGCTGGATTTACTGCCCGCCGTCGCGCTGTGCGCAACGATGTTGCTCTCGTCATCCTGCCCCTGCGCACCGGCATCGGCGGTAACCACTATCGTCTGTTCTTTTGTGCTATCCTGCCCGTTATCCGCAGTGAACGCTTGCCCGCTGTATCCTGCGATGATCGTACATGCCAGTACTTTCAACGGTTTATCCCTGAGAAACTTGCCAATCTGTCTCATAGCATTTCCGACTGTTATTAGAATTGGATGGAAATGATAATTATTCAACTTCAAAAGAGAAGCCTGTCCATGGCAGAATGGCGCGACTGGTCACCTGGATGTCGCCATTCGGACAAAAGTTGTCTCTAAACGCAGCAGTACGGATAAATGGTGAGAATCGGACAAAGGGCAGGTGAAGATGACAATCCCGCACGCTATTGAAGGGCTACGCCAGCTGAAATATACCCCCGGCAGCGAAGAGCCGGTTCATCAGCATGAACAAGGGCAACTGATCTACCCGCTGCGCGGTGTGGCAAAAATTGTGACTCCGCAGCATATCTGGCTGCTGTCGCCCGGTCGTGCCATCTGGCTGCCCGGCGGTTTGTCGCACGGTCTGCAGGCGATTGATCACGTCGTGACGCAAAATCTCTATTTAACCCCTCAGGCCTCGCGTCAGTTTGGCCTCCAGTGCCGTGGACTGGCCGCTACCCCGCTACTGCATACCCTGATTGCAGCCGGTCTGGAAGAGACCGTGTCGACGGAACGTCAGGCGCTGATTCTGGCGTTGTTGAGCGACGAGCTGGCCCGCTTGCCTGCCAGCATGCTGTGCCATGTCATTCTCCCCAGCGACCGGCGCGTGCGCCAGGTGTGCGATACCCTTTGCCGCGAGCTGGACCATGCGGCCACGCTGGCGTGGTGGGGGCAAAAAGTGGGGGCCAGCGAGCGCACGCTGGCGCGGTTGTTCCGCGAAGAGACCCATCTCAGTTTCTCAGAATGGCGTCAGCAGATTCGTCTGCTGGAGGCGGTATGCAATCTCGCGCGCGGCGTGACGGTGAGCAAACTGGCTCATGAACTGGGGTACGCTAGCGCCAGCGCGTTTATCGCGATGTTCCGTAAAAAGCTTGGCGTGTCGCCGCAGCGCTACATTCTGGCCACCGGCGGCCGGGAGTAAGCGTCAGATTTTTCCGCCCTGCGGCCTTTAGCCTTTTCGCCCTTTCACGCGAGCGCGGACGGTATCCCGCATCGCGCGAATTAACGTCTCTTTGCTGCGCCCGCGGCGAAAGATCAGCGAAAAGGGAGCCTGGTAGCCATATTCTGTCGGCAGCAGGGCGCGCAGCTTTTGCGCTTGTACCCACGGCAGCGCATAGTGCTCCGGCAGATAGCCGATATATTTGCCGGACAAGATGAGCATCAGCTGTGCTTCCATACTTTCGGCGCTGGCTTCGCTCTGCTTAAAGCCTTTACGCCCCAAATCACTGCTGCTCCAGTAGCTGCGGGTGACCATCCGCATCGGCGAAATCAGCGCTTCCGTCAGATGTTTAACGGTAAAGAGCGGGTGCTTATCGCCGCAGTAGAGCCAGTTTTGTTCGCGATAGAGCGGATGAGAAATCACGCTGTTGGCCTGAAGTGAGAAGGTCCCGACGGCGAGATCCAGTTCGTTATTCAACACGCCCTGTAAAAGCGCGTTCGGACTTCTGACCTGCAGGTTTATCTGTACCCGCGGGAAGCGTTCGCTGAATGTCGCAATAATATCGCTCATGGGCAGCATCGGATCGGTAATCGTAGAATCGATGACGCCAAGATTAAAGATCCCGGTTTGCTCGCCCCGCAGAGTGGCCGTATTGCGTTCGAAATCCTCCAGCGAATTCAGCAAATCGATGCTTTGCTGAAGGACGGTTTCCCCTTTTTCCGTCAGCGAAAATCCGCCTCTGCCACGGCGACACAGAATGATTCCCAGCTTCTCTTCAAGCTCACTCATATAGTTGCTGATGGCCGAAACCGTCAGGTTAAGCTCCTGCTGGGCATTGGCGTAGCCCTGATATTTTGCGACGGTGATAAAAACGTGTAACAGGCGCAGATTGGGAAATTTGCCCACTGACATAGGGGAATACTCCACTGTAAGTCCCGGGTTTTGTTTTTATTTTTCTAAACTAATTTTTTGGCTTTGACTATTTTTTCTCTGTACTACGTTCCGCAGTATCTCTTTATCGCCCCGATAAGCCATGGAGAAACTGCAATGACATCCGCAACTGAACATGAGTACCCGCAGCCGCAGGATGGTGAAATTCCGCGCTTCAGCGGATTACCGACCTTTTTCCGTCTTCCGTTTGCCCCGCAGACCAGCGAACTGGATATCAGCGTGGTGGGGGTACCGTGGGATGGCGGAACCACTAACCGTGCCGGCACACGCCACGGGCCGCGCGAACTGCGCAATGCCTCCAGCCTGGTGCGGCGGATCCATCCGGTGACCCGCCGCTCTCCCTACGATTATGCGCGGGTGGGCGATCTGGGCGATGTGCGAATTAATCCCGTGGATATGCAGGATAGCCTGGCGCGCATTGAGGCCTGGTATCACGTCCTTAATCAGCAGCAGGTAATGCCGTTAACCGCGGGGGGCGACCATCTCACCACCTTGCCGATTTTGCGGGCGCTTGGACGGAATAAGCCGCTGGGCATGATCCATTTTGATGCCCATTCGGACACCAACGACAGCTATTTTGGCGGTGAGCGCTTTACCCACGGCACCCCGTTTCGCCGCGCCGTGGAAGAGGGGGTTCTCGACCCGAGACGCACGGTGCAAATCGGTATTCGCGGCGCGCTGTTCTCCGCGGATGAACACCGCTGGGCGGAGGAAAACGGCATCACGATTATCCGTATGGAGCAGGTCAATGAACTGGGCGTCGAGCGGGTGATGCAGCGGGCGCGGGAGATTGTCGGCGACCAGCCCACCTACATCAGCTTTGATATCGACGTGCTGGATCCGGTCTATGCCCCCGGCACCGGAACGCCGGAAATTGGCGGTATGACCACCTTGCAGGCGCAGCATTGTCTCCGCCAGCTTGCCGGGTTGAACCTGATTGGTGCCGACCTGGTGGAGGTGTCGCCGCCGTTTGACCAGGGCAATCTCACCAGCCTGACCGGCGCGACCCTGATGTTCGAACTGCTTTGCCAGCTTGCCGATGCTCATCATCGGCGCATTTCTGCTTAACCGGAGCCAACTGATGAAAAAATGTCTCTCACTAGGTTATCTTGCGACCACGCTGGGACTGGCGTTGGGGCTGGCATCGGCGGCCAATGCGGCCGATGCCACTCTCTCACCGGGAAAAATAAAAATAGCTATGGAAGTGACCTACCCGCCATTTGAATCCTGGCAGGATGACGCCATCGTGGGGTTCGATGCCGAACTGGCGGCGCTGCTCAGCCAGCAAACAGGCTTAACGCTCCAGCTGGTGGATACGAAATTCAGCAGCCTGATCCTTGGTCTGAGCGGCGGGCGCCAGGATGCGGTGATCTCGGCGCTCTATATCACTGAGGAACGTACCCGTCAGGCGGATGCTATCCCGTACGCCAACACCGGGGCCTATATTATGGTGCGCAGCGACAGTCCCGTGGCGCCGCAAACGGAACACGATCTCTGTGGGCTAACCGTCGGACTACAGCAGGGGACTTCATGGGTGAAAAAGCTGCAGGCGCTTTCGGCAGGCGATTGCCAGCAGCAGGGCAAAGGGGCTATTGAGATTAAAGAATTCCCGACCTCGCCGGAGACGCTGCAGGCGCTGCTCTCCGGAAATATTCAGGCCCAGGTGGATATCGCTGGCGTGGTCAGCCTGTTTACCCAGCGTAGTAAAGGCCGCCTGAAGGTGAGTTCCCCGCAGACGATTTACCCGCAAACGCTGGGGATTTACGTTCGCAAAGGCAACACGGCGCTGGCGCAGCAGCTGACTTCGGCATTGAAAACGCTGCGTGACAACGGGGAATATCATGCTTTGCTGCAGAAATATGCCGCCTACGGTATTACGGATAACGCGCCGCAGCCCTGAGATGAAAAGCGGAAATGTTGTGATGAACGAGCCATTTAATGAGATCTATATCACGGTTTTTGCCTGATTATCGTTCAGATAAAACTTAATTCTCATAGTTATCAATTGATTACTGTCTTTTTACCATCCTTTGTGTATTCAGTGTGTAAAATTACACACTGATCACAATTCCTCTCCCCTCCGCATGTTTTAATTCCCCTCACCAAAACAGAGAGGAATTCATATGAAACACATGATGATTTGCTGCGGCGCTGGCGTAGCGACCAGCACCGTCGCCTTAAATAAACTGCAGGACTTCCTGAAAAAAGAAAATATCCTCGATAAGGTTCGTATTTCACAAGGTACCGTGGCGGAAGCCAAAACCCGTGACGACGTCGATTTTATCGTCTCGACGTCGCCCGTTACGCTGTCCGTTCCGGTCATTAACGCTCTGCCGCTATTAACCGGCATGGGTACCGATAAAGTGTTCAGCAGCGTGAAAGAATTAATTCTCGCCGAGGGTTAAGCCATGTTTATTGTTGATTACATCGTGGGTTTAGGCGCATCGGTGATGATGCCGCTGATATTTATGCTCCTCGGTCTATTATTACGTCTGTCCCTCAGTAAAGCCCTGAAAGCGGGCTTAATGGTGGGGATCGGGTTTATCGGCTTAAGCATTACGGTGAACCTGATGATCGATTCTCTGACGCCCGTCAGCCACGCGCTGGTAGAGCGTTTCGGTCTGAATCTGAACGTGCTGGATGTGGGCTGGCCCGCGGCAGCGGCGGTGGCGATGGGGACGCGCGTCGGAGCGCTGGTGATTCCGGTGTGCGTGGCGATTAACGTGCTGATGCTGTACACCAAAACCACCCGGGTGTTGAACGTCGATATCTGGAACCTGTGGCATCACGCGTTTACCGGCTCACTGGTGACGATTATTACCGATAGCCTGTGGCTGGGGATATTTGCCGCCGGGATTAACTGCATTATTACGATGGTGATTGCCGACCGTACCAGCGGCGATGTTGAAAAATATTTAAATCTGCCCTCTATTTCGGTGCCACACGGTTTCTCCGCTTCATTTGTTCCGGCGGCATGGCTGGTGAATGCTATTGTCGACCGTATTCCGGTGGTGCGTGATATTAAAATTGATACGGAAGTGATTCAGCGGAGATTATCTATTCTCGGCGACCCGGCTTCCCTCGGGGCTATTATCGGCGCGCTGCTCGGCATTATTGCCGGCATTGAAGTCAAGGCTATTTTGCAAACTGCGATTACCATGGCGGCGGTGATGACCATTATTCCGCGGATGGCGAAGATGCTGATGGAAGGGGTCTACCCGATCAGTGAGCGTATTCAGGAAATTGCCCAGTCACGAGCCGGATCGTTCGGTAAAATTGCCATTGGTCTGGACTCTGCCGTCAGCGTCGGGCATCCGGTCACGCTGTCCGTTTCGATGCTGATGATTCCGGTGATGCTGGTTCTCGCGGCCATCATTCCCGGCAACCAGTTCCTGCCTTTTGCGTCATTAACCGGTTTACCCTTTGCCTTTGTTCTGGTAACGGCGGTATGCCGCGGCGATATGTTCCGCACGCTGCTGACCGGGCTGTTAACCCTGAGCCTGGCGCTGCTGATTGGTACCAACCTGGCGCCGATTGTCACCAGCACCGCGGTCAGCACTGGCTTCTCGCTGCCGCAGGGCACCACCAGTATCAGTAGCGTGGATTATGCCGGGGCCATGTTGCCGTGGGCGATTATCCAGAGCTTCCACCTCAAAGAGATTGGCGTCGGGATTCTGACCCTGTGCACCCTCGCGCTGGTGTTGTGGAATCGCCGCAAACTGGCCCAGGAAAATGAACAGCCGGCAGAAGCGGCGACGGAGGCAGGAAAATGATGTTTAGCGCTCAGCGAGTGGTGACATTTAACGAGGCCGTGAGTCGGACGGCCTTACTAACCCGCCTTGCCCAAAGTCTGCTGGCGGATGGTCTGGTAAAACCGAGTTTCACCGACGGCGTGCTCGCTCGTGAGGAGCGCTACCCGACGGGGATCTTTATGGAGACCCACAGCGTCGCCATTCCGCATACCGAGTTTGAGCATGTTAACCACACCGGGTTTGCCATCGGTATCAATCGGGCCGGCGTGGCGTTTCACCGTACCGATGAGCCGGAAGAGAGGGTGGTGCCGGAGATCGTGGTCATGATGGCCATTGATAAAACTTGCGAAAAAGTGGCAATTATTCAATCCTTATTCGCATTATTAGCCGATCGCGATCGCGTTAACGATATCGTTAAAATGACGCCAGAGGAGATTGCAAAAGTGTTCACCGATGCCGTCGTCACGCAGTAAGATAAAATGATGGGCGCCAGACGGTGAGGCCGGAAGCGGAGAGGGGAAAGATGTTACGAATCAGCGACGTCATAGAGTTAGCGATGGTCAGTCGCAAGACTATCTATAACGCGATCAACAGCGGCCGGCTGAAGTATCAGCTGGTGAATGTTGATAACCGCCAGGTTCGTATGTTCCTTGAAGAGGATGTGTTTGAAGCCTTTCCAAAAACCAGCCGCAGCACCACGCAAGAGCAGGAGATGCAGGCGCTACGGGAGGAGGTGGCTTCCCTCAAGTTTGCCCTTGCGGAACTGCAAAAGGCGGTCAACGCCATGGACCCTGAAGGTCAGTTCGAAATGACGTCGGTTAACGATCCGGCCAAAAAGCCCGGCCGCTAGTCAGCGGGCGGGCGCTAAGCGGTCAGACAATATCATCTACCACGCCGCCATCGACGCGCAGCGCCGCGCCGGAGGTGGCGGAGGCCTGAGTTGAGCAGACGTACACCACCATATTAGCCACTTCATCAACCGATGCCGCCCGCTGGATCACCGAGCTGGGGCGATGGGTCATCACAAACTCTTTGGCGAGCTGGTCCAGCGGTTTACCGGTTTTCGCTACCTCGTCTTTCATCATTTCGGCAAAGCCATCGGAAATCGTCGGGCCGGGCAACACGCTGTTCACCGTCACGCCGCTACCGGCTACAAATTTCGCCAGCCCGCGCGCCAGCGACAGCTGAGCGGTTTTGGTCACGCCATAGTGGATCATGTCCGCCGGAATGTTGCGCGCCGACTCCGAGGAGATAAACACCACCCGGCCCCAGCCTTTTTGCACCATCGCCGGCAGCAGCGCACGCGACAGCCTTACGCCGGACATAACGTTGGTCTGCCAGTAGTTTTCCCAGATGGCATCGTCGGTGTCGTAGAAGTCCAGCGGGCCATAAATCCCGGCGTTATTGACCAGAATATCGACGCCGTTTACCGCGTGCAGGAGCTGCGCGACCCCTTCGCCACCGCTGAGGTCGGCAACGGCAGCGCGCGGCCTGGCGCCGGGTACCTCGTTTTGCAGGCGAGCGATGGCCTCGTTGACGCTACGCTCGCTGCGCCCGTTGACCACCACCTCCGCGCCGCTGGCCGCCAGCCCTTTGGCGATAGCAAAGCCAATTCCGGCCGTGGATGCGGTCACCAGCGCAACTTTCCCCGAAAGATCAATCTTCATAACTCTGGCCTTATGTGTTGTCAGACAGACCATTAAGCGTAGCAGCTGATGAGGGCGCAGGCCGGGGATCGCCTGAGTAAAGGCTCAATATCCCCGCTGTTTATCCACCAGATTGTTCAGCGGCAGCGCACGCTGCTGGCGGTGAATGTTCTCCAGCAGCTGGCGGGCAATCACCTCCGCCGGCGCGATCGAGGCCATATGTGGGGTGATGACCACCTGCGGATGCAGCCAGAGCGGGTCATCCTGCGGCAGGGGTTCAACGGGGAAGACATCCAGTACCGCGCCCGCCAGCCGGCCGCTATCCAGCGCCTGCAGAATATCGTGATTCACCATATGTTCGCCGCGCCCGCAGTTGATGAGTACCGCGCCTGCGGGAAGCCGATCGAGCAGCGGCCGGGCGAGAATACCGCGAGTCTGTTCGGTGAGCGGCAGAACGTTGATCAGCGCATCCAGCTCAGCAAAAAATTCACCGGCCTGCGCATCGCCGTGATAGCACCGGACGCCGGGGAGTTGTTTCTCGCTGCGCGCCCAGCCAGAAACGTGATACCCCAGCCCGGCGAGGCGGGTGGCGATATAACCGCCGATTTCGCCAAGTCCCATCACGCCAATGCGAAAATCGCTGGCGGCCCGCTGCGGATAGATCTTCCAGACCCGCTGGCGTTGATGCGCCAGCGCGCGGTCGAAGCTGCGCTGAAACCACAGCACGCCCCATAGCGCGTACTCGAACATTCCGTGACGGAAATCCTCATCCACCACCCGGCAGAGCGGAACAGAGCTGGCGAACAGGTTATCGGGGAGATGGTCTACCCCGGCCGATGCGGCCTGGATTAATTTTAATGCCGGTGAACGCGTCAGCAGGCTGGTATCGGGAAACCAGCAGCTGGCATATTCCGCGGTGCGTGCCGCCGGATGTTCGGGCAAGACCGCGGTCACGTCCGGGAACAGCCGCAGCGCCTCGCAAATCTCGCGGGCATAGTTCTGGTCATTGCAATCGACAACGATAGTCAGGTTTGGCATAGGCGTTAGTCTTTGTAAGAAGTGTCGAGACGGTTCAGGCGGCGCAACCACGCCTGCCAGACCAGCTGGCGCTCATGTTCCACGCCCATCAGCTGTTCGCAGGCATGCTGGCTCAGGTGGGCAGGAATGGTGTGGATGGCGCTGAGCGGAGCGAGCTGGGCGCTGGCCATTTGAATTTCGCAGGCGCGGTTGAGGTAGTACATGATGTAAAACGCGTCGGCGACGGTACGCCCGACCGACAGCAGGCCGTGGCTTTGCAGAATCATGGCGATATGATCCCCCAGCGAGCGCTGAATACGTTCGCGTTCGTCGAGGTCAAACGCCACGCCCTCATACGGGTGATAGCCGACGCGCTGATAAAACTCGGTGCTGATCTGGTTAAGCTGTAACAATCCCTGCTGGCAGGCGGCGACCGCCATGCCCGGCAGCGTATGGGTATGGATGACGCAATGCGCATCTTCCCGCGCCATATGCACCGCGCTGTGGATGGTAAAGCCGGCCGAGTTGGCCGGAGCGTGGCCCTCTACGACCTTTCCCTGCATATCGACGACGATGAGATTACTGGCCGTCACCTCATCGAACATCATGCCGAACGGGTTAATCAGAAACCGCGGTTCGCCGTCGCCCGGCAGGCGCACGGAAAAGTGGGTGTAAAGCGTATCTTCCCAGCCAAACAGCGCCGCAAGCCGGTAGGCGGCAGCCAGATCCTGGCGTAGTTCACGTTCAGTCGTCATTTATTGCACTCCCATAAATTCACGTATGCGGCTCAGCGCCGGATCTTCCGCGCCGTTGCGGATGCGCTGTGGAGGCACATCGCTCGCCACGACGCCGTTTTCCATCATCACCACCCGGTCAGAGATGGATAAAGCGAAGTCCATCTCATGGGTGACGATCAGCATCGTCATCCCTTCACGGGCAAGAGACTGAATCACCTTCAGCACTTCCCCCACCAGTTCGGGATCCAGCGCGGAGGTGGGTTCGTCAAACAGCATGATGTCCGGTTTTAAAGCCAGCGCTCTGGCGATGGCGACGCGCTGCTGCTGGCCGCCGGAGAGCTGCCAGGGGTATTTTTCGGCATGGGCCAGCAGGCCGACGCGATCCAGCAGATAGAGGGCCTGCTCTCTGGCCACCCGCTGCTCAACCAGCTTGTGATACAGCGGGGCGAGCATGACGTTATCGAGCACCGTGCGGTGAGGGAACAGGTTGAAACTCTGGAAAACCATGCCGATACGCCGCACGCCGGCGCGCATCTGCGGCTTATCCACGATTGCCGCCCCCTTAAGGTAATCTTCGCCATAGAGCACGATCTCCCCGGCATCGATGCTTTCCAGCGCGTTAATGGTGCGGATAAGGGTGGTTTTGCCGGACCCCGACGGCCCGATGATGCTGATGACCTGACCGTTTTCGACTTTCAGATCGATACCTTTCAGGACCTGATGCTGGCCCCAGGATTTCTCGATCGCGCGCAGATCGAGCGCCGGCGGGTTACCGCTGGTGGGTTCGGCTTTCGCCGTATGCTGCGGCGCCTTCAGCGACTGACGCAGGGCGTCACACTCGGCGTCATTGAAGGTCTGCGGGCGCTTTTGCTGAATATCCAGTACATTTTCCAGCGCCCGGAACAGCCAGGTGAAGACCGTTACCACCATGACGTAGTAGACCGCGACCGCCAGCAGCGTCTCCATGACGAGGAAGTTTTGCGCATACAGGCGCTGTCCGGTGAGCAGCAGCTCCGGAAGTGAAATAACCGATAATATTGAGCTGAGCTTAATAATCGTGATGTATTCATTAATCAGGGTGGGTAACGAAATACGAAACGCCTGCGGAATAATAATTAAGCGCTGAATGCCAATAAAGCTGAAACTTAATGCGTGACCGGCTTCGCTTTGTCCTTTCGCCACTGACATTAATCCGCCGCGATGGATTTCCGCCATATACGCTGCTTCGGTAACGGTCATCGACACTAATCCGGCAATAAACGGAATACCGAGCAGCGGCTGCGTAACCGGAAAGAGCTGCGGCAGGTTATAGACAAAGACCAGCAGCACCATTAACGGCACGCTGCGAAAAAACCAAATATAGAGTTCGACGGGAACCTTTAGCCAGCGCGGGCCTGAGAGCTTCGCGCAGGCTAATAAAAATCCTAATACCAGGCCAATAAACCAGGACAATGAACTGACGACGATGACGGTGATACACGCCTGCCAGAATGCCCCAACGCTAAATAATGAGAAAAAGTATCCCCAATCGAACTCCATACCGACTCCTGTTGCTCGTGTGCTTTATTGTATTTAATCGATGCGCTCTAAATTGTATTTCTTGATAATGGCGTCATATTTGCCGTTGGCTTTTAAGGTGGTTAATGTTGATTTAATGGCAGTCACCAGTTCGCTATTTCCCTTCGCAACGTAAATCCCCAGAGGCAACGGGTAGACCAGCCGCGTGGAGCTGATAGCCAGCCGTCCACGACTTTTATCAACAATGATTTGCGCCGCCGGGGCGATTTCTAACTGCGCGTTAATGTTTTTCGACAGCAGGGCCTGCGAGGCTTCCGGCGCGGTCGGGAACTCCTGGATGCTGATGGCCGGTTTACCGTTCTTCAGGCAATACTCGTCGGAGTGATTCTTCAGGCTGGTGACCCAGGTGGTGCCCTGCTGCAGGCCCACCTTGACGCCGCAGAGCTCGTCTTCCGTTTTGGGCTGAATCGCGCTGCTCTTCAGGGCGATAATCGACGCGCCGGAGAGGGCGTAAGGGATCGCATCGGCCTGTTTCAGGCGCTCAGGCGTGACGTACATCCCGGATATCACCGCGTCGTATTTCTTGCCGATGCCTAAAATCAGGCTGGTGAATTTGGTATCGATCAGCTGTGGCTTCGCGTTGAGCTGTTCGGCAATCAGCGCGGCAAACTCCGGATCGAGGCCAACGATGTTGTTGTTGCTGTCATAGGATTCAAACGGCGGATAGGTGACCTCCATGCCGACTTTAAAGACACCATCGGTCAGCAGTTCTGCGGCCTGGGTCAGCGGAGAAAAGCAAGCGGCGACGGCGATGCCCAAAGCCACACGGTGCGAGAGCGACTTAAGCGTTTTTTTCATCATGTATCCTCACGGGTTATTAACGGTTTTTTGCTGTGCTTGTTTCTTCAGGTGACCAAAGGTGTTGGTGCCGCGCGCGCGCTCCGGAAGCTGCAGCTCGCCGCGGGTGACTTTCTCACGCAGGTAGCGATAGGTTTGCAGCGCCTGGCTCCACATATGCTCGCCAATGCTTAATTCCTGGTAGTCGCTGGCTTCCCCGGCGGCTAAAAAATTGGGCAGCGGCCGAATCAGCGTGTGGTAGTCGCAGGCGAAAAACAGCGGGAAGGAGTAGCGTTCCTGCGGCACCTTGCGAACACGGTGAGCTGTAGCAACAAATGTGCCAGCGCTTAATACTTCCAGCATGTCACCGATATTGATCACGAAAGCCTCTTCTCCGGCGGCGCTCTTCGCCGGCGGCGCATCGATCCAGACGCTTTCTTCGTTCAGGACTTCCAGGCCCGGCTGGTCGGCGAGCAGCAGGGTGAAGCACTCGTAATCGGTGTGTGCACCAATACCGGGAACATCCTCGGCGCTGGCGTCAAAGGGATAGTGGATCAGGCGCAGCTTCGACGGCGGGCAGGTCACCATCGCCTTGAAATATCCTTCCGGCAGGCCAAGGGCGAGGGCGAAGGCGTCAAACAGGCGATGGCCAAGGGCGAAAACCGCGTCATAGTAGGCCAGTACCCGGGATTGAAATTCCGCCAGTTCCGGCCACTCGTTGGCACCAATCAGCGGCGTGCCGGCCAGCACAAACGGATGGTCGTCCGCCGCCTGGAAGCCAATATCGAACGCCTCTTTATGGTCCGGTTTGCCGGAGCCGTAAATCTCTTCGCCTTCGGGGACGTAGCCTTTATGGCTGCGGGAATGGCCGATGTAGTACTGCATCTTTTGCTCCATCGGCAGGGCGAAGAGCGCTTTTGCCGCCGCGCGGATGCCGGCGATCAGTCCAGGGGCAATGCCGTGGCCGGTGATATAGAAAAAACCGACCTCCCGCGCCGCTTTGCCGATGGTGTCGGCGACGGCCTGGCGCTTTGCCAGACTGTCGCTGGCCAGATCGCTGATATCGATGGTCGGTAACTCAGTGAAAGAACTTTTTGCGACGCTCATTACGACAGATCCTTTTCGGTTAGCGATAAAAACTCGGCGAAATGCTGCTGTTGATGTTTCGCCATCCACGCATTCAGCGACCACAGGTCGGCCACCGGGACGTTGGTGAACGGCAGGTGATGCAGATAGCCGTCGGGGCCAAACTCGGGTGTCAGCGTGGTGTGCTGATACCCACGCCGGCGCTGCGAGTGCCAGATTTGCTGCCAGAAGCGCTGTTGAAACTGCAGCGCGGCCCGATATTCCGGCGCGGCCGGATGGGGCACCTGCGGCCCCTGGTCATAACCAGCGCGGGCCTGAATGTGGTGCACGCGGTCGATAAACGCGCTGAAATCATCGCAGGGGTCATCCAGCAGACGTTCACTCACCACAATCCAGTGGCTGATATCGGCGGTAAACCGCAGCTCAGGCAGCTGCTGGATAATCTCGAGAGTCAGCCACGGGCTATACAGCGAGGTGGCGCGATGGGTTTCAAAGCTGCAGGTCAGCTCATACGCCGCCGCCAGCTCGTGGGCCTGGCCAAGAAAATCCACCTGCTGCGCCAGCGGCCAGCGGTCGTTGCCGGCCAGCAGATTAACGAAGCGAGGGTTCAGCGCTTTGGCATCATCAAAACGACCTTTCAGGCGTTCAAGATGCTGCCGGGGCGTGTCGGCCTGAGCGGGGATCACGCCGCCGCCGCTGAATACGATAGCGATATATTCCAGCGCCGATTCCTGCAGGCGTCGGGCCAGCGTCTGCTGCTCTTCCGGGATCAGCGGTACGCGTGCTTCGATGCCGCCGCAGCCGACGCTTTTCAGCTCGCTGACCGTTTGCTGCCACGGGGTGGTGACCCCCCAAAGCGTACGAAAAACCGTGAGTTGCATGAGCCGAATCCTCTATGGGTATTTCACGCCGGGCAGGACGCAGAGCATTTCGTACAGCAGGTTTGCCGCCAGCTGGGAGGTGTTGCCACTCACGTCGTAGGGCGGAGAGACCTCGACCAGATCGCCGCCAATCAGGTTCAGGCCGCGGCAGCCGCGAACGATTTCCAGCGCCTGAATCGATGTCAGGCCGCCGACTTCCGGCGTGCCGGTACCGGGCGCCCAGATGGGATCGAGACTGTCGATATCGAAACTGAGATAGACCGGACCGTCGCCCATCTGCTGGCGGACTTCGGCCATCAGCGGGGCGAGGGATTTGTGCCAGCACTGCTCCGCCTGTACCAGGCGAAAGCCCTGGTCGACGCCCCACTGGAAGTCGCCGGCGGCGTAACCCTGGGCACGCTGACCAATCTGCACCACCCGTTTGAGGTCCAGCAGCCCCTCTTCAACGGCGCGGCGGAAGGTGGTGCCGTGGGCGATTTTTTCCCCAAACATTTCATCGTTGGTATCGGTATGCGCATCGACATGAATCAGGCCAACCGGGCCATGTTTTTTAGTCAGGGCGCGCAGGATTGGCAGGGTGATGGTGTGGTCACCGCCAAGGGTCAGCGGGATCAGCGGGAAACTATTTAAACCGGTGTAGTAATCCTCGATGATCTGCACCGATTTGAGCAGGCTGTAGGTATTTATCGGTACGTCGCCAATGTCGGCCACCGACAGCGATTCGAAAGGCGCCGCGCCGGTTGCCATGTTATAGGGGCGAATCATCACCGATTCGGTGCGGATATAGCGCGGCCCGTAGCGGGTGCCGGATCGCTGAGAGGTACCGATGTCTAACGGGATGCCGACGAATGCCGCATCAAGTCCCTGTAAATCTTCAATAAACGGCAGGCGCATCATCGTTGCGCGGCCGCCAAAACGTGGCATCTCGTTGCCACCCTGCGGTTGATGAAAGACGTTATCCATTTCAGCTCCTGAATCTGACACACAAATACTCGACAGGGAGATAGTGCGAAAGATGGGCTGGACTTTACATCGTCTGCCGTAAATACTTAGTTCATTTATTGGTGAACTAAGTATGCTCAACGACGGCAGTCTCAACATTCGGCAGCTGCAGGTTTTTGAGGCGGTGGCGCGCCTGGAAAGCTATAGCAGAGCCCAGCAGGAGCTGGGGATTTCCGTGTCGGCGATCAGCAACGCGATGTCTCAGCTGGAAGGGCAGCTGGGGTTCAGCCTGTGCCAGCGCGGGCGCGGAGGCTTCGCCCTGACCGAGAAAGGGCAGCAGTTTTTACAGCAGGCGATTCGGGTGCTGAGCGAGCTGAACGAGCTGGAGCGCCAGTCGGCGCTGCTAAAAGGCGAGCACAGCGGCACGATTTGTATTTCAACGCTGGACTCGATTGAAACTGAAACCGCGCTGTCGCTGCCGGTGGTGCTGCGTAGCTTCAGCGATAAGTTTCCCCATGTGCATATCAAGCTGATTATCCGCACCCCGGCGGAGCAGCTGAACGGCGTGCTGAACAACCATATCGATCTGGCGATCGGCAGCTACAACTCCCAGGTGCATAACATTATCAGCGAGCCGCTCTATCGCGAGCAGCACTGGCTCTACTGCAGCGATCTTCATCCGATGTTTTTCAGCCGCCAGCTCGATAAAGACCACATCAGCCAGTGTCCGCTGGTGACCCGTAGCTACTGGAATACCAGCGACCTGCGGCGGCGCGGTTTCAGTAAAGGCAGCGCCACCGTGGAAACCGTCGATGCGCAGCTGCTGCTGATTCTTTCAGGAAAATATATCGGCTATCTCCCTGAGCATTATGCCTGGCCGTGGATCAAGGAGAACCGGCTGCGGGTGCTGCTGCCTAACGAATTTGGCTTCCAGTCGCCGTTTTCGGCGATCTGCAAACGCGGGCGCAGCAACGAGCCCTATCTGAAAGAGTTCCGCAATTTACTGAAGAAGAATACGGTGGCCAGGCCGAAGTGGAATTATTGAGGGCGGTGACAGTCTGGCCCTCCGGAGCGCAGCAAGGCAAATGTTGAGTATTGCTGTTTTTTCGGGTCTGTGGCTGAATATTGAACACCCTTAACAGGCATTATTTATCTCCAGAGGAAGGAGCTGAACGATGGCATTTGAAGAGAAGAAGAAAAAAGCGATTGCGCTGATGGAAGAGAAAAAGATGTGGCGGAGCAACTATGCGCCTCCGCTGCTGCGTCTTTTCTGGAAAGTCGGCGGTAAAATGCCGCCGCCGCCGTTTGCCCCGTTCTGGCGCAATATGCTGTTCTTCGCCGCCTGGTTTGGCTGTTTATGGGGCGTTTTTATGTGGTTCAGCACCTGGCAAAGTGAAGGCTATAGCGCCCTTGACGCGCTGTTTGCCAGCGTGACTGCCGGAGGCTTATTCGGCTTTTTGATGGCACTATTTCATGCCTGGCGTAAGCGTGCCAACAAGCTGCCGGACTGGGATCGTCTTTAGCGATAAACGTGGGCGGTTAAATACCCTGGATGGCGATGTGTGTGGTGCGGAAAGTGTCTTTTACGCAACGGGTCGCGCGCAGATTGCTTCAAAAAAATGACCGTATTTGTTATATTGTTGTTCATTGCTTATTCACCTCTGCGGTGCCAAAAAGAACAAGATTCACCGCAACCCAGGAAGATAAAATGTTAGATTATCGCTTCCCGACAGCTTTGCAGATGGTTCTCAGCGTAGCGATGGCGGAGCAGTTGGGTCAACGTTCGACGAGTGCGATTCTGGCCTACGGCCTGGAAGCCAACCCGAGCTTTATCCGCAAATTAATGGTGCCGCTCACCCGTGACGGTATTATTGTCTCCACGCTGGGACGCAACGGTTCCATCCACCTTGGTCGCCCGGCGGAGAGCATCACCCTGCGCGATATCTACGTGTCGGTGATTGAAGATAAAAAGCTGTGGGCGTCGCGGCCCGATGTGCCGGCCCGCTGCGTGGTCAGCGCCAACGCCTGCTGGTACTTCAAGTCTATCGCCGACGAAGCAGAGCAGGCTTCGCTGGATGTGTTAGCTCGCCATACCGTGGCAAGCGCGCTGGAAAAGGTCAAAAAAGGCGATACCAGCGGCTGCGAGCTGCTGCCAGAACTGGATAGCCTGTATAAAAAAACGCATTAATCCTGCCTTCAGCACAAAAAATGCCTTCACTCAGAAGGCATAGGTTGTTGATAATAAACGAGCTTCCTACATTGCCCGGCGGCGCTTCGCTTGCGCGGGCCTACAGAGATTATCTCATCGTTTGATAGTGCGGGTTTTGTTGGCCAGCAGAGATTATCTCATCGTCTGATATTACGGGTTTTGTTGACCAGCAGAGATTGTCTCATCGTTTGCTAGTGCGGGTTTTGTTGGCCAACAGAGATTGTCTCATCGTCTGATATTACGGGTTTTGTAGGCCGGGTCAGGCGTCAGCCGCCACCCGGCAAAACGCGCGCGCAGTGTTCAAAACAGATTTGTCACCCGTCTCCGCCTTCATCCAGAAGGCGGTTTTTTTGTTGTGACCTATTCAGGCTGCGCTTCCAGCGCCGGTTTACCGCGTGTGACCAGCTTACGCAGCGTGACGTAGAACACCGGCGTCAGGAACAGACCAAACAGCGTCACGCCGAGCATCCCGGAGAACACCGTAATCCCGGTGACGCCGCGCACTTCTGCGCCCGCTCCGTGGCCGAGGATCAGCGGAATTGTTCCGGCAATAAAGGCGATGGAGGTCATCACGATTGGACGCAGACGCAGGCGGCAGGCTTCCAGCGCGGCTTCCATGATCCCTTTCCCCTGAATTTCCAGCTCGCGAGCAAACTCAACAATCAGGATGGCGTTTTTACAAGCCAGCCCCATCAACACCACCAGTCCAACCTGCACGAAGACGTTATTATCGCCGCCGGTGAGCCAGACGCCGAACAGGGCGGAGAGCAGAGTCATCGGAACAATGAGGATCACCGCCAGCGGCAGCGTCCAGCTTTCATACAGCGCCGCCAGCACCAGGAACGCCAGAAGAACCGCCACCGGGAAGACAATCAGCGCCGTGTTGCCCTGGGTGGCCTGCTGAAAGCTCAGATCCGTCCATTCGATGTTCATACCATTCGGCAGCAGCTGGCCGGACATCGCGGCCAGTTTGGTCATCGCCTGAGCGGAAGAGAGTACCCGAGGATCGGCGTCGCCGATCAGATCCGCCGCCGGATAGCCGTTGTAGCGGATCACCGGATCCGGCCCGTAGGTCGTGCTGATATTGACCATACTGCCGATCGGCACCATTTCACCCTGGTTATTCCGGGTGCGCAGATTGGCAATATCCTCCACGCTGTCGCGGAACGGCCCGTCGGCCTGCGCCATGACGCGCCAGGTTCGGCCGAACTGGTTAAAGTCGTTCACATAAGATGATCCCAGGTAGGTTTGCAGCGTACCGAACAGATCGGTCAGCGATACCCCCTGCGCTTTCGCCTTGTCGCGATCGACCTGCACATCCAGCTGCGGTACGTTTGCCTGGTAGGTTGAAATAGGGAAGTGCATTCCCGGCGTTTGCATGATTGCCCCGGACAGGGTATTCACCGCCGTTTGTAGCGCACCGTAGCCTAAGCCCCCTCGATCCTGAATATACAGCGAGTAACCGGACCCCTGGCCGAGGCCGAGAATCGGCGGCGGCAGGATTGAGAAGCCAAAGCCTTCCTGGATTTGCGCGATTTTGGCATTGATCTCGGCGTTAATTTCCGCCGCAGAATGTTTACGCTGATCGAACGGCTTCAGGCCAAAAAATACCGTACCGGTGTTCGGCGTATTGGTGAATTGCAGCGCGTTAAGTCCTGGAAACGCCACCGCATAATCCACGCCTTCAGTGTTCATCCCGATTTCGCTCATTTTACGGATGACCGCGTCGGTGCGGGCCAGCGAAGAACCTTCCGGCATTTTCACGCCGCCAATCAGGTAGAGCTTGTCCTGGGTGGGAATAAACCCGCCCGGCACGGCTTTAAACATCACCCCGGCGGCGCCGAGCAGCAGCAGGTAAACAATAAACACGGCGCCACGTCGTCCGAGCGTTTTGCCAACCAGCCCCTGGTAACCGTGCGAGCTGCGATGGAAAAAGCGGTTAAACGGGCGGAACAGCCAGCCGAACAGGCGATCGATAAGCCGGGTCGGGAGATCTCTTGGCGCGCCGTGCGGCTTCAGCAGCAGGGCCGCCAGCGCCGGGGAGAGGGTCAGCGAGTTGATGGCCGAGATCACCGTCGAAATCGCGATCGTCACCGCAAACTGTTTATAGAACTGCCCGGTTACGCCGGAGAGGAAGGCCATCGGTACGAACACCGCGCACAGCACCAGGGCGATGGCGATAATCGGCCCGGAAACTTCACGCATCGCCTGGTGCGCCGCCTGCAGAGGGGCGAGCCCCTCCTCGATATTGCGCTCGACGTTTTCCACCACCACAATCGCGTCGTCCACCACGATCCCAATGGCGAGAACCAGACCGAACAGGCTCAGGGTGTTAAGCGAGAAGCCAAGCAGATAGAGAATACCGAACGTCCCCACCACCGAGACCGGTACGGCAATCAATGGAATAATTGATGCGCGCCAGGTTTGCAGGAACAGGATCACCACCAGTACCACCAGCACTACCGCTTCGAGCAGGGTTTGCACCACCGCGCGAATAGAGTCGCGCACAAAAACGGTGGGGTCGTAAGGGGCGGCCCACTTCATGTCTTCCGGGAAACGCGTGGACAGTTCGTCCATTTTGGCGCGTACCGCATTCGACAAATCAATGGCGTTGGCCCCCGGCGACTGGAAGATGCCGATCCCGACCGCATCTTTATTGTTAAGCTGGGAACGTAGCGCGTAGCTGCCCGACCCCATTTCGATGCGTGCAACGTCGCGCAGGCGTACCAGCGAACCATCCTGGGCCGTTTTGAGAATGATATTGCCGAACTCTTCTTCCGTGTGCAGACGCCCCTGGGCGTTAATCGAGATCAGGAAGTCGCTCTCTTTCGGCAGTGGCTCGGCGCCAAGCTGCCCGGCGGACACCTGCACGTTTTGCTCCTGCATCGCCGTCACCACATCGGAGGCGGTCAACCCACGTGCGGCCACCTTATTCGGATCCAGCCAGATTCGCATGGCGTATTCGCCGGCACCGAAAATCTGGATTTGGCCGACGCCGGGCAGGCGCGCCAGTTCGTCCTTCACTTTTAAGGTGGCGTAGTTACGCATATACAGCGAATCGTATTTTCCGTTGGGCGAAAACAGATGCACCACCAGGGTGAGCGTCGGCGACTGTTTCTGGGTGGTGATCCCCAGACGGCGTACATCTTCCGGCAGACGCGCTTCGGCCTGTGATACCCGGTTTTGTACCTGAACCTGCGCCTGATCGGGGTCGGTGCCAGGACGGAAGGTGACGGTGGTAACCAGTACGCCGTCGGAGCCGGCGACGGACTTCATGTACATCATGTTTTCGACGCCGTTGATCGCTTCTTCCAGCGGCGTCGCCACGGTCTCGGCGATCACTTTCGGGTTGGCGCCCGGATACTCCGCGCGTACCTGCACACTCGGCGGTACGACGTCAGGGTATTCGCTGACCGGCAGCAGCGGGATGGCGATGAGCCCGGTAATAAAAATCAAAATCGACAGCACCGCGGCGAAAATTGGCCTGTCGATAAAAAAGCGGGAAAAGTCCATGCGTCGGATTCTCTGGTAAGGGATCAGTTGAGGGCAGTGCGGGTGGTCATCGCCACGGTTTTCGCGTTAACCGGCATCCCGGGCATAAACACTTTTTGTAAACCCTCGACGATGACTTTATCGCCAGGATTCAGCCCCTGCTGGACGATGCGTAAACCGGCGGCCAGGCGACCTGGCTTGATATCACGGCGCTGCGCTTTACCATCTTTATCAACGATATAGACGTATTTCCGATCCTGATCGGTCAGGACCGCTTTGTCGTCGATCAGCGTGGCCTGGAATTCGGCGCTGCCCGGCAGGCGCACGCGGGCAAACAGGCCCGGTATGAACTGACGTTGGGTGTTATCCAGCAGCGCGCGCATTCGGATAGTACCGGTGCTCGGCGTTAGCTGATTATCAAGGAAATCCACTTTCCCCTGATGGGGGTAGCCGTCCTCACCGACAAGACCAATTTCAACCGGCAGCGCAAGATGATTGCTGGCCGCCCCCTGGCCGCTACGGGCGAGGTTTTGATAGTGAAGGTAGGTCGATTCGTCGACATCAAAATAGACGTAGACCGTCTTCTGCGAGACCACCGTTGTCAGCACGCTGGCGCTGTCACCTGCGGTCACGAGATTACCGCTGGTGATCAGCGCGCGGCTGGCACGGCCATCGATAGGGGCGGTCACTTTGGTGAAGTCAAGGTTAAGCTGAGCGGCATCAACGGCTGCCTGCGCGGCCTGGATGTCGGCTTGCGCCTGGGTTGCGGCCGAACGACGCTGCTCCCACTCTTCGCGGGATACCACGTTGGTGTGGATTAATTTGTCGGTACGACTGGCCTCGCTGCGCGCCAGGCTGGCCTGTGTTTTGGCTCGTGCCAGCGTTGCCTGCGCCTGCTCGAGGGCGGCGCGATAGGTTCTGTCATCAATAGTGAATAGCACCTCGCCCTTTTTCACTTCCTGGCCGTCGGTGTAGTTCACTTTTTCAATGTAGCCGGAGACGCGTGGACGGAGCTGAACGCTTTCTACCGCTTCAATTCGACCGTTAAAGCTGTCCCACTGGCTAATGGATTTCACCACCACGTCAGCGGCGCTGACGGCAGGGGCTTGCGGGGCGGCGTTTTGCGCCGCGCTGTTATCGCAGCTGGCAAGCAGCATGGCGATGACCGCGCTCCCCAGTCCGCGCAGATAAAAGTTAACCCAGGTTTTTTGCAGGCTCATTATTTTTATTCCGGTAATTGTTGCCGCCGGGCAAGACGCAGCGAAGGGCGCTGCGCGACTTCCTATGTCCGGTCTGGCTTAAGGCCATTTGTGTCGTTCATCGCCACAAAACTGTAACAGTTGCGAATACACTATCGCGGCGATTGTAGGAAGGCGCTTAACTAAGTGCAAGAATAATTGTTGCACTTTATGTGCTGTTTCCGTTGAGCGGAAAAGACACATTTCAGGCAGGGATTTTAATGTAACAATAAAACTTGCAATTTATGCAAAAGCAGGTCACTTTTAAATGTATTAGATAAAGATACTTTTATTAACAGCCCAGGGGAACCCGACATGAACACTGGCGCTTTTATACATGATTTACTTGACTGGATTGATAATAACCTTGAAAGCCGCCTCGATATTGACACGGTCTCCAGGCGGGCAGGCTATTCAAAATGGCATCTTCAGCGGATATTCAAAGAGCATACCGGTCATCCCATTGGCGAATACATCCGCGCCCGGAAGCTGCAAAAATCGCTTGAGCGCTTAACCCGTAGCGACGAACCGATCCTCAACGTGGCCATCGCGTTGGGTTTTGACTCCCAGCAATCCTTCAATCGCAGCTTCAAGCGCCAGTATGGCCAGGCGCCGGGGGTCTGGCGCCGCAGCATGGGAATGGCTCCATCGTGCCAGCGTCCAGGCTGATAGTGGGGCGGGATTTCATCAGGAAGTGCCGGCTTAACGGCAGGCGAGTGTGCGCTTCTTTTTCTCTGCCGGCGGCTGTCTGGTTGCCGGAGACGCGCTTTTTATGCTGACCCGGACTTTTAGACGCTCATGGCCGTGAGTGTAAGAACCAGCCCCTCACGTGCTGTACGCGTCAGCAGGCTATTCTCGCCAATCAGGAGGCCAGATTATCGATCGGCGTATTCAGTCGGGGTTTGGTCGTTTTCATCGTTTGCTCTCATTCCTCAAGAGTGAGTGATCATTTTAGCTGGTTTTATTCAGGGTGATGTTAATGCTGGCAGCGTCGCACAAGGCAGGTGAGCCCAGAAATTCACGACGCTATACACACACTCCCGCTATCTTCTGTTTCAACACGGCAATTCTAGCGTGACCCAATACAATTAGCTGCCGCGATAGGTGGAGTAGCCATACTGGCTTAACAACAGCGGGATATGCAGCTTTTGGTTCTGTTTCGTTACATTAAAAATAACTGGAATGACGGGGAAGAAGGTGCTCATATTATTAATTTTAAAATACTCTCCCGTTTTAAATGTCACTTTATAGATTCCCGGCTCCATATTATCTGCCCGCGGATAGAGTGTCTTGATACGGCCATCAGCGTCCGTTTTACCGCTAGCGATATGCTGCCAACTACTGCCTTGCTGCTTATCGAGTTCAACCTGTACCCCCTGAGAAGGCAGCCCTGTCTGCTGGTTGAGAATATGTACGCTTAATGTCCCTTCTGGTGCGGCAAGCGCGCTGAAACTCAGCAATGAAATAATGGATGCGATAAGTGACTTCACGTTCGGTGACCTTAATTAGCAAGTGAATTTGTCTCAACTATAGTCAGCGTGGCGGGAAATAAAATTAAACTTTTTGTTATTAATTAGCAGGTAATATCAGCAAGGATAGGTGGCTAAATGGCTCACCATGCGCCGCTGGTTAGAGGAAAACCCGGGCGATGAATTTGCGTCAGAGGTGCGGACGGAGCTGACGATTGCGGCAAAAAACCATACCACCTATACGCGAGAGTATTGGCTGGGGGCTCAGATTCAGCCGTTGTGTCAAATACCCGGCATAGCAGAAGGCTATGCCGGAGGAGCTCGCTTAGTTTTGTGGGTTCTCTTTAACAAACAAAGTCAGTACAAAGAAGATCGCCACAAAAGCGATAATCAAGTTGAAGCCCAGCGAGACGCCATACATCTGGGATACCTGGCCTATCAGCCAGCCAGCAAAGGCTCCCCCCATTCCTGAGGCGACGTAAATCAATCCCATGGTCGAGCCGCTTTTATCGGTGAGCTTCGTCGCCACGGCGGAGGCCGTAGGGAACAGCACCGACATAGCGAAACCAAACACCATAAACAGGTAGACAAATTGGCTGGCAAAGTAGCGGCTGGCAATAATGGCAATCAGCGAGAACAGAGAAAACAGGATTAAGGTTTTGCGGTCACCCAGCTTCAGGTTGATAAACCCGCCGATAAAGCGGCCGACGGTGAATAGCATGGCAAAACTGGATATGACATAGGCGGCCGTCACCATCTTGTCTTCCGCAGACGCGCCAGCAATATCCAGCGAGCTGTAGAATATCGGGAAAAAGTTCAGGAAAGCGGCTTCGGCGGCGACGTAGAACAGGATAAAGCCAATCACCAGCATCAGGCGTCTCTGGCCAAGGATATGGACAAAATCAGAGAGCTGCATGTCCATCCCCTGCGCTTTTTCCAGCTTCAGGCTGCTGAGGACCAGAATGATAATCGCAACAATAATGGCAATCCCGACATAGAACAGGCGCCATGAGACATGATGAGAGAAAAGCTGCTGTAAAATCAGCGGAGTGGCGATCATCCCCACGCCGAACATGGCGTTGGAAACGTTGAACATCATGCCGGCTTTTTCTTTGTAGAAGGTCGGGATAACGGTAATGATGGAGACCAGCATCGAGCCGATGCCCAGGCCGACAATCAAATAGAAGCCGAAAAACAGCAGCACGCTGAATGCCAGGCTGGTGCCGACCAGACCAACGGCCATCATCAGCGAGCCAATCAGCATCATGATCTTCAGCCCTTTTTTATCGGTAAAGTAGCCGGTGAGCAGACTGGCGACCAGAAAGCCTATCTGGAAGAACATGATCAGTGTGCCTATCTGACCCATGTTGAGATTGATATCGTGCTGGACCTGCTCAAGTATCAGACCTTTGGTGTTCTGTATGCCGCCAAGAAGGAACATGGTGACGAACAGCAGGAAAAATACTTTCCATTTTTGTTGGTTAGCCATTGTGAATTTCCCCTGTATTAGCAAATGGGCTTTTGGTAATGGTTGCCTGCGGCGTCGAAAAGCGACTGCTCCGCCCAGCCGTAGCAGTAATAGAGCAGATCGTCGCAGTCGCTCTGTTCTGCTGCATTAATCGCTTCCAGGAGCGCTGCCGGAGGCAGGTTCCACATCTGAATTCCGCTGTAAATGAAGGTGCCCGGCTGCGATTTTTCACGCACCAGATTGTTTTGCTGTTTTACAAATTCAATCGGGAAACCTTCTGCTTTGAACTGTTGATATGTGATGTCGTAGGGCAGGTTGAACAGGCGCATAAAGCCGCGAAAGGCGCTTTCACGCTGGGCGTCATCGTTGGCGAAATATTCAATGAGTCCCTGAACGTCCGCGCCGCCGCCGAGCTTATGGTAGGGGAAGTGTTTCAGGACCTTAGAGGAACGAGTCAGTGACTGATAGTCCTGACCTAAGATCCAGGAATAGGCTGGTGGCCAGAGATCGAGCCAAAGTTCGCTTTCCCCGGCTTCCCTGTCGCTGATTCCGGCCAGCAGGTTCTGTACAAAGCGAGAGACGCTATGCTGGCGAAACGCCATCCAGCGCTGCAGGAGCTCGTCATTTAATAAGGCATCGACCGTCGCCTCGTACTCGCCGGAGCGCATGTGAGCCGCCAGGGTTTCCAGACGTTGGCGTACCGCCTCGACATTGATGCCTGTCCGGGTCATTTCGCTCTGACAGTGCGGACAGAAACAGGTGAATAATCCTCTGGGGCTGACGCTCTTACCCGCCCAGTCGGGATAGCGGATGCGGTCAATCAGGAAAGTCGAATAACCATACTGTGCCTTGATAGCGCTGAAAGTCGCTATCCAGAGTTCAATAACGTCCGGGCCATTAGGACATAGCCAGTGTTCAACCGGGGTGCCGCGAAAATCGATCACCTGATTGTTTTCGATCTGTCCGGCAAAATCGCCGTTGAGAATATTAACCCAGGGGATCACTTTATAAGGACCGCTATCGGTTGCCTGCTTCAGATCCCGCAGAGGATCGGACTCCGCAACAATAGTGGGATCGACGCGCTGATTCAGCCGCAGTGGGGGCAAATCGAGTTTGACATGCAGCGTGGCGGTGCCTTGCACAAATTCATGTTTCGGATTGTGCGGCAGGCGGCCCGTGGGGTAAGGGTTGCGTTCAAAAATCGTGTTGACCTCAACAAAGAGGCGGTCGACGCCGTTCATTTTAGTAATACGTTCAAGTATTGAGTCGACGCCTTCATCAAGAATATCGTGTGGGTGTAGATGGATCCCGGCCATTTTCGGCTCCTCATTGTTCTGGCTGCTGGTGGTATTTAGATAAGCTGTGTGTCCGGCATAAATTGAATCGATGGGTAGACCGCATGGAGCGCCAGCATAGCCATTCCGTATAGCGGTGCTTTTTCTTTTAATTCAGAAAGTTCGACGGATACACGGGTATTGGCAAACAGATGCCTGTCGAGATTGGCCTGTACTCTTGGCATGAAGAGTTCAGCGGATTGCGAGACACCACCCGTAAGAATGACTTTCTCAAGGTTGGCTATTGTCACCATGTTGAGAATGCCGATGGTTAAGTAGTCCGCCATCTCCTCCAGCAACATAGCGGGTAGTGTTTCACCCTGGGCGGCGGCGATAAGTATTTCATGGGCGTTCATGCTTTGGCCGCTTAGCGCGGACATTCTCTCTTTGAGTCCGGAGCCGGAGCAGTAATTTTCGAAGCAGCCCTTATTTTTCCAGTTCTGAGTCAGATGGTTGCGTTCGAAGAGCATATAGCCAATTTCACCGGCAGCATTATTGATGCCCCGGATAATTTTTCCATCCATCAGCAGCGCCGATCCCAGCCCGGTGCCAATACCAATAAGCGCGGCGCTATGAACGTGGCGACATTTTCCTTTCCACATTTCGCCGATCAGCGCTGCGCGAATATCGTTTTCCAGCACCACTCTGATATTCAGGCGCGCGTTTAATTCATCGGCAAGCGGAATGTTGTCCCACTCAGGCAGGTTAGGGGAACCTTCCAGAACCGTTCCGCTGCGATAATCAACGATGCCCGGTGTGGCGATGCCGATCACTTTTAGCTTGTCACGAGGTATATGATTCTGTTCAATAAATGACTCAATACTGGCGCTGAACAGATCGAGAAATTCCCGACGGGTTGTGACGTCATAGGTCGACTCCTGATGCTGCGCCAGCAGCTCCGCATTGAGATTAAAGAGTGAGAAGGTGATTTTAGTTCCACCTAAATCAATGCCGATACCGAGCCCATGGTTGGGATCAAAGTTAACCAGAATACCTTTGCGCCCCAGGCCGGCGTCTTCGCTGACGCCGCTCTCATAGATAATTTTCTCTTCCAGCAGATCGCTCACGATTTCAGAAATCGTTGCTTTAGTGATACCAGTAACCTTGGCTATCTGGGCGCGAGAAAGGGGGGAGTTCTCACGGATGACGTTGAGGACTACGGAGGCATTCATCTGCCTTAAGGTGTTGGGAACATTCAGCTTCAAAGTGCCATTCCTTTAGTTTGTAAACTAAACTAATTAATCGAAAAAATGCTTATTTAGCTCGTTAAAAACACATTACATCTTTTTTAAGCGGCTTATAAAGCGTTATTTTTGATCATATAGTTTGCTTTGTATATTTTATGAAAGGGATCACATAATGAGGAGGAGGCGATTGTCGGGCTGATATGAGAGTCGCGGGGTAAGTCACCGAACGAACGTTTTTTAATCAATTACCTATGGTAAGAGTAGCGGAATATCTGCGCACGGTTCCTGAAATCATCCTGTGAACCGTCATGGCTGCTAAAGCCGAAAATGATGAAAGCTCACTTAATGAAATGAGGTTTATCAGCCAGTTATTTCATTAATTTGCATGGGTAACGCATCCAGCTTTCGCATAGTCAGGCTTCTTTTAGACCATTTGGCATCCCCGTGCAGAGAAGTAATGACTCTGCGGCTCCACGTCATGGCCAGGTTTTCAGCCTGAAACCGCTCCAGTATTTGGCCGATGCATTGATGTATTCCCGCGTCAGGGTCCAGATACCGCTGAGCGTTTTTGCGCCCCGGTATGGAACGCGAAGCTTCATCAAATGCCGTTTCATCCCTGTTAACTGAACCAAGACAAAGCAAAATGTTATCACCCGCTTTATGACCCTGGCCCAAAATCAGTTCAGTGCTACATCAGAGATCCGGATCTTTTTGCAGACTCCGGATAAATTCCTCTGGTGTCTGGTTATTTTATGATGAACAGGGGCGTTGTTGGTTATATTCATGTTGCCAGCAGTCGATCCTCTCTTGAGCATCTTCGGGGACAGGAACCAGTGCACATTCAGACATTCATCGCGAAGGCTACCATTAAATGGCTCGACCAGTTCGTTGTCTGTGGCGGTTCATACCTCAAAAACAAGAAAGCTTTATGAGGTGCCTAAAAGGTTCGGATTTAATGAGTTCTCTTCGGACTTCGCGGGACAAACTGAGGGCACAAAAAAGCCCGCAGGGCTTACGCCGTGCGGGCTCTCAGGACTTCATCGGATGACTCTGGTAATCACCGATGGAGAATTTTGGGGCTGGCGGAGTCTGAATTGGTACCATAACTTATTGTTTAATCGCTAGTAATGTTCAGTTCAATTTTCACTTTGGTCCCATTGTTGGTCCTAAAAGAAAATGTCAGGTTTTTTTCGGGGGAGGGGAGGTTACAGCAGAAGTTTCTTCGTCTGTGAGATTAGCATTTTGCTTTCCTTTAGTCTGCTCTGTATTTAAGCGTTTATTTCACGTTAGCTTTTAGCAATCCGGTAGAGCGCCTTGCTCGCAGAATATCCACTACGGAAATATACGGGGTTTGTTCTTGCCACGAAAACGCCTTCCGGTCGATACGGACAAGCTCGTATTTTTCTACCAGAAAGTTCACCGCATCGCTGAGCGATACTCCAGCATCAATATGTTCCTGAATAACTGTTTTATCACTGAACGGCGTGTCGTTTAGCGTCAGGCCATAGTGTTGTTCCAGCAGGCGTGTCAGTAACATTTGCCAGACAGCCACGGGCGACAGACAGGGCTTCGTCGCCCGCGAAATTGTAGCAGGTAGAGTTTTCATGTTTGCTCTCGTGAAATTCGTTAGCGTTGAGTGGGATAGACGGCGATGTATACATAGCCGCAACTGCCAAGAGTGTCGGCTTCGCAGGTGAAACCGTTGTGGTACAGGGTGACACAGTGGGCATGGCGGGGATTCATTTCAACAGTGGTCAGCATCGATTCCATCTGGCTGATAAAGTGCGGGAATGTTTCATCCAGCTTCCGGCATTCAGCGTCACTGAATTTACCGGTGATACTGGCCCGGTCAGCCAGATAGTACAGCCGGTTGCCCTCCTGTACCAGACGGGCTCCCAGACGCGGCGTGGTATCCCGCTGCAGGCCCCATGTAATGTTGCTCATTTATAACCACCTTTATTGTCAGTTCAGAGTGATACTCATCAGACAGGCATAGGGCCCGTTGCGGTCCTGGCGGCGTTCGGCGTATACCGCCAGCACGCCGGGAATGTCAGGAACTACCTTACCGGTGTAATGACAGACACTGCCATGCCACTGGTATCTGCCGGTGCAGTATCGAAAAATGCGGAAGGCCGGGTGCTGACGGTAAATCGTCATCGCCCGGCGTTTACTGATAATTTTCATGTCATACCTCAAAGCAGACCGTGTTCAGCGAACGATAATATCTGCGTACCACCTACGATAAGGTGGTCAGGCACACGGATATCAACGAGCTGAAGCGCCTGCACCAGACGCTGCGTTATGGTCTTATCTGCCTGGCTGGGCGTGGTATCGCCAGAGGGGTGGTTATGCGCCAGTATCACTGCTGCTGCATTGAAATACAGGGCGCGTTTGACCACCTCACGGGGATGTACCTCGGTGCTGCTAATGGAACCGGCAAACAGGGTTTCATGGGCAATCAATTGGTTCTGCTGATTCAGGTACAGCACCATAAACTCTTCGCGCTCCAGCCCCGCCATTTTCAGTTTCAGCCAGTCACGGGCAGCCTGAGTGGAGGTAAATGCCACGCCTGTTTCGCGCAGGTGTCGGTCAAGCAGGGTTAAGGCGCGTTTTACCGTACGTTGTGCGGTCAGTGGAAGTGCCGGAGCCTGTGGGATAAGTGACTGTTCTATCATGAATATCCTTAATCAATAATGCGAAAAATGGCGTGGGATTCAGGGTGCTGCAGGGCGTAATCCCGCAGGCGGTAATAGTGCTCCGTCATGGCATCGCATTCGGTGCGACAGGCGTGATGGCTGTATTCAATCAGGCAGATAGCAATACCTGCGGCTTCTGCGCTCATTTGCGCACCATTACCGTTCATGCTGTTGAAAAGATGCCATTTGTCGTCACTGTCAGCATCAGGAGCCATAAACGCGCCGCCATTGCTGAGCGTGTAAAAGGACCAGATACCACCGCTGTACTCATCACAGAAGCGTTCCATCCAGGCGAAAATACGGGATTCCAGCGTTATCCACTGTGTGATAGCACCAAAGTGCAGCGGCCAGAAATCGAGACGCTGCTCGTCAGGTACTGGTGATGCAGTAAGGTCAAATTGAGGTTCATTAGCGGACATCAATTTGCATTGCGTTTGTGTCGTCATGGATATTCTCCGTCAATAAAAACGCCAGCGACGATGGCTGGCGTATGGGAAATAAAGGACATGCAGGGATGATGAATGGGTGTGGTCAGGAGGAGGATGCTCTGAGGATGCTCTGAGGATGCCTGACTTGCGGATATAACGGTTAAGCCCTTCACCGGCATCAGGTTCAAAGCACCAGGCCCGCCAGACCATTCGACCTTCAGAGTCACGAACCACCAAGCGGAAGTGACTACCCTGGTCGTCTTCAATGCTGATGTTGCGATACCGGCGGGTAACCGCTTCGGCCTGCTGTCGGGTAAAAGGTCCCGGTGGCAGCATGTGAGATTCAGGCATTCGGTGTACCTTAAAAACAAAAGCCCCTGACGCAGATGCGTCAGGGGCTGTGGGAGTTTGCATGTGTGGGGGGATTGTCAGTAACCGGTTTGCACCTTATACAACCGCAGGGTTTTGCTGCCCCGTACAATTTTCACATACAGGGCATTATCTTTCGTGCCACGCACAAAACCGGCATGCACATCGCCCTTACAGTCACCACCATCGTAAGGAATGTTGACACCGGTCTGGCGCACGAGGTCGATAATCCCGAAGCTTAAGTCTTCACAGGCCGGGCCCGGCAGGTCGTGAATCAGGGCAAATTTATGGTCATCGCTGATACCGGTCAGTGAGCACATGGAGGTATTGATGTCGTTTCCCTGGCACCAGTACTCCTGGCCGGGATTGTCTTTATCCATAAGGCTTGCCGGAAGCTGAGCGGCACCGGCACTGAAGGCGGCAAGTGACAGAATGAGGGCGGGTAGAGCAGAGGTCAGTATTTTCAGCATGGTCTTCGTCCTGAATTAATCCAGCCCGCAGTTGGGCAAAATAAGAGTGGTTGATATCGGGTGTTATCAGAAGCGCCGGTAGCGAAACAGCTCTTTGCCCTGGTAAAGTGCCACCAGGTCGTCATATTCCGGCTTCTTCTGGTTGGGCTTAAAGGTCACTACCGTACCCGGACGGCACAGGTCTTTTACGGTGAGACCGAATTTCTTGTCCGGAGTAATGGTGAATCCCTTCGACACATCGTTGCGCATGATAGTTATCCAGCCCCACAGGCCACCTTCGCAGTCTTTAAAAGGTGCTGAACGCACCGTGACCATCCCGCCCTGACGGTCAACAGACATGGCTTCGCATTTTCCGGTAATCTGACGATGCGCATCACACCAGAAAATATTCCCGTTGTTGTCATTGACGACTGCAGGTAGCGTCCGGTTATAGGGCTGGGCCTGAGCCCCTGCACAAAGCAGAAGGCTGCCGGTAATGCCCAGTATTTTAATCAGTGTTTTCATTACGTTGGTCCTTAACAGAGAAAGTATCAGGTAGCGGTGATTCAGGCCCATACGGTCAGGGCCAGCATCACAAGCCATACCCAGAAGTAAGCCGGTTTCTGACCGAGGTTTTTCGCCCGACGCCACAAATAGAACGGCACCAGCCAGGCCAGTTTGCCGAACATGGTGGTATCCACTCCGGCCTTACGCAGGCGTCGCTCATCGAGATACCCCAGAGCGATATTGAGCAGCAGCGTGATAAACCAGTACTGCCCGCCCGAGACAGCCTCATATGCCTCGTCAAAAGACATTCCGTTCAGCCCTGCAGTCCACAGCTCAAGCGCATAACCAATGAAGGGAGCAAATGCCAGTGTCCATACCACTCCACCCGGAATGCAGTTCCCCGGCAGCGCTGGTGGTGTAGTGCTGTGGAGCAGCGCTGAAGCCAGCGGGGTGGCGGAGACCGGTTGCCACTCCGTCATACCCTGTCGCCACACCAGCGTGGCAGCGGTGAGTTCACCGCGCGCAATCAGGCCAGTGATGTCGTCTTCGGTCACATTGTCGTGACGTATGCCATTTTTCTCGTAATACCAGGTCATTGTTTTTCCTTCTTAACAGAGGTAATTAAATCAGCGTGTTGCCCCGCTCCTCCTCAGAGGGCCCAGGAGACAGGATTTCGCGAATACAGCTGAAGTGCGGTAGAGCCCGGATAAAGCCCGCCTGTGTGGTTAACTGGCTGAGACGTTTTCGCGGGGTAAAAGTGGTGTTCAGGACTGTCACCGCATGGATGGTCGCCAGAGGGTGCACGGTGATATGCCCGTTAAGTTCACCGGTGAGGTACCAGCAGCCGTCGAGTGATATCAGGCGGTACGGAGCCAGCCCGTCACAGCGCTCTCCCTCGGCCAGCAGTAGTACCCGCTGGCAGGTGGTAATGGCACTGACGAGACGGTAGAACACCAGCGAGATGGCCGGTGACACAGACTGTGGCGGCTGCCATACCAGACACGGCATCCCTCCCGCAGTGAGCAGCATGCCCGCCAGACGCCGGTCCAACCCCGGAAAAATATCGGCCAGTCCTGCCCGGTGAGCAAAGGTCAGCGCATCCAGCTCGCCCTGTACGCCTCCACCGGCACTGCGCAGGCGGCATTGCCCCCGTTGATACTCAAGGTCGAGATACATCAGCCGTTCGCGAAAATCCCGTCGCAGGGTACGGACTGACACACCAAACTCTGCAGCCAGCCGCGTCATGTTCAGCGTTTCACCTGCAACCAGGCGGCTGATTATCAGTGACAGCCTGACAGCCAGCCGGTCATGACGGCGCTCTGCCTGTGTCATCTTAAATCTCCGTAATAGTTAACTGACTGAATATGAAATGATTCTAAAGAGGGGGGCGGACAGGGTATGGACACGGAATGAACTATTTTTTATCTGCCTCCGGAAGCTGGCCCGACACGGCACACCGCGAAATGCGGTGAAAAAACACTCAATTCAATGGAGGTAAAACGGACAGGGAGTGTCCCTTCCCAACATGTTGATAACAAGCTCAGGACTGAAACCCACTCAGCATCGCTTCCTCCATCACCCAGAGAGCCCGGTTGAGCTTCACATCACCGTCAATACCGCGCACCGCACGGGTATGCGTTCGTCCGCCTTTCGCACTCCGTCCACTGAGCCCCCCCTTAATCAGGTTCTCCTGAATACGCTGGTATGTGGTCCACAGATCATTGCTCTCATCCTGCCAGCGGCGTGGGGAGAGTATCTGAGGTGCTGTCACCGGCTGGTGGTCCTCACCGAAACGGTACGTCAGTGCAGCCTGTGCCAGAGCCTGTTGTGCAGGCGGCGGCAGCATCAGCGACTGCATGGCATCCCGCTTCTCTTCCACACGGTCAAAAATACCCAGCACTTCATACGCTCCCTCAATCACCTGACTCACGACATCTCCTTTGTGCGGCACCCGCACCTCGCCAAACGACTCACCGCAGACAAGCCCGTTCTGGCATACCGCACGGAATAGTCCCGGTAGCATCTGATACGAACTGGAGCCATCGTGAGAATTGAGCAGAATAATTTCCGGAACCTGCTTACCGGTAGTCTGCCCCTCCCGACGCAGGCGCAGCATATGCTTCGTATGTTCACGACGACCCGGATCACGCACGCGGGTCTGACAGGCAAAGAACGGCTGAAAGCCCTCCCGCTGCAGACTGTCCAGCAGAGAGATGGTGGGTATATATGTGTAACGTTCACTGCGGGATTCGTGTTTGTCCTCGCTGAAAACGCTGGGCACCACAAGAAACAGTTCTTCGCGGGTTAACGGACGGTCACGACGGATAAGATTTACTGCGCCAAAGCGCGAAGCCAGACGGGTCATAAGCAGACTCCTCATGATGGAAAATAAATACAAAAAGCCCCGCCGCAAAATCGCGGCAGGGCTCAGGAAACTACGGGTTAGAAGGGTTAATTTTCAGAAGAAGAAATTCCAGACTGCACGAGCGACTGATACCACGATGTCGCGTACAGACTGGATGACTGTCCGAACCGGGGCCGGTATCAGGGGCATGGAACTTACAGTGTCCAGTACCGAGCCGACCGTTTCACCAAAATCGTCACGAGCTTTTTTATTAACGACATCGGTACGAAGTTGAGCACTAAGCTGTACCGCTACCGGACTACTGGCCTCCCGCGGCAGGCAACGAATCATCCGTTCAGCCATCACCCGCAGCCCCCACTGCAAACGTACCGACACCGCACAGACAGGGTTTACAGGTTGGAACAACTCATGCAGTAGACAGATTTTGCGGCTGATATTTTGTTTCTGCTCTGTAGACAGCTTTTCACCACCGCAGGTGGGTTCAATCTTGTCGGACTGACTGATAACAAACAACACCTTATGCCGGTATACCTCACCAATCACCTCCCGGTAAAAATGTTCATCCACCGCCAGCGCTCGATCATCGCCCTTAATCAACCACAGCACCAGGTCCAACCGGGGAAGATGTTCGCGATATAGGGCGGCATATTCAGTATCGCGTAAGCTACTTTCCCCTACACCTGGTAGATCAACAAGGGTCATAATGCGCTCGCCCACTTGTAGGCTAAATTGCAATGGGTCGCGTGTGCAGGCGACCACATCGCTAACGGGTGAAACCTCACTGGCAAACAGGGCATTGCACAACGACGATTTTCCCGTCCCGGTTTTACCCATAATGCCGATTACCGGCTCGTACTGCGTGAGACTGCGAAGACGCTCAAGGATAAGGTAGCGAAGCGTGTGTGGTAGTGACGCCAGCGGTTTTTCAAAAGCCTGTAGGCCGTCAGATTTTTGCATACGAATATCTCTGTGTGAAAAAAAGACCCCGCGATCCGGTAAAAGATGTGGGGGATTCACGTAGATGATATCTATCTGAATTTATTTGAAATATAAGCAGACGCATGTAACTGCAGCAGTGCCACTTTTAAAATAACGCTCATGGTGATTGGCAGCTTTTTGCTAATAGTAGACATTTACTCCTAGGTTTAGATATCGAAATTAGTACTCCAATATAGATAGAACATGGAGTGAACCGAATTGCCTGTGCGAGACAAGAACCGTTGGCCCCTTTGGTTCGACGGATTGCAGGAAAGTCATTTCCTGTGCTGAAGAGGGTTTCTGAGGCAACCTGAGAATTTTTAAGAACATCAGAATGAATGACGTAAGTTACTTATATGCGATCGCTTAATATATCATGACATTAGTAGCATTTAAGTGCATGAAAGTTTGTACATTTGTTTGAGTTTATCTCGAAGCTAGAAATCTCAACATAAATACATAAGAGGGTTTTGTGAAACGGAAACCTGAGGCTGAATCTGCTACAGAGCTGGGTTCTATTCTGTTAAACTTGCGGTCAAAAATTTCCAAGAAAACCTAGGATTTGACATGAGTTTACTGCACACCAGTAGCAGTAGGCCGGTCACATGCCAATGGAGAGCTGTACGCAAATGAACGCCGTAGAAATTGAACAAGCCATCACGGATCTTGCAGAGCAACCCTTTGATCCCATAGAGTTTCCTTATGCTTTCCTTGAAGCCTTTGGCAACAAGGAAACGACTATCAAACGCTTGCGCGCCGGAGCATCCAATAAGTCCGATTTGGGCGGCGTTCTTCAGACCAATAACATTCACATTTTGGTTAGTGAAGAAGGGCTGGTAACACAAATGCTGGCTTCACTCAAGGCCAGCCCGGCAACAGGCAAGGCCAAGGCCAAATTCATCCTCGCCACAGACGGAAAAGACTTCGAAGCTGAAGATCTCATCAGCGGCCAGACTGTCGCTTGTGCCTTTAAAGACTTTCCCGATCACTTCGGCTTCTTTTTGCCACTGGCAGGAATCAGCACTGTTCGCCAGATCAGCGAGAATGCCTTCGACATTCGGGCCACTAGTCGCCTGAACCGTTTGTACGTCGAACTACTAAAAGATAATCCTGAATGGGGTACTACTGAGCGTCGTCATGACATGAACAAATTCATGGCGCGATTAATATTCTGCTTCTTCGCTGAAGACACCGATATATTTATCGGCAAGGGACGCTTCACCGAGACCATTGCTCAGATGAGTGAGCGTGATGCTTCAAATATGCACGACGTTATCGCCACGCTGTTTCGCGCTATGAACACCCCAGGCGATGAGCGTGTCAGCGTCGGTATTCCACGCTGGGCTGCAGAGTTTCCTTATGTTAACGGGGCTTTATTCTCGGGTAGTGAGGAAGTGCCGCGCTTTAGTCGCATTGCGCGCTCCTATCTACTGCATGTTGGCAATCTGGACTGGACCAAGATCAATCCAGATATTTTCGGGTCGATGATTCAGGCCATTGCCGAAGATGAAGAACGTGGTGAGTTAGGTATGCATTACACTAGCGTCCCCAATATTCTCAAGGTGCTTAACCCACTGTTTCTCGACGAACTGCGGGCGAAACTCGAGGAAGCTGGCGACAACCCGCGGATGCTGCTCAATCTGAGAAAGCGTATTGCCCGCATCCGCGTATTTGACCCCGCGTGCGGTTCTGGCAACTTCTTAGTCATTGCATATAAAGAAATGCGTGTGATCGAGGCCGAAATCAATCAGCGACGCGGCGAGCCAGATCGTGCGTCTGAAATACCTCTTACCAACTTCCGCGGGATTGAAATACGTGATTTCCCCGCGGAGATTGCCCGCCTTGCGCTGGTTATCGCTGAGTACCAGTGTGATGTACTGTATCGGGGGCTAAAGCTTGCACTGGCTGAGTTTCTACCTTTACGCAACGAAAATTGGATTACCTGTGGTAATGCGCTGCGGCTCGACTGGATGAGTGTTTGCCCTGCGACTGGAACTGACGTGAAGTGGCAGACAGATGATCTCTTCACGACACCTCTCGATCAAGCTGAGATCGATTTCGAGAACGAAGGTGGCGAAACGTACATTTGTGGAAACCCACCATTTACGGGTACGCGCAAACAAACAGCTGAGCAAAAAACTGATTTGAAAGAAGTTTTCTCAAATCTTACAAGTCAATGGAAAAATGTCGATTACGTTGGAGCTTGGTTTCTAAAGGCGGCGCAGTACAACGCGCAATGCAATGCACCTTTCGCTTTTGTTGCCACAAACAGCATTTGTCAAGGGCAACAAGTTCCAATTACTTGGGCCTTACTCCATTCGATGGGACTGGGTATTCGCTTTGCTGTAACTCCTTTCAAGTGGAATAACTTGGCTAGCCATAATGCTGGGGTTACGGTGGTTATTGTTGGCGTTGATGCTTATAAAAGCGGCGTTCGAACTCTTTATTATAATGATACTAAAGCAGTAGTTGAGCATATAAACCCATATCTAACTGCTCATAGAGTTGAGATCGTTGAAGCTTTAAAGAGCCCAGCCTTCCTGCCGCTTTCCTTGGAGTATGGCGTGTACTACTCGAAATCTGCAGGATTGCTCCTTTCACCGGATGAGGAGCGGAGCATAAAAGCCTCGGGTGTACCTAGTCAATACATACGCCAGTTTATTGGTTCACATCAATTCATTAACGGAGAGGTTCGCTATTGTCTTTGGATATCTAATGAGCAAATGGATGATGCTTTGTCCTATGAAGAGATTTCTTTACGTGTTGCGGCGGTTAAGCGAGACCGCCTTGAGACCGTTGACAAAGCAGTAAATAAACTTGCTTCGAGACCCCATCAATTTCGAGAATTCAAGGGTGATGATGCTAAGAAAATATTTGTCCCGATAGTTAGTTCGGAGAGTCGGTATTACTTTCCGGCAGGACTGGCTGGAAGTAATGTCATCCCCACAAACAAAGCTTTCTATGCTTCAACGGAAGAATTGTGGCCATTGGCTATTCTCCTCTCTAGGCTTCATCTGACTTGGATCGGAACGATATGTGGGCGGCTCGAAATGCGCTATTCGTACTCTAATACCCTTGGGTGGAATACTTTCCCTATCCCAACATTGACCGACAAGAATAAGCGCGACCTCACTCGCTGTGTTGAGGATATTTTGCTGGCGCGGGAGCATCATTTCCCAGCGACAATCGCGGATTTGTACGACCCCGAAAATATGCCGGCAGAACTACGCGCCGCGCATGAGCGCAACGACGAAGTGCTTGAACGCATCTACATCGGTCGCCGCTTCAAAAATGACACCGAGCGGCTGGAAAAGCTGTTTGACCTTTATACCAAGATGACTGCTTCAGTTACACCAATCAAGAGCAAGAAGCGTAAAGCAGGAGCCGACACATGAGCGTCAAGATCAAGTCAGTACCGTCCGTTTCCGTTACTTATGCACGCAACGGAGAATCGACTAAGTCTAATGCCCTTGGAATGCGCCCTATGCAAGAGCGCGCCTATGAGAAACGTGGAGAACAATATCTTCTCATTAAGTCGCCGCCCGCCTCCGGTAAGAGTCGTGCTCTGATGTTCATTGCACTCGACAAACTCGAAAATCAGGGGATCAAACAGGCCATCATCGTCGTTCCAGAGAAATCCATCGGTGCTAGCTTCAACGATGAACGACTATCGCAGTTTGGATTTTGGGCTGATTGGCATGTCGAACCTAAGTGGAACCTGTGCAATGCGCCCGGTAACGACAACGGTGGCAAGGTAAGATCTTTCGGCTCTTTTCTTGAAAGTAGCGACAAGGTGCTTGTTTGCACACACGCAACCTTTCGCTTCGCGGTCGATGCCTACGGCATAGAAGCGTTTGACGATCGCCTGATCGCGGTAGATGAATTCCACCATGTGTCAGCTAACCCGGATAACAAGCTTGGTCAGCATTTGGGGCAGTTCATCGCGCGTGACAAGACACACATCGTTGCCATGACCGGCTCCTACTTCCGGGGTGATGCGGAGGCCGTTTTGGCCCCTCAGGATGAGTCCATGTTCGATACCGTCACTTATACCTACTACGAACAACTCAACGGTTACGAATACCTCAAGCAACTCGACATCGGCTACTTCTTCTATGGTGGCTCCTACGTCGATGACATCCTTAATGTCCTCGATCCTGACAAGAAGACCATTATCCATATACCCAACGTCAATTCGCGAGAGAGCACGAAGGATAAAATCAAAGAGGTGGAGCACATTCTCGGCGAGCTTGGCGATTGGCAAGGAGCGGATCCTGTGACTGGTTTTCAGCTAGTCAAATGCCTCGATGGACGCGTGCTACGGATTGCTGACCTGGTGGACCCAACCAGCCAAGGCAAGATTCAGGAAAGCCTCCGTGCTGCAGAAATGAAGACAGACCGTGATTATGTGGACATCATTATTGCACTTGGTATGGCGAAGGAAGGTTTCGACTGGATCTGGTGCGAACATGCGTTGACCGTTGGTTACCGAGCCAGCCTAACTGAGATCGTGCAGATCATCGGTCGCGCCACTCGCGACGCGCCGGGTAAACCCCGCGCAAGGTTTACCAACCTGATCGCCGAGCCGGATGCTGTAGAGGGGGCTGTCACCGAGGCAGTCAACGATACCTTGAAGGCCATCGCGGCAAGTCTGCTGATGGAGCAGGTACTGGCTCCGCGCTTCGAGTTCAAACCCAAAAACCCAGAAAGCAGCCCTACTCCAGGTTTTGACTATGGTGATGGAGGGTATGACCCGGATAACTGCAATTTTGGTGCTAATGAGCAGACAGGGACGTATCAAATCGAGATTAAAG
This sequence comes from Klebsiella sp. X13, assembly GCF_003323835.1. Taxonomy (NCBI): domain Bacteria; kingdom Pseudomonadati; phylum Pseudomonadota; class Gammaproteobacteria; order Enterobacterales; family Enterobacteriaceae; genus Klebsiella; species Klebsiella sp. X13. The sequence continues at coordinate 1,234,528 of NZ_CP030874.1, forward strand.
GACTTGCCGAGCCCAAGAGCAAAGAGGCGGCACGCATCTGCCAGGAAGATTTAAACGAAGTGATCGCGGCCTTTGTGCAGGATAAGCCCGCCATCGAACGAGGTCTGTTCGATGAAGAACTGATCCCTGAAGAATTAACACAGGTTCGTATGGGGAAGATTATCAAAGAAAAGTATCCTGAACTTGATGCGGAAGATCGGGAGGCTATACGTCAGCATGCTATCGCTGCTCTTAACCTCACGCAGCAGGCTAAGCATCTTGCCATAGACGAGAACGATGGGACGCTCAATACTGCTCTTATTGACGGAGTGCGTCGCTTTGCGATGGACGTGCGCGATTTAGATATAGATCTTATCGACCGTATCAATCCCTTTGGTGAAGCCTACGCTATCCTTGCTAAGACGATGAGTGAAGACAGTTTGAAGCAGGTCGCGGCGGCCATCTCGGCCAAGCGTACCTCGATCACACCTGAAGATGCCAAGGTGATCGCCAAGCGTGCCGCTGAATTCAAACGTGAACGTGGGCGCCTCCCATCGTTAACTTCACCGGATGCCTGGGAGAAACACCTTGCCGAGGGCGCAGCTGCGTTTATGCGTTTCAGGGCGGAGGGACGTTATGAGTAATTCTGATTTAGACGATTTGGCAGCAGAACTTGCCGAGTTTGCACCACCAGAGAAGAAAAAAGGACGTCCAGCCAGCGAGGAACGCATCATAGCCGGTTTTGAAGAAATCCAGCGCTTTACTGAGCAGCATGGGCGTGTTCCGCAACACGGCGAAGATCGTGATATCTTCGAGCGTCTCTATGCAGTGCGGCTCGACCGTCTACGCAATCTCCCAGCATGTCGTGCCTTGCTTGAGCCGCTGGATCATCAGGGCTTATTGGCTGGAGGGGGCGAAGTAGCGGAGTCTGCGGACGAAATCATTGATATCGATAATTTGGCTGTCGAACTGGCTGATGTTACCAGCGAGGACGATATCACAGTCTTGCGTCATGTTCGTGCTAGCGCCGAAAAGCGTGTTGTACAAGGGGTTGCGGATCGCAAGCCGTGCGAGGATTTTGATGCGCTCAAACCGCTATTTGAGCAGGTGCGCAGTGATCTAAGTTCAGGGTTAAGAGTGACCCGACCTTTTGGGCAGTATGCGACGATCGAAGTAGGCCATTGGTTCATCCTGGATGGTCAAACGGCTTATGTGGCTGGGGAAGGTGAAGAGTTCGATTCTCCACAGGGGAAGAAGGATGCTCGACTGCGTGTCATTTACTCGAATGGTACGGAAAGTAACCTACTTCGGCTGTCATTGGTTCGTGCTTTGTATAAAGACGAAACAGCACGCCGAATTACCGATCCAGACATGGGGCCTTTATTCAGCGATGCTCTAGAAGAGGGCGATCTAGAAAGCGGCACCATTTATGTGTTGCGTTCACTATCTGATAACCCCTATGTGGCTGAACATCGTGATGTCATTCACAAGATTGGTGTGACTGGTGGCAAGGTAGAGACTCGTATTGCCAATGCTGAACACGATTCCACCTATCTCTTAGCGAAGGTCGAGGTGGTAGCTTCATACAAGCTTGCAGGTATCAACCGCACCCGGATGGAAAACCTGTTTCACAGGTTGTTTGCACCCGCACGGCTTAAAATTACCATTAACGACCGTTTCGGCCATCCAGTGCAGCCCGAGGAATGGTTTCTCGTTCCGTTATTCGTTATCGATGAGGCTGTTGCACGTATTAAGGATGGTAGCATCATTGGGTATGTCTATGACCCCATGTCTGCGAAACTGGTGAAGGCATAGGGCAGAATTCACGCATTATGATGAAAATAACCAATGCAGTTCGCAGGGATATTACTTCCAGAGAGAATAACGGCGATAGCGGGCATTGTTTACTTAAGCTACAAAGCACTACTGAGATGATTAGTCAGGATCACTAGATAAATCAGATTGAAGTCCTGGGGGAGATTCCGTTGGAAGTAGAAATGTGGGATGGCGGTTTACAAGAGCAAGAAGTGGCAGCTATTGAGAAAATAAAGGCTGCGTTTTCGGATAATTTATCTATGTCTGACAAGCCTGTTCGTGGAGGTTCTATTGGCGAGCAGCTACAAAGATATGGTTATACCGGCAACGGAATGTTCCCCTGGAAAGGTTATGCAGGTTTTCGTTTTGTTGAGGCAAAAAAAGAAGGTGAATTTGATTTAGTCATTGTTACGCATTGTAATGTGATCATAGCTGAGTTGAAGGACTGGAACCATCAGCCCGTAACTGCGCGCGGAGAGACTTGGTATAAGGGTGATAAGAACATGGGACGCTCGCCGGTAAGCGTGACCCGTGGCAAAAAGTTCACGTTGGACAACAAACTCAAGCGTCTGGCAGATCGTTTTACGAACAAAGGCTATGTTCCATTTGTACATTTCTTTGTTGTGATGACTGGCAATGCGGACTTCAGTGAGTTACCGGAAGAACAACTTCACCATACAATCTCGTTAACAGATTTTCTTAAATTTGCTGATCGCAATACATTCAACAACTATTTCAGACCCCATCCAAGCTCCCAAGTTCTAAACAAAGATTTTCCCCTTTTTGATACCCTTTTCTTAGGGCCTCAGACAGCGGCAAAAGCCCTGCGGGTTAATGGCTTCGAAGCTAAGGATATGATTTTCGAACATCCTAAAAAGGTGTATCGGGAATACCTAGCAAAATCAGAAATATCGGTAAATAGCGAAGCATTACTCAGGGTATGGAATTTCCGGAACATCCAAGGGACGAAAGCGTACACGCCGGAAGGAAGAGCCGAGATCGTTTCACGTGAGCGTGAAGTGTTACAGCACATCAATCACCAGAACCGTGACCTGTATAACCACTGTCTGAGATCTCTGACGAGTTTTCAGAAAGACGAAGTGACTGCCGAGTACAGTGAAGTCTATGAGCTTCCGCCGGGTCATGTTCGGTTTAACGAATTCATCGGAAAGTATGGAAAGGCGTTTTCAGATCTGGACCGGTTGAATGTGGTTAAATTGCTCATTGCGAAGTTTAGTGATCTCCATGAGATGAAAATTGCGCACAGGGATATCGCCGATCATAGCTTGTGGATTTCACCTTCAAAAGAAGTTGCCCTTTCGAACTTTATTTCGGCATACCACCGGCCAGCCGGAACGGTAGGCGATTACCGTAAGCTTTTATCCGTAGGTGCAGTCGAGGTAAAAGACATGCTTGATGAGGGCGAGCTTACGCCTTTTCAGCAGGATGTTCATGCCCTGGGCCTTGTAGCCTGGCACTTGTTAAGCGGTAAGCGCATGTCTCCCAAGAGTCTGGAGACAGTACAGGACAGTATGCTAAACAGCCAGCACTGGTATTCATATGTATTACTGGATGCCGTTGCTGCAAAATTTGCTTCCGCGACAGAATTCTTTGATGTCCTGAAACAAGCCGAACCTGCGGGCAAGGCTATCCCAACATTTGATGATACTGAGCTTGACCCTTATCGGCATGCTATCAACCACTCTCGTCAGTACCGGGAAGACGATGACTTTCTGGTAGAAACATCCGACAAAGAAGTTTATATCTCGGGTGGAAGGGTCGTGAAGGCTTGGCTGAACGTTGGAGGGCAGGGAGACGATCCGTCAGTAAACTTCCAGGTTATGAAGTTTTTAAAACAGGTTGAGCAGCTTTCTTTAGTTAAACCAACGTATCTACCTGAAATTCGTGAATTCGGTATTGCATCCAAATCATCAAGTCTGTACCTGGTTACGGATCGGGTACTGGGAGAAACCTGGGATAACATGGCGGTCCCAGATGATGAAAAAATCGACCTCATTGATAAGTTTGTCGCCGCCGTTGAGCACTTGCACGGACTGGGTGTTTCTCACGGAGATATCCATCCTGGTAATGTGATGCTTGGGACACAGAGTCGTTCTCTTTTCCTCATCGATATCCCCGATTTTTCACCGTCCGGTGACGAAACTAAAAACCACAGCTACAGCCCTGAATACATCGATAATTGTACTTCCTTTGAACGCGACAACTATGCAGTGATGAAGATGTCCTGCGAGTTGTTAGGTTTGTCATGGGGGCAGGAATCAGACATTTATCCGACTATTGCTAATGCCATCAGGGCTGAACTGGAAGATCCTGTTTTTGGGTTTAAGGATTTGGGGCGATTTAAAAAAGCGATAAACAGTAATGGCCTAACGTCAGAACAAGCCCTGATAGAGATAACAGCAGGAAATGCCGATGAAATCATCTCTGTCCTGCCAGATAACGGGCATCTGTATGTCAAAGTTGAACCAAATCCTAAAGCCCCAGCTGAAGTAAAAGTAACTTTCAGCGGGATAGGTGGCGGTTTCACTGCAGTGTTCCACAAAGAGCAGAAAACGCTGATTCATGGCTTCAGGCCATGGGTTCGCGCCACAATTCGTAAGCAAGATATTGATGAAAGCCAGTTCGAAATTGGTACTGGCATCAGGATTATTCCCGGCAGTCCGCAGGATATGTCGGCCTTGACAGCATTGCTTAATGAAGAAGAATCTTTTGCGCGGGCAATCGAGTTGATTGCCGCACCTGAAGACGTTCAGGAACAGGACCCGCTTACGCTTCAGCTAAAAGATGCCTTTGCAAGACTTGATAAGCAGGCGCTTGAACCGGCTTTAAAAGAAGTGCTGGAAATTCCTACGGTGAAGCTGTGGCGCGCCATTCTGGATACTGAAACAGAATCCTATCCAAACATTGAAGTCAGCGGAGAGGTGGTCCCGGTTGCAGATGCTCCCGGAGAGCTTCTTCTCCCTTACTCTGCAGATGTTGATCCACTTGGCTCTTTCAGAAGTAGTGATGAAGTCGAAGCCTTACAGGTCGATCAGGAAGGTGTTGAGCGATTTATAGGTGAGGTGTCACTTAAGAAGTCAGAGCTCAAAGAGATCCGTCTGGTCAAAGTGCGTTCAACAGCCTACAGGCTGAAGGATTCTGATATTGTCTTCTTCCGTACAAAGCAGGATCGGGCGTCTTATCAGAAACGTAAACGCGCACTGGAACGTCTTCTAGATCGAGAAAGTGTGCTCCCTGACTTAATTGACCTGTTCGACCCATCCTGCAAACAGGTGGCTCAAAATTATGGTATCACTCTCAGCGATACCGATTTTGCCAGATACGACCGTGAAGACCAGCACGGAAACAAGATCAGTCTGAATGAGCAGCAAAGAAAGGCGTTTAACAAACTGGTTAATAATGGCCCTCTCTCCCTGCTTCAGGGGCCACCGGGGACCGGTAAAACCGAGTTCATCGCGGCCTTTGTCCACTACCTGATCGAGAAACAGAATACCAAACGCATTTTACTGGTCAGCCAGTCACACGAGGCTGTGAATACAGCGGCCGAGCGCATCAGAAAGCACTGTTCCCGGCTTGGTACAGAGCTGGACGTTGTCAGGTTCAGCAACCGGGAAGGAGCCGTTTCCCCTGGCCTGAAAGATGTGTATTCAAACGCAATTACAACTGAGAAGCGCGAACTGTTCAATGCTGAAATTAAGTACCGTGTTGAAGCGTTGAGTGAAGCCATTGGTCTGGAGCCGGGTTTTATTTCGGGTGTTGTACTTGCTGAGCTCAGGTTGTTCAGACAAATCGATCACCTTGAGAAATTGCTCTATCAGGTTAACGATTTAACGGATTCAAAAGAGATCGGTGAACTGAAAGAAATTGCAGTCGAACTCGATTTTTCTATCCGCTCCAGGCTGAGTCAGGAATATGGGATTAACCTAGACAAAGGCGCGAAGGTCTCTGCAGCAAAAGACATTCTGATTTCCAAGCTGTGTACTGAGTATGGCGTCAGACCTGATGAGGCAAGACGAGTAAAGGCATTAGCTAAAATATCCCGTGATATGCAGGATGCTATGTCGGGAGAGCGAGTGAACCTTGACGAGTTTTATTCGCGCTCCAGGCAGTTAGTGGCTGGTACATGCGTTGGTATTGGACAGGGGCACATTGGCATTCAAGAGAATATCTACGACTGGGTGATCATTGATGAGGCGGCGCGCTCGATTGCAAGTGAACTGGCCATTGCAATGCAGTCAGCCCGACGCGTCCTGTTGGTGGGTGACCACCTGCAGCTTCCCCCGTTGTACTCAGATGCCCACAAGGCGGCATTAGCGAGGAAGCTGGGTATCAATAACTCCCGCACTGAAATTGACGAGGTATTACGAAGTGACTTTGCCCGTGCCTTCAACTCTGCTTATGGTGCTCAAGCGAGTGCAGCTCTGCTGACCCAGTACCGAATGGCTCCACCGATTGGTGATCTCGTATCGAAGACGTTCTATGACAGGAAGCTTCTGAATGGAGAACGGGCAATTCCGGATGTCTATCAGCACGCTCCAGAAGCGTTATGTAGCGTCGTAACCTGGCTTGATACTGCTAATCTGGGCCACCGGGCACATCATCTTGAAGATCGCGGAACAAGCATTTACAACCGATGTGAAGCTGACGAAATTATTTCTGTACTTAAACAGGTGTCAGAGAATGAAGAATTTGTCGCTCAGCTTTCAAAGCTCGTTAACAAAGATGAAGCCGCTATCGGCGTGATATGTATGTATGCCGAACAAAAGCGGTTGCTCCGTCAGAAATTCAATCAGGAAATCTGGAGCGAGGGATTTAAGGACATTGTTAAAATTGACACTGTTGACAGTTATCAGGGTAAGGAAAACCGGATCATCATCCTGTCACTGACGCGTTCGGATAAGCAGCATAGCCCAGGTTTCTTACGAGCTCCAAACCGTATAAATGTTGCGATGTCACGCGCAATGGATCGCCTGTTGATTGTGGGTAATGCCGATATCTGGAAGGGAAACAATAAAGAACTGCCATTAGGCTCAGTTGTAAGTTATATGGCTGAACGAGGTCAGGAAGCTGGATACAGGTTCCTCTCCGCTCAGCAGGGAGGCAAAAAGAAATGATATCTGATAACAAAGTAACCTATCACGAGATTGACTTCCTGCTGCCCGCACAGAGGTTTAACATTCAGTTTTCCTATGTTTCCCAGAAGGGGCTGCCATTCATCCGGGAGTTTGTGCTAAGACTTGTTCATGTAGCCTCGATGAGCAAAGCACAAATAGCAACCTATTTCGGCCTGACCCACCGTGAGACAGAGGAGGCGATTTCCGATCTTGTGCAGCGTGGCGAATTGACGCTCTCCTCAGACGGCAGACTGACTTTAACCGACAAATCAAATGGCTATTTTTCTGAGGTTGGCGAGATACCGCACCTTTCAACTATCCAGGACAGTGGTGGTACCTTATCCTTTGATTTAGCCACATTTAGCTGCTTCAGCAACCAAACTTTCCAGGACCACTGGAGGGGAGGGTTAACATTAAAGGTTGATGACAACAACATTTCTCAAAGTGAGAAACTGGTTGAGAAGCACTTTCAGTACCAGTTTAATCAAATCTTGGATAAAGGTTATCTGTCTCACTTGCAGGTTCAGGGAGGTAAAGAACAACCTTCTATCTATACAGTTAATTCTGTTAATAAGCTGCGGCAAATACCGCTCCGTTTAACAACGGAATTTAAAATGGATAACGATGGTAAGGCTGTCGAGCGTGAAGACTATGAACAGTTAAACAGTTCGGAATGTGTTCATGAGTTAATGGCTGTTGAGATAGCTAGGTTATCACGGCATAACAATACCATGAGTATTTTTAAGGCCATGGTAGCCATAAACGATGACCTTACGCTTAAGCTGTTTGACTCTAAAACGAATCAACTTAATCCATTATTTATCAAGGATATGCAGGCGCTGGAAGAATACTCAGACTCTGGCAGGACGACTTTTTTAGGCCCGGTTTATTCTAAAAACAACTGGGAAAAGCTGCAGAAAGCTCTGGCACCGGTGCTCAATCAGCGTATCAGAGACAAAACCGATTATGGCGGTAGCCCGTTCGTCTGGGTAGCTCCATCAGATCCCTACTGGTCAAAGAGCGTCCGATTTATCTCAAGCCTGAGCGATTTTCTTAACAGGTCGGCTACGAAGGATAAGCGGCTGTATAAACCGGTGCTGTACGTACCCGTCCAGGATGCAGTTGATGCCCGGGTTGCCAGACAGTGGAAGCATGAACTTGGGCAATTCCACGCGTGCGCTAAAGGGCTAGTAGAAGGACTGTTAGATGGTAATGTTGAGATCCTTCATCTTGAAGATGAGTTATCTGCCGTTATCTATCATATTTCTCAACCAGAAACGCTGCCTGTGACGATGCCATTGGGCTTCATTACAACTAACAAAGATGCAGTTAAGATTATTGGTGCGCTGATTACTGAATATGTCAAAAGCACCTCTGGTTTTGATAAGCCTCATGACTGTGGATTTCTTTCTTCAATAGTTGAAAAACATTGAAAGGATGAGAATTTGCTTTTTTTTGCCTAAACCACCTCTATAGGAGGTGGTGATTAATGGCACCATTAAACTATTGCTTAAAGGGATCGTGTAGCATCTACGACTTACGAAATGGTTGTGGCTCATCGGCATATCGCGATTCAAGGTTTGAAGGCTATAAAATAGCCAATATATTGGCGTAGTATATTTAACATAGAGTTGCGAGCAGAAAAATAAAAAATGAAACATACATCCCCTGCTACAGCTGCTACGTGTAGCAGCTGTAGCAGGGATAAAGGGGGTTACTCATCATATTTGAAAAGCTCACTGCTCAGGTCGTGTATTAGCGCCATTTTTTGAGCTTTTTCACCTTCAGCTAAAGGCTTAATTTGACCTTCTCTCTCATTAACAATTCTGATAGCCTCAGCTAAAAATTCCCGCTTTATTACACGTTCTTCTGAATTGCCGACAAGTCCATAAATATTAACTAATTTCTCCCCGGGGAGTGTCAGGTAAGGTTTTATATAATTCAAGTTAAGAATGCAGTTGTACAATGTAAACTCATTCAGATAGCTTACGAGGTTTTGTCTGCACTCCCGAACGGTTAATATTTTTTCATCTATAATTAACTTGGCCAGTTCTTCGCTATTAATAATTTTCTCGGCTGCATCAAGCCGTTTATTTATTTTGCACAATGCAGATTCAACTTCATCCAGAATGCCCGTAATAGACTGTGGGTGGATGACAGAAAGTTCAAGCTCGTTGTAGAAACTTGTCATCTGAACCATGTTATTATACTGTTTTATCGCACTCATTATTATCAAATTATTGGCGCACATAACTAATATCCAATCGGGTTGTTTAAATTTGCGATCGATATTGACATGATCAGTAAAAATGCCGCGATACGTTAAAATTGTATTTATATCTGAAAGTAACTCTCCATTTTTTATCGTATTCCCGTTTAATTTGATGTTAAGAGCTAACTTAATAGTGCTAATAGCTGCTGAAATAAAACCTGGAGGTAGCTCATTAATTGATATGGCATTAGCTTTTTTATTTGCCTCGTTTAAATCGTCAATGCAAATGTTATGTATTATTTTAGATAACGTCAGATAAGGTGTAAGGACAACTGAGTCTGGAGAATTTTTAAGGTTGATAGCCAATTCTATCAAATCTAATTCAGAAAAAATTTCACCTTTAAGAGAACTGAAAACAAGATGCCAGATGACCTTGATATCCAGCCATGCATCTTTGTTTATCTCTATCGAATAAGGTTTGGTCGCTTTCTTATGAAACTCTTCTATTACAGATTCCAGCAACCGCTCATCGAATTTTTTCGATTCATAAAGATATTGATGTAATGCCAAATAATAGCTGTCATTCAGACCCTCTACATGAAAAAGGTATCGGTAAAAACTGGAAAGGTGTTCAGTCAGACCAGTCTTTCGTTCCAAAGCCAGCAGGACTCGAAGCGAAGAGTAAGCTACTTTAAAATCATTTAGTTGACCTTTAATTTTGTTAAACTCATCCTCGTCTAATGTTATCTGGGAATGTTCGATGCATTCATCTATGGCACTATTCATCCATGATTTTATCGGAGTGCTGTTTTTTCTGATATTTCTTATATATTCAGACAGTGGATTGAGAACTTTTTTATAACTCCCGTCAGGTGACTTAATAAGGTCCCTTAAATAGTTTTTCACTCCTTGTAGGATATCCCTTTCATTATTTTCCAGTGTTGGGCAATGATCACTCAATAAAAAAATATGAATATGAAAGTAGAATCCGCTGTTATTAGTGGTGTTGAAAGTTTTGTGTATATCAAGTGCCAGGCATGAAGAAACCCCGAGCTGAATATAACGCTCGAATACTTGGCTCCGGGTCAGAGTGCTGAACACGGGGTAAGACATGATTTGATTATAAAACATTTCGTATTTGTAGAACAAACTACGACGTTCTTCTTCACTGAATACTCTTTCTTTATCAATTATTCCGATTATCTCATTATAGCGCTGATTAAAAAACGCCTGATGACGCCAAAAACTCCCATATGCACGTATATCCCGCTGTTTACTCCCTTCCCTGAATACTCCCAAAATCTGACAGACGTCGTACATCAGTTTTGCAAATGCATGTGCCACTGAACTTCCTCCGGTTGGTTTCCATTTTTCTACGCGGACACTATCCCAGATGTTATGGCAAATTTCGAATCCAGCCAAAGACATCCAACAGGAGAAGTGAAAATGTCGAACGTTAGTGAACAAAAAGCACACCCGCTATGCATCCTACGCATGACTGAGTTGACGGCGATTCTTGGGATTTCGCGCTCAAGTATCTACGAAAAACTGAATCCGAAATCGAGGTACTACGATGCTGAGTTCCCTAAACCGGTCCGGCTAGGGGCAGCATCTGTTGGTTGGCGAGCTACTGCTATTGATGAGTGGATCGCTTCCCGTACAGTTTAATTTTTTTGGAAAAAAACAAAGGATGATGCAATGAGCAATAAATTTAAAAGTAAAATTAATCATGAGCTTAACCTGAACTATGGAAAATTACCACGGCGCATCAGGTATTGGGCTTCACATTTTTCCTACAAAACAGGAGTGGCTCTTGAGATAGCAACAGTTGCGCTATTAGCCTTTTTGGGTTTGGCTTGTCAGGATTTGTACTGTGTTAAACTAGTGGATAGACCGCGATCTTTCCTGGCATTGTATCTGCTGCTGCTTTCAAGGTCTGGTAGTGGAAAATCAAGTATATTCAGACTTTTGAAGGAGCCGGTTTTACAACTTGAGCGGGAGTTTGAAGACGATTACCGTGCGGAGCTTGAGGTATTTGAGCGAAACATTGTTCTTTGGGAAGCGCAGTTTAAAGTATTAAACAAGCGTTATAAAAAAGAACTGAGCCAGAGCGAAGACACAACGGAAACGGCTAAGGAACTAGAAGAGTGTATTGCTCGAAAGCCGAAGGCACCAGTTAGAAAATCCATTATTTTAACAAATCCGACAAGCGAAGCACTCGCAAAAGCAATCGGGCTGGGGTATCAAAACAGGGCTCTCTTCAACGATGAAGCAGCAACTGTGTACAGGAGGCTCGTCAATAATTCTGCGTCTCTTAACACATACTGGTGTGCAGATAAGGAAACTGTAGATAGAGCATCCAGTGAAAGTTTTGTTATTGAAAATTACGTGTTTTCATCATTTTTAATGATGCAACCGCAGCCATATAACAATACCCTCAGACAGAAAATGGCAAGCATCAGAGATACTGGGTTATATGCCCGTACCCTGATGATTGATATGGATCAGATTGCTGAACCATGCACCGCCAATAGTCGTTATGCACATGATGAGTCAGCGCTTTGTGACCTGTATTCACTTTTGACGCGGCTTATGAAAGCTGGTGTTAAGCGAAGAGAAAATGATGATGAATATATTGAACTTACCTTGGCTCAGGATGCACAAGAACTCTACGAATCAACATTACTGAACTTACAGCAGGAGATGGAACCTGGCGGCCTTTTGTACCACTATGATGATATAGGTGCTCGCCTTCCTGAGCAGAGCCTCAAGTTGGCAGGTATTTTTCAAATTTCTAGTGATCCTGATTCGACAGTAATAACCAAGGAACATTTGTCGTCAGCTTTGGATCTTACAGACTGGTTTGCCAATCACGCCATCACAAAAATTGATTCAACAAGAGAGCTTAGCGATGAAGAGAAAATATTGTTCTGGCTAGAGTCGCATCTTGTAGAAAATAGATCTTTCGAATTCAGAAGAAATGACATTATCAAAAAGGGGCCAAACTCAGTCAGGCGCGCTGAGAGGTTGATACCAGCGCTGGAAAAACTTGAGTCGAGAGGGAAGGTGCAATTATTCGAAGTGGCGGGTATAAATTATGTCAAATTTACTGGCTCAGAAATGGATCCTGTTTCTCTAGCTGAGAAAACTAATATACCCATATACCAGTCTGGATCACTGACACTGAGTAAGCTGGCTAAGCCTGAATAACTTCAGAGTAATTTTTATGGTCTATCAACGGGTTATCTTGCCCATGAACCCTGGTTGGTTGCGGGTTAGAGTGTCGCGAATAATATCGTTTCTTAGTTTTGGTTAGTCGGTATATGTAATATATGTCCTATATGTCCTATATGTCCTATATGTCCTATATGTCCTTATTAACATATACCTAGATACCAGTTAACTAATCGATCACTATACCAGACACCAGCATAGATAATCCATCTCTGTGATAGGAACTGTACGCCTAATCAAATGGGTAGCCCATTGCTACCCATTAATAAATAAATCTTACCTGAGTAATTTATTATGAGATCACCTTATGAGTTATCTGTAAAAGAATTTGAATCCCTGCTACTGGCAGCAGAAAAGAAATATGCCTCCAGGATATCACGCTATATGCTTCGTCGATCGCTTGCTGTGATATCTAACTATCTGGAAAGCTATCACCGGATATTTGCATTACGCGCTGACCTGAGATTTGCTCAGTCCCATGTGCCTGGAGAGCCAGACTTGCCGCTCTGCTTTCAGAAGGATGATGAGAAAGCTATAACTCGGGCTATAGAATCCCTTAAAAGCCAGTTACGGGAAGAGCACAAGCGTTCTGGCAGGACTGGTGAGCCTAGGCCACTCGGCTATATTTGGGCCAGAGAACGTGTTACCGGGGAACATCATCACTACCATCTCGTTCTGCTGTTTGACAAAGAGGTTTATGCCTATCTGGGGAATTACACTGAATCTGATGCTGATAATATGGCGACCCGTATTCAGAAAGCCTGGTGCAGCGCCATTGGGCTTGATTATCCTGAATATGCTTATCTCCCGCATTTCCCGAAGAATCATACCGCTTGGTTCACTCGGGATGACGCGTTAACGTTAAGTGATGACTATTATGAGTTCCTTCTACGAACAGCTTATCTGAGCAAAGACTACAGTAAAGATTTCTATGACGGTTATCGCAACTTTGGCACTAGCCAGCTAATACAGCAACCCTTGAGCGACAAATAAAACTTCAGTTGCAGACTTGCCGATAAAAGTGCAGGTCTGCATCTATTTCTTGATTCTGTGTCCACCATCACCTGACAAGCTGGCGATAATCACATTCCATCTGATCGATGAAATCATCACCGATTGTCGGAAACCCATTGGTTAAACACCATTCCCCTTGAATTTTAAATAAATCATAGAGATAGCTGTTCTTTTTGTGAGCGATATGAACAGGCACAAAAGGCCTGTTTTTTACGATAGCTTCGTTTAGTTTGCTGGTGCTGATGACATTGTATTGATCCCCTGTGATATCAATAACGATATCATCCAACTCCAGCCAGTAGTGAGTTATTGCATCATTTTTACCTGTTACTCCTGAGACACCTTTCAATTCCAGCTCAGGCCATAATTTCAGAAAGTGGAAGGAAAGTAGCATCGAAGCAAGCCTGCAGCTTTCAACAGGAAAGCTGTCTGGTACAAGGTAAGTTTTCGATGGATCACATTTTTCGAGCAGTTCCCGAAATCTGATAGCCTCTTTGAGTATTACCTGGACGGTTAACAAATTTATCTCCCTAATTATTATATGAGTGGTTGAAAGTCTCTGCAGATAGGAAAACGGTTTGCTCAGGCTTTTGAGATTGCTGACATGTCATAATCCTCCCATGCCTGCATCATCGGGCGTCGCTCATTCAGCAGGTCTTTACGATGGTAGGCTGCTTCAGATTTGTTCCTGATAGTTTGAGCCAATGCTTGCCTGGTTAGACCCCATGCGTGTAACCCAAGGAGCAATATCTTATAAAACCGGATTGCGCCATTACCGCACCCTCCTGTTTTTACTTGTGTGGATTAAGAATTGGTCTTATCCAGTGAGCTTTAATGTTGTAAATTCAACTTCAGCGAGGCTACCACTATCTGCCTTTTTCACAAAGTCAGCCCACCATTGCATCATTGGACGTCGTTGCTCAAGGTAATCACTGCGGTTGTAAGCACGACGTACCTCATTCTTATCCACATGGGCTAATGCTGCTTCAATGACATCAGGTGGAAACCCTTGCTCATTGAGTGCCGTACTGGCAATAGAACGTAAGCCGTGTGAAACGAGTACGCCTCCTAAGCCAGCACGCTTAAGGGCTGCATTCACTGTCTGGCTATTCATTGGCTGGGTAGGCTTAATGCGACTGGGAAAGATAAATTCTCGGCCACCACTGAGTGACTTCATCATTTCCAGAATAGAGAGAGCCTCATTGGATAATGGAACCGTATGGTCCCGGTTCATCTTCATTCGAGCTGCAGGAATTTTCCATTCGTTAACATCAAAATCGATCTCATCCCATCGAGCTTCAGCAGCTTCGGCAGGGCGTGTGATGGTGAGAAGTTGCCACATGAACAGACATCTTGTGGACAAGCTGATACTAGCCGTACGCATAGTCTGCATTAGCTGTGGAAGTTGATCCGGGCGGATGCTTGGCATGTTTTTCTTTTGCGGTTTCTCGAATGCTTTCCCGATGTTTACGCTGGGAACCGCATCAATCAGGCCCGTATTCTGCGCATAAATCATGACTTCATTAATTCGCTGACAAAGGCGTCGAACTGTCTCTAATGCACCTCTGGCCTGAACCGGCTGCACTGCTTTAACCAGAGTATGAGCCTTAATCTCAGTGACACTGATATCACCGATTGCCGGGAAAACATCTCTCTCAAGCGAGCGCCAGATATCGTCGGCATAGTCCTCTGTTACGCTGGCTTTCTTCACATTCCACCAACGCTCGGCAACTAACAGGAAAGTGTTGGTTTTGGCCTCTTGAGAATTTCTTACCTGTTCTTTCTGATGTTCCTGCGGATCAATGTCTTTCGCCAGTAAAACTCGAGATGCAGCTCTGAGTTTACGCGCATCAGAAAGTGAGACGGCAGGGTAGGCACCGAAGCTCTGTTTGGTTCGCTGCTTGGTCAGAGGGCGATAGTAACGGAACTGCCAGAGCTTACTACCGCTGGTCTTGATTAGCAGAGTAAGCCCGTCGCCGTCATACAGCTGGTAATCGGCATCTTTAGGTTTGGCGGCTTTGATTTCCGTATCGGTTAACGGCTTGGTTTTTCTTGCCATGATGGAGTCTCCATGCGTTTAGGCCCAACGAAAACAATAGAGCTTTTCGTTGGGCCTATCAATGGGCCTAAAAGGTTCGGATTTAATTAGTTCTCTTCGGACTTCGCGGGACAAATTGAGGGCACAAAAAAGCCCGCAGGGCTTGCGCCGTGCGGGCTCTTAGGACTTCATCGGATGACTCTGGTAATCACCGATGGAGAATTTTGGTGGAGCTGGCGGGAGTTGAACCCGCGTCCGAAATTCCTACATCCTCGGCACTACATGCTTAGTCCAGTCTTTACATTCGCTGGCCAGCTGCGGACGGACACGCCACTGACAAACTAGCCTGATTAGTTTTAACGCTTCAACCCCAGGCAGGGCTTCCACGCGATCTCTTTTGGGTTTGACCTCTCTTTATTCCCCGTCTTAAGAGCGGAAGCTAGGGAGAGAGGGCTCTTAGCAGGTTATTAAGCTGCTAAAGCGTAGTTTTCGTCGTTTGCGACTATTTTTTTGCGGCTTTTTACGAGGCCAACCGCCCCTCGGCATGCACCTTGGGTTTCGCGAATCCCGTCGAATCCAGAATCAGCCCCAATGTGTTAAGGCGAGTATAACAGATTTGTGAATGGAGTTACCAGCACTCGTTCGCACGATTATGGGGGCTGGGTGGGTGAAAAAGCAGCATCAACAACGATATAGCGCATAAGGGCCAACTGAGCCGGCCCTTAAAAAGAGGGGGATTAGCGACCGGCGTGTTTCATAATACGGGCTTTATCCAGCGCCCACTCGCGATCTTTGAGATCGGTACGCTTATCGTGCTGCTTCTTACCTTTGGCGACGCCGATTTTCACTTTGCACCAGGCGTTCTTCCAGTACAGCGACAGGGCTACGACAGTGTAGCCTTCACGGTTGATTCGGCCGTACAGGGCATCCAGCTCGCGCTGATTAAGCAGCAGCTTACGGGTACGCGTCGGGTCGCAGACGTAGTGGGTCGATGCCACGGCCATCGGCGTAAAGTTGGCACCAAAGAGATAGGCTTCGCCATCTTTCAGGATGACATAGCTGTCGCTGATGTTGGCTTTGCCGGCGCGCAGAGATTTGACTTCCCACCCTTGCAGGGCAAGACCAGCCTCGTATTCATCTTCGATAAAGTATTCATGGCGGGCGCGTTTATTCAGCGCAATGGTGGCTGATCCAGGTTTGTGGGCTTTTTTCTTGGTCATAATGTCCTGAAGTCATTGCTAAACGGGAACACAGTACCTCAATCCATCCTGCGAGGTGTAATGCGCTATCTTAGCACGAGTTGCGGCACAGCGTTTTTTTTAGCGGCAGATAAATGATATTATTTGCGATGTGTATAAATGTGGAACTTGCTATGCCTCAGATTAGCCGTACTGCGCTGGTGCCCTTCAGTGTGGAACAGATGTATCAACTCGTAAATGACGTGAAGTCCTATCCTGATTTTTTGCCTGGCTGCACCGGGAGCCGTGTGCTGGAGTCTGGGCCGACGCAGATGATGGCGGCGGTTGATGTGTCCAAAGCAGGCATCAGTAAGACCTTTACGACGCGTAATACCCTTACCAGTAACCAGAGCATTTTAATGAGCCTGGTCGATGGCCCGTTTAAAAAGCTGATTGGCGGCTGGAAGTTTATCCCGCTGAGCTCGGATGCCTGCAAAATTGAGTTTCATCTCGATTTTGAATTCACCAATATGCTGATTGAGATGGCGTTTGGTCGCATCTTCAAAGAGCTGGCATTAAATATGGTCCAGGCTTTCACGGCCAGGGCCAAAGAGGTCTATCGTGTCGGCTAACATCGTGGTGGAAGTTGCCTATGCCTTGCCGGAGAAGCAGTACCTGCAAAGCGTAAAGCTTGAAGAGGGCGCAACGGTTGAACAGGCGATTATTGCCAGCGGCCTGCTGGCGCTGCGCGGCGATATCGATCTGGCGAAGAACAAGGTCGGAATCTACAGTCGCCCGGTTAAGCTGAATGATGTGGTGCATGATGGCGATCGGGTGGAAATCTACCGCCCGCTGATTGCCGATCCGAAAGAGCTGCGTCGTCAGCGCGCGGAGAAAAATGCCGGGAAATAGCGGCGAAAGGGATAAAAAAAGCGCTCAGTGAGCGCTTTTTGTCTTTTTGCAGCAAGGTGTTTACTGCATTACTCGTTGGTCAGAGCCGGTTTGTTATCAATGTTGGTTAACACGCCGCTGCTGTTGAAGGTCAGCGTTAGCGTCTGCTGGGTGATTTTTTCATGCCCAGGCTGCTGACGGAAAACATAGAACCAGGTGTTGGTACCAAACGGATCCGACATCATTGGGGTACCCAGCGCATAAGCAACCTGCTGTTGCGTCATGCCGACACGAATTTTTGCTACATCGTTGGGTGCCAGATAGTTACCCTGGTTGATATCAGGACGGTAAACCACTCGTTCCAGAGTGGAACAGCCTGCGGTCAACATGAGAAGAACCGCTGCGGCAGCAGTCAGCGTTTTACAGCGCATAGTGATTTTATTCCTTTTCGGGCCCGAGCAGTACGTGGCTCATCTGTAATATGCCGATAATAATAGACCTTTGCCCAGTTGGAAACCTTCGACTGCAGGTCTTGCGGCAATTTGCTGTTCACTATGACTCTGCGAAAATCAAAAAGTTTACGCCGCGAGCAACTCTTTCGCGTTTGCCAGCGTATTACGAGTGACTTCGCTACCGCCCAGCAGACGGGCCAGTTCCTGCAGTCGCGCCCGTTTGTCGAGCGGGTGCATATGGGCTTCCGTCATCTCGCCGTCGGTCTCTTTGCAGACGAAGAAATGATGATGGCCACAGCCGGCAACCTGCGGCAGGTGAGTGACGCACATGACCTGGGTCGATTCGCCCAGCTGACGCAGCAGTTTGCCGACGACTGCCGCCGTCGGGCCGCTGATACCGACATCTACCTCATCGAAAATCAGGGCCGGCGTTTCCATCTTCCGCGCGGTAATGACCTGAATGGCCAACGCAATACGCGACAGTTCGCCACCGGAAGCGACTTTAGCAATGGGCTGAAGCGGCTGTCCCGGGTTGGTGGTGACGCGAAACTCGATACGGTCGGCCCCTTCGGCGGTGAGATGACGCTCATCAAAGGCAACCTCGATGGCAAACACCCCGTGAGGCATGGAAAGTGAGCGCATACTCTCCGTGATTAACTGCGCCAGCTCTTGCGCACTGTTTTGACGCAGAGCGTGCAGCTGCTGAGCAGTCTCTAGCGCCAGCTGATGGTGTTCTATCACGGTCTGGCTAAGTGATTCCAGCGAGCCCGCGCTGTCGTCCAGCAGCCGCTGCTCTTCCAGCAGACCCTGATAAAATGCGGGGAGCTCTTCCGGGGTGATCTGATGCTTACGCGCCAGGGCTATCTGGCGAGAGATGCGTTGCTCGAGCTCGAACAGACGATTCGGGTCGAGATCCAGACGGTCGTTATAGTGACGCAGTTCGTCGCTGGCTTCGCTGAGCTGAATAGCCGCCTCTTCAAGCATATCCAGCACGCCCGAGAGCTTGCTGTCCATACCGACGAGCTCGGTCACCAGCTGCCTGGCAGTGTAGAGCTGGCTCTGCAGGTTGGCTTCTTCGCCATCTGCGAGCACCGTCAGCGCGTGCTGACAGGTGGTCAGCAGCTGGCCGCTGTTGGCCAGACGTTTGTACTCTTCATCGATTTGTTCGAACTCACCCGGCTGCGGATTGAACTCATTCAACTCTTTCAGCTGATATTGCAGCAGGTCGGCGCGGGCTGCGCGTTCCTGGCTCTGCTGCTGATGCTGGGCCAGCTCGCGGCAGCTTTGATGCCACTGGCGGTAGTGTTCAGCCATACGCTGAGTAAGCGCATACTCACCGGTATAACCATCGAGCAGCGTTTTTTGGTGTTCTGGCTTCGTTAATAGCTGGTGCGCGTGCTGGCCGTGGATCTGAATAAGCAGCTGACCAAGCTCGCGAAGCTGGGAGAGGGGAACGGCGGTACCGTTAATGAAGCCGCGCGAACGACCGTCGGTGCTGATGACGCGGCGAAGTAAACACTCACGTCCGCTTTCCAGCTGGTTCTCTTCCAGCCAGCGCTGCGCCGCCGGAGTATCTTTTAAGGCGAAGCGGGCGCACAGGTCTGCGCGGCTGGCGCCTCTTCGCACCATGTCTGCTTCGGCTCTTCCGCCGAGGCACAGCCCCAGCGCATCAATGGCAATAGATTTCCCTGCACCGGTTTCCCCGGTGATCGCGGTCATTCCGCTGTGAAAATCGATTTCCAGTTCACGAACGATAGCAAAGTTACTGATGGTGAGTTGCGCCAGCATAGCTGCCTTCCTGTATGAAAAACCATTACTGTGTTTTCGTACAGTATAGACTGGTTTTTTATCCAGTAAAGAGGCGACTGCTAAAATCAGAACAATTTTTTCGACCAGCCGAGTTTGGTGCTCAATGTATTGAAATAGCTGTAATCTTTTGGATGAATGAGATTCAGATGATAATCGCAGCGGTGGATAAGGACATCTTCGCCATCCTGAATCGGCAGCGCTATCTGGCTGTCGCAGCTGATCTCCAGATCGCTGCAGCGCTGGGAAAAACGCAGGCGAATGGTGCTGTCGCCGTTAATCACCAGCGGACGCGCCGAGAGGGTATGCGGGAACATAGGGACCAGGGTAATGGCATCCAGGGAGGGTGTCAGGATGGGGCCTCCGGCGGATAATGAATAGGCGGTGGAGCCCGTCGGCGTGGAGATAATCAGGCCGTCTGAACGTTGGGAGAAGGCAAACACCTCATCGATATACACTTCGAACTCAATCATATGCGCGACTTTGCCCGGGTGCAGGACCACTTCATTAATCGCTGTGCTGATGCGCTTCTGGCAATCTTGCTGGCAGACCTGGGCTTCCAGCAAAAAACGTTTTTCCGAAATGTAGTGGCCTTCCAGGACGTCGGCGAGCTGCTGCAGAGCGTTATCCGGGTCGAGATCGGTCAGAAAACCGAGGTTGCCGCGGTTAATGCCGATGACGTTGATATCGTAACGTGCCAGCGTTCGCGCTGCGCCGAGCATATTGCCGTCGCCGCCCACCACTACCGCCAGATCCGCCTGCTGACCAATTTCCGCCAGCGTGCCCGTTTTGACGTTGCTAAGCTGGAGCTCATGGGCAATCTGTTGTTCGACCAGAACCTCGTAGCCTTTGCCGGAGAGCCAGCGCCAGAGCATTTCATGTGTGGTCAGCGCGGTTGGGTGACGAGGGTGTCCCACAATGCCTATACACTTGAAATGGTTCTTCATGTTCTGGATGTCCTTGCGTTAAATGAATGATGACAATCTGACAGCTTCCCTTGAAACCCGGAAACGGATCCCCATAATAAGCGAAGTTAGCGAGATGAATGCGAAAAAAACGCGGAGAAATTCATGAGTAGTAAAGAACAGAAAACGCCTGACGGGCAAGCCCCGGAAGAAATTATCACGGAACAGCACGAGAACGTTGAGGCGGTTGAGCCTGAAGTTTCTGCTGAGCAGGTGGATCCGCGCGATGAAAAAATTGCGAATCTGGAAGCGCAGCTGGCTGAAGCTCAGACTCGTGAACGCGATGGTGTCCTGCGCATAAAAGCGGAAATGGAAAACCTGCGTCGTCGTACCGAGCTGGACGTGGAAAAAGCGCACAAATTTGCTCTGGAGAAGTTCGTTAACGAACTGCTGCCGGTTATCGACAGCCTGGACCGCGCGCTGGAAGTGGCCGATAAAGCCAATCCGGACATGGCTTCCATGGTTGAAGGTATTGAGCTGACGCTGAAGTCGATGCTGGATGTCGTACGCAAATTCGGTGTGGAAGTGATTGCCGATACCAACGTGCCGCTGGATCCTAACGTGCACCAGGCCATCGCCATGGTTGAGTCTGACGATGTGGCGGCTGGCAACGTGCTGGGCGTGATGCAAAAGGGCTATACCCTGAACGGTCGTACCATTCGCGCAGCGATGGTAACCGTAGCGAAAGCGAAATAATTCGCCTCCAACGGCCGCCCAAGGGCGGCCGTTTTTTATTGTTTTTATCGCGTTGCGGTTTTGTTGCCAGGAAAGCTGCGGGCAAAAAAAACGGCGAATCCAGGGTCCACCGTCTCTGCGTCAGGCCTGTCGATTACTCGGCGGCGCTCTCGCGAAGTGGCTTCACCGGCTTGACCTTCACCTGCTTAATCATATTGTCCTGGACGTCGAGAATATCGATATCATATTGCTCGATGCGCACGCGCGTGCCGGGAACCGGGATCTCTTCCAGCGCCTCCAGAATAATCCCGTTAACCGTTCGGGCCTCATCTTCCGGCAGATGCCAGTTAAACGCTTTATTGATTTCGCGCACGTTGGCGCTGCCATCAATGATGACGGTTCCGTCGGTTAACGGCGTGACTTCTTCAGCCAGCGTCGGCGACATTGAGGTAGTGAAGTCACCGACAATCTCTTCGAGAATATCTTCTACCGTCACCAGCCCCTGGATGTCACCGTACTCATCGACCACCAGGCCTACTTTCTTCTTATTGCGCTGGAACTTCACCAGCTGCGTGCTGAGCGGCGTTCCTTCCGGCACGAAGTAAATTTCATCGGCGGCGCGCAGCATCACCTCTTTGGTGAACTCTTTTTTCTCGGTCATCAGGCGATAGGCTTCACGTACGCGCAGCATGCTGATGGCGTCGTCCAGCGAGCCGCGATACAGCACGATGCGTCCGTGAGGAGAGTGAGTCAGCTGGCGAACGATTGATTTCCAGTCGTCGTTAATATCAATACCGATAATTTCATTGCGCGGGACCATGATGTCATTGACGCTGACCTTTTCGAGATCCAACACCGACAGCAGCATGTCCTGGTTACGGCGGGAGATTTGGGTCCGCGACTCGTTCACGATGGTGCGCAGCTCATCTTTGCTCAGCGCGCCGCTGACGATAATATCGGTTTTGATGCCCATCATGCGCATCAGGAGGCGGGTGATGGTGTTCAGCAGCCAGACCAGCGGCATCATCAGCACCTGCAGCGGCGCCAGTAAGAAGCTGCTCGGGTAGGCGACCTTTTCCGGATACAGCGCCGCGATGGTTTTAGGCAGGACCTCGGCAAAAACCAGGACCACGAAGGTCAGTACGCCGGTGGCAATGGCCACCCCGGCATCGCCATACAGACGCATACCGACAATCGTCCCCAGCGCGGAGGCGAGGATGTTGACGAGGTTATTGCCGATCAGCACCAGGCTGATTAAACGGTCGGGTTTGCGCAGCAGCTTTTCTACGCGCTTTGCCTGGCGGTTGCCTTGTTTCGCCATATGCCGCAGTCGATAGCGGTTCAGGGTCATCATCCCGGTTTCAGAACCGGAGAAATAGGCGGAGATAATCACCATGATAATCAGCGTCACGATCAGCGTGGTGGTAGATATGTGTTCCAGGGGGGACTCCTTAACGCCTGGCCCGGTAGGCTATTTTATGAGCCTGCTGGCGCTGAGCGCGCCAGTCTTCAGGCTTTCTGCAATGATGACACCTGCCGGGACAGGCGGGTGTTCGGGGTTAACTAATAAACTGTTGAAGCACGCGGCTGCCAAAGTAAGCCAGCGTCAGCAGGCCTGCGCCGGTGACGTTAAACCAGACGACTCGACGACCGCGCCATCCTTCATGATAGTGGCCCCACAACAGAACGATATAGACGAACCACGCGACGATCGACAGCACGGCTTTATCGATATTTTCCGTGCTAAACAGGTTATGCATATAAAACAAACCGGTGCACAACGTCAGCGTCAGCAGGACCACGCCGACCTGCGTAATATGAAACATTTTACGCTCGATACTCATCAGCGGCGGCATTTCATGGCTGAAGGCCAGCTTTTTGTTCTTCAACTGATAATCGATCCATGCCAGCTGGAGCGCATACAGCGCGGCAATAATCAGCGTCGCATAAGAGAAGAGCGACAGGCCGATGTGCACCAGCATTCCCGGCGTGGTTTCCAGATGGGTGATGTATTCGTTCGGCACGAAAGTGGCGAAAGCCAGGTTAATCAACGCAAATGCGTAGACGATAGGCAGCAGCAGCCAGCCGCGGTTACGCGACGCGACGATAGTCATCACCGTACAGATCATCAGACTGACCAGCGAACCGACGTTTAATAAACTGAGATTCTGTCCGCTCTCGCCGCCGGGGAAAATACGTGACTCCAGCGCAAAAGCATGACAAATCAACGCAATAGTTGCGGAAAGAATCGCCATCCGCCGCCAGCTGCTGTTTTTTTGCAACAGGCCGGGGATGATCAGCGCAAGGCTGATGGAGTAGGCGACAAGCGCGAGCAGAGCAAAAACAGGCATATGGGTGTCGACTGTTGACTAAATAAGAAAGAGAAGCAGTATAGCGTCACGCGACGTCTGCTCCAACCGTTGCATCACATCGCGCTTCATGTCGTGTTATACTGCGCCAAATCCGTGTTTTCGTGTCGCTGCTGCGACCGACAGTTTCCACCTCAGGCGAGAGACAATGTTTGATAATTTAACCGATCGTTTGTCGCGTTCGCTGCGCAACATTAGCGGCCGCGGACGCCTTACCGAAGACAATATTAAAGATACCCTGCGTGAAGTCCGCATGGCGCTGCTGGAGGCGGACGTCGCGCTGCCTGTCGTTCGTGACTTCATCAGCCGCGTCAAAGAGAGCGCGGTGGGTCATGAAGTAAACAAAAGCCTGACCCCGGGTCAGGAGTTTGTCAAAATCGTACGTAACGAGCTGGTTGCGGCGATGGGCGAAGAGAACCAGGCGCTGGATTTAGCCGCTCAGCCGCCGGCCGTCGTGCTGATGGCGGGTCTGCAGGGGGCGGGTAAAACCACCAGCGTCGCGAAGCTGGGTAAATTCCTGCGTGAGAAGCACAAGAAGAAAGTGCTGGTGGTCTCCGCGGACGTTTATCGCCCGGCGGCGATTAAACAGCTGGAAACGTTGGCTGAGCAGGTTAACGTTGATTTCTTCCCGTCCGATGTGGGCCAGAAGCCGATCGATATCGTTAACGCCGCGCTGAAAGAAGCGAAGCTGAAGTTCTACGACGTGCTGCTGGTGGATACCGCCGGTCGTCTGCACGTTGATGAAGCGATGATGGACGAAATCAAACAGGTCCACGCTTCTCTTAACCCGGTAGAAACGCTGTTCGTCGTTGATGCGATGACCGGTCAGGATGCCGCGAATACCGCCAAAGCCTTTAACGAAGCGCTGCCGCTGACCGGCGTGGTGCTGACCAAAGTCGATGGCGACGCCCGCGGCGGTGCCGCGCTGTCGATTCGCCACATCACCGGTAAACCGATTAAGTTCCTTGGCGTCGGTGAAAAGACCGAAGCGCTGGAGCCATTCCACCCGGATCGTATTGCTTCCCGTATTCTCGGCATGGGCGACGTGCTGTCGCTGATCGAAGATATCGAGAGCAAGGTTGACCGCGCGCAGGCCGAGAAGCTGGCCTCTAAGCTGAAGAAAGGCGATGGTTTCGATCTGACCGATTTCCTTGAGCAGCTGCGTCAGATGAAAAACATGGGCGGCATGGCCAGCCTGATGGGCAAACTGCCCGGCATGGGGCAGATCCCGGACAACGTGAAATCCCAGATGGATGACAAAGTGCTGGTGCGGATGGAAGCGATCATCAACTCGATGACGCTGAAAGAGCGTGCTAAGCCGGAAATCATTAAAGGTTCACGTAAGCGCCGTATCGCCGCCGGCTGCGGGATGCAGGTGCAGGATGTGAACCGTCTGCTCAAACAGTTTGATGATATGCAGCGCATGATGAAGAAGATGAAGTCGAAAGGCGGCATGATGAAGATGATGCGTGGGATGAAAGGGATGATGCCCCCAGGATTCCCTGGTCGCTAATCGGCCTGGCTTGTTTGCCATTTCGGCACCGGGGTGTGCTCGCCATCCTCACGTACTACGTGTACGCTCCGGTGGCTGCGCGCACGTCGGCACCGAACTGAGCGCACCGCCGACGGCCTTTTATAGCAGACTTATCAACTGTTGATTGCAATTTCCCCAAAAATGAGTAAAATTTTCGGGCTTTTAATATGACACCCGGGCTCCGTTCCTCGATGGGGCCCGGGTGTTCTATTCACACAAGAGGATGTTATGGTAACTATTCGTTTAGCTCGTCACGGCGCTAAAAAGCGTCCGTTCTACCAGGTTGTTGTCACCGACAGCCGTAATGCACGCAACGGTCGCTTCATTGAGCGCGTTGGTTTCTTCAACCCGATCGCTTCTGCGAACGAAGAAGAAACGCGTCTGGATCTGGATCGTATCGCTCACTGGGTTGGCCAGGGCGCTACCGTTTCCGATCGCGTTGCAGCGCTGATCAAAGCAGCAAACAAAGCAGCTTAATCTGTCACGGTGGTCATGATGAGCAAGCAACACACCGCACAAGCACCTGTTGATCCGATCGTATTGGGCAAGATGGGTTCTTCCTACGGTATCCGTGGTTGGCTCAGAGTGTTTTCCTCCACCGAAGACGCCGAAAGCATTTTTGACTATCAGCCCTGGTTAATCCAGAAGGCGGGTCAGTGGCAGGTCGTTGAGCTGGAAAGCTGGCGCCACCATAATCAGGACATCGTTATTAAGCTGAAAGGCATTGACGATCGTGATGCTGCGAATCTGCTGACTAATTGCGAAATTGTCGTGGATTCCTCGCAGCTGCCGAAGCTCGAAGAGGGTGACTATTACTGGAAAGACCTGATGGGCTGCCAGGTAGTAACCACAGAAGGCTATGGCCTTGGTAAAGTCATCGACATGATGGAAACCGGGTCAAATGACGTTCTCGTCATTAAGGCAAACCTGAAAGATGCATTTGGTATCAAGGAGCGGCTGGTTCCGTTCCTCGATGGGCAGGTTATCAAGAAAGTCGATCTCGCTACTCGCACAATCGAAGTAGACTGGGATCCTGGTTTTTAAATTCTCCGGATAAACGGTAAAAGACGGCGCTATGTGGATTGGCATAATTAGCCTGTTTCCTGAAATGTTCCGCGCAATTACCGATTACGGGGTAACTGGCCGGGCAGTAAAAAATGGCCTGCTGAGCATCCAGAGCTGGAGTCCTCGTGACTTTGCTCATGACCGGCACCGTACCGTGGACGATCGTCCTTACGGCGGCGGACCGGGGATGCTAATGATGGTGCAACCCTTACGGGACGCCATTCACACAGCAAAAGCCGCGGCAGGTGAAGGCGCAAAGGTGATTTATCTGTCACCTCAGGGACGCAAGCTTGATCAAGCGGGCGTCAGCGAACTGGCAACGAATCAGAAACTGATTCTGGTGTGCGGTCGCTATGAAGGCATAGATGAGCGCGTAATCCAGACCGAAATTGACGAAGAATGGTCAATCGGTGATTACGTCCTCAGCGGTGGTGAGTTACCAGCCATGACGCTGATTGACTCCGTTTCCCGGTTTATTCCGGGGGTTCTGGGTCATGAGGCATCGGCAACGGAAGATTCCTTTGCCGATGGATTGCTGGACTGCCCACACTATACCCGTCCTGAAGTGTTAGAAGAGATGGAAGTACCGCCAGTTTTGCTGTCGGGAAACCATGCTGAGATTCGTCGCTGGCGTTTGAAACAGTCGCTGGGCCGTACCTGGCTTAGAAGACCTGAACTTTTGGAAAACCTGGCTCTGACTGAAGAGCAAGCAAAGTTGCTGGCGGAGTTCAAAACTGAACACGCAAAACAGCAGCATAAACATGATGGGATGGCGTAAGCCCCCAATATCAGTTTACCCAGGATAAGAGATTAAATTATGAGCAACATTATTAAGCAACTTGAACAAGAACAGATGAAGCAGGACGTACCTTCCTTCCGTCCGGGTGATACCGTGGAAGTGAAAGTATGGGTTGTTGAAGGTTCCAAAAAACGTCTGCAGGCATTCGAGGGCGTGGTTATCGCTATTCGTAACCGCGGTCTGCACTCTGCATTCACTGTTCGTAAAATTTCCAACGGCGAAGGCGTTGAGCGTGTCTTCCAGACTCACTCTCCGGTAGTTGACAGCATTGCTGTTAAACGTCGTGGTGCTGTACGTAAAGCTAAACTGTACTACCTGCGTGAGCGTACCGGTAAGTCTGCTCGTATCAAAGAGCGTCTTAACTAAGATTCGCTTTCGCGACATCCTGATGAAAAGGGCTGGCCCGTTGGGCCGGCCCTTTTTTTATCTTCAATTTAACCATTCTGATGTAAATCATTTACAATATCGCTCTCATTTCGGAGGGGCGGTGGTCAGCAAACTTTCTCTACACTCAGCGTTTATACGGCGGGCCGCATGGCTGGCGCTGTTTTCGATCCTGCTGATTGTGATTGCGCCGCTGATCTCGGTCTCATTGCAAAAAGATCCGATGAGCGCTATGCCCGGCATGCATCATGCCATGATGATGGCGGATATGCCGCATGAGCAGATGATGTCCCACCCGGTGGATTCTCCTGCGCCCCAGTCGACGCACACGATGCCGCTCGACCATGCGGAGGCCTGTGGCTACTGCGTGCTGCTGGCTCACGTTCCGGGGCTGCTGTTTGCGCTGGCGCTGCTTATCTCCGTTATCCTGCGCCGCGTGCGCGTGCTTTTCCCCTGTCTGGTGCTGAAGCGCCGGCATTTCTTCCCCTGGCTGTACCCCGAAACCCGCGCGCCGCCGCATCGGTCTGCTTTTTCTGCTTTCTAAAATAACAAGGCGCACAGCGCCACGTTCTCTTTTTGCTTTCAGAAAGGAAAAGTATGACTACCTGCACCTCGCGCGCGGCATGGCTGAACCTGCTGCGACGCCTCCATTTCTATATTGGTCTGTTTATCGGGCCGTTTATCTTCGTGGCGGCCCTTACCGGGACGCTGTACGTGGCCACTCCACAGCTGGAGAACTGGCTCTATCAGGATGCCCTTCGTGGCTCGTTGAGCGGCGATCGTCAGCCGCTTAGCGCCCAGCTGGCAGTCGCGGAAGAGACGACTCAGGGGAATCTTCGTTTACAGGCGTTGCGCCCGGCGATTAAGGCCGGGGAGACCACGCGGGTGATGTTTGCCGATCCGCAGTTGGGAGAGTCTGAGTCCCGGGCGATCTTTATCGACCCGGTAACGCTGAAAGTGAAGGGCGATATGACGGTCTATGGTACCAGCGGAATTTTACCGCTGCGCCAGTGGATCGATTACGCCCATAAATCATTGCTGCTCGGGGATAGCGGCCGGCTTTATAGCGAGCTGGCTGCATCATGGATGTGGGTTGCGGCTCTCGGTGGCATTGTCCTCTGGGCGATGACTCGTCCCCGCAGGCGGATAAATAATCGTATGCAGAATAGCCGTCGTCTGCATGTTTCTCTGGGCTGGGGGCTACTGGCAGGTATGCTGCTTTTCTCCGCCACCGGGCTGACCTGGTCGCAGTGGGCCGGCGGCAATGTGGATAAAATGCGCGCGGCATTCGGCTGGCTGACCCCGCAGGTGAATACGCAGCTGCATAGTGCCATGCCGATGCCGCATGATCCGCATGCCGAACACCATATGGGGCATCGGGCAGATGCGGCGCCGGCGGCGAAAGGCGAGCAGTTTGATCGGGTGCTGACGATCGCGCGTGCGGCGGGTCTCGCTGCCAGCAAGCTGGAAATCCGCCCTCCGGCGGCGGCGGGGCGGGCGTGGACGGTCAATGAAATTGACCGAAGCTGGCCCACGCAGGTGGATGCTGTGGCGATTGATGGGGAGACCATGCAGGTTGTCGATCGCACCCGCTTTGTCGATTTCCCGTTAATGGCGAAGCTCACCCGCTGGGGCGTGGATTTCCATATGGGGATTCTGTTTGGTCTTGCCAATCAACTGCTGCTGATCGCGTTTGGGATCGCGCTGTGCGTGATGATTGTGGTGGGGTATCGCCTGTGGTGGATCCGGCGGCCGGCTCATGCGGCGTTTAACCCGGCGAATACCCTGATTCAGGCGTGGTTCAACCTGGGATGGCCCGCCCGCGCGCTCACGCTGGCGATGGCAGTGATGCTGGGGCTGGCGTTACCGTTAATGGGCGCCAGCCTCGCGGCAGGACTGGTGATTGACTATCTGCGCTGGCGGGCGGCAACGGCCGTCATGCTCGCGAAGTCGGTCGACTAAGTGCCTACGGCGTGCTGATGACCACCGTAACGCGACGGTTTTCAGCACGCCCTTTCGCCGTATCGTTGCTGGCGATAGGATATTTTTTCCCTAACCCGCGGGTCGTTAAATTGCTACGCGGGATACTGGCCCCCTTCGCCCAGTCATCCGCGACGATGTTGGCGCGTTTAAGCGACAGCATTTCGTTATAGCCGTCTTCACCGTAGTTATCGGTGTGTCCGTCTAACCGGGCGTGCGTAATCCCGGTAGAAGCCAGACGAGAGGCCATTTTCTGGATTTGCGCCTGGCTATCGCTGCGCAGATGGTAGTCATTTTTATCAAACAGGATGCTGTCGGACAAACCCAGCGACCAGTCGCCATCACTTTCTGTAAAGCCGTAGGACTTCATGGCAGCAACCTGTTCCTGAGAGAATTTCCCTTGCGGGGCCTGACAGCCGGTGAGTAAAACTGCGGCCATCAGTGCGGGAGCAAAATATTTCCTGAGCATGGTTGTTCCTTTTATTTTTGTACTTGAGGAATACGCCGGTGTTTCATCCGATACATATGTTGATCGGCGAACTCCTGCAGGTTCTCCGCTGACGCATGTTCCCAGGCCAGCGCATAGCCAATGCTGAGCGACAGGGTCGCAGTATGGCCGTTATGCAGATTAAACGGTTCAAGAAACTGGCTGGATAACGATGTGCAGAGCGTCTTGACTTCCGCCTCTGAGTGTACGTCACGCAACAAGATCGCGAATTCGTCACCGCCTAAACGCCAGGCCTGATGGCGCTTGCTGACAAAATTCATCAGCCGGCTGGCGACTTCGATGAGGACCTTGTCTCCCGTCGCATGACCCCAGTTATCATTAATCAGCTTAAAATTATCGCCATCAAGAAAGAGCAATGCCGAACTGCGTCGGGCAGCCTCATCTTTCATTAATGTACTGATAACGTTGCGAAACGCAGCGCGATTGGCCAGTCCGGTGAGGGGATCATGTAACGAGGTGCGTAACAGCTGGGCATTTTTAGCCTGCAGCTGTTGCTGCCAGTCCTCCATTTCACCCAACAGGCTATTAAAGTCCTGGGCGAACAGATGGAACTCCTCGATACGCTCTTCAGGGACCCTACGGGAGAAGTGGCGGTTTTCCCGGATGTCATGTACCACCTCGGTAATGCTTTGTAAGGCGGTGACGATACCGTGGTGCAGAGAATGCGTCAGCAATAAGGCGATAAATGAGGCCAGCAGAATACTGCCGGTCAAAACAATAATAGATATGCCGAGGAAGTGGCTTATCAGGCTGTCCAGCGCCGTCAGCCGAAGTTCGCCGACGACCTTCCCCAGATGCAAGATTGGCTGGGTTGTGGGTTCAGGAAACAGCCATTTGCTGATGAGGCCGCTGAATTTCTCCTGCCGAACCAGGTCCGTATTACGCCAGACGGCGAAGTGATTTTGCTGGTTATCCAGCACCAGCGCTTCGGAAAACTGCCCCTGCCTGCCGAGCGTCGCCAGCGTCTCTTCTGCCGCAGCGCTGTCATCGAAAACCAGCGCGGCTTCAAGACTACGGCTCATCGTGGCGGCCGTCAGCGCCAGATTCTTCTGCGCATACTGTTTCAAGGTAAAGACTGACGCGGTACTCAGCAATAGCCAGACCAGGGTCATAGAGATCACTACGCTTATTACGCTGATGCGGCGTAGTGCGCGTTTAAAGGTGGGGCGCGGAGCCTGAGAGAAATCCTTATTCATGTGCGTTATTCCGGGCAAGCATCAGTACGTCTGGATTAACCCGCACACCGCTGTGTGTCAGGACATCCAGATTCACGGAGAATCTGACCCTTTTGTCATTTATGATCAGGCAAAAAGCACTGCCGATTGCACACTCGCTATTTTGTTCCGCAATGAGTAATAAGGGGCGTGATGGATATTCTGCCGTGAGCTTCGCCTGTTGAGAGGGCGACTCGCTGCCAAAATAAAATCCATCACAAACCGTATTCAACGCTTCTTCTGTATTACGCACAATGACCGGTTTGTACGGTAAAGCCTCAGGATGTTCCTGAGCCAGGCTGTAGGTATAACGCGAGGTAGAAAAAATACACAGCCTCGGTGGGCCAGATAACGCTGGCCAGCGGGTATAGGTGACAATACCCGAAACAATAGCCCGAACATTTTTAGGTGCGTCAGCGGCAAAAGCGGGGTAGCCCACGATAAATAACAAAAAAATAAAAAAAAGACGGTAGAACTCTTTCATTAACGGATCCGTCAGGTTCGTCGGGTGCATGAATTGCAGATCGCTGATGCCCGGGCGCAGGATACCATTGTTGGTGGGGAGCGTCATTAACCGCCCACTTTGCTTTGAGATAATTCTGACCAGGATTATTCGTAAACGAAGGTGGGGGAAAGGTGAGCGTCAGCAGGGGTAAATATGGTGTTGTACCAATAAGTTTACACTTATGGCGAAATAAAGGGCCATTTAATTTGCTGGTGTAAAGTAAAATTTACGGATTATGGATTGAAATCTTTACTTTGTGTGGTATCGTTACGTCATTCCTCACCGAGGAACCAACTATCGCAAACGAGCTACACAGGATCGCAATCATGCAAAAAGACGCGCTGAATAACGTACATATTACCGACGAACAGGTTCTGATCACGCCGGATCAGCTGAAAGCTGAATTCCCGCTGAGCCTCGAACAAGAAGCGCAAATCGCGCAGTCCCGTCAGACCATATCTGACATTATTGCCGGCCGCGATCCGCGTCTGCTGGTGGTGTGTGGACCTTGCTCGATCCACGATCCAGAGGCGGCAATTGAATACGCTCATCGTTTTAAAGCACTTGCCGAAGAGGTCAGCGATAGCCTCTACCTGGTCATGCGCGTCTATTTTGAAAAGCCTCGTACTACCGTGGGCTGGAAAGGGTTGATTAACGATCCGCATATGGATGGCTCGTTTGATGTTGAAGGCGGTCTGAAGATTGCGCGTCGCTTGCTGGTAGAGCTGGTTAACATGGGGTTACCGCTGGCAACGGAAGCGCTGGATCCAAACAGCCCGCAGTACCTCGGCGATCTGTTTAGCTGGTCTGCTATCGGCGCACGCACGACCGAATCCCAGACTCACCGTGAAATGGCGTCAGGTCTGTCAATGCCGGTTGGCTTTAAAAACGGTACCGACGGTAGCCTGTCGACGGCAATTAACGCGATGCGCGCCGCGGCGATGCCGCACCGTTTCGTCGGGATTAACCAGGCCGGCCAGGTTTGTCTGCTGCAAACCCAGGGCAATCCGAACGGCCACGTTATTCTGCGCGGCGGTAAAGCCCCTAACTACGGCCCGGAAGATGTCGAGAAGTGTGAAAAAGAGATGGCTCAGGCGGGACTGAAACCGTCACTGATGGTAGATTGCAGCCATGGGAATTCTAATAAAGACTACCGCCGCCAGCCTGCGGTTGCGGAATCCGTCGTCGCACAGATTAAAGATGGTAATCGTTCCATCATTGGCCTGATGATCGAAAGTAATATCCACGAAGGTAATCAGTCTTCTGAACAGCCGCGTTGTGATATGAAATACGGCGTGTCCGTCACCGATGCCTGCATCAGCTGGGAAACGACTGATGCCCTGCTGCGCGAACTGGATCAGGATCTGCGCGGTCATCTGGCGGCTCGTCTGGGGTAAGAGGATAGTATGGTTGCTGAACTGACCGCGTTACGCGATCAAATTGATGAAGTCGATAAGGCGCTGCTGGGGCTACTGGCGCGCCGCCTGGAGCTGGTTGCCGAAGTCGGAGAGGTCAAAAGCCAGTATGGGCTGCCGATTTACGTCCCGGAACGGGAAGCGGCGATGCTGGCTTCCCGACGGGAAGAGGCGTCGGCGCTGGGCGTTCCGCCCGATCTTATCGAGGACGTGCTGCGTCGCGTCATGCGCGAGTCATATTCCAGCGAGAATGATAAAGGCTTCAAAACGCTGTGTCCGAATCTGCGCCCGGTGGTGATTGTCGGCGGCGGTGGGCAGATGGGGCGTCTGTTTGAGAAAATGCTGACGCTTTCAGGCTACCAGGTACGTATCCTGGAGAAAGACGACTGGGCGCGGGCAGCGGACATTGTTGCTGATGCCGGAATGGTCATCGTTAGCGTGCCTATCCATGCGACGGTCGATACAATTGGTCAGCTGCCGCCGTTACCGGCGGACTGTATCCTGGTCGACCTGGCGTCGGTGAAAGCGGAACCTTTGCAGGCGATGCTGGCCGCGCACCGTGGTCCGGTACTGGGTCTGCACCCGATGTTCGGGCCGGACAGCGGCAGCCTGGCGAAGCAGGTGGTGGTTTACTGCGATGGTCGTCAGCCGGAGGCGTATCAGTGGTTCCTTGAGCAAATTCAGGTCTGGGGCGCCCGCCTGCACCGTATCAGCGCCGTTGAACACGATCAGAATATGGCTTTTATTCAGGCGCTACGTCACTTTGCGACCTTTGCCTATGGCCTGCATCTGGCGGAAGAAAACGTTCGCCTCGAACAGCTGCTGGCGTTGTCATCCCCGATCTACCGCCTTGAGCTGGCGATGGTTGGCCGCCTGTTTGCGCAGGATCCGCAGCTGTATGCGGATATTATTATGTCATCGGAAAACAATCTGGCGCTGATTAAACGCTACTACCAGCGTTTTGGTGAAGCGATTGGCCTGCTGGAGCAGGGGGATAAACAGGCGTTTATCGACAGCTTCCGCAAAGTGGAGCACTGGTTTGGCGATTATGCCCAGCGCTTCCAGAGCGAAAGTCGGACGCTGCTGCGTCAGGCGAATGATAACCGGCAGTAACGGAAAACCGTATATAATCAAAGCCAGAGGGGGAACCCGCTGGCTTTTTTTATAGGGATGAAAACGATGGCTGAACCACAACCGCTGTTTGATTACGCAGGACATCTGCCGGAATGTCCGACCTGGAGTGACGCCGAGCAGGCGCTCTACTGGGCCGATATTCTGGAGTGCGAAATTCACCGTTACGGCATCCGCAGCGGCGAACATCAGGTTCTGCAGTTTCCCGAAGAAGTGGGCTGCTTTGCCCTGCGCGAGAAAGGGGGTTTTATTGTGGCGCTACGCAGCGCTATCTGGCTTACCGATGCCCATGGTCTGTTGCGACGCAAAATTTGTGATAATCCGAGCAACCCGCAGCTGGCACGCTTTAACGATGGCGGCACCGATCGCGACGGGCGTTTTTATGCCGGTACATTCTGGGGGCCAGGAGATTATAACGGCGCGCTGCTGATGCGCATCAACCACGATCTCACTCCGCGGGTGATTCAGTGCGATATCCATGGCGCCAACGGTCTGGCCTTTAGCGCAGACAAGCGTTGGATGTACACCTCGGATACGCCAAACGCGGTTATCTACCGCACTCCGCTGGATGAACAGGGCGAGCCCGGTAAACGCGAAGTCTTTCGGCGTTTTCAGCCTGGAGAGGGGATTCCAGACGGGGCGGCCGTGGATGAAGAGGGTTGCTACTGGAGCGCAATGTTTGATGGCTGGCGTGTTGCCCGTTTTTCACCGACCGGTGAACAGCTGGAAGAGCATCGATTACCGGTGCGCTGCCCGACAATGGTCTGTTTTGGCGGAGCGGATATGCGCACGTTATACATCACGACCACGCGCGAAAATATGTCTGCCGACGAAGTCCAGCAATATCCGCTTTCCGGCGCTATCTTCACCCTGCCGGTGACGGTGGCAGGGATGAAGAAACCCGTATTTACAGAGCGTTAGATAGGATCGACCGGCACGACGTTTTCGCCTGGGTAGCAACCCAGAACTTTCATGGAACGGGTAATCTCGGCCAGCTCTTTTAGTGCCTTACGCATAGGCATTGATTCCAGGTTGGCCTGGATATCCAGATAAAACATCTCTTCCCACGGGTTGCCGTGAATCGGACGAGATTCCAGCTTGGTCATGATCAGGTTGTGATTGCGCAACACCAGCAGCGCTTCAACCAGCGCACCGGCCTGTTGTCCGGTTGCCATGAGCAGCGTGGTTTTTGCCGGTACCTGTTCGGAAACATTCACCGCTTTACGTGCCAGCACCAGGAAACGGGTGATGTTTTGTGTCTGATTGGCCTGGCAATGTTCAAGAACCTGCAGGCCGTACAGCGCGCCACCGGCTTCGCTACCCAGCGCGGCGACGCCCGGTGAGTTTGCCTGAGCCACTTTTTCCATCGCTGCAGAGGTGCTTTCCGTGTATTCAATTTTCCAGTGCGGATAACGGCTCAGATACTGGCTGCACTGCTGGAACGGCTGCGGGTGGCTATATACGGTATGAATGTGCTGCGGATCGGTTGACGCCGAGACCAGAACGCAGTGATCGATTGGGATCGTGAGCTCACCGACGATCGACAGGCTGGTATGCTGCAGCAGATCGTAGACATCATTGATGCCACCGGAGCTGGTATTTTCGATAGGAACGACCGCGTAGTCGGCCTGGCCGGTTTCCACCTGGTTAAAGATATCGGCAAATTTTGCGCAGCCGCTCTCGATGAACTGTTCGAAATGGCGCGCCGCGTACTGGCGGGCGGCCAGATGTGAATATGACCCTTTTGGTCCCAGGAAAGCCACGCGCGCTGAATGCGGATTGATTTTATTCAGATGCTGCTGCAGCAGGGTTTGCTGGGTGAGAACGGAATCCTCGATAATCAGCTGAAACAGGCGGGTGATGTAGTGGGCATCCAGATGGTGGCTTTTCCCCAGCGTTATCAGACGCTCCAGCAGATCGCGCTCGCGGTCGATATCACGAACCGGACGGTGTGATGCCAGCTTCGCTTTACCGACCTCTACAGCCAGTCCGCGGCGTTCTGCCAGCAGCGCGAGCAGTTTTTCATCCAGTGCGCTGATCTTATCGCGCAGAGCCAGTAACGGGTTTTCCTCGGTCATATGTGTTGCCTTTCTTGTTATTGATTTATCAATAAAAAAGGCCTCCCGTTTGGGAGGCCTTGTTGTTCGTCTTCGCATTCTTTATCACACGACGAATCGCCTCCCGTTCAGGGGAAGGTAAAAAAGAATGCGAAGAAGAACGCTAGTCGTTTCACGATGAATTCCTTGGCTCAGTTGAGATTACAGTACCCGTACTGTTTTCATCCTGTCAATAAAAAACGCGCCCGAAGGCGCGTGGCGTTACACAATATTAAGTTAAGGATTACTCTTCTTCTTCCACAAAGCCTGCCTCTTTCACCGATGTTGCGGCACGGCGGGCTTCCCCTTTGTGTTGCACTTTATTCAGCTGCCGTTCCAGCTTGTTGATCAATTCGTTGATTGCGACGTACATATCTTCACTTCTTCCGCTGGCGACCAGATGCCCGTTTGGCGTATTAATGGTTGCATCAGCGACAAAACCCTGCGGCTCCTTAGAGAGAATGATGTGCGGGTTGATTAAGTGGGTTTGCCATTTATCCAATTTGGCGAGACGGTCTGCGACATGCTGGCGAATTGCCGGAGTAATTTCCATTTGTTTACTGGTAATGTTCATTGTCATAAATTTTACCTCTTGTCTTTCCCGTCTTGGTGAACCCAGCATACCTCTCCCAATGTCAAGATGTGTGATCTGCATCACATTTTAATGTCACTTTTTGTCAACGAATTCATTTTGTGAGGCAGGGCAGGAACAGGTGAGATTTTTCTTGTCGGAAAGGGGAAAGGGAGTCATATTTGATAGGATGACTCGGCGCTAAAACGCTTCAGCTCTGGCGCCTGAGCAATAAAAAACGGCAGCTCATGGCTGCCGTTTTGCTTATCTGAAAACGATCAGGTGTTTTTACCGTTAGCGGCGATAATTTTCGCCACCTTGTCTGCCTGAGCGTTCATTTGCATCTGGCGGTAGGCGTTTTCCATTTTCGGTAGCGCATCGCGAGTCGCCTGGGTATCCGGGTAGCTGCGCAGCATACCATCGACACGGTTCACGACGGCAACCCATGCGCCGCGGTCGGTGTAGTAATCAACCACTGACAGTTCGTACTTCGCCAGGCGATCCTTCAGGAACACCATACGTTTGTAGGCGTCGGTCGCATACTGGCTGTTCGGGTAGCCGCGTACCAGTTTGGAGAAGTCGTTGAAGGCATCGCGAGCGTGCTGTGGGTCGCGGTCGGAGCGATCGACCCCGAAGAATCCTTGCAGCGCACTGTCATCCAACGCCATATTTGTCAGACCACGCATATAAATGACGTAATCAATGTTAGGATGCGTAGGGTTCAGACGAACGAAGCGGTCGATGGCTGCCTGAGCCAGCGGCAGATCGGCATTTTTGTAATACGCATAAATCAGGTCCAGCTGTACCTGTTGGGAATAAGGACCGAACGGGTAGCGGTTATCCAACGCTTCCAGTTGCGTTATTGCCTGTTTCCAGTTACCGTCCTGCAGCTTTTGCTGGGCGGTCGCGTAGATTTCATTCGGCGGATTATCAGGCACCTCTTCCTTTGAGCCGGAGCAACCCACCAAAGCCAGGCTCAGTGTGGCCGCTGCCACCAGGTATTTCATGCGCGTCATGACGTTTTGACTTCCTCAAAATGTTTATGCGGGAGAATCTCTGTTCCTGCTCCCGATTAAGACCAGCTACAATAGCACACTATATTAAACGGCAAAGCCGTAAAACCCAACGTTAAACGAAGAAGCTGTATATGGCACAACGAGTACAACTCACCGCAACGGTGTCCGAAAATCAACTCGGTCAACGCTTAGATCAGGCTTTGGCCGAAATGTTCCCGGATTATTCGCGTTCGCGCATAAAAGAATGGATCCTCGACCAGCGAGTGCTGGTAAACGGCGCTGTCAGCGACAAGCCGAAAGAAAAAGTTTTAGGGGGAGAGAGCGTCTCCATCGATGTTGAAATCGAAGAAGACGTGCGCTTCGAGCCGCAGGATATTCCGCTCAATATCGTATACGAAGATGATGACATCCTCGTGATCAATAAACCGCGCGATCTGGTTGTTCACCCGGGCGCGGGCAATCCCGACGGTACTGTGCTGAATGCGCTGCTGCACTATTATCCGCCGATTGCCGACGTACCGCGCGCGGGTATTGTTCACCGTCTGGATAAAGATACGACCGGTCTGATGGTCGTAGCGAAAACCATCCCGGCGCAAACGCGTCTGGTGGAGTCGCTGCAGCTGCGTGAAATCACCCGTGAGTATGAAGCGGTGGCAATTGGTCACATGACATCGGGCGGGACGGTAGAAGAACCTATCAGCCGTCACCCGACGAAACGCACGCATATGGCGGTGCACCCGATGGGGAAACCGGCGGTAACGCATTACCGTATTATGGAGCACTTCCGTATTCACACGCGTCTGCGTCTGCGTCTGGAAACCGGCCGTACTCACCAGATTCGTGTGCATATGGCTCACATCACCCATCCGCTGGTGGGCGATCAGGTCTACGGCGGCCGTCCGCGTCCGCCGAAAGGTGCATCGGAAGCGTTTATCACCGCCCTGCGCAAGTTTGATCGTCAGGCACTGCACGCGACGATGTTACGTCTGTACCACCCGATCAGCGGCATCGAGATGGAATGGCATGCGCCGATTCCTCAGGATATGGTTGAGCTGATTGAGGCAATGCGTGCAGATTATGAAGATCACAAGGACGATATTGACTGGCTATGACTAAACTGATTGTACCGCAATGGCCTGTGCCGGAAGGCGTGGCGGCCTGTAGCTCCACGCGTATTGGCGGCGTCAGTCTGCCTCCGTACGATTCGCTCAATCTGGGCGCCCATTGCGGAGACAATCTGCAGCACGTGGAAGAAAACCGTCGGCGGATGTTTGCCGCAGGCGGGCTACCGTCCTTTCCGGTCTGGCTGGAGCAGGTTCATGGTACCGCGGTGCTCACGCTGGACGGCGGGCCATATGAGTCAAAACGGGCGGATGCGTCATACTGCAATACACCGGGCACGGTGTGTGCGGTGATGACGGCGGACTGCCTGCCGGTTCTTTTTTGTAATCGCGCAGGGACGGAAGTTGCCGCCGCTCATGCCGGCTGGCGCGGATTATGCGACGGTGTGCTGGAAGCTACGGTCGCATGTTTCGCCGATAAGCCGGAAAACATTCTGGCCTGGCTTGGCCCGGCGATCGGTCCCGAGGCTTTTGAAGTCGGTCCGGAAGTGCGGGATGCGTTTATAATCAAGGACGGGAAAGCGGAAGACGCTTTCCGCCCCGTCGGCGAAAAATATTTTGCTGATATCTATCGGCTGGCTCGTCAGCGCTTAGCCAATGTCGGCGTGACGCAGACCTTCGGTGGCGATCGCTGTACGCTAAGCGAAAAGGATGATTTTTTCTCTTATCGTCGCGATAAGATGACGGGTCGTATGGCGAGTTTTATCTGGTTGAGATAACCTGGCGAATCAAGACGGTCCAGAAGGCAAACTTATTTTTCGCATAGTTCAGGTCTTTAACCTTGAATAATTGAGGGATGACCTCATTTAATCTCCAGTAGCAAATTTGACCTGTTATGGGAGGAGTTATGCGTCTGGATCGTCTTACCAATAAATTCCAGCTTGCTCTTGCCGATGCCCAGTCGCTTGCACTCGGGCACGACAACCAATTCATCGAACCTCTTCATTTAATGAGCGCCTTGCTGAGTCAGGAAGGGGGATCGGTACGTCCTTTATTAACTTCTGCGGGCATTAACGCCGGAGAGTTAAGCACCAGTATTACTCAGGCGCTGAACCGTTTACCGCAGGTGGAAGGCACCGGTGGTGACGTACAGCCGTCCCAGGATTTGGTGCGTATTCTGAACCTTTGCGACAAGCTGGCGCAAAAGAGGAAGGACAATTTTATTTCGTCGGAACTCTTCGTTCTGGCGGCGCTTGAATCACGCGGTACGCTGACCGACCTTTTAAAATCCGCCGGAGCAACAACCGCCAACGTGACTCAGGCGATTGAACAAATGCGCGGAGGTGAAAGCGTGAACGATCAGGGTGCCGAAGACCAACGTCAGGCATTGAAGAAATTTACGGTCGATCTGACCGAACGGGCAGAACAAGGCAAACTGGATCCGGTCATTGGTCGTGACGAAGAGATTCGTCGTACGATCCAGGTTCTGCAGCGGCGGACTAAAAATAACCCGGTGCTGATTGGTGAGCCTGGCGTCGGTAAAACCGCCATTGTTGAAGGACTGGCACAGCGTATCGTCAACGGTGAAGTACCGGAAGGGCTGAAAGGTCGCCGGGTACTGGCGCTGGATATGGGGGCGCTGGTGGCCGGGGCGAAATATCGCGGCGAGTTCGAAGAGCGCCTGAAAGGGGTGCTGAACGATCTGGCGAAACAGGAAGGCAACGTCATTCTGTTTATTGACGAGCTGCACACCATGGTCGGGGCGGGGAAAGCGGACGGCGCGATGGATGCCGGTAATATGCTCAAACCTGCTTTGGCGCGCGGAGAGTTGCACTGCGTCGGCGCAACGACGCTCGATGAGTATCGTCAGTATATTGAAAAAGATGCTGCGCTGGAGCGTCGTTTCCAGAAAGTGTTTGTGGCTGAGCCAAGCGTTGAAGATACCATCGCGATCCTGCGTGGTCTGAAAGAGCGTTATGAGCTGCACCACCATGTACAGATCACTGACCCGGCGATCGTCGCAGCGGCAACCTTGTCGCATCGTTATATTGCTGACCGGCAGCTGCCGGATAAAGCTATTGACCTGATCGATGAAGCGGCATCCAGCATTCGTATGCAGATTGACTCGAAGCCGGAGGAGCTCGACCGACTCGACAGACGTATTATTCAGCTCAAGCTGGAACAGCAGGCGCTGAAGAAAGAAGCCGATGAGGCCAGTCTGAAACGTCTGGATATGTTGAATGAAGAGCTGGCAGATAAAGAACGTCAGTATTCCGTATTAGAAGAAGAGTGGAAGGCGGAGAAAGCCTCTCTTTCCGGTACGCAGACAATTAAAGCCGAACTGGAGCAGGCTAAAATTGCGATTGAGCAGGCGCGTCGCGTCGGCGATCTCGCGCGGATGTCCGAGTTACAGTACGGCAAAATCCCGGAGCTGGAAAAACAGCTGGCAGCGGCTACGCAGTCTGAAGGTAAAACGATGCGTCTGTTGCGTAATAAAGTGACGGATGCGGAAATTGCGGAAGTGCTGGCGCGCTGGACCGGTATTCCGGTCGCGCGAATGATGGAAGGCGAGCGTGAAAAACTGCTGCGTATGGAGCAGGAACTGCATAGCCGGGTGATTGGTCAGAACGAAGCGGTTGAAGCCGTATCCAATGCGATCCGTCGTAGCCGGGCCGGGCTGTCCGATCCTAACCGTCCAATTGGGTCGTTCCTGTTCCTTGGACCAACCGGTGTCGGTAAAACGGAGCTGTGCAAAACGCTGGCGAACTTTATGTTTGATAGCGATGATGCCATGGTGCGTATCGATATGTCTGAGTTTATGGAGAAACACTCCGTATCGCGTCTGGTCGGTGCGCCTCCGGGATATGTCGGTTATGAAGAGGGCGGGTACCTGACGGAAGCGGTACGTCGTCGTCCTTACTCTGTCATCCTGCTGGATGAAGTAGAAAAGGCTCATCCGGATGTGTTTAACATCCTGTTGCAGGTGCTGGATGACGGTCGTCTGACCGATGGGCAGGGGAGAACGGTCGATTTCCGTAATACGGTTGTGATTATGACCTCTAACCTTGGTTCAGATCTGATTCAGGAGCGTTTCGGCGAGCTGGATTACAGTCATATGAAAGATCTGATTCTGGGTGTGGTCAGTCAAAACTTCCGCCCGGAATTCATCAACCGTATCGATGAAGTCGTGGTCTTCCACCCGCTTGGTGAAAAACACATTGCTTCTATTGCTCAGATTCAGCTGCAGCGTCTGTACAAACGTCTGGAAGAACGTGGCTACGAAGTTCACATGTCCGATGAGGCGCTGAAGTTGCTGAGTGCGAATGGTTATGATCCGGTGTATGGCGCTCGTCCGTTAAAACGCGCTATCCAGCAGCAGATCGAAAACCCGCTGGCACAGCAAATTCTTTCCGGCGAGCTGATCCCCGGTAAAGAAGTTCAGCTGGTGGTGAAAGATGACCATATAGTGGCAGTGCAGTAAATCACAAAACGACAAAAACGGGCCCTCTGGGCTCGTTTTTGTTTAAAAACCAGGCAAGAATTAAAGTCCGGATGCGGTATTGTTTAATAAGTGAGCGAACGGAGCATTTATTTGAATTTAGACTTGCCACATCAGAATTACCCCCTATAATGCGCCTCCACTGACACGGAACAACGGCTTACAGGCCGCCGGGTTAGCGGGGTTCAGCGATGAACGCCGGCAGAGAAAAGCAAAAATAAATGCTTGACTCTGAATGAGGAAAACGTATTATACGGGACCTCGCGACAGAGCGCTCAGCGCCGTCGCACTGCTCTTTAACAATTTATCAGACAATCTGTGTGGGCACTCAAAGTGACATGGATTCTTAACGTCCTCGGACGAAAAATGAATACCAAGTCTCTGAGTGAACACGTAATTCATTACGAAGTTTAATTCACGAGCATCAAACTTAAATTGAAGAGTTTGATCATGGCTCAGATTGAACGCTGGCGGCAGGCCTAACACATGCAAGTCGAGCGGTAGCACAGAGAGCTTGCTCTCGGGTGACGAGCGGCGGACGGGTGAGTAATGTCTGGGAAACTGCCTGATGGAGGGGGATAACTACTGGAAACGGTAGCTAATACCGCATAACGTCGCAAGACCAAAGTGGGGGACCTTCGGGCCTCATGCCATCAGATGTGCCCAGATGGGATTAGCTAGTAGGTGGGGTAATGGCTCACCTAGGCGACGATCCCTAGCTGGTCTGAGAGGATGACCAGCCACACTGGAACTGAGACACGGTCCAGACTCCTACGGGAGGCAGCAGTGGGGAATATTGCACAATGGGCGCAAGCCTGATGCAGCCATGCCGCGTGTATGAAGAAGGCCTTCGGGTTGTAAAGTACTTTCAGCGAGGAGGAAGGCATTAAGGTTAATAACCTTGATGATTGACGTTACTCGCAGAAGAAGCACCGGCTAACTCCGTGCCAGCAGCCGCGGTAATACGGAGGGTGCAAGCGTTAATCGGAATTACTGGGCGTAAAGCGCACGCAGGCGGTCTGTCAAGTCGGATGTGAAATCCCCGGGCTCAACCTGGGAACTGCATCCGAAACTGGCAGGCTAGAGTCTTGTAGAGGGGGGTAGAATTCCAGGTGTAGCGGTGAAATGCGTAGAGATCTGGAGGAATACCGGTGGCGAAGGCGGCCCCCTGGACAAAGACTGACGCTCAGGTGCGAAAGCGTGGGGAGCAAACAGGATTAGATACCCTGGTAGTCCACGCTGTAAACGATGTCGACTTGGAGGTTGTTCCCTTGAGGAGTGGCTTCCGGAGCTAACGCGTTAAGTCGACCGCCTGGGGAGTACGGCCGCAAGGTTAAAACTCAAATGAATTGACGGGGGCCCGCACAAGCGGTGGAGCATGTGGTTTAATTCGATGCAACGCGAAGAACCTTACCTACTCTTGACATCCAGAGAACTTAGCAGAGATGCTTTGGTGCCTTCGGGAACTCTGAGACAGGTGCTGCATGGCTGTCGTCAGCTCGTGTTGTGAAATGTTGGGTTAAGTCCCGCAACGAGCGCAACCCTTATCCTTTGTTGCCAGCGATTCGGTCGGGAACTCAAAGGAGACTGCCAGTGATAAACTGGAGGAAGGTGGGGATGACGTCAAGTCATCATGGCCCTTACGAGTAGGGCTACACACGTGCTACAATGGCATATACAAAGAGAAGCGACCTCGCGAGAGCAAGCGGACCTCATAAAGTATGTCGTAGTCCGGATTGGAGTCTGCAACTCGACTCCATGAAGTCGGAATCGCTAGTAATCGTAGATCAGAATGCTACGGTGAATACGTTCCCGGGCCTTGTACACACCGCCCGTCACACCATGGGAGTGGGTTGCAAAAGAAGTAGGTAGCTTAACCTTCGGGAGGGCGCTTACCACTTTGTGATTCATGACTGGGGTGAAGTCGTAACAAGGTAACCGTAGGGGAACCTGCGGTTGGATCACCTCCTTACCTGAAAGAACCTGCCTTTGTAGTGCTCACACAGATTGTCTGATGAAAAGTAAATAGCAAGGCGTCTTGCGATTGAGACTTCAGTGTCCCCTTCGTCTAGAGGCCCAGGACACCGCCCTTTCACGGCGGT
This sequence comes from Klebsiella sp. X13, assembly GCF_003323835.1. Classification (NCBI taxonomy): domain Bacteria; kingdom Pseudomonadati; phylum Pseudomonadota; class Gammaproteobacteria; order Enterobacterales; family Enterobacteriaceae; genus Klebsiella; species Klebsiella sp. X13. The sequence continues at coordinate 1,279,171 of NZ_CP030874.1, forward strand.
AACAGGGGTTCGAATCCCCTAGGGGACGCCACTTGCTGGTTCGTGAGTGAAAGTCGCCGACCTCTATATCTCAAAACTGATTCTCAGGAATCACGTTTGAGATATTTGCTCTTTAAAAATCTGGATCAAGCTGAAAATTGAAACGACACACTGTTTCCTTTCTCCGTAATAAGAAAGGAAAAGCGGTGTGTTCGAGTCTCTCAAATTTTCGCAACGCGGACTGTTTTACGAAACAGTTTCGGGTTGTGAGGTTAAGCGACTAAGCGTACACGGTGGATGCCCTGGCAGTCAGAGGCGATGAAGGACGTGCTAATCTGCGATAAGCGTCGGTAAGGTGATATGAACCGTTATAACCGGCGATTTCCGAATGGGGAAACCCAGTGCAATTCGTTGCACTATCGTTAAGTGAATACATAGCTTAACGAAGCGAACCGGGGGAACTGAAACATCTAAGTACCCCGAGGAAAAGAAATCAACCGAGATTCCCCCAGTAGCGGCGAGCGAACGGGGAGGAGCCCAGAGTCTGAATCAGCGCGTGTGTTAGTGGAACGGTCTGGAAAGTCCGGCGGTACAGGGTGATAGCCCCGTACACTAAAATGCACACGTTGTGAACTCGAAGAGTAGGGCGGGACACGTGGTATCCTGTCTGAATATGGGGGGACCATCCTCCAAGGCTAAATACTCCTGACTGACCGATAGTGAACCAGTACCGTGAGGGAAAGGCGAAAAGAACCCCGGCGAGGGGAGTGAAAAAGAACCTGAAACCGTGTACGTACAAGCAGTGGGAGCCTACTTGTTAGGTGACTGCGTACCTTTTGTATAATGGGTCAGCGACTTATATTCTGTAGCAAGGTTAACCGTATAGGGGAGCCGCAGGGAAACCGAGTCTTAACTGGGCGTTAAGTTGCAGGGTATAGACCCGAAACCCGGTGATCTAGCCATGGGCAGGTTGAAGGTTGGGTAACACTAACTGGAGGACCGAACCGACTAATGTTGAAAAATTAGCGGATGACTTGTGGCTGGGGGTGAAAGGCCAATCAAACCGGGAGATAGCTGGTTCTCCCCGAAAGCTATTTAGGTAGCGCCTCGTGAATTCATCTTCGGGGGTAGAGCACTGTTTCGGCTAGGGGGTCATCCCGACTTACCAACCCGATGCAAACTACGAATACCGAAGAATGTTATCACGGGAGACACACGGCGGGTGCTAACGTCCGTCGTGAAGAGGGAAACAACCCAGACCGCCAGCTAAGGTCCCAAAGTCATGGTTAAGTGGGAAACGATGTGGGAAGGCACAGACAGCCAGGATGTTGGCTTAGAAGCAGCCATCATTTAAAGAAAGCGTAATAGCTCACTGGTCGAGTCGGCCTGCGCGGAAGATGTAACGGGGCTAAACCATGCACCGAAGCTGCGGCAGCGACACTATGTGTTGTTGGGTAGGGGAGCGTTCTGTAAGCCGTTGAAGGTGGCCTGTGAGGGTTGCTGGAGGTATCAGAAGTGCGAATGCTGACATAAGTAACGATAAAGCGGGTGAAAAGCCCGCTCGCCGGAAGACCAAGGGTTCCTGTCCAACGTTAATCGGGGCAGGGTGAGTCGACCCCTAAGGCGAGGCCGAAAGGCGTAGTCGATGGGAAACAGGTTAATATTCCTGTACTCGGTGTTACTGCGAAGGGGGGACGGAGAAGGCTATGTTAGCCGGGCGACGGTTGTCCCGGTTTAAGCATGTAGGCGGAACGATTAGGTAAATCCGGTCGTTTATTCAACGCTGAGGTGTGACGACGAGGCACTACGGTGCTGAAGTAACAAATGCCCTGCTTCCAGGAAAAGCCTCTAAGCATCAGGTAACAACGAATCGTACCCCAAACCGACACAGGTGGTCAGGTAGAGAATACCAAGGCGCTTGAGAGAACTCGGGTGAAGGAACTAGGCAAAATGGTGCCGTAACTTCGGGAGAAGGCACGCTGATGGTAGGTGAAGCGACTTGCTCGTGGAGCTGAAATCAGTCGAAGATACCAGCTGGCTGCAACTGTTTATTAAAAACACAGCACTGTGCAAACACGAAAGTGGACGTATACGGTGTGACGCCTGCCCGGTGCCGGAAGGTTAATTGATGGGGTTATCCGTAAGGAGAAGCTCTTGATCGAAGCCCCGGTAAACGGCGGCCGTAACTATAACGGTCCTAAGGTAGCGAAATTCCTTGTCGGGTAAGTTCCGACCTGCACGAATGGCGTAATGATGGCCAGGCTGTCTCCACCCGAGACTCAGTGAAATTGAACTCGCTGTGAAGATGCAGTGTACCCGCGGCAAGACGGAAAGACCCCGTGAACCTTTACTATAGCTTGACACTGAACATTGAGCCTTGATGTGTAGGATAGGTGGGAGGCTTTGAAGCGTGGACGCCAGTCTGCGTGGAGCCAACCTTGAAATACCACCCTTTAATGTTTGATGTTCTAACGTAGACCCGTGATCCGGGTTGCGGACAGTGTCTGGTGGGTAGTTTGACTGGGGCGGTCTCCTCCCAAAGAGTAACGGAGGAGCACGAAGGTTAGCTAATCCTGGTCGGACATCAGGAGGTTAGTGCAATGGCATAAGCTAGCTTGACTGCGAGCGTGACGGCGCGAGCAGGTGCGAAAGCAGGTCATAGTGATCCGGTGGTTCTGAATGGAAGGGCCATCGCTCAACGGATAAAAGGTACTCCGGGGATAACAGGCTGATACCGCCCAAGAGTTCATATCGACGGCGGTGTTTGGCACCTCGATGTCGGCTCATCACATCCTGGGGCTGAAGTAGGTCCCAAGGGTATGGCTGTTCGCCATTTAAAGTGGTACGCGAGCTGGGTTTAGAACGTCGTGAGACAGTTCGGTCCCTATCTGCCGTGGGCGCTGGAGAATTGAGGGGGGCTGCTCCTAGTACGAGAGGACCGGAGTGGACGCATCACTGGTGTTCGGGTTGTCATGCCAATGGCATTGCCCGGTAGCTAAATGCGGAAAAGATAAGTGCTGAAAGCATCTAAGCACGAAACTTGCCCCGAGATGAGTTCTCCCTGACTCCTTGAGAGTCCTGAAGGAACGTTGAAGACGACGACGTTGATAGGTCGGGTGTGTAAGCGTAGCGATACGTTGAGCTAACCGATACTAATGAACCGTGAGGCTTAACCTTACAACGCCGAAGCTGTTTTGGCGAAGAGACGAAATGTTCAGCTTGATTACAGATTAAATCATCACGCAGGAATGCGGGGTGAAAACAGAATTTGCCTGGCGGCGATAGCGCGGTGGTCCCACCTGACCCCATGCCGAACTCAGAAGTGAAACGCCGTAGCGCCGATGGTAGTGTGGGGTCTCCCCATGTGAGAGTAGGGAACTGCCAGGCATCAAATAGAACAAAAGGCTCAGTCGAAAGACTGGGCCTTTTGTTTTATCTGTTGTTTGTCGGAGAGTGACTCTTTGAGCAGGACAAATTCGCCGGGAGCGGATTTGAACGTTGCGAAGCAACGGCCCGAAGGGTGGCGGGCAGGAAAGCCCGCCATAAACGGCCAGGCATCAAATCAGTCAGAAGCCCGTCCTCACGGACGGGCTTTTTGCGTTTTTGTCCCGATACAAAGCGTTCGGACTGCTAAGCAGCAATCTATCTGTTTGTTCAGACAACATAAAAGCCTGCCGTAGCCCCCTCATCACCATATTTCACTTTATCCCCGTTCAGGCTTTATCGTTAATCCCGAAAACCACGCGACGAAAAAAAATGTGAGTTTAATCACATATAAATAAATAACAATTATATAACATTTGGTTTACTAATTGATTTGTCTCAGTGACGTGGCACGCCCGATAAGACAGATTGCAGTCTTTGCTGGAGCAGGATGACAATGGCAGAAAGCAGTATTAATGAACGGGGAACGCTGGAGCAAAGCGATACCCGCCGCCGCATATGGGCGATTGTAGGCGCATCTTCGGGGAATCTGGTTGAATGGTTTGATTTTTATGTCTATTCATTCTGCTCTCTCTATTTTGCACATATCTTTTTTCCTTCCGGAAACACCACCACTCAGTTACTACAAACTGCCGGGGTTTTTGCCGCCGGGTTCCTGATGCGCCCGATTGGCGGCTGGCTGTTTGGTCGTATTGCCGATCGCCGCGGACGTAAAGCCTCTATGCTCATTTCCGTATGCATGATGTGCATGGGCTCGCTGGTGATTGCCTGTCTGCCCGGCTATGCAACGATTGGCACATGGGCACCAGCATTATTACTTCTGGCGCGCCTGTTTCAGGGGATATCCGTCGGGGGGGAGTACGGTACCAGTGCAACCTATATGAGTGAGGTTGCCGTAGAAGGCAAGAAAGGCTTCTACGCATCATTCCAGTACGTGACGCTCATCGGTGGTCAGCTTCTGGCGGTGCTTGTGGTGGTGGCCCTACAGCAAATTCTTAGCGATGAGCAGCTGCACGCCTGGGGATGGCGGATACCGTTTGCGCTTGGGGCGGTACTTGCTGTAGTGGCCCTGTGGCTACGTCGCCAGCTGGATGAAACATCTAAGCAGGAGACGCGGGCATTAAAAGAGGCCGGCTCGTTCAAGGGGTTATGGCGCAATCGGAAAGCATTTCTGATGGTCCTGGGTTTCACCGCCGCCGGGTCGTTAAGCTTTTATACCTTCACGACCTATATGCAGAAATACCTGGTCAATACGGCGGGCATGAGCGCCGGTACAGCCAGTGTGATTATGACCGCGGCACTGTTTGTCTATATGCTGGCCCAACCGTTATTTGGCGCGCTATCGGACAAAATAGGTCGCCGGACATCAATGCTCTGTTTTGGCTCATTAGCGACGCTCTTTACCGTGCCGATCCTGAGTGCACTGCAGGGCGTAACCTCACCCTACGCCGCATTTGGATTGGTTATCTGCGCGTTGATGATCGTGAGTTTCTATACCTCGATCAGCGGTATTCTGAAGGCGGAGATGTTCCCGGCTCAGGTACGCGCCCTGGGCGTTGGCCTGTCGTATGCGGTGGCAAATGCTCTGTTTGGCGGCTCGGCTGAATATGTCGCCCTGTCGCTAAAATCGGTCGGCGTTGAGCATGTCTTTTACTGGTACGTTACCGTGATGAGCGCGATTGCGTTTTTGGTCTCTCTGATGCTGCATCGTAAGGGCAAGGGATTACGACTTTAGGTCTACTGGTGCGCCAGCTGCCACACGGCATAACCCGTCGTGGCGCCGGCCACATCCCACGCGAAATCCTTCCAGCTCCAGCCGCTTCCTGCCGGACGGCTGTCCCAGAGTTCTTTCGAAGCCCCCAGACTGACGGAAAACATCAGGCCAATGGCCGCGCTTCGATCGCGACTGTAGCCCTGATGCTGGGCATATTCGTTACCGGCCGCCGAGAGCATTGCCGAGGCCAGAAAATGCTGGGCCTTATCCTGACCGCTCCATGAATCATGTGCCATATGGCTACAGCCGGTGAGTAGCAACGGGGCCATAATGATAAAAGTGCGCATACACATTCCAGAAAAAAGCCCCGGCGATACGGGGCAGATATTCAGAGAATACGGCTGATCAAGCGGTCGATACGGATGCGCCTCAGGCGGCGAATCAGTTTGCGTACCTTGACCGGGTAATCCGCAATGCTTTGCAGATCGCGATAGTGTTTAACGACCGTCGTGTGCTGACGAATCAGATGCAGCTCTTTTTCACGCATCGCGCCGAGCTGATGCTGCGGATCGTGAATCAGAATCGCATTTTCCAGATCCAGGCGCCAGGCGCGCGGATTGAGGTTATTACCGGTGAGCAGCATCCACTCATCATCAACCCACATTCCCTTAAGGTGATAGCTGTTGTCGTCATCTTTCCACAGACGAACAATCAACTGGTCAGTATTAACATAATACTGCAGTCGGCTGAGGAAGCGGCGGAGGTTGATTTCATACAGATAGGGGAGTGCGCCGATAATCTTAAACGGCTGATCTTCAGGAATATAGAAGTCATTCGCTGTTTTATCGCCAACGATAATCTCTACCTGTTTCCCGCTACGCAGTAGCTGAATGATGTTACGCACCAGAAGAGCCGGAAGGTTGAAATAGGGCGTACAAATCGTCAGCTTACGCTCAGCGCAGGGCATCAGGTGGAAGATGGTTTTATTCAGCAGGCTCGATTTGCCCAGGCCGACCAGCGGCGTGACCGACAGCCGATCGTCATCCGCATTGCCAGAGAAATGATAGCCGCTGTCACGCAGTTCCTGGCGGTACTGGCGGATATCGTTTTTGATTTCCGGGCTTTTCGGGCGATCGGCGCTGTCGAGACGGTTTACGCCGCGGCCTTCAACCAGATTGTGTTCGACCCAATCGAACATCACATCGGCCATTTTGCCATTGCGAATACACTGATAGCGGTCGTAACGATACTTATCATGCTGATGCAGATAGACATCGTTCAGGCTTGCGCCGCTGTACAGGACGCAATCATCGATAATAAAACCTTTGAAGTGCAGCACGCCGAGGGCTTCCCGGGTATTGACCGGCACGCCATAAACCGGGATATCGACGCCGGGGTTTTCCTGCGCCATGCGGCAGTACCAGTCGGCATTCGTGTTCGCTGCCGCTGCGCCAATACGTCCACGCTGGGCGCGATGCCAGTCAACCAGAACGCGAACATCTAGCTCCGGACGCTGACGCTTGGCATCGTAAAGTGCCTGCAGAATTCCTTTGCCGCCATCATCCTGCTCCAGATAGAGCGCAACAATACAAATACGCTGGGTGGCGTGGGCTATCTTTGCCAGTAACGCTTGCCGAAAATCCGCAGGAGCGTAAAAGAACTCGATATCATCAACTGACTGAGAAAGCTTAGGGAGTTGGGCAAGGTGTTGTTGATGTTTATTACGCTTAAATTTTGACAACATCACAGTGCGTTTCTTCTCTGTTTATTGAAGGGTCTTCTGTACCATGCAGACGACGTAAGCGGGCAATAATAACATTACTGTTCGCGAATGTGGTCAACAATTGCGGTCGCCAGTTTATGATTGTTGTGGTGCCAGTTGCAGGGACAAACTCACAATCCCGTCCTCCAGCTGAATATCAACCGCGAACCCCAGCTTCCTGGCAAGGCCGATCATGCCTCTGTTATTGGGCATGGTGATGCCATTTAGCCGCTGCAGACCGTGGCTTTGGGTGTAGGCAATCAGCTTTTCCAGCAGCCGCCGGCCTAAACCTAACCCCTTCAGATCGGAACGAACCAGTACGGCAAATTCCGCATCAATGTTATCAGGATCGGAGATGGCTCGCGTTACGCCCAGGATCTCATTGCCTTCGGCGCTGGTGCGTACGGCAACAAACGCCATTTCTCGATCGTAGTCGATCTGCGTCATATTGGCTAAGTCATCGTGAGTAAATTCATTGATTTCGCTGAAATAACGATAGTACAGATCTTCTTTCGTTACCTGACCGATAAAGGCCAGAAGCAGCGGCTCATCTTCCGGCAGGATCGGGCGAAACAGACAGCGCTCGCCATTTTTCATCACCACCCACTCTTCCTGCTGCTGCGGATAAGGGCGGATGGCCAGCCGGCTTTCGCTGTCGCCGCTAAACGGCGCAAGGGCCAGCGTGACGTCAAGCGCGGTGAACTCGTTACCCGAAGCGAGCAGCGGGTGAATATCCAGCCGCTGGATCTCCGGACAATCGACGATGAGATTCGATACCTGGACCAGAAGTTGGCTCAGGCCAGACACATCCAGCGGGCGCAGCGCGCTGCGGCCACGGATCTTCTTACTTTTGATCGCCTGGATCACCAGGTATCGGGCCAGATTCATATTTAACGGCGGGAGGGCGACGGCGGCCTGATCTTCCGCACGCCATTCGACGCCACCTTCGCCCAGCATAATCAGCGGGCCGAACACCGGATCGTGCTCAACGACGACCCGCAGCTCCTGCGCGCCGGCGCGGTTGGCCATACTTTGTACCAGCAGACCGTGAATACGTGCCTGGGGCCAGGCCATTTTCACGCGGTCGAAAATAGCATCCGCCGCCTGCTGCACTTCCGTGGCGGTACGCAAATAGAGCATCACGCCCTGAACTTCCGATTTGTGCGGAATATCCGGCGAGCGCAGTTTCAGCGCCACCGGGTAGCCAATTTGTTCGGCGATGTGCACCGCTTCGGCGCTGTCGGCGGCAATCCATGTCGGTAAGGTGTGGATCCCGTAAGCGTGCAATACCGGGCTCACTTCATGGGTGTCTAACGAACGGGCGCCTTCGCGAATCGCTTGCTGCAACAACATATGGGCTTCTGCGCTATTGGCGGTCACCGTATCCGACAGAACCGGCGTCTCCCGGAGCTGTTTTTGGTTACGTCGGTACTCCACCATATGCATAAAAGCGGTAATGGTTCCTTCCGGCGTGCGGTAGGTTGGCAAGCCAGCATCGCTGAACAGGCGGCGGGCTTCCTGAGAAGAGTATTCACCACACCAGTTCGTTAGTACCGTGACATATTTACCGCGCGGATGTTGTTTCAGCGCGTCGATCAGGGCGAGGGCGCTTTCGGTTCCCGGGGCGGCGGCGCTGGGGGAATGAATCACCAACAGGGCGTCGTAATCCTGGCTATCCAGCAGAACGTTCAGCGCCTTGAGATAGTGTTCGCTGCTGGCATCGTCACGGAGATCCAGCGGGTTAGCGATGCCGATACCGCCCGGCAGCGCCTGGCGTAGTTTTTCACAGGTCTCTTCGCCGAGAGTGGCAAGCTTGCCGTTTCGTAGCCACAGTTCATCCAGCGCCAGCGCCGCAGGAGCGGCACCGTTGCTGATGATCATCAGTTTCTCACCGCGCAGCGGGCGCATATGGCTGAGGGTTTCAACCGCCGAGAAGAGCTCATGAGTATCCTGCACGCGCAGTAAGCCCGCTCGCTGAATCGCGGCGTCCCAGGCCGGATCCATACCCGAATTGACGTGGAGCAGCTTTTGCGCGGCTGGACTGCGGCCGCTTTTGATCACCAGGATCGGTTTATTACGCGATGCACTGCGCGCCGCGGACACGAAGCGTCGGGCGTCACTCAGGTGTTCAAGGTAGAGCAGAATGGCGCTGGTTTTACTGTCGCGGGCAAGGAAGTCGAGGAGGTCGTCGACATCAATATCCAGGCTATCCCCAAGCGCAATAAAGTAAGAGAAGCCCATTTCGCGCTGCTGCGCCCAGTCAAGAATGGTATTGGAAACCGCTGCGGACTGGGAGATAAACGCCAGCTTGCCGCGATGAATCGGTACCGGCGAAAAGCTGGCATTCAGCCCCTGCCAGGGCGCAAGCAGGCCCAGACTGTTGGGGCCAAGCAGACGCATTTGATAGCGTGCGGCGCATTCGAGCAGCACGGGATATTGTTCCGGCGGGGAGGAGAGAATAATGCAGGTCTTGCACCCCTTTTGCCCCAGCGCGTCCAGCAGCTCGGGGTTTCGCCGGGCGTTGGTACAAAGCACGGCCAGGTCCGGGGTGAATGGCAGGCTGTCGATGGTTGGCCAGGCCAGTACGCCCAGAACGGCCTTCCAGGCCGGGGTGACGGGCAGGACCGGGCCGTTGAATCCCCCGGCCAGCAGGTTACGCATCATCAGATAACCGGCGCGCTGTGGTTTCATTGATGCGCCAATAACGGCGATCGACTTCGGCCGCAGCAGTGCTTCCAGGCCTCGTTGGCTCATACCGGTCTCCTTTGATCCCCAGTGACCGAATGATTTTAAACGCTTTCTGCCATTTGTGCTGTGATGCTGCCCTTATGCTGCGTTTTTCCCGCCAGATAGCGGGTACGGAACAGACTAAAATGATCGCCAAGTGCGCGGGCGGCTTTCCGATCGTCGGCAAGATCCAGCAGCGCAATGGCCACTTCCGCGGTGCAATACTGCCCCTCGGCATGCGCTTCTCTCAGGTGATAGGCCGAAATACGTGACAGATCGACAGAGATGACCGGCAGCGCGTCAAGATACGGGCTTTTACGAAACATTTTGCGCGCTTCCGTCCAGGTTCCGTCAAGCATGATAAACAGCGGCGGTTTCCCCGCCGGCGGGGCGCTCAGCACCTGGCGTTCCGCCCCGGCGTAAGAGGCCGGGAAGACCACCATTGGCTGGTAATCCGGGTTGGCGACCAGATCGAGTAACGCCTGCGGCGGCTCGGTTCGTGACCATTGAAAGGCTTCCGTATCCGGCAGAATGTCGGCAATAAGACGCCCGGTATTGCTTGGCTTCATCGGCTCGGTATCGAACATCACCAGGCAGAAACGACTGGCGGCCGTTGTTGGCGCCAGGGTTGCGCACAGGCACTGCTTCAGCGGTAACAGACAGCGTTGGCAGCGATGGACCCGGTTACCGCGCGCGAGAAAAGGCCGGGTCGCGCGAGCGAGACGTTCGGCGCGAAGGCGAAGGACGGCGTTATCAATCATAAAGTGTCGCTAAGAAAAAACGCCATTGTCGCAGAGGTGAAAAAGGGGCACAAGCTGTGCCCCGGTAGGTTTACTGCGCGTTGGCTTCATTAAGCCAGCTGTCGAACGGCGCTTTTGGTACCGCGCCGTTAAGCATGTCGATGACTTCGCCCTTTTTAAAGATCATAATGGTCGGAATACTGCGGATGCGGAAACGCGCGCTCAGCTCGCGTTCAGCTTCGGTGTTCACTTTTACGAAGCGCATCTGGCCGCTGCGTTCTTCCGCGACGTCTTCAAAGATCGGCGCAAAATTACGGCAAGGACCGCACCATGGCGCCCAGAAATCGACAACAACGGGCAGATCGTCCTTCAGTAGTTTATCCAGCGTTGCCCCGGTCGCGTTGATGACGTCGCCGTCAAAAAGATCGTGGCCGCAGCGTCCGCATTTAGCGCCATCGGCACTACGATCGTCGGGGATGCGGTTCAGAGCCTGACAACTGGCACAAACGGTATTCATAACTAACCTCTGGTTATGGGTTGCAACGTGGCACGTGGCCGATTTGTTTCTTTAATGTTACATATTATCGATTAGCAGCGATTAAACAACAATGCGTTTTGTTCGATGAATACGATAGACCCTATCTTTTAAACGAAATCATGGCGCAGCGGTGACACATCGGGTAATCTTCGCGCTTCGCGCAGCGCAGGTGGAGAAAATTGATGAGCGACGAACTGAAAAATAAAAGCGGCAAGGTCAAAGTGATGTATGTCCGCAGTGATGATGATTCTGACAGACGCACCCATAACCCGCGTACCGGGAAAGGGGGAGGACGCCCAGGAAAATCTCGTGTTGACGGCCGTAGCCGCCCTGCCCGCGATGAACGTAACAGCCGCGGCGATGACCGCAAACGTGACGATCGTAAACGCGATGATTTCGATCGTGACAGCTCTTCTCCGTGGCGTACCGTCTCGCGAGCACCAAACGATGATGCGGCGGTGAAGCCGGATCACGGCGGGATCAGCGGTAAAAGCTTTATCGATCCGGAAGTATTACGTCGCCAGCGCGCGGAAGAGACCCGCGTTTACGGTGAGAATGCTTGTCAGGCGCTGTTCCAGAGCCGTCCGGAAGCGATTGTTCGCGCCTGGTTTGTGCAGAGCGTTACCCCGCGTTTCAAAGAGGCGCTGCGCTGGATGGCGGCGAACCGCAAAGCTTATCACGTGGTTGATGAAGCTGAACTGGCAAAAGCGTCCGGTACCGAGCATCACGGCGGCGTTTGCTTCCTGATTAAGAAACGTAACGGTACCTCCGTGGCTCAGTGGGTCGCCAAAGCCGATGCCGAAGATTGCGTTCTGGCGCTGGAAGATGTCGGTAACCCGCACAACCTCGGTGCGATCATGCGTAGCTGTGCGCATTTTGGTGTCAAGGGTGTGGTGGTGCAGGATGCCGGCATGCTGGAATCTGGCGCGGCAATCCGTACCGCAGAAGGTGGTGCAGAACACGTCGAACCGATCACCGGCGACAGCTTTATCGACACTCTGGAGCAGTTCCGCAAAGCGGGCTACGCTATTGTTTCGACCTCCAGCCATAACGGTACGCCGTTACATAAGGCTGAGCTGCCGAAGAAAATGGTGCTGGCATTAGGCCAGGAGCGCGATGGCCTGTCTGATGCGGCGATCTCCAGTGCCGATCTTAACGTTGCCATTGAAGGTACCGGCAATGTTGAAAGCCTGAACGTTTCCGTAGCGACCGGCGTATTGCTGGCCGAGTGGTGGCGTCAGAATAAGGTCTGATGGCCGAGTTCAGCTGAAAAAATGCCAGCGTTACGCTGGCATTTTTGTTTCTGCGAAAGGCGGAGGTCAGGCATCTCCGGCCGGTAATACCGGCATCCAGTCAATGGGAGACTCGCCGCGCTCGGCCAACCACTGGTTAGTCTGGACGAAGTGATTACTGCCAAAGAAGCCGCGATGGGCGGAAAGCGGCGAAGGATGCGGCGCTTTCAGCACGCAATGGCGTTGCCTGTCGATAATCGCCCCTTTTTTCTGCGCATGGGCGCCCCACAGTAAAAATACAACCCCTTCCCGATATTCGTTGATCAATGAAATAACCTTATCGGTAAAGGTTTCCCAGCCAAGACTGGCATGCGAATGGGCCTGACCTGCCCGCACCGTCAGGACCGTATTGAGCAGCAGTACCCCTTGTCGTGCCCAGCTCTCCAGATAACCATGCGTCGGACGGCTGAATCCCGGAATCGTCCCTTCCAGTTCTTTATACATATTGAGCAGCGACGGCGGCGTCTGAATCCCCGGAAGCACGGAAAAGGCCAGGCCGTGAGCCTGTCCGGGCCCGTGATACGGATCTTGCCCAAGAATAACCACTTTGACATCGCCAAGTTCGGTATAACGAAAGGCATTGAAGACATCTTTTTGCGGCGGATAAATCGTCATACCCGACTGGCGCTCTTCGGCGACAGTTTTGAGGGTATTCACAAAATAGGGCTGCTGCTTCTCTTCCGCCAGCACGTCGTGCCAGGTCAACGGGGTGGTCATCTTGCTCTCCTGCAAAGTGTCATTGCTATAGCTTAACTGCTTCTTTCTGCATAACAAAATCCCCGGTGTCTGACTGACGGTTTGTATGCAAAAAAAATTGAAAATTTACAAAAATATTTTGCATTGGCTCTGGCGTAACTTGATGTAAAACAATAATATCCTCCTATATCCATTTTTATTGAGTGGTTTTTGTTGATTTAAGTCAATGAATGCCGGTTGTTTGGCTGATATACATACACTCAGACAACAATGGTTTTACCAATTGGCCGGGAACGGGCCAGGAAAACGAATAAATATTGCCTAAGGGAGGCATCAAATGATTACTGGTATCCAAATTACTAAAGCTGCAAACGACGACCTGCTGAACTCTTTCTGGCTGCTGGACAGCGAAAAAGGCGAAGCCCGCTGCCTGTGCGCTAAAGGGGGTTTTGCTGAAGATGACGTGGTTGCGGTTAATAAACTGGGTGAAATCGAATACCGCGAAATTCCGCTCGATGTGAAACCGGAAGTCCGTGTAGAAGGTGGCCAGCACCTGAACGTTAACGTGCTGCGTCGTGAAACGCTGCTGGATGCGGTTGAACATCCGGAAAAATACCCGCAGCTGACGATTCGTGTCTCTGGCTACGCGGTACGTTTTAACTCCCTGACACCAGAACAGCAGCGTGACGTTATCGCTCGTACCTTTACTGAAAGCCTGTAAGTCGACGCTTAAACCTAAAAACGCCGGGATATCCCGGCGTTTTTTTGTTACTGCTGATTTTCACCAGCGCTGCCGCTTGGTTTACGGCGCTTGCCAATATTTTTGGCATCGCGGTGACGTTTTTTCACTCGCGGTTTCTCTTTATCTTTCTCTTTTTTCTGCTCGGCGCGTTTAGCCAGTACCTTTTTGGACGGCTTACCGGTCAGCTTCTCACTCGGTGCGCGGGTCGTCGGGCGCAGTTCATCAATAACGCGCGCTTTGAGCGGCTCGTCGATATAGCGACCAATTTTACCCAACAGCAGATGGTCATGAGCTTCAACCAGAGAAATGGCGACGCCTTTTTTCCCCGCGCGGCCGGTGCGTCCGATTCGATGCAGATAGGTATCCGCCGTGCGCGGCATGTCGAAGTTGAAAACGTGGCTAACGTCCGGAATATCTATCCCGCGGGCAGCAACATCGGTGGCAATCAGCACATTCATACGACCGTCGGTCATACGTTTGATTGCTTCGTTACGCTTGGCCTGCACCATTTCGCCTTCCAGCCAGCAGGTATTGATCCCCGCTTCGCGCAGCCAGGAGGCCAGTTCATGAACGCGCTCGCGCTTACGCACAAAGACGATAGAGCGGGTCGCATCCGACTGTTTCAGCAGGTTAACCAGTAACGCGGTTTTATGCTTAATGTCATCGGCGCGATAGTACCACTGATGAATTTTCTTACGTTCGCGCGTGGAAGGACTGGCGGAAACTTCAATGGGCTCTTCCAGCAGGCGCTCGGCAAAGTCTTTAATCGCATCGCCTTCGAGAGTCGCGGAAAACAGCATGGTCTGCTTACGCCAGCGGGTTTCACCGGCAATGTGCTCGATATCCTGCGCGAAGCCCATATCCAGCATACGGTCCGCCTCATCGAGGATCAGCGTTTCGACCGCCCGGCAGTCGAAGTTTTCTTCTTTAATGTATTGCAGCAGTCGGCCGGTGGTCGCGACCACAATATCCTGGTTCTCGCTGAATACTTCCGCGTGGTTCATGTATGCGACACCGCCGGTGATGGTGGCAATGTCCAGGTGCGTGTGTGCGGCCAGCTCACGGGCATGGTCGGCAACCTGCATTGCCAGCTCACGGGTCGGCGTCAGGATAAGAATACGCGGTGGTCCCGACTTCTTACGCGGGAAATCAAGCAGGTGCTGCAACGCTGGCAGCAGATACGCCGCTGTTTTACCGGTACCTGTCGGGGCTGAACCGAGAATATCACGGCCATCAAGCGCAGGCGGAATAGCGGCGGCCTGAATGGCTGTCGGGCGTGTGAAACCTTTTTCCTGGAGGGCTTCCAGAAGGTTTTCGTCGAGTTCAAGTTCGGAAAAAGTCGTTACAGTCATGATCTACCTCTGAGTGGACCGACGATTATAGACGTTACGGGCGTAATGTTCATCTGTTTGTAAGGCTATCTGTTCTCCGGTATTGTGCATAGCTTCAGTCTCAGGAGTTTTTGTTCGCAAGGTTATTCAGGATGTCTCAGTCGAAGTTTGCGCTGCCGCGCAATGGTTTTACGTTTAAACAGTTCTTTGTTGCTCACGACCGTTGTGCGATGAAAGTGGGTACCGACGGCATTCTGCTAGGCGCGTGGGCGCCGATCGCCCAAGTAAAACACGTGCTGGATATCGGGACCGGTAGCGGTTTACTGGCTTTAATGCTGGCTCAGCGAACCGACGATCGGGTCATGCTGGATGCGGTAGAACTCGATGAAGAGGCGACGGCGCAGGCGCGCGAAAACGTGGCGACCTCCCCGTGGGGGGCGCGTATCCAGGTGCATCAGGGGGATATTCAACAGTGGCAGCCCGCGCAAACCCGACGCTATGAACTGATTGTCAGCAACCCGCCTTTTTTTGCCGAAGGTGTGCCCTGTGCAACATCGCAGCGCGAACAGGCGCGATATACGACGACGCTCGATCACGTCACGCTCTTAACCTGCGCCGCAGAGTCGATTACCGAAGAGGGCTTTTTCTGCGTGGTGTTACCGGTGGATATTGGCAATGCGTTTGTTCAACGCGCCCAAACCATGGGCTGGCATCTGCGTTTGCGCACCGATGTCGCGGAGACGGAAATGCGCCCGCCGCACCGCGTACTGCTGGCTTTCTCGCCGACCGCGGGGGAGTGTTTCAGCGATCGGCTGATTGTCCGTGGGCCTGAACAGCAATACTCCGAAGGGTTTACTGCCCTGACCCAGGACTTTTACCTCTTTATGTGAGCCAGAGGCGACAGAATTGACGGGCCGCTATCCGCAAGTTGTTCCGGGTAATCCAGGGTATAGTGCAGCCCGCGACTCTCTTTACGTTGCATTGCGCAGCGAACGATCAGTTCGGCCACCTGCACCAGATTGCGTAACTCCAGCAAATTATTCGACACGCGGAAGCGGGCGTAATATTCGTCGAGTTCCTGCTGTAACATGGTGATTCGTCGTAGCGCACGCTCCAGCCGACGGGTGGTGCGGACAATCCCCACGTAGTCCCACATCAACAGTCTCAGCTCGTGCCAGTTATGTTGAATCACCACCAGTTCATCGGGGATCTCAACCTGACTTTCATCCCAGGAAGGGAGGGCGTTAACCGCTTGAGCCAGCGGCATGCGCTGGAGAATATCCTCGGCCGCGGACCAGCCGTAAACCAGGCATTCGAGCAGCGAATTTGACGCCATGCGGTTAGCCCCGTGCAGTCCGGTGTAGCTCACTTCGCCAATCGCATACAGCCCGTCAACATCGGTACGTCCGTTGTCATCAACCATCACGCCGCCGCAGGTATAGTGGGCGGCGGGGACAATCGGTACGGGCTCTTTGGTCAGATCGATACCCAGGCCGAGCAGCTTTTCGTAGATCATCGGGAAATGCTGACGAATAAAGGCTTCAGGCTTATGGCTGATGTCGAGATACATACAATCGACGCCGAGGCGTTTCATCTCATGGTCAATCGCGCGGGCGACGATATCGCGTGGGGCCAGCTCGCCGCGTTCGTCAAAATCGGGCATGAACCGGGTACCGTCCGGACGTTTCAGGTATGCGCCTTCGCCGCGTAATGCTTCGGTTAACAGGAAATTGCGCGCCTGCGGATGGTACAACGCGGTGGGGTGAAACTGGTTGAATTCGAGGTTGGCCACGCGACAGCCGGCGCGCCAGGCCATAGCAATACCATCGCCGGAGGAGACATCCGGGTTGGTGGTGTACTGATAGACTTTCGCCGCCCCGCCGGTGGCCAGCACCACGGATTTCGCGCCGCAGGTCTCGACCTTTTCTTTATTCCGGTTCCAGATCCAGGCGCCAACCACCCGACGTGTCCCCGGCAGGCCGATTTTATCGGAAATGATCAAATCGACGGCGTTACTTCGCTCCAGAATACGAATATTCGGATGCGCGAGCGCCTTGCCAACCAGCGTCGTTTCCACCGCTTTACCGGTGGCATCGGCAGCGTGGAGGATACGGCGATGACTATGGCCACCTTCACGGGTCAGGTGATAGCTCTGTTCGCCGTTGGCCTGGGTCTGAGTATCAAACAGCACGCCCTGGTCGATAAGCCATTGCACGCAAGGCCTGGCGTTGCTGGCGACGAAAGAGACTGCATGGCGATCGCACAGGCCGGCTCCGGCGATGAGCGTATCTTCAACGTGAGATTCCACGCTGTCGGTTTCATCAAAAACGGCGGCAATACCGCCTTGCGCGTAGAGCGTTGAACCTTCGCTGACAGGGCCTTTGCTCAGTACGGCGACGGAGCTGTGCTCCGCCAGACGTAGCGCAAGGGATAAACCGGCAGCGCCGCTGCCGATAATCAGCACATCACAGGAGAAGTCAGGAGTCGTATTCATTTTCTTTGTTTAATTTACTAAACATATTTTTGCCACAATAGCACCAGGTCGTGATGAATCGTACATTTTTTTTACTGAACGTTGTGGAAACTAAACATAAGCGGGCGGGGCGGGGCTGTGTAAACGAAAGAAAATATTTGCGAAGCAGATCGTTAGCTTCAGATTTTATAGTGAAATAAAAGCGATGTTACGTTACCCTTCTGGCGGACCTTACGCTTTTTCTTCATCATCTTACCTGGCGTTGAGTTGCGGGACATATAATGAGAGATAACAAATCGTCCGCCGTTGCCAGACAAAAATCAAAGGCGTAACGGAACTTTATTGTTTTCAGACACTCCAATCGTCTGCTTGCTCATATTGCAGTGATTGGGTAGTGCTTTGAAGACGCATGGGAATTGGGTTTGGGGAGACATTACCTCGGATGAGCGAGCAGTTAACGGATCAGGTCCTCGTCGAACGGGTCCAGAAAGGAGATCAGAAAGCGTTTAACTTGCTGGTGGTGCGCTATCAGCATAAGGTCGCGAGCCTGGTCTCCCGCTATGTGCCACCGGGCGATATCCCTGACGTTGTTCAGGAGTCGTTCGTAAAAGCATGGCGCGCGCTGGAGTCCTTCCGGGGGGATAGTGCTTTTTATACCTGGTTATATCGCATCGCCGTAAATACGGCGAAGAATTATCTGGTAGCTCAGGGACGCCGCCCACCGTCCAGCGATGTTGACGCCAATGAGGCAGAAAACTTCGAAAGTGGTGGGGCGCTGAAAGAAATTTCGAACCCTGAGAACTTAATGTTGTCAGAAGAACTGAGACAAATAGTTTTTCGTACCATTGAATCACTCCCGGAAGATTTACGCATGGCAATTACGTTGCGGGAGCTGGATGGCCTGAGCTATGAAGAGATAGCCGCTATCATGGATTGCCCGGTAGGAACGGTACGTTCGCGCATTTTCCGGGCACGAGAAGCTATTGATAATAAAGTTCAACCGCTTATCAGGCGTTGACGATAGCGGAATACTGAAAAGGGTATCAGGCATGCAGAAAGAAAAACTTTCGGCCTTAATGGATGGTGAAACGCTGGATAACGAGCTGCTCAATGAGCTGAGCCGTTCTTCTGAAATGCAAAAGACCTGGGAGAGCTACCATCTCATCCGCGATTCGCTGCGAGGCGATACCGCTGAGATGCTCCATTTTGATATCTCAGCCCGCGTCATGGCCGCCATTGAGAACGAGCCCGTTCGTCAGGCGGTGCCGCTTATTCCTGAATCTCAGCCAGCACCACATCAGTGGCGTCAGATGCCTTTCTGGCAGAAAGTCCGCCCGTGGGCCAGTTCTCTGACTCAGATGGGGGTTGCGGCATGCGTTTCGCTTGCTGTTATCGTCGGCGTCCAGCAGTATAATGGGCATAGCGAATCTGCTCAGCAGCCCGAAGCGCCTGTTTTCAACACCATGCCGATGATGGGTAAAGCCAGCCCGGTAAGCCTTGGTGTTCCGGCTGATGCTTCCGCAGGGAGCGGCCAGCAGGCTCAGGTGCAAGAACAGCGCCGCCGTATTAATGCTATGCTGCAGGACTATGAATTGCAGCGTCGCCTGCACGCAGAACAGCTTCAGTTTGGTCAGGCCCAGACTCAGCAAGCCGCTGTTCAGGTGCCAGGCTATCAAACTTTAGGAACGCAATCGCAGTAATGAAGCAACTTTGGTGTGCCATGTCGCTCATGGCAGGCAGCCTGTTCTTCTCTGTCAACGCCTCGGCTGATACATCGTCCGGGGCGTTGTTGCAGCAAATGAACCTGGCCAGCCAGTCCCTTAACTATGAGCTGTCTTTCGTCAGCATCAACAAACAGGGCGTTGAGTCGCTGCGTTATCGTCACGCGCGGCTGAACAATCAACCTCTTGCCCAGCTTTTACAACTCGATGGCCCACGCCGGGAAGTTGTACTGCGCGGCAATGAAATCAGCTATTTTGAGCCGGGGCTCGATCCGTTCACGCTGAACGGCGACTATATCGTCGATTCGTTACCCTCGCTGGCCTACACCGATTTTAAGCGACTGGCTGCCTACTACGACTTTATCTCCGTTGGGCGAACCCGTATTGCCGACAGGCTTTGCGAAGTGATTCGCGTCGTCGCGCGGGACGGTACGCGCTATAGCTATATCGTCTGGCTGGATGCGGAAACCAAACTGCCCATGCGCGTCGATTTGCTTGACCGCGACGGGGAAACGCTGGAGCAGTTCCGGGTCGTATCCTTTAACGTTGGCGACAAGGTCAGCAGCAGCATGGAAACCTTAGCGAAAGCAAGCCTGCCGCCTCAGCTGTCGGTGCCGGAAGGGGGCGATAAAGCCAACTTTAACTGGGCGCCGACCTGGCTACCGCAGGGCGTTTCCGAAGTCTCCAGCAGCCAGCGCCGTCTGCCGACCTTTGATGGTCCGGTTGAGTCCCGCCTTTACTCTGATGGGCTGTTTAGCTTCTCGATTAACGTGAATCGCGCATCGGCAAACAGTAGCGATCAGCTGTTGCGTACCGGGCGTCGTACCGTGAGCACGACGGTACGTGATAACGCCGAGATAACCGTGGTTGGCGAGCTGCCGCCGCAGACGGCTAAACGCATCTCCGACAGCATCAAATTCAGGGCTGTGCAATGATTAAAGAGTGGGCCACGGTCGTCTCCTGGCATAATGGAATGGCGCAAGTACACTGTGATGTTAAAGCCTCGTGCAGCAGCTGCGCCTCGCGCGCCGGCTGCGGTAGCCGGGTGCTGAACAAGCTGGGGCCGCAAACCAGCCACACGATCAGCGTTCCCAGCGAACAGCCGCTGTCCGCCGGGCAAAAAGTCGAGCTGGGGATTGCCGAAAGCAGCCTGCTGGGCTCGGCGGTTTTAGTCTATATGGCGCCGCTGGTTGGGCTGTTTGCAATGGCGTCTGTTTTTCAGGTCTTGTTTGCAAATGATTTCGCTTCGCTGTGTGGTGCGCTACTCGGCGGCGTCGGTGGATTTCTGGTGGCGCGCGGGCTTTCGCCCGGATTAGCCGCTCGCCAGTCGTGGCAGCCCGTTATTATTAGCGTTGGCCTGCCGCCAGATTTGGTGCGTGTAGAGACTCCCTCTTCAGAACCAGGCCAGTGAATCCACTGGCCTTTATTTTTGATTTATTACCCCCGCCAGAACACATCATTTGCTACGGTTATGCTGCTGGTAAGAGCATTTCCTGGTTTCGCGGATGTAGTGTAGAATGCGGCGTTTTCGGATTAAAAAACGTCAGGCACAGAACAGCGGCCTCATGATACGCGTAAGGCATAATTAACTCTAAAATATGAAGAATATACGTAACTTTTCAATCATCGCTCATATCGACCACGGTAAATCGACGTTGTCTGACCGTATCATCCAGATTTGCGGTGGCCTTTCCGATCGTGAAATGGAAGCCCAGGTACTGGACTCCATGGATCTTGAACGTGAGCGTGGCATCACCATTAAGGCGCAAAGCGTCACCCTGGATTACAAGGCGACCAACGGCGAAACCTACCAGCTGAACTTCATCGATACCCCGGGGCACGTCGACTTCTCTTATGAGGTGTCACGTTCGCTCGCCGCATGTGAAGGTGCGCTGCTGGTGGTCGATGCGGGTCAGGGAGTGGAAGCTCAGACGCTGGCCAACTGCTATACCGCCATGGAAATGGATCTGGAAGTGGTGCCGGTTCTCAACAAAATCGACCTGCCTGCTGCCGATCCGGAGCGCGTAGCCGATGAAATCGAAGACATCGTCGGTATCGATGCGGCCGATGCGGTGCGCTGCTCGGCGAAAACCGGCGTCGGCGTTCCCGATGTTCTGGAACGTCTGGTGCGTGATATCCCACCGCCGGAAGGCGATGCGGATGCCCCGCTGCAGGCGCTGATCATCGACTCCTGGTTTGATAACTATCTTGGCGTTGTGTCGCTGGTGCGTATCAAGAACGGCACGATGCGCAAAGGCGACAAAATCAAAGTCATGAGCACCGGTCAGGTCTATAACGCCGATCGCCTGGGTATCTTCACGCCAAAACAGGTTGACCGTACCGAGCTGAAATGCGGCGAGGTAGGCTGGCTGGTGTGTGCCATTAAAGATATCCTCGGCGCGCCGGTTGGCGATACCCTGACGACGTCACGTAACCCGGCGGATAAGGCTCTGCCAGGCTTTAAGAAAGTGAAACCACAGGTGTACGCCGGTCTGTTCCCGGTGAGCTCCGATGATTATGAAGCCTTCCGTGATGCGCTTGGCAAACTGAGCCTGAACGATGCCTCTCTGTTCTATGAGCCGGAAAGTTCAACGGCGCTGGGCTTCGGCTTCCGCTGTGGCTTCCTCGGCCTGCTGCACATGGAGATCATCCAGGAGCGTCTGGAACGCGAATACGACCTGGATCTGATTACCACCGCGCCGACGGTTGTCTACGAAGTGGAAACCACGTCGAAAGAGGTCATCTATGTCGATAGCCCGTCCAAGCTGCCGCCGCTGAATAACATTCAGGAACTGCGTGAGCCGATCGCGGAATGTCATATGCTGCTGCCGCAAGAGTTCCTCGGCAACGTCATCACGCTGTGTATTGAGAAGCGTGGCGTGCAGACCAACATGGTTTATCACGGTAAACAAGTTGCGCTGACCTATGAAATTCCGATGGCGGAAGTGGTTCTCGATTTCTTTGACCGTCTGAAGTCCACCTCCCGTGGCTACGCGTCGCTGGATTACAACTTCAAACGCTTCCAGGCATCCAACATGGTGCGCGTGGACGTGCTGATCAACGGCGAGCGTGTTGATGCGCTGGCGCTGATCACCCACAACGATAACGCGCCGTACCGCGGTCGTGAGCTGGTGGAGAAGATGAAAGAGCTGATCCCACGCCAGCAGTTCGATATCGCGATTCAGGCGGCTATCGGCAACCACATTATTGCCCGTTCGACCGTCAAACAGCTGCGTAAAAACGTACTGGCGAAATGCTACGGCGGCGACGTCAGCCGTAAGAAAAAGCTGCTGCAGAAGCAGAAAGACGGTAAGAAACGTATGAAGCAAGTGGGTAACGTTGAGCTGCCGCAGGAAGCGTTCCTCGCCATTCTGCACGTCGGTAAAGACGGAAAATAACCATTAAGGAGTTGGCATGGCGAACATGTTTGCCCTGATCCTGGTGATTGCAACCGTGATCACGGGGCTTTTGTGGTGCCTGGATAAATTCATCTTTGCACCAAAACGTCGTGAACGTCAGGCCGCTGCTCAGGCAGCGACCGGTGATAGCCTCGACAAGCAAACGTTGAAGAAAGTCGGCCCGAAACCGGGCTGGCTGGAAACGGGAGCCTCGGTATTTCCGGTGCTGGCGATCGTCCTGGTGGTGCGCTCATTTATTTATGAGCCGTTTCAAATCCCGTCAGGTTCGATGATGCCAACGCTGCTGATCGGCGATTTTATTCTGGTCGAGAAGTTTGCCTACGGCATCAAAGATCCGATCTACCAGAAAACGCTGATCGAAACAGGTCATCCGAAACGTGGCGATATCGTGGTGTTCAAATACCCGGAAGATCCGCGTCTGGACTACATTAAGCGGGCTGTTGGCTTACCGGGCGATAAGATCACCTACGATCCGGTGGCAAAACAGGTCACTATCCAGCCGGGCTGCAGCTCCGGTCAGGCATGTGGTAATGCACTGCCGGTGACTTACTCCAACGTTGAGCCCAGCGATTTCGTCCAGACGTTCTCGCGTCAGAACGGTGGGGAAGCGACCAGCGGTTTCTGGCAGTTGCCGAAAGGCGAAAGCAAGGCTGACGGTATTCGTCTGACCGAGCGCAAAGAGACGCTGGGTGAGGTGACTCACCGCATTCTGACCGTGCCGATTGCTCAGGATCAGGTTGGAATGTACTACCGCCAGTCCGGCCTGCCGTTGGCCACCTGGATTGTGCCGCCGGGTCATTACTTCATGATGGGTGACAACCGCGATAACAGCGCTGACAGCCGTTACTGGGGCTTTGTGCCAGAGGCCAATCTGGTGGGTAAAGCCACGGCGATCTGGATGAGCTTCGAAAAACAGGAAGGTGAATGGCCGACCGGCGTGCGTTTATCGCGTATCGGTAGCATTCATTAATTTCCCTGCCTTATTCACGCTGCCGCTGCAATATTGGCAGCGTGAATTATTTAATATTTAAATCTATTCAAACTAACGACATCCCTTGTCGTTGCGTATAGAATATCCCCCCGAAGTTTTGGTTGTCTCTCGTAAGAGTGACACTGCACACGAAACCGCGTTGGTTGATTTTACTCTGAATAATTTGGGTTGCAGAAAGGCGGCAGGCAAGCGCACAGGCAATCTGAATGGGGACAGGGCTGCCCAGGTCGGTTTCGTGTGCTGCATTTTTGACGCATTCATTTATTGGTAACGCATGAACCCCATCGTAATTAATCGGCTTCAACGGAAGCTGGGCTACACTTTTCATCATCAGGAGCTGTTGCAACAGGCATTAACTCACCGCAGTGCCAGCAGCAAACACAATGAGCGCCTGGAATTTTTAGGTGACTCAATTTTGAGTTTTGTGATCGCGAATGCGCTCTATCATCGTTTCCCTCGGGTGGACGAAGGCGATATGAGCCGCATGCGCGCAACGCTGGTACGAGGCAACACGCTGGCGGAGATCGCCCGCGAGTTTGAACTGGGTGAGTGTCTGCGCCTTGGCCCGGGTGAGTTGAAAAGCGGCGGCTTCCGTCGCGAGTCTATTCTGGCAGATACCGTTGAAGCGTTGATTGGCGGGGTATTCCTCGACAGCGATATCCAGAACGTTGAGCGCCTGATTCTCACCTGGTACCAAACTCGTCTGGACGAAATCAGTCCTGGCGATAAGCAAAAAGATCCAAAGACCCGTTTGCAGGAGTACCTGCAAGGTCGCCACCTGCCGCTGCCTTCCTATCTGGTAGTGCAGGTGCGCGGTGAAGCACACGATCAGGAATTTACTATCCACTGCCAGGTCAGTGGCCTGAGTGAACCGGTGGTAGGCACAGGTTCCAGCCGTCGCAAGGCGGAGCAGGCTGCCGCCGAACAGGCGCTGAAAAAGCTGGAGCTGGAATGAGCATCGATAAAAGTTATTGTGGGTTTGTCGCCATCGTTGGCCGCCCGAACGTGGGTAAATCCACGCTGTTGAACAAACTGCTTGGGCAGAAGATTTCGATCACTTCCCGTAAAGCGCAGACCACCCGTCACCGCATTGTCGGCATCCATACCGAAGGACCGTATCAGGCAATTTATGTTGATACCCCGGGCCTGCATATGGAAGAGAAACGGGCGATCAACCGCCTGATGAACAAAGCGGCGAGCAGTTCCATTGGCGACGTTGAACTGGTGATTTTCGTTGTCGAAGGCACGCGCTGGACGGCCGATGACGAAATGGTGCTGGGCAAATTACGTGATGCCAGAGCGCCGGTGATTCTGGCGGTCAATAAAGTAGATAACGTGCAGGAGAAGGCCGATCTGCTGCCGCACCTGCAGTTCCTGGCGAGCCAGATGAACTTCCTCGATATCGTGCCAATTTCTGCGGAAACAGGGATGAATGTCGATACCATCGCCGGGATCGTACGCAAACATCTGCCGGAAGCGATTCATCACTTCCCGGAAGATTATATTACCGACCGCTCACAGCGTTTTATGGCCTCTGAAATCATCCGTGAAAAGCTGATGCGTTTTCTTGGTGCCGAGCTGCCGTATTCGGTGACGGTTGAGATCGAGCGTTTCCAGACCAACGAACGCGGCGGTTATGATATTAACGGCCTGATTCTGGTTGAGCGTGAAGGTCAGAAGAAGATGGTCATTGGCAACAAAGGCGCCAAAATCAAAACCATCGGTATTGAAGCGCGTAAAGACATGCAGGATATGTTCGAAGCGCCGGTTCACCTCGAACTGTGGGTGAAGGTCAAATCCGGCTGGGCCGACGACGAGCGCGCGCTGCGCAGCCTCGGCTACGTTGACGATCTCTGAGTTTGATACACCATGGCTTTCGTGGTGCAGGCAGGCGGCAAGACCGTGAGTCCCCGGGAGCTTACTTTAGTCAGTGATTCGGCTGAAAGGGTGCGGCCAACGCACCTGCAACCTGAAAGACGACGAGTATGATGGAAGGCTGGCAGCGCGCTTTCGTTCTGCATAGTCGTCCCTGGAGCGAAACCAGCCTGATGCTGGACGTCTTCACGGAAGAGTCGGGTCGCGTGCGCCTGGTAGCAAAAGGCGCACGTTCCAGACGCTCCAACCTCAAAGGCGCCCTCCAGCCTTTTACCCCCTTACTCCTGCGCTTTGGCGGGCGTGGCGAAGTGAAAACGCTTCGCAGCGCCGAAGCCGTTTCATTGGCGCTTCCGCTCAGCGGCATCACGCTTTACAGCGGTCTGTATGTCAATGAGCTGCTTTCCCGCGTGCTCGAACATGAAACGCGCTTCTCCGAACTCTTTTTCGATTATCTGCACTGTCTGCAGGCGTTGGCTGGCGCAAGCGGTACACCAGAGCCGGCGTTGCGCCGCTTTGAACTGGCGCTGCTGGGACACCTGGGCTATGGCGTTGACTTTCTCCACTGTGCCGGCAGCGGCGAAGCGGTGGATGACACCATGACCTATCGCTACCGTGAAGAAAAAGGTTTTATTGCCAGCGTGGTTATTGATAACAACACCTTTACCGGGCACCATTTGAAGGCGCTGGCTAACCGTGAGTTCCCGGATAGCGACGCGCTACGTGCCGCAAAGCGCTTTACCCGTATCGCCCTGAAACCGTATCTTGGCGGTAAACCGCTAAAGAGCCGGGAGCTGTTTCGCCAGTTTATGCCCGCCCGCGCGGCGCGAGCAGCAGATAAAACGAATAACGATCAATGAGGATTGTCATGGCTGAATTACTGTTAGGGGTCAATATTGACCATATTGCGACACTGCGTAACGCTCGCGGCACGGCCTATCCGGATCCGGTGCAGGCGGCCTTTATCGCCGAGCAGGCTGGCGCCGACGGGATTACCGTGCACCTGCGCGAAGACCGCCGTCACATTACCGACCGCGATGTGCGTATCCTGCGCCAGACGCTGGATACCCGAATGAACCTGGAGATGGCGGTCACCGAAGAGATGCTGACCATCGCCTGTGAGACCAAACCGCACTTCTGCTGTCTGGTTCCGGAAAAACGTCAGGAAGTGACGACGGAAGGCGGTCTGGATGTGGCGGGTCAGCGCGACAAAATGCGCGATGCCTGCACGCGCCTTGCCGATGCCGGTATTCTGGTCTCGCTGTTCATCGATGCCGATGTTGAGCAAATTAAGGCTGCGGCGGACGTCGGCGCGCCGTATATCGAAATCCATACCGGTTGCTATGCGGATGCCGAAACCGACGCCCGGCAGGCCGTAGAGCTTGAGCGTATCGCCACGGCGGCCGCCTATGCCGCGAGCCTGGGCCTCAAGGTTAATGCCGGTCACGGCCTGACCTACCATAACGTGCAGGCGATCGCCCGTATTCCGGAGATGCATGAGCTGAACATTGGTCATGCGATCATCGGTCGTGCGGTGATGAGCGGCCTGAAAGAAGCGGTTGCCGAGATGAAACGCCTGATGCAGGAAGCTCGCGCGTAATGGCTATTCTGGGGCTGGGTACCGATATTGTTGAAATTGCCCGTATTGAAGCGGTGATCGCCCGCAGCGGCGATCGTCTCGCCCGGCGCGTGCTCAGCGACAACGAGTGGGCGATATGGGCACAGCACCAGCAGCCGGTTCGTTTTCTGGCAAAGCGTTTTGCGGTGAAAGAGGCGGCGGCGAAAGCCCTGGGGACCGGTATCCGTAACGGTCTGGCTTTTAATCAGTTTGAGGTTTACAACGACGAACTGGGCAAGCCTAAGCTACGGCTGTGGGGCGAAGCGAAGAATCTGGCGGAGCGTCTGGGCGTCAGAAGCATTCACGTGACGCTGGCCGATGAGCGCCATTACGCTTGTGCAACGGTTATCGTGGAGAGTTAGCGCCCGCTGTCCGCGGTATCAGATTTTGTCCGCGTGATGCATTAGCACGAACTTGTCCCACAGCTGCTCTTCATTTTCAACGTGTGCCGGGTCTTTCAGAATCGTATTCGGGATCGGGCACACTTTCTGGCAGGTGGGCGTTTCATAGTGGCCCACGCATTCCGTGCAGCGGTCGCTGTTAATTTCATAAATGCTGTCACCCATCGAAATGGCCTCGTTAGGGCATTCCGGTTCGCACATATCGCAGTTGATGCATTTTTTGGTGATTAACAGCGCCATCGGGAAATTCTCAGAAACAACACAAACAGGGCGGGCATTATACGCCCATTTTCTGTTCACACCAGTTTTTTCACCAGCGCTTCGCTGTGCCGGATACGGTCCGGCGCATGTTCAAGATCCTGTTGAACCAGCGCCATAAACAGCAGATCGGTGAGCATCATCTGCGCGCTGGTGGAGGAGATCGCCGCGCTGCGGGTCGCCTGCTCTTCGGCGATAGTATACAGGCACTGCGTGGCCTGCTGTTGCAGGGCGTTGGGGGTGAAGCCAGTGATCGCCAGGATCCGACAGCCCACGCGCAGCGCTTCTCCGGCGGCCATATTGATTTCACGACGTTCGCCAGAGTAGGAGATAGCTAACAGCAGGTCGTCTGACGACATGGCCTGTACGGTGGCGAGCAGGGCATGCATATCCTGTTCGGAAACCGCGTTAATGCCGATCTTCATTAGCTTCCAGCTAAAATTGCGCGCCACCAGGCCGGATGCGCCAATACCGGTAATAATCACCCGGCGCGCATTCCGCAGCAGCGCCACGGCTTCCAGCAGCTTCTCTTCGCTGTTCACATCCAGCGAGGCGTGCATGGCGGCCACGTTATCCTTAATCAGTTTCTCGCCGACCAGACGCAGCGGATCGTCGCCGCGGATCTGATTATGGACCGGCACCGACTGAGGATCGGGTGCACTGGCCAGCGCTTCGCTGAGCGCCAGCTTTAGCGCCGGGAAACCCTTAAACCCCATCTTCTGCGCGAATTTCACGACGCTGGACTGGCTGACGCCTGCCTCACCTGCCAG
Organism: Klebsiella sp. X13; assembly: GCF_003323835.1. Classification (NCBI taxonomy): domain Bacteria; kingdom Pseudomonadati; phylum Pseudomonadota; class Gammaproteobacteria; order Enterobacterales; family Enterobacteriaceae; genus Klebsiella; species Klebsiella sp. X13. The sequence goes on from NZ_CP030874.1 coordinate 1,307,659, forward strand.
CTGTTGCGAACTGAGGTGGCGGGTCTGGTCCGGCTGAGCCAGAATAAAGTCTGCCAGCTTCTTATCGCTTGCTGCCAGCGACGGGTAGCGCTGGCGGATGCGGATTAAACAGTTCATCGGTTTTCCTCAGGACAACTTTCGCCCTCTGCTGAAAGAATTTTGTATTCGATTATAAGAGGATTGCGGCGAATTAAAAATTCTACCGCTGAGATTTATTCACGGCGGAGGAACTGCCTCAACGCAGGCTTAACGTCAGCGGATGTTTTCTCTGTTTATGGCACAAGACTGTTAAGCTAGCGGTATCAGAGACAAAATTCGATAAAAAGAGGTCAGGTTTGAAGAGCAGCACGCAGCGAGTGGTTTTTTTTGATCTCGATGGAACGTTGCATCAACAGGATATGTTCGGCAGCTTCTTACGGTACGTCTTGCGTCACCAGCCCCTGAACCTGCTGCTGGTTGTACCGCTGTTGCCGGTGATCCTGGCAGGACTGGCGGTAAATGGCCGGGCGGCGCGCTGGCCGATGAGCCTGCTGCTGTGGGCATCGACGTTCGGACGCAGTGAGCGCGCGCTAAAGCGGCTTGAGGCCGACTTTGTCCGCTGGTTTCGCCAGCGCGTGACGGCTTTTCCGGTGGTGCAGGCCCGGCTGTCGGACTACCTGACCCGGCACGATGCTGACGTCTGGCTGATTACCGGATCGCCGCAATCGCTGGTGGAACAGGTCTACGGGGATACTGCCTGGCTGCCCAGGGTGAACATCATCGCCAGTCGGATGGAACGTCGCTGCGGAGGCTGGGGGCTGTCGCTACGCTGTCTGGGCCATGAAAAGGTGGTGCAACTGGAGCAGAAGATCGGTGCGCCGCTGCAGCTGTACAGCGGCTATAGCGATAGCGAACAGGATAATCCGCTGCTTCATTTTTGCCAGCACCGCTGGCGGGTCACCCCGCAGGGCGATCTCCACCAGTTAGAATAGTGTGCAATGTCTGTCGGCCATGTATAATGCGGCCCGCTTTTTCCGCAGGAGTGCCCGTTTTGTCTGACCATGAACTGAACGATGAATACTGGATGCGTCACGCCCTGACGCTGGCTAAACGCGCCTGGGAAGAGGGCGAAGTGCCGGTCGGCGCCGTGCTGGTGTACAACAATCAGGTTATCGGCGAAGGGTGGAACCGGCCTATCGGGCGTCACGATCCTACGGCGCATGCCGAAATTATGGCGCTGCGTCAGGGGGGACTGGTCCTGCAAAACTATCGCCTGATTGACGCGACGCTGTATGTCACGCTTGAACCCTGTGTGATGTGCGCGGGTGCGATGGTGCATAGCCGGATTTCACGGCTGGTATTTGGTGCCCGGGATGCAAAAACCGGCGCGGCCGGCTCGCTAATTGATGTTCTGCACCATCCGGGTATGAATCATCGGGTGGAGATCAGCGAGGGGATTCTGGCAGAGTCGTGCTCAGGTATGCTCAGCGACTTTTTCCGCTGGCGGCGGGAAGAGAAAAAAGCCTTAAAAAAGGCGCGTCGGGTCGAAGACGCTTAGTGTCCCAATCCGGGAATCTTCAGCCTGGCGTTGTCGACTAACGATTCCGCGCGAAACTGGAAAAAGGGGAGCGCCCGCTGTTCTTTATCCAGTTCATCCGGCATCACCGCCGGATAGTCCCCGGCCAGCGCCAGCCGCTGTTCATCCTTTCTCTCTTTCTCCGACAGGTAGCCCACCAGGCTGATGTGGTATTTGCGGATGTTCTCGACGTAGGCGTATGCCTCGTGACCGCGCGCGTAGCCATATTTCAGCCGGCTGTAATAAGGTTTCTGACTGAGCAGCGGCAGGCGCTGCTTGACGTCCGCCCAGCTGTCGGGATTGCCTTTCTGTTTTTTGGTCAGTGAGATAGCGTCCAGAATATGGGCGTATCCCATATTGTAAGCCGCCAGCGCAAACCAGATTCGTTCATCTTTGGGGACCGAGTCCGGGATTTTATTCATCATATCCTGCAAGTAGCGCATACCGCCGCTGAGGCTCTGCTCCGCATCGGTACGATCGGTTAATCCCAGGCTCTGCGCGGTATTGCGGGTCAGCATCATCATGCCGCGCACCCCGGTGGGCGAAGTAGCCTGCGGATCCCAGTGCGACTCCTGCCATGAAATGGCCGCCAGCAGGCGCCAGTCGATCTGGCGCGCGTATTTCTCAAACATCGGCTGTAGGTCCGGCAGAATATTATCGACGGCGCGCAGGAACGTCCGGGTGTCGACATAATCGAAATCGTTGCCGTGTCCAAGGTATTTTTCTTCCAGCCGCGCCAGGGTGCCGTCTTCATTCATATTGTTGAAGAAATCCAGCATCGCCGCCGAAAGCGAGTTGTCCTCGCTCCTGGCGCTAAACCAGGTCACCGGCTGCTCATCGCTGATATCCAGAGCGACCGCCAGTTCCGGATGGACTCGCTGGAACAGACTAATGGCCACCGAATCCGCAATGGTGTAATCCACTTCGCCATCGATAACCGCCTGCATCAGCGCTGTCGTCCCGCGCTTTTCATCCACGCGCCAGCCGAGATCCGGGTATTTATTTCCTTTTAGTGTCTGCAGGTCGTTAATGGCGACGTGGCCCGGGGCAATCACCAGCTGCTCCGCCGTGAGGTTGGCGAGGCTGCGTGGGCGCGTGTTGCCCACCCGGTAGACCAGCTGTTGCGACACCGAATAGTAGCCCGGCCCGGCCTGATAGTTTTTGACCCGTTCTGAGTTGTAGACCAGTCCGGCAGCTAACATATCGGCATTACCGTTATCGAGGTCATCAAACAGCTGACTGATATTCTGGCGGACGGTCACTTTCAGCTTGACGCCGAGGTAATCGGCAAACTGTTCCGCCAGCTCGTAATCCAGTCCGTAGGTTTTGTTATTGATGGTCGCGAAGGTGAGCGGCGAATTGATGGTGCTGATGCGCAGCTCGCCGCGCGCCATAATTCCGGCGACACGGTTCTCCGGCTTTCCTGACCACGGGATCGACGGCCACAGGGCGGCCGCCAGCAATAAGGTCACAATGCCGATGAGCAGATAATTAATCTTTAATTTTTTCAGAGAGTTAATCTTCTGCAGCTCTGTGTTCCTCAGCAGGCTATTAGCGAATAAAGTTAAAAGAGAGTCCTCGAATGAGCGGCATTTTGCTTAAGAATGCGTCAGTTGGCAACTTATTCGCGAGGAAGGTCACATTAATTGATAAACCAGGGGAATGATTTTATTTCCACGCAAACGGTTTCGTCGAGGCTCAGGATTCACTATAATGGCGCCCGTTTCCCCCCTGGCTCATATTGAAAGCTGCGAAGACGAGAGACTTATGATGGAAATTTTGCGTGGTTCACCTGCACTGTCGGCATTTCGTGTTAATAAACTGCTGGCACGTTTCCAGGCGGCCAACCTGCCGGTTAGCACAATATATGCAGAGTATGTTCATTTTGCCGAACTGAACGCGCCGTTAAGCGGTGATGAGCGTGAGAGGCTGGCACGACTGCTCAAGTATGGCCCAAACTTAAACAGCCATACCCCAACCGGTAAATTACTGCTCGTCACCCCCCGCCCTGGCACCATCTCCCCCTGGTCTTCTAAAGCTACCGATATTGCCCATAACTGCGGCCTGTCGCAGGTTGTGCGTCTTGAACGCGGCGTGGCGTACTATGTGGAAGCCACTACGCTGAGCGAAGAACAATGGGCCGCTGTCGCGAGTGAACTCCACGACCGGATGATGGAAAGCGTCTTTGACGCGCTGGAAGAGGGCGAAAAGCTGTTCGCTCAGCATCAACCGACGCCGGTGACCAGCGTCGATCTGTTGGGTCAGGGACGTCAGGCGCTGATTGACGCCAACCTCCGTCTGGGGCTGGCGCTGGCGGAAGACGAAATCGATTATCTGCAGGATGCGTTTACCAGGCTTGGCCGCAACCCGAACGACATCGAACTGTATATGTTTGCCCAGGCGAACTCCGAGCACTGCCGCCACAAGATTTTTAACGCCGACTGGGTCATCGACGGCGAACAGCAGCCGAAGTCGCTGTTTAAGATGATCAAAAATACCTTTGAGAAGACCCCGGACTACGTTCTCTCCGCCTATAAAGACAACGCCGCGGTCATGGAAGGTTCTCAGGTAGGGCGCTTCTTCGCCGATCGCGAAAAAGGCCGCTATGACTACCATCAGGAAGACGCCCATATCCTGATGAAAGTGGAAACGCACAACCACCCGACGGCCATCTCTCCGTGGCCGGGTGCGGCGACCGGATCCGGCGGTGAAATCCGCGATGAAGGGGCAACCGGTCGCGGAGCAAAACCGAAAGCCGGTCTGGTCGGTTTCTCAGTCTCTAACCTGCGGATTCCCGGCTTTGAACAGCCGTGGGAAGAAGATTTCGGCAAGCCGGATCGTATTGTGACCGCGCTGGATATCATGACCGACGGCCCGCTGGGCGGCGCCGCGTTTAACAACGAATTCGGTCGCCCGGCGTTGAACGGCTATTTCCGTACCTATGAAGAAAAAGTGACCAGCCACAACGGCGAAGAGCTGCGCGGGTACCACAAACCGATCATGCTGGCGGGCGGTATTGGTAACATTCGCGGCGAGCACGTGCAGAAAGGCGAAATTACCGTTGGGGCGAAACTGATTGTCCTTGGCGGCCCGGCGATGAATATCGGCTTGGGCGGCGGGGCAGCCTCTTCGATGGCATCCGGTCAGTCCGACGCGGATCTTGATTTTGCCTCGGTGCAGCGCGATAACCCGGAAATGGAACGCCGCTGCCAGGAAGTGATCGACCGCTGCTGGCAGCTGGGCGATGCAAACCCGATTCTGTTTATCCACGACGTCGGCGCGGGCGGTTTGTCTAATGCCATGCCGGAACTGGTCAGCGACGGCGGTCGCGGCGGTAAATTCCAGCTGCGCGATATCCTGAGCGATGAGCCGGGGATGAGCCCGCTGGAAATCTGGTGTAACGAATCCCAGGAACGCTATGTGCTGGCGGTCGCGCCGGAACAGCTGCCGCTGTTTGACGAGCTGTGCCGCCGTGAGCGCGCACCGTATGCGGTGATCGGTGAAGCCACCGAAGAACTGCATCTCAATATGAGCGATGCTCACTTCAACGACCAGCCGATCGACCTGCCGCTGGATGTGCTGCTGGGCAAAACGCCGAAAATGACCCGCGATGTGCAGACCCTGAAAGTGAAAGGCGACGCGCTGGATCGTCGGGATATCACTCTCGCCGATGCGGTGAATCGCGTGCTGCACCTGCCGGCGGTTGCAGAGAAAACGTTCCTTGTCACCATCGGCGACCGCACCGTAACCGGGATGGTGGCGCGCGATCAGATGGTCGGCCCCTGGCAGATTCCGGTAGCAAACTGCGCGGTAACCACCGCCAGCCTCGATAGCTACTACGGCGAAGCGATGGCGATTGGCGAACGTGCGCCGGTTGCGCTGCTGGACTTTGCCGCCTCTGCTCGCCTGGCCGTCGGTGAAGCGCTGACCAACGTCGCGGCAACGCAAATTGGCGCGTTAAATCGCGTGAAACTTTCCGCAAACTGGATGGCCGCAGCGGGTCATCCGGGTGAAGATGCCGGTCTGTATGAAGCGGTAAAAGCGGTTGGCGAAGAGCTGTGTCCGGCTCTGGGACTGACCATTCCGGTGGGTAAAGATTCGATGTCGATGAAAACCCGCTGGCAGGAAGGCAGCGAGCAGCGCGAGATGACTTCGCCGCTATCGCTGGTGATTTCCGCCTTTGCCCGCGTGGAAGATGTGCGCCATACCGTGACGCCGCAGCTCTCCACGGAAGATAACGCCCTGCTGCTGATTGATTTAGGCAAAGGCCGTAACGCGCTCGGCGCCACCGCGCTGGCGCAGGTTTACCGTCAGCTGGGCGATGTTCCGGCCGACGTACGCGATGTCGCGCAGCTGAAAGGCTTCTGGGATGCGATGCAGGCGCTGGTGGCCGATCGTAAGCTGCTGGCTTACCACGACCGCTCTGATGGCGGCCTGCTGGTAACCCTGGCTGAGATGGCCTTTTCCGGCCACTGCGGCCTGACGGCAGATATTGCCGCGCTAGGTGACGATCGTCTGGCGGCGCTGTTTAACGAAGAGCTGGGGGCGGTTATCCAGGTCCGTGCCGCGGATCGCGAAGCGGTTGAAGCGCTGCTGGCTTCTCATGGCCTGGCAGACTGCGTCCACTACCTGGGCCAGGCGACGGAAGGTGACCGCTTTGTCATCACCGCTGAAGGGCATCCGGTGTTCAGCGAAAGCCGCACCACGCTGCGTATCTGGTGGGCAGAAACCACCTGGCAGATGCAGCGCCTGCGCGACAACCCGGAGTGCGCCGATAGCGAGCACGAAGCGAAACGTCGCGAGGACGATCCGGGCCTTAACGTGAAGCTCACCTTCGATATCAACGAAGACATTGCCGCACCGTACATCGCCACCGGCGCACGTCCGAAGGTAGCGGTACTGCGTGAGCAAGGCGTTAACTCCCACGTGGAGATGGCGGCAGCCTTCCACCGCGCGGGCTTTGATGCGATCGACGTGCACATGAGCGACCTGCTGGCGGGCCGTACCGGGCTGGCTGATTTCCAGGCGCTGGTTGCCTGCGGCGGCTTCTCCTATGGCGACGTGCTGGGGGCGGGCGAAGGCTGGGCGAAATCCATTCTGTTTAACGAGCGGGTGCGCGATGAGTTTGCCACCTTCTTCCACCGTCCGCAGACTCTGGCGCTGGGCGTGTGTAACGGTTGTCAGATGATGTCCAACCTGCGTGAGCTGATCCCGGGAAGCGACCTGTGGCCGCGCTTTGTGCGTAACTATTCCGACCGTTTTGAAGCGCGCTTCAGCCTGGTCGAAGTCACGCAAAGCCCGTCTCTGCTGCTGCAGGGCATGGCCGGTTCGATGATGCCGATTGCCGTTTCTCACGGGGAAGGGCAGGTGGAAGTGCGTGACAGCGCGCATCTGGCCCAGCTGGAGAGCAAAGGTCTGGTGGCGCTGCGCTTTGTCGATAACTTCGGTAAGGTGACGGAGAGCTATCCGGCTAACCCGAACGGCTCACCGAACGGGATCACCGCCGTGACCAGCGAAAGCGGTCGTGCGACGATCATGATGCCGCATCCTGAGCGCGTATTCCGCACGGTGGCTAACTCCTGGCACCCGGAAAACTGGGGCGAGGATAGTCCGTGGATGCGCATCTTCCGCAACGCACGTAAACAGCTGGGCTAATATCCGGCGAGCTGTACAGGATCCGCCGTGTTCGCAAAGCCTTCCCGGCTGAAGCGTAATGTATCAGGCCCCCGACGTTGAGCGGGGGCTTTTCGTTTGTGACGGCGGTCGCCTGCCGGTGTCGGGAATTGCCGACAAACGCCGGTGAGGGGTGTCGCCAATTAGAGACATTTAACTTATTGATTTATATAGAGATGTAAAAACGCCTCACGATGTGTTGCTAAACGGCGACACTCTGGTTAAAAAGTCACCGCAACCGAAGTGCGGGTTAAATGTTATAAATTCATTATATTTCATTGTGTTAACAATTTGTTTTGCTATGTGGCATAGTTAATGCATAATAATACGCAGTGGCTCATTCACCTTCTTATGTCAGCCCCTTCGGGACGCGCTACATAAACTTCGAATGACGCACAACAAGGTGCCTGCCGTCCAACTTCTGATAACAGCTTTGCTTTATCAACCATCGGGCGAAACGTCGAGTTAGGCACCGCCTTATTCCATAACAAAGCCAGGCCTGTGCCTGGCTTTGTTATACTCGTCGTCTTTTGTGCTACAGGTGCGTTGGCCGCATCTGTTCACCCCGGTCACTTACTTGAGTAAGCTCCCGGGGATTCTCAGCTTTGCCGCCTTCCTGTAACTCAAAATCCATAGAGTATATTGGGTATATTCAGGTAGCATCATAGTGAGCAAATGATTGAGACCCTATCCTTGAAGCGAATCTCTCTTTTCCCCCGTTCGTTGCGTCAGCTGGTCACGCTCTCGTTTGTGTTGATTTTGCTGCCGCTGCTGGTTCTGGCCTGGCAGGCGTGGCAGAGCCTGAATGCGCTGAGCGCGCAGGCCGCGCATATTAACCGCACGACGCTTGTCGATGCCCGGCGCAGTGAGGCAATGATGAACGCGTCGCTGGAAATGGAACGTAGCTACCGGCAGTACTGCGTACTGGACGATCCGACGCTGGCGAAGGTCTATCAAAATCAGCGTAAACGCTATAGCGAGATGCTTGACGCTCATGCCGGGGTGCTACCGGACGAAAAAATCTGGCAGGCGCTGAGCCAGCAGCTGAACGACCTGGCGCAGCTCAGGTGTAAAAACAGCAGTCCGGATGCGCCATCGGGAGCCAGCCTTGAAGCCTTTGCCGCCGCCAACAGCGAGATGGTTCAGGCCACCCGAACGGTGGTTTACTCGCGCGGACAACAGCTTCAGCAGGAGATTGCCGAACGCGGGCAGTTTTTTGGCTGGCAGGCGCTGGTTCTTTTTCTGCTGAGCCTGGCGCTGGTTCTGCTGTTTACCCGGATGATTATCGGCCCGGTAAAAGGGATCGAGAAAATGATTAACCGCCTGGGAGAGGGGAAATCGCTGGATAACGCGGCGCTGTTTACCGGTCCGCGCGAACTGCGTTCCGTCGGCGAGCGTATCATCTGGCTGAGCGAACGTCTGGCCTGGCTGGAGTCGCAGCGCCATCAGTTTTTACGCCACCTTTCACACGAGCTGAAAACGCCCCTCGCCAGCATGCGGGAAGGCACGGAGCTGCTGGCCGACCGCGTGGCCGGGCCGTTGACCACGGAACAGCAGGAGATCGTCGAAATTCTCGATAACAGCAGCCGCAATCTGCAAAAACTGATTGAGCAACTGCTGGACTACAATCGTAAACAGGCCGATGGCCCGGTCCCGCGTGAAATCGTTGATATTGCCGAGCTGGTTGATAACGTTGTGGCCGCTCACAGTTTGCCCGCACGCGCAAAAATGATGCATACCGCGATTCAACTGGCGGAGCGTACCTGCCTGGCAGAACCGGCATTATTGATCAGCGTGATGGATAATCTCTATTCCAATGCGGTGCACTATGGGACTGAATCCGGTAACATTCGTATTCATAGCTACCGGCACGGCGAGCAGGTTCGTATAGACGTGATAAACAGCGGCGAACCGATCCCGCAGGCGGAAAAAAATATGATTTTTGAGCCTTTTTATCAGGGAAGCCATCAGCGTAAAGGGGCGGTAAAAGGCAGCGGTCTGGGGCTGAGTATTGCCCGGGACTGCGTCCGACAAATGCAGGGTGAGCTGAGCCTGGAAGAGAGTGAGCCCGGGCTTATCTGTTTTCGCATAACGCTACCCGCCGCTGAGCCGGGAAAAACCAACACATGAATCAACAATGGGTGAATATGTCCCACTTTTTCGTAGTGGTTCGTGCTTTCAAAGGATGGCTGTTGCCCGGCCTTTCTTGCCTGGCGCTGGCGGGGTGTTCCGCCGCTTTTTCGCCGCACACGGCAAATGACAAAGCACAACCCGATCTGCCGCAGCATCAGGTTGCGGATTTTCTCTCAGTCGACTGCGCCGATATCTGGTCGCTGAAGAGCGAAGCCAGCGATAAAAACCCGCTGTACTGGCTGCGCGGGATTGATTGTGCCGATCGTCTGGCGCCGGTTCAGGCGCGGGCGGAAGCCAGGCGGCATGATGATGACAGCTGGCAGGATGCCTTTAAGCGCGGCATTTTACTGGCGGATGCGAAGATTACGCCGGATGAACGCCGTGAACTGGTATCCCGCCTGAATACCTTCAGTCCGCAAATTGCCGTGCAGGTGCGTCCGCTGTATCAGCTCTGGCGTGATGGTCAGAACAGGCAGCTGCAGCTGGTGGATGAGCGCGCCCGTTACGCGAAGCTGCAGCAATCCAGCGATAGCGAGCTGGAGGCGCTGCGCCTGCAGGAACAGCAGCTGCGCAGCCAGCTGGAGCTAACTACCCGCAAGCTGGAAAATCTCACCGATATTGAACGCCAGCTTTCCAGCCGCAAGCCCGGAGGCAATTTTAATTCCGACGGCAGTCACAGCGGCGATAAGGTTCCGGAGGTCATACATGACGATCCGTAAACCTGCGCATTTGCTGCTGGTGGATGACGATCCGGGTCTGTTAAAACTGCTGGGAATGCGTTTGACCAGCGAGGGCTACAGCGTCGTGACCGCCGAAAGCGGCGCGGAGGCGCTGCGTATTCTGGCGCGCGATAAAGTCGAACTGGTGGTCAGCGATTTACGCATGGATGAGATGGACGGCCTGCAGTTGTTCAGCGAAATCCAGAAAGTTCATCCGGGGATGCCGGTGATTATCCTTACCGCTCACGGCTCGATTCCCGATGCGGTGGCGGCCACCCAGCAAGGCGTGTTTGGTTTTCTGACCAAACCGGTGGACAAAGATGCGCTGTATAAAGCCATCGATGATGCGCTGGAACACAGTGCGCCGGCGACGGATGAGCGCTGGCGTCAGGCTATCGTAACCCGCAGTCCGCTGATGCTGCGTCTGCTGGAACAGGCCGGGATGGTGGCGCAGTCGGACGTTAGCGTACTGATTAACGGTCAGAGCGGGACCGGGAAAGAGATTGTCGCGCAGGCGATTCATAATGCCAGCCCGCGCCACGCCAAACCTTTTATCGCCATTAACTGCGGCGCGCTGCCGGAACAACTGCTGGAATCCGAGCTATTTGGCCATGCGCGCGGCGCATTTACCGGCGCGGTGAGCAACCGGGAAGGGTTGTTCCAGGCCGCTGAGGGCGGGACGCTGTTTCTTGATGAGATCGGCGATATGCCGGTGGCGCTGCAGGTGAAGCTGCTGCGGGTACTACAGGAGCGTAAAGTGCGCCCGCTGGGTAGCAACCGCGACATCGATATCGATGTACGTATCATCTCGGCCACTCACCGCGATCTGCCGAAGGCAATGGCGCGCGGCGAGTTTCGTGAAGATCTGTATTATCGCCTGAACGTGGTCAACCTGAAGATCCCGCCGCTGGCCGAGCGCGCGGAGGATATCCCGCTGCTGGCAAACCATCTGCTGCGCCAGTCTGCCGATCGGCATAAGCCGTTTGTACGGGCGTTTTCAACCGATGCGATGAAACGGCTGATGGCAGCCAAATGGCCCGGCAATGTCCGCCAGCTGGTGAACGTGATTGAGCAGTGTGTGGCGTTGACCACCTCGCCGGTGATCGGTGATGCGCTGGTGGAACAGGCGCTGGAAGGGGAAAATACCGCGCTGCCGACCTTCGTCGAAGCGCGCAATCAGTTTGAGCTCAACTATCTGCGCAAGCTGCTGCAAATCACCAAAGGCAACGTCACCCACGCAGCAAGAATGGCGGGGCGCAACCGTACTGAATTCTACAAGCTGCTGTCGCGCCACGAGCTCGACGCCAACGACTTTAAAGAGTAGCTCCGCAGCATGGCGCAAGTTATGATACGGTAAGCAACCGTTTACGCGACTAAGAGCCTATCCCAGTAGGCGTTATTGTCGCAGGCAGTTTGAACACGGACAGCGCGGAAAAAGCGGAGCGTACACGTAGTACGTGAGGATTTTGAGCGCTGCCCAGGTTCAAAATGGCAAGTAAAATAGCCTTAATGGGATAGGCTCCAAGACAGGAAAACCATGAAAAAGATTGATGCGATTATTAAACCTTTCAAACTGGATGACGTGCGCGAAGCGCTGGCCGAAGTCGGCATCACCGGGATGACGGTGACGGAAGTGAAGGGCTTTGGCCGTCAGAAAGGCCACACCGAACTGTACCGCGGGGCGGAGTACATGGTGGATTTTCTGCCGAAAGTGAAAATCGAAATTGTGGTCACTGACGATATCGTTGATACCTGCGTGGATACCATTATCCGCACGGCGCAGACCGGTAAAATCGGTGACGGTAAAATCTTCGTCTTTGACGTCGCCCGCGTGATTCGTATTCGTACCGGGGAAGAGGACGACGCGGCAATTTAAGCCGGGCCGTATTCTGACGCATTCCCCGGTCAGCTTTGCGCGACCGGGGAATATTCCCGAATGGCGGCATCTCCGCCGCCTCCGGGTTATTTCATTACAGCACCTTATGCGGGCCAAAACATTCGTAGTGAATGTTGTCGTTATTGACGCCCAGCGCCACCAGCTGTTTCGCTGCATGTTGCATAAAGGCCACCGGGCCGCACAGATAGAACTGCATTTGCGGGTCACGCAGCGTGTCCGCCAGATCCGATAACATCATCAGACCTTCGCTGTTAAAGCGTGCCGCCTGGTGGTCGGCTTCCGTCGGCGTGCGATACCAGATATGGGAGGTGAATTTCGGCAGGCTGGCGCCGAGCGTTGCCACCTCGTCGGCAAACGCATGGACATCGCCATTTTCTGCCGCGTGGAACCAGTTCACCTGGGCCGCATGCTGCGTTTTTGCCAGCGTGTCGAGCATGGCCAGCATCGGTGTTTGTCCGACGCCGCCGGAAATCAGCGTAACCGGCGTTTCCGGCTCAACGGCGAGGAAGAAGTCACCTGCCGGCGCAGCCAGATGCACAATATCTCCTTCCTGTGAGGCGTTATGCAGCCAGTTTGATACCTGACCGCCGTTTTCGCGTTTAACCGCAATTCGGTAGCCTTTGCCGTCTGGCTTGCGGGTCAGCGAATACTGACGAATTTCCTGATATTCAAACTCCTGCGGCTTCAGCCAAATCGCCAGATACTGGCCCGGCTGATAATCCGCCACCGGCTGGCCGTCTACCGGCTCGAGATCGAAGCTGGTAATCAGGGCGCTACGCGGGGTTTTCTTCACGATACGAAACGCGCGCGTGCCTTCCCAGCCCCCGTTTTTGCTGGCGTTATCCCGGTAGATTTCAGATTCACGATGAATAAAGACATTGGCCAACACGCCGTAGGCTTTGCCCCATGCGTCAAGCACTTCCTGGCCCGGGCTGAACATTTCGTCGAGCGTCGCCAGCAGATGGCCGCCGACAATATTGTACTGTTCTGGTTTGATCTGGAAGCTGGTGTGTTTCTGGGCGATTTTCTCGACGGCAGGCAGTAGGGCAGGCAGGTTGTCGATATTGCTGGCGTAAGCGGCAATGGCATTAAACAACGCTTCACGCTGGTCGCCGTTACGCTGGTTGCTCATGTTGAAGATCTCTTTGAGCTCCGGGTTATGGGCAAACATGCGATCGTAAAAATGGGCGGTCAGCTTAGGACCTGTTTCGACGAGCAGGGGAATAGTGGCTTTAACCGTTGCGATGGTTTGGGCGTCGAGCATAGCAGCTTCCTTCGGTGTTATTTAAATGATGTATTTTATATGCATCTTATAAAAATAACCCTGCACTGTAAATGGTTCCTTAACACTTTTCCCCGTAGCGGTAACAACATGAAGAATTTGCATCACAAACCTGAAAAGAAATCCGTTGATAATCGTTGAGTCGTTATTGCTCAAAGCCTTGTGTAATGGGGAGCCAATCGTTTGCGTAAAATCCTTTGTCAAGACCTGTTATCACAGAACGATTCGGTTATACTGTGGGCCGTCGCCCAAAAAGGCCCCCCTTTTAGAGCTGTAATCTATTGTTAGCTGAGCAGGAGATGCGGATGTTAAAGCGTGAAATGAACATTGCCGATTATGATGCCGAACTGTGGCAGGCTATGGAGCAGGAAAAAGTACGTCAGGAAGAGCACATCGAACTGATCGCCTCCGAGAACTACACCAGTCCGCGTGTTATGCAGGCACAGGGTTCTCAGCTGACCAATAAATATGCCGAAGGTTATCCGGGCAAGCGCTACTACGGCGGTTGCGAATATGTTGATATCGTTGAACAACTGGCGATTGACCGTGCAAAAGAGCTGTTCGGCGCTGATTACGCTAACGTACAGCCGCACTCCGGCTCCCAGGCTAACTTCGCGGTCTACACCGCTCTGCTGCAACCGGGCGATACCGTTCTGGGTATGAACCTGGCGCAAGGCGGTCACCTGACTCACGGCTCTCCGGTTAACTTCTCAGGCAAACTGTACAACATCATTCCTTACGGCATCGATGAGTCCGGTAAAATCGACTATGCAGACATGGCGAAGCAGGCTCAGGAACATAAACCGAAAATGATCATCGGTGGTTTCTCTGCTTACTCCGGTATCGTTGACTGGGCAAAAATGCGTGAAATCGCTGACAGCATCGGCGCATACCTGTTCGTCGATATGGCCCACGTTGCTGGCCTGATTGCCGCGGGCGTTTACCCAAACCCGGTTCCGCATGCTCACGTTGTGACGACCACTACCCATAAAACCCTGGCGGGTCCGCGCGGCGGCCTGATCCTGGCGAAGGGCGGTAGCGAAGAGCTGTATAAAAAACTGAACTCTGCCGTATTCCCTAGCGCACAGGGCGGCCCGCTGATGCACGTTATCGCGGGTAAAGCGGTTGCGCTGAAAGAAGCGATGGAGCCAGAGTTCAAAGTCTATCAGCAGCAGGTTGCGAAAAACGCCAAAGCGATGGTTGAAGTATTCCTGAATCGCGGCTACAAAGTGGTTTCCGGCGGTACTGAAAACCACCTGTTCCTGCTGGATCTGGTCGATAAAAACCTGACCGGTAAAGAAGCTGACGCTGCGCTGGGCCGTGCTAACATCACCGTCAATAAAAACAGCGTACCAAACGATCCGAAGAGCCCGTTTGTGACCTCCGGTATCCGTATCGGTTCTCCGGCGGTAACCCGTCGCGGCTTTAAAGAAGCGGAAGTGAAAGAGCTGGCCGGCTGGATGTGCGACGTGCTGGACAACATCAATGACGAAGCGGTCATTGAGCGCGTGAAGGGTAAAGTGCTGGATATCTGTGCACGCTTCCCGGTTTATGCGTAACGTTTAACGACGTAAGCGTAAAGAAAAAGGCCGCCAGTGCGGCCTTTTTTACGTCCGGCGTTCAGAGGTTAACGACGGTCGAGGGAGATAGCGCCCGGGCCAGTGATGGCCAGAAGCAGGAAGGCTCCAGCTATACTGATGTTTTTGTAGAAGTTAATCATATTGGGAAGTACGGCATCACCGCTCATATCCCAGTAATGATGGCCAATGACGGCGGTACCGAGGGTGTAAAAAATAAAGATCACCGCCAGCGGACGGGTGAAGAAACCCAGGATAATCAGGATTGCCGCCGGCACCTCCATCACAATCGCGATAATCGCCGCTAACGTCGGAAGCGGAGCGCCGGAGGAGGCCATATATTGTACCGTACCGCTAAAGCCCATCAGTTTGGGATAGCCAAATATAATAAACAGCAGTACGACGGCAATACGGGCGATCAGCAGCAGAACGGAACGGGAAGAGCCAAAGTCGAAATAGCGTAGTGTGTTCATAATCAATCCGTTGTGAAGGTGCGTGATTTAAACGTAATACACAATTTTGTGATCTGCCACATACCTTGTGCGATCAACGTAATGTCTGCAGTTGCTCTTCCACGTACAGATAGCCAATGCCGAGCAGTTGCTGTTGACGACTCAGCTGTCCGAAGCCGATTTGCGTTGCTCTGGTGCGCGGCGCGTCACGATGATCGAAAGGGTTAAAGCCTGTCTGCCTGATGATGGTATTCAACCACTCTTCGCCAAATCCGCAGCTGCGGCCGTACAATAAGATATTGTTTATATTTAAGATGTTAAGAAAGTTGTAGAGGCTGAGCCCGATGGCATTTGCGGAGTCTTCCACCCATGTATGAAGGCGAGAATCACCCTGCTGCCATTTTTCGATCAGGGCATCGATGGTCAGCGCCTCTGGATTATTGGCGAGATCGGGCTGTGTTTTAAGCCATATCCGCGCCTGTTTTTTCAATGCGCTCAGTGATGCCACCGTTTCCAGGCAGCCATAGCGTCCGCAGTCGCAGGCAACGCCATCAGGATTGATAATGGTGTGTCCAATCTGGCCGCTGCCATAAAGGCTACCGCGCCAGACCTGGTCGTTGATGACAAATGACGAACCAATGCCGTAATCGACGTTGATGACGCAGAAGTCGCGATACTGTCCCTCATTTTGCCATTTTTCCGCCAGCGCCAGCATGACGCAGTCGTTGTCGACCATTACGCGGACATTGAGTTTTTCTTCCAGCAGATATTTCATCTCCACGGGTTGCTTCCAGGGAGCCTGCGGCATGGTCTGTGATACTCCCGTTCCCGCATCAACCTGCCCATGAACCGCCAGCGCCAGATTGATTTTCTGCCTGGGCCAGTTCTTACGGTACTGATGCCAGCATTTCTCAATCGCTGCCAGCAGTGCATGAGGCGTTGGGGCGTCAATGGCGTGGTATTCGACGTCGCCTTTCGCACTCAGACAGGCATTTCCAAGCTGGCATTCGATACTGGTGGGCGTGATGTTCATACACAGGGTCCAGTCGCCATCGGGCGCAATAAGCCAGGCGCCGCTGCTATGACCGCGGGCCAGATGCTCATCCTGTACATTGACCACGCGTCCTTCCTCTTCCAGCTCCTGGAGGATATTGCTGACCGCGGGAATTGAGATTTGCGCCAGCCGCGCGAGCGACGATTTACTGGCTCGTTTTTTGCGGTACAGATACTCCAGCAGCACACCCTTGTTGTAATGGCGGATTTGCTGATTGTTA
The DNA here is from genome assembly GCF_003323835.1 of Klebsiella sp. X13. Classification (NCBI taxonomy): domain Bacteria; kingdom Pseudomonadati; phylum Pseudomonadota; class Gammaproteobacteria; order Enterobacterales; family Enterobacteriaceae; genus Klebsiella; species Klebsiella sp. X13. The sequence continues at coordinate 1,324,221 of NZ_CP030874.1, forward strand.
ATGCAGGCTTTCATAAACTAAACCTTGTTAACTAAATTGCGTGATTATTGTGCGTAAATGCGCTGATTCTGTCTATTAAACTGCTCTCATTATTTCACTTCAGTATGTCTTGTTAACTTTGAGGGCATTATGAGTTCAGTAAATGTTTGGCAGGAAACGGTACATATTCCAACCTATGAAACGGGGACGCAGGATATTCACCCCATGTTCCTGGAAAATCGGGTTTATCAGGGGTCTTCCGGGGCGGTGTATCCCTATGGTGTGACGGATACGCTGAGTGAGGAAAAAACGCTAAAGGCCTGGCAGGCGGTGTGGCTGGAAAATGATTACATCAAAATTATGATTCTGCCCGAGCTGGGAGGCCGGGTGCATCGCGCGTGGGATAAGGTCCGGCAGCGCGATTTTGTGTATCACAACGAGGTTATCAAGCCTGCGCTGGTTGGCCTGCTTGGCCCGTGGATTTCCGGAGGAATTGAGTTTAACTGGCCGCAGCACCACCGTCCCACCACCTATATGCCGGTTGATTTTACGATTAGCGAAAATGACGACGGCTCAAAAACCGTTTGGGTTGGCGAGACGGAGCCGATGCATGGGCTGCAGGTGATGACCGGGTTTACTCTGCGTCCGCAGCGCGCGGCGCTGGAGATTGGTAGCCGGGTTTACAACGGTAACGCCACCCCGCGCCATTTCTTGTGGTGGGCGAACCCTGCGGTTAAGGGGGGCGATGGACATCAAAGCGTATTCCCGCCGGATGTGACGGCGGTATTTGATCACGGCAAGCGCGCGGTTTCCGCGTTTCCGATTGCTACCGGCACCTATTACAAGGTGGACTATTCGGCCGGCGTCGACATCTCGCGCTATAAAAATGTCCCGGTACCGACCTCCTATATGGCGGAAAAGTCCGAGTACGATTTCGTCGGCGCCTGGTGCCACGATGAAGATGGTGGGCTGCTGCACGTCGCGGATCATCACATTGCGCCAGGGAAAAAACAGTGGAGCTGGGGTTACAGCGAGTTTGGTCAGGCGTGGGACAAAAATCTGACGGATGGGAATGGGCCTTACATCGAGCTAATGACCGGCATTTTTGCCGATAACCAACCGGATTTTACCTGGCTCGATCCGTTTGAAGAAAAGCGCTTTGAACAATACTTCCTGCCTTACCATTCACTGGGCATGGTACAGAACGCTTCGCGCGATGCGGTGATCAAACTGCAACGCGAAGAGGGCAACATTATATGGGGCGTATATGCTATTTCGCCTCTGGTCGCCCACCGGCTTACGGTTCGCGAAGAGGGCAACCCGCAGCCGCTGCTTGATGAAATGATTGAGCTGACGCCATGCGCTGCCGTTCAGGGAACGTTAGCCGGTATTGACCCATCTCGTCTGACGATGGAGCTGCTGGACAGTCACGGCAGGTGCGTTTTGCGTTATCAGGAGCATCAGACGCAGGAGTTGCCGCTGCCGGAAGTGGCGGTTACGCCCTTACACGCCGGAGCCATAAGCAGCGTGGATGAGGCGTGGTTTATCGGCCAGCATCTGGAGCAGTATCACCACGCCAGTCGCTCACCGTTTGATTATTACCTGCGGGGAATTGAGCTGGACCCGCAGGACTACCGCTGCAATCTGGCGCTGGCGATGCTGGAATACAACCGCGCGGATTACTCGCAAACCATCGAGTATGCGAGCCGGGCATTGTCGCGCGCGCATCGGTTAAACAAAAATCCGCAGTGTGGGCAGGCAAGTTTGATTCGTGCCAGTGCGAGAGAGCGTCTACAGCAGTGGCATGATGCGCAGGAGGATTTTTGGCGCGCGGTGTGGAGCGGCAATAGCAAGGCCGGGGGATATTACGGACTTGCCCGACTGGCGACGCGCAGCGAGCGCTACGATGATGCGCTGGCATTTTGCCGGCAGAGCCTGCTGGCGTGTCCCACCAACCAGGATGTCCTGTCGCTGGAAACCCTGTTGCTGCATCTCACCGGCCGTCGCAGTCAGGCCTTACAGCAGATTGAAAAGCTGCTGGGCGACTATCCGCTGAATCCCACCCTGTGGTGGCTCAACGCAACAATATCAGAGGCTGAAGCGGATACGGCGCGCTGGTTCGCCGTATGCCAGTCGCGGGATATTAACGCACTGCTGACGGCCGGGCTGTTGTTGAGCTGGGGAATGGCGGCGCGGGCGAAAGCCGTACTGACGGCGCTGAACTGTCAAAAAACGCTGCCGCTCTATTTACAGGCCAGTCTGGCTGAAGGTAACGAGCGTATCGCGCTGATCAACCGCGCTCGCGAGGCGTTTCCTGACTTCGTGCGTTTCCCCAATCTGCTGGTGGAAGTGGCTGCGCTGGAGAAGATACCCGAGTGCTATTTTGCTCAGCATCTGCTCGCCTGTTTCCACTATAGCCGGCGTCATTATGAGAAAGCGACGCAGCTATGGCATCGCTGCGTTGAAATGGCTCCTGATTTTGCCGATGCCTGGCGAGGGCTGGCGATTCATGCATGGAATAAACAGAGTGATGCCCACCTGGCGGCAGCGTATCTGGAGAAAGCCTGCGCCCGGCAGCCGCAGGATGCGCGTCTGCTTTTTGAACGCGACCTGCTGGATAAGCTGACCGCCGTTGAGCCGGAAAAACGCCTTGCCCGCCTGGAGGCCAATCTCGCAACCGCCTTGAAACGCGATGATTTAACGGCGGAGCTGCTCCATCTGTGGCATCTGGCGGGCAACGTTGAGCAGGCGGCAAATGTGCTTGCTTCGCGTAAATTCCACCCCTGGGAAGGCGGCGAAGGCAAGGTGACCAGCCAGTTTGTTATCAACCAGTTATTACGTGCCTGGCCGTATCTCCAGCCGCAGCCGCAGCAGGCGGAAACGCTGCTGCTATCGGCGCTGCGCTATCCGGAAAACCTCAGCGAAGGGCGTCTCCCGGGACAGACGGATAACGATATCTGGTTCTGGCTGGGGATTTGCGCCAGGCAGCAGGGCATGGAGGAACGCGCGCTTGAGTGTTTCCGCAAGGCGGCGTCAGGCGATCGGACGATCAATATTCATAGCTACTACAACGATCAGCCGGTGGACTATCTCTTCTGGCAAGGCGTGGCTTTGCGGATGCTCGGCGATCGTCTGAGCAGCGAGCGTCTTTTCACTGAAATGTTGCAGTGGGCTGAGCATATGGAAACGGCACAGATAGAGGCCGACTTCTTCGCGGTGTCGCAGCCTGACCTGCTGGCGCTATATGCCGATATCCAAAAACAGCATCAGGAGAAGTGTTTGCTGGTGCGAGTTCTGGCGAGCGCGGGATTAGGCGGCGGTTCGAGGCATGAACAGGCGCTGTCGGCGCTGGAAGCGCTAAACCCGGCCTGGGCGAAGGCGGCATTATTCCGTAAAACGCTGCCGTTTGTACTGCACCTCATTAACTAAAGAGCGTTTACTGTAATTTTTGAGCGGTCTGACCCGCCGCGCCTCTCGAGATGTTTAGAATATGTGAAATCGTTCTGCGGCAGGCCCAAATGCCGCAGAATCCAAACAACAATAAATGCCTGACCCTACAGGAGGCACGTATGTCTAAAAGTAAGGCAGTCTCATGTTTTTTATGTTTACTGTTAACGTCGTTGAGTATTTCACTCCCCGTCTATAGCGCGACAAAGGATATCACCGTTGGTGCTATCTACCTTGATACCCAGGGCTATTACGCCGGGGTACGGCAAGGGGTTCAGGATGCAGCCAAAAGCACCGATGCGAAAATTCAGCTGATTGAAACCAACGCGCAAGGCGATATTTCTAAAGAGAGTTCATTTATCGATACGCTGGTCGCGCGTAACGTGGATGCCATCATTCTTTCCGCCGTTTCAGAAAATGGCAGTAGCCGCGCGGTGCGTCGGGCTAATGAAGCCGGTATTCCGGTGATTTGCTACAACACCTGTATTAATGAGAAAGGTGTCGACAAATATGTCTCTGCCTACCTGGTTGGCGACCCACTTGAGTTCGGTAAAAAGCTTGGCGAGGCGGCGGCAGATTATTTTATTGCCAACAATATTAGCGCACCGAAAATTGCGGTCATCAACTGTGAAGCATTTGAAGTATGCGTACAGCGGCGCAAAGGTTTTGAAGCCGCGCTGAAGGCGCGAGTTCCGGATATGCAGATTGTTGCGAATCAGGAGGGAACCGTTCTGGATAAGGCTATTTCAGCTGGTGAGAAACTGATTATCTCCTCGCCTGATCTGGACGCCATTATGGGAGAGTCTGGAGGGGCAACGCTGGGGGCGGTAAAAGCGGTCCGCAACCAAAATAAGGTCGGGAAAATCGCCGTATTTGGCTCCGATATGACCACGGAAATAGCCCAGGAGTTAAACAGCTATCAGGTACTAAAAGCGGTGGTGGATATTTCCGGCAAGAAAATGGGTAACGCCGTTTTCGCGCAAACCCTGAATGTGATTAATAAAACTCCGCCAGCCAATAAAATTATCCCTGTTGCTATCGATACCTATACCAAATCTGAAGACGGTAAGCAGTGGCTGGCTACGCATGTCGATGGCTTGCCTTAATTCCCCTGTCGAATAACTGAGGTAAAGACTCGATGACGGCAACAGAAAAAACGGCGGTGCCGGTGGCGCAGATCCTGAGGGGAAATAAGCGCTATCCCGGCGTCGTCGCCCTGGATAACGTTGATTTTACCCTGTCAAAAGGCGAAGTTCGGGCGCTACTGGGGAAAAATGGCGCGGGTAAGTCCACCTTAATTCGCATGCTGACCGGAAGCGAAAGTCCCGATAGCGGCGAGGTTTGGCTGGCCGGGACCCGTCTTGAAGGGAACGATGCAACGCTAACCCGCCGGGCTGCGGAGCTGGGCGTCAGAGCCGTATACCAGGAGTTAAGCCTGGTCGAGGGGCTAACGGTGGCGGAGAACCTCTGTCTTGGTCAGTGGCCGCGTCGCAATGGCACGATCGACAAAAACGCCATGGCCCGCCAGGCCACAGAGGCTCTTGCCTCTCTTGGGGTTGATGTCCCGCCAGATGCGCTGGTCGACACGCTTAGTCCGGCACAAAAGCAGCTGGTAGAAATCGCCCGTGTGATGAAAGGTCAACCTCAGGTGGTGATTCTTGATGAGCCGACCAGTTCACTGGCGAATGCGGAGGTCGAACTGGTGATTAACGCGGTAAAGAAAATGTCAGCTCTGGGCGTTGCCGTGATTTATGTCAGTCATCGAATGGAGGAGATACGCCGTATCGCCTCTTGCGCCACCATTATGCGCGATGGCCAGGTGGCAGGTGATGTCACTCTGGAGAGGACGACAACCCAGGAAATCGTGTCGCTGATGTTAGGAAGGGAGCACATCGATCTACCGCGGGTGAAATCTGAAATCGCCCTGACAACCCCGGTACTCCAGGTGGCCCGGCTACGCCATCCCCCTAAGCTTCAGCAGATTAATTTTACCCTGCACCGTGGCGAAGTGCTGGGTATTGCCGGGCTGCTGGGATCGGGTCGTAGTGAACTACTTAAGGCCATCATCGGCTTAGAAACGTTTGCTGAGGGGGAGATCACGCTCAATGGTGTGCGCATTTCGCGTCCACGGTATACCTCGATGCTCAAGAGTGGCGTGGGCTATACCCCGGAAAACCGTAAGGAAGCGGGCATCATTCCGCTGCTGGGCGTGGATGAAAATACGGTGATGACCAACCGGCACAAAGTTAGCCGCCGTGGCGTCCTGAACTGGCAGCGGATTCAGCAGTTAACTGCCGCGGTCATGAACCGAATGACGGTCAAGGCGGCAAATACAGAGACTGCTATCGGGACGCTATCGGGGGGGAACCAGCAAAAAGTGGTGATTGGCCGCTGGGTTTATGCCGAAAGTGACATTTTACTTCTTGATGAGCCTACGCGCGGGGTTGATATCGAAGCCAAGCAGCAGATTTATCGAATTGTGAGGGAACTCGCCGCTGAAGGAAAAAGCGTTGTATTCATTTCCAGTGAAATAGAGGAACTGCCCTTGGTCTGCGATCGTATTTTGCTGCTGCAAAACGGTGAATTTACCCGTGAGCTTTTAGCCCCCGTAAATGTCGATGAATTAATGTCGGCAATTTTATCCATGCATTAGCCATTACGTTTATTGAGGAATTAACAGATGTCTGCCTCATCATTAACGCTGCCGCAAGGCAAAAGTGCCACACCCAAGCAGTTTATCAGCCGTCATATTAATGAAATTGGCCTGCTGGTGGTGATCGCTATTTTATATCTGGTATTTTCATTTAACGCGCCGGGATTTATTTCTTTAAACAATCAAATGAACGTGCTGCGCGATGCGGCAACGATTGGTATTGCCGCATGGGCGATGACGCTGATTATTATCTCCGGCGAGATTGATGTCAGCGTCGGTCCGATGGTGGCGTTTATCTCCGTCTGCCTCGCCTTTCTGCTGCAGTTTCAGGTTCCGCTTAGTCTTGCCTGCCTGCTGGTGTTAATCCTCGGTGCTGCGTTGGGGACTCTCGCTGGCGTGTTGCGAGGCGTATTCAACGTGCCGAGCTTTGTCGCAACCTTAGGTTTATGGAGTGCATTGCGTGGCATGGGGCTCTTCATGACCAACGCCCTACCGGTTCCCATCGATGAAAATGAGGTGCTGGACTGGCTCGGCGGGCAGCTCTTTGGCATACCCGTTTCGGCATTAATTATGCTGATTCTGTTCGTCATCTTTGTGTTTATCAGCCGTAAAACCGCCTTTGGCCGTTCCGTGTTTGCCACCGGGGGCAACGCAACGGCGGCGCAGCTCTGCGGGATTAACGTTAAGCGGGTGCGTATTTTGATTTTTACGCTTTCAGGATTGCTGGCGGCGATTACCGGTATTCTGCTGGCGGCGCGTCTTGGTTCGGGCAATGCGGGGGCTGCCAACGGCCTCGAGTTTGATGTTATCGCCGCGGTGGTGGTCGGTGGTACCGCACTGTCCGGCGGCCGCGGTTCGCTATTTGGCACCTTATTAGGCGTGCTGGTGATTACCCTTATTGGCAATGGACTGGTGCTTCTGGGTATTAACTCATTCTTCCAGCAGGTCGTTCGCGGATTAATTATCGTGGTTGCTGTTCTGGCAAATATATTACTGACCCAGCGCAACAGTAAACATAAACATTAATATTCATCAATTTGTTAGAGGGAATTATGAAAACAATGTTGGCTGCTTTTTTACCGGGCAACTCAAGCGTAGAGCTACGCGAAGTTCCCGTACCAACGCCGTGGATTAACCAGGTGTTGATTAAAATGAAGTCCTCAGGAATATGCGGCAGCGATGTCCATTATATTTATCATCAGCATCGTGGTACCGCCGCCGCGCCGGATAAGCCGTTGTATCAAGGCTTTATTAATGGCCATGAACCTTGTGGGCAAATTATAGAGACCGGGGCCGGATGCCGACACTTTAAAGCAGGGGACCGAGTGCTGGTTTACCATATTTCCGGCTGTGGTTTTTGCTCCAACTGCCGCCGTGGTTTTCCTATCTCCTGCACCGGAGAGGGCAAAGCGGCCTATGGCTGGCAGCGCGATGGCGGCCATGCAGAATATTTACTGGCGGAGGAAAAAGACCTTATTCATCTGCCGGACGCACTGAGCTATGAAGATGGCGCGTTTATTAGCTGCGGGGTAGGAACCGCCTATGAAGGCATTTTGCGCGGCGAGGTTTCCGGCAGTGACAACGTTCTGGTTGTCGGGTTAGGGCCCGTTGGCATGATGGCGATGATGCTGGCGAAAGGACGCGGTGCAAAACGCGTGATTGGCGTCGATATGTTGCCGGAGCGTCTGGCGACGGCGAAACAGCTGGGGGTGATGGATAACGGCTTCCTGGCGACAACGGAGAACCTCCCGGCGCGGATTGCCGAATTGACGCACGGCGGCGCGGATGTGGCGCTGGATTGTTCTGGTAATGCCGCAGGGCGTTTGCTGGCATTGCAGTCTACGGCGGATTGGGGAAGAGTGGTGTACATCGGTGAAACCGGGAAGGTTGAGTTCGAGGTGAGCGCCGATCTGATGCACCACCAGCGGCGTATTATTGGCTCCTGGGTGACCAGTTTGTTCCATATGGAGAAGTGCGCCCGCGATCTGACCGACTGGAAACTGTGGCCGCATAGCGCGATTACCCATCGTTTTTCGCTTGCCCAGGCGGGGGAAGCCTACGCGCTGATGGCCAGCGGTAAATGCGGCAAAGTGGTGATTAATTTCCCCGATTAAGGAGCCATGATGACGCTTTTTACACTGGATAACGATCGGGTAAGGCTGCAGGTTGCGGAGCGCGGCGGCGCGATCGAGGGGTTATGGTGGCAGCATCAGGGGAAAACACTCCCGCTGCTGCGCCCTGGGCTGAATAGCGGGGTGGCGGTGGAGTCCTCTTGCTTTCCACTGGTGCCGTTTGGCAACCGGGTGAGTGGCAATCAGTTTTCTTCGCCGGTTGGGGAGCATCGGCTGGCGCCAAACGTCGAGTGGGATAGCCACTATCTTCACGGCGATGGCTGGTTGAATAACTGGCGCTGTATGGATCAATCTCCCACGCACCTCACGCTAGAGTATGTTCATCGCCAGGGGCTCTATCATTACACCGCGCAGCAGCGCTTTACCCTAAGCGAAAGCGGCGTGGAGATGGAACTGCGTGTGACGAATGATGGCGACGCGCTGCCGTTTGGCCTGGGCTGGCATCCCTATCTACCGCTGTCACAGGAAACGCGGGTGCAGGCGCGGGCCACGGGCTACTGGCTGGAGAAAGAACAGTGGCTTACCGGGGAGTATCAGGAGAGTTTGCCGCAGGAACTGGATTTCAATCAGTCTGCGCCACTCCCCGGGCACTGGGTGAATAATGGGTTCTCCGGCTGGGATGGCATCGCGACGATCCGGCAACCGGAACTGGGGTACCAGCTCTCTATGACCACCGAACCGCCAGCGCCATGCTATTTTGTTTTTGTGTCCGATCCGGCGTTTGATCAAGGCTATAAATTTGATTTCTTCTGTTTTGAGCCGATGAGCCACGCGCCTGACGATCATCATCGTCCGGGATTTGGCCAGCTAACCGTGCTGGCACGCGGTGAAAGCCTGCGGCAAAAAATGGTGCTGAATGTTCGTCCGCTTTAAGCCTGACCTGCCCGGAAGCGGGCAGGTCAACTTCACCTTGCGGCATTCATGCTTTATCGCCAGACTATCGACTCCATTCGGGAGGGAATCATGGTCTTGCACTCCACGCGCTGGTTGGCGCTTAGTTACTTCACCTATTTTTTCAGCTACGGCATTTTTCTGCCATTCTGGAGCGTCTGGCTGGCGGGAACCGGTTTAACGCCGGAAACCATCGGTATGCTGTTGGGCGCGGGGCTGGTGGCTCGTTTCCTGGGGAGCCTGCTCATCGCGCCGCGGGTCAGCGATCCCGCGCGGCTGATTTCCGCTCTGCGTATCCTCGCGCTACTGGTGCTGTTGTTTGCCCTGGCCTTTTGGGCCGGAAACCACGTTGCCTGGCTGGCGGTGGTGATCGTGGGGTTCAACCTCTTTTTCTCTCCGCTGGTGCCGTTGACCGATGCGCTGGCCAACACCTGGCAAAAACAGATAACCATGGACTACGGGCGCGTGCGTCTGTGGGGGTCAGTGGCGTTTGTTATCGGCTCGGCGCTTACCGGTAAACTGGTCAGCCTGTTTGACTATCGGGCGATTCTGCTGCTGCTCAGCCTCGGCGTTGCCTCTATGCTGCTGGGGATGCTGCTGAAACCCTCGGTGATGCCGCAAGGGGAGTCTCGTCATCAGGAAGGGGCGGGAGTGGCGGCCTGGCTGTCGCTGATACGGCAAAGCTGGCGCTTTCTCGCCTGCGTCTGTCTGCTCCAGGGCGCGCACGCCGCCTACTACGGCTTCAGCGCGATTTACTGGCAGGAAGCCGGTTACTCTGCCTCTGCCGTGGGCTATTTATGGTCATTGGGCGTGGTGGCGGAAGTGGTTATCTTTGCACTGAGTAAAAAAGTATTTAGTCGCTTCAGCGCCCGGGAGCTGCTGTTGCTTTCGGCCGTGTGCGGTCTGATTCGCTGGACGCTGATGGGCGCAACCACGGCTCTTCCGTGGCTTATCGTCACCCAGATTTTGCACTGCGGCACCTTTACGGTGTGCCACCTGGCGGCGATGCGCTATATCTCCGCGCGCCAGGGCAGCGAAGTGATACGCTTGCAGGCGGTCTATTCTGCCGTGGCGATGGGCGGCAGTATTGCGGTGATGACGGTTTTCGCCGGCTTCCTCTATCAGCACCTGCATCAGGGCGTATTCTGGGTGATGGCGCTGGTGGCCCTCCCGGCGCTGGTGCTGCGGCCGAAGGCGGTTGCCTAATCCTCCAGCATTTTGCAAATATGCTGCCGCTGGTGATCGCTGAACATCTCTTCAGTGTGAAACAGCGGCGGTGAGAACAGCGGTAATGCGGTGGCGTACGGTGTGACGACCAGCGCTACGCCTTTGGGGGCGCCTTCCTTCTCAAAAGCCTGCACGCTTTGATATTTGATATTCAGCGGCAGCAGCGTCAGTTCGCGCAGCTGGAGTTCCAGCGCCTGTTCAAGAACGGGATTATCGTGGGTAAGCAGCACGACCTGCTTTTCATGCAGGTCGCTTTTTTGCATCAGCCATGCGCCGAAAATCACCGCAATCAGCCCCACCTCTTCCTGATTAAACGTAATCTCGTAGGTCGCTTCAAACTCGCGTAGCGCGGCCTGGGTCGTGCGCATCAGCCGCGGGTAGAGACGACTAATCTCTTCCGGCAGGGCGTTATCAATACCGATGGCGAACACGCTGCGATTGAGCGCCTGCGACAGATGAATATAAAGCTGATCGCTCAGTCCCTGGTCATCGCTGAACGGCCGACCCGCCAGATCCTGGAAGCGATGAATTAAGCGATCGATTGCCAGGTGTAACCGCCGGTCCTGGTGATGGCCGTCGCGGATGGGATCGGGCGTTTTCAACAACATAAAGAGCAGCGTCAGGAACAGCTGTTCGCCCGCGTGCGGCGTGCTGGCGACCCGGCGTTGCCAGTGGCGAACGATCTCCTGGGCGAGAGCGAACTCCGCCGCTTGTTGCGTCCAGCGCTGCTGCTCATGGGTAAAATCCGGGGTCAGTCCAAGATGATGCTGCAGCAGGCAATATTGCAGATACAGACGCAGGAAATGAACATCGCGACAGTCAAACTGCCGGTTGAGCATCCGCGAGCAGCGGTTGACCAGCGCCTGCAGGTTGGTGTCGTCATACAGCGTCCGCGCAATGCCCTGTAGTTTAAGCTGCGTTTTTAATGCCGGCGTAAAATGGTGGGCAATAAAATGCGGACATAAACGTAATGCCCGCCGCAGGCCGTGCAGCAGACACAGTCGTTGATCGATGACAGCACCTTCAATCCGGTAGCTGCCGTCCACCTGTGACGAAAGTGTCAGTCGGTGGTAACGCTGAATTTCGCGTGCGGTCTCTGCGATATCCTGCCGGGCCGTTGACTCATCAACCTGGTTGATGTGGCTAAGCTGTTCTGGCGTCACTGGCTGCCCGGGCAGATAAAACATCAGCAGTACCTGACTACGGCGCTGTGGACTGGAAAGCGCAGATGGTGGTTCAATGACAGTCATCATCTGGTGAGTTCCAGTTAGGGTTTTTGCTAAGAATAGCTAATGATGAATGGAGATCAGGGCAGTTCGGCGCCTTTACGTCAGGATTGCTGGCTAAGTTCACAGAATTTTTCACGTGAGGATCGGATGAAGAGAGTGAAACAATGCACCAGTGCGGCATTTTTCATGGTTTTATCATTTAGTGTGCTAGCGCACCCGCATAGCTTCATTAGCCTGAAAACGGAAGTCGTGGCGGACAACGGGCTGCTCACCGGTTTTAACATGCGCTGGACGATGGATGAAATCACTTCGGCAGACTTGCTCTACGATGCGGGGAACGCAAAGCCAGGGGATGAGGTGTGGAAAAAACTGGCGGCAGAGGTGATGGCCAATGTGCTCGGCCAGCATTACTTCAGCGAGCTATGGCACAACGGCCAGCGGGTGAAGTTTGATAATCGACCTGATGGCTATGGCCTCGAACGCGATGGTCACCAGGCGGTGCTGACGTTTACGCTGCCGCTGGCAAAACCTCAGCCGCTGGCCGGACAGACGCTAACATTGTCGACATTCGATCCGACCTATTATGTTGATATGCACTATGACAAAGCGAGCGATGTCACCTTGCCCGCCGCGTTACGCACGACATGTAAGGTCAAGGTGGTCACGCCGGAACCGAATGAAAAAATGGCGGCTTTTGCCCAGTCTCTCGATAAAGCCGACGCGCCGCCGGAAGATATGGCGCTGGGAACCTACTTTGCCCAGAAGGTGACGCTGACATGTCCGTAATTTTCTCTCACACCGCACGCACTTCGCGTCTGCGCCAGATGTGGCCGCTGGCGCTTTTTTTGCTGCTGGCGACAGCGGCGGGGATCTGGCTGTGGCAGGCCTGGCCGCAGGTCTTGCTGCAAAGCGCCGTCTGGCAGCGGGCGTTGAATCTTGAGCTCAGCCGTCTGCTGAAAGCGGTTGCGGACAATCCCTCAGCGGCGGGATTATCGCTGCTGGCGTTCAGTTTTATCTACGGTGTGCTGCACGCCCTGGGGCCTGGTCATGGCAAGATCGTGATTACCACCTGGCTGGCCACGCATCCGGCAAAACTTAAATCCAGTATTATGCTGACCCTGGCGGCCTCGCTCCTGCAGGGCGTTGTGGCGATTGCGCTGGTCGTGGTGGTATTAACTCTCCTGCAACTGCCGGCCAGACAGCTGCATCTCAGCAGCTTCTGGCTGGAGAAAGGCAGCTATCTGCTGGTGGGGGCGCTGGGCCTGCTGTTGTGCTGGCGGGCGGTGAAAAAGCTGCGCGCGGTATTGCGACGACCGACGTTTATCGCCTTTACGCCGCACCACGTTCATCATGCTCAGTGCGGATGCGGACATCAGCATATGCCCGCGCCGGAACAGCTCCAAAGCGGCGATGACTGGCGCGCGCGGCTGGTCATTATCCTTTCGATGGGGATGCGGCCCTGTTCCGGGGCGATTATGGTCCTGCTGTTTAGTAAAGTGATTGGCGTGTTTAACTGGGGAATGGCGGCGGCGCTGGCGATGGCGGCAGGCACTTCGTTGACCATCAGCGGGCTGGCGCTGCTGGTTCATGGTTTCCGCCAGCTGGCCGTTAAGCTCAGCGGCAATAAGACGCCACCGCTGTGGCAACACGTTGGTTGGGCGACGCTGGCATTGGCGGGCGGGGTGATTTTACTGGTTGCGGCGCTGGTGATGTGGAGCAGTGCGGCGCCTGTTGGCGGGGGGTTACGACCGTTTTGAAGAATCCCCTCACCCCGCGAACGGGGTGAGGGGAGAATGATTAGCGCTTCAGCGCTTCACTCAGTTCGTCACGCATATTCGCCAGCATAGCTTTAACGACACGCGGGTTACCGGCAACGATGTTGCCGGTGTGCATGTAGTTGTGGCCGCCGGTGAAATCGCAAACCAGCGCGCCTGCTTCACGAGCGATCAGCTCACCTGCCGCAAAATCCCAGGGTTTCAGCGCGATTTCAAAATAACCGTCAACGCGGCCTGCGGCCACGTAAGCCAGATCCAGAGCAGCAGAACCGGTGCGGCGGAAATCAGCACACTCGGTAAACAGCTTACCGAGAATATTCATGTACGCCGTCGCGTGCTGTTTTGCTTTGAACGGGAAGCCGGTCGCCAGAATCGTGCCATCCAGGTCGCGAGCGTTGCTGCCGCGCAGACGGTAGCCGTTCAGCTGTGCGCCCTGACCACGGGTAGCCGTGAACAGTTCGTTACGCATTGGATCGTAAACCACCGCGACTTCTGTACGGCCTTTGATGCGTACGGCGATGGAAACGGAGAAGTGTGGCAGACGTTTGACGAAGTTGGTGGTGCCATCCAGTGGATCGATAACCCATTGAACATCCTGATCTTCACCTGCGTGTTCACCGCTTTCTTCGGTGATAATGGTGTGCTGCGGGTAAGATTTGCGAATGGTTTCAATAATCAGCGCTTCGGCTGCTTTATCGACGTTGGTCACAAAATCATTGCTGCCTTTCTGGCTCGTTTCTACGGAGTCTGGGGTTTCGTAGTGCTTGGCAATTAAATTACCCGCCTTGCGCGCTGCGCGCACGGCGATGTTCAGCATCGGATGCATCGGTCTCTCTCACTGGATGTTAAAGAACGGGAAAAAACGGCGCACATAGTAACAGTGAAATCTGCCTATGTCTCCGTTTTATGATAGCATGCGTGAATAATCTTTAGCCGAAGAACCATAATGCTACAAAATATTCGAATTGTACTGGTAGAAACATCACATACTGGAAACATGGGTTCCGTCGCCCGGGCAATGAAAACCATGGGGTTAACCAACCTGTGGCTGGTTAATCCGCTGGTTAAACCTGATTCTCAGGCTATCGCGCTGGCCGCTGGCGCCAGTGACGTGATTGGCAATGCGCAGATCGTTGATACCCTGGATGAAGCCCTGGCCGGCTGCAGCCTGGTGGTGGGGACCAGTGCCCGTTCACGCACTCTGCCGTGGCCGATGCTTGACCCGCGCGAGTGCGGTTTGAAGAGCGTGGCGGAAGGGCAGCATGCACCGGTCGCGCTGGTCTTTGGCCGCGAACGCGTTGGGCTGACCAACGATGAACTGCAGAAATGTCATTATCACGTCGCGATTGCCGCAAACCCGGAATACAGTTCGTTGAACCTGGCAATGGCGGTGCAGGTTATCGCCTACGAAGTCCGCATGGCCTGGCTGGCCACCCAGGAACAGGACGAACCGGCAGCGGCGCACGAAGAGACGCCGTATCCGCTGGTTGACGATTTAGAACGTTTCTATGGCCACCTCGAGCAAACCCTGCTCGCCACCGGTTTTATTCGCGCCAGCCATCCAGGGCAGGTGATGAACAAACTGCGTCGTCTGTTCACCCGCGCCCGCCCGGAAAGCCAGGAGCTGAATATCCTGCGCGGTATGCTGGCCTCTATCGATCAGTTAAAGAAAGAGAAGTAAGCGCCTGCATCCCTTGACGGGAGCGGCTCCGCCTTACGCGGCCTGCATCGTCACAGGCCTGCACAAGCGTAGCGCCGCCGGGCAAATACAGACCGCACGGATGGTTAAATACCTGACTAAAACAGTCAAGTAAATAGTTGACCAAATTACTCGGGAATGTCAGACTTGGCCCTGCTATGCAATACCCATATTAATAAAAAGCCCGGGCAGGGGCGAGTTTGAGGTTAAGTAAGACATGAGACTGACATCTAAAGGGCGTTATGCTGTGACCGCGATGCTGGACGTTGCGCTCAACTCTGAATCGGGCCCGGTTCCGTTGGCTGATATTTCTGAACGTCAGGGAATCTCGCTGTCCTATCTGGAACAGCTGTTTTCCCGCCTGCGTAAAAATGGTCTGGTATCCAGCGTACGTGGTCCAGGCGGCGGTTATTTGTTAGGTAAAGAAGCTGGCAGCATCGCCGTAGGCGAAGTGATCAGCGCAGTAGACGAATCGGTTGACGCGACCCGCTGTCAGGGTAAAGGCGGCTGCCAGGGCGGCGATAAATGCCTGACCCACGCGCTGTGGCGCGACCTGAGCGAACGTCTGACCGGCTTCCTGAACAACATCACCCTGGGTGAACTGGTGAATAACCAGGAAATCCTCGATGTTTCAGGTCGTCAGCATAGCCATGAATCCCAGCGCAATACCCGCACTCAGGACGCCATTGACGTCAAGCTGCGTGCATAATACTCGTCTTGTTTCAGCTTGCGGCACCGCTGCGGCAGGCTGAAATAGTCAGAGTAAAAACGATAAAAAAGAGATTTCAGAATCAGGCCGGGATGTTGCGACATCCCGTGTCCCCGGTCGTACATCAAGCCGGTTGCCTGGTTCCTTGCATTGAGTGATGTACGGAGTTAAAGAGCAATGAAATTACCGATTTACCTCGATTACTCCGCAACAACGCCGGTGGACCCGCGTGTTGCCGAGAAAATGATGCAGTTCCTGACCCTGGACGGGACCTTTGGTAACCCGGCCTCTCGTTCACACCGTTTCGGTTGGCAGGCTGAAGAGGCGGTTGATATCGCCCGTAATCAGATTGCTGAACTGGTCGGTGCCGATCCGCGTGAAATCGTCTTTACCTCCGGTGCAACGGAATCAGACAACCTGGCGATTAAAGGTGCAGCCAACTTTTATCAGAAAAAAGGCAAGCACATTATCACCAGCAAAACCGAGCATAAAGCGGTTCTGGATACCTGTCGCCAGCTGGAGCGTGAAGGTTTCGACGTTACCTACCTGGCGCCGCAGAGCAACGGGATTATCGATCTGAAAGAGCTGGAAGCCGCGATGCGTGACGACACCATCCTGGTCTCCATCATGCACGTGAACAACGAAATCGGCGTGGTGCAGGATATCGCCACCATCGGCGAACTGTGCCGCGCGCGTGGCATCATTTACCACGTTGACGCCACCCAGAGCGTGGGCAAACTGCCTATCGATCTGAGCCAGCTGAAAGTTGACCTGATGTCCTTCTCCGGTCACAAAATTTATGGTCCTAAAGGTATTGGCGCACTGTACGTTCGTCGCAAACCGCGTATCCGCATTGAAGCGCAGATGCACGGCGGCGGTCACGAGCGCGGCATGCGTTCCGGTACTCTGCCAGTCCACCAGATCGTCGGTATGGGTGAAGCTTACCGTATCGCGAAAGAAGAGATGGAAACCGAGATGGCGCGTCTGCGCGGTCTGCGTAACCGTCTGTGGGACGGCGTAAAAGATATGGAAGAGGTTTACCTTAACGGCGACCTCGAGCAGGGCGCGCCGAACATTCTCAACGTCAGCTTCAACTATGTTGAAGGCGAGTCGCTGATTATGGCGCTGAAAGACCTGGCCGTTTCCTCCGGTTCTGCTTGCACCTCCGCAAGCCTTGAGCCGTCCTATGTGCTTCGTGCACTGGGCATGACTGACGAACTGGCACACAGTTCTATCCGTTTCTCTTTAGGTCGATTCACTACCGAAGAAGAGATTGACTACACCATTGATCTGGTTCGTAAATCCATCGGCCGTCTGCGCGATCTTTCTCCGCTGTGGGATATGTTCAAACAGGGCGTGGATCTGAACAGCATCGAATGGTCACATCATTAATCGGTAGGGTATAAGGAGAATTCATCATGGCATACAGCGAAAAAGTTATCGATCATTACGAGAATCCGCGCAACGTCGGCTCTTTTGACAACAGCGACGACAGCGTCGGCAGCGGCATGGTTGGCGCACCAGCGTGCGGCGACGTGATGAAGTTGCAGATTAAAGTCAACAATGAAGGTATCATTGAAGACGCGCGCTTCAAGACCTATGGTTGCGGTTCTGCTATCGCCTCCAGCTCCCTGGTTACCGAATGGGTGAAAGGGAAATCTCTGGACGAAGCTCAGGCTATCAAGAACACCGATATCGCCGATGAGCTGGAACTGCCGCCGGTGAAAATTCACTGCTCCATCCTGGCGGAAGACGCGATTAAAGCCGCGATTGCGGATTATAAAAGCAAACGTGAAGCGAAATAATTAAGAGGTTATTGTATGTCGATTACTCTTAGCGACAGCGCAGCGTCGCGAGTTAATTCCTTCCTGGCCAACCGTGGCAAAGGCTTCGGTCTGCGCTTAGGTGTCCGCACTTCGGGCTGCTCAGGTATGGCCTACGTGCTGGAATTTGTTGACGAGCCGGCGGCAGAAGACACCGTGTTTGAAGATAAAGGCGTCAAGGTAGTGATCGACGGCAAAAGCCTGCAGTTCCTCGACGGCACTCAGCTGGACTTCGTCAAAGAAGGCCTGAACGAAGGGTTTAAATTCACAAACCCGAATGTTAAAGATGAGTGCGGTTGCGGCGAAAGCTTTAACGTATAATCCCGACACTATCCGACGTATTTCAGGCCGCATCAGGGCGGTAAATGCGTGAATCCCGGGGGCTGACAGCAGTCGGTCCTGCGGGTAAGCGACTACAGCCCACGCAGAGGCGGCCCGATGTGCACGGGTAGAGGACCCCACCGCGGTGAATCGTGAGTGGGGTTTGCTTTATCTCGTTAACCCTGAGGTTACTATGGACTATTTCACCCTCTTCGGGTTACCGGTCAGTTATACCCTTTCGCAAGAACAGCTGGCTGTCCGGTACCAGGATTTGCAGCGCCAGTATCATCCCGATAAGTTCGCCAGCGCGAGCGCGGCCGAACAGCTCGCCTCCGTGCAGCAATCCGCCACGATCAATCAGGCGTGGCAAACGCTCCGTCATCCGCTGACCCGCGCCGAATATCTCCTTTCACTCCACGGCTATGACCTGGCCTGCGAGCAGCACACCGTGCGCGATACCGCTTTTCTGATGGAACAGCTGGAGCTGCGTGAAGAGCTGGATGAGATTGAAAAATCGCAGGATGAAGAACGACTGGCGGCATTTATCAAACGCGTGAAGGGGATGTACGACGTTCGTCATCAGCAGGTTGTCGAACAATTAAATAGCGAGACGTGGGACGCGGCGGCGGATACCGTGCGTAAACTGCGTTTTCTCGATAAACTTCAGAGCGTTGCAGAACAACTCGAAGAAAAGCTGCTCGATTTTTAATTTTCGGAAGCAATTATGGCCTTATTACAAATTAGTGAGCCTGGTCTGAGTGCCGCGCCGCACCAGCGTCGTCTGGCGGCGGGTATTGACCTGGGCACCACCAATTCTCTGGTCGCTACCGTGCGTAGCGGTCAGGCCGAAACTCTGCCCGACCATCAGGGACGCTACCTGCTGCCTTCCGTGGTTAACTACCATGAATCTGGCCTGAGCGTCGGCTACGACGCCCGACACAATGCGGCCCTCGACCCGGTTAACACCATCAGCTCCGTGAAACGGATGATGGGACGCTCGCTGGCCGATATCCAGACGCGTTACCCCCATCTGCCTTACCAACTGCAGGCCAGCGAAAATGGTCTGCCGATGATTCAGACCGCCGGCGGTCTGCTCAACCCGGTTCGCGTCTCCGCCGACATCCTGAAGGCGCTGGCCGCCCGGGCAACGGAAGCCCTGTCCGGAGAACTCGATGGCGTGGTGATTACCGTCCCGGCCTATTTTGACGATGCTCAGCGTCAGGGCACCAAAGACGCCGCGCGTCTGGCCGGTCTGCACGTATTGCGCCTGTTGAACGAACCGACCGCCGCGGCCATTGCCTACGGCCTGGACTCCGGTCAGGAAGGCGTGATCGCGGTTTACGATCTCGGCGGCGGCACCTTTGATATTTCGGTGCTGCGCTTAAGCCGCGGCGTATTTGAAGTGCTGGCCACCGGCGGGGATTCCGCGCTGGGCGGCGATGACTTTGACCATCTGCTGGCGGATTATCTCCGTGAACTGGCCGGGCTGAGCGATCGTAGCGACAATCGCCTGCAGCGCGAACTTCTGGATGCGGCCATCGCGGCGAAAATCGCCCTCAGCGATGCCGATTCGGTCAGCGTCAACGTCGGCGGCTGGCAAGGCGATATTACCCGTGAGCAGTTTAACGAGCTGATTGCGCCGCTGGTGAAACGTACGCTGTTAGCCTGCCGTCGCGCGCTTAAAGATGCGGGCGTGGCGGCGGAAGAGGTGCTGGAAGTGGTCATGGTTGGCGGTTCAACCCGCGTGCCGCTGGTGCGTGAGCGCGTCGGTGAATTCTTTGGCCGCACTCCGCTGACCACTATCGATCCGGACAAAGTGGTGGCCATTGGCGCCGCGATTCAGGCCGATATCCTGGTGGGCAACAAACCGGACAGCGAACTCCTGTTGCTCGACGTTATTCCGCTCTCTTTAGGGCTGGAGACGATGGGTGGCCTGGTGGAGAAAGTGATTCCGCGCAACACCACGATTCCGGTGGCGCGTGCGCAGGAGTTCACCACCTTTAAAGATGGTCAGACGGCAATGTCTATCCACGTTATGCAGGGCGAGCGCGAACTGGTGCAGGACTGCCGTTCGCTGGCGCGTTTTGCGCTGCGTGGTATTCCGGCGTTACCGGCGGGCGGGGCGCACATTCGCGTCACCTTCCAGGTGGACGCCGATGGCCTGCTGAGCGTGACCGCGATGGAGAAATCGACCGGCGTCGAAGCCTCCATTCAGGTCAAGCCCTCCTACGGTCTGACCGACAGCGAAATCGCCACCATGATTAAAGATTCGATGAGTCACGCCGAACAGGATATCAAGGCGCGTATGCTGGCCGAGCAAAAAGTGGAAGCCGCACGCGTTCTTGAGAGCCTGGAAAGTGCGCTGGCCGCCGATGCCGCGCTGCTAAGCGCCGCAGAACGTCAGGCTATCGATGAAGCAACGGCGCAGCTGCGTGCGGTTGCCGCAGGCGATGACGCCGACGCTATTAAAGATGCGATTAAAAATACAGACACACAAACCCAGGAATTTGCCGCACGCCGCATGGACCAGTCGGTCCGTACTGCGCTGAAAGGCCAATCCGTGGACGAGGTTTAATATGCCAAAGATTGTTTTTCTGCCCCATCAGGACCTGTGCCCGGATGGCGTAGTTGTGGAAGCTGAGATCGGTGAGACCATTCTGGATGCTGCTCTGCGTAGCGGCATTGAGATTGAACACGCTTGCGAAAAATCCTGTGCCTGCACCACCTGCCACTGCATCGTGCGTGAAGGTTTTGACTCGCTGGCCGAAAGTACCGAAGATGAAGATGATATGCTGGATAAGGCCTGGGGGCTGGAGCCCGACAGCCGTCTGAGCTGCCAGGCGCGCGTGACCCACGATGATCTGGTCGTCGAGATCCCGCGTTATACTATCAACCACGCACGCGAGCATTAATATGGGACTGAAATGGACCGATAGTCGTGAAATTGGCGAAGCGCTGTATGACGCCTTCCCGGATCTCGACCCGAAAACCGTTCGCTTCACCGATATGCATCAGTGGATTTGCGAGCTGGAAGATTTTGATGACAATCCGACCGCATCCAATGAAAAAATTCTGGAGGCGATTCTGCTAGTCTGGTTAGATGAAGCAGAATAATTTCCGCAACATGTTTCACGCTGCAGATGCGTGGGTCGTGTTTGCTCACTCCCGCCGCACAGTAATCTGTGGGCCCGGTGAATGAGCGGCTGACCGCCTTCTCCTGCAGCGTGAAACATCGGAAAAATAATATGGGCTGCCTTTTGGCGGCCCTTTTGCCAAATGCGGCTCCTTTGCCAAATAAGGATAAAGATAAAATGACCGAAGCCATGAAGATTACGCTGACGACCCAACCCGCCGACGCGCGCTGGGGAGAAAAAGCGGCTTACAGCATTAATAATGACGGCATCACCCTGCATCTGAACGGTAAAGACGACCTCGGTTTGATTCAGCGCGCGGCGCGTAAAGTCGACGGGATGGGGATCAAACATGTCGCGCTGAGCGGCGAAGGCTGGGATACCGACCGCGCGTGGGCATTCTGGGCCGGTTACAAAGGGCCGAAAGGCAGCCGCAAGGTGGAATGGCCGGCGCTGGACGACGCGCAGAAAAGCGAGCTGGACAATCGGCTGACGATTATTGACTGGGTGCGGGATACCATTAACGCGCCGGCGGAAGAGCTTGGCCCGGAACAGCTGGCTCAGCGCGCGGTCGATCTGCTGTGCAGCGTCGCCTGCGACAACGTGACATACCGCATCACGAAAGGTGAAGACCTGCGTGAGCAAGGCTATCTTGGCCTGCATACCGTTGGCCGCGGCTCCGAGCGTCCGCCGGTACTGCTGGCGCTGGATTACAACCCAACCGGCAATAAAGAGGCCCCGGTGTACGCTTGCCTGGTCGGGAAAGGTATCACCTTCGATTCCGGCGGCTACAGCATCAAACAAAGCGCGTTTATGGATTCGATGAAGTCCGATATGGGCGGCGCGGCAACGGTTACCGGCGCGCTGGCGTTCGCGATTACCCGCGGCCTGAACAAACGCGTGAAGCTGTATCTGTGCTGTGCGGACAACCTGATCAGCGGTAATGCCTTTAAACTCGGCGACATCATTCGCTATCGCAATGGCAAGACTGTGGAAATCATGAACACCGACGCTGAAGGTCGTCTGGTGCTGGCGGATGGTCTGATTGATGCCTCGACGCAGAAACCTGAGCTGATCATCGATGCCGCGACCCTGACCGGGGCGGCGAAAACCGCGCTCGGTAATGACTATCACGCGCTGTTCAGCTTTGATGACTCGCTGGCTAACCGTCTGTTGGCGAGTGCGCAGGCGGAAAACGAAGCCTTCTGGCGCCTGCCGCTGGCCGAGTTCCACCGCGGCCAGCTGCCGTCTAACTTCGCCGAGCTGAACAACACCGGCAGCGCGGCCTATCCGGCTGGCGCCAGCACTGCAGCCGGTTTCCTGTCGCATTTCGTTGAAAATTATCACCAGGGCTGGCTGCACATCGACTGCTCGGCGACCTATCGCAAAGCGGCGGTTGAGCAGTGGTCTGCCGGCGCCACCGGCCTCGGCGTGCGCACGATTGCTCATCTGTTAACCGCAGAGTAATGCTCTTGCCGGTGGCGCTGCGCTTATCCGGCCGGGGAAATTCGTAGGCCCGTGCAAGCGCAGCGCCGCCGGGCAATTTAAAGTAATGAAAATATGTCCGAAACTAAAAATGAATTAGAAACTCTGCTGGAAAAGGCGGCGACCGAGCCAGGTCACCGCCCGGCATTTTTCCGTACGCTGCTGGAATCCACCGTGTGGGTTCCGGGGGCGGCAGCGGAAGGTGAGCCGATTGTCGAAGAGAGTGCCGTCGATCTGCAGCACTGGGAGAAAGATGATGGCGCTTCGGTGATTCCGTTTTTCTCTTCTCTGGAAGCGCTGCAGCAGGCGGTGGAAGATGAACAATCGTTTGTGGTGATGCCGGCACGGACGCTGTTTGCGATGACGCTCGGCGAAACGCTGTTCCTCAATGCGAAGCTGGCAACCGGTAAAGAGTTTATGCCCAATGAGATCCGCCATCTGCTGGGGGAAGAGGGCAGCCCGCTCAGCACCCAAACCGTGCTTGAAGGCGGCGAGTCTTTGCTGTTGTCTGAAGTCGCCGAGCCACCGGCGCAGATGATTGATTCGCTGACGACGCTGTTTAAAACGATGAAGACCGTCAGACGGGCATTTCTTTGCTCAATTAAAGATAGCGCTGATGCGCCGGCAAACCTGCTGATCGGGATTGAAGCCGAAGGCGATATCGAAGAGGTGATCCAGGCGGCAGGCAGCGTGGCGACCGATACGTTACCTGGCGATGAGCCGGTTGATCTTTGTCAGGTGGTTGAAGGTGAAAAGGGGATCAGCCATTTTATGATTGCCCATATCACGCCATTTTATGAAAAGCGCTGGGGCAGTTTCCTGCGCGATTTCAAACAGAACCGCATTATCTAAAGCAGCGGGGGCTTCGGCCCCCGCTGTTGTTCTCTTATTGCGCCGGTTCGATCGGCAGGTCGCTACGTGCGCCCCATTCGCTCCACGAGCCGTCATAGAGACAGACGCCGTTGACGCCCAGCGTCGTCAGCGCCAGCACCACAACCGCCGCCGTGACGCCGGAGCCGCAGCTGGCAATAATCGGCCGCTCGAAATCCACGCCCTGGCGAATGAAAATCTCATTCAGTTCATCCACGGTTTTCAGTTCGCCGTTAATCACCAGATCGCTCCACGGTACGTTGAGCGCGCCGGGAATATGACCGCGACGCAGTCCTGGACGAGGCTCATCCACCAGGCCATTAAAACGCCCGGCCGGACGCGCATCGACGATCTGCGCCGATCCCTCATGGCTAACCAGCAGTACATCGGTCAGCCGTTTGATCACTTCCGGATCGAAGCGTCCGTCAAATTCGCCTTCCGGAATATCGGGAACTCCCTGCTCAAGAGGCAATTCATCGCGCTGCCAGCCGGCCAGGCCGCCGGCGAGAATCGAGACGTTTTCGACGCCAAATGTGCGCAGCATCCACCAGGCGCGCGGGGCTGAGAAGAGATTGCCTTCATCGTAAACCACCAGATGTTTATCGCTGCTGACCCCCAGCTCGCGCATCGCAACGGCGAAGGCTTCGGCTCGCGGCATCATATGCGGCAGCGGGCTGGTGCGATCGGAAAGCGCTTCAATATCGAAAAATACGGCGTTGGGAATATGACCCGCGCGATATTCGGCGTGCAAATCGCGATCTTCCTGCCCAGGCGGCGCCATTCGCGCATCGATAATCTGAATTTCCGGGTCATCAATATGTTCCGCTAACCAGTCAGCGGCGACAAAAAACGAAGTGGACATGGCTGTCTCCGTGTCATCAACAATAGGTAGATTGTTGATGTTTTTGCCCTTACCGACAAGGCATTTTCACGTAATACATACCGTAATGTGATATGTCCCCGGCGTACACCGGGGAGAAGCGATCAGAAGCGGTCTTGATGCAGATAGCGCCAGGCGTACTGAGCGTACAGCCCGGCGCCGGTTTTCATCACTTGCTCATCGATATTGAAGCATCCGTGATGGTGGGCGTAGTCGCTCCCTTTCGCTTTATTACCGGAGCCGAGCAGGGCAAAACAACCGGGAATATCTTGCAGATAGAAGCTGAAATCCTCCCCGCCGGTCGTGGGTTTTTCGCTGAATAGCACGTCGTCACCGAAGGCTTCGCGGATCGTGGACTGCGCCAGCAATGCGCTGCGTTCTTCGTTAATCACCGGTAACGTGCCGTAGCAGTAGTCGACGTCAACGCTGGCGCCATACATCGCCGCAGTATGCTGCGCATAGCGCGTGATTGCGGCCTCCAGGCGCCGACGGGTTTCGATGCTGAAGCAACGTACTGTACCGTCCAGGAGCGCATTTTCGGCAATCACGTTGAACCGGGTGCCGATATCCATGCGACCGATAGAGACCACGGCGGAGTCCAGCGGCGAAGTTTCACGCGCCACGATAGCCTGTAAATTCATCACGAAGGCGGAGGCGACAACCGCCGCATCGATGCAGGCCTCTGGCATGGAACCGTGACCGCCGCGGCCGCGAAAGGTGACTTTGAGTAAATCTGCGGAGGCAAATGACGACCCCACGTTGCAGGATATTTTGCCGGAAGGCGAGCCGGACCAGATGTGCATGCCAAAAATGTTGTCGACATTATCCAGGGCCCCCTGGGCGATCATCGCTTTGGCGCCTTCGGCAATCTCCTCGGCGGGCTGAAAAATTAACCGTACGTTACCGGCCATCTGCTCGCGAACCTCATACAGCGCGCGGGCGGCGGTAAGCAGCATTGCGGTATGGGAATCATGCCCGCAGGCATGCATTTTCCCGGCGGTGAGCGATTTATAGCTGAGCCGATCGTTGAGCTCATGCACCGGCAGCGCATCCATATCGGCGCGCAGTGCCACCGTTTTGCCCGGTTTACTGCCAGTAATGTCTGCAATGACGCCGGTCGGAACGGTACGGCGACAGGCGATGCCGATATTCTCCAGTTCCGCCACGACGCGATCCGTCGTTCGTCGCTCCTCCCACGGCAGCTCCGGGTGGGCGTGTAGATCGCGGCGAAAGTCGATTGTTGCCTGCTCTTCTCTGGCGATGATGGCGGTAATAACGGGGTTAATCATAAAACGGACTCCATAGGTTCGTAGAAAATGAAACGGTTCAGTCGATCACCGGCGCCAGATAACCCACCAGTATTCCGGCCAGAATGACGGAAACAATCGTCACGGAGATAAACCCGCCAACCAGCATTGGCCCCAGCATGTGCTGAGTCAGCATCTGGCGTTCTTTTTCATCCTGGGTAAGGGCGTTAATGGCTTCGTTGGTGATGATGTAATCCGCCGGGAAGCCGTACAGCGCGGTCAGGGAGATGGCGAATGACATGGCGCCGCTGACGCCGAGCGCTTTCCCCACGAGCCAGGAAACCATAAACATGCCGATAACCGCCGTGGCGATGAGCACCGCCATCGGATAAAGCAGGCGTAGCAGCATCTCCGGCGTTGCTTTGTTCAGGGTATCAAAGATAAACAGCATCAATGCCATGACGGCAAAGCCGAACCCGTTCGCTTTTTGTAGCGTGTGTTTTTCGAGAAACCCTACGGAAGTAAAGACCACGCCAAAAAACAGACACAGCACGAACGGACTGATGCTAACGATGGGTTTTGCCAGGTCGGAGATAAACCAGGCCAGACAGCCGACCATCGCCAGGCGCAGAAATTTAAAATAGCTACTGTTGTAGCTTGCGGGGAGGCGGCTAAACAAACGCGGCATTATTTCTTCGCCGCAGGGGAGGAGGGGCTGTTCTTCAGCGTTTTCATGATGCTGTTTGTTACTGCGGTAGCGCCTGAGCCACGATTTTCCTTCGCGTTGCAGCATGATGGCGGTGAGGGGATAGCCGGCGAATCCCTGCATCACGTAAATCAGAATCGCCAGTACGGACAGATCGACCAGCCCGGCGTTGCTTGCACCTTGCGACATAATTAATGATGACACGATCCCACCGACCAGCGGCGGGATGGTCACCAGCGCGGTGTTGCGGTCAAATAGCAACAGGCTCACCGCGAAGACGGCTACCGTTATCCCGGCAATACCGGCAAGCGCGATGATTACCGTTTTCCACTGGCGCATGAGCTCCTGCAGTGACAGCAGGGTACCCATATTGGTAATCAGCAGATACATCAGCATGATGGCAACGGGCGCCGTGATCCCCGCCCGGCTAATAATATCAGGCGGAAAAAACGTCCAGTATCCGCCCAGAAACAGGACCGCACAGACAAAGACGGAAGGGATCCAGGCTTTGGTGCGGGTAGAGATAACATCGCCTGTATAAAGAATGAAAATAATAATTAACAGCGCGTTCATTTGTGACATAAATAATTCCCATATTACTTATTTAATATATCAATACGGAACGAATGACGGTTGTGCCGTTATTGAATCAGCGGCGCGGGCGGTCAGAACGACTATCCGTTTTTTTAGCCAACGTGGGCATATTGAAAGATACCGGTAATCATGCGATTGAACGGGCTTCGGCAATGAGGTCATTTCTCCGTCTGGAGATGAAAATTGACGACTACCAGCAGTATCAGAGGGCATGAAATATGGCGGTATAGCGTTCAGATAAGAGAAAACTGGCGTATTGTCAATTTATAAAGCGGTAGTGCATTTAATTTCGGAATTAATCAAGGAGGAAAATTATACTCTCAGCCGGTAATTAAATTGCCACATTGTCCGTTTCTGCTTTTTTTAAATGCGCGTGGTCACATATTTTATATTTATCGTGCGGGGCGGCAATTTTTCGCCCTCCGCGGACTCAAATACACTGTTGTTATTATTCTCATCGGGTACCAGATAAAGCATATTGCCGAAAGCGTATTATCGGAACATCAGACCGCCTGTGCGATGCAGATAGCATAAGCAATTGGTAATTCCGCCGTTAGCGCATAATAATGTGTTCACTACAGGCATCTGGCTGTTCAGGCCAAGGGGTTAAAGGATGAAACCATTTCGTTTAGCGGCGCTGTCGCTGGCACTGTTGACGGCACTCTCTCTCAGCGGATGCGATGACAGCGGTAAACCGCAGGCCGTCTCGCCAGCCGGCTCTTCCGCTGCGCAAACGGGCACTGCAAAACCGGATAGCGCGCAGCTGGCGGCGCTGGCGGAAAAAAGCAAAGGTAAAGCGCTGACGCTGCTCGACGCCTCGGAAATCCAGCTGGACGGCGCGGCGGCGATGGTGCTCACCTTCTCTGTGCCGCTTAATCCCGATCAGGATTTCTCACGCAGCGTGCATCTTGTCGATAAAAAAAGCGGCAAGGTGGATGGTGCCTGGGAACTCTCTCCTGACCTGAAAGCGCTGCGGCTACGTCATCTTGAGCCGAAACGCGAACTGATTGTCTCCGTTGACCCGACGCTGAGTGCGCTGAACGCGGCGACCTTTGATAACCATTTTGAAAAAACCATTACCACCCGCGATATTGCTCCGAGCGTCGGTTTTGCCAGCCGCGGCTCGCTGCTGCCGGGCAAAGTGGTTGCCGGGCTGCCGGTTATGGCGCTGAACGTCGATAACGTCGACGTCAACTTTTTCCGTATCAAGCCGGAGTCGCTGTCCGCTTTTGTCAGCCAGTGGGAATATCGTAACTCATTGAGTAACTGGGAGTCTGACGAGCTGTTGAAAATGGCCGATCTGGTCTATACCGGGCGTTTCGATCTCAATCCGGCGCGCAACACGCGGGAGAAACTGCTGCTGCCGCTGGCGGATATTAAGCCGTTGCAGCAGCCGGGCGTTTACGTAGCGGTGATGAATCCGGCGGGACGCTACAGCTATAGCAACGCTGCGACGCTGTTTACGTTGAGCGATATCGGCGTATCGGCGCACCGTTATCGTAACCGGCTGGATGTCTTTACCCAGAGTCTCGAAGACGGTGCGGCGCAATCGGGTATCGATGTGCAGCTGCTGAATGCGAAAGGGCAAACTCTCGCCCAGGCGAAAAGCGACGCCCAGGGGCACGTGACCCTGCAAACCGATGATAAAGAAGCGGCGCTGTTGCTGGCGCGAAAAGACGGGCAGACCACCCTGCTGGATCTCAAACTTCCCGCACTGGATCTGGCCGAGTTCTCGATTGCCGGCGCCCCGGGATTCAGCAAGCAGTTCTTTATGTTTGGTCCGCGCGATCTTTATCGTCCGGGAGAGACGGTCATCCTCAACGCGCTGCTCCGTGACGGCGACGGCAAACCGCTGGCCGAGCAGCCGGTGAAGTTCGACGTGGTTCAGCCGGACGGTCAGGTGATCCGCTCGCTGGTCAGCAAACCGGTCAATGGTCTGTATCAGTTTACCTGGCCGCTTGATAGCGGGGCGGCGACCGGTATGTGGCATATCCGCGCCAGCACCGGCGACAATCAGCCGCGCGAGTGGGATTTCCACGTCGAAGATTTTATGCCTGAGCGTATGGCGCTGAATCTGACGCCGCAAAATACCCCGCTGGCCATGGATGCCGATGTGCGCTTTAACGTTGCCGGCGCCTATCTGTATGGCGCCCCGGCCAGCGGCAATCAGCTCCAGGGAAAACTGTTCCTGCGTCCGCTGCGCGATGCGGTTGCGGCGCTGCCGGGCTTCCAGTTTGGTGATATTGCCGAAGAAAACCTCTCCCGCAGCCTGGATGAAGTCCAGACGACGCTGGATGAAAAAGGCCATGCCGACGTGACTACCGCCAGCCAGTGGCAGGATAGCCATTCGCCGCTGCAGGTGGTTTTACAGGCCAGCCTGCTGGAGTCAGGCGGCCGACCGGTTACCCGTACCGTACAGCAGCCGATCTGGCCGGCCGATACGCTGCCGGGGATCCGCCCTGAATTTGCCCTCAAAGAGGTCTACGACTATCGCACCGACAGTACGGTGAAACAGCCGGTGGTAGAAGAAAACAGCACCGCGGCGTTTGAGATTGTCTACGCCG
This sequence comes from Klebsiella sp. X13, assembly GCF_003323835.1. Classification (NCBI taxonomy): domain Bacteria; kingdom Pseudomonadati; phylum Pseudomonadota; class Gammaproteobacteria; order Enterobacterales; family Enterobacteriaceae; genus Klebsiella; species Klebsiella sp. X13. The sequence continues at coordinate 1,353,583 of NZ_CP030874.1, forward strand.
ATGCCAAAGGCGAGAAAAAAGCGGTCTCCGGGCTACAGGTACGGCTGATTCGCGAGCGCCGCGACTACTACTGGAACTGGTCTGACGGCGAAGGCTGGCAGTCGCAGTTCGATCAAAAAGATCTGCAGGAAGGCGAACAGTCTCTGGATCTGCAGGCCGGGCAAACGGCGAAAGTGAGTTTCCCGGTGGAGTGGGGATCCTACCGCCTGGAAGTGAAGGGGCCTGATGACGTGATCAGCAGCGTGCGCTTCTGGGCGGGCTACAGCTGGCAGGATAACAGCGATGGCACAGGAGCCGCGCGTCCGGATCGGGTCACCATGAAGCTGGACAAAGCGGCCTATAAACCGGGGGACACTATCAAACTGCATATCGCCGCGCCTGCGGCGGGAAAAGGTTATGCGATGGTTGAATCCAGCGAAGGGCCGCTGTGGTGGCAGGAAATTGACGTCCCGGCGGAGGGTATGGCGCTGTCGATTCCGGTCGATAAAACCTGGAACCGTCACGATCTCTACCTCAGCACCCTGGTGATTCGCCCCGGGGATAAATCCCGCTCGGCGACGCCAAAACGGGCGGTGGGTCTGCTGCACCTGCCGCTGGGCGATGAAAACCGCCGCCTGACGCTTGCGCTGGATGCACCAGAAAAAATACGCCCGAATCAGCCGCTGACGGTGAAAATCAAAGCCAGCGTGGCGCAGGGGGAGGTGCCAAAACAGGTCAATGTGCTGCTCTCCGCCGTGGACAGCGGCGTGCTGAATATCACCGATTACGCCACTCCGGATCCGTGGAAGGCTTTCTTTGGTCAGAAGCGTTACGGCGCGGATATTTATGATATCTACGGTCAGGTGATTGAAGGGCAGGGGCGTCTCGCCAGCCTGCGCTTCGGCGGTGACGGCGATGAACTCAAACGCGGCGGTAAACCGCCGGTTAACCACGTCACGATTATTGCCCAGCAGGCGCAGCCGGTGATCCTGGACGAGCGTGGCGAAGGCGCGGTAACGCTGCCGATTGGCGATTTCAACGGCGAGCTGCGGGTGATGGCGCAGGCGTGGACCGCCGATGATTTTGGCAGCAGCGACGAGAAAGTGGTGGTGGCCGCGCCGCTAATTGCCGAGCTGAATACGCCGCGCTTCCTCGCCAACGGCGACGCAACCCGGCTGGCGCTGGATCTGCGTAACCTCACCGACAGACCGCAAACGCTGAACGTCGCGCTGAGCGCCAGCGGTTTGCTGCAGCTTGATGGCGCGGCCATTCCTCCGCTACAGCTGGCGCCCGGCGCGCGCAGTACGCTGTTTGTCCCGGTGAGCGCCCGCGATGGTTTTGGCGATGGTCAGGTGAATGCCACGATTACCGGCGTGGCTCTGCCGGGTGAGACCTTCCCTCCGATGCAGAAACAGTGGAAAATTGGCGTACGTCCGGCCTTCCCGGCGCAAACCGTGAATAGTGGCGTGGTGCTGCAACCGGGGGAACGCTGGCAGGCGCCAGTCGGGCAAACCCAGGGGTTCTCACCGGCGACGCTGCAGGGACAGCTGGTGTTCAGCGGTAAGCCGCCGTTGAATCTCGCCCGCTATATTCGCGACCTGAAAGCCTATCCCTATGGCTGCCTGGAACAGACCGCCAGCGGTCTGTTCCCGTCGCTTTACACCAACGCCGCGCAGCTCAAAGCATTGGGCATCGCCGGCGACAGTGATGAAAAGCGCCGTGCGGCGGTAGAGATCGGTATTTCCCGACTGCTGCATATGCAGCGTGACGATGGCGGATTTGCGCTGTGGGACAAAGAGGGGCCGGAAGAGTACTGGCTGACCGCCTATGCCATGGATTTCCTTGTGAGAGCAGGCGAGCAGGGCTATAGCGTACCGACTCAGGCGATGAATAACGGTAACCAGCGTCTGCTGCGCTATCTGCAGGAGCCGGGACTGATGACCGTTCGCTACAGCGATGACGCGGCGGCCAGCCGTTTCGCCGCTCAGGCCTATGCCGCCCTGGTGCTGGCCCGTCAGCAAAAAGCCCCCCTTGGTGCCCTCCGCGAAATCTGGAGTCGTCATGAGCAGGCGCGTTCTGGCCTGCCTCTGCTGCAGCTGGGGATCGCCCTTAAAGCGATGGGCGATGCGCCGCGCGCTGAGCAGGCGTTGACGCTGGCGATGAGTACGCCGCGTCAGGATACGGACCGCTGGCTGGGCGATTATGGCAGCGCCCTGCGCGATGATGCGCTGAAGCTGGCCCTGCTGGAGGAGAATCAACTGCTGCCGGATGCGCAGAACACCTTACTGAGCACCCTTGCGGAAGAGGCCTACGGTCAGCGCTGGCTTTCAACCCAGGAGACCAATGCGCTGTTCCTGGCCGGCCGGACATTACAGGGCTTACCCGGCAGCTGGCAGGCGCAAACCTCATTGCAGGCTCAGCCGCTGGCGGCGGATAAAGCGCAGACCCGCAATCTGAGCGCTGAACAGCTGGCGACCCTGCAGGTCAGCAACACCGGCGATCGTCCGCTCTGGTTGCGCCTTGATAGCAGCGGATACCCGCTCGCTGCGCCGCAGGCCACGGGGAACGTACTGGGCATTGAGCGTCAAATCTTTGATACCCGCGGTCAGCAGAAGTCGCTGACCTCGCTGCGTAGCGGCGAGCTGGTGCTGGTGAAGCTGGAGGTAACCGCCAAACGCAATGTTCCGGATGCGCTGGTGGTGGACCTGCTGCCGGCGGGACTGGAGCTGGAAAACCAGAACCTGGCGAACAGCAGCGCCAGCCTGCAGGAGAACGGCGACGCGGTGCAGAACCTGCTTAACCAGATGCAGCAGGCGGATATTCAGCACATCGAGTTTCGTGACGATCGCTTTGTCGCCGCCGTGGCAATTAACGAAGGGCAGCCGGTGACGCTGGTGTATCTGGCGCGCGCGGTCACGCCGGGAACATATCAGGTTCCGCAGCCGCAGGTAGAGTCGATGTATATTCCGCAGTGGCGGGCGACCGGCGCGGCCAGCGGCCCGCTGACTGTTACCCCGTAAATGCGGCGGCTGCGACAGATAAAACGCCGCTGGCGCTGGCTGGCGGCGTTGATCATTATGCTATGGCTGGCGGTGCTGGCGGCCGATCGTCTGTGGCCGTTGCCGCTGCATGAGGTGGCGCCGGCCCGGGTGGTGGTAGCGGAAGATGGCACGCCGCTGTGGCGCTTTGCGGATAAGCAGGGAGTCTGGCGCTATCCGGTCGCTCTCGATGATGTGTCGCCGCGCTATCTGCAGGCGCTGATCCAGTATGAAGATCGCTGGTTCTGGCGGCATCCGGGGGTGAACCCGTTTGCGGTTATTCGCGCGGCCTGGCAAGACCTGACCGCCGGGCGAGTCGTCTCCGGTGGCAGCACGTTGACTATGCAGGTCGCGAGGCTGCTCGATCCCCATCCCCGAACCTTCGGCGGCAAGCTGCGCCAGCTCTGGCGCGCGCTGCAGCTGGAGTGGCATTTATCAAAAAGCGAGATCCTGACGCTGTATCTTAACCGCGCCCCCTTTGGCGGGACGCTGCAGGGAATTGGCGCTGCCAGCTGGGCCTATCTCGGTAAACCCCCCGCGCAGCTCAGCTATGGTGAAGCGGCCCTGCTGGCCGTGCTGCCGCAGGCGCCGAGCCGCCTACGTCCGGACCGCTGGCCGCAGCGGGCTCAGGCCGCGCGGGATAAAGTACTGACGCGGATGCGCAGTCAGGGGGTCTGGCCCGATAAGGCGGTACAGGAGGCGATTGAAGAACCGGTATGGCTGTTTCCACGACAGATGCCGCAGCTGGCGCCGCTTTTTTCCCGGCGGGCACTGGCGAGCAGCCGCCGGGAGAAAGTGGTGACGACGCTGGATGCCGGGCTCCAGCGTCAGCTGGAAGATCTGGCGCTCAACTGGAAATCGCGCCTGCCGCCGCGCAGCTCGCTGGCGATGGTGGTGGTCGACCATACCAGTATGAAAGTGCGGGGCTGGGTCGGGTCGGCAGATATTTCCGACGATAGTCGCTTCGGGCATATCGATATGGTCTCGGCGATTCGTTCGCCGGGTTCAGTCTTAAAACCGTTTGTCTACGGTATGGCGTTGGATGACGGGCTTATTCATCCGGCATCTTTATTACAGGATGTGCCGCGCCGCTTTAGTGATTACCGGCCCGGAAATTTTGATAGCGGTTTCCATGGGCCGGTCAGCGCCAGCGAAGCGCTGGTGCGCTCGCTGAATCTTCCGGCGGTTCAGGTGCTTGAAGCCTATGGGCCGAAGCGCTTCGCCGCCAACTTACGCAATGCCGGTTTGCCGCTGATATTACCGGCCGGCGCGGAACCCAACCTGTCGCTGATCCTCGGCGGGACGGGAGCAAAACTGGAAGATATTGTGGCCGGATATAGCGCCTTCGCTCGCCATGGCAAGGTCGCGCGATTGCGGATGACGCCGGATGACCCGCTGGTGGAAAGACCGCTGTTGTCGTCGGGGGCGGCCTGGATAGTCCGGCGAATTTTGGCTGGCGAGGCCCAGCCGGTGCCGGACGCTTCGTTGGTGCAGGTGGTTCCGCTGGCGTGGAAAACCGGGACCAGCTACGGCTACCGCGATGCCTGGGCCATTGGCGTCAATGCCCGCTACCTGATCGGTATCTGGACCGGACGGCCGGACGGCACCCCGGTGGTGGGGCAGTTTGGTTTTGCCAGCGCGGTGCCTCTGCTGAACCAGGTCAATAATATGCTGCTGGCGCGACCGGCCATGGGACGCGGCGGTCTGCCCACCGATCCGCGTCCGCAGACGGTCAGCGCGGCAACGATCTGCTGGCCCGGCGGGCAGAGCCTGGCATCAGGCGATAGCAACTGTCGACGTCGACTGGCGACATGGCTGCTGGAAGACAGCCAGCCGCCGACGCTGCTGTTGCCGGGCCAGGAAGAGGGGCGCGGTATTCGCTTCCCCATCTGGTTAGATGAGCAGGGACGGCGGGTGGCGGCGGATTGCCCCGGCGCGGTGCGGAAAGTCGTCGATGTCTGGCCGCTGCCGCTGGAGTCCTGGCTGCCCCCTGCGGAGCGGCGGGCAGCCCGCCTGGGCGCGGTTTCACCGGACTGCCCGCCGCCGCAGGCGACGGATGTGGCGCCGCTGGTGCTGTCAGGCGTGCGCGAGGGGGCGGTGATTAAACGTTTACCGGGAACGGCGCGGGTCATGCTGGCGTTGCAGACAACCGGTGGCGAAGGGCGGCGCTGGTGGTTTCTTAATGGCGAATCCCAGACTGCCGCTGGCGCCAGCGTCACGCTGCCGCTGGAGCGACCCGACCGTTATCAACTGGTCGTCATGGACGAGAGTGGCCAGATGGCGACGGCGAATTTTACCCTGCAATAGCGGCAGATGCCCAATTCCCCTGTTTTATGTGTTGCTAAAACTCGTCTTATTTTAACAAAATGTTACCTTCATCCATAGGCAGCGCCGGTGTTGCTCATTATAATGCGCGCCAGGCCATACGATCGTATGCGCAACAACAGAACATTTTATTAGAGGTAATCATGGCTATTGAACGTACTTTTTCCATCATCAAACCAAACGCGGTGGCAAAAAACGTTATTGGCAGCATCTTTTCTCGCTTTGAAGCTGCAGGGTTCAAAATCGTCGGCACCAAAATGCTGCACCTGACCGTTGAACAGGCTCGCGGTTTCTACGCTGAGCACGAAGGTCGCCCGTTCTTTGACGGTCTGGTTGAGTTCATGACTTCCGGCCCGATCGTGGTCTCCGTTCTGGAAGGCGAAAACGCCGTTCAGCGTCACCGTGACCTGCTGGGCGCAACCAACCCGGACAACGCGCTGGCAGGCACCCTGCGCGCAGACTACGCCGACAGCTTCACCGAGAACGGCACCCACGGTTCCGACTCCGTTGAATCTGCCGCTCGCGAAATTGCGTTCTTCTTCGCCGAAGGCGAGGTTTGCCCGCGCACTCGCTAATCTCCTGCGTCTTTCAGGCCACTGCTTTGTTGGCTTCATTCGCGCACCCGGGTCACATAGTTATCTCTGTTCCCGGGGATTTGCGAACGTGCCGTCTCGCCGTGAGCTGAAATACTTTGGCGATCCTGGTCCTCGTCTTTTCGCCAATCGAAAAGCCATAGAGGATGAAGTACGCAGCAACAGATTTTTTCATCATTGCCGCGTGCAAACGTGGTATTGATGCAGCAGAATTTGTACAATGCAGCGCCCCTGGACGAGCACTCGTTCATAGGGGCGTTTCTTTTTTCAACCCTCCTGGGGCCATAACGTGTAACAACGAGGCCGGAATAGATTATGTCTGAACATATTGTCACACCTGATACCGCCGCTCTGACGGTGCCGAACAAAGATGCCAAAATCAACCTGCTGGACCTGAACCGTCAGCAGATGCGCGAGTTTTTCAAAAACATGGGTGAAAAACCCTTCCGCGCCGATCAGGTGATGAAATGGATGTATCACTACTGCAGCGACAACTTTGATGATATGACCGATATCAACAAGGTGCTGCGCAACAAGCTGAAGGAAGTCGCGGAGATTCGCGCGCCGGAAGTCGTTGAGGAGCAGCGCTCCAGCGACGGTACCATTAAATGGGCGATTGCCGTCGGCGATCAGCGCGTGGAAACGGTCTATATTCCGGAAGACGATCGTGCGACGCTGTGCGTTTCGTCGCAGGTTGGGTGCGCTTTAGAGTGTAAATTCTGCTCGACCGCGCAGCAGGGTTTTAACCGCAATCTGCGGGTTTCAGAAATTATCGGCCAGGTATGGCGCGCGGCGAAAATCGTCGGTGCGGCCAAAATTACCGGCCAACGCCCGATCACCAACGTGGTGATGATGGGGATGGGCGAGCCGCTGCTGAACCTGACTAACGTCGTTCCGGCGATGGAAATCATGCTGGACGATTTCGGTTTTGGCCTGTCGAAACGTCGCGTGACGCTTTCTACTTCTGGCGTGGTCCCGGCGCTGGATAAGCTCGGCGATATGATCGACGTGGCGCTGGCGATCTCCCTGCACGCCCCCAACGATACGATTCGTGATGAGATCGTGCCGATCAACAAGAAATATAATATTGAGACCTTCCTGAACTCGGTTCGCGGCTATATTTCGAAATCCAACGCTAACCAGGGTCGCGTCACCATTGAGTACGTCATGCTGGATCACGTCAACGATGGTACCGAGCATGCCCATGAACTGGCGGCGCTGTTGAAAGATACGCCGTGCAAGATCAACCTGATTCCCTGGAACCCGTTCCCGGGGGCGCCGTACGGCCGTAGTTCAAACAGCCGTATCGACCGTTTCTCCAAGGTGCTGATGGAATATGGCTTTACCACTATCGTGCGTAAAACGCGCGGCGATGACATTGACGCCGCCTGTGGACAGCTGGCCGGCGATGTTATCGACCGGACCAAGCGTACGCTGCGTAAACGCATGCAGGGCGAAGCCATCGATGTGAAGACGGTCTGATAAATGACGCAGCGCACGGCATGAAGCATGCGCTGCGGATTTATGCCTAATCGCCAGGCGAAATACGCTGATTCGGGCAATAATTACGGTGCGTTTTTGTCGACTTTGAGGCAGTATGTAGCGGCACTACAACCGCTTAGCATTCAATATTGATAAGTATCTGTGATAGTGGGTCATACGGACTTATACTCTTCGTGTGACGTTTAGCAGATGTTTCGCGGCGCGGGGTTAACCGGCGCTGAACTTTAAATTCACGTACCAGTAGTTGTCGAATGAACACTGAAGCCACTCAAGACCATCAAGAAGCAAATACGACGGGCGCGCGTCTACGTCATGCCCGTGAACAACTCGGACTCAGCCAGCAAGCGGTGGCGGAGCGCTTATGCCTGAAAGTTTCCACGGTTCGTGATATTGAAGACGACAAGGCGCCGGCCGACCTGGCCTCTACGTTCCTGCGCGGCTACATCCGCTCCTATGCGCGCCTTGTGCACATTCCGGAAGATGAACTGCTGCCAATGATGGCAAAACAGGCCCCGATTCGTGCCGCGAAAGTTGCGCCGATGCAGAGCTTCTCCCTGGGAAAACGCCGTAAAAAGCGTGACGGCTGGCTGATGAGCTTCACCTGGCTGGTGCTGTTTGTGGTCATTGGCCTCAGCGGCGCCTGGTGGTGGCAAGACCATAAGGCCCAGCAGGAAGAAATTACCTCAATGGCCGACCAGTCAACCGCTGAACTGAATGCGGGCGACAGCAGCCAGAGTATTCCGTTGGATACCGGTGCCGGCAGCACGGCAGCGGACAGCACTGCCAACAGCGCGCCGGTTGATACCACCCCTGCGCCGATGGCCTCTACCCAGGCGCCGGTTGATAATAACGCCGTTGTGGCGCCGTCTCAGGCCAATGTGGATAGCGCACCGACTGCCGCGGCGCCGACCTCTCCACTGCCAACCGCCCCGGCTAATGCCGCCGCTACCGCCGCTGCGGCCCAGGATTTGGTCCTGAACTTCTCTGCCGACTGCTGGCTGGAAGTGAGCGATGCAACCGGTAAAAAACTGTTCAGCGGTTTGCAACGTAAGGGCGGTAATCTGAACCTGAGCGGTCAGGCGCCTTATAAGCTGAAAATTGGCGCACCGGCAGCGGTACAGATTCAGTATCTGGGTAAACCCGTCGATTTGAGTCGTTTTATCAGAACTAACCAGGTTGCGCGTCTGACCCTTAATGCCGAAACATCACCGGCGCAGTAACAGACGGGTAACGCGGGAGATTTTTCATGCATAACCAGGCTCCGATTCAACGTAGAAAATCAAAACGTATTTACGTTGGGAATGTGCCGATTGGCGATGGTGCTCCCATCGCCGTACAGTCGATGACCAATACTCGCACCACCGATGTGGCTGCGACGGTAAACCAAATCAAAGCCTTAGAGCGCGTTGGCGCGGATATCGTCCGCGTCTCCGTTCCGACGATGGATGCAGCGGAAGCGTTCAGGCTCATCAAGCAGCAGGTCAACGTCCCGCTGGTCGCCGATATCCACTTTGACTACCGTATTGCCCTGAAAGTGGCGGAGTACGGTGTGGACTGCCTGCGTATCAACCCGGGCAACATCGGAAACGAAGAACGTATCCGCATGGTGGTTGATTGCGCCCGCGATAAAAATATTCCTATCCGTATCGGCGTCAACGCCGGTTCGCTGGAAAAAGATCTGCAGGAAAAGTACGGCGAACCAACGCCGCAGGCGCTGCTGGAATCAGCCATGCGTCATGTCGATCATCTCGATCGTCTCAACTTCGATCGCTTTAAGGTCAGCGTGAAGGCTTCCGATGTCTTCCTGGCGGTGGAATCTTATCGTCTGCTGGCGAAGCAGATCGATCAGCCGCTGCACCTTGGGATCACTGAAGCCGGCGGCGCCCGCAGCGGCGCGGTGAAGTCGGCGATCGGCCTGGGGCTGCTGCTGTCTGAAGGGATCGGCGATACCCTGCGCGTTTCCCTGGCGGCGGATCCGGTTGAAGAGATCAAGGTCGGTTTCGACATTCTGAAATCCCTGCGCATCCGCGCCCGCGGGATCAACTTCATCGCTTGCCCGACCTGTTCGCGTCAGGAGTTCGACGTTATCGGCACCGTTAACGCGCTGGAGCAACGTCTGGAAGACATTATTACGCCGATGGATATTTCGATTATCGGTTGCGTGGTGAACGGTCCGGGCGAAGCGCTGGTTTCAACGCTTGGCGTGACCGGCGGCAATAAAAAAAGCGGCCTCTATGAAGATGGCGTGCGTAAAGACAGGCTGGACAACGACGATATGATCGATCAGCTGGAAGCACGGATTCGTGCTAAAGCCTCGATGCTTGATGAAGCGCGTCGCATCAATGTTCAGCAGGTTGAAGAGAAATAATCCGGGGCGGTGTATCACTTCCCGTGTATGATTGAACCCGCAGACGCGCGGCGTCGGGGTTCATTTTTGTATATAAATAAAGAGAATAAACGTGGCAAAGAACATTCAAGCCATCCGTGGCATGAACGATTATCTGCCGGGCGAGACCGCTCTCTGGCAGCGCATTGAAGGCTCACTGAAACAGGTGCTCGGCAGCTACGGTTACAGCGAAATCCGTTTGCCGATTGTAGAGCAGACCCCGTTATTCAAACGCGCGATCGGCGAAGTGACCGACGTGGTTGAAAAAGAGATGTACACCTTTGAGGACCGCAATGGCGATAGCCTGACGCTGCGTCCGGAAGGGACGGCGGGCTGCGTACGTGCCGGCATCGAACATGGTCTCCTGTACAATCAAGAACAGCGTCTGTGGTACGTCGGACCGATGTTCCGCCACGAACGTCCGCAGAAAGGGCGCTATCGCCAGTTCCACCAGATGGGCGTTGAAGTCTTTGGCCTGCAGGGTCCGGATATCGATGCTGAGCTGATCATGCTGACCGCTCGCTGGTGGCGTGAGCTGGGCATCGCTGACCACGTTGCGCTGGAGCTGAACTCCATCGGTTCGCTGGAAGCGCGTGCAACCTATCGCGATGCGCTGGTCGCCTATCTTGAGCAGTTTAAAGATAAGCTCGACGAAGACTGCAAACGCCGCATGTATACCAACCCGCTGCGCGTCCTCGATTCCAAAAATCCGGAAGTACAGGCGCTGCTCAACGATGCGCCTGCGCTGGGCGACTACCTGGACGAAGACTCCAGAGCGCATTTCGCGGGCCTGTGTGCCCTGCTGGACGATGCTGGGATTCGCTATACCGTCAATCAGCGCCTGGTGCGCGGCCTGGATTATTATAACCGTACCGTGTTTGAGTGGGTCACCACCAGCCTCGGTTCCCAGGGAACGGTCTGTGCCGGCGGTCGTTATGATGGTCTGGTAGAGCAGCTGGGCGGGCGCGCAACGCCGGCCGTAGGCTTCGCTATGGGGCTGGAACGTCTTGTTTTACTGGTTCAGGCAGTAAATCCGGAATTTAAAGCCGATCCTGTTGTCGATATATACCTGGTGGCTTCCGGAACCGATACCCAGTCTGCAGCGATGCGTCTGGCTGAGCGGGTTCGCGATGAGCTGCCCGGCGCTAAGCTGATGACCAACCACGGCGGCGGCAACTTTAAGAAACAGTTTGCCCGCGCGGATAAATGGGGCGCTCGCGTTGCTCTGGTGGTCGGTGAATCAGAAATTGCTGACGGAAACGTGGTAGTGAAGGATTTACGCTCAGGTGAGCAAACTACCGTAACGCAGGATAGCGTTGCTGCGCATTTGCGCGCACTTCTGGGTTAATCTCCCGGGAATCATTAGTCAGGAGAAGGACTGCGTGGAAACGTATAACAACGAAAACGATCAGGTCGATGCGCTCAAGCGTTTCTTTGCCGAAAATGGCAAAGCGCTGGCCGTTGGTGTGATTTTAGGGATTGGCGCGTTGGTTGGCTGGCGCTACTGGAGTTCGCATCAGCAGGATACGGCGAGAGAATCCTCTTTAGCCTATGAAAACGCCATTTCCGCGCTCAAATCAGACAAGCCGGAAGCGATCGGTTTGGCGGAAAAGTTTGCTGCCGATAGCAAAAACAGCTATGGCGCGTTTGCTTCTCTGGAGCTGGCCCAGCGTTTTGTCGATAAGAACGATCTGCAAAATGCCGAAAAGCAGCTTCAGCAGGGCCTGGCCGCCGCGCCGGATGATAACCTGAAGTCGGTTATCAATATGCGTCTTGCGCGTGTGCAGCTGCAGCTGAAGAAACCTGATGAAGCGCTGAAAACCCTTGATGGTATTAAAGGTGAAGGCTGGGTCGCTATTGTTGCCGATCTCCGTGGTGAGATTCTGCTTAACAAAGGCGATAAGCAAGGCGCTCGCGCGGCCTGGGAAGCTGGCGTGAAAAGCGATGCTTCACCTGCGCTCAGCGAAATGATGCGTATGAAAATAAATAATCTGTCCATCTGAGAGGGACTCGATGCAATTGCGTAAATTACTTTTGCCAGGGCTGCTTTCCGTTACCTTATTAAGCGGTTGTTCGTTGTTTAACAGCGAAGAAGATGTGGTGAAAATGTCACCGCTGCCGACGGTGGAAAATCAGTTTACGCCGTCCACGTCCTGGAGCACCTCTGTTGGCGATGGTATCGGCGATTTCTATTCTAACCTGCACCCGGCTTTTGCCGACGGCGTAGTCTATGCGGCCGATCGTAAGGGCACCGTCAAAGCGCTGAACGCTGACGACGGGAAAGAGGTGTGGTCGGTGAACCTGGCTGAAAAAGACGGCTGGTTCTCTCGCACGCCTGCGCTGCTCTCTGGCGGTATCACCGTTTCCGGTGGTCATGTCTATATCGGCAGCGAAAAAGCGCAGCTGTTCGCCCTGAATACCAGCGATGGTACGGTGGCGTGGCAGGCTCGCGTTGCGGGTGAAGCGATTTCTCGCCCGGTCGTCAGCGACGGCATGGTTCTGGTTCACACCAGTAACGGTCAGCTGCAGGCGCTGAATGAAGCGGATGGGGCGGTGAAGTGGACCGTTAACCTGGATATGCCGGCGCTCTCTCTGCGCGGTGAATCTGCTCCGGCGACCGCCTATGGCGCAGCCATCGTTGGCGGCGATAACGGTCGCGTTAGCGCCGTGCTGATGCAGCAAGGGCAGATTATCTGGCAGCAGCGTATCTCCCAGGCGACCGGACCGACGGAAATCGATCGTCTGAATGACGTCGATACGACCCCGGTTATCGTCAACGGTGTGGTATACACGCTGGCGTATAATGGCAACCTGACCGCGCTGGATCTGCGCAGCGGCCAGATCATGTGGAAGCGTGAGCTGGGTTCCGTGAACGACTTTATCGTTGACGGCAACCGTATCTACCTGGTCGATCAGAATGACCGCATCCTGGCGCTCTCCACCGAAGGTGGCGTGACGCTGTGGACGCAAAGCGATCTATTGCATCGCCTGCTGACCGCGCCGGTGTTGTATAATGGCAACCTGGTGGTCGGTGATAGTGAAGGCTATATGCACTGGGTGAACCCGGAAGATGGTCACTTTGTGGCTCAGCAGAAAGTGGATAGCTCCGGCTTCCGTACCGACGCGGTGGTAGCCGATGGTCGACTGCTGATCCAGGCAACCGACGGCACGCTGTATTCTATTACGCGTTAGTCGTGGCGGCTTACCCCGCGGCTCTTGAGTTTCTTCGCGGCGGCCGGCAACGCAGCCGGCGGCGACGTTCACTGAGAGACAACGGGTATAGTGCGAATTGAGAAACGGCTCCTGGCAGACAGGGGCCGTTTTGACTTTTTTAAAAACGTCGTTAAATCGATGTTGCATAGCAATTTGTAAGAGGCATTTAACATGATACCTGTGGTCGCGCTTGTCGGGCGCCCTAATGTTGGAAAATCCACGCTTTTCAACCGTTTGACGCGCACTCGTGATGCGTTGGTCGCGGATTTCCCGGGGCTGACTCGTGACCGTAAGTACGGTCGTGCTGAAGTTGAAGGTCGTGAATTTATCTGTATCGATACCGGCGGTATCGATGGCACAGAAGATGGCGTTGAAACCCGTATGGCTGAACAGTCGCTGTTGGCGATTGAAGAGGCGGACGTCGTGCTGTTTATGGTCGATGCGCGTGCGGGCCTGATGCCTGCTGATACCGCGATCGCCAAACATCTTCGCTCGCGTGAAAAGCCGACTTTCCTGGTGGCGAACAAAACCGACGGCATTGATGCCGATCAGGCCATTGCCGACTTCTGGTCGCTGGGTCTCGGGGATATCCATCCGATCGCTGCGTCTCACGGTCGCGGCGTGACCAGCCTGCTGGAGCACGTCCTGTTGCCGTGGGCCGAAGAGATCGACCCGTCGGAAGAGGTCGATGAAGATGCGGCGTACTGGGCGCAGTTTGAAGCGGAACAGAACGGTGAAGAAGCGGAAGAGCCGGAAGACGACTTCAACCCGCAAGATCTGCCGATTAAGCTGGCGATTGTGGGTCGTCCGAACGTGGGTAAATCCACGCTGACCAACCGTATCCTGGGCGAAGACCGCGTGGTGGTCTACGACATGCCGGGAACCACGCGCGACAGTATCTACATTCCGATGCAGCGCGATGAACGTGAATACGTGCTCATCGACACCGCGGGCGTGCGTAAGCGCGGTAAAATTACCGACGTGGTCGAAAAATTCTCGGTCATCAAAACGCTGCAGGCCATTGAAGATGCCAACGTGGTGATGCTGGTTATCGATGCGCGTGAAGGGATTTCCGACCAGGATCTTTCTCTGCTTGGTTTTATCCTCAACAGTGGCCGTTCGCTGGTGATTGTGGTCAACAAGTGGGATGGCCTGAGCCAGGAAGTGAGAGAGCAGGTTAAAGAGACGCTGGACTTCCGTCTGGGCTTCATTGACTTTGCACGTATCCACTTTATCTCCGCACTGCACGGCAGCGGCGTAGGTAACCTGTTCGAATCCGTACGCGAAGCGTATGACAGCGCGACCCGTCGCGTCGGGACGGCGATGCTGACCCGTATCATGACCATGGCGGCAGAAGATCATCAGCCGCCGCTGGTGCGTGGTCGTCGCGTGAAACTGAAATATGCCCATGCCGGCGGTTATAACCCGCCGATTGTGGTCATCCACGGTAATCAGGTAAAAGATCTGCCGGACTCCTATAAGCGTTACCTGATGAACTACTTCCGCAAGTCGCTGGACGTAATGGGTACGCCAATTCGTATCCAGTTCAAAGAAGGGGAAAACCCGTTTGCCAACAAACGCAATACCCTGACGCCGAACCAGATGCGTAAGCGTAAACGCTTGATTAAACACATCAAGAAAAGCAAGTAATCCAGTAATAGAGAAACCCGCCGCTGGCGGGTTTTTTTTATCTCGTAACAACTCGCGACATTGGTGAATCCACGTTCGCCGCCCGTTCGATGTGTATAATACCCATATTATTTCCACCGACTTACTGGCAGGTCACTATGCAGACTGGATTTGTTGGGCTGGGCGCGGTAGTCGAAACCGCTTATCTTCCCGCGCTGAGGCATTTGGGGATCCCCATGAACGAATGCTGGGGTTTCGATGCGAATCCTGGCAGAAGATTACCGGGAATAACCCGCTGTGCGTCACTAGCGGCAGTGCTCGGAAAGCCGTTAGATCTGCTATTTATCACCACCGCGTCGTTGCAGCATCTTCCGGTGCTGGAGGCGGCGCTGGCATCAGCCTGTCCGCGCATTGTGGTGGAAAAACCGGTTGTTGCGACTCTTGAACAAATGACCCGTCTGCGTGAGCTGCTCAACGAGCCGCAGCATGCGCGGCGGGTACTGGCGCTCGATCACTGGATGGCGCGGGACGGTGCGCTGAAGCTGGCATTGGGTGAGCTGGACGAGCGCTGGCAGGGGGAAGATGCGGCGCAGCCCCGTCGGCCTCTGCTGTCATCAATCCAGGATATCGCCCGTATTGACGGATTTTTGCAGGAGCCCAGCGGATTTAACGACCAGGGCGAGCCCGTGGCGCTCAATTTTGCCACCGGTGAGCCGGATACGCGCCAGCTGCGTCATCCTGACGGCGTGATTCTTGATATTGGTACGCATGTGCTGGCGATGCTGCGCGAAACAATCCGCTACTGTGGTGGGACGGATGAGATGCACCTTGAAGTCCGGCAGGTCAGCGATCGCCTGGGCCATGCCATTGCCCGGGGAGATACGCAAACCGCGGAAGGCAAGGCCCATCTGCAGGGGCAACTCAGCGGCATCCCGCTCAATATCTGGCTGAACAAATATGCCGGACCGGCGGGAGGACAAAAAGGGCTGCGCATCTGGCTACGCGATGGGCGCATTATCAATCAGGACCGGCGCGATAATTGCGAAGTGGTGGAGCTGATTGCTGGCGATCGTATTGAGCGCTGGCGGCGTCCGGGCGCTATCTATGAGCATTGCCTGGGCGAGCATATTCTGGGAACAGAGAGCCTGTTTGTTCGCGCTCCTGAGGAAGTGTCCCGGTTAACGCAGCGACGGATCAACGAAGTGGCGCTCTTGCTTGAGCTACAGCAGCAATTGCGTGGGCCACACTGAACCACCGCCGTGGTAAACTGGGCGGACGAACATTCGGTAAGGAATCATCATGGAACTTGCATGCCCCATCTGTCGCGCGCCGTTGTCAGTAGAGGATCAGAATGCACGCTGTCAGCACTGTGCGAAAGCGTTTGCCCTGCAAGCCCGCTGCCCGGATTGCCACAAACCGCTGGAGGTTTTAAAAGCGTGTGGCGCAGTGGATTATTTTTGCCAGAACGGGCACGGGCTGATTTCGAAAAAACGCGTGGAGTGGGCGGCGGTAGAATAACCGTTGTTACTTTTTCTTCGCCCGGGTTTTCTTCACGGGCGTAATCGTTTTGACTTCGCTTGCGACCCAGCCGTCATTTAAACGAGTGGTCAGCATATCGCCTGCCTTCACCTGTTTGGTTTGCTTCAGCACTTTGCCGTCGCTGGCTGAGGTGACGCTATAGCCGCGGGCCAGCGTTGCCAGCGGACTCACCGCCTCCAGATGGGTCACCGCGTTGCCGAAGCGCTCGCGGCGCTCGCTTAAACGCGAACGGATGCTCTCGGCGAGGCGGTATTCGAGTTGCTGAATGCGCGACTGATGACGGTGGATGCGCGGCTGCGGGTTTTGCATGTTCAGACGCTGAATGACGCGTTGTTGACGCTGATCGGCGCGTTTCATCTGCGTCTCAAGCGCAAGGCGCATTCGCTCCCGTAGCCTTTCCAGCGCCGTTTGCTGGCGCACTAATCGTAGCTGCGGATGCTGTTGCTGAAGACGATGGAACAGCTGGGTAAAACGACGGTGACGGTTGGCGATAAAATAGTCCATCGCCATTTCCAGACGCTGCTGTCCGGATTGCAGCTGGCGCAGCAGCTCCTGCTGATTGCGGCTGACAATCTCTGCGGCCGCTGAAGGGGTTGGCGCCCGCAGGTCGGAGACAAAATCGGCGATGGTGACGTCGGTTTCATGGCCGACGGCGCTGACGACCGGGATGCGGCTGGCAAAAATCGCCCGCGCTACCCGCTCATCGTTGAAGCTCCATAAATCTTCCAGAGAACCGCCGCCGCGGCCAACGATCAGCACATCGCACTCTTCGCGAAGGTTGGCTAATTCTATGGCGCGAACGATTTGCCCTGGCGCATCGTCGCCCTGAACCGGCGTGGGGTAGATAACGACCGGCAGCGACGGATCGCGTCTTTTCAGCACGTGCAGAATGTCGTGTAGCGCCGCGCCGCTTTTCGAGGTGATGACGCCCACGCAGCGCGCAGGGGAGGGGAGGGCTTGCTTATACTGCTGATCGAAAAGACCTTCCGCCGCCAGCAGCGCTTTTAACTGTTCATACTTTTGCTGTAACAGCCCTTCGCCGGCAGGCTGCATACTCTCAACGATAATCTGATAGTCGCCGCGCGGCTCATACAGGGTGATATTGGCACGCACCAGTACCTGCTGGCCGTGCTGCGGGCGAAAAGTGACCCGACGGTTGCTGTTGCGGAACATCGCGCAGCGCACCTGGGCGTTATCGTCTTTTAAGGTGAAGTACCAGTGGCCGGAAGAGGGCTGGCTGAAGTTGGAGATCTCGCCGCTGATCCAGACCTGACCCATTTCCTGTTCCAGCAGCAGGCGAACCGTCTGATTTAGGCGGCTGACCGTGAAAATTGCAGGGGATTGAGATGGTAACATGTGAGCAAGATCAAATTTTAAATCAGCAGGTTATTCAGTCGATAGTAACCTGCTGATGGACGATCGCAAGTATTATTTTCAAAAAAGGGTAGATGCAATCGGTTACGCTCTGTATAATGCCACGGCAATATTTATCCACCCTGGTCGAGATATTGCCCATGCTACGTATCGCTAAAGAAGCTCTGACGTTTGACGACGTCCTCCTCGTTCCCGCTCATTCTACCGTTCTGCCGAATACTGCCGATCTCAGCACCCAGCTGACGAAAACCATTCGTCTGAATATTCCTATGCTCTCCGCAGCCATGGATACCGTAACAGAAGCGCGCCTGGCAATTGCCCTGGCACAGGAAGGCGGCATCGGCTTTATTCACAAAAACATGTCCATCGAGCGTCAGGCGGAAGAAGTTCGCCGCGTGAAGAAACATGAGTCCGGCGTGGTTTCCGATCCGCAGACCGTACTGCCTACAACCACCCTGCGTGAAGTAAAAGTGCTGACCGAGCGTAACGGTTTTGCCGGTTATCCGGTAGTGACCGAAGACAACGAACTGGTCGGTATCATCACCGGTCGCGACGTTCGCTTCGTGACCGACCTGAACCAGCCCGTCAGCGTTTACATGACGCCGAAAGAGCGTCTGGTTACCGTGCGTGAAGGCGAAAGCCGCGAAGTCGTGTTTGCCAAAATGCACGAAAAACGCGTTGAAAAAGCGCTGGTTGTTGATGCTGGCTTCCATCTGCGCGGCATGATTACCGTTAAAGATTTCCAGAAAGCGGAACGTAAGCCGAATGCGTGTAAAGATGAGCATGGTCGTCTGCGCGTCGGTGCAGCGGTTGGCGCAGGCGCGGGCAACGAAGAGCGCGTAGATGCGTTGGTTGCTGCAGGCGTTGATGTTCTGCTGATCGACTCCTCCCACGGCCATTCTGAAGGCGTTCTGCAGCGCATTCGTGAAACCCGTGCTAAATATCCTGACCTGCAAATCATCGGCGGTAACGTGGCTACCGGCGCCGGCGCGCGTGCCCTGGCTGAAGCGGGCGTGAGCGCGGTGAAAGTAGGTATCGGCCCTGGTTCTATCTGTACTACCCGTATCGTCACCGGCGTTGGTGTCCCGCAGATTACCGCCGTCTCAGACGCGGTAGAAGCGCTGGAAGGTACCGGCATTCCGGTTATCGCCGATGGCGGTATCCGTTTCTCCGGCGATATCGCCAAAGCAATCGCTGCTGGTGCTGCTGCCGTGATGGTCGGCTCCATGCTGGCGGGCACCGAAGAGTCCCCGGGTGAAATCGAGCTCTACCAGGGGCGTTCTTACAAATCTTATCGCGGTATGGGTTCTCTGGGTGCGATGTCCAAAGGCTCTTCTGACCGTTACTTCCAGAGCGACAACGCCGCGGACAAACTGGTGCCGGAAGGTATCGAAGGCCGCGTTGCTTATAAAGGTCGCCTGAAAGAGATCATTCACCAGCAGATGGGTGGCCTGCGCTCCTGTATGGGGCTGACCGGTTGTGGTACCATCGACACCCTGCGTACTAAAGCGGAATTCGTGCGTATCAGCGGTGCTGGCATCCAGGAAAGTCACGTTCACGACGTGACGATCACCAAGGAATCCCCGAACTACCGCATGGGCTCCTGATTTTCATCGCCCGGTCATGCGCCGGGCGATTTTATTTAATCGCTACTGCTCTGGAATAAACGTCAATGACGGATAACATTCATAAACATCGCATTCTAATCCTGGACTTCGGTTCTCAGTACAC
Organism: Klebsiella sp. X13; assembly: GCF_003323835.1. NCBI lineage: Bacteria > Pseudomonadati > Pseudomonadota > Gammaproteobacteria > Enterobacterales > Enterobacteriaceae > Klebsiella > Klebsiella sp. X13. Next base: position 1,372,893 of record NZ_CP030874.1, read on the forward strand.
CCAGTTGGTTGCGCGTCGCGTACGTGAATTAGGGGTATATTGCGAGCTGTGGGCCTGGGACGTAACGGAAGCTCAGATTCGTGAGTTCAATCCTAGCGGCATCATTCTTTCCGGCGGCCCGGAAAGCACCACTGAACATAACAGCCCGCGCGCGCCGCAGTATGTTTTCGAAGCCGGTGTACCGGTGTTTGGCGTTTGCTACGGTATGCAGACCATGGCAATGCAGCTGGGCGGCCACGTAGAAGGCTCTAATGAGCGCGAGTTCGGCTATGCGCAGGTTGAAGTTGTTACCGATAGCGCGCTGGTGCGCGGTATCGAAGACTCCCTGACCGCTGAAGGTAAACCGCTGCTCGACGTCTGGATGAGCCACGGCGACAAAGTCACCGCGATCCCGTCTGACTTCGTAACCGTTGCCAGCACTGAAAGCTGCCCGTTTGCCATCATGGCGAACGAAGAAAAACGCTTCTATGGCGTGCAGTTCCATCCGGAAGTGACCCACACCCGTCAGGGTATGCGTATGCTGGAGCGCTTCGTGCGTGACATCTGCCAGTGTGAAGCCCTGTGGACGCCGGCAAAAATCATCGACGATGCCGTTGAGCGTATCCGCCAGCAGGTTGGCGATGACAAAGTGATCCTCGGCCTCTCCGGCGGCGTGGACTCCTCCGTGACCGCCATGCTGCTGCACCGCGCTATCGGTAAAAACCTGACCTGCGTCTTCGTGGACAATGGTCTGCTGCGTCTGAACGAAGCCCAGCAGGTTATGGACATGTTCGGTGATCACTTCGGTCTGAACATCGTTCACGTGGAAGGCGAGAAGCGCTTCCTGGACGCGCTGAAAGGCGAGAACGATCCGGAAGCCAAACGTAAAATCATCGGCCGCGTGTTCGTCGAAGTGTTCGACGAAGAAGCGCTGAAGCTGGAAGATGTTAAATGGCTGGCGCAGGGAACCATCTACCCGGATGTCATCGAATCCGCAGCGTCTGCAACCGGTAAAGCACACGTCATCAAATCTCACCACAACGTGGGCGGCCTGCCGAAAGAGATGAAAATGGGGCTGGTTGAACCGCTGCGTGAGCTGTTCAAAGACGAAGTGCGTAAGATTGGTCTGGAGCTGGGCCTGCCGTACGACATGCTGTACCGTCATCCGTTCCCGGGGCCGGGTCTCGGCGTTCGCGTACTGGGCGAAGTGAAGAAAGAGTACTGCGATCTGCTGCGTCGTGCGGATGCTATCTTCATCGAAGAGCTGCATAAAGCTGACCTGTACAACAAAGTGAGCCAGGCGTTCACCGTGTTCCTGCCGGTCCGCTCTGTCGGCGTAATGGGCGATGGCCGTAAGTACGACTGGGTCGTTTCCCTGCGTGCGGTCGAAACCATCGACTTTATGACCGCCCACTGGGCGCACCTGCCATATGACTTCCTTGGCCGCGTTTCCAACCGCATTATCAACGAAGTGAACGGCATTTCCCGCGTCGTCTATGACATCAGCGGCAAGCCGCCGGCAACCATCGAGTGGGAATAACTCCCCGGCGTGGTTAAACGAAGCCCTCTGTTTTATCAGGGGGCTTTTCTTTTTGACCGCCGGATTAATGCTGAGTGTTATCGCTGAACTGCGGCACTTCCGTTGAGAAACGCGCGCTGCGGGCATCGCGTTCATAACCCTGATTCTGGCTCAGAATCGCATAGAGCTCGGGGCGTCTGCCGTGAATCCAGCGTCGGCCTGTGGACATGGCCAGCAGGTTTAAATCCAGCGTGGTGCAGACCAGGGTGTCTTCAAACGCATCGGTCTCGGCAATAATGCGGCCATAGGGATCGATAATCATCGCATTTCCGGTACGCACCTCCCCGTTGTCCAGCCCGACGCCATTGCTGAATAAGATAAACATCCCATTATCATGCGCTCTTGAGGGCAGCCAGCGGAGCAACCATTCCCGACCGTTACGGCCCTGAAATGCGGCTTTCAGCGCGTCAGGATCCTGATACCGGTTCTGCCAAAGGGCAACGGGAACGGGCTTCATCCCGAACGGGCTGCGGGAGTTCGTGCCGCCGGTTTGATGGGGGGCCAGCAGAATATCCGCGCCCAGCAGCGCGGTAGCCCGGGCATTTTCCGTCAGGTTATTGTCCCAGCAGATCAGAACGCCAACTTTCACTCCCCACGGCGTATCGAAGACGGTGAAGCTATTCCCCCGGTCTATCGCCGGATGTTCAAAGGCGTGCAGCTTGCGGTGGATATGCCTCTGGCCATCCGGCATACAAACGACGTAGGTGTTATACAGACGATCGTCACTCGCTCTTTCAATCAGCCCTACGCCAATCGCCATCTCATAACTTTGCGCCAGGCGGGCAATTCTCGCCAGGGAAGGACTGTCGTCAATGGTCTCGGCCAGCGAGCTTACCTCCTCGGCGCTGAGATCGATAACGTGCCAGTATCCGGTAATGCACATTTCGGGAAAGGCCAGAATGCGGGTCCCTTCGCCGGCTGCCTGATGAATAAAGCGTTCCATAATGCCCAGGTTATAGGACTTATCATTAGCGCGGTGGCAGAACTGTACCGTAGCCACCTGGAGTTCGTTGTTCATAGGTCTCTTCTCGTTGCGAAAAACTGAGCTCATTACGCCAGCAGAGACACAGGATGTATAATCACGCTTTCTCCGCGTTTGATAAGGGACTGGAATGGACATCAGATTAATACGGGCGTTCGTCACTCTGGCCCAGCTGCGACGCTACCATGCGGCGGCGGAGAGGCTTTGTTTGACCCAGCCGGCGCTGACGAAACAAATCCAGACCCTGGAACATCTGACGGGCATGACTCTTTTTCAGCGGGGGCGGCAGGGAGCGCAGCTGACCGCGGCGGGGGAGGCTATCTATTCTCAGGCCTGCCATTTTGTAGCGCAGCATGACCAGTTTTGTGCCTGGACGGAGCAGGTCCGGCGCGGAAACGTCGGCACGCTGGCGCTGGGGTTCGGCATCTCAACCTTCCAGCTGGCCCCGGCGCAAGTTAAAGCCTTTCGCCAGCAGTTTCCCGATATTGAGGTCTCCCTCAACGATATCGCTTCCCACGAGCAGTATCGAATGTTACTGGAGGGGCAGCTGCATGCCGGGTTCGTGCGGATGCCTGTTCCGGAGGCGCTGGAGGCCCGGGCGCTGATGGAAGAGAGCCTGGTGCTTGCCGTGCCCGCTGGCGCAACGGAGGCGCTCCCGGATATCGCCTCGGTGCTCCGACAGTTCCCGCTGCTGCAAATTAACCCACGGCGCGGCCGGGGGTTAGCAGAGCAAACGGCGCATTTCCTGCAAATCAACCGCCTGTCCGCTGACATCGTGACGGATGCTGACGATATTCACACCCTGCTGGCGCTGGTTGCCGCCGGAAATGGTGTTGCGCTGCTTCCTGCCGGCGCATGTCATCTTCTGCCGGCAGGCATAAAGCTCGTTACCGTGACGGGGGAGGGCGCGCAATGGCAGGTTGGCCTGGCCTGGAATCCTCAGGCGGCGGACGCCGTCCGCGATCGTTTTATCGCAATGGTCTGTCGGAAAAACGGGGAGATACCTCCTCGCTAAGGGGCGTGCAGGTATCGCCACGAAGCTCAGGAATCAATGGCTACCGGCATCGTCTCGGGTGGCCGACGGGACTGGCTCCGGGCAATGGCGAGCGCCAGCGCGGCGACCACCAGCGTCAGCGCAGCGGAAAAACCTAAGCTTCCCTGAACCCCGAACTGCTGAGTTAACCAGGCGTAGGCAAACGGGGAGGCGGCAGCCAGCAGCTGGGCGGGGATCAACAGGATACCGGTGCGTCTGGCGTAATCCTCGGCGGCAAAAAGCTCTAGCGGTAGCGTGGCTTTAAATACCGTCGTTAACCCATTGATAGCGCCATAGCCCAGCACAAATCCGCCGGCGGTGCCGAGGAGATAAGGCCCGCTCAGGCCAAGGGCGAAACAGACCGGCATCAGCAACGTGGTCAGCAGCGTAAGTCGAAGTGGCGTGAGCACCGAACCCGAGGCGACCTCCAGAAAGCGGGCGCCGGTCTGGCCAATGCCCCAAAGCATCCCCGCCGCCACCGGCAGACCGTAGTGGGCGATAAATTCCGGCAGGTGGGTGGAGGTTCCATTAGAAACAAATGTCACCAGCGCGATCAGCGCCGCATACAGCAGAGCAACCTGTCTCTGCTGGCGGGAAGCGGGCCGGTGCGCTTCTGGCCGTATCGCCGCGGGTCGCCTGGCGTTCGGCATTCGCCAGAGCAGCAGCGCGCTGAACAGGCCCAGCAGGGCATAAACCAGCAGCGCCTCCCGCCAGCTCATCATCGTCAGCAAAAATGCGCCCAGTGGCCAGAACAGAGCGGAAGCCAGGCCGCCAGCCAGCGTCACGCGGGAAATGGTGCGTCTTGCCTGCTGACCGTAAAGATTCACCAGCGCGGCAAACAGCGTATCATACAGCGCCAGACGCATTCCGATACCGGTAAGTAGCCAGGCGCCCAGCCAACCGGAGAGAGTCGGTACGGCCGCCATGATGAAGCATCCTGCGGCGATCGCCAGCGTGCCGCTGACCACAATGTGCTGGCCGCCAAACCGGGCCAGCAGGCGGGCGACAAACGGGGAGATCGACGCCATTATCAACATGGCGATCGTCAGGCCGAGGTAGATTTGCGTCGTTGGCCAGCCGGTGTCCTGCTCGATAGCCCGGGAAAAAGTGCCCGGCATATAAAATGAGATCCCCCAGTTAATCAGCTGATTGCATCCAGCGGCAAGCGTCAGCATGCCGGACGCGGCGCGTCTGTTTTCCATATTTTTCATCGTATCTCAGTCTGTTATGCAGTTGCCGGCAGCATAACCTGCGCGCTATTGTGCAGGCAGACTCGTTGGTTTATGACCCTTATAAGAGAAACTTTGAGATGACGACGCTTAATCTGGGACATCTGGCTACTTTCCGGCTGGTGGTACAGCGGGGGAGCTTCTCGGCTGCTGCGGATGTCCTGGGGCTATCGCAGCCCGCGGTCAGCCTGCAGGTACGTCAGCTGGAACAGTTTCTGCAGACCCGGCTGATTGAGCGGACCGGACGGGGGATTAAAGCGACGGCGGCCGGTATGGCTCTGCTGGCTCACGGTGACAATATTGAACGGGCGGTCAGCGCGGCGGTACTGTCGGTGAGCGAGTTTAATCGCGAAATCAGCGGCGCGATAACGCTCGGAACGGGGGCCACGGCCTGCATACATCTTTTACCGCCGGTCTTACAGCAGCTGCGGCAGGCGCATCCGCTGCTGACGGTAGGCGTGACGACCGGAAATACGCTGGATATCGTGCGCGCCGTGGAGGAGAACCGACTCGATCTCGGACTGGTCACGCTTCCGGCCCACGGGCGCAACCTGGCAATAGATCCGCTGGTGGATGAGGAGTTTGTGTTTATTTTTGCCTGTGGACAGGATGCGCTGCCGCTGGAGCTGACGGCGGAAGTGCTGCAGGCGCTGCCGCTGATTGCCTTTGAGGCCGGGAGCGGAACCCGGGAGCTGATTGATGGCTGGTTTCGTGCCAGCGGGCGGGATATTTCGCCGGTGATGCAGCTGGGCAGCATTGAAGCCATCAAGCGAATGGTGCGCGCCGGACTGGGATACAGCATTGTTCCACGCATGGCGGTGGCGCATCATGACGATCGGCAGGGGTTACGCGTTCAATCGCTGACGCCACTACTCCACCGTCAGTTGGGGGTCGTGATGCGTCAGGATAAAATTCTCAGCAAAGGGATCGGCGAGATGCTGCGCCTGCTGCGAGAGGTGCAGTTTACCGTTTAAAGCAATGTTATGCCGTACTGGCTGGCACCGTAATGTGCTGGCTTATTCCCGCGGCGTGGTATCAACCGGGATCGTCGATTGCTGGGACTCGATCTTGTCCTGATGATGATACCAGGCGCCAATAGAAGAGTAGACAAAGCGTCCAAAGAAGAAGATAAAGCTGATAAGCAGTACGATACGGGTCATGCGACGGTTAAATCGATGTCGTTTACGCATACTGGGTGCCTGACTCACAAAAGGTTCCTTGAGGTATACCCACAACTGGGGCGATAAGGGTATTAAGGCACAGGAATGCAGCAGGGTCAATTGATGGGGATGTAAAAATCCGCCGCTCAAACATTACTTAATGTTATGTAAGATAATTATCACATTCACATCCTTTTTCTTTCATTCGAACAGACGCATAAAAATAAGCTTTATTAATCATAGCTAAAAGATTTATTGATTTATATCAACAGTCCGCGTGTGCTGATAACTAAAATCTCTTGCCTGTTCCGCGTAGGTATTCCTTATGCGGCTAGGATGGTTAGGTTGGATGCCTACCTGAATATACCCAGCGGGAATTTGGGTTATCTGTAGAGCATCAATGAAAATAATTAAACAATACAGACTGTATCGGGATAAATGGTGGGCGCTTCCGCTGATTTTACCCCTGCTTTTACTGCCTCTGGCGCGAGGGGCAAATTCCTATGCCGTGCTGGATGGTAGTGAAGTTTCGCTTTACTATTTACCGTTGGCGCTGGTCCAGAGTCTTATGCTGTTTTTTGATGTGGCAGCGCTGCCCGGTATTATCATCGGTCTGCTGTGCACCGTGGCCCGGGGAATGAATCCGTGGGAGGCGATTGTGGTCGTTTTCCATTTTCTTATCCCGGCGGTTTTGTGCTGGGGCGGCTATCGGATTTTTGTGCCGCGCCGCCAGCATATTTACCACGGTAACGTGAGCCTGATGCCGTATCGCCTGTTCTGGCAGATGCTGCTGCCATCGCTCATTTTTCTCATACTTTCTCAGATTGCCGAGTATCTCGGCATGCATCCGCGGACGACGGGGCTGGTCGGGATCGATCCGCTAAGTTTACGCTCCCTGATTACTTTTCAGGCCTTGATGGTAGGCGGTTTAACCGGCGTTCCGCTGTGCTATTTATTGATTCGTATTCTTCGCAATCCTTTTTATCTGCGTAGTTTTATTTCACAGGCGAAGTTACAGGTTGATCCAAAAATAAAATGTGGTGAATTTGTTTTATGGTCGATAACATTGTTAATGTTATTGGGTTTGTTATTAATACCGCTGAATGGTCAGAGTACGATATTTAGCACAAACTATACATTGTCATTACTCATGCCGGTAATGTTGTGGGGCGCGATGCGCTTTGGCTATCGCTGTATCGCAATGATTTGGACGCCGGTTTTAATCATCATTATTCACTTTCATTATCGCTATTTGCCTTTCTCTCCGGGATATGCCCATCAGCTGGCCATAACCTCTTCGAGCTATCTGGTGTTCTCTTTTATTATTACTTATATGGCCATGCTGGCGACCCGGCAGCGTCTGATTCATGCCAGGGTACGGCGGATGGCTTTTCTCGATCCGGTTGTCCATATGCCCAATTTACGGGCGCTGAGTCGGTCGTTGGACAGCGCAATGTGGTCGGTGCTGTGCTTTTTACGCATTCCTGAGCTGGAGCTGCTGGGGCGCCATTATGGCGTTATGCTGCGCATTCAATATAAACAAAAACTGGCTGAACATCTGGGCGATTTACTCCAGCCGAACGAGGCCGTTCACCATCTGGCTGGACACGATCTGGTGCTCCGTCTGAACAGCGGCGATCATAAGGCGCGCATTGCCGCGCTGGATGAACGTATCCAACGGTTTCGCTTTATCTGGGACGGTATACCTCTGCAGCCCGCGGTAGGGATTAGTTACTGCAGCGTGCGCTCACCGGTGAAGCACCTCTATTTGCTTTTAGGCGAGCTGAATAACATTGCTGATATGTCTCTGACCAGCGGCCAGCCAGAAAATATGCAGCGTCGCGGGGCTATACATATTCAGCACGGCTTACGGGATAAAGTGGTGATGATGAACCAGATCCAGCAGGCGCTGGAGCAGAACCATTTTTGTCTGATGGCGCAGCCGATCGTCGGTATTCGCGGTGACAACTATTATGAAGTTCTGCTGCGCATGGCGGGAGATGACGGGGAGCTCATTTACCCGGATGATTTCCTCCCGGTGGCGCATGAGTTTGGCCTGTCATCCCGTATTGACCTGTGGGTACTGGAGAATACGCTCGCCTTTATGAACCAGCAGCGGACAATTTTACCCGGTCTGCGGCTGGCGGTGAATCTTTCGCCGGTCTCCGTCAGCCGGAGCCAGTTTCCCGGCGAAGTGGAGCGGCTGCTGGCGCAGTATCATGTTGAACCGTGGCAGTTATTATTTGAGTTAACGGAAAACCACTCGCTCAGCAACCCTGAGCAGGCACGGCAAACGCTGGCGCATTTGCAGGCGCTGGGATGTCGGGTGGCGATCGATGACTTTGGTACCGGCTACGCCAGCTACGCGCGCCTGAAAACGCTGAACGTTGATCTGCTGAAGATTGACGGTAGCTTTATTCGTAATTTGCACTCCAGCAGTCTTGATTACCAGGTCGTGGCATCGATTTGCCATCTGGCGCGGATGAAGAATATGCAGGTGGTGGCGGAGTGTGTGGAAACGCCGGAGATTCGACAGGCGGCGCTGTCATTGGGGATTGATTATCTGCAGGGGTACGAGATTGGCCAGCCGGTTCCACTGGCGTCTCTGGTGACGGCGGTAACGGCTGAAGCGAGCTGATGGGGAAGAAGCGGGCCGGGTGAGAGCAACCCGGCCTCGGGACTAATTTTTGCTTTCAGGCTCTTCTTCGGCGATTTTCAACAGCCAGTCAGGCACGCCTTCCCAGTACTGCTGCTCTTTTTCCAGATCGAGCAGCACCAGCGCATTCTGGCTGAACCAGTCATGCGGGAAGATCAGCGTCCAGTGATTGGCTTCGGTCTTCAGCCTGAGCGTGGGCGGTGTGGTGGTCGCCTGACGCTGGTTATTCAGCAAAATACCCAGGCGTAAAAGCTGAATGAGCGGCAGAAACTGCTTTTTCTTAAACAGCGTAAAGCGGGGCAAATCATCCAGTTTGATCGCTTTACGGTGATAGCGAACCAGCGTCGCCATCAGCATCTGCTGCTCCTGATTGAAGCCCGGCAAATCGCTGTTTTGCAGAATATAAGCCGAGTGGCGGTGCATTCCGCTGTGGTTAATATTCAGCCCCACTTCGTGCAACATTACCGCCCATTTCAGCAACGCCGACAGATTCGGGTTGTCCAGTTTGGGGTTCTGTTCCTGCCACTGTTCGAATATATGGGTGGTCGTTTCCAGTACCCGACGCGCCTGCTCACGGTCAATGTTGTACTGGTTTGCCAGACTTTGCGCGGTGCGGCTGCGGATATCCTGATGGCGAAAACGTCCCTCCATCTCATACAGCACGCCTTCACGCAGCGCGCCATCGGACAAGCGCAGCTCTTTGATCGCCAGCGCATCGAAAACGCCGCAGAGGATAGCCAGCCCAGGAGCAAACACCGCTTTGCGTTCTTCCGACAGACCCGGCAGGCTGAGCGCGTCAAAGTTTTTATACTTCAACACTTCATCCACCAGCATTTCAAGGCGTTCCGGGGTGATAAAACCATCTTTCTCACCCATGGCGACCAGCACTTCCTGCGCAGCTTTAATGGTGCCGGATGCGCCCAGCGCCACATTCCAGCCCTGGATGCGGAACTGCCACGCCAGCGTTTCCAGCTTCTGCACCGCCGACAGACGCGCGCGCTGGAAATTCTCTTTGTTGATGGTGCCGCCGGGGAAATAGATCTGCGAGAAGCTGACGCAGCCCATACGACGGCTCTCAACCAGACGCGGTTCGAAATCCTCGCCAATCACCAGCTCCGTCGAACCACCGCCGATATCAATGACCAGCTTACGGCCACGTTCCGGCTGCGTATGTTCGACGCCCATAAAGATCAGGCGCGCTTCTTCGTTACCGGAGATTATCTCTATCGGATAGGGAATCACCTTTTCCGCGCGCTTGAGAAATTCCGCGGCGTTGGCGGCCTGACGTAAGGTGTGTGTCCCGACGATGCAGACGCTGGAGGGAGAAAAACCCTGCAGGCGTTCGGCAAACAGCGACAGGCAATTCAGCCCACGGGCGATCGCCTCTTCGCTGAGCACGGAGTTTTCATCCAGTCCATCGGCCAGGTGAACCCGCTGTTTCAGGCGACCGATGATCTGCATGGCTCCGTCGACGACGCGGGCGATCACCATATGAAAACTGTTTGAACCAAGGTCGACCGCAGCGAACTCCTGCGGACGAGGGGTTTTTTCGTTTATTGGCATAGGTTAGTCGGGTTGTTCGAGTGATTTGAGATAATCGTAAATCGCCAGCTGTGCGCGCACTTTACGGCGATTGCCGCGCGGCACATAGCGATTACTCAGTTCTTTATCAAGATAGCGTGCTTTGACCGTATCGTTGAATAAGAGATCAAAAATATCCAGTACGCGCTGCTTCAACCGCGGATCCAGCAGCGGCGCGGCGACCTCAATACGGTAATCAATATTGCGCGTCATCCAGTCAGCAGAGGAGAGCCAAACCTGTTTGTCGCCGCCGTTTTCGAAAACATAGACGCGGTCGTGCTCAAGGAAACGATCGACGATACTGGTGACGCGAATATTTTCGCTGATCCCTTCCAGCCCAGGAATCAAAGAGCACATGCCGCGAATCAACAGGTTAACGGGAACCCCGGAGCTTGACGCGGCATAAAGTCGATCCACCAGTCCTTTATCAACCAGGTTATTCAGCTTCAGCGTGATGCCAGAAGGCTGACCGTTCTGGGCGTTGGCGATTTCTCTGTCGATCATTTCATACAGCAGGCGGCGCGAGTTCTGCGGCGAAACCAGCAGGTAATCGAAGCTCACCGGGCGATATGGATTTTCGATAAAGTTAAAGACGCGGCGCACTTCATTGGTGATACGTGCATCTGCCGTCAGCAACGAATAGTCGGTGTACAGACGGGCGGTTTTTTCGTTGAAGTTGCCGGTCCCGATATGCGCGTAGCGGACGACTTCCTCTCCCTCTTTACGCGAGATCAGGAACAGCTTGGCGTGAATTTTCAGCCCTGGCGCAGAGAAGATAACGTGGACGCCGGCTTCGGTCAGACGCTTCGCCCAATGGATATTGGCTTCTTCGTCGAAACGCGCCTGAAGCTCCACCACCACGGTGACTTTTTTGCCGTTATGGGCTGCGTGGATCATCGAATCGATGATCCGTGAGTCTTTGGCAACGCGATAAATGTTGATTTTGATTGCCAGCACGCTCGGATCGAATGAGGCCTGGCGCAGCAGCTCCAGCACGTGCTCAAAGGTATGATACGGGTAGTACAGCAGCACGTCGCGTTCGCGAATGGCGTCAAACCCGTTGCGGAACTTATCAAACCAGGTGTGGCGCAGGCGCGGCAGCGGCTTGTTGACCAGATTGGCCTTACCGACGTTCGGGAAGCCGATAAAGTCTTTAAAATTATGATAGCGCCCGCCTGGCAGCATTGAGTCGTAGCGTGAAATGGAGAACATCTCGCGCAGCATTTCCACCATGGTGTCCGGCATATCGCGCTGATAAACAAAACGCACCGGTTCCGCCGTCAGACGCTGCTTCAGACTCGAAGACATCAGCTCCATCAGGCTCGACTCCATCTCGTGCACCAGATCGTACTCGGCGTCGCGGGTCATTTTCATCGAGTAGGCGTTCAGCGCATCGTAGTCAAAGAAGCCTTTAAAGATATCATCCAGGCAGTAACGCAGGATGTTATCAAGCAGGATCATTGGTTTGCGGCGACGCGGTGCTTCCGGCGGCAGATTGACAAACCGCGGGACTTTATCTGACGGAATCTCCAGCAGGGCGTAATTGATGGTTTCCCCGCGGATGATTTCGACCGCCAGATAGGTGTAATCATCTTTCAGGAACTGGATCAGATCCGTTTCTGGGTTAATCAGGATCGGGGTGATGTGCTGACGCAGGTACTGTTTAAAATAGTTGCGTAGCCAGGACTGCTGATTCACCGAAAGCTGGCGTTCATTGATCAAAAAGATCTGGTTACGCGCCATCTCCAGCAGCAGCTCATTATACAGGCTGTCAAATTCCTGGTCGGCCTTCAGAACGCGGGCCTGAATTTTGCCTAACAAATGGCGAGAATGGGCGGTACTCCCTTGTTCTTCGCTAATTATGATACGGCGCTTAAGTTCAGCGAAGCGCACTTTATAAAATTCATCGAGGTTGTTGGAGTAGATGCCCAAAAAGCGCATGCGCTCAATCAGTGGATTGCTTTTATCCGCCGCTTCCTGAAGTACGCGTTCGTTAAAGGACAACCAGCTGAGTTCTTTCTCGATATATAGCTTTTCCTGGCCCATTACAACTCACACTCCGGTTGATTGATGTTGCTTTTTCATTATGGCGAGCTTTGCCATTGAATGTCCAACTATGTCAAAGAAGTATGACAGTTTTCTTTCAATCTGCTGTGAACAAAAACGGTGGCGAGCAAGTGCCGATATTGTGTGCAAAACGAGGCTGTGCCTGGAGATAAACCGGGCAAAAATCATCGCTGATTTAAACAAAACAGAGGGAAAGCGGCTGAGGCTGAACCGATAAAATGCGCCTCTGGCGAGTGCCGGAGGCGCTGATGATTATTCTTCGGCCGCATGGCCCTGCGGCGGCAGAGGGGCGTTGTCAAGCCAGGCCTGATTTCCCTCCATGCGCAGACGACCGTCCATAAACCAGCTCACCACCAGCGGGTAGATGGCATGTTCCTGTGTCTGCACGCGGGCGGTAATCTCGTCTTCGCTATCCCCGGCAAAAACCGGCACTTTGGCCTGCAGAATCACCGGACCACCGTCGAGCTCATCGGTGACGAAATGCACCGATGTACCGTGTTCCTCATCGCCGTTTTCCAGTACCTGGCGATGCGTATGCAGCCCCGGGTATTTTGGCAACAGCGATGGGTGGATATTCAGCAGACGCCCCTGATAATGGGCGACAAACGCCGGGCTAAGGATCCGCATATAGCCTGCCAGCACCACCAGATCCGGCGCATAAGCATCGATCTCATGCATCAGCTCGCGATCGAAGGCTTCGCGATTGGCAAACTGGCTGGCCGATAACGCATGGGCCGGAATACCGGCCTCACGCGCGCGTTCAAGGCCGAACGCGTCGGCCTTATTGCTGAATACCGCTCTCAGGGTGCCGTTAATCTGCTTTCGGGCGCAGGCATCAATTATCGCCTGCAAATTGCTTCCGTTACCGGAAATCAGCACCACAATGTTTTTCATTCAATGACCACACGCTGTTCGGAATCAGAAGCTTTGATATAGCCGATTTTCCACGCGTTTTCACCTTTCTCGTTCAGCAGCGCGATGGCGCTGTCGGCGACTTCAGCCGGCAGGGCGATAACCATGCCGACGCCGCAGTTAAAGGTACGGTACATTTCATGGCTGCTGACGTTACCGGCCTGCTGCAACCAGTTGAAGACCTCTGGCCATTGCCAGGAGGACTCGTCGATGACCGCCTGGGTGTTATCCGGCAGAACGCGCGGAATGTTTTCCCAGAAGCCGCCGCCGGTCAGGTGGGCAATGGCGTGGACTTCAACGTTAGCAATCAGCTCCAGAACTGACTTAACGTAGATGCGGGTCGGCGCCAGCAGATGGTCGGCCAGCGGCGAACCATTCAAATCGGTCGTCTGCGGATCGACGCCGCTGACTTCGATAATTTTACGCACCAGCGAGTAGCCGTTGGAATGCGGACCGCTGGAGGCCAGCGCGACCAGCACGTCACCATCGGCAACTTTGCTACCATCGATAATTTCTGATTTTTCTACTACGCCGACGCAAAAGCCCGCGACGTCATAGTCATCGCCGTGGTACATGCCCGGCATTTCTGCCGTTTCGCCGCCAACCAGCGCACAGCCTGACTGCAGGCAGCCTTCCGCGATGCCGCTGATGACGCTGGCTGCCGTATCGACATCCAGTTTACCGGTTGCATAGTAGTCGAGGAAAAACAGGGGTTCTGCACCCTGGACCACCAGGTCATTGACGCACATCGCCACCAGGTCAATACCGATAGTATCGTGGCGCTTCAGGTCCATTGCCAGCCGCAGCTTGGTGCCGACGCCGTCAGTGCCGGAAACCAGAACCGGCTCGCGGTATTTTTGCGGCAATGCGCACAGTGCGCCGAATCCGCCCAGTCCACCCATCACTTCCGGGCGTCGGGTTTTCTTCACCACACCCTTGATACGGTCGACGAGCGCGTTGCCTGCATCAATATCTACGCCGGCATCTTTATAGCTGAGAGAGGTTTTATCGGTCACTGCGAAATCTCCACACATTTGCGGTAGCAAGAAAAATCGGCGCAATTCTAACAGGGAAAGCAAACGTTTGCGAGCCTGCTTTGCAGTCGGCGTTAATCGGCAGCGATATGAACAAATTTGAAGCGGTTCACGAAAATGAAACCGGGTACATTCTTGTGCTTGCCTCTGACATCGGGAATAGCCATCATGCCACTGAAACCGGTTTCTGTTTTTGTTCAAGAGAGCCGAAGGTAGATTCTGCGGGGATTCAGGAGGAAGAGACGGGATGAGCATTGCCGCATTTGATATCGGTGGAACGGCGTTAAAAATGGGCGTCAGCACCGCTGCAGGCGAACTGCGTGAAAAAGGCAAGCAGTCGATTATCGATAGCGATGGCGACCAGATACTGCAAGCGATGCTGGCGTGGATTGCCGCTCACCCGGCGTGTGAAGGCGTGGCGATCAGCGCGCCTGGCTATGTCAACCCGCACACCGGCTTTATCGAAATGGGCGGCGCAATCCGTAAGTTCGATAATTTCGCCATTAAGCGCTGGCTGGAGCAACAGACCGGGCTTCCCGTCGCCATCGAAAACGATGCTAACTGCGTCCTGCTCGCCGAGCGCTGGCGGGGCAAAGCCGCCGAGATGAGTGATTTTCTGGTCCTGACGATTGGCACCGGCATCGGCGGGGCGATCTTCTGTAATAACCGACTGGTGCACGGCGCCAGTTTTCGCGCCGGCGAATTCGGCTATATGCAGACCGATCGTCCGGGCACCCGCGATGTGCGCCGCTATTCGATGAATGAAAACTGCACGATGCGCGTATTGCGCCAGCGCTATGCCGACCATTTCGGCAAAACGCTGGAAGAGGTGACCGGGGAAGAGATATTCGATCGCTACGATACGGGCGACGTGACCTGCCAGCGGCTGGTGGCTGACTTTTTCAACGGTCTCGGTAGCGGTCTGTATAACCTGGTGAACATTTTTGATCCGCAGGCCATTTTCATCGGCGGCGGCATTGTGGAACGGCCGGGCTTTTTGGCGCTGCTGCGTGAACATCTGGCCTGGTTCGGTATCGCGGACTATCTCGACACCGTCAGCCACGGCAACGACGCCGGTTTGATGGGGGCGGTTTACCATTTTAATCAGCAAAACCGATCGCTTAACGGCGATCGCGCATAAAGGAAGAGAACATGTCTGGATTTAAAGAAGGTTTTCTGTGGGGCGGCGCGGTGGCGGCGCATCAGCTGGAAGGTGGCTGGCAGGAAGGAGGTAAAGGCGTCAGCGTGGCTGATGTGATGACCGCCGGCGCACACGGCGTGCCGCGTGAAATCACCGATGGCGTACTGCCGGGGAAAAATTATCCCAACCATGAGGCGATTGATTTTTACCATCGTTATAAAGAAGACATTCAGCTGTTTGCTGAAATGGGATTCAAATGCTTCCGCACTTCGATTGCCTGGACACGTATCTTCCCGCTGGGCGATGAGCGGGAGCCTAACGAAGCAGGGCTCCAGTTCTATGACGACCTGTTTGATGAATGCCTGAAGTACGGCATTGAACCGGTGATCACGCTCTCTCACTTCGAGATGCCTTACCATCTGGTGACCGAGTATGGCGGCTGGCGTAACCGTAAGCTGATCGATTTCTTCGTCCGCTTTGCGAAAGTGGTGTTCGATCGCTATCAGCACAAAGTGAAGTACTGGATGACCTTTAATGAGATCAACAACCAGGCTAACTTCCACGAAGATTTTGCCCCGTTTACCAACTCAGGTCTGAAGTATCTGCCGGATGAAGATCGCGAACCGGTGATGTATCAGGCGGCGCACTATGAGCTGGTGGCCAGCGCCCTGGCGGTAAAAGCTGCCCGTGAGATAAATCCCTCGCTGCAGGTGGGTTGCATGATTGCCATGTGCCCGATTTATCCGTTCTCCTGTGCCCCGAACGATATGATGATGGCAATGAACGCCATGCATCGCCGTTACTGGTTTACCGACGTTCATGTTCGCGGTAAGTACCCGCAGCATCTGCTGAACTACTTCGCGCGCCGCGGTTTTACGCTCGATATCACCGCAGAAGATCGTCAGGCGCTGGCCGAAGGCTGCGTCGACTATATTGGCTTTAGCTACTATATGTCGTTTGCCACGAAAGCGACCGATGATAACCCGCAGCTGGATTATGACGAGACCCAAAGCCTGGTCTCTAATCCGTACGTGCAGAAGTCAGACTGGGGCTGGCAGATTGACCCGGTGGGTCTGCGCTACTCCCTGAACTGGTTCTGGGATCATTACCAGCTGCCGCTGTTTATTGTTGAGAACGGCTTCGGGGCCATCGACGTGCGCGAAGCTGACGGCACGGTGAACGATCGTTACCGTATCGATTATCTCTCCGCGCATATTGCCGAGATGAAAAAAGCGGTGGTTGAGGACGGCGTTGACCTGATGGGCTATACCCCGTGGGGATGTATCGACCTCGTTTCCGCCGGTACCGGTGAAATGAAGAAACGCTACGGATTTATCTACGTCGATAAAGATAACGAAGGCAACGGAACGCTGGACCGCAGCCGGAAGCAATCTTTCTCCTGGTATCAACAGGTTATCAGCAGCAACGGCGAAACATTGTAAAACACCCCTCAAGCCTTGTGTGACCCCGCCTGTGCGGGGTTTTTTTATTTTGTTTTATACTGGCTCAGGCAGCGCAAAGCATTTTGGTTGATCCCGGTCAAACATATCGGCTATGGCGCAAATGGAAAAAAGCGGTATAATCCCGCGATTTTTTTTGTGGCTGCCCCTCAGAGGAGAAAGAGAATGAAGATTGTGGAAGTGAAACACCCGCTCGTCAAACACAAGCTGGGCCTGATGCGTGAGCACGACATCAGCACCAAACGCTTCCGTGAACTTGCCTCAGAGGTAGGTAGCTTGCTGACTTATGAAGCCACTGCCGATCTGGAGACAGAGAAAGTCACCATCGAGGGCTGGAATGGTCCGGTAGAAATCGAGCAGATCAAAGGGAAGAAAATCACCGTTGTGCCGATTCTGCGCGCCGGTCTGGGGATGATGGAAGGGGTTCTGGAGCACGTACCGAGCGCGCGTATCAGCGTGGTAGGGATCTATCGTGACGAAGAGACGCTGGAGCCGGTTCCTTATTTCCAGAAGCTGGTGTCGAATATCGACGAACGCATGGCGCTGGTGGTTGACCCGATGCTGGCAACCGGTGGTTCGATGATCGCCACTATCGACCTGCTGAAAAAAGCGGGCTGCTCCAGCATTAAGGTGCTGGTTCTGGTGGCGGCGCCGGAAGGGATTGCCGCGCTGGAGAAAGCGCATCCGGATGTTGAGATGTATACCGCATCCATTGACCAGGGCCTCAACGAGCACGGATACATTATTCCGGGGCTCGGCGATGCCGGCGATAAGATTTTTGGTACCAAGTGATTACATAGATAATAAGAAGCCGACTTTAAGAGTCGGCTTTTTTTTGAATAAAACAAACTCACAGCAACTAATAAACGACTCTTAGAGGAAAACGCTATGACGCGCCGCGCAATCGGGGTGAGTGAAAGACCGCCGCTTTTACAGACTATCCCACTGAGTTTGCAGCATCTGTTCGCTATGTTTGGCGCAACGGTTCTGGTGCCCGTTCTGTTTCATATCAACCCGGCTACCGTCCTGCTGTTTAACGGCATTGGGACATTGCTGTATCTTTTCATCTGTAAGGGAAAAATCCCGGCCTATCTCGGATCGAGCTTTGCATTTATATCCCCGGTGCTGCTGCTGCTGCCGCTGGGGTATGAGGTGGCGCTGGGTGGCTTCATTATGTGCGGCGCTCTGTTCTGCATCGTCTCCTTTATTGTCAAAAAAGCCGGCACCGGCTGGCTGGACGTGATGTTCCCGCCGGCGGCTATGGGGGCCATTGTCGCGGTTATCGGCCTCGAACTGGCGGGCGTCGCTGCCAATATGGCTGGCCTGCTGCCGGCTGACGGGCAATCGCCGGACAGCAAAACCATCATTATTTCGATGGTGACGCTGGCGGTGACGGTCTTCGGTTCGGTGCTGTTTCGCGGTTTCATGGCCATTATCCCGATTTTGATCGGCGTGCTGGTCGGCTACGCGCTCTCTTTCGTGATGGGCGTTGTCGACACTACGCCGATCGCCGAGGCGCACTGGTTTGCCCTGCCGACGTTCTACACCCCGCGCTTTGAATGGTTTGCTATCTTCACCATTCTGCCCGCTGCGCTGGTGGTGATTGCCGAGCACGTCGGCCACCTGGTGGTGACGGCGAATATCGTTAAAAAAGATCTGATCCGCGATCCCGGGCTGCATCGTTCGATGTTTGCTAACGGCCTGTCGACGATGATCTCCGGCTTCTTTGGTTCGACGCCCAACACCACTTATGGCGAGAACATCGGCGTTATGGCGATCACCCGTGTCTACAGTACCTGGGTTATCGGCGGCGCGGCAATCTTCGCGATTCTGCTCTCCTGCGTAGGGAAACTGGCGGCTGCGATTCAGATTATCCCGCTGCCGGTGATGGGCGGCGTTTCGCTGCTGCTGTACGGGGTGATTGGCGCCTCCGGTATTCGCGTCCTGATCGAATCGAAAGTGGACTACAACAAGGCGCAGAATTTGATTCTGACCTCCGTGATTCTGATCATTGGCGTCAGCGGCGCGAAAGTGCACATTGGTGCGGCGGAGCTGAAAGGCATGGCGCTGGCGACAATTGTCGGCGTGGGTCTGAGCCTGATTTTCAAACTGATCAGCGTCCTGCGTCCGGAAGAGGTTGTGCTGGATGCCGCCGACAGTGAAGAAGTAAAACATTGATCCTGCAACCGGGCGGCGATCCCGCCCGGTTCTCTCAAGGCATACTTCGTGATAAACTCATCGCGTTTTTCTGTAAGCCTATGATGAGGTCCATCTGAACGCACCGGCACAGCTCTCTCTGCCACTGTATCTTCCCGATGATGAAACTTTCGCGAGTTTTTGGCCGGGTGATAATCCTTCTCTTCTTGCTGCCTTACAGAATGTGTTGCGGCAGGAACATAGCGGGTACATCTATATCTGGTCACGCGAAGGGGCGGGGCGCAGTCACTTGTTACATGCCGCCTGTGCGGAGCTTTCCCAGCGCGGCGATGCGGTGGGCTATGTTCCACTGGATAAGCGTACGTGGTTTGTACCGGAAGTGCTCGATGGGATGGAGCAGCTTTCGCTGGTCTGTATTGACAATATCGAGTGCGTGGCCGGCGACGAGCCGTGGGAAATGGCCATTTTCAACCTCTATAACCGGATCCTCGAATCGGGTAAAACGCGTTTGCTGATTACCGGCGATTGTCCGCCGCGCCAGCTGAATCTCGGGTTGCCGGATCTGGCGTCGCGCCTCGACTGGGGGCAAATCTACAAGCTACAGCCGCTGTCGGACGAAGATAAGCTGCAGGCGCTACAGCTGCGCGCGCGTCTGCGGGGTTTTGAGATGCCGGAAGACGTCTGTCGTTTCTTGCTCAAACGGTTAGATCGTGAAATGCGCTCGCTGTTTATGACGCTCGATCAGCTCGATCACGCTTCGATTACCGCGCAACGTAAATTGACCATTCCTTTCGTGAAAGAGATCCTCAAGCTCTAGCCGGGCCGGATCTCTGCGATCTGCCCAATCCGCGCCCTTCGTCTTTCACCCGCTGCGCCATCACGGCAAACCGCAATGGCGCATCGGCATCAGTTGACGATTTCCAGAACCTGCTCCGGCGGTCGGCCGATCCGCGCCTGGCCATGGCTGACGACAATCGGGCGCTCCATCAACTTCGGATTATCGACGATGGCCTGAATCAGCGCCTCCTCGCTAAGCTGCGGGTCGGCGAGCTCCAGGGATTTATACAGATCCTCTTTCTGGCGCATCAGTTCGCGGGCGCTGACCATTCCGAGCATTTTTAACAGCTGGCGGAGCGTGTCTGCATCCGGCGGCGTCTCCAGGTAGAGCACGACTTCAGGATCGATACCGTTAGCCTTCAACAGGCTTAAGGTGTCGCGGCTCTTGGAGCAGCGGGGATTGTGATAGATTTTTACCGCGTCAGACATGTCGTCTCCTTACATTTTTTGATAGGGGCGGAATCGTTCCTGCAGCTGGCGCAGCTGGTCGATACGCGCATCGTAGCGCGCCTGCTGCAAACTGCCCAGTTTCACCTGCGAGCTGGCGCTGCTCAGCAGAGTAATCGCCTGATCGAGCTGGCCGACCAGCGCCATACCTTCTGCGCGTGCCGCCAGCTCCTGGTCACGATTGCCGAGGCTCGCTTCAGCCTGCGCCAGCAGATCCCAGCCGTTGCCGTCATCTTTGTAGCTAAAGGTGTACCGGTTGAGGATTTTCGCCGCTTCCGCCGCTTGTCCGCCCTGTAAGTATGCGTTGGCAAGGTTCAGCTGCAGAACCGGGTTGGTACGAATTTCGCGGGCATTTTTCAGGCGGTTAATCGCATCGGCCGTTTTCTTCTGTCCGAGATCGATATCGGTTGCCAGGTCGAGATACCAGGCGTTCTGCGGATCGGCGCTCAGCAGAGGCTGCAGAGTTTTGCGCGCCAGATCGTAATTATTGCTTCCCATGGCCAGCAGCGCTCGCCCGTACTGGGAGGCGTGCTGTTCGCGGATATTGCCTTTCGCCCACGCGTTCAGCAGATCGTCGCCAAGCTTATTTTCCCCTGAGTTATACATTCCCAGGGTTCTGGCCTTGGCGAGGTAAAAATCGGCGGAAGACTGAACAACCACAGGACGCATCTGGTTGGCGCGGTTGCGGGCGTCAGACAGACGGCTTTCCGGCAAGGGGTGAGTCAGCAGCATTTCCGGCGGACGGGTAGAGTAGCGCGACTGGTCGAGCAATTTGCCCATAAAGGCCGGCATCGCCTGCGGATCAAAACCGGAGCGCTGCAGCACCTGAATCCCGATGCGGTCAGCCTCTTCTTCGTTTTGCCGGGTAAAACTGATCATCCCCTGCTGGGTTCCCGCCAGCGTACCGGTGAGTGCCGCCATACCGGCCTGCGGGCTCGCCATCGCCAGCAGAATTGAGCCCAGCGCACCGACCCAGGTCAGCGGAGCGTTGCGCTTTTGGTCTTCCATTGCTCGCGCGAGGTGGCGCTGGGTGACGTGTGAGATTTCATGCGCCATTACCGATGCCAGCTCGCTTTCGGTATCTGAATAGCGGAACAGAGCGGAGTGCAGCACGACATTGCCACCGAAGAAAGCAAAGGCGTTTATCTGGTCGTTATTAATCAGGTAAAAGTGGAAAGGGGTGCGAACAGAGTTAGCGTGCGAGACCAGACGCATCCCTAATCCGTTAATATATTGCACCAGCAGAGGGTCGTTGATGAGCGGCGCGCTACCGCGTAGCTGGCGCACATAGTAATCCCCCATCTGCATTTCCTGGCCAATAGAGAGCGTGCTTCCCGCAGAGGTTCCCATATCGGGCAGGGTATCTGCGGAGTCAGCAAAAGCAGGCAAAATCGAACCCAGCGTCAGCGACGCTATGACGGTTGCCACCAGCGTTTTCTTTAACTGCCTGAACATAACCTCTGTCCTGTAATGTGGGTGTGCCAGTTTGACCGATTGGGCGGCGTAATGTTCCATTTCCGCGCGTCATGCGAGTTTAGCTGGCGTTGAGGCTATTGAAAATATGATATTCACGCCAGCGTCAATGTTTGTGGCTTTGCTAATAAAAGCGAAGTCTTTCAGATGACATTTAGATACAATTCCCTCGGTTTTTTTGCCGCTACGCGCTTCAGGGAAGGGTTTTATGCTTGAGATGTTAATGCAGTGGTATCGTCGTCGGTTTAGCGATCCGGAAGCGATAGCGCTGCTGGTTATTTTGCTGGCCGGGTTCGGAATCATGTTCTTTTTCAGCGGCCTGCTGGCGCCATTGCTGGTTGCTATCGTGCTGGCTTATCTGCTGGAATGGCCAACCGTCAGGCTGGAGCGCGTAGGGCTTTCGCGAACCTGGGCAACCTCGTTCGTACTGATTCTGTTCGTGGGCGTCTTGCTGCTGATGGCGTTTGTGGTGATGCCTGTTGCCTGGCAGCAGGGCATCTATCTGATTCGCGATATGCCGGGCATGCTCAATAAGCTGTCCGATTTTGCCGCCACGGTTCCGCGCCGTTACCCGGCGCTGATGGACGCCGGGATTATCGACGCCATGGCGGACAATATGCGTAACCGCGTGCTCACCGTCGGCGACTCGGTCGTCAAATACTCTCTGGCTTCGCTGGTCGGCTTACTGACTCTGGCGGTCTATCTGGTGCTGGTGCCGCTGATGGTGTTCTTCCTGCTAAAAGATAAAGAGCAGATGCTGAACGCCGTGCGCCGCGTGCTGCCGCGCAACCGCGGGCTGGCGGGGCAGGTATGGAAAGAGATGAACCAGCAGATTACCAACTATATCCGCGGTAAGGTGCTGGAGATGATTGTCGTCGGCGTGGCAACGTGGATTGGCTTTATCTTGTTCGATCTCAACTATTCGCTGCTGCTGGCGGTGCTGGTCGGGTTCTCGGTGCTGATTCCGTACATCGGCGCCTTCGTGGTGACCATTCCGGTCGTCGGCGTGGCGCTGTTCCAGTTTGGCGCAGGTCCGGAGTTCTGGAGCCTGTTTGCGGTATACCTGATTATTCAGGGACTGGACGGTAACCTGCTGGTACCGGTGCTGTTTTCCGAAGCGGTCAACCTGCATCCGCTGGTGATTATCCTGTCGGTGGTTATCTTCGGTGGGCTGTGGGGATTCTGGGGAGTCTTCTTTGCGATTCCGCTGGCAACCCTTATCAAAGCGGTAGTGCATGCGTGGCCGGATGGCCTGGCGGTGGAAGAAGAGAAATAGTCTGCGGCCGGAAAACGCGGGGAAGAAAACGGACGCCGGGTCAGTGAATGGTGACCCGGCGTCCTGCGTCGGGTAGAACGTTAGCCGTTTTCTTTCAACCAGTTCAGCACCACATCGTGGTGATTGCTGGTTTTAAAGTTATCAAACACGTGTTCGACTTTGCCGTTGCTATCGATCAGGAAGCTAATGCGGTGAATACCGTCGTAGGTTTTCCCCATAAACGATTTTTCGCCCCAGACGCCAAACTGCTCGCATACCTGGTGATTTTCATCAGACAGCAGCGTGAAGTTCAGCAACTCTTTTTCGGCGAAACGGGAGAGTTTTTCCGGTTTATCAGTACTGATACCCAGGACTTCAACGCCCGCTTTTTTTAACTCATCCATATTATCGCGCAGGCCGCAGGCCTGAACGGTACAACCCGGGGTCATGGCTTTCGGGTAAAAATAAACCAGAACACGCTGTCCCTGGAAGTCGGTCAAATTTACTTCCTCGCCGTCCTGGTCCGGTAAGCTAAATTTCGGTGCAAGATCACCGGCTTTCAGTGGATTCATTACTCAAACTCCATCCTGTTCATCATGTTGTGAATAATTAACGATGTTAATACTGCCTTGTGCGTTCAGTTCTGTACATAGGGCTTTGAACGCTTGTTCGATATTTGATGCATTTTGTGTTGCAGGGCTGTGTGCGGTTATCTGAATGAACAACTGCGCTGAATCGTCATCACCGCTGACCTGGGTCCGAGAAACCAGTTCGGCGATGTTCATATTCCACGCGTCAAACAGGGCAGTGAAACGCTCGATAATGTGCGGCGAGTCCGGTACCTCAACCTGGACCCAGACGGTGTTTGGCATGGCCTGAGGAGGCCGCGCGGTCGTCCGCTTCATCACGATCAGCAAATCCAGCTCAGCACCTTTCAGCGGCAGGGTCGATTCGATCAGCGTAATCGCGTTCCATGAACCTGAAAGCAGCATGATAAACGTAAACTCGTCACCAAGCATGGCCAGCCGGCTGTCTTCGATATTACAGCCGCAGCTGCTGACGTGGCGGGTGATGGTGTTCACGATGCCGGGACGGTCAGCGCCCAAAGCGGTAATAACCAGATAGTGTTGTAATGAGGCGGTCAAACCTGTTCTTCCTTTAAAAAGGTGAGGTAACATTAGGAAAGCATAAAAAAAACCGGCATACAACATCCCTGATGGCATCGGGTCTCTTGCTTTTATTACGGCACCAAACGTAACATTGAGAATCTTGTCGCACTTCAGCTCTGAGGATGGCCCATGTTCACGGGAAGTATTGTAGCGCTTGTCACGCCGATGGATGAAAACGGTAATGTCTGCCGGTCAAGCCTGAAAAAACTGATTGATTACCATGTCGCCAGCGGAACCTCGGCGATCGTTTCGGTAGGGACTACCGGAGAATCCGCGACCCTGAGCCATGAAGAACATGGCGATGTCGTGATGATGACGCTTGAACTTGCTGACGGGCGTATCCCGGTCATCGCAGGTACCGGTGCAAATGCAACCGCAGAGGCGATTAGCCTGACCAAACGTTTTAACAATAGCGGTGTTGTCGGTTGCCTGACGGTCACTCCTTATTACAATCGTCCGACCCAGGAAGGGCTGTTCCAACACTTTAAAGCCATCGCAGAACACACCGACCTGCCGCAAATTCTGTATAATGTGCCGTCCCGTACCGGTTGCGACATGCTGCCGGAAACCGTCGGTCGCCTGGCGGAAGTAAAAAATATTATTGGTATTAAGGAAGCGACGGGGAACTTAAGTCGTGTTCATCAGATCAAAGAGCTGGTTTCAGATGACTTTATTCTGTTGAGCGGCGATGATGCCACCGGAATGGACTTTATGCAGCTCGGCGGTCAGGGCGTGATTTCCGTAACGGCGAACGTTGCGGCTCGCGAAATGGCGGATATGTGCCGACTGGCTGTAGAAGGCCAATTTGCGCAAGCTCGTGCAATTAACCAACGTCTGATGCCATTGCATACAAAATTATTTGTCGAACCCAACCCGATCCCCGTGAAATGGGCATGTAAGGCGTTGGGTCTTGTGGCAACCGATACGCTGCGCCTGCCGATGACGCCGATTACCGAACAGGGTACTCAGGCCGTTACCGCAGCGCTGAAGCATGCCGGTTTGCTGTAAAGTTTAGGGAGATTTGATGGCTTACTCAGTACAGAAGTCGCGCCTGACGAAGGTTGCGGGTGTTTCATTGGTCCTGCTTCTCGCGGCCTGTAGTTCCGACTCACGCTACAAACGTCAGGTGGGAGGCGATGAGGTCTATCTGCAAGCTACGCCGCTCAGTGAACTTCACGCACCTGCTGGCATGATTCTGCCGGTTCAGGTTGGTGATTATAATATTCCGGTTGCGACCAGCAAAGGCGCAGTGGGCAAAGCTCTGGACATCCGCCCACCGGCTCAGCCTCTGGCACTGGTGAGCGGCGCTCGTACTCAGTTCAATGGCGATACCGCCACGCTGATGGTCGAGAACGGTCGTAGCGGTTCGCTGTGGGCGCAGGTAGCCAGCATCATACAGTCTAAGAACTATGTCATCACCAAACGTGACGATGCCAGCCAGACGCTGAATACCGACTGGGTTGAATGGAATCGCCTCGATGAAGACCAGCAGTATCGTGGTCGCTATCAAATCTCAGTGAAACCTCAGGGTTATCAGCAGGCGGTTATCGTGAAGCTGGTGAATCTTGAGCAGGCCGGGAAACCGGTATCCGATCCGGCTTCTCTGCAACGCTATAGCACGTCGATGCTGAACGTCATTTCCGAAGGTCTGGATATGAACGCCACCAGCGCACAGAATGCGGCGCAGAAAAATGCTGGCGCGACCTTCGATGTGCAGAGTGCTGCCGACGATACGGGTCTGCCAATGCTGGTTGTTCGCGCACCGTTCAACATGGTGTGGCAACGTCTGCCGGGCGCACTGGAAAAAGTGGGCATGAAGGTGACGGATAGCACCCGCTCGCAAGGCAGCATGGCGCTGACCTACAAGCCGCTGTCTGACAGCAGCTGGCAGGCGCTGGGCGCCAGCGATCCGCAGCTGGTTTCCGGTGACTACAAACTGCAGGTCGGCGATCTCGATAACCGCAGCAGTCTGCAGTTCATCGATCCGAAAGGCCATACGTTGACGCAGTCGCAGAATGACGCCCTGGTAGCCGTATTCCAGGCCGCATTCAGTAAGTAATAAACAGGGCTGGAGCAATCCAGCCCTTTTTCATGTATAGTGACGCAAACGTGTGCGTCGGCAGAAAAGCGCAATATTTATCGTCTATATCTTCACTGGAGTGACAAAGATGCAAAAGCAAGCTGAGTTGTATCGTGGTAAAGCGAAAACCGTTTACAGCACGGAGAATCCGGATCTGCTGGTACTCGAATTCCGTAACGATACTTCAGCAGGGGATGGCGCGCGCATTGAGCAGTTCGATCGTAAAGGCATGGTGAACAACAAATTTAACCATTTCATTATGAGCAAACTGGAAGAAGCCGGTATCCCGACTCAGATGGAAGCGTTGCTCTCCGATACCGAATGTCTGGTAAAAAAACTGGAGATGGTTCCGGTGGAGTGCGTAGTCCGTAACCGCGCCGCCGGTTCTCTGGTTAAGCGTCTGGGTATTGAAGAAGGGATTGAACTCAATCCGCCGCTGTTTGACCTGTTCCTGAAAAATGATGCGATGCACGATCCGATGGTCAACGAGTCTTACTGCGAGACTTTTGGCTGGGTAAGCAAAAAGAACCTCGCGCGCATGCAGGAACTGACTTTCAAAGCTAACGACGTATTGAAAAAGCTGTTTGATGATGCCGGCCTGATCCTGGTCGATTTCAAGCTTGAGTTTGGTCTGTTCAAGGGCGAAGTGGTGCTGGGCGATGAGTTCTCGCCAGATGGCAGCCGTCTGTGGGATAAAAATACCCTCGATAAAATGGACAAAGACCGCTTCCGCCAGAGCCTCGGTGGCCTGATTGAGGCCTACGAAGAAGTGGCCCATCGCCTTGGTGTTAAGCTCGACTAATCCTCCTCTCGCCAGAAGGTCGCTCTACCTTCTGGCGCTCTCCTTGTTGTTTCCAGTGGTAATCCTGCGCCGAACCGCCTACGATCTCTCATATTCGAGAATTTGATGGATTGAGGTGCCTATGCGCTGGCAAGGACGTCGCGAAAGCGACAATGTAGAAGATCGACGTAATGATTCCGGCTCCCCCCTGGGCGGTGGTGGCGGCGGTTTCCGTCTTCCCAGCGGGAAGGGCGGTATCGTCCTGCTGATTATCGTGCTGGTTGCGGGCTATTACGGCGTGGATTTGACCGGCATGCTGACCGGGGAGCCCGTTTCACAGCAGCAAACCACCACCCAACGCTCCATCAGCCCGCAGGAAGAGCAGGCCGCGAAGTTCACTAAGGTGATCCTTGCGGATACCGAAGACACCTGGGGCGCCATCTTCCAAAAAATGGGCCGTCAGTACCCGCAGCCGAAGCTGGTGCTCTATCGCGGCGCGACGCGGACCGGCTGCGGTACCGGCCAGTCGGTGATGGGGCCGTTTTACTGCCCGGCCGATAGCACGGTCTACATCGATCTCTCGTTCTACGATGAGATGAAAAACAAGCTCGGCGCGGACGGCGATTTTGCACAGGCCTACGTGATTGCTCATGAAGTCGGGCATCACGTGCAGAAGCTGCTGGGTATTGAATCCAAAGTGCGTCAGCTGCAGCAGCACGCGTCGCAGGCTGAAGCGAATCGCCTGTCGGTGAAAATGGAGCTGCAGGCCGACTGCTTTGCCGGCGTGTGGGGTCACAGCATGCAGGATCAGGATGTTATGGAAACCGGCGATCTGCAGGAAGCGCTGAATGCCGCAGAGGCCATCGGCGACGATCGCCTGCAACAGCAAAGCCAGGGACGTGTGGTCCCGGACAGCTTTACCCACGGTACTTCGCAGCAGCGCTATACCTGGTTTAAGCGCGGGTTTGACAGCGGAGACCCGGCGCAGTGCAATACATTTGGTAATGCGCTCTGACTGCCGCTGTAAATGGATCAATTACTTAACCTGACGGCGCGGATGGCGCAGCAGGGCATTCGTCGTCTGCTGGTACTCAGCGGCGACGATGCGTGGAGTCTGGAGCAGGCGCTGCTGCTGCGTAAACGGCTGGCCGGCGATGGTCTGTGGGTGGGGCCGCAGCCTATGGAAGCGCCCTGTATCTCGCCGGAGGCCCTCAAATCTCTCCTCGGGCGCGAGTACCGCCACGCCTTCTTTGATGCCCGCAGCGGCTTCGACGCGGCGGCTTTTGCCGCCTTGAGCGGGACATTGAAAGCGGGAAGCTGGCTGATCCTGCTGACCCCCTCTTTCACCCGTTGGCCAACGCGGCCAGATGCGGACTCTCTGCGCTGGAGCGACGCGCCGGAGCCTATTCCCACTCCCCATTTTGTCCACCGTTTTTGTCAGCGGGTCTGCGCGAATCCTGAGGCGATCGTCTGGCGTCAGAATGAACCGCTGACGCTACCGGAGGAGGTGCCACGACCGCGCTGGCATCCGGCTGATGGCCATCCTCAGGCCGGACAGGCCGCTATTCTGGCCAGTCTGAGCACACTCCCTGCGGGCATTGCCGTGGTTACCGCCGAGCGCGGACGCGGAAAATCCGCGCTGGCGGGAATGTTGATACGTCAGCTGGCGGGCGATGCCATCGTTACCGCCCCGGCGCGCGGCGCGACCGAGGTGATGGCGGCGTTCGCCGGTGAAGGTTTTCGCTTTATAGCGCCGGATGCGTTGCTGGCTGGCGATATGCGAGCGTCATGGCTGATCGTTGATGAAGCGGCCGCCATTCCCGGGCCGCTGCTTCGCCAGCTGGTCACCCGTTTTCCTCGCACCTTACTGACCACGACCGTGCAGGGCTATGAAGGGACCGGCCGCGGTTTTCTGCTCAAGTTTTGCGCCAGCTTCCCCCATTTGCGCCAGTTTAGTCTGCTTGATCCTATCCGCTGGGCCGCAGGCTGTCCGCTGGAAGCAGTGGTCAGTGAATTACTCTTGTTTGGTGATGAAAGCTTTACGCAATCTCCAGCGGGGGAGGTGACGTTTGAGGCGGTGAGTCAGGACAGCTGGCGGCAGCAGGACGGGCTGGCCGAGGCGATGTATCAGCTCCTTTCCGGCGCGCATTACCGCACATCGCCGCTGGATTTACGGCGGATGATGGATGCGCCGGGCCAGCATTTTACCTGCGCCCGCACCAGCAACGGCGTGGCCGGTGCGCTATGGCGGGTGGCGGAGGGAGGGCTTGATCCCGCGCTCAGTCGGGCGGTATGGGCCGGTTTTCGCCGCCCGCGCGGTAATCTGGTGGCGCAGTCGCTGGCGGCTCACGGCGGAAGTCCGCTGGCGGCCACGCTATTGGGGCAGCGAATCACTCGTATCGCCGTGCACCCGACCCGCCAGCGCGAGGGGCTTGGTCAGGCTTTGGTTGCCCGGGCGGTAGCGCAAAGCCACGGCCTCGATTATCTATCGGTCAGCTTTGGCTATACGCCAGAACTAGGGCGCTTCTGGCAGCGCTGCGGTTTTACGCTGGTGCGTTTAGGTACCCATCGTGAGGCAAGTAGCGGGTGCTACACGGCGATGGCACTTCATCCGTTAACTTCGGCGGGGCACGAACTGGTTTTACGGGAGTCGCAGCGTCTGGCGCGCGATGAGTTCTGGCTGTGGGAGTGGCGGGAAGCGTTATTCCCGCGGCCGGTAGCGCCAGCAGCTATGCTTACGGATGACGACTGGCTGGATGTGGCGGGCTTTGCGTTTGCCCATCGTCCGCTGCTGGCGGTGGTTGGCAGCCTGAACCGCCTGCTGCTACACACCGGGCTGCCGCTTCCGGCGCTTCGCGCCCGCCTGCAACGCCAGGACGAAGCGGAGATTTGCACCGGGCTGCGTCTGTCCGGACGCAAAGCGCTGCTGGCCAGGCTGCGCGAAGAAGCGGGACTGGCGCTGCTGAACCTCGACGCATCGCGGGCGGAGAGGCTGCGTCAGCAGGTCGGGGAACTGCAATTTTTTTAACTAACTCATTCAGTTAAATGTCATGGTCATATTCCGCGCGCGGCGTAAACTGCCCACGTAAACTAAGGAGACAGCCATGAAACACGACCATTTTATTGTACAAAGCCCTGCGACACCTGCCCAACAGCTGCTGTTGCTGTTTCATGGCGTCGGCGATAACCCGGTTGCAATGGGGCAAATCGGCAGTCTGTTTGCGCCGCAGTTCCCGGATGCGCTGATCGTCAGCATCGGTGGCGCGGAACCTTGCGGTCCGCCGCCGGGCCGTCAGTGGTTTTCGGTTCAGGGGGTGACGGAGGAAAATCGCCAGTCGCGTATTGATGCCATTATGCCGACCTTTATTGAGACCGTTCGCTACTGGCAGAAACAGAGCGGCGTCGGTCCGCGGGCGACGGCGCTGATTGGTTTCTCGCAGGGGGCGATTATGTCTCTGGAGAGTATCAAAGCTGAGCCGGGGCTGGCATCGCGGGTGATCGCCTTTAACGGACGGTATGCGACGCTTCCGCAGTCGGCGACTACCGCGACAACCATCCATCTGATTCACGGCGGCGAGGATCGCGTTATCGACCTGGCGTGGGCGGTTTCGGCCCAGGAGGCGCTTCAGCAGGCGGGCGGCGACGTGACGCTGGATATTGTCGAGGATCTGGGGCACGCGATTGACGATCGCAGCATGCAGTTTGCCCTTGAGCGCCTGCGCTATACCGTGCCGAAGCACTATTTTGACGAAGCGTTGAGCGGCAGTACGCCGAAAGACGATGATATTATAGAACTACTCTGACAGTGCGCCCCGGTGCTGTCGTGGCATCGGGGCTCAGGCAGAGCCTTCCCTATTCCCCGGCGCTTCTTCTGCCATTGCGAAGACTTTTTGCCGAATACGAGACCAGCTTTTTAGCCATTATCAGAAGGCTCAGAAGAATCAGTATGCAGGCCAGAGGTCGGGTCAACAGCGGCGCAAGCGTACCTTCGCCCATCATCACGGTTTGCTGCATATACAGCTCAAGCTGTGGCCCCAGTACCAGGCCAATAATTAACGAAACGACAGAAAGGTTCAGTACCTTCATCCCGTAGCCAAGGAACATAAACAAAATGGCGATGACGATCGCGGTAAAACTGCTGTCCATGACGCAAATCCCGCTAAAGCACAGGAAAATGATCATCGGGAAGAGGAGTTTGCGCGGGGAAGAGAGCAGGCGAATAAAGAAAAATAACCCGATGTAACCCACAATCAAATTAAAGAGATTGCCTAGCATCATGGTGCTGTAAATGGCGTAAACGGTTTCAGTATGCTGTTCGAACATCAGCGGGCCGGGTGTGATGCCGTGCAGAATGAACGCACCAATCAACAGGGCTGAAATGAGGCTGCCGGGAATACCCAGGGTAAACAGCGGTATCAGGCTGGCGCAGATCACGGCGTTATTTGCGGCTTCCGGGGCTACCACGCCTTCGCTACGTCCTTTGCCAAAAGTATCCGGATCTTTGGCGCGTTTTTTTTCCACGCCGTAGCTTAGAAAGGCGGAAACGGTCCCTCCGATGCCCGGAACAATACCGACAATCACGCCAACCAGCGAACCGCGAATCAGCGCGGGCAGTAAGCGGAAAAACTCAACGAATCCCAACCGATCTGCCTGCATATCGCCAGGCGGTAAATTGTGGGGCTGAACCTGCGCTTTATGCCGATCGTACTCCGCCATTTGTCGGGATATCTCCGTCAGCGCCAGAATCCCGATAACGGCAGGGGCCAGCGGTATTCCGTTTTCCAACGGGTAGTAACCGAACGTCAGGCGAGGAAGAGAAGAGACAGGATCCAGTCCAATGGTGCTAAGCAACAGGCCGAAAGCTGTCGCCAGTATGCCTTTCCAGATATTGTCGGAATCAAGATCGGCTATCAGGATCAATGTGAAGATAATCAGTGCGCAGAGCTCCGCCGGCCCCAGTTGAATCGCCAGGCTGGCAAGGGGGAGCGCGATAAGAATAAGTATCAAGGTGGAAAAAAAATCGCCAAATGCCGAGGCAAATAAAGACAGCTTGAGCGCTTTTAATCCCTTGCCCTGACAATGCATGGGATAACCATCAAAGCAGGTAGCCGCCGCATCAGGCGAGCCGGGGACGTTTAAGATAATAGCGGAAACCGAGCCGCCAAAAGCCGCCCCTTTGTTGATACCAACAAGAAAACCCATTGCGCCCACCGCGGGCATATAGTAGGTCAGCGGTACGGCAATCGCGATAGCCATTACGGCATTCAGGCCTGGGATCGCACCAATGATATTTCCCAGCGCGACACCGGCGACAATATAAAGCAGATTATCGATAGATATACTGGTGAGGAGTGCGGAAACAACGAGTTCCATTTTTGATTTCCTGTGTTTTCCATGGACCACTATGGCAGCGCCATACCCAGCAGGCGCGTGCAGGCCAACCATAAAAGTGGCGGAGGTAACAGCGAAAGTAATAACAGAATGCTCCAGCGTCGTTGCCCCATTACCCATTGTAAAATAAACAATATTCCCATACCTGCGACGATAAAACCAAAGAAGTAGAGCGCCCATGCATAGAGGAGTATTGCGATCTGGATCGGTAATATATTTCGCCACGCGTGAGGGAACTGAAATATTTTGGTTTGCCGATGTCTGGCTTGAATAAATAACGCCAGCGAAGCGAACGCCATTACGCCGCTATAGATACAGGGGAGTCGCGAGGAGGGCATGCCATACGTGTTAGCGCCCGAATCCTCCTGGAAAATAAGCATTGACAGAATGAGCAGGGATACGACAAGGCACAGGAGATATGCAACAGTTTGAATGCGATCTTTCATGTTTTCCTCGCTCTCTGTTTATACGTATGGGAAATAATTTGTTATCCCGTCCCCCTTCTGTGCGCATAGCGTTTACTGCAATGTGTCGAATAAGGTCCGCATTTTAGATTGTTGCCCGACGATGAGGCTGGAGGCATCTTTCATCAGATGAACATCAATATTCATAAAAAGCTTATCTTCAATCAGAGATCGAATATGTTCGTCGCGCATGATGTCGGCAA
This sequence comes from Klebsiella sp. X13, assembly GCF_003323835.1. NCBI lineage: Bacteria > Pseudomonadati > Pseudomonadota > Gammaproteobacteria > Enterobacterales > Enterobacteriaceae > Klebsiella > Klebsiella sp. X13. The sequence goes on from NZ_CP030874.1 coordinate 1,405,963, forward strand.
ATGCTGAGGAGAGATGTTCTGTAATAGCCTGCGGTACGCCAGCGGGAAGTACGACGATAAAAAAGGTATTAATGGCGATATCCCACCCTTGTTCTTTTAACGTCGGCACATCAGGGGCAATAGATTGACGTTGGTCGGTGAGCGAGGCCAGGACTTTCATTTTCCCTGAACTGACATATTGCGTATGCATTGTCGCGCTGTAAGCGAAATCAACGTGGCCGCCCAGCAGTTTTGGGATCATTTCGCCGCCGCCTCGGGTTGGCAGCGCGGCAATTTTGTTGCCAGTCTGACGGGCCAGCCAGTTAATAATGAGCTGATCTACCGGGCTTTGAGAGGCGAACAGTAGCGTTTTCTGTTCGTTACGAGCCGAGTCGAGCATCTGCGACAGCGAGTTCCATGGCGCATCGGCTCTGGCAATGAGCGCGTCCGGAGAGCGATAGAGTACGGCCAGGAGAGTAAAGTCTTCGGCCCGATAATGCGTGCTTATCAGCGGCTGATAACTTAGCGTCCAGGAAGGCACCAGGGCGAGGGTATACCCATCCGGCTGTGCATTTTTTAGCGCCATCATGGCTATAGCGCCTCCCGCGCCGGCGCGATTGCTGACCAACACGGGCTGGCCCAGAAGCGGGGAGAGCCGCTCGGCGAGGGCTCTGGCGACGATATCCATACCGCCACCCGCAGCGGCACCCACTTCAATTTTCACCGGTGCCGTGGGAAAGTGTTGGGCAGAGAGTATCCGCGGAGAAAAAACACACAGTCCGATAAGCAGCAGCAGGCATTTACTCATTTCCAGCCCCCTGTCCTGTAGTGATACGGAGACTGAAGTAGTCAAATGCCTCCAGCGCTGAGTTGGCATAGGTGAGTGAGAGTCCTCCGCTCATGCTGATACAAATACCGGCGACTTCGGCGATTTCTTGCCGGCTGGCGCCGCATTCTGCCAGCTTACGAGCGTGTCGAGCGATACAGGGATCGCAGTGGGTGGAAATGGCAATACCCAGCGCAATAAGCAGCCTGGATTGATGAGGAATCGCGCCTTCACCTTTGGCTGATTTCGCCATGTCCTGAAAAGGTTGCAGCACAGCAGGGAGCGCCTGTTCCAGCATCTCCGCACTATGCGCGACGCTGGCATCGAGTTGTTGATAATCCTTCATGATGTTTAAATATCCCGAGTATTTGCGGTATAGAATTGGGGCAAGAGATTGACGATATATCCCGTGGGGACCTGGCTAATATGGCATTATTTTTTATTGGCCGATGCGGGTGAGATCATTGTTTTAATATTCCACGGCGAATGCGGTGTGCTGAGGGCGTTTATATATATGTCGTGTGAATATATTTATTCTTATTTATATTAAATTATGGTTTTCCATAGGTAATTTAAGCGGGTACGCAGGGGGAAATAAAATATTGCCTGATAACGAATGAGCGTCGCGGTTTTTTCATTGACGATGGGGTTGGAAATGATTCTGGCGTGCCGGGCAATCGTCGGGAATGAACGTTGCGCAAGGCAGTCTAACGACGAAAGGTGAGATTTCTGAGCGCACCCTGCGGGTATATGATTTCGCGAAGTTGGTGACCCGACTAAGGCGCATCGCCGTAAGCTCGACAACTCCCCGGTAGCGTTGCGCTAACCGGGGAGCGGGAGCGAAATCTTACTTCTTCGGCTGGTCGTGCTTCGGCCAGTCGTCGTCATCGTCCCACTTATCGTTACAATCACGATGGGGCGGCAGTTCCGGCTTATTGGCGAGAAACTTTTTGTGGTCAACGCGATTAAGATCCTTAATGACGTTAATCATGACGCCCACCAAAAATACCAGCACCAGAATCCACCAGTGGTTGATTAGCCATTCCATGTGCGCTTCCTCTTTTCAGGTCGAGGTCGTCAGGCGACCAGTTGTTCCATGATGCGTTGATACATCCGCGCCAGCAGCTGCAGGTCGGCGGCGTTAACACATTCATTGATTTTGTGAATTGTCGCATTCACCGGTCCCAGCTCAACCACCTGCGCACCCATGCGAGCGATAAAGCGACCGTCAGAGGTGCCGCCGTTGGTTAGCAGCTGGGGTTTGATCTCATTATAGTGCTCAATGGCGTTCACCACCGCTTCGACCAGCTTGCCACGGCTGGTGAGGAACGGTTGGCCAGACAGCCACCAGTCAAGGGTATAGCGCAGCTGATATTTATCCAGCAGCTCGACGACGCGGGCTTTAATCATTTCGTCGGTCAGTTCAGTGCTAAAACGGAAGTTGAACTGAACATACATGTCGCCGGGGATCACGTTATTGCTCCCGGTACCCGCCTGCACGTTGGCTATCTGCATGCTGGTGGGGGGGAAGAATTCATTGCCTTTATCCCACTCGATTGCTACCAGCTCCGTCAGCATAGGGGCCGCGCGGTGCACCGGGTTATCGGCGAGATGCGGGTAAGCAACATGGCCCTGCACGCCGTGAATGGTCAGGTTGCAGGTGAGTGAGCCACGACGACCGTTTTTGACCACGTCACCGACGACTTCGGTGCTTGACGGTTCGCCGACCAGGCAGTAGTCCAGGCGCTCGTTGCGGGCCATCAGCGCTTCGACCACTTTCACCGTTCCGTTGTGCGCGCTGGCCTCTTCATCAGAGGTGATCAAAAAGGCCAGACGACCTTTATGATTCGGGTACTGGGCGACAAAGCGCTCGGCGGCAACCACCATCGCGGCCAGCGAGCCTTTCATATCTGCCGCGCCGCGGCCGAACAGCATGCCGTCGCGGATGGTGGGTTCGAAAGGCGGGTTAATCCAACGGTCAGCATCGCCGGCCGGAACAACGTCGGTATGGCCGGCAAAGGCCAGCGTTTCACCGCGCCCGCGCCAGGCCCAGAAATTTTGCGTATCGCCGAAATCCATCGGTTCCACGGTAAAGCCAATCGCACGCAGGCGTTCAATCATTAACGCCTGGCATCCCGCATCATCGGGGCTGAGGGAAGGGCGGCGAATAAGCTGCTGAGCCAGCTCAATGACCGGGCAAGACATAGACTATACCTCGTTAACAAGCTTCTTATAAGTGAGTTCACTGAAACCCAGCAGCATAGGCTGCCCGGGCGCGCAGAGCAATGGGCGTTTGATAATTGCCGGCATTTCCAGCATCAGCGCGGCGGCGGCATCGGCGTTATTGATACCGGCACGCACGGTTTCATCCAGTTTCCGCCAGGTTGTCCCGCGCGTGTTGAGCAGTGCTTCCCAGCCCAGCTCAGCGATAAAGGTGTTTAATAACTCGCGATCCAGGCCATCGGCACGATAATCATGGAACTGATAGGCAATGTGATTAGCTTCCAGCCAGCGGCGGGCCTTTTTAATGGTGTCGCAGTTTTTGATTCCGTACATAGTGAGCATAATGAAACCTTTTCTTTTACGTTGATTTACGCGATTAACTCAGAAATATCCGAATACACAAGCCGGTATAAAATAATACGTGAACCGCGTGAATAAATATCCTTTTTTACCCTCTATGTATGCACTGGGCGAATATTAACCAGTCCGCTAACGATAACCTGGAAATCGTTCGCCGACGGAGGATAAAAGAGCAGGATATCGGCAGGGGAAATTATCTGAAAACAGGCTTAATGTTGCGAAATGTTGCTATGCATCACATTAAATTTCCACTCCCAGGCTCATAGTACCAGTAAATCAGAGAGATGATGGCGTAGAAGGGGTTACCAGCAATCGCAGCGATAACCTTAGTGCACTTCCTTTCCCAAACCGATTTGCATAGAATCACCCATAATAATAAGAGAGGCTATTATGATTGAACATGAACTAGGGAACTGGAAAGATTTTATTGAAGGTATGCTTCGTAAATAAAATCCTCAATGTGAGCAGGGTAATCGTACGGCTAAAATAATAGCCCGGCGGCTGTAAGCAGATAAAAAAGGCGACTATAACAGCCGCCTTTTTGTTATTTCCCGGGTAAGAAACGGGACCCTCAGGATCCTGCCGGGTTATTGCGGGCGCTCTTTTTGCGGAAAGCGTCGACGTACCAGTACGAAGAATAGCGGAACGAAGAAGATAGCCAGGACGGTGGCGGAAATCATCCCGCCCATGACCCCGGTACCCACGGCATGCTGGCTACCGGAACCGGCGCCGGTGCTGGTCGCCATCGGCAGGACCCCAAAAATAAAGGCCAGCGAGGTCATCAGGATCGGCCGCAGACGCTGGCGACAGGCCGATAGCGTGGCGGCGAGTAAATCTTCCCCTTTCTCGTTTAGCTCATTAGCAAACTCGACGATCAGAATGGCGTTTTTCGCCGACAGGCCGATGACCGTCAGCAGGCCAACCTGGAAGTACACGTCGTTTTCAAGACCGCGCATCCAGGTGGCCAGCAGCGCCCCGATAACCCCCAGCGGCACCACCAGCATGACCGAGAAGGGGATAGACCAGCTCTCGTACAGCGCAGCCAGGCACAAGAACACGACCAGCAGCGAAATGGCGTACAGCGCCGGTGCCTGCGCGCCGGACAGCCGTTCCTGATAGGACATGGCCGTCCAGTCGAGCCCAAAGCCGTTTGGCAGCTGTCTGGTCAGATCTTCCATGATAGCCATCGCGGTACCGGTACTGATGCCTGGAGCCGCTTCGCCGATGATTTCCACCGCCGAGTAGCCGTTATAGCGCTCCAGACGCGGGGAGCCGGTTTGCCAGCGCGAGGTGGCAAATGCCGAGAAGGGCACCATCGTGCCGCTGCTGTTGCGCACGTACCACAGATTAATATCGTCAGGCAGCATGCGGTAAGGGGCGGCGGACTGGACGTAGACTTTCTTCACGCGGCCACGATCCATAAAATCGTTCACGTAGCTTGAGCCCCAGGCGGTTTGCAACGTGTTGTTGATATCGTCAATAGCCACGCCCAGCGCCTGGGCTTTCCGCTGATCGATATCAATCTGCAGCTGTGGGCTATCGTCAAGGCCGTTATGGCGAACCCGGGTCAACCGCTCATCTTTCGCCGCCAGATCGAGCAGCGTATCGCGGGCTGCCATGAGCGCCGCGTGCCCGTTGCCGGCGTGGTCTTCAAGCTCCATATCAAAACCGGCGGAGCTGCCCAGTCCGCTGATTGCCGGCGGGTTAGTGGCGAACACCCGCGCCTCGTTAATGCTGTTAAAGGCTTTTGTCGCACGTTCAATGATCGCAAACGAGGTACCGGTTTTCGCATCGCGTTCATCCCAGTCCTTCAGGCGGATAAACATACGCGCGACGTTCTGACCGTTGCCTCCCGGGCCAGAGCCCACGGTAGCGAAAATCGAAGCAACGTTGGCCTGTTCATGATTAAAGAAATAGTCCTCAACTTTTTGCACGACTTTTAAGGTCTGCTGCTGCGTTGCGCCGCTCGGCAGCTGCACCGAGGTCAGGAACATGCCGCGGTCTTCCTGGGGCAGGAACGACGTCGGGAGGCGTAAGAACATAAAGACCATCCCCCCCAACAGCAGCGCGTAGATCGCTATCCAGCGCAGCGAGCGGTGAAGAATTTTGCCCACGGCGGTTTCGTAGCGGCTGGCGTTACGGTTGAACATACGGTTAAACCAGCCGAAGAAGCCTTTTTTACCGTGTTCTTCGCCTTTCTTCATGGGTTTCAGCAAGGTGGCGCACAGGGCCGGCGTGAGGATCATGGCCACGAGTACCGACAGCACCATCGCCGAGACGATGGTAATAGAAAACTGGCGGTAAATGGCGCCGGTTGTGCCGCCGAAGAAGGCCATCGGGATAAAGACCGCCGACAGTACCATCGCGATCCCGACCAGCGCCCCCTGAATCTGGCCCATGGATTTTCGCGTCGCTTCACGCGGCGAAAGGCCCTCTTCGCTCATGATGCGCTCAACGTTTTCGACGACCACGATAGCATCGTCCACCAGCAGACCTATCGCCAGCACCATCGCGAACATCGTCAGGGTGTTGATACTGTAGCCGCAGGCAAACAGGATGGCGAAAGTCCCCATCAGAACCACCGGTACGGCAATGGTTGGGATGAGCGTTGCGCGGATGTTTTGCAGGAACAGGTACATCACCAGGAACACCAGCACGATGGCTTCCAGCAACGTTTTCACCACGTCATGGATAGAGGCCTTCACGAAGGAGGTGGTTTCGTAGGCAATTTTATATTCAAGGCCGTGAGGGAAATACTGCGACAGCTCATCCAGACGATTGAGCACCAGCTCCGCGGTCTGCATTTCGTTTGCCCCGGAGGCCAGCTGCACGCCAAGGCCGGAGGCCGGGTTGCGGTTGTAGCGGCTGAGGTAATCGTAGCTTTCCGCGCCCAGTTCAACTTTCGCCACATCGCCGAGCGTCACCAGTGAGCCGTCCGGATTCACGCGCAGCGTAATATCGCGGAACTGCTGCGGCGTTTGCAGCAGCGACTGGGCGTTAATGGTGGCATTGAGCGACTGATTATCGACCGACGGTGTACCGCCAAGCTGGCCGACCGCGATCTGCGCATTCTGTGATTCGATGGCGTCGGTGACATCTTTCGCCGTCATCTGCACGCTGGTGAGTTTGGCCGGATCAAGCCAGATGCGCATTGAGTATTGCGAGCCGTAGGCCGTAATGTCGCCAACTCCGTTCACGCGGCTGAGCGGTTCCTGAATGTTACTGGCCACGTAGTCGGCAATATCCTGCTTATCCATACTGCCGTCAGTCGAGACGAACGCGATAGTCAGAATGTTGGTATCGCCGGTTTTACGTACCGTCACCCCCTGATTTTGCACATCCTGAGGCAGTTTTTTCATTGCCGATTGCAGCTGGTTTTGTACCTGCTGCATGGCTTCGTTGGGATTGGTTCCGGCGGTAAAGGTCAGCGTAATCGTCGCCTGACCCGAAGAGCTGCTCTGGGAAGACATATACATCAGGTTATCGAGGCCGGTCATATTCTGCTCGATAACCTGGGTGACGGTATTTTCCAGCGTTTGTGCGGAGGCACCTGGATAATTGGCGGTAATGCGCACGTTAGGCGGCGCAAGATCGGGATACTGCTCGACGGGAAGTGACAAGATTGCGAGCGTTCCGGTCAGGCATAGCAGGATCGCCAGAACCCACGCGAAAATGGGGCGATCGATAAAAAAATTCGCCATCAGAATTGAGACCTCATTGTGTACATTTTTGTTACCGCACAGTCCGTGACACTTTATAGGCAACTCCACGGGCAAACGTGGAGAAATTAAGGAGATAGTGTAATTTATCGTGTGGCTTTAGCGGACACCGTAAAGAACTCTCCGACTCTCTGCGCAAACCGCCGCTTACCCCGGCGTCCGTTTGTCATCGTTAAACTGCCTTCTGCTTGCTACGTTAAATAAAACGCAATTTCATTTAAGTCAAAGAATTTGATCCAAAACGGGTTATCTCCAGAAAAATACGCTTCCGGGCAAATGAACATTGTTCCTGCCCCGTTTTGTCGGGTAATAAATAGTCATGCGAATCGAGGGGTTATTTAGCGAAGACCGAAGGATACCATGAACCACTTTATTATCAGCGATAGTCGCAAATGCATCGGCTGCAAAGCCTGCGAAGTGGCCTGCGTGATGGCACACAACGACGAACAGCACGTCCTGACCCCGCAGCGCTTCTTACCGCGCATTACCGTGATGAAGCACGAGCAAAAACGTAACGCAATAACATGTCGGCATTGTGAAAGCGCCCCCTGTGCCCGCAGCTGCCCGAATGATGCCATTCGCCAGGTAAATGATAGCGTGCAGGTTGACGAGGAAAAGTGCATCGGCTGTAAATCCTGCATGGTGGCCTGTCCGTTTGGCGTCATGGAGATCGTGCTGTTACCGGCGGCGGCGGGGAAAGTGAAAGCCACCGCGCATAAATGCGATCTGTGCAGCGGCCGTGAAGGCGGGCCCTCCTGCGTGCAAAACTGCCCGGCGCAGGCGCTGCAGCTGGCGACGGAAGCGACCCTGTCCGCGATGGCCAGACAGCGACGCCTGCGTACGGCGCGGATGGATGCGCGGCCGTGGCATGCGCATCCCGGCGACATGGCATTACCGGCAGCTGACGCAAAAGCCCGCCAGATGGCGGCAACGCCGCCGCGCAGCGAGGCCGATAAACGGGCCGCGGCGATCCGCAAGAGGGATTTTGCCGAGATCGTTCTGCCCTTTAACGCCGGGCAGGCGCAGCAGGCCTCGGAGCGCTGCCTGCAGTGCGGCGAACACAGTATCTGTGAATGGACCTGCCCGCTGCATAACCATATTCCCCAGTGGATTGAGCGGGTACAAGCGGGGGATATCGACGCCGCCGTGGCGCTGTCCCATCAAACTAACTGCCTGCCGGAGATAACTGGCCGGGTTTGCCCGCAGGATCGCCTGTGTGAAGGGGCCTGTACGCTGCGCGATGAACAGGGCGCGGTGACGATTGGCAACATCGAGCGCTATATCTCCGACCAGGCGCTGGCACAGGGCTGGCGACCGGACCTCTCCCGGGTTATCGATAGCGGGAAAAAGGTGGCCATTATCGGTGCCGGGCCGGCGGGACTGGCCTGCGCTGACCTGCTGATCCGAAACGGCGTGCAGCCGGTGGTCTTTGACCGTCATCCGGAAATCGGCGGTTTGCTGACTTTTGGCATTCCGGCCTTCAAGCTGGAAAAGTCACTGCTGGCCCGGCGACGGGAGATTTTTACTGAGATGGGTATCCGCTTTGAACTGGAGTGTGAAGTGGGCAAGGACGTGGCGTTAACCACCTTGCTGGCAGAATACGATGCGGTATTTATTGGCGCCGGAACCTACCGTTCCATGAAAGCGGGACTGCCAAACGAAGAGGCCCCGGGGGTCTATGATGCGCTGCCGTTCCTGATTGCCAATACGAAACAAGTCATGGGGCTGAGCGAGAAACCCGAAGAGCCTTACGTCAATACCCGCGGGCTGAATGTCGTGGTGCTGGGGGGCGGCGACACGGCGATGGACTGCGTGCGCACCGCGCTGCGTCACGGGGCGAAAAAGGTCACCTGCGCCTATCGTCGCGATGAGGCCAATATGCCGGGGTCGAAAAAAGAGGTGAAACACGCGCGTGAAGAAGGGGCGGAGTTCGAATTCAACGTTCAGCCGGTGACGCTGGAGCTGGATAGCGACGGTCGGGTTAACGGCGTACGTTTTCTGCGCACACAGCTGGGTGAACCGGATGAGCAGGGGCGCCGCAGCCCGTCGCCGCTGCCGGGCAGCGAGTTCGTGATGCCGGCCGATGCGGTGATTATGGCCTTTGGTTTCCATCCCCACGGGATGCCGTGGCTGGAGTCCGTCGGCGTAGAGCTTGATAACCGGGGGCGGATTAAGGCCAGTGTCGAGAGCCGCTACCGCTATCAGACCACGCACGACAAAATTTTTGCCGGCGGAGATGCCGTCCGCGGCGCCGATCTGGTGGTGACGGCGATGGCCGAAGGTCGCCATGCGGCGCAGGGGATCATGGATTATCTCGGCGTAAAATCGGCCCTGCTTCACTAACGACAAACCCGGCCTCGCAGCGTAGTATGACAGCGTCATTCCACGCTGCGGGGCCGTATGTCACTCAACATCAACGTTATCAAAGATAAACTCCTCTCTGAAAACTACTTTATTTTGCGCAATATGACCTACGAGCTGACGCGTAGCGACGGCAGCGTGGTCCGTCATAAGCGCGAGGTTTACGATCGCGGCAACGGCGCCACGGTGCTGTTGTATAACCGCCGTAAGCAAACCGTCGTATTGGTCCGCCAGTTTCGTGTTGCCACCTGGGTTAACGGTAACGAGGACGGGATGCTGATCGAAACCTGCGCCGGGCTGTTGGATAACGACGAGCCTGAAGCCTGCATCCGCAAAGAGGCCATCGAAGAGACCGGGTACGAAGTGGGCGATGCGCATAAGCTGTTCGAGCTGTATATGTCTCCCGGCGGGGTGACCGAAATTGTCCACTTCTTTATCGCCGAGTACAGCGACGCGCAGCGCAAAACGCGCGGCGGCGGCGTTGAAGATGAAGATATCGATGTGCTGGAGCTGCCTTTCAGCCAGGCATTGCAGATGGTTGCCAGCGGCGAGATACGCGATGGGAAGGCGGTGATCCTGCTGCAATATTTGCAAACATCGGGACTGATGGCGGGGTTATCTGATAAATCTGATTGAGTAACATGTCGCCGCTGGTGAAGATGGCTGCTGTTTTGAGCGTTCTTCTCTGGGGTTGTGCCGCGCATGCTTTATCGGGTTCTTTTTTTTCTGTTTTTCGGTTTGATACCGACGTCATGGGCGTGGGCGGCGCCGGTACAACAGCTCTTCGACGACTGGCTGGTCACCTGCAATAATCAGAATTTCTGCGTCGCTCGCAACGTTGGTCTGCATCACGGACTGGTTATGACTCTCAGCCGTAGCGCCGGTGCCGTCACGGATGCCAGCCTGCGCATTGAGCTGGGCGGTATCGGTAACCCGGTTGCCGCCCTGGCGCCAATCGCTCCTCGCCTTTTGCTTGATGGTAAACCGCTGGCGTTGACCGATAAACACTGGCAGGTTGCGGATAAGCTGCTCAAAACCGGGGATAGCGTGACGATCGATGCTTTTCTCCAGCAGGTGCAGGAGGGGCAGGCGATCACCCTGGTTAACGGGCTGCAAAGCATTTCTCTGCAAGGACTGAAAGCCGCGTTGCTGTTTATCGATAGCCATCAAAAGCGTGTCGGCAGTGAAACCGCGTGGGTAGGGAAGGGCGAAGAGCCGCCGCTTAGCGTACCGCCGGCACCTGCGCTGCGGGCGGTTGGCAAAGTCGATCTCTCGCAATCACCGCTCAGTCGGGAGGAGCTCAATGACCTGATGGATTACGGCAACGAGCGGATGAACAATAGCGCCTGTTCGCTGGACCCTTTCCGCCGCGAGATTCGGGTTACCGCGTTGACGGATGAGAAGGTGTTACTGATGGTCAGCTGCGAAGCCGGGGCGTACAACACTATCTGGCTGGCCTGGCTGGTGTCGCGCCAGCAGCCGTATGTGGCCCGCCAGGTTCGTCTGACGCTGCCCTTCCAGCCGCCGGGCAATGCGGCGCGTGATATTGAGCTGATTAATGCCAGTATTGATGAGCGACGTCACGAGCTGGTGACTCTGGATAAAGGGCGCGGCCCCGGCGATTGCGGGGTTCAGACCCGCTGGCGCTATGATGGCCAGCGGTTTAGCCTGGTTCGCTATGCGCAGCAGCCGCAGTGTGATAACTGGCAGGGGCCAGATGCCTGGCCCACGCTATGGGTTACCCGTTACATATTTCATCCGCGAGACTGACGATATGCTCGACGGTGAAGCCAAAGAACGGGAAGAGCTTATCCGCCGGCGCCGATTCACCGTAGCTTCTCATTCCCACGATGGCGCCTTTCAGCCCGACATATTTATACCAGTAGTCGGCGATACCGGCCTCAACGGCAATTCTGGCGCTGACGTTAGCCGGAAGAACCGATTCCCGATATGCCGCATCTTGCGCATCGAAAACATCGGTTGAAGGCAGGGAGACTACCCGCACGTTAACACCTTTGGCGAGCAGCTTTTCCGCCGCCAGCACGGTTATCTCCACTTCGGAGCCGGTGGCTATCAGGATTAAATCTGGTTTGCCCCCCGCATCTTTCAGCACATAGCCGCCGCGGGCAATATCCTGTACCTGTTGCGGCGTCCGCGCCATTTGCGCCAGATTTTGCCGCGACAGTATCAGCGCGGTGGGGCCGGTTTGTCGTTCAATCGCCGCCTGCCACGCGACCGCCGTTTCGACCTGATCGCAGGGGCGCCAGGTGCTGAAGTTCGGCGTCAGTCGCAGACTGGCCAGCTGTTCGACCGCCTGATGAGTGGGGCCATCTTCCCCTAACCCAATCGAGTCATGGGTATAGACCATTATCTGTCTGGCTTTCATCAACGCCGCCATTCGCGCTGCGTTACGCGCATATTCGACAAACATCAGGAAGGTGGAGGTATAGGGGATAAAGCCGCCGTGGAGAGCAATGCCGTTGCCGATCGCCGTCATGCCGAACTCGCGTACGCCATAATGAATATAGTTACCCGCCATATCCTCTTTGATGGATGTTGACCCAGACCAGATGGTGAGGTTGCTCGGCGCCAGATCGGCCGACCCGCCCAGCAGTTCCGGCAGGAGCGGGCCATAGGCGTTCAGGGCATTTTGCGACGCTTTACGGCTGGCAATTTTCGCCGGCTCGGCCTGCAGTTGCGCGATATAATCGTGCGTCGCATCGCTCCAGTTCGCCGGCAGCGCGCCGTCCATTCTGCGTTTTAGCTCCGCCGCCAGTTCAGGATACTGCTGCTGATAAGCGGCGAACCGCTGATTCCACGTCTGTTCTGCCTGCTCGCCGCGCGGCCGGGCGTCCCATTGCTGATAAATCTCTTTGGGGATCTCAAACGGTGGATATTTCCAGCCCAGCTTCTCGCGGGTTAACGCCACCTCTTTTTCCCCCAGCGCTGCGCCGTGGGACTCTTCCGAACCGGCTTTATTCGGTGAGCCATAGCCGATCACGGTTCGGCAGATGATCAGCGAAGGTTTATCCGTGACGCTTTGCGCCTCGAGAATCGCCTGTTTCACTGCCTGCGGGTCGTGGCCGTCAATATCGCCAATCACGTGCCAGTGATAGGCCCGAAAGCGCGCGGCGGTATCGTCGGTGAACCAGCCGTCGGTTTTACCATCGATTGAGATGCCGTTATGGTCATAGAAGCCGATGAGCTTACCGAGACCCAGCGTCCCCGCCAGCGAACTGGCTTCGTGGGAGATCCCCTCCATCAGACAGCCATCGCCCATAAACACCCAGGTATAGTGATCGACAATGTCGTGGCCGGGACGGTTAAACTGCGCCGCCAGCGTGCGCTCGGCAATCGCCATGCCGACGGCGTTGGCCAGCCCCTGGCCAAGCGGGCCGGTGGTTGTCTCGACGCCGGGAGTATAGCCGTGTTCCGGGTGGCCGGGCGTTTTCGAATGGAGCTGGCGAAAGTTTTTCAATTCGGACAGCGGCAGATCGTAGCCGGTCAGATGCAGCAGGCTATACAACAGCATCGACGCATGACCGTTAGAGAGCACAAAGCGGTCACGATCATACCAGTGCGGATTCTCCGGATTGTGTTTAAGGAAATCATTCCACAGGACTTCGGCGATATCCGCCATCCCCATCGGGGCGCCGGGGTGGCCGGAGTTGGCTTTCTGTACGGCGTCCATGCTCAGGGCGCGAATGGCGTTGGCAAGTTCTCTTCGGGACATAATGGACTCCTGAAACAAGATGTTGCATGAGTTTTTGTTGATTGTTTGTCGAGGTGTTTATCGGGTGGATAACTAAAAAGCATAGCAGACGGGACTATCATTGCTTTCGAAATCAGGTTACATAAATGTTATAAATCGATAACAAATATACCATTGCGATGGCGAGAGTTTGGCGGCGTTCAAAGTTTGAAAAGCCGTCAGGCGAGATACTATGCGCCACCTTAGGGTGGGCACCAGGATAGTCATTACGCACACCCCCTACGACCGATACGTGAAAGGAACAATAAAATGGATGAGCAGTTGAAACAAAGCGCCCTCGATTTCCATGAGTTTCCCGTTCCCGGGAAAATTCAGGTTGTCCCTACCAAGCCTCTGGCCACCCAGCGCGATCTGGCGCTGGCCTACTCGCCAGGCGTGGCGGCACCTTGTCTGGAAATCGAGAAAGATCCGCTGGCCGCCTACAAATACACCGCCCGTGGCAACCTGGTGGCCGTTGTCTCCAACGGCACCGCGGTGCTGGGACTGGGGAATATTGGTGCGCTAGCCGGTAAGCCGGTGATGGAAGGCAAGGGCGTTTTGTTTAAAAAATTCGCCGGGATTGATGTGTTCGATATCGAAGTCGATGAGCTGAATCCGGATAAATTTATCGATGTCGTGGCGGCGCTGGAGCCCACCTTCGGCGGCATCAACCTCGAAGACATCAAAGCGCCAGAGTGTTTCTACATCGAGCAAAAGCTGCGCGAGCGCATGAACATTCCTGTGTTCCATGACGATCAGCACGGCACGGCCATTATCAGCACCGCGGCGATTATTAACGGCCTGCGGGTGGTTGAGAAGAATCTTTCCGACGTTCGGATGGTGGTATCCGGCGCGGGCGCGGCGGCGATTGCCTGCATGAATTTGCTGGTGGCGCTGGGGATGCAGAAACACAATATCGTGGTCTGCGACTCCAAAGGCGTTATCTATAAAGACCGTGAGCCCCATATGGCAGAGACCAAGGCGGCCTACGCGGTAGAAGATGACGGCAAACGCACTCTGGACGATGTGATTGACGGGGCGGATATTTTCCTCGGCTGTTCAGGCCCGAAAGTGCTGACGCCGGAGATGGTGAAAAAAATGGCCCGCGCGCCGCTGATCCTCGCTCTGGCTAACCCGGAACCGGAGATTCTGCCGCCGCTGGCGAAGCAGGTCCGCGAAGATGCCATCATCTGCACCGGGCGCTCTGACTACCCGAACCAGGTCAACAACGTGCTGTGCTTCCCGTTCATTTTCCGCGGGGCGCTGGACGTTGGCGCTACGGCGATTAACGAAGAGATGAAGCTGGCTGCGGTCCACGCGATAGCTGAACTGGCGCATGCCGAGCAAAGCGAAGTGGTCGCCTCTGCCTACGGCGATCAGGATCTGAGCTTTGGTCCGGAATATATCATTCCAAAACCGTTCGATCCGCGCCTGATCGTCAAGATCGCGCCGGCGGTCGCCAAAGCGGCGATGGACTCCGGCGTCGCCACGCGTCCGATTGCCGACTTCGACGCCTATATTGAGAAGCTCAGCGAGTTTGTCTACAAAACCAACCTGTTCATGAAGCCAATTTTCTCCCAGGCGCGTAAAGAGCCTAAGCGCGTGGTGCTGGCGGAAGGCGAAGAGACGCGCGTCCTGCACGCCACACAGGAGCTGGTATCGCTGGGGCTGGCAAAACCGATTTTAATCGGTCGTCCGAGCGTGATTGAAATGCGCATCCAGAAGCTGGGGCTGCAGATCAAAGCCGGCGTGGATTTTGAGATCGTCAATAACGAATCCGATCCGCGCTTTAAAGAGTACTGGGGCGAGTATTACCAGATCATGAAACGCCGCGGCGTGACTCAGGAGCAGGCGCAGCGGGCGGTGATTGCCAATACGACGGTCATTGGCGCAATCATGGTGCACCGTGGCGAGGCGGATGCCATGATCTGCGGCACCATCGGCGACTACCATGAGCATTATGGGGTCGTTCAGCCGCTGTTTGGCTACCGTGACGGCGTCAGCACCGCGGGGGCCATGAATGCGCTGCTGCTGCCAAGCGGAAACACCTTTATCGCCGACACCTACGTCAATAACGATCCTACGCCGGAGCAGCTGGCGGAAATTACGCTGATGGCGGCGGAAAGCGTCCGTCGTTTTGGTATTGAGCCGCGCGTGGCGCTGCTGTCGCACTCCAACTTCGGTTCCTCTGACTGCCCGTCTGCAAGCAAAATGCGCGAAGCGCTGGAGCGGGTGAAAGCGCTGGCGCCGGATCTGATGATCGATGGTGAAATGCACGGCGATGCTGCGCTGGTGGAAAGTATTCGCCATGAGCGGATGCCGGACAGTCCGCTGAAAGGTTCGGCTAACATTCTGGTGATGCCGAATATGGAAGCCGCGCGCATTAGCTATAACCTGCTGCGCGTCTCCAGTTCGGAAGGGGTGACCGTCGGACCGGTGCTGATGGGAGTGGCGAAGCCGGTGCATATTCTGACGCCTATCGCTTCCGTGCGTCGCATCGTCAATATGGTCGCGCTGGCGGTGGTCGAGGCTCAGACTCAGCCGCTGTAAGGGATTTGTCGGGTGGCGCTGCGCTAACCCGACCTACGGGATAGCGTAGGCCGGGCAAGCGGAGGCGCCGCCCGGCATTAAATCCATTCGCGAACCTGAATAAACTCACTCAGGGCAGCCTCAGGGCTGCCTTCTTCCGGCCGGTAGTCATACTCCCAGCGCACCAGCGGCGGCATCGACATCAGAATCGACTCCGTGCGCCCGCCGGTCTGCAGGCCAAACAGCGTCCCGCGATCCCACACCAGATTGAACTCCACGTAGCGGCCGCGACGATAGAGCTGAAACTGACGCTCCCGCTCGCCATATGGCGTGGCTTTGCGCCGCTCAACGATCGGCAGATACGCATCGGTGTAGCCATTGCCAACGGCCTGCATAAAGCTGAAGCAGTGGTCAAAGTCCGGGGTATTCAAATCGTCAAAGAACAGGCCGCCAATTCCGCGCTGCTCGTGACGATGCTTCAGATAGAAGTAGTCATCGCACCATTTTTTATAGCGCGGATAAACCTCTGCGCCGAAGGGCTGGCACAGATCGTGAGCCGTGCGATGCCAGTGAACCGCATCCTCCTCAAAGCCGTAGAAGGGCGTCAGGTCAAACCCGCCGCCGAACCACCACACCGGCTCTGCGCCGGGCTTCTCAGCAATGAAAAAACGCACGTTGGCATGGCTGGTCGGCACATAGGGATTCCACGGATGTACCACCAGAGAAACCCCCATCGCCTCAAAGCTGCGACCGGCCAGTTCCGGGCGATGCGCCGTTGCCGAAGCCGGCATGGCGTCGCCGTGAACGTGGGAGAAGTTTACGCCCGCCTGCTCAAACACGCCGCCATCGCGCAGAACCCGGCTGCGACCGCCGCCGCCGCCTTCGCGCTGCCAGCTGTCTTCGACAAATTCACCGCCGTCAATGGCGCTCAGTTTCTGGCAAATGGTCTCCTGGAGCTGGAGGAGATAGCGTTTTACCTGTTGCGCGTCGGGCTTCATTTACGTCTCTTCGAGTGGGCCTTCTGGTTATCGAACCAGTGGAAATAGCTGATGATGCCGGACGCGATCGCGCTGGCGATTTTTTGCCGGAACGCGGTGGTACCTAACAGTTTTTCTTCGCCCGGGTTGGTGATAAATGAGGTTTCAACCAGTACGGACGGGATTGACGGCGACTTCAATACCACGAAGGCGGCCTGTTCAGTGTTACGGCTATGCAGCTTATGCACCGGCTTAATATTTTTCAGGATATGCGAACCCAGCGTCAGGCTGTTTTTAATGGTATCGGTCTGCACCAGGTCAAACAGCACCTGCTGCAAAAGATGGTCCTTGGCCGTGGCTTTTTTACCGGCGACCTCATCGGCGCGGTTTTCGCGATCGGAGAGGTATTTCGCCATCGCGCTACTCGCACCGCGGTTGGAGAGGGCAAATACCGACGCGCCGGCCGCGCTGGGGTTGGTAAAGCCATCGGCGTGAATCGACATAAAAAGATCGGCGCCGTGCTGGTGGGCAATTTCCACGCGGTCGTACAGCGGGATAAAGGTATCGCCAGAACGCGTCAGGCGCGCGTCAATACCGTTATTGCGCAGAATGCTGCGTACGTTTTTGGCAATCGCCAGTACGACATGCTTCTCTTTTGAACCGTTGTGACCGATAGCGCCGGTATCAATACCGCCATGGCCCGGGTCGAGCATAACGATGCGCTTCGCGCCCGCCTTTTTCGCCGCGGGTTTACTGTGGCCGTTGGACGTCGTCAGCGGCTGTTCTTTTGCGATGACCTGCGATGAAACCCCGGAAAGGGTCATGGCAGCCAGTCCTGCTTTCAGCACCTGGCGGCGCGAAGCAAGTATTTTTAATGGTTTAAAAGTGCTCATTCGGCCTGAATTGCAAACAAGTGGTACCTGGTGTTATATCGTATCGCGTTTTCCGTTACGACCATTCAAAACAAGAATTGTTTTACTTTTCATTTCAATACATGACAGTGCGTATTATGTCATTTTTTCCACTTCATTTCGCCTGATATTGGCTATCCGCTGAAATCGCGCCATAATCGCTGTTTTTAAGCTTGAAAAATGGGGAATACCATGGAGATACGCGTTTTTCGCCAGCAAGATTTTGAAGAAGTGATTACGCTGTGGGAGCGCTGCGAGCTTCTGCGCCCGTGGAATGACCCGGAAATGGACATTGAGCGTAAAGTTAACCACGATGTCAGCCTGTTTCTCGTCGCGGAAGTGAATGGCGAGGTGGTTGGCACGGTGATGGGCGGCTATGACGGTCATCGCGGTTCCGCCTACTACCTGGGCGTGCATCCGGAATATCGCGGGCGTGGTATCGCCAATGCGCTGCTGAACCGGCTGGAAAAAAAGCTGATTGCTCGCGGCTGCCCGAAAATTAACATCATGGTTCGCGATGATAATGAGGTGGTGCAGGGGATGTATGAACGGCTTGGTTACGAATATGCCGATATCCTGAGTCTGGGTAAACGTTTGATTGAAGATGAAGAATACTGAGTTTATCCCTTCTGATTTCGATGCCCACGGCCGGCTCAGGCTACCGTTTCTGTTCTGGTGCGTACTGCTGCTGCAGGCGCGAACCTGGGTGCTGTTCATTATGGCGGGGGCCTCCCGCCAGCAGGGCGATGTGTTACTGAACCTGTTCTATCCCGATCACGATAATTTCTGGCTAGGATTATTGCCGGGTATCCCGGCGGTACTGGCGTTTATCGTCAGCGGGCAGCGGCAGCGTTTTCCCCGTCTCTGGCCGCTAATGCGCTGGCTGCTGGTGCTGTCGCAGACGCTGCTGCTGCTCTGGCAGCCGCTATTATGGCTGAGCGGCGAGTCACCTTCGATGCTGACTATCGGCCTGCTGATCGCCGATCTCTATGCCTTCTGGTGGCTGTTAGCCAGCCGTCGACTCAAAGCTTGTTTTCAGGAAGATCGGGTTTAACGGCACTTTTTGCCGATCCTGCACTCCAACAGGCGTCAAATAAACAAGAAAGGATCGAGTCATGAAATCGCTACGTTTGCTTCTCTGCGCGTTACCGCTGGCATTAACCGGTTGCTCCACTATGAGTGCAGTTAACTGGTCAGCGGCCTACCCATGGAACTGGTTTGGTTCCTCAATGGAAGTGACCGAGCAGGGCGTGGGTAAACTAACGGCCACAACGCCGCTTAATGAACAGGCCATCAGCGATGCGCTGGGCGGGAGCTATCGTCTGCGCAGCGGCATGAAAGCGGCCAACGGTAATATCGTGCGCTACTTTGAGGCGCTGAAAGATGACAAGGTCGCGATGACCATTAACGGCGACGGCGGCACCATCAACCGTATCGAAGTGCGGGATAGCGAGATTAAAACGGACCGCGGCGTTCAGGTCGGCACTCCGTTTAGCGAGCTGTACAGCAAAGCCTTTGGTCATTGTCAAAAAGGCGCAAATGATAATGGTGCCGTGGTGGAGTGCCAGGCGGACGGCAGTCAGCATATCAGCTACGCCTTTACCGGCCACTGGAATGGTCCGGAAGAGCTGATGCCTTCCGACGACACGCTGAAAAACTGGAAGGTCAGCAAAATTATCTGGCGCGGCTAATTTGATCTGAACGGACACGGCACAGGGAAAAAACGGGTACAATAGCGCGATAAAAGTGCCACAGTGTTGTGGTTGTATCATTTCAGGAGGAGCGATGTCTCAGGTTCAGAGCGGCATTTTGCCGGAACATTGCCGTGCGGCGATTTGGATTGAAGCCAATGTCAAAGGGGACGTCAACGCCCTGCGCGAAGCCAGCAAAGTCTTTATTGATAAATTAGCGACCTTTCAAACGCAATTTCCGGACGCACAGCTGGGCGCCGTGGTGGCTTTTGGCAATAACGTCTGGCGTGAGCTGAGCGGCGGTGTGGGCGCCGAAGAGCTTAAAGATTTCCCGGTATACGGCAAGGGCCTGGCGCCGTCTACCCAGTATGATGTCCTGATTCATATCCTCTCCGCGCGTCATGAGGTGAACTTCTCCGTTGCTCAGGCAGCCATGGCGGCCTTTGGCGATGTGATTGAGGTGAAAGAAGAGGTTCACGGTTTCCGCTGGATTGAAGAGCGTGACCTGAGCGGTTTCGTCGACGGCACGGAAAACCCGGCCGGTCTTGAGACCCGCCGTGAAGTGGCGATCATCAAAGATGGCGTGGATGCCGGCGGCAGCTATGTCTTCGTTCAGCGCTGGGAGCATAACCTCAAGCAGTTGAATCGCATGAGCGTTCCGGACCAGGAGATGATGATTGGCCGGACCAAAGAAGCCAATGAAGAGATTGATGGCGACGATCGTCCGGCAACCTCACACCTGAGTCGCGTCGACTTAAAAGAGGATGGCAAAGGGCTGAAGATTGTTCGTCAGAGCCTGCCTTACGGCACCGCCAGCGGCACTCATGGCCTCTATTTCTGTGCGTACTGCGCACGTATCCATAACATTGAACAGCAGTTGCTGAGCATGTTTGGCGATACCGACGGCAAACGTGATGCCATGCTGCGCTTTACCAAACCCGTGACCGGCGGCTACTACTTTGCTCCGTCACTGGATCGTCTCCAGGCGCTGTAATCTCCGGGTTGACACTGCCCCTCTTCCACTCGGGAGAGGGCAGATAACTTTCTCCCAGTCTGACGACCACGTTTGGCTTAACCCCTTGTTCTCCCTGACCTCCTGCTCCGCCCCATAGAGGGAAAATCACGCCGAAAACCCGCCTCCACAATGGTTTGTAAACGGCTTATTCTCTTTTCGACTTCCAAATCGCCAAACGGTATATAAAACCGTTACTCCTTTCATCCTCGTTATAAATATTATGGCTATAAGAAAGTCATCAAACTGATAAGGGTGCGCAATGGCGGTTAAATCACTGAACAAAGGATATCTGGCACTGGCTGCTTCGATGCTGCTGGTTGCGCAGGCTCAGGCGACTGAGCTGCTGAACAGCTCTTATGATGTCTCCCGCGAGCTGTTTGCCGCCCTTAATCCGCCGTTTGAACAGCAGTGGGCGAAAGATAATGCCGGCGATAAGCTGACGATCAAACAATCTCATGCCGGTTCGTCGAAACAGGCGCTGGCCATATTGCAGGGCTTAAAAGCCGATGTGGTGACCTATAACCAGGTGACGGATGTACAGATCCTGCATGACAAAGGCAACTTGATTCCCGCCGACTGGCAAAGCCGGCTGCCGAACAACAGCTCGCCGTTCTACTCCACCATGGCGTTTCTGGTGCGTAAGGGGAACCCGAAGAATATTCATGAGTGGAGCGATCTGGTGCGCCCGGACGTGAAGCTGATTTTCCCGAATCCGAAAACGTCCGGTAACGCGCGCTATACCTATCTGGCTGCATGGGGAGCCGCAGATAAAGCCGACGGCGGCGATAAAGCGAAAACCGAGCAGTTTATGACCCAGTTCCTGAAAAACGTCGAAGTATTTGATACCGGCGGCCGCGGCGCGACTACGACCTTCGTTGAACGTGGACTCGGCGACGTCCTGATTACCTTCGAATCGGAAGTGAACAATATTCGCAAGCAGTATGAAGACCAGGGCTTCGAAGTGGTAGTGCCGAAGGTCAATATTCTGGCGGAGTTCCCGGTCGCCTGGGTGGACAAAAACGTCAAGGCCAACGGAACCGAGAAGGCGGCGAAGGCTTACCTGAACTGGCTCTATAGCCCTCAGGCGCAGACGATCATTACCGACTATTACTATCGTGTGAACAACCCGAAGGTGATGGAGACGCTGAAGGATAAATTCCCGCAGACCGAACTGTTCCGCGTCGAAGATCAGTTTGGCTCCTGGCCGCAGGTAATGAAAACCCACTTTGTCAGCGGCGGTGAGCTGGACAAACTGCTGGCGGCGGGGCGTAAGTAATGTTTGCTGCTGCATCTAAGCGCGTGCTGCCGGGCTTTACCCTGAGCCTCGGCACCAGCCTGCTGTTTGTCTGCTTGATTTTACTGCTCCCCCTGAGTGCGCTGGTGATGCAGCTGGCGCAGATGACCTGGGGTCAGTACTGGGAAGTAGTGACTAACCCGCAGGTGGTGGCGGCCTACAAAGTCACGCTGCTGTCGGCGTTTGTCGCCTCAATTTTTAATGGCGTATTTGGCCTGCTGATGGCCTGGATTCTGACGCGCTATCGCTTTCCGGGCCGGACGCTGCTCGATGCGCTGATGGACCTGCCGTTTGCTCTGCCGACGGCAGTCGCCGGCCTGACCCTCGCGTCACTGTTTTCAGTCAACGGCTTTTACGGCGAGTGGCTGGCGAAGTTTGATATCAAGGTGACCTATACCTGGCTCGGTATCGCGGTCGCCATGGCGTTTACCAGTATTCCTTTCGTGGTCCGGACGGTTCAGCCGGTACTTGAAGAGCTGGGGCCGGAATATGAAGAAGCGGCGGAAACGCTGGGCGCCACGCGCCTGCAGAGCTTCCGTAAAGTGGTGCTGCCTGAGCTCTCTCCGGCGCTGCTGGCTGGGATCGCGCTGTCATTTACGCGTAGCCTTGGCGAGTTTGGCGCGGTGATTTTCATCGCCGGCAACATCGCATGGAAAACCGAGGTCACTTCCCTGATGATTTTCGTGCGCCTGCAGGAGTTTGATTACCCGGCGGCGAGCGCGATTGCGTCGGTGATCCTGGCGGCTTCGCTGCTGCTGCTGTTTTCCATCAACACCCTGCAAAGTCGCTTTGGTCGACGTGTGGTAGGTCACTAATGGCGGAAGTTACTCAATTGAAGCGTTACGATGCTCCCCGCATCAACTGGGGGAAATGGTTTCTGATTGGCACCGGAATATTGGTTTCCGCTTTCATTCTGATCGTGCCGATGGTCTATATCTTCGTCCAGGCCTTCAGCAAAGGGCTGATGCCGGTACTGCAAAACCTGGCTAACCCGGACATGCTGCACGCAATCTGGCTGACGGTGATGATTGCGCTGATTACCGTACCGGTTAACCTGGTTTTCGGTACTCTGCTGGCGTGGCTGGTAACGCGTTTTAACTTCCCTGGCCGCCAGCTGCTGCTGACGCTGCTGGATATTCCTTTTGCCGTCTCGCCGGTGGTGGCGGGGCTGGTCTATCTGTTGTTCTACGGTTCCAACGGCCCGCTCGGCGGCTGGCTGGACGCGCATAACCTGCAAATCATGTTTGCCTGGCCGGGAATGGTGCTGGCCACCATTTTTGTCACCTGTCCATTTGTGGTGCGCGAGCTGGTTCCGGTGATGATCAGTCAGGGCAGTAATGAAGATGAAGCGGCGATCCTGCTCGGCGCGTCCGGCTGGCAGATGTTCCGCCGGGTGACTCTGCCGAATATCCGTTGGGCGCTGTTATACGGCGTGGTGCTGACCAACGCTCGCGCTATCGGGGAGTTCGGCGCCGTTTCGGTGGTTTCGGGCTCGATTCGCGGTGAAACCCTGTCGCTGCCGCTGCAGATTGAATTGCTGGAGCAGGATTACAATACCGTCGGTTCCTTTACCGCCGCAGCTCTGCTGACGTTAATGGCTATTTTGACTTTGTTTTTAAAGAGTATGTTGCAATGGCGCCTGGCTAATCAGGAAAAACGCGCGCAACTGGAGGGGAATCATGAGCATTGAGATTGTCAATATTAAGAAATCTTTTGGACGCACTCAGGTGCTGAATGATATCTCTCTGGATATCCCTTCCGGACAGATGGTCGCGCTGTTGGGGCCGTCCGGCTCCGGAAAAACCACGCTGCTGCGTATTATTGCTGGTCTGGAGAATCAATCCAGCGGTCATATTCGTTTCCATGGCACCGACGTGAGCCGCGTTCACGCCCGTGACCGTAAAGTGGGCTTCGTCTTCCAGCACTATGCGCTGTTCCGCCATATGACGGTATTTGAGAATATCGCCTTCGGCCTGACGGTGTTGCCGCGTCGTGAACGTCCGAACGCCGCCGGGATCAAAGCGAAAGTCACCCGGCTGTTGGAAATGGTGCAGCTGGCGCATCTTGCCGATCGCTACCCGGCGCAGCTTTCCGGCGGGCAAAAGCAGCGCGTGGCTCTTGCGCGTGCGCTGGCCGTTGAACCGCAGATTCTGTTGCTCGATGAACCCTTCGGTGCGCTGGACGCTCAGGTGCGCAAAGAGCTGCGCCGCTGGCTGCGTCAGCTGCATGAAGAGCTGAAGTTTACCAGCGTGTTTGTGACCCACGATCAGGAAGAGGCGATGGAAGTAGCTGACCGCGTGGTGGTCATGAGCCAGGGCAATATCGAACAGGCCGATGCACCGGAACAGGTCTGGCGTGAACCGTCCACCCGCTTCGTGCTGGAGTTTATGGGCGAAGTTAACCGCCTGAAAGGGATTGTTCGCGGTGGCCAGTTCCATGTCGGTGCGCATCGTTGGCCGTTGGGGTATACCCCGGCGTATCAAGGGCCGGTGGATCTGTTCCTCCGCCCCTGGGAAGTGGATATCAGTCGCCGTACCAGCCTCGATTCACCTCTGCCGGTTCAGGTACTGGAAGCCAGCCCGAAAGGGCACTACACCCAATTAGTTGTTCAGCCATTAGGGTGGTATGACGAACCGCTGACCGTCGTGCTGTCGGGCGATGACGCGCCGTATCGCGGTGAACGGCTGTTTGTCGGCTTACAAAATGCGCGACTCTATAACGGCAATCAGCGGATAGAGCCGCGTGAGGATATTGCTCTGGCGGAGTCAGCCTGATAGTTTATTGAATATGTTTATCGCCCGGTGACGCTGCGCTTACCGGGCCTACAGTTATCACTGCGTCTTGTAGGCCGGGTAAGCGAAGCGCCACCCGGCTTTTTTATTGAGTAAAAATCGTGAATACACTTGAACACACCATCGGTAATACCCCTCTGGTCAAGCTTCAGCGCATGGGACCGGACAATGGCAGTGAAATCTGGGTCAAACTGGAAGGCAATAACCCGGCGGGTTCAGTAAAGGACCGCGCCGCGCTTTCAATGATCGTTGAAGCCGAAAAACGCGGTGAAATAAAGCCTGGCGACGTCCTGATTGAAGCCACCAGCGGGAATACCGGTATCGCGCTGGCGATGATTGCCGCGCTGAAAGGCTATCAGATGAAGCTCCTGATGCCGGACAACATGAGCCAGGAGCGCCGGGCCGCGATGCTGGCCTACGGTGCCGAGCTGATTCTGGTCACCAAAGAGCAGGGGATGGAGGGCGCGCGCGATCTGGCGGCGGAAATGGCGCAGCGTGGCGAAGGGAAACTGCTGGATCAGTTCAATAATCCGGATAACCCCTATGCGCATTACACCACCACCGGACCGGAAATCTGGCAGCAGACCGCCGGGCGAATCAGCCATTTTGTCTCCAGTATGGGCACTACCGGCACCATCACCGGCGTATCCCGCTTTTTGCGTGAACAGGATAAGCCGGTGAGTATTGTGGGACTGCAGCCGGAAGAGGGCAGCAGCATTCCGGGTATTCGGCGCTGGCCGGCAGAGTATATGCCGGGGATTTTTAATGCTTCGCTGGTTGATGCGGTGCTGGATATTCACCAGCAGGATGCGGAAAACACCATGCGTATGCTGGCGGTACGGGAAGGTATTTTTTGCGGCGTTAGCTCCGGCGGCGCGGTGGCCGGCGCATTACGTATCGCGCGTGAAAATCCCGGCGCGGTAGTGGTGGCGATCGTCTGCGATCGCGGCGATCGCTACCTGTCTACCGGGGTTTTTGGCGAAGAGCACTTCAGCCAGGGGGCGGGTATTTAACGGGCTGGCGAGTCCAGCAGGTCGGTACCGTAGGAGTTATCTACGGTACACAGCCAGCGCTGCTCCTGCCGGCGAAAAACATAGGTGGCGCGGCGCGTGACCTGGGTGGTGCCTCCCTCCGGAGTCGGGATATCCAGCCGGGTTTCCATAATCACCAGCGCAGTGTCGCCGCCTTCCAGTATCTCCATTCTGCCTTGTGTCACCACCAGACGGTGCTGAAAATAGTCGGCAATGGCGAGAAAGGCTTTGCGGATGTTCTCCTTACCTTTCACCAGCCGTTCTGGCTGCACCACCAGCAGGGCATCCTCCGCGTAGTAGTCCATTAACGTATCGTAGTCTTCCTGCGATATTGCGCGGTCGCACGCTTCAATGACGGCTTTTAGCTGCGGGTTTACCATGAATACCCTCCGGGGTTAGTGCCGATAATGGGTCACCAGATTATCGAGAAATGTCCACAGCTTCTGGTTCATCTCGCGATAATCCCAGCTGCGCATCTCCTGTACGGAACGGATAAAACGCCGGCCTTTTGCCGCCTCAAGCTCCTCCTGCGAATGGGTGATGAGCCGTTCAATGACCTCTGCGTCAAATTCCATGTGGCACTGGAAACCATATACCCGGTCGCCATATTTCACAATTTGTCGCGGGCAACCTTCGCTTGCGGCCAGCACCGTTGCCGTCGGCGTCATGCCGGGCATATCGTTATGCCAGTGTCCCACGACCAGAGCAGGGCCAAAATGAGCGATATTCGGGTCACGTAAACCCTCTACGCTGAGGGTGACAGGGTAGTGGCCGATCTCTTTTTCCGGGCTTTGCATGACGGGGGCGCCCAGCGCTTCACCAATCAGCTGTGAGCCAAGACAGATGCCGATGACAATTCGCCCGGCGGCGATGGCCTGGGCAATAAGATTTTGTTCAGCATGTGTATCAAAATAAGCACACTCCGCCAGCGTAGTACGTGGTGACTGCGGGCCGCCGAGCACCACCAACATATCGAAGCCATCGGCGTTTGCCGGCAGCGGATCGCCGGCGTATACCCGTGACCAGCCGATGGTGTAGCCCCGATCCTGTGCCCAGTGGAGGCAGGCTCCCGGTGATTCAAAATGTTCGTGGACGATAAAATGAATTTGCATAGA
This sequence comes from Klebsiella sp. X13, assembly GCF_003323835.1. Taxonomy (NCBI): domain Bacteria; kingdom Pseudomonadati; phylum Pseudomonadota; class Gammaproteobacteria; order Enterobacterales; family Enterobacteriaceae; genus Klebsiella; species Klebsiella sp. X13. The sequence continues at coordinate 1,432,537 of NZ_CP030874.1, forward strand.
CGTCACTCCGGTCAGGGTTGGAGAACGAGGTGTAAATCGTCAGCCAGGCGCTCAATCTCATCATCGCTTAACGTTCCCGGCGATAGCCGAAGACCGTGCGATGGCGTGTGAATACCGAACGCTTCACCTTCGCGGACTAACCAGCCGGCGCGGGCTAAGCGCAGGGCGATTGGCTGGCTCGGCTCCGTTAGCGGCAGCCAGAAATTGAGGCCATCTCCCGGAGGGAAAGGGGGAAAACCGCGTTGGGTCAGGGCCGCGGCCAGTTTTTCATTCTGCCGACGATAATGGCGACGACTCTCCGCCAGCGAGGCAGTAAAGACGCTATCATTCAGGCAGGCAAAGGCAAAGCCCTGCAGCAGATGGCTGACCCACTGGCTGCCGGCGTTGAGCCGCAGACGTAGCGCTGCCGAGGTGGTGCTATCGCTGGCAACAAACGCCAGACGCAGGTCCGGCCCGAGCGTTTTTGACAGGGAGCGCACCAGCGCCCAGCGCTGAGTGGTGGCGGGCAGAGGGGAGTGCCAGGGCGTTGCCGATAACAATGCGAAGTGGTCATCAATAATCACCAGCACCTGCGGGTAATGAGCCAGTATCTCGCGAATAGCCGCTGCCCTGGCTTCACTGAAGCTACAGCCGGTCGGGTTGTGCGCGCGCGGGGTCAGAATGACGGCTCGCGCGCCGCTGCGTAAGGCCAGTTCCAGCTCGTCAGGCAACATCCCTTCTCCGTCAACTGCCACCGGACAGGCATGGAATCCGGCGTAGCGCAGCATATTGATACTGCTGAGGAAGCAGGGGTCTTCAACAACCACGCCGTCGCCGGGCAGAAGCAGGGCGCAAAGCAGCCGCTCCAGCGCATCGATGGCGCCACTGGTCAGGTTAATCTCAGCATGGATTCCCAGGTCCTGGTGCATCCAGCGCTGCGCCCAGGCCGCCAGCTTAGGTTCCACGGCGGCATCGCCGTACAGGTGTGGGGTCAGCGAGAGCTGACTCAGATAGCGAGCGAGATCCGGCAGGCGGCGGGGATCCGGGTTACCACCGGAGATATCTCTGAGTGGCGACGAGGGGTCTCCGCCTTCCTGCGGCAGGGGAGCATTCGCGGATTTAATGGCGGTACCGTTGCGCCCTTGACTGACGGCCAGCCCGGAGGTGACCAGCCGTTTATAGACCGCGGCGACGGTGTTGCGGTTAACCGTCAGTTCAGCAGCCAGCTCACGAACCGGAGGCAGCGTTTCTCCGGGTTTTAATACTCCGCTTTGTATCAGATGACGGATGTTATCAAAAATTTCACTGGCGGTTTTTCCAACGATCATTATTGACCTATGACAAAATGAATTTTAGCATAGGACGAATGATAATCAGAGTATGACCCGCTGTCCAGCGGGGGGAGAAGGGATGGGCCAACAAGACGAAATACAATCGGTACTCTTCAACGATAAGAGCCGGGCGCTGCAGGTCGACATCGTCGCCGTGCAATCGCAGGTCGTGTACGGCAGCGTCGGTAACAGTATCGCGGTGCCGGCCATTAAACAGCATGGACTGCGGGTGATGGCCGTGCCGACCGTGCTATTCAGTAACACGCCACACTACGATACGTTCTATGGCGGAGTGATTCCGGAAGCGTGGTTTGTGGGTTACCTGCAGGCGCTGGAGGAGCGTGACGCGCTGCGTGAACTGCGGGCGGTGACCACGGGATATATGGGCAGCGCGGTACAGATAGAACGCCTGGCGCAGTGGTTACGCCGGATCCGCGAATCTCACCCGCAGCTCTGTATTCTTGTTGATCCGGTCATTGGCGATGTCGACAGCGGGATCTACGTGAAGGCGGAGATTCCAGATGCCTATCGTACTCATCTGCTGCCGCTGGCGCAGGGGATAACGCCAAATTTGTTCGAACTGGAAACGCTGAGCGGAATGCCCTGCCGCCATCAGCAGGAGGCCATCGCTGCCGCGCGTAGTCTGTTATCCGACTCGCTGAAGTGGGTAGTGATTACCAGCGCCCCGGGAATGGACAGCGCGACGATTAACGTTCTGGTGGTAACGGCTGATTCGGTTGAGGTAGTGGTCCATCCGCGCGTTGAAACGGATCTGAAAGGTACCGGCGACCTGTTTTGCGCCGAGCTGATTAGCGGCCTGGTGTCGGGGCTGACGCTGGGAGCGGCGACGCAGGCTGCGGCGCAGCGGGTGCTGGCAGTGATGACCTGGACCGATCGGCAAGGCTGTGATGAGCTGATCCTGCCGCCGCCGGAGGTCACAGCATGAAGAGCTATCGTTTAGTTGTACGTCAGCAGGGGCGTATTGTTGGTTATTTTGAGACTGCCGGTAATGAGGCCCTGGAAGATGTCTGCGTGGCCCGGTCGCTGTTTGGCGTCACCGGTGGATACCAGTGCGATCTGTTGGTTTCAGATAGCGAACGGCGGATTCTGGAAAGTGGGCCAGAGGGGATGAAGGTACTCTCCCGGGAGAAATGCTTTCGGCCGGTAAAATCCATCCTGTAAAAAAAATGGCGCCATAGGGCGCCATTTTTTCTGCGGCAAGAATTACTTCTTGATGCGAATGACCGGGGTTTCACCCACGGTAACGCTACCGGAGAGTTTGATCAGCTCTTTGATCTCGTCCATGTTGGAGATAACAACCGGAGTCAGGGTCGACTTGGCTTTCTCTTCCAGCAGCGGCAGATCGAATTCGATGACCGGGTCACCCACTTTCACACGCTGACCTTCTTCGGCAATACGTTTGAAGCCTTCGCCTTTCAGTTCAACGGTATCAATACCGAAGTGAACAAACAGCTCAATGCCGCTATCCGATTCAATAGAGAATGCATGGTTGGTTTCAAAGATTTTACCGATGGTACCGTCTACCGGCGCAACCATTTTGTTGCCGGTAGGTTTGATGGCAATGCCATCACCCACAATTTTTTCCGCAAAAACCACATCCGGCACGTCTTCGATGTTGACGATCTCGCCAGAGAGCGGAGCAACAATCTCAATAGTTCCGGAGTCTTTTTTGTCATCAGAAACCAGAGATTTCAATTTATCGAACAAACCCATGATCTTCTCCTAAGCAGTAATTTGGGCCGCGCATCTCGTGGATTAGCAGATTGTTTTTTCTTCAATGAACTTGTTAACCAGCGTCATTAACTCGTCCGTTGTCGGTTGAGCAAGAGCCTGCTCTGCTAATACTTTCGCATCTTCGAAGTTCGTGTTACGAATAATCTTCTTGATACGCGGGATGGAAATGGCGCTCATAGAGAATTCGTCCAGCCCCATACCCAGCAACAGAAGTGTAGCACGTTCATCGCCCGCAAGCTCACCACACATGCCAGTCCATTTGCCTTCGGCATGAGAAGCATCAATGACTTGCTTAATCAGCGTCAGTACAGATGGCGACATTGGCTGGTAAAGATGTGAAATCATATCATTACCACGGTCAACTGCCAGAGTATATTGCGTTAAATCATTGGTTCCGATACTAAAGAAATCGACCTCTTTCGCTAAATGACGGGCAATCGTTGCCGCGGCTGGTGTTTCAACCATCACGCCGACTTCGATTTTTTCGTCGAATGCTTTACCTTCGTCACGCAGTTCCTGCTTGTAGATCTCAATCTCTTTCTTCAGCGCACGCACTTCTTCAACAGAGATGATCATCGGGAACATGATGCGAAGCTTACCGAACGCGGAGGCGCGCAGGATGGCACGTACCTGGTCACGCAGGATCTCTTTACGATCCATCGCGATACGTACTGCACGCCAGCCCAGGAACGGGTTTTCTTCTTTCGGGAAGTTCATGTACGGCAGTTCTTTATCGCCGCCAATGTCCATGGTACGAACGATAACGGCCTGAGAACCGCACGCTTCGGCAACCGCTTTATAGGCGGCAAACTGCTCTTCTTCAGTCGGCAGCGCATCGCGGTCCATGAACAGGAATTCTGTACGGTACAGACCGACGCCTTCTGCGCCGTTGCGCTCAGCGCCATCGACGTCACGTACGGTACCGATGTTGGCGCAGACTTCAACCTGATGTCCGTCCAGCGTAATCGCCGGCAGATCTTTCAGCTTAGCCAGTTCTGCTTTCTCTTCAGCGACCTGAATCTGCAGTTTACGCAGCTCTTCGATTTGTTCGTTGGTCGGGTTAACCAGAACCTGGTTATTCACCGCATCAAGGACCAGATAATCGCCGTTTTTCACCTGGGTGGTGACGCTACCGGTGCCCACGATGGCAGGCAGTTCAAGGGAACGCGCCATGATAGAGGTGTGGGAGGTACGGCCACCGGCGTCGGTGATGAAACCCAGCACCTTGTTCAGGTTCAGCTGTGCGGTTTCCGACGGAGTCAGATCGGCGGCAACCAGAATCACTTCTTCCTGAATCGCGCTCAGATCGATGATAGCCAGGCCGAGGATGTTGCGCAGCAGGCGCTTACCAATGTCACGTACGTCAGCCGCACGTTCTTTCAGGTATTCATCATCCAGCTCTTCCAGGGCAGTGGCCTGACCTTCGATAATCTCATTTGCTGCCGCATCGGCAGTCATCTGCTTATCTTTAATCAGGGCTATGATTTCCTGCTCAAGCTCCTCATCTTCCAGCAGCATGATGTGCCCTTCGAAGATGGCTTCTTTTTCTTCACCGAAAGTTTCACCAGCTTTGGTTTTGATGACCTCCAGCTGGGCGGAGGCCTTGGCGCGGCCGCTCAGGAAACGTTCGACTTCCTGATCAACCTTATCGGCAGAAATTTTCTTCCGGTCGATGACAATTTCGTCTTCTTTCAGCAGGAGAGCCTTACCGAAAGCGATACCCGGGGATGCTAAAATGCCTGAAATCATAACCCTACCTTACTTGTGACTGATATTAAAAAGAACCCGTGAACTTATTCGAGTTCAGCCATCAGTTTTACCAGATGCTCAACTGCTTTCTGCTCATCTTCGCCTTCAGCGGAGATAGTCACGACGGTACCCTGAGTCAGGCCCAGAGTCTGCAGTTTGAACAGGCTTTTGGCGCTGGCGCTTTTGCCGTTGGAGGTTACAGTGATCTCAGAAGTGAAGCCTTTTGCTTCTTTAACAAACTGAGCAGCAGGGCGGGTGTGCAGACCGTTCGGAGCGGTAATGGTAACTTCTTGCTGGAACATTATATTTCCCCAACTTATAGGTTTAGTGTTGTGGACCTAAAGTCTAGCCTAACGGCCAGGCTTTAGCCTGTATTGTTAGCGCCGGCATTACGTGTCTGGCTAAGGTGTCAGCAGCGTGTTCGCTGTGAAGACCATCTGGCCGTGGACGTCTGGCACGTCATTAAACATTATGCAGCGAAAGGAAGACTTGAACCAAATCATAAAATCGATTCAGCTTACGGAAATCCGATTATGAATAATTTCGCGCATCAAAATAAATGTGTTGGTTAAATACCAGACCCTACGCGGTGAATCAATGCCAGGAGGGGTAAAACTTTGACGTATGCCACAAAAAAGCACCTGAAAAGGTGCTTTTTTACACGATGCTAACGAGCTGGCATCACTGTTGCAGTTCTTTCTCGGTGAAGAGATCGGCAAACAGAGCGGTGCTTAAATAACGCTCACCTGAAGAGGGTAGGATAACCACAATATTCTTATTGGTAAAGGCCTCATCTTCCTGGAGCTTAAGCGCCGCAGCGACGGCCGCGCCGGATGAGATACCGGCCAGAATACCTTCTTCATCCATCAGACGACGTGCGGTGGAGATAGCTTCTTCGTTGGTGATAGCCACCACTTTATCAACCAGCTTCAGATCCAGGTTGCCTGGAATAAAGCCGGCACCGATGCCCTGAATTTTATGCGGACCTGGCTTCAGCTCAACGCCCGCCAGCGCCTGAGCGATAACCGGGGAGTCGGTCGGTTCAACCGCCACGGTGATCAGATCTTTTTTGCCTTTCGTGCCTTTAATATAGCGACTCACGCCGGTCAGCGTACCGCCAGTGCCGACGCCGGAGATAAAGACATCCACCTGGCCATCCGTATCTTCCCAGATTTCCGGGCCGGTGGTCTTTTCATGAATTTCCGGGTTTGCCGGGTTGCTGAATTGCTGCAGCAGCAGATATTTTTCCGGGTTGCTGGCGACAATCTCTTCTGCTTTCTGAATCGCGCCTTTCATGCCCTTCGCGCCTTCGGTCAGTACCAGATTCGCGCCGAGTGCTTTCAGCAGCTTACGACGTTCAATACTCATGGTTTCCGGCATAGTCAGCGTCAGCTTATAACCGCGCGCTGCCGCAACGTAGGCGAGAGCGATACCGGTGTTACCGCTGGTCGGTTCAACCAGCTCAACGCCTGCTTTCAGTACACCGCGTTTTTCGGCATCCCAAATCATATTGGCACCAATTCGGCATTTTACGCTAAAGCTCGGGTTGCGTGATTCAACCTTTGCCAGGATGCGCCCGTTACCGATTCGGTTCAGTCGTACTAACGGCGTGTGGCCGATAGTCAGGGAGTTGTCTTCAAAAATCTTACTCATGGCCCGTCCTTAACTGTATGAAATTTGGGATTACGGCTTCAGCATACCCGCTTAAAGAATATGCGGAAGTAAGGATTTAGCATATCTATATTCGGAAGGGAAATAATGGTAAGCCAGAAGGAATAAGGCGCGGTATATAGCCGCTGTGCTTCAGACCACGCGTTTGCTGGCCTGAAGCACTAGGCACAAGGAGAGGGCGCTATTTCCACATGGCGTGTTTATCGCGATAGCAATCGACCCACATGGCCGTTGCGCCGCAAATGGCCACCGGCAGGATAACGAGGTTGAGGACCGGGATCATGGTGAACAGGCTGGTCAGCGCGCCAAACTGCATATTGGTGACTTTACGGGTCCGCAGCGCTTCGCGCATGGTTTTAAACGGCACTTTGTGGTTGTCGAAGGGGTAGTCGCAGTACTGAATCGCCAGCATCCACGCGCTAAACAGGAACCACAGTACCGGCGCCAGCGTCTGGCCAATTCCGGGAATAAAATAGAGTATCAGCAGTACGATTGCACGCGGCAGGTACCAGGCGAACTTTTGCCACTCACGCTTCATAATGCGCGGCACGTCTTTCATGATGCCAAAAATGCCCACGTCCGGCGGCGTGGCGCCGGTCAGACGAGCTTCGAGCTGCTCTGCGAGCAGGCCGCTAAACGGCGCGGCAATCCAGTTGGCGATGGTCGAGAAGAAGTACCCGAACACGAGCAGGATAGAGATGACCACGATGGGCCACAGCAGATAGTTCAGCCATTGTAGCCACTGCGGAACATGGTTCATTAAGGATGGGATCCAGCTATCCAGGCGGGTGAACAGCCACCAGAAGGCGCCGCCCATCAAAATGATGTTAACTAACAGAGGCAGAAAGACGTAACGACGAATCCCCGGCAGCCCGATCAGTTTCCAGCCCTGCGAAAAATAGTAGACGCCGCTACGCGGGGTAGATGCGGATGTTGAAACCATGGTCAGGCGATGCTCCTCTTTTGACATCCTAACTGAATGCCCGCTTATTTTATCGGGTTGTCAGACAATAACCAGTTAGGAAATGTTCGAAAAAACAGCAAAAAGCACGATTTAGTTCATCTTTATGTAGTGAAAGCGGTAGACACACTTGCACTCGACGTAATCGGCAAATACTCTTAGTGAGTAAATGTTTGCCGTGGTGGCAAGGTGTTAGAACAACAGAGAATATAATGATGCAGGATTTGCGTCTGATATTAATCATTGTTGGCGCGATCGCCATACTCGCTTTACTGGTACACGGTTTCTGGACCAGCCGTAAAGAACGTTCCTCGATGTTTCGCGATCGCCCACTGAAACGTATGAAGTCTCGCGATGACGAAGAGTCTGAGAACGATGACTTTGATGACGATGTTGAAGGCGTAGGTGAAGTTCGCGTTCACCGGGTTAACCACGCCCCAAATGGCGTGCATGGGGAGCAAGAAGCACCTCGTCAGGCGCCGCCGCAACACCAATACCAGCCTCCTTACGAGCGTCAGGTGCAGCAGCCTGTGCGTCCGGAAGAGCCGGTACGGCAGCAGCCCGTTCAGCATCAGGCACCGCAGCCTCATGTACCGTCGCCTCAGGTGCAACAGCCACCGCAACCTGTCGCGCCACAGCAGCCTGTGCCGCCGCAATATCAGCCTCAGCAGTCGCCTCAGCAGCCGGTAGTTCAGAGTGCGCCGCAACAGCCTGCTCAGGTACAGCAGCCAGCGCCGCAGCCTGTCGCCGCACAGCCTCAGCCGGCAGCTGAACCGCAGGTCTCCGAGCCTCAGCAGCCAGCGCCAGCGCCGCAGCCAAAAGAACGCAAAGAAACGGTTATCGTCATGAACGTTTCTGCGCACCAGGGCACGCAGATTAACGGCGAAGTGCTGATTAACAGCATCCAGCAGGCGGGCTTTAAATTTGGTGATATGAATATTTTTCATCGCCATCTCAGTCCGGACGGCAGCGGTCAGGTTCTGTTCAGCCTGGCAAATATGGTTAAACCGGGTACCTTCAATCCTGATGGTATGGCCGACATGACTACGCCTGGCGTAACGATCTTTATGCAGGTGCCGTCGTTTGGTGATGAGCTACAAAACTTTAAACTGATGCTGCAATCTGCACAGTATATTGCCGATGAAGTCGGTGGTGTGGTGCTGGACGATCAGCGTCGGATGATGACCCCGCAAAAACTGCGCGAATATCAGGACCGTATTCGTGAAGTTAAAGAGGCTAACGCCTGATTTATTCCCCGGCGTTTCGTCTACCAATCCAGAACCCCCGCCTGCCGGGGGTTTTTTATCATTGATGGTGTGATATGGAACCGATCGAACAAAAACTAACTGAACTGCGAACCACGCTTCGCCATCATGAATATCTGTACCATGTTATGGATACCCCGGAGATTCCCGATGCGGAATATGACCGGTTAATGCGCGAACTGCGCGAGCTCGAAGCTCAGCATCCGGATCTGATTACCCCTGATTCTCCAACCCAACGCGTGGGCGCGGCGCCGCTGGCGTCATTCAGCCAGGTCCGCCATGAGGTTCCGATGCTGTCGCTGGATAACGTCTTTGATGAAGAGAGCTTCCTTGCCTTCAATAAGCGCGTTCAGGATCGACTCAAGAGCAGTGATGACCTGATCTATTGCTGTGAGCTAAAGCTGGACGGGCTGGCGGTCAGCATTTTGTATGAAAACGGCGTCCTGGTTCAGGCGGCAACCCGTGGCGATGGCACCACCGGCGAAGATATCACCGCCAACGTCAGGACAATTCGCGCCATCCCGTTGAGACTGCGTGGCGACAATATTCCACAACGGCTGGAAGTTCGCGGCGAGGTCTTCTTACCGCAGGCCGGCTTCGAAAAAATTAATGAAGAGGCCCGCCGTACCGGAGGGAAAGTGTTTGCTAACCCACGAAACGCGGCGGCAGGCTCTCTGCGTCAGCTCGATCCGCGAATTACGGCGAAGCGACCGCTTACTTTCTTTTGTTACGGCGTGGGCGCGCTGACTGGCGGTGAGCTGCCGGAGAGCCATTCCGGCCGTCTGCAGCAGTTTAAGGCATGGGGGCTGCCGGTTAGCGACCGGGTGACGCTCTGCCATACCCCAGAGGAAGTGCTTACTTACTACCGTAAAGTTGAAGAAGACCGTCCGAATTTAGGTTTTGATATTGATGGTGTGGTCATCAAAGTCGATTCCCTGGCGCTTCAGGAACAGCTTGGATTTGTGGCCCGTGCGCCGCGCTGGGCGGTGGCGTTTAAGTTCCCGGCGCAGGAGCAAATGACTTTTGTGCGCGACGTCGAGTTTCAGGTAGGGCGTACCGGAGCCATCACGCCAGTGGCTCGCCTGGAGCCGGTGCATGTGGCCGGTGTTCTGGTGAGCAATGCTACTTTGCACAACGCCGATGAAATAGAGCGCCTGGGGCTGCGAATTGGCGATAAAGTGGTGATTCGCCGCGCGGGGGACGTGATTCCTCAGGTCGTCAACGTCGTACTCTCCGATCGCCCGGAGGAGACGCGAGAGATCGTCTTCCCGACCCATTGTCCGGTGTGTAATTCTGATGTTGAACGGGTCGAAGGCGAGGCGGTAACGCGCTGTACCGGCGGGTTAATTTGCGGTGCGCAGCGTAAGGAAGCGCTAAAACATTTTGTCTCCCGCCGCGCGTTAGATGTGGAGGGCATGGGGGATAAAATTATCGACCAGCTGGTTGAGAAAGAGTACGTCCACACTCCGGCAGATCTCTTCCGCTTAACCGCCGGGAAACTCACCGGTCTGGATCGAATGGGGCCTAAATCAGCACAAAACGTGGTTAATGCCCTGGAAAAATCAAAAGCAACCACCTTTGCTCGTTTCCTCTACGCATTAGGTATTCGCGAGGTCGGTGAAGCAACGGCAGCGGGGCTGGCGGCCTATTTCGCCACGATTGAAGCGCTGGAGCAGGCTACTATTGAGGAGCTGCAAAAAGTGCCGGATGTGGGAATTGTCGTGGCCACGCACGTCTTTCACTTCTTTGCTGAAGAGAACAACCGCGATGTGATCGCGCAGCTCCGCGCGGAAGGGGTCAACTGGCCTGCGCCGGTGGTGGTCAATGCCGAGGAGATTGATAGCCCGTTTGCCGGTAAAACGGTTGTCCTGACCGGCAGTCTCAGCCAGCTTTCTCGCGATGATGCGAAGGCGCGGCTGATGGCGCTGGGGGCAAAAGTCGCCGGCAGCGTCTCGAAGAAAACGGATCTGGTGATTGCCGGCGAAGCGGCGGGCTCTAAACTTGCTAAAGCGCAGGAGCTGGGCATCGCCGTCATTGATGAAGCAGAAATGCTGCGGCTGCTGGGAGAATAAGGTGGATAAGGATCAGCTCATTGAGATTGCTAATACGGACATGCCGTTTGGTAAATACAAAGGCCGTCGCCTGATTGATGTGCCGGAAGAGTATTTGCTGTGGTTTGCCCGTAAAGACCAGTTTCCTGCCGGCCATCTTGGCGAGCTGATGGCATTAACTTTGTTGATTAAAACAGAAGGGCTGACCCAGCTGGTTCAGCCCTTGAAGAAGCCTCGTTAAGCCTCAGAGGCGCGGGTTTTCTCCTGCGCCAGCCGTGCTTCAGCCTGTCGTTTATAGCGTCGTGCCAGAACGGCGCACACCATCAGCTGAATCTGATGGAAGATCATTAGCGGCAGCACCATGATCCCCAGAATCGACGTCGGGAAGAGGATGTTGGCCATCGGTATCCCGTTTGCCAGGCTCTTTTTCGAACCACAGAAAACAATCGTGATTTCATCGGCCTTATTAAAGCCGCATTTGCGTGCGACGAAGATATTAATGGCAATCACGATAGCCAGCAGAACCAGGCTGACGACCACGATGAAGAGTAACGAGCCGACGCCGACTTTATGCCAGATGCCGTTCACTACTGCCTCGCTAAATGCGGAATAGACCACCAGCAGAATCGAAGTCTGGTCGGTTTTTGAGATCCACTTTTTATGCCGGGCAACCCAGTCGCCAATCCATGGGCGAGAGAGATGGCCAAGAACGAACGGCAGCAGAAGTTGCAGCATAATCTTACCGACCTGTTCCAGATTGCCGCCGGCGCCGTGCAGGTTCATCAGCAGACCGACCAATAGCGGCGAAATAAATATCCCCAGCAGACTTGAAGCCGATGCCGAGCAGACGGCCGCCGCGACGTTACCCCCTGCCAGCGAGGTAAAGGCAATGGCTGACTGAACGGTCGCAGGCAGAATGCAGAGATAGATAAATCCGGTATACAGCGCAGGGTCGACATTAATCGGCGCCCACCAGGCAAACAGCACGCCTAAAACAGGGAATACCACAAACGTGCTGCACATAACCCACAGGTGTAAACGCCAGTGGCTGCCGCCGGCGACGATGGCCTCGCGGGAGAGTTTCGCCCCGTGCATAAAAAACAGCAGCGCAATGGCGGCGGTGGTTAAATTTTCAAAGAAGGGAACAAAACCGCCGCGGGCCGGAAAAAAAGAGGCCAGCAGCACAACGGTGATAAGAGTCAGAGTAAAGGGATCAAGAATGCGGAAAAGTTTCATAAACGCTCCTGAAAATCGATATCGCTATTGTGCTTTTTCTATTTTGAGAAATAAAATTAATTTATTGCATCCATTCATGAATAAAAAATATGAATTATTCGCTCCGTCAGTTGAAGGTCTTCGTCACCGTCGCCAGAGCAAAAAGCTTCAGCCGGGCAGGGGAGATCATTGGTCTTAGTCAGTCTGCGGTCAGCCATAGCGTAAAAGAGCTGGAACACCAGACCGGCGTTCGTTTACTCGATCGTACGACCCGGGAGGTGGTGCTGACGGAGGCGGGACAGCAGCTGGCCGGTCGACTTGAGCGGCTGCTGGATGAACTGAACAGCACGCTGCGTGATGCCGGACGGGTCGGACAGCAGTTAACCGGAACCGTACGGGTGGCCGCCAGCCAGACGATTTCAGCGCATCTGATCCCACAATGCATTGCGCATAGTAACCAACGTTATCCGGAGATCGACTTTGTGCTGCACGATCGTCCGCAGCAGTGGGTGCTGGAAAGTATCCGCCAGGGGGAGGTGGATTTCGGTATTGTTATCGATCCCGGTGCGGCGACCGATCTGCAATGTGAGACGGTGCTGGCGGAACCTTTTTTGCTTTTATGTCGGGAGGATCATCCTTTTGCCGAAAGAGTATCGGTGAACTGGCAGGAGCTTCACGGCCAGCGGCTGGTATTGCAGGATTACGCCTCCGGCAGTCGGCCGCTGATTGATGCCGCGCTGGCGCGCTTTGGCATTGATGCCAATATTGTGCAGGAGATTGGGCATCCGGCTACGCTGTTTCCGATGGTGGAGTCAGGTATTGGTATCAGCATTCTACCGGCGCTGGCGCTACCGCTGCCTCAGGGCAACCATTTGCGGGTCAAGCGACTCACTCCGGTTGTTGAGCGTCAGCTGATGCTGGCGCAGCGTAAAAATCGTTCACTCTCTACCGCCGCGCAGGCGTTATGGGAAGTCGTGCGTGAAGAGGGAAATACGCTGACCGCGGGCAGAACTGACGATCCGCTGTATCAGCGGTGAAGCGTGCTTCAGTGGCGGCGAGCGTGGCATACAGAAACTAAAGTGAGGGATAGGGCTGGTGGCCCGGGCAGGATAACGCGCTTTGCTCGCCCTTCGGGCCGTCGCCGCGAGCGACTCCGTTGTCTCGCTTTGCTCGACTCGAACCTGCACGGTTGAGCATGGTGCTCAGAAACGAAAAAAGCGCCTGAAGGCGCTTTTTTCTGAATATGGTGGGTCGTGCAGGATATCACTCGTCCCATCCTGAGACTCGCCCTACGGGTCGCCGCATGCGGCGATGCAAAATCGTTCCCGACGATTTTGTCGAACCTGCGGCAGGTTCTCATCCTGCACGGTCGGGCATGATGCTCAGAAACGAAAAAAGCGCCTGAAGGCGCTTTTTTCTAAATATGGTGGGTCGTGCAGGATTCGAACCTGCGACCAATTGATTAAAAGTCAACTGCTCTACCAACTGAGCTAACGACCCGAAGTGGTGGGTGATGACGGGATCGAACCGCCGACCCCCTCCTTGTAAGGGAGGTGCTCTCCCAGCTGAGCTAATCACCCACTTCGGTACTTCACATTTTAACAAGAAATCCAGCTGGCGAGAAAGTGGTGGGTGATGACGGGATCGAACCGCCGACCCCCTCCTTGTAAGGGAGGTGCTCTCCCAGCTGAGCTAATCACCCACTTCTCAATTTCTTGCTACACGGCGGAGACTACATAAGTAGTGGTGGGTGATGACGGGTTCGAACCGCCGACCCCCTCCTTGTAAGGGAGGTGCTCTCCCAGCTGAGCTAATCACCCCCGCTGTGTGGAGTCGCATTATAGGGAGAGTTGAAAATGAGTCAACGCCTTTTCTAAATAATTTGTTTGTTCGTCGTAAAATTAGCCAAAACGATCGCAAAAGCATCCGCGGAGCATGATTTATAAACAAAAATAGCAAAGCGTGACGTTCAGACCTGAACAACATTGAGGAATCAGCCCACGGTGTTAGAATATTCACCCATAAATACCCACGGACTCTGCCGGTTGTCGGCATCTTTATTAAACGTAAGGCCATTTCATGAAAATCAAAACTCGCTTCGCGCCCAGCCCGACAGGCTATCTGCACGTTGGCGGCGCGCGTACTGCTCTCTATTCCTGGCTTTTTGCTCGTCATAACGACGGTGAGTTTGTACTGCGTATTGAAGACACCGATCTTGAACGCTCAACGCCGGAAGCAATTGAAGCCATCATGGATGGGATGAACTGGCTGAATCTGGAATGGGATGAAGGTCCGTACTTCCAGACCAAACGTTTTGACCGCTATAACGCCGTCATTGATGAAATGCTGGAAGCGGGTACCGCTTATAAATGCTATTGCTCCAAAGAACGTCTGGACGCGCTGCGTGAAGAGCAGATGGCAAACGGTGAAAAGCCGCGTTATGACGGACGCTGCCGCCACGGCCATGAACATCATGCCGATAACGAACCTTGCGTCGTACGTTTTGCTAACCCGCAGGACGGATCCGTTATTTTTGACGACCAGATCCGTGGGCCAATCGAATTCAGCAACCAGGAACTTGACGATCTGATCATCCGTCGTACCGATGGTTCTCCGACCTACAACTTCTGCGTGGTTGTGGATGACTGGGATATGGAGATCACCCACGTGATCCGCGGTGAAGATCATATCAACAACACCCCGCGTCAGATCAATATCCTGAAAGCGCTGAACGCCCCGGTCCCGGTATATGCCCACGTTTCCATGATTAATGGTGATGACGGTAAGAAACTCTCCAAACGTCACGGTGCCGTGAGCGTCATGCAGTATCGCGATGATGGCTACCTGCCGGAAGCGCTACTGAACTACCTGGTGCGTCTGGGCTGGTCCAGCGGCGATCAGGAGATCTTCAGCCGTGAAGAGATGATCAAGCTGTTCTCCCTTGGAGCGGTAAGCAAATCGGCCAGCGCATTCAACACGGATAAACTGCTGTGGCTGAACCATCACTATATTAATTCGATGGCGCCGGAATACGTAGCGACTTATCTGCAGTGGCATATTGAGCAGGAAAATATCGATACCCGTAACGGTCCGCAGCTGGCTGAACTGGTTACTCTGCTGGGTGAACGTTGCAAAACTCTGAAAGAGATGGCGGCAAGCTGCCGTTATTTCTACGAGGAGTTTGACGAGTTTGATGCGGACGCGGCGAAGAAACACCTGCGTCCGGTTGCTCGTCAGCCGCTGGAAGTCGTGCGTGACAAACTGGCCGCGATCACTGACTGGACAGCAGAAAATGTTCACCATGCTATTCAGGCGACGGCGGATGAGCTGGAAGTCGGGATGGGTAAAGTCGGGATGCCGCTGCGCGTTGCAGTGACCGGGGCAGGCCAGTCACCGGCTCTTGATGTGACTGTACATGCGATCGGTAAATCCCGCAGCGTAGAGCGTATCAATAAAGCGCTGACCTTTATTGCAGAACGCGAAAGCCAGCAATCCTGATTCAGAATTGCTCCTCGAAGCGTAACGAAGCGGCAGGGTATATCCTGCCGTTTTTTTTACCTATTTCTGACTGGCAATACCGAGACGTGACAAGAACCCACTGATTCCTTCACGGGCGAGAAGGTCCCGCAGGCGCTGCTGCTCTTCAGTCGTCATCAGATGCAGCGTTTCGGCAATCTGTCGCCAGATAGCGCCAGCATCGTTAACAAAATAGTGGCTGGACGGTTCTGCCAGCTGATGCTCGGTCAGCAGATGACGGAGTGCCGGAATATTGGCCAGAAAATCGAGGACCGGCTTATCAATAATGATCAGGCGAGCGCGGCCACCCTTTACGCCGGGAATAGTCTCGGTGCGCCATTTTTGTTCTCTGACCCAGCGGTTAATCGTTTGTCTGGCCAGCCCAAGGCAATCTGCCAGCTCTGCTGGCGTCATTTTATCTTTTAGTTTCATCATTATATTACTGGTCACGAATATCCAGTCGCTGGAGCAACCCGCGAATACCTTCGCGCAACAGTAGCGACATCAGCTGTTTTTGTTCCCCGGGAGTCATCTCTTTACTGAGCGTCAGCAGCAAGGGTTCAAGGTCGTTTTCTGCCGAAGAATAAGAAGGGGAGGGTTCCGCCACGCGCTGTGCGCTGCGAATAAATTCTTTGACCTGCTCATTAACGTGTACGAGACGCGCCTTACCGCCCTGCACGCCGGGACGAGGTGATGTTTGCCATCCCTCCTTACGTACCCATTTATTGATCGTCTGCCGGCTGAACCCGGTAAGATGCGCAATTTCTTCAGGTGTCATTCGTTCCTTGAGCATACTATTTCCTGAGTAAAAATGTGGGAATTAGTTGCTCATGTTATAGCATCCTTTTACGCGAAAGAGTGACATGTTTAACGTCTACCTGCGATAAGGCTCGCAATGTCAGCGAGTTGCCTGCTTTTTCAGCGATCAAATTGCGAGGCTTCATTTTGCCGTTGACACCTGACGAAGGAATTCATATTATGCCGCCCGTCAACACGACACGTTTTACGGTTCGGGGCTATAGCTCAGCTGGGAGAGCGCTTGCATGGCATGCAAGAGGTCAGCGGTTCGATCCCGCTTAGCTCCACCAAACTCTGTTCCCATCAGGTTTGGTTCGTAAAACACTTTGTGGGGCTATAGCTCAGCTGGGAGAGCGCTTGCATGGCATGCAAGAGGTCAGCGGTTCGATCCCGCTTAGCTCCACCAAATTCAGAACCCTCGCTACGGCGGGGGTTTTTTTTTGCCATCGCGAATGTAAAGCACTTTCTGGTTAAGTCAGTAAACTTACAGCCATTAGAATTCTATGTAATTTAAGATTCATCCTCAGGTTATTTTCTTGCCTGAATTTATTATCCCCTTTAGTATTTTATTTAATATAAAACAGCATTGCCCAGCGCCGGAGTTTTTATTAACAATAATGATTGATAACTTTAACATTAATATTAGAAAAACGTTACTTGCGTTGGTAGTTTGTTTAATTTCGATCCCAATAGCCAGATTTATTTCACCTCTGACTATTGTCGACGGAAATCAGGTTTTTCTCGCCTGGCTGCCATTAAGTATGATGTACGCTGTTATCTTTATTTTTGGCCGCTACGCAATCGCCCCATTAATTATTTCTTTTGCTATTACTAATCATATCATCCTTCCCCTGACGGTCTTACAGTCGGTGCTGCTGCTATTTTGCCAGCTATTCTCAGTGCTGGTGTCCTGCGCGATTGTCAGAATGCTGATTGGCAGAACCTGGCGCAGTGGGCTGACGGCAAAACATATGGGGACGCGGATTTTCTGGGGCGGTTTTTTTGCACCGATGTTAATGAAACTGACGATGTATCTGGTTGGTGTGTTTTTCTCATTTCCGCTGGCTATCTCTAGTTATTTCAAAGGGATGCCGGCTGTATATACCATTATTGATATACAAAGCCTGATCAGCGCTGCATTAATATTTACTACCTTCTTTTATTACCCAATGCGGATGATTATCAGTCCACGTTACGCTAAATTATTCTGGCGGCGTCATTGCCAGCCGTGGTTTACCCGTGAGCGTCGGGCATTTACTCTGTACTGGTTTATGGCGCTGGCGACTATATTACTGGTGCTTTGCGCCCCCTATGAAGCTGACTATATTGCAGGCTATTTAGTCCCACTTATTTTCATTCTCTATTTTATCGGCATTAGCCGCCTGGGCCATGTATTAATTCGTATTTCCTGGTCCGTTTCGGCGTTTTTACTCGTTGCCTATAATCGAAATTTTCTGCAAGGTGTCCAGACTGAATACTCTCTTTCATTTGTGCTTTCCGTGCTGATCTCATTTACCATCTGTTTGTTTTATATGGTAGATATTTACGGTCAGAACGAACGGATTAAACTCAGATGGCGGGATCAGGCCCAGGAAGATCCATTAACCGGGCTCCCGAATCTGCGTGCGCTGGAATGCTATCTACGCCAGGATGCTGATTTCGTCATCAGCAGCTTACGGATCGCTAACCTGGATTTTCTCAGTCGTCATTACGGCATGATGATGCGGGTGCATTGCAAACAGCAAATTGCCAGCAAGCTACGGCCGCTGCTGGGGGAAAGGGATGAACTCTTCCAGCTGCCGGGGAGCGAGTTATTACTGGTTTTAGGCGGGCCAGAGCCTTCCGCGCGGCTGGGCCATATGGTGGCGATGCTGAATCACAAGAAGTTCAGCTGGCATAATCAAACGCTGGAGCTGGAATTTGGCGCGGCGTGGGCAAGACATCGCGGTATCGAAGAAGACCTGCATCCCATGCTGGGCCAACTGAGCTGGCTGTCAGAACAGGCGGGGAACGGTCGGCAGGTGCTGGCGCTGGACGCCGCGCAAGAGCAGGTTTCTGACCAAACCAGCGAGCAGGTTCGGATGTTAACCCAGGTGAAGCGGGCGCTGAATGAACGCGATATTGAGCTGTATGCTCAGCCCATCCAGAATTCGGCGGGCGAGGGGTATCATGAAATCCTGACGCGGATGCGATGCGGCCAATTGATGATGACGCCGGACCAGTTTATTCCGCTGATTGTTCAGTTCAACCTGAGCCAGCGTTTTGACATGCTGGTGCTGGAGATGCTTTTCAGCACGCTGTATCAATATCCGGGACAACATTTTTCCGTTAATTTGCTGCCTTACACGTTGATGCAAAATGATAGCGCCGCGCAGATTATCGCCTTGTTTAAACGTTATCAGCTGTCACCGGAGGCCATTACCATCGAGATTACCGAAGAGCAGGCGTTCAGCGATGCGGGAGGGAGTATGCATAACATTCAGCTGCTGCGCGATTTTGGCTGCGCTATCGCCATTGATGATTTTGGTACGGGCTATGCCAACTACGAACGCCTGAAGCGCCTGCAGGCGGATATCGTAAAGATTGACGGCTGCTTTGTTCGCGATCTCGAGAGCGACCCGCTGGATGCGATTATGATTAAATCCATTATTGAAGTGGCGAAAGTTAAAAATATGACGGTGGTGGCGGAGTACGTCGAGACGGAAGAGCAAAAAGAGAAACTGCTGGCATTAGGCGTCGACTATTTGCAGGGATATTTAATCGGCAGGCCGCGGCCGCTCAGTGAGCTGCAGACGTAAAAAAGCCGGGGCAAGCCCCGGCTTTTTTATTATCTTGTCAGCTTACAGAACCAGCGCGGCAATAGACGCCGAGAGCACGCTCACCAGAGTCGAGCCGTAAACCAGCTTCAGACCAAAGCGGGAAACCACGTTACCCTGTTCTTCGTTCAGACCTTTAATCGCCCCGGCAATAATCCCGATAGAGGAGAAGTTGGCGAAGGAGACCAGGAAGATAGAGATAATGCCTTCAGCGCGCGGAGAGAGCGTGCTGGCAATTTTCTGCAGATCCATCATCGCCACAAACTCGTTCGAAACCAGTTTGGTGGCCATAATACTGCCCACCTGCAGCGCTTCCCCTGCCGGTACGCCCATCACCCAGGCAACCGGATAGAAGATGTAGCCAAGGATCCCCTGGAAGGAGATGCTGTAGCCAAACCAGCCGGTAACGGTAGCGAACAGGGCGTTCAGCGCGGAGATCAAGGCGATGAAACCGATCAACATGGCTGCAACGATAATGGCAACTTTAAAGCCTGCCAGAATGTATTCACCCAGCATTTCAAAGAAGCTCTGACCTTCATGCAGGTTGGACATCTGCAGGTTTTCTTCGCTTTCTTCGACGCGATACGGGTTAATCAGCGACAGGACAATAAAGGTACTGAACATGTTGAGCACCAGCGCAGCTACGACATATTTAGGCTGCAGCATCGTCATGTAGGCGCCGACGATAGACATGGAGACGGTCGACATCGCGGTCGCAGCCATGGTGTACATCCGGTTGCGCGACATTTTGCCCAGAATATCTTTATAGGCGATAAAGTTTTCTGACTGGCCCAGAATCAGGGAACTGACGGCGTTGAATGATTCCAGTTTGCCCATGCCGTTAATCTTGGACAGCACGGTACCAATGGCGCGAATGACGATAGGCAGGATACGAATATGCTGCAAAATCCCGATCAGCGCAGAGATAAAGACGATAGGGCAGAGAACTTTCAGGAAGAAGAAAGCCAGGCCTTTGTCATTCATATTGCCGAAAACAAAGTTTGTCCCTTCGTTTGCAAAGCCGAGAAGTTTTTCGAACATCTCGGAGAAGCCTTTCACAAAACCCAGACCGATATCAGAGTTCAGGAAGAACCATGCCAGCAAAACTTCAATGACAAGTAATTGAATAACATAACGAATACGAATTTGTTTACGGTTATGGCTGACCAGAAGGGCCAGTATAGCCACCACTACGATCGCGAGGATAAAATGCAAGACGCGGTCCATATTTGCTCCAAATATGAGGCAGGTTAAATTTCTGTGCACATTCTATGTAACAAGACCAAAGAAAACGAGATCAAATCCACACTATTGCAATGAACTGTGACTAATCACCAAATTAGTGATCAAACATACATTTTTGTTATGTAGCGTAAAGGTTTTAAAAGTTGCTTAGATTGTACTAATCTGTGATCTGGCGAGATGCAAATTCATCAATGCCACTTTTTTCGTTGTTAGCCGCTATCGTTCCCCCCTATCAAAGCAATAATGATCATCTTCCTAAATGAACTTGATAATCATTCGCATTTTGATAACATAAAACATAGCAAAGGCTATATTTCAGAGGCAGAAAATGACTAGCAGTCGCGTTGAGAATAGCAGCGGTCGCGCAGCGCGCAAGATGAAGCTCGCCTTGATGGGGCCTGCGTTCATTGCTGCCATTGGATATATCGATCCCGGCAACTTCGCCACCAATATTCAGGCGGGCGCCAGCTTCGGCTATCAGCTGCTGTGGGTAGTGGTATGGGCAAATCTGATGGCGATGCTGATTCAGGTGCTATCGGCAAAACTCGGGATTGCTACGGGTAAGAACCTGGCGGAACAGATTCGCGATCACTATCCGCGTCCGGTGGTGTGGTTTTACTGGGTGCAGGCGGAAATTATCGCCATGGCGACCGACCTCGCCGAATTTATTGGGGCAGCCATTGGCTTTAAGCTGATTCTTGGCGTGTCGTTACTGCAGGGCGCAATATTAACCGGGATTGCCACCTTCTTAATCCTGATGCTGCAGCGTCGCGGACAAAAGCCGCTGGAAAAAGCGATCGGTGGTTTACTGCTGTTTGTTGCTGCTGCCTACATTGTGGAACTGATTTTCTCGCAACCGGCGCTGGCGCCGCTGGCGAAAGGGATGATCGTCCCGAGTTTGCCGAACGGTGAAGCCGTGTTCCTTGCCGCCGGTGTGCTCGGCGCGACGATCATGCCACACGTCATCTATTTACACTCGTCGTTAACGCAGAATCTGCACGACGGTACGCGAAAAGAGCGTTATCACGCCACCCGCTGGGACGTTGCGATTGCGATGACCATTGCCGGGTTTGTCAACCTGGCGATGATGGCCACCGCCGCCGCCGCATTTCACTTTAACGGCCACACGGGGATTGCCGACCTGGATCAGGCCTATTTGACGCTGGAACCGCTGTTGAGCCACGCGGCCGCCACCATTTTTGGCCTCAGTCTGGTGGCCGCCGGGTTGTCATCGACGGTGGTGGGAACACTGGCAGGACAGGTCGTCATGCAGGGCTTTATTCGTTTCCATATTCCGCTGTGGTTTCGTCGTGCGGTAACGATGCTGCCTTCGTTTATTGTCATTATGATGGGACTGGACCCGACGAGAATTCTGGTGATGAGTCAGGTGCTGCTGAGCTTTGGCATCGCCCTGGCGCTGGTCCCGCTGCTGATTTTCACCAGTAATTCGCAGCTGATGGGCGATTTGGTCAATACCCTGTGGGTGAAACGGACAGGGTGGGTGATTGTCGGCGTTGTGGTGTTGCTTAATGGTTGGCTACTGGTCGGTACGATTTTCGGGCTGTAATCATGTCGATAGCCATGAAAAAGGGGAGCCATCTGGCTCCCCTTTTTGATTAATGATGGCCATGACCGTGGCCGCGACCGCCGCCTGGCCCACGTCCCCAGCCGCCGCGTCGGTCATCGCGGTCGTTCCAGCCTTCGCGATAGCCACGTTCGTAGGCTTTACGTTTATCCCAGCCGCGATGCCAGCCGTTATCGTGATGACGCCAGCGGTTATCGCGCCATTCATAGTGACGACGCCAGTAATCACGGTCGCGCCAGCCGCCACCGTCCCAGTAGTTACCGTAATTATCACGATCGCCTATTTGTAATTTTACAGATGGCAGCAGGGTGATCTCTCCGGCATTTGCAACCAGTGGCGCTGTGGCCAAAAGCACCGCAGCCAGAATCAGTGACCTGAACATACTCTTCTCCTTCACGATCGGGGCCTGAGCGCCGGATGATATTGGCGCTCATTGGGCCTGTTAACGTGATAGTACGGGGCGGTAAAGCCCCGCAGCATTGGATGAACTCCTAAATCGCGGATAAGAGCACTTTTTGCTAAAATAAAATTGAGTTTACGCCGCAAGGATGGCGTCAATTGCCGCACACTCTTCGGTGCCGAAATGGCGATTCGCCAGCATCCCCACGGCATCATCAAGCTGTGTGGTTTTGCTGGCGCCAATCAGTACTGAAGTCACTTTCTCTTCCCGTAAAACCCAGGCCAGAGCCATCTGTGAGAGCTTTTGCCCGCGGGCCGCGGCCAGCGCGTTCAGTTGACGAACCTTCTCGAGCTTCGCCTCGGTTAACTGCTCCGCTTGCAGGAAGCGGCTGCCGCTGGCGGCGCGAGAGTCTGCCGGAATACCCTGTAAATAGCGGTCGGTGAGTTGACCACCAGCCAGCGGTGAAAACGCGATGCTTCCCACCCCTTCAGTCTGCAGAAAATCAAGCAGTCCGTCCTCAACCCAGCGTTCGAGCATGGAATATTTAGGCTGATGAATCAGACACGGTGTCCCGAGGTCATTGAGGATGCGTACCGCTTCGGCAGCCTGCTCAAGCGGATAGTTGGAAAGCCCGACATACAGGGCCTTGCCCTGGCGCACGAGATGGTCCAGCGCACGCATCGTTTCCTGTAACGGTGTTTCGGGATCCGGGCGGTGATGATAGAAGATATCAACGTACTCCAGCCCCATCCGCTTCAGGCTTTGATCGAGACTGGCGACCAGGTATTTACGCGATCCCCAGTCGCCATAGGGGCCGTCCCACATGGTGTAACCGGCTTTACTGGAGATAATCAGTTCATCGCGCCAGGGTAAAAAGTCCTCCCGCAGGATGCGGCCGAAATTGCTTTCCGCCGAGCCCGGAGGCGGCCCGTAATTGTTGGCTAAATCAAAATGGGTTATGCCAAGATCAAAGGCATGTCGCAGCAGCTGACGGCTGGTTTCCACCCGCGTTTCGTCGCCAAAATTGTGCCAGAGGCCGAGTGAAATGGCCGGTAGCTTTAATCCGCTCCGGCCACAACGACGATATTCCATCGTTTGATATCGTGCCGCATTTGCCTGGTAAACCATACTTCCTCCGCAGATAGAACAGGTTGTGTATACGTTTACACTAAAGAATGTTCAGCGCGGAGTACACACTTCAAAGGCGTAAATTTTGCTTTCCACCCCGATTATTGACCGCTATCTGGACAGTTGGATCGCTTATTCAATACTCAGATCACCTGCAACGGGAAGAGGAGTATGGAGATGCAACCGACTTACACCATTGGCGATTATCTGCTGGATCGTCTCGTAGATTGCGGCATAGACCGCTTGTTTGGCGTACCTGGAGATTACAATTTACAATTCCTCGACCGCGTCATCGCGCACGAAGCGTTGGGATGGGTTGGCTGTGCGAATGAGCTGAATGCGGCCTATGCTGCCGACGGATATGCGCGCATTAAAGGCGCCGGGGCGCTGCTGACGACCTATGGCGTCGGCGAGCTGAGCGCCCTTAACGGCGTGGCCGGCAGCTATGCGGAACATATTCCGGTGCTACATATCGTCGGCGCGCCGGGCACCGGCGCCCAGCAGCGCGGAGAACTGCTGCACCATACGCTGGGAGATGGCGACTTCACGCACTTCGCGCGGATGAGCGAGCAGATCACCTGCACGCAGGCGACGTTGACGGCGGGGAATGCCTGCCACGAAATCGATCGCGTGCTGAGCGAGATGCTTACCCACCATCGCCCCGGTTATCTGATGTTACCTGCCGATGTGGCGAAAGCAAAAGCGACGCCGCCGGCTCGTCGTCTGGCGATCGAAGGGCCGCCTGCGGATGAGAATCAGCTGGCCGGGTTTCGTGAACATGCCGGGCAGATGCTGCGCAGCAGTCGGCAGGTATCATTGCTGGCGGATTTCCTCGCCCAGCGCTATGGCCTGCAGGATACGCTACGGATGTGGGTGGCGAAAACACCGATTGCCTGTGCCACGATGCTGATGGGAAAAGGGTTGTTTGATGAACAGCAGCCTGGTTTTGTCGGCACCTATAGCGGTATCGCCAGCGCGCCGCAAACGCGTGAGGCAATTGAAAACGCCGATACGATCATCTGCGTGGGTACCCGCTTCACCGACACCATCACTGCCGGATTTACCCAGCATTTACCCCTTGAACGCACGATTGAAATTCAGCCTTTTGCCGTCAGAGTGGGCGACCACTGGTTCAGCCGTATTCCGATGGATCAAGCCCTTAATGAGTTAATGATTCTGTCCGCCGGTCTGTCAGCAGAGTGGCGGTTGCCAGACTGCTCTGCGCCGGAGGTGGAAAGCGTGACGGGCGGTAGCCTTACGCAGGGAAGTTTCTGGAGTACCGTACAGGAGCAGCTGCGTCCCGGGGATATTATTCTTGCCGATCAGGGAACCGCGGCTTTCGGCGTTGCCGCGCTCAAGCTTCCCTCAGATGCCACCCTGTTGGTCCAGCCGCTGTGGGGATCGATAGGATTTACCTTACCGGCCGCCTACGGTGCCCAAACCGCAGCGCCGGGCAGGCGGGTCGTGCTGATAGTGGGCGATGGGGCAGCTCAGCTGACGATTCAGGAACTGGGGTCGATGCTACGCGATAAACAGAACCCGCTGATCCTGCTGCTTAATAACGAGGGGTATACGGTTGAACGAGCGATTCACGGTCCGGAGCAGCGTTACAACGATATTGCGCTGTGGGACTGGAACCGTTTGCCGGGAGCTTTCGCCCCCAATGTCCCTTCCCGATGCTGGCGCGTGACGCGGACGGAAGAGCTTGAAGAGGCGATGGCCGACAGTATTGGCTCCGATAAGCTGACGCTGGTGGAGGTTATGCTGCCCAAAATGGATATTCCTGACTTCCTGCGCGCGGTAACCCAGGCTCTGGAAGAGAGAAACAGCCGCGTCTAGTCGTTTCGTCGCCTGGCTATCATCATCGGCTTCCCGGCCAACAGCAGCCAGGCCGGGAGCATCACGATACACAGCAGCGGTAGCAGCGTCGTATCCGGTACGACGACCGCCGCCATAAACAGGCTGAGCCAGCCATCGCGGGTTACCACCAGAGTCATGCCCAGGATGGCGCAGGAGACCGTGATAGCGGCCGGAACGGCATCGACATGGGCGTGCAGCATAAAGCCGAGCGCCACGCCGACGAAGACCGCGGGGAATATTCGCCCGCCGCGAAAACCACTGGCGGCGGCGATCACCAGCGCCGCCAGCTTCACCAGCGCAATCAGTAAAAAGTCGCCGGCCGTCAGGGTCTGGCTTAAGGCGATTTGCTGCATCTCCTCCAGGCCTTTAAACAGCGTTATATGTCCGCCAGCAGCGCCGAGAATCCCCAGCAGCAGACCGCCGAGACCCAGCGTCAGCACCGGATTTTTCAGGCGGTTCATCAACGCATGTAGCCGCGGTAAGCACCAGACGGCCACCATGCCTACGGCAATGGCGATAAGCGTGACGATAGCGCCGCTTATGATATCAACGAAATGCATTTGCGGATAAACGGGGATGGGCAACGAGAAATGAGGATGGAAGAACAGATCCGTCGTCAGGGCGCCCGCCGCTGCCGCCAGCAGGGGGGCGAACAAGCGATCCCACAGCGGCACATCGTTACTGCTGTTGAGGGTTTGCGAAAAAATTAACGCGGCGGCCACCGGGGTGCCAAACAGCGCGCCGATCGTGCCGGAGGCGGCAAGAATGGTCCAGTCCAGCGAACTGACGCGAGGAAACAGACGAGAGCCGATTGCCACCGCAAGGGCGATATTCATTACCATTATGGGATGTTCCGGCCCAAGGCTGACGCCGCCCGCGAGACCTAATACGAGTGCTGCGACCAGACCCGGCAGCGCGCCGGTACTGATGGGCGCGCCAATTAATGATTCGGTGGCCGGGTCCGGCCCGGCATGTCCTGGGCTGAAACGGACCACCAGTCCCACGGCGATGCCGGTTAGCGTGAGTACGGCGATAGTCCACACCTGCCCGCTGGCCTCGATGCCTAAACTCAACGGCACGCTGGACCAGATAACATGCTGCAATATGGCCGCAATCTTCATCGTCACAATCAATACCAGGCTGGAAGCGATACCTATAATCACGGCGGGTATCGATAACAACAGCATCGTTCTGGCGCGCGGATGCAGCATGAAACATTTCCTTTTAAAGGTCGTGAAGCACGATTTTGCCCGTGCCTCTGAGGGGCGTCGATGCAAATGGTGCTGAAACGATAAACTGATGGCTATGCCTGACGATCCCGCAGTGCGTTGACAATCATTTTGCACAGATTACAACCTAAATGTGACATAGGTCGCTAAACTGTGGGCACTTATACGTTGGTCGTTGTTGTTAAGGCATCATGAATTTACAGTGTGCCAAAAGAATCATTTTGACTTTAGTGGAGCCGTAACGGAATGACAAAATTTGCTTTAGTAGGAGACGTCGGCGGAACCAATGCCCGACTGGCATTATGCGATATTGCAAGCGGGGATATTTCCCGGGCAAAAACCTATTCCGGGCTCGATTACCCCAGTCTTGAAGCCGTTGTCCGCGTCTATCTTGACGAGCAGGGCGTTGAGGTTGAAGACGGTTGCATCGCCATCGCCTGTCCGATCACCGGTGACTGGGTGGCAATGACCAACCATACGTGGGCTTTTTCCATCGCAGAGATGAAAAAGAACCTCGGGTTCTCACATCTGGAGATCATCAACGATTTTACTGCGGTATCGATGGCGATCCCGATGCTGAAAGCTGAGCATCTGATTCAGTTTGGCGGCACGACGCCGGTAGAGGGAAAACCTATTGCCGTCTACGGCGCAGGAACCGGCCTGGGCGTTGCGCATCTGGTGCATGTCGACAAACGCTGGGTGAGCCTGCCGGGGGAAGGGGGGCACGTTGATTTCGCGCCGAACAGCGAAGAAGAGGGGATTATCCTCGAAGAGCTGCGCGCTGAGCTGGGGCATGTGTCGGCCGAGCGTGTGTTATCCGGCCCGGGGCTGGTTAATCTGTATCGGGCGATAGTGAAATCAGACGGCCGCCTGCCGGAAAACCTCCAGCCGAAAGATGTGACCGAACGCGCGCTGGCTGACACCTGTATCGATTGCCGTCGTGCGCTGTCGCTGTTCTGCGTGATTATGGGACGCTTTGGCGGCAACCTGGCGCTGACGCTGGCCACCTTCGGCGGCGTGTATATTGCTGGCGGCATCGTCCCGCGCTTCCTGGAGTTCTTTAAAGCTTCCGGTTTCCGCGGCGGGTTTGAAGACAAGGGGCGCTTTAAAGCCTTCGTCCAGGATATTCCGGTCTACCTGATCGTGCACGATAATCCGGGCCTGCTGGGTTCCGGGGCGCATCTGCGCCAGACGCTCGGACAGATTCTCTAATCTTGTCATAGCCAGCCCGTTCCGGCGCAATCGTGCGCGGGCGGGCTATTCTCTTCGGCATACCCCTGCTACAGATGCATGAGCTGGCGAAATTCTTTGACCTTGCTGCGGCTGACCGGCACCTGAAACTCCAGATCGCGTAAGCGCAGAATATAGGTGTTGTTGAACCAGGGTTCAATCTCGCGAATTTTATTCAGGTTAACGCAGTATGAGCGGTGGCAGCGGAAGAAGTGTGCGGGCGGCAGCTTGCCGCAAAACTCCGTAATGTTCATTGGCATCACGAATGATTCCCGTCGGGTGTAGACAAAGGTCATTTTTTCGTGGGCTTCCGCATAGTAAATATCGTGAATACTGGTCACGATAATTCGCTCATCTTTAATGAGATTGATCGTGTCATTTTCCCGCTGCGGATTGGCAGCCGTCCCGGTCTGGCTGCCTGTCTGCTGCTGTAGTTGCCAGGCGCTGGCCAGCTTTTGCAGCATGTTAATGATGCGTGATTCCTGATACGGCTTCAGAATGTAGTCAAATGCTTCCAGTTCAAATGCCTCTACCGCGTGCTCTTTCCACGCGGTGATAAACACAATAAACGGTTTATGCGCGAACTGGCTGATATTCTGCGCCAGCAGAACGCCGTCCAGAGAAGGGATGTTGATGTCGAGAAAAATGGCATCAACCTTGTTGTGCTGCAGGAACTTCAGCACGTCCAGCCCGTCGTCGAATGTCCCGACAATCTCCATCTGGCTGTGGGTGTTAATTAACCACGTGAGCTCCTGCTGCGCCGGGAACTCGTCTTCAACTATGATGACTTTCATTTTTTCTCCGTTCATGGCAACAGAGACACCGGAGTGGTCTGGGAAGCAAGCTTGTTAGGCACGTAGAACGCAATTTCCGTTCCCGGATTCATGCGGCGGATATGGAGTCCTTCGCCATACAGCAATTTTACCCGATGGTGGACGTTGAGCAGGCCGATCTTATTACCCGGCATTTCATCCGCCTCTACCCGCGCGACCACGGCAGGATCGATACCATTCCCGGTATCGCGAACGCTAATCCGCACCCGATTACCACACTCGTTGATGCCGAGGGTGACGACGCCTTTGCCTTTGCACGGCTGGATCCCGTGGACAATGGCATTTTCCACCAGCGGCTGAATCAGCAGGCTCGGTATCACGCAGCTGACCTCATCGTCGATGTCGTAGATGACGGTAAGCTTGTCGCCGAAGCGCGCCTGTTCGATGGCAATATAATCCTTGATTTGGTACAGCTCTCTTTTGATATCAATCTGTTCGTCGTCTTTTAATTCAATGTTATAGCGTAAATAGCGCGACAAATTAAAAATGAGCTGACGGGCGGTATCCGGATTCATGCGGATCGAGGATGAAATCGCATTGAGGGCGTTAAAGAGAAAGTGCGGGTTGATTTTGCTCTGTAGGGCGCGCAGCTCGGCCTTGTTGGCCATTTCACGCAGCTGTTCTGCCCGCGAGACCTCCAGCTGAGTAGAGATAATTTGCGACAGGCCGACGGCCATCTCCTGCAGGGACGAGGTGATGCGGTGGGCATGGCAGTAATAAATTTTCAGCGTACCGGTCACCACGCCTTTCTCCCGTAGCGGAATGACCAGCATGGAGTGAATCTCCGGCGTTCTGTAGGCCTCATCATTGTTTTTAATAATGATTTTCCCACTCTCGATAGCCTGGCGCGTGGTGGGGCTGATGTCATTATCACTATCGTGATAGTTGCTTTCGCCAAACCCGACGTAGGCCAGAACCCGATCGGTAGTGGTGATGGCCACCGCGTCGGCATTGATATCGCGGCGAATAATGTCGCACACCTGGCGCAGGGATTCGCTGTTCACATGACGGAAGAGCGGCAGCGTTTTGTTGGCGATATCCAGCGCCAGTTTTGCCTGGCGCGCGGCGCTGGCCTCCTTTTCACCCTCGACGCTCTGGACCAGTAGCACGATAAAGCCGATACAGACGCTGCCGAGGATCATCGGGATGCCGATTTTGGAGACGATATCAATGCCCAGCGAAAACGACGGCGCCCAAAAGACCACGAGGATCATGGTTAAGGTTTCGCAGAGCATCCCGGCGAGAATCCCGATCTTCCAGCGCTGAGCTTTCGGCACTTTGCGATTAATCAGCCCTGACAACAACCCGGCGACAATACTGGTGATAAAGCAGGGGATAGCGGTTACACCGTCGATATCAATAAGATAGCGATGAACGCCGGCAATCACCCCAACGATAGCTCCGACCCAGGGGCCAAACAGAATTCCCCCGGACATCACCGCGATAATCCGCACGTTGACCAGAGAACCCTCTACCGGCACGCCAGACCAGGTACTGAACAGCGCAAACAGGGAAAAAATGGCGATAACCGCCAGCAGCTCTTTCGGCGTATGTGCAGATTTATGCAGTAGCTCGCGAAACAGGCGCAGACGGATAAGGAAAAAAAGGCAAATCAACATGAGTGCCGCGCGGTCAAAAACCGCCAGCAGCATTGTGAATATTTCGTGCATGGGTGCGCCGTGTCTATCGCGGGAAAGCAACATGATAAAAAACCTCGCGGCAGAAGGCCAGCCGAAGCGTCGAATAGGGAAAAGTCATACTAAAAAAAGGGGATTGATCGCCGGGCCGGTGTCAACCTGATGAGCGGAGGGTGAATGATAAAAACAGGTAAACTAATAGATATTAATATGTTGCATCTAATTTTCGTACCGGCTAAATCGAGGACCTCTGCCGCTGCATGCCATGATGCAGATGCCCGCTTTTTTCGCCGACGATTATTTTTTTCTCACCCCCTCGACAGCATCATTTTTTTCGGGTTATTTTCTAAGCTCGTCGCAAACGCGACAGCGTCGCTCGGACGGTCCGGGCGCTAACGTTACTCTGAGGAATCTATGACTGCATCCAGTCCTGAACGCCGTTTTACGCGTATCGATCGTCTGCCCCCTTACGTTTTTAATATTACTGCTGAACTGAAAATGGCTGCGCGTCGGCGCGGTGAAGATATTATCGATTTCAGCATGGGCAACCCGGACGGCGCGACGCCGCCGCATATCGTGGAAAAACTTTGCACCGTTGCCCAGCGGCCCGATACGCACGGCTACTCCACCTCCCGCGGTATTCCTCGCCTGCGCCGCGCCATTTCGCGCTGGTATCAGGATCGCTATAACGTTGAGATCGATCCGGAATCGGAAGCGATTGTTACAATTGGCTCAAAAGAGGGGCTGGCGCATCTGATGCTGGCGACGCTGGATCATGGCGACACGGTGCTGGTGCCCAATCCAAGCTACCCGATCCATATCTATGGCGCGGTTATTGCCGGGGCGCAGGTGCGTTCAGTGCCGCTGGTGGAAGGCGTTGATTTCTTCAATGAGCTGGAGCGGGCGATTCGTGAAAGCTACCCGAAACCGAAAATGATGATCCTCGGTTTCCCGTCCAATCCGACCGCGCAGTGCGTCGAACTGGAATTCTTTGAAAAAGTGGTCGCGCTGGCCAAGCGTTACGATGTGCTGGTGGTACACGATCTGGCCTATGCCGATATCGTTTATGATGGCTGGAAGGCCCCTTCGATTATGGAAGTCCCCGGCGCGCGCGATGTGGCCGTGGAGTTCTTTACCCTCTCCAAAAGCTACAACAT
Organism: Klebsiella sp. X13; assembly: GCF_003323835.1. Classification (NCBI taxonomy): domain Bacteria; kingdom Pseudomonadati; phylum Pseudomonadota; class Gammaproteobacteria; order Enterobacterales; family Enterobacteriaceae; genus Klebsiella; species Klebsiella sp. X13. Next base: position 1,463,948 of record NZ_CP030874.1, read on the forward strand.
GGCCGGCTGGCGTATCGGCTTCATGGTCGGTAATAAAACGCTGGTCAATGCCTTGGCGCGTATTAAAAGCTATCACGATTATGGCACCTTCACTCCATTGCAGGTCGCGGCAATTGCGGCCCTGGAAGGCGACCAGCAGTGCGTTCGCGATATCGCCGAGCAGTACAAGCGCCGTCGCGATGTGCTGGTTAAAGGGCTGCACGAAGCAGGCTGGATGGTCGAGTGTCCGAAGGCATCCATGTATGTTTGGGCGAAGATCCCCGAGCAGTATGCGGCGCTGGGCTCGCTGGAGTTTGCGAAAAAGCTGCTGCAGGACGCGAAAGTATGCGTTTCGCCGGGTATCGGCTTCGGCGATTACGGGGATACCCATGTGCGTTTTGCGCTTATCGAAAATCGCGATCGTATCCGCCAGGCCATTCGCGGGATCAAATCGATGTTTCGTGCCGACGGGCTGTTGCCAGCATCGGGCAAGTCAGCCGGCGAAAGCCTCGAATAACGGCGCGAAATAAAGAAACGCAGCAACAAAAAACGGGAGCCGCTGGCTCCCGTTTTTTTTGACTCTGGCTGTGCTTAAATCATCAGGGCAAAAGTACCGGCCCAAACGATGACCATAAAAGATACGCCCATAATAAAGTATTTCACGACTCATCACTCCGCGTTCTCGGCGAAACGCCTAAATGAATTTAATCTTCATTGTTGATTCTGATCCGTCGCAGCAAAACCAGAGGATTCTGGCGGCCGCGGCAGGTCGAAATTCTGTGCTGTAACTGCTCCAGATGGCGCTAATGTACGCCTAAAAAATGAGGGAAACAAGGGGCATTTTTTTATTAATTTTTAGTTACTTACGAGTGTCGTGATTCGGCGACACATTAATTTCATTCGGTAATAAATTCCATTCTGGCGACGGCTTTTTGCCGTTGCCGCCGTGATGCGATAGCTGTTTGATTTTGGGATTTATTCTCCTGGCGATGCCAACGATGCGCTGCGGGAAACGCTCTCCCGCGGCGCAACATTCGGGCTTAATCGGCGGCGCGTTCAGGCCGGTGCCAGGCCTGCGGATAGCGTGCCGGTACAAAACGCAGGGTGACGCCCATCAGAGCAGCGACGCAGACGGCATGAAACGCCCAGTCCAGCACATAATTGCCGCTCAGGCTTCGCAGCAGACCCGACAACCACGGGGAGGCACCGGCCAGCATAAAACCGATGCCCTGCATAAAGGTCACCAGTCGGCCTGCAATCGCCGGATGGCGGGCGTGATCGAGCGCCAGGACCAGGCACAACGGGAATGCGCCGCCTAATCCTATGCCGCCGCACACGGCCCATAGCAGCGGGAGCTGTAGCGGCAGCCAGATAAACCCGCAGAAACCAATAAGCTGCAGCACCAGCGTCAATAGTAATAGTCTGCGGCGATCGTCGTGACGTGCCAGCATCGGTATCAGCAACGCGCCGGCGGTCTGGCCTACGGTCATCATGGCCAGCAGGGTTCCGCTAAACTGAGCGCTATAGCCCAACTGCATGTAATAAGGGGGCAGCCAGGCGATCAGACTGGCGTAGCCGCCGTTAATCAGACCGAAGTACAGCCCGAGCGTCCAGGCGCGGCGGCGGCGGAAAACGGACCCGCTGACCTGAGGTGCGGCCTGATGTTGCCCGGCAGGTCGCATGCGGCTGACTGACCACCAGCCGAGCAGCGCTGCGATGGCGGGAAGAGCCCACCAGGCGAGCGCGTGATGCCAAAGGGCGCTGTGCCGCGCCAGCCACGGCGTCAACGCGGCTCCCAGGCCTCCGCCGCCCATGAGCGCCGCTGACCACAGCCCCATGACCTGCGGCGTTCGCTGGGGAAACTGACGCTTTATCACTGCCGGAATCGTCGCCTGAATAATACCGATTCCGATCCCGCCGAGCAGGGCGCTACTCAGCAGCAGCCCGCTGTGCGGCGTGAATTCACGAAGCACGGCGCCTGAGGCGATCATCATCAGGCTCAGTACCATCCCGCGACTTTCGCTGACATGGCGCTGAGTCCACGGACTTGCCAGCGCCAGGAGTCCCATCGCGATGACCGGGATCGCGGTGAGTAGCGAAACGAGGGTAAATCCCATTCCGCTGGCCTGTTGTAGCTGGGGAAGAAGCGGGCCGATGGAGGTCAAAAGCGGGCGCATATTGATGCCGATCAGTACCAGCACCAGAAGCATCAGGCCGTTGCGCGACATCGGGCTCATTTTTGCTTATCCGCCCACAGCTGATAAAGCGCGAGGCCTTCGGGCTGAGGGCTATGGTGAATCGGGAGTGATTGCGTTTCCAGCGGTTGACTTAGCTGATGGTAGATAGCGGCGGTGGAGAGCCGGAAGGGCTCGCCATCCCGGTTACTGTTGGCGAAATAAACCTCGCGGATGCCGGTCAAATAGATAGCGCTCAGGCACATCGGGCAGGGCTGACCGCTGGCATAAATGATGCACTCGCTGAGCACCTGGCTGCCCAGATGCTGTGAGACGTCGCGAATGGCGTTGAGTTCGGCATGTGCGGTCGGATCGCCGTTTTGATGCAGGGTGTTGACGGCCCGGGCGACAATATCACCCCTGTGGACGATGAGCGCGCCAAACGGACGCCCGCCGTTTTCAACATTGGCTGTGGCGAGGGCGATGGCGTGCTGAAGATAACTATCGTGAACTGACATAGCGGCTCCGGAGAGGAAAGGCAGATCTGTTGCGGGAAGAGGAACTTTACGGCTGTACACAGGGCAGAGTACGCATTTTGTTTTATAAGTTAAAAGACTTATTTATGATTGACTCTATTGGTTTTACTTATAGGAGTGCCCATGCTGCTACGCCATCTCACCTGTTTTCTGGCGGTTGCGGAACATCGCAGTTTTACCCGAGCCGCGACGGCGCTGCATGTTTCGCAGCCGGCGCTTTCTCAACAGATCCGCCAGCTTGAAGAGCTGCTGGGCGTCCTGTTATTTGACCGCAGCGGGCGGCAGATTCGTTTGACCGATTCCGGCGAGGTCTGGCTCACTTATGCCCGCCGGGTGCTACAGGAACTGGAAGAGGGTAAACGAGCGCTGCTGGATGTAGAAGACCTGCAGCGGGGAACGCTGCGGGTGGCGATGACGCCGACGTTTACGACCTACTTTATGGGGCCGCTGGTAGCGGCTTTTTATCAGCGTTATCCGAACATCACGCTGACGATGCGTGAAATGGCCCAGCAGCGGATGGAAGCGTTATTGCTTAACGACGAGCTGGATGCCGGGATTGCTTTTGCCGATAGCGGCTCAAGGGATATTGTGGCCACGCCTTTATTCAGCGAAACGCTGGCGCTGGTGGTGGGGCGACATCATCCGCTGGCGGGTCAGCGCCGTATGAAGCTGGAGGCGCTCAATCAGCAATCGTTGATTTTATTGAGCGAGGAGTTTGCGACGCGTGGGCAAATCGACAGCTATTGCCGGCAGCACGGTATTCAGCCAACGGTGCACATGGAGGCCAACTCTATCAGCGCGGTGCTGACGGTGATTCAACATACCCAGCTTGCGACGCTGTTACCGGCCGCCATCGTACGGGACCGCGACGATCTGGTGGCGGTGACGCTCATGCCGGTGCTGCTGGAGCGAACGGCTTGCCTGCTGCAGCACAAAGAGGCCTGGCAGAGTGCCGCGGCGCGCGCGTTTAGCGCGATGGCATTACAGATCGCCGGGGAGCTTAGCAGTGGGAAAACCTTGTGATAGTGTCCGCTTACCAGGTATAGCCGACGGCCAGAATGCCATACAGTTCGCCGTTGTGCTGAACGAGGGGGCTGTCGGCGATATCTTTATCATACAGCTCGTAGTTGGCGGCGAACATGCCAACCCAGTGGGGGCTGAAACGGTAGCTGGTAATAATCGCCGCCATTGGTGAGACGGTGGTACCGGTATCCCACTGCGGGCGCTGGCTGGTGGCTTCGCTGGCCGAGACGCCGCCAAAATAGTAGTTGGCCATATTGCTACTGCGGATCATCAGTCCCATCCCCGGCATGATCAGCAGATTATCTTTGATGACGGGAAAATCTGCCCACAAAAGCAGCTCCTGGCCATTGCTGCGCCCCGTCACGTCGGAGCTGATACGGGCGCTCAGCAGCGCATAGGGCGTAATCAGCGTGGTGCCGATACCGGCTTCAAACTCGCCTTTTCGCTGCTCCATACCCTTGAACGCGCTATTATCGCTGGGATCTAAGTTGCCAAATCGCCAGCGGCCATAGCCGTAAAAAGCCACTTTGTCGTCGATATGAAAATAGTAACGGGCGCGATCGCCGAGATAGATCAACCGATCGCCGAAGTAGAGCCCGCCGGGAATAAAGTAAGTTTCATTATTTTGCTTCTCGTAGCGCGCCGTTCCGCTAATCGTTGCGGCTCCCAACACCAGTCCTTTTGGGACCGGACTGTTCGGATTCGATGCGGAGAAGATATCGATGGAACCCAGGTCAACCTCGGCGCTGGCGGGCGAACAACACAGCATCATGGAGCAGAGAGTGGCAGCAGGGTAGCGAAATGGTTTCATCCGGATTCCAAATATGGTGAGGGATTATGGCGCTAATACGCGCAGATGCTCTGCAGATAAAATATTGCCAATGTGAATATATACCAGCGCGGGTCAGTCAGTAGGCGAGTTTTTTATTTTTTCTAAATTTATAAGACCGTTTTTTATGGGCTATAAAGGTCTTAATCCGCCGCGTCCAGGCAGCGGACTGTTTTTTAACCGGCCTGGTCAGAGTGAGCGAATGTGCCCGCCGTCGCCAACCTGAGCCTGACGATACCATTCCATCAGTTCAAACGTTCCTTCTTCACCTTCCGCAGGTGCCCAGGTGACATAATCCCCGGCAGCAACCGGCTGATAGCCGCCGTGTTTGACCTCAAAAATAACGCCGCCGGCGTCCAGCGACAGAACCGCATGCCAGGTCCCGGCATCCATCTCTAGCGCCGTACACTCTTCACCTAATACGATGCGGCGAGTGACGTAACCGAGATCATCAAAAGTCAGTACCACAAAGCGCCCGCTGAGAGCTAACAGCAGTTCAAAGGTGTGCGGATGACGGTGAGGGCGAATGTAGGTGCCCGGTTCCATCGCGATCGCCAGACGTTGTACGGGATCGGTTAATTCCGGGTGAAAATTACGATGTGCACGCAAACGAGGTGAGCGCGCTGCCGCATCGCTCTGCTGTTGCATGTCGCTGAAAGTGATGTATTTCATTTAGCCGCCTGACGTGAGGTCCGAGATTGCGAATGGTTTCGCTACCGTGAATGAGCTTTGCACTGTTTTGCAGAAAGCCAGTCGCCGCATTGTATCCATTTCCCCTGAGTGGCGCGCACTGTTTTTCGGTTCATCAAGCGTCGTCTCACGTGGCAAATTCAACCCGCCACGCCATTGACCTTTTGGCGACTTCCTGGATCATGGTGGACCGTAGCTTGCTCCTTTTTATATATATGACACCTTCCATAAATTCTGATAATTATTATCTTATGTCAGCGGTGCAAAAATAAAATGCATTCATTTTATGAATTAACTATCTTTCTAAGATATGGCTGGTTTTATATAACTCGTTTTTTTAAAGTGAGATTTTTTCTCATTGTCTGAGGATTATTCTTATTTTAATGTCGTTGTTGTTTTAAATTTTTAGAGTAATTGAGTGATTTAATCTGGAAATCCCCGGTGAACTGCGCTATGCCATTGATGCCGAACTCAAAGGTATTGGCCTGGTGCGCTATCGCACGGAGTTTATGCCCGAAGGACGAGTGTTACTCCAACACCTTAAATACCAGCAATATCTCGACACGACCACCCGCATGTAAGGCCGGATAGCACCATGTCAGTAAAATTCGCCGTGCCTCAAAAATCCTCCATAGCTTCAGACACGTCAGATGGATATCCGGTTATGAATGACATGACTCCACATAAAATTAAAACCGGCGGCGATCCGCGTACCTTGTCAGATTATGCCGCCCTGCGTGATGAACTGAGTAAGCTGAGCCATCCGGCGCGCCCGGATGTGAACTGGCAATATGCCGAAAAGCTCTGCCTTTCATTATTTGAACAAAACAGTGTTGAACTGCAAACGGCTGCCTGGTATACGCTTGCGCGGACGCATCTGGCCGCATTGGCTGGTTTGAATGACGGACTGGCAATACTGGAGGCCCTGATAAGCCATCAGTGGGGCGCGCTCTGGCCTCACCTGTACATGCCCGCATGGAAATCCTCAGTGGTCTGAGTCAGCGTCTGCAGCAACGGATGCGCACGCTCCTGCTGAATTACAGCGACCTCAGCCAGCTATATCGGGCAGAGCAGTTGCTTACCGGTCTCTGCGTCGTGCTACAGCGCCTGGAACTTAAACACCTGAGTCAGTTTGATGCCTTGCGTACGCTGATGCACAACCATGCCGCCCGGCTGGAAAACTGTGATGACACCGCCGGTTGCGCTGGTGTGACCATTGAGCCCGGTATCGTGCTGTCTGCGACGGTAATGAATGGCAACGAGCACCCTTGCCGGTTGCCCACCTGAAGGGGAGATCGCGTCGGATAGTACAGGGAAGTGGGTGTATGTCGCGCAATCAGAACCCGAGGAGAATATCGACGTACAGGCGGCAATACCCGCGCCGGTAAAAAAAACGAAATCCTTCGCCGCCGGGCTGTGCACCATGCTGGTGGTCAGCGTCGCGACGGTATGGGGTTGGCATATCTTGCTGCGGCCTGACCCACTTCAGACTCAGCTCGTCGCCTCACTTGCGCCGTTACCTGCAGCACTCACACCTGCACAGCTGGATGTGCTGCGCCAGCGATCCTCATTATCACCTGTGGTTATCACACAAACCCAGCAGCAGCTTGCCCGACTGGACAAGCTTCCTCCTGACTGGAATATCGCCTGGAGCAGGCAGCTTCTGGAACAGGCTCAGACGCTTTGGCCGGAGCAGGCTAAATCTCTGACACAACAGTGGCAGCAGCAGCTTAGCGCTGCCTCATTGCCGGTAGAAAATCTCAATGGCTGGTATCAGGGAATGACGACGCTACAGAAACTGAGTAACAATCTGAACGGGCTTGATGAGCAAAAGGGTAAATATATGACGGTCAGTGAGCTGAAATCAGTGGTCTTTTCCGCCATGCAGTCCTTTAATCAATCCATACCCGCTGAAGAGCAACCGCGGGTATTATCACAAACACCTGTTGGCAAATCGTTACCGGTTGCGGACAGGACTCAACTGGAGATGCATCCGAAGCAATTGGCTGCCCGTTATGCTGAAATAAAACAGAAGGCATCGAAATAAAATTTTTATTATTCATTAAATTAATTCAATTTTCGTGCGAGACAATCTGCTGGGGACTGACTCTTTCCTGACATCGATTTCCTTCTATTCCGGTCTACACCGCCCGACAGTTTGCAAGTCTGTAAGTATGAGCAACAGAGAGTTCATGCGCGGGCACTTTGAGCCGTTATGTTAATCGTGAGATAGATTCCTGCGACGTCAGCGAGTTCACCGGCGTTGTCTCCAGGTTTTGCCGTCTCGACCTGACGTGCATTCAGCAGCTTCAGGGACTCACTATTTATTGAACAGGATAAACTCACATTAAGGCCCGCAAACGCGCATTGTTTTACGCTCAAACCGGTAGACATCAGTTGATGAACCATAGCCACCGTCGAAGGTTGATTCCTGAGTACGAGGGAAGGCGATGGAATCTGAAAGAGGTCAGGAGAGGTATATATGGTGTCCCCTGCAGGAATCGAACCTGCAACTAGCCCTTAGGAGGGGCTCGTTATATCCATTTAACTAAGGGGACGAAGCGGCGGGAGTATAGCGTTTTTTTCCTTGTTCGTTAAGCATCTATGGGTTGACTGCTTAAACTCTCGCCACTTAAGGGTGTTTTTTCGCCTTGAGCCGCTCCTTTTTGTCGTTGCTCATGTCGTTACGGATCTGCGCGTGGCTGAGCAGCGCAAAAATAAAAGTGCCGCCGCAAATGTTGCCAGCCAGCGTCGGCAGTGCGAAAGGCCAGATGAAGTCTTGCCAGGGCAGCGAGCCGTTGAAGACCAGGTAGAAAATCTCAACGCTGCCGACAACGATATGGGTGGTATCGGCGAGCGCAATCAGCCAGGTCATCATAATGATCACCACGATTTTGGCCGCGCCGGCGGCGGGAAACATCCATACCATGGTCGCCACCAGCCAGCCGGAAATAATCGCATTGGCAAACATTTCAGACGGCGTATTTTCCATGACCTTTAAACTGATCTCCTGGAACGCGCCGCGGGTGGCATCGTCAAAAATCGGCATCATATTAAAGGCCCAGGCCGCAATTGCCGTACCGACCAGGTTACCTATAAGCACCACGCCCCATAGACGTAGCAGGAGGCCAATATTCCCGGGCGTCGGCTTATGCATGATAGGTAATACCGCGGTGACGGTATTCTCGGTAAACAGCTGCTGGCGAGCCATGATGACAATAACAAACCCGAAGGTATAGCCCAGATTCTCCAGTAAATAACCACCGGGAAGTTCGCTCAGGTGAACATGGAAAATCCCTTTCGCCACCATCGAGGCCCCCATCGACAGGCCGGCGGCTACCGCTGACCACAGAAGAGCAAGGGCATCGCGCTCCAGCTCTTTTTCTCCCTCCTGACGGATCTCTTCATGGGTGGCCATCGCACGTGAGGGCAGGCGCTTCTCGTTGACCTCAATCGGTTCGCCATCCTGTTTTTCATCGCTTTCAACCTCCACCTCTTCGCTATGAGGACGTTCGTGAGGTTTGGGATCTGTCGTCATGGCATTTCCTCCTGCATTTTTTCGTTCTCATAAGCGTAGAGATGTTTCACCCGACCGGCCCGGGATAACCTCCTAAATTTTTCCTAATGGCAAGAATAGCAATACGGATATTGCAAAATATGTATAGAATCAGGGCGCAACAATTATGCCAAAGAAGGCTATGCTGAAAGCAGGCACCAGATTGCAATTTGCTTCGGGCGATATCGTAATGGAGGCTGCAGTCCCCGGATAACCCACAGCAATAGCCAAAATTAACAGGGAGACACCTATGAATTTTCGCCTGTCGGCGCTTGCGCTTGGCGCCACATTGCTGGTGGGATGTGCCAGTTCCAGCTCTGGCGATCTGCCGCAGGGGCGTTCAGACCCGCTTGAAGGGTTTAACCGTACGATGTTCGACTTCAACTTTAACGTGGTGGATCCGTACGTGCTGCGTCCGGTTGCCGTCGCCTGGCGTGATTATGTCCCGCAGCCGGCGCGCAACGGGCTGAGTAACTTCACCAGCAACCTTGAAGAACCGGCGGTGATGGCGAACTACTTCCTGCAGGGCGATCCCTATAAAGGTATGGTGCACTTTACCCGCTTCTTCCTTAACACCCTTCTCGGGATGGGCGGTCTGATTGATGTCGCTGGGATGGCCAACCCGAAACTGCAGCGTGTTGAACCGCACCGCTTTGGTAGTACCCTGGGTCATTATGGCGTGGGTTACGGTCCTTATGTACAACTGCCGTTCTATGGCAGCTTTACGCTGCGTGATGAAGGCGGTGACATGGCTGATGGTCTGTATCCGGTGCTTTCCTGGCTGACCTGGCCGATGTCCATCGGTAAGTGGGCGGTTGAAGGGGTTGAGACTCGCGCTCAGCTGCTGGACTCCGATGGCCTGCTGCGCCAGTCTTCCGACCCGTATATCATGGTTCGCGAAGCCTACTTCCAGCGTCATGACTTTATTGCCAACGGCGGTAAACTGACGCCGGTCGAGAACCCTAACGCTCAGGCGATTCAGGGCGATCTGAAAGATATCGACTCGCAGTAAACGCGATTAAATATGACAATAAAAAAGGGTGAACTTGCGTTCACCCTTTTTTTATACTGCCAGACCGATCAGAAACGGTAGTTGAAGTTTGCGCCGTACAGCCAGGCTTTGCCTTCAGAACGGAAGGTGTAAGGACCTTCTTTAATTTCTACGTGCTGACCGTGCATGTATGAAACCCCCACGTCAACCGAAGCATCTTTGTTGAAGGCATAGGTGGTACCCGCGCTCAGCCACAGACGATCCTGATCCGGGATGGAGATAGAACGGGTGCTTGCCGGTACCGGGCTATCATCGAAGGCGATACCGGTACGGAAGGTCCAGTTATCGTCGTAGTAATAGGTGGTACCCAGCGCGATGCGGTAGGCATCTTTAAAGCTCTCATCTTTATAGAACAGCGTTTGGCCATCGGAACCAGTAGCTTTCAGCTCCTGGAACTGGCTCCAGCTGGTATAAGCAAGGCTATAGTGCACGGCCCATTTTGGCGCGACGCGGTTGTAACCTGACAATTCCCACATTTCTGGCAGGTTCAGCGTCAAAGAGCCCGGGATTGTCGAACCGCCGGTTGGGTAAGGGAAGCCCGGGACAGCCGTATTCATATTGCTACGATAATCACCGTCGAAATCGATTTTAACTTCAGACCGGTAGGTTAGGCCGTAGCGGTTGTTTTTGTCCACTTCATACAGAATACCCGCGTTCCAGCCAAATCCCCACTTATCACCTTTCAAGCGAGCAATCTGTTGATCCGCTGGAATCGCTGCGAGCTGCTGCGCTTTGGCAATCGCAGCTGGCCGCGCAGCAGCTGGTAAATTAGGCACCTGCTGCATAATCTGGCCCGCAGCGAGCATACCGGCATCGCCAGCATAACGTTCAATTTTCGCCTTGGCGTAGACTGCATCAAAGCCAAGACCAAAACTCCAGTGGTCGTTAAGGCGATAAGCACCGCTCAGGTTCAGGTTGACAGTTGTCAAATCTGTTTGGCCGCCCATGGTCCCGGCAGCATAATCGTCGGCGTACTCGGTAGCCAGACCGTAGTTAGAAGTAATTGAAGCCCCCCAGCCAAACCGATCGTTAATCGGGGCAACGTAATGTAAATTCGGCACCCATGCGGTTGGCGCAATATTATCGGCATTCAGACTTTTGCCAGATGGCGACTTGCCAGAAATATTCACATCGGGATCAATAAATATCGCGCCCGCAGACATCGTTGGGCGATCGAACATCATGATCAATGCTGGGTTACGGCTGGCATTGCCCGCGTCGTCAGCAATTGCACCTTCACCGGAATAGGCGCGGCCCAGACCTGATGAAGAGAATTCATTTAACTGAAAGCCTGCTGACCAGGCCTGTGTTGAAACAAGTGCTACAGCCACTGCGAGGGCAGATTGGGTAAAGCGGGTTTTCTGGCTCATGCCCATAACCTCATTGAGTTATTTTTATTTAAACTATGTTACATGCCGTAACAGAAGCGCGAAGTGTAGGGTCTGCTTTACGACAGAGAAATCAGACCAGTGCGCTGAGTATAGGTCTGACCAGATGAGATGTTGCAAGTTTGTTTATGAGATTTTTCAGTTGTGATACGAAAAAAGCGATCCAGTTAGCAAAATTGGCCTCGTTCGTATTATCTAAACAGGGCATTTTTTGTTTTGGATCATTTTTAAGTGTGATTTCGGTCACTTAGGACTTTTGTCGCCATTAACGACTGGAGGCCGGGAGGCGCCGCGCGTAAAATAACCTCATCAATTGTCTGGCACCTTGAGTGCATATACAGAGGAAATCTACGATGAGTAAATGTAGTGCTGATGAAACCCCGGTTTGCTGCTGTATGGATGTTGGCACCATTATGGACAACACCGATTGCACCGCCTCTTACAGCCGGGTTTTTGCCAATCGCGCCGAAGCGGAACAAACTCTCGCCGCGTTGACTGAGAGAGCACGTGGCGTGGAATCTGAACCGTGCAAAATTACCCCGACCTTTACCGACGTTGAAGGCGGTGTGCAGCTGGATATCGATTTTGTCTTCTGCTGTGAAGCCGAAACGCTGATTTTCCAGCTCGCTCTGCGTTAATTTCTCCTCAACGCCCCTCTCGTCAGGGGCGTTATCTCCTCCCTTCTATGTGTTTTGGCTCCCACTTTTTCTCTTCGCCGATTGGCTTAATGTAAAAAATTAGTTAAAACTGTTATCAGGTCAGACCACTTGGTTTTATCGGTTAACAGGGGAAAGTCATGAGTCAGGCATTACCGCTTGTCACCCGTCAAGGCGATCGCATTGCCATTGTCAGCGGTTTACGTACGCCGTTTGCCCGTCAGGCCACGGTATTTCACGGTGTTCCCGCCGTTGATTTGGGAAAAATGGTTATCAGCGAAATGCTGGCTCGTAGCGATATTCCCCCGGAAATGATTGAGCAGCTGGTATTTGGCCAGGTGGTGCAGATGCCAGAAGCGCCAAATATTGCGCGCGAAATTGTGCTTGGCGCCGGCATGAGCGTACACACCGATGCCTACAGCGTAAGTCGCGCCTGCGCCACCAGTTTTCAGGCCGTCGCCAACGTCGCGGAGAGCCTGATGGCGGGAACGATCCGCGCAGGTATTGCCGGCGGGGCAGACTCTTCATCCGTTCTGCCGATCGGCGTCAGTAAAAAGCTGGCCCGTACGCTGGTGGATGCCAATAAAGCGCGCACTCTCGGACAGCGCCTGAAGCTCTTCTCCCGTTTACGCCTTCGCGATCTTTTACCGGTCCCGCCTGCGGTTGCCGAGTATTCGACCGGGCTGCGGATGGGGGATACCGCTGAGCAAATGGCAAAAACATGGGGTATTACCCGTGAACAGCAGGACGCGCTGGCACACCGCTCGCACCAGCTAGCGGCGAAAGCCTGGGAAGAGGGGAAGCTGGCTTCTGAAGTGATGACTGCGTATGCGCCGCCGTTTCGTGAACCGCTGGAAAACGACAACAATATTCGTAAAAATTCAACCCTGGCTGATTACCAAAAGTTACGTCCGGCTTTTGACCGCAAGCATGGCACGGTCACTGCGGCAAACAGTACGCCGCTAACCGACGGTGCCGCGGCGGTGATCATGATGACCGAGTCTCAGGCCAAAGCGCTGGGCTTAACCCCGCTTGGCTACCTGCGCAGCTACGCCTTTACCGCCATCGATGTCCGCCAGGATATGCTGTTAGGGCCGGCGTGGTCAACGCCGCTGGCGCTCGAAAGGGCGGGGCTGACCCTGGCTGACTTAACGCTTATCGACATGCATGAGGCCTTTGCCGCGCAGACGCTGGCGAATCTTCAGTGCCTGGCCAGCGACCGCTTTGCTCGCGACGTGCTCGGGCGCTCGCAGGCGACCGGGGAAGTCGACGAAAGTAAATTCAATGTCCTCGGTGGTTCAATTGCCTACGGGCATCCTTTTGCAGCCACCGGCGCGAGGATGATTACCCAGACGCTACATGAACTGCGGCGCAGGGGGGGCGGATTTGGCCTGGTGACCGCCTGTGCGGCGGGTGGTCTCGGCGCGGCGATGATTCTGGAGGCGGAATAATGGACATGGCATCGGCATTTACCCTCGATATTCGTCCGGACAACGTTGCCGTCATCACGATCGATTCGCCCGGTGAAAAGATGAATACCCTGAAGGCCGAATTTGGCCAGCAGGTGCGGGCGATCGTTCGCCAGATTCGTGATAATAAAACCCTCCGCGGCGTGGTGCTGATTTCCGCAAAACCGGACAATTTTATCGCCGGCGCGGATATCAATATGATTGCCCGCTGCGCCACCGCTCAGGAAGCGGAAGCGCTCGCCCGCCAGGGGCAACAAATTATGGCGGAGATCCATGGCCTGGCGATTCCGGTCATTGCCGCTATCCACGGCGCCTGCCTGGGCGGCGGCCTTGAGCTGGCGTTGGCCTGCCATGGACGGGTATGCAGCGATGACGAGAAAACGCGTCTGGGTCTGCCTGAGGTCCAGCTGGGGCTGCTGCCGGGATCCGGCGGTACTCAGAGATTACCCCGACTGATCGGTGTCAGCGGCGCCCTGGAGATGATTTTGACCGGCAAGCAGCTTCGCGCGCGCCAGGCGTTAAAAGCGGGCCTGGTGGATGAGGTGGTTCCGCAATCAATTCTGCTGCAGACGGCGGTGGAACTGGCGCTGAAAGGGCGGCCGGCGAGCCGCAGTATGCCGATCCGTGAGCGGGTGCTGGCCGGACCGCTGGGCCGTAATCTGCTGTTTCGGCTGGTGGGGAAAAAGACCCGACAGAAAACCCAGGGCAACTATCCTGCCGCCGAGCGCATTCTGCAGGTGATTGAAAATGGATTAGCTCACGGCTGTAGCAGCGGCTATGCCGAGGAAGCACGTGCCTTTGGTGAGCTGGCGATGACCTCGCAATCTCAGGCGTTGCGATCGATATTCTTTGCCAGCACGGATTTGAAAAAAGATCGTGGTGCCGATGCGCAGGCCGGGCCACTGAATCGCATCGGCATTCTCGGTGGCGGTCTGATGGGCGGCGGAATTGCGTATGTTACCGCCTGCAAAGGCGGGCTTCCGGTGCGTATCAAAGATATTCAGGCTCGGGGGATTAACCATGCGCTGAAATACAGCTGGGATCTGCTGGACAAGCAGGTGCGCCGCCGCTATCTGCGCGCCAGTGAACGGGATCGTCAGCTGACGTTGATTTCCGGCACCACGGATTATCAGGGATTTGCCCATCGCGATGTGGTGATCGAGGCCGTCTTCGAGGATTTAGCTCTTAAACAGCGGATGGTGGCCGAGATCGAAGCACACTGTAGCCCGCAGACGATCTTTGCCTCCAATACCTCTTCGCTCCCTATCGGCGACATTGCGGCGCAGGCCAGTCGACCGGGGCAGGTGATTGGCCTGCACTTCTTCAGCCCGGTAGAGAAAATGCCGCTGGTTGAAGTGATCCCCCATCAGCATACCGATCCGCAGACGATTGCGACGGTAGTCAAGCTGGCCAAAATGCAGGGGAAAACGCCGATCGTCGTGGCGGATAAAGCGGGTTTCTACGTCAACCGTATTCTGGCGCCTTACATCAACGAAGCGATGCGCTTACTCGTGGAAGGTGAGCCCCTTGATCATATCGATAAATCATTGGTGAAATTCGGTTTTCCTGTTGGGCCGATTCAACTGCTGGATGAAGTCGGAATTGATACCGGGACCAAAATTCTGCCGGTACTGGAAGCCGCGTGGGGAGAGCGTTTTAGCCCGCCTGCAAACATCATTGATGCGATCTTGAATGACGATCGCAAAGGTAGAAAAAATAGCCGCGGTTTCTATCTTTATGAGACAAAAGGGCGTACAAGCAAAAAACGACCCGATGCTACGGTCTATTCGCTGCTGGGCGTTTCTGCCCCGCAGGCGCGCTTATCCGGCCAGCAGATAGCTGAGCGTTGCGTCATGATGATGCTTAACGAAGCCGCGCGCTGCTTCGATGAGCAGGTCATCCGCGGCGCCCGCGATGGCGACATTGGCGCGGTGTTCGGTATTGGCTTCCCGCCGTTTCTTGGCGGCCCGTTCCGTTATATGGATCAACTCGGGGCGGGTGAAGTTGTTGCCATCTTGCAACGTCTGGCCGCTCAGTACGGCCCACGGTTTACCCCATGCGAGAATTTATTGCGTATGGCCGGGCAGGGGGCAACCTTTTGGCCCACTGCTGAACGGACGACCTAAGTTCTGGTCAAAGAAGATAAATCCGGCGATGAATGACGTGGTCTGTTGGCTGTTTTGTAAACAATCATTGACTATACTTACGCCATTGAGGTAAAAAACAGCGTTTCATTCGTTGGATGAATCAGGCACAATGCCCGGCCACCGGGTCGACTGCGTGCTATCCACGCAGGTAAGACTGCGGTGCTTCTGGTTAACAAAAGCGGTGCAATATGCAAGTTTTTATCATGCGTCACGGCGACGCTGCCCTCGATGCAGCCAGTGACTCGGTTCGTCCCTTAACCGTTTGTGGTTGTGATGAGTCCCGTCAGATGGCAACCTGGCTGAAAGGTCAAAAAGTGGATATTGAACGGGTTCTTGTCAGTCCTTACCTGCGTGCTGAACAGACGCTGGATGTGGTAAGAGAGTGCATGGACCTGCCTGAAAATGTCGACGTGATGCCGGAGCTCACGCCGTGTGGCGATGTTGGCATGGTCAGTGCCTGGCTTCAGACGCTGAACAATGAAGGTGTTTCAACGGTGCTGGTTGTTTCGCACCTGCCGCTGGTGGGGTACCTCGTCTCAGAGCTGTGCCCGGGAGAAACTCCCCCGATGTTCACCACTTCGGCTATTGCCTGTGTCACCCTTGATGCAGATGGCAAGGGCGAGTTCAACTGGCAGATGAGCCCCTGCAACCTGAAGATGGCGAAGGCTATCTGACTCCCCCCGGAGCGTCCGTATTACGGAAGCTCCGGCGGCTGCCACTCTTCAACTTCAATCAGCACCAGCAGTGCGGCGTCTCCGCCGTACTCTTTTGGCGCCTGATGAAAAGCCATGATGTGCGGATGTTGCGCAAGCCAGAGCGGCGTTTGCTGCTTGAGGATGTGTTTCCCGTGCCCGTGCATCACGCAGGCGCAAAAGACATGTTCGCGACGGCAGGCGGCGATCAGCGCCCCCAGCTCCTGCTTCGCCTGCTGCTGGGTCAACCCGTGCAGATCGAGAAACAGCTCCGGCGAATAATCCCCGCGGCGCAGTTTTTTCAGTTCAAAGTGGCTCACGTCCGGGCGAACATATTTGACCGCTCCTTCGGTATTCAGCAGCGGCTGAAACTCATCGGAAAAATAGTGGCTGTTATCGGCCTGCTCCTGAAGTAAGCGCTTTGGCGGTACTTCGGTGATTTTCTTGCGCAGCGGGCGGTGCACGATGGTGTCCTGCTTAATCTGACGCGTGCCGGTCATTAACTGGCGGAACAACGCCTGATCCTCGTCGCTTAGCGATGTTTTCTTTTTCATTGCCCACTCTCATCATTTCTTTTCGCTAGTTTACCCGACTCGGCCTCTGTTCAGGCAAGCAAAACGTATTTTTCCCCGTCCGCCTGACGTAAGAATGCTGATTTATCGCCGTCTTCGTGGCAAACTAGCCGCCGAATTTACAGTAGAGCGTGTCCTGGAGGATGGCGTGGATAAAATTTTTGTTGATGAAGCGGTCAATGAGCTGCATACCATTCAGGACATGCTGCGTTGGGCGGTCAGTCGTTTCAGCGCGGCGAATATCTGGTACGGCCATGGCACGGACAACCCGTGGGATGAGGCGCTGCAGCTGGTATTGCCCTCGCTCTACCTGCCGCTGGATATTCCGGAGGATATGCACTCCGCGCGTCTGACTTCCAGCGAAAAACACCGCATTGTTGAGCGCGTGATTCGCCGGATCAACGAACGTATTCCGGTTGCCTATTTGACCAATAAAGCCTGGTTCTGCGGCCATGAATTTTTCGTGGACGAACGTGTGCTGGTGCCGCGTTCCCCGATCGGCGAGCTTATCAATAATCACTTCGCCGGCCTGATTGACCATCAACCGCAGCACATTCTGGATATGTGCACCGGCAGCGGCTGCATTGCGATCGCCTGCGCTTACTCTTTCCCGGAAGCGGAAGTGGACGCGGTGGATATCTCCGTTGATGCGCTGGCCGTTGCCGAGCAGAACGTTGAAGCGCACGGCCTGATCCATCAGGTGACGCCGATTCGTTCCGACCTGTACCGCGACCTGCCGAAAGTGCAGTACGACCTGATCGTCACCAACCCGCCGTACGTTGATGAAGAAGATATGTCCGACCTGCCGGGCGAATATCGTCATGAGCCGGTACTGGGTCTGGCTTCCGGCAGCGATGGTCTGAAGCTGACGCGCCGCATCCTCGGTAATGCGCCGGATTATCTCAGCGACGACGGTATTCTGATTTGTGAAGTCGGTAACAGCATGGTACATCTGATTGAGCAGTATCCGGACGTGCCGTTTACCTGGCTTGAGTTTGAAAATGGCGGGGATGGCGTCTTCATGCTGACCAAACCGCAGCTGATCGCCGCCCGCGCGCATTTCGGCATTTATAAAGACTAAAAAACAACACGCAAACATGACGGAGCCGTGATGGCAGGAAACACAATTGGACAACTCTTTCGCGTCACAACCTTCGGCGAATCGCACGGTCTGGCGCTGGGCTGCATTGTTGACGGAGTGCCGCCGGGCATTCCGCTGACTGAAGCCGATCTGCAGCACGATCTGGATCGTCGTCGTCCGGGGACCTCACGCTACACCACGCAGCGTCGTGAACCGGATCAGGTGAAGATCCTCTCCGGCGTATTCGAAGGCGTGACGACCGGGACCAGCATTGGTCTGCTGATTGAGAATACCGATCAGCGTTCTCAGGACTATGGCGCGATTAAAGACGTTTTCCGTCCAGGGCATGCTGACTATACCTACGAGCAGAAATACGGCCTGCGCGATTATCGCGGCGGCGGACGTTCCTCAGCGCGTGAAACCGCAATGCGGGTGGCGGCCGGGGCGATTGCCAAGAAATACCTCGCGGAAAAATTCGGCATTGTGATTCGCGGCTGTTTGACCCAGATGGGCGATATTCCTCTGGCAATCAAAGACTGGGAACAGGTTGAACAAAACCCGTTCTTCTGCCCGGACCCGGATAAAATTGAAGCGCTTGATGAACTGATGCGCGGTCTGAAGAAAGAGGGCGACTCCATCGGAGCAAAAGTGACCGTGGTCGCTGATGGCGTGCCACCGGGACTCGGTGAGCCGGTATTCGACCGTCTGGATGCCGACATTGCCCATGCGCTGATGAGCATCAATGCGGTGAAGGGCGTGGAAATTGGCGATGGTTTTGAGGTGGTGAAACTGCGCGGTAGCCAAAATCGCGATGAAATCACTAAAAATGGTTTCCAGAGCAACCATGCGGGCGGCATTCTTGGCGGTATCAGCAGCGGTCAGCAGATCGTCGCGAATATCGCGCTGAAGCCGACCTCCAGCATCACCGTACCGGGTCATACGATTAACCGTCACGGTGAAGAAGTCGAGATGATCACCAAAGGGCGCCACGATCCTTGCGTGGGCATCCGTGCGGTGCCGATCGCGGAAGCAATGCTGGCGATCGTGCTAATGGATCACTTTATGCGTCAACGCGCGCAAAATGGCGACGTGACGACATCAATTCCACGCTGGTAATCGATGAAAAAAAACGTTATCGCTCTGCTGGCGCTGGTCGCCAGCTCTGCCTGCCTTGCGGCGACGCCGTGGCAAAAAATCACCCAGCCGATTAGCGGCAGCGCGCAGTCAATTGGCGCATTTGCCAACGGCTGTATCGTCGGCGCGCAGGCGCTGCCGCTGAGCGCGACCAGTTATCAGGTCATGCGCACCGACCAGCGCCGCTACTTCGGCCATCCGGACCTGATCCAGTTTATTCAGCGTCTGGGCAATCAGGTGCAGAGTCAGGGAATGGGGACGCTGCTGATTGGCGATATGGGGATGCCAGCGGGCGGACGCTTTAACGGCGGTCATGCCAGTCACCAGAGCGGGCTGGATGTTGATATTTTCCTTCAGCTCCCGCAGACGCGCTGGAGTTCAGCGCAGCTCCTGAAACCACAGGCGCTGGATCTGGTGGCTCGCGACGGCAAGCGCGTGGTGCCGTCGCTGTGGAGCCCGCAAATCAGCCATCTGATTAAGCTGGCGGCAGAAGATAACGACGTCACGCGCATCTTTGTTAATCCGGCAATCAAGCAGCAGCTCTGTCTGGATGCTGGCAACGATCGCGGGTGGCTGCGCAAAGTCCGGCCATGGTTCCAGCATCGTGCACATATGCACGTTCGTCTGCGCTGCCCGGCGGGCAGCCTGGAGTGCGAAGAACAGGCGCCACCGCCACCGGGCGATGGCTGCGGTGCCGAGCTACAAAGCTGGTTTGAACCCCCAAAACCCGGAACAACCTCTCCTGTGAAGAAGACGCCGCCTCCGCTGCCGCCTTCCTGCCAGGCGCTACTGGATGAGCATGTGCTGTAATGGAAAGCTTTATTGAGCTGTTTATGGTGTCGCCGACGGTACTGGTGGCGCTTTTTTTCGTGGCTGTTCTGGCGGGATTTATTGATTCCCTGGCGGGCGGCGGCGGGCTGTTGACGGTTCCGGCGCTGATGGCGGCAGGGCTGCCTCCGGCGCAGGCGCTGGCGACCAACAAGCTGCAGGCCTGCGGGGGATCGCTTTCCGCGTCGCTCTATTTTATCCGCCGCAAGGTGGTGAACCTGGCGGATCAGAAGCTCAATATCCTGATGACGTTTATCGGCTCAACCACCGGTGCGCTGCTGGTGCAGCACGTCCAGTCCGATATTCTGCGCCAGATCCTGCCGGTGCTGGTGATCGGCATTGGCCTGTACTTCCTGCTGATGCCAAAATTAGGCGAAGCAGACCGTCAGCGTCGGCTGTACGGCCTGCCGTTTGCCCTGATCGCCGGCGGCTGCGTAGGTTTTTATGATGGTTTCTTCGGTCCAGGCGCGGGCTCTTTCTATGCGTTGGCTTTCGTCACTCTTGCCGGGTTTAACCTCGCCAAATCCACCGCTCACGCCAAAGTGCTGAACGCGACCTCTAACGTCGGTGGGCTATTGCTGTTTATCATTGGCGGCAAAGTGATTTGGGCGACCGGTTTCGTGATGATGGCGGGGCAGTTTATTGGCGCCCGCGCCGGCTCACGTCTGGTTCTGAGTAAAGGACAATCGTTGATTCGTCCGATGATTGTGGTTGTCTCCGCCGTGATGAGCGCGAAACTTCTTTATGACAGCCACGGTGCTGAAATTCTTCAGTGGTTGGGAATTCATTAATGCAACAGCAACACCATTATCAGCAGCTGATCGCTATTTTTGACGGCTGCTTTGCCGATGATTTTAATACCCGTCTGATTAAAGGCGATGACGAACCGATCTATCTTCCGGCAGATAGCGACGTGCCGTATAACCGCATTGTGTTTGCCCATGGCTTTTACGCCAGCGGCCTGCATGAGATTTCCCACTGGTGCATCGCGGGCAAAGCGCGTCGCGAGCAGGTTGATTTCGGCTACTGGTACTGCCCGGATGGCCGTGATGCCATGACCCAGTGTCAGTTTGAAGATGTTGAGGTGAAACCGCAGGCGCTGGACTGGCTGTTTTGCGTGGCGGCAGGTTTTCCGTTCAACGTGAGCTGTGACAATCTGGAGGGCGACTTCGAGCCTGACCGCATTGCCTTTCAGCGGCGGGTTCATGCACAGGTTATGACCTTGCTGGAGCAAGGGATCCCTGAACGTCCGGCGCGGTTTATCCGCGCGTTACAAGAATATTATCAGACGCCGCCACTGACGGCAGAACAATTCCCGTGGCCGGAAGACCTGCAATAAAGCCACGTTTGACACTAGAAGAGGAAAGACAATGCTCGCGGAGTTTGAATCACGCATTCTGGCGTTGATTGATGAAATGGTAGACCACGCCAGTGATGATGAACTGTTTGCCAGCGGCTATCTGCGCGGCCACCTGACGCTGGCGGTAGCCGAGCTGGAAGGAGGGGACGATCACTCTGCGAAAGCCATCAACGATCGGGTGATTCGCAGCCTGGAGAAAGCGATCGGCGCAGGCGAACTGTCGCCGCCGGACCAGATTCTGGTGCAGGGAATGTGGAATAATTTGTATCAGCGGGCAAAGCAATAATCCCCTGACTGCCTGGCCTGAAAAACAGGCCAGGTCGCGTGACGCCGGGTATCGCCCTGATGTCGCGCGGCTTTTTGTCCCAACCGACGGCGATCGCCGCCGTTCGGCTTATTTCACCGCTTTTCCCTTCAGCAGCTTCCTCACCCATAATCGATTCGGATTCAGCGCCGCCAGCGTCTCTCGGTCCAGCGGCAGCGGTTCGTGGCTCATCTGCGCCGCCAGTATTTCCGCCGTCAGCGGGGCGGAGCATAGCCCGCGCGAACCCAGCGCCCCCAGCACGAACAGATTGCGGTAAACCGGTGCCGTCGGCGCCTGCGTCTGGTGTTCGGCCAGCGTCGCGTACTGCGATAACGTGGCGTCATAATCCGGTACATTGCCCACCATCGGTAGGTGATCGCGGGTGGCGCAGCGCACGCCGCAGCGGGCGTCATTTCCGCGGGTATCTACCTCCTGCACCCATGCTGCCTGCGGGAAGCAGTCGATCAGCCGTTGGCGGTTTTGCTGTTGATCATCGGCGCTAAAGGTCGCCTCCGTCTGTCCGCGGTGGTAGCTGGCCCCGATGCAGTGCTGCTGATAACGTGGGTTTTGTGGCGTCAGGTAGCCGTCGTAGCACAATACCTGGCGCAAAGCGGACAGCGCAGGCGTGGTCGGAATATGGCTCACCTGTCCTGCCACCGGATACGCCGGCAGCCGCGCAGTCTGAGGGAAGTCGGTCAGATGATGGCCGTTTGCCAGCACCACCACCTCATGACGCAGCTGCTCATTGAGCTGCCAGCCGTCATGGTCAGCAGCCAGCGTTGTGACCTTAACCTGATATCGGGTGCGCAGGCCCCGGGTTGCCGCCAGCGCAAAAAGTTCTGCCGTCAGCTGCTGCGGATAGAGCCAGCCCCCGGAGGGATAGGTGATTCCACCGCAGCCGGTTTCGACGCCGGCGATCTGCGCGACGGTTTGCGCGCTGACGGCCGCAGCAATCTCTTCCGGCAGGTCGAGTGCCAGCATCTGCGCGATTTTCTGTGCGCTCTTTTCGTCCCAGGCAAGCTGGGTGACGCCGCACCACTGATGGTCGAACATGATCGGAAGGGCGTCATACAGGCGGCGGGCGAAGGTAAATGCCGCCGGGAAGAAGCGGGCCAGCGCCGGATCGTGCTGGCTAAGCAGAGGATAGAGCGCTCCCTGGCGGTTACCGGATGCGCCTTCAGCCGGGGCGTTATCCGCGCAGTACAAGGTGACTTGCCAGCCGCGGCGGAGCAGCGCGAGCGCAAGCAGGGCGCTGGCGATACCGCCGCCGACAATCGCCGCATCGCGTTGCTGGCTACCGGTTCGTGCAAACCAGGGCGTGCGGGCGGGGATATTCAGCGTCCGGGTCATTTCACCGATCAGCATTTCGCGTTTGCGGCCGAACCCTTTATGTTTCTGCATGGTAAAGCCTGCTTCCTGCAGGCCGCGACGGACAAAACCGGCGGAGGTAAAGGTGGCCAGCGTGCCGCCCGGTCTGGCCAGGCGGGCCATTGCCCCGAACAGCTCCGGTGTCCACATATCCGGATTTTTCGCCGGTGCGAAACCATCAAGAAACCAGGCGTCGACCTGCTGATTCAGCGAATCATCGAGCTCGTGGGTCAGCGTGTTGATATCCCCGAACCACAAATCCAGCGTGATGCGTCCGTCATCCAGCAGCAGACGATGGCAGCCAGCGATCGCCAGCGGCCACTGCGCCTGTAATTGTTCTGCCCACGGCGCCAGTTCCGGCCAGTGCTGATGAGCCCGTCGTAGATCGGCGGAGGTCAGCGGAAATTTTTCGAAACTGATGAAATGTAACCTTTGCAGGGTAGCTTCAGGATTATCGCGGCGAAAAACATCAAACGCCTGCCAAAGTGTCAGGAAGTTGAGACCGGTGCCGAACCCGCTCTCGGCGACCACAAACAGCGGGTGTGGATGGGCCGGGAAGCGTGCATCGAGGCGGTTGCCGCCGAGGAAAACGTAGCGCGTCTCTTCCAGACCATTGTCATTGGAAAAGTACACGTCATCGAAATCTCGGGAAACAGGTGTACCCTCAGCGTTGAATTCCAGGTTGGCAGGTTGTATGGCGTTTTGTTTCACGTAAGTTACTCGAATCTCAAGGCGTAGAACGATCTTAACGATGTGTGCCGGGGGGCGCAAATTTATACACAAAATGGCTGATCGGACTTGTTCGGCGTACAAGTGTACGCTATTGTGCGACTCGAAACTTAAAATAGTGTGACTTACAGAGGT
Organism: Klebsiella sp. X13; assembly: GCF_003323835.1. NCBI lineage: Bacteria > Pseudomonadati > Pseudomonadota > Gammaproteobacteria > Enterobacterales > Enterobacteriaceae > Klebsiella > Klebsiella sp. X13. The sequence continues at coordinate 1,487,649 of NZ_CP030874.1, forward strand.
ATTGAATGAAACGTGCAGTGATTACTGGCCTGGGCATCGTTTCCAGCATCGGTAACAACCAGCAGGAAGTCCTGGAATCTCTGCGTGAAGGGCGCTCGGGGATCACTTTCTCTCAAGAATTCAAAGATTCTGGTATGCGCAGCCACGTGTGGGGTAACGTTAAACTGGACACCACAGGTCTTATCGACCGCAAAGTGGTCCGTTTCATGAACGATGCCTCTATCTATGCTTATCTCTCTATGCAGCAGGCTGTAGCCGATGCTGGACTGAAAGAAGAAGTTTATCAGAACAACCCTCGCGTAGGCCTGATTGCCGGTTCCGGCGGTTCTTCAAAATCTCAGGTGTTTGGCGCAGATGCGATGCGTAGCCCACGCGGCCTGAAAGCAGTTGGTCCTTACGTTGTGACCAAAGCGATGGCTTCTGCGGTATCCGCTTGCCTCGCCACTCCGTTCAAAATCCACGGTGTGAACTATTCTATCAGCTCCGCTTGCGCGACTTCAGCTCACTGTATCGGCAGCGCGGTTGAACAAATTCAGCTTGGCAAACAGGACATCGTTTTTGCTGGCGGCGGCGAAGAGCTGTGCTGGGAAATGGCCTGTGAATTCGACGCCATGGGCGCACTGTCCACCAAATACAACGAAACGCCGGATAAAGCATCCCGCACTTATGATGCGCACCGCGACGGTTTTGTTATCGCCGGCGGCGGCGGTATGGTTGTGGTTGAGGAACTGGAGCATGCTCTGGCGCGCGGCGCGCACATCTATGCCGAAGTGGTCGGCTACGGCGCAACGTCTGACGGTGCGGACATGGTTGCTCCGTCTGGTGAAGGCGCAGTACGTTGTATGAAACAGGCAATGGCCGGTGTAGACACGCCGATTGACTACCTGAACTCCCACGGAACCTCGACTCCGGTCGGTGACGTGAAAGAACTGGGTGCCATTCGCGAAGTCTTCGGCGACCACAGCCCGGCTATCTCTGCGACCAAAGCGATGACCGGCCACTCTTTGGGCGCCGCGGGTGTGCAGGAAGCGATCTACTCTCTGCTGATGCTGGAACATGGCTTTATTGCGCCAAGCATTAACATCGAAGAGATGGATGAGCAGGCGGCGGGTCTGAACATCGTCACCAAACCGACTGAACAAGCGCTGACGACCGTGATGTCCAACAGCTTCGGTTTCGGCGGCACCAACGCCACGCTGGTGATGCGTAAACACACGGCATAATCGGCTGGTTATCCAACCGGTATGTCAAAAGGTAGCCTGCGGGCTAATGCGGGTCACTGAAAGGTGACCCGCATTTTTTTGCTTATTCCATGCTGACCATTCCGCCGCTGAAAAACCTTTTGCAAGGATATCGCAACGTGACGGCCACGGGACGAGAACGCCGGTGCGCATCCAGGACCGGTCTTCAGGGTAAAAACACCAGGAGCGTTTTTGAACAACGTTAGCGTGGCCCCGGAGGGGGAATCCCATGGATGGGACGAATAAGGCGGCCAGAGGGCAGGTCGAGACAGGGGGGGAGTCCGGCCCGGTCCGCCAGATGAAGCCGGAGTGGAGCATACCGCGCAGCGGCCGTTTTCAGCGCAATGCCGGGGGGCATGGGGGCGAGCGAAACGCCCGCCATGCCGTTCACCCGCAGCGGGTGTGAGAACAGTGGCGGATGCATCGTGCACGGAACATACCGCAAAAGTGAACGGAATATCCCACGGAACACATGCTCCAGAGTACGAAACCCCTCTCGCGCAAACCAGCGTAAAAACGACATCCCTGGCTCAACCGCGACCTAAAGGAGAGAGACTCCTGCAGAGTGTTGAAAATCTGACAGCGCCGCATCAAAAACGGTAATCTCTTTGAGATGACGGATACTTATACCTTCGCCGGATCGTTCAACCGATCCTGAAACCATCGGCATTAGCCTGCGGGCTCCCTTTTTGTCGGCTTGACAGAGCCGGACCTCTACAGGCAAACTGCTGCGAAACATTATCCCCCCGGTAATGCGTAAGCGTTTAACGTCAACCAACGCGCCTTAACCCTGATAATCAGGTGGAGGGGGCGTGGCTACTACCTCGCCTTACTCTGCGAACTGGAGTAAAGCATGTCCGCAGCGACTGAAACAACAAATACCCCGTCAGCGAATATTCCATTATTTCGTATTACCTTTGCCGTTTTTCTGACCTATATGACCGTCGGCCTGCCGCTACCCGTGATCCCGCTCTTTGTCCACCATGAGCTGGGCTTCGGCAATACGCTGGTCGGCGTAGCGGTAGGCATTCAGTTTCTGGCGACGGTGCTGACCCGTGGCTACGCCGGTCGTCTGGCCGATCAACATGGCGCCAAGCGTTCGGTGCTGCAGGGTATGCTTGCCTGCGCATTAGCCGGGGCGGCGTGGCTGCTGGCCGCGTTACTGCCGGTTTCCGTGCTGGTCAAATTTGCGCTGCTGGTACTGGGGCGTTTGATCCTCGGATTTGGTGAAAGCCAGCTGTTGACCGGAAACCTGAGCTGGGGACTGGGGCTGGTTGGCCCCGCGCGTTCAGGCAAGGTCATGTCCTGGAACGGGATGGCGATGTACGGCTCATTGGCCGTGGGCGCGCCGCTGGGACTGATGATCTACTCGCATTTTGGCGTTGTGGTTCTCGCCTGCGTCACGATGGGACTACCGCTGCTGGCGCTGGCAATCAATGGTACGGTCAGTAAAGTTCCGGCGCACGGCGGCGAAAGGCCATCGCTATGGAGCGTCGTCGGTATGATCTGGCGTCCGGGCATCGGTCTGGGGCTGCAAGGGGTGGGGTTTGCCGTGATTGGTACCTTTGTCTCACTCTATTTCGCCAGCCGCGGCTGGGCGATGGCGGGCTTCACGCTGACCGCGTTTGGCGGCGCCTTTGTGCTGATGCGTATCCTGTTTGGCTGGATGCCGGATCGCTTTGGCGGCATAAAAGTGGCGATGGTGTCGCTGCTGATCGAGGCCATTGGCCTGACGCTGCTGTGGCTGGCGCCAGATGCCTGGGTTGCCCTGGCCGGTGCGGCGTTGACCGGTTGCGGCTGCTCGCTCATCTTCCCGTCCCTTGGCGTTGAAGTTGTCAAACGCGTACCGGCTCAGGTTCGCGGTACCGCGCTCGGCGGCTATGCGGCCTTTCAGGATATTTCATACGGTGTCACCGGCCCGCTTGCCGGGCTGCTCGCCACGTCGCTGGGCTACTCTTCTGTTTTTCTGGCGGGGGCAATATGCGCGGTTCTGGGCATTTTCATGACGCTGTTCTCCCTACGTCAATAACGTGATTCCCGGTCTTCAGCGAGGGAGACCGGGGGCTTTCCGTGGAAGGTAATACTTCACCTGAAACTCAAACATGTTGGTATAGAGAATGGAATAGTCGATCGGCTGATGCTGCTCATCAATCGCCTGAGTTTGCATTTTGATGATCGGATCTTTGGTACTGATATGCAGCAGCGTGGCCAGTTCCGGGGAGGGGAGTATCGGCACAATGGATTCGTAGCAACCGTCAATTCGTATCCCGCATTCGTTTTCTATATACGAGAACTTCGACTTTTTCATATGGGCGATTGTCAGGTCAGGAAAGCGCGTTGCCGAGAGCCAGGTTTCTTCTAATTGCATCGCAATGTTATCGATAAAACGCAATCTTTTAGCATAATATACAAGTTCACCGTGCTGTAACTGCAAACCTTTCGCGATTTCTTGCGAGGCGGTTTGCAATTCAAATTTGAGAATTTGACTAGAGGGCGTTTTGCCTTCGTTGCGGGCAATTTCGGTAAAACTGTCTAAATGCGTCACCGATGCCTGGAAATGTTTATTTCTAATCCAGGTCCCCGAACCGTGTCGCCGCTCGATTAAACCCTCCTCCTCCAGAGCCTTTAGCGCCTTACGTAGTGTATTTCGCGAAACATCATAAAGTTCTGCTAATTCTTTTTCTGATGGCAGAAGATCGCCAATGCTATAGAGCGGACTATTAATTTTGTTTTTCAGTAAATTAACTACATTTTTATAAACCACTTTTGAACCTCAATAATCCCTTTTAAAACATTGGGTTGTTGTTATGCATCGTTAAATTTACGCCAATACGTTCATTTTTTTCCTGGTTTCTGAACAACTTTTCTCTTGCTAACTGTGATCGCAACTGCGGATAAGAAAATTAACAATTATTACAGTGCTCGTCAATTGAGACTGATGAACAGGAAAGGGAAGGAAAATGAAAAATATATTGTTAGTTTGTGCTGCCGGGATGTCCACCAGTATGTTAGTGAAACGCATGCAGGAGCATGCTGCGGCGTCAGGGATTGCGGTAAATATCAATGCGCTGGCCATTTCTGAAGCCAAAGAAAAAATCAAAAAAAACGCAGTGGATGTGGTTTTATTAGGGCCGCAGGTTCGTTTCCAGAAAAGTGAAATAGAAGAGGTGGCTCACGGTAAAATGCCGGTTGCGGTTATTGATATGAAATATTACGGGCAAATGGATGGCCCGGCGGTGTTAGACAGTGCGCTTACCTTACTGGCCAATAAATAATTCTTTGTCTATTACCCCGGTTAACGCCTGAATTTCAGCGTCGTGCCGCCGGATACCTCTGCTCCAGTGCTGGGGCGCTATCGCAGATTATCGATAAAAATAAGGGTTCATCATGAGTTTTATGAATGCCTTTGAACGCGGCATGGAGAAAATCCTTGTCCCCGTGGCTATAAAACTAAATTCTCAGATTCACGTATCGGCGATTCGGGATGCATTTATTTTATCCTTCCCAATCGTGATGGCCAGTTCGCTGATTATCTTAATTAACTTTGCAATATTGTCTCCTGATGGTTTTATTGCCAGCATTTTACATTTGGGAACAATATTCCCGAATCTTGCTGATGCACAGCAAATTTTTACCCCGGTGATGAATGGCTCAGTCAATATTATGGCAATATTGATTACCTTTCTCGTCGCGCGCAATATCGCGATTAGCTTCCAGCAGGACGATCTGCTGTGCGGACTAACGGCGATTGGCGCCTTTTTTGTGGTCTATACACCTTATACCATCATCGATGGTCAGGCTTATCTGACGACAAAATATCTCGGGCCGCAGGGGCTGTTTGTAGCCATTATCGTTGCGCTGATCTCCAGCGAGGTCTTTTGCCGGCTGGCGCGTAACCCGAAAGTGACCATTACGATGCCGGCAGCGGTACCGCCGGCGGTGGCGCGCTCGTTCAAGGTGCTGCTGCCGATCTTCTTTGTGATGATTTTCTTTTCCATCATGAACTACCTGCTGACCCGCATCTCGCCGAACGGCCTTAACGATCTGATCTATACGCTGATTCAGGCGCCGCTGAAGGATATGGGGACCAACATTATCACCGTTCTGATTCTGGGGCTGGTGGCAAACTTCCTGTGGGTGCTGGGGATCCACGGGCCCAATACCGTTGCGGCGATTCGGGAAACTATTTTCTCGGAAGCGAATCTGGAAAACCTCTCCTATGCGGCCTCACACGGCACCACATGGGGGGCGCCTTATCCGATAACCTGGACCGGCATCAACGATGCGTTCGCCAACTGCGGCGGCTCGGGGATGACGCTGGGGCTGCTGCTGGCCATCTTCATCGCTTCGCGGCGTAAGGATTATCGCGATCTGGCGAAAATGGCCTTCGTACCGGGTTTGTTCAATATCAACGAACCGGTGATGTTTGGTTTACCGATCGTCCTGAACCCGATTCTGGTGATTCCGTTTATCCTGGTTCCTTTCATTAACTCGTTGATTGGTTACTTCTTTATTAGCATGGAGTTTATTCCGCCGATTGCCTATGCGGTTCCGTGGACCACGCCAGGTCCGCTGATTGCCTTCTTTGGGACCGGCGGTAACTGGTTAGCGCTCTTTGTCGGCATTCTGTGCCTCGCTGTTTCAACGCTGATCTATTTACCGTTTGTGATTGCGGCGAACAAGGTGAATACCGCAGCGGCCGCTGAGTAATAAAAACGTGGGGAAATAAATATGTTTGCTGATGAAAGCACGGTGATGGAACTGCTTATCCATGCCGGACAGGCCCGCTCGGATGCAATGGAAGCCATCGCCGCCTCGCGCCGCCGGGAATGGGAGACCGTTGAGACGCTAATGGCCAGCTCAGAAATGGCCTGCCGGGAGGCGCACAAGATACAAACGGCGCTGATTGGTCTGGATGAAGGCTGCGGGAAAATGACCGTCAATCTCATTCTGGTTCACGCGCAGGACCATTTAATGACCGCGATGCTGTGCCAGGACTTAGCCAAAGAAATTATTGCGCTGCGACAAGAAATCTCTGCCTGACTTTCCCTGCCTTCAGTCATCCGGCTGAAGGCGTATTATAAAAATATGCAAGGTACTCTATGTATTCAAGTCAATTGAAGGTTAGCTTATTGTCTCTATCGGTACTTCTGGCTATTTCGTCACCCGCTGTTTTAGCAGCGAAATTAACGATTGAACAACGTCTTGAATTGCTGGAATCAGAATTATCAGCCAATAAAAAAGAATTGCAAAAAACGCAATCACAATTATCGACATATAAAGATAAAGTGGCCGTGTTGCAAAAAAGTATAAAAGAGAATGAACAAAGAAATGTCACCGCGGGTTACCCGACGGCGACCTCTCCGGTGGCAGAAAATATCGCCAATGAAAATAATGAAATCAGCCAACGGGCGGCGCCGGCAGAAGTCAAAGCGACACAGCAGGTGGCGGTCATTAATACCGACGGCAAGAAGGCGAAAGTTGAGAGCGTGACCATGAAGGATCTCAGCAAATTCGTCAAAGAGGATATTGGCTTCAGCTATCAGGGTTATCTACGTTCCGGCTGGGGCACCTCAAATCACGGGTCGTCGCAGACCTATGCGGCGGGTTCGCTGGGCCGCTTTGGTAATGAAATGAGCGGCTGGTTTGATTTGACCTTAAATCAGCGGGTTTATAACCAGGATGGGAAAACCGCCAATGCCGTCGTGACCTACGATGGTAATGTTGGTGAGCAGTATAACGATGCCTGGTTTGGCGACACCAATAACGAAAACATTCTTCAGTTCAGCGATATCTATCTCACCACCAAAGGATTCCTGCCGTTTGCGCCGGAGGCTGATTTTTGGGTAGGTAAACACAAGCTGCCGGAGTATGAAATCCAGATGCTTGACTGGAAATCGTTGACCACCGATGTTGCAGCCGGTATCGGGATCCAGAACTGGGCGCTGGGCGTCGGGCAGCTTGACGCGTCTCTCAGCCGCAATGATGTGGATGTTTATTCGCGTGATTTCACGCAGACCACACAAATGAACACCAATTCGGTGGATCTGCGCTATCGCAACATTCCGCTGTGGAAAAACGGCTCGCTGTCGTTGATGGGCAAATATGCTTTTGCAAACAAGAATGATGAACAGGAGAAAAACGAGGAGAACAATAGCTACTTTACGCTCAAGGATAGCTGGATGGCCACCGGGATCATCCGTCAGGAGCTGGCGCGTAAGGGCTTTAATGAATTTACGCTCCAGGTGGCGAATAACTCTTATGCCAGCAGTTTCTCGAACTTCTCCGGCGCCAGTAACTCCATGGCTCACGGGCGCTACTACTATGGCGATCATACTAATGGCGTCGCTTTACGTTTGATTTCACAGGGCGAAATGTACCTGGCCGATCGCGTGATTATGGCCAATGCGCTGGTCTGGTCGCACGGGAACGATATCTACAGTTACGAAAGCGGCGCGCATAGCGATTTTGACAGCTTCCGCGCGGTGATTCGCCCGGCGTGGATTTGGGATACCTGGAATCAGACCGGGGTGGAGTTAGGCTGGTTTGCGCAGAAAAACAAAACGGAGCAAGGCAAGGATTTGAAAGAATCGGCGTATAAAACGACGCTCTATCATGCGCTGAAAGTCGGGCCGAGTCTGTTAGGTTCGCGACCGGAAATTCGTTTCTACGGGACCTATATCAATATTCTGGATAACGGCCTGTCACAGTACCGGTTCAACGACGACAGCAAAGATGAATTGATGCTGGGCGTGCAGGCCGAGGTGTGGTGGTAATTGCCTCATCAAGACACCAACGCCCGTATCGTGCGGGCGTTTGAGTATAAAGATAACCGCCACCGATACCCTGTCTGCCGGTCAGCAACGCGGAATTACATCACCAGCCAGAGCAGAGCGATAAGCAGTATCAATACCAGAACAATCACTCCCGGCTTTTTGAGCCGCCCGACGAGCGAAGAGGGTTCCGGCGGCAGCGCGGGAATGGCCAGCGTTTCTTGCGCCCGGGCGACACGAAGCACAAAGACCTTATTCAGCAGCGTCAGAATCTGCGTTGCGCTCAACGCCGTTTGCGGCGTGACGTGCCAGTTGTGTTGGGCGAAATCGACGATCTTTTGCCACTCCTGCGCTTCCAGCGGCTGCTTCAGCGCCGCCTGCAGAGAGGTCAGGGTCGGGGCTGACTGCGCGCTGAGCGTCTGTCGCGCCTGTAGCCAGTAGGAGAGGGGAGTGAAGTGGGTTGCCGGAATCAGCTCACCGGTTTTTACACCGCACAGCTCCAGCATTGACTGCCAGATCAGTTTCCCGGGTTCGCCGGTTGCGGCGGCAAGACGGCTTACCTGCTGATTAAGCGTGTTGTGCTCCGCGGGCAACAGCGGGCGCAGAGTCGGCTGGCGCTGCTGCGGCTGAGGGATCGACAGCTGGCCGTTTTGCAGGAGCTGCAGCATATTTTGCAACTGCTCCTGCGTCAGCGCATGCAGCGTCGTTTGCCCATAATGCTGGCGAATATAATCGCTCACTGCCTGACGGTTGTTCCCCTGACTCAGCAACTCGCTCAACTGCGCCAGAATCTGGCGCTGATGGTGATTTTGCTGCGCCACGGTTACGCGTTGATTCAGGTTGTTTTCGGCAGCGCTAAAGTGGCACGCCAGCAGCGGCGCATCGCCTTTGAGCCCCAGATCGTGCTTGATTCCCGCCCACACTTCCGCGTTCTGCTGCGAAGTTAACGCGACCAGGCGCGTAATCAGTCGCTCGAGAACGGTACGTTGTTGCATGGTTAGCGCGGGCTCTCCGGCGACGGAAGCGCCGGTTCCCGGGGGACGATCGGACATACCTGAAACGGGTTGTGTCATATTAATCCTTTCCGTATTGCTGTACAGAGGCCCGGTGATGATGTTCCTGGCGGCGAGATTATGGCACACTTCCCCGGTTTACTCTCGTTCTCAGACAGGTACTGAACCGTGAAAATCCTCGTTGATGAAAATATGCCCTATGCCCGCGAGCTTTTTAGTCGCCTGGGCGAAGTCGAGGCGGTCCCCGGCCGTCCCGTCCCCGTCGACGCGCTGACCGGCGCCGATGCGTTGATGGTTCGCTCGGTCACGAAAGTCAATGAAGCGCTGCTCGCCGGCAAGGCAATTAAATTCGTGGGCACCGCGACAGCCGGTACCGATCATGTCGATCAGACGTGGCTGCAGCAGGCCGGAATTGGCTTTTCTGCCGCGCCCGGTTGCAATGCGATAGCGGTCGTAGAATATGTTTTCTCGGCGCTGCTGATGCTGGCTGAGCGCGATGGTTTCGCGCTGACCGATCGTACCGTCGGCATCGTCGGCGTTGGCAACGTCGGTGGGCGCCTGCAAAAGCGTCTGGAAGCGCTGGGGATCAAAACGCTGTTGTGCGATCCGCCGCGTGCCGACCGGGGCGATGAAGGCGACTTCCGTACCCTGGATGAGCTGGTAGAGGAAGCGGACGTTCTGACGTTCCACACGCCTTTATATAAAGAAGGTCGTTACAAAACCCTGCATCTGGCGGATGAGGCGCTGATTCGCCGTCTGAAACCGGGAAGCGTACTGATCAATGCCTGCCGCGGACCGGTGGTGGATAACGGCGCGCTGCTGGCCTGTCTACAAAGCGGGCAGGCGTTGAGCGTCGTGCTTGATGTCTGGGAACCTGAGCCGGATTTGAACCTTGCGCTGCTGGATCGCGTAGATATTGGCACCGCGCACATCGCGGGCTACACCCTCGAAGGCAAAGCGCGCGGGACGACGCAGGTGTTTGAAGCCTACAGCGCCTTTATCGGCCATCCGCAACAGGTGGCGCTGGACACGTTGCTGCCCGCCCCGGAGTTTGGCCGCATTACCCTGCACGGCGCGCTCGATCAGCCAACGCTGAAACGATTGGTGCATTTGGTGTATGATGTGCGCCGCGATGATGCGCCGCTGCGAAAAGTGGCCGGCGTGCCGGGTGAGTTTGACAAGCTGCGCAAAAATTATCAGGAACGCCGCGAATGGTCATCACTGTACGTGCAGTGCAGCGATGTGCAGGCGGCGACGCTGCTGCGTCAGCTCGGTTTTAATGCCGTACATCACCCCATTCGTTAATGTCTTCTTAATGACCCTGTTGGATACTCCGGCAGGGTCGCTTTTCTCTGGAGTAAACCACCATGTCTGAAGGCTGGAATATTGCCGTACTGGGCGCAACGGGCGCCGTCGGCGAAGCCCTGCTCGACACCCTTGCTGAACGTCAGTTCCCGGTGGGTGATATCTATGCGCTGGCGCGCAATGAGAGCGCGGGAGAGCATCTGCGTTTTAGCGGTAAGTCGGTGATCGTGCAGGATGCTGCCGTATTTGACTGGACCCAGGTACAGCTGGCCTTTTTTGCCGCCGGCGTTGAAGCGACGGCGGCCTATGTTGATGAGGCGACCAATGCCGGTTGTCTGGTTATCGATCTCAGCGGTCTGTTTGCGCTGGAGCCGGACGTACCGCTGGTTGTGCCGGAAGTGAACCCGTTTGTGCTGGCCGATTATCGCAATCGCAACGTCATCGCCGTCGCCAACAGCCTGACCAGCCAGCTGCTGACGGCGCTGAAACCGCTGATCGATGAAGGCGGCCTGTCGCGTATCAGCGTGACCAGCCTGATCTCCGCTTCCGCATACGGTAAAAAAGCCGTTGATGCGCTGGCGGGGCAGAGCGCGAAGCTGCTCAACGGTATGCCAATCGATGATGAAGATTTCTTTGGCCGTCAGCTGGCGTTTAACATGCTGCCGCTGCTGCCGGATCGTGAAGGTAGCGTGCGCGAAGAGCGCCGTATTGTCGATGAAGTTCGTAAGATCCTCCAGGATGAAGGATTGATGGTTTCAGCCAGCGTCGTGCAGTCGCCGGTGTTCTACGGTCATGCGCAGATGGTGAACTTCGAAGCGATGCGTCCGCTGGCGGCAGAAGAGGCTCGCGATGCCTTCACTCGCGGCGAAGATATTGAGCTCTCCGCCGAGCGCGAATTCCCGACTCAGGTCGGCGATGCTTCAGGTACTGCGCAACTCTCCGTCGGCTGTGTACGCAATGATTACGGCATGCCGGAACAGATTCAGTTCTGGTCCGTTGCCGATAACGTCCGCTTCGGCGGCGCGCTGATGGCGGTGAAAATCGCGGAGAAACTGGTGCAGGAGTATTTGTACTGATGTCTGAGATGGAGCAGCAGCCGGTCTATAAAATCGCGCTGGGCATCGAGTACGACGGCAGCAAATATTACGGCTGGCAGCGGCAAAACGAAGTTCGCAGCGTGCAGGAGAAGCTGGAAAAGGCGCTCTCGCAGGTGGCAAATGAACCGATTAACGTATTCTGCGCCGGTCGCACCGACGCCGGTGTTCATGGCACCGGCCAGGTTGTGCATTTTGAGACCCACGCGCTGCGCAAAGACGCGGCCTGGACGCTGGGGGTCAATGCGAATTTGCCGGGCGATATCGCCGTCCGTTGGGTGAAACATGTCCCGGACGATTTTCACGCCCGCTTCAGCGCCACCGCGCGTCGCTACCGTTACGTCATCTATAATCACCGTCTGCGTCCGGCGGTGTTAAGCCAGGGCGTCACCCATTATCATCAGCCTCTGGATGCGGAGCGGATGCAGCGCGCCGCCCAGTGTTTGCTGGGTGAAAATGATTTCACCTCATTTCGCGCGGTGCAGTGTCAGTCGCGCACGCCGTGGCGAAATATTAACCATATTAGCGTCACGCGGTATGGCGCGTATGTGGTGGTGGATATCAAAGCAAATGCCTTTGTACATCATATGGTAAGGAACATTGTCGGCAGCCTGATGGAAGTAGGGGCCGGGAACCAGCCAGAGAGCTGGATAGCAGAACTTCTGGCGGCGAAAGACAGGAAGCTGGCCGCCGCGACGGCAAAAGCAGAAGGGTTGTATCTGGTGTCGGTAGATTATCCGGCCCGCTACGATCTGCCGGTGATGCCGATGGGCCCGCTGTTTCTGGCGGACTAACATTAACGCTTTATCCTTCAGGCTGCCCGCTTGTTGGCCGCATCTGAGCGTTCCGGTCGGGGAATTATTTCTACGACCGGAAACGAGCGGTTTGTTGTCGCACGGCATCCTGGCCGATTTTGTGTCGTGTCATTAAGGACTCATACAATATGGACCTGATTCGTTTTTTAATTGATTTCATCCTGCATATTGATGTTCATCTGGCTGAGCTGGTTGCCAGTTATGGCGTCTGGGTATACGCCATTCTGTTTTTGATTCTGTTCTGTGAAACGGGTCTGGTGGTGACGCCATTCCTGCCCGGCGATTCGCTGCTGTTCGTGGCCGGCGCGCTGTCGGCGCTGCCGACGAACGATCTGAACGTGCATCTGATGGTGGCATTGATGGTCATTGCGGCCATTGTCGGCGATGCGCTGAACTACACTATCGGACGGCTGTTTGGCGAAAAGCTCTTCAGTAATCCTGATTCGAAGATTTTCCGACGTAGCTACCTGGACAAAACCCATTCGTTCTATGAGCGTCACGGCGGCAAAACGATTATTCTTGCGCGTTTTGTGCCGATCGTCAGAACCTTCGCACCGTTTGTGGCGGGAATGGGCCATATGTCCTATCGTCATTTTGCCGCGTATAACGTGGTTGGCGCGCTGCTGTGGGTTCTGCTGTTTACCTATGCAGGCTACCTGTTTGGCGATTTGCCGATCGTTCAGGAAAACCTGAAGCTGCTGATTGTCGCCATTATTGTTCTGTCGGTGCTGCCTGGGGTCATTGAAATTATTCGCCACAAGCGCGCGGCGGCGAAGCAGACGAAATAACCCTCCTGCTTTTATCTGCGTCGGGCAGCAGCCTGCTGCCCGAAGAGGGAAGTGTGAGCGGTACGACCACTTTTTTATCCCATGTTACGGGATGTTATGATTTAATGTGCAACATTCATGGTCTGTAAGGGTCAAAAATGGCATTATGCGCCCCTTACGACAAAACTGGCATCGACCAGGTTCAGGCAGAAAGGTTATCAATGAGCTGGATTGAACGAATTAAAAGCAATATCACTCCCACCCGCAAGGCAAGCATTCCTGAGGGTGTATGGACTAAGTGCGACAGCTGCGGGCAGGTTCTGTACCGCGCAGAGCTGGAGCGCAACCTGGAGGTTTGCCCTAAGTGCGATCACCACATGCGTATGTCGGCGCGTAATCGCCTGCATAGCCTGTTGGACGAAGGTTCCCTGGTGGAGCTGGGAAGCGAGCTCGAGCCGAAAGATGTGCTGAAGTTCCGCGATTCGAAAAAATACAAAGACCGTCTGGCGTCCGCTCAAAAAGAGACCGGTGAAAAAGATGCGCTGGTGGTCATGAAGGGCACTCTGCACGAGATGCCGGTTGTCGCAGCAGCATTCGAATTCTCCTTTATGGGCGGCTCGATGGGCTCGGTGGTTGGCGCTCGCTTCGTGCGCGCGGTAGAACAGGCGCTGGAAGATAATTGCCCGCTGATTTGCTTCTCCGCTTCCGGCGGCGCGCGTATGCAGGAAGCGCTGATGTCGCTGATGCAGATGGCGAAAACCTCAGCCGCGCTGGCGAAAATGCAGGAGCGCGGTTTACCGTATATCTCCGTACTGACCGACCCGACCATGGGCGGCGTATCGGCGAGCTTCGCCATGCTGGGCGATCTCAATATCGCGGAACCGAAAGCGCTGATCGGCTTTGCGGGGCCTCGCGTTATCGAGCAGACCGTACGTGAGAAACTGCCGCCGGGCTTCCAGCGCAGTGAGTTCCTGATTGAAAAAGGGGCGATCGATATGATCGTTCGTCGCCCGGAAATGCGTCTGAAGCTGGCCAGCATTCTGGCGAAGCTGATGAATCTTCCGGCACCCAGCCAGGACGTCTCTCACGAAGGTGAGGTGGTGCCACCGGCACCGGATCAGGAACCAGAGGCCTGATAATTCGGAGGGCAGGCCTGACGGCGCTGCCCTTTTTTAATTCTATGCGCCATCATTCAAACTGCGGCGCGGCGGAAAGGCTAAAGCCCCGTCAGGACCCGGTCCAATGGACAGCGCGGGTGACGAGCGCTGCCGGCAAGAGGCAGTTTGAAGGATGAAGCGTATTTACCGTTAACACTCGCGGACATCATGGAAAAAAAACCTATTCCTCAGGCCACGTCGCCCCTGGCTACGTGGCTTTCCTATCTGGAACATCTGCACAGTAAAACCATCGATCTGGGGCTGACCCGCGTGAGCGAAGTCGCCGAACGGATGGCGGTGTTAAAGCCTGCGCCGTTCGTCTTCACGGTGGCGGGAACCAACGGTAAAGGAACCACCTGCCGCACGCTGGAGTCTGTGCTGATCGCGGCGGGCTACAAGGTTGGGGTTTACAGTTCGCCGCATCTGGTGCGCTATACCGAGCGCGTACGCGTACAGGGCGCGGAGCTGCCGGAAGCGGCGCATACCGCCTCTTTTGCTGAAATTGAAGCGGCGCGCGGTGAGATTTCCCTGAGCTATTTCGAGTTTGGCACGCTCTCTGCCCTGTGGTTGTTTAAGCAGGCGCAGCTCGACGTGGTGATCCTTGAGGTTGGTCTCGGCGGGCGTCTTGATGCCACCAACATCGTCGATGCGGATGTGGCGGTGGTAACCAGCATCGCCCTGGATCATACTGACTGGCTGGGACCGGATCGGGAAAGCATTGGCCGTGAGAAGGCCGGTATTTTCCGTGCCGGCAAACCGGCCGTCGTTGGTGAACCGGAGATGCCCCATACCATCGCCGAGGTGGCCGCCGGGAAAGGGGCAACGCTTCTGCGTCGCGACGTCGACTGGCGCTATGTCGCCGGCGAGCAGACGTGGTCATTCAGTGACGGAGAGGGGACACTGGCGGATTTACCGTTGCCTCAGATTCCGCTGCCGAATGCCGCCACGGCGCTGGCGGCGCTGCGAGCCAGCCGACTCCAGGTGAGCGATCGGGCAATTCGCGACGGTATTAAACAGGCGATGCTGCCGGGGCGTTTTCAGATAATCAGCGAAACGCCGCGCGTGATTCTCGATGTGGCGCATAACCCCCATGCGGCAGCCTGGCTCGCCGGACGTCTCAAAAGCCTGTCGAAAACGGGGCGCGTGCTGGCGGTTGTTGGTATGCTGCATGATAAGGATATTGCCGGCACGCTGGCAAACCTGACGGCGGAAGTGGATAGCTGGTACTGTGCGCCTCTGGAAGGGCCGCGCGGTGCAACGGCGCAACAGCTGCAGGAGCATTTGCAGGCAGGAAAAGCTTACGCCAACGTGGCTCAGGCCTGGCATGCGGCGATGGCCGATGCCAGACCGGAAGATACGGTGCTGGTGTGTGGTTCATTCCATACGGTGGCGCATGTAATGGAAGAAATAGAGGCGGGGAGAATCGGTGGCGAGTAAGTTTCAGAACCGTTTAGTCGGGACGATTGTGCTGGTCGCGCTGGGGGTGATTATCCTCCCGGGGCTGCTTGATGGTCAGAAAAAGCATTATCAGGACGAGTTCGCGGCAATTCCACTGGTGCCAAAACCGGGCGATCGCGATGAGCCGGATATGCTGCCGGCGGCGACTCAGGCTCTTCCGGCTCAACCGCCGGAAGGGGCGGCGGAAGAGGTCAGAGCGGGAGACGCCGCGGCGCCGTCATTGGATCCGTCGCGTATCCCGGTTAACAGCAACAGTTTCGATGATGTGCAGGAGCCGGTGGTCGCACCGAAGCCGCAGCCTCAACCGAAACCGCAGCCTCAACCGAAACCGCAGCCTCAGCCGTCGAAGCCGGTGGAGAAGCCGCAGCCGCAGCAACAAACCGTTGCCCAGACGCCGCCGGCGAAACCGGCCGAGATACCTGCTCCGACCGGCAAAGCCTATGTGGTGCAGCTCGGTGCGTTGAAGAATGCGGATAAGGTCAATGAAATCGTCGGTAAGCTGCGCTCCTCCGGGTTTAAGGTCTACACGTCGCCTTCGACGCCGGTTCAAGGTAAAATTACCCGTATTCTGGTCGGTCCCGATACCTCAAAAGATAAACTGAAAGGGCAGCTTGGCGACCTGAAACAGATCTCCGGCCTGAGCGGTGTGGTCATGGGATATAGCCCCAACTAATCTTGTCCCTCGCCGCGCTGGTGAGGGGCGAAGCTCCTGTCTGACGTGCTTTCAGGAGGCGCAAGACAGCATGGCGTTGAATGTTTTTTCAGCGCCATTTTTATTTCTGTAGGGCACGGAAATCCCTACGCAAACGTTTTCTTTTTCTGTTAGAATGCGCCCCGAACCGGATGACAGGGCGTAAATCGTGGGATGTTTATGGTCTGGATTGATTACGTCATTATAGCGGTGATTGGTTTTTCCTGTCTGGTAAGCCTGATCCGCGGCTTTGTTCGTGAAGCGTTATCGCTGGTAACCTGGGGATGTGCTTTCTTTGTCGCCAGTCATTACTACACTTACCTGGCTGTCTGGTTCACGGGCTTTGAAGACGAAATGGTCCGCAATGGGATTGCTATCGCGATACTGTTTATCGCAACGCTTATCGTTGGCGCCATCGTTAACTATGTGATTGGCGCACTGGTTGAGAAAACGGGCCTGTCGGGTACCGACAGGGTGTTAGGGATCTGTTTTGGCGCCCTGCGTGGCGTGCTGATTGTCTCTGCGATTCTGTTCTTTCTCGATAGTTTTACCGGTATGGCGAAAAGCGAAGACTGGCAAAAGTCAGAGCTTATCCCGCAGTTCAGTTTCGTTATCAGATGGTTTTTTGACTATCTGCAAAGCTCGTCAAGTTTCTTGCCCAAAGCATAAGCGTTGGGATGTGGCTGAACGAGGAAAAGACGTATGTGCGGTATTGTCGGTATCGCCGGTGTTATGCCGGTAAACCAGTCGATTTATGACGCGTTAACGGTGCTTCAGCATCGTGGCCAGGATGCCGCAGGCATCATCACTATTGATGCAAATAACTGTTTCCGTTTGCGTAAGGCGAACGGACTGGTGAGCGACGTTTTTGAAGCTCGCCACATGCAGCGTATGCAGGGCAATATGGGGATTGGCCATGTTCGCTATCCTACGGCGGGCAGCTCAAGTGCCTCCGAGGCGCAGCCTTTCTACGTCAACTCACCGTATGGTATTACGTTGGCGCATAACGGCAATCTGACCAACGCGCACGAGCTGCGTAAGAAGCTGTTTGAAGAAAAACGCCGCCATATCAACACCACTTCCGATTCTGAAATCCTGCTCAACATCTTCGCCAGCGAGCTGGATAACTTCCGTCATTATCCTCTGGAAGCAGATAACATTTTTGCCGCGATCGCTGCGACGAACCGTCAAATCCGCGGTGCCTACGCCTGCGTGGCGATGATCATTGGTCACGGTATGGTTGCCTTCCGCGATCCAAACGGCATCCGCCCTCTGGTGTTGGGGAAACGTGATGTTGGCGATGGTCGTACCGAGTATATGGTGGCCTCCGAGAGCGTGGCGCTGGATACCCTGGGCTTCGAATTCCTGCGCGATGTGGCGCCGGGTGAAGCGGTCTATATTACCGAGAAGGGCCAGCTGTTTACCCGTCAGTGCGCGGAGAATCCGGTCAGCAACCCGTGCCTCTTTGAGTACGTCTATTTTGCTCGCCCGGACTCGTTTATCGACAAGATTTCCGTCTACAGCGCGCGCGTCAATATGGGCACCAAACTGGGTGAGAAGATCGCTCGTGAATGGGAAGATCTGGACATTGACGTGGTCATTCCGATTCCGGAAACTTCCTGCGATATCGCGCTGGAAATTGCCCGTATCCTCGATAAGCCTTATCGCCAGGGCTTCGTGAAAAACCGTTACGTCGGCCGGACCTTCATCATGCCGGGCCAGCAGCTGCGCCGGAAGTCGGTGCGTCGTAAGCTTAATGCCAACCGCGCGGAGTTCCGGGATAAAAACGTGCTGCTGGTGGATGACTCCATCGTGCGTGGGACCACCTCGGAACAGATTATTGAGATGGCGCGCGAAGCCGGCGCGAAAAAGGTCTATCTGGCTTCCGCAGCGCCAGAGATTCGTTTCCCGAACGTTTACGGCATTGATATGCCGACGGCAACCGAGCTTATTGCCCACGGTCGCGAAGTGGACGAAATCCGCCAGATCATTGGCGCGGATGGCCTTATCTTCCAGGATCTGAACGATCTGATTGAGGCTGTACGTGTGGAAAATCCGGATATTCAGCAGTTTGAATGTTCGGTATTTAACGGCGTGTACGTCACTAAGGATGTGGACCAGCAGTACCTCGATTATCTCGACTCCTTACGTAATGACGATGCGAAAGCGGTGCAGCGTCTGAACGAAGTGGAAAACCTGGAGATGCACAACGAAGGCTAATTAACCCGAGCGTTGTGAAAAGCCCGCCGTCATCCGACCGCGGGCTTTTGTGTTTTTGCCGCGTGGCCGTAAGGCTTGCGTCCGGTGCTATAATCCGGCAAAGTCTGCCCCATTATGTGGAAGAGGCAATCATCGTGAAACGACTTATTATTGGTATCTCCGGCGCCAGCGGCGCCATTTACGGTGTGCGACTGCTTCAGATTTTACGCGATGTGCCTGATGTCGAAACGCATCTGATCATGAGCCAGGCAGCGCGGCAGACGCTGGCGCTGGAGACCGACTATTCTCTACGGGAAGTGCAGGCGCTGGCGGATGTGGTCCATGATGCGCGCGATATCGCCGCCAGTATCTCGTCGGGGTCGTTTAAGACCGCCGGCATGGCGATACTGCCTTGCTCGGTGAAAACGCTTTCCGGAATTGTTCACAGCTATACCGATGGTCTGCTGACCCGTGCGGCGGACGTGGTCCTCAAAGAGCGTCGTCCGCTGGTCCTGTGCGTGCGGGAAACGCCGTTCCATCTTGGTCATCTGCGCCTGCTGGTGCAGGCCGCAGAGATGGGCGCGGTGATTATGCCGCCGGTTCCGGCTTTCTACCATCGCCCGCAAACCCTCGACGATGTGATTAACCAGACGGTCAACCGGGTTATCGATCAGTTCGATATTACCCTTCCTCAGGATCTTTTTACCCGTTGGCAGGGACCTTCAGGCGCACTAAAGTAGTGCGTGCCGTGAACTTTTGCGCCTCCGCAGTGCAATTTTGTCGCCCCGATCAAATCCTCAACATTTAATTTGTTTTTTTGCGTTCGGCCACTGCGGTTTGTCCGTCAATGCTGTTATCTTCCCTCTTAAGACAATCCTGCAACTTTATATTAACAAATTTAACGCTGTTTCCAGCACGCACTGAGAAGATGGCATAAAACCTGCAGGATGAGTCGGCTACACATAACGAAGCAACGCACCATATAACAACATCACGACACTTAAGGGTATTGTATGAAGAAGACGATCCTGGCCCTCTCTTTAATCATGGGAATCAGCAGCGCTTCCAGCGTTTTTGCCGCGCTTCCGCAAAGCATTCGTATCGGTACCGATGCCACCTACGCGCCTTTCTCCTCGAAGGATGCGAAAGGGGATTTCGTTGGTTTTGATATCGATTTGGGCAACGAGCTGTGCTCGCGTATCAAAGTAAAATGTACCTGGGTGGGGAGCGACTTTGATTCATTGATTCCTTCGCTGAAGGCGAAGAAAATTGACGCCATTATCTCTTCCTTGTCGATTACTGAAAAACGTCAGCAGGAGATTGCCTTCTCTGACAAGCTGTATGCCGCTGACTCCCGTCTGATTGCGCCAAAAGGTTCATCAATCCAGCCGACGCTGGAATCCCTGAAGGGCAAACACGTCGGGGTACTGCAGGGTTCAACTCAGGAGGCGTACGGCAATGAACGCTGGCGTAGCCAGGGCGTGGATGTCGTTGCCTACCAGAACCAGGATCTGATCTACTCCGACCTTGCTGCCGGCCGTCTTGACGCTGCGCTGCAGGATGAAGTCGCCGCCAGCGAAGGCTTCCTCAAACAACCTGCCGGTAAAGATTTCGCCTTTGCCGGTCCCTCTGTCAAAGATAAAAAATTCTTCGGTGATGGTACCGGCATTGGCCTGCGTAAAACCGATGGCGAGCTGAAAGCCGCTTTCGACAGTGCGTTGGCTGAAATGCGTAAAGACGGGACCTACGACAAAATGGCGAAGAAATACTTCAACTTCAACGTCTACGGTGACTAAGCACGCCGCTGGCCCGGGAAACCGGGCCTGAGGGACTTCGCATGTCCACGATTGCACTAAATTGGTGCAAGTTTGCCTGCGGTGTTCCGATTTGGTGCATAAAAGGCGGTTTTGTCGGGCGCTTAATGCATAGTTAAGCGTTTATGGTGCGAAATAATTGGCTTCCGGGCGCAGAATGCTTTGCCTTACCGGGGCGAATAATGGCACGATAACTGCCGTAAGTACTTCTAATAAACTCGTTAGAATGACAGTCTGTTGAGGATAGTTATGAAAAAACTGGCGTTGTCTCTTTCTTTAGCGCTGGCCCTTTCCAGCGTTAGCACGGTATTCGCAGCCATTCCGCAAAAACTACGTATCGGTACCGATCCAACTTATGCCCCGTTCGAATCGAAAAATGCGCAGGGTCAGTTGATTGGTTTTGACATCGATTTGGCAAAAGAGCTGTGTAAGCGTATCAATACGCAATGTACCTTCGTTGAAAACCCGCTGGATGCGCTGATCCCCTCTTTAAAAGCGAAGAAAATCGATGCGATTATGTCTTCGTTGTCCATTACCGAAAAACGTCAGCAGGAAATTGCTTTCACCGACAAACTTTACGCTGCAGATTCCCGTCTGGTTGTGAAAAAAGGCAGTGATATCACGCCGGATCTCGCGAAACTGAAAGGCAAGCGTATCGGTGTGCTTCAGGGGACCACCCAGGAGACCTATGGTAATGAGCACTGGGCACCGAAAGGGATTGAAATTGTCTCTTATCAGGGCCAGGACAATATCTATTCCGACCTGACCGCCGGGCGCATCGACGCGGCGTTCCAGGATGAAGTCGCCGCGAGCGAAGGCTTCCTCAAACAGCCTGTTGGTAAAGATTACCAGTTTGGCGGTCCGTCGATTAAGGATGAAAAACTGTTTGGCGTCGGTACCGGCATGGGCCTGCGTAAAGAGGACAACGAGCTGCGCGAGGCGTTAAATAAGGCCTTCGCGGATATGCGCAAAGATGGCACCTACGACAAGCTGGCAAAAAAATATTTCGATTTTAACGTGTACGGTGACTAAGCATCATACGTACCCCATCGCGCGCATATTGGCGCGTGATGGTCGATGACAGACAGGGCAGACAGCATGCTGTACGGGTTTTCACAGGTTATTTTACAGGGCGCTCTTGTCACACTGGAGCTGGCTCTTAGTTCGGTTGTGCTGGCGGTCCTCATTGGTCTGGCGGGTGCCGGAGCTAAGCTATCGAGCAATCGACCGCTGGCGCTGGTATTTGAAGGCTACACCACGCTAATTCGTGGCGTGCCCGATCTGGTGCTGATGCTGCTGATTTTCTACGGTCTGCAGATTGCGCTGAATACGCTCACCGACGCACTGGGACTATCACAGTTTGATATTGACCCAATGGTCGCGGGGATTATTACGCTGGGCTTTATCTACGGTGCCTATTTTACTGAAACCTTCCGCGGCGCTTTCATGGCGGTTCCGAAAGGACACATCGAAGCGGCGACGGCCTTTGGCTTCAGTAACGGGCAGACCTTCCGGCGGATCCTCTTTCCGGCAATGATGCGCTATGCGTTACCGGGAATTGGCAACAACTGGCAGGTTATCCTCAAGGCAACGGCGCTGGTCTCTCTGCTGGGGCTGGAAGATGTGGTCAAAGCCACCCAGCTGGCGGGGAAAAGTACCTGGCAGCCGTTCTACTTTGCGATCGTCTGCGGTCTGGTTTATCTCGTGTTTACCACAGTTTCCAATGGTGTACTGCTGCTGCTTGAACGCCGTTACTCCGTGGGCGTGAAGAGGGCTGACCTGTGATTGAGATTATTCAGGAGTACTGGAAATCGCTGCTGTGGACCGACGGCTATCGCTTTACCGGGGTGGCTATCACGCTGTGGCTGCTGATCTCCTCGGTGGTGATGGGCGGCATACTGGCAGTATTTCTCGCTATCGGTCGTGTCTCTAGCAATAAATACATTCAGTTTCCGATCTGGCTGTTTACCTATGTGTTCCGCGGTACGCCGCTGTACGTACAGCTGCTGGTGTTTTACTCCGGGATGTATACGCTGGAAATCGTCAAAGGCACCGAGCTGCTGAACGCCTTTTTCCGCAGCGGCCTCAACTGTACGGTGCTGGCCTTAACGCTCAATACCTGCGCCTATACCACGGAGATTTTTGCCGGGGCGATCCGTTCCGTCCCTCCCGGGGAAATTGAAGCGGCGCGGGCCTATGGTTTCTCATCGGTCAAAATGTATCGCTGCATTATTTTGCCGTCTGCGCTGCGTATCGCGCTGCCAGCGTACAGCAACGAAGTGATTCTGATGCTGCACTCCACCGCGCTGGCTTTTACTGCCACCGTGCCGGATCTGCTGAAAATCGCCAGGGATATTAACTCGGCGACCTATCAGCCGTTCACCGCCTTCGGGATTGCCGCGGTGCTCTATTTAATTATTTCGTATGTGCTGATTAGCTTGTTCCGCAAGGCGGAAAAGCGCTGGTTGCAGCATATAAAACCTTCTTCGACGCATTGAGACCGCCATGTCCGACAATAAATTAAATGTTATCGATCTCCATAAACGTTACGGCGAGCATGAGGTGCTGAAAGGCGTCTCGTTACGGGCGCAAGCCGGAGACGTTATCAGCATTATCGGTTCATCGGGTTCCGGTAAAAGTACCTTTTTGCGCTGCATTAACTTCCTGGAAAAGCCCAGCGAAGGCACCATCGTGGTTAACGGGCAGAATATTGGTCTGGTTCGCGACAAAGACGGCCAGCTGAAGGTCGCGGATAAAAACCAGCTGCGTCTGCTGCGTACGCGCCTGACGATGGTGTTCCAGCATTTCAATCTGTGGAGCCATATGACGGTGCTGGAAAACGTCATGGAAGCGCCGATTCAGGTTCTCGGGCTGAGCAAGCAGGAAGCGCGCGAGCGGGCGGTGAAATATCTGGCGAAAGTGGGTATCGATGAGCGCCAGCAGATCAAATACCCGGTGCATCTCTCCGGCGGTCAGCAGCAGCGCGTCTCCATTGCGCGTGCGCTGGCGATGGAGCCCGATGTGCTGCTGTTTGACGAACCGACTTCCGCGCTTGATCCTGAACTGGTCGGGGAAGTGCTGCGTATCATGCAGAAGCTGGCGGAAGAGGGCAAAACCATGGTGGTAGTGACCCATGAAATGGGCTTTGCGCGCCATGTCTCTTCGCACGTCATTTTCCTGCATCAGGGCAAGATTGAAGAAGAAGGCCATCCGGATGAGCTGTTCGGCAATCCGAAAAGCCCACGCCTGCAGCAGTTCCTGAAAGGCTCCTTGAAGTAAGCCTTGCTGTCTCCCGGCGAAACCGCTCGCCGGGAGCAGATTACCGCTCCAGCCGATATACCCAGTCATCGTAATCGACGCCGTTCAGGTGGTAGGCTTTTTCCAGCACCTGAATCCGCACAAAACCGTGTTTTTCCAGCAGACGCGCCGACCCGATATTGTCACCCAGTACCCAGGCGTTGATGGCATTGACGCCGAGCTGGCTAAAGCCGTAATCACATATCGCCCGCAGCGCTTCACTGGCATATCCCTGACCCTGCGCCTCCGGGATGAGGGCATATCCGACATCGGCTTCATGCGGATTTTTACTGCTGATGCGCAGGCCGATATCACCGATGGCCACACCTTTTTTATCGCGCAGCACAAACACGCCGGGATCCGCGCAGCGCGCGGCAAACAGGGTACGCAGCGCGGGTTCATCGAGCATTTCACCCATAAAGCGCATGACCTGACGATCGCGACGCAGACGGAGGAAAAAAGGCCAGTCGGATAAGCTAAACGGCGAGAGGCGCAGGCGCGGGGTAGTGAGTATTGTCATAAAGCAGTCCATAAAGGTGAATGACTCCGCCACCTTAACACCATAAAGCGCCGGAATGTTTACGCGTCTAACCGACCGTCGGCGAAGCCTGGCGCTGATTTTCGAGCCCGCGAAGGTAGCGCAGCACGGTTTTGCTCTCTGGCGTAGCCCTCAATTGTAACGCCAGGTTGAGGTTATCCAGTACTGCCGCGTGGGCGACCAGCGGTGAGTCTTCGGCAAGACGTCCCTCCATAACCAGCCATCTGACGACGGTTTTCCAGCGCCACAGCGGCGAATTGCCCTTAACGCGCTGTACCGGTCCCGGAAACTGGCCCGAACCTCTCGCGCCATCTTTCAGCAGGGCAATGGCCTGTCGCGTCAGGCCGGCGAGTTCGGCAATATCGCTTAATCCTACCAGCGCGGAATCGACGGATTCGACCCGCGCGTTCAGAGCCGGTGCGGATTCGATATCGGCAATGGCTGACAGAATGGCCCGCTCGAGAGAGTCGCTTTCGCGAGCGAACTCCAGATAGACCGCGGTTCCGTAAAAACAGACCAGCGCATCAGCGCAGCCTGCCGTATGCACCGCATCCTCAAGCCCCTCGGTATGAACAGTGACGCCGGAGAGGGTGAGCGTAAAATTATACAGCGCCATGGCTAAATCCTTCTGGTGGTGAATTTTATTCGCTGTAGGCGGCTGGCAGCGGTCGACCATTCTGATGAGTTGCCGGGCGTGGTTAATGGGTACCGCAGGTGTACTCCAGATGCTCATCATATGCTCCGGATGATGGGCCGTACCGCA
Source organism: Klebsiella sp. X13 (assembly GCF_003323835.1). Taxonomy (NCBI): domain Bacteria; kingdom Pseudomonadati; phylum Pseudomonadota; class Gammaproteobacteria; order Enterobacterales; family Enterobacteriaceae; genus Klebsiella; species Klebsiella sp. X13. The sequence goes on from NZ_CP030874.1 coordinate 1,512,574, forward strand.
TATTAATCGGCCAAAACAGTGGGCGCTTTTGCCGCCAGGGAGAAAAATCCAGCCCTGCGCCAGCGCGTAGTCAATGGCTGCTCTGATATGTTTATCCGGATGTTCCTTCATCGCTGGGTCCTGGTCATCCTGAATGAGGTGTTGACGATTGTCAACGGTTGGGGGTGTTGAGTTGTAGAGCGGGGGTTATGACAGAGTGAGAGGGAAGCGAATTCACAATTAAGGCGGGGCTAAACGGGCTCGTTTTACGCGCTGCGAGGTGGGTTCCACAAGATAATCGTCCAGGGAGACCGATGCGATCTCCCTGAGCGAAATGAACTAGCGCAGCATGTCGGCCAGCGCTTCTTCCAGATCGTACCAGCGGAAGCCAAAACCGGCATCCTCCAGGCGCCGGGGCAACGCCCGCTGCCCGCCGAGCACCAGTACCGACGACTCTCCCATCAGCAGGCGAATCGCCGTTGCCGGTACGCGGAAAATTGCCGGACGATTCAGCGCATGCCCGAGAGAATGGGCAAACTGTTCATTGCGGACCGGATAAGGGGAAACCATATTGAAAGGCCCGCTGAGATCGTTATCCAGCAGCCACAGAATGCCGTTGACCATATCATCGATATGAATCCAGGCCAGATACTGCCTGCCGTTACCAATAGGGCCGCCGAGTCCAAGCCTGAAGAGCGGCATCAGTTTGGCCAGGATCCCGCCCGTCGGCGCCAGCACCGCGCCGGTGCGCAGCAGGCAGACGCGGGTGCGATCGCTTTGCGCCTCGCAGGCCAGCTGCTCCCAGCGGGCGCAGAGTTTGTGGGTAAATTCATTGTGCGGCGGCTCATCTTCGGTCACCACAACTTCCCCGAGATCGCCGTAAAAGCCTACGGCAGAGCCGCTGATCAGCACGGCGGGTGGCGTATCGCTGGCGTTGAACAGATTCACCAGCTTTTGAGTGATATCCCAGCGGCTGTGACACAGACGCTGCTTTTGCTCCGCCGTCCAGCGTTTGTCGGCGATAGGTTCGCCTGCCAGATTGATGACGGCATCAATCTCATTGAGGTGATGATGGCCTTCGAAGCCGCGCCACAAGGTGACGCGGGCATCCAGCCGGGTTTGCGCTTTTTCCGGGCTGCGCGTTGATACCGTTACGTGATGCCCAAGCTCCAGCAGCCGGGGGATCAGATGCCGGCCAATCAGGCCGGTACCGCCAGTAAGCAGAATCCTCATAGCGCCTCCCTAAGAAGCTTAGCGCCGCCAGCTCATGGTCATTGAGACGGAGTCGGCGTAGCGCAGTGCATAAAGTTTATCGATCTCAACTTCAGCATAAGTGACCCAGTGATGTTCGCATGCGATATCGAGCACATCCTGAGTTAATTTTTCCAGCAGCGAGAAGCGGTTATTCTCAATATGGCTGATGATACGTTTGGTAATCGTGCGGTAATTCAGCGCATCGTTGATATCTTCACTGTTGCGTGACCGCTCCGCCGGGTAGTGAATCGCAACATTAACCACCACATCCTGGCGGTTAGCGATTTCTTCTTCTTTGATTCCGATAAAAGTACGTAAGCGTAGGTTCTTTATACGAATAATGGCGTCTGGCTGAGACATTGCAGGCTTCCTCCGTGTTGTCATTTCCGCAATCATACATGAAAGCAAGCCATGCGAGCAGGGGGGTTATTGGTGTTGTATTTTTATCAGCGCCTGCCCGGTGGCCGGACGCTGACGAATGCGTTCAAACCAGTTATGAATCGCCGGAAAATGCGCGAGATCAATACGCTGGCGAGGGTGGGCGCGAATCCACGGCCAGCAGGCAATATCGGCAATACTGTAATGTTCGCCGCCGAGCCATGGGCTGACCTCCAGACGACGGTTCAGTACGTTGTACAACCGCTGGGTCTCGACCTGATAACGCTCGATGGCATAGGGCACCGCCTGCGGCGCGCTGTGATTGAAATGGTGATTCTGCCCCAGCATAGGGCCTAATCCGCTGACCTGCCAGAACAGCCACTGTAGCGTGGTATGGCGCTCGCGCAGCTCACCGCTAAGCAGTTTTCCTGATTTTTCCGCCAGATAGAGCAGGATTTCACCTGACTCAAACAGGCCGAGCGGCGCTCCGCCGTCGACGGGGAGGTGGTCGACGATAGCGGGAATTTTATTATTCGGCGAGAGAGCGAGAAACTGCGGGCGAAACTGTTCCCCTTTATTGATATCGACCCGAATCAGGCGATAGGCCAGCTGCGCCTCTTCGAGAAAGAGAATGATTTTCTGGCCGTTAGGGGTGGGTGCGTAGTAAAGGTCGATCATGGTGACTCCCGCCGTCGTAGGTCGCACGTGTTCGAGTATAGGCGACCTGCCGCTATCCGGGAGGAGGGGCGCTAAATTTTGCCGGCAGGATCGGGACGGTCGCGTAACTCGTGCACCAGGCTGATAAAAGCCTTCAGCCCGGGCGGAACGTGGCGGCGGCCGGGATAATAGAGGCGTAGGCCGGCAAACGACGGACACCACTCATCCATCACGCTGACGAGCCTGCCGCAGGCCAGATCTTCTTTGATAAACCAGTCCGAGATAAAGGCCAGGCCGAGGCCGGCAAGTACCGCACGGTGGATGGCGCCCATTTCACTGAGGGTAATACGCGGCGGGACGTTAACCGTCAGCTTTTGTTGCTGGCGCTCCAGCTCCCAGTGATAGAGACCGCCGTGCGACATACGCATCCCGATGCTCTGATGATGCAGCAGATCTTCCGGGCTGTGCGGAATGCCGCAGCGGGCAAAATATTCCGCCGTACCGACGATACGCATCCGCACATCGGGCGTCAGCGTAACGGCAATCATATCCTGCGGCAGCGACTCTGCCAGGCGGATGCCGGCGTCGTAACCCTCGGCGACAATATCGACCAGCCGGGACTCGGTGGTGATGTCGAGACGCATGTCCGGGTAGCGCTTGAGGAAGGCATCGAACAGCCCGAACAGCAGGGCAACGCTCTCGCGTGGCGCATTGATGCGCAGTGTACCGGTCGGCATTTCCGGTTGAGTGGCAATCTCTTCCGATGCGCGCTGAATTTCTGCCAGCGCAGGCGCCACGCGCTCGACGTAGCGTCGCCCGGCCTCCGTCAGCGCAACGCTGCGGGTGGTACGGTTAAACAGACGTACGTTGAGCCGCGCCTCCAGTCCGGCGACGGCGTTGCTGATGGCGGTGGCCGACATGCCCAGCTCCCGGGCGGCCGCTCGGAAGCTCTGGCGGTGGGCTACGGCAAGGAGGACTTCCAGTTCAGTCAGACCGCTACGGTGCATAATTATCCCGATTTTCGTGACAGGCTGTGTTGATTATACCCTCTTATCGGGGCAATACGTCGACTCTATACTTCCCTTCATCAAATCAATGAGGAAGACGAATATGCTGCACATCGATAAAATTTATATCAACGGTGAATTTGTCACCCCGCACGGCAGCGAAACCTTTGCGCTGTTCAACCCGGCGACGGAAGAGGTGATTGGCCAGGCACGGCTGGCGGATGAAGAGGATGCCCGGCGCGCGATTGCCGCAGCAAAAGCAGCGTTTCCTTGCTGGTCACGGACGACGAAACAGCAGCGTCTGGATGTCCTTGAGCGGATGTACCAGGCCGTCCGGGCGAGAGAGGCGGATTTACGTGAGGCGATTGTGACCGAATATGGCGCCCCGGCTTCGCGCTCGCAATGGATGGCGGCATGGCCGGCGCAAACCATTAAACAGGCGATGGAGACGCTGGCGAGCTTCGAATTTGTTGAACCGGCGGGGCGTGCGCAGGTTGTGATGACGCCGGTCGGCGTGGCGGGGTTGATTACGCCGTGGAACAGCGATGCTGGTTTTATCTGTAGCAAGCTGGCGACGGCGATGGCGGCAGGCTGTACGACGGTGATTAAACCCAGCGAGATGAGCGCCTGGCAGACGCAGATCGTCACCGAAGCGCTGCACGCGGCGCAGATCCCCGCCGGAGTCGTTAACATCGTGACCGGACGGGGCGAAGTGGTGGGGGATATTATTAACCATCATCCCGATATTGCTAAAATTTCTTTCACCGGTTCTACCGCCGTAGGGAAACATATTATCGCCAGCGGTGCGCAAACCTTGAAACGCGTCACGCTGGAACTTGGCGGTAAATCACCGACCCTCATTCTGGATGATGCCGATATGCAGCAGGCGGTTTCGCTGGCGCTGGCGGCCGGATTTATGAATAGCGGGCAGGCCTGCATCGCCGGGACGCGAATTCTGGTGCCCGCCGGGCGTCTGGCGGAGTTTGAACAGGCTATTGTGCAGGCGATGGCGGACTATATCTCCGGCGATCCGCGCGACGCGCAGACGACAATTGGCCCGATGGTCAGCCGGAAACAGTGGCAACGGGTGCAGGATTATATTCGCCTGGGGCAGCAGGAGGGGGCAAGATTGCTTATCGGCGGTGAAGGGCGACCGCAGGGAATGGAAAAAGGCTGGTGCGTGAAACCGACCGTATTCAGCGATGTCCACAACCAGATGCGCATTGCGCGAGAAGAGATCTTTGGCCCGGTGCTGGTACTGATTCCCTATCAGGATCAGGCGCAAGCCATCGCGATAGCCAACGATACGACCTATGGCCTGAGCGCCCTGGTATTAAGCGGCGATCGGCAGCGTGGTCAGGAGGTTGCGCTGGCGATAGAGTCCGGGCGCGTGCTGGTCAATACCCTTGAACATGAACCGCAGGCGCCGTTCGGTGGCTTCAAGCAATCCGGGCTGGGACGTGAAATGGGCAAATGGGGAATGCAGGCTTATCTGGAGCCGAAAACGATGATCATCGGCTAGCCGTCAGGGGATGCAAAATCCTCATGGTGCGGTAAGTGACATCCCTTAAAAGACAGGATATGTTGACTTATCGCCCCATAATTTATTGAGGATGCCATGAGCCAGCCCGTCATTACCCTGTGGTCCGATTCGCGTTTTTTCTCGCCGTACGTGATGTCCGTCTACGTTGCCCTGCAGGAAAAAAGCCTGCCATTTGCTCTCAAAACCATCGATCTCGATAGCGGCGAAAACCAGCAGCCTGGCTGGAAAGGTTATACCGTGACCCGCCGCGTGCCGTTGTTAGAAGTGGAGGAGTTCGCGCTTAGCGAATCGTCCGCGATTAGCGAGTATCTGGATGAACGTTTCGCACCGCCGGAGTGGGAGCGGCTCTATCCCCACGATCTGCAAAAGCGGGCCCGGGCGCGGCAGGTACAAGCCTGGCTGCGCAGCGATCTGATGCCCATTCGCGAGGAGCGATCTACCGACGTGGTATTCGCGGGGCAAAAGAAACCGGAGCTTAGCGCCGCGGGCCGTAAAAGCGCGGACAAATTATTCGAAACCGCGTCTGAACTGCTGGCCCACGGCGGCAATAATCTGTTCGGGGAGTGGTCGATTGCCGATACCGATCTTGCCCTGATGATCAACCGGCTGGTGCTTAACGGTGATGCGGTCCCGGAGCCGCTGGCGGACTATGCGACATTCCAGTGGCAGCGGGCGTCGGTTCAGCGTTTTGTCGCACTGTCAGCTAAACGCGCGGGCTGATTCGAGGCAGCGGTTCCGCTATCATAGGCGCATCGAAATGCGTGGAGACGGAAGAAATGAAGCTGATGTTTGCATCGGATATTCATGGTTCCCTGCCCGCTACTGAACGCGTTCTGGAACGGTTCGCGCAAAGTGGGGCGCAGTGGCTGATTATTCTTGGCGATGTACTGAACCATGGGCCGCGGAATGCGTTACCCGAAGGCTATGCGCCGGCGGACGTTGCTGTGAAGCTCAACGGCGTCGCGCAACGGGTGATCGCCGTTCGCGGTAACTGCGACAGCGAAGTCGATCAGATGCTGCTGGACTTCCCCATCACTGCGCCCTGGCAGCAGGTGCTGAGCGAACGCACCCGCCTGTTTCTGACCCACGGGCATCTGTACAGCCCCGAAAAAATGCCTCCTCTCGCCGCTGGCGATGTCCTGGTTTATGGTCATACTCATATTCCGGTAGCCGAGAAGCGCGGCGATATTTTTCTCTTCAATCCCGGCTCGGTCAGCATTCCCAAAGGGGGATTTTCCGCCAGCTACGGCCTCCTGGAAGGGGACCGACTACAGGTTTTAGCACTTGATGATCATCAGGTTATTGCAGAGGTTGCAATTAACCCGTAATTTACCCCCCAACCGTAAAGACGCGCCGCGAGAGCGCTTTCAAAAGTAAGGTTTCCTGATGGCGGAACAGAACGATTTGGCAAGCACAGAATGGGTAGACATTGTTAATGAAAACAATGAGGTGATAGCGCAGTCCAGCCGCGAGCAAATGCGCGCGCAGTGCCTGCGTCATCGGGCAACCTATATTGTTGTTCATGATGGGATGGGCAAAATCCTGGTGCAACGTCGTACCGAGACCAAAGATTTCCAGCCGGGCATGCTGGATGCTACCGCCGGCGGCGTGGTGCAGGCCGATGAGCAGCTGCTGGATTCGGCTCGCCGGGAAGCGGAAGAAGAGCTGGGGATTGCCGGCGTGCCGTTCGCCGATCATGGCCAGTTCTATTACGAAGATAAGCATTGTCGCGTCTGGGGAAGCCTGTTTAGCTGTGTGTCGCACGGCCCCTTTGCCTTGCAGGAAGAGGAGGTGAGCGAAGTGTGCTGGCTGACGCCGGAAGAGATTACCGCTCGCTGCGATGAATTCACCCCGGATTCATTAAAAGCGCTGGCGCTGTGGATGACGCGCAATGCCGGGAATGACTACGCGGACTCTGACGATGAGGGTAAAGAGTAGCTTTTGCCAGGCATCGGGAAGTCGTCACCGCTCAGATGTCGATTCGGCACGGAAGTCGAGCAAAAGAAAAGGCAGCCATCGGGCTGCCTTTTTTGATCTCAGCGCTAAATTACTGCTGCTGCTGAGAAGACTGAATCGCGGTCAGGGCGATGGTGTAGACGATATCGTCTACCAGCGCGCCACGAGACAGGTCGTTTACCGGCTTACGCATACCCTGCAGCATTGGCCCGATGGAGATCAGGTCAGCAGAACGCTGTACGGCTTTGTAAGTGGTGTTACCGGTGTTCAGATCCGGGAAGATGAACACGGTCGCACGTCCGGCAACCGGCGAGTTTGGCGCTTTGGATTTCGCCACGTCAGCCATCACCGCCGCGTCATACTGCAGCGGGCCGTCGATCATCAGGTCAGGACGTTTTTCCTGTGCCAGACGGGTCGCTTCACGAACTTTTTCGACGTCGCTACCGGCACCAGAATTACCGGTGGAGTAGGAGAGCATCGCTACGCGCGGCTCAATGCCGAAAGCGATGGCGGAATCGGCGGACTGAATAGCGATTTCAGCCAGCTGTTCTGCGGTCGGATCCGGGTTGATGGCGCAGTCGCCGTAAACGTAAACCTGTTCCGGCAGCAGCATGAAGAACACGGAAGAGACCAGAGAGCTGCCCGGTGCCGTTTTGATCAGCTGCAGCGGCGGACGGATGGTGTTGGCGGTAGTGTGAACTGCGCCGGAAACCAGGCCGTCGACTTCGTCTTGTTCCAGCATCAGCGTGCCGAGAACGACGTTGTCTTCCAGCTGCTCGCGGGCAACCGCTTCGGTCATCCCCTTGCTCTTACGCAGTTCGACCAGACGAGCGACGTAGCTTTCGCGAACCACATCCGGATCGACGATTTCGATACCAGCGCCCAGCTCGACGCCCTGAGCGGCAGCAACGCGGTTGATCTCATCCGGGTTACCCAGCAGGACACAGGTCGCAATACCGCGTTCTGCGCAGATTGCTGCGGCTTTAACGGTACGCGGCTCGTTACCTTCCGGCAGAACGACGCGTTTACCCGCTTTGCGCGCCAGCTCGGTCAGCTGGTAGCGGAAGGCCGGCGGAGACAGGCGGCGGCTACGTTCGGAGGTCGCGGTCAGAGACTCGATCCAGTCAGCGTTAATGTAGTTGGCAACGTATTCCTGAACTTTCTCAATGCGCTCGTGATCGTCAACCGGAACTTCGAGGTTGAAGCTCTGCAGGCTCAGGGAGGTCTGCCAGGTGTTGGTGTTCACCATAAAGACCGGCAGGCCGGTCGCGAATGCACGTTCGCACAGCTTGCTGACGCGCGCGTCCATTTCGTAAGCACCGGTCAGCAGCAGCGCGCCGATTTCAACGCCGTTCATGGCGGCGAGGCAGGCGGCGACCAGAACATCAGGACGGTCTGCGGAAGTCACCAGCAGAGAACCGGCACGGAAGTGTTCGAGCATGTGCGGGATGCTGCGCGCGCAGAAGGTGACAGACTTCACGCGGCGGGTGTTGATGTCACCTTCGTTGACGATGGTGGCATTCAGGTGGCGAGCCATATCGATCGCACGCGTTGCGATCAGATCGAAGCTCCACGGTACCGCGCCCAGAACCGGCAGCGCGCTGCCAGACTGCAGCTGAGCCGGATCGATCTTCACGACTTTCGCTTTGGAAGAGTCATCGAAGATTTCCGACAGATCGGGACGGGTACGACCCTGTTCGTCAACCGGTGCGTTCAGCTTGTTGACGATAACACCGGTAATGTTGGTGTTTTTCGCGCCGCCGAAGCTGTTGCGGGTCAGCTCGATACGTTCGTTCAGCTGTTCCTGGGTGTCGGTACCCTGAGACATCACGAAGACGATTTCCGCGTTCAGCGTTTTGGCGATTTCGAAGTTCAGAGACTGAGCAAACTGATGTTTACGGGTCGGGACCAGACCTTCAACCAGCACCACTTCTGCATCCTGAGTCGCGGCGTGATAGTTGGCGATGATCTCTTCCATCAGCACATCTTTCTGGTTGCCGGACAGCAGCGACTCGACGTGGCTCATCTTCAGCGGCTCGGCGGCCGGAAGGCTTGAATTAGCACGAACGATGGTGGTCGTCTGGTCTGGCGCATCGCCGCCAGCGCGCGGTTGGGCGATAGGTTTAAAGACGCTCAGACGAACGCCTTTGCGTTCCATTGCACGGATAACACCGAGGCTGACGCTGGTCAGGCCAACGCTGGTTCCGGTCGGGATCAGCATGATTATACGGGACACGATATATCCTCTTTCGTTACCGCCAGTATCAGGCGGGATACAAAACTGCACCACCAGCTTCCCGTTATATTTCAAGTTGCATGTGCGTTGGCTTTCCTGGTTCACTCCGGTCACGTACTACCTGTACGTGACCGGGGATTCTGTGGGTCGCCGCCTTCCAGCAACTCGAATTATTTAGGGTTTCGCTGGCGGTGTGGAATCAGGCAGTCAGACGATTGGCGTCTTGCGCGATAACCAGCTCTTCGTTGGTCGGGATGACCAGAGCCGGGCGGGTGCCTTCTTTGTTGATGAAGCCAGACTTGCCGAAACGGGCAGCCAGGTTACGCTCGTGATCAACTTCGAAGCCCAGAACGCCCAGTTTGCCCAGAGACAGTTCACGAACCATTGCTGCGTTTTCACCGATACCACCGGTGAAGATAACGGCATCCAGACGACCGTCCATCAGCGCGGTGTAGGAACCGATGTACTTGGCCAGACGATGGCAGTAAACGTCCATTGCACGTTTAGCATCGGCTTTATCGGTGTAGTTGTCTTCAACATAACGGCAGTCGCTGGTGACTTCGGTCAGACCCAGCAGGCCAGACTCTTTGGTCAGCATTTTGTTGATAGCATCAACGCTCATGCCCAGGGAGTCGTGCAGGTGGAAGATGATAGCCGGGTCGATGTCGCCAGAGCGGGTACCCATGACCAGACCTTCCAGCGGGGTCAGACCCATAGAGGTGTCAACGCATTTACCGTTGCGGATAGCGGATACAGAACCACCGTTGCCCAGATGGCAGGTGATGATGTTCAGCTCTTCAACCGGCTTGTTCAGGACTTTAGCCGCTTCCTGAGTCACGTAGAAGTGGCTGGTGCCGTGCGCGCCGTAGCGACGTACGCCGTGCTCTTTGTACAGGCTGTACGGCAGAGCATACAGATAGGATTCTTCCGGCATAGTCTGATGGAACGCGGTGTCGAACACGGCAACGTTCTTCTCTTTCAGATGCGGGAATGATTTCAGCGCTTCAGCAATACCGATCAGGTGAGCCGGGTTGTGCAGCGGAGCGAAAGAGGCGGAATCTTTGATGCCCTGGATAACGGAATCATCAATGACCACGGAACTGGTGTATTTTTCACCACCGTGAACAATACGGTGGCCGATTGCGGTCAGCTGAGCAGACAGTTCTGGTTTTTGTGCCAGAATAGTGTTAACGATAAAGTTAAGCGCTTCACTGTGAGCGGCGCCAGCGCCTAAATCTGCTTCGTGTTTGCTGCCGTCCATTTTCCACTTAATACGTGCTTCAGGAAGATGGAAACATTCGGCTAAACCAGACAGATATTCGTCACCGTTTACGGCATCAAGGATAGCAAATTTCAGTGAGGAGCTACCGCAGTTCAGAACCAGTACTAACTTACTCGACATGGAAGTACCTTTTATGATACGTGGCTAAAAAAACGTCAGTGTGTCACAAAGCGTAGCGCAGGATGACAACGACATTTATGATTAACATCATGCCTTGTTCTGTTTTCGGGCACGATGGGAGAAGTACATTTGATTTTATGCCATTTTGGATAATTTTCAGCCAATGGCAGAATGTGCGATAATTTGACTAACCTGGTCAAAGGGTCTATCGCCCTTTCAGGCGGGCACAGGATACCTGATTGCCGCAGCCATTGCCAAAATGTTTTGAACGTTGTCATGCACAGTTGGTGTTTTGCACGAATTTTTTAAGTTTTATATGTAAAGTTGAGGTAAAGCCATGTCGACCCCCGATAATCGTCCCGTCAGCTTCTTTAGCTTGTTCCGCCGCGGGCAGCACTACGCAAAGACCTGGCCTTTGGACAAACGCCTCGCCCCGGTATTTATTGAAAACCGCATTATTCGCGCAACCCGTTACGCTATCCGCATCATGCCGCCGATCGCGGTCTTTACACTGTGCTGGCAAATCGCGCTGGGTGGGCAGCTGGGTCCGGCGGTGGCGACGGCGCTGTTTGCCCTGAGTTTACCGATGCAGGGATTATGGTGGCTGGGTAAGCGTTCGGTGACGCCGCTGCCGCCGTCGGTACTGAACTGGTTTTATGAAGTGCGTGGCAAATTGCAGGACGCAGGACAGGCGCTGGCGCCGGTCGAGGGTAAGCCGGATTATCAGGCATTAGCTGACACGCTTAAGCGCGCCTTCAAACAACTGGATAAAACTTTCCTTGATGATTTGTAATTCACTAAGGAAAACGCATATAAAAGAAGGCGCATGATTAATGCGCCTTCTTTTTTCACGCCGTAAAGTGCTACAGGAGTCAAAAAATGGAAATGACCAATGCGCAGCGTCTGATTTTATCTAATCAGTACAAGATGATGACGATGCTCGACCCGGACAACGCTGAACGTTACCGCCGTCTACAGACCATCATCGAGCGTGGATACGGATTGCAAATGCGCGAACTGGATCGCGAGTTTGGCCAACTGACGGAAGAAACCTGCCGTACCATCATCGATATTATGGAAATGTATCATGCGCTGCATGTCTCCTGGACGAACCTGAAGGACGCAAGTGAAATCGACGAACGCCGGGTCACCTTCCTCGGATTTGATGTTGCAACCGAAGCGCGCTTCCTCGGCTATGTTCGCTTTATCGTCAACGTTGAGGGGCGCTACAGCCACTTTGACGCCGGCACCCATGGCTTTAACTCACAGACGCCGATGTGGGATAAATACCAGCGCATGCTCAACGCCTGGCACGCTTGCCCGCGTCAGTACCATTTAAGCAGCAACGAAATTAATCAAATTATTAATGCCTGATGGAGGTTTCCGTGCAGTGTAAAGGTTTCCTGTTTGATCTTGACGGGACGTTAGTCGATTCATTACCCGTAGTGGAGCGCTCGTGGTGCAAATGGGCGGATCGTTTCGACATCCCGCACGATGAGATGCTGAACTTCATTCATGGCAAGCAGGCGATAACCTCTTTACGCCATTTTCTACCGGGGCGCAGCGAAGAGGAAGTGCAGGCGGAGTTCCGCTGGCTTGAAGCGGTTGAAGCGGCGGATACCGATGGAATCACTGCCCTGCCGGGTGCGGTGGCGCTGCTGACTACTCTCGATGAAGCCGCGATCCCATGGGCTATCGTCACTTCCGGTTCGGTACCTGTTGCCCATGCGCGCCATCGCGCGGCGGGCCTGCCAAATGCCCGCGTTTTTGTGACGGCTGAGCAGGTGAAACAGGGTAAACCGGCCCCGGATGCCTATCTGCTCGGGGCGGAACGCTTAGCGCTGGCGCCGCAAGAGTGCGTCGTGGTCGAGGACGCGCCCGCCGGTTTGCTTTCCGGCCTGACGGCAGGCTGCCGGACAATCGCGGTGAACGTACCGGCAGATGCGCCGCGTCTGAACGAGGCGGATCTGGTCTTAACCTCCCTCGAAAACCTGGCTGTCGTCCGCACGTCGGACGGGAAGGTGAATGTGACGGTTAAAGACTAATCTCATGACGTAGCCCCGCATGGCCGGGGCTTTTTTATGCAAAAATTCCAGCTCCATCTTCAGACAAGGATAGGTTGTGAACGGTGAACTGATTTGGGTGTTGTCTCTTCTTGCCGTCGCGGTTGTGCTCTTTGCCAGTGGGAAAGTGCGCATGGATGCGATTGCGCTGCTGGTGATTGTCGCCTTTGTCCTCAGCGATACGCTGACGCTCAGCGAAGCGTTCTCGGGTTTTAGCGATCCGAACGTGATCCTTATTGCGGCGCTGTTTATTATCGGCGATGGTTTGGTCCGTACCGGGGTGGCGACCAAAGTCGGCAGCTGGCTGGTGAGCGTGGCCGGCAACAGCGAAACGAAAATGCTGGTCTTTCTGATGCTGACCGTCGCCGGGCTTGGCGCGTTTATGAGCTCGACCGGCGTGGTCGCTATTTTTATTCCGGTGGTTCTCAGCGTCTCCATGCGGATGAATACCTCGCCATCGCGTCTGATGATGCCGCTAAGCTTTGCTGGCCTAATCAGCGGGATGATGACGCTGGTGGCTACGCCGCCTAACCTGGTTGTGAACAGCGAGCTGTTACGTGAAGGGCTGCATGGATTCAGCTTTTTTAGCGTCACGCCGATTGGCCTGGTGGTGCTGCTGCTGGGCGTCGTCTATATGCTGGCGGTGCGCTTTATGCTCAGAGGCGGGGAGAGCGACCACGCGCGGGACGGGCGGAAAAGGAGCACCTTTCGCGATTTAATCAAAGAGTACCACCTGACCGGCCGGGCCCGCCGTCTGGCCATTCGTCCGGGGTCTCCCATGATTGGCCAGCGGCTTGATGACCTCAAGCTGCGTGAACGCTACTGCGCCAACGTGATCGGCGTAGAGCGCTGGCGCCGTTTTCGTCGGGTTATCGTCAATGTGAACGGTGTATCCGAGTTTCGTGCCCGCGACGTGCTGCTGATCGACATGTCCGCGTCAGACGTTGATTTACGCCAGTTCTGCGGCGAGCAAATGCTTGAACCGATGGTACTGCGCGGCGAATACTTTTCAGATCAGGCGCTGGATGTGGGGATGGCCGAAGTCGCGCTGATTCCGGATTCGGAACTGATCGGTAAAACGGTCCGCGAGATCGGTTTTCGCACCCGCTTTGGGCTCAATATTGTCGGCCTGAAGCGCGACGGTAAAGCCATGGATGGGTCGGTCGTCGACGAGTCTTTGCAGCTTGGCGATATTGTGCTGGTGGTCGGAAACTGGCGCCAGATAGCCCTGCTGGCGAAACGCGGTCGCGATTTCGTCGTATTGAATATGCCCGTGGAGGTGAACGATGCCTCGCCCGCGCACAGCCAGGCGCCGCACGCTATCTTTTGCCTGGTCCTGATGGTCGCCCTGATGCTCACCGACGAGATCCCCAACCCGATAGCGGCGATTATTTCCTGCCTGCTGATGGGTAAATTCCGCTGTATTAATGCTGAGAGCGCTTATAAAGCGATTCACTGGCCAAGCATTATATTAATCGTCGGGATGATGCCCTTTGCGCTGGCGTTGCAAAAAACCGGCGGCGTCGATTTGGTGGTGGAAGGGTTGATGGATGTTGCCGGCAGCAAAGGCCCTTACGTGATGCTGGGCTGTCTGTTCGTGATGTGCGCCACTATTGGTCTGTTTATTTCCAACACGGCCACGGCGGTGCTGATGGCGCCGATAGCCCTGGCGGCGGCGAAATCCATGGACGTCTCGCCTTATCCTTTTGCCATGGTGGTGGCGATGGCGGCTTCGGCTGCCTTTATGACGCCGGTCTCTTCACCGGTAAATACGCTGGTGCTGGGTCCGGGAAAATATACCTTCAGCGATTTTGTGAAGATTGGCGTGCCGTTCACCGTCCTGGTGATGGTGGTTTGCGTGCTGCTCGTTCCGATGCTGTTTCCGTTTTAACCGCTTCGGCACAGCCCCGGTCTGATGCGCATAGCGCAGACCGGGGCACGGTATAGTTACAGCGGGGAATCCTGGCTGATTTCATCCAGCGACAGCTGGAAGCTCGGGACGAAGACCTGCATAAAGTAGTCCATCTCCTCGCTGCGCCGGGATTCCAGCGTTTTCTCAAGCCGGCCCTTGGCCAGTAGAAACTCGTTGTTGCCGGCGGACAGCTCCTCCAGACATTTCAGGTAGGCGCAGAGCGCGTCGGCCTGCTTGACGATCGATTGCTCATCTTCGCTATAGCGATGCTCGTCGATCAGCGGTTCAAAAATATCGCGCAGTTCGTCAGGAACCATGTCGATAAGCTTCTGCTGGGCAATCTTCTCGATGGCTTTATATTCTTGCGCAATCTGCGAGTTGAAATATTTGACTGGAGTCGGCAGATCGCCGGTTAACACTTCCGATGCATCGTGGTACATCGCCAGCAGGGCGATTCGCTCGGCGTTAACCTTGCCACCAAACATCCGGTTTTTGATCGCGGCCAGCGCGTGGGCAACCATCGCCACCTGCAGACTGTGCTCGGAGACGTTTTCTGTCCGTACATTACGCATCAGCGGCCAGCGGTTAATTAACTTCAGGCGAGAGAGGTGGGCAAAGAAATGACTCTGACTCATAGCAACCCTTAATCAGTGACAACATCGGGTCCTATTGTGCGCAGGGATTGCCGCCGGATGCAAATACCGGCGGCCGGGCAAGGGTTATCCGAGCTGGTGATAGCCGGAGAGGAAGCGGCCAAAGCGAGAAATCGCCATTTCCAGATCGTCCTCACGCGGGAGGGTGACAATACGCACATGATCCGGCCACGGCCAGTTAAAGGCGCTTCCCTGAACCAGCAGGACTTTCTCCTGCAGCAGGAAGTCGAGCACCATCTTCTGATCGTCGTGAATGTTAAAACGCTTTGCGTCGATTTTCGGGAACATATAGAGCGCGCCTTTCGGCTTCACGCAGGAGACGCCGGGGATCTCGTTGATCAACTCCCAGGCGCGGTTGCGCTGTTCGTACAGTCTGCCGCCGGGAACGATAAACTCGCTGATGCTTTGATAGCCGCCTAATGCGGTTTGAATCGCGTGCTGTGCCGGTACGTTAGCGCACAGACGCATAGAGGCCAGCATCTCCAGGCCTTCGATATAGCCTTTCGCGTGTTTCTTCGGTCCGTTCAGTACCATCCAGCCCTGGCGAAAACCGGCAACGCGGTAGGTTTTGGACAGGCCGTTAAAAGTCACCGTCAGCAGGTCGGGAGCCAGCGCGGCGATCGAATGGTGCTGGGCTTCGTCGTAGAGGATCTTGTCGTAGATCTCATCGGCGAAGATGATCAGGTTGTGCTGGCGGGCAATCTCCACGATCTCCATCAGCAGCTCTTTCGAGTACACCGCACCGGTCGGGTTATTCGGGTTAATAATCACGATGCCGCGCGTACGCGGGGTGATTTTGGCGCGAATATCGTCGAGGTCAGGGAACCAGTCGGCAGATTCATCGCACAGATAGTGCACCGCCTTGCCGCTGGAGAGCGAGACGGCGGCAGTCCACAGCGGATAATCTGGTGCCGGAACCAGCATTTCATCGCCGCTGTTCAGCAGCGCCTGCATGGCCTGAACAATCAGTTCTGAGACGCCGTTACCGATATAAATATCTTCGACCGTCACATCGCGCATACCGCGCGCCTGATAGTGCTGCATGATAGCCTTACGCGCCGAGTACAGGCCTTTCGAGTCACAATAACCCTGGGCGGTAGGCAGATTGCGAATAACATCAACAAGGATCTCGTCGGGGGCGTCAAAGCCGAACGGCGCCGGGTTGCCGATGTTCAGTTTCAGGACTTTATTGCCTTCTTCTTCAAGGCGTTTTGCCTCTTTCAGAACCGGGCCACGGATGTCGTAACAGACGTTATCTAACTTGCTGGATTTTTCGATAGGGGACATGAATCTTTGACCTTTTAGCTGTTATCGCCACTCCCTGCCGTGGAAGTCAGCACGGAACAATGTACTCTTCATCCCCGAGGTTTTGAAGGGTTAGCAGGAGAAGATTTTGCTTATGTGATTTTTTTGGTTTAATTGATTTGTCTGGTGATTGCCGTTGTCTTTTATAGAATATGCCTTTAAGTGGTGTTTTAGTGGTTAATAATTGTGTTGAATTCGCTTTTTTGTGAACATTTATATGGTTTGTCGTCCAGGGTGTAGCGCCGGAGGTTATTTTTTGCGCATGGTACGCAGGCGCGTATGAAAAGGCGTATAACGGGTAAAAGGTGGTGGCTGTAACGGTAATGTTAAATATGCTTAATAAGAATATTTAATTAATTAAAAAGCTTTTATTTTTTCGCAATCTGGAATTTTCTTTTTGTTAATTAAATTAAAGTCATGAAAAAAAGTTTAAAATTGGCTTTAATAATAATGATTAGACCTTATAAATAATTCAGTTTTCGGTTAGGATACCGGCGTTAATATCGATTAAGAACCTGTTTTTTTGCAGGTTAAGTTATTAATATATTGTTATTGCAGGCTTTTTTTGTTTGGTTTTTTCGCTTTTTACAATGGATGTGCTGGGATGCTGATGACATCATCCTTTGCCGTAGGCGCCTTTTTTTGAAGGTCGTCACAGAAATCAAAACGGTGTAATAGAAAGCGTAGAACTACGAACAATATATGACTCAGACGTTTCGCGCACTTGTCGCGGGCGAGTACTTTCACATGCAATAACGTTCATCCAGCTGCATATTCCGTTTGTGAATTGCACAAGGCTCAAGGATTAGCCGGAAACCTGGAGCACAGCATCAACAAGGCAGGTCCGCATTCGCCACCTGTAAGTGAAGAAATATGATAAATGCAAATCGTCCGATACTGAATCTCGACCTCGATCTGCTGAGAACATTCGTTGCCGTCGCCGATCTGAGTACTTTTGCCGCTGCCGCAGCAGCGGTATGCCGGACTCAGTCAGCCGTAAGTCAACAGATGCAACGTCTGGAACAGCTGGTCGGAAAAGAGCTCTTTGCCCGCCATGGGCGGAATAAATTGCTGACCGAGCAGGGTATTCAACTGCTGGGCTACGCACGCAAAATCCTGCGTTTTAATGATGAAGCCTGTATGTCGCTGATGTTCAGTAGCCTGCAAGGGATCTTAACGATTGGCGCATCTGATGAAACAGCCGAGACTATTTTACCGTTTTTGTTGAACCGGATCGGCAGTTTTTACCCGAAACTGACGCTGGAAATTAAGGTTCTTAATCATACTGAAGCGGTGGATATGCTGGCGAGCGGGGAGATTGATCTCGCGCTGACGACTCACCAGGCAACGGATTTTGATACGCTGATCCTGCGCACCTCGCCAACGCTATGGTACTGCGCTGCCGATTATGTATTGCCGCGGGAAGAGTCGATCCCGCTGATCCTGCTTGAAGCGCCAGGCCCGTTCCGTGAGGACATCATTGCCGCGTTGAATGCCGCCAGCGCGCCGTGGCATCTGGCCCATTCCGCCTCGACGCTTGCGGGTGTCAAAGCGGCGGTAAAAGCAGGGCTTGGTGTTACCGCTCGTCCGGTAGAAATGATGAGCCCCGAGCTACGGGTTGTCGGCAAGAATGAGGGGCTTCCTGCGCTGCCGGATACGCAATATGTGCTGAGCTGTAACGCGCACAGGATAAGCGAGTCGGCGCAGGCTATTTTCCAGTCGCTGACCCAGGATTATAACCCCTGGTCGTCTGAGCCTGCGCTTACCCCGGAAGGGGGAGATAATTCCCTCATTTCCTGAGTGGAATTAGTTACACAGATCACAAAAAGCTGGTAACAAATTGTAAGTGTAAAAATGAGCCGCTAAGGTCTGAATTATACCTTGCGGTTCTTTTTTTTCTTATTTTACAGGGATTTTTAATATTTTGTCGTTTTATTGATATATTTATCAATGGTTTACATTCAATGTGGCGTTCGTTCTCCGACTTTTCCCTGCACTTTCAATACTTCATGCTAATGTTAAAAAACCGGCCGGATTGTTGCTGTTTTATAGGTTTAATTAACAAAACCGTGTCACAGATCAAAAAAATACCCCTCCTTAGGGGGAGGAATCGAGGCTAAATCCTGTCAAAATAGACGGGTAATTTTGATTTACACCAGAAACGGACACGATTCAACAACACTAAATCCGGTTTGTATGCAAGGTTATTACGCATAAAAGGGCATTTAATGTTAATGAAAAAAATCTAATGTAAATTAATGTTGTTAAAACTTTTGTTGAAGTTGACAAAAGGTTAAAGAAAGGGGTAAAAAGCCACCGCATACAGCCTTCTACGATAAGTAGGGACGCTTTTTTGCAAGGTTATTTTTTTATTCCTCCCCGTGAAACGCTGTGGCGTTCATCTGCCAGCAAGAGCAGAGGGTTTAGCGCTACACTTTTTTGGTTAAGCAATGCGTATGTCAACATCCACTGAAGTCATCGCTCATCATTGGGCATTCGCTATATTTCTCATCATTGCCATCGGCCTGTGCTGCCTGATGCTTGTCGGGGGCTGGTACCTCGGCGGTCGCGCGCGCGCGCGTAGCAAGAACACGCCGTTTGAATCGGGGATCGACTCCGTTGGTTCGGCTCGCTTACGTCTTTCTGCGAAGTTTTATCTGGTTGCCATGTTCTTCGTTATCTTCGACGTGGAAGCTCTGTATCTCTACGCATGGTCGACTTCTATCCGCGAAAGCGGCTGGGTCGGCTTTGTGGAAGCCGCAATTTTCATTTTAGTGCTACTGGCAGGTCTGGTTTACCTCGTTCGTATCGGCGCACTGGACTGGACGCCTGCGCGTTCCCGTCGCACGCTGGTTAATTCAGAAACAGACAGTCCCACTAACCGTCATATGCAGTAAAAGCGAGGCAATAAGATGGATTATACGCTCACCCGCATAGATCCTAACGGTGAGAACGACCGTTACCCCCTGCAGAAACAGGAGATCGTAACCGACCCCCTGGAGCAAGAAGTCAATAAAAGCGTGTATATGGGGAAACTCGAACATGCGCTGCATGACATGGTGAACTGGGGCCGCAAGAACTCAATCTGGCCCTACAACTTCGGCCTGTCATGCTGCTACGTTGAAATGGTAACGTCATTCACTGCGGTGCATGACGTTGCGCGTTTTGGCGCCGAGGTACTGCGTGCTTCTCCTCGTCAGGCGGACCTGATGGTTGTCGCCGGCACCTGCTTCACCAAAATGGCGCCGGTCATTCAGCGTCTGTATGACCAGATGCTGGAGCCTAAGTGGGTTATCTCCATGGGCGCCTGTGCCAACTCCGGCGGGATGTACGATATTTATTCTGTCGTCCAGGGCGTGGACAAGTTTATTCCGGTTGATGTTTACATCCCGGGCTGTCCGCCGCGTCCGGAAGCTTATATGCAGGCGCTGATGCTGCTGCAGGAGTCCATTGGTAAAGAACGTCGCCCGCTCTCGTGGGTGGTTGGCGATCAGGGCGTGTACCGCGCCAACATGCAGTCGGAACGCGAGCGTAAACGTGGTGAACGCATTGCAGTGACCAATCTGCGGACACCGGACGAGATTTAACTTGCGCCTGCGGGCGGCGGAATAACACTTCGCAAATCAATCTACAACAGCGCGAAGCCTCGCCCGGCAGTCACCACGGACCTTTTGCAATGGTGAACAATATGACCGATTTACATGCGCATGACGCCGCACCAGCCTGGCAAACCCGCGATCACCTTGATGACCCGGTGATCGGCGAACTGCGCAATCGTTTTGGGCCGGATGCCTTTACCGTTCAACCTACCCGCACCGGCGTTCCGGTGGTCTGGGTCAAGCGCGAACAGCTACTGGAGGTGGGTGATTTCCTGAAGAAATTGCCGAAACCTTACGTTATGCTGTTCGATCTGCACGGGATGGACGAACGTCTGCGCACCCACCGTGACGGACTTCCCGCCGCGGATTTTTCCGTTTTCTATCACCTGATTTCCATTGAACGCAATCGTGACATTATGCTCAAGGTAGCATTGTCCGAAAACGATCTGCGCGTGCCGACTTTTACCAAACTGTTCCCGAACGCCAACTGGTATGAGCGCGAAACGTGGGAAATGTTCGGGATTGATATCGAAGGCCACCCGCACCTGACGCGCATCATGATGCCGCCGACCTGGGAAGGCCATCCGCTGCGCAAAGACTATCCGGCGCGCGCCACCGAATTCGATCCGTTTGAGCTGACTAAAGCCAAGCAGGATCTGGAAATGGAAGCGCTGACCTTCAAACCGGAAGAGTGGGGCATGAAGCGCGGAACCGAAAACGAGGACTTTATGTTCCTCAACCTCGGCCCGAACCACCCGTCTGCCCACGGTGCTTTCCGTATCGTTCTGCAGCTTGATGGCGAAGAGATCGTCGACTGCGTACCGGATATCGGCTACCACCACCGTGGCGCTGAGAAGATGGGCGAACGTCAGTCCTGGCACAGCTACATTCCGTATACCGACCGTATCGAATACCTCGGCGGCTGCGTCAATGAGATGCCGTACGTGCTGGCGGTCGAAAAGCTGGCGGGGATCACCGTACCGGATCGCGTGAATGTGATTCGCGTGATGCTCTCCGAGCTGTTCCGCATTAACAGCCACCTGCTGTACATTTCGACCTTTATTCAGGACGTCGGTGCGATGACGCCGGTGTTCTTTGCCTTTACCGACCGTCAGAAGATCTACGATCTGGTGGAAGCCATTACCGGTTTCCGTATGCACCCGGCGTGGTTCCGCATCGGCGGCGTCGCGCACGACCTGCCGCGCGGCTGGGATCGCCTGCTGCGCGAGTTCCTTGAGTGGATGCCAAAGCGTCTGGATTCTTACGAGAAAGCCGCGCTGCGCAACAGCATTCTGATTGGCCGTTCAAAAGGCGTTGCCGCCTATAACGCCAAAGAAGCGCTGGAGTGGGGCACGACCGGTGCGGGCCTGCGCGCAACGGGGATTGGCTTCGACGTGCGGAAATGGCGTCCATATTCTGGCTATGAAAACTTTGACTTTGAAGTGCCAACCGGTGGCGGTATCTCTGACTGCTATACCCGCGTGATGCTGAAAGTCGAAGAACTGCGCCAGAGCCTGCGCATTCTTCAGCAGTGTCTCGATAACATGCCGGAAGGCCCGTTCAAAGCGGATCATCCGCTGACGACGCCGCCGCCGAAAGAGCGCACGCTGCAGCATATCGAAACCCTGATTACGCACTTCCTGCAGGTTTCCTGGGGCCCGGTCATGCCGGCCAACGAATCCTTCCAGATGATTGAAGCGACGAAGGGTATTAACAGTTACTACCTGACCAGCGACGGCAGCACCATGAGCTATCGTACCCGTATCCGCACGCCGAGCTATGCGCACCTGCAGCAGATCCCGTCGGCGATTCGCGGCAGCCTGGTATCCGACCTGATCGTTTATCTGGGTAGTATCGATTTTGTTATGTCAGACGTGGACCGCTAATTATGCACGAGAATCAACAACCACAAACCGAGGCTTTTGAGCTGAGTGCGGCAGAGCGTGAGGCCATTGAGCACGAGAAGCACCACTACGAAGACCCGCGTGCGGCGTCCATCGAAGCTCTGAAGATCGTTCAGAAACAGCGCGGCTGGGTGCCGGATGGCGCGATCTACGCGATCGCTGACGTACTGGGTATCCCGGCAAGCGATGTGGAAGGGGTCGCCACTTTCTACAGCCAGATCTTCCGCCAGCCGGTTGGCCGTCACGTGATCCGCTATTGCGATAGCGTGGTTTGCCATATCACTGGCTTCCAGGGCATTCAGTCAGCTATCGAGAAAAAGCTCGACATCAAACCGGGTCAAACCACCTTTGATGGCCGCTTTACTCTGCTGCCGACCTGCTGCCTGGGCAACTGCGACAAGGGACCGACGATGATGATTGATGAGGATACTCATAGTTATCTGACGCCGGAGGCGATTCCTGACCTGTTGGAGCGGTATAAATGAAGACAGTGATCCGCACTCCCGAAACGCATCCTTTAACCTGGCGTCTGCGTGATGACAAACAGCCGGTATGGCTGGATGAGTATCAGAGCAAAAACGGCTATGCCGGCGCGCGTAAAGCGCTGCTGGGCCTGGCGCCGGATGAGATCGTCAATCAGGTGAAAGACGCCGGTCTGAAAGGACGCGGCGGCGCGGGCTTTTCCACCGGTCTGAAGTGGAGCCTGATGCCGAAAGACGAATCCATGAACATCCGTTACCTGCTGTGTAACGCCGATGAGATGGAGCCGGGCACCTATAAAGACCGTCTGCTGATGGAGCAGCTGCCGCACCTGCTGGTGGAAGGCATGCTGATCTCCGCGTTTGCGCTGAAAGCGTACCGCGGCTACATCTTCCTGCGCGGCGAGTATATTGAAGCGGCGGTCCATTTACGCCGCGCGATTGCCGAAGCGACCGAAGCCGGTCTGCTGGGCAAAAACATTCTCGGCACCGGTTTCGATTTCGAACTGTTCGTGCACACCGGAGCAGGGCGTTATATCTGCGGCGAAGAAACCGCGTTGATTAACTCCCTCGAAGGTCGTCGCGCCAACCCGCGTTCCAAGCCGCCGTTCCCGGCGAGCTCCGGCGTGTGGGGTAAACCGACCTGCGTGAACAACGTTGAAACCCTGTGTAACGTCCCGGCGATTCTGGCCAACGGCGTTGAGTGGTATCAGAACATTTCAACCAGCAAAGATGCCGGTACCAAGCTGATGGGCTTCTCTGGCCGGGTGAAAAATCCGGGCGTCTGGGAACTGCCGTTCGGCACCACCGCGCGCGAAATTCTGGAAGATTATGCCGGCGGCATGCGTGATGGCCTGAAGTTTAAGGCCTGGCAGCCGGGCGGCGCGGGCACCGACTTCCTGACCGAAGCGCATCTTGACCTGCCGATGGAGTTCGAAAGTATTGGTAAAGCGGGGAGCCGTCTGGGTACCGCGCTGGCGATGGCCGTTGACCATGAGATTGGTATGGTGTCGCTGGTGCGCAATCTGGAAGAGTTCTTTGCCCGCGAATCCTGCGGCTGGTGTACGCCGTGCCGCGACGGTCTGCCGTGGAGCGTGAAAATTCTGCGCGCTCTGGAGCGCGGTGAAGGCCAGCCGGGAGATATCGAGACACTTGAGCAACTGTGTCGGTTCCTTGGTCCGGGCAAAACCTTCTGTGCGCATGCGCCAGGTGCGGTAGAACCGCTGCAGAGCGCCATTAAATATTTCCGCGACGAATTCGAAGCAGGCATTAAGCAGCAGTTTAGTAATACCCATGCTATCAACGGGATTCAGCCGAACCTGCTTAAGACGCGCTGGTAATGTCTCCACAAGCTCGTTCAGCCTGCGCCAACGCGGCGGCCTGAACGACAAAGTGGTAACGATTTTTTAATTTGGAAGCATGCTAATGGCTACGATTCATGTAGACGGCAAAGAATACGAGGTCAACGGAGCGGACAACCTGTTAGAGGCTTGTCTCTCTCTTGGTCTTGATATTCCATACTTTTGCTGGCATCCGGCGCTTGGGAGCGTCGGTGCTTGCCGCCAGTGTGCGGTGAAGCAATATCAAAACGCGGAAGACACGCGTGGTCGCCTGGTGATGTCCTGTATGACACCGGCATCCGACGGCACCTTTATCTCTATCGACGACGGCGAAGCGAAGCAGTTCCGCGAGAGCGTAGTGGAGTGGCTGATGACCAACCACCCGCACGACTGCCCGGTCTGTGAAGAAGGGGGCAACTGCCACCTGCAGGATATGACCGTCATGACCGGTCACAGCTTCCGTCGCTACCGTTTCACCAAGCGTACCCACCGTAACCAGGACCTGGGGCCGTTCATCTCTCATGAAATGAACCGCTGCATCGCCTGCTATCGCTGCGTGCGTTACTACAAAGATTACGCTGACGGTACCGACCTGGGCGTTTACGGTGCGCATGACAACGTCTACTTCGGTCGTCCGGAAGATGGCGTGCTGGAAAGCGAATTTTCAGGCAACCTGGTTGAGGTCTGCCCGACCGGCGTATTCACCGATAAAACGCACTCCGAGCGCTATAACCGTAAATGGGATATGCAGTTTGCACCCAGCATCTGCCAGCAGTGTTCCATCGGCTGTAACATCAGCCCGGGCGAGCGCTATGGCGAACTGCGCCGTATCGAAAACCGTTACAACGGTACCGTTAACCGCTACTTCCTCTGCGACCGCGGCCGTTTTGGCTATGGCTATGTGAACCTGAAAGACCGCCCGCGTCAGCCGGTTCAGCGCCGTGGCGACGATCTGATTACCCTTAACGCCGAGCAGGCCATGCAGGGCGCGGCGGATATTCTGCGTCAGTCGAAAAAAGTGATTGGTATCGGCTCACCGCGCGCCAGCATTGAAAGCAACTTTGCGTTGCGTGAGCTGGTGGGCGCGGAGAACTTCTATACCGGCATTGCGAAGGCTGAGCAGGAACGTCTGCAGATGATGCTGACCGTGCTGCGTGACGGCGGTATTCATACCCCGACGCTGCGCGACATTGAATCCTACGATGCGGTTCTGGTACTCGGGGAAGATATTACCCAGACCGGCGCCCGCGTTGCCCTGGCCGTGCGCCAGGCGGTGAAAGGAAAAGCGCGTGAAATGGCCGCGGCGCAGAAAGTCGCCGACTGGCAGATCGCCGCGATCCTCAACATCGGTCAGCGCGCGAAGCATCCGCTGTTTGTCACCAATATCGATGACACCCGTCTTGACGATATCGCCGCGTGGACCTATCGCGCGCCGGTCGAAGATCAGGCGCGTCTGGGCTTCGCCATTGCCCATGCGCTGGATGAAACCGCCCCGGCGGTGGACGGACTGAGCAGCGATCTGAAAGGCAAAATTGACGTGATCGTCCAGGCGCTGGCCGGGGCGAAGAAACCGCTGATTGTCTCCGGGACTAACGCCGGCAGCATTGAAATCATCCAGGCAGCGGCTAACGTCGCGAAAGCGCTGAAAGGCCGCGGTATTGACGTCGGCGTCACCATGGTCGCCCGGGCAGTGAACAGCGTTGGCCTTGGCATGATTGGCGGCGGCTCTCTGGAAGAGGCGCTGAGCGAGCTGGAAACCGGCGCTGCCGATGCGGTTGTTGTGCTGGAAAACGATCTGCATCGCCATGCTTCTGCCGCGCGCGTTGACGCCGCGCTGGCCAAAGCGCCGCTGGTGATGGTCGTTGACCATCAGCGCACCGCCATTATGGACAAAGCGCACCTCGTGCTTTCTGCGGCGAGCTTCGCCGAAAGCGACGGAACCGTGGTCAATAACGAAGGGCGCGCGCAGCGTTTCTTCCAGGTCTACGACCCGTCCTACTACGATGCGAATACCGTGATGCTGGAAAGCTGGCGCTGGCTGCACTCGCTACACAGCACCGTCGACAACCGTCAGGTTGACTGGACGCAGCTGGATCATGTGATTGATGCCGCCATTGCTAAGCTGCCGCAGCTGGCGGGTATTAAAGATGCCGCGCCGGACGCGACCTTCCGCATTCGCGGGCAGAAACTGGCTCGTGAACCGCATCGTTATAGCGGTCGTACGGCGATGCGCGCCAATATCAGCGTGCATGAACCCCGCCAGCCGCAGGATAAAGACACCATGTTTGCCTTCTCGATGGAAGGGAACAACCAGCCGTCTGCACCGCGTTCGCAAATCCCGTTCGCCTGGGCTCCAGGCTGGAACTCCCCGCAGGCGTGGAACAAGTTCCAGGATGAAGTGGGTGGCAAACTGCGCCATGGCGATCCGGGCGTACGTCTGATCGAAGCTTCCGCCAGCGGTCTTGAGTACTTTACCGCGGTGCCGGCAGGCTTCCAGGCTGAAGAAGGTCAGTGGCGTATCGCGCCGTACTACCATCTGTTCGGCAGCGATGAACTGTCGCAGCGTTCTCCGGTCTTCCAGAGCCGCATGCCGCAGCCGTACATCAAGCTGAACCCGGCCGATGCTGCGAAGCTGGGCGTCAATGAGGGGGCGATGATTTCGTTCCGCGTTGATGGCCAGACGCTCAGCCTCCCGCTGGTGATTTCTGCGGGTCTGACGGCAGGGCAGGTGGGTTTACCGATGGGCATGCCGGGTATTGCGCCGGTACTGACCGGAGCACGTATTGACACTCTGCAGGAGGCGAAAGCATGAGTTGGTTAACACCGGATCTCATCGACATTCTGTTAAGCATCCTTAAGGCAGTGGTGATTCTGCTGGTGGTGGTGACCTGCGGCGCGTTCATGAGCTTTGGCGAACGTCGTCTGCTGGGGCTGTTCCAGAACCGCTACGGACCTAACCGTGTGGGCTGGGGCGGCTCGCTGCAGCTCGTCGCCGACATGATCAAGATGTTCTTTAAAGAGGACTGGGTTCCGCGCTTTACGGACCGCGTGATCTTTACTCTGGCGCCGGTTATCGCCTTTACCTCCCTGCTGCTGGCTTTTGCTATCGTGCCGGTCAGCCCGACGTGGGTGGTCGCCGACCTGAACATCGGCATCCTGTTCTTCCTGATGATGGCCGGTCTGGCGGTTTACGCCGTGCTGTTCGCCGGCTGGTCGAGTAACAACAAATACTCGCTGCTGGGTGCAATGCGTGCCTCCGCGCAGACCCTGAGCTACGAAGTGTTCCTCGGTCTGTCGCTGATGGGCGTGGTGGCACAGGCGGGGTCGTTCAACATGAGCGATATCGTCAACAACCAGGCGCATCTGTGGAACGTGATTCCGCAGTTCTTCGGCTTCGTGACTTTCGCGATCGCCGGCGTTGCGGTTTGTCACCGTCACCCGTTTGACCAGCCGGAAGCCGAGCAGGAACTGGCCGATGGTTACCACATCGAATATTCCGGCATGAAGTTCGGTCTGTTCTTTGTCGGTGAATACATCGGGATTGTCACCGTTTCAGCGCTGATCGTCACGCTGTTCTTCGGCGGCTGGAATGGCCCATGGTTACCTCCGTTCATCTGGTTCGCGCTGAAAACCGCGTTCTTCATGATGATGTTCATTTTGATCCGCGCATCATTACCGCGTCCGCGCTATGACCAGGTAATGTCCTTTGGCTGGAAGGTATGCCTGCCGTTAACGCTGATCAACTTGTTGGTAACGGCGGCTGTCATTCTCTGGCAGGCGCAATAAGGGGTGAATTGACCATGACCTTAAAAGAATTATTGGTGGGGTTTGGCACCCAGGTCCGCAGTATCTGGATGATCGGGATGCATGCCTTCGCCAAACGTGAGACCCAGATGTATCCGGAAGAACCGGTATATCTGCCGCCGCGCTACCGTGGCCGTATCGTGCTGACGCGCGACCCGGACGGTGAGGAGCGCTGCGTTGCCTGTAACCTGTGTGCGGTAGCGTGTCCGGTAGGCTGTATCTCTTTGCAAAAAGCAGAGACCAAAGATGGCCGCTGGTACCCGGAGTTTTTCCGTATCAACTTCTCACGCTGCATTTTCTGCGGTTTGTGTGAAGAAGCGTGCCCGACCACGGCGATTCAGTTGACCCCGGACTTCGAACTGGGCGAATACAAGCGTCAGGATCTGGTGTACGAAAAAGAGGATCTGCTGATTTCCGGTCCGGGCAAATACCCGGAATATAACTTCTACCGGATGGCGGGTATGGCAATCGACGGCAAAGATAAGGGCGAAGCAGAGAACGAAGCTAAGCCTATCGACGTCAAGAGCCTGTTACCGTAAGGAGAGGGCAATGGAATTCGCTTTTTATATCTGTGGCCTCATCGCCATCCTCGCAACCCTGCGGGTGATCACCCACACCAATCCGGTGCATGCGCTGCTGTACCTGATTATTTCGCTGTTGGCGATTGCTGGGGTGTTCTTCTCGCTGGGCGCCTACTTCGCCGGGGCGCTGGAAATCATCGTCTACGCCGGGGCCATCATGGTGCTGTTCGTCTTCGTGGTGATGATGCTCAACCTGGGCGGCAGCGAAATCGAGCAGGAGCGCAAGTGGCTGCAGCCGGGGATCTGGATTGGCCCGGCTATCCTGTCCGCGGTACTGCTGGTGGTTATCGTGTATGCCATCCTCGGTCTTAACGATCAGGGCATTGAAGGCAACGCGATAAGCGCGAAAGAGGTCGGTATTACGCTGTTTGGGCCGTATGTACTGGCGGTGGAGCTGGCCTCCATGCTGCTGCTGGCCGGTCTGGTTGTTGCCTTCCACATTGGCCGCGAAGAGCGCGCCGGTGAAGTGCTGAGCAACCGTCAGGGCGATAGCGACAAAAGAAAAACGGAGGAACACGCATGATTCCCTTAACACATGGGCTGATCCTCGCCGCGATCCTGTTTGTGCTCGGCCTGACGGGTCTGGTTATCCGCCGCAATCTGCTGTTTATGCTGATTAGCCTGGAAATCATGATCAACGCCGCGGCGCTGGCTTTCGTGGTGGCAGGCAGCTACTGGGGTCAGACCGACGGTCAGATAATGTATATCCTCGCCATCAGCCTTGCGGCTGCGGAAGCGAGTATCGGCCTGGCGCTGTTGCTGCAGCTCCATCGTCGCCGCCAGAACCTGAACATCGATTCAGTAAGTGAGTTGCGTGGATGAACATGCTTGCCTTAACCATTCTTCTGCCATTGATTGGCTTTGTTCTGCTGTCATTCTCCCGTGGCCGCTGGTCGGAAAACCTCTCCGCCACCGTGGGAATGGGGTCAGTCGGCCTGGCGGCGCTGGTGACCGCGTTTGTCGGCGTCGACTTCTTTGCTAACGGCAAACAGGCGGTCAGCGTACCGCTGTGGACCTGGATGTCGGTGGGTGATTTCAACATCGGTTTTAACCTGGTGCTGGACGGTCTCTCGCTGACCATGCTTTCCGTGGTGACCGGCGTTGGCTTCCTGATCCACATGTTCGCCTCCTGGTATATGCGCGGGGAAGAGGGATACTCCCGCTTTTTCGCCTACACCAACCTGTTTATCGCGAGCATGGTGGTGCTGGTACTGGCCGATAACCTGCTGCTGATGTACCTCGGCTGGGAAGGCGTGGGCCTGTGCTCCTATCTGCTGATCGGTTTCTACTATACCGATCCGAAGAACGGTGCCGCCGCAATGAAAGCCTTCGTGGTGACCCGTGTCGGTGACGTCTTCCTCGCGTTCGCACTGTTCATTCTCTACAACGAGCTGGGCACCCTGAACTTCCGCGAAATGGTCGAACTGGCGCCTGCGCACTTTGAAGCCGGCAATAATATGTTGTGGTGGGCAACCCTGATGCTGCTGGGCGGTGCGGTCGGTAAATCGGCACAGCTGCCGTTGCAGACCTGGCTTGCGGACGCCATGGCCGGCCCGACGCCGGTTTCTGCCCTGATCCACGCCGCCACCATGGTTACCGCGGGCGTTTACCTGATTGCCCGTACCCATGGCCTGTTCCTGATGACCCCGGAAATTCTCCATCTGGTCGGTATCGTCGGAGCGGTGACGCTGGTGCTGGCAGGCTTTGCCGCGCTGGTTCAGACGGACATCAAACGCGTACTCGCTTACTCCACTATGAGCCAGATTGGCTACATGTTCCTGGCGCTGGGCGTCCAGGCATGGGATGCGGCGATTTTCCACCTGATGACCCACGCGTTCTTTAAAGCGCTGCTGTTCCTCTCGTCCGGCTCGGTCATTCTGGCCTGCCACCACGAGCAGAACATCTTCAAAATGGGCGGCCTGCGTAAGTCGATTCCGCTGGTGTATGTCTGCTTCCTGGTGGGGGGCGCGGCGCTGTCCGCACTGCCGCTCATCACCGCAGGCTTCTTCAGTAAGGACGAAATCCTCGCCGGCGCGATGGCGAATGGTCATATCAACCTGATGGTTGCGGGTCTGGTCGGCGCATTTATGACTTCGCTCTACACCTTCCGGATGATCTTCATCGTCTTCCACGGCAAAGAGCAAATCCATGCGCACGCAGGGAAGGGGATTACCCACCACCTGCCGCTGATTGTGCTGCTGATTCTGTCGACCTTCGTTGGCGCGCTGATTGTTCCGCCGCTGCAGGGCGTACTGCCGCAGACAACCGAACTTGAGCACGGCCGTGTGATGACGCTGGAGATTGCCTCCGGGATTATCGCCATTGCCGGTATTCTGATCGCCGCCTGGCTGTGGCTGGGTAAACGCACGCTGGTGACCTCTGTCGCCAACAGCGCGCCGGGCCGTCTGCTGGGTACCTGGTGGTACAACGCATGGGGCTTCGACTGGTTGTACGACAAAGTGTTCGTGAAACCATTCCTCGGCATCGCCTGGCTGCTGAAGAGCGATCCGCTGAACGCCATGATGAACATTCCGGCCATCCTCTCCCGCTTTGCAGGTAAAGGCCTGCTGCTAAGCGAGAACGGTTATCTACGCTGGTATGTGGCGTCTATGAGCATCGGCGCGGTTGTCGTGCTGGCGTTGCTGATGGTATTGCGTTGAGTTTGTTGGCTGGATGAGCGATTGCCTGCTTATCCGGCCGACAAACCCTAAAAGAATTTTAGAATTCGTTGAAAATCTGTTCCTGAGGTACAGGCGTCATCGGCGAAGTCAGACCGGAGACCGCCAGCGCAGAGCAACCGCAGCGTACTAAAGTACGTGAGGAGTGCGAGCACTGCCGGAATTCGGGCTGACGAGCGAGATAGCCTGAGCAGGAGTAAATATAAGGGACATACTCAGCTATGTTATTACCCTGGTTAATACTCATCCCCTTTATCGGCGGGTTTCTGTGCTGGCAGACTGAACGCTTTGGCGTGAAGATGCCGCGCTGGATTGCGCTGATTACCATGGGACTGACGCTGGTGCTCTCCCTGCAGCTGTGGCTACAGGGCGGTTATTCGCTGACGCAATCCGCGGGTATTCCGCAGTGGCAGTCAGAATTCGTGATGCCGTGGATCCCACGCTTCGGTATTAGCATTCATCTGGCTATCGACGGTCTGTCGCTGCTGATGGTGGTGCTGACCGGTCTGCTCGGCGTGCTGGCCGTGCTCTGTTCGTGGCGCGAAATCGAAAAATACCAGGGCTTCTTCCACCTCAACCTGATGTGGATCCTGGGCGGCGTTATCGGCGTGTTCCTTGCCATCGACATGTTCCTGTTCTTCTTCTTCTGGGAAATGATGCTGGTGCCGATGTACTTCCTGATCGCGCTGTGGGGCCATAAGGCTTCCGACGGTAAAACGCGTATCACGGCGGCAACCAAGTTCTTCATCTATACCCAGGCGAGCGGCCTGGTGATGCTGATTGCCATCCTGGCGCTGGCCTTCGTTCACTTTAACGCGACCGGCGTGTGGACCTTCAACTATGAAGACCTGCTGAAAACCCCGATGTCCCATGGCGTCGAATACATGCTGATGCTCGGCTTCTTCATCGCCTTTGCGGTGAAAATGCCGGTGGTTCCGCTGCACGGCTGGCTGCCGGATGCCCACTCTCAGGCACCGACCGCTGGTTCCGTTGACCTCGCCGGTATTTTGCTGAAAACGGCGGCCTACGGTCTGCTGCGTTTTGCGCTGCCGCTGTTCCCGAATGCCTCCGCCGAGTTTGCTCCCATCGCCATGTGGCTGGGCGTTATCGGTATCTTCTACGGCGCGTGGATGGCTTTCTGCCAGTACGATATCAAACGCCTGATTGCTTACACCTCCGTTTCCCACATGGGCTTCGTGCTGATTGCTATCTACACCGGCAGCCAGCTGGCGTACCAGGGGGCGGTGATTCAGATGATTGCCCACGGTCTGTCCGCGGCGGGCCTGTTTATTCTGTGCGGCCAGCTGTATGAACGCCTGCACACCCGCGATATGCGTCTGATGGGCGGTCTGTGGAGCAAAATTAAGTGGCTGCCGGCGCTGTCGATGTTCTTCGCCGTGGCAACGCTGGGGATGCCGGGTACCGGTAACTTCGTCGGCGAATTCATGATTTTGTTCGGCAGCTACAAAGTGGTGCCGGTGATTACCGTGATCTCCACCTTTGGACTGGTCTTCGCTTCCGTCTACTCGCTCTCAATGCTGCATCGCGCGTACTTCGGTAAAGCGAAGAGCGAGATCGCGGCGCAGGAGATGCGGGGAATGTCTCTGCGTGAACTGTCGATTGTTCTGCTGTTGGTGGTTCTGCTGGTGCTGCTGGGCTTCTTCCCTCAGCCGATTCTGGACACCTCACACGCTGCGATGAGCAACATTCAGCAGTGGTTTGTTAATTCCGTTTCTACTACAAGGCCGTAATTCGCCATGACAATAACTCCACAACAACTGATCGCACTGCTACCGCTGCTGATCGTCGGCTTGACGGTGGTGGTTGTGATGCTCTCCATTGCGTGGCGACGCAATCATTTCCTTAATGCCACGCTGTCGGTTCTTGGTCTGAACGCTGCGCTGATCTCACTCTGGTTCGTGGGTCAGAACGGCGCGATGGACGTGACGCCGCTGATTCGCGTTGACGGCTACGCCATGCTCTATACCGGGCTGGTGCTGCTGGCAAGCCTGGCCACCTGTACCTTCGCGTACCCGTGGCTTGAGGGATACAAGGACAACAAAGAAGAGTTCTACCTGCTGGTGCTTATCGCCGCGCTGGGTGGCATTCTGCTGGCGGGCGCCAACCATCTGGCGGCGCTGTTCCTCGGTATCGAATTGATTTCGCTGCCGCTGTTCGGCCTTATCGGTTATGCCTTCCGCCAGAAGCGTTCGCTGGAAGCGAGTATTAAATACACCATTTTGTCTGCCGCAGCCTCTTCATTCCTGCTGTTCGGTATGGCGCTGGTCTATGCGAACTCGGGCAACCTGTCCTTCCTGGCGCTGGGTAAAAGCCTGGCTGATAACACCCTGCACGAACCGCTGCTGCTGGCGGGTCTGGGCCTGATGATCGTCGGCCTCGGCTTTAAGCTGTCTCTGGTTCCGTTCCACCTGTGGACGCCGGACGTTTACCAGGGCGCGCCGGCGCCGGTATCAACCTTCCTGGCAACCGCCAGCAAGATTGCTATCTTCGGCGTGGTGATGCGTCTGTTCCTGTACATGCCGGTGGGCAACAGCGAAGCGGTACGCGTGGTGCTGGGCCTGATTGCCTTTGCCTCTATCATCTTCGGTAACCTGATGGCGCTGAGTCAGACCAATATTAAACGTCTGCTCGGCTACTCCTCCATCTCGCATCTTGGCTATCTGCTGGTGGCGCTGATTGCCCTGCAGAGCGGTGAAATGTCGATGGAAGCCGTGGGTGTCTATCTGGCCGGCTATCTGTTCAGCAGCCTCGGCGCGTTCGGCGTAGTGAGCCTGATGTCCAGCCCATACCGTGGTCCGGATGCCGACTCGCTGTACTCCTATCGTGGCCTGTTCTGGCATCGTCCGATTCTGTCGGCGGTCATGACGGTGATGATGCTGTCGCTGGCGGGTATCCCGATGACGCTGGGCTTTATCGGTAAATTCTACGTGCTGGCCGTCGGTGTACATGCGCACCTGTGGTGGCTGGTTGCCGCCGTGGTGATCGGTTCGGCGATTGGTCTGTACTACTACCTGCGCGTGGCGGTGAGTCTGTACCTGAGCGCGCCGGATAAACTGAATCGCGATGCGCCGTCGAACTGGCAGTACAGCGCCGGCGGTATCGTGGTGCTGATCTCCGCGCTGCTGGTCCTCGTGCTTGGCGTGTGGCCGCAGCCGCTGATTAGCATTGTGCAGCTGGCAACACCGCTGATGTAATCGCCAGGGCCGGGGTTAACACTACCGGTCCTGTAACTCTGCCTGCCCGTTGTGATACGGGCAGGCATTTTTTTTGCCGCCTTTCGCTGTTTTCTCCCCTCCAGATCGACTAGCTCAGGCTGTACACCATAAAGTCTTCGGCCAGCAGCGTCCGGGGAAAAACGTCCCGACACTCCGCCAGCAGGCGCAGACAGCCTTCAGCGTCATAGCGCGAACTAAAATGGGTCGCGATAAACATGCTGACGCCGGCATCGCGGGCCAGCGCCGCTGCCTGCTGACTCGACGAATGACCGCGGCTATTGGCTTTTTCCGCCATCGCCTGCTCCAGCGTCGTTTCATGAACCATCAGGTCAACGCCGCGCGCCAGCTCAAGCGCCGTCTCGCAGGGGGCGGTATCGCCAAAAATCGCCAGCGTTTTGCCGGGCGTCGCCGGGCCGAGATAGTGCCGACCATCGATCTTCCGCCCGTCTTCCAGCTCCACCGTCTCCCCCTGTTTCAGACGTTGAAACAGCGGACCCGGGCGGACGCCGTCGGCAACCAGTCGCGCAGCATCGAGAGTGCCGGGGCGGGCATGCTCTTCGATACGATAGCCGTAGCATTCAACCGGATGATTCAGCGGATAAGCGCTGACCCGATAGCCCCCTTCATCAAAGACCAGGCCGGGCCCCACTTCCACTATGGTGAGCGGATAATCGGTCCATGAGCCGCTTAAGCGCAGCGCGGTTTCAACAAACTCCCTGAGTCCCGTCGGGCCGTACAGCGTCAGCGGCAGCGAGTTGCCCTGCATGGAGCGGCTGCACAGCAGGCCGGGAAGGCCGAACAGATGATCGCCGTGGAGGTGAGTAATAAAAATCTTATTCAGTTTTCCTGGGTGGTACGGGGTATGTAAAAACTGATGCTGGGTACCTTCTCCGCAGTCGAACAACCACATCTCCGCTGCCGTCGGCTGTTGCAAATTCAGCACGATAGACGTCATATTACGTGTACGGGTCGGCACGCCTGCGGATGTCCCCAAAAATGTCAATTCCATCGTCCAGTGTCCTCAGGGCGTGGGTGAAAAAACTCAAGTATACAGGAGCAGTCAATGATTACATGGCAGGATCTTCACCACGCAGAGCTGACCGTCCCGCAGCTGTACGCTTTGCTACAGCTGCGTTGCGCGGTATTTGTCGTCGAACAAACCTGCCCCTATCAGGATGTTGACGGTGATGACCTGATCGGTGAAAACCGCCATCTGCTCGGCTGGCGAGGGGATGAACTGGTGGCCTACGCGCGTATTTTGAAAAGCGACGATGATATTGAGCCGGTGGTGATTGGACGGGTCATTGTCAGCCCGGCGGTGCGCGGCGAAAAGCTGGGTTATCAGCTGATGGAGCGAGCGCTGGCCAGCTGTCGTCGTCACTGGCCGCACAAGGCCATTTATCTCGGCGCCCAGGCGCATCTGCAGCGTTTTTACGCCAGCTTCGGTTTTCAGCCGGTGACCGACATTTACGATGAGGACGGGATTGCGCATATCGGTATGGCCCGCGAGGCGGTCACCGGTTAAGCGCCGTTAGCGTAACCGCGTAAAGGATCAATACTTTTTTTCCCTCAGCCTGCTCTGGCTGGCGGCGGCCACCTGCGGAAAGTCCGCTCCCTCATTATGGGTACTGCAATTTCACGCCAGTACCCCGTATAATCTGTGGTTTTTATTCTCTGGAGGTTTGCGTGCTGTCTGTTTCCACTGCGCTGGAACGCTTACGTGACTGCCTGTCTGACGATTTTCCGCCGTCGTCCGGTACGCGAATTTTCGATATTCCTTTCCCTCTTCATGACGCTTTTGACCCTCTTCTGTGGTGCGGTCATCAAGCGCAGTGGCCACAGTTTTACTGGCT
This sequence comes from Klebsiella sp. X13, assembly GCF_003323835.1. Taxonomy (NCBI): domain Bacteria; kingdom Pseudomonadati; phylum Pseudomonadota; class Gammaproteobacteria; order Enterobacterales; family Enterobacteriaceae; genus Klebsiella; species Klebsiella sp. X13. The sequence goes on from NZ_CP030874.1 coordinate 1,548,393, forward strand.
GCAGCGCAATGGCGATGAAGAGCTTGCCGCGCTCGGCGCGGTTAAAACCTTCCCGTCTTTGGCCGGGGCTCACGACTTCTTGCAGCGTCAGGGGTTGGCTGATTTACGTATTTGCGGCCTGAATGCGTTTAATCCGCAGGAAGGGAGGCTCTTTCTGCCGCGGCTGGAGTGGCGTCGGGTCGGGGGAAAAGCCACTCTGCGTCTGCTGCTGAATAGCGAGACGTCACTGCGCGAAGATGCCATTGCGGCCCGGGCGTTTCTCCAGGCGCTAACGCCTGATCAGGCGCAGCCCGCCGCTCTGCCGCCGGTGCTCAGTGAACAACACTCCCCGGACTATCCGCAATGGCATGCGCTGATTGAACAGGCAACTCAGGCGATTGCCGCAGGGGAGATGGATAAAGTGGTGCTGGCGCGGGCCACGGATGTTCAGTTTGCGGCGCCGCCGGATCCGCTGGCCATTGTGGCCGCCAGCCGGCGCAGTAATCACCGCTGTTTTCATTTCATGATGGCCTTTAACGCGCAGCGGACATTCTTTGGTTCAACGCCGGAGCGGCTTTGGCGCCGGCGCGGGACGCTGCTGCGCACCGAAGCACTGGCCGGGACCGTTGCCAGCCATCCTGACGATCGCCAGGCGCAATTGTTGGCCGACTGGCTGATGAAAGATGATAAAAATCAGCGCGAGAATATGCTGGTGGTGGAGGATATCTGCCAGCGTATGCAGGATGAGGTCCGTTCGCTGGATGTCCTGCCGCCGCAGGTGGTGCGGCTGCGTAAAGTGCAGCATCTGCGCCGCTGCATCTGGGCTGAACTCTCTCAGCCTGACGATACCCGCTGCCTGCATCAGCTGCAGCCGACCGCCGCAGTCGCCGGATTACCGCGCCGGGCGGCGCTGGCATTTATTACCCGCCATGAACCTTTTACCCGGGAATGGTACGCCGGCTCCGCTGGCTACCTGTCGCTGGCGCAAAGCGAATTCTGCGTGGCCCTGCGTTCGGCGCAAGTCGAAAACGCCACGCTCAGGCTGTATGCCGGAGCCGGGATTGTCAGCGGCTCCGATCCTGAGCAGGAGTGGCAGGAGATAGAAAATAAGGCGGCGGGGCTGCGTTCCTTGTTATTGACAAAAACGTAGATAAACGATGCATATCAATACTCCATTGCTTTGTATTACCTATACTTAGCCTCAATATTTGATACCGGACAATTTCATGTCAGTAAGCGCATTTAACCGACGCTGGGCGGCGGTGATCCTCGAAGCATTAACTCGCCACGGCGTGCAGCATATTTGCATTGCGCCGGGTTCGCGCTCGACACCTCTTACGCTGGCAGCGGCGGAAAACCGCGCGTTTATTCCCCATACCCATTTCGATGAACGCGGTCTTGGCCATCTGGCGCTGGGGCTGGCAAAAGCCAGCCGGCAGCCGGTGGCGGTGATTGTCACGTCCGGAACGGCGACGGCTAACCTCTATCCGGCCTTAATTGAGGCGGGGCTGACCGGTGAAAAGCTGATACTGCTTACCGCCGATCGTCCCCCGGAGCTGATTGACTGCGGTGCGAACCAGGCGATCCGCCAGCCGGGCATGTTTGCTTCTCATCCCTCGCAGACGCTGTCGTTGCCGCGTCCGTCGCAGGATGTGCCCGCGCGCTGGCTGGTGTCGACGATTGACCAGGCGCTGGGCACCCTGCATTCCGGCGGTATCCATATTAACTGTCCGTTCGCCGAGCCGCTGTACGGCGAGATGGATGACACCGGCGTGGAGTGGCAGCAGCAGCTCGGCGCGTGGTGGCAAAGCGATAAACCCTGGCTGCGTCAGTCCCTGCACCTGGAAAGCGAAAAGCAGCGCGACTGGTTTTTCTGGCGGCAAAAGCGGGGCGTGGTCGTCGCGGGCCGCATGAGCGCCGCCGAAGGTAAAAAAGTCGCCGAGTGGGCAAAAACGCTCGGCTGGCCGCTGATTGGTGACGTCCTTTCCCAGACCGGGCAGCCGCTGCCGTGCGCCGACCTGTGGCTGGCGAACGGCAAAGCGGTGAGCGAACTGCAGCAGGCGCAAATCGTTGTGCAGCTGGGCAGCAGCCTCACCGGTAAACGCGTACTGCAGTGGCAGGCCACCTGTGAACCGGAAGAGTACTGGGTCGTGGATAATCTCCCCGGCCGCCTCGACCCGGCTCATCACCGCGGTCGTCGGCTGGTCTGCCCGGTGGGACAGTGGCTGGATCTGCATCCGGCGGAAAGCCGCCAGCCGTGGGCGACGACGATCCCTGTGCTGTCGCGGCAGGCCTGGCAGGCGGCGGCCGACCGCAGCGAGGCATTTGGCGAAGCCCAGCTGGCTCACCGAATCCACCGCTATCTTCCGGATCAGGGGCAGCTGTTTGTCGGTAACAGCCTGGTGGTTCGGTTGATTGATGCCCTGGCGCAGCTTCCGGCGGGATACCCGGTTTATAGCAACCGCGGCGCCAGCGGTATTGATGGTCTGCTGGCGACGGCGGCAGGGGTTCAGCGCGCCAGCGCCCGCCCGACGCTGGCGATCGTCGGCGATCTCTCCGCGCTCTACGATCTGAACTCGCTGGCGTTGCTGCGTCAGGCCTCTGCGCCGCTGGTGCTGATCGTGGTCAACAACAACGGCGGGCAGATCTTCTCTTTGCTGCCGACGCCGCAGGATCAACGGCGCCAGTTTTATCTGATGCCGCAGGATGTCAATTTCGGCCATGCGGCGGCGATGTTTGGTCTTCATTATCACCGCCCGGGCACCTGGGAGGCTCTGGAAGCGGCGCTGGCCGGGGCCTGGCGTCTTCCTGGCGCCACGCTGATTGAGCTGGTGGTGAATGAGACGGAAGGCACCCATACTCTGCAACAGCTGCTGGCGCAGGTCAGCCGGCTATGAGTCTGCACGCCCGGTGCGAAAAGGGGCAGTCGGGCTATCCCTGGCTGGTCTTTTTACACGGTTTTTCCGGCGACAGCCGGGAGTGGCAAACGGTAGGCGCCGCGTTCAGCGCTTATCCGCAGCTGTATATCGATCTGCCGGGTCACGGTGGTTCGCGCGAGGTCAGGGTCAGTGGTTTCGCCGAGGTTAGCCTGCGGCTGGAGAAAACGCTGGCGCACTATCATGTTCGGGACTACTGGCTGATTGGCTATTCGCTGGGCGGGCGTATTGCGATGTTTTTTGCCAGCCAGCCGCGGCGCGGGCTGTGCGGGCTGGTCGTAGAGGGCGGCCATCCCGGTCTCCAGGATGCGCACCAACGCCGCCAGCGTGCTTGTAGCGATGCCGCCTGGGCGGAGCGTTTTCGTCGCGAGCCGCTGGCGCAGGTTTTTGCCGACTGGTACCAGCAGCCGGTTTTCGCCGGCTTAAGTACGGCGCAGCGGGAAGCGCTTGTGGCGCTGCGCAGCCACAACTGCGGCACCAGTCTTGCCGCGATGCTGGAGGCAACTTCCCTCGCCGTACAGCCCGACCTGCGTGCGCAGCTCCGCGCCCGGCGCTACCCTTTTCATTATCTTTGCGGCGAGCGCGATGCGAAGTTTCGCGCCATTGCGCGCGACGTCGCCGCCACGACACATATTATTCATCATGCCGGGCATAACGCGCATCGGGAAAATCCCGCGGCGGTGGTGTCATGTCTGGCCCAGTTTTTAGCGAGTTAACCAAAGGACATTCTATGATCTCTCTTGATGAAGCAATGCTCTACGCCCCTGTGGAATGGCACGATTGCTCCGAAGGCTATACCGACATTCGTTACCAGAAGTCGACGGACGGGATTGCTAAAATCACCATTAACCGTCCGCAGGTGCGCAATGCGTTCCGCCCGTTGACCGTGAAAGAGATGATTCAGGCGCTGTCCGATGCCCGATATGACGATAATATCGGCGTCATTATCCTCACCGGCGAAGGCGACAAAGCATTCTGCGCCGGCGGCGACCAGAAGGTCCGCGGCGATTACGGCGGCTACCAGGATGATTCCGGCGTTCACCACCTGAACGTGCTCGATTTTCAGCGCCAGATCCGCACCTGTCCGAAGCCGATTGTGGCGATGGTGGCGGGATATTCCATCGGCGGCGGTCACGTTCTGCATATGATGTGCGATCTGACGATTGCCGCAGAAAATGCCATCTTCGGTCAGACCGGTCCGAAAGTCGGCTCATTTGACGGCGGCTGGGGCGCATCCTACATGGCGCGGATCGTCGGCCAGAAAAAGGCGCGCGAAATCTGGTTCCTGTGCCGTCAGTACGATGCGCAGCAGGCGCTGGACATGGGGCTGGTCAACACCGTCGTCCCGCTGGCGGATCTGGAAAAAGAGACCGTACGCTGGTGTCGCGAAATGCTGCAAAACAGTCCGATGGCGCTGCGCTGCCTGAAGGCGGCGCTGAATGCCGATTGCGATGGTCAGGCGGGGCTGCAGGAGCTGGCGGGGAACGCCACCATGCTGTTCTACATGACCGAAGAGGGGCAGGAAGGGCGTAACGCGTTCAACCAGAAACGTCAGCCGGACTTCAGCAAATTTAAACGGAATCCATAATGCGTCAGGCGCAGGTTTACCGCTGGCAGGTACCGATGGACGCGGGCGTGGTACTGCGTGAACGGCGGTTAAAAACTCGCGATGGGCTGTTCATCCACCTGCAGGACGGTGAACGTCAGGGATGGGGTGAAATTGCGCCTCTGCCGGGCTTTAGCGTGGAAACGCTGGAGGAGGCGCAGTCCGCGCTGGTGGCGTGGTCGCTTGCCTGGCGGCAGGGCGAGAACCCGCCCGAGCCGTCTCTGCCTTCCGTGGCCTTCGGCGTCAGCTGTGCGCTGGCGGAGCTGAACGATGAACTGCCGCTGGAGGCGGAGTATCGCGCGGTGCCGCTGTGCACCGGCGACCCGGACGAACTGTTTGCCAGGCTGGCGGCACTGCCCGGTGAAAAGGTCGCGAAGGTCAAGATCGGGCTGTATGAAGCGGTGCGTGACGGCATGGTGGTTAACCTGCTGCTGGAAGCGATTCCCGACCTGCAGCTACGTCTGGACGCCAACCGCGCCTGGACGCCGCTCAAAGCGCAGCAGTTTGCGAAATATGTCCACCCGCAGTACCGCGACCGTATTGCCTTCCTTGAAGAACCGTGTAAAACCCGCGACGACTCACGGGCTTTTGCCCGGGAAACCGGCATCGCGATTGCCTGGGATGAAAGCCTGCGTGAGGCGGATTTTCGTTTTCAGGCAGAGCCGGGTTTGCGTGCGCTGGTGATCAAGCCGACGCTCACCGGTAGCCTGCGTAAAGTGCGGGAGCAGGTTGCCACGGCTCATGCGCTGGGGCTGACGGCGGTGATCAGCTCATCGATCGAATCAAGCCTTGGACTGACGCAGCTGGCGCGGATTGCCGCCTGGCTGACGCCGCAGACCCTTCCCGGCCTGGATACGCTGGCATTGATGCGCGCGCAGCTGATTCGCCCCTGGCCTGACAGCCCGTTACCCTGCCTGAGTTGTGATGAGCTGGAGCCGCTGCTGTGACCTTTAGCGACTGGCCATGGCGCCACTGGTGCCGGCTGCGTGGCGATGCGCCGGCGGTACGTCTGAACGACGTTGTCCTGAGCTGGCGGCAGCTGTGCGCTGAGGTTAACGCGCTGGCCGCGGGATTCCGCGCTCAAGGGGTCAACGAAGGGGAGGGCGTGCTGCTGCGGGCCTATAACCAGCCGTCGGCATTGCTGGCATGGCTGGCGCTGCTTCAGTGCGGCGCCCGGGTGCTTCCTCTGAATCCTCAGCTACCGCCTTCGCTGCTGGCGGCATTGTTACCCTCCCTCGATCTGCGTTATGCGCTGGTGCTGAACGGCGATCCGCTCGCCCTCGACTTTACGCCGCTGACGCTGCAACGGGCGGCGGGGGATTCGACGTTGCCCTGGCGCGAAGAACGTCTGGCGTCGATGACGCTCACCTCCGGTTCTACGGGGCTGCCGAAGGCCGCCGTGCACAGCTGTCGGGCGCATCTTGCCAGCGCTGAAGGCGTGCTGGCGATGATTCCGCTGGCGTCGGATGACGACTGGCTGCTGTCGCTGCCGCTGTTTCATGTTTCCGGCCAGGGCATTCTCTGGCGTTGGCTGCTGGCGGGGGCTCGCCTGACGGTAGGAGAAAAACAACCGCTGGAACAGGCGCTGCGAGGCTGTACGCATGCCTCGCTGGTGCCCACTCAGCTCTGGCGATTGCTCAATAGCGAGGCTGATGTGTCGTTGAAGGCGGTGCTGCTGGGCGGCGCGGCGATTCCCGTCGCGCTGACCGAACAGGCGCGCGCCCGGGGCATTCGCTGCTGGTGTGGCTATGGCCTGACGGAGTTCGCCTCGACGGTTTGTGGTAAAGAGGCGGATGGCGCGCCGGACGTCGGCCAGCCGCTGCCGGGGCGCGCGCTGAAAATTGTTGCCGGCGAAGTCTGGCTGCGGGCCGATAGCATGGCCGCTGGCTACTGGCGCGAAGGCGGGGTGCAGCCGCTGGTCAACGAACAGGGCTGGTTTGCCACGCGCGATCGCGGCGAGATCAGGGAGGGCAAACTGACTCTGCTTGGGCGGATGGATAACCTCTTTTTCAGCGGAGGGGAAGGGATTCAGCCTGAAGAGGTGGAAAGAGTACTCCTGGCTCATCCGCAGATTCAGCAGGCGTTTATCGTGCCGTTAGACGATGCGGAGTTTGGCCAGCGTCCGGTGGCGGTGGTGGAGTGCGATGCGCAGTGCGATGTCGCCGCGCTGGCGGCCTGGGCACAGGATAAGCTGGCACGTTTTCAGCAGCCGGTACGCTGGTTGACGTTACCTGAGTCGCTGAAAACCGGCGGGATTAAAATCTCCCGCCGGGCATTACGTGACTGGGTTAATGCGTTGCCAGGCAGCCAGACCAGTTAACCTGGGTTGGCCTCGGCACGGTGCCGGGGCGCTCAGAGCAGGCCTTTCAGGGTTAATGTTTTGCGGGTCGCCACATTCAGATCGTAGCGGGGCAAATCTTCCGGTTTCACCCAGGCATACGCCTGAAACTCGTCGTTGAGGGTGATTTCGCGGTTGGCGCTAAGGCAATCAAAAATCAGGTAAATCATATAAATCTCTTCCTGACGGCCGTCGGCATAGGTTTTGACCCGAATATCATCGCTGAAGGTCCACGGCGTAATCTGCGTCAGCTGCAGCGCCTCGCCAAGCTCCTCAGCAACTTCCCGGCGTAGCGCCTCTTCAATGCGTTCGCCCGGTTCAACGCCGCCACCGGAAAGCGCCCACTGTCCGGGAAAAACGCCGCGATCGTCAGCCATTTTGCAGAGCAAATAGTGTCCCTCATTCTGAATCAGCGGGCAGACGATGGTCCTTTGGCGCATGGTGATCTCCTTGACTAAACGGTAGGGAAAAGATGTTGGAGCACCAGTTTGCGAGCCGTCTCGCTAAACCGCAAGCTGCATTGTCCGTATTTAGCCGACATTATCCGTAGCAACTGGTTACAATCACGAGAGTAAAGGTCGTTTTAGTGCATTGATTCCTCAGCGTTCGGCAGTACAATTCTGCGGTTTTTGGGACTTTTTTGATTCTTGTTTTCTGGATAGAGTAAAAATGAAAAAGAGCATTTTATTAGGTCTTGCCGGCATGATGTTCGTCTCTACGGCGGCCCATGCAATCAGCGTAACCGGGCAGGCTGGCGAGCACTACACCAACCTTGGCGTGGGTTTCGGGACTGAGTCATCTGGTCTGGCAGTGACCGGCAACTGGATGCACAGCGACAATGACGGCGACGCGGCGGGGTTAGGCCTTGGTCTGAATATTCCGCTGGGGCCGTTCCTCGCGACGGTTGGCGGCAAGGGCGTTTATACCAACCCGAAGAGCGGCGATGAAGGGTATGCGGCGGCCGTCGGCGGCGGCCTGCAGTGGAAAATTGGCGACAGCTTCCGTCTGTTCGGCGAATACTATTATTCCCCGGATTCTCTCTCCAGCGGCATTCAGAGCTATCAGGAAGCTAACGCCGGTGCGAGCTGGACGATTATGCGTCCTCTGAGCATCGAAGCCGGTTATCGCTATCTGAACCTCGAAGGGAAGGACGGCAACAAAGACAGCACGATTGCAGACGGTCCGTATCTCGGCGTCAGCGCCAGCTTCTAATCCCCCCAACGGCGCGAACGTTTCCCGCGCCGTATTCCTGTCTACTCCGCCTGCGCCTTGCGCTATAGTATTGCCACCTGGCAGGCAAGGAGTGAAGTGAATAATGATAAATGTGGAAATGCTGTCCACCGGCGATGAAGTGTTGCACGGGCAAATCGTCGATACCAATGCCGCGTGGCTGGCCGATTTCTTTTTCAATCAGGGATTACCGCTAACGCGCCGTAACACCGTGGGCGATGACCTTGACTCCCTGGTCACGGTGCTACGTGAGCGCAGCGAACAGGCGGATGTGCTGATCGTCAACGGTGGCCTGGGGCCAACCAGTGACGATCTGAGCGCGCTGGCCGCGGCGACCGCCAAGGGCGAAGGGCTGATTCTGCACGAAGAGTGGCTGGAAACGATGACCCGTTTCTTTGCCGAGCGCGGTCGCCCGATGGCCGCAAGTAACCGTAAGCAGGCGGAGATCCCCGCCAGCGCGGAGATGATCAACAATCCGGTGGGGACGGCCTGCGGTTTTGCCGTTCAGCTCAACCGCTGTCTGATGTTTTTCACCCCCGGCGTTCCATCGGAATTCAAAATCATGGTCGAGCAGGAAATTTTACCCCGCTTGCGTGAGCGTTTCCCGCTCTCTGCCCCGCCGCTGTGTCTGCGTCTGACGACGTTTGGCCGTTCGGAAAGCGATCTGGCGCAAAGCCTCGATCCGCTGGCGCTGCCGCCGGGCGTCGTCATGGGCTACCGCTCTTCAATGCCGATTATTGAGCTGAAGCTCACCGGGCCGGCGGAGCAGCGCGAAGCGATGCTGGCGATATGGCCGGAAGTGAAAAAAGTGGCGGGAGAGAGCATGATTTTCGAGGGCACCGAAGGGCTGCCCGCGCAGATCGCGCGTTGTTTACAGGAGCGCCAGCTGAGTCTGACGCTGAGTGAACAGTTTACCGGCGGTTTGCTGGCGCTTCAGCTTTCGCGGGCAAATGCGCCGCTGCTGGCAAGTGAAATTGTCCCTTGCCAGGAGGAGTCGCTGGCGCAGTCCGCCCGCTGGGCCGCAGAACGGCGGGTCAATCATTTCGCCGGTCTGGCGCTGGCGGTGAGCGGCCAGGAAGCCGATCACCTGAATTTCGTCCTCTCGACGCCGGAAGGCACCCATGCGCTGCGGGTTAAATTCAGCGCCACGCGCTACAGCCTGGCAGTGCGTCAGGAAGTCTGTGCCATGATGGCGCTGAATATGCTGCGCCGTTGGTTGCACGGTCAGCCGGTCGCCGGTGAACACGGCTGGATTAACGTCGTCGAATCGCTCTCGGTTTAAACCAACCTCTGCGTCGGGAACCTCTCCCGACGCGCAATGAGTCCAACCTGTTGTACTTGCTTTTAAATATTCTGTGCGCCATCTCGCATTTTCCTCCCTCCGAATGTCCACCCGGCTGGAATAGCGTCGTCATTTGAAGTCGCTCACAATTTACCGCCCGGACAACCGCAACACTGATTCCAGTATTCAGGATTGGAGTCCAGCATGTTGGAATCAAGCAAAGTCCCGGCGCTGACCCGCGCCATCGACATTCTCAATTTAATCGCCCGTATCGGCCCCTGCAGCGCGGCGACCATTATTGACGAACTGGGTATTCCGAAAAGTACCGCCTATCTGCTGCTGGGAGAGCTGAGAAAACAGCGCTTCCTCAGCATGGATAATCAGGATAACTACTGCCTGTGGACCAAGCTGGTTGAGCTGGCCGGGCAGGCGCTGAGCAAAATGGACCTGCGCGAACTGGCGCGGCCGCGCCTGACGCAACTGATGGATCAGTGCGGTCTACTCTGCCACCTGGGCATTATCGACAGCGGCAACGCCTACTACATTCTGAAGATTGAATCCCCGGCGACCATCAGCGTGCGTTCGCACGAGGGTAAGAGCCTGTCGCTGTATCGTTCCGGTATTGGTAAATGCCTGCTGGCCTGGCAGCCCGAGCGGGTTCAGGAGTCGATTATCAGCGAGCTGCAGTGGGAGCGGGCGACGCCAACCACCATCACCAGCGCCCAGCAGCTTCGCGATGAGCTGGGGCGTATCCGCGCCCGCGGCTGGAGCTTCGATAACGGTGAAGATTATCCCGACGTTCGCTGCGTGGCCGCGCCGGTTTTTAACGCCAACAACGAGCTGACCGCCGCCATTTCCGTGGTGGGTACCCGTCTGCAAATCAATGAAGACAATCGCGATTACCTCGCCGGTAGGGCGATTGCCTGCGCTAAAGATATTTCCCGTCTGCTGGGGTGGAAGAGCCCCTTCGAACAACAGGCCTCATAATAAGGAGAAGATCATGACCCTACCGAAAATTAAACACGTCCGCGCCTGGTTTATCGGCGGAGCTACCGCAGAGAAAGGCGCTGGCGGCGGCGATTATCATGACCAGGGGGCAAACCACTGGATTGACGATCATATCGCCACGCCGATGAGCAAATATCCACAGTATGAACAGTCCCGTCAGTCGTTTGGCATCAACGTTCTCGGCACGCTGATTGTGGAAGTCGAAGCCGAAAACGGACAGACCGGCTTTGCGGTGTCGACCGCCGGTGAGATGGGCTGCTTTATCGTCGAAAAGCACCTGAGCCGCTTTATCGAAGGCAAGTGCGTCAGCGATATCAAACTGATCCATGACCAGATGCTCAACGCCACCCTGTACTACTCCGGCTCCGGCGGCCTGGTGATGAATACCCTCTCCTGTATCGACCTGGCGCTGTGGGATCTGTTTGGCAAAGTGGTTGGACTGCCGGTTTACAAACTGCTGGGTGGCGCGGTGCGCGATGAAATTCAGTTCTACGCCACCGGGGCACGTCCGGATCTGGCGAAAGAGATGGGCTTTATTGGCGGCAAAATGCCGACCCACTGGGGGCCGCACGATGGCGATGCGGGGATCCGCAAAGATGCCGCCATAGTGGCCGATATGCGTGAAAAATGCGGCCCGGACTTCTGGCTGATGCTGGATTGCTGGATGAGCCAGGACGTTAACTACGCCACTAAACTGGCCCACGCCTGCGCGCCCTATAACCTCAAGTGGATCGAAGAGTGCCTGCCGCCGCAGCAGTATGAAGGCTATCGCGAGCTTAAACGCAATGCGCCAGCCGGAATGATGGTCACCAGCGGCGAGCACCACGGCACGCTGCAATCCTTCCGCACGTTGTCGGAAACCGGCATCGATATTATGCAGCCTGACGTGGGCTGGTGCGGCGGCCTGACCACCCTGGTGGAGATTGCGGCGATCGCCAAATCGCGCGGCCAGCTGGTGGTTCCGCACGGCTCATCGGTCTATTCGCACCATGCGGTCATTACCTTTACCAACACGCCGTTCAGCGAGTTCCTGATGACCAGCCCGGACTGCTCAACGATGCGTCCGCAGTTTGATCCGATTCTGGTTGACGAGCCGGTACCTGTGAAAGGTCGCATTCATAAAACCGTGCTGGATAAACCGGGCTTCGGCGTCGAGCTGAACCGCGACTGCAACCTGAAACGCCCTTACAGCCACTGATCCCGTCGTGCCGCACCGCGCTGATGTGCGGCCCCATGTTGAGGATATTACGATGAGCAACACCTTGCTTGAGAGCGTGGTGAAGAAAAACCGCGCCCGTTTGATCCCCTTTATGCTGGCGCTGTATGTGCTGGCGTTTCTTGACCGCTCGAATATCGGCTTTGCCAAGGAGACCTACCAGCTGGATACCGGTCTCAGCAACGAAGCCTATGCGCTGGGGGCAGGGATTTTCTTTGTGGTGTATGCCTTTCTCGGGGTGCCGGCCAACCTGCTGATGCGCAAATTCGGCGCCAGAAAATGGATTGGCTGCACCACCTTGCTGTGGGGCATTCTTTCCGCGGCGATGGCATGGGCGGATACGGAAGCGAAATTTCTGCTGGTGCGCACTCTGCTTGGCGCCGCCGAAGCGGGCTTCTTCCCGGGGATGATCTACCTGACCTCTCAGTGGTTTCCCCAGCAGAACCGCGCCAGCATTATGGGGCTGTTTTATATGGGCGCGCCGCTGGCGCTGACCCTCGGTTCACCGCTATCCGGCGCCCTACTGGAAATGCACGGTTTTATGGGACATCCCGGCTGGTTCTGGATGTTTATCATTGAAGGGCTGCTGGCCGTCGGCGCGGGATTCTTCACCTTCTTCTGGCTCGATGATACGCCGCAAAATGCGCGTTTCCTGACTTCTGTCGAAAAGCAGGCGTTAATTAGCGAGCTGGCCAGAGAAGAGCAGAAGAAGGTCACCTCGCGGTTGTCCGATGCGCTGCGCAACGGTCGCGTCTGGCAACTGGCCATTATCTACCTGACTATTCAGGTGGCGGTTTACGGTCTGATTTTCTTTCTGCCGACCCAGGTTGCCGCGCTGCTGGGCACCAAAGTCGGGTTCGTAGCCTCGGTGGTGACCGCCATCCCGTGGGTGGCGGCGCTGTTCGGGACCTGGCTGATTCCACGGTACTCCGATCGCACCGGCGAGCGGCGTAATATTGCGGCATTCACCCTGCTGGCGGCGGCCATTGGCATCGCGGTCTCCGGGCTGGTGTCGCCGGTGCTGGCCATTATCGCGCTGTGCGTCGCCGCCGTCGGCGTCATTGCCGTGCAGCCGGTCTTCTGGACCATGCCGACGCAGTTATTGTCCGGCACGGCGCTGGCCGCGGGTATTGGTTTCGTCAACCTGTTTGGCGCCATCGGTGGGTTTCTGGCCCCTATCATTCGGGTTCAGGCCGAAACGATGTTCGGCAATAATTCTGCCGGATTGTTGACGCTCGCCTGCGTGGCGATTGTCGGGGTGGTTATTATCTTTTCACTGCGCGTGAATCGCACGGTGCCACAGGCTGGCAGCGTACAGCATTAATGTAAGGGAGAACTATGAACGCAATTTTATCGAACCCATTTAAAGCGGGATTATTGCAAGGAGAAGCGCAGATTGGCCTGTGGCTGAGCTCGACCTCTTCGTATATGGCTGAGATTGCCGCCACCTCGGGTTACGACTGGCTGCTGATTGACGGCGAACATGCGCCCAATACCATCCAGGACCTTTATCATCAGCTGCAGGCCATCGCACCCTATGCCAGCCAGCCGGTGATTCGCCCGGTGGAGGGCAATCGCAGCCTGATTAAGCAGGTGCTGGATATTGGCGCCAGAACGCTGCTGATCCCGATGGTCGATACCGCCGAACAGGCGCGGGAGATAGTCTCGGCGACCCGCTATCCGCCGCTGGGCACCCGCGGCGTCGGGGCCGGGGTGGCGCGCGCCGCACGCTGGGGACGGGTGGAAAACTATATGGCGCTGGCCAACGATGAGCTGTGCCTGCTGATTCAGGTAGAGAGCAAAACCGCTCTCGACAACCTGGATGCCATCCTCGAAGTGGAGGGTATTGACGGCGTCTTTATCGGCCCGGCTGATTTATCGGCTTCGCTGGGCTACCCGGACAACGCCGGCCATCCGGAAGTGCAGCGCATCATTGAACAGAGTATCCGCCGCATTCGCGCGGCGGGGAAAGCCGCAGGTTTCCTCGCCGTTGACCCGGAAATGGCGCACAACGCGCTGGCGTGGGGGGCAAATTTTGTCGCCGTTGGCGTCGATACCAACCTCTATACCCGGGCGCTGGATACACGGCTGGCGATGTTCAGACCGGTCGCCGAACCGGCGGAAGGAAAGGGGAGCTATTAGTTAAGACTACTGACAAAACGCGCTCTTGAGGAATTGCCCGGTGGCGGCTGCGCCTTACCGGGCCTACGAGGTCGGCAAGGGGGCTGGTAGTCAACCGGGGCAATTTCCGTTCTGAATCCGCCAGCACCAGTAGGCCGGGTCAGGCGTTAGCCGCCACCCGGCACAAACCCGGGCTCCGTATTCAAACCCGGTTTGTCATCAGCCGCATTGGTTTTACTGGTTTCTGGCGCCGATGTCAGGCCAGCGCCTGCGCCAGCAGAGTGATGGGATGTTCACAGCGTTTGCTGGTGGACATCTCGATTTGCCATTTGCAGGTTTCGCAATCGGTGATCGCCAGGTCGGCGCCGCTCTCCTCAATTTGCCGGAACAGCGGTGCGCCGATGGCCTGCGAAGAGGGGTAGTTTTCCGATTTAAACCCGTAGGTACCGGCGATGCCGCAGCACTGTGAATCCAGCACTTCCAGCTGTAAACCCGGGATCAGCCGCAGCAGTTCGAGGGTATACAGCGACCAGCCCATCTTCTCCATATGACACGGCGTGTGATAAACCACCTTCAGCGGCAGCGGCCGAAGCGGCAGGGTACGCCCGGCATCAAGCTGGCGCCAGATCCAGCGAGTTGCCAGTTCAATCCGGTCGCGAAGGTCCTGATTATCGACATCCAGCAGATGCGGGTATTCGTCGCGCAGGGTAAACGTGCAGGTTGATGAGGTGGCAATGACCGGCAGCGGAGTCTCTCGCATGGCGGCGACGTTGCTCTGCGCCTGGCGGCGGGCTTTGGCAAAAAAGCCGTTGGCGATAAGCGGCACGCCGCAGCATTTTTCTTTACTTAACAGCTGTACGCCGGTGCCCATCGCATTCAGCACGCGGATAAGGTCGTGGCCAAGCTGCGGATGGTTGTAGTTGACGTAACAGCCGTGAAAAAAAGCGACCTGTTCACTGAACTGCGCCTGGCGGTCCGCCTGCTGGCGGTAAGCGCGGCGAAAAGTGCCGAAACCATATTTCGGCAGCGTCCGGCGGTGGTCAATCTTTAGCGTCGCATCGAGCAGGCGGCGCACCGGTTTGAGCCCCGTTGCGGCGTTGACCAGCGGGGCAAACGGCGTGGAGAGGGTGCCCATCAGGTCGGTATGGCTGAGGATAGCATCGCGCAGCGTGGGTTTTTGCTGGCTGTACTGCGCCCGTGCCCTTTGGATAATATCGCCAATTTTTACATCAGAGGGACAGGCGACTTCACAGCGCTTGCAGTTAATACAATATTTTAAGGCTTCGTCGTACAGCGCCCCATCTTTCAGCCGCAGGCGCTCACCGTCCGGACCCGCCTGTTTCGGGCCCGGATAGCGGGGATTAACCCGGCTGACCGGGCAGCTGGTCGTACAAACGGTACATTTAATGCAGCTCTCAAAGCGGGTATCGTTCATCGCGTGCCTCCGGCAAGGTCATGAATCTGTTTCGCGACGTGCAGCGCGGTGACCGCGCAAACGCCGCCGCCGCATCCAAGCTGGATGGCATCAAAACCGCCGAGTAGCGAACCGATGGCGAACAGGTTGCCCAGCGGCTGGCCGTCGAGCAGCGGGCGCAGCATCGTATCCGTTTTCAGGCCGAAGCGTTGCCAGGGTTGCGAAGCAAAGAAATCGCGCTGATACCAGTTCTCACGCGGAGTGGTCTGCTGAAGGTCGAGGCCGAGAATGGGTTCCCGAACGCGCGCTTTATCGGCGATCAATCCATTACTGAAGAAACTGCCGCTGGCCAGAACGGCAAAACGGGGACGCAGCGGAACATCGCCGTGCTGCCGGGTCCAGACTTCGTTGACTTTCCCCTCCTGATGGCCGATCCGTGTGACTTCATCGCCAGCCAGCCAGGTACCTCCGGTTCGAATAAAACGACGCTGAAGCTGGTTATGCAGGCGTATGCCGGGAACCGAAGGCGGCAGCGTCGGCAGCAGGCGCAGCGGGCAGGGTAGCTGTTCCTGTAGCCAGCGATACAGCCCGGCGTCATTCAGACCGAAACAGGCGGGCATGATCAGCAGGTCGTGCGCCAGCGCCAGCGGACGTAACGCGGCGAGGAGCGCGGGCCAATGACACTCTTCGTCGAGCATTCTGGCGATATTCACCGCGCGAAATTCGCTCGGGTTATCCCGCAGAACATCCAGTATCGGTAAGTCTATCTCGCTGGCGGTCGCCTTCACCCCCTGCCGGGTGAGCGAGGCGGCGGCCAGATGCGGCTGGAAGTCGGCGAAGCCGCCGATACCCACCACGCCAACGCTACGTGCGGACAGTGGCGCCACGGGAACTTCCAGCGGCGAAAGCCATGTCGGGCGCAGGGTGCCCAGCGGCGTAACGCGTTCATGCGGCTGGCTGGCCGCGCCGCGCATCGCGATCCCGTTGATAGCCAGCAGCGCCTCGGTTTGCGCGGCGTACGCCATCACCCGTTCGGCACCCAGCATCGCGTAGGGATGTTCGGGAAGCTGTTCTGCCAGGCGGTCTATCCCGTGAGCCACATCGCTGACGCGTTCCCCGTCGGGAAGGGCGCAGAGCAGATCCAGCGAAGCGGAGGAAAAGTGCAGCGCGCTTTGACCCCGACTGACGATGACGCAGCGCAGGCCGAACTGATTAAGCGTTAGCCCGCAGAGCAGGCCCGCGAGGCCACCGCCGATAATCACGCTATCAAATTTCATCCTGAGACTCCTTTTGCAGCCCGCACAGTCCGAGGTAGACCCAGCGGGTGAATTCACTTTCCCTGAGCGCATCGCCCCAGGCAATGGGCTGCACGCCTTTCCAGCGTTCGTTTAAAAAATCAGAAAGCTGGGTCAGCGACTGGGCGGGAGTGGTGATGTTAAACCGTTGCAGAAGCCCGGCCGCCCGGCAGGCGCACAGCTCTCCCTGGCAGGTGCCCATGCCGATGCGCGTGCGGCGGCGTAGATCGAGCAGGCTGTTAACCGCTAAGTTTTCCACCGCGTACTGCACTTCTCCGGCGGTCACCATCTCGCATTCACAAATCAAGCTGCGATGCTGGCGGGTATCGCCCAGCCAGGCAGGCGTGCGGTCGCCGTGGCGATAGAGGGCGGAACCGCGCAGCGGCGCGGGTAGCGAGATGATTTTTTTTACCGTGGCTTCGGGGGACTCCGTTGAGCCCGGGAGCGGAGTGTCGGCAGTAGAGCAGGGGACGCTGTTGCCCAGCTTACGGCACACCGCATCCGTGGCCCACTCTGCCATCAAACGGTAGGTCATTAGCTTGCCGCCGGTAATGGTGATAAAGCCCTCCATGCCATCGCGTTTGGCGTGGTCGAGCAGAACGATACCGCGGCTGACGCTGCGTCCGCTGGGATCATCATCGCTGGCCACCAGTGGGCGCACGCCGGAATAGGCGCGCAGCACGCGAGTACGCCCAAGTACCGGAGCCAGCTTTTCCCCCTCCCGCAGCAGCGTGTCGACTTCGGCCGTTGTGACCCGGTTGTCATCAATTTCGTCGTAAGGGATATGTTCCGACGTCGTGCCAATCAGCGAAATGGTATCGCCGGGCACCAGAATATCGGCATCGGCAGGTTTACGGCAGCGGTTGATGACCTGTCGGTTGATACGATGGTCGAGGATCAGCAGCGATCCCTTGGCCGGGAACATGGCGATGCGCAGATCGGCATATTCCGCGATCCGCTGTCCCCAGATCCCGGCAGCATTGACCACAACCCCGGCGTGTAGCGTACGTCTCTCACGATGCTGATGATCATAAAACTCGACCCCGCAAACGCGTTCTCCACGGCGGATGAGCCCGGTCATTTCGCAACCGGTCAGAATGGTCGCGCCATGCTCCCGGGCGTCGAGCATATTGGCCGCCGTCAGGCGAAACGGATCGATGGTGCCATCGGGGACCTGTACGGCGCCAAGCAGGGCCGGATTGACGGTGGGTTCAAGGCGCAGCGCCTCTGCTGGCGACAGCGGCCGGGTTTCGATCCCCGCCTGCTGACAGGCGTTGATAAAGGTTCGTTGCCAGGCCAGATCGTCCTCGGGAAGAGTAATGAAGAGTCCACCGGTCGGTTCAACGCAGTGACGGGCGATGCGGCGCAGAATCCGGTTCTCAGTGATGCACTCGCGGGCCGATTCACTATCGGTGACGGCATAGCGGGCGCCGCTGTGCAGCAGACCGTGATTACGGCCGGTTGCTCCGGTGGCAATATCGTGACGTTCCAGCAGCGTTACCTGCAGCCCGCGGAGCGCGCAGTCCCGCGCAATCCCTGCGCCGGTGGCGCCGCCGCCGATGATAATAACATCGCATTCACGGGTTTCGGCCATCTTCCTGTCCCTCTGCTTTCGTTTTACGCCATTTAGCCATACAAACAGTACGTATTGTTTGATTTCGAGCATATTCGCGCGTAATTCGAGCGTTTTATGTGATTTCATGCTCATAATGGAATGTTTTGTCATATTTTTGTAACAAAGCGTGCGATGTTTCACAGTATCCGGGGCCAGCTTTGCCTACCATCCCGCCTCATCAGAAGTGGGTGATTAGATTAGATTTTTCTTATCGCTGTCAGTAGAGAAGAGATGGCCACGGAGGCTGCTATGTTAACTATTTTTAAACCTGCGCCACACAAAGCGCGTTTGCCCGCGGCGGAAATCGATCCGCTGTACCGTCGACTGCGCTGGCAAATTTTCATCGGTATTTTCTTTGGATACGCTGCTTACTATCTGGTGCGTAAGAACTTTGCTCTGGCTATGCCCTATCTGGTGGAGCAAGGTTTTTCCCGCGGCGATCTGGGTTTCGCCCTCTCCGGTATTTCGATTGCCTATGGATTTTCGAAATTCATCATGGGGTCGGTTTCGGATCGCTCGAATCCGCGCATTTTTCTGCCCGCGGGGCTGATCCTGGCTGCGCTGGTGATGCTGGTGATGGGGTTTGTGCCCTGGGCGACCTCCAGCATTATGGTGATGTTCGTGCTGCTGTTCCTCTGCGGCTGGTTCCAGGGGATGGGCTGGCCGCCGTGCGGGCGGACGATGGTGCACTGGTGGTCGCAGAAAGAACGCGGCGGCATTGTCTCGGTGTGGAACTGCGCGCATAACGTGGGAGGCGGGATCCCACCGCTGCTGTTCCTGCTGGGGATGGCCTGGTTTAACGACTGGCACGCGGCGCTGTATATGCCGGCATTCGGCGCGATTCTGCTGGCGGTGTTTGCCTTCGCGATGATGCGCGATACGCCACAGTCCTGCGGCCTGCCGCCAATTGAAGAGTATAAAAATGACTATCCTGATGATTACAGCGAAGAGCATGAACAGGAGCTGACCGCCAGCCAGATCTTTAAGCAGTATATCCTGCCGAACAAGCTGCTGTGGTATATCGCCGTGGCGAACGTCTTTGTCTATCTGCTGCGCTACGGCATTCTCGACTGGTCGCCAACCTACCTGAAAGAAGTGAAGCACTTTGCGCTGGATAAATCCTCCTGGGCCTACTTCTTATATGAGTATGCGGGGATTCCAGGCACGCTGATTTGCGGCTGGATGTCCGATAAGGTGTTTAGGGGTAATCGCGGAGCCACCGGCGTCTTCTTTATGACGCTGGTGACGATTGCGACCGTGGTCTACTGGCTCAACCCGCCGGGTAATCCGGGTATCGATATGACCTGTATGATTGTGATTGGCTTCCTGATCTATGGCCCGGTGATGCTGATTGGCCTGCATGCCCTGGAACTGGCGCCGAAAAAAGCGGCTGGCACTGCCGCCGGTTTTACCGGTTTGTTTGGCTACCTGGGCGGTTCCGTTGCCGCCAGCGCGATCGTAGGCTATACCGTTGACTTCTTCGGTTGGGACGGCGGTTTCATGGTGATGATCGGCGGCAGCGTGCTGGCGGTTCTGCTGCTGGTGGTGGTGATGATTGGCGAAAAACGCCATCACCAACAACTGAAACAGGCTTAAGGAATGCGCATGAAAACGGTAGCCACAACGTTAATGACGGCGATTTTACTGGCCGGTTCTACTCTGAGCTTCTCCGCCTCTGCGGCGGATAAGCTGGTCATCGCCCACCGCGGCGCCAGCGGCTATCTGCCGGAGCATACGCTGCCGGCAAAAGCGATGGCCTACGCTCAGGGCGCCGATTATCTTGAGCAGGACCTGGTCATGACCAAAGACGATCGGCTGGTGGTGCTCCATGACCACTATCTCGATCGGGTGACCGACGTCGCGGAGCGTTTCCCGCAGCGCGCACGGCAGGATGGGCGCTTCTACGCCATCGACTTTACCCTCGCGGAGATAAAATCACTGCGGTTCAGCGAAGGGTTTGAGCCGAAGGACGGCAAGAATATACAGACCTTCCCTGGCCGCTTCCCGATGGGGAAATCAGACTTCCGCATTCATACTTTTGAAGAGGAGATTGAGTTTGTTCAGGGGCTGAACCATTCAACGGGGAAAAATATCGGAATCTACCCGGAAATTAAGGCGCCGTGGTTCCACCATCAGGAAGGCAAGGATATCGCCGTCAGCGTCCTGCAGGTGCTGAAGAAATACGGGTACACCCGCAAGCAGGATAAGATCTATCTGCAGTGCTTTGATGCTAACGAGCTCAAGCGGATTAAGCATGAGCTGGAGCCGAAGATGGGGATGGACCTGAAGCTGGTGCAGCTGATCGCTTACACCGACTGGAATGAAACCCGGCAACGCCAGGCGGATGGCAAATGGGTTAACTACAGCTATGACTGGATGTTTAAGCCCGGCGCGATGACGCAGATTGCGCAATATGCCGACGGAATTGGTCCGGACTACCATATGCTGGTGGCGGCGAATGCCAGGCCGGGTCAGGTTGCGCTCAACGAGATGGTGAAAGAGGCGCATCGCCAGCGTCTGGTGGTGCACCCGTATACCGTCCGCGCTGACCAGCTACCGGATTATGTCACCGATGTGAATCAGCTGTTTGACCTGCTGTACCACCAGGCTGACGTCGACGGCTTGTTTACCGATTTCCCGGATAAAGCGGTGCAGTTTCTGAAAGCGAAGCACTAAAAAGCCGGGTGGCGCTGCGCCTTGCCCGGCCTGTGAACTGCGGTTTTGTCGGGTAAGCGCAGCGCCACCCGACAAAACTACATCTCGATTTCAATATCGCCTTTCGCCCGGCAGCAGCAGGGCAAAATCTCTCCCGGCTGGATGAACGCCAGCGGTTCGGTCAGCCAGTCAACCTGACCGGAAACCAGCCGCGTGCGGCAGGATCCGCAATAGCCGGCGCGGCACTGATACTCCACGTCGATATTATGTGATTCCAGGGCGGCCAACAGGGAAGGGTGTTCATCCTGACACTCAAGACGAGTGTCAGAGATTTTCAGAAAAATGCGTTTCATCAGAGCTGGAAGTTGCTCAGATCGTCGGCATCGACTTCGGCATCGATCTGGCCAACCAGGTAGGAGCTGACTTCCACTTCCTGCGGCGCAACCTGCACGTTATCGGACACCAGCCAGGTGTTGATCCACGGAATCGGGTTGGAGCGGGTCTGGAAGGGCAGGTCGAGACCCACCGCCTGCATGCGGATATTGGTGATGTATTCCACGTACTGGCAGAGAATATCTTTGTTCAGGCCGATCATTGAACCGTCACGGAACAGGTAGTCCGCCCACTCTTTCTCCTGCTGCGCCGCCAGCACGAACAGATCGTAGCACTCCTGCTTGCACTCTTCGGCAATTTCCGCCATTTCCGGGTCGTCGACGCCGGAGCGCAGCAGATTCAGCATGTGCTGGGTGCCGGTCAGATGCAGCGCTTCGTCACGGGCGATCAGGCGGATGATTTTGGCGTTGCCTTCCATCAGCTTACGCTCGGCGAATGCGAACGAACAGGCGAAGCTGACGTAGAAGCGAATCGCTTCCAGCGCGTTGACGCTCATCAGGCACAGGTAGAGTTTCTTTTTCAGCTCGCGCAGGTTAACGGTGATGGTTTTCCCGTTGACGGTGTGCGTGCCTTCACCCAGCAGATGCCAGTAGCTGGTCAGCTCGATCAGCGTGTCGTAGTAGTGGGAGATACCTTCCGCGCGTTTCTGGATTTGCTCGTTGGTGACGATATCGTCGAAGACCATTGCCGGATCGTTCACGATATTACGGATGATATGGGTGTAGGAGCGCGAGTGAATCGTCTCTGAGAATGCCCAGGTTTCCACCCAGGTTTCCAGTTCCGGAATCGAAATCAGCGGCAGCAGGGCGACGTTCGGGCTACGGCCCTGGATAGAGTCCAGCAGCGTCTGATACTTCAGGTTGCTGATAAAGATATGTTTTTCGTGTTCCGGCAGCGCCTGGTAGTCGATACGGTCGCGGGAGACGTCAACTTCTTCCGGACGCCAGAAGAAGGAGAGCTGTTTTTCGATCAGCTTTTCGAAGATGTCATATTTTTGCTGATCGTAACGGGCGACGTTAACCGGTTGGCCAAAAAACATCGGCTCAAGCAGCTGGTTGTTTTTCGTCTGTGAAAAAGTGGTATATGCCATGAGTGGGGATCCTGTCCTGGAATTATACGCCGGGTGGCGCTTCGCAAACCCGGCCTACAATAGACCGTAGGCCCGGCAAGCAAGGCGCCGCCGGGCAATATTATCAAATCTTACATGCGCCGCTTTCGCAGCCGTCGTCCTGGATGGACGGCGCCAGATCGTCCTGGGCATCCTCCGCGCCATCACGGGTGTTGTGATAGTACAGAGTTTTTACGCCGAATTTATAGGCATTGAGCAAGTCTTTCAGCAACTGCTGC
This sequence comes from Klebsiella sp. X13, assembly GCF_003323835.1. Classification (NCBI taxonomy): domain Bacteria; kingdom Pseudomonadati; phylum Pseudomonadota; class Gammaproteobacteria; order Enterobacterales; family Enterobacteriaceae; genus Klebsiella; species Klebsiella sp. X13. Next base: position 1,570,828 of record NZ_CP030874.1, read on the forward strand.
ATCGGTACTTTACCCGACTGGAAACGCGTCGGGTCATAGTTGGTGTTGGCCGAAATCGACTGGTCGATAAACTTCTGCATGATACCAACCAGCTGCAGGTAGCCGTCATTGTTCGGCATTTCCCACAGCAGCTCGTAGCTGCCCTGCAGTTTTTCGTAGTCCGGTACCACCTGACGTAGAATGCCGTCTTTCGAGGCTTTAATGCTAACATGTCCGCGCGGCGGCTCAATACCGTTGGTGGCGTTGGAGATCTGCGAAGAGGTCTCTGACGGCATCAGCGCAGAGAGCGTAGAGTTACGCAGGCCGTGCTCTTTAATGGATTCGCGCAGCGCTTCCCAGTCGTAGTGCAGCGGCTCGTTGACGATGGCATCGAGATCTTTTTTATAGGTATCGATCGGCAGCACGCCCTGAGCATAGGTGGTCTCGTTGAACCACGGGCACGCGCCCTGTTCAATGGCCAGCTCGTTTGACGCTTTCAGCAGGTAGTACTGAATAGCTTCAAAGGTTTTATGCGTCAGGTTGTTGGCGCTGCCGTCAGAGTAGCGTTTACCGTGCTTCGCCAGGTAGTAGGCGAAGTTGATCACGCCAATACCCAGCGTACGACGGCCCATCGCGCCGCGTTTAGCCGCCAGAATCGGGTAGTCCTGATAATCCAGCAGCGCGTCCAGCGCACGCACCGCCAGTACCGCCAGCTCTTCCAGCTCGTCGAGGCTTTCAATGGCGCCGAGGTTAAAGGCAGACAGGGTACAGAGCGCGATTTCGCCGTTTTCGTCGTTGACGTCATCCAGCGGTTTGGTCGGCAGCGCGATTTCCAGGCACAGGTTGGACTGGCGAACCGGCGCCACCACCGGGTCAAACGGGCTGTGGGTGTTGCAGTGGTCAACGTTCTGGATGTAGATACGGCCGGTGGAGGCGCGTTCCTGCATCATCAGGGAGAACAGCTCAACCGCTTTGATGCGCTGCTTACGAATGCTGTCGTCTTTTTCGTACAGGGTGTACAGACGTTCGAATTCGTCCTGATCGGCGAAGAAGGCGTCGTACAGGCCCGGGACGTCGGACGGGCTGAACAGGGTAATGTCTTCACCTTTCAGCAGGCGGGTGTACATCAGTTTGTTGATCTGTACGCCGTAGTCCATGTGGCGAACGCGGTTGGCATCGGTACCCCGGTTGTTTTTCAGCACCAGCAGACTTTCGACTTCCAGATGCCACATCGGGTAGAACAGCGTGGCGGCACCGCCGCGTACGCCGCCCTGCGAGCAGGACTTCACCGCGGTCTGGAAGTGCTTATAGAACGGGATACAGCCGGTGTGGAACGCTTCGCCGCCGCGGATCGGGCTGCCCAGCGCACGAATGCGACCGGCGTTAATACCGATACCTGCGCGCTGGGAAACATATTTCACGATGGCGCTGGAGGTGGCGTTGATGGAGTCGAGGCTATCGCCGCACTCGATCAGCACGCAGGAGCTGAACTGACGCGTTGGGGTACGCACGCCGGACATAATCGGCGTCGGCAGCGAGATTTTAAACGTGGAGACGGCATCATAGAAACGTTTGATGTAGTCCAGACGCGTCTCGCGCGGGTAGTTGGAGAACAGGCAGGCGGCAACCAGAATGTAGAGGAACTGGGCGCTCTCGTAAATTTCGCCGGTAACACGGTTCTGGACCAGATATTTGCCTTCCAGCTGCTTAACGGCAGCGTAGGAGAAGCTCATATCGCGATCGTGAACAATGAACGAATCCATCTGCTTGAACTCTTCTTCCGTGTAGTCTTCCAGCAGATGAGTATCGTATTTGCCTTTTTTCACCATCTTCGTGACGTGGTCATACAGCGCTGGCGGCTCAAACTGGCCGTAGGCTTTTTTACGCAGATGGAAGATAGCCAGGCGCGCGGCGAGATACTGGTAATCCGGCGCTTCGCGGGAGATCAGGTCCGCCGCTGCCTTAATGATGGTTTCGTGGATATCGGCAGTTTTGATGCCGTCGTAAAACTGAATGTGAGAGCGCAGTTCTACCTGAGAAATCGAAACGTTATTCAGTCCTTCTGCCGCCCAATCCAGTACACGATGGATTTTATCGAGATTAATGCGCTCGGTGCTACCGTCACGCTTTGTCACCAGCAGACTCTGATTCATGTGGATTATACCTGTCCGTGAGAGAAAATATCCCCCGCTTATCCACAGAACGCCGTTGTGACTAACTCTGTGGATAAATACTATATGTAGGGGGTTGTAGATAAAAGAAACGCTATATGGTGAGTATTTTAGTAAGGATTCTTTTGAGTACAAGGGTTGATTTTGGCGTTAATTTGAGGTTGCGGAAGCGTAATGATCGCTAAGTCCACGCCGCGTAAGGCCTGGCGGAGATGTCAATAAACTGGAAAATAAATATGAAAATTTGATCGAATGCTGATTTCTTCGACGGATGTAAAAATTACGCGGCTTGATGCCGCGCAATCATCAAATAATCATCATATGAAAAACTGCTGACGTTATGCGCTTTTCGCGGTTGTATGCAACATATAGTTAACATCTACCCCCGGTGCCAGCTTGAAGGTATTGGTCAGCGGATTGTAATGCAGGCCGATAATATGCTGCTCTTTCAGAGTAGTCTGATCAACCCAGCCAATCAGCTCCGCCGGCTTAATGAATTTTTTCACGTCATGAGTCCCTTTGGGCACCATTTTCATCACGTATTCAGCGCCGACTACCGCCATCAGCCACGCTTTACCATTGCGGTTAATGGTCGAGAAGAAGACCTGACCGCCGGGCTTCACCAGCCGTGCACAGGCGTGAACCACCGAACGCGGGTCCGGAACATGCTCCAGCATCTCCATGCAGGTCACCACATCGTACTGACCGGCGTGCTTCGCCGCGTGCTCTTCTACCGTCTCCTGGACATAGTCGACCTGAACGCCGCTTTCCAGCGCGTGCAGCTTCGCCACCTGCAGCGGTTCAAAGCCCATGTCGAGCCCGGTTACCGTTGCGCCTTCACGCGCCATGCTCTCGGCAAGGATGCCGCCGCCGCAGCCAACATCGAGTACCTTTTTACCAAACAGGCCGCCAGAACGCTCCGCAATATAGCCAAGACGCAGCGGGTTGATACGATGTAAGGGCTTGAACTCGCCCTCTAAGTCCCACCAGCGCGAGGCGACGGCTTCAAATTTAGCAATTTCATGATGATCAACGTTGTGGGCCACCGGCTGTTTTTCGGCATTCATGGGCGCTTCGACTCCTTTTCTGTTCAGACCGGCGAGTATATCAGGTGACCGACATGAATAAACCGTCTATCCCCATCGCCTTTTGCCGCGACCCGATGACGCGAATCGGAGCGCCTGCGTTTACCGCCACGATGCGGCGCGAAATTCATTGGGTATAGGTTTACCCGTATCACCGTGGCTGTGTTATAATTTGCGACCTTTGAATCCGGGATACAGTAGAGGGATAGCGGTTAGATGAGCGACCTTGCGAGAGAAATTACACCGGTCAACATTGAGGAAGAGCTTAAGAGCTCGTATCTGGATTATGCGATGTCGGTCATTGTTGGCCGTGCGCTGCCGGATGTCCGAGATGGCCTGAAACCGGTACACCGTCGCGTACTTTACGCCATGAACGTATTGGGCAATGACTGGAACAAAGCCTATAAAAAATCCGCCCGTGTCGTTGGTGACGTAATCGGTAAATACCACCCTCATGGTGATACCGCCGTTTATGACACCATTGTACGTATGGCACAGCCATTCTCCTTGCGTTATATGCTGGTCGATGGCCAGGGTAACTTCGGTTCTGTCGATGGCGACTCCGCCGCAGCGATGCGTTATACGGAAATCCGTATGTCGAAAATCGCCCACGAGCTGATGGCCGACCTGGAAAAAGAGACGGTTGATTTCGTTGATAACTATGACGGTACGGAACGTATTCCTGACGTCATGCCGACGAAAATCCCTAACCTGCTGGTGAACGGTTCGTCCGGTATCGCCGTCGGGATGGCAACCAACATTCCGCCGCACAACCTGACGGAAGTGATCAACGGCTGCCTGGCCTATATCGACGATGAAAATATCTCCGTCGAAGGGCTGATGGAGCACATCCCGGGTCCGGACTTCCCGACCGCCGCCATTATTAATGGTCGTCGTGGGATTGAGGAAGCTTACCGCACCGGTCGTGGCAAAATTTATATTCGCGCCCGCGCTGAGGTGGAAACCGATGCGAAGACCGGTCGTGAAACCATCATCGTGCACGAAATTCCGTATCAGGTGAACAAAGCGCGCCTGATCGAGAAAATTGCCGAGCTGGTGAAAGACAAACGCGTTGAAGGCATCAGCGCGCTGCGTGACGAGTCTGATAAAGACGGGATGCGCATCGTGATTGAAGTGAAACGCGATGCGGTGGGCGAAGTGGTGCTTAACAACCTCTACTCCCAGACGCAGCTGCAGGTCTCCTTCGGTATTAACATGGTTGCGCTGCACCATGGTCAGCCGAAGATCATGAACCTGAAAGATATTCTTTCAGCGTTCGTGCGCCACCGCCGCGAAGTGGTGACGCGTCGTACCATTTTCGAACTGCGTAAAGCCCGCGATCGTGCGCATATCCTTGAAGCGCTGGCGATTGCGCTGGCCAACATCGACCCGATCATCGAGCTTATCCGCCGTGCGCCAACGCCTGCGGAAGCGAAAGCTGGCCTGATCGCGCGTCCATGGGATCTGGGCAACGTGGCGGCGATGCTGGAACGTGCCGGTGATGATGCCGCGCGTCCGGAGTGGCTGGAGCCAGAGTTCGGCGTGCGCGACGGTCAATACTATCTGACCGAACAGCAGGCCCAGGCGATCCTGGATCTGCGTCTGCAGAAACTGACCGGGCTTGAGCATGAAAAACTGCTCGATGAATACAAAGAGCTGCTGGAACAGATCGCTGAACTGCTGCATATCCTCGGCAGCGCCGACCGTCTGATGGAAGTGATTCGTGAAGAGCTGGAAGCCATGCGCGAACAGTTCGGCGACGCGCGTCGTACCGAAATCACCGCCAACACCGCGGATATCAACATCGAAGATCTGATCAACCAGGAAGATGTGGTGGTCACCCTGTCTCACCAGGGCTATGTGAAGTATCAGCCGCTAACCGACTATGAGGCACAGCGTCGCGGTGGCAAAGGTAAATCGGCCGCACGTATTAAAGAAGAAGACTTTATCGACCGCCTGCTGGTGGCCAATACCCATGACACGATCCTCTGCTTCTCCAGCCGTGGCCGCCTGTACTGGATGAAGGTCTATCAGCTGCCGGAAGCCAGCCGTGGTGCGCGCGGGCGTCCAATCGTCAACCTGTTGCCGCTGGAAGCTAACGAACGCATTACCGCTATTCTGCCGGTACGCGAATACGAAGAAGGCGTGAACGTCTTTATGGCGACCGCCAGCGGTACCGTGAAGAAAACCGCGCTGACTGAGTTCAGCCGTCCACGTTCTGCCGGGATCATCGCGGTGAACCTGAACGAAGGCGACGAGCTGATTGGCGTTGACCTGACCAACGGTAATGATGAAGCGATGCTGTTCTCAGCCGCCGGTAAAGTGGTGCGCTTTAAAGAGAGCGCGGTCCGTGCCATGGGCCGTACCGCTACCGGCGTTCGCGGCATCAAGCTGGCGGGTGACGATAAAGTGGTTTCGCTGATCATTCCACGCGGCGAAGGCGCTATCCTGACCGTCACGCAGAATGGTTACGGTAAACGTACGGCGGCGGCAGAGTATCCGACTAAGTCCCGTGCAACGCAGGGCGTGATCTCCATTAAGGTCACCGAGCGTAACGGTTCCGTGGTCGGCGCTGTGCAGGTCGATGATTGCGATCAGATCATGATGATCACCGATGCCGGCACCCTGGTGCGTACGCGCGTGTCGGAAGTCAGCATCGTCGGTCGTAACACGCAGGGCGTTATTCTGATCCGTACCGCGGAAGATGAAAACGTCGTAGGCCTGCAGCGCGTAGCCGAGCCGGTTGATGACGAAGAGCTGGATGCCATCGACGGCAGCGTAGCGGAAGGCGACGACGAGATCGCGCCGGAAACTGACGCTGACGCCGATGATGACGCTGTCGAAGATGAAGAATAATCTGCGCTAGTGATGCGAAAAGGGCCGGGAGAGACTCCGGCCCTTTTTATTTGTACGCTGCGCCTTTATCCGAGGCGAAATCCAGAGAGTATAACGTTGCGACGAAACGTGTTTACCGCTACCTTAACCCCATTCTGTTGAGTCCCTGACGGCCGAGTATCGCCCCATTGAAATATCTTGCCTCTTTTCATACCACGCTAAAGGTTTCACGCTACCTGTTCAGAGCGCTGGCGGTACTGCTCTGGATGCTGATCGCTTTCGTTTCCGTGTTCTATATCGTCAACGCCCTGCATGACAGAGAGTCGGAGATCCGCCAGGAATTTAACCTCAATGCCGATCAGGCGCAGCGCTATATTCAGCGAACCGCGGATGTGATTAAAGAGCTGAAATACGTGGCCGGCAACCGTCCGACCAGCGGCGACGAGGGCGGGGCGACTCCCGCTCCGGGCGGCAATATCGCCGTTCCTGATTTTGAACCGCTGTACCCTGATTCTGATTGCGGGACAATGGGCGCGACCTGGCGCAACTCCCTGCAGTCGCTGGCGTGGTTTATGCGCTACTGGCGCGATAACTTTTCCGCGGCCTATGACCTCAACCGCATCTTTCTCATTGGCAGCGATAATTTGTGTATGGCCAACTTTGGCCTGCGGGAGATGCCGCTGGAGCGCGATCAGGCGCTGAAAGTGCTGCACCAGCGTATTGAGCAGTACCGCGATGCGCCGCAAAACGAGCGCGGCAACAACCTGTTCTGGATAAGCCAGGGCGTGCGTCCGGGCGTGGGCTATTTTTACGCCCTGACGCCGGTTTATATGGCAAACCGCCTGCAGGCGTTGCTGGGTATTGAGCAGACCATTCGTATGGAGAGCTTCTTTACGCCGGGCAGTCTGCCAATGAGCGTCACGATTCTCGACGACAACGGACAGCCGCTTATTTCTCTTGCCGGGCAGGATAACAAAATCAAGAGCGAAGCCCGCTGGATGCAGGAGCGGATCTGGTTTGGCTACACCTCGGGTTTCCGCGAGCTGGCGCTGAAGAAGAGTCTGCCGCCGTCGTCGTTAAGCATCGTCTATTCCGTGTCGGTCGATCAGGTGCTCGAACGTATCCGGATGCTGATTATCAACGCGATTGTCCTGAATATCCTCACCGGGGTGATTCTGTTTGCCCTGGCGCGGATGTATGAGCGGCGGATCTTTATCCCGGCGGAGAATGATGCCCAGCGGCTGGAAGAGCATGAGCAGTTCAACCGTAAAATCGTCGCATCGGCGCCGGTGGGGATTTGTATTCTGCGCACCCTCGATGGCACCAATATTCTGAGCAACGAACTGGCGCACAACTACCTCAATATGCTGACCCATGAGGATCGGCAGCGGTTAACGCAGATTATTTGCGGCCAGCAGGTCAACTTTGTGGATGTGTTGACCAGCAACAACACCAACCTGCAGATTAGCTTCGTCCATTCGCGCTATCGCAATGAAAACGTCGCGATTTGCGTGCTGGTGGACGTCAGCGCCCGCGTCAAGATGGAGGAGTCGTTGCAGGAGATGGCGCAGGCTGCGGAGCAGGCCAGCCAGTCGAAATCGATGTTCCTCGCCACCGTCAGCCACGAGCTGCGAACGCCGCTGTACGGAATAATCGGTAACCTTGACCTGTTGCAAACCAAAGAGCTGCCGAAGGGCGTCGACAGGCTGGTCACGGCGATGAATAACTCCTCGAGCCTGCTGCTGAAAATCATCAGCGATATCCTCGACTTCTCGAAAATCGAATCCGAGCAGCTGAAAATCGAACCCGGTGAGTTTTCGCCGCGTGAGGTGATGAACCATATCTCGGCCAACTATTTACCGCTGGTGGTGCGTAAACAGCTGGGGCTCTACTGCTTTATCGAGCCTGACGTTCCGCAGCTGATGTCCGGCGACCCGATGCGTTTGCAGCAGGTCATCTCTAACCTGTTGAGCAACGCCATTAAGTTTACCGACACCGGCTGCATCGTCCTGCACGTGCAGTGCGCCGGGGATTACCTGCAAATTAGCGTGCGCGATACTGGCGAAGGGATCCCGGCAAAAGAGGTGGTGCGCCTGTTTGACCCGTTCTTCCAGGTGGGGACCGGCGTGCAGCGCAACTTCCAGGGGACCGGTCTGGGGCTGGCGATATGTGAAAAGCTCATCAGCATGATGGACGGCGATATTGCCGTCGAAACCGAACCGGGAATGGGCAGTCGCTTTACCATTCGTATTCCGCTGTACGGCGTGCAAAACCGCTCGCCGCTGGTGATTGATGGCCTGGCGGGTACGTGTTGCTGGCTGGCGATCCGCAACGCCTCCCTGGCGCTGTTTGTCGAGTCGCTACTCACCTGTCACGGTCTTCACTGCCAAATCTATGACGGCCAACGGCCCGGCGCAGATGATATTTTGCTGACTGATGATGAGCCGGACGCGCGCTGGCAGGGGAGTGCGGCGGTGATTTTCTGTCGTCGTCATATCGGTATTCCGCTGGAACGCACGCCTGGCGTGTGGATACACAGCGTGACGACACCGCACGAACTGCTGCCGCTGCTGGGACGTATCTTGCGGATTGCGGTGACGACCACCGAACACGGCCCGGCGCTCGCCGCTCCGGAAACGCAGGTCGCCAGCAATGACGATATGATGATCCTGGTGGTGGACGATCATCCGATTAACCGCCGGCTGCTGGCCGACCAGCTTGGCTCGCTGGGCTATCAGTGCGTGACGGCAAACGATGGGGTCGATGCGCTGGGCGTGCTGAGCAAACAGCATATCGATATCGTGCTGAGCGATGTCAACATGCCGAATATGGATGGCTATCGCCTGACGCAACGTATCCGCGAGCTGGGAATGACCCTGCCGGTCATCGGGGTGACCGCCAACGCGCTGGCTGAGGAGAAACAGCGCTGCCTGGAGTCGGGTATGGATAACTGTCTGTCGAAACCGGTGACGCTCGATATTATCAAGCAGACGCTGGCGATCTACGCCGCGCGGGTGCGCAAAGAACGTCAGGAAAGGGAGTAGGGCAGGGAAGCGGTGGTGGACTTGCCCGGAGAAGGCGCAGAGCCGTTATCCGGGCAGGCAGCGTTACTCTTTGTCGGTGGCGCTCAGAGAAACGGAAGACAGGTAGTTCAGCAGCGCGATATCGTTTTCCACGCCCAGCTTCATCATCGCCGATTTCTTCTGGCTGCTGATGGTTTTAATGCTGCGGTTCAGCTTTTTGGCAATCTCGGTCACGAGAAACCCTTCGGCGAACAGGCGTAGCACTTCGCTCTCTTTCGGCGACAGGCGCTTGTCGCCGTAACCGCTGGCGCTGATTTTTTCCAGCAGGCGCGAAACGCTTTCCGGGGTGAATTTTTTGCCTTTCTGCAGCGCCGCCAGCGCTTTAGGCAGATCGGTCGGGGCGCCTTGTTTCAGCACGATCCCTTCGATATCCAGATCCAGCACTGCGCTAAGGATCGCCGGGTTGTTGTTCATCGTCAGAACGATGATAGACAGATCCGGAAAATGGCGTTTGATGTATTTGATCAACGTGATCCCGTCGCCGTATTTATCGCCAGGCATCGACAGGTCGGTAATCAAAACGTGTGCGTCTAATTTAGGAAGATTATTGATAAGTGCCGTTGAATCTTCAAATTCGCCGACTACGTTGACCCATTCGATTTGCTCAAGGGATTTACGAATACCGAACAGTACGATCGGGTGGTCATCGGCAATAATTACGTTCATAGTGTTCATGTATTAGGCTACCTTGCTACAGCAAGCTCTTGACGTAAACGTCAATGTCGCTGATATATTTTTCTATGCCTTGCGCATCTTTCTCGCGAATCAGATGCTCAAGCGTTTCACATAACTGTTTGCCGGGTATCAGATTAAGCATAGCAAACGCCCCTTTGAGGCGGTGCGCTGTCTGCGCCAGCGCAGCTAAATCGCTCGTTGCCAGTTCAGTATACAGCCTCTTAACATCATCCGGAACTGTGTCGGCAAACAGTGCGTAATAGCCGCTGGCATGGAGTTCGGCGTTACTTTCGCTTCCCGCAGAGGGAGATTGCCCCTCTTCCTGCGCCAGCTGCTGTTCAATCAGTTGCAGAATCGCTTCCTGCATAGCCGTGCTGATATTAAAATTGACACGCAGCTGGCCTGGGCCAATTTTGCGTATCCCGACCTCATCATCGCTTAAAAGCAAGCCCGAAGCAGTAAGATTAGACGGATTATCCGTTAAAAAGAGATCGTATTCTTGACTTGCCAGCCTTTCATCCGGCGTGATGCAGGTTGCTCCCCAGCTTTCGAGCTGGCGCACCACAATCCGGCGGACCTCATTGGCGGTAATATCGAGCATCACCACGACATCATCCAGCAGATGTTCGCCGGAATCGCTCTCTTCTTCGCTGGCCGGCATTTTGAGATGGAGAGAATAGCGGGTTCCCAGCGACTCGCGCGCCTTGATGTTCATCTGACCGCCAAGCCTGCGCGTCAGGCGATCGCAGAGCCAGAAGGTGAGGGCGTTGGCTTTACCATACAGGTCGGACTGGGTCTCGTTCAGGAACGGGAAGTGCATATTGTCGATTTCATTGCCGGAAACGCCGTTGCCGGTATCCAGAATACGGAAGGTCAGCCGGTCGTCAGCGGACTCATCTTTACTCACTTCAAGCGTGATTTTGCCAATTTGCGTCGTGGTCACCGAGTATTGAATGAGTAACAGCAGCGTGCGGCGCAGCGCATCGCGATCGCCATAGCGTTGTTCATTGGCCGGCAGCGCATTGTTGATCAGCAGCTGCAGACCTTTGCGTTTAATGATCGGCAGCACCTCAGGCACCACTTCATCGATCAGCTCCTGAATGGAGAACAGCCCAGGATTACTTTTCCAGCTGTCGCTCTCCAGAAGATTCGCCAGCTGAATTTCATCGACCAGCTGTACCAGCTGGTCAGCATGCTGCGCAAGCTGAAGGCTTTGGGCAATCCCAATGGCAGCCGCTTCTTCGGCCAGGCTCTGCGCCGGCTGTTTTAAGGCGCTGCCGATATGCTGCATAAATGCAATGCGCCCCTGCTGGTTTTTCTCGTACAGGCGCTGGGCCTGTTTCAGTTTTTTATTGACCAGAACCTCCCGGTCCTGATCGCGAATAATGAAGATCTGCGTCCGCGGCGCGACCTGGCTGCGATACTGACGTATTTCATACAGCTCGTTATTGATTGTCGCCTGGATAACCCCCTGATGCTGATCGGCCATGTTGGTGATGTTTTGCAGATTGAGGTGCGGCAGGAGATGATCGGCAATCGGGTTACTGATAATTGTACGGTTGGCTTCCTGATCGTGAACCAGCAGCCCCAGCGGCAGCAGCGAGACGATCTCTTCGTTAATGGCGCGCAGGGTGCGCAATTCGCTATTGGCGGCGGGAGAGACGGCGGTACCGGTCTGACGGCCGCGGCCATTGTAATGGCGAAACGTCGTAAAACCGAACAGCGTTAACGCCAGCAGGCCGATAATCAGCAGCAGCGGCAGGAGAACGTTCTGCAGTGACTCCAGCAGCAGCGACCCGAAGGGAACCACCCAGATCAGGCGCATACCGGTGGTGCTAATGCTGGTGATGATCTCAATTCGCGCCCCGTTAAAGTCGATATTAACGCTATCGGTGGCCTCTTTTTCCGGGTTGCTGACCGCGCTTTGCGCCGGGTCGGGTTCAATACGGAAATTATCCAGCGGCATGCCGGGCGGAATCAGGTCGTTAATCGGCAGGTCAAAGGCGACAACGGTTGCCAGGTGGCCCGGCTGGTTAAAGGTGGTGCGCAGGGTAAAATAGTGGCCATTCTGCCAGGAGAGGCGGCGCAGAGAGGAAAAGGTTTCCCTCTCGTCCAGGGTGTTTGCCTGCAGCAGCATTTCTGCGCGACGGGATTCAACCACGCTGGTAATCGTTGACTCTTTAAAGCTGGATGACAGATCTTTCAGCGGCAGCGTCGACACAAGGATCAGACTGTTATCCAGACCATTCAGATAGTACATCGACCAGGGGATGGTTTCCGCTCCCCACAAGATGTCGAGGTAGCTGGACATTTTCTGCGTCATCTCCAGGGTGGAGCTGTCGTGGGATCCAAAGATCAGCGCTTCGGTTTTCCGCCGCGGTTTTTCCAGGTAGTAAACATCCTGCTTCAACCGCGTTTCTTGCAGGCCATCGCTGACGGTGCTGGAAGGGGTGGCGGCGATATTGTCGTAAATCTGCCAGGTTGCGTAGCGCCAGGTATCGATGCGTTTATGCAGCGCGTGGCTGACATCAATGACCTGATAACTTTTATCTTTCAGCCAGGTATTGACCGCGCTTTGGATCATAACACCCATGGTCGCCAGCAGGACGATGACCATTAAAATGAAGAAGCGGGTGATGCTGCCTGGCATCAGGGAGAATTTTTTCTGGGTCATCGTGTGACGGAGCGACTCATCAAGGTTTGTAAGCAGGGCATCGCCCCAGGTAGCTGCTAGCAGAGTGAATACGCTAAGCAGTATAAAGGCTAATTTATCAAATCCATACTACAGATTGCGGTTCTGCAATTTTTTTTAATCGTAAGAATTATCTTAAAAAATCGCGCGCAATAAGATGTACACCAGGGCGAACCTTGTACAATTATTTACCCGTTTCTGGCAATAAATAGCACTAAATAACAAGAAATTATCTGGATAAGACTTTACTCACTTGCGAGGTGATTGATTAATAACCGTTATTTTTTTCCGTGGATATCGCCGGGTAATTAAAGTTATGTAAAGAAGGGTAAAAAAAAACCGAATGCGAGGCATCCGGTTGAAATAGGGGTAAACAGACATTCAGAACTGAATGACGGTAATAAATAAAGTTAATGATGATAGCGAGAGTTATTCTAGTCGCCGGGGTGGATTTTGTTTTGTCATTCAGTGCTATACATGAAACAACGTGTAACTGCATGAACTTCATTGAAAAAATTTATTTTCTTGATTATTGGTGCTTATTTTAGTGCTTTTTAGCGATGAAGAAAAGTTCCCCCGTGTTTACAATTTGAAACATCTTGTGCGCATTTTGAAACACCTTAGAAGTTTTCGTATCATATTCTTGTTGGATTATTCTGCATTTTACAGCACAATGAATATAGCCGACTGATTAGAAGGGTAATCAGTAAGCAGTGGCAATAATAAAAGGCATATAACAAACAGAGGGTTAATAACATGAAAGTTAAAGTACTGTCCCTCCTGGTACCGGCTCTGCTGGTAGCAGGCGCAGCGAATGCGGCTGAAATTTATAACAAAGACGGCAACAAATTAGACCTGTACGGTAAAATCGACGGTCTGCACTATTTCTCTGACGACAAGAGCGTTGACGGCGACCAGACCTACATGCGTGTAGGCGTTAAAGGCGAAACTCAGATCAATGACCAGCTGACCGGTTACGGCCAGTGGGAATACAACGTTCAGGCGAACAACACTGAAAGCTCAAGCGATCAGGCATGGACTCGTCTGGCGTTTGCTGGTCTGAAATTTGGCGACGCGGGCTCTTTCGACTACGGTCGTAACTACGGCGTTGTTTACGACGTAACTTCCTGGACCGACGTTCTGCCGGAATTCGGCGGCGACACCTACGGTTCTGACAACTTCCTGCAGTCCCGTGCTAACGGCGTTGCAACCTACCGTAACTCTGACTTCTTCGGTCTGGTTGACGGCCTGAACTTTGCTCTGCAGTATCAGGGTAAAAACGGCAGCGTTAGCGGCGAAGGCGCAACCAACAACGGTCGTGGCGCTCTGAAACAGAACGGCGACGGTTTCGGTACTTCCGTAACTTATGACATCTGGGACGGCATCAGCGCTGGTTTCGCTTACAGCCACTCCAAACGTACTGATGATCAGAACTCTCTGTCCAAAGGTCGTGGTGATAACGCTGAAACCTACACCGGTGGTCTGAAATACGACGCGAACAACGTTTACCTGGCAACTCAGTACACCCAGACCTACAACGCGACCCGTTTCAGCGGTAATGGCAATGCAGACGCTATTAGCGGTTATGCAAACAAAGCGCAGAACTTCGAAGTGGTTGCTCAGTACCAGTTCGACTTCGGTCTGCGTCCGTCCGTTGCTTACCTGCAGTCTAAAGGTAAGGACATCGAAGGTTTCGGCGATCAGGATATCCTGAAATACGTTGACCTGGGTGCGACCTACTACTTCAACAAAAACATGTCTACCTACGTTGATTACAAAATCAACCTGCTGGACGACAATGAATTCACCCGTCGTGCCGGTATCTCTACCGACGACGTGGTTGCTCTGGGCCTGGTTTACCAGTTCTAAGCACGCTGAAGTGACGAAAAAGGCGCCTCTGGCGCCTTTTTTTATGCCCGGTTTAACCTCGCTGGTGTAATCTTGCTGCCTTAGCAAGAGGAACCTGATTGTATGGATATCACTTTTTTCCGTAGCGCGCTGTTCAGCGTCTGCGTACTGCTTTCCGGCTGCGATTCAGCCACAACTCCCACTGCGCCAAAAAGTGCCGCGACCGTACTGGATGGTAAGACGATGGGCACATTCTGGCGGGTCAGCGTCATTGGCGTTGATGAAGCCAAAGCCGAGGCGCTGCGACAGAAGGTCCAGGCGCAGCTCGATGCCGACGATCGTCTGCTCTCCACCTGGAAGAACGATTCTGCGCTGATGCGCTTTAACCATGCCACCACGACCGAGCCGTGGCCGGTCAGCGAAGCGATGGCTGATATTGTCACTCTCTCGCTGCGCATCGGCGCCAAAACCGCGGGCGCCATGGATATTACGGTGGGGCCGCTGGTGAACCTCTGGGGGTTTGGCCCCGACAAGCAACCGGTTAAAACGCCGGATCCTCAGCAGATCGCCGCCGCGAAAGCGCGCACGGGGCTCCAGCATCTGACGGTCATTAACCACGCGGATCGGCAATATCTGCAAAAAGACATCCCGGATCTGTTTGTCGATCTCTCCACCGTTGGCGAAGGCTATGCCGCCGATCATCTGGCTCGCCTGATGGAGCAGGAGGGCATTTCCCGCTACCTGGTTTCGGTCGGCGGGGCGTTGGTCAGCCGGGGAATGAACGGCGACGGGCAGCCGTGGCGGGTGGCCATCCAGAAACCAACCGATCGCGAAAATGCCGTGCAGGCGATTGTTGATATCAACGGACATGGGATCAGCACCTCCGGCAGCTATCGCAACTACTATGAGCTGGACGGTAAACGTATTTCCCACGTTATCGATCCGCAAACCGGCCGGCCGATTGACCATAAGCTGGTCTCGGTCACGGTCATCGCCCCAACGGCGCTGGAAGCGGACGGCTGGGATACCGGCCTGATGGTGTTGGGGCCGGAAAGGGCGCAGGAAGTGGTGCGCCAGCAGGGGCTGGCGGTTTACATGATCGTCAAAGAGGGCGACGGGTTTACAACCTGGATGTCGCCGCAGTTCCGCACTTTCCTCGTCGGCGAAAAGAATTAAACAGCAAGATTTCGGGTTTTTTTCATCGGGCGCGGATTCAGACTGACGATACACTTAAAGCAGGAGCCCGTTATGAAACCGATAATTGCTGATACCGACGATCGCCGCTGGCAGGCGGTGTGCGATCGCGATGTGCGAGCCGATGGTCAGTTTGTCTTTGCCGTACTGACCACCGGTATCTGTTGCCGCCCGTCCTGCCGTTCGCGGCGAGCGCTGCGGGAGAATGTGCGCTTTTACCCCGCGGTTGAGGCGGCGATCGCCGCTGGCTTTCGTCCTTGTAAGCGCTGCCAGCCGGATAAACGCGATCCGCAGCAGCAGAAGGTGGACAAAGTCACCCGGGCCTGTCGCCTGCTGGAACAGGAATCGCCCGTGACCCTTGAGGCACTGGCGCAGGAACTGGCGGTCAGCCCCTTTCATTTTCATCGTTTATTCAAATCCGTCACCGGAATGACGCCGAAAGCCTGGCAACAGGCATGGCGTGCGCGACGTTTGCGCGAAGCGCTGGGGCAGGGGGAAAAAGTGACGCCCGCCGTGCTAGCGGCAGGCTTTCCCGGAGGCAGCAGTTATTATCGTCAGGCGGATGCCGCGCTTGGGATGACCGCCCGCCAGTTTCGCCGCGGCGGCGAGGATACCGACATTATCTATACTGTCGGCGACTGCGCGGTCGGCCGCTGCCTGGTTGCGGAAAGTGAACGGGGGGTGTGCGCCGTTTTACCAGGGGAAGAGGACGCAGCGCTGCTTGATGCGTTATCCCGTCTCTTCCCTCACGCCCGGCTTCTGCCGGGGGATGCGCATTTTTGCCAGCGGGTAGCCGAGGTTTTCGCCCATCTGGACGATCCTCGCAAGGCCGTTAATCTACCGCTGGATCTGCGCGGTACCGCGTTTCAGCTGCGCGTCTGGCAGGCGTTGCGCCAGATCCCGGCAGGAGAGACCCGCAGCTATCGTCAGGTCGCGCAGAGCATTGGCCAACCCCGTGCGGTGAGAGCCGTGGCAGGCGCCTGCGCGGCCAATAAACTCGCCATTGTTATCCCGTGCCATCGGGTGGTCCGCGAGGGCGGGGTGCTCTCAGGCTATCGCTGGGGAACGGCCCGTAAAGCGCAATTGCTGGCCCGGGAAGCGCAAACCGAGGAGAAGTGATGCTCGATTTATTCGCCGATACGCCCCCCTGGCAGGAGCCGCTGGCGCCGGGGGCCACCATTCTGCGGCGCTTCGCCCACCGGCGCGCGGCGGCGTTGCTGCAGGCGATAATGCAGGTCGCCAGCCGCTCGCCGTTTCGTCAAATGGTGACGCCGGGAGGCTATACCATGTCGGTGGCGATGACCAACTGCGGCAGAGTGGGCTGGACCACCGATATGCACGGCTACCTCTATGCTCCTGACGATCCGTTAACCGGTCAGCGCTGGCCGTCGATGCCGACGATCTTTCGTCAACTGGCTGCGGAGGCGGCGCTTGCCTGCGGCTATCCTGATTTTGCTCCCGATGCCTGTCTGATTAACCGCTATCAGCCCGGGGCAAAGCTGTCTCTGCATCAGGATAAAGATGAACGCGATCTGCGGGCGCCTATTGTGTCGGTGTCACTGGGGCTGCCCGCCGTGTTTCAGTTTGGCGGTCTGCGGCGCAGCGATCCGCTGCAGCGCGTGCTGCTGGAGCATGGCGATGTGGTGGTCTGGGGGGGAGAATCGCGCCTGTTTTACCACGGTATCCAGCCGCTGAAAGAGGGCGACCATCCGCAGACCGGCGCCTGTCGCTATAACCTCACCTTCCGTCTTGCCGGTGCGAGAGAACAAAAATAAGAATTATTCTTGATGTCATGGGCGAGCAGTTTAAACTGCTGGCTGTTTTGCTGCCCGGATTGTGAGTTATGGAACTTCTGCTGCTTGTCTGGCGCCAGTATCGCTGGCCGTTTATCTCCGTCATTGCCCTGAGTCTGCTCAGTGCGGCGCTGGGAATCGGGCTTATTGCCTTTATTAATCTGCGTCTGATGACCGTGGTCGATACCTCGCTGGCGGTGCTGCCGGAATTTCTCGGTTTGTTGCTGCTGCTGATGGTCGTGACGCTGGGTTCCCAGCTGGCCCTGACCACCCTGGGCCACCATTTTGTCTTCCGCCTGCGCGGCGAATTTATCAAACGCATCCTTGATACCCAAATCGAAAAGGTCGAGAAGATCGGTAGCGCTTCGCTGCTTGCCGGTTTAACCAGCGACATTCGCAATATCACCATCGCTTTTGTGCGCCTGCCGGAGCTGGTGCAGGGGATTATCCTGACCTTTGGTTCCGCCGCCTATCTGGCGTGGCTGTCGGGCAAAATGATGATGGTGACCGCGCTGTGGATGGCGCTGACCATCTGGGGCGGGTTTGTGCTGGTGGCTCGCGTCTACAGGCATATGGCGACGCTGCGGGAAACGGAAGACAAGCTGTACCACGACTACCAGACGGTGCTGGAGGGGCGCAAAGAGTTAACCCTTAACCGGGAACGCGCGGAATACGTGTTTAATCAGCTTTATTTGCCGGATGCCCGCGAATATCGTCACCATATTATCCGCGCCGATACGTTCCATCTCAGCGCGGTGAACTGGTCGAATATTATGATGCTGGGGGCCATCGGACTGGTGTTCTGGATGGCAAACAGCCTCGGCTGGGCGAATACCGCGGTGGCGGCGACCTACTCGCTGACTCTGCTGTTCCTGCGCACGCCGCTGCTCTCGGCGGTCGGAGCGCTGCCGACATTGCTCAGCGCCCAGGTGGCGTTCAACAAGCTGAATACCTTCTCGCTGGCACCGTATCGCGCCGACTTCCCGCAGCCGGAACCGCACCCGCACTGGCAGACTCTGGAGCTGCGCGACGTCTGCTTCCACTATCCGGATAACAGCTTTGCTGTCGGGCCGATTAACCTGACCCTGCAGCGCGGCGAGCTGGTGTTTTTAATTGGCGGCAACGGCAGCGGTAAATCGACGCTGGCGATGCTGCTGACCGGGCTGTATCAACCGGCTTCCGGGCAGATTCTGCTCGATGGCCAGCCGCTTGCGGCAGACAAGCCCGAAGATTACCGCAAGCTTTTTTCGGCGGTCTTTACCGATGTCTGGCTGTTCGATCGGCTGCTGGGGCCCGGCGGCAAAGCGGCGGACTCCGCGCTGGTTGACCAGTGGATGGCGTACCTGAAAATGACGCATAAACTGCAGCTGGATAACGGCAGGATTGTCGATTTGAAGCTGTCGAAAGGGCAGAAAAAACGCGTTGCGCTGCTGCTGGCGCTGGCGGAGGAGCGGGATATCATTCTGCTTGATGAGTGGGCGGCGGATCAGGACCCGCATTTCCGGCGCGAGTTTTACCAGCAGCTGCTGCCGCTGCTGCAGCAAATGGGGAAAACCGTTTTCGCCATTAGCCACGACGATCACTACTTCCAGCATGCCGACCGCCTGCTGGAGATGCGAAGCGGCCAGCTGACAGAACTGACGGGAGAAGAGCGCGAGCTGGCTACCCGGGATGCGGTGGCCCGCACCGCCTGATTGATCGCGTCGCCGGCTCGCCGGCGGCGCGGTTGTTGATTTTTCCGCCGCCTGAACGCGGCGACGGTTATTTTTTCTCCCTCCCCGCGCTATGCTTATGGCTCCTGGCCTGCCACATGTTCTCAAAAGGATTGCCTGACCGATGTCCGTTTCGCATAAAAAAAGTGCCAGATTACGTGATGAAGAGCGTGCCCGCCTTATCTGGCTGCTGACCACCGATAAAGCCGTCACCTCGGCGCTGCTGGGAAAGCTGACGCTTGCTGAACGCTATGACGACGGCACGCTGGCAGACGATCTGGCGGAGGTCGAGGTGCTGGTCTCTCACCTGCCGCCACCGGACCTTGCCGATGCCCTCGAAGCGCTGCCGTACGACGGGCGTAATGCGCTCTGGCAGCTGGTCAGCAACGATAAACGCGGCGAGGTGCTGCTCGAGGCATCGGAAAACGTCTGGGGCGATCTCATCGATAAGATGAGCGACCACGAGCTGCTCGACGCGCTGCAAACCCTGGATATCGACGAACAGGTCTATCTGGTTCAGCACCTGCCGCGTAACCTGACCGGTCGCTTACTGGCGACGATGCCGCCGGATAAACGCGCGCGCGTCCGCCAGATTATGCGTTACGCCGACAATACCGTTGGGGCAATCATGGAGTTCGAAGTGATTGTCGTGCGTCCGGAAATGACGCTGGCGGCGGTACAGCGCTACCTGCGGCGGTTGGGCAAAATGCCGGCGAACACCGATAAGCTGTTTGTGACCACCCGCAATAAGCTTCTGCTGGGTGAGCTTCAGCTGCAAACGATTCTGCTCAATGCGGCGCAAAAACGGGTCGGCGACGTCATGGAAGGGGACCCGGTCACCTTCCAGCCGCACGAAGAGGCTGAAAAGGTGGCGCGTACCTTTGAACGTGACGACTTGATCAGCGCCGCGGTGATTGATGCAGAAGGGAAGCTGATGGGCCGTCTGACCATCGATGAGATTGTTGACGTCGTCTATGAAGAGACGGACAGCGATCTGCGCGGTATGGGCGGTCTGAGCAGCGAAGAGGATGTCTTTGCGCCGGTCAGCAAAGCGGTGAAGACCCGCTGGGCCTGGCTGGCGGTTAATCTGTGCACCGCCTTTATCGCCTCGCGGGTGATTGACGGGTTTGAACACACCATTTCACAGCTGGTGGCGCTTGCCTCACTGATGCCGATCGTCGCCGGGATCGGCGGCAACACCGGCAATCAGACGATCACCATGATCGTGCGCGCTATGGCATTACAGCACATTCAGCCCGGCAGCTTTTCGTTTCTGATTCTGCGCGAGATGGGCGTCGCGCTGATTAACGGCCTGGTATGGGGCGGGATCATGGGGGCGATCACCTGGTGGTTGTATCAGGACCCGCAGCTGGGCGGCGTGATGACGCTGGCGATGATGCTGAATCTGCTGATGGCCGCGATGATGGGGGTGATTATTCCGATGGTGATGGTCAAGCTGGGGCGCGATCCGGCGGTCGGCTCCAGCGTGATGATCACCGCGATCACCGACACCGGCGGCTTCTTTATTTTTCTCGGTCTGGCGACGATATTTCTGATGTAAGCGTCGGCCTGCTGCGCAGCCGGCGAGGAATCAGCGCCATCACTGCCAGTCCGGCCACAACGCCAATGGCCAGATTGCTGGTTCCGACCGTCGCGCCGACGGTCGCCAGCATAACCAGCGTTTCCGGCCACGGATGGCGCGCCACTTCCGCCGGCCGAATGCTGTGCCAGCTGAAGGTTTTTGCCGCCACAATCACCATCACTCCGGCCAGCACCACCATCGGAATTTTAGCCATCACTTCACTCAGCGCGGTGACCAGCAGCAGCAGTACAAGGCCTGCCGCAACGGTTGAGACGCGGCTTCGGCCCTTGCCCATTTCGACGTTAACGATGGTCTGCCCGATCATGGCGCAGCCGGCGATACCGCCGTACAATCCGGCGAGAATATTGGCGATGCCCAGCCCGGTGCTCTCGCGCGCTTTGCTGGATGGCGTGTGGGTCAGATCATCCACGAGTTTAGCCGTCAGCAGCGACTCCAGCAGGCCAACGAAGGCGATACTCAACGCGCAGGGCCAGATAATGCTCAGCGTGTGCAGATCGAGCGGTACCCGCAGAGCGGTAAGTCCGGGCAGTCCACCGCTCATAGTGCCTTCATCACCGACGGTGGGCAGCAGCTGGCCGCTGGTGACGGTAAACAAGGTCAGCAGGATGATGGCGATCAGCGGCGAAGGGATGGCTTTGATATAGCGTGGCGCCCACAGCACAATCAGCAGCGTCAGCACGAACAGGCCGAGGATCAGCGGCCGTGTGCTCCAGAAATGTGGCAGCTGGGCAAAAAAGATCAGTATCCCCAGCGCATTCACAAATCCGGTCATCACCGATTGCGGAATAAATCGCATCAGTCGGGCCATACCGCACAACCCAAACAAAATTTGAATAATACCAGCCAAAATGACAGCGGGCAGGATATAGCCCACGCCGTGTTGATGCACCATAGGGCCAATGACCAGCGCCACCGACCCCGCCGCTGCGGTGACCATGGCCGGTCTGCCGCCAAGCACCGACATCGCCAGACAGAGCACGACGGACGCAATCAGGCTGACTTTCGGGTCAACCCCGGCAATCACAGAAAAGGAGATAACCTCTGGAATCAGGGCCAGCGCGGTGAGTACGCCAGCCAGCGCTTCGCGGGTCAGTAGCGACGGCGAGCGTAATACATGGCGAAGCGCGCCGTTCGAAGAGGGTGGTGCGGGGTTGGTGGCCTGATGCATAAGCGTTTCGCTGGTAGATAAAAGCCGGAACCACGAGCCGGAGCTTGTGTGCGGTCTGTCACAAAACAGGGGATGATAGCGCGTGGACGTGACATATACCAGTACAAAATATGATTTAGCGTACACGTTTATTAAACATTTTTATAACAGATCTCAAAACTCAACTTAAATTTTAAACAATATTTAATTTTTTGATCTTCGGTGTTACCTTGATTCTCGATAATCGTTTCACCTGCGCTAAATCCAAAAGCGAGTAAAGTAAGGCTCAAATCCGATGAAGAAAAAGATGGCCGTACCCAGCTCACCGGCTGTTGGTTCAAATACACCTCGGACCAACACCCGCCATGAGCAAGAGACGGATGTATTGTTGATTGGCGGCGGCATCATGAGCGCCACGTTGGGAACCTGGCTTCAGGAACTTGAGCCGGACTGGTCTATTACCATGGTCGAGCAGATGTCCAGCGTGGCTGAAGAGAGCTCGAACGGCTGGAACAATGCGGGTACCGGTCATGCGGCTTTGATGGAGCTGAACTACACGCCACAAACCGCCAGTGGGATTAATATCGACAAAGCGGTCGATATCAACGAATCCTTCCACATCTCCCGGCAATTTTGGGCTCACCAGGTGACACGCGGCATACTCAGTAAGCCGAAATCGTTTATTAACAGCGTGCCGCACATGAGCTTTGTGTGGGGCGAAGACAATGTGAATTTCCTGCGCGCGCGTTACGCGGCGCTCCAGCAGAGTGAGCTGTTCCGCGGGATTCGCTATTCTGAAGATCATCAGCAGATCAAAGAGTGGGCGCCGCTGGTGATGGAAGGGCGCGATCCGCAGCAAAAAGTGGCCGCGACCCGCACCGAAGTCGGGACCGACGTCAACTACGGGGAAATCACCCGCCAGCTGATTGCCGGACTGCAGACCCATGATAACTTCTCTTTGCAGCTTGGTACCGTTGTGCGTCGCTTTAAGCGCAACGCGGACAAGAGCTGGACAGTGACCCTGGCCGATGCCGATAATCGTCGCCAGAAGCGCGTTATTAAAGCCAAATTTATCTTTATTGGCGCCGGCGGCGCCGCGCTGACGCTGCTTCAGGAAACCGGTATTCCTCAGGCGAAAGAGTACGCGGGCTTCCCGGTGGGGGGACAGTTCCTGGTGTGCGAAAACCCGGAGGTGGTGAACCATCATCTGGCGAAAGTCTATGGCCAGGCCGAAGTGGGCGCGCCGCCGATGTCGGTTCCGCATATCGATACGCGGATTATCGATGGCAAGCGGGTAGTACTGTTTGGACCGTTCGCGACTTTCTCGACCCGCTTCCTGAAAAATGGTTCGCTGTGGGATCTGCTGGCATCAACCAACACCTCGAATATTCTGCCGATGCTCAATGTCGGTCTGGATAACTTCGATCTGGTGAAATATCTGATTAGCCAGGTGATGCAGAAAGATAACGATCGTCACGAGGCGCTGCGCGAATACTATCCGGAAGCGAATAAAGAGGACTGGCGCTTGTGGCAGGCCGGCCAGCGCGTACAGATTATCAAACGCAACGGTAAGAAGGGCGTACTGCGTCTGGGCACGGAAGTGGTCAGCGATGACGAAGGTACCGTTGCAGCGCTGCTGGGAGCTTCTCCGGGAGCATCGACGGCGGCGCCTATCATGCTACAGCTGATGGAGAAGGTCTTTAAAGAGAAGGTGCAGTCGGCCGCCTGGCAGGCGAAACTGAAAGAGATCGTTCCCTCCTACGGTCTGCGTCTGGATGGTAACCCGGCGGCGATTGAACAGGCGCTGGCGTGGACCAGTGAAGTACTGCAGCTGCATTACGAGCCGGTAGCGGTGGTTGATCAGGTCCCGCTGGCGGAGCTGAAGCCGCTCTCCGGTGACAAACCTATGGCGGATATTGCGCTGTAGAACGACATCCGGCGGCTGATGCCGCCGGATAGTGACAGTTTATCGCTTCGCGTTAGCGTACAACGGCATTGCCGATGGTTTCGTCTGCTTTCCAGATTCGGTATTTCACTTCGACGTTATCTGGGGTGTAGACCACGATGGGCAGCTTGCTGTTGTAGCGCAGCATGGCATCATCACCCAAGCCTGCCAGCACAAATTTACGCTCTTTTTTGCCGTCCGGGCAGGCCATCATGGTTGAAACCGGTCCGGTCACTTTATCAAAAACGTAGTAATCGTAACCCCAGCCTTCCAGCGTTTTGCTTTCCAGTTGACCGCCGAGGCGATGGCGGTTGCAGTCAACCTCAAGGGTCTGGCCGATCATCAGCTCGACTTTAAATGCGGATTCGTCCTGCTGCTGCGGCAGCTGAATCACCTGACGCTTCATGCCTTTTTCCGCCTTCGGATAGGGGGCGACCTTTTCCAGAGGCTGTTCAGCGGCCAGCGCGCTGGTGGAAACACAGGCAACGGCCAGCAGAGAAACAGCAAGCGTAGAGATTTTCTTCACGATTCATCATCCTTTGTTATCGATCTTTAACGGCAAAAGACTAGCACTCTTTTGCCTAATGGTAAGAATAATTTACCATTATTTTCATATATTGTGGTCTTATTGACTGGCTTTATTGGCTGGTTTGCAAGTATTCACTACCCACATTCACTCTCTGAGCGAAAGGTTCTTTGGGTATCCCTGACGGGATATTGCCGCCAACGGCAACCGGCAACCCGGCGTTAATAATCATCAGCAAGCGAAGACGTTTTCAGGTGCGATGATTCCAGTCCGACCGGCCAATACCCGCGAATAAGGGGCGCTATAACAGTAACAGAAGGGGAGACGGGGGAAGCGAAATGCTCCCCCCGATGCCTACTCATCGCGACTGACTTTTCCTTCCTCGATGAACTCTTCATCGATTTCGTCGGTGTTGCCCGCGTGCTCGCGCCCCGATAGCAGATTCCAGCAGGCAATAAACAGGGCGGCGATCAGCGGCCCGATGACAAAGCCATTAATCCCATAAATCTCCATGCCGCCGAGGGTGGCAATCAAAATCAGATAGTCCGGCATTTTGGTATCTTTGCCCACCAGCAGCGGGCGCAGAATATTATCCACCAGGCCTATCACAATCACGAAGAAGCCGACGATAAACGCCCCTTGCCATAGCTGATCGGTGGCAAACAGGAAGATGGCAGCCGGTACCCAGACTATGGCGGAACCGATCGCCGGAATCAGCGACAGAAACGCCATGATGGCGCCCCACAAAATGCTGCCGTCGAGGCCGGCGATAGAAAACGCGATGCCGCCAAGTATCCCCTGGGCGAGGGCGACGGCGGCGGTACCTTTTACGGTTGCCCGTGATACGGCGGCAAATTTGGCAAACAGATGCTGCTTAACGTAGTTAGACAGCGGCAGGGACTCAAGGATGAGCATGACCAGATAGGGGCCATCTTTGAGCAGGAAAAACAGCAGATACAGCATGATGCCGAAGCTAACGGTAAAGCCGAAAGTCCCTTTACCAATCAGGAACGCGCTGCCGGCCAGATATTGCCCGCCTTTCAGAGCGGCGTCAGAGAGCTGTTTCTGAATCTGCTCTGCGCTGTCAAGGTTATGTTCGGAGAGAAAGCTTCTGGCCCACTCAGGCAGATGGGCAAACAGATTGGCCACCACCACAGGAAACTGGGTGTCGTTATGCTGAAGCTGGGTGTAAACCAGGTTGAGCTCAATCGCCAGCGATGAAATGATGATCGCCAGCGGCGTGAAAACAATCAGGCAGATAATCACGACGGTCAACAACGAGGCCAGGCCATTGCGCTCCCCGAGGCGAGCACGCAACTTGTTCTTCACCGGGTTGAAGATGACCGACAGAATCGCGGCCCACAGTATGGCTGAATAATAGGGGGAAAGAACATTAAAAAAGGCGAGGCTGACCATCAGCAAAATCAGGATAAAAAATCCCTTCGTAAGTCCATTAACTCTCATATTAATTGTTCCGGTGTCAGGCAAGTACGACGAATAATAGAAGCTATTCTTCGATTTACAATCAGTAAGGTCGGAGTTTCTTCATCAGCAGTGCGGAAACGGGGATAGATTCGACCGCGGACCGCGACCGTGTCGGCGGGGTGATTCGGGCATTAAAAAACCCGCAGGCTCAGAGAGGATGCGGGTTCTTAAGGGGTTACCGGTTGTTAAGATAACTTACCGGTGAATGATTTGGTCGGCACGAGAGGATTTGAACCTCCGACCCCCGACACCCCATGACGGTGCGCTACCAGGCTGCGCTACGTGCCGACGTATGGAGGACAATATTACCCGTTCCCCGACCGAATGCAAGCCGGGGAACGGCTGATTGATTCATAATTAATCAATCAGTTAGCGATAAAGCGTTTTTCGTCAGTCAGGATCTGCAGCAGCAGGCTGAGCTGAGGTTTGCGGTTATCAATCTTTTTGCCGTCGCTGTTCCAGGTGCTGTAGGTGCCGTTGTGGTTCAGCACCACGGTCACCTCTGGCGACGTGACCGCCAGCGTATCGCCGTTGGCCGCCGTCACCCAGGCCCTACGACGCGCGGGGCTGAACAGGTCTTCACCCTGTGAATATTCGTTGGCAGGCGTGGAGACGTGCAGCAGGCGCTGCATCAGCGTCGTCATCACATCTTTGTTGCTGGTCAGCGTCGCGATGTTCTGCGCCGGAATCCCTGGCCAGTGAATAACCAGCGGAACCTGCAGCTGCTCCCGGGACCAGTCAAACTTACCGCACTGCGGATTCAACGGCATACCGTGCGCGGCGGTAATAATCACCACCGTATTATCCAGTTTTCCGGCATCGCTCAGGGCGCTCAGTACCCGGCTGATTTGGTTATCAACATCTCCCGCCGCACGGCTGTAGCGACGCGCGAAGTTTTGCTGCTGACTGTTATCCAGCGTGGTGCCGTTCAGCGAAATCCATGAGAACCAGCGGTTTTCATCCTGCGCATAGCGATTGAGCCAGCCAATCCACTGGTCCGCCGTTTGCTCATCGCTTTGCGTTTTCTCATTTGGCAGCGAGAAATCGGACAGCAGCGCCTGGCGATAGAGCGGACTGCTGAAACCATCGGAGGAGAACAGCCCCAGCTGATATCCCTGCTGGTTAAAGGCCGTAATCAACGCGGCCGGGATACGGGCTGACAGGACGCCATCCATATAGCCCGGCGAAATCCCGTAGAACAGGCCAAACATCCCGCTATCGGTGGTATTGCCGGAGCTCATATGCTGGGTAAAGTTGACGTTCTCTTGCGCGAAACGGGCCAGTTCCGGCATATTTTTCTCAAACCGCGAATAGTTCAGGTTATCGACGGTAATGAGCAGAACGTTGTAGCCAGCCCCCAGATCGCGATAGCGCAGGGTGCTCAGCGGATACTCAACGGAGACGGCTTCCGGCGCCCCCTGTTCTACCAGACGACGCTGGTAATCCTGGGCGTCGAGCAGGCCATGTTTCTCAAGGAAACGGCGGGCCGTCATCGGATAGGAGAGCGGCAGATTCGCCCGTTGCATGGTGATCGGGCGATAAAAATTCGCATCCGCCCAGATATAAATCAGGTGGCTGCTGATAAAAGAGAGAAAGAAAAACCAGGCGACAGGCCGGGCGTAGTGGCGGCGACGCGTCAGGCTACGCAGCTTCTGCCAGCTCCAGGTCGCAAACAGCATTTCCAGCAGAAAGATAATCGGCACGCTGATAAACATCAGCTGCCAGTCGCGCGCCATCTCATTCTGGTCAGGGTTGATGACCAGTTCCCAGACAATAGGGTTAAGATGCAGGTGGAAACGGGTAAAGACTTCGCTATCGATCAGCAGGAGCGTCATGCCCGCGGTCGCCAGAATGACCGACAGGAAGCGCATCAATCGCTGCGATACGACGATAAAGGTCAGCGGGAAGAGAATCAGGACATAGCTGGTAAATACCAGAAAACTGAAGTGACCCACGAGGCTGACATACGAGAAAATACGTCCGCCCAGAGTCGTGGGCCAGTCGGCGACAAAAAGATAGCGGCTGCCGAGCACCATGGCCAACAACATGTTGAACAGGGCGAACCAGTGCCCCCAGCTGACCATCTGGGAGATTTTTTCTCGGTAGGGCTGACGAAGAGTCACCATATACAGTTGTTGGTTATCCTTAGTGCGCCGGATCGTCGTTGATTGAAGACTGCAGAGCCTGGGCAAAAGAACGGGCGATAGCCTGACGCTGCGCCGGCGCGACGCTACTATTGATCAGGTTAGTCACCATATTGCCTAGCACCATCAGTGAAAGGTCAACGGGGGCTTTGTGTGTTTCCAGCACGTTGGTCAGCTCGCTAAGCAGCTGTTCGACGTGTTCATCACTATAGCGGGATAATTGCGGCATAAACTCAAAATCTGTTTGTTCGTGAAAGGGCAACATATTACCGTAGCAGCAGCTTTTTTTCCGCATTTTTTCGCCACGGCGCAAAAGCGCGCACGATCGCGAGTCTCTGGTCGTCGAAGAGTCACGCGGCGGTTGCGTCGCCGTCCCGGCGGTGGTTGAATACCGGCCGGTCTAAAAGGAGAGTTTAACATGAGTCTGGATATCGACCAGATTGCCCTGCATCAGTTAATTAAACGTGATGAACAAAACCTCGAACTGGTGCTGCGCGATTCCTTACTGGAGCCGAATGCGACGGTCGTGGAAATGATGGCCGAGCTGCATCGTGTCTACAGCGCTAAAAACAAGGCCTACGGTCTGTTTAACGAAGAGAGCGAGCTGGCGCAGGCCCTTCGCCTGCAGCGCCAGGGCGAAGAAGAATTTCTCCCGTTCAGCCGGGCGGCAACCGGCCGTCTGCGTGATGAACTGGCGAAATATCCTTTCGCAGAAGGCGGTATCGTTCTGTTCTGTCAGTATCGTTATCTGGCGGTTGAGTATCTGCTGGTGGCGGTGCTGAACAACCTGAGCAGTATGCGCGTTAATGAAGATCTGGATATCAGCTCAACCCACTATCTGGATATCAATCATGCCGATATTGTGGCGCGCATTGACTTAACTGAATGGGAAACCAATCCGGAGTCGACCCGCTACCTGACCTTCCTCAAAGGCCGGGTCGGGCGTAAAGTGGCCGATTTCTTTATGGACTTCCTCGGCGCCAGCGAAGGGCTGAATGCCAAAGCGCAGAACCGCGGCCTGCTCCAGGCGGTCGATGATTTCGCCTCCGATGCTCAGCTCGATAAGTCCGAACGGCAGAACGTTCGTCAGCAGGTATATGCTTATTGCAACGAGCAGCTGCAGGCGGGAGAAGAGATTGAACTGGAATCTTTATCCAAAGAGCTGGCCGGCGTCAGCGAGAAGAGCTTCCAGCAATTTACCGCTGAACAGGGGTATGAGCTGGAAGAGAGCTTCCCGGCGGATCGCAGCACGCTGCGTCAGTTAACCAAGTTTGCCGGCAGCGGCGGCGGGTTAACGATCAACTTTGATGCCATGCTGCTGGGCGAGCGGGTGTTCTGGGATCCGGCAACGGATACGCTGACCATCAAAGGCACGCCGCCTAACCTGCGCGATCAGCTGCAGCGTCGGACTTCCGGCGGTAGCTGATTCTCCGCCAGCCCCGGTGAAGGCCGGGGCTGGCGGCCCGCGGCGTTGTTACTCAGCGTCGGCGCGGATCGTCTCGATCCCGTGCTGAGTCAGCTTCGCCTGCAGGGCCTCATCCAGCAAACCATCGATAATCAGGGTACTGGCAAGGCTTAGCTCGCCGATGGCAAACGCCGATGCCGAGTTCAGTTTTTCCTGCGACGCCATCACAATGGTTTCCGCTGCCCGCGCGGCGAGTGCCCGCTTGATAGCCGCCTCTTCATAATCGCCGGTAGTGAAACCCGAGCGGTCATGCACCCCGGTAACGCCCATAAAAAACAGATCGGCATTGATCCGCGCAATACCTTCCAGCGCGCTGGCGCCGACGGTGACCACCGAATGTTTAAACAGCCGCCCGCCGATCAGAATGACCTCAATCAACGGTCGTTCCACCAGCGCGACGGCAATACCTGGGCTGTGGGTTACGACGGTACAGGCCAAATCAGCCGGCAGACAGCGGACCATTTCTTCTGTCGTGGTCCCGCCATCGATAATCACCACCTGCCCCGGCTGGATCAGCGCCGCCGCCCGGCGGGCAATGGCCTGCTTTGAAGCGATTTGCACGTTTTTTCTTGTTTCGATCGGCGCGATGGCCGCCGAAACCGGCAGCGCGCCGCCGTGGACCCGCTGCAGCTTGCCTTCCCCCGCCAGCTCGCGTAAATCCCGGCGGATAGAGTCTTCAGAGACGTTAAACCGCTGGCTAAGCTCGCCGGACATCACCTGTTTTTCGACGGCGAGAATCTGCAGTATTTGCTGTTTTCGTTGGCTGGCAAACATATTCCTTCCTTCATGTTTGATCTTGTTTGTGCGTTATTTTGCATGTTATCGTGGCCGCTGTCATCTCATCAGGAGAAAAATATGTCCAGGGATACCTCCCGCGTTCGCCACGTGCGTGAAACGCTGCTGTCCGACAACTGGTATACGTTAAAAAAATACACTTTTGAATTGCTGCGCCGGGATGGCCGTTGGCAGGAACAGAGCCGTGAGGCCTACGATCGCGGCAACGGCGCGGTGATTCTGCTCTATAACCGGGTAAAGCAAACCGTTGTACTTATACGCCAGTTTCGTTTTCCGGTGTGGATTAATGGTCATGATGGTTTTTTGATCGAGGCGGCTGCCGGGCTGCTGGATAATGTGTCGCCGGAAGAGCGCATTATCGCCGAGGCGGAAGAAGAGACCGGCTTCCGCGTCACCGGCATTGAACCGGTTTTTACCGCCTACATGAGTCCGGGGTCGGTCACCGAAAAGCTCTATTTTTTCATTGCCGAATATTCGGCGGACGATCGCCGCGGCGAAGGCGGCGGGCTGGCGGCGGAAGGGGAGGATATCGAAGTGCTGGAGTGGCCACTGGCCCGGGCGTTACAAGCGATACGCGAGGGGGAAATTGTGGATGCCAAAACCATTATGCTACTACAACACCTGGCTCTCACGATTTCGTCGCGCCTTGCCCCGGATGAAACAAGGCGCGATAACCCTTAGTGTAGTTTGCGGGCGATAGCGCTGTACATCAGCGCGGCTTCCAGCGGTTGGGCGTTAAACGAAGGTTCGGCCTGCGGCCAGGTTGACCACTGTACGATCACCAGATGTTCCGCGCGGTTGACCATAATCACCTGGCCGTAGATACCCAGCGCCCACAGCGAACCTTTCAGGCCCTGGCGGGCGCTGGGGTCGACATGCTGTGCGTTGGCCGGAATCGCGTTATTCCACCATTGATAGCCGTAAATGCCCTCCGGGTGTGCCGGGGAGACTGATTTCTGCGCCTGGGTCCAGGCGGAGGATTGGTCAAACCAGCCTTCAGGCACCAGCCGTTGGCCATCGGCCAGACGTCCATCCCGGGCGACAAACTCGCCGAAACGACCCCAGTCTTCCAGCGTGGCGTTAAAGCCGTGCGCCCCGACGTCATGCTTGCCCTGCTGATAAGCGTGCCAGACGCCGTCATGCGCCATTCCGGCGGGTTGCCACAGGGCCTGCTCCAGCCATGCGGCAAGCGGCATTCCGGTGGCCCGCTCCAGAACATCACCCAATAGCCAGGCGCCCCCTGACGAGTAGGACCACTGCTCGCCGGCGGGATGCGTGCGCTTCAGGGAGGCCACGATCTTGCGCACGCACGTGTAGGCGCCTGGATGGGCTTCACACTGAGTCAGGCGGGCGAAATGGGATTGCGGGTTGGTGTAATCTTCATTCCACTCGACGCCGGAGGTGTGCTGAATCAGCTGTTTAAGGGTGACATCGTCCCAGGCGCTGCCTTTCAGGTCGGGCTCGTAATCGGTGATCCGATCATTAAGCGAATGGATTTTACCTTGCTGAATCGCTATACCGACCAGGGTGGAGACCACCGCTTTACCTACCGAGCGGGAGGTCCACAGCGTGGTGTCGGTATTGCCTGCGCCGAGATATTTGTAGGCAATCTTACCCTCTTTGAGTACCAGAAAACCGGTGACGTTCTGGCGCTTCAGGTAATCCTGCAGGTTCCATGTCTGGCCGTTTACCGTATAGCTGACGTCGGTCAGCGGCTTATCTGACGGCAACAGCGGCGTGGCGTTACCGTGATGGAAGATATCGCCGGCATAGTTACGGTAGTCGTTGCGAAAACCGATAACCCGGGCGGACCGATCCCAGTTGAGCATATCTTTTGTTGCAGGCAGAACGGGATCAAAAGGTGTCGGGCAGACATCCAGCATGACTCCGCCGCAGGCCTGCGGTGACGGGGCCTGCGCCATGCTGACGGTAGGGCAAAGCGCGAACAGCAACGCCAGGGCCAGCGGTGTGGTTTTTTTTATCTTTGTCATCAGAGATTCCTTATTAGCCATAACAACCAGGCCTGCAGTATATAAATCGCCTTCGGCAGGCTAAAATCAGCCGATGGGGGATTTTCCCCCAAAGGAAACCACGGGATGAAAACGCTGCATTACTCATTTGCCCAGATTGAGGCTTTTGCCACCATCGCGGAAACCGGGAGTCTTTCGCGGGCGGCGATTCGGCTCGGAAAAGACCGCACCACGCTGCGCGATCTGCTGGATTACCTGGAAGATGCGCTGGGATATGCGCTGTTCCTGCGCGAAGGGCGAAGCCTGGCGTTAACCGCCGAAGGGGAACAACTTTTTCGCCAGGCGCATTTATTGCTGCGCCAGGCCCAGGCCTTTGAGTCGTTTGCGCAGACGCTACCGCGCACCGCGGGGCAGGGGCTGCGGGTGGTGTACGATCCGTTTGTACCGCGATCCTTTCTCTGCGCACTGGCAGATCGCCTTGCCCGATGTCAGCTGCGAATGAGCTGCTGGAGCGCATCGCGCCGCGAGGCGGAGCAGGCGCTGGCCGACGGGCAGGCCGATCTGGCTATTTGCCAGGCCAATAACCGGACTCTCGGCAGCGAAATGGAGTGGCGCGCGTTGGGAACCGTCGATCTGCGCTTTTATGCGGCCGAGCGACTGTTTGCGGACTGCGCGCGTCCGTTGACTCTGCTCAATCTGTCGTTGGTCCCGCAGCTGGTGATGCATCGCCGCGCAGACGAGCAAATTGCCCGCCGGGTGCAAATCTCGGGACATACGCTGTACATGAATGAAAAAGCGTTATTGCGCCATGCGCTGCAGCAGGGGCAGGGGTGGGGATTCTTACCTGACCATTTTCAGGCGGCCGGCTGGGAAGGCGTGGAGGAGATCGATACCGAAGTCGGTACCCAGGGGCTGAATGTCACGATGGTGATGCTGTGGCAGCCGGGAATGAACAAGCATCCGACGCTGGGAGAGGTGGTTGATTTTGCGCCTTTGCTATG
This sequence comes from Klebsiella sp. X13, assembly GCF_003323835.1. Classification (NCBI taxonomy): domain Bacteria; kingdom Pseudomonadati; phylum Pseudomonadota; class Gammaproteobacteria; order Enterobacterales; family Enterobacteriaceae; genus Klebsiella; species Klebsiella sp. X13. The sequence continues at coordinate 1,603,976 of NZ_CP030874.1, forward strand.
GAAACAAGACGCATAACAAAACGCCCCGGACCTTGCGGGCCGGGGCGTTTGCCACTCAACTTGCTATCGCGATTAAGCGCGAACGAAGTCGATGTGAGTCAGTTTTGGCTTGAACGCGTGACGCTGAACAGCCTGAACTTTTACTTTTTCTTCTTTGCCATCGATAACGATGGTCAGAACTTCACCGTAGAACTCAGCTTTGCTCTGAATGTTCCACAGTTTGTCCTGGTCCAGCTCGATTGCTACCGGAGTAGCTTCACCGCCATAAATGATGGCCGGGAATTTGTTAGCTGCACGCAGGCGGCGGCTCGCACCCTTACCCTGCTCTTTACGTACTTCTGCGTTGATAGTAAACATTGATGTCTCTCTATATTTAAATCCTGCTACAGGCGACCCAGCAGCAGGCAGATGATCTGCTTTGCGAATGCAAAAGCGGGCGGCATTATATCCACCTATGGCGTTGACGGCAATGAAAACCTCAGGCGCGGCGGTGATTAACGCAGTTCATTTGCCCGGCGGAAGCGGCCTTGATAGTCGAAGACTTTTTCCCTGACCTGCCAGTACTGGCCCTTCATGCGCGCGACGACAAAGTCCGGATGCCGCAACAGCGGCTGCTGGGCAACAATGTCGGCAGGGGTTATCCAGCGCAGCGGCACGCCCGGCGTGCGGGTATGGGGACGGATAAACAGCTGCTCAAACGCGGTACGCTGGGCCGGCGTCTGCAGGCGGAAGCGCTCGCTGACATCGGCGCCGTCCTCATCGTAATAGGTGATTTTCAACCACGGACCTTTATCGTCGCCACCGTGCTGCAGGTCCATGCCGCTGCAGCGCAGCACCAGCGCGTCTTTGAGCTTCAGCGCGGCCTTCAGCATATCGTCGGGGTCGACCAGAATTGTGTCACACTCGCGGCAGCGGCGGGCGGCAATATCATTTTCCGCATTGCACTGCGGACAGTTTTTGAAGCGAAAACGAAAATCGCACTGTTCACGATGACCGTCGTCATCTTCAAACCAGCCCTGGCAGCGGCGGCCAAAGTGTTCAATCAGCGTACCGTCGGCGGTGGTCTTTCCCCAGAAGGTATTGGCAAAGCCGCAGGCCGGGCAGAATACCTGTACGGGGACGTTATCGCTCTTGCCCTTCGGCGAACCCACCTCCGGCGCGTAGAGATCGTGAGGATTTCCGGCATAGTCGAGAATCAGGCAGTCGGTTTTCCCCGGCGCCAGGCGCAGGCCGCGGCCGACAATTTGCTGATAAAGGCTGACCGACTCCGTGGGGCGCAGGATGGCGATCAGATCGACATGCGGGGCATCAAATCCGGTGGTGAGCACCGCCACGTTCACCAGATAACGATACTGCTGCGCTTTAAATGCTTCGATGATGCGATCGCGCTGCGGGCCGGGCGTTTCACCGGTAATCAGCTCCGCCTCGCCGGCGGGCAGCAGGCCGGTAATTTCCCGCGCGTGTTCTACCGTGGAGGCGAAAATCATCACGCCCTTACGCGTGCGGGCGAATTCGACGATCTGGCTGACGATATGCGGCGTAATGCGCCGCTGCTTTTTTAGCTCAAGGTTCAAGTCCGCTTCGCTAAACAGACCGTTGCTCTGCGGCTGAAGGCGGCTGAAATCGTACTGCACGACCGGCATATCCAGCCGTTCCGGAGGCGTCAGATACCCGTGCTTGATCATATAGCGCAGCGGCAGTTCGTAAATACAGTCGCGGAACAACGCCTTCTCATCACCGCGAACCATGCCGTGATAATGAAACTGGTAGATCCAGCCCTTGCCGAGGCGGAACGGCGTGGCGGTTAACCCGAGCAGGCGCAGCTGCGGGTTGACCTGTTGCAAATGGCTGATAATTTGCTGGTACTGGCTGTCATCATCGTCGCTGATGCGGTGGCATTCATCGACAATCAGCAGTGAAAACTCGGCCTGGAACTGTTCAAGGTTACGGGCTACCGATTGCACGCTGCCGAAGACCACCTTGCCGTGGCTCTCTTTACGCTTCAGCCCGGCGGCAAAAATATCCGCCTCCAGCCCAAGCGCACAATACTTGGCGTGGTTTTGCGCGACCAGCTCCTTGACGTGCGCCAGCACCAGAACGCGGCCGCGCGCCAGGCGTGCCAGCTCGGCGATGACCAGGCTTTTACCCGCGCCGGTGGGCAGGACGATTGCGGCAGGCTCATGATGGCGACGAAACCAGGCGAGCGTGGCGTCGACGGCCTCTTTTTGGTAGGGACGTAATGTAAAAGTCATGGCTATACTGGCGTTAATTAACTCGCAAATAGTATGCCACGAATCTTTTCCCTTGAGTGGCGTTAAGAGCCCGTTATACTAGCCAGCGAACTTCTTCTTTTTCGGGCGTTTGCCCGCTCCAGCATTATTACAGGCTAAAAAAATCTCATGCGACTTGATAAGTTTATCGCTCAGCAACTTGGCGTCAGTCGGGCTATTGCCGGGCGTGAAATCCGCAGCAGCCGCGTTCTCGTAGACGGCGAAATCGTCAAAGATGCGTCGTTTAAGCTCCAGCCGGAGCACGACGTGGAGTATGACGGCAATACGCTGACCCAGCAGAACGGCCCGCGCTACTTTATGCTCAACAAGCCGCAGGGGTACGTCTGCTCCACGGACGATCCGGATCATCCAACGATTCTCTATTTCCTGGATGTCCCGGTCGCGCATAAGCTGCACGCCGCAGGTCGACTGGATATCGACACCACCGGACTGGTGCTGATGACTGATGACGGGCAGTGGTCGCACCGCATCACTTCTCCGCGCCATCACTGCGAGAAAACTTATCTGGTGACTCTGGAAAACCCGGTGGATGAGCAAACGGCGGAACAGTTTGCTAAAGGCGTTCAGCTGCACAATGAAAAGGATCTGACGAAACCTGCGCGTCTGGAAGTGCTGACGCCAACGGAAGTTCGCTTAACGATAAGCGAAGGGCGCTACCATCAGGTGAAACGCATGTTCGCGGCGGTGGGTAACCACGTCGTCGGCCTGCATCGTGAACGTATTGGCGACATTATGCTGGATGAGTCTCTGGAGCCTGGCGAGTATCGCCCGCTGACGGAAGACGAGATCGCCAGCGTTGGCCTCCAGCATGCACGGAGTAAAACGTGACGGCAAAGCAGAATTCTTCACTGGGGATTGTGTTTATTCTTGGCCTGCTGGCCATGTTGATGCCACTGTCGATTGATATGTATCTCCCGGCGCTGCCGGTGATTTCGGCGCAGTTTAATGTGCCGGACGGCAGTGCGCAGATGACGCTCAGTACCTATATTCTGGGCTTTGCTTTCGGTCAGCTGCTGTATGGCCCGATGGCGGACAGCATCGGCCGTAAGCCGGTGATCCTCGGAGGAACGCTGATTTTTGCGGCGGCTGCGGTGGCCTGCGCGCTGTCGCAGACTATCGACATGCTGATTACCATGCGTTTCTTCCACGGTCTGGCGGCCGCGGCGGCGAGCGTGGTCATCAACGCCCTGATGCGCGATATCTATCCGAAAGAAGAGTTTTCGCGGATGATGTCGTTTGTCATGCTGGTCACCACTATCGCGCCGCTGGTTGCGCCGATGGTGGGGGGCGCCGTGCTGGTGTGGTTCAGCTGGCACGCGATCTTCTGGATTCTTGCGCTGGCGGCGCTGCTGGCCTCCGCGATGATCGCTTTTTTCATCAGCGAAACGCTGCCGGTTGAACGGCGGCAAAAATTTAGCCTGCGTACCACGCTGGGCAACTTTGCGACGTTGTTCCGTCATAAGCGGGTGTTGAGCTATATGCTGGCGAGCGGCTTCAGCTTTGCCGGGATGTTCTCCTTCCTGAGCGCCGGGCCGTTTGTCTACATCAATATCAACCACGTTTCGCCACAGCACTTTGGTTACTATTTTGCGCTGAATATTGTCTTCTTGTTCATCATGACCATCATTAACAGCCGCTTTGTCCGACGGGTCGGGGCGCTGAATATGTTCCGCGCCGGGCTGTGGATTCAGTTTGTGATGGCGGTATGGATGGTGGTCTGCGCGCTGCTGGATGTCGGATTCTGGGCGCTGGTGGTCGGCGTTGCGGCGTTTGTTGGCTGCGTTTCAATGGTCTCCTCCAATGCGATGGCGGTCATTCTCGACGAGTTTCCGCATATGGCGGGCACCGCCTCATCGCTGGCGGGGACCTTCCGCTTTGGCATCGGGGCGATTATTGGCGCACTGCTCTCCATGGCCACCTTTACTACCGCCTGGCCGATGCTGATTTCGATCGCCTTTTGTGCCAGCAGCTCCATCCTTTTTTATCTCTACGCCAGCCGGCGGCGCAAAAACGCGCACTAAAATACCTTCCACAAGGGGCGATTTCCGCCCCTTTTTTGATGCACATCAACCGCGATGGGCTTCCCGGTTCTGTAATTTGTTTCTTTTATGTAAAATCAATTAGTGTAAAAAGTCGCATTGTTGCGATAAAAAAGTTGTTTTGGATCACAGAAACGGGTACATATAGCCCCGATCTGTTTCCGCAGAGAAACTATAAAGTTCTGGATTATAAGTCGTTAACCCTGGCGTGACGCGGGTGTAAACGTTTTCTATGCTGATGCAGGACTATTTGTCAACGATGTGTTAATATTGATGTAAATTTATTGTGAAGCATTTTGCTTCCGGGGAAACTAAGTGAATACACAGCAACTCTCTATCGTACACCGTCTGCCGCAGAGCTATCGCTGGCTGGCCGGTTTTGCGGGTTCAAGAGTTGAACCGATTCCGCAAAACGGCGCCGAAAGTGAAAACAGCCTCGTTGCGCTGAAGCTACTCAGCCCGGACGGGGAGAAAGCGTGGCCGGTGATGCATAAGCTCAGCCAGGCCCTCAGCGACATCGAAGTCGATTGCTCCATCGTTGAGTGTGAAGGGGAGCCGTGCCTGTTTGTCAATTTACAGGACGAGTTTGCGGCAACCTGTCGACTGAAAAATTTCGGCGTGGCGATTGCCGAACCGTTCTCAGGCCACAACCCATTCTGACCGTCAGCTCAGCGCCAGAAGCTGGCGGGTATATTCCTGCTGCGGAGCGGTAAAAACGCGTTCGCACTCTCCCTGCTCGACGACTTCTCCCTGCCGTAACACCATCACCTGATGACACAACGTCCGCACTACGCGTAAATCATGGCTGATAAAAATATAGGCCAGCCGATGTTTTTGCTGTAACGCTTTCAGCAACGCCAGAATTTGCGCCTGGACAGTCTTGTCCAGCGACGACGTGGGCTCATCCAGCACGATAAGCTGAGGCTTCACAATCAGCGCCCGGGCAATCGCAATACGTTGACGCTGGCCGCCGGAAAACTCAGCCGGATAGCGATGCCGCGTTTGCGGATCGAGCCCCACCTCTTGCATCACCTGTATCACCGCGTGTTCACGCGCGGCCGGCGTTAACCCTGGGCGGTGGACGCGCAGACCCTCTTCAATAATCTGTAGCACGTTCAACCGGGGATTCAGCGACGAGTTGGGATCCTGGAAAACTATCTGCATCTGGCGGCGCAGCGGCAGCATTTGCCGACGGCTACGTCCCTGCAGCGCTTGCCCTTCAAAGGCGATCGTCCCTTCCGAGGCAATCAGGCGCAGCAGGGCCAGCCCGGTAGTGCTTTTCCCCGATCCCGACTCGCCCACCAGGCCCAGGGTTTCCCCGGCGCGCAGCTGGAAGTTCAGCGCGTTGACCACCCGGTTATGATCCACCACCCGGCGGAGGAGCCCTTTGCGCACCGGGAAGGCGACGCTCAGATCGACGGCCTTCAGCAGCAGCGGCGCATCGGCGGCCAGCGGTACCGGACTGCCGGAGGGTTCGCTGTCCAGCAGGCGACGGGTATAAGGATGTTCGGGGGCGGCAAAAAGCGCCCGACAGGCCTTTTGTTCGACGCAGCGGCCGTTTTGCATCACCGCCACGCGGTCAGCGAGCCGGCGAACAATGCTTAAGTTATGGGTAATAAACAGCAGTCCCATATTCAGTTCATTTTTCAGCTCGCGTAACAGCTGCAGGATTTGCGCTTGTACGGTCACGTCGAGGGCGGTCGTGGGTTCGTCGGCAATCAGCAGTTCTGGACGGGTGAGCAGCGCCATGGCAATCATGATCCGCTGGCGTTCGCCGCCGGAAAACTGATGCGGGTAGTCCGCCAGTCGGCGTACGGCATGACGGATACCGACTCGTTCCAGGCAGTTAAGGATCTCGCCACGCGCGGCCTCTTTACGCATACCGCGATGCAAAGACAGGACTTCATACAGCTGTTTTTCCAGCGTATGCAGGGGATTGAGCGAGACCATTGGTTCCTGAAAAATCATCGCGATACGGTTCCCGCGCACCTTACTTAGCGTGCGCTCATCGGCATGGAGCAGCGACTGACCGTGAAAGCGAATGTCTCCGCCGGGGTAGCAGACCGGCGGAGAGGGAAGCAGGCGCAGCACCGAGAGCGCGGAGACGCTTTTACCGGAGCCGGATTCTCCCACCAGCGCCAGGGTTTCCCCGGCGCCAATATCCAGGGAGAGCTCGCTGACGACGGTCTGCATTTTCCCCTGCTGGCGGAAGGCGATGGAGAGGTTGTCTATCTCTAACAAAGGCTGCGTCATGTTATACCGCCTTACCGGGGTCGAAGGCGTCGCGGACGGCTTCACCAATGAAAATTAATAGCGATAACAGCACCGCGACCGACAGGAAGGCGGCGATGCCCAGCCACGGCGCCTGCAGATTGTTTTTCCCCTGCAGCAGAAGCTCCCCCAGAGAGGGCGAACCTAACGGCAGGCCGAAGCCGAGAAAATCGAGTGAAGTCAGGGTGGTGATTGAACTGCACAGAATAAACGGCAAGAAGGTCAGGGTCGCGACCATGGCGTTAGGCAGCATGTGGCGGAAAATAATATGGCGATCGCTGACCCCCAGCGCCTGCGCCGCGCGAATATAGTCATAGTTACGGGTGCGCAGGAATTCCGCCCGCACGACGCCGACCAGCGCCATCCAGCCGAACAGTACCGTAATGGCCAGCAGCCACCAGAAGCCCGGCTGGACGACACTTGAGAGCAAAATAATCAGGAACAGGGTTGGCATGCCTGACCACACCTCGATAAATCGCTGGCCCCACAGGTCAATCTTGCCACCGTAGTATCCCTGAATCGCACCCGCCAGTACCCCCAGCACGCTGGAGAAAAAGGTCAGCAGCAGGCCGAACAGAATCGATATTCGCGTGCCGTATAAAATACGAGCCAGCACATCGCCGCCGTTGGCATCGGTACCCAGCCAGTTTCTCGTCGAGGGAGGGGAAGGGAAGGGCGTCTGGGTGGCGAAGTCGATAGTGGTGGCACCAAATCGGATCGGCGCCCACAGTACCCAGCCGTTATCATCCAGCTGCTTTTGCAGCCACGGATCCTGGTAGTCGGCGGCGGTAGCAAACGGGCCGCCAAAGGTCGTCTCGCTATAATTTTTCAATGCCGGAACGTACAGGCTGCCGCGATACTGCACCAACAGCGGGCGGTCGTTGGCAATCAGCTCGGCGCCCAGGCTGCACAGGAAAAGAAGCATAAACAGCCACAGCGACAGATAGCCGCGGCGATTGTGACGAAAACGCGCCCAGCGGGCCTGATTAACGGGACTCAGGAAAGACATCAGCGGCCCTCAAAATCAATACGCGGATCGACCAGCGTGTAGCAGATATCGCTGACAATATTCAGCAGCAGGCCGATCAGCGTAAAAATATACAACGTACCGAACATCACCGGGTAATCACGGGAAACGGTCGCCTCATAGCCCAGCAGTCCCAGGCCGTTGAGGGAAAACATCACCTCAATCAGCAGGGAACCGGTGAAAAACATGCTGATAAACATCGCCGGGAAACCGGCGATCACCAGCAGCATGGCATTGCGAAAAACATGGCCCCATAAAATTTGCTTTTCGCCTACCCCTTTGGCGCGAGCGGTCACGACATACTGCTTGCGGATCTCATCAAGAAAGCTGTTCTTGGTCAGCATGGTGAGCGCCGCAAAGCCGCCGATGACCGTCGCCAGCACCGGCAGCGTAATATGCCAGAGATAGTCGAGAACCTTCTGATACCACGTCAGGCTATCGAAATTAGCGGACACCAGCCCGCGCAGCGGAAACAGATCCAGATAGCTGCCCCCCGCGAAGAGCACGATCAGGATAATGGCGAACAGAAAGGCCGGGATGGCGTAGCCAATAATGATCAGCGTACTGCTCCAGATATCAAACTGGCTGCCGTTATGGACGGCTTTGCGGATGCCGAGCGGAATCGAGACCAGATAGATAATCAGCGTACTCCACAGCCCCAGGGTGATGGAGACCGGCATGCTGTTTTTGATCAGCTGCAAGACCGACGCGCTGCGAAAAAGGCTGTCGCCAAAATCGAAGCGCAGATAGTCGCCGAGCATTTTCAGGTAGCGTTCGTGGAGCGGTTTATCAAAGCCGTAGCGGTGGGTGATTTCGGCAATCACTTCCGGATCGAGCCCGCGGCCGCCGCGATAATGACCTTCGCTGATGTTGCCGACGCCGGTCCGGGCATGGCTGGCGGCCATACCGCTTTCTCCGGCGCCCGGTAAGCCGCCGCGGTTGCCAAACTCAATGGCGGCGATGGCCTGATCGACCGGGCCACCCGGGGCTATCTGGACAATGAAAAAGTTGATCGTAATGATCGCCCACAGCGTGGGGATTATCAGCAACAGCCGGCGGATCAGGTATGCGCCCATCGTTATTCCTTACCGTTTGTCCGCGGGCAGTTTTGCCGCTTTGTTCACGTCATACCACCAGGTGTCAAACCCGGATGAATAAACGGGACGGGTCTGCGGGAAGGAGAATTTATCCCAGTACGCCGTCCTGTCCTGCGCCATATACCACATCGGCAGCATGTAATAGTTCCAGGTCAGCACCCGGTCCAGCGCGCGACCCAGGGGCAGGAGCTTTTGCTTATTACCCTGCCAGCGGATGATCTGCGCAATCAGTTTGTCTACCACCGGACTCTGAACCCCGGGCGCATTGTAGCTGGAGTGAATATATGACGAATCCCAGGATATTTGCAGGTCGGTTCCGGGCCAGGGCGTCGCGCGCCAGACGATGGGCATCATATCGTAGTCACGACTGCGTCTGCGGTTACTGTACTGCGAATTATCGACCTGGCGAATATCCATCGTAATACCGAGGCGCTGGAGATTATGCTGGAACGGCAGCACCCAGCGATCGTTGCCCCCGGAAGGCAGCAGCAGTTCAAAGCGCAGCGGCTTACCGGTGACGGCGTTGATCCGGCGCTGGTTTTTCAGCACCCAGCCCGCCTGCTTAAGCAACGCATCGGCCTGCAGCAGATTGGTGCGATCGAACCCATCGCCGCGGGATCGCGGCGGCTGATAGACGGAGGTGAAGACCTCCGGCGGCAGATCGGCTTTCATTGGCATCAGCAGAGCGAGCTCTTCGGCATCGGGCGCCTGACGCGCCGCATACTCTGTATTCTGAAAGTAGCTGCTGGCCCGGCTGTAGGCGCCATAAAACAGCGCCTTGTTCATCCACTCGAAATCGAAGGCGAGGGTGATGGCTTCCCGGACCTGGCGGTCGTTGAACACCGGGCGCTGGATATTGAATGCCAGCCATTGGGTATCCTGTGCCGAGGTATTCGGGTACTCATCTTTGACGATATAGCCGTGGGTAAAATTGCGTCCGACATAACGGGTCGACCAGTTTTTGGCCATCGTCTCTGCTCGCCGGTCGACGGCGCCGGCCTTAAAGGCTTCAAAGGCGACATTATCATCGAGGTAGTAGTCGTAGCGTAGCGTGTCGAAGTTCCAGCGCCCACGGTTCACCGGCAGGTCGGCCGCCCAGTAGTCCTTCACCCGGGAGTAGATGATGTACTGACCCATCCGCCAGTCGGTAATCCGATAGGGGCCGCTGGCCAGCGGCGGGGTAGAGAGCGGGTCGCTGAGCTTATGGTGACGCCAGAATGCCTCCGGCATCACCGGCAGGGAGAGCAGACTCAGCATGTTCTCCTTGCCGGGCTGCGCCAGGGTAATACGCACGGTGCGCAGCGCAATGGCCTCGACGCGGGTCCCCTTGTAGAACAAGCGGAACTGCGGCACCCCTTCGGTCATAAATTTGTGGAACGTGAAGGCGACATCGCCGGCGGTAATCGGGCTGCCATCATGAAAACGGGCGCGCGGATTGAGGGTTATCTCCATCCACGAGAAATCATCGGCGTAGCGCGTGTCCGCGGCAATGAGGGGATAATAGCTGCCCGGTTCATCATCGGACGTAGTGAACAGCGTGTCGTACAGCGCGTCGGTACGTACTCCCGGGTTGCCGCGCAGCGCATAGCGGTTGAAGTTGTCGAAGGTGCCAATGGTGGCGTTGACCAGGGTTCCCCCTTTCGGGGCATGGGGATTAGCATAATCAAAATGGTCAAAGCCGGCGGCGTATTTCGGTTCGCCAATGATGGCAAAAGTGCTGCCCTCTTTTATGGTTATGGTTTGCGCCTGACTATTCAGGCTGAACAGGGTCAGTAATATCAGGCAGACACGCGCAAACATAGCCAGATTAATATCCTCTGTGGGCAGACATCATAAAGGACCGTTACCGGGCGGCAAAATATTTAGCCGGTTCATCATGTGCCGCGATCAGCTCTTCCAGCGGCAGCGGACGGCTCAGCCAATAGCCCTGCAGGAAGTTTACGCCATGTTTGCGTAACCACTCCGCTTGCTCCGGCGTTTCGACCCCTTCCGCAACGGTCATGAGCTGCAGGCGGCGGCTCAGCGTCAGTACCGCATCCAGCACCGGGGAGGTGACGGTCTCGGTTCCGATAGCCTGCACGAAGCCGCGATCGATTTTCAGATAGTCAAATTTATAACGCTCGAGGTAGATAAGCGCACTATGCCCGGTACCAAAATCGTCAATCGCAATCTCAAATCCCTGCTCATGCAGCCAGTCAAAGATGGCCAGCGACTTGTTTTTATCGATCATCGCACGTTCGGTAATTTCGAGAACCACATTGAAGTGGTTGGCTGGCATGGAAGCAGCGAACTGCCGAAGATCATCCTGAAACTCGTCGGCGTGCAGATGGGACGGTGAAATATTCAGCCCCAGCTTGCTGCCGGCGGGCAGAACTTTTTGCAGGGCCGGCGCGTCGCGAGCGATCAGCGCTAATAAATGATGCGTGAGCGGCACAATCACTTGCTGCGTTTCAGCCAGGTTAATAAACACGTCGGGCGGAATTTCCCCGGCTACCGGATGGCGCCAGCGCATCAGTACTTCAATACCGCTAATGCGCAGGGTATCGGCTTTGACTACCGGTTGATAAACAACATAGAACTGATTGTTTTTTATCCCCAGCAGAATGGCTTTACGCGGATCGGATTTCAGCGTCAGCACGTAGTAACTCACCAGGCCTGCCAGCAGACCGCACATGACGCCGAGCAGCAGCGAGAATTGTGTATTTTCCGAGAGCCAGCTGTTGGCATAGAGATAGACCTTCAGCGGCACCCCTTTGATTTGTATCTGGCGAATGGGCTCTGCGTGCAGGCTTTGCGGGTCAATAAGGCGGTTGGTCAGGGTGGAAAGGGCGGTATCGTTGACAACCAGCGCGATGCTGCTGAAATCGTTCTGTCGGGCGGAGTAAAGAATATAGGGTGTCAGGTTGGTATTGATTGAGACGAAAACGCCATCGTTACCGCCGTGCGGGTTGCGTACCCACATCGCCAGGGCGGCATTACCAGGCATCATCGGCGTCCCCGGCAGGAGCAGCATATCGACCGCTTTATGGGTATCGAGATGTGGAATGAGCTGTACCAGAGGGGTGTTCATGGGGCCGGTGGCGGAGGAGCAAAAGGCGACGCCATCTTTCACCAGCAAAAACGCGCGCACGTTTGGGCTAAAGGCTGCCCGTGCGGTCAGGCCTGACGCAATATTTTCACATTTTTGATCGACCAGCGGCTGCAGGTCGGCCATGGTCTTCTCGAGCTGGCTAAAGTAATCGGTCAGGTAGACGTTGACGTTGTCGATGATACTGTCAAAACGTTCAGACCGGCTATGGTAAATCACCATAACCTGAATGCTACCGGCCAGCAGGGCGACGATCACTCCGATGAGTATGCTGGTCAGCCAGATATTACGCCGGGGTGACAGGTAACGGGTAAGCATAGGCTATATAGTCGGTCCGTGTTAATGAGTTGCGCCAATGGGTTGATAGAAAACGTTTTCTCTATCGCCACTAAAAGGGATAGCTTATATTGCGGCATTCATATGTAAACAGGCAAAAAAAAACACCGCCTCAGCAGTGTTTTTTTGTTCTGAACGTCAGCCAAGGGATAACTGACGACAGAAAGGATTACGAGCGGCTCAGAACTCGTCGCGCTTCGTTATAGCGCTTCTTCCAGTACGGCTCGTTCATGCTGGAGATAGTCACACCGCTGCTGGTGGAAGCATGGACGAACTGATCGTTGCCGATATAGATACCGACGTGGCGACCGGTGGAACCCGCCCGGAACAGAACTAAATCGCCAGTACGCAGTTGAGAGCGTGAAATGGACTTGCCGGAATCCTGCTGCTCTGAAGTGGAGCGCGGCAGTTCCAGACCAAATTGTTCACGGAAAGTACGCTGCACGAAAGCAGAGCAATCAATGCCTTTCCGGGTGCTGCCGCCGAGGCGGTAACGCACGCCTTTCCAGCTGGCATACTGGTCCATCAAACGGGACTTAACGTCCAGATTGCTGACCATCTTTTCAAATTCATCCTGAGAGGCTTGCAGTGATGATAAATCGCCACTACCCACAGCATGCGTCTCAGAATGCATATTCTTTGCGGTACTACTTGTCGAACTACAGGCAGAGAGCAAAACTGCCACTGCTATCGCGGGCACTACCCGCAAGATATATCTCAAAATCGGCTGAGATTTGACCATGTGGTTTGTTTTCCCTTGTTGTCCTTAACGACAATGTCGTTATAAAAAATGCCAAACGTGTTAGAGCCTAAATACCTGCCAGCAATGAGACAATTCCTTAAACCTAAATTTGTGGGATACCGCACAAATTTATTTTTGAGCCGGATTGAGGTTACTGGAAAGGCAAAACGAGATTGAGATTACCCTATCAAACGTGGGATGGCGAGCGGTTTTGCGAGATTTCTTATAAGAATTTGTGCATCTAAAAGTGAATCGTCGGGAAAGCGCAAAATAGCGGCAATTGTGGGTAAAAAATATGCAATTGCTTCATTTGTAAGACGATTAATGTGACAGGAAGATGACGTTGGCGATAAAAACACGGGCAAATAAAAAAGGGACCGAGAACGATCCCTTATGGATATAGTTAATAATATGTAAGGAAGAGATTAATTTTTACCCACTCCGCCGGGAAGCGAACGGTTAAACCAGGCGATCAATATGTCGCTTAACGGTGTCATCAGAACCCAGGGAATGCCAATGAGGACGGCGGTCAATGAGCCAACGGCAATATCGGTAAACCAGTGGGCGCCGATCATGACCCGCGGAAAAGCGAAAACAACAAAAATAGTCAGGGCAATAGCAAACGCCCGACGGCCAAAATAGCGCCACATGAAGGTGGCGAAGATCAGCAGCATCATGCCGTGATCGCCGGGAAAACTGTCTTTCGACGCATCTTTGGTCGGGAAGGCGACAACATCACTCACTTTTACAATATCGCTGAACGCGAGCGACGGGCTGGCGCGTTTAACCGGCATCAGATGCTGCGCCAGCTGATTAATGACTACCGCGAACAGCAGCATGACCAGGCCGATAATGACGATCCGACGGCGACCGGCGCTTTGCTCCTTCAACCAGAAGCTCAGCATCAGGGCGCCCATCGCCAGCAAAGAGCAGGCGTCGAAAGCCCGGTTATTGATGATAGCCAGCAGCCAGGCATAGGCCTGACTCTTTCCTACACCCTGGTTAAAGAAGTGGAAAATGGCGGAATCCAGCGGCAACCAGAAACCATGATTCGCGGGCAAATACCACGAAAAAAAGAGAGCAAAGCCCGCAGCGTTAAGCAGCAGGATCAGGGGAATTCGGTTTTTAATCATAACAGTTGCGAGTTGTGTAAGACGGCGGGAAACATACCCACCTTAACCTAAACGAAGTTTCAACAAAGAGGCTTGTAACGCATTCCAGTCCGCCTCGGATTCGGTAATCAGCTCAATACGGCTGTCCGGGGGCGCAACGTTTTGGGTTTCAATATGCAGATCAAGTCCCTGACGGTTAATACGTACCAGGCCTTCGGCAATACGCATCACGCCTTTGACGCGGGCAACCGGCGCCAGACGAGCCCACTCAAGCAGGCCAATCGTATCAAAGGTCGTATCGGCATCAAAGATCCAGCCGCAGGCCTGGTAGCCCTGACCGCTGTTGAGGCTCCGTCGCCAGCGTTGGTGGGCCGGCAGGCTGAGCGCGGCCAGACCTTTTTTATGCCCGTGACTGTGCGCATGTTCGGCACTTTCCGGCAGCGGTGTCAGATTCCGGCGCGGTAAATCCAGCAGCTTCGGGTCGATATTGCCGTGGGTGGCGCCAATATGCAGTCGCTCGCCCGCGTGTTCCTGCCACCAGGCGTCAAAGGCCTGTTCGCTTTCCGCCGTCATCCGGTCCGTTTTATTGCTGATAATGACATCGGCCGCCGCCAGCTGATCGCGGAAGTTGTCGTTCGCCATGACTTTACTGTCCAGCAGCTGGCGGGGATCCAGCACGCACAGGGTGGCGCGAAGATCGATCCACGGCTCGTAGACGGCGGCGGTCAGAATATCGAGAATTTGTTTGGGATGGCCGAGCCCGGTAGGCTCAATCAGCAGACGATCCGGTTTCCCCTGGCGCAGCAGGGTATTCAACCCCACCTGCATCGGCAGGCCGTTGACGCAGCACATACAGCCGCCGGGAATTTCTTTGAGCAGGGCGCCGCTATCGGCCAGCAAAGCGCCATCGATACCCACTTCGCCAAACTCATTAACCAGCACGGCCCATTTTTCATCTGCAGGCTTGTGGGCCAGCAGATGAAGAATCGAGGTCGTTTTACCGCTGCCGAGAAACCCCGTGATCAAGTTGGTTTTGGTCACATTTTCTCCAGGATACAAATGTAATGTTGTAACAGTTGAGACTATCCTGACGAAAAAAAGGGGAAAAGAGAAGGGCTACGGCGGACAGAAAAGAATTCTGTCCGCAAAAGAGCAGCAATTGTTAAATCCCGGGCACGTTGGCGATAGCCTGGCGGGCACCGACGGTACAAAGCTGATGCCAGGCGGCGGTGATGTTGTCTACAAACTGCGTATTGCCCGGCAGGTCGCGACCGAAGATTTCTTCCAGGGATAGCAGGGCGCTGACGCGTTCCTCGTTGCGGCTGCCGGCAACCAGAGCCTGAATCTTCTCGCTCAGCGGGTCGCGAATATCGATAGCCTGACCGGCATCATCTATACCGCTGACGTAGCGCATCCAGCCCGCCACGCCGAGCGCCAGCAACGGCCAGCGGCTACCGCGCTGCAGGTGAACGCGAATACCGTCAAGCATACGCTGTGGAAGCTTCTGACTGCCGTCCATCGCTATCTGCCAGGTGCGATGTTTAAGCGCTGGATTGCTGAAGCGCGCGATCAGACTGTCGGCATAGTGCGTCAGATTGACGCCTTCGATAGCCAGCGTCGGGGCCTGTTCGTCAAGCATCAGTCGGCGAGCGGCGCTGCGCAGCACCGCATCCTGCATGCAGTCACTGATATGCGCATGGCCGGCAAGGTAGCCGAGCCAGGCAAGGAAGGAGTGGCTGCCGTTGAGCATCCGCAGTTTCATCTGTTCCCACGGCAGCACGTTATCGGTCATCTGGGCGCCGGCAATTTCCCACGCCGGGCGGCCCGCCACGAAGTTATCCTCAATCACCCACTGAATAAATGGCTCACAGCTGATGGCGCATGGGTCTTCTACGCCGAGTGCGGCGCTGATTTCAGCCAGCGACTCATCGGTGGCGGCGGGCACAATACGGTCAACCATGGTGCCGGGAAAACTGACGTGTTCAGCGATCCACTGCGCCAGTTCGGGGGCGCGCTTTTCCGCCATGCCCAGAACCGCATTTTTAACCACGTGGCCGTTATCAGGAATATTATCGCAGGAGAGTACCGTAAACGGCGGCAGGCCTCGTTCGCGGCGGCGGGACAAGGCTTCGACCAGAATCCCCGGCACCGACTGCGGCAGCGTGGGATTGTCCAGATCGTGAATAATGCGCGGCTGCGTCAGGTCCAGCGTGCCGCTGGCGGGATCGATACAGTAGCCTTTCTCTGTAATGGTGAGCGAGACGATGGCCACCTGCGGTTCGCAGAATTTTTCAATGATAGCGGGCAGAGAGTCCAGCTTTGCATTCAGACATTCGTGAACGGCGCCCACGACAATCGGCTGGTTGCCATGCGCGCCTTTTTCCAGCACGGTGAACAGGTGGTCCTGCTGACGGAGCTGGCTCATCAGCCGGTCGCCGCTGAACAGGCTAATTTCGCAGATCCCCCAGTCTCCGCCGCAGGCGTTCAGCACCCGATCGGTAAGCAGGGCCTGATGAGCGCGATGAAACGCCCCGAAGCCAAAGTGCACAATGCGCGAGCGCAGCTGGCTGCGATCGTACTGAGGAAGCTGCACGCTTTCTGGCAGCGTAGCGGTAGCAATAGTTGTCATTCTTTACACACCTGATTAACCAATGATTAACAATGCCAGTGTAAAGTTATATGACAACAAATTAAATTGGTGAGCCGTATTTATACGCTTAGTGTGAGCTGGATCAATCAATTTAGCGGGATAAATTGATCCCCGGCGAGAAGCCTGTATGGTAGTCATCATTGATGTTGGTGTTATTGGTATAACAACTTTGAGAGGGCATAGCGATGGAACAAACCTGGCGTTGGTATGGACCGAACGATCCGGTGTCGCTTGATGATGTACGGCAGGCTGGCGCGACGGGTGTGGTCACTGCACTGCACCATATTCCTAATGGTCAAGTCTGGCCGGTTGACGAAATTAAACAGCGTCAGGCGCTGCTGGCGGAAAAAGGGTTGACGTGGTCGGTCGTGGAAAGTATCCCGGTACACGAAGAGATCAAAACCCAAAGCGGGCAGTGTGCGACCTGGATCGCCAACTACCAGCAGAGCATTCGTAACCTGGCAGCCTGCGGGATTGATACCGTCTGCTATAACTTCATGCCAATTCTCGACTGGACGCGCACTGACCTTGAGTACCAGCTGCCGGACGGTTCGAAAGCATTGCGTTTTGACCAAATCGCGTTTGCCGCTTTTGAGTTACATATCCTTAAGCGCCCTGGCGCCGAGGCGGATTACAGTGAAGAGGAGCAGCGCCAGGCGCAGGCTCGTTTTGCGGCGATGAGCGAAGCAGATATTGAAAAGCTGACCCGCAATATTATTGCCGGTTTACCGGGCGCAGAAGAGGGCTATACCCTCGAACAGTTCCGCGCGCGGCTGGCGGAATATGACCATATCAATAAAGCGCAGCTGCGTGAGAACATGGCCGTCTTCCTGCGTGCTATCGTACCGGTATGCGAAGAGGTTGGCGTACGGTTGGCCGTACACCCGGACGATCCGCCGCGTCCGATCCTCGGTCTGCCGCGTATCGTTTCGACTATCGAAGACATGCAGTGGCTGAAAGAGACCGTGGACAGCATCAACAACGGCTTTACGATGTGCACCGGTTCTTACGGCGTGCGTGCCGATAACGATCTGGTGAAAATGGTCGAAACCTTCGGCGACAGGATCCACTTCACTCATCTGCGTTCGACCTGCCGTGAAGAGAACCCCAAAACGTTCCACGAAGCGGCGCATCTGACCGGTGACGTCAATATGGTGGCGGTGGTGGATGCGATTCTGAGCGAAGAGCTACGTCGCAAGCATGCGGGCGATCTGCGTCCGATTCCGTTCCGTCCGGACCATGGCCACCAGATGCTGGACGATCTGCGTAAGAAAACCAACCCGGGCTATTCGGCGATTGGTCGTCTGAAGGGGATGGCGGAAGTACGCGGCGTTGAGCTGGCGCTGAAGATGACGAAGTATCCGGAACTGCTGTAATTCTGGCGGCGGGAAGGTAAGAAGTAGAAAGGACAGCCTCTGGATTGATGCCGATCGTTTACGGGTCGGCTGACCGATCCGGCGGAGGTGTAAGAATCCGTCATCTCAAAGAAATTGCCGGTTTTGTATGTGGCGCTGTCAGGTTTTCAACATTTCTGCAGGCGAGCCTGTCCTGGAGATTGTTGTTAAGCCGGGGATGGCGTTTTTATGGTGGTTTGCGTGAAAGGGGGCTTCGCACTCCGAGCATGTGTTCTGTGGGATATTCCGTTCACCACCGGTCCCGCGTATTTCTGTTTTCAGCGCAATGCCGTTCACCTGCAGCGGGTGTGAGAACAGTGTCGGATGCATCGTGAACGGAACATGCCACAAAAGTGAACGGAATACTCCACGGCACCCACGCGACAGACCCCTTTCGTACCAACCACCGTTTACCGGCATCGCCCTGACCTGAGATAAAGCAAAAAAAATGCGGGTCACCTTTAAGTGACCCGCATTAGCCTCTGGCCGTTTTTTTTGTCTTACTGCCCGGCTCATGCGGCGGGCGGTCTGGACAGGGCGTTTCCGCCCTTATCCGCCACGACGCGATATTAGTCCGCGCGACCCATATAGCGGCTTTCTTCGATATGAATACGAATTTTCTCGCCGGTGGTCAGGTATTCCGGAACCTGAATCACCAGGCCGGTGCTCAGGGTCGCCGGTTTGGTGCGAGAGCTTGCCGAGGCGCCTTTAATGCCCGGTGCGGTTTCCACGATTTCCAGATCCACGGTCTGCGGCAGCTCCAGCGCCAGCAGCTGGCCATCCCAGGTCAGAACCTGCATATCAGGCATGCCGCCTTCCGGAATGAACAGCAGCTCTTCTTCAATCTGCTCTTTGGTGAAGGTGTACGGCGTGTAATCTTCTTTATCCATAAACACGTACTCGTTGCCGTCAACATAGGAGAAGTCAACGAAACGGCGGGTCAGGGTCACGGTGTCAACGATATCGTCGCCTTTAAAGCGCTCTTCCACTTTCAGACCGGTACGTACATCAGAGAAACGCATTTTGTACAGCGTTGCTGCGCCACGGGCGCTCGGTGACTGAATATCAATATTTTTTACAATCAGCAGCTTGCCGTTGTAATTCAGCACCATACCTTTTTTAATTTCATTCGCTCTTGGCATTGCAGTAATCCTGTCACTTAACGGTTCAAAAAATATCGCGTAAAACTACTCGTGCCGGGGCTTTCAGGCAAGTGGAATTCGCGAGTTTTGCTATCTCCGGACAAAACGTTTAGGCTGGGCCGTGAACCGCAACATCAAGAGAGTCATTTATGGAATGTCGTATCGATTGCGGTGCCTGCTGTATCGCCCCCTCTATTTCATCCCCGATCCCCGGAATGCCTGACGGCAAGCCTGCTAACACGCGCTGCGTCCAGCTTTCGGAACAGAATCTGTGCAACATCTTCACGTCGCCGCTCAGACCGAAAGTCTGCGCCAGCCTGCAGCCTGTCTTTGAGATGTGTTCGACAAATCGCGAAGCGGCCATGACCTATCTTATCCAGCTGGAAGCGAGCACCGCGCCTTAAACGTCTTTAATGCGCCACAGGCAAAGCAATGACACCGCGCCCATGCCGAGGGCAATCCAGAAAACAGCGTGATAGCTCCAGATTTCTGCCACCACGCCCGCCAGCGAACCGGCGATAATCCAGCCGACGCGGGTGGTATTGGTATACAGCGTGGTGGCAGCGCCGGCCTGGCCGGGCATCAGATCCTGGAAGTAGAGCATGCCAATACCGGCCAGAATACCGATGAATATCGCGTTCAGCGCCTGCAGAGCCAGCAGTAAAGCGGGCGTATGCACCAGCAGCATCCCTACGTAAAACAGTATTCCGGCGGCCGCGGCGAGGCGCATCAAAAAGCGCTTACCAAAGCGCCGGGCATAATAGCCGGCAATCAGCATCGTCGGGATTTCCAACCCGGCGGCGGTCCCCATCATCAGCCCGGCCAGCTTCTCGGATAAATGCAGCTCATTAATGATATAGAGCGGCATATTAATAATGTACAGGCTGTTAATACCCCACATTAATGTGCAAACGCTGAACAGCAGCAGCGCATCGCGACGATGGGTACGCGGCGCTTCCAGATGACCGACTGCCGCCAGTTTCTCTTTGCGCATGCTGGGCAGAAAGAACCATACCATCGCTCCGCAGACCACAAAGGCGATCGCGGCGCAGAGATACATCACGGTAAAGCCGAACCCCATTGCCAGCGCGTAGGCCAGCGGCGGGCCGATCACCCACGCCAGCGAGACCTGGGCACGCAAAATGGAGCTGAACATCACCGCTTCGCGGCCGGTTTTATCGGCATGCTCGCGCGCCAGGGCGAACATCTGCGGGTTGGCGGTGGAGCCGAAGCTGCTGAGGAAGACCCCGACGAAGAGCAGAATAAAGTAGTTGCGGTTCCAGGCGAACAGCAGGCAGGCCAGGACCCCAAGCAGGCAGCAAAAGACAATCAGCTGCTTGCGATCGCCCTGGCGGTCCGAGCGTCCGGCGAGAAACTGGCTGACCAGAATACCGATCACCGCGCTACCGGTAAAAAAGAAGCCGACCATCGCCGGGCGCACATGCACTTCGTTGGTTAAAAACAGGCTCAGGGTCGGCGTTTGCAACGCGCCGGCAATGCCCGTCAGGAAGGCAACGATCAGGAAAGCAGAAGAGGTTAAATCGAACCCGCGTCGGGGGAGGGCGGCGCTACTGTTTTGCATGGGTGGTTATCTGTAATTGTCTGAGCAGCGGAGTTTACGCCGTCACTCAGAAAATGAACAGTAGTATGGTATGTAAAATTAAAAAGCAGTTTCAAATTAGTCATTTCAGCAAAAAGCTGAAGCCTGGCTGAATGCGAACGTCGGGCTTCAGCAAAAGTGTGCTGCACCTCTAATTTCCGTTATCAGGTTGATAACAGATCTTGCGCAGTGGATAAGAAAGGTACAGACTCATTGAAACGTTTCAGCGTCATCGGGAGTTTCTCCATCAGGAAGATGACGCCTTTTTTCGCAAAATAGCTGAAACGATTCAATACAGCAGGAGAGGAGAACCATGTTCCAGTTATCTGTGCAGGATATTCATCCCGGCCAGCAGGCCGGTAATAAAGAAGAGGCGATTCGTCAGGTTGCCGCAGCGCTGGTCAGCGCGGGCAACGTGGCGGAAGGCTACGTTAACGGGATGCTGGCTCGCGAGCAGCAAACCTCCACATTCCTTGGCAATGGCATTGCCATCCCGCACGGGACTACCGACACGCGTGACCAGGTGCTGAAAACCGGCGTTCAGGTCTATCAGTTTCCGCAGGGCGTAACCTGGGGAGAAGGGCAGACCGCGTACGTGGCAATCGGTATCGCCGCCAGCTCGGATGAACATCTGGGGCTTCTGCGTCAGCTGACCCACGTCCTGAGCGATGATTCAGTCGCTGAACAACTTAAATCAGCGACCACGGCGGAAGAGCTGCGGGCCCTGTTGATGGGTGAAAAGCAGAGCGAAGCGCTGAAACTGGATAATGACACGCTGAGCCTGGATATCGCTGCCAGCGACCTGATGACCTTACAGGCGCTGAACGCCGCGCGTCTGAAAGAGGCTGGCGCCGTTGACGCCTCTTTCGTCAGCCGCACCATCAATGATAAACCGCTTAATCTCGGGCAGGGCATCTGGCTGAACGACAGCGCGGAAGGCAACCTGCGCAGCGCGATTGCGGTCAGCCGTGCCGCCAGCACATTTACCGCCGATGAGCAGCCGGTCTCGCTGCTGATAACCGTCGCGATGGCAGATGAACAGCCTACCGCGGTACTGAATCGCCTGAGCAATCTGCTTATTGATAAAAAAGCTGACCGTCTGCTGAAGTCTGATGGCGCGACGTTGCTGGCGCTGCTGACCAGCGACGAGGCTATCGCCGACGACGTGCTGAGCGCCGAGTATGTGGTGCGCAATGAGCACGGGCTGCACGCCCGTCCGGGCACGATGCTGGTGAACACCATTAAACAATTTTCCAGCGACATTACCGTCACCAATCTGGACGGATCCGGCAAGCCGGCAAATGGCCGCAGCCTGATGAAAGTCGTGGCGCTGGGCGTGAAGAAAGGCCACCGTCTGCGCTTCACCGCGCAGGGTGAAGATGCGCAACAGGCGCTGGATGCGATTGGCGAAGCGATCGCCGCAGGCCTTGGGGAGGGCGCATAAATGAGCAGACGTGTAGCAACGATTACATTAAACCCGGCGTATGACCTGGTGGGTTTCACACCGGAAATTGAACGCGGGGAGGTCAACCTTGTGCGGACCACCGGTCTGCATGCCGCCGGGAAAGGTATCAACGTGGCGAAAGTGCTGAAAGATCTCGGCATTGACGTCACCGTTGGCGGATTTCTTGGTAAAGATAACCAGGATGGTTTTCAGCAGCTGTTCAGCGAGCTGGGGATTGCCAACCGTTTCCAGGTGGTGCAGGGGCGGACGCGCATCAACGTCAAGCTGACGGAAAAAGATGGTGAAGTGACCGATTTCAACTTCTCCGGTTTTGAAGTGACCCCGGCCGACTGGGAACGCTTTGTGAATGACTCCCTGAGCTGGCTGGGTCAGTTCGACATGGTGTGCGTCAGCGGCAGTCTGCCGTCAGGCGTTAGCCCGGAAGCCTTCACTGACTGGATGGTTCGCCTGCGCAGCCAGTGTCCGTGCATCATCTTTGACAGCAGCCGCGAAGCGCTGGTTGCCGGTCTGAAAGCCGCGCCGTGGCTGGTGAAGCCAAACCGTCGCGAGCTGGAAATTTGGGCGGGCCGTAAGCTGCCGGAAATGAAAGACGTGATTGATGCGGCGCATGCGCTGCGCGAGCAGGGCATTGCCCACGTGGTTATCTCCCTCGGCGAAGAGGGTGCGCTGTGGGTTAACGCCTCGGGCGAATGGATTGCGAAACCGCCTTCCGTCGAAGTGGTCAGCACCGTTGGTGCCGGGGATTCCATGGTTGGCGGTCTGATCTACGGCCTGCTGATGCGTGAATCCAGCGAGCATACGCTGCGTCTGGCTACTGCCGTTGCGGCGCTGGCGGTTAGCCAGAGCAATGTCGGTATTACCGATCGTACCCAGTTGGCCGCCATGATGGCGCGTGTCGACTTAAAACCCTTTAATTGACAGCAGGAGAGGCATAATGAAAACGCTGCTGATTATTGATGCCGGACTTGGACAGGCGCGCGCCTATATGGCGAAAACCCTGCTGGGTACCGCAGCGCATAAAGCGCATCTTGAATTGACCGATAACCCGAACGACGCTGAACTGGCGATCGTTCTCGGCACTGCCCTGCCGGCGGATAGCGCGCTGAGCGGTAAACAGGTGTTCCTCGGCGATATTAATCGCGCCGTTGCGCATCCGGAGCTGTTCCTGAGCGAAGCGAAAAGCCATGCGACGCCGTACGCTGCTCCGGCAGCTGCGTCACTGCCGGCCGCGACCGGTGGTGCAAAACGCATCGTGGCGATCACCGCTTGCCCTACCGGCGTTGCGCATACCTTTATGGCGGCAGAAGCCATTGAAACCGAAGCCAAAAAACGCGGCTGGTGGGTGAAGGTGGAAACTCGCGGCTCGGTCGGCGCAGGTAACGCCATCACGCCGGAAGAGGTGGCGCAGGCGGATCTGGTGATTGTGGCTGCCGATATTGAAGTCGACCTGGCAAAATTTGCCGGCAAACCGATGTATCGCACCACTACCGGTCTGGCGCTGAAGAAAACGGCCCAGGAACTGGATAAAGCCGTTGTTGAAGCGAAACCGTACCAGCCATCCGGTCAGAGCGGCAAGCAGGCTGATGCGGCGAAGAAAGAGGGCGGCGGTGCCTATCGTCACCTGCTGACCGGCGTCTCTTATATGCTGCCGATGGTCGTTGCCGGCGGTCTGTGTATTGCGCTCTCCTTTGCCTTTGGTATTAAAGCCTTTGAAGTGAAGGATACCCTTGCCGCCGCGCTGATGCAGATTGGCGGAGGTTCAGCCTTTGCGTTGATGGTTCCGGTGCTGGCGGGCTTTATCGCCTTCTCCATTGCCGACCGTCCGGGCCTGACGCCGGGTCTTATCGGCGGGATGCTGGCCGTCAGCGGCGGCTCCGGCTTTATCGGCGGGATTATCGCCGGTTTCCTTGCCGGTTACGTTGCTAAACTGATCAGCACTAAATTGAAGCTGCCGCCGAGCATGGAAGCGCTGAAACCGATTCTGATCATTCCGCTGGTCTCCAGCCTGATCGTCGGCCTGGCGATGATCTACCTGATTGGCAAACCTGTTGCCGGTATTCTGGCAGGGCTGACCCACTGGCTGCAAACGATGGGAACGGCGAACGCCGTACTGTTGGGCGCAATTCTCGGCGCGATGATGTGTACCGACATGGGGGGCCCGGTGAACAAAGCAGCCTATGCCTTCGGCGTCGGTCTGCTGAGTACCCAAACCTACGCACCGATGGCGGCGATTATGGCGGCCGGTATGGTGCCACCGCTGGCAATGGGTATCGCCACGCTGGTTGCCCGCAATAAGTTTGATAAAGGGCAACGGGAAGGGGGGAAAGCGGCGCTGGTTCTGGGTCTGTGCTTTATCTCTGAAGGGGCCATTCCGTTTGCTGCCCGTGACCCGATGCGTGTCCTGCCATGTTGTATCGTAGGCGGCGCGGTGACTGGTGCTATCTCTATGGCTATCGGAGCGAAACTGATGGCGCCGCACGGCGGTCTGTTCGTCCTGCTGATTCCTGGCGCGATTACCCCAGTGGTTGGTTATCTGCTGGCGATTGTTGCCGGTACCCTGGTGGCCGGTCTCTCCTATGCGGTGCTGAAACGTCCGGAAGGACAGACCGCGGAAAAAGCGGCCTGAGTTATCCTCCGCGATAGAGCGTCGTAATAAAACAAAAGGGCCGAATATTCGGCCCTTTTTCTGTTCTACTTCTCTACGTAGCGATACGTTTCACACGGCCCGCACGCGGCTGGCGTCAGGCCGAGGCCTCTTCCGTTTGTTGCGCTCGCAGCCAGGCAATCTCTTCTGCCCAGATATCCGGGTTAATGGTTTCCAGAATCAACGGGATACCATCGAAGCGGCTGTCCTGCATGATCCAGCGGAAAGCGTCGTGGCCGATATTGCCTTCGCCCAGGCTGTGGTGGCGGTCAACGCGGCTGCCGAAGGCGCTTTTAGCATCGTTGAGGTGCATGCCGCGCAGATAGCGGAAACCGACAATACGTTCGAAGTCGGCGAAGGTTTTCTCACACGCTTCTGCGCTACGCAGGTCATAACCGGCGGCAAAGGCGTGGCAGGTATCAATGCAGACGCCGACGCGGGATTTGTCCTCCACGCCGTCAATAATGGCGGCCAGGTGTTCAAACTGGAAACCGAGGTTGCTGCCCTGGCCGGCGGTATTTTCAATGACGGCGGTCACGCCTTCGGTTTTAGCCAATGCAATATTAATGGACTCGGCAATACGCGCCAGGCACTCGTCCTCCGGTATCTGCTGCAGGTGGCTGCCGGGATGGAAATTGAGCAGCGTCAGTCCGAGCTGCTGGCAGCGGCTCAGTTCATCGATAAAGGCATCGCGAGATTTTTCCAGCGCCTCCTCAACCGGGTGGCCGAGGTTAATCAGGTAGCTGTCGTGCGGCAGGATTTGTCCGGGACCAAAGCGGTATTTTTCGCAGGCGGCTTTGAATTCAGCAATTGTTTCGTCGCTGAGCGGGGCAGCTCGCCATTGCCGCTGGTTTTTGGTAAACAGCGCGAAGGCGGTGGCGTCGATTTCGGCGGCGCGAATGGCGGCATTGGCCAGTCCGCCGGAGGCGCTGACGTGCGCTCCAATGTATTTCATAAAAAAGCTCCAGTTAAGCCGCTGGGTGGAGAGTAATGATAGCGGCTTAACTGCAGAGTTACATCAACGAATGCGTGCGTTCACGCGACCGGGTTATGCCATCAGGCTGTGAATCACCAGGTTGATGGCACCCCCGCCGACGATCAGCCAGACGAACAGTATCAAGGCCATCAGCAGCGGTTTAGCACCGGCTTTTTTCAGCGCGCTGACGTGAGTGGTCAGCCCCAGTGCCGCCATCGCCATCGCCAGCAGGACGGTATCGAGCGTCACCAGCATGTCGACGACCGGTTTTGGCAACAGGTGGAAAGAGTTAAACACCGCCACCAGAATGAACAGGATGGCAAACCACGGAATGGTGATTTTGCTTTTTTCTCCCTGGCCCTCTGGCGCCAGCTGTTTGACGCGAGCGGCCATAAACAGCAGGAACGGAGCCAGCATCATCACGCGCAGCATTTTCGCAATCACCGCGGCATTTTCCGCATCCGGGCTGATTGCATGTCCTGCGGCTACGACCTGCGCCACCTCATGCATCGTAGAGCCCATATAGATGCCATAGGCTTCCGGTGTGAACCAGTGCGCCAGCATCGGATACATCGCCGGATAGAGGAAGATAGCCAGGGTACCGAAAATGACTACCGTAGCCACCGCGACGGTCACTTTACTGGCTTCCGCCTTGACGACCGGCTCGGTAGCCAGAATTGCGGCGGCGCCGCAGATGCTGCTACCGGCGCCAATCAGCCAGCTGGTATGTTTGTCGAGGCCGAAGACCTTCTGCCCGAGGTAACAGGCGATAAAAAAGGTGCTGGTCAGCGTCAGTACGTCGATAGTGATACCGCTGACGCCGACATCGGCGATTTGGGCGAACGTCAGGCGAAAACCGTATAAAATAATGCCGAGTCGTAACAGATGTTGTTTGGCAAAGATCACGCCGCCATCACAGGATTGCCAGAGCTTAGGGTAAATCGTGTTACCGATGACCATACCGAATAAGATGGCCAGCGTCAGGGCGCTGAAGCCGGCGCCGGCGATAGCGGAAAAGCTACCAGCCCAAAGCGCAGCGCCGGTCAGAACGGCGGTCAGCGCAAGTCCCGGGATAAAATGCCATAGGGTGCGATGTTTAGTCGGTAAAGTGAGTGCTGTCATAACCTTCTCCTTTGTCTGTGTAAAGATTACGACGGACTGGTTTAAATATAAAATTGATTATATATTTATAATCAATCGGAATAAGTGGTATACCCGCCATACATCAAGGTGCTGTGCGTTGGCTGCGCTCACTTACCCCAGTCACATGTTTCAGTAAGTGCCTGGGGGACTTGCTCTCTGGCCGCATGATTCGGCCTATGGCCTGAACCCTTTGGGGCCAGCGTAAACGCTGTTCAGGACGGTTAACCGTCTTGTCCTGCAACTCGAATTATTCAGGGTATATGCGAATATTTTCGCGTCTGGAGTGGCATTCTCACGATCGACCGGTTGTCGGAGAGCCACGCTGTATATAAATGAAGGCAGGATGAGTTATGCATATCACGCTACGGCAGCTGGAAGTATTTGCTGAGGTGCTAAAGAGCGGGTCAACGACCCAGGCGTCACAGATGCTGGCGCTTTCTCAATCGGCGGTCAGCGCGGCGCTGACCGATCTGGAGGGGCAGCTGGGCGTGCAGCTGTTTGACCGCGTCGGCAAGCGGCTGGTGGTAAACGAACATGGCCGGCTTCTCTACCCGCGGGCGCTGGCATTACTGGAGCGCGCGCTGGAGATTGAGCAGCTGTTTCGCGGTGACAATGGCGCGATCCGGGTTTATGCCAGCAGCACGATCGGCAACTATATCCTGCCGGAAATTATCGCCCACTATCGCCGAGATTTTCCCGACCTGCCGCTGGAGCTGAGCGTGGGCAATAGCCAGGACGTGATTAATGCGGTCGCCGATCTGCGGGTGGATATCGGGCTTATCGAAGGGCCATGTCATGCGGCAGACATTATCGCCGAGCCATGGCTGGAAGATGAGCTCGTGGTGTTCGCCGCACCGGATTCGCCGCTGCTGGAAGGGGAGGTGACGCTGCAACGGCTGGCGGAAGCGCCGTGGATCCTGCGTGAACATGGCTCCGGCACCCGCGAAATCGTTGACTACCTGTTGCTGTCGCATCTGCCGGCGTTTCATCTGGGCATGGAGCTCGGCAATTCGGAAGCTATCAAACACGCCGTGCGTCACGGCCTGGGCATCAGCTGCCTCTCCCGGCGGGTTATCGCCGAACAGCTGGAGGTGGGATCGCTGGTTGAACTGCCGGTCCCGCTGCCTAATCTGACCCGCACTCTGTGGCGGATTCACCATCGGCAAAAGCATATTTCCAAGGCATTACAACGTTTTCTGCGCTACTGTCAGGTATAAATCATCGGCGGCTAGCAAGGGTATTATCGTGAGAGATCAGCAGATTATGACTGGCATTTCCGGGGATTAGTGCTTTACTAATAATCCATTGTCGATCATGAAGCTCTCTTATAACTTCGCATTTGTACCGGATAGAACCCGGATCGTCTGCTACAATCGCGCCTCGTTTTTTGGATGGATAGCATTTTCACATGGTTTCGGATACTAAAACCACAGAAGCGCCCGGCCTACGCCGTGAACTGAAGGCGCGCCACTTGACCATGATCGCTATTGGCGGTTCCATCGGTACAGGTCTTTTCGTTGCATCTGGTGCAACTATTTCTCAGGCAGGCCCTGGCGGCGCACTGCTTTCCTATATTCTGATCGGTCTGATGGTCTATTTCCTGATGACCAGCCTGGGTGAACTGGCGGCGTATATGCCGGTATCTGGTTCCTTTGCGACTTACGGTCAGAACTATGTCGAAGAGGGCTTTGGCTTCGCGCTGGGCTGGAACTACTGGTATAACTGGGCGGTGACCATCGCCGTTGACCTCGTGGCGTCTCAGCTGGTAATGAGCTACTGGTTCCCGGATACGCCGGGTTGGGTCTGGAGCGCCCTGTTCCTCGGTATTATGTTCCTGCTGAACTGGATCTCGGTTAAAGGCTTTGGCGAAGCGGAATACTGGTTCTCGCTGATCAAAGTGGCCACCGTGATTATCTTTATTGTTGTCGGCGTGATGATGATCGTCGGTATCTTTAAAGGCGCGCAGCCTGCGGGCTGGAGCAACTGGGCCATTGATGACGCGCCGTTTGCCGGTGGTTTCTCCGCGATGATAGGCGTGGCGATGATCGTCGGCTTCTCGTTCCAGGGCACCGAGCTTATTGGTATTGCCGCGGGCGAATCCGAAAATCCGGAAAAGAATATCCCGCGTGCGGTGCGCCAGGTGTTCTGGCGTATCCTGCTGTTCTATGTCTTCGCGATTTTGATTATCAGTCTGATCATTCCGTATACCGATCCAAGTCTGCTGCGTAACGACGTGAAAGACATTTCCGTCAGCCCGTTCACCCTGGTGTTCCAGCATGCGGGCCTGCTGTCTGCGGCGGCAATCATGAACGCGGTTATCCTGACGGCGGTGCTGTCGGCGGGTAACTCGGGAATGTATGCGTCAACGCGTATGCTCTATACCCTGGCCTGCGATGGCAAAGCTCCGCGCATCTTCTCGAAGCTGTCCCGTGGCGGCGTGCCGCGTAATGCGCTGTATGCCACGACGGTGATTGCCGCGCTGTGCTTCCTGAGCTCGATGTTTGGTAACCAGACCGTTTACCTGTGGTTGCTGAACACCTCCGGGATGACCGGTTTCATCGCCTGGCTGGGGATCGCCATCAGCCACTATCGTTTCCGTCGCGGCTACGTGCTGCAGGGCAACGATCTAAACAATCTGCCGTACCGTTCAGGGTTCTTCCCGCTGGGGCCGATCTTTGCCTTCGTGCTGTGCCTGATTATCACGCTGGGCCAGAACTATGAAGCGTTCCTGAAAGACACCATCGACTGGGGTGGCGTGGCCGCAACCTATATCGGTATCCCGCTGTTCCTGGTGATCTGGTTTGGTTATAAGCTGGCAAAAGGTACCCGTTTCGTCCGCTATAGCGAAATGAAGTTCCCACAGCGATTTAAAGGCTGACGGCCGAAGCTTATTGTAACCGTTCCCGCAAAACCCTCTTTTAAAGAGGGTTTTTTTTATGCTGTACGCCTTACAAATTGATACAGTTCTTCATAATTTTATTGATAATCGAAATCATTATCTTTATCATCCTCATCAAAATCAGGATGAAGCCAATCTCCCTGTCTTGCCGGTCATGAACAACCAGCAAGGGGCGACCAGCCACGTCAACTGTAAAAAAAGACCGCGCGTACCGCCAATGAGCGGTGCGCCGACAGTACGTGTTAATTGCACCTTTTGTTTGATTCGTTATAGACCTCATGGAGATATGGAATGTTCAGGTTAAACCCTTTTGTCCGGGCGGGATTGTGCGCATCCGTCGTATCGCTGGCGTTTCCGGCCGCAGCCGAAGTGAATGAAGAAACGCTGGTCGTCACCGCCGCGGCGACTGAACAGAGCGTCAAAGATGCGCCAGCCAGTATCAGCGTTATTACTCAGCAAGATCTGCAGCGCCGCCCGGTCCAGAACCTGAAGGATGTCCTGCGCGACGTGCCAGGTGTGCAGCTCACCAACGAAGGCGACAACCGCAAGGGCGTCAGCATTCGCGGCCTCGACAGCAGCTATACGCTGATTCTGGTCGACGGCAAACGCGTCAACTCGCGCAACGCGGTCTTCCGCCATAACGATTTCGATTTAAACTGGATCCCGGTCGATGCCATCGAGCGCATTGAAGTGGTCCGCGGGCCGATGTCCTCCCTCTATGGTTCCGACGCCCTCGGCGGCGTGGTGAACATCATCACCAAAAAAGTCGGCCAGAAGTGGACCGGAACCCTGAGTGCCGATACCACGATTCAGGAACATCGCGATCGCGGTGATACCTACAACGGTCAGTTCTTTACCAGCGGCCCGCTGATTGACGGCGTGCTGGGGATGAAAGCCTACGGCAACCTGGCAAAACGCGCGAAAGACGATCAGCAGCCCTCCAGCAATGCCGCCGGCGAAACGCCGCGTATTGAAGGTTTTACCAGCCGCGATGGCAACGTTGAGTTTGCCTGGACGCCGACCGATAACCAGGACATCACCGCCGGCTATGGCTTCGATCGCCAGGATCGCGATTCCGACTCCCTCGACCGCAACCGTCTGGAACGCCAGAACTACTCCCTGAGCCATAACGGCCGTTGGGACGTGGGCAATAGCGAACTGAAGTTTTATGGCGAAAAAGTCGATAACAAAAACCCGGGCCAGGACGGGACGATCACCTCTGAAAGCAATGCCGTTGACGGCAAGTACGTTCTGCCGCTGGGGATGATTAACCAGCTGCTGACCTTCGGTGGCGAATGGCGCCACGATAAACTGAAAGATCCGGTCAACCTGAGCAGCGGCGGAAAATCCACCTCTGCCAGCCAGTACGCGCTGTTTGTTGAGGATGAGTGGCGTATTTTCGAACCGCTGGCGCTGACCACCGGTATTCGTATGGACGACCATCAAACCTACGGCGATCACTGGAGTCCACGTGCTTACCTCGTCTACAACGCAACCGATACGGTCACCGTAAAAGGCGGCTGGGCCACGGCCTTTAAAGCGCCGTCGCTGCTGCAGCTGAACCCGGACTGGACCACCAACTCCTGCCGTGGCTCGTGCAGCATCATTGGTAACCCGGACCTGAAGCCGGAAACCAGCGAAAGCTTCGAACTTGGCCTCTACTACCGCGGCGAAGAGGGGCTGCTGGATGGCGTAGAAGGCAGCGTGACCACCTTCCAGAATAACGTCGACGATATGATCGATATTCTGCGAACCTCCAGCGCCAGCGAAGCGCCGGGCTACCCGAACTTTGTCGGCTGGAAAACGGTCAACGGCAAACGCGTACCGGTCTTCCGCTACTTCAACGTCAACAAAGCGCGTATTAAAGGGGTGGAAACCGAAGTCAAAGTGCCGTTCGGCGACGAGTGGAAGCTGACGGTGAACTACACCTATAACGATGGCCGCGATCTCAGCAACGGTGGCGACAAACCGCTGCAATCGCTGCCGTTCCACACCGCCAACGGGACGCTGGACTGGAAACCGCTGGATGACTGGTCCTTCTACGTCACCGCGAATTATACCGGCGAGCAGCGCGCTGTCAGCGCCACCTCGAAAACCCCGGGCGGCTACACCATGTTTGATATCGGTGCGGCCTGGCAGGTGACGAAGAGCGTGAAGCTGCGTTCAGGCGTGCTGAACGTGGGGGATAAAGATCTGAGCCGCGACGACTATAGCTATACCGAAGAAGGTCGTCGCTACTTTATGGCCGTGGACTACCGCTTCTGATCGAAGCGGAAAGAGGGCAGATGGCGACTGCTGTCTGCCCCTGGATAAACCTCTGGCCGGCTTTGCATCATGATGGCCTGACCTTACATCGCCGTCGGTGTTTCCACAATGCCGACGGTGAGTTGTTTTTGCAGATGTTTTTCAATGCGCTGGCGCCGTTATCACACAAACAGGCGCGGCGCGAAATGGCGTATACACTATAGGGAGAGACGCTCCCATTCTCTATCAGGATGGATGACTTCCTCCGGTTTGTTCAGAACTGAAATTCGACGGTGAGTGGTAATATCCGCCGGTTATTTCCGCTGGTGTCCAGAACACATTCAGAGGGCAGGGTTAAGATTGAGAACATGACTGACGTCATGAGGATCAATGGTGAGCATGTCGACGTTATTCATTAATCGCATCTCCATTGACAGAGAACAATAATGCGCAATGTCATACTCCCTGTTTTCGTTGCTGTATTTTTTATCCTCATCGGCGTGTCTATTTTGAATATACAGCTGTGGTACTCCGCCAGAATAAATAGCGCCAATGCCGCACATCATGCCGCGAAAAGAATTGATGCCATCCTTGAGGAGGCGCGCCAGGCGACAACAACCGCGCTGGAGGTGGCGAGCAGAGGCTGTACGCCGGAAGGCCAGTTTCAACTTGGGACGGAGGCGGCGCTTAAACCACACCTCAGAACGATTTTGATTATTAAGGACGATAAAATCTGGTGTTCTTCCCTGCCGGGAAATCGGGTTCTGCTGTTGAATTTCAACGATATGCCGGACACCCGGTTAATGCTGATTCCCGCGAGAAATACCGTGAACAGTCGGCCGATTCTCGCCTGGCAAACGCGTTTTCCGGCCGGAAAAGCCGTCATCAGCATCAGCGATGTACATATTCGCGATGCGCTGAGCAGCAATATACAGAATACGCAATTTGCCTTAGTGGTGGGCGACCGCACTATCGGAACGGCAGGCGATGTCAGAAACACCGACTTAAGCCGCAGTACCACCGCATATTTCCGATCGGCCGAATTTATGTTTGCTATTGAATACAATCTCCCGGCGTTTTTTAGTGTTAAACGAATGATTAATCAGGGGGCTGGTTTGTTGATCTTTATTCTGTTCGTGGCATGCGCCCTGGCCTGGATCCTGCTGAAGTATGCGAACAAATACACGACCCCCGAGGATAACTTGCGTAAAGCCATTGAAAACGGGGAGATCGTTCCTTTTTACCAGCCGGTGGTTAATGGCCGCAGCGGGGCTATCTATGGCGTCGAGGTGTTGGCCAGATGGAAACATCCGCGACTGGGGCTTATTTCACCGGTGACATTTATCCCCCTCGCGGAACGAACGGGACTGATTATTCCCTTAACCCAAAGCCTGATGGCGCAGGTGGTGGTGCAGATGAACAAAATCACCAGCAAGCTGCCCGATGGTTTTCATATTGGTATCAACTTCAGCGCTTCACATATCAGTTCGCCTCAGTTTATGGATGACTGTCTGAAATACCGCGACGGTTTCCAGAACAAGAATTTAACGCTGGTGCTTGAAGTCACCGAACGTGAACCGCTCCACGTCGATGAGCAGCTGATCGCGAATCTGAACACTCTGCACGCCCGCGGTTTTACAATTGCGCTGGATGATTTTGGCACCGGGTATTCAGGGCTGTCTTATCTTCATGATTTGAACATTGACTACATAAAGATCGATAAAAGCTTTGTCGGTCGGGTGAACGGCCTCGATGAATCGACGAAGCTGCTGGACTGCGTGCTTGAAATGGCGCGCAAGCTCTCATTGCGTATTGTGGCTGAGGGCGTTGAAACCGTAGAGCAGCTGAATTATCTCAACCGGAAAAATATCACGCTGTTACAAGGTTATTATTTTTTTAAACCGGTTTCTTATATTGAGCTGATAAAGATCCTGCTGTCGAAGAATAAAGAAACGGTGATTGTTGAATGACGCATGCCATTGCGCGGCGGTCGGGCCAGCGGGAAACGGTGCGCCGCGACGAGGCTGCGGCACACCGGCAGGCAATCAGGCCAGCAGATAGCGGGCATGAAAACGCAGATGATCTTCGATAAATGAAGCAATGAAATAGTAGCTGTGATCGTAGCCGGGCTGAATTCTCAGGGTTAACGGCCACGCCTTCTGCCGCGCGCACTCTGCCAGCACCGCCGGCTGCAGCTGTAGCGCGAGGAATGTGTCGTTATCGCCCTGGTCTATCAGCGTCGGAATGGCATCGCCGGGCTGGCTGGCCTGCATTAATGCGCAGCTGTCCCACGCCTGCCAGGTCGACTCATCGGCCCCCAGATAGGCGGTGAAGGCTTTTTGCCCCCAGGGAACCTGCGTAGGGTTAACGATGGGCGCGAAAGCGGAAACGCTGGTAAAGCGACCCGGGTTTTTCAGCGCCATGATCAGTGCGCCGTGCCCGCCCATCGAGTGACCGCTGATTGCGCAGCGCTCGCTGACGTGAAACTGCGAACGGATGAGCTGCGGCAGTTCGTCACGCAGGTAGTCGTACATCTGGAAATGCGCAGACCACGGCGCCTGGCTGGCATTCAGGTAAAAACCTGCGCCTTTGCCCAGATCCCAACCGCTATCGTCGGCGACATCATCGCCGCGAGGGCTGGTATCCGGCATCACCAGCACAAGGCCAAGTTCGGCAGCGATACGCTGGGCGCCCGCTTTGGTGGTGAAGTTTTCATCATTGCAGGTCAGCCCCGACAGCCAGTAGAGCACCGGCGGCGTCTCATCACGCAGGGGAGGTAAAAAAATACTGAACGTCATTGCACAGTTCAGGGTACTGGAGTCGTGCCGCCAGCGTTGCTGCCGACCTTCATAACAGCGATGCTCTTCAAGCAATTCCATGCAGGGCTCCTCAGGAAGGTAAATGCGGGTGTCAGGTCATAATACAGATATTTCATCTACCCGTGAGTAACTTTCACTTCCTCCTTTGAGGAACATATTGCATCATTAATGCAACTTTTAGCCAACATGCCCGCAGCTGCCCGCCCGCCGGAAACGGTGCCATACCGCGTGGCGCTAAGTGGCTGAGTGAAAGGCGAGTAGGGCAAGTTTAATGAGCGGCAGGCAGGGCCCGTCGCGAGGGATCAATAGCTCACGCAAATTTCAATAATTATCGTTTCGGCTACTGGATTATGTGCGCCACCTCACGCACAATGAATGCAAACTTTGCCCGCAGAAGAGCAAAGAGCGCCACACCTGCAGGAGAACCTAAATGTCAGCACTGAGTAAAGAAGCCATACTCGTTCATGAAGCGCTGGTCGCTCGTGGGCTGGAGACGCCGCTGCGTCCGCCAGTACAAGAAATTGATAATGAAACTCGCAAGAGCTTGATTGCCGGACACATGACCGAGATTATGCAACTGCTGAATCTTGATCTAACTGATGACAGCCTGATGGAAACGCCACGACGCATCGCCAAGATGTACGTCGATGAGATTTTTTCCGGGCTGGATTATGCCAGGTTCCCAAAAATCACCGTTATCGAAAACAAAATGCAGGTCGATGAAATGGTCACCGTGCGTGACATTACCTTGACCAGCACCTGTGAACACCACTTTGTCACTATTGATGGTAAAGCGACGGTAGCCTATATCCCGAAAGATTCGGTCATCGGCCTGTCGAAAATTAACCGTATCGTGCAGTTCTTTTCTCAGCGCCCGCAGGTGCAGGAGCGACTGACTCAGCAGATTTTAACGGCGCTGCAGACGCTGCTGGGCACCAGCAACGTTGCGGTATCCATTGATGCGGTGCATTACTGCGTCAAAGCGCGCGGCATCCGTGATGCCACCAGTGCCACGACGACGACCTCTCTGGGCGGCCTGTTTAAATCCAGCCAGAATACTCGCCAGGAGTTCCTGCGCGCCGTACGTCACCACAACTAAAATACGGAGCAGGGCAGATGGAGCGAAATGTCACGCTGGACTTTGTGCGCGGCGTCGCCATCCTTGGGATCCTGCTTCTCAATATCAGCGCCTTCGGCTTGCCGAAGGCCGCCTACCTCAACCCGGCGTGGTCCGGGAGCATTTCCCTCAGCGATGCCTGGACCTGGGCAATTCTCGATCTGTTTGCGCAGGTCAAATTTCTGACGCTGTTTGCCTTGCTGT
This sequence comes from Klebsiella sp. X13, assembly GCF_003323835.1. Lineage (NCBI taxonomy): Bacteria > Pseudomonadati > Pseudomonadota > Gammaproteobacteria > Enterobacterales > Enterobacteriaceae > Klebsiella > Klebsiella sp. X13. Next base: position 1,640,276 of record NZ_CP030874.1, read on the forward strand.
TTGGCGCCGGACTACAGATGCTGCTGCCTCGCGGCAAGCGCTGGATCCAGTCGCGCCTGACGCTCCTGGCGCTGCTGGGTTTTATCCACGGTCTGTTGTTCTGGGATGGCGATATCCTGCTGGCCTATGCCCTGGTGGGGCTGGTGGCGTGGCGCATGGTGCGCGATGCGCATCACATCAAATCGCTGTTTAACACCGGCGTCGTGCTCTACGTCATCGGTGTTGCGGTGCTCGTGCTGCTCGGCGTGATTTCCGGCGGCGCGCCGAACCGTTCATGGGTGCCCGATGCGGCCAATTTACAGTATGAGCAATACTGGAAGCTGAACGGCGGGCTGGAGGCGGTCAGCAACCGTGCCGATATGCTCTCCGATAACCTGCTGGCGCTGGGGGCGCAGTACGGCTGGCAGCTGGCGGGGATGATGCTAATGGGAGCGGCGCTGATGCGCAGCGGCTGGTTAAAAGGGCAGTTTAGCCTCAGCCACTATCGCCGCACCGGCGCCCTGCTGATTGTCGCCGGCATGGCCGTCAATCTGCCGGCTATTTTTGCCCAGTGGCATCTGGGGTGGAATCCTCGCTGGTGTGCGTTCCTGTTACAGGCTCCTCGCGAACTGGGCGCCCCGCTGCAGACCATAGGCTATGCCGCGCTGGCATGGGGCTTCTGGCCGCAGCTGTGCAGGCTGCGGCTGGTGGGGGCTATCGCCTGCGTCGGGCGGATGGCGCTGACCAACTATCTGCTGCAAACGCTGGTCTGCACCACTATTTTTTACCGTTTTGGCCTGTTTATGAAGTTTGACCGTCTGCAGTTGCTGGCTTTCGTGGTGCCGGTCTGGGCGGTAAATATCACCTTCTCTCTCTTTTGGCTACGTCATTTCCGTCAAGGGCCGGTGGAATGGCTGTGGCGTCAGTTAACCCTGCGTGCGTCGGGGACATCACTAAAAAACACATCCAGATAACGATCTCGATCACAATCATTAACAAAACGGATGTAACCGTTTCCAGCCTTGTGACATCTCTCACGTAGCGTGCAGCACGTCGCTGCCAGAATAGCCACCTTGCTGAACACAGGAGGTGGGTGTGACGTATTGCAATTCTCTTAAGGGCGGTAAGCATGATCACCATTCGTGATGTCGCCCGTCAGGCGGGCGTTTCCGTGGCGACCGTCTCGCGCGTGCTGAACAACAGCGCGCTGGTGAGCCCGGATACGCGGGAAAATGTAATGAAAGCGGTAACGCAGCTGGGCTACCGGCCGAACGCCAACGCCCAGGCGCTGGCGACGCAGGTCAGCGACACCATTGGCGTGGTGGTGATGGATGTGTCGGATGCCTTTTTCGGCGCGCTGGTCAAAGCGGTGGATACGGTCGCTCAGCAGCACCAGAAATATGTGTTGATCGGCAATAGCTACCATGAGGCGGAAAAAGAGCGTCATGCCATCGAGGTGCTGATTCGCCAGCGCTGTTCCGCGCTGATCGTCCATTCCAAAGCCCTCAGCGATGAAGAGCTTGGCGACTTTATGGAGCATATTCCGGGGATGGTGCTGATTAACCGCATTGTGCCCGGCTACGCGCACCGCTGCGTGGGGCTGGATAACGTCAGCGGGGCGCTGATGGCCACGCGGATGCTGCTGAACCACGGCCATCAGCGCATAGGCTACCTCTCCTCAAACCACGGCATTGAAGATGACGATATGCGCCGGGAAGGGTGGTGTAAGGCGTTACAGGAACAAAATATTATTGCGCCAGATAGCTGGATCGGCTCGGGCACGCCGGATATGCAGGGTGGAGAAGCGGCTATGGTTGAGCTGCTGGGGCGCAATTTAGGCCTCACCGCGGTCTTTGCCTACAATGACAGCATGGCGGCCGGGGCGCTGACGACGCTCAAAGATAACGGCATTGCGGTACCGCAGCATTTGTCGTTGATCGGCTTTGACGACATCCCTATTTCTCGTTACACCGACCCACAGCTGACGACCGTGCGCTATCCTGTTATGTCAATGGCAAAGCTGGCAACGGAGCTGGCGCTGCTGGGGGCGGCAGGCAAACTGGATCATGAAGCGCGTCATTGCTTTATGCCAACGCTGGTACGCCGTCATTCGGTGATGCCGCGACAAATTGCGGGGCCGATCACTAACTGATGATGTGCCTTATGTAACCGCTTTCAATCTGTGAGTAAATTCACAGTATATTAACATTCAACTGATTATGATGGCCTCGTTTACCAGTCTGAACCACTATGTCACGGTGATTAATCACTTTTACCGTAGCAATAAGGCGCTAAACGCTTAATTAAGTCCTATTTCTGGAGCGTTACCCTACACGGAAGACAGAATTTACAGTCGTGAATGTTGTTGTGCGGTAACACTAATGTAACAAGTCCCCGCCGGCTATTTTCACACCAACGACCCTGCATAATAAAACCGGAGATTCCATGAATAAGAAGGTGTTAACCCTGTCTGCTGTTATGGCTAGCATGTTATTTGGTGCCGCGGCACACGCAGCGGATACCCGCATCGGCGTAACCATTTATAAATATGACGACAACTTTATGTCGGTCGTGCGCAAGGCGATTGAGAAAGACGGCAAATCAGCGCCAGACGTTCAGCTGCTGATGAATGACTCGCAGAATGACCAGTCCAAACAGAACGATCAGATTGACGTCCTGCTGGCAAAAGGGGTGAAGGCGCTGGCGATTAACCTGGTGGACCCGGCAGCGGCTGGCACCGTTATCGAAAAAGCGCGCGGCCAGAACGTACCGGTGGTGTTCTTTAACAAAGAGCCGTCTCGCAAAGCGCTGGATAGCTATGACAAAGCCTTCTACGTCGGGACTGACTCCAAAGAGTCCGGGATTATTCAGGGCGACCTGATTGCCAAGCACTGGAAAGCCAATCCGAACTGGGATCTGAACAAAGATGGTCAGATTCAGTATGTCCTGCTGAAAGGCGAGCCGGGCCACCCGGATGCTGAAGCGCGTACCACTTACGTGGTTAAAGAGCTGAATGACAAAGGTCTGAAGACTCAGCAGCTGCAGATGGACACCGCGATGTGGGATACCGCTCAGGCGAAAGATAAGATGGATGCCTGGCTGTCAGGTCCGAACGCGAACAAAATCGAAGTGGTTATCGCCAACAACGATGCGATGGCAATGGGCGCGGTTGAAGCGCTGAAGGCTCACAATAAGAGCAGCATTCCGGTATTCGGCGTCGATGCCCTGCCTGAAGCACTGGCGCTGGTAAAATCTGGCGCGATGGCCGGTACCGTGCTGAACGATGCTAACAACCAGGCGAAAGCGACCTTCGATCTGGCGAAAAACCTGGCCGATGGTAAAGAAGCGGCAGCGGGTACTAACTGGAAGATTGAGAATAAGATCGTCCGCGTACCTTATGTTGGCGTAGATAAAGACAATCTGAGCCAGTTTATCGGTAAATAATTATTGAGTTACGGGCGTGAGCGCTCCCGGAACAGCTCCGCTTGCCGAACAGCGAATGCTGCGGCAAGCGGAAATACCCGGATATTCACGCCCGATTATTCCTGATACAGAACCCGACCCTGATAGCGACGCGTCTGCGTCGGTTGGGGTGTGCATGAACGCAGCCAGGTATAACTATGGTCAGCAATAATAGCGAACGGTCAGGCGAATTCTTGTTGGAAATGAGCAATATCAACAAATCGTTTCCTGGCGTCAAGGCACTCGATAATGTCAATCTGAAAGTCCGTCCTCATTCTATTCATGCATTAATGGGAGAGAACGGTGCGGGTAAGTCGACATTATTAAAATGCCTTTTTGGAATCTATCAAAAAGATTCCGGTAGTATTCTTTTTCAGGGAAAAGAGATCGATTTCCATTCCGCGAAAGAAGCGTTGGAAAACGGTATTTCAATGGTTCACCAGGAGTTAAACCTGGTATTGCAACGTTCGGTGATGGACAACATGTGGCTGGGGCGTTATCCCACCAAAGGCGTGTTTGTCGATCAGGAAAAAATGTATCGCGATACCAAGGGAATATTTGATGAACTGGATATTGATATCGATCCGCGCGCTCGCGTCGGCACGTTATCAGTATCGCAGATGCAGATGATTGAAATCGCCAAGGCATTTTCTTATGACGCCAAAATTGTCATTATGGATGAGCCTACGTCATCATTGACGGAGAAAGAAGTTAATCACCTGTTTAAGATTATCCGTAAGCTGAAAGAACGCGGCTGCGGTATTGTCTATATTTCTCACAAGATGGAAGAGATCTTCCAGCTATGCGATGAAATCACGATTCTGCGTGATGGTCAGTGGATTGCCACCCAGCCGCTGGAAGGCCTGGATATGGATAAGATCATCGCCATGATGGTCGGGCGCTCGTTAACCCAGCGCTTCCCGGAGAAGCACAACACGCCCGGTGAAACCATTCTGGAAGTGCGCAACCTGACCTCGCTGCGTCAGCCGTCGATTCGCGATGTCTCCTTCGATCTGCGAAAAGGGGAGATCCTCGGTATCGCCGGGCTGGTGGGAGCGAAGCGTACCGATATTGTCGAAACCCTTTTCGGCATCCGCGAAAAATCAGGCGGCACGATTACGCTGCACGGCAAGAAGATCAATAACCATAGCGCGAATGAAGCCATTAACCACGGTTTTGCGTTAGTCACCGAAGAACGCCGTTCCACCGGTATTTATGCTTATCTGGATATCGGCTTTAACTCGCTGATCTCCAATATTAAGAAATATAAAAACAAGGTGGGTCTGCTGGACAATTCCCGCATGAAAAGCGATACCCAGTGGGTGATTGACTCGATGCGCGTGAAAACCCCCGGACAGCATACGCAAATTGGTTCGTTGTCCGGTGGTAACCAGCAAAAGGTTATTATTGGTCGCTGGCTTTTAACCCAGCCGGAAATTCTGATGCTTGATGAACCCACGCGCGGGATTGATGTTGGCGCGAAGTTCGAAATTTATCAGCTGATTGCTGAGCTGGCGAAGAAAAATAAAGGGATCATCATTATTTCCTCCGAGATGCCGGAGCTGCTGGGTATTACCGACCGTATTCTGGTTATGAGCAACGGTCTTGTTGCCGGAATTGTTGAGACAAAAACTACTACGCAGAACGAAATTTTACGTCTTGCGTCGTTGCATCTTTAAGAGCAGGGGCTTCTCATGAGTGCGTTAAATAAAAAAAGTTTTCTCACGTACCTGAAAGACGGTGGGATTTACGTTGTGCTGTTGGTTTTGCTGGCGATTATTATTTTCCAGGACCCCACGTTCTTAAGTTTGCTGAACTTGAGTAACATCCTGACTCAGTCTTCGGTGCGTATTATTATCGCGCTCGGCGTTGCCGGGCTGATTGTGACCCAGGGTACCGACCTCTCTGCCGGTCGTCAGGTCGGGCTGGCGGCGGTTATCGCCGCAACCATGCTCCAGGCGGTCGATAATGCCAACAAGGTGTTCCCGGAGATGGCGACTATGCCGATTCCGCTGGTGATCCTGCTGGTCTGCGCAATCGGTGCGGTTATCGGGTTGATTAACGGGATCATTATCGCTTACCTGAACGTGACGCCGTTTATCACCACCCTCGGTACGATGATCATCGTCTATGGCATCAACTCCCTGTACTACGATTTTGTCGGCGCATCGCCTATTTCCGGCTTTGACAGCCACTTCTCACACTTTGCCCAAGGGTTTATCGCGCTGGGGTCGTTCCGCCTGTCGTACATTACGTTCTACGCGGCGATTGCGGTCTTCTTCGTGTGGATCCTGTGGAATAAAACCCGTTTTGGTAAAAACATTTTTGCCATCGGCGGTAACCCGGAAGCGGCCAAAGTTTCCGGTGTTAACGTGGCGCTGAACCTGCTGATGATTTATGCCCTGTCCGGTGTGTTCTATGCTTTTGGCGGTCTGCTGGAGGCCGGGCGTATCGGTTCGGCGACCAACAACCTCGGCTTTATGTATGAGCTGGATGCGATCGCGGCCTGCGTCGTCGGCGGCGTGTCGTTCAGCGGCGGTGTGGGGACGGTGCTTGGTGTGGTGACCGGGGTGATCATCTTCACCGTTATCAACTACGGCCTGACCTATATCGGCGTAAACCCCTACTGGCAGTACATCATCAAAGGGGCGATCATTATCTTCGCCGTGGCGCTGGATTCGTTGAAATACGCGCGCAAAAAATAACCGTCCGTTGTTATCCCGCCCGTGCATTTGCGCGGGCTTTTTTTCGTCTGTTTACCACGGCCAGGGTGAAAGCGGGAGAGGGGTGTCGCGGTCTCTGCCTGGTTACTGGCGGGCCGCTGTAGAGCGCACTTAGCGCAACGCTTCGCCCGAACACCCGTTTACCTGAACCAGACCACGATAAATAGCTGACCGCGCAAGGCGGAGTGGGCCGGCGGAAAGCATACCGCCATCAACGACCCGTCATTTACTCTTTTGCAGTTCCAGCAGCTGTTCTGGCGTTACGGCAGGATAGGACTGCGCTCCCTCCGGCACTTCCTGCAAAGTTGGTATCGGTATCAGCGGCCCTAAAAAGCGGGGTTCGCGTTTGAACACGTACAAATCCGCCAGCGCGCCAAACCGGGCGCCAAACTCACGTAAACGCACGTTCCACATATCCTTCGGCGAAGGTACGGCGTAACACTGCGCCTGAATCCCCATATGCAGGGCGATAAACAGCGCCCGTTCGCAGTGGAAGCGTTGGGTAATGATAATAAAGTCGTTGGTATCGAAAACCTTGCGGGTGCGCACGATAGAGTCGAGGGTGCGGAACCCGGCGTAATCGAGCACGATATCGGCAGGGTCGACGCCGCCTTTGATTAAATCGCGGCGCATGGTCATCGGTTCGTTGTAGCTTTGCAGCGCATTATCGCCGCTCAGCAGCAGGTAGTTCACCTTGCCGCTATTGTAAGCGTTCAGCGCACCCTGAATACGATAGCGATAATACTGATTAATCACTCCGGTGCGATAGTACTTGGCGGTACCGAGCACCACCCCAACCTGGCGGTAGGGCAGATCCTGGAGTTCATCATAGATATAGGGAGCGGTTTTCCAGCTCATCCAACGGTCAAGACCCAGCACGGTCAACAGCAGCAGGCCGAACAGGACTAACAGGCTGTATAACACACGCTTTAACATTCACCTGACTCATGTGGACAATGGAGCTATCAGGCTACTTTACCCGCCGGGCAAGAGCAAGAAACCATCGTTTAATTGCGGGGATTTTCAACAATGCGGGCCAACAGGGCCCGCATGACGGGTCACTTAGCCGAGCAGGACGCGATCAATATTGTGGCAACCCAACGCTTTCAGCGTTGCTACGGTTGCATCCCACTGAATCAGCGCCGCATCGGCTTTCTCAGCCAGAATGGCGCGCTGAATATCCGGATAGTCATATCCGTTGAGGCTCAGCAGGTTGAGCGCTCCCTGCAGCGGCGGCAGCGTTGGGTTAAATGCCGCGTTTTCCGCATAGCTACCGGCGAAAATGGTGCCGTCTTTCAACTCCAGCGCCACGCCGGAAGGCGACTGGCTGTACGGCATGTGGCAGCGGTTGGCTGCCTGAATGGCCGCCTGCGCCAGGGTGTCGCCGGTCAGCGGAAAACCATGATCCTGTTCATCCATCAGCAGCGTTTTAATCTCGAGATCTTTCGGACCGAAGGCATCCGGCAGATAGTGCTGTAGAGAATGCGCTTCGCGACCCGGCAGATGAATACGCAGAACCTGGCTGCTGTTCAGCTCATTCATAAACTGACGACAGTGGCCGCAGGGGGTGTAGTTGACGGTAATAGCATTGAGCGAGCGTTCGCCGCGCAGCCACGCGTGGCTAATGGCGCTTTGCTCGGCGTGCACGGTTTGCTGCATCGTGGCGCCGAGGAATTCCATGTTGCCGCCAAAATACCAGGTACCGCTAATACCGCGGGCGATGGCGCCAACGTTAAAATGGGACAGGTCGGCGCGCGCACAGGCCGCCGCGAGCGGCAGCAGCGCAAAGGCCAGCGCGTCTTCATCGAGGCCTGTTGCATTCCGCAGCGTGGCGACCTGACCGGCATCCAGCAAAGCCGGGAAGTGTGGGTCGATCAGCATCGGTGCGATGGCCGTTTGCAGGTCTGCCGCCAGGTGGGGAAGAGCAGCGTGAAAACGTGGGTGCATGGCGTTGCCTCATAACAATGTAATGGGAATCTAGTGTACGGGCGGGGGTAGCCCGTATATGTGATTAATATCTCATTGTTTATGCAACATGTTTATGTTGCACTGATAAATGTGACGTAAGTCACGATTATCCGACGATAGCCAGAATCAGCGGGAACAAAAAGGGGGCCACCAGCGAGGTGATAATCCCGCACAGCACCAGCGCCAGGGAGCTGAAAGCCCCTTCCTGATAATCCAGCTCCGCGCAGCGGGCGGTCCCGAGGGCATGCGATGCGGTCCCCATCGACAGGCCGCGCGAGGCTTTGGTGCGAATGCGCATCAGGTTAAGCAGGCTGTGGCCGAAAACCGCGCCGAGAATCCCCACGAAAATGACGCACACCGCGCTGATGGCCGGAATACCGCCAATGCTCCCGCTGACCGCCATCGCAATCGGCGTGGTGACCGACTTCGGCATAATCGACGCGGCGATTTGCGGTGTCGCGCCGAGCAGCAGCGCGACGGTAGTGCCGGTTACCATCGCCACGACGCTACCGATAAAGCAGATCGTAATGATCGATTTCCAGCGGGCGCGGATCTGATGCAGCTGCTCATACAACGGGAAGGCCAGCGCCACAACCGCAGGCTGAAGTAAATCGTTGAGAATTTTACTGCCCTGAAAATAGCGATCGTAGGAGATACCGCTGAGCAACAAAAAGGGGATGATCACCACCATCGCCACCAGCAGAGGATTCAGCAGCGGAAATTTAAACCGCGCGGCCAGCTTGCGGGCGAGGAAAAAGACGATCAGCGTCAGCGGCAAGGACCACCAGATTTCATGCATCATCTTTGACGTCCTCCGTTTGACCGACCACTTTACGTTCGCCGTGAACCAGATGTGAGCTCCAGCTCACCACCAGGAAGACCACTAATGTACTGATCGTGCAGGAGATTGCCACCGGGCCGAGCTGCGCACGCAGCAGATCCCAATATTGCATGACGCCAACGCCAATAGGCACGAACAGCAGCGCCATATAGCGAATCAATATGTTACAGCCGGGGTTGACCCACTTCGGCGGCATAATCTGTAGCGCCAGAAGAACGAACAAAATCAGCATGCCGATGATGCTGCCTGGAATGGTAATGGGCAGCAGGGAAGCAATAAAAATCCCGGTGTATAAACAAGCATAGATCAGGACAAAAGCCCGCAGGTACTGCCAGATAATATTCAGCGATTTACTCATGGTAATAACCCTTGATGAACCGTATTCATCATACAATTAAACCTTGAAATGTGCTACCGATCACATCATGAATTCCAGGCATAGATTTAATAGAGTAATGGAACCTTCGGGCATGCGGAATGCATGTTGATGAATCCTGCGATAAATAATAGTGAAAGCGCCGCGGGGAGAGCGGGGCGCTGCGCTTTTGTCCCACCGCCCGGCGCAACTCTGCTGTTCGCGGCGTGGCAAATTGCGCGTGACGCGAAGGGCGGTATCCCTGCCTTATCGCACCTCTCGACCTGCCAGGCGCAGCCGAACCACATTGAGATCTTTCAACCGACGCAAAGAGGCGCTACCATAGCGCCTCTTTTTTTTCCGGGTAACAATATGCGTGTATTACTGGCGCCGATGGAAGGCGTGCTCGATTCGCTGGTGCGCGAGCTGCTGACCGAGGTTAACGATTACGATCTGTGCATCACCGAGTTTCTGCGGGTGGTGGATCAGCTGCTGCCGGTAAAATCGTTCTATAAACTGTGCCCGGAACTCCATCATCAAAGCCGCACCCCTTCCGGTACCCGCGTTCGGGTGCAGCTGCTGGGGCAATATCCGCAGTGGCTGGCGGAAAATGCCGCGCGGGCGGTGGAGCTGGGCTCCTGGGGCGTTGACTTGAACTGCGGCTGTCCGTCAAAGCTGGTGAACGGCAGCGGCGGCGGGGCGACGCTGCTTAAAGACCCGGAGCTTATCTATCGCGGTGCAAAAGCAATGCGCGAAGCGGTACCGGATCATCTGCCGGTGACGGTCAAAATTCGCCTGGGCTGGGACAGCGGAGCGCGGCAGTTCGAAATTGCCGATGCGGTAGAGCAGGCCGGCGCGACGGAGCTCGTGGTTCACGGCCGCACGAAAGAAGACGCTTATAAAGCGGAGCGGATCAACTGGGCGGCGATTGGCGAAATCCGCCAGCGGCTGTCAATTCCGGTTGTCGCTAACGGCGAAATCTGGGACTGGCAAAGCGCACAGGCGTGTCTGGCGGTCACCGGTTGCGACTCGGTAATGATTGGTCGCGGCGCGCTAAACGTGCCAAATTTAAGTCGGGTCATCAAATATAATGAACCGCGCATGCCGTGGCCGCAGGTCGTGGAGCTACTGAAAAAATATACGCGCCTGGAAAAACAGGGCGATACCGGGCTGTATCATGTTGCGCGAATTAAACAGTGGCTCAGTTATTTACGCAAAGAATATGATGAGGCGCTGGTCGTGTTTAATGAAATACGCACGCTGAAAACCTCGGCGGACATTGCGCTAGCCATTGCCCGTTATTAGGGAAGATTGTTAAATCGCTCACACTTTATTACTCGGGAACCATCTGCTGATGGGCATTTCTGTCGCTGAGTGATATTGTGTAACTTATATATTCAGGGTTGCTACTGATACAGGCAAAACCTAAGCACTTCCGCCATTTGTGGCTGGAGTGCTTAGGTTTTTTTTTGCCTTTTATTTTTGAGGAATTAAATGTTCATTTAAAGCAATGACTTATGATCTGCCCATGTGTGTCAACAAAGCCGTTGAATGGCTGACGGGCAGGTATTGAAAAAATAAATATAAAGACGAAAAACGGGCGGGTTTATTGCCTGGGGCCAGCTATTACCCTTATTCAGTCACAACGGATATCATTATGCACAACAAAAAAATAAATCCCCTCCTGTTGATAGTGACATTTTCGCTGTTAACGCCCGGCGCTTTTGCCGCGGAAACGGAAAAATGGAACGGTACGGTATTAGGTTTTGAGAACCCGCAAAAAGGGTTGCTCGGGGAGATGTCAGGGATTCGTCCAATCCTTGAAAATAACGGATTTCATTATAATCTCGGCTACCTCAATGAAATGGGTTACAACGCGGGCGGCGGATATAACCATGATAAACAGCTGGCTTATATCGATCAGGTCGCTCTGACCTTTACGCAGGACCTGGAGCGCTGGACCGGGATCCCGGATGCACGTATCGAAGGTAATATCGTTAACCGTAACCACGATGACAACCTGACCACCCAGCGGCTGCAGGATCCGCGGGTTAATTTTAACGATCTGGCGCAGGAGAGCTGGGGAGGCCAGTCTATTACCCGTCTTGGCTGGCTGACCTTTGCCCGTAGCTTCGATGACCGTCGTCTGACGTGGCGTATCGGGATGATGAATAAGGTGCAGACCTTCGATCAGATTATCCCCTGCGATTTCCAGCTGCTTTCACAGTGCGGCGGCAAGTCCGCTAACTCGATGACCTGGAACAACTGGAACGTCCATACCTGGGGAACGACCGTCGAATATAAGCTGACCCCGACGCTGACGCTGAAGGGCGGTGTCATGGAGCAAAACCCGGAAGCCTCTTCCCGTAGCCACGCGTGGAGCTGGTCGACAAAAGGCAGCAAAGGCATTCTGCTGCCGGTAGAGATTGAAGCGCTGCCGGTCATCAATGGCCTTTCCGGCGCGTATAACCTCGGTGTGCTCTACACCAACGCGCCGCAGAGCGATCTGTATAGCGGAAAATCCGGCGGCCCCGGAGCCACTGACCCACAAGGATATGCGCAACACGATCGCACCTGGTTTCTGTATGCCGGGATGAACCAGCAGATAACCCGCCATGCCGACGACCCCGATCGCGGGATGAGCGTCTCGCTGAGCGGCAGCTATAGCGATCAGCGCAGCAACTACATCCATACCGCCGTAGCCGCATCAATGCGCTATCGTGGCCTGTTTGACGCCCGTCCGCAAGACTGGCTGGGCTTTGGCCTGACCTGGATGGATATGAGCAACCATTACGAGCGCAATCAGCAGTATATGAATGAGGTCAGCGGGGCCACGGACTACTACGCGGCGAACTATCAGCCGGTGGCCGGGCATTCGGTGAATGCTGAACTGTACTACCGCCTGCGTCCGGTTTCGTGGCTTGAGCTGCAGCCAGGACTGCAGTACTGGCATCGTCCGGGCGGCGTCGCTCAGACTCAGGATGCCTGGGTCATCGAGTGGAAAACCGTGGTGACTTTCTGACGGTCTATACCGCGTCGAGTGATTAGTCGCGATCCGTATCACGTTTTTCGGCTTCGCAGGTTGAGCCGACGGAAGAAATTGCTACAGTGCGGGTGTTGGATTGCTACTGCTTCGGCAGGCAAAACCTGATTTCCCGGCTTTGTCGGGGGTCAGGTTTTTTTGTTTCTGGGGTTCATATGCAAATCGCCAAAGTTCTTAATAATAATGTGGTGGTTGTTTTAGATGAGCAGCGACGCGAACAGGTGGTGATGGGGCGAGGGCTAGCCTTTCAGAAACGCGTCGGTGACTCACTGGACGAAAGTAAAATTGAAAAGATCTTCGCGCTGCAGAGCGATGAACTGGTTGGCCGTTTAGGTGAATTACTCAGTCAGATACCGTTAGAAGTGATGACCACCTGCGATCGGATTATTGAACTGGCGCGCGGGCGGTTGGGTAAGTTGCAGGAGAGCCTGTATATCACCCTGACCGATCACTGCCATTTTGCCATTGAACGGCAAAAGAATGGGGTGACGATCCGCAACGTACTGCTGTGGGAAATTAAGCGGCTTTATCCGAAAGAGTTTGAGCTCGGGCAGGAGGCGCGGGCGATTATCGCCAGGCGGCTCGGCGTTGAGCTCGCCGAAGATGAGGCCGGATTTATTGCGCTGCACCTGGTCACCGCGCAGCTCAACAGCGAAATGCCGGAAGTGATGCATGTCACCCGGGTGATGCAGGAGATCCTGCAGCTGGTGAAGTATCAACTGCAGTTGAACTATGACGAAGAGTCGCTGAGCTACCAGCGCTTTGTCACTCATCTGAAGTTTTTTGCCCAGCGGATGCTGACGCGCACGGTGGTGGCAGATGATGACGTCACTTTGCACAGCGCGGTGAAAGATAACTACGCCAAAGCGTGGAAATGTGCCGAAACCGTCGCGATTCATCTACAGAAAAGCTATCAGCGGTCGCTGACGACGGAAGAAATTATGTTTCTCGCCATTCATATCGAGCGGGTGAGAAAAGAAGGGCGTTAATTCCCTTTACTGAAAACTGGATTGTTACTGCATAACGCAGGCAAAACCTGAGCGCGACGCCATCCGGCGTGGTTCTCGGGTTTTTTTTATTTTTACACTCAGTCACGGTTGCCTGCGGGCAGCGGAAGTAAGGAAAACAGCATGGAATATAAAGCACTCGCGCAGGATATTCTTAGCCGGGTTGGTGGCAAAGAGAATATCGTGAGTCTGGTTCACTGCGCCACACGGCTGCGCTTTAAGCTCAAAGAGAACAAGAAGGCGGACGCGGAAGGACTGAAGACCAACCCTGGCGTCATCATGGTGGTGGAAAGCGGTGGTCAGTTCCAGGTGGTGATTGGTAACCACGTCCACGATGTCTGGCAGGCGGTACGCACTGAAGCGGGTCTGACGGACGACAGCGAACCGGTGACCGGTTCCGTGGAAAAAACCTCGGTGCTTGGCCAGGTGATTGATGTGGTCTCCGGTATCTTTACGCCGTTTATCGGCGTGCTGGCGGCCTCGGGGATCCTGAAAGGGCTACTGGCGCTGGCGGTGGTTTGCGGCTGGCTGACTCCGCAGCAGGGGACCTATAAAATCTGGTTTGCCGCCAGCGACGCGCTGTTCTTTTTCTTCCCGCTGTTTCTGGGCTATACCGCCGGGAAAAAATTCGGCGGTAATCCGTTTATTACCATGGTGATCGGCGGGGCGTTGACCCATCCGATGATGATTCAGGCCTTTGACGCGGCCCAGCTTCCCGGTAGCGAGGCGGCGCACTTTCTCGGCATCCCGGTAACCTTTATCAACTACAGCTCCTCGGTGATCCCGATTATCCTCGCATCGTGGGTGAGCTGCTGGCTGGAGCGCAAAAGCAACGCGCTGCTACCTTCAGCAATGAAAAACTTCTTTACGCCGCTGTTTTGCATCGCCGTAGTGGTTCCGCTGACCTTCCTCGCGATCGGCCCGGTGGCCACCTGGCTCAGTCAGCTGTTGGCCCACGGTTACCAGATTATCTACACCGTCGCGCCATGGCTGGCGGGCGCGGCGATGGGCGCGCTATGGCAGGTATGCGTTATTTTTGGCCTGCACTGGGGGCTGATCCCCTTGATGATTAATAACCTGACGGTGCTGGGACAGGACTCGATGCTGCCGATGCTGCTGCCGGCGGTGATGGGCCAGGTTGGGGCGGCGCTGGGGATCTTCCTGCGCACCCGCGATGCGCGGCAAAAAGTGCTGGCCGGATCTGCGGTATCCGCCGGGATCTTTGGTATCACCGAGCCGGCGATTTATGGTCTGACTCTGCCGCTGCGTCGCCCGTTTATCTTCGGCTGTGTGGCCGGCGCCATCGGTGGGGCCATCGTTGGGCTGAGCGACAGCCACGTCTACTCCTTTGGCTTTGCCAATATTTTCACTCTGGCGCAGATGATTCCGCCGCAAGGAATCGACAACACCGTATGGGGCGGGGTGATTGGCATCGTGGCTGCACTGGTTATCTCTTGCGCGCTGACCTTTATCGCCGGACTGCCGGCAAGTCGGGCGGAAGCATCGGACCTTCCGCTTGCTCCGGTATCGGAAAACGATATTCTTGCCCCGATGACCGGTACCGTACTGGCGCTGGATCAGGTCCCCGATAGCACCTTCGCCAGCGGTCTGTTGGGAAAAGGCGTGGCGATCATTCCCAGCGTCGGCAGAGTGATTGCGCCGTTCTCCGGAGAAGTGGCGTCACTCTTTCAGACCAAACATGCGATTGGTCTGCTCAGCGATAGCGGCATTGAGCTGTTAATCCATGTTGGTATTGACACCGTGAAACTCGATGGCGTGCCGTTTACCGCCCATGTTAAAGAAGGCGATAAGTTCAAAGCCGGTGATGTGCTGCTTGAATTTGACCGCCAGGCCATTCTGGACGCCGGTTATGACCTGGCGACCCCGATTATTATCAGCAACAGCGACGATTATCGTTCCGTAGACATCGAATCCACCAGCGTGGTTGATGCCGGCCGGCCGCTGTTGTCCGTCAGCCATTAATCAGAGGAGAGAAAGATGAAGAGATTCCCGCAGACCTTTTTATGGGGCGGCGCAACCGCGGCAAATCAGGTGGAAGGCGCGTATCTGGAAGATGGCAAAGGATTATCAACCTCAGATGTACAGCCGCATGGCGTCTTTGGCGACGTCGTTGAACGGGTGCCGGGCGACAGCGGCATCAAAGATATCGCGATCGATTTTTACCATCGCTACCCGCAAGATATCCGCCTGTTTGCGGAGATGGGCTTCAACTGCCTGCGGGTGTCGATTGCCTGGACGCGGATTTTTCCGGACGGCGACAATGCCGAACCAAATGAGGCCGGGCTGGCCTTTTACGACCGCCTGTTTGCTGAAATGGCTCAGCACAATATCACGCCGCTGGTGACGCTATCGCACTATGAAATGCCGTGGGCGCTGGTGAAAAACTACGGCGGCTGGGGCAGCCGCGAGGTGATTGGCTTCTTCGAACGCTACGCCAGAACGGTGTTTGCCCGCTATAAAGATAAGGTCAAGCTGTGGCTGACCTTTAACGAAATCAATATGTCTTTGCATGCCCCGATGACCGGCGTCGGCCTGCCGGAAGGGAGCAGTAAAGAGGCGGTCTATCAGGCTATTCACCATCAGCTGGTGGCGAGCGCCCTGGCGGTAAAAGCCTGTCATGAGATCGTGCCCGAGGGCAAAATCGGCAATATGCTGCTGGGCGGTTTAATGTACCCGCTAAGCTGTAAACCGGAAGATATCTTTGAAACCCTGCAACAGAATCGCAGCTGGCAGTTCTTCGGTGACGTGCAGTGTCGGGGCGAGTATCCGGGCTACATGCTGCGCTACTTCCGCGACCAGGGAATGACGATTACCATCACCGATGCCGACCGCGCGGCGCTGAAAGAGACCGTCGATTTTATCTCCTTCAGCTATTACATGACCGGCTGCGTCACCGCCGACGAGGAGCTGAACAAAAAGGCGCGTGGTAATATTCTCAGCATGGTGCCGAACCCGCATCTGGCGAGTTCCGAGTGGGGCTGGCAGATCGATCCGCTGGGTCTGCGGACGCTGCTTAACGTGCTGTGGGATCGCTATCAGAAGCCGCTGTTTATCGTTGAGAACGGGCTGGGGGCGAAAGATAAAGTTGAAGCTGACGGCAGCATTAACGATGACTACCGTATCAGCTACCTGAATGACCATCTGGTGCAGGCGCGAGAAGCCATTGAAGACGGCGTGGAGCTGCTGGGCTTTACCAGCTGGGGCCCCATCGACCTTGTCAGCGCGTCGAAAGCGGAGATGTCCAAACGTTACGGCTTTATCTACGTCGATCGCGATGACAGCGGCAACGGGACCCTGGCGCGCAGCAAGAAGAAAAGCTTCTACTGGTACAAAGAGGTGATTGCCAGCCGTGGCGGCAGCTTGAAAGAGTAATCGCCAGATGGCTTTGGTGGTCAGGGAAGGTATTAACCGCCCCCGACAGAGAGGCGATCACCGTCGCTAAAATCGCGTCGTCACCCCGTTCAAGGCCCGGAGATTCTCCGGGCCTTTTACTTATCATGCCGGTTTGCGGGCGCGCAGCAGAAAGATCATCGGCCGCTCTTTTTCCTCATCCAGCCCCGGCTGGGCGGCGATTTGCTCCGCCGTTGGCCCCCATTCATCGAGATGCTCAATGACAAAACCGGCGGCAACCAGCAGGTTTATCCAGCTGGCCAGCTTGCGGTGCTGTTTTTTCACCCCGTCGGCAAACCAGTTGCTGATTCGCTCTCCCTCTTGCTGATAGTGACTCACCGGCCAGATTTTCTGTCCGGCGTCATCGTTCTGCCAGCCCTGGCGGAGGGGGGCGGTGTAGACAGGGTGTTCTGCGGAAAAGAGCAGCGTGCCGCCGGGGGTCAGCGCCTGGTAAATCACGGCGAACAGCGGGGCGACATCGGGGAGATAGTGCAGGGCCAGCGAACTGTAGACCAGCTCGCATGAGTCGGCCGGCAGGGTCAGCGTCTGCAAATCTTCACAGCGGTAGTCAATATCGTCTCCCTGGCCCATTTCACGCGCGCGGTCGAGCATCCGGCTGGAAAGATCCACGCCGGTCACCTGGGCGGCGCCTTGTTCTCGCGCCCAGCGGCAGAACCAGCCGTAGCCGCAGCCGAGATCGACGACGCGCAGGCCGCGTAAAGCCGGCAGCATACGTTGAATAGCCGGCCATTCCGGCGCGCCGTCGAGCCCTTTAACCGACCGATCGAGAGTGGCATATCCTGCAAAAAAATCAGGATCATCGTAGATGTTCTGGCTCATTATCACTCCATGAATTATTTGTTTATTTTTAATTATCCAGGTGTTTAGTCACACACTTTACTAAACGGCTTAATTTTATTTAACTTAGTATAACCAACCTTGTTTAGTTACCTGACCTGTCTAATGAATCTTACTCTGAGAAAAAGCGTATTGGCTGGGTTCCCCCTGGTCATCGCTCTGGCTGGCTGCGCGCCGTCCCATGATATTGGCGAGCCGCCGCAGCAGCAGATACCTGCCTCCCATGTGTCAATGGATCTGCCCGCGGCGGTTAAAAATGGCTGGCCGCAAAGCAACTGGTGGCAGGATTACCACGACCCGCAGCTGAATAATTTGATCCAGCGCGCTCTGGCGAATGCTCCGGATATGCAGATTGCCGAACAGCGTATCAAGCTGGCGGAAGCTCAGGCTCGTATGTCGCAAGCCAGTCTTGGGCCGGAGATGGATTTCTCTGCCAATGTTGAACGGCAGAAAATGTCGGCGGAGGGGCTGATGGGGCCGTTTGCCACGGATACCGACGGCAATACCGGGCCCTGGTACACCAATGGCACCTTTGGTCTGACGGCGGGCTGGGATCTGGATCTGTGGGGGAAAAACCGGGCGCTGGTGAAAGCCCGCATCGGTGAACTTAAAGCACAAGTGGCGGAAGAGGCGCAAACCCGCGAACTGCTGGCCAGCAGCGTGGCGCGACTCTACTGGCAGTGGCAGACCGAAGCCGCGGTGAAAACCGTGCTCCAGCAGGTTAAAAGCGAACAGAATAATATTGTCAGCGTTGACCAGGCGCTGTATCAGCGCGGGATCACCAACTCGGCCGAAGGGGCTGAAAACGATATCAATGTCAGCAAAACCGACCAGCAGCTGGCGGACGTTGCGGGCAGCATGAAAGAGATCGAAGCGCGCCTGATGGCGCTGACCAACAGCCAGAGTCAGGCGCTGAATCTGCATCCGGCTAATCTTCCGCAGGTGAGCGCGCAGATGCCGACGGAGTTGGGGTATGAGCTGCTGGCGCGCCGCCCGGATCTGCAGGTGGCCCACTGGTATATTGAGGCCTCGCTGAGCGAGGTGGATGCGGCGAAAGCGGCGTTCTATCCGGACATC
Source organism: Klebsiella sp. X13 (assembly GCF_003323835.1). Classification (NCBI taxonomy): domain Bacteria; kingdom Pseudomonadati; phylum Pseudomonadota; class Gammaproteobacteria; order Enterobacterales; family Enterobacteriaceae; genus Klebsiella; species Klebsiella sp. X13. The sequence continues at coordinate 1,659,000 of NZ_CP030874.1, forward strand.
AACCTGATGGCCTTCCTGCAGCAGGATGCGCTGCACCTGAGCGATCTGTTCCGCCATTCCGCCCAGCAGATGGGGCTGTCCGCTGGGTTGACGCTGCCTGTCTTTGATAGCGGCAGACTGAATGCCAACCTCGATATTGCCAGCGCGCAGAATAATCTGTCGGTGGCAAAATATAACAAAGCGGTTGTGGACGCGGTGAACCAGGTGGCGAAGACCGCCAGCCAGGTTGAGACCCTGATGGAGAAGAATCAGCAGCAGCAGCAGGTTGAAAAAGATGCGCAGCGGACGGTGAATCTGGCGGAGGCTCGCATGATCGCCGGGATTCTTCCGGGGTCACGTGTCAGTATGGCCAGGCTGCCTGCGCTTCAGGAGCGCATTACCGCGCTGCGTCTGCGCGGCCAGTGGCTGGATGCCAGCATTCAGCTGACCTCGGCGCTGGGCGGCGGCTACCACCAGACCACGAAGTCAGATTAACGCCTGGCAAGGCACCCTCTGCGCGGCCGGGCTTTCCGGTCGTCAGGCGGTGCCGGCTCGGCGCTACTCTTTCTTTTTCGCCTCGCGGCGTCGGAACCACCAGTGCGCGGCTACCACCAGCGCGACCACCAGAATCAGCCAGATCCAGTGCTTCAGATGCGCATCAAGATGATGCAGCCACGGTCCAATGGCTTCCCCGCCCAGATAGCCCAGCGTGGTGAATAACAGCGCCCACACCAGCGCGCCGAGAATATTCAGCGGCAGGAACACTTTTGGCGGCAGGCGGCTGGCGCCGATCAATAACGGCCCGATGACCCGGAAACCGTACATAAAACGGGTCCCAATCACAAACAGATAGGGGCGGCGCTGAATCATGCGCTGCGCTTTGCGTATCCGCGCCTGATGGCGGGAAAAACGCTTCAGCAGCTTGCCGCCGAAGCGTCGGCCCAGCAGATACAGCAGCTGATCGCCGATCATTCCCCCGAGGGCAACGGAGAGAACGACCAGGGGAAATTTTAATAACCCCTGATGCGCGACCACGCCGCCCAGCAGAGTGATGGTTTCACCTTCCGCCATGCTGCCAATGACCAGCGCAGCGTAGCCATACTGGGAAATCAGGTTATTGATATCCATACAAAAATAAACTCCCTTACCCCTTATGCTTCCGCGCATGTCTGGCGACCAGCGGGGCCGGTTGTGCAGCGCGAAGCATCAACGGGATCAATCATCAATGGGTTAATCATACACCCTGGGGCTTAAAACGAGGTTAAGCGTCTATCTCATCAGGACGCTTTTGCTGGTCATTTTGCCGCAGGGCAGGGATCTCAACGATTTATGGCGGCCTGCCAGGGGGAACCCGCCTGCACGTGCTACGCCTACGCGGCGCATTCTCCGCGCTGTCGGTGTTCAAACCGCCTGCGCCAAAAACGCCTGCCAGGACAGGCTCTGAGCGCATTTTTAGTGCTGTACATAAACGAATCGCGCAGGGTGAATTATACTTGGATCAGTGCTGTACGAGGCCGTGACAAGGGGGACGCTATGAACCATGTCTGGGGACTATTCTCTCATCCGAATCAAGAGATGAGCGTTATCAAGAGCGAAAACGAGACGATTTCGCACCACTATACGCACCATGTGCTGGTCATGGCAGCGGTTCCGGTTATCTGCGCCTTTATCGGCACCACGCAGCTTGGCTGGAACTTTGGCGATGGCACCGTGGTAAAACTTTCGCTGATGACCGGTCTGGCGCTGGCGGTGGTGTTCTACGCCGTGATGCTGGGCGGGGTCGCGGTGATGGGGAGGATTATCTGGTGGATGGCCAGAAACTATCCGCAGCGGCCATCGCTTAAGCGCTGCATGGTGTTTGCCGGGTATGTCGCTACGCCGCTGTTTCTCAGCGGGCTGGTCGCGCTTTATCCGCTGGTCTGGCTGTGCGCACTGGTGGGGACGATCGCGCTGTTTTACACCGGCTACCTGCTGTATCTCGGCATCCCGACCTTCCTGAGTATTAATAAAGAAGAGGGACTCAGCTTTGCCAGTTCCACCCTGGCCATCGGGGTGCTGGTGCTTGAAGTCCTGCTGGCGATAACCGTTATTCTCTGGGGATACGGCTACCGACTGTTTTAATTCTGTTGCTGAACCGTTTGATGAGTGAATCTATTGCTGGCATAAATGGATTTTTATGCCAGCAATGCAGCATTTGCTCACGATTCTTATTAGTCAGGTCGCGTTCTGCCGGGGTATGATAGGGTCTGCCAGCGTTGCCTGTTGCCCGGCGACGCAGCGTACGTTAATAACGTGCAAGAATACTTTTCAGAATGCTCACGATGCCGAAATTTCGAGTTTCTTTGCTCAGCCTGACCTTGCTTCTGGCTGTGCCTTTTGCGCCCCAGGCGATAGCAAAAACCCCCGTGGCCGCCACGGCCCTGCAGCCGGAAATTGCTTCCGGCAGTGCGATGATCGTTGATCTTGCCAGCAAAAAGATTATTTACCAGAGCCAGCCGGATCTGGTTCGCCCCATCGCATCGATTACCAAAGTGATGACGGCGATGGTGGTTCTGGATGCGCATCTGCCGTTAGACGAGATGCTCACCGTAGATATCAGCCACACGCCGGAGATGAAAGGCATCTATTCACGCGTGCGGCTGAACAGCCAAATCAGCCGCCGCAATATGCTGCTGCTGGCGCTGATGTCCTCCGAAAACCGCGCTGCCGCGAGCCTGGCCCACCATTATCCTGGCGGCTATGACGCCTTTATTCGCGCCATGAACGCCAAGGCCCAGGCGCTGGGCATGACCCATACTCGCTACGTTGAGCCGACGGGCCTGTCGATTCACAACGTATCGACCGCGCGCGACCTGACGAAGCTGCTGATGGCCACCGAGCAGTATCCGCTGATCGGCCAGCTGAGCACTACCAAAGAAGATACCGCCACCTTCGCTCATCCGGCCTATACGCTGCCGTTCCGTAATACCAACCACCTGGTCTATCGGGATAACTGGAATATCCAGCTGACCAAAACCGGCTTTACTAATGCCGCGGGCCACTGCCTGGTCATGAGAACGGTGATTAATCAGCGCCCGGTGGCGCTGGTGGTGATGGATGCGTTCGGGAAATATACCCACTTTGCCGACGCCAGTCGTCTGCGTACCTGGGTTGAAACCGGGAAGGTGATGCCGGTTCCGGCCTCCGCGCTGAGCTATAAAAAACAGCGTGAGGCGCAGATGGCGGATGCGATGCTGAAAGGCGGCGCGCAGACCGCGCAAAACGATTAATGCCTCTCCCCCGACTCGCGCACGCGGGCGGGGGATTTTTTATTCCGGTATGGTTAAGTCGCCCTCGCCGAGCTGGCGCTGCATAATTAACGTATCCCGCCAGTCGCCCATCTTGTACCCGACGCTACGCAGCTGACCCGCCACGGTAAAACCAAATTTTTTGTGAATGGCGAGCGAGCCGGCATTGTTATGCCCGTCGCCGATAATCGCCAGCATCTGCCGCCACGGGCCTTGTTCGCACTTTGCAATCAGCTGCGTGAGCAGGGCGCTGCCGATGCCGCGCCCGCCCATGCCGGACTCGACATAAATCGACTCTTCAAGCGTGTAGCGATAGGCGGGGCGGGGACGGTAAAACGTCGCGTAGCAGTAGCCGACGATGGTGCCGCGCCACAGCGCCACCAGCCAGGGCAGCCCGTTGTCACGCACGGTTTTGATGCGCTTGCGCATTTCATCGACGGTCGGGGGAATATCTTCAAAGGAGGCGCGTCCGTTCAGCACGTGCCAGACGTACAGCGCCGCGATGGCGTGCGCGTCATCGGGCAGGGCTTCGCGGATCTCTAATTCAGCGCCGTGTAACATATCCGCTTCGGACATGATGGGACTCCTTAACCAGGTTTGCCGGAGAGGCGTTTCTCCGGCGTGCAGCGTAATACAGAATCCCGTAACTCGTCACCCCTGATTAGTGCTCTTCAGCGCCGTGACTCCCGTCCGCCTGGCGCTCACCCCAGTACTTCTGCTTACTGGTTTTTCCGAGCCCCGGGTTCATGCTGTTGGTCGGGTCATTCTGGCGGTAGAACTGTTTTAAGCTCTCCGGCGCTTCATAGAGATGGCCGACGTTATGCTCGGCGGGGTATTGCGCCCCGCGCGCCTTCAGCAGCTCCAGCATCTTCTCTTTCAGTTCGTGGGCATCGACGCCTTTTTTGACGATGTAGTCCTGGTGGAAGACGTGGCACATAAAGTGACCGTAATAGAGCTTGTGTACCAGCTGACTGTCGATCTCCGGCGGCAGATGCTCAAACCACTCGGTATCGTTACGGCGCAGAGCGATATCCAGCGCCAGAATATCTTCCACTTCGTCGGCATGTACCGCCTGGTAACGGATGGCGGCTCCTGCGGCGGCGAAGCGGTGAAGAAACGCTTTGCTGCCTTCTTCCGGCGTGCAGGCAAAGAAATCGCCCTCGGCCTCGCGGAAGTATGCCGTCAGCCAGGTCTGGGCTTCTTCGATGCCATCGCCCGCCATTTTCAGCAGCAGGTGATGTTCATATTTATCGCGCCAGCTTTTCATCCGCTCCGGGAGATGCGCCGGGAAGACGTGTCCGAGCTTCTGCATGAAGCGGTCGGTAAAGTGGGGCTTAAACAGCGACACTTTCTCCAGCATGGCGTCGGTGCGGCCTTTCATCGTGAAGAAGAACGGCATTTTGTCGGTGCCGAGCTTATCGATCATCAGGAAGGTGTCTTTCCCGTAGCGCTCGGCGATATCGTAGATATCGCGATGCATATACTCACCCGCCACCGGCAGGTGCTGAAACTCGGCGAGAATATGGCGACGGATCTCCGTCAGCACCGCCGGGTTATTGCTACCGATGTAAAAGACCTGCTGGCGTTTTTCCGCCGGAAAGGTATCGAGGCGCGCGGCGAATACCGCCAGCTTGCCGGCGCAGCCGGAGGATTCAAACAGGCGATCCGGGTCGGCATTGTAGCGCGCCGGGGTATCGGCATTGACGTCGCGCACGCGGGTGACGTAATCGTGGTCATGGGCGTGGCGGCCATCGTGCTGAATATCATCTTCTTTGATACGGTCGTCGTCGAGGCGGCTGAGGATCTGTTCCGGCGTGGCGCCGAGGTCAATCCCGAGGTGGTTCACCAGCCGCAGCTTGCCGTTTTCGTCAATCTGCGCAAATAACGACATCTCGGTATAGGCCGGGCCGCGTTGTACCAGCGAACCGCCGGAGTTGTTGCAGATCCCGCCGATCACCGAGGCGCCGATGCAGGAAGAACCGATCACCGAATGCGGCTCGCGACCCAGCGGCTTCAGCGCTTTTTCCAGCGAGTAGAGCGTGGTGCCCGGGAACGCCAGCACCTGTTCGCCTTTATCCAGCAGGTGCAGCTTATCGAGGCGCAGGGTGCTGATGATGACGATCTCACGGTCGTAGTCGTTGCCGCTTGGGGTTGAACCTTCGGTCAGCCCGGTGTTCGCCGCCTGCATCAAAATGATTTTATCGGCGTCGACACAGGCGCTCAGCACGCGCCACAGTTCCAGCAGGGTTCCCGGGAAGACCACCGCCAGCGCGTCGCCCTGGCCGGAGCGGAAACCTTTACGGTAGCGCTGGGTTTTTGCCGGATCGGTTAACAGATGGGAGGAGCCAACCAGTCTTGCCAGTTCCGCCAGAAAACCAGAATTATTCGATGTTGTTGCCGATGACATGATCCACTCCTTGTGGTGGTACCGAAAATATCGGAATTAAGCATAGCGCTTTGTATGACAATTTTGTGCACCAATGTGTCGAAAAATCAGAGAAGAACCTTAGCATTGTGCAGGCGTCTTGTTTATATATATGGCAAACTGCGGTTTTTATTATGTTTTGCCGTAACCCCGGCCTGAGAGAAAGAGAGATAAAAATGAAATGGCTCTGCACTATAGGCGTCGCCGTCAGTCTGGCGCTGCAACCCGCGCTGGCGGATGAACTGTTCGGCAATCACCCTCTGACGCCGCAGGCCCGCGATGCGTTCGTGAGTGAACTGCTCAAGAAGATGACCGTCGATGAAAAAATTGGCCAGCTAAGGCTGATCAGCGTCGGGCCGGATAACCCGAAAGAGGCGATCCGCGAGATGATCAAAGATGGCCAGGTCGGGGCCATTTTCAATACCGTGACCCGCCCGGATATCCGCGCGATGCAGGACCAGGTCATGCAGCTCAGCCGGTTGAAAATCCCGCTGTTTTTCGCCTATGACGTGATTCACGGTCAGCGCACCGTGTTCCCGATAAGCCTTGGTCTGGCCTCTTCCTTTAACCTGGACGCGGTAAAGACGGTGGGGCGTATTTCGGCGTATGAAGCCGCCGACGACGGTCTCAACATGACCTGGGCGCCGATGGTCGATGTCTCCCGCGATCCGCGCTGGGGCCGCGCTTCGGAAGGTTTCGGCGAAGATACCTATCTGACCACCGAAATGGGACGGGCGATGGTTGAGTCGATGCAGGGCAAAAGCCCGGCGGATCGCTACTCGGTGATGACCAGCGTGAAGCACTTCGCCGCCTATGGCGCGGTGGAGGGGGGCAAAGAGTACAACACCGTCGATATGAGCCCGCAGCGCCTGTTCAACGACTATATGCCGCCGTATAAAGCGGGGCTGGATGCCGGGAGCGGCGCGGTGATGGTGGCGCTCAACTCGCTGAACGGCACGCCGGCGACCTCCGATGCCTGGCTGCTGAAAGAGGTGCTGCGCGATGACTGGGGCTTTAAAGGCATCACCGTCTCCGATCACGGCGCGATCAAAGAGCTGATCAAGCACGGCGTTGCTGCCGATCCGGAAGATGCCGTGCGGGTAGCGCTGAAGTCGGGCATCAACATGAGTATGAGCGACGAGTACTACAGCAAATACCTGCCGGGGCTGGTTAAATCCGGCAAGGTGACGATGGCGGAGCTGGATGACGCCACCCGCCACGTGCTCAACGTTAAATATGATATGGGGCTGTTTAACGATCCGTACAGCCATCTCGGTCCGCAGGGATCCGATCCGCAGGATACCAACGCCGAAAGCCGCCTGCATCGCCAGGAGGCGCGCGAAGTCGCCCGGCAAAGCCTGGTGCTGCTGAAGAACCGTCTGGAGACGCTGCCGCTGAAAAAATCGGGAACCGTTGCGGTTATCGGGCCGCTGGCTGACAGCAAACGTGACATGATGGGCAGCTGGTCGGCGGCAGGGGTGGCGGATCAGTCGGTGACGGTGCTGACCGGCATCAAAGAGGCGCTGGGCGACAAAGGCAAGGTTATCTATGCCCGCGGCGCTAACGTCACCAACGATAAAGGTATTGTCGATTTCCTCAACCTGTATGAGAAAGCGGTGCAGGTCGATCCGCGCTCGCCGCAGGCGATGATCGATGAAGCGGTGGCGGCGGCGAAACAGTCCGACGTGGTGGTGGCCGTGGTGGGCGAGGCGCAGGGTATGGCCCATGAAGCCTCCAGCCGTACCGACATCACCTTGCCACAGAGCCAGGGCGATTTGATTAGCGCCCTGAAAGCCACCGGTAAGCCGCTGGTACTGGTGCTGATGAACGGTCGTCCGCTGGCGCTGGTGAAAGAAGATCAGCAGGCTGACGCTATCCTCGAAACCTGGTTCGCCGGGACCGAGGGGGGCCATGCCATTGCCGATGTGCTGTTCGGCGATGCCAACCCGTCCGGTAAACTGCCGATGTCGTTCCCGCGCTCGGTGGGGCAGATTCCGGTGTACTACAGCCATCTTAATACCGGCCGTCCGTACAATGCCGATAAACCGAACAAATACACCTCCCGCTACTTTGATGAAGCGAATGGCCCGCTGTACCCGTTCGGCTACGGCCTGAGCTACACCACCTTTAGCGTTTCCGACGTCAAAATGTCGGCGCCGACCCTGCAGCGCGACGGTAGCGTCACCGCCAGCGTACAGGTGACCAACACCGGCAAGCGCGAAGGGGCAACGGTGATTCAGCTCTATCTGCAGGATGTGACCGCCTCGATGAGCCGTCCGGTGAAAATGCTGCGCGGCTTTAAGCGCGTGACCCTCAAGCCGGGAGAGACGCAAACCGTCGCCTTCCCGATTGAAATTGACGCCCTGAAGTTCTGGAATCAGAAAATGAAATACGATGCCGAGCCGGGCAAATTCAACGTCTTTATTGGCGTCGACTCCGCCCGCGTGAAGCAGAGTGAATTCGAGCTACTGTAAGCGAGGAAACGGCGGGTTTCGCCGGCCGGGCCAGGCGCCAGCCGCCTCCCGGCAGAAACGCGGGCGTCCTGTTTAAAACAGCGTTGTCATCCTTCTCAAAGGCCGAATATTCGGCCTTTTCTTTTTCCGGATGCACTAAATGAACTACGCTTTTCTCTTAAGCTCCTGTTAATGGAGCGCTAATTAAAGAGGGACGCGGGGATGATAAAGGCACGTATCTGGTCAGGCGCGCTGGCGCTGGTCGCGCTGGTCAGCCTGCCGCTTCAGGCGGCGGAGCCGGTCAAAGTTGGCTCAAAAATCGACACCGAAGGGGCGCTGCTGGGCAATATTATTTTGCAGGTTCTGGAAAGTCATGGCGTGAAAACCGTGAATAAGATCCAGCTGGGAACCACCCCGGTGGTACGCGGGGCGATTACGGCGGGGGAATTAGACATTTATCCGGAATACACCGGCAACGGCGCCTTCTTCTTTAAAGACGAAAACGACCCGGCGTGGAAGAACGCGCAGCAGGGTTATGAGAAGGTCAAAACCCTCGACGCGCAGAAGAATAAGCTTATCTGGCTGACGCCTGCGCCGGCCAATAACACCTGGACCATTGCCGTGCGTCAGGATCTGGCGGAAAAAAATCATCTGACCTCGCTGGCCGATCTCAGCGCCTGGCTGCAAAAAGGGGGCGACTTTAAGCTCGCCGCCTCCGCCGAATTTATCGAACGTCCGGATGCGCTCCCGGCCTTTGAAAAAGCCTATGGCTTCAAGCTCAAGCAAAGTCAGCTGCTGTCGTTGGCGGGGGGCGATACGGCGGTGACCATCAAAGCGGCGGCCCAGCAGACTTCCGGGGTGAATGCGGCAATGGCCTACGGAACCGACGGGCCGGTGGCGGCGCTGGGGCTGCAAACGCTCAGCGATCCGCAGGGCGTACAGCCGATTTATGCCCCGACGCCCGTGGTGCGCGAAGCGGTGCTGAAAGCCTATCCGCAGATCGCGCAATGGCTCCAGCCGGTCTTTGCCAGCCTTGACGAGAAAACGCTGCAACAGCTCAATGCCAGTATTGCCGTGGAAGGGCTGGACGCGAAAAAAGTTGCCGCAGATTATCTGCAGCAAAAAGGGCTGCTGAAGTAGATTATTGGTGGCTATTCGCTGTTATAACCGCGTATCGCTGCTGCTGGCCTGTCTGCTGCTGCTGGTGGTGGCTCTGCCGTTCGTCAACTATGCGCCTAACCGTCTGCTCTCCGGGGAGGGACGCTGGCTTTGGCAACTCGCGCCGTGGCTGACGGCGGTGCAGGTCTGCGGCGCGCTGCTGCTGATTCTGCTCTGCTGGCTACCGGGACGCAGGCCGCTGCTGCTGAGCTTGCTGATGCTGGATGCGCTGCTGGCGCTGCTGTTCTGGGGGGCGGGGCAGACGGCGGTACAGCTGGCGCACAGCGGCTCCTCGCTGGCCCGCACCTCGCCGGGAAGCGGCCTGTGGCTGGCGCTGGCGCTGTGCTTACTGCTGGCCAGCGAGACAATCCGGCGTCTGACCACGCGGGCGCACTGGCGCTGGCTGCTCAATGTGCAAATCTGGTTGATTCCCTGCGTGCTGCTCGGCAGCGGAGCGCTGAATCAGCTCTCGCTACTGAAAGAGTATGCCAACCGTCAGGAGGTGTTTGATGACGCGCTGCGTCAACATTTGACCCTGCTGTTTGGCACGCTGTTGCCGGGGCTGCTGATCGGGCTGCCGGTAGGCATCGGCCTCTGGCGCCGGCCGCGGTGGCAGGCCCCGGTGTTTACCTTTCTCAATGTTATTCAAACGATTCCCTCCGTGGCGCTGTTTGGTCTGCTGATCGCGCCGCTGGCCGGTCTCGCCCGCCATTTCCCCGGTCTGGCGGAGCGCGGCATTTCCGGCACCGGGATGACGCCAGCGCTGATTGCGCTGGTGCTGTATGCCTTGCTGCCGCTGGTTCGCGGGGTGGTGACCGGTTTACAGCAGGTACCGCGCGATGTGCTTGAGAGCGCCGCGGCGATGGGGATGAGCGGCGCGCAGCGCTTCTGGCACGTGCAGCTGCCGCTGGCGCTGCCGGTTTTGCTGCGCAGTCTGCGGGTGGTGAGCGTGCAAACCGTCGGAATGGCGGTGGTCGCCGCCCTGATCGGCGCCGGTGGGTTTGGTGCGCTGGTCTTCCAGGGGCTGTTGAGCAGCGCCCTGGATCTGGTACTGCTGGGAGTGATGCCGACGATTGCGCTGGCGGTGGTGGTCGACGCGCTGTTTGCGCTGTGGGGGGCATTATTGAAAGGAGAGGCGGGTGATTGAATTTAACGGGGTCAACAAATCCTTCGCCGGGCTGCCGGCGGTGAAAAACCTGAACCTGCACCTGCGCGAAGGCGCATTCTCGGTCCTGATCGGAACCTCTGGATCGGGGAAATCAACCACCCTGAAAATGATTAACCGGCTGGTCGAACATGACAGCGGCACCATCCGTTTTGCCGGGCAGGATATTCGCCAGCAGCCGGTGCTGGCGCTACGTCGACGCATGGGCTATGCCATTCAGTCTATCGGCCTGTTTCCGCACTGGACGGTGGCGCAGAACATCGCCACCGTCCCGCAGCTGCAAAAATGGCCGCAGCGCAAAATCGCGGCGCGCATTGACGAATTAATGGCGCTGCTGGGGCTGGAGCCGACGCTGCGGGAGCGCTATCCGCATCAGCTCTCCGGCGGTCAGCAGCAGCGCGTTGGCGTGGCGCGGGCGCTGGCGGCCAATCCTGAAGTCCTGCTGATGGACGAACCGTTTGGCGCGCTGGATCCGGTCACCCGGGAAGCGCTCCAGCAGGAGATGATCCGCATCCATCGGCTGCTCGGGCGGACGATTGTGCTGGTGACCCACGATATTGATGAAGCCCTGCGGCTGGCGGATCACCTGGTGCTGATGGACGGTGGCGAAGTGATCCAGCAAGGGGCGCCGCTGCAGATGCTGCTCGAGCCTGAAAATACCTTCGTCGAGACTTTTTTTGGCCGCAGCGAACTGGGCGTCCGGCTGTTGTCGCTGCGCGGGGTGGGCGACTATCTGCGGCGTAATGAACGGCTTGCCGGCGATACGCTGAACGTCGCGATGACGCTGCGCGAAGCGCTGTCGCAGTTTATTGCCCATCGCTGCGACGTCCTGCCGGTAGTGGATGAACAGGGGGAGGCGTGCGGAACGCTGCATTTTGCCGATCTGCTCGGCGAGGAGGTGCGGCATGCGCGTACTTCGTGATCCGCTGCTGTGGCTGCTGGCGCTGTTTATCGCCATTTTGCTGCTGCTGCCTTATAGCACGCCGCTATTCAGCGCGCTGTTCCCCGAGCTGCCGCGCCCGGTGTATCAGCAGGAGAGTTTTGTCGCCCTGACTTTCGCCCACTGCTGGCTGGTGGTGCTTTCCAGCCTGGCGGCGACGGTGGTGGGCGTCGGGGCCGGGGTGGCGGTGACGCGTCCCGCAGGCCGCGAGTTTCGTCCATTGGTGGAGACCATCGCCGCGATGGGACAAACGTTTCCGCCGGTGGCGGTGCTGGCGATTGCCGTTCCGGTACTGGGGTTTGGCTGGCAGCCTGCGCTGATTGCGCTGGCGCTGTATGGCATATTACCGGTCCTGCAGGGGACCCTGGCCGGGCTGAGCGCCGTGCCGTCGGGGGTCGTGAGTATCGCCAACGGGATGGGCATGACGGGCTGGCAGAGACTTATTCGCGTGGAGATGCCGCTGGCTGCGCCGGTGATGCTGGCCGGTATCCGGACATCGACCATCGTCAATATCGGAACGGCGACCATTGCGTCAACGGTCGGGGCGAATACGCTCGGCACGCCGATCGTTATCGGCCTGAGCGGATTCAATACGGCTTATGTCATTCAGGGGGCGCTGCTGGTCGCGCTGGCGGCGATTATCGTCGACCGCGGCTTTGAACGGTTGAACCGGCGAATCAGCCGACACCACCGCGCACAATAAACGAGTAACCGGCCAGCATGACGCCGCCGATGCCGCTGATGGCCATGAATAAGAAGAGGGTGATAACCGCAATTTTCGCTGGCTTCATAATAGGCTCCTGATGTTAACGGAGGGATTATACGGTGAAGCACAGGTGTTAATGAAACATTAATTGCTATTTAGCCAGATAACGTGCCCCTGCTGCTGCCAGGCCTGCAGCTGATCCTGCTGCGCCAGGGTCGGGGTTTCGCCGCACCATACCAGGAGCGTGCTGTCAGGAAACAGATCGGGACGGATCTGGGTCAGAGAGTGGGGGAGGACATCGACCCGCCAGCCTTGTTCGCAGGCGATCCAGCCCTCCAGCCACAGCCGCGTGGTGTCGTTGACATTCCAGCCGAGCACCAGCGCATGGCTGCCCGGACGTTTCCAGGCGCTGGCGAGGCTGTGCGCGACATGGTTGATGAGAATCCCGTCGAGGATGCTGCGCAGCGCGGTAAGCGTCGGCTGCGGGCTGAGCAGGCGGTGGCGTAAGGGGATAAACAGATGGTTAACCAGGGTCAGCGCCGTATAGCTATGGCTGCGCTCTTTGATCCACAGCCGTAAACGGTGGTAGCTGCCGTCGTGGAGATACCCCAGCAGAATCTCCTGCTGCTCCCGCCAGCCGTCTTCCTCTCCACTCGTGTTGTCGTTAAGCAAGGTTTTGACCTTACTCACCTGAACGCCGGAATCAATCCAGCGCTTAATCTCGCGGATTCGGTCAATTTCCTGCTCGTTAAACAGGCGGTGCCCTCCGTCGGTGCGCTGCGGTTTCAGCAATCCGTAGCGTCGTTGCCAGGCGCGAAGCGTTACGGGGTTAATGTCACAGAGCTGAGCCACTTCACCAATCGTATAAAGCGCCATATATCCTCTCCCGCAAAGTCTCCCCTATAACTGTAGAAGCTGTTTACGGAAGAGGAAATATTCGCTCATTTTTTGTTCGTTTAAGTAACGAGAGGCGGGCAAGAAGTGTGATCCTGACCATGATTTGTGATTTTCTTGTAGTGCTTCAAAGAAAGTGATGACCCGGCAGTGTATGTTACGCGCTTTCGAGTGAAGCGTGGTCTGTGGGTATGTACGAGTTTGATCTGGTGTTGCTGCTGCTTCAGCAGATGTGCGTGTTTTTGGTCATTGCGTGGCTGATGAGCAAGACACGGCTGTTCATCCCGCTGATGCAGGTTACCGTTCGTCTACCGCATAAGCTGCTGTGCTACGTGACCTTCTCCATTTTCTGCATTATGGGGACCTATTTCGGTCTGCATATTGAAGACTCGATCGCCAATACCCGCGCCATCGGCGCCGTGATGGGCGGTCTGCTCGGTGGCCCGGTGGTCGGCGGCCTGGTGGGGCTGACCGGCGGGCTGCACCGCTACTCGCTCGGCGGTATGACGGCGTTAAGCTGCATGGTTTCCACCATAGTCGAGGGGCTGCTGGGCGGCCTGGTTCACAGCGTGCTGGTCAAGCGCGGGCGGCCGGATAAGGTCTTCAGCCCGCTCACCGCCGGGGCGATCACCTTCTTTGCCGAGCTGGTGCAGATGATGATCATTTTGCTGATCGCCCGGCCATTTCAGGACGCGCTGCATCTGGTGCAAAGCATCGCCGCGCCGATGATGGTGACCAACACCGTAGGCGCCGCGCTGTTTATGCGTATCCTGCTGGATAAGCGAGCGATGTTTGAGAAGTACACCTCGGCTTTTTCCGCCACCGCCCTCAAGGTGGCGGCCTCGACCGAGGGGATCCTGCGCCAGGGATTCAACGAAGAGAACAGCATGAAGGTGGCGCAGGTGCTTATTCAGGAGCTCGATATCGGCGCGGTGGCCATTACCGATCGCGACAAGCTGCTGGCGTTTACCGGTATCGGCGACGACCACCACCTGCCGGGCAAACCTATCTCTTCATCCTATACGCAAAAAGCGATTGATAGCGGCGAAGTGGTGTATGCCGACGGCAATGAAGTCCCCTACCGCTGTTCCATTCATCCCAACTGTAAGCTGGGGTCGACGCTGGTTATCCCGCTGCGCGGTGAAAATCAGCGGGTGATCGGCACCATCAAGCTGTATGAAGCGAAAAACCGCCTGTTCAGCTCCATCAATCGCACGCTCGGAGAGGGGATCGCTCAGCTGCTGTCGGCACAAATCCTCGCCGGGCAGTATGAGCGGCAGAAGGCGCTGCTGACGCAATCGGAGATCAAGCTGCTCCACGCGCAGGTGAATCCCCATTTTCTGTTTAATGCGTTGAATACCCTGAAGGCGGTGATTCGCCGCGACAGCGATCAGGCCGGGCAGCTGGTGCAGTACCTGTCGACCTTTTTCCGCAAGAATCTGAAGCGGCCGTCGGAGTTTGTGACGCTGGCGGATGAGATTGAACACGTGAATGCCTATCTGCAAATTGAGAAAGCGCGTTTCCAGGCCAATTTACAGATTCAGATGCTGGTGCCCGACGCGCTGGCTCACCATCAGCTGCCGGCGTTTACGCTGCAGCCGATTGTTGAAAACGCCATTAAACACGGCACGTCGCAGCATCTCGGGGTAGGGGAAATTACCATTCGCGCCAGCCAGCACGAGCGCTGGCTGCAGTTAGATATTGAGGATAACGCCGGCCTGTACCAGGACAATCCCAACGCCAGCGGGCTGGGAATGAGCCTGGTAGATCGCCGTTTACGGGCGCGCTTCGGCGCCGACTGCGGCATTACCGTGACCTGTGAAGCGGAACGTTTCACCCGCGTCACGCTGCGACTGCCTCTGGAGGAGAACGCGTGTTAAAAGTGTTGATAGTTGATGATGAACCGCTGGCACGAGAAAATCTGCGTGTTTTACTGGAGTCCGCCAGCGATATTGAGATCGTCGGGGAGTGCGCGAACGCGGTTGAAGCGATTGGCGCGGTGCACAAGCTGCGCCCGGACGTGCTGTTTCTCGATATTCAGATGCCGCGGATCAGCGGCCTGGAAATGGTCGGGATGCTCGACCCTGAACACCGGCCTTACATCGTGTTTCTGACCGCTTTTGACGAGTATGCGGTGAAGGCGTTCGAAGAGCATGCGTTTGATTATCTGCTGAAACCCATCGAAGCACCGCGGCTGGAGAAGACGCTGGCGCGTCTGCGCCAGGAGCGTAGCCTGCAGGATATCTCGCTGCTCGACGATACCCAGCAGGCGCTGAAATATATTCCCTGTACCGGCCACAGCCGAATCTGGCTGCTGCAGATGGAGGATGTCGCCTTTGTCAGCAGCCGGATGAGCGGAATTTATGTCACCGATCGTGAGGGGAAGGAGGGGTTTACGGAGCTGACCTTACGCACCCTTGAGAGCCGGACGCCGCTGCTGCGCTGTCATCGACAGTATCTGGTGAATATGGCCCATCTGAAAGAGATTCGCCTTGAGGAAAACGGCCAGGCGGAGCTGCTGATGCGGGCCGGGCAAACGGTGCCGGTGAGCCGTCGCTACTTAAAAAGTCTGAAAGAGGCGATTGGTCTGTAAAACGACGGAATCATGGTAGACTTAGCGCCAGCATTTTTCATCATGAAGGCATTATGATCAGTAACGATATCTTACGTAGCCTGCGCTACACCCTGAAAACCAATAATAACGACCTGGTGCGCATTTTTGCGCTGGGCGATTCCGTCGTCAGCGCAGAGCAGCTGGTACCGTGGCTGAAAAAGGAGGACGAAGAGGGCTTCCAGCGCTGCCCGGACATTATGTTGTCGATCTTCCTCAACGGCCTGATCTATGACAAACGCGGGAAAGATGAGGCGGCCCCGCCGCTGGCGGTTGAGCGTCGGGTGAATAACAATATCGTGCTGAAAAAGCTGCGCATCGCCTTTTCGCTGAAGAGCGATGACATCCTCGCCATTCTGACTCAGCAAAAGTTTCGCGTTTCGATGCCGGAAATCACCGCCATGATGCGCGCGCCGGATCATAAAAACTTCCGCGAATGCGGTGACCAGTTCCTGCGCTATTTCCTGCGCGGTCTGACCGAGCGCATCCACGGCAAAGCGTAATCTTCCTCTCCTGTTTTGCCCGGTCGGCGCTGTGCCGGCCGGGCAAGTCCTCTGTGCCGCCCCGGATCTGCGAGACCTATTTCACCTCTGTAAAACCCTGTTCGGCGAGGAGCTTCTCGGACACCGACATCGACACCTCCTGCAGCGCGCAGTTGGTCACCATTGAGCCGGGCAGCTTACACAGTTCGCTCATGTTAGCCCGGGTAAAATCCACGCTGAGATGTTCCAGCGCCTCGCTATCTTTGTAATCGATGCTCTGTTCCACGCCTTTAACGTCGAGATAAACGCTTCTCATCGGTTCAATTAACGCCCGCGCCTGCTCCTGATTCGCCGCGCCGATGGTCTGATAGGGAATGGTGTTATTAGCTTCCTGACGCAGGACTTTGTCACCGACATAATGGTAGGTAAACACCAGCCCGACGCCGTTTTCCATCCGGGTAAAGGTTTTGCTCTTTTCGTCGGGGTTATCGCAGCCTGCGAGGCCGACAATCACAAGCGAAGCCGCCAGAGCGGTAACCATCCTGCGGTAAATGTTCATCACGGTCCCTTGGTTGATAGTGAATCACGTACCGGTTTTTCAATCGGCAGACAGGTTGATTATTGTCAGGATTGCCGTAGCGCGCAACGCACAGAAAAGGCTGCAGGGGGCTGAATGGTCCGGCGGTGGCAGCGCGGAAGGGAAGGCGGAAGGGACAAAAAAAGCGCTGCCGGAGCAGCGCTTGATGCGGGATTATTTTACCTGCTGACCCGGCTGGGCGCCGCTGTCAGGGCTTAACAGGAAGATATCCTTCCCGCCAGGGCCCGCTGCCATCACCATCCCTTCCGAGATGCCGAAACGCATTTTACGCGGCGCCAGGTTGGCCACCATCACCGTCAGGCGACCAATCAACACCTGCGGATCCGGGTAGGCGCTACGAATGCCGGAGAAGACGTTACGTTTCTCGCCGCCCAGATCGAGGCTCAGGCGCAGCAGCTTGTCAGAACCATCAACAAATTCGGCGTTTTCAATCAGCGCGATGCGCATATCCACTTTGGCGAAATCGTCAAAGGTGATGGTGTCCTGAATCGGATCGTCCGCCAGCGGACCGGTAACCGGTGCGGCGGTGGCTTTCACCTCTTCTTTCGACGCGTCGACCAGGGCTTCAACCTGCTTCATCTCGATGCGGTTGTACAGCGCCTTGAAGGTGTTGACCTTATGCGACAGCAGCGGCTGCTGGATAGCATCCCAGTTCAGTTCGCTGTTGAGGAAGGCTTCGGCGCGGGCGGTCAGCTGCGGCAGGACCGGCTTGAGCCAGGTCATCAGCACGCGGAACATATTCAGGCCCATGGTGCAGATAGCCTGCAGATCGGCGTCGCGGCCTTCCTGTCTGGCGACGACCCACGGTGCCTGCTCGTCAACGTAGCGGTTAGCCACGTCGGCCAGCGCCATGATTTCACGGATGGCTTTACCGAACTCGCGGCTGTCCCACGCTTCGCCAATGCTTGCTGCCGCATCGGTGAAGGTTTTGTACAGCGCCGGATCGGCAAGCTCAGCGGACAGCATGCCGTCGAAACGCTTATTGATAAAACCGGCGTTGCGCGAGGCGAGGTTTACCACTTTGTTGACGATGTCGGCGTTCACGCGCTGCACGAAATCTTCCAGGTTCAGGTCGATATCATCGATGCGCGAAGAGAGCTTGGCGGTGTAGTAATAACGCAGGCTGTCGGCGTCAAAATGGTTCAGCCAGGTGCTGGCCTTGATAAAGGTGCCGCGTGATTTGGACATCTTGGCGCCGTTGACGGTGACGTAACCGTGAACGAACAGGTTGGTCGGCTTGCGGAAACCGCTGCCTTCCAGCATCGCCGGCCAGAACAGGCTGTGGAAGTAGACGATATCTTTGCCGATAAAGTGATACAGCTCGGCGTCGGAGTCTTTCTTCCAGTAGGCGTCAAAGCTTTCGCTATCGCCGCGTTTGTCACACAGGTTCTTGAAGGAGCCCATGTAGCCGATCGGCGCATCCAGCCAGACGTAGAAATATTTGCCCGGCGCGTTGGGGATTTCGAAGCCAAAGTACGGCGCGTCGCGGGAAATGTCCCACTGCTGCAGACCGGACTCGAACCACTCCTGCATTTTGTTCGCCACCTGCTCCTGCAGCGCGCCGCTGCGGGTCCACGCCTGCAGCATTTCGCTAAAGGACGGCAGGTCGAAGAAGAAGTGCTCGGATTCACGCATCACCGGGGTCGCCCCGGAAACCACCGATTTCGGGTCGATCAGCTCGGTCGGGCTGTAGGTCGCGCCGCACACTTCGCAGTTATCGCCATACTGATCCGGTGATTTACACTTCGGACAGGTGCCTTTCACGAAACGGTCCGGCAGGAACATCCCTTTTTCCGGATCGTAAAGCTGAGAGATGGTGCGGTTTTTGATAAAACCGTTCTCTTTCAGGCGGCCGTAGATCAGCTCAGACAGCTCGCGGTTCTCGTCGCTGTGCGTCGAGTGGTAGTTGTCGTAGCTAATATCAAAGCCCGCAAAATCGGTCTGATGCTCCTGACTCATTTCGCCAATCATCTGCTCCGGAGAGACGCCAAGCTGCTGAGCTTTCAGCATGATAGGCGTGCCGTGGGCGTCGTCAGCACAGATGAAATTGACCTCGTTGCCGCGCATTCGCTGGTAACGGACCCAGACATCAGCCTGGATGTGCTCCAGCATGTGGCCGAGGTGGATTGAGCCGTTAGCGTACGGCAGCGCGCACGTTACCAGAATTTTCTTCGCGACTTGAGTCATAGTGAGCATTACATCTTCTGTTGTAAAAAGGGCTTTTGATATTACCAAAAGGGCACTGGGTGCGCCATAAATGGCTGACCATATATGGATAATCCTCAGCTGTGATAAACTCAATGATTACTGAAAGCCTCTCATAACAACAAAGGAGTCGGGATGAATTCGCAATCCCAGGCCAAATCCCCCGAACGTCTACGTGCGATGGTCGCCGGAACGTTGGCTAATTTCCAGCACCCCACTTTGAAGCATAATCTCACCGCGCTGAAGGCACTGCACCACGTCGCCTGGCTCGACGATACCGTGCATATCGAGATCCAGATGCCGTTTGTCTGGCACAGTGCTTTTGAAGATTTAAAAGAGCAATGTAGCGCCGACCTGCTGCGCATTACCGGCGCGCAGGCGATTGACTGGAAGCTGTCGCATAACATTGCCACGCTGAAGCGGGTAAAAAATCAGCCGGGCGTAAACGGGGTCAAAAATATTATTGCCGTCAGCTCCGGCAAAGGCGGGGTGGGTAAATCCTCCACGGCGGTGAACCTGGCGCTGGCGCTGGCCGCGGAAGGGGCGAAAGTCGGGATCCTCGATGCCGATATTTATGGTCCGTCGATTCCCACCATGCTCGGTGCGGAAGATCAGCGTCCCACCTCGCCAGATGGCACCCATATGGCGCCGATCATGAAATTTGGCCTCGCCACCAACTCCATCGGCTACCTGGTGACCGACGATAACGCCATGGTATGGCGCGGTCCGATGGCCAGCAAGGCGCTGCTGCAGATGCTGCAGGAGACGCTGTGGCCGGATCTGGATTATCTGGTGCTGGATATGCCGCCAGGCACCGGCGACATTCAGCTGACTCTTGCGCAGAATATCCCGGTCACCGGCGCGGTAGTGGTGACGACGCCGCAGGATATCGCGCTGATCGATGCGAAAAAAGGCATCGTGATGTTTGAGAAGGTGGACGTTCCGGTCCTCGGCATCGTCGAAAACATGAGTATCCATATCTGCAGCAACTGTGGTCACCATGAGCCGATTTTCGGCACCGGCGGCGCCGAAAAGCTGGCGGAGCAATACCACACTCAGCTGCTGGCCCAGCTGCCGCTGCACATCAATTTGCGTGAAGATCTGGATAACGGTAAGCCGACCGTGGTTGCCCGTCCGGAGAGCGAGTTCACCGAAATTTACCGTCAGCTGGCGGGACGCGTGGCGGCCCGGCTCTACTGGCAGGGGGAAGTGATTCCCGGTGAGATTGCCTTCCGCGCGGTGTAGCGTCGGCGGATAGCACAACGCCCTGGACTTTTCTGATCCGCAGCGGACAGCAAAAGGACAGGGCGTTTTTGTTGGTCCGTCAGCCGACGGACCGTCAGCCATTAGTGCTGATAGAAGATTTCGCCGTCGTAAATTTTGACAATTTTACCTTCGGTATCGGTGATCAGCACGTAGCTGCCGCCCATATAGGTGTAGTGAGTACCGGCGTCCGGCGCGGGCAGGTTACGCTGCTGCCACTGTTTAATGGTGTATTCTGGCGTCAGATAAAGCGGCGGCACGGTGTCGCCTACGCGAAACTGCGTGAAGTCTGCGGTGAAACCATCAAGTTCATATTTTTGTACGCCGCTGGTGGATGCTGCCCAGACGGTACTGGTGCTGGCCAACAGTACGCCCAGAAGCATCATTTTTGTTTTACGCATAATTTCCTCATTATTATCCTGGATTACCCTGGACACAAAATCGCAGCCTCGTATCATTCCTGAAGCATGGCCGGGAAGGCAAGCGTTGGTTGCGTTAAAAATGTAAGAAAACGATGGGCCGGTTGCCGGATTTGGCGTCGAGCGGCGGTTTTGAGAACAATCCTGGTAGCAGGATTCGGGAGTCAATATGTTCAGACTGGAAGATCTGACGCTATTTGTTCGTGCGGCGGCGCTGGGGAGTTTTAGCGATGCGGCGCGGGAGGTCGGGCAGCAGCCGGCGCAGGTGAGTGCGGCGATTAAGCGCCTGGAGACCACGCTCAATATTCGTCTTTTTGCGCGCTCTACCCGCAGCTTACGTCTGACGCCCGAAGGGGAAACCTGGCTGCCCTATGCCACCCAGATGCTGGATACGCTGCATGCCGGGCTGCAAAAAATTCAGGTGCCGGACGACGAGGTCCGCGGGACGTTGCAAATTGCGGTACCCTCCGATCTGGGGCGTAATCTGCTGCTGAACGTCTTCCGCGCCTTTCGCCAGCGGCACCCGGCGCTGAAGCTGCGCATTCTCTTTTCCGACCATCGGACCGATGTGTTTAAAGATCCGGTCGATGTCGCCTTTCGCTACGGTGACAACGACGATGCTTCGTTTATTTCTCTCCCCGTCGCGCCGGAAAACCGGCGGGTGCTGGTGGCTTCTCCGCAGTGGATTGCCCGGCACGGCGAGCCGCAGACGCCGGAGGCGCTGGCGCAACACCCTGCGCTCCTGTACGTACTGCGCGGCAGGCAGTTCGATCGCTGGACCTTAAGTCTCAACGGCGTGGTTGAACATATGCAGGTTTCCGGCGACATCATCAGCGACGACGCCGAGGTGATTCGCCGCCTGGCCATTGCAGGGGAGGGGTTTGCCTATAAGTCAGCGCTGGATGTCAGCGATGATATTCGCGCAGGACGCCTGCAGATTCTGCTGCCGCACTATCAGGGCGACAGAGTCCCGCTCAATATGATTTGCCCGCACCGCAAGCAGCTTTCTGCGGCGGTGCGGTTACTCTATGAAGAGGTCAAAGCGCACTGTGAAACGGTGCAGGCCGACGCGCTACGCGGGCCTGTGGACGTTTAGTGCCTCACCAGGGTGGCGAAATAGTAGACCAGCGGAACGGCAAGGATCCATAAACCCAGCGGGATTTCTCGCCACTTTCCGGCGACCGTTTTAATCATGATGTAGAACAGCAGCCCGCCGGCGATACCGGTACCGAAGCTGTTGGCGATCAGGGTGATCATCACCATCATTAATACCGGCAGCCCGTCGGTGAAGCTGGAGAGATCGACTTTGCGCAGGCCGCTAAACATGTTGAGACCAATCAGGATCAGCGCCGGAGCGGTGGCCTCTTTGGGGATCATCAGGGCGATCGGCGTAAACAGCAGCATCAGCAGGAACATAACCGCCGCGGCCAGCGCGGTGAGCCCGGTTTTACCGCCCGCTTCGGCGGCGGCGGAAGACTCAATCAGCGCGGTCGCCGCCGGGATCCCCAGCCACGGGCCGAGGGCTGCCGCAATCGAATCGACCATAAACGGCCGGTTAATATGCGGCATATTGCCCTCTTCATCCAGCAGTCCCGCTTCGCCGCCCACCGCCAGCGTGGTCCCCATGGTGGAGAAAAACTCAGAGGCGAAAAAGACAAACAGGAACGGCAGGAAAGCGATATTCAGCGCGCCCAGCATATCGACGTGGCCGAAGACCGGCGCCAGCGAGTGCGGCATCGCGATAAAACTGTCCGGCAGACGGGTGACCCCCGCCGGAATCCCCACCAGGGTGGCAAACAGAATCGCCCATAAAATGGCGCCCGGGATGCGCCGCGCCTGCAGCGCAATCGCCAGAAACAGGCCGCACAGCGCCACCAGCGCGCCGGGAGATAAGAAATCACCCAGCATCAGGGCATTGGTTTTGGCATTCGCCAGCACCAGGCCGGCATTGCGAAAACCGAGCACCGCCACGAACAAACCGATTGAAGCCGTCAGTCCCAGCTTGATGGACTGGGGGACAGAACGGGTGACCACTTCACGCAGGCCGAATTTGGTTAACAGAAAGAACAGAATACCTGACCAGCAGGCGATGCCGAGGCCAATTTGCCAGCCGATCCCTTCGCTACCGGCCAGGGTGACGCCCACCAGCACCGAGCCGCCGATGCCTGGGCCGACGATAAACGGCAGGTTAGCGTAAAACGCCATCAGCAGCGTACCGGCGACGAAGACCAGAATCGTGCCCGTGGTGGCGGCGCCTTTGTCCATGCCGCCCACCGCCAGCAGGCCGGGGATGACCACCAGCAGATAGGCGGCCGCAAGAAAGCCAGTGATCCCCGAGAGGCACTCGGTACGCAGCGTGCTGCCGCGGGAGCGCAGGGCAAAACGGCGCTCCAGCCAGCTTCCTTGTGTTGAGGTATGCAGTGTGTTGTCGGCCATGCTCAGGCTCCCCGGAGATTATTGTTGTGAGGGTCGGTGGCCGGGGTTTCCCGGCAGTCTATCAGCGGTTCGACAATCTGGCGGGTGGTGCCGTCGGTCAAACCTAAATCGGTCAAATGTGGTCCGGCATTGCAGGCGAGGCAAGTGCCTTCGATGGCCTTAAATACCCGGTAGGGCGGCTCCCAGTCGGCGATTTCTGCGCTCAGGTCGCGTAATTCGCGGAACTGCCGCGCGAGTTCTGCCGCCGGCAGATCGGAGAGCATGCCGGCAATCGGCATCGCCACGTGGGCAAGAATATCCCCCTGACGGGAGAGCGCCATCCCGCCGCCGGAGGCAATCAGCCGGTTGGCGGCCAGCGCCATATCCTCAGCGTTACGTCCCAGCACCACCAGGTTGTGTGAATCGTGCGAGTAGCTGGTGGCGATAGCGCCGCGCAGCTCTCCCCAGCCTTCGAGCAGGGCGATTTGCGGCGTCGCCTGATGGCGGCCGTGGCGATGCTTCACCCAAATCAGGCTAAATCCAGCGGGCAGCTGAACTTCGCCGTGGCGTACCTGCACCTCGACTTCTCCCCACTGCGTAAAGCGCGCGCCGCGGATATGTCGCAGGCGGGCAACGCCGTGGACAATACCGGGGACCCGCAGCACAAAATCCTCGGTATTCAGCGGCGCCAGCTGCAGCGTATTGCGCGGCGGAGTGACACCCTCTGCGGCTGGAATGGGCTGGAGCAGCGCGCCGTCGCGGGCGACCAGTTTCCCGGCGACGTACACTTTCCGGGCCTCAAGCCTTTCCAGTGAATCAAATACCACCAGGTCGGCGCGGCGGCCGGCGGCAATCAGCCCTGAATCGTGACGCTGCAGGCGAATGGCGGCGTTGAGGGTGGCGAAGCGCAGGACGTCGGTGGCGGCGAGACCGTGTTCAATCAGCAGGTTGAGCAGGGCGATAATGCCGCCTTTTTCCAGCAGCATATCCGGCGGGACATCGTCGGTGCACACCGTGATCTGCGAGGAGAGATGCGGCAGGGTTTTCAGGGCCTTGACGATATCCGGCAGCAGATAGGGGTGCGAGCCGCGAATTTCGAGGGTCAAACCGGCGCGCAGCTTTTCCAGCGCGTCTTCCGCGGAGGTTAGCTCATGATCGGAGGTGACGCCCGCCGCGAGGTAGGCCTGGAGATCGGCGCCGCTCAGGCCGCGGGCGTGGCCTTCAATCAGCTTGCCGCTGTCGAGACCGGCCTGAACAATCTCCTGCATCCGGGCGCTGCCGTTGAGCACGCCGTGCATGTCCATCACTTCCGCCACGCCGCGCACTTCCGGCCATGCCAGCATGGTCGCCATCTCCGCTCCGGCAAAATCGGCGCCGGACATTTCCAGCCCCGGCGTCGAGGGTACGCTGGAGGGGGCGGCGACCATCACCTGCAGCGGCAGATGGCGGCTGGCGGCGACGGCATAGCGCACGCCTTCGACCCCGAGGACGTTGGCCAGCTCATGCGGGTCCCAGAAGACCGCGGTGGTTCCCTGGGCGAGGACAATTTCCGCGTAGCGTTCGGGAGGGAGGTGGGAACTCTCGAGATGGACATGGGTATCCATCAGCCCCGGTGACAGGTAGGCGCCGTCCAGCGCATGGCGTTGGTGGGCATCGGCGCGGCTGCCGCGCGGGTGCACGCTGGCGATCATCTCGCCGGTGATGCCGACATCGGCTTCGCGGACTTCACCGGTGACCATGTCGACTATCTGCGCCCCGGTCAACAACAGGTCAAAAGGTATTTCGCCCCGGGCGGCCATGACGGCGCGGCGGCGGTTTTCAGCATTGCTGGACATAACAACTCCGGCACAAGGATAATGGGGGTACTCTAGGGGCACAGCAAACGTTTGCCCAGATGAATAAATTTATCACCCGATAAGCTCGGGTTATTCTGCCCGATTACCCTTAGCGAAGAATAAGATGACCGAACCGTGGCAGCGCCTGCCTGCGCTTTCTCTTAAACAGCTACAGTACTTTGTTACCCTGGCGGAGCTGCGTCATTTTACCGATACCGCCAACCGTCTGGCTATCAGCCAACCGGCGCTGAGCAGCGCCCTGCGGCAAATCGAAACGGTGCTGGGCGGCAAGCTGGTGAACCGCACCGCCTCGTCGGTCACGCTGACCGAACTGGGCGCCGCCATTCTGCCGCACGCCCGGCGCGTGCTGAGCGTGGCCCAGCTGGCGTTTCATGACATGGAACAGATTGTCGCGGCCGGCGGCGATGGTACCGTGCGTATTGGTCTGGTGCCCTCGGTGAGCTCGCTGCTCTTTCCGCTTCTGCCGCAGGTGCTGGCGCAAACCTTTCCCCGGCTGCGGGTCGAGTTTCACGATCAGACCAATGATGCGCTGGTGCGTGAGCTGCAAAGCGGGCAGATTGATTTCGGTATCGGCGCCATCGACAGCTCGCTACCCGCCGCGCTACAGGTCTACCCGCTGCGTGAAGATCCGTTTGTGGCGGTGCTGCACGGTGACGATCCGCTGGCAGACCAGCCGCACCTGCCGTGGAAACTTCTCGCCGGACGCGATATTGCGGTGTTCTCGAAAGGGAACATTCAGCGACTGGTTGGCGCGCTGGCGGAAAGCCATCGTCTGACGCTGAACACGCGGTTTCAGGTCGACTATATTGAAACGCTGTATGGCCTGGTGCGCTCGCGTCTGGCGATTGCTATTCTGCCCGAGCTGTATACCACCCATCTGCAGGATCCGGTGCTGAAAATCGCGCAGCTCCAGCAGCCGGCGCTGGCGCGGACGGTGGCGATAATGCGTGGGCCGCAGCCGCTGCCGCCGCTGATTGAGCAGTGCTTTACGCTGCTGCTCAATTCGCTACGCGAGTCGTCGGCGCGGCTCAGGGCAGATGCCTGATCAGCACGTCTATCGTCAGATGATTAATATACTCCAGCGAATGAGATGCCATGACTCCCAGCAGGCGGTTGTGATGCCCGGCGATAATCAGGTCAATCCCCCGCTGGTTTACGCAGGCTTCAACATCTTCAAAACGGCGGGTGGTGACCAGCGACAGGGTTTGCACCGGCAGCGAGACGCTGGTCGCCAGCTCATTGAGCAGCACTTTCGCCTGGATCACCTCCTGAGACACATCGTCGTTCAGCAGGCTGTCGGAGACGTAATTCAGCGCCCGATAATCGGTGCTGATATGGGCGAGCGTGATGCGCATAGCGTTCTCTTCCGCCATTCTGGCCGCATGCTGGAGCAGCGGAACGCCGTCCTGGCTGCTGTTAATCAGCACCAGGGCATGGTGATAAACGGGCATAGCCGTACCTCGACGAGTGGAGGGACCGGGAACGTCGCTCCCTGATGTTCATTTTGTGCCCGCCGCAGTGGGAATGCAAATGGCGCGGGAGAGCGGGCGCCGGTTCGGTGAAGAGAGATGAAGGTTAAAGCCGAGGGAAAAGACAAAATGCCCCACGGCCGAAGGTCATGGGGCAGGGCAGCGTAGCCCGGGGAATTACGGGGTGACGATGTTGAACCAGAACTCAAACTTGTCCATGTAGCTCAGCATTTCGTCCAGCTTCGCGCCATTACCGCTAATTTTTACGTCGCCTTTCTCTTCAGCCTGCTTCAGCGTCTCCTGTTTCAGGATGATGTTGTTCAACGTGTCGCGGCTCAGCGTGATAGTGGCGTCGGCATCTTTCGCTTCGACGTTGGCGGTGTGGTTAAGCACGCCGTTTTCCAGCTCCAGTTTGTACTTCCCGCCGTCTTTGCCGAGGTCGATATTAAACACCGCTTTAGCATGGCCGGCTTTCACGCCATCGATATGGACGGCCAGATAATCGAAGAACATTTCCGGCGTCATGGCGCGTACGGTATCCGGGCTGGCGGTGTTCGGCGTCGGCAGTTTCTGTACGCCGTTACGCAGCTCCTGGGCGCCGGTGAGGTAGAAGTTACGCCACGGACCGGATTCGGCCTGATAGCCCAGTTGCTCCAGGGCATCCGCTTCCAGGTTTTTCGCCTGCTGGTTTTTCGGGTCGGCAAAGACCACTTTGCTGGTGACCTGGGCGACCCAGCGGTAGTTACCCTGGCGGTAATCGTCCTGGGCCTTTTTCAGCACCTTATCCGCGCCGCCCATGTATTCGACAAACTTCTTCGCCGCCTGCTCTGGCGCCAGTTCGTCGAGGGTTGCCGGGTTGCCATCGAACCAGCCGAGATAGAACACGTAGGTGGCTTTCACATCATGACTTACCGAACCATAGTAGCCGCGGCTTGCCCACTGTTTTTCCAGCGATGGCGGCAGCTTAAAGTTAGCGGCGATTTCATCACGGGTCAGCCCTTCGTTGGCCATGCGCAGAGTCTGGTCATTGATATAACGATACATATCGCGCTGACCTTTCATCAGCTTAACGATGTTGTCGTTACCCCAGGTCGGCCAGTGGTGCTGGGCAATAATGACTTCGGCATCGTTGCCCCAACGTTCGATGGCGGCATTGATATATTTCGACCAGGCCAGCGGATCGCGAATTTTTGCGCCGCGCAGCGAATAGGTATTGTGCAGCGTGTGGGTCACGTCTTCCGCGGCTTCGATCATTTTCTTCTCTTTGACGTACCACAGCATTTCTGACGGTGCCTCAGAGCCGGGGGCCATCATAAAGTCGTAGGTCAGGCCGTCGATCGTTTCTTCCTGCCCGGTGTGCGTAATATAGTGAGTTGGCTGCAGCAGGGTCACGGTACCGGCGGAGGTGGTGGTGCCGAGCCCGGCGCCGACCTGGCCTTTAGCATCAGGCTTCAGCAGGTTACCGTACATATAGCTGGCGCGGCGGCTCATGGCGTTGCCGGCCATAATGTTCTCTGATACGGCTTCTTCCATAAATCCGGCCGGGGCGTAAATTTTGACTTTGCCCGATTTCACATCGGCTTCATCCACCACCCCGCGGATACCGCCGTAGTGGTCAACATGGCTGTGGGTGAACAGAATGGCCACCACCGGTTTTTTACCGCGGTTTTTGAAGTACAGCTCCAGACCTTCTTTTGCCGGTTCTGCGCTCAGCAGCGGGTCAATAATAGTGATCCCTTTCGCGCCCTCAATAATGGTCATATTGGAGAGGTCAAGATTACGGATCTGATAAACACCGTCGGTGACTTTGTACAGACCGCTGATGTTGATCAGCTGCGACTGACGCCACAGGCTCGGATTGACGGTGGCCGGCGCTTTTTCCCCTTCTTTGATGAAGTCGTATTTTGCCGGGTCCCAAATAACGTTACCCTGTTCGCCTTTAATGACGTCCTGCGGCAGGGCGGCAACAAAGCCTTTATGTGCATTGTCAAAGTCGGTTTTATCAGCAAACGGCAGCGTGTTATACAGCGCGTTATTTGCCTGCTGAGTGGCTGCGGTGGCCTCTTTCGGCATAATCTGCGCGAAAGCAGAAACCGACAGCGTTGTTAAAACACCGGCCAGCGCCAGATGTTTTGCGATTTTATTTAATTTCATTGAAGGGCCTCTTGGATAATTATCGTCGGCGGTAAAGAATAATGATGAAACGACGAAAGCAAATCTGGATTCATTGTTGACCATTGTAAGGAAAATGCATGCGGGCGATAGTCCCATATGGGACTGGTCAGCAAGCGGAGTAATACCGTAGTGAATAAGCGTGATATTCGCTGCTATACTAAAGCCGACAGCCACCGGTGCTGGAAGGAGAAACGCGTGAATTTTCAGGAAGTACACAGCTATTATCAAACGCTGAAAATAGATACCTATCTCGCAGAAATAATCGAGGAAGGCGAAGCGTTATCCGCAGGAATAAATAAAAAAATAGAATTAAATCCCGGCTATATTTATTTTTGCATGGCTGGATCGATCGCGATGTTCATGCCCGGGAACGGATTAATTGTCGGTAATACTATTGAACATATGCCGGTTGGCCTGCTGGAAAGGTATTGTCCGCTGGCGAAGTTTGAATATAGTGCGGTGACGCCGGTAGAACTGATCAAAATACCCTATGCCGCGTTCGACCGTATTTTTATCCACAATAACCCGCAGCGCGTTCAGGAGCTGGTGACGATCATGGCGTACATGACTATCTTCACGCTCGATCTGCACAACGAACGTCGGCAGCTGACCAGCTATCAGACGATTCGGCCGATGCTTTTTCGGTATCTTTACCGCCAGCAAACCCATAAAGGCGAAAATGAAGGGCTGGCGCTGTTTATCATTAAGCGAACGAACCTGTCGCGGACTCACGTTTTCCGGGTGCTGGCTGACCTGAAAGCCGGGGGCTACATCACGATGGTGAGGGGCAAGCTGATCTCCATCGATCGGCCGCTGCCGGAGGAGTACTAGGGGATACTCCCGCAGCCGGGGCTGCGGGAGCGAGGCGTTACGGCGTGACGATATTGAACCAGAATTCAAACTTGTCCATATAGCCCAGCATCTCGTTCAGCTTCTCACCGTTACCGGTGACCTTCACTTCGCCCTTATCTTCAGCCTGTTTCAGGGTCTCTTCTTTCAGGATGATTTTGTTGAGCGTCGCGCGGTCAAGCACGATGGTTGCATCGGCATCTTTCGCTTCGGCATTGGCGGTGTGGTTCAACACGCCGTTTTCCAGCTCCAGCTTGTATTTGCCGCCGTCATTGCCGAGGTCGATGTTAAATACCGCTTTGGCCTTACCGGCTTTTTCACCGTTGATATGCACGGCCAGGTAGTCGAAGAACATTTCTGGCGTCATGGCGCGCACGGTGTCCGGGCTGGCGGTGTTCGGCGTCGGCAGTTTCTGCACGCCGTTACGCAATTCCTGCGCACCGGTGAGGTAGAAGTTACGCCACGGACCGGATTCGGCCTGATAGCCCAGCTGCTCCAGGGCATCCGCTTCGAGGTTACGCGCATCCTGGTTTTGCGGATCGGCGAAGACAATCTTGCTGACCACCTGGGCGACCCAGCGGTAGTTACCCTGCGAGTAGTCTTCTTTCGCTTTCTTCATGATGGCATCGGCGCCGCCCATGTATTCCACGAATTTCTTCGCCGCTTCTTCCGGCGGCAGTTCGTCGAGGGTCGCCGGGTTGCCGTCAAACCAGCCGAGATACAGCACGTAGGTGGCCTTCACGTCATGGCTGACGGAGCCGTAGTAACCGCGGTTCGCCCAGGTATGTGCCAGGCTGTCCGGCAGCTTGAATTTGGCTGCGATTTCGTCACGGGTCAGCCCTTCGTTGGCCATGCGCAGGGTCTGGTCGTTGATATAACGATACAGGTCACGCTGGCTTTTCAGCAGGTTAACGACGTTTTCGTTGCCCCAGGTCGGCCAGTGGTGCTGAGCCATGATGATCTCAGCTTTATCACCCCAGCGTACAATCGCTTCGTTGATATATTTCGACCATGGCAGCGGTTCACGAATTTTCGCGCCGCGCAGGGAGTAGGTGTTGTGCAGGGTATGGGTGACATCTTCCGCCGATTCGATGAGTTTCTTCTCTTCGATATACCACAGCATTTCGGACGGCGCTTCGGAGCCCGGCGCCAGCATAAAGTCGTAGGTCAGGCCGTCGATAACTTCTTTCTGCCCGTCCTTCTCGATGATATTGGTCGGGGCAATCAGGGTCACGGTACCGGCGGAGGTGGTGGTCCCCAGCCCGGCGCCCACCTGGCCTTTGGCATCAGGCTTGAGCAGGTTGCCGTACATGTAGCTGGCGCGACGGCTCATGACGTTACCGGCCATGATATTTTCCGCCACCGCGGCTTCCATAAAGCCGGACGGCGCATAGATTTTGACTTTGCCCGCTTTCACGTCGGCTTCATCGATCACGCCGCGCACGCCGCCGTAGTGGTCAACGTGGCTGTGGGTGTAGATAACCGCCACGACCGGTTTTTTACCGCGGTTTTTATAGTACAGATCCATCCCCACTTTCGCCGTTTCGGCGGAAACCAGCGGGTCAACCACGGTAATCCCTTCTTTCCCTTCGATGATGGTCATGTTGGACAGGTCGAGGTTACGAATCTGGTACACGCCGTCGGTGACTTCAAACAGACCGCTGATGTTGATCAGCTGAGACTGGCGCCACAGGCTCGGGTTAACGGTATCCGGCGCTTTTTCTCCCTCTTTAATGAAGGCGTACTGCTGCGGATCCCAGACCACGTTGCCTTGCTCGCCTTTGATGACCTCGGTAGGCAGGGCGGCGATAAAGCCTTTGTGGGCGTTGGTGAAATCGGTGTTATCGGAGAAAGGGAGCTGATTATACAGTGCGTCATTCGCTTGCTTTGTTGCTGCTGTTGCCTCTCCCGGTGCAACCTCAGCCCAGGCGGGAAGGGTAATGGCCGATAGCATTCCTGCTAATGCCATTCCTTTCACTATGGGGGTTAAGCTCATTGGAATCCTCATGTTTTCGCTGATTCACTCGGTATTTTCGATATGACGTCATGTTAAGATTTGTAACACTTACTTAAACAATAACCGCTTGTTTCCATTGATCAAGTTTATGGTTACAAAAATGTTTATTTAGTTAATAAATGGTATTGGCGGCGTTGGGGGGGATCGCGGCGGGGCGCTTGCGTCAGGCGTCGGCTTCCCGTAACCTGCCTGCAGAGAACGTTTATATCTTCTCAATGACTCGGGGTGCCCTTCCTGGTGAAGGCTGAGAAAGACCCGTACCACCTGATCTGGATAATGCCAGCGTAGGGAAGTCAGAGACCAAAGGGTCGTTGCTTCTTCATCGCCTGGCTGGAGCAAACGATGCAAGCTGAGCCTCTCAATCCCGCGCATATTGCGCATCTGCAACATCTTTTTCGCCGTCATTCCCCCCTTGTTCACTGCATGACTAACGATGTGGTACAGACCTTTACTGCCAACGTACTGCTGGCGGTCGGCGCCTCGCCCGCGATGGTGATCGATCCGCAGGAAGCGAGCCAGTTTGCGGCGCTCGCGGATGCGCTGCTGATTAACGTCGGAACCTTAACCGTCGACCGTGCGCAGGCGATGCGCGCCGCGGCACTCAGCGCGCAAAACGCGGGCAAACCGTGGGCGCTGGATCCGGTGGCGGTCGGGGCGTTAACCCTGCGCAGCGCGTTTTGCCATGAATTGTTAAGCCTGCAACCGGCCGCCATTCGCGGCAATGCGTCTGAGATTATGGCGCTGGCCGGAATGAGCGCCGGCGGACGCGGGGTCGATACTACCGATACCGCGGCGGCGGCGCTGCCCGCCGCACAGGCCCTGGCGCGGCAGATCAATACCATTGTCGCGGTGACCGGCGAAGTAGATTACGTCACCGACGGCCAGCGTACGCGTGCGGTCAGCGGCGGCGATCGGTTGATGACCCGGGTCGTGGGGACCGGCTGTGCGCTTTCGGCGGTGGTGGCGGCCAGTACCGCCATGCCTGGCGATCGCCTCGAAAACGTTGCTGCCGCCTGCGGGCTGATGAAACAGGCGGGCGGCGCGGCGGCGCGCGGCAGAGGGCCGGGCAGTTTTACCCCGGCATTTCTTGACGCGCTGTACGGGGAGAACAACGGATGAAACGAATTAATGCGCTGACTATTGCCGGTACTGATCCCAGCGGCGGCGCGGGGATCCAGGCCGACCTGAAAACTTTCTCTGCCCTCGGGGCCTATGGTTGTTCGGTGATCACCGCGCTGGTGGCGCAAAACACCCGCGGCGTGCAGTCGGTCTATCGCATCGACCCGGATTTTGTTGCCGCACAGCTGGATTCGGTATTCAGCGACGTCCGTATCGATACCACGAAAATTGGCATGCTGGCGGAAACGGATATCGTGGAAGCCGTGGCGGAGCGTCTGGCGCGCTATCAGATTGACAACGTTGTCCTGGATACGGTCATGCTGGCGAAAAGCGGCGATCCGCTGCTCTCGGCTTCGGCGGTGGCGACGCTACGCACCCGCCTGCTGCCGCAGGTTTCGCTGATCACGCCGAATCTGCCGGAGGCGGCGGCGCTGCTGGATGCGCCGCACGCGCAGAGCGAGAAAGAGATGCTGGAGCAGGGGCGGGCGCTGCTGGCGATGGGCTGCGGCGCAGTGCTGATGAAAGGCGGTCATCTCGACAACGCGGAAAGCCCGGACTGGCTGTTTACCCGCGATGGCGAGCAGCGCTTCACCGCGCCGCGGGTCCAGACTAAAAATACGCACGGAACCGGCTGTACGCTCTCCGCGGCGCTGGCGGCGCTGCGCCCGCGCTATCGCGACTGGGGAGAGACGGTTGCCGAGGCGAAAGGCTGGCTCTCTGCGGCGCTGGCGCAGGCGGATTCGCTGGAGGTGGGCCACGGTATCGGGCCGGTTCACCATTTCCACGCGTGGTGGTAAGCCTGATATACTGGCGTGAGAATTCTGCCAGGAAAAGATAAATGGAACAGGCGCATACCCGGTTAATTAGCCAGCTTGTTGAACGGATTGCGGCGTCGGATAACGCGCCGCTCTATCTGAAGTTTGCCGACACGATTAAGGATGCCGTGCGCAGCGGCTGGCTGGAAAATGGCAATATTCTTCCCGGTGAACGCGATCTCAGCCAGCTGACCGGCGTGTCGCGCATCACCGTCCGCAAAGCGCTCCAGCTGCTGGAAGACGAAGGCGTGGTGACCCGCTCGCGGGGTTACGGGACGCAGATCAACAATATCTTTGAATATTCGCTGAAAGAAGCGCGCGGCTTTACTCAGCAGGTGGTTTTACGCGGCAAGAAGCCGGATACGCTGTGGGTGAATAAACGCGTTGTCAAATGTCCGGAGGAGGTTGCCCGCCAGCTGGCAATCGCGGTGGGCAGCGATGTGTTTATGCTCAAACGCATTCGGTATGTTGATGAGGACGCGGTCTCGCTCGAAGAGTCCTGGGTGCCTGCGCATCTGATCCATGACGTCGATGCGATCAGCGTCTCGCTGTATGACTACTTTCGCAGCCAGCAGATTCTGCCGCAGCGGACCCGCTCGCGCGTCAGCGCCCGGATGCCGGACGCCGAATTTCAGTCGCATATTAAGATGGACAGCGCCATCCCGGTGCTGGTGATCAAGCAGGTTGCCCTCGATCAGTACCAGCACCCCATTGAATACAGCATCAGCTACTGCCGCAGCGATCTATACGTTTTTGTGTGCGAGGAGTAGCGCTTCGCGGTGCGGGGCGCAATCGCCGCCCCGATGGCCCACGACCCAGGCCGCAACGGCATTCCCCAGCGTCACCGCCTCCCCCAGACTCCAGCCGGCGGCCAGCCCGGCAAGCGTACCGCCGGCGTGACTGTCCCCGGCGCCGATCGTATCGACGACCGTGGTCGGGAAAGGGGCGGCGAGACCGCTCTCCTGCGGGCTGAAATAGCAGGCGCCTTCTTTATCCAGACGCACAATCAGCGGTGCGGCATATTTCTTCAGCCAGGCGGCGCCAAATGCGCTGACCTCGGGCGAAAATCCGTGCGCTTCAGCCGCGATGACGGCTTCCTGGCGGTTGACGGAAACCAGTGGCTTCAGGGCCATCAGACGCGTCATCAGCGTTTCGGGAATATCGGCAATCCGCGGGCCAAAGTCGATAAAGGCGCTTACCTGCGGCTGCCGTTCCAGCCAGGAGACCAGGCGTTCGCCGCTGGCGGATGCCAGCTGATAGCCGGAAAGATAGACCAGGCTGCCGGAGGGGGCATGCACGCGTTCGAGCCACGCATCACACCACTGATTTTCCACACCGCTGAAGGACATAAAGGTCCGCTCGCCGTCCGGCTCTACCAGCGCCAGGCACCAGCCATTGTCGCCGTCCGCCTGGCTGATGACGCTGGTTAACCCCTCTTTGGCGAGGCGCTGGCGGATAATTTCCGCCCACACGCCCTGGCCAATCGGCAGCGCATTTTGTGCATCGATCCCCAGCCTTTTTAAGGTCACGGCGATGTTTAACGCGCAGCCGCCGACATTGACGCTCTGTTGCTGCAGTTCGATATCACATCCGCGCCAGGGCAGAGCATAGGCGTCGGCGATCACGTCAATCACCGCGGAGCCGAGGACGGTGACCGGACGTTGCGCCTTCAGCGTGGCCAGTTTATCCATTAACTGTTGGGCATTCATTCGGCCTCCCGCTGCTGACGATAGTGCATCAGGGCATCGGCGTAGCGCGTGAAGTCCAGCTTATTGACCTCATCCAGGCGTACCTTGAAAGCGCTATCGATGGCGGAAACCCCGTGTAACGCGCCGCAAATCGCCGTCGCCATGGCCCCGATGGTATCGGTATCGCCGCCCAGATTGGCGCAGAGAATGGCGCAGCGGTTAGGGTCGGTACCGGCCAGTTCCACCATCGCTATCGCGCACGGGACGGATTCAATGGTGCTGGTTCCGGCGCCAATCAGCTGATAAAGCTGCTCGCTGGCGGACTCGAGGCCATCTGCCTGGCGTACGGTGCGTAACGCCAGCTCAATACGCAGCGCCAGCGAGGCGCTAAAGGTTGTGGTCTTCTGTTCCTGCGCGTGGCGCGCCACGGCCGGCAGGGCGTCAACAATCGCTGGCCAGCCGGCGCCGTCAACGGCGCGGGAGATTGCCCAGGCGATAACCGTCGCGCCGGCGATGGCTAAATCCGATTTATGCGTCGGGCTGGAGGCCGCGGCCACGTCGCTGATAAATGCATCAAGATTGTCGCCCGGCAGCAGGCAGCCCAGCGGCGAGGCGCGCATCGCCGCGCCGTTGGTCACGCCGTTATTGTCCAGTTCGCTTACCGGTTTGCCGTTGCGAATCGCGTTGAGAGCAATTTTCGATGTCGGTCCTAAGACGTTTTTATTAAATGCATCAAAGCCTTCTGCCCAACGCAGAATATGTCGGCCAATGACATCCGGGACGATCTGCCCGTCGCATTCGATAATGGCGTCAGCGAGGCACAGGGCCATCGAGGTGTCATCGGTAAATTCCGCCTCGGCAAAGTAGCAGGCGGCGTTATTCTCCGCCGGGCCCGGCAGGAAGCGGTCGATCCAGCCAAAATGGGCTTTCACCCGCGATCGTGGCCATAGCTCTGACGGCATGCCCATCGCATCCCCTAACGCCTGCCCGTAAAGAGCACCGAGAATACGTTCTGCTTTCATTTCACTTCCCCTTGTTTAAGCTCAGCATTTTCTGTATCGACGTCGATGGTCGTAATTTCTTTGTCCGATTCCCGGAAAAATACCATGAACAGCACGGCGATAATCGCAATCATGATGGCGCCGAACGTCCACATGCCCGCCCAGTTGAAGGTGAGCCCGTTGACGGGTTGCGGGTAGGCGAACATTTTTTCCATCATCACGCCGCCGAGGCGGTAACCGAGCAGGCTGCCAAAGCCCTGGCAGCAGAGCGTAATTAACCCCTGGGCCGCATTACGCATCGATACCGGCGCCTTCTTATCAACGTAGATATAGGCGGTAACGTAGTAAAAATCGTAGCTGACGCCGTGCAGCAGAATGCCGAGGAACATCAGCGTATAGGTGAAATAGTTCTCCGCGCCGCCGAAGACAAAAAAGCCATAGCGAATGGCGGCGGTGATCAGACCAAGTAACAGAACCTTTTTAATACCAAACCGTTTAGTAAAGAACGGCAGAGCCAGCATAAAGAAGATTTCAGAGAACTGGCCGAGGGTCATCCATCCGGTGGCGTGCTTCATGCCGGCTTCGGTGAGGTAGCCGTTGGCGAAGATGTAATAGAAGGCCAGCGGCATGGCAAACAGAAAAGAGCAGAAGAAAAAGACGAGGAAGTTTTTATCGCGCAGCAGGATTAACGCATCCAGCCCCAGCATCACTTTCAGGTCCAGTTTTCCACGGCTTTTTGGCGGCGTGTCCGGCAGGAACAGGGCAAAGACGCCGAGCAGCGCAGAGCTGCCGGCGGCAATCAGCAGCGGGACATTGGTGGGCGAAATGTCGCTCAGACCGAACATCTGCGGTAAAAATCCGCATACCAGCCCGGAGCCGATCCAGCCGATCGTCCCCATCACCCGAATCCGCGGGAAATCGCGCTCAACGTCCGCCACGTTAGAAAAGGCGATGCTGTTGGTCAGCGCAATGGTCGGCATGTAGGTTAACGAGTAGGCGAGCAGGAGCGGGAAGAAGCCGCCGAAGGTCGTCTGCTGCGCGGCGAAGTACATCAATATCGCCCCGGCGAACATCAGCACCGCCAGCACTCTCTGTGCGGAAAAGAAGCGGTCGGTCAGCGATCCCACCAGGATCGGCGAAAGAATCGCGGCGATGGCGGTACAGGCATAGGACCAGCCGATTTCACCGGCGCTGAAGCCGCTTTTACTCAGCCACAGCCAGAGAGGGACAAACCAGGCTCCCCAGATAAACCATTCAACGAACATCATGAACGACAGCTTTGCTGTAGTTTTCATCTTTAGATCCTTCATGACAGGTAGGGTACGCCTTTAAGATACCACTTGATAATACCTTTAAAATACCTTTGAGCGGATTGTTTGAGCAGGCTAACACTTTTTGTCCCTGAATCGTGCCAGCTGAAATGGCTGAAAAGTGCGATTCCGGCTGGAAAATATGCTAAGACGGTACCAGGCTTAACCTGCCCAAATAAGTGGGTCAGGATAATACATGCCGGCTGCGGCCGGCACTTACGGGAGCATAGCTATGACTGATATTACGCAGTTGCTTGGCAAAGATGCCGACAGCCTTTTACAGCACCGTTGTATGACCATTCCAGCCGACCAGCTTTATCTGCCGGGGGCGGATTACGTTGACCGGGTCATGGTGGATAACAATCGTCCGCCGGCGGTGCTGCGTAATATGCAGACCCTGTACAATACGGGGCGCCTGGCCGGAACCGGATACCTTTCCATCCTGCCGGTAGACCAGGGCGTGGAACACTCGGCGGGCGCCTCTTTTGCCGCCAACCCGCTCTACTTTGATCCGAAAAATATCGTCGAACTGGCTATCGAAGCCGGTTGTAACTGCGTAGCGTCCACCTATGGCGTACTGGCCTCGGTATCGCGTCGGTATGCGCACCGCATTCCCTTCCTGGTGAAGCTAAATCATAACGAGACGCTGAGTTACCCGAACACCTTCGACCAGACGCTGTACGCCAGCGTTGAGCAGGCCTTTAATATGGGGGCGGTGGCGGTGGGCGCGACGATCTATTTCGGTTCCGAAGAGTCGCGTCGGCAGATTGAAGAGATCTCCGCGGCGTTTGAACGCGCGCATGAACTGGGGCTGGTGACCGTGCTGTGGGCCTATCTGCGTAACCCGGCGTTTAAGAAAGATGGCGTCGATTATCATGTGTCGGCCGATTTAACCGGGCAGGCTAACCATCTGGCGGCCACCATTGGCGCTGATATCGTGAAGCAGAAAATGGCGGAAAATAACGGCGGCTATAAGGCGGTGAACTTTGGTTACACTGACGATCGCGTCTATAGCAAGCTGACCTCGGAGAATCCTATCGATCTGGTCCGTTATCAGCTGGCGAACTGCTATATGGGACGCGCCGGGTTGATTAACTCCGGCGGCGCGGCGGGCGGTGAAACTGACCTGTCGGATGCCGTACGTACGGCGGTCATCAATAAGCGTGCGGGCGGGATGGGGCTGATTCTCGGTCGTAAAGCGTTTAAAAAATCGATGAGCGACGGCGTGAAGCTGATCAACGCCGTACAGGATGTTTACCTCGATGGCAAAGTGACGATCGCCTGATCCTGAATGCGGTAAAAAAATCGCTCTGTCGGGCGTCATGCTGGCCACTTAAGGTGACCAGCATTTTTTTTGCTTTATCACCGGCGAGGACAGCCTCGCCTGCAGACGTGTTGAAAACCTGACAGCGCCGCATAAAAAACCGCCAATCTCTGTGAGGTGACGGATTCTTACACCTTTGCCGGATCGGTCAGCCGACCCGTAAACGATCGGCATTACTCTCTGTCGGGAAGGGGTTTTTATGCTCAGGAGACGCTCGTTTTCAGCGCGACGGCGACGGAGGGGCGGGTCACGCCCGGCTGCTCGACGCGAATATAGGCGCAGAGGAAAAAGGCCAGCACGTACAGCGCGGTGTACGCCACCACCACTCCAATCGTACTGAAGTACGGCAGCAGCACCACCGCAATCGCCGGCGCCAGGAAGTTGGACAGCCCCGCCGACAGGTTGTAGACCGAAATGGCCGCCCCTTTATGCTGCGGCTCCAGCGCCGGGAAGACCGCCGCCATCGGCACAAACGCCGCCACAAAAATCCCCAGCGCAATCGCCGGCACCAGCGCCATGGCAAAGTTATGCCCGAAATGCTGCGGGATGTAGTAAAACGCCAGACTCGACAGCGCCATCCCGATACAGCCAAACCAGCGAATCACCTTCATCCAGCCCATCTTCTCCGCCACGATCCCCCAGAAAACGTTAGAGAAAATGGTGGTGAAGAAGAAAGCCGCCCATACCTGGAGCCACTCGGAGGTGGTAAAGCCCAGCTCATCGACAAACATCATCGGCATGATCACCGCAAAGCCAAACAGCGACAGGGTGTTGATGATGCGCACCATGCTGGAAAGCAAAATATTGCGGTTGGTGTAGAGCAGGGTGGCGGCGCGCCCCAGCTCGGCAAACTTCTCGCGGGTGGTGAGGTTCTGCATATGGCGCGGCGTCTGAATGTGGCGCAGCGAGACCAGGGCGATAATGCCGCCGGTGATGCAGAACACCAGCGCCAGCCACAGGGTGCCCAGCTCGCCGATATGCGGGATGGTAAAGCTCGGGATATAGCTGCCGAAGACGCCAATGCCGACCGAGTAGACCGCCCAGAACCAGCCCAGCGCCGAGCTGGCGCTGTCGCTTTTCACGTTGTGCACGATGGCGACGATAAAGGAGTAGAGGAACAGCGGGTAGGCAAAGCCGCGAATACCGTAGAACAGCAGGATCAGCGGGTAGTTGGCGTGGCCGAGGCCGAAAATCAGGAACAGCACGTGGAACACGCACCACAGCACAAAGCCGATCAGCATGGTTTTCTGCGGAGTGATGATCTCGGCGACCACGCCGGAGATCCACGCCGACAGGGCGGCGGCGAGGCCGTAGAGGGTAAAGGCGAAGGAGGCCTGGGCCGGGGTGAAGCCCAGCTCCTTGATGTAGTGCGAGAGAAAAGCCAGCTCAAAGCCGTCGCCGGTCATAAACACGGCGATGGCGATGTATCCCCAGATCAGATTCAGCGGCAGACCGAACCACTGTTTGCTATTCACGGACATAATGACCTCGTTTTCAGGGTACAGGAAGACACTCCGGTGTCGTCACCGGAGGTTTTTTTATTATTAAAAGAGTGGGGCAGAGCCTCGGGACGCTACTCCCGAATCAGCCGGGCGGCCTGTTGCAACGCCAGGTAAGCTTCGTAGCGACGCTGATGAAGCGCTTGATATTGCGTCGTACAGCGGTAGGTTTTATCTACCCGGGTGAATTGCTTCATCGCTTCCGGCAGCGAGGCGGAAACCCGGCCGGCCACGGCGCCCAGAATGGCCGAACCTAACAGCACCGGTTCGCTGCATTCGGTGCTGACAATCGTCATACCGCAGGCATCGGCCAGCAGCTGGCGCACCAGCGGATGCTGCCCTG
Organism: Klebsiella sp. X13; assembly: GCF_003323835.1. NCBI lineage: Bacteria > Pseudomonadati > Pseudomonadota > Gammaproteobacteria > Enterobacterales > Enterobacteriaceae > Klebsiella > Klebsiella sp. X13. Next base: position 1,699,465 of record NZ_CP030874.1, read on the forward strand.
CGCCGCCGCTGATGACGATATTCTCGCTGTTAATCCCGCAGGCCTTTTGCGCGTCAACAATCTGCCGCAGGCCGTAGCCGATACCGCATAATCCCGCGACGTAGAGCGCCAGCAGATTATCCAGATCGCGCTCCATGCCCAATCCGGCAATGACCGCTTTGGCATCCGGGTCCGCCAGCGGCGCGCGGTTACCTAAGAACTCCGGCACCACGTGCAGTCCGGCGGCGAGTCCGGCGGCCTCGGAAGGGGTCGCCACCTGGGCCAGCACCCGATCGGCGAGATAGACCGGCAGCGGTACGCCCGCTTCCTGTGCCAGCTCGCGTGCCTGCGCCGCCGCAGGATGGAAACTTAACAGCTGGTCGATGGCGGCGCCTGCCGCGCTTTGCCCGCCTTCGCTCAGCCACAGGCCCGGTACCATGGCAGAGTAGTAAGGCCCCCAGACGCCGGGCACGAAGACGGCGTCTGGGGTGGTAGTCATGGTGCAGGAGGAGGTGCCGAAAACATAGGCCATGTTGCTGACCGCGCCGTTGAGAACCCCCACGGTGCCGATACCGCCGGCGTGGGCATCAATCATGCCCACCGCTACAGGGGTACCGACCGGCAGGCCCATCTCGTGCGCCACTTCTGCGCAAAGGCCCTGACCGCACGGCGTTCCCGGGTCGACAATACGCTGGCCAATGCGCGCAAAGTTATCTTCGGCCAGATCTCCCAGACCAATTTGCCGGAAGTAGCCGGCATCCCAGCGCTGCTCATGGGCCAGGTAGGTCCATTTGCAGGTGACGGTACACACCGAACGAGCTAAGTCGCCGGTGGCGCGCCAGGTCAGGTAATCGGCCAGGTCGAAAAAGTGGCGCGCCTGCTCATAGATATGCGGGCGGTTCTCCTTGAGCCAGAGGATTTTCGGCGTTTCCATCTCCGGCGAAATCCTGCCGCCGACGTACTGCAATACGGCATGTCCGGTGGTGTTAATCTGCTCCGCCTGGCCGATGGCGCGGTGATCCATCCAGACGATGATGTTGCGGTCAGGATCGTCGGAAGGCCCGACCGCCAGCGGCTCTCCGTTTTCACCAACCACGACTAACGAACAGGTGGCGTCAAAACCAATCCCGGCGACCGACTCCGGCGGCATGCCGGAGTGCGCCACGGCGGTTTTAATACACTCGCAGACCGCCTGCCAAATCTGGCGGCTGGATTGTTCCACCTGGTTTCCCGCGCTGCGAAACAGGGTGATTTCCCGCGTGGCATGGGCAAGCAGCTTGCCCTGAAGGTTGAAGATGCCGGCGCGCACGCTGCCGGAGCCGACATCAACGCCAATAATGGTTTGGGTATCGTTATTCATAAAGCCGTCCTTAAGCCTCCCGGGTTAAATAATCACAGATCGACGCTGTTAGGCAGGATAACGAGATCGCGTACGGTCACGTTTTTCGAGCGCGTTACCATAAACAGCACCGACTCCGCGACTTCAATCGGCTGCATCAGGCTGCCGTTGGCCAGCGCCTCTTCCATTTTTTCTTTCGGCCAGTCGTCAAGCAGGGCGGTTACTACCGGGCCCGGTAAGACGGCACCGACGCGCACGCCGTGCTGCGAAACCTGGCGGCGGGTGGTGTGTACAAAGGCCTGCACGGCGAATTTTGAGGCGGTGTAAATCGGTTCCCAGATGACCGGCACGACGCCGGCGATGGAGCTGGTAAAGATGATGTCACCGGACTTTTGCGCAATCATGTGCGGGAGTACGCTGCGCACGCAGCGGAAGGCGGCGTTGGTATTGAGATGCAGGACGCGATCCCAGACGTCCGGGTCGCCTTCGGCCACCGGTCCGCCGATGTAGGCGCCGGCATTAGCATGGAAAATATCCAGTCGCCCGGTGAGATTGAGAATGCCGGCCAGAATATTATCGACCTGATCGGCCTGCATTAAATCCACCTGCAGCGCGAAGGCGTTTTCGCCGAGTTCAGCCACAATCTTAGTGAGTTTTTCGCCTTCCCGGTCGATCAGCACCACTTTGGCACCCGCCGCGAGCAGGGTTCTGGCGCATTCGAGGCCGATACCGGATGCCGCACCGGTGACGGCGGCGACTTTACCATTGAGAGAAGTATTCATAGAGGATACAGAGTGGTTCATTTTATAATCCTTCATTGAGTCTGTTTGGTCAGTCGATCTGGTCCTCGATAAGCATGGGCCAGCGTTGATGTTATGCATGAAAAATTGTTAAGGTGTTGAATCAAAGCGTTATTTATAAATATGCGCTGAAAACTGAGCGATGAATAACGTCATTCGCCATGGAGCATAATGGTTGCTCAATCGATGAAGCTAATGTTGCGCCAGCTTCATCGATTGAGCAAGTGGGGAAATTAACAGCGAAATGAATTTGTGACGCAAGTTGGGAAAATGAAAAAAATCACTATCTACGATCTGGCGGAATTGTCCGGCGTTTCGGCCAGCGCGGTCAGTGCAATCCTCAATGGCAACTGGAAAAAACGGCGTATCAGCGCCAAACTTGCGGAAAAGGTGACGCGGATTGCTGAAGAGCAGGGCTACGCGATAAACCGCCAGGCCAGCATGCTGCGCAGTAAAAAATCGCATGTGATCGGCATGATTGTTCCCAAATACGACAACCGTTACTTCGGCTCCGTTGCGGAAAGCTTTGAAGAGATGGCGCGCGAGCGCGGTCTGCTGCCGATTATCACCTGTACCCGTCGTCGCCCTGAGCTGGAGATCGAAGCGGTGAAGGCGATGCTCTCCTGGCAGGTGGATTGGGTGGTAGCGACCGGGGCGACGAACCCGGATAAAATTACCGAGCTTTGTCAGCAGGCGGGGGTGCCTACCGTGAATCTCGATCTGCCGGGGACGCTTGCGCCGTCGGTCATTTCGGACAACTACGCCGGCGCCCGAGCGTTGACGGATAAGATCCTCGACAACAGCGCCAGGCGTCACGGCAGGCTGGCGCCGCTGACCTTCGTCGGCGGGCGCAGCAGCGACCACAATACCCTCGAACGTCTGCGCGGCTTTCGCGACGCGCACCAGGCGCGGGGCCTGAGCGTTCCCGATGAGAACGTGCTGGCTCCCGGTTATTCAAAGGGCAAAGTCGAGGCCTGTATGCAGGCCCGGTTCAGTACCCCGGAGGAACATCTGCAGGGGCTCTTCGTCAACTCGACGATTTCGCTGGAAGGGGTGGTCAGATGGCTGGCGCAGCTGGGATTAACCGGCACCGAGCAGCCGCCGATGGGCTGCTTCGACTGGGACCCGTTTGTCTATCTTCTCGGCCACGACATCGATATGGTGCAGCAGAATGTCCCGGCGATGCTGGAGGCGGTGTTCAGCATTATTGATGCCGGCGAGGCCCGCCAACAGCTGGTCGAGATCCCGCCGCTGCTGATCGGTAGCCGCGAACACCTCTGAGTCGTTGAGCGCGGCGGCGGCATGGCCTGCCGCTAGCGCGTCAGCAGCCAGCGGGCGGTGTGCTCATCCGTGACCAGGCCATTGATCCAGCCCCCCTTCAGCGCCGCCAGAATCGCCGGACGTTTATATTCTCCGCAGGCCACCGCAATGCGCGGGCACTGATTCTGGCGAATATCGTAGCTGGTGATCATCCGGTTGATATTACTCTCCACCACGCCGCCGTCGGCATCAATGAAGCGGCCGAGAATTTCGCCAATCCCGCCCTGGGCCGTCAGCTCATCCAGCTGCGCCTGGTTGATAAAGCCGTCTTTAAAGATGGGGCTGTTGGTGCCAAGCGGGCCGATGCCGACGAAAATCACGTCCGCCTGCTGCGCCACGCCTGAGACGTTGCGGAACAGGCGGCTGGTGCACCACATTTCATGTTCATCTACGGTTTGCGCGTAGCGCGGCGCGGGCCATTGATAATATTTGGCCTGGATTTTTCGCGCCAGCAGCAGAGGAACATCGTCGTAATAGTTGCACTGGCCGTCGGCGTCCATAGCGCTAATCAGCGCCACGCAGCGCGTATTCAGGCTGTCGAAGTCGATCCGCTGCATGGTCTTTTTCAGCGTCAGCCCGGAGCCGATGCCGATAATTTTCGCTTTATCATCCTGCAGATAGCGGGCCATCAGCTGGTAACAGCCGAAAGAGACGCTGTCTAGCGTGCTCTCTTCGCTCCACGCGGGAACGATATTGCAGTCGAGCAGCTGGTATTTCTCCTGCAACAGCTGCGCGTAGTCGAGGCAGTTGGCCACCGGATGGTGAAGGCCGATCGAGACGATTCCCTCTTCTTTAGCGGCGGCGATCATTCGCTGTACCACCGGCCTTGAAGTCCCCAGCTGGCTGGCGATCTCGCTTTGATTCAGACCGGCAATATAGTACATCCATGCGGCGCGGACCTTCTGATCCAGCCTGATATCTTCTTCTTTACCCATGATTCCCTGCCTTAAGCGTATGGTCATAAACAGGCCCGGCCTCATTCGATCCGATAAAGGGTTCCCGCGGTCTCTGGCGTCAGGAGTCTGCATGGCGAATGATTCAGGTGATAGCCGCATTCTCGCCGCGGTTTTTAAATCAGGCAAGCTTTTGCTCTTATTTGGTCATTTGTAATTTTATTGGGTAATTGCTCTTTTGTGATCTATGGCTCTTATTTGGAACAAATGATCATCTACAGTGAGTCCCATCACTCAAGGAGATCAGAATATGAATCAGCAATTCACATGGCTTCACATCGGTCTGGGTTCATTTCATCGTGCGCACCAGGCGTGGTATCTGCATCGTTTGATCGCATCCGGCGATACGCGCTGGCATATCGCGGCGGGCAATATTCGTCAGGATGCCGAGCAGGTGGTTGAGGCGCTTATCGCCCAGAACGGGCGCTACGTTCTGGAAACCGTCAGCCCGGAAGGGGAGCGCGAATATGAAGAGATCGCCTCGATTCAAAAACTGCTGCCGTGGCAGAACGGACTGCAGCCGCTGATTGACGAAGGGGCAAACCCGCAGACCAAAGTTATCGCCTTTACCGTGACGGAAGGGGGGTACTACCTGAATACCAGCCATAAGCTGGAGACCAGCAATGCGGATTTAATTAACGATCTGCAGGGGGGCTGCAAAACCATCTACGGCACCATCGCACGCATTCTGGAAAAACGCATGGCGGATAACGCCGGACCGCTGACGCTGCTCAACTGCGATAACGTTCGCCACAACGGCGAGCGCTTTCACGACGGGCTGGTGGAGTTTCTCCAGTTAACCGGCAAGCGGGCGGTAATAGCATGGCTGGCGGCGAATGCGACCTGCCCGAACACCATGGTGGACCGCATCACGCCGCGGCCAGCGGCCGATCTGCCGGCGCGCATCAAGGCGCAAACCGGTATTGACGATAAAGCGCCGGTGATGGGCGAGACCTTTATTCAGTGGGTGGTCGAAGATAATTTCCGCGCTGAGCGTCCGAACCTGGAGGCCGTCGGCGTGGAGATGGTTGACTCGGTTATCCCTTACGAAGAGGCTAAAATCCGCATTCTGAATGCGTCGCACAGCTGTATCGCGTGGGCCGGTACGTTAATGGGTCAACGCTATATCCACGAAAGCACGTTGACCGATTTTATTTACACTATTGCCGACCGCTACGTCACCGAAGATGTGATTCCGTGCCTCGGCGACAACGGAATCGATCTGGCGACCTACCGCGACGTGGTCCTTAAGCGCTTCACCAACCCCTATATTCAGGACACCAACCAGCGGGTTGCGGCGGATGGGTTCTCAAAAATCCCGGCGATGATCGCCCCGACCCTACAGGAGTGCTATCAGCGCGGCGCCCGCCCGGAGGCGACGGCCATGCTGCCCGCGCTGTTCTTTGTCTTTATGGAACAGTGGCACAAAGGCACTCTGCCTTACGAATACCAGGATGGCATTCTCGATGCTCAGGCGGTCCATGAAATGTTTGAATCCAGCGACCCGATTGCGCTTTATGCCAAAGATCGGGCGCTGTTTGGTTCCCTGGCTGAACGGGCTGATTTCCTGGCGCTGATGCGCGAGAAGATTGCCGCCGTCTATTCCCTGATTCAGTAGGAGCGGGCTATGTACTTAGGCATCGATCTTGGCACCTCGGAAGTGAAAGCGCTGGTTATTGATGAGAATAATGCGGTTGTCGCCAGCCATAGCGCGCCGTTGACTATTCAGCGGCCTCATCCGCACTGGTCAGAACAGGCGCCGCAGGCGTGGTGGGAAGCCACGGAATATCTGGTCGCCACACTGCGGGAAAAATGTGGCCATCACTGGTCCGCGATTAAGGCCGTTGGCCTCTCCGGGCAGATGCACGGGGCGGTACTGCTGGATAGCGGCGGGGAGGTGATCCGTCCGGCCATTTTGTGGAACGATACGCGCTGTGCCCAGGAGTGTCGTGAGCTGGAGGAGAGGGCGCCTGAGCTGCATCAGGTCGCCGGAAACCTGGCGATGCCGGGCTTCACCGCACCAAAACTGCTGTGGGTGCGCCGTCACGAGCCGGCAAACTTTCAGCGCACGGCAACGGTGATGCTGCCGAAGGATTATCTGCGCTACAAAATGACCGGTAAAAAAATCTCCGATATGTCGGATGCCGCCGGGACGCTGTGGCTGGACGTGGCGAAACGCGACTGGTCCGATGCGCTGCTGGATAAGTGTGGCCTGTCGCGCAGTCAGATGCCGACGCTGGTTGAAGGTTGCGAGGTGTCCGCCACCCTGGACCCGCAGGTTGCCGCGCGCTGGGGCCTGAATCCCTCGGTGGTGGTGGCCGGCGGCGGTGGCGATAACGCGGTCAGCGCGATCGGCGTCGGCGCGGTCTCGCCGGGCGATGCATTTATCTCGCTGGGCACTTCCGGGGTGTTGTTCGTGGTGACCGATGCCTATCGGCCGGCGCCGCAGTCGGCGGTGCACGCCTTCTGCCACGTCTTACCGAACCTGTGGCATCAGATGAGCGTGATGCTCAGCGCCGCCAGCTGCCTGCAGTGGTTCTGCCGTTTAACCAGCACCACCGAAGTGGCGCTGCTGGAAGAGATTGCCCAGTTGAGCGAGGAAGAGAAAGCCAACGCACCGTTCTTTCTGCCCTATCTTTCCGGGGAACGTACGCCGCATAACGATCCGGACGCGCGCGGAATGTTCTGGGGGATGACCCATTCCAGCCTACGTGCCCAGTTGGGTTACGCGGTGCTGGAGGGGGTGAGTTTCGGTATCAACGATGGCTTGCAGGTACTGAAAGAGAGCGGCACGCGGATTGAACAGTGTTCGCTGGTCGGCGGCGGCGCCCGCAGTCCGTTCTGGGCGCAGCTGCTGGCGGATATTCTTGCTATGCCGGTTGTGACCCACAAAGGCGGCGAAACCGGCGGTGCGCTGGGGGCGGCGCGGTTGGCCTGTCTGGCGGCAGGGAAACCGCTGGCTGCCGTCTGCGAAAAACCAGAGGTCTACCAGACCTGGCGCGCCGCGCCTGAACGCCATCACATTCTGATGCAACGCTATGCGCAATTTAAAGCGCTATATCTCAACGACCTGAATTACCGACATCACTGATTTTAATAATAAAAAATCCTCCGGTGGTTGCACCGGAGAGTCTTCCTGCACCCTGAAAACGAGGTCATTATGTCCGTGAATAGCAAACAGTGGTTCGGTCTGCCGCTGAATCTGATCTGGGGATACATCGCCATCGCCGTGTTTATGACCGGCGACGGCTTTGAGCTGGCTTTTCTCTCGCACTACATCAAGGAGCTGGGTTTCACCCCGGCCCAGGCTTCTTTCGCCTTTACCCTCTACGGCCTCGCCGCCGCCCTGTCGGCGTGGATCTCCGGCGTGGTCGCCGAGATCATCACCCCGCAGAAAACCATGCTGATCGGCTTTGTGCTGTGGTGCGTGTTCCACGTGCTGTTCCTGATTTTTGGCCTCGGCCACGCCAACTACCCGCTGATCCTGCTGTTCTACGGTATTCGCGGCTTTGCCTACCCGCTGTTCCTCTACTCCTTTATCGTCGCCATCGTGCACAACGTGAAAAGCGACGGCGCCAGCTCGGCGCTGGGCTGGTTCTGGGCGGTTTACTCAATTGGTATTGGCGTGTTCGGCAGCTATATCCCGAGCTTTACCATCCCGCATATCGGCGAGCTGGGCACCCTGTGGCTGGCGCTGGTGTTCTGCGTCACCGGCGGCATTATCGCCCTGGTCTCGCTGCGCCATATTCAGACGCCGCGCCATATGCAGAACCTTACCACCCGCGAGAAGTTTGCTGAGCTGGGGCGCGCCGCCACCCTGCTCTACACCAACCGCAATATTTTGCTTTCCAGCATGGTGCGCATCATCAACACCCTGTCGCTGTTTGGCTTTGCGGTGATCATGCCATTGATGTTTGTCGATGAGCTGGGCTTTACCACCTCCGAGTGGCTCCAGGTATGGGCGGCTTTCTTCTTCACCACCATTTTCTCCAACGTACTGTGGGGGATCCTCGGCGAGAAACTGGGCTGGATGAAAGTAGTGCGCTGGTTTGGCTGCATCGGGATGGCGCTGTCGAGTCTGGCGTTTTACTACATCCCGCAGCATTTCGGGCATAACTTTGCCATGGCGCTGGTGCCGGCGATTGCGCTGGGGATTTTCGTGGCGGCGTTTGTGCCGATGGCGGCGGTCTTCCCGGCGCTGGAGCCGCAGCATAAAGGGGCGGCCATTTCGGTCTACAACCTGTCGGCGGGGCTGTCCAACTTCCTGGCGCCGGCGATTGCGGTGGTGCTGCTGCCGTACTTCAGTACGATTGGGGTGGTGGTGGCGTACACCGCGCTGTACGTGCTGGCCTTTTTCCTCTGCGCCTATATTCGCGTCGAGCAGCCGGGCTTTACCCTGAAGCCTGTGCCTGTGCGCAAAAGCGTTGAGTTTTCCTGACACAGTTCCCGGGCTGACAGGCGAGCCCCGTCAGCCCGGTTTGAGGTAGAAGATGAGCATCAAAGCGGTTATTTTTGACATGGATGGGGTGATTATTGATTCAGAAGCCCTGTGGCGGCAGGCGCAACGGGAGGCGCTGGCCAGCTGGGGGGCGACGGTCAGCGAGGAGGAGTGTGAAACGCTGACGAAAGGTAAACGACTGGACGATATTGCCCGCGTGTGGTGTCGGCACTGCCGGCTGGCGATTGCGCCACAGCAGCTGGAAGCGCTCATTTTACAACGCATCGTTGGATTAATTACCGCCAAAGGAGCGGCGATGAGCGGCGTCAACGAGACATTGGCGCATTTTCGTGGCCTGGGCTACCGGATTGCGCTGGCGACCTCCTCATCTCACCAGGTGATTTCCGCGGTACTCGATAAGCTCTCTCTGCGCTCCTGTTTTGATGTGATTTCCAGCGCCGATGATGAGGCGTGGGGCAAACCGCACCCGGCGGTCTACCTCTCGACCCTGGGCAAGCTGGGGCTGAGCGCCGGGGAGTGTCTGGTTATCGAGGACAGTTTTCATGGCTTTTGCGCGGCGCAGGCGGCGGGCATTGCCACGGTCGTGATTGCGCCAGACTGCCAGCATCCGCGTTTTGCCGCCGCCGTCGCCCGCCATCGCTCGTTACCGGAACTGCTGCAGACGCGCTCTGAACCTGCTCTGCCCCTCGGGTAACGACCTTATCGGTGAGCGCAGAAGCCCTGGAGATGTAAACGGTCTTTTAATCTCTTCGTTCTGCGCTCACTTTCCACCTGGTATTATTTCAGCAGCGCGCAGTCCGGCGGCAGGCGGCAGCGCAGGGCGCCCGGGAGAATTTCCATGCGGAAATGCTTCCCGCTCAGCGGCTCGCCATCGAGGTTAAAGGTCATCTCGTGCGGCGCGGTGATTTCAAACCACGACGACACGCCGTCCACCAGGTTAGGGGAGTTGTCGGGGTTCGCCAGGGTAGTAAACAGCGCGGGGAGCAGCTCTTCGCCGGTAAAAACCCGCAAATGCAGCAGACCATCGTTAATCAGGGCCTGGGGGCAAAGCTGCTGACCGCCACCGGCCTGACGACCATTACCGATACCAATAACCAGCGCGTTTCCGCTCCAGCTAAAGTTTTCGCCGCGGATTTCGCAGCGATCGGGTTTCAGGGTGTCCATACGCATCAGGCCATGAATCAGATAGGAGACGCCGCCCAGCGCGGCTTTGAGTTTTTCCGGCGTTTCGGTGGTGATCCGGGTGCCGAAGCCACCGGTTGCCATATTAATAAAGCCGGTTTTGTCATTCACTCGCGCCACGTCTATGGCGATATCGCGGCCGACGATCGCCAGTTTCAGGGCGCTGGCGAGATCTTGCGGGATCCCGACGCTGGTGGCGAAATCATTGGCGGTACCCAGCGGCAGAATACCGAGCGGCACCTGGCTCTGACGTTGGACCAGCGCCGTGGCGACCTCATTGATGGTGCCATCGCCGCCGCCGGCAATCACCGTCCCCACCTTAAGCTGCAGCGCTTCATCGACAAAACGGACGGCATCGCCTTTTTCCCAGGTCACACGGACATGGATGTCGACACCTTCCTCGCGCAACAGCGCGATCGCTTCGCGCAACTGCGGCTCGTTAGCTCCTTTGCCATTGAGAATCAGTAAGCTGGCTGGAAACACGGGCATAGTTATGGCTTCCTTTTTGTACGAGATGCAGAAAGTGTACCCCATGAAGGCGAGGATGGACATTTTGTAAAACCGGACGGCGGCGAGAAAAGAAGGAGCGCACAGCGGCGTGATAAAAAATAAGCCCGCGTAAGGGAAAATCAACTCTCTTACTATTAGGTGCTTTCAACGGAGGGATTCGGGTTTGCGCGGCATACAAGAGCATTAAAAACCATTACTAGCTACCTCAATGCGGACACTATGTGGACGCAGTGGCTTAAGTGACCTACTATTCCGTGCAGCTATTTAGAAAACAAATACTAAAATTAGCCCAGATGCTAAGCAAAGCATGGATGATACTATGCCTGCAATTAGACCAATGACCCAGTGACGTTGTAAGTATTTTGCGATGCTAACTGCAATTGATAACCAATAAATCAGGCTTAGAAAGCCAAAGGTGTAGATCGAAAAAACAAAATACTTCAACCCTGGATTGGAATTCCATTGTTTTTCCCATGCATCTTGGTTCGATATCAATGTCTGGGTGATCGCTGATGCATCAGTGTTAAACATCCATGAGTAAAGTTTGGGATTGTATGATTTGAGAAGGAAAAAACCAAATGCAAAGCCAATTGTTGCCACCATGCAATTGATACCAATAAAAATAACTGACTGGCAAACCAGAATGTCAGCAGTTACTTTGACTCGCGTTATGAACCAAGAGATTTTTGAAGCGACTACATAAAGAAACAATGGCAAAAAAAGTAATGGAACAAGTTTGGTAGAAAACTCTTCATTTGAGGCAACGGAAAAACCAATGCTTAAACCAATAAATATCAATAATCCACCAACACTTATACAGTCAGTTAACCTTTTATCACTACTTAGCATTGTGTTAAACGTAGATATTGGCGTTATGAAAATCATCACGCAATGAATTAAGTAAACCTTAAGTAGGTCAAAAAATAGTGACATTTCCGCACCTGCTTTGTTGAACGATAACGGTAATTTATAGTTTTATGCTGTGTTTAATATTGAAGTTAGTTGACGTAGTAAATTTGTCAAGACCGGCTTTAATCTGAGTTCGGTGTATTAGTATAGCAAAATTGTATTAGCTTAATGTTGTGTTGTTGATGGGGAAATTCGTATCAATTGCAGTCGGATGCCCCCGGCAGCCCCCTCTTCTGTATGAAAACACAAGCTACACTTCAGGATATTCTGCACCTGCTGCACAATCTGATCCGCACCGGCGTCATCATCAAGACTGACCTCGCGGATGGGGCTTTTACGCGAGTTGAACTGTCAGGTCGGGAGATCGAGGGCTTTCGTAAGATCTGCGCACAATTGGCCGTGACATGGTGACTGCTCGAAAAAAAACGAATGCGAAGTGGAAGCGCTGACTACTCAGTTTAAAAATACAGAACGCCCGACGCGTGCACAGGCACAGGTGCTCGAATCGGCGAAATGGGCAGTTGAAGGGCTGCAAGCGAAATACAACAGCCTCACCAGGTTGGTTAAGCGACAATAGAAAGCGCTCGGGACGACAGGAATTAATAACCAAAACCTGACGAATGCAAGTAAAGGTCGAAAAACCGCATCAGCGAAACGACAGCGTAGTTAAATCACCAGCGAGAAACACTCGCGAAGGTCAACGCACAGCAGGCGAAGCTATCCGCTGTGAAATCCCGCTATGAGTTCGGGCTGGCACTCGCCGCCGTTGTGTAATGTTGGCATAGCTGTGGTCAGTATCTCCATGGTGGGAACGCTCGCTGTGTGAGCCTGTTACGTCCGGGTTATGATTTTTTACAGAAAAATTCCTGGCTTCAAGCCGTGCTCGGTGCCGACAAATAATCTACTGAAATGCAGGCGCTGCGCAAACATGCCCATCAGTTCGGCAACAACACCTCCTCGTTTATGATGATGCAACCAGTACGTAAATCATCATTGCAAAAGGCGACGGGGATGAGGTGGCTATTCCGGTGACAATGCCAGTGACACTGATGGCATTTGCCAACCAGCGCACGATGAAAGAGAACACCGCCGCGTTCAAAGAACTGTATGAAGATGATGTCTCTCCGACGCTGGTTTCAAAGGTCACCGATGCCGTCATTGAATAAGTTGTTGAATGGCAACATCGGCCATTGGATGAAGTTTATCCTGTTGTTTATCTTGACTGTATTGCCCTGAAAGTTCGGCAGGATATCCGCGTCATCAACAAATCGGTGTCCTTGGTACTGGGTATCAATATCGAAGGCCAGAAAGAGTTACCGGATAAGTGGCAGGCCGAGAATGAAGGCGCTAAGTTCCTGCTGAACGTGCCGACAGAACTGAAAAATCTCGGCAGAACGATATCCTCATCGCCTGTGATGACGGACCTAAAGGCTTCTCGGATGCCATCAACGCGGTGTATCCGGAAGCCCGGAGCCAGTTGCGAATCGTGTATATGGTTCGCAACAGCATGCGGTTCATCTCCTGAAAGGACTACAAGGTCCCGTGACCTAAAGGCCAGCGGTAGCGCTACAGGCATTGGATGTGTTTTGCGGTGCATGGGACAGTCGCTACCCACAGATAAGTCGAAGCTGGCAGGCAAACCGGGCTAATCTGGCGACGTTCTCCGCATACCCGGCAGACATCCGCACAGTCGTATACACAACCAACGCCATCGAGTTGTTGAACAGCGTAATCAGGCATGTGATAAAGAAACGTAAGGTGTTCCCAACAGATAGCTCAGTAAAAAGGTGGTGTGGTTGGCAATCCTGGCGGCCTCACAAAAGTGGACGATGCCGCTGAGGGACTGGCACATGGCAATGAGCTGCTTTATTATCGAGTTCGGTGACTGCCAGGGCGGTCAGTCAGGTCCGGGGTGGAGGAAATCAGCCGCAGCGACAGTCCTTCCCAAAAAAATAAGCCCGCGTAAGGGAGATTACGCAGGCTAAGGAGGTGGTTCCTGGTACAGCTAGCATTTATGGGTTATGTTTTTCAGCAGGATGGATGATACCCGCTTCAAACGAAGCGGTGTGTGATCCGTTTCTAATATCCGTGCATCCTGAAAAAATAACCCTGATAAACTAGTTGCTATGCGGATTTCTGGTCGTCTGACCAGTAAAGTTGCGCATCAGCAAAGCATACTGCAGCTCCATCTCTTCCGGCACAGGTAACCATACTGTATAGCCATCGCCAGGGGCGACCGGCATTGCCTCGCCTTTGGCATTCACCATATGTTCAAGGGTGAAGTTAACGTTGCCCTGCGGGGTCATCAGCTCAAGGCTGTCGCCGACGGAAAATTTATTCTTCACCGCCACGGCGGCCAGCTGGCCGTTGCGCTCACCGGTAAATTCACCGACAAACTGCTGGCGCTCGGAGAGGGAATAACCGTACTCGTAGTTCTGATAGTCGTCATGGGTATGACGACGCAGGAAGCCTTCGGTGTAGCCGCGGTGGGCCAACCCTTCCAGCGTTTCCAGCAGGCTTTCGTCAAACGGTTTACCCGCCGCGGCGTCATCGATAGCCTTGCGGTAAACCTGAGCGGTGCGCGCGCAGTAATAGAACGATTTAGTGCGGCCTTCGATTTTCAGCGAGTGCACGCCCATCTGCGTCAGGCGCTCGACGTGCGCAATGGCGCGCAGGTCTTTGGAGTTCATGATGTAGGTGCCGTGTTCATCTTCGAAGGCGGTCATGTATTCGCCAGGCCGTTTGGCCTCTTCAATCATAAACACCCGGTCGGTTGGCGCGCCGATCCCCAGCGTCGGTTCGACGGTCTTGACCGGAATCGGCTCATGCTGGTGGACGATATTGCCGACGTCGTCTTCTTTGCCTTCCTGGACGTTATATTCCCAGCGGCAGGCGTTGGTGCAGGTGCCCTGGTTCGGATCGCGTTTGTTGATATAGCCCGAGAGCAGGCAGCGGCCGGAATAGGCCATGCACAGGGCGCCGTGGACGAAAATCTCGAGTTCCATCTCCGGGACCTGGCTGCGGATTTCGCCGATTTCATCCAGCGACAGTTCGCGGGAAAGAATGACCCGGCTCAGCCCCATCTGCTGCCAGAATTTAACGGTCGCCCAGTTAACGGCGTTGGCCTGGACCGACAGATGAATCTGCATATCGGGGAAGTTTTCCCGTACCAGCATGATCAAACCCGGATCGGACATAATCAGCGCGTCCGGCCCCATATCCACCACCGGCTTCAGATCGCGAATGAAGGTTTTCAGCTTGGCGTTGTGCGGCGCAATGTTGACGACCACGTAGAATTTTTTCCCCAGCTGATGGGCTTCATTGATGCCCAGCTGCAGGTTTTCATGGTTGAATTCGTTGTTGCGCACGCGCAGAGAGTAACGCGGCTGGCCAGCATAAACGGCGTCTGCGCCATAAGCGAAGGCGTAACGCATATTTTTCAGCGTTCCCGCCGGGGAAAGGAGTTCCGGTTTAAACATGATGTTCTCGTTCTGATGACAGGTCAGATTCGCCACACCTGATGCGGCGACTTGGGGAAGCACCGTTATGAACAGTGCCCACACATTAAGGGCGGGCATTGTAGCGCTGTGGGTAAGGAGAGTAAACCTTCCCCTTACCCCAATCTACCCGTGTGAAACGAGGAGGGGACCTACGCCAGGCGACAGGCGTCGGCCTCCCAGCGGTAGCCGACGCCGTAGACGGCGCGGATAAAGGACTGCTCGGCGTCCAGCGACTCCAGCTTACGCCGCAGGTTTTTGATATGGCTGTCGATCGTTCTGTCGGTCACCACCCGATAGTCATCATACAGATGATTGAGCAGCTGCTCGCGGGAGAAAACCTTGCCCGGCTCCTGCGACAGGGTTTTCAGCAGACGAAACTCGGCAGGAGTCAGATCCAGCAGCTTATCGCGCCATGAGGCCTGAAAACGGCCCTCATCGACAATCAGCGGGCTTTCCGCATCCAGCGCCAGCAGATCCCGGCGCGGCCGGCAGCGGCGGAGGATCGTTTTCACCCTGGCGACGACTTCGCGCGGGCTGTAGGGCTTGCAGATATAATCGTCGGCGCCGATCTCCAGCCCAAGCAGGCGATCGATTTCCTCAATTTTCGCCGTCACCATCACCACCGGAACGTCGGAAAAGCGACGGATCTCCCGACATAGCGTCAGGCCATCGGTTCCCGGCAGCATCAGATCTAACAAGATCAAGTGCGGCGGGGTCTGGCGAACGTAAGGCAGAACCTTGTCGCCGTGATTAATCAGCGTTGGCGCATAACCTGCTGCGAACAGATAGTCGAGCAGCAACTGACCCAGTTTGGGTTCATCTTCCACGACAAGAATGCGTGGGGTATTTTCATCAACAGGTAATTCACTCATACGTCTCTCGGTGTATCACGTTCCAGAGGTAACTCTACTTTAATGCTAACCCCGCCAAAAGGCGAATGGTCGGCCCGTAAGGTGCCGCCGTGGGCAGCCACGATGTTGACACAAATAGCCAGCCCCAGTCCGGAGCCGCCGCTGGCGCGGTTGCGTGAACCTTCGGCACGATAAAAGCGCTCGCACAGCCGTTCCAGCTGTTGATCGCTGACGCCCGGACCGCTGTCGGCAAAATCAAGGATGATGCGACGGCCTGTCTGGCTGGCGCTGATCAGCAGACGTCCGCCGCTATCGGTATAGCGGAGGCTGTTTTCCAGCAGGTTATTAAAAAGCTGCATCAGGCGATCGCCGTCGCCAAATACCGTCGCGTTTTCCGGAAGCGAAACGGCGATGGTCAGCCCCCGGCTGGCAAAGCGTTCACGGAAAGCGCCCGCCGCGACTTCCAGCAGCGTAATGATATCCACGGAGGTTTTTTGATAGGCCAATGCGCCTTCGTCGGACATCGATAGCTGGTGTAGATCGTCGACCAGTTTGGTCAGGGTGGCGACCTCCGCCTGGAGCGAGGTCACGGAATCCGGGGTGAATTTGCGTACGCCGTCCTGAATCGCTTCCAGTTCGCCGCGCAGCACCGCCAGCGGGGTCCGCAGCTCATGAGAAATATCCGCCATCAGGTCGCGACGCATTTGCTGGTTGCGTTCCAGGGTGCTGGCGAGCTGGTTAAAATCCTGCGCCAGGCGGCCGAGTTCATCGCTGCTACTGACCGCCACGCGGGTGGTGAAATCTCCCGCCGCCAGGCGGTGGGTCCCTTCGACCAGACGTTTGACCGGTGCCAGCAGGCCGCGCGCCAGCGGGAAGGTTGCCAGCGCAGCAAGGATCGTCGACAGAGCAACAATCAGCCAGCTGGTGCGCTTTTGCTGACGGTCAAAGTTAATATCGGTATTGCGCGTCAGACGCTCGACCGGTGACGCGATAACCGCGCCCACCGACACGCCGTTAACCACAATGTTGCGACGGCTGCCGTCTTCAGGCACCCGCTCGCGCGGGCCAACCAGCACTCGTCCTTTCTGATCGACAACCCAGAAAAGCGTGCGCCAGCCGTGCGGGGGCATATCCGGGCCGGGGCCGCGTGGACCGTCCGGCGGAGGACCATCCGGCGGAGGACCATCGGTGTCAGGGGGGCCGATATCCAGGCGGCCGTCAGGCGTGCCGCCGGCGTTTGTTTTGCGCCCGCCGGGGAAGCGATCGTCGTTATCGCGATCGAACGACTTTAACAGCTGGAAAATAAACCGATCGTTATTGCGCAGAAATTTCCAGTTGCCGTGCAGGGCATACTGCTCGCTCAGCGCATCGCCCAGCATCGTCAGCCGCTGTTCATTTCCGCGCTTGATATAATCGATAAATCCGCGTTCAAAACTGATGCGCACCGCCCAGTGCATGCTGATCAGCAGCACGATGCAGGTGGCCAAAATCGCCAGGAACAGCTTGCCGGTAATACCGGGACGCCATAGCTTCACGGCTCACTCCTTTTATGTCGGGCGATAGCGGTATTGCTTGCAGTATCATCCGGAACGCGGGAAAAAAGGCATGCCGGCAGCGCGATAATCACCGCCATGCTCAGATAGGTATAGAGAAAGACCTGATGGGTGGTGGCGGCATCGGCGCTGATATGCTGTTGACCAAACAGGCCGAGCAGCATCCCGGCGAGGGTCACGCCAATACTCATCGACAGCTGCATGACCATCGACAGCATGCTGTTGCCGCTGCTGGCGAGATCATCCGGCAAATCTTTCAGCGTCAGGGTGTTCATCGATGAAAAGCGGCTGGAGTTGATCATCCCCTGCACAAACAGCACCACCGGCAGCAGCCAGTACCAACCGGCCAGGGCGACGGCCATAAACAGCAGGCTAACCAGCGCGAGACCCACGGTCGCCACCATTAAGACGCGGCGGTAGCCAAAGCGGTTCACTACCTGCACCACGATACGTTTCATGCCCATGCTGCCAAGCACCATCGGAATCATCATCATCCCGGCGTGAAACGGCGTAAAGCCAAGGCCAATTTGCAGGAATACCGGCGTCATAAAGGGCAACATACCGCTGCCGATGCGCCCGGCAAAGCTGCCGCTGAGCCCGAGGGAGAAGGTGCAGTTGCGAAACAGGTTCAGGCTGAACAGGGCGTTGTCGTTGCCCCGGGCGTACCATAAATAGAGCACAATCGAGGCCACGCCAATGACCACCAGCGCGCTCAGCAGCAGCGGGGATATCCCCAGCCCTTTTTTACCGTCGAGCACGAGGGTTAAGGTCGCCATCCCCAGCGCCAGCAGGATAAAGCCAAACATATCGAAGCGCCGGGTCTGCAGCGTGTAGTTCGGCATCAGCCACAAGGTGGCGATGGCGCCGATAATGCCCACCGGAATATTGATTAAGAAAATCCAGTGCCAGGAGGCGTATTCCACCAGCAGGCCGCCGAGGGCCGGGCCAAGCAGCGGGCCGACCTGGCCGGGGAGCGTAACAAAGGTCATGGCCGCCATATACTGGGCGCGCGGAACGATTTTCATCACCGTCAGGCGACCGACGGGTACCATCATGGCGCCGCCGACGCCCTGCAGTACGCGGGCCAGCACCAGCTGATCGAGGGTTGCGGCCTGGGCACAAAACAGCGACCCGAGCGTAAACAGAATGATGGCGCTAAAGAAGATATTGCGTACCCCCACCCGGTCCGCCAGCCAGCCGCTGGCCGGCAGCATAATCGCCACCGTCAGGACGTAGGAGACGATAACCATATGCATGTGCAGGGGGCTCTCCCCAAGGCTTTTAGCCATCGAGGGGAGGGCGGTATTCACGATGGTGGTGTCCAGCGACTGCATAAAGAAGCCGAAAGCCACTATCCATAATTGCCAGCGGACGCTGGAGGGCAGTTCTGTCATGTTATTCGCTTACCGGTTGGCTGAGTTTTCGCGAAAAACGCAACCGCAGACGGTCAAAGAACAGATAGACCACCGGCGTAGTGTAGAGGGTCAACAGCTGACTCATCACCAGCCCACCGACGATGGTGATCCCCAGCGGCTGACGCAGTTCCGAGCCGTCGCCGCCCGAGAGCACCAGCGGCAGCGCGCCAAACAGTGCCGCTAAGGTGGTCATCATAATCGGGCGGAAACGCAGCAGGCAGGCCTGGAAGATTGCCTCTTCCGGCGGCAGATTGCCGTTGCGCTGCGCCTCGAGGGCAAAGTCGACCATCATGATGGCGTTTTTCTTCACTATCCCAATTAATAGCATGATGCCGATCAGCGCAATCAGGCTAAACGGAGCGCCAAAGAGCTCCAGCGCCAGCAGCGCGCCTACCCCCGCCGAGGGGAGGGTGGAGAGAATCGTTAACGGATGCACATAGCTTTCGTAGAGGATCCCCAGCACGATATAGACCGTCGCAATGGCGGCCAGAATCAAAATAACCTGCGAGTTCATGGTCTGCTGGAAGACCTGCGCGGTGCCGGCATAGGAGCCCCGGACGCTGGAAGGCACTCCAAGCTGAGTCATCGCGCGGTTGATGGCATCGCTGGCTTCCGACAGCGATTTACCGGTCGGCAGGTTAAAGGAGATCGTCGACGCTGCCGACAATCCCTGGTGGTTGACCGACAGCGGCGCGTTAGCCGGCTGCCAGCGGGCGAAATAGGCGAGGGGGATCGGCTTACCTTCGCTGTTGATCACAAACATCTTATCCAGCGCGCTGACGTCCTGGGTATAAACCGGATCGACCTCCATCACCACTTTATACTGGTTCAGCGGCTGGTAAATCGTCGAGATCTGCCGCTGGCCGAAGGCGTTATTCAGCAGATTGTTGGCATCCTGAACGCTGATCCCGAGGCGCGACATGGTATCGCGATCGTAGATGAGGTCCATTTCGGCGCCGTTATCCTGCTGGTCAGAGTTGACGTCCGCCAGTTCCGGCAGCGCGGCCAGCGCTTTACGAATCTTCGGTTCCCATTCGCGCAGCGCCGAAAGATCGTCTGACAGCAGGGTGTACTGATAGCTGGCGTTGGCCTGACGGCCGCCGACGCGAATATCCTGCACCGCCATTAAGAACAGGTTGGCGCCCGGTTCTTTCGCCAGTTTTTTACGCAGCCGGTCGATAATCTGCTGCGCCGTTTCATGTCGCTGGTCGCGAGGTTTAAGGGTGATAAACATCATCCCGCCGTTCACCCGTGAGCCGCCGGTAAAGCCGGTCACGTTATCCACCGCCGGATCTTCGCGGATGATCTGCATAAAGTCCTGCAGTTTGCCGCGCATCGCCTGGAAAGAGATACTCTGGTCGGCCTGAATGCCGCCCATCAGCACGCCGGTATCCTGCTCCGGGAAGAAGGTTTTTGGAATAGAGATATAGAGCCAGACGCTGAGCGCCATGGTCCCCAACAGCACCAGACCGGTCATGCGGCTGTGTCTGAGGACCCATTTCAGCGATTTACCGTAGCCGCCCTGCACGGCGACCAGCAGGCGGCCGAAACCGCGGTTACGCGTGGGTTGAGAAGGTTTACCGCTCTTCAGCAGCCAGCCGCACATCATCGGCGTCAGGGTAAGGGAGACCGCCAGCGAGATGCCGATCGCCACCGATAAGGTGACGGCGAATTCGCGTAGCAGCCGCCCCGGCAGGCCGCCCATCAGCAGCAGCGGTAAAAAGACCGCCACCAGCGAGAGACTCATCGACAGCACGGTGAAGCCGACTTCACGGCTCCCCTGCAGCGCCGCCTGCAGCGGTTTCATCCCGGCCTCAAGATGGCGGGAGATATTTTCCAGCACCACGATAGCATCGTCGACGACGAAGCCGGTGGCGATGGTCAGGGCCATCAGCGACAGGTTGTTGAGGCTAAAGTCGCAAAGGTACATGGCCGCAAAGGTACCAATCAGCGAGACCGGCACCGCCACCGCCGGGATCAGCGTGGCTCTGCCGGAGCGCAGAAACAGGAACACCACGAGGATCACCAGCGCCACCGAGATCACCAGCGTCTGCTCGACTTCCTCCAGCGAGGCGCGGATGGTCGGCGAGCGGTCCTGGGCGATTTGCAGGTCGATAGCCGCCGGAATGGTTTTTTGCAGATCCGGCAGGCGGGCGCGAATGCTGTCGACCGTCTGGATGATATTGGCTTCCGGCAGCTTGCGGATCATCAGCAAAATTGCCGGCTTCGCGTTGGTCATCCCGGCGTTACGCACATCCTGCACCGAATCGCTGATCTGCGCGACGTCGCCAAGACGCACCGCCGCGCCGTTGTTGTAGTGTACGATCAGCGGCTGGTATTCCGCGGCGGTTTTGAGCTCATCGTTCGTTTGTACCTGCCAGCGCGAGCTGTGATCTTCCAGCGCCCCCTGCGGTCTACGGACGTTGGCGTTATCGATAGCGGTGCGCACGGCGTCCAGCGACACGCCCTGGTTAAACAGCGCCTGCGGGTTGAGGTCGACGCGCACCGCGGGCAGCGAGCTGCCGCCCACGTCGACGTCGCCAACGCCGTCAATCTGGGCGATGGTTTGCGCCAGTTGAGTCGAGGCAAAATCGTACAGCTCGCCCTGGGAGTAGGTATCCGAGGTGAGCGTGAGGATCATAATCGGCGCATCGGAAGGGTTGGCCTTGCGATAGGTCGGGCGGCTTGGCATGCCGCTCGGCAGCAGGCTTTGCGCGGCGTTGATCGCCGCCTGCACATCGCGGGCGGCGCCGTTAATATCGCGGTCGAAATTGAACTCCATAATAATGCGCGTGCTGCCCAGCGAACTGGTGGAGGTCATTTCCGACACGCCGGCGATCCGGCCGAGCGAGCGTTCAAGCGGCGTGGCCACCGACGAGGCCATGGTTTCCGGCGACGCGCCGGGCAGCGAGGCGCTGATCATGATCACCGGGAAATCCACCTGCGGCAGCGGGGCGACCGGCAGCAGACGGAAACCGAGTACCCCGCACAGGGTGATGGCGAGCGAAATCAGAATCGTCGCCACCGGGCGGTAAATGAAGAGGGCGAAAAACTTCATTTACGCCTCCTCCTCATGCCGTGGGAAGCGGCTCTTGATATACAGCGACAGGCGGTCGAAGAGCAGATAGATAACCGGGGTGGTGAACAGCGTCAGCACCTGGCTTAACATCAGACCGCCCACCATACCGATACCCAGAGGACGCCGTAGCTCGGCGCCGACGCCGGTGCTCAGCATCAGCGGCAGCGCGCCGAGCAGAGCGGCAAGCGTGGTCATCAGAATCGGGCGAAAACGCAGCAGGCAGGCCTGATAAATCGCCTCACGTGGCGGCATGCCCTGTTCGCGTTCGGCGGCCAGCGCAAAGTCGATCATCATGATGGCGTTCTTCTTGACGATACCAATCAGCAGGATAATCCCGATAATGGCGATAACATCCAGCTCGCTGCCTGCCAGCCACAGCGCCAGCAGCGCGCCGACGCCGGCGGTCGGTAAGGTCGACAGAATGGTTATCGGGTGGATAAAGCTTTCATACAGCACGCCGAGCACGATATACATCGCCACGACCGCCGCCACCACCAGCCAGACGGTGTTGCCGAGCGCCGACTGGAAGGCGAGGGTGCTGCCCTGGAACTGGGTGCGGATATCGGTCGGCAAATCCAGCGCCTGTTCGGCGGCGAGGATGGCGTCGACCGCATCGCCCAGCGAGTAGTTATCCGGGACGTTGAACGAAATGGTGGTCACCGGGAACTGATCGAGATGGTTAATCGACAGCGGCGCGAAGCGCTGCTCGACGCTGGCGATGGACTTCAGCGGCACGATGCCGCCCCCGCTGCTGGTCAGGCGAATATTGTCCAGCGCCGCCAGCCCCGGCGTCTCCCGGGTGTCATGCTCCAGCACCACGCGATACTGGTTGGCCTGAGTGTAGATGGTCGAGATCAGCCGCTGGCCGAAGGCGTTATACAGCGCATTATCGACATCGGCCATGCTGATGCCGAGACGGCTGGCGCTGTCGCGATCGACTTTGATATAGGCGGCGAGGCCCTTATCCTGCCAGTCGCTGCTGACGTCGGAGAGCTGCGGAAGCGCCTGGAGACGCGTCAGCAGCTGCGGTACCCAGTTACTGAGGGCATCCAGCGAGTTCGCCTGCAAGGTGAACTGATACTGGGTCCGGCTGACGGTGGTATCGATAGTCAGATCCTGGGTCGGCTGTAGGTAGAGCTCGACGCCGGGGATCCCGTCCACCGATTTTTGCAGGCGGCTAATCACGGCCTGCACACGGTCGTCGCGTTCATCCAGCGGTTTGAGGTTAATCTGCAGGCGGGCGCTATTCAGCGCCGGGTTGGTGCCGTCCACTCCGACGTAGGAGGTCAGGCTCTCGACGGCCGGGTCTTTGAGGATCGCCGCGGAAACCTGCTCCTGGCGCTGCGCCATATTCGCAAACGAAGCGGACTGCGGAGCCTGTAACGTCCCCTGAATAATGCCGTTGTCCTGAATCGGGAAGAAGCCTTTCGGAATGAAGACCCACAGCATGATTGACAGCACCAGCGTACCTAAGGCCACGCTCAGGGTCAGCCACGGGTGATTCAGCACCCGGCTAAGCATCCGACCATACGCGGCGATGACCCGCTCGAAGAAGCGCTCGCTGGCCCGCGAGAAGCGGTTTTGCTTACGCAGCGACTCGTGACTGAGCATGCGCGCGCACATCATTGGCGTCAGCGTCAGCGAGACGACGGCGGAAATTAATATTGCCACCGCGAGGGTAATGGCAAACTCGCGGAACAGCCGGCCGACGATATCGCCCATAAACAGCAGCGGGATCAGCACCGCAATCAGCGAGAAGGTCAACGAGATGATGGTAAAGCCGATCTCTCCGGCACCTTTCAGCGCGGCGGCGAGCGGCTTTTCGCCCTTTTCGATATAGCGCGAGATGTTTTCGATCACCACGATGGCGTCATCGACAACGAAGCCGGTGGCGATAGTGAGCGCCATCAGCGTCAGGTTGTTGATCGAGAAGTCGAGGAACACCATCACCGCGAAGGTGCCCACCAGCGACAGCGGCACGGCGACGCCGGGGATAATGGTCGCCGGTACGTTGCGCAGGAACAGGTAGATGATCATCACCACCAGCGCAATCGCCAGCATCAGCTCAAACTGGGTATCGCTCACCGACGCGCGAATGTTGGTGGTGCGGTCGGAAAGGACCTGCACCTTGACCGACTTCGGCAGGCTCTCGGTCAGCTGCGGCAGCATCTGACGCACGCTATCGGCGGTGGCGATGATGTTCGCTCCCGGCTGGCGTTGAACGTTCATGACGATCGCCTGCTGATTGTTCGCCCATGCGCCGAGCCAGCTGTTTTCCGCCCCTTGCTCAATGGTAGCGACATCGCCGAGACGAATCGGCGCGCCGTTCTGCCAGGCGACGATCAGGCGGCGATAATCTTCCGCCGACTGCATCTGATCGTTAGCGGAGAGGGTCACGGCGCGGGAAGGGCCGTCAAGGCTGCCTTTGGCCGAGTTGACGTTGGCGCTGGTGATAGCGGTGCGGATGGTTTCGCTGGTCAGCCCCAGCGCGGCAATCGCCTGCGCATTGAGCTTCACGCGGACCGCCGGGCGTTGGCCGCCCGCGAGGGTCACCAGCCCGACGCCGGATACCTGGGAAATTTTCTGCGCCACGCGGGTCTCCACCATATCTTCCACCTGGGTCATCGGAATGGCGGAGGAGGTGACCGCGAGGGTCATGATTGGCGGATCGGCCGGGTTGACTTTACTGTACACCGGCGGGTTCGGCAGGTCGGATGGCAGCAGGTTGGTGGCGGCGTTGATCGCGGCCTGGACCTCCTGTTCGGCCACGTCCAGCGGCAGGGTCAGCTGGAACTGGAGCGTGACCACCGAGGCGCCACCGGAACTTTGCGACGACATCTGCTTCAGGCCAGACATCTGGCCAAACTGGCGTTCCAGCGGGGCGGTAATCGCCGATGTGACGACGTCCGGGCTGGCGCCAGGATAGAGGGTGACTACCTGAATGGTCGGATAATCCACTTCCGGCAAGGCGGAAACCGGCAGGAATCGATAGCCGATGATCCCCGCCAGCATAATCGCCACCATCAGCAGCGTGGTGGCGACCGGGCGCAGAATAAACAGTCGGGAAGGGCCGCCCGTACTGCTCGGGGGTAATACCTGCATCAGGAGCGCGCTCCTTTATGGCCATACTCACGGCTGGTGGCTTTCTCCGCCGCGGCCGCCGGCGCGCTGTGCGGGTCCACCACTTCCACTTTTGCCCCTTCGGTCAGACGATCGATACCGTCAGTAACCACCCGGTCACCCGCCGACAGCCCGGCGGTAATCACCACCTTCAGACTGTCCTGAATACCCGGCGTGACGGTGTGCTTGCTGACTTTATTCTCATCGTTCAATACCCAGACGAAATGGCCTTCATTGCCCATCTGCAGTGCGGCAGTCGGGATGACGATGGCGTTCTGTTCCGTGTCTACCAGCATACGGGCGTTCACGAACTGGTTCGGGAACAGGGTGTCGTCCTGGTTGTTAAAGCGCGCTTTCAGTTTGATGGTCCCGGTGGTGGCGTCAATCTGGTTATCCAGACTCAGCAGCGACCCTTCGCTGATTTTTTGTTTGTTGGTCCGGTCCCAGGCCTCAACCTGCAGCGTTTTCCCGGCTTTCTGCGCCTGGACAACGGTCGCGATATCATTTTCCGGCAGCGTGAAGACCAAATCGATTGGGTGGGTTTGGGTTAACACCACGATGCCGGTGGTATCGCTGCTTGAAATCTGATTGCCGATATCCACCTGTTTTAAGCCAACGCGGCCGTCAATCGGCGCGGTGATGCGGCTCCAGTTCAGCTGCAGCTGGGCGCTGGCCACGGCGGCTTCGTCGGCTTTGATGGTGCCTTCCGTTTCGCTGACCAGCGACTGCTGGGTATCCAGCTCCTGGCGGGAAACAAGATTGCTCTTCACCAGCTGTTGATAGCGGGCGAGATCGCGTCGGGCGTTAGCGAGCGTGGCTTTATCTTTCGCCAACTGGCCCTGGGCCTGCGCCAGCGCGACTTTAAACTGACTGGGGTCGATTTCGGCGAGCAGATCGCCCGCTTTGACCTGCTGGCCTTCCTGGAAGTGGATAGCTAACAGCTGGCCATCCACCCGGCTGCGTACGGTCACCGTGTTGGCTGCCGTCACCGTACCGAGGCCGCTGAGATAGCGAGGCACCGATTCGCTGGTGGCTGTTGCCGCCTGAACCGGTGCCAGGGCCGCGCCGAAGCGGCCATGGCGACCGCCGCCTGGCGCCTGCGGCTGTGAGCCATTTGCCGCCGCAGGCGTAGCGTTTGTCGCTTCACGACTCTGCCAGAACCAGTACCCGGCACCGGCAATGACGATGACCGCCAGCGCGATGCCCCAACGGAGTGTATGACTGCCTTTCATTAATTTGCTATCTCATCCTGAAACGTTTCGCGAAATGATACTAGTTTAGTGACCAAACGCCCCGCAAAAATGGAGGAATTATGAAAAGACTGTTGAGATATGTCTGGATAAAACGCTTTTCGATGAGCTGGTTAGGCTAAAAAAGAGGGCAAAACTGACCCGTCATTCGCCGTAGCCTGCGCGTTTGCTCCAGGTTCTGGCTGGACGAGGCGATTTTTCATGTCTGGTATAACCGCCCTGACGCCATTATTATCAAGATTATAGATCTGTACTGCAGGGACGGGTACGTCGGGTGTCCGGATTTGTCACGCGAATACCGGCATCCACCAGGAGTTGTGCAGAGACGATGAAATTTATCCATAAGACGAAATGGCTGTTGACGGGCGGCGGCATCGCCGTGCTCCTTTCCGTTTTGCTGACCAACGCTGTGATGTTAAACAACCAGCGCGCTCAGCTTGATACGTTGAGCCATGAGCTTCTCGCCCACGCCGAAGATGTGACCACGCAAATCATCTCTTCTATTGATCACGCGCAGAAGCGACATCTTGATGGCTGTAACAAACAGGCGATCGCGGCCTTGCGAGAGGTTATCTGGAAGTATGCCAGCGTGGAAGACATTGGCATCGTGGAGAACGGTAAGCTGGCCTGCACCGCCAACTGGGGCAGGCTGGATAAACCGCTGCCGCTCCCCGCCGAAAAATATGTCGTACCGAATGGATACCGTATTTACCCGGGCGTAAAAAACTATCTCCCGTACGGGGTGGTTCTCGATATGACCCAACAAGGCAATATTATTTCCTTTACCTCATCATTTGCCTTTAGCACATTTTCCCGCCAGCACCACGGTTTTAATTTTTCTTTAACCAGCCTGAACGGTGAACATGTTTTTCTTAATAATATGAAATCCGCGATCGGGGCAAGGTCGTCGATAAGCGTTAGCTTATGCAGCAGTAAATTCGATATTTGCACTCATCTGACGGAGCGAAAACAGGGATTTTTGTCCCTCTCTCCGCTCCTTATCGTCCTCATGGTGGGCGCGGCTTTTATTCTCGGCGCCGCGATTGTCTATTCCATTCTGAGCTATCTCAGCGAACGGCGATCGCTGGAGTTTCGCTTAAAAAAAGCGATTATTAATCAGCGCATTTACATGGAATATCAGCCGTTGGTGTGCGCTAAAAATGAACGCATAGTCGGCGTAGAGGCGCTGGTTCGCTGGCATGATCCGCGCTATGGTCACATCTCTCCGGAGCTGTTTATTTCAATGGCCGAACAGCTGAGTGTTTACCACGATCTTTCGCAGCTGGTGATGGAGAAGGCCACCAGCGAGTTGAAAACCATTCTGCTCGCCGACGCCCGCTTTACCCTCGCGATTAATATCGGCAAATATGAAATTAATGACCCGCTTTATTTAGATAATCTCCTGCGGGTTTTGCAACATAAAGGTATTCGCCCTCAGCAGATTAAAATTGAGATTACCGAAAGAAGCGGCGAATACTATAAAAAAATCGCCGCCTTTTCTTTACAGGCGATGAACCGCGGATTGCGCATCGCCCTCGATGATTTCGGCACCGGCTCTTCAAACCTGCAGTGGTTAACCGAAGTGTTTTATGATGAGATAAAACTGGATAAATTTTTCGTCAACGGACTTAAGAATGAGTATAAACGAGCTATTCTGACCTCGCTTCTTGATGTCGTTTGCAGGCTGAATAAGCAAATCGTTTTTGAAGGCGTGGAGAGTAAAGCGGATTTTGAGTTCGTCAAATCCTTCGATGAAAATGCGTTAATTCAGGGATGGTATTTTTACCGGTCGATGCCGATCGAAAAACTCACCGCGCTGCTCCTTCCCGTCTCTCCCTCTCATCCGGCGGCAAACGCGCCGCGCTAGCCTTCGGCAAGAGCCCGTCACCCGACAGCGGAATGCGTCGTTTCCCCGGCAATATACAGCGTAAATTGACCTTTGTGGCCGGCTATTCAGCCGGACTGGTGACAACATCTGTTTGATAATCAAGAAAACCCGTTGCTTTACCGGCATGTCGGGAACAACAACGATCACTAGTCACCTGAGGGTTCTCTATGCATTTTAACCAGGCTATCGCCCGCCTGCCGGCCGCAACCTGTGCCGCCGGTCAAACCACCGCCCGGCTCGGCGCGCCGGATATTGCCGGCACCACGCGTCAGTTCCTCGCCTATGTCGAAACCTTGCTGCAGCTCGGCCTGAAAGTGACCGTATTGCCTGCGGCCGCGGATTATCCGGATGCCCACTTTGTTGAAGATACCGCGGTCGTCATGCCGGAACTGGCGGTCATCACTCATCCCGGCGCGCCGAGTCGCCAGGGGGAAGTGGCATCGATAGCGCCGGTGCTTGCCGGTTTTCGTCCACTGGTGCACATGAGTGAGCGGGGTCATATGGATGGCGGCGACGTGCTGCTGGTCGGTAAACAGTTCTTTGTTGGCCAGACGGCGCGTACCGATGAGCAGGGGATCCGCGAGTTTGCCGCTGCCGTTGAGCCGCATGGCTATCAGGTGACGTCCATTGACGTGAGCGCCGGGCTGCACCTGAAGTCCATCGTCAACTATGTCGGACGCAATACGTTGCTGCTGACGGAAGGGTACGTCAATCACCCGGCGTTTAGCGGGTTCAATACCATTGTGATCCCGGAGGAGGAGTCGTACGCCGGGAATACGCTCTGGATCAACGACACATTAATTACGCCTCAGGGGTACCCCTATACCCTGGGCGAAATCAGCAAGCTGGGGATGCCGGTTGTGCAACTCGATACCAGCGAATTTAAGAAAATGGATGGCGGCCTGACCTGCCTTTCACTGCGTTTTTAGCCACGTCGTTGACATCAGGGGTAACAGAATATGAAAACACACATTACCGTTTTACTGGCCTGTATGGCGCTGAGCGCGCCGCTCGCCGCCCAGCAGTTTGACACCATCAGCTTCGGCGTTGACGGTGGCTATCCGCCCTTTGACGTGCTGGCGCCCAGCGGCGAGATCACCGGCTTTGATATCGACATTGCCAATGCGCTCTGTACGCAGCTAAAAGCGAAGTGCGTCTTCGTCAAGCAGCCGTTTGAGAGCATGATCGCCGCGCTGAATGCGCATAAATTTGATGCAATTATTGCTTCGCTGAATATTACCGACGAACGTAAGAAGGAAGTGGATTTCACCGACCGCTACTACCGCAGCGCGGCGCAGCTGGTGGCGCGCAAGGGGAGTCCGCTGCTGCCGGAGGCCGCCAGTCTTAAGGGCAAGACCGTCGGCGTACAAACCGGCTCAACCCATGAAGCCTACGCCAGAACCCACTGGGCCGGTCAGGGCGTGAAGATCGTCGGTTACGCCAACCAGGACAACGTCTATCTGGATCTGCTCTCCGGGCGTATCGATGCCTCCTTACAGGATAATATCCAGGCGGCGACCAGCTTTGTTGACACGCCGCGCGGGCAAAAATTCGCCTTCGCTGGCCCGGTTATCAGCGACGGCAGCATCTCGTCTGATGTCGGCATTGCGGTCAATAAAGACAATCCGGCATTGCGCGACGCCCTCAACGAGGCCATCAAGCAGATCCGCGCCGACGGCACCTACGCCGCGATTGAGAAAAAGTACTTTAGCTTCGATATCTACGGCAATTAAGCCGTAAAGGGGAGGGCGCGGTCGGCGAGCGGCGCCCCTTTACGCAACGGGTGGAAGACAGAATATGGTTGCAGATTATTTACCGCTACTGTTACGCGGCGCGGGGGTATCGTTGTGCGTGATGCTGGTCTCACTGCTGGTGGCGCTGCTGCTGGGGCTGGTGAATGCGCTGATTAAGCTGTTCGGACCGCGTTGGCTGCGCTGGTTTTCCACCGGCTATACCACGCTGGTGCGCGGCATTCCGGAGCTGGTGATTATGCTGCTGCTGTTTTTTGGCGGCGAGATGCTGGTCAACGCGCTGCTGTCGCTGGCAGGACTTGGGCCGGTGCGTTTTAATACCTTTATTTCCGGCGTGCTGGCGATTGGCTTCGTGTTTGGCGCCTATTACACCGAGACGTTTCGCGGCGCGTTTCTCACCGTCGATCGGGGACAAACCGAAGCGGCTGAAGCCTACGGCATGCGGCCGTGGCTGGTCTTCCGGCGGATTATGCTGCCGCAGATGCTGAGCTTTGCCATTCCAGGCATCAATAATAACTGGTTGGGTTTGATGAAGGCGTCGGCGCTGGTCTCCATTCTCGGTTTAGAAGATATGGTGTGGCTGGCAGAACAGGCCGGGCGCGCCACGCAGAAACCCTTTTTGTTCTACTTCCTGGTCTCGCTGATTTATATGGTCATCACCGCCTTGTCCAGCTGGCTGTTTAGCCTTCTGGCGAAGCGCTACGCCCTGCGTTCGTCAACGGCGGGGGCGACGCAATGAATCTGCAGACCTTTATCGAGGCGGTACCGGGCTATCTGTGGAGTGACGGCAACGGTTCCACGAGCGGGCTGGCGATGACGGCGGAGCTGTTTTTGCTCGCCCTGGCGCCCGGCATGGTGCTGGCGGTGCTGCTGGCGATTGGCCAGGCCTACGGTCCGCGCCTGCTGGCCTGGCCCGTGCGCGGCTTCACCTGGTTTTTCCGCAGCACGCCGCTTTATCTGCAGCTGATGCTGATCTATTACGGGCTGTCTCAGTTCGACATCGTCCAGCTGGGCTGGCAAAACGATCGGCCGTTCTGGCTGCTGTTCCGCGACGCAACCTTCTGCGCCACCCTGGCGCTGGTGCTGAACACCGCGGCGTATGTCGCGGAATTGCTGGCGGGGATGATGGCGACGTTTCCGCGTCAGGAGTGGGTGGCCGGGGAAGCCTATGGCATGACTAAGTGGCAGATTATTCGCCGGCTGGTCCTGCCCGCTACGCTGCGGCGCGGGATCCCGGCGCTGAACAATGAGATGGTGTTTTTACTGCACGCCACTTCGCTCGCCAGTACCGTGACATTGCTGGATATCACCGGCGTGGCGCGCGCCTTCTATGCCATTACCTACTCGCCGTTTATCCCGTTCCTGATGGCCGCCGCGCTCTATTTAGTGTGCACTTTTTTGCTGATTTACCTCTTTTCGCGGGCGGAACGACGCTGGCTGGCGTTTATCAAGCGCCCCTGATCAGGAGCGTTTGATGGACTGCAGTTCCGTCAGGGTGACGATTTTATCGACGCGAAATTTTTTGCTGGTCAGCCAGCTGTCGGCCAGCTGGCAGTAGTGCGCCATGCTGCGACAGCCGATACGCACCAGAAAGTCAAAGCTGCCGCTGACCAGCCAGCAGTCGAGCACCTCCGGCGTCTGGCGCATCTCCTGTTCAAATACCGGCTGTGAGCGGCCGTGGTCGGCCAGCGCAATTTGCGCCTGCACCACGAAGGCATGCTCCGGTTCGGGGAGTTCAATCACCGCGCTGTAGCCACGGATAATGCCGTCACGCTCAAGGCCACGTACGCGTTCCAGGCAGGGACGGGCGGTGAGGTTTACCTGCTCCGAGAGCTTTTGATAAGAAATGCGGCCATCCCGGCGCAGGATTTCAAGGATCTTGTGATCGATACGGTCAAGCCGGGCTTTCTTTTCCACAGATAGGATGTCCAATGAAAATTAAACACTATACCTTACCTGAACATGCGTTGAGTGGGCAGCGGCAATTAACCCATTTTCACTTTGGCGAACCCGGCCGTGGAGAAAAAATCTATCTCCAGGCGGGACTGCACGCCGATGAAATCCCGGGCATGCTGGTTCTGCATTATCTTAAAAGATTACTCAACCAGGCGGAACGGCGCGCCGAGCTGCGCGGTGAAATTATCCTCGTCCCGGTCGCTAACCCGCCGGGCCTGGCTCAGGTGGTGCTCAACGGCGGTATCGGGCGATTTGACCTGGCGAGCGGTCGCAACTTTAACCGCGATTTTCCCGATCTGGCCCCCCTTGCGCAGCGGTATCTCTGCGCCGATGAACCGCTGACCCGTGAAGCATACCTGCAGCAGGTGCGCGAGGCGATGCGTGAGGCGCTGGCCGCCGAACCGCTGCGCAGCGAAGTTCAGGCGCTACGCCACCATCTGCTGAGTCTGGCCTGTGATGCTGACGTGGTGCTGGATCTGCACTGCGACGATCGGGCCATTTTGCACCTGTATGCCGATCCGGCCTGGCAGGCGGAGGCCGGCGTGGTGGCTGCCTTTTTAGGTATTGAAACGGTACTGCTGTCGCAAGAGAGCGGCGGTTACTCGTTTGATGAAGCCTGCGGGTTGCCCTGGCATCGCCTGGCCGCCCGCTTTCCGCAATGGCAGCACGGCCAGCCTGGCTGTATGGCGGTGACCGTGGAGCTGCGCGGTCAGCAGGATGTGAATCACGCGCTGGCCCGTGAGGATGCCGAACGTCTGTACCGTTACTTGCAATACCGCGGCGTGCTGGCGGGCGCATGCCCGCCGGTCCCACAGCAGGAGACGCTGATGTTGCCCTTTTCAGGGGGAGAGATTGTCACCGCGCCGGCGAGCGGGATCCTCGTACCGTTGAAACAGCCCGGCGAGTGGGTCAGCGCCGATGAGGTGGTGGCCGAGATTATTGACCCTCTCACCGATATGATTCAATCGGTCCGTCCACAGGTCGGCGGGTTGATTTACGCCAGCCGGCGGGCGCCATTTGTCACCTTTGGCGCCGAGGTGATGAAAATAGTCGGCAAGCAGCCTTATGCCGGCGGCGGGGGGCTGGCGATGTAAAACGGGCGGCCGGGAGACTTCAGCCATCGGGCGTCAGAATCCGCGGCGGCGGCCGCGGAGTGGATGAGGATTGATATGCATCAACAGTTTTATCAACTGCAGAGATAAATAACTAAAAAAGAGTTGTAACCCTTGCGTCTTTTATTCAATTTATGTGGTGAATGTTTAATGCATACGGATAAAAAAAACATATGTGCATTAAAATCAATACATTAAATAAATCAGGGGTTCATTGTTGTGGCAAGTGCAAACAAACTCACGCTGTTTATCGTTATTTTCATGCTGTTGGGGATCCTCTCCGGCGCGGTGATTCATGCGTATGCCTCTCCGGGCACAATTACCTCATGGGCAGAAAATATTACGCTCTTTACCGACATGTTTTTGCGGCTGATTAAGATGGTCATTGCGCCATTAGTCTTCAGTACGCTGACGGTGGGGATTATGCGTCTGGGAGAAACCGCGACTATCGGGCGAGTGGGCGGTAAGGCGATGGTGTGGTTCATCACCTCGTCGATCCTCTCTATTCTGGTCGGGCTGGTGATTGTGACTATTGAACATCCCGGCGCAGGCTTAAACCTGGCGATTCCTAAAGAGTCGGTGGATACCGGCCTTGCGGTCAGCGGAATGAGCTTAAAAGGGTTCCTGTCTCACACCATCCCGACCAGTATTACCGAGGCAATGGCGAACAACGAAATTCTGCAAATCGTGGTGTTCTCGATGTTCTTCGGCATCGCCGGGGCCTCGCTGGGGGAGAAATTCAACGCGCCGCTGGTCGCCGCGCTCAACGTCGTCTCTCATATCATGCTGAAGGTCACCGGATATGTGATGTACGTGGCTCCGCTGGCTATTTTTGCCGCCATCTCATCGGTTATCGCCTCGCAGGGGATGGGCATTTTGCTTAACTACGCCTCCTTTATCGGCGGCTACTACATCGCGGTGCTGCTGACCAGCGCGGTGCTGCTGGCGGTAGGTTATATGGTGCTGAAAAAAGAGGTCTTCCGCCTGCTCAACATGCTCAAAGATCCGGTGCTGGTGGCGTTCACCACCAGCAGCTCTGAGGCGGCGTATCCGAAGACCCTGGAGCGGCTGGTCAGTTTTGGCTGCTCGCGCAACATCGTCTCCTTCGTGCTGCCCATTGGCTACTCCTTTAACCTGGTGGGGTCGATGGTCTACTGCTCGTTCGCTTCGATGTTTATTGCCCAGGCTTATAACATCCAGCTGAGTTTTAGCGAAATTACCGTCATGATGCTGACCTTGATGCTGGCATCAAAAGGGATTGCCGGGGTCCCGCGTTCTGCGCTGGTGGTACTGGCCGCCACGATCCCGAGCTTCAATATCCCCGTCGCCGGGATTTTGCTGTTGATGGGCATCGACCATTTCCTTGATATGGGCCGTTCGGCGATCAATGTGCTGGGCAACGGAATTGCCACGGCGATGCTGTCGAAAAACGAAGGGCTGTTGCAGGAAGAGGAGCCGGAAGCGCAACCTCAGCAGGTGCAGGCCTGATTGCTCAACGCCCTCTTCGCGGAGGGCGTTCTCTCGTATAGCGCGGGAAAATGTTGCGGAAAAAGAGGCCCCCAACAGGCACGCAAGGGGCAATGTGACGAAACGAATCCACCCCGATTAACCTATTATTTTCATGGTACAAAAATACGCGGCAGTATCTTTATACCCGGGTGGTGAATAATTTTATCGGTTAGCTACGGTGGATGAGAAGTTATTTCCCGCGGGTAAGCTTGTTTTCAGAACGGATAACCTGAGCAACCCGTTGAATTCCTAATTTTCCCTGTTTCAATTGTGCGTGCAGATGCGCTGATTGATTTTATCCGCGTTCTTTTAACACGCTAATGAACTGAAAGAAGTCATAATGATTATTCAGTCCGTATTTTTCCATGATCTGATTTTTATGATAAATCACGGTCTTCGGGCTGAGCTGATGAAGGGCGGAAATTTTACCAATATCAAAGCCATTCATCAGACCATGGGCAACGACGACCTGCGAAGGCGACAGGCTTTTGTGCGGGCAGTTGGCGCATATTGATGTTGAGTCGAGCGCCCGTTTTGACTCCGGTTCTTCACTCCTGGCGAGCGCCCGGCCAATAATCTCACTCAGGCTGTCAATATTGACCGTTCTGACGGGAACGAAGGTGACATCTTTCAGGCAGTTGACGATCCGCGTCTTTTCCGGCAGCTCATCATAGCGGTGCAAAATGATCACTGAACTGTTTTTCTTACGGTTTTTAATGCTGGTATTACAGAGGTGAATCTCACCCGGGAGAATCTCAGCGATGATGATGTCCTGCGCGGACAACTCGCTGGAGTGACCGCTGAACTCAATCGTCAGGGCGTCGCTGGCCCGGGTGAGATCGTGGATAATTGCCATTAGCGACGCCCTGAGGAAGGTGTTGCGGCTGATAATCGCGATATTTATTTTTCTCATGACGTGACTATCCTGCGGCACTGGCATATAGCCATGCTGCGAGCAACCTTTCGGGCGTTTACGGCAATTGCCGTGTCTCAGGAATATCGTATTTACGAACGGAAGAATAACCTTTCATAACCACGACGGCAGTGGCAGGAGGCTGCCACGATTATTTTCTGCGCATTTTTCTGTTCGCGAAAGGAATACGCTCTTTTCTCCTGTCTTTTATATAAGAAATAAGGCTGTAAACGGAGACAGCGAGGAAAAACAGGCATAGCAATAAGGCCAGCCACGTTTGTAAGGCCATAATGAATAATCCTTAACTGAGTTTTATGCTGTGATAAATACGCCTCGGCGTGAATGCGAATATTATTATTCTGTTATTCCGCGTGAAGCTGCTAGCGTCGCGGCGTCTGCCGCAGAGAATATTCGCGTAACGTCGCCGCCTTGAACGAAACCCTGGCAGGGTTAAACCCCGCCTGTCCGCAGGTTGGCTAGTGCGAAAGGGGGGCGCGTTCCCCTTCCGCAGCATGGCTGATTTCGGTCACGACATTGCGGCATGAGGTCAATGTAAGAAAATTCTTAATTCACTGTCAGTCTCATTTCTCTCATTTCTCTCAAAAAATAAGAAAAATTAACAACAACAGCAAAATGAATAACTTATGGATAATAAAACTGGCGAAGAGTGCGTCTGCCTGCTGGCACGACGGCGATGAGAAACCTCAGGGAATAAACGCCAGGCCTTTGCCAAAAATGGCCCGGATGGGCAACGTTACGCCGTGCAGTCGCGCTTTGTTGCGCAGTCGGCTGATCACCACGTCAATGCGGTGCAGCTCCGCCTCAACTTCATCGGGGAAAAGAAACGCGTGCAGATCGACCTTGCGACAGACCTCGCCTGGATTGCGCATTAAGCGCGCCATCATCCGATGCTCCTGCTGGGTCAGCGGCAGCGCTATGCCGGACGGCGCCACCAGGTTTTCCGGCTGCAGTACCCAGGATGAAGAGGCTAATTTCTCGGCTACGGGGGCCGCGACCGGGGAGCCGGGGTGTTGCTGCATCAGCCGGGCGCCCAACACATGGATGGTCTCTGCCAGAACGGAAAAATTCACCGGCTTGATGAGATAGAAATCTGCGCCAAGATTGAACGCCTGCAGTTTATCCTGCTCATGCCCCCTGGCCGTCATCACAATCAGCCCGTACTCGCCAAGCTCATGCAGATAGTCCAGAACGCTGAAGCCATCTTCGCCAGGTAAGCCAATATCAACCAGTACAATATCCACCGGGTCACGATGCAGCTGCCGCCAGAAGGCTTCCGCGCTGTGTACCCCCCATGCGTCGAAGCCGCGAAAGCGCAGGAAGGCCAGCAGTTCATCGAGGAGATCGGCGCTATCTTCAATGATGGCCACGCGTAATGTCATGATTTACCCTTCTGCTGTGGTAGGTCATCCTGGGGCAGCGTGAGCGCAAATTCGCATCCCGTCGGACCGTTATTGGCCAGCCAAAGCTCGCCGCCGTGAGCTTGTATGATTTGCCGGGCGACATACAGTCCAAGACCGGTGCCGGCGGGCGTCGCGGTGCGGACTGCGCCGCGCCGGTAACGCTCAAAGATCTGGTCGATATGATCGACGGCAATACCCGGTCCCTGGTCACGGATCGCAATTTCACAGCAGTTCGCGTTTGGGCGAATGGCAATCGCAATCTCGCTGGACGGCGTGTACTTCACCGCATTGTCCAGGAGATTGGCCAGCGCAATGCACAGCAGCGCGCTATCGGCAAAGAGGGGGGGCGAACGGGTCGTCGCGTCGACGGTGCGCCCGGCCAGGGTGATCGTCAGAAAATGGTTTGACGAGAGTTCAACCACTGTTGCCGCCATGCGAATGACCGCTAGCAGATCGGCATTTTGCTTATCGACATGCAGCGCGCTGGATGAGAGCCGGGCATCGGCCAGACAGTTATCGGTTAACTGAACCAGACGCGTGGTGGCGCGCTGCATGCGGTCCAGGCGCGGCCGTTGCGCCGGCTCCGGAGAGCACAGGCGCAGGTTCTCCAGCGCGGCCTGGATAACCGAAAGCGGCGTTCTGAACTCGTGCGCCACCATCCCCATAAACTGACGTTGATGAAAGCTTGCTTCGCGTTCGATCTGCAGTTCGCGCGTCAGCTGTTGTTTTTGCACCAGCCTGCGATTTTCGGCCCGTACTCGCAGGACCGCAATGATAAGGACGGTGACAATATGAACAATCAGCGCGTACTGCCAGGCGGAATAGATGGTGTTATGAAAAGGGATCACCCCGTGTATCGAGAGAAGCACCAGCGCGGCGGAGGCCACGTAGACGGGCGGAAGCAGTCCCAACAGCAGCGTATTTAAATCGATGGCTTTGCGTCGCCAGAGCAGCCATGAGGTGATCAGCAGAATCGGCGCGGCAATAAAGAACATCGCCGCCTCGATCTGCATGGCCTGTCCGTAAAAGCCGAGGGGCACGCTGGCGAGAAGCACAATATTGACGCCAATAGCAACGAGCAGCAGCCGGTGCAGGCGCGGCATATTGTTTTTAAGATCAAAAACCTCGCTATGCAACCACAGCGCGGTGGCGTAGCTGAGCAATGACAGGTAGCTGATCATCGCATCCTGCACGGGGAGAACGGCATCGCCAAAAAACCATTCCGGGTAGCCGTGTAGCGCCGCCACCAGCGGATAGTTGAGGGAAAACAGGCAAATTCCCCACAGCAGGCGGCGACGTAACACTAAGGCAAGCCACAGGGCAATTCCGCTGGCGATCGCCGCCAGGCCAAAATAGAAGCTCCAGAATGCGGTATCCCGGGTTGCGGTGCTGACAAACTCCTGTGGAGAAGAGAGCGTCGCCAGCAGGAGCAGGGTACTGCTGCTGCGCAGGCGAAAAACCATCTCGTATCCCGCGTCGCCAGGGGGCGGCGGTAAGATCAGAACGCTTTCACGATAGTCCAGGTCGCTATCGCGGGTCGAGGCGTGGTCGCCAAACTCTTTGTGCGTCCACGGAAGATCGCTGCCGGCAGGACGATAGAAAACGCTGAGATGATCGATAAAGGAGGGGCCGAGCTGCAGCCAGCGAGATTCACCGTCAAAATCGGCCGCCGGCAGGCGGCTCTTAAACCAGTACGTTTTCGATGAGTAGCCAAATGAGGGGATGCGCTGCCCCGAATTGAGCTTACTCTCCGGCAGGGCGAGAAACGCCTCCAGCGTCATCGACCCGTCAATATCGGTCACCCACTGCACGGGAATATCAATGCCAATCTGACGACTTTGCGCCGCGACGGGGGAAGAAAACGACAGGCTGGCCGCAATGCTAAAGCCGACCCAGAAGAGCACTCTGTAGCCCCAGGCGAACGACGCGGCGAAGCCAGGAACGGCGCGTATACGATTCAAACTCCCCCCTGCGGCATGGATGAATAACGGTGACTGGAATAATCAATCATGTCTGCGACATGCACAGGCGGTCCCCCCGGATGTCGGGAAATAAAAGCGCAGTTTCAGACGGCACAGCATTCTGCAGGGGGCGGGGAGATTGTACCAGCGTTATTTGCAGCAGGTCATACTGGCCAGACCTGTTCGCTACGCCGCGTCAGACAAGGAATGCGCGGTGAGGGTATCTGGCATGACGAGCCCCAAACGGGGTAACATGATGTCGCTCTGGCTATGCTGCGATATAAAACGCTACTGCCGGGAAAGCAGGGCGATGATAAAACCGCAGGGAGCGCATGTTTGCCTGGCGAGAGCCCATTTCCGGGAAGCTGATTTATGCCATGGCGCGATTTTCGGCGGTGGCGTTCCGGGAGGAGAAGCCACAGAGGAAAACGGGGCAGGGCTGCCCCGTGAACGTTAAGCGAAAACGACCTGCGCCCAGCGGGCCAGACCGGCGGTAACGGAGCCAAAATCATCTCCGCCGGCGATCGGAATACCCGGCAGGTGGGCCGCCAGCGCTTTCTTAATCAGCGGTGAGCGGGCGCTCCCCCCGGTCAGGTAGATCACATCCGGCGTTTCGCGGCTGTTGTCCAGCGCCAGCTGAACCTGCTCCATAATACGCGTCAGCGGCTGATTCAACGCCGCTTCCAGTCCCTGCTGGCTGATAGCCGTGGCCAGTTCATTGCCGATAAACGGCAGCCCGGCGGTCACCTGCTCCTGCGCGGAGAGGGCGATTTTACTCTCCTCCGCACTGCGCACCAGGCGATAGCTCAGACGCTGGCGCCAGACTTTCAGCAGCAGCGCCACTTTATCGGCATCGCGGGCATCGCGCAGCAAGTCATTGAGCAAACGACCGTTGGCGCTGCTGTAGAAATCGGTTTGCGCCGGCACATCGTTGATCGCCACGGCGTTCCACCACGGCAGCACCGGTAAGGCGATCCCTTTTTCAGTTTCGCCACCCATCCCCAGCAGCGGCATCAGGCATTTAAAGGCCAGCGCGATGTCGAGATCGTTCCCGCCGACGCGGCAGCCGCTGTGGCCGAGTAAACTTTGCTGACGATCGGCTTTCTGCCGCCACTGCGGCCCCATCAGCAGCAGCGAACAGTCGGTGGTGCCGCCGCCGATATCGACGACCAGTACGCGTTTTTCTTCGCTGAGCGTCGCTTCGAAATCCAGCCCGGCGGCAACCGGTTCAAACTGGAAAACGACGTCACGGAAACCGGCGCGTTTCGCCGCGCGCTCGAGGATCCCCAGCGCCTGGGCATTGGCGTCATCGCCGCCCAGCCCCTGGAAGTTGATCGGCCGGCCAATTACCGCCTGGTCAATCGTCTCCGGAAGCTGGGTCTGCGCCTGCTGTTTAATATGCAGCATCATGGCGCATACCAGGTCTTCAAACAGCGCAACCTGCTGCGGCTTCAGGCCGCTGGCGCCGAGGAACGATTTCGGGGATTTAACGAAGTACACTTCTTCCGGATCGTCGACATATTGATGCAGCGAGGCCAGACCGAACTGGACGCTGTTGCCGAGGACGTCGATGTCTTCATCGCGGTTATAGTTGATGGCGCGACGCAGCAGCGCCTGGTTTTCAGCGCCGTTGGTCGGCACGTCATGATGGCGATAGAGCCATTCGCTAACCGCTTCGCGGGTCGGCGCCGACAGCATTGATGGCAGCAGCTTGCTGCCGTTTTCCAGCGTTAACAATTGCGGAAGGTTATCGCGCATTACGGCAACCGAACAGTTGGCGGTTCCGTAGTCAAAACCAATAAACATGACCTGAAAAATCCCCATGCCAGTGAAGAAGGGGGGCGACTTTAGCGGATTGCCGCCACGGCGACAACTGGAATTTAAAAGCAAGGTATGTCGGACGTGGAGCGTCTATCATTGAGGCAATTAAAGAAGGAGAAATGATGACGCTGTTACCCTGGCACGCCCCCTACGACCCGGAATGGATATTCGGTTTTCTAAGCGCCCGTGCGGTGGCGGGTATTGAAACGTTCAGCGCGGGGCGTTACACCCGCAGCTTTTCCCTCGCGGGCCATCGCGGCCTGATCGTGGTTGAGCCCGATATGGCGGCGCAGGGATTACGCGTAACCTTATCTGACGGCCTGCAGCCGGTGGCCGATGCATGCCACGACCGGGTTGCGCGCTTGTTTGATTTAGCCTGTGACCCGCATCGGGTGGCCCAGACGCTGGGCGCGCTGGCCAGCGCGCGTCCTGGGCTGCGCCTGCCGGGATCGCTTGATGCCTTTGA
This sequence comes from Klebsiella sp. X13, assembly GCF_003323835.1. Classification (NCBI taxonomy): domain Bacteria; kingdom Pseudomonadati; phylum Pseudomonadota; class Gammaproteobacteria; order Enterobacterales; family Enterobacteriaceae; genus Klebsiella; species Klebsiella sp. X13. The sequence goes on from NZ_CP030874.1 coordinate 1,740,482, forward strand.
ACAAGGAGTGCGCGCGGTGCTGGGGCAGCTGGTCAGCGTGGCGATGGCGGCGAAGCTGACGGCAAAAGTGGCGGCGGCTTACGGGGAAACGCTGGCGGAGGCGCCGGAATACAGGCTCTTTCCTGAACCACAAAGCCTGGCGCGAGCGGATCCGTTAGCGCTTAAAGCGCTGGGGATGTCGCTGCGGCGCGCCGAGGCCCTGATCCATCTGGCGCAGGCGGTGATTGACGGTCAGCTGCCGCTGGTGGCGCCGGACGACATTGAGGCCGGGATGAAACAGCTGCAAACGCTGCCCGGTATCGGCCGCTGGACCGCCAGCTATTTTGCCCTGCGCGGCTGGCAGGCGAAGGACATTTTTCTGCCGGATGATTACCTGATTAAGCAGCGGTTTAGCGGTATGACCCCGGCGCGCATTGCCCGTTACGCCAGCCGCTGGCAGCCGTGGCGTTCCTATGCGTTGTTGCATATCTGGTATAGCGAAGGATGGGCGCCGACTGAGGAATAGCCATGCAGGGTGCATATCACTGGTATCGACGCGCTGAAATCCCTATAATTGCCGCGTTTGACGGTCAAACGTCACCCTTCCAATACATGAAATTATTCGAGATGCGCCTCAAAACTCGTTAGCGTTTTGAACAAACCCCACAGGGGCGAGGCTGCAAGCCGAGTCACGCGGCGGCAGCTCGAAGGGTTATGTGTATATACATCCAGGTTAATCAGGTCGCAAAAAAGTTATGACTGATACGTCTCATCAGTGCGTCATTATAGGTATCGCCGGCGCATCGGCTTCGGGAAAAAGTCTTATCGCCAGCACGCTGTATCGCGAATTGCGTGAACAGGTTGGTGATGAACATATTGGCGTTATTCCGGAAGACAGCTACTACAAAGATCAAAGTCATTTGTCGATGGAAGAGCGTGTTAAAACGAACTATGACCATCCCAGCTCGATGGATCACAGTTTACTGTTTCAACATTTGCAGATGTTGAAAAGCGGCCAGCCGATTGAATTACCGGTTTACAGCTACGTTGAACATACGCGTATGCCGGAAACGATCCACATTGAACCCAAGAAAGTGATCATCCTCGAAGGGATTTTATTGCTGACGGATGTTCGCCTGCGCAATGAGCTGAGCTTCTCGATCTTCGTTGATACGCCGCTGGATATCTGCCTGATGCGCCGCATCAAGCGCGATGTGAATGAACGCGGGCGCTCGATGGACTCGGTGATGGCGCAATATCAGAAAACGGTTCGTCCGATGTTCCTGCAGTTTATTGACCCTTCCAAGCAGTATGCCGACATTATTGTGCCTCGCGGCGGTAAAAACCGCATCGCGATTGATATTCTGAAGGCAAAAATCAGCCAGTTCTTTGAATAACACAGACGAATTGTGTAACGTGCAAAGAGAACCCAAATTGCCCTTAGCCCCGGAAGGTGTAGGGGCGCGATGCCATAAAGGAGAGAGCTCATGCGTCTGTGCGACCGAGATATAGAAGCCTGGTTGGATGAGGGGCGGCTATCTATCAGCCCGCGCCCGCCCATTGAACGTATTAACGGCGCGACCGTAGACGTTCGGCTGGGGAATAAATTCCGCACGTTTCGCGGCCACACTGCGCCCTTTATCGATCTGAGCGGGCCAAAAGCGGAAGTGACCGCGGCGCTGGATCGGGTGATGAGCGAAGAGATCGTGCTGCCGGAAGGCGAAGCCTTCTATCTGCATCCGGGAGAGCTGGCGCTGGCGGTGACCTATGAGTCGGTGACGCTACCGGCCGATCTGGTTGGCTGGCTGGACGGACGCTCCTCTCTGGCGCGTCTGGGGCTGATGGTGCACGTCACCGCTCACCGTATCGATCCCGGCTGGTCTGGCTGCATCGTGCTCGAGTTCTTTAACTCCGGCAAGCTGCCGCTGGCGCTGCGCCCGGGGATGCCGATCGGCGCATTGAGTTTTGAACCGCTGTCAGGCCCTGCGGCACGGCCCTATAACCGCCGTGAAGACGCCAAATATCGCGACCAGCAGGGCGCGGTGGCGAGCCGAATCGACAAGGATTGATAACGTAAGCGGTGTACTGAGGGTGCCATGAGACGAATTCTGACGACGCTGATGATCTTGCTGGCGGTGGTTGTCGCCGGGCTGACCGCGTTGGTATTGCTGGTCAATCCCAACGATTTTCGCGCCTATATGGTGCATAAGGTGGCGGAACGTAGCGGTTATCAGCTCGAACTCGATGGCCCGCTGCGCTGGCACGTCTGGCCGCAGCTGAGTATTCTTTCCGGCCGCATGACGCTGACGGCGCCGGGGGCGGCTGAACCGGTGGTGCGCGCGGACAATATGCGTCTCGATGTCGTCCTTATGCCGCTGATTTCCCATCAGCTGCAGGTCAAACAGGTGATGCTCAAGGGCGCGGTCATTCAGCTGACGCCGAAGACCGAGGCTGTTCGCGGCCAGGATGCGCCGGTGGTTCCTCATGATAATCCGCTGCCGCTGGTGGCGGAAGACAGCGGCTGGTCCTACGACGTGCGGCAGCTGCAGGTGGTGGACAGCGTCCTCTTTTTCCAGCATGAAGATGGCGAACAGGTGACCGTGCGCGATATTCGTCTGCAGATGGATCAAGATGAGCATCATCACGCGACCCTCGACTTTGCCGGGCGAATCAACCGCGATCAGCGCGATCTGGCGCTCTCTTTCACTGCTGAGGTTCAGGGCGGTGACTATCCGCACTCTCTGAAGGCTGACATCTCCCGGCTCGACTGGCAGCTGCGCGGCGCCGAGCTGCCGGCTAACGGGGTGAGCGGGCAGGGCAGTATGCAGGCGAACTGGCAGGAAGACGAGAAAAAGCTGAGCTTCGATAACCTCAATCTGACGGCGAACGGCAGCACGATTGCCGGCAACGCCAGCGTGATTTTAGGCGACCGGGCCGACTGGAATCTCAATCTTCACGCCACGACTCTTGACCTCGACAGTCTGCTGACGCACGGTTCACCGGCGACGGACTCTGGCGTCAGCCAGCAGGGACAAAGCCAGCCGAGGCAGCTGCGCCCGGTGATTGCCGACAGCGATATTCAGGAAGATTACGACAGCCTGCGCGGCTTTACCGCCCATATGGCGCTGACGGCCGACCAGCTTCAGTGGCGTGGGATGACCTTTACTCAGGTGAAAAGCGACATCAGTAATCAGCTCGGACTGCTGACCATCAACCAGCTTCAGGGCGAACTGGATGGCGGCCTGATATCGTTGCCCGGCACCCTCGACGCGCGGGGAGAGACCTCGCAAGCCTCTTTCCAGCCCAAACTGGATAACGTTGAGATTGCCACCATCCTGAAAGCCTTTAACTATTCGCTCAATCTGACCGGTAAGCTCTCTTTAAGCGGAGATTTCTCCGGCGAAAGAATTGATGCCGACGATTTCCGTCGTCGCTGGCAAGGGGATGCGCAGATACAGATGGCGAATACCCGCACTGAAGGGCTTAACTTCCAGCAGCTCGTGCAGCAGGCCGTTGAGCGCAGCACCAATGTGCAGGCGCAGGAAAATTACGACAACGCGACCCGCCTCGATGCCATGAGCAGCGAGCTGCAGCTGGCGCAGGGACAGGTCACCTTACATAGCCTGCAGGGGCAATCAGAGATGATGGCGCTGACCGGGCAGGGCGACCTGAATTTGCTGAAAGAAGAGTGCGATATGCGCTTTAACGTGCGCGTGCTGGGCGGCTGGAAAGGCGAAAGCAAGCTTATCGACAAGCTCAAACAGACCGCGATTCCGCTGCGTATCTACGGGAAATGGCAGGCGCTGAGCTACAGTCTGCAGGTTGACCAGGTACTGCGTAAACAGCTGCAGGATGAAGCTAAACAGCGGCTTAATGACTGGATTGAACGTAATAAAAACAGCCAGGACGGGAAAGAAGTGAAGAAGTTGCTTGAGAAACACTAACCGGGATTGACCGGTGGAGCGACTTTACCGGCCCGGATAGCGGCGCTAATGCCTTATCCGGGCTACCTGAGCGGACTCTCCCTGTAGCCCCGGTAAGCGCAGCGCCAGCGGGGCGTATCTGCCGACTGCGGGGATTACACTTCGTAGCTCAGTTCATCTTCCCGCGGCGGCGGCGGGATAATCTGCACTTTCTGTACCCGGTGGCTCTCGACCTGCAGCGTACGTACGATGTAGTCGCCGATTTTCACCTCTTCTCCCGCTTCGGGGACATGCTGCAGATTTTCCATCAACAGACCGGCAATCGTGTGATACTCGCGCTTATCATCGAGCGGCAGGGGGATGTACTGCACTAAATCTTCCAGCGGCATATGCCCATTGGCGGTCCAGCTGCCGTCAGGATTTTTTGCGATATCGTGGCGGGCATCAATCTCTTCAGCTTCGTTGGGTAAATTGCCGGCGATGGTTTCCATCACATCGCTCAGGGTCACTACCCCCTCAACGGAACCAAACTCATCCACCACGAAGGCGAAATGGGTCCTGGCATGGCGGAACTGCTCCAGCGCTGGCAACAGAGGCAGCGTCTCAGGGAACACCAGCGGCTGACGAAGCAGGACGCGCAGGTCGAGCGGTTCATGACGCAGCGATTGCTGTAGCAGGTCGATGACGTGAACCACGCCGAGCAGATCTTCATCATCATTTCCGCCGGTGACGACCAGTCGGGTATGCTGGTTTTTCTCCAGCAAGGCGCGAATTTCCTCTTCCGGGGCGCTAAGGTCTATATGCTCGATATCATGGCGCGAGGTCATAATGCTGCTGACGGTGCGCTGGTTGAGATTAAGCACCCGCTCAATCATCCGGCGTTCCTGGGGGTTGAACAGCGGGTTATCGGCCTGGCTGTCGATCAGCGCGGCCGTATCGCTGCTGAGCTCGGCGTGTTCTTTATGCCCGCTAAGTAGATTCATCACCGCTTCGGTTGTGCGTTGGCGGAGCGTGAGATTGGCGGAGAGGAAGCGACGGCGGTTGAACAGCGCCAGCTGGTTCAGCGACTCAATGATGACGGAGAAGCCAATGGCCGCATACAGATAACCTTTCGGGATGGGGAATCCAAACCCTTCGGCAATCAGGCTGAAACCAATCATCAGCAGGAAGCTCAGACAGAGAATAACGATAGTCGGGTGGCTGTTGACAAAACGCGTCAGCGCTTTGCTGGCGAGCAGCATCAAACTCATGGCAATAACTACCGCTGCCATCATCACCGCCAGATGGTCGACCATGCCGACGGCGGTGATCACCGAATCGAGGGAGAAGATGGCATCCAGCACCACAATCTGAGCGACCACTCCCCAGAACTTCGCGCCCTTGCGCTGAACCGGATTATCGCTGTCTTTGCCTTCCAGTCGCTCATTGAGCTCAACAGTCGCTTTAAACAGCAGGAATAACCCGCCAAACAACATAATCAAATCTCGCGCGCTAAAGCTGAGATCGTGGTAGGAGAACAGCGGTTTGGTCAGGGTGACCAGCCAGGAGATCGAGGCGAGCAGCAGCAGACGCATCAGCATCGCCAGCAGCAGGCCAATCACCCGCGCGCGGTCACGCTGAGTCGCAGGGAGCTTTTCCGCGAGGATCGCGATAAAAACGAGGTTATCAATACCGAGGACCAGCTCTATAACCACCAGCGTTATGAGACCGGCCCAAATTGAGGGGTCGGCAATCCATTCCATCATTCGCTAAAACCTATACTACCTGAGAGTGCCATCCGACGATCATGGATAAGCGACCGATAAATTGCAATATATTCTCGTCTTATGACGTCAGGCTGGCGCGGGGACGGGAGAAATGCCGCGGCTGGCAATATTAAACTGCATGAATTATAGCCGTGCGCGCTTATTTTTTATGCAAATAAGCTTATTAATAAAAGATATGACTGTGGACGACCGAATATAAACTTGCAGAGAGTGCACCGGATCAATAATGCCGGTTATTGCCCCTTCTGACCAAACAGAAGTATGAAAATCAGACGGATTCAGAAGCAGAGGTGTAAACACCCGATTCAATCACTCAATCGTAGCGATCCAGGTTTTCATACTACTGAATGTCGTGGCTTGCAAAATATCTTGTTTAATCAGACGATATCAGAAGATTTTAATCAGGTGTAAAAGCCAGTGCCGATGGATGACATGGATAGCGGGCAACAGGTGAAGGAGGGCATGATGAGCGCAGCGGTGAGCTTTCTGCGCTATTTTCTATTGAAAATAGTGTCTGCAGATTATTTTTATGAATTATGTCCTGGTGTTCATGGGAATAAACCCTCTTTTTTTCTGCATTTTACGCATTATCCAAACGCTTCTTCTGCAGTATTCTCTGCCGGGAATACAGCGATAAGTCCTGCGGGTGAAGAAAGTGCAGATGAAAATCCTGAGGCAGCGCGCCATATGACTCCTGAGTCATCAGAATTTTCTTAAACCGCTCTGTCGGAGCTAATACTTTGAGTGTATTCTCTGATGAAACATGTAGTTTCGGAATTTTGCTGGAAGTCGGACTGATAGCAAAACGGTAATATCATAGATTGATACCAGGGGAACCTGTAATCAGGCGGGTATCGAAGATTTATCACTATATGGGTGGATATGAGAATGGCAAGTTTGAAAGCAGTTATTCCGGTAGCCGGATTGGGGATGCATATGTTGCCGGCCACCAAGGCGATTCCGAAGGAGATGCTGCCAATCGTTGATAAGCCAATGGTTCAGTATATCGTCGACGAGATTGTGGCGGCAGGCATCAAGGAAATTGTACTGGTTACCCACTCGTCTAAGAATGCCGTGGAAAACCATTTCGATACCTCCTATGAACTGGAAGCGCTGCTTGAGCAGCGTGTTAAACGTCAGCTGCTGGCTGAGGTACAGGCAATCTGTCCGCCGGGCGTGACTATCATGAACGTACGCCAGGCGCAGCCGCTGGGGCTGGGACACTCTATTCTCTGCGCGCGCCCGATCGTCGGAGATAATCCGTTCGTTGTGGTGCTGCCGGACATCGTGCTGGACGATGCCAGCGCTGACCCGCTGCGCTATAACCTCGCGGCGATGGTGGCCCGTTTTAATGAAACCGGGCGCAGCCAGGTGCTGGCCAAGAGAATGGACGGCGACCTGTCGGAGTATTCCGTGATCCAGACTAAAGACCCGCTGAACATAGAAGGGCAGATTGGCCGGATCGTCGAGTTTATCGAGAAACCTGACGAACCGCAGACCCTGGATTCCGATCTGATGGCCGTAGGACGCTATGTGCTTTCCGCCGATGTGTGGGCCGAGCTGGAGCGGACTCAACCTGGCGCATGGGGCCGTATTCAGCTGACCGATGCGATCGCGGAACTGGCGAAGAAGCAGCCCGTTGACGCGATGCTAATGACCGGCGATAGCTACGACTGCGGGAAAAAAATGGGCTATATGCAGGCCTTCGTAAACTACGGGCTGCGTAACCACAAAGAAGGCACGAAATTCCGCGAGAGCATTAAGAAGTTACTCGCGTAAATAGGCTCTGCCGGATTTCAGAAGTGTGAAAATGTAGGGTTTACAGAAGTATGTGGCTTAAGTCCGCGATGTTGCATGCTTCTGTAGACAGCCCTGCGGATTAAATAAGTCTATTTTAGATAAATATTAATCAATATAAATCAGATGGTTATGCTGATTTGCTGAAACACGCTTAATGTGTAAACAAAAAGCGACTTCAGAGACATCTGGTTGTTGTGCTGGCCCTCCTGTGATGGAATGGTCGGAGTAGCATAATTTTATGTTTGCTAATAATGAGTTAGTCAGAATCTTCTTAAAAAAATATGCCTGCCGCTGGCTGTCATAAAAAAATAAAACTTGACTGAGATCATGCTTACGCATTAAACAACAGTGATGCATGCATAAAAATGTGAAGTTATCGGATGTGTATGCCCATACCAACGTCATGGACAAAGGCGCTGCGAACTGGAAAATCGTCAAAGGATGAAAAATAAATGAACTGGCAGTGGGTCTCTTTTTTTGGCGATAGTACCGTGCTGTTACCCAGCGCGGCAGCCGTGTTCATGGTTTTATTTCTGCGCAGGCCTTCCAGACAGATTGCCTGGCAATGGGGATTGCTGTTTGGTATTACCGGCGCCATCGTCAGTGCATCAAAACTGGCTTTTATGGGCTGGGGCATCGGCATCCGCGAGTTAGATTTTACCGGTTTTAGCGGGCACACCGCTTTATCTACCGCCTTCTGGCCTATTTTCTTATGGCTGCTCTGCGCTCGCGGTAGCGTTGTTTTACGCCGGACTGCCATGGTGATGGGGTATCTGCTGGCTGGCCTCGTGGGGTATTCCCGTCTGGCGATTCATGCCCACTCCCCATCTGAAGTGATTGCCGGGCTGCTGCTTGGCGCCTGCGGTAGCGCGCTGTTTCTGCTGCTGCAGCGGAATTCATCACGTGTCGTCGATGCGCAGCTCTCCTGGGGCGGGGTGCTCAGTCTGATTATCATCCCCGTCGTGTTACTAAATACCGGTACTAAAGCGCCGACTCAGTCTTTGCTGGGTGAAATTGCCGTCAAGCTTGGGCCGCTGGAAAAACCCTTTACCCGGGCGGATATGCATAAGCATTTTTACTGAGTGTGCTGCTGACAATGAAAGAGACCTGCGAAAATAATAGAATCAGTCCCGGCCTCGCACATTCATATTCATGAAATAAATAGTTGATACTACATTCTGCAGCAATGTTTTGCTGGCACAGGAAATAACGTGGCTGAGAACAATCCTAAATAGACAGCCAGGACCTGATACTCGAAGTTAAATTATCTTTGTCAAGTATAAAAAGGGAATGAAAGGTATTAATTTTTGTAGTTGACGAAAGTGATGACAATTTGAAGGGTTAGTTTATTTTGTCAGTAAAACCCTTAAAAAACATGATGTTACTTTTGTATTGATGCGTGGGTAAGTTTCGCTGGCTGGAACAGCGAGATATTATTAAACAATCTTATTGTGATGTCGTCCGCTTGTCGGAGGAGTAAGATTTGGTTGTTTTTATAAGCGAATAGTTGTCATTTTTACTCCCATTTGCCGGCAGAATCTCGTAAACTTGATGCCGCTAAAATATTGTCAGTGACTAATAATCCGGCGGGCGCTGCGCCAGCAAAAATGTATAAATGAAGTACAGTGCATTGGTAGCTGTTAAGCCAAGGGCGGTAGCGTATCGAAACCGTCAGCGTCAATTCTTCAGTCATCTTCTATATGTTCGAAATTCCTAAAACCGGTTGCGACGGATGATTATCCGCAAGCACCGTATATAATCGGCACTCTTTCTGACTCAACGGTGTTTTATCCCTCTGGTTGACCTGAGATAGCTCATGTCCAGGGTCGGCGGTGATCGATGTGAGGGGCGTCGCTGGCGTTTTGACTGTGGAACTGACATTTCAAATAGTGCGTGGCTGATTACGTTCGAAGGGACTGCTTATTGCATCATCACTGCTGAACAAACATACTACGACTGGCGTCAGCGTGCGCTCTCTAAACTCATATTCCCCATGACTCGCCAGCTTGCGGAAACGGGGCTAAAAATGGATCTTGTATAATGATGAAAATCGCGCGTCTTGCACTTGCTTTGGGGCTGTTGACATCGGTGAGTGCGCAGGTTTATGCCTCTGGTCTGGTACTCAATGATAACGAACTGCGTAACGATCTCTCCTGGCTGTCTGACCGGGGAGTTATCCAGCTTAGCCTTTCGACCTGGCCCTTGAGTCAGGAAGAGATTACCCGGGCGTTAAAAAAGGCCAAACCCTCCTATTCTTCTGAACAGGTGGTGCTGACGCGTATTAATCAGAGGCTTTCTTCATTAAAGGCTGATTTCCGCGTCAGCGGCTACACCTCTACCGATCAACCGGGAACCCCGCAGGGCTTTGCACAAAGCCAACCGGCAGATAACTCGCTATCGCTGGCCTTTAATAACAGCGGCGACTGGTGGGATGTTCACCTGCAGGGCAATGTAGAAGGCGGTGAGCGCATCAGCAATGGCTCCCGCTTCAATGCCAACGGCGCGTACGGCGCGGTGAAGTTCTGGAACCAATGGCTGTCGTTTGGCCAGATGCCACAGTGGTGGGGGCCCGGCTATGAAGGAAGCCTGATCCGCGGGGATGCTGCGAGACCGATGACCGGACTCCTGATGCAGCGCGCTGAACAGGCGGCTCCGGAAACCTGGTGGCTACGCTGGATTGGCCCCTGGCAGTACCAGATTTCCGCCAGCCAGATGAACCAGTACACGGCGGTACCTCATGCCAAGATTATCGGCGGCCGTTTGACCTTCACTCCGTTCCAGTCTCTTGAACTCGGTGCGTCACGCATCATGCAGTGGGGAGGTGAGGGACGCCCTCAATCCTTTAGCAGCTTTTGGGATGGTTTTACCGGGCATGATAATACCGGGACGGATGATGAACCCGGGAACCAGTTGGCGGGATTTGATTTCAAACTGAAGCTCGAGCCAACGCTAGGCTGGCCGGTAAGTCTGTACGGCCAGATGATAGGGGAAGATGAATCCGGGTACCTGCCTTCGGCCAATATGTATCTGGGCGGAATTGAAGGGCACCACGGTTGGGGTAAAGATGCGATAAACTGGTATGTTGAGGCGCATGATACCCGTACTAATATGAGCCGAACGGGCTATACCTATACCCACCATATTTATAAAGATGGTTACTATCAGCAGGGATATCCGCTAGGCGATGCTATGGGGGGAGACGGGCAGCTGTTTGCCGGCAAAGTTGAGCTGGTTACCGAAGATAATCAGCGCTGGAGCAGTCGTCTGGTCTATGCCAAAGTAAATCCTAAAGATCAATCAATTAATAAGGCATTCCCGCATGCTGACACATTGAAAGGTATACAACTCGGCTGGAGTGGGGATGTCTATAAGACAGTCCGCCTCAACACCTCGTTGTGGTATACCAATGCAGACCATAGCGATAGTGATGATGTTGGCGCAAGCGCAGGGATTGAAATCCCTTTTAGTTTATAGGCTGAATGCGGCAGATTGGTAAAGAGATTGTGTAACGTTGCAGGAAGCAAATCGTATAGATCTCTATATCTGACCACACAAGGATGTGCTGGATAATCAATAGCTGTTCAGGAAATGGCAAATTTTGGTTTACTGATGATGTGACATTATGAAGAAAAAAATTGTTAGATTTTCGGCATTAGCATTGGCAATAGGTTTTTTATCGGGTTGTACCATTATTCCTGGTCAAGGATTAAATAGCTTACGGAAGAATACGGTTGAACTACCTGATAGCGATTACGATCTGGATAAACTTGTTAATGTATATCCTATGACTCCTAGTTTGGTCGATCAGTTGCGCCCAGAAACGCTGATGGCGAGACCGAATCCGCAACTGGATACTTTGCTTAAAAACTACGAGTACCGTATTGGGGTTGGGGATGTACTGATGGTGACGGTGTGGGATCATCCTGAATTGACCACACCTGCAGGTCAGTACCGGAGTGCTAGTGATACGGGTAACTGGGTCAATTCTGACGGAACTATTTTCTACCCTTATATTGGAAAGGTCCAGGTTGCAGGCAAGACATTGAGTCAAGTACGTCAGGAGATTGCGAGTCGCTTGACTACCTACATCGAAAGCCCTCAGGTTGATGTAAGTATTGCTGCATTTCGATCCCAGAAAGTTTATGTCACTGGAGAAGTAACTAACTCAGGAAAGCAGGCGATAACAAATATTCCATTGACGGTTATGGATGCTATTAATGCTGCTGGTGGACTAGCTGCCGATGCAGACTGGCGAAATGTAGTGTTGACTCATAATGGCAAAGATACACTAATTTCATTATATGCTTTGATGCAGAAGGGTGATTTGACTCAGAACCATCTATTGTATCCTGGTGATATTTTGTTTGTGCCTCGTAACGATGATCTTAAAGTTTTTGTTATGGGTGAGGTTGGTAAACAGAGCACTATGAAGATGGATCGTAGTGGTATGACCCTTACTGAAGCGATTGGTAATGCTGAAGGTATGTCACAAGCATTTAGTGATGCCACTGGTGTATTTGTTATTCGCCAGTTGAAGGGAGATAAGCAAGGGAAAATTGCTAATATCTATCAACTCAATGCACAAGATGCTTCAGCAATGGTTTTAGGAACTGAGTTCCAGTTGCAGCCTTATGATATTGTCTACGTTACCACTGCTCCTTTGGTTCGTTGGAATCGAGTGATTTCACAGTTGGTTCCGACGATTACTGGTGTGCATGATATGACAGAAACAATGCGTTATATTCAGAGATGGCCCAACTAATGTTTGATTCAATTTTAATAGTATGCACAGGAAATATTTGCCGCTCTCCGATTGGTGAGCGCTTTCTACGTCGTGAGTTACCAAACAAAAAAATAGATTCAGCTGGTACAGGTGCATTAGTCGATCATGATGCAGACGAAAGCGCAATTAAAGTTTCTGCTAAACATGGATTATCCTTAGATGGGCATAAGGGTCGGCAATTCACAGCTTCTCTAGGACGTCAGTATGATTTAATACTAGTCATGGAAAAGTATCATATTGAACAAATTGGCCGTATCGCCCCCGAAGCCAGAGGGAAAACGATGCTGTTTGGCCAATGGTTGAATAGTAGAGAAATTCCAGATCCGTATCGTAAGAGTGAAGAAGCATTTAACTCTGTATATCAATTGATCGAGCAAGCCGGCTTGCGCTGGGTTGAGAAATTAGGCGCATAAATATCAGGAAAAATTGCATGTCATCAGTTAAGCATAAATCTGTTGAGAAAGAGACAGATGAAATAGATTTAGGACGCATAGTTGGGGAAATAATTGATTATCGGAAATTAATTATTTCGATAGTGTCATTATTCACATTACTAGCGATAGTATATGCATTATTCGCTACTCCAGTGTATCAAGCAGATGCTCTAGTACAGGTTGAAGAAAAGCAAGCAAATGCCATATTGAGTAATCTGAGTCAAATGTTACCGGATAGTCAACCTCAATCGGCTCCAGAAATTGCTTTGTTACAATCGAGAATGATCTTAGGCAAAACGGTAGATGATCTAAATCTACAAGCTGAAGTTAGACAGAAGTATTTTCCTGTTTTTGGCAGTGGTTGGGCAAGATTAATGGGGGACAAACCGGGCGAAATATATGTTTCTAGACTATATGTCCCTATGACTAATGAAGACATCCCTGAATTAACTTTGAAAGTTATAGATAATAGTAATTATACTATATCTGGAGATGGGTTCGAGTTGTCAGGAAAAACAGGTGTTTTATTAGATAGTAACGGATTATCAATAAAGATAGATAAAATAGATGCTAAACCAGGAACTGAGTTCACAATTACGTACTTAACTCGGTTGCAAGCCATTACGGAATTACAAAAAATACTCACTGTTACGGACCAAGGAAAAGATACTGGAATCTTGAGTATATCGCTCACTGGTGAAAATAGAAAACTAATTGAAAGCATTGTTGATAGTATAATTGGGAACTATTTAGCACAAAATATTTCTCGGCAGGCTGCTCAGGATTCTAAAAGTTTAGAATTTTTGAGTTTACAATTACCTAAGGTCCGGACTGAATTAGATTTGGCAGAAGATAAGCTTAATGCATATCGTCGTCAAAATGATTCCGTTGATCTTTCATTAGAAGCAAAGTCTGTTTTAGATCAGATAGTTAATGCTGACAATCAATTAAATGAATTAACTTTTCGTGAATCAGAAATCTCTCAACTCTACACAAAGGAACATCCTACATATAAAGCGTTAATGGAAAAAAGAAAGACGCTACAAGATGAGAAACTGAAACTAAATAAAAAAGTTTCGTCAATGCCAGAAACACAACAGGAAATATTGCGTCTTAGTCGTGACGTAGAATCCGGGCGTGCTGTATATATGCAGTTGCTGAATAGACAACAAGAGCTCAATATTGCAAAATCTAGTGCAATTGGTAATGTCCGAATTATCGATGAAGCCGTTACACAACCTAAACCTGTTAAACCGAAAAAAATATTAGTGGTTTTAGCTGGGTTTATTCTTGGCGGAATCATTTCAATTGGATTAGTAATGATTCAAATGTTCTTGCGTAGAGGTATAGAAACTCCCGAGCAATTAGAAGATTTAGGTATCAACGTATACGCAAGTATTCCTATTTCAGACGATTTTGCAAAGAGAGTAGCCCAGGAACAAAGATGGAAAAGAAGAAAGCTTAGTGAAGTCCATGGACTTTTAGCTATTGATAACCCTGCAGACCTTGCAATTGAGGCTATAAGAGGGTTACGTACAAGCTTGCATTTTGCAATGATGGAAGCAAGGAATAACGTATTAATGATTTCTGGAGCTAGTCCAAATGCCGGGAAAACATTTGTGAGTTCAAACCTTGCTGCTGTTATATCTCAAAGCAGTAAAAGAGTTTTATTTATTGATGTTGATATGCGTAAAGGTTATACGCATAAATTATTTAATGTAAGCAATGATAATGGGCTCTCAGATATACTTTCGGGTAAAGTTGAAGCTCAAAAAGCAATAAGGTCGATTTCGACGGTTGGATTCGATTTTATCCCACGTGGTATGGTACCGCCTAATCCAGCCGAACTACTGATGCATCGACGTTTTGGGGAGTTGGTTACGTGGGCTAGTGCTAATTATGATATGGTTATTTTAGATACACCGCCAATTCTGGCAGTTACGGATGCTGCAATAATTGGTAACTATGCTGGGACTACTTTGCTAATAGCACGCTTCGAGACGAACACAGCCAAAGAGATAGAGGTAAGTGTTAAACGGTTAGAGCAGAGTGGAGTACTAGTGAAAGGATGTATTCTATATGGCGTGGTAAAGAAAGCAGGTAGCTATTATGGATACGGATATAACTATTATGGTTACAAGTATACTGATGATAAATAACCGCTGATATCAGGCACTGAGGGAAGGTCCTTCAGTGCTTATATAATGTTATATTCTGTTTTCGAGAAATAGATGAGTAAGTTTTCTTTAAGATATACTACATTATTATATTTTAACTATGTTAAACCAAAGATGTATTGACAAAATATTATTTGTTAAATGACCGAATAAAATAAAGTGGTAACTTTTAGTTAGAGTAGAACATGAAGTTGTATATAGCGATATACGTATTAGTATTTTACCATCAGTGATTTCTGCTTTATATTCAATTCTATGACCTAATGGATTTAATGATGAATATTCTTCCTGAAAGGTATCAAATCTCTGGTAATGCTTCAATTATTTCAATGATACAGAGATTGTTTGATATTGTGGTTGTTTCTTCCTCTCTATATATAGTATATTTAATTAATAACCTACAATATGACTTAGCTTTCGGAGTGTTAATATTATTCGCTCTTGTTGTTTTTCAAATGATTGGTGGGATAACAGACTTTTATCGTTCATGGAGAGGAAATAAACTCTCACTTGAATTGTTAATGATAATAAAAAACTGGACGTTAAGCTTAACAATCCTGTTTTTAATCTCAACTGTATATCCAATACCCAATGCTGAGCATTATATTTTTTATCAATGGTATATTATCGTATGTGTTGGTTTTATTTCTTTTAGATGCTTCATTAGATATGGTATTGGTGTTCTAAGAAATCTCGGTTATAATCGCCGCACCGTCGCTATGGTTGGAGCTATGCCTAGTGGTATTGCATTATTCAAAAGTTTTCAGGAACAAACGTGGCTTGGATTCGTAGTTAAAGGTATTTACGATGATACATATACTGATAATTTACAAGGAATACCATATGCTGGCGATTTAAATAAACTTGTTGAGGATGCAAAGTCTGGGAAAGTGGATAGAGTTTATATTGCTCTTGCTATTGAAGATGAAGATAAAATAAAGCAAGTACTTAAAGAGTTAACTGATACAACATGCTCAGTCCTATTAATTCCTGATTTATTTACATTCAATATATTACAATCTCGAACAGAGGAAATTAATGGAGTACCTGTTGTACCATTATTTGATACCCCTCTAAATGGAATCAATATGGTTTTTAAGAGATTAGAAGATATAGTAGTTTCAACAGTTATTCTCATCTTAATTTCCCCTGTTTTGATATTGATTTCGTGTGTTGTTAAATTTACGTCTCCTGGTCCCGTCTTTTTTCGGCAGATACGTTATGGAATGGATGGTAAACCAATTAGAGTATGGAAATTCCGCTCAATGACTGTTATGGAAAATGATGGTAACGTCAAACAAGCAACTAAAAATGATGTTAGAATTACTAAAGTTGGTAAGATCTTACGTAAGACCTCTTTAGATGAGCTACCGCAGTTTTTTAATGTACTCTTTGGACAGATGTCAGTGGTTGGTCCAAGACCACATGCAGTTTCTCACAATGAGCAATATAGAGCACTTATCCAAGGATACATGTTAAGGCATAAAGTTAAGCCAGGTATTACAGGTTTAGCACAGATTAATGGCTGGCGTGGTGAAACTGACACGCTAGAAAAAATGGAAAAAAGAATCGAATATGATTTGATTTATATCCGTAATTGGAGTATTTGGTTAGATTTGAAGATAATTTTTCTTACAATTTTCAAAGGTTTTGTGAATAAATCAGCTTATTAGTATTTTCGTAGTAAAAAAGCAGGAGATAATTAAAGTGCTTTTATCTCCTGCCTGTCATTACTAATAAATATAGGCAATGTGTATTGGTTAAAACATGGCACGCAGTAATATAGTATCACCAAAGTACACTATATAAAAAGGTGAATGTTATTTATTATATTTTATCTTGATCTTTGTCAACATACACCTGTAATATAGAATACGTAATCTTAATTATCTATCAAGAAACTATCGTGTAATGGATAAAAGGAATTAAGACAAATTTTAATTATTACGAGATAAAAAATGCTCCCATATATTATTGCACTATTACTTGTCTATTCTTGGGTTGTTGCTGAATATAAAATATTAAATAGAAAATCCGTCCTCTTCCCATTGCTTATATTGGTGATCTTAGCCACGATGAGACATTATGAGATTGGGACCGATGCGAATGTTTATACTCGTTATTTCCGTTTTCCTTTTAATAATTATGCATTTCAATTCGATCCAGAAGTAGAGACTGGTTACCAATACTTAGTATATTTGGTTCGTGAGATTTATAGTAGTGATTATTCACTGTATTTTTTCGTGATGGCGATAGTTTCCATTTTTCCTGTTATATATACTTTAAAATCAAGGTCTGTAGATTACCCTCTTTCAATATATGTTTATATTACATTTGGTTTGTATATGGCGATGTACAATCAAATTCGCCAGTGTATTGCGATGGGGATTTGTTTCTTAGCGACAAAATATCTAGTGAATAAAAATTTCATTAAATATTTTATTGTAATCTTAATTGCATCACAATTTCATGTGACCGCGTCTCTTATGTTGATATTTTATTTCGTATGCCATAATAAATTGAGAATAGAATATAAAATAATACCTATTGTTTTAAGTAGCGCTATAGCTGCGCCTCTTATGATAGCACATATGGCTCTGAATAACTCAAGATACGAACATTACACAGAGGAAGCATCAAAAGGAAAAAATGGATTATTAACCGTTCTGTTATATGTAGTGATTGCATTATTTTTCTATATAATAGGAAAGCGATTAAGGAAAGAAAACTTAGAATATAGAATCTATGAGTGCATGTATTTATGTGGGGTAGCTCTGTTACTCCCTGTAGCTATGCTAGGAACAGATCCAGCAGGCCCTCAACGAATTATTCAGTATTTTTTATATTATGTTATGTTGATGTTTCCTATAGTATTCAAAAAAATAAATAACAAATTTATTTATGTTACCTTCATGATTGTATCTTTTATATATTTTGTACTGATGATTGCAAGCAATATTGCTGGTGTTTATCCATATCAATTCAATCCAGTGTTTGACTTTTTTTGACAATAGAAAATTACTGAGGTCATATAAATGAAAGTACTACATGTAGCAGAAACCTTTAAAGGAGGCGTTGCTACCGTTATAAATAGTTTGGCCACATATCAATTAAATAATAACGAAATTGACGGCGTAGAAGTCATTGTGCCAAATGAACATATTTCAGAAATATCACCAATACTAAAGGATAACGTGATAACCTTCAAAAGGAAAAAAAGAGGAGTAGCATCATTAATAAATCTTGGTATTGTTTTATATAAAAAGATAAAAATATATAAGCCCGATATAGTTCATCTTCACAGCACTTTTGCTGGAGTCATTGGACGCGTATTAATACTTACTGTATTTAATAATAAAAATATTAAAGTCGTCTATTGTCCTCATGCTTTTCCGTTTTTGATGGATTCGCATAAACTCAAAAAAACATTATATATAAAATGCGAAAAAATATTATCAAGGTGTACGAGTAAAATTATTTGCGTTGGGGATAGCGAATATAGTGATGCTTCTCTGGCTGGTATTCCTAGAGATAAAATGGTTGTAATTAATAATGGCGTCAATATTCCGACGGTATCAAATGAAGTTAATTGCAACAATTGTGAAGAATACACTTTGTTGTATGTTGGACGCTTCGATTACCAGAAAGGCACTGATATTTTCATAAAGGCATTGAAAATTATAGATAGTGCGGCATTAACTTATAAAATTAAAGTTATCATGGTTGGCGAACCAGTAAATGACAGTATTGATTATAAGAATCTAGAATTTAAAAACATCAATGTAATATTTACTGGTTGGATTAATCAAGAATCACTATTTGATTATTACCTAAAGGCCAATTGTTTAGTTATTCCTTCTCGATGGGAGGGGCTTGCTATGGTCCCACTTGAGGCGATAAGCTATAAGCTACCTGTTATCGCAAGCAATATAAGTGCCTTTCAAACAATAAATGATCTAAGTGGTCTCTCATTTACAAATGAAGATGCGGCTTCACTTGCAAAATTATTATCTAGTTTAAATGATTATGATTTGAACAAAATAAAAGATATCTTGTATGAAAAGGTTGTAACCGAATATACACAAGAATTAATGAATGATAAAACCTTTGCAGTATATAAAAATGCACTTTCTTAAGAGATATTGAAATGAAAGATAATCCGTTAGTAACTGTCTATATTCCGACTTATAATCGAATGGAGTTATTAAAGCGCGCACTTAACTCAGTTGTCAATCAGACGTATAAGAATTTAGAAATAATCGTCGTTGATGATAATTCGAGTGATGGAACTCAAGAGTTTCTTAAGAACTTTAATAAACAAGATTCACGGGTAAGTTATATCTTTAAAACAAATAACTCTGGCGCTTGTGTTAGTCGAAACTTAGCTATAGATAAAGCATCTGGGCTATTTATAACTGGATTAGATGATGATGATTATTTCGCACCAAACAGGATCGAACAATTAATAGATAAATCACATCTGTTGAACAAATATGTATTTTTATATACATATTACCTGACTGTTGTGGCTGGAGGGAAGTATAAAAAGGTTAGACACCTTAATTCAATCTTGCCAACGACAATAACAGGAAGAGATTTGTTACATAAAAATATCATTGGCAATCAATGTTTTACTTATACAAAAAGATTGAGAGATGCCGGTAAGTTTTCTCCAGATATGCCAGCATGGCAAGATATGGAACTTTTCTATAGATTGCTTACATATTCTGAACTAAATAAAGCATATCTGATTAATATGCCTTTGTATTACCAAGATACCTCACATGACAAAAATAGAATATCGCTAAGCAATAAACAGAAGATATATAATGCGTTCGAAATATTCTGCGAAAGGAATAATATTGAAAATAGAGAGCGAGAAATACTAAAAGCGCAGTTAATCAGTTATGGTATTAAAATAGAATATTCATCACTATTTAAACGTATCATAGGTAATACAAATGTCTATTCCTATTTAGTAGACATTTTCCTGCTTATAAAAAACATGAGCAATGAAAAAATCGTATGAGAAGCATATCTAGATGAGATAAGGTATTAATTATGCGTAACCTTTTGTTTATTATGTTTCTTTTGTTTTTCTCATCCACCGCGAATGCTGTCGACAACACAAAAATTCTAGGAGTGTGCTTTCACCCTGAAAAGTTAAGCATAGATAACACTACAATTTTTGAGTTGCTAAAAAAATATCATTTTGTTTCATATCGCACAGATTATAGATGGCAGTATGTAGAAATAAATAAAGGAGAATATAAAGTCCCTAATGACAGACTAGATAAGTTGATTAAAGAATCAAACAAAAATAATATTACGCCTTTACTTATATTAGGATATAAAAATCCAATATACAGTCATGAAAAACCGATCGATCCAGTGACCAGAACTGCGTTCGTCAACTATGTCAATTGGGTAGTGAATAGATACAAAAAATACAATGTAACTTATGAGATATATAATGAGTGGTGGTCGAAAGATATTAAGGGTTATAATTCCGATCGAATCATTATATCGGCAAATAATTATTTAGAGTTGATAAAGGAAACAAGCTCTAAAATTCGCTCTATTTCGCCAGGTGCTAAAATTATAGCTGGCAGTTTGAATCCTCTAGACCGACGACATGTTTATTGGCTAGAGGTGATGATGCAAAAAGGTTTAATGAACTATGTTGATGGCATATCTATTCATCCCTATTCTGTGAATGATCCTGAAAAAGATTTTAAGAAAATAGATGATTTTCAACGAGAGATCAGTAAAGGGTTCAATAATGGGAGAATGGTTGATATTTATATCACTGAAATGGGTTATTCAAATTCTAGTAAAGGAAGGATAAATGCTTTCGAACAAGAGCAATATATTACTAAATATATCAATCTTGTCAACTCAAGAGGCTATATAAAAGGAATTTGGTGGTATCAATTGGTCAATGAGAAGAATACAACGGAATATGAATCCAATTTAGGATTGCTCAATTCGGACCTATCAGAAAAAAGTATAATGAAAGGTTTGATGTCGAGATGACAAATTTAGATTTTATGTTTTTTTTAACTTCTAGATGTTAAATGTTATCATGAAACCTCTTACTTGCTAAGCATCTATTGAAAACCATCTAGGTAGAAATAGAATGCGTGCATACAGTATGCTCTTTTGAAGTATAAAAACTTATCAAATATACGTTATAGTACTTTTATTGGGATGCATCTAATACTCAGCGCTGTAGTGTATAGCTGGCGTACTGTAATGTTAAGTTTATAATTATCATACAATTCAATGTCCTTTTTTTATTTCCACCCAGTGTCACTTATAAAAATAATTTTACCCTATGCTCTTAACCATCTTTGAGCTAACATAATCATCACATTTAAGCTGCGAGCGTGTCGCAGTGACCACACCAGACAGGAGTATGTAATGTCCAAGCAACAGATCGGGGTTGTCGGTATGGCAGTAATGGGGCGCAACCTTGCGCTCAACATCGAAAGCCGTGGTTATACCGTCTCTGTTTTCAACCGCTCCCGTGAAAAGACCGAAGAAGTGATTGCCGAGAATCCGGGTAAGAAACTGGTCCCACATTATACTGTTAAAGAGTTTGTTGAATCCCTCGAAACTCCACGCCGCATCCTGTTGATGGTGAAAGCAGGCGCAGGCACTGATAGTGCGATCGATTCTCTTAAGCCATATCTGGACAAAGGTGACATCATCATTGATGGGGGTAACACCTTCTTCCAGGACACAATTCGTCGCAACCGCGAACTGTCTGCTGAAGGTTTTAACTTCATTGGTACCGGTGTTTCTGGTGGGGAAGAGGGCGCACTGAAAGGCCCGTCTATCATGCCTGGTGGGCAGAAAGAAGCTTATGAGCTGGTAGCGCCAATTCTTGAGCAGATCGCTGCGCGCGCCGAAGACGGTGAATCATGTGTCGCCTATATTGGTGCTGACGGTGCTGGTCACTATGTCAAGATGGTGCATAACGGCATCGAGTATGGCGATATGCAGCTTATCGCGGAAGCATACTCTTTACTGAAAGGTGGCCTGGCGCTTTCTAATGAAGAACTGGCAACAACCTTTACCGAGTGGAACGAAGGCGAGCTCAGCAGCTACCTGATTGATATCACCAAAGACATCTTCACTAAAAAAGATGAAGAAGGTAAATACCTGGTTGATGTGATTCTTGATGAAGCGGCCAACAAAGGTACCGGTAAATGGACCAGCCAGAGCTCACTCGACCTGGGTGAACCATTGTCTCTGATCACCGAATCTGTCTTTGCGCGCTATATCTCTTCACTTAAGGACCAGCGTGTAGCAGCGTCTAAAGTCCTGACTGGGCCAAAATCTCAACCGGCTGGTGACAAGGCTGAATTTGTAGAGAAAGTTCGTCGCGCTCTGTATCTGGGCAAAATCGTTTCTTATGCTCAGGGCTTCTCCCAGCTGCGTGCTGCGTCTGATGAATACAACTGGGATCTGAACTACGGTGAGATTGCCAAAATCTTCCGTGCCGGTTGCATTATCCGTGCTCAGTTCCTGCAGAAGATCACTGATGCCTACGAGCAGAATGCGGGTATCGCCAATCTGCTGCTGGCGCCATACTTCAAGCAGATTGCTGATGAATATCAGCAGGCACTGCGTGATGTCGTGGCTTATGCTGTTCAGAACGGCATCCCTGTTCCGACATTCTCTGCTGCTATTGCCTACTACGACAGCTATCGTTCTGCAGTCCTGCCGGCTAACCTGATTCAGGCTCAGCGCGACTATTTCGGTGCTCATACCTATAAGCGCACTGATAAAGAAGGTACATTCCATACAGAGTGGTCTAACTAATGTTAGACCAAAAATAATATTTTAATTTACATCGCAATAATTAAAACCACCTCTCTAGAGGTGGTTTTTGTACATTGAGTATTTTTATCGATTATTCTCATAATCAAGCGTGTTTATATTCTTTTTTCTTGTCTAATTCAATTGTCATAATAAACTGTAATAACCTAATTTATTTCTCTATTTGTATGGAATGTAAATTAATTTTATCATTAGGTAAAATCATAATGGATTTCATGGAATAAATTTAATTTAATTGACTTTATTATACTTCGATGGAAAAAGCTTAATGTTGGAAGGTGGTGATTTATTTTAGCATTGTTTATTAATTTTCTGTGTGCTTATATCTTAAATCTATCGGTTAATGGGATGTATACTAATAAGTAGCAGGAATAAGATATGTGATGTTAATTATTTATATCAATGACTTTTATATATAGATATAGAATTCAGTTAATACACTATAAAAGAATGACTTTTTTGAAATTAATTTGAGGTCTTATGAAATTACTATTGGTAGGTAATCATACGTGTGGAAACCGTGGAGATGCTGCAATTCTTAGAGGTCTTTTAGATACTCTTCGAAAGTTAGATAAAAATTTCGAAATTGATATTCTTAGTCGATACTCAAAAAGTTCAGAATATCTGTTGGGTGAAACTATAATTCAAGATCCTCTTTTTAACAAATCTTCTAAGAAGAAAACAGGGGCATTATCAATTCTTTTTGATAAAGTTAAAAACAAATGCTTACCACTTGTTTTGATGAGCCATATAGAAAAGAAAGGGTTATTAAGGGTATTCCCTTTACCACAACATATTACTGAATTTGCTGATCAATTAAAAAAATATGATGCTATAATTCAAGTCGGTGGTTCTTTTTTTGTCGACTTGTATGGTGTGTCTCAGTTCGAGCATATTCTATGTTCACTTCTTGCAAATAAAAAGATATATCTCATTGGGCACAGTGTTGGCCCTTTTGAAGGAAAAAACTTCAATCGTGTTGCAAAATACTCTTTTTCTCATGTTGAGTTGGTTCAGTTACGAGAAAGAGTGAGTTATGACCTTATGGTTAAATATGGATTTGACTTGAAAAATGTGTCTTCGAGTGTAGATACTGCATTTTTAGTTGGTCCTAATTCTGATGATTTAAATAATTATATGACTAATCATTGGAGCAAATTGATTTCGGAAAAGAAAACAATAGCTATAACTGTTAGGAAATTAGCGCCGTTTGATAAAAGACTGGGTGTGACTCAACTACAGTATGAAACGGCTTTCGCAAAAATAATTGATTATTTAAATGATTTGGGGTATCAAGTTATAGCTTTCTCTACTTGTACAGGTATTGAGAGTTATAATAATGATGATAGAATTATTGGCCTATCAATTAAAGATCTGGTAAAAAATAAAGAAAACTATCATGTTGTCATGGATGAATTAAATGATCTTCAACTTGGCTGCCTATTCCAGAAATGTATACTGACAATCGGGACAAGATTGCACTCAGCAATAATATCAATGAATTTCGGTACTCCAGCTATTGCTTTTAACTATGAACATAAATCACGAGGAGTGATGAATGAACTAGGCATGGATTTTCTGTCATCAGATATCAATGAATTAATAACGGGTAGTGTTATCGATAAAATAAATCATGTATTAGAAAATAATGATGATGTTAAAAATACACTAGCGCAAAGAATTAATACAACAAGGGCTAGAGGATATGAGAATATCAAGGAAATTTTAGAAGGTTTGAAATAAAATGAATATTACTTTTTTTTGTGCCACATTTCCAGTAGCTTCGGAAACTTTTATTCAAAATCAAATTATTTCATTTATAAAAATGGGACATGATGTGCGAATATTAGCGCTTTATCCGGGGGATATGAACTGTTTGCATGAGGATTTTCTAAATTATAACTTAAAGGAAAAAGTTGATTATGTATTTCCTTCAAACTTTACAACGCATGGGCGATTGGCAGTACTAGAGAAAAGGCTTTCACATTCATTAAAGTGCCTAACTCCCGGTAGAATAAAAGCATTTAATATATTTAAATATGGACATTTGTCTCATAGTTTATATTTGCCCTCCATTGTCGGGAATATAAGGTCAGTATATCAAGCTGATTATTTCGTAGCGCATTTTGGCACATGTGGTACCATAGCCAACTCTTTAAGAGAGTTGGGAGTATTAGACGGTAAAATAGTTACTGTTTTCCATGGTTTCGACATTTCGATAAAAGAGATTCTTTCCAGATATAAAAAACAATATACTAATTTATTTGCTGAAGGAGATCTATTCTTTCCTATAAGTCATTTGTGGAAAGACAAAATGATCTCACTGGGTTGCGAATCATCAAAAATTGAAGTTATCAGAATGGGTATTCATGTTGATGAGTTTTTATATAATGAAAGGAGCATTGGGGAGACATTAAATATAGTGTCTGTATGTCGACTTATTGAAAAGAAAGGCATCGAATATTCAATTCGCGCTTGTTCAATACTAAAGGCGAATAATATTCCTTTCAAATATACGATTGTAGGTTACGGTCCCCTTGAATCAAGTTTAAGGTCTTTAATAGATCAGCTTGGGCTGGCAGATATGGTAACGATAACAGGATTTCAATCTCAATCTAACGTTAAGACTATTCTTGATAAAAGTAATGTTTTTGTATTGCCATCAATAACATCTGAGAATGGTGATATGGAAGGGATACCTGTTGCTCTGATGGAGGCGATGGCGAATGGTTTACCTGTAGTATCGACCTTTCATAGTGGTATTCCGGAATTAATTGAAAACAACATTAGTGGATATTTGTGCGATGAAAAAAACATAAAACAAATTTCTGATAAATTAATGTTTATATTTAATAACCCAGATTCTGTTCTTAGCTCTACCGTTAATGCTCGTAAAAAAATTGAAGAGACATTTAATATAGATGTAGAATACAAAAAAATGACCTCACTTATGGAGAAATATCTGTGAGTGGAATAAAAGGACAGGCTGCATGGTTATTAGGTAGTAATTTTATTTCTGCAATTCTCCAAATAATACAAATCAGTATTCTTGCAAGAGTATTAGAACTCAATGAGTTGGGCGTTTTAGCAATAATAAATACCGTTCTTGCTATTGCTATGATTTTGCAAGACATGGGAATGAGTAGTTATATTGTTTACAAACAAGATATGACCAGGGAGCAACAAAGTACTATATATTGGATTAATTTTTTATTGAGTCTATTTACCGGGCTTATTGTATTCGCATCATCACTACCGATATCCGAATTTTATAATATGCCGCAGTTAGAATCATTAATTATGTTAGCTAGTATTAATTTTGTTTTTCTTGGTTCCTTGTCGCAATATCAAGCTCATTATATAAAATCTAAAAAAATGATTTTATTATCTCAAATTGAAATTGGGGCTAAGTTTATATCTTTCTTTTTCGTGGTATGGGCTATTTATAAAACGGATCTAAGAACTTCTGCTGTCATTTTAGGTCTGATATTGAATGCAGTTTTGAGGTTATGTTTTATGTCGTTATTTGGAAGTCGAGAATGGCGACCGCTTTTCAAATTTGAAAAGGGAATTGTGCATGATGTTTTTAAATATGGTGTGTATCAATTAGGCTCTCAAGTTATTAATCAATTGCGTACGCAATTAGATGTAATTATTGTTGGTAAAGTTCTTGGTGGAGAATCTCTTGGATTATATTCTTTAGCAAAAGATTTAATCCTACAACCTTTAAAATTAGTTTCACCAGTTATTAATAGATTAGCATTGCCAAGATTTGCAGAGAATCAGCGAGAGTTACATGAACTAAAAGCAATATTCCTTAAAGGTACTTTTATTATTGTGGCGTTTAGTTCATGCATTTATATAGGTATCTACTTGTTTTCTCCGGTAATTATAACATTACTGTATGGCAGTGAAAGAATGCCAATTATGAACATCTTGCCATTTATGCTGATTTTTGGAGCGCTAAGGCCTATGGGAGGATTGACCGGTGCCATTGCTCAAGCTAATGGAAAGACAAATGTTGAGTTTGTATGGAATATAGTTGCAGGGATTGCTGTACTATGTATTAGTTCTACCATAATTATGTTCCCTACTTTGTGGTATGTTTCATTAACATTATCGATAGCACAACTATTAGTGTCATTTTTAGTTTTCCCTTTCTTCATCAAACCTATTGTGAGTGTAAGTTTTATCTCTTATATACGACAGTGGATTCCTGTTATCGTGATATTTATCATAATAACAGCATTGATTTATGAATTTAATATTCATTTATATCCCTTTTGGTGATTATTGATATCGTAAATGAAAACTTATCGATGGAGTTAGGTTTATTTTTGAAAAAATAACGTGTTTTTTTTTACCCAAGCTGAGGGTTTTAAATGTCTCAGCCTTAATATCCTAAGGCATAAAGGTTACTTACTATATTTAGTAAGTTATAGCGGTTACTTTCAAGCAGACAGCATATTGTTTCCTTGACATGCACTAGAGCTCAGGGTAAAAACATTAACAGTGTTGATTCAGAACGTGGCTATCAGCCATTATCCAGTTAACTGATAAAAGTGTAATCGAATGAAAATTACTATTTCCGGTACAGGTTATGTTGGCTTATCTAATGGTGTTCTTATTGCACAGCATCATGAAGTTGTTGCATTGGATATCGTACAAGCCAAAGTGGATATGCTCAACCAGAAACTATCTCCAATTGTGGATAAAGAGATTCAGGAATATTTGACCGAGAAACCACTGAACTTTCGTGCAACAACGGACAAATATGATGCATACCGTGGTGCTGATTATGTCATCATTGCGACTCCAACAGATTATGATCCGAAAACTAACTATTTCAATACATCAACTGTTGAGGCTGTAATACGTGATGTTTCTGAGATCAACCCTGAAGCTGTTATGATTATCAAATCGACAATTCCGGTTGGTTTTACCCGTGGTATAAAAGAGCGTTTGGGTATCGATAATGTCATTTTCTCCCCAGAATTTCTTCGTGAAGGGCGCGCCCTGTACGATAATCTCCACCCTTCCCGTATTGTCATTGGTGAACGCTCAGAACGTGCACAACGTTTTGCAAATTTGCTAAAAGAAGGTGCTATTAAGAAAGATATCCCGATTCTTTTTACAGATTCTACCGAAGCAGAAGCGATTAAACTTTTTGCAAACACCTATCTTGCTTTACGAGTTTCATATTTTAATGAGCTAGATAGTTATGCAGAAAGTCAAGGATTAAATAGCAAGCAAATAATTGAAGGTGTATGCTTAGACCCTCGTATTGGTGATCACTACAACAATCCTTCTTTTGGTTATGGGGGCTATTGTTTGCCAAAAGATACTAAGCAACTACTCGCTAACTACGAATCTGTACCAAATAACATCATATCTGCAATAGTTGATGCCAACCGTACACGTAAAGATTTTATTGCTGATTCAATTCTAAGTCGTAAACCTAAAGTGGTAGGTGTATATCGACTTATTATGAAGAGTGGTTCGGACAATTTTCGGGCGTCCTCTATCCAAGGGATTATGAAACGTATTAAGGCGAAAGGAATTCCGGTCATTATTTATGAACCAGTTATGAAAGAAGATGAGTTTTTCAATTCTCGCGTAGTTCGCGACTTGAATGATTTCAAGCAAGAAGCTGATGTTATTATTTCTAATCGAATGGCAGAGGAGCTTGCTGATGTAAAAGAAAAGGTTTATACCCGCGACCTTTTTGGTAACGATTAGTTTTGTTGTTAAGCTGGCGACGTTTGTCGCCGGCTTTGATAAGTAATATTATTACATTCCTTTGTTTGTTATCATAAATAATATCAATCATTTATTGTTGCCACCCTAAAACATATCGATCTTTATTGGCTGGTGTAAAAAGAGATTTATATCCTCAGAAATATAATCTTCTAATATTTACTATTAGCAATCCTTATATAGAGCAGATTAGAAGTTAATGTAACATATTACTATACAAGTGTACTGCCTACTTACTCGATTCAGTGTACTCTGTCGGCTAGATACGTATACTATTATAGAAATATTGAAATAAAGTTTACTGCCAGCATTGATTTGCTATCTCTTACGACTGTTATAATAGTATGTGTGCTATAATTTTTAGTAAGTGAGGTTGCTCGCTGTAAATAAATTTATTGACTGGACTAAATGGGATTTCCTTAAGTAATGTAGCTGAGTATCTGCTTAGCTTGCTATTTTTTTTATCGCTTACTTACTGAATGCAATGAAATGCCCAGAGGTCTAAAAAATAAGATTATATTAAAATCTTAACTTCTCCTATTATTAAAAAAGGTAATGAACGAAAGTTCTTTTTAGAAGACGTCCAGCATCCATTACCAGATGACAATGGTAGTTACATAAATATAATTTACTTAATTGCTAAATTAACATAGTATAGTTTCATCATAAATTTCATATTCAGAGCTATTAATGAAAATTTCTGGACAAATCAATTCAATACAAATACTAAGGGGAATTGCTGCATTGGTAGTTCTTTTTAGTCATGCCAATCACAAAACGATACAGTTAGGGCTGCAAGATACAAATCTATTTTCCTGGGGGGGGATCGGCGTAGATATTTTCTTTATTATATCAGGCTTTATCATGATGCTTGTGACTAATAAAAATAGTTCAAAGTTACAATTTATTAGTAACAGGATAATTAGAATAATACCGGCCTACTGGACTGTTTCCTTTCTGGCTTTGGGCGTATATTTGATTGCTCCTTCTTTAGTTAACTCATCTGGAGGGCAAACTGGGATTATTCAATCTTTTACTTTAATAAAGTACCCGTTTGATATAAAGTTTTTAGTGCAGAATGGATGGACTTTAACGTTTGAGTTTTTCTTTTATCTTACATTTATTTTCTTTATAAACAGAAATGGAGCACAAAAAGCTTTTTTTACTTTTGTGTTGTTCCTGTTTATTGATATTATTTTTCTTTCTACTGGAGAAGGAATTCGGTCATTTTTAAACGATCCCATTAAGTATGAATTTATCTTTGGAGCAGCCTTATTCCTTATTTATGCTGGTTCATTGAATGAGAAAATAGTCGGGCTTTTACTTATCACTCTTGCTTCTTTTGCTGCTAAATTATTATCTATATCTATTGCAGTGAGAACCATTGAGTTCGGTCTTCCTGCATTATTATTCGTAGGTGGACTCTTAAGTATTGAAAGATTATTATTGCAGTGCAAGGATAAAATTAAATATCCTCTTTTTCTTGGTGAAATATCATATAGTCTGTATTTAATTCACCCTTTCGTTATCCAGACTATTGCTATTTTAACTAAAAAAATAAGATTTTTACAATATGCTCCTTTATTTTATATTTTGGTTATTGTTTTTTCGATAATTGCATCTAATATTTTTTATCATTTGATTGAGAAAAAGCTAACTATGAAGATAAGGGATTTATCAGTATTTAAATCTAGGTTGAAATCTGGTGTGGATTGAGTGGTTGGCCTTTTCTTTATTTAATTATAGAGAAAAGGCTAAATATTATTTTAGAGTTTAGTGAATGATAGTGTTTTCATTTTTTATAACAATGCTTTAAGGTTAATTGTGATAAATATTAATGGCAAAGTAAGTGTGGACAATGTGAGTATTATTCTATGTATATTTTTGTATTCTTGCTACCATATATTATATTCCTGTAAGCACACCTGTTTTAGTTCCACGCACTTTTTGAGAGTTCCGGGCTTTCCGCCATCAGTCGGTACTCTTCCGGCGTCAGGTTGTTCAGGGATTCATGAGGTCGCTCGCTGTTATATTCGGCCAGCCAGCGCTCCGTGATTTCCCGTGCTTCATTCAGGGTTCTGAACAGATAAAAATCCAGGATTTCTGTCCGGTACGTCCGGTTAAAGCGTTCGATAAACGCATTCTGCGTCGGCTTACCTGGTTTGATAAATTCCAGCATCACACCATGTTCCTCAGCCCATTGTGCCAGCGCCAGTGAGACCAGTTCTGGTCCGTTGTCCATCCGCATCTTCAGCGGGTAGCCCCGGTTTGCCACGATCCTGTCCAGCACTCTGACCATCCGCTGCGCCGGGATATTCAGATCGATTTCTATTGCGAGAGCCTCGCGGTTAAAGTCATCCACCACATTGAAGGTCCGGAAGCGTCTGCCACAGACCAGCGCATCGTGCATAAAATCGATGGACCAACTCTGGTTCAACGCACCTGGCGTCACCAGTGGCACCGGGTTGCGTCCTGGCGAACGTTGCTTTCCCTTGCGGCGAAAATTCAGTTTCAGCAGACAGTAAATGCGGTGAACGCGTTTATGATTCCAGGCCTTACCCTGCCTGCGTAGCAACTGGAACAGCTTCTTAAAACCTGGCGCTCTGCCAGCTCAGTCAGCACCTGGATCACCGGTTCATCACGCCAGGTATTGGGCTGGTAAAAATACACTGTCCTGCTCAGCGATAATGCCCTGCAGGCCTGGCGTAAGCTCATGGAAAATTGCGCCGTCAGGTAGCTGACGAGTTCACGCTTTATCACTGGTTTTAAAGCTTTTTTTCGATAACATTTTTCAGGACCCAGCATTCAAGGCTGAGATCGGCAAACATCTGTTTGAGACGGCGATTTTCGTCCTCGAGACCTTTTATCTTTTTGATATCAGAGGTTTCCATACCACCAAACTTCGTTTTTCAGTTGTAATAGCTGGCTTCTGAGATACCGGCTTCGCGGCAGACATCCTTAACGGTACGTTCGGCTTCGACGGACTTCAGAACGGCAATGATCTGATGCCCGGTGAATCGGGCTTTACGCATGGCGATCTCCTCAGAGGAAATAATCAGTATGTCGGAAGATCTCCAAAAGTGAATGGTGCGGATTGCAGGGATGCTTACACCCGGCTTACGGTGGTCGGATATGTTAAATCATACCTTGTGAAGAGCTACCGTCACTGAGATGTAGATGCCGGAGATAAGCGCCGGAAGGAAAAAGAAGCCTGCTATGCGGGCTTTTTTTGTTTTTGTACTCAGGGATCGGCTACTAGGCAAGCAGGAGAACCGACCAAAGCGGAGGCTAATCAAAGCTTGCGTAAAATTTGGGAACAAAAAACCGCAACCATCGATTGCGGTTCAGAAAGAATCAGGTAACCACTCAGGCGTTGTAATACGCCTTGTACCACTCCACGAATTTCTTCACGCCATCCTTAACGGATGTCTGCGGTTTAAAGCCAACCAGATCATACAGTGGTTTGGTATCGGCGCTGGTTTCCAGGACATCGCCCGGCTGGATCGGCATCATGTTTTTCTCAGCTTCCATCCCCATCGCTTCTTCCAGAGCGGTGATGTAGTCCATCAACTCCACCGGCGAGCTGTTGCCGATATTATAGATTCGATAAGGGGCTGAACTGGTGGCCGGTGAGCCGTTTTCTACGGTCCATTCAGGATCTGCCTGTGGAATGACATCCTGCACGCGGACAATCGCTTCTACGATGTCATCAATGTAGGTGAAATCACGTTTCATCTTGCCGTAGTTGTAGACGTCGATACTCTTACCTTCCAGCATCGCCTTGGTGAATTTGAACAGGGCCATATCCGGACGCCCCCACGGGCCATACACGGTGAAGAAACGTAAGCCGGTGGTGGGGATGCCATAGAGATGAGAGTAGGTATGCGCCATCAGTTCATTGGCTTTTTTGGTTGCCGCATACAGTGACACCGGGTGATCGACCGAATCATCCGTGGAGAACGGCATCTTGCGGTTCAGGCCATACACTGAACTGGAAGAGGCGTACAGCAAATGTTGTACTTTGTTATGTCGGCAGCCTTCCAGAATGTTCAGATAACCAATCAGGTTGGCATCGGCATAGGCATGCGGATTTTCCAGCGAATAACGCACGCCAGCCTGCGCTGCCAGATGGATCACCCGATCAAACTTCTCAGTAGCAAAAATTTGCGCCATGCCTTCGCGATCGGCAAGATCGGTTTTGTAAAAACTGAACAGAGGGGACTGTAAAAGATCCAGGCGAGACTGCTTGAGATTGACATCGTAGTAATCGTTCATGTTGTCGATGCCAACAACCTCATGACCCGCCTCCAGAAGGCGCTGACTTGCATGAAAGCCGATAAATCCTGCGGCTCCAGTGACTAAAAACTTCATATTCATCCTCCGGGTTCGGTGTTCCCCGCTATATATATTTGTCGATTTTACACTGGCTTGCCTTCGGGATCATCTGCTTTACCGTTGCAGGATATAAGCG
This sequence comes from Klebsiella sp. X13, assembly GCF_003323835.1. Lineage (NCBI taxonomy): Bacteria > Pseudomonadati > Pseudomonadota > Gammaproteobacteria > Enterobacterales > Enterobacteriaceae > Klebsiella > Klebsiella sp. X13. Next base: position 1,773,420 of record NZ_CP030874.1, read on the forward strand.
TATGTGGAAGAGGCGGCATGACCTCGTACATAGCGCCTGATTGGTGAGTGTCTCCAGAGCGGAGTTTTATTGGAAATAGCAATCATTATCATTTTAGTAAGTTAGCACAATAATAATTCCGGATGTTTTTTTACGGTAGTTAATATTCATCGTTTCATCACGCCATTCCGGCCGGTTTCGAGACATGTACCGTCTGTTCATATTGTATCCGTTTATATATTTTCCGAACATTTCCTGAAAAACCATTCGTGATTACTATATGAATGGTTTGCTGGTTTGAGTATTTTTGTTTTAAATCAGATAGTTACGAGTTATTTGATTATGCGCTCAATTAATGTCACACAGTTGTTTAATTTTTACCTGAGCGCATTCATCATGCTTTTTGATTTTTATTCTTACAGACCAGAGCTATAATGCGCGCGTGATTCATCTGTGGTACGGATGCATTATTGAACAGATCAACATATAGCCCCAACAGATCGGTGGGTGAGCTGCACCGTAGAAGGCAGAGCAAATCACCTATAACAGAACATAAGATTCTCGTAGCGTTGCCATTTTAGCCGGGCTATCCCTGTTGAGTGATTTTGATGTCGTCCCGATAACGCTTTGTTGCCGGTTGTCGGTTTTTACTGCGTTGTTTGTAAGTACCGTTCTGATCCAGAGGCCCGGCTTGTCGTGAGACCGTTGAGCAAATGAGAAAGTCCTGATGGATAGAGTGGGGCATAAAGGCGAGAGTAATGGGCTCATTGTGCCATTTGATCTGTAGATAACAAGTTTGAAAACAGAGCTATGTCGGCTGATATACCTCTGTTTTTCGCTTTTAGGCGCCAGGTTGACTAGTCTGCTTGTGTTGGTGTGAACTTCACCGTTGAAGCCGGTGGGCAGCAGACGAGAGTTGCAGCCTCCTGTAACTCTCCGGCCGGGCGACATGAATACAGTCTGGTAGCGTTGCGCGCTTTGGTTGCGATAGCCAATGGCGGTAGCGTGTCTGAAATATAAGATATGTGCCCGAGCGGCATTTAACTCATTGAAAACGAGAGAGAGTATGAAGATCCTTGTCACCGGTGGCGCTGGGTTTATTGGTTCTGCCGTTGTTCGTCATATTATTGAGAATACCCAGGACGATGTACGCGTTGTGGACTGCCTGACCTATGCAGGTAATCTCGAATCTCTGGCCTCAGTAGCCGATAATGAACGCTATTCTTTCTCGCGTACGGATATTACCGACGCCCAGGGGATTGCAGAGCAGTTCAGTGAGTTTCAACCTGATATTGTGATGCATCTGGCGGCAGAAAGTCATGTCGATCGTTCCATTGATGGCCCGGCGGCTTTTATCCAGACCAACCTTATTGGTACCTTCACGCTGCTGGAAGCAACGCGTCATTATTACGCCTCTTTGAATGAAGCGCGGAAAACCAGTTTCCGCTTCCACCATATTTCGACGGATGAGGTTTATGGTGATCTGGAAGGTACTGACGATTTATTCACCGAAGAGACGCCGTACGCACCGAGCAGCCCTTACTCTGCCTCTAAAGCCGGGAGTGACCATCTGGTGCGCGCCTGGAACCGCACCTACGGTCTGCCGGTGGTGGTGACCAACTGCTCGAACAACTACGGTCCCTATCATTTCCCGGAAAAACTGATCCCGCTGACCATCCTTAACGCGCTGGCGGGCAAACCGCTGCCGGTATATGGCAACGGCCAGCAAATTCGTGACTGGCTTTACGTGGAAGATCACGCCCGGGCGCTGTATAAAGTCGCTACCGAAGGTCAGAACGGTGAAACCTATAACATCGGTGGTCATAATGAACGCAAAAACATCGATGTAGTGAAAACCATATGTGCCATTCTCGATAAGGTTGTTGAGACGAAGCCAGGCAACATCAGCCAGTTTGCAGACCTGATTACCTTTGTGACCGACCGCCCTGGCCATGACCTGCGTTACGCGATTGATGCGACAAAAATTGCGCGCGATCTCGGTTGGGTACCGCTGGAAACCTTCGAAAGCGGGATTGAGAAAACGGTCCGCTGGTATCTGGATAACCCGACGTGGTGGCAGCGCGTGCTGGACGGCTCCTATGCCGGTGAACGCCTGGGTCTGAATAACTAATAAAGGAACAGTAGAATGAAAGGTATTGTTCTCGCCGGGGGCTCTGGAACCCGCCTGTACCCAATCACGCAGGGCGTGTCTAAACAGCTGTTGCCGATTTACGATAAACCGATGATTTACTATCCGGTGTCGGTACTGATGCTGGCCGGTATCCGGGACATCCTGATTATTACCACGCCGGAAGATATGCCGGCGTTCCAGCGTCTGCTGGGGGATGGTTCTCAGTTCGGCGTCAATTTCTCTTACGCTATTCAGCCTTCTCCGGACGGTCTGGCGCAGGCCTTTATCATCGGTGAAGAGTTTATCGGCAATGATTCCTGTGCGTTAGTGCTGGGTGATAACATCTACTTCGGACAAAGCTTCGGTAAGAAACTGGAAGCGGCAGCGAGTAAAACCTCCGGTGCCACCGTCTTTGGCTATCAGGTCCTCGATCCGGAACGTTTTGGCGTGGTCGAGTTTGATGAAAACTTCACCGCACTGTCGATTGAAGAAAAGCCGCTGAAGCCAAAATCTAACTGGGCGGTGACCGGTCTCTACTTTTATGACAATGATGTTGTCAAAATGGCCAAAGAGGTGAAACCTTCCGCGCGTGACGAGCTGGAAATTACCACCCTCAACCAGATGTATCTGGAGCGCGGCGATCTGCAGGTTGAACTGCTGGGTCGCGGTTTTGCCTGGTTGGATACCGGCACCCACGACAGCCTGATGGAAGCTTCTCAGTTCATCCATACCATTGAGAAGCGCCAGGGCATGAAAGTAGCCTGCCTGGAAGAAATTGCCTTCCGTAACAAATGGCTGTCTGCTGAAGGGGTTGCGTCTCAGGCCGAACGGCTGAAGAAAACGGAATATGGCCGTTATCTGAATATGTTGATTAACGAGCGTTAATACCTTTTCGCGTGCGAAGTGACAATAATACAGAGTATTCGTTTATGAAGATTTTACTTATTGGAAAGAATGGTCAGGTCGGCTGGGAGCTACAGCGTGCGCTTGCCCCACTGGGTGAAGTGGTCGCCGTTGACTATTTCGATAAGGAACTGTGCGGCGATCTGACGGATCTCGCCGGGATTGCGCAAACCGTTCGCCAGGTAAAACCGGATGTTATCGTGAATGCCGCCGCTCACACGGCGGTGGACAAGGCCGAAAGCGAGCGTGAGCTTTCCGACCTGCTGAACGACAAGGGCGTTGCGGTGCTGGCGGAAGAGTCGGCGAAGCTGGGTGCCCTGATGGTGCATTACTCCACCGATTATGTGTTCGACGGGGAGGGGAGTCACTATCGCCAGGAAGAGGAGACTACCGGGCCGCTGAATGTCTACGGTGAGACCAAGCGTGCCGGAGAAATTGCGCTAGAGCAGGCAAACCCCCGCCATCTGATTTTCCGCACCAGCTGGGTGTATGCGACCCGTGGAGCGAACTTTGCCAAAACCATGCTGCGTCTGGCGAGTGAGAAAGAGACGCTGTCGATCATTAACGATCAGCACGGTGCACCGACCGGGGCAGAACTGCTGGCGGACTGCACTGCTATCGCTATCCGTGAAGCGCTGCGCAATGACGCGGTTGCCGGAACCTACCATCTGGTGGCCAGCGGTGAAACCAGCTGGTATGACTATGCCCGCTTTGTCTTTGATATCGCGCGTGCGAACGGCGTGCAGCTGGCCATCAAAGAGGTTAACGGGATCCCGACAACGGCCTATCCAACGCCGGCGAAACGTCCGTTAAATTCCCGCCTGTCGAATGAAAAATTCCAGCGGGTATTTGGCGTGACGCTCCCGGACTGGCGTCAGGGCGTTGAACGTGTTGTTGTTGAAGTTTCAGGTAAGTAAGCGAGTACAGAAGCATGAATATTATTAAAACGGACATTCCGGAAGTTTTAGTCTGTGAGCCACGAGTCTTTGGCGATGCGCGCGGATTTTTCTTTGAAAGCTTCAGCAGCAAGGTTTTTGATGAGGCGGTTGGTCGTCATGTCGAGTTTGTACAGGACAACCATTCGCAGTCGCAAAAGGGCGTTTTACGTGGCCTGCACTACCAGCTGGCCCCTCATGCCCAGGGAAAACTGGTGCGCTGCGTGGAAGGTGAAGTATTCGATGTGGCGGTGGATGTCCGTCGTTCATCGCCAACCTTTGGCCAGTGGGTCGGCGTCGTGCTCAGTGCTGAAAATAAGCGTCAGCTGTGGATCCCGGAAGGATTTGCTCATGGTTTTCTCGCGCTGAGCGACACGGTGCAGTTTGTTTACAAGGCAACTAATTACTATGCCCCGCAGTCGGAGCGCAGTATCCGTTGGGATGACCCGCAGATTAACATTGAGTGGCCCGATCTGAACGGCTGCGCGTTTTCATTGTCAGAGAAAGACATGCAGGCTCATACATTGGCAACAGCTGAAGTTTATGCCTGACAAGAAGTTATGTTTTACAATTGATTCACTTAACACATCCTCTTTTATTCATTAAAAATTATAACAATAACGACATAGCGGTGTTTACTCTAAAGGTAATAGATTAATGACTTATGAAGCAATGAAGCCGAAGATTATCGCTTCTATTGTATTATTTAATCATTCCTATGATGATATTAAGGATACATTGATCTCATTATGTCATGAGAATGGTGTTGAAAAAGTTGTCCTAGTTGATAATGGTGGCTGTCAATGGGTAACAGAGCTGGATGAACCAAAGGTCAGTTATATTAAATCGCCTTACAATTGCGGATTCGGTGCTGGTCACAATCTGGCAATCAAGGCCAATGCTGATTTTAACGGCTATTTCTTGATCTGTAACCCTGATATTAGTTTCGACCGCGGGGAGCTTGATAAGCTATTATCCTTTGCCTGGGATAATCAGTTTACGTTTGTCTCACCTAAAATTCTCTATAAAAATGGCGATCGGCAGTATAGCTGCCGTCTGTTACCCACACCCGTTAATCTGTTTTTACGTCGTTTTTTACCGACAACAGCGCTTAAATTTGATCTCGAGTATGAGCTAATGGATGCCGAGTACGATAAGGTTTTCTCTCCACCTTCTGTCTCTGGCTGCTTTATGCTCCTGACAAATGCTCTGTTACAGAAGCTTGATGGCTTTGATGAGCGCTATTTCATGTATCTGGAAGATGTTGATTTATGTCGCCGTGCATTGCCATTGACTAAAATATATTATTGCCCGGAAACGACAATTATCCACGTTTTCAATAAAGGGTCGTATAAAAGTAAACTGTTGCTTTGGTATCATGTTCGCTCTGCTATTGCCTACTTTAACAAATGGGGATGGTTTTTTGATCGCAAGAGGCATGCGTACAATAAAAAAGCCCTTCTTGAAATCCCCCGGAAGTTAGGTTGATTTTTCAGTTAATTTTATTACGAGTTTAAAATGAAAAACCCGCATCAAAAACTTTCATCATCACCGATAGAAATTCTACGTAGTATTTCTGGCCACTGGAGTATTATCCTCCAGATGGCAAAGCGTGATGTTATCGGAAGATATAAAGGTTCAGTGATGGGCTTGCTTTGGTCCTTTCTGAACCCACTGTTCATGCTGACTGTGTATACCTTTGTCTTCTCCGTGGTGTTTAAAGCGCGTTGGTCGACCGGCGGCGATGAGAGCAGAACTCAGTTTGCGATAATCCTGTTTGTTGGCATGATTGTGCACGGTTTCTTTAGTGAAGTTATCAACAAAGCACCGCTGATCATCCTCAGCAATACCAACTACGTAAAAAAGGTCATCTTTCCGTTGGAAACCCTGCCGGTCATTTCGTTGCTGGCGGCACTCTTTCATACCTGCATTAGTCTGTTCGTTCTGCTGGTGGCCTTTGTCCTCTTTAACGGCTATCTGCACTGGACGATTGTGTTCCTGCCGTTAGTTTTCTTCCCGTTAATCATTTTCTGTCTTGGTCTATCGTGGATCCTGGCCTCATTGGGTGTTTTCCTGCGTGACGTAAGCCAGACCACGGTAATTATTACCACCGTCATGATGTTCTTATCTCCGGTATTTTTCCCGATAAGTGCCTTGCCTGCGAAATATCATATTTGGATCATGCTTAACCCGCTGACTTTTATTATTGAACAAGCCCGAAACGTTCTGATTTGGGGCGGAATGCCTAACTTTTTGGGTATCTTACTGTATACCATCGGGGCCTTAGTTGTCGCCTGGCTGGGTTTTGTCTTCTTCCAGAAAACAAGGAAGGGGTTTGCTGATGTCCTCTAATGAAATTGCAATTCAGGTCACTAATCTGAGCAAATGCTATCAGATCTATGCGAGTCCGACCGATCGTCTAAAACAGTTTTTTGTGCCAAAAATTCAGCAAGTCGCCAGAAGAGAGCGTAACTGTTATTTCCGGGAGTTTTGGGCATTAGACGATGTTTCCTTCAGCATTAAGAAGGGAGAAACCGTTGGTATTATTGGTCGTAACGGCGCGGGTAAATCGACGCTTCTGCAAATTATCTGCGGGACTTTAACACCTTCGTCGGGCGATGTCCGGGTCAACGGGCGTATTGCTGCCCTGTTGGAACTGGGGGCCGGTTTTAACCCGGAATTTACCGGTCGTGAGAACGTCTATATGAACGGCTCGGTATTAGGGTTAAGCAAAGAACAAATCTCGGCAAAATTTGCCGAGATTGAAGAGTTTGCCGATATCGGCCAGTTTATCGACCAGCCGGTGAAAACCTACTCCAGCGGGATGTACGTGCGTCTTGCGTTTGCCGTGCAGGCCTGCGTGGAGCCGGAAATTTTAATCGTCGATGAGGCGTTGGCAGTCGGTGATATTGGCTTCCAGTACAAGTGCTATAAGCGGATGGAAGCGCTGCGTGCGAAGGGCGTTACCATCATCATGGTGACCCACTCGACCGGCAGCATTCTCGAGTATGCCGATCGCTGCCTGGTCATGGATCACGGTAAGCTGATTGGCGATACAACGGATGTCCTGGCGGCGGTTCTGGCCTATGAAAAAGGGATGATTCTTGCCAACGGCAGCGAGAAGCCCGCCGTAGGCAGCAAAACTGACAAAGATTCCGTTGAAGATGTCAGTCTTGAAGAGCTGAAAGCTATTCAGCAACGTACTACTAGTGAGGCGATTGGCGAGAAGCGCTTTGGTAGCGCGCGCGCAATTATTGAGGACCTGACAATTTATAAATCGGATGGTACCTCCCTTGCCGAGAAGCCGCTGATTAAATCCGGTGAAGATGTGACCTTTGATTTTTCGATTCTCGCATCCGAAGAGATTAAAGACATCGCGTTAGGGATTTCAATATCGAAAGCGCAGGGAGGGGATATCTGGGGTGACAGTAACATAGGAGCCGGTACCGCTATTACTCTGCGGCCCGGGCGCCAGCGTATCGTGTATAAAGCCACGTTACCTGTCAACTCAGGAGATTACCTCATCCATTGCGGGCTAGCGAAGGTTGGCAGCGGCGACAGGGAAGAGCTTGATCAGCGTCGTCCGATGATGAAAGTTAAATTTTGGTCTGCAAGGGAGTTGGGTGGTGTGATTCACGCTCCGTTGAAAATTATTTCGAATGGAGAGTAATGATGCTGGCCGTATTTTTACCTCCCTATCCGTTCAGGGGGCTTAAGGCCCCTTATTTATGGCTGTTTTACAAATATCTTCACTGCGCAACGGACAAAATTTTGTTTATTACCGGTGATGATTATTTAGACATTATAAATGATGACTCTCAACATGGACGCTGGGAATATGATTCGGCGTCGATGGCGTCGCTCGGGTATGCGTTACCCGATGATGCAAGTATCGCGCGTCATGAATACCTGCATCTCGATAATGGCTTATATGAAACGCTCCTTTCTCATCATCATCATGACCCGATTAAATCATTTTCGGCGTTTCTGACCGAGCGGATCCCCGAACTGGAAATGGAACTGCATGCTTTGCTGGGTAGCAAAGAAGGCATAGTTGACCAGATCGATGCGTTTATCTCTATTTGTAACTGTCCTTCTCTGGAGCATATTGCGAAGACTCTCGGGAAAGAGGTTATGCATATCGAGATTGGCCCGCTACGTGCACCGATGTACCGCAATACCGCCTATCTTGACTTTGCCGGGGTGAATGGCGGGACCGAGGCCAGCGCAAGGTATGAACAATGCCGGGCAGAACTGGATATCAAGGCCTCGCTGGACGATTTGCATCACTATTTTCTTGAGGCTTTGCCGCCCACTGAGAACACTAACTCTTCGGCTGCGGGCGTGGTGCTTCAGGTTGAGGATGATTCCAACCTGATCGCCTATAACCACGGCTTTACTAATATTTCACTTATTTCGTACGTTCGTCAGCTTCATGAAAAAGACGATATCCTGGTGCGTGCGCATCCGGGAAGTTTGTTTCGTTTAAGAAACGATGTCTTTACGATTGATGATTCGGCCAATAGCCTTGCTTTCATTAATAAGTGCAAAGAAGTGTTCACCATTAACTCAAGCGTCGGTCTTGAGGCCATGTTAACCGGAAAGAAAATTACGGTTTTAGGTGACTGCTCTTACTCTTTTATCAATGAATTAAGCGGAGATCCGGCCAGAGTCAATGCCGCCGCGTTTTATCTCTTCTCTTACCTGGTACCTTTTGATCTGGTATTCGATCAGGAGTATCTCAACTTCAGATTACGCCATCCTGAAGAACAAGAGATTGTCGGCAAACATCTTGAGTTTTACTCAGCGGATATGCCGGGTAACCCCTCAGAGGTTGCGCATACCCTGTCATCATTGATAAATGAAGCCATTTCCCAAGACAAAGCGATGAGAAAGATTTTAGAAAATTCCCTGCAGGAACATAACAAACAGCTTGATTTGTTAAAGAACCAACTTGCTGCTGAAGTGGCCGAACGTGAAAAGCTTGCGGCCACGCTCGTGCAATTGCAGGACAAGGCTGAGGCTGAGACGCATGCCAAAGCCGGATGGATATCGGCTGTCGAAACGAAGCAGGAAGAGATCAACCGCATGCGTAATAGCCTGTCGTGGAAACTGACCATGCCGGTACGTATGTCGGGCCGAGTTTTACGCGGTGAATTCTCAACGATTAAGGCGATGGCACGCTATCACGCTACGTCGGGGAATGGAACGTTATCGCGTTTTCTGCTCTCGGGGGGGCTTCTGTCAAAATCGAAATATAAAACCGCCCTGCGTCTTATTATGTCCGGTAACTGGAAAGGGGCAGCGGACGGTTTTAAACGTGTGATGAATCGCGCGGCGACAGATTCGGCCCCGGCAGCGGCATTCCTTGATAACGGCGATGTGCGTATTCTCGCCACGCAACATACCTTGTTCGTTGCCCATCTCATCGAGAAGAGTCTGCGAGAGAACGGGGTGACCGCGCAAGTCAGTACCGCTTATGTCGCAGAGCATGATAATGGTCAGCTGCATATCGTCGTCTGTCCACAGATGTTTGAACAACTGCCTAAGCACTATATCGCTTTCCAGATGGAGCAGTCGGTTAACTCCAGATGGTTCACCGAGGACTATTTTGCCCGCTTAAATAACGCAGTGGCGATATTTGATTACTCGCTGAAAAATATTGAGTACCTTCTGCAGCAGGGAATCGCCTATCAGAAATTGTTCTATATGCCGATCTCCAGCTATGCAGATTATCCTTCTTATCTCTCGCAGATTGGTTATGACCTGAGCGAGAAGAAGGGCGATAAAGCCGCTGACGTTCTATTCTATGGCGATCCGAATTGCGAGCGTCGTAAAGCCTATCTGCAGGAGTTGAAGAAACATTTCAATGTCACCGTCGCTTCTGAAGTGTTTGGCGATCGCCTGACCAAAATGGTTAATGATGCGCGGGTCGTCATCAATATCCATTATTATGAGGATGCGCTGCTGGAGACGACGCGTTTGTATGAAACGCTGTCGTTAGGTACGCCGATCGTCAGTGAAAGCAGTTCGGATATTGAAGAACATCAGGACCTGCAAGGGGTGATTGATTTCTGTCCGGTTGGCGATATCCAGTCGATGGTGGAAAAGCTACGGGCGCTGCTGTCTGATGAGCAACACTACTGCGAGAAGCGGGCAACAATTGCGCGATTTACCGCCGAGGATAAGAAAAACAACGTCTATCTTAAGCGTTATTTACTGTCGATCGATAAGCTTACGTTCCCGCAATACGAAAGCAGCTACAGCTTTGAGGATATCGAGGAAAACGATATTCCCCGTCTGTGTCTGTCGCTGTCTGAAACGCCGGTGCGCAGAAAGGCGTTCTTTAAGAGCCCTTCGCATGGCTTCCGTTTCTTTGACGGTATTCGTTATCGTATCGGCTGGATTGGTTGCGGGATGAGCTATAAATATATGCTTACCGCGATGTTGGCCAGTAAGGCTAAAATGGGCATTATCTGCGAAGATGATGTAATTTTCCCGCTTGATTACGACCAGAAGCTGAATAAGATTATCGACCATCTGCAGACGACCGAGGTCGAATGGCATATTTTTGCTGGTATCATCGCGCATCTTCATGACGATACCCGAATCATTGATGTCAGAGAGATCGACGGTATCGAATATGTCTATATCGATAAAATGACCAGCATGGTGATGAATATCTACTCGCGCAGCGGGATGGCGTTGATTTCGCAGTGGGACGAAACCAACATCGATGCGGAGACCAATACTATCGACCGCTACGTCGAATCTGCGCAAGATCTGGTGGTGGTCACCACGGTTCCATTCCTGGTGGGATATGCGGAAGAGCAGCAGTCGACGTTATGGGGCTTTGAAAACTCGCAATATACCTCGCTAATCAAAGCCAGCGAAGAGCTGCTGGCGAAGAAGGTAGCTGAGTTTAAACGCAACCGCTAGTCATCTGCGGCGGTAGAGCAAAAGGCCGGGAGTTGAACAGGATCCTGAGTAAGGATGGTTCAATTCCCGGCCTTTTTTATAGCCTAAACCTGCCTTTCTTACTGATGGCGGCTTTTTAAGTTGGCAATGATATCGTCCAGCGACAGCCCCTGATCCTGCAGCAGTACCAGTAGGTGATACATCAGATCCGACGCTTCGTTCTTCAGTTCGAACTGGTCATGCACCGTCGCGGCCAGCGCGGTTTCCACGCCTTCTTCCCCGACCTTTTGCGCAATACGCTTGGTACCGCTGGCGTACAGCTTCGCGGTATATGAGCTTTGCGGATCCGCATGCTTACGCTCGGCCAGCAGTTGCTCCAGCTGATACAGGAACAGCCACTGGTGGCCGGCGTCACCGAAGCAGCTTGATGTGCCTTTATGGCAGGTCGGACCGATTGGGTTAACCAGCACCAGCAGGGTATCGTTGTCGCAATCCGGCGTAATGCTCACCACGTTGAGAAAGTTGCCGGAGGTTTCCCCTTTGGTCCACAGACGCTGTTTGGTCCGCGAATAAAAGGTCACTTTACCGCTCTCTTCGGTCTTCGCCAGCGCATCCTGATTCATATAGCCCAACATCAGGACTTCGCCGGAGATGGCGTGCTGTACGATGGCCGGCATCATGCCGTCGGTTTTTTCCCAGTCCAGCTGTTCAGTTAACATACCCTAATCTCCACGCCCTGTGCTGCCAGGTACGTTTTTAGTTCACCAATATTAATAATCTGCTTGTGGAACACCGACGCCGCCAGCGCACCGTCGACGTTGGCGTCGCGGAAGGCTTCAAGGAAGTGCTCCATGGTGCCGGCGCCGCCGGAGGCGATAAGCGGTACGTGGCAGACGGCGCGGACTTTGCGCAACTGCTCAAGATCGTAGCCGTTACGCACGCCGTCCTGATTCATCATGTTCAGCACGATCTCGCCGGCGCCACGTTTCTGGACTTCCTGCACCCAGTCGAGAGTCTCCCACTGAGTCACGCGCGTGCGGCTCTCATCGCCGGTGTACTGGTTAACGTGATATTTACCGCTCTCGGCATCAAACCAGGTGTCGATACCCACCACAATACACTGCACGCCAAAACGATCGGCCAGACGGGTAATCAGCGTCGGATCGGCCAGCGCCGGGGAGTTAATCGAAATCTTATCGGCGCCGAAGGAGAGAATCTGCGCCGCATCGTCGAGGGATTTAATTCCGCCCGCGACGCAGAAAGGAATATCGATCACTTCCGCTACCCGCGACACCCAGCTTTTATCGACGACGCGGCCGTCGCTGGAGGCGGTGATATCGTAGAACACCAGCTCATCAGCGCCTTCGTCGGCATAGCGTTTTGCCAGCGGGACGATATCGCCGATGATTTCGTGATTACGGAACTGCACGCCTTTCACTACCTGGCCGTCACGAACGTCGAGGCAGGGGATTATCCGTTTTGCCAGCATTGAATGGCCTCCGTTACATTAAATTTACCTTCCAGTAGCGCGCGACCGACAATCACGCCGCGCACACCGGTTCCGCGCAGCGCGGCAATATCCTGCAGTTCGCCGATACCGCCAGAAGACTGAAAGGCCACCTGCGGATAGCGGGCGCACACTTCTTCATACAGCGCGACGTTGGACCCCGCCAGAGTGCCATCGCGAGAGATATCGGTGCACAGGACGTGCTGCAGCCCGACGGATTGATAGCTCTCCACCAGCTCCTCCAGCGTCACGCCGGAGTTTTCCTGCCAGCCGCTCACTGCCACCTGCTTGTTGCCTTCCGCGTCGATACGCACGTCCAGCGCCAGCACCAGATGCTGCGGGCCAAAACGCTTAAACCAGCCTTTTACCACTTCCGGCGATTTCACCGCCGTCGAACCCACCACCACGCGCGCCACGCCTGCGGCAAGCAGGGCCGCCACATCTTCTTCCGTCCGCACGCCGCCGCCAACCTGCACCGGTACGTTCACGCCGGCCACCAGCGTTTTCAGCAGCGGGATCTGGCGCCTGGCCGGGTTTTTCGCGCCGGTCAGGTCGACCAGATGCAGCACTTCGGCCCCTTGGGCCGCGTAGGACTGCAGGCGCGGCAGCGGATCGTTGCCGTAGTCGCGCTGCTGACCGTAATCGCCCTGATGGAGACGGACAACCGTGCCGTCAATTAAATCTAAAGCAGGAATGATCATCACATCTCCAGGAAGTTTTTCAGCAGCTGCGCGCCGGCGCTGCCCGAGCGTTCCGGGTGGAACTGGACGCCAAAAAAGTTATCTTTCTGTACCGCCGCGGTGAACGGCTCGCCGTAATGACATTGGGCGATGGTGTAAGGATTCACCGGCATGGCATAGCTGTGAACGAAATAAAAATAAGCGCCGTCATCGATACCGCGGAACAGACGGTTCCCGGCTTTCGGATAGACCCGGTTCCAGCCCATATGCGGCAGCGGCAACCCGTGGTCGGTCATTTTAGGCACGTCTTCTTCGATAATGCCCAGCAAATCCACGCCGTTGCTCTCTTCGCTGCGCCGCCCCAGCAGTTGCATGCCGAGGCAGATGCCGAGCACCGGCTGGGTGCAGGCTTTCACCAGCTCAATCAGCTCGCGTTCGCGAATCTGGTCCATAGCCGCCTGCGCGGTACCGACGCCGGGTAAAAACAGTTTATCGGCGCGCAGCACCACATCCGGATCGCGGCTGACCGCCGGCTCGTAGCCGTGGCGGCCGATTGCCGACTTTACCGAATTGAGGTTGGCGCAGCCGGTGTCGAGGATCACCACGTTCATCACAGGACTCCTTTCGACGAGGGCAGCGTATCGCCCTGCACGCGAATGGCCTGACGCAGCGTACGGCCAAAGGCCTTAAACAGGCTTTCGACGCGATGATGGTCGTTCTTGCCCTTCGTTTTCAGGTGCAGCGTGACCGCCATGGTGTAGGAGAGCGAGCGGAAGAAGTGCTCAACCATCTCGGTGCTCAGATCGCCGACGCGCTGATAGGCGAAGTCGGCTTTATATTCCAGGTGCGGGCGACCGGAAATATCCAGCGCGCAGCGGGCCAGACATTCGTCCATCGGCAGCACAAACCCAAAACGGTTGATCCCGCGCTTATCGCCCAGCGCCAGCCTCAACGCCTCGCCCAGCGCCAGACCGGTATCTTCCACGGTGTGGTGATCGTCAATATAGAGGTCGCCGCCAACGTTAATTTCAAGACGGAAGCCGCCGTGGGTGGCGATTTGATCGAGCATATGATCGAAGAAGCCGACGCCGGTGTGGATTTTGCTGCCGCCTTCGCGATCCAGCCAGACTTTGACATCCACCTGGGTCTCTTTGGTGTTGCGCTCAACGTGGGCATAGCGGTCGCGGCGAGTCAGCTGTTCGCAGATAGTCGGCCAGTTCAGCGTCTCGCGATCATAGCGCAGGCCAGTAATGCCCATGTTATCCGCCAGCTGGATGTCGGTGGCGCGATCGCCGATAACATAGCTGTGAGCTTTATCCATGACGCCTTCTTCCAGCCACGGCAGCACCAGCTGGGTTTTCGGCTTACGGCATTCGCAGTTGTCAGCCGGCAGATGCGGACAAATCAGCACGTCGTCGAAACTGACGCCCTGGGAAGAGAACACCTGCATCATCAGATTGTGCGGGCCGTCAAACTCCGCCTGCGGCAGACTGTCGGTCCCCAGACCGTCCTGATTGGTGATCATCACCAGTTTGTAACCTTCCTGCTGCAGTTTCAGCAGGGCCGGGATCACCTGCGGCTCAAAGGCCAGCTTTTCAAAGCGGTCTACCTGAAAATCAACCGGTGGCTCGGAAATCAGCGTACCGTCACGGTCAATAAAGAGAAACTTCTGGGTCATACATTCTCCGCAGTCAAAGCGTCAATCACGCGCTGGCTCTCTGCACGGGTACCGATAGTGATACGCAAACAGCCGCTTAATGAGGGTTGTTTATTCTGGTCTCGTAAGATAATGCCCTGATCCCACAAAGATTTAAACACTGCGCTGGACGCTTTAAAGCGCACGAGGACATAGTTAGTCTCGGAGTCAAAGACCTGTTCAACGCACGGGATACCGCGCAGCTGGCCGATCAGATACTCGCGCTCGTCGAGAATCTGCGCCACGCGCGCGCGCATCGCGGCGATACCCTGCTCGTTGAGCGCCTGGGCGGCAATGTCGGCTACCGGCGTTGACAGCGGGTAGGGGGCGATGACCTTCATTAAC
Source organism: Klebsiella sp. X13 (assembly GCF_003323835.1). NCBI lineage: Bacteria > Pseudomonadati > Pseudomonadota > Gammaproteobacteria > Enterobacterales > Enterobacteriaceae > Klebsiella > Klebsiella sp. X13. Next base: position 1,788,514 of record NZ_CP030874.1, read on the forward strand.
AGGCTAATCACCTCGGCGTTCGCGAGGGTAAACCCACAGCGCAGTCCGGCGAGGGCAAAGGCTTTTGACAACGTGCGCAGCACCACCAGGTGCGGATAGTCGCTCAGCCAGCCGGCCAGCGTCGCCTGTGGGCAGAATTCGATATAGGCTTCATCGGCCACCACGATCGCCTTCCCGCGGGTCATCTCCAGCAGCTTACGCATGTCGTCGGGATTGATAATCTGTCCGGTCGGGTTATTGGGGCTGCAAACAAAAACCACCTTCACACCGTCGAGATTGGCGGCAATACCGGGCAGATCGAGCTGCCAGTCGCTCAGGGCCGGCACGGTATGACAGGCCACGCCGATGGTTTCGGCGCTGACGCTGTACATGCCGTAGGTTGGCGGGCAATAGAGCACCGCATCTTGTCCCGGTTCGCAGAAGGCGCGGATCAGCAGCTCGATACCTTCATCGGCGCCGCGGCTGACCAGAACCTGCTCCAGCTTAACGCCGGCATAGCGGGCATAATTCTCAACCACCGCCTTGGGCTGGCATTCCGGATAGCGGTTCAGCGTCTGCTGGGTCAGCTGAAATTCGACGGCGGTCGGGAATTCATTGGCGTTCAACCAGACATCGCCTTTGCCGCCCAGACGGCGAGCAGACTGATAAGGCGTCAGATCGCGCACGTTAGCGCGGGCTAAATCTTCGATGCTCATGCTTGCTCCTTAAGGGCTGCAACGCGCAGCGTAACGGCATTTTTGTGGGCGGTCAGGCGCTCTGCGGCGGCGAGGATCTCAATGGTCGAGGCGAGGGCGGCAAAACCTTCGCGCGACAGCTCCTGCACGGTCATTCGTTTCTGGAAGTCCGCCAGTCCCAGACTTGAACAGGTGGCGGTATAGCCATAGGTCGGCAGCACGTGGTTGGTGCCGGAGGCATAATCACCGGCGGACTCCGGCGACCAGTCGCCGAGGAACACCGAACCGGCGCTGGTAATGCTGTCAACCAGTTCACGGGCGTTACGGGTCTGGATAATCAGGTGTTCCGGACCGTACTGGTTGGAGATTTCTACGCACTGGGCGAGATCGCGGGCCACGATAATACGGCTGGCCGAGAGCGCTTCCCGGGCGGTCTCCGCCCGCGGCAGTTCCGCCAGCTGGCGCTCAACGGCGCGGGCGACCTGTTGCCCCATCGCCGCATCCGGCGTCAGCAGGATCACCTGAGAATCCGGGCCGTGCTCCGCCTGCGACAGCAGATCAGAGGCGACAAAGTCCGGCGTCGCGCCGCCGTCGGCAATCACCAGCACTTCCGACGGTCCCGCCGGCATATCGATCGCCGCGCCGTCCAGTCGCTGGCTGACCTGGCGCTTGGCTTCGGTGACGAAGGCGTTGCCCGGGCCAAAAATCTTATCAACTTTTGCCACCGACTCGGTGCCGAAAGCGAGGGCGGCAATCGCCTGAGCGCCGCCGACGTTGAAGATTGTGCGCACGCCGCAAAGCTGGGCCGCGTAAAGAATCTCATCGGCAATCGGCGGCGGCGAGCACAGAACCACCTGCTGGCATCCCGCGATGCGCGCCGGCGTCGCCAGCATCAGTACCGTCGAGAACAGCGGCGCAGAACCGCCGGGAATATAGAGGCCGACGGAGGCGATAGGGCGAGTCACCTGCTGGCAACGTACGCCCGGCAGCGTCTCCACATCCACGCCCGGCAGTTTTTGCGCGTTGTGGAAGGTCTCGATATTGCTGACCGCGACCGCCATGGCTTGTTTCAGCTCATCGCTGAGGCGCGCGCCGGCGGCGGCAATCTCTTCTTCGCTGACTTGCAGCGTTTTGACGTCGGTTTTATCAAACTTTGCGCTGTATTCACGCAGCGCCGCGTCGCCATTGTTTTTGACGTTATCAAGAATGTCCGCCACCGTGCGGGTGATGCTGTCGGAGGCAGAAATCGCCGGGCGCATTAAGAGCTGCTGCTGCTGTTGTGCGCTACAGCTGTTCCAGTCGATGATGGTATTGAAGCTCATGGTCGTTTCCCCTGTCTAATCTCTGAGACAGACCCGTCGGGCCTGTTCCCCGTGGATTACTCCATCATTTTCTCGATGGGCAGTACCAGAATGGAGCTGGCACCCAGCGCTTTCAGTTTTTCCATGGTTTCCCAGAACAGGGTTTCGCTGCTGACCATGTGCATGGCAACGCGCTGTTTGTCACCTGCCAGCGGCAGAATGGTCGGGCGCTCAGCGCCAGGCAGCAGGGCCACCACTTCCTCCAGACGTTCGGTCGGGGCGTGCATCATGATGTATTTGGATTCGCGCGCCTGAATCACCCCCTGAATACGGGTCAGCAGGCGGTCGATTAGCTGCTGTTTGGCATCGGCCATTTCGCCATCGCGCTGAATCAGGCAGGCTTTAGAGCGGAACATCACTTCTACTTCGCGCAGACCGTTGGCCTCCAGGGTGGCGCCGGTGGAGACCAGGTCGCAAATGGCGTCGGCCAGGCCAGCGCGCGGGGCGACTTCAACGGAACCGTTCAGCAGACAGGATTTAAAGGAGATGCCTTTCTGATCGAGGTAGCGCTTCAGCAGGTGCGGGTAGGAGGTGGCAATACGTTTGCCGTCCAGCGACGCCGGGCCGTCCCAGCGTTCATCCGCCGGAGTGGCCAGCGACAGGCGGCAGCCGCCAAAATCAAGACGACGCAGAGTGAAATAGCGCGGGTCTTCACCCTGAGCGCGACGGCTCAGCAGCTCTTCTTCCAGCACGTTCTCGCCAATGATGCCCAGATCCACCACGCCGTCCATAATCAGGCCCGGGATATCGTCATCGCGGACACGCAGAATGTCGATCGGCATATTTTCCGCCAGCGCAATCAGACGCTGGGTGTGCAAATTCACTTTAATGCCACAACGGCTCAGTAATTCGCGTGAATCTTCACTCAGGCGGCCTGATTTTTGAATAGCTATGCGTAAACGGCTGTTGTCTAACATTCTTGTTTCCTCTTAATTCCTGTCTGAATCTGTCCGAATTTGGTTCAAAAAAAAGCCCCCGGAAGTAAATCTTCCGGGGGCTCTATTCGCGCTCATGCACCTCTGGAAGATCTAAACGTCTTCCAGCACACATCGCCTGAAAGACTAGTCAGGATGATGGTGATGATGATGGTGTTTAAATTGAACGCTGTTCATAAAATTCTCTTTGAATGACTATGCATTTGATGCCTTTTAACCTAAACCACTTCAAGCGCAGAAAGCAAGGGCTTTTTACCATCATTAATTCATTTCATCTTCACTGAAGAAATTGTCAGTTGCCGCTGGCTGGCGTAGCCTTAAGTCAGCACAGCGAAAGAGTCAGGAGCCAGGTATGAAAAAGGTCGCAATTGTCGGTTTAGGATGGCTGGGCATGCCGCTCGCTTTGTCATTGAGCGCGCGGGGATGGCAGGTTACCGGCAGCAAAACCACCCAGGACGGCGTGGAGGCGGCGAGGATGTGCGGTATCGACAGCTTTCCGTTACGCCTGGAGCCGCAGCTGGTCTGCGATGCCGAAGATCTGGATGCATTGATGAACGTGGATGCGCTGGTGATTACGCTGCCGGCTCGCCGCAGCGGGCCCGGGGAGGATTTTTATCTGCAGGCGGTACAGGAGCTCGTCGATACGGCGCTGGCCTACCATATCCCGCGGATCGTCTTCACCAGTTCCACTTCCGTATACGGCAATGCCAGCGGGACGTTAAAAGAAAATTCGCCGCGCGATCCGCAAACCGCCAGCGGCAGGGTGTTGAAGGAGCTGGAGGACTGGCTGCACAACCTTCCGGGCACCTCGGTGGATATTTTGCGTCTGGCCGGACTGGTAGGGCCCTCTCGTCATCCCGGGCGTTTCTTTGCCGGGAAGTCCGCGCCGGACGGTCAGCACGGCGTGAACCTGGTACACCTGCAGGATGTCATTTCAGCAATCGAGCTGCTGCTGCAGGCTCCGAAGGGCGGACACATCTATAATATATGTGCGCCCAAACATCCGGCGCGCGGCGTGTTCTATCCGCAAATGGCCCGTGAACTTGGCTTACCGGCCCCGGTGTTTGCCGATAGTCCAAATGGCGGCAGCGGAAAAATTATCGACGGTAACCGTATCTGCTATGAACTGGGGTTTGACTATCAGTACCCCGATCCGCTGGTGATGCCGATGGAGTAATCCGCCAGCGGGGAATCGCGAACCTAAGGGGGCGGCGATGAAACCACTGCTGGATGTCCTCGTCATTCTGGATGCGCTGGAAAAAGAGGGGAGCTTTGCCGCGGCGTCGGCAAAGCTGTACAAAACGCCTTCTGCGCTGAGCTATACCATTCATAAACTGGAAAGCGATCTCAATATTCAGCTGCTTGACCGCAGCGGCCATCGGGCGCGCTTTACCCCCACCGGACAGATGCTGCTGGAAAAGGGGCGCGAAGTTCTGCATACCGTCCGCGAGCTGGAAAAACAGGCGATTAAACTGCATCAGGGCTGGGAAAATGCGCTGGTGCTGGCGGTGGATAACACCTTTCCCTTCTTTTTACTGGCGCCTCTGGTGAGCCGCTTCTATCAGCAGCATACCGCTGCCCGACTGCGTTTTGTCCGCGATACGCCGGCCAGCGGCTGGAGTGCGCTGGTGGAAGGGCGGGCTGATATCGTCGTAGGGGTCTTAAGCGACCCGCCGGCGCTCGTCGGCTATGGTTTTAGCCCGCTGGGCGAGCTGGCGCACATCTTTGTTATCGCGCCGCAGCATCCGCTGGCAAAAATGGATGCGCCGCTAAGCTGGCGGGCGATGAAACACTATCGGGCTATCGTCAGCGGGGGAGAATGGCCGCCGGTTGACGATCAGGAAAGCCTCGTGACGTACGATTTTGCCGGCCAGCTGATGTTGATTAGCGCGGGGCTCGGATGGGGGTATGTGCCCAGGTATCTGGTGCAGGATCAGCTGGAAAGCGGTGAGCTGATAGAGAAAGAGGTGGCCTCTCATTTACCCGCGCATCGGGCATGGCTTGGCTGGAATGAAGACGCCGCCGGGCTCTCTTGCGCATGGTGGCGCAGCGAGATTTTAGCAAATAATGCTATCCATACGATCTATGATATTAAAATTGTATAAATATTAATCTGTTAAGTAATTGTGGCGACGATTTGCCGCTTCAACATCTTGTCATTTGGCCAGTAAGTGTTGCAAAATACGCGGCCTGAAAAAATAGAAACTAGCCGACGCTTTTTTAAAGTGTCGGTTATTTTTTTGCTTTAAAGACACATCATTCAATACCAAGAGGCCGGGCTTCGTACCGGATAGATATTTACTAAAAACCGACAGTCGTTGTCGCTGAGGAATACACTAAAATGGGGCAATTTTTTGCTTACGCGCTGGCCTTCGCCGTAAAAGGGGATAACCACCATGTCGCATAACGCTACTCCAAAAACCTCTCGCGTGGAATTACGTAAAACGCTTACGTTGATTCCGGTTGTAATGATGGGCCTGGCCTATATGCAGCCGATGACGCTGTTCGATACGTTTGGTATCGTCTCTGGTTTGACCGACGGTCACGTCGCGACGGCTTACGCCTTCGCGTTGATCGCCATTCTCTTTACGGCACTCAGCTACGGTAAACTGGTTCGTCGTTTCCCGTCAGCGGGTTCCGCTTACACCTACGCTCAGAAATCCATCAGCCCGGCCGTGGGCTTTATGGTGGGCTGGTCATCGCTGCTGGACTATCTGTTCATGCCGATGATCAACATTCTGCTGGCCAAAATTTACTTTGAAGCGCTGGTGCCTTCTATTCCTTCGTGGATCTTCGTTGTCGCGCTGGTGGCCTTTATGACCATCTCTAACCTGCGCAGCATCAAGACCGTAGCAAACTTCAACACCCTGATCGTTATCCTGCAGATGGGGATCGTGGCGGTGATTGTTGGCCTGATTATCTACGGCGTGATGCACGGCGAAGGCGCAGGCACACTGACCAGCACCCGTCCGTTCTGGTCTGAAGGGGCGCACGTGGTGCCGATGATTACCGGTGCGACCATTCTGTGCTTCTCGTTCCTGGGCTTCGATGGCATCTCTTCGCTGTCTGAAGAGACCAAAGACGCTGAGCGCGTGATTCCGAAGGCTATCTTCCTGACTGCGTTGATTGGCGGCCTGATTTTCATCGGTGCCTCTTACTTCCTGCAGCTCTATTTCCCGGATATCTCGCGCTTTAAAGATCCGGACGCATCGCAGCCTGAAATTATGCTGTACGTCGCGGGTAAAACCTTCCAGTGGGGCGTGCTGATCTTCTCCAGCGTGACCGTGCTGGCTTCCGGCATGGCCGCACATGCAGGCGTTTCTCGTCTGATGTACGTCATGGGCCGCGATGGCGTGTTCCCGACCCGTTTCTTCGGCTACGTACACCCGAAATGGCGTACTCCGGCGTGGAACGTGCTGCTGGTTGGCGCGATTGCTCTGCTGGCGATTAAATTCGACCTGGTGACGGCGACGGCGCTGATTAACTTTGGTGCGCTGGTGGCATTTACCTTCGTTAACCTGTCGGTCATCTCCCAGTTCTGGATCCGTGAAAAGCGTAACAAGACGCTGAAAGATCACTTTAACTACCTGATCCTGCCGGTGTGCGGCGCCCTGACCGTGGGTGCGCTGTGGATTAACCTGGAAGAGAGCTCAATGATTCTGGGCCTGATCTGGGGCGGTATTGGTCTGGTGTACCTGGCCTGCGTGACCAAAAGCTTCCGCAACCCGGTACCGCAGTACGAAGACGTAGCGTAACCATCGCCCGTTGTGATTAAAAAAGCCGGAGGGAAACCTCCGGCTTTTTTGTTTTTGTCCTCGGCCGTTCCCGGCCTGACTGCGGCTGATAACCCGAATCACGCCTTCCTACATCACCTTCAGAAGCGCATCCAGCAGCCCGGGAAAGCGCGCGTCGAGATCCTCCCGGCGCAGGGAAATCATATTCTCCCGCCCCTGAGGGCGCTGCCAGATGACGCCGCTATCGCGCAGGACGCGCCAGTGGTGGGTCATCGTCGACTTGGCGATGTCTTCATGACGCAATGCGTTACAGCTCTGCTCGCTGCCGTCGGCCAGGATGCGAACGATCTCCAGGCGCATCGGGTTACCAAGGGCAAAAAGAACATTTTCCAGGCGAATGTGTTCACGTTCGGGGTGATTGGCGATCATAATAATCCTGTGTCGGCGGTTGCGCGGCTCCCGGGAGTCGCGGCCCGTATCGGCGGCTGGCAGCTAATATATCCAAACTGAGGGTCTAACGCCACGCGTGCAAGCCGTCGCTTCACCAATGACAGTAATAGCAAAAATAGTTCGAATATACTCGTACAGTTGTACTATGATGACGGCAGTTAACCACTCTGCGGCACCATTTGGCCGCTTACTGACAGTCAAAATGACTAAGGACGCATCATGCCCCGACCCATCCCTCTCGAACGTTATCGCAACATCGGTATCTCCGCGCATATCGATGCCGGTAAAACCACCACCACCGAGCGCATTCTGTTTTACACCGGAATGAGCCACAAACTGGGTGAAGTACACGATGGCGCGGCAACCACTGACTGGATGGCGCAGGAGCAAGAGCGCGGAATTACGATTACTTCCGCTGCGGTGAGCTGCTTCTGGCCCGGCATGGACCGTAGCTTCGAGCCGCATCGTATCAATATTATCGATACCCCGGGCCACGTGGATTTCACCATCGAAGTAGAGCGCTCGATGCGCGTGCTGGATGGTGCGGTGATGGTCTATGACTCCGTCGGCGGCGTGCAGCCGCAATCGGAAACCGTGTGGCGACAGGCGAATAAATATCACGTTCCGCGGCTGGCCTTCGTCAATAAAATGGACCGTCCGGGCGCCGACTTCTTCCGCGTCGTGCAGATGATGATTGACCGCCTGAAAGCGAATCCCGTGCCGATCGTAATCCCCGTTGGTGCCGAGGAGCATTTCACCGGCGTGGTGGATCTCATCAAAATGCGCGCCATTTTATGGGATGACGCAACCCAGGGGATGACTTTCAGCTATGCGCCGGTACCGGACGAGCTGCTGGCAACCGCCCGGCAGTGGCGAGAAAAAATGGTCTCCGCAGCGGCGGAAGCTAACGATGAGCTGATGGATAAATATCTCGAGAGCGGCGAGTTGAGCGAGGCCGATATTGTGGCCGGGCTGCGTAAACGTACCGTCGGCGGCGAAATTCAGCCGGTGCTGTGCGGCAGCGCCTTTAAAAATAAAGGCGTGCAGCGGATGCTGGATGCGGTTATCGAACTGATGCCTTCGCCGCAGGATGTGCCGGCGATTGACGGCGTTGATGAGAAAGGGCTGCCGGCGGAACGCCATCCTGGCGACGACGAACCGTTCTCGGCGCTGGCGTTTAAACTGATGACCGACCCGTACGTCGGCCAGCTGACCTTTATTCGTGTCTATTCCGGCACCCTGAAAAAAGGCGATGCGGTCTATAATCCGGTCAAAGGCAAGAAAGAACGTATCGGGCGTATTGTGCTGATGCATGCCAACGATCGCCATGAAGTGGATGAGCTGCATGCCGGAGATATTGCCGCCTGCGTCGGGTTGAAAGATGTCACCACCGGCGACACCCTGTGCGATCCGAATGCGATCATTACCCTGGAACGGATGGAGTTCCCGGAGCCGGTGATTTCGCTGGCGATTGAGCCGAAAACCAAAGCGGATCAGGAGAAAATGGGGATTGCCCTACAGCGGCTGGCCTCTGAGGATCCCTCTTTCCGTCTGCATACGGATGAAGAGTCCGGACAGACAATTATTTCCGGGATGGGCGAACTGCACCTGGAAATTATCGTCGACCGGATGAAGCGTGAGTTTGGCGTTGAGGCGAATATCGGCCGTCCACAGGTCACCTACCGCGAAACACTGCGTAAAACGGTGAAAGAGGTGGAAGGTAAATTTGTCCGTCAGTCCGGCGGGAAAGGGCAGTATGGTCATGTTGTGCTGACCCTCGAACCGCTGGCGCCGGGGAGCGGTTTTGTGTTTGAAGACGCAACGAAAGGCGGCGTGGTGCCACGCGAGTACATTCCTTCGGTGGAGAAAGGCTTGCGTGAAGCGATGGGCACCGGCGTGCTGGCGGGTTATCCGGTCGTCGATGTCAAAGCGACCCTGACATTTGGTTCGTATCATGATGTCGACTCATCGGAAATGGCCTTCCGCATGGCGGCGATTTTTGGCTTCAAGGAGGGGGCGCGCAGAGCCGATCCGGTGATTCTCGAACCGGTGATGCATGTGGAGGTGGAAACGCCGGAAGAGTATGCCGGGAATATTATGGGCGATCTCTCTTCTCGTCGTGGCATGGTGCAGGGGATGGAAGAGCGATTCGGCAGCCAGATTATCCGCGCGGATGTTCCGCTGGCTGAAATGTTTGGCTATTCCACTACGCTGCGCTCGATGTCGCAGGGACGAGCGACCTACAGTATGGAGTTCCATCACTACGCGGAAGCCCCGCGCAACGTGGCTGACGCGATTATCGCCAGCCGCGCCAAAGGCTAAATCACCGTTCCCGGGTCGTGGCTCTTGCCTCACCCGGGAGACGGGAGCGTGCTGTATTGGGTTTTATCGCCCGGACAGGGCGCAGCAAGCGCCGCCTCCGGGCGCTCCCGCAAATTAAACAATCTCCTGCGCGTATTGCCACAGCGCCTTCAACTGCGCGAGCTTTTCACTGTCCTGTTCATGCTGTTGATACAGCATCTGCAACTCATCGGCATAGGCCTGCAAAAACGCCGGCGTAAACACCTCGCGACGATGTTCTAACCAGCGCTGCTGCTCGGCCTCGTCAAGGCTGCCGGGGAAGTTGCGGGCGCGGTAGTTAAACAGCAGACGCTCGATCCGTTTGTCGGCAAAAGTAATATCCAGCGCCGGCAGGTTGCGCGGCTCGGTTTCCAGCACAATTTTCATCGCCGCGCGGTCGGCATCGCTGAAAAAGCCGTTATAGAGCTGAGTATCGACGTTGTCGGAGGGAACAAACGGCTCCGCTTCAGCGAAAATAGCCACCGCTTTTTCCCGCACCTGCGGATGACTGCGCAACAGCTGCAGGTTATCCAGACAGCGCTGGCGGTTAATCCCCAGGCGGTCGGCATCCTGCGGGCGTAGCGTATTATCCTGAGCCAGCACCGGGCATTTGTTGAGATGAACCAGCTTAATCGGTACCGCCGCCAGTTCGCCCAGATCGGCTTTTGGCGTGTACAGACGCTCGCGTAGGGTATCGGCATCCAGTTCCAGTAGCGGAGTCATATCGCCGGCCAGATCGACCATGATCACCGCATTGCGGTTATCCGGATGCCAGGCCAGCGGAGCCACCAGGCTGGTGTTGCCGCGCGCCGCGCCGAACATGCCGGAAACATGGACCAGCGGCTTCATTTGCGGAACGTCGATCAGCGTCGCCAGCTTGCGCTTGTTGCGATGACTATAGAGATAGTCAAACAGACGCGGTTGCCGGGCTTTGACCAGTTTTGCCATGGCGATGGTGGCGTAAACGTCGGCCATCGCGTCGTGGGCGTTGCTGTGTTCAATATCATTAGCGACAGTCAGATGCTCAAGGCGAAAGCTTGGCAGTCCGTCGTCGTTCTCCGGCCAGTTGATCCCTTCCGGGCGCAGGGCGTAACAGGCGCGCATTACATCCAGCAGATCCCAGCGAGAGTTGTCGTGCTGCCAGCTCCAGGCGTAGGGATCGTAAAAGTTACGATAGAAAATATTCCGGCTGACCTCATCATCGAAGCGCACGTTGTTATAGCCGACGATGCAGGTTTTCGGCACCGTGAACAGATCGTGAATCCGGCGGGCAAAGGCGGCTTCATTATCGCCTTTGGCGTTCGCTTCCTGCGGGGTGATCCCGGTTATCATCACCGCCTGCGGCTGCGGCAGATAGTCGTCGGCCAGTTTGCAGTAGAAAACCTCCGGCTCACCGATGATATTCAGTTCGGCATCGGTGCGAATGGCGGCGAACTGGGCCGGCCGATCGAGCGCAGGGTGGGTACCGAAGGTTTCGTAATCGTGGAATAAAAATCCGGGCTGGTTGGCGCTATCTTGCATAATCTGTTCATTTTCCATGGTGGCTGGCACCCGTTATGGTAAACGATTTACCTGGGCATCAGAAGGGCGTTGGCTGCGCGGCGCTTTTGCCGTGTCATATTTTCTTGCAATTAAACCCTGATTTGAAAGGAGAATTTCCGTAAAAAGGACGGCGAATCTGTCAATTTAGAGGATATGCCGTTGAAAGGCCGTTTTTTTATTGCTGTAACTTTGCTCGCTTCGAGCGTTTCTTGCGCATTTGCTGCCAATGATTTCCCCGTCACCGTGCCGCCACCGTCCATTCAGGCGGGCTCCTGGGTACTGATGGATTACACGACCGGGCAGATCCTGACTGCGGGTAATGAACACCAGCAGCGCAACCCTGCCAGCCTGACCAAACTCATGACCGGATACGTCGTCGATCGCGCCATCGACAGTCATCGTATCTCCTTTGACGATATTGTGACCGTCGGCCGCGACGCCTGGGCGAAAGGCAACCCTGTCTTTGACGGCTCGTCGTTGATGTTCCTTAAGGCCGGCGATCGGGTCAGCGTCCGGGATTTAAGCCGCGGCCTCATCGTCGACTCCGGCAATGATGCCTGCGTGGCGCTGGCTGATTATGTCGCAGGCGGCCAGCCGCAGTTCGTGGCCATGATGAATGAGTACGTAAAAAAACTGCATCTGCAGGATACCCACTTTGAAACCGTGCATGGCCTGGATGCGCCGGGTCAACACAGCTCGGCGTACGATCTTGCGGTGCTGTCGCGGGCGATCATTCACGGCGAGCCTGACGTTTATCACATGTACAGCCAAAAAAGCCTGACGTGGAACGGGATCACCCAGCAGAACCGGAACGGGCTGCTGTGGGATAAGACCATGAATGTTGATGGATTAAAGACCGGGCATACCTCCGGCGCCGGCTTTAACCTGATTGCCTCCGCGGTGGACGGCCAGCGGCGCCTGATTGCCGTAGTGATGGGGGCCGATAGCCCGAAAGGGCGCGAACAGCAGGCGGCAAAACTGCTGCACTGGGGTCAGCAAAATTTCGACACCGTTCAGGTGCTGCAAAAGGGCAAAAAGGTCGGCAGCGAACGTATCTGGTACGGTGATAAAGAACAAATCCAGCTGGGCACCGATCAGGATTTCTGGCTGGCGCTGCCAAAGTCGGAAGTGCCGCGTATTAAAGCCAAATATGTGCTGGATAAAAAAGATCTTGAGGCGCCAATTGCCGCAAATCAACGGGTCGGGGAAATCTCACTCTATGACGGCGATAAAGTGGTCGCTCACTGGCCGCTGGTGACGCTGGAAAGCGTCGGCAAGGGCGGGGTGTTCTCGCGGATGAGCGATTATCTGCATCACGCGCTGTAACCGCAACGCCCCGCACGGGGCGTTTTTTTTGCTCATTTTTCGCCCCCCTTCATTGGCCACTCTGTGAATCAGCGCACATACTGATGTGCATCACCTGGCTACAGTATATGTACATTTATACAGTTGTTATCACTGGTGGAGGCAATATGAACTACAGCGTGAAGTCCGTCGGCAAACGAACCATTGCCGGTTTTCATATGGTGGGGCCCTGGGAGCAGACCGTTAAGCTGGGTTTTGAGCAGCTTATGGCGTGGGTCAGCGGCCGTCAGATTCCGGCACAGGAGTGGGTGGCCGTTTACTATGACAATCCCGATCAGGTTCCACCGGAGAAGCTGCGCTGCGATACGGTGGTCACCGTAGCAGACGATTTCGTCATTCCGCCCAACAGCGAAGGGGTTATTCTCACTGAGATTGCCGGGGGAGAGTATGCAGTCGCCAGCGCGCGGGTGGAAAATCACGACTTCTCGACGCCGTGGCTGGCGTTCTTCAATAGCCTGGTGCAGAGCAAGGCGTATCGGCTGGCGGAAAAACCCTGTTTTGAGGTCTATCTCAACGACGGCAATCAGGACGGTTATTGGGACATCGAAATGTATGTCGCGGTGGAACGGGTGGCGAAATAAGCGCTTACCCCTGCAGTGGACAAGGTTTTTTACATTAGCGTACTGCTTACATTGAAAAAGCAGTTACAATTGGCCTTTGCTTCCTGCCGCCGTTTGCTTGCTGGAGAGGTCTGTGCGCGCTGATAAATCACTTAAGCCTTTCGAAATCCGTCTGTATCGCCACTATCGCGTGGTGCATGGTATTCGAATTGCTCTGGCCTTTGTCCTTACCTTTTTGCTGGTTCGTTTGCTGAATGTACCGGAAGGGACGTGGCCTCTGATCACTCTGGTGGTGGTGATGGGGCCGATTTCGTTCTGGGGCAACGTCGTACCGCGCGCCTTTGAGCGTATCGGCGGCACTATCCTGGGCTCGGCACTCGGGCTGGTGGCGTTAAAGCTTGAGCTTATCTCCTTACCCGTCATGGTGCTGTGGTGCGCGGTGGCGATGTTCCTCTGCGGCTGGCTGGCGTTAGGGAAAAAACCGTATCAGGCGCTGCTCATCGGCATTACGCTGGCGGTGGTGGTGGGCGCGCCGCCAGGGGATATGCACACCGCGCTATGGCGAAGCGGCGATGTTATCTTTGGTTCCCTGCTGGCCATGCTGTTCACCGGCATCTGGCCGCAGCGGGCGTTCCTGCACTGGCGAATCCAGATGGCAAATTACGTCACCGCCTTCAACCGTCTTTATCAGGCCGGATTCTCCCCCAATCTGGTGGAAAGACCGCGGCTGGAAAAACATCTGCAAAAAGTGCTTAACGATGTGGTGAAGATGCGCGGGCTGATTACCCCGGCGAGTAAAGAAACCCATATCCAGAAAGCCATCTTTGAAGCTATTCAAACCGTGAGTCGTAACCTGGTCTGCATGCTGGAACTGCAGATCAATGCATACTGGAGCTCGCGTCCCGGCCATTTTGTGATGCTGAACGCCCACACGCTGCGCGAGACCCAGCAGATGACCCAGCAAACGCTGCTGACGATTGCGCATGCGCTGTATGAAGGTAATCCGCAGCCGATTCGCGCCAACACGGAAAAACTCAATGATATCGTCGCCGAACTGCGCGAACTAATGAAAGAGCATCAGGGAGATAGCCTGGCGGAAACCCCGATCCACGGCTACGTCTGGCTGACGATAGAACTGGCGCGCCAGCTTGAACTGCTGTCGAATTTAATCTGCCGGGCTTTGCGTAAATAAAAACCAGATGCGCGCAATTTGCCCACAGGTTGCTTCGATTCAGCAGCATTTAGGGTTATGATAAACGTAAAGGAAAAAACATTGTCATCCGCGGCTGCTAACAGTTATGTTAGCCCTATATAGCAGTCGCTTTAGCGAATCCGAATCTCAAATATTAGGGGTGTAAAAATGGAAACAACTAAGCCTTCTTTCCAGGACGTACTGGAGTTTGTTCGTCTGTATCGTCGTAAGAACAAATTGCAGCGTGAAATTCAGGACGTTGAGAAAAAGATCCGTGATAACCAGAAGCGCGTACTGCTGCTGGACAACCTCAGTGACTACATCAAACCGGGCATGAGCGTTGAAGCTATTCAGGGCATCATCGCCAGCATGAAAAGCGATTACGAAGATCGTGTTGATGACTACATCATCAAAAACGCCGAACTGTCGAAAGAACGTCGTGACATTTCCAAAAAGCTGAAAGTCATGGGCGAAGCGAAGGTCGAAGAGTAATCGCATCGTACCTGCCCGGCGGCGGCTCTCGCCGTCGGGAATTATCCCCTCTCTGATTTATCTCCTTCTCCCGGTGGCGAACCGCTGCGTCACGCCAGCTTTCATGCGCGACGGCGTTCACGACGGGCTATGGCAAATCACCTGCAAGTGCTACGAGGAACATGATGGACAATCTTTCGGCCTTCATCGCCGACATTCCGCTGCCGGACCGCGCGGCGATGGCTCAGGCGCAACAACATCTGGATGGGTTATTGAAACCCCCGGGCAGTCTGGGACGACTGGAGGCGCTGGCAGTACAGCTGGCCGGAATGCCAGGGCTGCAGGGACAGCTGCAGCTGGCGGAAAAAGCCATTGTGGTGATGTGCGCCGATCACGGCGTCTGGCACGAAGGGGTGGCGATCTCGCCGCAGGCCGTTACGGCGATTCAGGCGATAAACATGACCCGCAAGAATACTGGCGTCTGCGTGCTGGCGGCCCAGGCGGGCGCGCAGGTGCATGTAGTCGATGCCGGTATCGACGCGGATCCGATCCCTGGTCTGGTGGATATGAGAGTGGCGCGCGGCAGCGGTAATATTGCCCGCACGGCGGCAATGAGCCGGGAACAGGCGACGGCGCTGCTACTGGCCAGCATTCGCTATACGCGAGAACTGGCGTCGCAGGGCGTACGCGTGTTCGGCGTTGGCGAACTGGGGATGGCGAACACCACGCCGGCGGCGGCGGTCGTCAGCGTTCTTACCGGGAACGACGCGCAGGATGTGGTGGGCATCGGCGCTAACCTGCCGGTCTCCCAGCTGGGACACAAAGCCGATGTCGTCCGTCAGGCGATTGCTGTGAATCAGC
Source organism: Klebsiella sp. X13 (assembly GCF_003323835.1). Classification (NCBI taxonomy): domain Bacteria; kingdom Pseudomonadati; phylum Pseudomonadota; class Gammaproteobacteria; order Enterobacterales; family Enterobacteriaceae; genus Klebsiella; species Klebsiella sp. X13. Next base: position 1,803,999 of record NZ_CP030874.1, read on the forward strand.
CGCAGGCCGACGATGGTCTTGACGTGCTGGCAAAAGTCGGCGGATTTGATTTGGTGGGGATGACCGGTGTGATGCTGGGTGCCGCCTCCTGCGGACTGCCGGTTGTGCTGGACGGTTTCCTCTCCTATGCCTCCGCACTGGCAGCCTGCCGTCTGGCTCCAGGCGTGCATTCGTATCTGATCCCTTCACATCTGTCGGCGGAAAAAGGGGCGCGTATTGCGCTGGAACATCTGCAGCTGAAGCCCTATCTGGATATGGATATGCGGCTGGGAGAGGGGAGCGGTGCCGCGCTGGCGATGCATCTTGTGCAGGCGGCGTGCACCGTATTTAACGAAATGGGCACCCTGGCGGAGAGTAATATCGTGCTGCCGGAAAGCCGCTAAGCCAGATTCAGGGCGACGGCCGTCGCCCTGAATTTTTGCGGATTTACAGCGCTTTTTGCCATACGCTCTGCGGCAGCAGATAGACATTCGCTTCCGCGTTCATGCCGTCCGTGACGATGTGATGAATCCCGCTGGCCATGACGGCGAGGGTTACGTCAAAGGCGTTCAGGCTGTCACCAAATCCCGCAGTCAGGTTCAGCATTGAGCCGTTGGCCATCAGGTAGACGGTTTTATCGCCCACCCGGTACGCATTAATATACGGCATCACCTCATCGTGGCTGAACTGACGCAGGTAGCCGCAGTCGATCTCTTCCGCAACGTGGCCGACATTGAGAATAAAGACGCCATCTTTGGCGTTATCCAGCGCCGTACTATTGACCACTTTTTTTGCACCGGTTGCCGTAGCGACCACATCTGCCGAGGCGATGGCATCCTGTAAATCAACAACATGCCAGCCATCATAGGCCGCCTGCAGGCGACGGGCGGGATCGATCTCTGCCACCATCACCTGTCCGCCAAAGGCTTTTGCTGCGGCGGCAACGCCTTGTCCCACCAGACCGTAGCCAATGACCAGCACTTTCTTCTCATGCAGCGTCAGGTGAGTCGTCTGGAAGAAGGTGTGCCAGGCCGTGAGACCCACCATATGGCGGTTATGCAGTCCCTCTTTAACCGGGAGATCGTCCCAGTTAAAGATAGGGTAGCCGGGACGAATATCGCCCAGGCGGCTGACGCCGGAACCGGTTGCTTCCAGACCGGCGACGATGTTGCCAAATTCCCCGCGCTGGTGCAGCAGGGTGGTGATATCGGCGCCCATTTCACACAGATGGGTCGGGCCCCAGGCGATCGCTTTTTCCCAGGACTGCTGCCAGTCGGCATCGCTCATATCGCGCCAGGCGCAGGCTTGTGCACCGCGCTCTACCAGCCAGGCGACAACGTCGTCCTGAACGGTGGTGGGGTTACAGGTGGTCAGAAAGACTTTCGCTCCTTTCTCCAGTATCCCCTGCACCAGCGGAATCATTTTCATATCCAGATGCATGCAGCAGGCCAGGCGGACATGGCTCAGATCGGGAAGGGCGGCGACCTGACGCAGCGTGCGCGGCATATTCTGGCTGGCCCATGCCACGTCTTTCACTAAATTTGTCTTATTATTCACTGTATTGTGACCTTCAATCCGTAGAGTGGGTTAAATCCCGGTGGGGAAATGATTCTAACGTAGTGTCCCGGGATCACATAACGGCGGCGCATCGCTAAATTCAGGGGGGGGAGGGAAGTAGCCCTTCGAAAGATATGGTTGTTAAAATATGGTTAAAAAATGAAAATAAAATATAAGTAATTTATATGACGTGAGTGAGCCGTTCGATGTTAAGCGTTTTACCGACCGCACTGTTTTCGCGGGTCCGCATTTTTCTTGGCCGATTAAAGCCGCATGCTCTGCCCGTTGCCCGAAAACATATCCTCATCGGCTCGATAGGTGCCGGTACGGGGCTGGCCGTCACCAGTATGTTCAGTCACTGGCTGCTGGGTGAGATGAATCTGTGGTTTATTGCGCCGATGGGGGCCTCTGCAGTGCTGCTGTTCGGCGTGCCGAGCAGTCCGCTGGCGCAGCCGTGGTCAATCGTCGGGGGGAATGTGGTTTCGGCGTTGATCGGTGTTACCGTCGGGATGTGGGTGCCTCAGCTTGCCCTGGCCTGTGGTCTGGCAGCCGGACTGGCTATCGCCGCCATGTACTTCCTCCGCTGTCTGCATCCGCCCGGCGGTGCCGTTGCGCTGACGGCTATCCTCGGCGGAGCGGGCGTACACAGCGCGGGATACCACTTTGTGCTGACGCCGGTACTGCTAAATTCGGCGATGCTGGCGCTACTGGCAATCATCTTCAACAACCTGGTCGGGCGCCGCTATCCCCACCCTCTGGCGGCTGAAGAGGTCAAACCCAAGGTTGTGCCGCTGGGGATCCCGGTGACTCGTGAAGATATTCATGCCGCATTACTCGACGGTCAGTTCCTTGATATTGATGAGGATGACGTGCAGGAACTGCTGGAAAACATCGAGCAAAAGGCACGTATGCGGATGGCCGCCGCGCCGAAAGCATAACGGCACGGGGCCCGGGAAGGTTAAAGCTCTCCGGTCATATATTGGGCGACGCCGCGGCCAAAACTCCAGTCGCCTTTCTGGTTACCGATCATGGAAATCATCAGGTCATCAGCGCTGAGTCCGCAATGTTCCTGCAGCTCAGCGAGCAGGGTGGCATAGAAGAGCTGCTTTTGTTCTTCGCTGCGCGGGCTGGTGTACACCCGCACGACCAGCAGCTTGTTGCTGCGCGTGAATCCCAGTCCGGTATCCTCAATCACCATATGGTGGGCCTTGTTTTCGTGAACAATCTGGTAGCGATCGCGCTCCGGCACTTTAAACGCATGAATAACCGCGCGATGTGCGGCATCCAGCAGAGTATTAAGTTCGCGTTCGCTACGGCCTTCAATCACATCAAATATCAGTAACGGCATGGCAGGTACTCCTTACTTCCGCGGTTGGTAAGCTGACTTCCGCGATGCTAATCCATGTTCTGCCGGGCAAAAACCGCTATAGTGGAATTCATTGTTTATACAGGTGAACAATCGAGATGAATGAGATTCGCCCGGAGAGTTACTGGACCCATCTGTACTGGCTGACGGTGCTGGAAGAGCAAAAAAGCTATACCCGCGCCGCGGAAAAACTGGCGGTCAGCAAGTCGGCGATCAGTCAGAAAATTAGCGAGCTGGAACGGATCACCGGCAAAAAGCTGGTGCATCGCACGACGCGGAATGTGACGCTCAGCGAGGATGGCCTGCGGCTGGTGGCGGAGCTGAACGAACCTTTCGGACAGCTGCGCGATATTTTTGCCGGTACCTGTGATGAAGGCGGGCCGCTGCGGGGAACGCTACGGGTCACGGCGCCGGTCGCCTTTTCCCGTCAACAGCTGGTACCGGCGATTACGCCATTTTTGCACCAGCACCCGCAGCTGCAACTGCAGCTGGAGGTGACCGACCGGCTGGTATCCCTGGCCAGCGAGGGATTTGACCTGGCGATACGTCACTGCCGCCGCGAAGCGTTGCCGGAGACCCACGTGGCCTGGCCGCTGTGCAGTACGGCGACGCTGATCGTCGCCTCGGCAGAGTATATCCGCCGTTTTGGCCGTCCGGATTCCCCGGAGACGTTGCGCCATCATCAGTGTCTGACCTATCCGCGCGGGGCGCAAAGCCCGCAGTGGACGTTCGAGTCCAGCGAGCAACCGGCCGAACGGGTGAGTGTCAAGGTTCATGGCCCCTTCGCGACCAACAATAGCGAATCGCTTCGTGATGCGGTGCTGGCAGGGCTGGGTATTGCGCTGCTGCCTGATTTCAGCGCCCGGGAGGCCATCGGCCGTGGGCTGGTGCAGGAGTTGCTTCCTGGCTGGCGGCCGGTCGAGGTTTTCGCGCCAAATCTGTACGTTATCCGCCCCTATGCACCGCGCGTATCACGCGCGGTAGAGACATTCAGCCACTATTTGAAGCACACCTTCAGCTGAACAGCGCCAGCTGTTCCGCCAACGCCTGGTGAAAGCGGGGAAGTAACTCTGTTTCGCCGGGCAGCAGCTGCGCCAGCGTCACGGTTTTATCAGCACGATAGACCCGGCCACTGTTGAGGCGGGCTTCAAAATCGTTCGCGGCCTGATGCGCGCCGATCAGATCGGTATCCACTAAAATCACCGCATGCGCCAGGACAACATGTCCTCGATCATCGGCCAGCGGTCGCCAGTACTGGGCAGTACCGACAATTTTGCGGGCATGGTCACCCTCGCCGCAGGCCAGATTGTAGCGCCCGTCGCAAAATGATCCCGTCACCGCCTGATAGTGACTCCCGACGCCAAACGTTGCCAGCGTGCGCTGAAGTAGCCCGCAGAGCTGCTGATAGATAGGTTCTGCCGCTTCGCCCAGCGGTTGCGCGATAGGCCAGGCGAGGCTGAGATTGATAATCCCGGGGCCCTGCGGGACCAGTCCACCGCCGGAGCGGCGAAGCCACACCGGCCAGCCGCGGCGGGAAAAAAGCGCGCTGACGGCGCTGAGCTCACTGAATTTGCGATAGCTGCCAGGCACCACCAGTCCTTGCGGCGCCTGCCAGATCTGCGCCACCGCATCGCCGCGGCGGGCCTGTTCAAACAGCGGCTGCTCAGCCAGCGTCGGGTCAGGGCAGTAGAGCAGCGGTAGCGGCTGGGGATGAAACTGTGCGGGCCAGCAGGCCGGGCGGTTGTCCTGAATCATAAGGTCTCCATGTACGCGGCGGTTCCCCGGCGCGTACCGCGCAATCAGGGGTGAGGGGTCTTTTTCATCAACATGGCGGTGACGGCAGAGAGCAGACAGCCGCCGGTCAGGTAAATCGCCACGCTGTGCCAGGAGCCACCGGAGAAGGTGACCAATGCCGCGGCAATAAATGGCGTAAAGCCGCCGCCAATGACGCTGGCGACCTGATAGCCGACGCCGGCCCCGCTGTAACGATAGCTGGCGCCAAACATCTCGGTGAACATCGGTTGCTGAACGCAAACCACCATATCATGGGCGATATTGGCCAACATCAGGGCGAAAAAGAGGATCCAGAAGTACGACTGACTCTCCAGCGCCATAAAGAACGGGAACGCGCTGAGCGTGCCGATTAGCGCACCGGTAATGTAGATCCGCCGGCGGCCAAAGCGATCCGCAAGCCAGGCGAAGCAGGGGATTGTCAGACAGCTAATCCCACCGACCAGCAGGCCGATATTAAGGAACAGTTCACGCGGCAGGCCGAGGTTCTGCGTTGAGTAATTCAGGGCGAAGGCGGTGACAATATACATGGTCAGCAGTTCGCACAGACGCAGGGCGATAATCAGTAAAAACGCCCCGGGATGACGAAACAGGGCTTCGACGACCGGCAGGCGCTTTTTGGCCGTTTTCAGCTGCGCTTCCTGCTGCTGATTTTCAAATTCGGCGGATTCGGCCATGCCGTTGCGGATCCACAGCGCAACTAACACCAGCACCACGCTGAACAAGAACGGCAGGCGCCAGCCCCAGCTGAGAAACTGCTCGTTGGTGGTGTTGGCGCTGATCAGCGAGACCAGGCCGGTGGAAAGCAGCAGACCCACGCCGTAACCCACCTGAACTCCGCTGCTGTAGAAGGCTTTTTTATTTTTGGGCGCACTTTCTACTGCCAGCAGCGCCGCGCCGCCCCATTCTCCGCCGACGGCGAAGCCCTGAATAGCGCGTAGGGTGACAAGCAGCACGGGGGCCCACCAGCCGATTTGATTGAAAGAAGGGAGCAGACCAATGCAGGCGGTCGCAATCCCCATCATCCAGACGGTCATCATCAGCATCCGTTTGCGGCCGAGGCGATCGCCGAAATGACCGAAGATAATGCCGCCGAGGGGACGAAACAGGAAGCCGACGCCGAAAGTTGCAAAGGCGGCCAGCGTACCCATTGCCGGGCTAATCTGCGGGAAAAATTCGCGGTTAAAAACCAGCGCGGCGGTAATGCCGTAGAGTAAAAAATCGTACCAGTCAACCACCGCGCCGGCAAAGCTGCCCCAGGCCGCTCTTCTGGCGCGATTGAGTGAACATGTCTCCTTGCCGGGGCGGGAGGAAATAAGCGTTGAGTCCATACCTGTCCTGTCTGTTGCCGTGTTTATCATTATTGGAATGAGACGCAGTCTTAGCGGCGTCTGTACAAAGACTACCGCGCTCCAGGATGAGAGAAAAGATTTTTACCGAAAGTGCTGCCTTAATGGCAAAAAATGTGCTTTTTATCGTCAGGCGTAAACACAGGTTCAGAGTGTTCTGGAAAGAGAAAATATTTTTAATCGAGAACCTCACAACCCGCTGCTGACGTCTTTTAAGAATTGACCTTAATGGTTTACAATTAACTTATCTCCAATTCCGGAATGGTGAGCTAAATGCGTCTACTTTTCGCAGTTTTATTTTGTGTTATGGTTTTGCCTAATGCTTTTGCAGAAAAACTGCCTGCCCCTACGGGGAAGCCCGTTTTAACCATTTCCGGCTTGATTGGAAATACAAATGCAGGCGATACCGCGGTTTTTGACCTGGCGGCATTAGAAAAACTGGGGATGGAGACCATTGTCACCACCACGCCCTGGTACTCAGGAAAAGTGCGCTTTGAGGGCGTTTCCCTTAGCAAACTCATGGATTTAGTCGGTGCCAGAGGCAAGACGGCCAAGGTTATTGCCTTGAACGACTATACGACGATGGTCCCGCTCGATGATTTTCGCCAGTTCCCTGTTATCCTCGCGCTAAAATTAAATGGCGAATATATGCACATCCGTGATAAAGGCCCTTTATTTATTGTTTATCCGTACGATAGCAGCCCTGAACTGCAAAACCAGGTTTATTATTCCCGTTCAGCGTGGCAAGTTTCAAAAATTATCATTGAGTAAGGGTTTGATCTTGAATCGAATACTTACCGGGATTATTTTGTCGCTGTTCATCATCACCGGATACATTACCTATCTGGTGCATGAGCGGCAAAGTGAGTTACAGAAATTAACCCGCTATACGGACTCCTGGTCAGTCGCCCAGATAGTATCCGAGTATATGCGGCTGGAGTCGAGTTTAGGCGCATTCGCACTTGGCGTGGAGAGCGCTGACCGCGATCAGGTACGTCTGCGCCTGGATATTATGTTGAGCCAGATTGAACTGTTGCAGCAGGGCGAACTGAGGAATTTTATTCATAAAGATGCCGGGCGCCAGGCTACCGTCGATACGTTGTTCGCTATTTTGCAGCAGCTCGATAGCGGGCTGGATAAAATGACACCTGCTCAGATTAAGACGGTGTTAGGCAAAATGAGAGAGATTGACGGCCCGATGACCTCGCTCGCCTCCACCTCGCTGGTGCAGGGGATTGACGTTGTTAATCATACTCACGATAAAATTCAGAATCTGTATTACATCTATTCAATTATCTCCATCCTGTTGATTACAACCTGTATCACGTTGGGCCTGTTGATGCTGCGGCAGAATAACAATCTGCGGCGTGCCCATGTGCGAATGAAGCTGCTGGCCGACGATCTGCAGCTGTCAAAAGAGAAGCTGCAGGTGCAAAACCGCCGTCTGCAGTACGATGCTTACCATGACTCGCTGACCGGTATGCCGAATCGGCTCTCCTTCTGGCAAAAGTTGCAGGAAATTGTCAATCAGGTCAGGCCTTACGATGGCTGTGCCGTGGTGATGCTTTTCGACCTCGATAATTTTAAAGATGTAAACGATACGCTGGGCCACGATTCCGGCGATAAACTGCTGCAGGAACTGGCCAGCCGCCTGTCGTTTTTCCGTAAAACTGCGGAAACGCTCTATCGTCTGGGAGGCGATGAATTCGCCCTGATCTCCTGTGACCTGAGCGAAGAGATGGCGCTGGAACGGGCGATGGTGATCCGGGAAAAAATCATCCAGCCCTATCAAATCTATGACTCGATGATCAACATCGATGCCTGCATCGGCATCGTGCTTTCCGATCGCGAAACGCGCACCGATTATTTATATAAATGTGCCGATCTGGCGCTGTATGAGGCGAAAAAAGAGGGCGCAGGTACCGTCAAGGTCTTCCGCGCCGGCATGCTGCAACGTCTGCAGGAGAATAAATCGTTCGAGGATGATCTGCTGCAGGCGCTCGGTAATGGTGAATTCCGGGTGTATTACCAACCGATAGCCGACACGGTCAGCGGTGAAATTTACGGTTACGAAGCGCTGGTGCGCTGGTTCCATCCGGTACGCGGCGTGGTTCCGCCGAGCACCTTTATTCCGATTGCCGAGAAAACGGGCATGATAAACGCCCTCGGCGAGTGGGTGCTCAGCACCGCCTGCGAAGAGGCGGCGCGTTGGTCATCGCCGCTTAAGGTCTCGGTAAACGTGTCGCCTATTCAGTTGATTAACAGCTCGTTGACCGATGTGATTGTCAGCGTATTGAAAAAAACGGGCCTCGATCCGCATCGTCTGGATCTGGAGATTACCGAGTCGGATGTGTTCAATGAAAACACCCGCTCTTTAGAGATTCTCAGCCAGCTGCGTGAGCTGGGGATCCAGATTTCGATTGATGATTTTGGTACCGGCTACTCGTCATTGTCGCGGTTGAGCTATTTCCCGTTCGATAAGATAAAAATCGATCGCTCGTTTGTGATTAATATTCCGCTGCAAAAAGACGATCTTGATATTGTGCGTCTGATCATCAGCATGGGAAAAAGTTTACATATGCGTATTGTCGCCGAAGGCGTCGAAACAGAAGAACAACTCCATTCGCTGCAACAATTAGGTTGCGATCTGGTTCAGGGTTATCTAATTGGTAAACCCGGCCCCCTGAACACGCCGGTAAAATAAATCATCTTCTCTCCTGTCTTATCGCGGATCTGATTCACAGGTCCGTCCATTTTTATATTTCAGAAAAACTAACCCTTATTGAGTATTAACGGGGGTAGAAAATTCTCATCTTTAAAAATAATACCCTTAGTGATTAAAAGGGGTATATCATATGCAACATATTTCACCGTTCCCACCGCACGCAAGGGTGCGGAAAGCGAGGCCGAATCATGCAGCGAATTATTATTCCCACCCACTATGTTCATACGCGAACTACGCCCCTGTGGACTACAGAGACGGCGCCCGCCTCTATCTGGCAGCGGCATCTTGATGCCGGAACCCGGCAGGGAGTCTATCCCCGTCTGGCTGTGATGCAGGGGGCTATCCGCTATTACGGCTATGCCGATGAGACCAGCCCGCAGCCGGTGGAAACGCTGACCATTGAAGCCGGACAGTTTGGCGTATTTCCGCCGGAGAAATGGCACCGAATTGAAGCATTGACTGAAGACACCGTCTTCAACGTAGATTTTTATGTCGATCCTCAAATTCTGATAGAGGGATAAGGCTGCACGTATGAACAACGAAAATAGAGGTTATTCACTGGCTGTTGCTAATGGCAACAATAATGACAGACAAGAGAAAGTCTATTTGAAGCCGATGGCGCTATATATTCCCGCCATGGCCGAGCAGGCGCTGGCAGAACTTGTTGCCCCGCTGTCGTCTGACAATAGCCAGGGGAAGGGGTTCACGCTGTCGGTGACCAATAATAATAATGGTGTATCGGTGGATAAAGAGTTTGCCTCCCTGAATGAGCTGCAGGCGCCGGGGGTGGCTGCCGATGCCGTCAAAGATCTGATTAATATCGTGCGCGGTTATGAATCGGATGAAGAGACCAACGTCTGCGGCTGGTAGTTTACAAGCGAAATATCGGGCAGACACCCCGGGTGTCTGCTTTCTTCACCGGCCAGCCCATCTTAGCTGGCGGTATTGTCACTTCCGCTCTTTCCGCTGTCACCTGAAAAGCAGCATCTGACGCTCCTTCGGATCGATTTTCGTACGACAAGCTTATTGTCCCGGCACGGATCCGTCGCCTGCCGTTCCCTCGCTTTATGCGCGTTCTTATTTATAAATATAACTAACTAGTTGGTTATGTGATTGCTGTCGTATTTACCCAACATATTAATTTCTATAATGCTTTGTTGAGAAAAATGATGCTCAACTTATCTGGTTTAACGTTTTTCAGGCACAAAACACTGAGGTCACAGAGATGAGTCAACCCGACAGCCGTAAACTATCCCTCAATACCGCCACGGTGCGGGAGAAATGGACACTTGATCAGATCATTGAAGGCTGTGCCCGGCATGAGATTCGCGGCATTGCGCCCTGGCGCGATCAGGTCCAGGCGCTGGGGCTGAAAGAGTCCGCACGTCTTATCCGCCACCATGACCTGCTGCTGAGCGGCTATTGTCGCGGCGGTATGTTTCCCGGCAGCACCCCGGAGGAGCGTCGGGAGAAGGCTCTGGATAACCGGCGGGCAGTGGATGAAGCTCTGGAGCTTGGCGCACCTTGCCTGGTGCTGGTGGTCGGAGGGCTGCCTGCGGGATCGAAAGATTTACTCGCCGCCAGGCAGCAGGTGCGTGATGGGCTGAGTGAACTGCTGGACTACGCGCGCCCGCTCGGCATGCCGCTGGCGATTGAGCCCCTGCATCCGATGTACGCCGCCGAGCGCGCCTGCGTAAATACGCTGGCCCAGGCCAACGATCTTTGCGACGAACTAGGCGACGAGGGGCTGGGTATCGCCGTGGATCTCTATCACACCTGGTGGGATCCGCAGTTTCAGCAGCAGATTGAACGGGCAGGCGTCGATCGGCTGTTGGCTTTCCATATTTGCGACTGGTTAGTGCCCACTACGGATATGCTGCTGGATCGCGGCATGATGGGGGACGGAGTTATCGACATTCGTAGCCATCGCCAGGCTATCGAGGCGCTGGGCTACAGCGGTCTGCACGAAGTGGAGATATTCTCCCGTAACAACTGGTGGCAGCGGGACCCGGATGAGGTGCTTGCTATCTGCAAGCAGCGGCACCGCGAATTTGGCTAGGGGAGGGGGTTCCCAGAGCGGTGACTCTGGGAAATAAACGCCTCGTCGCATAATACTCAGAGGCCATAAACCGTCAGCAGATTTTTCATTCGCCGGGTAGCCAGCTGCGGATCTTGCAACAGACCGGCCTGGTCCGCCAGGCGGAAAATTTCGGCATAGTGGCTAATCTCGCGTGCCGCCTGCATGCCGCCGGCCATCGAGAAATGACTCTGGTGACCGTTGAGCCAGGCCAGAAATACAATGCCCGCTTTGTAATACTGCGTCGGCGCTTTAAAGATTTCCCGCGACAGGGCGACAGTGGGGTTCATCAGCCGATAGTATTCCCCGCTATTGCCCAGCGCCAGTTCGTTGAGTGCGGCGGCGGCTACCGGGGCGATAGCGTCGAAAATACCTAACAGCGCATGCGAGTAATGGCCATCCTCTCCGGCAATCAGTTCGGGATAGTTGAAATCGTCGCCGGTGTACATTTTCACCTGTGAAGGCAGGCGCTTACGGAAGGCGACCTCTTTTTCTTTACTCAGCAGCGAAATCTTAATGCCTTCCACTTTATCAACGTTGTTGGCGATGATCTCCAGCACGGTATCCGCGGCGGCGGCATAATCCGTCGACCCCCAGTAGCCGGCTAACGCCGGGTCAAACATCTCTCCCAGCCAGTGGAGGATAATTTTATCCTGGCTTTGTTCCAGCAGACGGTTATAGACGGCAAGATAATCCTGCGGCGTTTTTGCCACTTTGGCTAAGGCCCGGCTGGCCATCAAAATGATTTTGCCGTTATGTTGTTCGACCAGTTCCATCTGCTCTTCATAGGCCGCGATAACCTGTTCCAGCGTGGTGGCGTGGGCCGCCTCCAGCTGATCGGTCCCCACGCCGGCAGCAAGATCGGCACCGGGTACGGTTTGCGCCTCTTGCAGCGAACGGATAATCAGCTCTTTGGCGATCTCCCAGCTGACTCCCATGCCGCGCTGGGCGGTGTCCATTGCTTCGGCAATATTAAACCCCAGTCGCCAGAGATGGTGGCGATAGGCCAGCGTCGCGTCCCAGTCTATGCGCGGATTGTTCAGCCAGTCCGCTCCCTGATGCCGCGGGTCGATCACCACGTGGGCGGCGGCATAGGCGATACGGTTAAACGCGGGGGTGATAACCGTCGGACGTTCTTCTGTGGTCACGAGCGGATAATTCGTCATGATCCCTTGTGGGGTTGGCAGGTGAATGCTAAGCATATTGACTCCTCAGTTAAGTATCTATTTAGTTACTTTTAGGTGTACTTTTTGCCCGCGGAAAAGTCAAGATACTCACGACTAAAGTGATAAGCCGGGCAGCGAATGGTGAGCTGACCGCTGCCTGTGATTGCAATATTTGTCGATTGGTTAACAACAATTATTTAACTGGATTGACAACCATATTTATCCAATGTAGTAACTATCTGGTTATTTAATTAATGTGTTCGAATGTCGTGAGAAACAGACGGCATGACTAATAGCTGGCAGGAGGATGACCATGTATTTGACTGAAACCCATCAACAGATCCGCGAGATGACCCGTAAGTTTGCCGACGAAGTGATTCGGCCTCAGGCGGAAGAGCTGGACAGAGAAGAGCGCTTTGCCGCGGAGATCTACCAACAAATGGGGGAGCTGGGGCTGTTCGGTATCACCGTTCCGGAAGAGTATGGCGGCGTCGGACTGGATGCGGTGGCCTATGCCGTGGTGATGGAAGAACTGTCGCGCGGTTACGCCTCGATTGCCGATCAGTGCGGCCTGGTCGAGCTGCTGGGAACGCTGTTATCAAAATACGGGGATGATGCGCAACGCGCCCAGTGGCTGCCGGGCCTGCTGAATGCCTCGCTGAAAGGGGCCTATTGCATCACCGAAGCCGGGGCCGGTTCCGATGTCTCAGGAATTAAAACCACCGCGACCCGTACTGCGGATGGTTGGGTGATGAACGGGAGTAAGCTGTGGATCCATAATGCGCCGGTGGCCGATGTGGCCTTTGTGCTGGCGCGCACGGATAAAGAGGCTGGTCACCGCGGCATGAGCATCTTTATTGTCGATTGCTCCCGCGATGGCGTCTCCCGTGGCCCGAAAGAGCACAAAATGGGTCAGCGCTCATCGCAGGTGGGCGAACTGCATTTCAACCAGGTCAGACTGCCGGCACACGCGCTGCTGGGGCCGGAAAACCGCGGCTTTCACATTATGATGAGCGTGCTGAATAAAGGTCGGGTGGGCATCGGCGCGCTGGCAGTCGGTATTGCCCGCGCCGGGCTGGAAGCGGCGATTGAGTATGCGAAACAGCGCGAACAGTTCGGCAAACCGATTGCTGATTTCCAGGGCGTGCAGTTTATGCTGGCGGATATCGCCAAAGATACCGAAGCCGCTCGTCTGCTGGTGCACAGCGCGGCCTATAAAATTGACACTGACGCCGCGGATACTTCGATTGCCTGCTCGATGGCGAAATGCTTTGCCGGCGATGTTGCGGTGCAGCACAGCGGCAATGCGGTGCAAATTTTTGGCGGCGGCGGCTATATTCGCGGCGTGGAGGTGGAACGCCTGTACCGCGACGCCAAGATAACTCAGATCTATGAAGGGACTAACCAGATTCAGCGCATGATTATCGGTCGCAATTTACTGGCGTAATCCTCTGTTACCCGGAAGAACAGGCACTCCAGACGGGGTGCTTTTTTTTGCCTGTCACCGGCATATAGCGGGAAGGGGGCAGAACGCAGGTAAAGCAAACCCCGATAAAGAAAACCCCGGCGCTGCCGGGGTAAAGAACTGATCACATATTCGGGTAGTTGGGGCCGCTGCCCCCTTCGGGCACCGTCCAGACGATATTCTGCAGAGGATCTTTGATGTCGCAGGTTTTACAGTGCACGCAGTTTTGCGCATTAATCTGCAATTTAGGCTTTCCGGCAAGGGTGATGATTTCATAAACCCCCGCCGGGCAATAACGCTGGGCCGGTTCAGCAAAACGCGGCAGCGTTTCCCGTACCGACAGCTCAGGATCTTTTAACCTGAGATGGCAGGGCTGATCTTCATCGTGCGACGTGTTCGCCAGATAGACGGAGGAGGGCTTATCAAAACTCAGCTGGTTATCCGGTTTGGGATAGTTAATGGGGGGGCTTTGTTCCGCTGTCTGCAGCTGCAAGTGATCCGCTTGACGGTCATGCAGCGTGAACGGTAGCTTACCTTTGAACCAGTTCTGATCGATATAGTTAAGCGCCCCGCCTGTCAGCGTACCAAAGCGGTGCAGCAGCGGGCCAAAGTTACGTGACTGGCGTAGCTCTTCCCCGAGCCATGATTGATGAAACGCCTGCGCAAAATCAGCAAGGTCCCGTTTGTCATCGGGGGTTTGTATCAGCGCCCGATAGACCGATTCAGCGGCCAGCATCCCGCTTTTCATCGCCGTGTGGCTTCCTTTAATTTTGGCGAAATTGAGCGTGCCCGCGTCGCAGCCAATCAGCAGCCCGCCGGGAAAATGCATTTTGGGCAGCGCGTTGATACCCCCTTTGGTGATGGCGCGCGCGCCGTAGGAGAGACGTTTTCCGCCGCTGAGGGTTTCGCTAAAGGCCGGGTGATGCTTCATACGCTGAAACTCATCGAACGGGCTTAAATAAGGGTTACGGTAGTTGAGATCGACAATCAGCCCGACGACCACCTGATTATTCCCGGCGTGGTAGAGAAAACTCCCCCCCGATGCGCCGTCGCTCAGCGGCCAGCCGGAAGCGTGGATAACCTCTCCGGGGCGGCTTTTTTCCGCTGGGATCTCCCACAGCTCTTTAATACCCAGCGCGTAGTGCTGCGGATCCCGGCCGGCATCAAGTTGATAATTCGCGATCAGCTGTTTGCCCAGATGACCGCGGCAGCCTTCGGCGAACAGCGTATATTTCGCCAGCAGGTTCATACCCGGGGTAAAACCGGGTTTTTCTTCCCCCCGGGCATTAATCCCCATATCGCCGGTGGTGATGCCGGCGACGGCGCCGGCATCGTCATACAGGATGCTGGCGGCGGCAAAACCGGGGAAAATATCTACTCCCATCGCTTCTGCCTGGCGGGCCAGCCAGCGGCAAAAATCCCCCAGGCTAATGACGTAATTACCCGCGTTATGCATTGGGGCAGGGATAAAAGCCGCCGGGATCTTCCACGCTTTTTCACCATCGCGCAGCAACAAGAGTTCATCTTGCGTCACCGGCGTGTTCAGCGGTGCGCCGAGCGACGGCCAGTCGGGGAAGAGTTCGTTGAGCGCCCGGGGTTCGAACAGTGCTCCGGAAAGAATATGCGCGCCAACCTCAGCCCCTTTTTCAATGACGCAAACGCTCAGCTGACGTTGTTCCTGCTGCGCCATTTGCATCAACCGGCAGGCTGCCGATAGCCCGGCGGGTCCTCCACCGACAATGAGGACGTCAAATTCCATCGTTTCACGTTCCACCATAACCTCCATCTTTTGTTGCCTGCCCCATGCTCATCACAGTTTCGCGACCAGCTGCGGCACAATCTCAAACAGATCGCCCACGAGGCTGTAGTCGGCGATTTTGAAAATTGGCGCTTCTTCGTCGCTGTTGATCGCCACGATGACTTTGGCATTGCTCATCCCGGCCAGGTGCTGAATGGCCCCGGAAATACCCACTGCGATATACAGCTCCGGCGCGACAATTTTTCCGGTCTGCCCGACCTGCAGATCGTTGGCGACCATCCCGGCATCGACCGCTGCGCGGGATGCGCCGACGGCGCCGTGCAGTTTGTCGGCAAGCTGTTCGATCAGAGCAAAGTTTTCGCGGCTGCCCAGCGCGCGACCGCCGGAAACCACCACGCGGGCGGTAGCAAGCTGCGGGCGATCGGATTGCGCCAGCTCTTCATGAATAAAACGGGATAGCGGCTGGTGAGCGACGCCGGCGACCTGCTCAATGGGCGCGGCAGACTCGCTTTCTTGCGCTGCCGGGAAGCTGGAGGCGCGCAGGGTCATGACCACCTGCGGGTCGAGACTCTCAACGGTGGCGATTGCGCTGCCCGCATAAACCGGACGTTTGAAGACCCTGGGGCCGACCACTGCAATCACGTCGGAGATTTGCGCGACGTCGGCGAGGGCCGCAACGCGCGGCAGGATGTTTTTCCCGTTTGCGCTGGCGACGGCGAGCAGATGGCTGTAATCCCCGCGGAGCGAAAGCATCAGCGCGGCGACGTTTTCGGCCAGCTGATGTCTAAAGGCGCTATCGTCAGCGAGCAGCACTTTCGCCACCCCGGCAATGCGCGCAGCCTGTTCCGCCACCGCGCGGCAGTTTTCGCCCGCCACCAGCAGGGTCACCTCGCCACCCAGCTCCCGGGCGGCGCTGACCGCATTTTTGGTCACTGCGTTGAGCTGGTTATTGTCATGTTCGACAAGGAGTAAAGTAGCCATATCAAATCACCTTCGCTTCGTTTTTCAGCTTGTTCAACAGTTCATCCACGCTATCGACGCGTACGCCGGCTTCGCGCACTGGCGGGGTTTCGACTTTTAACAGGGTCGTGTGCGGGCGTAGCTCAAGACCAAACTCCTCCACCGGCAGGATGCTGAGCGGTTTCTTTTTCGCTTTCATCATGTTGGGCAGGGAGGTATAGCGCGGCTGGTTAAGGCGCAGGTCGGTGGTGACCACTGCCGGCAGCGTCAACGACACGGTCTGCAGGCCGCCGTCAATTTCACGGGTAACCAGCGCCTGGCCATTCTCAATACGCAGCTCGGCGGCAAAAGTTCCCTGCGGATAACCGCACAGCGCGGCAAGCATTTGCCCGGTCTGGTTATTGTCGCCATCGATGGACTGTTTCCCCATCAGGATTAACGACGGCTGCTCCCGTTCGACCACTTTCGCCAGCAGCTTTGCCAGGTTGAGCGGTTCGAGGGACGAAGGGGTAGCGATGAGCAACCCGCGGTCGGCTCCCATCGCCAGCGCGCTGCGCAGCTGCTCCTGGGCCACTTCTTCACCGATGGTGACCACTACGATCTCGCTGGCGATGCCGAGCTCTTTCAGGCGAATGGCTTCTTCAACCGCAATTTCGCAGAACGGGTTGAGCGCCATTTTCGCGTTGCTCAGATCAACCTGGCTGCCATCGTTTTGTACGCGGATCTTAACGTTATGATCGACAACGCGTTTTACGGGGACGAGAACTTTCATCGTTACCTCTCGGGATGTTGACATGTCTTTCTGGTTTTAAGTAAATAACTATTTAGTTATTTATTCAACCAATTTTTGCCCATGAAAACGAACATGGGCGACAATTTGTGATCAGTGCGACGCGATAATCAGATCGCTGGCTTTCTCGGCGATCATAATGGTGGGGGCATTGGTGTTGGAGCTGACCAGATCGGGCATCACCGACGAGTCCACCACGCGCAGCCCTTCAATGCCGCGAACGCGTAATTGGGTATCGACCACCGACATTTCGTCGACGCCCATTTTGCAGGTGCCCACCGGGTGATAGCAGGTGCGCGCAAACTGGCGGATGTAGTTTTCCAGATCTTTATCGCTTTGCGCGTCCTGTCCCGGCATATGTTCGCGGCGAATATAGGGCGAGAAGGCGCTTTGTTGCATGATATCGCGCATCAGCTTGCAGCCTTCGACACTCATTTTGAGATCGTACGGATCGCTGAGATAGTTCGGGTCGATCAGCGGAGCATCGCTGGCGTTAGCCGAGCGTAATGTGACCCGACCGCGGCTGCGCGGACGCAGGAAGTAGCTGTTAATCGTCACCCCGGAGCCGGAAGGCACCGGTTCGATACCGGCTTCCACCCCGGCACCCGCCAGGAAGTGAATTTGCGTATCGGGAGTGACGGACTGTTTATCGACATACCAGAACGCGCCGCCTTCGACGATGTTCGAACATACCGGCCCTTTGCGGAACAGCAGATATTCCAGCCCGGCCCACAGCATCCAGTGCGTCTTTTTGTACTTGTCATAGCTCAGCGCGTTACTGAGCTCAAAGATCAGGTCGATGCCCAGATGGTCCTGCAGGTTTTCCCCGACCCCCGGGAGATCGGCAACCACCGGAATGCCTTTTTTACTCAGCTCATCGGCCGCGCCAATTCCCGAAAGCTGCAGCAGTTTAGGAGAACCAATGGCTCCGGCGCTGACGATGACTTCACGGCTGGCATGCAGTCGTTGCGGTGTGCCATCCTGATAGATCTCCACGCCGACGGCGCGCTGGTTATCGATAAGCAGCCGGGAAATATGGCAGCCGGTCTTAATCGTGAGATTGCTCCGCTGGCGCGCGTCTTTCAGATAGCCCACCGCCGCAGAACAGCGACGGGCGTTGCGGGTGGTGGTCTGATACAGACCGCAGCCGGCCTGGGTCGCGCCGTTGAAGTCGGGATTGTAGGGCAGTCCCGCCTGCTGGCAGGCTTGACTGAAGGTTTTGCTCATCAGATTAGCGCCGATCGGGCTGGAGACGCCGAGCGGGCCGCCGACGCCGTGCCAGGCGTCAGAAAAGGTGTCGTTATCTTCGGATTTAATAAAATAGCGCTGAATATCGGCAAATGACCAACCGTCACAGCCCTTTTCCGCCGCCCAGCGGTCATAGTCCGCCGGCGTACCGCGGGTGAATACTTCGGCGTTGATAGAACTCCCGCCGCCCAGCACCCGCCCCTGGGCAAACAGCAGCTCACGATTGCCGAGCTGGGGCTGCGGTACCGTTTTATAACCCCATGTCAGCGGCCCGGCGGTGAGTTTGCTAAAGCCAACCGGTAAATGGATGTAGGGGTTGCTGTCCTTTGGACCGGCCTCAACCAGCAGCACTTTGCAGTCGGCGTTTTCGCTTAAGCGCGACGCAAGGACGCTGCCCGCCGAACCGCCGCCAATAATAATGTAGTCGTACATGTCTGATCCTCTGCCCCAAAATCACTCAGCGAGCCATTTAGCGCGCTTGCCCAACTGGATATGTACGGATTTAATCTCGGTATATTCATCCAGACCATAGCTGCCGCTTTCGCGCCCGATACCGGACTGTTTAAAGCCGCCGGAAGGGAGCTCGGGGCCGCCGGCGATAGTGGTATTCACCCACAGTCTGCCCGCCTTCAGATCGCGGAAGCCCTGCACCGCCTTATCCAGATTCGACGTCCAGATGCTGGCCGCCAGCCCGTAGCAGGTGTCATTGGCAATGCCGATCGCCTCTTCATAGCTGTCGAACGGGGTAACGCAGAGCACCGGGCCGAAGATCTCTTCGCGGAAAATAGTCATTTCCGGGGTCACATCATCGAAAATGGTCGGTTCGATAAACAGCCCATTCCCGGTGGGAACCGCCTTGCCGCCGGTGAGCAGGGTCGCCCCCTCATTTTTCCCCTGCTCGATATAGCCGAGCACGGTCTGGTAGTGTTTCTCCGTAACGATCGCGCCAATCTGGGTGCTTTCATTCAGCGGATCGCCGCTGCGCACTTTCTGCGCGCGTTCAACCAGCTTCTGGCAGAAATCTTTATGGATAGAACGTTCAACCAGTAAACGACTGCCGCTGACGCAGCACTGCCCGGTATTGAACAGGAAGCCAAACAGCGTACCGTCCAGCGCGGCGTCAATATCGGCATCGGCAAAAACCACCTGCGGATTTTTACCGCCCAGCTCCAGACCAAGGCGTTTGATGTTTTTTGCCGACGCGTGCAGCGCCATCTGTCCGACGGCGGTGGATCCGGTGAAAGAGACCATATCGATATCGACATGTTCGGTGATCCGCTGGCCGACGACCGAACCGCTGCCGGTGACGACGTTAAATACGCCGTCGGGCAGCCCCGCCTCTTTAAGAATACCGGCCAACAGCAGAGTCGTGCCGGATGTGATCTCGGCGGCTTTCGCCACCAGCGTACAGCCGGCGGCCAGAATATAGGGGTAGCGTTCTGCGCCAATAAAGAAAGGGAAGTTCCACGGCGTGATGACGCCGACGACGCCGATGGGTTCGCGAGTCACCAGACCCAGCATGTTGTCGCCGAGATTATTAAAGCTGTCGCCATTGATGCTGCGCGCCAGGCCGGCGGCATATTCCCAGATATCGGCCGCGCCCTGGATCTCGCCGCGCGACTGGGCGATAGGTTTACCGGTTTCCAGCGTTTCCAGCAGCGCCAGTTCCGCAAGGTTCTCGCGAATGAGCTGGGCGGTTTTCAGCAATACCGCCGCACGCGCTGCGCCGCTAATGCGCGACCATTTTCCGCAGTTAAAGGCGTCTCTGGCTGCCTTTACCGCCTCATCAACGTCTTCAACGGTTCCCGCCGGATAGGTGCTAACGACAATATCGTGGGCCGGGCTTTTACGAACAAAACTTTCGCTGCTGTGGCCCGTGGTCCATTTGCCATTGATGAACATCTGAAATTCACGCGCTTTTTCAGGCAGCAAAGGGTGGTTAACGTCTACAGGGTGAAATGTATTACTCATCGTCCTCTTCCCATCGTTCATAGCCTTCCTTACCGCTCGGTAAGAGCCAGCGAGTGATCGTTGTCATCCTGTCCATCGCATTTTTAGATGGGGACAAGATGGGTTGATTGTGTTTGTGTTTAACTTTATGTTTTATAAGTATAATGTTATTTATATATAACTATATGGTTACATATATTAGCATGCTGTTTTTGGATTGAATAAGGAAACGCCAGCCCTTGTAATGAAATTGTTAAGCGGCTAGCAGAAAGGAGATTAGCGAAAAATTTTTCTTGATTTCCGCCAATGAGTAAGGGTTAATCATCAGCCAGATCCGCAACCAAAACGATGTAATGACTAAATCAGCTACGGAAAAAACAGTACAGGTCCGTGACCCTGTTGCGACACAAAATCGGATCCTGAAAGCCGCGAAACGAGAGTTCGCGCAAAAGGGACTCGGCGGCGCACGCATTGACGTTGTCGCTGAAAAAGCAAAATCAAATAAGCGTATGATTTATCACTATTTTGGTAGCAAGGAGCAGCTTTTCCAGAAAGTGGTCGAAGATTCCTACCTTGATATTCGTGCCGCGGAAAAAAAATTAAATCTCGACAGTCTGGAGCCGAAAGAAGCGGTTGAAGCGCTGGTCAGGTTTACCTGGAACTACTACCTGAAAAACCCGGAGTTTCTGACGCTGGTGAACAGCGAAAACCTGCATCGCGCCGTACATCTGAAAAAATCAGTGGCGATCAAGTCGGCACAGAAATCAATGGTTACCCTGATGGAGGGGATTCTGCAGCGCGGTGTGGAGCAGGGTGTTTTCCGGGCGGGCGTTGATGCTGAACAGCTGGTGATCACCATTGCGGCGGTCAACTATTATTACTTCAATAATAAATATACCGGCGCCATTCTGTTCGATCGCAATTTCATGGATGCTGATTCCCTTCAGCAGCGCCTTGATTTTAACGTCGAAACGATAATGCGGATATTACAGCCCTGATATCCGCATCGCTTTGCTCATTCAGAGAGAGACGACCGCGGGGCTGTCGACTTTCGGGCAGAATTGCATACGCTGCAATACATCCTGCTCGAGGTTAACCCCGCTGACGATTGCCGCCAGCTCCACGCCTTCTTCCGTCAGCCGGAAAATGGCGCGCTCCGTAACGTACAACACTTCCTGTCCGCGTTTTATGGCTTCCGGCCCGCTGAAAGTGATATGGCGAACTTTCCGCACCAGTTTGGGAATTTGCCCATGGGACTCGATCTGTAAACGCGCACCCTGCTGGCACACCTGTAGGCCTTTTGCTTCGAAGGTGCCGCAGAAAACGACCTTTTTGGCACCGCAGGTAATATCGATAAAGCCGCCCGGTCCGACGATAGTGTCGCCCAGCTGCGAAACGTTGACATTCCCTTCAGCGTCCATCTCGCCCATGCCGAGGAAGGTGATATCCAGCCCGCCGCCGCTAAACAGATCGAACTGATCGAGCGAGCTGACAATGGCATGCGGATATTTTGCCGCGCCGAACAGCGCGCCGTCGAGAAGCTGGCCGTTGTGAATGCCTTGTTCCACCATTTGCCAGCAGGAGTCGACCAGCGATTTGTCCGCCATGGCTGAGATCCCGCCGGGGATGCCGAACCCATAATTGACCCGCATATTTGGCTTCAGCTCCCGTACCGCCAGACCCGAGATCAGGCGGCGAATGCCCTCTGCCGGCGCGTCGAGCGGGTGTTCATCCGGCGGGGCGACCTGTCCGGAGATGGCCGGATCGTATTCGGCAAGATAGCTCTGCCACTGCGCCGGGCATTCAACGATATGGTCGATCATCACGCCGGGGACGGTGACCTTACGGGCCGGGACAAAGTGCTGATCGGCGGTGGATTTCACCTGGGCGATAACCATCCCACCGTTGTTGTGTGCTGCTAAGGCGACGGCATAAGTATCCAGCTCCGCGGGCTCTTCGCTGGTGGATATGTTCGCCACGACGTCCGCCTGCGATCCGTGAATCACCGCAACATCCACTTTAAACGGTTTGTAATGCAGCCAGGTTTTACCGTCGAGTTCAATACGCGAAACGATATCCTCGCAGGTGATGTCATTGCATTTGCCACCGCTTATCAACGGGTCGACAAAAGTGCCCAGCCCGACGCTGGAAATGACGCCCGGTCGCCCGGCGCCGCTTTCGCGATACAGCGTCATGATGATGCCGGTGGGCAGACAGTAGGCCTCGATCTCATTGTCGCGGGCCATTTTTTGTAGCTCGGAAGACCATGACCAGTGGCCGCCGATGATCCGTTTCACCAGTCCCGGTATAGCGAGGCGGCCAAGACCGGATCCTTTGCCATTGCCAATCCCTAAAGCATGAATCAGGGTGAGATTCCGCGGATGTCCGGTTTCGCGGTAGCGCGTCGCGATGGCCGCCATGACGTAGTCAGACTCCAGCAGGCCGCCGCCGGAGCCGGTGAAGGCAACGGTGGAGTTATCTTTAATCAAAGCAACCGCTTCTTCGACGCTTTTTAGTTTGCCATGCATGCTCGTTATCCTCGTTGAACTCAGTACAAAATAAACTAACTAGTTAGTTACAATTGCAGAAAGTAAAAGCCGGATCAACGTCATTAATGCCGCTTTGTTATCCAGGTAACATTTTCACAACATTCGTTTTGATATAACTATCTTGTTAGTTAATTAAACTCTAAACCTGCAGGAGCACAGACATGGATCCATCACAGAAGAATGCGTTTGGCCGTACCGCTGTTCAGGTTACGGCAATGGGTTACGGTGCCGCGCCAATTGGCAATATTTTCCGTCCCATCAGTGAACAAGAATCGCAGAACATGATTCGCCAGGCGTGGGACAACGGTCTGCGCTATTTTGATACCGCGCCGCTGTATGGCCATGGTCTGAGCGAAGCGAGGATTGGCCACGGTTTGCGCTGGTATCCACGCGATGAGTATGTGTTGTCCACTAAGGTCGGTCGTCTGCTGAAGCCGAAAAAACGTAGCGAAATTGATTCCGGGGTGTGGGTCAACCCGCTGCCGTTTGAGGCGGTCTTTGATTACTCCTATTCGGCAACGATGCGATCCATCGAAGACAGTCTGCAGCGCATGGCGCTGGAGCATATCGATATCGCGTTTATTCACGACTGCGATTTTTATACTCACGGGGATAAACAGCCGCACTACTTTCGTCAGGCGATGGACGGCGCATGGCGCGCGCTGGCGCAGCTGCGCGATGAAGGCGTGATTAAAGCGGTAGGGATGGGCGTCAATGAATGGCAGGTGTGCCATGCTGCGCTGCAGGAAGCCGACTTTGACTGTTTCCTGCTGGCCGGGCGCTATACGCTGCTGGAACAGGAGGCGTTAAAAGCGTTCCTGCCGCTGTGCGAAGAGCGTAATGCGGCGGTGGTGATTGGCGGGGGATTCAACAGCGGGATACTGGCGACCGGGGCGGTTGAGAACGCGAAATATAACTATGGCCCGGCCAGCCCGGCGATTCTGCAAAAAGTCAGCAAAATTGAAAACGTCTGCCGCGATTATCACGTCAGTCTGCCAGCGGCCGCGCTGCAGTTTGTCCTGGCTCACCCGGCGGTGCCCACGATTATTCCCGGCACCCGCACGGTAGCGCAGCTGGAAAACTGCCTGGAGTGGATTGCCGCGCCGATCCCGGATGATTTCTGGCGTACGCTGCAACAACAGGGCCTGCTGGATGAAGGGGCGCCGACGCCAGCCGACCGCAAAGCCTGAGTGACCCGGGAAGGCAAAAAAGGTGCTCATCAGGAGCACCTTTTTTTATTGTCATCCCTAAACCACCTCCTGGGGAGGTGGTGATTGATTCTGCCGTCTTATCCGTGCGGCGGAAATCTTACTCCTCGGCAATACGTAGCTGAATTTTCAGGTGCTGCGGATGAGCGAGCAGGGTGGAGAAAACCTGCTGAATATCCTCCAGCGGGTGAACGGACTCGCGGAACGGGGCGGTAATAAAACGTTGATGGCTCAGCAGATGCAGCGCCTGGTGCATATCTTCCCCCATCCCGGCCACGCTGCCCTGAATCCTTTGCTCCTTTAAAATTATCTCCAGCGGTTTAATGGCTATCTCGGTTTCCGCATCGGTTAAACCGAAGGCCAGCAGCCGTCCGCCTGGGCGCATAAACGTTAGCGCCTGTTGATACAATTCCGGATGGCCGACGCTTTCGATGACCACGTCGGCGCCGCGTCCCTCCGTAAGCGCCTTGATCTGCTCCAGCGCGCGTTCGGGGTCGGTGATGACGCTATCCGCACCGCACTGTCTGGCGAGCTCGGCCCGCTGCGGATTCAGCTCCACGGCAATAATCGGCGCGGCGCCCAGCAAACGCGCCATCTGAATATGCATGTTGCCCACCGGGCCCGCGCCAATCACCACCACGGACTCTGCCACGCTGAGGCCGATTTTTTTACTGGCGCGCACCACGCAAGAGAAGGGTTCGGTCAGGCAGGCAACGCTATCCGCAATCTCATCGCCGATCGGGATCACCAGACGGGCTGGAATCGCCACATACTGCGCAAACGCGCCGTGGGTGTGAATGCCGAGCTGGCGGATCTCCGGGCAGTTCAGCAGTTCGTTGCGCCGACAATAATAACAGTGGCCGCAGCCGATATTGATATCGGCGACCACCCGCTGGCCCGGCGTCAGAGTAGAGACCTGGCGACCAACGGCAACAATTTCCCCGCTGAACTCGTGGCCGGGAATTAACGGCAGCTTATCCTGGGAGTAATGGCCATTATAGATATGAATATCGGTTCCGCAGATTGAACAGCGGGTGACGCGAATCAGTACCTCGTCGTCGCCGTAGGCGGGGACCGCAACCTGGCGTATTTCGAACGTTTTAGGTGCCGTCAGCACCGCGGCCTTCATTAATTTGGGGATCATCGCCTGCTCCGGTTATTTAACGGTGGAAATTTTGGCGCGATCGATGGTCATCGCGATCGCCGCAATCATCAGCACGCCGAAGAAGATCTGCTGCGCCTGCGCTTCGACGTTCAGATAAGTCATACTGGTACGAATAACGGCCACGATGAGGGTGCCGATAAGCGTGCTCAATACGCCGCCCACGCCCCCGGTCAGCGGCGTGCCGCCCAGCAGCACCGCAACGATGGCCGGTAGCAGGAACTGGTCGGCCATGGTCGGCGATGCGCCGGAAAGACGCGTCGCCAGCAGCACCCCGGCGGCGGCGGAGAACGCGCCGGCAATGGCGAAGGTGATAATCTTCACCTTGATAACCTTCACGCCGCTGGCGAGCGCCGCGGACTCGCCGGCGCCAATCGCCTTCATGTGGCGTCCCAGCGCGGTGCGTCTTTCCATCAGCAGGGCCAGCAGCAGCAGTACCGCCGCGATAATGATTTCCATCGGCAGCGTAAAGACAGTGGAGGTCATCCAGCCAACCGTCTGGCTGCGAATATCCCCTGGAATATAAAACGCGCGTTGTCCGGAAATGACCTGTCCGCTGGCATAGGCAATTCCGCCGACGGCGAGCGTGGTTATGAATGACGATATTTTGAAGCGGGTATGCACCCAGCCGGAGATCGCGCCGAACAGCGCGCCGACCGCCAGGGTGAGCGGAATCGCCAGCACGCCGGTTTGCGACAACAGAATGACCAGCACCACCGTTGACATACTGGCAATCGACTGGGCGGATAAATCTATGCCGCCGATATAAATCACAAAAGTCATGCCAATCGCCATAATAAACAGCGTCGACGCATCCTGCAGGAGCTGGAATATATTGTCGGGTTTAAGAAAATCCGGGTTATAGAGGCTGACGAGGGCGACTAATACCACCAGGGTCAGAATGGGTAAATAACGGGTGATTTTTTCACGCCCGGTTAACGGCGGCCGGGTCGGGCTGCCGGTATTATTTTTTGTCGGCACTGCTAATAAATCAGAACGGGTGATTTTCATGGAGATTTGCCTTAATAACCTAGACGAAGTGCTGCAATAATTCATATTGCTCCGGACGCTTCTCTTCACAGCCGGTGAACTGATATCTCAGCTGGCCGTCCTTAAAAATAGCGATGGTATGGGCGAGACCGATGGCCTCCTCCAGAGAGTCGGCGATCAAAATGACGCCGCATTGTTCATCGGTGAAGTCGCGGACTAAGTCGTAGACATCCTCTTTGGCGCCGATATCGAGGCCGCGGGTAGGGTGGTCGAGCAGGATGATTTTCGCCTCGGCGGTTCGCCATTTAGACAGCACCACCTTTTGCTGATTGCCGCCGGAGAGCTTGCCGCACTGTGTATCAATGCTGGCGGTTTTAATCGACAGCTTTTTAACCCACTCATTGGCCAGCTGGCGCTCGTGATGCACCTGCAGCAGTCCGGCGCGGGAATAGTCCTGCAGGTTGGCGAGAGTGATGTTTTCCACCACCGACATTCCTTCGACGATACCCTCGATTTTGCGCTCGCGCGGGATATATCCCACCCCTTCAGCGATGCTGTGCGTGGGGCTGAATTTACGTACCGCTCTACCGTTGAGGATCACTTCTCCCTGCTCGGGCTGCAGCAAACCGAAGATGGTGCGGATAATCTCTTCGGTACCTGCCCCTTCGGTGCCAACCAGCGCCAGCACTTCGCCGGCGTGCAGCGACAGCGAGACATTCTGATAATGGCCCGGTAATGAGATATTTTTTAACTCGACGAGGGTGGTCGCTTTATGAATGCCATGCTTGCGATGCTCGCGATAATAGCGTTCATCAATATCCCGACCGACCATCTGGCGCTGAATATTCACCACATCAAAACGGTCGCGGGTGAGCATATCCATGACCTGCCCGTCCTTCATCACGTAGATGCGGTCGGAAAGGGTCATCACTTCGTCAAGACGATGCGAAACAAAAATGAAAGAGGCCCGGCTTTTTAGCTCTCTGACCAGCGCAAACAGCAGCTCTATCTCCTGGGCAGGTAACACCGAGGTCGGCTCATCGAGCAGGATGATTAAATGGCCGCTGCTCCTCTCCTCGAGAGTTAAAACCTTCGCCAGCTCTACCAGCTGACGTTGGGTAAACGAAAGCTCTGAGGTGATTGTTTTCGGGTCGATATCCAGTTTGACTTTCGCCAGCTGCTTTCTGGCGGCCGCCGCCATTTTTTTCCAGTTAATCACCCCAAGTTTTTTAAACGGTTGTTCAAAGCCGAGGAAAATATTTTCCATTACGCTCAGATTGGAAATTAGCGACTGCTCCTGAAACACCATCCCGATACCTTGCATCATGGCATCGCGCGGTGAGCGAAATACCACCGGCTGGCCATTAATCAGCACTTCGCCTTTATCGTGCTGATAGGCGCCATATATGATTTTCATCAGCGTAGATTTTCCGGCGCCGTTTTCACCGACTAATCCAACAATTTCTCCGGGATTAATTTGCAGATTAATATTTTGCAAAGCCAGAACGCCCGGAAACGATTTACCAACATTTTTGAATTCAAGCATAATCGTCACTTCACTATTTGCAGACGTTTACGATTAGTGACTAATGCCACCGAGATAATAACTAACGCGCCTAAAACGCCCTGTTGGATATAGGTCGGGAACCCGACCAGCACCATGCCATTGTTAATCACGTTGATAATCAGCACGCCGATCAGGCTTTGCCATACGCCGCCGTTGCCGCCCATTAAGGAGGTACCGCCGACGACCACGGAGGTGATGGCGATAAAGGTGTAACCGTCGCCCAGGTTGCTGGCGACCGACCCCAGGCGGGCCACCGCGAAGACGGCGCCCAGGCCGTAAAAGACCCCGGCCAGCGCAAAGCCGAGCACGCGAATACGTTTTACCGACAGACCGGACGCGTAGGCCAGGTGCTCGCCGCCGCCGACCGCATAAAAATTACGTCCCAGCGCGGTATAGCGTTGAATAAACCAGGCGCACAGCAGGGCCGCCCCGGCGAGATAGACCATCAGCGGGAAATCAAAAATGCGTTCGGTCAGCAGGAGCCGGAATGTCCGGTCGGGCAGGGGAATGCGTTCGCCGCCGGTAATCACCATGGTGACACCAATTAAGCTGAAACCAATTCCCAGGCTGACCAGGAACGAGGGGATTTTTAGCGTGACGTGAATCAGACCATTAATGAGCCCACAGGCGGCCGAAATAAGAATCGCTGCGGGGATCGCTAAATAACCGAGTTCGCTAAAGCCGCCCAGCTTCACCATAATAATGGCCAGCATCGAACCGCAGAAAGCCATAATGCCTTCAATTGACAG
The DNA here is from genome assembly GCF_003323835.1 of Klebsiella sp. X13. NCBI lineage: Bacteria > Pseudomonadati > Pseudomonadota > Gammaproteobacteria > Enterobacterales > Enterobacteriaceae > Klebsiella > Klebsiella sp. X13. The sequence continues at coordinate 1,832,406 of NZ_CP030874.1, forward strand.
GTCGATCGAACCCATAATGATGATAAACGTCACGCCAATCGCGATCATTAACGGCGCGGCGCTGGCGGTCAGTAAACGCGAGAAATTACGCACCGATAAAAATCCGGGATAAATCACGCTGATGATGGTGCACAGGAGCAGCAGCACCATCAGCGGCGCCCATTTGCGCAAAAACTCTTTATAGCTTGAATGTGATGACATGTTCGACCTTCACTCATTGAATGTATAACGTCTTCATTGAGAATAAATATTCGCAGAAGGGGGAATACTATAATTTGCGATACTGAATGGGGCCTTTCGACGCCTGCCAGAAATTGTTCCAGTCGACCACCGGCGTATTCACGATATTCTCCTGATACCATTTCTGCGCGTCATCTTTGGTTATCATGATCGTCGGGCCATAAAATTCGCGATGCTCATGCGGTTCGGCGGATGGTTTGAAGCTGCCGATAGCCGCATGGTGAGCCAGGGAAAGCGCGATGCCGCCGGCCCAGTAGGGGTCAGTGCTCACGGTGCAGAGTATTTCACCGCTGATGCACAGCTTGACGGCGTCCGGGGTACCGTCGTAGGAGACAATGGGTATCTGCCCCGCGAGGCCTTCAGCGCGCAGCGCTTCAATAATGCCGAGAGTCATGCTGTCGTTGGAGGAGAAAATACCTTTGATATCATCCCCGAAGCGGGTGAGCATCGTTGACATCATGTCGTTGGCTTTTGACGTACTCCAGTCCGCATCCTGCCAGTCCAGCAGCTTGATATCCGGATTCTCCTTCAGCTTGTGCATCAACCCCGCTTTGCGTTCAATCGCCGGGACGTTAGAGGCGATACCGCCCAGCCCGACAATCCCGCCCTTTTTGCCCATCGCGTCAAACAGCAGCTGCGCGCACTGCTGGGCCGGTTCGAAATCAGACCAGCTGATATGGGCGACGTAGTTGTCGCCAAAATCCCACGGATGCAGATCGTCGGTTTTGTTCCAGATAGTGGTAATAAATGCGCCGCGCTGCTGACAGGCCGTCACCACCGCCCGGGCGTTAGGGGCATCGTTCGGATCGCAGCCGATCGCCAGCTTCCCTTCGGTTTTCGAGAGCAGGGCTTTGATATCAGAGAGCACCTTCTCGTTATTACCGCCGTTAATCAGACTCACCATCGGCGAGTTTTGCGTCTTCGCATAAGATTGCCCCCCGGCGGCAATCGCGTTCCAGTAGGAGTTATCAGGATCGCGGTAGCCCCAGGCCAGAGTGAAATTCCCCCCTTCGGCTGCCATGGCTTTCGACAGTGGGCTGATAAGCGGGAGCGCAGCCATGCCGCCGATGCCAAGGGCGCTTTTCAGCAGGAATTCACGTCGGCTAATCACGCTTTTTTCAACGAATTTTTTAATAAATGACATAGCGATATTTCCTGTCTTTTCGGTTCACATGGAGGATCGTTTCTGGTGATAAAACCCGTAACATGTAAATAACTAATTACTTACAAGTTGAGGATATATCATCCAGGAAAGTAATTGGCAATGAAGGGGGAGAGAGACAGTTTGCCTGGCGTTTTTATCTGATTAGGAATTATCTAGTTATTTGTTTTTATTGATTATTCATGAATGTACCGTTGGCAAATGCGTCAGCGCCGGTGTGACGGTTCTTTGTCAGCGAATTACTCTTATCGCTATGATTTATATTGTTTTTGTTGTTATTTTTCTGCGGGCGGTGTTTTGCTTGCGTTTGGGAGATCAGTCACAAAGATTTTGCTGACGATCTTGCCCTCAACTCCGCTATCTACCTGGATCGCATATTTGACATTTGTAAGTAACTATTTATTTACAAGTGGCGAGAGCCGTCGCTATGATTTCGGCGTATGCTCAACCAACAATGGGACGAAAAGATGACGGTTAAAACACGACAGGTTGCGTTTATCACCGGCGGGGCTCGCGGCATTGGTTTTGAGATTGCTGCGAAGCTGGCGCAGGCCGGTTTTGATATTGCGCTGAATGATTATCAGGATTCCGCCACGCTACAGGCATCCGTAGCGCGGCTGGAAGGTTGGGGGGTGAATGCGGTTGCGATCCCCGGGGATGTGGCGGATATCAGCCTGCACGACAGGATGCTGGCGCGGGCGGAAAATGCGCTTGGACCGTTGACGACGTTCGTGAATAACGCCGGCGTCTCGGTGACCAGCCGCGGCGATCTCCTCGACGTGACGCCGGAAAGCTACGATCGCTGTCAGGCGGTTAACGCCCGCGCCACGTTCTTCCTCTGTCAGGCTTTTGCCAGACGCCTGCTGGCGCGCACCTGCCAGCCAGAACTGCACTACAGCCTGATCGTGGTCTCTTCTTCGAACGCCTCCGCGGCCTCCATCAATCGCGGAGAGTACTGCGTGTCGAAAGCCGGGGCGGCGATGGTGGCGAAACTGTTTGCCGCGCGACTGGCGCAGGCCGGAGTGCAGGTTTTTGATATCCAGCCGGGGCTGATTGTCACCGAAATGACCCAGCCCTCGCTGGCCATGTATCAACAGCGCGTCGATGAAGGCTTAACGCTGTTGCCGGAGCTGGGGACTCCCGCTCAGATAGGCACGATCGTGACCACCCTCGCCAGCGGGGGAATGCCCTATTTAACCGGTCAGGTGATTAGCGCCGATGGCGGAATGCTGGTTCCCCGTTTCTGATTTAAGCAGGTAAATGCGATGAAAATAATTATTGCCCCGGACTCCTTCAAGGAGAGCCTCTCCGCCAGCGCGGTGGCTGATGCTATCGAACGCGGTCTGCGCAGAGCGCTGCCAGATGCGGAATACGTGAAACTGCCGATCGCCGATGGCGGCGAAGGCACGGTTGACGCGCTGATTAATGCCACCGCCGGACAGCTGATTTTCGTCCCGGTTACCGGGCCGATGGGAAGGCCGGTGAACGGTTTTTTTGGCCTGCTGGGGGATGGGAAAACGGCGGTCATTGAAGTGGCCGCCGCCTGCGGTTTGCAGTGGGTGGCGCCGCAGGAGAGGGACCCGCTGATAGCGACCAGTTATGGGGTCGGGGAGCTCATTCGCGCGGCGCTGGATCGCGAGGTCGACAAAATCATTATTGGTCTGGGCGGCAGCGCCACCAATGAGGGGGGGATTGGCATGCTGCAGGCGTTGGGCTGTCGCTGTACCACCGCCGGCGGAGACGAGGTCTCGTGGGGCGCCGGGGGACTTGATCAACTGGCTGAGATTGATTGCTCCGGTCTCGATCCGCGATTAGCCGGGGTAACGTTCCAGCTGGCCTGCGATGTGAACAATACGTTGCTCGGCGAGCAGGGCGCTACGGCCGTTTTTGGTCCGCAAAAAGGGGTGACCGCGCACACGGCGCTGAGAATTGAAAACAACCTCGCCCGGGTCGCCAGCGTTCTCAAGGGCCGCTCCGGAACGGATATCGCCAGCCTCAAGGGCGGCGGTGCGGCCGGCGGAATGGGCGCTACGCTGCAGGGGATACTGGGAGCCGATATCTCCAGCGGCATCGATCTTGTGCTCAACACGCTTAACTTTGATGAGCAGGTGCGCGGGGCCGATCTGGTGATTACCGGTGAAGGGCGCCTTGACGCCCAGACCAGTCGCGGCAAAGGGCCTGCCGGCGTGATCAGCCGTGCGCATGCCCACGGTTGCCCCAGTATTGCGCTGGCCGGGTCGCTCGGCAGTGGTTATGAAGCGCTGTACGCGCTCGGGCTCCGTTCGGCATTTTCGCTGGTTCCCGGCATTATCTCCTATGAACGCGCGCTGCGCGAAGCCGCCGCTCTGCTGGAATCGACGGCGTTCAATATTGCCTCGTTGTGGCATCTGGCTGCGAGCCAGGCGGTTTGTCGCCAGCGCCCTCCGTTGAGGGAAAAAGCATGAATATTCTTTATCAGCCCGAGTTTATCCGCGGTTTTGGCACCTATAAACTGCGCGCAGAGAGATTAATGACGGCCCTGGAACAGGCTCTGAACGTGGGCTATCGGGCGATTGATACCGCGCAGATGTACGAAAATGAACAGGAGATTGGGCAAGTCCTGCGTCATCATCCCGTCGCTCGCAGCGAACTTTGTATTACCACCAAAGTGCTGCCGGCGAATTACTCCGCTGAGCGGTTTATGGCTTCGGTGGCGCAAAGCCTGGTGGCATTGAATGTTGAACAGGTGGATGTGTTGTTGCTGCATAGTCCGCCAAAGCAGGATTTCAGCGCCACGTTGCGTTTGCTGGAACAGGCGCAGCGGCAAGGGCTGACGAAATATATCGGCTTAAGTAATTTCTCTCCGCAGCAGATGGTAAGGGCACGTGAAGCCATTGCCGCGCCGCTGGTTGTCAATCAGGTGGAGTTCCATCCGCTGCTGGATCAAAGCGACTTATTGCAGGCCGCGGTCGCTACGCAAATCCCGCTCTCCTCATACTGTTCAATAGCCCGGGGGGAAGTGCTTAAATACCGGCTTATTCAGAGTCTGGCGGAATATTATGCCCGCACGCCAGCGCAAATTATTTTGCGCTGGATTTTACAGTCGGGCGTGCAGTCAAATACCATGTCCTCCGATCCGCAGAGAATGGCTGAGAACTTCGCGATCCTCGATTTTACGCTGTCCCATATCCACATGCAGCAGATAGCCGAATTAAAAAGTGCCAATTATCGCGTTGTGATGGTGTAAGCCGCGTTATGCGGCGGTGTCTGACGGGGAAGGCGAGTATCGCCTTCCCCGTTATTGTTTATTTTGACGCTGTGACCGTGTCAGCGTCTGGCTGGCGGCTAAGACGTGAAACCGAGTTGTTCCCCCACAGTTCCTGATAACGCAGACCGGTAATCTCCTCGAGAATACGCTGGTTTTGCGGACTTGCGGGGGCGAGTGGCCCGCCGGCGAGGCGCATTCTGTCGCACTCCTCGCGCAGTACCGCATGCGTTTTGATATTCAGCGTAAAGCGACGTGACGCCAGGTAACCGCCAATCAGAAGCAGAGTGGTGCCGAGACTGAGTACGGCCAGGATAATGTAATGCACCGACGCCGGTTGCTGTGGCTGGCCGGGATTAAAATGCGCCAGCTGCAGCAGAACGCCGACGAGCATCACCGCGACCGCCTGCGATGCCTTACGCGTCATGGTCATGACGCCGGCGAAAATACCTTCGCGCCGCAAACCGGTGATCGCTTCGTCGACGTCGGCCATATAGGTGTAGGTATTCCACGGGATATAGTTAATACCGCCGCGACCGAAGCCCGCTACCGCCGAGACCAGCATCAATACGGCAAGATGGGTAAAATCCCCGAGCCATAAAAAACCGTAGGTCAGGCAGGCAAGCGCAAAAAAGGCCACCGCCAGACGATAGGCCGGGGCGGGGCCCCAATGAATACACAGTGGGATCATGCAGAGTACGGCGATCAGCTGCATGATGGACATGATGCCGAGCAATTCGGAGGAGACGGTGGCGGTCTGGAACAGGACGTAGATGACGTAGTAGGTGAAAACGGCATTAAATACATCCTGGGCGATAAACCCGCCGAGATACATCCCAAGATGGGTGCGGAAGGCCTTCACTTTCAGGGTGGAGAGTGCGTCGCTGAAAAAACGCTTGAGTAAAGATCCGGACGCCGCAGGCGGCGCCTGCTGGTCAACGCTGCGCTCTCGTTCCCACGTATTGCAATACACCAACGTCAGGGCGATGGCGCAGATGATGGCAATCACCAGCCCGGCATAAAAGAAGGCGTGGGGGTTATCTTTTCCATACCAGCTAAAAAACAGGGCCGGCAGGTAGGCCGTGATGATGTACGACAGCTGGGCGAAAGAGATTCTGGCCCCTGAGAAGCGGGTTTTCTTTTTGAAGTCATCGGTCATTTCCGGAACCAGGGTTTCATACGGCACCAGAACCATGCTGTAGACCAGTTCGAAGACAAGGTAGGTCAACAGATAATAGAGGTAACCCATATCGCTGACCCAGATAAAACAGTAGGAAAAGACGGCGGGGATACCCGACAGAATAAAGAATTTGCGGCGACCAAACTTTTTCCCCAGAAAAGTATGGCCGAAGTTATCGGTAATATAGCCCATTAACGGACTGGCGATGGCATCGAAGACTCGCGCAATGGCGAAAATGGATGCCGCTTCAACCGCGCTCAGGTGACAGAAATTGGTATAAAAGAACAGCAGCCAGGCACCGGTGAGTGCCGTCGTTCCCATACCAAAAAAATCCCCTGAGCCGTAGCTGAGATAGTGTTTTAACGTGATTTTTCTTGCCATGATATACGCCTGTTATCTGAGTAACGAGTTCGCAGTACCATAGTTCACTGATATCTAAAAGTAACCAACTTGTTAGTTACTTTTGATCGTGGATCACATTTCATTAACCACCAGTCACGCCGTTACCGGCAGCAGGGGAACGTGAAAAAAGCAGCGGTCTACGCCCGATGGGCGCGGCGTGCATCCCGGGTAAATCGGCTGCTTAACCAAAACAGCGGGAGCTGAGCTATCGTCACCAGGAGTACACCGGCTAAGGGGGTCATCGCCATCAGCCCCTTCGCCACGACAGCACTGCCCAGCGTTTCACCGAGGGTTATCCCCAAATTAAACGCCGCAATATTTAAGGCTGAAGCAAAATCGACGGCTTTTGGCGTCCAGCGTTCAGCGGTGCTCAGCATGCCGGCCTGAAAAGCCGGTGACATCCCGAACGCCAGCAGTCCCCACAGGAATAACAGGACCATCACAGGCAGGCGCCAGGGTAATGCCACGGCCAGTAAAATGAGGGTGACTGCCAGCAGCAACAGCATCCGGCGTAATGCGGATGTCCAGCCCCGGGTCACCGTCAGTTTGCCGCCGAGTTGATTCCCGATTAGCGTGGCGATGCCAAAAATAATCAGCAGCAAACTCGCGGTCTGCGATGAAAAGCCGCTGATGTCGGTCAGGATCGGCGTAATAAACGTGAACGCGGCAAAGCTGGCGCCAAAGCCGGTGACGGTTATCGCCATCATGGCCAGAATTTCCGGCCGCAGTAACGCCGCGAGTTGCGTGACGGTTTTACCGGCCTCAGGTACGGCCAGCCGGGGCACCCAGATTGCCGTGGCGACCCACGCTATCACCGCCAGCCCGGCGACGGCGTAAAACGGTAGCCGCCACCCGACGCTATTACCGATCAGGCTGCCCAGCGGGACGCCGATCACCATGGCTAACGTCAGGCCGGAAAACATCAGGGCAATCGCTCGTCCGCCTTGCCCAGGTGGCGCGAGGCGGCTGGCCACGGTCGCGCCGATGGCAAAGAAACTGCCGTGCGCCACCGCGGTGATGGCCCGGCCTGCCAGCAGCAGCGGGTAGCTGTCCGCCAGCGAGGAGAGGATATTGCCGGCCAGGAATAGCGTTATCAGGCTCAACAACACCGTTTTACGCGCTAACCGCGCCAGACCCAGTACCGCCAGCGGCGTGCCAATCGCCAGTGCGAGCGCATAGAGTCCGACCAGTTTACCCGCCGCGGCCAACGAGACGTGGAGATCTTGCGCGATGGCCGGAAGAACCCCGACAACAATGAACTCAGCTACGCCAATGGCAAAAGAGGTCACCGCCAGGGCCCAAATCCCCGGATGTATTGGCGTTTTCTGACTCATCGTTCACCTGCAGCGGCCTGGGCGATAGACTGATCCTGTTCAACCGTGGCGCCCGCGACACCGACGGCGCCCAGTATGTCGCCATTCGTATCATGTAGTACCACGCCGCCGCCAAAGCTGATTAATCCGCCGTTGGTGTGTTCCAGGCTATAGATGGCCCCGCCGGGCTGGGCGTGTTCGCCAAGGTCAATGCTGTCGACGCCAAATAAGGCGGCGGTGCGCGCTTTCTTGATCGATACGTCAATGGTTCCGGCAACCGCACCGTCCATACGCAGGAACTGACACAGCAGGCCTGAATCGTCGACGACGCAAATTGAAACCGAAAAACCTCGCTCACGGGCCAGGGTTGAGGCACGTAAAATAACATCCCGGGAAAGCTGCTCTAATTTCATTTTCAAAACTCCTCGTGTTAACAGGTGTTTTGATGATTCCAGAACGGCCGGGATGAAGAAACAGGGGAGGGAGATATCCGCTTATTGTTTGATAATGTCAAACTTTCCACCGCATCAATTGTGTGACGAGGTGGTTGATTCGCTCTGCGCTCAGGCGCTGAGAGGGGCCGGAAATACCCAGCGCGGCAACAATTTTCCCGTGTTGACGTAGCGGGAGCGCCAGGCAGTGCAATCCGCATTCAGCTTCTTCGAGATCAACGGCATAGCCCTGACGGATAATCGCCTGCAGTTCTTTTTCCAGCTCTGCGGACATCCCGTCCGCCCGGCGCAGGCTGCGAATAATTTCCGCTTTATCGGCGAGGAGCACTTTGCCGATGGCTGAGGTGGTCATGCCTTCTCTGCGGCCACGCGCGCTGAATACCGGCAGCGGGCCGTTAGCATCGATGGCATCCAGGTAGAGGTATTCGCGCGTTCCGCACGGCACCGCCAGATAACACACCTCGCCGCTGATTTCCGCCGCATATTGCAGCAACGGGGCGAAAAAGGATTTCACCTCCTGGTCGGCATCAATCAGCGTCTGGGCAATGGTTCTTAAGCGCAGACCCAGCGAGTAGCGGGTGCCGTTACGGGTGATATACCCCATTGACGCTAAAGTATTCAGCAACCCGTATATCGTACTTTTATGCAGTGCCGACCGGCGGGCCAGATCGACTAATCGGGCATCGCCACCCTGCTCAGCGATGATCTCAAGGAGATTCATCGCCCGTTCTACGGACTGAATTTTACGACTTTCATCGATCATCGATGTTTCTCTCTGTTGTCGATCCCGACGCTCAATGGCGGGGCAGATAATGGGGCGAATAATGAATAAAAAAGACCGGTGATACAATACGGCGTGTCGATTGCCGCGCGCTCCTGTGCCGTCACTTTTTTGCGTAATTGAAAATGATATTGCTAACCATTATCATCATGGCGCTACGTGAATAAGGCTTATCCGCCAGAGTGATACGGGAAAAACAGGTGAAGAGAGAGTATCAACAGGGGAAGGATCATCCGTCCCGAAACAGGGTCCAGCGCATCGCGGTATCTTGCATGCTCTCCTGTATGGCGCTGCTGTACGCCGGAAAAAGCGCGGCGAAACCGGATATGAAACCGCTGGGGCCGAATATTGCCGATCGCGGGTCTGCGGTATATCACTTCAGCGTTCATCAGTTTGACTCTGCGGATGGCAAAAGGCACTACCGGGTCTGGACCGGCGTACCTGACACATCGCCGCCGCCATCGGGCTACCCGGTCCTGTATATGCTGGACGGTAATGCGCTGATGGACCGCTTGTCTGATGAGCTACTGAAACAGCTGACCCAAAAAACGCCGCCGGTGATTGTGGCGATTGGCTACCAGACGCCGCTGCCTTTCGACACCCGCGCCAGAGCCTACGACTATACGCCTGCGGTGCAGCAGGGGGCCGGGGCCGTTGCCGTCGGCCATTATACGCGCGAGGGCGGCGGCAGCGCGACGTTCCGCCGGCTGCTGGAAGGGCGTATCGCCCCGACGGTAGAAAAAAATATTAACATCGACCCTAATAAACGAGGCCTCTGGGGACACTCCTTTGGCGGGCTGTTCGTACTGGACAGCTGGTTAAGCTCCTCTTTCTTCCACTTTTATTATGCGGCCAGCCCCTCTCTGGGCAGAGATAATTTCGCCCTGCTGACGAGAATGGAATCGCTTAATAAGCAAGAGGCCTGCCACAAGCAGCTCTATTTACTGGAGGGCGACGACCCGTTGGGAAGCAGCGCCGCCGCCGGTGCGGCCGGTGTGCTGAGCAGAGTGCGTAACACGGTTTCCCTCCTGAAGGAGGAGGGGCTGGCAGCCACCTACTGGCATTATCCGGGGCTGACGCACGGGCCGATGTTTAATGCCTCCTTCCGGAGTGCTTTGCTGCATATCGCTACGGCTGGCGAGAGCGGTGAGCAACGGTGCGAACACCGCTAGCCCGAACGGTGTGCTCGGCGAGGCATCTCTCCTGACGCGCTGTCACTGAGGGGGCGCGAGGTGATAATTTAAGCGAGCCGCCGGCGCGGTCTGTCGCATCGGGGGGCATCTTCCTCCCGATGGCAGGGGCTGTTTCGCTGAGCGCAGAAAAGCAAAAAGCCTGCTCGAAAGCAGGCTTTTCTATGTATGGCTCCTCTGACTGGACTCGAACCAGTGACATACGGATTAACAGTCCGCCGTTCTACCGACTGAACTACAGAGGAATCGTTGTGGAGTCGTATCTTAGCGGCGAAAAAAATTTTGTCAAACATCAATTTGCCCGCAAATGTTCAACTGCCGCTTCCATCAACAATTTGTTGCTATTACCGACAATTAATAAGGAAAAATGTTTTGCAGGATCCCTCATTCTCTATCATTATTTGAAATGTAGTTTCAACTTTTCTCACTAAGGTCTCCTTTGAACGTCACCTCCGCAGTAAGCCAGGTCCTGGGACGCACCACCTGGTTCAAAAAGCGTAAAAGTTATCGTGTACTTTACTGGCGTGAAATCAGCCCTCTTGCGGTGCCGATTTTCCTCGAAAACACCTGCGTTTTGCTGATGGGCGTCCTGAGTACGTTCCTCGTCAGCTGGCTAGGAAAAGAGGCCATGGCCGGGGTGGGACTGGCCGACAGTTTTAATATGGTGATTATGTCGTTCTTCGCCGCCATCGATCTCGGCACCACGGTGGTGGTCGCCTTTAGCCTCGGCAAACGCGACCGGCGGCGGGCGAGAGCGGCGGCAAGACAATCGCTGGCGATTATGACGCTGTTCTCGGTTCTGCTGGCGGTCGCGATCCATGCATTTGGCCGCGAGATCATTAATTTTGTCGCCGGCGATGCCTCGGCGCAGGTGAAGGCCATGGCGCTGACCTATCTGGAGCTGACGGTCTTGAGCTACCCGGCGGCGGCCATTGCGCTTATTGGCAGCGGAGCGCTGCGCGGGGCGGGGAATACCAAAATTCCCCTGCTGATCAATGGCGGGATGAACATCCTCAACATCATTATCAGCAGCATCCTGATCTACGGCATTTTTTCCTGGCCGGGTCTGGGGTTTGTCGGCGCCGGTCTCGGGCTGACCATCGCCCGCTATATTGGCGCCGTGGCGATAGTCTGGGTGCTGGCAATTGGTTTTAACCCGGCGCTGCGCATCTCGCTGAAGAGCTACTTCCAGCCGTTCAATCTGGCGATTATCTGGGAAGTGATGGGCATTGGCATCCCGGCGAGTATTGAGTCGGTCCTGTTCAATGGTGGCAAGCTGCTGACGCAGATGTTTGTTGCGGGGATGGGGACCAACGTTATCGCCGGCAACTTTATTGCTTTTTCCTTCGCTGCGTTGATTAACCTGCCGGGGAACGCGCTGGGTTCCGCTTCGACGATTATTACCGGTAAACGGCTGGGGAAAGGGCAAATCGGACAGGCAGAGCGCCAGGCGTGGCATGTTTTTTGGTTATCCACCATCGTTCTGACGGTGATTGCCTGGGGGACGGCGCCGTTTGCCAATCTTATTGCCTCTTTCTACACCAGCGAAGAAGATGTCAAAGTAGTGGTTAAAGAGCTTCTGTGGCTCAACGCCTTCTTTATGCCTATCTGGGCGACTTCGTGGATCCTGCCCTGCGCCTTTAAAGGCGCGCGCGATGTGCGCTACACCATGTGGGTATCGATGCTGGGAATGTGGGGCTGCCGTGTCGTGGCGGGTTATACCCTGGGCATTGTGCTGGGAATGGGGGTGATTGGCGTCTGGCTGGGAATGGTGCTCGACTGGGCGGTGCGCGGCATGCTGTTCTATAGTCGAATGGTCAGCGGGCGCTGGCTATGGAAATATCCGCGCAGCAAGATTCAAGTGGACGAAACATAACCATTTTTCGGGCGTAACGGTACTTTTTGCCCAAAGTGGAGAATAAATCGGCAAACGATTTAAATTGTGAAAACAGCCTTTGACAAGGCCCGGCGGCGCCGTTAATATTCGCCCCGTTCACACGATTCCTCTGTAGTTCAGTCGGTAGAACGGCGGACTGTTAATCCGTATGTCACTGGTTCGAGTCCAGTCAGAGGAGCCATATTTAAGAAGCCCGCTTAAGGAAACTTAAGCGGGCTTTTTGCTTTCAACGCTATCCCCGATAGCCGACCACAATCCCGCGTCGTCCTACCCACGCGACTGCTGGGCCCTGAGGGGGGCGCTGCTATCGCCGTCAGGCATTCGCTTTCATCTACTGACTTCGCCGTTCCCGCAAGATGTGCTCCGGATGCCGGGCGGTGAAAAGAGAGTGCCGATACCCGCCCCCAAAGCGACCGCCCGGGATAAAACGATTTCCGCCTGGCGGGAAGGTCAACTCTCTCTATGCCTGCTGACGGCTACCGGCGGATTAAAGCCCGGCCTTAAGCCGCGATGCCGGCGCTGTTTTGTGCTCCAGTATTTTATCCACCCCTTCGATAAAACCGTCTCCCCCGGGGCCCACGCTTATCCACGCAGGCAGCGTCGGGATGGTCGCCAGGTGATGGCGTAGGGTACTCATACCGAGGGTATGTCTGAATCCGGCAAACATCGGGGCGTCATTTTCAGAGTCTCCGCTATAAAAGACGCTCTCCAGTCCGGCCCGTTCATCCAGGTGGTAAAAGGTCCTGAGGACGTGACGGCTCATGATTAACTTATCGTATTCCCCGGACCAGGCCAGCACCCATAGATTATTCACCGTGGTCTTTAACCCGGCCTCGTGCAACGACTCACGCAGCGTGTCAGTGCGCGCGGTATGAGCGGGCAGGTCAAAGGCCAGGCCGGACAGGCGGAAGGGCTGGTCTGCCGCAAGGGTTGCCCACCGGTATTGTTCGGTGATTTTCCGCGCAATCGCGATGAGTTTTTCCTGCACGTCGGCCTGCTTGTCCGCATGCCAAAAATAGCGGTTTACCCCATGGCCATCGGCGGCACGCTGAAAGAAAAAGCCGCCATTCTCGCCGATGACGCCATCGACAGGCCACATTCTGACCATCTGATCGCACCATCCTGCCGGGGCGCCGGTAACGGGTATCACCCGGATACCGGCAGACTGCAGCCGCTCTAACGCCGCATAGGTGGCGGCGGAAAGCCGTCCGCGAAAGGTGAGCGTTTCATCCATATCGGTCAGAACATATTGCACCGAAGAGAAGAGTCCCTGTGATGCCAGCGCAAGCGGCCGCATATCCACTCCCAATATAAAGAAACGATGTTATCGCGCTTTGGGTCGCAGGCGTTATAACGGAAGGCGATGAGTTATACCGTGGCTGAAGTCCGGCGCTGGGAGAAAGCCCGCCGGTGGGCGGGCCGATGGTGGTCGGTCGCGAGACCGCTTTGTCGCTTTCTCTTTACCTGTAATGGCGTCGGATAAAGAGGGTGAAAGGTTAGCGGAACGGCGGTTCGTTGAAGGTACGCAGCTTGCGCGAATGCATGTGGTCACCCTCGGCGCGCAGCAGATCAATAGCTTTAATACCTATTTGCAGATGCTCGGAGATTGCCCCTTCATAAAAGCGGTTGGCCTGGCCCGGTAGCTTAATTTCGCCGTGCAGCGGCTTATCGGAGACGCATAGCAATGTGCCGTACGGGACGCGGAAGCGGTAGCCCTGGGCCGCGATGGTGGCGCTCTCCATGTCGATGGCCACGGCACGGCTGAGGTTGAAACGCAGCGCCGAGGCGGAATAGCGCAGCTCCCAGTTGCGGTCATCCGTGGTCACCACCGTACCGGTACGCAGCCGCTGTTTAACCTCTTCGCCAGGCATACCGCTGATTTGCTTGGTAGCGTCGTACAGCGCGCGCTGTACTTCGGCAATGCTGGGAATCGGGATATCCGGCGGCAGCACGGCATCCAGAACGTGGTCATCACGCAGGTAGGCGTGGGCCAGCACGTAGTCGCCGATGGTCTGGCTTTCACGCAGACCGCCGCAGTGGCCAATCATCAGCCAGACGTCAGGGCGCAGCACCGCCAGATGATCGCAGATGTTCTTGGCGTTCGCCGGGCCGACGCCAATATTAATGAGCGTAATACCCTGGCCATCTTTGGTGATCAGATGCCAGGCGGGCATCTGATGCTTTTTCCACGCCAGATCGGAAATGGCCTGTTCCGGCGCTTCCGTATCGGCGGTTATCCAGATCCCGCCGGCGCAGGAAAGCGCGATATAAGGGCTGTCAGGATCGAGAATCTGACTGCACCCCCAGCTCACGAACTCATCAACATAACGGGTATAGTTGGTAAACAGAACGTACGGCTGAAAATGATCGACCGGTGTCCCGGTATAGTGCCGCAGGCGCGCGAGAGAGAAATCGACGCGACGGGCGTCAAAATGAGAAAGCGGGTGGTGTTCGGTGGGATGGAACAGCCCGTCTGCGGTTTCATCGCCAATTTGCGACAGCTCGGTGGTCGGGAAATGGCGGGTCAGGCCCGCGCTCATCGAACGATCGAGCGTTAAGGCGGAGCCGTCGATGACATACGGATAAGGGATTTCATGCTGCGATAGCCCGACGCTGATATGCGCGCCGTAATCCTGATACAACGACGTGAGCTGCTCCAGCAGATAGGCGCGAAACAGCTTAGGATTGGTAATGGTGGTGGTGTAGCAACCGGCATGGGTGAAGCGGCCCCAGGCCCGGGTTTTTAGCGCTTTATGGTCTGCGCCGTCCCACGAAACGGACAGCTGCGGATAGACAAACAAGCCGTTAGCTCGATCGTCGTCATCCGGGAGAACGCTGTGGTTGATATATTCGCCGATGGCTTTACGTAATGCATTGACCGAACGCTCATACTGCAGTTCAAGCTGATTCAGCGCTTGTTCCGGGGTCAGACTGGCGGCCTTGTGGTTCATCTTCGCTCCTTTTTTCAGGTCTGCTGACATGCTTGATAGTATGTCACAGACGGAAAAGAGCGAAGGGGAATTTCAGCCGTTCCACGGTGAAAGTGATTGAATTAAATATTGTTGCTGCAGGGTCGGGTGCTGATTTATTGCCCAGGCTGGGTGATTTCCGCCCAACGTTCGCTGCTGAAGTGCGTGGCTTTTATCACTTTTAATGTCATAGCAGGATTGTCATTGAGGCAATACAGGGCATTTGCCAGCGGCGTGAGTTTATCCCCACACTGCAAAGCGCATTGCCGGGTGGTGATTTCGGCAATCACCAATAAATGCGCGCTTTGTAATACTGCGTAATAGTCTTGTGCGTTCTTAGATGATTGTACTTTTTTTATCCGCCATTCCATAAGACATTCCCTGATCTGCGCTATTCCTGGCGATAATTGCCCGTTACCTCTTTTCTTACAATAAGAATAGCCTAATGGTTTAGGATGCGTTTAATCTGAAAAGATTCAGAATATCGTCACATGCATAATGGTCCGAATAAGAATACCAATGATCGCGCCAGGGGCGGCAAAGCGGAACAGTCGAACAAAGCGCGAGCTCACGCCAAGGAATATACCAATGCCGGGCAGATCGAAGGTCTGAATTAATAGTCCGGCTGAGGCGTTGAGTTGGCTGACGGTGACTTTGCCTTGCTGCAGCAGTTCAGAGACCACGCCAAAATAGGCGGTACCGCCTGCAATACATTTGACCAGCGCAGGAAGAACAAAGTTGACTGGAATATGCAGCCACTGCAGCAGCGGCATCAGCAGATGCTGAAGCATGCCGATGATGCCGGCCGCTTGCATCACCCCGACGATGGTTAATGACAGGATCAGCATCGGCACCGCGCCGAGCGCAAGACGAATGGCATCTGATCCCGCATTGTTAATGACCGCAATCACCCCCTGGCTGTTTTGTTCGGCGTTGGGTAGCGCCTCCGCCCGGGCATTCTCCATCACTGACAGACGGCGCCCGATGACGTGCCAGGTGACCGCCCCCGCACACAGACCGCCGATAATCGAAATGCAAATCGAGGCCATCCAGTGCAGTCCGAAAGGAGTGAGAGGGTAAAAGACGTTGCCCTGGCCCATGGCAAAGACCATAGCGAGCGTGGCGGCCATCTGGCGATCTGAGACGCCACGCTTATCCATAATGGCCAGCGTCGCCAACGGGGCGGCGAAACTCACGAAGTTAATCTGAATCAACGCGAAGGCGCTCATCCCGCCAAGGCCAAAAGGTTTGAGCAGCGGCGCGACCCAGCGGACGATAACGTCCAGTATTCCGCGGACTTCCAGATATTTCATGATCATCAGCATGACGACCATAATGGGCAATAGCGTATAAAGCGCGACATCAACGGAAGATTTTCCCGCCGACATAATAATGCCGATAAGATCCATTTAACTCTCAATCATCGAATAGCGAAATGATAATGGTCATCATCATAATCCTCGTCAGACGGAAATGATACGGCTACCCGTTATCAGCCGTCCAGCAATGAAATGAAAGAATAAGCTAACGATATGACTTCATAATATGACGGCTTGCGGTTTATATGTCGTGTTTCGGTTTTGAATGAGGAGGGCTGTTGGTGAGATATTTTTTCATTCGATGCGTTAACGACCTGGGATGCTATCTGGAAAAATATGGTCAACTATATGGCCAACTAACGTCATCAGCGAAGCCATCAGAAAATAACCCGGTGACGACACATATCGTCACCGGGGGAAGTTAGCGAATCATTTCGGACGCAATTTTCTCAGCCACCATAATAATAGGCGCATTGATATTGGCGGTGGGGACACGCGGCAGGATGGAACCGTCGACGATACGTAATTTCGACAGACCATGAACCCGGCCCTGATTGTCCGTAACCGCCATCTCATCGCTGCCCATACGACAGGTGCTGGTCGGATGATGTTCCGTATTTGCTACCCGGCGTAGCCAGGCTTCTATCTCGCTATCACTTGCGGAGAGCGAAGGCGTGTCGACAAATCCGCTAAGATAGCCCTCCCATGCGGGCTGATGAACCATTTCCAATGTTTTCCTGATCCCCTGAATCATCTCCGTAATGTCCCGTTTGTCGGATAAATAGTTGAAGCGAATCACGGGTTTTTGCCGAGGATCTGCCGAGCGAAGTGAGACGGACCCCCGACTGTAAGGACGCATCTGGCTGACAAAATACTGGAACCCATCGGCGATATGCACTTTTCCTGACTGGAAATCGGCCAGGAAAGGTAAAAATTCATGCTGCATATTGATGTAGTCAACGTCATCGCTGCTCTTAAAGAAAGCGCCAACTTCGAAGAAATTCGTCGCCCCTAACCCGGATTTGAATAATGACCATTCAGCTCCGAGCTTGAGACGTCCCAGCATATTAAGCTGTTTGCAGATAGAGACTCCTGCCGGGGAGCGAAAACGCAGAGGGGCCACAACGTGATCCTGCAAGCAGGCGCCGACGCCAGGAAGATGGGTGACGAGATCTATGCCGAGCTTGCTGAGCTGCGCCCGGTCGCCCACGCCTGACAGCAGGAGTAGATGAGGAGAGCCAATACTTCCTGCACACACAATAACCTCGCGAGAGGCGTGAATATCCTGGCGTGTTCCGCCATGTTGCAATGTCACGCCTGTCGCCTCTGTACCAGAAAAAAGAATACGCTCGACCAGACAGTCGGTCATCACGGTCAGATTCGGTCGGTTTGCCACAGGTTTGAGATAAGCCAGGCTGGTACTGCACCGTACCCCGTTGCGAATCGTTGCCTGAGTGACGTGGACGCCTTCTTGAGAACCGCTGTTATAGTCCCCGGCATTTTTCAGGCCAAACTGTTGGCCAGCGTCGAGAAAACGCTGATACAAAGGATGGTCTGCTTTACTGCGTGTTACGGAGATTGGACCATGACCCCCGCGTTCGGGGTCGCGTCCATCCTCGAAGTTTTCCAGTTTTTTGAAAAAGGGGAGGCAGTCGGCAAAATCCCAACCGCTGACGCCTAGATTTTTCCAGTTGTCATAATCTTTGTGGTGGCCTCGGACATGAACCATCCCATTGATCGATGAGCTTCCTCCCAGACAGCGCCCGCGCGCCTGACCGATGGTGCGACCGCCGAGTTCTGTTTCTGGTTCGCTTTCAAATTTCCAGTTATAGATATCGCTCTCAATCGGAAAGGTCAGCGCTGCGGGCATCTTGATAAAGATGCTGTTATCTCGTGGGCCCGCCTCTATCAGGCAGACGCGTATTTCAGGATTGGCCGTGAGTCTGTTTGCCATCACACAGCCTGCGGAACCTGCGCCAATCACCAGATAATCAAACTCCTGAATATGTTTAACCATGTTTTTAACCTGACTCTTATGACTTAATGGATACGGATTGTTGTCTGGCAGATGACGTAATATCGGTATGTTCGGGTTCATTGGCGACAACATATAGTGATAACGCTTCCCAACGGCGCTGACCGCTGCTTTTCAGCTTATATAAGCGCCATAAGCCGATGAGTAATAGCCCGGCAAAAGCAACCGGCGCGTAACCGACCGGCGGCTCCGGTAAAGGAAACAGAGAATAGTAGAGGACGCACAGCAGGACTGCGCTGGAAAAGATGGGGAACAGGATGTGCATCGTAATGCTTAACGATTTGCGCATGGTTGTGGTGAAAAAGCGGATCACGCCGATATTGCCCATTATGTAGACGAAAACATAAATAATGGTCGCGAGCGTGGCCAGCATAAAGAACACCTGATCGGGGGCGACAAGAGATCCCGCAATGAGGCCAATCACCAGACTTAACAAGGTTTGGGTCAGAATTGCGATGTGCGGCGTACGATGCTGTGGATGCACTTTTTTCAACCATACCGGCATGGTCTCTGAACGAGCCATGGCAAACCAGTTACGCGTGGCATCAACCGTGCAAGCAATACAGACCGCGATACCAGAGTTCAGTAACGCCAGTAATACCAGTACCCACGCCGGTCCCCACAAACGATGCGCGACGGTTAATGCCGGGTTCTCCGTTGCCGCTCCTAGCGTGTCCATATGGGCAATTCCCCAGCCGGACTGAATTCCCCATGCGCAGAAGACATAAAAAATACCCAGTAAAATGACAGAGCCTACGATAGCCTGAGGAATGACTTTCCGCGGGTTGCGTGCCTCTTCTGCAACGGCGGCCGCACCTTCCCAGCCGGTGAACGCAAAGATGGATAAAACCACGGCCAGGAAAAAACCGTGAGAGGTTGGCGCGTTGGTTGGCAGGAAGCCAGCAAGTGTGACGCCCCCTTCACCGGGTGAAAGCAGACCACATAATGCCAGGGCAGCGACAATAAGAATTTCGAAAACCGATAAGACAGTCAGCATTTTTCCGGAGGTTTTAATGCCTCTGTAGGCCACCGTTCCGACCAGAATCAAAATAAACAACGTGATAGCCTGCCAGGGAATATGAATTCCGTAGTTCCTGGCAATTTCATTTTGCATAACAAAACCGGTATAGGCAGCCAGTCCGCCTGGAATCAGTGCCACTATCCATGAATACATCCAGCCGACGATAAAACCTGCGCTCGGGCCGACGGTGGCGCTCACGTAGGTATAGAACCCTCCCGCAGATGGAAAGTGTTTCCCCAGCTGTGCCAGCGAAACCGCGACGATGAGGCCGATGATGAAAGCCACAATGTAGGCGGAAGGTGCGCTCAGGCCTGCCTGCTGAGTATTAAATGCAATCGTGGTCAGTACCCCCACGGCGGGGGCTATCTGCGCAATGCTTTGCATCAAAACGGTAGGCAGGCCAATCGAGTTACGCTGCAAACCCGTCTCTTGCCCAATGGAAGAACGATCGGCTTTCATTGAAAACTCCTGGTTCAGTGTTAGGAAAATTCATCAAATGTTGTTGATATGTTTCGCTGGGGAGTATGTATGCATGAAATCGTGCAAGTCAACGCCTGATCTTGTGTGTTGTGATGATTTATTCGCCTTTTTGTGACTTGTATAGCGTTTTTTTAATATTGACTGCACGAATTCGTGCATGTAGCATGAAAACATCATCAACAAAGAGGGTAAACTTATGTCACTTAAGGACAGTCCATACGAAGCCGATCTTCATGAACAGGTCACTGCGCTAAAGGCGCAGCTTGCTTATACCTTACCGCCGGCATTAGGTGAATTGGATTTGCACGCTTTCGGGCGAATTGTGTTATCAGGTATGGGCTCATCAGACTATGCAACCATCCCGGTGGAGCGTGAGCTGCTGGCGATGGGATTACCCGTATGGCGCGTGGATGCAGGGAAATTGATGGATACGCCTGAGCTTGTTACGTCGGATACCCTGCTGTGGCTAACGTCTCAGTCAGGAATGAGTGGTGAAGTGGTGGCACTACTGGATATGTTGAAAGGGGAACGGCGACCGGCGACTATCATTGGCGTCACGAATGGCGAAACCAGCGAGCTGGCAAAGCAAAGCGATATTGTGGTTACGCTGAAATCTGGGCATGAGTCCACCGTCAGCGCGAAAAGCTATCTCAATACTCTGGTCGCGCAGTATCGTATTTTCCTGGCGCTGACCGGGCAGAGTGAAGCTTCATTACTGGCAGAACTGACGGCATTTTTACCACATGTTGCCGGACTAATTGCCGAAGATACCTTCGTACATCCTTTAACCGAGGCGCTATTTCGCCATTCACACCCGCGCATTGCGTTAATTGGTATTGGGGCTGATGGCACAACAGCTATGACGGGAGCACTCATTTTGAAAGAGGCCAGCAAAATGACCGCAGAAGGTTATCTTGGTGGTGAGTTCCGACACGGTCCAATGGAAACCTCCGGCGAAGGAATGCTGGCTCTGTTAATTGGCGATAAAGGCAGTGAAACGCTGACCCACCTTGCTGAGGAGCTGGGTGCCAATGGTACGACCGTGGTGACTATTGGACCAGAACGTTATGGGAATGGAGTACATCTACCGACCTCGTCCGGTGAAGCTTTATTACGCCTGATTGGCGGGATGCTGTACATCCAGCACATGACCGTAGCGTTTGCGAAAGCGAAAGGACTGGTGCCAGGCCAGTTTTTCTATGGACAGAAAATTACGGTAAAAATTTAATATTCCGTCGGCGCTGTCGGCATACACGGTAGGGAGAGTAGGTTGAGATGATGCAGCCAAATGTTTGTGCTGGCCTTGATATGGGGGGGACGGGCATCCGGATTGTTATTATGCGTGAAGAGCGTGTTTTGGCCTCCACGACGATATCGACAGCATCGTTTGCCGATCTCGCGCAACGACAGCGAGTTTCGATATTAGCGCAGAGTATTCTCGGCTTGCTTCCCTACGGTACCCGACTTATTGGCGTGGGTATCGGGGCCAGCGGGCCGGTTAATGTCGAGACGGGGGTGATTGATAATCCGTATACCTTGCCAGCTTTTTCAGGTTTTCCTCTCGCGGCACAGATGGAAACCTGTCTGCAGGTACCGGTCAGAATGGATAACGATGCTACGACAGCCGCATTGGGCGAGCACCATTTTGGCGCGGGGATTGGCAGCTCGCGGATGTTGATGGTGACACTGGGTACCGGAGTAGGGGTCGCATTGCTCGATCGCGGTAAGCCGTTTCGGATGGCAAACGGCAGCCATCCGGAAGCCGGGCATATTGCTGTCAGTGATGATGAGCGGGTTTGCTACTGCGGTCTGACCGGGTGTTGGGAAAGCCTGGCTGCACGTAGCTGGTTGCAAACTACGCTCATGGAACGAGTGCCAGAGGTTGATTATCGGCGGCAACGCCTGGTCGACTGGCTGGAAATTTGCCGGCAGTCTCCGGAGATAGCCGGCGTGTTTTATCAGTATGGACGGCAGGTCGGGAAAGGGTTGGGATCTCTCTTGATGGCGTACGGTCCTGACACGACGGTATTGAGCGGCAGCGCGGCGTCACTCTATCCGTTGTTCGAACAGGGTCTGCAAAGTGTTCTTCAGCGCGCTGCGGGTTTCGAGATTAATCGCGATATTCATATTTCGCTGCTTGGCGATACTGCCGGAGCCATGGGAGCAACCCGGCTTCTTCCTGATGCGACTTTGCTTATTTAGCTGATTACTATTACTATTCACACGAAATCGTGCATATCACATGGGATGTAGTCAATGACCGCGACAGAGCGCAGAAATCAAATTATCGAGCTGATCAATGAGCGGGGATACATCAATAGCGGCGAGCTATCCGCTTTTTTTTCTGTTGATAGCTCAACCATTCGCCGTGATTTAGCGTTTCTTGAAAAGAATGGCCGCCTGTTGCGCACCCACGGCGGCGTTCTGCCGCAGCAAGACTCGTTGGATGGCGATTCTCCCTGGAACGTGCGGCGTGATATGAACGTTCAGGCCAAATGTGCAATAGCCCAGGCGGCATTGGCCTGTATTCAAGATGGTCAGACGCTGATTCTGGATAATGGCTCAACCGTATATCAGCTGGCCGTTGCGCTGCGGGAAAGAAAAAATATTACCGTTATTACTAACGATTTGATGATCGCCATGCAACTCTCTCAGCATCCGTCTATCACTTTGCATGTCGCTGGCGGAGTGATGCTCAATAATGTGTATACCCTTGTTGGACCGGATACCCTCAGTAAATTTGCGAACGTGCATACTGATTGGGCGTTTCTTGGCGCTGAGGGCGTTCATTTCGATAGCGGGATTACCAACATCAATACGGTAGAAGTCTCTGTAAAACAGGCGATGATCGCAGCGGCAAACCAGACAATAGTGCTAGCCGATAGTTCTAAAATTGGTCATAAAGCATTCTCACATGTATGCGGCCTGGATCTTATTACCCGGGTTATCACTGACGATCGGCGCGCTATCAAAGATGTTAAGCGCTACGGTGATAAACTGGAAATAGTGAGTATGTAAAGGGCGGGGAGGTCACGAGGGCTATTACGCGGCGAGGTCTTTTCAAATCAGATGGAAGGCTGTGGCACTCACGATCCGAAACCAAAGAGTAGGGAACAGGCGTAGCGAGAGAAAGTAAAAAGGCCGCTTAAGTTTCTTTAAGCGACCTTGTTAAATATGACCCGGTGCTGGCCCTGACGCAACAGGTTGAAAGGGATGGTGTCATGTTGGTATTTATCAAACCCGGTCGGACAGCACCGAATACCTTTATCGAACGGTGCAACCGGATGCACCGGACAGAATACTGAATTTTTAACTGGTCAGAACGCTAAATAAGTTAACCGGAGAGGTGACTTTTTACTTCGGGAAATATTGCAGATATTGCGGTGAGGGGTAATTTGGGCATCCAGGTACGGGTTGTTCTACGAGAGGTTTAAATTTCCGCGGCTTCCCGAGGATGGGTAAATAAGGTTTTTGGTCTGTGATGATCACAATACCAATTCAGTTGTGAGAGGGGTGCGGTGACAGCACCCCTTTATACACTCTTAGAAGAAATCAATGCGCGTATTGATACCGACGGTGCGACCCATATTGACCTGCGCTACGGCGCTGCTGCCGTTCATATAGCCATAGGTACGGTAACGACGATCGAACAGGTTATCGACATAAACGGAAATATTCATCCGTTCAGTCGCCTGCCAGCCCAGGCTGCTGTCCAGAGTGGCGTAAGCGCCTTGCCGCAGCTGGTTGTCGCCATCGAAATAATGCGGCCCGACAAGATTGACCGCCAGTCGGGGCATCAGCGCCCCATAGCGGGTATCGATCAGGCCGTTTACGCTGCTTCCTGCGCCATAACGCGGCACGAACGGCACCCGGTTACCGCGATACAGCTCACTGTCATTGGTGAATTCGGAACGGATCGCGTTGCCATTGATATCCCATGACCAGCCCGGTGCGAACCGCCATTTTGCTTCAAGCTCAACGCCGGTGGCGTCGGCTTTCCCCGCATTGCTTAAAGTTTGCATCCCGACCGGACCTGAGTAGAGCTGCATGTCTTTGGTATGGGTATAAAACGCTGCGGCTTGTAGCGTAACATCGGCGGTTTCGTAGCGAGTGCCAAGCTCATAGTTAATAGATTTCTCTGCCATGAACGGTTTGGCATCAAGACCCGCCGTAGGCACAATATTATATCCGGAAGGTTTATATCCCTGGGCTACGCGGGTATACACTCTCCAGTCGTCGGCCAGCATATAGCCTGCGGAGAGTTGCCCGAGCACCCGATCGTCATTGCTCTTACCCTGGTCGCCAAATGGGCTACCGAGCACGCTGCCGTGATATTGCGTGCTGGCCTTATCATGTGAGAAGCGAACGCCGCCACCGATATCAAAACGATCGCTTAAATGCCAGGTCAGGTCACCGTAGGCGGCCAGAGTTTCAGCGCTGGTATAGCCGGTGCTGCTTAAATAAGGCATTGTCGGCATGTCGTAGGTCGAATTTATCTTCTCGCGGGTGTTCTGCCGATACAACCCGAACACCATATCAACGGTACGCGTATCGCCGAGGGTGGCGGCGCGCAGCTCCTGCACATCCTGATTCCAGCGCTGGGGCATATTGACGATTAACGAGCCAGAAGGGAAGGTTCGCGAATAATCCTGCTGCTGCCAGGCGCCGATCAGATTGTAAACCCAGTCAGCGGTGGTGTACTTCGCGCTCAGGGTCTGGCTGTCAGTGCAGCGCCGCATGTACGGGTCTGGTGAACCCTCGCCGAGCGACAGCTTACGGCTCTTAATATCATTCCATGCCACATAGGCATCCTGGGTGGCGCGAGTACATTCGCGTGAGGCGGAAAAACCCATCTCCCAGGGCCGATCGTCCGGCGCCAGACGCAGTTTCACATTCCCTATGCTGGCGCGGGTGCCGCCTAGATCATCGCTTCCCGTCGCGGGGTTAATCATCTCACCATCATCAACCTGGCGTAACAGAGTGACGCTACCGTACAGCAGGCCATCCTCAATGGGGCCGCTCAGGTTGAATTTGCTACGATAACTGTCGCGACTGCTGACACCACCTTCAATATAGCCGCGAAGCGTGCTGTCCGGCTGCTGGGTGACGATGTTGATAATCCCGCCCTGAGCGCTTTTGCCGTATAACGTTCCCTGCGGGCCACGCAGCAACTCTACGCTTTGCACATCGGTTAGCGCCTGGATGGTGTTAGTGGAAAGCTGAGGGACGCCATCGACATACAGGGTGACGGCAGGGTTATAAAAATCCTGGGCTGAAGAGATGCCGCGTAGCGAGATCGTTGAAAAAAGCATGTTGCCGCTATTTTCAATATTGAGCCCGGGCAAGACTCTGGGAAGTTTGTCGCTGGCGGTCACGCCGGCGTCGCTTAACTCCGGCGCGCTGACAACGGTAGAAGAGACATTGTTGGCTGAGGCCGAACGAGAAGATTGTTTACTGGCGGTTACCACCATCGTGCTTTCGTCCGGATGGGAAGTTTGGGCATGGGCAATGGCAGGAAGCAAAAAACCTCCCAGAACCAGAGGATAAAACCGTGTCATTTTCATTGTTATGAGTCCCTGTAAAACGGCGAAGCGCCAAAATACCGACAATATTGAGTTGAAAATGATAACCATTTCTAATTGCGCTGCTACCCGAAACGGGTTTATTTCAACCTGTTTCGGGTAGGGTTACGCTTATTGGGCAGAAGGGTGATAGCGGTCGATGGCGAGAGCCGTCAGGCGCTTTTTGTCTATCTTGCCGACGGCGGTGAGCGGCCAGTGGTTCAGGAACTCGATTTGGTCAGGGATTTTCCACGCGCTGAGCCCCATACTGGTCAACTGTTGACGTAGCTGCTGATAGTCAGATGGTGTTTGTTGCGCGATGATAAATGCGCAAATCCGCTCGCCAAGTAGCGTGTCCGGCGCGGCGACCACGGCGCAATCCTTCACCTCTTCTAAACGCATCAATGCCGATTCGACTTCCGCCGCGGCGATTTTTTCTCCGGCACGATTGATCTGCTCTTTTAGGCGCCCCTCAACGCACAGGTTTCCCGCCTCATCCAGCCTGACATTGTCACCAGTGCGGTAAAACCCCTGCGCATTAAAGGCGTGCGCGTTGTGAGCAGGAGCGCGGTAATAGCCCGAAATGGTGTAAGGGCCGCGTGTTAACAACTGCCCGATCTCGCCCGGGGCGACGTCGTTCTCGTTTTCATCAACGATTTGGATTTGATCCTCGGGAGACAACGGACGTCCCTGGCTGTGGAGAACGGTGGTTCGCGGATCGTCCAGCCGGGTAAAACAGAGCAGCCCTTCCGCCATACCGAAGACCTGTTGCAAGGTGCAGTCAAAGGTGGCGATAACCTGCTCAGCAAGCGTCGGGTCGAGCCGGGCGCCGCCCACCTGAATGACGCGCAGAGAGGAGAGATCGCTCTCTTCCCACTCTCTGGCCTGGATCCACAATTGCGCCAGCGCCGGAACCAGAGCAACGTGGGTGACTCCTTCATTAGCGATTAAGGGCATCACCTCATCGCAACTGGGGCTGTCGGTCAGCACCACTTTTCCGCCGCAGGCCAGCGTTCCCAGAATGCCGGGGCAGGCTAGCGGAAAGTTATGCGCCACGGGGAGGACGGCGAGATACACGCTCTGTTGACTGATGCCGCACAGTTCGGCAGACGCGCTGAAGTTATAGCTATAGTCGGCATGCCGGCGCGGGATAAGCTTTGGCGTCCCGGTTGTGCCGCCTGAGAGCAGCAGCAGCGCGGTGGCGGAAACATCAGGCTGCGGCCACTCCTGCCGTTCACCGCGCAGCGAGAAGAGAGGCGTAAAATCGTCGCCTGCGCGCTCTTCTACAACCAGAACATGACGTAAGCAGGCGTGTTTATGCGCCATCTGGCGGGCCAGCTCTGCGTGGTTTTCCCCGTGAATAACGTAAGCGACGGGTTGCGCCAGCGCCATCAGCGCGTCGATATCCAGCGCCCGTTGGGAGGGCATCGCCAGAACCGGGATAACGCCCAGTCTTAACAAGGCAAACAGCAGGATCACAAACGCGTTGCCGTTAGGAAGCTGCACAATCACCTGCTCCCCCGGGTGCAAACCCAGTGAGGACAGACCTGCGGCAAGTTCGTCGACCCGTGCATCAAGCGCGCTGTAGGTAAGTGAACCCTGTGCATCAACGACGGCAATTCGCGAGGCATAGCGGACCGCCCAGTGGCGCAACTGCTCGGCAATGGGGAAGGGATACGGTTTAATCAGAGATTCAAAAGAAGAATGCATACATCACCTTTCTAAAATGCTGGGCCGTTTTTGCAAAGCGGTCATCGCAGAAAATGCGTGGGGAAAATGGCGGACAATCTGCGTAAAAAAAGACCGGGATTGTTGAAGGGGATAGAAATGGTCGCCGTCAATCACGACCGGGCCTGTAACGTGGCGCAGCCACTGATGCCAGGCATCGACCTGTTGCCAGGAGGCTTCGCGATCGTGGCTGCCGCACAATAGCAGCGCGGGAGTGCGCAAGGGGGGACAGACATCGGGCGAGTCGTAGTGATAGCTCTCGGTGGCGTAAAAGTCAGCGCGCAGGAGAGGAAGAAACAGCGACATTAACTCCTTGTTTTGCCGTAGTTCAGGAGAACATCCGCCAATGTCTATCAGCTCAGCGATAAAGTCGGCATCATCGCGGTGGCTGAGCTGGCGTTCAGAACGCAGATGCGGGGCATGGCACCCGGAAATAATCAGTCCTTGCGGCGCATGCCCCCGCTGTTCCAGAAGTCGGCAGGTTTCAAACGCCACCTGAGCGCCCATGCTGTGCCCGGCGAGTAAAAGCGGTGTATCAGGCGATAGCGTCTCTTCCAGTTCGTTGGCCAGCAGCTCCGCCAGTTGCGTAATGCTTCTGACCGGCGCCAGATGGCGAAGGCGATCGCGCCCCGGCCAGATCACCAGGGAAAGCGCGCAGTTCGCCATTTGAGCATCTCGCCAGTGGCGAAACGCGCTACTGCTGCCACCAGCGAAAGGGCACATGACCAGATGCGCAGTATTGGCGCCCCGGGCGGGCCACAGCGGGATACACATTGTAGATTGCATCACAGCGCCTCCTTATCATCGGTGTAGAAACCGACTAAGCGGTCGTGGTGCGGCGGCGTAAGGCGTCTGATCTCCGCGCTGCCAGCCTTACGTAATATCTGCTGCCATAAACGGGATAGCGCTATCTGATGAGCACTGTGGCAGGCCGCTGGCGCATGTTCGCCCGCCAGATGGCCGCACAGCTGTTGCAGCAGCCAACTGACGCCCTCCGGCCCGGCGCTTTCGCAACAGTCACGCCAGTTCAAAGGGGCTACGCTGCGCGTCAGACCGGGTGGGTCGCGCAGGATCTCCGGCCTGCGATAGAGGCTGTGGGCGTTCTCTTGATGGTCTGCGACAAACAGGCTGGATGACCAGATGACGGGGCCGTAGCTCGCCTCCAGCGAAAGGTGGCCTTCCGGCCAGCCCAACAGCAGGCGGTGCATAATAAGACTATGCATATCCGGATCCTCAGGGTCGAGATAGCGCTGAAGCAGCAGGCAGGCTTCTCCTTCCGGCCAGCGGAGTTTCAGGCAGTGAAAATCATTAAAGCTGCCGACCACGTCGCACTCTACGGTGGCGGCATCCACGCCCAGCGCCAGCAGCAACAAATCCAGGGTCGAGTAGAGCAACTGTCGGCTGGTGGTGGCGTGGACTACCGGCGGCGCCTTCGCCAGGCAGCGCCGCAGCTGCTGCGCATCGCTAAGCCATGTGCGTCCTGCAGGCGTATGCGGATAAAACGTGTTGACCCAATAGCAGCAGCCCTGTTCCTGCGCCAGCGTTTGTAATGAACTGATGTCATCCGGATGGAGGGGATGCTCCTGAATGACGTGCACACCGCGCGTCAGAAAGTGTCTGGCAAGCTGCGTACCGGTGCCACCGGCGACGGTCGAACGCACGACAATACAGGCAATATCCGGCATCTCGGTTATCTGCTCCGGCGAGGTATACAGCGGAATACCAAAGGCATGAGCCAGCTCCCTCGATCGCGCGCTTCCCTGGGCCAGCAGGCCAACCAGTTCCAGCCCTTTCCCGGGCCGCATAAAGGCATTAAGGTACATTTCGCCAAATTTGGCGCCCACAATCAGTACGCGTTGTTTTGGGATGGCAGACTGCATCATAACGTGTTCTCCGGTTGCGTTGAGGTGGCGCCAAGCCAGCGCTTAATGTGTCGTGCGCAGGCCTGAACGTGGGGAAGTTCCAGCATGATTTGCCAGTGGCTGGCTTCAATCACATAGTCGTCAGCGTTGTTTATCCAGTCCTGCCATTCGGTTTCTGCCGGCGTCCAGCGCGCGGGTCTCCCGGCGGCATAGACCATGAGACAGGGGATCGGAACGCTTTCGCATGGCGTATGCTCAACCAGCAAACGCAGCAGATGCGCGATGTTGTTGAGCCACGCTTCTGCCGCTTGCTGCGTCAGGTTTGGCGACACCATACCGGCCGTTTTAGCGAGGCTGATAAAGTCGGCCAGCTGGCTGTCGGGCGCCTGTTGGTCGAAATGTTCCGCCAGCGCCAGAGGCGTTTGTCCTGCAGCTAACAGGCGCAGCAGGGCTGTCCGGTTTTGGCAACAGAAATCCTGTCGACACACGGGATCGATTAACGCGATCCGAACCGGCTCGCCCCTGGCGTACAGGCGCTGTGCGGCGCCCGCCGCAAGAAAAGCGCCGTACGACCAACCCGCCAGCACGTACGGGCCGTGAGGCTGCTGGCGGCGGATGCACTCGACATATTCGTCGATCATCTGGTCAAGCGTTGCAAAGCGCTGCGGTGATTTTGCCTGCAGGCCGAAAACGCGCATATTCAGCGTACTGGCGAGCGGGAGCCAGGCGCTGACATCGCCGTCCGAGGCGTGGAAGACGAACAGGGTTTCGTCGCCATCGCCCTGGCAAATGGGGATCGGGTTGTCCTCTCCCGCCGAACAGGCCTGCAGGTGGGCGCAGAAGTCGCTCAGCGTTGAATGGGTGAACAGATCCTGAAGGTTGGCCCTCGCAATCCCTCTTTGGTTCAACTGCGCCACCATCCTTGTCGCCATCAGACTGTCGCCTCCCGACTCGAAAAAGTCGTGATGTCTTGCCACAGGGCGAGACAGCAGCGATTGCCAGAGTTCAGCCACCTGTTTTTCCAGCGCCGGGTTCCCCCCGGCAGCTGGCATGGGTTCAGCAGGTTCAACCAGCGCATCAGATGGAGCATGCAGCGGCGCAAACAGCGTTTCTCTTTGCCGGATCTGTAAAACGGGCAGACCGCTGCCGAAACGCTGCTGTAAATCGCGGCGCACGGCTTCTTTGTCCGGGCGATTTACACCGGGTGAACGGGCCACCAGCAGATGCTGGCGCAGCGGTGACGACTCCTGCGCGGGCCACGCCAGCTCGTTGGCAAACCCGGCCTGAACAAGAACCTCCTGCCACGCCGAAAGGGTGAGCATCGGCTTCTCATCCCGACGGCGGAAATCGCGGTATCCGCTTAATCCCTCAATAAAGCCCACGCTCGCCAGCTGGAATACACTGTTTCGCTCCGTCGCCTCAACGATCAGCAAGCGTCCGCCGGCGTTCAGCAACAGTTTTAATCGGCGCAACGTCTGGACGACATGGCTGGCGTCGTGGAGCACGTTGACGGCAATGATCAGGTCGTAACCCGCCTCCGGGTGGGCGCTGAAATCCAGCGGCTGGTTGATATCGAACAATGCGTAAGTGACGCATGATTGATCGTGGAAACGGCCTCTGGCATCGTTGAGGAATTGCGCAGAGACGTCGGTAAAGTGGTACGACTGCCGCGTGTTCCGCGTGGCTTCCAGCACCGGTGCGGCAGTGGCCGCGGTTCCGGCGCCAACCTCCAGAATCCGTTCTGCACCGCACAAGGCGGCAATCTGCGCGGTGTAGCGATTCAGACAGGCGCTGGCAGGGTTGTCCCGATACAGTGCGTCAGTGACGCGCAGCGACTCGTTGAACAGCAATTCCAGCGGAGAACAGCGTCCGGAGAAGAGATCGTCGTGCCGGGCGATGCAGGTGTCCAGATACTGCGCCAGCGCCTGGCTCCATTGGCTTTGCGGGCATGCCTGCTGAGGTTCAGGAATCTCGCTGAGCGGAATACGGCAGCGCCAGCTTTCACCTTCGCGGATTAACCATTCTCTTTCCGTCAGACACTGTAGCCACTGGCGCAGCAGGCGCTGGTGAGACGCTTGCGCGGACAGCGCCTCTGCTATCCCGGTAAAGCGATGGGCGATCTCCGGCGTGGTGAACAGGCCGTGGCGATTTAGCGTAGCCGCAATACCCTGCAGCGCACGCGCTTCCAGCCAGCGCCAGGTCGCCTCCAGCTCATCAAGTTGCGCCTGCTCAGGCAACGGCAGCGCCAGCCGGGCGAGATCGTGCCCGTCAGAAGCGGCGGTTAAGCGCGGCGGATCGTCGGCCATCACAATATCCAGCGTTAACGCGCCTGCATCGCTTATTTCCGCCCTGGCCTGTTGGATGTGCGGATGTTCGAGCGTCGCCTGCTCAATATCCCGCAGATCGTAGTCGGCCTGCGCGCTCAGCGGCCAGCGTCGGCGGGGAATATGCCCGGCGATGCCACTGGTGCTAGTCTTCAGGCTTTCAGGACTGGTCATGACGGCCTGCAGAATGGCGCAGTAGTCATTGAACATCGCTTCAGCAGCGCCTGGCTCCAGTACGTTGTCCATGCAGTACCAGCTAAACATCAACTCGT
Organism: Klebsiella sp. X13; assembly: GCF_003323835.1. Classification (NCBI taxonomy): domain Bacteria; kingdom Pseudomonadati; phylum Pseudomonadota; class Gammaproteobacteria; order Enterobacterales; family Enterobacteriaceae; genus Klebsiella; species Klebsiella sp. X13. The sequence goes on from NZ_CP030874.1 coordinate 1,863,838, forward strand.
CGTCGCTCTCCATGACCTGATGATCCAGCCAGACCTGCGGCGTTTGGGTGAACACATAGCAGGGTTCGCCAAACAGATGGCTCATTGCCCGATCGATAGTCATCCCTTCCAGCGTCATCCCCAGCATGCTGGTAAAGACTATCGGCATGAGCGGTTGACGTTGTGACCCGCGCAGGCGACCCAGCTCACGGATCACCTCAACACCGTTCATTTCACTGTGTGCCATGTTTTGCCAGAGGCGCCGTTGGGTCTGTTGCATTTGCTCCTGCAGCGTCACCGGTGTTGAGAAGTTAAAATCGACCAGCGTGACGGAGGTAAAATCACCAATCAACTGGTTGATTTGCGGATGGATCGGCTGGCGATTGAAGAAGGTCAGGTTTAGCGTAAAGGCCGGGGTGCGACTCCAGCGTTCAAGGGCGGTGGCAAACAGCGTGAGCAGCGCGGCAGACGGCGTGACGCCTTGCTGCTGCCAGCGCTGTTTTACTGCCTGCCATTCTTTCTTGCCGATCGTCGATTTGAAGGTGGTGAAGCGTGGCGTTTCCGCGGCTGTTTCAACCACCGGGAGCTCGGGCGCTAAGGGCAATTGCGGCAGTTTTTCCTGCCAGTAGTCCCAGGCATCGTGCCATGCCGGGGTCTGTCGACGCGCCTGTTCAGCCATCACATAATCACGGAAGGTAATATCGAGCGGCGCCAGCGTTTCGCCGCGCCAGGCCTGCGCCAGGTCGTCCATCATGACTTTAAAACTCTGCACATCGAACTGCAAAAGGTCGAGGTTCATGTGCAGGCGGTAGTGGCAATCGTCGATTTCGCTGACCGCCAGCTCAAAGAGAGGCCACTGGTCGGCAGGCAAAACGCGATAGCTAAGTTCATGCCGCCGTTTTTCCAGCGCTATGCGCTGTTCTGTCGGGGAAAGCGTGCGCAGATCATCACGGGCGATGCGATATTTCGGCGTTGTCGCCAGGATTCGCTGCTGCCCGTCGGCATCCACCACCATGCGCAACATATCGTGACGGGCAATGAGCTGGTTCCAGGCTTTCTCCAACACGGTGAGATCGAACTCATCGTGGCGTTTATCCCACTCAAACAGGACGTGGCAGGCAACGCCACCATAGCCAATGAGATGTGTGCGCCCCAGCCAGTAGGCGTGCTGAATGGGTGTCAGCGGGAAGGGCATATAACGCTCACCGGCGTCGTGCCGCAATACTTCCGGCTGCGAAGCGCCAGGCGTCGCCTCGGGCTTACCGCAGATAAGCTGCGCGAGGCCATGAGGCGACAGATCCTGCCATGCCCGTTCCGCATTGATGCGTACGCCCAGGTAGTGCTGAATATCGCTACTGAGTTCAAGGAAGAGCAGCGAGTCCATGCCAAGTTGCAACAGATCCTGGTTAGGGAGCAATGACGCCGGATCGTTTAGTCGTAGCTGAACCGCAATCCGCTTTTTCAGCCATGCCATCACCGCCGTTTCATCGCTCAGGCTGCCGTTAAAGGCGTTGTCATCAGCAGGAGGGATGACGGGCGTTGCGGTTTTTCCGGCAGCACCGACGTTAAACAGAGCCTGTTGTAACGGGGGCATTTTGTCGATGAAAACGCGCATCGCCAGCCGCCACGGAGTACCGCGCATCACCGCCTGTTCCAGGTGCCAGCAGCCTTCAGCATCGCTTAACGCACCCATGCCACGGCTGGCGAGCGCCGCCAACATTTCCGGCGTGGCCGCCCGACCGCTTTCCCCCCATGCGCCCCAGGCGACAGAGAGCGTTTTCGGCGCATCAAGGGTGGAAAACTGTTGGGCCAGCCCGTCGAGATAACCGCAGGCCAGCGCATGGGCGCTTTGACCCGAGGCGCCGAGGGTGGCGGCAGCGGAGGAGTAGAGAATAAGATAACGTCCGCCGTGGTTGCGCAGGGTTTGCAATAGCTGGGTTGCCGCCTGCGCTTTTACCGCGAAAACGGCGGCCAGCGGGGGGTGATCAAGCTCCTGCAAGGGGGCATCAGCCAATACGCCAGCGGCATGAATCGCCCCGGCAATGCCGCCGTTGGCCGCCAGTTCATCAAGAACCGTGGCCAGTTGTCCGGCATCGCCCACATCACAACGGCAGACGCGGGTCTGCTCATCCTCGATGTCGCGTAGCCATGATTCATCCACGCGCGGCGCCAGCAGGGCGATGCGTCGCGCCCCTTTTTCTCTGAGCCAGTTCACGGCAAGACGGCCTAATCCGCCAAACGCTCCCGTTACCAGATGCCAGCGGTTATCGCCAGCAAACACGTTTGCCGGTAATTCGGCGGCGCATCCCGTATTGGGCGCCAGTGAAGGGAGCCAGAGGGTGTTACCCCGCGCGGCGAGCCAGCGCTGAGAGAGGGAGACGGCGCTCAACCCTCGATGCAGCGTTTCTCCCGGGGTGTTTTCGGCGAGATCGATGGCGGCAATCAACCGTTCTGGCTGTTCGTTGGCCGCGACACGAAGCAAGGCCCATAGAGCATGATGGGAGGCAGAAAGCGCCTCATTTTCCTCGATTCGCCACGCGCGGTGAGTGACCACAATCAAACCGGCTGTGCTGGCGGTAAGTGCCTCCATCACTTTCTCCGCTAAGGCCAGAGTATCCTCGCTCTCCTCAACAACCATCAGGAGCAAAGAGGCCTGCGGATCGTGGATGATGCCGTATTGCGCCAGCTTGTCGCCGCGCGCAAGCGTATTGGCGCTGAAGCTGAAAGTAAGAGGATGGTCAACGCTGGCGACGTTGCAGGGCGTCCAGCGCCATTGATAATGCGTTTGCGGGGCAGGAAGAGGCGCGGCGGGCGAAAGCGGCAGCCACTCGCCATCAGGACGACGGGCTTCAACGCGCATCTGACCGCGGGAAAACGCGTTGTTTTGCCAGCTTAAACGAACGTCCCCCAGCCATTCCGGGGCGGTGACGAGGGGCGGCTCCCCGGGAAAATCATCGCCATGACGCTGTGAAAGCAGGCGCCAGGCCTCCTGCCAGCGGGCGTTAAACCGCTCAGGCTGACCAGCACAATCAGACCAGTCGGCGAGGTAGTCAGCGCTATCCGTCAACGCCTGTCCCAACACCGGGTCTGATGGCGCGCTGCCTGAGGTTGCACAAACCGCCTGACCGGGCAGCGTGGCAAGAATGATATGTTCGCTCATCCCGGCGGTTGGGCTGCCATCCTGCGGTAGCCACTCCACTTTGCTGAATCCGGCCCGGCGACACTGTTGTTGCCACTGATCGGTGGTGAGGAATAACTCACCTTCGCGGGCGCCGATATCCTGTAGCGGGAGGACCAGCGGACCGAAAACGAAATCAAACAGACGCATTGGCTGGGTGATTTCGCGCATCAGCAGGCGTCCGCCCGGTTTGAGCAGGGGGCGCAGATTGTCGAGCGTGTGGCCAATATGGCGCGTGGCATGAATCACGTTCGCCGCCACGATAAGATCGTAAGACTGCGCCTGGAAACCCTGAGATTGGGCCTCTTTTTCGAGATCCAGCTCGTTGTAATGCACAAAGTCATAGTCGGCGAATTTCTGCTGCGCGCGGCGGGTGAACAGCGCGGAGATATCGGTGAAATGGTACTCCAGCGCTGGAACGCCTCTGAGTTCCGGCAGTAGCCACGCGGTGGTCCCGCCGGTTCCGCCGCCGACTTCAAGAATGCGCAATGGCTGGCGGGGCTGACGCGTCTGGAGGATACCGCGTAATACCCCAGCGGCGATTTGGTTGAAATAGCGGCCAAAACTGAACTCCTGGTACAACACCTCCACGCCGTCGGAGGCGCTTTGCGGGAAGATAATCGCCACCGGTTCTTCCGCGCCGCTCATCATTTCATATAACCGATCGCCGGCACGGGCGATGGTGTCGGGAATGGCCTGAAAACCCTCACAATAACTGGCAAGTTCCGTCAGCAGTGATTCCCGCTGTTGATGATCTATGGGACAGGCGCGGGTGTAACGTCCGTCGGCGCAGCGGTAATCGCCGTCGACCACGCAGTTGTTGAGCAGGCGCTGGAGCAGCTGCTGGTAGCGGGGCAGCAGACGGCCACGGCGCATGATGGTTATGGCGTCCACGCCGTGCTCAATGGCATCGCCGGTACAGCGTTGAACCAGCCGATCGACATAGATGGCGTGCAGTCGCGTGGCGCACTGTTTAAGCGCTTCCAGACGGGGGAGATCGAGCGCTGTCGCGGCGCGACTCGCCACCGCCAGCCCGGCGGACAGCGCTGCGTCGGCAGGCTCGTTGGCGCGGGAGGCGCGATCTTTCCAGTAACGCTCGGTATCAAACGGATAGCAGGGGGCAGCGATACGTTGTCCATCGCCCGCCAGCAGGTCGGCCCACGGTAAGGCGACGCCGGCCGCGTAAAGCTGGAGCAGGGCCTGATTGAGGACATCGCTCGCCTCTTTGCTACGTCGGGCGCTGGCTATCCAGTATGCGTTATCGCGATATTCGCGCTGCCCGCAAGCAACCAGCTGAGCATCAGGCCCTGTCTCAAGAAAAATGCGGGCGCCGAGTTCATGCGCCACCTGAATACTCTGGATAAAACGTACCGGCTGGCGCATGTGTCGGCGCCAGTAGTCCGCCTGATTGAGCGTTGACTCATCGATGACGTCGGCGATGAGCGTGGAGATAAGCGGTATTTGTCCCGGCTCAGCGAGCAGCCCCGCGCAGGCTTCCTGAAAGCGGTCGAGTATGGGTTCCAGTAAAGCGGAGTGCGCGGCGCCGGTTACGCTCAGACGACGATAGTTGATGTCATGCTGAGAAAGTGCGGCGCAAAATTCCGCGAGACGGGCTTCCGGCCCGGAAAATACCGTATGTTGCGTGCCATTGTTGGCGGCGAGATCCAGCTCAAAGCGGCGGGCCAGCGGCATTAGCGTGTCTTCGTTTGCAAATACCGCCACCATGGCGCCGCTCGCGCACTGCTGCATGAGCGCGCCGCGCCGACAAACCAGTGGCATGACCTGTTCAATCGTATAGTGTCCGCAGACGACGGCAGCGGCAAACTCACCGACGGAATGACCCATAGCGAAGTCTGGTTTTAGCCCTTCAGCGCGCCAGTGCGCCGCCATTGCGATTTCAAACGCGACAATCGCCGGCTGGGCCCAGGCCATATTGTCCAGCTGCGTCGAGTCGGGGTTAAACATCGCTTCCCGCAGTGATGGCGTGAGCATTTCGCTACAGGCGGAAAAACAGCGATCCAGCGTGTCGGCAAACGCCGTCGAATGTCGGTACATTGCCTGGCCCATCGTGCGCCAGTGCGAACCCTGCCCGGTAAACAGCCATGTCTGCTTGCCGCTGGCGCCGTGGCCGCTGTAAACAGGCGGCCCCGATTTATCAGTAGCCCAGGCACTGAGCGCAGCGGCGGTTTCACGGTTTAATGACACCGCCAGGCGGAAGGGAAGATCGAGACGGCGCGCGTGCATGGTCGTAAAGGCCAGATTGTTGGCATCTGCATTCTGCGCCAGCGCCCCGGCATAATTGGTCGCCAGTTGCCGCAGCGCGCTGTCGCTGGCGGCGCTGAGTAGTAGCGCGGTGCTCTCTCTGTCGCCATCGGCATTGGGGAGGCGCGTTTTGAGCGCATCGGGCAGCGAGACGACGATCATATGGCAGTTGGTGCCACCAATACCAAAGGAGGAGACGCCCGCATAGCGTATTTCGTCCTGCCACGCCTGTGCCGACACCGGTATGGTAAAAGGGCTCTCTTCAAGCTTAAGCGCCGGGTTGGGCGAGTGAAAATGCAGCATTGGCGGGATTTGGCCGCGGCTTACCGCCAGAACGGTTTTCAGCAATCCGGCAATACCCGCTGCGGTATCCAGGTGGCCCATGTTACTTTTCACGGAACCCAGCGCACAGCGTTGCTCCTGCGGACGTGGCGCGTAGACGTTGCGTAGCGCTTCAATTTCAATCGCGTCGCCCAGCGGTGTGCCGGTGCCGTGCGTTTCAATGTAACCGATCTGCCTGTCGTCGATGGCCGCCAGCATTAACGCCTCTTCGATGACCGCCTGCTGTCCTGCGACGGAAGGGGCGGTATAACCGACCTTTCTGTTGCCGTCGTTGTTGACCGCGCTGGAGAGGATCACCGAGATAATCGGATCGCCTGACAGCAGCGCATCTCTCAGGCGACGCAAAACCACGCAACCCAGACCGTTACCGGCCCAGGTACCTTCCGCTGAGGCGTCAAAAGGACGACAGTGACCATCGGGAGAAAAAATCATCCCGGGCTGGTAGCGGTAGCCCGCCTGCTGGGGGAAAGAGAGCGCCACGCCGCCGGCAACCGCCATATCGGATTCACCTGCGCGCAGGCTTTCGCAAGCCAGATGCACGGCAACCAGCGAACTAGAGCAGGCGGTCTGTACTGAGAGTGCCGGACCGTGCAAATTGAGTTTGTAGGCGGCGCGGGTGGCAATATAGTCCTTGTCATTGCCCATCAGAGATTGCAGGCCCTTTACCTGCGCGACTTCAGTCACGTTCAGCGCCTCACGACCGGGATAGGTACTCATCCGGGAAGAGGCGAAAACGCCGGTCTTATGCGGGACGGCGCCGGGGGCATAACCGGCATGCTCCAGCGCATGCCAGACCGCCTGTAAAAACAGGCGCTGCTGCGGGTCCATCGATTCCGCTTCCTGTCGTGAATAGCCAAACAGAGTGGCGTCGAAGCAATCGGCATTTTCTAAAACCGTACCGATATTGACGTAATGAGGATCGTCAACGGTGGCGGCTTCCAGACCGACGGCCAGAAGCTCTTCGCGCGCAAAGCGTCGGCTGCATTCACGACCTTCCAGCAGGTTTTTCCAGAACGTTTCGCCATCCGGCGATTCAGGAAAATGGCAGGCATAGCCGATAACCGCGACAGGTTCGCAGTCCGGGAAGTGTTGAGCGATCGATGCATCAATGGAATCTGCTGTCGGCGCAGAAGAGAAGCGCAAGTTATCCATAATCGGTCCCGTTTCCTAAGATTCACAAAGTCAATGGAACGCCATGCATGCACGATAGCGTTCCGGGGAAAATCAGTTTGCTTCGCGCTATATCCGTCGCTGACGACGGCGAACAGGGCGAGGGCGTTGGGTTTTCTCCACCGAGGCGATGCCGGTCAGATAATCAGCCAGGGCGGCAGGAGAAGGGTGGGTGAAGAGATCCAGCAACGTCAGGGTGGAAAATTCGTGACGCTGTAATAAAACGTGCAGTTGCACCAGATTCAGCGACGTTGCGCCCGCCTCAAAGAAGTTTTCAGCTGGGGTGACTGGCACGCCAGCCACTTCGCGGAAGGCGTCGCAAATCAGGCTGACCGTGCGCTCGTCCGCCGCACCGTGTGGCTGAGCGTGCTCAGGGCATACGCGCTGTGGGCGCTCTGCGCGTTGCCCCGCGTGCTCAGCGGGGGGCACCAGCGCGGCGAGCGGCCGTTGCCAGGCGCTTTCATCCTCGGCCATTCGGTTGAGCAATGCGCAATACTGTTCAAACTGGCGTTCCACCTGGCCCGAAGGAAACAGGGCAGCGACAAAATCCCAGTTGAAGCGCAGTTCGCCTTCGGACTCATAAACCTGGTGATCGAGCCAGACCTGCGGCGTCTGGGAAATGCCCCAGACCGGCTTGAGCAGATTGCGCCGGGCAAGGAAGTTATCCTGTTCAAAGCCCAGCGCGCTGGTAAAGACGACGGGCATCGAAACGGCGGGCACGTTTTGCCGCTGCGCCAGTTGACGCATCACGCGGATTGCTGACACATCGCGGTGGCTGAAGTTTTGGCTCAGTCGCTGCTGCAGTAACTGCGCGCTGTGCAACCAGCTCTCCCCGGGATGCCAGCTCAGCAGCATCAGCGAGGTGAAATCGCCGAGGATCTGGTTGATTTGCGGGTGCAGTGGCCGTCTGTCGAAAAGCGTAAGGTTAAGCGTGAAGTCAGGCTGCGCACTCCATGCAGAGAGAACCGTTGACCATACGGACAACAGCACGGCCGATGGGGTGAGGTGTGCGTCAGCCGCCCGTTTTTTCAGACGACGCCAGCGCGCACTATCCATTGCACCGTTCAGGCGAGCGAAGCGCGGCGCCTCAACCTCCTGAGGCAAGCAGCGCAGCGGCAACGCAGGCGCTGGCGGAATATCATCAAGTCGCGCCTGCCACCAGGCCAGAGAGTCTGCATTGGGCGACTGGAGCGAGGATTGCTGTAGATAGTCCCTGAAGGTGACGGGAAGCGGCGGAGGGAGCTGTTGCGGATAGCGATAGCCGTGTTCCAGCTCCGCCAACAGGATCTGCATGCTCAGCCCGTCCAGCAGCAGGTTATCCAGACATAGCCACAGGCGGGCGGGCATCCCGTCCACAAATCCGGCCTGGAGATCGAATACCGGCCAGACTTCGGGATTGAGTACCTGATGCGCCAGTTTTTCCCGTACCCGCAACGCCTCTTCAGGCGTATGGAAGGTGTGCGTGGGTATCACCCAAGGGGGCGTCTGTGCGAGAACCTGCTGTTGACCATCACGCACAACGGCGCGCAGCATATCGTGGCGGGCGATTAATCGGTTCCAGACCGTCTCCAGCCGGGTGATGTCCAGTTCGGCAATTTCAAATTCAACAAAGAAGTGAGAGCCGACGCCGCCCAGGGCAAAGCCCGGCTGACGCCCCACCAGGTAAGCCTGCTGCACGTCGGTAAGCGCAAAGGGCTGGTAGCGTTCTTCAGGGGAGTGGACAAATTGTTGTTCGACAGGAACGTCGATTTTACGCAGCGTGGCGGCAAAATCTGCCAGCCGGGGCTGATTAAACAGGTCGCTTAATTGCGCTTCGTAACCTGCCTGACGGAGTTGCCCGGTCAGACGGGTAGCCAGCAAACTATCGCCGCCTTGTTGGAAAAAGTCGGTCTCTCTGGTGACGGGGCCCGTCGATAAGAGTTGTTGCCAGAGGGTGGCAACCTGTTTTTCAATGTCGCCCCGAGGTAAATCCGCCTCGGCCCGGTTTTCCGCTTCCGGGGTATGACGCTGCTTCAGCGCCTGATAGTCAATTTTCCCGTTAGCCGTCAGCGGTAGGGCATCGAGGAAGACAATTCGTTGCGGCACCATCCACCCCGGCAAGCGTTCGGCGAGGGCGGCCTGAAGTTTACGAGGATCGCGACGCACCTGGCTATCAGGACATTGTACGAGGAAGCGTTGTAACCCCGCGACCTCATCGCCATGCTGGCAGTTGAAGGCGGCGGCGGTAAATAATGCCGCCCAGTCTGCGCTGTTATGGAGCAAAGCCTCCGGCTGCCCATCGGTTAACAGGAGCGTGCTGAGCAGGGCAGACGGCGTTAACTGACGAAACTCCATCACGTAGAGCAGTGCGCCGGGGGCGGCAAGCTGTTGTAATGTTGCCAGGAGAGCGGGGTCTTCTGGCAACAGACGATGCAGAGCGTTGTTAAGCCAGATAATGTCCGCCGAGTGGGCGTGCGCCGCCAGCGTGTCTGCATGCCAGGGGAGCAGCCGGGCGTCGGACCAGGGAGAAAGCCTCTGCCGGGCGTTCAGCAGCATCTCCTGGCTATGCTCAAGCCCGACATACTCAATCTGTTCAGCATTAAGCTGTGTTAACAGCGATTCTGCGGCGCGGCCAGTGCGGGTTCCCACCTCAAGCAGGCGTACCGGACGCTGTAAACGTGACGCAAGCCGTTGGCAAATTGTCGCCAGTTCCTGAATATACCAGGCGCTGGCCGGATGGTCGAAGGCCAGATTTTCCGGCGACCACCGGGCATCGTTCAGTAATGACAGTTCGTCGCGGGCGCCGCGAAGAATTTGCGCTAAGGTGACATCATGCCCGCTGAAATGCGGGTGTTCGTCCTCGCGTTCTTCATGAGCGCAGACTTGATACCCTTCAGCTACGGGCTTCAGGCGCTGTTGCGTGACGAGAAATGCTAACCAGCGCTCCACCACGGCCTGCCAGCGTGGCTGGATAGCGAGTGCGTTCATCAGGGAGAGCGGATCGGCGCCAGGGGTTTGACCCGGCTTCAGTTTTAACAGCCGATGCTGAAGGAAATCGGCGACCTGTTCGGCGGATATCTCTGGCGAGAGCGTGCAGCAGGGCAATGCGCCCGCAAGCGCGTGCCATGCCTGCGGTAGTGCCGGGTCTCGATGATGGGTAACGCAAAAATCCTCGCCTTGAGGAACAACATATGCCACCAGCGTCTTTTCTTTTTCGCCAACCGCCACCACGGTTGATTGTTTCACGCCCGTCAGCTGGCTGAGCGCGTTTTCTATTTCGCCCAGCTCGATGCGATATCCTCCGACTTTGACTTGCTTGTCACGACGACCGAGGAACTCTACTGTGCCGTCTGGCCAGTAGCAGCCGAGATCGCCGGTGCGATACCAGCGCTCGCCGGAGAGCGTCAAAAATTGCTGCTCGCTGCGCAGGGGATCGTTGAAATAGCCTTCCGCGACCCCGATGCCGCCAATCCATAATTCGCCTGACACCCAGTCAGGGCAGTCCCGGTTCTGTTCATCCACCACCCGGTAGCGTTGGTTGGTTAGAGGAAAACCGTAAGGGATGGCACGCCAGTGGTCAGGGACCTGCTTAACCTCGCAGACGTTAGACCAGATCGACGCCTCGGTGGCGCCGCCCATGGCGATAAATTGTCCTTGCGGCCGGAAGGCCCGATAACGGGCGGGGAGCGCAAGACCGATCCAGTCGCCGGAAAGCATCACCGCGCGCAGATTTTCCGGCGTGGCGTCGGCGAAACCTTCACACCAGGTCAGCAGCATATCGAACAGCGCCGGGACGCTGTTCCAGAGCGTGACATGATGGCGTTGGATCAGCTCACACCATGCGTGAGGATCGCGCCGTTGATTTTCCATCACCAGAACCAGCGCGCCGCCGGCGCTCAGCACGCCAAAAATGTCGTAAACCGATAAGTCAAAATGCAGGGCGGACAGCGCCAGCATCCTGTCTCCGGGGCCAACCTGATAGCGGCTGTTGATGTCGCAACAGGTGTTGAGCGCTCCCCGGTGCGAAATGACTACGCCTTTCGGCGTGCCGGTAGAACCGGAGGTGTAGATAATGTAGGCCGGTTGCGTGGAGGCGCGTGCCACCGGGTTGGCGATCGGCTTCGCCTCAATGGCCTGCTGCCAGGCAAGGACGGGTATCGCGTCTGACCAGACGCCGGCGTCGTGCTGGCAAATGAGCACCAGCCGGACGCTGGCGTCAGCGTAGATTTTCTCGCGCCGGGCGGCGGGCTGGTCCAGCGAAACCGGAACGTAAACCGCGCCGGCCAGCAGGACGGCCAGAACGGCAACAAGTTGTCCCGCGCCTTTCGACATCGTGATAGCCACATTGTCGCCGGGCTGAACCCCGCACTCAATTAACCTGCCCGCGCAACGGTGGGCGTAGTCTGTCAGCTCACGATAACTCCACTGATAACGCATGTCCGTCACCGCCAGCGCCTGCGGCTGTTGCAGAGCGATACGGAAAATGCCTTCATGCAGCAAGCCTTTGGGAATGGGGCCGTCGGTGGCGTTGGCCCGTTCGCGTATCGCGCGCTGGCTGGCGGGCATCATATCGGCGAACGGCTTTTGCCAGGCGGTTTCGTCATCGCAGAGTTGGTTAATCAGCTGGCAGTAGGCGTCGAACAACGTCTCGACTAAGGCCGGAGGGAACAGCGCGTCGTTGCTGTCCCATTGCAGCCAGACCTCGCCTTGATGCTCGAACGCCAGATGATCTATCCAGACCTGCGGCGTTTGCGAGATGCCCCATTCAGGCTCGCCCAACGGTGACTCTGCGCGACTGCTGTAGAGGGAACGCCCCAGATTGCTGGTAAATACCACCGGGGCGCCGTGGGGGTAGCGCTGCTGGCGTTTGAGTTCACGGAGCAGTTCGACGCCGGACCAGTGGCGATGCTCCCAGTCTTCAGTAAACGTCAGCTGGTTTTTCCGCGCCAGGTTGCTGACGGTATCGCCGTCGCAGGCGGTATCCAGCAAAAGAATATTGGTGAAGTCGGCAAGCATTGCGTCAACCGCCGGGTGCAGCGGCTGGCGGTCGAATAAGGTGATGTTAAGCAGCAGACGCGTCAGGCCGCCCCAGCGAGCCAGAACGGCGGAAAAACAGGTCGCCAGTGCCATTGTCGGCGTGACGCCATATTCGCCAGCCCGTTGGCTAAAGACGTGCCAACGTGTTGCCGGGACAATCATGCGGCGCCGGGTATTACGGACTTCACGTAGCGTGGCGGGCTCGCAGTCCAGCGGCAAGACAGGCGCGGGAGGAAGCGTCGGTGCTTTCGCCAGCCAGTAGGCGCGCGCTTCGTCTCTCAGCGGTTGATTAATCTTCTGCTGGTGCAGTAAATACGAGCGGAAATCATAGCCGGTGTCGATAGCCGATAGCGATTCTCCGGCCAGCAGTGCGTTGAGTTCATCGAAGAAAAGCGTAAAGCTGGAGGCATCCATAATCAACAGGTCAATATTGACATGGAGGCGGTGGCGATTGTCCGGTAAGAGCGTTAGCTGAAAATCAAACGTTTCGCCGATCTCCACGCGTAAAAGACGGTGGCTCAGGCGCTGGCGCAGCGCTTGCAGATAGGCCTCGCGGCTTTCAGCATCATTATGGCGTAAATCATGAAGGGTGACGCCGTTCCAGTAAGGTTGCGGCAACCAGACCTGCTGCCCGTCGGGGCGAAAGGCGATATGCAGCATCGGGTGGCGTTGCAGCAAGGTCGTGATGGCCTGCTCCAGCTGCGATGCCGTCAGACAATGGCCTGCAAACTCCTGATACAGGTGGCACCCCACGCCGCCAAGCGTCTGTCCCGGCATACGGCCCGTCAGGTAGGCGTGCTGTACCGGCGTCAGAGGGAAGGGGGTACTTTCAGCCATTTTCGGCCAGGCGGTTTCGTCCGGCGGTGTTTCGTCGTCCGGTTTTTCAACACTACGGCTGCGCATCAACTGGCGCCATGCGGCCAGCGTGGGGGCGGCATACAGTTCGCGAAGGGTAAGGCGATAGCCTTTTTTACGGAACCAGTGTAACCATCTCATCAACCTGATTGAATCCAGGCCTGCCTGGATCAGATTGCTCTCTTCATGTAACTGCTGCGGCGTTAAATTCAGCTCCTGCATGAGCCGCTCGCGTAATTGTTGGTAATCAGCCGTGTGGCGGTTGCCCGGTAACAGCGAATCCTGAGAGGGTGCGCCAGAAATCATTCTTCCTCCTGATGGCACGTCTTACCAAAAAGCATTGTCTACATGAGAATAATAATTATTAACAATTGAGTGCTACCCGAAACGGGTTTATTTATGCCCGTTTCGGGTTGGCGGCAGGCAGAAAGCGCAGAGGCCCGGATGGGATATCCGGGCCTCTGTCAGGGAGGAATTGATGAGGAGACAACCCCGATTACATCACGCGTTTAAAGGTCGAAGGGGTAACACCAAACTGTTTCTGGAAGGCGGCAGAGAAATGGCTGGCGTTGGCATAGCCCAGATCGGCTGCCACCGTCATGACCGAGGTATTGCCATTGGCCAGGCGTCTTCTGGCTTCCTGCATGCGTTCTGCCTGAAACAGACCATAGACGCTGTTGTTGAACAGAACGCGGAACCCCCGCTTAATTTTGAGCACGCTCAGACCGGACTCTCTGGCCAGCTCTGCGACGCCCGGTGCTTGCGTCAGGTCTGCCAGCAGCAGATCCTTCGCCCGCAGCAGTTTCTGGCGTTCCATTGGGTTGAAGTGGCAGGAGAGGCAACCGGTGTCTTCGCGATGTTCATCCAGCACCAGACTGAGCATCACCAGACTTTGTCCCTGTAGCCAAAGCGTCGACGGCTTTTGCTCATGACTGAAGCCGCTGTGCATCCGCATCAGCGCGTGACGCAAGGCTTGAGCCGTTAAGTGGGTTTCAGCATTACAACGCTGCTGCTGACAGCAGCAGTGGGAGTCGATCTTCTTCTTAATGACCGCGCTAATATCCGGCACCCACAGCGCGAGGGTTTCAGGGCTGAAGGAGAGCGTAATGCTCTCGAAGCGGCCACAATAGGAGGCGCTGCCGCGGCAGCCGGGCGTATGGGTAATGTAATGGCGATTACGCGCAAGCTCCCAGTCGGTATGGCGTCTGAGTCCCTGGATAGCAAAGTGAGATGTGCCTTCCAGAATGCACGAGAAGTTAATCCTGCCCAGATCGTCATGTAGCTGCAACGTCTCAGGCCGCGCAAAATTCCCCCTCCAGAGCAAAATATCCATCCCTTCCTGCAACGAACAGCGTAGCAGTTCACACTGGGCAGGAATATTGCCATCCTTTACGGGTTTCCCGGCTACCAACTGATGAATAGAGATTTCAGATTGCGTTTGTGGTGACTCCGTCATGACCTGGTTATCTCCCTGTGGCTTAGTCCAATGCGGGTATATACCCCTCATACTTCAAGCTGCATGTGCGTTGATTGGGTTACTCGGCTCATTCATGAGCTTTACCCTGGCGGGCCGCCGCGACACGGCATTCAACTCTGTTCCAGACAGATTTGTCCCGCCCCCCCGTCAATGATTGCTATAAATTTCTGGGATTCCCTCGCTTGCCGCCTTCCTGCAACTCGAACTATTTAGGGTAAAAATAGAACCGAATGGGGTAGATGAGTAATTGATAATGGTTATTATTCACATTAATTATCAGAACGCCACTCTGAATTGTCGTTTTTGGTGTGCGTAAAAATTCATCAGGAAATTCAGCCATTCCCATGTCATCTCAATCATCAAATACTGAATCGCTATCCCGATTTCCGCTCTGGCAGGTGATTACACCGGTTCGCCGGAAGGTTATTTTAGCGATGGCGCTGGCGGGGCTGGCGGCATTAACCAGCCTGGGAGCGCTCCTTTTTCTGGCGTGGAGTCTGCGCGACATCCGCGCGACGCCTGACGCGATTCCTGCCTGGCCGCTGAGTGGCCTGATTAGCTGCGTGGTATTGACTTTTGTCCTGCGCCTGCAGGCATTCAATATCTCTCATTACGCGGCTTTTCATCTGGAGAACATTCTGCGCAGCAGGTTAGCCCGTAAAGCATTGCAGCTTTCGCCTGGCGCGTTACAGCAAATGGGCAGCGGATCAGTGGCGAAAGTGATGCTGGATGATGTGAAGTCGTTACATATTTTTGTGGCTGACAGCACGCCGCTCTACGCCCGCGCGGTCATCATGCCGCTGGCGACTATCGTTATCTTGTTCTGGCTGGATTGGCGACTGGCTATCGCGACGCTGGGGGTACTGGCGTTTGGCTCGGTTGTTCTCGTGCTCGCCCGCCAGCGTTCGGAAGATTTGGCCCAGCGTTATCATCAGGCGCGCGAGCAAGTCAGCGCGGCGGTTATTGAGTTCGTGCAGGCCATGCCCGTAGTGAGAACGTTTGACAGCGGCAGCAGCAGTTTTTTGCGCTACCAACATGCCCTTGAAGAGTGGGTTGGCGTGCTCAAAACCTGGTATCGCAAAGCCGGTTTTTCAGCACGTTTTTCATTCTCGATTCTGAATCCTCTCCCGACCTTATTTGTCCTGATCTGGTCGGGATACGGCCTGTTGCACTATGGCGGTTTCGACTTTATCGCGTGGGTGGCCGTTTTACTGCTCGGCAGCGGAATGGCCGAAGCCGTGATGCCAATGATGATGCTCAATAACCTGGTCGCGCAAACGCGTTTAAGCATTCAGCGTATTTATCAGGTTCTCGCAATGCCGGAGTTATCGCTGCCGCTATCTGACCAACAGCCGAAAGAGGCGAGTATTACCTTTGAGCAGGTGAGCTTCCATTATCCGCAAGCGCGGGCTGATGCCGCGTTGCAGGAGGTGAGCTTTCATGTACCTGCCGGGCAAATTGTGGCGCTGGTCGGGCCAAGCGGCGCCGGGAAAAGCACCGTGGCACGCTTGCTGCTGCGTTACGCCGATCCCGACAAAGGCCACATCCGTATTGGCGGCGTGGATCTTCGCGATATGCAGACGAACACCTTGATGAAGCAACTCTCTTTTGTGTTTCAGGATAACTTCCTTTTTGCCGACACAATCGCCAATAACATTCGTCTGGGCGCGCCGGATACGCCGCTGGAGGCGGTAGTCGCGGCGGCCAGGGTGGCGCAGGCCCATGAATTTATTAGCGCACTGCCAGAGGGGTACAACACGCGAGTCGGGGAACGCGGGGTATTTCTCTCCGGCGGTCAGCGACAGCGCATCACCATCGCCCGGGCGCTTTTGCAGGACCGCCCCATCCTGGTGCTCGATGAGGCGACGGCGTTTGCTGACCCGGAAAACGAAGCCGCGCTTATCAAGGCGCTGGCGGCGGCGATGCGCGGCCGGACGGTCATCATGGTCGCGCATCGCCTCTCAATGGTGACTCAGGCTGATGTGATATTGCTGTTTTCCGACGGGCGGCTCAGGGAAATGGGCAACCATGCGCAACTCCTGGAACAGGGCGGCTTGTATCAACGGCTCTGGCAACACTATCAGCAGGCGCAGCGTTGGGTACCGGGTGGCGTACAGGAAGAGGGAGTGGAAAATGGAAGACAATAATCCTGCGGATAACCTGGCCTGGCGCGTCATCTGGCGTCAGCTTATCTCCAGCGTTGGCAGCCAGGTCGGGATGCTGCGGCGCAGTATGCTGGCGCTATTGCTGGCGGCATTCATGCAGGGGATCGCCTTTGCCTGTCTTTATCCGATCATTGATGCGCTGTTACGGGGGGATGCATCGTCACTTCTCAACTGGGCAGTGGCCTTCAGCGTTGCCGCGATTGTGACGCTGGCGCTACGTTGGTATGGCCTGGGCTTTGAATACCGCGGCCATCTGGCGCAGGCTACCCATGAGTTACGTCTGCGCCTGGGCGAGCAATTACGCCGCGTGCCGCTGGAGAAACTCCAGCGCGGACGGGCAGGGGAAATGAACGCTTTGCTGCTGGGCAGCGTGGATGAAAACCTTAATTATGTTATTGCGATAGCCAATATTTTGTTACTCACCCTTGTTACGCCATTGACGGCGTCGCTGGCGACTTTGTGGATAGACTGGCGGCTGGGGCTGGTGATGCTACTGGTCTTCCCTCTGCTGGTGCCGTTTTATTACTGGCGCCGTCCGGCGATGCGGCGACAGATGCAGATGCTGGGGAAAGCGCATCAGCAGCTGAGCGGTGATATCGTTGAATTTGCTCAGGGGATGATGGTATTGCGTACCTGCGGTAGCGATGCCGATAAAAGCCGGGCGCTGCTGGCGCATTTCGATGCGCTGGAAAACTTACAGACCCGCACTCACCGTCAGAGCGCTGGCGCGACGATGTTGATCGCCAGCGTCGTAGAGCTGGGTCTGCAGGTGGTGGTGTTATCCGGGATCGTCTGGGTGGTGACGGGGACCCTGAACCTCGCCTTCCTGATTGCCGCCGTCGCGATGATTATGCGCTTCGCAGAACCGATGGCGATGTTTATCAGCTACACCTCGGTCGTGGAACTGATCGCCAGCGCCCTCCAGCGGATTGAGCAGTTTATGGCGATTGCGCCGCTTGCCGTCACAGAACAAAGCGAGCTGCCGGAACGTTACGATATCCGTTTTGATCATGTCAGCTATCGCTACGAAGAAGGCGACGGGCAGGCACTCAATAACGTTTCTTTGACGTTCCCCGCAGCCAGTATGAGCGCGCTGGTGGGCGCCTCTGGGGCAGGCAAAACCACGGTCACAAAACTGTTAATGCGCTACGCCGATCCGCAGCAAGGACAGATTTCTATTGGCGGCGTCGATATTCGCCGCCTGAGGCCAGAACAGCTCAATAGCCTGATTTCTGTTGTTTTCCAGGATGTCTGGCTGTTTGATGACACGCTGCTGGCGAATATCCGTATCGCGCGCCCACAGGCGACGCAGCAGGAGGTGGAGGAAGCCGCCCGCGCGGCGCAGTGCCTTGAGTTTATTTCCCGTCTTCCGCAAGGCTGGTTGACGCCAATGGGTGAGATGGGTGGGCAGTTATCGGGCGGCGAGCGCCAGCGGATTTCCATTGCCCGAGCGTTATTGAAAAATGCGCCGGTCGTCATTCTTGATGAACCGACCGCCGCACTGGATATTGAAAGCGAACTGGCGGTACAGAAAGCTATCGATAACCTGGTTCACAATCGGACGGTGATTATTATCGCCCACCGTTTATCAACCATCGCCGGAGCGGGAAACATCCTGGTGATGGAAGAGGGGCGCGTGGTTGAGCAGGGCACTCACGCGCAATTGCTCTCCCGTCCAGGACGTTATCAGGCGCTGTGGCAAGCGCAAATGGCCGCGCGCGCGTGGCGCGACGAAGGGGCTTCTGCGCCTGGAGAATGGGCTCATGAGTGACCTTCAGTCGAATGTGAAACCGCTGACGTTAACAACCGGGCGGGTGATTTTTGCTATTGCCGGCGTTTATGTGACGCAGAGTCTGGTATCGGCGCTGTCTATGCAGTCCTTACCCGCGCTGGTGCGCGCTGCCGGCGGATCGCTGGCGCTTGCTGGGGCGACAACGCTGTTTATGTTGCCCTGGGCGCTGAAGTTTATTTGGGCGCCGTGGATCGAGCGCTGGCGGCTCCCGCCCGATAGCCCGGAGCGCCGTTCCCGCATGTTAATCCTGCGTGGTCAGGTCGCGTTAGCAGCGCTCCTGATGATGGCCGCTGCGATCGGCTGGTTCGGGCGAGAAGGGGGATTTCCCGATACGCAAATCGTGGCGTTATTTGTGCTGTTCATGGTGGCAGGCACGGTCGCCTCCACCATTGATATCGCCAGCGACGGTTTTTGCGTCGATCAGCTGACCCGCGCGGGTTATGGCTGGGGAAACAGCGTGCAGGTTGGCGGTAGCTATCTGGGGATGATGTGCGGTGGCGGGGTGTTCCTGATGCTGTCGGCGGCATCCGGCTGGCCTGTCGCCATGCTGATCATGGCGCTGCTGATTATGGTGTTATCACTCCCGCTGTGGCGCATTACGGAGCCGACGCGAACGGTGACGGTCCCGCATGTTCCGGCGTTAGGTTATGCGCTAAGGCGAAGACAGGCGCGTCTGGGCTTACTGCTGGTATTGATGCTGAATTCCGGTATGCGGTTTGTGCTGCCTCTTCTGGCGCCGCTGTTGTTGGATCATGGGCTGAGTATGTCAGCGCTGGGTGCGCTGTTTAGCGGCGGTAATATTGCGGCGGGCATAGCAGGAACGCTGGCCGGCGGATTACTGATGAAGTACACCTCACCCGGCAGAGCGCTGTTGACGGCTTATGGCGTCCAGGGGATCGCACTGCTGGCGGTGGTGGTGACGCTGATGATGGCGCCGGGTCATCTGCTGCTGCCCGTTCTCCAGTGTCTGGTCATTATCCAGTCCATTTCGCTGGCCTGCGCGCTGGTCTGTCTTTATGCCACGCTGATGTCGCTTTCATCACCCTTACAGGCCGGCGTCGACTTCACCCTCTTTCAATGTACTGACGCGGCAATCGCCATTCTGGCTGGCGTTGTCGGCGGCATTGTGGCCCAACATTTTGGCTATGCGGCCTGCTTCCTGTTTGCCGGGGTATTCACGTTACTGGCGGCGTGGGTTGCCCATACCCGGCTGCATTCGGCAAGCAAACTGATGACCAGCTCAATTGATTGAACCGGGAATAACACAGAGAGGTAAGGGATGAAAATCAGTGAATTTTTACACCTGGCGCTACCAGAGGAACAATGGCTGCCGACGATTTCTGGCGTCTTACGCCAGTTCGGAGAAGAAGAGTGCTATGTCTACGAGCGTCAACCCTGTTGGTATTTAGGTAAAGGATGCCTGGCACGGTTGCACATTAATGCCGACGGAACGCAGGCGACATTCATTGATGATGCCGGGGAGCAAAAATGGGCGGTGGATTCCATTGTCGACTGCGCGCGTCGTTTTATGGCGCATCCGCAGGTGCAAGGACGTCGGGTATATGGGCAGGTTGGGTTCAACTTTGCGGCGCATGCGCGGGGAATTGCCTTCGACGCCGGCGAGTGGCCGCTGCTGACATTAACCGTTCCCCGGGAAGAGCTTGTGTTTGAAAAGGGAAATGTCACCGTTTATACGGACTCCGCTGAGGGATGTCGACGTCTGTGCGAGTGGGTAAAAGAGGCCAGTACAACCACGCGAGGGGACTCCATGGCTGTGGATACCGCCCTCAATGGTGAGGTGTATAAACAACAGGTGGCGCGCGCCGTTGCGGAGATCAGCCGGGGCGAATATGTCAAAGTGATTATCTCGCGCGCCATTCCGCTGCCATCGCGGATTGATATGCCCGCTACCCTGTTATACGGGCGGCAGGCAAACACGCCCACGCGGTCGTTTATGTTCCGCCAGCAAGGACGCGAAGCGCTGGGTTTTAGCCCGGAACTGGTGATGTCGGTAACGGGCAATAAAGTGGTCACTGAACCGCTTGCGGGCACCCGCGATCGCATGGGAAGCCCGGAGCAAAATAAGGCGAAAGAGACAGAGCTGCTGCACGACAGTAAAGAGGTGCTTGAGCATATCCTTTCTGTCAAAGAAGCGCTTGCTGAACTGGCGGTGGTTTGCCAGCCGGGCAGCGTGGTGGTTGAAGATTTAATGTCGGTCCGCAAGCGTGGCAGCGTTCAGCATCTGGGGTCTGGCGTGAGCGGTCAGCTTGCGGAAAACAAAGATGCCTGGGATGCATTTACCGTGCTGTTCCCGTCGATTACCGCCTCGGGTATCCCTAAAAATGCTGCTCTGAACGCCATTATGCGAATTGAGAAGACCCCGCGAGAGCTCTATTCCGGCGCAATCCTGCTACTGGAAGATGCGCGCTTCGATGCGGCGTTAGTCCTGCGTTCCGTATTTCAGGACAGTCAACGGTGCTGGATACAGGCGGGAGCAGGGATCATTGCCCAATCTACGCCGGAACGTGAACTGACGGAAACCCGGGAGAAATTAGCGAGCATTGCGCCCTATCTCATGGTATCGGAGTGATGGCTAAGCCGTTCCGGTCGTCCCTCCGGCACAAGGGCGGAAGAGTGGCGCCGATGGGCGATGTCATCACGTCATCGCGACTGGTCACCGTGTTGCTGTCGATTAATCCCTGATGGATGGCCTGGCGCTTGTTATTACCGTGGTACTGCCGTCTGCAGGAAGCCACTTCCCGCAGAACTTTTCTTCAATCCCTTTCAGTCGGTCAATGAGATGACGAGTTTTATTGGCGGTCGAACTGACCTGTCCGGATTTGACGACGCATTTTGCCGATGCTGAGGATGACATCAAAACGCAGCGGGAAAATTTTCACGCTAGCTTATTGAATCAACGCGATATAAGGATTCATAAGGATACGCCAAAGCAAAAAGCCCGCTTAAGTTTCCTTAAGCGGGCTTCTTAAATATGGCTCCTCTGACTGGACTCGAACCAGTGACATACGGATTAACAGTCCGCCGTTCTACCGACTGAACTACAGAGGAATCGTGTGAACGGGGCGCATATTAACGGCGGCGCATGACCTTGTCAAAGACAGAATCACCCGAATCTGTTTGATTGCTGACAATTTCAGCAATGGCGATGCGTTTGCGCTGTTTTCCATCAATGCGCACCGTTGTGGTGCACATATACCCCTAATGGAGCATAGCGTAATCCGCTTACCGGGCAAATAAATGCTCTGTTGCTATCAGAATCGCTTATCACGCCGCCTGGCGCGGCCTTTGCACCGTTGCGAAAAAACTGGCAAGCAAATTGCAAAACCTCTGTAACTCAATAGCCAGCGTTGGTACTGGCTTTCCTTACAGGAGGCAAAATGAACTTAAGACGACTGAAGTATTTTGTGAAAATCGTCGATATCGGCAGTCTGACTCAGGCTGCTGAAGTCTTGCACATCGCACAACCGGCGCTGAGCCAGCAGGTGGCGACCCTGGAAGGCGAACTGGACCAGCAGCTGCTGATTCGGACAAAGCGCGGCGTGACGCCGACCGAAGCCGGGAAGATTCTCTACACCCATGCGCGCACAATCCTGCGTCAGTGCGAGCAGGCGCAGCTGGCGGTGAATAACGTGGGTCATACGCTCAGCGGCCAGGTCTCGATTGGCCTTGCGCCGGGGACCGCGGCTTCTGCCATTACCATGCCGCTGCTGCAGACGGTCCGCAATGAGCTGCCTGAAGTGATGGTCTACCTGCAGGAAAGTAGCGGGACAATCCTGAACGACAAATTGCTTAGCGGCCAGCTGGATATGGCCGTGCTCTACGAGCGCTCGCCGGTTGCTGGCATCATCAGCCAGCCTTTGTTGAAAGAAGATCTTTATCTGGTGGGAACCCGCGATTGCCCGGGCCAGAGCGTCGATCTGACCGCAGTGGCGGAGATGAACCTGTTCCTGCCGCGCGATTACAGCGCAGTACGTGCGCGAGTGACGGAAGCGTTCACCCTGCGTCGTCTGTCGGCGAAAATTATCGGCGAAATCGAATCCATTACGACGCTAACCGCGGCGATTGCCAGCGGAATGGGCGTCACCGTGCTGCCTGAGTCCGCGGCGCGATCGCTGTGCGGTGCGGCAAACGGCTGGATGGCGCGGATCAGTACCCCATCGATGAGTCTGTCGTTATCGCTGAACATGTCGGCGAAGGGCAGCCTGTCGCCGCAGGCACAGGCGGTGAAAGAGATTCTGCTTTCGCTGGTGAGTCGTCCTTCGCTGGAGAATCGTGAATTGTTGTTGGTAAGTTAATCTATATTCCCGAAAGGAATAAGTTGCTGGTTTTTATTATTTGTTAGTAAGGACAACAGACTTTAACAATAGAGCATATGTTATGTCTGATAGCCCGGAGGAAAGGGTGAATTTCCAGCAACTAAAAATTATTCGTGAGGCTGCCCGTCAGGACTACAACCTGACGGAAGTCGCAAATATGCTGTATACATCGCAATCGGGCGTGAGCCGTCATATTCGTGAACTGGAAGAAGAGCTGGGGATCGAGATCTTCATCCGACGCGGTAAGCGTCTGCTGGGGATGACGGAGCCGGGTAAAGCGCTCTTATCCATTGCCGAACGCATTCTCAATGAAGCCAGCAATGTCCGCCGTCTTGCCGACCTGTTTACCAACGATGCCTCCGGTGTGCTCACGATTGCGACGACTCATACCCAGGCGCGCTACAGCCTGCCGCCGGTGATTAAAGCTTTCCGGGAGCTCTTTTCCGATGTGCGGCTGGAGCTGATTCAGGGTACCCCTCAGGAGATTGAAGCGCTATTGCATAACGGTGGCGCAGATATCGGTATCGCCAGTGAACGTCTGAGTAACGATCCGACGCTGGTGGCTTTTCCCTGGTTCCGCTGGCATCACAGCCTGCTGGTGCCGAAAGATCACCCGCTGGTGCAAACCACCCCTTTAACCCTGGAAGCTATTTCCCGCTGGCCGTTAATTACCTACCGCCAGGGCATCACCGGGCGCTCGCGTATTGATGAAGCCTTTAACCGTAAAGGGCTGATGCCGGATATTGTCCTTAGCGCACAGGACTCCGATGTCATTAAAACCTATGTTGAGCTCGGACTCGGCGTCGGGCTGGTGGCGGAACAATCGGGCGATGCCCGGGAGTCAGACACCTTCACCCGCCTGGAAACCCGGCACCTTTTCGATGCCAATACCGTCTGGTTAGGGCTTAAACGCGGGCAGCTGCAGCGTAATTACGTCTGGCGGTTTATCGAGCTGTGCAACGCCGGGCTGTCGCTGGATGAAATTAAACGCCAGGCAATGGAGCCGGAAGAAGCGGCCATTGATTATCAGATTTAAAATGCCATCGCGGTGGCGGATAAAGGAACAGCGGTCCGTTGCCACGAGGAGGTGAGAAAAACGCTATAATTCATTCACGATTGTCGCGACTGAGGAAGGGAAATAAATGGTGCGGCGTGTGAAATGGTTTTGCTCTCTTTTAGTTATTCTCTCAAGCCAGTGTGCGCTGGCCGTCAGTTATCCGCTGCCGCCGGAAGGAAGCCGCCTGGTGGGAAGCCCGCAGCGGGTTACCGTACCGCACAACAATACGCAACCGTTGGAGGCCTTTGCGGCGCAATATGGCCAGGGGCTGAGCAACATGCTGGAGGCCAACCCCGGCGTTGATGTCTTTCTCCCGAAGTCGGGGACGACGCTGGTGATCCCGCAGCAGTTGATTTTACCTGACACGGTTCGCGAAGGTATTGTGATCAACGTTGCGGAAATGCGCCTCTATTACTATCCGCCGGAAGGCAACACCGTTGAAGTTTTGCCGATTGGCATCGGCCAGGCGGGGCGCGAAACGCCGCGCAACTGGGTGACGACCGTAGAACGTAAGCAGGAAGCGCCGACCTGGACGCCAACGGCTAATACCCGGCGTGAATATGCCCGCCGAGGTGAGAGCCTGCCAGCGTTCGTTCCGGCGGGGCCGGATAACCCAATGGGACTGTACGCAATTTATATCGGCAGGTTGTACGCGATTCATGGCACCAATGCCAATTTTGGTATCGGGCTGCGCGTCAGTCAGGGATGCATTCGCTTACGTAATGACGATATCAAATATCTGTTCGATAACGTCCCGGTTGGCACTCGCGTGCAGATTATCGATCGGCCGGTGAAGTTTACCGCAGAGCCGGACGGTAGCCGCTGGGTGGAAGTTCATGAGCCGCTATCGCGTAACCGCGCAGAATACGAATCTGACAGAAAAGTGCCGTTACCCACGACCACAGGCATCCAGGCGTTTGTGAAGGGGGAAGGCGTCAATGTGATTCGGGCGGAGCAGGCTCTTGAACGACGCTCCGGAATGCCGGTCAATATCAGCGAGGCCGGCACGCAAAGTCATATCGGGAGCTAGCGAGCCCGCTTCTTTTGGGTCCTTTGTTGCATAAGGCATGACTGACCTGCGGTTTTTTCAGATCAAAATTTAGTCTCCGGTATTATTTATGACAGGCCAGGGCCAGAAGATCGCTCTGGCCTGTCATTTTCAATAAATTATCTATTTTATCAATGTAATACAGATCGTTTTACAACCACTCATACCCACCACAAAGCATGAAACCCGTCTCTGTCAGCCGGGAATTTCTTCATTTGTCATGCCTCTTTGAAGCCACTTTCTTTCGCGCCTTAGCGGGATCATTTCCACGAATATCCCCCTGTTCATTTCGTGACCCGACTCCCATTTTATCCATTTTTCAAATGGTCACTCTTGCTAACTATGTGGCGAAGTGTATTTTAGCATATAACTTCACAAATAATTGTGAAGAAGGAAAGTACATCACAAACCTGTTTTGAAGGATCCACCCTTATGTCCGAACTGAAATTTGCCACGCGTTTAAACTCTTTTGCCTCAGGAGCTAACCTCTACTGGCCGGATCTTCAGGGAAAACCCTCTGTACTGCAGATGATTGCTCGTGCCGGTACGGTTAAGGGGTTAACCCACCTTGATCTGAACTACCCGCAACACATCACGACGGATATTCAAATGCTGCGCCAGGCCATTGAAGATGCGGGGCTGGCGGTCAACGGAATGCAAATGCGCTGGGATGCACCGCAATTTAAAATCGGGGCATTTACAAACCCTAATCCGCAGATCCGCCGCGAGGCCATTGAACTGACAAAACGCGGGATTGATGCCGGACGGGAATTTGGTTCCCGCCTGATGACGCTCTGGATGGGGCAGGATGGCTATGACTATTGCTTCCAGGCCGATTACAAAAAAATCTGGGACGATGCGGTGAGTGCGGTCCGCGAAATTGCCGAATATGCGCCGGACGTTGATATCAGTATTGAATACAAACCGAATGAACCGCGGGCTTACAGTATTTTCCCCAATGCCACGACCTGTTTGCTGGCGGTAGAAGAGGCGGGTTGCCCGAACCTGGGTATCACGCTCGATTTTGCTCATGTGCTGTTTGCTAATGAGATCCCGGCCTACGCAGCCGCGATGGTCGCTCGCCGTTCACGCCTGCTGGGGCTTGATCTCAATGATGGCTGGGGGAAACGTGACGATGGCTTGATGGTGGGGTCGGTAAATCCGCGTGCCACGCTGGAATTCCTCTGGCAGATGCAGAGAGATGGTTATCAGGGCGCCTATTACTTTGACACCTTCCCGGATGCCAGCGGTCTTGATCCGGTTCGTGAAGCTGAAATCAACATTGCTACCGTTACCCGATTGCTCAAACTGTGTGCCCGGCTTAATGATAATGATGAACTGACCTCAGCCATCAGCCGTCAGGATGCGGTGGCCTCTCAACGAATCGTCAATGACATCATGCTAGCCAGATAGTGGCAAGCATTAGCAAAAATAAGAAAGCGTTCCCTACGTGACAATAGAAGGCTGAAAAATGAAAAAACTCATACTCTCTGTACTCGCCTCTTCTTTACTGTGCTCGATGGCTTATGCCGCTGATTTAGCCCCGCTGAAATCGGATACTGAGCCCGATCGCACGGACTGGACCCAGCTCAGCAGCAAATATGGTCCAATGCCGAAAGTCGACAGCAAACTAAAAATAGGCGGCGTATCAAAAACGCTGACCAATGAATACTGGCGTTCACTTGGCGAAGGTTACCAAAACGTCGGTAAAAAATATGGTTTCACCGTGGCTTATCAGGCAGCTGCAAATGAGGACGATCAGCTGGGCCAGCTATCAATTGCGGAAACGCTTATCTCCCAAGGGTTTAATGGTCTTCTGGTATCACCCCAGACCGATATTAACCTTGAGCCCGCTCTCGAAAGTGCCACCAGTAAAAGAATTCCCGTGGTCAACGTTAACGATGCCGTGATGCCAAATGCTCCGTATTACGTGGGTAATGTGCAGAAGGATAACGGTGTACGGGTGGCGAAATGGTTCATTGAACATCATCCGCAGGGCGGCAAGGTCGCGGTGATCGAGGGCCAGCCAGGAGTCTATGCTGCCGGTCAGCGTACCAGTGGCTTCAAAGAGACGCTGCAGGCCAATGGCAAATTCAATATTGTCGCCAGCGTGCCGGCGAACTGGAGTCGCGAACAGGCGTTTAATGCCGCCTCAACCATTTTACAGCAGCATCCCGATCTGATTGGCTTTTACGCGAATAACGACACCATGGCGCTGGGGGTCGTGGAAGCGGTTCGTTCGTTGAATAAAGCCGGGCAGGTGGCCGTCTTCGGTACCGATGGTATTTCAGATGCTTATGCCTCGATTAAACGCGGTGAGCTGACAGGAACGGTGGATAGCTTCCCGGTGCTGACGGGGGAAGTTGCAATGGAAGTTATGCTGCGTCTGATTGATGGTCAGAAAATCTCCCGCGTGGTCTCGACGCCCCAGGCTTTAATCACCAAAGAGAATGCGGACGCCTTCTCAACCAAAGATAACGACAAGCTGCGTCAACTGCTGGCTCAGCAGTAAGCCAGGCGGAGGGTGTATGGAACAGTATCGCTTAATGATGCGTGGAATTAGTAAAACATACGGTAATGCGGCGGCATTGCAGGACGTGGACTTTGCGGTCAAACCTGGAGAGGTACATGCTCTGATTGGTGAGAATGGCGCGGGAAAATCCACGCTGTTAAATATTCTTTCAGGTGTACGAGAGGCCGATAGCGGTGAGATTAGCGTCAACGGGCAAACCGTTCAGATGAAGAATCCGTTGAGTGCGCGCCATGCCGGCATTGCCATGATTCATCAAGAATTACAGCATGTTCCGGAACTCTCCGTCGCGCAGAATATGTTTCTTGGCCGACCGCTAACCAAAGCAAAAGGTCTATGGGTGGATAAACAGGCTCAGCTGGAAAGAGCTGAGCTGATCCTCAAGCAACTGGATCCGACAATCGATCCCAATGAGCCGATCAAAAACCTGAAAGTCTCACAGCAGCAGATTGTGGAAATAGCTCGCGCCATGCTCGACGATGCAAAAATTATCGCGATGGACGAGCCGACATCCAGTCTGACTCCGAGAGAGTTCGACCGGTTGGCCGAGCTGATTTCGGATCTGAAAGCTATGGGGGTATCGCTTATCTATGTTTCTCATAAGATGAACGAAATTTTCAAAGTCTGCGACCGGGCCACCATTATGCGGGATGGCAGGCAGGTTGGGGTGGTGAATATTTGTGATGAGGATGAAGAGAGCATCGTCTCAAAGATGGTCGGGCGCAAGATTGAGAAACTTGAGCACAACTCATATGTGACCGAGCGCGAAGTGCTTCGCGTAGAGAATCTCTCTCGGGGTGGCGCTGTGAGCGATGCCAGTTTTACCGTCCGTGCGGGTGAGGTGCTCGGTATTGCGGGTCTGGTCGGAGCCGGGCGTACGGAACTGATGAAACTGATTGCCGGTATTGATAAGCGCAGCAGCGGCAACGTGTTTGTTAACGGTAAGGCAGTACGCAATCACAACGTCACTGCTGCCATCAGGTCCGGTATCGGCCTGGTGCCTGAAGACCGCAAGAAAGAAGGGATTATTAAAGAACGTGCGGTGAAGATGAACATGGCGCTGCCTTCAATGCGTAACTTCACCATTTCGGGAATGATCAGTAAAGTTAAGCTTAATCGGGTGGCGCATGAAGTGATGAGCGATTTGAAGCTACGACCACTGAACATTGATAAAACGATTGGCACATTAAGTGGAGGTAATCAGCAGAAAGTTATTATTGGACGCTGGGTCGCCGCAGATGCTCAGGTTTTTCTGTTTGACGAGCCAACCCGGGGAATTGATATTGGGGCAAAATCAGAAATTTATAATCTGATAGAAAAACTGGCCCGTGCAGGCAAAGCGATTATTGTTGTCTCTTCAGAGATGACAGAGATTATTCGTATTTCTGACCGCGTACTGGTTATGCGTGAAGGGAAGATTACTAAAGAACTGAAAGGTGATGCCATCACGGAAGATAATATTGCACGCTCTGCCATTAAAGATGTCGAAGAGACCATTTAAACTTCTTACCCGTATTAATTTGAAAGGCCATAATCATGATTTCACAAAGTAATTCCCGGCCCGAAAAGCTTCGTGCACTGCCGTTTAAATTTAACCTTCGCGATGCCGGAACATTAATTGGTTTGCTTATTATCATTATTACGTTTTCTTTTCTATCACCGGTGTTTTTCACCATCCCTAATTTGTTGAATATTTTACAGCAATCATCCATTAACGCATTAATTGCGCTCGGGATGACTCTGGTCATTATCTCCGGAGGGATCGATCTTTCGGTTGGTCCGACCGCAGCATTATCGGCGGTTTTAGGGGCAACCATGATGGTAGCCGGCGTCCCCGTGCCGCTGGCCATTCTGGCAACGCTGGGAATTGGGGCTATCTGCGGCGTCTTTAGCGGTTCGCTGGTTGCCTATGCCGGATTGCAACCCTTCATTGTTACCCTCGGGGGGCTGTCGTTGTTCCGTGCTGTCGCGCTGATTTATACCGGCGGCAATCCGGTATTTGGCATCCCGACGGAATTCCGTAGCCTGATTAACAGTGAAATCTTTGGCATTCCAACGCCTATCGTTATTGTCGCCGTTATTGCTTTAGTGCTGTGGACCGTCATGAATAAAACGCCGTTAGGAGAATATATTCTGGCTGTTGGCGGCAATGAAGAAGCCGCTCGCGTTGCCGGCGTGCCGGTGAAAAGAACCAAGGTCACGGTATTTGTTATCTCAGGAACCCTGGCCTCTCTGGCCTCTCTGATCTTGATTGGCCGGTTAGGCGCTGCGGAACCAACGATTGGCAATCTGTGGGAACTGGATGCCATTGCCGCCGCGGCCATCGGTGGGGCTTCACTGATGGGAGGGAAAGGCAGCGTTGTGGGCACAATTATTGGCGCGATCATTCTCGGCGCATTACGCAATGGTTTGACGTTACTAAATATTCAGGCCTTTTACCAATTGCTTGCTACTGGTCTTATTATTATCATAGCTATGTTGATTGACAGAGCGACCAGAGGCAAGTAATGAAGCAAGATCCACGAGCCATTGGTGCTCAAATCCGTATGCGACTGCCCCAGCTGACACCCTTAGAGCGACGTGTGGTTGAGGCGATCATCGCCCGAACCGATATTACTGAGCAAACCTCTCTAAAAGAAATTGCCCAGGAGAATAATGTTTCAGAAGCGATGATTGTCAAAATAGCCAAGAAGCTTAACTTTTCAGGTTTTAGAAACTTCAGAACTGGCTTGATTTATTATAACCAGTCTGAAGTGGCAAGTTTACACGCGGAAATTGAGCCTGATGATTCATCGGAACAACTGTTGTCAAAAGTATTCAGAACATCGATTCAGGCTATTGAAGAGACAATGTCTATTCTGGATATTGCAGAGTTTGACCGCGCTGCGGACATTATATTCAAGGCTCGATATATTGACTTATATGCTGTCGGTGGTTCTGCCACGGTAGCACGTGACTTATCCCACAAGCTTTTAAAGATTGGTATTAAGTCGACGGTCTATGACGACGCCCATATTATGTTGATGTCCGCTGCGGTGCTATCTGACGACGATGCTGTACTTGCAATCAGTCACTCTGGCGCAACGCGTGCCGTTAACGATCCGGTAAAACTGGCGGCACGCAATGGCGCTAAAGTGATTGCGATTACGAATTATGCCGAATCGCCTATTGCGCGTAATGCGCATGTGGTACTCAATTCAACGTCTCAGGGATCGCATTTGCTAGGGGAAAACGCCGCGTCACGCATTGCTCAGCTCAACATTCTGGATGCATTGTTTGTGGCCATTGCGAAGAAGGATCTGAAGCAGGCGGAGAAGAATTTGATGAAAACCCAGCATGCGGTTCAGGACCTGCGAGAATATTAACTATGGGTAAAATTGTTGTGGCGGGCAGCCTCCATTACGACATCATGCTGGATGCGCATCATCGCCCGGAAAAAGGTGAAACGGTAATGGGCACGGGCTGTGCTTACAAGTTTGGCGGTAAAGGGGGCAATCAAGCCATATCCGCTGCTCGTGCGGGAGGGGACGTCATTTTTATTGGTGCGGTAGGGGCTGATGCGCAAGGGGCGTTTCTTCTGCAGACGCTTCGTGATGCCGGAGTCAATATCGAGTCAGTCGCCAAAATAGATGAGATACCTTCCGGGATGAGCGTGGCGATTTCTGATGTTGATGGTGATTATGGTGCGGTTGTCGTCTCAAATGCGAATCAGCATATTCCGGCAAAACTCTTTCAACGGGGTGACATCTGGCAAGATGCCGGAATGCTGGTTCTACAAAATGAAGTTCCGGAAACGATAAATCTATGTGCGGCCATCGAAGCCAGCAAGCGGGGGATTCCGGTCTGTATCAATGCGGCGCCGGCCAGAGAGCTGAGTCCGCAGCTGGAAAGCTGCATCACTTTGCTGGTGGTTAATGCCATAGAGGCGCGTGATATGAGTGGCGTGACGGTGAACGACCTTTCTTCAGCTCTGGAGGCTGCTGAATCATTGGCTAAACGTTTCTCTCAGGTTGTTGTCACTGCCGGCGAACATGGTGTCGCGTTTTGTGAAGCGGGCATTGCAGGCTCGACGTTAGCCGCCAGGCGGATAACGCTGGTGAGTACTCATGGCGCTGGTGATTGTTTTATGGGGGTTTTATGCACCAGCCTGATGCATGGAGAGGCGCTTAGCGATGCGGTATTTCGTGCGAATGAAGCGGCCGCCCGCCATGTCTCTCAACCCCGGGCATAAACAGGTCTTCCGCCATCCAGAGCCTTTTGTATGGCAAAACTAACAGCTGATTTGTCTTCAGAAGAAGGCTGAAAAGCAAGAAGCCCGCTTAAGTTTCCTTAAGCGGGCTTCTTAAATATGGCTCCTCTGACTGGACTCGAACCAGTGACATACGGATTAACAGTCCGCCGTTCTACCGACTGAACTACAGAGGAATCGTGTGAACGAGGCGCATACTACTGGCCTGGCATTTTTGTGTCAACACTAAAATTAACTCACTGATTCAAATGGCTAAATTTAAGTCAACTCGTTGTTTTAGTGCACAAGGTGTTCGTCATCTGTATCTAGCCGGCCATTCTCACGTAATCTTTGTAAGGGATCCTGGCGATAGAAATGGCAAAAACGCTGCCAAAGAGCCGGAAAGCGCGGGGCAAACAGCTCTGGTGCGCTAAAGAAATATTCGGATAACACGGCAAAACACTCGGCCGGGTCGGTCGCCGCATAGGCGTCAATACTGGCGGCGCTCTCGCCAACCAGATCGATCTCATCCTGAATGTTGTTCATCGCTGCGTGGAGGTCGTGCTCCCAGCCGGCGACTTCACGTAACGGAATCAGCGGCACGCCGCTGGCGCGATCGCCATTGCGCATATCCAGCTTATGTGCAACTTCGTGCACGATAAGGTTGAAACCAGATGCATCGAAAGAGTCCTGAATATCCAGCCAGTTCAGGATGATTGGCCCTTGTTGCCAGCTCTGGCCGGACTGGACAATCCGTTGATTGTGGACCAGACCAATATCGTCTTCCCATTCATCATCAACCACGAATGGGGCAGGGTAGATTAGCACCTCGTGGAAGCCATCCAGCCACTCAATGCCAAGCTCAAGAACCGGCAAACAGAACAGCAGGGCAATGCGGGCGTTTTGCAGCGGAGTGAGTTCAAGCCCTTGCAGGGCAACCAGGCGTTTTTGTTGCAGAAAGCGTGCCGCCATCTGCACCAGTTCCTGCTGCTCTTGCGCAGAAAGATTGGCTAAAACAGGAATGGCAAGCGCGTGTTCCCAGGGCATTTCTGCGTTGCCGGACTCTTCATCTACTTTCCAGGGCCATTTAAACATCATATTGCTCGCAAAGTCGTCACTTGAACATAATTAAAGAGACAGGAACTATTAAAGTGCCAAAGAACCTGGCATTATAGCAACCTCAGCGGAGAGATGCCGGAGCGGCTGAACGGACCGGTCTCGAAAACCGGAGTAGGGGCAACTCTACCGGGGGTTCAAATCCCCCTCTCTCCGCCACTATTCAAACACTTACGTCAATTCCTTTCAACGACCCGCGTCACACACTTCTATTGTGTTGGTATAACGGAGCGTCGCAAGTCCATCAATCATCATCCTCTGATTTCTCGTCGACGGGAAGGGCTTACCTCGAGGATATCCGAATGCTTCCTGCTGGCAGAAGATTTCTTTCCTCGTCGCTATAGATGAGAGAAGGGGTTTGCTGACGTTAAGGCAAGAACGGGTGGGCAGGGCAGAAGTCGAATCTGAAAAACAAAGCCCGCACACGGCGGGCTTTAAAACGTAAATTGCATCAGAACTGATAGGTAATACCGACAGCAAACTGATTGTCTTCGGCGGCACCAGTTATGATGCTGTCTTTGTGATCGATCAGGTTAAATTTGTAAGCACTGTAGACATTGAAGTTTTTGTTGAAGTAGTACCAGGTACCCAGCTCGATATAATTCTTCATTTCGGCAGTCTTGTCGCCATTAGTGCCGAGATCTTTGCCTTTTGCATAAACATAGCCGAGAGAAGGGCGCAGACCAAAATCAAACTGGTACTGAACAACGGCCTCGATATTCTGCGTTTTGTTGGCGAAAACGCCATTTTCCATTGGCGTCATATTATGCGATTCGGCATACATCACCGCCGTGTAAAGGCTATTGGCATCATACTTGGCGGCTAAACTCCAGACTTCTGCGGTTTCACCTTTACGATCTGCCGCCTGCTCGTCGGTACGGTCTGAATTGCTGTATGCGGCGGCAAAACCAAATCCATCGATGTTGTAATCGACTGACGTGCTATACCCGTCACCGTTAGCTTTCAAACGATCGCGGTTATTATTTTTACCCTGATATTGCAGTGCGATTGTCAGGCCATCAACCAGGCCGAAAAAGTCGCTGTTACGATAAGTGGCGACGCCGTTGGTGCGAGCCGTCATAAAGTTGTCGGTTGCTACCAGGCCATCGCCACCCCATTCGACCAGCATATCGGTGTAACCCGCCGCGTCATAAACCAGACCATAGTTACGACCATAATCAAATGAGCCGTAGTTGGCGAATCTTAAACCAGCAAACGCCAGACGCGTTGCGCTACCCTGTTCGCCTTCTGGTTTATCGGCTTTGATGTTGTATTCAAACTGTCCATAGCCGGTCAGATCGCTGTTAATCTGCGTTTCACCTTTTACGCCGAAACGGGCATAAGTGGTATCTTTGGAGTTATTGTCACTGTTGTTGCGATCGGTGTTGGTGAAAATGTGTTCACCCACCATTTTGCCGTAGAAATCCAGCTTGTTTCCGTTCTTATTGTAGATTTCTGCTGCATTGACGGTTCCGGCCACTAATAATGCCGGAATCAAAAGTGCCAGTGTTTTTCTTTTCATTATATATTCCCTTTTAATCATCATTAATATGAATAGGTGTGCGTGTTGCAAAAAGCAATTTCATAGTATCGGCAAGGTTCAATTTTATTTAAAATAAAAATGTAAATAAATTATATCCAATATTACAAAATGTTTCATTTTGAATTTTTATATTAAAAATTTATCATTTTGAAATGATGTATTTTTGTGGTTTATTGTTTTTAATAACAATATGTTAGGTGTTTGTGGTGATGTATTCATGTCATTAATTTAATTATCATAAATTATGAGTGTCATTTAAATGATTTGGGTGGGTTATTTAATTCTCGGATAATGCGTGATGCTGCAATGTGCGTGCGGATTTATACGGGCTTTGAGGATGGAGAAATATCTCTCCGCTATACGAACGGTAGTGAGCCAGCGTGCTGGTTATTATTATCCGCCACAGATTTATGGCGATGGATAATAAATCCTGTGCTGCAGTGGCACGTAAGTATCGCTATCTCGCGATGGTTAAAAGCGCTTGTTCACCGGAGGAAGGTGCTGTTTCGTTATCTTTTTCACAGTATAATGTGACGTGCGTCACCTTTTTGCCGGGTGCCGCGGTTTCGTTGTCAGTTAAAGGAGAGGAGTTAATGGAGCAGAAAGCGAAACGAAGCCCGGGTGGGAAACTTGCCCTGTGGGTCTTTTATGCCTTTTGTGGTTACTTTCTGTGGGCAATGGCGCGCTACTGGTGGGTCGTTGGCAAAATTGAAAGTGTCCCCGGTGCGACAATTGACGGCGATCTGGGATCGACGTCAGGTAAGTGGCTTGGCGCTCTGCTCGGGTTCCTTGTGCTGAGCGTGGTTGGCGCTATTCTGGGGGCGATAGCCTGGTACACCCGCCCTGACCCCAGGATGCATGAACAACACGATTAAAGTTGCTATGCTCAACGCTGACTTCTCTCAGAGGAACGCGTATGCAACAACTAGACTGGCAGCAACGCTTTGAAGCCTGGCTTGCGGGACATCTCACCCAGGGCGACTCCGCCCACGACATTTCGCACTTTCGTCGCGTGTGGGGAACCGCGCAGCGGCTGGCTGAAGAGAGTCAGGCCGATCGCCTGGTCATTCTGACCGCCTGTTATTTTCATGACATTGTTAGCCTGCCGAAAAACCATCCCGAGCGCAGCCGCTCCTCGGTGATGGCGGCAGAAAAAACGCTGGCTATTCTCCAGTCGTCATTCCCCGATTTTCCTCGCGACCGCTATCCAGCCGTTTATCATGCGATTGAAGCGCACAGTTTCAGTGCCGGTATTTCCCCACAAAGCGCGGAGGCGAAAATTGTCCAGGACGCCGATCGGCTGGAGGCGCTTGGCGCAATTGGTCTGGCCCGCGTCTTCGCGGTCTCCGGGGCGCTGAACAACATCCTGTTTGATGCTGACGATCCCTTTGCTGACCAGCGTAAACTGGATGACAAAAAATATGCGCTGGACCATTTCCAGTGCAAGCTGTTGCGTTTACCCGACACGATGCAAACGGACAAAGGCAAAGAGATGGCGATACACAATGCGCGCTTCCTCGTGCAATTTATGGCCAAGCTTAGCGCTGAACTTCGCGGCGACCCACTGTCGGTCGATGAGGCGGTTTTAAGGCGCTTTGAGCCACTGGCCTGAAACTGCCCGCATGATTTATGGTAATCTCTGCAAAATTGTCCGGGCTGGTTGAGGGTATGCCGCAAAATTTATCGAAGGAAAAGAGCCTGTTGTTGCCTCCGGAACCTGCCGGGGAAGAGGCTCAGGCGCTGTTACGCCAGCTGATGGCAATATACGATGTGAAAACGCTGGTGGCATTTCTGCTGGCCGTTGGCGATCGCCACTGGAGCCCGGCGATCTTAAAACGCGTGGCGACGGTTCAGCGGGCGGCTAGCCGTATTACGGCCAATGAGTATGCCCGTCTGGCAACGCTGCTGCCGCCACCGCCGGCCCACCATCCCCGTTATGCTTTTCGGTTCGTCGATCTCTTTGCGGGAATCGGCGGGATCCGCAGCGGCTTTGAGGCGATCCGCGGGCAGTGTGTTTTCACCAGCGAATGGAATAAGCATGCGGTGCGCACCTACAAAGCCAACTGGTATTGTGACCCGAATCAGCACCGCTTCAACGAAGACATTCGTGATATTACCCTCAGCCATCGCCCGGATGTCAGCGATGAACAAGCCGCGCAGCATATTCGCGAGACCATTCCTCCCCACGATGTTCTGCTGGCGGGCTTTCCTTGCCAGCCTTTTTCGCTCGCCGGGGTATCGAAGAAAAATGCGCTGGGCCGGGCCCACGGTTTCGCGTGTGAAACCCAGGGCACGCTGTTCTTTGATGTGGTCAGAATTATCGCCGCCCGCAGGCCTGCCATCTTTGTACTGGAGAACGTTAAAAACCTGAAAAGCCATGATAAAGGACGGACATTCCGCATTATCATGCAGACGCTGGATGAACTGGGTTATGAAGTCTCCGATGCCGACCACAGCGGCGCCGACGATCCGAAAGTGATCGATGGACGTCATTTCTTACCCCAGCACCGCGAACGTATTGTACTGGTGGGCTTCCGTCGCGATCTCCAGCTGCACGACGGTTTTACCTTGCGCGATATCTCAAAATATTACCCGACCGCGCGGCCGACCTTTGGCGATCTGCTGGAACCGACGGTGGATGCTAAATTTATTCTGACGCCGGTGCTGTGGAAGTATCTGTATCACTATGCGCGCAAGCATCAGGCGCTGGGCAACGGGTTCGGTTACGGCCTGGTTGATCCGCGCAATCCTCAGAGCGTGGCGCGCACGCTATCCGCACGCTATTACAAAGACGGAGCCGAGATTCTGGTCGATCGCGGCTGGGACCGCCCGTTGGGGGAACAACACTTCGACGATGCGCAAAATCAGCTTCGTCGTCCGCGCCGGCTGACGCCGCGCGAATGTGCGCGGTTGATGGGGTTTGAAAGCCCGCAGGGCTATCGCTTCCGTATTCCGGTTTCCGATACCCAGGCCTATCGTCAGTTCGGCAATTCGGTGGTGGTGCCGGTGTTTGCGGCCGTCGCGAAATTACTTGCGCCGCGAATCGCGCAGGCCGTGGCGCAGCGTGAGTCCGAGGATGAAGCCGGTGGACGTCCACGATAAAGCCACGCGCAGTAAAAACATGCGGGCGATTGGCCAGCGCGATACGGCGATCGAAAAACGCCTTGCCGCGCTGCTCGCTCAGGCCGGATTTACGTTTACCGTTCAGGATGCGACCCTGCCGGGGCGGCCGGACTTTGTCGTGCCAGAGTACCGCTGCGCTATCTTTGCCCACGGCTGTTTCTGGCATCACCATCGTTGCTATCTGTTTAAAGTGCCCGCAACGCGCACGGCGTTCTGGCTGGAGAAAATTGGCAAGAACGTCGCGCGCGATAGCCGCGATATCATGCGCTTGCAAGAGCAGGGGTGGCGGGTGCTGATCGTCTGGGAATGTGCGCTGCGCGGGCGACTGAAGCTGAGCGATGAGGCGCTGACTGAGCGTCTGGAAGAGTGGATCTGCGGCGGCGGTCACCGCGCGCAGATCGACACGCAGGGCATTGGCGAGCCAGAGCTTACTTCTCCACCTCACAAGGCGTAACTTCAGCTCGAGCGGGGAACAGGTATTTCCCCAGCGTGACCAGCACCACGGCAAAAATAATGACGCCCAGCGCCAGCCACTCGATGGACGAAAGGCTCTCTCCGGCAAATCCGGTCCCCAGCAGGACCGCCACCACGGGATTCACGTAAGCGTAGCTGGTGGCGACGGCGGGGGTAACGTTACGAATTAAATACATGTAGGCGTTAATGGCGATAAGAGAACCAAAAATCGCCAGATAGGCAACGGCAAAAATACTGGACCATGACGGCATTTGACTCAGGGTTTCGCCGGTCGCCCA
The DNA here is from genome assembly GCF_003323835.1 of Klebsiella sp. X13. Classification (NCBI taxonomy): domain Bacteria; kingdom Pseudomonadati; phylum Pseudomonadota; class Gammaproteobacteria; order Enterobacterales; family Enterobacteriaceae; genus Klebsiella; species Klebsiella sp. X13. The sequence goes on from NZ_CP030874.1 coordinate 1,901,808, forward strand.
GGAGGCGACCGCCAGGACCACGCCCGCGGCGAGCATTTCAATCGCCCCAGCCATCATGCCCGTCGGAAGCTCAATTCGGGAGCCGTAAACCGAACCAAATGCCCAGCTCATTGAACCGATAAGGATCAACAGCGCCCCCCACGGATTACCGCTCAGATTCCCGCCGCTGTTAAGCAGAATGATGCCCGCCAGACCAATAGCAATCCCCAACCACTCAATCTTGCGGGTGGTGATACCAAAAAAACGGCTAAAGCAGAGCGTGAAGAGCGGCACGGTCGCCACCATGACCGCCGCAATGCCAGAAGGCACATGCTGGTGCTCGGCCAGGGTGACAAAACCATTGCCGACGGCCAGCAGCAGGATGCCGATCAGCGCCGCATTGAGCAGAGGCCTGAGCGGTGGAAGCGAGTGGCCGGTTGCCAGCAAATAAGCGAGCAGTAGCCCGCCGGCGGAGAGAAAACGGATACCGGCCATCATCAACGGCGGCCAGCTGGCAACGCCAATGGCAATGGCAAAATAGGTCGATCCCCAGATGATATAAAGCGCAAACAGGGCGCCGATAAGGGGCAGAAGCTGGCGGGTAGACATACGTCCTCACGACGGTACAGAGATAGAAAGGAGACATATAGTAAACGTGAAAACTACTGCGCTGGCGAGCGCTTTAATTGATCGATAATTGTTAAATTTATATTGACTCCGCGCATCTCTGGGCGAAAAAGCACTTTTACCTCATACTTATGCGGACATGGCCGCTAAGCGTTCAGGCTGCGGCTGGACGCCAGGGGATTAACCCTCAATAAATGAAGGAATACAATTTTGGCAGGAAGTAGTCTTTTAACGCTGTTGGATGATATCGCCACCTTGCTTGACGATATCTCCGTGATGGGGAAACTGGCAGCGAAAAAAACGGCCGGCGTACTGGGAGACGATCTCTCTCTCAATGCTCAGCAGGTGACGGGCGTACGGGCCAATCGTGAGCTCCCCGTTGTCTGGGGCGTTGCAAAGGGATCGTTGGTCAATAAAGTGATTTTAGTGCCGTTGGCCTTACTGATCAGCGCGTTTATTCCCTGGGCGATTACGCCATTGCTGATGCTGGGCGGCGCATTCCTGTGCTACGAAGGCGTTGAGAAAGTGCTGCACAGTCTGCAGGCGCGCAAACACAAGGAAGATCCGCAGGCCCGTCAGCAGCGTCTGGAAGCGCTGGCGCAGCAAGATCCGCAGGCCTTTGAACGCGATAAAGTGAAAGGGGCGATACGCACAGACTTTATTCTGTCCGCTGAAATCGTGGCCATTACGCTGGGAATCGTGGCCGACGCGCCGCTGCTCAATCAGATTCTGATTCTCTCCGGGATTGCCATCCTGGTGACCGTTGGCGTGTACGGCCTGGTCGGCATTATCGTGAAGCTGGATGATATGGGCTACTGGCTGGTGAAGAAGAGCAGCACGCTGGCGCGCTGGGTCGGTAACGGGTTACTGGCGGTTGCGCCGCGCCTGATGAAGCTGCTCTCCATCGTCGGGACACTGGCGATGTTTCTGGTCGGCGGCGGCATTATCGTACACGGCATCGCGCCGCTTCATCATGCGGTTGAACAGTGGGCAGGTGAACAGTCCGCCCTCATCGCCTCACTGCTGCCGACCGGCGTCCACCTGGTGCTGGGCTTTATCGTCGGTGCGGTAGTGCTGGCGGGCGTGAAGGTTATCAGCGGCTTTCGCGCTACGGCAGAGTAAAATCGCCCGGCGATTATGCAAAATTGCTCAGCTTCGTCTATGGTGAAACGGTTTCTCCCAGATGACGGACTAAAAAATGGTATTGTTGGTCAGTGATGAAGTGAGGCGAAAAAGCGGAGGGCCGCGCATGGTTGTGACGGGCTTCGCCAGCGGAATGGTCGAGTGTCGTTGGTACGACGGTTATGTCGTTAAACGCGAGGCGTTCCGTGAAGATGAGTTAGTGCGTGGGGAAGGGCAGCGACAGAAGAGTGCCTGACCCCTATAGCGCCCGGCAAAAGCCGGGCGCTTTGTCGTTATGCTGCTTATTTAACCAACAGGGAGCGTTGATGACGTTTGTTGCTTTGATTGTACTGCGAGAGAACAATGGATAAACCACTGTGGGTAAGAAAACTTCGCCGCGTTTCTCGCCCGGGACATGTGGTTAATTATTGTTTTGTCGCAGTACTCTTTTTTTCTACGCTCCTGATCTGGCGCGAAGTGATGGTGTTGGAAGGGGCCTACGTCACCAACCAGCGCAACAATCTTGAAAACGTCGCCGATGAACTGGACAGTCTGCTGCTGTTCAACATCGACAGAATGGTGTTTTTTCGCAACGGGATGCAGTCGGCGCTGGAAACGCCGCTGGATTTTGAGATTTTGCGTAATGCAGAACAGGAATACATGAGCAAACGCCATGAACCGATCTGGTCCGTGGCGTTACATAACCGGCGTACTCTGCCGGTGTATGGCGTTTCCGATGACTTTGTCGACAGTCAGAGCTCGCTCTCGCGCAACGATGCCCTGACCGGTAATGAGCTGATGGCGGTTCTGGAGCTGGGGTATCTCCTGCGTCTGGTCGAGAATAACCGCGGATTTAACGAACGCATGCTGTACATTTCGCGCAGCGGTTTTTTTACCAGCACCACGTTGCCAAAAAACGCGGTACAGGCCCAGACGTTATATACCCATGCGATCGCCGCCCCGTGGTTTACCCGGCAATCGCAGCGCAATAATCCCGGTCGCGGCGTGTTCTGGCAGACCGTTCTCGATGAGCATGCGCAAAACGACGATCCGGTAGTGACTGCCTCCATTCCCCTTGATTTCCGACATGACTGGCTCGGGGTGCTGTCGATGGATTTTTCGGTGCGAGAGATGAAAGCGTTTCTGGTCAGCGCCATTAAGGGGGGCCAGGAGGGGGAATATCAGCTGTATGATAGTCGGCTTAACCTGATTGCTTCCTCGGCGTCGGGGAATGTACTGACCCTGTTGTCCGCCCGTGAACAGGCGATGCTTAGCTACGCGTTTTTGCATCAAAACCAGGGGGGGATTCGTTTATTAACGCGCTATATCAGCTGGCAGAAATTAAACAACTTTGATGGCGTGCTGCTGAGGATCCATACGCTGCAGGAAGGCGTGCGCGGTGCTTTCGGGACCATTACTATTGCGCTGACGCTGATGTGGCTACTCTTTACGCTGATGCTGATCATCTCCTGGCAGGTGATTCTGCGGATGGTGCGTAATATGAGTGTTTTGCAAAAGTCGCTGGAGTGGCAGGCCTGGCATGACGCGTTAACCCGCCTGTTGAATCGCGGGGCCTTATTTGAAAGGGCAATCGCTACCACCAGAATGTGCGAGCGGACGGGGCGGCCGATCTCGGTGATCCAGCTCGATCTCGATTACTTTAAGAAGGTGAATGACCAGCACGGGCACCAGGCGGGCGACCGGGTCCTGTCGCTGGTTGCCAGTACCATCGCGAGCAATATCCGTGAAGGCGATCTGGCTGGCCGCGTCGGCGGTGAAGAGTTCTGTGTTGTGATGCCTGACACCACCTTACAGGTGGCAACAGCCATCGCCGAACGTATCCGCATCCGCATTTACAGCCGTGAAATTCTGCTCTGCAACGACACCAGTTTGCGGATCAGTGCTTCACTGGGGGTCAGCAGCAGCGATGATTGTGCCGGATTTAATTTTGAAAACCTGCAGTCAACGGCCGATCACCGGCTCTACCTCGCCAAACAAAATGGACGCAACCAGGTCTGCTTTAACGATTTGCCGTCGTGCGCTGGTTTGCGGAAATGAGATTTATCTTAAAAAAACACCCGTGGCCAATGCGCGATCGGAGAAAAAAGAACGCAACAAACCCTTGCGCCATCAGCATTCTGGCAGAGTGACAGAAAGTTCATCCCATTTCTCAATTATTTTCTTCATGAATAGCTCTTGTCATGCAAAATAATTGAGGATAATGTTTTCCCGCAACGGATATCCCGGTGTAACGAATTTTCAAGTGCTTCTTGCATTAGCAAGTTTCATCCCGACTCCTGCGAGTCGGGATTTTTTTCACCTGTACCTAGCGGTTGATCTCCGTGACGCTAAAGTCATGAATATCGAGTTCAAACGCTTCCGCTAGTTCGCACCAGGTGTGATAGTCGCGGCCATCAACGCTGACGTGATGCGGATCGTCGCGCGAACGCCGTATCTCGCTCTCGCTGATTTCATTAATCGCCGCCAGCAGGGCATCAACATCGACATTCACCCCGCGACTTCCCGCATATCCACTATCTTTGGCGGTTTTCATCATGGCTACCTCGCTTGGCTCAGATCGTGCCTGTTTAAGTATAGGCAAAAAATCACCGGATGGTCGGCGCGGCATAGGGGCCGTCGTAATGGCGGATGGTCGATAAAAACGCACTCACCGGGCAGGGCGCTGCACAGCGGGCAGTTTTGTTCTACACTGGCTCAAAAATAGAGGAGATAAGTTATGCAGGTGAACGATCGTGTCACGGTGAAGACCGACGGTGGCCCACGTCGATCGGGTGTAGTTCTGGCAATAGAGTCGTTTAGTGAAGGGACAATGTATCTGGTTTCGCTGGAAGACTACCCGCTGGGGATCTGGTTTTTTAACGAAGCAGGGCACCCGGACGGGATCTTTGTTGAGAGAGAAGATTAGTTCGTAAGGCATCTGAACTGGCGGAGAGCACCGCCAGTTTTGCCTGCGCCTGGTTCAGCGCAGGTTAACGTGTATTCCGCTGGTAATGTTTTCCGCCAGGCGTACGATATGGTAAATCACCTGTTTATTGTGGGTCTGAATTTTCTTTTTAATATTTCCTTTATGCGACGAAACCGTCTTTGCCTTGATGTTCATCTGGCTTGAAATCTGCGCTGTACCATAGCCCGCCATCCACATTTGCAACATATTCGATTCGGTACGACTAAGCGACAGTGTCGGTATATTGATACGGGCGCTGCTGTAGTTATCGTATTTAAGACGATTACCCAGAATTTCATCAAGGTCTTTTGGCGTCAGCGATTTGGAGCTAATAAGTAAATTCTTGCGCACCAGCAGATAGCGATCGAAATGAATGTTAGCTAACGACATAAAGATAACAAATAACGTCCCAGGGTGCTGGGTAATGATATGCCGGATAAGCTGATTGCTGTCCGGATGATGAATAAAGCAATCTTCATTGATAAATACCACTGCCGGATGCATGAATTCACAGGCCTCTTTCAGGCATTCCACAGAATGTACTTCACTAATGTCGCGCTTTTTTATTCCCCGGCTTGTCAGATACCCGGACAATCCCAGCCGGGTATAGCTACACAAATCCATGATAATCGTTGACATGACCCATCCTCAATCAACACGTAACGATAATTTATCCCTCGCCGACAAGCGCGATGAAATCCATTTAAGTGGGTAATAAAAACCCGGTTCAGCACAGGAACCATCAGAGAGTCTAAACTATTCCGTAATATTGCCCATAATTTGCTAGGAATACTCCCAAAGTAATGTGTGGCCCGGGTTATGTGAGGGAATTAAAAGCAAAATTGCCTCTTTTCCAGAGAGCGTGGGCCACAAATAATAAATATTTTTAGGATTTTCCTTATGTTGATTGCGTAAATAGCCAGCGCTTTGTCATCGGCCCTTCATGATCGTTATTAATTAATAATGCGGCGGCGGCCGGCTGCATTTTTTCCTGGAGCGACGGTGGCGTTTTGCGTACGGTCATGTTGGCAAGTTTGACGCCGGTCAACGGCAGGGGTGGCGGGCTTAACGCTTTAATGCCACAATACTTTTTTATCGGTTTGTGGGATGGATGATGAAAAAGTTAGTGATTGTCGGTGCGCTGTTGATGCTGGCCGGGTGTGTCCAGGTTGATAATTACGATACCGTCGTTAAAGCGCCAGCGCCCGCCGGGTTAGAGGGATACTGGCAGTCAAAAGGCCCGCAGAGCGAAATGATGAGCCCGGACGCGATTGCCAGCCTGATTGTGACGAAAAATGGCGACACCCTGGATTGTCGTCAGTGGCAGCGCGTCATCGCCACGCCGGGTAAATTAATGCTGCGTGACGAGCAGGTCTATAACGTCACCTCCAGACTCGATGTTTATCCTGTTGAGCGCTCTGGTAATACGCTGCAATACGATCGCATGACCCTGACTCGCGTTGACCGCCTGACCGCCGAGTGCGAGCAGGCGTGGAAAAAAGCCGCGGCAGGGAAAAGCGTGAACTAATGCAGGTGCGGGCTGAGGCAACGTTCAGCCCGCGAGCTTCCAACGACTACAGCACCTCCTCAATGACCCAAACGCTGACGCTTCCGCCGTTGCAGGTAAAAGTGCCGCAGCCTTCGTCGTCGGTTTCTACCACCTCCTGGCGATTGCCCAGAAAATCTTTCCAGCGCTTATTGCCATAGTTGGCGCCCAGCGGCAGCTGCTTCTCTCCCTCATCGCCGTTAGACAATACAACGACGCATCCCGGATCTTCATCGGTGCCGCTGCGGCTGAACGCAATGCAGTTGGGATGATCGAACCACAGCGTCTGGACGCCGTGGGCAAAACGCTGGCGGGCATCAATCAGTTCATGCAGTTGCTCAATAACCGGCATCTCAATGGCATAGGTCTGGCCATCACCACCGGTATCTTCATAGCTGGCGCCGAAGAGGTCGGCATAAAAAACCGAGGGGACGCCGTTTTCGCGCAGCAGAATGAGCGCATAGGCCAGCGGTTTGAACCACGGTTCGACGGGGGCCTCCAGTGCCTGCAAGGGTTGAGTGTCATGGTTGGTCACCAGCGTAACGGCATGAAACGGGTCGCTTTCAACCAGCGTGCCGCTAAAAATCTGGCTCATATCGTAGTCGCGCCCCTGACGTGACGCCTCGTGAAACTTCATCTGCAAAGGGGCGTCAAACAGCATCGTTTTACCGTCGACGCGCTCAATATATTGCTGGAGCTTATCAACTTCATGCGACCAGTACTCCGCCACGATAAACAACGGCTTTGTCGCCACTTCCTGGACGTGGTCAATCCACGCTTTATAAAACCATGCGGGAATATGTTTAACCGCATCGAGACGAAAACCGTCGCAGCCGGTTTGCTCCATAACCCAGCGGGCCCAGTACTTCAGTTCTTCGGCGACCGCATGATTGCGGAAATCAATATTCTCGCCCATCAGGTAATCGAAATTACCCATCTCATCATCGACCTGATCGCTCCAGCCTTCGCCGGTATAATCGTTAACAATTTTAAAAACGCCGTCCTCGTCGGGATTCTCGATGTGATCGACGCCGCTGAAACATTTGTAGTCCCAGATAAACTGAGAGTACTGCCCGTCCCGGACCGGGAAGGTGTAGCGTGTCCAGGCTTCGCACTCGATAATCTCCTCCGCGATTTGCGTCCGGTCCTGCTCATCGACGCGCTGCACGCGAATATGCTCTTTCTCATCTGCGCCCATCTTGTGGTTGACCACCACATCAAGCAGCACCGCAATATCGTGCTGGTGAAGGGCCGCAATGGCGGCAAGGAGCTGGGCTTTATCACCATATTTCGTGGCAATGGAGCCTTTTTGGTCGAACTCGCCGAGGTCAAACAGATCGTAGCTGTCGTAGCCGACGGAGTAACCGCCGGACGCCCCTTTGTAAGCCGGCGGTAGCCAAATCATGTTAATGCCAATTTCATTCAGGTTCGGGGCCAGGGCTTCGACTTCGCGCCACAACTCGCCGCCGGCGGGGTAATACCAGTGAAAGCACTGCAGTAACGTGGGGTTTTTCATCTTCCATGCTCCAGACGTCATCAAGCTGACCTTTGCAGTATGAGATATCTCCAGCAAATCCGATCAATTTTGGCTCTCTTTTCGCTATGTCTTAAATCGCTGCATATATAATATTTCGGAATAAGATGTAGCGTATAGGTGTTGGTGAGCGAAACTAAACGCCTTACACTACTGGAAAATATCACTTATCAGGGGCATCTATGAAATTAGCACTTCTGGGTCGTCAGGCGCTGATGGGCGCGATGGCTGTAGTTTTAATGGCCGGCGTCAGCGCAAAATCGTTTGCTGCGGAAAATCTGCTCGGGCAGATTAAAGAGCGCGGGACGCTGCGCGTAGGCCTGGAAGGGACCTATCCGCCGTTCAGCTATCAGGGCGACGACGGAAAGCTGACTGGTTTCGAGGTTGATTTTGCTAATGAACTGGCGAAACATCTGGGCGTGAAGGCCGATCTGAAACCGACCAAATGGGACGGCATGCTGGCTTCCCTCGATTCTAAACGTATTGACGTGGTGATTAACCAGGTCACCATTTCCGACCAGCGCAAGCAAAAGTATGACTTCTCTACCCCCTATACGGTGTCGGGTATCCAGGCGCTGGTGAAAAAAGGCAATGAAGGCATTATCAAAACCGCAGCGGACCTGAAAGGTAAAAAAGTCGGCGTCGGTCTGGGGACCAACTACGAAGAGTGGCTGCGCCAGAACGTCCAGGGCGTAGATATTCGTACCTATGATGATGACCCGACTAAATATCAGGATCTGCGCGTGGGCCGTATTGACGCGATTCTGGTCGATCGCCTGGCGGCGCTGGATCTGGTGAAGAAAACCGGCAATACCCTGGCGGTGACCGGCGAAGCGTTCTCCCGTCAGGAGTCTGGCGTGGCGTTGCGTAAAGGCAACGAAGACCTGCTGAAAGCGGTTGATGGCGCGATTGCAGATATGCAGAAAGATGGCAGCCTGAAAGCGCTGTCGGAAAAATGGTTTGGCGCTGACGTGACGATGTAACGGCGGGCGGTGAAAAAAGGCGCTATTGATAGCGCCTTTTTTTATTTCGTACGCCAGTGTGTGCATAATAAAGATAACTCAGTCAGGAGGTACCATGTCACTGCAAAATTTAACGCGCTTCCCGCGCCTGGAATTGATTGGCGCGCCGACGCCGCTGGAATATCTACCGCGCTTGTCCGATCATCTGGGCCGCGAGATTTTTATAAAACGTGACGACGTGACCCCGCTGGCGATGGGCGGCAATAAGCTGCGTAAGCTGGAGTTCCTGGCGGCAGATGCGCTGCGTGAAGGCGCGGATACGTTAATCACCGCCGGCGCGATTCAGTCGAACCACGTTCGTCAAACGGCGGCGGTGGCCGCGAAACTGGGTCTGCACTGTGTGGCGCTGTTGGAAAACCCTATTGGCACTCGCGCCGAGAACTACCTGACCAACGGTAACCGCCTGCTGCTGGATCTGTTTAATACTCAGGTTGAGATGTGCGATGCGCTGACCCAACCCGATGTTCAGCTGGAGGAGCTGGCAACCCGCATTGAAGCGCAGGGCTATCGGCCCTATGTCATTCCGGTGGGGGGCTCAAATGCGCTTGGCGCGCTGGGCTATGTGGAAAGCGCCCTCGAAATCGCTCAGCAGTGCGAAGGCGCCGTGGAACTCTCTTCCGTGGTGGTCGCCTCCGGGAGCGCGGGTACTCATGCCGGACTGGCCGTAGGACTGGAACAGCTGATGCCAGGGGCTGAGCTGATTGGCGTCACCGTATCACGCAAGGTGGCGGATCAGTTGCCGAAAGTCGTTGCGCTTCAGCAGGCGGTGGCGAACAGTCTGGAGCTCCAGGCCAATGCGGAGATTAAGCTGTGGGATGACTATTTTGCGCCGGGATATGGCACGCCGAACGACGAAGGAATGGAAGCCGTGAAGCTGCTGGCGCAGCTGGAAGGCATTCTGTTGGATCCGGTTTATACCGGCAAAGCGATGGCCGGGTTGATTGACGGCATTAATCAGAAGCGCTTTAAGGATGAAGGGCCGATTTTATTTATCCACACGGGTGGAGCGCCGGCGCTGTTTGCCTATCATCCCCATATCTAAAGCAGAACATACAGAATGCAAGAGAGTATCCAACTGGTTATCGATTCCGCGCCTTATCTGCTGAAAGGCGCGGTGTTTACTTTACAGCTGAGCATCGGCGGTATGTTCTTTGGCCTGGTGCTGGGCTTTATCCTCGCTTTGATGCGGATGTCGCCTCTGTGGCCGGTGAAATGGCTGGCGAGAATGTATATCTCCATCTTCCGCGGTACCCCGCTGATTGCCCAGCTGTTTATGATCTATTACGGTCTGCCGCAGTTTGGTATTGAGCTCGATCCGATCCCGGCGGCGATGATTGGCCTGTCGCTTAACACCGCGGCCTACGCGGCGGAAACGCTGCGGGCGGCGATCGCCTCGATTGACAAAGGGCAGTGGGAAGCGGCGGCCAGTATCGGTATGACGCCGTGGCAAACCCTGCGCCGGGCGATTTTGCCGCAGGCTGCGCGCGTGGCGCTGCCGCCGCTCTCCAATAGTTTTATCAGCCTGGTAAAAGATACCTCGCTGGCGGCCACCATTCAGGTTCCGGAACTGTTCCGTCAGGCGCAGCTGATTACCTCGCGCACCCTGGAGGTATTTACTATGTATCTGGCCGCATCGCTGATTTACTAGGTGATGGCGACGGTGCTGTCCTCGTTGCAGAACTATTTTGAAAACCAGCTGAATCGCCAGGAGCGTGATCCAAAATGAGTGCCATTGAAGTCAAAAACCTGGTGAAAAAATTCCATGGCCAGACGGTACTGCACGGTATCGACCTCAATGTCCAGGAGGGGGAAGTGGTGGCGATCATCGGCCCCAGCGGCTCCGGTAAAACGACGCTGCTGCGCAGTATTAACCTGCTGGAACAGCCGGAAAGCGGGACCATCCGGGTGGGCGATGTGACCATTGATACCGCGCGCAGTTTCAGCCAGCAAAAAGGGTTGATTCGCCGCCTGCGCCAGCATGTGGGTTTCGTGTTCCAGAGCTTTAACCTGTTCCCGCATCGTACGGTACTGGAAAACATCATTGAGGGGCCGGTTATCGTCAAGGGTGAGGATAAAAACGAATCCATTGTTCGCGCCCGGGAACTGCTGGCAAAAGTGGGGCTGAACGGTAAAGAAAACAGCTATCCCCGCCGTCTGTCCGGCGGCCAGCAGCAGCGTGTGGCCATCGCGCGTGCGCTGGCGATGCGCCCGGATGTGATTCTGTTTGATGAGCCGACATCGGCTCTCGATCCTGAGCTGGTTGGCGAGGTGCTGAACACCATTCGCCAGCTGGCGCAGGAGAAGCGCACGATGGTGATTGTGACTCATGAAATGAGCTTTGCCCGCGATGTCGCGGACCGCGCTATTTTTATGGACCAGGGGCGTATCGTCGAACAGGGTGAGGCGAAAGCGCTGTTTGCTAACCCGCAGCAGCCGCGCACCCGCCAGTTCCTTGAAAAATTTCTGATGCAGTAATTTTTACCAGCTCGCGGCGGCCGTCCCCAGCGGCGAGGGCGGCCGCGACCAGACCACCGGTGTTCCCGCCAGCTGTAACGGAAAGCGCAGACGCTCACCCAGGCCGAAAGCTGACCACTCCAGCGCCGGCTGGAAATCGCCCCGCTGCGGTTCACGAAAAGAGAGGGGGCTTTCTGGCGTGGGATATTGCATTAAGCATGCCGCCACCCGAGCCAGCGACAGGCGCGCGCGGTAACCCTCACCGCAGGTCGCACGACGATAAAGACCTTTGAGTACCGCGGCAGCCATTAAATAACCGGTGGCATGATCCAGGGCCTGAACCGGCAGAGGCACCGGTTTATCCGCCAGGCGCCACTGTTGACCGGCTGCGGCAATGCCGCAGGCCATCTGCACCAGACTGTCAAAACCGCGGCGGTTACGCCATGGACCGCTCCATCCCCAGGCATTCAGCGACACATCGACCAGCCCTGGTCTGAGTCGAGCCCGGGTTTCGCTATCGAATCCCAGGGTGTCCAGCGCATCGGCACGGTAGCCGTGTACGATAACATCAGCCTGAGAGAGCAAATCTATTAAACGTTGCTTATCGATTGCTGTTTTAATATTCAGTCGTGCGCAGCGCTTGCCGAGCGTGATTTCCTCTTCGAGCGTCGGCTCATACCAGTCTGGCGGATCGATCCGCAGCACCTGCGCACCGAGGCCGGCGAGCAGACGGGTGGCCACCGGTCCGGCAATAATCCGCGTCAGATCGAGAACCCGAATGCCGAGCAGCGGCCTGCTGCGAGATAAACGCCAGTCGACGGGGGAGCCAGACGGTAACGGTGTTTCGATCAGCAGCGGTTCCTGACTGACCGCCATGCCCTGCGGGTGCGCCTGCCATTGTCGGGCGCTGCGCATTGCCGCCGCACAACCGCCTGCTTCGACGACCGCTTGTTCAAGCGCCTCAGCCTGCCACTGGCTAACCGCGGACGCCAGAGAAGCCCGGGAGTCATGTTCACCTAAAACGCGCGCCATGGCACGACGGTGGTGATGTGCGTTGGTATGCAAACGGATCCAGCCTTCCTCAGTCGGGTAGTCGCCGGCCAGGGGATCCCAAAGCGACTGGGGCGGCCGGTTTACAGGATACAGGCTATGATTAAACCAGTAAGACGCGAGGCGCCGGTCGATCCGGATGGGCGAGGGAGAGCCTGAGAGTTGTGCCAGTTGACCGCCCGCGACGGCAATAGAAGCTGAGGCAAAATCGGTGACGGCAAAGCAAGAACGCAGCGCCCCCGTCTGGGTAAATTCGACTTCCGGGGCCGGGTGGGAACTAAAGGCCTGCCATAGCCGGGAATATATCGTGTTTAGCGATAATGGATCCGACATACTTTTCTCCGGTAACGGGTGAGGAGCGCCAGTCATGGCCTAATAAGTGCGATGCATACGATATTTTATACATATAAATAAGATTTATGTGTTAGTTTTCTGTATTTCTAATAATGATTATTACTCAGGAGTTATTTGGTCGGTTATGAGGGACATTGATTTTTTCAGCTGGCGGCGGGAAATGCTGCAACAATTTCAGTCAATCGCGACGGGAGGGGAAGTTTATAATCTCCTGCAACAACAAACGGAAGGGCTGGAATATGACTATTTTGCGCTTTGCGTACGCCACCCCGTGCCTTTTACCCGGCCCAGGATTACGCTGCAATCGACCTACCCGCAGGCGTGGATGACACACTACCAGGCTGAGAATTATTTTGCTATCGATCCGGTATTGCGTCCCGAAAACTTTCTCCGTGGCCATCTGCCGTGGGATGACAGACTCTTCCGCGATACGCCGGAATTGTGGGATGGCGCGCGGGATCACGGGTTGAACAAGGGGGTTACCCAGTGTCTGACCTTGCCTAATCATGCTCAGGGGTTTTTGTCCGTTTCCGGCCGTAGCCGCAGCGCAGGGCCGTTTCATGAAGACGAGCAGGAGATGCGCTTAAGAACGCTGACCGAGCTGAGCCTGCTGACGTTACTGCGGCTGGAAGATGCGATGGTCATGCCGCCGGAAATGAAGTTTAGTCGTCGTGAACTGGAAATATTGAAATGGACTGCGGAGGGAAAAACATCGGCTGAAGTGGCGATTATTCTCTCTATCTCAGAAAATACCGTTAATTTCCATCAAAAAAATATGCAACGAAAATTCAATGCGCCAAATAAAACGCAAATCGCCTGTTATGCGGTGGCGACCGGTTTAATTTGAGCAGGTAGGGTGTTCTGCGTGTCAGACGTGGGGACCGGCTGTGCTGAACTCACAGCCGGTTGACTGTTACTGGCGGTAAGCTTGTTTAATTTGCTTAACGGTGCTGGAGAATACGGCAGCCTGAGCCTCATCTTCCATCTGCGTGATCTGTTTTTCCATTTTAATAATCACCCGACCCGCATCCGCCTGGCCCATTGCCTGGAGCATCAGCGTCAGCAGCGTTTTCAGACAGGTCACTTCCTGCGCCAGTTCTTGATTATTTTCTGCAGTGGAAAAATCTGGAGTGCTCATCGATATCCTCGTTTGCTATCGGCGCTTTTGCGCAATACTAAATGTTAAGGCGGCGCAGTATACCACAAGCGACGGGAAAAAAAGGAGCGCGTAATTTGTGTCCTCTCATCAGAGGTGTAGGCGCATTAATTGCCTGAATAATACGTAATCTGCCCGCGCATCGCAGGTTAATTTTTGCGGTAGTGTGTTTTCATCGTTAATTATTGTTACATATTTTGTTTCGTATTTTGCCCTGCGGTATCGCGGCGCCCTGCGGGTGTTTTTGTAGGGCAAATGTTAAAAATGAAGCGTAATACAACTTACTGTTATCTATAAGTTTCCACTTGCTGTGCAGACAAATTGACATATCCGGGGAAGAAACTTTCCGTAGGGCATTTTTTTGCCTTTTAAAGTGACGAGAAAACCCGGTAATATGTATGAGATAAGCTATCCGTAGCGTTATCCCTAATTCTGGAGATTATTCCTTTGATCAACGTCCTTCTTGTTGATGACCACGAGCTAGTGCGCGCAGGGATACGACGCATTCTGGAAGATATAAAAGGGATTAAAGTTGTCGGTGAGTCCTGCTGCGGCGAGGATGCGGTGAAATGGTGCCGCGCCAATTCCGTTGATGTTGTTCTGATGGACATGAACATGCCTGGAATGGGTGGCCTGGAAGCCACGCGCAAGATTGCGCGTTCCATTGTCGATACCAAAGTGATTATGCTCACCGTGCATACCGAAAATCCGCTGCCGGCAAAAGTGATGCAGGCTGGTGCCGCAGGTTATCTGAGTAAAGGTGCTGCGCCTCAGGAAGTGGTGAATGCCATTCGCTGCGTAGCGTCCGGCCAGCGTTATATTGCTTCCGATATCGCCCAGCAAATGGCGCTTAGCCAGATTGAGCCGGAAAAGACAGAATCGCCTTTTGCCAGTTTGTCTGAACGCGAATTGCAGATTATGCTGATGATCACCAAGGGTCAGAAGGTGAATGAGATCTCAGAGCAGCTAAATCTGAGTCCCAAAACCGTGAACAGCTATCGCTACCGGATGTTCAGTAAATTAAACATCCACGGTGACGTCGAGTTGACCCACCTGGCCATTCGACATGGTCTGTGCAATGCGGAGTCGTTAGCAAGTCAGTGAGTGATGTTTTTGACGCAAAAGCTTTCCTGAAAACGGTAACCAGCCAGCCGGGCGTCTATCGCATGTATGATGCTGGCGGCACCGTCATCTATGTTGGCAAAGCAAAAGATCTGAAAAAAAGGCTGAGCAGCTATTTTCGGAGCAACCTGGCTTCGCGTAAAACCGAAGCGCTGGTGGCGCTGATTGCGCAAATCGACGTGACCGTAACCCATACGGAAACGGAAGCGCTGCTGCTGGAGCACAACTACATCAAGCTGTATCAGCCGCGTTATAACGTGCTGCTGCGTGATGACAAATCCTATCCCTTCATTTTCCTTAGCGGTGATACCCACCCGCGCCTGGCAATGCACCGCGGGGCGAAACACGCCAGGGGCGAGTATTTCGGTCCTTTCCCGAATGGTTATGCGGTTCGCGAGACGCTTGCACTGCTACAAAAAATTTTCCCTGTGCGTCAATGCGAGAACAGCGTGTACCGTAACCGGTCGCGTCCGTGCCTGCAGTATCAAATTGGCCGCTGCCTGGGGCCCTGTGTGTCAGGCCTGGTGAGTGAAGAGGAGTACGCGCAGCAGGTTGAATATGTGCGGCTGTTCCTCGCGGGTAAAGATGATCAGGTGCTGACGCAGCTCATTGCCCGGATGGAGAAAGCCAGCCAGGCGCTGGAGTTTGAAGAAGCGGCGCGCATTCGCGATCAGATTCAGGCCGTACGCCGGGTGACCGAGAAACAGTTCGTCTCGAATACCGGGGATGACCTCGACGTTATTGGCGTCGCCTTTGATGCGGGCATGGCCTGCGTCCACGTTCTGTTTATTCGTCAGGGCAAGGTTCTCGGTAGCCGCAGCTATTTTCCGAAAGTGCCCGGCGGTACGGAGCTTGGCGAAGTGGTGGAGACGTTTGTCGGCCAGTTCTATCTGCAGGGCAGCCAGATGCGTACCCTGCCGGGAGAGATTCTGCTCGATTTTAATCTTGGCGATAAAACCTTGCTGGCGGATTCCCTCTCTGAACTGGCGGGGCGCCGGGTGAACGTCCAGACGAAACCGCGCGGCGACCGGGCCCGCTATCTGAAGCTGGCACGTACCAATGCGGCCACGGCGCTCACCACGAAACTTTCCCAACAGTCGACGATCCATCAACGTCTGCAGGCCCTGGCTACCGTACTGAAACTGCCGGCCGTTAAACGTATGGAATGCTTTGATATCAGCCATACTATGGGTGAACAGACGGTGGCTTCCTGCGTGGTGTTCGACAGTAACGGGCCACTGCGTGCCGAGTATCGACGTTACAATATTACCGGCATTACCCCGGGCGATGATTATGCGGCGATGAACCAGGTTCTGCGCCGCCGCTATGGTAAGGCAATAGAAGAGAACAAGATTCCTGACGTTATCCTGATAGACGGCGGTAAAGGGCAGCTTGGGCAGGCGAAAAGCGTCTTTGCCGGGCTGGATGTGCCCTGGGATAAACAGCATCCTCTCTTATTGGGGGTGGCAAAAGGTAGCGATCGTAAAGCCGGGCTGGAAACGTTATTCTTCGAACCAGAAGGCGAAGGGTTTAACCTGCCGCCTGATTCGCCTGCGCTGCACGTTATTCAGCACATTCGCGATGAATCCCACGATCATGCCATTGCCGGGCATCGTAAAAAAAGGGCAAAAGTGAAAAGCACCAGTTCACTGGAGACTATCGAAGGGGTAGGGCCGAAACGCCGCCAGATGCTGCTGAAGTATATGGGCGGATTGCAAGGGTTACAGCAAGCCAGCGTCGAGGAGATAGCCAAAGTACCGGGTATATCTCACGGTCTGGCAGAAAAGATCTTCTACTCGTTGAAACATTAGGGGCTCTGTAGCAACATAGGGCTAATTTTTACTTCTAACAGATAGTTACCTGTCACTATGCAATTTAATATCCCTACATTGCTTACTCTGTTTCGCGTCATCCTGATACCGTTCTTTGTGCTGGCGTTTTATCTGCCTTTCGTCTGGGCCCCTTTTGCCTGCGCCCTGATCTTTTTTGTCGCTGCCGTTACCGACTGGTTTGATGGTTATCTGGCCCGCCGCTGGAATCAGAGCACCCGTTTCGGCGCTTTTCTTGACCCGGTTGCCGATAAGGTGATGGTGGCGATTGCGATGGTGCTGGTGGTTGAGCACTATCACACCTGGTGGGTAACCCTGCCGGCCGCGACCATGATTGCCCGTGAAATTATTATTTCTGCGCTGCGTGAGTGGATGGCCGAACTGGGCAAACGCAGCAGCGTAGCGGTCTCCTGGATCGGGAAAGTGAAAACAACCGCGCAGATGACGGCACTGGTGTGGATGCTGTGGCGACCAAACGCCTGGGTAGAGTGGGCCGGAATCGCCCTGTTCCTCGTGGCAGCGGTGCTGACGCTGTGGTCTATGCTGCAGTATTTGAACGCCGCACGCGGAGATTTGCTTGATCAGTGATCGTTTCGCCGCAAATTTCAGCAAACGACACAAGGATTTAAAAAATATCGTTGACTCATTTCGCCAGGTAAGTAGAATGCAACGCATCGAACGGCAGCACAGCTTGCCAGACGATAACAAAATCAAGTGATTAGCAAATTTGCTTGATAATGCGGGAATAGCTCAGTTGGTAGAGCACGACCTTGCCAAGGTCGGGGTCGCGAGTTCGAGTCTCGTTTCCCGCTCCAGATTAAAAACATCGGCAGATGCGGGTGTTTAAGTATTAAGGCGCGTTAGCAAAGCGGTTATGTAGCGGATTGCAAATCCGTCTAGTCCGGTTCGACTCCGGAACGCGCCTCCAATTTACATCCCGAGCCCGGATGGTGGAATCGGTAGACACAAGGGATTTAAAATCCCTCGGCCATAGGCTGTACGAGTTCAAGTCTCGTTCCGGGTACCATTGGGATTATAGAATAAAATCAATGATAAGCAGTGTCGTGAAACCACCTACGGGTGGTTTTTTCATTTCTGAAATCCCTCCATTCCTGATATCACGGCGTAACATCTTTCTTGTCGCACGGTCCGTCGACTGACGGAGCGACCGCAATTATTCTGCCATACCGACCGTTTCCCGAAGATCTCATGACGGGGTAATTTATGTCGGGTGAAATCTCGCCAGGCCAGCCGCTTAAACTGATATCATCAATGTCTCTGTTCTTCGGAAAAGGTGTTCATATGCTGCATTCTGGCCAGCCGGCGAGGCGTAGAATTTTCATCGGCGATATCCACGGTCAGTACCACAAGCTCGCCGCTTTGCTGGAACACCTTGATGCTCTGTACCAACCGGATGAGCGTTTACTGATCTTCGTCGGCGATCTGATTGATAATCAGCCAGGGGCGCAGATCGACCACCTGGCGGTGCTGGAGCGGGTGAGGGCGGAAGTGGAATCGGGACAGGCGATATGTCTGATGGGCAATCATGAATTTAACGCCGTTGGCTGGGCACTGCGCCATCCGCATAGCGCTCAGCCGCTGCGGTCGCACTCCCCGAATAATCGACGTCAGCATCAGGCCTTTCTGGCCGATGTCGTCGAAGACACTCCGCGGCATGATTTCTGGATCGACTGGTTTAAAACGCTGCCGCTGTTTGTTGATTATGGCGATATTCGGGCGGTACATGCCTGTTGGCAGGACAAGACGATTGCCCGACTGCGACCGTGGCTGGATGAGCAGAATCGGTTGAAACCCGAAAACTGGGTCGCTGCTTTTGATCAACAGCATCCTCTGTTCCGGATGATCGAGACCGTGCTTAAAGGACCAGAACTGAAACTACCTGCAGGCTTTAGCTTCGTGGATAAGACGGGCGTCGAGCGCCGCCATATTCGTCTGCGCTGGTGGCGGGATGATGCGAAAACCTATCGCCAGATAGCCCAGGTTCAGCCGGAAATGATCGGCCGGATCCCGGATATTCCTCTGGAGCAGACCCATCTGGACACAACAGATGTCCCGGTGGTGATCGGTCACTACACTTTATCCGGTGAACCTTGCTCCTTGAGCGAGCGTGTTGTCTGCGTCGATTACAACGCGGCGAAAGCCGATAACCCGCTTTACGCCTGGATTCAGGAACCCGGTTCGCGGCGCGCGATAACGGGGACGTTTGTCCGCCAGCCCACAATCCTCTCCCGCCATCCTGCCGGGTAGTACCGGTATTCAGCGTTTCCCCCATTTTTCTCAGGCGCGGTATGGCCAAACTGCGGTAAAATAGCGCTCCGGTTCGCCGGACTATTATCCTTTGGGAACGGAACGCCGTTATGGCAATAAAAACAAATTAAATGAGGGATCTTATGGCTACATTGCTTGAAAGCTACGGTGATTGCTTCCGCAAATATGCCACCTTTCGCGGGCGTTCGGCGCGCAAGGAGTATGTGGTTTTTACCGTCGCCAACTTTGTGCTTTCGGCCGTACTGGGGTTGATTCCGATCGTGGGAGGCCTGTTTGGCCTGATCATCATTATCCCCGGCATCGCGGTTGCGGTGCGCCGTCTGCACGATTTGAACAAATCAGGCTGGTGGCTGCTGTCACCCTATGCTGTTCTGCTGGTTGGCTTTATCGGCATTATCGCCACCGTTGATAACGGCGAGGCGGCCGTCTGGGTATGGATAACGGCGGCGGGAGGCATGGCGGCGCTGGCGTTGTCTATCTGGCTGCTGTTTGCCCGCGGCACCGATGGTGTTAACCGCTATGGCGACATTCAACAAGAGAGTGAATACAGCCCGTCAGCAGCCCGGCAGAGCGCGCCGCTCTCATCCGCCGATGATGTGCGGGAACGCCTCGCGCAGGCGAAAAAAATGTTCGATGACGGAACCATTACCGAGAGCGAATACGAAACGATGCGCGCCAGCATCATTAAAGACATTTAACGCTTGCTGAGTACGCTGCCGGGTGGTTTTCTCCCGGCATTTCCGCTACTGTATGCGCCATTTTTCTACCACGACGAGCCTGTTTATGAAAACCGGACCCCTGAACGAAAGCGAACTTGAATGGCTGGACGATATCCTGTCGAAATACGCCACCGAGGGCGCCATCCTTGATGTCTCAGAGCTTGACGGCCTGCTGACGGCCATTCTCTCCGGCCCGAAAGAGATTGAACCGGCTCAGTGGCTGCTGGCTATCTGGGGCGGAGCGGACAATGTGCCGCGCTGGGCGAATGACCGCGAGCGTGACCACTTTGTTAACCTGACTCTGCAGCACATGAGCGACATTGCCGAGCGTCTGGACGAGTATCCCGATCAGTTTGAACCGCTGTTTGGGACCCGCGAAGAGGAAGGTCAGGAGCTGACGATTGTTGAGGAGTGGTGCTTCGGCTATATGCGCGGCGTCGCTCTCGGAAACTGGCCCGCTCTGCCGGAAGAGCCGCAGTCGGCGCTGGACAGCATTGCTTTGCACGGCACGGAAGCGCAGTTTACGGCGGTTGAGGCGCTCTCTGTCGATGAGTTTATCGCCAGCGTGGACCATATCCGCCCGGCAGCGCTCTCGTTGTACCAATACTGGACTGAGCATGCTGAGCCGGAAGTCGTGCAGCAACCGATCCGCAATGAAGTCAAGGTCGGGCGTAACGATCCCTGTCCCTGTGGCAGCGGTAAAAAATATAAGCAGTGTTGCTTAGCGAAATAAATAACGGGTCTGCTGGTCTGATGCCGATCGTTTAAGGGTCGGCTGACCGCTCCGGCAGAGGGGGAAGTATCCGTCATCTCAAAGAGATTGCCGATTTTTATCCGGCGCTGTCAGGTTTTCAACACGCCTGCGGGCAAGTCTGTCCTGGAGGTCGCTGTTAAGCCAGGGATGTCGGTTTTACGCTGGTTTGCGCGAAAGGGGTCTGTCGCGTGGGTTCCGTGGAATATTCCGTCCGCGTATTTCTGTTTCCTGCGCGACAGATGAACTTCCCAGGGCCGGTTTCGCCCGGCCCTGGGAACCCGGCATCGCTCTGGTCGGCGATAAACCAAAAAAATGCGGGTCGCCTTTAAGTGACCCGCATTAGGCCAGAGGCCGTTTTTTTTATCCTACCGCCGGGAGCAAACCCGCGACGATGCAAAACTGAATAGCGACAATCGCAATACCACACAACAGCACCAGCCACAGCGCCGGTGTTCCCCCGGCGACCCGCCAGGGAGCGTCAGGGTGCTGTTTCCGACTCTTCATCACCAGCAGCGAAGGCAGCATGAGCGCCAGCACCGCCAGCGCGACGCCGGCATAGCCCAGCGCCATCACGAAGCCGCGCGGATAAAACAGGGCAAACGCCAGCGGCGGGAGGAAGGTGATTGCACCGCTTTGCAGACGACCGCCGGGGCTGTTTTTACGCTGGAACAGATCGGCCAGATAATCAAACAGTCCAAGCGCCACGCCAAGGAACGAGGTGGCCAGCGCGAGGTCGGCGAACAGATGCACTGCCAGTTCAACGTGCGGCGACGCCACGACTTCGCGCAGTGCTTCCAGCAGTCCGTTCAGGCCGGCATTTTGCGCCAGCAGCGCGGTAAACGCCGGGGAGTCAATACTGCCGAGCGTCGCCAGCTGCCAGAAAATATAGGCGACCAGCGGGATAAAGCTACCGATGATAAAGACCCGACGCAGCTTACGAATATCGCCGTTAAGATAGCTGACGATGCTCGGCACGCTACCGTGAAAACCGAAAGAGGTAAAAATCACCGGGATCGCCGATAGCGCCAGGCCCTGCTGGAGCGGGAGCGTCAGCAGATTGATGCGATGGATATGCGGCAACAGCAGCGCCAGCATAATGGCGAGAAAAATGATCTTGGCGCTAAACAGGAAGCGGTTAAACAGATCAACCAGCGATGTGCCGAGGCAGACTACCGCGCCACCAATGGCGGTAAACAGCAACACGCCGCCCGCAGGAGGAAGCGACCAGCCCAGCCACTGGTTGAGGCTGGAGGCCAGCAGTTCGCCCGCGCCGCTAATGTAGGCTGCGGTTAGCGCATACATCAGGAATAACATGCAGAAGCCGGTCACCCACTGCCCGTAACGTCCGAGATAACGTGCCGCCAGCGAACCGAGCCCCATATCGGCGGGCACGTGCTGATAGACCTCCAGCAGTAATAACGCGGTGTAGCACATCAGCGCCCACAGCGCGATCAGTAAGCAGAAGGTGACGCCGAAACCCACGCCCGCGGAAGCCAGCGGCATTGCCAACATCCCTGCGCCGATTGTGGTCCCGGCCACGATTAAAATACTACCCAGAGTGCGGTTCTTCACGTTTCTCTCTATCCATGAAGGAATTAACAATAAAATATGTCGCGCAGAGTATGTGAAATTATCATTCTCGTCAAATGAGGGTTACAGTGGTTGTAATTAAATATTTACACTCCGCGAAGGCCGCCTGAAGGCTGCGCTGGCGCAAAGCTTCCAGCCTTTCGCCGGGCTATGCTGGGCGTTTTACAGGAGGAGCTATGCAATCGATTCATGGTCATGAAGTGCTGCAGATGATGATCGCCTCGGGCGAACCTTACTCAACGGCCACTCTTGAGGCGGCAATCATCGCCCGCTTCGGCGCAGATGCACGTTTTCATACCTGCTCGGCAGAAAATTTAAGCGCGGCGGAGCTGGTGGCATTTCTACAGAAAAAGGGGAAGTTTGTTGCCGTAGAGGCGGGGTTTAATACGCGTGAGAGTAAGATCTGCCGGCATTAATTTAGCGGCGAAGCCGAAACTTCGCCGCCGGGATAATTAATTCTGCGTGTCGAGCGTCGCCAGCTCTTTATCAATAAAGTACAGGCCTTCGCCGCTTTTACCGGCGAGGGTCAGCTTATCAATAACAGATTTAAATAATTTCTCTTCTTCGTGCTGTTCAGCCACATACCACTGCAGGAAATTAAACGTCGGATAATCCTGATTAGTCATGGCGGCGTGGGCCAGCTCATTAATTTTCTGGGTAATCAGCTGTTCGTGTTCGTAGGTGACGCGGAACAGCTCATCCAGCGATGCGTACTCGGCAAACGGCGAGGAGATAGCGTTGATGCAGGGCAGGCTGCCGGTATCGGTCAAATAATCAAACAGGCGCTGCATATGGGTCATCTCTTCCTGCGCATGACGGCGGAGGAATGCGGCGGCGCCTTCAAAGCTGTGGTAGCTGCACCATGCGCTCATTTGCTGATAAAGCAGAGAAGAATAAAGTTCAAGATTCATCTGCTCATTCAGTTTATCGATCATTTCTGTTTTCAGCATCGCGTGTGCTCCGAAAATAAAGGGTCAACGTAATTGTGCGGTTACTATAATTTGTTATTAATTTATTTGCAAAAAGTAAATTAAAAAACTTATTTATTAAAAATGAAAATGGGAATAAAACGCATTGGCAATTTAATAAGTAATGAGAATGGTTTCGGTTTAATATTTTAGTCAGTTCGTATTATCAAAATAAAAAACAGAAATAAGGTGTCTGGCGTTGGCAGGAAGATGGACTGCCAGGGAGCTGACTGCGTCTCTGCCTGTGGCGGCTGGTACCGGGAGGGCGGGGGCGAAGGCGAAAAATGTGAAGCGCTACGTAATTTATAAAACAACTTTTCATAAAATTTGAAAGTGCGTTTGTTAAGTAGTAGAGTCCATCATAACGCTAACGAACTATCGCGGGAGTGCCCGCACAGCATTCAGGAGAGTAAAGCATGAAAATTGCACTGATGATGGAAAACAGCCAGGCCAGCAAAAACGCCATCATCCTCAACGAGCTAAACGCCGTTGCCGATGAAAAAGGGTTCCCGGTATACAACGTCGGGATGAGCGATGAGCACGACCATCATCTGACCTATATTCATCTGGGCATCATGGCCAGCATTCTGTTGAATTCGAAAGCGGTTGATTTCGTGGTAACCGGCTGCGGAACCGGACAGGGCGCGCTGATGTCGCTGAACATCCACCCAGGCGTAGTGTGCGGCTACTGTATTGATCCGGCTGATGCCTTCCTGTTTGCGCAGATTAATAACGGTAATGCGCTGTCCCTGCCGTTTGCCAAAGGTTTTGGCTGGGGTGCCGAGCTGAACGTGCGCTTTATTTTTGAAAAAGCCTTCACCGGTCGCAATGGCGAAGGTTACCCACCGGAGCGCAAAGAGCCGCAGGTGCGTAACGCCGGGATCCTGAATACGGTGAAAGCTGCCGTGGTGAAAGATAACTATCTGGATACTCTGCGCGCTATCGATCCGGAACTGGTCAAAACGGCTGTCTCCGGCCCGCGTTTCCAGCAGTGCTTCTTCGAGAACTGCCAGGATAAAGAGATCGAAGCTTTTGTCCGCCAGATAGTCGGCTAAGCAAGCCCTCGTTTTTTCGAATAAGGCCAGCCACCGCTGGCCTTTTTGCTGCTATTTTTTGCTCTGCGAGACGCTGCTACCGGCATCTTTGCTCAATCGCAGACTATCTACCATTCCCACCAGACAAATTAAGGCAATAAAGACAAAGGAGAGCCGGAAGCTGATCCCCGGTAGGGTCGTCAGACTTAACCACTCACTGGCTTTTTCACCCATGCGAATGCCGATCGCGCCGAGGGTGATCCCCAGACCCACGGCCAGCTGTGACGCGGTACTGAACAACGTATTGGCGTAGCTCATCTGCGCAGGCGGAACATCGGCAAAAGCAAGCGTGCTCACGCCGGTAAACTGAATCGAGCGGAATACACCGCCGAGATACAGGATCATACAAATAAGCCAGACCGGGGTCTGCGGCGTTAAAAAAGCACAGGCGAGCAGCGAGATGACGTTTAGCGTCCCGTTTATCAATAGCAGCCGACGGAAGCCGAGCCAACGGATGAGCGGGGTGGTAGCGGGTTTAATGGTGAAGTTGCCGACAAACACCGCCAGCACCAGCAGCCCGGAATGGAACGGATCCATACCAAAGCCAACCTGAAACAGCAGCGGTAACAGAAAGGGGACGGCGCTGATGGAAGCACGGAAAAGCGATCCTCCATACATCGTAACCCGAAAGGTGGGCACCTGTAGCGCATCGAGACGCACCATCGGCCACTCTGCCCGGCGGAAATGGCGCAGAGCGAACAGCATGCATCCCGTACCGATCCCCAGCAGGACCAGGGTTGTCCAGCCTTGTGGTCGGGTATCGCCAAGCAACTCCATGGCGCTCACCAGGCTCACCATAGCAACCGATGTCGCAAAGAAGCCGGGAAGGTCAAAGGGACGTCGCTGCGCTTCGCGGATATCGGGAAT
Organism: Klebsiella sp. X13; assembly: GCF_003323835.1. NCBI lineage: Bacteria > Pseudomonadati > Pseudomonadota > Gammaproteobacteria > Enterobacterales > Enterobacteriaceae > Klebsiella > Klebsiella sp. X13. The sequence continues at coordinate 1,926,849 of NZ_CP030874.1, forward strand.
AATTCGCAGCGACAGCGCGATGGCGATCAATCCCAGAGGAACATTAATAAAGAAAATCCAGTGCCAGCTGGCATAGCGGGTAATAAAGCCACCCAGCGGTGGACCGATGATCGGCGCAACCAGCGCCGGCCATGTCAGTGTGGCAATGGCTTTGATGAGCTGATCTTTTGGCGTGGTACGCAGTACCGCCAGGCGGCCGACGGGCACCATCAGCGCGCCACCAATACCCTGAAGGATTCGCATGGCGACAAAGGTGTCCACGTTGCCGGCAAAGCCGCAAAAAACGGAGGCAAGCGTAAAAATGGCCAACGCCAGCGTGAAGATCTTACGCGCGCCGAAGCGATCGGCAATCCAGCCGCTGGCCGGGATCAATACCGCCAGCGTAATCAGGTAGGCGCTGATACCGATATTGAGGTCAACCGCCGCAACGCCAAAATCTTTTGCCATGTCCGGCAGCGCGGTAGCGATTACCGTCCCGTCAAGAAACTCCATGAAAAATGCGCCGGCGACCAGCAGCGCAGGAGCAGAGAAGGCGCGGCCTTCTCGTGAAGAGATATCTGTACTCATTGTGTGTTTGCCATCGCCTGGTGAGGTGCCTATCGCGGGAAAAACGTGCAGGCTCTTAACTCTGCGATTTCCCTCACTTTTGTTTAATTTATAAATTATTCTTGTAAATAAATTGTGAGTTAGCGCATGTTTCTATTGATTTATGTGATGCAAGTCATATTATAGACCCCATCAATGGTAACACCTGCATAACAAAACCGGAGTCGCTTCATGAAACTGCGCAAAATTCTGAAGAGCATGTTCGAGCAGTACTGCAAAACATTCAAAGATGTACCGCCTGCCGGTATGTTCTGATAAAAAAACCTGCTGCGGCAGGTTTTTTTATCTCTCGGGATTTAGGTTACTATTACGCTCCTCGAAAAAGGAGTAATAAATGTCTCAACATCTCACCGAACAAGACGAACTGGTTTCTGACGTTGTCGCCTGCCAGTTGGTTATCAAACAGATTCTCGACGTCATTGACGTCATCGCCCCTGTTGAAGTCCGCGAAAAAATGACCACGCAGCTGAAAGCCATCGATTTTGCCAGCCATCCGGCTTCGGCCGATCCGGTGACGCTGCGCGCGGTCCAAAAAGCGATTACGCTGATTGAGCTTAAGTTTACGCCGCAGGGTGAAGCACACTAAGTTGTTTCGCCCCGCTATCGCTGTCGATGGCGGGGCGAAAACCAGACGTTAATGAGAGATAGCGGCCCTTGCCGACGCCGGCTGTTCATCTTTAAATAGCTTACTGTTGCCCCAGCACTCTTCATAACGATGGCCGACTAAATCCTCCACGATAATACGCACATCGGACGGGATATCGCTAACCTTACCCCCTGCTTTAATCCGCGCCACTTCCTGCAATACGACCAGGTGCGCTTTGCGATCCAGTTTCATCTGCTTGCTGAAGACAATGGCCGCCAGCGCCAGCAGGATCACGCCGCTACAGAACACCACCGCAATGGCGGTCACTGCGCTTTCTGGTTGCGTATGCGCTTTAGACTGGAACCCGTAAAAGCTGAGAATAGCTCCCATCGTGAAGACAATAATCGAACGCAGGATTTTTCCGGAGAAGGTCATGGCGCCCGCGTAGATCCCTTCGCGGCGGCGGCCGGTATAGATCTCATCAACATCGGCGAGGAAGGTGTAAACGGTCCATGGAATGTAGTACACGCCGCCGGTACCCAGGCCAAACAGCACCGTGATCCCAAACATCAGGATGGTTGCCAGATGAGCGGGCAGATGGAAAAACCACAGCGAGGTGTACAGCAACACGGAGAAAATCACGATGCTCAGCGCCAGAATATAGGGCTTGCTGAATCCCTTTTTCACACACAGGCCGATAAACAACGCCGTAGAGAGCAGCTGCAGAATCGAGTTCAGGCTGTTCAGCCCGGCGACCATCGCCGGATCGTGCTGCAGGACAAAGATAACGAAGTAGGTAAAGATCGAGGCAAACAGCCATTCTGCGCCGAAACCGCAGAGATACATCCCAAGATGTTTGCGGAACACGCGTAGATAGAAGGTTGAACGCATATCCTTCGCCAGCATCAGCAGGGTCGTGAGCAGGCCTTTTTTCTCATTCACGCGAACGTCTTCTTCACGCGGGCGCTCCCAGCTGCAAAACCACAGGCAGGAGATGGCGATAATCAGAATAACCCCGTAGGTCAGCCCGGTCAGGAAGAACGGTGTGGCGGAATCTTTGCCGTACAACAGGATAAACTGACCTGGGATGAACGCCGCCAGGAAGTTGGCAAGCTTGCCGAAAATGGCTTTATAGCCGGTCAGTTTAGAGCGTAATGAGAAGTCGTCGGTCATTTCGGTGGCTAAGGTTTCATAAGGCACCATGACTGAGGTATAAATAATCTCAAAGACGACGTAGGTGCAGAGGTAGTACCAGAAACCCAGCCCCTCAACCCACAGCAGCGGGTAAAACATCATCAGCGGGATGCCGATCAATAAAAAGAAACGTCGGCGTCCGAAGCGTTTGCCGAGCCGCGTTTTACCGAAGTTATCGGTCAGGTAGCCCATTAACGGATTGCTGATCGCATCGATGATGCTGGCGACGGAGAAAATGAACGACGCCTCAATCAGCGTCAGTCCGCAGAACGTGGTGTAGAAATAAAGTAGCCAGGCGCCGCTGATCGCCAGCGCGCCGCTCCCCAGTAAATTACCGCCGCCGTAGGCTAGCTGATGGCGTAACAAAATCGGTCTTCCCTGCAACCCTTGTGAGGTTGAAGCCGCGTATCCTGCCATTAATATAAACCTCATGTTTTAAATTTTTGAAACGCTGTTTTTATATTCTTAAAGTCGATGGCGAAAAGTGATCGCCGTCACTAATCACCCGCTGCGCCATTTCCCAGAGCAGGAATGCGATCGGCTTAAAAGTTTTTAATGCTTTTCAGGAATAAGAACGGCGCCTGAACGGCGGAAATGATGTGTCAGAAACAGCGATCGCTGGAACGTTATCCGCGATGGACGGAGGCGTGAAGCGGAGGGATTGATGATCCGGTGTCGTTTATTCGCGCAGCGGAACGGTGGCCATACGGCGGTCTGCAGGGCATCGTCCGGCGGGTTTTAGTGCCAACGCTGCGCGGTTGCGCCGGCCAGGGCGATCGCTATGCTGCGATGCGAAAGCCGTTCTCTCGGGATCCATACTCGCTGAGAGAACGGTTGATGTGATGCCGGCGCGATGGCCTTAATCCTGGCGGCGTGTCACCAGACTGAGCAGGCGGCGATCGGTCTGAAGCATACCCAGGCCGGCTTTATCCGCGTTACGAACCTCTTCAAGCACGCTTTGCAACAGCACGCCATCCTGCTGCTGCTCTTTCTCCAGCAGCGTCAGGAAGCGCCAGGTGGTGTCGTCGCGTTGCGCTTTAGCCTCTTCGGTCAATCCGGACAGCATGCTGCTACGCTGTTCATAATCGGCCAGGGTGGTGGTAAACAGATCTTCGAGGGAGTGACAGTTATAGCTGTAGCTGCCTTCATTTTTGACGATCGGCCAGTTTCCGCCGGTCTTCATAAAATCGAATACGCGCATCATCTGCGTCACGTGGGATTGTGCCCGGGAGCGCAAAAAGATGGCGGTGCCGTTCAGACGGTGCTGTTCGCACCATTCGCTGAGATGCAGATATAAATTTGAGGCATGAAACTCAAGGTTCATCTGATTATTGAGTTTTTGAGCCATTCCTGAAACGACCATAAAAAATATCCTTATTAAGCTGGAGGTATCATTCACGCGTCGGGAATCTTCGCCGGTGAACGATAAAATGCGAGACTCTTTACGCGTAACATTGTCGGCAAAATAATGAATTTGCACTTTCCCTATGTGTATCGGTAATTAATTAGCGCCTGCCGATATATATAGAATACCCTCAATAATAGACTAAGAAAACTCTCAAGTGCATCTGTTTACGTTTCGTTACAACATCCTTATAAAGCGTGTTGTTTTTGTCTTTTACTTGATTTTAATATCCATATCTTGATGATTTTATTGAATTTATTTTTATGGCTTTTTTTATGATATGGATGATGCCTACGACATATTAATTAAATATGAATTTAATCCTGAGGTCATAATTCGGTCATGTCGCATCAACCATTCGGTAAAAAAGAAATCACGAGAAATGATTGAGTGACGTCATTTTTACAGGACCAGATAAGCGGGATGATGAGGTGTATTCTGTTATTAACGGTAATAAAATTCTCCTGTGCGATATTTCATCTTGTGAGAAGTCGTATCGGTAAGGGAAACGGCTGAAAAAGGGGGCACAGCACTTTCGGGACATCTACTGAGAGCAGGCGGCGGTAGCGACAAGGATAAGTCTGCTGATGATATGGATAATATTGCTATGTGCAGGGCTAATTGTCTGACAATTAGCTCTTTTTTTATGTCATTTTTCGCTAAATCTATGCACGCAATTACTGTAATTCCGCGATGTGATAATGCTCTCGTATGGAGAATTGATTTCCAGTTATTACTTAATGAACAACGGCAGTTCGGTGTGCAATTTTTCTAATGCCTTGTTTTACGTCCGATAAAAAAATTAAGTCCGATACTTCCCTACAGAAAAGCGAAATAAAGCTGGAGTTTACCATGCACAAATTTACTAAAGCGCTGGCGGCGATCGGTCTCGCTGCGGTTATGTCACAATCAGCTATGGCTGAAACGCTTAAACTCGGATTTCTGGTCAAACAACCGGAAGAACCCTGGTTTCAAACCGAGTGGAAATTTGCCGATAAGGCCGGCAAAGATTTGGGCTTTGAGGTAATTAAAATTGCGGTCCCGGATGGTGAGAAAACCCTGAATGCCATCGACAGCCTGGCGGCCAGCGGGGCAAAGGGCTTCGTTATTTGTACACCTGACCCGAAACTCGGGGCGGCGATTGCCGCTAAAGCGCGCGGATACGATATGAAAGTCATCACCGTCGATGACCAGTTCGTGAATGCGAAAGGTAAACCGATGGAGAGCGTACCGTTGGTGATGATGGCCGCCAGTGAAATTGGCGCCCGTCAGGGGCAGGAGCTGTACAAAGAGATGCAAAAACGCGGCTGGGATGTGAAGGATACCGGCGTGATGGCGATTACCGCTGATGAACTCGATACCGCCCGTCGTCGTACCACGGGTTCCATCGACGCGCTGAAAGCGGCCGGTTTCCCTGACCAACAGATCTACCGCGTGCCGACTAAATCCAACGATATCCCGGGCGCCTTCGACGCCGGTAACTCGATGCTGGTACAGCATCCTCAGGTGAAGCACTGGCTGATCGTGGGGATGAATGACAACACCGTACTGGGCGGCGTGCGCGCCACCGAAGGTCAGGGCTTTAAAGCCGGGGATGTGATTGGCATTGGCATTAATGGTGTGGATGCGGTTAACGAACTCTCCAAAGCGCAGGCGACCGGTTTCTACGGTTCTCTGCTGCCTAGCCCGGATATCCACGGATATAAAACCAGCGAGATGCTCTACAACTGGGTCACAAAAGACGCAGAACCGCCGAAATTCACTGCGGTCACCGATGTGGTGCTGATCACGCGCGACAACTTCAAAGAAGAGCTGGCGAAAAAAGGGCTGTAAGGCCTGGTTGACCCTGCCTCCCGCAGCCTGCGGGAGGCTGAGCATAGAAGAGCGGAGTTGTTATGCAACAGTCTACCCCTTATCTCTCATTTCGCGGCATTACCATGACCTTTCCCGGCGTTAAGGCGCTCTCCGATATTAGCTTTGACTGCTATAGCGGACAGATCCACGCCCTGATGGGGGAAAATGGAGCCGGAAAATCGACGCTGCTGAAAATTCTCAGCGGCAACTATATTCCTACCGCCGGCGACCTGCAGATAGACGGCCAACCGCGCGTATTCAGCAACACTACCGAAGCGCTGAACGCCGGAGTGGCAATCATTTATCAGGAGCTGCACCTGATTCCGGAAATGACCGTCGCGGAGAATATCTACCTCGGCCAAATCCCGCATAAGTACGGCTTAGTGAACCGCTCGCTGCTCAACTACGAAGCGCGGCTGCAGCTGGAGCATCTGGGGCTGGATATCGACCCGGAAACGCCGTTGAAATACCTCTCCATCGGCCAGTGGCAGATGGTTGAGATTGCTAAGGCGCTCACCCGTAACGCAAAGGTTATCGCATTTGATGAACCGACCAGCTCTCTTTCGGCGCGCGAGATCGACCATCTGTTTCGCGTCATCCGCGAATTGCGTGAGGAAGGGCGCGTGATTATTTATGTTTCGCACCGCATGGAGGAGATTTTTGCGCTCAGCGATGCGATCACCGTGTTTAAAGATGGCCGCTACGTACGCACCTTCGATGATATGCAGACCGTGAGTCATGACGCGCTGGTGCAGGCGATGGTCGGGCGCGAGCTGGGCGATGTTTACGGCTGGAAACCGCGTGAGTATGGCAAAGAGCGTCTGCGCCTGGAGCAGGTCAAAGCGCCCGGCGTCCGCAGGCCGGTAGATCTGTCGGTGCGCAGCGGGGAAATCGTCGGCCTGTTTGGGCTGGTCGGGGCCGGGCGCAGCGAGCTGATGAAAGGGTTGTTTGGCGGAACCCGTATCACCGGCGGTCAGGTGTATATCGACGGGCAGGCGATCGATATTCGCAAACCGGCACAGGCTATCGAGGCCGGAATGATGCTGTGCCCGGAAGACCGCAAAGCGGAGGGCATTATTCCGGTCCATTCCGTACGCGACAATATCAATATCAGCGCGCGTCGCCGGCATATTCACGCGGGCTGCATCATTAACAACGGCTGGGAAGCGCACAACGCCGATCGGCATATTAAGTCGCTTAATATCAAAACCCCGGGCCCCGAACAGCTGATTATGAATCTCTCCGGCGGCAACCAGCAGAAGGCGATTCTGGGACGCTGGCTGTCGGAAGAGATGAAAGTGATCCTGCTGGATGAGCCGACCCGCGGCATTGATGTGGGCGCTAAGCATGAAATTTATAACGTTATCTATGCCCTGGCGGCCTCCGGTGTCGCCGTCGTTTTCGCCTCCAGCGATTTGCCCGAAGTGCTCGGCGTGGCCGATCGTATCGTGGTGATGCGCGAAGGTGAGGTGGCGGGCGAACTGCTGCATGATGATGCCAATGAACAGCAGGCGTTAAGCCTTGCGATGCCAAAAGTGAGCCAGGCGGTCGCCTGAGTAAGGAGTCAATAATGTCCTCTGTTACTACCCCTAATGCCCGCCAGAGTTCGTTTAGCTTTGCCCGAATCTGGGATCAGTTTGGCATGCTGGTTGTTTTTGCCGTGTTGTTTATCGGCTGCGTGATTTTTGTACCCAATTTTGCCTCGTTTATCAATATGAAAGGGCTGGGGCTGGCGATTTCAATGTCCGGTATGGTGGCCTGCGGCATGCTGTTTTGCCTGGCGTCCGGGGATTTTGATCTGTCGGTGGCATCGGTCATCGCCTGCGCTGGCGTAACGACGGCAGTGGTGATTAATCTGACGGAAAGCATGTGGATAGGGATTGCCGCCGGTCTGCTGCTGGGGGCAGTCAGCGGGCTGGTTAACGGCTTCGTGATTGCCCGGCTGAAAATTAACGCCCTGATCACGACGCTGGCCACAATGCAGATTGTGCGCGGCCTGGCTTATATTATCTCCGACGGAAAGGCGGTCGGCATTGAAGATGAGCGCTTCTTTACCTTAGGCTATGCCAACTGGTTTGGCCTGCCGGCCCCGATCTGGCTGACCGTCGCCTGCCTGATTGTTTTTGGTTTACTGCTCAACAAAACCACCTTTGGCCGCAATACGCTGGCTATCGGTGGCAATGAAGAGGCGGCCCGTCTGGCGGGGGTGCCGGTGGTGCGGACCAAAATTATTATCTTCGTGATCTCAGGCGTGGTTTCTGCGGCCGCGGGGATTATCCTCGCCTCGCGCATGACCAGCGGCCAGCCGATGACCTCGATTGGCTATGAGCTGATCGTTATCTCAGCTTGCGTGCTGGGTGGCGTGTCGCTGAAAGGCGGGATCGGTAAGATCTCTTATGTGGTTGCCGGGATCCTGATCCTCGGCACCGTAGAGAACGCCATGAACCTGCTCAATATCTCGCCGTTCTCTCAGTACGTGGTGCGCGGGGTGATTCTGCTGGCGGCGGTTATCTTCGACCGTTATAAACAAAAAGCAAAACGGGCTGCTTAATAATCCCCCAACCTTTTAGTCTAATCCCTGATTATCGCCAGCGCCCGCTACGCTGGCGATAGCTATCAAAAATGGCGATCCCGGTCACACTGTCTATACTTACATGGCTAACAATCCGTTAACAACCAGCGTTGTGCTGGCCATGAAAGGAGGAGAACAGGGTGGCTGACAAGATATCTGTACCGCCTGTGCCAACCGAACATCATGCATTTTTCTTTGACCTCGACGGCACGCTTGCCGATATCAAACCTCATCCCGATCAGGTTGTTATCCCCACACCGGCGCTTCAGGCGCTGCGGCAGCTTGCGCAGCAGCACGGTGGGGCGGTGGCATTGATTTCAGGGCGCTCAATGGTTGAGCTTGATGCGCTTACCCATCCATACCGGCTGCCGCTGGCCGGTGTTCACGGGGCAGAACGCCGCGATATCAATGGTAAAACGCACATCGTCACGCTTCCTGATGCGCTGCTCCGGGAACTGGATGAGCAGCTGCGGGCGGCGCTGGAGACGATGCCGGGATGTGAGCTGGAACACAAAGGCATGGCGTTTGCGCTGCATTATCGCCAGGCGCCGACGTACCAGAGCGCGGCGCTATCGCTGGCGCAGGGGATTGTCAAACGTTATCCCATCCTCGCATTGCAGTTGGGTAAGTGCGTGGTGGAGATTAAGCCGCGTGGGGTCAATAAAGGGGAAGCGATTGCGACGTTTATGCAGGAGGCGCCGTTTCAGGGGCGTAAACCGGTATTCGTTGGCGACGATTTGACGGACGAAGCCGGGTTCAACGTCGTGAATCAGCTCGGCGGCATGTCGGTAAAAGTTGGCAAGGGCGACACCCAGGCGCAGTGGCGTCTGCCGGATGTCGCGGCCGTTCAGCATTGGTTAATCAGCATCGCAAATAATAAGCAACAACCTGATGCGCAAAATGACAGGAGGGAGGGTTATGGGGCGCTTAGTCGTAATATCTAATCGTATTGCGCCACCGGATGATAAAAAGGCCAGCGCGGGTGGCCTGGCCGTGGGCATTTTGGGCGCGCTGAAGGCCGCCGGTGGATTATGGTTTGGCTGGAGCGGAGAGATTGGCGATGACCAGAAACCGCTAAACACGGTGACGCGAGGCAATATCACCTGGGCCTCGTTTACGCTCAATGAACGGGATCATGACGAATACTACAACCAGTTTTCCAACGCCGTGCTGTGGCCGGCATTTCACTATCGCCTGGATCTGGTGGACTTCCAGCGTCCGTCATGGGACGGCTATCTGCGGGTTAATGCCAACCTGGCGAAGAAGCTTCTCCCGCTGATTGAGCCCGATGATATTTTGTGGATTCATGATTATCATCTGCTGCCTTTTGCCAGCGAGCTGCGCAAGCTCGGGGTCAATAACCGTATCGGTTTCTTTTTGCACATTCCGTTCCCGACGCCAGAGATTTTTAACGCGCTGCCTCCGCATGCCGAGCTTCTTGAGCAGCTCTGTGACTACGATCTGCTTGGCTTCCAGACCGATAACGACAGAGTGGCGTTTCTTGATAGCGTCTCGCTGCAGACCCGGGTGGTGACGCGAGATGGCCGACGCCATGAGGCATGGGGCAAACATTTCCGCACCGAGGTTTACCCGATAGGCATCGATCCTGACGAGATTGTGCGCAGTGCGAAGGGGCCGCTGCCGCCCAAACTGGCACAGCTGAAAAGCGAGCTTAAGGGAGTAAAAAATATCTTCTCCGTTGAGCGACTGGATTACTCTAAAGGCCTGCCGGAGCGCTTTCTCGCCTATGAAGCCCTGCTGGAGAAATACCCGCAGCACCATGGCAAGATTCGCTATACGCAGATTGCGCCAACCTCCCGCGGCGAAGTACAGGCCTATCAGGATATTCGCCATCAGCTGGAGACCGCCAGCGGCAGAATCAATGGCCAGTACGGACAGCTGGGCTGGACGCCGCTGTACTACCTGAATCAACATTTTGAACGCAAACTGTTGATGAAGATCTTCCGCTATTCCGATGTCGGGTTAGTGACGCCTCTACGCGACGGGATGAATCTGGTGGCGAAAGAGTTTATTGCTGCCCAGGATCCGCAGAACCCGGGCGTGCTGGTCCTGTCGCAGTTTGCCGGGGCGGCGAATGAGCTAACCAGTGCGCTGATCGTCAATCCCTACGATCGCGATGAGGTGGCCGCGGCGCTGGATCGTGGTCTGACGATGCCGCTGGCGGAACGCATTGCGCGTCATGCGGAGATGCTGGCGGTCATCAAGGATAACGATATCCATCATTGGCAGGAGCGGTTCATCAGCGATTTGCAGCAGATCGAACCGCGCAGTGAGGAGAGCCGATTGCAACGCAAAGTCTCAACTTTCCCCAAACTGGCGTAGCGCGGTAAGCGGGATACAGGCTGACGCCTTTGGCGTCAGCCTTTTTCCAGAGAGACCAGTAAAACGTCCACGCCGCTGCTGCCGACGATGCTTTTCGCCGAGCAGGTGGCGCGCGAAAACAGGCTGTGGTTGTGATTGCCACATATCACCAGGTCCACGTGATGCTGCTGGCAAAAATCTTTGATGTGGTGGCTGAGTTCGCCGCTGGCAATCGTCACGTTGTCGATAGGGTAATTGGCTTCTTTCGCCAGTCCGGAGAGAAAATCTCGCGTTTCTTCATGCATCAAGTCCCGCAGGTTTTCCAGCATCGGCGCAGCAAACTGGTTATATAACTCCGGATCGGTGGCCAGCGTGATCAGGCTGACTTTGGCATCCAGCGGACGTGCGATAGAGACCGCTTTATTGATAAGCACGCGGCTTTCCGGCGTTGGGGCGACGGCAACGAGCAGATGAGAATAGGACATCAGGCCTCCTTCAGATACGCGAAATAACCCTTCATACTTTCTTTACTCTCATTTTTTATCTCCCGCAATCCCTGTTCATCACACATTAAGCGACTGATTTCTGGTGGAGATAAATCACGTTTTCATCGACCAAATTTTAGTTTTGGACATTCGTTTTGTTATAAAGGAAATGCTGTTTTATAAATAGGTGATGCGTGTTCGTCGACTCTTTGTATTTTTGCCATGGACGGGGGCGAGCTGGCAAAAACGAAAAGGTAACCCTGTTCTCATACTTCTACTGTAGCCATGTATCCACTCCCTTTTGGCTAAGCCAGAAAGCTTGTCGGAGTTCACTAAAAAAAAGACACAGGATTTACGGCGATGAAAACACGTAAAATCGGTTTAGTTAATTATCTGGCCTATGGCTCGGGCGACTTCCTCGGCGCCGGGACCACCGCGCTGACCGCGGCCTGGCTCCTCTACTTCTACACCACCTTCTGCGGCCTTTCCCCTATTGAAGCAACATTGATTTTTGCCACGGCGAGAGTGCTGGACGCGGTGATCAGCCCGCTGATGGGCTTTCTGACCGATAACTTTGGGACCACGTGGCTCGGCAAACGCTTTGGCCGACGTAAGTTCTTTATTCTGCTCGGCATCCCCTGCGTGTTCAGCTACTCCATCATGTGGGTTGGCGATATGGGATTCTGGTATTACCTGCTCACCTATCTGCTGTTCGATATCGTCTACACCATGATTCTGGTGCCGTATGAAACGCTGGTACCGGAAATGACTGATGATTTTAAACAAAAAACCAAATTCTCCGGCGCGCGTATTTCGATGGCGCAGATGTCGGCCATTCTGGCGTCATTCCTGCCGGGCATTCTGCTGACCCAGTTTGGTAAGGACAATGCGGTTTCCTTTTTCTACGCAAGTCTCGTCTTCTCCGTGCTGTGCGCGCTGATGCTGACCTTCGTCTGGTTCTTTACCTGGGAACGTCCGCGGGAAGAGTGGTCGGAAGCCGCGCTGCGGGCGGAAGAAGAGAAGCGCAATTTGTCTTTGGTTCAGAGCCTCAATCGCCTGTTTATTGAGCTGAGTTCGACGCTGCGGATTAAGATTTTCCGCCAGCACCTGGGGATGTACCTTGGCGGCTATATCGCTCAGGACGTCTTTAATGCCGTGTTTACCTACTACGTGGTGTTTGTGCTGATGCAGGAGGCCTCAATGGCGTCCAACCTGCTGGGCACCATGGCTATCTTCCAGTTTATTGCCGTCATCGCCATGATTCCGCTCTGTATTCGCTTCGGGCCCGCCCCTTCGTATCGTATGGTGGTCGTGCTGTTTGGCCTGAGCTCGCTGTCCTACGCGATTCTCTATTACGCCGGACTGAGCGATGTCTACTCGCTGCTGCTGTTGATCTCTGCCGTCGCGGGACTTGGGCGTGGCGGAATCAACTATGTGCCATGGAATACCTACACCTATATCGCGGATGTGGATGAGGTCATCACCGGGCAGCGTCGTGAAGGGATTTTTGCCGGCATTATGACGCTGACGCGCAAAGCCTCTCAGGCCGGCGCGGTGATGCTGGTGGGTATCATTATGCAGCTCTCGGGATTTGTTTCCGGGCAGAAGACCCAGCCCTATGAAGTGAGCCATACCATCCTGTTGATCCTGAGCGTCGGCACGCTGGCGGTGCTGGCCTGCGGTTTCCTCGTCTCCCTGCGCTTCAGGCTCAATCTTGCCACGCATAGCGTGCTGCGGGCGGAGACGCTCAAAATGCGTCGCTCGGGCCGCGCACAGCCAGAGCTGGCGACAGCGGAAGATCGCGCGGTGGTTGAGATGCTGGCCGGCATGCCGTTCGACGCGCTGTGGGGAAATAACAATATTGGTTATCTGAACCGCAATAAACCTGCCGCGCCATCGCTGAAGCAGGGTGCTGAAATGAAATCGACATACAACAGAGGGTAAAGAGATGAAGGTGTGGCCTGTCAAACATAGCCCGTTACTGCGTCAGCCGGCGCATTTTATTAGCCGCCATGAACTGCAGTCGCTGATCCAAAAAGTGACCCATAATCTGGTCAATATTCGCGATGAAGCGGGGACGTTTCTGCTGCGGCTGGACGACGGGCGGGTCATTGATACCAAAGGGTGGGCCGGTTGGGAGTGGACGCATGGCGTAGGTTTGTACGGTATTCATCAGTACTACCAGCAGACCGGGGACACGGCGATGCGCGATATTATCGACAGCTGGTTTGCCGATCGCTTCGCCGAAGGAGCGACCACGAAGAACGTTAATACCATGGCCCCATTCCTGACCCTGGCCTGGCGCTACGAAGAGACCGGGAGACCGGAGTATCTGCCCTGGCTCGATAGCTGGGCGGAGTGGGCGATGCATGAGATGCCGCGCACGGAGCATGGGGGAATGCAGCACATCACGCTGGCGGAAGAGAACCATCAGCAGATGTGGGACGATACGCTGATGATGACCGTACTGCCGCTGGCTAAAATCGGTAAATTGCTCAATCGTCCGCAGTATGTGGAAGAGGCGGTGTATCAGTTTTTACTTCACGTTCAGAACCTGATGGACCGGGAAACCGGGCTGTGGTTTCACGGCTGGAGCTATGACGGTCAGCATAACTTCGCCCGCGCTCGCTGGGCGCGGGGTAACAGCTGGCTGACGATGGTGATCCCCGATTTCCTTGAACTGGTTGATTTACCTGAGCACAGCGCCGTCAGACGCTATTTGATCCAGGTGCTGAATGCGCAAATTGCCGCGCTGGCAAAATGTCAGGATGACAGCGGCCTGTGGCATACGCTGCTGGACGATCCGCACTCGTACCTGGAAGCATCGGCCACCGCCGGATTTGCCTATGGCATTCTGAAAGCGGTGCGTAAGCGCTATGTCGCGGCGGAGTACGCCGAGGTGGCGGAGAAGGCGATTCGCGGGGTGGTGAAAAATATCTCCCCGGAAGGCGAGCTGTTACAGACCTCGTTTGGGACCGGGATGGGCGGCAATCTCGACTTTTACCGCGAGATCCCGCTGACTTCGATGCCGTATGGTCAGGCAATGGCGATATTGTGTCTGACGGAGTATTTGCGCAAATACTTCTAAGGCAGGATTTGATCGCCCTGACAGACGCTGACAAGCACCGCGCCATCAGGCATTTCCCCGGCAGCGCGCGGCTAGCCGGGGCGACAAAATCCCCCGCCGACTTACATCCGCTCGACGGTTTCAATACCCAGCGTATCCAGACCCTGTTTCAGGGTTCTGGCCGTCAGCTGCGCCAGCTTCAGACGGCTGTTGCGTGCGGCTTCGCTCTCGGCGGTGATAATCGGGCAATGCTCGTAGAAACCGGAGAACAGGCCCGCCAGATCGTAGAGATAGGCGCACATGACGTGCGGCGTGCCTTCGCGGGCCACAACGGTCAGCGTCTCTTCGAACTGCAGCAGGCGCGCGGCCAGCTGCGCTTCGCGCGCTTCGGTAATGATCACCGGTGCCGCAGCCAGCGCCTGCTCGTCAACTTCCGCTTTACGGAAGACGGAGAGCACGCGGGTATAGGCATACTGCATATACGGCGCGGTGTTGCCTTCGAAGGCCAGCATGTTATCCCAGTCAAATACGTAATCGGTGGTCCGGTTTTTGGACAGATCGGCATACTTCACTGCGCCAATACCGACCGCATTGGCCAGCTGTTCCAGCTCATCGGCAGGCATGTCCGGATTTTTCTCGGCCACCAGGCGGCGCGCGCGTTCCAGCGCTTCATCCAGCAGATCCGCCAGCTTCACGGTACCGCCGGCGCGAGTTTTGAACGGCTTCCCGTCTTTGCCCAGCATCATGCCGAACATGTGATGTTCCAGCGGCACGGATTCCGGTACATAGCCCGCTTTACGCACGATCGTCCACGCCTGCATCAGGTGCTGGTGCTGACGGGAATCGATGTAGTAGAGCACCCGGTCGGCGTGCAGCGTTTCATAACGATACTTCGCACAGGCGATATCGGTAGTGGTGTAGAGGTAGCCGCCATCCTTTTTCTGGATGATGACGCCCATCGGTTCGCCTTCCTTGTTTTTGTACTCATCAAGGAACACCACGGTCGCGCCTTCGCTCTCGACGGCCAGACCTTTGGCTTTCAGATCGGCAACAATGCCCGGCAGCATCGGGTTGTAGAGACTTTCACCCATGACGTCATCGCGGGTCAGGGTGACGTTCAGACGATCGTAGGTAATCTGGTTTTGGGTCATGGTGATGTCAACCAGCTTGCGCCACATCTCCAGGAAGTAAGCATCGCCACCCTGGAGTTTTACTACGTAGTTACGGGCGCGTTCGGCAAAGACTTCATCTTCGTCATAATGCTTTTTCGCATCGCGATAGAAGCCTTCGAGGTCGGACAGCGCCATTTCACCGGCGTTTTCCTGCTGCTGTTTTTCCAGCCAGGCGATCAGCATGCCGAACTGAGTGCCCCAGTCGCCGACGTGGTTCGCACGGATCACCTTATGACCGAGGAATTCAAGCGTACGGACGGCAGCGTCACCGATGATGGTGGAACGCAGATGGCCGACGTGCATCTCTTTGGCGACGTTCGGGGCGGAGTAGTCAACGACGATAGTTTGCGCCTGCGGCCGGGCGACGCCCAGACGCTCAGACGCCAGCGCGCTGTTCACATTTTCCGCTAAAAAGGCCGGATCGAGGAAAATATTGATAAAGCCGGGCCCGGCGATTTCAACCTTGTTAGCAATCCCGTTAAGGTCGAGATGAGACAGTACCTGCTCTGCGAGTTGTCGCGGCGCCATACCCAGTTTTTTCGCTACTGCCATCACGCCGTTGGCCTGATAGTCGCCGAACTGGATTTTTGCTGACTGGCGGACCTGAGGTTCGCAATCGGCAGGCGCACCTGCCGCGATCAGGGCCTGGCTGACTTTTTCTGAGAGAAGAGCCTGAATATTCACCGGAATACCTTACGTTTAAGGCGCTATAACCCCTGTGGGGCAGCGCCGGAATGTGGACAAATTAGGGCAGGAGTATACTGCATTTGCGCCCATGCGTCAGCACCGTGCGCGCGTTGCCGGGCAGCGCGCTTAATGAATAGCCACTCGGCGAACCCCACAGAAGATTCCCGGTTGGTCGCCGCCGGGAAACACGCTAAATTACCCCCCTTTGACGTGCATTGAGGTGCAGTATGGCAAACTGGCAGCAAATTGATGAGCTTAACGATATTTCCGCGGATCTGCCGCGTTTCACCGACGCGCTAAGCGGGCTGGCCGACCGACTTGGGTTGGATATCGCGCCGCTGGATGCCGACCATATTTCCCTGCGCTGCCACCAAAACGCCACGGCAGAGCGCTGGCGTCGCGGTTTTGAACAATGCGGCACGCTGCTGTCGGAAAACACGATCAACGGTCGACCTATCTGCCTGTTCAAACTGGATGAGCCGGTTTCGGTGGCCCACTGGCGTTTCAGCGTGGTTGAGCTGCCGTGGCCGGGCGAGAAACGCTATCCGCATGAAGGATGGGAGCACGTTGAGATTGTGCTGCCGGGCGAGCCGGATGCGCTCAATGCTCGCGCGCTGGCGCTGCTGTCTGATGAGGGATTGAGTCAGCCGGGGATTTTTGTCAAAACCAGCTCGCCGAAAGGAGAGCGCGAACGGCTGCCAAACCCGACCCTGGCGGTGACGGATGGCCGCGTCACGATTAAATTTCACCCGTGGTCAATTGAGCAAATTGTCGCCAGCGAACAATCTGATGCGTAACAGTGTGAAGCGACGCGGTTTTTGAACGGATAAATCATGACATGCTGTGTTGCCCGCAGCGTAAAGGAGAAGGAAATGACGCTACTGGAAGTCTGCTGTTATAGCATGGCCTGTGCGCAAGAGGCGCAGCGCTGTGGAGCCGATCGCATTGAGCTCTGCGCCGCGCCGCATGAAGGGGGATTAACCCCGTCGCTGGGCGTGCTGAAAACAGTACGCGAAACGGTGACCATTCCGGTGCATCCGATTATTCGCCCGCGCGGCGGTGATTTTTGCTACACCGAAAGCGAGTTTGCGGCGATGCTCGACGATGTGGCGACGGTCAGGGAGCTGGGTTTTCCCGGCGTGGTCATCGGGGTGTTAGATGTGGATGGTCGGGTCGATACCGCGCGCATGCAAAAAATTATGGCGGCGGCCGGTTCGCTGGCGGTCACGTTCCACCGGGCTTTTGATATGTGTGCGGATCCGTATCAGGCTTATCGCACGCTGGCCGATTTCGGCGTTGCCCGTATCCTGACATCGGGTCAGCAGGCCAGCGCTGAAAAAGGTCTTTCATTAATTACGGAACTTATTGCCCTGGGGGATACTCCAACCATTATGGCTGGTGCAGGTGTTCGAGCGGCCAACCTGGCGAAGTTTCTTCAGGCAGGTGTCAAAGAGGTCCACAGCTCGGCCGGACACTGGGTGCCATCGCCAATGCGCTTCCGTCATTCCGGATTATCGATGTCCGCCGATGCCGACGCAGATGAATATTCACGCTATGCCGTTAATGGCGTAGCGGTGGCAGAAATGAAGCAAATCATTTCTGCGCAGAGAAGTTAAACCGTTTTTTGCTGCACATCATGTCGCCCAATATGATGATTGCCCGTACCAGGCCCCTGCAATTTCAACAGGGGTCTTTTTTTCACCTTTATTTGCCCCCGGCTGACTTTTTCGCCAGCGATTGCTGGGTCTCAGGTTTGTTGGCAATAATCACCGCGCGCACCGGCGCCGGGTAACCTTCAAGCGTTTTACTGCTGTCTTCGGGGTCGAGGAAGTCAGCCAGCGACTCCGTAATCATCCATTCGGTACGGCGCTGCTCTTCGGTGGTGGTGGCGCAGACATCGACAATCCGCACATTGACAAATCCGCACTTCTCCAGCCACATTTTCAACGCCGCGGCCGACGGAATAAAGTAGACGTTGCGCATCTGCGCATAGCGGTCGCCTGGTACCAGAACGCTATTTTCATCCCCTTCGACCACCAGCGTCTCCAGCACCAGTTCGCCACCGTCGACCAGCTGATCTTTGAGCTGCCATAAATGGTCGAGCGGCGAGCGGCGATGGTACAGCACGCCCATCGAAAAGACGGTATCGAAGGCGTTGAGCGCCGGAAGCTGCTCAATGCCCAGCGGCAACAGGTGGGCGCGCTGATCGTTACCCAGCAGCTTACGCACCGCTTCAAACTGGCATAAAAACAGCTGCGTCGGGTCAATCCCGACCGCCAGATGCGCGCCGGCGCCGATCATGCGCCACATGTGGTAGCCGCTGCCGCAGCCAACGTCGAGAATCGTGCGCCCGGTCAGATCGGACAGATGCGGCAGCACGCGCTCCCATTTCCAGTCAGAACGCCATTCGGTATCGATATTCACGCCGTAAAGCGAGTAGGGCCCTTTGCGCCAGGGCATCAGGTTTTTCAGCAGGTTCTCTACGCGCAGCCGATGGCCTTCGCTTAGCGGCGTTTCGCTTTCGGCGGTGACGCTATGCAGCAGGTCCAGACGATACGGGGCCAGCTCCGGCAGAAACTCTACGGCCCGTTCCCACTCGCGGAATTTGCCGTGCAGAGCTTCCCGTTGCCACGCCGCGACCTGGGCAGGGAGCGTCTCCAGCCAGTGAGATAGCGGGCTGAGAGCGATGCGTTGATAAAAATGATTGAAATCGATCATGCTTTTTCCTCTGATTTCACCGCCACCAGTGAACCAAAGTTAAAGCACTGAAACCACAATTCGGCATGTTCAAACCCGGCTTTATGCAGGCGGGCTTTGTGCGTTTCGACCGAATCGGTCAACATGACGTTTTCCAGCATGCTGCGCTTCTGGCTGATTTCCAGTTCGCTGTAGCCGTTGGCACGCTTAAAGTCGTGATGCATGTTGAACAGCAGTTCGCCAACATGCGCATCTTCGAAACTGAATTTTTCGGACAGCACCAGCGCGCCCCCGGGATTCAGCCCCTGGTAAACCTTATCCAGAATAGCCTGGCGTTCATCGGGGGCCAGAAACTGAATGGTAAAGTTCAGTACCACCATGGAGGCGTTGTCGATGGTGATATCACGAATATCGCCTTCCACAACCTCGACGGGCGTCGGCGCTTTATAGGCATCGATGTGGCGACGGCAGCGTTCGACCATTGCCGAAGAGTTATCCACCGCCACAATTTTGCAGCCAGGGTGGGCAATGTTACGCCGGATAGAGAGCGTTGCCGCTCCAAGCGAGCAGCCGAGGTCATAAACCTGGGTATCGGGCTGAACGAAGCGTTCAGCCAGCATGCCGATCATAGAAATGATATTGGAATAGCCGGGCACGGAGCGCTGGATCATATCCGGGAAGACTTCAGCAACCCGTTCATCAAAGGTCCAGTCGCCGAGGCTGGCAATCGGCGCGGAAAAAAGCGTATCGCGGTGAGACATAACGTTAAACCCGAAAAAACGAAAACGGCGTATTGTGCGCTAATGTAAGGAGAAAACCAACTCCCAGGGCATATACCACAGATTCGCGAGCACCATCAGCAACAGGGCGCACCAGGTGGCGCTCATTCCGGAGCGACGCCAGCTGAAGAGCCGGTGGTGAAAACCGTAAGAGTGCATCAGTCGTCCGGCAATCAGCAAAATACCGCAGACGTGCACCATCCAGTTCTGCGCGCCATTCATCTCCATAAACAGCAGCAGGATGATGCCAATGGGGACATACTCAACGGCGTTGCCGTGCACGCGGATAGCAACCTGCAGCTCGCTAAACCCTCCGTCACCATACCCAACGTGGTATTGCGTGCGCAGACGTACAACATCAAAAGAAAACTTAATTAGCAATAACGCACCCAACACCGCGTACAGCGCGCTGACCATACAAAAAACTCCCTTTCACTCTTTCAGATGGCTCCGATTAGCATAGCAGGATATCAGAAAAGCGCGGTTTGCTGCGGAATTGACGGTGCGGTCCCGACCTCTGGCATCACCCGGCGCAAATCTTCCCAAAGCGTGCTGACCAGCTCCGGGGCCTGCGCGATGTCCGGGGTGTGGAGAAATAAATAGGGCGTTGTCGACTGGCTCCATTGGGGTAAGGTCTGCAGCCAGACGCCAAACAGCCGGTGATTGTGGGCCATGTCGTCGCTGCCGATAAAGCGAACCAGCGGATTCCCCGCCGTGACCACGGCATGAACCGGAAGTTTGGGTTTTTTACGCTGGGCGTCGATCATGGCCGGATTTCGCGCGATGGCGCTATGCACCGGGCGGCTGTCGAGGATGGCGCGATTCACGTGACGTTGATGCAGCCCGCGATTGAGCGCCTTTTCGGCGTCCCCTTTGGCGAAAAACTCCGGATGCCGTACTTCGACGCCATAGGTGAATTGGGTCGGCAGCGTATCGAGAAAGTGCCACAGGGCAGGGAGGTCTCCGGGGCCAAAGGTGGCGGGCAGCTGCAGCCAGTACTGGCCAATACGCGTTTCCAGCGGCGCCAGACGAGTAAAAAACTCGTGGCTCAGGTCGTCGCAATGGCGCAGAGCGGCCTGATGCGAAATGGTGGCCGGAAATTTAAAGCAGAAGCGAAAATTATCGTGAGTTTGCTCATACCAGCGGGCGACAATCTCCGCCTTCGGCAGGGCGTAAAGGGTCGTATTACCCTCCACGCAGTTAAAGTGGCGAGCATAGTCTGCAAGGCTGGTGATGCCCAGACGCACCCACTTCGGGTGCGACCATTGCGGGAGCCCGATATAAATCATAAGGCGGCGAGGACGTCCTCGGTGCTGCGCACGCGGGCGATGCGCGGGAAAATATGCGTCATGCTGCCCTGGTGCTGCTCGGCAGAGGCGGCGCTGCAGGCGTCTTCGACGATAACCAGGTTGAAGCCCAGCTCCCAGGCATTACGCGCGGTGGATTCAACGCCGATGTTGGTGGAGATGCCGCAGAGAATAAGGGTATCAACACCGCGACGACGTAGCTGCAGCTCGAGATCGGTACCATAGAAGGCGCCCCACTGGCGTTTGGTGACTTCGATATCGCCGTCCTGTTTGCCCAGCGCCTGCGGGTAGGTCCACCAGTTATCCGGCAGCGCGTGCCCGCCGGCCTGCGCGTCAACCGGTTGCTTTAGCGCTTCGGCAAAATCAGCGGACCAGCCAACGCGGACCATGATGACCGGCGAGCCTTGCTGACGGCACTTTTCAGCCAGACGGGCCGCGCGCGTTACCACGTCATCGGCACGATGCGGCCCACCGGCGAAGGGCAAAATACCCTCTTGCAGATCGATGACAACGAGCGCAGTTTTTTTCGCATTGAGTTCTAACATGGTATCCCCGTATCTTCTTCTGTGGTTTGACCGTTACAATACCGTTGCCGATCCGGCTCATGGGTAACAATTTTTGTTAATTTTTGTGAGCACAGGCAATAAGCGTACAGCAAAGCAACGTACAAACTGCATCGGGCTTATCGTGCGGCGGAAATTCTATTATAATGACCGCCTTTTTTCATTCAGTTGTGACATTCAGCTAAAGCTGCGACTCCGTCGCCTGCGAGGCAGGCAACAATCCGCCTGCGGCTAAGTTAAGGGATATCTCATGCGTACAGAATATTGCGGACAGCTACGTCTGTCCCACGTGGGGCAGCAGGTGACTCTGTGTGGTTGGGTCAACCGTCGTCGTGATCTTGGTAGCCTTATCTTCATTGATATGCGTGACCGCGAAGGCATCGTGCAGGTGTTTTTCGATCCGGATCGTGCGGAGGCGTTAAAGCTGGCTTCCGAACTGCGCAATGAGTTTTGCATCCAAATCACCGGTACCGTGCGTGCGCGCGACGAAAAAAACGTCAACAGCGAGATGGCTACGGGCGACATCGAAGTGCTGGCCTCTTCGCTGACGATCATCAACCGTGCAGAAGCGCTGCCGCTTGACTCCAATCACGTCAACACCGAAGAAGCGCGACTGAAATACCGTTACCTGGACCTGCGTCGTCCGGAAATGGCTCAGCGTCTGAAAACCCGTGCGAAAATCACCAGCTTCGTGCGCCGCTTTATGGACGATCACGGTTTCCTCGATATCGAAACCCCGATGCTGACCAAAGCGACCCCGGAAGGCGCGCGCGACTATCTGGTGCCGAGCCGCGTTCACAAAGGCAAATTCTACGCGCTGCCGCAGTCTCCTCAGCTGTTTAAACAGCTGCTGATGATGTCCGGCTTTGACCGTTACTATCAGATAGTGAAATGCTTCCGTGACGAAGACCTGCGTGCAGACCGCCAGCCGGAATTCACCCAGATCGATGTGGAAACCTCCTTTATGACCGCGCCGCAGGTGCGTGAAGTCATGGAAGATCTGGTTCACCAGCTGTGGCTGGACGTGAAAGGCGTCGACCTGGGCAAATTCCCGGTGATGACCTTTGCGGAAGCCGAGCGCCGCTTCGGTTCCGATAAGCCGGATCTGCGTAACCCGATGGAGCTGGTCGATATTGCCGACCTGGTGAAGGCCGTAGAGTTTGCCGTCTTCTCCGGCCCGGCCAATGATGCCAAAGGGCGCGTCGCTGCGCTGCGCGTACCGGGTGGCGCTGCGCTGACCCGTAAACAAATTGATGAGTATGGCAAGTTCGTCCAGATCTATGGCGCGAAAGGCCTGGCGTACATGAAAGTCAACGAGCGTGCGAAAGGTCTCGAAGGCATCAACAGCCCGGTAGCGAAATTCCTCAACGCAGAGATCGTCGACGCCATTCTTGAGCGCACCGGCGCCCAGGATGGCGACATGATTTTCTTCGGCGCGGACAATAAGAAAGTGGTTGCCGATGCGCTGGGTGCGCTGCGTCTGAAGCTGGGTAAAGACCTGAGCCTGACCGACGAAACCAAATGGGCGCCGCTGTGGGTTATCGACTTCCCGATGTTCGAAGATGATGGTGAAGGCGGTCTGACCGCGATGCACCACCCGTTCACTTCGCCGAAAGACATGACTGCGGATGAACTGAAAACCGCGCCGGAAACGGCGATCGCTAACGCCTACGATATGGTGATCAACGGGTATGAAGTGGGCGGCGGTTCCGTCCGTATCCACAATGGCGACATGCAGCAGACCGTCTTCGGTATTCTGGGCATCAACGAACAGGAACAGCGTGAAAAATTCGGCTTCCTGCTGGACGCGCTGAAGTACGGTACGCCGCCGCACGCGGGTCTGGCCTTCGGTCTTGACCGTCTGACCATGCTGCTGACCGGTACCGATAATATCCGTGACGTTATTGCCTTCCCGAAAACGACCGCCGCGGCCTGTCTGATGACCGAAGCGCCGAGCTTTGCTAACCCGACATCCCTGGGTGAGTTAGGTATTCAGGTTGTGGCGAAAGAGACAAAAGAGTCTCCGGAGAATAAGTAAGATGTCATTCAAGCTTCCCGTTTCCGTTCTGGTGGTCATTTATGCCGAAGATACGAAGCGGGTGCTGATGTTGCAGCGACGCGACGATCCCGCTTTCTGGCAGTCGGTAACCGGCAGCCTGGAAGCGGGGGAGACCGCAGCGCAAGCCGCCGTGCGTGAAGTAAAGGAAGAGGTCGCGATTGATGTTGCTCATGAGCAGCTGACCTTAATGGACTGTCAGCGCACGGTGGATTTCGAGATTTTTTCTCATTTACGTCATCGCTACGCGCCGGGCGTTGAGCGCAATACGGAATTTTGGTTCTGTCTTGCGCTCCCTCATGAACGCCAGATTGTCTTTACGGAACATCTGGATTACCGCTGGGTCAATGCGGCAGAAGCCGCCGCCCTGACCAAGTCGTGGAGTAACCGGCAGGCGATTGAAGAATTTGTAATTAACGCCGACTAGTCTTCCCAGCCATTTGCAGGTCGAAAGGCTGCGGGAAGCAGGCATTTTTGGAGAGTTTTTTATGGCAGGTCATAGTAAATGGGCCAACACCAAACACCGCAAAGCGGCACAGGATGCCAAGCGCGGTAAGATCTTTACTAAAATCATTCGTGAGCTGGTTACCGCTGCGCGTCTGGGCGGCGGCGATGTCGCTTCTAACCCGCGTTTGCGTGCGGCAGTAGATAAAGCACTGTCCAACAACATGACCCGCGACACCCTGAACCGTGCTATCGCCCGTGGCGTTGGCGGCGATGATGACGCGAACATGGAAACCATCATTTATGAAGGTTACGGCCCTGGCGGCACCGCGGTCATGGTTGAATGCCTGAGCGACAACCGCAACCGTACCGTTGCCGAAGTGCGCCATGCCTTCAGCAAAACCGGCGGTAACCTCGGCACCGATGGCTCCGTAGCCTATCTGTTCAGCAAAAAAGGGGTCATCTCTTTTGAAGCCGGCGACGAAGACGTGATCATGGAAGCCGCGCTGGAAGCTGGCGCGGAAGACGTTGTGACCTATGACGACGGCGCGATTGACGTGTATACCGCGTGGGAAGAGATGGGCGCGGTGCGCGATGCGCTGGAAGCGGCTGGCCTGAAGGCTGATGCGGCTGAAGTCTCCATGATTCCTTCGACCAAGGCGGATATGGATGCGGAAACGGCACCCAAACTGCTGCGTCTGATCGATATGCTGGAAGACTGCGACGACGTGCAAGAAGTGTATCATAACGGCGAGATCTCTGATGAGGTCGCCGCAACGCTCTAATGTTGCTGACCGTTAAATCACTAACCGGAGGTGCGTGATGGCCATTATTCTCGGCATTGACCCGGGGTCACGCATTACCGGTTATGGCGTTATTCGTCAGGTCGGGCGGCAGCTGAGCTATCTTGGCAGCGGCTGTATTCGGACCAAAGTCGACGATTTACCGTCGCGCCTGAAGCTGATTTACGCAGGCGTGACGGAAATTATCACCCAGTTTCAGCCGGACTATTTCGCCATCGAGCAGGTGTTTATGGCGAAAAACGCCGACTCGGCGCTGAAGCTGGGGCAGGCGCGCGGCGTGGCGATTGTCGCGGCGACGAATCAGGACCTGCCGGTGTTCGAGTATGCCGCGAGGCAGGTTAAGCAAACCGTTGTCGGCATCGGCAGCGCGGAAAAAAGCCAGGTGCAGCACATGGTGCGCACGCTGCTTAAGCTTCCCGCCAACCCCCAGGCGGACGCGGCGGATGCGTTGGCTATCGCCATTACCCACTGCCACGTCAGTCAGAACGCGGCTCAGATCAGCGAGACGCGGCTCAATCTGGCGCGTGGGCGCTTACGATAACGTCAAATCAGGCTGGATATTCATCCAGCCTTTTTTTATGATACCGCAGATACTTTAGCCCTTAACGCAGGAGCTCCATGTGATAGGCAGACTCAGAGGCATCGTTCTCGAAAAACAACCCCCGCTTGTATTACTGGAAACGGGAGGCGTGGGCTATGAAGTACATATGCCAATGACCTGTTTTTATGAACTGCCGGATGTGGGCAACGAGGCCATCGTTTTTACCCATTTTGTCGTTCGCGAAGATGCGCAGCTACTCTATGGTTTTAATAACAAGCAGGAACGCACCCTGTTCAAAGAGCTGATTAAAACCAACGGCGTCGGGCCAAAGCTGGCGCTGGCGATCCTCTCCGGTATGTCGGCGCAGCAGTTTGTTAACGCCGTAGAGCGCGAGGAGCTGGCTGCCCTGGTGAAACTGCCGGGTATCGGTAAGAAAACCGCTGAGCGTCTGATTGTTGAAATGAAAGACCGGTTCAAAGGTCTGCACGGCGATCTGTTTACGCCGGCGACGGATCTGGTGCTGACTTCACCGGCGGGTCCGTCTGATGACGATGCGGAGCAGGAAGCGGTTGCTGCGCTGGTGGCGCTGGGCTATAAACCTCAGGAGGCCAGCCGGATGGTGAGTAAAATCGCTCGCCCGGATGCCAACAGTGAAATGCTAATTCGCGAAGCGCTCCGCGCCGCGTTGTGAGGTAAGGGATGATTGAAGCAGACAGGCTGGTATCGGCAGACAGCGCCGGGTTTGAAGAGACGGCCGACCGCGCAATCCGCCCGAAATTGCTGGCAGAGTATGTCGGTCAACCGCAGGTGCGTTCGCAAATGGAGATTTTTATCCAGGCGGCAAAGCTGCGCGGGGACGCGCTCGATCACCTGCTGATCTTTGGTCCACCGGGGCTGGGAAAGACGACGCTGGCAAACATCGTCGCCAATGAGATGGGCGTCAACCTGCGAACCACCTCCGGTCCGGTGCTTGAGAAGGCGGGTGACCTGGCCGCCATGCTCACCAACCTCGAACCCCACGATGTGCTGTTTATTGATGAAATACACCGCCTCTCGCCGGTAGTGGAAGAGGTGCTGTATCCGGCAATGGAAGACTATCAGCTGGATATTATGATCGGCGAAGGGCCTGCGGCGCGGTCGATCAAAATCGATCTGCCGCCGTTTACCCTGATTGGCGCCACGACGCGCGCGGGGTCATTAACTTCGCCGCTGCGTGACCGTTTCGGGATTGTACAGCGCCTCGAGTTTTACCAGGTTCCTGACCTGCAGCATATCGTCAGCCGCAGCGCGCGCTTTATGGGGCTGGAAATGAGCGACGAAGGTGCGCTGGAGGTGGCCCGCCGCGCGCGCGGCACGCCGCGTATCGCCAACCGCCTGCTGCGCCGGGTACGTGACTTTGCCGAAGTGCGCCATGATGGCACCATTTCGCTGGAGATTGCCGCTCAGGCGCTGGACATGCTGAATGTTGATGCGGAAGGGTTCGACTATATGGACCGCAAACTTCTGCTGGCGGTCATCGATAAATTCTTCGGCGGCCCCGTCGGCCTGGATAACCTGGCGGCGGCGATTGGCGAAGAGCGGGAAACTATCGAAGATGTTCTGGAACCGTATCTGATCCAGCAAGGCTTTTTGCAGCGTACGCCGCGTGGGCGTATGGCGACGGTACGCGCCTGGAATCACTTCGGTATTACGCCGCCGGCAATGCCGTAACCTGGCTGCCGGCAGATGAGCGGTGAGCTTGTTCCGGCAGGGCAGGGATGAGGACCCCGGTCAACTCGCCGCGACCGGGGAAGAGGGCGCGGCTCAGGCGGCCGATTTTTTCATCATGCTGAAGATAAACAGCAGCGCGGCGCACAGCACCACGGACGGGCCGGCGGGGGTGTCGTAAAACGCCGAGAAGGTCAGTCCACCGGTCACCGCGATAATCCCCACACCAACGGCAGCGGCGGCCATCTGCTCCGGCGTACGGGCAAAGCGGCGCGCCGTGGCGGCAGGAATGATCAGCAGCGAGGTAATAATCAACGCGCCGACGAACTTCATGGCGACGCCAATGGTCAGCGCGGTGACCAGCATTAACAGCAGTTTCACCCGCTGCAGCTTCACGCCATCGACAAACGCCAGATCGGGGCTGATGGTCATCGACAGCAGGTTGCGCCACTGCCAGAGCAGGATAGCCAGCACAATCACCACGCCAATGGCGATAGAGATCAAATCTTCCGGCGTTACCGCCAGTAAATCGCCAAACAGATAGGCCATCAGGTCGACGCGAATATTCGACATCAGGCTAACCACCACCAGACCAAGCGACAGCGCGCTGTGCGCCATAATCCCCAATAAGGTATCGAGCGCCAGATGCGGACGTTTTTCCAGCCACACCAGACCGCCTGCCAGCATTAAGGTCACGGCGATCACCGCATAAAACGGATTGACGTTAAGCAACAGCCCGAAGGCCACGCCAAGCAAAGAGGCATGCGCTAAGGTATCGCCGAAATAGGACATCCGG
Organism: Klebsiella sp. X13; assembly: GCF_003323835.1. Lineage (NCBI taxonomy): Bacteria > Pseudomonadati > Pseudomonadota > Gammaproteobacteria > Enterobacterales > Enterobacteriaceae > Klebsiella > Klebsiella sp. X13. The sequence goes on from NZ_CP030874.1 coordinate 1,954,492, forward strand.
CGCCAGACCACAAACGACCCGAGCGGGCCTGCCGCACAGGCAAGCATCATCCCGGCCAGCCAGCCGGGTAACAGAAGTTCAATCATCAGCGCTCATTTCCCCTACGCAGTACGATCCGCCCCTGCAGGTCATGGCGGTGATTATGATGGTGACGATAGATTCCCAGCTGTTCCGCCCCACGCTGGCCAAACATCGAGATAAACTGCGGATGCGTGGAGACCACTTCCGGGGTGCCGGAACAGCAAATATGTTGATTCAGGCACAGCACCTCATCGGTTTTTGCCATCACCAGATGCAGGTCGTGGGAGACCATCAGCACCGAGCAATCAAGCTCCTGGCGCAGCTGGTTTATCAGATCGTACAGGGCAACCTGCCCGTTAACGTCGACGCCCTGCGTGGGTTCATCCAGCACCAGCAGCTGCGGCTGGTTCAGCAGGGCCCGGGCCAGCAGCACGCGCTGGGTTTCGCCACCGGAGAGTTTTTGCATCGGCGCTTCAATCAGGTGCCCGGCCTGGACACGTTTCAGCGCCGGCAGGATGTCCTGCTTGCGGGTGCCGGGACGTAAGCGCATGAACCGGCTGACGGTCAGCGGCATCGTGGCATCCAGATGCAGTTTTTGCGGGACGTAGCCAATCCGCAGATTGTTCTCGCGCTTGATAACACCGTCACTCGGTGCTACCAGTCCAAGAACCACCCGCACGAGCGTGGATTTGCCTGCGCCATTAGGGCCGAGTAAGGTCAAAATTTTGCCGGGCTTTAGCGTCAGCGAAATGTCAGACAGTACGCGTCGTTGGCCGAAGGCGACCGAGACGTTTTCGAGAGTTACAAGATTTGTCATGTCAAATTAGGGGTTGCACAAGCGAGTGAATGTTATAATATCACATCTTTCTCATTCATTACGATGACTAGACGCATTATGTTACATAAAAATACGCTTCTTTGCGCTGGACTTAGCGCCGTTTTTTTGTTCGCTCAGACCTCTACGGCGAATGCTGCCGTGGTTACCTCAATGAAACCCTTAGGCTTTATCGCTTCCGCTATCGCGGATGGAGTCACGGAGACCCAGGTGCTCCTGCCTGACGGTGCCTCAGAGCATGATTATTCACTGCGTCCTTCCGATGCAAAACGCTTACAGAACGCAGACTTAGTGGTCTGGATTGGTCCAGAGATGGAAGCGTTCATGGACAAGTCAACGCAAAGCATTGCGTCGAATAAAAAGGTGACCATCGCTGAGCTTGCCGGCGTGAAACCGCTGCTCATGAAAGGGGCGGATGACGACGATGACGATCATGGCCACGAACACGCCGCAGGTGAAAATAGTGACGGCGATCACCATCATGGTGTTTACAATATGCATCTGTGGTTATCCCCAGAGATAGCGCGGCTTTCAGCGGTTGCAATCCACGATAAATTATTGGAACTTATGCCGCAGAGTCGAGCCAAACTTGACGCTAACCTGAAAGAATTTGAGGCAAAATTAGCCTCAACCGATAAGCAGGTGAGTAACGAGCTCGCACCGCTGAAAGGAAAAGGGTATTTCGTTTTTCATGATGCCTATGGCTACTTTGAAAAACACTACGGTCTGACCTCTCTGGGGCATTTTACCGTAAACCCTGAAATACAGCCCGGTGCGCAGCGTTTACACGAAATCAGAACACAGCTGGTTGAGCAAAAAGCAACGTGCGTTTTTGCTGAGCCACAGTTCAGGCCAGCCGTTATAGAAGCTGTTGCCAGGGGCACCTCTGTGCGCATGGGGACTCTGGACCCTCTCGGTACCGGGATTAAGCTGGGTAAAGAAAGTTACCCGCAGTTCCTCGACCAACTGGCGAAACAGTATTCGAGCTGCCTGAAAGGAGATTAACGAGGAAGTGAATACGTGCAACAGATAGCCCGCGCTGTCACTCAGGCATTCAACAATTTGCCACGACCTCACCGCGTCATGCTGGGGTCGTTGAGCGTTCTGACATTAGCGGTCGCCGTCTGGCGACCCTATATCTACCATCCAGAATCCGCCCCTATCGTCAGGACGATTGAGCTGGAAAAAAGCGAAATCCGCTCTCTGCTGCCGGAAGCCTCCGAACCTATCGACCAGGCGCCGCAGGAAGAAGAAGCCATTCCTCAGGATGAACTGGATGATAAAGCCGACAGTGAGTCAGGCGGCCACGAATATGTGGTCTCCACTGGCGATACGCTGAGCAGCATCCTCAACCAGTACGGCATCGATATGGGCGATATCGCCCAGCTCTCCTCAGCCGACAAAGAGTTGCGAAACCTGAAAATTGGTCAACAGCTCTCGTGGACCTTAACGGCAGAGGGGGATTTGCAAAGTCTGACATGGGAAATGTCGCGCCGTGAAACCCGCACCTATACCCGGGTTGCGAACGGCTTTAAAATGAGCAGCGAGCTGCAGAAAGGGGATTGGGTCAACAACGTGTTGAAAGGCACCGTGGGCGCCAGCTTTGTTGCCAGCGCTCGTGAAGCCGGGTTAACCAGTACGGAAGTCAGCGCGGTGATCCGAGCGATGCAGTGGCAGATGGACTTCCGCAAGCTGAAAAAAGGCGATGAGTTCTCGGTACTGATGTCGCGCGAAATGCTTGACGGTAAACGGGAACAGAGCCAGCTGCTGGGCGTGCGTTTGCGTTCAGAAGGCAAGGATTACTACGCGATTCGTGCGGAAGACGGTAAGTTCTACGATCGTAACGGTACCGGTCTGGCGAAGGGCTTTATGCGCTTCCCGACGGCACGCCAGTTCCGCGTCTCTTCGAACTTTAATCCGCGTCGCCTGAATCCGGTGACCGGGCGCGTGGCGCCGCACCGCGGCGTCGATTTTGCTATGCCGCAGGGGACGCCGGTTCTTGCGGTCGGCGATGGTGAAGTCGTGGTCGCTAAGCGCAGCGGCGCGGCGGGATACTATGTGGCCGTACGCCATGGTCGCACCTATACCACTCGCTATATGCACCTGCGTAAACTGCTGGTGAAACCGGGGCAGAAAGTGAAGCGCGGCGATCGTATTGCGCTGTCGGGTAACACCGGCCGTTCTACCGGTCCGCATCTGCACTACGAAGTGTGGATTAACCAACAGGCCGTGAACCCATTAACGGCGAAACTGCCGCGTACCGAAGGGTTGAGCGGTTCCGATCGCACCGATTATCTGGCGCAGGTCAAAGAGGTCATCCCGCAGCTGCGGTTTGACTAGCAGGATGTCAATGCAAGCCGGTGCCTGTCGCGCGCCGGCTTTTTCTTTTGTAGGTTCCCCGTCGTATCGCTAAACTATACCCACAATAAGTCGTCTTACGGCTTCTGAGGCTGCAACTTGCGGTTTGACGGGATTACCCCATTATCTTTTTTATGCAGTACGGCTGTGGACTGGGCATGGAAACGAAAAAAAATAATATTGAGTTTATTCCAAAGTTTGAAAAATCCTTTTTACTCCCGCGCTACTGGGGCGCCTGGCTGGGGGTTTTTGCGTTTGCCGGTATCGCTCTGACGCCTCCCTCTTTTCGCGATCCGATCCTCGGTAAACTGGGACGGGCGGTGGGTCGGCTGGCGAAAAGCTCGCGCCGGCGTGCGCAGATAAACCTGCTGTATTGCTTCCCGGAAAAGAGCGAGCAGGAGCGCGAGGCAATTATCGATGAAATGTATATGTCGGCACCGCAGGCGATGGTCATGATGGCCGAGCTGGGTCTGCGGGATCCTGCTCATATTCTTTCCCGCGTCGACTGGCAGGGCAAAGAGATCATCGAAGAGATGCAGCGCAATAACGAAAAGGTGATCTTCTTGGTGCCGCACGCCTGGGGGGTGGATATTCCAGCCATGTTGATGGCCTCGGGCGGTCAGAAAATGGCGGCAATGTTCCATAACCAGGGGAATCCGGTCTTCGACTACGTGTGGAATACCGTCAGACGTCGCTTTGGCGGGCGCATGCACGCGCGTAACGATGGCATTAAACCGTTTATCCAGTCGGTCCGCCAGGGCTACTGGGGCTACTATTTGCCCGACCAGGATCACGGCGCCGAGCACAGCGAATTCGTCGATTTCTTCGCGACCTATAAAGCCACCCTGCCGGCGATTGGCCGGCTGATGAAAGTCTGCCGTGCGCGCGTGGTGCCGCTGTTTCCGGTCTATGATGGGAAAACTCATCGTCTGACGGTGCTGGTGCGTCCGCCGATGGATGACCTGCTGGACGCCGATGATCGCACGATCGCGCGGCGGATGAACGAAGAGGTCGAGATTTTCGTCAAGCCGCATACCGAGCAATATACCTGGATCCTCAAGTTGCTGAAGACGCGTAAACCGGGGGAAATCGAGCCTTATAAGCGCAAAGAGCTCTTCCCGAAAAAGAAATAGCGCCCGCCTGTTCCTGCACCGACGTAGCAAAAGAGAGCCAATGAACCTGTCGGGTTCATTGGCTGTATTGTCTGAGTAAAGCGATATGTTCGCTAATCAACCGATAGCGGTATTCCGGTCTGCCGGTGAGACCATAGTGGTTATTGGTGAAGAGAATCCCCGTTTTTTCTAGCCAGATTAAATATTTACGACACGAAACTCTGGAGATTTGCAGCGCGGTGGCGATCTCATTTGTCGAGAAGGCACTCTCCTGATGGGTATCGATCCATTGGCATACCAGGCGCAGCGTTTGCGGCGTTAATCCCTTAGGTAAGCGGCGGGCGTTATCCGGGCGCTGAATACCGCTGCGCAGTAAATCGTCAACATCGGACTGCTCGTAGCGGGATTTGGCGCGCTGCAGCTCGCGTCGTTTACGCCATGTCAGCAGCGCCTCTTCAAAGCGCGGGAACTGAAACGGTTTAATTAAATAATCAACCACGCCATAGCGCATTGCCGTCTGGACGGTTGCCGCATCGGCGGCGGAAGTAATCATGATCGCATCGATGCTGCGGGCGCTCGTACGCAGGGTGGGCAGCAGATCCAGCCCGTTCTCTCGCTGCATGTACACATCCAGCAGAACCAAATCGATCGGTGGCAAATGGTTCAGCATCTGCTCAGCTTCCGCCAGCGTTGAGGCGATACCGCAGCAGCGAAAGTCGGCGACCCTGCTGATAAACAGCCGGTTCAGCTCCGCAACCATCGAATCATCATCCACAATAAGCACATTGAACATGCGTGGTTCCTTTGACTATCGGGAAGCAGGGGAGTCGACGCCTCGATGCTTCCCGCAGGATTAATGAAGAGACGTGTCGCTATAGCGATGAACGCTTATAGGAGGTGTAACGCGCGTGCCAGAAGGTTTTATCAATATTGGCGATCAGCTCTTCCTCGCTGAGTTTTGCGGCGACGCCTTCGGCCTGGGCCACCAGAGCGACATCAAGGGCAATGGCCCGGGAAATCATCTCAATCTCTTCTACCGGGGGTAATAATCCGCCTTTTCCGGTTGTGGCTAACGGCGAGTGCGCCGCCAGCGTTTTACTGCAGGTAATCAGCATGGCTTCGGTGACGCGTTCTGCTTTGGTCGCCAGGATGCCTAGCCCCAGTCCCGGGAAAATATAGGCGTTGTTGCACTGAGCGATATCGTAAGTCGCACCTTGACAGAACACCGGTTCAAACGGGCTGCCGGTGGCGATCAGCGCGTTACCCTGAGTCCATTCAAGCAACTCTTTCGGCTGCGCTTCGGCGCGGGAAGTTGGGTTAGAGAGCGGCATCACGATTGGCCGCGGGCAGTGGCGGTGCATCTCTTTGATAATCTCTTCGCTGAACAGACCCGGCTGGCCGGATACGCCAATGAGCACGGTCGGGTGCACATTGCGCACGACATCCATCAACGACAGGTTGGCAGACGTGACATCCCAGTGGGCAGTAGTGTCCCGCGGCGTCACGAGGCGTTGCTGAAAATCGAGCAGATTGGGCATCTCATCGGTCAGTAAACCAAAACGATCGACCATGAAGACTTTGCTGCGGGCCTCTTCCTCCGACAAACCATCATCAACCATCAGCGCAATAATTTTTTCAGCAATACCGCAGCCGGCGGAACCGCCGCCGAGGAAGACAACGCGCTGGTCGCGCATACGGGTACCTGCCACCGCGGCGGCGGCAATCAGCGTACCTGTCGTGACGGCAGCGGTTCCCTGGATATCATCGTTGAAACAGCACAGCTGGTTGCGATAGCGATTAAGCAGGCGGCTGGCATTCTTCTGGGCAAAATCTTCGAATTGCAGCAGGACATGCGGCCAGCGACGTTTTACCGCATCGACAAACATATCCATAAACTCCATATACTGATCGTCGTTAATGCGCGGATGACGCCAGCCCATATACAGCGGGTCTTCAAGGAGCTTCGCATTGTTGGTCCCGACGTCCAGCATCACTGGCAGCGTCGCGGCGGGATGAATGCCGCCGCAGGCGGTATACAACGAGAGTTTACCGATCGGAATACCCATCCCGCCGATGCCCTGATCGCCCAGACCAAGAATACGCTCGCCGTCGGTGACGACGATCACCTGAATATCGTTGCGCGAGAAGCCCTGCAGCATCTCGTCAATGTGATGGCGGTTAGGCCAGGAAATAAACAGACCGCGGCCGCGACGATAAATTTCAGAGAAGTGTTCGCAGGCTTCTCCGACGGTTGGCGTATAAATCACCGGCAGCATCTCTTTCATATGACGACGCAGTAAATGATAAAATAGTGTCTCGTTAGTATCCTGAATATTCCGCAGATAGATATGCCGGGAAATATCGCGCTTAAATTCACTGAACTGCTTCCACGCGCGCTCCGTTTGTTCTTCGATAGTTTCAACATTATGCGGAAGCAATCCCTGGAGATTAAACGCCGTTCTTTCCCCCTCGGTAAATGCGAGCCCTTTATTTAACAGCGGATTTTCCAGCAGGACTGCGCCATTATAAGGGGTATATAATGTTTCTTTGACTAACATTTGATGACTCCTGAACATTGTTTAAATAAAAACAGGTTTTAACTTGATAGAAATGTTGCCCTGAGACGGTAATTAAGAAATTAAATAAATCATGATCCCTTCGGTGACCACGCCAATGGCGGTGCCGAGTAAAATAGAGGATGAGGCCGGCTCAATATACGTATCGCTGCGCAGTGCAAACATACCGGCGGCGATGGCTGAAGGGGTTGCGCCAATGATAATAACCTGCTGCATCAGCGTGTGGCTAAGACCAAAAGCCAGGCCTGCCGCGGCCATCATGGCGGGCTGAATCAGATTTTTAATACTGATGTTGGTGCAGGTCTGAATATTAACCGTCGGGCGTTCGCCATAAAACAGCAGGCCAAGAGCAAACAGCGACAGGCCGCCGGCAATTTTCCCGACCATTTCAATCGGCATGCTGAGCATATGGGGAAGCTGTACGCCAGCAAGGCTCAGCAGCACCCCTGAGATAGGGATCCAGACGATTGGATTTCTTATGGCTTTCAGCAGGTTTTGCACAATCAGCTTACCAGCATGAATCTCCTCGCCATCGCCAGCGGCATGTTTATCGCCCATCCGAATCAGGATTATCGTCAGGGGAATCATGAACACGCTGGTGATTAAGTTGCCGATAAGCACGCCCAGAAAGCCTTCGGGTCCAATCAGGACGGCAAGGACCGGCGCACCGAAATAGGCCATATCAGGAAATGCGCACACCAGGGACTGGATCGCGCTGGTTTTGATGTCATGGCGGAATACATAGCGCGAGATCAGCAGAGTAAGGAAATAAGACCCCATCAGGCCAATCACTAATACGGCCATAAAGGCGAAGTTTTTAATTTTATCCGGGTTGGTATTTAACGCGCCAATAAAAAGATGGAAGGGCAGAGCAAACCGAATGACCACGGTGGCTAACACCGAAGCATCTTCACGACGGGTATAGCCTAACTTACCGCTGAGCCAACCGAGTAACATGATAAAAACTAATGGGAACAATGATTGCAATAGCAGCGTAGGCATAAATTATCCTGAAAATAGGGTGTAGGGTTGCTTGTGGTTTTTAATCTAACGATCCCCTATGGAATGAAAGGTGATTGAAATCACAATGGCGGGTATTTAAATAATTTCGCCTTGGGAACTTTACTTACAAATAGCGGTGCGGAGATTAACTCCTTGTTTTTCATGGCTGTCGATAACGCAATGTCGTAACCAATAACTTTAACTACGGCGTAATAATTTAAATTACTTAAAAGGGAGTTTCTAACTCAGTCACAAAGTCGTGAACGGAGAACGTTGTTTTCTTTTTTAGCGAAAATTCCTGTGCTACCGTTTACGTGGTTTTAATTCGAATGTTTCTTCATTTTTTGTTTCTTTTTATTTTTATTTGACTGCGCAATTTTAATATTGCGCCTCGATCCTACGCCATCTATCACAATTCAGGTGAAACATGAAAAATAATTCACTCAACCATCCGGTAGAACAAACGCACTCGAGTGGGCAAACTCCGCGGTTCTTATCCAACGTTGATGTCGGCGCCGTACCTTTAACGCTGTTTGTCGGTATTGCAATGATTGTCGCCGTCTCATCAATGGCGGGACTGTTGCCAAAGAACATGATTGGCGGGCTGGCGGTCATTATGACCCTGGGATTCGCGCTGGCCAAAATCGGGCGAATGGTGCCGGTGCTTAAAGATATCGGCGGCCCGGCCATTTTGTGTCTGATGATGCCGTCGGTACTGGTCTATTTCGGGGTATTTGATCCCCACACTCTGGGCACCGTGCATCTGTTGATGAAAGAGGCCAATTTACTCTATTTTGTCATCGCCTGTCTGGTGGTTGGCAGTATTCTGGGAATGAACAGAACCATTCTTATCCAGGGAATGGTGCGTATGTTCGTTCCGCTGGTTGTGGGGACCGGAGCGGCGATCGCGACGGGGCTGCTGGTGGGAAGCCTGTTTGGCTACAGCATGTACCATACCTTTTTCTTTATTATTGTGCCGATTATCGGCGGCGGTATTGGGGAAGGCATCCTGCCGCTGTCGCTGGCATATTCTGCGATCCTTGGGCAAACGCCGGACGTGTATGTGGCACAGCTGGCGCCAGCTGCGGTGGTGGGGAATATCTTCGCCATTATCTGCGCAGGCTTTCTGGCTCGCCTGGGCGTCCGCCGCCCGGCGCTGTCCGGCGATGGCATGTTAATTCGCAGCCATGATGATAACCACGTTTTCTCGCAGTCTCAGGGAGGGCAGCCCACCGATTTCCAGCTGATGGGGGCCGGGCTGCTAATGATCTGCGCATTTTTCATCGTTGGCGGGCTGCTGGAGAAAGTGCTGCACATCCCGGGACCGGTATTGATGATTCTGGCCGCCGTTCTGTGCAAATACACCAAAATTATCCCCGCAGCGATGGAGCTGGGGGCGCATAGCTGCTACAAATTTGTGTCCGCAGCCCTCGTCTGGCCGCTGATGATCGGCCTTGGGATGCTATATGTCCCTCTGGAGAGCGTGGTTTCCGTCTTCTCGATTGGCTACGTCGTGGTTTGCGGTTCCATCGTGATTGCCATGGCGTTAAGCGGATTTTTCATCGCTTCCCGGCTGAATATGTATCCTGTTGAAGCGGCGATTGTGACCAGCTGCCACAGTGGGCTGGGCGGCACCGGGGATGTGGCGATACTCTCGGCATCGAATCGCATGTCGCTGATGCCGTTTGCACAGATTGCCACCCGTATTGGCGGCGCCTCAACGGTGATTGCCGCGACGTTGCTGCTGAGTTGGATTGTCTGATTACGGATAAAAAAAACCTGCCAGCATGATGCTGGCAGGTTGGGCGTTCACCACGAGGTCGGTATTACTCGACGGTCAGAATACGCGTGGTGTTAGTGCTGCCGATGGTGCTCATCACGTCACCCTGGGTCACGATAACGAGGTCACCGGAGACCAGATAGCCTTTATCGCGCAGCAGATTCACCGCATCGTGCGCCGCCGCGACGCCGTCGTTGGTGCTGTCGAAGTGAACCGGCGTCACGCCGCGATACAAGGCGGTCAGGTTCAGCGTACGTTCATGGCGGGAGAGGGCGAAAATGGGCAGGCCAGAGCTAATGCGTGAAGTCATCAGCGCGGTACGACCGGACTCGGTCATGGTGATGATCGCGGTGACGCCTTTCAGGTGGTTCGCCGCATACATCGCTGACATGGCAATCGCCTCTTCAACGTTATCGAACTGGATATCCAGACGATGTTTGGAGACGTTGAGGCTTGGGATTTTTTCGGCGCCCAGACAGACGCGCGCCATAGCGGCCACGGTTTCTGACGGATACTGACCGGCGGCGGTTTCCGCTGAGAGCATCACGGCATCGGTACCGTCGAGGACGGCGTTAGCGACGTCCATGACTTCCGCGCGGGTTGGCATCGGGTTAGTAATCATCGACTCCATCATCTGAGTCGCGGTGATGACCGAACGGTTCAGCTGACGAGCGCGGCGAATCAGGGCTTTCTGGATCCCCACCAGCTCCGGGTCGCCGATTTCAACGCCAAGGTCGCCACGGGCAACCATCACCACGTCAGAGGCCAGAATTACGTCGTCCATTGCGTCCTGATCGCAAACCGCTTCCGCACGCTCAACTTTCGCGACGATCTTCGCATCGCAGCCGGCTTCGCGCGCCAGGCGGCGGGCATAGTTCAGGTCTTCGCCACAGCGTGGGAAGGAGACGGCCAGGTAATCAACGCCGATTTTCGCCGCGGTGACGATGTCAGCCTTGTCTTTCTCAGTCAGCGCTTCGGCGGACAGGCCGCCACCCAGTTTGTTGATACCTTTATTGTTTGACAGCGGTCCGCCGACGGTGACTTCGGTGAACACTTTCAGACCCTTAACTTCGATGACTTTCAGCTGTACGCGGCCATCGTCCAGCAGCAGGATATCGCCTGGCACGACATCCGCCGGCAGGCCTTTATAATCAATACCGACTTTCTCTTTGTCGCCTTCGCCTTTGCCCAGCTCTGCATCAAGCAGGAATTTGTCGCCGATATTAAGGAAAATTTTGCCTTCTTTGAAGGTGGATACGCGAATTTTGGGGCCTTGCAGATCGCCGAGGATGGCCACATGACGGCCCAGTTTTGCCGCGATCTGACGGACTTTATCCGCGCGAATCTGATGATCTTCCGGGGTACCGTGAGAGAAGTTCATACGTACCACGTTAGCGCCTGCGGCGATCACCTTTTCAAGGTTGTTATCACGATCGGTTGCCGGGCCTAAGGTCGTTACGATTTTGGTTCTGCGAAGCCTTCTGGACATGTAATACTCCGTTGACTAAAACAACTTTGGTGTTGCGTGAACATGGAATCGGCGGTGCCGGTCAGCAATGTCGCTCTGCCGGAACGTTACCGAAGGTGTAATGGGTCACTACCTAATTATCAAGTTTTATGGGTTGTCGCTGTGTACAGGCAGCTCTTTATCAAAACGCGATTCCTTCAATGCTTCCTTGACCCTCTTCAAGTTATCTCTGAATTTCGCTCCTCGACGGAGGGTAAAACCGGTGGCCAGCACATCTATTACCGTCAGCTGAGCAAGACGTGAAACCATGGGCATATAGATATCCGTATCTTCGGGGACATCAAGCGTAATCGACAAGGTTGCCTCTCGCGCCAGCGGGGTACCCGCCGACGTGATGGCGATGACCATGGCATCGTTTTCACGCGCCAGCTGCGCCAGTTCGACCTGGCTTTTTGTCCGGCCAGTATGTGAGATAATCACGACAACGTCATCATCATTGCAATTCATACAGCTCATGCGTTGCAGGACAATGTCGTCGGAGTAGATAACCGGAACGTTAAAACGGAAAAATTTGTTCATGGCGTCATGCGCGACGGCTGCCGAGGAGCCGAGGCCAAAGAAGGCAATTTTCTTGGCCTGGGTCAGAAGGTCGACGGCACGATTAACCGCTGACATATCGAGAGAGTGGTGGACCTGATCTAAACTGGCCATGGCTGACTCGAAAATCTTCCCCGTATAGGACTCTACGCTGTCGTCTTCATCGACATTGCGGTTAACATAGAGAGTACCGTGTGCCAGGCTTTGTGCCAGGTGAAGTTTAAAATCAGGAAAGCCGCGGGTTTCCAGACTCCGGCAAAAACGGTTAACGGTCGGTTCGCTGACGCCAGCTTCCAGCGCCAGGGCCGCAATGCTTGAATGAATTGCCTGAGCAGGCGTAGCAAGAATGACTTCCGCCACTTTGCGTTCGGATTTGCTAAGGTGTTCCAGCCGGGACTGGATTTTTTCCAGCATGTTCATGGGTAACGGAGCGCTCATCAGTGGAAGCGATTTCATTAATGGATGAAATCATCAGGCGTTTTAGCAAGAATATACCCCTCCGTTACGCTAAGCGGGGAGGAATGACGTTAAAAAATGTTGTTTTTTTTCATTACATGATCAGAGTCGTATTTTATTAACTTAAAACCGGTCGAAAGAACGAACAAGTTTAGCCGTTTGCCCAAATAGTCGCCGGAACTTTTCTCCGCGTGCGGTTTAGCGTCGGGAATGGCGGCCTGAGGGTTTCGGGAAGTTCGTAAACACAGTACAGTGCAGTGTAAGAAAATTACAAATATAGCCTGGCATAAGCACCAGACTATCAACTGAGGAGAATGACATGGCGGTAACGCAAACGGCCCAGGCATGCGATCTGGTCATTTTCGGCGCGAAGGGTGACCTGGCGCGTCGTAAATTGTTGCCTTCCCTGTATCAGCTCGAAAAAGCTGGCCAGATCAACCCTGAGACCCGGATTATCGGGGTCGGACGTGCTGACTGGGATAAAGATGCTTACACCAAAGTCGTCCGTGAAGCGCTTGAAACCTTCATGAAGGAAAAGATTGATGAAGGTTTGTGGGAAACCCTGAGCGGACGTCTGGATTTTTGTAACCTCGATGTGAACGATACCAAAGCGTTTTCCCGTTTGGGCAAAATGCTGGATCAGGAAAACCGCGTCACCATCAACTACTTTGCCATGCCGCCGAGCACTTTTGGCGCCATTTGCAAAGGCCTCGGCCAGGCGAAACTGAACGCCAAACCTGCGCGCGTGGTGATGGAAAAACCGCTGGGTACCTCTCTGGATACCTCCCGCGAGATCAACGATCAGGTCGGCGAATTCTTCGAAGAGTGCCAGGTTTACCGTATCGACCATTACCTCGGCAAAGAAACGGTGCTCAACCTGCTGGCGCTGCGCTTTGCGAACTCCCTGTTTGTCAATAACTGGGACTGCCGCACGATCGACCACGTTGAAATCACCGTAGCGGAAGAAGTGGGTATCGAAGGTCGCTGGGGTTACTTCGATCAGGCCGGGCAAATGCGCGACATGATCCAGAACCATCTGCTGCAGATCCTGTGCATGATCGCGATGTCGCCGCCGTCAGACCTCAGTGCCGACAGTATTCGTGACGAAAAAGTAAAAGTGCTGAAGTCGCTGCGCCGTATCGACCGCTCCAACGTGCGTGAGAAAACGGTCCGCGGTCAGTACACCGCCGGCTTCGCCCAGGGTAAAAAAGTCCCGGGCTACCTCGAAGAAGAGGGGGCGAACAAATCCAGCAATACCGAGACCTTTGTGGCTATCCGCGTCGATATCGATAACTGGCGCTGGGCCGGCGTGCCGTTCTACCTGCGTACCGGTAAACGCCTGCCGACCAAATGTTCTGAAGTGGTGGTGTATTTCAAAACCCCGGAGCTGAACCTGTTTAAAGAGAACTGGCAGGAGCTGCCGCAGAACAAGCTGACGATTCGTCTGCAGCCGGATGAGGGCGTGGATATTCAGGTCCTCAACAAAGTGCCGGGCCTTGACCACAAACACAATCTGCAGATAACCAAGCTGGATCTGAGCTATTCGGAGACCTTCAACCAGACTCACCTGGCGGATGCCTATGAACGTCTGCTGCTGGAAACCATGCGCGGTATCCAGGCGCTGTTCGTGCGTCGCGATGAAGTCGAAGAGGCGTGGAAGTGGGTTGACTCTATTACTGAAGCCTGGGCTGCTGACCGCGATGCGCCGAAGCCCTATCAGGCAGGTACCTGGGGGCCGGTCGCCTCTGTGGCGATGATCACCCGCGACGGTCGGTCCTGGAACGAATTTGAATAGTTTGCGGGTTATCCGGAGGAGTTATTTTACCGGTAACATGATCTGACGCAGCAAGTCGCATAATTTTTGCTCTTTTAAGCCCCGGGAGGATTCACCCCCGGGGCTTTTTTTATTACACTGCGGATAGATATTTTGCCGCTGAGCTGCAGTGTTGGTGCCTTTCACCTTCTAAGAAGTTGCTAAAATGCTGTGGCCGGACAGATAAAAATTCAGGAGCCTTTATGAATTCGACAATGTTACGGGTAACAAATCGCATTATCGAACGGTCGCGCGATACCCGCACCGCCTACCTCGCACGGATTAACCAGGCGAAGACCGATACCGTCCATCGCGCGCAGCTGGCGTGCGGTAATCTCGCCCACGGCTTTGCTGCCTGTCAGTCGGACGATAAAGCCTCGCTGAAAAGCATGTTGCGTAACAATATCGCCATTATTACCTCTTACAACGACATGCTGTCCGCCCACCAGCCCTATGAGTATTACCCGGATATCATTCGCAAAGCGCTGCATTCGGTAAATGCGGTAGGCCAGGTCGCGGGGGGCGTTCCGGCGATGTGCGATGGTGTCACCCAAGGTCAGGACGGGATGGAACTCTCCCTCCTGAGCCGCGAAGTGATTGCAATGTCGGCCGCTATCGGCCTGTCGCATAACATGTTCGACGGCGCGCTGTATCTGGGCGTATGTGACAAAATCGTCCCCGGACTGACGATGGCCGCGCTCTCCTTTGGCCACCTGCCGTCAGTCTTCGTACCGTCGGGCCCGATGGCCAGCGGCCTGCCAAATAAAGAAAAAGTGCGCATCCGCCAGCTGTATGCTGAGGGTAAAGTCGATCGTATGGCGCTGCTGGAGTCTGAAGCGGCGTCCTACCACGCCCCGGGTACCTGCACATTTTACGGTACGGCGAACACCAACCAGATGGTGGTGGAGTTTATGGGCATGCAGCTTCCGGGCTCGTCGTTTGTGCATCCGGATGCCGAACTGCGCCAGGCGCTGACCGCCGCCGCCGCACGCCAGGTGACGCGCATGACCGGTAACGGTAATGAATGGATGCCGTTAGGCAAAATGTTTGATGAGAAAGTGGTGGTCAACGGGATCGTGGCGCTGCTGGCAACCGGCGGTTCGACCAACCATACGATGCACCTGGTGGCGATGGCTCGCGCGGCGGGCATTATCATTAACTGGGATGATTTCTCCGATCTCTCCGACGTTGTGCCGCTGCTGGCGCGCCTTTACCCGAACGGTCCGGCGGATATAAACCACTTCCAGGCCGCGGGCGGCGTACCGGTGCTGGTCCGTGAGCTGCTGAAAGGCGGCCTGCTGCACGAAGAGGTCAACACCGTAGCCGGTTTTGGTCTCTCGCGTTACACCATGGAACCCTGGCTGAATAACGGCGAACTGGACTGGCGTGAAGGGGCGACGGCGCCATTAGACGATCAGGTTATTGCAACTTTCGACAAGCCATTCTCTCGCCATGGCGGGACGAAAGTGCTGAGCGGCAACCTCGGGCGTGCGGTGATGAAAACCTCGGCCGTACCGGTTGAGAACCAGATCATTGAAGCGCCGGCGGTGGTGTTTGAAAGCCAGCACGACGTTTTGCCTGCTTTCGAGGCCGGAATGCTGGACAAGGATTGCGTGGTGGTTGTTCGCCACCAGGGGCCAAAAGCGAACGGCATGCCAGAATTACATAAACTTATGCCGCCACTTGGTGTATTATTGGACCGCCGTTTCAAAATTGCGCTGGTTACCGATGGTCGACTCTCTGGCGCATCCGGCAAGGTTCCGTCAGCAATCCACGTTACGCCGGAAGCGTATGATGGCGGGCTGCTGGCAAAAGTACGTGATGGCGATATCATCCGCGTCAACGGGCAGACGGGCGAACTGACGCTGCTGGTGGATGACGCTGAACTGGCTGCACGCCAGCCGCATGTTCCTGACCTCAGCAGTTCGCGCGTCGGGAGCGGCCGGGAAATGTTCGCAGCGCTGCGTGAAAAACTCTCCGGAGCCGAACAGGGCGCAACCTGCATCACTTTTTAAGACGATACAATTTGTAGATCTGGCGAGAGAGAAACTCTGATGAAAAACTGGAAAACAACTGCAGAAGCAATCCTCACCAACGGCCCGGTTGTCCCGGTGATCGTGGTGAAAAAGCTGGAACACGCTGTGCCGATGGCCAAAGCGCTGGTTGCCGGCGGCGTACGCGTACTGGAAGTCACGCTGCGTACCGCATGCGCGCTTGATGCGATTCGCGCGATTGCGAAAGAAGTGCCGGAGGCGATTGTCGGCGCAGGTACCGTAACAAACGTTGAGCAGCTGAAAGCCGTCACCGAAGCTGGCGCGCAGTTCGCTATCAGCCCGGGTCTGACCGAGTCCCTGCTGAAAGCGGCGACTGAAGAAGGGACCATCCCGCTGATCCCGGGGATCAGCACCGTGTCCGAACTGATGCTGGGCATGCAGTATGGCCTGAAAGAGTTCAAATTCTTCCCGGCAGAAGCTAACGGCGGCGTGAAAGCGCTGCAGGCGATTGGCGGTCCGTTCGCCCATATCCGTTTCTGCCCGACTGGCGGCATCTCTCCGACGAACTACCGCGACTACCTGGCACTGAACAGCGTGCTGTGCATCGGTGGTTCCTGGCTGGTTCCGGCGGATGCGCTGGAAGCGGGCGATTACGACCGTATTACCAAAATTGCTCGCGAAGCGGTGGAAGGCGCGAAGTAATTTTCACGCCCTGATAACGAGCGAAATCCAGACCCGGTAGCGCTGAGGCGACCGGGTTTTTTTTATCCCTGAACCAGCACGGCCGACGCGGCGGCTTTCGCGCGCGCCACCGCCTCCTCGACGCTATCGGCGACGGCCAGCGTGACGCCCAGTCGACGAGAACCGTCAATCTCCGGCTTACCGAACAGGCGCAGCTGCAGTCCCGCCCCTACCGCGCCCTGGATATTGCTAAAGGTGACGTTCTGGCTGGTGAGCTGCGGCAGAATGACCGCGGAGGCCGCCGGGCCATACTGGCGAATCGCGCCAACCGGCAGACCGAGGAAGGCGCGAACGTGCAGAGCAAATTCCGAGAGGTCCTGGGAAATCAGCGTCACCATCCCGGTGTCGTGTGGGCGAGGGGAGACTTCACTGAAAATCACCTCATCGCCGCAGACGAACAGCTCTACGCCAAACAGACCGTAGCCGCCAAGCGCCAGCACGACTTTGCTGGCAATTTCCTGGGCGCGGGCCAACGCCAGCTCGCTCATCTGCTGCGGCTGCCAGGATTCGCGATAATCGCCATCCTCCTGGCGATGGCCGACCGGGGCGCAGAAATGGACGCCATCGACCGCGCTGACGGTAAGCAGGGTAATTTCAAAATCGAAATTCACCACCCCCTCGACGATAACCCGACCGGCGCCCGCGCGGCCACCTTGTTGCGCATAGCGCCAGGCCTCAGCCAGCTGATCAGCGTGACGAATAAAGCTCTGACCTTTGCCAGAAGAGCTCATGACCGGCTTCACAATGCAGGGAAGGCCAATCTCCGCGACGGCTTCGCGAAAGGCCGCTTCGCTGTCGGCAAAGCGGTATGCCGAGGTGGGAAGCAGCAGCTCCTCCGCAGCCAGGCGGCGAATACCTTCGCGATTCATGGTCAGTTTCGCCGCGCGAGCGGTGGGAACGACTTTCTGCCCGGCCTGCTCCAGCTCCACCAGCGTATCCGTAGCGATAGCTTCAATTTCCGGTACGATAAAGTCAGGTTTTTCTTCCGCAATCAGCGCGCGCAGCGTTTCACCATGCAGCATGTTGATGACGTGCGAACGGTGCGCCACTTGCATCGCCGGCGCGTCGGGGTAGCGGTCGACTGCGATGGTCTCAATACCCAGCCGTTGGCACTCAATGGCGACTTCTTTACCCAGTTCGCCGGAACCTAACAACATCACCCGTGTCGCTGCCGGACGCAGCGCTGTGCCTAATAACGTCATGACTCTTTTCCACAGTAAAAAAACATGCGCCACATTATAAACGAAAACGTTTGCGTCTGTCTTTATGACCGTTGGTTGAGTCCTGGGTGAAAATTTGCTATACTGTATAAAAATACAGTATAAAGAGGCTGCACAATGGCGGTTGAAATTAAATATGTGGTGATCCGCGAAGGTGAGGAAAAGATGTCGTTTACCAGCAAAAAAGAGGCCGATGCTTACGACAAAATGCTCGATCTTGCCGAGGTCCTCAACGACTGGCTGGTAGAGTGCCCGCTGACGCTGGATGAAACCCAGCGTGATGAAATGGCAATGTGGCTGGCGGAACGCAAAGAGACATTGCACCACATTCTGAGGTCAGGAAAACGCCCGGAAGCAGAAGACGGGGCAACCGGACAGGCTTCTCAGGATGAGAGCTCCGCGGCTGAAATCTCAGAGGCCGTAGCCGAGGGGGCAAGCGAACAACCCGCGGCAACCGCGCCGGCAAAATCGCGCAAGGTAAAGGCCGCCTGAGTCCGGCCGAATTTGCGCATCTTTAGCTGCTCATAACATTTCCTGACATCTCGTCGTTTAGGCTGATGACATCGCTTAATAAGCAACGAGGGAAATCATGGCTAACTGGCTTAATCAACTCCAGTCCCTGCTGGGCCAGCAGGGACCGTCTTCCTCATCAGGCGAGCGGCCGGATGGTAAAAGCTTCCTTCTGCCCGGGGCGCTGGGCGGCCTGGCGGGGCTGCTGGTGGCCAGTAAATCATCGCGCAAGCTGCTGGCCAAATATGGCACCAGCGCACTGCTGGTTGGCGGCGGGGCGGTGGCGGGAAGCGTGCTGTGGAACAAGTATCAGCAGAAAATGCGGGAAAATTCCCCTGCGCAATCTGTCGCTTCGCCGGGGCAAGCCACCGGGGCGTCAACCTCGCCAGCCTCCGGGCTTGATGCCCGCAGTGAACGGCTCATTCTGGCGCTGGTGTTTGCCGCTAAAAGCGACGGGCACATTGATGACAGCGAGCGGGCAAACATTGAAGAGCAGCTGCGCGCGGCCGGTATTGCCGTGCAGGGGCGCGTTCTGATCGATCGCGCGCTGTCCCAGCCTCTCGATCCGCAGCGTCTGGCGCAGGGCCTCAACAGCGAGCAAGAGGCGCTGGAGATCTATTACATCAGCTGTGCGGCGATCGATATCGACCATTTTATGGAGCGTAGCTATCTCAACGCTCTGGGCGAAGCCTTAGGCCTCCCGCCAGAAGTGCGTGCCGACATCGAACAGGATATTCAGGCACAAAAACAGGCGCTTTCTACCTAAATCAGCAGGTTTTGCTTGCAACGTGGGCCACTTTTGCCACCCTTATACACACGCCATCCTTCAAGCCGCTTCTTGAATGATTTTGTGTATGAAATACAGGATGCAGAAGACCAAAAGATGCCACCAAAAGCAAAACGAATCCCCCACGCCATGACCCTTCATGGCGATACCCGTATCGATAATTACTTCTGGCTGCGCGACGATGAGCGTTCGCGGCCGGAAGTGCTTGATTATCTTCGCGAGGAAAATGAGTACGGCCGGCAGGTCATGGCGACTCAACGTAGCCTGCAGGAGCGGGTGCTAAAAGAGATTATTGATCGTATCCCGCCGCGCGAAGTCTCCGCGCCCTACAGCAAAAATGGCTACCGCTATCGTCAGGTATATGAGCCGGGCTGTGAATACGCTATTTATCAGCGTCAGTCGGTGCTGAAAGAGGAGTGGGATGAATGGGAGGTGCTGCTCGATAGCAACCAGCGCGCGGCGCAGAGTGAATTCTATACTCTCGGTGGGCTGGGCATTTCGCCGGATAACATGATCATGGCGCTGGCGGAGGATTATCTCTCCCGTCGGCAGTATGGCCTGCGTTTGTGCAATCTGCAAAATGGCGAATGGTATCCTGAAGTGCTGGAAAACGTCTCCCCGGAATTTGCCTGGAGCAATGATTCGCAAACGCTGTGGTATGTCCGCAAGCACCCGACTACGCTGCTGCCTTACCAGGTCTGGCGGCATACCGTGGGCGCTTCGCCGCGTTCCGATGTGCTGGTCTACGAGGAGAAGGATGAAACCTTCTACGTCAGCCTCCATACGACCACCTCCCGGCAATTCGCCGTGATCTATCTTGCCAGCGCGACAACCAGTGAAGTGCGGCTGCTGAATACCGAAATGCCGGATGCGGAACCGGTGTGTTTCCTGCCGCGACGTAAAGATCACGAGTACAGTCTCGATCATTACCAGCATGCTTTTTATCTTCGCTCCAACCGCGAGGGGAAAAACTTTGGTCTCTATCGTACCCATGAACGCGACGAACAGCAGTGGGAGACGCTGATTGCGCCACGCCAGGATGTGATGCTCGAGGGATTCACCCTGTTTACCGACTGGTTGGTGGTTGAAGAGCGCCAGCGCGGGTTAACCAGCCTGCGCCAGATTAACCGCAAGACCCGGGAAGCGGTTGGCATTGCCTTTGATGACCCGGCCTACGTGACCTGGCTTGCCTATAATCCGGAGCCGGAAACTTCGCGCTTACGCTACGGATACTCATCCATGACCACGCCGGATACGCTCTTTGAGCTGGATATGGATACCGGTGAGCGGCGGGTATTGAAACAGCAGGAAGTGAAAGGGTTTGAGGCCAGCCATTATCGCAGTGAACATCTGTGGATTAAGGCTCGGGATGGTGTGGAGGTTCCTGTTTCGCTGGTTTATCGGCGTGAGCATTTCCGCAAGGGCGTCAGTCCGCTGCTGGTCTATGCCTACGGGTCGTACGGCGCCAGCGAAGATGCTGATTTCAGCGCCAGCCGGTTGAGCCTGCTCGATCGTGGTTTCGTGTTTGCGATCGCCCACGTTCGCGGCGGCGGTGAATTAGGGCAGCAGTGGTACGAAGACGGCAAATTCCTGTGTAAAAAGAATACCTTTAATGATTATCTTGATGTCTGCGATGCGCTGCTGGCGCAGGGATATGGCGATCCTCGCCTGTGCTACGGCATGGGCGGCAGCGCGGGCGGCATGTTAATGGGCGTCGCTATTAATGAGCGGCCGGAGCTGTTTCACGGCGTAGTGGCTCAGGTTCCGTTTGTCGATGTCCTGACCACCATGCTCGACGAGTCGATTCCGCTGACGACCGGGGAATTTGAAGAGTGGGGAAATCCGCAGGACGAAGAGTACTATCGCTATATGAAGAGCTACAGTCCTTACGATGGCGTCACGGCGCAGGCCTATCCCCATCTGCTGGTTACCACCGGGCTGCACGATTCCCAGGTGCAATACTGGGAACCGGCAAAATGGGTGGCCAGGCTGCGCGAGCTGAAAACGGACGATAACCTGTTACTGCTGTGCACCGATATGGATTCAGGGCACGGCGGTAAGTCGGGGCGTTTTAAAAGCTATGAAGGGGTTGCGCTGGAGTATGCCTTTCTGATTGGCCTGGCGCAGGGGACGTTACCCGGCCAGGCGGACGTTTAGCGTCGCTACTCCCCGAGATAGTGCTTGAGCGTTAAGCGCAGCTCGGGGCTCATCCGATCCAGGTTATTGAACAGCCAGCGTAAATAGCCCGGGTCGTTTTCTGCGATTTCGGCCACCGCCTTGCCGCGATATTTACCGAAGGTAAAGGTGGTCAGCAGCGCCGGACGACCGGTAATGGTCGCCATCTCCTCAGGCTGCCAGCCGGAAACGTTGATAATATCGAGAAGCAGTGCGGCGGTGATATAGCAGTCGTACAGCGCGCGGTGTTGATGCAGTCCGGCAGGCGTTGCGACACTGAGCTTACGCGATTTATACAGCCCCATATTGCTGTATTTAATGCCTGGCCACAGACGGCGGGCCATCTTCATGGTGCAGATCCACTCCCCGTGCATTTCCGGTAACACCCGGCGATCGAAGCTGGCGTTGTGGGCGACATACCACCGGCTGCCGATGTAATGCGGCAGAACCTCTTCAATCCACGGCTTGTCGGCGACCATCTCTTCGGTGATACGGTGAATTGCCATGGCCTGGGGGCTGATAGGTCGGTCGGGACGAACCAGATGACTCATGGGATTGGTTATCTGACCATCGACAATATCAACAGAGGCGATTTCCACAATGCCTCCCTGCAGTCCGCAGGTTTCCGTATCGATTACGCGTAGCATGGCTCACTCCGGCCCAAAGAAACCAGCGTAAATGAATGCGCAGCGCTTGCCAACCGGGACGTCCGTAAGGGACGAGAATTATTTCGCTTTGGGTTCATAGGGCAGGCGCGACAGCGAAACAGACGCCAGTCGATGGGCGATCAGGCGTTCACGGAACCAGTCACGCAGGTGTGACGGTTGCTCCCGCTCCACTAAATCGGCGACAACGGGCATATTGTAGCGTTCTTTAAAGGCGACACCGGCCGCGGCAAGGTCGACGTTCACTTTGTCCATCTCGTCCTGCGAAATTTTGGCCAGATTTTTTTCCATATGGTTTCTCCTTCATGATGCTGAAAACCGATCGGGCGCGACGTCGGACCGGGACGCATCGCTCGACTACGCCATTATACAGGGTTATTCTCTGTGCTACATACATAACGAAAAGGAATGACGATTATGCGTACCATCGCCGGGCGCGCGCTGCGCGCCTCTGCTTTTTTCGCCGGTTTCCTCGTCAGCACCGCGGCCTTTGCCCATGCGCATCTTCAACAGCAAACGCCAGCCGCAGATTCGACTGTCGCCGCCTCTCCCGAATCACTGACCTTGAGCTTTTCTGAAGGTATCGAAACGGCCTTTAGCGCCGTGACCCTGACCGGCCCGCAGCAGAAAGCCGTTGCGACCGGTAAGCTTACCCGCAGCGACAGCAATAAAGCCCAGCTGATTGTTCCGCTGACGCAGCCGCTGGCGGCGGGGGAGTATACCGTTGACTGGCACGTGGTCTCCGTTGATGGCCACAAAACCAAAGGGCAATATCACTTTACCGTGAAATAACGCATGCTCACGGGAATCTATATCGGTCTGCGCTTCGTCCACTTTCTCTCGCTGATGGTGGCGTTTGGCTGCGTGCTGTACGGCGCGTGGTGGGCGCCGCTGACGCTGCGGCGTTTGCTGATGCAGCGTTTCTTCCCGCTACTGCGCCACCTTCTGCTGCTCAGCGCGGTTTCTGCGCTGCTGATGCTGATGGTACAGGGCGGTCTGATGGGGAATGGTTGGGCGGATCTCTGGCAGCCTGCTATCTGGCAAGCCGTTGCCGGTACCCGCTTTGGCAGCGTCTGGGTCTGGCAGATTCTGCTGGCGTGGATTGCGCTGGCGATCGCGTGGCTCAAACCTCGTCGTCCGGCGCGTCTGCTGCTGGTGCTGCTGTGCGCGCAGATCTTGCTGATGGCGGGCGTTGGCCATGCGGCAATGAGCGAGGGGGGACGAGGTGTAGTGCAGCGGACTAACCATGCTGTGCATCTGTTCTGTGTCGCCGGCTGGTTTGGCGGGCTGCTGCCGTTCATCTACTGCCTGCGCCTGGCGCGCGGGCGCTGGCGTCAGGCCGCTATCGGCACCATGATGCGCTTTTCTCGCTACGGACATCTGGCGGTTGCGGGCGCGATCGCCAGCGGTGTGATAAATGCGCTGCTGATCCAGGGCGGATTATTCCGTGATTCGCTGTGGGGAGAGATGCTATTGATCAAATGTGCCCTGGTCGCAGGGATGGTAGCAATTGCGCTGGTGAACAGGTATGTTCTGGTGCCACGTATGTCGGTGAACGGAACGCGAGCGGAGCAGCTCATTTTGCGCACCACGCAGGTTGAAATGGCGCTCGGAGCATTGGCGCTGCTGGCCGTCAGCCTGTTTGCGACCTGGGAACCTTACTGAATTAACTGGCTAAATCATGAAAAAAACTCTTTTAACTATGTTGTTACTGGCAAGCTCTGGCGTCGCGCTGGCAGCACCGCAGATTATCACCGTTAGCCGCTTCGAAGTGGGGAAAGATAATTGGGCGTTCAATCGCGAAGAGGTGATGTTGACCTGTCGCCCGGGGAATGCGCTGTTTGCCATTAACCCCAGCACGCTGGTGCAGTATCCGTTGAATGATGTTGCTGAGCAGCAGGTGAAAGCGGGGAAAACCAGCGCTCAGCCGATCTCAGTGATCCTGGTCGACGATCCGCAACATCCGGGACAAAAAATGAGCCTTGCGCCATTTATTGAGCGCGCGCAGAAGCTTTGTTGATACCCGAACCTATCTTACTGTATTAAAATATAAAAAACCGCCTGCGTTCCTTTCAGGAAGCGGCGGTTTTTTGTTGGCACCGGCCATTTTGTCAGGAATTATTCGACCACTTTTGTTGCGGACTGGAAAACCTGACGCGGTAAACTATTCTTATAAGGCAAGGCGACTTAGCCTGCATTAATGCCAACTTTTAGCGCACGGCTCTCTCCCAAGAGCCATTTCCCTGGACCGAATACAGGAATCGTGTTCGGTCTCTTTTTATCTGAAGCTTATCAACTCGTTACATAAAAAGACCGGAAATCATCCCTCATTTCCCGTTACGGTCTTTTTCCCTTATACCACAACAAAAAACGCCTTAACATTCTCTTTACAGAAAATCTGAGCCGGATACTGCGGGTCAAGGTCAGGGCGATGGCGCGCCGCGCGCCCGCAGACAAGGTCTTCATCGCCGCTGGATATCCATGCCCTGAAGATACGCGGGCATATTATTTTAGTGCGATCTATTTGGCCGCGCGTTGCCAGGAAATGAAGGGCTGCCGGGATGAAGATGGAGTAATAAAAACAACGTATTATTCAGGCGCGACGATTGACGGATACAGCTGGGATTCAAGGTAGCAGACCAGGGTCCAAATCTCACCGCTGAAAATAAACCAAAGCGCACCGAGCAGAATTATTATCACGATAACCAGAAGGGCAATTTCACTTTTACTCATAACTTCACTGGCTACCAGAAAGGAAACGATGAAGAGATGATAGTAACGAAACCACAGGATAAGATGCAAACGCCGTGATTTAAAAACGGCGTTTGTTTGATATGGACAGGCGTTAATCCGTCAGGGCTGGGGAGTCAGCTGCGCGACCTGCGCGATCAGGTCGTCCAGCAGCTGGAAGCGGCGGCGGTATTCCGCCCGCTTTTTACTGGCGATGGCATCCAGCGATTTCCTTTCCATCTGTCGCGGCAAGCGCCAGCGCCAGGCGCCATCGGCTACGCCATCAATAGACTGCCAGAACTCATCATAGCTGGCGTGGAAATGGCGCCCCTTGCTGAGACGATAGCGCAGCGCGCGGAAAACGTGGCCATTATCGCTTACGCCATAAATGGCCTGAATGTGGCTTCTGGCGGCCAACGCCCAGATAAACTCGATCAGCAGGCGTTTAGGAAACAGACCATGGCAGGCGCGGGTGGCGAGTTTAATCACTTCATGCGGCACGTTACGTCGCGGCCCCTGCAGCCCGCCGATAACCAGCTGCCATTGCTCCTGCTGGCGCACGACGCTGAAGGTGGCGCTGGCCAGCAGCGTCTGGTTACCATCGCGCAACCACAATGTGGTTTCGCCTTCGCGCTCGGCTTTACCCGCGGAGGAGGCCGAGAGAGTGAAGCGGGCTTCATCTTTACCCTGCAATTCCAGCAGGATCGTCTCTTTAGCGGCGGTCATGGCAGCAGCCAGCTGCGTGCCTGACAGTGAGTCGATGAACTGATAGTGGCTGATAATCGCCTGGGCGCGTTGGCTGGCGTTTAACCCACGCGTCAGATACTGGCGGTGGACTTTACCCGGCATGGTAACCTGTGCGGCAAGCAACTGATTAAAGTCAGGACGCACGGAAAGATTATCCAGCATTGCGCGAGTGGGCGTATAAAATAAGGCCGTACGCAATAAAAATTTCAGCCGGTAATTACGCTTTTGCCAAATCGGAGCGGGAATAAGTCTGCCCATCACCAGATCGGCAATAAGATTTGTGCGGGGCTGTTGTGCGAAGGCTGAGTGCAGGCTATTGTCCGTCACGATAAAATACCTCGTTGTTATTTAGCCTCTATTTTAAGGGCTTGGTGAGGCGAGATTAATATCCTGGCGGACTATATTTCTGTTTCGTTTATATTTGATTGAGGTGGGTATCTTTGGGGTGGTGAAGAGAGAATTAACTATAATTGTATCAGGGGGGCAAAATATGTATCAGCGTATTGAGGGTTCGGCCTGGCGCAATATCTGGCTGGTTGGCGATCTCCACGGCTGCTTTGCCGTATTGATGAGCCATCTCCGGCAGATAAAATTCGACCCATACCAGGATCTTCTCATCTCCGTGGGCGATTTGATCGATCGCGGGCCGCAAAGCGCGAAATGTCTCGCGCTTCTCGACTGCCGCTGGTTCTGTGCGGTGCGAGGTAACCATGAACAGATGGCGCTGGATGCGCAAGAGAGCGGGGCGTTGACGCTATGGGTCATGAACGGAGGCCACTGGTATCAGGAGAGCACGCGCGGCGAGCGGCTGCAGATTGACGAACGCCTGGATCGCTGTCGCCAGCTGCCGCTGATTGTGGAGCTCAGCGCCGGATCGCTGCGCCATATTGTGGCCCATGCCGACTACCCGGCGGCGACCTATCGTTGGCAGCAGCCGGTGGATGAACAACAGGTGCTCTGGAGCAGACAGCGCCTGATGGACCATCTGGCCGGTCGACATGGCGCGATAGGCGGAGCGGACCACTTCTGGTTTGGCCACACGCCGTTGAAGCAACGTTATGATAGCGATAATCAACATTATATTGATACGGGGGCGGTATTCGGCGGTGCACTCACCCTGGTGCAGCTGCAGTAAGCCGCTTAAAAATCGCTGTATTCGCTGGCAGGCTGCCAGAAACCATCAATAAAATCTTCAACCGGAAAACAGCCGCCCTGGCGTATCCGCTGATCGTTCATCGCCACAAGGCACCGTCGTTCGTTATCGTAAACGTCGACGACAATATCTTCGCAACCACCGTCCAGGTAACAAATAAACAAAACTAAGGCGAACATCCTGGCCTCATGTTTGGGTTTGTTAATCAGTATAGGGTAGCTCATAAACGGGGGGAATAAATAACCCGTCTCAGGCGACGGGTTCTTTTTGAATCAGGCAACGCGCATGATCCAGGCATCGGATTGTTGATCGTAGTGCTTACGGTAGAGGACGGAATGTTGACCATCAAGAATGGCAGGGACGCTGGTTTCCGCATCCCAGCCATCCAGCTGCATGCATAAGTCCGGATCGGATTTGCAAGGAATGCTTAACGTTCGCTCCCCCTGCTGTTCACCGTGCAGCTCGGCGTCGTCTATCTCAAACGCGCCGATTCGAATGCTGGTTTTACTCATAAATTCACCCCGTTGGTCTGCTGAGTTGTGGTACGACCAGTTAGGCCGTCATTTTTCAGCGTAGACAACGGGGGACAAACCGCCAGTAAAAAAATGCGGTTTTTTTGCAGTCGATCACGCCTTACCGGCAAATAGTTTACCGTCGCGAACCAGCTCACGCGGGTAGCTGTTTTTCAAACGGGAGCCGACTTTTTTCGCCAGGCCCAGCGTTGCCCCCTGGAACGTGACGATGACTTCATCCTGCTGCGGCGTCGTTTCAGGGTAGACGTCGCGGCCACGATACCACTCTTCCGCTTCATCCTGCGTCAGTTCAAAAGGAGCATCCGGGACGGCGAGCGCAATGACCGCTTCGTGCTGCCAGCGAAAGCCTTTGTTATGGGTTTCCGCCAGGCGAATGCCAATCCGCGAAAAACGGACCTGGCCGATAAATGATTCCAGCGCTTGCGGGAACAGCCAAATCTCTTTATCACGCTGCCAGAGCGTATGATGGTCATCCCAGTGCAGTCCGACGGCGGCCGCGGCGGCGGAAATCGCTGCGGCTTCCCGGCTTTTAAGCGGCGTAAAAGGAAATTTTCCGACTTTGTAACCCGGCGCCGGTCGCGCCTCGATCGCTGCGGTTTTCTTGAGGCGGGCAACAAAAAAACCTTCGCAGTCAAAAATCTGCGGAAAGACGTGGAGAAATCCCTCTGCGGTTAAGGCCTCCGTAGCCTGCGGGAACAGCGTGCCGAGCGGTAGCACCTCGACCGCCTGCGGATAGCGGGCTAACAGCCACTGCACGACCTCTTCGTTCTCTTCCCGGTTCAGGGTGCAGGTCGAGTACACCAGCGTGCCGCCGGGGCGCAGCGCGTGAAATGCGCTGTCGATGAGCTCCCGCTGAGTTTCGGCGATCTGCTGATTACTCTCAGGCGACCAGTTTTTCAACGCATCGGGATCTTTGCGCACCACCCCCTCGCCGGAGCAGGGGGCATCCAGCAGGATGGCGTCAAAGCGTTCCGGCAGCGCGGCGCCAAACACCCGACCATCGAAGTGGGTCAAGGCGACGTTGCTGATGCCGCAGCGGCTGATATTGGCATGCAGGACTTTAACCCGACTGGCGGAAAACTCGTTGGCGAGAATCCCGCCCTTATTTCCCATGCGCGCAGCAATCTGTGTGGTTTTGGAACCAGGGGCGGCGGCCACATCCATGACCCGCTGCGGCATGTCGCCATCGGCAAACAGCGCCGCAACCGGCAGCATAGAACTGGCTTCCTGGATGTAAAACAGGCCGCTGAGATGTTCGGCGGTGCTGCCCAGCGGCAGGGAGTCCTCATCATCGCGTTCGATCCAAAAGCCCTCTTCGCACCACGGGATTGGAGTCAGCTGCCAGCCATAGGGCGCCACCTGCTGCAGAAAGTCGGCGACGGAAATTTTCAGCGTATTCACGCGCAGGCTGCGGCGTAACGGGCGCTGGCAGGCCGCGATAAAGGCATCGAAAGAGAGATGCGTGGGCATCGCGTCACGCATTTGAGCGAGGAATTGGTCAGGAAAATAGACTGCGTTTTGAGCCACTGGTGCGCACCACAAGAAAAAAGGGTGCGCAGTTTATCATAAACGCTCCGGCGGGGGACACCGGAGCGTTTTGCTTACTGTGGCAGGGCCGTGCCCCATTCCCGCCACTCTTTCGGTTCGCTTTCCAGCAGCAGGAAGTGTTTACCATCCTGTGCCTTCGGCGCCAGCGGCGTGCCCGGCGGCGTGGCAAAGGAGATACCGCCGCGAATGAACTGGTTAAAGGTCCCGGTTTTCACGACGCCGCCAATCAGGCCAAAGTCGAGGTTATAGCCGGAAGAGAGCCAGAAGACCGAATTGTTACGCACCAGATACTGATAGCGTTTGCTGATACGCAATTTGACCATCACGCGATCCGACATCGAGCCCAGCGTCAAGCCGGTCACCGTACCGACTTCCAGGCCGCGGAACAGTACCGGCGTTCCGATATCCAGCGAACCGGCTTCCGGCACTTCGACAACGATGCTCAGACCGTCAATGTAGCGGGAGTCGCTAATTGTCGTTTCCTGAATTTCGAAATCACGGCGTGGCGTGCCGCGGCCGGGTTCAACGTTGATGTAGGGCTGGAAAATGGTATCCAGGTGTTCGACGCCCGCCGCAGAAATCTGCGGGGTGATCACCGAGAAACGGGTCCCGCTGCGGGCGAAGGTCTCGACGTACTCCGGGTAAAGCACGGCTTTCGCCTGGACTTCGTTTTTTGCGGTAATCAGATTCAGGGACTGGATCTGGCCGATATTAATGCCCAGGTAGCGAATCGGCATCCCTTCGGAAATTTTACCGGCATCAAAGGCATGCAGCGTAATCTGGCCACCGACTGCCCGGGCAGCGGTTTCAGAAGCATAGAGAATGCGTTTGTTGCCAATTCGCGCGCCGGCGCTGCTGCCGCTGAGATCGTCAAAGCTGATTGCGCCTTTCAATGCCCGTGACAGCGGTGATGCCTGCACGGTCAGACCATTGCCATCGAGCTGGACTTTGGCGCCGCCCTCGGCCCAGAAGACGCTATTGTTGGTCAACAGATTGCGATATTCCGGCTTAATATGCAGATCGATATCAAATGCGTTGCGGCGGGGTTTAACCGAAATGATCTCGCCGACGGCAAACTTACGATACAGCACCACCGAGCCTTCCTGAACATCAGGCAGGGTCTCTGCCGTCAGGCTCAGAGTGGTGGTGGGCACTTCGCTGAGGCTGTTTTCTTCCGCCTTCTCCATATTGGCATACAGCGGATAGCTGGCCTGTATTGCCCCTTTCTCGCCAGGGATAATACGAATACCGCCTTCGACCCACTCGCTGGCGCTGGCGCCCAGCACTTTGATGCCATCAAAACCCACTTTCACGTCAAGACGGCTGTTAACGACAAATTTGCTGTCGCCGCGCACCAGGTCGCGATACTCAGGGGTAATGGCCACCTGGAAGGTGACGCCTTTAGCGGTCAGCTTGCGCTCCAGAACCTGACCCACTTTCACGCCGTGCAGCACCAGCGGCTGCCCGGCATCAATGCCGTAACTCTCCGCTGCCGTGAGCGTCACCGTCGCCACATCCGGTTCATCGAGCAGGGATTTGTCAGCCGGAAGCACCACAAAGTGATTTCGCGTCTCCCCCTCTCCGGGCACCAGTTCGAACGTATTCCCGGTCAACAGGGCGCTGAGGCTGGGGTTATCCAGCGAGATTTTCGGCTTTTTCATCTGAATAAGCGTCTTATCTCTGAGCAGGGTGACCACGCTTGGGTCAACCGTCATCTCACCGGTCACTTTACTGCCGGGATTGAGGTTGAGTTTGGTCAGTTGCCCGACTTCCAGCCCCTGGTACATCAGCGGGGTGGAGCCGGCTTTCAGGCCTTCGCCGTCAGGCAGCTCCAGCGTGACCAGAACCCCGCGCTGGCTATGAGCCAAATCTTCGTACAGACCAAACTCATCGTTTTGTTGCGCGGCCTGAGAATCGGCAGGGGAGTCAAAGGCAATAGCGCCATTGACCAGCGCGGAGAGGCTTTCCAGCTGGACTTTCGCGCCGCCGAGGCCGACATCGGCCTTAACGCCTGACACATTCCAGAAGCGGCTGCCTTTTTTCACCAGGTTTGTAAAGCGGCGTTCAATCAGCACATCGATAGTGACGCCCTGATTGTTATCATTGAGCGCAAAATCGTAAACCCGACCCACCGGAATTTTGCGGAAGTAGACCAGCGATCCGCTGGTGAGCGAACCGAGGTCCGGCGCCTGCAGATGAATCATCAGCTCGCCGTTGTTGATATGGTATTTCGGCTGGGTATCGAGAGCGACGAAATGGTCCTGCGGCTCCCCTTTACCCGGCATCATGCCGATGTAGTTACCGCCAACCAGCGCATCAAGACCGGATACGCCGGCCAGCGAGGCTTTCGGAGTAACCAGCCAGAACTGGGTATCTTTGCGCAGAGCGTCTTTCATATCGCCCTTCACACTGGCAGAGACTTCGATTTTGCTCAGGTCTTTGCTCAGCGAGATATTCTCGACGGTGCCCACCTCGACCCCTTGATAGCGGATAGGCGTGCGCCCCGGGACAATCCCGTTGGCCGACTGGAAGTCGATGGTGATGGTCGTCCCGCGATCGTTATAGCTGGTCCAGATCAGCCAGCTGGCGATCAGCAGGGCTATTACCGGCAGCAGCCAGAATGGCGAGATGCGACGTTTAGTTTTAATTCTGGCTTCAGTCGGTGAAGCGGGCGTTTCCTGACTCATGTGCGTCCCAAAGTAAGCGGCTGTCCAGCCATTCAACAGCAAGGATAGTTAATATTACCGCGGCGCCGAAATATACCGCAGCAGGCCCCATCGTGAAAGCGAGGAGTTGGTCGCGATTAATCAGTGACATGGTTAATGAGATAACAAAAAGATCCAACATTGACCAACGGCCGATCCAGGTAATCAGCCGCAGCAGGATGATGCGGGTACGCAGCCCCTGTTCGCACTTGAATTGTATGCTCACTAATAGCGTAAACAAGACAATAACTTTGGTAAATGGCACCAGAATACTGGCGATAAACACCACGCCGGCAATCGCCACATTGCTATTGGCCAACGACATAATCCCCGACAGAATCGTATCATCCTGTCGTGCGCCGTTGACGTAAATAATGGAGATCGGCAGCAGGTTTGCGGGAAGCAGGAACACCACCGACGCAATCAGCCCGGCCCAGCTTCGCTGCAGACTCTGCGGCCGTCGATGGTGGAGCGGCGTATGGCAGCGTCGGCAGCGTCCGCGGGCATCGCGAAAGCCGGTGTAATGACAGCCGGTGCAAACCTGTAGCGCCGGGTCGGCCCGAAACGCTGGACGCTGGGGATAAAATCGCTCCCATAACTCTTCAACGTTCATATGAATGATCGTCAGAATGCTGAGCAGGGTGAGCGAGATAAAGGCCACAAGCCCGACGCCCGGCTGCAGGAAGGCGTAATCCTGTACTTTGATGGAGGCCACGCCGATACCGACCAGATAGATATCCAGCATCACCCACTCTTTGAGTTTTTCCAGCATCAGCAGCACCGGGCGTAAATTCATCCCCAGAACGTTCCCCAGCCAGAGATAGGCGATCGAGATGACCAGCAGCGCCGGTGCGCCAATCGCACAAAACAGCACCATCGCGGCAGTAAGCGGATCGCCCTGACCGGTCATTTGCCAGATCCCCTGGATTACGTTCGCATCGATACGTACGCCGAGCAGATGCAGACGCAGTAAGGGTTCGGTCCACGCAAAGGGCATCAGGAGCATCATGGTAATGGCCATACTACCCAGTCGCGAAAGAGACCAGTCGCGGCCATCACGCACTTTCGCATTGCAGCGCGGGCACCAGGCACTTTGATAACGCTTAAGCACCGGCAAACGAAAAAGAACGTCACACTGCGGGCAGCGGTGATAATGTGCCTGAGGGAGCGGACGGCTGACCGCATGCACGACCATCTTTTTTGCCGGTGTTATCGGTTGTGTTTTTAGTGGCATTTATTACGTACAGGAATGAATGTATCTCACTATCTTAACCCAGGATTGAATTCATCTTGAGCCTGAACGCATTTAATGCTTATTTTATTAGGCAATGCGTGTTTCGCAGTAAGACAACTAAGTGACCAGATAATGAACAAAACAGAATTTTACGCGGATTTGAACCGTGATTTTCAGGCTTTAATGGCAGGTGAAACCAGTTTTTTGGCGATGATCTCTAATACCAGCGCGCTGCTGTTTGAGCGCCTGACCGAGGTTAACTGGGCAGGTTTCTATCTGCTTGAAGGGGAAACGCTGGTTTTAGGACCATTCCAGGGCAAACTGGCCTGCGTACGGATTCCGGTTGGGCGAGGCGTATGCGGTGCGGCCGTTGCGCAAAATCGCGTTCAGCGGGTGGAAGATGTTCATGCCTTCGATGGACATATCGCGTGTGATGCCGCCAGCAATTCGGAAATCGTCTTTCCGCTGCAGGTGAACAATCAGATTATTGGCGTTCTTGATATCGACAGCACCGCCTTCTCCCGCTTCACCGCTGAGGATGAGCAGGGGCTGGCTGAACTGGTCGCGCATCTGGAAAAACTCATTTCTGCGACTGACTATCAAAAAATATTCGCCCACGTCGCAGGATAATCAACGGATAACGTAGCATTTAGCGATGGCGTCATTATAATGACGCCTGTTCATGCCTGCGGCTTGTTGGCTACGTCCGTTGTAATCAGGAAATTTCATGGAAAATCAACCTAAGTTGAATAGCAGTAAAGAAGTTATCGCGTTTCTGGCCGAACGTTTCCCTCAGTGCTTCAGCGCTGAAGGTGAAGCTCGCCCCCTGAAAGTCGGTATTTTTCAGGATCTCGTGGAGCGTGTTGGGGGGGAGATGAATCTCAGCAAAACCCAACTTCGTGCCGCTTTACGTCTTTATACTTCGAGCTGGCGCTATCTGTACGGCGTTAAGCCAGGCGCAGTTCGCGTTGACCTTGACGGCAACCCGTGCGGCGAACTGGAAGAGCAGCATGTTGCTCACGCTCGTCAGCAGCTCGAAGAAGCAAAAGCTCGCGTTCAGGCGCAGCGCGCAAGCCAGCAGGCTAAAAAGCGCGAAGCCGCCGCCGCTGCGGGTCAGCAGGAAGACGGTGCTCGTCGTGAGCGTAAGCCACGTCCTCAGGTTCGTCGCAAAGAAGGCACCGAACAGCGTAAGCCGCGTCCAGCCGTTGCAAAAGCACCGCGTGAAGAACGTCATACCCCTGTATCAGATCTGACCGCGTTAAGCGTTGGCCAGGCTCTGAAGGTGAAAGCAGGCAACAACGCAATGGACGCCACCGTTCTGGAAATCACCAAAGATGGCGTTCGTGTACAGCTGACTTCTGGTATGTCAATGATTGTACGCGCAGAACACCTGGTGTTCTGAAACGGAGGCCGGGCCAGGCATGAACACATTCTTTAAGCTCACCGCGCTTGCGGGCCTGCTAGCAATAGCAGGCCATGCGTTCGCCGTGGACGATATTACTCGAGTCGATCAAATTCCCGTGCTGAAAGAAGAGCCGCAGCACGCGACGGTGAGTGAGCGCGTTACCTCGCGCTTTACCCGTTCTCACTACCGGCAATTTGATCTCGACAACGCCTTCTCGGCAAAAATTTTCGACCGCTATCTGAATCTGCTGGACTACAGCCACAATGTGCTGTTGGCCAGCGATATCGCTCAGTTCTCGGCGAAGAAGAATCAAATCGGCGATGAGCTGCGTACCGGAAAGCTGGACGTTTTTTACGACCTGTATAACCTGGCACAGAAGCGTCGTTTTGAGCGCTATCAGTATGCATTGAAGGTGCTGGAACGTCCGATGGACTTTACCGGCAACGACAACTTCAACCTTGACCGCAGCAAAGCCCCCTGGCCGAAAGACGAAGCCGAGCTCAACGCGCTGTGGGATGCCAAGGTTAAGTTTGACCAGCTGAGCCTCAAGCTTACTGGCAAAGATGACAAAGAAATTCGCGATACCTTAACGCGTCGCTACAAATTCGCCATTCGTCGCCTGGCGCAGTCCAACAGCGAAGATGTGTTCTCGATGGTGATGACCGCTTTTGCTCGCGAGATTGACCCGCACACCAACTATCTGTCCCCGCGCAATACCGAACAGTTCAATACCGAAATGAGCCTGTCGTTAGAGGGCATCGGCGCGGTACTGCAGATGGATGACGACTATACGGTCATCAATTCGCTGGTAGCCGGTGGTCCGGCGGCGAAGAGCAAATCGATCGCCGTCGGCGATCGTATCGTCGGCGTCGGCCAGTCCGGTAAAGGCATGGTTGACGTTATCGGCTGGCGTCTGGATGACGTTGTTGCGCTGATTAAAGGGCCGAAGGGCAGCAAAGTGCGCCTCGAAGTTCTGCCTGCTGGTAAGGGCGCGAAAACCCGCATCGTCACGCTAACCCGAGAGCGTATTCGTCTCGAAGACCGCGCGGTGAAGATGTCGGTGAAAACCGTCGGCAAAGAGAAAGTCGGCGTGCTGGATATCCCGGGCTTCTACGTTGGCCTGACGGACGACGTCAAGGTGCAGCTGCAGAAGCTGGAGAAACAGAACGTCAGCAGCATTGTTATCGACCTGCGCAGCAATGGCGGCGGGGCGCTGACCGAAGCAGTTTCACTCTCCGGTCTGTTTATCCCGTCTGGCCCGGTGGTTCAGGTCCGTGACAACAACGGCAAAGTGCGTGAAGACAGCGATACCGATGGCGTGGTGTACTATAAAGGCCCGCTGGTGGTGTTGGTCGATCGTTTCAGTGCTTCGGCCTCTGAAATCTTCGCTGCCGCCATGCAGGATTACGGTCGCGGCTTAATTGTTGGCGAGCCGACCTTTGGTAAAGGCACCGTTCAGCAGTATCGCTCGCTGAACCGGATTTACGATCAGATGCTGCGCCCTGACTGGCCGGCGCTGGGCTCTGTACAGTACACCATTCAGAAGTTCTACCGCATTAACGGCGGCAGTACCCAACGTAAAGGTGTCACGCCGGATATCATGATGCCGACCGGTAGCGAAGATCGTGAAACCGGTGAGCAGTATGAAGATAACGCGCTGCCGTGGGATAGCGTCAATGCGGCGACCTACGTGAAATCCGGTGATTTGAAACCGTTCGATCCGCAGCTGCTGAAGCTGCATAATGAGCGCATCGCCAAAGATCCCGAGTTCCAGTACATCATGAAGGACATCGCTCGCTATAACGCAATGAAAGATAAGCGTTATATCGTTTCTCTCAACTACGCTCAGCGTGAAAAAGAGAACGAAGAAGACGATGCGACGCGCCTGGCACGGATTAACGATCGTCTGAAGCGCGAAGGTAAACCGCCGCTGAAGAAACTGGACGATCTGCCGAAGGACTACCAGGAGCCGGATCCGTATCTTGATGAGACGGTTCACATTGCGGTAGACCTTGCGCATCTTGAGAAAGAGATGCCCGCGGTAGAACCGCCGGTCAGCAAATAAGCACCCAACGGGCACAATGATTGTGCCCGTTTTTCTTTCCGTCATCTTCCCGACCGTCCTCTCTTAGACATACAAAATGTCAACAACTTACGCAGATGTCAGTTCGCTGTGACAAAATGTAAAGTTGTGTTTTTCTCGTGACTTAGCGGGGCCTGATCGTTGAAAATTGGCGTTCTACCCATACGATATGGGTAATCGCATAGTGCGTTTTGTTAAATCGAGGTTAAAAGAAAATTATGATGCGAATCGCGCTTTTCCTGTTGACCAACCTGGCGGTGATGGTGGTATTCGGGCTGGTGTTAAGCCTGACGGGAATTCAGTCAAGCAGCATGACCGGGTTACTGATCATGGCGCTGCTTTTTGGTTTTGGTGGATCGATCGTTTCGCTGATGATGTCGAAATGGATGGCACTGAAATCCGTGGGTGGGGAAGTGATTGAGCAGCCGCGCAATGAAACAGAACGCTGGCTGATGAACACCGTCGCACAGCAGGCGCAGCAGGCGGGTATTGGCATGCCGCAGGTCGCCATCTACCATGCGCCGGATATCAACGCGTTTGCCACCGGCGCCCGCCGCGATGCTTCTCTGGTCGCCGTGAGCACCGGGCTGCTGCAAAACATGAGTCGTGACGAAGCCGAAGCGGTCATCGCCCACGAAATCAGCCACATCGCCAACGGTGACATGGTCACTATGACGCTGATTCAGGGGGTGGTGAACACCTTCGTTATCTTTATCTCGCGTGTTATCGCGCAGATTGCCGCCGGCTTCCTGGGCGGAAACCGGGATGACAGTGAAAGCAGCAACGGTAACCCGCTGATTTACTTTGCCGTAGCGACCGTGCTGGAACTGGTGTTCGGTATTCTGGCCAGCATTATTACCATGTGGTTCTCGCGCTATCGTGAATTCCACGCCGATGCCGGGTCTGCCAGACTGGTTGGGCGTGAGAAAATGATTGCCGCGCTGCAGCGCCTGAAAACCAGCTATGAACCGCAGGAAGCCAGCAGCATGATGGCGTTCTGCATTAACGGTAAGGCGAAGTCAATGAGCGAACTGTTCATGACTCACCCGCCGCTGGATAAGCGTATTGAAGCGCTGCGCAGTGGCGAATACCTGAAGTAACGTTGTTGCAGAATAGCTAAAAAATCCGCGGCCCCCGGGCTGCGGATTTTTTTTGGGCTGAAGCCTGAGGAGAGCGGCTATTGTCCCGGACGGGGCTGGGTTACGCGAAGCCCGCTGACGGTTGCGGCAATCACCGCCAGCCCACCGGCCAGCAGCAGTGCGCTGTGGGTGCCGCCGTTGCCCTGCAGGTTAAGTAGCAGGGCAACCAGCGCCGCACCGGTACTTTGACCGAGCAGTCGCGCGGTCCCCAGCATTCCGCTGGCGCCGCCGCTGCGCTGGGCCGGTGCGGAAGAGACAATGGTATGGTTGTTCGGCGACTGGAACAGGCCAAAACCGGCGCCGCACAGCGCCATGCGCCAGATAATATCCAGATCGGAAGGCGAGGAGGGCAACAGCGCGAGGCCAAACAGGCCGCAGGCCATCACCAGCAGACCGATTGCCCCCAGTAATCCCGCGTGCACTTTCTCAATCATATAACCCGCCAGCGGCGCCATCACCATGGTAGCCAGAGGCCACGGCGTCAGCAGTAAGCCGGTTTCGACTTCGCTACGGCCCATCACCGACTGCAGGAAGAAGGGCAGGGAAACCAGCGCCAGCATTTGCGCGCAGAACGAGCAAACAGAGGTACAGATAGACAGGGAAAACAGCGGGATGCGCAGCAGGTCAATCGGCAACAGCGGTACCGGCATCTGCAGCTGGCGGCGCACAAAGAAGAAACCGATAACCAGCATCGCGGCCACTTCTGCAAGCACGAGTCGTCCCGACTGACCCTGGGCAAAACCGCCGAGAGCGGTGATCAACAGGCCAAACGTCAGCGCATTCATTATGGCGCTGGGAAGATCGAAACGGGTGATTTTGCTCCGGCCAACGTTCGCCGGCAGGTAACGCATGGCGAGGATAAGCGAAACAATCCCGAGCGGAATATTAATAAAAAACAGCCATTGCCAGGAGGCCACCGAGAGAATCGCTGCCGCAATAGTGGGGCCAGCGGCCGATGAAACCGCCACCACGAAGGAGTTAATCCCCATCCCGCGTCCGAGAAAACGCTGCGGGAAAATAAGCCGGATCAGCGCCGTATTGACGCTCATCAGGGCGGCGCCGCCAAGGCCCTGCGCGACGCGGGCAAGGGTCAGCATCTCCAGACTATGGGAAAGTGCGCAGGCGAGCGAGGTCAGAGTAAACAGCGCAAGGCCGATTTTATAGATACGCCGATAGCCAAACATATCGCCGAGAAAAGAGAGCGGCAGAAGGGCAATCACGATAGCTATCTGGTAGGCGTTGACAATCCAGATTGACGCCGCCGGCGAGGCGTTTAAATCGGTGGCAATAGTCGGCAGGGCCACGTTAGCGATTGCGCCGTCGAGTACCGCCATGGCTAACCCTAAAACGATGGTCAGAATTGCGCCGTAGCGCTGCGGCAAAGGCAGGCCATCGGAAATGTTTTTATCCATGTTGAATGTATGTCTTTAGGGTAATTATTCTCTGAGTAATGATTTTAGCATTGATTATTCGGCTGTATGTCGCAGATTTGTAACGAATGAGCAGAAGAACGATTGCGGGGGGCGCGATGCGAATTTATAATAAAAACCGGTTCTGATTTTTATAAAACAGTTACGATGAGGTGATAAATGGCAGTTGCAGATTTGGATAAGCAGCCAGATTCTGTCTCTTCGGTATTGAAAGTTTTTGGCATTCTGCAGGCGCTTGGTGAAGAGCGTGAAATTGGCATAACCGAACTGTCCCAGCGCGTCATGATGTCAAAAAGCACCGTTTATCGCTTTTTGCAAACCATGAAATCGCTGGGCTATGTGGCGCAGGAAGGTGAATCCGAGAAATACTCCCTGACGCTCAAGCTGTTCGAACTGGGCGCGCGTGCGCTACAGAATGTCGATCTGGTCCGCAGTGCCGATATCCAGATGCGTGAACTTTCGCGGCTGACGAAAGAGACGATCCACCTGGGGGCGCTGGATGAAGACAGCATCGTCTATATCCACAAAATCGACTCGATGTACAACCTGCGGATGTACTCACGAATCGGTCGCCGCAACCCGTTGTACAGTACCGCTATCGGTAAAGTGCTGCTGGCGTGGCGCGATCGCGCTGAAGTTGAGCAAATTCTTGAAGGCGTCGAATACAAACGCAGCACCGAGCGGACCATTACCAGTACGGAAGCGCTGCTTGGCGTCCTGGATCAGGTTCGTCAGCAGGGCTACGGTGAAGATAATGAAGAACAGGAAGAGGGACTGCGCTGCATCGGCGTACCGGTTTTCGACCGCTTTGGCGTGGTGATTGCAGGTCTGAGTATCTCTTTCCCGACTCTGCGTTTCTCGGAAGAGCGTCTGAGTGAATACGTGGAGATGCTGCACACGGCGGCGCGTAAGATTTCTGAACAGATGGGCTATAACGACTATCCATTCTGATCCGAAGGGCAGCCTGGTCAGTTAAGCGACAGCGGGAATACGTTTCCCGCTGTCGCTTTTACGCATTAACCTTTGTCGATAACGGTTTCGCTTTTGCGTAAAATCGGGCAGTCGGTAACACCGATAATACCGCTATCAGAATGAACGTATTGTGCGGTACTGGTGCCGCGAGCGGTCAGATATTTACACTGAAGCCCCAGTCCCGCAGCATTCTCATTGCTGCCAATAAGAATGCCATAGCCGCTCAATAATATCCCAATCCATACGATAGCCAGTACTACAATGGAACGAATGATTAATCGCATTGTTGCCTCATGGTTTACATTATCCCTGCGCCTATTTTGACAGCTACACGTATTGAAACAAGTCTATGATTCCTAAACTTGTCTTTCGTATTACAGTTAGCCACGGTTTAAGATGCTCATGTTATCCTGGAAACATCTGATACTGATGCGGAGAATGGAGTGAAAAAAGTACGCTGGGTTTTGCTGATAGTCATCATAGCGGGCTGTTTGTTGCTGTGGACTCAGATGCTTAACGTAATGTGCGATCAAGATGTACAGTTTTTCAGCGGCATCTGCACAATCAACAAGTTTATCCCCTGGTAAGACATTTTTATGACGACCGATTTCCTTCTGCTGCGCGAGTGGTAGAATGGACGCCTTCTCTTTGAGGTGGTGAAATGAGTGAGTTACTGAATCCTGGGATCTTAAATCTGGCATCGCTGGCACTGTCCGTTGTGCTGCTGCTTGTCGGTTTGTTGTTATGGTTTTTTGTTAATCGCGCAAGTTCGCGCACCAATCAGCAGATTGAACTGCTGCAGGCGTTACTGGACCAGCAAAAGCGGCAAAATGCGCTGCTGCGCCGTCTCTGTGAAGCCAATGAGCCTGAGAAAGAAGAGGTTACTAAGACTTCGGCGGGAGAGAAAGACGATGACGACTTTATCCGTCTCGTCGCCGAACGGTAACTGACTGACAGGTGTGCACCGCGTCGGTGTGCACCTGGATCACGGAGAGGCTATAACTTTTTCTTATCCTTCCCGATCGTTTTGTTACACTTCCTCGCGCCCTGAGTGTGTTCCCGCTCTCAATTCTGGCTATTGACGCCATTGATTTTTTAGTTAATCAAATTAAATAATAACAATCTGTTTTAATTGTCTGATGAAAAATATCGTCATTAATGCTTCATGTTTAAATTGTATTATAAATAATATTTATAACGTGAGCGGGTGACGATTTTATATCTTTACCTCCGCAGAATTTAAGCGAAATTTCAACTATAGATATGACCTTTTATACGCATCATTATGCACCGGTCCTGACGGTGCTTGCTGAAAATGTGGTGTCTGAATAGCCAGGTACCTGGACGAACCGAAGTTGTTGAGCTATGGTAAAAAAGTTGCAATCATGGGGTTGGCTATATTGCGAATCCTACGGTAGCAGCGAGGGCAACCCTGGGCGGCAAAGACGCATAAATGTGCAGGCGATCAAATGATTACCTTATAATTTGTGCGAAGGATCGAGACACGTTTAAAAATGGCTTGCCATTATTTACGTTGTATGTGATAACACCTTTCGGGTTAAACGAGGTACAGTTCTGTTTATGTGTGGCATTTTCAGTAAAGAAGTCCTGAGTAAACACGTTGTCGTTGAATACCGCTTCTCTGCCGAACCTTATATTAGTGCCTCATGCAGTAATGTGTCAGTTTTATCTATGTAAGCGCCTGTGGGCGAAGAAAACAGTCTAAGGAATTTTGCAAATGGCAAAGATTAAAGGTCAAGTTAAGTGGTTCAACGAGTCTAAAGGTTTTGGTTTCATTACTCCGGCTGATGGCAGCAAAGATGTGTTCGTACACTTCTCCGCTATCCAGGGTAATGGCTTCAAAACTCTGGCTGAAGGCCAGAACGTTGAGTTCGAAATTCAGGACGGCCAGAAAGGTCCGGCAGCAGTTAACGTTACTGCTATCTGATTCAAGACCACTCATCTTGTAAGAAAAGCCTCGCCTCTGCGGGGCTTTTTAGTCTTTATTGCAAAACATTTCCATTTTTCCCCCTCCGTCGCGCTTTGTTGCAAAACAACATCCTTATTCGCATAGTTTCGCATCCTGTTGTGCCGATTTTCTGTTAAATCAGAGGGTTGCAATATAATGCTGGAGCTACGGT
Organism: Klebsiella sp. X13; assembly: GCF_003323835.1. NCBI lineage: Bacteria > Pseudomonadati > Pseudomonadota > Gammaproteobacteria > Enterobacterales > Enterobacteriaceae > Klebsiella > Klebsiella sp. X13. The sequence goes on from NZ_CP030874.1 coordinate 1,996,422, forward strand.
GCTAAAGTACAAAAATAAGTCAGTTGCTCATTTCACCCCTCTTCGTTTTGGGCTGTTGTGCGTGGCAATTCTCGGGTGTCTCGGAATACTGTTGGGGCGGGTAGCCTGGCTGCAAATCGTTTCTCCAGATAACCTGGTGAAACAAGAAGATATGCGTTCGTTGCGCGAAGAACCCATCGATGTACAGCGTGGAACCATCAGCGATCGCGAGAACCGCCCGCTGGCGGTCAGCGTGCCGGTGAGCGCTATCTGGGCCGACCCGCAAACCATTATGCAAAAGGGCGGCGTCGGCTATGACCCGCGCTGGCAGGCGATGGCGGAGGCGCTGCACCTCAATCTGAGCGAACTGGCCAAACGCGTTGAGAGCCATCCGCATATGCGGTTCATCTATCTGGCCCGTCAGGTTAACCCGGAGCAGGCCGAATGGATCGACAAACTGCACCTGCCAGGGATCAACCTGCGCGATGAGTCGCGCCGCTTCTATCCCGCGGGGCACGTGGCGGCTAACCTGTTGGGGTTTACTAATATCGATAACCAGGGCATTGAGGGGATTGAGAAAAGCTTTAATGTCCAGCTTACCGGAAAGCCGGGGCGCCGGCTGGTGCGTAAAGATCGTCATGGCCACGTGATTGAAAATATCACCGAGATGCCGGCGGTGCCTGCGCATAATATTCAGCTGAGTATCGACGAACGTCTGCAGACGGTGACTGAAGATGCGCTGGATAACGCCGTGAACTGGAATAAGGCGGAATCAGGGGCGGCGGTACTGATTAAGATTGATACCGGCGAGATACTGGCGATGGCCAGCTATCCGGACTTCAATCCCAATAATCGTGACAACGCCAGGCTCGATGATTTTCGCAACCGCGCCATCAGTGACACCTTTGAGCCAGGCTCGACGGTAAAACCGCTGGTAGTGATGACGGCGTTACAGCAGGGGATTGTGCAGCCGGACAGCGTAGTGGATACCCATCCCTTTGTGCTTGATGGTCACCGCATTCGTGACGTTGGCTATTATCCCGAACTGTCATTGACCGGTATTTTGCAAAAATCCAGCGATACCGGCGTTTCGCATCTGTCGCTGGCCATGCCGGTTCAACACCTGATCGATACCTATAAAGCGTTCGGTTTTGGCGACCCGACCGGGCTGGGGCTGACCGGTGAAAGCGCCGGACTGATGCCGCAACGGCGCTATTGGGGCCAGCTGGACCGCGCGACCTTTGCCTTCGGATATGGTCTGATGGTGACCCCGCTGCAGCTGGCGCACGTTTATGCCACGATCGGCGGCTTCGGTATCGAACGACCGCTCTCGATTACCCGTATCGACCCGCCGGTTATCGGCACGCGGGTTATGCCAGAACCGATAGTGCATGAAGTGGAGCATATGATGGAGAGCGTGGCGTTGCCGGGCGGCGGCGGAACCAAAGCGGCGGTGCGCGATTATCGCATTGCGGTGAAAACCGGGACCGCGAAAAAAATCGGTCCTGACGGTAAATATATCGATAAATATGTGGCGTATACCGCAGGCGTGGCGCCCGCCAGTCGTCCGCAGTTTGCGCTGGTGGTGGTGATTAACGATCCCAGCAATGGCGCCTATTATGGTGGGGCGGTTTCTGCACCGGTCTTTAGCCAGATCATGGGAGATGTGCTGCGGCTGGAAAATGTGATGCCGGACGGTATGCCACAAGGTTCGGAAAATCTGATTGTGATGCATAGCGGGGATGCCGTTCCGCCGGCGTTGTAACAGTGGTCTGAAAGGGCGAATAGCGCTACACTTTCGCCCTTTCAGCGACACCGGAGTTGTCATGTCATACAGTTGCCCACTTTGCCACGCGCCGCTTTCCCGCCGCGATAATAGCTATATCTGCCCGCAGCGGCACCAGTTCGATCTGGCGAAAGAGGGGTATGTCAATTTACTGCCGGTGCAGTTTAAGCGGTCTCGCGATCCGGGCGATAGCGCGGAGATGATGCAGGCGCGGCGGGCGTTTCTCGACGCGGGCCACTATCAACCTCTGCGTGATGCCATTAGCGACTTTCTGTCCGTCGCTGCCCCTGAGCGCCTGCTTGATATCGGCTGCGGGGAAGGGTATTACACCCATGCGTTTGCCGCCATCGCCGCTCATTGTTGGGGGCTGGACGTCTCAAAGTCGGCCATTCGCGCGGCGGCCAGACGCTATCCGCAGGTTAACTTTTGCGTCGCATCGAGCCAGCGTCTGCCGTTCGACGACGCCAGCCTGGATGCGGTGGTGCGAATTTATGCCCCTTGTAATGCGCAGGAGCTGGCACGGGTGGTCAGACCCGGCGGCTGGGTCATTACCGCCACGCCGGGGCCGCGTCATTTGCTGGAGCTGAAAGGGTTGATTTACGATGAGGTGCGTCTGCATGAGCAAAATCATGAACAGATGGCCGGTTTTACATTAAGCCAGAAGCAGCAGCTGGCCTATCCGATGCAGCTGACCGGGGCCGAGGCTGAAGCGCTGCTGCAGATGACGCCATTCGCGTGGCGGGCGAAGCCAGCGGTGCGTGAAACGCTGCGCGCGCAGGCGACTTTCCGCTGCCAGACCGATTTTATGATTCACTGCTGGCAGCGTGAGGCCTGAGAACTAACCGGCGAAATGGCTCCAGAGAATCTGGGCGCCGATACCCATCAGGACAATACCACCAAGAATTTCGGCTCGTTTGCCCAGCAGCGGGCCGATAAACCGTCCGACCATTATCCCCAGCGTCGACATCACCAGCGTTGCGCAGCCGATAGCCAGCGCGGTGGCGATAATATTTACCTGCAGGAATGCCAGGCCGACGCCGACGGCCATCGCATCGAGACTGGTGGCGAAAGCGGTGGTGACCAGCAGCCAGAAACCATGGCGACGAGGCGCTTCACACGCCTCATCTTCGGTTGTACGAAAACCTTCGATGACCATACGTCCGCCGAGAAAGACCAGCAGCACGAACGCGATCCAGTGATTCCACTCCAGCACGAACTGGCTGGCGAGCATCCCCATCCCCCAGCCGACAAGCGGGGTGAGCGTTTCGATGGCGCCGAAAATTAACCCGGTGCGCAGCGCTTCGGAGAACTTAGGTTTGTGTAAGGTGGCGCCTTTACCGATAGAGGCCGCGAAGGCGTCCATGGACATGCCAAAGGCAAGAAGAATCGTAGCGGAGATGTTCATGATTGCGTCCTGACCGGGGAAAATCCATATGACACATCACAGCCCCCAGTAGATATACGCAGCCCGCGATTCAGGTATGCGTACAGCGGTGATGTGTCTATGGTCTCGCCTGATTGAACACCTTCTTCAACCCGTACGTGCCACGTTTTGCAACGAGTATGTTGACACGCACATTTCCTGGCAGGCAGGAAACCGGCTACTCCCCAACGACGGGCGCAACCTTAACATATTTTAAGAATATAAAACAATAACAGGATTTATTTATTTCGATAACCAAATGATAACGATTTTCATTTGAATTTATGGGTAAATAATTCGTTAATAAATATAAGTAAAGTGCGCAGACGGAATATAGCCATGGCTATATATCCATCTGCCAGAAATCGCTGAAATATAGCGTTGGCTATATTAGTAACTTACTGAGTTGAAACGAGAAGTTTGTATATCTTTTCCAGATCGTCGATGTTTCGTACACGAATAAGCAGGCGCCGCTGTTCTAATTGCATCACCAGTACGCCATCTTCCGATAAATTCATCGCTTTAATTCGCTTATATTCAATCCAGATATTGGCGAAGAAAAAACCAGTTGGTTTGAAGATGATTTTCGGCGTCCGGATCCAGAACAGAAACAACCCCATTAACGCCAGCGCAGATAATAACCATGTGGTGATTAGCGCACCGTGACTGATGATATTGTTATAAATCAGAATGGCGATCAGGCCGACGAAGATGATCCCGTCAACGCGACTGCGGCGGAGCAGGGGGATGGCCAGGAGTAACGGGCCGTTGCGACGGGGCATAATAAACTGGTCATAAATGGCAAACGCCAGCAGAACAACAATAAACAGAATCAGCACCAGATCCGTGATTGTCATCTATCCTCCAGTGAAAAAAAAGCCGGGGGCAAGCCCCCGGCGGACAACAGGATTATTACAGGCCCAGCAGGCCGATAGCGTAGCCGACGATACCGATGACGAAGAAGCCGACGATAATCCACAGGGCGTTAACTTTCTTACGCAGCAGCCACATACAGGCGAAAGTCAGCAGCAGAGGCACCAGGCCCGGCATCAGCTGGTCAAGGATAGTCTGTACGGTCGTTACGTGAACCTGACCATCTGAACCGGTGATTTTTGACACCACCAGCGGAATGTTCACATGCGTCCACTTGTTAACCAACGCCCCCATGACAAACAGGCCGAGAATTGACGCCCCCTCGGTCAGTTTCTGCAGGAAGCCGCCGCCCATATCCTTAACGATATCGACACCTTTGCTGTAACCGTATGCCACGCCGTAGTAACGGGTCAGCAGACGGACGGCGTTGAACAGAATAAAGAACAACAGCGGGCCTAACAGGCTGCCGCTCATCGCGATACCGGCGCCCAATGCCGCAAATACCGGACGCACGGTACCCCAGAAGATCGGGTCGCCGACGCCAGCCAGCGGCCCCATCAGACCGACTTTGATACCGTTGATGGCACCATCATCGATCTCGGCACCGTTTGCACGCTGCTCTTCCATCGCCAGCGTTACGCCCAGAACGGGCGCTGCGACGTACGGGTGAGTGTTAAAGAACTCCAGGTGACGCTTAATTGCCTGCTTACGCGCATCGTTGTTCTCCGGATACAGGCGACGAATAGCCGGTACCATAGAGAAGCAGAAGCCCAGCGCCTGCATACGTTCGAAGTTCCATGACCCCTGGAACAGGTTAGAACGAATGAACACGCCACGAATGTCACTCGGAGTGAGTTTTTTCTCGGTGGTATTTTTAGTCATATCAACCATTTCGCTCACCTGTTAGTCCAGTTCGTTATCGAGATCGTTATTACCAGCAGCCTGCGCTGGCGCACCCGCTACGCGGTTGTATTTCGGGCTCAGCTGGATGTAGAGGATAGCCATTACCGCGCCAATCACCCCCAGCGCAACCAGGTTGAAGTTAGTGAACGCAGCGGTGACGAAGCCAAGGTAGAAGAACGGCATCAGGTAGCCTGCGCGCATCATGTTGATGACCATCGCGTAACCAACGACCACGATCATGCCGCCGGCGATGTTCAGACCGCTGGTGACCACTTCAGGAATCGCATTCAGCATGCCCTGAACTTCGCTGGTTCCGACGGAGATAGCCACGATGACCGCCGGGATAGCGATACGCATAGCCTGCAGGAACAACGAAGAGACGTGGAGCCACGAAATCGCCGTCAGGTTGCCATTTTCCGCCGCTTTATCCGCCGCGTGCTGGAAGGCTACGGTAATGGTACGAACGATGATGGTCAGAACCTGGCCTGCTGCTGCCAGCGGGATAGCCAGTGCGATACCGGCGCCGATACCCTGATGACCGGCAATAACCAGAACGGTAGAAATGATGGATGCCAGCGCGGCATCCGGCGCAACCGCCGCACCGATGTTCATCCAGCCCAGGGCGATCATTTCCAGGGTACCACCGATGATGATACCGGTTTTCATATCGCCGAGAACGGCACCGATCAACGTACACGCGACCAGAGGACGGTGGAACTGAAATTCATCAAGTACCGACTCCATACCCGCAATACACGCGACGATGAACACCAGCACAATCTGAAGAAGGGTAATCTCCATTGTACTTCTCCTGTTGATTAAGTCTTAAGTTGAAAACTGGGGCGCGACCCGCAAGGTTATTTCGTTACCTTGCCAATCAGGTCCATCATTTTCAGTTTCTGGTCGGTGGAAACTTTGCGGACTTCCAGCTCGATACCGCGGGCATTTAGCTTTTTAAATGCTTCAATATCTTTTTCATCGACCGAAACGGCGTTGTTCACCTGCGTTTTACCCTGACGGAAAGCCATACCACCAATATTGACGGTGGTGATTTTCACGCCGCCTTCAACGACACGTTCGACGTCGGTAGGGTTGGTAAACAGCAGCATGACGCGATCGCCTGCGTATTTCGGGTTGTTGTAGACGCGAATCATCTTCGCAACGTCGACAACGTGGGCCGTCACGCCCGGAGGAGCAACCTGAGTCAGTAACGTTTTGCGCACGGTATCCGCCGCCACTTCATCACTCACGACAATAATACGGGTAACGTTGGTTTCTTTGGTCCAGCGGGTGGCCACCTGACCATGAATGAGACGGTCATCAATACGCGCCAGGCCGATGACCATGTAGTCGTTCGGACCCATTGGTTTTGCCGGGGCTGCCGCTTTGGCTGCTGCCTTAACCGGCGCCGGAGCGACTTTTTCCACCGCTTTCGCTTTCAGCGCCTTCACGCCTTCGCGACCGGTTTCTACCGCCAGAGCCACCAGCTCGTCGAACGACGGATCGTCGTCGCGCGCCATCAGCGTTTCGACCAGCATCGGAATGTTGACGCCAGCAATCACTTCGTAATGTTCTTTATCGACGACAATGCGGCTGGCGGCATTAAATGGACTACCTCCCCACGTATCGACGAGAAATAACACGCCCTTAGTTGTGTCCAGCTTTGCCAGCTGTGCGTTGTATTTCTCAATTAGCGTTTCGGCATTTTCACCGGGAACGAAATCGATCCAGCCAACGTTTTCCTGCTCGCCCAACAGCATTTCTGCGGTTTTCAGCAGTTGTTCTGCAGCCCAACCATGTGTGCCTATTACAATAGCAATCGTCACTTGCTACCTCCTTTATTATCGTGAATGCATCATCTGTGGTGATACATCCTGAATCACTCTTGCGAACAAAATCGATTCAGTGAGGGTGTAAGATCTAAAATAATTACTACCGCGAATTATTTTAGATAGTGAAAAAATAATTAATGTGATGAAGATCCGTTAATCACGCATCTGCGATTAATAATTTCGCAGCGCAAAAAATAGGCTTACCTATTGCAAAGACTGGTAAAATTTTTTCCAATCTTCCTCCATTTTTTGCTATGTTTAGCTTCCGTTTAATTACTCAGGAGTATAGGGCATAGCCCGCTGTATGGACCCTCATCGACGTCTTTTCACCTTCTGGCATTTTTCTGCCACCGCTACCTGCTACGCTTTTTTACCAGCAACGATTGTCTCTGCCGTGCGTGACATCGCGATGACTCCGTCTGTCGTGAACTGGAGCAACTCATGGAATTCTTAATGGATCCCTCTATCTGGGTCGGTTTATTGACGCTGGTCGTCCTTGAAATCGTCCTCGGTATCGACAACCTGGTCTTTATCGCTATCCTCGCGGATAAACTGCCGCCGAAACAGCGTGACAAAGCGCGGCTGATCGGTCTGTCGCTGGCGCTGTTTATGCGTCTGGGGCTGCTGTCAGTCATCTCGTGGATGGTGACCTTAACCAAACCGCTGTTCAGCATTGCGGATTTCTCTTTTTCCGGGCGCGATCTCATCATGCTGCTCGGGGGGATATTCCTGCTGTTTAAAGCGACGACGGAACTGCATGAACGGCTGGAGAACCGCCAGCACGATGCCGGTCATGGTAAAGGTTATGCCAGTTTCTGGGTGGTGGTGTTACAAATCGTCGTGCTGGATGCGGTCTTCTCGCTGGATGCAGTCATTACCGCCGTCGGGATGGTCAACCATCTGCCGGTGATGATGGCCGCGGTGGTCATTGCGATGATGGTGATGCTGCTGGCCTCTAAGCCGCTGACCCGTTTCGTGAACCAGCATCCGACGGTCGTGGTGCTCTGTCTGAGCTTCCTGCTGATGATCGGCCTGAGCCTGGTGGCTGAAGGCTTCGGTTTCCATATTCCGAAAGGGTACCTGTACGCCGCTATCGGCTTCTCGATCACCATTGAGTTCTTCAACCAGGTGGCACGACGCAACTTTATTCGTCACCAGTCGACGCTGCCGTTACGCGCACGCACGGCTGACGCTATCCTGCGCATGATGGGCGGGCGCAAACAGCACGCCGTGAGCCACGATGGCGAGAGCCCGGCGCCGGTTCCGGTGCCGGAAGGGGCGTTTGCGGAAGAAGAGCGCTATATGATTAACGGCGTCCTGACCCTGGCACAGCGTTCATTGCGCAGCATCATGACGCCGCGCGGTGAAATCAGCTGGGTGAATGCGGAACAAAGCGAAGAAGAAATTCGCCGTCAGCTGCTTTCTTCGCCGCACAGTCTGTTCCCGGTATGCCGGGGCGAACTGGATGAAATCATTGGTATCGTACGGGCCAAAGAGATGCTGGTGGCGCTGGAGGCCGGTGAGAACGTCGCCGCATTAGCCTCGGCTTCGCCGGCGATTGTGGTCCCGGAAACGCTGGATCCTATCAATCTGCTGGGGGTGCTGCGTCGCGCTCGCGGAAGCTTCGTCATCGTGACCAACGAGTTTGGCGTGGTGCAGGGGCTGGTGACGCCTCTGGATGTCCTTGAAGCCATCGCCGGGGAGTTCCCTGATGCCGATGAGACGCCGGAAATCGTCGCGGATGGCGACGGTTGGCTGATTAAAGGATCAACCGATCTGCATGCCTTACAGCAGGCGGTCGGGCTCGATGACATCGTCGATGAAGATGAGGATATTGCGACGGTAGCCGGACTGGTCATTGCCGTGAACGGCCATATACCGCGTACCGGCGATATTGTTGAGCGGGCGCCGCTGCAGTTTACCGTCCTCGAAGCGAACGACTATCGTGTCGATCTGGTGCGCGTAGTCAAAACGGTGCATGACAGCCAGGAAGAAGAATAATCCTCCGGTGTCGTCAGACTGACCGGCCGGTCTCCGCTGGAGGCCGGCCGGTTTTATTATCTGCCATCGCCTCGACCTGACGTCGGGCCGCCAGCCACTGCGGAAAGTCTTCAACCGGCATCGGCCTGGCATAGTAAAATCCCTGCAGGATATCAACGCCGTGGCGCCGCAAATATTCGTCCTGCTGCCGGGTCTCCACACCTTCTGCCACCGTCACAATATTCAGCCGGTGCGCCAGCGCAATAATGATATCCGTTACCGTCGCATTCACGCTGTCGATACCGATAGCGCTGGTAAAGGATTTATCAATTTTCAGCACGTCAGGCCGCAGTTTTTCCAGCCAGGAGAGCGAGCTGTTGCCGGTGCCAAAGTCATCGATAGCCAGGTGCACGCCTCTGAAATGCAGATGTTCCGCCATGTGGTGATCGCCGTCCTGAAGCACGTCCCGCTCGGTGAGTTCAACCACCAGCTGCTGCACCGGGTAGGCGCTGAACCAGAGTTTATGCAGATCGCGCAGCAGTTCACCCTCGGCAAAATGGCGAGCGGCGACATTAATCGAAATGTGAAAATGTTTATCGTGGGGGAATAGCGAAAGCTGGCGTGCGGTTTCTGCAATGACATAGCGGGTGAGGGGAATGATCAGGTTGTAGCCTTCGGCGATAGGAATGAACACATCCGGCGATATGTTTCCCCGTCGCGGATTGTTCCAGCGGAGTAAAATCTCGACGCCGGTACATTTTCCCGAATGGAGATCCTTCAACGGTTGGCACCACAGCTTGAATTCGCGGGCGGCGATGCCGAGGCTGATTTCCCGGGAAAAACTCATCCTGCCCGCGGTAGCCAGCCAGGCTATTCCGGTCATCAGTAGACTCAGGATCAGCGCCAGCGGCAGTTCGCCCGGCAGTTCGTGGAGGGCGATAGCGGAAGCGCCGGGACCGCTGACGTTGATGGCAAACGGGAACTGGGTCGAATGTTGACGGTATATCACAGACTCGCCGGGAAGCACCGGATGATCAACCACCCCGGTCCCGCTGATAAAGTTGCGGGGGCCGACGCTCAGTCCAATACCGGTAATCAACGATGATTTTGCGTTGAGAATTAACTCTCCCAGCAGCTCAATATTGATGATCATCATCACGCCGTCGGCGCTATTGAACGCCGAGGGATACCATTGAATTAAGATGGGCGAGCCGACCAGCAGCGTGTTATCGGTTGAAAAAGCCAGCAGCTCCCGCTGGACTGGCAGGTCGGGTTGCAGCTGATGAATAGAGACGTTGCGATCGCCAAAGATGCTGGAGCAGTAGAGAATATTCGACTTAACCAGCACGATCGAACGCACGGTCTGTAGCGAGGCCGCCAGTTTGCGCAGCGGCAGACGCACATCCTCGCAGGGTTTCCCCACCAGCTGAAGCAGCGAAAGGTGTTGTTCCGATAACGGGCGTAAAATTTTATCCATCGCCACCACCATTTTATTGGTGGTCATCTGGACACGCTGCTGATTTAAACTACGCTGCGAAATAAATCGGATCGCCAACGTGGTCGTCAACGTCAGGAGCGCAACAATCAAACAAATGACAATCCGCTTACGACGGTATGTCGAAATGACCTTTTGTGCATTTTGCATGCGCGACACCCTGTCGACTCTTTGTGTGGAGTAGAATAACAACCGCCATTCAGCAAGTGTAGTGGGTGTAAATAAATAACCGAGAAAAATGCGCCCGGAAGGGCGCATTTGATGGGGAGAGTTTAGTCACACTGAACTTTGATCGCCAGACCACCGCGAGAGGTTTCGCGATACTTGGCGTTCATGTCTTTACCGGTCTCATACATGGTCTCAATAACTTTATCGAGAGAGACGCGCGGTTCGCTGGTGCGACGCATGGCCATACGCGCGGCGTTGATCGCCTTCACGGATGCAATCGCGTTACGTTCGATGCACGGAACCTGTACCTGGCCGGCAACCGGGTCGCAGGTGAGGCCCAGGTTATGCTCCATCCCGATTTCTGCCGCGACACAAACCTGTTCCGGGCTGGCGCCAAGAAGTTCGGCAAGACCGGCTGCCGCCATGGAGCAGGCCACGCCAACTTCACCCTGACAGCCGACTTCCGCGCCAGAAATAGAGGCGTTCATCTTGTACAGGGTGCCAACGGCGCCGGAGGCCATAAAGTAGCGAATATAAATATCCGGGCTGACCGATTCGATAAAATGATCGTAGTAGGCGAGTACCGCCGGTACGATTCCGCAGGCGCCGTTTGTGGGGGCCGTCACCACGCGTCCGCCGGCAGCGTTCTCTTCGTTTACGGCCAGGGCGAACATATTCACCCAGTCAACGACGTTCATCGGGTCGTTTGACAGCTTATCGCTGGCTACCAGCAGACGACGCAGCGCAGAGGCGCGACGAGGAACTCGCAGCGGGCCAGGCAGCACGCCTTCGGTATTCATCCCGCGATCGATACAGGCGCGCATGGTCTGCCAGACGTGAGCAAAATAGTCTTCAATCTCTTTTTTGCTGTGGAGAGCCAGCTCGTTTTGCATCACCATGCCGGAGAGCGACAGCCCGGTCTCTTTGCAATAGGCCAGCATCTCCTGCGCCGATTTGTACGGGTAAGGCACGCACAGTTCGTTGGCACTTTCTTTACCGAAGTGCTCTTCGTCGACGATAAAACCGCCGCCAATAGAGTAGTACGTTTTGCTGTAGATCTCTTTGTCGCCCGCCCAGGCATGAATCGTCATGCCGTTCTCGTGCAGCGGCAGGTTGTCGCTACGAAAGCGCATGCCGTCATCCGCCGGGAAGTCAACTTCATGCTGCCCTTGTGCCAGCAGCAGACGTCCGCGGGTTTCAACGTCGCGGATAAATGCCGGTATCGCGTCAATATCGACCGTATCGGGCTGATTACCCGCCAGTCCCATAATGATGGCGATATCCGTATGGTGGCCTTTGCCGGTTAATGAAAGTGAGCCGTAGACATCGACTGCCACGCGGGTCACTTCATTAAGCAATCCCTTTTCGACCAGGTCATCGACGAACTGTTTACCGGCCTTCATCGGGCCTACAGTATGGGAAGATGAGGGACCAATCCCCACCTTGAACATGTCGAATATACTAATCACGATAATACTCCTGACAGGGTTACCGCAGCGGCGGTAACGATGTGATAACTGCGCATAGTGTAAGAGGGAACCGCACCATCAGCTTAACTATTCACATGAATTAAACTAATGGATAACGGTGAATTTACTAATGGTGAGAGCGCATTCTCATTTTGAGTATATACCCGAAACAGATACCCCGACGACGGGGATAGCGACGGGTCCGAAGCGAGGGAGGCGGCCGGAATTTCAGCCGCGTCAGGCATGATGAAGAAAACTAAGGTTTAGTCCCGATTTGCAGCGCCAGTTCGCGAATAATACCGGCGGTCATTCCCCAGACGAAATAGTGCTGATACCACGACAGCCAGACGCGATGCGAGTTACCGCGGCGGTGAATATCCAGCGGGTGGTAGCGTCCCAGACGCAGCGCTTCAGCGAGCGGCATCTCGAACACCGCAGCGACCTCATCCTGACTGGCGTGATAGTGGAGATTCGGCGGAATGATGCCGACCACCGGCGTGACCTGGAAACCGGTCACGCTGTCTACCGGCGGCAGCACGCCGATAATCTCGACCGACCCGGGGGGAATGGCGACCTCTTCCTGCGCTTCGCGCAGCGCGGCGGCAATCAGCGTGGCATCGGTGGCATCCACGGCGCCGCCGGGGAAGGCAACCTGACCGGCGTGTTTACGTAGCCGCGGCGAGCGTTGGGTTAACAGCAGTCCCGGCTGCGGACGACGAACGATAGGCACCAGCACCGCGGCCTGGCGCTGATTCAGCGCATTGCGCGAGGGCTGCGGGCGCAGTAATTGAAAACGCGAAAGAAAGTCGTCCAGCTCAAGGGCGCCATCCGCCATGTTCTAGCTCTCCAGTTGTTGCAAAATACGATTAACTTTATCAAACGTTTCCTGATATTCGGCCGCTTCTTCGCTGTCCGCCACGATGCCGCCGCCGGCGGAACAGTACAGTTGACCTTGCCAGGCCGTCAGCGTACGAATAGTAATACTGGTATCCATATTGCCACACAGGCTCAGATAGCCGATACTGCCGCACCACGCATTGCGGCGCTGCGGTTCGAGCTCATCGATGATCTGCATCGCCCGCACTTTGGGCGCGCCGGTAATCGACCCGCCGGGGAAGGCCGCACGCAGCAGGTCGCTGGCATGCAGATGAGCCGGCAACCGGGCGGTAATGGTGCTCACCAGGTGGTGCACCGCCGGGAACGGCTCAACCACAAACAGCTCCGGAACCCGTACGCTACCGGCTTCGGCAACCCGACCGATGTCATTACGCATCAGATCGACAATCATCAAATTCTCCGCCCGATCTTTAGGCGAGCTGGCCAGCTTCTCCGCCTGACGGGCGTCCTGCTGCGGATCGGCCAGACGCGGCAGCGTACCCTTAATCGGGCGGGTCTGAATTTCGCCCTGGCGAAGCTGGATAAAGCGTTCCGGCGAAAGGCTGAGTACGGCGCCGTCCTGCAGACGAATAAAGGCGCTGAACGGCGCGCGATTGACGCGGTTCAACTGGCAAAATGCCTGCCACTCATCGCCGCGATAGCTGGCCTGAAAGCGCTGAGCCAGGTTGACCTGATAGCAGTCGCCGCTGTGCAGCCAGGTCTGAATCTGACGAAATTTTTCTCCGTACTGTTCGCGGCTCATATTGGAGCGCCAGGCGGACGTCAGCGCAAACGGGGTCGTTGGCGCGGCGGACTGCGCCTCCAGCCAACGCAGGCGGGCGTGCGGATCGCCATAGCTGAGCAGCGACACTTCGCGGCGCTGGTGATCGACAATCAGCGCCCAGTCATAAATACCGACGGCCATATCCGGCAGCGCGATATCCGCGACGGCGTGCGCGGGCAGAGATTCAAAACGGCGTCCTAAATCATAGCCGAATAACCCCAGCGCGCCGCCGAGGAACGGCAGATGAGGATGCGCCTGTGGCTTTAATCCGCAGCGATCCAGCTGCGTCTGCAGCAGCGTCAGGGGATCGGCCGTTGAGCTGCTCTGCGTCTGACCGTCATCCACCGCGGTTATTTCACCGCGGGTCAGCAGCGTCGTGAGCGGATCGGCGACGATAATGTCAAAACGGTTATGCGGATGGTCAGCAAAACCAGAATGCAGCAGCATCGCCCACGGGGTTGTGCTTAAAGGAGTAAAGTAACGCTCGGCAGCATCCGGGTGCCATGGCAGGGTAATAATAGCGGGGGACAACATCTTCCTCGATCCTAATCGTCACCGTCCTCTGGAAAATCAGGCGGGCGGCATGAAATAATTACGCCACACAATGTAGCAGGAGTGAGTCATGTTTGCAGGTTTACCTTCGCTGAGCCACGAGCAGCAGCAAAAAGCGGTAGAACGTATTCAGGAGCTGATGGCTAACGGGATGAGTAGCGGTGAAGCCATTGCGCTGGTGGCGAGCGAACTGCGCGCCACGCATACCGGCGACCGGATCGTAGCGCGCTTTGAAGATGAAGACGAAGACGAGTAATTACACCGCGGCGATAATTTTAATTTCGACTTTGTATTCAGGCTTCATTAACGCGGCCTGAACGGTGCAGCGTACCGGGGCGTGACCGGCAACCACCCAGGCGTCCCAGGCTTTATTCATGGCGGCAAAATCGCTTTTGTCCGCCAGGAAAATGGTGGCATCAAGAATACGTGACTTGTTGCTGCCCTGTTTTTCCAGCACCGCGTCAATCTGCGCCAGGGTGTTCGCGGTTTGCTCACAGGCGTCCGCGTCAAGGTTGGCCGGTACGCCGGTGTAGTAAAGGGTCTGGTTGTGGATGACGACATCAGACCAGCGGGCTTCCGCATCGATACGCGTAATTGTCATTTTCATTTCCTTCGGTTTTATTCCATCAGACAGCGGCAAGACTGCCATAATGTTCTGCCCACGTCACTACCCGGGCTGGTGAAACGGCGCCCTCCCTGACATAATCACTGTCCAAATAACCAGGGGGCAATGTGATCGACGATTTTGCAGCAGACGGCCAGCTGGCCAGCGCCATTCCGGGATTTAAACCGCGCGAACCGCAGCGCCAGATGGCGGTGGCGGTGGCCCACGCCATAAAAGAGGCGCGGCCGCTGGTGGTTGAAGCCGGGACCGGGACCGGGAAGACCTATGCCTATCTGGCGCCGGCACTGCGGGCCAACAAAAAGGTGATCATCTCCACCGGTTCGAAAGCGCTGCAGGATCAGCTCTACAGTCGCGACCTGCCAACGGTGGCAAAAGCGTTGAACTTCACCGGCAGGCTGGCGCTGCTGAAGGGGCGGTCAAATTACCTGTGCCTTGAGCGTCTTGAGCAGCAGACTCTGGCCGGCGGCGATCTGCCGGTGCAAACCCTGAGCGACGTCATTTTGCTGCGATCCTGGTCTAATCAAACCATAGATGGCGATATCAGCACCTGCGTCAGCGTCGCCGAAGACTCTCAGGCCTGGCCGCTGGTGACCAGTACCAATGACAACTGTCTCGGCAGCGACTGCCCGCTGTACAAAGATTGCTTCGTCGTTAAAGCGCGTAAAAAGGCGATGGATGCCGATGTGGTGGTGGTTAACCACCACCTTTTCCTTGCCGATATGGTGGTGAAGGAGAGCGGTTTCGCCGAGCTCATCCCCGAAGCGGAGGTGATGATCTTCGATGAAGCTCATCAGCTTCCGGATATCGCCAGCCAGTATTTTGGCCAGTCGCTCTCCAGTCGTCAGCTGCTGGATCTGGCGAAAGATATCACCATTGCCTACCGCACCGAGCTGAAAGATACCCAGCAGCTGCAAAAGTGCGCCGACCGGCTGGCCCAGAGCGCGCAGGATTTCCGCCTGCAGCTCGGCGAGCCCGGCTATCGCGGCAATTTGCGCGACCTGCTGGCGGACAGCAACATTCAGCGGGCGCTGCTGCTGCTCGATGACGCACTGGAGCTGTGCTATGACGTGGCAAAACTGTCTCTGGGTCGTTCGGCGCTGCTGGATGCCGCCTTTGAACGCGCGACGATCTATCGTGCGCGGCTCAAGCGACTGAAAGAGATCAACCAGCCGGGCTTCAGCTACTGGTACGAATGCACTTCCCGCCACTTTACCCTGGCGTTGACGCCGTTGACCGTGGCCGAAAAATTTAAAGAGGTGATGGCGCAGAAAGCGGGGAGCTGGATTTTTACCTCCGCGACGCTGTCGGTTAATGACGATCTTCGTCATTTCACCGCGCGGCTTGGCATCGAAGAGGCGGAATCGCTGCTGCTGCCCAGCCCGTTTGATTACGCGCATCAGACGCTGCTCTGCGTGCCGCGCAACCTTCCTCTGCCAAATCAGCCCGGTGCCGCGCGACATCTCGCCGCGATGCTCAAGCCGTTGATTGAAGCTAACGACGGCCGCTGCTTTATGCTGTGCACCTCGCACGCGATGATGCGCGATCTGGCGGAGCAGTTCCGCGCCACCATGACGTTACCGGTTTTGTTACAGGGGGAAACCAGTAAAGGGCAGCTGTTGCAGCAGTTTGTCAGCGCCGGCAACGCTCTGCTGGTGGCGACCAGCAGCTTTTGGGAAGGGGTGGATGTGCGCGGCGATGCGCTATCGCTGGTGATTATCGATAAGTTGCCGTTTACCTCACCGGACGATCCGCTGCTGAAAGCGCGAATGGAAGACTGTCGCCTGCGCGGCGGCGATCCGTTTGACGAAGTCCAGCTGCCGGATGCGGTCATTACGCTGAAACAAGGGGTCGGGCGTCTGATCCGCGATATCGACGATCGCGGGGTGCTGGTCATTTGCGACAACCGGCTGGTGATGCGCCCCTATGGCGCCGTCTTCCTCGCCAGCCTGCCGCCAGCGCCGCGAACCCGCGATATCCGCCGGGCGGTGCGTTTCCTCGCCGTGCCGCCGGCGAGGTAATCTGTCGCAAAATGTGGTAAGCTGCGCGCCATTTTGTCAATCTGCTAGAGCGAGAGCGCGACAACTCATGCGAATTTTGGCTATCGATACCGCCACGGAGGCCTGCTCCGCGGCGCTGTGGAATGATGGCACCCTTTGTGCTCATTTCGAAATTTGTCCCCGTGAACATACCCAACGTATTCTGCCGCTGGTGCAGGATGTCCTGAATGAAAGCAATGTCTCACTGACCGAGCTGGACGCTCTGGCCTTTGGCCGCGGGCCAGGCAGCTTTACCGGCGTGCGCATTGGTATAGGCATTGCTCAGGGGCTGGCGCTGGGGGCTGAACTGCCGATGATTGGCGTATCGACCCTGGCGACCATGGCGCAGGGCGCATGGCGTAAAACCGGGGCCAGCCGCGTTCTGGCGGCCATCGATGCCCGAATGGGTGAAGTGTACTGGGCCGAATATCAGCGCGATGAGCAGGGCGTCTGGCACGGCGAAGAGAGCGAAGCGGTGCTGAAACCTGATGCCGTTCGCGAACGTCTGCAACAGCTGGACGGTAGCTGGGCGACGGTAGGGACCGGCTGGCAGGCCTGGCCCGATCTGGCGAAGGAGACTTCGCTGGTCTTAACCGACGGTGATATGACGCTACCGGCGGCGGAAGATATGCTGCCGCTGGCCTGCTACCTGCTCGCTGCCGGGAAAACCGTTGCTGTAGACAAAGCCGAACCGGTTTATTTGCGTAACGACGTGGCGTGGAAGAAACTTCCTGGCCGAGGATGAATCTCAGTAGGTATAAGACTGAGAGAAGGAGTCGCATCATGGCGGGTCAAAACAAAGCAGTACGTTGGTTATTAGCGGGCGCCGTTGCCGTCGCGTTAAGTGGATGCGTGTCGGTGCCGGACGTGATTAAAGGCTCCAGCCCGACGCCACAGCAAGATTTAGTCCGGGTCATGGCCGCGCCACAGCTCTACGTTGGTCAGGAAGCCCGTTTTGGCGGTAAAGTCGTCAACGTCCAGAATCAACAGGGTAAAACCCGTCTGGAAATTGCCACGGTTCCGCTGGACAGCGGTGCCCGGCCTGAGCTGAACGAAGCATCACGCGGGCGCATCTTCGCCGATGTGAACGGCTTCCTTGATCCGGTTGATTTCCGCGGCCAGCTGGTGACCGTCGTTGGCCCGATTACCGGCGTCGTTGACGGAAAAGTCGGCGGCACACCGTACAAATTTATGCTGATGAATGCGACCGGCTATAAGCGCTGGAACGTGGTGCAGCAGGTGGTGATGCCGCCGCAGCCCATCGATCCGTGGATGATCGGTCCGCGCCCCTGGGCTTACGGTTATGGCGGCTGGGGCTGGTACAATCCGGGCCCTGCGGAAGTCAGAAATGTTGTAACTGAATGATTTTGTGGTTTTTGTAAGCTAAAAGAAACAGCGGCTTGTCCGCTGTTTCTTTATTTTTGGACTAATAAGAAAAATAAATAGTGACGCGCTTCGCAACCTGTAAAACGCCTAATTAATAAACTGGTACGCTGAGTTAATATAATGTTAACAGAATGTTTGTTGATCAGGGGCTGTGATGACGACGAATAACTATTTCAGAGGTGATGCAGTGAAAAAGGTTTGGCTAAACCGCTATCCCGCCGATGTTCCGGCGGAGATAAATCCTGACCGCTACCAATCCCTGGTTGAATTATTTGAACATGCCGCCACGCGCTACGCCGACCAACCGGCGTTTATCAACATGGGCGAGGTGATGACCTACCGTAAGCTGGAGGAGCGCAGCCGGGCGTTCGCCGCTTATCTTCAGCAGGGGCTGGGGCTGCAAAAGGGCGATCGCGTCGCGCTGATGATGCCTAACCTGTTGCAATACCCCATTGCGCTCTTCGGTATTCTGCGCGCGGGGATGATTGTGGTGAACGTCAATCCGCTGTATACGCCGCGTGAGCTTGAACATCAGCTGAATGACAGCGGGGCGGCGGCGATTGTGATCGTCTCCAACTTTGCCCATACCCTGGAGAAAGTGGTCGAGAAAACTCAGGTTAAACATGTGATCCTGACCCGGATGGGCGATCAGCTCTCGACAGCGAAAGGCACCCTGGTGAATTTCGTGGTGAAGTACATCAAGCGCCTGGTGCCGAAGTATCACCTCCCCGATGCGATCTCTTTCCGCAGCGCGCTGCATGCCGGTTATCGCATGCAGTACGTTAAACCCGACATTGTCTGTGCCGATCTGGCTTTCCTGCAGTACACCGGTGGTACTACCGGCGTGGCGAAAGGGGCAATGCTCACCCACCGCAATATGCTGGCTAACCTCGAGCAGGTGAATGCGACCTACGGGCCGCTGCTACATCGTGGGAAAGAGTTTGTCGTGACGGCGCTGCCGCTGTACCACATTTTTGCGCTGACCATGAACTGCCTGCTGTTCATTGAGCTCGGCGGCCAGAACCTGCTGATTACCAACCCGCGTGATATCCCGGGGCTGGTCAAAGAGCTGGCAAAATACCCGTTCACCGCAATGACCGGGGTCAATACGCTGTTCAACGCCTTGCTTAACAACAAAGAGTTTCAGCAGCTCGATTTCTCTTCTCTGCATCTTTCCGCCGGCGGCGGAATGCCGGTGCAGCAGGTGGTGGCCGAGCGGTGGGTTAAGCTCACCGGTCAGTATCTGCTGGAGGGCTATGGCCTGACGGAGTGCGCGCCGCTGGTCAGCGTGAACCCGCACGATATTGACTACCACAGTGGCAGTATCGGGCTGCCGGTTCCGTCGACCGAAGCGAAGCTGGTGGACGATGACGATAATGAGGTCGCGCCGGGCCAGCCGGGCGAGCTGTGCGTGAAAGGCCCGCAGGTGATGCTGGGCTACTGGCAGCGCCCCGATGCGACCGCTGAAATCATCAAAAACGGCTGGCTGCATACCGGCGATATTGCGGTGATGGACGATGAAGGCTTTTTGCGCATCGTCGATCGCAAAAAAGATATGATTCTGGTCTCCGGGTTTAACGTCTATCCGAACGAAATCGAAGATGTGGTGATGCAGCATTCGGGCGTTCAGGAGGTGGCTGCCGTTGGCGTACCGTCGGGAAGCAGCGGTGAAGCGGTGAAGATTTTCGTCGTCAAGAAAGACGCGTCGCTGACCGAAGAGGCGCTGATCACCTTCTGCCGCCGCCAGCTGACCGGATACAAAGTACCGAAACTGGTTGAATTCCGTGATGAACTGCCGAAATCCAATGTTGGAAAAATTTTACGGCGAGAACTGCGTGACGAAGCCCGCGCTAAAGTAGACAATAAAGCCTAAGGTATACGAGAGTCGCCAGACGCCGGCTAAGCCGGCGTTTTTTATGGGCGCAAGTTAAGAGAGCATGATTTGAACTATCAGATGATCACCACCGACGATGGTCTTCGCGCCATCTGTGAAGCGGCAAACGCGGCACCCGCGATTGCGCTGGATACAGAATTTGTCCGCACCCGCACCTACTATCCGCAGCTGGGCCTGCTGCAGCTGTTTGACGGGGAACAGGTTTCGCTGATTGACCCGCTGGAGATAACCGACTGGGCGCCGATGCGTGAGCTGCTGCTGAACAAAGACGTCACCAAGTACCTGCACGCTGGCAGTGAAGATCTGGAAGTGTTCCTCAACACCTTTAACCTGATGCCGCAGCCGTTGATTGATACCCAGATTCTGGCCGCTTTTTGCGGGCGCCCGATGTCCTGGGGATTTGCGTCAATGGTGGAAGAGTATACCGGCATTGCGCTGGATAAGAGCGAGTCGCGCACCGACTGGCTGGCTCGTCCGCTGACCCAGCGTCAGTGCGACTATGCGGCGGCAGATGTCTGGTATCTTCTGCCGATCGCCAGCAAGCTGATGGCGGAAACCGAGGCCGCTGGCTGGCTGGATGCCGCGCTGGACGAGTGCCGTCTGATGCAGCAACGCCGTCAGGAAGTGCAGGACCCGGCGCAGGCGTGGCGTGATATCGGCAACGCCTGGCAGCTGCGCACCCGTCAACTGGGCTGTCTGCAGCTGCTGGCGGAGTGGCGTTTACGTAAGGCGCGCGATCGCGATATGGCGGTCAATTTTGTCGTTCGTGAAGAGCATCTGTGGAACGTGGCGCGCTATATGCCGGGGAGTCTCGGTGAACTTGATAGCCTCGGCCTGTCCGGCAGCGAAATTCGTTTTCACGGTAAGACGCTGATCAGTCTGGTGGCGAAAGCCCAGGAGTTGCCTGAAGAGGCGCTGCCGGAGCCGCTGCAAAACCTGATCGATATGCCGGGCTACCGCAAAGTCTTTAAAGAGATTAAAGCGCTGGTGCAGGAAGTGAGTACCGAGAAGGGGCTGAGCGCTGAGCTGCTGGCGTCAAGACGACAGATTAATCAGCTGCTGAACTGGCACTGGCAGTTGAAAAGCGGAAACGGGCGACCTGAGCTGATTTCCGGCTGGCGAAGCGAGCTGATGGCCGATCGTCTACAGGCGTTGTTAAGCGAATACCCGCGCTAAGCCACAGCAAAAAGCCCGGACAGGTTCTCCGGGCCACTAAGTCGACCAACCCGATAGCGCAAGGCTGTCGGGTTTATTTGGCTCAGGACTTCGACTCTTCCGTTTCTGGCAAAGTCACGTTCAACTCCAGAATCGAAATATCGCCATCCCGTTGTTCCAGCTGAACGCTGACCATTTCCGGGTCGATCTGTACATACTTACAAATCACTTCCAGAATATCTTTGCGTAACTGCGGCAGATAATGCGGTTCAGCGTCGCCGCGACGACGCTCCGCGACGATGATTTGCAGGCGCTCTTTCGCAATGTTGGCCGTGTTCTTTTTCCGCGAGAGAAAAAAGTCGAGTAATGCCATAATTTATCCTCCGAACAGGCGTTTGAGGAAACCTTTCTTCTCTTCTTCAATGAAGCGGAAAGGACGTTCTTCTCCGAGCAGACGTTCAACCGTATCGGCATAGGCCTTGCCTGCGTCTGACGCGTCATCCAGGATAACCGGCTCACCCTGGTTTGATGCCCGCAGCACGGACTGATCTTCCGGGATTACGCCTACCAGATTGATACGCAGGATTTCCAGAACATCTTCCATGCTCAGCATGTCGCCTTTGTTGACACGACCTGGGTTGTAGCGGGTCAGCAGCAGGTGTTCTTTGATCGGCTCATCGCCATTTTCCGCGCGGCGGGATTTGGAGGCGAGGATACCGAGGATACGGTCGGAGTCACGAACGGAGGAGACTTCCGGGTTGGTGGTGATGATGGCTTCATCGGCAAAATAGAGCGCCATCAGCGCACCGGTTTCGATGCCTGCAGGGGAGTCGCAGACCACAAAATCGAAGTTCATCTTTTTCAGTTCTTCGAGAACTTTATCTACACCTTCGCGGGTCAGCGCATCTTTATCACGCGTCTGGGAGGCGGGGAGGATATAGAGATTGTCGGTGCGTTTATCTTTGATTAACGCCTGATTCAGCGTGGCATCGCCCTGAATCACGTTGACGAAGTCATAAACGACCCGACGCTCGCAGCCCATAATCAGGTCGAGGTTACGCAGACCGATATCAAAGTCGATAACGACAGTTTTCTTTCCCTTCTGGGCCAAACCGGTAGCGATGGCCGCGCTGGAGGTGGTCTTGCCAACGCCCCCTTTACCCGAAGTCACAACAATAATGCGTGCCATAGAAATTCCTTGTTAAAAAGGGACTAACTCAACGGTTGAATAGTCAAAGCGGTATCACCCAGACGCAGGCGGGCCGCTTTGCCATAAAATTCGGCCGGGATATTATCACTCAGCCAGTATTCCCCTGCGATGGAAACCAGTTCCGCCGTGAGGTGTGAACAAAATATTTGCGCTTCTCTGTCGCCGCCTGCGCCCGCGAGTGCGCGTCCCCGCATCATGCCATAAACATGGATGTTACCATCGGCAATAAGTTCCGCACCGGCACTCACATGATTTGTAACAATCAGATCACAGTTTGGTGCATAAATGCGCTGACCGGAACGTACCGGCAGATCAATTAAACGCGTTTTTGTGATCGGATTAACAACTGGCGGCGGCGTGACCGGCTCTGGCGTCGCCTGGCGGGGGATTTTCTCTTTCCCTTCCGTCAGTAAAGGAATCCCGGTGCGGTCGATTTCCGTTTTTAGCCGCGGGATTTTGCAACCACTCACGCCCATAATCCGTAAACCGGTGCTCGCAATGGCTTCATGCATAGGGCGCCAGTCAACGTCGTTTTCGACATTGCTGATATTCACAACGACCGGAGCGTGACGTAAAAAAGCGGGAGCCTGGGCGATCTTGTCTTCTAACGCCTGACGAATAACCTCGGGATTTGCGTCGTGCAAATGAACGACAGATAAGGTGAAGCTACTGCCCTTAAGTTCGATTGGCGTATTTGACATCCTGGCCTTACTCAATTTGCTGTTTATCACCCGCCGAAGTGCGGTGATATTCCGAAGACTAAAAGGCATGTTATAGTCACTCATATATTGAGGCAAGTGACCACGGGTCTAATTCCGAGTAAAACTATGTTTTGTGTGATCTATCGAAGTACTAAACGTGAGCAAACCTATTTATATGTCGAAAAAAGGGACGATTTCTCACGCGTTCCTGTCGAACTGATGGCAAGCTTCGGCACGCCGCAGATGACCATGCTTTTACCGCTCGACGGACGGAAAAAGCTTGCCGGTGCCGATCTGGAAAAAGTCAAACAGTCGCTGATTGATCAGGGCTATTATCTCCAACTTCCTCCTCCGACTGAGAATCTACTTAAGAAACACCTGGCGGAACAGGGGAATAAATCTGATTAACCCACCGAGGGGAAATAATGTACCAACATCATAACTGGCAGGGAGCATTACTGGATTATCCGGTAAGTAAAGTCGTTTGCGTGGGCAGCAATTATGCAAACCACATTAAGGAAATGGGCAGTGCAATGCCGGAAGAACCGGTGCTGTTTATTAAACCTGAGACGGCGCTATGCGATATCCGCCAGCCGTTGGTGCTCCCCGAAGGATTGGGTTCGGTGCATCACGAAGTTGAACTGGCGGTGCTGATTGGCAGCACGCTGCGTCAGGCGACGGAAGAGCACGTGCTAAAAGCGATTGCGGGCTACGGCGTGGCGCTGGATCTTACCCTGCGCGATCTGCAGGGTAAGATGAAAAAAGCCGGCCAGCCGTGGGAAAAAGCCAAGGGCTTTGATAATTCTTGCCCGGTTTCCGGTTTTATTCCGGCGGCAGAATTTCATAGCGACCCGCAAAATACGCCGCTGAGCCTGAAAGTGAACGGCGATGTTCGCCAGCAGGGAACGACGGCCGATATGATCCATAAAATCGTTCCGCTGATTGCCTATATGTCGCGTTTCTTTACGCTCAAAGCCGGCGATATCATCCTGACCGGCACGCCAGAAGGCGTCGGGCCGCTGAGTAGCGGCGATGAGCTGGAAGTCGGCTTTAATGGTCTGACGCTCTCCACCCGCGTACTGTAACGTCCTTTTGCCGCCTTTGCGGGCGGCAAAACTTGCATCAGCGTGCCAGACTGGTTATAAGGTGCACCCTGAATGGCAATGACGGACATCCCCTATGAGCGAACAACTTTTCTGGCAGCAAAAAACACTTGATGAAATGACCGACGCGGAGTGGGAATCACTGTGCGACGGCTGCGGACAGTGCTGCCTGCATAAGCTGATGGATGAGGATACGGATGAGATCTATTTCACCAACGTCGCCTGTCGTCAGTTAAATATTAAAACCTGCCAGTGCCGGAACTATGAGCGACGTTTCGAGTATGAGCCGGACTGCATCAAGCTGACCCGCGATAATCTGCCAACGTTCGAATGGCTGCCGCCGACCTGCGCCTATCGCCTGCTGGCGGAAGGGAAGCCTCTGCCGCACTGGCACCCGCTGCTCAGCGGCTCGAAAGCGGCGATGCATGGCGAACGCATCTCCGTACGCCATATTGCGGTTAAAGAAGAGACGGTGCGCGACTGGCAGGATCATATCCTCAATAAGCCCGACTGGGCGCAGTAAAGCGTTACCGCTTGCTAACGTTTGCTAAAACCCGCCGCGAGGCGGGTTTTGTGTTTCAGGCTCTCTGAGCGGCGGGGTCAGGCTTTCTTAGCGTGAAACAGGCCGTTTTCGCCATGGCTCTCTTCTTCAACCCAGAAGTTGATATTGAACTGGGCATCATCGCTCATCTCGATGCGGTGCCAGTACTGCGGCGGGCTGGTGGCAAACTGGCCGGCGTTAATCACCACTTTGACTTCCGGTTCGCTTGCCTGTTCGTCAGCAAAGCCATAATAGGTGACGGTTCCTTCCATCACGCACAGCTGGCCGAAAACGCTGGCGGCGGTATTGTGGTGGCTGAGCAGGGCGGCGGGGACGTTCTGTTTGGTGAAAAATGGCGTGGAGCGTTTAACTTTCCAGTGAGCAGGAATACGCAGGTGTGACATCGTCGGCTCCTTAGTGGATACTTAAAAGATGTATTTAATATGCATCTTTTAAGGTGGCGTCGTCAATCGACAGGCAAAAAAAAACGCCCCTGAAGGAGCGTTTTTACTACCACGAACTTAGCGGCCGAAGAGATCGCGTTTTTTCGGTTTGAAAGGCTGGGCAATCAGCACCAGCAGCGCCACGATCAGATAGGCGGCGAAGATCCCCACCAGCCACTGCGGCATCTCCAGCGTCAGAAACTCCCACTGACGAACGGAGCAGTCGCCGCTGGCGACGAACATCTGCGGGATCCATTTATCCAGCGGGAGCCACGTCGGAAAGCGGGCGGCGAAATCGCAGGTCTGGAACGGGGAAGGGTGCAACTGAATCATGGTGTGTTCCCACGCCAGCTGCAGACCGCGCAGCGCGCTGTACAGCCAGATGACCAGCGCCACATAGCGTAACGGCGTTTTTGGCGCGATGGCTCCGACAATACCGGCGCCCATAATGCCTAATAATGCACAACGTTCATAAATACACATCACACAGGGTTGCAGCAACATCACGTGCTGGAACCACAGTGCGACTAATTCAAGGATAAAAGCGGTTAACGCCATCAGGAGCCAGGCTCCGCGTCCCCTCGAGCACTGGTTTAAATATCGCAACATAGTCATTTCCCTGGAACATGCTAAATCATGGCAGTGTAAACGAAAACCGAACCGACGCCAGCAGCAAGCCCGAAAATATTACGTAAAAGAATTTTGACCTTCCGCCGATCGGCGGCGGAAGGTCGCTTTCGTATTCAGGGGAGCAGCGGCGTTACGATCCACTGATGATCGAGCATCCACTGGGTAACAGGCATCAATGTGAATTCAACGCACAGCAGCCCCACCAGGGTCATGACGATGGTGTAGGGCAGCGCCATCCACACCATGCGGCCATAGGAAAGGCGAATCAGCGGCGCCAGCGCGGAGGTCAGCAGGAAAAGAAACGCTGCCTGGCCGTTAGGCGTGGCGACGGAAGGCAGGTTGGTGCCGGTATTGATCGCCACCGCCAGCAGTTCAAACTGCGGCAGGCTGATAACGCCGTTGTGCAGCGCCGTGCGGGCTTCGTTGATATACACCGTGCCGACGAAGACGTTGTCGGAAATCGACGACAGCAACCCGTTAAACAGATAGAACAACGACAGCTGGGCGTGCGGTGAGGCCTGGAGGACAAACTGAATCACCGGCGTAAACAGGTGCTGGTCGATGATCACCGCAACCACGGCGAAAAATACGGTCAGCAGGGCCGTGAACGGCAGCGCTTCGGTAAAGGCTTTACCAATGGCGTGTTCATCGGTGACGCCGGAAAAGGTGGTGGCCAGAATAATCACCGACAGGCCAATCAGCCCGACTTCAGCGAGGTGCATCGCCAGCGCGGTCACCAGCCAGATGCCGATAATCCCCTGAGCAATCAGCCGCAGGCGATCCTGACGGCTGCGCTGCTGGCGGCTGCGATCGTCGAACTCTTGTAACACTTTACGTACGGCTGGCGGCAACGGCTCGCCGTAGCCGAACCGTTTGGTTTTCTCCAGCAGCAGGCAGGTCAGCAGGCCGCAGATCATGACCGGTAGCGTCACCGGCGCCATCCGCAAAAAGAACTCGCCGAAGTGCCAGCCCGCCGCCTTGGCAATAATCAGGTTTTGCGGCTCGCCCACCATGGTCATCACGCCGCCCAGCGCCGTCCCGACGCCCGCATGCATCATCAGGCTGCGCAGAAAGCCGCGGAACTGTTCCAGCACTTCACGATAATGCTGGTCGATGTGGCTATCGTCGAGGATATCGTTATCATCCGGGCGCGCGGAGGCGACGCGGTGATAAATGCCGTAGAAGCCAACGGCGACGCTGATCACGACCGCCACAACGGTCAGCGCATCGAGGAAGGCGGAGAGGAAGGCCGCGGCGAGACAAAAAGAGAGCGACAGCAGCATCTTACTGCGAATCCCCAGCAGCAGGCGGGTAAAGATAAACAGCAGCAGCTGCTTCATAAAATAGATCCCCGCCACCATGAACATCAGCAGTAGGAGCACTTCCAGATTGCTGGCAATCTCTTCACGGACATGTTCCGGGCTGGTCATGCCGATCATCACCGCCTCAATCGCCAGCAGGCCTCCCGGCAGGAGCGGATAACACTTGAGCGCCATGGCGAGGGTAAAGATAAATTCCACCACCAGCATCCAGCCGGCAATAAACGGATTGAGGTGAAAAACCAGAGGGTTAACGATTAAAACAATGATGAGAGTGAGTTTATACCAGTCAGGGGACTGGCCAAGAAAATTGCGCCACAGAGCGCGGCCATAAGACATTTCCACGACAGACTTCCTTCCCGTCAAATTAATGACATAATTTTACGTGTAACTATTCACAAGATTACCAGTTGAGCAAAACGGGAAGCAACTTACTTCGCCCCGCGTTCGCGCAATGACGGAGAGAACGAAAAGTTGAAAATGAAACGCCGATCCCCTTTTAATTACTTCCTGACGCTATCTGCTCTATAGCGGCTCTGGTATGATGAGTGGAATATGCAACGCTGTGTAATGGAAATCTAATTATGGTCATTAAGGCGCAAAGCCCTGCGGGTTTCGCGGAAGAGTACATCATCGAGAGTATCTGGAATAATCGTTTTCCCCCAGGCACCATCCTCCCCGCCGAACGTGAACTTTCTGAACTCATTGGTGTAACCCGCACCACCTTACGCGAAGTGTTGCAACGTCTGGCCCGCGATGGTTGGTTGACGATTCAGCACGGCAAGCCGACGAAGGTGAATAATTTCTGGGAAACCTCCGGGCTGAATATTCTCGAAACTCTGGCGCGTCTTGATCATGACAGCGTTCCGCAGCTGATCGATAACCTGCTGTCGGTACGTACCAATATCTCGACCATCTTCATCCGCACCGCGTTCCGCCAGCATCCCGACAATGCGCTGGAAGTACTTGCCAGCGCGCGGGAAGTCGAAGATCACGCCGACGCGTTTGCCGAGCTGGATTACAACATTTTCCGCGGCCTGGCGTTCGCCTCCGGGAACCCGATTTACGGCCTGATCCTCAACGGAATGAAAGGGCTGTACACCCGCATCGGTCGTCACTATTTCGCCAACCCGGAAGCGCGCAGCCTGGCGCTGGGCTTCTATCATCAGCTGGCGAAAGTGTGCGAAGAGGGGCTGCACGAGAAGGTTTACGAGATTGTCCGTCGCTACGGCCACGACAGCGGCGAGATCTGGCACCGGATGCAGAAAACCATGTCGGGTGATTTAGTCATCGGCATGCGTTAAGGTATGTTGAGGTTATAAAAAATGCCCGGCAAGTGGACTGTCGGGCATTTTTTTATCGTTTTACAGCGCGTTCTGGCGCGGCGGGCTGCGCTCCAGCAGCTCGATACTGCCATCGGCATTTTGTTGTTCCAGCAGGATATCAAACCCCCACAGACGATGGACGTGCTTGAGCACTTCGCGACGCCCTTTATCCAGCGGGACGCGGTTGTGCGGCACATAGCGCAGCGTCAACGAGCGGTCACCGCGTAGATCGACGCTCCACACCTGAATATTCGGCTCAAGGTTGCTGAGGTTGTATTGGGCGGACAGCTTCGAGCGGATCTCCCGATACCCCTCCTCGTTATGGATAGCGGAGATCTCCAGGTAGTTGTTATGATCGTCATCCAGCACCGTAAAGAAGCGGAAATCGCGCATGACCTTCGGTGACAGGAACTGACTGATAAAACTCTCGTCTTTGAAATCACGCATCGCGAAATGCAGCGTTTCCAGCCAGTCAGAGCCGGCGATATCCGGGAACCAGTAGCGGTCTTCTTCGGTCGGCGACTGGCAAATACGCTTAATGTCCTGGAACATGGCGAAGCCCAGGGCGTACGGGTTAATCCCGTTATACCACTGGCTGTTATAGGGCGGCTGGAATACCACGTTGGTGTGGCTGTGCAGAAACTCCAGCATAAAGCGCTCCGTCACTTTCCCTTCGTCATAAAGGTGATTGAGGATCGTGTAATGCCAGAAGGTGGCCCACCCTTCGTTCATCACCTGGGTCTGCTTCTGCGGATAAAAATACTGGCTGACCTTGCGCACGATCCGCAGGATTTCGCGCTGCCACGGTTCCAGCAGCGGCGCGTTCTTCTCCATAAAGTACAGCAGGTTCTCCTGCGGCTCTGAAGGGTAGCGGCGGGCCGACTCAATGGTCTTCTCTTCTTCCCGCTTCGGCAGGGTGCGCCATAGCATATTCACCTGGCTTTGCAGATACTCTTCCCGGCTTTTCTGCCGCGCTTTCTCCTCCTGCAACGAGATTTTTTGCGGGCGTTTGTAGCGATCGACGCCGTAGTTCATCAGGGCATGACAGGAATCGAGGAGCTTCTCAACCTCATCAACGCCGTAGCGCTCTTCGCAGTCGGTAATGTATTTCCGGGCGAAAATCAGATAATCAATGATCGAGCTGGCGTCGGTCCAGCTGCGGAACAGATAGTTGTTTTTGAAAAAAGAGTTGTGACCGTAGCAGGCATGCGCCATGACCAGCGCCTGCATGGTGATCGTGTTCTCCTCCATCAGGTAGGCGATGCAGGGATTGGAGTTAATCACAATCTCATAGGCCAGCCCCTGCTGACCGTGCTTATACGCCTGCTCGGTTTCGATAAACTTTTTACCGAACGACCAGTGCGGGTAGTTGATGGGCATGCCGACGCTGGAGTAGGCATCCATCATCTGCTCGGAAGTAATGACTTCGATCTGGTGTGGATAGGTGTCGAGACGGTACAGCTTCGCTACCCGGTCAACCTCGGCAAGGTAGGTTTCCAGCAGTTCAAAAGTCCAGTCGGGTCCATCGCTTAAACGAGTGGTGTCCCTGTTCATGGAATCAATCGTAGCCATTAGCGCGCCCTCGTTGTAGGTGGCTCTCTCTGTACGGAAAGCCTCTCATCAAGCATAGAACAGGGGATGACAAACTGCGCCTCCCGACAATTTCTTTTCTTCGCGATTTCGCAATCTTAAAGGCCTTATTTGCCCAATGATGCAGAATACTATTCTGAGTAAAAATGAAGCGCAGCAGGAGATAGTAAATCTATAGGGTCAGTGCTGGTGCGGTTTGCTGTGAGTTAAGTCACCATAAATAAAGCGTATGTTGAATAATATTTTCAGCTGAGTTATCAATTTGTAATCAGATGATTGTTCTTTAACTATTACGGAGTCGCTATGCGAGTCGTCAT
Organism: Klebsiella sp. X13; assembly: GCF_003323835.1. Taxonomy (NCBI): domain Bacteria; kingdom Pseudomonadati; phylum Pseudomonadota; class Gammaproteobacteria; order Enterobacterales; family Enterobacteriaceae; genus Klebsiella; species Klebsiella sp. X13. The sequence continues at coordinate 2,026,817 of NZ_CP030874.1, forward strand.
ACTGGGAAGTGGGGTAGTTGGGGTTGCGAGTGCATGGTATTTAAGCCAGGCGGGTCACGAAGTGACGGTTATCGACCGTCAACCCGGGGCGGCGGAAGAGACCAGTGCCGCTAACGCCGGGCAGATTTCCCCGGGCTATGCTGCGCCGTGGGCGGCGCCAGGCGTGCCGCTGAAGGCCATCAAATGGATGTTCCAGCGCCACGCGCCGCTGGCTATCGGTCTTGACGGGACTCAGTTCCAGTTGAAGTGGATGTGGCAAATGCTGCGCAACTGCGATACCCGCCATTATATGGAGAACAAAGGGCGGATGGTGCGTCTGGCGGAATACAGCCGCGACTGCCTGAAAGCGCTGCGTGAAAGCACCGGAATCCAGTATGAGGGCCGTCAGGGCGGCACATTGCAGCTGTTCCGTACTGAAAAACAGTATGAAAACGCCACCCGCGACATCGCCGTGCTGGAAGATGCCGGCGTTCCGTACCAGCTTCTGGAAGCGAAGCGTCTGCTGGAAGTGGAGCCCGCGCTGGCCGAGGTCAGCCATAAGCTGACCGGCGGTCTGCGTCTGCCCAACGATGAAACCGGCGATTGCCAGCTGTTTACCACGCGCCTGGCGGCGATGGCGGCGCAGGCGGGCGTCACCTTCCGCTTTAATACGCCGGTGGACGCGCTGCTGTATGAAGGCGAACAGATTGCCGGCGTGAAATGCGGCGCGGAAATCATCAAAGGCGATGCCTATGTGATGGCCTTTGGTTCTTACTCGACCGCGATGCTGAAAGGGCTGGTGGACATTCCGGTCTATCCGCTGAAGGGCTATTCGCTGACCATTCCGATTGCCGAAGAGGACGGCGCGCCGGTTTCGACTATTCTTGATGAAACCTACAAAATCGCCATTACCCGCTTTGACCAGCGCATCCGCGTGGGGGGGATGGCGGAAATCGTCGGCTTTAATAAAGATCTGCTGAAGCCACGCCGGGAAACCCTGGAGATGGTGGTCCGCGATCTGTTCCCGCGCGGCGGCCACGTCGAGCAGGCCACCTTCTGGACCGGGCTGCGCCCGATGACCCCGGACGGTACGCCGGTGGTGGGCCGTACAGCGTATAAGAATTTGTGGCTGAACACCGGGCACGGCACGCTGGGCTGGACCATGGCCTGCGGTTCCGGGCAGTTGCTCAGTGATTTGATCTCAGGCCGTACACCGGCCATTCCGTATGATGATCTGGCCGTCGCGCGCTATAGCCCCGGCTTTACTCCGGCACGCGCTCAGCATCTGCACGGCGTTCATAACTAAGGAGTCTTCATGTCCCGTCCTGTATTGGCCAGCATTGATTTGCCGGCCTTGCGGCAGAATTTGCAGATTGTCCGGCGTGCGGCCCCCGCCTCGCGCCTGTGGGCGGTGGTGAAAGCCAACGCCTATGGTCATGGCCTGTCGCGCGTCTGGAGCGCGCTGAGCGGCGCTGATGGCTTCGCGATGCTCAACCTTGAAGAGGCGATCCTGCTGCGTGAGCACGGCTGGAAAGGGCCAATTTTGATGCTGGAGGGTTTCTTCCACGCCGATGAGCTGGCGCTTTTCGATAAGTATCGCCTGACCACCAGCGTGCACAGTAACTGGCAGATTAAGGCGCTTCAGCAGGCAAAACTCCACGCGCCGCTGGATATCTACGTCAAGGTCAACAGCGGGATGAATCGCCTCGGCTTTATGCCGGATCGCATTCATACCGTCTGGCAGCAGCTGCGGGCGCTGAACAACGTCAGCGAAATGACGCTGATGTCGCATTTTGCCGATGCGGAAAATCCGCAGGGCATCATTGAGCCGATGCGCCGTATCGAGCAGGCGGCGGAAGGACTGGACTGCCGGCGCTCGCTCGCTAACTCAGCGGCGACGCTGTGGCATCCTGAAGCCCATTTTGACTGGGTGAGGCCGGGTATTGTGCTGTATGGCGCATCGCCTTCCGGCCAATGGCAGGATATCGCCAATAGCGGCCTCAAGCCGGTAATGACGCTCAGCAGCGAAATCATCGCCGTGCAGAACCTGAGGGCGGGAGAGGCGGTGGGCTACGGCGGCCTGTATCGGGCATCCGGCGAACAGCGCATAGGGATTGTGGCCTGCGGTTACGCCGACGGCTATCCGCGCGTGGCGCCGGACGGTACGCCGGTGTTGGTTGACGGTGTTCGGACCCGCACGGTGGGCCGGGTTTCGATGGATATGCTGGCGGTCGATTTAACGCCTTGCCCTCAGGCCGGGATCGGTGCGCCGGTGGAGCTGTGGGGCAAAGAGATCAAAATTGACGATGTCGCCAGCGTCTGCGGCACCGTCGGCTATGAGCTGATGTGCGCGCTGGCGCCCCGCGTTCCGGTGGTGACCGGGTAACGTGCCTGAACGGCGCCATTCGCCGCACTTATGAGCCAGAATTTCAGTAAGTTACTGGGATTCTGGTTTTCCGCTTACGCTCGTCAGCAAAACCGACGCCGTTGTAAGCCGGGGAAATACCCGCGTCAGCCGTGCGTTGGCGGCGCGGGCCCGCTGCTCATCCTCGTCCTGCACGCCCCGGCCCGACCGCCGCAGGCCTGCCCGCAATACAACGTGCCGCTTGATAGCCACCTGGCGCCTTGATTCGATGTTGTTGCCTGCTACGATCTGCTTAGCGCAGGCTGGCATCGCCATAAGCACGGATGGTCCGAACATGACGCACTTCAAACCCGGAGATACGGTGTTCGACGGGACGGGGCCCTCCAGCGTGCCCGACAGATTTGGCAATATCAATACCGCCCCTCCCGGTGGTGGCGCGGTCATCGACGGTCGTCATAAGCGCAGACAATAAAAATCAGCAACCGACTACTTCTGGAAACAACGTCCATCACATGACTACAATGCCCCGGCGAGCCAACGGTCGTTATGTACAGAACACAACACGGACAGCGATATGCCAATGATGAGATTTACCCGCCCCCTGATTAACGCTGGTTTAAAAATGGCCTCGCTGGGGAAAAAAATAGCGATTGGCCTGCTTATCGTTATTACCGTTTTTATTGCCGGGCGTATTTACGAAACGCAGCGAGGGCCTGCACTGCATCCGTGGCATACCTGGTCTGCCGATGAAATGTCGGCAGCAGAGATAGACCGCACAACCTTCGCTGGCTATCTGGGGCGAGAAGAGGCGATTTTTCGCGAGATGAAACTTGAGCTGATCGATACGCTTCCTGACGATCAAAAAACGCCGCTTAATCGTTTTTATGCCCAAAGTCAGGTCTACCCGCAACAGTTTCAGCCTGACTGGAATCGCTCCTTTGTGCTACTGCCGGAGGGAACGCCGCGCGGCGCCGCGGTGTTGCTTCATGGCTTGACGGACTCGCCGTACAGCGTGCGCTATCTGGCAAAAGCCTACCAGCAGCAGGGGTTCGTTGCCGTGGTACCGAGGCTGCCGGGGCACGGTACAGCGCCGGGTTCGCTGACCGCCGTTGACTGGCAGCAGTGGATGGCGACCACGCGACTGGCGGTACGCGAAGCGACCCGACTGGCCGGGGCGAACGTCCCGCTGCATGTTATCGGCTATTCCAACGGCGGCGCGCTGGCGCTGAAATATGCGCTCGACGCGCTGGATGATAAGGCCTTGCCTCCGCCGCAGCAGATAGTCCTGCTGTCGCCGATGATTGGGGTGACCGCGTTTGCCCGCTTTGCCGGACTGACGGGATTACCGGCGGTGTTTCCTGCTTTTGCCCGGGCGGCATGGCTGAACGTGGTGCCCGAGTTTAATCCTTATAAATACAACTCATTTCCGGTGAAGGCGGCCCGACAGTCGTGGTTGTTAACCCAGGCGCTGCAGGCGAAAATTGTCCAGGATTCCCGCAGCCAGCGGCTCGCTGCGCTTGCTCCGGTGCTGACTTTTCAGTCGGTGATGGACTCCACGGTCAGCACCCGGGCCGTGGTGGATTCGCTGTATCGCTATTTGCCGGACAACGGCAGTGAACTGGTGATTTTTGATATCAACCAGGCGGCGAATTTACGCGCGCTGTTTCGGCCTGCGGTCTACTCTGCGCTCAGCACGCTATTGCCGCCAGCGCCGCGCCGCTATCGCACAACGGTGATTACTAATGCTTCGCCTACCACCTACGAGACCGTCGCACGTACCACGCCAGCAGGCGCGCAAGAGGAGCAGGTGACGCGGCTGAACATTGCATGGCCGCAGGATATGTATTCGCTCTCGCACGTCGCGGTGCCATTCCCGATGAACGACTCCCTGTACGGTCGCGAGCCGACGGAGAAGAACCGTTACGGTATTAGTATCGGCACCATTTCGCTACGCGGAGAGACTTCAACCCTCAGCGTAGGGCTGGATACGCTGATGCGCGTCACCTCCAACCCGTTCTTCCCGTTTATGATGGACCGTATTCAGCAACATATTCGCGGCGCTTTCCCGCCTTCCCCCGAATCGGGATTATAATGCAGAGGACATTCTGTTATTTCCCGGCCGGCAACGATATACCTGTCATAAGGGACGCCTGTTAGCCGCAAAAATGGCGGCGGTGATATTTGCAAAGGGTGTTTATTCTTCCCGGACGAAATCGTTACCGGTGATTTTTTAAGGAAAAATCTATGCAACATTGTCGGCTGATAGTGTGGGCAACCCTGGTGATTTTCGCCACTGCGGTACAGGCTGAAGACCATGTTTACGGCGAACAGCGCATCAGCGGCTGGTGGAACTGGCTCAAAAACGATGTTTCGCAAACCTGGAATCAGCCGCAAAATTATGACCTGTATCTGCCGTTTCTTAGCTGGCACAACCGTTTAACCTACGATAAAGAGAAAACGGATAACTACAACGAGATGCCCTGGGGCGGCGGCTTCGGTCTCTCTCGCTATCACGATGACGGCGACTGGAGCTCGCTGTACGCCATGATGTTTAAGGATTCGCATAACAAGTGGCAGCCGATCGTTGGCTACGGCTGGGAGAAGGGCTGGTATCTGGATAGCCGCCAGGATTTCCGCCTTGGCCTTGGCGTGACCGCCGGGATCACCGCCCGCGATGATTTCGCCAATTACGTGCCCTTACCGATTATTCTTCCCTTGTTTTCCGCGAGCTATCGGCGACTTAGCGTACAGTTCACCTATATTCCCGGCACCTACAATAACGGTAACGTCCTGTTTGCCTGGCTGCGCTATGGTTTTTAAACCCGGCGTCAGGCCGGGCGCCGGTGATTTAAAGGGTGATCACTTTTTTAGCGACGGAGTTGGATAACGCCAGCATTGAAATCAATACCGAGACGATAAACGTCAGGGCAATCAGCATTAATTTTGTGCTCAGCGAACCGATTGGGATAAGGGTGCTCAGGAGATGAAAAATGGAGTAATGGAGGATATAAACCCCGGTCATCGTTTTGCTGATTGCCGCCAGAATACTCTCTTTAAACTCGCTGTTTTTTCGGAAACGGACGCCGTTGGCCGCAATAACCAGCGCGACCACCAGAATATAAATTTGCGAACCGGTGAGAATGAATGCATTTCTGTCGGCCTTGAACAGAGCGAAAAAGAAATGGCGCTCGTAAAACCAGGTGAAAAGATAAATAAAGGGTATCGCAAACATCGCGGCTTTGACCACCTTATCGCGATTAAGCCAGCGCACCACCAGCGGGTCGCTAAACAGCTGACCGGTTAAATAGAACAACAGCCAGGTCCACAGGCGATACTGCGGCGCCAGCGTCAGCGCATGCACGTTGGGATAGAGGGCTGCCAGCAGGTCGTAACCATAGGAGAAAAGCAGCAATACAAACACCACGCTAAAGAAGATCCTTCTGCGCTGGCTTAGCCACTCGATCAGCGGGTGGAAGGTATAAATCACAATAAAGGCGAAGACAAACCACGGCTGGATAAGATAGCCGCGCTGGTAAGGTTCCCAGAGATAGTAAATCGTCATCCAGAAAAGAAAGACGATCACCACGCTTTTAATTTTCCCCATCTGCCAGCTCGTACTATGCCGGGACTGGGCATCGAGATAGCCGGCCACCACAAAAAACAGCGGCGTGGCGATGGTCGAGATAAACGTCAGAAAGCCGAGGATCCAGTGGTAATCGTAATCATACCGATCCCAGGTGTTATAGATGGTAAAGAACGTTACCGCCGTCATGCATCCCAGCGTTTTAATAATATTTAACCCGGTGGTGTTCATTGTGGTTGCTGCATATCCTTAGGGTGGAAACAGGCGTAAATAACCGGAAGAACCAGTAGCGTCAGAATGGTCGCAAAACCCAGCCCGAACATGATAACCACCGCCATACTCTGGAAGAAGACGTCCAGCAACAGCGGCGCCAGCCCGAGCACGGTGGTGAAGGCCGTGAGCAGTATAGGGCGTAAGCGCGAGGTTGCCGCATAGATAATCGCCTCGTGCTGCGGTTTTTCCTGTTTTTGTTGTTCAATCTCTTCGACCAGCACGATGCCGTTACGGATAAGCATGCCGCTCAGGCTGAGTAAACCGATAAGCGCCATAAAGCCGAAGGGGATGCCGGTAATTAAAAAGCCCGGGGTCACGCCAATCAGCGCCAGCGGCACGGTCAGCCAGATGGCGACCGCATTTTTCAGCGAGCTGAACATCAGGACGGTGATGACGAACATCACCAGATAGCCCAATGGCAGGGTGGTGAACAGCCCCTGCTGCGCTTCGCTGGAGTTCTCCGCGTCGCCTCCCCACTCAATGCTGTAGCCGTGCGGCAGGCTGAGCGCGTTAATCTGCGGCTGGACCCGCGCCAGAATATCGCCCGGGGTTTGATTGCTCAGCGGGTCGGGGTCGGTCATCACCGTGAGCACGCGACTGCGGTCGCGGCGCAGAATTAACGGGTCTTCCCATTCGAGGTTAAAGCCGCTGACCACGTTGCTCAGCGGAATGTACTGCTGACGGCTTTGGCTCCACACCAGCACGTTTTTCAGATGGTTGGCATCCTGACGTTCGGCGGCCGGCGGGCGCACCACCACCGGCAGCAGATCGGCGCCTTCGCGGTACAACCCGGCGCGGCTACCGCTGAAATTCATCTGCAGCGCACTGTCGATATCTTGCTTATCCACCCCCAGCTCGCGCCCCAGGGTCGGGGAATACTGCGGGCGGATCGTTTTACTACGGTTTTGCCAGTCGTTGCGCACGCTACCGACGGCCGGATCCGCCGTGAGGATAGTGCTTACCTGGCTGGCTATCAGCCGTAATCTGTCGGGATCGGGGCCTTTAATTCGCACCTCGATGGCGCTGTCGCCGGATGGACCAAACATCACCCGCTTGCTGCTGGCATTCACCTGCGGATAGTGGCGCGCAATATAGGCATCCACGTGGCGAGTGAGGGCGTCAATACTACGCTGGTCGTCCATGCGCACCATGATCTGCGCATAGTTGCTGTACTGGCGCTGGCCGCTATAGGTGAGGATAAAGCGCATGCTGCCCTGACCGACGGTCGCCACGGTGGTGACGACGCCGGGCTGGCCGTTAATCGCGGTTTCGATATCGCTGGCCATTTTTTCCGTGGAGGCAATGTCGGTGCCGTAGGGTAGCCACAGATCAACAAAGAAGATCGGCGTATTGGATGACGGGAAAAAGTTCTGCCGCACCGAGCCAAATCCCCAGACTGCACCGGCCAGTAGCGCGGCCATCACCACGAGGGTGACGGTTTTTTTGCCGCAACAGAGCGTTGAGGATCCGCTGATAGCTGCGGTAAAAGCGTCCGCGGTAAGGATCGGCCTCAGCGGCCGGCGGCGGGGAGGCGGCGCCTTTAAACAGCCACCATTTGATCAGCACCGGGGTAATGGTGAGCGCCGAGAACCAGCTGAGCATCAGGGAGATTAACAGCACCTGGAACAGCGATTTACAATACTCCCCCGTCGAGTCCTGCGACAGGCCGATGGGCGCGAAGGCGAGGATCGCAATCACCGTTGCCCCCAGCAGGGGCAGGGCGGAACGGCGGATAACGTAGTTGATGGCGGTCAGCAGCGTTGACCCCTGCTGACGGGCAATCAGCACCCCTTCGACAATCACGATGGCATTATCGACCAGCATGCTAAGGGCGATAATGAGCGCCCCCAGCGAGATCCGCTGTAGCTCAATACCCCACAGATACATAATCAGCAGCGTGCCCAGCACGTTGAGGGCCAGCGAGAACGCGATAATAATGCCGCTGCGCACGCCCATAAAGATCAGCAGCACGCCGACAACAATGGCCAGCGCCATTAAAAAATTAGTGATAAAGCCGTTAACCGAGTGGCCAACTTCAGCCGCCTGATCGTAGAACAGATCGAGGTGAATCCCGGCGGGTTTTTCCGCCGACATTTGTTCCAGCTTTGCCTCCAGCGCATGGCCAACATCGATGACGTTGACGCCGGGAATGAACGAGACGCCCATCGTCACCGCCTGGCGGCCGTTGGCGTGGTAGATGCTGGACGGGGATTCGCTCAGCCCGCGCGAGATGGTGGCAATATCCCGCAGCCGGGTCGCCGCTCCCGTACCGTGCGGGTTGATCGGCAGGTCGCCCAGTTCGTCGATATTCTCAAACTCCCCGGTCGGATGCAGGCGAATGGACTCGCTGCCGGATGTTATCTCTCCGGCGCTGGAAACGACGTTCAGGCGGCTGAGAAGAGCGGAAAGCTGGTTAAGCGTGATGCCGCGGGCCGCCATTTTAGGCAGCGAGATATCAATGTTAATTTGCTGCGGGATCGCTCCGCCGATGGCTACCTTGCCGACGCCGGGCACCAGCACCAGCTCCCGGCGCAGCTGCTCGGCATAGCGGACCAGCTCAGGATTGGTAAAACTGTCGCCGGAAATGGCAAAGAAGAAGCCAAACACGTCGCCGAAATCATCGTTCACGAAGGGGGAAACCACGCCCGGCGGAAAGAGGCGGGCCGCATCACCCACCCGGCGCCGCAGCTCGTCCCAGATTTGCGGCAGCTCGTTGGAGTGGTAATTCGAGGCGATATTCACCGTAATCTGCGACAGCCCGTTGGACGAAATAGAGCTGACGTTATCCAGGTAGGGCAGCTGTTGCAGGGCGTTTTCCAGCGGCAGGGTGACCTCTTCCTCGACCTGTTGCGCCGATGCGCCAGGGTAGTGGGTAATGACCACCGCCGTTTTAATGGTAAAGGCCGGATCTTCCAGACGGCCGATATTGAGCAGGGCGAAAATACCGCCAATGCCCAGCAGCAGAATAGTGAGCCAGACGCGCACGGGATTATTAATAAACTGGCGAGAGATATCCATTACAGGCCTCGTTCACGCGTCCAGATTCGAACCGGCTGTTGGGCATGCAGTTCGCTGACGCCAGCCGCCACAACGCGCTCGCCGGCGCTGAGACCGTCGGTAATAACCACCCCCTGGGTTGTCACCTGCCCGACGCTCACTTTGCGATCCTCAAGATGCAGCTGCTCGCCATCGCCTTTAATCACCCACACGTGCGGCTCGTTGCGCGGATGATTATCGGGATTGAACACCGCCTCAACCGGCACCACCAGCGCTTCACGACCGGCGTTAGCGGGCAGATTTGCCAGATTCACCGTCACGGTGCCGCTGACGCCGCCCACCGCAGGGAAATCAGCCGGGCGCGGCATGGTCAAAATCACCTGCCAGGTGAGCGTGCTATTGTCGCTGCTGCCGGAATGCTCTTTGTACTGGGCGGTGAACTGGCGGTCTGGCAGGGCGTTGATTTTCACTATCGGGCGGTACTGCGCGTTGCGAATATCAAAGGCGCTAAACAGGTTTTCCGGAATACTGAAGACCACATCGAGGAGATCGGTACGCGTCAGGGTCACAATGGTCTGGCCGGCGGCGACCACCTGGTGATTGCGAACCGGCACGCTGGCCGCTACCCCGCTGAACGGCGCGTTGAGCGTCATCTGGTCGAGTTCTTCGCGGGCAATTTTCAACGCCGCATTTGCCGAGTCGCGGCTGGCGCGCTGGATGTCCATTTCGGCTTTCGAAATAGCCTGGCGGCCGGCCAGGGTCTGGAAGCGATCGAACTGCCGCTGCGCGAGCGTGGCGGCAGTTTGTCGTTCATTGACGCGCTGCTGGGCTTCCCGGGCGTTAAGGCGGGCGAGGACCTGTCCTTGCGTAATGTTCGCACCCTGACGAACGTCGAGCGATTCAACCTGGCCACCGCGTTTAAAAGACAGATCCGTCGAATCCCCGGATTCGATGCGTGCAGGAAAAATACGTTGCTGTGAATCACCGACGGCGGTCACCTCCACCGCTTTAACCATCCGCGGCAGCGGCGTGACCTGAGGTGCTTTCTGATCGCAAGCTGTTGTTATTAAAATAACAACAGGAATGAGAGAAAAATAACGCTTCACTGTATTCCCCTCAGAGTGAATAGATTTATTTTACATGTTTGTTACAAGCGCCATGATTATTCAGCCAACGCGGAGACAACGACATAAGTGAATAAACCTGTCGCCGTACAGGCAATGATTGCCAGGGCGATAAACAGGCTCAGACGAACCAGACTATAGCCAAACATCGCTCCTCCTTTAGTACTGGATATATAGTAAGTAAATTCTCATATGCCTAATTATGGAGTGGTTTTTGGAAGTGCTATAGCTCCTGATTATGAGCATAGTCGTAGAAAGGCGGAAATGTTAAAAAGAGTAAAAATTTTCCTTATGTCGACGTTTTAGCGTGGTTTCCAGCCGTTTTGTCTGAGGGGGGCGGGCTCTGTGATATTTTTCAATATAATAATTGGTGGTTGAATAATGTTAACCGTCCTGTGCTACGTTTAATTATAGCGACTTCTGTGCCAGCTTTTGTTTCTGAGATTCTTTCCTCAATACGACACGTCAGGCGTTAATCGCCAACTATTCTATTGGTAATAAAAGGATTGTCTGTATGTATAAAAATATCCTGGTCCCGGTTGATGTCTTTGAAATCGGCCTCGCCGACAAAGCGTTATCCCATGCTCAGTTTCTCGCGCAAAGCGCTTCCGGGCAAATTCATTTAGTGCACGTAAACCCGCTGTTTTCCCCACAGCTGACGCGCGGATTTATTTCTGATGCGCGAAAAATGGAAGACTATCTGGTTAAAAACTCAGAGGAAAAACTTGCTGAGCTGGCCAAAAAGTCCAGTCTGCCGGAAAGCGACATCCATATTCATGTCCGCAGCGGCAATATTCGTGATGAAGTGATCAAACTGGCCGACGAACTGCAGGCAGATGTGGTGATTATTGGCTCGCGTAACCCCAATATTCAGACCCATTTGCTGGGTTCCGAGGCGGCAAGCATCGTTCGTTATGCTCACGTTCCGGTTTTCGTTGTGCGTTAGGGGCGGCCTGATGCTGTTCTGATTTCCGTTACAGGAGTGAGGAGATAACCATGAGTACAGACAAACCGGCTGGCCCGTTCTACAAGCTCTCCGTCGATGAAACCCTGACCAGCACCAACAGTTCCTCCGAAGGTATTAGCAGCGCAGAAGCCGCCTCGCGGCTCCAGCAGTACGGTGAGAATGCGCTCCCCCAAAAGCCGGGCAAGCCCGCATGGCTCCGTTTCCTGGCCCATTTCAACGATGTCCTGATTTACGTCCTGCTGGCGGCCGCGCTGCTGACTGCGGTGATGGGGCACTGGGTCGATACCCTGGTGATTCTGGGCGTCGCGGTGATTAATGCCCTGATTGGCCATATCCAGGAAAGTAACGCGGAAAAATCGCTGCAGAGCATTCGCAATATGCTTTCCAGCGAAGCGGTGGTGATCCGCCAGGGGAACCATGAAACGGTGCCGACCACCGCGCTGGTGCCGGGTGATATTGTGGTGATCCGTGCGGGCGACCGAATCCCTGCCGACCTGCGGGTTATTGAAGCCCACAATCTGCGGGTGGAAGAGGCGATTCTTACCGGCGAGTCGACGGTCGTGGAAAAAAACACCGAGGCGCTGAGCGGCGATCTTCCTCTCGGCGATCGCACGAACCTGCTGTTTTCGGGGACCACGGTCAGTTCCGGCGGCGGTAAAGGCCTGGTGGTGGCGACTGGCGGAGATACCGAACTGGGCCATATCAACCAGATGATGGCGGATATTGAAAAGCACCGTACGCCGCTGCTGGTACAGATGGATAAGCTCGGCAAAGCCATCTTTATTATCATTCTGGTGATGATGGCCGCGCTGTTCGTCTTCAGCCTGCTGTTCCGCGATATGCCGGTTTCAGAGCTGATGCTCTCGCTGATAAGTCTTGCGGTGGCCTCGGTGCCGGAAGGTTTGCCGGCGATCATCTCGATCATTCTCTCTTTGGGCGTGCAGACCATGGCGCGGCAGAAGGCGATTATCCGCAAGCTGCCGACGGTTGAGACCCTCGGGGCGATGACGGTGATCTGCTCGGATAAAACCGGGACGCTGACCATGAACGAGATGACGGTAAAAGCCGTCATTACGGCGGATACCGTCTATCGGGTAGAAGGCGATAGCTATGAACCGATCGGGAATATTCACCCGGTAGATGGGGCCGGGCCGGTTGTGGTGGCGCCCGGTACGCTGCTTGAGCGCTATTTGAGGACCATTGATTTATGTAATGACAGCCAGCTTATTAAGGATGAAAGCGGGTTATGGAAAATTACCGGCGGTCCAACGGAAGGGGCGCTGAAAGTGCTGGCGGCGAAAGTCGCGCTGCCGGTGGTGGCAACCGAATTGCGCAGCAAGATCCCTTTTGATTCGCAATATAAATATATGTCGACGCTCTATCGGATCGGTAATGAAGAGATGATCTTAATCACCGGTGCCCCGGATGTGCTGTTCCGGCTTTGCCAGCAGCAGCAGACCGAGGACGGCCTGCAGCCGCTGAATCAGCCTTACTGGGAAGCAAAAATTGAAGAGTACGCGCGGGAAGGGTTGCGCATGGTCGCGGCGGCGTGGAAACCGGCGGCCAGCGGGCAAAGCGAGCTGACCCATCAGGATCTGCAGCAGGGGGTTATCCTCCTCGGTATTGCCGGAATGATGGATCCGCCGCGTCCGGAAGCGATTACGGCGATTGGCGACTGCCTGCAGGCGGGCATTCGCGTGAAAATGATCACCGGCGATCACCCGCAAACCGCGATGAGTATCGGCAAAATGCTGGGCATTGGCAATGCCGGCAATGCCATCACCGGGCGTGAACTGGAGGTGATGGACGACCTGCAGCTCAGCGAAGCCGCGCAGAAATTTGATATTTTCGCCCGTACCAGTCCGGAAGATAAATTCCGTCTGGTGCAGGCGCTGCAGAGTAAAAAAGAGGTGGTCGGGATGACCGGCGACGGGGTGAACGATGCCCCGGCGCTGAAGCAGGCCGACGTTGGGATCGCCATGGGCATCAAGGGGACCGAAGTGACCAAGGAAGCGGCCGATATGGTGCTGACTGATGACAACTTCGCCACCATCGCCAGCGCGGTCAGGGAAGGGCGGCGGGTGTACGATAACCTGAAGAAAACCATCCTCTTTATTATGCCGACTAACCTGGCGCAGGGGCTGTTGATTATTATTGCCCTGCTGGCGGGGAATTTAATTCCGCTGACTCCGGTGCTGATCCTGTGGATGAACATGGCGACCTCGGCCACGCTGTCGTTTGGCCTGGCGTTTGAGGCCGGCGAAAAGAACATCATGAAGCGTCCGCCGCGCGATCCTAAGCTGCACGTTATGGACGGTTTCGCTATCTGGAGGGTCATTTTCGTCGGCTCGATGATCGCCGTGAGCGCCTTCGTGCTGGAAGCCTGGCTCCAGCCGCGCGGCTATTCGCCAGAGTTTATTCGTACCGTCCTGCTGCAAACGCTGGTGACCGCTCAGTGGTTCTATATGCTCAACTGTCGCGTCGCCGACGGATTTTCTCTGAGTAAAGGGCTACTGGCAAACAGAGGCATCTGGATCGTCAGCGCCGTCCTGCTGGCGTTGCAGCTGCTGATTATCTACGCGCCGTTTATGCAAATGCTGTTTGGTACCACCGCGCTGCCGTTCCGCTATTGGGTAATCACTTTTGTCATCGGATTTGTGATGTTCCTGATTGTGGAAATCGAAAAACCGTTAACCCGGAAATGGCGTACCGCCTGATGTACGTCGACATGAGGATGCCTGCTGTGAAAACGTTCAGGTAAAAGGTAGGCGGGCATCGGGGAGGGGTCTTTCCCGCAGCGACCGTGGCCTTGAAGGCCACGGTCGCGCGTTTGCGGAGATGATACCGGGGGGCTTTATACGGCTCTGTAATGAGCAAAAGCATGCAAGATTAATATCTTAACCAGGATGATGAGGCGGTTCATTCCGCCTCGTCTTCCGCCACGCGTACCCCGACCTTCAGCACGTGGTCTTCCTCTTTCTCCGCCACCGTCCACAGCATCCCGGCGAACTCCACCTGGTCACCGACGACCGGCGCGGCCCCGAGCAGGTCCTGAATCACGTCCCCCAGCGACTGCTGGCGTTCGCGAAACTCTTCCCCGCCGTCAAGACCGTAAATTTGCGCCACATCGGCGAATTTTGCGCTGGCGTCGAGAATAAAGTCGCCGAAGAAGCGCTGGTCGAGCGCCACCGGCGGCGACTGGCTGAACATTTTACCCAGCGCCGGCAGATCGTGCTCGCGGCCGATCACGCAGAGAATATCGCCTTCGAGCAGGCGGGTGCTGCCGGTCGGGTGCAGCAGAACATTGTCGCGGAACAGGGCGGCAATGCGGGTTTCCGGCGGCATATGCAGATCGCGCAGCGCCGCGCCGACGCACCATTTATCGGCGCTCAGCTGGTACACAAACTGCTCCCAGGGGTTTTCCGGGTGAATATCCAGCCCGACGCGGGAAATAGGCCAGCCCACCGGCGGAACCACCACTTTGGCTTTTTTCGCCGCCCAGGAGAGGGACGTTCCCTGCAGCAGCAGCGAGACCAGCACCACGAAGAAGGCGACGTTAAAGAACAGGCGGGCGTTATCAAGACCGGCCATCATCGGGAAGACGGCGAGAATAATTGGCACCGCGCCGCGCAGGCCAACCCAGCTGATAAACACCCGCTCGCGCAGGTTAAAGCCGCGAAACGGCAGCAGGCCGGCAAAGACCGACAGCGGGCGGGCGACGAAAATCATCCACATCGACAGCAGCAGCGCCGGGATGGCGATAGGCCACAGATCCGACGGCGTGAGCAGCAGACCGAGCACGAGGAACATGGCGATTTGCGCCAGCCATGCCAGTCCGTCAAAGTTCTGCAGGATCCCGTGGCGGTTGCGAATCGGCCGGTTGCCAAGCAGGAAGCCGCACAGATACACCGCCAGAATACCGCTGCCGTCCAGCGACGTGGTGACGGCAAAAATCATAATTCCGCCGCTCAGCGCCAGCAGCGGATAGAGTCCCGTTGGGAGCACGATGCGGTTAATCATCTGCAACAGCAGATAACCGCCGCCAAGACCAATCGCAATACCGAGGCCGAACTGCTGCACGATATGCACGGCAAACATCCAGCTCAGGCCGGTTTCATGCTGCTGAATCATCTCGATAAGGGTAATGGTCAGGAACACCGCCATCGGATCATTGCTACCGGATTCAATCTCCAGGGTGGAGCCCACGCGTTCGTTCAGTCCTTTGCCGCCGAGCAACGAGAAGACCGCCGCGGCGTCGGTGGAGCCGACAATCGCGCCGATCAACATCCCCTCGATCAGATCGAGATGGAACAGCCACGCGGCCATCATCCCGGTCAGACAGGAGGTGATCAGCACGCCCACGGTCGCCAGCGAGAGGGCGGGCCAGAGCGCGACGCGAAATGAGCTCGCCTGGGTGCGCATGCCGCCGTCCAGCAGGATCACCGCCAGCGCCAGGTTACTCACCATGTAGGCGAAAGGGTAGTTGTCAAAAGGGATGCCGCCGATACCATCGACGCCGGCCAGCATACCGATGGCAAGGAAAATAACCAGAATCGGGATGCCAAGGCGCGAGGAAAAGGAACTCAATAAAATGCTACAGGTTACTAATACAGAACCCAGAATAAACAGACTAATGACCGCACCGGCGTCCAAAGTTGACGTACTCCTTACTGGCGTGAAGGTTTTATGAAAGTGACATCATTTTAACAACCTGCAGAGTATCCGAAAATGTGTAACAGAAGTTTTTATTCTGTCAGTACCGGATGTCCGCTGAGCGTTAAGGTGGTGGTGGCCGCGTTGTTCACCAGCAGCGCCTCCGCGCCGAGGGGCAGAGTCACGGTCTGCTGCTCGTGGCCGAAGTCCAGGCCGCTGATGAGCGGAACATCGAGCTGGGTGCGAAGATAGTCACAGACCTGCGGTAAATCATAGCCCGCGTCGTAATCGTTAGGCCGGGCACCGGTAAAGCTGCCGAGGACAATGGCGCGCTGATTCGCGAGGATACCACTATTGAGCAGCTGCAACAGCATTCGTTCGACGCGGAACGGATGCTCATTAATATCTTCCAGCACCAGAATACCGTTGGCGATTTGCGGCAGCCACGGCGTGCCAATCAGCGAGGTTATCATCGCCAGATTGCCGCCCCACAGGGTTCCCTGGGCCCGACAATCCGGGCCTTCGCCCTGCCACTCGAGGGTAAATTCCGGGCTGCGCAGCGCTTGCCAGAAGTGGCGTTCAGTAAACGGATCCATCGCTTCGGCGCCAAAGTTACCGGCCAGCATCGGACCGCTGAAGGTGATTATGCTACCCTTTGCCAGCAGGCCCATCTGAATCGCTGTAAAATCGCTGTGTCCGCAAATGATTAGCGGGTTCTGCCGCTGGCGTGCAACGAGGGCCTGCCAGTCGATGTGCGCCAGCAGGCGGCTGGCGCCGTAGCCGCCGCGTACCGCCAGCACGATACGATTAGCGCCTTCGAGGGTAGCCAGCTGGTTGATGTCGTTCAGGCGCTGATGCTCAGTTCCGGCAAACCGCTGCTGGCGGCGAGGGATGACCTCCTGGTGCAGGACCTGATGCCCGGCTTCCTGCAGACGTTGAACGCCGCGGTACGCTGCCTCCTGGTTGAGGCAGTAACCTGAAGGGGCGACCAGATAAAACTGAGACATGACAATTCCTTGCTAAGAATGAAAGGGTTATCATGCCGCCTGGAGCGATTATTGTCATCTCCAGGCGGCAAACTTCAGCCAATAAGGATAGATGTGTGAAATTGAGATGGTTTGTTTTTATCGTTGTATTGTTGGCCGGTTGTAGCTCAAAACAGGATTATCGTAACCCGCCGTGGAACGCTGAAGTTCCGGTTAAGCGGGCGATGCAGTGGATGCCGATCAGTGAAAAAGCCGGCGCGGCGTGGGGCGTTGATCCGCAGCTGGTGACTGCGATTATCGCCATTGAATCCGGCGGCAACCCGACGGTTATCAGCAAATCCGGTGCAGTAGGCCTGATGCAGCTGAAGCCTTCCACATCCGGGCGCGATGTCTACCGGCGCATGGGCTGGCGCGGCGAGCCGTCGGTCAGCGAGCTGAAAAACCCCGAACGTAATATCTCGATGGGCGCGGCCTATCTGAGCATCCTTGAGAATGGCCCGCTTGCCGGGATTAAAGATCCGCAGGTGATGCGCTATGCGGTGGTGGTCTCCTACGCCAACGGCGCCGGGGCGCTCCTGCGCACCTTCTCCTCGAATCGTCAGGATGCGATTGACGAGATTAACGATATGGATGCCGATGAGTTCTTTGAGCACGTGGTGAAAAAACATCCGGCTCCGCAGGCTCCGCGCTATATCTGGAAGCTGCAGCAGGCGCTGGACGCCATGTAGCCGCTTCCGCTCGCGCTGCGCTTCACGGTGACACATCGGGTGTCATTCGCAGAGCCCGGCGCGAGCGGAACGTTTTTCAGACAATCCTTAGAAGTCGTAGCCGACGGTGGCGGTCACGCTGCGTTCGGCTCCCCAGTAGCAGTTGCCGGTTCCGTAGCAGCCGGAGAGATACTCCCGGTCGCTGAGGTTATTGGCATTAACCTGCACAAAAGCTCCTTTCAACGACGGCGACCAGACGCCGAGATCGGCGCGCACCATCGCATCCAGTAAGGTGACCGACGGCAGGCGCTCGGTATTCGCATCATCCGCCCACTGTTTCCCGATATAGCGTACGCCGGCCCCGGCGCTGATCCCTGCCGGGAACTGATAGCGCGCCCAGAAAGAGGCCATCTGATCCGGCGTCAGCTGCGGCGTGTTGTCGTTAGTCCCATCTTTAGTGTCCTGGAAGCGCAAGCGGTTCCAGGTGTAGGAGGCGAGGGTGCTCAGCTCAGGCGTAATCTGGTTGTGCATCTCCAGCTCCACGCCCTGAGAGTGAACTTTTCCTGCGGGAATAAAGGTCGCGGTGGCGATGTTTGGATCGCGCGTCGCCACATCTTTTTGCGTTAAATCGTAGATAGCGATGCTGTACATATCGGCGGAGCCCGGCGGCTGGAACTTCAGTCCCGCCTCCAGCTGTTCTGCCGTGGTCGGTTTCAGCAGGGTGCCATCGGCGCCCGGCAGCATCGCTGGGGTAATCGCCTGGCTGTAGCTCAGATACGGCGAGAGGCCGTTTTCCAGCGCATACAGCAGCGATGCCCGGCCGCTGATATGGTCATCGGAGCGGCGGCTGGAGGTGCCGAAGGTATCGCTGACCTGTTGCGAAACAATGCGATCGTAACGGCCGGAGACATCCAGATGCCAGCGCGCCCAGACCATTTCGTCCTGCAGATAGAGCCCGGTCTGGTAGTAGCGGCGGTTGTTGTTATCGCTGTAGGTCACGGTATGCCCGGTCTGCGCGGTATAGCCGCTGAACGGATCGAGAGGCGACGCGCTGCCGGCGCCGGTCCACAGATCGTTGCGGAAACGGTGATATTCCCCGCCGAGGATCAGCGTATGGGCCAGTTCGCCGGTGGTGAAATCGGCGCGCAGGCGGTTGTCGGTTGACCAGGCATCCAGCGAGCCGCGCGAGCCGCTGTAACCGCGCGCCAGACTATCGCTGTCATCAATCCAGCCGACCTGATACACCTGATCCAGCGATACGTTGGTGTGGGTATAGCTTCCGGCGGAGTAGGCGGACCAGACGTCATCAAACTGATGAGTGAACTCGTAGCTGTAGATCTGCTCGCGGCGCTGATACCCGTCTGACGGATCGCCTTCGTTGGTGCTGGTGGAGAGCTTACGTCCGTTGTGAGCATAGCGGGTGCCGTCCAGCGGCAGCGAGCCGTGATAGCCGCCCGACGGATCTTTTTGCAGGTAGGCGCGCAGCAGCAGCGAGGTGTCGGTATCCGGCTGCCAGAGCAGGGAAGGTGAAATGGCGTAGCGCTCTTCGCGGGTATTATCGTACTGGGTATCGCTGGTGCGCGTCATGCCGATAATCCGGTAAGCCCATTGATCGTTGAGGGCATCGGTATAATCGAAGGCGGCCCCTTTGGTGTTCTGCGTCCCGCCGCTGAGGCGGAAATGGCCTTCCGAGGTAAACTGCGGGCGTTTCGAGGTCAGATTCACCACCCCGCCCGGCACGCTCTGACCGTACAGCGCCGAAGAGGGGCCCCGGATGACGTCAACCCGTTCAACAAACCAGGGATCGATTTGCAGGACGTTGTGGCTGCCGCCGTCGCTCATCAAGCGCATGCCGTCGAGAAACAGGTTATCAACATCACCGCCGTGGTAGCCGCGTAGCGATACCGTATCAAAGCGGGTCGCGCCGCCGCCGAAGCTGGAGTAAACCCCCGGGGTGTATTCCAGCGCCTGGCTGATGGTATTGGCTCCCTGATCATTCATCTGTTGACGGGTGATGACGGAGACCGATTGCGCGGTGGTAATCAACGGCTGATCGGTTTTCGTCGCGCCAGCGGAGGTTTTGGCACTATAGCCCTGCGTTGGCGAGATGGCTGAGTCGATGGGTTGTGCGGTGACGATAACCGTCTCTTCCGCCAGGCTGGCAAACGGGAAGACGGTGGCCAGCGCGTACAGCAGCGCCGGGCGTTTGAAAATGACGCGAGCGGTCATGACATAATCCTGAGTTGACGTAGCCTGGTACTCCTGTACGCCACCACGCATAAAAAACGAAAGTGTCATCTCTCGTAAAAAAGTAATGCGAATTATTATCGTTCTGTTTTTGATTATCAAGGCGGGATTGGTAAATATGAAAATGAAAACCCATGAAAAACTTAATGTTTATTTGACAGGACGGTGATAAACAGCGGATTAAGCGGCGATGGAAACCTGAACTGGCTACCTGATTTGGTAGCCAGTGGTTGAGGGTGGAGGGGATCAGCGGCGACTGTCTAAGCGCATCATGGCAATGGCTCTCCAGGGGGTGGCAAGGAACGGCATCGCAGAAAGAGCCTGCAGCTCCTCTTCCGTCCCTCCATCACTGAAGATGATCGCCTGCACCCGGCTGAGTGGCCAGTCTACGGCAGGTCGGTCGAGCAGTCGGAATGTATCGCCGCAGCGGGCTTCGCCAGGCGCTATCACCCGATAAAACCAGCCGTTGCGCGACTGTTGATGCATCAGTTCTGGAGCATCAGGATCCTGCAAACGGGTCGCCATCGTTTGACAGGCAACGCGCCCCCAGGAGACCTGTACTTCGGCAGCGCCAAGACGAAAGACATCGCCCGGACATACGTTAGCTTCCGTCATGCCATAAGTGGACAAATTTTCCCCAAACAGGCCGGCGCAGAGGCGCTGCCCGGCCTGCGCGGGATATCGCTCACGCCAGAAATCGTAATGTTCCCGGGCATAATGCATGAGCGCGCAATCGGGATCCTGAAAATGTTCCCGGATGCCGTTCTCGGCTTCCAGTCCATGCGTATTGAAATACACGCTGCCGCTTAACGGCACTTTGTGCACTGACCCGTCCGTCCGACGTTGATTGCCGAGGATTGTATGCAGTATCACTTTAAAATCTACGATCATAAGGATCTCCTTCATTTTTCCACCGAGTGGAGAAATGAATCAGAATTTGTATTCCACGCCGGCCCAGAAATTACGACCTTCTTCGATAAAACCTTCGCTGTAGTAATAGCGCGTATCGAAGAGGTTATTGACCGATGCATTGACGCTAAAGCCGTGGCCTATTGCGTAATCGGCGCGCAGGTGGGTGATGGCAAACCCTGGCGCTTTTTGCGAACCATTGCTGTTGCTGTAGCTAGAGGAGCGCGCTTCTTCAGAAAGGGTGAGCTGCAGCGGCGCAATCGGTTTTAGTGTCAACCAGGCGCTGAGCGTCTGGTTTGGCAGGTCGGTGACTTTGCCCGCCTCTTGCCTTTTGCTATCGGCATGAATCAGGCCATAGCTCAGACCGACATCGAGCATTTCAAACGGTGACCCTTTGATCCCAAGATCCAGACCGGTATAGTCGACCCGGCCGCTGTTCTGGTTCTGGACCGTATCAGCATCGATATTAATCGACAAAATGGCGTCACTGACGCGGTTATAGTACGTGCTTATCTCATAGGCCCAACCGTCGGTGATATGGCCATTCCAGGTCAGGTCGATGCTGCGGGCCCGCTCTGGTTTCAGGTAAGGATTCACAAGGGCAATCTGGTCTTTCGCGGGTTTTGAGGTCGTGTAGCGCTCTTTGAGCGTCGGGAAACGGGTACGGTCGGACCAGGACAGGGCCAGCGTATCTTCGTTGGCGAAATGATAGCGGGCCATCGTTTCCCAGTTGAATGCGTTCTGCCTGTTTTCGTCGTAGCGGGTCACGCTGCTGTTCTTTTCGTGTTTCATTCCTTCGAGACTGTTGCGCCAGTCATAACTCATACCGGCGACGATATCGAGATTATCTGCGGCTTCCCATTGATATTCACTGGCGAGAGACCAGGTCCGATCTTGATAGCGATCGTAAGGGCCGTCGGTGCTGCTTTTTTCTCTGTGGACATCATCTTTCCAGTTCACGCCGAAAGAGAGCTGGTCGCGATGACGTACGTCTGCTGAAAGCTGTAAACCTGCGCCAGTGCTGTAATCGCTATAGTGGCTATAGTTGCCGTTTTTGCTGTGCAGATCGGCCAGCGAGTTATACATCATCAGGGTGTTTTTGAAGGTATCGCGATACAGGCGGCTTTTCAGCGTGAAGCGGTCGCCGAGGTGAGTTGTCCCTTGATAGTAATAGCTTTCTTTATCGTACTCTGGCCACTGCCAGTAGCGTGATTTTTGCGAGCTGTTCCCGGCATAAGGTGGATTCTGCTTTTCGCCATCCTGCTTGATCCAGGTAAAAGCATATTCATCGTTTCCCCGAGGGGTAAAACCGAGTTTGAAGATCCCGCGCTTATCATCGCTCGCCGAGTTGGTCATCTTGCCATCTTCACCCGCGAGAGGATTCGTTGTCCCGTGGGGCAGAGCAAGGAAATCCCGTTTCAGGCGGCTACCGCTGAGCTGGATATAGCCCAGTTCGTTGCTTGCCCCGAGAGAAGCATGCGTATCATAGGCGCTATCCTCGCTACGGCTCCAGCCCTGGCGATAACCGATACTGGCCTCCAGCGGTTTGCTCGGGCGCGGCGTGGTAATATTGATGGCGCCGCCCATCTGGTTTGGCCCCTGCAGCAGCGAGGAGTAACCCTTCGACACTTCCACTGACCCGATGTCCGATGTGAGAAAACGCCCGAGGTCGAGATTACCGTCGTAGGGGACATAGATTGGCACGCCGTCGAAAAATACCGGGACCTGGCGACCGTCAAACCCGCGAACTTTGACCTGGAGTTCATTCCGCCCACCTGATTTTTGTAAAACAACACCGGGCATGACGGACAACGCGTGCGCCACATCCTGCTTATCCAGACTCTGGATGGTGTCTGTCCCGAGGATATTCGTTGTCGCAGCGGGTACGGAACTGGACCATACGGTCATCGATTCTTCCGGCCGATCCCCCCACGCGACCTGACTTAAGCTCAAACTTATCAATGTGCAAAGATAACGTTTCCTGACTCTCATTTTTATTATTCCTGTTTTGGTTATTTTTATTTTGAATTGTCTGGCCTCAGTCGAACCTGAATATCAGCCGGTGGCGCATACCACGGCGCCGAAGTAATAAACAATTCAATTCCACAATCGAGGTACTGACAAAGGCTGGCGAGGGTCATTCCGCCGGTCAGTGCCAGCGTGCAAAGCGGGGCGATATGGCGGGCTTGATCTGAGACCTCGCGGGCCTGCTGAGGCGTAAATTTATCAAGTTGCAAAATGTCGGGTTGTGCTCGCAGCGCAGCCAGCGCTTCTTCCGGCGTATCGGCTTCCACGGCCACTTTTTTTTCGGGTGAGCGTCGACGCAGCAGATCTATGGCGTGGGCCCAGTCGCCGTCGTCGGTAAGGAAGCGACGATGGTTCGCGAACAGCAGCAGCGTTTCGGCGCAGCCAGCACGATGGATTAAGCCGCCTGCGGCGACGATCGCCTGGGTGCCTAGCAGCCGCGTGCCGGGGATGGCCTTGCGGGTACAGGCAATATGCGCGTTGGGAAGTCGGGTATGCAGCAGGGCCAGCATCTGCGCAACGTAGGCCGATACGCCGCAGCTCCACTCCAGCACATTTTGCACGGCTTTCCAGCCCTGTTGCAGCGCACATGCGCGACCGGTCGCGCGCAGCAGCACCTCGCCTGGCCTTGCCTGGGCGCCATCTTCCAACCGTGCGGTGACCGTTAACCCGAGGCTTCGCAGCATCTGCGCCGCCGGCGCAATGCCGCTCACGCAGCCGCCCTGACGATGGCGAAACTCCATTATTCCCGCCTGGTTTCCCGTTCCCAGCGCGCGGGTCGTCAGGTCTCCGCCTTGAATATCTTCCATCAACCATGCATCGGTTAGCGCCTGAGGTATGTAGATCATGCTCTTTCTCCGCAATCCCAGGAGATCAGCGCCCAGTCACGGGTAGCGGGCGCGATGGCCTGCGGGGCCTGCTGTTGGTACCAATGGTGAAGCCGTGCTCGCTCTTCATCACTGAGTACGCCGAGCGTCCACTCAACATTTTCTTCGAAGCGTTCGTAGGTGCTGTTATCGCGCTGACAGTTGCGGCCACGGATAAAATCGACCCGCGCCTGAATCCCCATCTGATAGAGGATGTTCAGCGCGTAAATGTAATTTGGCAGTTCGATAACCGCGCGACCCAGCGCGCGTTGGATGGCCGGCGACATAAATGTCGGGCTGACGAGATGTGTGGTATAGACGCGTAGTCGAGCCTGTTGGTGGAGTTTAGTCATCGCTTCCTGCATATCGCCAACTAGCGTTGAGCGGGAGGCGACGGCAATGTCGCAGCGGGGAATATCGTGCCACGATGATTCCCACGCGCGGCAGTGCCAGTGAGCATGGGTGATGCCCATTTGCGAGGCACGCCTTGCGGCAACGTCGAGCATCTTCGGGCTGTAATCGACGCCGTGCACGGCGTGAAGTTTATCAGCCAGCGCCAGCGATACGGTTCCCGGCCCGCAGCCCATATCGAATAAGGTCTCTGCGCCGGTGAGATCGATTTTTGCCAGCAGCTGTACAAGGTAGCTGTCCGCTGGATCGCTGCAACTGATGGACATTTTCTCCGCCCGGGCGTCCCAGTGGGCAGGGGATTTTTCCGTGCGACCGGCAAATCTGAGCTGTTGTCGGTATAGTTCTGCAAAATCAATATCATCAATAAGCATAATCATTCCTGAAAGTGAGGGTTGCCAAGGTGGTGACGAATCTGGGCGGGGGTAACGCCATAGAGCCCGGCGAGGTTATCTGGCTGAAGCTGGGTTGACGGTGGTCCGTGGCTGACAAGCCCATCCGCTTCAACCCGGATAACCGTGTCGGCAACGGCGAGAGCGTGCAGCGGATGATGGGTTGCCATCAGCAGGGTCATGCCGTTTTGGCGAAGTTCACGTAGCGTGTCGAGCAGGCGAATCTGATGGCCAAAGTCGAGGCTTGAGGCGGGTTCATCCAACAGCAACAGCCGCGGCCGCTGCGCCAGTGCGCGGGCGATAAGCGCCAACTGGCGTTCGCCACCGCTCAGCGTGGCCCAGTTCCTGGTTGCGAGATGGGCAATGCCGAGCGTCTCCAGCTGGGCTAAGGCGATATGGTGTTCGCTCTTGATTGGTTGGGAAAAGGCGCCGATGTAGGGGCTTCGTCCCATCAGGACCATCTCCAGCACGCTAAAAGCGAAGGCTCCGTCGTGGGCCTGTGGCACCCAGGCGACGGCGCGCGCACGGTCACGAGGGGTCATTTGTGCGATGGCGATGCTGTCTATCAGAATCTGACCAGAGAGCAGGGGAAGGAGCCCGAGAATACTGCGCATCAGCGTGGTTTTGCCGCTGCCATTGGCGCCCAGCAGACAGCATACCGAGCCAGACGTCAGAGAAAATGACACTTCGCGGAGAACCGTGCGTCCCGGGTAACCCACGCTGGCATGCTGAATCGTGAGCCGTGTCATGGGCGGTTTCCTCGCAGCAGCAGCGCCAGAAAGAACGGCGCGCCGACAAATGAGGTCAGAATTCCCAGCGGGATCTCGGTTGCACTCAGCCCGCGAGCCAGGGTATCGGTGAAGAGCAGCAAGATTGCGCCGATCCCCATTGCCACCGGCAGCAAACGCTGGTGATTACTGCCGGTCAGCAGGCGTCCGGTATGCGGAACAATCAGTCCAATCCAGCCAATAATACCGGCAATGGCTACCGCGCTGGCGGTGGCCAGAGTCGCGCAGACCACCACAATCAACCGTAAGCGTGCGACATCAATGCCCAGAGAACGAGCCTCATCATCGGACAGCGTCAGCAGGTTAAGGCGCCAGCGTAGCAGCCATAGAGGCAGGCAACCGATAATCATCAGCGGAGCGGCAAAGGCCAGATCGCGCAGGGTAATATCCGCTAAGCCGCCCAACAGCCAGAACGTAATAGAGGGAAGCTGAGTATAAGGATCGGCCAGGGTTTTAATCAGTGAAATGCCCGCCCCGCATAGCGTGCCGAGCGCAATGCCTACCAATACCAGCGTCAGCGCCGGATCGTGGCGCGTGATGGCGCGGGCCAGTATGCCGGCACTCAGAACGACCAGCAGGCCACCGCAAAAGGCCAACAGCTGGATATAGAATATCGACAAGCCCAGCCAGATGGCGAGACAGGCGCCCAGACCGGCTCCGGCGGCCACGCCCAGAATATCCGGCGAGACCAGGGGGTTACGAAACATGCCCTGATAGGCCGCTCCCGCAGCGGAGAGCGACGCGCCGATGGCAAGGGCGGCGATAATTCTCGGCAGGCGGATTTGCCAGAAGACGATACTTGCCTGGGGAGGAAGCGACGCGCTATGGGGAGTGAATAAGAGCTCGAACAAACGCCCGACGGTGAGATTCCACGGGCCAGTCAACAAGGCGCCGGAGATAGTCAGTAGCGCAGCCAGCAGCAGTATGAGACTTAGCGTAGATAGTTTCATGCTGAATGCATCAATGTAGCATAGCGGGCAGGCGTTAACGCTGCATGCCAGAAGAGCGAGCTATAGCGAGTTAAATCATCCTGCAGCGAAGTCTGGATCCGTGGGTCGAGCCAGGCATGAAGCCGGCGCATCCCGGCAAGACGGTTAATGCCCGGTGGCGCATCCAGCCAGCCAAACGGCAAACCATCAAGCAGTAGCACCTGCCGTTTCGCAGCGGCGCTGACTCCCTTCCATGCAGGATCCTGCAGAATGTAGTTTCGCGTCGTCACATTTTGGGTCAGGATGATATCCGGTTGCCAGGCCAGCAGATTTTCCAGAGAGACCTGGGTGAGCCCGCTGCGTCCGGCGACGCGGGCAACGTTTTCCAGCCCCAGCAGCTCTGCCGCCTCGGTATGCAGCGATCCCGCTAACCCTGTCTCCAGTCCCTTCGCCCCGCGGGCGGCATAAAAGCGCGTCCGTGCTCTGGAACCGCTTGAAAAGGCCTGAGCGTCGGCGATGAATCTCTGCGCCAGCGCCGCCTGCCGCCGCGTACGGGCTTCGGTCCCAACGATATCGCCAATCGTAAGCAGCTGCTGGGCTGATGAGGCCAGGTTTCCGCCGATCAGTACCCACGGAATCTTGCTACGTTCGCTGACCCGTTGTGCCTGAGAGACCCAGCTGTCGTCTACATTGCCGCAGTCCACCACCAGATCGGGTTCAAGCGCGAGCAGCGTCTCCAGCGATAGCGTGCTGGCGTGTCCGGCAAGTCTCCCCAGTCTGGGAAGTCGGGCGAGGTCCGCCGGGACGGGGGCATCCGGGAACTGAGAAAAATCAAAAGAGGAAAATCCCAGCAGCTTCTCCGGCGCTGCCGCAAGCAGCAACATGTCGGCAGGTGCCCCGGCGCTGATAATCCGACGAATATGAGCGGGAGCGGGGCGTTCACCAACGTGCAAAGCCAGCGGCGTAGCCGCCGTCCCCTCCAGGGTGGGGAGACACAGGAGCAGGCTTAGCGCCTGGATAAAGGTGCGGCGGGATAGAGGCATAAGTTTCTTTCCTGAAACAATAAGATGAAAAAATCGCTATATATTTACATATATAACGATGCTGGAATTGCTTGAGATCAAGGAGAGCTGGATTTGTGTACGAACTACCCCGTAAGGGTAGGAATGAGAACAAGGGCCGGAGTGGAGGAACGCAGGAGAGTCTGGATAAAAAACGCGGCGGTGAGCCCGCCGCGTACGAAGTTTACGGCGCCGATTTTTTAGCGGGTTCGGCGACAGCATCGTTGGCGGCCGGCTGGGTGCTGACGGCGGCAACGGGTTTTTCCACATTCTCGACCGGGCGCGAGGCCGGCAGTGAATCGCACGGTTTCTCTTGCGGACAGATCAGATCCAGCATTTTCAGCGTGACGCCGTTGGTCCAGCCGAAACCGTCCTGCAGCGGATATTCACCGCCGCCACCGCCGGTGCCCGTCGAGCTGACATCATACTTTTCGACCAGCTTTTGTTGACTGTCGTAGGTATGCTGAACATTGCTGAGGAAACGCCAGCTCACCTCCATCGCTATTTTCTGCTGACCGTAGTTTTGTAGCCCCTGGGCGGCAACCCACTGCAGCGGCGCCCAGCCGTTCGGTGCATCCCACTGCTGACCGCTGTTCACGTTAGTCGTGGTTAAGCCACCGGGTTTCAGTAGCTGCGATTCTGCCGCCGCAGCAACCTTCGCCGCGCGCTCGCGGGAAGCGGCGTTGACGTACAGTGGGAACAGGGCCGCGGCGGTGAGCTGATTACGTACTTTATGAGTCTTGAGGTCATAATCGGCGTACCAGCCCGCTTTATCATTCCACAGATATTTCTCCAGCGCCTTCTGGCGGTCGTTGGCCAGGGCATCGTACTGCGCCGCTTTGGCGCTGTCGCCCGCGGCCTTGCTGGCGCGTGCGAGGGTTTTCTCCATGTGGAACATCAGCGCGTTGAGATCGACCGGCACGATGCTGGTAGTGCGGATGGTGCCCAGTTTTTTCGGGTCATCCATCCAGCGTGAGCTGAAATCCCAGCCCGAGGCGGCGGCAGAACGCAGGTCGCGATAGATCTCGGTCGCCGGACGATTCGGGTTGTTCTTCGCGGTGGTGACATCATCGAGCCACGATTCCGGACGCGGCGTATCGTTATCATCCCAGTAGCGGTTCAGCAGCGCGCCATCCTCCATACGCACCACCCGCTGGTTGGCTTTTCCCGGCTCCAGCGCATCGGCGCCTTGCATCCAGTACTGGTACTCTTTTTCCATCTGCGGCAGCCAGGTTTTCAGCACCCGATCGCCATCATGGGTCGCGAGGAGCTCCACCATAAATGAGAAAAACGGCGGCTGTGAGCGGCTTAAATAGTAGCTACGATTACCGTTGGGGATGTGGCCCCAGGCATCGATCTCCGCCGCGAAGTTGGTCACCATATCCTCAACGTTATCCCAGTGCCCGCTCTCGGCCAGGCCCAGCATGGTGAAGTAGCTATCCCAGTAATACACTTCCCGGAAGCGGCCGCCGGGCACCACGTAGGGTTTAGGCAGCGGCAGCAAAGAGTCCCACTTTTCGACTTCAACGGTGCTGCGGGTGAGCACTGGCCACAGGCCGTCGATATGCTGACGCAGCGTCTGACCCTTCGGCGGAACGTAGCGGTCATTGTCTTTCGGCAGGGTGAAGTTCAGCTCGACGAAATGGCGCAGGTCGAAGCTGGTCTGGTTTTTTTGCATGCGATAGTCGGCCAGGATCATCAGCGGATCGCTATTGGGGATGGCATCGGCAAAGGTTTTCTGGTCGGGGAAGAGTCTGGCATTTTGTACATCATTAAACAGCGGGCCGAGCATCACATCCGGGGATGGCGGCACGGGTTTGGTTTCCACGGCCTGGGCGGCCAGCGTCGATAAAGCGAAAATCGCGCCTCCGAGCGCCAGAGATAAAGCGTAAGGCAACGTTGCGGGACGACGTGAAACCGATCTCGTCATGGGGAATTCTCCTTATCATTTCAGACGGTCTTGCCACTGCATTTGACCATCAGAAAACCTTAGACGAATATCCGCCATCCGGGGTGTTGCAGGTAACATTTTGCGTGAAAACAGACAATTTACCTGCCCGTCCGGGCAGAGAAACGAGAATAAAAGACCGGGGGAGAGCGGCGGTGTGCTGTTATCGGTCGATTAAAGTCTGAGGAGAACTGCGGGTGAATCGACGTCATTTTCTACTGTTAAGCGCCGTGTCGCTGTGGGCTGCGGCACGCGCCGGGGCCAGCGATCGCCGGGATGAGGCGCTCTGCTTATGGCCTGGCGAACCGCCGGGCGGCGGCGGGCCATCCGGGGCGCCGCGGCTCTCTGCGCGCGGCGCGCTCACTCATATTGCCCGGCCGCAGCTGACGGTGTGGCGACCGGCGCTATCCCGCGGTCATGGTGTACTGATTGCCGCCGGAGGCGGCTACCGGCGCATCGAAATGGCGAAAGAAGCCTGGCCTGCCGCGCGCTGGCTGACCGCACGCGGTTATACCGCCTATATCCTGAGCTACCGGTTGCCCGGCGAAGGGTGGGGCGCCGGCGCGCTGGCGCCGTTGCAGGACGCCCAGCGGGCGCTGCGGCTGATTCGCGCGCGGGAAGAACAGGTCAGCCTGCTGGGGTTTTCCGCCGGCGGGCATTTGCTGGGTATGGCGGCCTGCCGGGCCGATTTTGCCGCTTATTCGCCGCAGGATGCCCTCGATGATCGCCCGGCTCGTGCCGATAAAGCCGCGCTGATTTATCCGATTATTTCGCTGATGTCGCCCTATAGCCATACCGCGACGCACCGGATGCTGGCAGGAGCCCATGCCTCAGAGGCGGTTGACCGCGCCTGGTCGGTCCAGACCTACGTCAATGCACAGACGCCGCCCTGCTTTCTGGCCCAGGCGGAGGACGATTCGGTGTCCGATCCGCATAACACCCTGATCATGGCCGCCGCCTGCCGGCAGCATCAGATACCGGTCAGCCTCTATCGCTATGCCCGCGGCGGACATGGTTTTGCCATGGGCCGTCCCGGTACGCCGACCGTCGAATGGCCGGAGCATTACGCGCGCTGGCTGAACGGGGGCTAACCCTGATGGCGCAGGCGCACGATATTTGCCTCATGGTGGTGCACAACCGGCGTGGCATCGGCTATCGGGGTGATGGTTTTTTGCACAATAAAGCGGCGCGCTGCAGGGAATTGCACTCGTCTCATGCCGTCTGCTACCTGGCATAATAAATGCTTATCTCTTTGCGGGGTTACCCCAACGTGAGTATAACCGGAGGAGACGGCCATGATAAAAATAACGCTTCCTGACGGGCATTATTATGATGAGATGCTTACCGCGCAGGGACAGCAGCGTCACCACTATAACGCCTGGTGGCAATGGTTTCACAACACCGATCAATTCTCTATCCGGCAAAAGAAAGAGCAGGCGGAGCTGCTTTTTCACCGCATCGGCATCACTTTTAATGTGTATGGGGAAGATGAAGGTACCGAGCGTTTGATTCCGTTTGATAGCGTCCCGCGCATCATTCCCGGCGGAGAGTGGAAAAAGATCGATCGCGGTATTCGTCAGCGGGTCAAAGCGCTGAACGCCTTTTTGTACGATATCTACCACGAGCAAAATATCCTGCGCGCGGGCCTTATTCCGGCGGAGCAGGTACTGGCCAATGAACAATATCAGCCCTGCATGCAGGGGATAAATCTGCCCAATAATACCTATGCCCACATTACCGGCGTCGATATGGTGCGCAACAGCGACGGCCAGTATTACGTGCTGGAGGATAACCTGCGGACCCCTTCAGGGGTCTCGTATATGCTGGAAAACCGCAAAATGATGATGCGTCTCTACCCGGAGATGTTTGAAAATCACCATATTGCGCCGGTCGAGCGCTATCCGGGCTACCTGCTGCAAACCCTGCGTGAAAGTTCCCCGGTGGACGATCCCTGTGTGGTCGTGATGACGCCCGGGCGTTTTAACAGCGCCTATTTCGAACACAGTTTCCTCGCCCAGCAGATGGGGGTTGAGCTGGTAGAAAGCGCCGATCTGTTTATTAAATCGGGCGCGGTCTATATGCGCACCACCGAAGGGCCGCGGCGGGTGGACGTGATTTACCGGCGTGTTGATGATGCCTATCTCGACCCGCTGGCGTTTCGCGCCGACTCGATGCTCGGCGTGCCCGGCCTGCTGTCGGTATATCGCGCGGGCGGCGTGGTGCTGGCTAATGCGATTGGCACCGGCGTGGCGGACGATAAGTCGATCTACCCCTTTGTGCCGGAAATGATCCGGTTCTATCTTGGCGAGCAGCCGATTCTGAACAACATTCCCACCTGGCAGTGTCGTAAGCCGGAGGATCTGCAGTACGTGCTGGGCAATCTCGAGAGGATGGTGGTCAAGGAAGTTCATGGCGCCGGGGGATACGGCATGCTGGTGGGGCCGCGTTCAACCAAAGAAGAGCGGGAGATGTTTCGCCAGCGTCTGTTGGCCAATCCGGCTAACTATATCGGACAGGAGACCCTGGCGCTGTCAACCTGTCCGACCTTCGTGGAAGGGGGGCTGTCGCCGAGGCATATCGATTTGCGTCCTTTTGTCCTCTCCGGCCAGGAGATTCGTCTGGTGCCAGGCGGTCTGACGCGGGTGGCGCTTACCGAAGGCTCGCTGGTGGTGAACTCATCGCAGGGCGGGGGCACCAAAGATACCTGGGTGATGGAGGATGGTGAATCATGCTGAGTCGGACTGCGAGTGAACTATTCTGGATGGCGCGCTACCTGGAGCGCGCGGAAAGCTATGCCCGGGTGCTCGATGTGACGTGGAAGCTGTCGATGATCCCGCGTCACAGCCAGCAGTCGCGGGACCTGGCCCTGCCGCTGAATTTGTCCTTAACCCATGAACTGTTTCAGGCGCGACATGCGCGCTTCACCATGAGCAATTTGCTCAACTTCTTCGCCCTCGACGGCAACAACCCCTGCAGCATTTACAGCTGCGTGGAGATGGCCTGGAACAACGCGCACGCGGTTCGCGGCAGCCTGTCCGCCGAGGTGTGGGAGTGTATCAACGCGACGCGCATTGAACTGCGCCAGCTCCGCCAGCGAGGGATTAGCGAACTGGGCACCGATGGTTTTTTCGAGTGGGTAAAGGAGCGGGTGCACCTGTTTCGCGGCGCGGTGCTGGGTACGCTGCTGCGCAATGACGCGCTGAGTTTTATCGGTATCGGCACCTTGATTGAACGGGCCTACGCCACCACGCAACTGCTGCTGATCAAGGATCAGCAGCTGAGCAGCGATCCGGATCCGGTGCGTGAATACTACCGGCTGGATACTCTGCTTAACGCGGTCAGCGCCCGGGAAGCCTACAACAGTATCTTTCGCCAGCCGGTCACCCGGGAGACGGTGATGGAGCTACTGATTTTGCGCAACGACGTGCCGCGATCCCTGCGGGCCTGTATCTCCGATCTGATTGGTCAGCTGGAACATATCGCCAACGACCGCTCGCACCTGCCGCTGCGCCTGGCGCATCAGCTGAATGTCGATCTGCGCTTCAGCACCCGCGACGATCTGGCGGGCGCCGATTTACAAAGTTACCTCAACGGACTGCTGGCGCGTATTAATGCTCTGTCCGACAGCATCAGACAAACTTATCTGGAGGCGCTATGAAACTGGTCATCGATCACCTGACCCGCTACGGCTACGATGAAGAAGTGAAGTTTTCGACCCAGTATCTGCGCCTGACGCCGCGCAGCACCGGGCGGCAAACCATTACCGCCTGGACGCTGACCTTGCCGGAAGGCGCGGCGGTGACGACCACCGACGCGTGGGGAAATGTCCTGCATGTGTTAACGCTCGACAATCCTCACAAAGAGATTGCCATCCGCGCCAGCGGGATCGTGGATATTGCCGAGGACAGCGAACAGAGCGATGTGGCGGAAGAGGAGCTGCTCTCTCCGCTGGTCTATTTACGCTGTACGCCGTTGACCCGTGCCGACGATCGGATCCGCGAGTTTGCCCGGCGCCTGTATCGCCACGACGAGCCGGAGGAGAGCCTGAATCAACTGATGGCGGACCTGCTGCTGAGAATGCCATACTCACCGGGAGCCACGCAGGTACAGGACTCTGCCGCGGATGCCTTTGCCAGGGCAAAAGGCGTCTGCCAGGATCACACGCACGTCTTCCTCGCCTGTTGTCGCGCGCTGGAGATCCCGGCGCGCTACGTCAGCGGCTACGTTTACAGCGATAATGCCCAGCATGTCGCGATGCACGCATGGGCAGAGGTGTGGCTCAACGGACGCTGGCAATCTTTTGATATCACCAATAATACCCGTCACCTCAACCAGCATCTGCGGCTGGCGACCGGGCTGGACTATCTTGACGCCTGCCCGGTGCGCGGTACCCGGCTGGGCGGCGGCGGGGAAATAATGCTAACCAACGCTGAAGTGCGCGAGCATTCGCAACAGGCACAGCAGCAATAAAAGCAGGAACAATTAACGATGACCTACTGTGTGGCCATGTGTTTAGCGGATGGACTGGTTTTCGCCTCAGATTCCCGTACCAACGCGGGAGTGGATCATATTGCGACCTTTAAAAAGCTCCATGTCTTCGCCGAGGACGGTGAACGCGTCATGGTGCTACAGTCCGCCGGCAATCTGGCCACCACCCAGAGCGTCATAAGCCTGCTGAGTACGCGGATTGCGACTCAGCAGGAGCCTAATTTGATGCAGGTGAGTTCGCTGTATGATGCGGCGATGCTGATCGGCAAAACGCTGCAGGAGGTGATTCAGCGCGACAGCAGCAATCAGCAGCACTGTGGCAACACCAATTTCAACTGTAATCTGCTGCTGGGCGGGCAGATTGCCGGGGAAACGCATCGCCTTTTCCATATCTACCCGGAAGGCAATTTTATTGAAGCCTCGTACGACACCCCTTATTTCCAGATTGGCGAGAGCAAATACGGCAAGCCGATTATCGACCGGGTGCTCAGCCGGGAGACACCGCTGGAGCAGGCGATGTGCTGTGCGCTGATCTCGATTGACTCCACCTTGCGCAGCAATCTCTCCGTGGGCCTGCCGCTGGACACGCTGCTGTACCGCAGCGGCAGTTTGAGCAGCGCCGGCCAGCATCGCATCACCGAAAGCGACCCGTACTTCAACACCATTCGCAAGGCGTGGTCGGAAGGACTGCAAAACACGTTCCTGACCTTGCCGCCCTTTGCGCCGGGCGGCGATCGTTAACGCGTGGTCTGCGGTGAGAAATAGCGTCCCGGCGTCATGCCGGTCATGGTGCGGAAAAAGTAGATAAAGGCGCTGTCGCTGGCGAAATCCAGCGCCTGCGCGGTATCGGTAATACGCGCCCCGGTGGCCAGCAGCTCCACCGCTTTCATCAGGCGCCACTGCTGGCGCCACTGCTGATAAGTCATCCCGGTATCGCGACGGAAAATCCGGCTGATGGTTTTTTCGCTGGCTCCGCAGCGGATCGCCAGCTGCTGCAGCGGCGGCAGCAGGGCGTCGCCGGCGAGCAGCGCCAGACGCTTATCCTGAGGCAGGGCGAGCATCATCGGCTCCTGCGTCGCGCTGCACATTTCCGCCTCGCAAAGCGCGGCGAGGTGCCAGCCGATGCCGTTCTGCCAGTCACTATCCCACGGGCTGGCGGCGATTCGCTCCAGCAGTTCGCGCAGCAGCGGGCCGACGTTAAGGATCGCCGGATGACGTGGGAGAGCAGGATAGTGGGTCGGATGAAACCAGATCGAGCGATAGTCGACAATGCTTTTCATCTCCGCACGATGGTCTATACCGGCCGGTATCCAGGCCGCCCGGGTGGGCGGCAGCAGGCACAGCAGCGCGCCGTTGTTGAGGGTCAGGCGTACGCAGCCCTGACGGGTAAACAGCAGCTGTCCCATCCGGTGCAGGTGGCTACCTGAATCATGTTGGCCCAGCGCCGAGCAGACGCCAATCACCCTGTTATGCAGATCGTCCGGATTAAATAGCGCATTCGCCTCGAGCCACGCCATGATGTCTGATTTCCGATATAAAAAGTCATTATGTTTATAATGTGCGATTTATGGTCCGCCTACAATAGCGCCTCTTAATGGTTCAGGAGGTGATGATGTTCGGGCGTTCGGCCATGGTGCTGGTCACCGCATTATTGATGTTCCCGCAGATCGTGGAGACGATTTACAGTCCGGCGCTGACCGATATCAGCCGCTATTTTTCCATCAGCGCGGCAGAGGCGGCGCAGACTCTGTCGGTTTACTTTATCGGCTTCGCCGTCGGCGTTCTGTACTGGGGCCGATTCAGCGACCGCTATGGCCGGCGTCCGGCGCTACTGGCGGGTCTCGCGACCTATGCCCTGGGCTGCGTGCTGGCGCTGGCGGCGCGTGATTTCACTTTACTGCTGGTCGCCCGGATACTGTCGGCGTTCGGTGCGGCAACGGGGTCTGTGGTGAGCCAGACTATCCTTCGCGACCGCTTTAACGGCCGCCAGCTTGCCGCTCTCTTCTCGATGATGGGCCTCGTGCTGGCGGTCAGCCCGGCGGCAGGCGTCTACCTCGGCGGCGCCATCGTTGCCGGCTGGGGAATGCACGGTGTGTTGACGGCCCTCGCGCTGCTGGCCGCGGTTTTGCTGCTGCTGTGCTGCTGGCTGCTGCCGGAAACTCGTCCGCCGCAGCATGTTCACACCGCGTTTTTACCGCTGTTACGCCGGATGGCGACGGATAAGTCGCTGGCGCTGGCGGTCCTGCTGGTGGCGGCCTTCAACGTCAGTCTGTTCAGCTATTACAGCCTGGCGCCGTTCATTTTCGCGCAGCTGCGTCAGGGGAGCGTGGCTTTTGGCTACAGCGGCATCGCCTTGGCCGTCGGGTCGTTGGCCGGGGCGCTGTTCAATCGTTGGCTGCTCCGCAAAGCCGTTGCGGAAGCGGGAATATTGCTGCTCGCCTGTCTGATACAGCTGATCAGCAGCGTAGCGGTGTTCTGCCTGGCGGATACGCTGCTGTTCCTGCTGCCGATGATGGGGATCACCTGCGCCTACGCCATGGCGATCCCGCTGCTACTCGGCACGGCGCTGGGCGCTTATGGTCACTGTCGGGGAACCGCCGGGGCTATCTTCGGCCTGGCCTATTATGTGCTGATTGGCCTCGGGCTGGCGGCGGTGGGATGGGGGCAATCGCTGGGTGGAACGCTGATCGTGAGCGCCAGCGTAAGCTGCATCGCCGGGCTACGCTATGGCTGCTGTTTGCGCGACATGCGGGCGGGGGCGACCTGACCCGCCCGCGAGGTTCAGCGTGCGGATACCAGCCGTTCGCCGCTGGCGGCGTCGAAAAGATGGATTTTCTCGCGCCGTACCGCCAGCGATAAGGGCTGACGGATAGTCGCTTCGAGACGCCCGGCGACCTGGACATGGATTGGGAAGCCCTGCCAGTCGAGATGCAGCAGCGTGGACTCGCCGGTGATCTCGACAATATTGACGACCCCCGGCAGCCCTTCGTCAGCCGGCTGAATATCCTGCGGACGCAGACCGACAATCACCGGCGCCTGACCCTGCCGTGCCGCCGCCGGATACCAGCGTTCAGGTAGAGCCAGCCACAGTTCGCCGCACTGCACGCCGGGCTGGCCATCGCGCTGCTGAATCTGCCCCTCCAGCAGATTCATCGGCGGGGAGCCGATAAAGCGCGCCACGAAGGTGTTGCAGGGGCGATCGTAAATCTCCAGCGGCGCCCCCTGCTGCACGATCACGCCATCGCGCATCACCACGATCTGGTCGGCAAGCGTCATGGCTTCAACCTGATCGTGGGTGACGTAAATCATGGTGGTGTTGAAGCGCTGGTGCAGGGATTTGATCTCGGCCCGCAGCTCCATGCGCAGCTGGGCATCGAGGTTGGAGAGCGGCTCATCGAACAGAAAAACCTGCGGGTTGCGCACCATCGCCCGGCCCATGGCCACGCGCTGACGCTGGCCGCCGGAGAGCGCTCGCGGATAGCGGCCGAGCAGCTTATCGATACCCAGCATGCTGGCGATGTGCTGAACCTTGTTTTTCTGTGTCGCCTTGTCGACTTTTTTGACCTGCATATGAAAGGCGAGGTTTTCCGCCACCGTCAGATGGGGATAGAGCGCGTAGCTCTGAAAAACCATGGCGACATCGCGGTCCGCGGGATCGAGATCGTTGATTGGGCGGCTGTTCATCAATATCGTTCCCGCCGACAGGCTTTCCAGCCCGGCCAGCAGGCGCAGCAGCGTTGACTTTCCGCAGCCGGATGGCCCGACCAGCACCGTAAAGCTGCCGTCCGGAATGGTCAGATCCAGCGGATGCAGCACCGTCTGTTTACCGTACTGCTTGGCGACGTTTACCAGTTCAACGCTGGCCATAGTCGACCTCCTCGATATGGTGTTGCAAGGTTCGCCAGTCGGGATAGCGACGCGGGGATGAACCGATCGCGTATGCGGCCACGGCGTTGCCCCAACGTAACGCCTGTGAGGCCGACTGGCCGTTTAACAAACCGGCAAGAAACCCGGCATTAAAACTGTCTCCGGCGCCGATGGTGTCGATGACCTCGACCGGTTTCGCCGGCGCGTGATGCCCCTGGTCTGCCGTCCACCACCAGGCGCCATCGGCGCCGCATTTGACAATGCAGCCGCCCCGGCCGCTGAGACGCGTCGCCAGCGTGCGGGCCGCCGCCGGGAGTACGTCCATATCTGCAAGGCCGAGCGTTTCAACCTCATTGAGCAGCAGCCAGTCGCAATCGCCCAGCCAGCGGTGGGTCGCCTCACGCAGCGCGCTGTCCCAGCTGTGCGGCGGCCAGCCGGTATCGACCGCCACCTGAAAACCGCGGTCGCGCAGGGTCGTCAGCAGACGCGGATAGTCCGGTAACAGCGCGGTGCATAAGAAGGTGCCGCAGAGCAGCACAATATCGCCGGGCGTCGCCCGGGTCGGGAGCTGGGTCAGAATGTCGTCGGCGGACAGGCGGGTGATATGTCCATAGTTGCTGAGAAACGAGCGTTCTTTGTCGGGATGCGTCACCGCCACCGTCAGCGAGGTCTCGCAGGGATACTGCGGCCAGCGTTCGGCGCTGCCGGGGAACTGCGCCGCCAGCCAGGCGGTAAAGGCGTCGTCTCCCTGGCAGCCGACGGTGCAGTGGGGGATCTGCATGGCCGCCGCCGCCAGTGCGCAGTTGCCCGCGGAGCCGCCGGGGCGCAGCGCGCTGTGTTCCAGCATCACCTCGGTGCCGGGGAGCGGCCAGTGCGCGAGGGTCCCCATAATTAAGTCAATATTGTAATTACCTGCGATATAGAGCACAGGCGCGGTGAGCGTTTGCATAGTTATCCTTTACTTCCACCGTGAGTGAGACCGCTGACCAACGTTTTTTGTAACCAGATGGCGATAAACAGCGGCGGGACCGAGGCGAGGATACCGACCGCCGCCACCAGTCCATCGTCGGTGGCGCGCCCGGCGGTGAATCCGGCAATGGTGACCGGCAGCGTCTGGGCGGTAATGTTGCTGGTAAACAGCAGCGCATAGAAAAACTCGTCCCAGGCCAGCAGCCAGCCGAACAGCGCCGACGCCCCCAGCATCGGTTTTGCCAGGGGAAGGGTGATGCGCAGCAGCACCTGCCAGACCCGCAGACCGTCGAGTCGGGCGGCCTGCTCAATATCCTGCGGCAGCGCGTCGAACTGATTTTTCACCATCCAGGTGAGAAACGGCATAATCAGCGAACAGTAGACCAGCACCAGCCCGCTGCGGGTATTCAGCAGCCCGAAATGTTCGAGAATAAAATAGAGCGGCAGCACGAAGGCCACCGGCGGCACCATATAGATGCCGAGTCCGGCGTACAGCCAGCCGTCGCGTCCGGGGTAGCGCGAGAAGCTGAAGGCAGCAGGCACCGCCAGCAGCAGCGACACCAGCGTCGCCCCCGCGGCAACCAGCAGGCTGTTGCGCAGAGCGGGGAGAAACAGCGCGCCGGGCTCGCCGGGCTGCAGTGACAGCAGACGGGCGTAGCGGCTGAAGTCCCACTGGCGCGGCAGCCACTCCAGCGGTACCCGGGTCAGATCGGCCGTGGCGCTGACGCTCATCAAAAAGAGCCACGTCATCGGGGCAAGTATCGACAGCGCGACCAGCAGGGCCGCCAGGTAGCGCAGCAGAATACGCAGTTTACGCTTCATAATCAGTGCTCCGGCGACGCTGACGAAGCAGCATAAACAGATACAGGACGATCAGCAGGGCGCACATCAGGGTCATCAGGATGGCGTACGCCGCGCCGCTGCCCGCCCGCAGATAGCTAAAGGACTCCTGGTAGACGAAGAAACTCAGCGTGCGGGTACTGTCCAGCGGCCCGCCGCGGGTCATCACGTAGATGATATCGAAGACTTTAAACGCGTCGATGGTGCGCAGGACCAGGGCCACGCCGAGCGGGGCGACGATCGCCGGGAAAGTAATGGCGCGAAAACGCCGCCATGACGAGGCGCCGTCAAGGCGGGCTGCTTCGTATAAATCCTCCGGAATGGATTGCAGCGCGGCCAGCACCAGCAGGGTGACCAGCGGATAGTTTTTCCAGATATCCGCCAGCATCACCGCGTTGAGCGCCGAGTCCGGCGACCCCAGCCAGCTGCGGTAACCGTCGATAATGCCCCATTGACTGAGCAAGGCGTTAATACTGCCGTAGTCCGGGTTGAAGTTGAGCCGCCACATCATCGCGTTAACGATAGTCGGCAGCGCCCAGGGCAAAATGACCAACACCCGCAGGATATTGCGTCCGACAAATTTCTGATTGAGCAACAGCGCCACCAGCACGCCGATAACCCCTTCAATAGCGACGGAGACCACGGTGAAATAGAGCGTGCGGGCGAAGGCGGCGCGAAAA
This sequence comes from Klebsiella sp. X13, assembly GCF_003323835.1. Lineage (NCBI taxonomy): Bacteria > Pseudomonadati > Pseudomonadota > Gammaproteobacteria > Enterobacterales > Enterobacteriaceae > Klebsiella > Klebsiella sp. X13. Next base: position 2,066,868 of record NZ_CP030874.1, read on the forward strand.
TCCGGATCGGTTAACGCATACAGATAGTTATCCAGCCAGAGGTAATTGGTCGCATCGCCATTGCCCACCAGCGCGGTGTCGGTAAAGCTCAGCCATAGCGTGCGCGCCAGCGGCCAGGCCGTCAGCAGAAACATCACGATGAGCATGGGTGCCAGAAGCACCCATGCCTGACGCCGCTCGCGTTGTTGCAAACTCAGCATCAAATGTCCTTAACGCAGGCGCGCCGCGCTTTTGTCGACGGCTTGCATCGCGGCATCCGGGGCGGCCTTGTCCTGCAGGACGGCCTGAAGCTGCTGCTGTAACGCGTTGGAGAGGCGCGAGTAGTCCGCGGTTTCCGGACGCGACAGCATCACGTTCAGTGATTTATCCGCTGCGGCGATCAGGTTCTCCTGACCTTTCGCCACGGCCGGGTCCTGGTAGGAGGATTTCCATACCGGCAGGCTCAGCTTCGCATACTTATCCTGCACCGGTTGGGAGGTCAGATAATGGATATACTGCCACGCCTGTTCCGGATGCTGGCTGGCTTTGGCAATGCCCAGCCCCATTGACCCGTTCACCGCGCCGGGTTTGTCCGGCGTATCACCGGGCGCCGGCATAATGCCGACATCGCCCGCGACCTTACTTTGTTTCGGGTCGTTGGCCATGTTGTACATATAGGTCCAGTTCAGGGCGAATGCCGCGTCGCCGTTGGAGAAGGCCTTGCGCACATCCTCTTCGAGATATTCGCGGGAGGCCGGATTGCTCAACCCGTCATCCAGCGATTTCTTCATCAGCGTGACCGCTTTCAACGACGCCGGAGTGGAGAAATCCAGTTTACCGTTCTGATAAAACTGCCCGCCAAACCCGGAGACGAGGGTGGTGTAGTCGCACACCAGCGCTTCTGCCTGCGACCAGCTCCACACCAGCGGGTATTTAACGATACCTTTATCCTTGATGATTTTGGCGTCATCCATTACCTGTTGCCAGGTGGTCGGCAGCTGCTTGATCCCGGCTTTGTCCAGCATCGCTTTGTTGTAGTAAAGATACTTGGTGTCGAGGATCCACGGCATGCCCAGCGTTTTGCCTTTGTAAACCACGGTATTCATGGCGCCGGGGAAGACCTTCTCCCGTTCGGCGGCGGGAATACGTGCCGAGACATCCTGCAGGAGATCGAAGTGGCTAAATTCGGCAGGCCAGATGGCATCGAAGAGCACCACGTCGTAGCCGTTACCGCCGGCCCCGCGTGCGGCCACGATTTTGTCATGCAACGCTTCGTAGGGGACGAACTCAAGGTTGATTTTGATATCCGGGTTTTGTTTTTCGAAGTCGGCGGTCATGGCACGAATGTCATTTTCGCTGTATGCCGCCTGGGTCATAAACAGGGCGTTAACCTGGGTGGCTGCCGCCGCCGCACTCCCGCTGATGACCAGCATAGCCAGCAGACCGGCTTTAACCCGAAATGCACTGTAGTCGTTCATGTTGCTCTCCGCGGTACTGAAAAGAGGGATATGATTTATTAAATCAATTTGATTGACTTAATCGGGGCGACAATACGGCCCAAACGTCATTCGTGGCCCTTAGCATAAGCGTAGCAAAGCTTATGCCACCCGAAAGGCGGGCGGAGAATGTCGTTGCGCGAATTGTGACGCTGGCTAAAATTGCAGCATGATGCGACCAGGAAGGGACGGAATGAAAACCTCGGGAACGAACCTTGAACATGCGCGAGTACACAACCGGCGGGTGGTGATTGAGGCCGTGCGTCTGCACGGTACCCTGACCCGGGCGGAGCTGGCGCGAATGACCGCGCTGACGCCGCAAACGGTCTCCAATATTGTCGCCGAGCTACAGCAGATGGCGCTGCTCACCAGCCATGAACCGCGCCGCGCCGCAGGGCGTGGCCAGCCGGCGGTGCCGGTGAGTCTCAACCCCGCCAGCGCGTGGTCCATCGGGATCCATCTCGACCATCAAACCTTGATCATCGTGCTGGTGGATCTCACCGGCGAGATCCATTTCCGCCGGCTCATTCTGGTGCAAAAGCCCCAACCTGGTGCCACCTTTGCCCGCATTGCCGAGGTGGTGCAGGAGATCAAAGCGCTACCCGGGCTCGACTGGAGCCGGGTGCTGGGCATTGGCGTGGTGATGCCGGGGCCGTTTGGCGTGGAGGGCATTTCATCGACCGGGCCGACCACCCTCAACGGCTGGGAAGGGGTGGATGTGGCGTCGGAGCTGGGGCGGATAAGCGGTCTGCCGGTCACCCTCGAAAATGACGCGACGGTGGCGGCTATCGGCGAGCGCTTCCACGGAGTGGCGCGCCAGCTGAATTCGTTTGTTTATCTGTATATCGGCACCGGGCTTGGCGCCGGGATCTTCACCGACGGTCATATTTATACCGGCCACGCCCATAACGCCGGAGAGGTCGGGCATATCGTGGTGCAACCGGGAGGACGCGCCTGCTACTGCGGCAACCAGGGCTGCCTTGAGCGCTACGTTTCCCTGCAGGCGGCCTATGAGTTTTGCGGCCTCGACCCCTACCGGGCGTTGCCCGAGGATCTGCTGGCGGTGGAGGCATCGCTGTTCGATCGGTGGGTGGAGACGGCGTTACCCTCGCTGCGCCAGGCCATTAATTTGCTGGAGTGCGTTTTCGATGCGGAAACGGTGGTGGTCGGCGGCATGATGCCCGCGCCGCTACTGGAGAAAGTGCTGGCCCGTCTGCCGCCGCTGTATCAGTCGGTGCGCGGGCGCTATCTCCCGGCCATGCGGGTGAAAATGGGGATGACGGGCACCGACACCGCCGCCCTCGGCGCTGCCGCACTGCCGATCTTCGATGAGTTTAATCCGCAGTTTCAGGCCTTGATGAAGTAGGCCCGCCGCGGTTCAGTACAGCAACGGTCGGGCCGCGCGTCGCGGATGAGCCCGCGAAAGGACCGCCGGCGGGGACTCATCGCGAGCGGACCACGCGGTTAAAGGCGTTGATTCACGCTTTCGCCAGCGGCAAGTTGTGGATCTGCAGTACCGCTCTGGCGGCTTCCTGACCTTTTTTGATGAAATGCTGGCTGTAAAAATCGATGAACTCGTCGGCAGGCTGGAAGTTGTGCGGCGTCAGAGATACCGAGAACATCGGGACTTCGGTAGCCAGCTGGGCCTGCATCAGACCGCTGACCACGGCCTGGGCGACAAAGTCATGGCGATAGATACCGCCATCGACCACCAGCGCGGCGCACACGATGGCATCATAGCGTCCGCTTTTTGCCAGCTTCTGGGCCAGAAGCGGCATTTCAAATGCGCCAGGGACATCCCAGCTGTCGAGCGAATAATCAACCTGCTGACGTTCCAGCTCCTGCTGAAAACCGGTCTGCGCCTGGCTGACGATGTCACTGTGCCAGTTGGCTTTGATAAAGGCGACGTTTAACGATGGCATGGCATACTCCTGTAAAATGACCGCATCAGGCGAGTCAAAGAATGTTGATCTTCAGGTCTTATACTCCGCGAGCCGTTTCAGGCGACCACCGGGCGATGCTGTCAATTGCTCGGTTCACGCGCGTTCACACGGAGCTCAGGTCCGATCTCATTATCCCAACGCGCTAGCGCATTCAGCCGCGGTTCGGACGTGATCCGGGCGTTAACATTATACTGTTATGTCAAGAGACGATAGCCGTTTTTATCCGCCGCGCGCCGCGCAATACCGGGTTCCGGGTCGGCGGGCGGCGCGGCCGTCGCCTGGGGGCAGGGCGCGCTGTCCCGCCGGACAGAAAAGTGCGCGCATCACCATTTTCTGGCAAAGCTAAGTGATTTAAATTCTTTGTTATTTTCCGCATTTTCTCACATCTTCTGGAGGCAAAAAGTAACGCGGAGAGAGTACCGGTAGTGATGACACAGCACTCGTCGAAGTACCTGCATCAGCAGCAGCGCGATCTGATTCGCCAGCTTTCCCGCCGCTGGCTGTGGCGCAGTGAATTACCCACCTGGATATTAATAATTGTGGTCTACAGCGGCTGGTTTATGACCCTCGCCTACTGGCAGACGCTGGGGCTTTTCCCGGCGACCGTGCTGCTCATCTGGTTTACCGCCTGGTATATGTCGTTGCAGCATGAGCTGATCCACGGCCATCCGACGCCCTGGCGGTGGTGTAATCAGCTGCTGGGTACGCTACCGCTGGCGGTGTGGTATCCCTACGGGCTTTATCGCGACTCGCATCTGGCGCACCACAATAACGACCGGCTGACGCTGCCGGTGGATGACCCCGAATCCTACTATTTTAGTGCCGAAAGCTGGCGCCGTTTCTCGCCCTGGCAGCGTAAAGTGATACATCTGCGCAATACGTTTTTCGGCCGACTGTTGCTGGCCCCGCTGCTGGATATTGTGCAGACGCTGGTCAGCGCGGCGAACGCCTTTCGCTATCGGCAGGGGAAAGCGATGCTAATGTGGCTGGTGCACGGCGGATTGCTGGCCGCGCTCCTGACGTGGATGGCGCGCTGTGATTTTTCACCGCTCTATTTCGTGGTGGTCATCAGCTATCCGGCGCTGGCGCTGACCAAAATTCGCTCCTTCCTCGAACATCGGGCCGCTGACGATCCGCTGGCGCGCTCGGTCATCAATGAGGCCGGGCTGTTGTGGCGGGTGCTGTTTCTGAATCTGAACTACCACTCCGTGCATCATGACCTGCCCGGCGTACCGTGGTACGGGCTGAGAAAAATCTATCTGCTGGAGCGAGATCGCTACCAGCAGCGTAACCACGGGTTCGTGGTGCGCGGCTATGGCGAGTGGCTGCGCGCCTTTTTCTTCCGCGCGGTGGCGGTTAACGCCCATCCGGGTATCGGAAAAGCCTCCCGGGCAGGGGAGCAGACAGGTGAGCGCGATGAGTCATAACGTGAATTTGCCGATGTATGCGGTGCGTCTGCCTGAGAACCAGGCGTTAGAAGCTGCGGTGCGGGAACTGCTTCTCGCCCGAGGCATTGCCGTGAGTTCGCCAACGCCGCCGCCGGCGGACCTACTTTCGCACTGGCGTCAGCCGGACCTGCTGCTGAGCCAGACCTGCGGCTACCCGCTGGTGACTCTGTTGCCGGAGGTTCAGACGGTGGGCTGTTTTCACTATTCGGCGCCCGGCTGTGAAGGCATTGATTATCGCAGCCTGCTGGTGGCCCGTGCGGCGGATAACGCGCGGTCGCTCGCCGATTTCCGTGGGCGGCGGGCTATCTGCAATTCGCCCGATTCGCAGTCAGGTTACAACGTGTTACTGAAAATGGTGGCTCCGCTCGCCCGCGAGGGGCGTTTTTTTGCCGGGGTTAATTTCAGCGGCAGCCACCGGCAGTCGCTGCTCGGCTTACAGCAGGGGACGGGCGATATGGCCGCCATCGACTGCGTTAGCTGGGCGCTGCTGGTGCGTCACGAGCCTGCCGTACTGGAGGGCTTGTGCGTTATCGGCCAAACGCCGTCGGCGCCAGGGCTACCGCTGATTACCGGGCCACAAACGTCAGCGCAAACCCTCGCCGGTTTGCGATCGGCGCTGCGGCAGCTGGTCAGCGATGCGCGATATCGGGAGCGCTGCGAGGCGCAGTTTATCTGCGGTTTCAGCCCGGTGACCCGGGAACCCTATTCCCGATTGCTGGCGTGGCGCGAAGAGGCGCGTCAACAGGGCGTGACGCAACTCTGAAAGACCGGAGAAGGGCTGACCTCCTCCGGGTAAGGCGTCGCATGCGTTGCCGCCTGCTATCGGGTAAAGCGGTTATCTACCTGCGGTAAGCCCAGTTTTTCCCGCAGGGTACCCGGCAGATAGCGCTTTTTCATGGCGCCGCTGCGTTGAAGGATCGGCACCACCTGCTCGACAAAACGATCGAAATCGCCCGGCAAGAGCGGGAACATCAAGTTAAACCCATCGGCCGCGCCGGCGCGCCAGATCGCGGTAAGCTCGTTGGCGACCTCTTCTGCGCTGCCAATCAGCAGCCAGCTATCGGAGCTTTGCAGCAGTAAACGGCCCAGTTCCAGTATGGTCAGCGCCGGGTCGTAGTCGCGGATCAGCCGCAGCGCGGTGCGAATGCCGTCAAACGTCTCTTCATCCGGCAGCGGCGGCAGCGGCTGGTCGACAGCACAGGTCGAGAGGTCCATACGCAGGTAGGAAGAGAGCAGGTCGATAGCCATCCGATCGCTCATCAACCGGTTGTTTAGCTGCTGGCGCTGCTCTTTTTCATCACTGGAGTTCACCACCACCGGCAGCACGCCGGCGATGATTTTAAAGTGTGCCGGGTCGCGTCCGTTCGCCAGCAGCCGCTGGTTCATCTCCTGGCGATAGCGCAGCCCCTCTTCAATGGATTTAATAAACACGAAGTGCATATCTGACCAGGTGGCCGCCAGCGCTTTCCCTGCCTCCGACGATCCGGCCTGTACCAGCAGCGGATGGCCCTGCGGCGGACGCGGCACGTTCAGCGGTCCGCGAACGTTAAAGAATTCGCCGTGATGGTCGAGGTGATGGACTTTCTGTTTGTCGGCAAACAGGCCGCTCGCCTTGTCGTACAGGACGGCATCCTCTTCCCAGGAGTTCCAAAGCCGGGTGACTACGTCAATAAATTCACCGGCGCGCTGATAGCGGTTGCCGTGTTGGGGCAGCTGTCGGAGGCCGAAGTTTGCCGCCTCTTCCTCCAGCCACGAGGTGACGATATTCCAGCTTGCCCGGCCGTTGCTCAGAAAATCGAGTGAGGCAAAGTAGCGTGCAAGGTTGTAGGGCTCGTTATACGACGTCGATGCCGTCCCCATCAGGCCAATATGCTCGGTGACGGCCGCCAGCGCGGCGAGCAGGGTAATGGGTTCCAGCCGGGCGTTGGCGTAGTGGGTCAGACCGCTGGGCACCGTATCCCAGATAGCGATATGATCGGCAATAAAAATAGCATCGAGCGTGGCCGCCTCGGCTTTCCTGGCCAGTTCGGCATAATAACTGAGGGTAAAAATTTCTTTTCCCGGCGCCTGCGGGTGGCGCCAGGAGAAGCGATAATCTCCCTGGGGATTGAAGAAGAACAGATTCAGAATCATCGGGTTTTTAGACATCGTCGCACTCATTCAACTGATGGCCACTCCCTGGCCGGATGATTAAGGGGTCGTCAGGTTGGCATTAACCCATTGTTCGGCCACGGCCGCCGGGTCTTTATGCTGAAGATCCACCTGCTGGTTCAGCGCAATCAGCGAGGCATTGTCGAGTCTGGCGGAGACCGCATTGAGCACGCTGCTGACGTTCGGCGACAGGCTGGCCTTGCGCACCAGCGGCACGACGTTCTGGCTGGGCTGTTCATGCTTATCGTCGGCTAAGACCACCCAATCCTCTTTCGCCAGATTGCCCTGGGTAGAGACCACCGTAGCGACGTCGATTTTGCCGGAATTTAGCGCCAGACGGGTCAGCGGCCCGCCCATATCCAGCGATTTCACCGCTTTAAACTCAAGGCCGTAGACGCGCTTGAGCCCCGGTAACCCCAGCGCGCGCACCGCCAGCTCCGGCGGCCCGCCGATGGTCAGTTGATGGGCGATGGGTTGAAGATCGGAGAGTTTCGTCAACTGGTATTTTTTCGCCGTCTCCGCGCGTACCGCCCAGGCGGTAATCGACGTGGCTGGTGAAGGGTCAAGCAGTGTAAAATCGGTGGGCAGTACTTTCGCCAGTTCTGCGCTCACGTCGCTCTGGCGAGTCGCCTGGGTTTTCCCGTCATAATAGTTAAGCAGGGCGCCAAGATATTCCGGCACAATATCGATCTCGCCGCTCTTTAGCGCCGGCAGAATAATCTCGCGGTTGCCGAGATTAAGCCGGGTTTTGACCTCAATATTCTTTTTCTTCAGTGCGCTGGCGTAAATATTGGCGAGAATAGAGCTCTCGGTAAAATTGGCTCCGCCGATAGTCACGCTTTCTGCCAGTACGCTAAAACTCAAACTGAATAATCCGGCGGCGAGGAGAGATAAACGGAACCGTCGGGCGTTAACAGGGAACCCCAAAATATGCTTCATAGTGCCTCTTTATATGCAGGTGATTTATGGTTGTGGTCGTTGTTTAATACTCTGGTGCGATAGCGGTATGACGCCATCTGCGGCTACAACAGCTGAACAGCAGTTCACTGCCGATAGCCAGTAGCGAGACCACCAGCGACCCGGCAATAACCTGTGGAATATCGCGCTGGCCAAGACCGTCAATCAGGAAACGCCCCAGCCCACCCAGGCCGGCGTAGGCGGCGACCACGGCGGTGGCGATCAGCTGGACCAGCGCGGTGCGCAGCCCGGCGATAATCAGCGGCGCCGCCAGCGGAATACGCAGTTGCCACAGGCTTTGCCATGGCGTCATTCCCAGCGCGGTAGCGGCGTCGCAAAGCGGGCGATCGGCATGATAAATCCCGACCCAGGTATTGGTCAGCACGGGGGGGATCGACATGGCCACCAGCGCGGCAAACACCGGCAGATCATTAAAACCAAATAAAATAATGCACAGCAAAATAAGCCCTAATGAGGGAATAGCGCGGCCAATATTAAACAGATTAATAATAAGGAAGGCGCCTTTCCGCCAGTAGCCGAGGGCAATGCCCAGCGGCAAAGCGATTGCCGATGCGATAGCGATGCTGATCAGCACATAATAAATATGCTCGCGCAGGCGCAGTAAAATACCCGCATCGCCGAACCAGTGTTCGGGTTGTGAAAACCAGTGGACGGTAGCCAGTAATATATCCATTAGCGTGCCCAGGGCGTTAGCCAATAGCCGATGTGGGCAATCAGCGAATCCAGTAAAAACGACAGCACGAGGCTTAATGCCAGGCTGACAACAATCGGGGTGAGAAAATCCTGATTAAAGCCCGCCAGCAGCAATTGCCCCAGACCGCCCTGGCCAATCAGCGCGGTGACGGTCACCAGCCCCACCAGCGTCACGGAGGCAATCCGCAGACCGGCAAACAGAGAGGGCGCCAGCAGAGGTAACTCAATATCCATAAACCGGTATCGGCGTGTGTAGCCGAGCGCGCGAGCCGACTCCAGCACGGCGGCAGGCAGCTTTTCGATTCCGGCGATAACGTTACGCAGCAGGATCAACAGTGAATAGATGGTTAACCCGATGACCGAGGTCGTCAGCGACAGGCCGGTAAAGGGCAGTAACAGAATAAATAACGCCAGCGACGGGATAGTAAAGATGACCCCGCAAAGATAAATCAACGGCTGAGCGGTGGCGGGCCAGCGTAGCGTTACGACCAGCAGCGCGCCCGTTAACAGCGTACCAAAAAACAGCGAGATGCAGACCAGCTGCGTATGCTGCCACAGCAGGTCGCCAATCAGGATTTTATTGTCAACCATCCACTGCCAGTCAATCATAGCGGCGAATTTCCACGTGGCCATCCAGCACATGCTGGAGCAGGGCATGAGAAATGGTGCCCTGATACTGGCCATTGCTGTCCACGTGCACCAGCACGCCCCCCGGCGCATCCAACAGCGCGCTGTAGGCAAAACGCAGCGTATTCAGGGCCTGCAGCGGCTGAACAATCGGCAGCGTGACGCGTTTATCCGGGTCGAACCAGTGAACGGGACGTTGTTCTTTATCCAGCACCAGCCGCAGCGGGCTGGCGACCGTCGGATGCGCGGTGGCTATCGGGGATAAACCTTCGTCAACCAGCGTGACATCATGTCGCGGTAGCTGGCCGACCTGAATCATCCCCAGCCGTTTCAGGTTAGGTTCGGGACCGATAAAGCGTTGGACAAACTCGCTCGCCGGGTGGGCGAGAAGCCGGTCCGGCGTATCACACTGCGCCAGCACGCCCCCTTCCTGGAAGATGGCGATCTTATCTCCCAGCCGGATGGCCTCATTAATGTCATGTGTTACCAGCACGATGGTTTTATGCAGGCGCTGCTGAATAAGCAATAGCTCATCCTGCAGACGCTCGCGGACTACCGGGTCAATGGCGGCGAAGGGTTCGTCCATCAGCAGAATCGGCGGATCGGCGGCTAACGCCCGGGCAATCGCGACGCGTCCCTGCTGCCCGCCGGAGAGCTGGTGCGGGTAGCGCGTCAGCAGGTGACGGTCCAGTGACATTAAGTCCACCAGTTCATCGATACGGGTGCGAATCTGCGCTTTACGCCAGCCCAGCAGACGAGGGACGGTGGCGATATTTTGCGCCACCGTGCGATGGGGAAACAGCGCGGCGCTTTGCATGACAAAGCCAATTTTGCGTCGCACCTGAATGATATCGACCTGCGCGATGTTAACGCCCTGGACATAGACGCTGCCGGAGTCCGGTTTATCGAGCTGATTAATCATGCGCAGGATTGTGGTTTTGCCGCATCCGCTGGGACCGACAAACGTGCAGAATTCACCGTCATTAATTATCAGGTTCAGGCCGCGTATTGCCGCATGCGCGCTGCCGGGGTAGGTCTTATTGATGTTTTCTAATCTGATCATCGGGAATTGTAGCACTCTGAATATATTGAGAATTTATGGCTTTTACGGCGGCACGAATAAAATACAAATTACAGAGCGGCCATGGGGAGGGCAAATACGTTATTCGCAATTGCATAGTTGGAATCTGTTCAACTCTGTCCCGCCCAAAACGCAGTTTTTATCTGATCCGGCCGCGCAGAGCGCGTTTTTGTTCTGCAGGCGTGGCGAAAACGACGATTCTGCTGCCGTTTTGCGCGCGGAAAGGGGGAGACGCAGAATATTGATTTCAGAATTTGTGATGTATGGCACAAACGTCTGGATGGTAAAGTTTTTGTCGTATGAAAAGTTACATTTGATTTTAATCAAGAAATTACGTGCTGAAAATGGTGAAAAATGCAGAGTTAAAATTGTATGGGAAATGATAATGTATTGTATCTGGTATTTTGCGCAATAATGAATAAAACATACTTTTACAAACAACCGGGGCGGAAAAGTGTGACCCCATACGATTTTTAATAAAAGAAAAACCTGATTTCTCATTATATTTTATTGTTTCAACTAACAGTTGAATAACAATATCGCTGAATAATTGCACGGCGAAGGTTGAAATATCATGTTTAACCCCCCTTAAAATAGCTCAAAAAATAGCCTTTGTTATCCCCATAAAATATTGTTATCCCCGCATCTTTTTTTGACAAAAGTCATGCAAAAAATCGACTTTTAATTTGTATTGCATTGATATTGTTGGTTTTATTTACATATTAAACGGTGGGGAAAATAGCTGTCAGAGGTGTTTGTGAGTGGTCTCACATAACCCTGCGATCGCCATTTGGTACACTTCACCGCGTCGAAAAGATAATTAAAGCAGGTTGCTATGAATACCATTCCTCTGCCAAAAACACAGCACCTGGTCGTTTTCCAGGAAGTTATCAGAAGCGGTTCGATCGGCTCGGCAGCAAAAGAATTAGGATTAACTCAACCGGCAGTGAGTAAGATCATCAATGACATTGAAGCCTATTTTGGCACCGAACTGGTGGTCCGTAAAAATACCGGCGTCACCTTGACCAATACCGGTCAGGTACTGCTATCCTGGTCGGAATCGATTACCCGTGAAATGAAGAATATGGTCAATGAAATGCACAGCATGACCTGTAACACGGTCGTCGATGTCTCGTTCGGTTTTCCTTCGCTGATTGGCTTCACCTTTATGTCTGACATGATTCACAAGTTCAAGAAGGTGTTTCCTAAAGCCCAGGTATCGATGTACGAAGCGCAGCTCTCCTCGTTCCTGCCGGCCATTCGCGACGGGCGTCTCGACTTCGCCATTGGCACGCTGAGTGATGAAATGAAGCTCCACGATCTGCACGTGGAACCGCTGTTTGAGTCGGAGTTTGTGCTGGTGGCCAGCAAGTCACGAACATGCATCGGCACCACCACGCTGGCGTCGTTGCAGAACGAACAGTGGGTGTTGCCGCAAACCAACATGGGTTACTACAGTGAACTCCTCACCACGCTACAGCGCAGCGGCATCAACAGTGAAAACATCGTTAAAACCGACTCCGTCGTCACAATTTATAATCTTGTTCTCAATGCTGATTTCCTGACCGTTATTCCTTGCGATATGACAACGCCCTTTGGATCCAACCAGTTTATTACCATCCCGATTACCGAAGCATTACCAGTTGCCCGCTATGCGGCAATTTGGTCAAAGAATTATCGCATTAAAAATGCCGCCTCGGTATTGGTGGAATTAGCAAAAGAATATTCAGCATCTGGTGGTTGCAGAAAAAGACAATTAATCGAAGTTGAGTAGTTAAACAGATTTATTCTTGGTTATAAATTCATATCATCGCGCTGACTATCAGCCGTTGGTACCGGCTAACTATACCCTGAATAATTCAAACCGTAGCGTCGGTGGGGAAATAATCCTGCCGGGAAAGATACGCTTTGAAACATGACGGGACTATTATTTGATATCCAGTTAAGAGGCTATAATGCACATTACATACGATCTCCCGGTTGCCATTGACGATATCCTCGAAGCAAAGAAAAGACTGGCAGGTAAGATTTATAAAACAGGCATGCCGCGCTCTAATTATTTTAGCGAGCGCTGTAAAGGTGAAATATTCCTCAAGTTTGAGAATATGCAACGCACCGGGTCGTTTAAAATCCGCGGCGCCTTTAACAAACTCAGTTCACTAAGCGAAGCTGAAAAGCGTAAGGGCGTGGTGGCATGTTCCGCCGGCAACCATGCGCAGGGGGTCTCGCTCTCCTGCGCCATGCTGGGAATCGACGGCAAAGTGGTGATGCCGAAAGGGGCGCCGAAATCCAAGGTCGCCGCCACCTGCGATTATTCGGCGGAAGTGATTCTGCACGGCGATAATTTCAATGACACTATTGCTAAAGTCAGCGAAATTGTCGAAATGGAAGGTCGCATATTTATTCCTCCGTATGACGATGCCAAAGTTATTGCCGGGCAGGGGACCATTGGCCTGGAAATCATGGAAGATCTTTATGATGTCGATAATGTCATTGTGCCAATCGGCGGCGGTGGTCTGATTGCCGGCATCGCGGTAGCGATTAAATCTATTAACCCGACCATTCGAATTATTGGCGTGCAATCAGAAAATGTCCACGGTATGGCCGCGTCTTATTATGCTGGCGCTATTACCAGTCACCGAACGACCGCTACTCTGGCCGATGGCTGCGATGTTTCACGCCCGGGAAATCTCACTTACGAAATCGTTCGCGAACTCGTCGATGATATTGTTCTGGTCAGTGAGGATGAAATTCGCAATAGCATGATCGCATTAATTCAGCGCAATAAAGTTATTACCGAGGGCGCCGGGGCGTTAGCCTGCGCCGCATTATTAAGCGGGAAGTTAGATAGCTATATTCAGAACCGGAAAACCGTCAGCATTATTTCTGGTGGCAATATCGATCTTTCTCGCGTTTCGCAAATTACTGGTTTAGTTGACGCTTAATCTTATGTTGAGGACAGGATATGAGTACTACTGATAGCATTGTATCCAGCGAGACAAGACAGTCATCCTGGCGTAAATCGGACACCACGTGGACCCTGGGATTATTTGGTACTGCCATCGGCGCCGGGGTGCTCTTTTTCCCCATTCGCGCCGGGTTTGGTGGTTTAATCCCGATTCTTTTGATGCTGGTTTTAGCTTACCCCATCGCCTTTTATTGCCACCGGGCGCTGGCCCGGCTCTGTCTGTCCGGTTCGAATGCCTCCGGTAACATCACTGAGACGGTGGAAGAGCATTTCGGGAAAACGGGTGGCGTGGTCATCACGCTCCTCTACTTCTTCGCCATTTGCCCGCTGCTGTGGATTTACGGCGTCACCATTACCAACACCTTCATGACCTTCTGGGAAAACCAGCTGCAGATGCCGGCGCTGAACCGCGGTTTTGTCGCGCTGTTCCTGCTGCTGCTGATGGCGTTTGTCATCTGGTTCGGGAAGGATCTGATGGTCAAAGTGATGAGCTTCCTGGTCTTTCCGTTCATCGCCAGCCTGGTGCTGATTTCGCTGTCGCTGATTCCCTACTGGAACTCTGCGGTTATCGATCAGGTGAACCTCAGCGATATTGCCTTAACCGGGCACGATGGCATCCTCGTGACCGTGTGGCTGGGGATTTCTATCATGGTTTTCTCCTTTAACTTTTCGCCGATTGTCTCCTCGTTTGTGGTCTCGAAGCGGGAAGAGTATGAAAAGGATTACGGCCGCGATTTTACCGAGCGCAAATGTTCGCAGATTATCTCCCGTGCCAGTATGTTGATGGTCGCGGTGGTGATGTTCTTCGCCTTCAGCTGCCTGTTCACGCTGTCGCCGGAAAACATGGCGGATGCGAAAGCGCAGAACATTCCGGTGCTCTCTTACCTGGCAAACCACTTTGCCTCCATGTCCGGCAGCAAATCGACCTTTGCAACGGTACTGGAGTACGGCGCATCGATTATCGCCCTGGTCGCTATCTTCAAATCGTTCTTCGGCCACTATCTCGGTACCCTTGAAGGGTTGAATGGACTGGTTCTCAAGTTCGGCTATAAAGGTGATAAAACCAAAGTCTCTACCCGCAAGCTCAACACCATCAGCATGGTCTTCATTATGGGTTCCACCTGGGTGGTGGCTTATGCCAACCCCAATATCCTCGACCTGATTGAAGCGATGGGCGCGCCAATTATTGCCTCACTGCTGTGTCTGTTACCGATGTATGCCATCCGTAAAGCGCCGTCGCTGGCGAAATATCGTGGCCGGCTGGATAACCTGTTCGTCACCGCGGTGGGTTTACTGACCATTCTGAATATCGTCTACAAACTGTTTTAATTAAGCTCAGGATGAGCGGAGTGATGAAATGAATGAATTCCCGGTAGTACTGGTCATTAACTGTGGATCGTCTTCAATTAAATTTTCAGTCCTTGATGCAAGCAGCTGTGATGTTTTAATGGCGGGAATTGCCGACGGGATTAATTCTGAAAACGCTTTTTTATCCATTAACGATGGAGAGCCAGTTAAGCTGGCTCACCGTAGCTACGAGGGGGCATTAAAGGCCATTGCCTTTGAACTGGAAAAACGGTCGTTAATCGACAGCGTGGCCTTAATTGGCCACCGTATTGCCCACGGCGGAAATATATTTACGGAGTCTGTGGTAATTACCGAGGAGGTTATTGACAATATCCGTCGGGTGTCGCCGTTAGCGCCGTTGCATAATTACGCTAACCTCAGCGGCATTGCCTCCGCGCAACAGCTCTTCCCGGGGGTCAGGCAGGTGGCGGTGTTTGATACCAGCTTCCACCAGACGCTGGCGCCAGAGGCCTATCTCTATGGGCTGCCGTGGAAGTATTTTGAGGAGCTCGGCGTGCGCCGCTACGGTTTTCACGGCACCTCGCATCGCTATGTTTCTCAGCGGGCGCAGAGCTTGCTGGCGCTGCCGGAAGCGGATTGCGGGCTGGTTATCGCCCATCTGGGCAACGGGGCCTCTATCTGCGCCGTGCGCAACGGACAGAGCGTGGATACCTCAATGGGGATGACGCCGCTGGAAGGGCTCATGATGGGCACCCGCTGTGGCGATGTCGACTTCGGCGCCATGGCATGGGTCGCCCGCGAAACCAACCAGACCCTCAGCGACCTTGAGCGGGTGGTGAACAAGGAGTCCGGGCTGCTTGGCATTTCCGGCCTCTCTTCCGATCTGCGGGTGCTGGAGAAGGCCTGGCACGCCGGTCATGACCGCGCCCGGCTGGCGATTAAAACCTTTGTCCATCGGATTGCCCGCCATATTGCCGGTCATGCCGCGTCGCTGCATCGTCTCGACGGGATTATTTTTACCGGCGGCATCGGTGAGAACTCGTTGTTAATTCGTCGCCTGGTGATTGAACATCTGGCGGTACTGGGGGTTACCCTGGATCCTGATATGAATAGTCTGCCCAATTCCCACGGCGAAAGAATTATTTCCACCGATTCCGCCCGGGTTATTTGCGCGGTTATTCCGACTAATGAAGAGAAAATGATTGCCCTCGATGCGATTCACTTAGGAAAAATTAGCGCACAAGTGGAATTTGCATAATTTATTTTTTGTTCTGTAGAGAGACTATTTTTCATGAAGGTAGATATCGATACCAGCGATATGCTGTATGCCGAAGCGTGGCAAGGTTTTAAAGGGACGGACTGGCAAGCAGAAATTAATGTCCGTGATTTTATTCAGCACAACTATACGCCTTATGAAGGGGACGAATCCTTTCTTGCCGAGGCCACGCCGGCAACCACCGCACTGTGGCAAAAAGTGATGGCGGGAATACATATTGAAAATGCGACTCACGCCCCGGTCGATTTCGATACGAATATTGCCACTTCGATTACCGCGCATGATGCCGGCTATATTGAACAGGAACTGGAAAAGATCGTTGGACTGCAAACGGAGCAACCGCTGAAGCGCGCGCTGCATCCGTTCGGCGGTATCAACATGATCAAAAGTTCTTTCGAGGCCTACGGTCGTGAAATGGATCCGCACTTTGAATATCTGTTTACCGACTTGCGTAAAACGCACAATCAGGGGGTGTTCGATGCCTATTCGCCGGATATGCTGCGCTGTCGTAAATCTGGCGTACTGACCGGGCTGCCGGATGGCTACGGCCGCGGACGCATTATCGGCGACTATCGCCGCGTGGCGTTGTACGGTATCCGTTATCTGGTGCGCGAACGCGAGCTGCAGTTTGCCGATCTGCAGTCCAACCTGGAGTACGGGCAGAATCTGGAAGCGACGATTCGCCTGCGCGAAGAGCTGGCGGAACACCGCCGCGCGCTGCTGCAAATGCAGGAGATGGCGGCGAAGTACGGTTGCGATATCTCCCGCCCGGCGCGTAATGCTCAGGAAGCGGTACAGTGGGTCTATTTTGCCTATCTGGCGGCGGTCAAATCGCAAAACGGCGGCGCCATGTCGCTGGGCCGCACCGCCACTTTCCTCGATATCTACATTGAGCGCGATTTCAACACCGGGCGCTTAACCGAGCAGCAGGCTCAGGAGCTGATCGACCACTTCATTATGAAGATCCGCATGGTGCGTTTCCTGCGTACGCCGGAGTTCGACACGCTCTTCTCCGGCGACCCTATCTGGGCGACCGAAGTGATCGGTGGCATGGGGCTCGACGGGCGGACGCTGGTGACCAAAAACGCCTATCGCTATCTGCATACGCTGCATACCATGGGGCCGGCCCCGGAACCAAACCTTACCGTTCTCTGGTCCGAAGCGTTGCCGATCGCCTTCAAGAAATATGCGGCCCAGGTCTCCATCGTCACCTCCTCATTGCAGTATGAAAACGATGACTTAATGCGGGTCGATTTTAACAGCGACGACTACGCCATTGCCTGCTGCGTCAGTCCGATGATTATCGGCAAGCAGATGCAGTTCTTCGGCGCGCGCGCCAATCTGGCGAAAACCCTGCTGTACGCGATTAACGGCGGCGTGGATGAGAAGCTGAAAATTCAGGTCGGACCGAAAACGGCGCCGCTGATGGATGAGGTGCTCGACTATGACACGGTGATGGACAGCCTCGATCACTTTATGGACTGGCTGGCGGTGCAGTACATCAGCGCGCTCAACATCATCCACTATATGCACGACAAGTACAGTTATGAAGCTTCGCTGATGGCGCTGCATGACCGCGACGTGTATCGCACCATGGCCTGCGGCATCGCCGGGCTGTCGGTGGCGACCGATTCGTTGTCGGCGATCAAGTACGCGAAGGTGAAACCGGTCCGCGACCATACCGGGCTGGCGGTTGATTTTGTCATCGAAGGCGACTACCCGCAGTATGGCAACAACGATCAGCGGGTCGACAGTATCGCCTGCGATCTGGTCGAACGCTTTATGAAGAAGATTAAAGTGCTGCCGACCTACCGCAACGCTGTACCAACCCAGTCGATTCTGACCATCACCTCCAACGTGGTCTATGGGCAGAAAACGGGCAACACCCCGGACGGTCGCCGGGCCGGTACGCCGTTCGCGCCGGGGGCGAACCCGATGCACGGTCGCGATCGCAAAGGGGCGGTGGCGTCATTAACCTCTGTCGCTAAGCTGCCGTTCACCTATGCCAAAGACGGTATCTCCTACACCTTCTCTATTGTTCCCGCCGCGCTGGGCAAAGAGGAGACCACGCGCAAAACCAACCTGGTGGGGCTGCTGGACGGCTACTTCCACCACGAAGCACACGTTGAAGGCGGACAGCACCTGAACGTCAACGTGATGAACCGGGATATGTTGCTCGATGCCATCGAACACCCGGAAAACTACCCGAACCTGACGATTCGCGTCTCCGGCTATGCCGTGCGCTTCAATGCGCTGACTCGCGAACAGCAGCAGGATGTCATTTCACGCACCTTTACCCAGGCGCTGTAGCGCCGGAGGAACGATGAGAAAGATCATTGCAACCCCACACGCGCCGGCGGCCATTGGCCCCTATATTCAGGGCGTCGACCTCGGCTATCAGGTCATGACCTCGGGACAGATTCCGGTCTGCCCGCAGACGGGAAAGATTGCCGACAACGTGGCCGATCAGGCGCGTCAAAGCCTGGAAAACGTTAAGGCGATCGTGACGGCGGCGGGGCTGGAGGTGGGCAGTATCGTGAAGACCACCGTCTTTATTACCGACCTTAATGACTTTGCCACTATCAATCAGGTCTATCAGCACTTCTTTGATGAGCATCAGGCGACCTACCCGACGCGCAGCTGCGTGCAGGTTGCCCGCCTGCCAAAGGATGTAAAGCTGGAAATTGAGGCCATCGCGGTACGCGACCTCTGAGGCAGCGGCGGCGGGGCAAGCCTGTTTTTGCCCTGCCGCCCAACACCGGTGGCTCCTGCTCTCCACGCAACGGCAACCCGAGGATGGGGATATGATTAGCGCATTCGATATTTTTAAACCCGGTATTGGTCCTTCCAGTTCGCACACCGTAGGGCCGATGAATGCCGGAAAACGTTTTATCGACCAACTGGTGAACATGGGCGATATCGCGCATATCACGCGTATCGTGGTCGACCTCTATGGTTCTCTGTCGCTGACCGGTAAAGGTCATGCGACCGATGTCGCGATTGTTATGGGACTGGCGGGAAACAGCCCGCAAAATGTTGATATTGACGCCATGCCGGCATTTATTCAGCAGGTGATGCACAGCGGGCGTCTGCCGGTCGCTAACGGCGTGCAGAGCGTAGACTTTCAGATGGCGGACGACATCGTGTTCCACGCGCAAACCCTTCCGTATCACGAAAACGGGATGCGTATTACCGCCTGGAGTGGCGCGCAGGCGTGGGCGAGCCAGACCTACTATTCGGTCGGCGGCGGTTTTATCGTCGAAGAGGGGGCCTGCGGGGGAACGCAGGATGCCGACGTCCCGGTGCCCTATGATTTTCGCTCCGCCAGCGAACTGCTGCGGCTTTGCGAACGCAACGGCCTGTCGGTCTCCGGACTGATGCTGCAAAACGAGCTGGCGCTGCGCAGTAAGGCGGAGATTGACGCGGGTTTTATGCATATCCACGCGGTGATGCGCGATGGTATCGAGCGCGGGATGAATACCGAAGGGGTGTTGCCCGGTCCGCTGAATGTCCCGCGTCGCGCGGCGGCGTTAAGGCGTCGGCTGGTTTCCAGCGATAGCCTCTCCAGCGACCCGATGAACGTCATTGACTGGATCAATATGTTCGCCCTGGCGGTCAGCGAAGAGAATGCCGCGGGCGGGCGAGTGGTGACCGCGCCCACCAACGGCGCCTGCGGAATTATTCCCGCCGTGCTGGCCTATTACGATAAATTCCGCCGTCCGGTTAACGCCGGCTCGCTGGCGCGCTATCTGCTGGCGGCGGGGGCGATTGGCGCGCTGTATAAAATGAATGCGTCGATTTCGGGGGCTGAAGTTGGCTGTCAGGGGGAGATTGGCGTCGCCTGCTCGATGGCGGCGGCGGGGTTGACCGAACTGCTTGGCGGCAGCCCGGCGCAGGTCTGCATTGCGGCGGAAATCGCCATGGAGCATAACCTCGGCCTCACCTGTGACCCGGTTGCCGGCCAGGTGCAAATTCCCTGTATTGAGCGGAATGCGATTAATGCGGTTAAGGCCGTCAATGCGGCACGTATGGCGCTGCGCCGCACCTCCGAGCCACATGTTTCGTTGGATAAGGTTATCGAAACGATGTACGAAACCGGCAAGGATATGAATGATAAATACCGCGAAACCTCCCGGGGCGGGCTGGCGATAAAAGTGCTCTGCGTGTAGGCCGTGCTGCAATCGCAGGGGAGGGCGGGGCCCGGTGGGGAGAATATCAGGAGGCGGCAGATTACCGCCCCCTGATACCTTATTGGCAGGAAAATCAGACGGTCAGCGCTTACAAAGCGCGTTGTTTCACCGCCGTTTTCATCGGAATCAAGGCAATCACCACCGCGCCCAGCACGAGGAATCCGGCGACCATAAAGATACCGGCGTTGAAATTCCCCGTGACGTCTTTCAGCCAACCCATCAACAGCGGCCCCAGCGCCGCGCCGGTCATGCCGGTCGCATTGATGACCGCAATCCCCAGCGCCCGCGCACGCAGAGAAATGGACTGGTCAGGGGTAGTCCAGAAAATGACCATCGCGGCAAAGGCGCCGGCAGAAGCCATTACGATCCCGGTGAACTGCAGCAGCGGGTTGCTGCTGGAGGCGGTGAGCATCCAGCCCGCCGCCGCGAACAGATAGGGCAGCAGCGTATGCAGCTTACGCTCCTTCAGGCGGTCGGAACGCTTACTCCACCAGATCATCCCGACGATGGTACAGATTTGCGGAATCGCACTCAGGATCCCGATGGTGATATTACTGCTCTGCTCGTTGAAGCTGCGCAGAATCAGCGGCGTCCAGACGCTGAGGGCGCTCAGGGTATTGGTCAGGCAGAAATAGGCCAGCGTGTAGAGCATGATAACCGGGGTAAACAGCTCCCGCAGCATGCTGCGCTGAGACAGCGGCAGGCTGGCTTCGCTGAGTCGCGATTGCTGTACCGCCGCGCGGTCGGCATCCAGCATCTCTTTTAAACAGGCTTTATCATCGGCAGTCAGCCATTTGGCTTTATCCGGGCTGTCATCAAGCCAGAACCACACGACCAGCCCGAGCAGCACCGACGGAAACCCTTCCAGCAAAAAGAGCCACTGCCAGCCTTTCAGATTCAGCACGCCGTCGAGATTCAGAATATACCCGGAAGCCAGCGAGCCAAGCGCCATGGTGACGGGCATCGCAATCATAAACAGGGCATTGGCGCGGGCGCGGTATTGCGCCGGGAACCAGAAGGTTAAGTACAGCAACAGCCCCGGCAGGAAGCCGGCTTCGGCAATCCCCACCAGCATTCTCAGCGCGTAAAGACTGTTCGGGCCGGTGGCGAACATGGTGGCTGTGGAGGCTATTCCCCAGACCACCATCAAAATAGCGATCCAGCGGCGGGCGCCGACGATACTGAGCATGATGTTGCTGGGGATGCCGCAGATCACGTACATCACGTAAAACAGGGTGGTGGCCAGGCCGAACATGGTGCTGGTGAGCCCCAGATCTTTGCCCATGGTCAGGCCGGCAAAGCCAATGTTGATGCGGTCGAGGTAGGAGAATACGAACAGAATAAAAAGAAAAACGATTAAGCGACGAAATAATTTATTGATGACGGATTGCTGACGGGCATCCAAAGGTCTCGCCTCCGAGGAGGGCGGGACCAGTACCTCGGAGCGGGTCTGTTCCATTGAAGGACTATTGTTCATCAAAAGCTCCACATTGTGATTATTAGTATTGGTCAACAGGTCGGCTAAACGTATAGGAAACAGACAGGGATAACGTCAATTTAATGTTCAATAAATGATACAGAATTGTTACTTAATCGACATATTGGAATCATAATGAGAGCCAGATCGCCTGGGAATAATACGCCAGGGCTGGCATGTTCAGTCGGCGGATCTCGGTAGATTCGCACTCACGGTGAGGCAAAAAAAGCGCGGTTGCTGACCAGGTGCAGAGAGGCAGGGCGTGACAGGGACGAGGAAACAGAGAGGTTATGTGCAGTTGCGAAGAGAGCTGATACGGCTAATTACTTGAATATTCATGTAATTAGCCTGTGGCTCCACGCCCGTAACCGATGGGGGTTCCGCTTAAAAGCTATCGTCAGAAATATGATTCATTTTTATTAGTTTGCTACATAATAATGAAGCCGGTTTTAAAGCGCCGCGGCGACTGTCCAGCATCGGGAGATTCAGAACGGACTGTCATTGCGCGCGGTGACGGGCTCGCCGCTGACAGGGTGAACAAAATGCAGTTCGCTGGCATGTAACATGAGCCGCGGCGCGTGTGCGCTGCCCGGCCACGTCAGACCACCGTAGAGATCGCAGCCCAGGATCGGGTGCCCCAACAGTTGACAATGGATACGCAGCTGGTGGGTGCGTCCGGTTTCCGGGAATAGCTGTACCCGGCTCAGCGGCAGCAGGCTACCCTCTGCGCCTTCACGGGTAAGGCGTTCTGTCACCCGGTAGCGGGAACGGGCGGGCTTGCCGGTGATGGCGCAAATGGCCATGCGCGGAAAGCGGGCCGGATCTTTGGCAATGGCGGCATCGATTGCGCCTTCATCCTCACGCAGATGCCCGCACAGCAGGGCGCTGTATACCTTAGTCACCGAACGTTGGCTGAACTGATGGCTTAGCGCCGCATTAATGGTTTTATTCTTTGCCACCACCATCAGCCCGGACGTACCAAAATCGAGACGGTGAACGAGGGTACAGCCGGGAAATTGCTGCTCCAGCCGATGGTGCACCGAGTCGAGATTCTGCGGATTTTTCCCCGACAGGCTGAGCAGCCCGCTGGGCTTATTGATCAGCAGCAGGTGCTCGTCCTGATACAGGATGTCGATGGCTTCGTGGCAGGGGGGCGCAATAAACGTATCGACGATGGTGGACATGAGCAGGTGCCTGAAAAGGGTGGGGGCGGATAATAGCGAATTTTCCGCCCGCTGGCGATTGCTGCGGCACGACTCGGGGTTGCCGGCTGAAGCGGCCCGGACTTGCCGGGTCGCCGCAGCCAACGTTGTTACTGCTCGCGTCGGGCCATAAACTGCGCCAAATCGACCAGACGATTTGAGAAGCCCCATTCGTTGTCATACCACGCGAGGATCTTGACCATATTCCCGCCAATCACCAGCGTCGACAGGCCATCAATAATGGAAGAACGCGGGTCGCCCTGATAGTCGCTGGAGACCAGCGGCTCGTCGCTGTAGCCGAGAATACCCTGCAAGGGGCCAGCGGCAGCGGCCTGGCGGAATGCCTCATTCACCTCTTCTGCCGTCACGTCGCGCTCCAGCGTGACGGTAAGATCGACAATCGACACCACCGGCACCGGAACGCGCAGCGAGTAGCCGGTCAGACGACCATCGAGTGCCGGAATCACTTTACCCAACGCTTTGGCCGCGCCGCTGGAGTAGGGAACGATGGATAACGCTGCCGCCCGGGCGCCGCGCAGATCTTTTTCCGGCTGGTCATGTAGCGCCTGGCTGTTGGTGTAGGCGTGGGTGGTATTCATCAGGCCATGCTTGATCCCGAAATGCTGATGCAGAACCTGAGCGGCCGGGGCAAGGCCGTTGGTGGTGCAACTGCCGTTGCTGACGACCGAATGGTGCTGCGGATCGTAAAGCGCGTGGTTAACCCCCATCACGATGGTTAAATCGTCATTCTTGCCGGGCGCCGAGATAATCACCCGTTTCGCCCCGCCGCTGTGAATGTGAACCGCCGCTTTTTCACGTTCGGTAAAGAACCCGGTGGCTTCGATGACGATGTCCACCCCCGCATCTCGCCACGGAATACGCGCCGGGTCACGTTCGCTATAGACGATGACGGGTTGGCCATCGACGCTAAGCTCTCCGTCGGCCGCCTCCACGGCCACCGGCAGGGTGCCCAGCAGCGAGTCATATTTCAACAGGTGGGCCAGCGTTTTGCTGTCAGTCAGATCGTTGATTGCCACAATCTGAATATCCGGATTGCCCAGCGCCGCGCGCAGGACGTTACGCCCGATTCTGCCGAAACCATTAATACCGACCTTAACCATGATCAACTCCTTATTTGTTGTCTCTGGTGGTACTTTAGGTTTCCGGCATTTCGGCGTAAATGACGAATAACGATCACTTTACGCCATTTTTCGGCAGTGAAAGCGCTGACGATATTCTCCCGGCGTCAGATGCAGCTGCTTTTCAAAGACCCGCCGCAGGTTGATAGCGCTACCAAATCCCGTTTGCTCAGCAACGCGTTCCAGCGTGTCGTAACTCTGCTCGAGCCGCTCTCTGGCGGCGGCAAGGCGCGCTTCGGCGACGTAGCGCGCCGGAGAGACCCCGGTTTCGCGGGTAAACACGCGGGTGAAATTGCGCGGGCTCATGGCGACCTTTTCCGCCAGGTTCTCCACGCACAGGTTGCCGGTGAGGTTGTCGAGCATCCACTTCAGCAGATCGCCAATCGGCCCAGGGCTGTTGATTTGCCGCAGGTTATAGCGGCTAAACTGCAGCTGGCCGCCGGGGCGACGCAGGTACATCACCATATCCTGGGCGATATCGCGGGCGAGGCTAAAGCCGTAATCTTCTTCCACCAGGGCCAGCGTCAGGTCGAAACCGGAGCTGACGCCGCCGGAGGTCCAGATCGGACCGTCCTGAATATACAGCGGCCCGCCTTCCACCCGCACCGCCGGGAAGGCCGACTGCATAGCGTCCAGCAGCTTCCAGTGGGTGGTGGCCCGCCGGCCGTTCAGCAGACCGCTTTGCGCCAGCAACATCGCGCCGCCGCATACGGAGGCGATGCGCCGGGCGTGGGGCGCGGCAAGACGCAGCCAGTCGACAACGGCGGTACCTTCCTGCTCGTTTTGCCCTCTGCCGGTGATGATGATGGTATCGAGCGGTTCGCGCGGATCCACTTCGTGAAGGCGGTGGTCGGCAAGCAGATTCAGCCCGGACTGACCGTGGATCACCTGGTGGGGCTGGGTGGTGGCGACGGCGACACGATAACGCGGCGCCAGAGCGCCGTCGGCATGCAGCCGGTTTGCCTGCATCAGAATGTCGGCAATACCGGCGGACTCAAACAACATGCCGCCATCGGGGACGATAATCAGTATTTTCTTCATGTCCTGAAAAGTAAACCTTTAACAAAATAAGTCAACAGGCAAGGTGGGGGTTACTTCGTAAGGACGAGGGCAGGCTGCCGGCACATTCAGGCGCGGCTCTGGAAGAAGAAAAAGGGCATCAAAGCGACCATTGTCCATTGATGCCCGGGCGTTAACCCCGCTGGCGCACAGGGAGGGGGCCTGCCGTCAGGCAGTTAAAAGTCATACTCGAGGGCCAGACGATTTTGCCAGAAATTTTTATCCGAGGTGGAGTTGGTCTGTACGCCGGCAAAGTCCGTCAGACTCAGCCCGTTCAGCAGCCCTCCGAAACGATAGGTGCCGTAGATCAGGTATTCAGACTGGTGGCTGCTGGAAGCGCCTGCCGTCGGGGTTAAATCCATAAACGAGTAGCGGCTGCCGAGAGAAACCTGCTCCGTGGCGGCCCAGTTCAGATCGGTGGAGTAGGCGTTGCCGCTGCCCAGGTCCTGGGTACTGGTAAAGAAGGGCTGAGCGAAGTAGGGTCCGGAAGAGGTATTGTGTGCGTACGGCGTCACCAGGGCGCCGTTGCCATAAGCATTACCGTTGGCGGCGATGTGGTTATAATTCAGCGTCCACGCCAGAGACGGGAGCAGCTTCATACTGAACTGCGCGCCATAGCTGGTGCTGTTCACTTCGCCGGCCAGCGCTTTACCTTCGCTCAGGCCGCGAATGAACTGGAGGCCAATTTTGGGCGCCGTGGCATATTCGTTCCACGAGAGAAAACTGTCGGCATAGACGATCCGCGTATAGTCGTCATAGTTTTCGTACCACATCTGGGCGTTAACTTTGCGATCGCCAAACGGTATGGATCGCCCGCCGCCGACGCCCCACATCCCGTTGGTACTTTGCTCAATGTCGGTATAGGCGGTGGTATCCAGAAACTGGTCGTCGCCCCAGGGTTTATAGCGAGTGATTTTCGTGGCATGCAGGAAATTGTCGCTATCGCCATAGCTGGCATCAATCGCCCGGAAAAGTATTGGCGTAATGCGCCAGTCATAGTCGCCGATGAAAGGAATATTAATCCGCTGGTCGCCGGCGGTGATCCTGAACTGGTCATAATGCCAGCTGAGCCAGGCTTCGCCGACGCCGGTTTGATTGGGGCCGAGTTCGTTAACCAGATGGTCATCGTTATGGGAAATCCCGCGCTGGAGAATGCCGCTGACGCCGAGGCTGACGCCATAATATTCCGCCGTGGCATATTTTACGCTGCCGCCGTAGCTGACCGTGTCCTGCGATAGCCCTGAAACAAAATAGGCGTTATGGGTTGAATAATATAATGTGCGCAGGCTGCCGCTGACGCTACCGCAGGTAAAGAATTCGGTGAGTGAACTGGCGATACCGGATTCACAGTCGTGGGTTAATGGAATAGCGGCATGGCTGGCATGGATAAATACCCCCTGGGAAATGAGCAAGGCGCCCAGCGTCGCTCCACGGTATATGGTTTTGCGTTTCATTGACATCACCCTGTTAAATATCACTGCAATTTCGGAAAGAAAAATACCGGCCACGAATATGGCGGATAATCACCTTGTGCTTTTATTTTGTAGGGCGCCAGGTAGATGGCCTGAATTTTATTTATCGGTTAATGACAACGGGTTGCTGTCTAAGACTAACTGGTCGCGCAGTGCCCAGCCGCGCAGCTTGCCCGGGTTTAGCAAACCATCGGGGTCGATATATTGTTTAACGGCCACGACATCCGGGCGAATAATTCCCTGCTTGCCATCTTCAACCTGAAAAACATGCGGGTTATTAATCTTGATATCGTTATCGCGAAATATCTGCATAATCTCATTGAGTCGCTCTTCTGTTGAATAACGCACCAGTTGCAGGCCGCTGGCGGTAATATTGCCATCATTATCGCGGAGGAATTCAATATGCGATATAACTTCCCCGGCGAAGCGCTGTTCCATCTGCAAAATTTGCTTCGGGAAGTGCTGATAATTAAACGCCGTTTGTAAGTAAGTCAGCGTATTGTCGACTTTGAGCGCATGTAGCGTGGTGTGGTTCCAGCAATATTCCATTAATGAGGTATGGCTCTCCCGGGCCTCATCGCTACTCTGGCGGATGGCATTTTCTCCCCGATGCTTCAGCATCAGACCGGTACAGAGTCCTTCGCTCTCCTCGGCGATAACGCTGATGACCGCGTGTTGCCCGGCCCGATAATGGCCGTTAAGGTGGCTAAAATAGTCGGGGATTGGCGCGGCAAGCAGCGCCAGCTGGCGCTTGACGAAACCGGGAGAACGGAGGCACTCGTTGGCATAATTCAGAGCATCGGCGAAGTCGTCAAACACATCCAGGCGTTCGATCCAGCGATGGACGGGGGCCAGCGCCAGTTCGACTTCAAGAATAATGCCGTTGCTGCCGTAGGCGTGGTGTAGCAGCAGCGCCTGCGGAGCCGGAATAGTCAACACCCGGGGGGACGCTTCAACGGTCATCACTTTGACGCTGAGCACGTTGCCGGGGGCAGCCAGGGGGCCGTAGTTAATGGAGCCGATGCCGCCAAAGCCGCCGCAGTAGAGGCCGCCTAAGCTGGCCAGACGGAAGGTTGACGGCATGCAGCGCAGCTCCCATCCGGTCGGGTGAGTGGCGGCTTCAATCTCCGCCAGGCGAATGCCAGCCTGGGCGCGCACCGTGCCGTTCTTGAGTTCGCAGATCCGGTTCAGGGCGGTCATATCGACCAGCACTCCGCCCTCAAGGGGCACCAACTGGCCATAATTACCGGTGGCGCTACCGCGCAGGGTCAGCGGCAGCTGCTGCGCTACGCAGGCGGCAACCAGCTGCCGCAGCTCTTCCTGGTCGCGCGGACGGACCACCGCGTCCGCCTGCTTTCCTTCCAGCTGCTGGTTGAGCACCGGGCTGAACCAGTGGAAATCGCGGGAAAGACGTTTGATCTTCGCTGGCTGTAAGGTCCACTCCAGTTCCGGTAATGCCTGCTGGATCAGCGCGACCGCCTGTTGACGTTGCTCACGAGTCATCATGTTTCTACCTGTTAATCATCAATACGTTAATGAGATTGCACCGCTTCGCTTTCATGCCATGCGCTGAGCGCCCGGCGCGATACCCACGACATCACGCCAAACAGCGCGATACCGGCGAGGGAAATTAACAGCAGAGCGGCAAACATCAGCGGGATGTCCAGCTGGTAACCCGCCTGCAGGATCTGATAGGCAAGGCCGGTATTGGTGCCTCCGGTCCCGGCGACAAACTCCGCCACCACGGCGCCGATCAGCGACAGGCCGCTGGAAATACGCAGGGCGCCGAAGAAATAGGGCAGCGCGGAGGGAATGCGCAGTCGCACCAGGGTTTGCAAGCGGCTGGCATGGTTGAGCCTGAAATAGCTCAGCAGGCCGGGCGACACGCTGCGCAATCCCTGGGTGGTATTGGAGATAATCGGAAACACCGCCATCAGGGTGGAGCACACTACCAGCGAGAGGGTGGCGTCCTTCACCCAGATAATGATCAGCGGCGCGATAGCGACAATCGGCGTTACCTGCAAGAAGACGATGTACGGAAACAGCGCGGTTTCCACAAAACGGTTCTGCACCAGGATAAACGCAATGGCGGTGCCGATGACGATCGACAGGAGAAACGAGATCAGGGTGATCTTCAGCGTGAACAGCAGCGACAGCAGCAGCGGCGTCAGATGCGTCCACAGGCTTTCCACCATCACGAGCGGGGAAGGCACCAGAAATTGCGGGATGCGGAAATAGCTGACCGCCCCCTGCCACAGCATAATCACCAGGACCGCGACGAGGGTCGGGTAGAGAATTTTGAGAAAGCGGGGATGATTAATCCACGGTGTTGATTTAGCGGCTTTCATATTATGGCTCCATACCGGATTGGCTTGCCTGTAAGAGGCTGTCCTGCAACTGCCGGGCATAGTGGGAAAATGTCGGGCTGACGCGGAACTCCTCGCTGCGTGGGAACGGCTCCCGGATGGCGATATCTTCGACCACCCGGCCGGGGCGGGCCGCCATCATAATCACCCGCTGAGAGAGGAATACCGCTTCATGGATCGAATGGGTGACGAACACCACCGTCAGGTTTTGCTCTTGCCAGAGACGCAGCAGATCGCTATCGAGCTTATTGCGCGTAATTTCATCCAGCGCGCCGAAGGGTTCATCCATCAGCAGCAGTTTTGGCCGCGTCACCAGACCACGGGCGATGGAGACGCGCATCTGCATGCCGCCGGAGAGTTCGCGCGGCAGGACGTTGGCGAACTTGCCCAGCCCCACCAGCTCAAGGGCTTCGCTCACCCGGGTGTTGGCTTCTGCTCGTGGGACGCCGGCAAGATCCAGGGGCAGCCGGACGTTGCTATGGACGCTGCTCCAGGGCATCAACGTGGCTTCCTGGAAGACGAAAGAGAGGGGAAGCTGGGCTTTTTCCCGGCTGTCGCGACGCCACAGCATCAGCTTACCGTCGCTGGGTTCCACCAGACCGGCGACCATCTTCAACAAGGTGCTCTTCCCGCAGCCGGAGGGACCGAGCAGGGTCACAAACTCGCCCTGATTGATGGTCAGATTGACGGGCAGCAGCGCCCGGGTGCCGTTGCTGTAAATTTTTTCCGCCGAGAGTACTTCGATGGCCGGCGTCGCGGGCGCCTGGGCGAAGCGACTGTCGCTCATGACGGTGAGTTTAGGGGCGGTATTCATGGCATGACTCCGGCATCTTTGACCATATCCAGGGTATAGGTCTGCTCAAAAGGTACTTTGCTGGCGTCGATCAGCTTGTTTTTCACCAGCATGTCCCAGGTTTTTTTCAGCCGCGGTTGGGTGATGATACCGATGCCGTCGGTCATCGCATCGCCGCCGGTGACCAGCTGATATTTCTTCATCTGGGCTATGCCAAAGGCGATCTGCTCGGCGCCCATTTGCGGGTTCGCTTTGCTAATCAGTTGATTACCGGCAATGGGATCCTGAAGATAGCTTTTCCAGCCTTCCATCGAGGCTTTGACGAATGCCGCTACGGCCGCCGGGCGCTTCTTGATGGTGTCGGCCATACAGATAATCGAGTTGCCGTAGGGAGGGTAGCCCCAGTCGCTGAGCGGATAGACGTAGAACGGCTGCCCCCCTTTGGCGACGGAGAACGGCTCGGAGGTTACGTAGCCCTGCTGCACCAGATTTTTATCCGCCAGGAACGGCTGAACGTTGAAGGTATAGGGGCGCACTTTGGTGTTGCCCAGCCCCAGTTCGCTCTTCGCCCACGGCCAGAAAGAGGTATAGGCTTCGGTAGCGAGCAAGAAGGTTTTATCTTTTAATTCTGCCGGGTTATTCACCTTATCATGGGTGATAAATACCGTCGGCGAATGCTGGAAAACGGTGGCGACGGTGACGGCGTGCACGCCGGCCTGCCAGGTCTCCAGCGCCTGGCCGTTATCGCCGAGGGTGCAGTCCGCCTGACCCGCTGCCATCAGTTGCATGACGTTGATCTGCGGGCCGCCCATTTTAATCTCGACATCGAGGCCGGCGTTTTTATACAGCCCCTTGGCCTGGGCCTGATAGAAACCACCGTGTTCCGCCTGGGCATACCAGTTGGTCAGGAAAGTAAATTTTTCCGCCGCGAGGCAGGATGCAGAGGCGGCGATGGCCGTAAGGGCCAGCATCGTGTAAGCCGGAGTACGCATATTTTTCATCAGAGTTCCTTTTACTCAGCAACGGAAGAGGAGGGGGCGGACTGCACAAAGCCGTTCCAGTGGTGTTTTCCCCAGCTCGCTTCGTGACGTACGACCCACTCCATGCGGTGGACTTCGCTAATCGCCTGCGCCCAGCTGACGGCCAGGGATTCGAGTAACCCCTGGCCCTGCTCCAGAGTCGCCGGGGTCGGGTCGCCGATAACGCCGCTGGGGCCAAAATCGAAGGAAGCCCAGGCCGCCGCGGGGCGGCCTTTTGACAGGGTCGGGCAGGGGAACGGCGGCGGAAAGTTGGCGACGGCGCGCTCCATATGAACGCACTCCGGCGCAAGGGCCAGCATTAGCGCCGTCTCGCTATGGCCCGCGTGCATCGCCATTTTTTGTTCCTGAGGGCTGAGAAACTGCTTTTCGCTATTGGGGACGTTGAACACGTCGTGCGCGATGATGATCATATCGCCATGACGCAGGCGCATTTCCCGGGAGGCCATCTGCAGCACCTGCGGCTGTCCGCCGTGACCGTTGATCATCAGTAGCTTGCGAAAGCCGGCGCGATACAGGGATTCGGCTATCTCAAGGAGGGTATGCAGCAGCGTGTCGCCGCTCAGGGTCAGGGTACCGGGAAAATGCAGATGCTCGTCGGACTTTCCGTAGGTAATCGGCGGGATGGCGTAGGCCGGGATATCCGCCGGCAGCCGGGCGAGGGCATGTCCCGCCACGCCGGAAGAGATCACGCTGTCCACGGAACAGGGCAGATGCGGACCGTGTTGCTCGATGGCTCCGGTGGGGAGCACGATAACCGTATTGCTTTTGTCCGGCAGGGCGGCAATCGCCGTCCAGCTCAGAAAAGGGAGAAAGCGCTCTGCAGGAATATAACCGTTGATCATCGCTGTGCCTCTGGGTCGAGAATTATTGGGGTAACCAGACCGTCGCTTCGACTTCAATCAGCACCGTGGCGTCGGGCAGCATTTCGCTGACCTGTACCACGGTCGACACCGGCGGCTGGTCGGGGTAAAACAGCTTTCTTACCCGGCTGTAATAGGGAAAATGGTCGAGGTTGCGAAAGTACTGCACCAGCTTGATGACGTCGCTCATCTGCCCGCCCGCGGACTCCACGGTCCGGCGGATGCTTTCCAGCACGTACCAGCTCTGGGCCAGAATCGGGCCCTGTTTGGCATCCGTCGAAAACTCGCCCGTTTGCCCCAGCAGCTCCCGCACCTCCTCCGGCACATCCTGAAAGCCGTTGACGATGGTGCCGTTCAGCGGATTGACCGGAATAATGCCGGAGAGAAAAATAAACTCGCCGGCTCTGCGCCAGGCGGCATACCGCGCCAGCGGAGCGCCCGCGCCTGCTTCAAGACTCATACGTCATCTCCTGTCGCCACACCCGCTGGTGGGTTAACCTGCCGCGGTTAATCACCAGACGAGCTGCACTGTTTAAAGGCCAGGTAAACCTGTCGCTACCCGGGAAAATCACCACGCTGGCCGCGTTGCCGACGGCGAAAGGCGCAGCGTCTGCCGGCGCACCGGTTAACGCCGCCCGATCGCAAATCAGCTGCGACTGACGGTCGAAAACGTCGCTGAGCTGGGCGCTGAACAGG
This sequence comes from Klebsiella sp. X13, assembly GCF_003323835.1. NCBI lineage: Bacteria > Pseudomonadati > Pseudomonadota > Gammaproteobacteria > Enterobacterales > Enterobacteriaceae > Klebsiella > Klebsiella sp. X13. The sequence continues at coordinate 2,099,110 of NZ_CP030874.1, forward strand.
CCGCAGGCCAGGGTATCCAGCGGGTCATAGCTCCCCGCCGGGCAGAAAGCGTCCTGCACATTGTCGCAGCCGAGGAGGGTGGCAACGCCGGCGCAGCGGGCCTCCTGAAGCAACGTGATCCCCCGCTGGCGCGGCGTGCGGCCAGTAACCGCATCCTGTAGCAGCAGGTTGGTCATCGGCAGGGCGATAAGGGTGACGGAGTGGGCCGCCAGCTGGCGCAGGATCTTCTCCGCCTGCTCTTCGCTGCCGCAGGCCAGGGCGCAGCCGTGGCTGCAGCAGAGGCGTCCCGGAAAAGCGTGGCGGGAGAGGTACTCCGCCAGCCAGGCCAACCCCCGCGGATTGTCGCTGAGCTCCTCATCGATATGCAGATCCAGATCCAACCGCCAGCGCGTCGCGCTGCGCAGCAGGTTTTCCATCGCCGCGGGATCCCAGTTAGAGGAGTGGACAAACCCGCCGAGCAAGCAGCCCTCGCCGCCTTCGGCCACCGTCTGCGCGATGGCCTCCGCGGCGGCCGGATCGGCAAACAGTCCCAGCGGCACCAAAGCCACCCGCTCGACGCTGATGCCGGGATGGTCCAGGCGGGCGATCTCCTGCCAGGCGTCAGGCGCGGCGGCGGTGAACCAGTCAATATGGGTGCGCAGATGAGTGACGCCATTGGCCGCCGCCCGGGCCAGTGCGGCGGACGCACGGCGCTGGAGATCCTGTGCGGTCCAGTGCCGGCGATCCTCGTGCATGGCGCGAATAGCGGCCAGTAGACCGGGTTCCGACGGACGGCAGCGTTCAATGGTATAGGTCTTATCCAGATGGGCATGGGGTTCAACAAGGCCGGGCAGCGTCAGCGCTCCACCGAGATCCCATAAGCCGTGATTCGCCTGGCCGGATGGCGCTATCGTCGCGATCTGCCCGTCGGCAAAGGTCAGGTCCGCGGTCAGCGGCGTGCCGTTATGCTCCGTTGGCCAACCCGCAGGTAGCGCCCATGCCGGGAGACGGGCGTTGCTGACGCCGGCAAGCGGCGTGTGGGGGGAGGGAATGTGCATCGTCGCTCTCCTCACAGGTCGAGAACCAGAACCGGCGTTTTCGCCCGCGAGCAGCACAGGGTAATCTGACGGTTCCCGGCTTTTTCTTCCGCCGTCAGGACGCTATCCCGGTGCTCAGGAATGCCGTCGATAACGTCGGTAATACAGGAGCCGCAGATCCCCTGCTCGCAGGAGAGCATGACCTCGACGTTGGCGTGCAATAATACCTCGGCGATGGTTTGTTCCGGCGCAACCTGCAGGCGCTGGCCGGTTGACGCCAGCTCAATATAAAAACCTTTATTCTCCACATCATGATTCAGCCCGCCGGAGGTAAAACGTTCAAATGAGAATTGCGAGGCCTGCCAGCCATATATTGGCATCATATCCTGTAGCCGCTGAATAAAGCCGTCCGGGCCGCAGGCAATGACCGCCGTATCGACGTCAGGCGCGGTTAAACAGGCGGGGATCTCCCGGCGCAAAGAGTCACCCTCGTCGCTGCAATGGATAACGATCTTTCCCGTCGCAGAGAGCCGCTCCAGCCGCGCGGCAAAGGCCACGTGACGGGCGGTGGAGACATAATAATGTATTTCAAAATCAATATGTTGCCGTGCTATCTCTTCAGCCATCGCCAGCAGAGGAGTGATACCGATGCCGCCGGCCAGCAGCAGGTAACGTCCGGCTGCCGGCAGTGGAAAATGGTTGCGTGGACGGGAGATGGTGAGTCGGTCGCCGGGCTTAAGCGCATGATGCAAATAGCGGGAGCCGCCGGAGGAGATATCTCCGAGCTTGACGCAGACTTCATAACTCTGGCGGTGGTCAGGCATCCCGCAGAGGGAATATTGCCGCGGGCCGACGCCCGGAATCATAATATCGATATGGGCTCCCGCAGAATAGCCGGGTAATATTTTCCCGCCTTCGGGAATAAATTTTAATGACAGATTACTCTGCCCGTTCAGGCTTATTTCCTTGACCGATACAGGAATCAGATCGCCGTCTTTCATTAACGTTTACCATCCCATATTAAGCTGTCTGCAGGGCGGCCTGAGTCAGCGAAGGGAGAAAATGCCCTGCGCCGTAGGCTGTCCGCCAGGTGAGTTAATTGGTGAAACGATTGTTTCTCCGCTATGAATGCTACGGTATTGTGATAAAACTGTTGCGTCCAGAGCTTTGATTCGCACAACCCGTTGCAAAAAAGAGAGCACCCAGACCATGTTTGCATTCTCCCGTTTTCTGCTGTATTTCACCGAAGTGGCCCGTCAGGGGTCGTTTCGTAAAGCGTCAGAGGCGCTGCATGTCTCGGCGTCTTCCATCGATCGTCAGATTTTGCGCGTCGAAAATGAGCTGGCGATGCCGCTATTCGAGCGCCATCCGACGGGACTGCGCCTGACGGCCGCCGGGGAGCTGCTCCTGCACGCGGCAAATAACTGGAAAAAGGACTTTACCCGGGTGTGCGAGCAGCTGGATGACCTGCGCGGGCTGCGGCGCGGGCATGTGCGCATCGCCACTATCGATGCCATTAACCGGCATTTCTTTTCGGCGATGCTGAAGGAGGTGCATAACCATTACCCCAACATTTCGTTTACATTAACCACCATGAACAATATCAACATCCAGCAGGCGCTGATCTCGGGCGAGGCGGATTTTGGTATCATGCTCAACCCCCAAAGTTCCCGCGAACTGCAGGTCCGGGCCTTTGCCGAAATGAATATCGGGATCGTGGTGCCCAAAGGCCACCCGTTGGAAAGCCGCAGCACCGTACGATTTAATCAGTGCATCGAGTACCCGTTTATCATTCCTTCCGCGCCGCTGATGATCAGCGAGCCGGTGGAAGCGCTGGTGAATATCAGCGGCAATGAGGTTAGGGAAGTGGCTGTTTCTAATAACATTCATATGATAAGAACCCTGATAAAAGAGCAGATGGGAATCGGTATTTTGTGTCGTCTTGATATTCTGGATGAGATTCAGTCCGGCCAGCTGGCGTTTATTCCGTTGACCGATCCGCAGCTTAAACCCTTCACGCTGGCGCTGTGCGTATCCCCCGCCCGGCAGCTGTCGCTGGCTGCCTCCATGATGCTCAAGCAGCTGGAAATTCTCTTCAGTCAGATTTGATACCCGGCACTAAAACAATCCACTAATGCACCATTATGGTGCGCTTTGTGTGTTGATGAATCAAAGGTTGCATAAGCGGGTCGCTGGAACAGCGCATTCCTGCGGGGGGGTCGTGAGATGACGGATGCCGATCGTACCTGGCATCGTTTTTGTATAACGGAATATGAGTAGAAGCGGTCAGTACGATTTATCCGTACGGGACATTGCTCAGTAACCATTTCGCGGTTCAACGTTGACCGGGGTGGGAGGCTGAGCCGTTGTCCGCTCGTCCTCTTTCCCGGCGTTATGAGGAGAGGGGCAATGAAAATACGTTCACGCACTCCCTGGGGCTACCGTGTGCTGGGTCTGGTGGCCCTGAGCGGTATGTCTCTGGCCGTTGAGGCCGAGGAGAAAATTGTTTTGCTGACCTCCTGGTACGCCCAGGCGGAGCAGGGCGGCTATTATCAGGCGCAGGCGACGGGGATCTACAAAAAATATGGCCTGGAGGTCGACATTCGCTCCGGAGGCCCCCAGGTTAACGGCATGCAGCTGCTGCTATCAAAACGGGCGGACGTTATTATCGGCTACGATCTGCAGCTGCTGGAAGGCATTCAGCGGGGATTCCAGGCCAAAGCCATTGCTGCTCCCTTTCAGTATGATCCCCAGGGACTGCTGACCCATACCGATGTCGCTTCACTGGAGGGACTGAAAGGGAAAACCATTCTGGTCTCCAGCTCCGGTCAGGCAACGTGGTGGCCGTGGCTGAAGGGGCAGTATCAACTGAATGATGCCCAGGCCCGACCCTATACCTTCAATATTCAACCCTTTGTCGCGGATGACAACGTCGCCCAGCAAGCCTACGTCAGTTCCGAGGTTTTCCAGGTGCAAAAGGCGGGCGTGAAATCAAACTTCTTCCTGTTTTCCGAACACGGCTATCCCCCCTACGGCGGCATTCTGATTGCCCGTCCGGAAACCATCGCCGACCGTAACGCGGCGCTGGCAAAGTTTGTCCGCGCGTCGATGGAAGGCTGGGTGAGCTACCTGAACAACCCGGCCCCGGGAAATGCGTTGATTAAAAAAGATAACCCCAAAATGACCGACGATCTGCTGGCCTGGGCCGTCACGCAAATCCGCCAGCATCATCTGATTGATGGCGGCGACGCCGCCAGCGAGGGCTGGGGGACGATGACGGAAACGCGCTGGCGGAAGACCCGTGATTTTATGGTCAGCGCCAACCTGCTGGATGCCGCTACCGACTGGAAGCAGGCCTATACCACCGAGTTTGTGCAGACTATGCAGATTAAACCCTGAGGAGTGACGCTATGTCATTAGTGATTAAAAACGCGCATGCCATTCTCAGCGGTCTCCCGGGGGATGCCGCGCGGCTGGCCGGGCCGGATATCCGTATCCACGATGGCGTTATCGCCGCCATCGGTTCGCTGGCGGCGCTGCCGGAGGAGCGACAGATCGATGCCCGGGACTGCGTGGTCTATCCGGCATGGGTGAATACGCATCACCATCTGTTCCAGTCGCTGTTAAAGGGCGAGCCTCAGGGGCTGAATCAGAGCCTGACGGCATGGCTGAGCGCCACGCCGTACCGGTTTCGCGCCGCGTTCGATGAGCACACTTTCCGTCTGGCGGTACGCGTCGGGCTGGTGGAGCTGCTGCGATCGGGATGCGCCACCGTCGCGGATCACAACTATTTATACTGGCCCGATATGCCCTTCGATACCTCGGAGATTGTATTTAGCGAAGGCGAGGCGCTGGGCATGCGCATTGTTCTGTGTCGCGGAGGCGCAACCCAGGGGCGGGCCGTTGAGCAGGATCTGCCGGTCGCGCTGCGTCCTGAAACCTTCGATGGCTATATGGCGGATATTGAACGGCTAGTCAAACGCTATCACCGCCCTGACGCCGGTTCCCTGCGGAGGGTGGTGATGGCGCCCACCACCGTGCTGCATTCTGCACCGGGCGCTCAGCTGCGGGAGATGGCCAAACTGGCTCGTCACCTGGGCATTCGGCTGCACAGCCATTTGTCGGAAACCGTGGATTATCTGGATGCCGCGCGGGAGAAGTTCGCGATGACGCCGGTCCAGTTCTGCGCCGAACACGACTGGCTGGGAAATGACGTGTGGTTTGCTCATCTGGTGAAGCTGTTGCCGGAAGAGATCGCGCTGCTTGGGCAAACCGGCACCGGCATCGCCCATTGTCCGCAAAGCAACGGGCGGTTGGGAAGCGGGATCGCGGATTTGCTGGCGCTGGAAAAGGCCGGGGTGCCGGTATCGCTGGGCGTGGACGGCGCCGCCTCCAATGAAGCGGCGGATATGCAAAGCGAAGCCCATGCTGCATGGCTGTTGCAACGAGCGCGTAAGGGCATGCTGGCGCAGCCGCGCTACGCTGGCGGTACCTTTGAGGGCGGTGCTGACGCCGCCACGGTGGAGGATGTGGTGCGCTGGGGAAGCGCGGGCGGCGCACACATCCTCGGCTTGCCGCAGTGCGGCACCATCAGCGTCGGGATGCAGGCGGATTTAGCGATTTATCGCCTCGACGATCCGCGCTACTTCGGGCTGCACGATATCGCGATTGGCCCGGTGGCCTGCGGCGGTCGGGCCTCCCTGAAAGCGCTGCTGCTCAATGGCCGGCCGATCGTTGAGGAGGATGTGATCCCCGGCGTGGATCTTGACGCCATGCGTCGCGACGCGCTGGCGGCGGTACGAACCCTACAACAGCGGGCGGCTGTTTAAACCCAATACAGGACAATCATAATGACGCAATCTGTTCAAAATCAGGGCTATGCATTACAGGAACTGGAGAAAGAGGCGCTGATGGGCGCGCCGGGGGAAGAGACATTTACCCGCGAAGTGCGCTGTATCGATCTCTCAAATTTTGAGGAGAGGAAAAGTGAGATTGCCGATCGGCTATGGGAGGCGGCAGTGGAGATTGGCTTCTTTCAGGTCAGTCATCACGGTATTCCGCTGGCGGAAATTCGCCAGGCATTCAGCATGACCGAGGCGTTTTTCGCCCTGCCCGATGAGGTGAAAGGGCAGTATCCGCTGGCCCGCAATGCCGGTTGGGAAAGCAAGGCGCAGGTCCGGCCATCGACGAAGACCCCGGATCAAAAAGAGTCGTACCAGATTACCCGTCCGCTGATGGCGGGGCTGTGGCCCAGCGACCAGCAGCTCCCGGCGTTCAGAAAGACGATGCTGGAGTTTGAATCCCGGTGCTGGCAGCTGGGGATGAAGCTGCTGTCATGCTTTGCCCTTAAGCTGGGATTTGCGGAGTCGTTTTTCACCACCGCTCACGATCCGGATCGTGAGACCTACCAGAGCACATTGCGTATGCTGCACTACTACGCCAGCGAGCGGGCGCAGCAGGGGATGTGGCGCGCCGGCGCCCATACGGATTTTGACTGCCTGACGCTGTTGTTCCAGCGTCCGGGGCAGGGCGGTCTGCAGGTGTGTCCGGGTAAGGACCGCGAGAGCCAGCAGTGGACCAGCATTGAGCCTCGCGAGGAGGTGATCACCTGTAATATCGGCGATATGCTGATGCGCTGGAGCGACGACCAGCTCCCCTCGAACTTCCACCGGGTGAGAAGCCCGCTTGCCCATGAGTATCAGGGACCGCGCTATAGCCTGGCGTTTTTCTGTCAGGCCAATAAAGATGTCGAGATCCTCGGGCCGCAGGCGAAATACCCGCCGATTACCGCAGAGGCCTATCTGCAGCAGCGTATCCAGGCCAATTTTGCCAAAGGATAGACTTTCCCGACGGCTGGCGTTGCGCGGCTTTTTCTGAAACGGGCATCCCGTAAAATCCCACGCCGCGGCATGGGATTTTACGGTCATCAATAGCGGATATTCGCAAAAGAACAATTTCATAGCGCTGTTCAATTTAATCGTCTGAACAGTAGCCAGTTAGTGAGTGCCTCTCTTTTATTTGGCCATCGTTGTGCCCGGATTATATTATCGCATGCCGATGAATGTTAATTAATATAATAAAAACAGAAGCAACGTAATCACCGCATTAACAATTCTCATACAACTCATTTTTTGTTTGTGAGCGGTTTCATCATTTTAAAATGCTAAATAGGGTATGGTTTAACGGCATTTGACTTGAGGTGGTGGATATCATGAAAAATAAATACAAATTACACGAATTTCTTGATGTTGACCGTTTGCAAACGCTGCAGGACAATTTTAGTCAATCGATGATGATTGCGCTGGTGGTGGTCGACCAGGACGGTATTCCGGTCACCCAGGCGAGCGGTTTCTCCGATTTTTGCGCCCGATCAAGAATGAATGCCACCCTGGCCCGCCACTGCTATGACAGCGACAGCGCCGGAGGGCGGGCGGCAATGCTCGCCGGTGAACCGGTGGTCTATCGCTGCTACTGCGGTTTTGTCGAATTTGCGGTACCCATTATGATTAATGGTCATTACCTCGGCGCGTTTATTTCAGGGCAGGTCAAGGTCGAGGCGGAGAAAGAGCAAACGATCCCCTATATCCTCGACAATAATCATCTGTGGCAAGAGAATCCCTGGCTTATCAATCTGCATGAAAATACGCCGCGGATGCCCTACGATCGCTTTGAATCGACGGCCTACACGCTGCTGCACGTTGCCTCTTATCTGGTCGAGCAGGCCCATGCCAACAACATCCAGCGTGAGCTGCGGCAAAAAGAGCAGGAGCTAACCAGCGAACTGCGTAAACGCGTGGAGATCGAACGTTCATTACATGAGGCCGAGTTCAAGGCGCTGTCTTACCAGATTAACCCCCACTTTTTGTTTAATGTGCTGAATACGATCGGTCGGCTGGCGTTTCTCGAAGATGCCAGCCGTACGGAAACGATGGTGCATGACTTTTCCGATATGATGCGCTATTTACTGCGCAAAAATAATAATGGTCTGATTACCCTTGGCCGCGAAATGAATTATGTCAATTGCTATATGGCCATTCAAAAAGTCAGAATGAATGAACGTTTTGACTATGTTTGCGATATTCCTGAAAAATATAATGAAACGGTTTGTCCTTTTTTAATTCTTCAGCCGCTGGTGGAGAACTTTTTTAATTATGTTGTCGAGCCGCGTGAAACCAAAAGCCACATCATTCTCCGGGCTACCGATGATGGTAAAGATGTCATTATCGAGATAGCCGATAACGGAGATGGCATTTCACCCGAGGATATTGAACATATTCTCTCTGGCAACCAGAATCGACAGAAAGGCGGGATCGGCATTAATAATATCAACAATCGCCTGCAGCTGTTATTTGGTGAAAGCTATGGTTTGCAGATTGCCAGTCCCCATAAGCCGATGCTCGGCACCACGGTAAAACTCCGGTTCCCGATGGCGCCAGCTGAGTCTGGAGTGTGAGAATGTATAACATTGTTATTGTCGAAGATGAGTATATTGAGTCGGAATCGCTCAAGCGGATCGTCTCTCGCTGCGTGGAGAATTCTGTCATTCATGAGGCGTCGACGGGGAAAAAGGCTATTCAGCTTATCGATGAACTGAATCAAATCGATATGATGCTGGTGGATATCAACATTCCGCTGCCCAATGGCAATCAGGTTATTGAGTATCTCAAGCAGAAAAACACGCAAACCAAAGTGATCGTCACGACGGCAAACGACGACTTTGACATTGTGCGCCATATGCTGAGCCTGAAAGTGGATGACTATCTGCTAAAACCGGTTAAGCAGAGTATTCTCAGCGATACGATCCGCAAAACCTTGCTGGTGGATGAACAGGGGGCTGTCGCGACGCGGGAGCAGCGGCAGACGATAAGCGATCTGATGGGCAACTGTGATTATCCCGGCTGGCACACCTGGTTGTTCGGTATTCTTGATGCGGCCTGCGCGCAACACATGTCTGATAACGATGGGGCGAAAAGGCTGACCGATGTCCTGGAATTGCTCCAGCAGCATCTTGCCGGGCTCGGCGATAAATATATCCCGTGTCGGCAAAAAAATAGCGATCTGATCCATAGCATTCATCAGCACGGTCTGGGCACCGGCCGCTACTGGCCGGTGATGGTAGGGTTATTCAATCTCAGCCACGCGATCTTTGAGCAGCTGTTTAAAAGCGCCAGCGGCAGCATGGATTTTGTCGCCAGAGCCCGTTTCCATATTGAAAAAAACATGCTTAACAACATGACGCTGGATGATATTGCCGCGGAGTCCTTCGTCAGTCCGTGCTATCTGAGTCGGGCGTTTAAAAAGAGTACCGGCAGCGGGTTCTCCAGTTACATTACCAGCCGAAAAATCAATATCGCCAAATCTCTTCTGCACTACAGCGATCTCAAAGTGAATACTATTGCGCTGGAACTCTCCTGGCAGGATGCGAACTATTTTTGTCGGATCTTCAAGAAAGAGACCGGCATTGCGCCATCCGATTATCGCCGTATCGCCTCGCCCGAGGCGGGCTGATTGTCACCCGGTCTTTTTTGCGCTTGCCCCAGCGTAAGCGCAAGAAAGTCCGCTATCCCGGCAAGATTGTTTACTCGTCGCCGCGCCGCGCGCCGCTAAGATGGGACACGATTCTTTATACAGTGGCGCTGCCGTGGATGAATACCTCTTTACTTCTGAATCCGTTGCCGAAGGGCATCCGGATAAGATGGCGGACCAGATTTCTGACGCCATTCTCGATGCCTGTTTACTCAAAGATCCGTGGGCCAAAGTGGCCTGCGAGTGCCTGGTCAAAACCGGGGCGGTGATTGTGGCCGGGGAGATATCGACCGATGCCTGTATCGATCTTGAGCAGATTGTGCGGGCGACGGTGAAATCTGTCGGCTACGACCATTCATCGAAAGGCTTTGATGGCGCAACCTGTGCGGTTATCAGCATGCTGGGCCGGCAATCTGACGATATTGCTAACGGGATCCGCGCCCGCGATCCGGCCTCGCTGGGGGCCGGCGATCAGGGAATAACCTTCGGCTATGCGTGCGATGAAACGCCGCAGCTCATGCCTGCTCCTGTTCTCTATGCCCATCGGCTGATGGCGCGCCAGGCGCAGCTGCGTAAAACGCGCCAGCTGGATGGGCTATTACCGGATGCCAAGAGCCAGGTGACGCTGCGTTATGGCGGCGGACGGATCCATTATGCTGACACCATCGTGGTCTCCACGCAGCATCGCGCCGACCTTCCGCTGGCGACGCTGCGGGAAGCGGTGATGGAAGAGATGATTAAACCGGTTATTCCGGCACGCTGGCTGACCCCCGCTACCCGGCTGCTGATTAATCCAGCGGGGCCGTTTATCAACGGTGGGCCCGCTGCGGATTGCGGCCTGACCGGGCGCAAAATCATTGTCGATACCTATGGCGGCGCAGCGCGCCACGGCGGCGGGGCGTTTTCCGGTAAAGATCCGTCGAAGGTCGATCGTTCGGCGGCCTATGCCGCGCGCTACGTGGCAAAAAATATCGTTGCCGCCGGGCTGGCGACGCGATGCGAAGTCCAGCTGGCCTGGGCCATCGGTCTTTCCCGACCGGTTTCGGTCGCCATCAATACTTTTGGGACTTCCCGTCTGTCGGCGAACCAGCTGACGCAGCTGGTCGACCGTCATTTTGACCTCAGCGTTTATGGCATTATCCGCCAGCTTGATTTGCTGGCGCCGCGCTATCGCCAGACGGCCTGCTACGGCCATTTTGGTCGGGAAGTCTTCCCCTGGGAACGCACTGATAAGGCGCCGCGGTTGCGTGACGATGCCGCCGGTCAGCTGTGCGCGTCGGTGTGTACCCCCTTGCATGAAAAATAACAGGAGAGAGATATGTCCGGGCAGAGCTTAGGCTTAATTGAAACCGTTGGCTTAACGGTGGCGGTAGAGGCCGCTGATGCCGCAATAAAATCGGCGAATGTCGAACTGGTCGGCTATGAGCTGACCAAGGGCAGCGGGCTGGTGACCATCAAATTAACCGGTGAGGTTGGCGCCATGAACGCCGCCGTCTCCGCCGGGGTTGCCGCCGCTAGCCGGGTCGGGCAGGTCTACGCCTGGAAAGTCATTGCGCGTACCGCTACCGGGATTGATAGCCTGATTGCCTCATCACAAACGTGCGGCACGCCTCCTGAACCGACAGCGCCTGCCGCCGCGGAAGTTCCTGACGCGACGATAGCGGTGGTCAATATTACGTCTCCCGTACAGTCCGCCTCCTGCCTGGCTTTTGAGGAGAGCCCGGGCGTTGAGTTGCCGGCGTCGCTGGCGGCGGAACCTGACCCGGCGCTGGTTCAGCCGGTGGGCGCAGAGGCTGAACCTCAGAATGAGTCGGCGGTTCAGGCTACTCAGGAGGAGAAAAAAACGGCACGGACCCGGGCGAAGAACACCCGGCGCTAGCCGCTGTCATTTCAGTTAAGCCACCTGCGGGTTAATGCGGGTCACGTCAAGGTGACCCGCATTTTTTTGCTTTATCGCAGGCCAGGACGATACCGGTAAACGGTGGCTGGCGCGAAAATACGAAACCTCTGGCTTAACCGCGACCTTGAGGGCTGCCTCGCCTGCAGACGTGTTGAAAACCTGACAGCGCCGCATAAAAAACCGGCCATCTCTTTGAAATGGCGGATACTTACCCCTCTGCCGGATCGGTCAGCTGATCCTTAAACGATCGGCATTAACCTGCAGGTGGCTTTTTTGTTGCTGCGCGCCAGGAGATGACGCGAGCGAGAGATGAGCAACCGGGCTCTGCCCGGATGCGCGGCTAAGAATCGGATGAGGTGCCTGGGGGGAGGAGGAGCAGGTGACACGAGCAGAAAAGGGGCGTTTGTGGAGCACTCCGCCACAATGTGTTGCGCTGGCGGAGTGCGGGCGCATCGGGTCAATCAGGATAGCGGATGACTCACCGTCTCCGCGGCGGCTTTGGCGGCGGGGAGATGGCGCCCGATACCGTAGCGGTAGATCGCCGCGCCCAGGATTCCACCGATGACCGGCGCAATCAAAGGTACGAGGAAGTAGGGAATCTCTCTGCCACCGGTCATGGCGACGGAGCCCCAGCCGTTCAGAAACGTAAACAGTTTTGGACCAAAATCGCGAGCCGGGTTCATGGCAAATCCGGTTAGCGGGGCGGTCGCCGCACCGATGACTGCCACCAGCAGGCCGATCAGCAGCGGCGCAAGCGGCCCTTTTGGCACCCCGTTGCCATCGTCGGTCAGCGCCATAATCAAGCCAATCAGCATCGAAGTAATGACAATTTCCACCAGCGCCGCGAGCCAGACGCTGATGCTTGCCGCCGGATAGGTCGAAAAGATGCTGGCCAGATACAGGCTGTCCTGGCTGCCGCGCACCATCTGGTGGGCCTGTTCATAGTCGGCGAACAGATTGTGGTACAGCAGATAGGTCAGAGCGGCACCGCAAAATGCGCCGGCCATTTGCGCCAGGATATAAGGCGCTACTTTCTTCGCCTCAAAGCGGGCGAACATCCATAAGGCGATGGTGACCGCCGGGTTAAGATGAGCGCCGGAGATCCCTGCCGTCAGGTAGACCGCCAGCGCAATACCCAGCCCCCACACAATGCAGATTTCCCAAAGACCGAAGCTGGCGCCGGCCAGTTTTGCCGCACACAGCACGCTGGTGCCGAAAAACATAAACAATCCGGTACCAAGAAATTCTGCAATACACTGTCCGGTTACTGATTCACGAGAGTCACTCATAGTTTTTTTCCTGTATTAAGCGATGCGCTATGCCATCTCTTAACGATTGGGGTACAAGGGATAAGAGCGCGAAATCTTTTTTTTGTGTTGTCAGGATTAGCCGCCGATATGGCAATGAAATCCCATCGATTCAACGATTTTTTTCAGGCTGGCCATTTTGTCTTCGGAGTGCGAACCGGCATCGCCCATGGGATAAATACGGCCCAGCAGGGTATATTTATTTTCGCCAAAGGTGTGATAAGGCAGTAGGTGAATCGTGTCCACTCCAGACATCAGGCGGGCAAATTCAGCAATGCTGCGAATCTCCTCCGGGCTGTCGTTAACGCCGGGAATCACCGGGATGCGCACAATAACGTGAGTGATAAAGGAGATCCGAATCAGGTTTTCCAGAATCGTACGGTTATCAACACCCGTATTAAGTTGATGAATAGTCGGGTTCACGGCCTTAATATCCGTTAATGCCAGATCGACCCACGGAAAGACGTCCTCAATCACCGCTTTGCTGGTCATTCCCGTCGTTTCCATCGCCGTGTGCCAGCCTTTGGCCTTACAGGCTTTCAGGAGCTCGCGAGCAAACACCGGCTGCGCCAGCGGTTCACCGCCTGAGAGGGTAATTCCGCCGCCGGAGCGTCGAAATAAGTTCTCTTCTTTCTGCAGCTCACGGATCACCTCGCTGACGGTCATACGTTTGCCTTTCATTTCCAGCGCCTGAGTCGGGCAAACCGCGGTGCATTGGCCGCACTGAATACAGCGTTCGCGGTCGATAAAGAACGGATTGCCCGGAGAAAGCGCCCGCTGCGGACAGACCTCCACGCATTTTCCGCAGCGGATACAGTCGCTTTTTTTATAGATTAACTCGGGCTGCGGGCGCTGTGATTCCGGGTTGCTGCACCACTTACAGGCCAGCGGACAGCCTTTAAAAAAGGGGATCGTGCGGATGCCGGGGCCATCATGCAGGGAGTAGCGTTGAATATTGAATAACACGCCTTCGGTATCGTATTCGACTCTGTTCATAACATCACTCGTCAACAAAGCGACCACCAGGCAACAGCAAGTCAGCCGCTAAAATCGGGTCTGATAAAGGGCCATACGTTGCCGTATGGCCCTGGCAGGTCAGGCAAAATCAGAATTGCTGTTCGGTGCGGCTGATGATGTCATCCTGGACTTCTTTCGCCAGTACCACGAACTGCGCGCTATAGCCCGCAACGCGAACCACCAGGTCCTGATGCTGCTGCGGATTTTTCTGCGCCTCCAGCAACGTGTTGCGATCGATAACGTTAAACTGTACGTGCATCCCTTTCTTATCGAAGTAGTTACGCACCAGACCGCCAAAGTTTCGCAGACCCTTTTCCCCCGCCAGCGAGGAGGGCAGGAATTTCTGGTTGTAGAGCGTTCCGTTCGAGGCGATAAAGTGATCCAGTTTGGCTACCGAGTTGGCTGCGGCGGTCGGGCCGAGGGTATCTTTCCCCTGGCGCGGCGATACGCCGTCGGCAAGCGGCTCTTTCGCCAGGCGACCGTCCGGCAGGGCGCTCACATCTTTACCAAACAGCACGTTCGCCGACACCGGATAGATACCGGCCTGGAAACGTCCGCCGCGTGGGTTGGTGTACTTCTCCACTTCCTGACAGTAGATCAGCGCGCATTGGCGGGCGACAAGATCCACGTCGTCGATGTCGTTACCAAAACACGGCGTATTTTCCAGAATATGGCGAATCTCTTCATAACGCGGATTGCCTGCCGATGGGGCCGGACTGGTGCTGGCGAGCTGACGATAGACTTCGTTTTTAATCTCTGCCGGGTTCAGCGAGCCGTGCCGGTCGATAATGCGTTTGACCACTTCGTAAATATCCTGCTCGCCGAGAGAGGATTTTGCCGCCGCGCTATGCGCGGTGCCGCCGACCGGGTAGCCGAAGTTGGCGTCCAGCGCGCCCTTCAGTTCCTGGAGCGTCAGGCGGCGATCCTCAAACACCTGTTTTTGGATGGCGTAGACGGAGTCGCCGGTATCGGCAATGCCGAACGCCTGTGGGCCGGTAAAGTTGTAAATCGCGCCGCCTTCCTGCAGGGATTTACCACGGCCAATGCAGTCATCGACCAGAGCGGACAGGAACGGCAGAGGGCAGCGTTCGCCGTGGGCGATGTCGACGCTGTTGCACGCTTCGACCAGCTGGTGCACAAAGTGCGCCATCTGTTTTTTGAAGGCCGCATAGAAGTCATCCATGCTGGTGTACTGGGTCATCTCACCGGTCATCGGGCCAAGCTGTTTGTTTCCTGAGCGGCCGTTGTTAAGGGTAATCTCCAGGACCTTCGCGACGTTGAAGAACGCCGCGTCGTGCCAGCCTTCGGTGCGATGTGGCGCCTGCGGCTCCACGCAGCCAATGATGCAATAGTCGCGGGCATCATGCAGCGAGACGCCGCGGTTTTGCAGCGCCGGGATAATCACTTCATCGTTGTACATGGCCGGTACGCCAAGTCCCAGACGGACCAGCTCGCAGGCGCGATAGAGAAACTCATCCGGCGTGCCTTGCCAGACGCGAATCGAGAAAGAGGGCTGCGGCAAACGCACGTGGGCCGTGGCTTCCATGCACATGTAGGTTAACGGGTTGGTGGCATCACGGCCGTCTTCCGTCTGACCGCCGACGCACAGGTTCTGGAACACGGCGTAGCCGGCGAAGGCCTGGGCAGAAACCTCATCGCGGGTTTTGTTGATATCGTTTAGCTTGATCCAGCAGCAGTCCACCAGCTCCTGGGCAAATTCGCTGCTGATGGCGGTATCTGCCGCCAGATACGGATACATGTACTGATCGAAACGGCCGGGAGAAATTGAGTGGCCGCTGGATTCAATCTGCAGCATGCTCTGAATAAACCAGAAGGTCTGGCAGGCTTCCCAGAAGGTTGTCGCGCCATATTCCGGCACGCGGGTACAGTTGCTGGCAATCTGTTCCAGCTCGCGCTGACGGGTTGGGTCGCGTTCTTCACGGGCAAGGCGCGAGGCTTCCTGCGCGTAGCGATGGGCGAAATTGATTGCCGCCTGATAGCTCAGAATAACGGCGTTGTAGAACTGCTCTTTTTTGATGTAATCGGGGGTGCTGCGATCGAGTTTCTCCAGCGCGCGGGTGACTTCATCGATGATCCCGCGAAAGCCGATTTTCAGTACCTTGCCATAGTCGACGCTGACGTGTCCGACACCGCCGAAGAAGTAGTTGCCGACGGTGAAAACGCCGTTGCCCATGCTCTCTTTTGTCCCTTCGGACATATAGGAGGCGGCGAGCGAACTGGTGGTTTTACCCGGCCAGTATTTAAAGGCCTGGTGGAGCTCATCGGCGGTTTTTTTCTCAATGATGAACGGGTCGGCAACGCGGTGCGCCATGGTGTCGAACTCTTTTTCGACCCAGTCATAAGAGAATTCAGGACAAATTTCTGTCGAACGTGGATTAATCGTGACGGCGCCGACGATTAACTCGTCAGGGCGAATAGTGACCGGCAGTTCGTTAAATATTTTCTCAACGACTTTTGCCCGCCGCATAATAGCGGGAAGCTGCTCATTTTCTTTATATGCCTCGGTTGCCAGCACCGCACGTTCAGATTCTACATACGGTTTAGCATGCAGAATCATATTTTTGAGTCTTACTACACGATCGGTCGGATGAGTAAAGCCTTTCTCTAACATACAATAACTCCCGAAATGATATAAGCGTGGGGTTTTTCCACACCTGAGTTTTTTTACCTGACGGTAGGGCCGGGTACGCTAGCTAATAGTGTTGCTGCCGATTAAACTAATAAATTGACGTAATATTTCCGGGTGCGCCATCCAGGTCGTCGCGGTGACAAGATTGCCGTCATGTACCGCCTCGTGGTCTGCGGCGCTCACCCAGATGCCGCCAGCCATTTCAACTTCAGGCTTTAAGGTGAAATATCCCGTCAGCGTTTTGCCTTTTAATATGCCGGCAGCAACCAGAATTTGTGGTCCATGACATATAGCGGCAATCGGTAGCGCAATATTATTGGCACAGTGGATGATATTTAATACCATCCGGTTGAGACGTAAATATTCCGGAGCGCGGCCGCCGGCAAGATATATTCCACAATATTCCTGTATCCTGACTTCATCAAAAGAGGCGGTTAAGCGGAACAGATGGCCCGGTTTTTCGCTATAGGTTTGATCGCCCTCAAAATCATGAATCGCGGTCTTTATATATTCCCCACAGCGTTTCCCGGGGCACACCACATCCACTCTGAAACCTAACATGCTTAATGCCTGCCATGGCACCATGACTTCATAGTCTTCAGAGAAATCGCCTGCCAGAAGCAAAATTCTTTTCATAAGCGAACTCTCAGAACGTACTGTCATCATCCTCAATAATACGCATGGCTTCATTCACTGCGGCGATCTCGCCGAACAGCGCCAGCGTCGTGATATGCTGCGGACAGCTGCCAAAGATCTCCGATACCGCAACATGTGCGCTTTTACTTGCCAGATCGGCGTAAAAGTACAGATCCGGTACCGGCAACATAATCAACCCGATAGCGTCGATGCGGATACTTTCCAGCCGGTTGCGAGATTCCGAAGGCATCCGCCTTTTCAGCATGGCGAGCGTTTCCGGCGTCGGCGCGTTGATAATGCGTTTTTTCATGATCGAGTCAGCCATCCTGCTTCAGTCAACGAATATTGAGCGCTTCAACCATCACGCAGCGACGGTGCCTGGCGTAGGAGCGTGCTGAGGTCAGGCCTTCACCGGTCGGACCGGCAATGGTAAATGTCGCATGTCCTTCGCCGCCAACGCCCAACCCGGCATATGACGGGCCATTTTTGACAAAAATAGTGGTCTGGATCAGCCGCGCCATTTTGGTCAGTTTTTCAACGTTGGTAGAGTGCATCATGGCCGTGTGACGATGACCATGTTCAACTTTCACCGCCAGATCGATCGCTTCATCGACGTTCTCCACTCTGACCACCGGCAAAACCGGCATCATAAGTTCGTGCAGCACGAATGGATGGTCACGTTCGGTTTCAATCAGGATAACTTTGATCTCCTCCGGCACGCTGATACCGATTTGCTGCAGAATGTAGCGCGCATCTTTCCCCACCAATGCGGTACTCGGGCCGTTTCCTTTTTCATTCAGCACCAGCGCCTGTAACTGCTGAATATGTTGTTTGTCGCACAGCAGCCAGGCGCCGCTTTTTTTCATGCAGTGGATGAGATAGTCCGCCACTTCATTGACGACAATGACCTCTTTTTCCGCCACGCAGGGGAGGTTGTTATCGAAGCTGCAGCCGTTGATGATATCGCGGGCGGCTTTCTCGATATTGGCGGTTTCATCAACCACAACGGGAGGATTGCCCGCGCCGGCGCCAATCGCTTTCTTACCGGACGACATCACGGTTTTCACTATCGCCGGCCCGCCGGTGGCGACCAGCATATTGATACGCGCGTCGCCGATTAAGGCATTGGTGTTGTCAATCGACGGGCTGGCGACCGTGACCACCAGACTGGCGGGGGCGCCAAGTCGGGCCAGCTGTTGATTGATTAGCGTGACGCAGTACAACGACACCTGGCGCGAACGCGGATGCGGGCTAAAGACCACGGCGTTGCCGGCGGCCAGCATACCGAGAGTATTGTTGATAATGGTCTCGGTCGGATTGGTGGTCGGGGTGATCGAACCAATGACGCCATAGGCGGAGTATTCGGTCAGCGTCAGGCCGCCATCTCCGCTGATTGCGGCGGTGATGAGATCTTCAACTCCTGGGGTTTTTTGCGCGGCAACGCGGTTTTTCACCATCTTGTCGGCATAATTTCCCATTCCGGTCTCTTCCACCGCCATGGTCGAGAGCGCGTGCAAAATCTCTTCCTGCAGGAAAAACTGGCGAATGCCGTCAACAAAGCGGGCGCGATCCTGCATTGAGCAGTGGCGATACTGGATGTACGCCTGCTGTGCCGCGGTAATCGCGGCATCCATGGTGGCAAAAACACCGTCACCGGCGCTCCCGTCGACAGGCGCTGCGGGAGCGGCTCCGGCCTGGCTTGCCAGTACGCTGGCCACAATCGCGTCGATGCTGCCGCGATCGAACGGTGTGGCGGCTGCCGGCGCAGGCTGTTCGGGCGCTGGTGCCGTCGTTTTGGTATATTTACTCAGCACGCGGGAGACGGCCTGAGTAATATCAAGATCGTTCATGCTGTATCTTCCTTACTTCGCTTCGCTCGTGGGTGCCACCATCAAATGTACGGCGTCGTGGTCGATTTGATCGGCGCCGGATCGAGCGTAGCCAGCAGCTGTTTCCCGACGTCTCTGGCGGCGATGACCGCCTGGCGTACCGCGCCGGAATCACCGGCAAACGTGAAGATCACTTCGTTACTGAAGCTGGTGCCGTGCGCCGGGCTGGCGTAACCCACCGGCTCGATGACGGCGGCTTTGGCTGCGGCGTCGGCGACTACCACGCCAATCGCCGCCGGTGAAGCGCAGGTCATGCCGAAAGATTTACCCAGCGGGGCACCGAAGGCTTTATTGAGCGCGCTGCTGGCGCGGGCGGTGTACTGGAACTCCAGATGACCGGCCGGCGAGCCATAAACATCGCCCATGGTGCGTTGAATTTCGCCCAACGCGACTTCAACCGCGCGACGAACATCGGAGACATCGGAGGCGCCGAAAATGATCAGGCAACCATGCCCACCGCCGCCCTCGGTATCGCGAGCCAGCTCAATAGAGAGAATTTCACTGTTGGTGGCTTTAATGGCCTCATCCGCGGCAAATATATGCGGGCCGGCCCCGGTCCGGGCGCCAAGAATACCGATAGAGCGATATTTCTTGTCGATATTCATGACTTCATGTAATTGATGATCAACATTGGCAATAACTAATCCAATGGTATGCCCGAGGGCCGTTCCGACAAATTCAGTTAAACCGCAACCGATAAAGCTGGCCGGCGTTTTATTATTTGCGCGATCATCAGTCTGTTTGTGCATTACTTCAGATATAATCTGCTCAACAAGATTATCTCTCATGGTCGGTATCCTCTGGCTTTATTAACTGACAGCTTTCGGCAGGATTTTTTCCACTTCAATATGTGGGCGCGGAATCACATGTACGGAGACCAGTTCACCGACTTTACCTGCCGCCGCTGAGCCTGCGTCCGTTGCCGCTTTGACTGCGCCGACGTCGCCGCGCACCATGACGGTAACCAACCCGGAACCAATTTTTTCATAACCGACCAGGGTGACGTTAGCGGATTTAACCATGGTATCTGCGGCTTCAATTGCGGAAACCAGACCTTTTGTTTCAACCATACCTAATGCTTCTTGTTGCATAACGACCTCAATATTTCCAGGTGAGAGTAAAAGCAAGTTATGAATTAACCGATAAAGGTTGAGTTCATAGACTTAATAAATTCATGCACTACGATGTTATTGCGTCAGAGACAAAATGTTTTGCCCGGCAGAGAGACTTTCTTGTTTTCCCGTTTTCAGCTGGACAATAAAATCCTCCCCGTATGACTACTTTCAGGACGCGCTCAGGCCGCGCCTTCCAGCAAGGGGGCAAGCGCGGCCGCATCCTCGGCAATCATCCGCTCTTCATTGGTGGGAATGACCGCCACAATCGGTGAGCCGGGGCGCGAGATAATGCCCTGCCGGCCGGCAAACATTTGCGCATTGCGCGCGGCGTCAAGCTGCACGCCAAATATCGCCAGCCGTTCGGCGGTCAGCTCGCGGATCAGCGCCGAGTTTTCCCCGATGCCGCCGGTAAAGATCAGCGCGTCAAAGCGATGCAGCGAAGCGAGATGGGCGCCAAGGTGGCGGGCAAGCCGGTGAACCATGACATCAATCGCGAGGGTGGCCCGGGGATCGCCGTTGTCGCGCGCCTCTTGTAACGTGCGGCAATCGCTGGAAAGACCCGACAGACCGAACAATCCCGCCTCGTTATTGACCATCTTGTAAAGTGATTCGATAGTCTGTCCGGTGCAGCGGGCAATATAGGCCGCGGCGCCAAAATCCAGATCGCCGCAGCGCGTTCCCATCACCAGCCCTTCAAGCGGCGTCATGCCCATCGAAGTGTCGACACTCTGCCCGTTTTTCACCGCGCAGACTGACGAGCCATTGCCGAGATGGGCAATAAGCAGGCCGTGGTTAGCGGGGTTGAGACCCAGGCGCGCGACGGCTTCGGCGGCGATAAAGCGATGGGAGGTGCCGTGGAAGCCATAGCGTCTGACCTGATGCTGGTGTAAATACTCCAGCGGGATGGCATAGGTATAGGCTTCCGGCGGTAGCGTCTGATGAAAGGCGGTATCAAACACCGCCACCTGCGGCAGCGCGGGTAACAGCGCCATGGCGGCTTCAATGCCAATCAGGTTGGCGGGATTGTGCAGCGGTGCCAGCGCCGACAGTTCACGGATACGCTCGATGACCGACGCCGTGAGCCGCACCGAATGTTTGAAATCATTCCCGCCGTGCGCCACCCGATGACCGATGGCGCAGACCTGCGGCAGCAGCCCCTGCTCTGCGAGCCGGGCGAACAGCGCCTCCAGCGCGCAGGTATGGCTGGCACCGTCAGGCAACCCGCTGGTCGTCTTCCCTTGCGCATCGTTAAAGGTAATGCAGGCCTGGTGTAGCCCCAGCTTTTCGGCCAGCCCGGAGAGCACCGGGGTCTCCTGATTGCGCGGGATGACGGAGAACTTGAGAGAAGATGAACCACAGTTAATAACCAGAACCAGTGATGCTGACGACATGATGACCCCTGTCTGTATCCGTTTTTTAGAGAGATTCATTGAATGGTGTGAGCAAAAATCGCTCGCGGCTGAAGCGCGCCAGAGTCTGCGTGGCAATCGCGATATCTTCCTCGACGCTCCCGCCGCTGATGCCGATACCGCCGAGCAGCACGCCGGCCGACCAGCAGGGCAGCCCGCCGCCAAAGCAGCAAAGACCTTGCGTATGCGACAAGCCGTACAGGCTGGCGCCAGGTAATACGTCGGCCGCGAGTCGGTGGGTCGGCATCCTGAGCGCCACGGCGGTCCATGCTTTTTGCGTGGCCAGCGTATGGCTGATGAGCAGGGCGTTATCCTGACTAACGAAGTAGCGCTGCAGGCCGTGGGTATCCACCAGGCTAAAAACAATGGGCACATTCGCGTTGTTCGCGGCATCGATGGCACAGTGCGCCAGTAATGCCGCGTCCGTCAGCGTCAGCGAGGCCGGAGACGGCGCTAACTGACGCGAAATGGCCGCGTTGATACGGCGATCCAGTTCGGCGTTCGGGGGGGTGTGCATGTTTTTCCTCCGTGGCGCTTACTGGCCGTTAAGATCGAGCGAGTCAACAATGCCGACTACGGCAGCATCAATCACCGAGTGCTCTTTGCTGGTGGTCATCCGCGCGGAGCTACCGGTGGTGACGATGACCGTTTCCCCGTTTCCGGCGCCGACAAAATCGACGGCGACCTGCGCCGTGCCGGTGGGCTGATAGTGTTCATCCAGGCGGGCGACAATCAGCAGCTTTGCGCCATTGAGCGAAGCATGTTTGGTCGTCGACACCAGTGCCCCGGTTACTTTTGCCAGATACATATTTCCTCCTGGTGGCTCTGCACCATGACAATACCGCGGTCGCGAATTTCATCGCGTGCGGCGGGAGTGATGAGCGTCCGGTGTCCAACCGACAGGACCGCGCCTGCGGGGTGCTGGCGCACATCGCTGAGCGTGATCAGCGGTTTACCGCCGGGCGCCGTCGGCCTCTGTGCCGGGTTCGCCGTGGGGCGGCCGATAATCGTGATGCCATACTCCCCGAGAGTGGCGACGTAACCGGCCAGCCGTGCCCGCAATGCCGGGGGGAGCTGGCTGGCGGCGTCATCCCGGCATTCGGTATTGAGCGTGACGATGATAGGCCTGGCCAGACTCAGGGCGTGAAAAACCCAGCGACACACCCGGTTATCGCGAATACCTAAGGCGATTTTGCTCAGGCTGTTGGTGGACAGCGAGGGCAGATACAGGCCGCTGAACGTCTCTTCTGTCGGGCAGGGATCCCGGTCGTCGCACAGCGCCTCAACATCGCGATGCGCCAGAGCCTCCAGGCAGGTGGAGTGCAACGACGCCTGGATGGCGCTATGGGAAAAGGTCATCACCAGGAGATAGCCGCGCCGGTTCAGTGCCGTCAGACAATCCAGCGTCGTCGGGAGCGTGGCGAGATCCTCGCCGCTTAATACCACGCGCATAACCTTGCCGTGGTCTTGCAGGCGCCGCCGGCGTTGAGCCAGCAGGTCTGCAATGAGGCTGTCGAGCCGGTGTGAGAGTTGCTGTGCATCCATTGTGGTTCTCCTCAGCGGCTGCGCATGGCGATGCCAAGCGGCGTCACCAGCAGCGGCTGCTGCGCCTGAATGACCCGTTTGCCGGTGGCGTGGCGAAAGACGTCGGCAAACTGGCGGAAGCTGCTGGCGCCTCCGACCAGGTAAATGTCGTCGACCGGATAGCCCGCCAGCCAGCCGGCGACCAGATGAGCCATCTTTTCAGCCACCGGACGGACCACGGTAAAGATCTGTTCCTCCTCCTCCGGACACTTTTTCAACGCTTCCGCTTCGGCAAAAGGCATGCCCAGGGCGCCCGCGAGTACCAGGGTCATATGGTTGCCTCCGGTCGGCTCATCGGCGCTGAAAATCACGTTGCCGTCGCGCAGAATGCTGATCCCGGTTGTCCCGCCGCCCACATCAACCACCGCGCCGTGGCGAATGTTTAAGGCCAGCGCGGCGGCTAGCGGTTCATCAACCACGTCGGTCACCTCCAGTCCGGCGGCCTCCACCATATTGACGATCACTTTAGTGTTCCCGGCGGTGATTCCCGGCGGGATGGCCGTCGCCGCGCGGGTGAGGGGGCATCCGAGGCGCTCTTCGAGCGCTGTTTTCAGCCCGCTCACCACCCGGCTGGCGGTCAGGAAATCCACCACCACGCCGTCTTTCACCGCCCGTGAAGGATGGCTGATGCCGGCGACGGGGTTATCGTTTTCATCCAGCACAACCACGGCGATATTGGCCGTGCCCGGATCGACACCCACTTTCAGCGCGCCTGCCCAGGCGCGGCATCCGCCCAGGCTGACCAGCTCCGCCAATGCGTTCAGCCGCCTGGTTGCTGTGCTGTCAGTCATGGTGGCGTTCCGCAAACGCGCGCTGGACGCAGTCGCCGTTACGCAAGCCAAAGCCGTTGGCCTCCTCAACATCAACATGCATTTCCAGCACCGCATCCGCGCTCACCCGGACCACCACGTGGCTGAGAATGCCGCCGCGATAGCCGTCGATACGCACGTCAATCTCCATCCCGTCGCGCAGGGCGTGGCGCTCGGCGTCGGCGGGCGAAATATGAATATGGCGCCAGGCGACAATAGCGCCATCCGTTTTGCTGACCCGTCCGCGCGGGCCAATAATCTCGATCCCCGGCGAGTCCTGTAGATCGCCGGACATTCTTAGGGGGGCTTTGACGCCGAGGATAAAGCTGTCGGAGACGGAGATTTCAACCTGGGTGGCGCTGCGCAGCGGGCCAAGGACGCGTACTCTGGTCAGCTCCCCTTTTGGTCCGCGCAGAGTCACCGTCTCTTCGGCGGCATACTGGCCCGGCTGTTTGACCGCCTTCATGCGGGTGAGGGTGGTGCCATAGCCAAACAGAATGTCCATATCTTCCCGGCTCAGATGAACGTGGCGGTTAGAGATGCCAACGGGGATACGCAACGTCTGTGCGGCGAGTGGGGCACCGGCCGCCGCCCCGGGGCCACGGGACTTGAGTTCCTGAAGAATTTCCCGGGTGATTAATTCGGCTTGCTGCTGGGTGTCATTCATAGCGTCAACAACCTGAAAGTGATGAAAGGTGCGATACAAGCATATTCAGTCCCGCGTTGGCCTTTTTGCTGTTGCGCAGGACTTTTTTGACGGTCCGCCGGGCGCAGGACAATCTTGTCCAGATTTAGCCGGCGATGGCGGTCAGCAAGCGGTCTACATCAGCGGCGCGGGGCTGGCAGGGATTGGTTTGCGTGCAGCCATCCCCTAAGGTCGCCGCGATCAGCGCCTGACGCAGGGATTCCACTGCCGTCCGGTCTTTTCCCAGCGCCTGCAGTGTGGCGGGAATACCAAAATGGTGATTCATATCGCGAATGCTGCCGATTAGCGCGCGCAGAGTTTGCTCCGGCGTGGCGGCCTGGATGCCCATAATGGCGGCGCATTTCAGGTATCTCATCCGCGCGTGCGGGGCGTGGCGGGCATTGTGCTCAATAATCAACGGCAGCAGCATGGCGTTAATTTTGCCGTGTGGGATATGCAACATCCCGCCGATAGCGTGCGCCATACCGTGCACTAATCCCAGCCCCGCCGAATTAAACGCCATGCCGGCCATGCAGGAGGCGTTGTGCATATGGCCCCGCGCCGTAATATTATTCTCATCGCTAAAAACGTCGGGCAGGTGTTGCCAGACCAGCGCAATGGCTTTCTCGGCGAGCGCGTCGCTAAAATCATTGGCCCCCGTCGAAACCAGCGCCTCAATGGCGTGGGTCAGGACGTCCATGCCGGTATCCACCGCGACCTGACGAGGAACCGAGAGAACCAGGTTTGGGTCAAGGATGGCGCAGTCCGGGATCAGTTCATCGGCAATCAGCGGATATTTTCGGCCGTTTTGCGGATCGGAGATGATGGCGTAGGAGGTGACTTCGGAACCGGAACCGCTGGTGGTCGGAATGGCGATAAGTTCTATGGCGTGGCCGGGGAGGAACTCTTCCAGCGTAACCTTGATCCCTTTAGCGGCATCAAGAGCGGAGCCGCCGCCCAGCGCGATAATGACCTGCGGTTTAAAACTTTTAAACTGTGCGGCGCCGGCGTGCAGGATCTCCACGCTCGGGTCGGGTTTCACCTCGCTAAAAATAGAGACGCAGGCCTGCGGCATTTCATTAATCAGGTCGCGTGTTTTACCGGAGCTCACCATAAAGCTGTCGGTCACAATCGCCACCTTTTTATGGTTCAGCCGACGCAAGGTTTGAATTGCGTTTTCACCAAAATAGACGTCAGGAAGAGAAAAGAAATAGCTCGCCATCTTTCGATTACCTTATCCGTTGGGCGGATTGCGGGGAGGCAAATGCCGGATGTAAAAAGAGAGCGTATTGTGTCATGGGGGGATGAATAAGAAGCTGGCTATGCTTGTGCTAAGTCAGGATTTCGTTGCGGTACTCTTTTATTGCGGACAAAAAAGTGCAGGGATGCATCGCGCCAGCGATGGTCTCTGGCCCTGGCCCTGGCCCTGGCCCTGGCCCTGACCCTGATACGGGTCGGGACCGGAATTCTGGCATGCGTGAGGCGCTGGCGGTGCTGAGGCCAGGTGATAGTTTCTACGCTGAAGGCATTGCGTGACCCTACTGTGCTGTCGCTGCATGTGTTCCCGATCTGTTCGCTCCGCCGTTACGGGTTAACGTCCTGCCACTGCCCGGCGTTGTTGCGGTCAGATGAGCGGTTTCAACTTCTCCTGTCTGCCCGGCATGGGTTTTGTTGCCATTCCGCAATGAGCCACCGTTACCCTCT
Source organism: Klebsiella sp. X13 (assembly GCF_003323835.1). Lineage (NCBI taxonomy): Bacteria > Pseudomonadati > Pseudomonadota > Gammaproteobacteria > Enterobacterales > Enterobacteriaceae > Klebsiella > Klebsiella sp. X13. The sequence continues at coordinate 2,125,357 of NZ_CP030874.1, forward strand.
CCAGGTGAAAAATATTCACCGGCTCATGCCAGTCTGCGGGCATAGCGCCAGCAGATGCTGGCGCTTATCATCCCTGAACCCTTACAGGTCAGAGCAGGATAAAAGATGAGAAAGCCAGAAGATATCGTATTCCCCGCCGGGCAGCAGGCGCTGTATGAGCAGAACCGTTACTCTCCGGCGGTTAAATCCGGCGATTTTCTGTTTGTTTCCGGTCAGGTAGGAAGTCGGGAAGATGGTTCAGCGGAACCCGGGCTGGAGCAGGAGATCCGCCGGGCGTTCGATAACCTTAATGCGGTGCTGACGGCCGCAGATTGTACGTTTGCCGATGTGATTGATGTCACCATCTATCTGGTCGATGCGCAATCGACTCTCGACACGCTCTGGAAGGTGTTGCCGGAATACTGGGGAGATGCCCCCTGGCCGACGCTGACGGGCGTCGGCGTGAGCTGGCTATATGGCTTCCGTTTTGAAATCAAGGTCACCGCCCGCTTGCCCTCGCGGCAATGAAAATCGGTTCCGCTCTTTAATGAGATCGATCAGTGCGCGCAGGCTGGCGGGCATATGTCGGTTGGCCGGAAACCAGAGGCACAAACCCGGAATCGGCGGGCACCATGGCTCAAGTACGGTGACCAGTCGGCCATCCGCCAGCGCTGCGCGGGCGTGTACATCCGGGACATACGCGATCCCCAGACCGTTGATCGCGGCGTCTACCATCAGCGGCGAACTGTTTAGCGTCAGCGTTCCGGGCACATCCAGCAGGATGCTTTGACCGTGGCGGGAAAACTCCCAGCGGTAGCGTTTACCGCTGGGTAAACGCTGGCGAATGCACTGATGGTGGGCCAGATCGTCCGGGCTCGCGGGAGCAGGATGCTGGCGCAGGTACGACGGCGACGCCACCGCCAGAAACCGCACATCTTCGCCAAAACGCACGGCCACCATATCCGCAGGGACGTCTTCCGCCAGACGGATCCCCGCATCAAAACCTTCGGCGACAATATCTACCAGCCGGCCATCTACCACCAGATCCAGCGACACGCCGGGATACCGTGTCATATAGTCCGGCACAATTGTCTGCAGCAGCAGGTGAATAGCTTCCTCTCCGCCATTGATACGCAGCGTGCCCACGGCCTGTCCTTGGGTATCGGCGATCTCTTCCAGCGCTTGTTCCAGCCCGTTGAGGTGCGGTGAAATGCGCCGCAGCAGCGCCTCTCCGGCCTCGGTCAGCGCCACGCTGCGGGTGGTGCGATGTAACAGACGGACGCCCAGACGCGATTCCAGCCCGCGAATGGCATGGCTTAACGTGGAACGAGTCACGCCGGAAAAATCGGCTGCACGACGAAAACTACGCTGTTCCGCTACGGCGATAAAGGCTTTCAGATCGGAAAGCGTCGGGGTTTTAACTGGTGATTTCATTTCACCTCTTCATGCCATTTGTTGAGTCTTATCGTGCTAATCATCATGCCATATCCTGTATCGGCGAGTTAAAGACTTTTCTGGAGGATAACGATGAGCAGCAAAACCTGGTTAATTACCGGTACTTCAACCGGTCTCGGACGCCTGCTGGCGCGGGGCGACAAAGTGATTGCTACCCTACGCAAATCCGGCGCGCTGGATGATCTGCAGGCGCAATACAATGGGCGGCTTCATATCCTGCTGCTGGACGTTACGGATACTGACGCTGTACGCCGGACGGTGCAGCAGGCATTCGACTTCGCCGGGCGTATCGATGTGCTGGTCAGTAATGCGGGATACGGGCTCTTCGGCGCGGCGGAAGAGGTGAGCGATGCCCAGATTGACCGGCAGATTGCCACCAATCTCATCGGCCCGATTCAGCTTATTCGGGCCGCGTTACCCGCTCTGCGTCGGCAGGGAGGCGGACGTATTGTGCAGATATCGTCAGAAGGCGGGCAGATTGCCTGGCCGAATTTCAGCCTTTATCACGCTACCAAATGGGGGATTGAAGGATTTATTGAATCCGTCGCCCAGGAAGTGGCGCCTTTTGGCATCGATTTTATGATTGCCGAGCCCGGCCCGACGGCGACGAATTTTGCGGGCGGACTGGATACGGCTGCGCCGATGGCTTGTTATGACAACACGCCCGCCGGCGAAGTGCGTCGCGGTCTGGCGCAGGGAACTCTCGCTATTAACGGCGATGCGTCAAAAACCGTCGCTGTCATCATCGATGCCGCGAGTGGGGAAGCGCCGCCGTTTCGCCTGGCGCTGGGCAGTAAGGCGTACCGATCTATCAACGAGGCGCTGAACAGTCGGTTACAGGTGCTGGAGGATACCCGCGCGCTGGCGCTAAGTGTGGATAAAGATGCGTGATTGTCCGTGGGTAATATACACACCATCTGCAAAGAAGCAGGAGCGAGCATTTTTATTTCGTTTGGTTTTTACTGAAAACAACCGTTCTGCCGCTGAAATCTTAGCTGCCGCAGCTAACCTGCTGGTAAAGGTAAGCGCTGCTTGATGAGATAAGTGAATTAGGCCGGATGGTGAGTTTTTCTGCCCGCTTTTCGTTCATCGCTGCACCAGCAGCGTGCGCAAAATGATTAAAATCCCTTTTTTTGCCTGAAAGTTAATCATATCTGCAGATAAAAAGAAAATTCCTCCTGGCAAGTCTTTTGCAATAGTACCTGGTGAATTTTAATTTTATCTTTTTGGGATGAGTAAATATGAAATTTAGCGCATTACTGGCAATGGCATTGCTGACAATAAGTACTTTCGCGTTAAGTGAGACGCATCTGCCGCATATTGTAATCCTTGCTACTGGCGGTACCATCGCCGGCTCGGCGGCGAGTAATACTCAGACTACAGGATATAAAGCCGGAGCAATTGGCGTACAGACGTTGATTAATGCCGTGCCTGAGATGAGTAAAGTGGCTCGCGTTGATGGAGAGCAGCTGGCAAACATTGGCAGTGAAAATATGACCAGCGAGATAATCCTCAAGCTATCAAAACGCGTCAACGAGCTGTTGGCCCGCGATGATGTGGATGGGGTCGTGATTACCCACGGAACGGACACCCTTGATGAGACGCCTTACTTCCTTAACCTGACCGTAAAAAGCAACAAGCCGGTGGTGTTTACGGCCGCGATGCGTCCGGCAACGGCAATCAGCGCGGATGGCCCGATGAATCTGCTGGAAGCGGTGACTGTAGCGGCTGACCCGGAGGCGAAAGGACGCGGAGTGATGGTGGTTCTTAACGATCGCATCGGCGCTGCCCGTTTTGTCACCAAAACCAATGCCACGACACTGGATACCTTCAAAGCGCCGGAAGAGGGGTATCTCGGGGTGATGGTGAGCGGTAAACCGCAGTTTGAAACCCGTGTTGATAAAATTCACACTGTACGCTCGGTATTTGATGTGCGTAACCTTAACGCATTGCCAAAAGTGGTCATTATCTACGGCTATCAGGACGACCCTGAATATATGTACGACGCGGCAATTGCGCATCATGTAGACGGTATTATTTATGCAGGCACCGGCGCGGGGTCGGTCTCTGTACGCAGTGCTGCGGGAATCAAAAAGGCGGAAAAAGCCGGTATCGTGGTTGTTCGCGCCTCACGTACGGGGAGCGGTGTTGTTCCGGTTGATGACGGCCAGCCTGGACTGGTGTCCGATTCGCTTAACCCGGCAAAAGCGCGAATTTTGCTGATGACGGCACTGACCCAAACTAAAAATCCGCAGCTCATTCAGCAATATTTTCACACTTACTAATTTCATCCGGAGATAGTTCCGGACCGGCCATAGCCGGGGTGGCCCCTGTTCGGGGCTACCCCTTTGTTTAACTGATGCCTGTGTTGATAGTCACCGATATGCTCCCGTATTCCGGGCCTCCGCTCCAGCGGCAGGGCAGGATCGGGGGTTTTCACCTGCGGCGTGGTGACGCTTTCCAGACGACAGAGCCGGATTATCTCAGTCAACGCTGGCTTGAATCGGGTTGGCTCCCACCACGACTGGCTTGCGCGTATGCTCATATTTCTGCCGCGCTTTCATGTAATGTGCCGGTACGATGAAAATAAAAAAATCCACGCAATGGCGTGGATTTTATAAGGTTTTTTTAATCGCTATGAGATTCAATGAAATCTCACGAGACAACAAAAACGATTAGACGTTGAACAGGAAGTTCATGACGTCGCCATCTTTAACGATGTAGTCTTTCCCTTCGGCGCGCATCTTGCCGGCTTCTTTTGCCCCTTGCTCACCTTTGTAAGTGATAAAGTCTTCATAGGCGATGGTCTGGGCGCGGATAAAGCCTTTTTCGAAGTCGGTGTGGATTTTACCTGCCGCCTGCGGAGCGGTCGCGCCCACAGGGATAGTCCACGCGCGAACTTCTTTGACGCCCGCGGTAAAGTAGGTCTGCAGGTTCAGCAGCTCGTAACCGGCACGGATCACGCGGTTCAGGCCCGGCTCTTCAAGACCCAGCTCGGCCATGAACTCATCGCGGTCGGCATCGTCCAGTTCAGCGATATCAGACTCGACGGCAGCGCACACGGCGACCACTACGGAGCCTTCAGCTGCGGCGATCTCACGAACTTTATCGAGGTACGGGTTGTTCTCAAAACCGTCTTCATTGACGTTAGCGATGTACATGGTTGGCTTCAGCGTCAGGAAGCTCAGGTATTTGATAGCGGCCTTGTCTTCTTCGGTCAGGTTTTTCAGCGCGCGCAGCATGCCGGCGTTTTCCAGCTGCGGCAGGCATTTTTCCAGCGCCGCCAGCTCGGCTTTCGCGTCTTTATCGCCGCCTTTAGCTTTCTTCTGTACGCGGTGAATCGCGCGTTCGCAGGTATCGAGGTCGGAAAGCGCCAGCTCGGTGTTGATCACATCGATGTCGTCTGCCGGATCCACTTTGTTATTCACGTGGATGATGTTGTCGTTCTCGAAGCAGCGCACCACGTGACCGATAGCTTCGGTTTCACGGATGTTGGTCAGGAACTGGTTACCCAGACCTTCGCCTTTGGACGCGCCTTTCACCAGGCCCGCGATGTCGACGAATTCCATGGTGGTCGGCAGAATGCGCTGTGGTTTGACGATTTCAGCCAGCTTGTCCAGACGCGGATCGGGCATCGGCACGACACCGGTGTTCGGCTCAATGGTACAGAAGGGGAAGTTGGCCGCTTCAATACCCGCTTTGGTGAGCGCATTGAACAGGGTGGATTTGCCGACGTTGGGCAAACCGACGATACCGCATTTGAATCCCATGATTTAAATCACCTTAATCTTTGGATAATCAACCCGTTACACTGAACAGATTGCAGAAAAGTAAATAGCTTTGCCTATTATACACGGTGCGCGGCAAAAATTCCGCACGTCGACCGGTTATTGCGCTTTAAAAGCGTGTAAACGGTTGGTCGCTTTGGTGAGACCTTCTTTCAGCCACACCTCGGTGCAACGCGCCGCTTCGTCCACGGCTTCATCAATCAGTTTCTGTTCGCTCGCCGGCGGTTTACCCAGCACAAAGCCGACAACTTTGTTTTTATCGCCCGGATGGCCGATTCCGACACGTAAGCGATGAAAGTTGGGGTTATTGCCCAGCTTGCTGATGATATCTTTCAGACCGTTGTGGCCGCCGTGGCCGCCGCCGAGCTTAAATTTTGCCACCCCGGGCGGCAGATCCAGCTCATCGTGCGCCACCAGAATCTCATCCGGATTAATGCGGTAGAAGGTGGCAATGGCCGCCACGGCTTTGCCGCTGAGGTTCATAAAGGTGGTCGGGACCAACAGGCGGACATCTTCGCCGGCAAGGTTAATCCGCGAAGTGTAGCCGAAGAATTTGCTCTCTTCGCGCAGCGGGGCGCGATGGCGGTCAGCCAGTAAATCTACGTACCAGGCGCCAGCATTGTGCCGGGTCGCCGCGTATTCTGCGCCGGGGTTTGCCAGGCCGACAATCAGTTTTATCGTCACTTTTCTATCCTGCTTGGGTCGTTCTCTGGCGCGTAGTGTACTGTTTGCCGAGGCGGTTGACAAAATTCTGCCGCCACAACGGCGGGGAAAGAGATAATTACCCTTATGAACCATTAGAATTTGATGTTGTTCAGTAAGTTATTTGTAAGTTTTTGTTGATTTGATATTAACTAATGTGATCACCGACGCAATCAACCTTATCCCCATTGTCTATACTAGACCTATAAGTTTTGGGGATATTCCCAGGTAGCCCAAGGTTCCGGAGGTGACATATGAAACGCAGAAACGCTTCGTTACTCGGTAATGTACTGATGGGTTTAGGATTGGTCGTCATGGTTGTTGGCGTTGGTTACTCTATTTTAAACCAGCTTCCGCAGCTTGACCTGCCGCAGTTCTTCGCTCATGGCGCGATATTAAGTATTTTTGTCGGCGCCGTTCTCTGGCTCGCAGGGGCGCGCGTTGGCGGGCATGAACAGGTTAGCGACAGATACTGGTGGGTCCGCCATTACGATAAACGCTGCCGTCGCGATCAGCACCGCCATAGCTAAACCGGTTCCTCGCCCCGGCCGTCTCGCGGCGGGTGCGCTTACATAAACTGTTCATCTGCAGCCAGCTGCCCGCCCGGTAGCTGGCTGTTTTATTTTCGCGTCGCCTCTTTTCTTCAGAACAACGCATTTGCTGCCCGGGTTACGCCTTCACGATAAAATACCCTCTCTTTAACACTTGACCCTGACGTAACGTCAGGCGGCAGAGTGGCGCTATGGTCGAACAACAGGAGCAGTTATGTTAATTCAGGTGGGTGAACTGGCGAGACGTGCCGGAATGACCGTCCGCACGCTACATCACTATGAACAAACGGGGCTGCTGATGCCGTCGGCCAGAAGCACGGCGGGTTACCGGCTCTATAACCTGGCGGCGGTTCAGCGTCTGCATATGATTAAGGCGCTGACGCAGACCGGGCTGGAGCTCGCCACTATCAAGGACTACCTTGACCAGGACTCGTTTTCCCTGTCGGACCTGCTGGCACAGCAGATCTCGACGCTGGATAAACAGCTGCGCGCGGTCTCCACGCTGCGCGAACGGCTGGTTCAGCTGCGCGATGAGCTGGCATGCGGTAACGAGCCTGACCTGGAGTCCTGGCTACAGACGCTGGAGTTAATGAAAATGTACGATCGTTGGTTTAGTCCCCAGGAATTACAGGCGCTGCCGTTTGCGGAGCAGGATCAGCAGCGCAACCAGATCTGGCTGGCGCTGGTGACGGAAGTTCGCCAGTTGCTTGCCGAGGCGTGTCCGGCGGACGATCCGCGGGCCATGGCGCTGGCGACCCGCTGGATGGCGCGCCTGGAGCTGGATACGGCCGGGCGGCCGGAGTTTCTCACCCGCCTGAATGAAATGCACGTCGCTGAACCGCAAATGCGCGAGCAAACCGGAATCACCGTGGATGTTGTGGACTACATTACCCGCGCTTTTGCCGAGAGTAAGCTGGCTATCTGGGCGCGTTATCTGAATGCTGATGAGCTGGCTTTCACTCGCGCGCACTATTTTGATCGACTGATGGAGTGGCCTGCGCTGGTGACGGCGCTGCACGAGGCCTGTCGCGAGCATTGCGACCCGGCTTCTCCAGCGGGGCAGGCGCTGGCCAGGCAGTGGCTGGCGTTGTTTCAGTCCTATGCCGGAACCCATCCTCACACCCAGCAGAAATTCCGCCTGGCGATGGAGCGCGAACCGCATCTGATGAAAGGGACCTGGATGACGCCTGAGGTGCTCGGCTGGCTCCAGCAGGCGATTGGCGTGATGATGACGCAGGCGAGCTCGCCCGCGTCACGGTAGTTAAATGTCTGCCAGAGCGGCAGCACGGTCGGGATAGAAGCTCAGGCGCCCTGGAATCGGCTGAACGCCCGCCCGTGCCAGGGTGCGCAGCGGCTGAAACTCGAGATTCGAGACGCGCAGTTCACAGCCTTCCGGCAGTTTGTTGACGAAACGCTGGAAGGCATCCAGTCCGCCGGCATCCAGTACCGGCACCGCATCCCACTTCAGGACCACGATCCGCTTACCGGCAATCCGCGTCTCCAGATCGTTAAACAGCCCTTCGGCAGCGGCAAAGAAGAGGGGGCCGATAACCCGCAGGACCAGCACGTCGTCGGGCACATCAACATTGACCGGCGCCAGATGGGTCATGCGCGCAATGCGGCGCATAAACAGCAGCGAGGCCAGCACGATACCGACGCTGATAGCGATGACCATATCAAACAGTACGGTCAGCGACATGCACATCAGCATCACCACGATGTCGTCCTTCGGCGCGTAACGCAGCAAATTCACCACCTTGTGCGCTTCGCTCATATTCCACGCTACCATCAGCAGCAGCGCCGCCATCGCAGACAGCGGAAGCCAGGAGAGCAGCGGCGCCAGCACCAGCAGCGCCATAATGACCAGCAGCGCATGAATCACGGCGGATACCGGCGATGTTGCGCCGGCGCGGACGTTAGCCGCTGAACGGGCAATGGCGGCGGTGGCAGTAATACCGCCAAAGAAAGGGGCGATGATATTGCCGAGACCCTGGCCTATCAGTTCGCTGTTGGCTTTGTGCTTCGTGCCGGTCATCCCGTCGAGGACCACCGCACACAGCAGTGATTCAATCGCGCCGAGCATCGCCATCGAGAAGGCCGCCGGCAGCAGCGCCTGTAGTGACGCCCAGCTGAGCGTAAAATCGGAGCCAGGCATATCCCACGGCAGCACCAGCTGCGGCAGCAGCTGCGGGATCCCGTTACCCTGGCTACCGTCAGCCAGAATATAGTGGAACTGAGAGCCGATAGTCGCGACGTGGCCCCCCATAAGATTGACGATTGCCATCACCGCACAGCCCGCCAGCAGCGCAGGCAGGTGGCCGGGTAGGCGGATCCCCAGACGCGGCCACAGGATCAGCGTGCCAAGGGTGACAACGCCAATCGCCGCATCGCCAGGATTAGCCGTCGGCAGCGCCATGACCAGGGCGGCGACTTTCTGCAGATAGTGCTCGGGAACGTGCGCCATCTGCAGACCAAGAAAATCTTTTATCTGCATGGTACCGATAGTGATACCAATACCGGAGGTAAACCCGAGGGTAACGGATAGCGGAATATATTCAATTAACCGGCCAAAGCGGGCGAGGCCGAAAAGAATTAAAAAGACCCCGGACATCAACGTCGCCACCAGCAGTCCGGCCAGGCCAAACTGCTGTGACACCGGATAGAGGATCACCACAAAGGCGGCGGTTGGCCCGGATACGCTAAAGCGCGAGCCGCCGGTGAGGGCGATAATAATCCCGGCGACGGCGGCAGTATAAAGTCCATACTGCGGCGCGACACCGCTGCCAATAGCCAACGCCATTGCCAGAGGAATGGCAATAATCCCGACCGTGATCCCGGCGATCAGATCGCGGGTGAAACGGGCTAGCGTGTATTTTTCTTTCCAGCAAGCATCGATGAGGGCGCGGAAAGGCATCACATGTGAGGAAAATAATCTGTTCACAATAATGTTTCATCCATGAGCGCATCATCTGTCAACTAAATGGCAGGTGAAGGAGGCAATGGTCATACAAATTGGTTTAAGAGACAAAAAAACCCGCCGCAGCGGGTTTTTTGGCCGGGCTCGATTAATGTTCGAACATAGCAGAGATAGATTCTTCGTTGCTGATACGACGAATCGCTTCTGCCAGCATGCCAGACAGCGTCAGCGTACGCACTTTTTCCAGCGCTTTGATTTCCGGCGCCAGCGGAATAGTATCGCAGACGACGAATTCATCAATCACAGAGTTTTTAATGTTCTGGATAGCATTGCCGGAGAAGATCGGGTGAGTGGCGTAGGCAAATACGCGTTTCGCACCACGCTCTTTCAGCGCTTCAGCTGCTTTACACAGCGTGCCGCCGGTATCGATCATATCGTCAACCATCACGCAGTCGCGGCCGGCAACGTCACCGATGATGTGCATCACCTGAGAAACGTTAGCGCGCGGACGGCGTTTGTCGATGATAGCCATATCGGTATCGTTCAGCAGTTTGGCGATAGCGCGAGCACGCACCACGCCGCCGATGTCCGGAGAAACCACGATCGGGTTATCCAGGTTCAGCTGCAGCATATCTTCCAGCAGAATAGGGCTGCCGAATACGTTATCAACCGGAACGTCGAAGAAGCCCTGGATCTGTTCTGCATGCAGGTCAACGGTCAGTACGCGGTCAACGCCAACGCTGGACAGGAAATCGGCAACCACTTTCGCGGTAATCGGCACACGCGCAGAACGCACACGACGGTCCTGACGAGCATAGCCGAAATAAGGGATAACAGCGGTGATACGACCCGCCGAAGCGCGACGCAGAGCATCAACCATAACAACCAGTTCCATCAGGTTGTCGTTGGTGGGAGCACAAGTGGACTGGATGATGAAAATATCACCACCGCGTACGTTTTCATTGATTTGTACGCTGACTTCGCCGTCGCTAAAACGACCTACAGCGGCGTCGCCAAGAGAAGTGTACAGGCGGTTGGCAATACGTTGTGCTAGTTCCGGGGTGGCGTTACCAGCAAAAAGCTTCATATCAGGCACGAGAAGAACCTCAGGCATGCGTCCAGTGGTGGATGAAAAGCGCCAGAAACCGTGCGGGCGGCACTCTTCTATCCAGGCGGTGTATTTAAAGAGAACGATGCAACGTCTGGAACAGGGTGACGTTGTCACCGTTACTCAATTTGCCCGGCGTACTAAGGTAATTCGTGCAAAAAAGCAGAACTACCTGGGTAGGGCTAGCTTGAGCGGGGAGATATTAACTCCTCGCGCTACAAAGCCTTGTAGCCATTCCGGGGCTTGCTCCAGCACCTGACGAGCGGCAGATTCGGTGTCAAATTCAGCAAAGACACAGGCTCCTGTGCCTGTCAGGCGCGACGGCGCATATTCTAACAGCCAGGAAAGCGCCGCATCAACCTCGCGAAAACGTTTTCTTGCGATAACCTCGCAATCATTGCGAAATTCACATTTTAGTAACGTACTTATTGACCTTACCGGGGTGTTTCGTGGTAGCTCGGGGTCGCGGAAAATGGTCGGCGTCGGAATACTGACTCCGGGATGAGCGACCAGGTACCACTTTTCTGGCGGTTCGACCGGCGTCAGGATCTCACCAATGCCCTCGGCAAAGGCGGCGTGGCCGCGCACGAATACCGGCACATCGGCGCCAAGACTCAGCCCCAGCATCGCCAGTTGCTCTTCCGACAAACCACAGCCCCACAGATGATTCAGCGCCACCAGTACCGTCGCGGCGTTGGACGAGCCGCCGCCCAGACCGCCGCCCATCGGCAGACGCTTGTCGATGCTGATATCGGCGCCGCTACCGGGAGGAAGCTGTCCGGATGCCGTCGCCGCCTGCATCAGCAGCCTTGCGGCGCGAATAATCAGATTCTCTTCATCGGCTACGCCGGCAACCGGCGTCAGCAGGCGCAGCGCGCCGTCATGACGCGGTTCGATCGTTAAGGTATCGCCATAGTCAAGGAACTGAAACAGCGTCTGCAGGGTGTGATAACCATCGGCGCGCTGTCCAGTGATGTACAAAAACAGGTTCAGCTTTGCAGGAGAGGGCCAGCGGGTCATCATTTCACAATCCAGTTATCCATTTTCAGCTTGATACGCTGACTGCCGTTATTCAGCTCCATGTTGGCCGGCAGCGATGGCTGGGTATCGCTGGTATAGCCGCCGTAGGTGACGTGCCAGGTTTTGCCGTTCTGGGTATAGTTCAGTTCGCTCAGGCGGTATTTATCGTCAAGCGAGTAGTCGGTGGCATCGCCCGGCAGGCCGACGATCCACTGGCGCAGGCTGTTTAGCGGAATCGGCATCCCGGTCAGGCGGCCAATCATCTCTTCGGCATCGGTCGCCGTATAGGTCTGGCCCTTGTTATCGATCAGCGTCACGCTGCCCGGCTGGGCGGTCAGCGACAGTTCGGTGCTGCCTAACGGGTTGGTCAGCAGCAGGCGATAGCGATCCTGGCCGGTTTGCTGCCAGAAGAAGCGGGCGTAAACTTTTTGTTCATCGGAGAGGTAAGCGAAGGCGCCGCGGGTCTGGTACTGGCTCAGATTGCGGACATCCTGCTGGTGCTGACGCCACTGAGGAGAGTCAGGGCTTTTGCCAGGGCCTTTCGGGGCGGTGAGTGTACAGGCGGTCAGGACCAGGCTTGCCAGCGGTAACAGGCGGAGCAGTCGATTCATAATGATGACAAATCCTTGATGTCTACAGTGAAATCCGGCGACGGGGTGGTACGCACACGATTTGTGTAGCGGGTTACAATTATAACCCTTAATGCTAGCGTTGCCCGGCGATAGCGTCTACGTTCAAATTGTCTGAAATCAAAAAATTACCGTTAATGGCTTTTAAGCCCGATGCCTATTACTCCAAAAGGGGAGCGTCTCTTTTATTGATTCCGCGCATCCTGTATGATGCGCTCAGACTAACCTTAGCAACGCTGGTACTACTCCCTCACAATGACCCTTTTAGCTCTTGGCATTAATCACAAAACAGCCCCGGTCGCGCTGCGAGAACGCGTAACGTTTTCGCCGGACACGCTCGATAAGGCGCTGGAGAGCTTGCTGGCTCAGCCAATGGTGCAGGGCGGTGTGGTGCTGTCGACCTGTAACCGCACGGAGCTGTATCTCAGCGTTGAAGAACAGGATAATCTGCAGGAAGCGCTCATCCGCTGGCTGTGTGATTACCACCATCTTAATGAAGAAGACCTGCGTAAAAGCCTGTACTGGCACCAGGATAATGATGCGGTCAGCCACCTGATGCGCGTCGCCAGCGGCCTCGATTCGCTGGTGCTCGGCGAACCGCAGATTCTGGGGCAGGTCAAAAAAGCCTTCGCCGATTCCAGCCGCGGTCACCTCAACGTCAGCGAACTGGAGCGGATGTTCCAGAAGTCGTTCTCGGTGGCAAAACGCGTGCGGACCGAAACCGATATCGGCGCCAGCGCGGTTTCCGTGGCTTTCGCCGCCTGTACCCTGGCGCGACAAATCTTCGAATCCCTTTCAAGCGTGACGGTGCTGCTGGTCGGCGCCGGGGAAACCATCGAACTGGTGGCGCGTCATCTGCGTGAACACAACGTGCGCAACATGGTGATTGCTAACCGTACCCGCGAGCGCGCGCAGGCTCTGGCCGAGGAGGTCGGTGCCGAGGTTATCGCCCTGAGCGATATCGACGAGCGGCTGAAAGAGGCCGACATTATTATTAGTTCGACCGCCAGCCCGCTGCCGATTATCGGCAAGGGGATGGTGGAGCGTGCGCTGAAGGCGCGGCGTAATCAGCCGATGCTGCTGGTTGATATCGCGGTGCCTCGCGATGTCGAACCCGAAGTGGGTAAGCTGGCGAACGCCTATCTGTACAGCGTGGACGACCTGCAAAACATCATTCAGCATAACCTGGCGCAGCGTAAAGCCGCGGCGGTACAGGCGGAAACGATCGTCGAGCAGGAAACCAGCGAATTTATGGCCTGGCTGCGTGCCCAGAGCGCCAGCGAGACTATCCGCGAATATCGTTCCCAGTCCGAGCAGGTCCGTGAGGAGCTGACGGCGAAAGCGCTGGCTGCGCTGGAGCAGGGCGGCGATGCGCAGGAAATCATGCAGGATCTGGCGCGTAAACTGACCAATCGCCTGATCCACGCACCAACCAAATCTCTTCAGCAGGCAGCCCGTGACGGGGATGATGAACGCCTGCATATTCTGCGCAACAGCCTCGGGCTGGAATAGCGCACATTTCTCTTTTTTCAGGACAGGGTGAATTCACGCCTATGAAGCCTTCTATTGTTGCCAAACTGGAAGCTCTGTACGAACGCCATGAGGAAGTTCAGGCGCTGCTGGGTGATGCTGCGACCATCGCCGATCAGGATCGATTCCGCGCGCTGTCGCGGGAATATGCGCAGCTGAGCGACGTGGCGCGCTGCTATACCGAATGGCGCCAGGTGCAGGACGATATCGAAACTGCACAGATGATGCTCGACGATGCGGAAATGCGCGAAATGGCGCAGGAAGAACTGCGCGACGCGAAAGCGAAAAGCGAGGAGATGGAGCAACAGCTGCAGGTGCTGCTGCTGCCGAAGGATCCGGATGATGAACGCAACGCCTTTGTCGAAGTCCGCGCCGGTACCGGCGGTGATGAAGCGGCGCTGTTTGCCGGCGATCTGTTCCGTATGTACAGCCGTTACGCCGAATCCCGCCGCTGGCGCGTGGAGATCATGAGCGCCAACGAAGGCGAACATGGCGGTTATAAAGAGGTGATTGCCAAAATCAGCGGCGATGGCGTGTATGGTCGTCTGAAATTTGAGTCCGGCGGTCATCGCGCACAGCGCGTGCCGGCCACCGAATCCCAGGGGCGTATTCACACCTCCGCCTGTACCGTGGCGGTGATGCCGGAGCTGCCGGAAGCCGAAATGCCGGATATCAACCCGGGCGATTTGCGTATTGATACTTTCCGCTCCTCCGGGGCCGGCGGTCAGCACGTTAACACCACCGATTCGGCGATCCGTATTACCCACTTACCGACCGGGATAGTGGTGGAGTGCCAGGACGAGCGTTCGCAGCACAAAAACAAAGCCAAAGCGCTGTCGGTGCTCGGCGCGCGTATTCGCGCGGCGGAAATCGCTAAGCGTCAGCAGGCGGAAGCGTCAACCCGTCGTAACCTGCTGGGCAGCGGCGATCGCAGCGATCGCAACCGCACCTATAACTTCCCGCAGGGCCGCGTGACCGACCACCGCATCAACCTGACCCTCTACCGTCTGGACGAAGCGATGGAAGGGAAACTGGATATGCTGATTGAGCCGATTGTTCAGGAATATCAGGCCGATCAGCTGGCCGCGCTTTCCGAGCAGGAATGATGACCTTTCAACAGTGGCTGGCGCAGGCGATTGCCCGACTGAGCGCGAGTGAAAGCCCGCGACGCGACGCCGAGATCCTGTTAGGGCACGTCACCGGCAGGGCGCGGACCTGGCTCCTCGCCTTCGGTGAGACGGTGCTGACGCTGGAACAGCAGGCGCAGCTGGAGACGCTGCTGAGCCGCCGCCAGCGCGGCGAGCCGGTGGCCCATCTGGTGGGCGAGCGTGAGTTCTGGTCGCTGCCGCTGCTGGTTTCCCCCGCAACGCTCATTCCGCGCCCGGATACCGAATGCCTCGTCGAGCAGGCGCTGGCGCGGCTGCCGGCTACGCCGTGCCGGATTCTGGATTTAGGTACCGGCACCGGCGCGATCGCCCTGGCGTTGGCCAGTGAACGCCCGGACTGCCAGGTCACGGCGGTGGATTTCATGCCCGATGCGGCGGCATTAGCCGCGCGTAACGCCGAGCGCCTTGCCATCACGAACGTTAGCGTCCTGCAAAGCCACTGGTTCAGCGCGCTGGCCGGGCAGCGGTTCACCATGATTGTCAGCAACCCGCCCTATATCGACGAAACCGATCCGCATCTTGAGCAGGGCGATGTTCGTTTTGAGCCAAAAACGGCGCTGGTTGCTGCCGATAACGGCCTTGCCGACCTCGCGCATATCATCCGGGAAGGACGCCGTTTCCTGACCTCCGACGGCGTGATGCTGCTGGAACACGGCTGGAAGCAGGGGGACGCGGTACGGGCGCTGTTCCGGGAAGCGGGTTACCACGATGTGACGACCTGCCGTGACTACGGCGATAACGATCGCCTGACGACAGGGCGATTTTCCGGCATGGAGAAAGCGGGCATATGAATCTGTTTAGCGCGGTGCTGTATCTGCATATAGCGTGTGTGGTGGTTTCCGTCAGTTTATTTACCTTACGCTACTGGTGGACCTACAGCGGCAATGCCCGGCTGAACCAGCGCTGGGTGCGCATTGCGCCGCACTGCAGCGACACGCTGTTATTGCTGAGCGGCGCAGGATTAATGGCCATAACGCACTATCTGCCTTTCACTGAAGACGGCTCATGGCTGACTGAAAAGCTGTTTGGCGTTATTATTTACATCGCATTGGGTTTTATCGCGCTGGGCCGTCGTCGCCCGCGCAGCCAGCAGAGCCGGTTTATTGCCTTTCTGCTGGCTTTGGTGGTGTTGTTCTTCATCATACAACTCGCCATTACAAGAACACCGTTACTGGGGTAAGTCATGAGGTCATTAGCTGATTTCGAATTTAATAAAGCGCCATTGTGCGATGGCATGGTCCTCATTTCTGAATTAATCCGCGACGATTTTCCGACGCACTATGTGCAGGATGAACTGGAGCGGCTGCTGGGTCTGGCGCAGGAGGAAATTGCCTCTTCCTGGGATCAGGAGCGTCAGCTGGAGCGGCTACTGGAGCTGTTCTACCATGAGTGGGGCTTTCGCGATTCCCACGGCGTTTACCGGCTGTCTGATGCTTTGTGGATCGACAAAGTCCTGATTAATCGTCAGGGGAGCGCGGCGTCATTAGGCGCTATCGTCCTGTGGATTGCTCAGCGCCTGTCGCTGCCGCTGGTCCCGGTTATCTTCCCGACGCAGCTGCTGCTGCGCGCCGACCCGGAAACCAGCGAAGAGATGTGGCTGATTAACCCGTTCAACGGTGAAACGCTCAACGAACACACGCTGGAAGTCTGGCTGAAGGGCAATATTAGCCCGGTTGCCGAGCTGTTCAACGAGGATCTCGACGAGGCGGATAACGCCGAAGTGATCCACAAGCTGCTCGACACCTTAAAATCGGCGCTGATGGAAGAGCGGCAGATGGAGCTGGCCCTGCGCGCCAGCGAAGCGCTGCTGCAGTTTAATCCGGAGGATCCGTATGAGATCCGCGATCGCGGGCTGATCTACGCCCAGCTTGAGTGCGATCATGTTGCGCTGCTGGACCTGAACTATTTCGTCGAACAGTGTCCGGAGGACCCGATCAGCGAAATGATCCGCGCGCAAATTAACACCATTTCGCATAAACAAATTACTCTTCACTAATCTGGAATGAATCCGGTTACACCCTGATAAGGCGATCTTATGAAACAAAAAGTGGTTAGCATTGGTGATATCAACGTAGCAAACGACCTGCCTTTCGTCCTGTTTGGTGGGATGAACGTGCTGGAATCCCGCGATCTCGCGATGCGCATCTGCGAACACTATGTGACCGTCACGCAGAAGCTGGGCATTCCTTACGTGTTCAAAGCCTCTTTTGATAAAGCCAACCGTTCTTCCATTCACTCCTATCGTGGTCCGGGTCTGGAAGAAGGGATGAAAATTTTCCAGGAGCTGAAGCAGACCTTCGGCGTGAAAATCATCACCGACGTTCATGAAGCAAGCCAGGCGCAGCCGGTTGCCGACGTGGTTGACGTTATCCAGCTGCCGGCATTCCTGGCGCGCCAGACCGACCTGGTCGAAGCGATGGCAAAAACCGGCGCGGTGATCAACGTGAAGAAACCGCAGTTTGTCAGCCCGGGCCAGATGGGTAACATCGTCGACAAGTTTATCGAAGGCGGTAACGACAAAGTTATCCTCTGCGATCGCGGGGCGAACTTCGGCTATGACAACCTGGTTGTCGACATGTTGGGCTTTGGGGTGATGAAGAAAGTGTCCAACAACTCGCCGGTTATCTTCGACGTGACCCACGCGCTGCAGTGCCGCGACCCGTTTGGCGCCGCGTCCAGCGGTCGTCGTGCTCAGGTGACCGAGCTGGCGCGTGCCGGTATGGCAACGGGCCTGGCAGGCCTGTTCCTCGAAGCGCATCCGGACCCGGAACATGCGAAATGCGACGGCCCGTCCGCGCTGCCGCTGGCTAAACTGGAGCCATTCCTGAAGCAGATCAAAGCAATTGACGATCTGGTGAAGAACTTTGAAGAGCTGGATACCAGCAACTAATTCATCGCTCCTGAGCGCGAAAAGCCTGCCCGTTGTAAAACCGGCAGGCTTTTTTTTGCGCCAGTAACGGCGCAGAACTCTCCCCGGTCGACGCCGGGGAAGAGCGGTCAGGCAAAAATGGTCATCAGATAAGCGGCGAAGAGCGCCAGGTGCGCGGCGCCGTTCAGCACATTGGTGCGCCCGGTAGAGAAGGAGATCTGGCACAACAGCAGCGAGGCGACCATCACAATCATTTCCGGTGCGCCAAGCCCGAATTGCAGCTCATTGCCGGTTAAGAAGGCGATTAAGGTGACCACCGGCACAGTCAGCGAAATCGTCGCCAGCACCGAACCGAAGAACAGGTTCATCGCGCGCTGCACCTGATTGTTGAGTACCGCTTTCAATGCACCGAGCCCTTCCGGCGAGAGAATCAGCAGCGCGACCAGGAAACCGGTAAAGGCCACCGGCGCGTTCATGCTGGTCAGCAGCGTCTCCAGCGGGTTCGCATTCATCTTAGTGACCGCGATAACCGCGACCAGGTGAATTAACAGCCACGCGGTGTGCCAGGCGCTGCTGTGGGCGGACGGTTTGCCGTGATGCGGGTCGTCGTCGTCGCCGTCGTCTTCATGCTCATAAATAAACAGGCTCTGGTGCGTTTTGGTCTGAATCAACAGAAATACGCCGTACATGGCGGCGGAAATCAGCGCAACCAGCAGCGCCTGCCCGGTGCTGAAATTCGCGCCCGGTAGCGCCATCGGAAAGACCAGCACAATAATCGCCAGCGGAAACAGGGCGATGAGATACTGCTTAATACCAAACAAATTCATGTACTGGGTGGCGAATTTACGTCCGCCCAGCAGCAGGGCAAAGCCGACCAGGCCGCCGGTGACAATCATAATGATTGAATAGAGCGTATCGCGCATCAGCGTCGGGGCTGCGTCGCCGGTGGCCATTAATGCAGAAATCAGGCTGACTTCAAGAATCACCACGGAAAGACTTAAAATTAACGAACCGTACGGCTCGCCGAGGCGGTGGGCGAGAACGTCCGCGTGGCGTACAACGCTGAATGCGCTACACAGAATACCCACTAAGGCCAGAATGTTAATGCCAATGACCGCTGGCAGTGACTGACTACTTCCGAAGAAGATAAGCACCGCCAGCGCCAGAATCGGGAAAACAAGCGATGTCTCCTTGTGGCGGGTTTTCACCGCCTCATGTACATGCGTCATGAACCATCTCCATTTATGCAGGTGTTATAATTATAGATACCGTAAGTAGATAAAATAACAGACATTTTGCTATCTGAATTGTTTTTTTACTTAAATTTACGGCTATTGGTAACTAATGCCTTGAGATTGTCATAATTTATCATTATTGCGATTTTGTATTTATTATTCAGATAATTACTAAAAATACTTCTGGATTATATCCCGCCTTGAAAACCCGGAATTAACGTCCCAGACTTATCTTTTTACCACCATCCGGAGGTGCATATGCCTTATCGCAGTAAACAAGCGCTACCCGATAGCGTCCGGCACGTGTTGCCGGCGCATGCCCAGGAGATCTATAAAGAAGCGTTTAATAGCGCCTGGGAGCAGTATAAGAGCCAGGCGGACCGGCGGGACGACGCCAGCCGTGAAGAGACGGCGCATAAGGTCGCCTGGGCGGCGGTCAAGAATGACTATCAAAAAGGAGACGATGATAAGTGGCATAAGAAAAAATAATCGTTCCTGCTGCCTCATCTGCTGCTCCGCGCCTTGCCAGCGTGTCGTTCATTGCTTATTGTCGATGAAAGCTGGATAATAATTCGGCAATATTTCACGGATGCCATCAGATAATCGCCGGGAAGCGGGCAGTGGCGGAGGTAGTAGAAAGTGTTAACACGTGATTTCTTAATCAATGCGGATTGTAAGACGGCGTTTGGTGCTATTGAGGAATCGCTTCTCTGGTCGGCAGAGCAACGGGCCGCTTCCCTGGCGGCAACGCTGGCCTGTCGTCCTGATGCTGGCTCAGTATGGATTTTTGGCTACGGTTCGCTGATGTGGAACCCGGCTCTTGAGTATCGCGAAACCTGTACCGGTACGCTTCCGGGCTGGCACCGCGCCTTCTGCCTGCGGCTGACCGCCGGGCGCGGCAGCGCCTGCCAGCCGGGGCGCATGCTGGCGCTGAAAGAGGGCGGGCGTACCACCGGCGTGGCCTATCGACTCCCTGATGAGACGCTGGAAGAGGAGCTGACGCTGCTGTGGAAGCGGGAGATGATCACCGGGTGCTATCTGCCGACCTGGTGTAAGCTGGAGCTCGATGACGGGCGGACGGTGAACGCGCTGGTGTTTATTATGGATCCTCGTCATCCGCTGTTCGAACCGGATACCCGCGCCCAGGTCATTGCGCCGCTGATCGCTAAAGCCAGCGGGCCGCTCGGCACCAATGCCCAGTACCTGTTCTCTCTGGATCAGGAGCTACGCAAACTCGGTATGCACGATGATTGTCTTGACGATCTGGTCGGGACGGTACGGACGCTGCTGGGAGAAAACAGCCAGCCGGGGCTGGCCTGAAAAATGCCCGGGCTATCCCGGGCAGGTGATATCAGGCGGGAACGTAGCTAATGGAGTGCTCCAGTGACTGGCTGTGGCTATCGATCAGTACGTTCCAGGTGCCGTTATACGGCACGGTCAGATAGGCGCTGTCGCGATCCTGGACGCTCAGAATATCCGCATGGCTGTCGCCGGCAGCCTTCGCGCTCATCAGGTGAATATGGCAGCGTTCAGAACAACGAACCACCAGCGTATCACCGCCAAACAACATCAAACTTGCTTTAACCATCGCCATTTATCTACCCCGTTGTTGTCTGTCTACAGCATCCTGCCTGCTCAATCCCGCGCGTGATATTGTTCACACTTTACTCATGGCATAACACCAAATGGGGAGCAGACGAATGCTGATTTTGATCAAAAAAAGGGATAAAGATTAAACAAAAATGATGTTGTGCCTGAAAGCATTCAGCTGACTTAGTTTTTTGATTAACAAACGCTGCCTCGGTGATATTAAATCCCGCCAGAGGCCCTTTCTTCAGAAGGTCAGGATTTTATCGGCCGCCAGCGTCCACTGCGCCAGCTCCACCAGAGTGCCAATCTCCACGCCGTCAATCAGCGGCAGCGCGGTGATCCCGCGGCCGTCGGCGCAGGTTTTGCACAATTTCACCGGGACATTCTGGGCGGTGAGGATCTCCAGCATTTGCTGAATGTTATAGCCTTCCGCCGGCTTTTGTCCGCGCAGGCCTGCCGTCACCGCGTCAGACATTAAAAACAGTTTCAGATCGAGTTCAGACTGCTGTTCGCGCAGGGCAATCGCCAGGCGCAGGCTATTAAACAGCGATTCGCTACCGTAGGCAGCACCGTTGGCGATAATCACAATACTTTGCATAAGGACTCCTTGGTATAAGGCACGGTTATTGCTTGTGGTTAAAGTATAAAGCGTTGACCCGGGAGGGGGTATGAATAATACGGCTGGCATCACGCCTGAGGCCAACAGGTGGTTTCACCGCGCGCGGCAGCTGCAAAAAGAGCAGCTACGCCAGCTGGCGCAGCAGGGTACGCTGGCAAGCCGGATAAGCGCGCTGGTACACATGCTACAGTGCGAACGCGGTGCGTCCAACCTTTGGCTCTGCTCCGCTGGACGGCTCTATGCCGCGGAGTGCCGGGCGGGCTCGGCACTGGTGGATGAGCAGCTTATCGCCTTTCGCGAGGCGCTGGAAGCGGTGCGGGAGTGCGCCAGCGGCGCGCTATGCTGGCGGATTGCCAGCGCGCTCTGGTACCTGGAGCAGTTGCTGACGCTGCGCCACGCCGTGCGCGGCCGCGCTATCATCGCCGAAGAGGCGACAAACCAGTTTAGTCGCATTATCCGCCACTTATTAAATATTGTCCCGCAGCTCAACGACAGCATTGACGACCCGCAAATTGCCGGGCGCATGGTGGCGCTCTACAGCTTTATGCAGGGGAAAGAGCTGGTGGGGCAGGAGCGCGCGCTGGGGGCATCCGGCTTTGCCCGCGGCCAGTTTAGCGATGAGCTCCGCCAGCTGCTGGTGGACAGAATCGATGGTCAGCAGCCCTGTTTTGAAAGCTTCCAGGCGCTGGCGGAGGCGCCGCAGACTGCGCTGTTTATGACCCAGTGCCAGGCCAGTCTGGAAATTGAGCAGCTGCGGCGGATCGCCTGTACCCGACAGCCCCCGGCAGATGAGGGGGAGACGGCGCTGCGTTGGTTTTGCGCCCAGACGCAGCGTCTGGAGCAGATGCGAGGTCTGGAAGAGCGGCTGATTGACGACCTGCTGAGCGTCGCCGATAACCTGCTCAGCGGCGAAGCGCCGCCCGCCAGCTGGCCGGAGGAAGAGGGTGACGACGGCATCGCGCGCCGTCTCGATAAACAGCTGCTGCCGCTGGTTCGCCAGCAGGCCTTTGAGCTCCAGCAGCTCTCCGGGCAACTGGCCTCGCTAAAAGATACGCTCGAAGAGCGCAAGCTGATTGAAAAAGCGAAAAGCGTGCTGATGGTTCATCAGGGAATGCAGGAAGAGCAGGCCTGGCAGGCGTTGCGGAAAATGGCAATGGATAAGAATCAGAGGATGGTGGAAATCGCCCGCGCGCTGCTGACGGTAAAGGCGTTGTGGTCCATAACCCCAAAGGAGTAGATGCACGATGGTTGGGCAGCGGCTGCCTGTCAGCGGTGCAATGAGCGGCGGGAAGCCGCCCGGCGCACAGCGGAAAACGGCCTGACACCGCCTCTGTGAACATTGGCATCTGTTTTGCAATATCCTGCAGACAACGGTTAATGCGTTAAATCGTTCAGTAAACAATTTTGGGCAACAGGCCAACGGCGGTTTGTGTGTCCATGGATAAAGGCGTCCTGCAGTGCATCAGCACTGTCGGGCGCTTTTTTTTTGCGTGTTCTGGAGCGGGTATGGGCGATAAATTTTCGATTTCACGACGGCATTTTTTACAGGCAGGCGCCGCGCTGGGCGGGGCGATGTTGTTGCCCGGCGTGATGCAGAGCGCATGGGCGGCAGGATCCGATAAGCCGGAGCAATCTACCGTACGAGTCGGATTTATTCCGCTGACGGACTGCGCGCCGATCGCGATCGCGTCGCTGAAAGGGTTCGATAAAAAATATGGCATTACCCTGGTACCGACCAAAGAAGCCAGCTGGGCGGCGGTGCGCGACAAACTGATCGCCGGTGAACTCGATGCGGCACACATTCTCTACGGCCTGCTGTATGGCCTCGAACTGGGGATCGCCGGCAAGCCGCACGCAATGGCAAACCTGATGACCCTCAACCGCAATGGCCAGGCGATTACGCTCTCCAGCGACCTGCGGGAGAAAGGGGTGACCGACCTCGGGGGGGTGAAACGGCTGATCGGCCAGCGCGCGCCGGGCAGCTACACCTTTGCCCACACCTTTCCCACCGGGACGCACGCGATGTGGCTCTATTACTGGCTGGCCAGCGGTGGCATCGACCCGTTTACGGACGTACGCACCGTGGTGGTGCCGCCGCCGCAAATGGTGATGAACATGCGTATCGGCAACATGGTTGGTTTTTGCGTCGGCGAACCGTGGAACGCGCGGGCGATCAACGACCGTATCGGTTTTACCGCAGCCACTTCGCAGGCCATCTGGCCGGAACACCCGGAAAAAATTCTCGGCACCCGCAGCGAATGGGTCGAACGCAATCCGAACACCGCCCGCGCGCTGGTCGCGGCGGTGCTGGATGCGGCGCGCTGGATTGACGCCTCGGAAGAGAACAAACGAGAGACGGCGCGCATTCTGGCAAAACGCGCCTGGCTGAATACCAAAGAGCAGTATCTCACCGGGCGGATGCTCGGGGAGTACGACAACGGGCTGGGACAGCGCTGGCAGGACGCACACCCGATTCGCTTTTACGACCAGGGAGAGGTGAGTTTTCCCTGGCTGTCGGACGGAATGTGGTTTTTAACCCAGTTCCGCCGCTGGGGATTACTAAAAACGGCCCCGGATTATCAGGCGGTGGCCGGGCGCATCAACCGCATTGACGTCTGGAAAGAGGCGGCGCAGGCGGTGGGCGGCATCTCTACGCCGGCTGCGCTCATGCGCAGCAGCACATTAATAGACGGTACGGTCTGGACGGGGGCCGATCCGGAAGGTTACGCCCGCGGCTTCGCGATTCAACGTAAGGGGGCATGAAATGAAACACGCGCACAGTACGCAACCTGTTATTGCCACAGAAAAAACGCCGGGCGAAGTGATTGTCCTGCCACCGGTACAGGTCCGACGTCCGACGCCGCCCGTCAGGCGCTGGCTACGTGAAACCGTACAGCGGCTCCTGCCACCCCTGCTCGGGCTGGGGCTGCTGTTGCTCTGCTGGCAGCTGGCGGCGATCAACGGCAAGGGCTTTCCGACGCCGCTGAGTACGCTCGATTCCGCGCTGACCCTGTTTGCCGATCCTTTCTATCAGGACGGGCCGAACGACATGGGCATCGGCTGGAACGTGTTGGCGTCACTGCAGCGGGTGGCGGTGGGCTTTGGGCTGGCGGCGCTGGTGGGGATCCCGCTGGGCTTTTTGATTGGCCGCTCGCTGTTCTTTGCCCGCATGTTTAATCCGCTGATTGCGCTGCTGCGCCCGGTCAGTCCGCTGGCGTGGCTGCCTATTGGCCTGCTGCTGTTCCAGAAGGCGGAGCCGGCGTCGAGCTGGACCATTTTTATCTGCTCTATCTGGCCAATGGTGATTAACACTGCCGAAGGGGTACGCCGCATTCCGCAGGATTATCTCAACGTGGCTCGCGTTTTACAGCTGTCGGAGTGGACGGTGATGCGGCGCATTCTCTTCCCGGCCGTGCTGCCCGCGGTGCTGACCGGCGTGCGTCTCTCTATTGGCATTGCCTGGCTGGTGATCGTCGCTGCTGAAATGCTGACCGGCGGACTGGGGATCGGCTTCTGGATCTGGAATGAATGGAACAATCTCAACGTGGAAAACATCATCATCGCCATCGTCATTATCGGCGTCGTCGGCCTGCTGCTGGAGCAGGGGCTGATGTTGATCGCTCGTCGCTTCAGCTGGCAAGAAAAATAGGGGAATCGCTATGAAACCATTAATTCAGGTGCAGGCCGTCAGCCAGCGCTTCCATACCGCCAGCGGCGAATTTCTGGCCCTGCAAAACGTCTCTTTCGACATTTATGAAGGGGAGACCGTGAGCCTGATTGGCCACTCAGGATGCGGTAAATCCACGCTGCTGAACCTGATTGCCGGCATTACCTTACCCACGGAAGGCGGACTGCTGTGTGATAACCGCGAAATCGCCGGGCCGGGTCCCGAGCGCGCGGTAGTCTTCCAGAACCACTCCCTGCTGCCGTGGCTGACCTGCTTTGACAACGTGGCGCTGGCGGTCGACCAGGTTTTTCGCCGCACCATGAGCAAAGCCGAGCGCAAGGCGTGGATCGAACACAACCTTGAGCGGGTGCAAATGGGTCATGCGCTGCACAAGCGTCCGGGGGAGATCTCCGGCGGCATGAAGCAGCGGGTAGGGATTGCCAGAGCGCTGGCGATGAAGCCGAAGGTGCTGCTGCTGGATGAACCGTTTGGCGCGCTCGATGCCTTGACCCGCGCCCATTTGCAGGATGCGGTGATGCAGATTCAGCAGGCGCTGAACACCACCATCGTGATGATTACCCATGATGTTGATGAGGCGGTGCTGCTCTCTGACCGCGTCATGATGATGACCAACGGCCCGGCGGCGACGGTGGGCGAGATTCTCGCTATCGACCTGCCCCGGCCGCGTAATCGTGTTCAGCTGGCGGATGACAGCCGTTATCACCACCTGCGTCAGCAGATTCTCCATTTCCTCTACGAAAAACAGCCGAAGGCGGCGTAAGGGGCGGCGATGAAGCGGCGACTGGTGATTATCGGCAATGGTATGGCGGCCACCCGGCTGGCGGAGACGCTGGTGGCGCGGGGGGGCGACAAATTTCAGATAGTGATTATCGGGGATGAACCCTGGCAGGCCTATAACCGTATCCAGCTGTCACCGGTACTGGGTGGGGAAAAAACGCTGGCGCAAACGCGGCTGCTGCCAGAGGAGTGGTATCACCAGCACGGCGTGACGGTACGCAGCGATGAATCGGTGCTGGCGGTGGAGATGACGACGCGAACGCTACGCACCACCCGCGGCGAGCTCTCCTGGGATGAGCTGATTTTCGCCACCGGTTCACAGGCTTTCATCCCGCCGCTGCCCGGTGTGGCGCTGCCGCACGTCTACGCATTTCGCACCTTTGCCGATGTGGCCGCCATTCTGGCAACCGGTGGCCCGGCGGTCGTGATCGGCGGTGGGGTGCTCGGCGTCGAGGCTGCGGCTGCGTTACGACGTCATGGTGACAATGTCACTTTGCTGCATCGCGGCGACCGGCTGATGGAACAGCAAACCGATGCCTTTGCCGGTCAGCAGCTACAGCAACAGCTGGAGGAGCGAGGGATCCAGTGCGTCACCGGCTGCGGGATTGCCGCGATTCGCGAGCATGAGGTTGTGCTGGAGGATGGCCGGGCGTTTGCCGCCAGTCGCGTAGTGCTGGCGACCGGCGTGCGCCCCAACATTCAGCTGGCGCAGCGAAGCGGCCTGGCCTGTCGGCGCGGCATTATCGTGGACCGTCAGCTGGCGACCGCGCTGCCGGGGGTTAGTGCTCTTGGCGAATGTTGCGAAATTGACGGCCAGACCTGGGGACTGGTGGCGCCCTGTCTGCGCCAGGCTGAGGTGCTGGCCGGGCGGCTATGCGGCACGCCGGAGGCGGATTTTCACTGGCAGGATAGCGGTACCCGCCTGAAAGTCACCGGCATCGCGCTGTTCAGCGCCGGCGATCCGCAGGCCAGCGACCACGATGAGATCTGGACCAGCTGGGACCCGCTGGCCCGCCACTACCGCCGTCTGCTGGTCCGCGACGGCAAACTACAGGCTGTTTTGCTGCTGGGCGACTGCGCAAATGCCGCGCCGCTCACCGCGCTGCTGGCTACCCCCGCGCAGCCAGACTGGCTTTTTGATCCTTCTTCAACGCAGCCGCGCGCTGCAGGTGAATTTTCTATGACAAAACCTGTTTTGGTGCTGGTCGGACACGGCATGGTCGGCCACCATTTTCTCGAGCAATGCGTCAGCCGTAACCTGCATCAACAGTTTCGGATCGTGGTGTTTGGCGAAGAGCGTTACGCCGCCTACGACCGGGTGCATTTATCAGAATATTTTGCCGGTCGTAGCGCGGAATCGCTGTCGCTGGTGGACGGCGATTTCTTCGCCCGGCACGGAATTGAACTGCGGCTGTCCGAGACGATTACGGCCATTGACCGTGAAGCGCGGGTGGTACGCGATACCTGCGGCCATGAAACCCACTGGGATAAACTGGTGCTGGCGACCGGCTCATATCCATTCGTTCCGCCGGTGCCGGGCCACGATCTGGAGGGCTGTTTCGTCTACCGCACCCTCGACGACCTCGACCGTATTGCCGCCTGCGCCAGCAGCGCAAAACGCGGGGTGGTGATTGGCGGCGGGCTGCTGGGGCTGGAGGCCGCCAACGCGCTCAGACAGCTGGGGCTGGAAACCCACGTGGTGGAGTTTGCGC
Organism: Klebsiella sp. X13; assembly: GCF_003323835.1. Classification (NCBI taxonomy): domain Bacteria; kingdom Pseudomonadati; phylum Pseudomonadota; class Gammaproteobacteria; order Enterobacterales; family Enterobacteriaceae; genus Klebsiella; species Klebsiella sp. X13. The sequence continues at coordinate 2,152,692 of NZ_CP030874.1, forward strand.
CGAATCTGATGGCGGTCCAGCTGGATAGCCCGGGCGCCGCGATGCTGCGGGAGAAAATCAATGATATTGGCGTCGGTGTCCATACCAGCAAGACGACTCAGAGTATTGCGCGCGGTGACAATGGCCTGGAGCTGAACTTTGCCGATGGCGGATCGCTGGCTACCGACATGGTGGTCTTTTCCGCCGGGATTCGTCCTCAGGATACGCTGGCGCGCGGCAGCGGACTGATGGTAGGAGAGCGCGGCGGGATCGTCATCGACAATCAGTGCCGCACCTCCGATCCGCAGGTGCTGGCGATTGGCGAATGTGCCCTGTGGGAGGACAAAATCTATGGCCTGGTGGCGCCGGGCTACCAGATGGCGAGAACGGCGGCGGCAATGTTGGCTGGAGAAGAGGCGAGCTTCAGCGGCGCCGATATGAGCACCAAACTGAAACTGCTGGGCATCGATGTAGCCTCTTTCGGCGACGCCCAGGGACGCACGCCCGGTAGCCAGAGCTACCAGTGGACGGATGGTCCGGGGCAAATCTACAAGAAAATTGTCGTCTGCCAGCAGAACAAAACGCTGCTGGGCGGCGTGCTGGTGGGCGATGCCAGCGATTACGCCACGCTGCTGCAAATGATGTTGAACGCGATGGCGCTGCCCGCGCGCCCGGAAAGCCTGATTCTGCCGGTGCAGGAGGGGAGCGCGCCAAAAGCGCTGGGGGTAGCGGCGCTGCCGGACAGCGCGCAGATCTGCTCGTGCCACAACGTCACTAAAGGTGATATCTGCCGGGCGGTCAGCGCGGGCGCCAGCGATATCCCGGCGATAAAAAGCTGTACCCGGGCGGCGACCGGTTGCGGTGGATGCAGCGCGCTGGTCAAGCAGGTGATGGAATATCAGCTCTCGGCGCAGGGCGTGGAAGTGAAAAAAGATATCTGCGAACACTTTCCGTGGTCGCGTCAGGAGATCTATCACCTCGTGCGCGTGAATCATATCCACACCTTTGATCAGCTGATTAGTCGTTACGGTCAGGGACACGGCTGCGAAATCTGTAAGCCGCTGGTGGCTTCAGTTCTGGCCTCCTGCTGGAATGAGTATCTGCTGAAACCGGCGCATTTACCGCTGCAGGATACCAATGACCGCTACTTCGCCAATATTCAGAAAGATGGCACCTATTCAGTGGTCCCGCGTATGGCGGCAGGCGAAGTGACACCGGACGGACTGATTGCCATCGGACAAATTGCCAAACGCTACCAGCTGTACAGCAAAATTACCGGTGGCCAGCGTATCGATCTGTTTGGCGCCCGGCTCGAAGAGCTGCCGGCTATCTGGCGCGAGCTGGCGGAGGCCGGCTTTGAAACCGGTCACGCCTACGGCAAGTCGCTGCGAACGGTGAAATCCTGCGTCGGCTCGACCTGGTGTCGCTACGGCGTTCAGGACTCGACGGCGCTGGCGGTCACCCTTGAACATCGTTACAAAGGATTGCGTGCGCCGCACAAGATAAAAATGGCGGTCTCCGGTTGTACCCGCGAATGCGCCGAGGCGCAGGGGAAAGATATCGGGGTGATTGCCACGGAAAAAGGCTGGAATCTTTACGTCTGCGGCAACGGCGGGATGAAGCCGCGACATGGCGATCTGTTTGCCAGCGACCTCGACGACGCGACGCTGATCCGCACGGTTGATCGGCTGCTGATGTTCTATATTCGCACTGCCGATCGGCTGCAGCGAACCAGCACCTGGATGGATAACCTCGAAGGCGGAATCGACTACCTGCGCGAGGTGATCCTGGAAGACAGCCTCGGGATTGGCGAAGAGCTGGAGCAGGAGATGGCGCGGGTGGTGGCGAGCTACCAGTGTGAATGGCAGACCACTCTGAACGATCCGCAGCGGCTGGCGCTGTTCCGTTCCTATGTTAACAGCGATCGGCCGGATGAGGCCGTGCAGCGGCAAATGTTGCGCGGTCAGCCTCAGCCGGTCGTCGCGCCGGTACGCCGCGAAGGTGAGGTGTCGACCCGACCATGGCAGGCCATTTGCGAACTGGCGGCGATTCCCACCCAGGCCGGGATCGGCGCGCGGCTGGGCGAACGGCAGATTGCGCTGTTTCGTTTTGGCGAACAGGTTTATGCCCTCGACAACCTGGAGCCCGGTAGCGACGCCAACGTGCTGTCGCGCGGCATGCTGGGCGATGCCGGCGGGGAGCCGATGGTCATTTCGCCGCTGTATAAACATCGTATCCGGCTGCGCGACGGGCGTCCCTGCGATGGCGGTGAACCGATGGTCCGCGCCTGGCCGGTGAAGATCGAAAACGGCACGGTGTGGGTCGGGAACCAGCTTCTGCTGGCGCGTGCGGAGGCCTCCTGATGGATGAAATACGCACCACCTGTCCCTATTGCGGCGTGGGCTGCGGCGTGCTGGCACGAAGGGAGGAAAATGGCCTGGTCAGCGTGCGCGGCGATGAGCACCATCCGGCAAACCTGGGACGCCTGTGCGTAAAGGGCGCGGCGCTCGGCGAAACCACTGGCCTGGAGGGGCGATTGCTGAGGCCAGAACTGGAGGGGGAACCTGTCAGCTGGTCACGGGCGCTGACGGTTGCCGGTAGCCGGCTGCGGCAAATCATTGAGCAACACGGGCCGCAGGCGGTGGCGTTTTACGCCTCCGGACAGCTGCTCACCGAGGACTACTACGCGGCGAATAAACTGATGAAGGGATTTATCGGCGCCGCCAATATCGATACCAATTCCCGGCTCTGTATGTCCTCGGCGGTGACCGGATATAAGCGCGCCTTTGGCGCCGACGTGGTGCCGTGCAGCTATGAGGACGTGGAAAACAGCGATCTGGTGGTGCTGGTGGGTTCGAACGCCGCCTGGGCGCATCCGGTGCTCTATCAGCGGCTGGTTCAGGCGAAACGTGATAATCCGCGGATGAAAGTGGTGGTGATTGATCCGCGTCGAACCGCCACCTGCGATATCGCCGATAGCCACCTGGCGGTTGCGCCCGGCAGCGATGGCGGACTGTTTGTCGGTTTACTGAGCGCCATTGCCGAGGCCGGTGCGCTGACGGGCGATTTTCGCGACCAGGCGCAGGCGCTGGCCGCCGCTGCAGCCTGGGACTCGGCACAGGTGGCCGAATTCTGCGGGCTGGACATGGAGCAGGTCGCCGGGTTCTATCGTGATTTCATCGCTGCGCCGCGGGCGATAACGCTCTACACCATGGGGATCAATCAGTCGGCCAGCGGTAGCGACAAGTGTAATGCCATTATTAACGTCCACCTCGCCAGCGGGAAGTACGGGCGTTCGGGCTGCGGGCCGTTTTCGCTGACCGGACAGCCAAATGCGATGGGCGGCCGCGAGGTGGGCGGCCTGGCGACGATGCTGGCCGCCCATATGAATTTTGAGCCGCAGGATCTGCACCGGCTGTCGCGCTTTTGGGGCAGCGAACGGCTGGCGCAGACGCCGGGACTGACGGCGGTGGACCTGTTTGCCGCCATTGGCCGCGGTGAGGTGAAAGCGGTGTGGATTATGGGCACCAATCCGGTGGTGTCGCTGCCGGACAGCCTTGCCGTCAGCCAGGCGCTGGCCGGCTGTCCGCTGGTGATCGTTTCCGATGTGAGCGCCCGGACGGATACGGCAGCGTTTGCCCATATCCGTTTCCCGGCGCTGGCGTGGGGAGAAAAAAATGGCACCGTCACCAACTCGGAACGCCGTATTTCCCGTCAGCGCAGCTTTCTGCCGCCGCCGGGGGAAGCCAAAGCCGACTGGTGGATAATCGCGCGCATGGCCGAACAGCTCGGCTTTGGCGCCGCCTTTGCCTGGCGCCATCCGCACGAAGTCTTTAGCGAGCATGCCGCGCTTTCGGGGTTTGAAAATAACGGCCGGCGGGCGTTCGATATCGGTGGGCTGGCGGATCTCAGCCGTGAGGCGTGGGACAACCTGGCGCCGGTTCGCTGGCCGGTCAGCCGCAGCGGCAGCGGTCTTGATTTACAGCAGGGCTGGCACGGCGATGGCAAATTGCGCATGGTGCCGGTGACGCCCCAGGCCACGCGTGCCGCGACCGACGCCTTTTATCCGCTGATCCTCAATAGCGGCCGCATTCGCGATCAGTGGCACACCATGACCCGTACCGGCAGCGTGCCGCGCCTGATGCAGCATATTGCCGAACCGATCGTGGAGATCGCGCCAGCGGATGCCCGACGCCTGCAGCTGCGCGAGGGAGAACTGGCGCGAATCTGGTCGCGCAATGGAGTGATGGTGGCCAAAACGGTGGTCAGCCGCGGGCAGCGTCCCGGCTCGCTGTTTGTGCCGATGCACTGGAATAATCAGTTTGCCCGACGGGGGCGGGTCAACGACCTGCTGTCGGCGGTAACGGATCCCTGGTCCGGACAACCGGAAAGCAAACAGGTGGCGGTGGCGATTGCACCCTGGCGTCCCGCCTGGCACGGTGAACTATTTTGTCGCCAGCCGGTTCCGCTGCCGGTCGCGGTCCACTGGCGTCGGCGGGCCGCGCTGGCGGTAAACCATCTCTCTTTAGCCGGAGAACACCCTCCGCAGGGATGGCTAACCGACTGGTGTCGTCAGCAGGAGTGGCAAATACAAACCGCGCAGGCCGGGGCAGTATGGAGCCTGCTGGCCTGGCATGAGGGAAGGCTGATGTTGGGCTGGTGGAGCAATCCTGGCGAGCCGCAAATCGATGCCGGGTGGATCGCCGATGCGTTTCACTCTCCGCCGCAGACGCCCGAGCAGCGGCACGCGCTGCTCGGCGGGAGAAAAAGCGGCGAGACAGCCCCTGCGGGGCGGATTGTCTGCAGCTGCATGAGCATTGGTGAACGCGCGATTGGTGAGGCCATCGCCAGCGGTTGCCGCACGGTCGGCGAACTGGGCAAGGTGCTGAAATGCGGTACCAACTGCGGCTCTTGTATTCCCGAGCTCAAAGCGCTGCTGGCAGAGGAGCAGATACGGGCATGAGGTTCGGGTTATTCCTGGAATTGCCTTTGGGGCTACGGGAGAGGGAAAAAAACGGTAAACTTAAAGACTGTCATTATCCTACGTGAGCCAATGTAACCGATTTAATGCCTGTGTCGTACCGCGTGACCCCACTCCTTTCAATACTCCTGCTGCTGGCAGGCGTTCCTGCTCGTGCTCTGCAGGGAAATACGGCGTTCAGTGAAAAACAGGCGGCGCTGCCGGATCTGGGGATTGCGCCGCAGGTGGATGACGACGCCCGCCATTTTGCCGAAGTCGCGAAAAAGTTTGGTGAGGCCAGCATGAGCGATAATGGCCTGACGACCGGCGAACAGGCGCGAATGATGGCCATCGGCAAGCTTGGCAATGAGCTGAGTCATCAGCTGGAAAACTGGCTCTCGCCGTGGGGCAATGCCAATGTCGATCTGCGGGTGGATAAAGAAGGCAACTTCACCGGCAGTCAGGGCAGCTGGTTTATCCCGCTGCAGGATAACGGCGATTACCTGACCTGGAATCAGTATTCCGTCACCCGGCGGGAAAACGATCTGGTGGGGAACATCGGTCTGGGACAGCGCTGGCGAACGGGCGACTGGCTGCTGGGCTATAACTCGTTCTACGACAAAGTGCTGGGTGAAAACATGGCGCGAGGCAGCGTTGGTGCCGAAGCCTGGGGCGAATATTTGCGCCTGTCGGCCAACTATTACCATCCCGTCGGGAGCTGGCAGCAGGGCGAAAGCCTGACCCAGGAACAGCGGATGGCAAGCGGCTACGATGTCACCGCCCAGGCGCGGCTACCGTTCTATCAGCATATTAATACCAGCGTCAGCGTCGAGCAGTACTTTGGCGATAGCGTCGACCTGTTCCATTCCGGTACCGGCTACCGTAACCCGGTGGCGGTGTCGGTGGGGCTGAACTATACCCCCGTGCCGTTAGTGACTATGACCGCAAAACATAAGCAGGGCGAAAGCGGGCTCAGTCAAAACAACGTCGGACTGAATCTGAACTACCGTTTTGGCGTGCCGCTTAAACAGCAGCTGGCGGCCGATGAGGTGGCGGTCAGCCGCTCCTTGCGCGGCAGTCGTTACGACAGCCCGGAGCGCGATCATTTACCGGTGGTCGAGTATCGTCAGCGTAAATCGCTGTCGGTCTACCTGGCGACGCCGCCGTGGGATTTACAGCCGGGGGAGACGGTTCAGCTGAAGCTGCAAATTCGTAGCCTGCATGGGATAAAGTCGCTGAAATGGCAAGGCGATACGCAGTCGCTGAGCTTAACGTCTCCCGTGGATACCCGCAGCCCGGACGGCTGGAGCGTGATTCTTCCGGCCTGGAACAGCGAGCCGGGAGCGACCAATCTGTGGCATCTGTCGGTGGTCGTGGAAGACAAAACGGGTCAGCGCGTTTCATCCAATGAGATCGCGCTGGCGCTGACCGAGCCGCTGGTCAAATTCTCGGCCGACGGCGTCACCTGGCGGGATGCTCCTTAGAAAATCCGCTCCTGGTGTACCCATACCGCCGCTTCAACACGTGATTTCAGCTTCATTTTCTTCAGCATATGCTTAACGTGCACCTTCACGGTACTCTCGGTTATCTCCAGACGACGGGCGATCATTTTGTTCGGCAGCCCCTGGGCGATGAGCTTGAGAATATCCCGCTCGCGCGGCGTCAGCTGGCTGATATCGCGGTCTGAGGTGGCGCGGTTGGCGCGCAGGCTGGCTGCCAGCACCGGCGTGAGCGCTTCGCTGAGGACCATCTCGCCTGCCGCGGCCTGCTGCAATGCTTTTAAGAGATCTTCTGGCTCCATGTCTTTCAGCAGGTAGCCGTCAGCGCCGCGTTTGAGGGCGGTGACCACATCTTCTTCGTGGTTAGAGACGCTGAATACCACGATTCGGCCGGAGAGCGACTTTTCACGCAGCTTATCGAGGGTTTCCAGACCGTTCATGCCGGGCATGTTGAGATCCAGCAGGATCAGATCGGGGTCCAGCGTCTCCGCGAGGGCGATACCTTGTTCACCGTTGCTGGCCTCGCCAATAACCTGAATATCGCTGGCCATACTGACCAGCTGTTTGACGCCGGTGCGCAGCATCGGATGATCGTCAATGAGAAGGATGGTGGCCCGTTCCTGTTGACTCATAGGGTTCTCCTTATTGGATTGAAAACGATTTTTCCGGGATAAAAGTGACGACCACTTCGGTACCGCCGTTTTCCCGGCGACGAACCTGACAGTCTCCGCGCAAACTCTGGGCGCGATCCCGCATGATAATTAAGCCGTAATGGTTGCTTCGTTCCGCCTGATCGGGCACGCCGCGGCCGTTATCTGCAACCACCAGCCGTACCTGGTTGTCCCGTAGCGAAACGGTCACGGTCACTTCGGTCGCCTGCGCGTGCTTCAGCGCATTGCTCAGCGCCTCACGAGCGATTTGCAGGACGTGAATAGCCTGATGAGACGGGACAAAGCGCGGCGGTAGCTGGTAATCAAGCTGGACGGTAAAGCCAAAATGGGCGCTATACTCCTGGCAGCTGGACTCCAGCGCCGGGCGCAGTCCTGGTTCGGTTAATTGCAGGCGGAAGGTCGTCAGCAGTTCACGCAGCTGTGCCCACGACGTATTCAGCTCATTGCGAATCTGGCCCAGCAGCTGGCGGCTCTCTTCCGGCAGGTTTTCGCCCTGCATTTGTAAACAGCTGACCTGCATTTTCATACAGGAGAGCGATTGGGCGATGGAGTCGTGCAGCTCGCGGGCGATGGTGGCGCGCTCCTCCATCACGATCAGCTGCTGCTGATGCTCCTGGTGTCTGTCGAGCGCCAGCGTGGAGGTTAGCTGCTCGACTAACGTATCGACCAGCTGCTGCTGATCGTGACTCAGGTGACGGCCTACGGGCAACGTCGCCAGCAGGATCCCGTACTGGTTGTGGGCATCGGACAGCCGCCATTTCAGCGTGGTGCCGGCATCCGGCAGCGGCGGCAGATCGCGCGGACATAAATAGCAGCCTTTGTCATCGCACTCTAAGTCTGAGTGACAGGCGAACTCCTGATGATTGTCCTCATCTTCGAAGTCGTACACCCGCACCTCAATATCACGCAGCAGCGTCAGCCCCTGCAGGCCGTTGAGCACCGGTGAAATACGTTCACAAAGCGGGGCGCTGGAGTGCAGACGACGGTTGGCCTGCCACAAAAAGGCGAGGATTTCATTTTTCTGCTCCAGGCCGGCGGTTTTTTCCTGTACTCGTCGTTCGAGTACCGAATAGCTTTCCGCCAGCTCTTTTGACATGTTGTTAAGCGCCATACCGAGGCTGGCCATCTCATTGCGGCCGCTGATATGGACGCGTTGGGTAAAATCACGATGGCTGACCGCCCGGGCCATGGCCAGCAGCTGTTTCCACGGGCGCAGCAGACGGGCCCGCAGCCAGACGATAGTGAACAGAAACAGCAGCGCCATGCCGATAGCCATCACCCGCTGCAGCCAGACGACGTAGCGGATGCGCTGCTCGGTGGTGTGATCAAAAGAGGTGACCAGGTGGTCTATCCGGTCGACAAAGCTGGCGACGTCCGTGGCGACGGTAGCCTGATTCTGCGCATGTTTCATCCCCGGCGCCAGTTCCAGCTGCCAGTACTGCTGTAGCGCTTTAAGCTGGCTATCCTGGCCGTCTCTGAGGGCGGCATTCTGCAGCTCTTCGCTGAAGACGGTGGCGTTCATGTCGTCGAGCAGCTTGCTATCGCCCTCGGTGAGCGGGATTGCCGCCAGCAGACGATAGCTTTGCATTCTCAGCGAACCGGCTTTATTGATCGCGTGTGCGCTGCCCTGTACGCCGTGTACCAGACGGGCAGAGATACCGATTCCTGCGACGCCAATCGCTGTCGATAGCAGCACGATTAACGCCAGTTGATTCACTAACGTAAGCGGGGTAAAAAGACGTTTTAACATAGCGTGCGTGGCTCCTGACCGGCAAACCATCCGGGAGTGGCGTCTATTCTCGGATATCCCATGGAGTATACCCATACCCATAAGGGATTACCCCTTAATTGTCGGTGATGGGTAGGTTTGCGGGAGACGATGGCTTAAACCCGGCAGCCATGTGAAAAACCACACTTTTTTTAGCGAAAATGGCTACTCACTTCGGGTGATGGGCTTTTTTTAAGCAATTTAATGACCACTTTTCCTTTGATTTATATCAACTTACCGCCCTCTGTAACCCCTAAGGTAGCGGCAGGATATATGAATAATCAGAGGTATTTATGAGTCAATCTTCCCTACCGGAGAAGGCCAGTACTTCAGTCATCACCGACTGGCGTCCTGAAGATCCCGAGTTCTGGCAGCAGCGCGGCCACCGCGTTGCAAGCCGGAATTTGTGGATCTCCGTTCCCTGTCTGCTGCTGGCGTTTTGCGTCTGGATGTTGTTCAGCGCGGTGGCGGTCAATCTGAATAAGGTCGGCTTCCAGTTCTCGACCGACCAGCTGTTTATGTTGACCGCGCTGCCGGCGCTCTCCGGGGCGTTATTGCGTGTTCCCTATGCCTTTATGGTTCCGCTGTTTGGTGGCCGTCGCTGGACCGCCTTCAGTACCGGGATCATGATCGTCCCCTGCGTGTGGCTGGGCTTCGCGGTGCAGGATACCTCTACGCCGTTCAGCGTCTTTGTGATCATCTCTCTGCTTTGCGGTTTTGCCGGGGCGAACTTTGCTTCCAGCATGGCCAACATCAGCTTCTTCTTCCCGAAACAGAAGCAGGGCGGCGCCCTCGGTCTTAACGGCGGCCTTGGCAATATGGGCGTCAGCGTGATGCAGCTGGTTGCCCCGCTGGTGGTTTCACTGTCTATTTTCGCCGTCTTTGGCGGTACGGGCAGCGAGCAGCCGGACGGTTCCATGCTGTATCTGGAAAACGCGGCGTGGATCTGGGTGCCGTTCCTGATTATCTTCACCCTGGCGGCGTGGTTCTTTATGAACGATCTGTCGGCGTCGAAGGCATCGTTGAGCGAGCAGCTGCCGGTACTGAAGCGCGCCCATCTGTGGGTTATGGCGCTGCTCTATCTGGCCACTTTTGGCTCATTCATCGGCTTCTCGGCGGGCTTTGCGATGCTGTCGAAAACCCAGTTCCCGGATGTTCAGATTCTGCACTTTGCCTTCTTCGGGCCGTTTATCGGCGCGCTGGCGCGTTCGATGGGCGGGGCTATCTCTGACCGTCTGGGCGGTACCCGCGTCACGCTGGTGAACTTTGTGGTGATGGCTATCTTCAGCGGCCTGCTGTTCCTGACGCTGCCAACGAATGGCGTCGGCGGCAGCTTCATTGCCTTCTTCGGCGTGTTTATGGTGCTGTTCCTGACCGCCGGTCTGGGCAGCGCGTCTACCTTCCAGATGATTTCGGTTATCTTCCGTAAAATGACGATGGAACGCGTAAAAGCGCAGGGCGGTAATGAAGAGCAGGCGATGCGTGAAGCCGCAACGGATACGGCGGCAGCGCTGGGCTTTATCTCTGCCATCGGCGCTATCGGCGGGTTCTTTATCCCGAAAGCGTTTGGTATTTCTCTGGAACTAACCGGTTCTCCGGCTGGCGCCATGAAGATCTTTTTCGTCTTCTATGTCGCCTGCGTTCTGATTACCTGGGCGGTTTACGGTCGTAAGCAGAAGTCTTAAGCCATCTCTGTTTGCTCACGGGGCGCAATGTATATTGCGCCCCTTTTTTATGTCGTCAGGACTGAATTCAACCCGCCGACAGGGGTATCTACCCCTTAATACCCTGGCGCACGCCACAGGCGTACAACAATCGCTCATTTTTCATTAAATTCCTTAAAAAACATAAAGATAAAAAATAGAAAATGCTACCACTTCGGAGGTATTTGTCGCTTGAGGGGCTATTTATAAGCCCTATCGCATTGATCGTTATCAATTCTCTCCCTCTTTCATAGCGTTACCTTCGCTGCAAATCCAGCAATGTCGATTTATCAGAGAGCCGTCAGGCTCCAAACAGGAGAAACCCGATGAGTAAATTCCTGGACCGGTTTCGCTACTTCAAACAGAAGGGTGAAACCTTTGCCGATGGGCATGGCCAGCTTCTAAAAACCAACCGGGACTGGGAGGATGGATACCGCCAGCGCTGGCAGCATGACAAAATTGTGCGCTCCACTCACGGGGTAAACTGCACCGGCTCATGCAGCTGGAAGATTTACGTTAAAAACGGTCTCGTCACCTGGGAAACCCAGCAGACCGACTATCCGCGTACTCGCCCGGATATGCCAAACCACGAGCCTCGCGGCTGCCCGCGTGGCGCCAGCTACTCCTGGTATCTCTACAGCGCCAACCGTCTGAAGTATCCGCTGATGCGCAAACGGCTGATGAAAATGTGGCGCGAAGCGAAAGCGCAGCATTCAGATCCGGTGCATGCCTGGGCGTCCATTATTGAAGACGCCGATAAAGCCAAAAGCTTCAAACAGGCGCGTGGGCGCGGCGGTTTCGTTCGTTCCTCCTGGCAGGAAGTGAATGAGCTGATCGCGGCTTCTAACGTCTACACCGTCAAAACCTACGGCCCGGACCGCGTGGCCGGCTTCTCGCCAATCCCGGCGATGTCGATGGTCTCCTATGCCTCCGGCGCGCGCTATCTGTCGCTGATTGGCGGCACCTGTCTCAGCTTCTATGACTGGTACTGCGATCTGCCGCCGGCCTCCCCGCAGACCTGGGGCGAGCAGACCGACGTCCCTGAATCAGCCGACTGGTATAACTCCAGCTACATTATCGCCTGGGGCTCCAACGTACCGCAGACCCGTACGCCGGACGCGCACTTCTTCACCGAAGTTCGCTATAAAGGCACCAAGACCGTGGCGATTACTCCGGACTACGCCGAGATCGCCAAGCTGTGCGACCTGTGGCTGGCGCCGAAGCAGGGCACCGATGCGGCGATGGCGCTGGCGATGGGCCACGTCATGCTCCGCGAATTCCACCTCGATAAACCGAGCCAGTATTTCACCGACTACGTTCGCCGTTACAGCGATATGCCGATGTTGGTGATGCTGGAAGAGCGAGACGGCTATTACGCCGCGGGCCGCATGCTGCGCGCGGCCGACCTGGTGGATGGTCTGGGCCAGGAAGAACATCCGGAATGGAAAACCGTCGCCTTTGATGAAAAAGGTGAAATGATGGCGCCGAACGGCTCTATCGGCTATCGCTGGGGTGAAAAAGGGAAATGGAACCTTGAGCAGCGTAACGGTACCACCGGCGAAGAGGTTGAACTGCGCCTGAGCCTGCTCGGCAGCCACGACGATGTGGCGCAGGTTGGCTTCCCGTACTTCGGCGGTGACGGCACCGAACACTTCGCCAGCGTTGAACTGGAAAACATTCTGCTGCACAAGCTGCCGGTGAAACGCCTGCAGCTGGCGGATGGCACCACCGCGCTGGTGACTACCGTCTACGATCTGACCATGGCCAACTACGGTCTGGATCGCGGCCTCAACGATGAAAACTGCGCAACCAGCTACGACGATCTTAAAGCGTATACCCCGGCGTGGGCTGAAAAAATTACCGGCGTCTCCCGCGCGCACATCATTCGTACCGCGCGTGAATTTGCCGATAACGCCGATAAGACCCACGGTCGTTCGATGATCATTGTCGGTGCCGGTCTGAACCACTGGTACCACCTCGATATGAATTATCGTGGTCTGATCAACATGCTGGTCTTCTGCGGCTGCGTCGGCCAGAGCGGCGGCGGTTGGGCGCACTACGTGGGCCAGGAAAAACTGCGTCCGCAGACCGGCTGGCAGCCGCTGGCGTTTGCACTCGACTGGCAGCGTCCGGCGCGTCACATGAACAGCACCTCTTACTTCTATAACCACTCCAGCCAGTGGCGTTATGAAACCGTCACCGCGCAGGAGCTGCTGTCGCCGCTGGCGGACAAGTCGCGCTACAGCGGCCACATGCTGGACTTCAACGTACGCGCGGAACGCATGGGCTGGTTACCGTCGGCGCCTCAGCTGGGCACCAACCCGCTGCGCATTGCCGATGCGGCGAAAAAAGCTGGCATGAGCGCGGTGGATTACACCGTTAAATCCCTGAAAGAAGGCTCGATTCGCTTTGCGGCGGAGCAGCCGGAAAACGGCAAAAACCATCCGCGCAACCTGTTTATCTGGCGTTCCAACCTGCTGGGCTCCTCCGGTAAAGGCCACGAGTACATGCTGAAGTACCTGCTGGGTACCGAGCACGGTATTCAGGGACTGGATCTGGGCAAGCAGGGCGGCGTGAAGCCGGAAGAGGTGGAGTGGCGGGATAACGGCCTCGACGGCAAACTGGATCTGGTGGTGACGCTGGACTTCCGTCTGTCGAGCACCTGTCTCTATTCTGACATCGTGCTGCCGACCGCCACCTGGTACGAAAAAGACGACATGAATACCTCGGATATGCATCCGTTTATTCACCCGCTGTCTGCCGCCGTCGACCCGGCCTGGGAATCGAAAAGCGATTGGGAAATCTACAAAGGCATCGCGAGGAAATTCTCCGAAGTCTGCGTCGGTCATCTGGGTAAAGAAACCGACGTGGTTACGCTGCCTATTCAGCACGACTCCGCCGCCGAACTGGCGCAGCCCCTGGACGTCAAGGACTGGAAAAAAGGCGAGTGCGACCTGATTCCCGGAAAAACCGCGCCGCATATCATTCCGGTTGAGCGCGACTACCCGGCAACCTATGAACGCTTCACCTCTATCGGTCCGCTGATGGAGAAAATCGGTAACGGGGGCAAAGGTATCGCCTGGAACACCCAGAGCGAAATGGACCTGCTGCGTAAGCTCAACTACACCAAGGCGGACGGCCCGGCAAAAGGCCAGCCGATGCTGGATACGGCGATTGACGCGGCAGAAATGATCCTCACGCTGGCGCCGGAAACCAATGGCCAGGTGGCGGTGAAAGCCTGGGCGGCGCTGAGCGAATTTACCGGTCGCGACCATACTCACCTGGCGCTCAACAAAGAAGACGAGAAGATCCGCTTCCGTGATATTCAGGCGCAGCCGCGCAAGATTATCTCCAGCCCGACCTGGTCTGGCCTGGAAGACGAGCATGTCTCCTACAACGCCGGTTATACCAACGTTCATGAGCTGATTCCGTGGCGTACGCTTTCTGGTCGCCAGTCCCTCTATCAGGATCATCAGTGGATGCGCGACTTCGGTGAAAGCCTGCTGGTGTACCGTCCGCCGATCGACACCCGCTCGGTGAAATCGGTGATGGGAGAGAAGTCCAACGGCAACCCGGAGAAGGCGCTGAACTTCCTCACGCCGCACCAGAAATGGGGCATTCACTCCACCTACAGCGACAACCTGCTGATGCTGACTTTAGGTCGCGGTGGGCCGGTCGTCTGGATGAGCGAAGAAGATGCCAAAGAGATTGGGGTTGAAGACAACGACTGGATTGAAGTTTTCAACAACAACGGCGCGCTGACCGCACGAGCGGTAGTGAGCCAGCGTGTGCCGGCCGGGATGACCATGATGTACCACGCGCAGGAACGTATCGTAAACCTGCCGGGGTCAGAAATTACCGGGCAGCGCGGCGGTATTCATAACTCGGTGACGCGTATTACGCCGAAACCGACCCATATGATCGGTGGCTATGCGCACCTGGCATATGGCTTTAACTACTATGGCACCGTCGGTTCTAACCGCGATGAGTTCGTAGTAGTCCGTAAGATGAAGAACATTAACTGGCTGGATGGCGAAGGCAATGACCAGGTACAGGAGAGCGTAAAATGAAAATTCGTTCACAAGTCGGCATGGTGCTGAATCTCGATAAATGCATCGGCTGTCATACCTGCTCAGTGACCTGCAAAAACGTCTGGACCAGCCGTGAAGGAACCGAGTACGCGTGGTTCAACAACGTTGAAACCAAGCCCGGTACCGGCTTCCCGACCAACTGGGAAGATCAGGAAAAATGGAAGGGCGGCTGGATCCGTAAGATCAACGGCAAGCTGGTGCCGCGCATGGGTAACAAAGCGCTGCTGCTGGGTAAAATCTTTGCTAACCCGCATCTGCCGGGTCTGGACGATTACTACGAGCCGTTTGATTTTGACTACCAGACGCTGCACAACGCGCCGGCAGACAGCAAGGCGCAGCCCATCGCGCGCCCGCGCTCGCTGATTACCGGTCAGCGGATGGACAAGATCGAGAAAGGCCCGAACTGGGAAGACGATCTGGGCGGTGAGTTCGAGAAGCTGTCGAAAGACAAAAACTTCGAGAACATGCAGAAAGCGATGTACGGCCAGTTCGAAAACACCTTCATGATGTATCTGCCGCGCCTGTGCGAGCACTGCCTCAACCCGGCGTGCGTGGCAACGTGCCCGAGCGGCGCTATCTACAAACGTGAAGAAGACGGCATTGTGCTGATCGATCAGGACAAATGCCGCGGCTGGCGGATGTGTATTACCGGCTGCCCGTACAAGAAGATCTACTTCAACTGGAAGAGCGGCAAATCCGAGAAATGTATCTTCTGCTACCCGCGTATTGAAGCGGGTCAGCCGACGGTCTGCTCTGAGACGTGCGTCGGGCGTATTCGTTACCTTGGCGTGCTGCTGTACGACGCGGATGCGATTGAGCAGGCGGCCAGCACCGAGAACGAGAAAGACCTGTACCAGCGTCAGCTGGACGTGTTCCTCGATCCGCACGATCCGAAAGTGATTGAGCAGGCGCAGAAAGACGGCATTCCGCTGAGCGTCATTGATGCGGCGCAAAAATCGCCGGTCTATAAAATGGCGATGGACTGGAAGCTGGCTCTGCCGCTGCACCCGGAATATCGCACGCTGCCGATGGTCTGGTATGTGCCGCCTCTGTCGCCGATCCAGTCCGCCGCCGATGCGGGGGAACTGGGCAGCAACGGCATCCTGCCGGATGTCGAAAGCCTGCGTATCCCGGTCCAGTATCTGGCCAACCTGCTGACCGCAGGCGATACCCAGCCGGTGCTGCTGGCGCTGAAACGCATGCTGGCGATGCGTCACTTCAAACGTACGGAAACCGTCGATGGGGTTATCGATACGCGGGCGCTGGAAGAGGTCGGGCTGACCGAAGCGCAGGCGCAGGAGATGTACCGCTATCTGGCGATTGCCAACTACGAAGACCGTTTCGTGGTGCCGAGCAGCCATCGTGAGCTGGCGCGCGAAGCCTTCCCGGAGAAAAACGGCTGTGGCTTTAGCTTCGGTGACGGCTGTCACGGGTCTGATTCGTCCTTCAACCTGTTCAACAGCCGCCGCATCGATGCCGTGGATGTGACCAGCAAAACGGAGCCGCACGCATGATCGAACTCGTGGTTGTTTCACGTCTGCTTGAGTACCCGGATGCGGACTTATGGCAGCATCAAAATGAACTCTTCGACGTTCTGGCTACGTCAGAGAAACTGGAAAAAGCGGATGCCCAGGCCCTGGGCGTCTTCCTGCGTGATTTAACCGCGCAGGATCTGCTGGATGCCCAGGCCGCCTACAGCGAACTGTTTGACCGGGGGCGCGCAACCTCGCTGCTGCTGTTTGAGCACGTGCACGGCGAATCTCGCGACCGCGGGCAGGCGATGGTCGATCTGCTGAACCAGTATGAGCAGCACGGTCTGGTGCTCGACAGCCGCGAGCTGCCCGATCATCTGCCGCTGTATCTGGAATATCTCGCGCAGCTGCCGGAGAGCGAAGCCATTGGCGGTCTGCAGGATATCGCGCCGATTCTGGCGCTGCTTTGCGCGCGTCTGCAGCAGCGTGAAAGCCGCTATGCCGTTCTGTTTGAACAGCTGCTGAAGCTGGCAAACAGTGCGCTAGATGAAGCGAAAGTTGCGGAAAAAATCGCTGATGAAGCGCGTGACGATACGCCGCAGGCGCTGGATGCCGTCTGGGAAGAAGAACAGGTGAAATTCTTTGCCGATCAAGGCTGCGGTGAGTCCGATATCGCCGCTCACCAGCGTCGTTTTGCCGGAGCCGTGGCCCCGCAATATTTGAATATCTCTAACGGAGGACAGCAATAATGCACTTCCTGAATATGTTCTTCTTTGACATCTATCCCTACATTGCCGGAGCGGTGTTCCTGATTGGGAGCTGGCTGCGCTACGATTACGGACAGTACACCTGGCGCGCCGCCTCCAGTCAGATGCTGGATCGCAAAGGGATGAATCTGGCGTCTAACCTGTTCCACATCGGGATTCTGGGGATTTTCGCCGGACACTTCCTTGGGATGCTGACGCCGCACTGGATGTATGAAGCGTGGCTGCCGCTGGAAGTGAAGCAGAAAATGGCGATGTTTGCCGGCGGCGCCTCCGGCGTGATGTGTCTGGTGGGGGGCGTGCTGTTGCTGAAACGTCGTCTGTTCAGCCCGCGCGTACGGGCAACCACGACCGGTGCCGATATTCTGGTGCTCTCCGTGCTGATTCTCCAGTGTGCGCTGGGCCTGCTGACTATTCCGTTCTCCGCCCAGCATATGGATGGCAGCGAAATGATGAAGCTGGTGAACTGGGCACAGTCCGTGGTGACGTTCCACGGCGGGGCGTCCGCACACCTGGACGGCGTCGCCTTTATTTTCCGTATGCACCTGGTGCTGGGGATGACGCTGTTCCTGCTGTTCCCGTTCTCCCGTCTGGTACATATCTGGAGCGTGCCGGTAGAATACCTGACGCGCAGATATCAGATAGTCCGCGCCCGCCGCTGATCGCCCGGTCCGGCAGAATTATACCCCGCTCTGGCGGGGTTTTTTGTGGCCAGACGCCAGCCTGTCGCCCCAGCCGAGATTATTTCCCGCCGCCGCAAACAGAATCAGCAGGCCTCCGACCAACTGCACCGGCGTCAGCGCATGATGGAAGAGTAGATAATCGACAACCATCGCCACAAGCGGATAGATAAAGGAGAGCGTACCGGTTATGGGCGTCGGCAGTTTCTGAATCGCGCTATAGAGCAACTGGTACATAATGCCGGTATGCACAATGCCCAGAATCAGCAGGTAATGCCAGGGGAACGCGGCGGTGAAATCGGGGGCGTGAACCAGCGGTAGCAGCATGATTGTCCCGACGATAACCTGAATAAAGGCGATATGCTGAGGCGGAAGCGGACGCAGCTTGCGGGCGATCATCGCAGTCAAGGCGTAGAAAAAGGCGGCGCCAAGGGCCAGCGCAATACCCGTAGCCAGCTGGCTACCATGAGCCTGCATCAGCTCGCTGGAGAGCAGGACGACCACGCCGAAAAAAGCCAACGTTAGCCAGCCCCATTTAATCAGCGTCACCCGCTCGCCTGTCAGCATTCCCATCAGTACCAGCATAAACGGCTGAGTGTTATACACCACGGTAGCCATGCCAATCGAAATTCGGGCGTAAGCGGCAAACAGCAGCAGCCAGTTAATGACCAGCGCGATGCCACCGAGGATCGCCAGCAGTAGCGTTAGCCGCGTGAGCTGGCTGAACGGCTGTCGGCTGAAAGAGATAAACCCCAGTAAGGTCAGGGCGCCAATCAGGCAACGCCAGAAGACCACATCGATAACCGGCAAGCCGGAGAGTAAAACGAAGGCGCCGATCGAACCCGAAATGATCATCGCCAGACTCATTTGCCAGACGCCCGTTACTGTATGTGCCATTTTTCTACCTCCGTGATGATGCCGATATTGTCGTTAATCTGCTGACAGGTTGACATGCATGATCTAAGGTAAAAGACGAGTATTGCTTTTATTTATCAGGTAAAACGAATGGAACACTTAATTGATAATATCGATCGCGCCATTCTGGCCTGTCTGGCAGAAGATGCGCGTGTATCGCTCAAGGTGTTGAGCGCGCGGGTGGGATTGACGTCACCCAGTACCGCAGAGCGGGTGAAGCGACTGGAGGAGCGCGGGGTGATTCAGGGATACGGCGCCCGGGTTAACCTTGCGGCGCTCGGTTATACCCTACAGGCGCTGGTTCGCGTCAGACCGCTACCGGGCTTGCTGCAGAAGGTCGATAAATATATCCAGGCAATGCCAGAATGCATTGAATGTGACAAGGTCACAGGCGAGGATTGCTTTGTGATGCGCCTGGTGGTGCGGGATATTGCGCAGCTTGATACCCTGCTGGATGGTCTGGCCGAGCATGCCCAGTGTAATACCTCGATAGTAAAAAGCTCGCCGGTAACCCGCCGTCTGCCGCCGATGTAACGTCACCTGAATAGCAGCATCAATGTGTTAACCGTTTCGCTTGATGCGGAGCTAATTCCCATACGGGCAGAATATAGTGCAAACGAGATGGGTATAACGAAGAAGTCGCAGGAAAGTGATGGTGGCGGGGGAAGGATTATTCGTCGCTTCGCGCCTCACCCTTCGGGTCGTTGCCTGCGGCAACGCTTTCTCGCTGCGCTCGAATCGAACCTGGTCGAAGCTTCTCATCCTTCCCTGCACGGGCAGAATATGGTGCAAACGAGAGGGATATAATGAATAAGTCACAGGAAATTGATGGTGGCGGGGGAAGGATTCGAACCTTCGAAGTCGATGACGGCAGATTTACAGTCTGCTCCCTTTGGCCGCTCGGGAACCCCGCCAGGGGTATGAACTACTTGAGCGTAATACTTTTGATGGTGGTTGAAGGATTATTTATCGCTTCGCGCCTCACCCTTCCCGATAAGTGCAAACCTCGCTAAGGCCTACCGGGGTTACCACGTTGCTGTGGTGAATAATGGTGGTGGGGGAAGGATTCGAACCTTCGAAGTCGATGACGGCAGATTTACAGTCTGCTCCCTTTGGCCGCTCGGGAACCCCACCACGGGGCAATGCTTAATACTGGCCTGCTTCCTTCTGGGGAAGCGGGGCGCATCATATCAAATGATGCGCCCCTGTAAAGCTTTCCGTTGATAAAATTAAACTGGTTGCCTGAAATTTACGCGTAAAGACGCAATGCTAACCAGTTCATTTCATTATCGATTAAAGAATAATCGTTCGGTTGCCGTAAACAAACACGCGCTGGGCCAGAACCTGATACAGCGCGCGGCTCAGCACATTCTTTTCCACATCGCGGCCCGCGCGCATCATATCTTCCGCCGTATAGGTGTGATCGACATGAATAACATCCTGCATAATGATCGGGCCTTCATCCAGGTTGTCATTAACGTAGTGGGCGGTAGCGCCGATGATCTTCACGCCGCGCTCATAGGCCTGATGATAAGGACGGGCGCCAATAAAGGCTGGCAGGAAGGAGTGATGAATGTTGATAATCTGGTTCGGGAAGCGGGAAACGAATTCCGGCGTCAGAACGCGCATATACTTCGCCAGCACCACATAATCCGGCGCGTAAGATTCAATGGCATCGCCCATCAGCTTGTCGTGTTCTTCGCGCGTCAGCCCTTCGTGACTGACCAGCTGGAACGGGATATCAAAACGTTCGACCAGCGAGCGCAGGGTTTCATGATTGCCGATGACGGCCGCAATCTCAACATCCAGGCCGCCATAGTTGGCTTTCATCAGCAGATCGCCCAGACAGTGCGCTTCTTTGGTGACCAGGATCACCACGCGACGGCGGCCGGCGGGCGTCAGTTCGCGTATAGAGCCTTCCGGCAGCGCGCTATCAAGGTCGGCGAGCAGAATGGCATCATTAAAAATACCTTCCAGTTCGGTACGCATAAAGAAGCGACCGGTACGGTGATCGACAAACTCGTTGTTCTGCACGATATTCAGCTCGTGCTTGTAACAAATATTCGTGATACGCGCGATGAGTCCTTTCTGGTCAGGGCAAATGGTGCGTAGTACTTTACGTTGTAATGAATGCATCGCGAGGAAAATCCTGTAGTGTTTGCTATTGCCGGCGCCAGCTTTACTGGCCGCAGCATTTTTTAAATTTTTTACCTGAACCGCAAGGGCAGGGGTCGTTACGACCAATCAGCGGTCGTGTGCCGTCGATATAATACCACCGTCCATTTTCTTTTAAGAATCTGGAACGTTCAATAATCGCGCCGGGGCGGTTATCGTCGTGATATCGCGCGATGAAACTGACGAAACCCTCGTCGGGGTGACGGCCTTCATCGGTAGCAAATACGGTTAAGCCTTGCCATTGCGTTTTAGCGAACCCCTTTTCCAGATCGTCCCGGAAGTGCTGCGGCTGGCAGGAAGGGTGCCAGGTGGCGATCAGGTAATCGGCATCCTTCATGACAAACGCGCTGTAGCGGGATCGCATCAGCTGTGAGGGATCCGGTGCGGGCAGCGAGCCGCTCAGATATCGCTGACAACATGAGCTATACTCCAGAGCGCTGCCACAAGGGCATAATGGCGACAAATCGGCCTCCATGGAAAAAGAATCACGGCGCATCGGCGCCAAAGTGTTTTATGTTAACTGAGCTGTGGCAATGATGCCATGCTCGGAGTGGAAGGAAGTATACCGGTCATAATGAGAAAGCTTAAAATTGGTCTGGCGTTAGGGGCGGGAGCTGCCCGCGGATGGTCGCATATCGGGACGATTAAAGCGCTACAGCGCGCGGGCATTGAAATTGATATCGTCGCAGGATGTTCAATCGGTGCGCTGGTGGGGGCCGCCTTTGCCTGCAACCGGCTTCCGGTCCTTGAGAAATGGGTCTCCTCTTTTAGCAACTGGGACGTGCTGCGATTGATGGATCTTTCCTGGCGTCGCGGTGGACTGCTGCGCGGTGAGCGCGTATTCAACCGCTTTCGACAGGTATTGCCCGTCTCCGATATTGAGCGCTGCGACCGTCGCTTTGCTGCGGTGGCGACTAATTTAAGCACCGGGCGCGAACTGTGGTTTACCGAGGGCGATCTGCACCAGGCCGTGCGCGCCTCCTGCAGCATGCCGGGCCTGATGTCACCGGTTATGCATAATGGCTACTGGCTGGTCGATGGCGCGGTGGTCAACCCCGTTCCGGTTTCCCTGGCGCGCGCGCTGGGGGCGGATATCGTGATTGCCGTCGACTTACAGCACGATGCGCACCTGATGCAGCAGGATTTGTGGTCAATTGAAAAACCTCAGCCTGAAGAAGACAAAGATTTTTCCTGGCATGCGAGGATTCGCGCGCGTCTGAGCGGAATGACCTCCCGCCGCGCGGCGACGCCAACGGCGATGGAGATTATGTCGACCTCTATTCAGGTGCTGGAAAATCGCCTGAAACGCAATCGTATGGCGGGCGATCCTCCCGATATTCTGCTACAGCCTTTTTGCCCACAAATATCCACGCTTGATTTTCATCGTGCCGGGGAGGCGATTGCTGCCGGACATCAGGCGGTTGAAAAGAAGATGGATGAGCTACTACCCTTGGTGCGCACCGCGGTGTGACGCCATTTAACCAGGACTTAAGTAAATTCTGACAGGCGATAGTGTGAATTGCATGCCACTATTTAACTATCGTCAGCCAGAGGAGAGATCATGACGCAGCCATTGGCGGGAAAACTGATTCTGATAGTTGAAGACGAAGCCGTTTTCCGCTCGCTCTTGCACTCCTGGCTAACCTCACTGGGCGCGACAACGGTTCAGGCGGGGGATGGCGTGGAAGCACTCCAGAAAATGGCCGAGTCCAAACCCGACCTGATGATTTGCGACATCTCTATGCCGCGAATGAATGGTCTTGAGCTGGTGGAGCAGCTGCGCAACCGGGGCGAAAAACTGCCGATTCTGATGATTTCGGCAACGGAAAATATGGCCGACATTGCCAAAGCGTTGCGCCTTGGCGTCCAGGATGTGTTGCTAAAGCCGGTAAAAGATTTCAACCGCCTGCGGGAAACGGTGTATGCCTGTCTGTATCCCAATATGTTCAACTCGCGGGTTGAGGAAGAAGAGCGGTTGTTTGAGGACTGGGATGCGCTGGTTAGCGACCCTACCGCAGCGTCAAGGCTACTGCAGGAGCTTCAGCCTCCCGTACAGCAAGAAATTTCGAAGTGCCGTATCCATTATCGTCAGCTGGTGTCGGCGGATAAACCCGGTCTGGTGCTCGATATTGCGCCATTATCGGAAAATGATCTGGCATTCTATTGTCTGGATGTCACACGAGCAGGAGATAATGGGGTGCTTGCGGCGCTGTTGCTGCGGGCTTTGTTTAATGGATTGCTTCAGGAGCAGCTGGCCCATCAGGGGCAGCGCCTGCCGGAAATGGGGAGCCTGTTAAAACAGGTTAACCAATTACTCCGTCAGGCCAATTTACCTGGGCAGTTTCCATTGCTGGTGGGTTATTACCATAGCGGTCTGAAAAATTTGATATTGGTATCCGCAGGTCTGAATGGCACACTCAATACCGGAGAACATCAAATTCAGATTAGCAATGGCGTTCCGTTAGGGACATTGGGTAACGCTTATCTCAACCAAATTAGCCAGCGCTGCGCATCATGGCAGTGCCAAATTTGGGGGGCCGGAGGGCGTTTGCGACTGATGTTGTCTGCGGAATGAACAATTACCGGTTTTTTTAAGCTGGTAGGATTACCGGGTAATCTTTTGCGGTGGTACTATCATTGCGTTTTATAAGTAAAGTCCTAATTCGAGGGAACACAAACCTTTTCAGACCAGGTTTGCCTGAGTGGACTGATATACTCGACACGTTATTATTAACGAAAAGTTTAAAAAACGAACAGTCCAGGAGATTTCAATGGCTGCCCTTAATTCTAAAGTAAGAAAAGCTGTTATCCCGGTTGCGGGATTAGGTACCAGGATGCTACCCGCCACCAAGGCTATTCCGAAAGAAATGCTGCCACTGGTAGATAAGCCTTTAATTCAGTACGTTGTTAACGAATGCATCGCAGCCGGAATTACTGAAATTGTTCTGGTGACCCATTCGTCTAAAAACTCTATCGAAAACCATTTCGATACCAGTTTTGAACTGGAAGCGATGCTGGAAAAACGTGTTAAACGTCAGCTTCTGGAAGAGGTTCAGTCTATTTGTCCGCCGCATGTCACCATTATGCAGGTCCGTCAGGGGCTGGCTAAAGGTCTGGGTCATGCGGTACTGTGCGCGCATCCGGTGGTGGGTGACGAGCCGGTCGCGGTTATTCTGCCAGACGTTATTCTGGATGAATTTGAGTCGGATCTTTCCCGTGATAACCTGGCCGAAATGATCGCCCGTTTTGATGAAACAGGATCCAGCCAGATTATGGTTGAGCCGGTTGCTGATGTTACCGCCTATGGCGTTGTCGACTGCAAAGGCGAATCCCTGCAGCCGGGCGAAAGCGTCCCGATGGTGGGTGTGGTTGAGAAGCCGAAAGCCGATGTGGCGCCGTCTAACCTTGCTGTCGTCGGTCGCTATGTGCTGAGCGCAGACATTTGGCCGCTGCTGGCAAAAACACCTCCGGGAGCCGGGGATGAAATCCAGCTGACCGATGCGATCGACATGCTGATCGAGAAAGAGACCGTTGAAGCCTATCATATGAAAGGTAAGAGCCACGACTGCGGTAATAAACTGGGCTATATGCAGGCGTTTGTGGAATATGGCGTGCGCCATAAATCCCTCGGTGCAGATTTTAAAGCCTGGCTGGAAAAAGCAGTAGCTAAGTAATCGTTTTCTGC
Source organism: Klebsiella sp. X13 (assembly GCF_003323835.1). Classification (NCBI taxonomy): domain Bacteria; kingdom Pseudomonadati; phylum Pseudomonadota; class Gammaproteobacteria; order Enterobacterales; family Enterobacteriaceae; genus Klebsiella; species Klebsiella sp. X13. The sequence continues at coordinate 2,177,054 of NZ_CP030874.1, forward strand.
TTAATGATAAACCGGGAGCGAATTTCGTTTCCCGGTTTTTTTATATCGCCGGGCGGCAGATAAAAAAAATCCCGCCGAAGCGGGATTTTTCAAATACAGATGCTCGATTACAGCAGGAAATCGTCCAGGGTTTTACCCTGCTCGTCCATGGCTTTTTTGATCACTGCCGGGGTGCGACCTTGACCTGTCCAGGTTTTGGTTTCGCCGTTTTCATCAACGTAGCTGTATTTAGCCGGACGCGCAGCGCGTTTAGCTTTAGTACCCGCTTTGACTGCCGCCATGGTGCTCAGCAGTTCGTTCGGGTCAATACCATCTGCAATCAGCATTTCACGGTATTGTTGCAGTTTACGAGTACGCTCTTCAATTTCTGCAGCTGCAGCGCTTTCTTCTTCGCGACGTTCGTTAACGACAACTTCTAATTTTTCCAGCATTTCTTCTAGCGTTTCAAGGGTGCATTCTCTTGCCTGCGCACGAAGAGTACGGATGTTGTTCAAAATTTTAAGTGCTTCGCTCATTGTAGTAATCTCAAACTTATATTGTGGGGTGGTTTGTTGGACTAATAATAGAGCGATATAATCGGATGTGCAATAGGGGAGAATGTAAGGAATTCAAAATTACTTGTTATTTGTCGCAGCAATTAATTAATTTAAGTTAAATTCTACGTGCGACTTCACATCTTTTTTGCTTATAGCCTGACCCGAATCCTGCGCTAAAACCCTGAGATAGTATGCTTTTCTCTGCTGGCCGGGAGTAAAATTATACTTTGCAGGGATAAATATCCCTCTTGAGTATTAGCGTATTAGTAACGGCAATCTTTAATATAATCTGGTGAGCAAAAAACGTTATAGCGGGTTGGCTCATGCTACGATTCGCACAAAAGGACAATCGCCGGGCGCCAGCCAGGGGGGCTGTACAAATTACCGGCACCTGCATTCAATTAAAAAAGCGTAATCTATCAGCAGGGGGGACGGACATAGCGTATGCCGCTATACCCATGCTGAAAGGGGGGATAGCACGGGAAAATATGCTACAATTTTGCCGCGATAAAACACACTGATTGGGGTGATGCAGCCGATGGCTCAACTTTATTTCTACTATTCTGCAATGAATGCAGGTAAGTCGACCGCTTTGTTACAGTCGTCATACAATTACCAAGAGCGTGGCATGCGTGCCCTGGTTTATACCGCCGAGATTGATGACCGCTTTGGTTCAGGTAAGGTCAGTTCAAGAATTGGTCTCTCCTCGCCAGCCCGCCTGTTTAACCCTCAGACCTCGCTCTTTAGCGATATTGCGGCCGAGCATGCGCAACAGCCTGTTCATTGTGTCCTGGTGGATGAGAGTCAGTTTCTGACCCGCGAGCAGGTACATGAATTGTCTGAAGTCGTCGATCGGCTGGATATTCCGGTGTTGTGTTACGGCCTGCGTACGGATTTCCGTGGCGAGTTGTTTATTGGCAGTCAGTATTTATTAGCGTGGTCCGATAAGCTGGTTGAATTAAAAACGATCTGCTTCTGCGGACGTAAAGCGAGCATGGTGCTGCGTCTCGATCAGGAAGGTCGGCCATATAATGAAGGCGAGCAGGTCGTGATTGGCGGGAATGAGCGCTATGTTTCCGTCTGCCGTAAACATTATAAAGAGGCGTTAAGTGAAGGCTCGCTGACCCGGGTGCAGAGTAAACATCGCCCCTGCTAATCGTCCACATCATTCCCCGCCCAGGCGCCTGTATGGCGCCTGCTGCGTCTCTTTACTGTGAACCGATGTCCTGACCTTTCCCCGGAACGGGTTATGCCTGGCACGCATGCTGCTGACGATTCTCCGCGACGGGCTTCTCCTGACCGGGTATCAACGGCATGAGGGCGTAATGAGCCTGACCAGGCTGCCGTGCCGCCGAAAACAAACCGCCAACAGCGTTAGCGTAGATATCCAGGTCGCAATGCGCGTCAGGAAAAAGCGTTTGCGATCGCTTATCCGGTCATGCTCTACCGGAATGAGATAAAAAAAAAGCCCCATCCGGAGATGGGGCTTTTACCAGCGTTATCAGAGTCGATTAAGCAGATTTCTTCGCTTTTTTATCGGCTTTTGGCGCTGCTGCGGTCTCTTTCTTCGCGGCAGTTTCACCTTCGCTGAACTCGTTACCGTAGAAGGTATCCAGCAGAATCTGTTTCAGCTCGGCAATCAGCGGATAGCGCGGGTTAGCGCCGGTGCACTGGTCATCGAATGCATCTTCAGACAGCTTGTCAACGTGGGCCAGGAAGTCAGCTTCCTGTACGCCGGCTTCACGGATAGACTTAGGAATACCCAGTTCAGCCTTCAGGCTTTCCAGCCATGCCAGCAGTTTTTCAATTTTCGCTGCGGTACGGTCGCCCGGTGCGCTCAGACCCAGGTGGTCCGCGATTTCAGCGTAGCGACGGCGTGCCTGCGGACGGTCGTACTGGCTGAATGCAGTCTGCTTGGTCGGGTTGTCATTCGCGTTGTAACGAATCACGTTACAAATCAGCAGGGCGTTAGCCAGGCCGTGCGGAATGTGGAACTGAGAACCCAGTTTGTGCGCCATGGAGTGACATACGCCGAGGAAGGCGTTAGCAAACGCGATACCGGCGATAGTTGCTGCACTGTGCACACGCTCACGTGCTACCGGGTTCTTAGAACCTTCGTGGTAGGACGCTGGCAGGTACTCTTTCAGCAGTTTCAGCGCCTGCAGAGCCTGGCCGTCGGAGAACTCAGATGCCAGTACGGAAACATAGGCTTCCAGGGCGTGAGTCACGGCGTCAAGACCACCGAAAGCACACAGGGACTTCGGCATATCCATCACGAGGTTAGCATCAACAATCGCGACGTCCGGAGTCAGCGCGTAGTCAGCCAGCGGATATTTCTGACCCGTTGCATCGTCGGTAACAACGGCGAATGGCGTAACTTCAGAACCGGTACCGGAAGTGGTGGTGACGGCGATCATCTTCGCTTTCACGCCCATTTTCGGGAACTTGTAGATACGTTTACGGATGTCCATAAAGCGCAGCGCCAGGTCTTCGAAGTGGGTTTCCGGATGTTCGTACATTACCCACATGATTTTCGCGGCATCCATCGGGGAACCACCGCCCAGGGCGATGATAACGTCCGGCTTGAAGGAGTTAGCCAGATCCGCACCTTTACGTACTACGCTCAGGGTCGGGTCAGCTTCAACTTCGAAGAAGACTTCAGTCTCAACGCCGGATGCCTTCAGCACGGAGGTGATCTGGTCTGCATAACCGTTGTTGAACAGGAAGCGGTCAGTCACAATCAGCGCGCGTTTGTGACCATCAGTAATCACTTCATCCAGTGCGATTGGCAGTGAGCCACGACGGAAGTAGATAGATTTCGGAAGTTTGTGCCACAACATGTTTTCAGCTCGCTTAGCAACGGTTTTCTTGTTGATCAGGTGTTTCGGACCAACGTTTTCAGAGATGGAGTTACCACCCCAGGAACCACAACCCAGAGTCAGGGAAGGCGCGAGTTTAAAGTTGTACAGGTCACCGATACCACCCTGAGAAGCCGGGGTGTTAATCAGGATACGTGCGGTTTTCATCATCTGGCCGAAGTAGGCAACGCGAGCCGGCTGGTTGTCCTGGTCGGTGTACAGGCAAGAGGTATGACCGATACCGCCCATCGCAACCAGTTTTTCAGCTTTATCAACAGCATCTTCGAAGTTCTTCGCGCGGTACATCGCCAGCGTCGGAGACAGTTTTTCGTGAGCAAACGGCTCGCTTTCATCAACGTCGGTCACTTCACCAATCAGAATCTTGGTGGTAGCCGGAACGGTGAAGCCTGCCAGTTCAGCAATTTTGTATGCCGGCTGACCTACGATTGCCGCGTTCAGTGCGCCATTTTTCAGGATGATGTCCTGAACGGCTTTCAGCTCTTTGCCCTGCAGCAGGTAGCCGCCGTGGCTGGCGAAACGCTCGCGAACGGCGTCATAGACAGAGTCAACAACAACGACTGACTGCTCAGACGCACAGATAACGCCGTTATCAAAGGTTTTAGACATCAGTACGGAAGCGACCGCGCGCTTAACGTCTGCAGTTTCATCAATAACAACCGGAGTGTTACCTGCACCCACGCCGATAGCCGGTTTACCGGAGCTATAGGCTGCTTTAACCATGCCTGGACCGCCGGTCGCGAGGATCAGGTTAATGTCAGGGTGATGCATCAGCGCGTTAGACAGCTCAACGGAAGGCTGGTCGATCCAACCGATCAGATCTTTCGGTGCGCCTGCAGCGATAGCGGCCTGCAGCACGATATCTGCCGCTTTGTTGGTCGCATCTTTCGCACGCGGATGTGGAGAGAAGATGATCGCGTTACGCGTCTTCAGGCTGATCAGTGATTTGAAGATTGCTGTGGAAGTCGGGTTAGTCGTCGGAACGATACCGCAGATAATACCGATAGGTTCGGCGATGGTGATAGTCCCGAAAGTGTCGTCTTCAGAGAGAACACCGCAGGTCTTTTCATCTTTATATGCGTTATAGATATATTCGGAAGCGAAGTGGTTTTTGATAACCTTGTCTTCGACAATGCCCATGCCAGATTCGGCTACGGCCATTTTTGCGAGAGGGATTCGAGCATCTGCGGCGGCCAAAGCGGCGGCACGGAAGATCTTATCAACTTGTTCTTGAGTGAAACTGGCATATTCACGCTGGGCTTTTTTTACGCGCTCTACGAGTGCGTTAAGTTCAGCGACATTAGTAACAGCCATAATGCTCTCCTGATAATGTTAAACTTTTTTAGTAAATCAGTAGCTCGATTCGACAGTATAGACAGGCTGTTAACAGCTTGCATCTAAATGTTAAGGTGCCGTTTCTGGCGCCGCTGGCTTCATTGATTTACTAAAGAAGCTTGATCTTTTTGATTCTCAGGTACCGCTATGCTGCACTCTTTTGGTGTCAACAAGGTTACTCACTTCTGAGTATAATTTACGTGATTTAGATCAAGTTTGCGCGAAGCTGACACCTTTCAGCAGTCTGTTTTTTGACCGGTCAAATCAAGTGTAATAATTGGTATGCAAACTAAGTGAATAAGTAACCGGGGGAAACAAATATATAACATGCCATTTTGTCGCCGCTATACGTATATTTGAGATGAATTATGCTGCTAAAAAGCGTATCTTCTGCGCGAATATTTTATGTGGCTAACTGTCAACAGCCATTTTTAATGATGCTGCGGAGCGCACTGTGACTCTACCGTTGTTTGATTTTTCAACCTACTTCAAGTTTTTCATCGGGTTATTTGCGCTGGTTAACCCGGTAGGCATCATCCCGGTCTTCATTAGTATGACCAGTTATCAGACGGCGGTGATCCGCAATAAGACCAACCTGACGGCGAATCTTTCGGTCGCCATCATTCTGCTGACGTCGCTGTTTCTCGGTGACTCGATTTTGCAAATTTTCGGCATCTCTATTGATTCATTCCGTATCGCCGGCGGGATCCTGGTCGTGACGATTGCGATGTCGATGATCAGCGGCAAACTCGGCGAGGACAAACAAAACAAGCAGGAAAAATCGGAAACCGCAATTCGTGAAAGTATTGGCGTCGTGCCGTTGGCGCTGCCGCTGATGGCAGGGCCGGGCGCAATCAGCTCGACTATCGTCTGGGGAACGCGCTACCACACGGTAACCTACCTTTTAGGGTTCTCCCTTGCCATTGCCCTGTTTGCCTTATGCTGCTGGGGGATTTTCCGCATGGCGCCATGGCTGGTGCGCCTGTTAGGGCAGACCGGCATCAACGTTATCACGCGTATTATGGGGCTGTTGCTGATGGCGCTGGGGATTGAGTTTATCGTCACCGGAATAAAAGCGCTGTTTCCCGGCCTGGTGAGTTAAACGCGCTTGCGCGATGCGGAGCCCAGCGCTCCGCGTTTGCTTCATTATTAGCAAAACATATCCATAAAGCGGAAAAGGCGGTACAAGATAGTTTTCTGTAATACCTTTAAATGTTCTTATTTATCAAATTGTTGTGCAAGTTATCGAACGTCTCCTCTCTTTTTATCCCCCCTCCGCCACTGTTATTTTCTTCACATCATTCTCTGGTGCTTGCCGTCGCATAATTGAAATGATATTAGTAATTTCATAACCGGGGCAGATGAATGTGCTAAATAATAACCGATTGTTAAATTTTCGTACAAAAATGCATCTTCGCGTGGTTCTAAGACACCCATAACGGGCTGTTGACAGTATCTGTATGAAAACTAAATTCTTTAATGATTTTCACGCCGAAAGACAGGGCAAGATAGCGGCGTAGAGAAAACCATAAAAGAGAATCCGGTAACATATTTGCAAATTGCATTGGCGGATGAGATGGCCTTTTGGTACTTTCCGCCGTGATCGCTAACTGAATAATACACGTAAATGAGAATTATTATTAAATAACTCATTACGGCTGAAAACGCCCCGCAACAGGGGATAAAAGAATCGACGCCAAGGTCGCCGTTTGAGCGGCCGTAATAAATAAGTCGGTGATAGCAAGCAGTAACGTCTGACAGCAGCATAAACTCCTGCACTGTACAGAATCCCGTAAGGGGAAAAAAACAGGCTGGTTAAATAGCCAGTAATTATAATGAATGGAGTAACAACACAATGACCATCATCACCAAAAAAAGTCTGGTAGCCGCGGGGATTTTGTCTGCGCTAATTACCGCGAATGTTGCCATGGCAGCGGATGTACCTGCAGGGGTGCAGCTGGCGGATAAACAATCGCTGGTACGTAATAACGGCGCAGAAGTGCAATCCCTGGACCCGCATAAAATTGAAGGCGTTCCGGAATCCAACATTAACCGCGATTTGTTTGAAGGGTTAGTGATTGGCGATATTCAAGGCCATCCGATCCCTGGGGCCGCAGAATCCTGGGATAATAAAGATTTTAAAGTCTGGACCTTCCATCTGCGCAAAGATGCCAAATGGTCCGATGGCACGCCGGTTACCGCGCAAGATTTCGTTTATAGCTGGCAGCGTCTGGCGGATCCGAAAACCGCTTCACCTTACGCAAGCTACCTGCAATATGGCCACCTGCTGAACGTTGATGACATTATCGCGGGCAAAAAGCCGATCACCGATCTGGGCGTCAAAGCGATTGATGATAAAACCTTCGAAGTGACGCTGAGCGAACCGGTTCCTTATTTCTATAAACTCCTCGTTCACCCATCCGTTTCTCCGGTGCCAAAAGCCGCTATCGAAAAATACGGCGAGAAATGGACCCAGCCTGCCAATATCGTGACCAACGGCGCTTATAAGCTGAAAGACTGGGTCGTTAACGAACGTATTGTGCTTGAGCGCAATCCGCAATACTGGGATAACGCGAAGACCGTCATTAATCAGGTGACCTACCTGCCGATTTCTTCCGAAGTGACCGACGTTAACCGCTACCGCAGCGGCGAAATCGACATGACCTATAACAACATGCCGATTGAACTGTTCCAGAAGCTGAAAAAAGAGATCCCGCAAGAAGTCCATGTTGACCCGTATCTCTGCACCTATTACTACGAAATTAATAACCAGAAAGCACCGTTTACCGACGCCCGCGTTCGTACCGCGCTGAAAATGGCGCTGGATCGCGATATTATCGTTAATAAAGTGAAGAATCAGGGCGACCTGCCGGCCTATAGCTATACACCGCCGTATACCGATGGCATGAAGGTTGTCAAACCAGAGTGGTTTACCTGGTCTCAGGACAAGCGTAACGAAGAAGCGAAAAAACTGCTGGCGGAAGCCGGATATACCGCCGATAAACCGCTGACCTTTAATTTACTGTATAACACTTCCGATCTGCATAAAAAACTGGCTATTGCCGTGGCGTCCATCTGGAAGAAAAACCTGGGTGCTAACGTCAAGCTGGAAAATCAGGAATGGAAAACCTTCCTCGATAATCGTCATCAGGGGACCTTCGACGTGGCGCGTGCCGGCTGGTGTGCGGATTACAACGAACCGACCTCATTCCTGAATACGATGCTGAGCGACAGCTCAAATAACACCTCTCATTATAAGAGCCCGGCTTTCGATAAAATCATCGCCGAAACATTACAAACGAATGATGACGCGAAGCGTGCCGATCTGTATGCGCAAGCAGAACAGCAGCTCGATAAAGATTCTGTGATCGTGCCGGTCTTCTATTACGTCAACGCCCGTCTGGTTAAACCGTGGGTGGGTGGCTATACCGGTAAAGACCCGTTAGATAATATCTACGTTAAAAACCTTTATATTATCAAACATTAATGGCAATACGTGGGGCAGGCGACGCTTGCCCCACCGTGTCTGAATTCATCGCACTCGATAGGCACAGGCCAGAAGGTACGGGCAATGTTAAAATTTATTTTTCGTCGCTGTCTGGAAGCGATTCCGACGCTATTTATTCTTATTACGATCTCTTTCTTCATGATGCGTCTTGCGCCGGGAAGTCCATTTACCGGTGAACGCACGCTGCCGCCAGAAGTGATGGCGAATATTGAAGCCAAATACCATTTAAACGACCCCATCATGACCCAGTACTTCAATTATCTGAAGCAGCTGGCGCACGGTGATTTCGGTCCCTCTTTTAAATATAAAGACTATTCGGTAAACGATCTGGTGGCGTCGAGCTTCCCGGTCTCCGCTAAATTAGGGCTGGCCGCCTTCCTGTTGGCGGTAGTTCTCGGCGTGACGGCAGGGGTTATTGCGGCCCTGAAGCAGAATACGAAATGGGATTATGCGGTCATGGGGGTGGCAATGACCGGCGTGGTGATACCCAGTTTCGTGGTTGCGCCGCTGCTGGTGATGATATTCGCCATCACGCTGCACTGGCTGCCCGGCGGCGGCTGGAACGGCGGGGCGCTGAAATTTATGATTCTGCCGATGGTGGCCTTATCGTTAGCCTATATCGCCAGTATCGCGCGTATTACCCGCGGTTCAATGATTGAGGTCCTGCATTCTAACTTTATCCGCACCGCGCGAGCCAAAGGGCTGCCGATGCGGCGCATCATTTTACGTCATGCGCTGAAACCCGCGCTGCTGCCGGTTCTTTCTTATATGGGGCCAGCATTCGTGGGGATCATCACCGGCTCAATGGTTATCGAAACGATCTACGGTCTTCCGGGTATCGGTCAGCTGTTTGTGAATGGCGCGCTTAACCGCGACTATTCGCTGGTGCTGAGCCTGACCATTCTGGTCGGTGCGCTGACTATTCTGTTTAACGCGATTGTTGACGTGCTGTACGCCGTTATCGATCCGAAGATTCGCTATTGAGGCTGGAGTTCGCCATGATGTTAAGTAAGAAAAGCAACGAGGCGTTGGAAAACTTCAGTGAAAAGCTGGAAGTCGAAGGACGTAGTTTATGGCAGGACGCCCGCCGTCGCTTTATGCATAACCGTGCCGCAGTTGCCAGCCTGATTGTGCTGGTGATTATCGCGCTGTTCGTGACTATTGCACCGATGGTTTCGCAGTTCTCCTACTTCGATACCGACTGGGGCATGATGTCCAGTGCGCCGGACATGACGTCCGGCCACTATTTTGGTACTGACTCTTCCGGCCGCGACCTGCTGGTGCGTGTCGCTATCGGCGGGCGTATCTCGCTGATGGTCGGGGTGGCTGCGGCGCTGGTGGCGGTGGTTCTTGGGACACTCTACGGTTCACTTTCCGGCTACCTGGGCGGCAAAGTCGACTCCGTGATGATGCGTCTGCTGGAGATCCTCAACTCCTTCCCGTTCATGTTCTTCGTTATCCTGCTCGTCACCTTCTTTGGCCAGAACATCCTGCTGATTTTCGTTGCCATCGGTATGGTCTCCTGGCTGGATATGGCGCGTATTGTTCGCGGCCAGACGCTGAGCCTGAAGCGCAAAGAGTTTATCGAAGCGGCGCAGGTCGGCGGCGTCTCAACATTCAGTATTGTGGTTCGGCATATCGTGCCTAACGTACTGGGCGTGGTGGTGGTGTACGCCTCTCTGCTGGTGCCGAGCATGATCCTGTTTGAATCCTTCTTAAGCTTCCTTGGCCTGGGGACTCAGGAACCCCTGAGCAGCTGGGGTGCACTGCTCAGCGATGGCGCGAACTCTATGGAAGTGTCGCCGTGGCTGCTGCTGTTTCCAGCGGGGTTCCTGGTGATTACGCTGTTCTGTTTTAACTTTATCGGCGATGGCCTGCGTGATGCCCTCGACCCGAAAGATCGCTAAGGAGCGCCGTCATGAGCACAATTGAAACGGCAAAAGCGCCGCAGGCACAGCAACAATCCGGCCTGCTGCTGGATGTCAAAGATCTCCGCGTCACGTTCAAAACGCCGGATGGCGATGTCACGGCGGTGAACGACCTCAATTTTAACCTGCGTGCCGGGGAAACGCTGGGTATCGTCGGCGAATCGGGTTCCGGTAAGTCGCAAACCGCGTTTGCTTTGATGGGCCTGTTGGCCTCCAACGGTCAGATTGGCGGGTCGGCTCTGTTTAACGGCCGCCAGATTCTCAATCTGCCGGAGCGCGATCTGAATAAGCTTCGCGCCGAACAAATTTCAATGATATTCCAGGACCCGATGACCTCCCTGAACCCGTATATGCGGGTGGGTGAACAGCTGATGGAAGTCCTGATGCTGCATAAAGGTCTGGGAAAAGCCGAAGCCTTTGAAGAGTCGGTGAAGATGCTGGATGCGGTTAAAATGCCGGAAGCGCGTAAGCGCATGAAAATGTATCCTCACGAATTCTCCGGCGGGATGCGCCAGCGCGTGATGATTGCGATGGCGCTGCTGTGCCGGCCTAAACTGCTGATTGCCGATGAGCCGACAACCGCACTGGATGTCACGGTTCAGGCGCAAATCATGACCCTGTTGAATGAGCTTAAGCGCGAGTTCAATACGGCGATCATTATGATTACCCACGATCTTGGGGTCGTCGCCGGGATCTGCGACAAAGTGCTGGTGATGTATGCCGGGCGAACCATGGAATACGGCATGGCGCGGGATGTCTTTTATCATCCTTCGCATCCGTACTCGATAGGCTTGCTGAACGCGGTTCCGCGTCTGGACGCCGAGGGCGAGTCGCTGTTGACCATCCCGGGTAATCCGCCAAACCTGCTGCGTCTGCCGAAAGGCTGCCCGTTCCAGCCGCGTTGCCCGCACGCGATGGAGATTTGTCATAGTGCTCCACCTCTGGAGGAGTTTGCACCGGGCCGCCTGCGCGCCTGCTTTCAACCGGTAGGGGATCTGCTATGAACGCCGTTACGGAACAAAGAAAAGTCCTGCTCGAAATTGCCGATCTGAAAGTCCACTTTGATATTAAAGATGGCAAGCAGTGGTTCTGGCAGCCGGCCAAAACGCTGAAAGCGGTGGATGGCGTCACGCTGCGTCTCTACGAGGGCGAAACGCTGGGCGTGGTCGGGGAATCCGGCTGCGGCAAATCGACTTTTGCCCGGGCGATTATTGGTCTGGTGAAGGCGACCGACGGCAAAGTCGCCTGGCTTGGCAAAGATCTGTTAGGCATGAAGCAGGAAGAGTGGCGCGATGTTCGCAGCGATATCCAGATGATTTTCCAGGATCCGCTGGCTTCGCTCAATCCGCGTATGACTATCGGCGAAATTATTGCCGAGCCACTGCGCACCTATCATCCAAAAATGTCGCGTCAGGAAGTGCGTGACCGCGTGAAAGCGATGATGATGAAAGTGGGTCTGCTGCCGAACCTGATTAACCGCTATCCGCACGAGTTTTCCGGCGGCCAGTGCCAGCGTATCGGTATCGCCCGTGCGCTGATCCTTGAGCCGAAGCTGATCATCTGCGATGAGCCGGTCTCGGCGCTGGACGTATCGATTCAGGCGCAGGTCGTTAACCTGCTGCAGCAGCTGCAGCGCGAAATGGGGCTGTCGCTGATCTTTATCGCTCACGATCTGGCGGTGGTGAAGCATATTTCCGATCGCGTTCTGGTGATGTATCTGGGCCATGCGGTGGAGCTGGGCACTTATGATGAGGTGTACCATAATCCGCTGCACCCCTATACCAAAGCGCTGATGTCCGCGGTGCCGATTCCAGACCCGGATCTGGAAAAGAACAAAACCATACAGCTGCTGGAAGGGGAGCTGCCGTCGCCGATTAACCCGCCGTCGGGGTGCGTTTTCCGTACGCGTTGTCCCATCGCCGGGCCAGAATGTGCGAAAACGCGGCCGGTGCTGGAGGGGAGTTTCCGACATGCGGTTTCCTGCCTGAAGGTAGACCCGTTATAATCTCTGGGGCTGACGTAGGTCAGCCCTTTTTTTTTGCGAGGTTAAACGTGGCTGTTCATTTTCACGCCGCTCGCCAGCGGCTGTATCATCTACTCTTCGATCAAACCCGTCGTTCCGGACGACGATTTGAAGGTCTGTGCGGTATTTTTGCGCTCTTGAGCGTGCTGGTGATTTTTATTGAGTCCGGTCTTGGCACGCAATATCACCTGACGTTTGATGAATGGCATGTTTTTGTCTGGCTGGAGCTGTTTGTCACCGCTGTTTTTACCCTCGAATATTTCCTGCGTATTATCAGCTGGCCGAAACCCCTCAGCTATATTTTCAGCTTTTGGGGGGTGATAGATTTAGCCACCATCCTGCCGCTCTATGTGATGTGGATGTGGCCGGAGATGGGGCTTAATTATGTCTTTGCGTGGCGGGCGATGCGGGCGATTCGCTGCCTGCGTATTCTTAAACTGCTGCGCTTTATGCCGTCATTGAATATTTTCTGGGCGGCTATCGTCAGCGCCCGCCATCAGCTGATCCTCTTTTATTCCTTTATTGCCATCGTGATGGTTATCTTTGGATCGCTGATGTACCTGATTGAAGGGCCGCAATATGGGTTTACCACCTTAAATGCGTCGGTCTACTGGGCGATTGTGACCATTACGACGGTCGGGTATGGCGATATTACGCCGCATACGCCGATCGGCAGAATTCTGGCCTCGGTTCTGATCTTAATCGGTTATTCCATTATCGCCATTCCGACCGGACTTATCACCACGCATATGACCAGCGCATTACAACATCGCCGCGCGCGCGCGTGTCCAAACTGTCAGCACGCCGCTCATGATAAAAATGCGCGTTTTTGCAACGCCTGCGGCAGTGAATTAGCGGAATAGTCAGGAAACAAAAATAAAACGGCAGGCGGTGTGGTGACCGTCTGCCGTTTTTTTGTGGTTCAGTATGGGGGACGCTTATTCACGCCACAGAATATGGCACAGCTTATGGTCTTTTTCGCGGCACAGCAGAATGCGCGCAAAGATATCGTTAATTTCGCCGCCATCGGTATCGGCAAGACCAATCACGACTTCGGCGAAAAAGTCCGGGTTGAGGTCATAATCGACATGCTCTTCCCAGTCCGGCGCAGGGTCAAACAGCTCGGCGCCGCCGCGTTCTTCAAACTGCAGGTTAAACAGAATGACATCCGCCGGATCGAGGTTGTCGACAGCCAGCTCCAGGAAGATGTCATAAGCTTGTTCAAGCGTTTCGTCTTCGGTCAGGCGATTGTTTAAATCCATATCCATGATTGCTACCCGTTAAACATCTGATTGGCACGTTTTACAGCAACGGACTGAAGAAGTAAAACAGTCGCTCGGTGATCCGCTGCCAGAGCGGTCGTTTTAACCACAACCGGGCGTCCAGCAGGCGCGAACGGGAAATATAATCGTCCTGAACGGCCGCCAGATCGCCGCCGAATCCGACGTCGTCAATGACCAGCGTGATTTCGAAATTCAGCCACAGGCTGCGCATATCGAGATTCACGGTACCGACCAGGCTGAGCTCGCCGTCGACCAGTACGCTTTTGGTATGCAGCAGGCCGCCTTCAAACTGATAAATTTTAACCCCGGCCGCCAGCAGCTCGGTAAAGAAGGCCCGACTGGCCCAGCCAACCAGCAGCGAATCATTCTTGCGCGGCAGGATAATGCTGACGTCGACCCCGCGTTGCGCCGCGGTGCAGATCGCATGCAGCAGATCGTCGCTGGGCACGAAGTACGGGGTGGTCATGATCAGATGTTCTTTGGCGGAATAGGCGGCGGTGAGGAGCGCCTGATGAATCAGATCTTCCGGGAATCCGGGGCCAGAGGCAATGGTATGAATCGTGTGTCCGCTGGCTTCTTCAAAGGGCATAATATTGAGGTCCGGCGGCGGCGGTAAAATACGTTTGCCGGTTTCAATCTCCCAGTCGCAGGAGTAGACGATGCCCATCGCCGTGGCGACCGGGCCTTCCATACGCGCCATCAGATCAATCCACTGCCCGACGCCGGAATCCTGTTTAAAGAAGCGCGGGTCGACCATGTTCATACTGCCGGTATAGGCAATATAGTTATCAATCATCACCATTTTGCGGTGCTGGCGCAGATCCATGCGGCGCAGAAAAACACGCATCAGGTTGACCTTCAGCGCTTCGACCACCTCGATGCCGGCGTTCCGCATCATGGCTGCCCACGGGCTGCGGAAAAAGGCGACGCTGCCGGCGGAATCGAGCATCAGGCGGCAGTGAACGCCGCGTCGCGCCGCCGCCATTAAGGATTCCGCGACCTTATCGGCCATGCCGCCCGGTTGCCAGATGTAAAACACCATCTCAATATTGTGCCGCGCCAGCTGGATATCGCGCATCAGCGCCTGCATCACGTCATCAGACTCGGTCAGCAGCTGAAGCTGATTGCCCTTAACGCCGGCGATCCCCTGACGCCGTTCGCAGAGCTTAAACAGCGACTCGGCAACCGGGCTGTTATCCTCGGCAAAAATATGTTTGCAGGCTTTGAGATCGTTAAGCCATTTGGCGGTGGAGGGCCACATCGCCCGGGCCCGTTCCGCACGACGTTTACCCAGATGCAGCTCGCCAAATGAGAGATAGGCGATAATCCCCACTAGCGGAAGAATATAGATAATCAGCAACCACGCCATTGCTGAAGGTACGGCGCGCCGTTTCATCAGAATGCGTAATGTTACACCGGCGATGAGTAACCAGTAACCGAGGATGACCAGCCAGTTCACCACCGTGTAAAAGGTTGTCATAGATGAAAAATCCTTTTGAATAACTCTATGTCATGAGTTTACGCATCAACATCCATCTGGCAAATAAAAACGCAGCGAAAGCGTTGGTCAGCCGGATTCATGGGTTTATAATGTGGTCTGTTTTTCACTTGTAGAGTAGTAGCAATGAAGCGTAGTAGAACGGAAGTAGGGCGCTGGCGCATGCTAAGACAGGTGAGTCGCCGCAAGTCCCGCTGGCTGGAAGCCCAATCGCGCCGCAACATGCGCATCCTCTCCATCAGGAAGGAACTGGTGAAACGACAACGTGGTTCCCTGCTGTTTGTCTTCACTGAGTACTGATATAAAAGGCACCGTTTACGGTGCCTCTGTTATTTTAGCGTCGGACGGTCTCAGAATACTTTCTTATAAGGCTTCACGGAGACGTTCTGGTACACGCCAGCCGCGATGTAAGGGTCATCATTTGCCCATGCTTTGGCGACTTCCAGCGATTCGAACTCCGCAATGACCGTTGAGCCAGTAAACCCGGCGGCGCCAGGCTCATTACTGTCGACGGCAGGCATTGGCCCGGCGGTCAACAGACGACCTTCATCTTGTAATAGCTGCAAACGTGCCAGGTGGGCGGGACGTACCGACAAGCGCTTTTCCAGAGAATCGGCAATGTCTTCAGCGTAGATAACGTAAAGCACGGCAAGGCTCCTTATCAATAAACAGGCGAATCACGTTAAGTGAATCCGCCGTTGACTGCAATGTAAAGATGCGTACCGACTTAAAATGCCATGCTTCAGACGTTTTTTCCCACAAAACGGGGCAAATTTTGATGCAAGATAACAAGGCTTATTGAATATGATTGCTATTTGCATTTAAAATCGGGGCATCATTTTTCAACAGAAACGACTATGAGCGCAATGACCCTTGATTTACCTCGCCGCTTCCCGTGGCCGACGCTGCTGTCCGTGGCTATCCACGGTGCCGTTGTGGCGGGGTTGCTTTATACCTCGGTACATCAGGTTATTGAACGGCCCTCTCCCTCGCAACCGATCGAAATTACGATGGTTGCGCCGGCAGATCTCGAACCGCCTCAGGCGGCACAGCCGGTAGCGGAACCCGTTGTTGAACCGGAGCCTGAACCGGAAGTGGTGCCGGAGCCGGAGCCACCAAAAGAAGCGCCGGTGGTGATTCACAAGCCCGAACCCAAACCGAAGCCTAAGCCTAAACCGAAGCCGGAGAAGAAGGTTGAGCAACCGAAGCGGGATGTGAAACCGGCGGAAACGCGCGTGGCTTCACCGTTCGAAACGACCAATACGGCGCCAGCACGTACGCAGCCGAACTCCGCACCGGCAACGGCAAAACCGACCCTGACCGCGCCGAGCGGCCCGCGGGCGATAAGCCGCAACCAGCCGGCGTATCCGACACGTGCCCAGGCGCTGCGTATCGAAGGTTCTGTACGCGTCAAGTTTGATGTCACGCCGGATGGGCGAGTGGATAACGTCGAGATTCTCTCCGCGCAGCCCGCCAATATGTTTGAACGCGATGTAAAAAATGCGCTGCGCAAATGGCGCTACGAAGCGGGCAAGCCGGGAACTGGCGTCACCATGACGATCAAATTCCGTCTGAAAGGCGTAGAGATTAGCTAACCGTGTTGTCATCAGGCCCCTTATGGGGCCTTTTCCATTAAGACCGCATCCAGCGCTTTCTGCGCCGTCACCAGATGCTGCCCGCCGAACAAGATCGCCCGGTTTAACAACGTGTAGAGCTGATAAACCGGCTGACGATCAAGGAAACCAGAGGGCAGCGGCGATATCGACTGGTAGCCATCGTAGATCTGCGGCGGCTGTTCAGGGTGCAGCGGCAGCATCGCCAGATCGCACTCTCGGTCTCCCCAGTAACAGGCGGGATCGAAGATATAGGGGCCGTTCGGGCCTAGCGCGCAGTTCCCCGACCACAAATCACCATGCAGCAATGACGGTTGAGGCTGGTGATTGCTCAGGCGCTGCTGCACATTATCGACGATGCTGTCGATATCGCCGAAGCTGAGCCCTTTTTCGGCAGCCAGCTCCAGCTGCCAGCCGATACGCTGTTCGGCAAAGAAAGTCGACCAGCGGCGCTGCCAGGCGTTGGGCTGCGGCGTGGTGGAAAGGTCGTTATCAAAATCCAGACCAAACTGCGGCTGATCGCTCCACTGATGCAGATGTGCAATATGCTGACCGAGTAAGAAGGCGTTGTGCGCGTCCAGCGGGCGAGGGGGCAGATATTCCATTACCAGGAAACTGTAGTCGCGATCGCTGCCAACCGCATAAACCTGCGGAACGCTAACGGTTTTACTCCGTGACAGCAGCTCAAGCTGGTCTGCTTCAGCGGTAAAGATAGGCAGAAGTTCACGCTCATCACATTTAACAAAGTAGTCCCGACCGCCGAAACGTAAATGCCAGGCCGCATGAATTTCACCGCCGGGCAGTTCGTTGCGGAGTTCGATTTCAGCTGCTTCGGAATGCCAGTCGCTTAACAACGTGCTGATAGCTTGCCACATGCTGTCTCTCCCCTTGTTTTCCACCATTTCATAAGGTTAGCCCATAACCCCGGTGTAAAATTCGAACTGACGCACAACTGGCGCGCTCCGTTGCACGAATCGCACTTATTGAGCTTTCAACCACTCAGCAAATGTGGTGACGGTAACGTCGACGGGGCGACCCAGCGCCGTTTCCGCCAATCCGGCGCTAAGCGCTTTGACCTCGTCGGCGCTTTGCGCGGAAATCAGGCCAAAGGTATTGGTACCCAGTTCATGGACCTTGCCGTTTTCATCATTCAGCACAAGAGTAAATCCTGCGCGGGTGAGATGATTACTTAGCTCGTTAATTTCGGTCAGCGTCTCTTCCTGAAAGTTAACCGTGACGACGCGGGTAACAATTTCTGTGCTCATTTTTCACCCTGTTGTAATCCATGGAATTTTCAGCATAGACCATGATGATGATTTGGCGACTCCCTCTGCGCCAGCAGAGGGAAGGAGAACTAGCGACCACACAGGTAAGTGTAGATTTTGTGCGTGTTTTCCAACGAGCACAGACGGGTACCCTGGTTAATGGTGGCGGCGCTACCGGCGGCGACGCCGAAGCGGACCATATCCTCCAGACTGGCATCTTCCGCCAGGCGCAGGGTCATTGCGCCGACCATGCTGTCGCCGGCGCCAACGGTACTTTGGCTTTTCATCGGCGGCGGCACGACCTGTACACTGCCGCTGGCATCAACGCCCAGCGCACCCTGCGGGCCGAGTGAGACCACAACCCGGCGGACCTTACCCGAACGAATCAGCTCCTCCGCCGCGCGTCGAACGTCATCCGGCTGGCTCAGATCGCGCCCCACCAGAGCACTCAACTCTTTTTGGTTAGGCTTGACGAGCTCAATATTCCCGACATCAAGAGCGGCGGCCAGCGCCTCGCCCGAACTATCAATGATGCAGCGAAGTCCGTGACGCTGTGCGCTTTTGACTAACTGAGTCAGGTTGTCAACGCCGATGCCAGGCGGCAGGCTGCCGCTTACGACCAGCAGTGAGCCGGTCTCGATCGCCAGAACCTTTTCTTCGAGGCGACGGAACTCCTCTTCCGTTAAGGCGGCACCAGGCATCACGAAGCGATATTGTTCGCCGCTGGCGCCTACGTGGACATGCAGATTTTGTCGCGTCCAGTCTTGCGCCTCGACAGGCTCAACCGGGACCTGTTCTGCGGTGAGCAGCGCCGTAAGATGTTCGCCGGTGGCGCCACCGGCCGGGTAAATGGCCGTTGCTTCACCACCGAGAAAGGTGATGGCACGTGCGACGTTGATACCGCCGCCGCCGGGTTCGAAAATCGGTGCGCTGCAGCGGAGTTTTCCTTCGGGGTACATTTGCGGGGTCAGCGTTGCGCTATCGAGTGAGGGAGCCAGCGTTAGCGTATAGATTTTGGTCATCTAATTTCCTCCATGATACGGGTTAAGCTGTTCTGTTTTTAAGCATGGCACTTCTTAGCGGGAAGGGGAAGCCATTGCCGGTCGCGATTTGTAAAGCGCTTTTTATTTTTATCTTTATGAAATAAAGATTGTTCTAAGAGCTGTCTTATTCAAAAAATGAAATAGTAATTGATTGCTATGTTAATCGTGCTTTTTTATAATTCTTTGCCTTTCATTGGACCTGCAAGATACAAAAATCATTCAAGATGCGTCGAGGCGGCGAGGGAAGCCATCCCACGAAAGCACAGTTCATGCTGTGTGGGGGATGTCTTAGTGACGCCAACAAAGAAGTAGCCTGAAGGATGACGCGTATAGCGATCCTTGCGAAAGTTTCCGGGACCAGCTGGGTCTCTCTTTTTGTTGTACGGACTCTAAATTAAATGAAGCTTTTGAAGACAGTACCCGCAGCGGCATTGCTGGCGGGGGGGCTCTTTGCGTCTGCGCACGCATTGGCCGATGATTCCGTTTTTACTGTTATGGATGACCCTTCCACTGCCAAAAAACCTTTCGAAGGTGCGGTTAACGCCGGTTATCTGGCGCAGTCCGGAAATACGAAAAGTTCTTCAATGACCGCGGATTCTACGTTGACCTGGTACGGCGATACGACGGCATGGTCGCTGTGGGGTAATGCCAGCAACACGTCATCCAACGATCAGCGCTCCTCCGAAAAATACGCGGTTGGTGGCCGTAGTCGCTACAACCTGACCGACAGCAACTACGTGTTTGGCCAGGCCAGCTGGTTGACCGATCGCTATAATGGCTATCAACAACGCGACGTTTTAACCGCGGGTTATGGTCGTCAGATCCTGAACGGTCCGGTTCACAGCCTGCGCTTTGAATTTGGTCCGGGCGTGCGCTATGACGAGTATACCGATGGCGATAATGATACTCAGCCGCTGGGCTATGCTTCCGGTACCTGGGCCTGGCAGATGACCGATAACACCAAGTTCACCCAGGGGGTGTCGGTGTTCGGTGCCCAGGACACTACGCTGAACTCGGAAAGTGCGTTGAATGTCGCCATCAATGCGCATTTTGCACTGCGGGTTGCCTACAACCTGACCTGGAACTCCGAGCCGCCGTCATCGGCGCCGAATCATACCGATCGCCGCACGACGCTGTCTCTGGGTTATAAGATGTAATGTATTTCAGGCCGGGAAACCGGCCTGATTGTTTTAAAATTAGCAACCATCGGCATTATTATTTTTGGTCATTCGTTTTATTTTTTATAAAAAGAAAATAACTCCACAATTTCCTCATAATTCATTTTTTCCTGACAACTCTGTAGATAATTTGACACAAATAGCTAAATATTTAGTCGGACAAAAGTGTGATCGGGATCTATACTGTTGACTATCGACGAAGATGAGATCTTTGCCGGACAACCTTCAGTAAATAAGAGAATCACCATCATGAAAAATAGCAAAATCGCAACTGCGGCTGTGATGCTGTGCACCCTGTCTTTTGGCGTATTCGCCGCGAACCCGGTCCCGCAGCCAGGCAACACCGACCATACGCAGGTTGGTATTGCGAAAGCGACCGATGTTGAAGCCGGATCGAATATTGCTCCCGGTTCACAATCAACCGGTCACTCTATGGATGATGCATTTAATGTCCATACTCTTGTTGCCGGCGAGTGGTCCTGATTTTCATCTGTAGATAATATGATGACGTTTCAGGGAATATAAAGCCGGGTAGAGATGTACCGGTTTATTTCCTGAATGGTGGTCAACACTGATTCTTCCACTTTGCTATTTCTTGCCATTACCTATTGTGGCACGAGCTGTTTTTCTTTTTTCGTCCGCCGTCCCGCCACGTTGTTCCTGTGGCTGAATATCCAGCATATGATTCTGTCCCCCTTGTTTTATCCATAACCGCCACCATTTATCTTGTTCTGACTTTTAACACGCACTAATGATGTGTAAACTAAGGGTCGGTGTTATCAGCAGGCGGCTGCAGGTGGGAACGACTCGGTAAACGATCGTCCTCATATTTCGCAGAGTGAAGCGGGAACTGAGCTATAACTTGTTGATAATTATTATTATATTGTTTTGTATGTGCTCTTTCGTGTGGGGCACCACTGCAAATAAGGACATAAAATGCCTGTAATTACGCTTCCTGATGGCAGCCAACGCCATTTTGACCACGCCGTTAGCCCGCTGGATGTTGCTCTGGATATCGGTCCAGGCCTGGCGAAAGCCACGATCGCGGGACGAGTGAATGGTGAGCTGGTCGATGCCAGCGACCTCATCGAAAACGATGCAACCCTCTCCATCATTACTGCAAAAGATGAAGACGGCCTGGAAATCATTCGTCACTCCTGCGCGCATCTGCTCGGTCATGCGATTAAGCAGCTGTGGCCAAACACCAAGATGGCTATCGGCCCGGTTATCGATAACGGCTTCTATTATGACGTCGACCTCGATCATACGCTGACCCAGGAAGATATCGACGCGCTCGAAAAACGTATGCATGAGCTCGCCGAGAAGAATTATGACGTCATCAAGAAGAAAGTCAGCTGGCACGAAGCGCGTGAAACCTTTGTGAAGCGTGGCGAGACTTATAAAGTTTCCATTCTTGATGAAAATATCGCCCATGATGACAAGCCTGGCTTGTATCATCATGAAGAGTACGTCGACATGTGCCGTGGACCGCACGTGCCGAATATGCGTTTTTGTCATCACTTTAAACTGATGAAAACCGCAGGCGCGTACTGGCGCGGCGACAGCAACAACAAGATGTTGCAGCGTATTTACGGTACCGCATGGGCAGATAAAAAAGCGCTTAACGCGCATCTGCTGCGTCTGGAAGAAGCGTCCAAGCGTGATCACCGCAAGATTGGCAAGCAGCTCGACCTGTATCATATGCAGGAAGAGGCGCCGGGTATGGTCTTCTGGCATAACGACGGCTGGACAATCTTCCGCGAGCTGGAAGTGTTCGTTCGCTCCAAGCTGAAAGAGTACCAGTACCAGGAAGTAAAAGGTCCGTTCATGATGGACCGCGTGCTGTGGGAAAAAACCGGGCACTGGGACAACTACAAAGATGCGATGTTCACCACCTCTTCTGAGAACCGTGAATACTGCATCAAGCCGATGAACTGTCCGGGTCACGTGCAGATCTTTAATCAGGGTCTGAAATCGTACCGCGATCTGCCGCTGCGTATGGCGGAGTTCGGTAGCTGCCATCGTAACGAGCCTTCGGGCGCGCTGCATGGTCTGATGCGCGTACGTGGCTTTACTCAGGATGATGCGCACATCTTCTGTACAGAAGAGCAGGTCCGTGAGGAAGTGAACGCCTGTATTCGTATGGTCTACGATATGTACAGCACCTTTGGCTTCGAGAAAATCGTCGTCAAACTCTCAACTCGTCCGGAAAAACGTATCGGAAGCGACGAGACCTGGGATCGTGCTGAGGCGGATCTGGCGGTCGCGCTGGAAGAAAACAATATCCCGTTTGAATATCAACTGGGTGAAGGCGCGTTCTACGGTCCGAAAATTGAATTTACTCTGTATGACTGCCTCGATCGTGCATGGCAGTGCGGAACGGTACAGCTGGACTTCTCTCTGCCGCAGCGTTTAAGCGCTTCTTATGTGGGCGAAAATAACGAGCGTCAGGTACCGGTAATGATTCACCGCGCAATTCTGGGGTCTATGGAGCGCTTCATTGGCATCCTGACCGAAGAGTTTGCCGGCTTCTTCCCAACCTGGCTTGCGCCGGTGCAGGTCGTGGTGATGAATATTACCGATTCTCAGTCTGAATACGTTAACGAATTGACTCGTAAACTACAAAATGCGGGCATTCGGGTAAAAGCGGACTTGAGAAATGAGAAGATTGGCTTTAAAATCCGCGAGCACACTTTACGTCGTGTCCCGTATATGTTGGTCTGTGGCGACAAAGAAGTCGAAGCCGGCAAAGTGGCCGTGCGTACCCGTCGTGGTAAAGACCTCGGCAGCATGGACGTAAATGAAGTGATCGAAAAGCTGCAACAAGAGATTCGCAGCCGCAGTCTTCAACAACTGGAGGAATAAGGTATTAAAGGCGGAAAACGAGTTCAAACGGCGCGTCCGAATCGTATTAATGGCGAAATTCGCGCGCAAGAAGTTCGCTTAACAGGTCTGGAAGGCGAGCAGCTTGGTATTGTGAGTCTGAGAGAAGCTCTGGAAAAAGCTGAAGAAGCCGGAGTAGACTTAGTCGAAATCAGCCCTAACGCCGAGCCGCCGGTTTGTCGTATTATGGATTACGGCAAATTCCTCTATGAAAAGAGCAAGTCTTCTAAGGAACAGAAGAAAAAGCAAAAAGTTATCCAGGTTAAGGAAATCAAATTCCGTCCTGGCACCGATGATGGCGACTACCAGGTAAAACTCCGCAGCCTGGTTCGCTTTCTGGAAGAGGGTGATAAAGCTAAGATCACGCTGCGTTTCCGCGGTCGTGAGATGGCTCACCAGCAGATCGGTATGGAAGTGCTTAACCGCGTCCGTGACGATCTGAGTGAACTGGCAGTGGTCGAATCCTTCCCGTCGAAGATCGAAGGCCGCCAGATGATCATGGTGCTCGCTCCTAAGAAGAAACAGTAAGGCCTTCAAGTAGCAACTCCTGTGGAGCCCTCAGGCTTCGCAGGCGTTGTTCGCCTATGTTTCGTTTATTAACAATGCGAAGTGGAAGTTATTAAAATGCCAAAAATTAAGACCGTACGCGGTGCTGCTAAGCGCTTCAAAAAAACCGGTAAAGGTGGTTTTAAGCACAAGCACGCTAACCTGCGTCACATTCTGACTAAAAAAGCTACCAAGCGTAAACGTCACCTGCGTCCGAAAGCCATGGTTTCCAAAGGCGATCTGGGCCTGGTAATTGCGTGCCTGCCGTACGCATAAGTCGTTAACCCTTTTAAACTTTTTAATTAGAATAGATACAGGAGAGCACATATGGCTCGCGTAAAACGTGGTGTAGTTGCCCGTGCACGTCACAAGAAAATTTTGAAACAAGCTAAAGGCTACTACGGTGCGCGTTCTCGCGTATACCGCGTTGCCTTCCAGGCTGTTATCAAAGCTGGTCAGTACGCTTATCGTGACCGTCGTCAGAAAAAGCGTCAGTTCCGTCAACTGTGGATTGCGCGTATCAACGCAGCAGCACGTCAGAACGGTATTTCTTACAGCAAATTCATCAACGGCCTGAAAAAAGCCTCTGTTGAAATCGACCGTAAGATCCTGGCTGACATCGCCGTATTCGACAAATTAGCGTTCACCGCGCTGGTCGAAAAAGCGAAAGCAGCTCTGGCATAAGCCAGTTGAAAGAGGGAGCTTGTCTCCCTCTTTTCGTTTCAACACCATCAATACATTGACTTTTATTGCCGTAAGCTTTTCAATACAGGTCTTACGTTTCGTACCAGACAAGGTAATGCAAGCATGAATGCTGCTATTTTCCGCTTCTTTTTTTACTTTAGCACCTGAACTCAGGAGGCTAGCGCGTGAAAGAAGAAACGGAAAACAGCGCCAGAAAGCCTCCCACTGTGGAGGCTTTTTTCGTATATGAACGTGTTCATTCTATTTCAAGCTGCAGGTGCGCGGGCTGAGTGCGCATCCGGCGACAGCGATTTTTCTGTGCTAAGTGCCATGCGGCCCGACGCCGCCTGTGACTCGAAATAGTCAGAATAAAATAATGATCATAACCGGTGTCTGCACCGACATAATGAGGAAAACCATGTCACATCTCGCAGAGCTGGTTGCCAGTGCGAAGGCAGCCATTAATGAGGCATCAGATGTTGCCGCGCTGGACAACGTCCGCGTGGAATACCTGGGGAAGAAAGGGCATCTGACCCTTCAGATGACAACCCTGCGTGAACTGCCGCCAGAAGAGCGTCCGGCGGCTGGTGCGGTCATCAACGAAGCGAAAGAGCAGGTTCAGCAGGCGCTTAACGCGCGTAAAGCGGATCTGGAAGGCGCAGCGCTGAATGCGCGTCTGGCCGCAGAGACTATCGATGTCTCTCTGCCCGGTCGTCGGATCGAGAACGGCGGGCTGCATCCGGTGACACGCACCATCGACCGTATCGAGCACTTCTTCGGTGAGCTTGGCTTCACCGTCGCGACCGGTCCGGAAATCGAAGATGACTACCACAACTTTGATGCGTTGAACATTCCGGGCCACCACCCGGCCCGTGCCGATCACGATACCTTCTGGTTTGATGCGACGCGTCTGCTGCGTACCCAAACCTCCGGCGTGCAAATTCGTACTATGGAAAACCAGCAGCCGCCGATCCGCATTATTGCGCCGGGCCGCGTTTACCGTAACGACTACGACCAGACCCATACGCCGATGTTCCACCAGATGGAAGGTCTGATTGTTGATACCAATATCAACTTCACCAACCTGAAAGGGACGCTGCATGACTTCCTGAATAACTTCTTCGAGGAAGACCTGCAGATTCGTTTCCGTCCGTCCTACTTCCCGTTTACCGAACCTTCCGCGGAAGTTGACGTTATGGGTAAAAACGGCAAGTGGCTGGAGGTCCTCGGCTGCGGAATGGTGCATCCGAACGTTCTGCGCAATGTTGGCATCGATCCGGAAATCTATTCCGGCTTCGCCTTCGGCATGGGGATGGAGCGTCTGACGATGCTGCGCTACGGCGTGACCGATTTACGCGCGTTCTTCGAAAACGATTTGCGTTTCCTCAAACAGTTTAAATAAGGGCAGGACAGAATAATGAAATTCAGTGAACTGTGGTTACGCGAGTGGGTTAACCCGGCGATCGACAGCGAAGCGCTGGCTAACCAGATCACCATGGCGGGCCTCGAAGTGGACGGCGTTGAGCCGGTAGCCGGTAGCTTCAACGGCGTTGTTGTCGGTGAAGTGGTTGAGTGCGGTCAGCACCCGAATGCCGACAAACTGCGCGTCACGAAAGTTAACGTCGGCGGCGAACGTCTGCTGGACATCGTCTGCGGGGCGCCAAACTGCCGTCAGGGGCTAAAGGTTGCCGTAGCAACCATCGGCGCCGTGCTGCCGGGCGACTTCAAAATTAAGGCCGCGAAGCTGCGCGGTGAACCTTCCGAAGGGATGCTGTGCTCGTTTTCTGAGCTGGGCGTGTCCGACGATCATAGCGGAATTATCGAACTGCCGGCGGATGCGCCGATTGGCACCGATATCCGTGAATATCTGCAGCTGGACGATAACACGATCGAAATCAGCGTCACGCCGAACCGTGCGGACTGCTTAGGTATCATCGGCGTCGCCCGCGACGTGGCCGTTCTGAATAAAGAACCGCTGAACGCACCGGAGATTACCCCCGTTGCCGCCACCATTACCGATACTCTGCCTGTCACCGTTGAAGCGCCGGAGGCCTGTCCTCGCTACCTGGGCCGCGTGGTGAAGGGTATCAATGTTAAAGCGCCAACCCCGCTGTGGATGAAAGAGAAGCTGCGTCGCTGCGGGATTCGCTCCATCGATGCGGTCGTTGACGTCACCAACTACGTGCTGCTCGAGCTGGGTCAACCGATGCATGCGTTCGATTGCGACCGTATTGACGGTGGGATCGTGGTCCGAATGGCGAAAGAGGGTGAGAAACTGGTTCTGCTGGACGGGACCGAAGCCAAACTGGATACCGATACCCTGGTCATTGCCGACCATCACAAAGCGCTGGCTATGGGCGGCATCTTTGGCGGTGAACACTCTGGCGTCAATGACGAAACGCAGAACGTGCTGCTGGAATGCGCGTTCTTCAGCCCACTGTCGATCACTGGCCGCGCGCGTCGCCACGGTCTGCACACCGATGCGTCTCATCGCTATGAGCGCGGCGTGGATTCAGCGCTGCAGTATAAAGCGATGGAACGTGCAACCCGCCTGCTGATCGATATCTGCGGCGGCGAAGCGGGCCCGGTTATCGATGCGACCAACGAAGCTGCGTTGCCGAAGGCGGCGACCATTACCCTGCGTCGTAGCAAACTGGATCGTCTGATTGGCCATCATATTGATGATGCGCAGGTGAGCGATATTCTGACTCGCCTGGGCTGTGAGGTGACCGTCGGCGATGGTGAGTGGCAGGCCGTTGCACCGAGCTGGCGCTTCGATATTGCCATCGAAGAGGACCTGGTCGAAGAGGTGGCCCGCGTTTACGGGTATAACAATATTCCGGATCGGCCGGTGCAGGCGGGGCTGATTATGGGCACCCACCGCGAAGCTAATCTGTCGCTGAAACGTGTAAAAACGCTGCTTAACGACAAGGGCTACCAGGAAGTCATCACCTACAGCTTTGTTGACCCGAAAGTGCAGCAGCTGATTCACCCGGGTGAAGAAGCCCTGATTCTGCCGAGCCCTATCTCCAGCGAAATGTCGGCGATGCGTCTGTCGCTGCTGACCGGTCTGCTGGGTACGGTGGTGTACAACCAGAACCGTCAGCAAAGCCGCGTCCGCATTTTTGAAAGCGGTTTGCGTTTTGTTCCGGATACCCAGGCTCCGCTGGGCATTCGTCAGGACGTGATGCTGGCCGGTGTGATTTGCGGCAACCGCTACGAAGAGCACTGGAATCTGGCAAAAGAGACCGTTGATTTCTACGATCTGAAAGGCGATCTGGAGTCCATTCTCGACCTGACCGGCAAATTAGCGGATATCGAATTCCGCGCAGAAGCGAACAGCGCACTGCATCCGGGGCAGTCAGCCGCGATTTATCTGAAAGGTGAACGTATTGGTTTCATTGGGGTTGTTCATCCTGAACTGGAACGTAAACTGGATCTGAACGGCCGGACTTTAGCGTTCGAGCTGGAGTGGAACAAGCTTGCAGACCGCGTGGTGCCTCAGGCGCGCGAGATTTCTCGTTTCCCGGCGAACCGTCGTGATATCGCCGTTGTTGTCGCGGAAAACGTACCTGCAGCCGATGTTTTGACAGAGTGTAAGAAAGTTGGCGTAAATCAGGTAGTTGGCGTAAACTTATTTGACGTGTACCGTGGTAAAGGGGTGGCGGAAGGCAGTAAGAGCCTTGCGATTAGCCTCATCCTGCAGGATACCAGCCGTACACTCGAAGAAGAGGAGATTGCCGCTACCGTTGCCAGATGTGTAGAGGCATTAAAAGAGCGATTCCAGGCATCATTGAGGGATTGAACCTATGGCGCTTACAAAAGCTGAAATGTCAGAATATCTGTTTGATAAGCTTGGGCTTAGCAAGCGGGATGCCAAAGAGCTGGTAGAGTTGTTTTTCGAAGAGGTGCGTCGTGCTCTGGAAAACGGAGAACAGGTAAAACTCTCCGGGTTCGGCAACTTCGATTTGCGGGATAAAAACCAACGCCCGGGTCGTAACCCGAAAACGGGGGAAGATATTCCCATTACAGCCCGGCGTGTGGTGACCTTCAGACCCGGTCAGAAACTTAAAAGCCGTGTCGAAAACGCTTCGCCCAGAGACAAATAATCTGAACTAACTAAAAAGGCCGCTGATGCGGCCTTTTTCTTTTGTGGCGTAAATCAACTTCTTACGGCAGTAACCATCACCTCGACGAGGATATCAGGGCGTGCCATTTCCGCCTGGACGGCCGCGCGTGCCGGGCTGTGACCTTCCGGCATCCAGGCGACCCAGACCTCGTTAAACCCGGCAAAATCACGTGCCATCGTCTTCAGCCACACCTGAGCAGACAGAATATGACGATTATCACTGCCGGCTTCGGCCAGCAGAGCGTCAATTTTTGCTAAAACCTCCCGGGTTTGCTGGCGGATATCGTCATCGCTGCTTGCCGGGGTTTGCCCTGATAAAAAGATCAGATCGCCGTACCCGACGCTGGCGGAAAGGCGGGGCTGCGAATGATGACGTTCTATTTTCATGCTGAGTGTTCCCATGTCAGACCTTCTAAAGAAATGGCGGGACTTGCGCCGTTGAGTAGCGCGCCGAGCACCACCGCGCTGCCGGCGGCCAGAGTAAAGCCGAGGCTACCCTGACCGAGGTTCATCCACAGGTTCTGATACCCGGCACGACCAAGCAGAGGGGGACCCGCGGGGGTTGAAGGGCGCATACCGCACCAGGCCTCTGCATCCTCAACGCCCTGCAACTCAGGGAAGCTGCGGGTGACGATCTTTTTTAGCGCCTGGATACGCTCGGGGCGCAGTTCATCGCCGTCGTAGCCAATATCGACCATGGCGGCAATGCGCAGCCGATCGCCCAGCCGGGCGTAGACCACTTTATGGCCATAATCCGTTACGCTGATATCAGGCGCAATCCCGGGCTTTGTGGGGTAGGGGAGCGTCAGGCTGTAGCCTTTCAGAGCGCACAGCGGCACGCGAATACCGGTACCGGCCAGCAGGGGACCGCTGCCGTTTCCTGCCGCCACGATGTACTCATCGCCGACCATCGTTCCCTGACGG
The DNA here is from genome assembly GCF_003323835.1 of Klebsiella sp. X13. NCBI lineage: Bacteria > Pseudomonadati > Pseudomonadota > Gammaproteobacteria > Enterobacterales > Enterobacteriaceae > Klebsiella > Klebsiella sp. X13. The sequence goes on from NZ_CP030874.1 coordinate 2,206,306, forward strand.
GTATCGACAGAATCAATGCGGGCGCCTTTTTTATTCAGGCGCAGCACCTCACAATCGCTGGTCAGAGTAAAGCTGGCGCTGGCATGCAGCTTCTCCAGCAGCGCCTGGCAGAATTTTTGACAGTCGGCGGTCTCATCGCCGGGCGAATAAATACCGCCCTGCAGCGAAGGGTGAATATATTTCAGCGCCGGTTCAAGTTGAATACACTCGTCGGCATTCAACGCTTGCTGATATTGCGGGCTGATACCTTTGGCGGCTTTATTAAAATCATATGTCCGGCGATGAACGATCAATTTCCCGGAACGCCGCCAGTGAAAGTCGTGCAGATTATCCGCCGTCAGCCACTCCTGCATCACCTGACGGCTGAGCAGCGACAAGCGCAATATATGATCGCCGTTGAGCTTATTCGTCTGGCTATTACAGGCGCGGAGAAACTGCAGCAGCCAGCGCCATTGATCCGCCGACATTTTCAAACGCATATTGAGAGGCGAGTCGGCTTTACCCATCCATTTCATCCCCTGCAGGGGAACGCCACGATCGGCCAGGGGGGCCACATACCGGTAGCTAAGCTGCCCGCCGTTGGCAAAGCTGGTTGCCAGACCTGGCTTCGCCTGACGTTCCAGCAACTGGACCTGATGACCGCTCTTGATTAACTCATAAGCTGTTGCCAGCCCGATAACACCGCCGCCGATAATGACAATGCGCTTTTTCATAACCTGATAAACCCACCGCTGATAAATGCATGGGCTTTATGTCAAAGCATTTGCCTCTGCGGCGCAATTGACTTTTTATTTTCAGGGTATAACTCCAGGTTAATCTCCTGCAGCTGCTGGCGGAGCCGGGTGCAGAGAAAATCGACAAACTTCTGGCTGATCGGGCTGAGTGAAACGTCTGCCCGACGCAGTAAACACAGGGTGATCATCATCGGCGGCGCGATCGGATGAATCATCGCCGGCGCCAGGTTATGCCGGGCGGAAAAAATATCGGTAATGCTGCATCCCATGCCGCGTTTCACAAATTCGGTGGCCATGTAGTAGGTCTGCACGTTCAGACGGGTGGTCGAAAAATCGCGGCGGGTCGCAATGGCCGCGGAGAGGGAGTGTGGTCCTGGCGAGATCCACCGCTGCTGGTCAATCTCCTCAATCGCCACTTCTCCCTGGCGATAGTCTCGGTCAATGTATACCAGCGGGACCTCAGCGATAGCGGTGCTGGTGATCTCCCCTTGCTGGACGGGCTGTAGCGTCAGGGCCAGATCGATCTCGCGCAGATCCAGTTTTTTGACCAATGTCTCAGTGTGTTCGGTGGTGAGTGTCATCACCAGATTGGCATTTTGTTGATAGAAATCGGTGACCAGCTCCGGGACCAGACTCAACCCAAGGCTCGGCAGACAACCGAGGCTCATTTTGGCCCGGGGGTCGCGGGCCAGGTTATCGGCGAGCAGGCGGAGGTTATCTAGATCCTGATAAATATTCTGAGCTTTTTCAAACAGCATCAGCGCTTCGCTACTGGGCAGCAGTTTACCGCGTACCCGCTGAAAAAGTTTAAAACCGAGCTTCTGCTCGGCGTTTTTTAGCGCTTTGCTGGCGGCGGGTTGAGAGATATTGAGCGATTCCGCTGCTCGGGAAAGCGTGCCGCAAGTCATCACGGCGTGGAAGATTTCCAGGTGACGCAGTTTCATGAGGAGTTAACTCAGGGTTATAGAGGCCAGATAAAAAGTCATTTTCCAATAACATGAAGTTAACATAAATTTAATCCGCAATCAGCGAGCTGTTTACTTATCGCGCTGACTGCGCCGCCTTCCGGCGGATAATCCGATTCTCAGAACAATACCTGTTGTCCCTACATACACCCTCAGGCAACCAAGCCAACACATTATAACGAGGGGGATATTTTCTGAGCAGGCCCGAATACACCGCGTCCCAATAGCGGCCGGTTTTATTGGCATCAAGGAGTTATATGAGTGACTCAACGCTCTCTGGCAACCCGCTAGCCAGACAGAATATCACCAGAAAAAATATTATTATTGGCCTGTTATTAGGGCTGTTTTTAGCGACGGCATTTTGGTGCCATGGACACCCCGCAGACGAACTCGGCTTGCTGAGTTTTACACCGCTTGTCGCCCTCGCCATCCTCTCGCTCGTCGGGGTAGATATTGTGCTGGCGGTGATCTCATCCATTATTATTGCGATGATTATGACCTCGACCAGCTTGCCTGAAATGGGAACAATGCTGGCAAAATCGACCGGCTCTTTTATTGCCACCGTCGGGTTAATCATTATGCTCGGTGCCGGTGTCGGAGAAGTGGCGACTCGTACCGGCGCCGCGGTGGAGCTGGTGAAATTTTTGGTTCATCGTATCGGGCTGTCGAGTCAGACCCGGGTTAAACTGGGTATTGTCATTTCGTCGATTCTCATCTGCGGCGCCCTGGGGACCATGGCCGGGGGAAATGCGATCATCGTGGCGGTAATTATTCCGGTTGCCGCGGCGGTCAGACTGACGCCGCCGACGGTGGCCGCGCTGATGATGACCGCCGGCTCCATCGGGCTTTTTACCGGGCCGTTTACGCCGAGTACCGTGACGATTCTCAAGCTTGGCGGCCTCAGCTATCCGGACTATTTGCTGTATGTCGGGTTGCCAATGAGTGCGGTGACTTTGCTGGCCGGCTGGGTGATGGCGGGGCGGATTCAGAAGATGACCGAAGGGAAGCTGCGGTATGAGGTCGACCTGTCTGAAAAAACGCAGGAGCAAGCCAGTGCCGCCGTTTCAAGGCGCAAAAAGCTCAGCGCGCTGGCGTTTGCGGCAACGATTATCGTGATGGCGGTGGTTGGGGTAGTGATAAAAGCCGGCTTTAGCTTCGCGATTATTGTGATGCTGCTGGTGGCGTTGATCACCGGACTGGTCGGCGGCCTACGGCCCACGCAGATTTTGCAGGCGCTGTATCACGGCTGCGGCCGTCTGGTGTGGATGTTTATCCTCTACTGGCTCTATAACCCGATTCTTGAACTGATGGATGGGCTCCATGCCTATCAGGGGCTGCTGGACTACACCCAGCCGCTGCTGGAAGGGATCTCCCCGGCCTGGCTGTGCTTTTGTATTTTCGCCTTCAATATCATTGGCCATGTTCCCGGCGCGGCGGTGGCGCAGATGACCTTTACCCACAAGATTTTTGGCCCGATGTTGATGGCTGCCGGCGTCCCGCCGCAGGGAACCACTGCGGTTCTGCTGGCTTCATCGCAGGTGGACTGGTTTGGCCCGTTCCCCTCTTCGGACATGTTCGGGCAGATGGGGCTGGCGCAGTCGACCCATCTCAAGTACATGCTCTATAACGGCTGGGCTATCGTGATTGCTAACATTATTCTCTTCGCTCTGCTGTTTCAGGTGCTGGTGTAAGAGACCTTTCTGCTCAGCGCGGCGGGGCCGATGTCCCGCCGTTGTGGCCATTGGATCATCAGGTTATCTCTTCCCCTGCGGGAGGTTTTGCTTTTCTCACCTCTATCGCCACCGTAAAATCAACGGCATCTCTTTCTGGCATGACGGAAATTATGCTGACCTTTGTCCAAACTCAACAGCGCCGCAGCCGGCGCTGGCTTATTGCACTCCTGCTGCTGCTCCTCGCCATGTTGACCGTCAGTCTCTGCGCCGGAGACCAGTGGATTGGTCCGCAGGAGTGGTTCAGCGCCAAAGGGCAGCTGTTTATCTGGCAGATTCGTCTGCCGCGGACGTTGGCCGTTCTGCTGGTGGGCGCCGCGCTGGCACTCTCCGGGGCGATCATGCAGGCATTATTCGAAAACCCGCTGGCGGAACCGGGGCTGCTGGGCGTTTCTAACGGCGCTGGCGTGGGGTTAATTGCTGCGGTGTTGCTGGGCAAAGGCTATCTGCCGGGATGGGCGCTGGGGCTGTGCGCGATTGCCGGTGCGCTGGTGATTACTTTTATTCTGCTGCGTTTTGCCCGGCGGCATCTGTCAACCAGCCGTCTGCTGCTGGCGGGCGTCGCGCTCGGCATTATCTGTAGCGCGTTGATGACCTGGGCGGTCTATTTCTCCACCTCTTTCGACTTGCGTCAACTCATGTACTGGATGATGGGCGGGTTTGGCGGCGTGGACTGGCAGCAGCTGTGGCTGATGCTGGCGCTGTTGCCGGTACTTATCTGGGCGTGTCTGCAATCACAGCCGCTGAATCTCCTGGCGCTGGGAGAGGTGTCCGCTCGTCAGCTGGGGCTGCCTCTCTGGCTATGGCGCAGGCTGCTGGTGGTGGCGACAGGCTGGCTGGTTGGCGTGAGCGTGGCGCTGGCTGGGGCAATTGGATTTATTGGGCTGGTGATACCGCATATTCTTCGCCTGTGCGGCTTGAGCGATCATCGGGTGCTGCTTCCGGCCTGCGTGCTTGCCGGCGCCAGTGCGCTGCTCGGCGCCGATATCATTGCCCGCCTGGCGCTGTCGGCGGCGGAATTACCGATCGGCGTGGTCACCGCGACGCTGGGCGCGCCGGTCTTCATCTGGCTACTGCTGAAATCCGTGCATTCGCAATAAGCGGTGGGCTGGCGCAGCCATGATCGCTGCGCCAGGGGCGGGACGCTGGGGCTTACCAGCCTTTGATCGCATCGCCTTTGTATACTTCCATGGCTTTATCGGCGACTTCTTTGGTCTGGAAGGCCTCTTTCAACTGCTGAATCTTTTTACTGTCTTTATTCTCTTCACGTGAAACGATGGCATTCACATACGGAGAGTCCGGTCCTTCCATAAATAAACCATCGCGGGCCGCGGAAAGACCTGCCTGCGCGGAGAAGTTGGTGTTAATAATCGACAGCGCGACGTTCGGATCGTCGAGAGTACGGGTCAGCTGCGGCGTATCGACTTCAACAATTTTCAAATGTTTCGGGTTGTCGATAATATCCAGCGACGTCGGCAGATAGCCCACGCCCTCTTTCAGTTTGATTAAGCCCTGCGCCTGCAGCAGGAGCAGGCTGCGGCCTAAGGTCGTGGTTTCGTTAGAGATAGATACCGTTGCGCCGTCCGGCAGCTCGTTGATATGTTTAATTTTGCGTGAATAAGCGGCAATCGGGAAGACGAACGTTTTGCCAACGATGGCAAATTTGTAGCCGCGCTCTTTGGACTGCGCCTCGAGATAGGGCAGCGTCTGGAAGGCGTTAGCATCGACGTCTTTATTATTTAACGCTTCATTTGGCAGTACGTAGTCATTGAAAGAGATAACCTCAACGTCGAGGTTGTATTTATCCTTCGCCACCTGCTCAACCACTTTCCAGATGGCTTCATCCGGTCCGGTGTTAATCGCCACCTTAACTTTGTTGTTATCGTCAGGAGAGCAGGCCGATAACAATACTACCGATGTGGCGATTAACACTGAGCTTAACAACTTTTTCATCTATAAAAACTCTCTCAAATTAGTCCATAACAAAAGGCTATTACATCCATTTAACACTGTACACTGAATTGTCTGCTGACCATATTGAGAGGAATTCATGTTAGCGGCGCGTACGGTGCGGTATTCCTGGCCGCCGATTAGACGTACAATGAGCGCCCGTGAATCCGCTACAGTAGATAGGGATCACCTTAAATCAGAAACCCGTTTTATGGACGGAGGGAAGGCTATGCAACACGATATTCTGAATACTGAAGTCACCACGATTGATGGTCAAAAAACGACGCTGGCGGACTATGCGGGTCGCGTTCTGCTGATTGTGAACGTGGCCTCAAAATGTGGTCTCACGCCGCAGTATGAGCAGCTGGAGACATTGCAAAAAGAGCTCGGGCACGATGGGTTTACCGTGCTTGGCTTCCCTTGCAATCAGTTCCTGGGCCAGGAGCCAGGGAGCGAAGAGGAGATTAAGACGTTTTGTAGTACGACCTATGGCGTCACTTTCCCGCTGTTCAGCAAGGTAGACGTCAACGGTGAACATCGTCATCCGCTGTACCAGAAACTGGTTGAGGCCGCGCCGCAGGCCGTGGCGCCAGAAGGCAGCGGTTTCTACGAGCGTATGGCAAGCAAAGGCCGTGCGCCGGCAAACGTCGGCGACATTTTGTGGAATTTCGAAAAATTCCTGCTGGGCAAAGATGGCCAGGTTATCCAGCGCTTCTCGCCGGATATGACCCCGGACGATCCGCTGCTGGTTGCCGCCATTAAAGGGGCGTTAGCGAAATAATGCCGTTTCTGATGCAGCTGCGGAATGTCAAAGAAGCGGGGCGTCTGGCGCCGTTTAGCGCCCAGGTGCGTCCGGGTGAAATGGTCCATCTGGTAGGGCCAAACGGCGCAGGCAAAAGCACGCTGCTGATGCGAATGGCCGGTCTGACTGCGGGGCCCGGAGACGTTATTCTTAACGAACGTAAACTGGGCCAGTGGTCGGCACAGGAGCTGGCGCGTCACCGGGCCTACCTGAGCCAGCACCAGATGCCGCCTTTTGCCATGCCGGTGTGGCACTATCTGTCGTTGCATCTGCAAAATGGCGGGCAAAGCGAACTGCTCGCCAGCGTTGCCGATAAGCTGGGCCTGAGCGATAAGCTCGGGCGCCAGGTGAATCATATTTCTGGCGGCGAGTGGCAGCGCGTACGCCTGGCGGCGGTCATTCTGCAGGTTCATCCGCTGGCGAATCCGGCGGGGCAGCTGCTGGTGCTGGATGAACCGATGAACAGTCTGGACGTGGCGCAGCAGGCGGCGCTGGATCGCGTTCTGGGTGAACTGTGCGAGGCGGGCGTGGCGGTAGTGATGAGCAGTCACGATCTTAACCATACCCTGCGACACGCCCATCAATCCTGGCTTATCTGCCGGGGGCAGGCCATTGCCTGCGGTGAGACATCGGCAGTGTTAACCGAAGAAAACTTAACCGCGGCCTATGCGATTCCTTTTCAGCGCATCGCGGTTGCCGGTCATTTTATGCTCGTTGCGTCACACTAGCACGAAGCAACCTTGCCAGTGCATTGATAAACCAGCTAAATTATCCTGACGAATTGATAAGGAACAGAGGAATCGTCTGAGATGCGTTTGTGGTTCATTTTATTGACGGCGCTATTTCTGGCTGGCTGCAGCAGCCACCGGGCGCCGCCGCCGAATCCGCGGCTTGCAGATTCCATTACCGTTATCGCGAACCTGAACGAGCAGCTGCGCAACTGGCGGGGCGCGCCGTATCGCTATGGCGGTATGTCTCCGCGCGGGGTCGATTGTTCCGGATTTGTCCTCATGACCTTCCGCGATAAGTTTGCCCTACAGCTGCCGCGTGAAACTCGCGATCAGGCAGAGATTGGCACTAAAATTGATAAAAGTGAGTTGTTGCCGGGGGATCTGGTCTTTTTCAAAACCGGGTCCGGCGACAGCGGTCTGCATGTGGGCATCTACGATACCGACAATCAGTTTATCCATGCATCGACCAGCCAGGGCGTGACGCGTTCCTCCCTGGATAACGTCTACTGGAATAAGAAGTTCTGGCAGGCCCGCAGGATATAGCGACGGACGTCGTGGCGAAGGGGAAGCACTGGCTTCCCTTTTTTTATGTCGATAACCCTGCGTTTCTCCCGTGTTAATACCTTGTTGAAGGCACTACACTGGAGAGAGGAGGAACCATGACCCTGTCTTTTACTACCCACTGGCGTGATGAACTGCCGGATTTCTATACCCCTTTAGCGCCCACTCCGCTGAAAAATGCCCGACTTATCTGGCACAATGCGCCGCTGGCGCAAACCCTGGGCATTCCCGAGGCGCTGTTTCATCCGGCGCAGGGCGCCGGCGTGTGGGGAGGCGAAACGCTGCTGCCGGGCATGTCGCCGCTGGCGCAGGTCTACAGCGGCCATCAGTTTGGCGCCTGGGCCGGCCAGCTTGGCGATGGCCGGGGGATTTTGCTTGCTGAACAGCAGCTGTCGGACGGCCGTCGTCTCGACTGGCATCTTAAAGGCGCCGGACTGACGCCCTATTCGCGAATGGGCGACGGGCGGGCGGTGCTGCGTTCCACGATCCGCGAAAGTCTGGCCTCGGAGGCCATGCATGCGCTGGGGATCCCGACGACGCGCGCGCTCGCCATGGTCACCAGCGATACCCCCGTGCAACGCGAAACGCTGGAAAGCGGCGCGATGTTGATGCGTCTGGCCGAAAGCCACGTGCGCTTTGGCCATTTCGAACATTTTTATTATCGCCGTGAGCCGGAAAAGGTACAGCAGCTGGCCGACTACGTGATTCGTCATCATTGGCCGGAGCTGGTTGATGACGCTGATAAATATGTTCTATGGTTCCGTGACGTTGTCACGCGGACGGCGACGCTGATCGCCAGCTGGCAGACGGTTGGCTTCGCCCATGGGGTGATGAATACCGATAACATGTCGATTCTTGGGCTGACGATGGACTACGGCCCCTACGGCTTCCTGGACGACTTCAAACCCGATTTTATCTGCAACCACTCCGATTATCAGGGCCGCTACAGCTTTGAAAACCAGCCGGCGGTTGGCCTGTGGAATTTACAACGTCTCGCGCAGTCGCTGTCGCCGTTTATTGCGGTGGATGCGCTTAATGCCGCGCTGGATGACTACCAGCATGCTTTGCTGACGGTATACGGCCGCCGGATGCGCGATAAGCTGGGTCTGTTCACCCAGCAGAAAGGTGATAACGACCTGCTGGATGGGCTGTTCGCGCTGATGATACGGGAAGGCAGCGATTACACCCGGACTTTCCGGATGCTGAGCGTGAGTGAACAACACAGCGCGGCATCGCCGCTGCGCGATGAGTTCATCGATCGCGCGGCCTTCGATAGCTGGTTTGCAGGCTATCGCGCGCGCCTGCGCGATGAGCCGATCGACGATGCGCAACGCCAGCAACAGATGCAGAGCGTCAACCCGGCGCTGGTGTTACGAAACTGGCTGGCACAGCGGGCCATTGAGCAGGCGGAGCAAGGGGATATGAGCGAACTGGCGCGTCTGCATGAGGTATTAAGCCAGCCGTTTGCAGACCGGGACGATGAGTATATCAATCGTCCGCCCGACTGGGGAAGGCGTCTGGAAGTGAGTTGCTCCAGCTGATGTTACCCCGGACCTTCTCTGTGCTCGCGGGCGGAGAAGGTCTATTTAGTCAGAATCAGTTTCCCCGCATGGGTCTGGCGCAGTAAATAGCGCTGGCCACCATGCTCAATCACCACCCGGCCTTCAGCGCCGAGTAAGGAGCGGCTGTTGATCTTACGGTCCGTGGGAATGGGGTAAGGGGCATTGTCTTTTGTTTTTTCTGCTGTGGCAGTGTTATCCATACGCGTCATAGCACCAAATAAAAATAAAAGAAACAATGATAATCATTATCAATAATGTTAATTTTCACGGCAAGCGTTATTTGCGAAAACCCTGTTTTTTGGGGGGAGGCTGCGCCAGACTGCGCGGAAAGAATCTCCCCCACCATGGCGTGGCGGGGGCAGGGACTACAGGCGGGTTGCGGTTGCCGCGGCCAGTTCGGCTAGCAAACGTTCGCTGTCTTCCCAGCTCAGGCAAGGATCGGTAATGGACTGGCCCCGCGTCAGCGGCTGCCCGGCAACCACCTTCTGCGTGCCTTCCTGCAGGAAGCTTTCGGCCATGATGCCGGCAATCGAAGTGGAGCCGGCGCGAATCTGCTGGCAGATATCGGCACACACCTCCAGCTGACGACGGTGCTGCTTCTGGCAGTTGCCGTGGCTGAAATCAACCACCAGCTGTTCCGGCAGATCAAATTCACGCAGCGCATCGCAGGCGGCGGCGATATCTTCAGCATGATAATTCGGCTGTTTACCGCCGCGCATGATGATATGGCCGTACGGGTTGCCGCTGGTCTGATAGATGGTCATCTGCCCCTGTTTATCCGGCGACAGGAACATATGGCTGGCGCGGGAGGCACGGATGGCATCGACGGCAATACGGGTATTACCATCGGTACCGTTTTTGAAGCCGACCGGGCAGGAGAGCGCGGAGGCCATTTCCCGGTGGATCTGGCTTTCGGTGGTACGCGCGCCGATAGCGCCCCAGCTTATCAGGTCGGCAATAAACTGTCCGGTCACCATATCGAGAAATTCGGTGGCGGTGGGGACCCCCAGCTCGTTGACCTGCAGCAGCAGCCGACGTGCCAGCTCAAGACCGTGATTCACTCGATAGCTGCCGTTAAGGTCAGGATCCGAAATTAACCCTTTCCAGCCAACAACGGTACGCGGTTTTTCAAAGTAGGTACGCATGACGATTTCCAGCTGCGGCTGGTAGCGTTCACGCATCCCCTGCAGGCGGCGCGCGTAGTCCATCGCCGCGTCGGTATCATGAATGGAGCACGGTCCGATAATCACCAGCAGGCGGCGATCTTCACCGTTGAGGATCTTTTCAATCCGGCGGCGGGAAGCGGCAACGTGCGCCGCAACGTCGGCAGACACGGGATGCCGCTGCGCCAGTTCCGCGGGCGTCACCAGGCTTTCAATGCGCGCGGTACGCAATTCGTCTGTTTTATTCATTGGAGTCTCAAAAAATCTGTTTCTTCCGCGGCGAAAATGCCGGGAAGTGATGCGCATCACGATAAACCAATCTCTGCTTATTGCAAGGGCAGGTCATGATCCTGTATAGGCCACGGGCGATAGCATAAACAAATTTTCTCCAATGCACTAGTTCGTTAGTACATTCTTCGATTCAGCCCCATGATGTCCATGATTTTAGTCGCAATTTCTTCAACAGAATAATTGGTGCTATTCAGGCACGGAATTTTATTCTTGCGATACAGGGCCTCCACCTCGGTCACCTCCATGCGACACTGGCGCATCGATGCATAGCGGCTGTTTTCACGGCGTTCTTCGCGGATCGCGGCCAGCCGTTCCGGATTAATGGTTAAACCGAACAGCTTATGTTGTAAGGGTTTAAGCGAAGCCGGGAGGATCAGGTTGTCCATATCGTCGGCGATAAACGGGTAGTTTGCCGCGCGGATACCGTACTGCATCGCCAGGTAAAGACTGGTCGGGGTTTTGCCGCAGCGCGAGACGCCCAGCAAAATGACCTGTGCCTGATCGAGATTACGCAGCGAGATCCCGTCGTCATGGGCGAGGGTGTAATCAATTGCCGCAATACGTGCATCGTATTTGTTGAGGTTACCCGGCGTCAGGCCGTGGGTGCGATGCGCGATGGGCGTCGGGTCGAGCCGCAGTTCCTGCTGAAGCGGAGCCACCAGGGCCTGCACGATATCCTGACAAAACCCCTCACTTTGCAAAATAATATCGCGAATTTCAGGGATAACGATGGAGTAGAACACCAGCGGGCGGATGCCGGTCTGCTGATAGATGGCGTCAATTTGTTCCTTTACTGCCCGCGCGCGGCTGATATTTTCGACGAACGGCAGCGTAAAACTGCTGATCGCGACCGGGAATTGCGACATCACCGCATGCCCCAGTACTTCGGCCGTAATGGCGGTACCGTCAGAAATATAAAATACGTGGCGATCTACAGCACTTTCCATTTTGACCATCCGGTATAATGAGTTTAATTATCTGAAAGCAGAAATTAAATTTAAGCATATCCCTTTAGGCTTTGTCTCACTTTTAAAATGAAACGGTATTTTTATTTTTAATGAAAAGGTCGGTTCAGTTTTCGATTTTGCCGGCGTTTTGTATCTTATTGCAGCAGATTTCAGCAGAATCATTGGGTTAGCTATATCGGGAAAAGTATCCTAAAAAATGAAAAATAATTTGCTTGAACGATTCACCGTTTTTTTCAGCCGCATAAATATGTCAGGATAAATCCCGTAGTTGATCGTGAGTTTTTTATCACTGGTATTAAATCACAAAAGGATTGTCTCGATGTCCAACAATGGCTCGTCACCGCTGGTGCTTTGGTATAACCAACTCGGCATGAATGATGTAGACAGAGTTGGGGGCAAAAATGCCTCCCTTGGTGAAATGATTACGAATCTGTCCGGTATGGGTGTTTCCGTACCGAACGGCTTTGCCACCACCGCTGATGCCTTCAATCAGTTCCTGGACCAAAGCGGTGTAAACCAGCGCATTTATGAACTGCTGGATGAAACCGACATTGACGACGTTTCCGCATTAGCGAAAGCGGGCGCTCAGATCCGTCAGTGGATCATTGATACGCCGTTCCAGAGCGAACTGGAAGACGCCATTCGTGATGCCTATACACAGCTGTCCGCGGATAATGCCGAGGCCTCCTTTGCCGTCCGTTCCTCCGCCACGGCGGAAGATATGCCGGATGCCTCCTTCGCCGGGCAGCAAGAGACATTCCTCAACGTGCAGGGCTTCGATGCCGTGCTCGTCGCGGTGAAGCACGTGTTTGCTTCGCTGTTTAACGATCGCGCGATCTCCTATCGCGTGCATCAGGGTTATGACCACCGCGGCGTGGCGCTATCCGCCGGGGTACAAAGGATGGTGCGTTCCGACCTTGCCTCATCCGGCGTCATGTTCTCCATTGATACCGAGTCCGGCTTTGACCAGGTGGTATTTATTACCTCCGCCTGGGGCCTCGGGGAAATGGTGGTGCAGGGCGCGGTTAACCCGGATGAGTTCTATGTGCATAAACCGACGCTGGCGGCGGGTCGTCCGGCCATCGTGCGTCGCACCATGGGGTCGAAGAAGATCCGCATGATTTATGCCCCGACCCAGGAACACGGCAAGCAGGTGCGTATCGAAGACGTTCCGCAGGCGCAGCGCGATATTTTCTCGTTAACCAACGAGGAAGTGCAGGAGCTGGCGAAGCAGGCGGTACAGATTGAGAAGCACTACGGCCGTCCGATGGATATCGAATGGGCGAAAGATGGCCACACCGGTGAGCTGTTCATCGTCCAGGCCCGTCCAGAGACCGTCCGCTCGCGCGGCCAGGTGATGGAACGCTATACCCTGCATGCGCAAGGACAGATTGTGGCTGAAGGCCGCGCTATCGGTCATCGCATCGGTGCTGGCCCGGTAAAAGTGATTCACGATATCAGTGAAATGAACCGGATTGAGCCGGGCGATGTCCTGGTGACCGACATGACCGACCCGGACTGGGAACCGATCATGAAGAAAGCCTCGGCGATCGTCACCAACCGCGGCGGTCGTACCTGCCACGCGGCAATTATTGCCCGCGAGCTGGGGATTCCGGCGGTCGTTGGCTGCGGTGACGCGACCGATCGCATTCAGGAAAACCAGAATGTAACCGTCTCCTGTGCCGAAGGCGATACCGGCTACGTCTACGCCGAGCTGCTGGATTTCAGCATTAAGAGCTCAAGCGTGGGGGAAATGCCCGATCTGCCGCTGAAAATCATGATGAACGTCGGTAACCCGGATCGCGCATTTGATTTCGCTTGTCTGCCGAACGAAGGCGTTGGTCTGGCGCGTCTGGAGTTCATCATCAACCGTATGATTGGCGTTCACCCGCGCGCGCTGCTGGAGTTTGACGACCAGGAGCCGGCGCTGCAGAACGAAATCCGCGAGTTGATGAAAGGTTACGATTCCCCGAGAGAGTTTTACGTCGGTCGTCTGACCGAAGGGATTGCGACTCTCGGCGCGGCGTTCTATCCGAAGCGGGTAATCGTGCGTCTGTCCGACTTCAAATCTAACGAATACGCCAACCTGGTGGGCGGCGAGCGTTATGAGCCGGAAGAGGAGAACCCGATGCTCGGCTTCCGCGGTGCCGGTCGCTACGTCTCAGACAGCTTCCGCGATTGCTTCGCGCTGGAGTGCGAAGCGGTGAAGCGTGTGCGCAATGAGATGGGGCTGAGCAACGTCGAAATCATGGTGCCGTTTGTCCGCACCGTCGCCCAGGCGAAAGCGGTGGTAGAAGAGCTGGCGCGCCAGGGACTCAAGCGTGGCGAAAACGGTCTGAAAATCATTATGATGTGTGAAATTCCATCGAATGCGCTGCTGGCCGAACAGTTCCTCGAGTACTTTGACGGCTTCTCTATCGGTTCAAACGATATGACTCAGCTGACGCTTGGCCTCGATCGTGACTCCGGCGTGGTTTCTGAGCTGTTTGATGAACGTAATGACGCGGTGAAAGCGCTGCTGTCGATGGCGATTCGCGCGGCGAAGAAGCAGGGAAAATACGTCGGTATTTGCGGCCAGGGGCCTTCTGACCACGAAGATTTTGCCGCATGGCTGATGGAAGAAGGGATTGATAGTCTGTCTCTGAACCCGGATACCGTGGTGCAGACCTGGCTTGGTCTGGCTGAACTGAATAAGTAAGCCCTCGCTTTACATTCCCCCAATCCCCGTCAGCAATGGCGGGGATTTTTTATTTTCAGCGTCTGGCGACCGCTATTGACAGCCGTATGGGCAAACAAGAAAAAATAGCGGGCAGCTAGCGGAACCAGGTAAAAAAAAGCCCATCGTGGGAGATGGGCAAAGACTACACACAGCAATTCGTTGTTTCACTCAGGGGATTTCCATGCTTATAAATCAAGGTGTTGATCTATAACCGTGCCCTAATAGTAGACACAGCCTTTTTTGGCGTCGATCGGATTCATCTCAATAGTTAAACAGCTGTGAAGAATATGTCGATTGCGTAACATGAGAGAGGGAATAGTGGGGGAGAACGGTATTATTTTTATCAGTTTTTCTTATGATTAAGGCGGGTTTCCCCGCCTTAATTTTTTACTTTTCGCTGTTGATATTACTGACGTTTAACGCTTCAAGTTCCGCCAGTACCTGATCGGGATCTTTCGGCGGCGGCGGCACCTCCTGCAGCCAGGCATCAAACAGGCGCCAGGAGACGGCGAGCAGCACCGGACCGATAAACAGGCCAATCATTCCGAAGGCGATCAACCCGCCGATAACGCCGGAGAGAATCAGGATCATCGGCAGGTCGGCGCCCATACGAATCAGCACCGGGCGGATAACGTTATCCATGGTCCCCACCACGCAGCTCCATACCAGCAGCACCGTGCCCCAGGTGGTATCTCCGCTCCAGTAGAGCCAGATAATCGAGGGGATCAAGACAAGCAATGGCCCCAGCTGTACCAGACAGGTGAAGATCATGACCACGGTCAGCAGCGCGGCGTAAGGGACGCCGCTAATCGCCAGACCAATCCCTCCGAGCACCGCCTGAACCAGCGCAGTCACCACCACGCCCAGCGCCACGGCGCGAATGGCCTGACCGGCCAGCAGGACCGCCGCATCGCCGCGTTTTGCCGCCAGACGCGTTGCGAAGTAACGGAATCCATAGGCGACTTTCTCACCCTGCCAGTACAGCAGGGCGCTGAACAACAGCATCAGCCCGCAATAGACCAGCAGTTTGCCGATATGCGCCGCCTGACCGACGAACCAGGTCGTGGTGGTGCCGATATAGGGACGGATTTTGGCCATAATGGCCGCACCGCCCATATCCAGCAGACCGTGCCAGGCCGCGTAGAGCTTGTCGCCAATCAGCGGAACGCTATTGAGCCAGGCGAAATCCGGCAGCGTGACATTCCCGGTGGAGATAAGTTTTATCAGCGGAATGCTGTTATCTACCAGGCTATTCACCAGCAGCGCAATCGGGATGACGAACAGTAAAAACAGCAGCACGGTCATGACCAGCACGGCGAGGGCGCGTTTACCGAACAGCAAACGCTGCAGACGCAGCAGAACGGGCCAGGTGGCGATGACGACGGTGCCAGCCCAGGCGAAGGACAGAATAAAGGGTTGCACCACCCACAGGCAGGAGATAATTATCAGGGATAAGAACAGTACCGACAGCAGTATTTGCGGTATATCCCGGGGTTGGCGATCGTTAATCATAGAGAAATTTTACCTTTCCAGTCGCGTCAAAATGCTGACGCCGCGTAAATCCATATACTGATAATAATATCAATAATTTCACGGGCCTGATTTTGCACATAAATCTCGTGGGCGCATATGAAAAAAATGTGATAAAAAGTTGACTGCGCCACGCAATCGTTTAGTTATCCATAGACAAAATCATCCGGACGCATCGAGTCGGCGACAGACTCCCGGCTCTCAGGCTATTTTTGCCCGCCGTGGTGGACGTGGTTTACATTGCCCGCAAGGGTCAGCTTCACGCAAGGATTCGGCAGCAAATGCGCCAACAAGAGGCAGTCTGAAGGATGACATCACTACAACACAACATAGTCAGGCAGGGTCAAGCATTATGATCCCACAAATTTCTCAAGCACCAGGCGTCGTTCAACTGGTATTGACTTTTTTGCAGGTACTGGAGCAACAAGGATTTACCGGCGATACCGCCACTAGCTATGCCGACAGGCTAACGATGGCGACAGATAACAGCGTTTATCAACTGTTGCCGGATGCCATTTTATTTCCCCGCTCGACGGCCGATGTCGTCCTGCTGGCGCGGCTTGCCGCCGAAGATCGCTTCAAATCGCTGGTCTTTACCCCGCGCGGGGGCGGCACCGGCACCAACGGCCAGTCGCTGAATGCGGGAATTATCGTCGATATGTCCCGCCATATGAACCGCATACTCGAAATCAACCCGGAAGAGGGATGGGTTCGTGTCGAAGCAGGCGTAATTAAAGATCAGCTGAACCAGTATCTTAAGCCGTACGGTTACTTTTTTGCCCCGGAGCTTTCCACCAGCAACCGCGCCACTCTGGGCGGGATGATCAATACCGATGCCTCCGGCCAGGGGTCATTGGTTTATGGCAAAACTTCAGACCATGTTCTCGGCGTTCGTTCGGTGCTGATGGGCGGCGATATTCTCGATACCCAGGCGATGCCCGTCGCTCTGGCGGAGACACTGAGCCGGGAACAGTCGGCGATTGGGCGGATTTACCGAACGGTATATCAGCGTTGCAAAGCGCAACGTCAGCTCATTATCGATAAATTTCCAAAACTTAACCGCTTCCTGACCGGATATGATCTGCGCCACGTCTTTAATGATGACATGAGCGAGTTCGATCTGACCCGTATTCTCACCGGTTCGGAAGGGACGCTGGCCTTTATCACCGAAGCGCGTCTCGATATTACCCGTCTGCCGAAAGTTCGCCGTCTGGTGAATATCAAATACGATTCGTTTGATTCCGCGCTGCGCAACGCGCCGTTTATGGTCGAGGCGAAAGCGCTGTCGGTGGAAACCGTCGATTCAAAAGTCCTTAACCTGGCGCGCGAAGATATCGTCTGGCATTCGGTCAGTGAGCTGATTACCGATGTCCCGGATAAAGAGATGCTGGGGCTGAATATCGTCGAATTTGCCGGCGATGACGCGGCGCTTATCGACAACCAGGTGACCACGCTGTGTCAGCGCCTTGATGAGCTGATTGCCGCCAGCGAAGCGGGCGTCATCGGTTGGCAGGTCTGTAACGAACTGGACGGCGTTGAGCGCATCTACGCGATGCGTAAAAAAGCGGTGGGGCTGCTGGGGAATGCCAAAGGTGCCGCCAAGCCGATTCCCTTTGCGGAAGATACCTGCGTGCCGCCGGAACATCTGGCCGATTACATCGTTGAGTTTCGTGCGCTGCTCGACAGCCACGGCCTGAGCTACGGCATGTTTGGCCACGTAGACGCCGGCGTTCTGCACGTGCGTCCGGCGCTGGATATGTGCGATCCGCAGCAAGAAGTGCTGATGAAACAAATTTCCGACGAGGTCGTGGCGCTGACCGCCAAATATGGCGGCCTGCTGTGGGGGGAACACGGCAAAGGCTTCCGCGCCGAGTACAGTCCGGCATTCTTTGGCGAAGAACTTTATGGCGAGCTGCGAAAAGTCAAAGCGGCGTTCGATCCGCACAACCGTCTTAATCCGGGGAAAATCTGTCCGCCGGAAGGCGTAGATGCGCCGATGATGAAAGTGGATGCCGTGAAGCGCGGCACCTGGGATCGGCAGATTCCGATTGCGGTGCGCAGCGCATGGCGTGGCGCGATGGAGTGTAACGGTAACGGCCTGTGCTTTAACTTTGATGTTAAAAGCCCGATGTGCCCGTCGATGAAGGTCAGCAATCATCGTATCCACTCGCCGAAAGGGCGCGCAACGCTGGTGCGCGAGTGGCTGCGCCTGCTGGCGGATCGCGGCATCGATCCCAATCAGCTGGAAAAAGATCTGCCGGAAAAACGCGCCAGCCTGCGTACGCTGGTGGCGCGGACCCGCAACAGCTGGCACGCGCGCAAGGGGGAATATGACTTCTCCCATGAGGTCAAAGAGGCGATGTCCGGCTGTCTGGCCTGTAAAGCGTGCTCTACCCAATGCCCGATTAAAATCGATGTGCCGGAATTCCGCTCGCGCTTCCTGCAGCTTTACCACAGCCGCTATTTGCGGCCGGTTCGCGATCATCTGGTGGCAACGGTGGAATCCTATGCGCCGCTGATGGCTCAGGCGCCGAAGACGTTTAACTTCTTTATTAACCAGCCGTGGATGCGCAAGCTGTCAGAAAAGCACATCGGGATGGTGGATCTGCCGCTGCTCTCGACGCCGTCGCTGAAGCAGAGGATGGTGGGACATCGCTCGGCAAACATGACGCTGGAGCAGCTGGAAACGCTCAGCGCTGAGCAGAAAGCTAAAATGGTGCTGGTGGTGCAGGATCCGTTCACCAGCTATTACGACGCGCAGGTGGTGGCCGATTTTGTGCGCCTGGTTGAAAAAGTGGGCTACCAGCCGGTACTGCTGCCGTTCTCGCCAAACGGCAAGGCGCAGCATATCAAAGGGTTCCTCACGCGCTTTGCGCGTACGGCGCAGAAAACCGCAGATTTTCTCAACCGTGTGGCGCAGCTGGGGATGCCGATGGTTGGCGTCGATCCGGCGCTGGTGCTGTGCTATCGCGATGAGTACAACCAGGTTCTGGGGGACAAACGCGGCGATTTCCGCGTGATGCTGGTGCACGAGTGGCTGCCACAGGCGTTGCCGGAAGCTCGCGAGCAGGAGAATGGCGGCGAAGCGTGGTATCTGTTTGGTCACTGTACGGAAGTCACGGCGCTGCCCGCGGCGCCGAAGCAGTGGGCCGAGATTTTTGCGCGCTTTGGCGCGAAACTGGAAAACGTCAGCGTGGGCTGTTGTGGGATGGCCGGAACCTACGGTCATGAGGTAAAAAACCACGCCAACTCGCTGGATATCTACGCGCTTTCCTGGCAACAGGCGATCCAGCGTTTACCGCGCAACCGGTGCCTGGTGACCGGATATTCCTGTCGCAGTCAGGTGAAGCGCATTGAAGGCAGCGGTGTTCGTCATCCGCTGCAGGCGCTGCTGGAGATTATTGGATGATTTGGAAACGTCAGACAACGCTGGAACAGCTTAACCGCATGGGCGAAGGCAATATGGTCGGGCTGCTGGATATTCATTTTGATAGCTTCACCGATGAGACCATCGAAGCCACCATGCCGGTGGATAGCCGCACGCACCAGCCGTTTGGTCTGCTACATGGCGGAGCATCGGTGGTACTGGCGGAAACGCTGGGCTCGGTTGCCGGCTATTTGTGCAGTGAAGGCGAGCAAAAGGTGGTAGGGCTGGAGGTCAATGCCAACCACATTCGCTCGGTGCGCGGTGGCCGGGTCAGAGGCGTCTGTAAAGCGCTGCATGTCGGATCGCGCCATCAGGTGTGGCAGATTGAAATCTTCGATGAACAGGGGCGCCTGTGCTGCTCTTCGCGCCTGACCACGGCGGTAGTCTGAGATAGCTACCGCGGGCTGAGATTCTACTTGTCCAAATATATGGGGGAATATATTTCCCCCATATATTCAGCAGATTTTATTGTGTTTCATCCTTAATCGTTTCGCTGGGACCATTCTTCTGCACCGAGGCAATTCCTTTTTTCGCCGCCTCCTTCGAGGAATACATTTCACTGGTGGCGATGGTTTCATGGTTATCCGCTTTTAGCAGGAAATACCATGGCTGGGAAACGCTTTTCTCGGATTTTTTAATAACGTAATAGCCCATTGTTAACTCCTTTGCGCATTAGCATCGACATCATGATATGTAGACCATCGCGGCTTATACAGCAAGCTATCGGCGCTAAAAATATAATTCATGAATTGTTCACGCTACTTATGCTACTATTTTAAGTACGAAATACTTATGTGTAACCAAGAGGACGGAGTTAACTATGGGTATCATTTCCTGGATCATTTTTGGTCTTATTGCCGGTATTTTGGCTAAGTGGATTATGCCAGGCAAAGACGGCGGCGGGTTTATCGTCACTATCGTTCTGGGTGTCATTGGTGCGGTTGTAGGTGGTTGGATCAGTACGTTCTTTGGCTTCGGCAAGGTCGACGGCTTTAATTTTGGCAGCTTTGTCGTGGCGGTAATTGGTGCATTAGTGGTACTGTTTATCTACAGAAAGATTAAGAGTTAATATACCGTCATCATACCCGCATCCTCATTGCCGTCGGTGGTGAGGATATAGATATTGAGCACGAAAGAAGACGCAAAATAAAAGCTGCCACGTTCACTGGCAGCTTTTTTTATGAGGCTGACATCAGCCGCTCAAGGCTACCGGTATATGACCCCAGGATAACTCAGGGCATATCGGGAGCGGGAACGACTTCCACGCGCACTTCATAATGTTTCGCGCTACCTGTCGGGATCAGCGCGGTCAGTTTATTAATGGTCTCAACCGGGTTATCGGTGGCAACCGTTGCAGAGAATAATACCGGTTTTCTCGGCGGGAATGGCGGCAGAGGCATAGGCATTGGACCACGCCCTTGCGGCATGTCCATCACCGGCTGTCCGGCATTATTACCGGCGGGAGCAGGGCCGTCATTTTTATCTGCCGCAAATGCACTGGCCGCGACAATTGACGCGGTGGCTAACAGAGCAATGATTGTTCCTTTCATCTTCGTTACCTCGTTGGAATGTGGCTGGAATCTTAGAGGCAAGGTCATTGACGAACAATCCCACGGCGGGCGAATCCTCCAAAACTCCTCATTTCATAACGAATGTGAAGCTCCGGCGTGGCAGGCAGGGTTTGTGGCTGGCTTAGTTCAGCAGTACGCTCATCACCAGCAGTACCACCATGCACATCGACATAATACTGATATCTATCATCCTGTACGGACAAACTCCAGGTAAGCAGTGCCTCCGACACAGGGCCGAAAACTGTAGGAAATTTAGGCGGGAATTGTACATCAATTTACCAGTAGAGAAAAAACCTTTATTCCTGGTTTTTGTCCGAATTTAACATGATAACCGCTTCGCTTTACCGGATAACAAATAGCCATCCAGAAGGATGGTTATAGATAATGCTAAAGGGGTAGATCCGATAGTGCCTTGTCATCGTCCGGTACAAATAACAAGCTATTGATTTGACAGTAAGTGCTACGGATGCTGAATGGACTCTTTTCGATTTCAAAAATAGGTATTTCCGATGCACCTTTCCCATTGCCCGCCATACCTCCGCAAAACACTAAATAACTTATTATTTATCAATATATTAAATTACAAAATAGTCACCTGATAACCTGCGGGGGAGGGTCTATGCTTATAAAAAGCGAGATAAAAGGGTTCGCAAGGGGAATATCCCTTCTCCGGCTGGGTTGAAGTGATAATCGTTATCATTAACATGGTCGTATGCCCTTATGGCGCTAACCAATGAGGTAGAGCGATGGAATTAGATACAGGAACCTTCAATCCCGATGAATTTAGCTGGCGGGGTCTGATGATGACCCCGGCGGCAGCCGCCCATATTCGCGATCTGGTGAGTCAACAGCCCGATAAGCAGGGGTTGCGTCTGGGGATCAAAACCAGCGGCTGCGCCGGGTTTGGTTACGTACTCGAGCTGATTGCCGAGCCGGCAGAAGACGACCTGCTGTTTGAGCGCGACGGGGCGAAACTCTGGGCACCGCTGCAGGCTATGCCGTTTATCGATGGGACGGAGCTGGATTATGTTCGGGAAGGATTAAATGAAATCTTTAAGTTTCATAACCCGAAAGCACAGCACGAATGTGGCTGCGGCGAAAGCTTTGGGGTTCAGGCGGAGTAACTATGTCTCGTAATACTGAAGCAACTGACGATGTCAAAACCTGGTCCGACGGGCCGCTCAATTATAAAGAAGGCTTTTTTACCCGCTTAAAGACCGATGAGCTGGCGAAAGGCATCAACGAAGAGGTGGTGCGCGCCATTTCCGCCCGCCGCAACGAGCCCGAGTGGATGCTCGAATTCCGGCTAAAGGCATTTCACGCCTGGCTGGAGATGGAGGAGCCGCACTGGTTGAAAGCGCATTATGAAAAGCTCAACTACCAGGATTACAGCTATTACTCGGCGCCGTCCTGCGGTAACTGCGACGACACCTGCGCTTCTGAGCCTGGTGCGGTGCAGCAAACCGGCCCCGGCGCCTATCTGACTCAGGAAGTCGAAGAGGCCTTTAACCTGCTGGGCGTGCCGGTACGCGAAGGGCGTGAAGTCGCGGTTGATGCGATTTTCGACTCCGTCTCGGTAGCGACAACCTACCGGGAAAAACTGGCGGAGCAGGGGATTATTTTCTGTTCGTTTGGTGAAGCGATCCACGACCACCCGGAGCTGGTGAAGCAATATCTTGGCACCGTGGTGCCGGGGAATGACAACTTTTTTGCCGCCCTCAACGCGGCGGTAGCTTCTGACGGCACCTTTATCTACGTGCCAAAAGGAGTGCGCTGCCCGATGGAGCTGTCGACCTATTTCCGCATTAATGCGGAAAAAACCGGCCAGTTCGAACGTACCATTCTGGTGGCCGATGAAGGCAGCTATGTCAGCTATATCGAAGGGTGTTCTGCCCCGGTGCGCGACAGCTATCAGCTGCATGCGGCGGTGGTCGAGGTGATTATTCACAAAGATGCCGAGGTTAAATATTCCACGGTGCAGAACTGGTTCCCCGGAGATAACAACACCGGCGGGATTTTGAATTTCGTCACCAAACGCGCGCTGTGCGAAGGTGAAAACAGCAAGATGTCATGGACGCAGTCAGAAACGGGGTCCGCCATCACCTGGAAGTATCCGAGCTGCATTCTGCGCGGCGATAACTCCATCGGCGAATTTTTCTCCGTGGCGCTGACCAGCGGGCACCAGCAGGCAGACACCGGCACCAAGATGATCCACATCGGCAAAAACACCCGCTCGACGATTATCTCGAAAGGGATCTCCGCCGGGAAAAGCCAGAACAGCTACCGTGGGCTGGTCAAAATTATGCCGACGGCTACTAACGCGCGTAACTTCACCCAATGTGACTCGATGCTGATTGGGCCGGACTGCGGGGCGCACACTTTCCCGTACGTGGAGTGTCGCAACGACAGCGCGCAGCTGGAGCACGAAGCCACCACTTCGCGGATCGGCGAAGACCAGTTGTTCTACTGCCTGCAGCGCGGCATCAGCGAAGACAATGCCATCTCGATGATCGTCAACGGCTTCTGTAAAGATGTCTTCTCGGAGCTGCCGCTGGAGTTTGCCGTCGAAGCGCAAAAACTGCTGGCTATCAGTCTGGAACACAGCGTCGGCTAAGCGCCAGGCTTTACGAATTAAGGGAAATGAGATGTTAAGTATCAAAAACTTGCAGGTCGCCGTTGAAGACAAAGAGATCCTGCGCGGATTGAATCTGGAAATCCGCCCTGGCGAAGTGCACGCCATTATGGGGCCGAACGGCTCCGGCAAAAGCACGCTTTCTGCAACGCTTGCCGGGCGCGAGGACTATGAGGTCGTCGGCGGTAGCGTGGAGTTCAAAGGCAAAGATTTGCTCAGCCTGGCGCCGGAAGACCGCGCCGGTGAAGGCATTTTTATGGCCTTCCAGTACCCGGTAGAGATTCCCGGCGTCAGCAACCAGTTCTTCCTGCAGACCGCGCTGAATTCGGTGCGCGACTATCGCGGCCAGGAAGAGTTAGACCGTTTCGATTTCCAGGATCTGATGGAAGAGAAAATTAAGCTGCTGAAGATGCCGGAGGATTTGCTGACCCGTTCGGTGAACGTGGGCTTCTCCGGCGGTGAAAAGAAGCGCAACGATATCCTGCAAATGGCCGTGCTGGAGCCGGACCTGTGCATTCTTGATGAATCGGATTCCGGGCTGGATATTGACGCCCTGAAGATCGTCTCTGACGGCGTCAACGCGCTGCGCGACGGCAAGCGCGCATTTATTATCGTCACCCACTATCAGCGTATTCTCGACTATATCAAGCCTGATTACGTCCATGTGCTCTATCAGGGGAGAATCGTCAAATCCGGCGATTTTACCCTGGTCAAACAACTGGAGGAGCAGGGCTATGGCTGGCTTACCGAACAGCAGTAACGCGCTGCAGCAGTGGCATCATCTGTTTGAGGCGCTGGGTGAAAGGCGAACGCCTGAAGCCCGCCGGCATCTCCAGCAGGTCCTGCGCCTCGGTCTGCCGACGCGCAAACATGAAGACTGGAAATATACGCCGCTGGATACACTGAACAAAGGCACTTTTGTCGCGCTTCCACCGGGTGCCTTAACGGCAACAGAGCGCGATCAACGGGCGCTGTCGGTGGATGCCTGGCGGCTGGTGTTCATCGACGGGCAGTTCAGCGAGACGTTAAGCGACAACCTGGCCGGCAGCGGCTACGACGTCAGCGTGGCGGACGATCGTCAGGGATTGCCTGACGCGGTGCAGCCGGAAGTGTTCCTGCATCTCACGGAGAGCCTTGCTCAGACGGTGACGCGAATCCGCGTAAAACGCCATCAGCGGCCCGCTAAGCCGCTGCTGCTGATGCATGTGACGCGTGGAGGAACGGGCGACGACCTGAACACCGCGCACTATCGCCATCATCTTGAGCTGGAGAGCGGCGCCGAGGCGACGATTATCGAGCACTATCTGAGCCTGGATGAACAGCGCCACTTTACCGGCGCGCGTCTGACGATGTCGGTGGCGGATAATGCCCATCTGCAGCATATCAAACTGGCGTTCGAAAATGCGCAGAGCAACCATTTTGCCCACAACGATCTCGCGCTGGGCCGCGACGCTTCGGCCTTCAGCAGTAGCTTCCTGCTTGGCGGCGCGGTATTGCATCACCGCACCAGTACCCAGCTGCTGGGGGAGAACAGCACCCTACGGATCAACTCCCTGGCGATGCCAGTCAACAATGAGGTCTGCGACAGCCGAACCTGGCTCGATCATCGCGTTGGCTACTGTAATAGCCGCCAGCTGCATAAGACCATCGTCAGCGATAAAGGGCGGGCGGTGTTTAACGGTCTGATTAATGTCGCGAAGCACGCGATTAAAACCGACGGTCAGATGACCAACAATAATTTGCTGCTGGGGCGCCTGGCTGAAGTGGACACCAGACCGCAGCTGGAAATTTATGCCGACGACGTCAAGTGTAGCCACGGCGCCACCATCGGGCGCATCGACAACGAACAGCTGTTCTATCTTCGTTCTCGCGGCATTCCCTACCGGGCGGCGCAGCATATGATCCTGTACGCTTTCGCCGCCGAGCTGACGGAGGCGATTGGCGATGAGACGCTCAGGGCGCAGATTCTGGCGCGTATTGGCCAACGTCTACCGGGAGAAAAAGCATGACATTTTCTGTTGAACGGATACGCGCGGATTTTCCGTTGCTTAGCCGGGAGGTCAACGGTCAGCCGCTGGTCTATCTCGACAGCGCCGCCAGCGCGCAAAAACCAGAGGCGGTGATTCGCGCCGAGGCGGAGTTTTATCGCCACGGCTATGCCGCCGTCCATCGCGGTATCCATACGCTGAGCGCAGAGGCGACGGCGCGGATGGAACAGGTACGTCAGCAGGCGGCGAGGTTCCTGAATGCCCGCTCAGCGGAAGAGCTGGTCTTCGTCCGGGGGACCACCGAAGGGATCAATCTGGTGGCCAATAGCTGGGGGAATGCCAACGTCGGCGCCGGCGATAACATCATCATCAGCGCCATGGAGCACCACGCGAACATCG
The DNA here is from genome assembly GCF_003323835.1 of Klebsiella sp. X13. NCBI lineage: Bacteria > Pseudomonadati > Pseudomonadota > Gammaproteobacteria > Enterobacterales > Enterobacteriaceae > Klebsiella > Klebsiella sp. X13. The sequence continues at coordinate 2,232,029 of NZ_CP030874.1, forward strand.
TCCCCTGGCAGATGCTCTGTGCCCGGGTGGGCGCCGAGCTGCGGGTTATCCCGCTCACTCCGGACGGCACCCTGCAGCTGGATGCCATTCCGGCGCTGTTTGATGAGCGGACCCGCCTGCTGGCCATTACCCAGGTCTCCAACGTGCTGGGGACGGAGAACCCGCTGGCGGCCTTGATTCCGCTCGCCCGCCAGCATGGAGCGAAAGTGCTGGTGGACGGGGCGCAGGCGGTGATGCACCACGCGGTGGATGTGCAGGCGCTGGACTGCGATTTTTATGTTTTCTCCGGCCACAAGCTGTACGGCCCGACCGGGATTGGCATTCTGTATGTCAAAGAGGCGCTGCTGCAGGAGATGCCGCCGTGGGAAGGGGGCGGGTCGATGATTGCCACCGTCAGTCTGACCGAAGGGACGACCTGGGCGAAAGCGCCGTGGCGCTTCGAGGCGGGCACGCCCAATACCGGCGGGATTATCGGCTTCGGCGCCGCGCTGGAGTATGTCAGCGCGCTGGGGCTGGCGCACATTGGCGAATATGAACAGACGCTCATGCGCTACGCTTTGCAGGCGCTGAAGGCGGTGCCGGATTTGACCCTCTATGGCCCTGACGAGCGCCTGGGGGTGATTGCCTTTAACCTTGGCGCACATCATGCCTACGACGTGGGCAGCTTCCTGGATAATTACGGTATTGCCATCCGCACCGGCCACCATTGCGCGATGCCGCTAATGGCGTTTTACAACGTACCGGCCATGTGTCGGGCTTCGTTGGCGATGTACAATACCACGGAAGAGGTGGATCGCCTGGTCGCAGGACTACAGCGCATCCACACGCTATTGGGCTAAAGGAAGCAATCATGGCGGCATTACCGGATAAAGACAAACTGCTGCGCAACTTTAGTCGTTGCGCGAACTGGGAAGAGAAGTACCTCTATATTATCGAACTCGGCCAGCGGCTGGCGCCGCTGAGCGCCGAAGAGCATACCGCGCAAAACATCATTCAGGGCTGCCAGAGCCAGGTGTGGATCGTGGTAGAACAAGGCGAAAACGGAGGGCTGTCGCTGCGCGGCGATAGCGATGCGGCGATTGTCAAAGGGCTGATTGCCGTGGTCTTTATCCTCTACGACCAGATGACGGCCAAGGATATCACCGACTTTGACGTACGGCCGTGGTTTGAAAAAATGGCGCTGACCCAGCATCTTACCCCTTCGCGATCTCAGGGCCTGGAAGCCATGATTCGCGCAATTCGCGCGAAAGCCGCAAATCTTAGCTAGAATAAACAGGTAGATTTCATTCTGTTACGTCAGGCCGGAGATGATGCCGGCCCGACGGCAGATCCTGGCGTTTTATCAGCGAAAGAAGGAATCTCAGTATGAAACGCGCATCTCTTATCACCGTAGCGCTTCTGACAGCCCTTAGCGTCTCACACGGCGCCTGGGCGGTAGATTACCCACTTCCCCCGGCGAACAGTCGGCTCATTGGCCAGAATCAATGGTGGACGGTACAGGAAGGGGATCGCAATCTGCAGGCGATTGCCCGCCATTTCGACACGGCGGCGATGCTGATTCTCGAAGCTAACGACACCCTCGCACCGGTGGAGCCGAAACCCGGGACTCAGGTATTAATTCCTTCACAGATGCTGCTGCCGGATGTGCCCCGGGAAGGTATCGTTGTGAACCTGGCGGAACTGCGGCTGTACTACTTCCCGCCGGGAGAGAACCAGGTTCAGGTTTATCCGCTGGGTATTGGTCAGCAAGGGCTGGAGACGCCGGAGATGACCACGCGCGTCGGGCAGAAGATCCCCAATCCGACCTGGACGCCGACAGCGGGCATCCGCGCGCGTTCGCTGGAGAAGGGCATCAAGCTGCCGCCCGTGGTGCCGGCCGGGCCGAACAACCCGTTAGGGCGCTATGCGCTGCGTCTGGCGTACGGCAACGGCGAGTACCTTATCCACGGTACCAGCGCGCCGGATAGCGTTGGCCTGCGGGTCAGCTCGGGCTGTATGCGCATGAACGCCGCGGACATCCAGGCGCTGTTTAGTCAGGTAAAAACGGGGACGCCGGTTCGCGTTATCAACCAGCCGGTGAAATTTGCGATTGAGCCGGACGGTAAACGCTATGTCGAAGTGCATCGGCCTCTGACGCAGGATGAAGCGGGCGACACCCGTACGATCCCGCACACGCTGCCAGCGGCCTTCCATCAGTTTGCCGGAGATAAGACCGTAGACGATGCGCAGCTTAAGAAAGCGCTGTCCCGACGTGCGGGCTATCCGGTGGTCGTCTCCACGGGCAATGAGGCGGCGAGCGGCGCAGCGCTATCGACGATGTCTGTGCAGAATGGCGCGATGGACGAAGCGAAAAGAGTGCAGTAGCGCGAGGCGGAAGGGGAGAGAGGACAAAAAAATGGCGCACAATGTGCGCCATTTTTATTACACAGGTACTATTACTTACGGTATTTAGTAGCCTGGTTGTCCAGACGCTGGTTAGCGCGTGCTGCGTCGTCTTTAGCAGCCTGGACGTCAGAACGCATTGCGTTCACGTCGTTGCTCAGCTGGTCAACTTTAGCGTTCAGAGTCTGAACGTCAGAAGACAGCTGATCGATTTTAGCATTGCTGGAGCAACCAGCCAGCAGAGTAGAACCCAGGATTACCGCGCCCAGTACCAGTTTAGTACGATTCATTATTAATACCCTCTAGATTGAGTTAATCTCCATGTAGCGTTACAAGTATTACACAAACTTTTTTGGGATGAGAATATTTTTTTACGGTAATACGCTTATTTTTGATCGTTCGCTCAAAGAAACATCGAATTTGGCAGATTAGTTTAAAAATCTTTGTGAAAACAGCACGCTTCCATCGGATTCATCTTAGATAATCTCTTATTAAATAGTAAATTCCGATTTGCATTTTTATTAAGAGTAGCTAGTGATTGAATAAAAAAAAGCGCCTCGAAGAGGCGCCTTTAAAAAACGAATTAACCTGTAAATTATTACAGCACGTGTACGGAGGCTGTATTGGTGGTTCCGCTCGGGACCAGCGCACCAGAGACCATAACAACCACGTCGCCTTTACGCGCCAGGCCGCTCTGCAGCGCCAGTTCTTTACCCAGGATGTAGAAATCATCGGTAGAGGAGAGCTGGTCAACCAGCTGCGGCACCACGCCTTTGGTCAGCACCAGCTGACGAGCAGTGGTTTCGTTGGTGGTCAGCGCCAGAATGGTGGCGTCCGGGAAGTATTTACGCACGGCGCGCGCAGATTTACCGCCCTGGGTCGCGACAACAATCAGCGGAGCTTCCAGTTTTTCTGCCGTTTCTACCGCACCACGGCACACGGCTTCGGTGATGCGCAGTTTACGGTTGTCGTTGTTGAATTCCAGACGGCTGGTCATCACGCGGTCGGTACGTTCGCAGATGGTAGCCATGATGGTGACCGCTTCCAGCGGGTATTTCCCTTTGGCGGATTCGCCAGACAGCATAACCGCATCGGTACCGTCGAGGATGGCGTTCGCAACGTCACCGGCTTCTGCGCGGGTCGGACGCGGGTTTTTGATCATGGAATCCAGCATCTGGGTGGCGGTGATAACCACTTTACGCGCGCGGATACATTTTTCGATGATCATTTTCTGGGCGAAGATAACTTCTTCAACCGGGATTTCAACGCCCATGTCGCCACGAGCAACCATGATGCCGTCAGACGCTTCGAGGATCTCGTCGAAGTTGTTCAGGCCTTCCTGGTTTTCAATTTTGGAGATGATCTGGATGTTTTCGCCGCCGTGCGCTTTCAGATGCTCGCGGATTTCGACGACGTCAGAACGCTTACGGATAAAGGAAGCAGCAACAAAATCAACGCCTTGCTCGCAACCGAAGATCAGGTCCTGCTTATCTTTCTCCGCCAGCGCCGGCAGGGCAATAGAAACACCCGGCAGGTTAACGCCTTTGTTTTCGCCCAGGTCGCCGTTGTTCAGCACTTTACAGATGACGTTCTTACCTTCAATGGCAGTCACTTCCATGCCGATCAGACCATCGTCGACCAGAACGGTGTTGCCGACGGACAGGTCGGTAGTGAAACCTTCATAGGTCACGGCGACGATTTCGTTGTTGCCGACGACGGATTTATCGGTAGTGAAGGTGAAAGTCTGACCGGCTTTCAGGGAGACGTCATTGCCGCCTTCCAGCTTGATGGTGCGAATTTCCGGGCCTTTGGTGTCCAGCAGGATAGCCGCGGTCTTACCGGTTTTGCTCAGCACGTTACGCAGGTTCTTGATGCGTTGACCGTGTTCAGCATAGTCACCGTGAGAGAAGTTCAGACGCATGACGTTCATGCCCGCGTCCAGCATTTTGGACAGCATCTCTTCGGATTCGGTTTTCGGACCGATGGTGCAAACAATTTTGGTCTTTTTCATGAAAGTTTTAGTCTTTAAGTTGTGAAGGATATGGAAATCTCGCTCCGTGGGCGCACGGCCGTGGAGTCAAACCTGTATTGCGAAAGTTGCTATGCCACGCTCTAAGAATAGGTGACAACAAAAGAGCGTGCAGAAGAAAGTGTGCTGGCGGTTCAGCCCATGAAAAGAGGCAGTATTTTATGCGTTTAGTTGTGCAGTCCAATGTGCTGAAACCATTCAAGAAAGAATCGGTGGGCATTATACGACGCTGGAACAAAAAAAGAAAATGAAAACGACGTTTCATTCTTTCCCATAAAAATGTAACAAAACTCAAACTAATCTAAATCTTCTCCGCAACACATTTTTTCACCAGCCGACAAAAATCAACGCCGTTATTTCGCGGATTTTCTCGCGGTTAGCCGCTGGAAACAGCGCACTGGCGCAAAAAAAGTGCGCTGGTTTGATTTATCACGAAAACATATCAATAATAATTTGATTGATAATGATAATTTGTGAGTCGACAAGAATGGGAAATAAAGCCAAAGACGACGAGTTGTACCAGGAAATGTGCCGGGTGGTAGGGAAAGTGGTGCTTGAAATGCGCGATCTCGGCCAGGAGCCAAAACATATCGTGATCGCCGGGGTGGTACGGACCTCGCTGGCTAACCCGAAAATCGCCCGTTCTGAACTGACCAAAGAAGCGATGGCGAAGGTGATCCACGCCTTATCCGGACACGATTAACCTTCCCGGCGCGCGGATCGCGCAGGCTCAGGAAATCACGAAACGCACGACCGCTTTCACCGCGATATCGCAGTGGTGGGCGACCATCTCTTCATCGTCGATAGCCGGCAAAGGGTCGTCGAGGAAGAGACTGTTGAAGGTGTAAAAGTTCGACACCTGATAAAAGCTAAAGCTGCTGATCAGGCGATGGACATCCCGCGCCTGCAGACCCTCCTGAAAAATTCCCTGCTGCTGCCCGCGCTGCAGAATATCCTCCAGAATCGACAGGGCGGTTCGATTCAGCGGCTTAAGCTGCCCTGACGACTGTAACCACTTCCCGCGCTGCATATTCTCCATACAAATCACCCGCATAAAGTTCGCATGGGTGGCGTGATAACGCACGCTCCAGCGCACCAGCTGAACCAGCGCTTCGACCGGCGGAAGCTGTTCCAGTCCGAGCTGCTGTTCAGTCTCGCGAATGCGCGCGTAGACATGCTGCAGTACCTCCTGGTACAGCTGCTCCTTCGTCTTAAAGTAGTAAACCACCATGCGTTTAGTTGTCTGCGCCTCGGTGGCAATTTGTTCCATGCGCGCCCCGAACAGCCCGTGTTCGGCAAAGACGACGATCGCGGCGGTGAAAATCCGCTCCTTCAGGGACTGTGCTTCATCATGAGCCACGACAGACATAACCACTCCTTTTTTCTGAGAGACAAAAAATACACATAATGATCACAAATTAGCAACCTTGCATGGCGCAAATGAACCAAATGATACATATTCAGGACTCACGTCTGTTGATGACACGAGGACCTATGCTGCGCTCTATTGCTACCGTTTCGATTTCCGGCACCTTGCCCGAAAAGCTCCATGCTATTGCGGCTGCGGGTTATCAAGGCGTCGAAATCTTTGAAAACGATCTGCTTTATTATACCGGCACGCCGGCGGATATTCGCAATCTGGCGGCTGATTTAGGGCTAAAAATCACGCTTTTTCAACCCTTTCGCGATTTTGAAGGTGCCAGCCGCAGCCAGTTTGCGGCGAATATGGCGCGGGCGAAGCGCAAATTCGCCCTGATGCATGAGCTGGGCTGCGACACACTGCTCCTGTGCAGCAATGTGCAGCCGGACTGTTCCGCAGATGTTGCGCTGCAGGTGGCGGATCTCGCCGCGCTGGCGGCGCTGGCGGAGCAGGAAAAGATCGTCATCGGCTACGAAGCACTGGCCTGGGGAACGCACGTCAACCGCTGGTATCAGGCCTGGGAACGGGTGAAAAGCGTGAACAGCCCGGCATTGGGGATCGTTCTGGACAGCTTTCATATTCTGGCCCGCGGCGACAATCTGCAGCGGTTGCCTGAAGTCCCGGTGGACAAAATCACCTTCCTGCAGTTGGCGGATGCGCCGCTGATGAAGATGGATGTCCTCGAATGGAGTCGCCATTTCCGCTGTTTCCCGGGGCAGGGTGAGCTGCCGCTGGTGGACTTTGCCTGTGATCTGACCCGTTGCGGCTACCGCGGCCCGTGGTCGCTGGAAATTTTCAATGATGGCTTCCGCGCGTCGCCGAACGGCGCAACGGCGAAAGATGGCTACCGCTCGCTGCAATGGCTGGAAGAGCAGACCCGCCGGCGGCTGGAGGACAGCGATGCGTCGCTGTTTCACGCTGCGACAGTGCCGGACTATCTCGGCCTGGAATTTATCGAATTTGCCGCCAGCCCAGCGGAAGCGCAGGCTCTCGGCCAGCGCCTGTCGCAGCTGGGGTTCTGTCAGGAAGGCAGCCACCGTTCGAAACAGGTGGCGCTGTGGCGTAACGGCGGGGCAAGAGCGATTGTCAACTCCCAGCCGCACAGCTGGGCCGACCATTTTCACCAGCGCCACGGGGTCTCGCTGTGTGCAATGGCGCTGCGCGTCAGCCGCAGCGCGGCGATTGTTGAGCGCGCCCGCGCCTATGGTTACGCCACCTGGCAAGGGGATGCCGGGCCAAATGAAAGCCCGATTCCGGCGATTTGCGCCCCCGACGGCAGCCTGATCTATTTAATCGAAGCCGGTGACGATATCTACGCCCGCGATTTTCATCTGCATGACGCGCCGGCGCTGCGCGATGACTACCGCGGCATCGATCATCTGGCGCTGGGAATGGAGGCGGAAAGTCGCGATAACTGGATTATCTTTTTCCGCACCGTCTTTGGTTTCACCCTCGAACATGAACAGACGCTGCCGGATCCGTATGGTCTGGTGCGCAGCCTGGCGGTTCACAGCCCGCAGGGCAATATTCGCCTGGCCTTGAATATCTCCCAGAGCCGCGCCACCCAGATTGCCCGGTCGGTGGCCTGCTATCAGGGGGCGGGCTTGCAGCACGCGGCGTTTGCCTGCCGTCACCTGCCGGAGACCCTCGACGCCCTGCCGCAGGTCTCCCGTCAGGCGCTGCCGATTCCGGCTAATTACTATGATGACCTGCTGGCGCGCTATGGCGAGGCGGTGGATGTCGCGACGCTGCAACGTCTGCACATTCTCTATGACGGCGATCCGCGCGGCGGGGAGTTCCTCCACCTTTATACCCGCCCGTTCTCGGCAGGGCGCTTTTTCTTCGAATTGACCGAAAGACGCGATGGCTATGCCCTGTACGGTGCGGCAAATGCCGCCGTTCGCCTGTCGGCAATGCAATACAGCTAGTGATGTATCAAATGGTTCATTGAGCACAGCATCGTCAATACAATAACAACATTCATCTGCACCCTATGACAGGAAAACGACTATGAACGCGTACAGCCAGAATCACTCGGCAGCGGCGCAAGCCGCGACCGCCGTGCCGCGCTCCCGGCGGCGAATGGGGATCCTCACGCTGCTGGCTATCGGCACGATGATTAACTACCTCGATCGGACGGTGTTGGGCATCGCGGCCCCCAGTTTAACTTCCGAACTGGGGATTGATGCGGCGGTCATGGGGATCGTGTTTTCCGCCTTCGCCTGGACCTACGCGCTGGCGCAAATTCCCGGCGGCCTGTTCCTCGACCGTTTCGGCAATAAAGTGACTTACTTCCTGTCGCTGACGCTGTGGTCGCTGTTTACGTTGTTTCACGGCATGGCGATAGGGCTGAAAACCCTGTTGCTGTGCCGCTTTGGGCTGGGGGTCAGCGAGGCGCCCTGTTTCCCGGTGAACAGTCGGGTGGTCAGCGCCTGGTTCCCGCAGCAGGAGAGGGCCAAGGCAACGGCGGTCTATACCGTCGGGGAGTACCTCGGGCTGGCCTGCTTCTCACCGCTGCTGTTCTGGATCATGGGCAGTTTCGGCTGGCGAGCGCTGTTTATCAGCGTCGGCGCGGTCGGGGTGCTGTTTGCGCTGGTGTGGTGGCGCTGCTACCGCGAACCGCATGAAGACAAACGCCTCAGCCAGCAGGAGCGAGATCATATTGTCAACGGCGGCGGTCTGGTGACGGCGAGCGACCAGCAGACGGCTTTCAGCTGGCCGCTGGTGCGTCAACTGCTGGGGAAACGGCAGATTCTCGGCGCCAGCATCGGTCAGTTTGCCGGGAATACGGTACTGGTGTTTTTCCTCACCTGGTTCCCAACCTATCTGGCCACCGCGCGCCATATGCCGTGGTTGAAGGTGGGGATCTTTGCCATTCTGCCGTTCCTTGCCGCCGCCGGCGGCGTGATGTTCGGCGGCTGGATCTCCGACAAACTGCTGAAGGCCACCGGCTCGGCCAACCTCGCGCGTAAGCTGCCGATCGTTGCCGGTCTGCTGATGGCCAGCAGCATTATTTCCGCCAACTGGCTGAGCAGCGATCTGGCGGTGATTCTGGTGATGTCATTCGCCTTCTTTGGTCAGGGAATGGTCGGTCTGGGCTGGACGTTGATCTCCGATATCGCGCCGAAAGGGCTGGGTGGCCTGACCGGCGGCCTGTTTAACTTCTGCGCTAATTTCGCGGGGATCCTCACGCCGCTGGTGATTGGCTTTATCGTCGCGGCCTTCGGCGACTTCTTCTATGCGCTGATCTATATCGGCGGCGCGGCGCTGCTCGGCGTCGTGGCGTATCTGTTTATTCTGGGCGATGTCAAACGCATCGAGCTATCGCAGTAAAGGAGCAGGGGATGATAATTAGTGGTAATACGCAGCTGATCGCGCATCTGGGTTATCCGACCGGTGGTTTTAAGGCGCCGATGATCTACAACCCGTGGTTCGACCGACAGCAGGTGGATGTCAAAGTGGTGCCCACGGGCGTGAAGCCGGAGGCGCTGGCGACGGTGGTTCCGGCGCTGTTTACGCTGACCAATATTATCGGTGCGCTGGTCACGATGCCGCACAAGATTGCCACCTGCGGGCTGGTGCATCGCCTCAGCCCCACGGCGACCATTGCCGGCGCCTGCAACGCCATTCGCCGCGAGGCCGACGGCACTCTGAGCGGCGATATGTTCGATGGCGATGGTTTCGTGCTCGGTATCCGGCGTAAAGGCTTTCAGCCAGAGGGGGCACGGGCGCTGGTGGTCGGCTGCGGCGGCGTGGGGTCGGCGATCGCGGCTTCGCTGGCAGCGGCGGGGGTACGCGCCCTGACGCTCTACGATAGCCACGCCGATGCTGCGCATGCGCTGGCGCTTCGTCTGCTGCAACACTATCCGCTGCTGGATATCAGCCTGATGCAGCGTGACCCGCAGGGGCACGATCTGGTGGTGAACGCCACGCCGCTGGGGATGAAGGCGGGGGACCCGCTGCCGCTCGATCCTCAGCGGTTGACGCCCGGTACCTGGGTAGGGGAAGTGGTGATGACCCAGGCCTTTACGCCGCTGCTGCAGGCCGCCCAGGCGCGCGACTGTCCGGTTCAGCGCGGTACCGACATGTTGTTTGAAATGATCCCGGCCTATCTGCGTTTCTTCAACCTGCCGGTAGCGACCCCGGAACAGCTGCGCGAACTGGCGGAAATTCGCTACTGAATCGCTGGCGGCCCGGTTAATATATCGTTCTGTTTCCGGGCATTTAGCGAGCCATCATGATGACCAACGCAGTCGTTCTGCTGGCGGCGGGGAGCCTGAAAGGGGCTTTTATCCCGCTGCTGGCAGGTTTCCATCAGCAAAGCGGTATTCGGGTCGAGGCCCATTTTGGTCCTGCAGGTTTACTGCGCGAGCGTATTGAAGGCGGGGCGGCGTGTTCGGTATTCGCCTCTGCCAACCGTCAGCATCCCCAGGCGCTGCGCCAGGCCGGGCGGGCGGGAGAATGTTATTCGTTCGCCCGCAACCAGCTGATGCTGACCGCCCGTCGCGCCGCCTGCGATGACCGCGCCGACTGGCTGGCGCTCCTCACTAACCCGCAGCTGCGTCTGGCGACATCGACGCCGGGCTGCGACCCGTCCGGCGACTATACCTGGCAGCTGTTTGAGCGCATTGAAGCCCGCTTCCCTGGCTGCGGCAGCGCCATGATGGCCCGCGCGCAGCAGCTGGTCGGGGGACGGCAGTCGCTCAGCGTCCCGCCGGGCGAGACGGCGGGAGCCTGGCTTATCCGCGAAGGGTTAACCGACCTGTTTATTGGCTATGCCCATTACGCCAGCCAGATGACGATGGCCGACGATCTGCGGACGGTAACGATTCCGGCGGCGTGGAATATCCAGGCTGATTATCAGCTGACGACGCTCGACGAGAGCGCCGGGGCGCAGCGTCTGTGCCGCTTTATCCTCGGCGCAGAAGGGCAGCAGTATCTGCAGGCCGCGGGTTTTTTACCGGCTAACGCCGAATCGTAAACTGCGGCGCCAGCAGCGGTGAGTCTGAGCCGGGGTAATCAATTTTACGCACCGCCAGGCCGTAGGCGCGCTGCAGATGCGGCTCGCTAAGCACTTCCCCGGAGCGTCCCGCCAGCCACTCGCCGTCCGGCAGTAGCAGCAGCGTATGGCTGGCGACCTGCAGGGCATGGGTGGGGTCGTGGGTGGTGAAGATCACGGTGCGCGACTGGCGATGGGCCAGGTCGCTGATGAGCTGCAGCACCACCTGCTGGTTGGACAGGTCCAGCGCCGAGCAGGGCTCATCCAGAAGGATATTCTGGCTGGCACCCACCAGCGCGCGGGCAATCAGCACCAGCTGCTGCTGGCCGCCGGAGAGCGAACGAAACGCGCGGCCCGCGAGGTCGGCGATGCTCAGCTGGCGTAACGCCTCCTCAACCCGGCGTTCATCGTCAACGGCCGGTTGGGCAAACAGACTGACTTGCCGGGCGCGGCCCATCAACACCACCTCCCGCACTTGCCAGTTGAACGCCGGGCGGAACGATTGCGGCACAATCGCTATCCCGCCTTCACTGTGGAAACTCCCGCCAAGCGGCGGCAGCACGCCGGTGAGGGTGTCGAGCAGGGTGCTTTTCCCGCGCCCGTTGGCACCGAGTACCGCCCAGATTTCACCGGGCAGGCACTGCAGGCTGAGCGGCCGGAAGAGCGGCTGACGGTGGCCGTAGCGCAGTTCCGCCAGCCGAAGCGACATGTTCATCAGACCATCCCCCGACGACGTGAGTGGATCAGTAGCCAGGTAAACAGCGGGGCGCCGAGCAACGCGGTAATGATCCCGACGGGTATCTCTGCCTGGGTCAGCGAGCGGGCCAGATCGTCGACCACGATCATTAATCCGCCGCCGAGCCAGAAGGCGGTGGGCAGCAGACGGCGGTGGTCGGCGCCGACCAGCAGCCGTGCCAGATGCGGGATCACCAGTCCCACCCAGGCGATGCTGCCGCTGACCGCCACCTGTGCGGCCACCAGCACCGCGCAGCATAGCAGCACGCCGCGGCGCAGCGCGGTGACCGAGACGCCGAGACCGCGCGCGTCTCTCTCCTCCAGCGCCAGCAGGTTGATTCGCCAGCGCAGCGCGATCAGGAGCGTGGTGCTGACGAGAATCGGCAGCGCCATGATCGCCACTTTGTGCCAGCTGGCGGTGGCGAAGCTGCCCAGCAGCCAGAAGACGATATTCGGCAGCGTCTCTTCGGTATCGGCCAGATATTGCATCAGGCTGACGAGAGCGGCGAAAAAGCCGCTGAGAATAATCCCGGAAAGAATCAGCACCAGCGTGTTTTCCCGCCCTTGCAGCGCGGCAATCAGGTACACCAGCATTAAGGCCAGCAGGCCGAAACCGAAGGTGGAGGTCATCATCAGTACGGTGTCCAGCCCCAGCAGGATGGCCAGCGTGCCGCCAAACGCGGAACCGGAGGTGACGCCAATGATATGGGGGTCCACCAGCGGGTTCTGGAACACGCCCTGCAGCGTGGCGCCGCACAGTCCGAGCGCGCCGCCGGCCAGCAGCGCCATGATGACGCGCGGCAGGCGCACCGACCAGACAATTTGCCCGGCCACGCCGTCTGCGGGCGACAGATGTCCCAGCTGGCTGAATACGTCGCTGAGGCTCAGGTGATACTGGCCGGCGCACAGCGAGGCGACAGCAATCAGCAAGGTTGCCAGCGCCAGCCCGCCTTGCAACAGCGCCGGGTGACGATTACTGAGCATCCGGCGTCCACTTCACGCGATAAAACCGCTGGTAGTACTCCTGCGCTTTGCTATCAACATCCACGCCGTTATAGCGGGAAGGATAAAGCTTTTTGGCCATCCACAGCTCGCCGAGGGCCAGCGCTTCCGGCATCGGGTAACCCCAGGCTTTGGCATACTCTGGCATCAGCCAGACGCGGTGATTTTTTACCGCGTCAATCCCTTGCCACTGCGGATCGGATTCGATCTGTTTGACCACCTGCGGATAGCGGTCCTGGACAAAGATCACCTGCGGATTCCACTGTAAAACCTGCTCCAGTGAAACCTGACGCGCGCCCTTGACCGTGGCCGCCGCGACGTTCAGCGCGCCGGCATGTTTCATCATCAGGCCGGTGTATTTGCCGGAGCCGTAGGTATTGAGGTCTGGATTGGCCATATAGACGCGCACCTGCTGATTGTCGGGGATATCGGCGACCGGCGCGTTGGCCTCTTTGCGCGCGGCGAAGGCGGTGCGAATGAGCGTTTCCGCCTGATCTTTGCGATCGACCACCGCACCAATCAGGCGAATACCCTGCTTTAACCCTTCGTTATAGGCCTGCTCTTCATCGGCCATCGACGGGTTCATTTTGTTTTTTTCACCCGCGGCATCCTGGCGTAACGAAATAGCCACCACCGGGATCCCGGCGTTCTGAATCTGTTGAATCATCGCCTGCGGCGCATAGTTGGCGACAAACACCACCTGCGGATGCAGCGCCAGCAGGCTCTCGATATTGACCTGGGTTAAATCTCCCGGCGTTGGCAGTTGTTCAATCCCCGGCATAAAGCGGGCGAAAGCAGGGCCAAGCTGCTTTTTCCAGCTGCTCATCACGCCAACAATCTCGTCACTGGCATTAAGCTGCACCAGCAGGTTTAGGGTTTGATGCTGGAGAACGACGGCGCGGGTAATGTGGTCAGGAAGCGTCACCTCGCGGCCAAGCTGGTCGGTGACGGTACGGTCGGCAAAAGCATGACCGGCAAACAGGCAGGCGCTGACCAGCGTCAGCCCCGGTAACAAACGGGGTCGTTTTGACATGAGTGGACTCGGTTAGGTGAGAAGAATCGTCGTATATTAAAATATATAGCGTTAGCGGAAGCAATGCTTACCGGCCGGTCTACCCATTCAGGACAAGTTTACTCGTAAAAAACCGCTTCTTCGGTCATTCGCGACTCGATCTGCGCGGCGACTTTTTGCAACGGTGCCAGATATTTCTGCGCCGCTTGCTCAAGACTCATCGCCTTCGCCATATAAACCAGGTTCAGGCAGCCGATAACCCGCTGCTGGCTGCGGATCGGTACGGCGATGGAGGCGATTTTCTCCTCCTGCTGCCAGCCGCGAAAGTTTTCGCCGTAGCCCTGACGTCGTGTGCGCTCAAGTATTGCCGCCAGCTTTTCCGGCTCTCGCGCCAGCTGATACTCCTCTTCCGGGCGCGCCGCGAGGATCTCGATCATCGCCTGGCGCTCATGATCCGGGGCGAAGGCCAGCCAGGTGAGCCCCGAGGCGGTCAGCAGCAGCGGGAGCCGACGGCCGACCATCGCGCGATGAAACGACAGGCGGCTGAAGCGGTGCGTGGTTTCACGGACCACCATGGCGTCAACATCCAGGGTGGAGATATCCGTCGGCCACAGCACTTCGCGCAACAGCTCCCCCAGTAGCGGGGTGGCGAGGGCAGAAATCCAATGTTCGTCACGAAATCCTTCACTCAGCTGACGGATTTTGAGGGTTAAACGAAAGCTGTCATCGGATTGACTGCGGCGAACGTAACCCTCCTCCTGCAAGGTCTCCAGCAGTCGTCTGACGGTGGTGCGATGCAGGCCGCTAAACTCAGCCAGCGTGCCGACCGTGGCCCCGCCATCGAATTTATTTAACAAATTAAGTAACAATAATCCCCGACTCAATCCGCGGACCGTTTTGTAATCTGCCTGCCTGCTTTCGCGCATATTTCCTCAATTAATATCCAGATAAACAATGATGTGCACCTGGTGCACATCCGGTGATGTTTTGATTGTAGCGCATCCGGCCGACCCTATACTGACCTCACTATAAAAATGTATTTACATCTATTTAACAAAGTGCCGGGCGTCAGTTTGCGACGCAGGCACGGTGTCTGAGTCGTGAGGTTCTGAAATGACAACATCGAATCCGGATATTCAACCCGCTGTACAGCATACCGCCCAGGTCGCGATCGCCGGCGCGGGCCCGGTCGGCCTGATGATGGCCAACTACCTTGGTCAGATGGGCGTCAGCGTACTGGTTGTCGAAAAACTCGAGGCGCTGATTGATTACCCGCGGGCTATCGGCATCGACGATGAATCGCTGCGCGCGATGCAGGGCATCGGGCTGGTGGACCATGTTCTCCCGCATACCACGCCGTGGCACGCGATGCGTTTTCTGACGCCGAAAGGGCGCTGTTTCGCCGATATCCAGCCGATGACCGATGAGTTTGGCTGGCCGCGGCGTAACGCGTTTATTCAGCCGCAGGTGGATGCCGTCATGTATGAAGGATTGCAGCGTTTTCCCCATGTGCGCTGCCTGTTTTCTCGCGAAGTTGAAGCCTTTAGCCAGTCTTCGGATGCGGTGACCTTGCATCTGAAGGGACCGGCGGGCGAACGCGAAACGTTACAGGCCGACTGGCTGGTCGCCTGCGACGGCGGAGCCAGCTTTATTCGCCGTACGCTGAATATTCCCTTCGAAGGTAAAACCGCGCCGAATCAATGGATTGTTATCGATATCGCCAATGATCCGCTGGCGACGCCGCACGTCTATCTGTGCTGCGACCCGGTGCGTCCGTACGTCTCCGCCGCGTTGCCGCACGGCGTAAGGCGTTTTGAATTTATGGTGATGCCCGGCGAAACCGAAGCCCAGCTCAGCGAGCCGCACAAGATGCGCCAGCTATTGAGCAAGGTGCTGCCGGATCCGGACAACGTCGAGCTGATTCGCCAGCGCGTCTATACCCATAACGCGCGTATCGCCGAACGCTTTCGCGTCGATCGCGTGCTGCTGGCGGGCGATGCCGCCCACATCATGCCGGTCTGGCAGGGGCAGGGGTACAACAGCGGCATGCGCGATGCATTTAACCTCGCCTGGAAACTGGCGCTGGTGGTGAACGGCAAAGCCGGTGAGGCGCTGCTGGACAGCTACCAGCAGGAACGGCGCGATCATGCTAAAGCGATGATCGATCTCTCGGTCACCGCCGGCAATGTGCTGGCGCCGGCGAAACGCTGGCATGGCGCGGTGCGCGACGGAATTTCGTGGCTGCTCAACTATCTGCCGCCGGTCAAACGCTACTTCCTCGAGATGCGTTTCAAGCCGATGCCGCAATACCGTGCCGGCGCCCTGCTGCTGGAGGGGGAAAGCAAAAACTCGCCGGTGGGGAAAATGTTTATTCAGCCCAAAGTCACCCTGGAGAGCGGTACGGTCACGCTGCTTGATGAGGTCATTGGCGCGAATGTCGCCATTCTCGCCTGGGGCTGCAACCCACAATGGGGGCTGAATGCCGGGCAGATAGCCCAGTGGCGCGCCGTCGGCGTGCGATTTATCCAGGTCGTGCCGGAGGTACAGATTCATCGCCAGCAGGACAATTTTGCGGGCGTTATCCGCGTCGGCGATACGCAAAACCGTCTGAAAAGCTGGTTTGCGCAGCACGATACCGCGATTGCCGTAGTGCGTCCGGACCGCTTCGTCGCCGCTGTGGCAATCCCGCAAACCCTGGGTCAAAAGCTTGACGCGCTGGCGAGCAAGATGCAGCTGGCCTCCGTGCAGACCACAACAACGATTGAACAGGTGGCTTGATATGAACGCGTATCTTCATTGTCTCTCGCATACGCCGCTGGTGGGTTATGTTGACCCGGCACAGGCGGTGCTGGACGAGGTTAACGGCACCATTGCCGACGCCCGGGCGCGGATTGCCGCCTTCGCCCCGGAGCTGGTGGTGCTGTTTGCCCCCGATCATTACAACGGTTTTTTCTACGATGTGATGCCGCCGTTCTGTTTAGGCATCGGCGCGACTTCTATCGGTGATTTCAGCAGCGCCAGCGGCGTCCTGCCGGTGCCGACGGCGTTGGCGGAAGCCTGCGCCCACGCGGTGATGAAGGAGGGGATCGATCTGGCGGTCTCTTACTGCATGCAGGTGGATCACGGCTTTGCGCAACCGCTGGAGTTCCTGCTCGGCGGGCTGGATACGCTGCCGGTTCTGCCGGTGTTTATCAACGGTGTCGCATCGCCGCTGCCGGGCTTTCAGCGCACCCGCATGCTGGGCGAAGCCGTCGGCCGCTTCCTGACCACCCTCAACAAACGAGTATTAATCCTCGGCTCCGGCGGGCTGTCGCATCAGCCTCCGGTGCCGGAGCTGGCGAAGGCCGATGCCCATATGCGCGATCGGCTGCTGGGCAGCGGCAAACAGTTGCCGCCGGTCGAGCGGGAACTGCGCCAGCAGCGGGTCATCAGCGCGGCGAAACAGTTTATCGAAGACCAGAACTCGCTCTATCCGCTCAACCCCGTCTGGGACAACCGTTTTATGAGCCTGCTGGAGCAGGGACGGCTGATGGAGCTGGATGCCGTCAGTAACGAAGAGCTGTCGGCAATGGCCGGCAAATCGACGCACGAAATTAAAACCTGGGTGGCCGCCTTTGCCGCGCTATCCGCATTTGGCAGCTGGCGCTGCGAAGGCCGCTATTACCGACCCATCCCCGAGTGGATAGCCGGATTTGGCTCGCTGAGCGCCACCGCGCAGAACTGAATTAACGGGAGAATATGATGAGCTACCAACCGCAAACCGAAGCCGCCACCAGCCGTTTCCTCAACGTGGAAGAAGGCGGAGAAACACTACGCATTCATTTTAACGACTGCGGCCAGGGAGATGAAACCGTGGTCCTGTTGCACGGCTCCGGCCCCGGCGCCACTGGCTGGGCCAACTTTAGCCGCAATATCGATCCGCTGGTTGAGGCGGGCTATCGGGTGATTCTGCTGGACTGCCCCGGCTGGGGGAAGAGCGACTCGATTGTCAATCGCGGCTCGCGTTCCGACCTGAACGCCCGAGTATTGAAAAGCGTCATTGATCGGCTGGATATCAGCCAGGTGCATCTGCTGGGCAACTCCATGGGCGGTCACAGTGCGGTGGCCTTCACCCTGAGCTGGCCGGAACGGGTGGGCAAGCTGGTGCTGATGGGCGGCGGAACCGGCGGCATGAGTCTGTTTACGCCAATGCCGACGGAAGGCATCAAGCTACTGAACGGCCTGTATCGCGAACCGACCATCGAAAACCTGAAAAAGATGATGAACATCTTTGTTTTCGATACTCGCGATCTGACCGACGCCCTGTTCGACGCGCGTCTCAACAATATGCTGTCGCGCCGGGAACATCTGGATAATTTCGTCAAAAGTCTGGAAGCCAACCCGAAGCAGTTCCCGGATTTTAGCCCGCGTCTCGGCGAAATCCGCGCCCAAACCCTGATCGTCTGGGGGCGCAACGACCGCTTTGTCCCGATGGACGCCGGCCTGCGCCTGCTGGCCGGAATTAACGGTTCTGAACTGCATATCTATCGTGACTGCGGCCATTGGGCGCAGTGGGAACATGCCGACAATTTCAACCAGCTGGTGCTGGATTTTCTGGCGCGCAAATAAGGAGCCGTGATGACAACGCTATCTCTCGAACAGCTGGCGCAACGACTGCGCGATGCCGAAGTCCAGGGACGGGCCATTGAACCGCTGCGCGATCTCCTCGGCACCGATAATGCGGAGGCAGCCTACGCCATCCAGCGGATTAACGTCCAGCACCACGTGGCGAACGGACGGCGGGTGGTGGGGCGCAAGGTGGGGCTGACCCATCCTAAAGTGCAGCAGCAGCTGGGCGTTGACCAGCCGGACTTCGGCACCCTGTTTGCCGACATGTGCTACGGCGATAACGCCGCTGTACCGTTCTCCCGGGTGCTGCAGCCGAAAGTGGAAGCCGAAATCGCTCTGGTGCTTAAACACGACCTGCCGCATGCCGATACCACCTTTGATGAGCTGTACGCCGCTATCGACTGGGTGTTGCCCGCGCTGGAAGTGGTCGGCAGCCGTATCCGCGACTGGTCGATTGGTTTTGTCGATACGGTCGCCGATAACGCCTCCTGCGGCGTTTATGTCCTGGGCAGTCCGGCGCGGCGTCCGGCCGGACTGGATCTGAAAAATTGCGCTATGCGTATGACCCGTAACGAGGAAGAGGTGTCCAGCGGGCACGGCAGCGAATGTCTTGGCCATCCGCTCAATGCGGCGGTGTGGCTGGCGCGCAAAATGGCCAGCCTCGGCGAGCCGCTGCGGGCGGGCGATATTGTGCTGACCGGGGCGTTAGGCCCGATGGTGGCGATTAACGCCGGCGATCGCTTTGCCGCCCACATTGATGGTTTAGGTTCAGTAGCGGCAACGTTTGCCGCCGAAGAGGGAAGCAGTGATGAGTAAACGCAAAGTCGCCATTATCGGCTCCGGTAATATCGGCACCGATTTAATGATCAAAATTCTGCGCCACGGCCAACACCTGGAGATGGCGGTGATGGTCGGTATCGATCCTGAATCCGACGGTCTGGCCCGCGCCCGGCGCATGGGCGTCGCCACCACTCATGAGGGCGTCGGCGGCCTGATGCAGATGGCGGAGTTTGCCGATATCGATTTTGTATTTGACGCCACCAGCGCCGGGGCGCACGTGAAAAACGACGCCGCGCTGCGGGAAGCCAAACCGGAGATCCGCATGATCGACCTGACGCCGGCGGCCATCGGCCCGTACTGCGTGCCGGTGGTCAATCTTGAGGCCAATCTTGCCGAGGGTAATGTCAATATGGTGACCTGCGGCGGCCAGGCGACCATCCCGATGGTGGCGGCGGTATCGCGGGTGGCCAAAGTGCACTATGCGGAAATCGTCGCCTCGATTGCCAGTAAATCTGCCGGTCCGGGAACACGCGCTAACATCGACGAATTCACTGAAACCACCTCGCAGGCTATAGAGAAAGTCGGCGGCGCGGCAAAAGGTAAAGCGATTATCGTACTGAACCCGGCGGAGCCGCCGCTGATGATGCGCGATACTGTATATCTCCTGAGCGAAGCGGCGTCGCAGCAGGAAATTGCCGCGTCGATTGCGGAGATGGCGGCCGCGGTGCAGGCCTATGTCCCGGGATATCGCCTGAAACAGCAGGTGCAGTTTGAGGTGATTCCCGAAGATAAGCCGGTCAACCTGCCGGGCATTGGCCGCTTCTCCGGTCTGAAAACGGCGGTTTACCTCGAGGTTGAAGGGGCGGCGCACTATCTGCCTGCCTACGCGGGTAACCTCGATATTATGACCTCGGCTGCGCTGGCGACGGCGGAAAAAATGGCCCAGTCAATGAACGACGCGGCGGGAGAAGCAGCATGAACGGCAAAAAAATCTATATCTCAGACGTGACCCTGCGCGACGGGATGCACGCGATTCGCCATCAATACTCGCTCGACAATGTGCGCCAGATTGCCCAGGCGCTGGATAGCGCAGGAGTGGATTCTATTGAGGTGGCCCACGGCGACGGCCTGCAAGGTTCGAGCTTCAATTACGGCTTCGGCGCCTATAGCGATCTGCAGTGGATTGAAGCGGCGGCGGAGTCGGTCAGCCGGGCGAAAATCGCCACTTTACTGCTCCCTGGTATCGGAACTCTGCACGACCTGAAAAATGCCTATCAGGCCGGGGCGCGGGTGGTGCGTGTGGCAACCCATTGCACGGAAGCGGATGTTTCCGCCCAGCATATCGCCTTTGCCCGCGAGCTGGGGATGGACACCGTTGGCTTCCTGATGATGAGCCATATGATCAGCCCGGAACAGCTGGCCCAGCAGGCGCTTAAGATGGAATCCTACGGCGCGACCTGCATTTACGTGGTCGATTCCGGCGGGGCGATGAATATGCACGATATTCGCGATCGTTTCCGCGCCCTTAGGGCGGTGCTCAAGCCGGAAACCGCCACCGGGATGCATGCGCACCATAACCTGAGCCTCGGCGTCGCCAACTCCATCGCCGCGGTGGAAGAGGGCTGCGACCGCATCGATGCCAGCCTTGCCGGCATGGGGGCCGGGGCGGGGAATGCGCCGCTGGAGGTCTTTATTGCTGCGGCGGACAAACTTGGCTGGAACCACGGCACCGATCTGTATGCGCTGATGAACGCGGCCGATGAACGGGTGCGGCCGCTACAGGATCGTCCGGTACGCGTCGATCGCGAAACCCTGGCGCTGGGCTATGCCGGGGTTTACTCCAGCTTTCTGCGCCACAGCGAAGTGGCGGCCGCGCGCTACGGTCTGAGCGCGGTCGATATTCTCGTCGAGCTGGGCAAGCGACGGATGGTGGGCGGCCAGGAAGATATGATCGTCGATGTGGCGCTGGACCTGCTCAACCGCGCGAAATAAAAACCGGCGGCTGGCAACGAATCAGCCGTCCTTCACCTGCACCGTTTTCGCTATCGCACAGGTACCCTATGACCACGACAACCTCTGGATCGGCTTCACGCCTGATGTTAACCATCGGGCTCTGTTTTATGGTTGCCCTGATGGAAGGGCTGGATCTTCAGGCGGCCGGGATCGCCGCCGCCGGGATGGCTCACGCCTTCGCGCTCGATAATATGCAAATGGGCTGGATCTTCAGCGCCGGTATTCTCGGGTTACTTCCCGGCGCGCTGGTGGGGGGAATCCTGGCTGACCGCCACGGCCGCAAACGGCTGCTGATCGCTGCGGTCACGCTGTTCGGCCTGTTTTCCATCGCTACCGCGCTGGCAGGGAGCTTTCCGATGCTGCTGTTGGCACGCCTGATGACCGGTATGGGGCTGGGGGCGGCGCTGCCGAATCTTATTGCATTGACCTCCGAAGCGGCCGGTCCGCGATTTCGCGGTACCGCAGTCAGCCTGATGTACTGCGGGGTGCCGGTGGGCGCCGCGCTGGCAGCAGTGCTGGGATTCTGGGGGGAAACCTCCGCCTGGCAGACGGTGTTTTGGGTCGGCGGCGTTGTGCCGCTGCTGCTGGTGCCGATGCTGCTGCGCTGGCTGCCTGAGTCCGCCGTCTTTCGCGCCGGTATGCAGAGTGCGCCGCTACGGACGCTGCTGGCGCCGGAAAACGCCAGCGCCACGCTGCTGCTGTGGCTGTGCTATTTCTTTACGCTGCTGGTGGTCTACATGCTGATCAACTGGCTGCCCATGCTGCTGATAGGTCAGGGATTTCGCGCCGGTCAGGCGGCTGGCGTCATGTTTGTTTTGCAGCTGGGAGCCGCCTGCGGCACGCTGCTGCTGGGGGCATTGCTGGATAAACTGAGTCCGCTGCTGATGTCGCTGCTGATCTATTGCGGTATGCTGGCGTCGCTGCTGGCGCTGGGCTGCGCCTCCTCCTTTCCGGCGATGCTGCTCTCGGGTTTTGTGGCCGGGCTGTTTGCCACCGGCGGGCAAAGCGTACTGTACGCGCTGGCGCCGCTGTTCTACCGCACGGAAATTCGCGCCACCGGGGTGGGGACGGCGGTGGCCGTCGGGCGGCTGGGGGCGATGAGCGGTCCGCTGCTGGCGGGAAAAATGCTGGCGCTGGGCGCCGGTACCGTTGGGGTAATGGCCGCCGCCGCGCCGGGGATTCTGCTGGCCGGCGTGGCGGTATTCTGGCTGATGAATCGTCAGAGACGGCAATCAATAGCCTGACGACGGTGCCGGGTTATGTTTCAGGACCCGGCACCGCGCCACCTTGCGCAACGGCAGACTTTGGCATACGGTAAATCATCACCCATTGATCATCTCTGCCGCCATGTCTTTTCAATCCCGGTTACTTAGCGATATTCCCGGCATTCGCTACGCCTTTCTCGATGTCCACGAAACGGCCGCCTTTCCTTACAGCGAAATGGCCCCGGTGAAGCTGGTGCACGGCAATGTGGTTCATCATTTTCAGCAGCCGGCGCCGCTTACCGACCGCCCGCATGCCGACGCGGTTTTTACCGCATCAAGTGGGCAAAAGGTGGGAGTGGTGACTGCCGATTGTCTGCCGATGCTGATGGCTTCCCGCGACGGGCGCTTTGTCTGCAGCGTACATGCGGGCTGGCGCGGTGCGGCGACCGGTATTATTGCTAATAGCCTCGATCTCTTTGCCCGACATGGCATACCGCCGGACGAGGTCGTGGTAGCGATCGGGCCGCATATTCAGGTCTGCTGCTATGAAGTGTCGGCGGCATTTTATCAGGCGCTGTTGGCGACGCCGGTGGCCGGGCTGGTCAAACAGCACCGCGATCGGCTGTTTCTGCACCGCCGTGGCCCTGAGCCTGCGGCGGAAAAAGCGCGGGCGACGGGTGACGACACAATGTGGTTCGATCTGCGGGCTTTTGGCCAGCTGCTGTTACGCCGCGCCGGGGTGCCGGAAAGTCATATTGAATGGCTGGGCAGCTGTACCTACTGTACGCCGCAGTCGCTGGGGTCGTTCCGGCGGCGTACGCACTTCCCGGCAGAGAAAACGTTCCAGTACTCGTGGATTATGCGCGAGGCCTGATATCACCCGGCATCGCGCTGCCGCGCTACAGTACCGTAAACCCGTGCGTCCCGTCGTTTGCCAGCTGGGCCACGAGGCCATACTCCCACTCCAGATAGGCCTGCATCGCTTCGCGGGAATTATCGGTTCCTTCATAGGGGCGACGATAGCGATCGCTACGCGCGCTGATCAGACGGGTTGCGCCATGCTCCAGCGGCAGACCTGAAGCGATCCACCCGGCGGTGCCTCCGCTTAATACCTGCACCGGTTTGCCGGTCAGCGCCGCCACTTCGTCGACGGCGTAGCGTGCCAGCAGGCTGCTGCCACAGGTCAGTACGTAACGGCTGGCAGAGGGAATCAGCGCCAGCGCCTGTTTCAGCCGCGAGCGTATCAGCCAGTATGCCCCGGGAATATGCCGCGCCACATAGTTGGCGCTGGTGGTGAAATCCAGAACCACCGTTCCCGGTTCGCGCAACAGCGCCGCCAGCCGGGATGCGTCGATCTCCTCTGCCGCAGGCGCCGCGGGCAGGCTGGCGGCCGGTACGCCGCGTTCGCTAAAGTTCGCCGCGCTCAGACCGCGCAGGATTGCCGTTTCCCAGCCCATTTGCGCCAGCCACGAGGCGGTTATCGCCGCGCGAATACCATCATCATCCACTAAGACCAGACGTGCGCCGCGAACGCTGGCGTGGTGATCGGTCTCCTGGACCAGCTGGCCGCCCGGTGCGCTGAGGCTTCCCGGCAGGTGACCTGCGGCGTACTCCTCCGGACTGCGGACGTCAAAAAGATAGGTGGTGCGGTCGGTCTGCTGCTGCCAGCGCCGGAGCGTGGCCTGGTCGATAACCGCCACTCCGGCTTTTTCCGCCAGCTGGCTGACCTGCTGAAGACGCGCCGTCGAAGCCCGCGATTCCTCGGCATAGCGGCGCCGCTGGTCGCGATCGAGGGCCAGTCCGGCCAGCGTCCAACCTATGGTGCCGTTACGTAAGGCATAGACCGGGTTGCTCACGCCGGCATTGATCAACGACTGGGCGCCGATAATGCTGCGGGTGCGTCCCGCACAGTTGACGACGATTGGCGTCTGCGGCGAATCGACCAGTCCGTCAATACGCAGCGCCAGCTCACCGCCGGGAACGCTGATACCGCCCGGAATACTCATGGTCTGATACTCATCGAACCGTCGGGCGTCGACAATCAGCACCGGCTGACGGCTGTCAATCAGCGCCTTCAGCTCTCCCGCGTCCAGAGAGGGGGTCTGCCGTTGGCTCTCCACCAGCTCGCCGAACGCTTTGCTGGGGGAGTTAACGTCCTGGAAGAGCGCGCCGCCGCTGCGCTGCCAACCCTTCAGGCCGCCTTCCAGCAGCGCGACATCTTGATATCCCCAGCCGCGCAGGCGATCGACGGCCTGGGCGGCCAGCCCCTCGCCGTTATCGTAAACGGTGAGCGGCGTCGTCAGCCGCGGCACCCGACGGTGGATCTCCAGCTCGAGCTTGCTCAGCGGAAGATTGGCCGCAAACAGCGGGTGAGCGGTGGCAAAATCCGCTTCTTCACGCACGTCAATCAGCGCCAGTTCGGCGTGGTCGAGCAGCGACTGGCGCACTTGTGCCGGCTGGCGATAAGTGTGGATGGGCATATTAATTATCCTTCGGGAAATCCCAGATATTGGGTAAGTGGCGATTGGAGTAGCCGGAAATAAAGGGTTTGATGAGACCTTCCGGCGTATAGACGGCACGTTTAACGGCGCCAATATTGCCGCCGTAGACATGGATACTGATCGACACGCTCTCCGCCAACGCGTTACTGACGCGGTGAATATCACCATCGCGGGAGGAGACTTTTTCGACCTCGCCCGGGGAGAGTCGTCCGGCAATACCGTCGGCCACCGGAAGGCCTGTCGCATCGAGGCGATAGCGCTGATTCTCTTCCGCGCCGCGTAGCATGCCGATGACGCCCCACACGCGGTGATCGTGAATCGGCGTGGCCTGCCCGGGCCCCCAGACAAAGCTGACGATCGAAAAGCGTTGTCCGGAATCGGCGTGCAGCAGGTATTGCTGATAGTGGTGGGGATGCGGCAACGCGTACTCGTCCGGCAGCCAGTCATCCTGCCGGACCAGCCGCGCCAGGCGCTGCGCTACCGCCTCCAGCAGAGGCGATTCGTCAGTGAACTGCCGATGAAGGGCATCAACTTCTTGAATAAAATGGCGTAGTTTTTCCAGTCGTGGTGCGGTCATGTACGGTTCCTGTCAGAGGGACTGGTCATTACGCTAACAAAGGCGTTAATATTATTTAAATGCAATTTACGCATATATTAATATGCAAAATTCACATTAAGGATTCTATGCGCATCGACGACATTGACGCCCTGCTGGCGACGGTACAGTTTTCTTCCCTCAATCAGGCGGCGGAATATCTGGGAATTACCCAGTCGGCCATTACCCGACGGTTGCAGCGTCTGGAGCAAACTCTCGGGGTGACTCTGTTGGAGCGCCAGACCCGGCCGTTGACGCTAACTGCTGCCGGGCACCGGGTTTATGAGCAATGCCTGAGCATCAAGCGGGAGACAAAAAAGCTGTACGGGCTGCTGGATCCGCAGGCCGAACCGCACGGTATTTTGCGCCTCGGCGTACCGCAGAGCGTGGCGGAAATTGCGCTTCAGCCGGCGCTGCTGGCGCTACGCCAGCAGTTTCCGCAGCTCCAGCCGCAGGTCACCTGCGGCTGGAGCGGGTTGCTGCAAAAGCGGCTCGAGAGCGTCGAGCTGGATGGCATGCTGGCGATGGGGCCGGCACAGCAGGTCTTTGCCGACGGCTATGTCGGCCGGTTGCTGTGTTCGCTGGATATTGTGGTGATTGCGGCGAAAAGCCTGCGCCTGCACGCCGCTGAACTGCGGGACTGCGCGTCTCAGGGCTGGGTGCTTAACCCTGACGGCTGCGGACTGCGGGCAGGGTTAATTCGTGAACTACAGGCTCAGGGGCTGCGGCTTCAGCTGAACGTCGAAACAGCGGGCGCTCACCTGCAAATTGGCCTCGTCGCTCAGGGTCAAGGGTTGGGTCTGGTACCGCGTGCGGCGCTGGCCGCCAGCCCGTGGCGCGATGAGGTGACAGCCCTGACGTTAGCCGATTTCCAGCCGGCGGTCTGCTTGTGGCAGGTGAGCGCACAGAATCTGGCGAATCTACAGCAGCCGTTCACTTTTTTTGCCGGGAAAATCGTCCAGCAGTTAACTCTATCTGACTGAATAGTATATTAAATTATCAAAATGCTAATTTTGCATATTAAGATATGATAAAAATGCATTTTGCTCATTAACTGCCGATGTATAGGGTAACGACAGGCGCCGCCGCTGCGGCCACCGTTACCCGACGCAAGGAGTTATGTTATGAGCATTCAGTTTCTCGGGATGATCGGCCATCGCCTCTCATCCGAAACCATCGCCCCGGCAGGCCCGGTTTTTGACCGCGACTATATCGTGCGCTTTGCGCAAACTCACGAAGCGGCCGGCTTCGATCGCCTGCTGGTGGGGCATTGGTCCGATCAGCCGGATGGCTTTCTGGTTACCGCGCTGGCCGGGTTATCGACGGAGAAAATCAATTTTCTGCTGGCCCATCGCCCGGGATTCGTCTCGCCGACGCTGGCGGCACGTAAGTTTGCTACCCTGGAGCATCTGCTCGGCGGGCGTCTGGCGGTGCATATCATCAGCGGCGGCAACGATGCCGAACAGCGTCGGGATGGTGACTACCTCAACCATGACGAGCGCTACGCGCGTACCGATGCTTTCCTGGATACGGTGCGAAAAGTCTGGACTGCGGAACAGCCCGTTGATATCGACAATGACTTTTATCAGGCCGAGCAGGCGTGGTCGGCAATCCGCCCGCTGCAACAACCGCACATTCCGATCTACTTCGGCGGCTCGTCCGAGGCCGCCATTGCGGTAGCCGGTAAACATGCTGATGTTTTTGCCCTGTGGGGCGAATCGTTAGGGCAAACGGCGGAGACCATCCGTCGGGTGCGGGCCGAAGCCGCGAAGCATCAGCGCCACATTGATTTTAGCGTCTCATTCCGGCCGATTATTGCCGACAGCGAAGCGCAGGCCTGGGAGAAGGCCGAGCATATTTTACATGTCGCTTCCGAACGGGCGGCGCAGGCGGGCCAGGGTTTCAAAGCGAAGCCAGACAGCGAAGGGGCACGGCGCCTGCGGGCCACGGCAGAACAGGGAAATGTGGTGGATAAACGTCTGTGGACCGGTATTGCGAAACTGGTTGGCGGCGGCCATAACTCCACCGCGCTGGTCGGAACGGCGGAACAGGTTGCCGATGCGCTGCTGGATTATTACGACCTCGGGGTGCGCAACTTCCTGATTCGCGGCTTCGATCCATTAAACGATGCGCGGGAATACGGGAAGGCTCTGCTGCCGATTGCTCGCGAAAAAGCGGCTCAGCGCGCGATTCAGGAGCGCGCATCGTGACGCTTTCCGGTCAACAGCCCCTGCGGCCGCAGGCCGACTGGTTGCGGCAGCTAACCCACATTCGTCAGCAGATGGCCGAACAGGCGGCAGAGCTTGACCGTAGCGGCGATTTTCCCCACCACAATCTCGCGCTCCTGCATCAGAGCGGTTTTCTGAGCCTTGCCACGCCGGCGCAGTATGGCGGGGCGGGGGCGGATTTGGCCCGGCTGCAGCAGGCGATTACCGCCATTGCGTGGGGGGAACCGGCGACGGCGCTGATCGTCTGTATGCAGTATCTGCATCATCTGCGTCTGGCGGAGAGCGACGGCTGGGCGGAACCGCTGCGTCGGCAGGTCTATCGCGATGCCGTCGAGCGAGGGGGATTGATCAACAGCCTGAGAGTTGAACCTGAACTCGGCTCGCCGGCGCGCGGGGGGCTGCCGCAGACGGTTGCAACACGTACCGCCGACGGCTGGCGTCTTAACGGGCACAAACTCTATACCACCGGCGTTGAAGGGCTAAGCTGGCTGGCTATCTGGGCACGAAGCGACGATCTCGATCCGCAGGTCGGCACCTGGCTGGTACCGCGAGAAAGTGACGGTGTCACCATTATTAAAAGCTGGGACCATGCCGGAATGCGCGCGACCGGCAGCCATGAAGTGATACTGAAAAATGTACCGATCCCCCGGCAAAATGCGGTGGATATCTGGCCGGCATCTGCGCCTCCCGCCGCGGATGCCGAACGTTTCCGTCTCTTCGCCAATCGACAGACCGCGCTGTTAGCCGCGATCTATGACGGCGTGGCCCGCGCGGCGCGGGACTGGTTGCTGGGCTGGCTAAGTACGCGGGCGCCGGCCAACCTCGGGCACCCGCTCTCCCGTCTACCGCGTGTGCAGGAAAAAACAGGTCAGATAGAAGGCTGGCTGCTGACGAACCGCTGTCTGCTGCAACAGGCCGCCGGACTGGAATTGACCGCCACCGAGGCCAATCTGGCCAAGGTCACCATTACCGACAACGCGGTGCAGGTCGTGACTCTGGCGCTGGAGCTTACCGGCAATCATGGCCTTAGCCGACAACATCCTCTTGAACGCCACTATCGCAACGTGCTGTGCGGGCGCGTGCATACGCCGCAGAGCGACAGCGCGTGGCAGGCGGCGGGTCAACACGCTTTTCAATCATAAGGATAATGTTTATGCACGAACGAACAATAACAAGATTGGCCGCGGGGCTCTCGCTGCTGGCGCTGAGCGCTTTGGCGTCGGCGCAGGAGCGCATCACTCTGCGAATTGCCGATCAGAAAGGGGGCATGCGCTCGCAACTCGAAGCGGCCAACGCGCTGCAAAACCTTGGCTATGAGATCAAGTGGGCTGAGTTTCCGGCCGCCGCACCGCTGGCGGAAGCGCTGAACGCCGGCGCGGTAGACGCCGGGATTATTGGCGATGCGCCGCTGTTATTTGCCCTCGCCAACGGCGCGCCGGTAAAGGCCATTGCCGTCGATAAAAGCAACCCGGCGGGCACGGCCGTGCTGGTTCCTCCGGGAAGTTCGCTAAAGCGCGCCGCGGATTTAAAAGGTAAGCGGATCGCCACCGGGAAAGGTTCGATCGGTCATTACGTGGCGCTGAAAGCCCTGCAGCAGGCGGGGATCTCACCGACAGAGGTGCAGTGGGTATTTCTCGGCCCGGTCGATGCCAAAGTGGCTTTACTCAACGGCTCGGTCGATGCCTGGGCGACCTGGGAACCCTATACCACCCAGCTGGTGAAAACCGCCGAAGGTCAGATTCTGGTGAGCGGTAAAGGGCTGCTGCCGGGGAATACGTTTCTGGCGGCAACGGATGAAAGCTTAAAGGATCCGGCTAAGCGCGCGGCGCTACAGGATTATCTCACCCGCCTGGCTGGGGCGGAGCGCTGGGCTTACGCCAATCTCGAGAGCTATGGCAAAACCCTTGGTGACATCATCCGTTTCCCGCCGGACATTGCCCGGGCGCAGTTTGCTAACCGCCAGTCGCAGTGGCAGCGTCTGGACTCGCGCACCATTGAACAGCAGCAGGCGACCGCCGACTTTTATCAGGCCAATGGTCTGATTCGCGCGAAGCTGGATGTCACGCCGACCTTTGATACCCGATTTACGCTGCCTGATGTCCCGGCCGCTCAGGAGAACAGACCATGAATCAGTCCGCTTTCTCACGCCGCCGCTTTTTACAGCTCAGCGGTGGAACCATGCTGGCAGCGGCCGCCTGGCCGCTGTGGGCGCATACGATGACCACGATGCCGGCGGAGGGCGGAAACGGTGAAAACCTGGCGCTGCGGCTGGCGGAACCCTACAAGCTGAAGCTGGCCATCAACAAGAGCGCGGTTTGCCTCGCGCCGGTGGCGGTCGCTGAGCAGCAGAAGTTTTTCAGCAAATACAACCTTGAGGTTGAGTTCGTTAACTTCGGCAACTCGACCGATGTGCTGTTGGAGGCCATCGCGACCGGCAAGGCCGATGCCGGCGTCGGGATGGCGCTGCGCTGGTTGAAGGCGCTGGAGCAGGGTTTTGACGTCAAGTTGACGGCCGGAACGCACGGCGGCTGTCTGAATCTGCTGACGGCAAAAAATTCGCCGTTTGGCGGCCTGGAGAGTCTGAAAGGGCAGACGATTGGCGTCACCGATATGGCCGGACCGGACAAAAACTTCTTCGCTATTTTGCTCAAACGACATGGCATCGATCCGATAAGCGACGTGCAGTGGAAAGTTTACCCGGCGGATCTGCTCAGTATCGCGCTGGATAAGCAGGAGATTGCCGCCATCAGCGGCAGCGAGCCCTTTAGCTTCCGCCTGCTGCAAAGCGGGAAATATCAGCTGATCGCCAGCAATATGAGCGGCGATTACGCCAACCTGAGCTGCTGCGTGCTGGGGGTAAGCGGGGCGTTGGCCCGGGATCACAAACCGGTTGCCGCCGCGCTGACCCAGGCGATTCTCGAGGCGCACAGCTATGCATCGGCTCACCCCGAAAGCGTGGCGCAATCGTTCATGGCCCATGCATTAAACACCGATGAGGCCGAAGTCTCGGGGATCCTTCATGGCCAGGGGCATGGACACCACGCCGTAGGAGAAGCCTTTGTGAATGAATTGACCCAGTACGTGAGCGATCTGCAGCGGGTACAGGTGATCAAACCGGGGACCAATCCTCACCAGTTTGCGGAGAGTATTTATGCCAACGTATTCGCCTGATCGGGCGCTGTCGCGCGCCGGGGGGCGCTATCCGTTGTGGTCTGAAGGGCTGCTGGCCGCCGCGCTGTGGCTGGCGGGCGGGATGTTTACTTTGGCGTGGCCGGATGTCGGGCGACGCTGGCCCTACAGCGCGGGGTGGGCGATGAGTCAGCTCGCCATCGCCGGTGGACTGCTGGCGCTGGCGCTAAGTTGCCGCTACTGGCATCAGCGGGGCGGTCGTCTGCTCGCGGCCGGAAAGTGGCTGGCGCTGCTGCCGCTGCTGTTTACGTTATGGCAGTGGCTGACGGCAAAAACGGCGATCCTGCCGGTGCCGTTTTTTGCGCCGCCGCAGGCGCTGATCGAAGTCCTGGTCGACGACTGGCCGCGGCTGCTGGATAGTCTGCTGCACTCTCTGGGGCTGCTCGGGCTTGGGGTGCTGCTCGGCACCTCCTGCGGTTTTATCAGCGGGCTGGCGATTGGCTGGTCGCAGCGTATCGGCTACTGGCTGCATCCGGTCCTGCGCCTGCTTGGCCCGGTGCCCTCAACGGCGCTCTTGCCGCTATGCCTGTTTATTTTTCCCTCCAGCTTTGGGGCAAGCGTGTTTCTGATTGCGCTGAGTACCTGGTTTCCGGTCACCGTGCTGACCTGGTCCGGGGTCATGAGTATCGATAAAGCCTGGTATGACGTCGCCCGCACGCTGGGGGCCAGCCAGCGTTTTCTGATTTTACGGGTGGCGATTCCCGCCTCGCTGCCGAATGTGTTTGTCGGCTTGTTCATGGGGCTGGGCGCATCGTTTTCAGTGCTGATCGTCGCTGAAATGGTTGGCGTGAAATCGGGCATCGGTTTTTATTTGCAGTGGGCGCAGGGCTGGGCGGCTTACCCCAATATGTATGCCGCGCTGCTGGTCATGGCCTTTCTCTGTTCCGGCCTGATAAGCGGGCTGTTTATGGTGCGCGATCGGCTGCTGAAGTGGCAGCGAGGAGGGATGACATGGTAGCGACAGCGGCATCCCAGAACAGCGCCCGGGTTGGCGCTGGCATCGAGATTCACCATTTGCACCATGCCTTTTCCCTCGGCAGGGAAACGGTGCCGGTGCTGGAAAATATCAGTCTGCGGCTGCGTCCGGGAGAGAGCGTGGCGCTACTGGGACCTTCGGGCTGCGGTAAGTCGACGCTGCTGCGGCTGCTGGCGGGACTGGAACCCATGCAGGGCGGGCAGATCCGGATAGATGACGCGCCGATGGGCGGTCCGGGGCCCGACCGCATTCTGGTGTTTCAGGATCCGACGCTCTATCCGTGGCTGACGGTGCGGCAAAATGTGCTGTTGGGGCCGCAGGCGCAGGGCAAAAAAGGGCGTGAAGCGCAGGCCGATGCGCTGATAACGCGTATCGGCCTGCAGGGATTCAGCCAGGCGTGGCCCCGGCAGCTTTCCGGCGGGATGGCCCAGCGGGCCGCGCTGGCGCGCGCGCTGCTCAACGAGCCGCGTTTACTGCTGCTCGATGAGCCCCTCGGCAAACTGGACTCGCTGACCCGCATCGGCATGCAGCGCGAGCTGATTACGCTCTGGCAGCAGCAGGGCTACACCAGCCTGCTGGTGACCCATGACATTGAAGAGGCGCTGCTGCTATGCGAACGCGTGCTGGTGATGTCGCCGCGGCCGGGGCGTATCATTGGCGAATTTACGCTACCGCTGGCCTTTCCCCGGCATCGGGATAACCCGCAGCTGTTGCAGCACCGACAGGATATTTTACGCATGTTAGGGCAGGCGGAGGACTGGTAGTCTGGCGCAGGAGCAACGGATGGACCCGGACAGGCCGCGATGGCGCTGTCCGGGCGTGGTGATGCGATCAGAAGTCCATTTTCACCGTAAACTGCACTTCCCGCGGATCGCCAATCTGATTGCCCAGGTTGTTTGTGGCGATGGATGAGGTGTAGTAGGTCTTATCAAACAGGTTCTTCACGTTAACCTGCAGCGTCACCGGATATTGCAGCTTCATCTTATAGGCGGCGAAGACATCGGCGACCGCGTAGCCCTGCAGATAATAGTCCGCGCCGTTGGTGCCGGAGCGTTTGCTCACCGCGCGACCGCCGCCGCCGACGGTCAGCGTATTGCTGTCGTAGACGTTATGGATGTCGTAGCTGAGGAACAACGAACCGGTGTGTTTCGGGACGTTGGGCAGCGGCTTACCGGCATAGTCAGGATCGTCGAGCACTTTCGCGTCGGTATAGCCGTAGCTGGCGATCACGCTCAGGTTATCGGTAATCGAACCGGCCAGATCCACCTCGACGCCGCGTGAACGCACTTTCCCGGCGGTCTTGGCGACAGTCTCATCGCCGACGGCTTCGGTGTACAGCACGTTGCGTTTATGGATATCAAACAGCGCGATGTTGGCGGTGATACCGCTTAACAGATCGAACTTGGCGCCCACTTCATAGGATGTAGACTCTTCGGGCGGCAGATTGCCGATGTAGCTGGCGATCGATGACTGCGGCATAAACGACTGCGCCACGTTACCGAACAGCGACACGGTTGGCGTCAGCTTATACACCAGACCAAATTTCGGCGTCCATTTCTGGTCGCTGCTGTCGGTGTTGACGTTGAACGGACGCCCTTTGCCGGCGTACTGGGTGTAATACTGATAGCGCATCCCGGCGACGGCAATCCACTTGTCGGTCAGATAGAGCGCATCCTGAACGTAGGCGGCGTAGCTCTCCTGCTGAATACGCTGATCGCTATCGGAGTCCGAAACGGTGCTGCAGGTGCCGACAGTGCCGTAGACCGGGTTATAAATATTAAACCCTTTCACATTCTTACAGCGGATCATATCGGTGCGCAGCAGATCGTAATTCTCATAGGCGATGCCGGTGAGGACTTCGTTATAAAACCCGCCGACGACCACGTTGCCCTGTAAATCGGCGCGAGTTGTGTGCATCTTTTGCGTTGAGCCGTGGGTGGCGTCAACGCGGCGGGTCAGATCGCCGGTGGCCGAATCGTAGGCCGTCACCCGGGCCTGGTTATCGTTGTAGTGATCCTGGCTGTAACTGTAGTCAAAGCGGGCGGTCCAGGCATCGTTCAGGCGATATTCGGCGTTCAGCTGCGCCAGATCGGAATAACCATCGGTCACGTTAAACGGCTCGTCAAAGCGCGTTTTCCGATCGACGTTGACCGCGTGACCGGTATTAAGATCGAAGATGGTACCGCGATCGAACGGAGTATTGTAGTCGCGATGGGAGTACGACACGTTCACCGTCGCCCTGTCGCCAAACCAGGTCAAGGAAGGGGCGATAAAGCTGCTTTTCTCTTTACCAAAGTTGCGCCAGTAATCCTCATGTTGGTACTCGCCGATGATCCGGTAGGCCAGCCGCGTGCCTTCGATGGGGCCGGTGACGTCAAACTGGCCGGTACCGCCGCCAAAGCTGCTGGAGGTGGCGGAAATCGATCCGCCGAAGGTTCTCTCCGGGCGTTTCGTGACGACGTTAATCAATCCGCCGGGGTCAAGAATGCCGTACAGCGTGGAGGCCGGGCCTTTCAGTACTTCTACGCGTTCGGTGGCGGCATTAAAGCTGCGCGGCAAAACGGTACGCAGACCGTTGGTCATGATTGAGCCGTCGCGGTTGGCGCCAAAACCGCGGCGGGTAAAGGCATCCTGGGTCCCGCCGAGGGTGTTGGTCTGGACGACGTTGGCGACGTTATACAGCGCCTCGTCAAGGGTAGTGGCGTGCTGATCTTCCAGCACCTTGTCGCTGACGGTATTTACCACCTGCGGAATATCCAGCAGCGGCATCGACGTCAGGGTCGCCGTTGAGCTGGCAACCGGCTGATAGCCGTTGGTGTCGCTCTGAGCACCCGCGGCGACCACCGTCATGGTTTCGTCGCCAGCCGTTTTCTCTTTGCTGGCGCTGTTTTCTGCTGCAATTAATCCCGGTGAGGTAAAAGAACCCAAAAATATCAGTGAAAAAAGAGCTCGCCCTTTCAGCGTTATGAAAGGGATCGTTGATCGCGTCATTTGTCTGTTTCTCGTGAACGAATCTGTCCTTTGCAGACAGAAAAAGCCAATTAAATCATTGCCCTTAAAAATATTATCTGCCTGTTGGTCGCGATGATTTGCGTTCAGACATGTAATTGAGAATCATTCAATCACGAGAGAATGTAGTAGTAAATGTTATGTAAGATAAAAAATTAACCGTTGCAGGATCGGTGATTGCGGCGCTTTTTCTTACCCGTTTTTTTGAGCTAATTTTTTGTTTTTTATGTAAAAAATTTAAACTTCTTTATGCAGGAATCCTGGTAGTGCAGGCAATTTATGTCCGATAAAACAGAGTATTGACTACTACATTCATCCGCAGCATGATCAAAAGAGAATGAGATTTATTTTTGTTTGAGTGCAGAACGTGCTGGCTGATGCCACGCCGTTGCGGCGCAGGAGCGAGTTATGCCACAGCGGGTGATGCCTGCAGAGCAGGGAATCGTGCTGGATTCCCTGTCGGCCGGATACGGCCAGACCCTGATTGTCGATGATATTCAGTTGACGATCCCTCACGGTAAAATGACGGTACTGGCCGGGGCTAACGGCTCCGGTAAATCTACCTTGCTGTCGACGATTGCCCGCATGCTGAAACCGCTTGGCGGCAGCGTGCGTCTGGATGGTCAGACGATTCACACTATGCCGACCCGGGCGGTTTCACGTCAGCTGGGGATTCTGCCTCAGTCGCCGCTCACTCCCGAAGGATTAACGGTCTTTGAGCTGGTTTCCCGCGGTCGCTACCCCTGGCAGGGATTGATGCGCCAGTGGTCTGATGCCGACGAGCGGGCGGTAGAAGAGGCGATGGCGTTGACCGGCACCGCCGAATTTGCCCATCTGCCGGTAGACAGCCTCTCCGGTGGCCAGCGCCAGCGCTGCTGGATTGCGATGGCGCTGGCGCAGGAAACGCCGACGATTCTGCTGGACGAGCCGACCACCTGGCTCGATTTGCGCTATCAGGTCGATATCCTCGAACTGCTGCAAACCCTGACCCGTGACCATGGACGCACGGTGGTCACCGTGCTGCACGACCTTAACTTTGCGGTGAACTATGCCGATATCCTGGTGTTCCTCAAGAAAGGGCGTATTGCCGGGGTCGTGGACGAAAACGCCAGCTGTACCCCGGAGCTGATCAAAACCGTGTTTGACGTTGAGGTCCAGATGTCGCTCAACCCGCAGACCGGTAAACCCTTTTTTATGCCCTTTCGCGCGCGGCAGGAGGAAGCCCAATGAGCGCCTCCGCGCTGCTGTTGCACCGCCGCCGCCAGGCGCGGCCAAAACGTGCGCTCGCGCTCCTGACGCTGCTGCTGATTGTCGGTTCGGTGGTGCAGCTGGGACTGGGGGCTCGCTGGATTGCGCCGGAGACGGTGCTCCAGGCGCTGTTTCACTACGATCCACGTAATTTTGACCAGCGGATTATTGTCGAGCTGCGTCTGGTTCGCCTCGCGGCGGCGCTGTTGACCGGCGCGGCGCTGGGCGTCGCCGGAGTGCTGCTGCAGACGGTGATTCGTAACCCGTTGGGGGAACCGCATATTCTGGGGCTTAATGCCGGCGCCTCACTGGCGGTAGTCGCAACATCGGCGCTGGGTCTGAGCGGAATGACGTCAGGTCGCCCGCTGATTGCCGCCGGCGGCGCTGCGCTGCTGTTTGGCGGCGTCATGCTGCTGGCGACCTCCGGGCGCGGCGGGGCGACGCCGCTACGCATCACGCTCTGTGGCGTGGCGCTCTCCGCCTTTGCCTCGGCGGTCACCGCCGCGATCCTGATTCTGGATGAACAAACGCTGCTGGCGATGCGTACGTGGCTGGCAGGCGATCTTGCCGGACTCAACTGGCCAGTTTTACGATCGGCGACGCTTCCGGCGCTGGCCGGTGGCCTGCTCGCGCTGCTTATCGCGCCTCGCCTGAACGTTCTGGCGCTGGGCGACAAGGTGGCGCTGGGGCTGGGGGTGAACATTCTTCAGACCCGACTGCTGGGGCTGGGTGCCATTGCGCTACTGTGCGGTGCGGCAGTGGCGGTCGCCGGGCCGATCGGTTTTGTCGGACTGGTGGTGCCACACGTTATTCGTCGCCTGATCAGCGAAGATATTCGTCTGGCGCTGCCGCTGGCGGCGCCGGTCGGGGCGCTGGTGCTGCTGTTTGCGGATATCGCCGCCCGCACCCTGGTGGCGCCGCAGGAGCTGGCGACCGGGGCGATGACTGCGCTGGTTGGCGCTCCGGTATTTATCTTTATCGCGGCGAGGTTTTTTAAATGAAAAACGCGGTGCGCCGTGCCGGTTTCCGGCCCCTTCGCGCGGGGAGCTGCCATCTGCTCCTGCGCCCTGCGGCGCTGAACATCGCCGCGGTGCTGATTATTGCCATTCTGCTTCTGGCAAGCTTTGGCCTGACGCGCGGCAGCTTCCCGCTGCCTGCCGGTACCCTGGCGCGTGCGCTCTTTGCCCCGGAAAATGTTGGCGACCAGTCACGCTTTATCCTGTTTGATATTCGCCTTCCCAGGCTGCTGATGGCGCTGCTGTGCGGCGCCATGCTCGGGCTGGCGGGGGCGGCGATGCAGAGCATCACCCGAAACGGACTGGCGGATCCGGGGCTGATTGGCGTCAAAGAAGGGGCCAGCGTGGTCGTGCTGGCGTTGATTCTGTTCTTTCCCGCCGTCGGGCTGGTCTGGCGGCCGCTGGCGGGCATTCTCGGCGGGGCGCTGGTGGCGCTGCTGGTGCTGGTTCTGGCCCGGGATTGCTCGCGGCCGCGCTTCATTCTGATCGGTATCGGCGTCTCCTGGACGCTGGCGGCGGCGGTCGGCATTTTTATGACCACCGCCGATGTGCGCGATGTGCAAACGGCGATGATCTGGCTTGCCGGCAGTCTGCATGCGGCAACCTGGACGCTGCTGCTGGTGGCCTTTTTGTGGGCGTTGCCGGGGACATTGATTCTGTTTCTGACCGCCCGGGCGGCGGATGTGGCGCTGCTTGGCGACCGTACCGCCGTGGGACTCGGCGTACGCCTGCAGCAGCTGACCCTGCTGCGCTTTTTTGCGCCGGTGCTGCTCACCTCCGCCAGCGTCTCCTGCGTCGGTAGCCTTGGTTTTGTGGGGCTGATGGCGCCGCACATGGCACGCTTTCTGCTGCGCGGTGGTCAGGTGTCGCTCCTGTGCGGCAGCGCGTTGATTGGCGCGCTGCTGGTGCTGTTTACCGATACTCTCGGCCGTCTGGCCTTCGCGCCGCTGCAAATTCCGGCCGGAATTGTTATTGCGCTGGTGGGGTGTCCGTTTTTTATCTTGCTGCTGTGGCGTCGTCGTGACGCCCTGTAATGTAGAAGGGTTGCTATGCGTTGGCTTATTTCTTTGCTGTTGTTAGCGGCGGGCGTGACCGGCGCCGCCGAGCGTCAAACACAAACGTTTACTGATGATTTAGGGCGGGTGGTGACGGTGCCGCTGCATCCGCAGCGTATCGTCTCGATGCACGACCTGGATATCACGATTCCGCTGATTGAGCTTGGCGTGCCGCCGGTGGCCAGCCACGGGCGCACCCGCCCCGACGGTAGCCACTATCTGCGCTCCAGCGCCCAGCTGACCGGGGTCGATTTTGATAACAGCGCGATTCAGTTTATCGGCACCGCGGATATTGACCTCGAAGCCGTTGCAGCGGCGAAGCCGGATCTGATTATTACCGAACCGAGTCGCCACGTCTCTGTGGAACAGCTGGCGAAGATTGCACCGACGGTCAGCATTGACCATCTGCAGGGCAGCGCGCCGCGAATTTACAGCAAGCTGGCGCAGCTCACCGGCAGCGAAGCGCGGCTGGCCATTCTTGAGCGCCGCTATCAGACGCAGATAGCCCAGCTCAAAGCGATGGTGGATACCCGCAACATCACGGTGTCGGTTATTCAGGCCAACAATGGCAAAGTCACCGTTCACCACTCTTACCACGCGCTGGGACGGGTACTGCGCGACGCCGGGTTTCATTTTCCGCCGTTGATCGACAAGATCCCTGACGGCCAACGTATTGACGTCAGCGCCGAACAGCTGCCGGAGCTGGATGCAGATTTTGTTTTTGCTACCTGGCGCTCGGATACCGGCGGTAAACCGCAGGAGGAGCTGCAGGCGATGGAAGGGGTGATGCCCGGCTGGTGCGACTTTATGCGTGCCTGCCGCACCGGTCGCTATATCCTGCTGCCGCGTGAGGAGGTTATCTCCAACTCCTTTGCCGCTCTGACCCTGATGGTGGCACAGGTGCAGTCGCACATTGCCGGTCGGCCGCTGCCGGCGGAGCTGAAATGAAAACCCCGGTAAAAAGAGAGAAAGGGCGGGTCGACCTGTTCGGCGAACGCTTTCGCGCCCGGGCGCACCAGCTCTCGCCGCGGCTGCTGGCGGTCGTCAGCTATATCAACGAAAACCGGGAAGTGGTGCTGGAGCGCACGGCGATGGAGATCGCCGCGGCGACTCAGACTTCGGATGCCACGGTGGTGCGGGCCATTCAGGCGCTGGGCTTTGCCGGCCTGCGCGAACTGAAGCAGACCATGGAGCGCTGGTTCGGCCCCTCCATCACCTCATCGGAGAAGATGCTGTCAACGGTGAATGCGCTCTCCTGCGATGTGAATTCGAGCATTGATTTTGTGCTGGAGGGCCATCAACGCGCCTGTGAAGTGCTCTCTCGCCCCACCAATCGCGCCGCCGTCGCCCAGGCGGTAGCGCTACTCAGCGAGGCACGGCAGGTGGCGATTTTCGGCATCGGGGCATCGGGGATTCTGGCGGAGTACACCGGCAGGCTGTTCAGCCGTATCGGATTACCGTCCAGCGTGCTCAACCGCACCGGCTTCAGCCTTGCCGAGCAGCTGATCGGTCTGCAGCGCGGCGATGTGATGATTATGATGGGACAAAAATCGCCGCATCGCGAAGGGATGACCGCGCTGCGTGAAGC
This sequence comes from Klebsiella sp. X13, assembly GCF_003323835.1. Classification (NCBI taxonomy): domain Bacteria; kingdom Pseudomonadati; phylum Pseudomonadota; class Gammaproteobacteria; order Enterobacterales; family Enterobacteriaceae; genus Klebsiella; species Klebsiella sp. X13. The sequence continues at coordinate 2,271,619 of NZ_CP030874.1, forward strand.
CCGGCGGCTGGGGATCCCGACGATTTTGTTAACTCAGGCGGTGGACTCACGCTTCAGCCAGGAGGCGCAGGTGGTGATCGACGTTCCGCGCGGCGGCGATAACGGCCGGGTACCGCTGCACGGTACGGTGCTGGTCTGTCTCGAAATGCTGGTGCTGTCGGTGGCGACCGCCACGCCGCAGCGGACCATGAAATCAATGAAGCGCATTAACGAACTGCATAAAGCGATTGGTAAATCCGGCGGTAAACGCAGCTAAGTACGCGATAATTCACAGGCTGAAAGGTTTCCTGTTGCAAGTAATCGTGATGATGTGTATTTTTATGCAAAATTAATGCATAAAAAGAGGTTGTCATGATGGGAAAATGGATGAAGGCGTGCTGTCTGTTGGTGGCTCTGGCAGGGAGCGCGCAGGCGGCACAGGAGACGTACGTTGTCGGTTCCGGCGGGACCTACCGCCCGTTTGAATATGAAAACAGCCAGAAGCAGCTGGAAGGTTTTGATATCGATATCATCAAAGCGATCGCCAAAGCGGAGAACTTTAATATCAAGCTGGTGAATACCCCGTGGGAAGGGATCTTCGCCACTCTCGGCTCCGGCGACCGCGACATCATTATCTCCGGGATAACCATCACCGATAAGCGTAAACAGATGGTTGATTTTTCCGCTCCTTACTTCCCGGCTGAACAGTCCATCGTGGTGCCGGCAGACTCCAAAGTGACCTCCCTGGCAGCGCTGAAGAGTGAGAAGGTCGGCGTGGTGAACTCCAGCACCGGCGATATCGTGGTCTCTGATGTGCTGGGTAAAAACAGCACCTCTATTAAGCGTTTTGATAATACCCCGCTGATGCTGCAGGAGCTGTTTGAAGACGGCGTCAGCGCGGCGGTGGGCGATGTGGGCGTGGTGAAATACTACATCAAACAGCACCCGGAGAAGCAGTTCAGGCTGGTGCCGGACGCCAGGTTTGAACGTCAGTATTTCGGTATTGCGGTGGCCAAAGGCAACGCTGAGCTGCAGGCGAAAATCAACGCCGGTCTGAAGAAAATCGTCGCCGACGGCACCTACGCCAAAATCTATAAAACCTGGTTTGACGACAACGTCCCGACGCTGCCTGCGCAATAATTCATCTTTTGGTTTTCATGACGGCTATCGACGCGTGCGATAGCCGTATTTTTTAGGGAAGCACTATGACGGGATTCCGTTGGGAGATCATCGAGGAGTACGGTCCGCTGTTTATGGACGGCGCCTTGATGACCATTAAATGTACCATTATCTGCGTGATCCTCGGTACTCTGTGGGGCCTGACGCTGGGCCTTGGGCGTATGGCGAAAGCGGAACACGGCGCGTGGAAATATGTACTGCGCTATCTGGTGCAGTATCCGGTGCGCGTTTACGTCAGCGCGTTTCGCGGCACCCCGCTGTTTGTGCAGATTATGGTGGTGCACTTCGCGCTGGTGCCGCTGTTTATCAACCCGCGTGACGGTCTGCTGGTCAGCCATGGGCTGATGAGCGCCGATTTCGCCCGCGAACTGCGTTCTAACTACGGCGCGTTTCTCTCCTGTATCGTGGCCATTACCCTTAATGCCGGGGCCTATGTCTCGGAAATCTTCCGCGCCGGGATTCAGTCGATTGATAAGGGGCAGATGGAAGCCTCACGCGCGCTGGGGATGCCGTGGTGGAAAACCATGCGCCAGGTGATTCTGCCGCAGGCCTTTCGGCGGATCCTGCCGCCGCTGGGGAACAATGCCATTGCCATTGTCAAAGACTCTTCGCTGGCTTCGGCGATTGGTCTTGCCGATCTGGCCTATGCCGCGCGTACCGTGTCCGGCGCCTATGCCACCTACTGGGAACCCTACCTGACCATTTCTCTGGTCTACTGGGTCATTACCTTCCTGCTGGCGCAGCTGGTTAACCGTCTGGAAAAGAGGTTTGGCAAAAGTGATTCACATTAATAATCTGCACAAACGTTTCGGCGACAGCCACGTACTGCGGGGCATCAGCTGCGATATTAAACCGCAGGAAGTGGTCTGTATTATCGGGCCGTCGGGTTCCGGAAAAAGCACGTTCCTGCGCTGTATGAATGCGCTGGAAAGCGTCAGCGAAGGCATCGTCGAAGTCAACGGCTTTGCCGCCCACGACCGCAGCACCGATCTGAACAAGATGCGGGAAAGCGTTGGCATGGTATTTCAGCGCTTTAATCTGTTCCCCCATATGACGGTGCTGGAAAATCTGATCATGGCGCCAGTCAACCTGCACGGCGTGAGCCGTTCGCAGGCGGTGCTGCTGGCGGAGGAGCTGTTGGCGAAGGTTGGATTAAGCGATAAGCGTGACGCCTGGCCCTCCAGTCTCTCCGGCGGCCAGCAACAGCGGGTGGCCATTGCCCGCGCGCTGGCGATGAAGCCTTCGATTATGCTGTTTGATGAGCCGACCTCTGCGCTGGACCCCGAGCTGGTGGGCGACGTGCTGGAAGTGATGAAAAATCTCGCCAGCGAAGGGATGACGATGGTTATCGTCACGCACGAGATGGGCTTTGCCCGTGAAGTGGCTGACCGGGTTATCTTTATCGATCAGGGCATTATTCAGGAAGAGGGGAGACCAGAGCAGATTTTTACCGCTCCGGTCAATCCGCGCACCGCGGCCTTTTTAAGCAAGGTACTATAATACCGTACGACGGCGCGCCATCAGGGAACATCCGCTGATGGCGCTTGCCGTCGCATCTCAGGCGGTTTCAGTCTGAGCATCGTCGTCATCGCGGTCCTGGCGTTCATTCGCCAGCAGCGCTTTCTCCGTTTTCCCCAGGCACTGAATCAGCAGGAACAACACTCCGCAGGCCAGCAGGGCGATCAGCAGGCCATCATAGCCGGAGACGCTGATCAGCAGGCTACTGACAACCGGCCCGGCAACGCTGCCCGCCGACCAGAAAAAGCCCAGCAGCGCGTTGATCATAATAAGCTTCTGCCCGCTGAAGGTTTTACCGGCGCGCACCAGCGAGAGCGTATATAGCGCCCCCGCCGCCGCGCCAAGGATCAGACACCCGACAATGAGCTGTACAGGCGACGCCAGCAGGAATGGCAGCGCCACCAGGGCGAGGCAAAACACCGCCGCGCAGCTCAGATGCACGCGGCGGATACCAAATTTGTCGGCCACCCAGCCCAGCGGCGCCTGGAAGAAGGCATCGCCGGTTAGCACAATGGTCACCAGCAGGACCGCCATCGCTTCGTTCAGCCCTTTATCCATCCCGTAGAGCGGCAGCAGCGCCAGAATGCTGGCGTCGAAGAAGGCGAAGCAGAAGACGCCGGACGCCAGAACCGGTAAAAACGCGCCCAGGCTACGCCAGCTGGCGCGTTCAGAGAGGCTTTCGCGACTTCCGCTCGGCAGATGGCGCAGCATCAACAGACAGGCTGCGGTCAGACCGACGACGGCCAATAGCACCCAGATTTGATAATCGGCGCCGGCAGAGATCAGCAGCGGCCCGGCCAGCTGGCAGCCGGTGAATGCCGAGGCGTAAATACCGGTCAGCGTCGCGCGGTTTTTACCCGCCGCGCCGCCGGTTATCCAGCTTTCGCCAAGCACGATGATCACCCCGGAGGCGATACCGGTCAGAAAGCGCGGCAGCAGCAGCGGCAGCAGATCGACGGTCAGACAGGAGGTGATGGTGGCGAGCGCCAGCAGGATCAGGTTGGCCGTGAGCAGGGTGCCCATCTCAAAACGACGGCACAGCGCGGGCGAGAGGAACGACGAGAGCATCATCCCCGCCGGCGGCAGTGCGGCCAGCAGGCCGACATAGACCGTGTCTATCTGCTGCTGCGCAAGTTCAAGGCTGATTAAAGGCACCGTATAACCGGTGATAAATCCCACTAATGACGCGGCCATAATCATCGCCAGCGTGGGGGCAAGGCGATTCTGGTCTGGGTTAAACATTTTATTCCCGATAACGGAAGTCAACAGGTGGATAATCCGGCAAAGTGCCGACGACCCTGAATATTAATTAATCGTATGCGCGCTGTCACCGTTGAAATGACTACTAATATTGATACGCGGGTGCGGGCACCCGGCAAAACGCGCCGTTCGGGCCTCCGGGGAGTGTTGTCAGCGCGCTGGCGAAAGGATATAACGAAGAGGGCATTCCGCCAGCGACGGGCGCATGCATAAAATGTATCCCGATTTCATACTCGTTCAGCGTTGATGCTGTGCAGGAAAGGAGTAACACATGGCAGTATCGCCTTCATCGATCGCCGAGGCCATCCGCTGGCGTCGTGATTTTCATGCCTGCCCGGAGCTGGGCTACCAGGAACAGAAAACCTCGCGTCGCGTCGCTGAATTATTGACATCTTTTGGCCTGCAGGTGCATAGCGGGCTGGCAGGGACCGGGGTGGTGGCCACCCTGGAGAACGGCCCCGGGCCGGTTATCGGCCTGCGCGCCGATATGGACGCGCTGCCGATTACTGAACTGGGTGACGTCAGCTACAAGTCCCGTAATCCGGGCGTGATGCACGCCTGCGGCCACGATGGTCATACCGCTATGTTGCTGGCCGCCGCCGCGCATCTGACGCAGACTCGCCGCTTTCGCGGGACGGTGCATTTTGTTTTTCAACCGGCCGAGGAGAACCTCGGCGGTGCGCGCAAGATGGTGGAAGAGGGGCTATTTGAACGTTTCCCGATGGACGGTATCTACGCGCTGCATAACTGGCCCGGGCTGCCGCTGGGGCACGTGGCGGTTAACGAAGGGCCGATGATGGCCTCGCTGGATGCGTTTGAAATCACCCTGACCGGCAAAAGCTGCCATGCGGCGATGCCGGAAAGCGGCGCCGATCCGATTGTCGCCGCCGCGCAGCTGATTATGGCCCTGCAGACGATCCCCTCGCGTCGCCTGTCGCCGCAAGAGTCGGCGGTCGTCAGCATTACCCAGATTAACGGCGGTGAAGCGATTAACGTTTTACCGGACAAAGTGGTGCTGCGCGGCACCTTCCGCTGCCTGAGCAACCGGGTGCGTGAACGAGTGAAAGGGCTGATTGCGCACTATGTCAGTACGCAGCCGCAGGTCTCCGACGTGCAGGGGAGCATTGCCTGGTATCCCGGCTATCCGGTGACCAAAAACCATCGCGCGGAGGCGCTAAAGGTGCGCGAGGCGGCGGTGGCGGTACTGGGCGAGGCGGCGGTGAGCGGGCAGATCGCGCCGTCGATGGCGTCGGAGGATTTTGCCTGCATGCTGGAGGCCTGCCCTGGCGCCTATTTCTGGATCGGTACCGATGGCGAAACGCCGTCGAAACCGCTGCATAATGCCGGCTATGATTTTAACGACGATCTGATTGAACACGGCGTGACGCTGTGGACGGCGCTGGTGGAAAAACTGCTGCCGGCGGGCTGACGCCACGGCGGAACCTGTTGCGATCGCCGTGAAAGGGAGAGGCGATGCCTCTCCCCCAACACTCAGGCGTTTACTGCCGCCTTCAGGCGCGCTTTCATGTCACTGTAGGCGCGCCAGGCAAACTGCTCTGCCCAGAGCTGGTCCTTGATGGCTTCTATCTTCACCGCGCAATATTTGGTTTCCGGCGTTTTCGAGACCGGGTCGAGGTTGTCCTGAGTCAGCTCATTGCAGGCACCGACCCACCACTGGTAGGTCATATAGACGGCGCCGTGGTTAATACGATCGCTGATATCCGCGCGGGTAATCACTTTTCCGCGACGCGAGCTCACCCACACCAGCTGCCGATCGGCGATCCCCAGCCGGTCGGCGTCGGCGCGGCTTATCTGCACGCGACCGGGCTCATCGGCAAGGGATTGCAACGCCGCGCAGTTGCCGGTCATCGAGCGGCACGAATAGTGGCCGACTTCGCGCACGGTACAGAGCACCAGCGGATAGTCGGCATCCGGGGTCTCCGCCGGCGCACGCCACGGCGCGGCAAACAGCTGACCTTTCCCCGACGGGGTATCAAAGCGGTTTCCTTTATACAGCCATGGCGTGCCGGGATGTTCGAGCGTCGGACACGGCCACTGCACGTGGTTCATATCGCCCATTTTTTCATAGGTGACGCCGTAGAACAGCGGGCACAGTTCACGCATTTCGTCCCAGATTTGCTGGTTGTCGTCGTAATGCATCGGGTAGCCCATTTCGCTGGCCAGCAGGCTGATGATCTCCCAGTCGCGTTTTACGTTGCCCGGGGCCGGGATGGCTTTTTCGAAGCGCTGAAAACCGCGATCGGCGCAGGTGAAGACGCCGCCGTGTTCGCCCCAGGAGGTGGCCGGCAGCAGCACGTCGGCTATTTCGGCGGTTTTGGTCATGAAGATATCCTGCACCACGACAAAATCCAGCGCCTCGATGCCCTTACGCACCAGCCCCAGATCGGCTTCGGTCTGCAGCGGGTCTTCCCCCATGATGTAGTAGGCTTTGATCTCCCCGCTCAGCGCTTTATGCGGAACTTCGGTAATACGGGTGCCGACTTTGTCATCCATTATGGCCGGGTCGATCCCCCAGGCTTCGGCAAATTTGGCGCGGACGTTGGGATCGGTCACCTCCTGATAGCCGGGGAACAGATTCGGCAGCACGCCCATGTCGCAGGCCCCCTGGACGTTATTCTGCCCGCGCACCGGGCCGACGCCGACATGTTCCCGGCCGAGATTACCGGTCAGCAGAGCCAGGCTGGCGAGGCCTTTCACCACGTCGACCGCCTGGCCGAACTGCGTAACGCCCATGCCCCACATAATCGTGGCCGACGGCGCGGCGGCAAACATTCTCACCGCCTGACGTACCTCTTGCGCCGGGACGCCGGTGACCGCTTCCACCGCTTCAGGCGAGTAGGCTTTCACCGCCTCACGGTAGGCGTCCAGCCCTTCGGTAAAGCGTTCGACGTAATCATGGTTATAGAGATCTTCTTCCAGCAGAACGTGGCCGAAGGCGTTGACCAGCGCCATATTGCTGCCGTTGTTGAGCTGCAGGTGGCGATCGGCAATGCGGGCGGTTTCAATTCGTCGCGGATCGCAGACGATGATTTTCGCGCCGTTTTCGCGCGCTTTAATCACCCGACGGGCGACGATAGGGTGGGAATCGGCGCAGTTGTAGCCAAAGACCAGCAGACATTTTGAGTGTTCAATATCGCTGATGGAGTTGCTCATCGCGCCGTTACCCAGCGCCACCTGCAGACCCGCCACCGACGGACCGTGACACACGCGGGCGCAGCAGTCGACGTTGTTGGTGTTTAACACCGCCCGGGCAAATTTCTGCATCACATAGTTGGTTTCATTCCCGGTACCGCGAGACGAACCGGTCGTCATAATCGCGCGCGGGCCATACTGTTCTTTAATCTCCCGGAGTTTTTTTGCCGTATAGCGAATCGCCTCGTCCCAGCTGACCGGGGTGAGTTTCCCCCCTTTCTGGTAGCGAATCATCGGCTGCTTCAGGCGTGGGGTAAGCAGCTGAGTATCATTAAGAAAATCCCATCCGTAATACCCTTTGAGGCACAGCTGATTCTGATTGGTCACCCCATCGGCGGCTTCCGCACGGATAATTTTATTGTTATCGACAACCAGCTTGAGTTTGCAACCCGCCCCGCAATAAGGGCAGACGCTTGTGATTTTTTTCATCAGTAACAGACCTGTTAACAGTGAATGAAGATCGATGGTCAGGCCGGGCCCGGCCCGCCATCGTCATGGAATCCTTTCGCCGCGATACAAGCGGAAGGCAGGAGCGGTATGCAGAAGTTGTGCCAAAATTAATGCGTTGATATATAAGGGGATTAATTCGTGCTGCGGAGGTGTCGTCGTGATGTCGTCACTAATGACGATGACGTAACAGAACGCCCGGGGAGGGCGTTCTGTCAGGGGCTAGCGCATTTTGGGCTGAAACTGCGCCAGTTCCTGCGCCGGGAATCCGGCTTCCAGCGCCGCTTCGCAGATGGCCTGCCAGCTTCCGGCATCCAGTGGAATGCCCTGCGCCAGGCGCGCCTGACGATTGGCTTCTTCCCATTCGCCCGGCACCAGAATCGGCGTCTGCGCATCGTGAGGCGACTGTTTACACCAGTCGATGAAGGCTTCCGTCTCGCGCTGCATATCCGGTGCGTCGAAGGCTTTCGGGTCGAGAATAATGGTGGTCATGCAGTTGAAGATGGCATCAACGCAGGTCTGTAGGCTCTGCTGGTGGGTGGTCTGGCCGCCGGAAACGGCACCGCCGAGGATTTCGCACAGCGTGGCGAGGGCGTAGCCTTTATGTTGGGCAAAGGTGAGCAGGGCACCCAGCGGCGACGTCTGCATGACCGCCGGGTCGGTGGTCGGTTCGCCTCGGGCGTCAATCAGTGAACCGGGCGGAACGGCTTCGCCTTTATGCCAGGCGACGCGCGTTTTGCCAAAGGCAATCGCGCTGGTGGCGTAGTCGAGCAGCAGCGGAGGCTGACCTTCTCGCGGGAAGATAACGCACAGCGGATTGGTGCCAAAGCGGCTGTCTTTGCCGCGAAACGGGGCAACCATCGGGTCGCCTACGACGCTGACGAAGTGGATCGAAATAAAACCTGCCGCCGCGCACTGCTCGGCCCAGTAGCCGATGCGTCCGATATGATGCGCGTTGCGCAGGGCGATAGCCGCCATACCGTGTTGCCGGGCTTTCTCAATCCCTTTTTGCATCGCTTCATGGGCTACCACCTGACCAAAGCCTGCGTTGCCGTCGAGCGTCACCACCGCGCCGGCGTCCTTCATCACGCTGGCATGGCGGTTAAGCTGCAGATGCCCCTGCGCATGAGAACGCACGTAGCTCGGGATCATCCCCACGCCGTGTGAGTCGTGGCCGGCGAGATTAGCGGCCACCAGATGGTCGGCGACAAGGGAGGCTTCGGTGGGAGAACTGCCAAGCTGAATGAAGAGAGTGTTGACGAACTGATGCAGATCCGTTGCCTGAAAACGATATCCGGTTTGCACTGATACGCTCCTGTGACCTATTTGATTGTGTTGTTGTTTTGTTAAGTTTGCGCTTCCATGCTGCGCTCCTGGGCGAAGAAGATCAATACTTTGCGCCGAGGAGAGAATTGAGGGGCAGAGAACAGGATTGAGGCCGCAGGTGCTGTTCGCGGCGGCGATAATCACTATGATAAAAATGATAATCAATGTGAAAGAGAAAACCAGAATGAATATCAGCACGCTCTTGTTAATTATCGTCGCCATCGCCCTGCTGGGAATATCCGTCTATTGTTTACTCAGCTATATTAAAGAGCGTAGGGCGACACATTTTAAATCATTCCGCCATCGTTAACGTCAATGCGCGGTTTTAATATGGATAGTTATCGCGCCAGGCTTTCGGCGAGAGATGATATTTTTCGCGAAAGTGTTTGCTGAATAACGGGTGGCTGATGAAGCCGCATAGCCAGGAGACGCGCTCGACGGGCAGATGGGGATTGCTTTCCAACAGCTGTCGGGCGGCCTCCAGGCGGATCTCTTTGATCACCGCCATTACCGAGGTTCCCTGTTCGTTGAAGGCCCGGTCAAGGCTGGCTCGCGAGCAGCGCAGCGTCCGACAAAGCTGGTCGGGAGAGAGCTGGTGTTGATGATAGTTGAGCGTAATAAACGCTCTTGCGCTATTGACGATATGGCTTAATTTTCCGCATGAACGCAGTCCTTTTTCCTTGGCCACATCGGCCAGCACCAGCAGTGAAATTTGATGCAAACTATCGACGATAGCGGCGGTTTCTTGCGGTGATAAACGGTCTGACCGTTGATCGAGGAGCTGCATATGCGATTTTAAAAATAGCGCTAAAGGATGGTTTTCCAGTGAAATAATGGGACTAGTGAGTTTTCCGCTGAATAATGGTTTGATTTTCTCATTATGCGGAATGATATACAGCTGTTTAACATCGTCACATTGATAATGGTAATAATCATTACGCTGGTGAACAATCAACATTCCCGGATTCACCTGCGCGGCGGCAGATTTTTTTCTGCCGTTAATTAACTGGTGGCCGTGGACTAATAATGAGATATAAACAGAGGACTCTGCAACCTGATGAGGATCGAAGAACGTCTCATTCCTTGAGCCCATCGCACTACAATAGTCGCCAGAAACCCCGGAGATGGTTTTGTGATTAGCAATAATGTCTGCCGGACGGCGGTTGTTCACCACCTTGATCCCATAGCAGCTGAGGTTTTGTGCTATTTGCTGATAGCGCTCTTCCGGCGCGATATCCGCCGCGCTTAAAACATGTGGAACGTACAGCGTCGAAGGTCTGGACATGCTTGTCTCTTATCCCGGGTTGACGTTGGCAGGTAGCTCTGTTTTATCCCTCTGATTATAATATTAATCTTCATGAAAGCCAGCGGGCGGCCGGTTTTTTACATTGGCCTGAGGGGAGATTGTGCAGTATTGCGTGGAAAGCAATCAATCCGTAGCACATCGCGGTGACAGGCTGGCCGCATCAACCAGCGGAAATCTATTTGCGGTTAACATTTTCGCGGCCTTGAAATATATGATTAATTAATTTTAATTTCTTTTTTTTGTATTTTAAGTGGGCGCTTTGAGTTGTTATTTTGACATTTTAATAAAATAAACCAACCCCGTCTTTGTTATTTTTCATCTTCCTCGGGCTCGCGCAACAGCAAAAAAAAGAGAGTGGACAGCAGGATGGAAATCATCGCAATCTAAAAAGAGACATTCATTTCGCAACGGGGAAAATACGCGTATGCGCAAGAGTAAAATAATTGTTCTATCTTTGATGGTTGTTTGTGTTTTATGTTTTGCAATTGTTGCTGTTTATTTTTTATTGCTCAAGGATGACGCTGCGGAGCCGGTCAATGAAGAGACGGAAGCTGCGGTCCTCAACGTCGCCGGATTAGCGAACAACGGGCATCGCGACGAGCAAACGTTGAGAGCGCTGTTCGAGGCACGCATCGTGACTCGCCAGCTGAATCTCGATCGCGGCGAGCTGGTACCTGCCGGGCAGACTGGCGAAGAACACCAGCGCTGTGCAGACCTGCCACCGAACCGCGACCCGGCGCAGATCCGGCGTCGCTGCGCGCTGGTGGATATTTACCTGGTCCGTGATACCGACCAGCGTATTCAGCAAATTATTCTGCCGGTCTACGGTAAGGGCGCCAAATCAATGATGTATGCGCTGGTTGCTCTCCGCACGGATGGCCGTACGGTAAATGACCTGATCTATTACCAGCAGAATGAGACGCCGCTGCTGGGGGGGAGGGTGGAAGACCCGCAGTGGCGCAGGCAGTGGGCAGGGAAAAAAATCCGCGATGAACATGGGCGGCCCGCGTTGCAGGTTGTTCAGGACAATACCGGCCAGCGTGACGCCTATACCGTTGACGGCATCAGCGGCGCGACCCTGACCTCAACCGGCGTGGAGAAAAGCATCAATTTCTGGATGGGGGAGCAAGGTTACGCCAATTTTCTCCGCCATCTGCAGGATAATCCCGCGATATTAACCCAGTAACCTTCAGCCGTTTGCCTCCCTGCCGCGACGCCACTTCCGGCGTCGTTTTTTTATCTTGCGGGCGGGGATGACATCAAAAACGGACGCGCGCAGCCGACACAAAACGTGTTGTTCTTTGCAGCTTTTTACATAAATTGTCACCATTTGACATTTTCATGATCTGGGTCATGTGGACTGCAAGGAAAAATGACAATGATAACTATTATCATTGCCGTTAATGGAACCCGTCATGTCAGCTCCTCGCTCTTTTCTGCTGCTCACTTTGCTCAGCGTCCTGTTCTGCGCCTGCGCGACGGCGCAAACCCGCTACGCGCCGCTGATCGAGGATATTGAGCACCGGCTGGATAAAACGATCGAGCTCTACCAGCAGCAAAAAAACAACGAGGCGCGTCGGGAAGTGCAGGCCGCCTATTTCGAAGTGTTTGAAAACCTCGAAGGCCCTATCCGCATCAATTTTTCGGCGCGCAAAAGCTACGAAATGGAGAGCACTTTCGGTGACATCCGTCGCATGATTGCAGACGGCAAGCCGCTGCAAGAGGTTCAGGCTCGGGTGGACGGACTTAAGAAAGCGCTGCGCGACGTTGAGCCGGTGCTGGATGGCGGTCATCGGCTGGTGGCGGAAGAGCAGCATACCGCTTTGACCCGGGGCGATATCGCATTGCACTGGCAGAACAGCTTCCGCACCATCGACGATCTGCTGGCGCAGGCGGTGAGCGCCTATCAGACGGGAAATTACCCCCTCGCCAGTCAGCAGGTGCAGCAGGCGCACTATCAGGGGTTTAAAAACTCAGAGATGGAAATGTCGGTGCGGCAAAACCGCTCGGCAAAAGAGGCGGCGGCCATTAACCAGCAGTTTACCGCCCTGATTGCGCTGACGTCCCAGCCGGATCGTCTGAACGACGTGGCTTATCAGGTGACGACGCTGTTGCAGGAACTCGAAGACATATTGCCCGGGCTGCCGACGACCCGCGATGACCAGCCGGTGAATGCCCCGACAGCAGACGAAGGGAGCACTCCGCTCGCCGCTGGCGTGCCGGCCGCTGACTGGGCTAACGTTGCAACGGGGATCAACCAGAGTATCGAGGCGGCGCTGACGCGCTACCAGCACGGCGAGGCGTCCGATGCCATTCTGGATATTCAGGACACCTACTTCGATCGCTTTGAAGCCAGCGGGATGGAGAACAAAATCGGCTCCCGCGATGCCGCATTTAAAACCCGTCTTGAGGCCCACTTCACCCGTCTGGTCAGCCTGATGAAGGCCGGGCAGCCGCAGGACAAACTGGTGGCTGAAGCCGCTGCGCTACGAGCCGATCTGCATCAGGCGGTGGCGATGCTGGGCGAGGGGGAAGAGACGCAGTGGAGCCTGCTGCTATACAGCCTGATGATTATTGTCCGTGAAGGGCTGGAGGCGCTGCTGATTGTGGCGGCCATCGTGGCCTGGCTGGTGAAAAATGACCATCACGACAAGCTGCCGCTGATTCGTCAGTCGGTGGTCGTAGCGCTGGTTGCCAGCGTGGCGACGGCGGTCGTTTTCCAACTGGTGTTTACCCGCTCCGGCGCCAGTCGGGAGCTGCTGGAAGGGATTACCATGCTGATCGCCGTGGTGATGCTGTTCTTTATGAGCTATTGGCTGCTGTCGAAGGTTGAATCCCGCCGCTGGAAAGCCTGGCTGGAGGGTAAGCTGACGCATTCGCTCTCTCGCGGCTCGCTGGTGGGGCTATGGCTGACCAGCTTTCTTGCCGTCTATCGGGAAGGTGCCGAAACGGTCCTGTTTTATTACGCCCTGGTGGGCGACGCGCAGAGTGTTTCCGGGCATCTTGCCATCGGCGCCGGGTTTATTATTGGCTGCGTGCTGCTGCTGGCCGCGTGGCTCATCATGCGCTACTCGGTGGTGCGTCTGCCGCTCAAACCCTTCTTCATCTTCACCGGCGGTTTTATGTACCTGATGGCATTTGTTTTTGCCGGTAAAGGTGTCCTTGAACTGATAGAAGGCAAACTGTTTCAGCCTACGCTGGTTGGCGGCGTGCCCGAAATCAGCTGGCTGGGCATTTATCCCTATCTGGAAACCCTGACGCCACAGGTGATTTTACTGATTGCTGCCCTGGTCGCCCTGTGGATTACGCTCCGTCGCAATCACCTACCCACAGCACAGATAAAAAATAATACTTCAACAAATTAAGACGAGAGGATTTGTCAAATGACCATCAAAAAGAGCCTGATTATCGCTGCCACCGTGGCCGCTATTTTTACCGCGCCCGCGGCGCTGGCTTTTAAAGAGTATCCGGCCGGTGAACCGGTCACCATGAATGAGATGGAGATCGCCGCCGTCTATCTTCAGCCGATTGATATGGAACCGCGCGGAATGGGTCTGCCGGCCGCGAAATCAGATATCCATCTGGAGGCCGATATTCATGCGGTTGAAGGGGGAAAGAATGGTTTTGGCGCCGGGGAATGGATTCCCTATCTGACGATTGCCTATACCCTGGTCAATAGCGATACCGGTGAAAAGCAGGAAGGGACTTTTATGCCGATGGTCGCGAGCGACGGTCCACACTATGGCGCCAATATTAAAATGATGGGCGTCGGCAATTATAAAGTGACGTATCACATTGAACCGCCATCAAAAGCTGGGATGCACCGTCATACCGACAGCGAAACCGGGGTTGGCCGCTGGTGGAAACCGTTTGATGTCAGCTATGAATTCAAATACGTCGGCCTGAACTAACGTTCGTCGCGCAGGATGGCCAGCATGCCGTCCTGCGGTGTATTACCGCATGCGGATTGCACATTATCCGCCGAACCGGGTCGAAGTTATGAGTTATTTTTTCGTCACCACGCTGCAGGTTTTTTTCTGCATAACGCTGCTCTCCTCGGTGCTCTGGGGCCGCGGCGAACCTCCTTCACTGCGCCCCCTCACGTGGACGCTGCTCACGGCGCTGGCCTGTGGGCTACTGGCCGGACTGTTTATTCGCGGGAGCCAGACGCTACAGCTGATGCTGGTGAGCGGAGAAATCCTCCTTTCCCTGCTGTTTTTACTGAGCTTCTGGTGGGCCACGCCGCGTCTGCGCTACGTGTGGCAATGGATCCTCGTATTTGGCGCCGCCCGTCACTGGGCTCTGGATCCCAATCTTGGCGGATTAACCTCCACCCACGTGCTGAATACCGACCTGCTGCTGAACCTGACCGCGCTGGCGCTGGCCGTTGCGCTGCTGTGTCTGGCCGCGGTGCTGTGCGCTCTGCTGCTGCGGCGGATGAGCTGGCCGTACTGGCCGCTGACAATTCTCCTGATGATCCTGCTGTGGCTGCCGCTGTTCGGCAATCTGCTGCTGCTGTTGATGAAGCTGCAAATCATCCCCTTACTGAAGCCGCTGCTGAGTTTTGTGGCCAGGGTGACCAACAATGCCGCCTGGTATAGCTGGCTTGCCGCCGCCGTGCTCCTGCTGCAGTGCCTGTGCTGGACCCCGGCTATCCGTAGCTATGCCCGGGCGGTGAAGGCGGCGACGGCGCCGGTTGCCCGTCGACTGGCGTTGGCCGAGCGGCGCAGCGCTGTCCGCCTCTGGTTAACGACGATCTGCTGTGCGCTGGTGATTTCAGGTGGCCAGCTGTGGTGGGATCTGGTGGCCTCGCAACCGCCGAGGCTCTCGGAAGCTCAGCCGGTCAGCCTTGCCGCTGATGGTCTGGTCCATATTCCGCTTACCCAGGTTCGCGACGGAAAACTGCACCGTTTCGTTTGGGTGGCAGACGACGGTAAGGCGGTTCGCTTCTTTGTCATCAACCGCTATCCCGACAAATTACGCTTTGGCGTGGTATTTGATGCCTGCCTGCTGTGCGGCGATCAGGGATATGTCATGGAAGGTAATCAGGTGATTTGTGTCGCCTGCGGGGTACACATATTCATTCCTTCGATTGGTAAACCCGGCGGCTGTAATCCGGTACCGATCGATGGCTGGCATAACGACGAACGTGAGCTGACGATACCCGGTACGGCGCTGGCCGTCGGAGGCAATTATTTCTCTACCGTGCTGACTATCAACGTGACCGACCCGGTGGACGGGACGGTCCTGACCAACACGACCGCAGAGTATAAATACAGCTACGCAGGCAGAACCTGGTTTTTTGCCTCTGAAGCAAACTACAACCGTTTCCGCAACGCGCCAGAGGCGTTTGTTCCCGGCACGGTGCAGGAGGAGTAACCATGCTGTGGCGAATGATCTATCAGTCATGGGGGCGTAATCTGCGCCGCAAAGCGCTGGCGGTGTTAACCGTTTTCCTGGCCACGAGTCTGATCTCGGCGCTGCTGGCTATTTCTATCGACATCGGTGACAAAATGTCCCGGGAACTGAAATCCTACGGCGCCAATATCTTAATTGAACCGGCAGGGCAGGCAGCGCTACCTGCGTTATTCAGCGAACAAAGCAACCCGCTGGCCAGCGATGATTTCCTTGATGAATCCGAGCTGGCGAATATTAAGGATATTTTCTGGCGAAATAATATCGTTGGGTTTGCTCCCATGCTCAGCGGCGAGGCGACCGTTGACGGGCACGATATCCGCATACTCGGGACCTTCTTCAGTCAGCCGGTCGCGATACCGGATGAAGAGGGCTATGAGACCGGGCAGCGCACGGTCAGTCCGTTCTGGCAGGTTACCGGCAACTGGCCGCAGGAACCTGTAGGCAAGACGCCGCAAACATTAGTCGGCCATGCGCTGGCGCGTAATTACGGCTGGCAACCCGGTGACCATCTCAGGCTCCAGGTGGCGAACGAGGCCGTGGATGTGGTGGTCAGCGGCGTTCTCTCCAGCGGGGGTGATGAAGACAACCAACTGGTGATGCCGCTTAGCATCGTACAGCAGCTGCTGGGTCTGACGGGAAAAGTACAGGCAATTCGCGTATCGGCGCTGACGGTACCCGAAAATGAGCTGTCGCGCCGGGCGCGTGAGAATCTCGAGGCTCTCAACGCCGAAGAGTATGACCTGTGGTATTGCACGGCATACGTCTCTTCTATCGCTCACCAGCTGGAGGAGGCCATTTCCGGTGCGGAAGTGCGCCCGGTCTGGCAGGTTGCGGCCTCGGAGGGCGTAGTTATCGATAAAATTCAGCTGCTGATGGCGGTCGTTACCCTGGCGGCATTGGCCGCTGCGGCAATGGGTATTGCCTCGCTGATGACCAGTACCATTATGGAGCGAGCCCGGGAGATCGGCCTGATGAAAGCGCTTGGCGCCCGACAGTGGCAAATTCTGCTGCTGTTTTATCTCGAAGCAGCGCTGGGTGGGCTGGCAGGTGGGGGGCTGGGCTGCATCGCTGGCTGGGGGCTGGCGAAGATGATTGGCCTGATGCTCTTTGCCACGCCGCTCGACTTTGCCTGGGTGGTGGTGCCCTGTGTGCTGGTGATCGCAGTGCTGATTGCGCTTATCGGCACCTGGTTCCCGGCGCGTCGTATCGCCCGACTTTATCCCGTGGAGGTGCTGTATGGCCGCTAAGCGCGACATGCTGTGGCTATTGGTCTGGCGGGCGCTGCGTCTGCGTCTGCAGCGCGTCAGCGTCGTGTTCACCGCGCTGGCGGTTGGTGCGACCATCGTGACGGCGCTTTCCGCCGTGTGGTTTGACATCAACAGCAAAATGAGCGAGGAGCTGCGGACCTTCGGCGCAAATTTTTATATCGGCCCAGGGCACGGTACCCGTATGCCGGAGCCGACACTGCAGGCGATTCTTGACGATGCGCCGAAGGGACTGATTCATGGCGCCAGCCCCTGGCTATACGGCACGGCGCGTACCGAGCTGGAAAAAGTGGCGATCGTCGGCGTGTGGTTTGAGTCGCTGCAAAAGCTGGTGCCGTACTGGCAGGTCAGCGGCAACTGGATCGGCGTCAGCTTTGACGATCGCCATGCGATGGTGGGCGTTAAGCTGGCTCAGCGGCTGGCGCTAAATGTGGGCGATAGCGTCACGCTGGTGGATCATCAGCGGCGCAAAAAACTGCTGGTCAAGGGGATCGTCGAGGCCGGTGACGCGACCGATAACATGCTGATTGTCAGCCTGAACGTGGCGCAGGCGTGGCTGCAAAAGCCCGGTATTATCAGCCACGGCCTGCTGAGCGTCAGTAACGATCTCGGCCAGGTGGAAAACTATGCCGGGCAGCTGCAGCAGCGCTATCCCGCTCTTGAGATCCGCCCGATCCGTAAGGTCTCGGCAACCGAAGGTCAGGTACTGGATAAAATCAAAGGGCTGATGGGGCTGGTTTCTCTGGTGATTCTGGCGCTGTCGTCGCTGTGCGTGAATACCACCCTGATGGCAATTGTAGGCGAGCGCGCCCGTGAGTTTGCGCTGCAAAAAGCGCTGGGCGCCAGCAATGGCGATATTATCCGCCAGATGCTGCTCGAAACCAGCATTATCACTCTGGCAGCGGTGGTCTGCGGCTGGCTGCTCGGCTATCTGCTCGCCCAACTGCTGGGGCTGACCGTGTTTAATGCCACTATTTCGCTGCGCCTGCCGGTGCTGCCGATTACCCTGGCGCTGTCTTTACTGGTCGCCTTGCTGGCGGCCATTGTTCCGGTTCGCCGCGCGGTGAGCGTTGAACCGGCGAAAGTGTTGAAAGGAGAATAACGCCATGACCGTCACGCCTTTACGTCAGATGGCGATTGAAACCCGTCATTTATCTAAGCGCTTCGGAGAGGTTACCGCGCTGGATGACATTAATTTGTGCATCGCCCGCGGTGAATTCGTCGCCATTATGGGGGCTTCAGGCTCCGGGAAAACGACGCTGATGAATATTCTGACCTGTCTGGACACCGCCAGCGAGGGGCTGGTTATCCTCGACGGAACCGATGCCGCGGCGCTGGATGAAGAAGGGCGACGGCGCGTTCGCGCGCAGAAGATAGGCCTGGTGTTTCAGCAGTTTCATCTGATTCCCTTTCTGACGGCGCTGGAAAACATCATGCTGGCGCAGCATTACCACAGCGTCGTCGATGAGGCGGCGGCCAGGGCTGTGCTGGCGCAGGTTGGCCTTGAACATCGCATGACCCATTTACCCAGCCAGCTCTCCGGCGGGGAGCAGCAGCGAGTCTGTATTGCCCGGGCGCTGGTGAATGAACCCCCGGTGATTTTTGCCGATGAGCCCACCGGTAACCTGGATGAAGAGAATGAACAGCGGGTGCTGGACCTGCTGACCGACCTGCATCGTCAGGGGCGCACTATCGTGATGGTGACCCACAACCCGGCGCTGGGAAAATTCGCCGACCGTATCGTTCGGCTCCAGCACGGCAAATATCTCGGTGAGGAGATGAATCCCCATGCGCATGCCTGAAGTGATGATAGCGATGCTGCTGGTTCTGCTCCTGGCCGGCTGTAAAGAAGAGAAGCTGGCACGTGGTGAGACGGCACCTGCGCTGGCGGCTTTTGATTTGCAAGGGAAACCTGCCAGCCTGGAACGTTGGGAAGGGAAGGCGGTGTATCTCAACTTCTGGTCGGCCAGCTGCGGAGGTTGTCTCGCGGAAATGGATACGCTGCAGACGCTCAGCCAACGCTGGCCGGATAAACTGGTGGTGGTGGGGGTGAATACCGACCCGGAGCAGGTGGATATCGCTCCGCTGCTGGCGAAGCATGGCATCAGCTACCCGGTGCTGCGCGATCAGCTTCATATTACTCAGGATCGTTATCAGGTGATCGGGACGCCGACATCGATAGTGATTGACGCACGCGGGCGGGTGCGCGACCTGCATCAGGGGTGGCGAAAACCCGAAGAACTCCAGGCGGTTTTTACCCGCCTGGCCCAATCTGAATAGCGGCATCCCGGGCGCTGGCCCGGGACAGAGGGGTTATCGCTCAGTCCAGCAGCGAAGGATCGGCATCAATCATCAGCTGCTTCATTTCGGCGAAGTGCTGGCGGGAAAAATCGGCGATATTCTCCCAGTCCTGGGCAGTTTTCTCCGCCACCTCAGCCGACAACACCTTCAGCGGCTGGCCGGTTGACCACGCGGTGACCAGAATCTGGCAGGCCCGCTCCAGCGTCCAGATATCGTCAAACGCCTCGCCGATGGTCGCGGCGGTAACCAGTACCCCGTGGTTGCCCATCAGCAGGCGGCGTTTATCCGCCAGCAGCCCGGCCAGCCTCGCCCCTTCGGCGACGGTATCCGCCATCCCGCCATACAGCGTATCCACCGCCACGCGATTAAAATAGCGCGCGCTATTCTGATCGACCGGCAGGATCTGCGGATTCGCCAGGCAGGCGACGCTGGTGGTGTAGATCGGGTGCAGATGCAGCACCGCCCGCGCCTGCGGCAGCCGCTGATGGATCTGGCCGTGGATTGCCCACGCGGTGGCGTCCACGTCCGGTCGCTGCGCGGTCGCTTCATCATCGGCATCCAGCAGCAGCAGGTCGCTGGCGCGGATCCGCGAAAAGTGTTTCCACTTCGGATTCAGCAGAAACTTTTTGCCGTCCGGCGACAGGGCCGCGCTAAAGTGGTTGGCGACGGCCTCGTGCATGCCGAGATGCGCGATGATGCGAAAGGTCGCCGCCAGATCGATCCGCGTTTGTTCTTCGAAAGAGTAAGCCATCGCCTTACTCCGCTTTCGGCATCAGGGTTTTCAGGTCGTCTTCCGTCGGCGGCTGGAAGTGATATTTTTTCAGCAGCGCCGCGTATTCCGGCGTGGCGCTGAATTTCTTCAGCCCCTCCTCAAGGGCGCTTTTCACTTCGCTGTTGCCTTTTTTGACGCCAAAGCCGTTCAGCACCGGGTAAATTAAGGTATCGGAAGAGATAACGATCCGATCGCCCAGTTTCTCAACGACGCCACGCGCCACCGCCGCATCGGTAATCTGCGCCTCCACCGCCCGCGACAGCAGCGCCTGGGTGGTTTGCGGATCGGTGCTGTACTCGCTCAGCGCAATGGGCGGCAGGCCTTTCTTCACGCAGTAGTCCGCCGACAGTTTTTGCAGCTGCGCCAGCCAGGAGGTGGCTCCCATCGAGCCGATTTTATGGCCGCAGAACGCTTCCGGAGTTTTAGGCTGATAGCTGGCGCCTTTAAGCGCCAGGATCGATTCGCCGCTTTTCAGGTATGGCACCATGTCAATCACCTTCAGGCGTTCGGCGGTGATATACATCGAGGAGTTGGTAATATCGAACCGCCCGCCCTGCAGACCGGGGATCAGATTAGGAAAACGGGTATCGGTATTCACCGCCTCGCGGCCAATGGTTTTAGCCACACCGGCGAGAAACTCAATATCAAAACCGGTCGGTTGGTTGTTTTGCATATATTCATAAGGATAAAAGGTCATATCCGAACCGGCGGTAATTTTCCCCGGCTGCAGGAACGCCGCAAAAGTGCTGAACGAGGTCAGGGCGCCGGCGGTGCAAAGAAGCAGAGCATTAAATCGTTTCATAAAAACCTCCAGGGATGACATTACATGCTGGCAAGATCGTGGCCGGCCTGCTGAACGAAGAATGAGGCACCGCGCGGCTTCTGCGGCAAACGTAATTGGTTGGCGGCGCTGCGTACCAGGCCGCTCTCCACGCCGGCTACCAGTTGGCCCGCGTGCAGGCTTGGTAAGGGGTTTTCGCCAAAGGGCAGGGCGTCCTCGGCGGCGTAAACGCTGATAAACAGCGTCCGCGGCAGTTCGGTCTCATTAGGGCTCGAGGCGTGGAGCAGACGGGTATGCATAAAGCACACCGAGCCTGAGGGGCCAAAGCAGGCGGCGGGCTGCTGGCACTGCGCGGATACCACCTCGTCGTCAACCGAACCGGTAAAACGCCCCTCCTGCCAGTGGGACCACAGCGGCCCCTTATGGCTCCCCGGCACCACGTTCAGCGGGCCGTTTTCCGGCGTGACGTCGCTGATCATCAGCAGGGCCGTGATGATGTCGTCATTGCTGTGCGGCGTGAACAGAAAATCCTGATGCCATTTCACCTGCGTCGCGGTAAACGGCAGCTTGGAGTTGATTTTACTGTGATGAAAACGGGTGCCGCTACCGCCGATCAGCTGGGCGGCGATGGTCGCCATACGCGATTGCAGGGCGGCATGTTCGAAGGCGACGGAAATCTCCGTCGGCGAACTGACCCGGCGCAGCGAGGGGTGATCGGCGCGGTGATCCCCTTCAAGGTCGAAACGCGGGCGACCGTCGAGCGTCTCGCCCCACACCTCGGTGTGGCGGCGGCTCTCTTCGACCCAACCGTCAAAATCCTGCTGCAAGGCGGCGATTTCGTCAGGCGATAGCACCCCTTCGACCACCAGAAAACCCTGCTGATGAAACTGTTCGATTTGCCACTGCGCGATCATAATTTTTCCTTTCACAAACGGAGAGTTAAGCCAGGGAGACATCTTTCAGGAAGGCGTCAACGCGCGGGTGGTTACCGTCGCGCATCGCCTGCGGCGTGTCGTCGCACACCACGCGACCTTTTTCCATAAAGACAATCCGGTCAGAGACTTTGAAGGCAAAATTCATTTCATGGGTCACGATGACCATGGTGATGCCTTCATGGGCCAGCGATTCGATAACCTGGAGCACTTCATTGACCTTTTCCGGGTCAAGCGCCGAGGTGGGTTCATCGAACAGCATGATTTGCGGTCGCATCATCAGGGCCCGGGCAATGGCGACGCGCTGTTGCTGGCCGCCAGAGAGCTGGTGCGGATATTTCCACGCGTGCTCCAGCATGCCGACCTTATGCAGTAATTCGCAGGCCTGCTGCTTCAACTCGGCGTCCGGGGCCAGCCGGTGGTAGCGCGGCGCCAGCAGCAGGTTGCCGAGAACCGTCAGATGGGGGAACAGGTTAAAACTCTGGAAGACCATGCCGATGTTGAGGCGGTACTGCGCATTCTCCATAAAACGCGGTTTCTGCACGCCCTGGCGATCGAGGTGAATAAACGGCTGGCCGTTGATCCGAATTTCGCCGTTGTCGATCTGCTCAAGTCCGTTGAGCAGGCGGATCAGCGTGGTTTTCCCGGAGCCGGAAGGGCCAATCACTGAAACCACCTCTCCCGGCTGAATTTGCAGGCTGACGGCCCCGAGCACTTCCACATTGTT
This sequence comes from Klebsiella sp. X13, assembly GCF_003323835.1. Taxonomy (NCBI): domain Bacteria; kingdom Pseudomonadati; phylum Pseudomonadota; class Gammaproteobacteria; order Enterobacterales; family Enterobacteriaceae; genus Klebsiella; species Klebsiella sp. X13. The sequence goes on from NZ_CP030874.1 coordinate 2,294,043, forward strand.
ATAGGCTTTGTGCAGTTTTGACGCCTGCAGCGCCGGCTGCGGATTATCGACCGCGCTGCGCACGATTACCGGGCGTGTTTGGGTCGCCAGCCGCTGCATCTCGCTGTCGATGGGGCGGGTGACTTTCCGCCGGGTGACATCGAGATAGCTCTCCAGCCGTTTGAGCAGGAAGTCGAAAACGGTCACGATCAGCACGTAGTAGAACGCCACTGCCGCCATGGTTTCCATCACCAGGAAATTTTGCGAATACAGACGCTGGCCGACCATTAAAATCTCGGTCAGGGAGATGACCGACACCAGCGAACTGAGCTTCACGACGGCAATATATTCGTTGGCCAACGCCGGGAGGGCGACGCGCAGCGCCTGAGGAATAATCACCCGCCATTGGGTGCCGGCATAGCGCAGTCCCAGCGCCCGGGCGGCTTCGCTCTGGCCTTTAGGTATTGAAAGCAGGCCGCCCCGGTGGATTTCGGCGACGTAGGCGGCCTCACTCAGCACCATCGCCAGCAGGCCGGCCCAGAACGGATCGTTGAGCACTGGCGCTGACGACGGCACCGCCTGGGGCAGGTTATAGACGAATATCAGCAGTACCAGCAGCGGCAGGCTGCGGAACAGCCAGATATAGAGCCGCGCCGGAAGATTAAACAGTTTGCGCGGCGACTGCTTGGCCAGGGCGAGAACAAATCCCAGCACAATACTGCAACCCCAGGTCAGCAGACTTAATTTAATGACGGTCCAGGTGGCCTGCCAAAAATCTGCATCGCTGAGCAGACTTAACATGTAGTTCCAGTTAAACGTCATGGGCTATTTCACTCGCCATAATGAATGGACATGAATGCGATACCGATGATCAAAAATGGGGCATCGCCAGGGTTTATCTTGCAATAACACTATGCTGGCAGTTTTCGCTGCGAGGCAATTAGTAAATTTTTGGCCTTTAAGTTTAAAAAAACTATACAGGTGGATTAATTCCAATAAATTTAAAGCAATGAGTACGAAACAAGAACTAAACATTAAAAAAACAATTGCGCGGAAGGGATAACGGAACGGGCGTTTAAATCGCGAGTTGTGCCATGTTGGGGCGCGCGAGGAATTAATTTGGTGCAGCCTGATTCAGGTTGGTGCAATTAAGCGGATGCGGCGGTGTCGGTATAATGTTGACTTCGCCGGGACGCTAAATAAATCATTTGCTCAGCGAGGAAATAAGCGAATCCCGGCGAAATGGCACGATGCTTGCAAATTGCATATCAGGAAACTATACCGTTTCCGCTTGTGACAATATTCCGTAAAGGGTGAGGCTATGACGCGATTCACGCTCAAACAACTTAAATACTTCGTCACCGTTGTAGAGACCGAGAGTATCGCTGAAGCCTCCCGGCAGCTCCATATTGCCCAGCCGTCGATCTCGATTGCCATTAAAAACCTTGAAAGCACTTTTGAGCAGCAGCTGTTTATTCGCCATCATGCTCAGGGCGTCTCGCTGACCTCCTGCGGAAGGCGTTTTTATGAGAAAGCAAAAGAGCTGCTGCGGCTCTCCTATGAGTTTGAACAAAACTCCCGCGCCGATAAAGAGCTGGTTTCCGGGACGATTTCCGTCGGCTGCTTTGAGTCCGTCGCGCCGCTGTACATGCCAAAGCTGGTCGCCGGGTTTAAAAAAATGTACCCCGACATTACCCTCCAGCTGTATGACGGTGAACAGCATGAGTTAATGCACGGCCTGCATCGCGGGCGTTTCGATCTGGCGCTGGTCTACGATCTGGAATTAGGTCATTCGGTCAATAAAGAGATGCTGAATGCACCGCATAAACCCTATGCGCTGCTGCCGGCCAGCCATCCATTGGCGCAGAAAAATAGCGTCACCTTGCAGGAACTCAGCCATGAACCGATGATTTTGCTCGATGCGGTGCCCAGCAAGAATTATTTCATCACCATATTTAAAGAGAAGGGCTATCACCCTGAAGTGGCGTACAGTTCGCCCTCGATCGAAATGGTTCGCTGTATGGTAGGACAGGGACTGGGGTTTTCGGTATTAGTCACCCGGCCGTTGTGCGATATGACCTATGACGGCGAGAAACTGGTGCAGTTAGATATTGAAGATGAGATGCCCGCTTCGACATTAATTATGGCGCATCTTGCCAATAATGAACCGACCCGGCCCACGCAACTGTTTATGGACTATTGCCGCAGTATTGAATTAACCCCCGCACATTTTTGAATAAATAAGCCTGCGGTCACTGCAGGCTTATTTATTTTACGCTGCCGTTAAGGCTCGTAATTTTCTATTCAGCGACTCGTTTTATAATAATTTACCCGCGATGGCGGATTAAATATTCTGTGTGGGTTCCATTCGCGGTGGCTAAACCGCTGGCCTGCCAGGGGCACCTTCAGCCGCCTCATCTCTCCACACAGGAAGGTTAGCTATGCAAAATCAGCGTGACCCACATATTGATTCGCAGATCATCGACAGCTATCAGCAGGATGGCGTCGTGTTGCTGAAGGGGGTGTTCAGGCCGTGGATTGAAAGCCTGGCCGCCGGCGTCGCGGAGCTGATGGCCAACCCCAGCGAGTATGGCCACGCCCGCACGGTTGTGCCGAAAGATGGCTCCGCCCCGTTCTTTCAGGATTATTGCAACTGGTCGCGGATCCCTGACTTTGAACGCTTTGTCCTGCATTCGCCGGCGGCGGAAATCGCCGCAGCGCTGATGCAATCGAAGACGGCAACGTTTTTCCATGAACATACGCTGGTGAAGCCGCCCGGCGGCAGCACGGTGACGCCCTGGCATCACGATCAGCCCTATTATTGCGTCGAAGGGCAGCAAAACGTCAGCTTCTGGATCCCGCTGGACCCGGTGGCGGAAGCGATCTCGCTGCGCTGCATCCGCGGTTCCCACCGCTGGGGCGACGAGTTCAGCCCAACCCGTTTTAACGGCTCAAAGCTTTACGCACACAGCCGTTTTAAAGAGCTGCCGGATATTGATGCGCATCAGGACGATTACGATATTGTTAGCTGGGCGCTGGAGCCGGGAGATGCCGTCGCCTTTCATTACCGGACGCTGCACGGCGCGCGGGGCAATGCGACCGCGCGCGCGCGGCGGGTTTTCTCCGCTCGCTGGGTCGGGGATGACGCCACCTTCGCCGATCGCGGCGGAGTCACCTCGCCGCCGTTCCCGGAGCTGACGCTGAAAGATGGCGAGGCGCTGGTCTCGCCGCTGTTTCCCCGGGTCTGGCCGCGAGAGTCATGTTGAATTATCACCGGGCCGTCTCCTCGCGGCCTGAATTTGCCCGGCCACCATTTTCCCCTGTTAGCCCTATCGCCCATATTATTTTCCGCAACGCAATTCAGTGGCGGTAAATTGCCCTCCTGCAGGTCAGTTGTGGCCTGCAGCCATTCTATTGCAGGAAAGGCACGGCGCCCGTTTAATCAACAGCGCCGCTGATTCTTAAGGTTTCTTAATATTCGGTGGCGGGCGCGGGTAAATATTCTTCGCCTTATTCCTCGATTTTTTGACCGCCGCGGGCGCCAGTTTATTTAAATTAAGCCAGCGTCACAAAAGCCGGAAAAAAACACCCCCCGTCATTGCAACGTCCTGATGTCTCGCTATATGTTAAATTTGTGTTTAATAAATGATAATTAAGGGTTGGTTTTATGCATAGGAAAATTGGTGGTTTAGTGGTTTCACTGACGACAGTCTTCTCCTGTTCTGTTCTGGCAGAATTACCTCAGGGTTACCCGGCTGATTATCAAAAAGTGGTTGATGCCGGGGTGAAAGAGGGCAAGGTCGTGATCTATTCGACGACGGATACCAAAGCCGCAGGCCCGTTAATTAAAGGGTTTGAGGCGCAATACCCCGGGATAAAAGTTGAATATAACGATATGAACAGTACCGAACTCTATAATCGCTATATCAGCGAGCAGGCGGCGGGCGGCGGGAGCGGCGATGTGGTCTGGAGTTCATCGATGGATACGGCGCTAAAACTGGCGACGGATTATGCCGAAAAGTACGCCTCTCCGGAACTGAGCAAGCTGCCGAAATGGGCGGTCTGGCAGCAAAAAGCCTATGGAACCACCTACGAACCGGTGGTCTTTATCTATAACAAACGTTTGATTCCGCAGGGTGATGTCCCGGATTCGCACACCGCGCTGGCCAAACTGGTCACCGCGCAGGCGGATAAATTCAAAGGCAAAGTGACCACCTACGATATCGAGAAATCGGGGCTGGGCTTCATGCTGGCGGTACAGGACAGCAAAGCCGACGCCAACTATTTCGCCGATCTGGCCGGGATGGCAAAAGGCGGTCTGACCGTGCAGTCTTCAACCGGCACCATGATGGAGAGGGTCTCCTCGGGTGAAAACCTGCTGGGCTATAACATTCTCGGCTCCTACGCCGAGGCGCGGGCGAAAACCGATCCCTCATTAGGCATTTCCTATCCAAAAGATTATGTGCTGGTATTGTCGCGGGTCTCGTTTATTACTCAGGAATCCGAACACCCGAATGCCGCCAGACTGTGGTTCGATTATGTTCTGTCGGAAAAGGGGCAGAGTATTCTGGCCAACCAGGCGGATATTCCCTCTATTCGTAATGATATCGAAGGTAAAAACGATATCGACGGCATGACCAAAATGTTGGGCAATGCCCTGAAGCCGATTCCGGTCGATGAAACGTTACTGGAATATCTGGAACCGAAAAAACGTCTGGAATTTATCAAACAATGGCGTACCGCCGCCGCAAAATAATACCTGCCGGAGGCGCATCATCGGATGCGCCGCCTTTTCGCGCCGGGTATTCCCGGTTTTCAACACCCGTCTGGTTTGTACTCCGCGCCTGACCAAAGGGATAAGCTATGAATGTAATACGCAGAAAGTGGCAGGGGCTACCGCGTGGCATCGTGGTAGTGATAACGGCATTAGTGATTTATATCCCGCTGTTATTTATCGTGGTGCAGAGCTTTCTTTCCGCCCCGTTTTTCGCCCGCAGCAAAGAATTCAGCCTCGGGGCCTTTGAATTTATTTTTACCGACCCCGACTTTTATCTCGCGCTGAAGTCCGGTTTTATTCTGGCGGTGGGGCTGGTGCTGATTGCGATACCGCTGGGCGGGATCCTCGCATTCTTAATGGTGCGTACTGATTTGCCCGGGCGACGGTTTATTGAACCGCTGATTCTGGTGCCGATTTTTGTTTCTCCGATGGTACTGGCTTTTGGTTATGTGGTCGCCGCCGGACCGGTCGGGTTTTTCTCGCAATGGGCAGAGCAGCTGCTGGGGGTTGTGCCGTGGAATATCTATTCCATGTTCAGCATTGTGGTGATTGCCGGGCTGACTCACGTCCCGCATGCCTATCTCTATATCTCCTCCGCGCTGCGTAGCGTCGGTTCGGATGTCGAAGAGGCGGCGCGGACGGTAGGGGCATCTCCGCTGCAGGTGATGACCTCGGTCAGCCTGCCGATGGTACGTCCGTCGATTCTCTATGCCTGCGTGCTGCTGTTTTTCCTCGGTCTGGAAGTGTTCGGCCTGATGCTGGTACTCGGCGACCCCGAAGGCAATATGGTGCTGGCGACCTATCTCTATAAGCTGACCAATAAGCTTGGAACCCCTTCATACCACCTGATGGCGGCGGTGGCGGTCGTCCTTATCTGCATCACCATTCCGCTGGTCATGCTGCAGCGTCGCCTGATGCGCACGGCCAATCGGTTTGTGACCATGAAGGGCAAAGCGTCGCAGGCGCGAGCGCTACCGCTCGGCAGGTGGCGCTGGGTTGCCGGCGGGGTGGTGGTCTTCTGGCTAACCGTGACTATCGGCGTGCCGCTGATTGGCGTAGCCTTGCGGGCGTTTATCTCCAACTGGGGGGTGGGGGTTTCTCTCTGGGATGAACTCTCGCTGGCGACCTTCCGTAATATCTGGCAGCAGCCGAACCTGCTGCGGGCCATCGTCAACTCCATGGCCATCGGTATTTTCGGCGGCGCGCTGGCGGTGATCTGCTACCTGTTTGTCGGGATTGCGATGCATCGCAAAGCGGATAATGTCACGCGCTTTCTCGACTACAGCGTGCTGGTTCCGCGTGCGGTGCCGGGCCTGCTGGCCGGACTGGCGTTCCTGTGGGTGTTTTTATTCCTGCCGATGTGGCTGGATCAGTCGCTGAAAAACGGCTGGCTCTCGGCGCTGCCGGTGGCCGACTGGCTACGCGAACATCTGATTGTGCAGCTGCGGGCGCTGCGCAATACCATTTTCAGCGTCTGGCTGGCCTACACCGTTGTGTGGATGGCCTACGGGCTGCGGTTGATCTCCTCAACCCTGCTCCAGGTGGCGCCGGAGCTGGAGGAAGCCGCCCGGAGCAACGGCGCCTCGCGGGGCCAGGTCACGCGCCACGTTACGGTGCCGCTGTCGCGCTACGGCCTGATTGGTTCCTGGCTGCTGATGTTTCTGATCTTTGAGCGTGAGTATTCCACCGGCGTCTATCTGCTCTCGCCGGGAACGGAGACCATTGGTTCGATGCTGGTCTCGCTGTGGGCGGCGGGAGCCATCGATATTGTCGCCGCGCTTTCGTTTATCAATATCCTGCTGGTGGTGGTCGGGTTAGGTATCGCCCTGCGCTTTGGAGTGAAATTACATGATTGAATTATCAGTAGAAAATCTGCATCTGACCTACGGTGACAACCCGGTGCTGAAAGGGGTGTCGATGACCTTGAAGCGGGGAGAAGTGGTGTCGCTGCTGGGACCGTCTGGCAGCGGAAAAACCACCTTACTGCGTGCGGTTGCCGGGCTGGAGAAGCCCACCGGCGGGCGGATCGCTATCGGCAAGCAGACGGTCTATGACGGCAATCCGCGCAGCGAAATTCCGGCCGAGGCGCGCAATCTTGGGCTGGTGTTTCAGTCCTACGCTCTGTGGCCGCACAAAACGGTATTCGAGAACGTTGCCTACCCGCTCAGGCTGCGGAAAGTCGCCTCTGGCGAAATGAAACAGCGGGTGCAGGCGGTGCTCGATCAGCTGGGGCTGGGGCACCTCGGAAACCGCCATCCGCATCAGCTATCGGGAGGGCAGCAGCAGCGCGTGGCGATTGGTCGGGCGCTGGTCTACAACCCGCCGGTTATCCTGCTTGATGAACCGCTGTCGAACCTTGACGCCAAATTACGCGAAGAGGCGCGGGTTTTTCTGCGCGAGCTGATTATCAAGCTGGGGCTGTCGGCGCTGATGGTCACGCACGATCAGAACGAAGCGATGGCGATTTCCGATCGTATCCTGCTGCTCAACAATGGCGTGATTGAACAGCAGGGGACGCCGCAGGAGATGTATGGCAATCCGGCGACTCTGTTTGCCGCCGAGTTCATGGGCAGCAATAACCGCCTGCACGGTAAGATTACCGATGTGATGGACGGTCGGGCGCGGATTGAAGGGGCGAGCTGGGCGCTGTGGGGAATGGCGGACGGACGGGTCAGCGTCGGGCAGGAGGCGACGGCGGTGATCCGCGTAGAGCGTCTGTGCCTTGGGGCGACGCCCCAGGATAATATGCTGGAGCTACCGCTGTTAACCAGTATGTATCTCGGCGACCGCTGGGAGTATCTGTTCCGTACCCGGGGAGATGATTTCGCTATTCGCGCCTATGGTCCAGCGCTGCGCGACGACGGGCATTGTCACCTGACTTTCCCGGCCAATGATCTGTGGATTTTCCCGCGAACGTAGGCCTGAACGTCTCTGGCGGACGGCGATAGCGTGAGCGCCGTCCGCGAAATAAATAGCGTAATACTGGCGTCATGAAAATATACCGTTAAGAAACAATTTCACTGCGGTAATTCTATATTCTGTCTCTATTCACCGTCGCGGCGAATAATTCATCGCCGGCGGCATTGTGCATTGTCTCTCAGCGAATAAGCATTGCGCGAAATACAGTTAATATCCGTTATTAAGCAATTTAACCGCTCAAATTGTTTACTTTTTACGGAATCTTACGTTTGCACGCTGCCAGACAGCCATGTACCATAAACAAAAAAGCAACATTTGTGATACGTATCACTCTTTTTTGGGAAAATGGTCAGACCTACTTCGGCGCTGATTCCACCCCCATTTCTGCCCTCTGGATATTGCATACGCGTTCTGATTATCAAATGAAAAGGGATATTTTCCTTTTTTTCATGACGGTGTATGAGAATCGACTAATATCCAAACGATAACTCTATAAACATCATCGCCAGCGGCGATTTATTTTTTGTACGACTTAATGGCGTCGTGCCAGCAGGTCCGCTAAAGCGGTACCTTTCTGGAATCGGTTCCAAAGCAGCGTTTGCTGGGCTTGTAACAACAAAATCAGTAATTTAATTGACAGGAATGTGAGAATGTCGAGCGAAAAAACCAATAATTCGAGGCGTGATTTTTTAGTAAAATCAATGGCTTTGATACCCACGGTCGTGATCGGTAGCGGCAGCGTCGGCGCGGTTGCCGCCGCCAGCACCGCGCAGGCGGCGGAGCGTGCCACTGCCGGCGGATCCGCTTCCGCGACCACCGGCGACTGGAAACCGCAGTTTTTTAACGAACGCGAGTGGGCATTTATCAACGCCGCGGTAGCGCGCCTCATTCCGGCCGATGAACTGGGGCCTGGCGCACGCGAAGCCGGCGTACCGGAGTTTATCGATCGGCAGATGAATACTCCGTATGCCACCGGTTCCATCTGGTACATGCAGGGGCCGTTTAACCCCGATGTACCAAAAGAGATGGGTTATCAGCTACCGTTGGTCCCCAAACAGATCTACAACCTCGGGATTGCCGACGCCGATGAATGGTGCCAGGGCCAGTATCACCAGCCGTTCGCCGGGCTGACCCCGGAACAACAGGATGCCGCTTTAAGTCAGTTTGAAGCCGGCAGCGCCGCCTTTAAACAGCTGCCGTCTTCGCTGTTCTTCTCTTATCTGCTGCAAAACACCCGCGAAGGTTTCTTCAGCGATCCGATTCATGGCGGCAACAAAGGCATGGTTGGCTGGACGCTGATTAATTTTCCCGGCGCACGCGCCGACTTTATGGACTGGGTTGAACGGGGTGAACGCTATCCCCTCCCGCCGGTATCAATTAATGGGGAGAGGGCATAACGATGACCACCGTACTGAAAAAAACCGACGTCGCGATTGTGGGCTTTGGCTGGGTTGGCGCCATTATGGCCAAAGAGCTGACCGAAGCCGGATTAAATGTTGTCGCCCTGGAGCGCGGCCCGATGCGCGATACCTGGCCTGACGGTGCTTATCCGCAGGTGGTTGACGAGCTGACTTACAATATTCGCCGTAAGTTATTCCAGGATCTGTCGAAAAGCACCGTCACTATTCGTCATAACACCAGCCAGCAGGCGGTACCGTATCGCCAGCTGGCGGCCTTTTTGCCGGGGACCGGCGTCGGTGGCGCCGGACTTCACTGGTCCGGGGTCCATTTCCGCGTGGATCCGATAGAACTGCGCATGCGCAGCCACTATGAAGAGCGCTACGGCAAAAGCTTTATCCCGCAGGATATGATTATTCAGGATTTTGGCGTCACCTACGACGAGCTGGAGCCCTTCTTCGATAAGGCTGAAAAGGTCTTTGGCACCTCCGGTACCGCCTGGTCGGTGAAGGGACAGGTAGTCGGCAAAGGGCGCGGCGGCAACGCCTTTGCGCCGGACCGTTCGGACGACTTCCCGCTGCCGGCGCAGAAAAACACCTGGTCGGCGCAGCTGTTTGAGAAAGCGGCGCGGGAAGTGGGTTACCACCCCTACAATCTGCCGTCGGCGAACACCTCGGACTCCTACACCAACCCTTACGGCGCGCAGATGGGACCGTGCAACTTCTGCGGCTACTGCAGCGGCTACGCCTGCTACATGTATTCCAAAGCCTCGCCGAACGTCAACATCCTGCCCGCGCTGCGCCAGGAAAAGCGCTTTGAGCTGCGCACCAACGCTAATGTTCTGAAGGTCAATCTGACCGCCGATAAGCAGCGCGCCACCGGCGTGACTTACGTCGACGGACAGGGGCGCGAAATGGAGCAGCCGGCAGATCTGGTGATTATCGGCGCCTTCCAGTTCCACAACGTTCACCTGATGCTGCTTTCCGGCATTGGTAAACCCTACGATCCGCAAACCGGGGAAGGGGTGGTGGGTCGCAACTTCGCCTATCAGAATATGACCACCATCAAGGCTATTTTTGATAAGAATACCTTTACCAATCCGTTTATCGGCGCCGGTGGTAACGGTGTCGGGGTGGATGACTTTAACGCCGATAACTTCGACCATGCCGAGGCCGGCTTTGTCGGCGGCTCGCCGTTCTGGGTCAACCAGGCCGGGACCAAACCCATCTCCGGACTTCCGGTTCCTCCGGGGACGCCGGCGTGGGGCAGCAAGTGGAAATCGGCGGTTGCCGATACCTACACCCATCATCTGTCGATGGACGCCCACGGCGCGCACCAGTCCTACCGCCAGAACTATCTCGATCTCGACCCGAACTACAAAAACGTCTTCGGCCAGCCGCTGCTGCGAATGACCTTTGACTGGCAGGAAAACGACATCAAGATGGCGCAGTTCATGTTCGATAAGATGGCGCCGATCGCCAAAGCGATGAAGCCGAAATATCTGCTCGGCAGCCCGAAAAATGCCAACAGCCACTTTGACACCACCAGCTACCAGACCACCCATATGAACGGCGGCGCGGTAATGGGCGAAGATCCGAAAACCAGCGCGGTGAACCGCTATCTGCAAAGCTGGGACGTGCATAACGTCTTCGTTATCGGCGCTTCGGCCTTCCCGCAGGGTCTGGGATATAACCCGACGGGGACGGTGGCCGCGCTGGCCTACTGGTCAGCAAAAGCGATCCGTGAACGGTACCTGAAAAACCCGGGTCCACTGGTGCAGGCATAAAGGAAGGCAAATGATGAAAATGCAATGGTTATCGGCACTGGTGCTCGGTGCGTTAAGCTGTGCGGCGTTTGCCGAAGAGGCGCCCGCGGACAGCAATTTGATTCAGCAGGGCGAGTATCTGGCGCGGGCCGGGGACTGCGTGGCCTGTCACACCAACGGTAAAGAGGGGAAACCTTTTGCCGGCGGCCTGGCGATGGAGACGCCTATTGGCACGATTTACTCCACCAACATTACCCCGGACAGCGCCCACGGCATCGGCGGCTATACCTTCGAGGAGTTCGACGACGCGGTGCGCAAAGGGGTTCGCAAGGATGGCTCAACCCTCTATCCGGCGATGCCGTACCCGTCATTCGCCCGGGTGAGCGAAGCGGATATGCGGGCGATGTACGCCTACTTTATGCATGGCGTGGCGCCGGTTGCCGAGGCGAATCGCGATACCGATATTCCGTGGCCGCTGTCAATGCGCTGGCCGCTGGCGTTCTGGCGCGGGATCTTCGCTCCGACGCCGGCCGATTTTGTCGCGAATCCGCAGGTCGACCCGGTGCTGGAGCGCGGGCGCTATCTGGTGGAGGGACTCGGTCACTGCGGGGCCTGCCACACTCCGCGTAGCCTGACGATGCAGGAAAAAGCGCTTAGCGAAAGCGAGGGTGACGACTATCTGGCAGGCAGCAATGCGCCGATTGACGGCTGGGTGGCTTCCAGCCTGCGCGGTGAAAATCGGGACGGTCTGGGCACCTGGAGCGAAGCCGAACTGGCGGAGTTCCTGAAAACCGGGCGTAACGATAAGTCCGTGGTCTTCGGGGGAATGAGCGATGTAGTGGAACACAGCCTGCAGTATCTCTCTGACGACGATATCACCGCGATTGCCCGCTATCTGAAATCGCTGCCGCCGCGCGGTGGAAAACAGACCCCGGCGCCGGTTGAAGACAGCGTAGCGAAGGATCTGTGGAAGGGCGATGACAGCAAGCCCGGCGCGGCGCTGTACGTGGATAACTGCGCGGCCTGCCACCGTACCGATGGCGTGGGTTACAAGCGCGCCTTCCCGTCGCTGAAGGGCAACCCGGTAGTGCAGACCGATGATGCGACGTCGCTCATCCACATCATCCTCACCGGCAGCACCACGCCGGCGGTGAAAAATGCGGTGTCTAATCTGACCATGCCCTCGTTCGGCTGGCGTCTGGATGACCAGCAGGTGGCGGATGTGGTCAACTTTATCCGCACCAGCTGGGGGAACCACGCCTCGCCGGTGAGCGCCAGCGATGTGGCAAAAGTGCGTAAGGACAAGTCGATCGTTCGCGATGAGAAGGCGACAGGTAATGTCGACATCTCGAAACTGCCGGTTTCCGGTCAGTAACCGTCGTGGATGCGCCGCCCGGGTGGCGCATCCCGAACGGATTGTCGACGCTAACGGCGGTCTGAACCAAGGAGAGTACATTCATGCTGCATGCCGAAGGACTGAGCGGCATCTTTGATGACCGGGTGCTGTTCCAGGCGCTGACTCTGACGGTCGGGCCAGGCGAACTCCTGCAGGTGGCCGGCGATAACGGCGCCGGGAAAACCTCGCTGCTGCGGATGCTGTGCGGCCTGACGCGTCCGGAAAGCGGTACGGTGAGCTGGCAGGGCGAACCGCTGGCGAGCGTGCGTGAAGCGTTTCATCGTCAGCTGCTGTGGCTCGGGCATAAGCCCGGCGTCAAAACGGCGCTGACCGCGGACGAAAATTTGCATTTCTTCTTCCCGCAAACCCGGCAGCAGACGCGAGAAGCGGCGCTGGCCGAAATGGGGCTGGCGGGTTATGAAGATGTCCCGCTGAGTCAGCTCTCCGCCGGACAGCAGCGGCGGGTGGCGTTGACCCGTCTGTGGTTGACGTCGGCGACGCTGTGGATCCTTGACGAGCCGTTTACCGCGCTCGACGCGTCGGCTATTGCGACCTTAAGTCGTCGGCTGGAGCAGCATGTTCTGGCGGGTGGCAGCGCGATCCTCACGACTCATCAGCCCCTGCGTCCGCTGGCCTGCGCTCTGCGCACGTTAAGGCTCGGCGCCGGAGAGGAGGAAAACGCATGATGTGGACGCTGTTTGCCCGCGAAATGCGCCTGGCATGGCGCAACGGGGCAGAGATTCTCAATCCGCTGTGGTTTTTCCTGGTGGTGATCACCCTGTTTCCGTTTGGCGTCGGCGCCGACCCGCAGCTGCTGGTACAGATCGCGCCCGGCATTGTCTGGGTTGCCGCGCTGCTGGCGGCGCTGCTGGTGATGGACCGCCTGTTTCGCGACGACTGGCAGGACGGTTCGCTTGAGCAACTGCTGCTGCTGCCGACACCGCTGGTGGCGGTGGTTGTGGTCAAGGTGCTCGCCCATTGGGCGATGACCGGTCTGCCGCTGCTGGTGGTATCCCCGCTGGCGGCGCTGCTGCTGGGGATGGCCCCCCACGATGCCGGCGTACTGGCGCTGACCCTGCTGCTGGGGACGCCGACCCTGAGTTTTCTCGGTGCGGTTGGCGTCGGCCTGACGGTAGGGCTGCGGCGCGGCGGGGTTCTGCTGAGTCTGCTGGTGCTGCCGCTGTCGGTTCCGCTGCTTATTTTTGCCTACGGCGCCATTCAGGCTGGCGCCGCGGGGCTGCCGGTGGATGGCTATCTGGCGATTCTGGCGGCGTTTTTAGCCGCCAGCGCCACGTTGTGTCCGTTCGCCACCGCCGCCGCATTACGGCTGACGGTGCAATAATTCGCTGCGGTGACGCTGCCGCAGTCATAAAAACAGTAGTGTGAGCAAACGTTATGTGGAAAGCATTACATCAACTGGCGATACCCGAACGGCTGTACGGCCTGTGCGGCCGCTGTATTCCCTGGCTGACGGCCTTGAGCGCACTGCTGCTGGCGGTGGGGCTGGTGTGGGGATTTGTCTACGCGCCGGCGGATTATCAGCAGGGACAAAGCTATCGGATTATGTATCTGCATGTCCCGGCGGCCATGTGGTCGATGGGCGTCTATCTGGCGATGGCCGTCGCCGCCTTTGTGGGGCTGGTCTGGCAGATGAAAATGGCCGATCTGACGGTGGCGGCGCTGGCGCCGGTGGGCGCCGCCTGCACGGCCATCGCGTTGGTCAGCGGGGCGGCATGGGGGAAACCGATGTGGGGAACGTGGTGGATCTGGGACGCGCGCCTGACGTCGGAGCTGGTTTTGCTGTTTCTCTATGCCGGGATTATCGCCCTCTGGCACGCCTTCGACGATCGCCGTCTGGCGGGCAGGGCGGTCGGTATTCTGGTGCTGGTGGGGGTGGTGAATCTGCCTGTCATTCACTATTCGGTCATCTGGTGGAACACGCTGCATCAAGGGTCGACCAACATGCAACAGTCGATTGACCCCAGTATGCGTCTGCCGTTGCGAATCTGTATTCTGGCCTTCCTGAGCCTGGTGGCCACGCTGACCCTGATGCGCCTGCGCAATTTGATTCTGTTACAGGAGCGGCGCCGGCCCTGGGTCCAGGCGCTGGTCACGGCCCCAAAAGGAGCGGAGAAATGACCCCCGCCTTTTCATCTGTCGCCGCCTTTCTGGCGATGGGCGGCTACGCATTTTATGTCTGGCTGGCGGTGGCGGCGACGCTGCTGATCTTCGGGGTTCTGACGCTGCATACCTGGTGGCAGCGACGGACGCTGTTCCGCGAGCTGAGTCGTCAGCAGGCCCGGGAGCGGCGTATCGCCGCCGCTCGCCGCCGTGCAGAAGCGGAGGGCGCCGATGCAAACGCGTCGTAAAACCCGGCTCGGGATCGCGCTGGCGGTGCTGGTTGGCCTCGGGTTGACCATTGGCCTGACGCTGTATGCCCTCAGCGCCAATATCGATCTCTTCTACACGCCGGGGGAGATCCTGTATGGCAAAACGGAAACTCATCAGCGGCCACATCACGGCCAGCGTCTGCGGATCGGCGGCTATGTACAGCCCGGCAGCGTCAAGCGTGATCCGCAGACCCTGGACGTCAGTTTCCGACTGTACGACGCTCGCGGTGTGGTGGAGGTCAGCTATCGGGGCATTCTGCCGGACCTCTTCCGCGAGGGGCAGGGAGTGGTAGCCCAGGGGGTGCTCGATGGCGATCGGCACATTACCGCCCGGCAGGTGCTGGCAAAGCACGATGAGAACTATACGCCGCCGGAAGTGAAAGAGGCGCTGCAGCCGGAGAAGAAAGGAGAACAACCATGATGCCGGAACTGGGGCACTATCTGCTGTGCCTGGCGACAGGCCTCGCGCTACTGCTGGGCATTTATCCGCAATGGGGCGCGGCGCGGCAGGACCCGCGGCTAATGGCGCTGGCGCGGCCTCTGGCCTGCGCGCTCTTTTTCTGCGTCGCGGGCGCTTTTCTCGTGCTGGTCCATGCCTTCGTGGTCAATGATTTCACCGTGCGCTATGTCGCGGATAACTCGAACAGCGCGCTGCCGATGTGGTACCGGGTCGCGGCGACCTGGGGCGCCCATGAAGGCTCATTGCTGCTGTGGGTGCTCCTGCTGAGCGTCTGGACTTTCGCGGTGGCGCTGTTCAGTCGGCGGATGCCGCAGGACGCCGTGGCGCGGGTGCTGGCAGTGATGGGGACCATCGCCTTCGGCTTTCTGCTGTTTATTCTGTTCACCTCGAATCCGTTTGCCCGCACGCTGCCGCTCTATCCGGTTGATGGTCGCGACCTTAATCCGCTGCTGCAGGATATCGGCATGATTTTCCATCCGCCGATCCTGTATATGGGCTACGTGGGCTTCTCGGTGGCGTTCGCCTTTGCGATTGCGTCGCTGCTCGCCGGACGGCTGGATACCGCCTGGGCGCGCTGGTCGCGTCCGTGGACCCAGGCGGCATGGGTATTCCTGACTCTGGGTATCGTGCTGGGCTCTGCCTGGGCCTACTACGAGCTGGGATGGGGTGGCTGGTGGTTCTGGGATCCGGTGGAGAACGCCTCGTTTATGCCATGGCTGGTGGGGACGGCGCTGCTGCACTCCCTGGCGGTCACCGAGCAACGCGGGAGCTTCCGGGCCTGGACCGTGCTGCTGGCGATTGCCGCCTTTTCACTGTGCCTGCTGGGAACCTTCCTGGTGCGCTCCGGGGTGCTGGTGTCGGTCCATTCGTTCGCCTCGGATCCGACGCGCGGGCTGTTTATTCTGGCGCTACTGGTGGTGGCCATCGGCGGTTCGCTGCTGCTCTATGCCCTGAAGGGGGGGCAGGTACGGGCGCCAGTCGAACATGCGCTGTGGTCGCGAGAGTCGTTTCTGCTGGGGAACAATATTTTGCTGATCGCCGCCATGCTGGTGGTTCTGCTCGGCACGCTGCTACCGCTGGTGCACAAAGAGCTGGGGCTTGGCAGTATCTCGATCGGCGAACCCTTTTTTAATCTGCTGTTCACCGCGCTGATGGCGCCGTTTGCGCTGTTGCTGGGACTGGGACCGTTGATCCGCTGGCGACGCGACCAGCCGGGCAAGCAGCTTAAGCGGCTGGCGATTGCGCTGCTGGTGACATTGTCACTTTCTCTGCTGCTGCCGTGGCTGTTGCAGGACCGGATTGTCGCCATGGCGGTTCTGGGTCTGATGATGGCGATTTGGGTACTGCTCTTTGCCCTGATTGAAATCCATGAACGGGCGACCCACCGGCACGGTTTCTGGCGCGGCCTGCGGGTGATTTCGCGCAGCCAGTGGGGAATGGTGCTGGGTCACGTTGGCGTGGCGGTCACCGTTATCGGGATTACCTTCAGCCAGAACTACAGTATTGAGCGCGACGTACGGATGAAAACCGGCGATAGCATCGATATTCATCGCTACCATTTCGTGTTCGACGGGGTGCGCAACATCGTCGGCCCGAACTGGACCGGCGGTGAAGGAGTGATTACGGTGACGCGCAACGGTCGCCCGGAGGCAACGCTGTACGCGGAAAAACGTTACTACAGCGCCAGCCGTATGATAATGACCGAAGCGGCGATCGGCGGCGGTTTGACGCGCGATCTGTATGCCGCGTTGGGGGAAGAGCTGGACGATGGCAGCTGGGCGGTGCGTCTGTACTACAAACCGTTCGTGCGCTGGATTTGGTTCGGCGGCGGCCTGATGGCCCTTGGCGGCCTGTGCTGCATGCTCGACCCGCGCTACCGGATGCGTAAACAACGGCAGGAGGCACAATGAAGCGCAGGCTGCTTTTTATTCCGCTGGCGCTGTTTCTGCTGCTGGCGATGGCGCTGTTCTGGCAATTGATGCGTAACGCCGAGGGCGACGATCCGACGATGCTCGAATCTGCGCTGATCGGCAAACCGCTGCCTGAGTTTCGCCTTGAGGCGTTGACGGCGCCGGGAAAAACCTACAGCCGTGCGGCGCTGATCGACGGGAAACCGCTGCTGCTGAATGTCTGGGCCACCTGGTGCCCGACCTGTCGCGCCGAACATCAGTTCCTGAATGCGCTGTCCGGGCAGGGGGTTCGCGTCGTCGGGCTGAACTACAAAGATGACCGGCAGAAGGCGGTGAACTGGCTCGACAGTCTCGGCAACCCCTATGCGCTGAGTCTGTTCGACGGCAGCGGCATGCTGGGGCTTGATCTGGGCGTATATGGCGCGCCGGAAACCTTTCTGATTGATGGCCAGGGCATTATTCGCTGGCGTCACGCCGGCGATCTGAACGCCCGGGTGTGGCGCGAACAGCTCCAGCCGCTATGGCTGAAATATACCCAGGAGCCGGCAGCATGAGGCGCTGGATACTGGCGCTGATGGCGCTGCTGCTCGCCGGCCAGGCGCTGGCCGCCATCGATACCTGGCAGTTCAAAAACGAAGCGCAGGAGCAGGCGTTTCGCGAGATCACTTCGCAGCTGCGCTGCCCGAAGTGCCAGAACAACAGTATTGCGGACTCGAATGCGATGATCGCCGCCGATATGCGGCTGAAGGTTTATGAGCTGATGCAGCAGGGACAAAGCAAAGATCAAATCATCGCCTATATGGTGGCGCGCTACGGCCATTTCGTCAGCTATGAACCGCCGTTGACCGCCGGGACCTTACTGTTGTGGCTGGTTCCGGGGCTGTTTGTTATCGCCGGTGTCGCGCTGCTGGTGGCGCGAACCCGACGTCGCGGTGGCGCAAGCGCTGCGCTGAGTGAACAAGAGCGTCAGCGGCTGGCGGCGTTACTGAACAAAGGAGAGGATTGATGACCCTGTTTTTATTGCCGGCGCTCCTGATGTTGGCCGGGGCGCTGGCGCTGCTCTATTTTCCGTGGCAGGGGAAGGCGGCGGCGGATCGCGATAGTCTGAACCGGACGCTGTACCAGACGCGGCTCGACGAGCTGGCGCAGGAGGACAACGTTGCCGACCGGGAAGCGATGGTGGTTGAACTGCAGCGTACGCTGCTGGCCGATATTCCCGACGTCACGCCGGCAAAAGTCCGCCCGCTCAGCCGTTGGGTGCTGCTGCCCGGCGCGGCGGCGCTGGTACTGTTGAGTAGCGGGATCTTCCTTAAAACCAGCGATATTGGCCAGGTGTTGCTCTGGCAGCAGGCGGAACGTCAGACTCCTGCGCTGCTCCGGCAGGTGCAAGACCCAACGGCGGCGCCGCTGCGGATGGATCAGCTGGCTCAGCTCAGGCTCGGGCTGCGCAGCCAGTTACAGGATCGGCCTGACGATCTTGCTGGCTGGCAGCTGCTGGGACGTATTGCCCTGTTGCTCAACGATGGCGAGACGGCGATCGGCGCCTTTGCCCGCGCCCATCAGCTGGCGGCGGGCGATCCGCTGGCCGCATTCGATTACGCCAGCGTACTGGTGCGGGCCGGCGATAGCGGCCAGCTGCGGATGGCAGAACTGCTGCTGCGCGAACTGCATCAGCGGCAGCCGCACAATCTGCCGGTGCTGGAACTGCTGGCGCTGAGCGCGCTGCGTAGCGAAGATTACCCGCAGGCGGTTGCGGCATTGCAACAACTGCTGGATATATTGCCGGCGAACGATGCGCGACGTCAGGCCATTGAACGCCAGCTGGCGCAGGCGAGCGCGCGTTAATCGGCCGGGATAATCATTGCCCGAGCGACCAGCACATAAAAAAAGCCCCTGTTTCGCGGCAGGGGCAAACCATGTCAGAGCATCATGGAATTAGTTAAAAACCATACCGCCGTCGATCAGTAGCGACTGGCCGGTCATATAGTCGGAGTCCGGGCTCGCCAGATACGACACGCAGGCCGCGACGTCTTCCGGTTCGGATAAACGTCCCAGGGTGATGCGTTTCGCGAACTCGGCCGTACCGTAGCCCAGCGGTTTACCCGCCGCTTCCGAAACCTGACGATCGATCTCTGCCCACATTGGGGTTTTGACGATCCCCGGACAGTAGCCGTTAACGGTGATCCCCAGCGGCGCCAGGTCGCGGGCGGCGGTCTGGGTCAGGCCGCGCACGGCGAATTTACTCGAGCTGTAGACCGCCAGCTCCGGATTGCCGACGTGCCCGGCCTGGGAACAGGCGTTGATGATTTTCCCGCCGTGGCCCTCTTTTTTAAAGGCGTCGACGGCCGCCTGAATGCCCCAGATGACGCCTTTGACGTTGATGTTATAGACCTTATCGACGGTCTCCTCGACGATCGCTTCGATCGGCGTCGACGGGGCGATGCCGGCATTGTTGACGATAACGTCGAAACCGCCCAGCGCTGTACGCGCCTGTTCGACGGCGGCGAAAACCTGTTCACGGCGCGCGACGTCTACCTTAAGCGCCAGCGCCCGGCCGCCGTGCTGGTTGATCTCGGCGGCCACGGCTTTCGCCGCGGTATCGTTGTAATCGGCAATGGCCACGGCAAATCCGTCTTTAACCAGGCGCAGCGCGATAGCTTTACCGATGCCCTGAGCGGCGCCGGTGACAAGGGCGACTTTTTGCATATTTCTTTCCTTTTTGTAGTGACTCACAGTATTTGGCTGAGATGGAGTTGCCCCATCAGCAGAGGGTTATCGCGGTAGTCGACCGGAATAGCGACCACCGCCGGGCCATCGACGTCCATGGCGGCACGTAATGTCGGCTCCAGCGCGTCGGCGCTCTCCACCGAAAAGCCTTTGGCCCCGAAAGATTCGGCGTAGGCTTTGAAATCAACCGGACCGAACTCTACGCCGGAGAGGCGCTGGTATTTTTTCTGTTCCTGAATCGCCACCATGTTGTAACCGTTGTCGACCCAGATGATATGCAGGATATTGGCCTGCAGCCGGACGGCGGTCTCCAGCTCCATGCTGGATTGCAGGAACCCGCCGTCGCCGGAGACCGAGACCACTTTGCGCTGCGGATTGACCAGCCAGGCGCCGATTGCCCACGGCAGCGCGACGCCCATCGTCTGCTGACCGTTGGAAATCATCACCTGGCGGGCGCGGAAGCTGTACAGATAGCGGGCGATCCAGATATGGAAGCTGCCCATGTCGACGGTGAGGGTGACATCGCTGTTGACGATATCCTGCATCGCCCGCACGATGCGCAGCGGATGAAGGGCAAATTGATTCAGCTGCGCGCCGTGGCGGTCGAGCAGCTCGCGCTGATGCTGGCGATCGGTGAGGATCTCCGCCGCCTGCGGGGTTAACACCAGCTTATGACTGATGCGTCGGGTCAGTTTGTTCAGCGTCGCGGCGATATCACCCACCAGCTCCATATCGGGGGTGTAGTTACGCTCTTCATAAGCCGGCAGCACGTCGATATGTACCAGCGTCGCGTTACCGCGGTTCCACATCGCCGGTTCATACTCGACCGGGCTGTAGCCGATGCAGATGATCAGGTCGGCGAGGTGGAGCAGGCGGTCGCCGGCCTGGTTGTTAAACAGTCCGACCCGGCCGGCGAAGCGCGCAAAGTGCTGCTGATTGACCGCCCCGGCAGCCTGGTAGGTGCTGGTGACCGGAATATGACTCTGTTCCAGCAGCTGGTGCAGGGCGCGGCTGTTTTCCGGCTGGCTGGCCATCAGCCCGAGCAGGAAAACCGGGTTCCTGGCGGCGGCGATCATCTGCGCGACCTTCTCGATCGCCTCGTCAGGGGCCGCGCCCATTTGCGGGGCGTTGCCGACCGGGAGAATCGCGCCGTGGGTGGGTTGATCGACAACATCCTGCGGCAGGCTGATAAAGGCGCTGCCGGGGCGCCCCTGCTCAGCGGCGCGGAAAGCGTTGGAGACAACTTCCGCCAGCGCGTCGGCGGCGGTCACTTCAACGGCATATTTGGTCACCGGACTGAACATCGCCACGGTATCCATGCTTTGATGGACCAGTTTTGCCTTATCCGCCCGCTTAACCGCGCCACCCAGCGCCACCACCGGATCGCCCTCGCTGTTCGCGGTAGCCATCCCGGTAATCAGATTCGAACAGCCTGGGCCGGAGGTGACCAGCGCGACGCCCGCTTTACCGGTCAGGCGACCGACTGCCGCGGCCATAAAGGCGGCATTAGCTTCGTGGCGCACGGGAATAATCCGGATGGTGGAGTCCAGCAGCGAATCGAAGACTTTATCTATTTTCGCGCCGGGGATGCCGAAGACCTGGCGGACGCCCTGGGCCTCAAGCTGACTGACTATCATATCCGCGCCGTGCGCCCACTGGCGTTCGTGACGTTGATTGTCCATATGAAGCTCCTTAGTTTTCTACCGCGCGAATGGCGGCGTCGAGATTGTCAGGATGCAAATCGGCCTGGAGAAAAGCGCTGTCGGCCGGGAGGTCAATCAGCAGTTTGTGGATCTCGCCGAAAGTCAGCACGCCGCTATCGAGCTGGTAATCCAGCAGATGGCCGCCGCCCTGACGATCGTCGGTGATGAAGTGTTCGTGATACCCGGCGACGTTAATCCCCTGCATATGCTGCGGGGTGCGAAAACCGACCAGTATCCCTTTGCGCTGGTTGAAGCGGAACACCGGCTGGTCGTCCAGAACATCGGTCATCGCCCGGTAGGGGGGAGTCTGGCGGGGTACGGTCCGGGTATGGGCGTGGCGAAAATGGCCGTCGATATGCAGGGCGCAGAACAGATTGTCGGAGGGGATCTGTCGGTCGATGATCTCATGCAACTGCTGGCGGTTTACCGGGTGGTCGAAGCTGACGCGGTGCTGCGGTCGAAACCAGGTCATCACCGCGAACGGTGTTTTTTGGTCCCCGCGGGCTTTGCGCGCGCTGCCGTCGGCGCGCAGCTGGTAGACCTCGCTGCTGAAGGCGATCAGTTCGCCATCGAGTTCGTTAAAGGTTCCGAGACCGAAATCGCCGTGGGTGAGCAGGTCGGCGATGGTGGTATTGCCCTCATAGACGCCGCTCAGGAGCGCGCTCATCAAAGAGGTCTGATAGAGCACGTTATCAGGCTGCTGGGCAGAAAAACCGCGTACGGTTTCGCACAGGCTTTGCTGGCAGGTGCATGCAGAAGAATGGGTCATCAGAGACTTCCTCGTTCAACAAATATAAGAAAGATTAAATAATTGTTGACCCGATTCAGCTCTCAGTTCCAATATACAAAGCATGCTGGTTTGAGACGTTTTTGATATGGAACTTCGTTATCTACGCTATTTTGTCGCCGTGGCCGAGGCGCGAAATTTCACCCGCGCCGCCAGGGAGCTTGGCATCTCTCAACCGCCATTAAGTCAGCAAATTCAGAGGCTTGAGAGGGAGATTGGTACGCCATTGCTGCGCCGTCTGACGCGGGGAATTGAGCTGACGGAAGCGGGAGAATCGTTTTATGAAGATGCCTGCCAGATCCTTGCTCTGAGCGACGCGGCGCTGGAAAAGACCAAAGGTATCGCCCGCGGGATGAACGGCAGGCTGGCGTTAGGTATCACCAGTTCTAATGCTTTTCATCCGCAGATTTTCGCGCTGCTGCGCCAGTTTCAGCGCCGCTATCCGGCGGTCGCCCTGCGCCAGGTCGAAGGCAATATGGCGGCGCTGATGAGCGCGCTGGGGGAAGGGGAGCTGGATATCGCCTTTGTGCGCCTGCCGTGCGAAAGCAGCAAAGCGTTTAACCTGCGCATTATCGATGTGGAGCCGATGGTTATCGCCCTGCACCGTGACCACCCGCTTGCCGGTGAGAACGCGCTATCGCTGGTACAACTGCAGGAGACCGCGCCGATTCTGTTTCCGCGTGAGGTGGCCCCGGGACTGTATGAGCAGGTCTTTAATAGCTGTTTGCGCGCCGGTATCGATATGCAGCAGGCGAGTCAATCTTCGCAACTCTCCTCCTCCTTAAGCATGGTGGCTGCCGGATTTGGTTTCGCGCTGGTGCCACAGTCGATGACCTGTATCCACCATCCCGACGTCATCTATCGCCCGTTATCGGGGACGCCGGTGACGACCGATGTTGCGATTGCGTGGCGGCGATTCGAACGATCGCGAACGGTAAAACGTTTTCTGGAGATGTTTTAGCCGCTCCGGTGGGCTATCGGAGCCGTATCAGCGGTCGGGTTGTGGCTATGAGAGGTAGACGTTAGCCGCCGTCGGACCGCGCAGGCCGTTGACCCGGCGAAATTCAACGCGAATACCTGGAATTATGGTTTCTGATTCACCAGGGGATAATGCAGAAATATGGACCTGAACGTCTTTACGACCATCGGAGGGAATTATAAGGCCTTTGCCGGTTTTATTATCAAACGCTTTGACAATGCCTGTCATTTTTTGGAACAAATAAAATCCTTGTAAAAATAAGTACCGGCGAACTATACATTAATCGAACAATAAAGCTATCGATTTAATTTTTTACCGGAGCAGGCTTCCGGACGGCTAAAATAAACCTTGCTAATAAATATACCCTGTGCCTTAATAGCCAGGTCGGTTTGTAAGACAGAAAGCAGTTCACTAAAGCAGTCCTCATTTCCAGGCGTTATCGCTGATACCTCCTTCCTTGAGTCCCTCCATTAAGTGTTAAGTTGATTCTGTAGCGCAAACCAGTTTGCCGATTAAGGGCTCATAAAAAGGAATATCGAATGTCGAATAAAATGACTGGTTTAGTCAAATGGTTTAACGCAGATAAAGGCTTCGGCTTCATTACGCCGGCCGACGGCAGCAAGGACATCTTCGTCCACTTTTCTGCGATTCAAAGCGAAGACTTCCGCACCCTGTTTGAAGGGCAGAAGGTTGAGTTTGTGGTCGGCAGCGGCGCGAAAGGCCCGGCGGCGACAAACGTTTCCATCGTAGGCTAAGTATGCTGAACATGGGCGGGTCTGGGATAACGAAGACGGCAGCAGCCTGAGTAGACAGATTTACCCGTGGAACAGACAGAATAGATTTATTTAAAACCCGCCAGAGTGCGGGTTTTCTATTTGCCAAAAAAATAACAACCGATTGTGCCATTCATTCAAGGTGATAAGAATAATCTAATCAGTGTTGGATTTCGTGGAACAATCAGCGTCTGGCATCTAGAGATTAAGCAGCATTTTTTGCTGTTGTCTGGAAGAGTTTGTGGCAGTAAGGGCAAATGAGCTGGGCGCCTTTTTGTACTCGGCTGAAGCTGTGTTCTGAATCCTGGGAGCAATTAGGGCAGGTGCATTTTACAAGATAATTACGGCGGCTTTTGGCATCTTTTCGATCTGACATATGATTTCCTTCCTGATTTAATGGCCTGAAACCATACATCATTATTAAATAAATAGCCCGAACTCATTGTCTTTTGCCGAAAATAAACCGACGACAGGAAAATATCCCGCCGGAAAAATGAGGCGCCTGCTCAGCAGGAACGGGCGCCTCCTGAGCAGGTTGTCGGTTATTGCGCGACCCAGCCGCCGTCCATGTTCCATGCCGCGCCGCGCACCTGGGCGGCACCTTCGCTACAGAGAAACAGCGCCAGTTCACCCAGCTGTTCCGGGGTGACAAACTCGCCGGAGGGCTGCTTTTCCGCCAGCAGCTGTTCGCGGGCCTGCTCAGGATCGCTACCTTCAGCGATGCGTTTATCGATCTGCTGCTGTACCAGCGGGGTTAACACCCAGCCGGGACAAATCGCATTGCAGGTCACGCCGGTTCTGGCGGTCTCCAGCGCCAGCGTTTTGCTCAGGCCGATCACGCCGTGTTTGGCCGCGACGTAGGCCGACTTATCCTTCGAGGCCACCAGGCCGTGAACCGAGGCAATATTGATAATGCGCCCCCAGTTACGCGCCCGCATCCCGGGGAGCGCCAGACGACTGGTGTGAAAAACGCTGGAGAGGTTGATAGCTATAATATCGTTCCACTTCTCTACGGCAAAATGCTCCACCGGCGCCACGTGCTGGATCCCGGCGTTATTAATCACAATATCCACGCCGCCAAATTGTGCCTCGGCGTAGGCCATCATCGCCTCAATTTGCTGCACATCGCGCAGGTCGGCATCGTGATAGCCCGGGGTTTTGCCGATTTGCGCCACTTCCGCGCGCGCGGATGCGCTATCGCCAAAGCCGTTGAGGATCAGCTGCGCGCCGGATTTTGCCAGTACCTTCGCGATCCCTAAACCGATACCGCTTGTTGAGCCGGTGACCAGCGCCACCTTTCCGTTCAGATTCATGCTATTTTCCTTCATGATGCCGGTGAAATATTGTCGCATCAGACAATGCCGGTTAAATAGAAGACGGCAATGACAAACAGAACCGCCAGACTTTTAATCAGGGTAATGGCAAAAATGCCGCCGTAGGCCTGACGATGGCTGAGGCCGGTAATCGCCAGCAGGGTGATTACCGCGCCATTATGCGGCAGCGTATCCATACCGCCGCTGGCCATCGAGGCCACGCGATGCAGCACCTCCAGCGGAATATCGGCGGCGTGGGCGGCAGCGATAAAGGTCTCCGACATCGCCGCGAGGGCGATACTCATCCCGCCCGATGCGGAACCGGTAATCCCCGCCAGCACCGTCACGCTGATGGCTTCATTCAGCAGCGGGTTGGGAATGGCCGTCAGCGCTTTTGACAAAACCAGGAAACCGGGCAGCGCGGCAATGACGGCGCCAAAGCCATATTCCGAAGCCGTATTCATCGCCGCGAGAATAGCGCCGCTAACGGCGGTGCGGCTGCCTTCCGCCAGACGCCCGCGGATATTGCGAAAGCCGAACACCAGCACCACGACAATGCCAGCCAGCAGCGCTGCTTCAACGGCCCAGATCGCGGTGATTTTGCCCACTTCGGTGACGATCGGCTTCGCCAGTCCCGGTAAAACCAGCTCGTGAGTGGTACCGTACCACCGCGGGATCCAGCGGGTAAACAGCAGGTTCAGGATCCCAACCAGCAGCAGCGGGGCAATGGCTATCAGCGGATGGGGAAGGTTGATGTTGTCCGGCGTGTCCGGCTCGTTTTGTAAATCCGTGCCGTAACCTTCTCCCGCGTGCTGGGCTTTACGGCGTTGACGTTCCAGCCAGAGCAGACCGAAGGTGATGATAAACAGCGAACCGATCGTTCCAAGCCAGGGGGCTGCCCAGGCGTTGGTGCCAAAGAAACTGGTGGGAATAATGTTCTGGATCTGCGGCGTCCCGGGCAGGGCATCCATGGTGAATGAAAACGCCCCCAGCGCAACGGTGGCCGGAATCAGCCGTTTGGGGATAGCGCTCTGGCGGAACAGCTCGGCGGCAAACGGGTAGACCGCGAAGGCCACCACAAACAGCGAGACGCCGCCATAGGTTAGCAGGGCGCAAACCAGGACGATGACCGGGATGGCGTGACGTCGGCCGAGGATCTGAATGGCGGCGGCGACGATGGCGCGCGAGAAGCCCGACAGCTCAATAAGCTTGCCGAACACCGCGCCCAGCAGAAACACCGGGAAGTAGAGTTTTACAAACCCGACCATTTTTTCCATAAACAGACCGGTAAAGGTCGGTCCTACTGCGCCAGGGTCGGTGAGCAGTACTGCGCCGAGGGCGGCGATAGGGGCAAAGAGGATAACGCTATATCCTCGATAGGCCGCCAGCATCAGTAATGCCAGCGCGGCCAGGGCAATCAAAACACTCATCACGACACCTCACTCTCATTGTTATTGTGGGCTACAGTTCGAGACGCTACGGTTTCAGGGCATAGCGCAGGAGGTGCTCCCGACGCGACTGGATACGCGCCATTCGGGCATTATCCCAGCGATAAAATCCTTGCCCGCTGCGCGCACCGGTCTCGCCCCTGGCGACCTTTTCCGCCACCAGTTCCATCATTTGTGCGCCGCCGGCCAGCTCCGGCAGCAGGTGCTGACAAATATCCTGCACCGTCGCCAGCCCGGTCATATCGGCCGCCTCCAGCGGACCGACCATCGCGTAGCGGCGGCCGAGGGAGGCGCGCATGACCCGATCTACCACTTCCGGTGAGGCGATACCGCTGTGGACGATATGCAGCGCCTCGCGCAGCAAAGCGAACTGCAGGCGATTGCCGACGAACCCCGGCGCCGCACGTTGAAGCACCACCGCTTCCAGCGCCGCGGTGGCGAAAAAGTCGCTCACCAGCGCGGGGAGGTCCGGGCGCGTGGCGCTGCCGGGCACCACTTCCACAAGCGGAATAAAGTGCGGCGGGTGCCAGAAGTGGGCGATTAACAGCCGCTGCGGGTGGATCATACCCGCCGCGAGGCTATCCGGCGGCAGGCCGCTGGTGTTGCTGGCAATGATCGCATCGTCGGCAATCAGCGTTTCCAGCTGAGCGTACAGCGCATGTTTGAGCGGCAAACGTTCGGGAATCGCCTCAATCAGCAGCGTCGATTCCGCCAGATCGCTGAGGCTGGTGGTCCCGGTTAAGCGCGCCAGAACCGCCTGCTGGTGGGCGGCGTCAAATTGTCCGCTCTCCTGCAGTTCATGCAAAATAGCGGCGGCAACGGCAGGGACTTCCGCCAGACGCGTCGGGTCGGTGTCGTAAAGCCGTACCCGGTGGCCGTGGCGAGCAAAGTGGCAGGCGATACCGATACCCATCAGTCCGGCGCCGAGCACCGCCAGCGTTGGTTTATACATAGTGACTCCTGTTAACGTGCGATCGTCATGGCGATACCCTGTCCGCCGCCCACGCAGAGGGTGGCAAGCCCTTTACTGGCGCTCCGGCGCTGCATTTCATGCAGCAGGGTGACGAGGATCCGGCAGCCGGAGGCGCCGATAGGGTGGCCGAGGGCAATGGCGCCGCCGTTGACGTTGACCTTGCTGCTCTCCCAGCCCAGGGACTGGCCAACCGCCAGCGCCTGAACGGCAAACGCCTCGTTAGCCTCAATTAAATCCACCTCATCCAGCTGCCATCCGGCCCGGGCCAGCGCCATCTCGCAGGCGCTGACGGGACCAATGCCCATGATCGCCGGATCGACGCCTGCCACGGCGCTGCTGACAATGCGTCCCAGTACCGGCAGTCCCCGCTCCCGGGCTTTGTCGGCGCTCATCAGGAGTACCGCCGCCGCGCCGTCGTTAAGCGAAGAGGCGTTCCCGGCGGTGACGGTGCCGTTTTCCACGCGGAACGCAGGGCGCAGCTGCGCCAGCTGCTCTGGAGTGGTGGCCGGGCGGGGCTGCTCGTCGCGGGTAATGGTCTGCGGCGGTTGCTTCCCCTGTCTGACGACGACCGGCACGATCTCTTGTTCAAAGCGGCCCGCGTCGATCGCCGCCGCCGCTTTCTGCTGTGAACCGGCGGCAAAGGCGTCCTGCTGTTGGCGATCGATGGCATAGCGGTCGGCGAGATTTTCTGCCGTTACGCCCATGTGATAGTCGTTGAAAGCATCCCACAGGCCGTCCTGAATCATGCTGTCCCGCATGCTGCTATGGCCGATGCGTAGCCCGGCACGGGCGCCGTCAATCAGATAGGGGGCATTGCTCATGCTCTCCTGACCCCCGGCGATGACCACCTGGGCGTCGCCGCTGCGGATCGCCTGCACCGCTTGCTGCACGGCTTTCAGCCCGGAACCGCAAACCAGATTCACCGTCACTGCCGGACAGTCGATCGGCAGACCGGCGCGTAAGGCCGTCTGGCGCGCCGGATTCTGCCCGCAGCCGGCGGTTAAAACCTGGCCGAAAATAAGCTCGTCGACTTCCGTTACCGACAGCGAGCAGCGGGCCAGCAGGCTGCGCACGACTTCGGCGCCGAGGTCAACGGCGGAAAGCGCTGAGAATACGCCACGAAAGCTGCCGATGGGCGTTCTGACCGCACTGACAATCACCACTTCTTTCATGTTGCCTCCTCAGTTGAAACGCATTTCACAGACGTCGTCCGGGACAATCAGGCGTCCGGCGGTTTTGCGCCTGATGTCGTCGAGGGTGACGCCCGGCGCGTGTTCGCGCAGGACGAAGGCCCCGTCGCGTATCTCCAGCAGGGCGAGGTCGGTCAGTACCCGCCGAATACAGCCGACGCCGGTCAGCGGCAAGGTACAGCGCGGCAGGAGTTTGGATTCGCCGCTTTTCGAAGCGTGGGTCATCACCACGATGATGTTTTGTGCCCCGGCCACCAGATCCATTGCGCCGCCCATGCCTTTCACCATTTTCCCCGGGATCATCCACGAGGCGATATTGCCCTCAACGTCAACTTCAAAGGCGCCGAGAACGGTCAGATCGACATGACCGCCGCGGATCATGGCGAAGGACTGCGCGGAGTCGAAGATCGCCGCGCCGGTCCGGGCGGTGACCGTCTGTTTCCCGGCGTTGATCATGTCGGCGTCGAGCTCCGCCTCGTGCGGAAAACCGCCCATACCGAGCAGGCCGTTTTCGGATTGCAGCATGACGTCAACGCCTGCCGGGATGTAGTTGGCCACCAGCGTCGGGATGCCGATCCCGAGATTGACGTAGTCGCCATCGCGCAGCTCCCGGGCGACGCGGATAGCCATTTGTTCGCGAGTCAGCATAATCAGAGGCTCCCTGCGCGCAGCGTGCGCTGTTCAATGCGTTTCTCGAACTGGCCGACGATCAGCCGGTCGACGTAGATGCCGGGGGTGTGGATTGAAGAGGGCGGAAGTTCCCCCGGCGGGACGATCTCTTCAACCTCGACCACCGTAATGCGCCCGGCGGCGGCCATCAGCGGATTAAAGTTTTGCGCCGTATGGCGATAGATAACGTTGCCGTACCAGTCCGCCTTCCAGCCTTTGATGAGAGCGAAGTCGCCGGTGATGGCTTCTTCGAGGATGTAGTGCTTACCGGCAAACTGGCGCACCTCTTTTCCTTCCGCCACCGGCGTACCGTAGCCGGTGGCGGTGTAAAAACCGGGGATGCCTGCGCCGCCGGCGCGAACTTTTTCCGCCAGCGTGCCTTGTGGGGTCAGCTCCACCTGCAGTTCGCCGCTGAGCGCCTGCTGCGCAAAGAGGGCGTTTTCGCCGACATATGAGGCCACCACTTTGCGTACCTGGCGCGTCTCCAGCAGGATGCCAAGACCGAAACCGTCGACGCCGCAGTTATTCGATACCACCGTCAGCCCCTGTACGTTCCGGCGTTTGACTTCGGCAATCAAATTTTCGGGAATGCCGCACAGGCCAAAACCGCCGGCCAGCACGGTCATACCATCCGTTAACCCTTCCAGCGCCGCTTCGTAGCTGGCGACGCGCTTATCCAGTCCTGCCATGTTTCACCTCTGCTGGCTTGCGATGGGGCTATCATTGGCGGCGCAGACTGATTTGTTAATTTTGAATTTGTGACCTACTCATTGGGTTTTCTTATTAATTTGTTGTTAACTAAATTTTTTCAATTAGTTAACGGGATGAAAAATGAGAATGAGTGTCAAACAGTTACGCGCGTTTTTAGCGGTAGCTCACACTCTGAATTTTGCCCACGCCAGCGAACGGCTGAATATTTCGCAGCCGGCCCTCAGTCTGACCATCAAAGGACTGGAGGAGGGGCTCGGCGGCGCATTGCTGCAACGCAGCACCCGCCGGGTGACGCTGACTCAGGAGGGGGAGATCTTTTTGCCGATGGCTCGTCAGCTGCTGGCCGACTGGGATAACGCCGAAGAGGCGATGCGCCAGAGCTTTACCCTGCAGCGTGGCAAAATCTCGATCGCGGCCATGCCCTCGTTTGCGGCAAACGTCCTGCCCGAGGTGTTGAAAGCCTTTCGCGATCGCTATGCCGGAATTAACGTGACCGTTCACGATGTGATTAACGAGCAGGTGATAGAAATGGTTCGTGAAGGGCGGGTGGAGATGGGGATCGCCTTTGAGCCGGCGCCAACCAATAATCTGCTGTTTACGCCGCTGGGCGTTGACCGTTTTATCGCGATTGTGCCGAAATCATCGCCCCTGGCCGGTAAACATCGTCTCTCCTGGCGCGAGCTGTTGACGCTGGATTTTATTACGCTGCAGCGGCCTTCGGCGGTCCGCCTGATGCTTGAAGAGGAGCTGGCGCGCAGCGGTCGTCAACTGGATGTTGCGCTGGAGAGTCACCAGCTGGTGACGGTCGGCAGAATGGTGGCCAGCGGCCTCGGCGGCAGCGCCGTCCCGGCGCTCTGCCAGTCGCAGATGCAGGCGCTGGGCGCCGTATGTCTGCCGCTGGATAACCCGCCGATTGAGAAGTGTGTCGGGGTGATCCATGCCGGTCATCTGCAGCTGTCGAAGGCGGCGCAGGCGTTGCTGGGCACGCTGAAGGGGGCATTTACGGCTTGACTGACGGGCGAGGATAAAAAAAACCGGCGTGGTTAGCCGGTTCAGGAATCAGATTTTGCAGGCGTCGCCACAATCATCATCGGCAACGATCGCTTCGGCTTTTTTGTCAGCGTCTTCAAGGCGTTCGGCATTGCGCTCTTGCGCTTCTTCCAGACCGCTGAAGACCAGATTGTCGAGATCAATTTCCATGAGTTACCCACTTTAGTTCACTTTTGACTGGGGTCAGATTATAGAGCAAAACCATGCCAGGATGAACCCTCGGCGCCCCGTTACCGCACAGAGCGGTAATAGCGTGGCGCCGCGTGATATTTTCATCTGACGCCAGAAGAGACTGCCAATAATAAGAGTTGACATCCCCCCGCCTTTAATTATAGGCGTGAGAATGATTATCTACCTATTTATTAAATGAAAGGACAACGACTCACTAATCAAGCGTTGACTTGAACTATTTATGATATTATGGCCGCGATTATGGTTGATTCTATGGATCTTGATCAATGGCTCAAACAGCAACAGTTGCCATCAAAGAATGGCGAAAAAATAATAAATTGATTTGTCAAATTAAACTCAAATATAAAAAGGTCTTACGAAAATGCAGAGAAATACCTCTCGCAGGGGGAAAGTATAAGGAATATCAAGCGCTTTGTGATAAATATGTTTGCGCCAGATTAACCGGTGCAACGCAGGGGCTGGTCAGTTTTCAGGATAAGCCGTTCAAAGCCTATTTAAATAAAAAAATGTCAAGAAGAGCCAAGCTGGATATTGCCTATGGCTCCTTGATTTTTATCGAGAAAACCTTTAGCGCAGCCGCGCTGCCACAGCTGTATAACGTGGTGGAGTATGGGCTGACCGTGGCGGAAATTCCGCTGAAAAACGGTAGCCACATTGCGGTGAAATTGCTGGCTTCGCCTTTTCAGGAAGAGGGCGAACTGATGCTATTAATGCTTCAGGATGGAAAACGCATTTACAGCATCTGTTTTTCCTGCACCGAGGATGGCCGGGCTTATATCGGCGGCATTCAGGGAGGGAAGGATATTGCCAATGATGAAATTAAAGTGCTGACTAAAGAGCTGCACGGCACCCGACCGAAAAATTTAATTATCTCTCTGCTATATGGTTTTTTACAGCATAGCGATATTAAAGAGATCTATGCCATCGACTCCGATTTTCACGTCAAAAGCGAGAAAGTACAAACCAGCTATGCTGCGCTGTGGCTGGAAGTCGGGGGCGAAAAACATCGTCGCGGCTGGTATAAATTACCGCCGCAGGAGATCAAAAAAAGTATAGAAGAGGTCAAAAGCAAACATCGCAGTCAGTTTATCAAACGCGAAGGTTTGAAGGAGCTGGCGCAGCTGGAAATGAAGGCTGCTCTGCGGCAAATCAGTGGGTCCCGGCCCGTAAACTAATTTGCACCTACCGGTGTGCTGGCCCACAGGGGGCTGTTGGCCAGCCATCACCCGCCCGTTTATCCTCCTCTGGTGATTTATCACGCGCTTTATCACCGTTTCTGATGCAACTTCCGTTTATATATTAAAAAATTTTAAACATTTAATGCTGGTTTGTTTTACATAACTTTTACAAATCCATATACTTTATTACGTTCTTCGCTCGGCTCATGAGCGTCCAACCAGGATGTTATGCGGTCTGTATCCGATTTGTTTGGATCGGATGCTGTTAAAAATAAATATATTGGTTATAACGACTAAAGTCGTATGGGATGAGATATGGACGAACAGCGAGGTAGCGGCAGGAGGATCTTCTTCACCGTCTACCGGGTTATATTTGTATTACTCAGTTTTTGTACTGGACTCTTTTTCACTTTCTGGGGCGGTAAGCTCCTGACTCTGGGCGGTAGCGCCTGGTACCTGTTGGCTGGAGTGGCCTATCTGCTTATCGCCATCGGATACCTTATCCGCAGTCAATACGTCCTCCCTTTCACCATCGTGACCTTCTTACTGACCCTTGTCTGGGCGCTTTATGAAGTGCAGCTCAGCTACTGGGGACTGATTCCTCGTCTGGTGGTTCCGGCTCTGCTGCTGATGCTGGGCCTGTGGCTGGCCACAACGCTGCCGGTCAAACGCACCGCGGTCCGCTATGCGAACTGGAGCGCCTCGGCGATTTTCATCGCGCTTCTGGCGACGCTGGTCTCGGCGTTTTCTCCCCACGGTGGCATTCATCATGGCGTGGTGAAAGCCGCCGCCGATAGTAAGCCAACCCTCGCTTCCCAAAGCGACAACTGGGAGTTTTTCGCCCGCGATGCCTCAGGTACCCGTTTTGCTCCATACGATGACATTACCCCGGAGAACGTGAAAAACCTGAAGGTGGCGTGGACCTACCACACCGGCCGCCGGGTAAGCGGCCCGGGGATCGGGGTGGATGAGAATACGCCGCTGCAAATTGGCGATACGCTCTACTCCTGTACGCCGCTGAACGTGGTCACCGCCCTGGATGCGGATACCGGGAAAGCGCGCTGGCGCTTTGACCCACACGCGCAGACCGCAGAGCACGTTACCTGCCGCGGCGTCGGCTACTATGATGTGCAAAACGATACGACGCTGACGGCGCAGGAGAAAGCCAGCCCGGACCTGCAGCAGTGTCCGCAGCGGATTCTGGTCTCTACCGTCGATGCGCGCCTGCTGGCGCTGAACGCCAAAACCGGCGAGCTGTGCGATAACTTCGGCCGCCACGGTAGCGTCGATCTCAAGCAGGGGATGGACAACACCGAAAACAGCAAGCGCTACCATCCGACTTCGACGCCGGTGATCATGGGGCATATTGCGATACTGGGCGGCTGGGTTCGCGATATTATTCACGGCGAACCTTCCGGCGTGGTCCGCGCCTTCGATGTGCGCAGCGGCAACGTGGTTTGGGCCTGGGATGTGGGGCAACCGGAAAATGTGACCGATCCGCAAAAAGGGCGCGTGTACACACTCGAAACGCCGAACGTGTGGACGGTTCCGGGCTTTGATAAAGAGCTGAACCTGGTTTATCTGCCGACCGGCAACGGTCCGCCGGATTACTGGGGCGGCGATCGTAATGAGGCCAAAGAGAAGTACGGCTCTTCGGTGGTGGCGGTGGATGCCAGCACCGGTGAAACAAAATGGGTCTTCCAGACCGTTCACCATGATGTCTGGGACTATGATTTGCCGTCTCAGCCGGTGCTGTTCCATATGAAAAATGACCAGGGCGAAGAGGTTCCGGTCCTGATTCAGACCACCAAAACCGGTCAGATCTATGTTCTCGATCGTCGCACGGGCAAACCGGTGACGCGCGTTGAGGAACGGCCGGTAGCGCACGCAGGCGCAGAAGGCGAACGTCTTTCTACCACGCAGCCGTTCTCGACCGGGATGCCGCAGCTCGGCGTTGAGCCGTTAACCGAGAAATCCATGTGGGGCGTGACGCCGTTTGACCAGCTGATGTGCCGCATTGACTTCAAAGAGTCCACCTACCTTGGAATGTATACGCCGCCGTCAGAGAAGCCGTATATCGAATGGCCGAGCCTGCTGGGCGGCATGAACTGGGGCGGCATCACCATCGATGAACGCACCGGGACGCTGTTTGTTAACGACATGCGTATGCCGCTGAGAATGTCTCTGGTGCGTCAGGAAGATATGGCGAAATACAAGGTCTCCACCGACGAAGTCCCGGGCTTTATGGGCACCGTCCGTCCGCAGATCGCCGGGCCATATGGCGGCGTGCGGATCGATATTCTGCAATCCGCGCTGGGGATTCCGTGTAATACGCCGCCGTTCGGCACGATGAGCGCCATCGATCTCAATACTCGTCAGCTGATGTGGCAGGTTCCGATGGGCTCCGTCGAGGATACCGGTCCGCTGGGTCTGAAAACCCATATGCATATCCCGCTGGGTATGCCGACGCTGGGCGGCCCGACCTCGACCGCTTCCGGGCTGATCTTCTTTGCCGGGACCCAGGATAACTACCTGCGGGCGCTGGATTCCGCAACCGGTAAAGAGCTGTGGCGCGCGCGTCTGCCGGTAGGCGCAGTGGCCGCGCCGCTGATCTACAAATCGCCGAAAACGGGCAAGGAGTATGTGGTGATCTCCGCCGGCGGCGCCAGCCACTCCCCGGATGTGGGCGATGATATTATTGCCTATGCGCTGGAAGAGTAGCGCCCTGAAGGCGGCGTATTGAGTTCGCCGCTCCGCCAGGTTAAAACCAGCCAGCGTCATTGCTGACTGGTTTTTTTTTGCCTCAGCTCAGGTGTCGGCCACGTTGACCGACAGTCGCAGGGCCTCGCGCTTTAGCAGGAGGCGACCACCTCATGGCAGGCCACAAAGTGGCCGGCGGCTATCTCACGCAGCGTGGGGATTTCGCGGCGACAGCGGTCGTTAGCGCTCGGGCAGCGTGAAGAAAAACGACAGCCGGGCGGCGGATTCGCGGGATCGGGGATCTCGCCTTGTACAACCGCGACGGGTTCGGCGTGCGGCTCGAGCGTCGGTATCGCCGCCAGCAGCGCCTGGGTGTAAGGGTGGCGCGGTTGGGCAAACAGCGCATCGCGACTGGCGGTCTCCACCAATTGTCCGAGATACATCACCGCCACGTCATCGCAGAGATGCTCCACCACGCCAAGGTCATGGGAGATAAACAGAAAGGTAACGCCGAAATCGTCGCGCAGATCGGAAAACAGGTTGATGATCTGCGCCTGGATAGAGACATCCAGCGCCGAGATCGGCTCGTCGGCAATGATAAAGTCCGGGTTGAGAATCAGCGCCCGGGCAATCCCGATACGCTGGCGCTGACCGCCCGAGAACTCATGTGGAAAGCGATTGTAGTGGTGGGGCGCGAGGCCGCAGATCTGCATGACCGCAATCACCTTGTCATAGAGTTCCGCTCGGCTGCACAGTTTATGCTGCAGCATGGCTTCGCCAATCGCCTCGCCAACGCGAATCCGCGGGTTCAGTGAACTGTAGGGATCCTGAAACACCAGCTGGATTTTAGGGCGTAGCGCCTGCATCTCCTGCGAGGAGAGGGCGGAGAGCTCCCGGCCCCGGTATTTCACGCTACCGGCGCTCTTCTCGTATAGCCCCAGTAGCGTGCGCCCCACGGTCGTTTTCCCGCTGCCGGATTCGCCCACCAGGCCGAAAATGGTCCCCTGGCGGATGCGAAAGCTGACGCCGTCCACCGCCCGTAGCTGCCCGGTTTGCTGGCCAAACAGCCCCTCGCGCAGCGGAAAGTGTTTTTTTAATCCTTCGACTTCAATGACATATTCATGGCTTTCAGTGTTCATGCAACCGGCCCCGCGGATAGGGTGTGAAAGCAGGCGGCCTGCCGCGTTGTTCCCAATAACGGAGGGAGACTCTGGCGGCAGACTGCGCTGGCCCGCTGGCAGCGGTCGGCAAAGGCGCAGCCGGCTGGCAGGGCGGCCAGATCCGGCACCTGGCCGGGAATTGAGTACAGGCGACGGCGTCGTTCGCCGGGCACCGGACGCGAGGCGATCAGCCCCTGAGTATAGGGATGCTGCGGGTGGCGTAAGATCTCGGCCGTCGGGCCAGACTCGACCACCCGGCCGGCGTACATCACCACCACCTGTTCCGCCATTTGCGCAATCACGCCCAAATCGTGGGTGATCAGCAGCATCGCCATCCGCCTGGACTGCGCCCGATCGCGCAGCAGGCGCAGGATTTGCGCCTGAACGGTGACATCCAGCGCGGTGGTGGGTTCATCGGCGATCAGCAGCTTCGGTTGGCAGCTCAGCGCCATGGCAATCATCACGCGCTGTAGCATCCCGCCGGAGAGCTGGTGCGGGTAGCTGTTCATCAGGCTATCCGCGCGCGCCAGCCCCACTTCGCTTATCAAACGGGTGGCGTGGAGCCAGGCGGCTTTGGGCGTTTCGCCACGGTGGCGAATGAGCGGCTCGCACAGCTGCTCGCCGATGGTCAGCACCGGGTTCAGCGCGGTCATCGGTTCCTGAAAGATCATCGCCAGCTGGTTGCCGCGCAGGTCGGCCATAGGGTTGGCTTTCAGACGCAGCAGGTCCTGCCCGTCAAAGAGGATTTCGCCGCTATCAATACGCGCGGCATGGGGCGGCAGCAGGCCCATTAAGGCCATGGCGGTGACGCTTTTTCCACAGCCGGATTCGCCGACGATCCCAACGGTCTGGCCGGCATGAATAGCGAACGACACCTCCTGTACCGCCCGCACACGCTGTTTTTCAGCGGCGAAGGAGACCGAGAGTTGTCGGAAAGTGATTAACGGGGCGCTCATTTCAGCCTCTGTTTCATTTTCGGATCCATCGCATCGCGCAGGCCGTCGCCCAGCACGTTAATGGCAATGACGGTGATAAAAATGGCGATACCCGGCGGCATCCATAGCCACGGACGACGCTGGAAATCGATCAGGCTGTTGGCGGCGTCCATCATATTGCCCCAGGAGGGCGTGGGGGGAACCACCCCCAGTCCAAGGTAGCTGAGCGCCGATTCGCTCAGAATGGCATTTGCCACCGCCATGGTGGCCATAACCACCAGAATCGGAATGGTATTGGGCAGCAGATGGCCAAACAGGCGACGGCGCGCGGAGAGGCCCAGCACCCGGGTTGCCAGCATGAAATCACGTTCGCGCAGCGACAGGCATTGACCCCGCACCAGCCGCGCCAGCTTTGGCCACTCCAGCAGGCTGAGCATCACCACGACCATATAGATCCGGGCATCCGGGGAAAAATCGAGTTCGGATAACATCGCGCCAGCGACGATCAGCAGCGGCAGGCCGGGAATCGTCATGACCAGGTCCGCCAGGCGCATGATCAGCTTATCGGTCAGGCCGCCGGCATAGCCGGAGACGGCGCCGAGCAGGTAGCCCAGCGCCACCGACAGCAGCATGGTGAGCAGGCCAATAATCAACGAAATACGTCCGGCCATCAGCAGGCGGGTGTAGACATCGCGGCCGAGAAAGTCGGTGCCCAGCCAGTGCTCAGCGCCGGGCGGCTTGTTAATCATCAGGACATCGGTGGCATCATCTTTCCACGGCGACCACAGCGGCCCCAGCACGCACCAGGCGGCCATCACCGCCAGCAGCAGCAGGCAAAACATGGCCAGCCGGTTGCGTTTAAGCGACCGCCAGGCCTGGCG
This sequence comes from Klebsiella sp. X13, assembly GCF_003323835.1. Classification (NCBI taxonomy): domain Bacteria; kingdom Pseudomonadati; phylum Pseudomonadota; class Gammaproteobacteria; order Enterobacterales; family Enterobacteriaceae; genus Klebsiella; species Klebsiella sp. X13. The sequence goes on from NZ_CP030874.1 coordinate 2,332,406, forward strand.
CCACGGTGACGGGGTGATCATAGCGAGCGCCGGAATCTCCGCCTTGCGCAGGCGACGTGGCGTTGAAAACAGAGTGCTAAACATGATTATGACCTCAGCCGAATTCGCGGGTCGGCCCACGCGTAGAGAACATCGGCTATCAGGTTGCCCAGAATGGTGAGCACCGCCAGAAACAGGGTAAATCCCATCAGTACCGGATAATCGCGGGCGGCCAGCGAGTCGATATGAATATGCCCGGCCCCGGGCCAGTTAAAGACCTTTTCCGTGATGATGGCGCCGGAAAACAGTCCCGGTAACTCGAAGCCGAGCAGCGTGATAATGGGCAGCAGCGCATTGCGCAGCGCGTGTTTGAAGATCACCGTCCGTTCATGCAGCCCTTTGGCGCGGGCGGTACGAATAAAATCCATTCTGACCACGTCAAGCATACTGGCGCGGAAGTAGCGCGTCAGGCTGCCGGCCTGCAGCATCACCAGCGCCAGAACCGGCAGCACCAGGTGCGCGGCCACCTGCAGGATATAGCCCCAGCCGCGGTCATCGCTGCCGGTGTTGGTCATTCCGCCAACTGGCAGCCAGTGCAGATCCACGGCGAACCACTTAATCAGCAGCAGACAGAGGAAAAAGGTTGGAAAGGACATCGCGGCAAAGACCGCCACGCTCACCAGGTGGTCAAACAGCGAGTTTGGCTTCATGGCGGAGACGATACCCACCGTCAGGCCGATACCCCAGTAAAAAACCAGCGCAATGCTTGCCAGCAGGAACGAGTTCCAGATGTACTGGTTTAGCAGCTGGCTGACCGGAATCTGGTACTGCAGCGAGAAACCGAGATCGCCTCGCAGCAGCTGGCCGAGCCAGTGCAGATAGCGGGTCAACAGCGGTTGGTCGAGGCCATAGATGGCTTTGAGTTCGGCGGCGCGAGCGGCAGTGAGGGTAATATTACCGTCGATAAAGTCACCGGGCGTTTTGGCAAACAGCATAAAAATAATCAATGAGGCCAGTAGCAGCATCGGCAGCGTTTGCAGCAGCCGTCTCAGGATAAAATTTCTCATAACATTCTCACATCAGCCGCCGGGTTATTCCGGCGGCTGTGATGGTTACCTGGCGATTTTCACATCCGGCAGGCTGCCGGTCAGGCCGTTATAAATATCCGGTTTAAAACCGGATACCCTGGCGCTGCTGGCCGAGAGAATCTGGCGGTAGCCGAGAAGAATGACCGGCGGGTCTTCCGCCAGCACCTGATACAGCTGGTGGTAAATCGGCTTACGTTTTTCGACGTCGAGCACGGCGTTGCCTGCGTTAATCAGCTTATCGACCTGTGGATTGTTATAGCCTGACTCTTTGGCTTCAGTGCTGTAGAAATCCCATACGCCATCGTGCGGATCGTTGAGCGTGCTGGTGCTGAAGGAGGCCAGGTCATAGTTGCCCGCTTTACGCTGGGCCATCAGGGCGTTGAAGTCGACCACCTGCGGCTTGAGCACGACGCCGATCTGCTGCCAGTTCTCTTTGGCAATCGGGATCAGCGCATCGTTGAGCACCTTCTTACTGACCAGCAGCGTCAGCTCCAGACGCTGGCCGTCTTTCACGCGGATGCCGTCCGGACCCGGTTTCCAGCCCGCTTCATCGAGCAGTTTTTTCGCCTGCGCCGGATCGTAGTGATACGGGTTAACCCCCTGCGGATTGTAGGCCCAGGAGATAGGGGCGATCGGTTCAACGGCCACCTTGCCATAGCCCTGGTACACCACATCGATCAGCTTCTGGCGGTCGAGGCCGTAAATCAGCGCCTGACGAACTTTGACATCCTTCAGCGCCGGACGACGGACGTTAAACTCCACCTGGCTGTAATCGCTGGAGCCGTAGAGGTTGATATTGGCGAAGCCGAGCATTCTCAGCTGTTCGATATCGTCCGGGCGCGAGGTAAAGGCGTCGTAGTCGGTTTCGCCGGTCTGGAACAGCTGGAAGTTGGTCGACGGATTGGTGACGCGGTAGATAAAGCGCGGCGTCGGCGGTGTGCCGCGGTAGAAGTGGCTGTTAGCGTGGAAACGAATCTCCTGGCCCGGAATATATTTGTCATAGACGTAAGGACCGTTGCCCAGCGGTTTTCCGTGCAGGGTGCGGAGATAGTCGAGGTTGCCGCGCTGATACTCTTTGCCGTACCAGGCTTTCGACAGCACCGGCCCTCCGATCCGCGAAAGGGTGGTGGCCCCGGGCTGCGTCGTCGTGACCTGCAGGGTCAGCGGGTCGATGACCTTCAGGCCGCTGACGCTGTCGGCTTTCCCGGCTTTATACTCGGCGCCGCCGGCAATGTTGGCGAGGGTAATATCGGTATCGCCGTCATACTTTGGATCCAGCAGCACGGTCAGAGTAAAGGCGACATCTTCCGCGGTGAGCGGCGAGCCGTCGCTGAAGGTCAGATTCGGCCGCAGCTTGATGGTATACACTTTGTTGTCGGCGCTCACTTGCCAGCTTTCGGCCAGGCCAGGGACCAGGTTGCCGTGGCTGTCCCAGTCAATCAGGCGTGAAAAGATGACGTTGGTGACGTTTTCGTCCCAGCCGTTAACGAAGAAGTAGGGGTTAAAGATCCCCTGCGGCTCGGAAATCCCGGCGACGACGGTGTCTTTACGCAGTTTGGCTGCCGCCGGGATCTGGCTGGCATCGGTGGCCGGCGTGATGCCTTCCTGCAAAATATCGTCCGCGCTGGCCACAGAAGAAAATGCCAGCGTGCCGCCGATTAACGCGATTCCAAGAGCGTGTGAAAATCGCGTCCGTTTAGTTTTTAATCCGTGCAGTAATCTGGACAAAAGTGCTCCCTCATCAAATGATTGCGTTGAAATTTACAATTCATGACGAAAGATAAGAGGCGCACCACGGCCTGTCTAACAACGAAAAAATATGATTTATAGCGAATCAGCATTAGCAATAATCTGGCAATAAAATGCCAGATTTTGATTAAGACGTAGAATTTTCCACCGACAGGTCCGTAGCGAGAGTCAGACGGTCCGCGACCCAGCCGTGCTGACCCAGCGCGCGCTCATCCAGCGGCCGGGGCAGCCGGATGCGCAGTTGCCCGATGACCCGCCCCTGAATCTGCTCGCAGTTGCCGTACAGCAGGCGTGCCCCGTCGCCGAGCAAAGCGGCGATGTGGTGTAAATCCGGTTCACCGCCGCTGCTGCCGTCGAAGTGCAGGGTCACCAGCTGCGAGCCGTCCACCGACGACAGGTTCTCGCCGGGACGACCGTGATGCAGCGTACTGGTCATGCTGCGCGTCACCTCGTGTTGCGGGTTGCCAAACACTCGCCACACCTCGCCCTGTTCGATAATGTGCCCGCGCTCCAGCACCGCCACCCGATCGCAGAGCGTGCGGATAACCTCCATTTCATGGGTAATGAGGATAATCGTCAGACCCAGGCGCTGGTTAATCTCTTTCAACAGCTTAAGCACAGAGAGGGTGTTTTCCGGATCGAGCGCCGAGGTTGCCTCGTCGCAAAGCAGAATTTCCGGCTGGGTCACCAGCGCACGAGCGATCCCGGTGCGCTGCTTTTGCCCGCCGGAGAGCTTTGCCGGCCAGCTATCGCGCAGGGCGCCGAGGCCGACCAGTTCCAGCATCTCATCGACCCGACGCTGTCTTTCGGCCCGCGGGACGCCGGCCATCTTGAGCGGCAGCTCGACGTTTTGCGCCACCGTTTTGGTCGACATCAGGTTGAAGTGTTGAAAGATCATCGCCACCCGGCGGCGCAGGTCGCGCATCTGACTGCGTGAATAGCGCAATGTCTGTTCACCGTGAATGGTGATTTCGCCGCTGTCGGCGTTTTCCAGACGATTAAACAGGCGCAGCAGCGTCGATTTCCCGGCGCCGCTGCGGCCGATAATGCCAAAAATCTCCCCCTGATAGAGCGTCAGGTCAATATTCTGCAGCGCCTGAACACCGTTAGGGTAGGCTTTGCTTATTCCGCTTAACTGGATATGCGGTACGGCATGAGGATCGTGAGTCACGGTAGTTTGCTCCATCAACCTTGAAAAACCGGCAGCATCAGCGCTGCCGGATACGCTCCGGCGATCAGAAGCCCGGGACGATTTTGCCTTTGTAGCGGGTCAGGATAAAATTGCGCACCGCGTCGGAGTGCAGCGCTTTCGCCAGCTTCTGGATCCCCGGATCGTTGAGGTTATCGGGACGGGCCACCAGATACTCGACGTACAGATCGCTGCCTTTTTCCACCAGCAGGGCTTTATCGGTGTCGATCCCTGCTTCCAGCGCATAGTTGGCGAAAATAAACGCCAGATCGACCTGATTCACCGCCCGTGCCAGCATGGCGCCTTCCAGCTCGCGAATTTTAAAATGGTGCGGGTTGGCGACAATATCCCGGGTCGCCGATTGCGGATCCTTCGGATTTTTCAGGGTCAGCAGGCCGGCATCGCTTAACATGACCAGCGCCCGCCCGGTGTTGACCGGATCATTCGGCACCGCGATGGTTGCGCCATCCGGGAGCGCTTTGATGTCGTGGTATTTGCTGGAGTAGGCGCCAAACGGTTCAATATGGACGCCTACCACCGGCACCAGATGGGTATGTCGCGTCTGGTTGTAGTTCTCGAGGAACGGACGGTACTGATAGTAGTTGGCGTCGAGGTTTTTCTCCGCCAGCTGTTGGTTGGGCTGAATAAAGTCGTTAAAGACTTTGATTTTCAAATCAACGCCCTGTTTGGCCAGCTCCGGCTTTACAAACTCAAGGATTTCCGCGTGCGGTACCGGCGTGGCGCCGACGGTCAGCGTCTCATTGGCGGCGACAGAGGCGGAGAAGAGGGTCAGCAGCCCGGCAGCGATAAGGGTTTTTTTCACGATGTTGTTCATGGTTTTTTCCTGGAAAAGTAGCGTGAATGTGTTATTTACGGCTCATGTACCGCACGAGGCGGTCGCCGCTCATCTGTAAAATCTGCACCAGGGCAATCAGCAGCAGGACGGTGACCACCATCACGTCGGTCTGAAAGCGCTGGTAGCCAAAACGAATCGCCAGATCGCCGAGCCCTCCGCCGCCGATAACCCCGGCCATAGAGGTGTAATCCACCAGCAAAATCGCGGTAACGGTGACGGCGGCAAGCAGTCCGCCGCGTGATTCGGGCAGCAGGGTGTGCCAGATCAGCTGCGCGGTATTGCCGCCCATTGACCAGCTGGCCTCCACCAGACCGTGATCCACCTCGCGCAAAGCGCTTTCCACCAGCCGGGCGAAGAAAGGCGCGCAGCCCGCCACCAGCGGCGGAATGGTGCCCTGTACGCCCAGGGAGGTGCCGGTAATTAAGGTGGTGACCGGGATCATGACGATCAGCAAAATAATGAACGGCAGCGAACGCAGGACGTTGACGCAAAGCGACAGCAGGCGATACAGCCGCGGGGCGTGCAGCAGCTGCGGCTGGCCGGTGAGGTAGAGGACAATCCCCAACGGCAGGCCGAACAGTACGGTAAAGCCCAGCGACCAGCCCAGCATGATTAACGTGTCGATGCCCGCCTGGGTCACATCGCTCCAGTCGATATCGGCAAAAAACTCCAGCACGGGGGCCACCTTAGTTCCAGTCGTGACGCTGTGGGCGAATGCCGTTTAATACCCAGTTGCCGAGCAGCTGATATTTCCAGCGTACCGGGTCGTGCAGGGTGTGAACGCGCGCATTGCGCCAGTGGCGATCGAAGTTATGGCGGTTGCCGGTCGCCCGGGTGCCGCTGAGTTCAAACAGGCGGCTGGCGGCGTCAAGGGCGACCTCGGTGGTGAACACTTTGGCGCGGGCAACGGCGATGGAAGCCTGCGCCACATGCTCTTCGCTGAGATCATGTTTAAACCGGTCGAGAACCTTGCCTGCCTGCTCCAGCAGCGCCTCAGCGGCGGCCAGTCGGCTATCAATCTGTCCGATATGGTAGATGGTGAGCGGATCGTCGCTGGCCCGTTCGACGCCGGCATCAATCCACGGTCGGGCGAACTGGCGAACAAAGGTGATCGTGTCGTTGAGGGCCGCGCGGGCGATCCCGGCATCAATCGCGGCGGTGGTGAGCTGCGCGAAGGGGCCGGCGAGCGTCGGCGTGGCATAAGATTTCCACGTCGGGAAAAGATGGAACGGCGCGACCGCCAGATTCTCCGCCAGCACCGTGCCGCTGGCGGTATTCCGCTGTCCAAGGCAGTCCCAGTCATCGAGCACCGTCAAGCCAGCGCTGTCGCGCGGTACGAAGGCCAGCTGCGCGCGATCGTCGGCGTCCAGCGCCAGAATGCCTATCCAGTGGGCGTAGAGCGATCCGGTGCAATAGCCCTTACGTCCGTTGATGTACAGCGTTTCACCGCGGGTTTCCAGGCGGGTGCGGATATCGAGCACCGTTTTGCCGCCGGTCTCGGAGAGCGCGTTGGCAAAACGATACCCCTGTAACACCAGACCAAAAAAGAAGGCCTGCTGCTCTGCGCTGCCCTGCAAACGAATGTCCTCGAGCAGGCAGTAGTGGTTTTGCGGAATTTGTCCGAGCGACGGATCGGCGGCGGAGATGATGGCAATCACCTGGGCCAGGGTGGCGGCGGAGACCTCGGCACCGCCCCATTGGCGCGGCACCGTGATGCCCCACAGGCCGCTGTTGGAGAAGGTATCGACAATCTCGGGCGCCACCGTCCCGTGACGGTCGCGTTCTGCGGCTCCGGGTTGTAGCCGCTGGGCAATCTCGTGGGCGATGGCGATGGCTTCTTCATCGCTGCCGATGACATGGGCATTCGGCGAATGGCGGGTGTAGCTGACAAGCGATTTACTTTCTGACATACGGATTTCTCGTGGTTAACTAAATGGCTATATGCAAAAAATAGATAACTAAATAACCTATAATTCCAATGTGTTATATGTGAATAGCAAAGGCTGTGCCAGTTCGCGGAGAATTTTTAGATGAGTAAAATCAATTGATTACGTTTCTATTTGCCGGAGGGGCTGCTGCAAATGCAGCTGCGGTGATAGCAGGCTGTTGCATTTCCGACAGCCTGCGTCGGGGAAACTTGCTGCAACAAGCGTTATGTAGTTTTATATATATCGAAAAATGATCATCAGAGGATCGGCAATGCATCTGTTTATGTTCTACGTCGGTGGCAATGCGGGTAAATCGAATATTGAAGTCCATGACATTCAGTTTGTGGTGGCGCGAACCCCGGAAGAGGCGTGGCCTGCGCTGCGCGAGGCCTGGTTTGGCGATGCGGATAAAATCCATATTGACGGCTATAGCAGGATCCGCTGGGCCGATGGTTATGAGGTGACTCTGGCCAGAACGCCTGCTCACGACCGGGTGAAACTGTTCTTTGTTAACGCCGGCGGCTATCGGTCCGACACCCTCGCGGAGCTACATGAATTCGGACTGTTTGCGGCGAGTGATGCGCGGGAGGCGAAGGCGAAAGCGCTGCAGACGCTGCTACGCGGCGCCTGGCAGCAGCATAAGGACAATCTGCAGGCCGTCGATGATTGTCTGCTGCTGGACAAGGTGGGCGACTGGTATCTACACCTGACGCCCAACGCTGCGGGCGAGGCGGCAAAACCCGAGTGGCAAGGCTATCAACCGATTGGGATTTGAAATCCTGTCAGCGCCGGGAGGCATCCTCGCTCATTGCCCGTCAGATTTTGGCCTGATTGACTCGCGCTGAGAGGGCCTGATGGCTCTCTTTACGTTCGCTGTATCGCCCGGCGAGCAGCGGGGTATGGCCTTTCAGCAGCTGGGTTATCTTGAACAGCTCTTCGCTGACGTCGACGATTCTGTCGTACCACGGCGAGGGCTTCATGCGACCCTGTTCATCAAACTCCTGCCAGGCTTTGGGGACAGACGATTGATTCGGGATAGTAAACATCCGCATCCAGCGCCCGAGGATCCGCATCTGATTGACGGCGTTGAACGACTGGGAACCGCCGCACACCTGCATCACCGCCAGCGTTTTGCCCTGAGAAGGGCGGACAGCACCTTCGCTCAGGGGGATCCAGTCAATCTGGGCTTTCATCACCGCGCTCATCGCGCCATGTCGCTCCGGTGAACTCCAGATCATCCCGTCGCACCAGCGCACCCGTTCACGCAGCTCAACCACTTTAGGGTGCGATTCCGGCGCATCATCGGGCAGCGGCAGTCCGGAAGGATTGAAGGTCTGGACGCTGGCGCCCATGGCCGTCAGCAGTCGCCCGGCCTCTTCCGCGGCGAAGCGGCTGAAAGAGCGCTCGCGAAGCGAGCCGTAGAGAATGAGGATGCGCGGTGGCGCCCGATCCGGGAGCTTGTTGGCAAGTTCAAAATCAAAAAATTCATGTTGCAGGGCAGGAAAATCAGCCATGGGGGAACACCTTTTTTTGAGAGCGGTTGTTTCAAAATTTATATATATGATTTAGCATATATATAAATGTCACGCTAAGGAATCGAAAATGCCGCATCCGCTAGAGGTTTTTAAAATATTGTCTGACGCCACGCGCCTGACGATCGTGATGTTGCTCAGGGAGCAAGGTGAACTGTGCGTCTGCGATATTTGCGCGCTGACAGCGGAATCACAACCCAAAATCTCCCGTCATATGGCGATTCTTCGCGAGGGAGGGCTGGTTCTTGACCGCCGGGAAGGGAAATGGGTGCACTACCGTTTGTCGCCGCATATGCCGGCCTGGGCGGCAGAGATCATCGACAGCGCATGGCGATGCCTGCGTGATGAGGTGCGTGCCCGGGTCGCTGACGCTTCACCGTCTTCCTGCTGATGGCGGCTTAATATATCTGTTATTGCATATTTGATGGGGTGAGGAATGCTGCTCGCAGGGACCATTTTTTTATTGACGCTGCTGCTGGTTATCTGGCAGCCGAAGGGACTCAGTATCGGCTGGAGTGCGAGCCTGGGGGCGGCGCTGGCGCTGGCGTTCGGCGTTATTCATCTGAGCGATATTCCGGTGGTCTGGAATATTGTCTGGAATGCCACGGCGGCGTTTATTGCGGTGATTGTTATCAGTCTGCTGCTGGACGAGTCGGGCTTTTTCTCCTGGGCGGCACTGCACGTTGCCCGCTGGGGGAATGGGCGCGGGCGAAGACTGTTTAGCTGGATAATTCTGCTGGGCGCCGTCGTGGCTGCGCTGTTTGCTAACGATGGCGCGGCGCTGATTCTGACCCCCATTGTTATCGCGATGCTGTCGGCGCTGGGTTTCAGCCAGCGCGCGACGCTGGCCTTTGTGATGGCTGCCGGTTTTGTTGCCGATACCGCCAGCCTGCCGCTGGTGGTGTCGAATCTGGTCAATATTGTTTCGGCCGACTTTTTCCATCTTGGCTTCAGCAGTTATGCGGCTGTTATGGTGCCGGTCGATATCGCGGCGATCCTCGCGACCCTGGCGATGCTGCATCTGGTCTTTCGTCGCGATATTCCAGCGGTCTACGATCTGGCCCTGTTGCCTGAACCGGCCAGCGCGATTAAAGATCGCCCGACGTTCCTGACCGGTTGGGTGGTGCTGGTGGCGCTGCTGGTCGGCTTTTTCATCCTGGAACCGCTGGGGATCCCGGTCAGCGCTATTGCCGCTGCCGGCGCGGCGGTGCTGCTGGCGGTGGCGAAAAAGGGGCGAGTCATTCATACGGGCAACGTGCTGCGCGGCGCGCCGTGGCAAATCGTCATCTTTTCGCTGGGGATGTATCTGGTTGTTTACGGTCTGCGCAATGCCGGGTTAACCGACGCGCTCTCCGGCGTGCTGAATGTGCTGGCGGAAAACGGGCTGTGGGTGGCCACGCTCGGCACCGGGGTGCTGACGGCGGTGCTCTCGTCGCTCATGAATAATATGCCGACGGTGCTGGTCGGAGCGCTATCCATTGATGGCAGCACGGCAACAGGGGTGATTAAAGAGGCGATGATCTACGCCAACGTCATTGGCTGCGATCTGGGGCCAAAAATCACCCCCATCGGCAGCCTTGCGACGCTGCTCTGGCTGCATGTTCTGGCGCAAAAGAACAGAGCCATCTCCTGGGGCTACTATTTCCGTACCGGGATCATCATGACCCTACCGGTACTGCTGGTGACGCTGGCCGCACTCGCTTTGCGTCTCTCTTTTTCTCTGTCGTGAGAACCTGATATGAGCAACACCATCATTTATCACAACCCGGATTGCGGCACGTCGCGCAATACGCTGGCCATGATCCGCAACAGCGGTATTGAGCCGACGATTATCTACTATCTCGACACACCGCCGTCGCGGGAAGAGTTAGTGGGTCTGATTGCGGCGATGGGGATAACGGTGCGCGCGCTGCTGCGTAAAAACGTCGAACCCTACGCGCAGCTGGGGCTCGATGATGAAACCCTTAGCGACGAACGACTGATCGAGAGCATGTTGCAGCAGCCGATCCTGATTAACCGGCCCATTGTGGTCACCCCGTTGGGCACACGCCTTTGTCGTCCGTCGGAAGTGGTGCTGGAGATCCTTACCCAGGCGCAGAAACAGCCGTTTCGTAAGGAGGACGGGGAATGGGTCGTGGCGACTTCAGACCAGCGGCAGCCATAAGGTATCCGGCTCGGCAAACCCCGCTTCAACCTGGGCGAAAAAACGGCTGGCGTGCAGCCCATCCACAAAAGCGTGGTTGAATTTACCCGCGACCGGAATGACGCCGTTTTTCAGTTTGCCCCAGGTGAGCGCCGGAACCGCCGCGCCCGTATAATACTCGGCCTGGGTGATGGCGCTAAAATGGAGCCACGGTAGACAGCTGGCGCAGAAAAAGTGCTCGCCCTCGACAATCAGCGGCGCCGGATCGATGGTTTTTGCCGCCTCAATATTCGGCGTCGCCGCGCGGCTAAAGGCGGCGAAGTCGGCGGCATTGTTGCACCACACCTGACGAAACCCTTCCTGGGCGGTCATGACGGGCGTCATCACCGCAATATCATCATATTCAATAATATCGTCGCCTCGCATCCGCTGCTTGAGCTGAGGTACCGCGTTGGCTGCCCGCAGCAGCGCGTAGAGCGCCAGCTGGAAAAAGGAGACCTGGCGATCCTTCGCGCACTCATACAAGCGCTGTGCTTCTACCGGCACGCAGAGGTTAAAGCTGGGGTTGGCAAAAGTGCGATAAAACTCGAAATGATCTCGACGATGCCAGCTCTCTTTATCGATGACATGGTAGGTAGACACGGCGCGTTCCTGCTCAGAATGGGTTGCAGAGATGACTATGCAACGATTTCAATCAGATTGCCATCCGGGTCTTTGATCACCGCTTCATAATAGCCGTCGCCGGTCGTGCGCGGCGGGGAGACTAAAATCCCCTGTGTTTCTGCCCGCTTCGCCAGCGCATCGACCTGCTGCGCGCCGCCGACGGAGATAGCCAGATGAACCCATCCAGTGTGGTTATTGTCCGGCGTGACCGCCTGCAGCCCCGGTTTGCACATCAGCTCAATGGCAATATCTTCGCCAATTTTCACAAAATAAGACTCAAAGCCGGGATTGGTCCGGCTGCAATATTTTTCGTTAATCTGGCCGTTAAAGAAGCTGGTCCAGAAACGGGCCTGTTGTTCAAGCTGCCGGGTCCAGAGCGCGATATGGGCAATTTTCATTTTTACCTCTTTACAGGGTAGGTTGACAGAGCCGGGCGGATGCATGATTATGCTCCTTAATGCTCGGTTAAGATAACTTCAGGAGTTAATGTGCTCGATTATGCAGCTTTCCCTCAGCAACGACAAGCGCTGATTTGTCAGATCCTCCAGGAAAACGGTCGGGTGGTCTGTAGCGAGCTGGCCAGCCGCTTAAACGTCTCCGAGCATACAATTCGCCGCGATCTGCATGAACTTAGCAAAGACGGGTTCTGTAAAAAGGTCTACGGCGGCGCGGTAATGAACCTGCCGGAAGCCGGGGATTACAGCGAGCGGAAAGACAAAAATGCAGCAACAAAACTCAGAATCGCGCAGAAATGCGCAAGGCTGGTGAAGCCCGGCGGCTGCATCTTTATCGATACCGGTACCACCAATCTGGCGATGGCGGAGGCGCTACCAGCCGAACTGGCGTTAACGGTGGTGACCAATTCGCCGGAGATAGCCGCAGAGCTGCTCAAAAAGCCGCTGTATGACGTGGTGATGCTTGGCGGGCAGGTTCAGCGAGCGTCGGGCGGCTGCGTTGGCGCTTCGGCGGTGGCTCAGCTGCAGGGCGTGCTGTTTGATCAGGGGTTTATCGGCGGCTGCGCAATGGCGCCGGAATCCGGTCTGACCGGATTCGACTATGCCGATTGCGAATTTAAAAAAGCGGTGATTAAACAGTGCAGTGAAATTATCGTCGGCCTGACTTCGGATAAAATTCCGGCGGTGGCCCGTTTTGTCGTCGCCCAAAGCGGCGATATCGATGTGCTGGTGGTGGAGGAGAACATCAGTCGCGAGTATCGCGACACGTTCCGCGAGCACGATATCCGCATTTATACCGTCTGACCCCCGCTAAACGCCGCCGCATCGGCGACAGACCTCCTGCTGAGCCGCGCCATCCGGGCGACGGCTGGCAATTATTAATTTGATAAATTACGTCTTCTCACTTTGATAAAATCACCGTCGTTCGGGCGGTGATACGCTCTCCGCATCCTCCGCTGCGCTGATTTTTCCCCGTCGGTGCCTCTTTTTGCGTTTCCAGTCACAAATAATAACCTGCACCACATCCCGGCGGACTTATGGCACAGATATTGGATTTGTTGTCCCGGACGGGTTTTTCCCGTGGGTGAACGGATACTGCATGCAATGGCTAAGTCTGGTTTGCCATCAACGGACAATAATAAGGGGAATATTATGTGCGCTTTACGTTCAGCGTCGCCGGGACGAGTGGATGGCCTGGCGAAAGTCAAAGGAACGGCCATTTATGGTGATGATATCACCCTGCCAGGTATGCTATTTGGTGTCTGCCGCTATGCGGATATCCCGGCGGGCAAAATTGAACACCTTGATTTGAGCGATGCGCTGGCGGTCGACGGCGTGGTGAAAATTGCCACCTGGCAGGATATTCCTGGCACGCCAGCGGTGGGGGTTATCGTGAAAGATTACCTGCCGATCGTCAAAGATGAGGTGGTCTTTCACGGCGACGTGATTGCCGTGATCGCGGCGACCACCTATGAGGCCGCCTGCGAGGCCGCTGACAAAATACACGTCCGCTATACGCCCTATGCGCCGCTCACCGATGTTGAGCAGGCGCTGGCACCCGGTGCCCGGCTGATCCATCCGCAACGCAGCGACAACATTGCCGCGCATCATCATACGATTAAAGGCGATGTTAATAAGGGGTTCGCCGAGGCTCGCCATGTGCTGGAGCGCGAGTATGAAGTGGGCTTTCAGGAGCATGCGTATATCGAGCCGGAAGTGGTGCTCAGCTGGCTGGATCCCACCGACGGCAGCCTGATCATTTCCGGTTCGATTCAGAATCCGCATCGTGTTCGCGGATTCGTGGCCAAATTTATGGGCTGTCCGCAGAGCTTAATTAATATTAAGCGGGCGGTGATGGGGGGATCGTTTGGCGGTAAAGATGATGTGATCGACCATCTGGCCTGCCGTTCGGCCTTACTGACCCACTTAACCGGTCGCCCGGTGAAATTCGCCTATACCCGCGAACAGTCGATTATCGAGAGCTGCAAACGTCACCCCTATAAAATGAAGTATAAAGTGGGGCTCGATGAGGTCGGGCATATTGTCGCGATGAAGGTCGATATTCTCGCGGACAGCGGCGGCTATGCCGCTTCTTCGCCCTTCGTGACCTGGCGGTCTTCGGTACAGGCCGCGGGTCCTTATCGTATTCCTAATGTCCATATTGATGTGAAAGCGGTCTACACCAACAACAGCTATACCTCGGCGATGCGTGGCTTTGGCTCGCCGCAGGTCGTCTACGCCCATGAATCATTGATGGATGAGATTGCGGAATACCTGGATATTCCACCGCTGAAGCTGCGTGAAAAAAACGCGCTACGACAAGGCGATACTTCGATTACCGGCCAGGTGTTTGATAACCACACCGTTTCGGCAATTGAAGTGTTGAATAAGGCCAGCACGTCGGCAGAATTCATGGCGAAACGCCAGCATTATCGTGTGTTGAATCAACAGGGAGGCGTCTGGCGCTACGGTATTGGCCTGGCGCTGAGCTATCGCGGCTGTTCTATCGGTGCGGAAGGGGTTGATACCTCAACGGCGCTGATTCAGGTCAACGAAGACGGCAGCGTTAACCTTTCGACATCAGTATCAGAAAATGGTCAGGGGTTACAGACCACCATGTCGCTCATTGCCGCCGAAGCGTTTGGTATTGGGCTTGAAGACATTCATTTTAGCGAACCGCCAACCTCGGTAATTGGCGATGGCGGATCCACGGCGGCCACGCGCGGAACGATGGTGGGCGGCGGGGCGATTCTCGATGCGGCAGAGAAGATTAAACGACGCATTCTCAGCGTCGTCGGCGACACGCTTGGCACCTGCGAGCTTGCCGATACCCTCTGGTCAGGTGGGTTGATAATCAATCGCCATGACGAAAGCCGACGTATTGATTTTAAAAGCGCCGTCAATAAAACCAAATGGGCCAGCGTCAGTCTCACCGAGTATGGCTGGTTCGTCCCACCGCCGATTCACTGGGATGAGGAAAAAGGCTGCGGCAGTCCGTACTTTACCTGGGTGTATGGCTGCCAGGTGGCTGAAGTTCGGGTGAACACCAGTACAGGGAAAACTGAACTCCTGCATGTGACCGCTGCGCACGATGTTGGGCGGATACTCAATCCGGTGGGGTTTGAAGGCCAGGTCTGCGGCGGCGTCGCCCAGGGGTTTGGCTATGCGCTGCTGGAGGATTTCAATATTGAGCACGGCCAGGTGAAGTCAGAAAACTTTGACAGCTACCTCCTGCCGACCATTAAAGATATTCCACGAATGACGGTTATCGGCGTAGAGAATCCCGATCTTGCCGGACCGTACGGTGCGAAAGGAATCGGCGAGCCGGCGACTGAACTGGCGGCGGCAGCTATCAATAATGCGGTCAGCTTCGCGCTGGGGAAACGCTTTAATAAGTTGCCGCTGACCCTTGAGCAGGTGATCCTCGGTTTCAATCTGAAAAAGCCCGCCCGGCAGAGCGAGTTGATGATTGAGCCTGAAAATAAAAAGCAGGTGCTGCGGCTGACCGACGTGACGATAACCCGTCCACAGAATCTGGAACAGGCGCTGACGCTGCTGGCTCAGGAAGGCGTGAGCGCAATAGCGGGAGGGACGGATGTCATTGTGCAAGGGCGCATGCAAACCCGGGCAATGAAGCTGGTGGATATTTCCCGTCTTCAGGAACTGACCGGGATTACAGAAGATCCCCATAGTCATGAGATGGTCATTGGCGCGGCGATGACCTTTAACCGTATCAGCGAGCATCCGCTGCTGCGCGAGCGTTATCCGCTACTGGTTCAGGCCTGTCACACCGTAGGCTCACATCAGATTCGTAACCGCGCCACCATTGGCGGCAATATCGTTAACGCCGCACCCTGTGGCGACTCCATTCCACCGGCGATACTCTACGATGCGAGTATTGTGCTGCATTCTCTGCGCGGCACGCGGCGGATGTCGCTGGGTGAGTTTCTGCTATCTGGCTATAAAACCCAGCGTCAGCCGGATGAGCTGCTGACTCAGGTGATCCTGCCGCCGCCGGCCAGACCGGAGGCCAGAGGTTTCTATCATCAACTGGGGCGACGTAATGCGCTGAATATTACCCGGCAAAGTCTGAGCGCGCTGCTGGCGCTGGATACCAACGGCTGCGTCGACTACTGCCGGCTGGTGGATGGCGCGCTGTTTAGCAAACCGCAGCGCCTGCCTGATGTCGAGCGTTGCCTGATTGGTCAGCGGTTAGAGCATGCATCGATCGACAGCGCTTGTGCGGTTCTGGAAAAGCTGATCGATGCCGCCATCGGCAAACGCTGGTCCGCGGCCTATAAGCAGCCTGTGTTTATCAGTATGTTCCGCGACATGATGGCGCAGGCGAAGCAAGAATTTGATAAATAACCATTAATTAACGGGGCGTGATATCGCCCCGCACAGGATAGCGCAATGAGCACAATCAAAGTGAAGGTCAATGGCAAGCTGGTGGAAGCGAAAGTGGAAGGTCATATGCGGTTGTTGGATCTGGTGCGCGACACTTTGCACCTGAGTGCCACTAAAGAGGGCTGTTCCATCGGGGAGTGCGGCGCCTGTACGGTATTAATGGATGGTCATGCCGTCTGTTCATGTCTGGTTCTGGCCGGGCAGTGCGATGAGGCGGAAATCACCACGCTTGAAGGATTGAACGATAACCCGCTGACGCAAAAACTGCAGCAGGCATTTGTCGAGAAAGGCGGCGTGCAGTGCGGTTTTTGTACTCCTGGCGTACTGGTGAGTACCACGGCGCTGCTGACTAAAGTGCCGCAGCCGACGGATGAACAGTTGAAAGATGTGCTGGAGGGGAATATCTGTCGCTGTACCGGCTATCAACCGATTCTTGATTCTATTCACCATGCTTTAAAGTCATAGATCGTACAACCCGGGCTAAGGTGTAGACGCCTGGCCCGGGTTGCTCTCTTTTCTGTCTGATAACCTGACCCGCTGATCTAATCGCTCCTGACGACTCCCGAAAGCGGCCGGATCTTTTCCCCGATAAACGTAGCGCAAGCGGGGAACAGTGTTAACCCATTGCGCTTTCGCGCAGGCGGGCTTTCAGCCTGGTGTACTCATCAATCACATACTGCTCGGCGGCGCGCTGGTCGGCGATGCGCTCAACGTTCACGGCACAGTACTTGTACTCCGGCGTTTTGGTTATCGGGCTTAAGTTCTCCGCTACCAGCTCATTACAGGCGCCAATCCACCACTGATAGGTCATATAGACCGCCCCTTTATTCGGCCGGTCGCTGACCTGCGCGCGGGTGATAATGCGGCCTTTACGTGAGTTCACCCACACCAGCGCCTCATCCTCAATACCCAGTCGCGCGGCATCGGCGGTATTGATTTGCGCATAGCCCGGTTCATCCGCCAGCGCGGCCAGCGCCGCGCAGTTGCCGGTCATGGAGCGGCACGAATAGTGGCCTACTTCCCGCACGGTGGAGAGCACCATCGGATACTCGTCGGTGAGCTTATCGATCGGCGCAACCCAGTCGCAGGTGAAGAACTGCGCCAGCCCGTTCGGGGTAGCGAACTTCTCTTTAAACAGATAAGAGGTCCCCTGGTCGGCGTCGGACTCATCGCGGCACGGCCACATCACGTAGCCCAGCTCGCCCATTTTCTCGTAGGTGGCGCCGTAAAAGTTCGGGCACAGATGCCGCAACTCGTCCCAGATCTCCTGGGTGTTGTTATAGTGCATCGGATAGCCCATTCGGGTGGCGATTTCGCTGATGATCTGCCAGTCGGTTTTCAGGTCCCACTTCGGCTCTACCGCCTTAAAGAAGCGCTGGAAGCCGCGGTCCGCTGCGGTATAGACGCCTTCGTGCTCGCCCCACGAGGTGGACGGCAGGATAACGTCGGCCGCCGCGGCGGTTTTGGTCATGAAAATATCCTGGACAATCACCAGCTCCAGCTCTTCAAACGCTTTACGCACGGCAGAGAGCTCGGCGTCGGTCTGCAGCGGATCTTCGCCCATAATGTACGCTGCCCGTACTTCACCGTGCGCCGCGCGGTGCGGCAGCTCGCTGATGCGATAGCCGGTATGCGCCGGCAGGCTCCCGACGCCCCAGGCTCTGGCGAACTTCTCGCGGTTCTCCGGGAATTTCACGTATTGATAGCCCGGATAGGTGTCCGGCAGCGCCCCCATATCGCAGGCGCCCTGCACGTTGTTCTGGCCGCGCACCGGGTTGACGCCGACGCTCGGCTTGCCGAGGTTGCCGGTGAGGATCGCCAGGCTGGTCAGCGAGCGCACGGTCTCCACGCCCTGATAGAACTGGGTCACGCCCATGCCCCACAGGATGGCGGCGGATTTCGCGCCGGCATACATCCGGGCACAGGAGCGGATCGCCTGCGCGCTGACGCCGGTGATGGCTTCCACCGACTCCGGCGTATAGCCTTCGACGATTTTACGATACTCCTCGAAGCCCTCAGAACGGCTGGCGACGAAGGATTTATCGTAGAGATCCTCTTCGATAATGACGTGGCCGATGGCGTTGAGCAGCGCGATGTTGGAGCCGTTTTTCAAGGCAATATGCATATCGGCAATGCGCGCGGTTTCAATCTTGCGCGGATCGCAGACGATAATTTTCGCCCCGTTGCGTTTGGCGTTAATCACGTGATTCGCCACAATAGGGTGTGAGTCGGCCGGGTTGTAGCCAAAGATAAAGACGAGATCGGTGTTATCAATCTCCGTGATGGCATTACTCATGGCGCCATTACCGACCGACTGGTGCAGACCTGCAACCGAAGGGCCGTGTCAGACGCGAGCGCAGCAGTCGACGTTATTGGTACCAATAACGGCGCGCGCGAACTTTTGCATCACATAGTTGGTTTCGTTCCCCGTCCCGCGGGACGAACCGGTGGTCTGAATGGCGTCCGGACCGTACTTCGCCTTAATGGCGCTGAGACGGGTCGCGACGTAGTCGAGCGCCTCCTCCCAGGAGACGGATTCCAGTTTTCCGCCACGCTGACGGCGGATCATAGGGGTTTTCAGGCGCGGGGTGAGGATCTGGGTATCGTTAATGAAATCCCAGCCATAATAGCCTTTCAGGCACAGGGTTCCCTGGTTGTTTTTTCCCATTGCCGCTTCGGCACGAAGGATTTTTTCCTCCTCAACGACCAGCCTGATCTTACAGCCAGCTGCGCAATACGGGCATACGGTAATCACCTTTTTCATTATGATAATTTTCCTCGTCAGAACGAAGCGGAGACAGCGCGATTAAAAGAATAACCAAAAGTCGAAGCGGCTATGGAAACTCAAATTAATGGCATATTGCACCGCTGGCAGGCTCAGCAAACAGAGAACCGCGGTGGCGAAAACCAGGCGTAATAACATGATAAGTGCTCCTGAGTTCGCGGAATGAATGCTCCCGGTAGCGGGATGACGGCGTCAGAGTTATGCATTGACGCCGTAGTCTTTCTCGTTATTCATCGTGTTGCTGCTGTTTAACTTTGCGCATCAGTAACCACATGCGCATCGTACGTGGCTGGCGCTTAACCGCCGGGTTCTCGGGAATCAGCCCCGTGTGTTTGTTGTAACCGTTAAAGAACAGATTGAGGGTGACGGCGCTGAACGTGGCCAGCATGATCCCGCTATGCAGTAGCGGCTGCAGTACTGTCGGGAATTTTGAGAAAAAATCATGCGACAGCGTTGGCGTCAGACCCACGCCAAGGCTGATGGCGACGATATAAAGGTTGTAACGATTAGAGGAGTAGTTAATACGCGCCAGAATGCGAATTCCCGTCGCCAGTACCATGCCGAACATGACCAGCCCTGCGCCGCCCAGCACAAACTGCGGGATTGAGGCGACCAGCACCGCCATTTTCGGCACCATCCCGAATATGATCAGAATAGCGCCGGAAGCCACGCAGACCCAGCGGCTGTGAACGCCTGTGACGCTGACCAGCCCGACGTTTTGCGAAAAAGAAGTGTGGGGGAAGCTGTTGAAAACGCCGCCAAACACCGTGCCGATACCGTCAACGCGCAAACCACGAACGATATCCTGCGGCGTCAGCTTGCGGCCCACAATTTCACCCAGCGCCAGGAACATCCCCATCGACTCAATAAAAACGATGATGACCACGGCGGTCATCGTGATAATCGACACCGGATCGAAGACCGGCGTCCCTAACGCCATCGGAGTGACAATTGCGAACCATTTGGCGTCGTACAGGCCGTTGAGGTTGACTTCATTCATCATCATGGAAAGGCCAAAGCCAAAGACGATGCCTAACAGGACGGCGACATTAGACATAAAACCTTTGGCGAAGCGTGTGACCAGCAGGATAAACAGAAGTACGGCGAAGGAGATGCACAGATAAACCGGATTACCATAGTCAGGATTGCCTTTCCCGCCGGCCGCCCAGTCGATCCCGACCTGCATAATGCTCAAACCGATAGAGGTGATCACCACGCCGGTGACCAGCGGTGGAAATAGTGGCATCAGCCGTCCGATGAGAGGGGCGAGCAGGGTGGTGATGATTCCGGCGCCGATCGTCGCACCGAAAATCCCCAGCAGTCCGATGTCAGGGTGTATACCAATGGCCAGCATCGGCGTGACGGCGGCAAAGGTCACTGACATAATGACCGGGAGACGAATCCCCATAAAACGACCGATACCGATACATTGCAGTAGCGTCACGACGCCGCAGCAAAACAGATCGGAGCTGATCAGTAGCGCCACCGTATCCTTACTTAATCCTAGCCGGTCCCCTATCATTAAAGGCACGGCGACGGCACCTGCATACATAACCAGAACGTGTTGCAAACCCAAAACGACCAGCTTCCCCGGCGACAAGACGCGATCCACCTCATCTGTTGTATGGGGGCTGCCAGAGACCGATGGTGGCTGAGAATCAATGGCGCTCATAACTTTGTTCTCCTTATTATCCGACATTTTCCGCCAGTGCTTCCTGAAAGGCGCGACTGGGGAGAAGGATGAGTAACGATTGAATACACCTGAGGGGAATATGCTTAGGGAGTGCCAGTTTTATGAATTTGAGGCAGAAAGTTGTCGAAATGAGTCGACTGTCACAGAACGCGCCTTTTACGCCGCGACAGGTCAGGATTAAACAACGGATGAGGAAGAGAAGGTTCTCATAATGATAGGAATGAAATCATTATGAATCGCCACATGATTCTGTGCGGCATTTCACTGGAGGTCCCCGGTCGGCGCTGGGAAGGGTGTTTCTTTGAGGCGCTTCTCAAAAATGAACCTGCTACGCGGCAGAACATAAAAAGCGCCTGATTATTGCATCGTGACCCTTGTCATTTTCATAATAATAAAAGGGACGCAAATGAATAGATTTATCGTTGCCGATGCCGCCAGCTGCATTGGCTGCCATGCCTGTGAGATAGCCTGCGTGACTGCGCATCATCAGGATGTCTGGCCGCAGCAGCGTCGTCATTTTCTTCCACGCATCCACATTGTCTTCCACCGTAATGAGAGTCGTGCCGCTACCTGTCATCACTGTAACGATGCGCCCTGCGTAACCTCATGCCCGACGCAGGCGCTCTATTTGGCTAATGACAGTATTCAGCTCCGACAGGCGCAGTGCATCGGCTGTAAAAACTGTGTGATAGCCTGCCCGTTTGGCGCCATCGAAATGACCTCGGTGGCAGCGGATGCGCCGCAGCTGGCGCAGAAGTGCGATTTGTGCAGCGAACATGCCTCGGGTCAGCAGGCCTGCGTGGCAGCCTGCCCGACCCAGGCGTTGAAGCTGATGGATGAGGCCGGTATCAACCGGCTGCGCCGCGAACGACAGATTCGTGCGGCCCAGGGGCTGGCGGTGCAGCCTCGTCAGAGGACGCGACGCGAAGCGTTCCTCGATAAATTACCGCGCGTCGGGGCGAAGAAGATCGCTGCCGAAACGCGAAAGACCCATTTTGCCGAAATCTACCACGGGCTTGAGGCCTGCGATGCGGAATACGAAAGTGAACGCTGCCTCTATTGCGCCCAGAAAGCCTGGTGCAGCTGGACCTGTCCGCTGCATAACCACATTCCGGATTTTATTCGCCTTGTCAATAAGGGCAATGTCATCGAAGCGGCGGAACTGTGTCATCAAAGCAGCTCTTTGCCGGAAATTTGCGGCCGGGTTTGTCCGCAGGATCGTCTATGCGAGGGGGCCTGCACACTGAAAAATGAAGGCGGCTCGGTCACCATTGGCAACCTTGAGCGTTATATCACCGACAGCGCGCTGGCGATGGGCTGGCGACCGAGCGTGGGGCATGTCGTGCCGCGTAAGGAGCGGGTGGCGGTCATTGGCGCCGGTCCGGCAGGCCTGGGCTGCGCTGATATTCTGGCACGCGCGGGGGTACAGGTGGCGGTGTTCGACAGGCATCCTGAAATCGGCGGCCTACTCACCTTTGGTATACCGCCCTTCAAGCTCGATAAAAGCATCCTGCGGGTCAGAAGGGAGATCTTCAGTGAGATGGGGATTACTTTTCACCTTAATCATGAAGTGGGGCGCGATGTGGCGTTCAACGACCTGGTTGCCGGTTATGACGCCGTTTTTCTTGGCGTGGGTACCTACGGCCTGATGGCGGCGGGACTGGAAGGGGAAGACGCAGCGGGCGTGATTCAGGCGCTGCCGTTTTTGATTGCCAGCACGCGTGAAGTGATGGGGCTTGAGGAGAGTCCGGAATATCCGCTGACCGAGATTAAAGGTAAACGCGTAGTGGTGCTCGGGGGCGGCGATACGGCGATGGACTGCCTGCGTACGGCGGTCCGTCGCGGCGCAGCCAGCGTAACCTGCGCCTACAGGCGGGATGAACTGAGCATGCCGGGTTCGAAAAAAGAGGTGGTGAACGCTCGTGAAGAAGGGGTGGCGTTTCAGTTCAACGTTCAGCCGCAGTATATTCTGCGTAACCGCAAAGGCCAGGTCAGCGCGGTTGGGATGATCCGCACCGAAATGGGTGAACCCGGCGCGGACGGGCGTCGTCGTCCGCAGCCGCTTGTCGGCTCAGAGTTTGAGCTCCCGGCCGATGTGCTGATCATGGCGTTTGGCTTCCAGGCACATGATATGCCCTGGCTACGTGGGCACGGGATCCAACTCGATCGCTGGGGGCAGATTCGTACCGGTGGTAAAGGTCGCGGCACGACGCAAACCGACAATGACAAAATTTTTGCCGGCGGGGATGCGGTGCATGGCGCCGATTTGGTGGTTACAGCGATGGTGGCCGGGCGCCAGGCGGCTCACGAGATGCTGGATCTGTTCAGGAACAAGGAGGGGATATGACCAGCTTTATCGTCGCCAGTCCACAGGCCTGCATTGGCTGCCGGACCTGTGAAGTCGCCTGCGCCCTGTCGCATATAGCTGAAGGGGCGGAGTTTCATCCGCGCCTGAAGGTGATGCGTCTCGCTAATCTCAGCGTACCGGTGATGTGTCATCAATGTGAAAACGCGCCCTGCGTGTCTGCCTGTCCGGTTGGCGCGTTAACGATGGGAACCGAGCGGGTTGAAGCCGATGCCGCACGTTGTATCGGCTGCCAGGGGTGCGTGGTAGCCTGTCCTTTTGGGGCAATAACGATTGTGGCCACGGCGGCACATCCGCCGGTGGTGGTGAAGTGCGATCTGTGCGTGGCGCGTGAACAGGGGCCCGCCTGCGTTGATGTTTGCCCGACGGCTGCGCTCAGGGTGATGAGCGCTGAGGCGCTGGCGGCGTTGCAAAAACAGCGAAACGTCGCCACCGCCAGTCTGCTGACGCTGTAGATTTGCTGCAAAAAAAGAACCCGGTGCAGAGACCGGGTTCTTTTTCCTGCCAGAGGCGTCAGGCCAGGGCATCCATTCGCTTCCACATCTTCGCCGCAACCTTTCTGGCTTCGGCAAACACCGGTTCGCAGTCAAAGGTAAACTGACGGTCCTCGTAAACCATGACCCCGTTGACCATGACGCTATGCACGTTGCTGCTCCCCATCCCGAAGGCAATGTGGCCGGCAATATTTTCAGCGATAAACGGTGTGGGCGAGGCGTAATCGCTGATGGTCAGGTCGGCCTTGTAACCGGCTTCAACACGACCAAACTGTGCATTAAAGTTACGACTGAGCAGTTCGTTACCATTGCTCAATGCACGGGCAAAGCTATCCGGCCACAGCGGCCCGCCGGCATCACGGTGCTTGAAGAAGGCAAACTTAAGCTCCTCAAACATATCAGAACCTATACCGTCGGTCCCGAGCGCCAGGTTACGGAACGCCGCCAGACGCTGGTTATAGCCCACATGATTGTTCATGTTAGAACGGGCATTATGTACCAGGAACCCGTCATGCGCATTCAGCAGCTCAATATCCCTGACCGAAAGATACAGCCCGTGGGCGATCAGCGTTTTGCTGTCGAGCAGATCGAAATCAGCCAGCCTGACCAGCAGGTCTTTTGCATAATGATGGTGGCTATGGGAGACATCGTAGCGGTCTTCCGCGGCGTGAATATGCAGCCCGCGGCCGGTTGTCTTCAGGGCCTCGGAGAGCATACTCAGGCCCTCATCCGGGACAGTGAACGGCGCGTGAGCGCCGATATGGGCCTCCACCAGATACGGGGTATCGCCTTTTTCCTTTGCACTATCTATTTCGCGAGCAAAGCGAATGTTTTCCTCAACGCCAGCCCGTAACTCTTTGACGCCACCGTTGCGATCCGTGGTTTCGAAGCAGGTCATTCCGCGTAGCCCCACCTTCAGAAAGGCCTGACGCAGTTGACTAAGCGACCCGGCAATATAATCCGGAGAGGCGTGGTGGTCGATAACCGCGGTACAGCCGCAGCGAATGGCCTCCAGCGAGCAGATGAGTCCGCTGTAGTACAGCGACTCTTCATCCAGCGCCCGGTCGAGCCGCCACCACAGGTTTTTCAGCGTCGAGATAAAGTCCGGACAGGGGGCGATGTTGGCCTGGATACCGCGTGATAAGCCGGAATAGAAATGGTTGTGGGAACATACGTTGCCAGGCATGACCAGGCGGCCCCGCATCTCTTTGATGCTGGCCAGCGGATAGCGCCGACACTGGTCCGCACCAACATCGATAATCGTCTCATTTTCGATAACGATATCGACATTTTCCACGACTTTTGCCGGGTAAAGTTGCACGATAGTCGCATTTTTTAGAATCAGGATACTCATACTTCGACGCCTCCCAGCAGATAGCGATGGTGGAGATGAACATGGCTGATAATGCGGCACATGTCGGTAAGCGGTGGCGGTACGTCGTTAAGCTGACCGCGTTCGTCGATATTCAGCAGCCAGATCCGATCGTTTTGTCGTACGTGAACCTGGTTCGCTTCGACAAGAAAACCCGGGTTGGTGCTGTTGCCGAAATCCTCGGCCAGGCTAAAGATGGTGATTTTGTCTTTGTATGGTTTGCCCTGCCACGGGCAGAACTGGGCGCAGTTACCGCATTCGTTGCAGAAGGCGTCAAGGTGCAAGGTCTGGTAGCGATTCTGGAACCCAGGTACGGCGATTGAGACGTTGGCGCGGTTTGGACAGACATCCACGCACTTGCTGCAGATGTAGTTGCACTCAAGGCAACGGGAGGCCTCCTGGGCCACGAATGCATCGCGATCGTCTTTGTTTACCCTTGCCACGGCAATGGTTCCTTTACGGCGGTAGACTTCCGCCGGATTGACGTTATTCCAGCGTTTATCACCATGGTGACTGAGGATATTCTCGCGGGCCAGAATCGTATCCGTGGCCCGGCGGGCATTGCCGATTGCGGAAACAATGGAAGAGGGGCCGCGCTGCACATCGCCGATCAGGAAGACGTTGGCCTTACCGGTTTCCCCATTGAGATCGACAACCGGCCAGCCATGTTCATTGAGCGGAATACCCATCGCCGCGAGGGCATCGTGATCCTGCTGCTCGCCGATGGCGGTTATCAGGGTATCGACCTGCAGCGTGCAGGTCTCGGCGGTTTGTACCGGGCGGCGGCGGCCCTTTTCATCGGCTTCGCCGAGAGTCATAACGCGCAGCGTCAAGGTGCCATCGGCGTTAAACTCTTCCGGGTTGTTCAGAAAACGGAACTGAACGCCATCAGCAACGGCTTCTTCATACTCCTCACGCCACGCCGGCATCTCCTGTTGTGAACGGCGATAAACGATGGTGGCCTTCTCCACGCCGGGGACGCGCAGGGCCGCGCGGGCGCAGTCCATTGCGGTATTGCCTGCACCAATAATGGCCACATGTTTCCCCAGCTTCAGGTTGTCGCCGCGGTTATACTCCCGCAAAAACTGGAGTGATTTTAGTACGTTAAGGTTATCACCGCGTAGCGGGACGCCGCTGTTCTTATCGGTACCGGTTCCCACCAGAACGTAGTGAAATCCTTCCTGCTGCAGCTTTTCAACGCTCAGATGCGGATCGCAGCCGTAAACCAGATTCACCCCATGCCGGGTCACGAAATCAATATCATGTTCGATCAGCTCTGCGGGAATACGGAATTGTGGGATGATATTGCGTACCACGCCACCGGCGTTGGCTTCGCGCTCAAAAAGCGTCACCGGATGCCCGGCGCGGGCGAGAAAATATCCGGCGGCCAGTCCTGCCGGACCTGCGCCAATCACGGCTACCGGATGTCTGGTGCCGGAACCTGCGGGTTTATGCCAGCGCTGCTGGTATTCATCCCAGCCTTTCTCAAGGGCGATTTTTTTCAATTCACGAATGTTAAGCGCGCTGTCGTAGTCCAGGCGAGTACAGTTGTACTGACACTGATGATCGCAGATATGACCGGTAATGGCCGGTAGGGCATTGCGCTGGTAAATCAGCTCCAGCGCGTCGGCATAACGCTGTTCGCCCATCAGACGAATATATTCCGGGATATCCTGCTTAATGGCGCAGGCGGTAACGCAGGGGGCGACGTAGCAGTCGGTGAGGGGCAGTTTCTCGCCGACATCAATACGGTCATCGGGTTTCCAGTGTTTCTGGGTGTACGCCATGCTGACGGCTTTTTCTGCCAGCGCATTCAATCTTGCGACGTCCACCCGGGTCATCTTCCAGCCGTCAGACTGCTCAAGTTCGCGCATACATTCGCTAAGCCGCAGGTAGCCTCCCGGTTTCAGCAGGTCCGTCGCCATGGTGATTGGATGTATTCCTGTTGCAAAAATTTCGCGAATATTGAGCTGGCTGGCGCCTCCGGAATAGGAGATTGGCAGCTTGCCGTCAAAAGCGCGGGAAAGAAGAGCGGCAACATTGATGGACAGCGGGAACAGCGCGCGACCGGACATATACATCTCATCTCCCGGCAGCGCACCTTTGTTGTTGACGGTGCCGAGGGTATTGGTGAGCTTCACACCGAAGCCGAGATGTCTCTCTTTTGCCAGTTGCATCAGGCGTTCCAGCATTTCTAATGCCCGATCGATTTTCAGATCGTGGTCAAAGGACTCTTCATTGAGGGCGATATAGCCGAAGCCGCAGGTATCAAGAATTTCGCGTACCCGCGAATAGCCGAGAAGCGTCGGGTTGAGTTTGACGAAGGTATTGAGGTTTTTCTCTTCCAGCATATAGCGACAAATGGCTTCAATTTCGTCCGGCGGACAGCCATGCATCGTCGACAGCGTCACGCCGTGTACCAGGGTGGCGGGGATCCGGTGTGCCAGCGTGTCGAGCCGTGGACGGATATCATCGAACCGGAAGCGGAGAAGGAACTTGTCGTCATGCAGCCAGCGGTCGAGAATATCGCGATAGCGGGAAAATTCGGGTTGCTTGCTGGCGTTCATCATGCAGTTGATGAACTGCTGCATCGGCGGCTGCTTGATACCGTCCAGGTTATAACCCACGCTCATATTGAAAATAAATGATTTGCCGCCCTTCATCGGCGTGAGCGGGAAAATCTCTTCCAGCAGGTGCAGAATAAACCAGGCTTTCAGGTACTCATCAGCAGCCTTTTTCAGGGTAAATTCGGTCGACCATTCAGTATTAAAACATTCATCTTCGGCGTCGATACACGGTTTTTCCAGCTCAAGCCGATCGAGGATCTGCACGGTTTTCAGTTCGATAAACCGACCGCCGGTTAACCAGGAGGTGATAATATTTTGCGCCAGCTGGGTATGCGGTCCGGCGGCAGGTCCAACCGGGGTTGCACAACTCTCGCCGAACACGGTGAGTCGATTTGGGTTTGTCGGCGAGTAAAATTGCTGTTCAGGAATACCAAATATCGAGCGATGGTTTTGGTATTCATCAAAGATACGCGTCAATAATGCCTCAAACGGGACGGGACGCATGATATCTCCCATAACCCTCTCCTTAGATTAATCGGTGAACGAATATTATCGGGAAAGCGATCTTTCCGACGAATTGGGAGAGGTGGAGCAACAATCACACCAGTTATTTAGCCATTAAGCTAAGCGGGTGCGAATCTGTGAGAGAGATCTAAAGTTAACGACGCTTTATGAAATACATCACGTTATGCTAATGCGAATTAAAATCACTCACCAAAATGAGCTGTGTTTATTTCTCAAAATCAACGCTTATCTATCACAATGATAATTTACGTTATCGCGCTATGCGCGCCTCATGAGGTGCGATGGCATCGCGACGAGAAACGCGGGCTATTCTGCAGGCGAATAAAATCGGCAGGGGTATCAATATCAAAAATAATTTCCGGATATTCCAGTTCCAGTCGTTGATGCCGACCGCTGAGCAGAGCTTTGCGGACAGATGAACCGTCAGATCGGTTCAGCCGCTGTTGCAAATAGCGGCTGGCAACGAGGATGGGATGGCCCGGTATTCCTTGATAATGCGGAAGGAGCGAACCGTTATAGCGCAACGGCCACATGGTGCGGAACACATCAGCCGTGATACAAGGCAGATCGCCGTGGGTGATAAAGCAGTATTCGCTTGTCACGGCACGGGCCCCGCAAATCACGGATGAGAACAACCCATGTTGATAATCCGCATTATGGGCCAGCGTTATCCTGGGATTGTTGCTATACCGTGTCTGCAGTTCCTGCGCGTGAAAACCCGTCACCAGAATAATACGTGAGCAAAATTGCAGGGCATTTTTAATACTTGCATCAAGTATTGTTCCCTCTTGCCAGGGTAACATCATTTTCCATTGCCCCATTCGGGAGGACAACCCGGCGGCGGTAATAATGCAGTCGATCGGCTTCATAGCTCTCTTTAAATAATGGAAATGAACCTGATTAATGGAAAATATACCGCAAGATGACGCCTTGTTTTGTGATTTGGGTGCGTCTGCCAGCCCGTTACTTATTTCCACCGTCGGCGCTGGCGGCAAAACCAGTACGTTGTTGTGGCTGGCTGAATTATTTGTCCGGGCCGGACGACGGGTCCTGTTGACCACCACCACGCATATGTATCTACCGGCGCAGATGCCGGTTGTTATCTGTCGCGATCCGCGGCGGCTGTCGCCAGTCGTCTGGCAACAGCCGCTGCTGGCCTGTTTTTCCGCATGGCTGCCGCAGGCTGGAAAAGTAAAGGGTTTTACCGGCGAGCAACTCGATGGACTGGTGGCGCAGGCTGACGTCGACGTGGTGCTGGTAGAAGCCGACGGTGCTCACGGTTTTGCACTCAAAGCGCCAAACGAGCATGAACCTTGCATCCCTGATTCAAGTCGCTGCGTCATTGCCGTGACGGGAGGCGGGTTGATTGGGCAATGTATTGGTCCTGGGACGGTTCATCGCTGGCCGTTTTTTTCCCGAATAACCGCCGCCGTACCGGGTGACAGGCTGAGCTGGCCGATGCTGCATCGTTTCATTCAGCATCCTGAAGGGGCCTTTAAAGATACGCCGACGGGTGTCCGGCGCATCTGGTTACTTAATCAGCTTTCTCAAAATGATAATTTGCTGACAGCCGACCTGCTGACCGATGGCGATGTTGATGCCATCTGGGCGGGATCCGTTCAGGCGCGTCCGGCAATCACGCGCAGACGAGTGAGAGAGTGAGATCCACTCTGGGGTGAAAAGGGATAGCCATCGAGGTTGTTATGAATATTTTCTCAGAAGCTGCAAGACTCGAAGAACAGAATCGCCCGTTTGCGCTGGCGCAGATTGTTGACAGCAGAGGCTCAACGCCCAGGCACTCGGCGCAGATGTTGATCCGCGCTGACGGGACCATTGCGGGAACTATAGGCGGCGGGATGGTGGAGCGAAAAGTGATTGATGAGGCACTGGTGGCGCTGGGTGAGAAGGCGTCGCGAATGTTTCACGGCAGGATGGCGCGCAACGGGGCCGATGCCGTTGGCTCTGACTGCGGAGGCGCGATGTCGGTTTATATCAGCGTGCATGGCCTGCGGCCGCGCCTGGTGCTGATTGGCGGCGGACACGTCAACCGCGCAATTGCGCAAATTGCGGCGCTGGTGGGGTTCGAAATCGCCGTTGCCGATATCTATCGGGAGAGCCTCAATCCTGATTTTTTCCCTCCGTCGACCCAGCTGCTGCATGCCGAAACCTTTGGTTCCGCGTTAGAAAAGCTGGACATTCGCCCGGACAACTTTGTTCTCATCGCCACCAACAATAAAGATCGCGAAGCGCTGGATCGGCTGATTACCCAGCCAGTGGCCTGGCTTGGTCTGTTGGCCAGCCGCCGTAAGGTTCAGGTTTTTTTACGTCAACTGCGTGAAAACGGGGTTGCGGAAGAACACATTGCGCGTCTGCATGCGCCGGTGGGCTATAACATTGGCGCAGAGACGCCAAACGAGATTGCTATCAGCGTCCTGGCGGAGATCCTGCAGGTGAAAAATCAGGCCGCTGGTGGCCTGATGATGGCGGTGGATCATCCCTCACAGCATCTGCGGGTCGTGATTCGCGGTGCCGGAGATATTGCTACCGGGGTGGCGCTGCGGCTCTGGCATGCCGGATTTAAGGTGATCATGCTCGAGGTTGAAAAACCGACGGCGATCCGCCGCAGCGTGGCCTTTGCCCAGGCGATATTCGACGGTGAGGTGACGGTAGAGGGCGTTGTCGCCCGGCGCGCAGCGTCGGTACATGAGGCTATTCGTATCGTCGAAAATGGGGCCATCCCGCTTCTGGTCGATCCAGTGTGCCACTCCCTACACGACCTGAGGCCCGCCTGCGTGGTGGATGCGATTCTGGCGAAGGAAAACTTCGGTACTCATTGCGGGCTGGCACCGGCGGTGATCGCGCTTGGCCCCGGTTTCTGTGCCGGAAAAGATTGCCACGCGGTAATTGAAACCCATCGGGGCCACTGGTTAGGTCAGGTGATTTACCACGGCTGCGCTCAGGCAAATACCGGGATCCCGGGCAATATTCAGGGCCACACGTCGCTGAGGGTAATCCGCGCTCCGGTGGCCGGCGTGCTACAGGGGCGGGTGCGGCTGGGAGATATTGTCAACGAAGGGGAGACGATCGCCACCATCGGTGACCGGGAGATTCTGGCCCCGCTGGGCGGGATGGTGCGTGGGTTATTAAACGATGGCCTGGTGGTTAACAGCGGTTTCAAAATCGGTGATATCGATCCGCGCGGCGCAGACGCCGATTATACCAGCGTATCGGATAAGGCCAGAGCGATTGGCGGTGGCGTGCTTGAAGCGCTAATGACGCTAATGCACCGAGGCGTTAAGGCGAAGGAAGCGGTGTTAACGGTCGCCTGAGCCTGATATCCCGTGGGCTGGTCCTGTAAAAATCGCCCGGAACATCACCGGGCGTATCGAGGGTTACTGGTTTTCTCAGACCCTGTTTAACCCGCTATCACGGTTCCGGTTTTGCCTTCAATTCCTTCTTGAGCCTTGCTCAGAACCGTAATCAGTGCTTGACGTCCGGGACGGGAACGCGCGAACGAGGCGGCAGCCTCGACTTTCGGTAACATAGAACCTTTCGCGAAATGGCCTTCGCGAATATAGCGTTCGGCATCGCTGAGCGTGAGCCTGTCCAGCCACTGCTCATCCGCTTTGCCGAAGTTGATGGCGACTTTCTCCACCGCGGTCAGGATAATCAGCATATCGGCGTCAATCATCGCTGCCAGTTTCGCGCTGGCCCAGTCTTTATCAATCACCGCGCTGGCACCCCGCAGGTGGTGGCCTTCACGAATGACGGGGATACCGCCGCCGCCTACGGTAATCACCACATGACCCGCTTCCATCATCGCTTTCACCGTCTCTTTTTCGATGATATCCACCGGTTGTGGCGATGCGACAACGCGGCGGTAGCCGCGGCCGGCATCCTCTTTCATGGTGTACCCCTGGCGGGTCAGCTGCCTGGCGTCTTCTTCGCTAAAAAAGGAGCCGATAGGTTTGGTTGGATGTTTAAATGCGGGGTCGTTGGCGTCCACTTCGACCTGGGTAATCAGCGTTGCCACGGGCACGGTCATTCCTCGGGAAAGGAGTGCTTCACGGAGTGCGTTTTGTAAGTCGTAGCCAATGTAGCCCTGGCTCAGGGCGACGCAGACCGACATTGGCAGCATGGGCGTGTGCGCTTCCGTTTTAGCGGCGGCTTCAAAAGCGAGGTTAATCATCCCCACCTGCGGACCATTTCCGTGAGTCACCACCACCTGGTGTCCCTGCGCAATCAGGTCAACGATGGCCTGCGCGGTTTGTTTAACGGCCTGCATTTGCCCGGCCAGGTCGTCCCCTAAGGCATTTCCGCCAAGGGCGAGAACAATTTTCTTACTCATTCATTCCTCACTTTAGGGTGCATTTCCGCTTACGGGAGCGTTAGCGATTGAAAAGGGATGGCGGCGCAGGAAACGCCCCTGGCCTGCGGTGCCGGTAAAGTGACCGTTATCGAAGATCACTCTGCCGTGAGACAAGGTCTGGCGAATAGCGCCCTGACAGATAAACCCCTCCCACGGGGAATAGTCAGCGTTGTCATGCAGCATTTCATGACGAATGGTGGTAGTCCGACGCGGATCGATGATCGCCACATCGCCATCGGCGCCGGGTGCCAGCAGCCCTTTTTTTGGCCACAGACCGAACAGTTTTGCCGGCGTCGCGCTGGTGAGAGCCACGAAACGTTCCGCCGAAATGCGTCCGGTCATCACCCCGTGGGAGAACAGGAGCAGCAAACGATTTTCGACTCCCGGCAGACCGTTCGGACAGCGGCTGAAATCGCCACCGGAAAGCTGCTGGCGTTGGGCCATGGAGAAAGCACAGTGATCGGTGGCGACAACATCAATCGCGCCATCGCTGATGCCGCACCACAGGGCATCGTTATGCCTGGCATTACGCAGCGGTGGACTGAGCAGAAACTGCAGGGCATCTTCACGCTCATAGCAGCGTTCGTCGAGCAGCAGATACTGTGGGCAGGTTTCTACCCATACCGGCTGATGGCGGGCCTGGGCGAGACGTAGATAGTCCAGACCCAGACTATTGGAGAGATGCACAATGTATAGCGGTGCGTTGCCGGCAAGCTGTGCAAGATTGATCATCCGCGCGATGGCTTCGGCTTCGCACTCAAACGGGCGACTTAAAGCGTGATAGCGCGGGGCGGTCTTACCGGCGGCAAGAAACTCAGCGCGCTTTTGCGCGATAGCGGCATCATTTTCTGGATGGACGGTCGTTAATGCCCCGGCACGCTGTAGATGACGCATCGCCTGCAGCACCTCGTCATCATTGAGTTTGTACTGGTAGGTCAGGTAGAGCTTAAAGCTACTGATCCCCGCCTCGACCATCATCGGGATCTCATCAAGAATCGCGTGATTTATATGCTGGATAACGCCATGAAAACTGTAGTCAATCACCGCTTTATAAGCGGCATATCCGTGGTAGGCCTCCAGCTGGTGGCGTAACCGACAGCCGGCAGGGCCAAAGCCCATATGATCGATGATGGTTGTTGTACCGCCACACGCGGCGGCGCGGGTACCGGTAAAAAAATCATCACAGCTGCGGGCGAGTCCGGTATCAATATTAAAGTGGGTATGAACATCGATGCCGCCGGGCATCACGTAGCAACCTTCGGCATCAATAGTGTCGCAAGGTTGGTCAGGCGTTATCTGGGGGGCCAGGCGGCTGACCAGACCGTTTTCAATGAGCAGATCCTGTTTAGCCCGGCCGTCGGCATTGACGACGATGCCATTTTTAATCAGTACGCGCATAAACACTCCAGACTCCCGTCGCAAAGCGACGGGAGGGGTTGCAGTCAATGATTATTCAGTGGCCAGCCAGCTAAGCGGAATGGCGGCATACATCGCGGCACAGGTCACCAGATGGGATTTCCAGGTCTTCTCATTAGGCGCATGGGCTTCCGGTTCTTTACCTGGCCCAAAACCGATGACCGGAATGCCGTGACGGCCCATGATGGAGACGCCGTTGGTCGAGAAGGTCCATTTATCAACGACCGGCGCTTTACCAAACAGCCCTTCATAGGCATTGCTTAGCGCACGGACGGTGAAGTGGTTTTCTTCCACTTTCCAGGTCGGGAAATAGCACTCGGTCGGGTAGACCAGCCCGGTCCAGGATGGACGGTCATAGTTGTACATCGACACCACCGCGCCGGCATTTTGTACGGCGGGCAGGGCGCGAATTTCAGCCAGAGCGCCTTCCCAGGTTTCCCCCCAGGTCAGGCGCCGGTCGATGGAGACGGCGCAGCTGTCGGCAACGGCGCAGCGGCTTGGCGAGGTGAAGAAAATTTCGGAAACGGTCAGGGTGCCTTTGCCCAGGAACTCATCATTGCCCAGTTTGTGCGAGAGTTCCTGCAGTTCATTGAGGATTGGTCCCATTTTGAAAATCGCGTTATCGCCGCGTTCCGGCGCGGAACCGTGGCAACTGATGCCCTGGACATCAACGCGAATTTCCATACGCCCGCGCTGACCGCGGTAGATCTGACAATCCGTTGGTTCGGTGCTGACAACAAACTCCGGGCGAATACCTGACTGCTCGATGATGTACTGCCAGCACAGCCCATCGCAATCTTCTTCCTGAACGGTGCCGGTGACCAGCAGGGTGTACTCATCTTGCAGTCCGAGGTCTTTGATAATTTTACCGGCGTAGACCATTGAGGCCATTCCCCCCTCCTGGTCAGACGTTCCACGACCGCCGATTAACTCATCGGTCTCCATGCCTTCATAGGGATCGAAATTCCAGTTCTTGATGTTGCCGATGCCGACGGTGTCGATATGTGCGTCCATCGCGACGAGGCGCGGGCCATGGCCGATATAACCAAGAACGTTGCCCATCGGGTCGATGACCACTTTGTCGAAGCCGACCTTTTCCATCTCTTCTTTAATGCGATGGACAACGCGTTTTTCATCACAGCTTTCGCTAGGTATTGCCACCATGTCCCGTAGAAAACGGGTCATGTCCTGCTGGTAGTGGTTTGCTTTTTCAAGAATAAGTTTGAAGGGAATGTGCTTGGCCATGAATCAGTTCTCCAGTTTTTGTTTCCCGCTCAGCGGGATGAATTTGTCAGTGTTCTGAGGAATTATTGGGCTGCCGGATATTTACCTTCCCAGACGACTTCCCGGTAGTGCTCCACATCGGTATCGCCTTCAGTACTGATAACCAGCACCACGGAGCGGCTATCCAGTCCGAGCTTATTCATCAGCGCTTCGCGCTGTGGATGGAAATGTACGGCGGAGAGAATGCCCAGACCGACAGCGCCAGACTCTCCGGAAATCACCCGCGGATCGGTACCGAGAGGATTACCCAGTACGCGCATCCCGAGCGCGGCTACGGCATCCTGACAGGAGATAAACTGGGTGGCGCAGTTGCGCAGAATGTCCCAGCCCAGCGGATTGGGTTCGCCGCAGGCCAGGCCTGCCATAATCGTGGCCATGCTGCCGCCAACGTTGACGATTTGACCTTTGACGCCTGAACGGTAGAGACAATCCGCCAGCTCTGGCTCAACGATAACCGAATGCAGATCGCGTGCGCCGAAGACGTCCACCAGATAACCGAGCACGCCGCCGGCCATCGCGCCGACGCCAGCCTGCAGGAAAACGTGGGTCGGACGAGCAATGCCCATTGCCGCCATCTGCTCTACCGCTTCATCGGCGAGGGTGGCGTAACCTTGCATAATCCAGGTCGGGATTTTGGTATAACCTTCCCAGGCGGTGTCTTGTACCACTACCCAGCCGTTTTGCCGGGCGGTTTGCATCGTGAAGCGTACGGTATCGTCATAGTTCATCTCGGTGACGATACACCTGGCGCCAAGCCGCAGGATGGCATCAACGCGCTCCTGGGCAGAACCTTTGGGCATATAGATGACGGCATTCTGTCCCAGCTGCTGTGCCGCCCACGCCACGCCGCGTCCGTGGTTACCGTCGGTGGTGGTGGCAAAGGTCATCTTTTCTTTGATGCTGGATTTGAAGGTTGCGAAGGAAAATGCGTTGATATCCAGGTGATATTTTTCGCACAGCAGCTGTGCGATAGCGTAGGCGCCGCCCAGCATTTTGAATGCGTTCAGACCGAAACGCTGCGACTCGTCTTTGACCAGAATCGTACTTACGCCGAACAGAGCAGCCAGCGATTTGAGGGCATACAGCGGCGTCGGTTTATATCCGACGATTTTTTGATGAAAATGTCGTGCCTGTTGCGCCTGCTGGCGCGAAAACAGCGGGGATGTTTCGCCGGTAAAAAAACGGTTTTCGGCAATATCCATTTTCAGTGAGAAAGCAGACATACTCTGTCCTTATCCATCATGCGGAGAGTGTGATGCTGGCCTGCAGGCCAGCCTGATAGGTTACTTGACGCGTTTTTGTGCTTCGTTGAGCAATTGCTCCAGCAGCTGGCCAGGTCTGGCGTATTTGCGGCACAAAATCATGGCGGCGATGATGTATGGCTTCCAGCTGGCTTCTTTGTAGGTGGCGATACGGTATTTTTCGAAGACCGCTTCGGTGACTTCCCCCTCGTCGCAGGAGACGCCGGTGATGTCGGCAGGCAGACAGTGCATATATAGCGCCTCGCCGTTTTTAGTCTGCGCCATCATCTCTTCAGTACAGTGCCAGTCTTTATGGTTGGCGTTTTGCGCCAGGCAGGCCTGCTCCAGCGCTTTTAACCCATCATGATCGTTAGCGCGCAGCAGTTCGGTGCGTTTTTCCATCACCTTATAAGGTGCCCAGGACTTCGGATATACAATGTCCGCATCCTTAAACGCTTCTGCCATATCGGTGACCTGACGGAAGCGGCCGCCAGAAGCTTCGGCGTTGTTTTTCGCCACGTCGATGACGTCCGGAATCAGATCGTAGCCTTCCGGGTGTGCCAGAGTGACGTCCATACCAAAGCGGGTCATCAGACCGATAATTCCCTGAGGCACCGAGAGAGGTTTGCCGTAACTTGGCGAGTAGGCCCAGGTCATGGCGATTTTTTTACCTTTCAGGTTTTCCAGCGATCCAAAATGTTCGCGCAGCCAGGCAAGATCGGCCATTGCCTGCGTCGGGTGGTCGATATCGCACTGCAGGTTAATGAGGGCCGGGCGCTGCGGCAGTACGCCCTGTTGGAATCCGTCGTCCAGCGCGTCGCCGACTTCGCGCATGTAGGCATTGCCGGCGCCAAGATACATGTCGTCGCGAATACCGATAACGTCGGCACAAAATGAGATCATGTTGGCGGTTTCGCGAACGGTTTCGCCGTGGGCAATTTGTGATTTGCCTTCATCAAGGTCCTGCTGCGCGAGACCTAACAAATTCAGCGCTGAGGCATAGGAGAAACGAGTGCGGGTTGAGTTATCGCGAAAAACGGAAATTCCCAGCCCGCTATTAAAGGCCTGGGTGGCAATATTCTCTGCACGCAGCGTCTTTAAGGCTTCGGCAACATCCAGCACCTGTTTCAGCTCATCCGGAGACTGTTCCCACGTCAGCAGGAAGTCTTTATCGTGAAGGCTGGAGTTGAGGTGGTTGATATCCTTAATCAGTTCGTTAACAGTTTTCATTTTTAGGTCCTGGTAGTGAATGACGAGCTTAATGATTGCTGTGCGGTCGGGAGCGGCGAGCGTGAAGTGGCGACGGCCAGCGCTGTATATTCACTAACAATAACTGTGCCAGTTCCTGATAAAGAGTCTGACGTAGAGATAAATGGCTGTGATTATGCGATGACGATCACGTAAACATCGGTGCTCGAGGGGGTGAGGTAAATAAGATTCATTTTCGTTATGCCGGCTGCCATTCGGTTTCTTTTATTCAGCGGCCGCAGAGCGGGGAAGAAGAGACAGCTTCATCGTCAAATTGATAAAAAACCGCTGCGAATTCTCATATTGATATGAAAATGTGATATCGCCTCCATATTTCCGTCAAAGAGTGAAAAGGGGATTTTATCTGCATCAATTCCGTTCAACCCTGGAGTAGTATCATCGGGAAAGAATAAAAATAGTTTTCGGTTAGTGAGAGTAAGGGTTCATTATGATTTCCTCTAACACCTTATCCGTATTGATGCAAATTCAACCTACAATTCAACGGTTTGCTCGTATGCTCTCCAGCGTGCTTCAGCTTGAGGTCGAGATTGTCGATAACACACTCTGTCGCGTCGCCGGAACAGGCGCGTACGGGAGATTGCTGGGAAAAAAGTTGAATGAAGATTCGCGACTTTTGCGTTACATAATAGAAACAAAAAAAGACAAAGTTGTTACCCATTCTCGTTTTGATCCTCTTTGTAAAGGATGTGCCAGTAAGGAAAGTTGCAAAGAAAAAGCGTTTCTTGGCACTCCTGTTATTTATCAGGGACAGTGTGTGGGCGTTATTAGCCTTATTGCGTTAACCCGCGAGCAGCAGGAGCGAATTAAAGATAATCTTCACGAATTCTCCGATTACGTTCGCCATGTCTCATCAATATTCGTTTCGCGGCTGCTGGAGGGGCAGGGCAGTAGCGATAATATTCAAAAAATATTTTTGACCATGATTGAGAATATGGATCAGGGGGTGCTGGTGGTCAGCCTCGATCAAAAGATAAAATTTGCCAACCAGACGGCATTAAAGATTCTTGGTGTAAATCAGGGAAATATGGTCGGCAAAACGATTAATTTTCGTCCGTTAACCTTTGAGCATAATTTTGTGCGCGGCCATATGCAGCATGTGATCTCCTTTGATGACAAGAAAGAACTTATTATCGGGCAGCTGCATGCTGTTCAGGATCAGTGGCTATTCTTAATGGCTTTTCATCAATCGCACGCCACGACGGATTTCAGTGCGGCGCAGGACGAGCCGCAGATTGAGCAGCTGATTGGCGAATGTCGCCCGATGCGTCAGTTGAAAAAACTGATAAGCCGCATAGCGCGTGGTCCGTCCAGCGTGATGGTTGCTGGCGAAAGCGGGACCGGAAAAGAGGTTGTCGCCCGCGCCATTCATAAGCTGAGCGACCGACAGGCAAAGCCGTTTATTGCCATCAACTGTGCGGCTATCCCCGAACAGCTGCTGGAGAGCGAGCTGTTCGGTTACGTAAAAGGGGCATTTACCGGCGCGTCGGCCAACGGTAAACCCGGGCTGATACAGGCGGCGAATCACGGTACGCTGTTTCTCGATGAGATTGGCGATATGCCCCTTACGCTGCAGGCAAAGCTGCTGAGAGCAATTGAGTCGCGTGAGATCCAGCCGGTAGGGGCCAGTCACCCGGTTCCGGTCGATATCCGCATTATTTCCGCCACCAACCAAAACCTGGCGCAGTTTATCGCCGAGGGTAAATTTCGTGAGGACCTCTATTACCGGCTTAACGTGATTCCGTTAAGGTTACCGCCGCTACGCGAGCGGCAGGATGACATCGAGCTGCTCATTCACCATTTCCTGCAGCTGCATACCCGCCGTCTTGAGCTGGTCTATCCCGGCGTCTCTCCCGAGGTCATCGGTTTGCTTAAGCGCTATCATTGGCCTGGCAATATCCGCGAGCTGAGCAATTTGATGGAGTACCTGGTCAACGTTGTGCCATCGGGTGAGGTGATTGATGCGTCATTGCTTCCGCCAAACTTAATCTGCAGCGGTAAAACCACCGGGCGGGATGCCAGCCTGCCTGGCGAGATGGCGGAGGTTAAAGAGGAAGAAGGGAGCACGGCGCTGGAAGCGATGGAAAAACAGATGATTCGCGACGCTTTGACTCGCTACAGCAATAAGAAACAGGCGGCGGATGAGCTGGGAATTGGCATTGCCACGCTGTATCGCAAAATTAAAAAGTACGAGCTGATTGGCATCTGATTCTTGAACGGACAAGGATAGCCCTTATGCTAAACGTATGGCGGAGCGGCGGCGGGTTATCACTCTGAGAGCGGTAATTATCAAAATCATCTCTTCCTGACTCAGGCTTGAGGTTTGACGCATTCACTGCTGCCGGTAAAGCTATCGCTTCTGTCTATGAGACCAACAGCAGGCAGTGCTTGCTCGCTTCAGTCTGCATTTTTGTCTATTTTTTAACCAGGTGGCGTCATTATTGCTTTGTAACCCTGTCTTCGGCTGCTGAGGTAGCCGGTTAGCAAACATGATAAGGACAGGATTATGGCGCAACTAAATGAGAATACACCTCCCTTAGCCGTATCACCGATAACACCATTTTTTGCTAAGTCTCGCATCATTGCTCGCCCCGGATTTAACCGTTGGCTGGTGCCACCGGCGGCGTTAGCCGTGCATTTATGCATCGGCATGGCTTACGGTTTTTCCGTCTTCTGGTTGCCAATGTCGCAGTTAATTGGCGGTACACACCCCCTGCAGTGTCCGGCTGAGATGTCATTCTGGCAGCAGCTATTTACCCGAGAATGTGACTGGAAAATTTCGCTGCTGGGTTGGACCTATACCTTGTTTTTTGTTTTCCTTGGCTGCGCCGCGGCACTCTGGGGAAGCTGGCTGGAAAAAGTCGGTCCGCGACTGGTGAGTCTCGTCGCGACGCTGTGCTGGTGCGGCGGGTTGCTGCTCTCCGCTCTCGCCATTTACAGTCATCAACTGTGGCTACTCTGGCTGGGAGCCGGAGTGATTGGTGGTATTGGCCTGGGACTGGGCTACATATCGCCGGTTTCTACGTTACTGCGCTGGTTCCCGGACAAGCGCGGGATGGCTGCTGGCATGGCGATCATGGGCTTCGGCGGCGGGGCACTGGTCGGCGCGCCGTTAGCAAACTGGCTGATGAACTTTTTTGCCGGCCCGCAAGGAAACGGCGTCTGGCAGAGTATCCTGGCGCTGGCGGGGATCTACTCGCTGTTTATGTTGTGCGGTACGTTTGGCTACCGTTTGCCGCCGATGGGCTGGCATCCCTCGGGGGAGAAAGCGCAAAAGGTGATGCGTAATCATTCCACCATACAGGTGCATGTCAGCGTGGCGTGGCGAACGCCCCAGTTCTGGCTGCTGTGGCTGGTGTTGTGGTTGAATGTCACCGCCGGTATCGGCATTTTGGGTATGGCATCGCCCATGCTGCAGGAGATTTTTGCCGGAAAGCTACTCTCGCAGGACCTGAGCTGGAATGAATTAAGTGGCGAACAGCTGAAGCGGATTGCGACGATGGCCGCCGGATTCACCGGCCTGCTCAGTTTGTTTAATATTCTGGGGCGTTTCTTCTGGGCTTCGGTGTCGGATCTGTGCGGCAGAAAGACCACCTTTGCCTTAATTTTTTTGCTGGGGGCGTTGTTATACGGGACGTTGCCGCTGACCAATCACGGTGGCTATGTGGCGCTTTTCGTCTGCGCGCTGTGCGTCATTATTTCGATGTATGGCGGCGGCTTTGCCACCATTCCGGCTTATCTGGCCGATGTATTTGGTTCTCAGATGGTCGGAGCGATTCACGGTCGTCTGTTGACCGCCTGGTCCGCTGCCGGCATTAGCGGCCCGGTGCTGGTGAATTACCTGCGAGAATATCAGCTGGCGCAGGGCATCGCCCCGGCACGGATCTATGATATTACGCTGCTGGTCTTGACGGTATTACTGGTTATGGGTTTCATCTGCAACCAGCTTGTGCGCCCGATTGCGGAAAAATATGCCATGACCGCCGAACAGCAGCAGCAGGCTAAGGGCATGTATACCATTAATGCCAACGCGCAATTGACATGGGAGGCCCGTCCCTCCGTTGTGCTGCTAACGTTAAGCTGGTTTGCTGTGGGGCTACCGCTGCTGTGGGGAATAGGCACGACGATGCAACAGGCAATAAAATTCTTCATCTAGCGAGGAGGTAGTGCACGTACCGACTGAACGCAACCGTTGCGCTGTCTGAGGCGTGAGATCCCTTGTATTTTGTCACAGCCCCGCAGAAACGATCGGGGCTGCAACATATAGATTCCATTTGAATAACGATTCCTATTCTCTGCTGCGGTGATACACTGACAAACTGTGATCTTTGTCATACCGTAATTCATACCGAGAAAAGAGACACTGCTATGCAACATATCATTGAGGGTTTCCTCAACTTCCAGAAAGAGATCTTCCCGCAGCGTAAAGAGCTCTTCCGTAGCCTGGCCTCCAGCCAGAATCCCAAAGCGCTGTTTATCTCCTGTTCTGACAGCCGCCTGGTACCGGAACTGGTGACCCAGCAGGAACCTGGACAGCTCTTTGTCATTCGTAACGCGGGGAATATCGTGCCCTCATTCGGACCAGAGCCGGGCGGCGTGTCCGCGACTATCGAATATGCCGTTGTTGCCCTGGGCGTCACCGATATTGTCATCTGTGGCCATTCCAACTGCGGCGCGATGACTGCGGTTGCGACCTGCCAGTGTCTGGATCCGATGCCGGCAGTGGCGCATTGGCTGCGCTATGCCGATGCCGCAAAAGCGGTGGTCGAAAAAGGCACCTGGAACAGTGAAATCGATAAAGTGAATGCGATGGTGCGGGAAAACGTTATCGCACAGCTGAACAACATCAAAACTCACCCGTCGGTTGCCGTCGGTCTGCGTGATAAGGCGCTGCGCCTGCACGGCTGGGTTTACGATATCGAAAGCGGGGCGATTGGCGCGCTGGATAAGAACACCAAAACCTTTGTATCGCTGTCGGAGAACCCGGCCGTCTACTTCGAGTAATTTCTCTCTTCAGGGCAGGGAAGCCCTGTATCTCAGCGTACCGTTTTTGACTCGTCCTCCCGTTCTTATTCCTGTTCTCCCCTCTGTGGCTTTCCTGTCATCTTTGGAATCACCGGCCGTCGCCGCGCATCTGCCATACTCATGACTGCTTTACCATC
Source organism: Klebsiella sp. X13 (assembly GCF_003323835.1). Classification (NCBI taxonomy): domain Bacteria; kingdom Pseudomonadati; phylum Pseudomonadota; class Gammaproteobacteria; order Enterobacterales; family Enterobacteriaceae; genus Klebsiella; species Klebsiella sp. X13. Next base: position 2,374,934 of record NZ_CP030874.1, read on the forward strand.
GTGCAGGAGGGGAATAATGATTAAGCTGTGTAAAACGTGCGGCACGTCGTATGACGAAAGAAGTACACCCATCTTACGCTGCAAGATTTGTGACGATGAACGCCAGTATGTCCCGGTCAGCGGACAGGCGTGGGTAGCCTTCGAGGATCTCATCAGCCATCATACCAACGCTTGGCAACAGCATGACAACACCTTGTTTAGCCTTAAAACCGTTCCCCGGTTCGCTATCAACCAACGCGCGTTTCTGCTCAGAACGCCGCAGGGCAATATTCTGTGGGATTGCATTGCCAATCTCGATGCCGCCACGATGGCGTTGATAGCTGCGCTTGGCGGTATTGATGCCATCGCGATTTCCCATCCTCATTACTACACCACCATGCAGGATTGGGCGGCCGCCTTTGACGCGCCAGTCTATCTGCATGCCAGCGACAGTGAGTGGATCGTGCGCGATAGCCCGGCGATTCGTCTGTGGCAAGGCGATGCGTTTGAGCTATGGCCCTCGGTGCAGCTGTTGCGACTGGGCGGCCACTTCGCCGGGGGAACCGTTCTACACTGGCGCGAGGGCGATGGCACGCTGCTGGTGGGCGACATCCTGCAGGTGACTCCCGGTGCGGATGCGGTCTCTTTTATGTGGAGCTACCCGAATATGCTGCCGCTGCCCGCGTCGGTCATTGAAAACATCATGCAGCGCCTGGCCGGCGTGCGGTTTGCCAGACTGTACGGAGCCTTCGCCGGGCAAAATATGCTGAACAACGCGCATGAAAGGGTACAGCGTTCCGCACAAAAATATCTCGCCTGCCTGCGTGGATGACGCCTGTTAATCGCGATGAGAGGCCCTTTTGCACAGGCCGCTCATCGCCGCCCATTGCCGAAAAGGGCCGCTACCACACCCCGTCGCCGCCATCCGAACACCAGACCTGGCCTGAGGCGAAGGAGCAGGCGCAAATCTTTTCGCTGGTGAAAACTTGTCCTGGCAACCAGGCTTTATAAGGCCGGTTGAGGAACCTGCACAGGACTTTTTCCTGCGCCGGCTTATCAGCCACCGCAATCATCCACGTCGCGACCGGAGGTATACATGAGACGATTGATGGCAAATGACGCCGCAAAGCGCGGGAGTCGCCCGGCAAAAGACGACCCGCGCGAACAGGGGGAAATACCGCGTAAACGCGATGATAGCGAGGACCATAAGAAAGATCCTTTTCACCCGGATCCCGGGCAGCGCTAAGATTGATCGTCACAGATCGGTCTGCGGCAAACGCCTGCGGCGACGGGACGCCGGACGGGAAATGGCGCCGGCCATGGCTTCAGCCATCTCGGCACAGGCGGTAATACCCTGCACAAAAGGCCGATCATGCATTAACCACGGCAGCGCCGCGAACGCCACGCGGCCTCGTACCTCCGCAGGCTCCTGTAACGTGTAGTCGTCCCCCACGTCCGGGATCTCATCGCCGGTGGCCTGCAGCTGCTCCCGTAACGTCGGGAAGGGCAGATCTTTTGTTTTTAGCGCTCTTTGCCCGCGTGCATCAATAAAGACATCATAGGTGGCCCGGCTTTCCCGCGTGGTAATCACCGTTTTGTCCTCTTCGATCGCCATCTGGTAATCCTCGCCGAGGGCGAGAATGCGGAGCGCTCCGGCTTCGCGAAGCGCCAGCAGGCGGCGGATCGACTCTGACGGAATAGCGGCGTAATTATCGATGAACACCCGGGCGAGCCCGTCGCTAAAGCGCTGACTATCCCGCGCATCCAGATGCGGGACCATTTCCTGCACGGCCTCATGCAGCCGGAGGATGACATAGCGCCACGGAACGGTGTATTTCTCGCGCTTGTTGCGCTCGACTTCCATAAGATTGGCCTGCGCCCAGTGAAACGGGTCATGTTGGTGTCGTTCACGAAACCACGCGTCGCTGAAGCTATCGGCGTTCAGCGTCGGGAGGGCGATACCGGCACTCCATTGCGGATCGGCGCGCTCGATCTCCTCTGCCATCAACCGGAAAACGCGGTCAAGTAAACCCTCTGAACCGGCGGCAATCGCCTTTTCCAGCGCGTCAGGCGTCACCACCGAAAGCGGTTCATAGGGAATCGGGCAGTAAAAATCCGCTTCCGGCAATATGCCGGAGCGCGACATCAGGACAATATTCAGCGCTTTGCTGGCCGGATTGAGCCTGAACTGCAGCGAGCGCGCGGCGGATTCGACAAACTCGCCGTGCTGAACCACCACGGCCATCGCGGCATCAATACCGCTCAACGAGGTACCCATGATACCGACCCTGCATGCCGGGATCTCGGCATCCATCAGGCCGGACCACGGACTGGGGAAAAAGGTACGGGTGGACTCCTCGTCAGCGGGCCAGACGTGGCCCGTGGCGATGACCGCAAGATCGAAACGTTCCGCCGCCGACTCACCTTGTGCCCATAATCTGACGCCTTCTGCCGTGGCCTGCAGGTCGGTGACCTCACAGGATTCATGCACCGTCAGCGAGAAACCCTGTTGTCTGGCTCTGGCTGTCAGGCCGATAAACTGGTCGCGAAAATATTCGCCAAGCAGGATACGCGGAAGAAACTGGCGAACATGCAGCGAATCATAGCTGACGCCATAGCGGGCAAGGTGCTCCTCGCTTTGCTGTTTCAGCCAGTCGATATAGGGACAGAGGATCGGTGGGATTTCAATACTGGCGATATTGGCCAGCATCATGCGCGAGTTTTCTTCGTCGCTGTATGGCATGCCGACGCCGGCCTGACTCGCCTGCTCATAGACCGTCACCGCCAGCGGCTCCGGATATTTTAACAGGGAAAAAAGAGTATAAATCCCGGTGGGGCCTGCGCCGATAATCGCAATTTTCTTCATGCATCATCACCCGTGATAAACGTTCTTCCATTGCCGTTTCCCGCCTGCCGGACGGTCAACCGGGAAAAGCGATCGGCGCCTTAGGTTCAGCAGCGGGAGTCGGGTTTAAGTGTGGTCGAAAACCCCGGCGCCAGCCAGCTGGATGCATGCGGTCTGTACGTCGCTCCCGGCTGTCGGCTGGCGGGCAATAAAAAAGGGGCCTCTGTGCCCCGCAAAAGTTTTCCGCTGTTATATCGATCAGGGAAAAGGAAACTGTTTCAAGGCCGGATGGGCTTCTGCTATTTCGCTGTGGGCACGAATTGAGTGGAAGTCATCGGCCTTCACCACCTCGGGGATCATCGCCTGAATAAAGGTCCATACCACGGCGCTGGTTACCGAGACCTGATCGAGCGGCGTGTTGAGCGCCCGGCGTTCCAGCGCGGCGTTCCATTCCCGGCAGGCAGACAGTAACTGCCAGGTGATGCGTTCAATCCACGGTTGATACTGTTTCTCTGGCGGCCGTAAGCGGTGTTCGTAAACCTGTTGTACGGCTTTTTCGCTGGCAGCCAGAATCCATCCCAGCGTCTGAAGATCTTCGGCCAGCGCAGGGCCGGCGGCGGGGAGCAATTTACGCTGCAAATCTGCCTGAGATTCGAAGTAATGAAGGATCAGCGTGGAGTCCATCAGCCGAACGGCGTTATCCAGAATCAGCGTAGGCGCCTTGACCACCGGATTGAATTTTGCGAAGGGTTCAACGGCACTAAACACCGACAGCGGCAGGTGTTCAAATTCGACACCGTACAGCGCCAGAGATACCGCGACGCGCCTCACGTAAGGGGAGTCCAACATGCCAATGAGTTTCATCATGATTCCTGTTTTCCTGTCTCTGAAAGGAGAATGCCGGGTCAATCAAGGTGCGCCAGGAAGGATATCACCGTGCGCATTGCCCCTGGCTGCAGAGAGACATTACGCCAGATTGGCGATAACGAATATTACGCATTTCTTACCTGAGATGTCAGAATGACTGACCGGTATTGTCGCCCGAGGTTTACCCTCCTGGACCAGGGTAACGTTGACCTCCTGGAGCCGGAATATAAGGAGCTGCTTCATGTCGGATTACCCACCGATCGCCAGTTTACGGAGCTTTGAGGCCGTTGCCCGACTTGGGAGCGTGACGCAGGCGGCGAAAGAGCTGCATGTCACCCATTCGGCAATCAGTCAGCAAATTAAAGTGCTGGAAGAGATGCTCGGCGTGAGATTGTTTACGCGTCACGGACGCGGAGTGCAGATTAACGAAGAGGGGCGACTGTATGCGATGCATGTCCGCGAGGCGCTGGAACATATCGCGGATGCCACTCGTCTGGTCCACGTTAAGCCGCGGACGACGACGTTAACCCTGGCCACGGTACCGTCTTTTGCCTGCCACTGGCTATTGCCGCGCCTGGATCGCTTTCGCACCAGCTATCCCCATATCACGTTGCGGCTGCTGGCCAGTCTGACGGTCACCAACATGCAGCAGGAGGCGGTGGATATCGCCATTCGCATGGGGAAAGGCGACTGGGAAGGGCTGGAAAGCCGCTATATGTTTGCCGATGAGCTGATTGTGGTGGCCGCGCCGCATTACAACGGCGGCGCGCTGCCGGCAACGCCGCAAGAGGTGGCGGCGAGTAAGATTCTATTTTCGATGGAATCCTGGAAAACCTGGTGCCTGAAGGCCGGGCTGGAGCGTGAGATCGTCGCCGGCGGACTCTGTATCAACGACTCGAATCTGGTTCTGGAAGCCGTGCGACTCGGCAATGGCATTGCGCTGGAGCGGCGCTCCCTGGTGCAGGGCGCGATCGATCGAGGAGAGCTGGTCCAGGTCACCGCCTGTTCTGCGCCTTATCCCTGGCCGTACTGGCTGGTCACCCCGCAGCAAAGTGAAAAGAAAACGGAGGTCTCGTTGTTCATCGCCTGGCTGAATGAAGAACTTGCGGCCTGGCGCCAGCGGGAAGATTTGCCGGCGCCGCGATAGCATTGTACCGGCGCTTGCCAGCGGGGCTCAACGGCCGGCGGATCGGGCAAATTCCCGCACCAGCGCCAGAAAGGCGGCCAGCCCGGCGGAGGGGTGACGTCTGCCGGGATAATACAGACACAGGCCGGGAAAAGGGGGCGTCCAGTCGTCCAGTAAACGAATCAGCCGGCCGGCCTCAATATCCTCGATGACATCCTGTTCAAGAAAGAAACCTATTCCCGCATCTTCCAGCACCGCAATCCGCGCCAGCGACGCCTCATCCAGCGTCAGCTGCCCGCGGACATCGACCTGTACCGTTTCTCCTTGCTTCTCAAGATGCCAGCGATAGAGGGAACCATCGGGCAGACGCACCCGGATGCAGGGATGATTGAGCAGATCTGCGGGGGTTTCAGGCCGCTTATGGTGCGAAAGATACTGCGCAGAAGCCACCACGGCATAGCGCTGAGGTTTGCCGAGGGAAAGTGCGATCATATCCTCCGGTATCAGGCTGGCGACCCGTACTCCCATATCGAAGCCTTCCGCAACGATGTCGATCAGCCGGCCATCGGTGACGATATCCACCTGCATTTGCGGATAGCGGTGCAAAAACTCCAGCACGACCCGGGAGAGAAGCGTCCGGGCGGCAAACGGAGGCGTATTGATGCGCAGGACGCCAGAAGGGGTTTCGCTGCGGGAGCGGACAACCTCAAGGGCCTGATGAACGCCCTGCAGCGACGGACCGATGTTATCGATAAACAGGCGACCGGCGTCGGTGAGCCCCACGCTGCGGGTAGTCCGGTTAAATAGACGTACGCCCATTTCGGCTTCAAATCTGGCGATGATATGGCTCAATGCGGTGGTTGATACCCCCAGCTCGATCGCCGCCGCGCGAAAGGTCCCTCGTCGGGCGATGGCCATAACGGCATCTAAATCCGTTAGCGTGATTCGCGACATTATCCCATTTCCTTCATCATGGCATCCCGGTTTGTCCTGATTGTTTAAATTATAAAGGATTCTTAAAGTTAAGCCGTAGCGTTTAATCACGGGAGATTCACTATGGATACGCCATCAGCAGTACAGGCCTTTTTTGCCGCTGAAGATCTGGAGCGCGTTGTCAGCGCCTTCACCCCGGATGCGGTGGTGAAAGATGAAGGGAATACCTATCGCGGACGGCAGGCCATCCGCGAGTGGCGGGTTGCCGCCAGACAAAAATACCGGTATGTCGCCGAACCTATTGAGACGATAACGCAGGGCGCCAGGGTAAAGGTGCGCGCCAACGTCAGCGGAAATTTTCCCGGCAGCCCGGTCATCCTTAGCTATGTATTTCGCCTGACGGCAGGGCAGATCGATGAGCTGGAGATCGGTGATGAGTGATTTTCTGGCGCTGGAAGGAAAGCGCGTTCTGATTACCTCGGGTACCAAAGGGGCCGGGGCGGCAACCGTGGCGCTGTTTCGCCAGCTGGGGGCGCGAGTGTTAACCTGCGCTCGCCATCCGCCGGACGCTCCTGTTGATGCGCTCTTTGTGACGGCGGATCTCGCCACGGCGAGCGGGTGCGCTCTGCTGGCCGCGGAGGTACAGGAGCAGCTGGGCGGCGTTGATATTATCGTTCATATGCTGGGCGGTTCTTCCTCCCCGGCAGGTGGGTTTGCCGCGCTGAGCGATGAGCTGTGGCAGCAGGAGCTGGATCTCAACCTTTTCCCTGCCCTCAGGCTGGATCGTCTACTGCTTCCCCTCATGCTCAACAGCGGGAAGGGGGTGATTATCCACGTCTCTTCAATCCAAAGAAGGATGCCGCTGCCGGAGTCAACCACGGCCTACGCCGCGGCAAAAGCCGCGCTCTCCACCTACAGTAAAAGCCTGTCGAAAGAGGTTTCCCCCAGGGGCGTTCGTGTTCTGAGCGTGGCCCCCGGCTGGATTGAAACCGAGGCGGCGGTCAGATTTGCGCAGCGGCTCGCGCAGCAGCAGGGGGTTGAGTATGCGCGAGGGAAACAAATCATCATGGACTCATTAGGCGGAATTCCACTCGGTCGTCCGGCGCAACCCGAAGAGGTGGCCAATCTGATTGCGTTTTTAGCCTCCGACCGGGCGGCATCGATAACCGGGGCAGAATACCTCATTGATGGTGGAACCGTACCGACGGTTTAACCATCACCACGGACTGGCAAGGCGCGGCGAAAGGTTTTCTCCTCACTCAGTCTTGATGGCAAGGTATTGCTGCCAGGGCCTCAAAGGGGCGTGGAGCGTGCGAGGCGGGGATCAAAGGTAAAGGGATACTGACGCACGGAGGCCAGGGCCTCGCTGAACGCGGGATGCAGCGGGTTTAAAATGGCGTTGTTTTCATAGGGAATAATGCAGGAGGGAAGCATCAGCGCCAGACCGCTGCCCGACTGTAGCCAGCCGGTGCCCAGATCCATTGTGGAAACGGGCATCGGATTTTCTTGCCAGTTATCCGGTAACCACTGTTTATCGAGGGATTCCACTTCACTGTCCGGTATCTCGATACTATACAGCTGATACTGGTTGAGGATTGCCTCATTTTTGACGTGAACCAGGATCTCCAGTGACGCCAGGGCAATGGAAGTGGACACATAGACCGCCGGGTGTCCCTGGTGATTCCAGCGCCCGCCGTACTGGTTGGCCCCGCTTCCCGTCCAGGCTTCGCTGGCGTAACGGCCGGTAACCAGACGATAGAAAATCATGCAAAGACGCCGTGTTCCAGGCGACCAATCAGGTCTGTTACTTCCAGCGCGCCGCTCTCGGTAGCAATCAGGTCGATGGGGGCGACATTGCCCAGTCCTCTGACCGGCGACTGCAGCCAGTCGTAGGCATCCTGCTTGCTGCCAAAATAGTCGACGGCGGTATCCAGGACCCTGACAAAACGCGCCACACGTTCGCTTTCGCCTGGCGTCAACGTGCCGCCCGCGCTCTTGCGCCGGGCAACGTTGCGCTCATTAATCCCGGTGATGCGCAGAATGTCGGTTTTCGACATTTCCGTCCACTCATGAATATTATCCAGAATGCTGACCGGTAATCCCATACTCAGCAGCTCAATCAACTGCATACCCCGATTCGCCGGTAGCCCGGCATAGCGCCACAGCGCATTATCGGCAGGTTGCTCTGCAGGAACCCAGGTTTTCATCTTCCCTCCTGAATAAGGACATTTGTCATGCTTTATTATAGTCATTTGTCGGGTTGTTGAAAATATAATCGCCGGGCAGGTCATGAGTTGATTGCGGTTTTGTGGCTGGCGGCCCCGAAAACAGTCCGCAGTAAGGACCGTCAGCTGGACGGTCCTCCGGGGTCGTTTTATTCGTCGCGGATTCAACGTTTACTGCTGCAACACTTCAGCAAATTTCGCCAGCCATTGCGGATGGGCGGGCCAGGCAGGGGCGGTGACCAGGTTGCCGTCAACATGCGCCTGATCGATACCGATCTCAGCATAATGCCCGCCGCTGAGCCGTACTTCCGGCGCGCAGGCCGGGTAGGCGCTACAGGTGCGGCCTTTCAGTATTCCGGCGGCGGCCAGAAGCTGCGGGCCGTGGCAAACGGCGGCAATGGGTTTGTGCGCCGCGTCAAACGCCTGAACCAGTTTGAGCACCTCGTCATTCAAGCGCAGATACTCCGGCGCTCGTCCACCGGGGATCAGCAGGGCGTCATAATCCTGTTCTTTTACGGCAGCAAAGTCGGCGTTTAGGACAAAGCGGTGCCCGGGTTTCTCGCTATAGGTCTGGGCACCGTCAAAATCATGGATCGCCGTCATGATATAGTCGCCTTTGCTCTTATCCGGGCAAACCGCGTCAACCTGATGGCCAATCATCTGCAATGCCTGAAACGGCACCATGGTTTCGTAATCTTCGGCATAATCACCAACCAGCATCAGAATTTTTTTGCTCATAAGGGTTGTTCCTCAGGGAATAAAGATGCCTAAGGTATAGTCCAGGGGCGAAGGGAATGCGAACCGCAAGTGGCGTTGTGTGTACTGATACCGCGGTGTTTCGCCTGTGCTCTGCTTTTGGAGCGCGCGCAGCTCTCGGCCTGAGTGACTTTGGTAGACGATAAATGATTGCCGACCTGCGGCAGGGAGCCGGGCAAGGAACTACTGAAACGTCTGGCCAATCCCGAAACTGTAAGGGCGTGAAATCGTACGCCATATCGCCTGCCTGTAATGCATTAATGTAATTTCTCATCGGTGTGTGCAGATTGACGATGATCTGCGCGTTTTATATTGCTGCCCGGTCCCGTCAGGACAATAATCGCCCATAGGGATGTCTCCTCACTGAATACAGGCCGCCATGATCATAAAAATCGTTTGTCTGAGTCTGCTTTGCATCATCCTGCTCTCCCTTGGCGCCAGCCTGGCCCAGACGATGTATCAGCGGGAGCTACGTCCGCAGGAGGGCTGGTGGTCCGCCCGTCGTGACTCAGCAGGCCTGGCGCCTGATCCCCAGCAAAACGCCCGCCTGGCCATTGTGCAGGTCTACGCCGCGCCCACCTGGGGCTGGAAAGGCGTGGTGGCGGTGCATCCCTGGATTATCTATAAACGCGCCGGGGAAACGGAATATAACCGCTATGAAGTGATTAGCTGGGGAGGCGGGGAGAAGGTGCGCCGTAATAGCAACCCGCCGGATGGCTACTGGTTCGGCGCGAAACCTCGTTTACTGGTGGAGCATCGGGGAGCAGAGGCCGAGGCCATGATCCCGCAGATTGTCGCGGCAATTGCCTCCTACCCCTGGCCGGATACCTACCACGCCTGGCCGGGCCCTAACAGTAACACCTTTCTGGCCCATATTGGCCGCGAGGTGCCCGCGCTCAAACTGGATATGCCGGCCAACGCGGTGGGGAAAGATTTTCGCTCGCTGCTGAATCCCATTGGCCTACCGCCATCCGGGCGCGGGCTGCAGGTGTCGGTGCTGGGTATCGCCGGCGTAACGCTGGGAGCTGAAGAGGGATTTGAACTCAATCTGCTGGGGCTGAACGTCGGCCTGGATTTCACGCCGCTACGTATCCGTCTGCCATTTATTGGCGGACTGGGCCATGACAATTTGTCCAATAACGCTGCGGAACACTCCCGATAAATGGCGACGCTCCCCACCTGCAGCTAAGCCAACATTGCTTATCGCTGCTGCACATTTCTCCTCTATGTGGCCATAAAGGTCGATGTTGGCATTTCAATTGTTATGTTATAACATAACAATTGAAATGCGATGGTCACACTGAGTGGCCCGAAATCAGCGGACCAATGACAAATGAAGTACGAGGAGATAAAAGGCAATGTCTGACATCAGCGTAGAAAGACAGGGCGACATGCGTCTGCCGGTGACCGTTCTGTCCGGTTTTCTGGGCGCCGGGAAAACGACCCTGCTCAACCATATTCTGAACAACAGAGAGGGCAGACGCGTTGCGGTTATCGTCAATGATATGTCGGAGGTCAATATTGATGCCGCTCTGGTCAGGGAAGGGGGCGCCGAACTTTCACGTACCGATGAAAAACTGGTTGAAATGAGTAACGGCTGTATCTGCTGCACGCTGCGGGAAGATCTCCTGCTGGAAGTGAATCGCCTGGCGAAAGAAGGGCGCTTTGATCAGCTGGTTATCGAGTCTACCGGTATTTCTGAACCGCTTCCGGTTGCTGAAACCTTTACCTTTGCCGGCGATGACGGGCAAAGTCTTTCAACCGTGGCGCGTCTTGATACCATGGTGACCGTCGTGGATGCCTTCAATTTTTTGCGTGATTATGACTCTGCAGATAGCCTCCGCTCACGCGGAGAATCACTGGGCGAAGGCGATGAGCGCAGCGTGGTCGATCTGCTCATTGAGCAGATTGAATTCTGCGATGTGCTGGTCCTGAACAAAGTCGATCTGATCGATGACGGGCAACAAGAAAAGCTAACGGCTATTTTGCGCTCTCTGAATCCACGGGCAAAAATAGTTGTTTCGCAGTTTGGTCAGGTAGCACTGGATAAGGTCCTGAATACCGGGCTGTTTGATTTTGATAATGCCGCACAGGCGCCAGGCTGGCTGAAGGAACTGCGCGGCGAACATACCCCGGAAACAGAAGAGTATGGGATTAGCAGCTTTGTTTTTCGCGCCCGCCGGCCTTTCCATCCGGCCCGTTTCTGCCAGGTGATGGCACATGAGCTGGCCGGAGTGGTCAGATCGAAAGGATATTTTTGGTTGGCCAGTCGTCCGGAATTTGCCGGCGCCTGGTCCCAGGCCGGTGGCGTGGCGCGTCAGGAACTGGGGGGAATGTGGTGGGCAAGTGTCCCCAGAGAACGCTGGCCTCAGGATGATGAGTCGCTGAAATTTATCCGGGCAAACTGGATGGATGGTGTGGGCGATGCCCGGCAGGAACTGGTGTTTATCGGAATGAATATGGATGAATCAGCACTACGCGCCAGGCTGGGTTCGGCTCTGCTTACGGACGAAGAAATGGCGGAGGGGCCGGGCGAATGGCGTCACTACTCCGACCCGTTTGCGCCCTGGGTTGCCGCATAAGTCAACACAAGAGACCCGGTAAAAGCCGGCTCTTCATCGCTTCTCTGTGCAATAACGCCGCAGAGACGGCGTGCGTGCGGGAATATTTCGTCAAGGGGGGCTGCTGAGAGGATAAACTGGCCCCAGTCCTGTTTCAGGAATGGCCTGGATAACCGCAAAGGAGAGATGAGCGTGTTACAGCGAGAAATGTGCGAAATTCGCACCGTTCGATAACCTACAGACGGTTGCTGATGTCTGCGGAATAAAGAATGGTGCGTCCGAGTGGACTCGAACCACCGACCCCCACCATGTCAAGGTGGTGCTCTAACCAACTGAGCTACGGACGCATTATGGTGCGTTTAATTGGACTCGAACCAACGACCCCCACCATGTCAAGGTGGTGCTCTAACCAACTGAGCTATAAACGCATTATGGTGCGTTCAATTGGACTCGAACCAACGACCCCCACCATGTCAAGGTGGTGCTCTAACCAACTGAGCTATGAACGCAATGTTGTGGTGACAACGGGGACGCATATTAGCGATCGGATGGGGTTGTGGCAAGAGGCAAACGTCACTTTTCTTTCAGATCTCACGCGATTGCGGAAGTTTTACGCATATTGCTCATATTTTACTGATGCTAAAGGATATTTCTTATCCAGTTGCCCTGGTCTCGCTGCGGCGTCGTGCCTGACGCGGCGCGAAGTAAGGCCTGGCGACGCTGTCGGGAGAGAATGAGTGATTCGTCAGGCGAATGGTGCAAGAGGCGTCGCAGACGCGGGGGCCGGAAAAGAGAGGTTACCTGAAAATAAGGCGAAGGGTAAAAAGTGCGCAGAGGACTAACAGGATCAGAATAAGCTCAAAACGATAGCGCTGCAGCATAGTGGCCTCCTGAAATAAAACCGGCGCTGAAACAGCGCCGGTTTATGATTAACTCAACTTAGCGGAAAAATTAAGCAGCCGGTTGGGCAGCCGGTTTAGCGGCCTGATGCTTAGTGGTTTTGTGATGTTTTTTTGCCGCCTGAGCTTTCTGGGCTACCGGTTTAGCCGCCGCTTTGTGGTGTTTTTTAGCGGCCTGGGCTTTCTGCTCAGCGGCCGGTTTGGCGGCAGCTTTGTGGTGTTTTTTCGCGGCCTGGGCTTTCTGTTCAGCGGCCGGTTTGGCGGCGGCTTTGTGATGTTTTTTCGCGGCCTGGGCTTTCTGCTCAGCGGCCGGTTTGGCGGCAGCTTTGTGGTGTTTTTTAGCGGCCTGGGCTTTCTGCTCAGCGGCCGGTTTGGCAGCGGCTTTGTGATGTTTTTTATGATGAGTGGTTTTGGCAGTGGTGCTGTGAGTTGCAGCCGCCGGAGCCTGAGTGGTGCTTACTGCGTCAGCAGCGAAAGCAGCAGAAGACAGACCCATAGCAGCGGCAACGACCAGAGCTAATACTTTTTTCATTCTGATATCCTCGAAATTATTTCTTCAGTGAACCCCACTGCGGGGCTGTTGAAATCACTATAAGTTTTTCTTTTTCAGGCTTCAGTGAGTGTTTGGTATCGGCGAGTAACGGAATGTACAACGCATAGAGCGGGCGAAAAGCCGGATGCTCCGCTAACGGATTCAGCGTCAGCGGAGGGGGGGTTAGCGACGCGGTGTATCGGACAGCGTCGTGAGCAGCTTCGGGCGGGTCATTCGTACGCAATAGGCAGGCTGGCCGCGTTCAAAACGCCATCCTTCGGACAGAGGTCCGGCGTCTACGGTGTCAAAGCCAAATGCCTCGTACAGCGCGGCGGCGATCGCTTTTCCTTTTTCACTATCGCCTGCCAACGGCAGCGCCCGACGATTTTCCGCGCCCGCGGGCAGTCCATCGCTTTCCAGCTGGGTCATGGGAATCGCGTTAAACGCTTTGGTGACGGTAGCGGCAGGCAGGATTTGGGCGAGCAATTCGCTGGTGGTGGTTTCTCCTGACTCCAGCGCCTCGATCGGGCCGTCACGCTCGGGATAGTAATTCACTGCATCAATGACATGTTTATCCTGAATTCCGCTGACCGGCAGCGAATGGATGGCGCTGAGCGGCACGGCAATGACCACCACCTCGCCAAATTCGGCAGCTTCCTCTGCGCTGCCGACCTGACAGCCAATCATCGGCCCCAGGCTGAAAAGCGTCTGGGGCCCTCGTGAGTTACTCAACATAACGTCGTGACCGGCGGCAAGCGCCAGCTTCGCGACAGACCGGCCAACGAATCCGGCGCCGATAATGCCAATCTTCATTTTCAACTCCTTACGAATGATCTGAGAGTGTTGATAAATTTAATTCCATCCCCGCAGAAGATAAATCGTAAGATAGTGGAATGATAAACAACTCAAATGAGTGAATCATGGACCAGCTCACCAGTATCAGGGTTTTCGTGAAGGCGGCTGAAACGGGGTCGTTTGCCGCCGCTGCCGGACAGCTGCGACTTTCGCCGCAGATGGTCGCCCGACACGTGGCGGCGCTTGAAGCACACCTCGGCACTTCATTAATCGCCCGCACCACGCGGCGACAGACGCTCACCGATATCGGGCGTAGCTATTATGAACGCTGCCGCGTGGTACTGGCGGAGATCGCTGAGGCGGACGCGGTGGCACAGGAGATGAAAGCGACACCTTCAGGCATCATCCGGGTGAATGCGCCGGTCACATTTGGATCGCATGCGCTCGCGGCCTTTATTACCGACTATCTTGCCCGCTATCCTGACGTTCAGGTTGAACTGACGTTGAACGACCGCATTGTCGACCCGATTGAAGAGGAGTTTGAGGTGATCGTGCGCATCGGTGAGCTGGCCGACAGCTCGATGGTGGCGTGGCCTCTGCTGCCATACCGGCTGATTGCCTGCGCGTCACCGGACTATATTTTGCGTCACGGCGAACCGCAGACGCCGACCGATCTTCAACATCATGCGTGTCTGGTTTATGGACATTGGTCGGCGGGCAGCGCCTGCCGGTGGCGATTTGAGAAACAGGGGGAGATGTTCGAGGTCAAACCCTCCGGGCGGTTTCGCGCGAATGACTGGAAGGCGCTGATGAATGCGGCTATCGCCGGGCACGGTATTACCCTCGGGCCGGAAGATGTGTTGAAAACCGAAGTGGAGCGGGGGAGCCTGGTACAGGTTTTAGCCGGATTCTCAGGACCGGCGCGGCCCATGCATATTCTGGTACCGGCCGGACGTCGGCGGACGACGAAAATTAAATGCTTTGTTGACGCATTAAGAGCTGCGATGGGCCCGCGCTGAATCCGTACGACGGTGAGAAGCGGCACCCCGGGAACAGGATGCCGCTGGGCGTTAGCGCGCCGCGCGTTGCAAAATCACGCTGGACGGCTGACGCTGCAGGAAACGCATCCGCAGCATCATCATCACCGCTGCCGAGGTGAGCCCGATAATAAATCCGCACCAGAAACCCGCGGGCCCCATACGCGGAACCAGCGTATCTGTTAAGGCCAGCAGGTAGCCGCTCGGCAGTCCCAGCACCCAGTACGCGGTAAACGTAATAAAGAAGATCGAACGCGTATCTTTATAGCCGCGTAGAATCCCGCTACCAATCACCTGGACGGAGTCGGAGATCTGATATATCGCGGCCAGCAGCATCAGCTGGGAAGCCAGCAGGACCACCTCCGGATTGTCGTTATACAGCAGCGCAATCTGCTTACGCATCAGGATGGTGAAAATCGCCGTGATCACGGCCATGCAGACGCCAACGCCAACCCCGGTTCTGGCAGAAACCTGCGCATCGAGGGTGGAACCCTGCCCAAGACGGAAGCCGACGCGGATGGTGACCGCTGCCGCCAGCGAAAGGGGTAAAACGAACATCAGCGAACTGAAGTTCAGGGCTATCTGATGGCCCGCGACGTCCACAATGCCCAATGGAGAAACCAGCAGCGCAACGACCGCAAACAGAGTGACTTCGAAAAACAGCGCCAGCGCAATCGGCAGTCCCAGCTGCACCAGGCGTTTAAGCACGTTCAAGTCCGGTCCGCTGAAGCCTTCATCGCTACGGATATCGCGCATAGAACGGGCGCGACGTACCCAGGAGATCATGCAGAAGAACATCACCCAGTAAACGGATGCCGTCGCCACGCCGCAGCCGATGCCGCCCAGCTCAGGCATGCCAAAGTGGCCGTAGATAAAGATATAGTTAACGGGAATATTGACCAGCAGGCCGATAAATCCCATCACCATCCCCGGTTTGGTTTTCGCCAGGCCTTCGCACTGGTTACGAGCGACCTGGAAGAAGAGGTAGCCGGGGGCGCCCCACAGCAGCGCGCGCAGGTAGCCTACCGCTTTTTCAGCGAGGGCCGGGTCGATATTGTGCATCGAGCTGATGATGTACCCGGCGTTCCACAGCACGACCATAACCAGCAGCGAAACGAATCCCGCCAGCCAGAACCCCTGACGAACCTGATGGGCAATGCGGTCGCGGCGGCCGGAGCCGTTTAGCTGGGCGATAACCGGCGTCAGCGCCAGCAGCAGACCGTGGCCAAAGAGAATTGCGGGGAGCCAGATAGAGGTCCCAATCGCGACGGCAGCCATATCGGTGGCGCTATAGCCACCCGCCATCACGGTATCGACAAAGCCCATAGAGGTCTGGGCGACCTGTGCCAGGATCACAGGAATGGCCAGGGCTAATAACTGACGCGCTTCAATAAAATACTTCTGCACGTGAACACCTTTATATTGTTGTTATTTTGAGACTAAAAAAGCCGCCGTAATTGGCAGCAAGAAGAAAGAGCTGAGGGGTTTTCCAGTCTATTGTAGCGATGATGCGCCATTAAGCCAGTGAAAAAATGGTAGGGCACGATGCGCGCTGGCAACCTGTTTTGCCAACTGGTATTGTTCCCGACAGGTATAACGGTAATGATACCGTCACGAAAGTCTACAGGAGTAAAGCATGTTTACTGGCATTGTGCAGGGGACCGCTAAAGTGGTGTCCATCGATGAAAAACCCAATTTTCGCACCCATGTGGTGGAGCTGCCTGAGCATATGCTTGCCGGCATCGAGACCGGGGCATCGGTGGCGCACAATGGTTGCTGCCTGACAGTCACCGAAATTGACGGTCCGCGTATCAGTTTTGACCTGATGAAAGAGACGCTGCGTATTACCAACCTCGGCGCGGTAGAGGTGGGGGACGTGGTGAACGTGGAACGAGCGGCAAAATTCAGCGATGAGATCGGCGGTCATCTGATGTCCGGTCATATTATGACCACGGCGGAAATCGTCAAGATCCTGACCTCGGAAAATAACCGCCAGATCTGGTTTAAGGTTCAGGACCCGACGCTGATGAAATATATCCTCTATAAAGGATTCATCGGCGTTGACGGGATCAGCCTGACGGTCGGAGAAGTGACCCCGACGCGTTTTTGCGTGCATTTGATCCCGGAAACGCTGCAGCGCACCACGCTTGGCATTAAAAAACTCGGCGATCGGGTGAATATTGAGATCGACCCGCAAACGCAGGCGGTAGTGGATACCGTGGAACGTGTGCTGGCGGCCAAAGAAGCGGCACAACACCTGAGCGATGAATGATCGGGCGCCGCCGCCGGATGAAGCATAAAAGAAAAGAATATCCCCCGTTTTAACGGGGGATATTTTTAGCGGGCGACGCGAAGGCCGTTTTCAACACCGCGAGAAAAGACCACCTGCCAGAGCTGAATATCGCGCGCGCGAAAAGCCCCCGCGCAGGCGTTCAGATAATAACTAAACATACGTTTAAACCGTTCCGAATAGTTATCGGCGATATCGGGCCAGCTGGCCAGGAAACGTTCGTACCAGGCCATCAGCGTAGTATCGTAATCGGCGCCGATATTGTGCCAGTCTTCCATCACAAAATGGGATTCGCTGGCTTGCGCGATATGACGAACCGAAGGCAGACAACCGTTGGGGAAAATATATTTATTGATCCACGGATCGACGCTGTGGTCCGTTTTTTTGGAGCCAATGGTGTGCAATAAAAAACGGCCGTCAGGTTTCAAATTACGATCCACCACTTCAAAATAGGTGGCGTAATTTTTAGGTCCCACGTGTTCAAACATCCCGACGGAAACAATGCGATCAAAGTGGTCATGCAGATCGCGATAGTCCTGCAGCAAAATGGTGACGTCTAACCCTTCGCATCTTTGCTGGGCCATTTTTTGCTGCTCGGCAGAAATGGTCACGCCGACTACGCTAACGTGATAATTTTTGGCCATATAGTAAGCCAGACCACCCCAGCCGCAGCCAATGTCCAGCACCCGCATCCCCGGTTCCAGCTGCAGCTTGCGACAAATAAGATCTAATTTTGCCACCTGCGCCTCTTCCAGCGATTGCGCCTCTTTCCAGTAGGCGCAGGAATATTGCATATAGGGGTCGAGCATACGGCTGAAAAGATCGTTGCCGAGGTCGTAATGTTCTTTTCCGACAATCCAGGAGCGCTTTTTACTTTGTAGATTAAACAGGCGAGCACCTGCGATGCGCAACGTATCTTTGAGATGATGCGGGAGCTGATTTTCCAGCCCGGCGCGCAGTACTTTATGGAAGAATATATCCAGCCGTTCACAATCCCACCAGCCGTCCATATAGCTTTCGCCTAACCCCAGCGAGCCTTCCTGTAAAACGCGTTTAAAAAAGAGCGGATTGTTAATCCGCAGATCGGAGGGGGCGGGGCCATTGACCTCAATGCCCGCGCGACCGAGCAATTCGGTTGCAATTCGGTACCAGTCGTCGTTTGGTACGCTTACTTCTTCTATACACGATGAACTCATAGCTTCTCCATCACGCCCAAGTGATCAGAACCTTAAAACAGCGTAGACGCTTTTTTGGCTTTGTGAGAAATCTCACGGAATATCCGTGAAGCTGCTATCCGACGTAGAACAGAGGAAGGGCGATAACCCTTGCCGAAAGGCCTTCCATGGTGAAACGGGACGCATCCTGCTGCCGTTAATCGTAAAAAATATTTTATTTATGTGAAGCCGGTTCAGTATAGGCCGCTGAAATCCGGCTTTCAATAAAAATATATTAGCAGGCTAATTACTGAGCCTTAACATCGCCGAAACGCGTTTATGCATGCGACGATTCGGTAGTCAGGCAGGCGCTGTGACGCTGCATAAAATAACCCAGCCCGGCCAGCACGATCGAGACCAGCATCACGCTGGTGGTGGTGAGCAGCGGTGTGGCAATCAGCGCGGAGACCAGCAGACTGGTCAGGAAGCACAGACCAAGCTGCAGCGTATTCTGCAGCGCGGCGGCACGGCCGGTCGCCTGCGGGAACGGCTTCAGCGCCTGGGCGACAACAATCGGGTAAATCCCGCCATTGACAACGGCCATCACGCAGAAGGGAATCATCACCGCAATGATTGAGACATCTTCAACCCGACCAACCATCCAGGTTGCAGCCACGCTGACGGCGAAAATCACCAGCAGCCAGGGCAGCAGCTGTTGGCCCTGCCATTTCTGCAGCGCCGCGCGGCATCCATAGCCACCGACTAAAAAGGCGATTGTCTGCGGAACATAGCTAAGACCGATAGCGGTCGGGCTGTAGCCCATCTCATGGAGAATAAACGGCGACCCGGTCAACCAGGCAAAAAAGCTGGCGGAGCAGGCGGCGTAAATCAGCACGTTGCCGCTGTATTCGCGCGAACGCAGCAGCGTCATAAAGGTCAACTTCTCGCGGACATCACCCTGCGGCCTGACGACCGGCTTCAGGCGTAGGGCGGGTACCATCAGCAGCAGGGCGATGGCAAACAGGGTGGCAAAAATGGCCTGCCATTCCAGATGGGCTAGCAGCCAGCTGCCGAGCAACGGCGCCAGAGCCGGCGATAGACCCACCAGCGGCATGATGGTGGCGAAAATACGGTTAGTGCGCTGGGCTGGATAATAATCCGTGACCATCGCCTGCCAGGTCACCGCCGCCGCGCAGACGCCGATCGCCTGAATAAAGCGCAGCACCAGCATCAGGGTGGCATCCCGCACCCACAGCATTCCCAGACAGCTGATAGCGAAGATCGCCAGCCCGGTCAGCAGAATCGGTTTACGTCCGTAGCGGTCCGAGAGCGGGCCCCAGAACAGCTGTCCGATGGCGAAGCCGGCGAGGAACAGGCTCAGACTGGCGCTGACCGACGCCGCAGACGTATTGAGATCTTGCTGGATGGCCGAAAAGGCCGGCAGATACATGTCGGTGGCGAGGAAACCCAGCACGCTGAGTCCCGCCAGCCACACTAAAAATCCTTTCCCGGGTTGTTGCATAACATTCTCTTATAGGTGCAGGTATGATGCCGCAGAGTGTAGGGAGTGCATTCTGGCTTGTGAAACGCTAATATTTGCTACATGCATTCAAAATTTTTGCAGGCAGAATATGTGGTCCGAATACTCACTCGAAGTTGTTGATGCTGTCGCCCGCAACGGCAGCTTTAGCGCAGCGGCTCAGGAGCTGCACCGCGTACCTTCGGCGGTCAGTTATACCGTACGTCAGCTGGAGGAGTGGCTGGCAGTACCGCTTTTTGAACGCCGCCATCGCGATGTCGAATTGACCCCCGCCGGGCTCTGGTTTTTACAGGAAGGACGATCTGTTATCAAAAAAATGCAGATCACTCGCCAGCAGTGTCAGCAGATAGCCAACGGCTGGCGCGGCCAGCTGTCGATAGCCGTAGACGACATTGTTAAACCGGCCCGTATGCGTCAGATGATTGTCGATTTTTATCGTCACTTTCCCGATGTCGAGCTGATTGTTTTTCAGGAGGTCTTCAACGGCGTCTGGGACGCGCTGGCCGACGGGCGCGTGGAACTGGCTATCGGGGCAACGCGTTCGATTCCGGTCGGGGGGCGCTACGCCTTTCGCGATATGGGGATGCTGAGCTGGCATTGCGTAGTGGCCAGCCATCACCCGCTGGCGCAGATGAACGGGCCACTGAGCGATGATGTGTTGCGCAACTGGCCGTCGCTGGTCCGGGAGGACACTTCCCGTTCGTTACCGAAACGCACGACCTGGCTACTGGACAACCAGAAAAGGGTGGTGGTGCCGGACTGGGAATCATCAGCTACCTGCCTCTCGGCGGGATTGTGCGTAGGGATGGTGCCGAGCCATTTTGCTCGCCCCTGGATTGACCGCGGTGAATGGACCGCGCTGGCGCTGGAAAACCCGTTCCCGGACGCCGCGTGCTGCCTGACCTGGCAGCAGAGCGACACGTCACCGGCGCTGTCGTGGCTGTTGGATTATCTGGGGGACAGCGAAACGTTGAACCGGGAGTGGCTGCGGGCGCCGGAGTAACCGGCGCCGCACGGGCGATCAGCGACGATAATCGACGAACGGGCCGTCTACGACGGAGCGACGCTCTACCAGCCGCGGGTGAACCTCAATAGATTGCGACTCTTCACGCTTGTTGACGATACGATCCATCAGCATATTGAAGGCCGCTTCCCCCAGCGAATCTTTCGGCTGGTGGATGGTGGTCAGCGCCGGGCTGAAATAGCGGGCGTTACGCACGTTATCATACCCGATCAGCGAAATGTCCTGCGGCACGCGCAGTCCCATCTCATCCGCAGCACAGATTGCGCCCATCGCCATGATGTCGCCGCCGCAGAAGACCGCCGTCGGGCGATGCTGCTGGCTGAGGATCTGCTGCATGGCGCGGTAGCCGGATTCAGGCTCGAAGTCGCCCTGAACAATCCAGCTTTCCGGAACGGCGATCTGCGCTTCTTCCATGGCTTTCATAAAGCCCGCCAGGCGGCCGGCGCCGGTATTACGCTCCAGCGGACCCGGGATCACGCCGATTTCACGGTGGCCGCGTTCCACCAGATAGCGACCGGCCATATAGCCGCCTTCGAAGGCGTTATCGATGACCGAATCGGTGAAGTCGGCTTTGGATTCACCCCAGTCCATTACCACCATCGGAATATGGCGGTACTCTTCCAGCATGCTGAGCACCGATTCCGGATATTCAGAACACATAACCAGCAGGCCGTCGACGCGCTTTTGCGCCATCATCGACAGGTAGGCCTGCTGTTTTTCGAGATCGTTCCACGCATTGCCCAGAATCAGGGTATAGCCTTTCTGGAAACAGCTCTTTTCTACGGCTTCAATAATCTCAGCGAAATAGGCCGCTTCGCTGCTGGTGGCCAGCAGGCCAATCGATTTGGTGTGATTAACCTTCAGGCTGCGAGCAACGGCACTGGGGGAGTAGTGCAGCTCTTTGATCGCCGCCCACACGGCGTTGCGGGTTTCTTCCGCCACGAAACGGGTTTTGTTAATTACATGTGACACTGTTGTAGTGGAAACGTTTGCGCGCTTCGCTACATCTTTAATTGTTGCCATTACTTCTCACTCCAGACCTTGACCTGATCGTCTGATTATCGATACGTAAACGTTTGCCTATACACACCCTGAATACAATTTTCAACATTGCATCACGTCGGGAAAACGACACAGAACGACAGGAAGGGGTCAATGGCCGATACGCTTTCAAATTAGCGTGGGATTTTGTCCGATCTTGCGGCAAAGGGGAAGAGCAAAAATGTGCATCACCCTAAAACATGGAAGATTTTTGCGCTATATTGTGCAAAAATGAGCAAGCTCACTTTTCATGTGGGGATAACTGGGGGGAAAAATTGATGGATACAGATTTAAAGTTTTCGCTGACGACAACGATTATTGTCCTGGGTCTCATCGTGGCCGCCGGCCTGACAGCGGTGCTGCACTGATTTATCCGGGGGAGAGGCCTCTTTCCCCCGACATCCCGCCATTATTATCAATTTCGCAAAAATCTTTTGCCATTTCGTTTACTTTTGTTTTTTTGTGATTGATGTCATGCTTTTGACTTCTGATGAGATACCGTCGCCGATGGCGGTCTGCTGGAGTCATTGAATGAAAATCAACTTTCCCTTGTTAGCGCTGGCGATAGGCGCGTTTGGTATTGGCACCACGGAGTTTTCCCCGATGGGGCTGCTGCCGGTAATTGCCAAAGGCGTCGACGTGTCAATTCCGGCGGCGGGAATGCTGATCAGCGCTTATGCGATCGGCGTGATGGTCGGGGCGCCGCTGATGACTTTGCTGCTCTCTCATCGCGCGCGCAGAAATGCGCTGATTTTTCTGATGGCGATCTTTACGCTGGGTAACGTCCTCTCCTCAATGGCGCCGGATTACACCACGCTGCTGATTTCGCGCATTATCACCAGCCTTAACCACGGCGCTTTCTTCGGCCTCGGTTCGGTGGTGGCGGCGAGCGTGGTGCCAAAACACAAACAGGCCAGTGCGGTGGCGACCATGTTCATGGGGTTAACCATCGCTAACATTGGCGGCGTTCCGGCGGCGACATGGCTTGGCGAGACCATCGGCTGGCGGATGTCGTTCCTCGCGACGGCAGGTCTGGGGCTGGTGGCGATGGTCAGCCTGTGGTTTTCGTTGCCCAAAGGCAGCGCTGGCGAGCGTCCGAACGTAAAGCAGGAGCTCTCCGTGCTGGTTCGTCCGCAGGTGCTCTCCGCATTGCTGACCACCGTGCTGGGGGCCGGCGCGATGTTTACCCTCTATACCTATATTTCACCGGTGCTGCACACCATTACGCACGCCTCGCCGCTGTTCGTCACCGCCATGCTGGTGTTGATTGGCGTCGGCTTTTCGCTGGGTAACTACCTCGGCGGTAAATTCGCCGACCGTTCCGTCTCCGGGACGCTGAAGGGGTTTCTGCTGCTGCTGATGGTCATCATGCTGGCGATTCCGCTGCTGGCGCAGACGCAGCTGGGGGCTGCAATCAGTATGGTGGTCTGGGGGGCGGCGACCTTCGCCGTGGTTCCACCGCTGCAAATGCGGGTGATGCGGGTGGCTCATGAAGCGCCGGGGCTCTCTTCGTCGGTCAACATCGGGGCCTTTAACCTCGGCAATGCGCTGGGGGCGGCAGCCGGTGGCGCGGTGATTTCCGGCGGACTGGGCTATGCCTTTGTGCCGGTGATGGGGGCGATAATTGCCGGTGTGGCGCTGCTGCTGGTGCTGTTCGGCGGGCGTTCGCAGCCGGAAGAGGCGTTGGTCGGACAGTAGTCGGTGTATTCGCAGAAGGGTTTCCCCTTCTGCGTTAGCGTTTTAGGCCGCCAGGTTGGCCGCCACAAACTTCCAGTTTACCAGCGCCCAGAAGTGCGCCAGATAGTCAGGACGGGCGTTGCGGTAGTCGATGTAATAGGCATGTTCCCAGACATCCACGGTCAGCAGCGGTTTGGCGTCGCCGGTCAGCGGCGTGCCAGCGTTGCTGGTGGAGACAATGCTCAGGCTGCCATCGCTATTTTTAACCAGCCATGTCCAGCCTGCACCAAAGTTCTTCGCTGCCGCGTCGGTAAACTTCGCTTTGAACTCTGCGAAGCTGCCGAAGGATTGATTGATGGCGGCTGCCAGCTCACCTTCCGGCTCGCCGCCCGCATTCGGCGCGAGGCAGTTCCAGTAGAAAGTATGGTTCCAGACCTGGGCCGCATTGTTAAAGATGCCGCCTTCAGAAGAGCGGACGATCGCTTCTAAAGATTGACCTTCAAACTCGGTGCCTTTGATCAGGTTGTTGAGGTTGGTGACATAGGCCTGGTGATGTTTGCCGTAGTGGTATTCCAGGGTTTCTGCGGAAATGTGCGGCGCCAGGGCGTCTTTTGCATACGGTAATGCAGGTAATTCAAACGACATTGTTACTCTCCTTATAACTTCTTGTTTTCTAGCTCACATTCAAAGGATGTTTGACCATCCACAACAGCATGTACTGTCCCTCGCCGGGGCGAGTGCAACAGGTTTTTATTGTGATCGGAATGCTAACACTTGCAGAAGGGAGTTAAAAGCCTTGCAATGATAAAGGGTATATTTAACAAATGTACCTGGTTAAGCCTTCGCCGGAGCGCAAGGCAGCGCATTTCAGCAGAGCCGGTTGATCGCTGTTGCTGTTGAAATATAAAGTGATTACTGAAAAATCCATTTTGCAGAGGTCTGTTTTGTCTAACATAGTCTATCGCCAGGCGATCCTGGCCGACGTCGAACGCTGTTTTGAAATTGAAACGAGCGCGTATGAAGGGGATGAGGCGGCTACCCGTGAAAAGATTGCCACCCGAATCCAGCAGTACCCGGAAGGATTTCTTTGCATGGAACGGCAAGGAGAGGTTATTGGCTTTATTAACTCAGGGTGCGCGTGGGAAGTCGTTATGTCGGATGAAGCCTTCAAGGAGCTGGTCGGGCACGATCCCCGCGCGCCGAATGTAGTGATTATGTCTGTAGTCATTGCGCCTGAACACCAGGGAAAAGGGTATTCGACCGCCCTGATGGAGCGATTTATCCGGCAGATGGCACAGGCGCAGAAGAGCGCCATTCACCTGATGTGCAAAGACCGACACGTGGCCCTGTATGAGCGGTTTGGTTTTCGCTACGAGCGGCCTTCGGCCTCGGATCATGGCGGGATGTCCTGGCATGAGATGAGCATGGCGTTATAGCCGGGGAATTGACCTGCCGCAGGTGCGGCAGGTCAGGTTCAGCGAATGGTTTTGGGGGTCATCACCCGGCGTGCGCCGACATAGTGGCGAATCCAGTAATCTTCGCTTAATGAGGTGATCTGAATATCGCGGCCGGTACGCGGCGACTGAATAAACTTGCCGTTGCCAACGTAAACGCCGACGTGATCGGCGGTGCCGCGCCCACGGGTGCGGAAGAAGACCAGATCGCCGCTCTGCAGCTCGCCGCGATCGACCGGACGGGCATCGCGCAGGTGATACATCTCATTGGCGGTGCGCGGAATGCGGATTTTTACCAGATCCTTATAGGCGTAGTAGACCAGCCCACTGCAGTCAAAACCAGTACGCGGCGAGGTTCCGCCCCAGCGATACGGTTTGCCAATCTGATCCATTAACTTCGACATCGCGGTGCTTTGCGCTTTCTGCACGCGGGCTTTGTGCGCATCCGCCAGAGTCAGCGGCGGTTCTTCCGCGATTGTTTTACAACGTTTTTTATAGCCTTTACGGACGACGCATTTGCTCTGCATGCTGGCCATGACCGGAGCCGGTTCGGCGGCCGGCGCGATCGTTTTCGCACACTGCTTTTTATACCCTTTACGCAAAACGCATTTTTTGCTGCCGGCGGCCTGACGGTTCAGCGCCGTCTGGCTGGATGCGGTGGTGCGAGTGGGGTGTCTGGTGCGGGTGGCCGTTGAGGCTTTCTTGCTGGCGGTTTTGGTTGTGGACTTCGTTTTCTGAGCGGTGGCTTTTTTCTTACGTTCTGTTGTGCCTTTCGCCGCGTGCGCTTTTGGCGTGGCGGAGGTGTGCGTATGCCCTGAAGCATGCGCCAGTGGTGTAAATGAGATAGATGTAAACAGTAATGCACAGAGCGAAATCGCGATTTTGTTTAGCCGCGCCACTGAGCAATCCCCTGATTAATGACAGATATGTACCCATACCTGACGGTGAATGACAAAACCCAACGATTCTAAAGCATAAAAACCCGGAAAGTTAATACTCTTTTGTATCTAAAGTGTATATGAAAATTTTCCTTTTTTAATCAATGCATTATAAAGGTCAATTCAAAATCATTCAAACCAAATTCATTACCCGACCTCAATCCTGTTCCACTCCCGCCCCTGTCATCACGATATTTTGCTGTCATGATACCTGACTCATGCCTACCGTGGACGCGTTCAGTTTTGGTGTATTTACCATTTTTTCCGCTTTTTTCTCGGTGATTCTCTGCGTCCTGGCGCATCGTTCCCCAGCACACCGTTTACCAGATACGTACACTGCGCCCCTGCATAAGGATTCATACCCATTGCATCGCCTGCATGACGAACGCCATACAATCGGCTGATTTAACCGGTACGTCCGGTTGCCTGATTCTGGCAAGCCTGCATGGCTGCCAAAGCAAAAGCCCGGAGGCACGATGGATGGCGGACATTACCGTACCACCCGCACTGTTCGCCCGTCTGACCGCGAGAAGTGGATAGAAGTAACAGAGATTGCGCCGGCAGTCTGTGCAGCTTGCGAAAGTAAGGGAATGACAAGTGCAAGATGCCGCTGCGGCAGTAAAGGCGAAGGCCGGGGCGTAAAGCAACCAAAGACCGCGGCGCCGCAGTTTTCAAAACATGTGAACGTTGCTCTGGCAGTGGCATCTCTACTGTATCGTCTGCTACGGTATAACATGCCCGCTCCTGGACCGTTGGTGGATACGCTGTCCAAAGGTGAACAGCATGCGTCTACAGTATTCGGGAAGGCAACGACTTAGCGATATGATCGGAATAATCAGAGATACCTTTTGGGGCTGTGTTGCTGACTTTGCATAACATCGTCCTGATGCTTTGCATTATGCAATTTTGCGTCGACACGAAATGAAAAATAGAAACTCTGCCTTGTCGGAGTTTTACAGCTTTTTGTGAAACCGATGGCAAGGCAGAATTTCTTGAACAAGCAACTTTTGATAAGTCTGGCTACAAGTAAAGTACATATGTTAATATTTTCGGGGTATAACATGTAATGCTGTTATTAACGGAGGATAATGATGAACAAGTACTTCTCTGATTTGTTTTTATGCCTATGCTTCTACACGCTTGTTTGTGCAATTGTCTTCTCTCGTTCAGAACTCAATACAAATGAAGCTATACTCTTAGCTCTATATTGCATAATAAGTAGCGTGTTTTTTCCATTTGTTGCGAATTTCTTTCGTGAAATTAAGAAAGGGGATATCCCTCTCAAATATTGGAATAATGGAGTTCTCACACTGTGTTTAATTCTCTCGCTGCCATTGGGGATTATTTTGTTTATTTATAAAACAAGCAAGAGATAGTTAGCCTCTTGCTTGTTGAATTAAATGCTAAGGATGAATTTATTTAAATCTTGAAGCGCTTTATCTGTAATTAATGCAGCTGTTATAGCCAGAATTGCAGAAAAGCCAATAATACCGATTGGTGTTGTGGCTATGGCAGCATATGCAGTAACAACTAAGAGAGATGCCAATTTGGTGGCGGCTATTTTTTCACCACCAATGATAGCGTCGTTCCAGGATCCCGTACGAAAACCTTTCACTACTCCGTTAATAAATGCCCCCCATGCTATTGCTTCGCCAACAACACCAAACATTTTACTGAATTTCTGCAACTGTGCAGCCATAGCAGCTTTATCGATAGACTCAAGTGCTTTTGCTATAGCGATTCTGTCAACTTTGTTAAACTTCTTGTTAAGGTTATCTTTATACTTTTCGAATGCAGCCATCGCTTCTGATGCATTACGTAATTTTTTACCCTTTGCTGCTGATTCTAATACCTTAGCCTCATTTAATAATTTATCACCAAATTTTTCCGTTAATGCTTTATAAAAATCAGAAGCTATGCTTATAGCATTCGTTGGAAAAGAGCTGAACAAATCTTGTGCGCTTCGTGAGGCTATTTGCTTTCTCTGTGGATCTGTTTTTGAAAAATTAAGCTCAGGGAACATTTCGCCTGGTGTCTTATTATTTGCTTTTGCTACCGCGACCTTAAGATTTTCAGCTTTGGTGTAGGGACGATCAGATGTTTTAGTGATTGAGGTTACCGTTCCTTGCTCGTTTAATTTTACCGCATATCTAAAGCCCTCAACATTAATATCGAAGAGCCTAATATTTGGCGGCAGGGTTTTCCAGGATGTTTCAGCTTCTTTTTTTGCCCTGGCCTGCCGCTCTGGCTCTCCTTTTGAAAAATCAAGCTCTGGATATAAATCACCTGGTTTTTTATTCTGTGATTTCGCAACTGCGACTTTTAAGTTTTCAGCTTTAGTGTAGGGGCGGGGGGCTGTTTGTGTGACCGCAACTGTTTTACCAAATTGATCAAGATTCACTTTATATTTGAATTGATCAATTGTTGTATCGAATACATCAGGCAATTTGCTCCACTCTCCTGGCTTAATACTCCATCCTTGGGGGGCAATGGAATCATTAGGACTGGTTGAACTACTGCTATTGTTTCCTTTTGCTGATGAAGTTAAAACACCTGAGAATCCGCCAACAGTGTTCGATGTTCGACTACCAGTTCCAGATGATACGGTGTTATTTTCACCCTGAATACTGGCGGTATAACCCCCGGAACCATCACTTTGTATATTAGAAACCTGCGAAGCTGTAATTTGTGTTCCACCGTAGCTATTGAATTGAGAAGCAATGTCTGCCGGTGAAGGTGCACGCATACCTCCGCTACTGCCACCAATACTACCCGAGTCATCTCCACCACTGTGGACGCCATTCGACCAACTTCCACCAAAACCAGTCCAGGCCATATCTGTATCCCTTTTAAAATTATGGTTAAATTTACCAAAAGCTATAACAAGATTAATTTTTGGACAAGGTTATTTTTCATACGATTAGCAGAAGTTATGTGCTTAAGGTTTATTTTTTATCTAAATAAAGGTCCTGGACAGGAGCGTGGCAAACCGCGGCTATCCACTGAAGATGCGGATGGGAAATCACAGAGCGCTGGCTGACGGAATCCAACAGCGAACAGCCTCATGAATCCCTGAATAACCAGACAACGGAGGAATTTATCCGGAGTCTGCAAAAAGGTCCGGATCTCTGATTTAACCTGGCATCGATATTGGGAAGGGAGCACCATCCCGGCGCATAACCTTAACGAACCGGAACGAGGAGCGGGAGGGATGGAAGCGAGACGTTCACGTGGTGAATTTTTCCGTTAACGCTCTGTATCGGGACGACACTCCTGTTTGATGATGGTGGATTATAGGCGTAACCAGGAGGTACGGCATGGAGAGGGGCCTGTGGGCAGGTCACAAAATGGTCTTAAATGATTGATAAAGATAAATAGTAACTGGATTTGTGATGTAACGTTGTGAATTGCAGTGTGTTTTTTAATCAACTTTCTATCTAAAGTGTCGTTTGATTAACAATTGCAAAAAAATAGGCCAGTTATCGACCGCCTTGTACGGAAAGTGCGCAGCAGGACGGTGCGCTGGCTGGTGAAGTAATATTTTTAAGGCAACTTCTGACCACAGAAGATAAAATATAATGAGTGAAAAAAATGTTATTATCTGTCCTGCGTTCAGGACGCTACAATGACAAATTACTGCCGTATAGAAGTTAAGGAAGCATGACAATGAGCACGACTGTAGAAAAAATCCAACGTCAAATCGCTGAAAACCCGATCCTGCTGTACATGAAAGGGTCTCCGAAACTGCCAAGCTGCGGTTTTTCCGCTCAGGCTGTGCAGGCGCTGTCTGCATGCGGCGAGCGTTTTGCCTACGTTGACATCCTGCAGAACCCGGATATCCGCGCGGAACTGCCGAAATATGCGAACTGGCCGACCTTCCCGCAGCTGTGGGTTGATGGCGAGCTGGTTGGCGGTTGCGACATCGTGATTGAAATGTATCAGCGAGGCGAACTGCAGCAGCTGATCAAAGAAACGGCGGCAAAGTACAAGACCGACGAGCCGAAAGCTGAATAAGTCTGCTGCCAGTAAAAAAGCGACTTCCTGTGAAGTCGCTTTTTTTTGTCTCTTACTCTTGTCCGGCAAGCGGTAATGGCCAGCCGCCAAGACGTTTCCAGCGGTTGACGATTTCGCAAAACAGCTGCGCCGTCTGCTCGGTATCGTACAGCGCAGAGTGCGCCTTGGTGCCATCAAACGCCATACCTGCGGCCAGGCAGGCTTTGGACAGCACCGTCTGACCGAGGGCCAGTCCACTCAGCGCCGCGGTATCAAACGTCACGAACGGGTGAAACGGATTACGTTTGAGTCCGGCGCGTTCGGCGGCGGCCATCGTAAAGGTGAGATCGAAGGTCGCGTTGTGCGCCACCATGATGGCACGATTACAATCGTGCTCCTTAATGCCCTTGCGGACCATTTTAAAAATGGCGTGCAGGGCGTCGTATTCGCGCACCGCGCCGCGCTCGGGGTCGTTCGGATTGATGCCGTTAAAGGCCAGCGCTTCAGGCTGCAGATTGGCGCCTTCGAAAGGTTCAACATGAAAATGCAATGTCTCGTCCGGCATTAACCAGCCTTGCTCATCCATTTTCAACGTAATGGCGGCGATCTCAAGCAGGGCGTCGGTTTTAGCATTAAACCCGGCGGTTTCTACATCAATTACCACGGGGTAGAAACCACGAAAACGGTCGCACAGACCATTAAGTTGAACGTTCTCGGACATCTGATTCTCTTAACTGGAAAAAAGTAGCGCGCATTATGGCAAATTTTGCCGCGCCTTGCAGCAGGAAGGGGAAAAACAGCGGGCGCCGATAAGCGCCCGGAGCAGGTTAGTTGCCAAGACCTTTGCCGGCATCTTTCTCTTCAATCAGCTCGATTTTGTAACCGTCCGGATCTTCAACGAAAGCGATCACCGTGGTGCCGCCTTTCACCGGACCGGCTTCGCGGGTGACGTTGCCGCCGTTCTGGCGAATACGCTCGCAGGCTTCGGCGGCGTTATCCACGCTCAGCGCGATATGACCGTAAGCGCTGCCGAGGTCGTATTTGTCAACGCCCCAGTTGTAAGTCAGCTCGATAACCGCCGTATCGCTCTCCTCGCCGTAGCCGACGAAGGCCAGCGAGTATTTGTACTCGGTATTTTCGCTGGTGCGCAGCAGCTTCATGCCCAGCACGTTGGTGTAAAACTCGATAGAACGTTGCAGGTCGCCAACGCGCAGCATGGTGTGAAGTAAGCGCATAGTTTTTATACTCCTTGTTTACAGCCCCTTAGCAGAGACCGTATGTGCAATTGTCTGAATAGCGTAACAAAACGGACAAGGCGTTTCATACCCCTGAGCACTATATCGTAAAAAGGCCGCCATTTCAGGCGGCCTTTACGCCGATCTTTCTTATCGCATCCGCGGACGGCGTGAGTGCGTCCAGGACGTGCAGTCAGATGCGACAGAATACGAGTATAGCGGCTAAACGTCGCCATACCCGGCCGGATTATAACGTCGGGTAGTCGGTATAGCCTTCCGCACCGCCGCCGTAGAAGCTTTCAGGGCGCTGCGGGTTCAGCGCGGCCTTGTGCTGCAGACGTGCGACCAGATCGGGGTTGGCAATATAGTCACGACCGAAGGCGACCGCATCAATTAAGCCTTTGCCGATCAGATCGTTGGCTTTTTCTACCGTATAGGCGCCGGCGCCGATAATCGCCCCCGGGAAGCGATCGCGCACTTTTTGGCGGAATGCGTCGCTGTACGGCTGGCCGCCGGCCCAGTCCGGCTCGGACATGTGCAGATAGGCAATGCCGCGTTTGGCGAGTTCTTCAATCAGATACAGCGCATCGGCTTCTTCGTTCGGGCCATTATCGACATTCTGGAAACTGCCGATTGGCGACACGCGGATCCCGATACGATCGGCGCTCCACTCTTTGCTGACGGCATCGACAACTTCCAGTACCAGACGCGCGCGGTTTTCAACGCTGCCGCCGTATTGATCGGTACGGTGGTTGGAAGAAGGAGACAGGAACTGATGTAGCAGGTAGCCATGCGCAGAGTGCAGCTCTACAAGGTCAAAGCCGGCATCGCGGGCATTGCCGACCGCCTGGCGGAAATCATCGACGATCCCCGGGATTTCATCGAGCTCCAGCGCACGCGGCATGGAGGTGTCGACGCGAATAGCGTGGCCATGCTCATCGCGCAGGGAGGTTCGGGTGCCCGCGCTGATAGCAGAAGGCGCAACCGGCGCTTCGCCGCCGGGCTGCAGGGAGTTGTGGGAAATACGACCGGTATGCCACAGCTGCACGGCGATACGGCCATGTTCAGCGTGAACCCCGGCGGTAATTTTCTGCCATGCCGCGATCTGTTCCGGGCTGTGCAGACCAGGCGCGCCGGCGTAGCCTTTCGCCTGGGCGGAAATCTGCGTGGCTTCGGAGATGATCAGTCCGGAGCTGGCACGTTGACGATAGTACTCTGCCATTAACGGCGTCGGGATATCGCCGGGTTCGATACTGCGCAGACGCGTCAGCGGAGCCATAAATACGCGGTTAGGTACAGTTATTGCACCGACTTTCAGTGGAGAAAACAGTTTTGATTCGGACATAATGACTCCTGAGTAGACCGGTCGTCTTGTAATTCGTTAAATAAAAACGCCTGTTAAACGCCAGGCGCTGCAATAATCTGTTTGGCATGGGCAAGGGCGCTTTCCAGCGGCATTGCGCTGCGGGTAATCTTGGCCTGCAAATTGGCTCCCAGCCACAGGGAGTAAAGCACCTGGGAGAGGGTAAAGGCATCGCCGTCAAATGTCAGGCTCCCTTCCTGGCGACCCTTTTCCAGCGCTTCGCCCAGTAAAGTAATAATCTGGCTGGCGCCTTTGTTCATCTCTTCACGCATGGATTCAGACAAATCGCACACTTCAGCGGAGAGCTTGACCGTCAGGCAACCGCTGATAATACCCTGCTGGCAAAACTGCGTCAGGGTGTGCTGGTAATAAGCCAGCAGGCGGTCGCGATAGGTTCCTTCGCCGTGAGCAAAATGGTCAACCAGGCGGCGGATATAGCCAGCATAGTGATATTCAAGCAGCGCGACGCCGTAAGCTTCTTTAGAGCGAAAATAGTGGTAGAAAGAGCCTTTCGGCACTTCCGCTATTTTCAGCAGCTCGCTCAGGCCCATTCCGGTAAAACCGCGGTGCATGCACAGCTGTTCACCGGTCAGCAGAATATGTTCGCGGGTATCGTATTCACAATGTTTGTTCATGGCGCTCACTGTAATAGACCGATTGGTCTAATGCAAGCAAAAAAAAGTCGCCTGGGGCAGAGGCTGAACAACAAAAGTTGCGAAGCAGAGTTGAAACGTCTTCAATAAAAGACACAGAGAAGTCGCCGGAGGCGTGGAGTGGCAGAGCAGCTGGAGTTTTTCCCGGTACAGAGTCCATGCCGGGGAATTTGTCAGTCGGACGAACGTGGATTTTGTCGCGGTTGCTTTCGTAGTCGCGAAGAGCGTTTTCACTGGCAAACAATGAGTGATGTCCAGAAGCAAGACGTGCTGCGCCTGTGCCGGCAGCGTCTGTTGCGCAAATTACGCGCGAATAAATCGCAGGCCGAGGAAGAACCACAGCAGCCTTCACTGTTTTAATGGCAAAATTGCGTATACTCAACACACTTTTTTGTTGAGGACGTTGTTATGGTTCAGCGTATTGCTATGGCCCCACAGGGGCCGGAATTCTCGCGTTTTGTGATGGGCTACTGGCGTTTGATGGACTGGAATATGTCCGTGAACGAGCGGGTCAGCTTTATTGAGCAGCACCTGGATCTGGGCGTGACTACGGTTGATCACGCAGATATTTACGGTGATTATCAGTGCGAAGCGGCCTTTGGCGAGGCGCTGAAGCAGGCTCCGCATCTGCGTAGCCGCATGGAAATCGTCAGCAAGTGTGGGATTGCCACTAAAGCCCGCGCCGAAAACACCATCGGCCACTATATCACCGACCGCGATCATATCGTCTTAAGTGCCGAGCAGTCCTTGCGCAATCTGGCGACCGACCATCTTGATTTGCTGCTGATTCACCGCCCGGATCCGTTAATGAATGCGGATGAGGTGGCGGAGGCCTTTCTCGCACTGCATCACAGCGGCAAAGTTCGCCACTTTGGCGTCTCCAACTTTACGCCGGCGCAGTTTACGCTGCTGCAATCGCGTCTGCCGTTTACGCTGGCCACCAACCAGGTTGAAATCTCCCCGGTACACCAGCCGCTGCTGCTGGATGGTACGCTGGATCAGCTGCAGCAGCTGCGTATCCGGCCAATGGCCTGGTCTTGTCTCGGCGGCGGGCGCTTGTTTAATGATGAAAGCTTCCAGCCGCTGCGTGATGAGCTGGCGCAAGTGGCTCAGGAGCTGAATGCTGAGAGCATTGAGCAGGTGGTTTATGCGTGGATCCTGCGTCTGCCGTCGCAGCCGTTGCCGATTATCGGCTCCGGTAAAATTGAGCGTGTGCGCTCTGCCGTGGTGGCCGAAAAACTGAATATGTCTCGTCAGCAGTGGTTCCGCATCCGCAAAGCCGCGTTGGGCTACGACGTACCATAATCCTCTCACCGCCTCCGCAATGGCCGTCTCTGGTTTACACTTATCAGGGACAGAGCCATTCTGGAGGTGTTATGCAACGATGTATCCTCGCCATATTGACTTTAGCGATCTCAGCGGGCGCGCAGGCGGCCAGCGAAAACGTGGATCTCAATCTTGTTACCCGCCAAAGCGTGGGCCAGGCCATTGGCAGCGTTAAAATCAGCGAGACCGCAAAGGGGCTGGAATTTACCCCAGATCTCAAAGCGCTACCGCCGGGTCGACATGGTTTTCACATTCATGCTAACGGTAGCTGCCAGCCGGCGATAAAAGAGGGTAAAGCCGTCGCTGCCGGTGCCGCCGGCGGACATTACGACCCGCAACAGACCGGGAAACATGAGGGGCCCGAGGGGCGCGGGCATCTGGGCGACCTGCCGGTACTGGTAGTCAACAGCGACGGGAAAGCCACCCGGCCGGTGGTGGCGCCGCGGCTTAAAACGCTGGATGAGGTACGGGGAAAAGCCCTGATGGTCCACATTGGTGGCGACAATATGTCCGACAGTCCGCAGCCCCTTGGCGGAGGCGGCGAACGTTTTGCCTGCGGGGTGATTAAGTAGCTCTTTCGGTTATCGTCCCGACCTCAGGTGCCTGCTCAAGTTGAGACAGGGCGCAATACAGCCGCCAGATCACGGCGGCCAGCTCTTTTGCCGCCGGCTGGTGATGGTGGTTCAGGGTATCGCAAATTCGCTGTAGCTCCTGCAAGGTTGAGGCCAGAGGACGCTGCTGGACGCCGCGCTCGCTCATGACATCCCGGAGCAGACTGATGCATAAATCCCGCACCTGCGAGAGCGGGTCAGAGCGGGTTTCCCACTCGCGAAGCTGCCAGACCACGTGCGAACAGTTAAGCAGCACCACGCCCCAGCGCAGCAGCCAGCGGCGCGCGAGAGCATCCTGGCTGTTACTTAACTGACTGATGTGATGGTAGACCAGCGATTCAAACTCGTGCTCGCTATGCTGAGGGCGGCGGCTCAGCTGATCGACAAAGTGACGGCGTAACGCCTTTATGTGCCGGCGGCTCTTGCGCGCATCGGAACCGGGACTGATCACCGCAAAAGCAAGCCAGGCAAAGCCAACGCCAATGATTTTTCCAAGATTGTCGTTGAGAAACGAGGCAAAGTCGTAGACCGGCGGGTTGGTCACCGAAATAAACGACCCCATGAACACAATCAATTGTCCCCAGAGACCCGCCAGCTTTGGCATCTGCAGTTTGAGCAGTTGCATGGTGGTGAGCAGCGGGAAAAGGAACAGCAGGAACTGCCACAGGTCGGTTATCTGCACCATCAGACCGAACTTCACCCCGAAGCTGAATAGCGACAGCAATATCAGCGTACGCATCAGCAGGCTCAGCGATTTGAACGGCGAGGGTGAGACTGAATAAAGCACGCAGCAAATCGCCGCCAGGGTGAGCGCTGCGGCGCAGGACTGCCACTGGGTGCTGATACCCCAGGCACCCACCGCAACCAGCGCACAGAACGTTCTGATACCGTTCCACAACGCTTCGGCCTGATCGGTATGACGCGCTAACGCCGGGGCGGAAGGAACATTAAATTCGGCGATTACCGAGGCGTTTTCCACGCGGCGGAGCCAGCGACTGCTGTCCAGATACAGGCGGCAGAAATAGCGCAGGCGCTTCCAGAACGCGAGATGGCGATAGTCGGCATCGGCGGGAGGCGCCAGCGGGGCGATTATCCGTGCGACAGCGTAAAAATCGGCCCGTGGATTAGCCAGCGCGGTAAGCAGCGTTTCCAGCACTTCGCGGGTCTGCGCCGGCGCGGCCGGCCAGTTCACTAACATCCGGCGCAGGCTGGAAATTACGCTGGTCAGCCGCAGCTGCTGGTGGAGTAAATAGTTCAGCAGCGGATTCTGACGGCGAAAACGGTAATGACTCCAGAAGGCCTGAATTCGCAGCAGGTTCATGGTCAGGATTTGCCCGATCACGCTTTCGTGGGCGGTACGAATGGCATCGGTGGTTTCCGGCACCCACAGCAGACTGGCGTGCTCAAGCAGACGAGCATGCATATTTTTCAATGCCGTCAGCAGCGCAGTGCCATCCGAGGTACTGGGCATCATCATCATCATCAGCCCGCCGCACAGGATACCGACGATAACCTCGCACACTCGCGACTGCGCGATAGTCCACAGCTCGTTGGCGTCGGTAATGTTGATAACCGGAAAGGCGATAATGGCGCAGGTATAGCCGGCGAGCTGGAAGGCGTAGGCTACGTTGTTGGTATACATCGCGCAGGCCCAGGTGCAGAGTGCAATCCACGCCGAAATGCTGAATAAAAATAGCCAGGGGTCGTTTAGCGTATGCCCGGCGAGCAGTAGCGCGGCGCAGGCGCCGAGCAGGCTTCCGGCAATACGCCCGAAGCTCTTACTGATCACGCCACCCACCGTCGGGAAGCTGACGACGGCGGCAGAGGTCATCGCCCAGTAAGGCTCATCAAGATCCAGCCAGTAGGCAATACTCAGCGCGAGACACATCGCAATGCCGTTACGCAGGGCATAGCGCCATTGCGGACGGCTGGCTTTAACCCAGGGAAGAGCACGCCATGACGAGACCTGCAGTTTCATCAGGGTTCGCCAATTGAGACGGTGCAGGTGGTCCCGGAAACCAGCGTCGTATCCGCAGGCAAACTGTTGAGTTCGATGCGCACCGGTACGCGCTGGGCCAGACGAACCCACGGGATATTCGGTTTAATATTGGCAACCAGGCTGTTCCCGCCTTCGACGCTTTGGTCGACGATGGCGCGACCGATACTGGATACGTGACCCTGTAACGTTTGTTTACTGCTGTACAACACTATCTGCGCATTATCGCCAGAGCGAATATGGCGCAGCTTAGTTTCTTCAAAATAACCAATGACATAAAACGAATTGCTATCGACAAGGGCGAAAACCGGGTGGCCTGCCGAGGCGTAGTCGCCCACGCGGGTCGTTAAGTTTGTCACCCAGCCATCTACCGGCGATTTCACGGCCGTCTGGCCAAGCTGCCATTGCGCGTGCTCCAGACTGGCCTGCGCCACGCCGACCACCGCTTTGGCGGCCTCAAGGTTGGTGGTGGCGGTGTCCAGCGCGGTATTGGCGCTTTCCAGATCTTCGGCGGAGATGGCCTCTTGCGAAAGATGACGACGACGACGGGCATCACTGGCCGCTTTCGTTTGCTCCGCTTTGGCTTTAGCCATTTCCGCTTGCGCTTTCGCGAGCTGCGCTTCGGCGTTGAGAGCGGCAATACGATAGGGGGTGTCATCGATCCTGAACAGAACGTCGCCGGCTTTGACCAGCTGGTTATCGCGCACGTTCAGCTGGAGGATGCTGCCAGAGACCTGCGGCGTAATGCTGACCTGTTCGGCGCGGACTTTGCCATCCCGGGTCCACGGCGATTGCGTGTAATAGTTCCAGACCAGCCAGGCGGCAATGATGGCGAGTGCGGCGACCAATAAGGTCGAGAGGTATTTGAGTTTTTTCATGTCGTGAACATTACCAGGCAGTCAGTAAAACCAGAGCCAGACACACAGAGAGTGCAAACAGGGACAGATCCATCAGCAAGGGATGCCAGATATCGCCGGCATACATCCAGTCTCGCAGCTGGCGGTGAATAACCAGCCAGATAAAAAATCCCAGCAATACGGCTTTAAACAAGGGGGGAAAGTAAATTGACGCACCGAATACCAGGTCCTGGAGCGCCAATCCGGAAGTGTTAAGACTCAGTTTCACAAGCAAAAATCCTTTGCCATTGCAGGGAGAATGTTCAGAGCATGCTACTATTACACATTGTAAATCATTGTTTTGAATTTGGTGTATCAGGTAATTCATTTGTTTTGATTATTCAAATGCTGCACACTATTCTAAAATCAGTATAATAACTTAGCAAGCTAATTATAAGGAGATGAAATTGGAATCGCCACTGGGTTCTGATCTGGCACGTTTAGTGCGCGTCTGGCGCGCGCTGATCGACCATCGCCTGAAACCTCTGGAGTTAACGCAGACCCATTGGGTCACGTTGCACAATATTCATCAGCTGCCTCCTGAGCAGTCGCAGATTCAACTGGCGAAAGCTATTGGTATCGAGCAACCCTCACTGGTGCGTACGCTGGATCAGCTGGAAGAGAAAGGGCTTATTTCTCGCCAGACTTGTGCAAACGACCGGCGCGCGAAACGAATCAGGTTAACGGAAAAAGCCGAGCCGCTGATCAACGAAATGGAAGAAGTGATCGGCAAGACGCGAGATGAGATTCTGTCTGGTGTGTCGGCAGAAGAGGTCGCTACGCTGCTCAATTTAATCCGTAAACTGGAACAAAATATCCTCGATCTTCAGGCAAAAGATTAATTTATTCAGGGCCCTGAGCATTCAAGGCCCTTTTTTATTGCTTTTGATTGTCCATTTATTCACTCCTGCCAGACAACCACCTGATTGCGCCCACTGTTCTTGGCATGATACATGGCGGCATCGGCTCGCTTCACATACTCCTCGGCACTGAGCGTCCCGTCGGTGGTGGTGAATACCCCGGCGCTGATGGTCATTCTTTCCGGAAGATCATCTTGCTGTTCATTTATCGCAAGACGGATACGTTCTGCTATTGTCAGGGCCTCTTGCTGCCCCGTATTGACCAACAGCAGAGCGAACTCTTCGCCGCCGATTCGGGCAGCCGTATCCTGCGTACGAATATTTTGCTGTAAAACATTCGCCGCAAACTGGATGACTCTATCACCCTGTATATGTCCGTAGTTATCGTTAATGCGTTTAAAAAAGTCGAGGTCGCAGACGACCACGGAAAGCGGCTGTCTGACTGATACCGTCGGCAGCAGGGCGGTGAGGGTATCGTAAAAGTGGCTGCGATTGTACAACCGGGTCAGCGAATCACGGATCGAGTTTTGATAAGAGTTCACGTATTTATCCTCGGATTCCCGATAAAGGCTAAACACATCGTACAACAATATAAAGAACATAAATAACGTACTGAGTACTTCAAAGAAACGAGCGTGATACCACGCATTTTCTGAACTGCCGTTTGCAAGCAGCAGAAAAAGCAATGTAAAAATATATGCACTGCAAAAAAAGGAACCGCTGAACCAAAATATATTGCGCAGCTGAGTGATGAAAATTAGTAATACCAGTGTTATTAACCATCCAATGGCTAACAGGCAGCCGACGATATTTCGCCATAGTTCGGAATGAATAAGCGTGTCATTGTCAATTAAAGCTGCCGTCAGTAATGAATGATGACTTGAATACAACCATGACAGAGTAATAACAATTATTGTGAAACCAATGCAAAATGTCAGAATAAGCACATGTGCTTTTCGGGTGAGCTTCTCGCTATGACGAAAGGCGTACAAAATGGTCGCGGTGATAAACAGTACCATCATCATCATATTGCGGAAAGTATAGAAGATCAGCGCATCGTTTGCATTGGCATAAAGTCCCGAGTCACACAGGAACCAGCCCGGATAGCTACTGAGTGTCCCAAACATCAACGAAGAGGAACCGGCGAAGGCGCAGGCGATAGCGATCAGGTACAAGCGTTTTCTGTCACACCAGTATTTCATTACCATAAAACATGCAATTGTGATGTGGAGTATTAATAATAAAATAGTTAATACGGGGAAGAGTAAGGGATTAAACGCAGGTATACGATTAATTGCTGAGGCGGAGAATAAATGTATGGCCCCCATCATAAGAGCGCAGATACTCAGATAGATAAAAACTCGCAGTACTAAGCGTTTTCTATTAATAAGCATGCATTACATCCTTGCAAAAATATTTTTCCATTCTGCGGTACTGTGGCAGGGCGACATACCGATAATACAATATGGTAAATAATAAATGTTGAGCGAAAGCAAATGTTGAATGGTTATTAGAAAATGACTGG
Source organism: Klebsiella sp. X13 (assembly GCF_003323835.1). Taxonomy (NCBI): domain Bacteria; kingdom Pseudomonadati; phylum Pseudomonadota; class Gammaproteobacteria; order Enterobacterales; family Enterobacteriaceae; genus Klebsiella; species Klebsiella sp. X13. The sequence goes on from NZ_CP030874.1 coordinate 2,415,065, forward strand.
ATGATTCTAAAAACGATGCCGGGCACCATACTATCAGGTGAGAGTAGCTATATTAACAACAGGGAAAAGCAGGGCGGCCATAAAGACCGCACTGAGAGGTTCAAACTTAACGTGGGGAAACGGTAACCTGGCTGCCGCTGCCGGCAATCGCCACGCGCTGACCGACAGAGAACGGCGTGGTACCCTGTTTCTGCACGACCAGGATGGTATTGCCGTCATCCTTACGGATTTCCAGCTCAACGCCCTGAGTTTTGTTCATTGCGCCCTGTACGCCCTGTCCGGCTACGCCGCCGGCGACTGCGCCTGCTGCGGTTGCCAGAGAGCGGCCAGTACCGCCGCCGATGGTATTACCGAGGAACCCCCCCAGTACCGCACCACCGATAGCACCGATAGCATTGCTGTCATCACCGCTCTGGATCTGAACTGCACGGGTATGAACAATGGTCCCGTAGGTGACGCTTTGCACCTGTTTGGCTTCCGATGCGGAGTAAACGTCTCCGGAGAGGCCGCTGCTGCTCACGCAACCTGCAAGCGATAAACCAATCATCGAGACAGCCAAAACACGTAAAATCATTTATGAATCTCCTTCACCGAATAGTGTTCTGTTGAACGTCCATGCGTTCAATTATATGGCATTTCATCGTCGGCTGGCATACCTCCGGCATGGACTATACAAAAAATAATAATCCGTTCCTCTTCAACTTAACATAAACATAAGTTCTTTACGTAATGCGCAATCTTTCGCGCTTTAGTGTTAATAAACGTTAGTGCGCCGTAGCATTGCCCTCTTCTTTATGATGGAGTGTGAGGTATACGAGAGTCATGGAATGAAGGAAGACGTATGAAATCAGGTCACTTTATCGGCGTAATGTCCGGAACCAGCCTTGATGGCATTGATGTGGTTCTGGCGGCAATCAACGAAAGCGTAGTGGCGCAGCAGGCCAGTCTGTCGTACCCCATTCCGGTGGCAATAAAAGAGGATATTCTGGCTATCTGCCAGGGACAAACGCTGACGTTATCCCAGCTCGGTCAGCTGGATACGCGTCTGGGGCGCTTATTTGCCGATGCCGTGCTGGCCCTTATGCGTCAGGAGAATGTGCAGCCGACGGATATTGTCGCTATCGGTTGTCATGGGCAAACGGTATGGCATGAACCCACTGGCGAAGCGCCGAATACGCTGCAAATCGGGGATAACAACCAGATAGCGGCCCATACCGGCGTGACGGTGGTAGGGGATTTTCGGCGTCGTGATATGGCGCTAGGCGGTCAGGGAGCACCGCTGGTTCCTGCATTCCACCATGCGCTGTTGGCGCATCCCGTAGAACGGCGGATGGTGCTCAATATCGGCGGGATTGCCAACCTGTCGCTGTTGGCACCGGGCGTGCCGGTCCGCGGCTATGACACCGGGCCGGGTAATATGCTGATGGATGCGTGGATCTGGCGTCAGTGTGGCAAACCCTACGATAAAGACGCGCAGTGGGCCAGCGAAGGCAAGGTGCTGCTACCTCTGCTACAAAATATGCTCAGCGACCCGTGGTTTGCGCTCCCGGCGCCGAAAAGCACCGGACGTGAATATTTCAACTACGGCTGGCTGGAGCGCCATCTGGCTCGTTTCCAGGGGCTGCGTCCGCAGGATGTGCAGGCGACGCTGGCAGAACTGACGGCGGTGACCATCGCGGAACAGGTGCTGCTGAGCGGCGGCTGTGAACGTCTGCTGGTGTGCGGCGGCGGCGCGCGTAATCCGCTGCTGATGGCGCGGCTGGCAGCGCTGCTGCCGGGAACGGAGGTCTCCACAACCGATGCGGCTGGCATCAGCGGCGATGATATGGAAGCGCTGGCGTTTGCCTGGCTGGCATGGCGGACGATGTCCGGCCTCCCCGGTAATCTCCCGTCGGTCACCGGCGCTTGTGAAGCCACTGTGCTCGGGGCCATCTTCCCCGCAAACCGACCGCAGAATCAGAGTTAACTGAAACACCTATTTTTTATTAACCGGTAAACTGGATGAAGTTAACGGGGGGCGATTTGCCCTCCTGGACCGGGAAAGTCGAAGGCAAACGAATGAAAAAAATCCTTATCGCGGTAGTACCCTTTATGCTCGCAGGCTGTAGCTACTATAACCAGTTTGTGGAGCGGATGCAGACGGATACCCTGGAGTATCAGTGCGATCAGAAACCGCTGACCGTGCACATCAACAATACCCGTCAGATTGCCAGCTTTATCTATGACAACCAGCAGTTGAATCTGGCGCAGGGGCTTTCGGCATCAGGGGCGCGTTACACCGACGGCGTGTATGTCTTCTGGTCGAAAGGCGACAGCGCCACCGTTTACAAGCGCGATCGCGTTGTGCTGGAAAACTGTCAGCTGCAGACGCCCAAACGTTGAGATTTCCGCCCCGGGGGCGCACAATGACGCCACCCGATGACTATTTTCTCAATTGCCATGTCTGATAACGACGAATTGCAGCAAATCGCGCATCTGCGCCGAGAGTATACCCGTGGCGGCCTTCGCCGCCGCGATCTTCCCGCTGAACCGCTGACTTTATTTGAGCGTTGGCTCAGACAAGCCTGCGACGCCCGGCTGGCCGACCCGACGGCAATGGTCGTCGCGACCGTTGACGAAAACGGTCAGCCTTACCAGCGAATTGTTCTGCTCAAGCACTATGACGAAAAAGGGCTGGTGTTTTATACCAACCTCGGAAGCCGCAAAGCCCACCAGATCGAAAACAATCCTCGCGTGAGTCTGCTTTTTCCGTGGCACATGCTGGAGCGTCAGGTGATGGTGACTGGCAAGGCGGAGCGCCTGTCAACGCTGGAAGTGGTGAAGTATTTCCACAGCCGCCCGCGCGACAGCCAGATCGGCGCGTGGGTCTCGCAACAGTCAACCCGCATCTCAGCCCGCGGCATCCTGGAAAGTAAGTTCCTGGAGCTGAAACAGAAATTCCAGCAAGGCGAAGTACCGCTGCCGAGCTTCTGGGGCGGATTCCGCGTGAATATTGAGCAGATGGAGTTCTGGCAGGGCGGTGAACACCGTCTGCACGATCGTTTTTTATACCAGCGTGACAACAGCGCATGGAAAATCGATCGTCTGGCCCCGTAATCCCTGAAATTTGTTGTGTTAAGCGCTGGTGCTGGATGGGCTGGCGCTTTATTCTATAGACTTCATTTTTCAAGCTGCGTCTTTGTTGGCTGTGCCGGCTTATTCCGGTCGTTTGCTTGCGTAAGTCTCCGTACTTGCCGCCTTGAGGCAGCTTGAATGATTTTGCATAGATGTTTTTTTTTCGCGTCTGGCGAAAAGTCGTGTACCGGCAAAGGTGCAGTCGTTTATACATGGAGAATTTGATGGCAAGCAGTAACTTGATTAAACAATTGCAAGAGCGGGGGCTGGTAGCCCAGGTGACGGACGAGGAAGCGTTAGCAGAGCGACTGGCGCAAGGCCCGATCGCGCTCTATTGCGGCTTCGATCCAACCGCTGACAGCTTGCATTTGGGGCATCTTGTTCCATTGTTATGCCTGAAACGCTTTCAGCAGGCAGGCCATAAGCCTGTGGCGCTGGTGGGGGGAGCAACCGGTCTGATTGGTGACCCGAGCTTTAAAGCCGCCGAGCGTAAACTGAACACCGAAGATACCGTGCAGGAGTGGGTCGATAAAATTCGCAAACAGGTCGCGCCGTTCCTCGACTTTGATTGCGGTGACAACTCGGCCATTGCCGCGAATAACTACGACTGGTTTGGCAGCATGAACGTGCTGACCTTCCTGCGTGATATCGGCAAGCACTTCTCCGTAAACCAGATGATCAACAAAGAAGCGGTTAAGCAGCGTCTGAACCGCGACGATCAGGGCATCTCATTTACCGAGTTCTCCTATAACCTGCTGCAGGGTTACGACTTCGCGTGTCTGAACAAGCTGCATGGCGTGGCGCTGCAGATTGGCGGTTCCGATCAGTGGGGCAATATCACCTCCGGCATCGACCTGACCCGTCGTCTGCACCAGAACCAGGTGTTTGGTCTGACCGTTCCGCTGATCACCAAAGCCGATGGCACCAAATTTGGTAAGACCGAAGGCGGCGCGGTATGGCTGGATCCGAAAAAGACCAGCCCGTACAAATTCTACCAGTTCTGGATCAACACCGCGGATGCTGACGTTTATCGCTTCCTGAAGTTCTTCACCTTTATGGACATTGCCGAGATCAATGCGCTGGAAGAGGAAGATAAAAACAGCGGTAAGGCCCCGCGCGCGCAGTACGTGCTGGCCGAACAGGTCACTCGTCTGGTACATGGTGAAGAAGGGCTGGTGGCGGCAAAACGCATTACCGAAAGCCTGTTTAACGGCAATCTGAGCGACCTGAGCGAAGCCGACTTCGAACAGCTGGCGCAGGATGGCGTGCCGATGATTGAACTGGAAAAAGACGCCGACCTGATGCAGGCGCTGGTGGATTCTGAGCTGCAGCCATCGCGTGGCCAGGCGCGTAAGACAATCGCCTCCAACGCCGTCACCATCAACGGTGAAAAACAGTCTGACCCGGAATATGTATTTAATGACGGCGATCGTCTGTTTGGTCGCTACACCTTACTGCGTCGCGGTAAGAAAAATTACTGTCTGGTCTGCTGGAAGTAATTGCGTAAAGGCAGGGGCGTGGGAAACCACGCCCCTTATTTTTTGCTGTCAGGTATCCAAGATGAAGAACATCCTCGCCATCCAGTCCCACGTTGTATTTGGTCACGCCGGCAACAGTGCCGCAGAGTTTCCGATGCGCCGCCTTGGCGCAAACGTCTGGCCCCTTAACACCGTTCAGTTCTCCAACCATACGCAGTACGGGAAATGGACCGGTTGCGTGATGCCGCCTGCGCATCTGACCGAGATCGTTCAGGGGATTGCTGATATTAATCAGCTGCAGCGCTGTGATGCGGTACTGAGTGGCTATCTGGGCTCCGCCGAACAGGGAGAGCATATTCTCGGTATCGTGCGTCAGGTCAAAGCGGCCAATCCGGCGGCGAAATATTTCTGCGACCCGGTGATGGGACACCCTGAAAAAGGCTGCATCGTCGCACCCGGCGTGGCGGAGTTTCACGTCCGCCATGCGCTGCCGGCGAGCGACATCATTGCCCCCAACCTGATTGAGCTGGAAATCCTCTGCGGTCATCCGGTGGCGAACGTTGCGCAAGCCGTCTTAGCCGCGCGCGAGCTGATTGCGCAGGGCCCGCAGATTGTGCTGGTTAAGCATCTTGCCCGCGCAGGGCTGAGTATGGACCGGTTCGAAATGCTGCTGGTGACGGCTGATGAAGCCTGGCATATCAGTCGCCCGCTGGTGGACTTTGGTCTGCGTCAGCCGGTTGGCGTCGGCGATGTCACCAGCGGACTGCTGCTGGTTAAACTGCTGCAGGGGGCCCGGCTTCGCGATGCGCTGGAACATGTGACCGCCGCGGTGTATGAAATTATGCTGGCCACGAAAAATATGCAGGAGTACGAGCTGCAGGTGGTGGCCGCCCAGGATCGTATTGCCCAGCCGGAGCACTACTTCAGCGCCACGCAGCTGTAACCGAAGAACTGCCCGGCCTCGCAGCCGGGCAGAGGATGTCAGGGGATTAAACCCCTTCCGCCGCCAGCGCCGCGGCTACCGATGGACGAGCGGCCACGTGTTTCATCCAGGCCGCGATATTGCTGTAACCGGTCATATCCAGCTTCACGGCCCACGCCCAGCGCAGTACGGTAAACAGGTAGCCATCAGCGATGGTGAAACGATGCCCGCTCAGCCACTGCTTCTCCTTCAGCGACTCATCAATGTAATGCAGCTTCTTCTCCAGCTGCGCGCGCGCGATCGGTTTGTAATCTTCCGGCGTGTCCGGGCGGAATAGCGGCGTAAAGCCTTTATGCAGCTCCGTCGCGACGTAGTTTAGCCACTCCAGTGTCTGATAGCGCGCAATGGTGCCCACCGGCGCCAGCAGCTGGCGATCCGGCACCCGATCGGCAATGTATTGCATGATGGCGACGCCTTCTGTAAGCAGGATCTCGTCGTCAAGTAGCAGCGCCGGAACCTGTCCCTTCGGGTTGATCCGCAGATAATCCTCCCCGTTTTCCAGGCGCTTCTTCTGCAGGTCGACGCCTTGTAAGGTGAAGTCCAGTCCGCTTTCGCGCAGGGCGATATGTGATGCAAGGGAACAGGCGCCGGGTTTGTAGAACAGTTTCATCAGTAACTCCTCGTGGCTGCAGTTTTCTGTATGTTAGCCCAGGGGTAAAAAAAAAGCCGCTAACAAAACGTTAGCGGCCTAAATTTATTGGTTTTCCCGAAGCGCTTAAGCGGTTGCCGTATCGCGAGCTTTGCTCAGTGAGTCGTCATCCTGGGTCATGCGGTTCAGTTTCGGCGCGATAGCAAACATCAGCACGGCGATAACTGCGGTAGCAATACCAATCTGCAGGAAGACATGGCCATAGACGGCAAGAGACTGCAGCGGGTCGGTCACGTTCTCCGGTACCGCCATCAGGTTGGCGACTTTACCGGCGATGATAGCGGCACCTGCGGTAGTCAGGAACCAGCTGCCCATGATAAAGCCCATCAGGCGCTGTGGTACCAGCTGTGCCACCATCGCCAGACCCAGACCGGAAATCATCAGCTCACCGATACTCTGCAGCGCGTAGCTCAGAATCAGCCAGTTAACGGAGACGATACCGGCGTCGGTTGCAAATTTGGCGCCCAGCGGCAGGACGAGGAAGGCCAGCGAGCAGAGCACCATGCCGATCGCAAATTTATGCGGCATTGGCAGACGGTCGCCCATCTTGTTATAGATAGCGGCCAGAATCGGGCTGCCGATCATAATCCAGAACGGGTTCAGCGCCTGGAACTGTTCAGGCTGGAAGCTAATGCCCAGAATGGCGTGCTCAACGTTGCGGATAGCAAAGAAGTTCAGTGACGTCGGCATCTGGCTGTAGAGGACGAAGAAGACGATCGCCTGAACCATCAGAATGAAGGCCACAATCATCTTACGACGCGCAGCACCTTTCATCGCAATCGCTTCTTTAGCAAAAATAATCACGATACCCAGAGCCACCACGCCCAGCACCATGCGGGCAATGCCCTGGTTGTGCAGCAGCCAGGTCGCAATCACCACCAGCACGACCACGCCGACGATGGTCGCCAGCAGTTTACCGAAGTGTACCGGGGCAAAGTCAGGCTTCGAACCGTAGTTTTTTACCCATTTTTTGCAGAACATGAAGTTCACCAGGGTAATCAGCATCCCGACGAAGCTCAGAGAGAAGGCGATGCTCCAGCCAAATTTCGCCGCCAGCCACGGGGTAGCCAGCATCGAGAAGAAGGAACCGATGTTGATGGACATGTAGTACATCGTAAATGCGCCATCAAGACGCGGGTCATCTTTCTCGTAGCAGGTCGAGAGCAGGGAAGACGGGTTAGCCTTAAACAGGCCGTTACCGACGGCGATGGTCGCCATACCCATATAAACGATAGCCGCGTCATGTCCGGAATACGCCACCAGGGCGTAGCCGATAGCGAGGACGATAGTCCCCAGCATAATCACGCGCTTAGTACCGAGCACTTTATCGCCCAGCCAGCCGCCGATAGCCACGAGGCCATAAACCAGCGCACTGAAGGAGGAGAAGAGAGTAATAGAATCCGCTTCTGACATACCCAGCTGTTTGACCAGGTAAACGGCCATGATCCCTTGCAGGCCGTAATAACCAAAACGCTCCCATAATTCGATCGAGAAGATCAGATAGAACGATTTCGGTTGTTTGAAAGCGTTCAGACTCACGCTTTCTGCTGGTTTATTGTTTGCAGTTGACACATATACCTCTTTTTTTACATCCCATATTAACGGGGGGTGTTCGGGGCGCAATCTGATAAGACCGCCGCCTTTATAGTTATTCTGGAGGGAAAACGGGAAGTAATGTTCACTATCCTGGCCGTTCAGGCAAGCGTTTTGTAATACTCTGTTACATATATCTTAAGCGTTATAATACGCCAGTCATTCAAATGTTATACAGAGTTAAATTTCACCTTTTACACATTGGTGATATTTTTATCTGTCGAGACCGGAAGATAATCGGATAATGGCGATATATTCTGCTGATAAGCCTTGAACATAGTGATATAGCCCATAATCCTAAAAAATGATGGGGTATTGTCCTGGTAAGTGGTGCTCTGGTATTGGAAATACTGGCTTTCTTTATCATTGCGACAACAATAATTTAACATTAAGTTACGTGGATGATCTGGATCACAAATGTATAGAAATTTTTTCACCACAAAAAATGATTAACCTGGATGAACGTTATATAGACGGTTAATTGTCCTGTAGAGCGCAGAAATAGTGGCGTTAAAGCTAAGGGAATGGCGGGAAGAACAGAACCATTACCACAAGCAGGGTAATGGTTCTGCCAGAATGTTATGCGTAGACTTTTTCTTTAAACTCGCACAGATCTTCAATCAGGCAGGAGCCGCAGCGAGGTTTGCGCGCAATACAGGTATAGCGGCCGTGAAGAATAAGCCAGTGGTGGCAGTCGACTTTAAATTCGGCGGGAACGACCTTTAGCAGCTTTTCCTCCACCTGTTCAACGTTCTTCCCTGGGGCAAATTGTGTCCGATTGCAAACGCGAAAAATATGCGTATCCACGGCAATCGTCGGCCAGCCGAACGCGGTATTCAGTACCACGTTGGCGGTTTTACGTCCCACGCCGGGAAGGGCTTCCAGCGCCGCCCTGTCCTCGGGAACCTCGCCATTGTGCTGCTCAAGCAGAATCCGGCAGGTTTTAATCACATTTTCAGCTTTGCTGTTAAATAACCCGATAGTTTTGATATACGCTTTGACGCCATCAACACCCAGCGCCAGCATGGCTGCCGGCGTATTCGCCACCGGATAGAGCTTTGCCGTGGCTTTATTCACGCTGACGTCGGTCGCCTGCGCCGAGAGTAGTACGGCTATCAGTAATTCGAACGGGGAGCTGAAATTCAGTTCCGTTGTGGGGTGCGGGTCGTTATCCCGCAGTCGGGTCAGTATTTCCAGACGTTTGCTCTTATTCATCCCAGACTTTCCCTGTGCGCATCAACTGGCGTGGCTTGATTCGCTTCAGCTGCTTTCGCTTTACGTTGCTTAGTTCGTTCGTCAATCAGGTATTTCACCGCCAGCATCATCCCTAAACCGATAAAGGCGCCCGGCGGCAGCATCGCCAGCAGGAACGGCGTATCGGTGTGGAATACTTCGATACGCAGCACTTTCGCCCAGCTACCCAGCAGGCTATCGGCCCCATCAAACAGCGTCCCGTTGCCGAGGATTTCTCGCAGCGAACCGAGCACAAACATCGCGCAGGTCGCCCCCATACCAATGGAGAAACCATCCAGCGCCGACAGTGCCGGCCCTTTTTTGGCAGCGAACGCTTCGGCACGACCGACCACGATGCAGTTGGTTACAATTAGCGGAATAAAAATTCCCAGAGACTGATACAGACCAAATGCATAGGCGTTAATCAGCATCTGTACGACGCTCACGACCGAAGCGATGATCATGACATAAATCGGTATACGAATTTCAGCCGGTGTCCAGCGGCGCAGGCTGGAGATTGTCAGGTTGGTCAGCGTCAGCACCAGGGTTGTCGCCAGTCCCAGCCCTAACGCATTGGTGGCGGTAGAGGTCACGGCGAGCAGGGGGCACATGCCTAACAGTTGGACCAGCGCGGAGTTGTTTTTCCACAACCCCTGAACAATAACGTCTTTGACTTCGCTCATGGCTTACTCTCCACAGGACGTGAGTTCGGGAATCTGTGCGGGCAGCGTTTGCGCGTACAGGCCGGCACGCTTAACGGCGTTGACTACCGCGCGTGGGGTAATAGTGGCGCCGGTGAACTGATCGAAATCACCGCCGTCTTTTTTCACGGCAAAGTGGCTGTCGCCGGAACCGTGAATGACTTTGCCCGCAAAGTGGGTTATCCAGTCCGACAGACGGAGTTCAATTTTGTCGCCAAGGCCGGGCGTCTCATGATGCTCCGTTACGCGGGTGCCAAGAACGGTGCCTTTGAAGTCGGCGGCAACCAGCAGCTGAATCGCACCGGAGTAACCATCGGGGGCGGTCGCTTCCATCACCACTCCGACCGGAGCATCGTTATTTTTGGCAATCCAGATCTTATGCTGACCTTTACCGAGCGGTGGCGCTGTGACCAGGTAGCAGCTCTGCAGCAAATCGTTATTATAGCGGTCCGCAGGCAAAACCTGATTGAACAGCGCTTTTTGCTGGGTCGCCGCCTGCTCAGCAATCGTCGATTTTGTCAGCTCATTGATGGCCGCGGTTAACCCGGTAGAGCCGGCGGCGAAGAGCGCCAGCGTAATGCCGTGTTTGCGCATGCTTTTTAACATCATCGGTCCTCAGCGGTGGCCATAGACGCGCGGGCGCGTGTAGTAGTCGATTAACGGAACGGTAATGTTCGCCAGCAGCACGGCAAAAGCCACACCGTCAGGATAACCGCCAAAGCTGCGGATGAGCCACACCAGCAGACCCGCGAGGGCGCCGAATATCAGGCGGCCGCGGTTGGTGGTGGAGGCGGTAACCGGATCCGTTAAAATAAAGAATGCGCCGAGCATGGTCGCGCCGGAAAGCAGATGAATCTGCGGGGCCGCGAAGCTCTGCGGTGAAAACAGCCAGCCCAGGGTGGCGCAGAGGGTCAGGCTAAGCAGGAAGCTCAGCGGGATATGCCAGCGAATAGTCTTCTGCCAGAGTAAAAACAGACCGCCGACCAGATAGGCGATATTGACCCACTGCCAGCCAAGACCGGCCAGCGTGCCGCCGTAGATCGGGTACTGCAGGATCTCCTTCACCGCATGACCGGCATGCAGTGACGTTTTAAACGTATCCAGCGGCGTAGCCTGGCTGATGCCATCGATCCCCAGCCGCAGGGCGTTCATATCGTTGCCGCTGGCGGTGTGACCGCTAAAAATAACCTGCAGGGCGTCGGTGAAGCCCGGAACGGTGGCCGCAATTTCATGCGGCGGCAGCCAGGAAGTCATCTGCACCGGGAATGAGATCAGCAGCACAACATAGCCAATCATCGCCGGGTTAAACGGGTTGTGGCCCAGCCCCCCGTACAGCTGCTTGGCAATAATAACGGCAAAGGCGGTACCCAAAACGACCAGCCACCAGGGAGCCAGCGGCGGAATACTAATGGCCAGCAGCAGACCGGTCAGTAGCGCGGAGTTATCGGCAAGCGTGGCGGCAATATTCTGTTTCCGCAACCTGAGGATGGCGGCTTCTGTCGCCCAGGCCGTGAGGGAGGCGAGGACGAGCTGCACCACGGTTCCCCAGCCAAAAAACCAGGTCTGAACCGCGATGCCGGGTACGGCTGCGAGCAGAACCAGCAGCATAATCCGTGAGGTCTGACGCTGGTTGTGGGTATAAGGAGAGCTTGCGATTCTGAAAACCATTTATTCCTCGTTAACTGCCTGCCGGGATGCTTTCCTGGCCTGAACGCGGGCGATTGCTTCGGCGACCGCGGCTTTGCGCGGATCGTCGTTGGCGGCTGTCTGGGTCATCTCTTGCTGCCCGGCCTTGCGGGCCTTCGCGCGGGCGATAGCCGCTTCAACGGCCGCTTTCCGCGGGTCGACGGCTTCGGCGGCGGGCTGAACGTCAGCCGGTGCGGCGGCCTGCTGCTCAGCCTTGCGGGCCTTCGCGCGGGCGATAGCCGCTTCAACGGCCGCTTTGCGCGGGTCGACGGCTTCGGTTGCAGGCTGAACGTCAGCCGGTGCGGCGGCCTGCTGCTCAGCCTTGCGGGCCTTTGCGCGGGCGATAGCCGCTTCAACGGCCGCTTTGCGCGGGTCGACGGCTTCGGTTGCAGGCTGAAGGTCAGCCGGTGCGGCGGCCTGCTGCTCAGCCTTGCGGGCCTTCGCGCGGGCGATAGCCGCTTCAACGGCCGCTTTGCGCGGGTCGACGGCTTCGGCGGCGGGCTGAACGTCAGCCGGTGTGGCGGCCTGCTGCTCAGCCTTGCGGGCCTTCGCGCGGGCGATAGCCGCTTCAACGGCCGCTTTACGCGGGTCGACGGCTTCGGTTGCAGGCTGAACGTCAGCCGGTGCGGCGGCCTGCTGCTCAGCCTTGCGGGCCTTCGCGCGGGCGATAGCCGCTTCAACGGCCGCTTTACGCGGGTCAACGGCTTCGGCGGCGGGCTGAACGTGAGCCTCGGTCGCAAGTTGCCCCGTATCCTGATCCTGCAGCGCCAGTTTGCGGGCACGGGCTTCGGCTTTACGAGCTTCGCGGGCGGCGATCGCTTCACTGTTATCCGGTTTCGCGCCGGCCTGGACTACGATCGGCTGGGTGGCATCGCGTTGTTTTTCGCGAACCCGGGCCAGCGCCGCGTTAATCGCCGCATGATCTTTTGCGGCCGGTTGAACAGCAGACTGTTTGTGGCGCTCCAGGCGTGCGGCTTTGTCCCGTTCCAGGCGAGCCTGGCGGGCCTCAAAGCGGGCTTTGGCCTCCGCTGCACGCTTTTCTTCCTGACGGATAGCCGTAATCTCGGCCTTTTCCTGACGGAAATATTGTACCAGCGGAATATTACTCGGACAGACCCAAGCGCAGGCGCCGCATTCGATGCAGTCGGCCAGGTTATGGGCGGTGGCTTTATCGTGCTGCTGGCCTTTGCTGAACCAGTACAGCTGCTGCGGCAGCAGATCGGCCGGACAGGCGTCCGCACAGGCGCTGCAGCGAATACACCCTTTCTCTTCCTCGGGGTCGCCCATTTCGCTTGCCGATGGCGCCAGCAGGCAGTTGGTGATTTTGACCACCGGAACGTCAAGCCACGGCAGGGTGAACCCCATCAGCGGGCCGCCCATAATGACCATCTGTTCGGCGCTCGGGCAGAAGCCGGCATCTTCCAGCAGATGGCGAACCGGCGTTCCCAGTCGCGCCCACACGTTGCCAGGACGGGTAACCGCCTCGCCGGTGAGGGTGACAACGCGCTCGGTCAGCGGCTCACCGTCGATCACCGCACGTTTAACCGCATAGGCGGTACCGACGTTTTGCATCAGCACGCCGATGTCCGACGAGCGCCCGCCGTGGGGAACCTGTTTGCCGGTGAGGATCTGCGTCAGCTGCTTCGCGCCGCCGGACGGGTATTTGGTGGGAATCACCCGCAGTTCGATACCGTGAGCATCGGCAAGGACTGCCCGCATCATCGAGATGGCCTGCGGTTTATTATCCTCAATACCGATCAGCACCTGGCGCGGCTGTAAAATATGGGCCAGGATGCGGATGCCGGCGATAATTTGCGCTGCGCAATCCTGCATCAGGCGATCGTCGGCGGTAATATAGGGTTCGCATTCAGCGGCGTTAATAATCAGGGTTTCAATTTTGTCGCCGCCGCCGCGTAATTTGCTGCCGGTCGGGAATCCCGCGCCGCCCAGCCCGGCCACGCCGAACTGGTGAATACGCTCGATGAGCTCTTCACGGGTTTTGTTTGCGTAATCACTCCAGCCGTCACGCTCAATCCACCGGTCTTCACCGTCGGCATCGATAATGACGCTCATCTCGGCGAGGGCGGAAGGGTGAGCGGTCGAGTGCGGCGCGATGGCGCTGACGGTACCGGAGGTCGGGGCATGAACCGGCAACATTCGTCCCCAGCCGCGGGTCAGCGGCTGACCACGCAGTACGCGATCGCCAGGCCGCACGCAGAGCTCACCCTCAGCGCCGATATGCTGTTTTAACGGGATCACAAACTGCTGCGGCAGGGAAACCTGGCGCAGCGGCGTGCCGTTAGACTGGCTTTTCATTTCAGGCGGGTGAATACCGCCGTTGAAGTCCCAGACTTTATCTTTTCTGAACGCGGAAAATAGCTTAAACATGTTGTTCCACAGGAATATTGCGTACTGGAATAGTGTGCAGGTCCCACTTCCAGTTTTCAGTGGTCGTCGCGACAGGAACCATTTCAATACATTGCGTCGGGCAGGGCGCGACGCAAAGATTACAGCCGGTACAAAGATCGCTCATCACGGTGTGCATTGCGCGAGTTGCGCCGACAATCGCATCAACCGGGCAGGCCTGGATACACTTTGTGCAGCCGATACAGTTATTTTCGTCAATGACCGCGAGCATGCGTGCAGGCTCGAGTTGTTGTTCATCGCCATCGATGGGCTGCGGGTCGACGTTCAGCAGAGCGGCAATTTTTAGCATCACCGCTTCGCCGCCTGGGGCGCAGCGGTTGATTTTCTCACCCTGAGTGCCGACGGCCTCGGCATAAGGACGACAGCCGGGGTAGCCGCATTGTCCACACTGACTCTGCGGAAGAAGCTCATCGACTTTTTCAACAACGGGATCATCTTCTACTTCAAACCGACGGGAGGCGTATCCCAGAATCACGCCAAAAATGAGCCCCAACAGGCTAATGGCGATCACGGCTATCCAGACTGCACTCATATTACAACTTCACCAAACCACTAAAGCCCATAAATGCCAGCGACATTAAACCCGCAGTAACCAGGGCAATGGCATTACCACGAAACGGCGCAGGCACATCCGCAACCACCAGCCGTTCGCGAATAGCGGCGAACAGCACCATCACCAGCGAGAAACCGACCGCGGCGGCAAAACCGTAGAGCGCGGACTGCAAGAAGTTATGCCCGAGGTTAATATTCAGCAGCGCGACGCCGAGCACCGCACAGTTGGTGGTGATCAGCGGTAAGAAAATACCCAGCAGTCGATACAGGGCAGGGCTGGTTTTACGCACCACCATCTCGGTGAACTGCACCACTACCGCGATAACCAGGATAAAAGCCAGGGTCCGCAGGTAGATCAGGTTAAGCGGGATAAGAATCCAGGTATCAATCAGCCAGGCGCAAATTGAGGCCAGCGTCATCACAAAGGTGGTGGCCAGCCCCATCCCCATTGCGGTTTCCAGTTTTTTGGAAACCCCCATAAACGGGCACAGTCCAAGAAACTTCACCAGCACGAAGTTGTTCACAAGGACAGTACCAATAAAGAGCAGTAAATAATCAGCCATCAACTCGACCTGAAAACAGAAAAAGCCGCCTATTATCGAATAAATCGATACCGGCGACAACAGGTTAACTGTGGGGTTATTACGAATTCACGAAGGTTCGCTTAACCCGTGCGGAACGTTTGAAATAGGGGACTAACAGCGCCGCGGCAAGAAGCGGAAACAGCAGCTGGCGCAAGGCCATCGCGTCTGAAATCGGTGAAAAAGCAAAGGCCTTTATCGCCAGCAGCAGAGAGATGAGCAGCCAGATAATATAGTGCTTTGGTACGATGCTTCGCCGTTTGAAAAACGCAATGGTCAGCCACAGGGTATAGTACCACATGGCGAGGGCGAACAGCAGCGACCCCACCCAAAGCAGGAGGTGCCCGGCGCTCATTTCCGCCAGCAGGGCGTAGGTCCGGGAGCTCATCAACGCATTAGCAAAGATCAACAGCGACAGCGAAGTGCTAAGCAGAGCAACCAGTAGCCATGCGAGCGGTGCCAGCAGCCACCCGCCGATACGTTCTGCAGAGTGAGAAGACATGATTTCTCCCGGATTCAATCAAAATAAAGAGCGGGAGTATAAGCAACTGGCATGGCTGAGAACAGTTTTTATTGCACATAACGCCAGACGGATTTCGGAACCTGCCCGACATCGAACAATTTACCGCCAGAAACCAGCTCTGCCCGGCGGTGATCGGCTGCGCGATACATGTTGACGATTTCCGTGGTGTCGGTCAGGGAATAGTTAAGATGGTCAAAAAGTTTTTCAAGGCTTTCAAGGGAACTGATTTTACGGAATTTTAATAAGTAGTCCTGAACGGTCATTTGCGGTTCCATTTTATAATCGGAATAAACAAGTCGAATATTAACAACTGTCGGTAAACCAACTTTCAACAAACGGTGCCTTCTTAACGGGCCGGATGAAATTATTTAGGTTGTAAATACTAAAGACAAGAAATGATTTCATTCCTGGGGTAGTCAAAAGAAATTTAAGAATATTCTAGGGCTAAATCAGGCGCCGGGCGGCGCCTGGGAGAGAAGATTAACGCTGTTTGCCCCGGCTGGCAATAACGTTTTGATACCAAAAAAAGCTCTTTTTCCGTTTACGGGCGAGCCCTTGCTGATGATCGACATACACAAAACCGTATTGTTTTTGGTAACCGTTCAGCCAGCTCAGCAGATCAATAAACGACCACGGATAATAACCGCGGACATCGGCCCCCGCCTCAAGGGCTTTTTCCAGCGCATTAATATGGCTGCTAAGATAGTCGATGCGCGGATCGTCAACGACTTCGCCATCAATAATCGGATCTTTCGCGCCTAAACCATTTTCGGTGATGTAAATGGGAATATCGCCATAGCGTGCTTTGATCATCATTATGCCGTCGGTTAACCCCTGCGGCCAAATCTCCCAGCCCCATTCGGTATAGGTGCTCTGCGGGTTACGCACGAAATAAAACAGACCTTCGACGCCCGGTTCACCGCCGCTGGGACCCTCCTGAGGTCGGGCTGAGACGGTTTCACGGCGATAATAGTTGAGTCCAATAAAATCGCAGCGGTTGTCACGCAGCAGCGCGTCATCGCCGGGAGCAAACTGCGGAACACCCCACAGGGTCTGGGTCTGCTGCAAAAGCGACTCGGGGTAATGGCCTTTTAACACCGGATCGTATAGCCAGTGCGTATGTATTGCGTCCGCCATGTCGCTGGCCTGGCGATCTTCTGCGCTGTCGGTGAGCGGCGTATGCGGCTGCAGGACATTAACGAACCCAATCTCACCCTTGATACCGCTTTGGCGAAACTGTTTAACCGCCAGCGCGTGGGCAATAAAAACGTGATGACAGGCCTGGATAGCGCGCGCCGGATCGCGTACCGCCGGCGGATGACAGCCGTTAATATAGCCGTGACCGATGAACACAATGGTTTCGTTGAAGGTTGCCCACAGCTTCACCCGGGAACCGTAGCGCGCGTAACACAGGCGGGCATACTCGGCGAACGCTTCGGCGGTGCTTCGTGCTTCCCAGCCCCCTTCATCCTGCAGCGCCTGCGGCAGATCCCAATGATAGAGCGTAATCATCGGCTCGATATTGTGAGCCAGCAGCTCATCGATCAAATCGCTATAAAACCGGACGCCCGCTTCGTTAACTTCGCCACGGCCGAGAGGCAGCAGGCGAGGCCAGGAGATAGAGAAACGGTAGCTTTGCAGGCCCATTTCGGCCATCAGGGCAACGTCTTCGCGAAAACGATGATAGTGATCGACGGCGACGTCACCATTGGTGTTCTCGAATGTCGCGCCGGGCTGATGGGCGTATATGTCCCAGATTGACGGGCCTTTACCGTCGGCATCGTGACCGCCTTCAACCTGATAGGCTGCGGTGGCGGCGCCCCAAAGAAAATGTTGCGGAAATGCGGCCATGAAAAACTCCTTATCGAATGATAAAGAGAGTGTAGTGAATGCGTTTATCGCTGTGCAACCGGTTTCTGAAACCGGTTGCACACTTGCGAAGTGGGTCACTGTTTAGCGTCAGCAGAGGCTGACAGGCTAATGGGGCAGCGAGGTCGTTTGCACAACATTAGCTGGAGGCGGGGATTGGTAGTTATCAATGTGGTGAGCGATAACCAAAAGCAGGGCTGAGACGCCAAATACAACCCAACCAATAAGTTCTACAATTCGGTTAAAAACGTTTGCCATAATCCTGAAATTAAAAGTTAAAACAGGAGTAAATGTTACTAAATGGGGAGAGTAACGCAAGGGCTGTCGGAAGAGTATTATCACCATTGCTGTAAAGGTGAACGCTTGAGAAGCATAAGCAAAGCTAATAAATCAATTGAAGCTTATAGTTATCAGAGGGCAAAAATCCTTGAATGAGAGGGCAGCAAGATGAGTGACACTATCCGGGTGGGGATGATTGGCTACGGATATGCGAGTAAAACTTTCCATGCGCCGTTAATCAGCGGTACGCCGGGAATGACGCTGGCCGCGGTGTCCAGTAGCGATGAAAAGAAAGTCCAGGCCGACTGGCCTCTGGTGAACGTGGTGGCTGAACCCGCAGGCTTACTGAGCAACCCCGATATTGATTTGATCGTCATCGCTACGCCAAACGATAC
The DNA here is from genome assembly GCF_003323835.1 of Klebsiella sp. X13. NCBI lineage: Bacteria > Pseudomonadati > Pseudomonadota > Gammaproteobacteria > Enterobacterales > Enterobacteriaceae > Klebsiella > Klebsiella sp. X13. The sequence continues at coordinate 2,433,127 of NZ_CP030874.1, forward strand.
CCATTTCCCGCTGGCGAAAGCGGCGCTGGAAGCGGGCAAGCATGTGGTCGTGGATAAACCTTTTACCGTGACACTGTCACAGGCGAGAGAGCTGGAGGCCGTGGCCAGACGCTGCGGCAGACTGCTGTCCGTTTTTCATAACCGCCGCTGGGATAGCGATTTTCTGACGCTGAAATCGCTGATTCATGAAGGGCTGCTCGGCGAGGTAGGTTACGTCGAATCGCACTTCGATCGCTATCGTCCAGAGGTGCGTAACCGCTGGCGCGAACAGGGCGGCCCGGGAAGCGGAATCTGGTACGATCTGGGGCCGCACCTTCTTGATCAGGTCGTCAATTTATTTGGCCTGCCGGTCAGTATGACCGTTGATTTGGCGCAGCTGCGTCCGGGCGCCCAGGCTACCGACTATTTCCACGCCGTGTTGGCTTATCCCCAGCGGCGGGTCGTGTTGCACGGTACGCTGCTGGCGGCAGCAGAAACCGCGCGATATATCGTTCATGGATCCCGGGCAAGCTATGTCAAATATGGGCTGGATCCGCAGGAGGAGCGGCTGAAAAATGGCGAGCGGTTGCCGCAGGAAGACTGGGGATACGATATGCGCGACGGGGTGCTGACGCGGGTTGAAGGGGACGCTCGCACGACGGAAAACTGGCTCACTCTGCCGGGCAACTACCCGGCTTACTATGCCGCCATTCGCGACACCCTGAATGGCAGCGGCGAAAATCCGGTGCCTGCCAGCCAGGCGATTCAGATTATGGAGTTGATTGAGCTCGGTCTGGAGTCGGCGAAACATCGCGCCACCCTGAGTCTGATCTAGAGTCTTTGCCCGGCAGCGAGGCCGCCGGGCTGAGGGTCAGGCCTGCTGAACGCGCTGAATCAGCGCCGCTTTTTCCTGGTTGCTGAGAAACGCCTGTTCCAGACCATTAATTTGCGCCTGGCGAATCTGATCGCGACTCAGGCCGGCTGCCGGCGCGGCCACGGTGTATTCGTGAATGATGTCGATACCTTGTACCGCCGGGTCGTCGGTATTAATGGATGCCAGAACGCCGTGTTCAAGGAACGTTTTGAGCGGATGCTCTGCCAGTGATGCCACGGTGCTGGTCTGGATATTGGAGGTCAGGCAGGACTCAATACCGATACGCTGCTGCGCAAGATAATCCATCAGAGCCGGATCCTGGACCGCTTTTACGCCATGTCCGATACGCTCTGCTCCTAGTTCTCGTATAGCCTGCCAGATGCTTTCCGGACCGGCCGCTTCGCCGGCGTGCACGGTAATACGCCAGCCGGCATCGCGAGCGAGGGTAAAGTGTTCCATAAACAGATTGCCCGGGAAACCGAGCTCATCACCCGCCAGATCCAGGGCGGTGATCGCGTCGCGGTGGGCAAGCAGCGCGTCCAGCTCTTGCTGGCAGGCCGCTTCACCGAATGTCCGGCTCAGAATACCAATCAGACGGGTTTCGACATTAAAATCGCGGCTGCCTTCGCGTACGCCGGCAATCACGGCTTCAACCACGCCGTCGACCGGCAGCTGGTGGGTCATGGCCATATAGCGCGGGGAAAAACGCAGCTCAACGTAGTGGAGACCATTGCGTGCCGCATCCTCGACGTTTTCATAAGCCACGCGACGACAGGCTTCCAGCGAGGCCAGAACTTTTACCCCCCAGTCCAGTTTGGCGAGGAAGCTGACCAGATCGGGTTCATTACTGGTGACCTGTACATGGGGGATCAGCGTGTCGAGTGAGGTTGCCGGAAGGGTGATATTGAACTGGCGGCCAAGATCGAGAATGGTTTGGGCACGAATATTGCCGTCAAGGTGGCGGTGAATGTCGGTTAATGGCAAAGTTAAATCAATCATGGTCGCACTCATTTTTTAGTTAAAGTGCACGTCATTATACAGCAATTCTTTAACTCTTTAAAAGCATTGAAAAAATCCAGTGGATACAATCATCTGTAAGAGCCGCGATCGGTTTTGAACCTACATCACGAGAGTCTCCTGGCCCGAACAGGATCCCCGGCAAACTTGCGGGCGGTGGGCCTGGCGGCGGGCGATTATCCTGTCGACTAAACTTAGCCAGCAGGCCGGCATAGGATGCGGGACGTTGCGTGAGGGAGAGGGCGTCTAAGGAGTCCGGGGCGTTCACGATAGAGATGCAAAGAAAGCCATTCGATTCCAGCAGCAGACTCTCGCATCGCGTGGGCAAACGTGGCAGATAGCCGTTGCGAAGATCGATAAACTGTGAGCCAGAGGGGCGTTGTTTCAACTCAGATAAAATAAAGTTAACCGGGTTAAAGCAGATTTTTTCATTCACGGCAACGGCGTACGCCAATGCTTCATCCTATGCATGATGACAATTTAAGATGAAAGTGATTCACCTGGATAGCGTTTATCAATCAACGAACGAGAAGACCCAGGCGACCTGGCTGGAAAACGAGGGTATCGGTAGCATTCGCGAGACGCCGGACTATGACCCAACAAAGCTGGCGCTTGCAACGGGCATACGGCCCACAATGCCTGCTCAAATACAGCAGCTTTTCAATAAACTAAACGATCTGGTGCGCGACGACGTACTGGCGGACAGGTTGCCGGAAGCGTGTTTTCATTTTACCTTTTTACCGTTGACTCTCCCGCTATACGCTGAAAACGAGGTCCTTCCCGAAAAGATTTCGCAATTAGGTGAAATGTGGGCTGACTATCAGGCCCGACGTATTACGGTCAGAGAATTGCGTTTGGTTGCCCTGCCTGGCCAGCTATTGCTTGCCGGGATTCCGGATGAGGCGGCGGTTGCGATGCGCCACGCATTTTGTCAGAAAGTTCTGGCATCACCCTGGAAACAAGAACTGCTTGCCCGGCACACTGCTACGCCGCTTCCGGCCCCTTTCTGGCACAGTACGCTATTGCGCTACCAAGCCCGTTTTCTGCCCGCACACTTGCGACGATACTTCCAGCAGAATCAGGCGCGGCGCTTTGGTACGGTTTCAGGAGAACTCAAGCTCGTCAAAGTGAACTACAACTGGGCGCGCTGTGATTTTGTTCACCTCCAGAACCCGGACATCGGTTACCGACATCCCTGAGAGACGGCACAGGTTATTTACCGGGTACGGCATGTTTATTTCTTTTGTGAACGTACAACAGCTGATCGGATTTGTTGATCGCGCTTTCAAGAGAATCGCCAGCTTCTAATGGATAGTTGCCATGCGAAAAGGAGACCCGCTTGTCTTTATCGGTATGGCGCAGGTTTTCTTTGATGCGGGCGATGACGTCTAAGCTTTTCGCGTAGTCGGTATCGAAGAGAATTAATAGAAATTCATCGCCGCCAGCACGGATGCCATAGTCACTTTTACGAATCGACTGCTCGATGGCGCGGCCTAATGACTGAATGACTTTATCGCCCATATGGTGTCCGAGGGTGTCATTGATTTTCTTCAGACCATCGCTGTCGATAGACACCAGCGTAACAGGAATATGCTTTGCCAATGCCGCGTCTATTTTATGACTTAGCGCGTCGTTCAACACTTTTCGGTTATAAAGGCCGGTCATGGTATCCGTAATATTATCTTTGGACAGTTCAGCATGACGTGCCATTTGCTTTTTCGTGTAGCGACAAAGCAGCCAGGTGCTGAGGGTATAGATGAATGCCAGCCATAAGTTATTGATAATAAAATAGATAAGGTCAAGTTTAACATTCAGCTTATATAACGGTGTTAAGTTCGCCTGGTATTTAATGATGTTAATAGATTTGAGTATCGAACGATGGAAATAAATATCACCAGCGGTTGACTCATCCGTGACATACAGTGACAGGAAGCGCCAGAGTACCGGGCGGTCCGCAGTGTAAAACGCAGTGGTCAAATCATCAATATTAACATCGGTGACAATGATGCCTTTGATTAAACCGTTCTGAAAAACTGGCGTGAGCATACTAATTATATTTTTCTTGGTGTAGCCGTCCCGGTAAATATGGGAAGTGATGCTCTCACCATGGAGTAAATCGTTCAATGCGCGACGATCGATGCTGATAGTATGGGCGCTGCGAGTGATATCGATCACGTTATCATCACGGACTAACCAGTTATCAAACTGGTATTTATTAACGTCAATGATTTTATTAATATAAATATAATTATTGATCAGATCGATATAATAGCGGATATTATTGAAAATGTAGCCGCGATAGCTGGAGAAGGTATATTTTGACACCGATATCCGATGATCATTTTGAATAACAGAAAGCGCAGGAACATCCTCGGCCCAGACCTGGCAGTCCGCATTCCGGGTTTGCAATGTCCCGTTTAAACCACGATATGTCTGGTTGCTAAGGTTTAACCCCTGAACACCGTTGGCCGATTCAAGATGTTCGCACACCTTGTCACGCTTATTCTTTTGCACACCTGGCGAGGCAGGCAAAACTGAAAAAGCCCGGGAAAGCTGGAACGCCATATTCTGGTTGATATATTCCGCATGGGAGAGCGCGGATCGTCCATTTTCCGCCACGTAGCCCATATATCTTTCCAGATCGCGGTATTCACGCGTGATGAGACCGATGAAAATTGAGGTGGTCAGAATCACGATCAGCGTATTGATATACCGGAAATTAACGGAAAAGATTTTGGTGTCCATACTCAATGACCTGTGTGCCTGAAGCGGTGATAACCCAGGTCCGATGGCGCTGGAGCACTGGTAATGTAACGTCCCCGAACGTCAACGTTTTCATCAATAAATGAGAACAGCAACGACAAAGGGATGGGTATATTTCTGCCAGCGGTGTTTATTTTTCATGCGTGCCCTCCGGCTGGCAATAAAATCATCAAGTAATATGCTGGAACAGGCGGACTCATCGAATACGCTTGCGTTCAGCCATGGTTCACTGACCTCATCAGCCATGAAAAATCCCTTTCATCCGTTAGCTGATTGAAATTTTAATCTTCATTAGCCAATTTTTCCAGTGAGTTAAACTATAATTTCGTCGCCTCCGTGACAGCTCCGCGAGGAAAACTCAGCCATGAGACAGGCTCATAGCCAATCGCTATAAATCATAGTGAATCAGTCTTTAATATCGCCAATGATATTTCCTATAGTCTCAGGCGCTACTTTTCCTGCTATAAGCGGCAGGCTATTTTAAAAAGGACTCTGGGATTATGGTTTTTACGCTGAAGAAGTTTGCTGTTTCGCTGCTTGTCGCCAGCACCACGCTGCTTGCCGCCTGTGGCCCCGCCGGGCAGGACCCGAATCATATCAAAGTGGGTATCAGCGCGGGGATCGATCAGCAGGTATGGGCGGTGGCGCAGAAGGTGGCGAAAGAGAAATATAACCTTGATGTCGAAGTCGTCACCTTTAACGATTTCGTTTTGCCCAATGAAGCGCTGAATAACGGCGATCTGGATATCAACGCTTTCCAGCACAAACCGTACCTGGATAAACAGATCCAGGAGCGCGGCTACAAGCTGGTTGAGGTAGGCACAACATTCGTCTATCCGATCGCCGCCTACTCGAAGAAAATACACGCCATTGATGAGCTACCTGAAGGTGCTCAGGTAGCCGTGCCAAACGATCCGACCAACCTCGGACGTTCGCTGCTTTTGCTGCAGAAGCAGGGCCTGATTACCCTTAAAGATGGGGTGGGTCTGCTGCCAACGTCGTTAGATATTGTGCACAACCCGAAGAAACTGAAAATCGTCGAGATTGAGGCGCCGCAGCTAACTCGCGCGCTTGACGATCGGCAAATTGCGCTTGCCGTGATTAATACGACATTTTCCAGTCAGGTTGGGCTCTCACCAACCCGCAACGGGCTTTTCATCGAAGATAAAAATTCACCCTACGTCAATATTTTCGCCAGCCGGATTGATAACAAAGACAGTGCAAAGGTGAAAAACCTGGTGAAAGCGTATCAAAGTGATGAAGTCGCCGCTGCGGCAGCGGAGCTGTACAAAGGCGACGCGGTAAAAGGCTGGTAATCTGTATGGCATCAGGCCGGCGGCGGGAGCGCGTCACCGGCCTGGACGGGAGGGATTACTTCTGGATTAAATAGCGGATGGTTGGCCCGTCTTGTTGAATGTCCAGCACCGTATAACCGTAGTTGCGGGCATCCTGCGGAATGTTATTAATCGACTGCGGGCAATCGCTGACCACTTCCAGAATCTCCCCTTTTTTAAGCGAAGGCATCGCTTCCAGAGTGGCAACGGCCGGATAGGGGCAGGGTTCGCCTACCATGTCGAGACGATAATCGGGAACGATAGCTTTCATGCGGTTTCCTTAACATTGGCCATGGCGGCGGATTTCTGGCGGAAAAAGCGTTTCTCCCAGGCAATGACCAGCATCAGCGCGATAAATAATAGCAGATAGGTCACCAGCAGGCCGCCAAAAGGCCCGAAGGTGGCCAGCAGATTGACTTTATCCCAGCTGGTGGCCAGCGCTGGGGATAAATCATCCCAGAAATAGGCCAGAATCGTCGAACCAATGACGTTGCCCAGTCCTACCCACCAGTAGTGAACCTGACCTTCAACGGCGCGGTACATCCAGCCGGTTTCACAGCCGCCGGCCAGCACAATACCGAAACCAAACAGCAGGCCGCCGATCACCGCATTCGGGCCTGCCCACATGATTTTGGGCTCCATGCCCAGCTGCACATAGCTGAAAATGCCAATCGCGCTCGCCGCCATCCCGAAGATAATCGCTTTGGCCATATAGGTGCGTCCGGTGATCCACATATCGCGGAATGCCGAAGTAAAGCAGATCTGCGCACGTTCAATCAGCAGACCAAAACCGACCCCAAACAGCATCGCCAGGCCGAGTTTAGGCTGATTGAGTGCAGTCAGTAATCCCCAGGCGATCATGGCGAAGAACACCAGCATTCCTGCGCGAAAACGACGCCGCGCCTGCGCCGGCTTTTGTGTGAGCGGCGAGGCCGCAGAAACTTTTTGTATCCTGACCGGAATTCGAAACAGGGGCAGTAGCGTAAAGCGTGCGCCAAACCAGGTCCCGATAGCTGTCGCGATGGCAAAGAACCAGGCGTGGAGGGAAAACTGAGGAATACCGGTAAAAAAGGCTGCCAGGTTGCAGCCCATCGCCAGGCGTGCGCCAAAACCGGCAATGATCCCGCCCGCTACGGCCTGAATAATACGGATCCGGCTGCGCGGCAGGCGTAATTTGATATTGTTTGCCCACAGCGCGGCGGCGAAACAGCCACCAAACATGCCGATAATCATCATGCCGTCAATGCGGGTTAACGGCGTCCCTTCGAGATGAATCAGTTTGAAATAACCCCACTGCTCGGTATGAACGCCGGCAAGTTGCAATAGCTGCCCGCCCCAGCGGGTAAATTCCCCGGTCACGGCCCAGAACGTGCCGGTAATACCGAAATAATAGGTGGAGAGAATACCGGCGGCGATAACCGCGGGGGCCGGTGCCCAGAATTTAATCAGGTAGGCCTGTTTGAACTGTTGCCATGTCATGAAAGATGCCTCTGAACTCAGAAGGTAAATTACCCCGGGCGGGGTGAAAGAAGGCGGGATAATACGCCGCTTATAGCGAGAAAACGCTCGATGGGATCAAAATGAATCGATCCGGCAACAAAAATAAAGGCCGCCGCGGCGGCCTTTATTCTCTTTCGGCAGGGCGACGAGCCATCGCCGGGAGGTAATTAATGAAAGCCCAGCCGAATAAGGCTCATTGGGCAATATAACCCTTCGCAGCCTTCTATTTCCACGCAGTCCGCGCGGCGTAATTGTTCCGCCGTTTTACCTTCGCCGTGGATGGCCTTAATGACGCCCGTCACGCCATTTCCTGCCACCATAACCATGCTGCCTGTTGAGATAGCGTTACGGTTACGATCGTAAGTTTTCATGGTTTCCTCCTCTTATCAAAATAGCTGAACGGGATGGTTAGCGGCTTTTTAATACACCTTTTGCCAGTGAATTTTTTTGAGCTTTATCAAAATCATGGCTGTTTTTACCCATGAGTCCGCCCGTCAGGGCGACGGGCGGGAAGCGGGCAAATCTGCGCCGGTGGCTAGGACACTTTTGCGAACATCCAGTACAGCACCGCGGAGAGGATCACCGAGGCGGGCAGCGTCAGTACCCAGGCCATCAGCAGATTACGCACGGTAGAAAACTGCAGTCCTGAGCGATTTGCCGCCATGGTTCCGGCGATACCGGAAGAGAGGACGTGAGTCGTGGAAACGGGAAGGCCAAAAGCATCGGCGGCGCCGATGGTGCTCATCGCCACCAGTTCTGCGCTGGCACCCTGCGCGTAGGTCAGGTGCGTTTTGCCGATCTTCTCGCCAATGGTGACGACAATACGCCGCCAGCCGACCATGGTGCCCAGTCCGAGCGCCAGAGCAACGGCCACTTTGACCCAGAACGGAATGAAACGCGTGGCGTTATCGAGCTCTTTTTTCAGCGCATCGAGATTCTGCGATGTTTCCAGCGGCAGTTGGAGATCGGGGTTATTCTTCAAATGCTTGATAGTTTCCGAAGCCAGATACATATCGTTACGGGTGTTGGATACCGCCTGGGCCGGGATTTTATCTACCGAACCGTACTGGCGAATCTGGTCGCCAATAATGCCGGAAAGGCGCGCCAGCGCCGGTAATACGTCCGGCGTCAGCTGGCTGTCGCGCACATACTGGGTCAACACTTCACGAGGATCGGTGGGGAGGTTGCCCGGGAATTGTTTGAGCAGCCTGTTTTCGGTGACTTCGGCCAGCGCCGCGACCCGCGGTGCCTGTTCCGGCGGCAGAGTGCGGTTAAGCGCATAGGCAATGGGCATGGTCCCCACCAGAATCAGCATAATTAGCCCCATTCCCTTTTGCCCGTCGTTAGAGCCGTGGGCAAACGAGACGCCGGTACAGGTGAGGATCAGCAGACTACGGATCCACAGCGGCGGCGGCGCGTCATTTTCCGGTGCAGCGTAGAGCTGCTTGTTTTTGACGAAACGCTTTAACAGCAGCAGCAGGACGGCGGCGCAGACAAAACCGACCACCGGCGAGAGCAGCAAAGAATAGCCGACATTGACCGCCTGGCCCCAGTCGACGCCGCTGGTACCGTTGCGCCCGTGGATCAGCGCGTTTGAAACGCCGACGCCAATGATCGAGCCGATCAGCGTGTGTGACGAAGAGGACGGCAGGCCGAACCACCAGGTGCCCAGGTTCCAGATAATGGCTGAAAACAGCAGGGCATACACCATGGCAAACCCGTTGCCGGTACCGGCCTGCAGAATGAGTTCGACCGGGAGTAATGAAATGATACCGAAGGCCACCACGCCGCTGGAGAGCAACACGCCGAGGAAATTAAAAAAGCCGGACCACATGACCGCGACCGTCGGCGGCAGGGAGTGGGTATAGATGACGGTGGCCACGGCGTTGGCAGTATCATGAAAGCCGTTAACAAACTCAAAGCCGAGTGCAATCAATAAAGCCAGCCCTAATAAAAGAAAAGGCAGGTAGCTGGTATATACCGTTCCTGAACGGGCCACGTCGTTAAATAAGCTCACGGCGGAAAATGCGATGCCGATAGCTAATAAAAAGACAAAAAAAAGAACAGTTTTTTTACTGTTCTTTTGGTAAATCTTTGACTGGATGATTTGCGGGCTAAGGCCCGGCGCAACGCGTTGCGAGCTGCTGTTATCGCTCATCAGGAACCTTCCTTTAAACGTCAGACAGGATAAATTGTTACGGGTGACAGCGCTGAACTTATAAAACGCAGATGTCAGCCAGGTTTCCGTTTGATGAACAAATCATTAACCTTGCCAGGCTCTGAAAAATAGCGAAAGATGACTTTATTCGGGTCCGAACAGCATGCAATACAATCCTGAGGGATATATGAGTCAAGATGTCGCAGGAAAGATGTTAAAGCCCGATTTTGATATGGAAGTCTCCGGGTTGGTGTACGGTTTTCTTTTTCGGGAAGGGCATCAGCCGCTGCAAATCACCTCCCAGCAAGTATGCGCCCGCTTTCACGAGCTGGACGGCGAAAATGATTTCGTCTGGCTGCATCTCAATCTCAACCACGCAACCGCCGAGAAGTGGTTGATGAATCATTTCCCCGTTGCCGATTTTTTCTTTGAGGAGATCCGCGACGGCTCTCACACCACCCGCATTGAGCGCCAGGGCGACAATTTGTTTGCCGTGCTTAACGACGTCATTTTTCATCCCAAAGAGACCACCGCAGAAACATCGACGCTGTGGCTGTACTGCAGCCAGAAGCTGGTGGTGACGGCCCGCTATAAGCCGCTGCGCTTTATTGAATGGATGTTGCCGCGGCTGGCGACATTGCACGTGACATCCTCCACCGCGCTGCTGGCCTTTTTACTGGAGGAGCAGGAGGAGGTGCTGGAACAGGTGGTGCGCCAGGCCAGCCGCCATGTCGATGCCATCGAAGAGCGGCTGCTCAGTAACCACGTCCAGCGTAACCGCGCCGACCTGGCGCGCCTGCGGCGGATGCTCCTGCGCTTTCAGCGGCTGTTGGCTCCCGAACCGGCAGCCATGTTTCGACTCCTCAACCGGCCTCCGGCGTGGATCGATCGCTCCGTGGTTCAGGAGTTTCGCCAGTTCACCGAGGAGTTTACCGTGGTGCTCAACGATCTCTCCGGGCTGACCGAGCGTATCAGCCTGCTGCAGGAGGAGATCAGCGCCCGGCAAATGGAAAGAAGCAACCGCACGCTATATACCTTGACGGTCATTACCGTGCTGGCGTTACCGATCAATATTGTGGCGGGGTTCTTCGGCATGAACGTCGGGGGGATCCCGCTGTCCACCAATCATCACGGGTTTATCCTGCTGGTGCTGCTCGTCGGTGGATTTACCCTTGGGGCCGGATATCTGGCCTTTCGGCGGCGGGACGACTTGTGAGCCGGGCAGACTTGTCCGCGGCGTTTAACACGGCCGACGCCGTGCGGTACGCCGCGGTATCGCTATGCTAAAGCGCGCAGCGCGGCAATCAATCCGTTGACGCCTTTTTCCAGTTTCTCCCGGGGACAGCCGGCATTGAGGCGCACAAAACCAACGCCTTCTTCGCCGTAGGTATACCCGGGCATAATGGCGACCTTCTGAACCTCGATGAGCGCTTTTTGCAGCGCGCGATCGTCTACGCCGAGCGGGCGCAGATCGATCCAGGCGAGATAGGTGGCCTGCGGCGGCTGCCAGTTCAGCTGCGGGAAGGCGTGATTGAGCGCCTGAGCAATATAGCGCATGTTGTCCTGCAAATAGGCCCGCAGCGCATCGAGCCACGGGGCGCCTTCACGGTAGGCGGCAATATGGGCGACCAGCGCCGGTACGGAAGGCGAAGAGAGGCCATCGCGACTCTTCAGAGCCGTGAGATAAGCTTCGCGGGATGCGGCATCATCAATCAGGCCGTAAGCCCCGGTAAACGCGGGAATATTGAAGCTTTTTGAGCCGGAGGTGAACAGCGCCCACGGCCCGCGAGCGACGTCGCACCACGGCGTATGACGATGCTCACCCCAACACATATCCATATGAATCTCATCGCTGATGACCTTCACGCCGTGTTTTTCGCACAGCAGGGCCATGGTCTCAAGCTCCTCGCGGCGCCACACTTTCCCGGTCGGGTTATGCGGGCTGCACAGCAGCAGCAGCGTGTTGCGCGGCTCCGCCAGCGTGCGTTCAAGCTGCGCCATATCGCAATGCCACTGATTATCCCGCTGCGTCAGCGGCACCGATGCAACGCGACGCCGGTTTCCTTCAATGGTTTTATAAAAAGCGTCATAGGCCGGGGTATGGACGACCACACCGTCGCCTTCGTCAGACCACTGGCGAATCATCTCCGCTACCATGTAAATGACCGACGGGCCATAGACGATCGCATCGCGGTTAACGGGGCAGTGAAAGCGGCTGGCGTACCAGTGGGCGACCGCGCCCAGAAACTCATCGTTTTTCCAGCGGCTGTAGCCGAACACGCCGTGCGCCAGGCGCTGACTGAGGGCATCAAGAATGCAGGGGGCGGTGGCGAAATCCATATCGGAGATAGTAAAGGGGAGCAGGTCGGCGGCGCCGAAGCGGTCGGCTACGTAGTCCCATTGCGTACACCAGGTGCCGTGGCGATCGACAGGCGTTGCAAAATCAAACATTGACACTTCCTTTATCAAAGCCCCCTCCGGGTCAGGAGGGGGCGGGCGTTTATGCCTGGACGGTATTCATCAGGACGGTCATTTCATCTTTCACCGACTGCACCTGAGGGCCGATAACAACCTGCAGGTTATGCTGATTCAGCTGTACGACGCCGATGGCGCGGTTGGCTTTCAGCGCGGCGCTATCCACTTTACTCATGTCGTGCACCGACAGCCGCAGGCGGGTAATGCAGTTATCCAGGGAGACGATATTCTCGGCTCCGCCCAGCGCGGCCAGAATTGCCGGCACGTTGTAACCGGATTTACCGGTGACGCCGCTCACGGCTTTGTCAAAGGCCGTCTGGGTTTCGATATCGCGGCCCGGCGTTTTCAGGTTAAAGCGGGTAATGGCGAAACGGAAGATGCCGTAATACACCGCAAACCAGATGGCGGCAACCACCGGCACCAGATACCACTTGGTTGCCAGACCGTGCAGGATGCCGAAGACCACGAAGTCAATGACGTTCCCGTCGGTGTTGCCGATAGTGACGCCCAGCACCGCCATAATGGTGAAGCCAAGGCCGGTCAGCAGGGCGTGAATAACATACAGTACCGGGGCGACGAACAGGAACAGGAACTCCAGCGGTTCAGTGGTGCCGCCGACGACACAGGCAATCACCCCGGAGATCAGCAGGCCTTTAATTTTATGACGGTTTTCCGGACGTGCGCAGTGGTACATCGCCAGTGCCGCTCCCGGCAGGCCGCCGAGGAATGCCGGCATTTTACCCTGCGACAGGAAGCGGGTGGCGCTTTCTGAGAAGCCGTGAGTTTCCGGGCAGCTTAGCTGCGCCTGGAAGATAGTCAGCGCGCCGCTGACGGTATGACCGCACACATCCATGGTCCCGCCCGCTTCGGTAAAGCGAATCAGCGCCACCAGAATGTGGTGCAGACCGAACGGCAGCAGCAAACGTTCGCCGGTGCCGAAGATCATCGGTCCGAAGTCGCCCGCGCTGTTAATCACGTGACCGAGGGCATTAATTCCCATGGCAAAGACCGGCCAGACGAGGGGGATAACCAGACCAACCAGCCCGAGCACCACGGTGGTGATAATCGGTACAAAACGCGTGCCGCCAAAGAAGGCTAATGCGTCAGGCAGGCGGATATTGTGAAAACGCTCGTGCAGCATCCAGACAATGATCCCGGCGATCACCGCCCCCAGGATCCCGGTATCGATCGACTGAATACCGATGATGTTCTGGATATTGTTGGCTTTCAGCACCGCGGCATCGGTCGTGGGGAGAATCCCTTTCGCGGTGAGCCAGAAGTTCACCGCCAGGTTCATGACCGCATAGCCGACGAAGCCGGCGAAGGCCGCCACGCCTTTATTTTCACGCGCCAGCCCCAGCGGAATCGCGATACAGAACATCACCGGCAGGAAGCTAAAGGCGAAGGAGCCGACTTTGCTCATCCAGACAAACACAGCCTGCAGCAGCGGAATATCGAGCCATGGCAGCAGGGTGAGCACATCGTGGCTGCTTAAAGAGCTGCCGATCCCCAGCATGATCCCGCAAAAAGAAAGCAATGCCACGGGCAACATAAACGTTTTTCCTAACTGCTGGAAAAACTCCCACAAGGTAATTTTTGGTGTCGTTTTTGCCGTCATTAACACGAATCCTGATTTTTTAAGTTATGGGTAGGGTGTAACGCTACGGCAAGATAAAACGTTTTATCACTTTTTAGTGCGATAAAAATCACATAATCAGGCGAAGATAACGTTTATAAAGGTAACCCATTGATAAAACGTTTTATCGACCGCCACAGGGAGACGGTTGCAGTTATGGCTATCGCAAAAAAGATCACCATTAACGACGTTGCGCAGGTGGCCGGAGTGTCGGTGAGTACGGTCTCACTGGTGCTGAGCGGCAAAGGCCGGATATCGTCGGCCACCGGCGAGCGCGTCAATCAGGCGATTGAACAGCTGGGTTTTGTGCGTAACCGCCAGGCGGCTGCACTGCGCGGCGGGCAGAGCGGCGTGATTGGTCTTATCGTGAGCGACCTCTCCAAGCCGTTTTATGCGGAGCTTACCGCCGGGCTGACCGATGCGCTTGAGGCCGAGGGGAAAATGGTCTTTCTTACCCAGGGCGGCTACGGTGGGGAAAAAATGCGTCAACGTTTTGAAACCCTGATTTCGCAGGGTGTAGACGGGGTGATTATTGCCGGTGCTATCGACAAAGGTAGCGAACTGCGCGATCGCGCCGCGGAGGTTGGTATGCCGCTGGTGTTTGCCTCCCGCGCCAGCTACCTCGATGATATCGACCTTATCCGCCCGGATAATATGCAGGCCGCGCAGATTGTCACCGAGCATCTGATCCGCCGCGGACACCAGCGCATTGCCTGGCTCGGCGGACAAAGCGCGTCGTTGACGCGGGCGGAGCGGGTGGGCGGATACTGCGCGACGCTGCTGAAGTACGGTCTGCCGTTTCATAGCGAATGGGTCGTGGAGTGCGAATCCAGCCAAAAGCTGGCGGCCGAAGCAATGGCCTCGCTGCTGCGGCAGAACCCGACCATAACCGCCGTGCTGTGTTACAACAACGTGATTGCCACCGGCGCCTGGTTTGGCCTGATGCGAGCGGGACGCCAGAGCGGCGAAGACAGCGTGGAGAGCTATTTTGAACAGCGCGTGGCGCTGGCGGCTTTTGCCGAAGTCCCGGAAAGCGCGCTGGATGATGTGCCGTTGACCTGGGTCACCACGCCTGCGCGCGAGATGGGCCAAAGCCTGGCGGAATGTATTCTACGGCGTCTGGAGAAGGGGCAGATGAGCGCGAGAAATCAAATTATGCCCCCGCGGCTGGTGACCCGAAAATAGCCCCTCGAAGGGGCTCAGATGTAAACTATGGTTCCCGCATTCTGGCCCGGTGGCAGTTACGCCTTACCGGGCCTGCGTGATTGTAGCGGTTGCCACGTCTCCGGTAGGCCCGCGCAAGCGAAGCGTCGCCGGGCACTGACCGCTAAACTGAGCCCCTCGAAAGGGGCTAATCGCGAGATTACTGCTGCGGCGCGACCGGCGGCGCCACTTCTTCTGGCAGGGTTTCCTGCGGTTCGGCGCCAGGGGCTGCCGGCAGAGTAAAGCCAAACATTCCGGCGAACTCATCCAGCGGCATTTTCTGCCCGTTCAGGGTGACCTGACCTTCGGCGTATTGCAGACTGGAGGTGATCGCGTTGTCTTCCATCGCGGTAATGCGGAACATCTGGCCCATGGCGGCAAGACCTTTCACCTGCTGGTCTGCCAGTTTAGCCGCATCTTCCGGCTGGTAGCCTTCGAGGCCGGCAACCTGAGTCATAAATGCGGTGGCCATATCGACCGGAATGACCAGCTTGCTGTCGAGCGACTTGACGCTGCGATCCACTTCATCCGCCAGCGTTTGCGGTTCAGCGGTGGTCAGCGCCGGGTCTTTCAGCAGAACAGACATATTAAAGGTGCTTTCCCCTTTGGCGTTGCGCCAGCTCAGAGGGGCGATAGTCAGCGACGGGTTACCCTTCAGTAAAATCGGTAGCGCTTTAAAGAAGGTTTCCGTCAGCGCCTGCTGGTACAGCTCAGGATTCTGCGCCAGCTGCGGGTTCGCCATCAGCGCCTGCGCTTCGGCATTGTACTGCTGGCTGAACTGATGCCAGGCCTGGCCGTCAAGATTCGCCAGCTTGACGGTCAGTTTACCGCTGCCGATATCCTGGTTTTGCAGCTTCAGGCTGTTGACGGTGTAATCCAGCTGGCTGTTAATCCCTTTACCGTCTTCAGTCAGCGAAGACTGGCCATCGATGTTCATGCCTTCCAGCAGGGCCAGCTCTTTCCCTTCAACGCCAATCGACAGCTTCTCCAGGGAGATTTTCTGCTTACCGATGCGCTCATTGAAGCTGGTCATCTCGGTGGCGCCGTCGGTTTTCAGGTTATTGAAGTTCAACTGAACTTTCTGGTTGTATTCATTCAGCGCGTTGATCTGACCGCTGCTCGCTTCGCCGCTCAGACTCACCGATTTGCCTTCCGCATCCGCATCGAGCTGGAACTGACCGCCGCTGAAGGTGACTTTCTCATCGCCTTTCGCGTAGTCCAGTGGTCTCAGGGCGATAGCCGACCGGCTGTCGCCGCTGTAGGCAATCCGGGTATTGATGGTAAACGGTGACTCGCCTTTGGCGATATCAAACAGCCCTTTGCTGGCATCGTTATTGACCAGCGTGGTTCTGACGGACGCCATCGCCGGGGCAAGCTGGCCGGATTTCAGCGCTGCCGCCGGGAAGGGGCCGTGATCGACCACTTCATCAAACACCAGCGACTGCCCGGCCGCCAGCCAGCTGTTCTCTTTACCGGCAACCGGCTTCACTACCAGCTGCAGGTGGCTACTGAATACGCCGCGCTGATAGTTTTGCCATGACAGCTCGACGCCCGCTTCCGGCGCGCTGCTCTGTAGCTGCGCATTAGCCTGTTGCACTACCTCGGCGAGGTGGCTTTCCAGCTGTTTCCCTGTGTACCAGGCGCCGCCTGTCCAGATGACGCCCAGCGCCACGATAATTCCTGCTGCGACCAGCGATTTCTTCATAGCATTTGTCCATAAATAAAACCAGGCGGATCGAGCCGCCTGGTCATGTTGTCATGATGAGGGAAAGTCTAGCAAGCGCGACTAAAAAGTTCAGTAACTTACTTGAGCTTATTAAAGACGCGCGCCAGACGACCGCTGCCGCTGACCGCGACCGGCGACTCGTTACAGCCAATAAAGGCCGACTCACCGGCTTTCAGGGTCAG
Organism: Klebsiella sp. X13; assembly: GCF_003323835.1. Classification (NCBI taxonomy): domain Bacteria; kingdom Pseudomonadati; phylum Pseudomonadota; class Gammaproteobacteria; order Enterobacterales; family Enterobacteriaceae; genus Klebsiella; species Klebsiella sp. X13. Next base: position 2,449,974 of record NZ_CP030874.1, read on the forward strand.
ACGCTGTTCACCTTTACGCAGAACCGCTTCGCCTTCTACGCAGAAGATGATAGCCGCGCTCTGCTGGTCGAGGGTGGATTCCTGTGCCGAGAGATCGTGCAGGGAGAAGGCGAAATCATCGACCGGAATCGGGAAATCCAGCTCCGCGGCCTGTTTCACCGGCTGAGTCAGCAGCTCGCCTGCCGGCTTGGCAACGAACTTCACGTTGGCAACCAGCTCAGGAATATCAATGTACTTTGGCGTCAGGCCGGCACGCAGCACGTTATCCGAGTTGGCCATCACCTCCAGCGCCACGCCCTGCAGGTAGGCGTGCGGCGTTTCGGCGAACAGGAACATCGCTTCGCCTGGATTCAGCTTCACCACGTTAAGCAGCAGCGGAGAGAACAGGCCGCTGTCGTCGGGATAGAATTCAGCGATCAGGCGGATGGTCTGCCACGGTTCGCCCTGTTGGTTATCCAGCGCCGCTTGCAGCACGCGCAGAGCCTGCGCTTTTTCTTCGCCTTGCATATTGAGCAGGCCGGCGAACAGCTGGCTTAAATGTTCAGCATCCGGATGACTGAGGAATTCGCCGATGGCCGGGTGCGCGCTGGCAACCGGCTGCAGCAGGGCGGCAATCTCGTTAAATTCGCGGAACGCGTTCATCGCCAGGAATGGCGTCAGCGCAAAGACCAGCTCCGGCTTGTGGTTAGGATCTTTATAATTACGTTCAGCGGCATCCAGCGGAATGCCGGCGGCGTTCTCTTTGGCAAAGCCAATTTCTGAAGCCTGCTTGTTCGGATGAACCTGAATGGAGAGCGGCTGGGCGGCGCAGAGCACTTTAAACAGGAACGGCAGTTCGCCGAAACGCTGTGCAACCTTGTCGCCGAGCAGGGCGGACTTGTCGCCGTCAATGATCTGGCGCAGCGCGTGCGGGCGACCGTCAGCGTCGAGAACCTGCGAACTGCTCTTCGGATGCGCGCCCATCCACAGCTCTGCCATTGGCAGGTTGTCCGGGTTGGCGATACCATAAAGTTCCGTTAATGCGGTGTGACTTCCCCAGGCATAGTTCTGCACTGAGTTAATGAGCTTTTGCATTCTCAATCCCTGTTTCCACATGATAATAATCGCTCTATTAAACCAGCAAACCGCCGAGAAGCAACTGCTGAAAGAAAAAGTCGTCCCTGTCTCAGTTTTTGTTAAAATTTTGTGTAAAATTGATCGACTCGCTTTTCTACAGGCAAATGGAGTGTCTGCCTGAAATATAATCAGCCCAGCAGTAAGTGAGAGCACAATGTCGAATAAACCGTTTGTTTATCAGGATCCTTTTCCCCTTAAAAAGGATGACACCGAGTATTATCTCCTCAGTCGTGACTACGTCTCTGTCGCCGAATTCGCCGGCCAGGAAGTCCTGAAGGTTGAACCTCAGGCGCTGACTCTTCTGGCACAACACGCTTTCCACGATGCTTCCTTCATGTTGCGCCCGGCGCACCAGCAGCAGGTCGCCGATATCCTTAACGACCCGGAAGCCAGCGAAAACGACAAATACGTCGCCCTGCAGTTCCTGCGCAACTCCGATATCGCGGCCAAAGGCATTTTGCCGACCTGCCAGGATACCGGTACCGCAATCATCACCGGTAAAAAGGGCCAGCGCGTCTGGACCGGCGGCGGCGATGAAGCGGCGCTGGCGCAGGGGGTGTATAACACCTATATCCAGGATAATCTGCGCTACTCGCAGAACGCGGCCCTGGATATGTATAAAGAGGTCAACACCGGGACTAACCTGCCGGCGCAGATCGATCTGTATGCCACCGACGGCGACGAATACAAATTCCTCTGTATCGCCAAGGGCGGCGGTTCGGCCAACAAGACCTATCTGTATCAGGAAACCAAAGCGCTGATTACCCCGGCGAAGCTGAAAAGCTACCTGGTTGAGAAGATGCGCACCCTCGGCACCGCGGCCTGTCCGCCGTACCATATCGCCTTCGTGATTGGCGGCACCTCGGCGGAATCGACGCTGAAAACCGTGAAGCTGGCATCGACCAAATATTATGATGGCCTGCCGACTGAAGGTAACGAACACGGCCAGGCGTTCCGCGATATTCAGCTGGAGCAAGAGCTGCTGCTGGAAGCGCAAAATCTCGGCCTCGGCGCCCAGTTCGGCGGCAAATACTTCGCCCACGATATCCGCGTAGTGCGTCTGCCGCGCCACGGAGCCTCCTGTCCGGTCGGCATGGGCGTCTCCTGCTCCGCTGACCGCAATATCAAGGCCAAAATCAACCGCCACGGTATCTGGATTGAGAAGCTGGAAAGCAATCCGGGTAAATACATTCCGGAGTCGCTGCGTCAGGCCGGTGAAGGTGAAGCGGTGAAGGTTAATCTCAATCAGCCGATGAGCGAGATTCTGGCACTGCTGTCGCAGTACCCGGTATCGACCCGGCTGTCGCTCAGCGGTACCATCATCGTGGCGCGCGATATCGCCCACGCGAAGCTGAAAGAGCTGCTGGATAACGGCGAAGCGCTGCCGCAGTACGTGAAAGATCATCCGATCTACTACGCCGGTCCGGCGAAAACGCCCGATGGCTATGCCTCAGGTTCGCTCGGCCCAACCACCGCGGGGCGCATGGACTCCTATGTTGATCTGCTGCAGTCCCACGGCGCCAGCATGGTGATGCTGGCAAAAGGCAACCGCAGCCAGCAGGTGACCGACGCCTGTCACAAACACGGCGGATTCTATCTCGGCAGCATTGGCGGCCCGGCGGCGGTGCTGGCGCAGCAGAGTATCCGCAGCCTGGAGTGCGTGGCGTATCCGGAACTGGGGATGGAAGCTATCTGGAAAATCGAAGTGGAAGATTTCCCGGCCTTCATCCTGGTGGATGACAAAGGCAACGATTTCTTCCAGCAGATTCAGACCTCGCAGTGCACACGCTGTGTGAAATAATCGAAGCCGCCCTCCGGGGCGGTTTTTTTATGTCGTTTAGCGGCACGAACGAGCAACATAATCTTAAAAATTTGACCAATACTTAACCCTTTATAGCAGGTGAGCTTTGTCGTAATTACGTACTTTGTATTCAAGGAGAAAGTAATGACAACGCATCGCAGTGAAAGAGACTCAATGGGCGCTATCGAGGTGCCTGCCGATAAGCTATGGGGCGCGCAGACCCAGCGTTCGCTGGAACATTTCCGCATCTCGACGGAAAAAATGCCGGGCGAACTGATTTATGCGCTGGCGCTGACCAAACGGGCGGCGGCGAAAGTTAACCAGGATTTGGGATTACTGACCGCAGAGAAGGCCGGAGCGATTATTCAAGCCGCAGATGAAGTTCTGGCCGGCAATCATCCCGATGAATTTCCGCTGGCCATCTGGCAGACCGGTTCCGGCACGCAAAGCAACATGAACATGAACGAAGTGTTGGCCAACCGCGCCAGTGAGCTGCTGGGCGGCGCGCGTGGCATGGAGCGCAAAGTTCATCCTAACGATGACGTTAACAAGAGCCAGAGTTCCAACGATGTCTTTCCAACCGCGATGCATGTCGCGGCGATTATCGCGCTGCGCGAAGCGCTCATCCCCCGGCTCACGGTGCTGAAACAGACGCTGAGTGATAAAGCTGCGGCCTTCAACGACATCGTTAAGATTGGCCGCACGCACCTGCAGGATGCGACGCCGTTAACGCTGGGGCAGGAGTTCTCAGGTTGGGTGGCGATGCTGGAACACAATCTCCGCCATCTGGAGCTGAGCCTGCCGCACCTGAGCGAGCTGGCGTTGGGCGGTACCGCCGTTGGTACCGGTCTGAATACCCATCCGCAATATGCCGTTCGCGTAGCGGAAGAACTGGCGACCCTCAGCGGCCAGCCGTTCGTCACTGCGCCGAATAAATTTGAAGCCCTCGCGACCTGCGATGCGCTGGTTCATGCCCACGGGGCGCTGAAGGGGCTGGCGGCTTCGTTGATGAAGATTGCCAACGATGTACGCTGGCTGGCTTCCGGCCCGCGTTGCGGGATTGGCGAAATCGCGATTCCGGAAAATGAACCCGGCTCATCCATCATGCCCGGCAAGGTTAACCCGACGCAGTGCGAAGCGCTGACGATGCTGTGCTGTCAGGTTATGGGGAATGATGTGGCGGTCAATATCGGCGGGGCGTCCGGTAACTTCGAACTGAACGTATATCGTCCGATGGTAATTCATAACTTCCTGCAATCGGTGCGTCTGCTGGCGGATGGGATGGAGAGTTTTAATGAACACTGTGCGACCGGCATCGAACCGAACCGTGAACGGATCGCTCAGTTGCTCAATGAGTCACTGATGCTGGTCACGGCGCTGAATACCCATATTGGCTATGACAAAGCGGCGGAGATTGCCAAAAAGGCGCATAAAGAGGGGCTGACGCTCAAAGCCTCCGCGTTAGCGCTGGGCTATCTGACGGAGGCCGAATTTGACAGCTGGGTGCGCCCGGAAGAGATGGTGGGCAGCATGGCTACTCGTTAGCCAGCCACAGATGCAGTCGCGGGATAAGTAACCTGAGCGACTGCGCCTGCGGCTTATAGCGATACTGCACATTATCCGCATCGTAGTTCAGTAACTCGCCGATATCCGGCACGCTCACCCCCTGAGTGCCGGATATCAGCGTGATAAGCGGGCCCGGGCAGGCGTACTGCACCTGTTTCTGTTCACCGGCGTACCAGACGCGTGCAATAGGCTGGACCTTCACCGGCCGCTTGATCTTAAGTTTTGCCCGCTGCGGCAGAGCGGCGACATCCTGATATTCTCGCTCCAGTTTGCTTTGCCACTGTTCACGCGTCCAGGGCGGCACCGCGCGCGGCGATTGCAGACTTTTTTCCAGCTGCTGCAGCACCTCATCACGGGTGAGATTTTTAATCACGTGCTTATTAGCCCAACCGAAGCGAAGGGTGCTTGGGTCGCATAGCACCGTCAAGGTACGGTAGGCGCTGAGGGTGATAAGCCCCGGCAGATGACGGTGCACCCATTCAAAACGTGCCGCGGCGGGCAGGCCGGAATCAACGGTGACAATCTTTTCGAAAGCGGCTTTCAGCGCGTTAATGCGAGAAATGCTCTGCAGTAACGCCGCCTGTTCTTCGCCATCGGTTTGCAGGCAGATGGCGCCGGGGAGGCGGACCGCAGCCTTACTGCTACGGCTTTCTGATTGCTGTTGAATGAACAGATGGCTGTAGTGTTTCAGCGCCATCTCCAGCGCCGGTTGACCGGTGTGCTGAACCACCTGAATAGTCTCCAGCGGATCGTGTTCCGTCTCTTTACTGACGGCCGGCAGTTCAAACACCCGGGCGGCCAGCAGTCGACAGGCGCGCAGGCGTTGCTGGAGCATCTGTAGCTCGCGTTCCAGCTGGCGAAAGGTGTCATTCAGACGTTCAACGAGATCGTAGCTGGCCATAGCGCCCACCTTAGTTACAACATACTGTTTGGTTTTTAACTATACGCAGGCCGAAGCACCTGCGCAAGAGAGTCAGGCAGTACTCAAAGAGCGCTCAAATTGGGCAGCTGGTGATAGATTGGCCAGCTAAAACAAAAGCGAGCGCCGCCCAGAGAGCTGGCGCCGCAGCTCACCTCGCCGGACATGGCCTGGGCGATACTGTGGACGATCGCCAGCCCAAGCCCGCAGCCGCCGGTGGCCCTGTCACGGCTAGGATCGAGACGGACAAAGGGCTCAAACACCCGCTCGCGCTCCTCCGGGTCGATGCCCGGACCGTCATCTTCAACCTGTAAAGTTGCGCGCGAACCCTGTAGCGTGAGGCTGACCTGAATTCGCTGATTGCTGTAGCGCAAAGCGTTGTTGACGAGATTGTCCAGCACCCGTTCCATCAGACGCATATCAAGCGCGCCGTAATCCCCGGCGACCACCTTATGTAACGTCACATCGCGTTGGGGATTAACCATCTGAATCTCTTCAACGTGCGCCGCTATCCAGGCGGGAAAATCAGGCGTCGTCAGGTGTAGTTCGTTCTGCGGTCGGTCCAGACGGGCGTAGGTCAACAGCTCCTCGATTAAGGCTTCCAGCTGCCCAATATCGCGGTTCAGCGCCTGGGATTCCGCTTCGGTCAGGTTTTCACTCATCTCAAGGCGATAGCGCAGACGCACCAGCGGAGTACGCAGTTCGTGGGCAATGCCGTCGATCAGCAGCTTCTTGCTGGCGATTAGCGCGTTGATATTGTCGGCCATCTGGTTAAAGGCCACGCCCAGACGCTCGAAGCTGGACATACTGTCGAAATGAATGCGTTCGGTGAAATGCCCCTCGCCAAAGCGTTGTGCTGCGGTCTCAAGACGCAACATATCCTGCCAGTGGGGGCGCATCCAGATGAACACCGGAAAGGCCAGCGAAATGGCGATGAAAGCCATTAAGGCAACATCCAGCAAACGCATCTCGTGGAGGAAGTAGAGATAGGGGACGGGGCCCACCGACAGAACATAGTGGCTTCGCGGAATGCGTTGAATAAAGGTGTATTCATCATCGAGGGCGACAATATCCCCGGCGCGCAGATGCTGCATGGAGTTTTCCGACAGCTTAAATTTGCTCAGCGGCTCAATATGCAGATCGAACGACAGATTAAGATCCAGCTCCTTTAGCGTTTTGCTCCAGTCGCGCGGTGGGATTTCCCGCAGCTCGCTGCGCATCAGATACAACGAGCTTTTCATCAGATCGTCCAGCGACTGCCGGCCCGCACGTTCGGCGGTGAATTTATACACCAGCCCCACCAGCATGGTCATCACCAGGAAGCAGACGAACAGCAGAAGGTAAAACTGCACAAACAGCTTTTTCATTAAATCTCACCTAAAAATCAAAAAAGTTAACTACCTGTCTTTTACCTTCATGGGCACGATGGAGCATTGGCATCGCTCTTTTATGGATTATAAAGATTAGACTTCAGCTGATTCTTATCATGTTTTATTTTCCGCTTTTGACAGAAAGCAGACAACCGCTATGTCACGAGCATCGGTTCTGCCCGTAACCAGCGCTCAAAATCTTGCAGGGCGGGTTCATTAATTCCTGTTTCCACCGGTTTTACCAAACAAAATGTCTTGCTCAGTTGCTCTGAGTCCGGCCAGGGCGCAACCAGCAATCCCTGGTTTAGCTCTTTTTCGACGTATATGCGTGGCACCATGGCCACACCTTGTCCCGCCAGTACGGCTGCTATCGCCATTTCATGAAGGTCATAGCGGACTCCCTGTGCCGGGTTATCAAGGACTATCCCACTTTGCCCGGCATAATGCAGCCAGGCTTCTGGGTTCTGCCGCCGGTGAATGCGGGGCAGTGTATTCAACTGTTCAACGATATCCTTATCGCTTAACAGGTCGGGACGACAAACCGGCACCAGCTTCTCTTCAAACAGAACCTGCGTGCGCATACCCGCCCATGCGGGATGCTCGAAATGAATCGCCGCGTCAAATCCGCTCCCGGTGATAATGAAAGGGTCGGTTCTCGCCGCGATATTCAACGTGATGTCCGGATATAAAGACTGAAAGCCGCTGAGCCGGGGAATCAGCCAGCGGCTGCAAAACGTCGGCAGAACAGCAATTTCCAGGCTTCTGCTGCCTTCAGGCATGCCCATCACATACTGAGTATCCCGTTCTAACCGTTCGAGTATTTCCCGTACGTGATGGGCATAGTGTGAACCCACTGGATTAAGCTTTACTCGGGTTCCCGTACGGTCAAATAGTCTGCACTCGAGCAGAGCCTCCAGGCGGGCAATCTGTCTACTGATGGCGCCTTCGGTCAGCGATAGCTCCGCGGCGGCACGGGCAAAATTACCGTGCCTGGCAGCGGCCTCAAACGCCTGAAGTGAAGCGCTGCTGGGAATTTTTCTGCGCATTAGAATTGCCTTATTCGACGGAAGTGTGAATTGTTAGTGACATAATGTCACTAATACTTGAATTAATATCGATTCATCGCCGAGTTAACAGCATATAGCATGATCAAAAGTCATTAAGCAAGGCCATTCGGGCCCTGCGTTTTATTCATGCAGAGGTGAATCGATGCTCTATACCGTGGAGTGTAACTATACCGACCCTGAAAGTGAGCAGGAGTGGAATACGTTTTACAGCCAGCAAAAGCTGCCCGCGCTGATTTCGGTCGCCGGGTTTAGCTCTTCCCAGCGTTTTAAGGCCCTGAAACCAGGCGGCTCCCGGTATCTCGCCATTCATACGGTGAAGTATGCAGAGGTACTTACCAGCGAGGAGTACAAGCTGAAAGGGGGCGGTCATTTTTCACGCTGGCAAAATCACATCACCGACTGGCAGCGTAATTTGTATGAGTGTGACGGCACGGCACCTGCGGTAGCCAGTGATGAAATCCTGCTGCTCAGCACCCAGCCATTGAGCTTTATTGAGGGGCTGGGGTACCCGGCACTGCAAATGCAGGCGTCAGGATTAGATAAAATGCCCGCCCGACGCATTGCCTGGGTGGTGACGCGGGAAACTGCCGCGCAGTTAGCTGACCTGCCCGGCGTAAACTTCTATGCGCCGCTGACAGCGCAGTTGACGAATCCTGCTCAAGCCTGAAGGGAGGCGAGTTTATCAACATGCCGAATCTGACGTTTTATCTTTCTCAGGAACATGCTGCCAGGTTTAGTGACCTCCGCGATTTAACGCGTACCTGCAGTGCGCTCTGCACAGGCATTCTCGCTGCGGAGTCGGAAAATGTGCATATCATCTATGTCGATGTAAAACCCGGATGCGGACATCCGGTATATGCCGAGCTTTTTTATCGTCTGACAAACGTGCGTACGTCAGAAGTCATGGAGGAGTTCATGCGCGAGTTAGAACGAGCCATTCGACAAGCTTCGGGCCTTACAGCGCGTATTCGCTGTTTTGGCTCCGCTGCATCACACCTGTTTGCGCGCAATTAACCAGAGGTAACGATGAACCATCACTCTTTTTCAACCCGTCGGATTGGGGATTTTGTGGTGACCGCGCTGAGCGATGGCACGATGTCCGCCAGTCTGGATTGGCTGTCAGGCATTGAAACAGCAGAAGCAACGGTGATTCAACACCGCGCCCGGATCGCTGAACCCGGCAATATCCATATCAACGGCTATCTTATCCAGGGGCGCGGGCGAACCCTCCTGGTCGATGCCGGTGCCGGGGGGCTGAATAACGTAGGCGGGCAACTCATAGATAATCTTGGCGCTGCAGGTATTAGCCCCGATGATGTCGATACCGTGTTGCTGACGCACGGCCATCCTGACCATATTGGGGGGCTTTTAGATGCCGGAGGGCTACCTGTTTTTAAACAGGCCGAACTTCATCTTCACCCGCTTGAGGCACAATACTGGCAGGATGATGAACGATTTAAAGTAGCGAATGAGCGCGGGAAGCGAAATTTTAACCTCGCCCGCAGGACGTTAGACGTGTACGCCCGGCAGCTGCGCCTGCTTGACGAGGGGGCGATAACTGAGGGTATTCTCCCGGTATGGCTGCCAGGACATACGCCAGGACATACCGGATTCCGTATCACTTCCGGGGAACAATGCTTATTGATCTGGGGAGACATCGTCCATTTTCCGCATATCCAGTCAGCACGCCCGGACGTTTCCATTGTGTTTGACTGTGACCCCCTTCAGGCTGAAGAGACACGTAAAAAAATCCTCGCGCAGGCGGCAAGTGAAAAACTGTTGGTTGCAGGAATGCATTTAGACCGTTCGGGTTTTGCCAACGTGCTCAAGGCGGGCCAGGGTTACCGTATTGCCTACCGGGAAAACGGGCGAGAATGCCGGTGTGCATCCAGGACTGGCCGCCAGGCCAAAAATGCGGGTCACCTTTAAGTGACCCGCATTAACCCGCCGGCGGTTTTTTGTCGCGTTCTACGGCGGGGGAAGATTAATTGTCCCAGGCGTGAGGAGCGAACAGATACCCTTTATTGCGCACCGTCTTGATGCGATAGGGCTCGGTCGCGCTGTCGAGCAGTTTTTTCCGCAGGCGCGAAATTGCCACATCCACGCTGCGATCCATCCCATCGTAACTGACGCCGCGCAGATTTTTCAGCAACGCATCACGATCCATAATCTGTCCGGCGTGGGTGGCCAGTTCCCATAACAGCTCAAAATCCGCCGTTGAGAGGGCCACGCTTTCGCCACCGAGCAATACCTGACGATTAACCGGGTCGATGAGCAGTGAACCGAATGCAATCGATTTATGCGGGGTGAGCGATGCCGGAGCATTGGTCACGGGGGAGGCGACGTGCTGGCGTAAATGCAGGCGCAGACGTGCCAGCAATACGGCAGGCGGCGTGGTCTTCAGAATGTAATCGCTGGCGCCCATTTCCAGGGACAAAATATGGTTCATATCGCTGTCGAGCGAGGTGAGCAACACAATCGGACCTTGCCACTGGCCGCGCAGATCGCGGCACAGAGTCATGCCGTCTTTGCCTGGCAGCATGATATCCAACAATACCAGATCGGGTTTTTCCCGCGCGATAACCTCTTCTGCCCGGTCACCTCGTGGTTCAACCACTACGTCCATATCGTGCTTTCCGAGATAAGCGGCAATCAGAGCGCCCACTTCCGGATCATCCTCAACAAAAACGATCTTATTCATATCTTACTTGTACTGGAAAAAGAATTAACATACACCGCCACCAGACTACCTGCCATTACTCTTTTATAAAAAAGACCTCATCCTTCAAGCGACCCCGACGTTTGCTTCGCGCGCGGAGCGGTCAGCCGGTTATCTATGCTTCGGGGCATTCGCTCTTGCGCCGCGGTGGGGCGATTCGAATAATATTGTGAAGAGAGATACTTCCGTTATGCTACATCAACTGTTGTTTAAATGTTAAGGCTAAAGGAATGGGGTTGTTGATTAAAGGGCTGATCGGTGCGCTGGTGGTGATATTGATTGGCGTACTGTCGAAAAGCAAAAATTATTATATTGCTGGTTTAATTCCGTTATTTCCGACCTTTGCCCTGATTGCGCATTATATTGTGGCCAGCGAACGCGGGCTTGAGGCGCTGCGGACCACGATCGTCTTTGGGATGTGGTCAATCATTCCCTATTTCGTCTATCTGCTGTCGCTCTGGTACTTCACCGGGATGATGCGCCTGCCGTTGGCGTTGGCGGGCGCAGTCGGGTGCTGGGGGCTGTGTGCCTGGCTGCTGATCCTCGGCTGGAGCCGCTTCCACTAGCGCAGGTGTCTGCCGCCATCCACGGCAAAAGAGCGGCCCGTAACGAACCGGCTGGCGAACAGATAATCGAGCAGGTCGATGATCTCTTTTTCGCCCGCCACGCTTTTCATGAGCGATTTATCCAGTGCCTGCTGGCGATATTCGGCGTCGTCGCCCTCATTAAACATGATCAGCGAAGGGGCAACGGCGTTGACCTTAATCTCCGGCGCCAGCTTACGGGAAAACGAGCGGGTCATATTATCCAGTGCCGCTTTACTGGCCGCGTAGGCAATATGTTTATCGCTGCCGCGTTCAACGACATAGTCAGTGATATGAATAATGTCGCTGGCGGCGTGTCCGTGCCCGCGCAGGAGCGTTTCCAGCGCATGGTTGAGCAAATAGGGGGCATGAACGTGGATCTGCATCATGCTGGCCAGCACCGTGGTGAGTGGAATGCCCGGCTTTTCAGCCATCCAGTCGCTGGCGTTATGGACGATGGCGCGCAGGCCGCCGGCGGCGTGGTGTTTTACCGCTTCGGCGAAGGCCAGTATCTGCTCATCGGTACTAAAATCGGCGGTAAGACAGATAGCTCCGGCGTCGCGCAGTGCGTCAATGGCCGGGTAGTGCGTGCGATAGCTGACGATAACCGGCTGCTGCTGATCCAGAAAATGGTGCGCCAGCGCAAGGCCGATGCGGCGGCCTCCACCGGTGATGAGAATCGGGCGAGGCTGTCGGACAGTCATGGGTATCTCCTTTGAGTTCAGCAGCAGGGCGACCGCTTACCCCACCAGCATCCACGTTGCCGGTACAGCGGCAACCAGCAAAAAACCAATTAAGGCTAATTCACGGCGTTTGAGCATGCGATCGTGCTGGTGCGTACGGCGAGCGTACAGGAAAACCAGAAGACCCGGAGCGTAAAGTACCACTGACAACAATAAATGCACAGGGCCGGATGCATATAATAACCATAAGCCATAAATACATGCACCGACACCCACCGCCTTATGCAGCGGGCGTACAGCAATCTTCAGCAGGAAGGCGCCCACGAGGAAATAGGGCACCAGAATCATCTCTGACGCGATGGTCAATAACGTATTGTAATCAGACTTTGTCAGCCAGATGAGCACCAGCGACAGCTGAACACTGATATTGGTTAGCCACAGCGAGGCCGACGGGGCGTTGTTTTTATTCTGCCGGGCGAAGCGGCGCGGAAATGCTTTATGCGTCGCGGCCAGCCAGGGAACTTCTGCCGCCATAATGGTCCAGCTCAGATAGGCGCCGCACACGGAAATAATCAGCCCGGCAGCGATCACTACTTCGCCCCATGAGCCCATCATTTTCACCATCAGGCCGGCCATCGACGGATTACGCATTTCGGCCAGTTCCGGACGGGCGACCACGCCTAAAGAGAGCAGGGTCACCAGCAGATAAACCACCAGTGCGGAAAGGACCGCCAGCAGCGTAGCGCGGCCGACATCCTGTTTATTACGCGCCCGCGCGGAAACCACGACCGCACCTTCCACACCGATAAACACCCATAGGGTGATCAGCATGGTGTTCTTCACTTGCTCCCAGACCGGTACGCCGAGCGCCAGACCGCTAAAATCAAGGCGGAACGTCTCCAGACGAAAGGCGATGACGGCGAGGATGATAAATGCACCGAGTGGGATCAGCTTGGCCAGGGTGGCGATCAGGTTAATGCCTGCGGCGGTCTGGACGCCGCGCAGGACCAGAAAGTGCACCACCCACAGCAGGACCGACGCGCCCACGATCGCCTGCCAGGTATTCCCGTTGCCGAAAATAATGGCGTCCGGAGTATCGGTAAAGAAGCTGAGCGCGGCAAAAACAATCACCAGATACGAGACGTTGGCGATCACCGCGCACAGCCAGTAGCCCCAGGCGGAGCAAAAACCGACGAGTTCACCGAAACCTTCGCGGGCATAGGTGAAGATACCGCCGTCAAGATCGGCGCGAATGCGGGTCAACAGCAGCATGGCGAAGGCGAGGAATAAAATCCCCACGCCGGTGATTGCCCAGCCAATCAGCAGCGCCGACGGGCTGGCGACGGCCGCCATGTTTTGCGGCAAGCTGAACACCCCTGCGCCCAGCATTGAGCTCAGTACCAGTGCGGTCAAGGCGCTGAGGCCCAGTTTCTTTTCCATTGTATTCCCGAGGTGACGGCAGTGAATCAAGAATATTTATTTGGCGAAATCGCATAAAAATGGAGGATTACGCTAAGGCGCGGGATTTTACGGAGTGTCTTGTGCGCATGCAATGGTGGCGGATGAAAAAAAACAAAAAGGCGGCATATTGCCGCCTTTTTACACAGTGCCGATACGATTATTTATACAGGTCTGCGCTGATGGTGATGTTACCGCCACGTTCCTGCCACTGGCGGGTAATGTGGTAGTACTTCGCCCCTTTCTTCGCCGCGCGCTTGGCGGTCTGGTAAGAAATCTCGGTCATGTTGCCGTAATTGCCGGTGAACTTGATGCTGTCAAACGGCGCCATCTGGGCCGCGGTAATCTTGTTCACTTCTTCGACTTTGGTGCCATCCGGCAGCGTGACGGTGTAACGTCCACCTTTTGATGACTGGGTTTCGAAGAAACGACCTACGCCGGTACCGGAACCGACGGCTGCCGTGGTGGCAACGCCTGGGATTTCAACATTTTTCGCAGCGGTGCCGCCTTCAGCCAGCGCCGCGCGACCGGCTTCAGAGTCGGCCGGGATCGCATCCGGGCTCTGCAGAACGCGTTTTCTGGCATCGGCTTTATAGATATAGGCAGTAATACGCTGGTTACCGCCCTGGTTGGCATCAACCTGACGGACGATAAAGAAGGAGGCGGCACCTTTGGCTTTCGCCGCTTTAGTGATCGCATCATTCACTTCCGGCTGACTGCGATAAAAGCCCTGCACGGTCACGGTATCAAAAGGCTCAAGTTCGACGGCCTGATCCTTTGGTAACTCCATGACGCCATTGATGACGCGATTTTTCGGGGCATCCGCCTGCGGGGCATTGTCTTTATACAAGTCTGCCGTTACGCGCCAGTTGCCGCTGTTGCCATAATCAGAAGTGTCGACAACATAAAATGAGGCCGCGCCATCTTTGTCCGCTTTACGGGACATGGCTTTTACCGCATCGCCGATGGCATTAAAACGGCCCGTGATCACTACGCGATCGTAGGGTTTTAGCGCCGCCGCCTGCTCCGGAGTCAGCTCGGTCGCTGCATGGGCTGACAACGCTGTCGTAGCCAGGAGAGCAGACGCCAGGAGTGAGTTCTTAAGCTTCATAAAAATAATCCTTTGCCTTGCGCAAACCATGTACTGGTATTGTTGTTGACTGATAACGCTCGATTATTGCATTTAAAAGGAGTCACTGTCTGCGTCATTTTTTGCTTACCGCCCGAAACGTGCTTCACAATAATATAACAATTTCTGATATGTTGAAAAAACAGCCGCTTGACCAGCAAAATTGATAATCAATACCACTTTTATAAGTTAACGTAATGTTAATGTTATGTTCTTGCTGGCGATTAATGGCGTATTACTGCATCAGTTAAGCGATTTATCAGGCCTGACCATAAATTTAAGGTAAATATTGCTGCCTGACACGGTTCGCGATGCGTTTTACCAATAAAATCAAAATTTCTGTTTTATCGCAGTAGATCACAATCGCTATTTTCAGTAGGTTATAAAAAGTTTGTTACTGTTTCATTTTTTCAGTCAATGGAAAAGAAACGGCATGTTTTGCCGCTTAACCGTCGTCTGTAAGAAAAGAAAAACCATCATCAAAAACCGATGGAAGGGAAAACTATGCGTATCGGGGTACCAAAAGAACGGTTTGCCAATGAAACCCGCGTCGCTGCCACGCCGAAAACGGTGGAACAGCTGCTAAAACTCGGGTTTACCGTTGCCGTTGAAAGCGGCGCGGGTCATCTGGCAAGTTTCGATGACGAAGCCTTTGCTCAGGCGGGTGCAGAAGTTGTAGACACCGCTGAAGTCTGGCAGTCATCCATTATTCTGAAGGTGAACGCACCAGAAGAACATGAAATTGCATTACTCAATCCGGGCACCACGCTGGTGAGCTTTATCTGGCCTGCGCAAAATCCTGAGCTGATGCAGAAATTAGCGGCTCGCGATATCAACGTGATGGCGATGGATTCAGTGCCGCGTATTTCTCGCGCCCAGTCGCTGGATGCGCTCAGCTCGATGGCCAACATTGCCGGCTACCGGGCGATTGTTGAAGCGGCCCACGAATTTGGTCGCTTCTTTACCGGTCAGATCACCGCTGCCGGCAAAGTTCCGCCGGCGAAGGTCATGGTCATTGGCGCCGGCGTCGCCGGACTGGCGGCCATCGGCGCGGCGAACAGCCTCGGCGCCATTGTCCGTGCGTTCGATACGCGTCCAGAGGTGAAAGAACAGGTGCAGAGTATGGGCGCCGAGTTCCTGGAGCTGGACTTTAAAGAAGAGGCGGGCAGCGGCGATGGCTACGCCAAAGTGATGTCGGAAGCCTTTATTAAAGCCGAAATGGCGCTGTTTGCCGCGCAGGCCAAAGAGGTGGACATCATCGTCACTACGGCCCTGATCCCGGGTAAACCGGCGCCGAAGCTGATTACCCGTGAAATGGTTGACTCCATGACCGCGGGCAGCGTGGTGGTCGACCTGGCATCGCAGAACGGCGGCAACTGTGAATACACCGTTCCTGGCGAAGTGGTGACTACCGCCAACGGCGTGAAGATCATCGGCTATACCGACCTGCCGGGCCGTCTGCCGACGCAGTCCTCGCAGCTGTACGGGACTAACCTGGTCAACCTGCTGAAGCTGCTGTGCAAAGAGAAAGACGGCAATATCACCATCGATTTTGACGACGTCGTGGTTCGCGGCGTGACGGTGGTTCGTGAGGGCGAAGTGACCTGGCCGGCGCCGCCGATTCAGGTTTCTGCCCAGCCGCAGGCTGCGGCGAAGCCTGTTGATGCGCCGAAAGAAGCAGAAAAACCGACCTCACCGTGGCGTAAATACGCGCTGATGGCGCTGGCGATTATTCTGTTTGGCTGGCTTGCCAACGTGGCGCCGAAAGAGTTCCTCGGTCACTTTACCGTCTTCGCGCTCTCCTGCGTGGTGGGCTATTACGTGGTATGGAACGTTTCTCATGCGCTCCACACGCCGCTGATGTCGGTGACCAACGCTATTTCAGGGATTATCGTTGTCGGAGCGTTATTGCAGATCGGCCACGGTGGCTGGGTCAGCTTCCTGAGTTTTATCGCGGTGCTGATCGCCAGCATTAATATTTTTGGTGGTTTCACCGTTACTCAGCGCATGCTGAAAATGTTCCGCAAGAACTAAGGGGTAGCACATGTCTGGAGGATTAGTTACAGCTGCATACATTGTTGCCGCTATTCTGTTTATTTTTAGCCTTGCGGGGCTGTCAAAGCACGAAACCTCGAAGCAGGGTAACCTGTTCGGGATGGCCGGGATGGCTATCGCGCTGCTGGCGACCATTCTCGGGCCGGATACCGGCAACGTGGCGTGGATCATCCTGGCGATGGTTATCGGCGGCGCGATTGGTATTCGCCTGGCGAAGAAAGTCGAAATGACCGAAATGCCGGAGCTGGTTGCCGTGCTGCACAGCTTTGTGGGCCTGGCCGCGGTGCTGGTAGGCTTTAACAGCTACCTGTATCACGAAGCGGGTATGGAACAGATCCTGGTGAATATTCACCTGACGGAAGTGTTCCTCGGCATCTTTATCGGTGCGGTGACCTTCACCGGCTCGATTGTGGCCTTTGGCAAACTGCGCGGCAAGATTTCGTCTAAACCGCTGATGCTGCCGCATCGCCATAAGCTGAATCTGGCGGCGCTGGTGGTTTCCTTCCTGCTGCTGGTGGCCTTTGTTCGCACCGACAGCACAGGAACTCAGGTTCTGGCGCTGCTGGTGATGACGGTCATTGCCCTGGCCTTTGGCTGGCATCTGGTGGCTTCGATCGGCGGGGCAGATATGCCGGTCGTGGTCTCAATGCTGAACTCCTACTCGGGCTGGGCAGCGGCAGCGGCGGGCTTTATGCTCAGCAACGACCTGCTGATTGTGACCGGGGCGCTGGTGGGCTCGTCGGGTGCGATTCTGTCTTACATCATGTGTAAGGCGATGAACCGCTCATTCTTCAGCGTGATTGCCGGCGGTTTTGGTACCGATGGTTCCTCTACCGGCAGCGATGAAGAAGTAGGCGAACACCGTGAAATCAGCGCCGAAGATACCGCGGAAATGCTGAAAAACTCGCACTCGGTGATCATCACCCCGGGCTACGGCATGGCGGTCGCGCAGGCACAGTATCCGGTGGCGGAAATCACCGAAAGATTACGTGCTCGCGGCATCAAAGTGCGCTTTGGTATTCATCCGGTTGCCGGACGTTTGCCTGGGCACATGAACGTACTGCTGGCGGAAGCGAAAGTGCCGTATGACGTGGTGCTGGAAATGGATGAGATCAACGACGATTTCACCGATACCGATACCGTGCTGGTTATCGGCGCCAACGACACCGTTAACCCGGCGGCGCAGGACGATCCGAAGAGTCCGATCGCCGGCATGCCGGTGCTGGAAGTGTGGAAAGCGCAAAATGTGGTGGTCTTTAAGCGTTCAATGAACACGGGTTATGCCGGCGTTCAGAACCCGCTGTTCTTCAAAGAGAACACCCACATGCTGTTTGGCGATGCGAAAGCCAGCGTCGACGCAATTCTCAAAGCGTTGTAATGGTTTACCATCCTAAATAATGTTTGATTCTGAAGCCGTCTCTGCTGAGACGGCTTTTTTATATATACAGCAAGGCCATGAATTGCTCATAAAGTCGTCAGCCCGGAGTGCTATACTAAGCCTGTTTTTTCATCACTCTGAGGATATTATGGATACCGAATTAACCCCGGCGCAAATGGCAATCGAGTTTCTGCGTCGCGACCCAACAGCATTAACCCCCGCGCAGTACCTGAAAAAATTCAAACTTCTTGAGCTGGAATTTGCGGATTTGATGTCGCTCTCTTCCAGCGAGCTGAAAGAAGAGATCGATCATGCCTGGCGCTTAGGTATCCATTAAAAGCATTGTTGCTGTCTATGTGTTGTCGATGACGGGGCCGAAAGGCCCTTTGTTTTTTCCGTTGCCGGAGTGGATAGCTAAAAAAATCCCCCGCCGAAGCAGGGGAACGTATTTTACGCAGCATCAATCCGCGATCGATTAATCGTCGTCCTCGTCATCCATTTCAACCGGCGTTTTGTACTGCTCAGGCTTGAGAACCAGCAGGTCGCAGCGCAGATGGTCGATAACCTGCTCGGCGGTATTGCCGAGAAAGGCCGCCGACAGCCCGGTGCGCCCGACGGTGCCCAGAACCACAATCCCCGCCTGCAGGTGTTCAGAGAGGTCAGGAATGACCTCTTCCGGCAGGCCTTTTTCAACGTGGGTGCGGTTTTCATCAATGCCGAATTTTTGCCGCAGGGCCTTCATGGCCAGCAAATGCTGACCGCGAATGGCATCGTTGTAGATACTGGGGTCAAAATCAGGTAGTTCGATAGCGATATTAATCGGCGTTACCGGGTAGGCGCCCACCAGATGGACTTCGGTATGGTTGACCTGGTCCGCCAGTTCGAGGGTTTCTTTAACCAGTTTTTCGTTTAACGCGTCGTGGTAATTTTCTTCGCTGGCCAGATTGACGGCCACCAGCGCTTTGCCGCCTTCCGGCCACGGCTGATCTTTTACCATCCAGACCGGACATGGGCATTTACGCAGCAGATGCCAGTCGGTTGGGGTGAAAATAACGGCCTCCAGCTTGTCATGCTGGTGCGCCATTTTCAGCAGCAAATCGTGTTTGTCGCTGAGGATTTCCTGAATAATGGCTTCGAAGGGGCGATTGTGCCACACCACCTTAATCTCAATGGGAACACCGGATTCAATATAAAACCGGGCCTGTTCTTTGATCCAGGCGCTACGTTGGCTGATAACGCCCTGGCGCATCGCCGTCCGCTCGTCGGGCGACAGCAGGGTTGTCATCTCATAGGAAAAATCGTAGATCGGCAAAAAGGCTTTGATGCGTCCACCAATCCGTTGGTGTAGATACACCGCACGCCGCAATGCAGGCTGGTCGTCCTGATTGGGGTCGATTACTACCAGCATGTTCTGATACTTGGCCATACAGGGTCTCCTTACAACTGTAACCACAGTCTGTCTTTAAAAAGATAACCTATATGGATGAAATGAAACAGGGGATGACCCTGGCCAGATCAACAAATCAGAAAAAAAATGAGCGATCTGGCGGAGGGACAAAGAGGATCAGGCGACGTTGCGGGCCTGACCAGCGAGCTGAGCAAGCAGGTCGCTATTTTCGATGGTGATGTATTTGCCTTTTACCGCCAGCATGCCGCTTTTCTGGAAACGCCCCAGCAGACGGCTGATGGTTTCGACGGTCAGACCAAGATAGTTGCCGATATCACCGCGGGTCATCGTCAGGCGGAATTCGCGAGGCGAGAAACCGCGCTGCGCGAAACGACGGGACAAATTATAAATAAAGGCCGCCAGACGCTCTTCCGCATTCTTTTTAGACAGCAGCAGGATCATGTCCTGGTCGCCTTTGATCTCGCCACTCATCAGCCGCATCATTTGCTGGCGCAGATTGGGCATTTTACCGGAAAGATCGTCCAGCGTTTCGAAAGGGATTTCGCAGACCATTGAGGTTTCCAGCGCTTGTGCAAAGCTCGGATGCAGCGCGGTACCGATGGCATCAAAGCCAACCAAATCACCTGCCAGGTGGAAGCCGGTAATCTGCTCGTCACCTTGTTCGGTAATGGTATAGCTTTTGATGGTGCCCGAACGAATCGCATACAGAGATTTCAGCTCATCGCCAGCTTTGAATAAGGTTTGCCCTTTCTGGATTGGCTTTTTACGCTCGATGATATTATCCAGCTGATCAAGCTCGTGCTCGTTCAGAGTAAAAGGGATGCAAAGCTGACTAATGCTGCAATCCTGACAATGGATTGCGCAACCGCCAGACTGAATGCGTCGTATAATTCTCTTTTCCGGGATCATAAGTCTGCTCAAGCCTTAATTGATATTGGTCAATTTTAACATCTTTTTGGTGAGCAGGTAAGCCTCGAACCCGTGAAACACGTAATATTAAAAGGGTAAAGCTTTTATCACTTTTATCTCATTGATAACCAATGCAATGTTGGTCGGAAGCATATTGTAAAGTTACCTGATGCTTCCGATAAAAGGCACGTAGCGTTAAAGCAGCAGATACCCCTCATGGCGCAATAACCACTCTTTCCGCTGCACGCCGCCGGCATAGCCGGTCATGGTGCCATTTCGCCCAATCACGCGGTGGCAGGGCACGACAATGCTGACCGGGTTTGAACCGTTGGCCGCGCCGACCGCACGCGCCGCGCCAGGACGCCCCAGCGTTTCCGCCAGCTGGCCGTAATGCATCACCTGACCGCAGGGAATAGTGCGCAGGGCTTGCCAGACTTCACGCTGAAAGGGGGTGCCTGCCGTTGCCGTCGGCAGCGTCTCAATGACGCTGAGATCGCCGGCGAAGTAGGCGTCAAGTTGGCGACTCAGTCCGCCGGGATCGCGGGCATCGATGCGTTGATAACCTTCATGACGATAATGCAGATCAAGCAGTTGCGTCATACGGTCGCTATGCTCGTCCCACTCCACGGCGCGCAGGCGAAACTGCTCGTCGCAAAGAATCCATAACGGCCCCAGCGGGGTGTCGATTTTGTCCTGAAGCAGTACCAGCATCATTTCTCCTTGTTACCTGATTAGCAAGATAACTATTGCGTGATATTGACAAGATATCACGCACGCCGTTCCGCCAACTATACTCCTGAAAGATAATCCACCGCTGTGCGGATAAAGGCCGGGAACCGGGGGAAGAAATGACGCGCGATTTCAATCTGCATACGGCTGCTGAGACGGATAAAACCGCGGAGATACCGTCTGCGGTGATGTTTATTTTTGTATTAATTACGCCGCGCGGGTGTGACGGGTTTTTGTTACTTTTATTCGGCGGCGAATTCCCCTGTGCGGAGGAGCGTTCAGTTCATTTTTCTCTGCAGTTTGTCATACGCACGCGGATTAGTAAGAACTGGCTAATTCATCGGGAGGCACCCGGCGCCGCGAATAAATATACAGGCATTCCTTGAGTCAATTATTTTGCCAGCACCCCGGTGTTGGCTTTTTTTTATAACCATTAGAGGTATCGATATGCAATATATGCTGACAGGACTTTTAATCTTGATTATCAGTGGTTTATTGTTAAACGCTGTCTCTCTTGCGATTGAGTCGGTATATAAGATGCTGAAAGAGATGCATTTAAAAAAACGGCATCTTTAAGAATGTCGCAGGACAACCTCGGGTGACGAAAAATGCGGCGCAGACGACAAGGCTGATATTATAAAAAGTCTGGAGATGAACGCTTCTCTCCACGCGATCACGCGATGATGCGTGTCGTCACGCGCGCAGCGGAGGGTGACCAGGCTCTGGCCACCCGGTTTTATCAGGACAGGCGCGGGTAAATTCCCGGGCCGATGGGTAAACCCAGCCAGTACCATATCACCAGCATCAGAAGCCACACGACGAGGAATATCAGAGGATAGGGCAGGACGAGTGAATAATAAGTACCGAGTTTCGCATCTGAGCGATAGCGTTGCAGGAAGCCAAGAAACAGCGGGACAAACGGCGATACCGGCGCCAGCGGCAGGACCGACGAATCCGCGATGCGGAACAGTATCTGGGCAAAGGCCGGATGAAACCCGAGCAGCATAAACATCGGCACAAAGATCGGCGCCAGAATGGACCAGATTGCCGAGCCGCTGGCGATAAACATACAGAGAAATGCCGACAGTAGCGCCAGGCCAACAAAAGCCGGTACTCCGCTCATTCCCGCCTGCTCCAGCAAATCAGTCAGCCCCACGGCCATAAATTTACCCATATTGCTCCAGTTAAAAATGGCAACAAACTGGGCCAGCGGGAACACCATGACGATAAACCCGGCCATCTCTTTCATCGGTTCGATCATTAACGGCGGCAAATCCGCCTGACGACGAATTTTCCCGGTGGCAATACCGTAGGCCAGCGAGACGAAGCAGAAGAAAAAAATAATCAGCGGCACAATGCCTTTAATAAAGGGAGAGGGCATCACCGTATGGCTGACCGGATCGCGCAGAATACCGTTCTGCGGCACGACCATGATGGCGACCAGAGCGATAAAAACCAATGACGCGATACCGGCAACCCGCAGCCCGAAGCGTTGCTCCGCCGTCAGCGCCTCAAGTCTGTCCTCGCTGCGGCCTTCCCAGCTTCCCAGCCGCGGTTCAATCAACTTATCGGTGATAAGCCCCCCAACCAGGGTCAGAACGATGACCGAACTGGCCATGAAATACCAGTTGTCGATAACGCTGACATGCAGCGAGCCATCCAGTGTTTTTGCCGCCTCGGTACTGATGCCCGAGAGCAGCACATCGGTCGTGACAATCAGCAAATTAGCGGTGAACCCACAGCCGACGCCGGCAATCGCCGCCAGTAAGCCCGCGACCGGGTGGCGGCCAACGGCGAGAAACATCAGGGCGCCTAGCGGCGGCATAATCACCAGAGCGGCGTCGGATGAGATGTGGCTAAAAAAGGCGATAAACAGCACCATATAGCTGGCGTAGCGCGCGCTGACGTGCGAGGCCATTTTGGCCATCAGCGCCGGCAGCAATCCCACCCGCTCCGCAAGTCCAGCGCCGAGCACCAGCGCCAGAATCGCCCCCAGCGGTGCAAACCCGCTGAAGTTCTTGATGACGTTTGGTAAAAACCAGTGTAACCCTTCGACGCTGAGCAGGTTTTTGACCACCACGGTGGAGCCGTCCGTCGGGTTGATCACCGCCACGCCAAAGGCCGACAGCGCGGCGGTGGCTACCGCCAGCACCACGATAAGATAAATAAACAGCAAAAAAGGGTGTGGAACCTTGTTACCGATCTTTTCAACCCAGCTGTACAGCTTCCCGTTGGGGGAAGGCGACGGTATGGATGACATACTCATGGGCATTCCTCAGTCGTTGTTGTGTTAGTTGTGGTGTTTAGTGCGTGAATGATTGTTTTTATTTTAAAGGTGACGGTGTCACGCCTTGCGGGATCGGGCAGTGATATGGCTTTTCAGCCAGCTGTTGCGCCAGTTCTTGTTGACTGGCTTGCAGCAGCGCACCATCGGTGAGCAGGCGGATCGCCGTGGCGCCGAGCACTTTTCCGGCCACCAGCATCCCCTTATGGGCGATGGCCGTGCGGCCCTGGCTCACCAGTTGCCAGGTATGCAGCGGTGTTCCGACGGCAAAACAGGGGCTGAAACATTGGGCGACCGGGGTTTTCCAGCTGACGTCGCCCACATCGGTGGATCCCGCCAGGATAGTATCCGTCGCAGCCCAGGGGGCGACTTCATCGATTAGCACCGTTTCCCGGTGGCGACGGGCGAAGCGTTTGCCCTCTTCGCCGCCGGTGCCGGCGATATTTCTCAGGCTGTTGTTGAGGTCGTTCTCGCTTAACGTGGCACGAATGTCGTCGGCAAACGCGCGATCCGCCTCGCTCCATGACGGTGTACCGTAGTGGCACACGGCCTGATACATCGCCGCCTCCAGCGTGCGATTAGGTAAATAACTGGAGCAGGCCTTCTCGAAACGACAGGTGACCGACGTTTCAGTCATCAGCGCCGCGCCCTGGGCGATTTTCTCGATGCGGGCATAGATTTGCTGCGCATCCGCCATCTCCGGCGCGCGGATTAAATAGAGCACCTCCGCCTGAGCCTGTACCACGTTGGGGGAAATGCCGCCGCTGTCGGTAATGGCATAATGGACGCGTGCTTTCTCAATAATGTGCTCATTGAGGAAGTTGGTGCCGGTGGTCATCAGCGTGACGGCGTCCAGCGCGCTGCGCCCCAGATGCGGCGAGTTGGCGGCGTGAGCCGCGGTGCCGCTGAAACGCCACGCGGCCTGAATGTTGGCCAGCGTGCTGGTGCTGAACATGCCGGCGTAGGCTTCCGGGTGCCAGGTCAGCGCGGCGTCCACATCGTCAAACATGCCTTCGCGCACCATAAACGTTTTGCCGGAACCGCCTTCTTCCCCCGGACAGCCGTAGAAACGAATCGTCCCGCAACCGCCGTGCTGCACCAGCCAGCTCCGGCAGGCAATGGCGGCGGCCAGTGCGGCGGTGCCCAGCAGGTTGTGACCACAGCCGTGGCCGTTCGCCCCAGGCGTCGCGGCAGCAGGATACGCGCACTGCGCCTGCTGACTAAGCCCGGCCAGCGCATCATATTCACCCAGCAGGGCAATCACCGGCTTTCCGCTGCCGTAGCTGGCGACAAAGGCGTTGGGGATCCCGCCGGCCTCACGGCAGACCTCAAAACCTTCTGCTTCAAGGGCGAGCGCCAGCCTTTCGGCTGACCAGAACTCCTCAAAGCGCGTTTCCGGGTGATCCCAGATGGCGTCGGCGATAGCGGTCAACTCGCCGGCGCGGGCGGTAATCACCTCATCAACGTAGCGGTAGAGGGCCTCCATTACACACCTCGCTGCCAGGGGAAATTGAGCGCGGTGAGGGCCAGAGTTTCCACGGCGATGGCCATCACGTTCTCATCAAAGTCGAATTGTTCGTTGTGGTGACCGGCGCTGAGTTCCGTGCCAAAAACCATATACGAGGCCAGGCCATTATGCTGTTGAACCCGGGCCATCATCAGGGTGGCATCTTCTGAGCCGGCAGGGGCGGCAATACGGTCGATAGCCTGCTCCACGCCGGGCACCCGTGCCGCCTGCTCGCGCAGATAGTGTACCCACGCCGGGGACGGTGCGCTGGAAGTCGCCGCGCCCATCAGGCGCAGCTCGACGCTGGCTCCGTACATCGCGGCAGCGCCGTGGATAACCTCCCGCGCGCGTTCAAACACATACCGGTTAATGTCTTCCGTTTCGCCGCGGGTTTCCACCTTCAGGAGCGCGCCGGATGGGACAACGTTCCGCCCGGTGCCCGCCTGCATCACGCCGACATTGACCCGCGATGCGCCGGCGCTATGCGGCGCGATGGCGTGCAGAGCAATCGCCGCCTGCGCCGCGGCGAGCAGCGCATTACGCCCGTCTTCCGGTTTACCTCCGGCGTGGGCCGCAACGCCGGTGAATAGCGCGTCGAATTTAGTGGTTGCCATAAAGTTATCGCTGCCGCACACCACGGTACCGGCCGGGACACCGGTACCGATATGAATAGCGGTAAAGTAATCGACATCATCCACCACGCCAGCGGCGACCATTGCCCGCGCGCCGCGGGTACCTTCCTCCGCAGGCTGGAAAATCAGCTTGATCACGCCGTGCAGCCGATCGGCATACTGTTTCAGAACGTGGGCCAGGCCAAGGCCGATGGCCGTATGACCATCATGTCCGCAGGCGTGCATCATCCCAGGGTTACAGGAGGCAAAATCCTCGCGGAACGGGCGGTGGTGGCCGTCGGTATCTTCATTCAGATCGAGGGCATCCATATCGACCCGAAAGGCCAGAGTGGGGCCGGGACGCCCGGTATCCAGCGTGGCGACGATACCGGTGAAGCCGCCTTCGAATGCGCTCAACCACGGTTCTGGCGCACCTTGCTCACGGGCGCGCTGAAAGGCGTTGGCCAGGGTGACCTCATCCGGTAATCCCATCCGACTATCGGCATCGACCGCGTCGCGGCCCAGGGTCAGGTCGTAGCCCAGCTGATGCAACTGCTCTGCAACTTTACTGGCGGTGCGGAACTCGACCCAGCCGGACTCGGCATAATGGTGTAAATCGCGACGCCATTGCGTCATCTCTGGCAGCAGTTGACGGATGTATTCATTGAGTAACGGCATAACCTGTCCTGTCATATTTAAAAATGTGATGAGGTTCACGGTGTGATAGCTTTTACTTATCGCTGATGGGTTTTTCAGCAGCGCATTCTTACGTTGCCACAACGCTTTGCATTACAGTAGATGCCATTTTCTTCTGTTTGATAAACAATGGTTATCACTACGGCGATGTCTTTTCAGATTAAATTTCACCAAATTCGTGCCTTCGTTGAAGTGGCGCGTCAGGGCAGTATTCGCGGTGCCAGCCGGACGCTGGCGTTATCGCAACCGGCTTTGACCAAGGCCATTAAAGAGCTGGAAGAGGGGCTGTCCGCCCAGCTGTTCGTGCGCCGCAGCCAGGGGGTATCGTTAACCGAGAATGGCGAAAGTTTTTATCAGCACGCCAGTTTGATTCTTGAGGAGCTGCGGGCGGCGCAGGAAGATCTGTTGCAGCGCCAGGGGGCGTTGACCGGGCAGATCAATATTGGTCTTGGAGCCAGCGTGGCGCGCTCGCTGATGCCCTCGGTGATTTGTCGTTTTCATCAGCAGCACCCGCTGGTGAAGGTGCGTATCATGGAAGGTCAGCTGCTGTCGATGATCAACGAACTGCGGCAGGGGGAGCTCGATTTCACCATCAATACCTATTATCCCGGCCCTTACGATCATGAATTCAGCTTTGAGAAACTGTTCGAAAAGCCGTTTGCGGTCTTCGCCCGCGCCGGGCATCCCGCAACCCAGGCGACCTCGATTGAACAACTGCTGCATTACAGCTGGACCATGCCAACCCCGCGCGGCAGCTACTTTAAGCAGCTGCAGGATCTGTTTAGCCACCGTTCGCAGATCCCGCATGTCGGCATCGTGTGCGAAACCTTCTCTTCCTGCATCAGTCTGGTGGTACAGAGTGATTTTCTGAGTATCTTACCGGTTGAGCTGGGCAGCGACCCGATGATTGCCGACAAGCTGGTGATGATCAAGGTGAGCGAAACGTTACCGAAAGCGACCTATTATCTGATCCAGCGCCGCGACTCGCGGCAGACGCCGTTAACGGCCTCGCTGATTACCCAGTTTCGCCGACAAAGTCGCCACCAGTTTCCCGCCTGAGCCGGCAGGGCAAATTGTCGCCGGTTGTCGATAAACGCATTGAGGCGGCGGGGCGCGGCGGCTATAGTAGCCTCCGGTAGCAGCCGGAGGAGTGCACATGAATCTTGACGACAAATCGCTATTTCTTGGCGCCATGGAGGACGTTCAGCCTCTGAAGCGCGGCAATGACGTTCATTGGCATCCGGAACGCAACCCGCGCCCGACGCAGCGTCTTGATGTCCTGCAGCTCGATAATTTTCTCACCACCGGCTATCTCGATATTCTGCCGCTGACCACGCCGCTGGAATTTAAACGCGACGGGCTGCAAAACGGTGTGCTGGATAAGCTGCGTCTGGGGAAATATGACCAGCAGGCCAGCCTGAATCTGTTGCGCCGTCCGGTCGAACAGTGCCGGCAAATGCTGTTTGCCTTTGTCGTGCAGGCGCAAAAGGAGGGGTTGCGCAATCTGCTGATCGTCCACGGAAAAGGGCGGGAAGATAACGCGCACGCTAATATCGTGCGTAGCTATCTGGCGCGCTGGCTGGTCGAACTGCCCGAGGTACAGGCGTTCTGCGTGGCCTCGGCACAGCATGGCGGCAGCGGAGCGTGTTACGTCGCGTTGCGCAAATCCGCCGAGGCGAAACAGGAGAACTGGGAGCGCCACGCCAAACGCAGCCGCTAGCGCAGCAGCAGCGTCAGCTCGCGAGCCGCTTTTTGCAGCTCGGGTAGAACCCGTTCCAGCATGTCGCGAGTGGAGACCTGCCCGGCATGCACGCCGACGTTCAGCGCGGCCTGTATCTGGCCCTGCGGGTTGAACAAAGGCACCGCCAGCGAGCGCAGTCCCATTTCCAGCTCCTGATCGTTGAGCGCGTAGCCCTGCTGCTGGACGCGCTTCAGCTCCGCGCGCAGCTTGTTCACCGAATCCACCGTTTGCGGGGTGTAGCGAATCATCGTCACCCGCGCCAGCATATCGTTCAGCTTCTCTTCCGGCAGATGGCTTAACAGCACGCGCCCCATCGAGGTCGCCCAGGCCGGGAGGCGGCTGCCGATATCCAGATCGATGGTCATAATCCGCGAACTGGAGGCGCGGGCAATGTAGAGAATATCGTCGCCATCGAGGGTGGCTATCGAGCAGGATTCGTTCAGCATTTCACTCAGGTGTTTAAGAACAGGCTGCGCCGAACGCGCCAGCGGCGTGGAGGCTAGCCACGCGTGGCCGAGGGCCAGAATACGCGGGCGCAGCTGGAAGTTTTTGCCATCTTCCGCATAGACGAATCCCAGTTTCCCCAGCGTGTACAGGCAGCGGCGCACCGCCGCGCGCGGAATACCGGTCTTCTGGCTGATTTGCGAGATAGACAGGACCGGGCGCTGCGGGGTGAAGGCCTGAATCACTTCCAGCCCGCGGGCCAGCGAGGCCATAAAGTTCGGATCGCCTTTAAACGGATCGCTGTCGCCCGTCAGTAAATCGTCTGGATGCTTCTCCATTTTTTTCTCCATATTTGCCGTCGATCACATTCTTTCGCTAAAGATATACGATGTTCGATTATCGCACCATATTTCGATTATCGCCCTTGACCAACATCGTTAAGCGGGTCACATTTTGTGCGAACAACGCATAAAAGTGCGATTACCGCACGTAAAGGAGCGACCTGATGATTGATAAAAGCGTGTCGACGCTAAGTGATGCCATCGCCGGGATTCACGACGGGGCGACCATCATGATCGGCGGTTTTGGTCCCGCCGGTCAGCCAACGTACCTGATTGACGCCCTGATTGAACAGGGTGCCCGCGACCTCACCATTATCAACAACAATGCGGGCAACGGTGAAGTTGGCCTGGCGGCACTGCTGAAGGCCGGACGCGTGAGAAAGATGGTCTGTTCTTTCCCGCGCCAGGTTGACTCACAGATTTTTGACGATCTTTATCGCCGCGGCAAAGTGGAGCTGGAACTGGTCCCGCAGGGTAATCTCGCGGCGCGAATCCAGGCCGCCGGCGCCGGCCTGGGCGCGATATTTACGCCGACCGGTTACGGCACGCCGCTGGCTGAAGGCAAAGAGACCCGCGAAATCGACGGTCGTCATTACGTCCTCGAATACCCGATCAAGGCCGATTTTGCCCTGATCAAAGCGCACCAGGCCGACCGCTGGGGCAATCTGGTGTATCGCAAAGCGGCGCGCAACTTCGGCCCCATTATGGCCACCGCCGCAAAAACCACCATCGTTGAAGTCTCCCGTCTGGTGAGTCTTGGCGACCTTGACCCGGAAAATGTGATCACCCCGGGGATTTTCGTCCAGCGTGTGTTCTCGCTGGAACATCTGACCACCGCACAACGCGCCTGAGGAGCCAACTATGCAAAAACTAACCCGCGATGAAATGGCCCAGCGAGTGGCGCGCGATATCCCGGAAGGGGCCTATGTCAACCTGGGCATCGGTTTACCTACCCGCATCGCCAACTATCTGCCGAGCGATAAAGAGGTCTTTCTGCACAGTGAAAATGGCCTGCTGGGGATGGGGGGTAAGCCGCAGCCGGGTGAAGAAGATCCGGAGCTGATTAATGCCGGGAAAGAGTACGTGACCCTGCTCAAAGGCGGCTGCTTTTTCCATCACGGCGACTCATTCGCCATGATGCGCGGCGGCCACCTCGACATTTGCGTACTCGGGGCGTATCAGGTCTCCGCCAGCGGCGATCTCGCCAACTGGAGCACCGGCGCACCTGACGCGATCCCGGCGGTGGGAGGGGCGATGGATCTGGCCATCGGCGCACGTCAGGTGTTTGTGATGATGGATCACCTGACCCGCGACGGCGAGTGTAAGCTGGTTGAACAGTGCAGCTACCCGCTCACCGGAGTGGGCTGCGTCAGCCGGATCTACACCGACCTGGCGGTCATTGACATCACCCCGGCCGGTCCGGTGGTCCGAGAAATTTTCAACGGCCTCTCTTTTGAGGAGCTGCAGCGCATCACTCCGGTGGCGTTGACCTTTGAACATCTGGCGGAAAGCGCATAAGGAACCTATGATGAATCAGGCATTTATCTGTGATGCGGTGCGTACACCGTTCGGGCGTTTTGCTGGTACGCTGGCGACAATGCGCGCCGATGATTTGGCCGCTCTGCCGCTGAAAGCGCTGCTGGAGCGCAACCCGGGCCTCGATCCCGCGCGCATTGATGATGTGATTTACGGCTGCGCAAACCAGGCCGGGGAAGATAACCGCAACGTTGCCCGTATGGCGCTGCTGCTGGCCGGACTCCCGCAAACGGTGCCGGGTAGCACCATTAACCGGCTGTGCGGCTCCAGTCTTGATGCGATCGGCGTCGCAGCGCGGGCCATCAAAAGCGGCGAAACTCAGCTGATGATCGCCGGTGGCGTGGAGAGCATGTCGCGCGCGCCGTTTGTGATGGGTAAGGCGGAGAATGCCTTTAGCCGCAACATGAAGATTGAAGATACGACGATCGGCTGGCGCTTTATCAACGCCCGGATGAAAGAACTGTACGGCGTCGACTCGATGCCGGAGACCGCCGAGAACGTCGCCGCTGATTTTGCCGTTTCGCGTGCCGATCAGGACGCCTTTGCGCTGCGCAGCCAGATGCGCACCGCCGCGGCGCAGGAGGCCGGACGGTTTGCTGATGAGCTGATCGCGGTCTCTATCGCACAGCGCAAAGGCGACCCGCTGCTGTTTACTCGCGATGAACACCCGCGTAGCACGACTGCGGAAGCGCTGGCGAAACTCAAAGGGGTGGTGCGTCCGGACGGTTCGGTGACCGCGGGGAACGCCTCCGGGGTGAACGATGGCGCCTGTGCCTTGCTGTTGGCCAGCGAATCGGCGCTGTCGGCCAACGATCTGCACCCACTGGCCCGGGTCGTCGGCGTGGCGACGGCGGGCGTGGCGCCACGTATTATGGGCTTCGGTCCGGCTCCGGCGGTACGTAAAGTGCTGGCGCAAACGGGGCTGACGCTAGAGCAAATGGATGTCATTGAATTGAATGAAGCGTTCGCCGCGCAGGCGCTGGCGGTGACCCGCGATTTAGGGCTGGCCGACGATGCGCCCCACGTCAATCCCAACGGCGGCGCCATTGCGCTGGGCCACCCTCTGGGGGCGTCGGGTGGTCGTCTGGCGATGACCGCCGCGTATCAGCTACGTCGTAGCGGTGGGCGCTATGCGCTGTGTACCATGTGTATTGGTGTCGGTCAGGGTATTGCGCTGATTATTGAACGTGTTTAAGGAGCCAACATGAGTTTGTTGACCCCCATGCTGCGCAGCAGTCCGCTGACCGCCTGGTTTAGCGATGCGCAGCGGGTGCAGGGGATGCTGGATTTTGAAGCGGCGCTGGTCCGCGCACAGGCATCCTGCGGCACCGTGCCGCAGGATGCTGTCGCCCCCATCGTCAGCGCCTGCCAGCATTCGTCCATCGATTTTCCGGCCCTGGGGCTGGCTGCCGCCAGCGCGGGCAACCTGGCGATTCCGCTGGTGAAGCAGCTCACCGCGCGGGTGAAGACGCAGGATGCCGGTGCGGCACGCTACGTTCACTGGGGGGCGACCAGCCAGGATGCCATCGACAGCGGGCTGGTCTTGCAGCTGCGCGGCGCGCTGGACGAAACGGAACGCCTGTTGCAACAGCTGATTGACGGCTTCGCCACCCAGGCTGAACGCTATCAGAACACGGTAATGCCCGGTCGTACCTGGATGCAGCACGCGCTGCCGGTCACCTTTGGCCTGAAGCTGGCGGGTTCGCTTGATGCGCTGCTGCGCTGGCAGCAGCGTTTGCGGGAGATGCGTCCGCGGGTGCTGGTGCTGCAGTTTGGCGGCGCGGCGGGTACCCTGGATTCGCTAAAGGCCGACGCATCGCCGGTTGCGGCGGCGCTTGCCAGCCTGCTCGGGCTGACTCTGCCGGATACGCCGTGGCACAGTCAGCGTGACCGGTTGCTGGAAGTGGGGGCCTGGTTTGCGGGACTGTGCGGCACGCTGGGCAAATTTGCGAACGATTTTTCCCTGCTGATGCAAACCGAAGTGGCGGAAGTCAGCGAACCGGTTGCGGAAGGGCGCGGCGGATCGTCGACCATGCCGCACAAACGCAACCCAATCGCCTGTAGCGCGATTTTAACCGCGGCCCAGCGCACGCCTGGACTGGTGGCGACGCTTTACGCCGGCCAGATTCAGCAGCATGAACGCGCCCTTGGCGGCTGGCAGGCGGAATGGGAGACCCTCCCGGAGCTGATTATGCTGGTGGGTGGGGCACTGGCGCAAAGCGATGCGCTGGTTCGCGATATGCAGGTCTTCCCGCAGAAAATGCGGGCCGACCTGGAGATAACCCACGGACTGATTATGGCCGAGGCGGTGACGCTGGCGCTGGCGGCGTTTATTGGCAAAGCCGATGCCCATCACCGTATTGAGGCGCTGTGCCGCCAGGCGATCGACGAATCCCGCCCGCTGCAGGCGTTGCTGGAGAACGACCCGCTGGTCAGCCAGCATCTTTCGCCCCCCCGTTTAACGCAGCTGCTGGATCCGGCCACGGCCACCGGCAGCGCCGAACGTTTTGTGCGCCAGGTCGTGGCGCGTTACAAGGAGCAACGTAATGAACCTTGATTATCAGCTGGACGGGCCGGAAGGCGCGCCGGTCATTGTGCTTTCTAACTCGCTCGGGACCACCCGCGCAATGTGGCAGCCGCAGATGGCGGCCTTAACCCAACGGTTCCGCGTGCTGCGCTATGACACCCACGGCCATGGTAAAACCCAAAAGTCGGGCAAGGTCACGCTGGCGCAACTTGGGGAAGATGTGATTGCGCTGCTCGATCATCTCAATATCGCCAAAGCCTGGTTTTGCGGCATCTCGATGGGCGGCCTGACCGGGCTATGGCTGGGGCGTTTTGCCGCGGATCGTTTCTACGGTATCGCGGTGGCCAACACGGCGGCGCGGATTGGCGATCAGGCCAGCTGGCTTTCCCGTTCGCGTGCCGTGCGCCAGGAGGGAATGGACGTGGTGGCCGCCGGTGCGGCGGACCGCTGGTTCACGCACGCCTTCCGTCAGAAGGCGCCGGAGGTGGTTGAGGCGCTGTGCCATCAGCTGACCCATAGCAATGCCGAAGGGTATGCCGAGTGCTGCGAAGCGCTGGCGGCAGCCGATTTGCGCAGCGAAGTCGGACAAATTAGCGTGCCGACGCTGATTATTGCCGGTGAAAGTGACCCTGTCACTACCGTTGCCGATGCGCATTTTTTACATCAGCAGATCCCCGCGTCGCAGGTGGTGGTGGTTTCCGCCTCACATCTGTCCAGCATCGAGTCGCCGGGGGCCTTTAGCGCGGCGCTGTTGGCTTTTTTGCAGGAGGGCGATCGTGGACGATAAAACCCGTTACCAGCAGGGCATGAACGTTCGGCGCAAAGTGCTGGGCGATGCCCATGTCGAGCGCACGCTGCACAATCTGACGCCGCTCAATGACGAGTTTCAGGATTTCATTACCCGCTATGCGTGGGGAGAAACCTGGACCCGACCGGGGCTGGATCACCATACCCGCAGCATGATAACTATCGCCATGCTGATTGCGCTGAACCGTGAAGCGGAGCTGAAAATGCATTTGCGCGCGGCGTTTAATAATGGCGTGACCCGCGATGAGCTGAAAGAGTTGATTATGCACTCGGCGCTGTACTGCGGGCTGCCTGCTGCCAATGCCACGATGCATCTTGCGCAGCAGGTGTTTGATGAGCTGGACGGGAAACCGGCCTGATGCGGCTCTGCTGGCCGGTCTTTACCGGCCAGCATCGTGATTTATCCCTCTGTTGTCTGCGGGTCTTGCGCCGCCGGCGCGGCGTACCAGTCCTCTTTCGCCACCATCACGGTTCCCTTCGGCTGCATGACAAAGTTCGGCGACATGATCTGCACGCCAAATTCATTAAATACATCCTGAATATTGCTGTGCAGTGCGGTACGCCCGTCGGCCAGCGAGGTTTCCGCCAGTAGCAGGACCTGCAGCTCATAGGAGACGTACCAGTCCATCAGGCCAAGCTGACGCACCAGCGGCGGCTGACGGTGGTCGATACCCGGCGCGCGGCGGGCCGCCAGTTCCAGCATCGCCTGAACCTGTCGCCACGGCGTGTCGTAGCCGATGGTGACGCCGGTGGTCAGGTTAAGGCCGGCTTCGCTGTTTTGGGCGCTGAGGTTGGTGATTTTCCCGCTGACTACCACGGCGTTTGGCACCGTCACGATATAGTTTTCCCGGGTGACGATTTTGGTGGCCAGCATCCCAATTTCACTGACCTTACCCTCATTATCGGCAATCCGAATCACATCGCCTTTGCGCAGCGCGCGCGAGTAAATCAGCACCAGACCGCTCATGGCATGGTTCATGACTCCCGCCGATCCCAGGGTTAACATCAGACCGAAAAAGACGCTAATGCCTTTAAAAGCCAGCGAGTTGGCGCCAGGCAAAAAGGGGTAAGCGGCGGAGAGGGCGAACAGCCAGATGACCACCGAGATAAGTTTACGCGTCGCGCCTACCGTTTCCGGATGCAGACCCGGAATTTGCAGACGACCGGCTTCCACCTGACTGAGCAGCAGTTTTACCAGACGGATAATAAACCAGGTGATCAGCAGGATAATCAGAACAATCAGCAGGCCGGGTAGCGCCGAGACTATCGACAGCGCAATCTCCTGCAGGACGCGCACCGACCACTCTCCCAGCGATTCGCTCCACACGCGCGTCCAGGGGAACAGGCCGAAGGCCCAGCTTAGCCAGGCATAGAGCGCCACCGTACCAAGCAAGACCATCAGCAGGGCATAGAGTCTGGTTTCGATATTGCCGAGAAACCGCCGCCAGCTCTGGGGGATCCAGCCGCGCTTTTGCAGAATCTGCAGCAGAAAATAGCGGCGAACCCGACGCCAGGAGCGCCAGGCGACGTAATAAAAGGCGGCCAACAGCAGCGCCCCGACCACCACTTTAACCACCGCCAGCGCCAGGTAGGGGGTGTTGTACTGTTCCCGAAGCGCACTGCGCTGTGCCTCCATACGGGCGAGAACCCGTTGGCTGGCCTGGTCGAGGGTCAGGTCGTCACCTTCGTCGAGGTCGGCCTGGCTCAGCAACATAATGGGTTTACCGTTCATAAGGAACAAACGACCCGGCAGGTTGTAGCGCGTGACCGGAACAACCTGCAGCGGCTGGCTGATATCCGCCTCGGTAAAAGCACGTAGCGTATTCCGAATCCGCAGCACCCGCTCTTCGGGCGTCGTCTGGCCGAAGGTCGCCTGTAACATCACAATCGGCTGGTGGAAAATTTTTACCGTACGGGCCTGTTCACGTTCTGTGGGCTGTTGGCGCGGTTCTGCCGCCGAAAGGGGGAACGCCAGGCATAGCGCGAGGGCGGCTAAAAAAAACGCCTGTATCTTGTTCATATGCAGCACCCAAAAAAAGAGAATTATCGTTATTTTTCAGGTGGTCAACGGCACTCCCTGACCAGGCCCTGCTTTGAGCATAGACCAGCGATAAGCGAATACAAGCGCGGCGGACAGGTCGCGAATATCGAGGACGAGGCCGGCAAACGGCGTCGGGGGCCGCGTCATAATGTACTGAGCGGTGGCCTTGGCGCTGACAAAATGTGCGATCTTCTTGACACTACGTTGACAAATAGATGCCTGGTCAGTAGTTTCAATTGTAATTACTGACCAGGCAAATATCATGAATAACCATCCGGGTATTATTAACAATAGATTTCACTTAGGTTTGTTGATCCATCTGGCTAACCAGTTCAAGGACCAGCTGATTAGCCAGCACTTCTCCGGCATGGACATTACCGCCGCGCAGTTCAAGGTGCTGATCAGTATTTATAAAGGCTTTAACAGCCCGGTCGAAATCAGTAAAAACCTGGTCATGGACGCCGGCGCCATGAGCCGAATGGTGGATCGAATGGTCAAGCGTGAGCTGATCAGCCGCTCCCCAAATCCACAGGATAAACGCCAGGTGATTCTGGCATTGACCGACAAAGGGCTGCTGATTTGCGAGCGCTTTGTCAATGAAGCGCTGGTGTCGATCATCAGCGAACTCACCGCCCGACTGACTCCCGATGAATCCCGACAGCTGGTCGATCTGATGACCAAAATGTTGCCAGACGAGATCGTCGCCCCTCATCGCTAATGCATTCAAAAAGGTCCTGACAAGATGGAAACCACTGCGGTACAACAGGCTGAGCGCGGCAGCAAGCGCAAACGAAACTTTATTATTTTATTGATTATTCTGCTTCTCGCCGCCGGAGGCGGGGTGGCGTGGTATTTGCTGTACGCCCGCTACTATGAAACGACCGACGATGCCTATGTCAATGGTAACCAGGTGACGCTCACCCCGCAGATTGGCGGTACGGTCACTCAGGTGACGGTGGATGAAGGCGACTTCGTGCAGAAGGGGCAGCCGCTGGTGCTGCTCGACCCCAGCGATACCGAAATTGCGCTGCAGCAGGCGGAGGCCAGTCTGGCGAATACCGTTCGCCAGGTTCGCGGCCTGTACAGCACCGCGGATAACTACCGCGCCCAGGTCGCCGCAAAAAAAGTGGCGTTGCAAACGGCGCAAAACGACTATGCGCGGCGGCAGAAAATCTTCCAGAGCGGGGCGATCGCCGCGGAAGACCTGGCGCATTACCGCGATGCGGTCACCAGCGCGCAAAGCGATCTTCTGGCCGCTCAGGAAGCGCTGCGCACCAATATGGCCATGGTGGATGACACCGTAATCGACAGCCACCCGGAAATTAAAAGTGCCGTCGCCACTTTCCGTCAGCGCTATCTCGACAACTCCCGCAGCACCATCGTGGCTCCGGTCAGCGGCTATGTGGCGAAGCGGGCGGTGCAGCTTGGCATGCGCGTTGATTCCGGCACGACGCTGATGGCTATCGTGCCGCTGAACGAAGTCTGGGTGGATGCCAACTTCAAAGAGAGCCAGATGAAGGGGATGCGCCTCGGACAAAAAGTCACGCTCAGCGCGGATCTGTACGGCGATGATGTTGAGTATCACGGCACCATCGAGAGCCTGGGTATTGGCACCGGCAGCGCTTTCTCGCTGCTGCCGGCACAGAACGCCAGCGGTAACTGGATCAAAATTGTCCAGCGTCTGCCGGTCCGTATCGTGCTCGATCCCCATGATATGCAGAAAAACCCGCTGCGCGTCGGCCTGTCGATGAACGTTAGCGTCGATATTCGCGACGCTGACGGGCACCTGCTGCCGCAGCAAACCGTTAGCAGCCCGCGTTTCACCACCGATGTGTATCAAAACCCGCTGGCAGAAGCGGACAAACTGGTGGCTAAAATCCTTCATGACAACAGCAAAACGATAGCCGCCGGCGCCCGTTAAGAGAGACGTTATGCACGATAAGGCTGCCTTTACACCGCCCAATATGTGGCTGGCGGTGCTCGCGCTGTCTCTGGCCACGTTTATGCAGGTGCTGGATTCCACTATCGCCAACGTGGCGTTGCCGACGATTGCCGGCAACCTCGGGGTCAGCGCGGATCAGGGGACATGGGTGATCACCTCATTTGCGGTGTGTAACGCTATCGCGCTGCCGCTGACCGGTTGGTTTACGCGCCGCTTCGGGCAGTTAAAGCTGTTTATTGGCTCGGTGATGATGTTTACGCTGACCTCATTCCTGTGCGGATTTGCCCACAGTATGACCGAGCTGATTATCTTCCGCGCGCTACAGGGCTTTTTCGCCGGCCCTATGTTCCCGATGTGTCAGACGCTGCTGCTGGTTATCTTCCCCGCCAGTAAACGCAGTATGGCCCTGGCGCTCCTGTCGATGGTGACCGTGGTGGCGCCGATTGTCGGGCCGATTACCGGCGGCTGGATAACGGACAACTACTCCTGGCCGTGGATCTTCTACATCAACGTACCGATCGGCATCTTCGCCACCATCGTCGTCTGGACGCAGATGCGTGAACGGGAAGAGACCACCACCCACGCCCCCATTGATTACATCGGGATTGCGCTGCTGGTGCTTGGGGTTGGGCTGCTGCAGGTGGTGCTTGATAAAGGTAACGATCTTGACTGGTTTGCCTCTTCGCAGATCGTTGTGATGTCGACGATTTCAGCCATCTCGCTGGTGTCTTTCGTTATCTGGGAGCTGGGCGAGCGTCATCCGATTGTTAATCTGCGCTTGTTCAAAGATCGCAATTTTGCGATTGGTACGCTCTCGCTGACTCTGGGCTACGCGGCTTTTTTTGCTATCAATATTATTCTGCCGCAGTGGCTGCAAACGCAGATGGGCTACACCGCGATCTGGGCCGGACTGGCCGCCGCGCCGATGGGGATCCTGCCGCTGATAATGACGCCGATTATTGGCCGCTACGCCAATAATTTCGACCTGCGTATTCTGGCTTCGCTCTCGTTCCTGACGATGGGGGCCTCCTGCCTTATTCGCGCGCAGTTCAATACCGATGTCGATTTCCGCACTATCGCCGAAGTGCAGCTGTTCATGGGAATCGGCGTGGCGTTTTTCTTCATGCCTATCACGACGATTGTGCTGTCAAACCTGAACGGCGCAGAAGTGGCGGAAGGCTCCGGTCTGGCGACCTTCTTCCGCGTGCTGGGCGGCTCGTTCGCGTCGTCGCTCACCACCTGGATCTGGTCGCGGCGGGAAGTTTTCCACCATGCCAACCTGACGGAAAGCGTCTCCGCCTACAATCCCGCTGCGGTGGACTACATCGACAAGATGGGCGGAGCCAAGCAGCAGCATATGGCGCTGATTGATAAGAGCATTGAGCAGCAGGCCTACATGATGTCGACCATCGACTATTTTTGGGTGCTGGGCTGGGGCTTTATGGCGCTGATCGTGGTTATCTGGTTTGCCCGGCCGCCGTTCAGTCGTGCCGGAGCGCCGGGCGCCCCCTCGGCTGGTCACTAGCCGCGGGGTGATAAAAAACGAGCCCGAGCTGCGTCTGTTAATTCGATCGTTGCCTGCTTTTTCCTCGACCGTTGTTGCTCTCCGCAGTGATGGACATTTTGGGATGAAAAGGCGTGCAGCGGGGCCCTGGACCCCGCTGAAATCGGTGAACCGAAGGCCGGAAGACAAGGGCTGGCCGCCAGGGATGGCGGCAAGAGGCGAATCGAGACAGGAGCGAGCCCCGGAACGGGCGAGCAGGTCGAGTTGAGCCGACCGCAGGCTGCAGGCCGGGAGGTGAGCGCAGTGCGCAGCACCGATTTCCGTGCGGGACCGCGGGGATTGTTAAGGGGAAGACGGTTATCTTCCCCTTAACCCGGTCACCTCGCACTGAGGCCGCATGTTCTGCCTGACGTAGGGTGAACGGAATACCTCTTAGCTCAGCGCCCGGCTTTAGCCGGCAACACTACCGCTGGGCACAGCTGTTACACTGCTTGTTCTGAATCTGCTGGAAGAAATCATTGCCTTTGTCATCCACCAGGATGAAGGCCGGGAAATCTTCCACTTCGATTTTCCAGATAGCTTCCATCCCCAGTTCCGGATACGCCACGCACTCCAGGCTCTTAATACTCTGCTGGGCGAGTACCGCCGCCGGGCCGCCAATGCTGCCGAGATAGAATCCGCCGTGTTTGTGACAGGCGTCGGTCACCTGCTGGCTGCGGTTGCCTTTTGCCAGCATCACCATGCTGGCGCCGTGGGACTGCAGCAGATCAACATAGGAGTCCATGCGCCCTGCGGTGGTTGGGCCGAGTGAACCTGAGGCGTAACCTTCCGGAGTTTTCGCCGGACCGGCGTAGTAGATCGGGTGATCTTTCACGTACTGCGGCAGCGCTTCACCGTTATCCAGCAGCTCTTTCAGCTTCGCGTGGGCGATATCGCGCGCCACGATGATGGTGCCGTTCAGCGTCAGACGGGTGGAGACCGGATGGGCGGACAGCTGCGCCAGGATCTCGCTCATCGGCTGATTCAGATTAATGCTGACCACCTGGCCTTCACCTTGCTCACGCAGCGCTTCCGGGATGTACTGGCCCGGGTTGCTCTCCAGCTTTTCAATCCAGATACCGTGGCGGTTGATTTTGGCTTTGATATTGCGGTCAGCGGAGCAGGAGACGCCCATGCCGACCGGGCAGGAGGCCCCATGACGCGGCAGGCGAATCACGCGGATATCGTGGGCAAAGTATTTGCCGCCGAACTGCGCGCCGAGGCCGAGATTCTGCGCTGCCAGCAGCAGCTCTTGTTCCAGCTGAACATCGCGGAACGCCTGGCCGTGCTCGTTACCTTCGGTGGGTAAACCATCGTAGTAGCGCGTGGAGGCCAGCTTCACGGTTTTCAGCGTCGATTCCGCCGAGGTGCCGCCGATCACGAAGGCGATATGGTACGGCGGACAGGCCGCGGTGCCGAGGGTGCGCATCTTCTCAACCAGGTAGTTTTTTAGCTTCGCCGGGGTAATCAGCGCTTTGGTTTCCTGATACAGATAGGTTTTGTTGGCTGAGCCGCCGCCTTTCGCCATGCACAGAAATTTGTACTCGTCGCCGTCAACGCTATAGAGATCGATCTGCGCCGGCAGGTTAGTCCCGGTGTTGACCTCTTTGTACATATCCAGCGGAGCATTTTGCGAGTAGCGCAGGTTATCTTCGGTATAGGTGTTGTAAACGCCGCGGGCCAGCGCCGCTTCATCGCCGCCGCCGGTCCAGACGCGCTGACCTTTTTTACCCATGATGATCGCGGTACCGGTATCCTGGCAGGTCGGCAGCACACCTTTCGCCGCAATTTCCGAATTGCGCAGGAACTGCAGGGCGACGTATTTGTCGTTTTCGCTGGCTTCCGGGTCGAGCAGGATTGACGCAACCTGCTTTTGATGGGAAACGCGCAGCATAAAGGCCGCATCGTGGAAGGCCTGCTGGGCCAGCAGGGTCAGGGCTTCAGGTTCAACCTTCAGGATCTCCTGGCCTTCAAATTCGGCCACGGAAACATGTTCTTTGCTCAGCAGATAGTATTCGGTCTCATCTTTTGCCAGCGGAAAGGCTTCCTGGTATACAAACGGTTTAGTCGACATAGCTTTGCTCCCTAAGAGTAAAACCGCCGGAGGAGAACCTCCGGCGGTTATGAATCAGAACATCATAGACATCCACGGATAGCCAATCAGCAGCAGGGCGGCCAGGAAGATGGCGCCGAAGATGGTGCCGAGGCGCCAGTAGTCTTTGGTTGGCAGGTAGCCGCTGCCGTAGTAAATCGGGCTTGGACCGGTACCGTACGGGGTGATGATGCCCATCACGCCGAGCGAGGTGACCATCAGCAGGACGAAGACCTGCATATTCATACCCGGAATGGTGGAGGCGATAGTCAGCATTGCCGGCAGCAGCGCGGTGGTGTGCGCGGTGGTGCTGGCGAACAGGTAGTGCAGCAGGTAGAACGCCAGCAGCAGCACGATAGTGGCGACCCCCGGGGAGATGCCGCTCATCAACGCGCCACCTTCTTTACCCAGCCAGGCGATAAAACCGGTCGAGGAGAGGCCGTCGGCCAGCGCCACCAGCGTGGCGAACCAGACAAAGGTGTTCCATGCCGCTTTATTGTTGGTGATATCGCTCCACGAAAGTACGCCGGTCCACAGCATCAGCACAATCACCAGCAGGGCGGCCAGCGCCGGTTCAATCCACTCGGCGGCGAAAATCCACATGGTCAGGGCGAAGCAGACGAACACCAGCAGCAGGATCTCATTGCGCGACAGCTTGCCCAGTTTTTCCAGCTCACGAGCGGCCCACAGCGGCACTTCGTTGTTGACTTTCACTTCCGGCGGATAGAACCAGTAAGCCAGCAGCGGCATAGCCAGAATCAGCAGGATACCCAGCGGCAGGAAGGCGATAAACCAGGTGCCCCACGAGATATTGATGCCAACGATGCTTTTGACCAGCGCGAGGGCCAGCAGGTTTGGCGCCAGCGCGGAGAGGAACATCGAACTGGTGATACAGGCGGCGGTAATGGCCACCCACATCAGGTAGGAGCCGATTCGACGCGCGCTGGGATCGTTTGGTTTAGAACCGTACAGCGGCGGCAGGTTGGCGATAATCGGGTAGATTGTCCCGCCGCTGCGCGCGGTATTGGACGGGGTAAACGGTGCCAGCAGCAGGTCAGCAAAGGTAATGGCATAACCCAGCGTCAGGCTGCGGCGGCCCAGATACTTCACCAGGATCAGCGCCAGACGGCGACCAAACTGGGTTTTATCGTAGCCAGCGGCGAACATGAAGGCGCCGAAAATCAGCCAGACGGTGGAGTTACCAAAACCGCTGACCGCCCATTTAAACGAGGCGCCGGCCAGTTTGAATTTAGGGTCGGCCAGTTGCGCCGGGTTGAAGAGCAGCCACTGGCTGCACAGGGCGATGACCACCACCCCGGTGATACCGATCACGGCGCCCGGCAGGGGTTCAAAAATCAGCCCGACAATAACGCCAACGAAGATAGCAAAGTAGTGCCAGGCATAAGGCGGTAACCCGTCAGGCACCGGCACGAAGAGTAAAAGAACTGCAACAATAATGGGCAGCGCCATCATCAGCAGGCGGTTTTTATTTGCAGCCTTGGGACTGGCGGCACCGGCAGGCGGTATGGTTGTCTGTTTCTCTTTCATAATGAGTATCTGCGAGTAGTTGAAAATACGGTTGCGTCACGTCATAACCGGTGATTTTTTTAATTTCAAAACTTTCTTTACTTATTAATCTTTGGTTTTGATGATTTTCGTGACGATTATTTAACGCCTTTTTCCGTGCGTTAAATTTAATTTGTTGGTTATTTATATATTGCGCTTTGTTGCTTTATTGCAATTGATCAAGATCAATAAACACGGTGTGTGAAGGTGTTTTTTTATTTTCAAAATAACCCTGACGGATGAGGTGTTTATTTGTTTAAAATATAGATAAATGTTAATGGATAATTGATTTATAAACGTGAGTTAAAACAAAATTTATCCTATCTATATGATGTTAATTAGTTTTATTTTGTGTCTGGTATGTTTTGTTATTTAACAAAAGTGGCGAGTATGTTATCGGTGTTTTGCTTTTTGTGAAAATTGTATTTTTAATTAATAATACAATGGAGGTACTGATGTTATTGGTGGTATTAAATAGTTTTTTAACTAACGTAATTAGTTTGGTAACTAAAAATAGCGCTATATTATGGGCATGACAACAGGAATTAAGAAACACAACCAAAAAAAATTCCGTCACCCAATTCTGAATTTTCAATATTTAAAATCTGGAGTGTTAATATGACCAGTAACCCACGTATATTGCGTCCTTTTACCTTACCGAATGGTACTGAGTTAAAAAACCGTTTGTTAATGGCACCGATGACCACCTGCACCGGCTATTTTGACGGCAGCGTCACCAGCGAACTGGTGGAATACTATCGCGCTCGTGCCGGCAGCATTGGCACCATTATCGTTGAGTGCTGCTTTATTGATAATTACGGTCTGGCTTTCCCCGGCGCCATCGGCATCGACAATGACGAGAAAATTGCCGGTCTGGCTAAAATCGCCGACGCCATCAAAGCCGAAGGGTCAAAAGCGATTCTGCAGATCTATCACGGCGGGCGTATGGTCGATCCGCAGCTGATCGGCGGCCGTCAACCGGTGGCGCCGAGCGCGCTGGCGGCACCGCGTGAAGGTGCCGCGATGCCGCGTGAGCTGAGCGGTGAAGAAGTTGAGGGCATGATCGCCAAATTTGGCGACGGCGTACGTCGTGCCATTCTGGCCGGTTTTGATGGCGTGGAGATTCACGGCGCTAACACCTATCTTATCCAGCAGTTCTATTCCCCGAACT
Organism: Klebsiella sp. X13; assembly: GCF_003323835.1. Classification (NCBI taxonomy): domain Bacteria; kingdom Pseudomonadati; phylum Pseudomonadota; class Gammaproteobacteria; order Enterobacterales; family Enterobacteriaceae; genus Klebsiella; species Klebsiella sp. X13. The sequence continues at coordinate 2,493,714 of NZ_CP030874.1, forward strand.
CCAACCAACGCGATGACCAGTGGGGCGGCAGCCGCGACAACCGCGCGCGTTTCCCGCTGGCGGTGCTGGACATTACCCACAAAATGGCGAGCCAGTACGCCGATGATGCCTTTATTATCGGCTATCGCTTCTCCCCGGAAGAGCTGGAAGAGCCGGGTATCCGTTTTGACGACACCATGTACCTGCTGGAAAAACTGGCGGCGCGCGGTCTCGACTATCTGCACTTCTCCGTCGGCGCGTCACTGCGTCCGTCGATTGTTGATACCCGCGATCCGACGCCGTTGATTGAAAAATATTGTGCGCTGCGCTCTGACACCCTGGCTCAAATCCCGGTGATGGGCGTTGGCGGCGTGGTGAACGCCGCGGATGCGGAGCAGGGGCTGGATCATGGTTACGATCTGATTGCCGTGGGCCGCGCCTGCATTGCCTATCCGGACTGGGCGGCGCGGATTGCTGCGGGAGAAAATCTCGAGCTGTTTATCGATAGCACCCAGCGCGAAGCGCTGAATATCCCGGAGCCGCTGTGGCGCTTCTCGCTGGTAGAAGCCATGATCCGCGACATGAGCATGGGCGATGCGAAGTTTAAACCCGGCCTTTTTGTGGAAACCGTTCAGGACGATGCCAACGAACTGGTCATCAACGTCAGTCTGGAAAATGACCGCATCGCCGATATTGAACTGGCTGCCGGCCCGGTCCAGAACGTGGAGTTCACCACCAGTTTCGAAGAGATCCGCGAGCGCATTTTGACCGCCAATACGCCGCACGTGGACGCGATTTCTGGCGCGACCAGCCAAAGTGAAGCGGTGAAAAAAGCGGTGTCGAAAGCGATGCTGAAATCAAGTAAAGCGCTGGCGCTGGAAGAGGGCGGCGCAGACCTGACGCCGAAAAGCTATGACGTGGTGGTGGTCGGGAGCGGCGGCGCCGGCCTGGCGGCAGCCATTCAGGCGCACGATGAAGGCGCAAGCGTCCTGATCGTAGAGAAAATGCCCACCATCGGCGGTAATACCATTAAAGCCTCTGCCGGAATGAACGCCGCGGAAACGCGCTTCCAGCGGGTAAAAGGTATTGAGGACAGCAAAGAGCTGTTCTATCAGGAAACCTTAAAAGGCGGGCAGAATAAAAACAATCCGCAATTGCTGCGTCGGTTCGTGGAAAACGCCCCGGAGGCCATCGAATGGCTGGCGCGTCGTGGGATCATGCTGAATGACATCACCACCACCGGCGGGATGAGTATCGACCGTACTCACCGTCCGCGTGACGGATCTGCGGTTGGTGGCTATCTGATCAGCGGTCTGGTGCGCAATATCACCCGACGCGGCATCGATGTGATGCTGGATACGTCGGTGGAAGAGATCCTGATGGCTCACGGCGAAGTGAGCGGCGTACGTCTGCTGAATGATGAGCAGGAAAGCATCGAGGTGCAGACCAAAAGTATCGTCATGGCGACCGGTGGCTTCAGCGCCAATAGCGCGATGGTGGTGAAATATCGCCCGGATCTGGCGGGTTTTGTCACCACCAACCATAAGGGGGCGACCGGCGGCGGCATTGCGCTGCTGGAACGGATTGGCGCCGGTACCGTTGATATGGGCGAAATTCAAATCCACCCGACCGTTGAGCAGAACACGTCGTATCTGATTTCTGAATCGATTCGCGGCGGCGGCGCCATTCTGGTCAATCAACGGGGTAACCGCTTCTTCAACGAAATGGAGACCCGCGATAAAGTGTCTGCGGCGATCATCGCGCTACCGGAGCATTATGCTTACATCGTCTTTGATGAACATGTCCGGGCAAAAAACAAAGCGGCCGACGAATATATCGCCAAAGGTCTGGTGACCAGCGCCAGCTCGCCGCGCGAACTGGCGGAGAAACTGGGGATGGATTACCATGCCTTCCTCGCCACGCTGGAACGCTACAACGGGTTTGTTGAAAATCAGCGTGATGAAGAGTTCGGTCGTACCACCGCGCTGCGCGCGCCGGTTAACCAGGGGCCGTTCCATGCGATTCGCATCGCGCCGGGGGTTCACCACACTATGGGCGGTGTGACCATTAATACTGACACCGCGGTCCTGGATACTCATCATCAGCCGATTGTCGGCGCTTATGCCGCGGGCGAAGTGGTCGGGGGTATCCACGGCGGCAACCGTATCGGCGGCAATGCCGTGGCGGATATTATTATCTTTGGCACCCTGGCGGGCCACCAGGCGGCAAAACGCGCCAGAGGCTAACGCTCAGTGATAACAGGCCGGGTTCGCCCGGCCGATTCCCGGCGGCGTCTGCCTGTCCGGGTGACACAGAGGAGCTTCAATGATGTCTGGTATCTCTGGCGATCAACGCCTCTATAGCTACTCCGCTGTTTTGATGGGGTCTCCCATCCTGCTCAAACTGTTCTCCCACGATGAAGCCCTGGCTTCCCGCACGTTTCAACTGATTAAACGCTACGAAGACCTGTTTACCGTCAACCGCGCACACTCGGAGGTGATGGGGATTAATCATGCCGCCGGCCGCCATCCGGTCAGCGTCAGCCGCCCGGTTTATCAGCTGATCAAATGCGCGAAAGCGGCCAGCATGGTGCAGGAGAGCGCCTTTAATCTGGCGATTGGCCCGCTGGTGAAGCTATGGCGCATCGGTTTTAACGGCCACAGCGTTCCGGCGGCGGCGGATATCGCCGCGCGCTTAGCGCTGACCCGCCCGCAGGATGTGATCCTCGATGACGCCGCCGGCAGCGTTTTTCTCGCCCAGCCGGGAATGGAGATCGATCTTGGGGCGATTGCCAAAGGCTACATTGCCGACCGGGTGCGCGATGACCTGCAGCGCCAGGGCGTCGACGCGGCGCTGATTAACCTCGGCGGCAACGTGCATACCCTGGGGGCGTGGTCGATTGGGCTGAAAAAACCGTTCGCGGCCGATAATGCGCTGGTGGGAAGTATTGATGTCGTCGGCCAGTCGGTGGTGACGTCCGGCATTTACGAGCGCTATTTTGAGCAGGATGGTCGACGCTGGCACCATATTCTCGACCCGCGCACCGGCTATCCGCTTGATAACGAGCTGGAGAGCGTCACCATTATTGCCGATGATTCGCTCGACGGCGATATCTGGACCACGTTGATCTTCGGTCTTGGGGTGGAAAAAGGCTGTGCGGCGCTGCGCCATCGCGAAGACATTGAGGCGATTTTCGTCACCAAAAATCGCGACATTATCCTCTCATCACAGCGCCGCTTTCGTTTTCACTTACTCGACGACAGCTACCGGCTTACTGACTGTACTGCTTAAGCAGGCTGTACTGCTCGGCGACCAGCCGGTAGCGATAGACCGGCCGCCCGGTCGCGCCGTAGTGAATGCTGGTGTAGAGAATATTAATCTGTGCCAGCCAGATCAGGTATTTCCGGCAGGAGACGCGGGAAATATTCACGGCCACCGCCAGTTCATCGGTGGAAAACTCGGTACCCGGATGGGCATCAATCCACTGGCACAGCGTGCGCAGCGTCTGGGCGGTTAAGCCTTTCGGCAGCTTGCGCGCGTCGCTGGCTTCCGGCGCGTTGCCGTGGAGCAGGCGGTCAACATCGGCCTGTTCATAATAGGGCTGTCCGGTCATCAGTTTGCGTTTTTCGCGCCAGGCGGTCAGCGCCTCTTCGAAGCGCGGAAACTGGAACGGTTTGATCAGATAATCGACGACGCCGTAGTGCATCGAGGTTTGCACGGTGGCGGCATCGGCGGCGGAGGTAATCATAATCACGTCGATAGGGCGACCAGAGGCGCGGATGGTCGGCAGCAGATCCAGGCCGCTGTCATGCTGCATGTAGACATCCAGCAGCACCAGATCGATCTCCTGTGCGCTATCGTTAACCATCTCCTGGGCCTTGCTCAGCGTAGACGCGGTGCCACAGCAGCGGAAGCCGGGAATTCTCGCCACATACAGGCGATTCAGTTCGGCGACCATGGCATCATCGTCAACAATTAATACATTTATCACGCACGTTTCCTTTTACTATCCCAGGGAAGATGAACAAAAAATTGGGTAAAGACGCCAGGCTCAGACTCGACGGCCAGCGTGCCGCCCAGTTCACGGAGCTGCTGGCTGGCGAGAAACAGGCCAACGCCGCGATTCTCACCCTTGGTAGAGAAGCCTTTATTAAAGATGGCATCAATATTCGCCGGCGGGATGCCCGGTCCGTCATCGCTGACTTCGCCGCTCAGCCAGCCGTTCTGATAGTGCAGCAGCAGGCCGACTTCCCCCTCGCTTTGGCCGCTCATGGCATCCAGCGCATTCTCAATCAAATTACCCAGCACGGTGACCAGCACGGTAACCTGCTTTTCATTTGGGCAATCGGGCACCAGGCTCTCTTCGGCTAAGTTAAGGGTGAAGCCGCGCTCTTTGGCGCGCTGGATTTTACCAATCAGGAAACCCGCGACCACCGGTGATTTGATACGGTGCTGAATTTCGCCAATGTCCGCCTGATAAGTATGGGCGGTTTGCAGCACATACTCCTCCAGCTTGTCATAACTTTTCATGTTTAACAGGCCGAGGATCACATGCAGCTTATTCATAAATTCATGCGAGGTCGTGCGCAGCGCATCGACATAGTTAACCATACCGTCCAGCCGCTGCAACAGCTGGCTGACTTCCGTTTTATCACGGAAGGTACTGATGGCGCCGACGATAGCGTTCTGGCTGCGTACCGGCACGGTGTTGCTGATCAGCAGGAAGCCGTTGCAGCCGAGTTCGCGGTCGTAAATCGGCTCGCCGGTCTGCAAAACCTCCTGCAGATCCGCCAGCAGCGGGGTGTGGGCAATCTCTTTGCCGGGGCCGCTAAGCAGGATCTCGCTAGCGGCCGGGTTGATCAGCGTGACGCGACCCTCGACATCCACCGCGACAACCCCTTCTTTTAACGAATGGAGCATCGCCTGCCGCTGCTGAAACTGCGTAGAGATCTCCTGCGGTTCCAGTCCCAGCAGCACGCGCTTGAGTCCGCGCACCAGGCTCCAGGTACCGATTCCGCAGACCAGGGCGCTGAACAGCACGGTTAACAGCACATCCCAGCGGCCTTTGGCAATTTGCTCATCCACTTTACTCAGCGAAATCCCGACCACCACCACGCCAATTTGCTGCTGCTGGTCGTTGAATACCGGCGTAAAGACGCGCAGCGCCGGAGCCAGCACCCCGTGATTGACGGCGACATTCTCTTTGCCGTTAAAGGCGGGTTGAATATCCTCGCCGATAAACTGTTTACCAATAAGCCGGGCGTTGGGATGCGAATAGCGCACGCCATGCATATCGGTCACCACCGCATACAGCAGATCGTTACGCCGGGTAATGGCCAGCGCCAGCGGCTGGATGAGTCCGCTCTGCGGCGGCAGCGTCAGGGCCTGCTTCACTTCCGGCATATCGGAGAACGTGCGAGCAACCGCCAGCGCCGTATCTTTTACGCCGTCGCGGGTGGTATCGCTGATCTGTATAAACCACAGCGCGTAGACCAGCAGCAGTACCGAACCAATCACGCTGCTAATCATGAGCGTCACGGCGGTACTCAGCTTCATACTCATCAGTCGTTTGCGTGCGGGCGGAATTGACTCCGCGATATCCTTCATACCATCCCCTGAACTGTTCGGCGAAGGGCTATTATCGCTGAAGGTAACCATTTCTTAAAGCTATGTAAAAAAGCAAAAAGACGCTGAAAGAACCGGGAAGCGTGACCTCACTCGCAGGACCTCGCATTAAATATCCTTATAGTGAATATGGAGTTATTTAAAAGGAGGTTTTTATGAGCAGTAAGCCAACCGCATCAATGATGGAACGACGCCACCCTGAAACTCACCACATCGACACTCTCGCCACCCTCGATATGCTGACCCTGCTGCATAAAGACAATCGGCAAATTGCCGACGCCGTCGGGGCCTGTTTACCGGAGGTTGCCCGTCTCGTCGATAATGCCGCCGCAGCCCTGAGCCGGGGAGGGCGGCTGGTGATTGTCGGCGCCGGAGCATCCGGCCGCGCGGCGCTACAGACGGTCAGCGAGTATACGCCGGAAGAGAAACATTCGCTGGTTGGCCTCATTGCCGGCGGCCCCGCAGCCGCGCTGCAGGAGATGGAGACGGCCGCTAACGATTACGATCTCGGGGCGCTTGAGCTGCAGGCTATCGGTTTCACCAGCAACGATATGCTGCTGGCGCTGACGGTTAGCGGACAAACGCCGTGGGTGTGGGGCGCGATGCGTCACGCCTGGTCGCTCGGTGCGCCAATTGCGGTACTGACGCAGCAAGCGGAGAGTGAAGCCGCCCAGCTGGCGGATATCATTATCGCGCCGCAAACCGGGCCAGAAGCGGTGGCGGGGTTCGGTAACCCGAAAGCGCAGCTGGCGCAGCGGCAGATCCTCACGATGCTGACTACCGGGCTGGCGATTCGCAGCGGCAGGGTTTACAGCAACCTGCGGGTCGATCTGCAGGCCATCAGCCCGCGCTGGACTGAGCGCCAGATTGCCATCGTCATGACGGCCACCGACTGCTCGCGCAGCGAGGCCAAAGCCGCGCTGGCCAGCTGTAATCAGCATGTGCGCACGGCAATCCTGATGCTGATGACCGGGCTCGACGCCTGGCAGGCGCGGGATCTGCTGGCGGAAAATAACGATCGTTTGCGCCTCGCGCTGCAGGAGACAAAGCGTTCGACGCTGAGCAGCGTAAATTGAATGATGCGGCGCGCAATCGCGCGCCGTAATGCCGCGAGGGCGACGGGATGATAAATAACTAAATAAACCGGCGGAAATTATTTAACCCCTTAATTGCCGCCGTTATTTTCTGATTTTTATTTTTTCGCGCGATATTTTACTTTTTTAAGTTAAAAAAGTATTTGTCGGAAATTGATTAACTGTGCGGAAAATGTAAATGATATTTTAAAATATAATAGAAATGCGTTAACATGTTTGCACTTATTTCATTGTGCTATGCGATAATTCTATTATGCCTGCAATAAAAAAATCTATCTTATCTGTGACCGCCCTGGCGATGTTTGTCAGCACCGCGTCGTATGCGAATACTGATACCGCTCAAAAAACCGATTTCCTGCTGATCGGCGGCGGAATTATGAGCGCCTCCCTTGGCACCTGGCTGCAGGAATTACAGCCGGACTGGAAACAGGTGATGGTCGAGAAGCTGGATGGCGTTGCGCTGGAATCCTCTAACGGCTGGAACAACGCCGGGACCGGCCACTCAGCGAATATGGAGCTGAACTATACGCCGGAGCGTGCGGACGGTTCCATTGATGTCAGCAAAGCGCTGGATATTAACGAGCAGTTTATGATCTCCCGCCAGTTCTGGACGGCGCAGGTCAAACGCGGCATTTTGCACGATCCGCACGCCTTTATTAATTCCACGCCGCATATGAGTTTCGTCTGGGGTGATAATGTGGAGTATCTGCAAAAGCGGTATACCGCATTGCAGCAGACGACGTTATTCCAGGGGATGAAATTCTCCACCGATCACGCGCAAATTAAACAGTGGGCGCCGCTGGTGATGGAAGGGCGCGATCCGCAACAAAAAGTGGCGGCGACCTGGACTCCGGTTGGCACCGACGTCAACTACGGCGAAATTACCCGTCAGCTGATCGGCAGCCTGAAGAAAAATAATAATTTCTCGCTGCAGACCTCTTCTGAAGTCACCGGGTTTAAACGCAATGCCGATAATTCATGGCACGTGACGATCAAAAACGTCAATAGCGGTCAGGAACAGGCGATCGATGCGAAATATGTCTTTATCGGTGCCGGCGGCGGCGCGCTGAAATTACTGCAAAAAACCGGCATTCCGGAAGCGGATAATTACGCGGGCTTCCCGGTCGGCGGCTCCTTCCTGATGACGGAAAATCCGGACGTGACGAAGCAACATCTGGAAAAAGTGTACGGTCAGGCCTCCGTTGGCGCGCCGCCGATGTCGGTTCCGCACCTCGATGCCCGTTTCATCGATGGTAAGCGCGTGGTGCTGTTCGGGCCGTTTGCGACCTTCTCGACCAAATTCCTCAAAAATGGTTCCTTTATGGACCTGCTGAGCACCACCACTACCGATAACGTACTGCCGATGACCCACGTGGGGCTCGACAACTTCGATCTGGTGAAATACCTGATTAGCCAGGTGATGTTGAACGATGATGACCGTTTTGCGGCGCTGAAAGAGTACTATCCGGACGCGCGTAAAGAAGACTGGAAACTGATCCAGGCCGGCCAGCGCGTGCAGATTATCAAGAAAGATGCCGACAAGGGCGGAGTCCTGAAGCTGGGTACCGAAGTGGTGGTCGATCAACAGAAAACCATCTCGGCGCTGCTGGGGGCATCACCGGGGGCATCCACCGCGGCACCGATCACCCTTAACGTCCTTAAGCAGATGTTCCCGGAGCAGTTTGCTTCTGCGCAGTGGCAGAACCGCATTCATGCTATCGTACCGAGCTACGGGCAGAAGCTGAACGATAACCCGGCGCTGACGCAGCAGGTGTGGAATGATACCGCCGCGACGCTGCAGCTGGTGAAACCGCCGGTCATCGACATGAGCAAGACTCAGCCAGCGGTGACCACCGCGAAGCCGGCCGAAGCAAAACCTGCGGAGTCAGCACAGCACGATATGGCGCTGTAATCTGACATAACGTCCGTCACAAAGCATGCCAGTTGGTCTGTCGCCAGCTGGCATTTTTTTGCGGATACGCCTGCCATCCACGCGGCGTACCCTCTGCGCCGCCTATTCATGAATGCGGCTCATAACCTCGATACGGTGGCAGGGGATTATTCGTCGCTCCTTTCTCGTTAACATACCTCGCTCTGTATCACTCTCTCCTGACGGATATCTCACATGACTGTGCCGCAAAAAAATGCCGCCAGCGGACCGCTGTTTATTTTGATTTTAAGCGGGCTGATGGCGTTCGCTTCGTTATCCACCGATATTTATCTGCCCGCCATGCCGGTTATGGCGGCGGAATTGCAGGGTGACGCCGAACTGACGATTACCGGTTTTTTAATCGGTTTTGCCCTGGCGCAGCTCATCTGGGGGCCGGTGAGCGACCGTCTTGGTCGTCGCACGCCGCTGTTTATCGGTATGGTGCTGTTTATCATCGGCTCCGCGGGTTGCGCGCTCTCCGACAGCATCGATCGGATTATTTTCTGGCGCGTTTTTCAGGCTCTGGGGGCCTGTACCGGGCCCATGCTGGCGCGGGCGATGGTACGCGATCTCTTTGCCCGGACCCGCGCCGCGCAGATGCTCTCGACGCTGACCATTGTGATGGCCATTGCACCGATTATCGGGCCGCTGATGGGCGGGCAGATGATAAGAGTCACCAGCTGGCATGCCATTTTCTGGCTACTGGCGGGCATTGGTCTGGTGATGCTGCTGGCGCTACGCTGGCTGCCGGAGACGCTGCCGCCGGAGCGACGCCAGCAGGGATCGCCGCTGAAGGCGTTTCATCACTACGGGCAGCTGCTGCGCAATCGCATTTTCATGCGCTATACCCTGAGTCTGACCTGTTATTACGTCGCCGCTTACGCTTTTATTACCGGTTCGCCGGATGTCTATATTCGCTATTTCGGCGTTGAACCGCAGCACTATGGCTGGCTATTTGCGGTCAATATTCTCGGCGTGATGACCATGAGCCTGGTTAACCGCCGTCTGGTTCAGCGTTATGCATTGGGGGATCTGCTCAAAGCGGCGCTGGTTGTGGCCTCTCTGGCGATGGCGGCAATGGCGTTCAGCGTCAAATTGCATCACGGCGGTCTCGTTGGAATCGCCCTGTGCGTGTTTCTCTTTTTCTCCATGAACGGCGTGATTGCCGCCACCTCAACGGCGGCAGCGCTGGATGAGGCGGGGGCGTTTGCCGGTTCGGCATCGGCCTTCATCGGCTCGCTGCAATATGGCAGCGGAATCGTCTCTTCACTGCTGCTGGCCGGATTACATGATGGTACACCCTGGACGATGACGTGGATTATGGGGGCCTTTACGCTTGCCAGCCTGCTGCTGGCCTGGACGCCGTCGGCACCGTTGCCTGATGAATTAAACGCCTGATTTCAGGCCGGTTCAGGTTTATCACCGACGGCGGCAGCGGTTCTCGCCGCGAGGAGATGCGACAGGCCCTGAACTTGCGCCCCGTTAAAACTTTCGCCGCGGATTGTGGTTATACTGGCTTGAATTGACAAGAAAAAAGCGGAAATACGGGGCGAAAATAATGAAAGACGACATTAATCAGGAGATAACCTTCCGCAAACTGTCGATATTTATGATGTTTATGGTTAAGGGGAATATTGCCAGAACCGCCGAAGCCATGGAGCTCAGCGGGGTGAGCATTCATCGGGCGCTGCATACCCTTGAAGAGGGGGTTGGCTGCTCGCTGTTTGTGCATAAGGGGCGAAATTTACTGCCGCTGCCGGCGGCCTGGACACTGCTGGAGTACTGCCAGGATGTCACCAGTTTAATGACCCGTGGGCTGGAAGCGACGCGCAAGGTGGCCGGCGTCGGCCAGGGGCGTCTGCGCATTGGCACACTCTACTCGCTAACTCTTGAGACGGTGCCGCGAATTATTATGGGTATGAAGCTACGACGGCCCGAACTGGAGCTCGATCTGACCATGGGATCCAACCAGATGCTGCTGGATATGCTGGAAGACGATGCTCTCGACGCCATTCTGATCGCGACCAATGAAGGGGAGTTCAGTAATACTGCCTTTGATGTGGTCCCGCTGTTTGAAGACGATATTTTCCTCGCCGCACCGGCGGCGGAAAAACTCGACAGCGTGCTGCCTGCCGACCTGCGCGACTATGCAGACCGCAAATTTGTCTCGCTGGCCGAAGGATTTGCCACCTATGCCGGGTTCCAGGAAGCCTTTCAGGTGGCGGGATTCGAACCCGAAATTGTGACCCGGGTGAACGATATCTTCTCAATGATTAGCCTGGTGCAGGCCGGCGTCGGTTTTGCGCTGCTGCCAGGACGCATGAAGAAAGTGTATGAAAACGATGTGCAGCTGTTAAAGCTGGCGGAACCCTACCAGATGCGCCAGCTGATCTCTATCGTCTATGCCCACCATCGTGAACGTGACGCCGATCTGCTGGCGCTGGCGGCAGAAGGGCGAATGTACGCCCGCAGTCTTAACCGTTAAGCCGCTGCGCCAGATGACGCACGACCGCCACGCCGCTACTCTCAAGCGCCAGACTCTCTCCCTGCCAGCCCGCCTGGCGGGTGAGGCAGGTGAGTACACCGCCGGGCGGCATCTCTATTGCCAGCCGGGCGTCGCGCTCCTGGGCGGCGACGACGGCATCCTGCCAGCGTACCGTCCGCGCCATATTCATCGCCAGATCGTCGGCGATCCGCTGCGGATCCCACAGTACCCGCGCGGTGGAACCGCTCAGGTAAGCGCAGCGCGGGCGCTGCAACGAGACCTGTGTGAAGGCTTGCGCCAGCGCGGCTGCCGGGGCGTCCAGCAGCGCGCAGTGCGAGGGAACGCTGACCGCCAGCCGCTGTGCTTTAGTGGCGCCGATGGCCAGCGCTTTCTGCGCTACGCGCGCCATCGCCTCATCGGTGCCGGCAATCACAATCTGCGTGTCGGCATTGAGGTTAGCGATGTAGGTCTCTCCCGCGATCAGCAGCGCCTCCACCCGATCCCGCGTCAGCCCCATAATCGCGGTCAGGCCGTAACCGTGCGGATAGGCCTGTTCCATTAAATCGCCGCGTCGCGCCACCAGACGCAGTGCGCTGGCGAAATCCAGCGCCCCGGCGATGACTGCGGCAGGAAAGGCGCCGATCGACAACCCGCTGACGATATCCGGCTGGACGCCCTGGCGCTGTAGTTCCCGCGCCCAGGCGACGCCGGTGATAAGCAGGCATAGCTGCACGGCCCGGGTGTGCCTGAGCGCCTCGACGCTATCTAAGGTGACGATCTCTTCCCCGAGTACGCTGCGGGCCTCGGCGAGGATCGCCTCACGGTGAGGGATGACGCCGAGCATACCCGGGCGCTGGTTTCCCTGACCGGGAAAGGTAAAGAGAATTTTCATGCTTCCTCCCTGTGCCAGGGCGTAGTGGTCAGGCGCGCGCCCCGGGACGTTTTCAGCAATACGCGGCCATCGCGCAGCCATTCATTCAACGCAAAGGCGCCGAACGGCGTTTCAATCTGGGTGTCGGCCCGACACGGCAGTTTCGCAACCTGCGTCTGCCACTGCCGTAGCTCATCCCCGGTCAGCGGCATAGGGGCGCGGATCAGCAAATCGAGATCGCTGTCGGCGTGCAGAACGGGAATTTCGCTGGCAAGCGCATAGCCGGTGCTGCCGGTAATGCCCCACAGCCACGGCCACGCGAAGGTCGTCAGTAAAATAGCCGCCTGAACCGGCGGCTGGGAAACAAACGGTGAGTGCAGCAGGCGTTCGCGGTCGGTGAGCGCTTCCGGCGTCACCACCCGGGAAACCGCCTCTGCCTTCACCCATCCGGCGGCGCGCTGTTCGCGCTTCATGCCGCGCACGCCCACCGGAATATCATGGTTTTCATTTACATCGCGCCGCACCACCACCGGCAAACCGGGGTGCCACTGGGTGGCCACCCACGCCTCCTCAACAGTCAGTAAGGCGTTGGCGTTGTTCAGCCACAGTAAATCGTGCGGGCGCGGGGTAAAGGTCATATCAGAGTCCGGAAGTCAGAGTAATAAACAGCGGTAACGACAGGATACACAGAACGGAGCTCAACAGCAGCACGGCTTCGGCATCCGGTGACTGGACGCCAAAGCGGTTGCCGAACACCACGCCGAAGAAACCGGCAGACAGCGCAATCATCAGGATAGCGGTGATCGCCACCGAACCGTGCAGCCCGAATGCCAGAACGATACCCCAGGCGATAAACGGCTGGATCAGCAGCTTGGCGATGGTTGCGATGCCGACCATCGCGTTCAGCTTCAGCTTACGGGCAGACAGAATGACCCCGGTCAGGAACAGCGCGGCAGCCGTTGCTGAGAGGCCCAGCGGTTTGATCGCCGCCAGCAGCAGGTCTGGCATGGTGATGCCAATCGCCGAAAGGATCACGCCGAGCAGCGGGCCCATGACGATAGGTTTTTTCAGCGAGCGCCACATCAGCACCGGTAGCATCGCCAGGGTAGAACCGCTGTTTTCCCCGGCGGCGCGCGCTTTTTCACGTTCGAGGATCAGCAGGCAAAACGGGGTCATCAGTACCGAGCCGCAGGCAATGGATACCGCCACGGACAGCGAGGTGGCGGAGCTTTCGCCCAGCACGCTACCGAGTATTGGCAGGCCGAGTGCGGCATAGTTCGGCAGCGCCACGGTGAGGGTCAGCACCGCCGCGTCCTGCGGCGACTTTTTAAACACGCCGGTGGCCAGGAAGTAGATCGCCGCATAGGTCACCCACATGGCGCCGGTCAGCACCACAATCAGCGGGGATTGCGCGACGATTCCCGCCCACGGCGTCTGTACGGTGGCGCTGAACAGCGCGGCCGGCAGGGCAAAGTCCATCACGAAGATATTCAGCAGCGACACGTTTTTATTGTCGACCATTTTGGCTTTGCCGGCCCAGAAGCCCAGCAGCATGATGAGAAAAATCGGCGCCAGGGCATGAACAATTACATAAGTCATAGAGTACTCACCTGTAGATAAAAAAAGAGATACGCGTCGTCCTTCACGCTGCCTGTGCGTTGGCTGCCTTCCCGGCTCCCGGTCACTGACTCACTCAGCTCATGGGGATTGACTCAGCTGCCGCCTTGGGCCAGCGTGAATGATTCAGCGTATTGGGCTAATTGCGATGTTTTTAGTTTTCTAAAAGCCGCGAGCCGTGGGCGCTATGCTGCGCCCGACGGTAGCCGCTTTCGGCAGGTCTTTTTTTACGTACTTCTGATGTTGCCCGTTACCAGCTGGCGCGCATCCGCTCGCGGACCAGGGCTGAGCTACGGCGATTTTCCGCGCCGAGACGGTTTTTCAGCGTTGGGTCTTTGCGCGCATCGGAAATGGCCTTTTGCACGCTGATCTCCACCAGTGCCAGGTCAGCATCAGACGGGGCATCCGGATTGCTGAGATTGAGCAGGTCGGAGAGCAGACCGAGCGTGGCGTAATTGCTGACGTCGTAGGCCATGGGGGGAATGGTCGCCGCCAGTTTTTCCAGCGCCTCGACGGTGCGTAGCGTGATCCGCGCGGCGGACGCTTTGCCCATCGCATGCACCAGCACGCCTTTGTCGTTGATGGCAATCAGGCGGTTAGCCTGGTAGCCGTGCGCCAGAAACGCGCCGGACATTGCCTTACCAACGATCAGGCCGATCACCGGATGACCCGCCAGGCGCGCTTTTGCATACGCGCCTGCGGCACCGGCCAGCGCCTGGTGGATACCGAACGCCTCTTCGCGGCGGCCATAGGCCTGGCTTGGGACGTCGATGACCGCCACTATCGGGCGTTTTACGTCGCTGTTGGCGTCGGCATCGATGGTTTCATTGACCACTTTCGCCAGCGTCCAGCCTTCCAGCAGACCCACTTCGCCTTTGGCGGCGCGCGGGTAGTGGTTGTTGGCATCCGGCACCACGGCGATGAAGCGCACGCTTGCGCCGTTCAGTTCACCGTCAGCGACCTGTACTGAAGGGCACAGGCCGTTCATGCGCGGCGCGTTCGGCGCCAGTTTTTCCAGCCATACGGCCCCACGGCTATTGGACTGAGTCATCATTTCACCTCCCGGGCAAAAAGCTGTTTGATCTGCGTGGTATCCGCCTGCTGGCGGGTATCGAAGTGGGTCAGGCGGGCCAGGTAATCCGCATATTTATCGCTGCGGTGTTGTGCCGGGACGCCTTTGGCAATGGCCTCATTCATTGCCGATTTCACCGCATCGATGCCGTCACCGACCAGCGCATCGACCAGCCCGCTTGCATAACGGATTTCGCCGCCGGTCATGCTCCAGATAAACGGGCGATCGCGGGAGTCGTACTCTTCGATTCCGGCTTCCTGCTCGATAACCTGCGGGCCGTTGAGACCCAGACGCGCCTCGCGGGTGACAATCAGATAGCTGCACAGGGCGGCGGCGATAGACATCCCGCCGAAACAGCCGACGGTGCCCGCGATAATGCCGACCACCGGGGTGTAGCGCCGCAGGTCCACAATCGCCGCATGAATGTCGGCAATCGCCGCGAGGCCGAGGTTGGCCTCCTGCAGGCGCACGCCGCCGGTTTCGAGGCACAGAACCGCCAGCGTCGGGATGCCGTTGCGGTTGTCTTCGGCCGCCAGTTCCAGTGCCGCCGCCATTTTCGCGCCGGAGACTTCACCCATGCTGCCGCCCTGGAAGGTACCTTCGATGGCAATGACCACCGCAGACTGGCCGTTGATGGTGCCGCGAGCGACCACCATGCCGTCGTCGGACTGCGGTACCACGCCCTGCGGCGCGAGCCACGGCGACATCATGCCGGCGAACGGATCGAGCAGTTCGCGGTAGCTGCCTTGATCAAGCAGCGTCCGGGCACGTTCACGGGCGCGTAATTCAATAAAGCTGCGGTCGTTACGCATGGGAAACCTCCTCAAAAACCTGTTCGATGCGAATGCGCGCCACGCCCGGCGTCGCGCCGAAGTCGTGAATAATCAGCGTGCCCGCAGGCAGGCCGTTGATCAGATTCAGACGGTCAAACAGCGCGTTCCAGCGGTGAGTGCTGTTGTCTACGGAGGTGGTGATATCGATGTTGAGCGTGTCGCCGATGGCCGCGGTGAACAGCACTTCCATATCACCGGAGCCTACGACGCCTGCCAGAGCTTTACCGCTGAGGGTACGGCTGGCAGGGAATGACAATGTAATGTGTTCCATAACATCCTCTTTAAATTGAGCAAGACGCGGGCTGGCTGACCCTGTCGAGAAACAGCGTGGCGGCGAGCAAATCGGCGGCGCCGCCGGGCGAAGCGTTGAGGGCGAGCATCTGCGCGTCGAGTTCGGCGAGCGCTTTGCTGCCCTGAACCGTGGCGCTGCCGCCGGCACGCAACACGGCGCGCGCGCCGGTCTGCATCGCGTTGAGACCGGCCATTCCGGCGCGTGAAAGCACGCAGGTATCGCTGAGCGAGGTCATGATTGCTATCAGCGCGTCAAGACGAGCGGCGTTTTCATCCGCGCCCTGTGCGCGGCTGCGCAACAGCTGGGGCAGTGCCAGTTTCATCACGTGCGGGAAGGCCTGCTGCGCCTCTTCACGCGCGCCCGGTACCCGGTAACGGTGCGTCGCCTTCAGCCCTTTGCTGAAGGCCTTCGGCGCGGCGCTGTCCGGCAGACGGGCGAGCAGGGCGGCAGTGTCCGCAATCTGCTGCGCGCTGGCGTTGGCGCTTAACATCGCGTTCGCGCTCACCAGTAATCCCAGAGCCCAAATTGCGCCGCGATGGGTATTCACGCCGACGGTGGCCGCCATCATCTGCCGTTCGCCTTCGCGTCCTAAACGGCCAATGGTTTCGCGCAGGGCGATGTCGGCCGGGCGCTGCCAGCTCTGCTGGGCCAGCTGCAGAAACGTCGGGGTCAGGCTGTGCGCCGAGCGCTCCATCAGATCTAACGACAGGTCGTGATGGGCGCCGTTTCCCCGGCTGTCCACCAGACCCGGCTTCGGGCTTAATCGCGCTTCGTCGATCAGGCAGTCGCGGGCGATCCACGCCAGCGTCTCGGCCTGCAGCCCGGCATGAGTCTGTGACAGGAGTTTCATTACCAGCTCCGGAATTTGGCAGGTGGGTTGTAAAGACCGTCGGACCATTCGACCAGATCGGCAACGCTGCCGGCGGCGAGCAGGGAACGGGTCGCATCGCTGCGGCGAATACCGATATCTTCCGGATAGACCACTTTGCCGCTGCGACGTAGTTCGGCGACGCGTCTGGCATCGACGCCCAGACCGATGTCGGTGATGCCGGCCACGGCGGCGACCATTGCCCGCCGCTCTTCCAGGCTTTCCGCGCGATAGAGATAGGCGATACCCTCTTCGGTCAGCACGTGGGTGACGTCATCGCCGTAGATCATTACCGGGGCTAAAGGCATGCCGGAGGTTTTCGCCACCTCTACCGCATCAAGTTTTTCCACAAAGGTCGGCTTCACGCCGGCCTGGAAGGTTTCGACCATCTGCACCACCAGCTTTTTGCCGCGCTGCATCGGGTCAGGTTCGGTGATCATGTTCAGCCAGGCCGGGGTCGCGTGGCGGCGACCGTGCGGGTCATGACCCATGTTCGGCGCACCGCCGAATCCGGAAAGCCGTCCGCGGGTGACGGTTGAGGAGTTTGCGAGGCCATCAACCTGTAGGGTGGAGCCGATAAACATATCGACCGCGTACTGACCCGCCAGCTGGCAGAAGGCGCGGTTAGAACGCATAGAGCCATCGGCGCCGGTAAAGAACACATCCGGGCGGGCGCGGATGTACTCTTCCATCCCCAGTTCGCCGCCGAAGCAGTGGACGCTTTCCACCCAGCCGCTTTCGATGGCCGGGATCAGCGTCGGATGCGGGTTAAGCGTCCAGTGCTTACAGATTTTGCCTTTCAGCCCCAGCTGTTCACCATAGGTCGGGAGCAGCAGCTCAATGGCGGCGGTGTTAAAGCCGATCCCGTGGTTGAGAGACTGCACCTGATGTTCCGCGTAGATGCCTTTAATCGCCATCATCGCCATCAGAATATGTTCTTGTTTAATCAGGCGCGGGTCGCGGGTAAAGAGAGGTTCAATAAAGAACGGCTTATCGGCCACCACCACGTAGTCTATCCACGAGCCGGGGATATCGACGCGCGGAAGATCGCACTCGTCGTCGACCAGTTCGTTCACCTGGGCGATAACGATCCCGTCGTGGAAGGCGGCGGCTTCGACCAGCGCCGGGGTATCTTCGGTGCTGGGTCCGGTGTAAAGGTTGCCTTTGCGGTCGGCTTTATACCCGGCGATTAGCGCGACGTTGGGTGACAGGTCGACATACAGGCGAGAGTAAAGTTCGATGTAGGTGTGAATCGCGCCGATTTCCAGCAGACCATCTTCCAGCAGCTGCGAAATCCGCAGGCTTTGGGTACCGGAGAACGAGAAATCGAGCTTACGGGCAATCCCTTTTTCAAAGAGATCCAGATGCTCGCTGCGTCCGACGCTGGGCATGATCATATGCAGGTCGTGGATAGTTTGCGGGTTCACTTCCGCAAGCATGCGGGAGAGAAAATCGGCCTGTTTCTGGTTATTGCCCTCCAGTACGACGCGGTCGCCCGGTGCCAGCAGATGTTCCAGCGCCTCGACCAGCTGGTCGGTGGGGATAACCTTACCGGAGACGTTCGCGGCGGCCAGTCGCCGCTGCTTTTCCGTACGACGACGGTTCCAGACGCGCCCCGGCGATTGTTCGGCATTCATTATTAACCTCCTGATTCGACAGATCGTTTTGATTGTCCTGGTGTGGAAGTTAGTGTGCGACGCGCCGGGCAGCGCATCAATTAAGCCCGCTAAAGGATTGTTAGCCTGAGAGTAATAATTCTAAGGGAAATTATGTGACGGCGATCGAAGCAGAGGTTCAAGGTGTCGGCTAGAGGAGGACCAGAAGGAGAGGAATTAAAGGGCAAAATGCAGACATGCGAGGGCGTGCCAGCAGGAGATATCATGCGTTGCTGGGGGGAATCGAGCTGATTGCATGAGCGTGAACATCTTTGACAATGCGCAAATGCCGGGTGTCGGCAACGCTTTCCGTCGGCCGACGATGCTCCGCTCGTTTTGCCAGACAGCGCTAAGAAGAGGCGGGGGGCGGATGTCAGAAGCACCCTGAGGTCGGGATCGTTTGGCATGAGAAATTCGCCAACAGCAGCGTGTTTACGCATCGACGAAGGGAAATCTGCCGCTGGCGGCCTTGTACCGCCAGCGCGAACAAAATCTATTTACTTAAATCACTCAGCAGCACGGCGATACTCCGCCCGCCGGGGCTCTGCTCAAGCGCGATTTTGACAATGATTGTCAATGGGACGGAAAGCAGCATGCCTACCGGTCCGAGCAACCATCCCCAGAAAATCAACGACAGAAATACCACCAGCGTCGATAGCCCCAGACCGCGCCCCATGATCCGCGGCTCAAGAATATTCCCGAACACCAGGTTAATCACCAGGTAGCCTGTGAGTACCACCAGCGCGTCGTACAGTCCGCCGAACACCAGCACCTGCAAAATAGGCGGAATGGCGGCCAGCACCGAGCCAATATTCGGAATATAGTTGAGGGCAAAGGCCAGCAGCCCCCACATAAAGGCGAAGCGAACGTCCAGCAGTACCAGCATGCCCCAGACCACCATCCCGGTGACCAGACTGATGGCGGTTTTTAGCACCAGGTAGTGAGAGACGCTGTCGATCGCGCGCTGTATGGCGCCCATACCTTCCACCGGTCTGGACATCAATTGTTGCAACTTGGCCGGCAGCTGGGGCACTTCCAGCAGCATAAAGACCACCGTCAGCAGCAAGAGGAAGATTGAGGACATTGCGTTCGACAGCTGGGTAAGCAGGCTGGTTACCATCGTCATGACCGCGTTGGGGTCGATGTATTTATTCAACTCGACAACGGAAACGGTAAACCCAAATCGCTGTAGCCAGGGCGTCACGGTTTGCACCGGCTCGCTGAGGGAGGTGCGGTATTGCGGCAGCGTGCGCGCCAGTTCATTCAGCGAGGTACCTAATGAGGCCAGCAAAACCACCGCCAGCATGACAATCGCGCTGATTAATAACGAAATGGCCAGCACGCGCGGTACCCGACAGCGCATCATCAGCCGGACCACCGGGTTAATGACCACGGCGAGGAACAGCGCAAGGATGAACGGGACGATGATATCCGCGGCGAAGCGAATACCGGTGAGGATGATGACCAGCATGCCCAGCATGATGACAATCTTTAATCCATTAAGCGTAATGATGGGTTTAGCCATGTGTGTCCCTGAAAAAATGACCGGTTTTCCTCACAGTGTAGACCCGAATGCCGGGGTAAAATCAGCAAAAACTGCCTCGCTCAGGCAGGATGACTGCGCCGGCTAAAACGTCTACGGTGGTGAAAACAATTCGGTGGCGAAAATAAAAAAGTGAAGCGCCATCATAATGGCGATTGCCATCAGTAAAAGCTAATCAAAATCAAATGTCAGACGTAAAGAAGTGCAAAGACTTTGAGTATAATGTAGCATTATGGTACAAATTTACTGTGTGTAACTACCGAGGACAATACTCATCCGCAATGACGAGAAGCAATACCGCGGATAATTGTAATTTTATGGACAATCAGTTCAGGATGTATATTTCGACTCACCCTGCCGTTTCCTTCCCTGGCTGCCGCTTTGCCGGCGAGCAACACTGGCGCTCCGCGCTTTAGTCCTTTCTCTCTGCCTGAGCTGGCGCCCTGCGCACGGCTAAACAATCTCAGAATTTTTCCGGTTTACCTTCGCTGTAAGCCGCGGTGGATTATATTCTCTAGCAGGAGAAGGATTATGTTTTATTGGATCTTATTAGCGTTAGCAATCGTTGCTGAAATTACCGGCACACTTTCTATGAAATGGGCCAGCGTCAGCGGTGGACACACCGGCTTTATTTTAATGCTGGTGATGATTGCACTTTCCTATATATTTCTGGCTTTTGCCGTTAAAAAAATCGCCCTCGGTGTGGCCTATGCCCTGTGGGAGGGTATCGGTATTTTGCTGATCACTTTATTCAGCGTCCTGCTGTTTGATGAAGCGCTTTCGCCGATCAAAATGGCGGGGCTGTCGACGCTGGTGGTCGGGATCGTGTTAATTAAATCCGGTACCCAAAAAGCGGTGAAGCAGCCAACGGAGGCGGCCCATGCAACAGTTTGAGTGGATTCACGGCGCCTGGCTGGCGCTGGCCATCGTGCTGGAAATTGTCGCTAACGTCTTTTTGAAATTTTCAGACGGTTTTCGTCGTAAAGTATACGGCATACTGTCGCTGCTGGCGGTGCTGGGTGCCTTCAGCGCGCTCTCGCAGGCGGTGAAGGGCATTGACCTGTCGGTGGCCTATGCGCTGTGGGGCGGTTTCGGTATTGCCGCCACGATTGCCGCAGGATGGATTCTGTTCGGCCAACGCTTAAATCATAAAGGCTGGATTGGCGTGATATTGCTGGTGACCGGGATGGTGCTGATTAAACTGGCGTAATGTGATGCCGCCTGCTCCCGCGGGCGGCAAAATTTGTTCTCTGTATTATTCTTTAAAAAAGAGTACTGGCGGCGCGTTTACCTTTAGCCGTGATGAGGACAAAGAATGGTTAATTTGCCTGGCTGGCGCAATCTTCCCTCGGCCAAAACGCTTTCGGTCATGATCTTCCTCGCCGGTATCGGCCTCATTGTTTCTGTTATTTCTTTAATCTATCTTTCCCAGCATCTGATTAGTATTAAAACAAATGAAATCGACAGACATCGCTCCGTTCTTTCGGTGGATGGCGCGGTGCAGACATCGGTGAACCGCGTTCTCTCGCTGGTACTGGATAACTCGATTTGGGACGACGCGGTTAAACAAACCTACGCCCCGGTATTGAATACCGGCTGGCTGTATGACTCCTGGGGCTCGGGCTTCAAAATCAACAATCTTTACGACGGTACCTTTGTGCTCGATCAGCACTATCGCGTGCTGTGGGGATCGTTTCGCAGCCAGGCCTTTAACGAAACCGACATACGCTTTTTTGGCAGCGGTTTGCAATCGCTCATCGCCCGGCATGCTGAAGCATTGCGCAGCGGCAAAGGCGCCTACGCCGGTATTACCCGCACCCGTGAAGGCATCGCCTTTATTGGTATCGGACTGATTCGCCCGACGCTGGGGCGCTTACAGGTGCATGATGATACGCGTCGCTACCTGGTGGTCACCCGGCATATCAATGCCGAGATGCTGCAAAAACTGGGGAATACTTTTCAGATTAACGGCCTGCATGAGACGGAGGGCAGCGGTGAATATAGCATTCCGCTGCGTACCCATGGCGGGGAGATCATTGGCTATCTCAGCTGGCAGCCGCGTCTACCCGGCGCGGAGGCGGCGCATGCGGCGTCGAACAGTATCCGGCTTATCGCCCTGGTGGCCGCCAGCCTGATCCTGCTGTTTATTCTCTTCAGCTGCCTCGGGCTGTACAAACTCTCCTGTGGAGAGAAGCTGGCGCGTAAAATCGCGTTGACCGACTGGCTCAGCCAGTTGCCCAACCGCCGGGCGCTGATCGGGCGATTGAATCAGGAGTGCGATAAGTCGCAGCATGAGACCCAGTGCGTGGTGTTTATTGATCTCGACGGGTTTAAGGATGTCAACGACAACTATGGGCATGAGGTCGGCGACGCGCTGATTGCCCATATTGCGCGGGAGCTGCAGGAGCGGGTGCCGGGCGACGGTCTGCTGGCCCGTATGGGCGGCGATGAGTTTGCCATGACCATCAGCGGGGAGCAGGCGGTGGATCATGCATCGGCTTTTGCGTGGGCGGTGCTGGAGATGCTGAAGTCGCCGGTGAAGCTTAATGAGCGGAAAATTTACATCAGCGCCAGCATCGGTATTGCCAGCGGCACGCCCGCATCCTGTCCGAGTACCGAGCTGTTTCGCCGGGCCGATATTGCGATGTATCACTCGAAAAAATCGGGGAAAGGGCGTACCTCCTGGTATGACGAGACCCTCAACGATACCCGGCAGTATCAGCTGAATATCGAAAACGGCATTCGCCAGGGGCTGGAAAACGATGAATTTGATGTCTGGTACCAGCCGATTGTTAACGCCGATACCCTGGTGATGGAGGGGGTTGAAGCGCTGTTGCGCTGGCCGCGTCGGCCGGAAGGGCCGCTGCCGCCGGATGTCTTTATCGGCATCGCGGAAAGCAGCGGTCTGATTTATGCGCTGGGGCAGTTTGCGCTCTACCGGGCCTGCTGCGATCTTCAGTCCATCGGGGAATTGATGCTGTCGGTGAATATCTCGCCCGCACAGTTTCGCGACCCGGAGTTTGAAACGCGCGTCGTCCAGGTGCTCGCCCGCTGCCATTTTCCGGCCCGCCGTTTGCAAATCGAGGTAACCGAGAGCTATGTGATGGAAAATCCCGCCCGCGCCCTTGCGGCGATTGAAAATTTGAAAGCGCTGGGGGCCGCGGTTGCGCTGGATGATTTTGGCATTGGCTATTCCAGCATCGGCTATCTGCGCAGTTTTCGCTTCGACACGCTTAAAATTGATAAATCGTTGGCCGGGCTGGTGGATGTAGATACCCAGGCCGCGGAACTGGTTCGCGGGACCGTGCGTATCGCCGGAGCGCTGGGAATGACGGTGGTGGCCGAAGGGGTTGAGAATCAGCAGCAGCTGGCGCTGCTGCGGCGGGCGGGATGCGATCGGTTGCAGGGTTTTTACTTCAGCGAACCGATGCCGATCACATCATTGCTACAGCTGCGCCAGCAGCAGGGCTGATCGTTTACTCACCGGCCAGCGCTTCCAGCTTGTCACGAAAACCGGTCACCGAAATCGCCCGGTTATCCGCCCGCCAGCGATCTTTCGGACCGGGCGCTGAACTCTGTACGGCAATGACCTGCCAGCCGGTATCGGTTTTCAACAGCAGCGGCGAACCGCTGTCGCCGGGTAGCGTATCACACTGATGGGACAGCACCGTGGTCTGCGCCCAGCCGGTCACAATGCAGTCCTGATGGCTGTATAAATTATCCAGATGATCTTCCGGGTAGCCGGACTGGGTGACTTTTCTCTCAGACACCTTCAGCGCGGCGGTGAGATCGGCTTTATCGCCGCTAAACAGCGGGATCGGCGTGATGCCGCCCGGCGCGTAGCGTAAAACGATTAAGCCAAAGTCCCAGGGCGCAGCCGCCGACGGGACAATCCAGCCGTCGCCATCGGCTTTGAGCCGCTTACCCAGCGACGGGTCGACGCGACCTTCAATGCCGTGAATCTCATACACCCAGCCGCCTTTGCGGGAAATAAAGCGCAGCGCAACGGGTTTATCCGGCTTGCCTTTTGGCGGCGTCAGCAGACAGTGACCGGCGGTCAGCGCCAGATGCGGCGAAATGAGCGTGGCGGTACACAGATTGCCGCTGGCCGTTTCTAATTGACCAATGGCATCCCAGGGTTCCTCGGCAGGATTGTTGACCGGTTTGCGATCGTCATGACCGAAAAAAAGCGTCTTGATATCTTTCGCACTCATGCTGTCATCATCAGCGTGAGCAAACGGGGACAACAAACAAAATGAACACAGCAATAACAGTACGTCTCTACGCATATCACTCTCTGGGGAGAAATTATGTTTCTACATTGCATCCTTTTGCGTACTTCATGCGGATGAAGCCGCCGGGATGATTTTGTCTATATTGACAGTAGCAGGAGATTTAAGTTTATGAAAGTTAAGAGTAATTTTAATCAAAGCCCACGGCGGACAAAATTACCTCAAAACGGCTCTTTTTGGCGGAAGAATGAAGATAACTCAACCGGTTAGCACGCATCTTTCCATCGCGTTATTTCCGCAGAAAGCGCTAGCGGAAGCAACATAAATCGGGTTACGGAAAGTACCAAATCAGACGAAAAACAGGCAAGCGGGCCGTGCGGAGGGATCGGGAGTGTCATGCGCAGACCGCGACGGCGAACAGTAAAAACAGACATTTCTTCAGCGGAAAATGCACTTCTTTACAGCATTCTCAGTTGCTTTCAATGTGAAACATTTTCTCACCGCAAATATTGTTATTCCTCTCTGCCGTTGAACAAACAGAGATGTTACCCCGGCGATGATATCCGCTAATTCTTATCTCCGGTTTCGGGAGGATGTATGTCTAAAAAAGGTATTCGTGCGTTAGTTTATGTTTCTCTCGCGTCGGTTTTTATCTGGGGCGCGGCGGGATATCTGGTTGTGCAGGCGGTACATGTTATGTAAACCGCCAGGATCGCTGTCACTTTGGCGGCTGACCCAGGCGGGTTAATCCATCCGGGAACGGCGCCGGGATGTGTTCGAGTAAAAAGTGATACAGCAGGGCGACAGGCTGTGGATTAAGCCTCTTTTTGGGCCACACCAGGTAATAGCCCTCGCCGGTGGCAACGGCCTGCGGGAACGGAAGCGCCAGCAGGCCGCTGCGAATCGCTTGCAGACTCAAAAAGAGATCGCCCACCGAGACCCCGTGCCCGCTCATGGCCGCCATCGTGCCTTGTTCCAGACTATCAAAGACGATTCCCTGGTTTATCCCGGTCTGCGATAACGCTCCGGCATGCTGTAACCAACGTCGCCAGTCCCGGCGATCGGTCGTCGGATGAATCAGCGGGCAGGCGGATAATCTCTGGCGAGCGGCCTCGACCATGGACGGGGCGCAGATCGGAACCAGCCATTCGGCAAACAACAGCCTGTGGCAGGTCTCTTCGCCGAAATGACCATCGCCGAGCAGAATCGCGCAATCGTAAGGCTCGCGGCTGAAGTCTACGCTGTCTCTGTCCATCCACACGCTGCTCATCTCTATGACCGGTCGCGGATGCTGCTGGCGAAAGCGCTGCAACACATCCAGCAGCCAGCGCATGGTGAGTGTCGACGGCGATTTCAGCCTCAGCTTGCCCGCCTGATGGCGCAAGGTCTGGCAGGCGCTGTCAATGGCGGCAAAGTTTTCCGCCAGCGCGCTGGCGAGCTGCCTTCCCGCGTCGGTGAGCATCACTTTTGGCCCCTGACGGGTAAACAGCTGGCAGTCAAACCAGGCCTCGAGCGTGCTGATATGGCGGCTGACCGCCCCGGGGGTAACGTGCAGCGCCGCAGCGGCTTTGCTAAAGGAGCCAAGGCGGGCGGCGGTTTCAAAAGCGCGGAGGGCATACAGCGGCGGCATCGACATATCGGTCAGCTTTCTATATTGAGTTAAACTCACATTCAAACTCACCATTTGTCGTTTTTCAATCCTGAAATCTAAATAGAAAATGCGCTGACCTGAAAAAAAAAGAGTGAGTCAGTATCATGAACTATGCATTGATGGCGGGATACAGCATGACGGTGCTGGCGCTGATTGCTACGCCGGGCCCGGTGGTGCTACTGGTGACCGGCTGCGCCGCCAGAGACGGGGCTTCATCGGCAGTGCGTACGATGATAGGCAGCAATCTCGCGTCGCTGGTGTTGATGGCCGTTGCGGCGGCAATGTTGACCGGCGCCGTGGCGATCCATCCCGACATTCTGCTGCTGTTGGCGGCGCTGGGGTCCATCTATATTACGTGGCTTGCTCTGAGTATGCTGCGTCCGTCGCCTGTGACACCTGGCGCGGCGACCGCGCGAGGCGGCGTGTGGTCGGGGTTCGTGACCGCCCTGAGTAATCCTAAGGACATTCTGTTCTTTGCCGCGTTTTTCCCGCAGTTTATCCAGATTACCAGTGATGTTGGCCTGAGCCTTGGTCTGTTGAGCATCATCTGGGTGGCTATCGATCTTGGGGTGCTGTCGTTCTATATCCTCGCCATTCGGCGCTGGCTGGCCCCGGCGCATGCCCATCGCTTAACGACAATTGCCGCCTGCTTTTTGCTGATCCTTGGGGTGTATGGCGTGGGGTATCATTTCTGGCTGCTGGCAGGTCATTAGCGCTTTCTCGTTACGGGAGGAGCAGCGGTCTGCTGGCGTGACCTTGTGATGAAAATCAGCGCATTGATGCGGTATTCACCGCGCAATCCGACGAGGCGGCAAGGAGGAGCAACGTAGACGGTGACAGCATGGTGAGATGTCGGGCCGGAGAGTCGCTGCGCAGAGTGATGAAGCGCCGTCTTATTCAGTAGAGGAAAAAGCGGGTCGCAATCAGCGCGCAGAGAATTAACAGGATCAGGATGAGCTCAAAACGATAGCGCCGCAGCATAAGTGCCCTCCAGAAAAAAACGGCGCTGAAACAGCGCCGGTTTATGATTAACCTGACTTACCGGAAGAATTAAGCAGCCGGTTGTGCAGCAGGTTTAGCGGCCTGATGTTTAGTAGTTTTGTGGTGTTTTTTAGCAGCCTGAGCTTTCTGGGCTACTGGTTTGGTTGCCGCTTTGTGGTGTTTTTTAGCGGCCTGGGCTTTCTGGGCTACTGGTTTGGTTGCTGCTTTGTGGTGTTTTTTCGCGGCCTGGGCTTTCTGTTCAGCGGCCGGTTTGGCGGCGGCTTTGTGATGTTTTTTCGCGGCCTGAGCTTTCTGTTCGGCGGCCGGTTTGGCGGCGGCTTTGTGGTGTTTTTTCGCGGCCTGAGCTTTCTGCTCAGCGGCCGGTTTGGCAGCGGCTTTGTGATGTTTTTTATGATGAGTGGTTTTGGCAGTGGTGCTGTGAGTTGCAGCAGCCGGAGCCTGAGTGGTGCTTACTGCGTCAGCAGCGAAAGCAGCAGAAGACAGACCCATAGCAGCGGCAACGACCAGAGCTAATACTTTTTTCATTCTGATATCCTCGAAATTGTTTTTTCAGTGAACCCCACTGCGGGGCCGTTGAAAGAACTATATGCCTCTCTTTTCTGGCTTTCCGTGAGTGTTTGGTATCGGCGTGTAACGATATGTACAACCGAAACTGAGACGAGGATATTTCGGTGAGCGCCGGGGAGTGCCCCGGCGCGACGGAGGCATTTACAGGTAGCGTGCGCTGAGATGCTGGCGGAAATAGTCGCTGTTCAGATCTTCCCCGGTGGCGTTAATGATCAGCTGTGAGGTGCTGAACCGGCTGCCGTGCTGCCAGATATTCTGCTGTAGCCAGGCAAACAGCGTCGTGAAATCACCGTTGGCAATGTTGGCCTCCAGCTGCGGCAACGCGCGCTTCGCGGCAGCCATCAGCTGCGCGGCGTACATGGCGCCGAGGGTGTAGGAAGGGAAGTAACCAAACCCGCCATCGGTCCAGTGAATATCCTGCATACAGCCATTACGATAATTGCCGGTGGTAGAGAGTCCCAGCCAGCTTTGCATTTTCTCATCCCACAGCGCGGGAATATCGTCTACCTCGATGTCACCATCGATCAGCGCCCGTTCGATCTCATAGCGCAGGATAACATGGGCCGGATAGCTGACCTCGTCAGCATCCACGCGGATATAACCCGGCTTGACGCGCTGGTTCCAGGCAATGAAATTCTCAGTGCTGAAGGCCGGCTGTTCGCCAAAACGCTGACGCACGGCCGGCAGCAGGCGTTTCAGGAAGGCATCGCTGCGTCCGAGCTGCATTTCGAAGAACAGGCTTTGCGATTCGTGGATCGCCGTTGAGCGGGCCAGCGCCACCGGTTGATCGAGCCATTTACGCGGCAGGTTTTGTTCATAGCGCGCATGACCGGTTTCATGAATCACACCGAACAGGGCGCTGAGCAGATCCTCTTCGTTATAGCGCGTGGTGATGCGCACATCCTGCGGCACGCCGCCGCAGAACGGATGGGCGCTGATATCCAGACGCCCGCCATCAAAATCAAAACCCAGAATCCGCATGGCTTCCAGTCCCAGCTCACGCTGTTCAGCGATCGGGAACGGCCCCTGCGGCGCAACCGGCGGGTTCAGGGACTGCTTTTCGACGACGCTGGCGAGCAGAGCCGGCAGCCAGGATTTGAGATCGGCAAACAACACGTCAAGCCGCGCGCTGGTCATATCCGGTTCGAAAATATCCAACAGGGCATCATAGCGAGAGCACCCTTTCGCCCCGGCGCGAATCGCCGCTTCTTCACGGCTCAGCTTCACCACCTCGCGCAGGTTTTCGGCGAAACCTTCCCAGTCGTTCGCCGGGCGCTGGCTGCGCCAGGCATGTTCGCAGCGGCTGCCTGCCAGCGATTTGGCCTCAACCAGACTTTCCGGCAGCAGCGCCGCCTGTTCGTACTGGCGAGTCATTTCGCGCAGATTCGCTTGTTCAACGTCGTTCAGATTTTCCTGGCGTGCGTTGCGCAGCGCTTCAGCCACGCTCTTATCCGTCAGGATTTGATGCTGCAGCACGCCCAGTTCCGCCAGAGCCTCGCCTCGCGCGGCGCTGCCGCCCGGCGGCATCATGGCGAACATATCCCAGCCGGCGATAGCGCCGAGATGCGAGAAGCGGGAAAGACGCTGGAAAGTGCGGGTAAGCTGCTGATAGTTTTTGTTGTCAGTCATGTTTAGTTTGGCCTGTTGCGAGTGAACGAAAGGCGTTGCCCGTTGACCTCTACACTATCCTGATCCGCGCCAATCTTCCACACGAGACGCAAGGCTCACCGGGCCGTCCGGCAGAGCGATCGGTGGGGACGGACTATCGCGCCAGTTTTTTCGCCTGGCCGGGAGCAGGATCGAAATATTGTCACATTGATGTGGTCAGAATAGCGGATTCTTTTTGAGCAGCGGCTAAACTTATTTTGGGCACAGGCCGTCGTTCGGGAGTCATTATGAATCCGTTCACTATGCTATTTATTGCACTGCTGTCTATCGATGCCGTCAGAGAGCTATTGGGGGCGTCGTCGGTACTGGGCATGTGGTGAAAGACGTGGCCGATAAAGGCCACGTGAAGAGAGATTATTGCAGACGTTTGTGCAGGCAAACGCCGGTAAGCAGTGCGGCCATTAGCATCAGCGCGATAAAGCCACCCACGCCGTTCCAGCCATAGTTATGCCAGAATACCCCGCCTAATGTCCCCGCAATACTGGAGCCGAGATAGTAGCTGAACAGGTACAGCGACGATGCCTGGCCGCGGGCGCGGCGCGCACGAGGACCAATCCAGCTGCTGGCGACCGAGTGGGCGGCAAAGAAGCCGGCGGAGAACAGCAGCATGCCCGCAAATATCAGCCACAGAGAGGAGAACAGGGTCAGCGTCAGCCCGGCCAGCATAACGGCGGTAAAGGCAAGCATCACCGGGCCGCGGCCGTAGCGTGCGGTCATTGCCCCGGCCTTCGGGGAACTCCAGGTCCCGGTCAGATATGCGACGGAGAGCAGGCCAACCACCGCCTGACTCAGCGACCAGGGCGACATCATCAGGCGATAGCCAATGTAGTTGAAGAGGGTGACAAAAGACCCCATCAGCAGGAATCCTTCGAGGAACAGCAGCGGCAGCCCGCGATCGCGCCAGTGCAGGTGTAGGTTAATCAGCAGGGTTTTGGGGCGTAGCGAACTCGGGCGGAAGTGTCGCGATTCCGGCAGGATTCGCCAGAACATAATGGCCGAGGCTAACGCGAAGCAGCTGATCACCGCCAGCGCCACGCGCCAGCCGAAAAAGTCGGTGAAAACCCCGGTCAGCAGACGGCCGCTCATTCCGCCAATCGAGTTGCCGCTGATATACAGTCCCATGGAAAAGGCGACGACGCTGGGGTGGATCTCCTCACTCAGATAGGTCATCCCGACTGCCGCCACGCCGCTTAGCGACAGGCCAATCAGCGCCCGCATAATCAAAATGCCGTGCCAGCTCGACATCATCGTAGACAGTAAAGAACAGCATGAGGCCAGCACCAGCGCGGTGACCATCACCTGTTTACGGCCGATAGCATCCGAAAGCGGGCCGGTAAACAGCAGGCCAACGGCGAGCATCGCGGTGGAAATCGACAGCGAAACGCTGCTGCTGGCGGGAGTCACGCCAAATTCGGTCGAGAGCACCGGCAGAATCGGTTGAACGCAGTAAAGCAGGGCGAAAGTGGCCAGACCGGCGGAGAAGAGGGCGAGAGTAACCCGAATAAACTGGGGGGTACCGCGCTTAATAAACTGATTTGGCTGGGATATAACATTGTCGCTGACCTCGCTTGCCGGCACGGTATCAACGGTAGTTGTACGACTCACGGAAAAATCCTTGCTGAGAACACAGAGTTAGGAAACATCACAGATCACATTTTAAGGGTATGAAAATGTAAATATTCTGTCTAATATATTAATAATCTCAAATAAGACGTTTTAGATATGAATATCGAGCTGCGTCATCTCCGCTACTTCATTGCCGTCGCCGAAGAGCTCCATTTTGGCCGGGCAGCGGCACGGCTGAACATTTCACAGCCGCCGTTAAGCCAGCAGATTCAGATACTTGAACAACAGATTGGCGCACGCCTCTTCGCCAGAACCAACCGCAGCGTGAGTCTGACGGCGGCGGGTCGCCAGTTTCTTGCCGACAGTCGGCACATTCTCAGTCTGGTCGACGATGCGGCGGCGCGCGCAAGCCGTCTGCATCACGGTGAAACCGGGGAGCTACACATCGGCTTTACCTCCTCCGCACCGTTCATCAAGGCGGTTTCCGATACGCTGTCCACCTTTCGCCGGCGCTACCCGGACGTGCATATCCAGACCCGGGAAACCAATACCCGCGAGCAGATTGTGCCGCTGAACGAAGGCGCCCTCGATCTGGGGCTGATGCGCAATACGCAGCTGCCGGAGACCCTGGTCTGGGAACGGGTGCTGCGCGAACCGCTGCTGGCGATGGTGCCGAGCGACCATCCCCTCGCGCGTCAGGAGGCGGTAAGCCTGATCGAACTGGCCCGCGAACCGTTCGTCTTTTTTGACCCGCACGTCGGAACCGGACTGTATGACGACATTCTGGGGCTGATGCGACGCTATGGTCAGACGCCGATGATCGCTCAGGAGGTGGGCGAGGCGATGACGATTATCGGCCTGGTGGCTTCCGGGCTGGGGGTATCGATATTACCGGCGTCGTTTAAGCGGGTGCAGCTCAACGAGATGCGCTGGCTACCCATTAAAGAACAGGATGCGGTTTCGGAAATGTGGCTGGTGTGGTCGAAGCATCATGAACAGAGTCAGGCGGCGCAACGCTTTCGTGAATACCTTCTTGCCGCCGCTGCGGTGAATAATTAAGACTAAAAACAGTCAAAAACGTGCGGTAAATCACAAGGCTAAGTAAAAATTTGACGAGTGCTACCGAAGTGCTTCACCATAGCTAAAAGTTTATTTCGAAGCGCGAAAATAAAGGGAGTCAATGGTGGTAGCGGACAGTCAGCCAGGCCATATCGATCAAATAAAGCAGACCAATGCAGGAGCAGTATATCGCCTGATTGATCAGCTTGGCCCGGTGTCGCGCATCGACCTCTCGCGTTTTGCGCAACTGGCGCCGGCCAGCATTACTAAAATCGTGCGTGAAATGCTCGAAGCGCATCTGGTTCAGGAGACGGAAATCCAGGAGCCGGGGAGCCGCGGGCGTCCCGCCGTCGGGCTGATGGTCGAGACCGAGGCCTGGCACTATCTCTCCGTGCGAATCAGCCGCGGTGAAATTCACCTTGCGCTGCGCGATCTCAGCAGCAAACTGGTGGTTGAGGAGCAGCTCGAGCTGGCGCTCCAGCACGAACAGCCGTTCCTGACGCGCGTTGTTGAGCATATCGACCAGTTCTTTATCCGCCATCAAAAGAAACTGGAACGTCTGACCGCCATCGCCGTCACCATGCCGGGCATCATTGATACCGAAAACGGCGTGATTCATCGGATGCCATTTTATGAAGAGGTCAAAGATCTGCCTCTTGGCGAGGTTCTGGCGAACCACACCGGCGTCTCGGTCTATATTCAGCACGATATCAGCGCATGGACGATGGCGGAATCGCTGTTTGGCGCGTCCCGCGGGGCGCGGGATGTCATTCAGGTGGTGATTGATCATAACGTCGGCGCCGGGGTGATTACCGATGGTCGCCTGCTGCATGCGGGCAGCAGCAGTCTGGTCGAGATCGGTCATACTCAGGTCGATCCCTACGGCAAGCGATGCTACTGCGGTAACCACGGTTGTCTGGAGACTATCGCCAGCGTCGAAAGCGTGCTGGAACTGGCCCAGGTACGAATGACTAAATCAATGAGTTCGATGCTGCATCAGCAGCCGCTGAGCGTGGAGTGGCTGTGCCAGGCGGCGCTGCAGGGCGATTTGCTGGCGCGGGATATTATTAGCGGCGTGGGCCAGCACGTCGGGCGGATTCTGGCGATCATGGTCAATCTGTTCAACCCGCAAAAAATCCTCATCGGCTCCCCGTTTAGTCTGGCGGCCGATATCTTATTTCCCGCCATTTCAGATTGTATTCGGCAACAATCTCTGCCCGCCTACAGCCGGCATATTAGCGTTGAAAGCACGCAGTTTTCTAACCGTGGAACGATGGCCGGCGCAGCGCTGGTGAAGGATGCCCTCTATAACGGATCTCTGCTGATTCGACTGTTACAGGGTTAACATTTTTTCATAGTCACACCAAAAATTGCGCTATCTCAAGCTGGTATCCGGCGGCTTCGCGTAGACTTTTCCCACAGTTTATTCCTTCTCTTCTGTATAAATCATCAACATAACTGTGGGGTTAATGATGTTTAAGCGTTTCTTTATAACAGGTACTGACACCTCTGTCGGGAAGACAGTGGTTTCTCGTGCGCTGTTGCAGGCACTTGCTGCCAGCGGCAAAAGCGTCGCGGGATACAAGCCTGTGGCGAAGGGCAGCAAAGAGACGCCGGACGGATTGCGTAACAAAGATGCGCTGATTTTACAAAGCGTGTCGTCGCTGGCGTTACCGTATGATGCTGTCAATCCCATAGCATTAAGCGAAGATGAGAGCAGCGTGGCGCACAGCTGCCCGATTAACTACGGGCTGCTGTCGGATGGTCTTCAGCGCCTCAGCGGGCAGGTCGATCACGTTGTGGTTGAGGGGACCGGCGGCTGGCGGAGTCTGATGAACGACCTGCGTCCGCTTTCAGAATGGGTGGTCCAGGAGCAGCTTCCGGTGGTGATGGTCGTTGGCATCCAGGAAGGCTGCATCAACCACGCTCTGCTGACCGCCCAG
Source organism: Klebsiella sp. X13 (assembly GCF_003323835.1). NCBI lineage: Bacteria > Pseudomonadati > Pseudomonadota > Gammaproteobacteria > Enterobacterales > Enterobacteriaceae > Klebsiella > Klebsiella sp. X13. Next base: position 2,527,266 of record NZ_CP030874.1, read on the forward strand.
GCCATTGCTAACGACGGTCTGCCGATGATTGGCTGGGTGGCAAACCGCATTAACCCGGGCTTAGCGCATTACGCTGAAATCATCGAGGTGCTGAGTAAAAAGCTGCCTGGGCCGCTGATCGGCGAACTTCCTTACCTGCCGCGCGCCGAACAGCGTGAGCTGAGCCAGTATATTGACTTAACCATGCTCGGCGACATGATGGCGGTAGATAGAGTCCTGGCGTAACGTCCGGGAGAGCACCGATGCCAGTACGCAGGCAATCAATAAACCGGGCAGTAGCAGGTATTGCCCGGTCATTTCACAGATCATCAATGTCGACATAATCGGCGCATGCGTTGTGGCCGCCAGAAAGGCCGCCATTCCGGTCAGACCAATCATAATTGCCAGTCCTTGATCGTGGTGCAGCCACAGCCCGCTGAAGCTGGCAAACAGCATGCCCATCGCCAGCCCGACGAACAGCGTAGGGGTAAACACGCCGCCCGGCGCGCCGGATCCGCTGCTGGCCAGCACCGCTATCAGTTTGCACACAAAGACCACCGCGATGGCGCTAAACAGCGGCGGCGACTGCAGATAATGCTGTACCGTGCTGTAACCATTGCCCCACACCGCAGGCGTGATCAGCGACAGCAGGCCGACAATCATTCCGCCGAGCGCCAGCTGCCACGGCGGCGAGAGCCTGATGCGTAAAAAACAGCGGTGGCTGTAGCTCATCATCGCGATAAACAGCGGTCCGCAAAGCCCGGCTAACAGTCCGGTAGCCAGCATCAGCGCATAGTGGAGAGCGGTCAGCGTCTCATGAAACTCCACCTGATACAGCGGCGATGCGCCGCCGTTGATCAACTGCGTGAGCAGCAGGGCGATAACCGCGGAAATCACCACCGGACCCAGTGACGCAAGCATCAGCGTGCCAAATAAAATTTCGGCAATAAACAGACTTCCGGCCAGCGGCGCGTGATAGGCGCTGGCCATCCCGGCGGCGGCCCCACAGGCGACCCACAGCTTCCATTCTGCTTTTGGCGTGAAGCGGCGGGCGAACAGCGACGCGGCCAGTGCGGCCAGCAGAATCATCGCGCCTTCGCGACCAATCGCGCTGCCGGTAGTCACCACCAACAAGGAAGCCAGGGATTTAACCAGGCTGGCGGGGGTATCAAACTGACCGTCTCCGCTATCGAGCGCCTCCATATAGTCGGTGGGCGCATGCGGGCGCTGGCGGGTCCGACATTGCCAGAACCAGAGCAGTGCGCCGGCAGCCAGTCCGCCAGCCGCCGGCGTGAGCAGACGTCGCCAGCCGGGTAGTCCTTCGGCGGCATTGACCAGACTCCCGCTATGATCGTTGAGAAAAAGCCCTTCCAGGATCGCCATCGCCGAATGAAATAACGCAACGGCCAGCGCCGCCAGTATACCGACCAGCGTCGCAATCAGCAGGCGACGAAACATGACCTGAACATCAGGATAATTGTGCAGACGGTGCATCAGAGGTTACGGTGAGCGGGAAACATAGACTTATTGTGATAGGAAATAAGCTTAGACGCAAAAGCTATAAATGCCGCTTGTGCTGAAACAGCGGGCGGATGAAGGGGCTTAAAAAATCTGTCTGCGTGACGTTGTCACTGAAAAGCCGCCATGCCAGTCCTCCCGGCATGGCGGTGCGTTTAGCGATAAAGCGGTTTGTCGGCGACGGCAATGGGGAGCTGGCGTTGCCATTCGGCGAGCGTCGCCTGCGCCAGTTGTCCGAGGGAATGATAAAAGGGGTGTTCGGCTCCGGCGATAAACACCTCGAGGAACCGGCCGGACCAGGGCAGCAGATGCCAGGCGAGAAGCTGCGAAAACGCCTCCTCCTGCGCGGATTCGCACAGCCAGGCGGCCAGCAGCAGGAGCGTACCAAAATGATCTTCCGGCTCCTGGCCTTGCGTTGCGTGACCAATTCCGTTCGCGCGCATCCACTCCCGCAATGCCAGAGTAGAGTCGCCGAACAGCACATTCTCTTTATCCAGCCAGACCGAACCCCACGGCGGGGCGGGCAGCGCCCAGGGACCAATAAACAGGCGTTGCCAGGCCTGGGGGAGCGGTTCATCGCTGGCGGCGGCGAACCCGGTCACCAGCGAATCGGCTAGCGGATAAGGCCATTGAGCCTGCCAGCTGCCGTCTTGCAGAGCCGCTACCAGCGGCGCGGCCTGCGCGCTTTCCGGGGAAAATGAAAACAGGGCGCCCAGGGTGCGGGCGCTCAACGCGACGGCGTCGCGGTAGTGAGCTTGTATCATGTACTCTTCCTTACTGCGGCGGGACGGTGCCACGCCTGAATATTAACCAGCAATCGCCACGCCGACGGTCATATGCAGAGCATAAAACAGACCGCGGCCAATAAGTTCTGCGGCCAGAACCAGCAGCAGTCCGAGGAACAAACTGGTCGGGCGCGGGGTTTTGTTCCGGCAAAGCGGGCAGATCCAGCAGCCGAGGCCAAGCGCCAGCAGCGCGATGCGCCAGATCTGTAACGCGGCATAATTCGGCACCAGCGCGCCGGCGCGCTGCACTGAGCTCTGAATGTCGCTGAGTTCAACGCCCTGTATAATCACCAGAGCAATGCTGGCAAACAGCGCCAGCACGCTCAAGGAGGCGAAAAAACGCCCGTTGAACTCAACATTCGCAGCCCGCAATAACAGCGCGGCGAACAGCGGCCCGGTCAGCGCCATTGTCAGAAAGAAGGATGTTGTCGTGCCGCCACTATACCATGTCGGGACGGTTTCAATCTGGTAAACCCGGGTCATCGCCAGCACAAAAATGAGGCCCAGCAGCATGCTCAGCAGCAGCCAGGGGCGGCCGAGGGCCGCAGGCAGTTTGCCGAGCCTCGCCAGCCACCACCAGATGCCGCCTACGGCGAAGAACAGGGCGCCGCTGGCAATTTCATTACTCAGCGCCGAGGCGCCAATGCGATGAAGAGAGTTGAATGCCCGGAGCGGCGATCCCAGATGCAGAACCGATGCCAGAAAACCGACCCCCATCATGAGCCAGAGAAAGACCATGCGTTTGACCAGACGCTGCCGGGCCTCGGAGTTATCTGTCAGCGACATCCATCCCAGACCGCTGACGATAGTCGCTCCCGCCACGCATTGACCGAGTACCGTAAACAGCACCAGCGGCCATTCATGCCATCCACTACCCATGGGCGATCTCCTTGCTGGCTGTTGGCTCGTCTGCGCCTCCTGGCAGCCAGGAGATCATGACGCCGTGTCCTCGACCCTGGCGATGTCAACGAGGTTCGTATGCTGTGGATTTCCTTTTGCCAGCGGAGAGGGCCGCTGGGTGGTCAGGGTATTAATGCAGGCGCCGCGATCGATGCGATCACCGTCCATGTTGGCGTCATGCCATGCTCCCTGGCCCATGGCCGCAACGCCGGGCATGATACGCGGCGTGACTTTCGCCGCAATACGCAGTTCGCCGCGCGGGTTGAAGACGCGCACCAAATCGCCGTTTTTAATTCCACGCTTCCCGGCATCAAGCGGATTGATCCACACCTCCTGGCGGCAGGCGGCCTGTAGCACATCGACGTTGCCGTAGCTGGAGTGGGTTCGGGCTTTGTAGTGAAAACCGAAAAGCTGCAGCGGGAACTGGTCGCGCAGCGGGTCATCCCAGCCTTCGAAAGTGGAGGCGTAGATCGGCAGTGGGCTGATCGTTTCATCCTTCTGCAACTGCCAACGGGCAGCAATATCCGCCAGTTGACTGGAGTAAATCTCAATTTTGCCGGAGGGCGTTTTTAAGGGGTGCGCGATCGGGTCCGCGCGAAAATCGCGATAGGCGACAAAATGGCCGTCCGGATCTTTACGCTTATAAATCCCCATTGCTTTCAGGGCTTCATAGGTGGGTAGCGCGGGATCTCTGGCCAGCATTTTGGCGTACAGATACTGGAGCCACTGCTCCTGGGTGCGACCTTCGGTAAATCGTTGATGAATATCATCGCCGAGGCGTTTTGCCACTTCGCTGAGGATCCAGTAGATCGGTTTGCGTTCGAATTTCGGCGCGGTTGCGGGCTGAATAAAAATCAGGTAGCCCATGTTCCCGGCGTAGTCGTTAGGGATGATGTCTTCCTGTTCGACGGTCATCAGGTCCGGCAGCAGAATGTCGGCATACTTCGCCGAAGAGGTCATAAAGTTCTCGATCACCACGATCATTTCGCATTTTTTCTCGTCCTTGAGAATTTCGTGGGTTTTGTTGATATCAGAATGCTGGTTGACGAGGGTATTCCCGGCATAGTTCCAGATAAACTTAATCGGGACATCCAGCTTATCTTTGCCTCTGACGCCGTCACGCAGCGCGGTCATCTCCGGGCCGCGCGCGATGGCGTCGGTCCAGCTAAAGCAGGAGATGGCGGTTTTGACCGGATTGACCAGCACCGGCAGGCGCTCAATGGTCAGGGTATAGGTCGATTCGCGCGCGCCGCTGTTGCCGCCGTTAATGCCGACATTGCCGGTCAGAATCGGCAGCATGGCGATCGCCCGGGAAGCCAGTTCCCCGTTAGCCTGGCGCTGCGGTCCCCAGCCCTGGCAAATACAGGCGGGTCGGGTGGTTCCAATTTCCCGGGCCAGCTTAATGATTCGGTCGACGGGGATCCCGGTGATACGCGACGCCCACTGCGGCGTTTTGGCGGTCCCGTCCTCGCCGTGGCCGAGAATGTAGGCTTTGTAGTGGCTGTCTGGCGGGGCGCCGGCGGGAAGGGTTTTTTCGTCATAGCCGACGCAGTATTTATCGAGGAACGGCCGATCGACCAGATTCTCACTAATCAGTACCCAGGCGATACCGGCCACCAGCGCGGCATCGGTGCCCGGACGGATGGGGATCCATTCATCTTCCCGCCCGGCGGCAGTATCGGTATAGCGGGGGTCAATGACAATCATCCGCGCGTTGGAGCGTTCTCTGGCCTGCTCCAGATACCAGGTGATGCCGCCGCCGCTCATGCGGGTTTCCGCCGGGTTGTTGCCGAACATCACCACCAGTTTGCTATTTTCGATATCCGAGGTGCTGTTACCCTCGTTGCTGCCGTAGGTGTAGGGCATGGCGCAGGCAATCTGGGCGGTACTGTAGGTGCCGTACTGATTCAGCGACCCGCCATAGCAGTTCATCAGACGGGTGACCGGCGAGGCCGAAGGCGAGGAACGGGTCATATTGCCGCCGACAATTCCCGACGAATAGTTAATGTAAACCGCCTCGTTGCCGTAGTCTTTGACGACTCTTTGCAGATTGCCGGCAATTGTCTCCAGCGCCTCTTCCCAGCTGATGCGCGCAAACTTGCCTTCGCCGCGTTTGCCGATGCGTTTCATCGGGTAATTCAGGCGATCCGGGTGGTTGATTCGCCGGCGAATGGAACGGCCGCGTAGACAGGCGCGTACCTGATGGTCGCCATAATTGTCCATCCCGGTATTATCCGTTTCTACCCAGGTGACTTCATTATCGCGCACGTGCAGACGCAGCGCGCAGCGACTGCCGCAGTTTACCGAACAGGCGCCCCAGACGATACGTTCTTCACTCTGTGTCGCCTGCTGAACGGCCGCCGCAGCGGAGCGCAGACTAAAAGGAAGCGAGAGTCCACCGGCGGCAAGCGCCAGTGAGCCTATCGCAGACGATTTGATTAACGTGCGTCGGCTGACGCCGCCAGAATGTTCCTGACTGGACATGGCTCACCCCATCGTTGTGTTGCCGCTGAAAGATCGCCGGTATCATTTTCCGGTGTATGGGGGAGCAATCATACCCAGAGTGGGGTAGAAGGATATTATCCCTGGTCAACTCAGGGATAATATCCTTCGAATGAAAATAAGAGGTTAACGGGCGTCGCTGTCTGAATCGGCGCTGCGGGTATAGGTAATTTTGAAGGTGTCGTTAGCACAGTGGCCGACAACCTGGGCACCGGGCTGATCGGGTTGATCGTTGGGCACGATCGCTAAAGTAAAGCCTGAGGCCGGCACGCCGTTATTGACGATCTTTTGTTGAATATCGTTCTTCACGCGTTCGCAGGAATCGGGCGCGGCCAGCGCTGAGGTTGAACCCAGCAGCAGCGCGGCGCATAGCCAGAAAGAGCGTTTCATCATAGACTCCTTATTAATGTTATCCAGATTTAAGCATAGCAGAACTGGTGTAAACAATTGTATTTGCTAATATGATTGCAATGTATACAAAAGGGATTCGGCGTGAAAAAACGGTTATTGCTGATATCGGCGGTGATGGTGCTCAGCGCCTGCGATGCGCAGAAGAAGCCAGAAGCATTTACGCCGGAAATGGCGAGTTTTTCCAATGAGTTCGAGTTCGATCCGCTGCGTGGTCCGGTGAAAGATTTTAGCCAGACGCTGCTCGACGAACACGATGAGGTGGTAAAACGGGTGAGCGCGAGCCTCTCGAGGGAGGGCTGTTTTGATCTGCTGGACCTGGAGGACCGGGAAAATAATACCGGCGCGACGCTGATGCTGGATGCCAACTTCTATCTTGACGCCCGCACCCGTGAGAAACGCCTGCGCCTGCAGGGAAAATGCCAGCTCGCGGAACTGCCGTCGGCCGGCATTATCTGGGAGACGGATGATAACGGCTTTGTGGTGGCCGCGCGTGGCAAAGAGACGACTGCCACCTATCAGTATGACAGCGAGGGTTATCCGACCGGTAAAACCACCGTGGCGAAAAATGAGCGTTTTACGGTGATCTCCACGCCGGCGAAGGATCCACGTAAAAAGCTGGACTACACGGCGACCAGCACCTTCAACGATCGTCAGTTGGGGAACGTGCGTCAAACCTGTGACTACGATAGCCACGATAATCCGGTTGATTGCCAGCTGCAGGTGGTCGATGAAAGCGTCCAGCCGCCGCTGACCCGTCGTTATACCATCAAAAACAGTATCGAATACTACTGAGCCGTGGGCTTCAGCAGCGACTGTCCCTGAGTGCGGTGTTCGCTAATATACTGGTGCTGGAACAGGCACATACGAATGGTGTTGCGGTATTCGCCGTTGATGAAAAATTCATGAATCAGCTCCCCCTCTACCATAAACCCAAGCTTGCGGTAGATGTGGATGGCTTTTTCATTTTCGCTGTCGACGATGAGATACAGTTTATACAGATTGAGAACGGTAAAACCGTAGTCCATCGCCAGCTTCGCGGCGCGTGTCGCCAGACCTTTTCCCTGATAATCCGGTGAAATAATGATTTGAAATTCGGCGCGGCGATGGACGTGGTTGATCTCAACCAGTTCCACCAGCCCGGCTTTTTCACCATTACATTCGATAACAAACCGGCGTTCGCTCTGATCGTGAATGTGTTTATCGTAAAGGTCGGAGAGCTCAACAAAAGCTTCGTAGGGCTCTTCGAACCAGTAGCGCATCACGCTGGCATTGTTATCGAGCTGGTGGACAAAACGTAAGTCTTCACGCTCGAGCGGACGAAGTTTGATTGAGTATGCGTCGGTCATGGCTGTTCCTGTCGATAAAAGCTAAATATCGCGCCCGCGGGCGCCATGGATGCGTGACGGATTAAGGTGCAATAGCGCGACCGGTGCGGCGGTCGAGGCAGCGCAGGGTGTTCGGTTCCCAGTACGCGTTGACGTTCGTGCTTTTCTGGCAGTTGTCCTGCGCATCAAAAGCGACGTCAGCCTTGTCCCACTCTTTTTCGGTGCGGGTGTTGACCTTGTGACGCAAAGAGCGGGTGTCGTTCCACTGTTCTTTTTCCATGGCGGCCTGCTGGCGGCTTTGTGCGCTATCGCCGGATTCAATCACCAGCTTGCTGGTTTGCGCGAAAGACGATGCGGTGAAGAGTACGGCGCTCAGCGCCAGCATAGCCGTCAGGCAGTAACGTGTGTTCTGTGTCATTTTCATCACGATTTCCTTTGAGTGATAAAAAGGGGAAGCCCCTGCAATCTGCAGGCAGTTTACTACATCTCTTTTCGCCGGCATACCCGACAAAAGAGTGTGGAAGAGGCAGATTATTGCGTAAAATGGGCCAACAACCTGCTCTCTTTACGTGTCTTTAATGTTCAAAACAACGCTGCTTTTCTTCGCCACCGCGCTCTGTGAAATTCTCGGATGTTATTTACCCTGGCTATGGTTAAAACGCGGCGCAACGCCGCTGCTGTTAATTCCGGCAGGTCTGGCGCTGATGATGTTTGTCTGGTTGCTGACGCTGCATCCGGCAGCAAGCGGGCGGGTTTATGCCGCTTACGGCGGCGTGTATGTCTGCACCGCGCTGCTGTGGCTGCGTTTTGTCGATGGCGTTAAGCTTAGCCATTATGACTGGGCAGGGGCGCTGATTGCGCTGTGCGGCATGTTGATTATTGTCGCTGGCTGGGGACGCGCTTAACGCGCGTTCTTCTGTGATCGTTCACGCTAATTTTAACCTTTATTCTTGTATGGTAGTCGGCTTGTTGTCTTACTGTTAAATGCATATCGTCAATTACAGTAAGGAACAACTATGGCTATCCAGCCTCTCGCCAGCCAGACTGGCGCCAAACCGGCTCGCATTCGCCGGGTACAGAATGTGACGCTGGTGCTTCTGTTTATCGCTGGCATCGTCAATTTCCTCGATCGTTCGTCGTTAAGCGTCGCGGGAGAGGCTATTCGCGGTGATTTGGGGCTGAGTGCGACCGAGTTCGGTGTGCTGCTGTCGGCGTTTTCACTATCCTATGGTTTCGCTCAACTACCTTCAGGCATGCTGTTGGACCGCTTTGGCCCGCGCATTGTGCTCGGGGCCGGACTCATCTTTTGGTCATTAATGCAGGCACTGACCGGGATGGTGAACTCATTCAGCCATTTTATTCTCCTGCGTATTGGTCTTGGCATTGGCGAAGCCCCGTTTATGCCCGCGGGCGTTAAATCGATCAACGACTGGTATGTTCAGAAAGAGCGCGGAACGGCCGTGGGGATCTTTAACTCATCGACGGTATTAGGGCAGGCGATTGCGCCGCCAGCGCTGGTGCTGATGCAGATTGCCTGGGGCTGGCGGACGATGTTCGTGGTTATTGGTCTGGCGGGTATTGTGGTGGGTCTGTGCTGGTATGCCTGGTATCGCAACCGGGCGCAGTTTGATCTGCAGCAGGATGAGCGGCTCTACCTTGCGGCGCCGGTGCAGGCGCGTCCGACGCTGAATTTTAGCGAGTGGCTGGGGCTGTTTAAACGCCGGACGACCTGGGGCATGATTCTGGGTTTTTCGGGCGTGAACTATACCGGCTGGCTGTATATTGCCTGGCTGCCGGGATACCTTCAGGCGCAGCAGGGACTCAGTCTTGCAAAAACGGGGTGGGTGGCGGCCATTCCTTTCCTGGCCGCTGCCGTTGGCATGTGGGTTAATGGTATTGTCGTCGATGCCCTGGCGCGCCGGGGATATGATCTGGCGAAGACACGCAAAACCGCGATTGTTGTTGGTCTGCTGCTTTCCGCGCTGGGCACGCTGCTGGTGGTGCAGTCCTCATCGCCGGCTCAGGCCGTGGCTTTTATCTCGATGGCGCTGTTCTGCGTTCATTTTGCCGGAACCTCGGCGTGGGGGCTGGTACAGGTGCTGGTCAGTGAGCAGAAAGTTGCCTCGGTGGCGGCGATTCAGAATTTCGGCAGTTTCGTTTTTGCCTCTTTTGCCCCGGTCGTTACCGGTTGGGTCGTCGACACCACCCACTCATTCAATCTTGCGCTGGTCATTGCCGCCTGTGTGACTTTTACCGGCGCACTTTGCTACTTCTTCATTGTAAAAGACCCTATTCATTAGCCTACAGAAGCGGCGCTCAGCGCCGCTTCACCTCGTCTGAAGAATGTGACCGAACGCGTCTTTTTCTAATTTCATACTTGTATGGTAGTAGGTCTGATGCTTTAATTTTGATCACTTATCGTCAGAATGGAAGGAAACAGAGATGAAGATCGTTGCCGCTGAAGTTTTCGTCACTTGCCCCGGACGTAACTTTGTCACCCTTAAAATCACCACCGATGACGGGGTTGTCGGGCTGGGGGATGCGACGCTGAACGGACGTGAGCTCTCCGTGGCATCGTATCTGCAGGATCATCTCTGTCCGCAGCTTATTGGCCGCGATGCGCACCGCATTGAAGACATCTGGCAGTTTTTCTACAAAGGAGCGTACTGGCGCCGTGGGCCGGTCACCATGTCGGCTATTTCTGCCGTCGATATGGCGCTGTGGGATATAAAAGCGAAAGCGGCGGGGATGCCTTTGTATCAGCTGTTGGGCGGTGCATCGCGAGAAGGCGTGATGGTTTACTGCCACACCACCGGGCATTCCATCGATGAAGTACTGGAGGACTATGCCCGCCACCAGGAGATGGGCTTTAAGGCCATTCGCGTGCAGTGCGGCGTTCCGGGTATGAAAACGACCTATGGAATGGCGAAGGGGAAAGGCCAGGCGTACGAGCCGGCGACCAAGGGCCAGTGGCCGGAAGAGCAGCTGTGGTCAACGGAGAAATATCTGGACTTTACGCCGCAGCTGTTTGCCGCCGTGCGTGAAAAGTTTGGCTTTAACGAGCATCTGCTGCACGACATGCATCATCGGCTGACGCCCATTGAAGCGGCTCGCTTTGGTAAAAGCATCGAAGAGTATCGCCTGTTCTGGATGGAAGATCCTACCCCGGCAGAGAACCAGGCGTGCTTCCGCCTGATTCGCCAGCACACCGTGACGCCCATTGCCGTCGGTGAAGTCTTCAACAGCATCTGGGATTGCAAGCAGCTGATTGAAGAACAGCTGATCGACTACATCCGCACCACTATCACCCATGCTGGCGGGATTACCGGCATGCGCCGCATTGCCGATTTTGCTTCGCTTTATCAGGTCCGTACCGGTTCGCACGGGCCATCCGACCTGTCGCCGATCTGCATGGCTGCGGCGCTTCATTTTGACCTGTGGGTGCCGAACTTCGGCGTCCAGGAATATATGGGTTATTCCGGGCAGATGCTGGAGGTTTTCCCACACAGCTGGACCTTTGACAACGGCTATATGCATCCAGGAGAAAAGCCGGGGTTGGGTATCGAGTTTGATGAAAAACGGGCAGCAAAATACCCGTATGAGCCCGCCTGTCTGCCGGTAGCCAGACTGGACGACGGCACCTTATGGAACTGGTAAGGAGATAAAAATGAAAAGCATCGTGATACGACAACCCAATGAGCTGAAGGTGGAAGAGAGAGACAGGCCGGAACCTGCGCCTGGAGAAGTGCGGGTAAAAGTTAAGCTGGCGGGGATTTGCGGTTCCGATAGCCATATCTACCGCGGGCATAATCCTTTTGCTCAATACCCTCGCGTTATTGGCCATGAATTCTACGGCATCATCGATGCCGTTGGCGATGGGGTGCTGGACAGGAAGGTCGGCCAGCGGGTGAGCGTTGACCCGGTGATTAGCTGTGGTCATTGCTATCCGTGCTCAGTGGGCAAACCCAACGTCTGCACTTCTCTGGTGGTTCTGGGGGTCCACCGGGATGGCGGTTTTAGCGAATATGTGGTTGTGCCTGCTCAAAATTGCTGGTTAGTGCCGGATACGGTACCCGATCGGCACGCGGTGATGGTTGAGCCTTTCACCATTGCTGCCAACGTCACCGGACAGGTTAAACCGACGGCACAGGACATCGCGCTGGTATTCGGCGCCGGGCCGATGGGCTTAACTACGATTCAGGTGCTGAAGCGGGTCTATCGGGTTAAGCAAGTGATTGTGACTGACCAGATCGACGAACGCCTGCAAATGGCGAAGCGCAATGGTGCCGACTGGACGATCAACAACGGTCAAACGTCATTAGCGGAATGCCTGCAGGATAAAGGCATTAAACCGACGCTGATTATTGATGCGGCCTGTCATCCGTCAATTTTTCAGGAGGCCGTGACGCTGGCCTCTCCGGCGGCCAGAATTGTGCTCATGGGATTCTCAACGGAACCCTCGCAGGTTGCCCAGCAGGGTATTACCGGTAAAGAACTGTCTATATTTTCATCGCGGCTGAATGCGCATAAATTCCCCATTGTATTGGCGTGGTTAGAGCAAGGGTTAATTGATCCTGAAACTCTCATTACTCATGTTTTTGACTATCAGAATATTATCGACGCTATCGAAACTTTTGAAAAAGACAGAAAGAGCTGTTGTAAGGTTTTACTGACCTTTTGACTCTAATAATAAATGCAGGCTCGACTTCTAACAATTAGAGAAAATAATGATGACTACAGTAAATAATGAGAGAACAACGGCCGATCTCATCCGTGCGGCTGTGTCTGGGTGGTTAGGGACCGCTCTGGAGTTTATGGACTTTCAACTCTATTCTTTAGGGGCTGCGCTGGTTTTTCATGAAATCTTTTTTCCTGAGCAATCAGCCGCAATGGCGCTTATTCTGGCGATGGGGACCTATGGCGCGGGATATATTGCGCGAATAGTCGGTGCTTTTATCTTTGGCCGGATGGGTGACAAAATCGGACGTAAACGCGTTCTCTTTATCACTATTACGATGATGGGCATTTGTACCACCCTGATTGGGGTGTTGCCTACCTATGCGCAGGTTGGCATTTTTGCGCCAGTGTTACTGGTGACTTTACGTATTGTCCAGGGGCTGGGCGCCGGGGCTGAAATCTCCGGAGCAGGTACCATGTTGGCCGAATATGCGCCGAAGGGGAAACGCGGCATCATTTCGTCGCTGGTCGCAATGGGGACCAACTGCGGCACGCTGAGCGCAACCGCTATCTGGGCGATAATGTTTTTCCTGCTTGACCGGGAGGAGCTGGTGGCATGGGGATGGCGAATCCCGTTCCTCGCCAGCGCCGTGGTGATGATATTCGCTATCTGGCTGCGGCTGAACCTTAAAGAAAGTCCGGTATTTGAACAGGTCAACGAGGGAGGCGAGCTGCAAACCGGCGCGGCGGAGCGGGAGACTACTTTTGGCGCGATGCTGAAAAGTAAATCCTTCTGGCTGGCAACCGGGTTACGTTTCGGTCAGGCGGGTAACTCAGGTTTATTGCAGACGTTCCTGGCCGGCTATTTGGTACAGACCTTATTATTTGATAAAGCTATTCCAACCGATGCTTTAATGATTAGTTCCGGCATCGGTTTTATCACCATCCCTCTCCTCGGGTGGTTATCCGATAAAATCGGTCGCCGTGTCCCTTATATTATCGTGAATATCACCGCCATTATACTGGCCTATCCGATGGTCTCGATCATTGTTGATAAGAGCTACAGCGTCGGCGCAATTATGGCGTCGTTGATTGTCATCCATAATATTGCTGTGCTGGGTCTGTTTGCGCTGGAAAATATCACCATGGCGGAAATTTTCGGTTCGCGTAACCGCTTTACGCGAATGGCGATTTCAAAAGAAACCGGTGGTTTAGTTGCCGTAGGCTTTGGTCCGGTACTGGCCGGTATTTTCTGTAATATGACGGAGTCATGGTGGCCGATCGTTGCCATGCTTATCTGCTACTCGTCTATTGGCTTGCTCTCCGCTCTCCTTATGCCAGAAGTGCGGGACCGCGATCTCAGCTTGCTGGACGATGCGGCAGACGCCGTTCCTCAACATCGCGAGGTGAGAAGCGGTCAGTTAACCTGAACCGTTGACAGACCGACGTGCAAACTGGCCGGGTGCGGAACCCGGCTTTTTATTTCCTCTATTCACCCGTAGTGAAACAGACTGTGAATGGCAAAATCTTCTTGTATGGTAGTTGATGGAAATCAAAGATGTCATACCAATTGCATGAGATGGTTTACCTCACAGAGGCATTCTCCTCGAGAATGGTTGATTAGTAATCATAAAAATGAGAGTCACCATGGAAAACACGCTTTTAACAGCCAAGGCAACGCTTCCTTCCTACGATCGCAGCAAACTGGTTTCGCGCATTGTCCATCTCGGTTTTGGCGCATTCCATCGCGCGCACCAGGCGGTCTATGCCGATATTCTGGCGGCAGAACAGGGCAGCGATTGGGGCTACACCGAAGTTAACCTGATTGGCGGCGAGCAGCAGATTGCCGATCTGCAGAAACAGGATCTCCTGTATACCGTTGCCGAAATGTCGGCGGATGCCTGGACGGCCCGCGTGGTCGGCGTGGTTAAACAAGCCATGCATGCAGAGGTCGATGGCCTTGAGAGTGTGCTGGCGAAGATGTGTGAGCCTCAGGTGGCCATTGTATCCCTGACGATTACCGAAAAAGGCTATTGCCACTCGCCGTCCACCGGCGAGATACAGCTGGAGCATCCGCTGATCGCGGCGGATATTCTGAATCCGCACCAGCCGAAATCTGCGCCGGGCGTTATCGTTGAAGCCCTGGCGCGGCGCAAAGCTGCAGGCTTGCCGGCATTCAGCGTGATGTCCTGCGATAATATGCCGGAGAACGGTCATGTCACGCGCAATGTGGTTTGTGCCCTGGCGCGCGCAATTGACGGCGATCTCGCCGACTGGATTGCGCAACAGGTGACCTTCCCGTCGACGATGGTTGATCGCATTGTGCCGGCGGTGACGGCCGACACGCTGGATAAAATTGAGCAGTTGACCGGTGTGCGCGATCCGGCGGGCGTTGCCTGTGAGCCGTTCCGTCAGTGGGTCATTGAAGACAACTTTGTGGCGGGTCGCCCGGCGTGGGAACTCGCGGGGGCCGAACTGGTCGCTGACGTCGTACCTTTTGAAGAGATGAAACTGCGTATGCTCAACGGCAGCCACTCTTTCCTCGCCTATCTGGGATATCTGGCCGGCTATCAGCATATCAATGACTGTATGCAGGATCAGAATTACCGCCGCGCGGCGCGCAGCTTAATGCTCAGCGAACAGGCGCCGACGTTGAAAGTCCAGGGCGTTGATCTGGAACGTTATGCCGGGCTTCTCATCGACCGTTACAGCAACCCGGCACTGAAACACCGCACCTGGCAGATTGCGATGGACGGCAGCCAGAAACTGCCGCAGCGGATGCTGGATTCCGTGCGCTGGCATCTCGCGCAGCGTACCGACTTCAGCCTGCTGGCGATGGGGATCGCGGGCTGGATGTGCTATGTCGGCGGCGTTGATGAGCAGGGACAGGCGATTGAGATCTGCGATCCGCTGCTGCCGGTGATTCAGCAGGCGGTCCAGAACAGCGCTGAGGGGCCGGAACGAGTGAAAGCGTTGCTGGGTATCGAAGCCATCTTTGGCCGCGATTTGCCGCAGAACGGTCGTTTTGTCGATGCCGTAACGAGCGCCTGGCTGTCGTTGAAAGCGCGGGGCGCGAAGGCGACCGTTGCGGCCTGGGCCCAGACTCACTAGCGGCACCCGTCCCGCTCGACCTTGTGGAACAATATTAAGACACCCATCCGGGTGTCTTAATTTTTGCAATCACGTTCGTTAACATCCTGGCAGGGCGTTTTCTTCGGCGGTAAAAATATTTATTGTGGCTTTTATACAAATATTGATCGAGAACATTGAATATACATAACTTTAGCTATCCAGAGCTAACTATATATAATTGATGTTTATTTTAATGAATATGCCAGATTACAGGGTTATTAGTTGTGTGGGACTGAAAATAAATATGTCATGATGTGCGCAGTGAAATTAAGTACTTCGGAAAAAGGAGCCGCATATGTACAAGAAAATTCTCTTGCCGGTCGATGTATTTGAAATGGATTTGAGTGATAAAGCTGTTCGTCATGCTGAGTTCCTGGCGTCGGCTGAAGAGGGCGAAATTACGTTATTAAACGTATTGCCAAACAGCAGTCGTTCCGTTTTACGCGGCTTCGCTGCGGATATTCAGAAATTCGAAACCTTTATGAAAGCAGAGTCAGAAAAGAAAATGCAGACGCTGTCCCGTCTGTTCTCGATTCCGGCTGAGCGGATTCATACCCGGGTAGTATTTGGCAATGTCCGCGATGAAATACTGGCTATCGGCAATGCCGACGAGTTTGACGTGATTGTTGTTGGCTCACGCACACCGGGCCTATCCACGCATCTTCTCGGCTCGAACGCCGAATCAATTCTGCGCTACGCAAAAATACCGGTGCTGGTTGTCCGTTAGCGTATTTAGCCATCAGGGCGGCAGCGTTGCTGTTTATTTGGCTGCCGCCGAAATCATTTACTCTTCACTAAACCAGTCGCGATTTTCCTGACGAATTAATAATACCGATTCACTGATTTCATGCAGGTGAATATTCATCGCGGTGCCGACCGCTTCCGCATCACGATTTTCCAGAGCCTGAAAAATTTGATGGTGTTGGCGCAACAGCATCTCCGGCGAGGTAATGTGATCGAGGCTCATGTAGCGGACCCGGTCAATTGTCGCTTTAATATTCTCGACGGTATCCCACGCCAGCTGACAGTCGGCAATCAGCGACAGTTTTTGGTGAAATTCATCATCCAGCTGAAAAAAATCATTTAACTGCTGACGCTCAACCGCAATACGCTGCTGGTTAAGATTTTGCTCAAGCTGATAGATTTGTTCGGCGGTGATCATTCCGGCGGCACGGCGCACCACGGCGCATTCGATAGCCTGGCGAACGAAACATCCGTTGCGCACCTGAGACAGTGAGATCTTATTGACATAGCTGCCGCGCTGCGGGCGAATTTGAATAAGACCATTCTCAGCCAGTTTGATAAAAGCCTCACGCACCGGTTGGCGGGAAACGCTAAAACGCACAGACACTTCTTTCTCAGACAGCGGGGTACCCGGCGGGATCAAACAATGAACGATATCATGGCGAAGGATACGATAAATTTGCTGGTTTACAGGCTGTGTCGGATTAAGTTGCAATTCTGCGGCCATTGATGGTTACTTTTATTGGGGGATATGCGCTATTTTACGCGTTATTTGTCCATTCGCCCATACCCGGCCGCAAAGCGACCGGGCTGCCGGTTTTAGCCCGCGCGATGGACGCTCAGGCCGGCAAAGCTTTGGCTGACCGGCATCATTTCCAGCGTGTTGATATTGACATGCGCGGGCAGGGTGGCGACCCACCATACCGCTTCGGTCACATCTTCCGCTGTTAATGCCTGGGTATTCTCGTAGGCTTTACTCGCTTTAGCATCGTCGCCTTTAAAACGGACGTTAGAGAACTCAGTACCGCCGACCAGGCCGGGCTCTACATCGGTCACTCGAATGGCTGTACCGTGCAGATCGGTACGCAGGTTCAGGCTGAACTGACGCACAAAGGCTTTGGTCGCGCCGTAGACGTTGCCGCCGGAATAAGGCCAGCTGCCGGCGGTGGAACCGATATTAATAATATGACCGCGGTTACGCTCAACCATACCCGGCAGCACGGCACGGGTCATATAGACCAGCCCTTTGTTGTTGGTGTCGATCATGTCTTCCCAGTCTTCGACGCTGGCTTTGTGCGCCGGCTCAAGGCCCAGCGCCAGACCGGCGTTATTGACCAGCACATCGATGGCCTGCCACTCGGCCGGTAGTCCGGCAATCATCTCTTCAATCGCGGCACGGTTGCGGACATCCAGCTGCGCGGTGTAGAGATTCGCGCCCAGCTCATCCTGCAACGTTTTCAGGCGCTCTTCGCGACGCCCGGTGGCGATCACCTTGTGACCATTAGCGATAAAACGGCGAGTCATGCTTTCACCAAAACCTGCTGTTGCCCCGGTAATCAGAATAATCATTATCGCTCCTGTCAATGTTCTCATCATGCCCCAGCCGTCTTATGTCGGGGCTTCCATACCGTCTTGCTTAATATTTCGCGTAAAAACGGTTCGCCGGCGTATTGCTGCGCGCCAAAGGACCCAATCCGGAGAAAAAGATTAAACAATGACGATAACCGCTCGTTACCAGCACTGTAGCTACAAAAGAAAAGAGAGTCTACATCCGTGGAACAAGCAATACGTTTCCAAAACAGGTAATTGCGACGACGAGCGGGGATGAGCGCCTTTCCGCCGGGATAAACATCGCTGTGGCAAGAGTGGGTGAACCGGCGCTGTTGGCTAACGGAAAAAGAGGTGGCCGGCTGGTCAGTTATGCGAACCTTGTGGAAAAATAAACAAGAAAGCATTCATGGCATGAATTGATCATCGACGACATTATGGGGATTGTTATTCTGCCGCCACACGACAGAAGAGCACAGGATTGACACCTAAATCCTTGTCGCGCCGGCCCGTTGCGGCGGCGCTTTTTTGCCTGAGGAGGGTTCCGATGAACGAATGGGAAGAAGAAGAGAGCATTCCGACGCACGCCACCATAATCAGCACGGCAATCGATATTCTTGGCGTAACGGGCGCGCTGCTGGTGGCCGGCGTTTTCTTTTTTTTGTTATGACCGCGTTCGGGTAGCGCCGCTCGCCAGCAGGCGGAAATCATTGCGGTCAATCAATGAGTTGCCTAATCTTACTGGATTACCGAGTCCAGGAGACGATGATGGCCGACAATAACCCCTTTTTGCGCGTCAGTCTGTTGCCTTATCAGGCACCCCAGTTTGATCTGATTGACGATACCCATTACCGACCGGCCTTTGATGAAGGCGTTCGCCGTCAGCGGGAAGAGATTGCCGCGATAGTAAATAATCCGGCGCCGGCGGACTTTGCCAACACGCTGGTCGCGCTCGAGCAGAGCGGGCAGCTGCTGGCGCGCGTTACCCGGGTATTTTTTGCCATGGCCGGGGCGCATACCAACCCGACGATCCAGGCGCTTGATGAGCAATTTTCTGCTGAGCTGGCGGATCTGGGAAATGATATCTGGCTTAACGCGGCGCTATTCGAGCGCGTGAAGCAGGTATGGCAGCAGCGTGACACCTTGCCGCCAGATAGCGAGTCCCGCAGGCTGCTGGTGATCACCTGGCAGCGTTTTACGCTGGCCGGTGCGACCCTGGCCGATGCGCAAAAAACAGAGCTGCGGGCTTTGAATACCCAGGCTGCGGCTTTGCAGAGTCAGTTTCAGCAGCGGCTGCTGGCGGCGGTTAAATCCGGCGGTCTGGTGGTTGACGACCCGGAGCAGTTAGCCGGACTCAGCGATGAAGAGATTGCTGAAGCCGCAGATGCCGCGCGGGAAAAAGGGCTGAGCGATCGCTGGCTGCTGCCTTTGCTGAACACCACCCAGCAACCGGCGTTACTCGCCTTACGCTGCCGCCAGACGCGTGAAAATCTGTTTGCTGCCGGCTGGAAACGCAATCAGAAGGGCGATGCGAATGATACCCGCGAGCTGGTGCTTCGCCTGGCGGAGATTCGCGCCCGGAAAGCGGAACTGCTGGGCGTGGCGGATTACGCCAGCTGGTCGATGGCCGACCAAATGGCGGCAACGCCCGAGGCGGCATTTGCGTTCATGCGTCGGATAGCCCCGGCCGCCCGGGCAAGAGCGGAACGGGAGCTGGCGGATATCCAACGGGTGATTGATGGTGAGGGCGGCGGTTTTAAGGCTGAAGCCTGGGACTGGTTGTATTACGGCGAACAGGTGCGCCGGGCGACATTCGCCATCGATGAAGCCCAGTTAAAACCCTACTTCTCCCTCGACCGCGTTTTAGAGGATGGCGTGTTCTGGACGGCGTCGCAGTTGTTTGGTCTGCGCTTTGTCGAACGGTTTGATATTCCGGTTTATCATCCGGACGTCCGGGTATGGGAAATTTTTGACGCCAACGGGGAAGGTCTGGCGCTGTTTTACGGCGACTACTTCTCGCGGGATTCGAAAAGCGGCGGGGCGTGGATGGATGTCTTCGTTGAACAATCCACGCTGCTCGCCCGGCATCCGGTGATTTACAACGTCTGCAACTACCAGAAACCGAAGGCCGGCCACAGCGCGCTGCTCTCCTGGGATGAGGTCATCACCTTATTCCATGAATTTGGTCACGCGCTGCACGGGCTGTTTGCCAGTCAGCGTTACGCCAGTCTGTCGGGGACCAATACGCCGCGCGATTTTGTTGAGTTTCCGTCGCAGATCTTTGAGCACTGGGCCAGTCAGTCTCAGGTGTTCGCCCACTATGCGCGCCATTATCAGACCGGGGAAGCGATGCCGGATACGCTGCGTGAGCGGATGCTGCGCGCGGCGAAGTTTAATAAGGGCTATGACATGAGCGAGCTACTGGCGGCGGCGCTGTTGGATATGCACTGGCATAGCCTCTCGTCGGCAGATATTCCGCGCGATGTCGATAGCTTTGAAGCGCTGGCGTTGCGTCAGGAGCAGATGGACCTCGCCGCGGTACCGCCGCGCTACCGTAGCAGCTACTTCTCGCATATCTTCGGCGGCGGCTATGCGGCAGGCTATTACGCTTATCTGTGGACGCAGATGCTGGCCGATGACGGCTATCAGTGGTTTGTGGAGCAGGGTGGTTTAACCCGCGAAAACGGCCAGCGCTTCCGCGAGGCGATTTTGTCCCGCGGCAACAGCACTGATTTAGCTGAACTTTATCGCCAGTGGCGCGGGCATGACCCGCAGATTGAGCCGATGCTGGAGAACCGCGGGTTGAGTGAGTAGGGCAACTTTTATGTCGGAAACAGAACCGGGCCTGAGGCCCGGTTTTTTGTCCACTTTTTGTACCTCAACATCGCTCATGCATGTCGGCGGTATGGGGAAAATCTTGTCCGCAGGCCGATAGATTCACCCCCTGGGGACAATGACATTTTCTCTCTCCGTCACTCCTCGACCATCCACATATCAGCCTCTTCAAACATTTCCTGCACAGCACGGCTGATTTGTTCTTTTTCGTGCTTGCTGGCATCGGTGTTAATTGCCGGTAGCGTCATCATCGGCTTTACACGTACATCAGCATCGGGAAAGATACGGTGAATTCGCTTCGATAGTTCAGCTGCAATCGTCTCTTTCGCCCCGGGAAGGCCCTCAAAGTTCCGCTTGTCATAAATCAGTTCCACAAACATATTTCATCTCTCAGCGTTAATTGTTGGCGCTATTTTTACTGTATTTGCATACAGTATCAAGTTGCGTGGACGACGGGAAGGCCAATAGCGCGATGCAGCGATGGTTTGTTGTGTGTCGCTGGCGAAACCGTCACACGGTTCGTCACGAAAAGAGCCGCTGATTAAACGTAGCCAGACGTCGGCAAACAGAATCGCCCGGTGTTATCTCTTCTTCATCCTGCAGACCTCTTGCGGCGCTGTCCTTAGTGACGCCCTGCGCTCTGAACGACGTTGTTAAACAACTAAATATTAACTCTTTGTAATTAATATTTTTTTTGCTGTTTATTTGTCCCCGCTTAGACGAGAATATCCTCCCCGATAATGAAATGGCTGAAAAGGATCCGCTATGTTAGAAAAATACTTTCAATTTGATGGCGATAGTGGCGACGCGGCTATCGAGAAACATAAGCGTCTGCTCGCTGTTCAGGCGGCATTAGAAATTTCGAAAGCCGCCGTCTCTTCATCAACCGCGAATTCCGGGATTCGTAGCCAGATGGATTTACGCAATGTGGCTCAGGAAGTCGCTTCCTTAGCCGATGCCATTCAGGATGCGCTCGAAGGTTACGAGGAAAACTAATCCCGGCCATCGCTGCGATCTCTCCGCGTCAGGCCTCGCGTTTGCGAGGCTTTTTTACGTCTGAGGTTTTGTCCGGGGATGTTCCGGATGGCGAGCGATCGCTGACCGGCTAGGGTCTTTTATCGTCTTTGGACCAGTGCCTGACCAGCGTTTCACCGATGGCCGCAATCTGTTTATTGCGCTCATCCATTGAGGCCGGGGTTGCGGTTAAATAAATCACCACGATGCGCGCGGCTTTACCGTCCGGACCGAGAGCGGCGATGATTCCGCGCGAGCCGCGGTTGCCGGCTCCGGTCTTATCGGCAATAAACCAGCCTGCCGGCAGCGCTGAGCGCAACAGCGGCCCCGCAACTTTGTCCTCTACCATCCAGCGTTGCAACTGCTGCTGCGAGGCGGGGGAAAGCACGCGGCCGGTCAACAGATTTCGCAGTGTCCTGGCCATCGCTTCCGGAGTCGTCGTATCACGCACATCGCCCGGCCGCGCTTCATTGAGTTCCGTTTCCCACCGGTCGAGTCGCGAAGTCTGGTCGCCGCTGTGGCGCAGGAACGTGGTCAGCCCCTGCGGGCCGCCGAGAGTGGTCAACAGCAGGTTTGCCGCCGTATTATCGCTCAGGGTAATGGCGGCCGCGCACAGTTCGCCCACGGTGAGCCCATCGGCAAGATGCTTCTCCGTCACCGGCGAGTATTCCACCAGATCCTGCTGCCGGTAATGGATACGGCGATCGAGCTGTTCTTCACCGGTATCGACGCGCGACAAGACTGCGCCGCAGAGCAGCACTTTAAAGGTGCTCATCATCGGGAAGCGTTCGCCAGCGCGATAGCCGGACAGCAGTTGGCCGGAAGCTAAATCCAGTTCGGCGTAGCCGACCCGGCCCTGCAGCTGGCTTTCGGCTTGTTTAACCGTCGTCACCGTGGCTTCATGCGCCCAACCGGGGAGCGCCAGGGCGGCTAACAATGGCAGAAGGGCGAATCGATATTGACGCATAGCGGAATGTTTCCCTGCAGGTTGTTGTCCACAAGTCGATCTGGCGGGTTTTGCGGACGTCACGGAAAATAAACAAAAAATAAAGACAAATAAGAGTTATGAAGATTCACAATTTCTCTTTTTTCCTTCATCATCTGCCAGCTTTTACCAGTAATAATCAATGCTTAGCTCACTATATGAAAGAGTTTTTTTCATTCAGGCTGGTATGAACTATAAGAATGTACTGAAGGTTGTATAAATGCTCTACGCCGTCGGCAATCACATATTAACCATTGATCCATCCGGGAGGAACATGGTGGACCCGCTAATTAAGGTCATGCTGGTGGGGGGAAAGGCGGATGGCCTGTTGGTCAGCGTCGCCGGTACCGCGACGGAACTGTCCGTCACCGCCGCGCAGTATGGCGCGAAATCTGGCAATCCGCTGAGCTATCGGATTGTTTCGCAAACGATCGATGATGAGCGTTATTTTTTCGGTGTGTTTAGCGAAACCCATGACGATGCTGACAAGCTCAAACGCGTGGCCCTGACCCGAGGCATGAAAAAGTCTCTCCGCTGAGTGCGTCCTTGCCGGACGATTGACCTTCGTCCGGCCTGACCGTGTTATCATTCCCCTTGTTTGCCACTGCCGCAGCACGGAGTTTTTCATCGGGAGCACCATGATTCACCATATCCGCATACAAAATTTCAGGTCGGTCAGGGATATCGAACTGGAACTGGGCGCGCTCAATATCGTGTTTGGGCCGAATGGCTGCGGCAAGTCCAACATCTACAAAGCGATTCACCTGTTAACCGCCTCCGCGGACGGCAAGTTCTCAAGCTATATCAGCGAGGAGGGCGGCCTGGAAAATGTGATGTGGTCAGGGCGAACGGCACCGACGGCGCGCCACCCGCGTCGGCTGCAAATTTCCTGTCTGACCGCGGAGTTTGACTATGAGCTCCAGGTGGGTTTCCCGGAAAAGCTGCCTTATCCCACTCAGTTTATGCTCGACCCGATTGTCAAAGAGGAGTCCATCTGGCTGGCGGGATTCTCCCGGCGACCTTCTGCCAGGGTGCTGCAGCGGAAAAACCAGGCCGCGTTCCTGCTCGATGTCAACGGCGAGAAAAATACCTTCACCGACACGATTTATGAAAACGAGTCGATCTTTGGTCAACTGGGCGAGCCGCACCGCTTCCCGGAAGTTTCTCGCGTCCGGGAAACGATGCGCCAGTGGCGTTTCTACCATGAATTTAATATCGGCCGACATTCGGCGCTCCGACATCTGACGGTAGGTTATCGTTCACCGGTCCTCGACAGCGACGGGCATAATCTTGCCGCCGCTTTTCAGACGATTGTCGAAATTGGCGCCGAAGCGCTCCTGCACGAGATTCTGGCCGCCGCTTTTCCGGAGTGCACGTTCTTCTGCGAAAACGAAAACTCGCGTTTCTCGATTAAGATGCGGCGCAACGGGGTGTTTCGCCCGCTGCTGGCGGCGGAAATGTCGGACGGCACGCTGCGTTTTTTATGTCTGGCGGTAGCGCTGTTGAGCCCGCGTCCGCCGGCATTCCTGGCAATTAACGAACCGGAAAACAGCCTGCATCGGCAGATGTTCCCGGCGCTGGCCAGACTGATTGTCGAGGCCTCCCGCTATAGCCAAATCTGGTTGACCAGCCACTCTGCCGAGCTGGCGGCACTTATCTCCTCGCAGGCCGAGAGCCGGCTATATGAGCTGGAAAACAGCGACGGCGAGACGCGAATCAAAGCTGCAGCCGCCGGATAATGGTAGCGGCCCGTTGTGCGTAACGGGCTGCTAATTTGCGGTTTACGCGGCGTTGTTATAGCCGGCGGTCGGCAGCAGCGTTTTACTGCCTTTCAAGGTGAACAGTGAGATCACGGTAAAGCCCAGGGTAATCGAACCCAGAATCAAGTAAGCCTGGTGGAAGCCGACGGTGTCGTACATGCGGCCCACCCATGCCGACAGCACCACGCCAGAGAGCTGTTTCGATAAGTTAAAACCGATCAGGAACAGGGTGGCGGACAGTTTCGGGTTAAAGGCCGAGGAAATATATTTAAAGGTGCCGACCAGCAGGAACGGAACTTCAAACATATGCAACATTTTTAAGATCACGACCTCGACCGCCGTCGTGGCGAATGAGGAGCCGAGAATACGCACGGACATAATTATTCCGGCGGTCAGCAGCGCATTTTTCGCCCCGATACGGTTCACAATAGCCGGGGCGCAGAACATGATCAGCGCATTCAGCAATTCGCCGCCGGTGGTGACGAAACCAAAGACTTCAGTTCCGCGCTGCGGATCGGCAAAAAAGCCTTTAAAAAAGTTAGCAAACTGCTGGTCGAATACGTCATAGACGCTGGCGACGCCGACCACATAGATAATAAATCCCCAGAATCGCGGCATTCTCAGCAGCTCAGCGGCGACGCGCAGAGAAAACGCCTGACGGTTTGCCCCTAAGGCGTCCATCACCTGGGCGCTGTTGCTGCTTTCCGGACGGGAGAACCACAGCAGCACCCCAAGCACCAGCGCAAAGCCGGAGGCGATCCAGAAGGTGATATTGGGATCAATACCAAACAAGATGCCGGTGATTGACGCGCAGAGCGCCCAGCCGACACAGCCAGCAACGCGAACCTTGCCGTATTCGAAACGGTTGGCGCGACTGACCCGCTCAATATAGGCTTCGACCGCGCCGGAACCGCTGGAGAAGACAATTCCCAGATAGAGTCCCCCCACCAGCGCCCCGGCGATAATATTGACCTGCAGCAGCGGCGAGAAGACAAAGATAAAGAACGGGGCAAACAGAATTAATAAGATGGTGATGGTCCACAGCAGGTGTTTACGCAGTCCCAGCTTATCGGATATCAGGCCAAATATCGGTTGGCAAATAATGGCAAACAGCGAAATAGCAGAGAAGACAATCCCGGTTTCCGTTTTAGTTAAATGGTTTACATCCGCCAGCCACACCGGAAAAAACGGGAAATAGGCCGACATAATGAAGTAGTAAAAGAAAAAGAACAGCAGGAAATAAACAAAATTATGCCGTTCGCGTGGCGCCAGTTCAGAGAATTTCATAGAGATGTTCCAGGGTTATTATACTCGTCATCATTCCAGCTGCCTGTTATTGGCGGCACGCCGTTCCCTTCGTGATACTCGCCATTCCTGGCCTTCGGCGCGGATTCTGTCCATTTCCGCCACGCTGCATCCCGAATATGCGGGTATAGCCGTTTTAAAGGGGGGCGAGAGCCCCCGTTGAGGGTTTAGCGTAAAGACAGCGAGAGCTGGTACTGCCAGCGGGTCCCGAGCAGCAGCCACTGCGGCAGCACGCTTGGTGTCCACGAATCGTCGCCGCCGACGCCCATATGCGCGCCGTCGAGAGTGATCCAGACGCCTTTTTCCGGGGTCATCCGGTGCCAGTGATCGGTTTCCATGAGCTGCGCGGTGCTGTAGGGCTGAACCGAGAAGTGGAAGTCACCGGTCACGTGCCAGCGCCCCCAATCCAGCGCTTTGTTGTCGCAGCGCAGACCGTTTTCCGTCGGGAAAATATAGGGCGTGCTCATCGCTTCCAACGGAAGCTGCCAGCGGGCGAAACAGGCGCTGCTCTTCCGGTCAGGGTAATTTTCATGCGGCCCGTAGCCGAGCCAGGAGACCGGCGACCGCTGGTCCGGGACCTGGAAGTGAAGGCCCACGCGCGGCAGCGGCGGCAGCGTGCCGGCCCGCTCTCCGCTCACCGCCAGATGCAGATGGCCATCGCTATCAAAGGTCATCCGCCACTGACTGACGATGACCACTTCATCGCCGCGCAGATAGTGCCAGCGGCTGTCGATGATGATCTCATGTGCCAGGCGCTGCGCGGTACAGTCAACGCAGCGCGCGTCGAGCGCATAGAGTCCGGCGCTTTTCCAGCGTTCAACCCAGGCGTTGGGGTCGATACGATCCGTTTCACTGACGCCGATATCGTTGTCCAGCGGAGCGCGAACGAACTGGTCGCGCAGCGGAGACAGCAGCTGCTCTATGCCTTCCGCCAGCCAATGAGTTAACAGACCGCTCTGACGATCGATAATCCATTGCTGAGATCCCTGGCGGACGCTGAATGTCTCATCATCGACGGTCAGCTCTGGAGCCGGGCCGACGGTGGCGGGCGCGGGTAAGGCCAGCGGGGCGGCGAGGGCGAACTGCGCCCAGGCCACGCGGTGCCCGGCGTCAGACCACGCCGTCGCCTGCGGCTGGACAACTTCCAGCGTCAGCCAGACCTCCCTGGCGCCTGCCGGCAGGGTCAGCTGGTCGCACAAGGTAAAATCTTCCTCGCCCTGCGGCGCGAGGTTCAGCGTCAGGCTGCCGCTGGCGACGGTTTCACCGGCGGACTGCACCTGCCAGTTCAGCACTTCATTATCGCTGGCACGGAACAGGTATTCGCTGACAACGCTGACCCGCAGCGGGGAGTGCGCCAGCAGGGAAAACTGGAAATATTGCTGGGCATGTTTCGCTTCAATCAGCGAAGGATGAGGGCGACGATCCGGGAACACCAGCCCGTTCATGCAGAACTGCCGATCGTTTGGCGTGTCGCCAAAATCCCCGCCGTAGGCCCAGCCCACGCTGCCGTCCTCGAAGGTCTTTTCAATTGCCTGATCCGCCCAGTCCCAGATAAAGCCGCCCTGCAGGCGCGGATATTCCCGGAAGGCCTGCCAGTAATCGGCAAAATTACCGAGGCTGTTGCCCATCGCGTGCGCGTATTCGCAGAGAATCAGCGGTCGCTGTTCACCGGGCAGGCCGATCCACTTTTTAATGCCCCATTTGGGCACGGCTGGAATCAGCTGATCGCGTTCCACGCGAGCGTACATCGGGCAGATAATATCGGTCGCCGTGCTGTCGGCGCCGCCGCCTTCGTACTGGACCGGCCGCGTAGGATCTTCACGTTTCAGCCAGT
Source organism: Klebsiella sp. X13 (assembly GCF_003323835.1). Classification (NCBI taxonomy): domain Bacteria; kingdom Pseudomonadati; phylum Pseudomonadota; class Gammaproteobacteria; order Enterobacterales; family Enterobacteriaceae; genus Klebsiella; species Klebsiella sp. X13. The sequence continues at coordinate 2,554,520 of NZ_CP030874.1, forward strand.
GATACATGGCTTCATGGTTCGCACCGCAGCCGGACTCGTTCCCCAGTGACCAGATAATAATCGACGGATGGTTACGGTGGCTTTGCAGCATCCGGGTGACGCGAGCGCTGTAGGCCGGCAGCCAGGCAGGATCGTCGGACAGGCGGTTCATTGGCACCATGCCATGGGTTTCGATGTTCGCCTCATCGACCACGTACAGGCCGTAGCGGTTACACAGTTCATACCAGCGTGCGGCGTTGGGATAGTGCGAACAGCGCACGGCGTTAAAGTTATTCTGCTTCATCAGCAGAATGTCCTGCAGCATATCCTCTTCGGTCACCACCTGGCCGCGCTGGTGGTGGTGCTCATGGCGGTTCACTCCGCGGATAAGCAGCGGTTTGCCGTTGAGCAGCAGCAGGCCGTTGCCGATCTCCACCCGGCGAAAGCCGATGTCCCAGGCTTCAGCTTCAACCAGATCTTCGCCGCGCCACAGGGCAACCACGGTGCGATAGCAGTGGGGCGTTTCCGCGCTCCATTGCCGCGGTTTTTCCACCGCCAGGGCCAGCGTTGCCCGTTCGGCATAATGGCCCCGTTCATCAACTGGCGCAGAACCTGGCCGCTGGCGCCGGCGGGCAATCAGCTGCTCGCCGTCCCACAGACTGACTTCAGCCTCCAGCCCGGCCAGCTGCTCATCAGCGGCGGAGATGGCCAGATTGACCTGTAGTTCGCCGTCGCGATACAGCGCATCCAGCTGCGGGGAAATCTGCACGTCGCTGAGGTGCTGCTTTGGTTTGTTCAGCAGCCACACCGAGCGGAAAATCCCGCTCATGCGCCACATATCCTGATCTTCCAGCCAGCTGCCCGCGCTCCAGCGCATGACCATCACACACAGGCGGTTTTCTCCCGCCCGCAGGTAGGGGGTCAGGTCGAAAGCAGCCGGCAGCCGGCTATCCTGGGAGTAACCGACCCACACGCCGTTACACCACAGGTGAAACGCCGAGTTAACGCCGTCGAAAACAATCTGCGTCAGGCCATCGGCCAGCCAGTGTTGCTCCAGGGTGACGTTGAGCGAGTACAGGCCGGTCGGGTTCTCTTCCGGGACCCGCGGCGGCGGCGTATCAATGGGATAACGGACGTTGGTATAGATCGGCGCATCGTAGCCTTCCATCTGCCAGTTAGAGGGCACCGGCGTGCTGCGGCTGGTGTCGAGATCGCGCTCGATCCAGCGGCCATCGACGGCAAACGGGCTGGGTGCCCAGCAAAATTGCCACTGCCCGTCGAGCAGGCGGAGGCGGTCGGAAGGGCGGTTGTCCCGGGCGTCGTCGAGCGATCGCCAACTGGCAAACGTGGGGTGAGCCGCTAAGCGATTAAGGTGAGTAATGGTCTGATTTTGCCAGTCTTCACGGGCCAGCACGTCCTGAAACGTCAACGAGCGAACCGCGTTTGAGTCATGTTGTTGCATAGGCATACCTGACGGATAAGTGGAAAAAATGTCATTCGCTAGACAAGGATGATGTTGTTATCAGATATTTTCTATCAGGCCGCAATAATGGCGAAAATGAAACCGACTCACGATCACGAAACTGCAGAATCAGAGCTGATTTTTGTCGTCAGTTAGACATAAAATGTTAGCGGACGACATTTAACGTAATCAGACGAGTTTTGCGCAGACAGGGGGGATTATGCAGCGGCGTTCAGCAACCTTAGACGATGTGGCACACGAGGCCGGCGTTTCACAGCAAACGGTCTCCCGGGTGCTGAATCGTCCCGATGTCGTCTCCGCGCGGACTCGCGAGAAGGTGATCCGCGCGATGCAGGCGCTGCATTATGTGCCCAACCGATCGGCGCAGCTGCTGGCGGGGAAAGCCGCACCTTCAATCGGGCTGATTACGGCGTCACTGACGCTACACGCGCCGTCGCAAATCGCCTCGGCGGTAAAAAGCCATGCCGGGGCTCATCAGCTGGAAGTGTCCATCGCCATGCCCGAACGCAGCGATTACGCTTCTCTGCAGACCCGGTTGGATGAGTTTCGTGCTCAGCATATTCGCGGCGCGATTATCAGCCTGCCGCTGGAGAGCAGCATCGCGGAACGGCTGGTGAAGGAAAATCCCGATATCGCCTGTCTGTTTCTTGATGTGTCGCCGGAGACCGAAGTCTCCTGCGTGCGCTTTGATCATCGTGACGGTTGCGGCGCCTGCGTTCGGCATCTCTGGGAACTCGGCCATCGCGAATTTGGCCTGCTGGCCGGTCCGGAAAGCTCGGTCTCTGCCCGGATGCGCCTCGGTAGCTGGCGGGAGACATTGCATCGCCTGGGCGTAAGCCAGGCCGTGACGGTTTTCGGCGACTGGAGCGCCGCCAGCGGCTGGCAGAAAACCTTTGAACTGCTCCACCTGCAGCCGCGGCTCAGCGCCATCGTCGTGGCCAATGACCAGATGGCATTAGGGGTACTTAGCGCGCTGGCGCAGCTTAATCGTACCGGTAACAGCGCCGTTTCGGTCACCGGCTACGACGATACGGCGGACAGTCTTTACTTTCAGCCGCCGCTGACGACCGTGGCGCAAAACTTCGATTTGCTGGGGAAACGGGCGGTGGAGCTGCTGATCCAGCAGATGGCGGCGCCGCAGGTGCCGATCCGCGAACTGCTTCCCACCCGGTTGATTGTCCGTCAGTCAACCTGGCCTCGTGAGGGGGAGTATCCGCGCGATCCGCTGATTGCGCAGCTCAAAGCGCTGGTGGATAAACTGTAAGCAGATGTCGGTTTAACTTTCATTGAAGATAACTATGCTAGCGTATGGCCAGGCGTAGAAGGAGAGGGAAAATGCCTCTACGTAAAATGCAAAACACAATCTATCCATGCAAGCATTTATTCACCGCCAGCTATCTGGCGGTTTTTTTTTGCCGCTATTCCCGCATCAGCTAGCGGAATTTTGCTTTATTCCGCCAGTTGCGCATTAAGCGCGCATCCAACAGAATAAATACGCTGTTTTTCAGGGTAGTGGTGCGGCGGCTCTCGCGGGTTGTAGTTTCTTACCCAGCATAAAATGCTGCTGAAGAGGGGCGGCCATCCAGCTCTCTGTGCCGATAGAAATGGCGCAATCACCAGCGGATTATTGTCCAAATTTAAATTTAACTCTTTGTTACAGAAGGCTTTCATTTTGAGAGCAATAATCAAATCTCTTCTTTTGCACATTAAGGATAATTGATTGTGAATAAACTTTTCCGTAACACCCTGCTTGCCGTGGCGATGACCGCGGGTTTCTCCATGGCCGCACAGGCAGCCACCGCTGACGAAGTCCCGCCGGTTTCTCAGGACCCGGTGGTGCAGCACCTTAAGCTGAGTAACGATCAGGTGACAAAAATTAAGGGCCTGCATCAGGAGTTTGAAACTAACGTCAACAATATCAAAATCGAAGGTTTCAAAGATGGCGCGCTGATCGATGTGATCCAGTCCGGCAAGTGGGATGAAGCGAAAGTGAAGCAACAGCTGGCCGCTTTTGGACAGTTAGATCAGCAGGTACGTTACTACCGCGTGAAATACTATTTTGGCGTCAACCAGGTGCTGACGCCGGAACAGCGTACCCAGGTTAAAAAAGATCTCCAGCAAGCGCTGAATTAATTGCAAACCCGCCAGCAATGGCGGGATTCTCTTTTTGCAGGATCGCATCACCCGCGACAGAACGAAAAATGAGCCATTATGAAGAGATTCCTGTTCATCGCTCTCAGCTTTCTCGCCTTTACCTGCCAGCCCGGCTTTGCGGGGAGTAAAACCGTGGTGGATTACGGCGTTGTGCAACAAAGTCAAATCATCACCAGCCAGGCCCGTAACCAACCGCTGCGAACGCTTGCCGCCGGCGCGGTTGGCGGGGCCATCGGCCACCAGTTTGGTAACGGGAGCGGGCAAACGGCGATGACGGCGGTGGGGGCGGTTGCCGGAGCCAGCGCGTCGCATCACCGGCAAACGCAGCGCCAGGCCGCCCGGCAGATCGAACTGACGATCAAAACGCAATCTGGCCAGCTAATCCAGGTGCTGCAGCCGTATGATGGTCAACTGACCTTCAATAAAGGCGACAAAGTTCGTATCCTGACCTCCGGTACAAATACCAACGTCGATAAATCCGTTTAACGCACAGGCCGCCGGCGGATAGACGCAGGCGGCATCTCTCTTTGCCGCCTGTCGGTTGCGCCTTCACTGCTCACAAACAGAGGAAAAAAAACGCGCAACATCAGCCGCCTGTGATAGTATTGAGAATTATTATCAATATGGAAGCTGATGATGAAACTATCCCGGGCATTTCTGTTTGCCGGCTGCTGCCTGATATCAGCCTGTACCAGCCAGATGAAAGGCGTTGCGCCTCAACAGCTTGTCTCCACGCTACCCGATTATCCCTATTACGCTCTGGCCAACCATCTCGACGGGGAAGTGACGATCCGTTTTGATGTCGGGGCGAACGGTAAAGTGGAGAAAATGTGGATACTCACCTCTGAACCACAGCATCTATTCGATGATGCCGTCATTTCCGCCGCGGCAAAATGGCGCTTTGAGAGCAATAAGCCCTATAAGGGAATGACCAAAACCATCCGCTTTAAATTAAACAATGCCGGATAACGCTAATTCGGCAGCCGATCTCTCTGCTCCGGATTCACCCGGCAATCGTTCAGTATCTCTTTGCTGTTGGCCGTCCTTCGTCATTCAGTAAAACATCTGCGTGCCGGGACAGCGATGGCAAAGCAGGGGGCATGACCGTGCCTGAACGGCTGGACTCCCCGACGCCTCTTCAAGGTAACGTGCGTTAGTTTGCCGCTATTTTGCGCTAAGAACAGGGTTAATGACGATTTTTGCCGGCGAGAAACGTATGCCGAGAGAAGGTAACGTATTGACCTGACGAGCAAAGAGATACGAATAAAAATTGTTCTCATAGACAAAAGTGTGATCGCGATCAATATGGCCGGTCGTGAGTAACATTAAACATAGCTAATGTATTCATTCTAAAAATAATCAGGTGGTAATCGATGGCTATCAAGGACTTCTTTGCACAAACGGAACCCGGGCGCCGGCGTTATGGCGTGGCAACAGGCGTTGGGATCATTGCGGGTATTATGTCGGCATTTGTGAAGTGGGGGGCTGAAGTTCCGTTACCGCCCCGTACTTTCTCCGGCGGCAGGGATGAATTTAATCCACCCTATCTTTTTTTACGTGATTACCTGGGGATTGATCCTACTCACACCGTTTATACCTTCTCAGAGCACATCATCAATCCGGTGATGGTGACGCATATTATTTTCTCGCTGGTATTTGCCATTGGCTATTGCGTGGTGGCAGAAGTTTTCCCCAAAGTAAAATTATGGCAGGGGGTATGGGCGGGTATTGTTGCTACTATCGCCGTTCACTGGATCTCTTTCCCTTTATTAGGTCTGACGCCTTCTCTGCTTAATATCCCCGCCGATGAATATATTTCGGAACTGGTCGGGCATATTTTCTGGTTCTGGGCGATAGAGATGATCCGCCGCGATCTGCGAAACCGTATCACTCATGAACCTGATGCTGAAGTTCCGCTGAATTCACCGTTCAGATAATTGCCGGAAAAGCGATGGCAATGACGGGCTCGCGACGGCGGGCCCGTTTTACGTCATCAGAGGAGTCTCAGGCGCAGACCTAAATCCTGGGGATAGGGATTAAAGTAGTTTTGCGTCAGCAAATAGCGGTCTGGAAATTCGCCCAGATAATGTTTGAGCAATGTCATCGGCGCGAGTATTGGCAGCAAACCGGCGCGATAGTTGAGGATCACCTCGCGAAGTTCGCCGCGCTGACGACTATTGAGCCGATCGCGAAAGTAGCCCTGGATATGCATCAGCACGTTGGTATGGTTTTTCCGCGAAGCGGGTTGTTTAAGAATCGCCATCAGCTTCGCGCGATAAGCGACAAAGAAGGCATCCAGATCTTCCCACTGGTGAAGGGAGGCAACGAAAGGCCCAATTTCGCGATAGCCCGCCTGGTCGTGCGCAAGCAGCTGCAGTTTGTACTGGCTATGGAAATCCAGGAGCGCACGGCGGCTAAGTCCCTGCGCTCGCAGGGTAGTTAACTGGTGCAGAGCGAAAACGCGCTCAACAAAGTTCTCCCGCAGCACCGGATCGTGCAGGCGGCCATCCTCTTCTACGGGCAGCCACGGGTAGTGCATCAGCAATTGTTGCGTGAAAAGACCCACTCCCTCTTTACGCCCACGGTGACCATTTTCGTCATACAGCCGCACGCGCTCCATACCGCAGCTGGGCGATTTAGCACAGACAACAAAGCCAGAGAGGGCATCCACGCGGGGGAGAAATGAGGCGCTAAATTCGGCCATTTTCTCCGTCACATCATCGTGGGGCGTTTGGCTAAAACGCATCTCAATGGCTCCTTCGTTGGTTTGCACCAGACGAAGAGCCGGGCGAGGAGCGGGCAGGCCGATGGCCATCTCCGGACAGACGGGTTTGAAGGCGACCCAATCCGCCAGTTCGTCCATGACAAAGCCCATACGTTTATGCCCGCCGTCAAAGCGTACGGCTGAGCCGGTTAAACATGCGCTGATGCCGACTGCGGGTTGCGTGTTCATGGTGCCATCCTCTTAGTGCATTGGTTGTAGGAAGAGCAGGGGGACCACCGGTTGCCGGCCCGCGCGACGTCTTCACATACTTAAAACTTACACAATAACTAATATTTGTCCAAGTATTAGCGAGGATATTTATTATTATCTATTTAATTCAAGTGGTTATATTTAACGGTTTTCATCGGTCCTTTATCGTCAGGCGATGTACTAAAGTCCGGAGGACTCAATCTCTTTGACTGGTATCGGCGGTCGCGTCCGGCGAGATATCGCCGGAGGAAAGGGAGATAACGTCGAGGGCGCTGACCTGCTGCCGCCAGCATGCGATCTGTTTTTTGCGGGCAGCGGTCAGTGTTCCGGAGGTGACCAGCAGCCAGTTTCGCTGCGGGAAAACCTCGGGCGCCAGAGCCGCCGGCGGGACGGGAAGGAGATCGATACGCTGGCCCTGGCCGGTACGGGCGAGGGCCTCCAGCCAGATTTCGCAGGGGTCGGAGAGATGCCAGCCGGCTATCAGCCAGTTATCTCCCGGCGCTTTTTTATCGCCTTCGAGGCAAAACGAGGTATAGGCGATAATGATCCCGTCGAGAATTTCGCGCAGCGTCATCATTGTCGGGATGCGGGCAGACAGTTTACCGCGCAGCGGACGCAGTACTTTCGTAACCAGCTCCGGGCGCGGGGACTCGCGGCCTGCATCGTAGATTAGCTGGCGCAGGGCGTCGATTTTCCCCTCTTTAAGCCGCTGCAGCATGGTTTCCTGCAGGCTTGACCAGTTGTCAGTCCGCCTCGCGACGGGGCTATCCAGCAGAGGTTTCACCTGGCTGACGGGAACCCCTTTTTGAATCCAGTCGAGAATTTTGAGCGCCAGCTGAACATCATCATCACTGTACAGACGGTGTCCACCCTCTGTACGCCGCGGTTTGAGCAGGCCATATCGGCGCTGCCAGGCGCGAAGCGTAGTGGGGTTGATCCCGCAAAGCCGGGCAAATTCACCGATGGAGTAAGACATGAAGGAGACCTGATAAGAGAGAAAAGTCCCAATATACTATGAATTATTACCGGGTAAATGTTAAATGACCGACGCCCGCGTTGCCCTGCGCGGTCGCCGCGATTGCGCAGATGACATCAGGTTCCGCTCATGCCGCCGAACGGCGTTATTTCAACGTTCGCGATGACGTTAAATTCCGCTTCCCGCCACCGCGTTACTGTCGATTCCGGGCGCCCGTCGGTTATCGGTCTCCGCGAACAACCGCAGGCGCTTGCGCGGATCCTGAAATGGAATAAATTGATAATTTCACTGCGGCTTTAAGGTTTCGTTAATTAACCGCAACGATACTGATGAAATTAACTTTCCCGTAAACAAAGTGGTTAAATCATGAAAGACCGGTTATGTCAGGCGCTTCCTCACCGCGATACCCCTTTTTTTCGCGCGCTACATATCAGCGTCGCGATATTGGTTTTATTGCAGATTATTAACTCTGACTTCACTGAAAGTGAGGCCCTCGGCGAGGTTAACCTGGCTGGGTTCGTGACCTGGTTTCACGTTATCTCCGGATTTACATTGATTGCTCTGGGGATTGTGATGCTTATCTGGATGCTGACACAGCGTGGTTTTCATTACTATTTTGCCTGGCTGAAGCTCGATTTTCGCGGCATGGTTGTCGATTTCAAGACGCTGATTTCATTACGTCTTCCTGACGCGCATGCCGGGGGAGTGGCGGCATTTATTCAGGGGCTGGGGGTTCTGGCACTGCTGGGCGTGGCTCTGTGTGGCGGGCTCTGGTTTGTGCTGAATACAGCGCTTGGTCCATCCTCTGCGTTGGCACATGATGTCCTGGGCTTGCATAAATTCCTGACCGTATTTATTGAGACATATTTCTGGGCCCACGGCGCAATGGGATTACTGCATATTTTCCTGAAAGTCCGCAGCCAAAGGAATAATCCCGTGACTGAATAATCATGTTACCGCGAGAAAGGGGCTTCATTATTGTGCCCGACAAAAAACGCCGTCAGGATTTTACCTGGCGGCCATGTGCGAGACGTGAATTGCGCATCAATATTTACGGCTTATATTGTAAATTCCATTCTTTCTTCAGAAGAGCATAAATACAGGTATTGTCATATCGTCGTTCGCCGCTGGCGGTCACAAACGAAACAAACTCTTTAAAACAGCCTTCCTGGCGCATCTGAAGACGTTCACAAAGTTTCTGAGAGGCCTGATTGTAGTCTTCAACATAGGCATACAAACGGCGGGCTTCTTTCGCCGTAAACAGATAGTGAAAAAGCGCGGAAACGGCTTCCGTCGCAAAGCCCTGACCCTCATAACGTTGATTAAAATGCCAGCCCACGGACCAGGTATTGTGGTCCGGCTCTTCGTCGTTGTCGGCAAACAGGTGCCCGATGAGCCGATCGCTTTCCTTGAGGCAAACTGCAAACTGGCTTGCGTCACTGGCCCTTTTGATGACGTCTTCCTTGGCTTGCGCAATGGAATTGAGCTTTTCATCCTGAAAACAGGGCACGCGAGGGGAAGACAGGTATTCCAGCAGCGGCAGGGCATCTTTTTCTTTAAAAGAACGAATAAAAAGTCGTGAAGTCGTCGCTACGATCATGATGGGATAAGTCGCCGGGATAAGTTTGTGCCTAAACTAACATTCATCCAGGGATTGCCTCAATGCCTTTCGAAAACGCTGAACATCTCTCCGGTTAATGATGCCCGGTTTATCTGCTGAAATATCGATGGGAATTGATGATAGCTGCAGAATCATCCAAAAATAAGAAAACATGAAATTGTTAAGGGTATAGCTTTGTCATATGTTTTAAGTGTCAACGTAATCTTAAGGAACAGTTATCATGTTTAAGCGTCGCACTCTCAAAACTGCACTTGCGGCGGTTATATCTCTTGTTGTTCTTGCTGTGCCGGTTTATGCCAACCCAGGAAACGGAAACGGCGGTGGGCATGGCAATGGCGGGGGGAACCACGGGAACAGCGGCAATCATGGCAACAGCGGCGACCATAGCAACCAGGGCCAGGGGAAATCGGCTGAGGATCATGGCAACCGCAAGAACTATGGGAAACCAGACCATGTTGACTCCGATATCAGCTTCTCGCGGGCGCGCTCCCTGGCAGTAAATTATGGTCTGGTGGGTTATAAGGCGCTCCCTCCGGGTATCGCCAGGAATTTAGTCCGGGGCAAGCCATTGCCTCCGGGGATTGCGAAGAAAACGCTCCCGGCATCCATGATTAACGATTTACCCTATTATCCAGGATATGAATGGCGTGCGGTGGGCCATGATTTGGTGCTGGTCGCATTAAGTACGGCCATCGTTACATCAATCATTAATGGTGTTTTTGACTAACGGTAAACCGTTTGCTCTGAGGCCCCGCAAATGCGGGGCTTTTTTATCCGCGAAACAGCAAAGGGCAGCCAGGGCGAAGCGTCTTACGAGCGGCTGATTTTGTCCTCATTGGCTTAACGGGAATATCCCGGTAACGTCTGCCTCTGGCACAAGGCGGGTATCGTGACCCGGGCCATTATTTACCCGCAGACCCGATCATAAGGTGGATGGGCTGACCCCAGAAATATCCGCTGTCAATGTCCCGAGGCCAGGTCGTGGCACAAGCGACCGAGTTGTTCCACAGCCTTCAAAAGATGGCGGGTGGCTTCATTGGCACCGTTCAAGCGCAGGAAGTTTTGCAGTTCTGCCGCCCCCGGGGAAAACAACGGTCCCGGACTGACGCCAATGCCAAGGGCGAGTGCGCGACGATGTACCTCCAGCGCATCTATCTTTGACGGAAGCTTTACCCAAATCAGAAAACCGGCTTCTGGAGCGGCTACCCGCGTGCCCGGTGGGAAGCTTGTTTCAACCTGTGCGATGATAGCCTTCATCCCTTGCGCAATGCGGAGCTTCAGCTGCCGCAGATGCCTGTCATAATCACCACTTGCCAGGAGCTCGCTCGCCGCGGCTTCAATCAGCGGCGCGCCGGCCCACTCTCCGGCCATTCGGGCCTGCAATACCGTTGAGTGATAGCGTCCGGCTGCAATCCAGCCGATTCTCCAGCCCGGCGCCAGGGTCTTAGACAGTGAGCTGCAATAAATAACATTTCCGCACCTGTCGAAGGCTTTACACGCAGGCGGACGCTGCGCATCCCCGGCCAGATCGCCATACACATCGTCCTCAATTAAAGGGATGCCCATGCCGGCAAGCAGGGCCACCAGAACCCGCTTGCGCGCGACGGGCATGCTGGCACCTAACGGATTCTGCACCGTGGGTGAGGCAAGAACGGCCGCAGGACGGTGGCGCTGAAGGGCTTCTTCAAGCGGCGCCAACAGTAAACCTTCAACAGGGTCAGTGGGGATCTGTAATGCCTTCAGGCCCAGATCCTCCAACAGCAGGAGCGTGCCGAAGTAGGCAGGCTGCTCAATTGCCACGGCATCACCCGGTTGGCACACGGCGCGGAGAGCCAGGCGTAGCGCCTGGGTTGCCCCTGCGGTAATGATAAGGTCATCCGCGCCAAAAAGTGCTCCCCACTGTGCCGCGCGCGCGGCAATCTTTCTGCGCAGGTCTGCTCTCCCCGGGGGCAGGCTGTAGCTCTGCCCGCGCGCATCAAGCCGACGACCTGCAGTCTGCAATGCCCTTTGCAGAGTATCTACGGGAAGCCAGGCGGGATCCGGTAGCGCGGCGCCAAGCGGGACCAGGCGCGCCTCGGCGCTCCCGAACAATGAGCGGGCTATTGCGGACATGGTTACCGGCACGGGGACGGGTAAAGAGGCGGTGCCCGGCCTCTCCCCGGCGGAGATGATCTGGTGGACAAAGTAACCTGAGCGTGGTCGCGCGATAATCAGCCCCTCCGCCTCAAGATAACGTAGGGCCTCCAGCGCCGTGGGAAGGCTGACCTGCTCGCGCTCGGCCAGTTTACGCGCGGAAATAATCCGATCTCCTGTGCGCAAAGCGCCTGAAGTCAGCGTCAGCCGCAGCAATTCGGCTATTCGGCGGTAGTGGGGAGTCGGCGGGGACGGGTCGGACATCGTAATCTGTATAGTCTGATTTTTGATAAATCTGACTATACAGGCGATACGAGGCGCCATCTATAGTGTGGGCAACACAAACCAGCCAAGGAAGTCCCATGCACAGCGACAATTTTGATCTTTCCCTCTACTTCCGGCGCATAGGCTATAGCGGGCCTGCGGCTGCCGATACCGCCACGCTACAGGCGCTCATGCGCCACCAGCTCTTTGCGCTCCCCTTTGAGAATCTGGACGTACAGGCAGGTAAAATCGTTTCGATGGAGCCTGATGATATTGCCAACAAATTATTACAGCAGAGCCGGGGCGGCTACTGCTATGAACTCAACGGGCTGTTTACGATGGCGCTGGAGACGCTGGGTATAACCTACCGTTTTGTCGCGGCGCGGCCAATGTTCTATCCCGCGCGCCGGCCTAAAACCCATATGGCGGTCATTGCCGAAGTTGATGGCCGTCAATGGCTGTGCGACCTTGGGTTTGGTAGCTACGGTATCCGCGCGCCGCTGGCCTTAGATGAACTGGATACAGACATCATTCAGGATTTTGATACGTTCCGGCTGAGTCGCGATGCGAGTGGAGACTATCTGCTTCAGGCCAGGGTTGACGGAGACTGGTGCGATCAATACGGTTTTGACCTGTCGCCTCAGGAATGGATTGATTTTGTTCCGGCCAATTACCTTAACTCTACGCACCCCGATGCGGTCTTTGTACAAAAGCTGCTTGTCATCCAGCATCGACCCGAGGGGCGCTATATTCTGCTGGGCAATATGCTTAAGACCATTACTGTAGACAGGGTAGAAAAGCAGTGGCTGACAGAAGACGAAATTGCGCATGCGCTGGAAAACCGTTTCGCGCTTGTGCAGACCGTTCAGGTTTAAGCTATTTCATCATCGAGAAGCTGACTTTAATGTTACCGCGCCCAACGGCATCTTGCAGCTTATTCGCCGCAACGACCTTGCCGATCGGCGTATAGCTGTAGGATGTGCGAAAGGTCTCGTAAAAAAGAACAACAATATGACCACCGTATAACATGAGATCCCCCTGATAGAGGGTTTCAGGGCGGATGGGATTGGGGGGTAAAGGATGGGGTAAGTCAGCGAATTTCTCATTGCCGTTAAGCTCCTGCATCGTCAGCGTTAACGGCAGCTGTTTGATAAACGCCTTCGCTGTCGGATTATCAGCAAGCTCAACGTCGTAACTCTGTTGATGGAGGGTCAATTTCACAATCATCGGCTTCTCCTTACCTGACGGAACAGCACCCCCGGCATAAACGGGAAACACACAATGATTAACCAGGACAAATAACAGCGCTAACGGTTTATTCAACATGGCTCTCCTGTAAATTTTCCGCTCCCTTTATGGGAGCGGCGGGTAGCACTATTTCAGATTGGTTTTAAAGAATGACGTCAGCTTCGCAAAAGGGATCAGATCCGTTCGGTCGTACAGATCGACATGGCCTGCACCAGCAACGATATAGAGCTCTTTCGGTTGAGCTGCGCGCGCATAGGCATCCTCGCTAAACTCTTTTGAATGCGCATTGGCGCCGGTAATAAACAGCATTGGGCGCGGGGCAATGGTTTCAATATCGTTGAATGGATAGAAATTCATAAATTTGCCAATGCTGCTTAACAGCGGTTTGGTGGTCAGCGCCTCTTTCTCGCCCTGCGGGGTATAGCCGCCTCGCGCTGTACGATAGAAATCAAAAAACTCACGCTGTATGGCCGGTGTGGCGTCATCCAGCTTGTTTACGGTCCCCGGAATATATGCCTTCTCTGCACCGTTAAATTCGGCCTGTCGCTGTTCGATGGCCGACTGGATGAAGGACTGACGTTGCTCTGGCGTCTGGGAATGATTCAGGCCATTGCGGAAAGCCGAGCCCATGTCATACATGCTGACAGTGGCAATCGCTTTCATCCTGGGGTCAATTTTGGCCGCGCTGATAACAAAGCTGCCGCTGCCACAAATCCCCAGCACGCCGATATTCTCAGGATCAACGTACGGCTGGCTACTGAGGTAATCAACTGCCGCGCTGAAGTCATCAGAATATATTTCCGGCGAAATCAGATGACCCGGTTTACCTTCACTTTCACCCCAAAAGGAGAGATCGATTGCCAGCGTCACAAAGCCCCGATCCGCCAGTTTTTGCGCATACAGATTCGAGCTTTGCTCTTTTACCGCCCCCATCGGATGTCCGACAATAATTGCCGGATTTTTGACATTCTGATCCAGCGTTTTCGGAATAAATAAATTGCCTACAACGCTCATCTGGTACTGGTTTTTAAACGTCACCTTTTGCTGGATAACCTTATCGCTTTTATAAAAGTTGTCGGCGCCTTTTGACATATCCGCCGCAGAGGCGGCAAACGAGCTGATTAACAGCCCCAGCGCCAGCGTCATATTTTTCATGGAGTTTTATCCTCTATTGTGAGTGGTGTGTTTTACGTGATGTCAGAATGGTTAACCCCGCAGCGACAATCAGCAGCCCGCTACTCAGCGCAAAAGTGCTCTGCCAGCCGGTGTGATCAAACGCCAGGCCGCCAAGCGTGGAACCCAGGGCGATAGAAAGCTGGATCGCCGCGACCATCAGGCCGCCGCCGGCTTCGGCATCATCAGGCAGCGTACGCGCGACCCAGGCCCACCATCCGGTCGGTGCAGCTGTCGCCATCAGTCCCCAGAACCCCAGTAGCGGCACGACAAACCAGAGGTGTTGGCCCGTGAGTATGAGCGTCACGGCGACGACAGCCATGAGTGAAGAGATGGCTGCAAGCGTTGAATAAAGGCCCCGCTTTAAAAAATGACTGATCACCAGCGTGCCAATAAAACCCGCTATCCCGATGGTCAGCAAAATGAGCGATAAGGCGCTGATATCCACCCGGGTGACGGTTTCAAGAAACGGCCGTACGTAGGTGAATAACGAGAACTGCCCCATAAAGAACAGCCCGCAGGCTAGCAGGCCAACGGCAACAACGGGACGGGAGAGCAGATGAAAAGCAGAACGCCCGGGCTGCCTGTTGTTGTCGGGGGCCATCGCGGGGAGGCTGAAGCACTGCCAGATGAAGGCGGCGATCGCTACCGGAACAAGGCAGAGGAACGCTCCGCGCCAGCCCATTACGGCGCCGAGATAACTGCCGAGCGGTGCCGCGATAACGGTTGCCAGGGCATTACCGCCATTGAAAATAGCTAATGCGTGAGGGACCCGGCGCCGTGGCACCAGACGCAGCGCAGTGGCGGCAGACATCGACCAGAAGCCACCGATCGCAATGCCAATCAGGGCGCGACCCGTCATATAAATCAGGTAGCTGGGGGACAGGGCGACCATAGTTGCCGATAAAGCCATTAATGCCGTCATGCCCAGCAGCAGATATTTACGATTCAGATTCCCGGCAAGAGTCGAAAGAGACAGGCTGGTCAACACCGCCAGCGCCCCGGAAATGGCGATCCCCTGTCCAGCCAGCCCTTCACTCACCCTGAGGTCGGCCGCGATGGGCGTCAGCAGGCTGACAGGCATAAATTCTGAGGCGATAAGCACAAAGACGCAGAGCGTCATCGCCAGCACACCGCTCCAGTATGCGCGCTCCTGGTGATATGAATTTTCATGACTGAGTGTGGACATAAACGGCTACCTCTGAATATCGACCCGGCTGAATTCAGGCAAGCCGGGGCCGGACGCTATTCACGGGAATAACGACAAAAAACGCACGCATAAACATGCTGTTGACGCTTATCAATTACTGAAAGTTTTACATGACTGGTGTAGCCTGACTAGCTAATGAATACTTAATAGGCTTATAAGCCTGAGTTATTAATCGGGAGTGTCAGCCGAATGAAACGCAACCTGAATGACCTTCTTTATTTTGTCACTGTTGCCCGTGAAGGGAGTTTTACCCGAGCGGCGGCGCATCTTGGTGTGACGCAACCCGCTCTCAGTCAGGCGATTTCAGCCCTGGAAGAGCGCATGCAAATTCGTCTCCTTACCCGAACCACCCGCAGCGTGTCGCCCACCGCAGCCGGAGAGCGGCTGCTGCAGGCCATCGGCAATCGTTTTGATGAAATTGAAGCTGAACTGGATATGCTCACGGAACTGCGTGACAAACCTGCCGGTACGGTACGAATTACCTGCGGGCCGGATGTGTTACGTACCACCTTATTACCCAAACTGACGCCGCTTCTGCGTGAATACCCGGATATTCATATTGAGTTCGATGCTAATCACGGTTTCCGCGATATTGTTGCCGACCGCTTTGATGCTGGAGTGCGTCTGGGCGACACCATTGATAAAGATATGATTGCGATACCGATTGGCCCGGAATTACGCATGGCGGCCGTGGCTTCGCCGGAGTATTTTTCACGCTACCCGATTCCGCAAACTCCGCATGAACTGACGCAACACTGCTGTATAAACCAGAGAATGGTCAAATCCGGGGGGCTGTACGTCTGGGATTTTGATCAGGAAGGTGGTGATTTGAACGTTCGGGTGAACGGGCAGGTGACGTTCAACACTTCAGAGCATATTGTCACCGCCGCACTGGCTGGATTAGGCATCGCTTTTTTACCTGAGCAAGAGTTTGGCGCACATATTGAAGAAGGTCGGCTGATTCGGGTGCTGGAAACCTGGTGCCAGCCTTTCCCTGGCTACTATCTGTATTACCCCAGCCGGAAGCAAGTTTCTCCCGCATTTTCGCGGGTGATCGATGCTCTGCGCGTTTACCGTCGGCGCCAGCCCGTAGACAAGAACCGGTAATTCTGTTTCCTCATGCCCGGACGGCTTCTGGTATGAATACCTGAAGCCGTCATGCTACAGGGGGATGCCTGGGCGGCTGTAGAGTGACGCTCTTTCGGTCTGTCTCTCCGATCTATTTAGATATCTCTGGTAAACGATGTTTGCCTGAAATATGCCAGACGCGGGTGGTTGCTTAAACTATAATCCCCGGCATTTATTGTGGGGGAACTGAATGAAAAGTATGACAGCAGTATTGAGTATTGTGCTCGCAGGAACGTTATCAGGGTGCGCAGCAGTCCAATATAACGATGGTGAAAAGGTCAGCATTCAGGCTGATGCGTGGTACGGTCTCGATAGTTTGCATTCTACGGCCGTTAAAGCCTGTCAGCAGTATGGCAAATCAAAAGCAGTATATGTCCATAGCGCAAATATGAACCCGAATTTGCCGAAGGGCAGCGGGGTACAAAATACCATCTGGAAATGTGAGCCATGATGAGGCCGGGTTGCTGAATCTGTGCCAGACAGAAGGGGATATTCGGCGCGTAAGGCAGGGAATAAGAATGCCGTTCCGGTACGGTTTGCTGAATATCGGCTATGCAGTAGTTTGCCAGATATTTAGTCGCCAGTGCCGCAGCGGCATTGCCGTCTTTAGTGTAGGCCAAGACGGATCAGTTCAACGGGTTCGAACTTACCTTCATTCCCTTCAACTTCAACGGTTTTGCTGCGACGTAATTGGGCGGGGGTGAGTCCACTGGCGTGGATAGCAACAATTTTACCCGTTTTACCTGTCCCATTAATCATCACCTGGCTTCCGTTGGTAATAGGATTGCGGTTACGATCGTAAGTGACCATGGGTATTTCTCCTTTTTTCTCTGTGCATCAAAAAAAACCGTATTGCGTACAAGGCCGGGCCCTGGCAACGGACGTAATATAAATACGCCTTTGCGCCTGTCATGTTTTGAGTTTGATCAATGTCACACTTTTTAGCCGTTAAGAGGCGACTCCTCTCCGGGTGAGCGGTATTTTAATAGTTAAAGAACGCATAACACTTACTTTTTTATAAATAAACATAATATCAGCGTGTCGCTTTTTATCTGTTGATAGCGATAAACGCGAATATTCTGTTGAACTAATAATCGATACCGCCCTGGGTAATTTCCCGGATAAACCCATGGACCTTCTGCAGGTTATTCGTCCCATCCCTGGGACTCACCCCTTCGGGGCCGACGTCAACGTCGTTCAAAAACGCTCCGGGCTTTTTTGTCCATGCTGGCGGCCCCGGCTCAGCGATTTTCAGCCGCGCCAGCCCCCTGCGGCATGTCCCGTTATTCCATGCTGACCATTCCGCCGCTGAAAAACCTTCAGCAAGGATATTGCAGCGTGACGGCCACGGAAGGGCCGCGCAATGCCGGGGGCAGCCGACCTTAAACGATCGGCATTAATCTGCGGGTGGCTTGATTAACAGCTGTAACAAAATGGCTTTCCCACCTTAGCGAAGATCTGGCCCGTGAAAGTGTCCACCACCAGGACCACCGCCGGGTCCGCCTCCGTGGCCTCCCGGCGGAAGGATGCATCCGGAAAGAGACATGGCTCCACAGAGCACAAAAATGACAAGGATAATTTTTTTCATAATAAACTCCTGAACTGGCGAGCCTCAATTCCAAACCAAAAATGTGATTATTTTATGGAGAATCAATAATTCCCCTTCGCGACACACCTTAATTAGGAATATTCCATGAGGAAGCCTGGCCGCGAGGTCATCAAAGCGATGTGTTGACCTGAGTGATATTTCTGCTGATTCACCGAAGGGGTGTCCAACACCGCTATTCTTCTGTTGAGAATCGACAATTGGCACTATCGCGGGGCATGAGACCTGGAAGACTAGCTCTCACGCTGTGCCTGAGGTCGGTAGGACGGCAGAGCTTCCGCGAAGGGCGGCGATAATCCTCCCCACATCGTACCGAAGTACGGCATAGCGCCAGGCACCGTGTCCGAACCGAGTCGTTATGACGAAAAAATGTGGGATCTTACCGCCAGCAGAGAGAGAGCATTGTCAATGCAGGAAAGTTTTCGAAATTCGGTGGCGGGAGCGGTAGTGCGTGGTCATGCACGATGCCATTACGCCATCGAACGACATGCATTTATCTTGAATAATCCGTGAGGAGGGTCTGTTTAAAAATACGCCGGCTAGTAATGTGAGCAAAAAAGCTAGCAACGGAATAGCTATATGGGTTTTCACTGGCAAGGAATCCGATATCGCGAATAATGCTGAATAATCTACACCCTCAGTATGAAGGTAAAGTGACGATCCTCGTTGCCATCAGGGGGCCGGGTACGGCGGAAGGAATGAATTTCTCACAATGAAGCTAATACTATGTTCGGAAAGCTAAAAACAGAAAGCCCCCTGGTGCAGTCAGCAACAGGGGGCGGTTACGGGTGGGGATTATCGTCGTTCATCAGTCATCCCATTTGTGGCTTAGATACGCGGCAAGAAAACCAAAGAACAGAATTGTTCCCAGTACTGCCATAAATACATGCATATTTCCCAGCATGATTAACCTCCATCATTGATTAGTGTGCGCTAAGTAGTCCTTATTGAACGTGGTGTACGGTTGTTGCATAAAGAATAACCTGGTCAACCTAAACAAATAATTAACCAGGAAAACTTTTTCGCCGTGAAATAAATAGTGCGGTGAGTGATTAGAGCGGTCGTTCAAGGACGAACAGATAGGCCTCGCGCGACCAGAACAGTCCGGTTCTGCGGCGCTCCACGGACATCGTTTTGACTTCCCAGCCCTGCAGGGTGAACTCATTGAGAAAACGGCTCATTTTCTCCGGGTCAGCTTTCGCTTCACCAAAAAACATGCTCCCCAGAATCCCCTCTTTGTACAGAACGACTCGACACTCTTTTTTCATCTGACAGGCTCCTTGCGTAATGACAGCAAACTGAAAGCCATTGTGACCGCCTGTTACGATTTTACAACCGCGGCGGCAGAAAACTTCTTCCGGTAGGCAGATGGGCTGATGGCGAACTGCTGGCGAAAATGGTGGCGCAGGGTGCCGGCATCGGCGAAACCGCTGAGTTCGGCGATTTTATCGATACTGATGCGGCTATGGGTCAGATGCTGCTGCGCGCGCTGCAACCGCTCATCCAGCAGCCAGCGGGCAGGGGTCTTACCGGTCGCCGCCTGAAAACGGCGCAAAAACGTACGAGGACTCATCCCCGCCTGTTGCGCCAGCGACGCCACGGTATGGCTGGCGGCAAGATGCTGATGCAGATAATCAAACACCAGCCCCAGGCGCTGACTTTCCCGCGCCTGGGCCACGGGCCGGACGACCTGCTGCGCCTGCGCGCCGTCGCGATGCGGAGAGACAACCAGTCGCCTGGCCACGGTATTGGCGGCTTCAATCCCAAAATCCTCACGCACAAGGTGCAGGCACAGGTCGATGCCGGCGGCGCTGCCCGCGGAGGTCATAATGCCGTCAGAACCCACGTACAACACATCGGCGACGACATCAATCAGCGGGTAGCGCTGGCGCAGATTTTCCGTGTATCGCCAGTGCGTTGTCGCTTTGCGGCCATTGAGTAACCCGGCGGCCGCGAGAACAAATACGCCGGAGCAGATTGAGATAATCCGGCAGCCTCGCGCATGGGCGGCGGCTAAGGCATCACCCAGCGCCGCCGGGATCGGCGCATCGATCCCGCGCCAGCCGGGCACCACGATAGTCTGCGCATCCTGAAGCAAATTCATGCCGCCGTCGGTCATCAGCCGGATACCGCCGGTAGCACGTAGCTCACCGTCATCGACGGCGGCGACCGCGAACTGGTACCAGCGTTCGCCCATCTCCGGGCGGGGAAGACCAAAGATCTCCACCGCGATACCAAACTCAAAGGTGCACAGGCCATCATAGGCCAGCACAACGACCCGATGGCGTGACAACGTCACGGGATGGTTTGTCAGGATTTCAACGTTTTCTGTCATGGTTGCCGGCAGAGGATAAGTGGGCGGATTCATTAAATTAGTGGTACCACAGACAAGGAGAATACGCCATGAGTGTTGTAACTGCTTTTGCCCCAGCCACCTCCAGCGAGGCTGCCGCCTGGTTCCGGCATAAACTGAGTTTTGAAACCGACTGCGCGGATGTCTACAGCGCGATGCGCGACGGGGCCTGCGATTTTGTGCTGCTGCACGTTGTCGGCAGTCCGGAGGCCTTTGCCCGACGGCATCTGCCCGGGGCGCTGCATTTACCGCATCGCCTGATCGATGCCTCCCGAATGAGCGAATGGCCAGCTGAGACGCTGTTCGTCGTCTATTGCGCCGGCCCACACTGCAACGGTGCGGATATTGCCGCTCTCAGGCTGGCTGAACTGGGGCGTCCGGTCAAAATGATGCTCGGCGGCCTCACCGGCTGGCAGGACGAGGGGCTGCCTTTCGCCGACTAACTCACCGCGGCCGGTTTCCTGCGGGGAGCAGGCCGCACAATGAATTTATTTCATGACCGATGAAATTTTCTCGTTTGCCGCTGACGGCAGTGCATGACAGTATCTGGACATATAGCCATCCAGAAGTCTAAAATTCAAATGATGAACTATCACGGCAGGCAACTAATTGTGCTTACCGCTAAGGAGACACCATGCAACGTCAACAGGCCCCGTTCCGCGCGGATATCGTCGGCAGTTTTTTACGTCCAGAGGCAATAAAAGTCGCGCGTCAGCAGCTTGCCGAAGGCGCCATAGATGCACAACAGCTGCGCCAGATTGAAAATGATGCTATCCGCCAGCTGGTCAGGCAGCAGTGTGACTGCGGGCTGCACGTGGTGACCGACGGGGAATTTCGCCGCGCGTGGTGGCACTTCGATTTCTTCGATGGCTTAGAAGGCGTTGAACGCTACGACTCCGACAAAGGGATCCAGTTTAACGGCGTGCAGAC
This sequence comes from Klebsiella sp. X13, assembly GCF_003323835.1. Taxonomy (NCBI): domain Bacteria; kingdom Pseudomonadati; phylum Pseudomonadota; class Gammaproteobacteria; order Enterobacterales; family Enterobacteriaceae; genus Klebsiella; species Klebsiella sp. X13. The sequence goes on from NZ_CP030874.1 coordinate 2,575,752, forward strand.
CCGGGCACACGGCGTTCGCGTCATTGGCAAACTGGCGTTTGGCGATCATCCGATGCTGGAAGATTTTCGCTATCTGAAAAGCGTCAGCGGCGAAGCACAGCCGAAGATGACCATTCCAAGCCCGAGCGTGCTCCATTTCCGCGGCGGGCGTAAAGATATCGATGCCACGGTTTATCCGGATCTCGCCGACTATTTTGACGATCTGGCGACGACCTGGCGCGATGCCATCCGCGCCTTCTATGATGCCGGCTGCCGCTATCTGCAGCTCGATGATACCGTCTGGGCCTATCTGTGTTCCGATGAGCAGCGCCAGCAGGTGCGCGATCGCGGCGACGATCCCGACGAGCTGGCAAAAACGTATGCCCGGGTGCTGAATAAGGCTCTGGAAGGCAAACCGGACGATTTGACCATCGGCCTGCACGTTTGTCGCGGGAACTTCCGTTCCACCTGGATCTCGGAAGGCGGTTATGAGCCGGTTGCCGAGGTGCTGTTTGGCGGCGTCAACGTCGATGCGTTCTTCCTTGAGTATGATAATGACCGCTCCGGCGATTTCGCCCCGCTGCGCTTTATCCGTCCGGGCAAGCAGCAGGTCGTGCTGGGATTAATCACCACCAAAAACGGCGAGCTGGAAAACCCGGAGGGAGTGAAGGCCCGTCTGCAGGAGGCCGCGCAGTATGTTGCGCTGCAGCAGATTTGCCTCAGCCCGCAGTGTGGCTTCGCCTCGACCGAAGAGGGGAATGCGCTGACGGAATCCCAACAGTGGGATAAAGTCCGCCTGGTCACCGGGATCGCCGCTCAGGTCTGGTAACCGCTCTTCATAGCGCAGCGTTGCACCGTTTTGAGGCAACGCTGCCTGTCTGTTTCTCTCCTGCCGCGCCGTCGCGCGCTTTCCCGCCGTCAGACAACCTGGCACCGTTTTTGCCTTATCACTTCCGGATAGTCGTTCATTCATTTTTCGTTTTTGCGATTTTCAGGAGTGAATCATGCAGCGTCGAACATTATTAAAAGCTTTTGCCCTCTCCGCCTCTACCGTTCTCATGGGCTACTCTTTCCAGGTTTATGCCGCCGACACCATTAAAGTCGGGATTATGCATTCACTCTCCGGGACCATGGCGATTTCCGAAACACCGTTGAAAGACGTGGCGCTGATGGCAATTGACGACATCAATGCCAAAGGCGGGGTGCTGGGGAAAAAGCTCGAGCCGGTGGTTGTGGATCCCGCCTCAAACTGGCCGCTGTTTGCGGAGAAAGCCCGTCAGCTGCTAACCCAGGACAAAGTGGCGGCGGTCTTTGGCTGCTGGACATCGGTCTCGCGAAAATCGGTGCTGCCGGTTTTTGAAGAGCTGAACGGCCTGCTGTTCTATCCGGTACAGTACGAAGGCGAAGAGATGTCGCCAAACGTCTTCTATACCGGCGCGGCGCCGAATCAGCAGGCGATTCCGGCGGTGGAATACCTGCTGAGTGAAGATGGCGGCGGGGCGAAACGCTTCTTCCTGCTGGGCACCGATTACGTCTATCCGCGTACCACCAACAAAATTCTGCGCGCATTCCTGCATGCGAAAGGGATCCAGGATAAGGACATCGAAGAGGTCTATACCCCGTTCGGTTACAGCGATTACCAGACCATCGTTGCCAACATTAAGAAATTCTCCGCCGGCGGCAAAACGGCGGTGGTTTCTACCATCAACGGCGATTCCAACGTCCCGTTTTATAAAGAGCTGGCAAACCAGGGGCTGAAAGCGACCGATGTGCCGGTGGTGGCCTTCTCGGTCGGTGAAGAGGAGCTGCGCGGTATTGATACCAAACCGCTGGTGGGGAACCTGGCGGCGTGGAATTACTTTGAGTCCGTCGATAACCCGACCAACAAACAGTTTGTGGCGGATTACCGTGCCTATGCCAAAGCCCACAAGCTGCCAAACGCCGATACCGTGGTGACTAACGACCCGATGGAAGCCACCTGGGTTGGGCTGCACATGTGGGCCCAGGCGGTAACCAAAGCGGGAACCACCGATGTCGATAAGGTGCGGGCAGCGATGGCCGGCCAGACCTTCAACGCGCCATCAGGCTTTACTCTGACTATGGACGCGACCAATCACCATCTGCACAAACCGGTGATGATTGGCGAAATCGAAAGCAACGGGCAGTTCAACGTCGTCTGGCAGACCGATAAGCCGGTACGCGCCCAGCCGTGGAGCCCGTGGATCGCCGGCAACGATAAGAAACCCGATCATCCGATAAAAACTGCCGCTAATTAAGCGCCTCTTTCCCGGGCGCGAACGCCTTGCCCGGGCGACATAAATATCCCCGGCAAGCGCCAGCGCTGCCGGGGCTATCCCGGAATCCCGCGCGACCCTCGTTAGCGTTAACGGGGAAATGACACAAGGAGATACTCATGAGCACATGGCGCATAGTGGGGTATTACCTCGCGCTACTGGTGATGATCGTGCCGTGGCGGGCGCAGGCAGCGGATGCGGATGATTTTGTGACGGCCAACCGTACCCAGCAGGCGCGCCTGCTGGAACAGTGGGCCGCCGCGCCCGATGCCCGGCGGCTGCCGCTGCTGCGGGCGCTGAAAGCGGAAACCCTGGTGGCTGATGACAGTGGCCACGCCTTCAGCCAGCAACAGGCGCTGGGGGCAGCGCGCACTCCGCAAGGGGCGACAAAACCGGTTCGCCTCACCAACCGCCTGCGTAACCTGGTCGCCGGGGCGTTGGCCACCCATTTGCTTGTCAGTGACAGTGTCACGGAGAGGGCGGCAGCCGTCAAAACGCTACAGCGGGAGGCGACGCCGGAAATGACGGGGCTGCTGCAACAACGTCTGGCGGTTGAAACCGATGAGGGGGTTAAAACGCAGCTGAACATTGCGCTGGCCCGCCTGCAGCTTGCCAGCCCGGACAGCGCCAGACGGCTGGCCGCCGTTGAACAGCTCGGTCACGCCGTGGATCCGGAGACCCAGGCGCTGCTGATTCCCTATACCGATCTTCAACATGAGCCTGATGCCCGCGTGCGCGATGCGGCGGCAAACAGCCTGAGCCAGATTAAACAGCGTCTGCTGCTCGGCGATATTCTCGGCCAGGCATTCATGGGGCTATCGCTGGGGTCGGTGCTGCTGCTGGCAGCGCTGGGGCTGGCCATCACCTACGGGTTGCTGGGCGTCATCAATATGGCGCATGGCGAGATGCTGATGATCGGCGCCTACAGCTGTTGGCTGGTGCAGCAAGCGCTGGCACAGCTGGCGCCGCAGTGGCTGGCGTTCTATCCGCTGGTCGCGCTGCCGGTCGCTTTCCTGATAACCGGCGGCATCGGTATGGCGCTGGAACGCACTATCATTCGTCATCTCTACGGCCGGCCGCTGGAGACGCTGCTGGCCACCTGGGGGATTAGCCTGATGCTGATCCAGCTGGTGCGCATGCTGTTCGGCGCCCAGAACCTGGAAGTGGCAAACCCGGCCTGGCTCTCCGGCGGCTTGCAGGTTCTGCCGAACCTGATCCTGCCGTGGAACCGCCTGGCGGTGCTCGGCTTTGTGCTGCTGGTGCTGTTCTTCACCTGGTTAATTCTCAATAAAACCCGCTTAGGCATGAACGTGCGGGCGGTGACCCAAAACCGGGCGATGGCCGCCTGTTGCGGCGTGCCAACCGGGCGAGTGGATATGCTGGCATTTGGTCTCGGTTCGGGTATCGCCGGTCTGGGTGGTGTGGCGCTGTCGCAGCTGGGAAATGTCGGCCCGGAACTGGGCCAGGGCTATATCATCGACTCCTTCCTGGTGGTGGTGCTCGGCGGCGTCGGCCAGCTGGCGGGGAGCGTAGTGGCTGCCTTTGGCCTCGGCATCTTCAACAAAATCCTCGAACCTCAGCTCGGGGCAGTGTTGGGCAAGATCCTGATCCTGGTGCTGATCATCCTGTTTATTCAGAAGCGTCCGCAGGGTCTGTTTGCCTTAAAAGGGAGGGTTATTGACTGATGAGCCAACCAATTAGCTTAACATTAGCGCGTAAGGCGCCGCGATCGCTGCAATGGCTTGGTGTACTCCTGGTGCTGGGGTTGCTGAGCATGCCGTTTCTGGCGCTGCTGCCGCAGTCACATCCGCTGGCGGTCTCCACCTGGCTGCTGACCCTCAGCGGTAAAATTCTCTGTTACGCGATTGTCGCCGTAGCGCTGGATCTGGTCTGGGGTTACGCCGGTATGCTGTCGCTGGGCCACGGCATCTTTTTCGCCCTCGGCGGCTATGCGATGGGGATGTATCTGATGCGCCAGGCGGCGGGCGATGGTCTGCCGGCATTCATGTCTTTTCTGTCATGGAGCGAGCTGCCGTGGTTCTGGTGGGGAACCCAGCATTTTGCCTGGGCGATGCTGCTGGTGGTGCTGGTTCCGGGCGTACTGGCCCTGGTCTTCGGCTGGTTTGCTTTCCGCTCTAAAATCAAAGGTGTCTACTTCTCGATCATGACCCAGGCGTTGACCTACGCCGGCATGCTGCTCTTTTTCCGTAACGAAACCGGTTTTGGCGGCAACAACGGTTTTACCGGATTCACCACGCTGCTTGGCTATTCCGTTACCGCGACCACCACGCGGGCCGCGCTATTTATGGTCACGGTTTTACTGCTGCTGCTGACGTTAGGGATCGGCTATCTGCTGGCGCAGAGTAAATTCGGCCGTGTCCTGACGGCGGTGCGTGATGCGGAAAACCGGCTGATGTTCTGCGGATACGATCCGCGCGGCTTTAAGCTGCTGGTGTGGACGCTGTCGGCGGTGCTGTGTGGCCTCGCGGGGGCGCTGTACGTGCCTCAGGTGGGCATTATTAACCCCAGCGAAATGTCGCCAACCAACTCCATTGAAGCGGCTATTTGGGTGGCGCTTGGCGGTCGCGGCACCTTAATTGGCCCGGTGCTTGGCGCCGGGCTGGTGAACGGAGCGAAGAGCCTGTTCACCGTCACTATGCCGGAGTACTGGCAGCTGTTCCTTGGTCTGATTTTTATCATCGTGACCCTGTTTCTACCTCGCGGGGTTATTGGCCTGCTGCGCAAAGGAGACCGCTAATGCAACCGGATGAAGGCCTGTTTACCCGCCAGCAGCCCACGGACCGCTTTCGCGAGCAGACCGACCCGGTGCTCGAGCTGGAGAACATCAACGTCACTTTTGATGGTTTCCAGGCGCTGACGGATCTCTCATTGCAGATTGGCGTGGGCGAGCTGCGCTGTATTATCGGGCCGAACGGCGCCGGGAAAACGACGCTGATGGATGTCATTACCGGCAAAACCCGGCCGCAGAGCGGCAGGGCGCGGTATGACCAGTCGATCGATCTGCTCGGGCTTGATCCTATCGCTATCGCCCGCCAGGGGATCGGCCGCAAGTTTCAGAAACCGACGGTGTTTGAGGCGCTGACCGTCGCCGAAAATCTTGAGCTGGCGTTGAAAGGCGATAAGTCGGTCTGGGCCAGCCTGCGGGCGCGGCTGAACGGCGAGCAGGAGGACCGCATCAGCGACATTCTGCGCCTGCTGCGTCTTGATGGCGAACGCGCGCGCCCGGCGGGGCTGCTTTCTCACGGGCAAAAACAGTTTCTCGAGATCGGCATGCTGCTGGTTCAGGAGCCGCATCTGTTGCTGCTGGATGAGCCCGCTGCCGGGATGACCGATGCTGAAACCGAGTATACCGCCGAGCTGTTCCGCACCCTGGCCGGGCAACATTCCCTGATGGTGGTGGAGCACGATATGGGGTTCGTCGAAACCATCGCTGATCGGGTCACGGTGCTGCATCAGGGCCAGGTACTGGCAGAGGGCTCGCTCCGCGAGGTACAGGCGAATGAGCAGGTGATTGAGGTGTATCTCGGCCGTTAAGGAGAGCGAATGTTACAGGTTAATCAGTTACATCAATACTATGGCGGCAGCCACATTCTGCGCGGGGTCGATTTTGAGGCCCGGCAAGGCGAGGTCACCTGTCTGTTGGGGCGCAATGGCGTGGGTAAAACCACCTTACTGAAGTGCCTGATGGGGCTGATCCCGGCGCGCAGCGGCGAAGTCATCTGGCAGGAGAAAATCATCACCCAGCGTAAACCGCACCAGCGGGTGCAGGCCGGTATTGCCTATGTGCCGCAGGGTCGTGAAATATTTCCTCGCCTGACGGTTGAAGAGAATCTGCTGATGGGGCTGTCGCGGTTTCCGGCCAGCGAGGCCGGGCAGGTACCGGAGGAGATTTATCAGCTGTTTCCGGTGCTGAAAACCATGAAACAGCGGCGCGGCGGCGATCTCTCCGGCGGTCAGCAGCAGCAGCTGGCTATCGGTCGCGCGCTGGCCAGCCGGCCGCAATTGCTGATTCTGGATGAGCCGACGGAAGGTATTCAGCCGTCGGTCATCAAAGAGATTGGCGAAGTGATCCGCCAGCTGGCGAACCGTGGCGATATGGCCATTCTGCTGGTCGAGCAGTTTTATGACTTTGCCGCGGCGCTGGCCGATCGCTATCTGGTGATGTCGCGGGGAACGATTATTCAACAGGGGAACGGCGCGGCGATGGAAGCGGAAGGGGTGCGCGGCATGGTGACGATTTAACACGCGGACTTTTTTAAGGGCTTTGCCGCCTTGAGGCAAGGCCTGTTTACCGTTAACAGGCCCCGTCCCATACGAACAGACGTCTGTTCGCCTTTTATTCTGCAATAAGAATAAAATCCAGCATATTTCATTCCCAGCCGTTAAGTCTGTTTATCTATTCGCTATCTATATGATGGCTCCGTTGATGACGGCGCTGCTATTGCTCAGCGTATGTGGTTAATTGCCTGGTTCTGGACGCTAATTGTTTTGTATAAATTCAGACGCTTTTCTTGTTTTAATTATTTGTTATTTATATGTGTTTCCGATATCGATATTCGCCATATATTGTAAGAGATAAAACACTTCTTAATTTGCTCAGGAACTGTTTAATCTGCGAATTTAATGACGAAACCAGAGCTTAATACTAAATGTTGATTTTTATCGAATGTAATGGTTGTTGAGTTGTTTTTTTATTATGAAATCATCTGCTAAAAATAAACTCTGCCTGCTGCCCCATTACGGTAAGAAATACCGTCGCATAATTCCTGATTTATAAGCAATTAGTCCATTTTTCTGAGGCTGTTTTTTCTACAAATGATCGGTAAAAACGATCGTTATATGTTAAATGATAGCTTTTGACTATTAATTGGATTGAAATCGATCGATTATAAATATTAGCTGGCTGCAGAATTATCAGGCTATTCTTCTACTGCCCGGAAAATATCAATACTGAAAAGATAGATTCTTTTTATGAATATATTTTGGGTGACATATAAATTTAAATATTGAATGATGGTTAATAAGGAAACTGGTAATGCTAAACCGTGTTTATGATAAATATCTGGCTGCCTATACCTGTGTTGCTGGATGCATTTATGATTTTAAAAACAATGAAAAAGGCGTCACCGCCGTTGAGTATGCGATTGTCATCGCTGGCGTGGCCGCTGTTGTCGCCGTTATCTTTGGTTCGGGCGGAACCGTGCAGACGATGTTGTCCGATATCTTTACTAGTGTCAAAGATAAGGTCGATGCCTCTATGACGCCATAAGCCTTTGTAAGTTCATTAGTGGTTTTAATACGGGCATAGCAGGACGCAATGCCCGTATTGATGAATTTCAGATACATGGATACTGTCAACGCAAAGTGGAAAACAATGAATATGAAAAGAGGCGGTCTGCTTGTTTATGTGGTGATGATCGTTGTCGGTATTCTGGGGCTGTTTTTCTATTTTAATCAATCCCGCACGGCTGCTCCTTTGCAGGCCAGTCAGCCAGAAAAAAAACCGCAGCAGACGATAAGCGTGGTGGTAGCCACCCGTGATTTAGACGCCAGAACGATACTACGGGCCGGGGACTTTCAGATTAAAACCGTTACGGTTGATGTCGGCAGTACCGATACGCAGTTTAATCTCGTCGGTAAAAACCTGGATAACTGGGCGTTAAAAAGCGCGGTGCCGGCGAATTCATGGATTTTGCCGGGTTTAATGGTGGCGCCGGGCAGCGATGAATACCTGACCCTGTTTTTACGACCGGGAAATATTCTCTATACCTTTGAGCTAAACAAGTCAGACAACTATTTATTAAATAACATCAAAGCCGGGCAGGGCGTGGATATTTATCTCTCCTATCGTCGGATATATCCCAAACATGAAGATACGCTGGAAGTCGGGGCCGAACAGTCCCGCGAGAAAAATCAGCTTTATAACCGCCTGAAACCGCTGATGGGCAATAAGCGGGTGCTGGCGATTCGCCCGGCAAAAACGGTTGTCAATAACGGCGTCAACGTGGTGGAAAAGGGCAGCCAGCTAGTGGTGGAGCTGCAGGACCACGAGGTCAAGATGCTGAAGGGGCTGGGCGGCGAGCTGGCGAATATTCTTCTGTTTCCGGCCACCACCACTCCGGAGGGGAAATCGACCATTGCGCTGCCCTCGCCAGAGGCGGCATGGCCGGTCAGCGACGACGTGATTTTTAATCTACCTCCCGTTCCAGCAAAGCTCACCTCAGAAATTAACGAGCTTCGAGGCTAAATCGCCGCCTGACGTCGGGTGGCTTATAACACCATGGAACCCCGGATACAGGGATATTTTAAAAAATGACTCAACGTTTGTTCTGCATTAAAAGGCTGTTTGTGCTGCTGATTTTTTGCGTGTTTTCTCTGGGGGCCAGGGCGGAGGTCGTCAATCTCAAACCCGGGCAATCGAAAACGCTGCGCTTCGCTAGCGCCGTTAATACGGTGTTTGTGTCAGACCCGGCCGTTGCCGATTACAAAATCGTCAACGATAAAAATATCGTGCTGTATGCCCGCAAGCTGGGCAGTACTGAGCTGGTGGTCTATGGTTCGCAGGCGAAGATCCTGATGAATCTCAGCGTGGATGTCGACCCTTTTCTGAGCGACATTCGCCAGCGCGTGGCGCGTGAATACCCCGGCAGTACGGTGGAGGTGAAACGCTTCCAGAATGCCGACAAAGCCACGTGGATCCTGAGTGGCACGGTGCCTGATGAAGAGACCCGCGACGGGGTTTATCAGCTGGTTGGCAGCCTGGTGGGTTCCGGCGATGGCGGCGGAAAAAGTAACGGCAGCAACGCCAGCAGTGAAAACACCCGTTTTGCGATTGCCAAAGTCTACAACAATGTCATTAACCGCTTACAACTCCCGTCCTCAAACCAGGTCAACGTTAAACTGACCGTGGTGGAGGTAAGCAAAGAGTTTACCGATAACCTGGGTATCGAGTGGAGCAGCCTGACGCTGGATAGCATTATCAACGGCGGCGGAAATGGCGGCATGACCACCAACAGTCCTGGGGTCTTTAATCTGCTGGGGTTTCGCCGCGGGTTTGATGTCGGAAATATCAGCACCCTGATCAACGCGGTAAAAAATGACTCAATTGCCCGGGTGCTGGCTCAGCCTAATCTCACCGTACTTTCCGGAGAGTCAGCCAGCTTTCTGGTGGGCGGAGAAATTCCGATTATGGTGAAGGATCAGGACTCGGTCACCGTGCAGTATAAAGAGTACGGCATTCGCCTGAATATCACCGCTAAGGTGGAAAAACGCCAGAAGATACGTTTATTTGTCTCCAATGAATTAAGCAGCGTCACCGGTTCGTATGCCTATAACGACTACCAGATCCCAACCATGCGTACCCGCCGTTCCAGCTCAACCATCGAGCTGGCGGATGGCGACAGCTTTGTTATCGGCGGCTTATTAAGCGAAGCGGACAAGGAGTCGCTCACCAAAGTACCGTTTATTGGCGATATTCCGGTGCTGGGGGCATTAGCCCGTAGCTCGATGACCGAAAGAAGCAAAAGCGAACTGGTGGTGTTTGCCACGGTGAATCTGGTGAAACCGCAGTCAGAAGCGGCGGCCCGCAATATGTCGCTTCCATCCTTTCGCCGCAGCTCGGTTGAGAAGCTGTTCTTCAACGTCGGCGTTGACCAGAAAATGCGCGAAGAGCGTTTAAATAGTGATGCCGGACGCTTTCTGGAACAGGGCGGCTTTGCCCGCTAACGACATCGCATCATTGACATATTTCTGGAGTGAAAGATGAAGTTGTTTTCGGATTCTAAAAAGAAAAGCGAGCCGGAAGTCGCGCACAAGGCGAAAAAGGGAGGGCCGCAGTCGATAATCATTATCTCCCCTGATAAAGAGATGCTTTCTGATATTAGCAGTTTGTTATTAATTAATAACTTTAATAACGTTATTGGTCATCCTCTTGATTTTTTTGCCTTGCTGGATGACAGCATCTTGCGCGGCGCTGCGACGGTGATTATTGATATCGGCAGCTGCAATGATGTTACGTTGATCTGTGAAACGGCCACACTGCTGATTCCTGCCAGCGCGCGTCAGGTCTTTCTCGGCCGCAATGACTCGATCGCTTTCGCCCAGGCACTGATGAGCGCCGGCGTTTGCTATCTGCATATTCAGTCCCAGCTGGCACAGCTGGCCGGGCAGCTCCAGCAACCGGACAGCGCCCAGGCGACGCGCAGTATGATGAAAATCAGCCTTCTGGGCTGCAAAGGTGGTGCGGGTACCACGACCGTGGCCTGGCAGCTGTTTCAGGCTATCGGTATGCAGACCTCTATCCCCTCGCTGCTGGTGCAGGGCGCCAGCGGTAGCCGGGATCTTGATTTATTGACCTTCTGTGGTCTACCCAGAGACGGGGCGATTACGTCTCTGGGGCCTCAGCAGTCCGCGCGCATAGAACCCCTGGATGCGGCCTGGACCTATGACGATAGCCACTTCAATGCGTTCAATCTGGTGATGTTCGATCACGGCGTCTATGCCCAACCCTACGAGCATCTTGAGACAGTCTTTACGCAATCCAGCACCTTGATTCTTGTGATTAACCGCGATCTGAGCGCTCTGAGGGTGGCTAAGTATTTACTGGATGAGAAGCAGCGCGTTGACCTGTCGCGCGGTGGTAAAGAACTGCGGGTCTTCATCTGCCTCAATGAGAATCACCCTGCGCACGGCGATGAGCTGCGCAATGATGATATTGAGGAGTATCTCGGTTACCCGCTGGCGGTGATTAATCCGTGGAACGTTAAGAAAAACCAACCGTTGTCGGTGACTCCGCTGTGGCGTTTTACCGCACAGAGCCTGTTGGGTAAATCTGAACAAGAGGCAGCAAAGAGGAGACTATTTCCATCGTTTTTCTCATTACGTCCCGACCGTAAGTCGTAGCGGATAAGCGGACTTCGTCACGCGGTGGGAACATAACTTTTAAGGATGATGAAAGCAATGGATACGGAGAGCTTTGAATCCCTGCTCTATTTTCGCGAGCTTGTGCTTAAGAGCGTTGATTTAGAACGGGTTGATGCATTGCGTCACGACCGCGATGCGCTGTTTCGTGAAATCAGTGAGGTGATCACGCGGCAGGTGAATAGTAGCGGTAGATATTTATCCTCCCGCGCCGGTCACGATCTCTGCGAGCTGGTTACCGATGAGATAACTGGCTACGGCCCGTTACGAGAATTAATGGAAGACGACACTATCAGCGATATTTTGGTGAACGGACCGGATCGCATTTTTGTCGAGCGGTTCGGCAAACTTGAACAGGTCGATAAACGCTTCCTCAACGACATTCAGCTCACCGATATCGCCAGACGGCTGGTTTCGCGAGTAGGGCGCCGGGTCGATGATTCCCAGCCGCTGGTAGACGCGAGGATGCCGGACGGCAGCCGTCTGAACGTGGTGATTTCACCGGTGGCTCTGGATGGTGCGTCGATCTCCATTCGTAAGTTTGGTAAGGGCAAGAAATCGCTGGCCGACCTGGTGGAGTACGGCAGCATGAATGAAATGATGGCCAATTTTCTGGTCATCGCCAGCCGCTGTCGGATCAATATTATTGTCTCCGGGGGGACGGGGTCCGGGAAAACTACGCTGCTTAATGCGATGTCGCAATACATCAATGAAGATGAGCGGGTACTTACCCTGGAAGATGCTGCCGAACTGCGGCTACAGCAACCGCACGTGGTTCGCCTGGAAACGCGAATGGCCGGATCGGAAAACCAGGGGGTGGTGAATATGCGCCATCTGGTGGTCAACGCGCTGCGTATGCGTCCAGACAGGATCATCGTCGGCGAGTGTCGTGGTGAGGAGGCTTTTGAGATGCTGCAGGCCATGAACACCGGCCATGATGGTTCTATGTCGACTCTGCATGCCAACTCACCGCGCGACGCGCTGGCGCGGCTGGAGAGCATGATCATGATGTCCAGCGCTTCGTTGCCGTTGGCGGCCATACGCCGAAATATCGCCTCGGCGGTAAACATTATTGTTCAGGTGTCGCGCCTGCCGGACGGCTCGCGCAAGGTGATCAACATTGCCGAGGTGATGGGTATGGAAGGAGACAACATTATCCTACAGGACATCTTCAGCTTCGGCGCAGAAGCGGATCGCAATGAGTACGGGAAAATTCAGGGGACGTTTACCTGTTTTGGGCTGCTTCAGCGTTCGGCTGTGTACCGTCAGGCGCTGGTGCACGGCCTGCTTGAACCTTTAAAACAACTGTTTGGGAACCGGATGCCATGATGATGATCATTTTTAGCTTTCTGCTGCTGGCAGGCTGTATTCAGCTGGGGCTGTGGTATCGCCAGCAGAAGCGCATGCAGCGTTTACAGCAGGCGGAAGCCGCCCGTAACCGGGTGGAACTGACGAGGCGACTGCTGCGTAATCCGTTGGGCGGGTGGTTATCACGCTTGATGGATGATATGCGTCTACATTTACTGGGCAAGCAGCGCAGTACCGCCTTACGCCACGGGCTGATCCTGCTGCTGGTACAGGCCGTAAGCCTCTACGTTAACCGCAATTACCTGAACCTGAGCCCGATCATTATCCATCCCGTATTATTTGTGCTGACTCTGTACGGCCTCTATCTCAGCAGCAAGAAAAAGATGCGTCTGGAATTTGATGCTCAGTTCGCGGAAGCGTTGAATATCATTAATAGCTCCATCCGCGCCGGTAACTCTGTTATTCAGGGGATTGAGCAGTGCGGGCAAAAGATTGATGGTGTGCTGGGCGAGGAATTCAGACAGATATCGCAGCGCCTGGAAATTGGTGAAGATGCGGAAAGCGTATTTATGGCCTCGTGGCGACGTCTGCCGTTTAGCGAATACTACTTTTTCATTATTACCGTACAGCTCAATATGAAAGGTGGGGGTCAGGTCAAAGAGGTGATGTCGCGTCTGGGGACGCTGATCTCCAACGCCCGGGTGCTGGAGAAGAAAAAATACGCCATGACTTCGGAAGTCCGCATGTCGATTAAGATTTTGACAGCTATCCCCATTTTTTTCTTCTTCTTTCTGAAGTTTCAGTCGCCGGCTAATTTCGACATTTTACTGCACCATCCAACGGGCCAGATGATGCTCTATTACGCTATTTGCAGCATTCTGCTGGGGCTGCTGATTGTCTGGATGATGATGAATAAAGTATAGGTGGCTTATGTTTTATATTATTGCGCTAGCTCTGCTGGTATTAGGCACTGGGGGGCTAGCCCGGATCTGGTTATTGAGGCAGCGTCGGCAGCGTATTTATCATCTGCTGGAGCAGAGTAGCAACCAGTACGCTTTTATCCCACAGGACAATACGACGCCGTTTGAGCGGATAATGAGGAAAACCAGTCGCCTGGTCTCGTGGACCGCGATGTTGGATAAAAATATTGTCGCTAAAACGTTAGTCGTATTCATCGCGACGCTACTGCTGGTATTAGTGAATGCTGCCGGGATTTATACATTTTCTCATGAAACGTTATTTCTTTGCGTAATAGCCTGTGTGGTGGTGGTGATTCTGCTACCAAATCTGGTAAAAGAAATGGTCATTAAAAAACATATGAAAAGGATTTCTGACGACCTGCCATTCGTTATCGATATGCTGGCAGTTTGCGTGCAATCCGGGATGACCATTGAAAAAGCTTTGCGTTATATCGCCGACAATACCTATGCCATTAATCCCAATATCGCCACGCTGTTCGACAGGGCGATGCTCAAAACAGAGGTCAACGGTATTAATGCTGCGCTGGAACAACTCTATGAAGAAGTTCCAGGCACGGAAGTCAGGATGCTATGTTCGACCTTACAGCAGAGTATTAAATATGGCTCATCGATATATCAGGTGTTGATCGATCTTTCTAAAGAGATGCGCGAACTGCAGCTGCTGAATACCGAAGAGAAGGTGGCCAGTCTTTCAGCAAAAATGACGTTGCCGATGATCGCCTTCATTATGTTTCCGCTGTTGGTTATCGTTGCAGGGCCGGGTTTTATAGGGATGGTGTCGGTGTGGGAAAAATAATCTCTCTTACGTCGCTTCTGGCGCTCTTCGTTTTGTGTGGGTGCCAGAGCCAAACTGGCAGCGGCAGTGAACTCGATGATAGTCAGCGTGAATATATTCTCAGTAAGGTCAATAACTATAACGGCTTGATCAAGCTCTACCGTGAAAAGCTCAGCCGTAAAGAGGATAAGGATACCCGCTACCAGCTGGCGGAATACTATTATCTGGCGGAGGATTTTGACTCTTCCCGCCAGTATCTACAGCCGCTCATCGCCAACAATCCCGATGAACGGGCATTATTACTGGCAAGTAAAAACTTGATGGAGTTCGGGGATTATAGAGAAGCGCAGGCGGCGATTTCCGGTGTGCTCAGACAGAACCCCAAAAGTGGTGAGGCCTGGAATATACAGGGGATCCTGCTGGCGCAAGATGGCGATTTTCCCGGGGCGACACGCGCGTTTAATAGCGCGAGGCAGCGCTTTGTCGATGACGATATCGTAATTAATAACCTGGCGATGCTGGCCATTATGCAAAACGATTACGCCACCGCCAGAGACTATCTTTTTTCTCTCTATGGCCGGGGGCATGCGAGCCAGAAAGTGCTGCATAACCTCGTCTACGTGCTGGTGAAGCTCCAGGACTTTAACGCTGCGGAAAGCATCCTGCAGCAGGAAAAGATGGCCGACCGTAGCGACGGGTTGATGGAAGCGCTGGCGAAAGTGAATCCGCGCCCGCGCGCGCCGTCTGCAACATTATCGGCTGCGGCTCCGGTATCGATAGCGGAAAGCGCAGCGCCCGCGGTGAAATCGGGGGAGCAGGCTGGCGGCGGGCCCCTGCTGGTCAGAACGGCGGCCGCTGGACGTACCCCGGTTGCCACTCAGGATGAGCTCGCCCGGTTCCTGGATAATCAGCAGACGGCGAAGCCGGCAGGGCTACCGGAAAAAGCTTCTCTGTCATTAACCAGTAGTCTGAAAGATATCTCTGCGGTTCGCTCCGGGCGCCATCCCGGTTATTTCCGCATGATACTGGAATCGCGGCATGCGATTAATTTCCGTGAACTACCTGGTACGGATAAAAATAAGCGTATTTTTGAATTACAGAATGTCAAACTAGGGAATGCATTGCTGCGAGCGGCTGAGGATATTACCAGGGAACACCCTGATATCAATAAATTGACGTTTTATCAGCATCAGGCGGATGCTGTTTTAATTGAGTTTGAATTTACCCGTTCACTGGCAAAAGCGAAAGTGTTTCGCCTTGCTTCGGATAAGGCGCCAGGAGAGAGACTGGTGTTTGATATTTATTATGGCTGAACCGCCGGGTCTATTTTTATACGGAAATAAATATTATGAAAATTTATGAATACAACGATCTGCTGGTGCAGGTGCCGGCGGGAGTTACGCATCTGATGATCGGCGCGGATGGCGTATTACGCGGCTATCGCAGCAGGCCGGATATGTCATTGTCCCGCCCCTGGGAAACGACGGAAAGTATTATTCCTGCTGTGCTGAACTGGGAAAAATCACATGCTGAGATTGCCGCGCTGCGGGAATATTCGCCGATTGTTATTCACGAGTTTGCGTTGCCAGGAACCGAACGTTTCCGCGTCGGCGATAAATACACGCTACATGCGACTATTAATGAAGAACTCTGTTTGACCTCAGAGGTTCATGCAGTTGTCAGCTGCTATACACCGGGCATGAAGCCATGGTGCCAGATATTAAAACTGAAGGTCGAAGGGCTTTCTATCGACAATATCTTACTGGCAAATGTAAAAGAAGTTCTTCATGACTTAAAGGTCACTGATTAATTATAACAAAATGAAATCACAGGAGAAAATAATGGCTGAAATGGAAAAATTACTGGATGGACTGGTAAACCTTGATGGCGCCCTGGGGGCGGCGTTGGTCGATGCGCGTAATGGCATGCTGTTACACGGTGTGGGCTCCGCCGGTCTGGATATCGAAATTGCCGCCGCGGCCATTACTGACGTGCTGCGCGCCAATATCAAGATGCTGAAATTAATGGCGACCGGGGATGAAGTAGAAGACATCCTGATTACGCAGGGCAAACAGTACCACATACTCCGACCGGTGAGGGCTGTGGATGGGGTATTCGTGTATACCATTCTCGATCGCCGCAATGGAAATCTGGCGCTGGCCAGACGCAAAGTGACGGACGTCGAAGAGGCCATCGTCATTTTATAAGTAACCTCGCCCGCGTAACGCGGGCGGAGGACATAAGGTTCGGGATGATGAAAGACTATAAGGTGATCCTGGTAGGACGCAGCGGCTCGGGTAAGACCACGGCTATCCGTAGCGTCAGTGAAATCAACGTCGTGTCAACGGACGTGCTGGCATCGGACCGCGTCGACTCAGAGAAAGAAACCACCACCGTCGGTTTTGAC
This sequence comes from Klebsiella sp. X13, assembly GCF_003323835.1. Classification (NCBI taxonomy): domain Bacteria; kingdom Pseudomonadati; phylum Pseudomonadota; class Gammaproteobacteria; order Enterobacterales; family Enterobacteriaceae; genus Klebsiella; species Klebsiella sp. X13. The sequence continues at coordinate 2,592,435 of NZ_CP030874.1, forward strand.
TATGGCGAGTTGACTATTCCTGGCGGGCAAAACCGGATGCGGCTTTACGGCACTCCGGGGCAGGAGCGCTTCACGTTTATGCGCGATATCCTGGAACGCGGCAGCGTCGGTATTCTACTGCTGGCTGATAATCACCGTCCAGACCCGTTGGCAGAGACTCGTAGCTGGTTGCGGGCGCTGAAAACCGGCCCGTTGGCGGGAAATGCAATCGTGCTGCTGGGTATCGTTAAGTGTGATTTGTCCCCCTTACCTGATCTTGAACAATACCAGCGCTTGCTGCGGGAGGAGGGGCTAACTCTTCCCGTCGCGACGCTGGATGCACGCAGCCCGGAAAGGGTCTTATTTCTGCTGAAGGTGCTGTTTTGCCAGCTTGAGCGTGCCAGAAATGAAGAGGTTTATTCCCGATGACAAGCATACTTCCGTTTGCGATTGAAGATGCCGGTACCCTGTCTACTGAACTCAGCCAGCAGATTCAGCAACTGCTGCTGGAGTTTGCCCAGAATTATCCTGTGATGGGGGAGCTGCTGGTGGCGACCGCCGATGGTTATGAGGTTGCGGCCGTTCTCAAAGAAGAGGACCCTGGGCGTTTACATAAAATCGCGGCGATGACCAGCTCTCTGCTGGGGATTGGCGCTGCGATGCTAAATGAAATCGCGGCCGGAGAGCAGAAAGCCATCACCGTCGAGGGCGAGAGGGACAATATCCTGCTCTGGCAGGTCGCTACGCAGCGTTTTTCGTTATGTCTGACCGTCGTGGCTTCCGCACAGGAGCCCCTCGGGCAACTGTTCTGGCTGCTGCGCCAGTTGGCGGCGGCCATTGCTGAGATCTGCCATGCGCAGCCGGATCTGCCGCCGCTACAGGAATATTATTATGAATGATCCGTTAACGATGTCCTTTGCCGTCAGATTATGCTCGGCAGACATGAGCTGTGGTTTTATTTCCGTATCGCCGGTCCTGGATAACAGATCGGAGTTAATTCAGCAGCGTCTGAAGTGGTATCACCAATGGCTACATTCGCTGTGTAGTCATTTGCAGAAAGAGATACCGATCCCGGAAGATATTTTCTCGCTTCTGCTGCTGCAGGCCGTTGAATTAACGGCCGCCGATATGCTTAGCGATGCCATTGCGCTGGCGCCGGTGCTTTACGATCGCGACAGCAGAATCATCGAGAGTGTGACCAGCTATTATTCCTGGCTCCAGGCATATACGATGCCAGCCCCTGAAAATAATGAACTGACGCAACCAGAGAATCTCTCACCTGAATAAAAACGGTTCTTTTTAATATCGAATTTTTATGATGCATGGAGAATAAGGGATTATTGTGAGTATCGCATGGCTATTGACTGCCGGTATTAGTGGAGTTCTTATCTATATTTGCTATGTGGATATACGCTGGCGGCGGATACCTAACCGCGCCACGCTGCTGATACTGCTGCTCTCCTGTCTCGCAGGATTTACGCATATGCCTTATCCGGCGTTCATTCTCCCCGGCATACTGCTGGCGCTGGGATTTATCGCCGCGATGGCGAAGTTGATGGGCGCCGGGGATATTAAGCTGGTGTGTGCGCTGGCGGTGGCGTTGTCAGTACCGGAGACCGGCAATTTTTTGCTGCTGACGGCCATCGCGGGTATTCCCGTCGCCATTGTCAGCCTGCTCTATTTTTATTTCTTCGCCCGCGAGGAACGCGCGACGGTGCCATATGCGCTGGCCATCAGCTGCGGGTACTGGCTACAGCTGTGGGTATAACCATTGGTGAATGTATGTTTAAAAAGGTAAAAAACGGTCTGCGTCATTATTTAAGCGCTGAACATGGCGTTGCTGCTATGGAATTTTCCATGGTGTTTATTCCTTTTATTATTTCGATACTTTTTATTGCCGAGATGTGCCGGGTGGTCTTTATTTCCTCGGCGCTCGATCTGATTATCGCCGAGTCGGGGCATATAGCGGCGATCACCAGAGCGCCAGACAATTATCAGCAATATTTCAACGCCGAAATCAATAAACGCATGGCCGACTGGCCGCTCATCTCCCGTGAAATACATGTCGAACTTTCGGTTAGCTGGTGTGACAGTATTTCCGCGGTGATTAACCACACTTGCACCACTATGGATGCGCGTAATAAACCGTTGGCATTTTATAAAGTGACCACTGATTATCAGCCACTATTTTTTTTCTTTCCATCGCAAAGCGTCATCCGTGAACTGAGTCGCAGGATTTTACTGGTACAGGAATTTCAGCGTGAGGCAGAAAATGATGAATAACCCGATGGGCGAGATAAAACGCTCTCTATGCGATGAACGAGGGTCAGTCACGATTGAGGCCGGCCTGTACTTCGTTGTCTTTTTTGTGCTGTGCGCGCTGCTGGTGGATTTCAGCGCCGTTTTTCTGAATAAAAGCTACCTCGCGCGAGTAACTTATTCGTTGGCCAGCGTGGTGCGAGAAAGATCCGTCTTCTATGGCGAAAAAGAGGAGCTAAGCCAGCAGGACGTCAGCGATCTCTACGAACTGGCCGGTGTTTTACTGGAGGAGAGTCGGCTGGCAGGCAGCCGCTATCAGCTGGTGGTGGAGGCCGCCTTTTTTCAGTCCAGCGGCAGCAAAGCGCAAAGACACCTGCTTAATACCCAGTCCATCGCCCGGGGTTCCGGGGACTGCCATAGCCGACCTGGCATAACCAGTTCGCAAATTGCGGATCTGTCGCCGTGGGATACGAAAGGGCGCTGGCTACCGGTTTATCAGGTGACGATGTGCTTGCCGGGTGGCGAGAGCTTGTTTAAACGCACCCTGAATAGCGTCGGAATAGAGATCGGCGATATTGCCATCAGCAATGCGGTGATCCCGCGTTAATACCGTTCCTTATGGGCGAGGTGAAAATTATGCGAAGCCGATTTTTGCGGTTTATCGTTCGTCTTTTGCGTCAGGAATATGGCGCGATAACCGTCATGTTTGCCATTATGTTTCCGCTGTTAATGATGTTCTATTCGGTGGCATATGATGGCGCTAATCTACAAAGCAGTCGCGCCAGGCTGGCAGATGGCCTCAATCAGGGCGTGCTGGCGGTGGCGATGATCGATAACCGCAATACCACTGCCGCGGATGAGGCGGAGAATATTACGCTGTTACATCACTACCTTTCCTACTATGTGCCGGATGCGAGGATCGCGAAAAGCGATCTGGCCGTTTCGGTCGATGTGAACTACAGCACAACGAAAACAGGTAAACTTGACTCCGTGGACTATACCGCCAGCGGAAAGGCCAGCATGCGGCCGCTCATTGGCGCGCAGCAAGAGGTCGGTTTTGACTCTGCAGTAGATATTCGCGCCGACAGCGGCGCGGGAGTGGTCAGACGTACAATCGAAGAGATAAAATACCCGACGGACTATGCTCTTGTGCTGGATTTTTCAGGTTCGATGCTAAATTCGTCATCAGAGCCAGGCCTGACCAGGATCGAGTTGTTACGTAAAGTCGTCACGGAGTTTATTGGCGAGGTTTTAAATGATGATTCTGTGACTAATACCGTAGGAATTATTCCATTTACTGCAGGTGTATCAGTTATTCTTCCCGGAGAAAATGTTGCTGGAGGAAATAATTTTGGTTGTTCATATGTTGGTAAGTTCCAGAAAAAATATGCGAAGGTAGATCTGGACTTTTGGTATAATAAAATACGCTTTAATACCTCTTTAGCAACTCCGACAGAAATAACTCAGTCCTATCAGTACGATCAGTTATTATATAACTGGTATAATAATGTTGTACGTCCAGCAACAGGATACAGCATCAATGATATGATTAATAAAGGCTGGTGTGTGAAAAATGCGCAATTTGGTTCTGCGGTTGGTAAAGCACAATATAGCTGCGATGCCGATCCTCGGGCTAGCCTGTTTAAGAATTACCCGGAGTTTCAGGAAGGCCGTGTGGCAGCACATGAACTTATGTACTACGCTTACTCTCAGCGCACGATATTTAATACAGTAACGATGGATTTCCCCGGCTTAGTTACGGGTGATTATATGTTTACCGATGCCTCCATTACCACTTTCAAATACATGGTTAATAATATTAATGATAGACCATTTTTATATGACTGCTATTCGACCTTTGGTGCTATTAACGCTACCACTGCAAGCAATATGCTGAGGAGTAAGACGGCTAAACCAGCCTCTTATCTTATTGAGTTAACTCATGACCGTCAAATAATCGATAAATTCAGAGAGATGAATGTCACTGATGGCACAACCTATGTCACTTCAGGATTACTGCGCGCGCTTCCCGTTATCGCCAAAGGAAATAACCCAAGAAAAGCAATAATTATCATATCAGATGGTATTGATATTGATGGCGGCGCTTTGAGCAAAAAATTATTTGATCAGTATAGTTTGTGTAGCCGCATCAGAGAGGGGTTACTGCGCTATCCTGAGGGAACGCCTACGCAACTGGCGGATATTTTCTTTATTTTTACGGTCAATAGTTCAGAAACGACCAACGCTCTCGACCTCTGGCGCAATTACCGCGCAGGAGACAACGTGTTCCTTGCCACCAACTACCAGGACATTATTAACGTCCTGACGGGGATTGCTAAAAAATCCTCGGTGAAATTTATCAATAAAAATGAGCCGGAATAACCACCCGCGCGACAGGAGGTCAGAGTGTTGGATTTGGCTGTTTTGGCTAATCAGTGCGCGCCAGAGGTCGCTCCCCAGGTGCTGGAACGTTTAATGAAAGTGGAGTCGTCGTTTAATCCATACGCCATTGGCGTGGTAGGCGGACGGCTGGCGCGTCAGCCACGCCACAAGGAAGAGGCTATCGCCACCGCGCAATATCTGGAACAGGCGGGCTGGAATTTTTCGCTGGGGCTAGGCCAGGTGAACCGGCACAACCTCGACAAATACGGACTGGATTATGAGACCGTCTTCGATCCTTGTCATAACGCCCGCGCTGCTGCAGGTATTTTTAATGAATGCTTGCGGCGCGCTTCGGTCAAGTTTTCACCGCAACAGGCGGAGCTGGCGGCTTTTTCCTGCTACTACAGCGGCAACTTCCGCCGTGGGTTTCTCCCTGAAGGTCAGGCGCAGACCAGCTACGTAGATCGGATCATGGCAGTAAAACCGACGCTGACAGTCGGCAATATTGCTCCCATTGCGGTAATTCCGGATGGTAAATCTCGCCCATCGGCAAAAGCCTCCGTCGCAAAAGAAAACCGGCAAACGCCACCCGGAGCGAAGCTATCCCAGATCGCTGGCGCGTCATCACCCAGAGGCGTGAAATCTCTGCGAGGTGACTAGCCGGGGCCCGCCTGCAATCTGTAGACCCGCTCAGCGTCCAGGCAAGCGGGGAATGGTTGCAAGGTAAAATAGCTATTTGCGCAGCAGTCGCTGCAGCCGCGTCTGACGCCAGCTGCGGATCCATCCGCCGAAAACAAACAATCGCATGCCTCTCACCAGCAGCAACGCCCCCCAGATCCCGGCGACCCAGGCAGACCAGTTGTTCTCCGGGTTGGTAAACCGGTTAAGTAAAGCCAGCAACACGCATACCACCACGGCGGTCGACAGTGAGCGGAAAAAGCGGCTTTCCTGATGCACGCGCGCTTTTGCCTCTTCGATGCGTAAATCGAGAGACTCTTCGTGCCCCGCCGGGGAGTCACCGGTGATATCGGCAACGTTAACTTCAAAGACGGCGGCAAGGGCGCTCAGCGTTTCCAGCCCTGGGCGGTCGCCGTTTTCAATGCGCTGAATTGTCCGCACGCTGAGGCCGGCAAGTTCTGCCAGCTGCTCCTGGGACCAGGCGCGCTGTAGACGTAATTGTTTAACCTGATTAGTGCTGTTCATCATGGCTATCTCCGGGTGAAAACCTGAGATGGAGTGTGGCGCCGGGCTCTGTCGGGCACCACGATCCGCAGCCGACAGTTGCACGACATTAACCCGACAGCCGCATGACGCCTGGGGTTACGCGCTGACGGCCGAACAGCCATTCTGCCACGGGCGAATTTTCATTCCGCGGAAGATCATCAGCCAGGCAACGATAATAGCGAGCATCAGCACCACAAACAGCGACCAGTGCGGCATATGGGTCAGGATAGATCCGGTAATCATCGGGTTGAAGGCGGCGCCCAGCCAGCCCAGCGACTGGGCGGAAAAGTAGCTTGCCTTCATGCCGGCGGGGGCGATGTTATCAATCAGCATATACTCACCGGGCGCGTAAATGACCTCGCCAAGCGTAAACACGGCGGCAGAGAGCCCCCATAGCAGCAGGCTGCTGTCGGAAACAATAAATCCCCCCAGACCGAGGACGAAACAGAACGTACCAAAGGTCATGAGCGGACGAATATTCCTGGCGCTCAGGCGACGGCCGACGGCGTACTGCAGCGCAACCACCACGGCGGCGTTGACCGGGAGTACCACCGCCACCACCTTTTCGGCAAAATCGCTATCGGCGACCACCAGCACATACTGCGAAATACAGGAGGCGAATGAACCGCCGACGAACGAGGCCAGCAGGCCGGAAAGCGTAAACCACATCAGCGCGCGGTCGCGCAGCAACACGGAAGGCGACCATTGGGTGGCATTATCCTGGGCAATGGTCGCCGAGGAGCGCTGAACGAAGAGCTGAATACCAACCAGCGGCAATGCGGCGCAGGCCGCCGCCAGCCAAAATGGCAGGTTGATACTGTGCATCACCAGCAGCGTGCCGATGGGTGGGCCGACGGTCCAGCCGATGTTGAGAAAGGTATAGTTGAGGGAGAAGATCCGCGCTTTCTTTTCCGGCGACAGAACATCGGCAAACCACGCCTTCAGCACGGTGGAGAAGACGGAGTAGGCGCAGTTGATCAGAGCAAAGAAAAACACCACCAGGCTTACGCTATTGACCAGCGGAATCGCGATAAAGCCGCAGATAAAGGCCAGCACGGCGATAAGCATATAGCGCTTTTTATCAAACTTATCGGCCAGAATGCCAAACCCCATGCTAAAGACGACGCCGACGGTGAGGGCGATGGAGAGCGCATAGCCAATTTTATCCACCTCAAGCTGGTACTGGCGGGTGAGGAAAATGGTCATAAAGGGCAGCGTTGCACCACGGCCGATAGTCAGCAGCAGCGAGGACGCCAGCAGCGCGATGGTGGAGCGCCTGATGGTCGGTATCATGTTGTTTGCCTGATGAAATGTTTTTTTTATGTGGTACCGCTCAGAAATACCATGCTCTCAGGACCTTGTATAGCGCAACCCGGTGTCATCATGTGCTTTGGTACCCTGCTAAAAATAATGATCTATCCGGCGGGCGCTTTTTTGGGTACTTTGATTTTGTTCACAAAAATTCATATAACAACAGAGGCAGGGTATGACACGTAAAGACGGGCTGCTGGCGCTGCTGGTGGTAGTGGTGTGGGGGCTGAATTTTGTGGTGATTAAGGTCGGACTCCACAATATGCCGCCGCTGATGCTGGCGGGACTGCGTTTCTTACTGGTGGCCTTTCCGGCGCTGTTGTTTGTTGCCCGTCCCAAAATCCCGCTGCGCCTGCTGCTCGGCTATGGCCTGACCATCAGCTTTGGTCAGTTCGCCTTTTTATTCTGCGCAATTAATCTTGGGATGCCCGCTGGCCTGGCCTCTTTGGTGCTGCAGGCGCAGGCGTTCTTCACCATTATTCTTGGCGCTTTTGCCTTCGGTGAACGCCTGCAGGGAAAACAGCTGGCCGGGATTGCGCTGGCTATTTTTGGCATCCTGGTGCTGGTGGAAGCCAGCCTCGGCGGCCAGCATGTTCCGGTCGTCGGATTTATGCTGACTCTGGCGGCGGCGTTGAGCTGGGCGTGCGGTAATATCTTTAATAAGAAGATCATGTCCCGCGCCGAGAAACCGCAGATTATGTCCCTGGTGGTGTGGAGCGCGCTGATTCCGGTGCTGCCGTTTATGCTGGCGTCATGGGCGATCGATGGCCCGCAGACGATGGTGGCGAGCCTGATTCATATTGATATGCTGACCGTGCTCTCGCTGCTTTATCTGGCGTTTATTGCCACGATTGTGGGCTACGGCATCTGGGGCTCGCTGCTTGGGCGCTATGAAACCTGGCGCGTGGCGCCGCTGTCGTTGCTGGTGCCGGTAGTGGGGATGGCCAGCGCCGCGCTGTTGCTCGGCGAAACGCTGAACGGCTTGCAGCTGCTGGGGGCCGTTTTGATTATGGCCGGGCTGTATATCAACGTTTTCGGCCTGCGGACCTGGCGGACGGGCGTGGTCCCAAGATAAGTAAAGGCCATATATCTGGACAGGGATGTTTTTTGCATGACGGCGCCAGGGTTGCTTGTCGCTGGTCTTTGACCATGATGTGGTTAGGCTCAGGGGCAAAGCGAATGAGTGACCAAAGGAATATAAATGATTGATGACATCCGCTACCTGATCGTTTTTGCAAAAATTGTAGAGGCGGGATCCATCTCAGGTGGCGCAGAAGCTTTAGGGCTGACGACCGCAACGGCGAGCACGCATCTGGCAAAACTGGAAAAAAATCTGGGTAGTGCTCTGCTATATAGAAATACCCGGAAACTCTCTCTGACTCACGATGGCATCAGTTTGCTGGAGACGGCCAAATCTATGCTGGAGCTGTATGAGAAGGGGGTTATTGAATTTAAGCAGCGGTCTATATCAACGGCTAACAAGCTGCATATTTCTGTTCCTGCCGTTTTTATCAATAGCGCATTTACTCGTCATCTTGCGGTTTTTATAAAGGAATATCCGGATGTTTTCCTCAATATTTCTTATAGCGACACGCGGAAAGATATTATCGGAGAGAGTATTGATGTTGCTTTTCGGATTGGGGAGCTCCCGGACAGCTCACTCAAAGCCCGGCATCTTTTTGTGCTGCCCCGGCAGCTCGTCGCATCAAAGGCGTTGTTAAGCCAATATAAGCCCATCAACCACCCTGATGATCTTGAACCACTGCCCTGGATTGGACTGACCATGAGGCAGAACCAGCGGGCGTTCAGGCATAAAAATGGCGAGGTGGCGTTAGTAAAGTATACGCCAACGGTTGTCGTTGATAATGTTGAAGCGGCCTATGCTCTTGCAAAGCAACACATTGGACTGGCCGCTCCCCCTCGCTATCTGAGTGAGAATGATGTTAAGCGCGCAGAAATGCAGGAAGTACTCCCGGACTGGTCATTAGAACCTCTAAAGGTATACGCCATATGGCCGGCGAATATATCGACCAGCAGTATTGCCTACAAATTGATTAATAATATTTATAATTCGTTTGAGTCGCATAAATTATGAATGATTCAGGAATGGCAGACAGAGCATGTAGCCAGCCGTAACGATCAGCGAACTGCCCATCAATAAGTTAAACGTACGGATACGTTGTCTGCTCCTGAGCAGCATTGACACTTTGTCACCAAGGACTGCCCATGAAGCCAGTGAGAGATAACAGACTAAAAAATAAATCATGATAAAGACGGATACCGTTGTCCTGGTTGCCGGGTCGGAAAACAACGCCGCTCCTGATGCGCAGGCAGTCCAGGCTTTCGGGTTGAACCATTGCATTAAAAAACCCTGAATGAAACCTGGGGTTTCTGCTTTTTGTAATGACAAATCAGGGTGAGACGACGCTATTTTATAACCCAGGTACATGATAAATACTGCGCCAGCAACGTTGAGATATTTGAAAAATAACGGGTGCTGTTCAATCGCAGCGTAGAATCCGAAACAAACGAATATAAGCAAGGCAGTAAATCCTGTTGTCGCACCAGAGACAAACGGGAAGGTTTTTCTAAATCCATGCGCCGCCGCTGACGATATAATGATCATATTTACCGGGCCTGGTGAAAATGACATGGTGAGGGAAAATATAAACATCGTAACAATTAAAATCATTATTTCTCCGCGAATGTTAAATGTTTAATCAGCATGGGAGTATTATCCAATAGCGTTGCTGATATCCCGACAGGCTACCTATAAATAGGCATTAGAGTAAGTGGCTTTTCTCTAAAGGTGTATTTGATGTTTTCACCGCACAGTGGCCATAAAGCCCGGCTCATTACCGGGGCGCTGAGGTTTGTTTATCGTTGTAATGATATGAATTTATTGTTTTTTTAAGTTGGCAGGGCGACCGGCGGCCCTGTACACGTAGCAGACGGGCTAACCCGACACGCATTCTGAGAGGCGGTGGCATAATCAGCATATGCTCGCTGGGAAATGTTACCTGACCAGTCGAAGTCCTCGTGAAACGATTCTCTTGAACTCCTCACAATGGGTATGCTCGGGCTGAGTACAGCGCGCAACATGTTTTAGTCCGCGGCTTAATAATTGCAGTCTGCGAATGGTCACGTCAATTTCCCGTGAGCGTTTGTGGAGCAGTTCGCGATTAATATCTGGATGAGCTTCCGTACCGATCATCACGGCGATTTCATCCAGAGAAAACCCTGCGGCCTGTCCCAGCGCAATGAGTTGCAGTTTATAAAGCACATTCTCATGGTACTGCCTGCGAAGACCATTTCGCCCGACAGGCCGAATTAATCCTTTCGTTTCGTAATATCGCAATGCGGAGGGTTTAACCCCGGCAAGGTCAGCGATCTCTCTGATATCCCGTTCTTTCATTGTTGACTTAAACCTCACTTTAAGTTGCACACTGGCTGTCAGCTTAGCATTCCATCAATAAGGAGCAGACATTGGATATGATTATTCTCGGTAAAACGGTCATAACAGGCATCGGCGCCACGCTGATCATGGATATCTGGTCACTTTTGCAGAAATACCTGCTCAAAGCACCGCCGCTAAACTATGCGCTGGTTGGGCGCTGGATTTTATGGTTGCCCAGAGGAAAGTACTGGCATTATACGATTGCGACAACGCCGCGAATACAAGGGGAGATGTTCACCGGTTGGATGTTCCACTACCTGATCGGGGTCGTTTTTGCTTTTGTACCGCTTATGCTGAACGCAACCGCCTGGTTCAGCGAGCCCTCTCTTAAAGTCGGTCTTCTGGCCGGTTTATCGACGCTATTTGCTCCGTTCATCATTCTGCAGCCGGCATTGGGTTTTGGTTTCGCTGCTTCACGAACCCCGCGTCCCTGGCTGGCTCGTCTGCTCAGTCTGCTCACGCATCTGGCGTATGGGGGAGGGCTGTATATCTCAGCCCTGATGATGAGCGCCTGAAGATAAAGCATTTTCGTCCGGTCATTTCACCAGCTTATAGCGCGGCGGCTTCAATGCTAGCACAAAAAATGGTAGGGAATATGAAGATAAATGCAATTGCAAATGATATTTGTTTTCATTAATGCTTGCATTCCGTAAACTACTGTAAAGAAAAATTACATGTCTACCGTATCCCTGACGAAAGTAACGCTTTGCGCGCTGGCCATTTCATCTTCTCTGCCTGTTTTCTCTGTCTCGGCTAAGGATTTTACCGAGCAGGCCTTCCGCTCACAGCCTCTTGGCCACGGCGTTTATGAGCTGGCTTATGACAACAGTCAGAAGACGCTCTATGCCGCCTCCGCGCCCTCGTTTGAGAAAGATAAAACGACGGGCGTTGTATTTCGGCTGGCGGCCGATTCTCTGCAGATTAATCAGAAGATAGCCACCGAACGGCGTACCTTTGCACTTTCTCTGGATGAAGAAAACCATATCCTGTATTTGGGCAATGCGCTGGATGGTTCGCTAACGCTCGTGGATACGTTGACCAATAAGGTGATTAAAACTATTCAGCTAAGCGATGATGCGGATCCTGAGAAACAGGCTCACGTGCGCGAAGTGGTGCTGGATAAGCAAAATCAACGTCTGTATGTGTCCGGGATCGGGCGCAAAGACAAAGGGCTGCTGTGGGTTGTCGATACGCGAAAGCAGCAGCTTAGCGAAACGCTGAATCATCTCGAACCGGTGGGGTTTGCCGTTGATGACGCGGGTAACAAAGTTTATGTAGTTACCGGCAACGGGGAGTTGGTGACCCTCGATGGCAAAACGTCGAAGCTCCTTGCCCGCGTGAAGGTCGACCCGGCTGAACCGGACCATTATTTCCTCAATATCGCCCTGAACAGCGCCGCAGGAGTCGGGTATATCGCTGATACCAACACCCGCGATGTGCTGGTGGTGCGGCTGGACTCCGGCAAGCTGGTGGATCGTATTGCCTCGCCCAATTCGGTCGCCGTGCTCTATAACGCCGCGCGCGATGAAATCTACGTTACCCATCGCAACGATCGTTCGATTAGCGTCATCGACGCAAAAACCCATCATCTCAAACACGCCATCAAAACGGCGGCCGTGCCCAACAGTCTGGCGCTTTCTGCGGATGCCGGAACGCTTTATGCCAGCGTCAAACAGGACGAAAAAAGCGACCAGGCTGATTACGTTCTCAAGATTGATCTAACTAAATTCTAAGGACTTTTTTGTGACGATTAAGACACACATGGAGGTGGCGATTGCGCTCGCCTTCGTCAATCTGCCCGCGGCTGCCTACGCTGCAGATAGCGCCGCCGTAAACGAAGAGCAGATGGTAGTCACCGCCACAGGTTTCAGCCAGGAGAGGCGCGAGGCGCCGGCGACGATCTCGGTGCTTGATGAGAAGGCGCTGAATACCCGTTCCAATCAGAATGTCGCGGAAGCGCTGCGCGAGATGCCGGGCGTGCTGGTGGGCAACGGTCACGGCAGTCTGGCCACCGGCGATGTACAGATGCGCGGTATGGATTCGACCTATACCTCGTTTATGGTCAACGGTATCAAGCAGTCTACCCGCGAATCCCGTCCCTACGGGCATCACATTGGTAGCGAAGTGGCTTTTATGCCGCCGCTGGCTGCCATTGAACGGGTAGAGGTCATTCGCGGCCCCATGTCCTCGCTGTATGGCTCTGACTCGATTGGTGGCGTGGTCAACGTCATCACCAAAAAGTCCTGGAACCTCGAAAAATGGACCGGGGTACTGGAGGATAATTACTTCCTGCAGGAAAAAAGTGAATACGGCAACACTAATCAGACCAACGCTTTCTTGATGGGGCCTGTCATCCCGGGCAAACTCGGGATCAGCGTGGGCGCAGACTACCTCGATCGTCGCGATGATGATAGCCCAACCAAAGAGCGCTTCGTGAAGCATCAGGCCGGGAATCTGGACGCCACCATTTCTCTGTCGCCAACCGATACTCAGCTCTGGGATCTGAACGCCTCTAAAGGCAATCAGGAGAAAACCCATAACGATAAAGCGTGGTACTGGGGCTTTGACCGCGACGCGGCCTCACTGTCACAGCATGCCTGGTACGGCGATGATCTGGTGGAGGTGAAGAACTTTATCAGCTACGAGAAGGCCCGTACGGAGTACCGCGTGCCCGGGATGGATTCGCAATTTATTAAGCAGAATAATTTTGAGGCCAATAGCGCGAACACCTTTACTCTGGCCGATCACAAGCTGACGTTAGGCGTAAATTTCACGCGCAATGAGCTGAATGACACCTTCGGTATCGCGGATAAGCAGGCGCCTGGCGTCACTCCGGTGAGTAAAATCACGCGTCATGGCTGGGCGGTTTTTGCGGAAGATGCATGGATGATGGTGCCGGACTTTACGCTGACCACCTCTGCGCGCCTGGATCATGATAGCTACTTTGGCTATCACGTCACGCCTAAGCTGTATGGTAACTGGACTATCGACGAGACCTGGGCGCTGAAAGGGGGCGTCTCCGCCGGTTACAAAAAACCGGATTTACGGCAGAACAACGCCGGTTTTACCAGCGTCTATGGTGCTTATCCCTATTCTGAGATTGGTATCGGCAACGACGATCTGAAGCCGGAACAGAGCATCAACACCGAACTGGGCGTGTACTGGCAGCAAAACGCGCTGGCGCTGGATGCGACGCTTTTCCATACCAAATTTAAAGATAAAATCAGCGACCACACCATCTGTACCTCATCGGCCAGCCAACAGTGTCAATACAATGGCTATACCGCTGATAGCGTGTCGCAATATATTAACGTCGGGGATGCGGAGATCTACGGCCTGGAGCTGAACGGCGACTGGCAGGTGACCGCGGCGCTGAAGGCCAACGCCAACTATACCTATACCCACAGTGAACAGAAAAGCGGTGAGTATAAGGGCTATGCGCTAAATGATTTTCCGAGCAGTATGGCCAACGTTTCGCTGTCATGGAATACAACGTCCGATCTGGAGCTGTGGACCAAGGCGAGCTGGCGCAGCAACTCGCCGGATATCGGCAAGTCCAGCTCAACGGATGCGTATGCGCTGGTTGATTTAGGCGCGCGTTACCATCTGAATAAACACGTCACGTTGATGAGCGGGATCTACAATCTGTTTGATGTGAATCCGGTTTACACCACCACCTACAGGCAGACCGCGATGCTGGAAGGGCGGCGCTATAATTTCGGCGGCCGCGCGGAGTTCTGAGAATGATGCAGGGGCCAAGGGCCCCTGAGACAATATTGCGGAAATCCCGCTCACGGTCTGAAATCCATAATGGCATTGTTGAATGTCTGATAGGTTTGTTCATCCGGGGCTGGCGGAATCTGCGCCTCTTGTAGCGCGGCTATAATTTCCGCGCATAAAGCCGGATCGCCATGCGCTTCCGTTGGATTCTGCACCTTCCCGTCACGCTGGAACGTTAAGCGCACGGAGCATTTTTGCCCCTGATACGCCTGCGGCTGGTCTATTTTAGCGAAGATAGCCGTTCTGACCTGATGCAGATAGCGCAAATTAGTCGCCCGTGGCGAATTGTCTGACCCCATCTCATAATCTGCAAACAGCTTATCCACTTCTGCCGATAATTTAGCCTTTTCAGCGCTCTCAGGTGGGGAAGCGGTGCCTGAGCAGGCCGTCAGCAGTAAAGAGAGGAAACAAAAGAGTAGCGGACTGCGTCTCACGGTCATGGTAATGCCTCCTTGCCTGGTATGATAAATTCGGCGTGATATGCGGTCATCCTCTGCTATTCAGCGAGGGTATTCAAATGTTTATCAACGAGTGTGCCTGCGGAGGTTCGAACGCAGGCATTCTTTCCGTGTGACGCTGTCACTTTTATGCGACTCCGGCAGGCAGATTACCGCATCCAGTCGCGGATAATTTCTCCGTACAGCTGTTCCGCTTCCTCCAGTCGGCTGAGCAGGCAGTACTCATCGGTTTGATGAGCCAGAGACGGCTCGCCGGGGCCGAGAATAATACAGGGCGGGTTGCCCAGCGCAGGCAGCAGCAGGGAGGCATCGGTAAAGTAGGGAACCACGCGCGGCTCAAGCGGCCGATCGTGCAGCGGCTGGCAGCGTTGATAAACCTGCTTTATCCAAACGTGGTCCGCTTCGCTCAGTACCGCGGGCAGGTCAACCAATGTCGACACCGTGACGCTCTCACCAAGCAGCGTGGTCAATCGCTGCCGGATAGTGGCGTGCTGTAAATTGGGCGCGCTACGGATATCGACATCAAAACGCGTGCGGTCCGGCACGGAGTTGATATTGAGCCCGCCTTCGATACGTCCGACGTTAAGAGTGGGCTGTTTCATCAGCGGATGCGGCGCGCCTGGCGAGAAATGTTGAATCTTACCTACCGCATCCGCCGCCAGATAGATAGCGTTAATCCCCAGTTCCGGCATCGCGCCGTGCGCGGTTTTCCCTCGCGTTTCACAACGTAGCCAGAGGGCGCCTTTATGCCCGATAACCGGGTAATTGGCGGTGGGTTCGCCGACGATCAGCGCCCCGATCTCCGGCAACGGAGCGGAGGCGATCAGCGCCCGGGCGCCGTCACAGCCGGTTTCTTCCCCTCCGGTAATCAGCAATACCGCACCGCTGCCGGCGAGAATAGTTTCCCGCTGATGAACGCAGGCGACGGCAAATGCCGCCACCGCTGCTTTCATATCGCTGGCGCCGCGTCCATAAAGACGACCGTCCTCCGTCTGTGAACCGAAAGGATCGTATCGCCACTGCGCGTTCCCAAGCGGCACGGTATCCAGATGTCCGGTAAAAGCCAGCGGTTTACCGGCTGTCATCCCGGGCAGACTGGCGATCAGATTGCTGCGTCCCTCGCCGAACGACGACAGCGAAACCTCAAAGCCGCTCTCTTGAAGCCAGTCGGCAAAGAAGCGCATGCAGTCAGCTTCGCTACCCGGCGGGTTGATGGTGTTAAAGCCCAGCAGCTGCCGGGCCAGTTGAAGGGTGGTGGTCATCAGTCGCGTTCCGTTAGCCAGTCGAGGCAGTTAATCCACAGCTGGCGATAGCCGGGCCATTTGGCAAACTCTTCCGGCAGCCAGTGTGCGGACATATCGCTGGTCCACACCAGCGAGCGACCCTGTTGATATTCGCGAATAGCCAGCAGCGGATGACCGGTTCCGGCGACGGTAGCCAGCAGTTTGCCCTGCGGATGCATTTCCACTTCGTTATAGCCCAGCAGCCACGGCCATTCGCCAGGAATATCGTTAAACAGGGCGTGAGATTCTGTCACTTCGGCATAGCAACCTTCCGGGGTTTCAATACGATCGTCCCATGCCAGACAGCGCACCGGCAGAACTTTCTCCACCGCGGTATGGCGATAGCGTGCGCCGCCGTTAATTCCCTGGAAGCTGTAATAGCCCCCAATCATCATCAGCGCACCGCCGGCGGCAACGTAGTCATGGATCAGCGTCAGCCGGTTGGCGGTACGCCGGCTTTTCAGCCAGGTATCCGGATGCAGCAGCAGCGTATTGGCGCCAATATCCGACAGGATAATTGCATCCCACTGCCGCAGCGCTTCCTGAGTCAGCGGGAAGTCGGTCGCCGCCGCGTGGGCAGGCATGTAGGTAATCGCGTAATGACTGTCCGCAAGCGCGGCGAGAAAATCCGTTGCGCCGGTGTGCCAGGTAGCGGTGGCAAACTGATCGAAGCCTTTAATGTGCGTTGAAGTGCTGGTCCAGGATTCCCCGACCAGTAAGATTTTTTTCTGCATTATGATTTTCCTTTTATCCGCCAAAGACCCGTTGGGGATTGCCAATCATCAAGGTTTCAAGCTGTTCGCCGCTGACGCCGTGGCGCCGCAGACGAGGAACAAAATGCTTGAGTATGTAGCCGTAACCGTGGCCGCCGTAGCGGGTGAGCATGGTTTTCAGGAACACATCCTGCGACAGCAAAATCTGCTGGAGATAGCCATCGTCAATCAGCTCGCGAATCGCACGGGCGTTCTCCTCGTCGGAGGGCGACTGCGCCGACTCGTCGGCATAGTAGTAGCTCATGCCGATCATGTCGTATTCGAGAAACGCTCCGCGCTGCGCCAGTTCGCGCTGGTAGCGCTTATCGGCAAAGCTGGGATTCATATGACACAGCACCGCATGACGGAGATCGGCGCCTTCCTGTTCGAGAATATCCAGCACCCGGTGACCCAGTCTCTCCCAGCCCGGCAGATGGACCTCGATCGGCACGCCGGTCGCGGCGCTGGCCCGGCCGGCCGCGCGCAGAGACTTCTCTTCATCCGGCGTAAAGCGGCTTGAGATTCCGATTTCGCCGATAAGCCCGGCGAGCACTTCCGGTTTCTCCTCCGCGCCGCCAAGATCGTAAATCAGCCGTTCGGCCAGCTGTTCGACGCTGCTGGTTTTTACCCACTCGGGGTGTGACGGCTCCAGATAGAGGCCGGTACCCATAACAATGTTCAGACCGGTCAGACGCGCGATGCGCGCCAGCGCTTTGGGGTCGCGGCCAATGCCGATATTGGTCGGGTCGACCACCGTTTCCCCGCCAAGCGCGCGATATTTGGTCAGTTCTTCAATCGCGACGTCGACATCAAATAGCTGGCAGTTATCGCGGCTCATCAGCGGGTTCAGCGACAGTTCGCCGAGGTTTTCCATCTTCACCGGCATTTCGGCTAGATGGCGATCGCTACAGCAGCAGGGCGGCACCCATTTGCCGGACGCGTCCAGCAGAATATGCTCATGCATCAGCGTGACGCCCATCTCGCTAATCGGCAGCGGGCCCAGCACCGTCATGACGTAACCGCTGCTGACGCCGACCGGCAGCGGGGAGGGATGGCGAAAAATTGATCCTTTCATCAGCTATCTATCCTTTTGCCGCCGAGCGCGTGGGGTTGAGAATGCGGGTGTTCAGCCAGATAGCCAGCAGGATGATAGTGCCGGTGGCTATCTGGGTGTAGAACGGTGAAATATGCGACAGGATCAGCCCGTTCTGAATCACCGCAATCGACAGCGCGCCGAGCAGCGTGCCGATAATCGTCCCGAAGCCGCCAAACAGACTGGTACTGCCGAGCACAACGGCGGCGATGACCTGCAGTTCAAAACCTTCGCCCTGGTTGGAGGAGCCGCTGCCGAGACGTGCGGTAATAATCATTCCGGCCAGCGCGGCGGCCATTCCGCTGATGATATAGACCTTCATGGTCACCGCTTTGGTGTTAATCCCGCTGCGTCGTGCGCCTTCGGCATTCGCGCCGATAGCCGTCACATAGCGGCCAAAACGCATATGGTTGAGAACGATATGCCCGATAATCAGAACCATAATGCCAATCAGCGCTGGCATGGGGATACCCACGACCCACGCGCGCCCTATAAAGGTAAACAGGCTGTCAGCGGGAAGCGGAATCGAATAGCCCTGGGTCACCAGCAGCGCGATACCGCGCACAACGGCCAGGGTGGCGAGGGTGACGATAAACGCCGGAATGCCTTCATAGGCAATAAAAAAGCCGTTGATGGCGCCGACTAATCCGCCGAGCAGCAGACCGCCGAGCAAAACCACCGGCCACGGCAGTCCCCAGTTGTTCAGGGCGATAGCGGAAAGCGCGCCGACCAGCGCGAGGGTGGATCCCACCGACAGGTCGATGCCGCCGGTGGTAATCACCAGGGTCATTGCGGTTGCGACGATCAGCAGCGGGGCGCTCTGACGGATGATATTCAGCCAGTTGGTGCCGGTGAGGAAATTGCCGGTAATCAGCGAAAACACCACGCAGCAGAAGACAAAAAATAGCGCGATGCTCACCACGCCCGAGTGGTTATGCAGCAGGCGGCGCGGCAGCGAATGCTGGATCATGCGGGAGCTGCTTAAGTTCATGATACTCATCCTGTTACCTCAATGTGCAGCCGCAGAGCGGGCGGTGAATTTCTCGCCCACAATCAGGTTAACGATATCGCTCAGGCTGGTGTCGGCCACCCGCCGGTCGGCGACGTTGGTACCTTCATACATCACCATGATCCGGTCACAGACCAGGAACAGGTCCTGCAGGCGGTGGGTAATCAGAATAACGCTCACGCCGCGAGCGGAAACGCGACGAATTAGCTCCAGAACCGCTTCAACTTCCGCGACGGCCAGCGCGGCGGTTGGCTCGTCCATGATCAGCACCTTCGGATCAAAAGCCGCCGCGCGGGCGATGGCAATGGCCTGGCGCTGGCCGCCGGAAAGATTTCGCACCAACAGGCGAGTATCAGGAATGGAAATTCCCAGCCCTTTTAGCATCTCCCGGGCATCGGCGTGCATTCTGGCTTCGTCGAGAAAGGGGATGCCGAGGAGCGATTTCATCGGCTCGCGACCCATAAACAGATTGCCCGCGACGTCGACCGTGTCGCATAGCGACAGATCCTGATACACCATCTCGATATGGCAGCGACGCGAATCGGCCGGATTAGCAAACTGGTGCTGTTCACCGTCGATACGAATAGTGCCGCTGGAGGGGATCACCGCGCCAGATAGTACTTTGGTCAGGGTTGATTTCCCCGCGCCGTTATCGCCCACTAATCCCAGCACCTCGCCCGGAGCCAGCTCCAGGTTGACTCCGCGCAACGAACGTATCGACCCGTAGGTCTTGGTGATATTGATCATCTCCACCCTTGGCGGGGTAGTTTGTGGCTGCTGCATCTGATAACTCCCATCGCTATTGCCGGGAAAATGTTCGCCAGCCTGCGGGAGATACCCCATCCGACACGGTTTACATTCTAGTAAACCGGTTTACCTGCGGAGTGGAGCACTCGCCAACACAGTCTGGTCAAACGCTATGTAAGATATTTGTTCGCCA
The DNA here is from genome assembly GCF_003323835.1 of Klebsiella sp. X13. Classification (NCBI taxonomy): domain Bacteria; kingdom Pseudomonadati; phylum Pseudomonadota; class Gammaproteobacteria; order Enterobacterales; family Enterobacteriaceae; genus Klebsiella; species Klebsiella sp. X13. Next base: position 2,612,362 of record NZ_CP030874.1, read on the forward strand.
GTAAGAACATTGCAGCATCCGTGCCAGGGCAGGAACAACACCGCAGCCCTGTGACTTAACCTTATGTAATAGATAGTGTTTCTTGATTACATTCCGGTAAACCGGTTTACTGATTATAGTGAAGAGATGGCAGGTTGAACGTTTTTTGCGCCAAAACTGGGCGCTTTTGCGCCATTTTGGGACGCGCTTAACAAATCTTGATCGAGTCGCGGCCAATCCATTCCACCGGCAGGCGGGTTTCTGCCGGGATATCTTTGTCGTCGTTGAGCAAGCGCATCATGATGTTCACCGCAGTGCGGCCCAGCTCCCGGGCGGGCTGGCGGATAGTTGAAATACGCGGCTGGGTGAAATCGGCATAGCTGGCGTCATCGAAGCCGACTAACGACAGCGCCTCCGGCGCCTGCAGTCCGCCGGCGCGCAGCCCATCGAGCAGGCCAAGCACCAGATAGTCGCTGGCGGCGAAGACGGCAGTAGGGCGAACCGGCTGACTAAACAAATACTGCAGCGCCTGTTGGCCGAACTCGCGCTGGTAGTCGCCGTACATAACCCATTCGGGGGGCCAGCTCAGACCGGCCTGCTTCATGGCGGTGCAAAAGCCCTGATAGCGTTCGCGGACGCTCATCAGCTTGTCCGGACCGCCGACGAAAGCGATATGGCGATGCCCGGCGGCGATCAGTTTTTCGGTCGCAATCCGCCCGCCCTGGACGTTATCGGCAAAGACTTTAGGAACCTTACTGCCGGGAATGTCCTCATCCAGCAGCACAATGCGTTCGTGGCGCTGAACCTCTTTGCGCAGCAGGCCGTTATCGGGGCGGTTGGTGGTGAACAGCAGACCATCGACCTGGCAGGTATCCAGCCAGCGTATAAACTGACACTCTTTTTCCGGGTTATTACGAGTGATGCACAGTACCAGGCTGTAGCCGTTGGCAGAGGTGGCCTCTTCGGCGGCATCGGCCAGTTCGGCAAAGAAGGGGTTGGTGATGTCGGGCAGCACCAGGCCAAGGGTTTCGCTTCCGCCTTTACTCAGACGGCGTGCGAGACTATTACCGCGATAGTCCAGTTCGCGTATTGCCGTTTCGATGCGGTCGATGGTTTCCTGCGGCAGCACAATACTGTTGTTCATATAGCGCGACAGGGTAGCCTTCGACAGGCCCGCCAGCTTTGCCACGTCGGATAATAATACGCGTTTTATACTCATTTCCTGCGCCATTTCTGCCAGAGTCGGCTATCTGTAACATAGTTAAGCGCGGTGGATACAGCAATATCTCTGTTAACAATATCCTTAAATAAATGCTTGACAAATTTTAAATGGCGGAGAATTGTATAGGCAGTTTACCGCATCATCCGGGAAGTCATTCCCAAACCCGTTTAACTCATTCCAGTCGCGCACCGACACGGACCGGTTGCCGGAATGAAATTAAGCAGGTCCAGCCGAACGTTCGACGATCGTTCTGGCCATATAGACGATATTTGCCCGCCAAAAAATAATCCTTCTGCGTTCGCATGCGACGCGGAACTCTGCTGGCTATCAACTATTCCCGACGAGGATACTGATGATGTTATTTAACACCGGAAAACTGCGTTTTATTGCTATAGCAACGACGATGCTGGCATCAGTGAGCTTTATTTCTACCGCCAGTGCCGCCGCTCCCACTTATGCGCTGGTACAGATCAATCAGCAGGCTCTGTTTTTTAATTTGATGAATAAAGGCGCGCAGGATGCAGCAAAAGCCAGCGGTAAGGATTTAGTTATTTTTAACTCTAACGACAATCCCGTCGCGCAAAATGACGCGATTGAAAACTATATTCAGCAAGGTGTTAAGGGCATTCTGGTTGCCGCTATCGACGTTAATGGAATTATGCCTGCGGTAAAAGAAGCCGCCGCTGCTAACATTCCCGTGATTGCTATTGATGCCGTATTACCGGCCGGGCCTCAGGCGGCTCAGGTGGGCGTGGATAATATCGAAGGCGGCAGAATTATTGGCCAATACTTCGTTGACTACGTGCAGAAAGAGATGGGCGGCCAGGCGCGGCTGGGGATCGTCGGCGCCCTGAACTCAGCGATTCAGAATCAGCGGCAGAAGGGCTTCGAAGAGATGCTGAAAAGCAACCCGAAAATTACCATCGCCAACGTCGTCGACGGGCAGAACGTGCAGGATAAAGCGATGACCGCGGCGGAAAACCTGATTACCGGCAACCCCGATCTGACGGCTATCTATGCTACCGGCGAACCTGCGCTGCTGGGCGCCATTGCCGCGGTGGAGAACCAGGGGCGTCAGAAAGATATTAAAGTCTTTGGCTGGGATCTGACGGCGAAGGCGATTTCGGGTATTGACGGCGGATACGTCACCGCCGTACTGCAACAGGATCCGGAAAAGATGGGGGCCGAAGCCCTCAAGGCGCTGAACAGCATTACGTCGGGAAAAACCGTGCCGAAAACCATTCTGGTTCCGGCAACGGTGGTGACGAAAGCGAACGTTGATAGCTACCGCTCGCTGTTTAAGTAGGTCAGTGCGCGCCGCCCGTGGCTAACAGGGCGGTGAGCTCCTGAGCGTCGGGAAACGCGCTGAGCGTGCCCCGGCGGCTAACGGTAATGGCGGCAGCACGGCTGGCATGGGTAAGCGCCAGGCGATCTGGTTCGACGTCGCGCAGTAGCGCGGATGCCAGCATCACAGCGAGGAACGTATCGCCCGCGCCGGTGGTATCAAGCGCCTCGGCGGGGGCGGCGGGGCAAAACTGACGCTGGCCATCACGGATCAGCCAGGCGCCTGCTGCCCCCTGGGTAATCACTAAGGTTTTTACGCCGTATGGCTGGAGCAATTCAGCCTCTGATTCGTTGACCACTGCGATGTCGATAAGCGGCCACAGATGACAAAAGTCAGGATTGACCGGTGAGGGGTTGAATACCGTTGTCATACCGCGGGTTCTGGCATACTGGAATAGCGCCCGCGTTTTCTCCAGGGAGAAATTGCCCTGTTGTAGCAAAATATCGCCCGCGGCGGCATCGGCCATGTGTGGAATAATATCATCAAGATGGAATGTATCGGCGGCGGCGGTAGTGGTAATGATCGCATTATCGCCATCAGCGCTATTTAAAATAATCGAGGTATCGCTATGTTGGTTAAAATGGCAGTCGGGTAGCAACGTTAATGCTTCATTTTGTATCCGCTGGCGAATCCAGATTCCATTGCTGTCATTTCCTGTGGCAGCAATTAAGCGCGTTTCTATTCCACTGCGGGATAATATAATCGCCTGATTCGCGCCTTTACCGCCGATATCCTGCGAAACTTTAACGCCATGAATTGAAGTGCCTTTTTTTGGTATATCCGAAACAGACCAGGTTTCATCTACGGTAATATTGCCGATAACGTAAACACGCATAGTGTTCCCTTAACAGGATGGATAAGATGGTTGCTATCTCAGCAGAAAAAACGAATGCAATACAAGCTATTTTTTCACGTGGTAAAGTTGTTATAGGTGTTATTCATTGCGATCCTTTTCCCGGCACACCTAAATATCGAGGGAAATCAGTGGGTGATATTGTCGAGCGTGCGCTTCGGGATGCTGAAAATTATATTTCTGGAGGCGTTCATGGCTTGATTGTTGAAAATCATGGCGATATCCCTTTTTCTAAACCTGAAGATATCGGTCATGAAACCTCGGCGCTGATGGCGGTCATTACCGAGAAAGTACGCGAGCGTTTTGGCGTACCGCTGGGAATTAATGTCCTGGCAAACGCTGCGATTCCGGCGATGGCTATCGCTCTGGCGGGGGGCGCCGATTTCATTCGCGTCAATCAGTGGGCCAATGCTTATATCGCCAACGAAGGGTTTATTGAAGGGGCGGCGGCCAGGGCGTTGCGCTATCGCAGCATGCTGCGCGCTGAACATATCCGCGTTTTTGCCGATAGCCACGTTAAGCACGGCAGCCATGCTATCGTTGCCGATCGTTCGATTCAGGAGCTGACTCGCGATGTGGACTTTTTCGAGGCCGACGCGGTGATTGCCACGGGTCAGCGCACCGGCGATAGCGCCACGATGGCGGAAATTGATGAGATTCGCGCGGCGACAGAGCTACCGTTATTAGTGGGCTCGGGGGTGACACCAGCCAATGTCAGCCAGATCCTCGGACGGACTCAGGGAGTCATTGTGGCCAGCACCATGAAGGTTGATGGCGTCTGGTGGAACGACGTAGAGCTGGCCCGGGTTAAGCATTTTATGTCCGTCGCCCAGGCCGCGCTGGAGGAGGCATAATGGAAGCATTTAGCGATCGCCTGCTGCGCGAACATCAGCAGGTCTGGCAGACGATGCAGAGGCACCGTTTTGTGGTTGATATTGAACAGGATCGTCTGCCGACAACCGTATTCAACCGCTATCTGGTGTTTGAGGGCAACTTTGTCGCCACGGCAATCGCGATTTTCGCCCTCGGGGTCAGCAAGGCGCCGGATATTCAGCAGCAGCGCTGGCTCATCGGCGTACTGAACGCGCTGGTAGACACGCAGATTGCGTGGTTTGAACAGGTCTTGTCTGACCGGCGGATTAATCCCGCGGATTATCCGCACGATTTGCCAGCCGTGCAGCGCTTTCGCGACGGCATGCTGCGGACAGCCCGGTCGGGCAACTATGAACAGATCATTACCATGATGTTCGGGGCGGAATGGATGTACTACTCCTGGTGCCGGGGGGCGAGCGAGCATCGTCAGAGCGATGCTGACGTCAGGCGCTGGGTGGTAATGCACGCCGAAGACGACTTTTATCAGCAGGCTCTCTGGCTGAAGAACGAACTCGATCGCTGCGCCATGGCGCTGAGTGAAAACGAAAAGCAGGCGCTGTCGGCGCTGTACGGGGATGTGCTGCAGTGGGAAATTGATTTCCATCACGCCGCGTACGAGGATTAGCCGCGAGGTAATAGCAGGGGGGCGCCAGCAGCGGCGCCCCCCTGGACATTGATGTTATTATCAGGCAGATAGCAACCTTAATCACTGTTTTCAGGGAAATGATGAAATATCAGGACGTATTGCAGGACCTGTTGTTAAACGACCCGATAAGAATGAAGGCGCTATATGCCGTTCAGGCGCTGGAACTCAGCGATGGCTGGATTGGTGCCGGCTTGGTCAGAGATGCGGTCTGGGATCATCTGCACGGATACGGGCAAAGGCCAGTCTCGGGTGATGTGGATGTTGTCTGGTTCGACCCGAAAAACTGCAGTTCAGTTGTTGATAGCGCTCTGGAAGAGACGCTCAGCCGGCAATCACCGGTCTTTAACTGGTCGGTGAAGAATCAAGCCAGGATGCATCAACGTAATGATAATGAACCCTATTGCTCGACAGCGAATGCTCTTCGCTACTGGCCTGAGACGGCGACGGCCGTCGCGGTCAGAATAGGCCGTTCCACCCTTATTGAGATCATTGCGCCTTATGGGCTCGACGATCTGTTTGAACGACGTCTTCGGGCAACGCCATTCTTTGAGAGCGATAAGCGGGATGTTTTCTGGCAGCGTGTCGTGGCAAAACGGTGGCTGGAACGCTATCCGGATTTGCAGCTAATCCTGCCCGCATAGTGTTGGCCTGGGGTTAGAGTGGATTATCGTTGGAGATGATGAAAATGAAAGACTTGTTTACATCGGCAGGCCATCATCGAGAGCGCACGATTTTCATCAGGCCACAGCGCAATGACAACATTGCGCCTCCCTAATATCTATGCAAGTAAAGTCCGCTGCGTGCCAGGAGCGGATGTTGCGACCCCTTAGGCGCTATTGTCAATCAGGGTAGACACATAGCGCAAAACATCGATTGGCTACACTTTTGCAGAAATGCAACCGCCCGGAGTTTTATTCCTGTTGCTGAACTATCGGAACCTGGCATTATTAATTTCGTTTCACCTCGTATTGCAGACACACTACGCCCGACGGGAAAACGTGACTCTTCACCAGCATGAGTGAGGTTCTGTGTTTTATATTTTGGAACAAGGGAATGCCTTGCCCCAGCAGAATCGGATTGACGAATAGCCAATACTCATCAATAAGGTTTTCCGCCATTAGCGAGTGAGTAGCTGAGGGACTACCAAACATTAAGATTTCGCTACCCGCGCTCTGCTTGAGCTTGCTGATTTCGCCGCTTAAATTGCGACTGATAATTTGCGTATTAGGGTGATTTTTCTCCAGAAGGGTTTTCGACAACACCACTTTGTGGGCAGATTTATACCAACGCGAATGCGCATGGTCATGTGGGCTGGCGTCAGGCTTGTCGGCAGCCGTTGGCCAGTACGATTCCATCATCTGGTAGGTGGTGCGCCCATATAAGGCGGTGTCGGTTTGCTGAATTCGCTGCTCTACGTATTCAAACAGGTCGGGGCTTATGCTTATCCAGGCCAGACCCGCCGGGCCCTCTGCGGTAGAAGCGACAAAACCATCTAGCGACACATGGACAAACGAAACTATTTTTCTCATGATTTTCTCTTTGATTAGGTTTTGATTACATAGCCTGCGAGGCGCGCCAGGGTTTGCTTCCCGCTTTCTATCGCCCCCATTTTCTCCAACGCTATCTTGCGTGCTTACGCATCCGGAAAAAACAGAGGTATCGTTACTTTGATTTGTCCATCCACCGCTCATCACACCGGAGAGGGTGACGAAGGTGTTCCCGGGCACGCTCAAGTTGTATTGGATCAAGATGAATAAAAGAACGAAGTAGTGAGAAAAACAAGTTGCCTCCCGCGGAAAGCCCCTGGTCCCGAAGGTATCTGAAGATCGCCAGATGGGATCGGAACGTAGTTACGTGAGCAGCTGCGGTAGATTCAGCCGTGTTTAAGCCAGCGGGCGAAAGCCACTGGCCCACGCTGAATGCTAATCAGCAAGCGCTGGTTCCTCTTTTTGGCGCGCATACACCACCAGCCTCAGATGCCTGTCTTCATCCACGGTCAGCGACGTGAATTCGAAAGGCACGGGCTGTTCCTCTATCAGCAAACGGCGGATGCCATTGCAAGGCGCATGAACCTGATGTTGTCGCCACCAGGTTTTGAACTCGGGTGAAACCTGTTCCAGCTCATTGACCAGTTCAGGAATATCGCTGCTCTGGCTGGCGCGAGTGAAGTCACGGCGAAAGTCAGACAACATCAGCGGAGCCTGTTCATCCCAGTCAACCACACGCGCCCGTAGCGCGGAATCGGTGAACAGTAGCCAGAGCAGGTTACGCCGCTCCGGTACATGACGGGCAAAATTAAACAGCTTATCGGCTAACATATTAAAGCCCAGGACATCCCAGCGCAGATTGAGCACAAAAGCAGGATGCGGCAGATCGTGCATCAGCCGCCGCACAAGGGGAGGGAGTACGCACCAGGTTTTTCCGGGGTCGGCAGGAGGACGCTGATGTGCGAGCATAAAGAGGTGTCGACGTTCAGCGGCATCCAGTTTCAGTACCCGCGACAGATTATCCAGAAAGGTGGACGACACCCCAATATCCCGGCCCTGTTCAAGCCACGTGTACCAGGTGAGGCCGACTCCGGCAAGCGCCGCGACTTCTTCACGCCGGAGGCCTGGCGTCCGGCGCCGGGTTCCGCTGGGCAACCCGACGTCGGCAGGTGACAGACGTTCCCGCTGTGCCCGCAGGAAGGCTGCCAGATCGGAACGCGTTCGATTCAGTGTGCGCATCGCTTATCTCGTTACTTAAAGTAATAGTATAAAGTGTTAAATTGTAATGGTTTAAAGAGCAAGAGAGAATCGTCGCATATTCTCCTTACCCTGGATATACATGATGAGTTCACCCCTCTGTTTTTCGATGCCGCGCGAACGTGAAACGCCTCCGTGGGCTGGTTTGACCGTGTTGCTCCTCGCGGGATTCGTCACCATCTTTGATCTGTTTGTCGTTAATGTGGCCATTCCTAGTATTCAGGCCGGGCTGGGGGCAAATTTCGCCGAGATTGGTCTTATTGTCGCCGGATATGAACTCGCGTTTGGCGTTTTGTTGATTACCGGCGGGCGGCTGGGGGATCGGTTTGGCCGCCGTCGCCTCTTCATCATCGGTATGGCTGGCTTTACGCTGGCGTCGGCATTTTGTGGCCTGGCGCCTGATACCGGTTATCTTATCAGCGCCCGGGTGTTACAGGGGCTGGCGGCGGCATTGTTGTTCCCGCAGGTGTATGCCTCCATCCGGGTTAACTTTGCGGGTAATGACAGGCGCAAAGCTTTTGGCCTGTTGGGGATGACTCTGGGGTTGGCCGCGATTGCCGGTCAGGTGCTGGGCGGTTGGCTGGTACATGTAGACCTGTTCGGCCTGAGCTGGCGCACTCTGTTTCTTATCAATGTGCCGGTTGGCGTTCTCGCTATTCTCACCGCACGATCGATTCCCGAATCCGCCGCCCCGCAAAGACCACAGCTGGACTGGATCGGCGTGGTACTGATCAGCTCCGGGTTGACGCTGTTGCTGGTTCCATTGATAGAAGGGCCGGTGCAAGGCTGGCCCGCGTGGAGTCTATGGTCACCGGGTATCGCGCTGATTGTACTCGCGCTCTTTTGTCGACAACAGGTACGCCGCCGAATGAGTGGTAAATGGCCGCTCGTGGATATGCGCCTGATGGCGAAGCGCCATTTTGCGCTGGGCACGTTGCTGGTATTACTGGTTTATTCGACATCAAGTTCATTTTTCCTCTGCTTTGCTTTACTGGTACAGACGGGGATGGGGTTGGATCCCTTCATGGCGGGAAGCCTGTTTGCGCCCTGTAGCGTAGGGTTTGTGCTTGCGTCACTGGCGGCGCCACGAGTGCTTTCCAGATGGGGAACCCGGACCCTTTTTTGGGGCGCCCTGATCTATGCGCTATTCATCACGGTATTAGTTGCTCAGGTTTGGCTGTCAGGCGCTGAACTGAAGCCGGTGTACTTGCTCCCGGCGCTTGTTATGATCGGTGCCGGACAGGGTTACATTATGACGCCACTGCTGAACCTGGTGCTGGGTTTCGTTGACGAAGCAGACTCCGGCATGGCTTCCGGAGTGGTATCAACAGTACAGCAAGTCGGCGCTGCTCTGGGCGTTGCTGTCGTGGGCATTCTGTTTAATGGCGCTCTTGCAGAGACGACCTCTTTGTCACCAGCCGGACAGTATGCTTCTGCCTTTGTGGCTGGAATGCTTTACAACCTCGCAGCGGCGGGAGCCATCTGCCTGCTGTTGCTGATTCTGGAAAAAACGCAACCAACAACACAATGATCGGGTTTCATCCGTTAGCGCCTTAATCTGACGGTGGATGATTGAGTCTCGCGTATTCACCGTGATAGATGACGGTCCGCTTCTCGCTCAAAGCTGCCGGTTAACTACTGTAAACTCATGAAGGTGTATCGGCAGCCATTCTGCATGCATAGACAGAAACAGCGGAACGCCCGCTGCAACGCGAAAACAGGTAGAAAGAGAGGTCACTTGCAAAAACAGGCTGGAGTGAGGTCTGGCTTTTTCACTTTTCTTCGTTGAGAGGGTTTCCGTGACCGGATCAGGCTATATAGCTGACCGCTGAACAGCGGTCGATAATCCCTGTTAGTCAGCCGCTTAGAGATATAGTATAAATTAATGCTGGCTTGGGTTATTTAACATAGGGAATTGTCAATGCGCGGACCGTCTGTTTTATTCATTGTGCTGGCACTGAGCGGGTGTGTTGTCCATTCGCCGCAGATGGCACAATATAAAGCGGAGTATTCTAACCGACAGGATATTCATTCACATAGCCTTTATCGGTTCATGGCTAAACCCGTTAAATCAAGTGAGGAGAAATACTGGGGCGCAGGCGATTTGACTGAGTTTTTTTACGTTAAAGGTGACAAGACTTCAACTGTAGAGTTAAAACTCGATTATGATTCCAAAACAATGCATATCAAATCGATTGATTCGCAAAACAGAACTCTGGATGAAAGAACATTTGTCCTTCTCGATGGCTCAGAAGAAAAACCATCAGACTCAAACGTGAAATCTCTATATCTGACAAAGGATGGTGAATTAATTAGAAAGGTCAAAAACTGTACCCCAGATATGAGCGCCGGATGCCAGTGGTGGGAGCACCGACTCTTCATCACTCATAATGGAGATTTAGCCGTACAGTATCAGCAAGGAGGTGCCGGTATGCTGTTTCTGATTGTTCCTTTTTATACGAATAGTAGTTACCTTGAAATTTTCCCTCGAGCTCCTGACGTATAGCGTTTTATTCTGATCTGCTTGCAGCCGGAAGGTAAGGTGCCGCAACCGCGGAAGCCGTTTTTTGTGGGCCTCTGGACAGACATACCGCTTCGTCCAGGTGAGACAGTGAACACCAGAACGAGATTTGTGTTGCTTGATCGCGATGGACGTCAATCAGCTTCGAGTAAAAAGATGTGAATACCGATCGGATACGCTAAAACATACCCCCGGCCCACAGGTGACTGGGGGTTAATAATAATGCCAGGCTGACCTGCCTGCGACTAACCCGGCGGACTCATGGCGTCATTTTTTGGCGGTGATTTTCGTCACTGAGCCGGTCTGAACTTTATCTCCGGTCGAGCCATACATAGACACCAGATAAACTGCGCCATCAGGCCCGGCGGTCAGGTTGTTTGGCGTATCATCCACCGGGATATTAGCGACCAGTTTACCGTCCTTGTTCAGCACTGCTACGGTTCCGCCTGCACGCGCGGCGGCGAAAACCTGCGATGTCACCGGATCCCAGACGACAGATACTCCCCCGGCACCAATATAGGTATCCGCAAGTACCTTACCGTCCGCATCAAGAACCACGACATTGTTCGTCTCCTGGGACGCGACATACAGACGGCCGGTCTGCGGATCGCGAGCGATGTCGGTTGCGCCCTGCGCCTGAGGTACTTTCACCGTCGTACTCTTGCCGGTTTTGAGATCAATCCAGCCTACCCATGGCGTATCGCGGCTGACGCCGTAGAGCTTGCCGCCAGCGCTATCGAGGGTAAGATCGGTACTGTTAAACAGGTTTTTGCCACGCTCCACCACAAACTCCAGCTGACCGATGTGCTCCAGCGTTTTGGTGTCATACACTTCGACAAAACCGGTCAGCGCCGCGCTGACATAGGCCCGATTGTTGGCTTCATCAATAACCACATCGCGTGGATGTGCGACCGAACCCTCCGGAAAGACTTTGGCGACGGCAAGCGTTTTTGCGTCATAGACGGTCACCGTCTCGGCAAGGGTGTTCGTCGTCCAGACCTGATTATGGGCATTATCAACACCGACGCCGAAGACACCAATCTGCTCACCCTTTTTGTCTTCAGGCAGTGTTGCCTCCGCTTCGACAGCCAGGGTTCTGGCATTCAGTCTCAGTAGGCGGCTACCATCCTTCGGGCCGCGGGCAGAGGTCACGAACAGCTTTCCGTCAGCCGACACTGCCGCCTGGTAAGCCCGCTCACCGACGGACGTTGTTTGCAGCCTGAAAGCCTCCGTGTTTTTTGGCGGGACAATCTGGGACAATTTCAACATGACCTGCGAAACGCTCGCCGGGTTTTGCGTAATAACAGTGAGTGGATGAAGACCTGTTGCGGCATCGGCCGGAACGGTCAACGGAATAGTGAGGTTTCCCTTCTCGTCGGCGGTCAGTGGTTTCGGTGTCAGGACTTCAGCACCATTGAGAATGGTGACGGTCGTGCCCGCCTGCAGGCTCTTAATGGCTATAACCGTTTTATCTCCGGGCTTGACGGGAACTTCCCGTGACCCGGCACGGATGCTACCAGGAAAGGTCGTGGTGGCGGCTGTCCATTGGCTATCGGCGTATGCCGCTATGGCGGTTGACATCGCAAAAGCTGAAGCCAACAGCACTGACCAGACTGAAATTCTTCTCATCTTCTCTCCATAAATTGTATTGATGCTGCATCTCAGCGCAGCCACAGGATTTTCCCACGCGATGAGTCTTATCTTCCGCCATGAGAACCCGCTCTTGTTTTAAGCGCATACAACATAGCATACTGATGCAAATAGTTATCATTACTGTTTTGGGCGGTATCTTAAATGCAGGGCCTTTACTGTATCGCGGGGAAACGTAGTGCGGGTTTTGGCCAGGGTGAGCAGGAGGGAGCACCTTAAGATTCAATCATTAGAAATGATTGAATCTTAAGGTTAGCTGCGAAAAAAAGATCTAGTCACTTACAGCCTGATGAGCCTGGACGCTTTTCAGGCCAGAAAGATCAGTTGGCTTCGTCCTGCAGTCGGTGCCGATAATGTTTCAGGACAACGTGTGTCACGATCTGGCCGTAAATAAAGCCACCCAGCCCAGCAAATATTACGGTGCCGGCCAGGCCGCCAAAGTGCGCTCCCGCGCCGCTGAAGGCCCCGCAGAGGACGAGGCCGCCCCAGGTCTGCCAGTGCCGGAAGGCCGATTTATAGGCATTCCGCCACCGTCTTCCGCGCTCCCGAAAAGATAAGTCTTTTAGTTCGGTAATACTTTTTAGGGTCCAGTAGATTTTCACGGTGTTTTCCTTGTTCCGTTGCTTAGGCTAAGGAAAACATAAAACGCCGGCCTGGGAAAGGATGACTCAAGGTCAGCTTTTCGCTCATCGTCGTCCGATGGTAGCTCTATGGTGGGTTTCGTAGCAAAAACGGACACGATTAACATCATGCAGAGTTCATCAATGGGGAACGGGGCACCGGTCGCCTGTTGGGTGTCCTTCTGGACCTGTTCGCACGATTTAATTGTGTGAACAGGCAGCCAAGGAACGATGCCGGGATCCGCGTTCGGATTCAGGCCACCACCGCCGGCATTGCTCTTACTAAAACTTGACGTCGCGATTCAGGACCTACCGGGTTATCATCAGCAGGAACAACTTGCCGCTCTCCACGCGATATTCCCGTGCAGCAACACGCTGCGTAGTCATGTCGGTGTCGAACGGGTTCTGCTCTGAGGATTCCGACATGACCCCCTTTTATGAACTGACGGCCAACAGTCTGCGTGGCCAGCGCATCTCTATGGCCGACTACGCCGGCAAACTGGTTCTGGTGGTGAATACTGCCAGCCACTGTGGCTTCACGCCGCAATACGCCGGTCTTGAAGCGCTGTACAAAAAGTACGCCGCCCAGGGGCTGGTGGTGCTTGGTTTCCCCTGCAATCAGTTCGGTAAGCAGGAGCCCGGCGGCGCCGACGAAATCGCCCGGACCTGTCACATCAACTACGGTGTGAGCTTCCCGATGTTCGAGAAAGTAGAGGTGAACGGGACCGCAGCGCACCCGGTGTTTCGTTTCCTGAAAGATGAACTGCCCGGCGTACTGGGCGGGCGGATCAAGTGGAACTTCACTAAATTTCTGATTGGACGCGACGGTAAACCGCTCAGGCGTTTTGCACCGTTCGTCACGCCGGAGAAAATGGAAACCATAATCCGTGCTGCACTTGAAATCTAAGTGCTCTTGTCATTCGGGCCATTCATTTTTTAGCTGCTGCCGACCAACTGATTAAATCCGTCTGAGAAGAGAGAGAAAGCAAAGGGCTTCTTGCTTTCTTCTGTCAACCATCGCAGGGGGAACGGGGGGATGTCCAATGCCCCGACGCGGCCTTCTGGCAACATCCCGCATCCATGCGACGCCACGCTAAACAACAGACAAGTTCACCCTTTAAAATGAAGTGTGTTAAGTTCTATTTTCTCTTCTGTATATTAAATGAATAACGTCAGAATTCATTTCTGGCCGTTATAGCGTAGCGGATTGGAAATTCTCGTCTTGTTCATAATGCCTTTTTCTTGTTAAAGTAACGACGTCAGCGTCGAATACTTTGTGTATTACATGGATGTTATTTCTACAATAATCAGGGGATGGGGCGAATATGAAGTATGTTTTTGCGTTTATGCTGAGCGTGGGATTATCAGGATGTACCGCAAATGATTGGGTGGATGCTGCGGGCGGGATAATGCAGGCCCATGACAAACAAGAAAAAGACGCCATGAATAAGCGTATAAAAGCCGCCAATAAAGCTGCAGGGTACTGATTTTTTAATAAATTAATATTCCTCTTCTTAATCAAGACAGCATGAGGAGGAATGGTTTTTAATCAAACTTACTGACTAAATATTCCCCTGACTTTTGCCTGTTGACAAGAGATATAGCCATAATGCTGTCGGTTTTCTCTGTTATCGAAAACGACATAAAAAGGCATGGTCTGTGCGTCTTTTTTCGGCGTCTGGTTGAGGCGGCTCGCGCCGATTTCAGGAACCATTAAAAAATGGGTATAGCGCATTGCATCTCCTTGCAGCGAATATAATTACATGAGGAATTAAAAAACACCCGATATTTTCTGAGCATCTGATCTTTTAAAAAAAGACAGGGAAGTGCAATTATCGGTCTTATCGTTACGCACGTAACGGATTTTTGTGGGACCGCTTGATTATTAGCCATGAATAAGTTTAAAACCTGCTGATGAGTGGTGCCGCGGGTGTTTAGCAATGCAGGGCAGATAAGGTTACGAAATACGCTTTCGGTCGAACAGACAGATCATCGCAAACATTTCCCCAACCCCTGGGGGACGATGCAAGCGACCGTTCGCCTTCCAGCCTGGGCGAGACATCTCGCCGGCGTTAATGGCGCTGGCGATGCCGGACACGTTAATTCGGCGGTCTATCATGGTCGCGTGAAAAGCGTAGCCGCCTCGCGCACAGATCTTCAGGACATCATTCGTTGCCGATCGATGCGGTTCTGCGCGTTCGGATAGTCAATAGCCGTAAGTTACGCGCCACGCCGGCGGCGAGCCTTGTGCCAGAAGGGTCTTCACCTCAGACGAGGCTCGATGTCCGCACCTTGAGCCTGCCCGCCAGCATCACGTGCGTGGCGGCATCTTCCTGGTTGCACAGGTACTCCACCGCCAGGCGTCCCAGCTCGCTGTATGGCAGCTGGATACTGGTCAGCGGCGGGGTGAGCTGCTCGGAGATTTTCTGGTCATCATAGCCCGCCAGCAGCATATCCTGGGGGATGCCAATGCCGTTTACCGCCAGCGCCTGATAGCAACCGATCGCCAGCCAGTCGCTGGCGCAGAAGATGGCGTCCGGGCGTTCATCCAGCGCCAGCAGAGAGGTGGTGGCGGTAAAAGACTCGCTGAACTGCCAGTTGGTCTGGCGCACCAGGCTGTCGTCACACGCTAAATCGGCCTGCTGCAGCGCAGCCTGGTAGCCGGCCAGACGCTGGCGGGAGGCTTCCATCCAGCTCTCCCCGGTGATGTGGGCGATACGCTTTGCGCCGCAGGCGATAAGGTGTTTTGTCACCTGGAAGGCGTTGGCGTAGTCGTCCGGAATAAACGACGGCAGCAGCGGCGAGCCGGGGTCGCGCTGGTTGAGCAGCACCAGCGGAATGCGGCTGCAGTCCTGAAAAGCAGTCATGTCGACAAGGGTGGTCACGGGGGAGGCGAGAATAATCCCCACGCAGTTGCGCTTCTCCAGCTGGCGGATAATGTTCAGCGCCAGCTCCACGTCATCGCCATAGTCGTAAACGGTCAGCAGCGCTTCGTTGCGCCACGCGGCTTCCCGTGCCTGGCTGATGGCGTCGATAAACGGATCAAAGCTTTGCAGGGAGCTCACCAGCAGGGCGATTTCTTCCTGGTTGCGCGGCGCATGAATGGCGGGCAGGCGGTCGTAGCCGAGTTCGGTCGCCACGCTGATGACCCGCTGGCGGGTGTCGTCGCTGAGCTTGATGTTGCGCGACTGGTTGAGCACCAGCGATACCGTCGCCTGAGACACGCCCGCCGTTCGCGCAATATCATTCATCGTGACTTTAGTCTTTCGCTTCATTCGTCCTCTCCCTCTCGCGTCACCGCATCATACCCTAACTGCTCGCTTACGCGCTGTCGATCACGTTTCTCATTCACCGAAGCGTGAACTTTGTGAAGGCTGTCGCTTTTCTTCGCGTGGTGATTTGCGCATTTATCCTGCAACTAATATTTATTAGCTAAATATTATCAGCAAGAGGACGCGTAATGAAAGAGCAGTGGAGTAAAGCGCAGGCGCAGGCGTGGTATCAGCAGAAGGGGTGGCTGTGCGGGTTCAACTACCTGCCGTCAACGGCAGTGAACTGGACCGATATCTGGCAGCAAGAGACTTTCGATGCCGAGACCATCGATCGCGAACTAGGCTGGGCGGCGGAGGCGGGCTACAACACCCTGCGTATCAACCTGCCGTTTATTGTCTGGGAAGACGATCGCGACGGCCTGATAGCGCGTATCGACAAGTTTCTGACCCTCGCCGACAGTCGCGGATTCAGCACCATGCTGACTCTGATGGACGACTGCGGTTTCTCCGGTGATGAGCCCTATCTGGGGCCGCAAAAACCGCCGGTGCCGGGTAAGCACAACAGCCAGGCGGCCGCGAGCCCGGGACGCGACAAGGTCTGCGATCCCGACTGCTGGCCGCATATTGAGCGCTATATCCGCGACGTTGTCCGCCAGTTCCGCGACGACAGCCGCGTGCTGCTGTGGGATCTGTATAACGAGCCGGGCAACCGCGGCATTTTCGCAACCGGTACGCAAGAGGTGCAGTATGACGCGAAGCTGGAGACCTGCGCGCATAAGCTGATGAAACTGGCGTTCCGATGGGCGCGTGAAGAGGATCCGACTCAGCCGCTTACCGTCTGCGCCTGGCGTCTGCCGGCGGAGGAGGAGGGCGAGACGTTTTATCAGCATCCGCTGGATCAGACCGCGCTGGCGTTATCAGACGTGGTGAGTTTCCACGCCTACACCAACACCGGGCGTATGACCGCGATTATCCAGCAGCTGCAGGCGCTTGGGCGACCAATCTTCTGCACCGAATGGCTGGCCCGCCACGTGGGCAGCACCATCGAAGAGCAACTCCCGCTGATGTACGCGGCGAAGATCGCTCCGTATCAGTGGGGACTGGTGCGCGGCAAAACGCAGACGTGGCTGCCGTGGCCGGTAGTGATGAAAGAGTCCACGGACTACTGCCGTCTCTGGTTCCACGATGTATTTGAGGAGAACGGTATCCCGTTTTCGCGCAGTGAGATGGCCTTAATGAAGAAGCTCCGTCAGATTGCCCCGCAGGCTCAGGGCTAATAATATCCACCCGGCGGCCTGCCGCCGGGCAACCAGGTACGCACTATGGCAATGACAATGAAAATACCGTCTCGCGAGTTGTGGTCTTATTTTGGTTATGGTTTAGGTCAGTGTTTTAGCTTTGGTTTAGTGGGTTCGTTTATTAACTATTTCTACACCGACGTGCTGGGGATCTCGGCACTGGCGGCGAGTACCATCTTCCTGATTGCCCGCGCGTGGGACGCGGTTCACGATCCGCTATTTGCCAGCATAATGGATACCATTAACACCCGGTTCGGCAAGTTTCGTCACTTTTTGCTGATTGCCCCGGTACTGATTACCGGCGTCACGCTGCTGTCGTTCTATAAAATCGAAGCGGACATGACCACTAAAATTCTCTACGCCGGGGTGACGTACATTTTGTGGGGGACGCTGTACGCCATCTCTGATATTCCGTTCTGGTCGATGTCGTCGGTGATGACCAATGACTCCGGGCAGCGCACCCGCGCGGTGACGGCGGCCATGCTGGGGGTCAACGCCGGGATCGCCTGCGCCAATATCTTCTTCCCGAAACTGGCGGCGTTTTTCGCGCACTACAGCAACGACAAAGGCTACTTTATGGCGGCGCTGGTCATGATGCTGGTAGGCCTGCCGCTGATGCTCAACGGCTTTATGCAGATTAAGGAGCGCGTGCCGCCGAGTCCGGAAAAGGTGACGATACGTGACACCTTCCATAACCTGCGCCAGAACAAGCCGCTGTTTATCGTTCTGCTGTCGTTCTTTTTCTGCGTGTTTCACAACGTGGCCGGCGGCCTCTATATCTACTTCTTTATCAACAATATGGGGGACGGCAGCCTGCAGATGGCGATCGGCGTGATGGGGATTATGGCGGCGGTGGTGTGCCTTGTCGCCCCGATGCTGACGCGCAGGATGCAGAAGCGGAAGCTGTTTATGATCCTCTGCGGGCTGGATGTCGCGGTACGCGTGGTGATGTGGTTTGTCGGATATCAGCACGCGGCCATGCTGTTTATCCTGCTTGGCCTGAGTACGCTGTTCGTGATGATGACCAATATCCTCACCTCGTCGATGATTGCCGACACCATCGAATATGCGGAGTACCACACCCACAAGCGTTGCGCGGCGATCACCTTCTCCGGACAAACCTTTACCGGCAAGATGTCGGTTGCGGTCGGCGGCGGGTTAATCGGCGTGTTTCTGACGATGATCGGCTATGTGCCGCAGGCGCCCACCCAGAGTGACGGCGTGCTGTCGGGGCTGTTCTTTGGTATCTGCCTGCTCCCGGCCATAGGCTCGCTGATCCGGCTGGTGTTTATGTCGCGCTTTACCTTTACCGAGGAGAAGCATGCGGAGATCTGCCGACTACTGGCGGAGCGCAGGCACGAGAAAGAGCAGCGGGGTGAGGACGAGGGTCGTCTGGCGCATCCGGCCACGGTGAACTAACCATTAACGCCTGCACTGCAGGCGTTATGTATTCTTCTCAGCGCCGGAGCGCGATCAACTGTCTGGTGAATAGCCGGAAGCCGTCTCCGCTAACTACGCCAGAATGTACGCGAAAGCAGAATCAGTAGCGGATAGATCTCCAGTCGCCCCAGCAGCATCGCCATACACATCAGGTATTTCGAGACATCATTCAGGCCAGCGAAGCCATCGGCGGTCGCCCCAAAACCGAGGCCCATGTTATTAATGCAGGCGGCAACCGATGCAAACGATGTCAGCAGATCGTAGCCCTGTAGATTCAGCAGCCAGACAAATAGGCAGGTCGTGAGGATATACAGAAAGAAGAAACTCCACACCGAACGCAGCACGCGATCGGTGATGATTGCGTTTCCGACGCGGATACTCATGATTGCCCGGGGATGGGCTAATTGATGTACCTCGTGGCGGCTCTGCTTGAAGAGGATCAGAAAACGCAGCGCCTTAATTCCCCCGCAGGTCGACCCGATACAGCCGCCGAAAAAGCTCGCTGACAGCAGCAGCACGATAATTTCCGGCGGCCAGGAGGCATAATCCGCCGTTGCCAGACCGTTATCGGTGATCATAGAACTGGTGAGAAAAAAGGCGTGGACCAACGATTTGGGCAGGCTGTACATCTCCGAACGCCACACTTCGAAAGTGACCACCGCCACCACCAGCGCCACCACCAGGAAAAAGAAATGCATCTCGGTGCTGCGGCGAAACGGTTTCAGACTACGACGCGCGATAGCCACAAAATAGAGGGTGAAGTTAAGGGCCGAGAGCAGAGAAAAGGCCCCGGCCACCAGTTCTATTGCATCGCTCTGGTAGTAACCGATGCTTTCCGTATGCGTGGAGAACCCTCCCAGCGACACCGTCGATAGCCCGTGACAAAGGGCATCAAAAAACGACATCCCGGCAAGGAAAAAAGCAAGAGTACAGGCGCCTCCCAGCAGCATATAGGTGAGCCACAGACTTCTGGCAGTATCCGCCAGCCTCGGCGTCAGACGCTCCTCTTTAAACGGACCGGGCATCTCGGACTGATAAAGCTTCATTCCCCCGATGCCCAGCAGCGGCAACACCGCCACAGCGAGCACGATAACCCCTAAGCCACCCACAAAATTGAGCTGGGCGCGGTAATAGAGAATCGACACGGGTAGCGAAGAGACGTCATGAAATACTGACGCCCCGGTGGTGGTAATCCCCGAGACGCCCTCAAACAGGGCGTCGGCTATCGACAGGCGTAGTTCGTCATTTAACCACAGCGGCAAGGCGCTGATGGCGGAAAACAGCAGCCAGAACAGCACGATAATCAGAAAACCATCGCGGGTTTCGAGATTAACCTTCGACTGATGCGTCGCCCGCCAGCAGAGCAAACCGCCAGAGAAGGCGAGAACAAAGGTCGAAAAAAAGGCAAAAACGCTGCGCTCTTTGGCGAACAGCGCAATCAGCATCGGCGGGATCATGGTCAGGCTGTAGAGCAAAACCAGAAACCCACACAGGTGAAGAACAATTTTAAACCGGGTTGAAATGTACATCGGCGGTCTTATCGTTTTGCGAGCGTAACTACGATGAACAGGGATAAGGAATTATATGATATTGGGGGACAAATTGAGTTGAGGGAGCGCAGTAAACGGCCACCTGGGGACAGTCAGGGGGCGCGATCCGTTGTTGTCAGAGGCGCAAAAAAAAAGCCCCGTAAACGGGGCGAAATGCTCGGGTAGTGCAGTTAATTGTAATACGGTACGCCCAGCTCATCCGATTTGTCGCTACCGGCAGCCATATGATTGAAATCAAATGGAGAGTCGTTATGTTCGGAAGGCATAATCATCGCGTCGCGGTGATTGTGGCGAACCGGCGTAGTCGTTTGCTCCGCATAGCTCTGGCTGGAGACCAGGCCGACCAGGACCATGGCCGCGGTAGCGAATAGTTTCATGATTTCCTCAATACGTCTTGTTGCAGGCGATTAACAGCAGTTGTTTAGTGGCATCAGATAGCGGGATTCACCCGGCATATTGGTCATGCGATATTTGTGCGGCGGAACGTCGAAGTAGTTTTTAAAGGTTCTCGTCAGCGTTTGTTGCGATTCGAAACCGTAACGTTCTGCCAGGTACAAAATCGGCTCATTGCTCTGCTTGAGTTTTTGCGCGATTTCCGTCAGCTTGCGACTGCGGATGTACTGGCCTAAGGAGTGACCGGTCTCTTTTTTAAACATTCTTTGCAGGTGCCATTTGGAGTAACCAGAACGCTCGGACACTTTTTCCAGCGACAGGGGCGATTCCAGGTTATCTTCAATCCACGACAAAATACTATGGATAGTGATGGCGTCATTATTGCGTCTGGACATCATCTTACCTCTTCTTATTACGGCAGGACTTTTTTGAGTAAATGCTCAAGATTGACCACTTCATCCGCCGACAGATTTTTTGTTAATTCCTGGTGCAATTTCTGACCCACAACCTGATGACACTGCTCACAAAGGGCTGCACCGTCTGGTGTTAGCTGCACCAGTACGCCGCGTTTGTCATTGGGGTTGGGTAACCGTTCAATCCAGCCTTTACAGACCAGACGGTCGAGCATGCGCGTCATTGCGCCTGGGTCGACCGACAGCACGGTTTTCAGCTCAACGGGGGTAATACATACTTCGCAACGAATGGAACAAAGCACCCGAAACTGGGTGGAAGTAATATCCATCGGCGAGAGATATTCGTTGAGCAGGCGATCTTTTTTCTGGTTAACCATTTGGATCAAGCGACCGAGGGGGATCATTTCGTTAAACAGATCGCTGGTGTTTTTCACAATGGTTGCCCAGGCAAGTAGTTAATTGCTGCTGATATTATTGCCCAGGCAATAATATGTCAACCTGAGGGATTAGACGATGACACGATTTGCTAAAGCAGACTTCTGGCCCTGGCTGAAGCGGCGGTGGGGCGCTGCACTGGCCGGGTGATAAGCGCTGGAATGATATTGACGAGCAAAGTTATACTGGCGCGGCAAAACTTTTTAATAGTGAAAAATTAACGGGGCCTTAATTCATTATGATTGAACTCTTTCAGGCGATAGGTCTGGGGCTGGTGGTGATTTTACCGCTGGCGAACCCGCTGACGACCGTTGCGTTGTTCCTCGGGCTGGCTGGCAATATGAACAACGAGGAGCGCAACAAACAATCGCTGATGGCCTCGGTGTACGTATTCATTATCCTGATGGTTGCCTGGTATGCCGGTCAGGTGGTGATGAGCACCTTCGGCATCTCTATTCCCGGCCTGCGCATTGCCGGCGGGTTGATTGTGGCCTTCATCGGTTTTCGGATGCTCTTCCCGCAGCAGAAATCGCATGACTCGATGGAAGCGAAGATCAAATCCGAAGAGCTGGTGGATGAACCGACGGCCAATATCGCGTTTGTGCCGCTGGCTATGCCGAGCACCGCCGGGCCGGGGACCATCGCCATGCTGATCAGTACGGCATCGACGGTGAAGCATGGCGTCGATTTTCCGAACTGGGTGGTGCTGGTGGCGCCGCCGATTATCTTTGCCCTGGTCGGGATTATTCTCTGGGGCTGCCTGCGCAGCTCTGGGGCAATCATGCGTCTGGTGGGGAAAGGGGGAATCGAAGCGATTTCGCGCCTGATGGGCTTCCTGCTGGTGTGCATGGGCGTACAGTTTATTATCAACGGCGTGCTGGAAATTATTACCACCTACCACGCCTGATAACGTCGCCGTCGCTTCACTGACGACCCGCGAATAAAAAAGCCTGCCGATGGAACAACCGGCAGGCTTTTTTTTCGTCAACCCGTTCAGGAGTGGTGAGGCTGATGATCGTCCAGCGACACCGGCCAGCGGCGGAATATCATGATTGACCACACCAGCGCCACCAGCGCCGGAATCGCCCCGACGTAGCCGATCGCGTCCATCGAAAGATGCGTGCTGACCTGGCTGCCGACCAGCGCGCCCGCGCCGATACCAATATTAAAGATCCCTGAAAACAGCGACATCGCCACATCGGTGGCATCCGGCGCCAGCGCCAGAACCTTCACCTGCATCCCCAGACCAATAATCATGATCGCGATGCCCCAGAAGATGCTTAACACCATCAGGTGGTGAGCGTTTTGCGATGCCGGCAGCAGCAGCAGCAGGCTGACCAGCAGCAGGCCAATGGCGATGCTAATCAGCCCGGAAGCATGCTGGTTGCCCAGTTTACCAAACAGCACGCTGCCGATGATCCCTGCGCCGCCGAGGATCAGCAGCAGCACGGTGGCAAAATTACCGCTCATACCGGCTACCGTTTGTACAAACGGTTCAATATAGCTGTAGGCGGTGTAATGTGCGGTCACCACGATGACGGTCAGCAGATAGATGCTCAGCAGCGCCGGGCGACGGAACAGCACCGGCAGGCTTTTCAACGAACCGGAATGCTCGCTGGGCAGTTTAGGCAGCAGCTTAAACAGGCACACCAGCGTCACCAGCGCCCCCAGACCGATCGCCAGGAAGGTGGTCCGCCAGCCAAAATACTGCCCGATGATGCGGCCGATAGGAATGCCGAATACCATCGCCAGCGCGGTGCCGGTTGCAATCAGACTCAGCGCCTGCGCACGTTTGCCCGGCGGCGCCAGACGTATTGCTAATGCAGAGGTTATCGACCAGAAGACCGCGTGGGCAAAGGCGATCCCGATGCGGCTGATCACCAGAACGTTGAAGCTCCAGGCAAAGAACGACAGCACATGGCTGGCAATAAACAGAATGAACAGGCCGATCAGCAGGCGGCGGCGCTCCATCTGGCTGGTCAGCAGCATAAACGGCAGCGACATTAACGCGACCACCCACGCATAGATGGTCAGCATCATGCCCACCTGAGCGGTCTCCATGCCGAAGCTGTCGGCAATGTCGGACAGCAGACCGACCGGAGCGAACTCGGTGGTGTTAAAAATGAAAGCGGCGATCGCAAGCGTGACTACCCGAAGCCACGCGACCCTGCGTGAAACCGTGTTTGTAATCATAGGTTCTGAGCTGGTTACTAAAGAGGAAGAAGAGGTCTCGATCTTAAAACGATTGCTGGTGAAAATACAATCGTTTTGTGATCTGGATCTCACTATGGCATCAGGCGGCATTTATAAGCTAACGGATTCATTTTTATATAGATCGTGTACATGACCCGCTTTTATGTCATGTTGAAGAAAAGTAAAAACAGGAAGCGTTGTATGATGCAGGAAATTGATTTTTACCTGGTAGATGCCTTCAGCGATCGCAATTTTGGCGGTAATGCCGCCGCGGTGTGCCCACTCACCGAATGGTTACCCGACGACACGCTGCTGAGTATGGCGCAGCAGCACAACCAGTCCGAGACCGCCTTTTTTGTGCGTACCGATGAGGGTTATGAGCTGCGCTGGTTCACCACGCTGCATGAGATTAACCTCTGCGGTCACGCCACGCTGGCCTCGGCGCACATTATCTTTGAATATCTCGACCATCCTTCCACCACGGTGGTGTTCAGTACCCGTTTTGTGGGGGAACTGAGGGTGACGCGTAACGGCGACTGGCTGACGTTAGACTTCCCGGCGTGGCAAACCACCCCGGTTATCGCCCCGCCGCCGGAGCTGCTGGCCGGACTTGGGCTGGATAAGGCCGTAGAGATTCGCGAAGGGCGGGATTATCTGGTGATCCTCGAAAACCGCCAGCAGGTGGAAGCCGTGCGGCCGAATATGTCATTGCTTGAGCGGACGGGCAAAATGATCTGCGTCAGCGCCGCCGATGATGAATATGATTTCGTCAGCCGCTTTTTCTGCCCGGGCGAGGGCGTTGTTGAAGACCCGGTGACCGGCTCGGCGCACAGTATGCTGATTCCCTACTGGGGGGAAAAACTGGCCAAAACGACGCTGCAGGCGCGGCAGGTCTCCGCCCGCGGGGGCGATCTGCGCTGTCAGTGGCTGGGCGATCGGGTGCTGATTGGCGGGCAGGCGACAACGTACATGACCGGCACCATTACGCTACGCTAAGGAGATACCGTGAAAGAGATCCCCATGTATCTGGTTTCAGCGTTCAGTGAACGGCCTTTTGCCGGTAACCCGGCGGCGGTGTGCCTGCTGGACGCGTGGCTGGCGGATGATATTTTGCTCAAAATGGCGCAGGAGCATAATCAGTCTGAAACCGCCTTCGTGGTGCGCGAGGGAGAGGCGTTTTCTCTGCGTTGGTTCACGACCCGCAATGAAGTGAATCTGTGTGGGCACGCCACTCTCGCCAGCGCACACGTTATTTTTCATCACCTCGACTTTCCGCACGCGGCGATTCATTTTGCGACCGCCTCCGGTCGTCTGACCGTGAGCCGGGAAGGGGGCTGGCTGACCCTGGATTTCCCGGCGAGTGCCACGCAAGAGAGCACCCCGCCTGCAGCCCTGCTCGCCGGATTAGGCCTTGAGCGGTACGTAAGCGCCCACCGTGGCCGGGCATGGCTTATCGAGCTGGCCAGCCGCGAAGAGGTTGCCGCCGTGCGCCCGAATATCGCGGCAATGACGCCCGGAGAACATAAGGTGACGATTACCGCCCCCGGCGATGGCGAGTATGACTTTGTCAGCCGCTTTTTCTCCCCGGGAGAAGCGGTATGGGAGGATCCGGTCACCGGTTCGGCGCATACCATGCTGATCCCGTTCTGGAGCGCGAAACTGGGGAAAAGTAAAATGCTGGCCCGCCAGATATCGGCGCGCGGCGGCGATATTCGCTGTGAGCTGAAGGGCGATCGCGTGCTGATGGCCGGCCAGGCGGTGACCTGGCTGCAGGGGAGAATTTTGCTGCGCTGAATCTAAACCCGTGAGAGCAGGATGCCCGCGTAAAGCGGGCATCAACGGCTGAGAAGCGAATCTAGCCGAGACGGGCGATATTGGCTTTAATCACCTCAACAGAGCGGCGGAATTGCGCCGCTTCATCGTCGGCCAGTTGCAGTTCAATAATCTGCTGGACGCCGCTCTGCGTCAGTACCGCCGGTACGCCAACCGCGACATCATACATACCGTATTCGCCGTCAAGAATGCACGAAATAGCCAGTGCACGGTGGCTGCCGGTGAAAATATTGCGACAGATCTCGGCGATGGTGCCGGCGACGCCGTACTCGGTGCAGCCTTTCCCGGCGTAAATTTCAAAGCCAAGGGTGCGAACCTTCTCCGCGATCTGCTGGCGATCCAGCCGCTGGCCGGTATGTTTCAGGTAAACATCGGCAATCGGGGAACCGTAAACCGACGAATGCGACCAGACCGGAAACTGCGTATCGCCATGTTCGCCGAGAATAAAAGCATCGATGCTCTGGGCGCCAATATCGAGTGCCTGGGCGAGCACCCGCCGCAAGCGGGTGGTATCCAGCCAGACGCCGGTGCCTATCACCTGGCTACGCGGGAGTCCGGACAGCTTCCATACCTGCCAGGTAATAATATCGCAGGGGTTGGTGGCCACCAGAAAGAGGCCGTTGAAGCCGTTGTCCATCATCTGTGGAACGATGCTGTTAACGATTTTGGCGGTGGCGTTCAGCTCGTCAAGGCGGGTCTGGCCTTGTTTCAGCGATCCGCCGGAAACGGTAATCACCGCGATATCGACATCGGCACAGTCGCTGACCTCCCGGGTTGAAATGGTCATCATCCCCGGCATATAGGCGGCTGCATCGCTAAGATCCTGAGCATGTGCCTGTGCTCTGGCCCTATCGAGGTCCACAAGGATCAGCTCCTCGCAGATAGTCTGGTTTAACAATGCGTAAGCCGCTGAGGTGCCGACATTGCCGGCACCGATAATCATCACCTTGCGTGCTTTGGTATTCATGGTCCATTCCCGATATCAAGCGTCATGGCATAAAATTACTGCGGTTCAATTGCTTAGCGCAAGTGGCGGCGGGTTGTATAAGTTAAAACTATGAGAAAGGGGGTATGCGCTGCGCTACAGTAGGCGAAAAAAGGAGCTCGCCTATGTATACCATCGCCCCGACAGCCATAACCGATCCGCATCTGACGGCGCTGATTGCTCGCCTCGATGCCTATCAGAAATCCCTCTATCCGGCCGAGAGCAACCACCTCGTGGATTTGAGCCAGCTGGCGGTGGAGTCGGTGATTGTGCTGCTGATCCGCGATGCCCACCAACAGGCGGTCGGCTGCGGGGCGATTGTGCTCGGCCACGATGGGGTTGGGGAGATGAAGCGGGTGTTTATCGACCCGGATCATCGTGGGCAAAAGCTTGGCGAACGGCTGCTGGAGGCGCTGGAAACGGAAGCGCTGCGCCGGGACTGCCATACCGTGCGGCTGGAGACGGGAGTTCATCAGCAGGCGGCGGTCAGGTTGTATACCCGCTGGGGTTATCAGACCCGCAGCGCCTTCGCACCCTATCAACCGGACCCGTTGAGCCTGTTTATGGAGAAACTGCTCGTTGCCGATCTTCGTTCAGCTGCGCTATAAACGCCTCCAGCTGACGGGTTTTCGCTCCGCGCCGCCAGACCAGCCAGGTTGTCAGCCAGCGCCACTCTTCGGCCAGCGGCCAGGCCGACACCTGATGATGGCCGGGCATACTCTCCAGCATACTACGCGGGATCAGCGCCAGCCCGGCGCCGGCAATGACGCAGGCCAGCATCCCGTGATAGGACTCCATTTCATGGATCCGCCCCGGCGTTGCCCGGTCGGCGTGGAACCAGCTCTCAAAATGGCGGCGATAGGAACAGTTAGCGCGAAACGCGTAGACGCTGCTGCCGTTCACCTCGCTGGCGCGGGTAATCGGCGGATGGCCGAAGGGCGCCACAATCATCATCTCTTCCGGAAAGACCGGTAACCCCTCAAGGCCGGGATGGACCAGCGGCCCGTCGACAAATGCGGCGCTTAAGGTGCCCTCCAGTACGCCATCAATCATCGTTCCGGAAGGGCCGGTAGAAAGCGCGAGATGGATTTTCGGGTAGCGCTGGTTATAAAGCGCCAGCGTCGAGGGAATGCGAACCGCGGCGGTACTCTCCAGGGAACCCAGCGAAAACAGCCCCTGCGGCTCATCTCCGGCGACCACCATTCGGGCTTCATCGACCAGCGCGAGGATCTGCTGGCTGTAGCGCAAAAAGCTGTGTCCCGCCGGCGAAAGGCGCAGGCGCTGATTCTCACGAATAAACAGCTCGACGCCGAGGTCGGCCTCCAGCTGGCGAATTCGGGTCGTCAGATTTGACGGGACGCGGTGCACCTTCTGCGCGGCCTGGGTAATGCTGCCGGTGCTGGCGACGGCGTTAAACATCTCAAGCTGGGTCAGGTCCATAGTGTTCTTCTTTTGTGAATAGGTTGCTTAATATTATTCATTTTCAATGAAAAGCAGGGTAAGCCAGAATGAGGTCAATTCGCAATCAACATTCGTCATCAACAGAGAGAGCATAACGATGAATTTATCTGCAACTCACGCGGTTTCCGTCAACCCGGCCACGGGAGAAAGGGTGTCGTCTCTGCCCTGGGCGAGCGAACAAGAGGTGGATTCGGCGATTGCGCTTGCTGAGCAAGGTTATCGTCAGTGGCGTCACGTCAGTCTCGAACAGCGCGCTGACGCCCTGCGTAAAGTCGGTAATGCGCTGCGCGCCCGCGCCGAAGAGATGGCGCAAATGATCAGCCTGGAGATGGGTAAACCGATTGCCCAGGCTCGTGGTGAGGTGACTAAATCCGCCAATCTCTGCGACTGGTATGCGGAACACGGCCCGGCCATGCTGGCGACCGAAGCCACTCAGGTGGAAAATAACAATGCGGTGATTGAGTATCGTCCGCTGGGCGCGATTCTCGCCATTATGCCGTGGAACTTCCCGCTGTGGCAGGTTCTGCGCGGTGCAGTACCGATTCTGCTGGCGGGGAATAGCTATCTGTTGAAACATGCGCCGAACGTGATGGGGAGCGCGGCGCTGATTGGCGAGATCGTTAATCAGGCAGGGCTGCCGGCCGGCGTATTTGGCTGGGTTAACGCGACCAATGACGGTGTCTCCCGGATGATCAACGATTCGCGTATTGCCGCGGTGACGGTAACCGGCAGCGTACGCGCCGGGAAAGCGATTGGCGCCCAGGCCGGCGCGGCATTAAAGAAATGCGTTCTTGAACTGGGCGGTTCCGATCCGTTTATCGTCCTGAATGATGCCGATCTCGATGAAGCGGTAAAAGCCGCGGTGATTGGCCGCTATCAAAATACCGGGCAGGTTTGTGCCGCCGCGAAGCGCTTTATCGTTGAGGCCGGGATTGCCGAAGCCTTCAGCAAAAAGTTTGTTGCCGCGGTTGAAGCGCTGAAGATGGGCGATCCGCGTGATGAGGCCAATTACCTCGGGCCAATGGCGCGATTCGATCTGCGTGATGAGCTGCATCAACAGGTAACGGCCACCCTGGCTGAAGGGGCGACCCTGCTGCTTGGGGCGGAGAAAATCGCCGGGCAGGGTAACTACTATGCGCCAACGGTACTGGGCAACGTGACCCCGGAGATGACCGGATTCCGCCAGGAGCTGTTTGGTCCGGTGGCGACCATTACCGTGGCGCGAGACGCCGCCCATGCGCTGACGCTGGCAAATGACAGCGAATTCGGCCTGTCGGCGACCGTGTTTACCGCAAGCGTCGATGAAGCCGGGCGTTTTTCTCGCGAGCTGGAGTGCGGTGGCGTCTTTATCAACGGTTACAGCGCCAGCGATGCGCGCGTGGCGTTTGGCGGGGTGAAGAAGAGCGGCTTTGGTCGCGAGCTGTCCCACTTTGGCCTGCATGAGTTCTGCAACGTCCAGACCGTATGGAAAGACCGTCGCTAACGGAAGTCGCACCTGACGATCGTCGTCGTGCTCTGCTATACTCGCAGCCCGAATTTTGACGGCGGGCAAGGAGCCGGGTGTGGCGACGGTCATCAATAATGCAATGCTGGAGACGATTCTGGCAGAAATCAGGCCGCTAATTGGGCGTGGCAAAGTGGCGGATTATATTCCGGCGCTGGCAAGCGTAAGCGGTAATAAGCTGGGTGTGGCGATTTGTACGGTGGAGGGTCAACACTATTCTGCCGGCGATGCCCACGAGCGTTTTTCCATTCAGTCCATCTCTAAAGTGCTGAGCCTGGTGGTGGCGATGAACCACTATCAGGAGGAGGAGATCTGGCAGCGGGTGGGGAAAGATCCTTCCGGACAGCCGTTCAATTCATTATTACAGCTGGAAATCGAGCAGGGCAAACCGCGCAACCCGTTTATTAATGCCGGTGCGCTGGTGGTTTGCGATATGTTGCAAAGCCGACTGAGCGCGCCGCGACAGAGGATGCTGGAAATCGTGCGTCGTCTGAGTGGAGTGACGGATATCGGGTATGATCCGGTGGTGGCGCGTTCGGAGTTCGAACATTCGGCGCGTAATGCCGCGATCGCATGGCTGATGAAATCGTTCGGCAACTTCCATAATGATGTCGCGACGGTCCTGCAAAACTATTTTCACTACTGCTCGCTGGAAATGAGCTGTGTCGAACTGGCGCGGACGTTTCTGTTTCTCGCCGATCGCGGGGTGGCTCCGCATCTGGATACCCCGGTAATTGCCCCGATCCAGTCGCGGCAGGTGAATGCCTTAATGATGACCAGCGGGATGTATCAGAACGCCGGCGAATTTGCCTGGCGCGTCGGACTGCCGGCAAAATCTGGGGTAGGCGGTGGTATTGTCGCCATTGTCCCGCAGGAGATGGCTATCGCGGTGTGGAGTCCGGAGCTGGATGCGGCCGGTAACTCGCTGGCGGGAACCGCGGTACTGGAAAAACTGACCCAACGCCTGGGAAGGTCGGTATTCTGATGGCCAACATAGATTCCTTATTTGCCCGTCTCCAGCGGTCGACCTTTCGTTCCCGCTTCCATCTTGGTCGCAAAGAGCGGCAGTACTGTGTCGATAAAGGACCGGAGATCATTGACCAGCACGCGGCGGATTTTATTGCCCGCCGGCTGGCGCCAGCGCATATTCCGAATGACGGTAAACAGACGCCGATGCGCGGACATCCGGTATTTATCGCCCAACATGCCACCGCCACCTGCTGTCGTG
The DNA here is from genome assembly GCF_003323835.1 of Klebsiella sp. X13. Classification (NCBI taxonomy): domain Bacteria; kingdom Pseudomonadati; phylum Pseudomonadota; class Gammaproteobacteria; order Enterobacterales; family Enterobacteriaceae; genus Klebsiella; species Klebsiella sp. X13. Next base: position 2,642,820 of record NZ_CP030874.1, read on the forward strand.
GCTGTCTCGCGAAGTGGCATGATATTCCCGCCGGCCGTGAACTGACAGACCGGGAGCAGCGCTATGTGGTGCAGGTGATCCATCGCTGGCTGGTTATCCAGATGAATTCATCTGGAGGTCAATAATGCGCATTTATCCGCCATGGGTATGCTGGATAAATATTCTCATGTTATGATAATCCGCTAACTAATTATTAACATAATAATTGCCTGAAACAATTAGACGGATAATCACTGAATGTCTTCACTGTCGATTCGGTTATTCACGCTGTTTCGTGAGGAACACCCCGTGCGTGACGCGCTGGTGTTATTCACCTTAACGTTGTTGCTCCATTTTTTCGGTGCCATGCTGCGTCTGGTCCAGGAACTGTCCTTTTTCTGGCCGCTGAATGCCGTGATGGTCGGGATCTTCGCCCGCTATGTCTGGCTCAATCGTAGCTATTTTTATGCCACCTGTTTTGTGGCGATGATGGTGTACGACGGCCTGACCTCACGCTGGGGAATGGGCTTTGCCTCGCTGCTGATTAATTTCTCGAATATTGTCTTTATCGTCAGCCTGGCGCAGCTGTTGCTGTGGGATAAGCGACGGACTGATTCCATGCCGGGCCCGATCAATGTGCTGAATTTGTTCTGTTACTGTCTGCTGGCCGCTTTCCTGAGCGCCGCCGTGGGGACGCTTGGATCGATGGATGTCGAGCGGGAGACATTTATCTCTCTGCTGGCCGATTGGTTTAGCGAACAGTTCTCGACGGCGGTGCTGATCCTGCCGTTTATCCTGACGGTGACGATCCCTTCGACGTTCAGCGGCTTCCGCTGGAGTCAGCTGCTACCGGTCATGGTGCTGGTGCTGTCCATTATCCTTGGCGTCGCCGTAGGGGGAGCCGAAAGTATCACTTTCCCGCTGCCTGCGCTGATCTGGTGTGCGATTCGTTATCCGCTGCCGCTGACCTGCCTGCTGACTTTCCTCACCGGAATCGGTGAGATCCTGCTGGTGGCGAATGCGTTAGTTCATCTCTCTCCCGATGCGCATCTGCAGCCATGGCAGCTGTTCTCGACCCGCCTTGGCATTGCGGCGATGTTAATCAGCCCGGTGATTGTGGCCTCAAGTGTTGACGCGATTAATAACCTGGTGAAACAGCTGGCGCTGCGGGCTGATTTTGATTTCCAGACGCGGGTTTACTCGCGTTCCGGTCTGAGCGAGGCGCTGAAGCGTCAACCGCAATCAGAAACGCAGCAGCTTACCGTGATGTTGCTGGATATCGATGACTTTAAGCGGGTCAACGATAGCTGGGGTCACGAGTGCGGAGATTGCGTGCTGACTCAGTTCGCCCAGCGGGTGCGGGATCTGGTGGGCGAGCAGGGGCTGGTGGCGCGTATTGGCGGGGAGGAGTTTGCCGTTGCCATGTTGAGCGCGACGCCGCAGGAGGGTCAGCTGCTGGCGGAGAAAATTCGCCAGGGCGTGGCGGCGCAAACCTTCGTCTGGGGGCCGCACAAGATTAAACTGACCCTGAGCATGGGGCTGGAGTGTCGTCCGGTCGGCGGCGGGCGGATCACCGAGCTGTTTAATCAACTGCTGATGGCTGCCGATGATTATCTTATTAATGCGAAGGAAGCCGGGCGCAATCGGATTTGTACGCCGACGCTGGCGGAACATCAGCCATAAGAAAACGCAATGACAATTCCGCTTGTGTTAAATATAAGTTAAAAAGATAGTGATGTGGTCAATTTCATGGAGCGACCAATGACCACATCCTTTTCCCTTCGTACGCTTTCGCGTGCTGATATTCTCGAAAACCTTTCCCCGCTGAGCGATATTCTGGCCGATTGCGTTAACGGCGGTGCCTCCGTCAGTTTTATGCTGCCTTTTTCGTTGCAAACGGCGCGAACGTTCTGGCTGCGCATCGCCGAAAGCGTGGCGGCCGGGGAGCGTCTCGTGCTGGTGGCCGAACATGCCGGGCAGATTGTCGGCACGGTACAGCTGGTCATCGATCAACCGGAAAATCAGCCTCATCGCGCCGACGTGGCAAAACTTTTGGTTCACCAAAATGCGCGGCGGCAGGGGCTGGCTAATGCGCTGATGAATTATCTGGAGCAACTTGCCCGCGAGCAGGGCAAGTCGGTTCTGGTCCTTGATACGGCCACCGGCAGCGGCGCAGAACGCTTTTATGTCCAGTGTGGCTGGGAAAAAGCCGGGGAAATTCCGCGTTATGCCTTAATGCCGGACGGAACGATGACGGCGACCTCACTGTTCTATAAGATCCTGCAATAACCGAGACAGGTTTGATCAAAACACGGTTTTACTCTTAGAAAAGCTGTTAAGTTATTACACCAATTACTCAGGTTGTATGACCACTCTACGAGGGAACCTATTGTGAAAACATTAAACCGTCGTGATTTTCCCGGCGCGCAGTACCCTGAACGTATCATCCAGTTCGGTGAAGGTAACTTTCTTCGGGCATTTGTCGACTGGCAGCTTGATCTGCTGAATGAGCATACCGACCTGAACGCCGGCGTGGTGATTGTTCGCCCCATAGAGAGCGCGTTCCCCCCGTCGTTGAGCACGCAGGATGGGCTGTACACCACCATTATCCGCGGTTTGAACGAACGGGGTGAGGCGGTGAGCGATGCGCGTCTGATCCGTTCGGTAAACCGGGAAATCAGCGTTTACGCGGATTATGACGCCTTCCTTCAGCTGGCTCATAACCCGGATATGCGCTTTGTGTTTTCCAATACCACCGAAGCCGGCATCAGCTATCACGCCGGCGATCGGTTTGAAGATGCGCCGGCGGTGAGCTACCCGGCAAAACTGACCCGACTGCTGTACGAGCGTTACAGCCACTTCGCCGGCGCGGCGGATAAAGGCTGGATCATTATCCCTTGCGAACTGATCGATTATAATGGCGAAGCGCTGCGCGAGCTGGTGCTGCGCTATGCTCATGAATGGGCGCTGCCGGCGGCATTTACGACCTGGCTGCAGGAGGCAAACGCTTTCTGCTCGACGCTGGTGGACCGTATCGTAACGGGCTACCCGCGTGATGAAGCCGCGGCGATCGAAGCGCAGCTGGGGTACAAAGACGGTTTCCTCGCCACCGCCGAACACTTCTATCTGTTTGTTATCCAGGGGCCAAAATCGCTGGCCGCTGAACTGCGTCTGGATAAATTGCCACTTAATGTCCTGATTGTTGATGATATTAAGCCGTACAAAGAGCGGAAAGTGGCGATTCTTAACGGCGCACATACCGCCCTGGTACCGGTGGCCTACCAGGCAGGGCTGGATACCGTCGGCGAAGCGATGAATGACCCGGAGATTTGTGCATTCGTCGAGAAGGCGATATATACAGAGATTATTCCGGTGCTCGATCTGCCGCGCGCTGAACTGGACTCTTTTGCCAGCGCGGTGACAGGGCGTTTTCGCAATCCGTATATCAAACATCAGCTGCTCTCCATTGCGCTAAACGGCATGACCAAATTCCGCACCCGCATTCTGCCGCAGCTGCTGGCAGGGCAGGCGAAATCAGGTAAACTACCGGCGCGTCTGACTTTTGCGCTGGCGGCGTTGATTGCCTTCTATCGCGCGGAGCGCGATGGCGCAACTTATCCGGTGCAGGATGACGCCGAATGGATGACGCGTTTCCAGACCCTGTGGGCGCAGCATCGCGACGCGCAGATCGGCACCCGTGAACTGGTGAAAGCGGTGCTATCGGTGACCTCTCATTGGGAGCAGGATCTGACGCAGATTAATGGCCTGGTTGAACAGGTAACGCAGGATCTTGATGCCATTCTGCTGCGCGGCATGCGAGAAGCGGTGAAGCCGTTGTGCTGATTTAAACATCGTCGAACAACGTTGACCCGGCCACGGCCGGGTTATTAACTTGCCTTATTTAGTTACAACATACAATGGCTGCAAATCAGAAACAAAACGCGCAGATCTGTAGCGCTGAAAACAACAATCGCCAGACAGCGGTAAATGCGCGTACAGATAAAGACGAATAAGGGCAAATTGTGCCCCCGCCGCTTGAAGAAATGTCAGGCCAGGAAAATAATGGGCATCGTAACTGCAAGACGTTAATCGATCGCCCGCGTAACCGGTCCAGTTCGGACATCAGGAGAGATAATCGATGGTTGTTGATATTCGCGAGGTCTGTGCGCAAGACAAGTCGCAATGGCTGCAGCTTTGGCAAGGCTATACCTCTTTTTATGGCAGCCCGCAGCCGGCCGATGTCACGGAATACACCTGGCAGCGGTTACTGGACCACGGCTCACCGGTTCTGGGGCGTGTGGCCGTGGTCGACGATCGCGTAGCGGGTTTTGCAATCTGCGTCCTCCATGAAGGGACCTGGGTGAAAACCCCGATTTGCTATCTGGAAGACCTGTTCGTCGATCCGCAGCTCCGCGGCCGCGGCATTGCCCGGCAATTGATGCAGGCGCTACGGGCGGAAGCCAAAGAGCAAGGATGGTCGCGCCTTTACTGGCATACGCGCACCGACAATCCGGCCCGTCGACTGTATGACGAATTTACTCCCGCTGATGATTACGTGCGTTATCGCATCACCTGTTAAAACAGGTCAAAAGAAAGCCGTTGTTCAGCGTCGCCTGGCGGCTGAAAACAACTCAGGAGAATCAAAAATGGAAAAACGCATCGAGACCGCCATTAACCTGATTATGTTTCTTTCGCTGCTGGCCACCGCGTGGGATCTCTCGCTGGTGCACCATCTTTCCTGGTAACTCTGCTGCGGCGCCTGCTTTGGCGCCGCTCAACCGCGCCGGATGTTTATTGCTGAAGCATGATATTGTGCCAGAAGAGAGGGCACCGTGGTTTTCAGGAAAGATATCACCTGATTGATTGCGGGTGAAATCGGTTTTTGCGGTGGGGTCAAGGCATGTAAATCAAAAGCGGGGATGTGATAACCCGGCAATAGCTCAACCATTTCACCATTGCTTATTTCTTTCATGCATGCCGGCGCCTGAAGAACGCCAATGCCGATGCCGCGTTTGACCAGCCCATAAATAGAACTCCAGTGGGTGGTCGCTACCACCGTATTGATACGGGTTTGAACCACCACGCCATCCTCGTCATACAGTATCAGGTCTCCACCATCAAAAATCCCCTTTACGCGAATAAAAGGATGATGGCGGAGCTGTTCCGGAACGGTAATGGCCTCGCTGTTGCGGAGGTATTCAGCTGAGGCAACAAGTTTTCTTTCGACCTGGCCAAGCGGGTGGGCAATAAAAATCCCGTTTGCTAATTTTCCCAGGCGCAGAGAGATGTCGACCCCCTCAGTGACCGGATCCACAATTGCATCATTGAGGGTGAGATCGATTTTTAGCAAAGGATAGGCGGCATAGAGCAGTGCCAATAGTTCTGGCACCACCGTTTCGCCGAAGCAGCAGGGCGAAGACAGACGTAACGTCCCGGCAAGTCGATCTTCCGTCGGTGTCACGGCGCGAATGGCTTCTGCCGCCGCCGCAAGGACAATTTTGCTGTGGTTGTAGAACGTCATGCCATAATCCGTGCAGGTGATAGCGCGTGGATTGCGCATCAGTAAACGTACTGCCAGATATTTTTCCAGTCGGGTGAGGGTTTCACTTACCGAAGATTGCCCCATATGCAGATCTTTGGCTGCCTGCGAGATGCTCCCTCGTTCGACAACCCGGGCATATACGCGCATGGCCAGAATCATATCCATAGCATTTTCCGTATTCAGTATTGGCCTAATTATAGTCTTTTCTGGCGAGTAAATAGCGGCATGCTATAAACCGTTCAATCTGTGCAAACCATAAATAATTTGACTGCAAAATAACAATCGTATTAATTGATATTTATTATCGTGTTTATTGACTTAAGTTTATTTTTATCTTCACTTAAGATTTGCGCTGAGGTGAAGTATATGTCAAGAATACATCGTACGAATAAATATGATTTAATGGGTTTATTGAGAGAGGAGTTAAAAAATAAAAGTCTCCTGCAAATACACACGCAAGATAACCTGATGACCACTCAGTTGAAAGAGGTGAGTGCCGCCGGTTTTACCACCGATCTTGATATTTCTGATGGTAAAAAATTATCCTTTACTATTTTTAGCGAGAATGGAAAGGCTAATTTTTTTTCACGGAGAAAGAAGGGTGTAGCGGACAGTATCGGGACACTATTTAATCTCCCGGATAGCATTACAATAACCCAGAGAAGAGCGCATCCGCGCCTGACGACGGCGCCGGACTATCCTTTCTTCTGCCATGGCCGTTTTCGTAATGGCAAAAACTATCATTTTGCGATCGATAATCTATCCTGCGGCGGCTGCGGATTAATAGCGCATCAGGCATTCAGTGAATTAAAAGTCGCTAACCTGTATCTGAAGCAAGCCATATTAAATCTTGGTGCCTATGGCGAAATAATCGTTGATCTGGCGATAAAAAATATTTATAGCCCCCCCTGTTTTGGCCGCGACAGCCGCGTTGAATATCGTATTTCATGTCAATTTATCTTTCGCCACGAGGACGATAAACAGCGGATGGAAGACCTTATGCTTGAGTTGACGATCAATGAGAAAAGAAAAAAACGCGTAATGCCAGAAAGCGGTCATTACAACGACAAAAACGACGCTGACGCCCGGCGATAGCGCATTGCGTGGCTATCTCGCCGGACGTCTCTGTCATCTGAGGCGAGGTTTGCGCTGCGCGACGATAAACAGTCGTGGGAACAGCAGCAGGACCTTTCCGTTACGCTGTAGCGGATAGTGTTGCTGCAACAGCGCCAGATAGCGTTCGAGGAATCCCTCCTGCTGCCCGGCATCGAGCGGTTGCAGGTAGGGGCGAAGCCCCGTGGATTGCAGCCAGTCGATAATCGCCTGGTGCGACTCCAGCGGGTGGTAATATGTTGTTCGCCAGATATCCACCTCGCAACCGCAGGCGGTGAGAATATCGTAATACGCCTGCGCACCCGGCAGCGGATGACGTCCGCTCTCCGGGAATCCCATCTCCTGCGCCACCTGACGCATAAGCGTGTGGGAGGGTTCCTGCCAGTTGTCCGGCATTTGTACCGCCAGCAAGCCGTTATCCGCCAGCTGATTAACGAGGTGCGGAAACAGGGTTTCATGATCCGTCAGCCACTGCAGCGATGCGTTCGCATAGAGAAGATCCGCGGGGCGTTCGGGTTGATACTGGCGAATATCGGCGGCGACGAACCGGCAGGTCGGCAGCGCCCGGGCGGCGTCATCGAGCATCGCCGGTGAGCTGTCGACGCCGACAAGGGTCGCTTCCGGCCAGGCATGATGCAGCAAAGCGGTGCTGTTACCAGGACCGCAGCCCAGATCGACAGCGAATGTGACGGGATGCTGTGCAATACGGGCGACTAATTCAGCGGCGGGGCGCGTACGTTCAGCGCCAAATTTCAGATACAGGGAAGGATTCCAGTCGGCCATGGGTGACTCCGGGTAAGATATACGCGTTCATCAGCATAGAGGGCAATGCCGTCAGATAAAACGTCTTTTGCACGCGATGAAGGAATTGTCACCCTTTTTGTGACAATGTCACGCACGAGCGGTACGCCGCACGTGCCTCAGCGTTTACACGTGGGCTATGCCGGGGAGCCCGGCATGTGTAATGTGCAATGTGCGGGCGGTTAATCGCTCTCCTTGAGCGCTTCGGCGCGTTTCGCCGTGGCATAGACGAAGTCCAGCATCGGCTCCAGATCGGTGTCATACCCGGCCTGAATAATTTTACCGCGCAGCCATTCGATTTCGCTGGTGATATCCGGATGGAAGATATTGTTGTCCTGAGCTTTACGCAGCCATTTCAGCAGGAAATTGTTCTTTCCTCTGATTCCACCCGATTTTTTTGATTTTCCATGAATTTTCAGCGCGACTAAGATGCAGTAATAGAAATGAACGCGCTGATTAAAGCTTTGATGCATTTGCGTATTTCCCGCCAGGCTCAAGAACTCACCGTCGTGGTCAGTGATTCGGATTGGGTTACGTCACGGGCCGGATCTTTAATTACGCGATCTCTGTTATGCCACCCGCCACGTCAGTGCGCCTGTAACCAGACGTGACAAGGATGTTGGCACGGATGCGGAATCACAGTCAATTATTGATTAGTTTTTTACCGGCTCCGGTAACCTGCGGCTACCGGAGACCGTCGCTCATACGTGGCGCAAAGCGGCGCGTTGCTGCAGGTGGACACGAAAAACCAGCAGGAATGCCAGCACGACGACCACCGCGGCCAGCAGATAAATTGTATCCAGTGCATAATAGCCGGCGACCCAGCCAGCCAGCGGGCCGGTCAAACCCAGCGCTAAATCGAGAAAGGCCGAATAGGTCCCCAGCGCCGTCCCCTGGTTTTGTTCTTCAACCTGTCTGACCGCCTCCACGCCCAGCGCCGGGAAAACCAAAGAGAAACCGCTGCCGGTCAGCAGTGCGCCGAGGCCGGCTATCCATGCGGAAGGCGCGAGCCAGATAATCATCAGCCCGAGACACTCGACCACGAAGCAGACCAGAGAGACGCGGACGCCGCCATAGCGGGTAATTACATTGCCTGCGACCAGGCGAACACAGATAAACCCGGCGCTGAACAGGGAGAGGGTAAATGCCGCGCCTTGCCAGCGATGCGCGGAAAAGTAGAGCGTGATGAAGGTCGCGATGACCCCGAATCCGACGGTTCCCAGGGCCAGGCCCAGGCCATAAGGCCAGATCTTGCGCACCACCACGTGGAACGGCGCCCGGATACCGGTGGTGACGCTGACATCCTGGCGCGTACGGGCAAAGAGCAGGCCAATCACCGCCACCAGAACGACCACCGCGGCAAAACCGCTGATACCAAAGACGCTGTTGAGCATCACGCCGAGTGGCGCGCCTACCGCCATCGCCACATAGGTGGCCACGCCATTCCACGAAATCACTCGCGAAGTATGGATCGCCCCCACGGTTTTAATTCCCCACAGCGTTGCTCCCGTCGCGGTAAAGCTTTCACCGACGCCGAGGAAAATACGCCCAATCAACAAAGCGCTAATCGCCAGCACCGGCACCGATTGCAGCGCCACAGCAACCAGTGTGAACAGACCGCTCAACAGGCAGCAGACGATCCCAAGACTGACGACCTTTTTCGGCCCCCAGATATCCGTATAGCGTCCGGCGTGCGGCCGACTGAACAGCGTCGAAATGTACTGCAGGCTGATAACAATACCGGCAATGAGCGTACTGTATCCCAGCTGGTAATGGATATATCCCGGCAACACGGCAAGCGGCAGGCCGATGGAGAGATAGCAGATACAGGTGAAAACGACGATCGAGATAATGCGCAGATTAAGCTGAGTATTACTGACTGAAGAGGTCATAACATCATGGTATTTCAAACGAAGGTGTGAGCAGCATAGCGCAGACCCGGTCATTCGGACGAGCACAGGATGCGTTTTTCCGCTGTTTTAGCCAAACCCACCAAAATTAGCGTTGGGACAAGACGAATCTGTGCAAGTCTGCGTATTCAATGTATAAATTTTCTACTGGCTCTATTCTGTGTTCACCGTCAGGAGGGAAGATGACAAAAGATTTCACCGATATCGCCGTGCTGTTTGTCGCGGGATTTGGTCCCATCACGCAAAACACCGCGCTGAGCCATGCCTTTTATGGCGAGACGTTAGGTTTACCGTTGAAACGGATGGCGGGTAACGATGACTATCTGCTGACCGAGCAGGATGCGCTGGCGGGAGTGAAACATTTTGCCCTCTGGCCGCTGGCCCAGGCGGCGTTCTCCTGCTTTGGCAGTGAAGAGTGGCCGGCAGATCTGCCCGTTCCCCAGGCGTGGATTGAATTTGAAGTGCGCGATATTCAGGCCGCCTCCGACGTGCTGATGGCCAAAGGATACCGACTGCTGATCGCCAACCGGGAAGAACCATGGGGTCAGACCGTCACCCGACTGCTCAGCCCGGAAGGGCTGCTGACGGGCGTCACGATTACGCCATGGCTCCGCGAGGAGGCTCCGTGAAAGCGCCACTCTTAACCACCGACAGGCTGCGGCTGGTCCCGCTGGTCAAAGACGACGCGCCTCAGATTCAGGCGGTGTTTCCGCAATGGGAAATCGTGCGCCATCTGGCGGCCAGTTTTCCGTGGCCGTTCCCGGACGACGGCGCGTCTCGCTATGTGAACACGATTGCCTTACCGGCTGCCGAAAAGGGGAGCGGCTGGTTCTGGACGATTCGCCGCCAGGCCGACCCGGAGCAGCTTATCGGCCTGATTACGCTCTCCGACCAGGCGGATAACAATCGCGGCTTCTGGCTGGATCCGGCCTGGCAGCGTCAGGGGTTAATGACCGAAGCCTGCCGCTGTGTGACCGATTTCTGGTTTAACACTCTCCATCGGGAGGTGCTGCGCGCGCCTAAAGCCCGCGACAACGATGGATCGAGGAAAATATCGATGAACAGCGGCATGCGCCTGATTCGCGTAGAGAAACAGCAGTTTACCGCGGGCATGCTGGATGCAGAATTGTGGGAAATCACCCGGGAGGAGTGGAACCGCCTGGTGCGCTGAAGCACGATGCGGCTCGTGACCAACATCCTGAAATGGTGTGGCTGGCCAGGCTTTCAGCTTCTGCTTCGTCCACGTCAGGCCTTCGATACGCGCCAGTCTACCGCGCCTTCTACCAGCAACTGGTTTTTAAAAGGAGTGCTCGGGAACGTATTAAATCCGAAAATGGGGGTATTTATGCTCTTTGCGGCCAGACTGGCGCTCAGTTACCGCTAACCGTTACGGGGGCTGCAAGCCCCCCGCATTATTTATCCGTCGCATTGACCACCACACTTCGTTGTTCAGCGAAGCATCTTCATCGGGCTCCTCTACACTGGCGGCAGTGGTCGGCCTGCGCTCCGCGTTTTCTGCTGGTCGGCCTGTTTATTACCACGACACCAAGAGAACAGTAGAAACGTCATTCTCTTATTGAGATTTTCAGCGGCGAGGTAGCGAGTGAACAGGACGAAACAGCGGCCGGAACGTCAGGCTTTGTGGTTGGCGCTGGCCGGTGCAGTGGTGCTGATTATCGGCATGGGATACGGGCGTTTTGCCTATACCGGAATTCTCCCGGTAATGCTGAATGAGCAGATTCTATCGCTGCGGCAGGGGAATCTGGCAGCGTCGGTCAACTACGCGGGTTATCTGATCGGGGCGCTGCTGCTGTCGAAAGCCCGACCGGCTGACAGCACCCGCCTGACTCTCGCTTCGGTGGCATGCACGTTAGTGTGCCTGGCGCTACTGGCGTGGGTGAGTTCGCCCTCGGGGATCATACTTATCCGCGGACTGGCGGGGGTGCTGAGTGCGGTGACGATGATCGCCGCCTCGCTATGGCTGCTCCAGCATATGCAACACCATCACGGTGCGCCGGTACTCTTTTCCGGCGTTGGAATGGGGATCTTTTTATCCGCCGAAGGTATTTCGCTGGCGAAACATGCGGCGCTCTCCAGCCCACAAATCTGGCTTATCTGCGCCGCGAGCGCGACGATCCTCTTTTTCCTGGTCGTACGCCTGCTGCTGATGCCGGCCCATGAGGTGCAGACCTGGCCGCCGCAGTCGCCGGCTTTAACAGCGACGGATGGACAAACCGCCGATGCCTGGCGATTGCTGGCGATATATGGTTTTTCTGGCTTTGGTTACATCATTACCGCGACCTACCTGCCGCTGTTTTTATCCGCTTCGCTGGCGCAGATCGATCCCGTGCAACTCTGGGCGCTGTTTGGTCTCGCGGCGGTCCCTTCATGCTTTATCTGGCACAAACTGGTGATCAAACTGGGCTTCCGCCGGGCGCTGACCGCCAATCTGCTGATACAGGCGGCGGGCGTGGTACTGCCGGCTCTCAGCCAGACGCTCCTCGCTTGCCTGCTCAGCGCGCTGCTGGTCGGTTTTACCTTTATGGGCACCGTTACCATTGCGCTCCCGGAAGCCAGAAGGCTGAATCAGCGGGTAAAATTCAATATGATCGCGGCGATGACGGCCACTTATGGTATCGGACAGATTATCGGGCCATTTGTCGCCGGGACGCTGCATAACCTGACGGGATCGTTTAATCCCTCATTGCTTGCGGCGGCAGCGTCTCTGTGTCTGGCGGCAGGGCTGGTTGCGGTCAGGTCAGCGCGCGCGCATCCTTAAAATTGGATGCCCGCCGTCAGCAGTTGCCGCATTTCACTGAGCGCAGGGGACATAGATTCCCGGCGCCAGATGAGCTGAGTCTGTACCTGCTTAAGCGGCTGAATCTGGCAGTTGTCTGGCAGGGGCAGGATATCTATTACGCTTTGCGGCAGGATACCGCGATAACCACCGGACGCAATGCAGGCGATCATGGCGTGGTACGACCCCACATCCTGAATCTCGACATGCGCATCGGAGGCGAAAAACGCTTCCGCGATCGCCCGATAGCTGCAGCCCCTGGGAAAAGCGGCAAGTCTGATATCAGCCGGCCCCTCTGGACTCACCAGCATCAGCTGCTCGTCAAAAACGGGGATCGCGTCGATGTCCGTCGGGCGGACAAGCTCACCTTCGGCGGTAACCGGCAGACTCACCAGCGCGCAGTCGAGGGCGGCACGCTGTACCAGATCGGTCAACTGCTGCGTAGGCTGGGTATGCAACGTCAGTTCGACCTGCGGACAGATGGCGCGGAACCGTGGAAGGAGGTGAATAAGCCGGCTCGCGGCTGTCGCTTCCATCGCCCCCAGGCGCAGGCGCCCGGCGGGGTTTGTCGGGTGCAGCGCCTGTTTCGCCTCTTCGCCAAGGCTCAGTATTCTTAGCGCGTAATCGAGGAACTGCTTGCCGGCAGAGGAGAGCACCATTTTTTTATTGCCCCGCACGAACAGCTCGACATCAAGCTCTTCTTCCAGCTGCTGGATGCGCGTGGTGATGTTTGATTGCACACGGCCCAGCTTCTTGGCTGCCCGGGTAATGCTTTGCTCTTCCGCGACAATTTTAAAGATCAGTAACGTGGCGTGGTTCATATTTTTCTTCTAAATATGGAAATGATATTGATCTTAACATCTCAAAAAGAGATGTTAAGCATTCAGCATCACACATTCAAACAGGGTGACCATGAGCAACCGCTTTACGCAGAGACTGGATATTGCCTATCCCATCATTCAGGCGCCGATGGCCGGGGTCTCAACCCCAGAGCTGGCTGCCGCGGTGAGTAACAGCGGCGGGCTCGGCTCGCTGGGGCTGGGAGCCGCGACCGTTTCCCAGGCCGAAGCGCTGATTGCGCGTACTCGTCATCTGACCACGCAGCCCGTCAATGTCAATCTGTTTTGCCATGCGCCGGCGCGCCGGGACCCGCACACGGAAGCAAGGTGGACCGCGCTGTTGCGTCCGCTATTCGCTCGTTTCGGCGCGCAACCGCCCGAGACGCTGACGGAAATCTATCAAAGTTTCCTTGTGAATCAGCCCATGGCCGAGCTGCTACTTGACCTGGCGCCAGAGGTGGTCAGTTTCCACTTTGGCGTGGCGGATAAGACACTCATTCGCCGGCTGAAGGAAAAAGGTGTGCTGACCATGGCCAGCGCCACCAGCGTAGACGAGGCACAGCGGGTCGTCGCCCAGGGCGTCGATGTGGTGATTGCGCAGGGGTATGAGGCCGGAGGTCATCGCGGGATCTTCGATCCTCGCGGCGACGATCGGCAAATGAGTACCTTGACGCTGGTCCAGGCGCTAAAGCGGACGGTGTCGATACCGGTTATTGCCGCCGGGGGGATCATGGACGGTGCCGGGATCCGCAGCATGATGCATCTGGGCGCAGAAGGGGTTCAGCTGGGGACCGCGTTCCTGCTCTGCCCGGAATCGGCTACCGACGCCGGATATCGCCAGGCGCTGAGCGGTGAACCTACGCCAGAAACCGTGATGACTGCGGCGATTTCCGGTCGCCCGGCGCGCTGCATTGACAATGCATTTTGTGAAACCGGCCGACGCAATCCCGACGTTATGCCCCCGGACTACCCGCTAGCCTACGACGCGGGAAAAGCGCTGGCGGCAGCGGCGAAAGCGCAGGGCGAATGGGGATTTGGGGCACATTGGGCAGGACAGGGGGTCGGGATGATCCGGGCGTTGCCGGCAGCGGAGCTGATGCAAACGCTGATCCGGGAGGGCGGATTTTCCACCCAGCCGTCGCGGCGGTGATGGCGACCTGCCGCGACGGCTGATGTTTAACGACGGTGGGCCAGTCGGCGGACCAGGCTGTCGCCCGCCATCTGCACGCCCTGCACCAGGGCCACCAGAATCAGCACCGTGCCGACCATCACTTCATTATTAAAGCGCTGATAGCCATAGCGAATCGCCAAATCGCCCAGCCCGCCGCCGCCGATCACGCCGGCCATTGACGAGAAGCCAATCAACATCACGATAGTCAGCGTGACGCCAGCCAGCAGGGTTGGCAATGCTTCCGGCAGTAGCGATTTAAAAATTACATGCCAGACCGTGCCGCCCATCGACAAAATGGCTTCAATACGTCCGTAATCCACTTCATCGAGCGCGTTTTCCGTCAGCCGGGCGAAAAAAGGGAAGGCGCCAATCGTTACCGGCACCACCGCCGCCGTGCTCCCGAGCGTCGTACCGATAATCAGCCGGGTAAACGGGATCAGGGCGATCAGCAGCACGATAAACGGCAGCGAGCGACCGAAGTTAATCACTGCCCCCAGCAGCGCGTTGAGTTTCGGCATCGGCAGCAACCCGTTTTTACGCGAAATAAACAGCACCACGCCAACAGGAAGGCCGAGCAGAACGGTAAATACCGCCGCCAGCCCCACCATATACACCGTCTCCAGCGTCCCGTCCCACAGCAGCGGCCAAAGGTCATCCCAGCTCATGCGACTGTGCATAATGGCCTCCGCTGATAACCATGACGAGCAAGAAAATCGCGTTCCGACTGCGGATCGTGCAGCAATGATTGACGCAGCTTCGACCACGGCGCCACCAGCAGTTCGGCGATACTGCCGCTTTCGACGATTTCGCCATTTTCCAGCAGCGCGGCGTGGTCGCACAGGGTTTTGACCACCTCCAGTTCATGGGTGATCAGCACAATCGTCAGATTCAGACGCTGATTAATATCTGCGAGCAATGCCAGCACCGAGGCGGTGGTCTCGGGATCCAGGGCGCTGGTCGCCTCGTCGCACAGCAGGACGTCCGGCCTTGACGCCAGCGCTCTTGCAATACCCACGCGCTGTTTTTGCCCGCCCGATAGCTGGGAAGGGAACGCGTGGGCTTTATCGCTAAGCCCGACCAGCTCAAGCAACTCCGCGACTCGCGTCTGACGCGCCGTTTTGGCCATGCCGGCAATTTCCAACGGCACAGCGACATTGTCGGCGACGTTACGTGCGTGCAGCAGGTTAAAATGTTGAAAGATCATCCCGGTACGCAGGCGATAAGCGCGCAGCGCGGCTTTATCCATCTGCGTAATATCCTGTCCGTTCACAATAATGCGGCCCGATGTGGGCCGCTCCAGCAGATTCAGACAGCGGATCAGCGTACTTTTTCCCGCGCCGCTGCGTCCGAGGATGCCGTAAATCGCGCCCTTCGGGACCTGCAGCGACACATTGTTCAGCGCCGGTCGGCCTGTTCCGGCGTAGGTTTTACTCAGCCCGATCGCTTCAATCATGATTTCGGGGTAACCGGGATAACCGAGCCGTTATAGCGTTGACGGATAAATTCAGCCACCTGCGGCGAAGTCAGGTCTTTCGCCAGCTGTTTGATGCGCGGATCGCTTGCCAGGGAGGGATTGGTGACCAGAATGTTGGCGTAAGGGTTATGGCTGGCGCTCTCAAGGCCAAGCGCGTCTTTTGCCGGCGTCAGCCCGGCTTCCAGCGCATAGTTACCGTTGATCACGGCCAGATCGACATCGTCCAGAGAGCGCGGGATCTGTGGCGATTCAATTTCGAGAATCTTCAGATGCTTCGGGTTTTCCACAATATCTTTGGGCGTCGCCAGCGTCGTGGCCGGGTCGGTGAAGGAGGAGGCCAGTTTGATCAGTCCCTGGCTTTGCAACAGGAACAGGGCACGGCTCAGGTTGGTGGTGTTATTGGGCACGGCGACGGTGGCATTTTCCGGCAGTGAAGCAAAGTCTTTGTGCTTGCGCGAATAGATACCCAAAGGCTCAATATGAACCGTGGCGGCGACGGCGAAGGTCTTGCCCAGCGCCTTTTCCTGATCCTTCAAATAGGGTACGTGCTGGAAATAGTTTGCATCCACGTCGCCGTTTGCCAGCAGTTCATTGGCATTTACGCCGCTGGTCAGTTCGACCACCTTCAAATCCAGGCTCGGATCGATTTTCTTGATGTAGTTAAGGATCTCCGCATGCGGAACCGGGTCAGCCGCTACGCGTAAGGCGGCGGCCTGCGCTGATGTCCAGGCGAAAGAGAGAGACAGAGCAACCCCTGCCAGTTTAAAAGCGGCAATTTTCATGGTGTTTTCCTTTATTTTTATCTTTAAACGATTGGTTGCCCGGCCGGTTCGCGAAACACATCCTGGTAGTAGCGTTCAGCCACATCCGGGTGTGAGCGCAGGCGGCCCTTCAGGTAATTCCAGCCCACTTCGCGCAGCAGCGGGTTTTGCGGATCGCTGTCCGGTCCGAGCGCTTCCTGCGCCAGTTCCGGCGGCAGGGTGAAGACCGGAACGGTGGCATCCAGCTGCGCACCGAGGAAAAATGCGATAGAGAGACGCTCCTGGTGTACCGGCGGAGACACCACCCGATGGACGGTGGCACGCAGGTAGCCATTGGTGGCCAGCTCCAGCAGTTCGCCAATATTGACGACAAAACTGCCGGCCAGCGGAGTCGCATCGATCCATTGCCCGGGGGCAACTTCTACCTGCAGACCCTTTTGCTCATCCTGAAGCAGGAAGCTGAGGAACCCGGAGTCTTTATGCGCGCCGACGCCCTGGTGGCTTTGCGTCTCATGCTGACCGGGATAGCGGATCAGTTTGATATGCTCGTTGGGTTTATTGCCATACAAGGTCTCAAAGGCGTCATCAGGTAGCGCCAGCGCTTCAGCAAAGGCGCGCAACAGGGTTGTGCCGACCTCGGTCATGGCGCGCTGCCAGCTGAGCAGCGTGGGTTTCAACGTCGGTAGCGCTTCCGGCCACAGGTTAGGCCCCTGCAGACGCTGCCAGCGCGGCGCATCGTCATCCAGACGCAGCGCCGGACGCTCGGCGCCAATATCAAACTGTTCTCGCCAGTCTGGCTGTCCGCGGGTCAGCTCGGATGCGGCGCGGTTATAGCCGCGAAAGTGTGGGGAATGAATCATCGCAACCGGCTGTTTTTGCTCATCAGGCAGGGCAAAAAAGCGGCGGGATTGCTGCTGGACAGCTTTTTGCAGGGCATCGTCGACGCCATGATTGATCAGATAAAAGAAGCCGATCTCGCGGGCCGCATGGCGAAGGTCGGCCAGAAAAGCCGTTTTTTCAGCAGGATCGGCGTAGCGAGCAAGATCGAGAATCGGCAAAGTCGTTGCGTTCATTGTGTGCTCCGAAGACGGCATTCAGGGAGTTGCGTTTATTCATATTCAGGGTTCGGGGACAACAACAGCGCATGGTGATTTCCTCATTCTGTGGGGTGAACACAGCTTGCCTCAACGGAAAATAATCAACCAATAACCTTCTTTTCTAATTTATGACCGGGCGGGGTTCTGTGCTTTTGCGAATAATGGATAAAGGCGTCGCGAACCTGCTTTCTGCCTTGCGCAGGGGCGGTGTAGCCAGTATGGTGTGCGACATTTATCAGGTATTCAGGATTCAACATCGCAATGCAGCCTTCTAAAGATCCTCTTCATGGCATCACCCTTGAGGCTTTACTGAACGCCCTGGTGGCGAAGTATGGCTGGGCCGAGCTGGCAAAACGGATCAATATCAACTGTTTTAAGAGCGACCCGAGCATCAAATCGAGCCTCAAATTTTTACGTCGAACGCCGTGGGCGCGTAAAGAGGTTGAAGACCTTTATATCGACTCTCTCGGCGATTCAACCTCCACCGCGACGCCGCTGTCGGCGGAAAGCCCGTGGGCGAACTGGCAGAATAAAAAAGAGTAGGGCGTAAGCGCGAAGCGTTACAGCACCGTCTCGCCACGGAGCGCCCCTGGCGCTTTGCCGGTGATGCGCTTAAAGGCCCGACTGAAGGCGGCTAACGAACTGTATCCCAGGCGGAAGGCGACCTTTTCCAGCGTCTGACCTTCATCCGAAATATACTGCACGGCCAGACGCATCCGCAGTTCCGTGAGGTAACGCGCGGGTGTGGTACCGGTGGCGGCGAGGAAACGTTCCGCAAAAACGGAACGTGAGGTCCCGGCTTCGCGCGCAAGCTCTTCGACTTTCCAGTTGACGCCAGGCTGCTGATGCATCGCGTAGATAGCTCTGGCAAGTTTGGGATCGCGCAGGACCTGTACCCAGCCGTTTGCGTTACCGCAACCGCACGCCACCCAGCCGCGAACAATCAGCGCCGCCACCACATCGGCAAGTCGCGCCAGAATACCGGCATAGCCCGCCTGTCGAGTGAGGCTTTCGCGTTCCATGGCCGCCAGCATCGGCTGGATTTCCGGGCGGCTGGTCAGAAGGCTGCTGACCAGCATCACTTCGGGCATCGCTTTAACCAGAGGCTGCATGCCGCCCAGCTCAAAGTCCATACAAGCGCTGAAGATAATGGCGCTGCCGCTTTCCGCGTCGTCGCACGCGTTTTTGACACAGCTTACCGAGTCACAAACCGGTTCGCTGGGAAGTCTGGAGACGTTGACTACCGATGCCTGGTCATCAGAGAGCAGCACGTGGCCATCGCCGTTGGGAATAAACAGCGCATCGCCGCTTTGCAACATTAAGCGCTGACCGCTGACCATGCGCAGCAGTACCGGTCCCCGGCTGATAAAGTGAAACTGCGCTTTACCGGGTACAAAGCCGAACTCGACGCCGAAAGGACGGGAGGTTTCGATGCGCCGATAGTTGACGCCGGAAAGGCGCATGCCGCGCAGTAGTTCGCTGGTGAGATCGAGGGCTTGCTGAGTCATAACATCATTCCCGGACGAATTATCAATAATCACAGAGTATTTATCATAGATCGTCCTGACGGAACCTCCTAACCTTAACGAAATGTTAATTGTTCTGGAGAGATGTTTATGAGTTCCTGCATTGCAACTGAAGAGAGGCTGGCCACCGCCAGGCCCGCATGGCGCGCCGTGTATGCACTGGCATTGGGCGTTTTCGGCCTGATTGTTGCAGAGTTTCTTCCCGCCAGCCTGTTAACACCGATGGCAGCCAGCCTTGGGGTCAGCGAAGGGATGGCGGGGCAGGCGGTGACCGCGACGGCTCTGGTGGCGCTGGCGACCGGATTGCTGATCACCCCCGCCACTAAAAATATCGACCGCCGCTGGGTACTGATGTTCTTTTCTGTCCTGCAGATCGTCTCCAGCCTGATGGTGGCTTTCGCCACCTCGCTCGAGTTTCTGCTGCTGGGACGCCTGCTGCTGGGGATAGCGATCGGCGGATTCTGGTCGATGTCGACCGCCACGGCGATGCGTCTGGTGCCTGCCGCGTTCGTGCCGAAAGCGCTGGCGGTGATCTTCTCCGCCGTGTCGATAGCGACCGTGGTAGCGGCGCCGCTGGGCAGCTATCTGGGCGGCCTGATCGGCTGGCGCAGCGTCTTTATTCTCTGTACCGTCCCGAGCGTTCTGGCGCTGCTGTGGCAACTGTGGGTACTGCCCTCAATGCGCCCGGAAAGCGTCGGCAGCTTTGCTACGCTGTTTAAGGTTCTGCGTCGTCCCGGCATGGTTGGCGGGATGCTGGCCACCATTTTAATCTTCAGCGGACATTTTGCCTTTTTCACCTATCTGCGGCCGTTCCTGGAGACCGTCGCCCAGGCCAGCGTCGAAGGGGTCTCTCTGATTCTGCTGGGATTTGGGGTGGCGAACTTTATCGGGACCTCTATTGCCGGGCATCTGCTGAGCCGTAGCCTGCGTTTGACGCTGGCGCTGGTTCCTCTGGCCATGAGCGTGCTGGCGCTGATGATGGTGACCTTCGGCCACATCGCGCTTCTCGACGGACTGCTGGTCGCCATGTGGGGCTTTGCTTTCGGTCTGGTGCCGGTAGGCTGGTCAACCTGGCTGGCGACGACGGTACCGGATGAAGCGGAAAGCGCGGGCGGGCTGCTGGTTGCCTCTATTCAGCTGGCGATTGGCGCCGGCGCGGCCGGCGGCGGGGCGGTGTTTGACCTCAATGGCGCCAGCGGCGTCTTTACCGGCAGCGGTTTACTCCTGCTGACCGCCATGATTATTGTTTTTGCCGGCGTACGGGTGAAATCCCCGGCCAGCGAAGAGTAGATCCGCGCCGCGTCAACGATGCGCCTGCGGGCGCATTTTTTTCGCCTGCTGTTGCGGCCAGGCCGCTTTGCGTTCCAGCAGGTGATACGTTCCCTCGTCGCTTTTCCCTTCGCCAAGCGTGACAAAGCCGCTGGCGGCATAAAACGCCAGCGCCTTGTGATTGCGCGTCAGGCACTTCAGCCGATAGCCGTGTTCTTGCCAGCCGGGTAATGCCTGCAGCAGCATTTTGCCCACTCCGCATCCCTGACGGGCGGGAGCGACATGCAAATGGTGAATAAAGTGGTCTGGCATCCAGACGGCAATGAAACCGGCCAGCTCTCCCTGAGGATCATGCGCCAGCCAGATCGTTTCCCCTTCAGTCTGCTTTTCCAGATCGGTTAAGCGAAAATCGGTGACGTTCAGCCACGTAAACGTATGACACCGCGATAAAAGAAACAGCCGCTGTAATGCTGGCCAGTCATGACGGGTTGCCTGACGAACTGAAATAGTCAATCTCACTCCTTTCTCTTTTCCCTGCCTGAACCCGGAACATCCCCGGCGGCGACACAATTATAGCGAATCTCCCTTTTTAGCTGCACATCAGGCGAACAAAAACCGCCCTTCAGCGGTGCAGCGCAACGCCAGGCTGAACATACGGCGGCCGATGACTTCAAGAAGACATTGATAAATAACAAATAAATAACGTGGCATGGTTAATGCTTAGCACTGTAAGTATTGGGATGCGCAGGGGACGGGGCGGGGTTTCAAGGACCCATAACCGTCATGACCGTCATTGTTGATTTGTGGCTAACGGATTACTGGAGCTGATTATGACCGTTCTCAGAGAACCTTTGGTTGTCGCCGGATATGGCAAATGGACGCAACTCTCACTTGGCCTGATCTGTATGGCTGCAATATCCAGTCCGCAATATGTCTGGACGTTGCTGACCAGACCGTTGACCGAAAAGCTGGGCGTCGGGTTAGCGGAACTACAGGTTACCTTTTCGCTGCTGATTATCCTGCAGACGTTTTTCTCGCCGTTTCAGGGACGGCTGGTTGAGCGCTTTGGCCCTCGGCTGCTTATCTCTATCGGCACGGTCATGGCTGGGCTGAGCTGGGTTCTCTCGGCTCAGGTCAGCGGCCTGGCCGCGCTGTACCTCGTCTATGGCGGCCTCGGCGGGCTGGGGACCGGTATTGTCTATATCGGCGTCGTCGGTTTAATGGTGCGATGGTTTCCCCGCCATCGTGGATTTGCCGCTGGCGCCGTCGCGGCAGGGTATGGCATGGGGGCGATTATGACCACCTTTCCTGTCTCCGTTTCGTTGGGCCAGTACGGACTGGAACAGACCATGACGGTCTTTGGCATCCTCTTTGCCGCCGTGGGATTGCTGGCCAGTCAGGGGCTGAAGCTGCCGCCCGATAGCGGAGCGTTGCCCGCCAGTCGGAGCGTTGCGCAAAGTACCCGGCAATTCACTTCGCGTGAAATGCTGCGCCAACCGCTTTTCTGGCTGATGTTTGCCATGATGGCGATGATGTCGACCTCCGGACTGATGGTGACGTCGCAAATGGCCGTCTTTGCTGAGGATTTCGGTATCAGTAAGGCGGTGGTTTTCGGCATGGCCGCGCTGCCGCTGGCGCTGACTATCGACCGTTTTACCAATGGCCTGACGCGACCGCTGTTCGGATTTATCTCCGATCGCTATGGCCGCGAAAACACCATGTTTATCGCCTTTGCGCTGGAAGGGGTGGCGATGACCCTGTGGCTGGCCTGCCGGGACGATCCGATGCTGTTTGTGCTGTTGTCCGGGGTGGTGTTTTTCGGCTGGGGAGAGATCTTTTCACTGTTCCCCTCCACGTTGACCGACACGTTCGGCAGCGAATATGCGAGCTCTAACTACGGCTGGTTGTATATATCGCAAGGGATCGGATCGATTTTTGGCGGCCCGCTGGCGGCGCTGCTGTACCAGCATACTCAAGGGTGGGGAGTGGTATTCAGCTGTGCGATAGGGCTTGATTTTATTACTGCCGCGCTGGCGATTGCGCTGCTGAAACCCTGGCGCGCACGGTTTATCCGTCAACACAGTGACGCTGCCGCGCTTCGCTAAAGGTTCTCAGGTCTCCACCCCGGCGCCAGCCTGTGGCCGCCGGGGCTATTCTTTATCTCATACTGACGAATTTACGCCTGTGCCAGCGACAGCTCATGCGCGCTGGCCGCCTCCTGACGCTTACGTTCCAGCTCCAGCGCGCCACGGTGTGACAGGTAGCAAAACAGGATGCAGCACACCACGCCGCCCATCAGCAGATAGAAACCGCCGTGCCAGCCCAGCTTATCTACCATCACGCCGAACAGACTGGTCCCCAGCGACGCGCCGAAGATGTAGCTCATAAAACCGCGCAGACCGACGGCAGAACCGACCGCAAAGCTCGGCACAATCTCCATGGTCTGTACCGAGGCCAGAAATTGCGGGACGTAAATCAGGCAACCGACGATGGCGGCAAACACCGTGACCATAAACAGCGAATCACTTTTCCAGTAGCCAATCAGGCAGAAGAAGATCAGCGTCATGCAGATCATCGCCAGCGGCATGCGGCGACCTTTAAACAACTTATCCGACAGCCAGCCGGCCAGCAGCGTCGACGGAATAGCCGCCCATTCGAAAAACAGAAAGGCGACGCTCATCTCTTCTTTCGAGAAGTGCTTCACCGACAGAAGATAGATAGGCAGCCAGCTGATCATCCCGAAGCGCACCATATAGACGAACACGTCGACCATCGACACGTACCAGGCGTTCTTGTTTTTCAGCACGTAGGTACAAAAGATCTGCCATGCGCTCATGTTTTCCGGCGCTTTTTCCACTTTGCCGGTATTGAGCAGCACTTTCTCTTCCGGGAGCATTTCGTCGAGCGCCGGTAGCCCTTCGCTGCGCGGGGAGCCTTTCCCCAGAATCAACACCACAACGGCAAACAGCACCGCAACCGCGGCGGGAACGATATAGCTGGCGGTCTGCCAGTGTTCGGTACCGAGTAGCGCAAAAGCGGTTCCGACGATGGGGGCGACAATACCGCCGCCAACGTTATGCGAAATGTTCCAGAATGCGCCGACCCGGCCGCGTTCGCGGCGTGGAAACCAGTTGGCGATGGTGATAAACGAGGGGCCAACGCCCATGCCCTGAAACAGCCCGTTGATCACTACCAGCGCCACGAAAATCCAGAACGCGCTGCTGAAGCCCAGCCCGACGTTCACCGCCGCGCACATCACCAGTCCGCAGGCCATAAAGACTTTCGGGCTGGCCTTATCCGCCAGGCTGCTCATCACGCCTTTGCTGATACCGTAGGCGATCAACATGCAGCTGCTGAGCATGCCAATTTGAGTGGCGCTCAGGTCAAGCTGCTCTTTGAGGTAGGGGGTCGACAACGTGAAGTTGTTACGCACGATGTAGTAGGCGAGATAGCCGAGAAAGACGCTCAGTAGCGCCTGCATACGATAGCGTTTATAGGTGGGGACAATCTGTTGTGCAGGAATCGTGGCCGAGGCGACCTTGGGTTTTAATAATGAAAGCATAACCGTACCTGTATTTTATTGGCGGTGGTGAATATCGGGATAATTCAATTAAGCGGTTGTCAGTACGCTATCGATTGTGGTGAAAACAAAGCGACAATACAATCCAGGCTATTTGAGTCAAAAGTGACTCAAATATAAATCCAAACGTTCTTTTTTTGACCCAAATATATTTTTCTGGCATCACTCATTTTGTGAAATACTCATGCGGGCCGGAGGCATATGGTGCAACGGCGCAAAGGGCCTGCATTCTTGTTAGTTTGACCTTGTTAACAGTATGATTTTAATAGCGGTGCTAGGCTGTTTATTATTCTGCGAGATTAAGCTGAGTGTGGATATTTTCCCGGCTTTAAGCAAAGCGCCGGGCAATGAACTTTTTTGTCACAAACCTCAGCGAGATATTATTTATTCAGGTTCTTGTTTTATGAAAACGATCACAAAACCATTTCAGCGGGAAGGGTATTTCATGACGAAGTGGTCAAATAAACGACAGCGCGGATGGGGTATTGCGCTCTTTCTCAGTTTGCTGATGGTCTTTAGCGCTGAGGCCAAAAAGAATGAACTGGTGATTGCCACCACGTTCTCACCTGATGCGACCGCCTATATCATCAGCCGCTGGCAGACTCAGCCGCAATCGGTGATCATCCGTACCCTGAATCGCACCAGCGCCTCACTGGAACAACTGCTGGACGGCGCCGGAGGCGAGAATATCGATCTGGTGCTGACTTCCTCACCCATGCTGCTGCAGCACCTGCAGGAACATCAGCGGCTGGCTGCCTACCCGGACGCGCCGGCCCAGTCGCAGCAGCGGGTACCGGCTTCGATCCGCGGTACCGCGGTCGCGGTGGCCATCTCCGGTTTTGGTTTGCTCATTAACCAGCGTAATCTCAGCGAGCGCCATCTGCCGCTGCCCGGCAGCTGGGACGATCTGATGCAGGCGCGCTACCAGGGCACCTTATTAATGAGTAGCCCCTCGCGTTCGGATACTAACCATCTGATGGTGGAATCGCTGCTGCAACAGGAGGGCTGGAACCACGGTTGGGAGATTATTTTGAGCATGGCGGGAAACCTGATCACCATCTCCAGCCGCAGTTTTGGCGTGGCGGATAAAATCAAAAGCGGCTTAGGTTCGGTCGGCCCGGTGATTGATAACTACGCCAATCTGTTGCTCGACGATCCCAACCTGACGTTTCACTATTTTCCGCACTCGGCGGCATCACCTACCTATGTTGCGATGATTCGTCATAACCCGTACCCGGCGGATGCCCGGCGCTTTATTCAGTTTTTGCTGAGTCCGGAAGGCCAGCAGGCGCTCTCGGATACCAACACCGGAAAATACTCGATTATCCCCGACCCGGGAAATACGCCGCGCGCGCGGCGGCAGCGCCAGCTATTGAGCGAACCCTCGCTCAATTATCAGTTGATCCTGCAACGTCAGCGTCTGGTGCAAAAGTTGTTTGATACCGCGATCAGCTTTCGTCTGTCGCAGCTGAAGGATGCCTGGCGGGCGTTGCACAATGCTGAAGCCCGGCTTAAGACGCCGCTACCGGAGGTCCGTGCGTTGCTGACCGCCATGCCGGTCAGCGAGCAGCAGAGTCGCGATGAGGATTATCTCCGACAGCTGGATAATAAAGATCGGGCCGAACAGCTCATGATGGAGTGGCAGCTCTTTTTCCAGGAACAACAGCGGCAGGCGATCGTCAAGCTGGAGAACCTGAAATGAGGTTGCCCGGCTTTATCAGAAATCTGACTATCAGCGCCAGTCTGCGCGGCGCGTTCCTGACCGGCGCGCTGCTGACCCTCGTCGTCAGCGGTGTCAGCCTCTATTCCTGGCACGAACAGAGCTCGCAAATTCGCTATGCGCTCAACGACTATTTCCCGCGGATTCAGACCTCGTTCCTGATTGAAAATAGCCTGAATACGCTGGTCGATCAGCTTAATGAGTTTTTACTGGCGGCCAATACCACGTCGCGCCTGCAATTACGTAACCAGATCCTGCAACATCTGGATGACATCGACAGGTTAAGCCAGCGCCTTGATAGGCCGGAACGCCAGCAAATTGAGCTGACGCTTCGCGACAGCCGGCAGCTGCTCGCCAGGCTCGATCGCTCGCTCTACAACATGTTTATCGCACGGGAAAAGGTCAATGAAATCACCGCGCGTATTAACTGGCTGCATGATGACTTCACCTCGGAGATGAACTCCCTGGTGCAGGACTTCAGCTGGCAGCAGGGCGCCTTGTTGGATCAGATGGAGGAGAAGCAGGGCCATGCCGTTCACCGTCTGCAGGCCAATCTGCGGGCGGTACAGGGAGAACAGCAGCAGGTCTACACCCTGGCGCGCATTGAGAACCAGATTATTAGCGACCTGCGCGACAGACTCAGCGAGGTGCAGTCCAGCACGGAGGGCGACGGCAACGTGGAAGGGCATATTCGCTACCTGACCTACCTTAAAAACACCGCCGATGACAATATGCATCTGCTGGAAGGCTATCCCAGCACGATCACCCTGCGGCAAACCATCGATGAGCTGCTCGACACCGGCATCGCGGAAAACAAAATGCCGGCCGCGATTCGGGAATACATTGAAGCGCAAAAGGCGCTGGCGCAGGTGACGCAAGCCAAAGAGAGCACGCTGGCGCGTTTTCGCGCCCAGCTGGAGTCCCAGCTCAGCGACAGCCACGGTAAAATGCGCGCGTTCAATCAGCGCCTGGAACATACCATGTGGTTCAGCGGCAGTCTGATTCTGATTGCCACGCTGCTGGCGCTGGCGCTGGCATATTTGCTCAACCACTATTTTATCCGCTCGCGGCTGGTTAAACGCTTTAGCCAGCTGAATCAGGCGGTGGTGCGTATCGGACTGGGCGATGTTAACGCCGCTATTCCGGTGTATGGCGAAGATGAACTGGGGCGCATCGGGAAACTGCTGCGCCATACCCTGGGACAGCTTAATCAACAACGCCAGCTGCTGGAACAGGAGATCGCTGAGCGCAAGAGGATCGATATCCATCTGCGTACGACCCAGGATGAGCTGGTTCAGGCAGCCAAGCTGGCGGTTGTCGGGCAGACGATGACAACGCTGGCGCATGAAATCAATCAGCCGCTCAACGCCCTGTCGATGTATCTCTACAGCGCCCGTACCGCCATTAAGCATGAACAGATGGCCAGCGCCAGCCAGACCCTGGTCAGGGCGGAAGGGCTGATTGGCCGAATTGACGCCATTATCCGCAACCTGCGGCAGTTCTCTCGTCGTGCGGAGGCGGATACGCCCGCCCGCGCCGTCAGTCTGCGCCAGGCATTCGTTGCTGCCTGGGAGCTGCTGGCGTTGCGCCATAAACCGCTGTGCGGCGTACTGAACCTGCCGCCTGATGAACCACGGGTACTCGGTGACGAGGTGCGCATCCAGCAGGTACTGGTAAATGTGCTCACCAATGCGCTGGATGCCGCCCAGACGGCGCCCTGCATTAGCGTGGCGTGGGAGCGCACGGCTGAAGGCTGGACGGTGATGATCGCGGATAATGGCGGCGGCTGGCCACTGGCGTTGGCGGGGTCGCTCCTCAAGCCATTTGTCACCAGCAAGCAGCTGGGGCTGGGTATCGGCCTGTCGATCAGCGAATCGTTAATGATACAGATGGAAGGGCATCTACGGCTGGCGTCGACGCTGGATCGTCATGCCTGTGTTGTTTTGCAATTTTTAGCTACGGAAATAAGTCATGCTGACCGATCACCACAACATATTGCTGATTGACGATGATAGCGATGTCCTCGATGCCTATACCCAGCTGCTCACCCAGGCCGGGCATCGGGTTTACGCCTGCGGCGATCCGCGAAGCGTACAGGATCTGGTCAGCGAGGCGTGGCCCGGCATTGTGCTCAGCGATGTGTGTATGCCGCACTGTTCCGGTATCGATTTACTGAAGATACTGCTTAAACACGATCCGCATTTGCCGGTGATATTAATTACCGGCCACGGCGATGTCCCGATGGCGGTTGAGGCGGTAAAGCAAGGCGCCTGGGATTTTCTGCAAAAACCGGTTAATCCCGGACAGCTGTTAGAGCTGGTCGATAAAGCGCTGGCCCAGCGTCAGTCGCAGGTGATGCGGCGACAGTGGCAAAAAGAGCAGCTGGAAGACAACCTGATTGGTCGCAGCGAGTGGGTGATTCAGATGCGACAAACGCTTCAGCAGCTGGCCGAAACGGATGTCGCGGTCTATTTTCATGGCGAACGGGGAACGGGGCGAACGCTGGCGGCATGCTACCTGCATCGCCTCAGCACGCGCGGCGATCGGCCGATAATTTTCGGCGATATCCTGCAAGGCCAGGAGACACCGCTGCAGGCGTGGTGTGAGCAGGCGCAGGGCGGCACATTGGTTCTGCGTAATATCGAATTTCTGAGCCAGGCGCAGCAGCTGGTACTGGCCCATCAGCAAGCGCAGGATGAACCGCCGTGTCGACTGGTTGCCACGGGGCTTCAGCCGTTGATTACCCTGGTGGGCAACAACCTGGTTGTTCCCGATCTCTATTACTGTTTTGCCATGACCCAGCAGTTTTGCCCGCCGCTGGCACAGCGTCTCGACGATATCGAGCCCCTGTTTCTGCACTACCTACAGCAGGCCTGCTTACGGCTGAATCATCCGGTACCTGAACTGCCGACGGCGCTGGCTAAAAAGCTGGTCAATCGCCACTGGCCGAACAACGTGCGCGAACTGGCAAATGCCGCCAGGCTGTTTGCCGTCGGGGTGATGCCGCTGGCCGAGATCCCCAATCCGCTGCTGCATCAGGTAGAACCGATGCAACTAGACCAGCGGGTTGAGGATTATGAACGGCAGATCATTATTGAGGCCCTGAACATCCATCAGGGCCGGATCAACGATGTCTCAGAGTATTTGCAGATCCCGCGTAAAAAGCTCTACCTGCGAATGAAGAAATTTGGCTTAGACAAGCACCACTATCGCTAAGCCGGCGGGGCGGTGTTTGAGCTCAATGGCGCTTTACCGCTAGCGGGTTACTGCTGCTCGAGCGCCATGATTAGGGTCTTTGCCGGTGTCCGGGTGACACCAACGGTCAGGGAAGAATCAATCTGCAAAGCGTTAGCGGTGCGCCTGTGGGCGCATTTTTTTGTTCCCCGCACTCAAGCTGACGGTGGCCGGCACGTGTCATTTTTTTCATCTGAAAATTTGGTTTTCTGTCGTTTCGTTTAAATAAAGAATTTTATCCTTAAAAATAAAATTACACAGTTTTAATGATCGAATAAACACATATTTTAAGATATCCATCCGCATCTGTGCAAATGTCTATTGTCCACTCCATACATTATTTTCATAATAATCATCGCGTTGTTTTTCGCTCATTAAAGCAACCTCGACATATAATTTTGAAGATTGCATGGAATATTTGATGGATAAAATTCGGACAGAATGTAAGCTAGTAAAACATCAAATTTGCAGCCCGCCAGATATTCTGGCGCAATCATCATTGCAACCAGCAATGCACGTTTTCGTTTCTCTTTTACACTGCCAGTTTGATGTTAAATCATCGTCTTTTAATAGGTAATCAACCACAAGGCAATCACTTGCTTTGCTCTTCGCAATGGTACAGTGATTGCATCTGTTTAATATTGTTCGGAGATAAACTATGAGTTCGGAAGATATTAAAGACAGAACACAGACCTGGTTTAACTACATTACCAGCCCGGTAAATCATGATCATATATTCTTGTTTAACTCACAAGATATACTCGTTATGAACCCTGCGATAGCCGCTGCGACGCAGGATTATATTGATGGTAATATTCACGCAAGTAAACTTGTTAATGCAACATCGTCAGCCCCGCAAACAATGTTTGATGGCCTGCAAACCATTGTAAACCTCTGTCGCGTGCAATCAGGTTATAACGCGCTGGATCCTGATGGTACCGGGAATAAAGTCTATTTCACCAGGTTTACTCAGAACGTGGCCAACGTTCCGTGTCTGAGTTTACTAAGCGCAGAGACAAAAAATATTAAACAACAAAGTCATAACGCAGATGAGCTCATCAACTCATTTGTCGATGCTTTTGATGGTCTTACACAAAGCGACCAGTCTAAGATTAAATCCTCCGTAACCTCGTTAGCAAAAGCAGCGCTAAGCTATGCAAACCAGGATCAGAAATCATCAAACTTTACGCAAAACATTTTGCAAACTGGCGACGACCAGGTGATTTTCACGCTATATGCCAGCACATTTGAGATTTCGTCGACCCAAAGCAAAGGCGTGATCTCCTTTAAGTCTGAATACTCATTGCAACAGGCGTTATATAGTCTCTCCCGTGCGAGCTGGGAACGGGTTAAAGATCTGTTTGCGGAACAAGAAAAAACCACCATGGAACAGTGGTTGAATGATATGAAAACGCCGGCTAAAAGTGGTAGCACAGTAAAAGCCCTGTGTCTGGAATGACGTTTTTTTAAATAAAGCGCTGCAATAAATTGCAGCGCTTTCGTTTAATATTGGCGTGGTCAAGCGTAATGCTATGAGGTGTTAAGATGCGTATTTACTATAGATATTTATGCTTGTGGTTTGTGTTCTTATTATTTTCTTGTACTACCAGTTATCAACCCTCGACTCAATTTCCTGTAACAACAGATAATTGTGAAGTTGGATGCCCAAGCGGTGGCAGTGATCAAACATTAGTTCGCGATAGTTATACCCTGAATAATAATAGCAATACTAAGTTTGCTAATTGGGTGGCATATAAAATGACAAAATCCAGTCAGGCGAGCGGCCGTCCGAGAGACTGGAAGCGGGATCCCGCATTACCACCTGCTGATACATTATCCCCGGATGCTTATCAAAATGCTAATACGCTCCTTGGGGTAGACCGCGGACACCAGGCACCGTTGGCTGGGTTAGGAGGCGCGTCAGACTGGCCATCACTCAATTATCTGTCGAATATTACTCCACAAAAGGCGGACCTCAATCAGGGAGCCTGGGTTAGGTTAGAAGATAAAGAACGAGAACTGGCCAACAGAAGTGATGTTACGGCTGTTTATTCAGTCACCGGACCACTTTTCGAACGACATATCGCCACTTTACCGGCGGACCCTTCGGTTGAAATTCCAAGTGCCTACTGGAAGATCATTTTTATTGGCGTCAGTCCTGATAAAGGACAATACGCAGCGTTTCTGATGGATCAGTCAACGCCTAAAACAGCTAATTTTTGCGATTACCAGGTCACCGTAGACTTGATTGAGAGTAAAACAAACCCAAAACTCTCGATTTGGTCCTCGCTGCCTGCGAAGGTCTCGGCTCATATCAAAGCAACGAAAGGGACTTTAGCCAGCGAGATGGGTTGCCTGTAAAAAACGATAATCTGGCTTGTTAAACTCAGGCCGCAGAATGGCCGTGATAGGGATACAGTGGGGTAAGTGTTCATACAACGCCAGCGCCGTGAATGCGTGTCGTCCGGGCGGGTTATCGTTGTTGATTAAGCCAGCGGCGCTCTTCCGGCGTGGATCTCCTGCCGAGCGCCTGATTGCGATACGGGTAGCGGCCAAACTGGTCAATCACCCGCTTGTGCTCTGTTTCTGCTCTGAGTGAGCGTGTGCTCGCGTAGCGTTGATAGAGCCTGAGCGCAGCAGCATGAATTATCGGCGATTCCGAATGCATAAATGGCAGCAGGGCAAAATCGCGTCTTTCAACAGGAAGTTGGTCAAAGTCAGGTTGTTTGACCAATTCCTGTGCCAGGGCCAGCGCCATACCGTCGGCAGCGAATGAAAGCGGGCTGTTGCGAAACAGATTGCGCGAAAACTGATCGAGCACGATGATTTCCGCCAGCCGACCGGAGCTGCTCTCCCGCCACTCGGCCAGCTCACCGCGCAAGGCTGCCTGATGAACATCAGAAAAGCGGTGACGAATCTGCTCATCAAAACCCGCGTCCGATCGAAACCAGTGCTCAGGCGGGGTTTGATGAAACCAGAATTGCAGAATTTCCCGGGCATCACTCATCGTATTAAGCGACATTTTCGCTCCTGTTATCAATCCTCGACGATTGCCAGTGGTTTACTCCGCATCCATCACCGGCAAACCTGCCAGCGCGTTCCGGCGATCCTGTTCGCCGATCGGCCTGAGCACCCGGCAGGGAACGCCGGCGGCCACCACGTTGGCGGGAATATCTTTTGTTACCACGCTTCCGGCGCCTATCACGCTGTTACGGCCAATGGTCACGCCAGGGTTAATGATGGCGCCGCTGCCGATCCAGACATTGTCTTCCAGGGTGACGGTCTGTGAAAACTGCTGACCGGTAATGCGAACCGCGGGGTCAATCGGGTGTCCGGTCGTCGAGATGGTGACGTTAGGGGCAATCATGACATTATTGCCGATAATCACTTTGCCATCATCGACAACCACCAGATTAAAATTTGCGTAGAAGTTATCGCCGATACTAATTTGACTGCCGTAGGCCACGTGCAGCGGCGGTTCAATCCAGACGTTATTCCCGACGCGGCCCATCATCTGGCGGATCAACGCCACGCGTTTCTCGGGTTCTGCGGGGGACGTATGATTAAATTCATACGCCAGCATCTTACCCCGAAGCCGCTCTTCCGGCATCCCCTCATCCATATCGGTGTACAGGTAGCCACTGGCGAGGCGTTCCCTTTGCGTCATCATCTTGAGATCCTTTGCATTGTTGAAGTAGGGGGCTTACGTCATCTGGTTTGCGTGCCATCCCGCCTCCGCTTAAGCCTGAGGCGAATGGCGGGCTGCAGCCAGGGTGATAAGCCGAGAAATCAATGAGGTTATAAAAATACTTTTTTATACATATCACGGATTTGTGCTAAAAATCGAACCTGGATTGTTGATTGTGTGCTTAGGCCAACAGCCAGCTTTTCGCATCGGCTTTCATCTTCGCTTCCAGTTCGCTGCCGCGGGTAGCAAAAATCCGTCCCAGCGGAAAACCACTCTGTTGCAGAAGATAGGCCAAAGCCGCGTATTCGCGGGGGTAAGCCAGCGCTACCGACGGGTCAATTTCAACCGGACCGAGCGGGAAGGTAAAGGTACCCATATCGTAAATGCTCTGCCGGTGAAACAATTTCCACACGCCGTCTCTTTTTTCTGCCAGATCGTAGAACCGGTTATGGCATTCACAGCCCAGATTGAGTTTGACGTTTTCAGCGATGATCATGGCGTTGGTCTCAAGAATAGCCTTGTTCCCGCTGGCATTGAAGGTGATCACGGGTGTGCCGATGAGGTGTTTGGTGCGTAGGTCAGATGCGCCCATCCGCATGGAACCGTCGACAAAATCGCTCGCCAGCCCTTCAAACCACGTAATTTCGATCGTGCCATCAGGATGAAACAGCTGACGTAGCGCGGCCCATTCACCGAGGTCGCGATGCATCCAGCCATTCACCAGATCGTTGAGTTGTTGGCGGTCTTGTTGGCGATTGTTCATAGCTTCAGCTCCTGTTAGTTGACGGCCTTCAGTTTGCGGAACGGCAAGGTTAAACTCAAATAGATAGATCTGACTGAATAATCATTTTAAATGATGAATGGGGGGTGTATGGAGTTACGTCATTTGCGCTATTTTCTGGCCGTGGCGGAGGAAGGGCACTTCGGACGCGCGGCCGAACGGCTGAATATTGTTCAACCCGCACTCAGCATGCAGATCAAAGCGCTGGAAGCGGAATTGGGCGGGGCGCTGTTTATTCGCACCAGCCGCCGCGTTGAGCTCACCGATGCCGGGAAACTGCTGCAAGCAGAGGCCCAGCGGACGTTAGACCAGGTCGAGCATACCCGTCTGGCCGTGGCGCGCTCTCTTCGCGGCGAAACGGGGCGTGTAAGGGTCGGATTTGCCGGCAATGCAATCTTCAGCGGTAAAATGATGAGCGATCTGCGTCAGTTCAGAAAACGCTACCCGGATGCGGAGGTGACGATTGAGGAGATCGGCCCGCAGCAGCAGGTGGCGGCGATTCTTGCCGGGCAGATAGATGTTGGCTACACACCCGATAATAGTACCACCCATTCACCCGGCATCACGGTATATCAGGCGGGGCGCTGGAAGATGATGGTCGCGCTGGCAGACGATCATCCGCTGGCCGCTCACGCCTGTTTGACGGTGGAGATGCTCGCCGGAGAGCCTCTGGTTCTGCATGATACTCACGATAATCATGAACAGCTTTACCTTGTGCTGGGGCAAATGCTGGGCAGCCAGTTCCATGTTGCCCATCGTTCTGGCAGTACTCTGAGCGTGCTGGCGATTGCCGCGGCGGGCCTCGGGCTGGCGCTAATTCCGGCGCCGCTGCAGCAGGTTAACATCCCGGGCCTGGTCTATCGTAACCTTAACGCACCGGAAGTGGCGGCGAATCTGGTGATTATCGGCCGTGCAACCGAACCGGGTCGCACCGTCGCCGCCTATCTCGCCCTGGCCACCCTGTCGCACACCTAGCGGACAGGCGATCTTTTCTGTAACCCCAGCCAGAAAAACAGCGCCGCCGCGCTGATGCCCGCACCGGCCAGACAGACCGCATTCCAGCCCCAGTGCGCATAACATTGTGTCGCCACCACGGCCCCCAGCGCGCTGCCGACAGAGTAAAAGCACATATATGCCCCGACCAGGCGACTTTGTGCGTCGGGCCGTGCGGCAAAGATCAGACTCTGGTTAGTGACATGAACCGCCTGTACGGCGAAATCGAGAATGATGACCCCGATGACCAGCAGCGGCAGGGAGGTTTCAGCCCTGGCGATCGGGGCCCAGGCAAAGAGCAGTAATGCCAAAGAGACGCCGGTGACGCGCTGCGCTGCCCCGCGATCGGCCCAGTGTCCGGCCTTTGACGCGGCCAGGGCGCCAGCGATGCCCGCCAGGCCAAATAAGCCGATCTGCGTATGGGAAAGTCCCTGAGCGCTGAGCGGTAAGACCAGGGCGGTCCACAAAACGCTGAAGGCGGCGAAAATCAACAGAGCAAAGACGCCTCTGACCCGTAGCGTCGGTTCCGTCATCAGCAGGTGGAAAACCGATGTCATCAGCGCCAGATAGCTTCCAGCCATGGGCGTTTTTCTGGCGGCCGGCATCGCCTGAGCAAGCACTGCGGCCAGCAACAGCATCAGGCTGGCTGCGCTGAGATATACCGCGCGCCATCCGGCAAGATCGGCAATCACCCCTGAAGTTAAGCGGGCGAGGAGAATCCCCAGCACCACGCCGCTGGTGACCATCCCTACCGCTTTACCGCGCCCGGCAGGGGCGGCCAGCGCGGCGGTACAGGCCACCACGATCTGCACAACGACCGCCATCATCCCGACAAGCGCCATGGCGCCGAGGAACATAAACCAGCGTTGTGACAGCCCGGCGACCGTCAGCGCGGTCGCCAGTAGCAACAGCTGGGTAATAACCAGATATTTGCGATTCACAAGATCGCCGAGCGGCACAATAAACAGCAGACCGACCGCATAACCGATCTGCGTCAGGGTCACCACCAACCCGACCGTCGCGGACTGTACGCTGAGGCTTGTTGCCATTGATTCAAGCAAAGGCTGGGCAAAATAGACATTGGCGACGGCCAGCGCCGCCGTCAGTGAAAACAGGCAGGTGAGCCAGGGCGTTAACCGCTGTTCTTCCCGATTCGACTCTGCTACGCAGTACGTTAACGCCGTCTCTTCTTTCAGGCCTGGCTTCGTCTTCATGGTGTTTTTCCGTATCAATTGCGGTTTCTTTTTAAAACCAGATTACTCATAATTAGACGTAGAAGTTTTTTTTTGCAACTAGTTTTGTTTGCGTTTATTCTGGCGACTGAACAATTCGCCCAGTGAAAGAAGGAGAGCCCGTATGGCGAAGCAGCAATCACTCACCGACGGTGAATGTCCTGTCGCCAGGACTCTGGAGGCAATCGGCGAACGCTGGTGCATGATGATCATTCGTGAGGCCTTTGACGATGTCCGACGCTTCAGTGAATTCCAAAAGAATCTCGGCCTGGCAAAAAACATTCTCGCCTCACGCCTGAAACAGTTGGTTAATCTGGGTGTGTTCGAGATCTGCCCGGCCTCAGACGGGAGCGCTTATAAAGAGTACGTGCTGACCGAGCGCGGTCGCGCCGCATTTCCTATCGTGGTGGCCATGCGGCAGTGGGGTGAGCGCTATATGTTTGAACGCGGAGAGGTGCATTCGGTACTGCTGGATAAGGCATCGAACCAGGTGGTTATGCCGCTGGAGGTGCGTTCTGCTGAAGGCAAAACGCTGGCGCCGCAGGATTGCCATCGTCGGCGAGTGGTGAAAGGCGAGTAGCGCGGAAAGTCCGGCGCCGTCGGTAAGCTATACTCATTCCACTTTCCCGGCGCTGGCAACAAGCGCGCAGAACCGGGCGATGTTCATCCCGCGAAATGAGGTCAGCTTTATGAATACTGAAATTAAGGGGGGAATTGATATTGCGATGAAGGTTCCCCCGCACCAGTATCAACAGACGCTGGATTTCTACCGACAAACGCTCAGGCTTCCGGAGATTACGGACAAAGCGCCTGCCACCGGCTTCATCCTTGGCCCAAACCGACTGTGGATCGATGAAGCGCCGGGCCTCAGTCAGGCGGAAGTCTGGCTGGAGCTGTTCACCCCCGATTTTCACGCCGCGGAAAAGCATATCGAACAGCACGGCGTCGTGCGCTGCGATGCGGTTGAGCCCTTGCCGGAAGGGTTTAAGGGGGATGGATCATGAACCCCTGCAATATTGTCCATATGCTGCGGGAACCAGAAGCCTGGTGATTTCTCTTTGCCGATTGGTTTCCGACTGGCCACCGGCGATTATTTATCATCCCGGCCGCAGGTTACCTGGCAAATTTTCGCGAGCCGATCACGCATAAGATCACGCCCAGGGTGATCAGGATCATCAGCGGGCTGACAACTTCATGCAGGAGCGTAGCCGATAGCGTCAGCCCAAGGAATGGCTGTAACAGCTGTAGCTGGCCGACGGCGGCAATCCCACCGGCCGCCAGCCCTTTGTACCAGAATATAAAGCCGATCAGCATGCTGAAGAGTGAAACATAACCCAGCGCCAGCCAGGCGGAAGCAGAGATCTGGCTAAAAGAGGCCGGCAGGGTCAGAATGGATGCTGTCAGCATAAAGGGCAGGGAAATAATCAGCGCCCAGCTGATAACCTGCCAGCCGCCCAACACGCGAGTCAGTTTTGCCCCTTCAGCGTATCCCAGACCGCAGACCATCACCGCGGCCAGCATCAGCAGATCCCCGGTCAGCGAAACGGCGGCGTTCTGGGATAACGCAAATCCCATGACCAGCAGACTCCCCATCCCAGAGAAGAGCCAGAAAATGGGTGTTGGTCGTTCGCCGCCTCGAATCACACCGAAAATCGCCGTGGCCAGCGGCAGCAGCCCTAAAAAGACGATGGAATGCGCCGACGTCACGTGCTGCAGCGCCATTGCGGTCAGTAAAGGAAAACCGACGACCACGCCGAGCGATACCACAAGCAGCGGTAAAAGTTGGTCCGCACGCGGGCGTTTTTCCCGGTAGCCAAAAATGAGTATCATCGCCAACGCCCCGGCAATCGTTGCCCGCAGGAAGGTCAGGAAAAACGGGTCTATATCGACCACGGCGACCCGCGTGGCGGGTAAAGACCCGCTGAATATCACAACGCCGAGCAAACCATTTAGCCAGCCGGAAGCTGAACCCGGTGCCGTTTTATATGCTGTAGAATTTACCACTATGACCTCACGTTGCGGGAACACTCATTATCTTGAGCATCTGGTGAGCCGATGGTAATCTCACGCATCTGATACAATCAAATTATTGTCATGGATACATTGGATGAAAGCCCGCTATAAAGCCATCGTCGATCGGTTTGCGGCGTCGATTCGCCGCGGTGATATCGCGTCAGGGACGCGTTTGCCGACTCATCGGGATCTTTCGGCAAAGGAGCATATTTCTCTGGCAACGGCGACGCGGGTCTATGCAGAGCTGGAAGCGATGGGGCTGGTCAGCGGTGAGACCGGGCGGGGAACGTTCGTCAGAGAGATTGCGCTGCCGCCTGGTCACGGCGTCGATCAGCACGCGGTGGCCAGCGATGTCCTTGATTTGAACTTTAACTATCCGACATTACCTGGGCAGGGCGATGCGCTACGTGATGCTCTGCGACGGGTGGCCGCCGCCGGTGATATTGAATCACATTTACGCTATCAGCCTCATGCCGGCCGGCTTAGCGAACGCGAGATCATCGCCGGACATCTTGCCGGGCACCGCTTTCAGCCATCAGCGGAGAATGTGATTATCGTCAACGGCGCCCAGCATGGACTGGCTGTCGCGGTGATGGGTCTGCTCAGACCAGGCGATGTGGTGGCCGTTGACGCGCTGACCTATCCCGGCTTTAAAGCCCTGGCCGCGCTCTACCATCTCGAACTTATCGCCATACCTTCGCTGTCCGATGGTCCGGACTTCGCCGCCTTGAAGCAACTTTGCCAGAAACGAGATGTGCGCGCCGTGTATACCATGCCCACGTTACATAACCCGCTGGGCTGGGTGCTGAGCCAACGACAACGTAAAATATTGGCCGACATTGCCCGCACTCATGACCTTGTGATCATTGAAGATGCCGCGTATGCCTATCTGGCTCATCGTCCTCCTCCGCCGGTCGCTGTTTTTGCCCCGGAACGTACTCTCTACATCAACGGATTTTCCAAAAATGTGGCCACCGGACTGAGAGTCGGCGTGGTTATCTGTCCTGACGCTTACCGAGGAGCCCTGCAGAGAGCGGTCCGCGCAACGAGCTGGAACACGCCATCAATTATGACGACCCTGGTATGCAACTGGATACAGGATGGGAGCGTCGCCCGTTTTGAAATGCTGAAGCGACGGGACGCGCGCCAGCGGCAATCCGTGTTGAGAGAAGCGCTCGGGGATATTGCTTATATCGCCCATCCGGGCTCCTATTTTGCCTGGCTTCCTCTGCCGGATGAGACCAGGGCCGACCGGGTGGTCAAAGATCTGCTGGATAAAAATATTGCCGTTTCAGCGGCTGAACCATTCTGTACCTCACAAACGGTGCCTCAGGCTATCCGGATGGCGCTTGGTTCGGTGAATATCACCCATTTACGAGCGGCGCTGCTTCAGGTCCGCGAGGCTATCGAATCGGAACAATATCGTTAGCATGGAAAAGCGCAGGGAAGGGAGATCCGGATAGGGTATCGGCGGCAGGAGAAGGGGGATGTGTGATAAATATGGTGAACCTGCTTATTTAAATCGCCATGTTACGTAGATTTTCCGCGGCTTAGAGCTGAGTCTTATTACTCTCGCCACAAGCGTTCATCCTGTCCTGAGCGGGCGCATGAAGGAATATTGAGCGCACATATAAATTTCAGCCGTTCCCTGCTATAAACGATCGCTAATATCTGCGGTTTTAAAGGATGCCACAATGATGATGCTGCAAGGTAAAGAGGGGCTTAACTCGGTTGACTGGCGGGCAATGGCAGAACTTATCGCGGCTTCCGGGCTGGGGCAACGCGATATATCGTTGCTTGAACAGGCCTTTCGCCACAGTACGTTCTGCTGGTTTGGTTTCCACAACGGCCAGCTGGTTGCGGTAGCCAGAGCGATAAGCGATCTCACCTGGTGTAGCTATCTGGCCGATGTGGCCGTAGATCCGCGTTATCAAGGGCTGGGCTATGGCCGTCAGTTAATGCAGACAATATGTGATGTGCTGTTACCCTACGGGAAAATTTTTATTTATTCGGTGCCGGATAAAACCGGATTTTATCAGCGTCACGGATTTGAATTACTGACGACGGGTATGGTCTGCCTGAGTGATGAAGCTGTAATAAGAATGCGTGAGCAGGGTTATATCAGATAAGCCGCCAGTTTGCCGACTTGCAGAATTATCTGATGTAGACAGCGACAATATATTCAAATAGTCTGACATTGCTTAGCGTGAGCAATGCGCATTATCCGAAACACACATAAAATATTTAACGGGATTATTCAGTGCATATCAACATGAAACCATGCCTATTGTCATTGCTGCTGGCGACGGCAGCCATTCCCGTCTGGGCGAAACAACCTGTTTCCCTTTACTCGCCGGAAGCACACGTCCTGTGCGATAAGTATATCTGCGCCACGGCGACAGACGGCGTTTCTCAGGCCATGACTGCGAAATATCTGGGCAAAGAAGCGGCGAAACGACTGAGTTCACAGGGGCAGTTTGACCCGACTTCGTTTACCTTTGCCGGCGGCACATTCTGCGATATTAAGGAAAAGCTGTGCCGTGAAGACCGATATTATGGCGCGGATGGTAAACACAGCGGTGCGATTTCGACAAAATATACCCGGCTGCTGTTCGGGAAGTAAGACTTCCCGCTCACCCTTGGTGAAGGGCAGGGAATTCACGGGATGTACTCGCTGCAGCCCTGTGCTCCCTGTTCTGAACCCGCTGTATCATCTGCAAAGCGGGTCCCGAACCGTTGTTGTCACCCCTGGATCGCCGCCACGTACTTCCATCCGATCTGGTCTTAGGGCCAATGAGGCGCCGCTTGCCCAGAGCGTGTTCCATCCCGATCGCCTGACGGCGCGCTGTTCTCCTGAAAATACCGACGTCCTTTCATAAGGATGGCCAGGCCGATCCCGGTACCTTTAGCTATATTCTTAATACAGAACAAACGCTTTTCTCTTTCAGGAATGCAGCTTCTCTTATAGGTGTCCTATGAATAAGAAGGATATTTTCCGCTTTCATCGACCCTTATCCCGCTACTCGCATACGTTTGGTGATGAATGGTTTGCCCTGAAAGCTGAAGCATTCGCACGTTTTTTTGGTACACCAACGTTTTTGGTGGCACAGACGGTCATTGTCGTTGTCTGGATCCTTATCAATATTATCGGATGGACCCGGTTTGACCCTTATCCCTTTATTTTGCTTAATCTGGCCTTCAGTTTACAGGCGGCCTACGCGGCGCCGCTGATCCTGCTGGCACAAACCCGACAGGCTGAGCGCGACGGGGCGCACGCGTTAGCCGATGCACAGCACCGTGAAGAGCTGGCGGAAGATATAAGCCAAAGGCAGGGGCTCGCACAGCGGCAATCAGAACAGTTGATGATTTTATTGCAGCAAAATACCGAATTAACGGACCTGACGCGGCAAATGGCTGAGCGCATTGAGAAATTAACGCTGCAGCTCGCCCAACATCAGAACCTGAATATTCAATAAAACGGCCAGAGGGACGGGGAATTATGGCTAATAATAACTCAGCAAGCCACAGGACATCAGGAAAGCTCATGCTGGCAGGGGGAGCGCTGGGAGTGGTTTTTGGTGATATTGGCACCAGCCCACTGTATACGCTAAAAACGATACTGCTGTTATCCGGCGATAGTCCCACTCCCGATGTCATTCTGGGTTTATTATCACTTATCATTTGGACACTTATTCTGGTTACTTCCGTTAAATATGCCATCTTCGCCATGCGTATGGATAATAATGGCGAGGGCGGAATCATGGCCCTGATGTCATTGCTGGTACATAAAGGTAAAGATAGTAAGTGGGTGACATTTTCTGCGTTGACTGGTGCGGCGCTGATATACGGAGATGGCGCAATTACGCCCGCTATTTCCGTGCTTTCAGCCCTTGAAGGGCTGAATATTATCTTTCCTGACGCACACTCTTTTATATTACCTGCCACGGTAGTGATCCTGGTTACTTTATTCGCTATTCAACCATTCGGCACCGCCAAAATAGGTAAAATTTTTGGTCCGGTGATGACATTGTGGTTTCTGGCGATTGCTGCGCTGGGGATATCGGGTATCGTCCAGCATCCGGCAGTGCTGCTGGCGATGAATCCGGCCTACGGTGTCTCCTTTTTACTCTCAAATGGGTTCAGCAGCTTCCTGGTATTAGGCGGTGTGTTTCTGTGTGTCACCGGAGCCGAAGCCCTTTATGCGGATATGGGCCATTTCGGTAGAAAACCAATCTGGATGGCCTGGTTTGGCCTGGCGTTTCCGGCGTTATTACTCAACTATGCGGGCCAGTCAGCGATAATTCTTTCAGGTGCGGACATTTCACAGAATATCTTCTTCCGTCTTTGCCCACCGTTCCTGCAAATTCCACTGGTTATTCTGGCCACCCTGGCCACTATCATTGCCAGTCAGGCCATTATTACCGGGGCGTTTTCAATGACCCGACAGGCGATTCAGCTTGGCTGGTTTCCGCGCTTGCATATCAAACAAACCACCGCGGAGAGCTACGGGCAAATCTATATCGGCACGATTAACTGGCTGCTGATGATCGTTACCGTCGGTCTCGCGATTGCATTCAAATCATCAGAGAACCTCGCCGCAGCCTATGGGATCGCAGTGTCGTTGACGATGCTGATGACCTCCGGGCTGCTGTTCATGGCTATGCGGCAAATCTGGGGCTGGAATCTGCTTGCCAGTACGCTGGTTGCCATCAGTTTTCTGCTGATCGACAGCAGTTTTCTGATTGCCAATCTGGTCAAAGTCATGGAGGGCGGTTATATCCCGCTTATGCTGGCAGCCGTGGTTTGCGGCGTTATGATTATCTGGAACCGCGGCGTGAAGGCCACGTCACGCGCGATTAATGAGAAAGTGATGGATGTTGACGAGTTCTTCAAGAAAATCAACCGGCTGAAGATTCCTCGCGTACCGGGTACTGCGGTGTTTTTAACCCGTAGTCAGAATGGCGTGCCGCCGGTTATGCGCTGGCACGTCGCGCGTAACCGCGCTCTGCAACAGCAGGTCATCTCATTGACCATTGAAGTACAGAACATCCCTTATGTGGATGCGGGGAAGCGACTGGTGCTTACCGAGCGGGCACCGGGTTATCTGCAGGGCGTTGCGCATTATGGCTTTATGGAGCAACCGCATATTCCGCAGCTTCTTCATAGCGTCCCTGGACTGGCGGTTCCGTTTGTTCCAGAAGAGATCACCTGGTATCTGGGACACGAGACGATCATCGCGCTCGAGGGGCATGGCATGGTCGCGTGGCAGCGTAACTGTTTTGCGTTTATGGTGAGAAACAGCACCCACATTACCAATTACTATCGTTTGCCGGGCGATCAGGTGGTGGAAATTGGTCGGCGGGTAGCAATTTAGCGCGGTGGTAGAGAAATGGCGTTCATCCGGCGGCGGTCTTATCGGCTTCGGAGCCAGCGTTGGCGCTAAATTAGCATATTGTCAAAGATTAGTAGAATTGTTTAATCAGCGGTTCATTAGAAAATCAGTCATCATTTTCAGTACGTTAGTCAAGGTGAGGGTGTATGGATAATGCGCGATATAAACCGGATGGCCGTAAACGATATACCACATGGTTGTGGTGCGGAATTTTGTATTTGGTTACATGGTATTGTTCGGCGGATGAAATAAACCTGTACTCAATCAATACGGGCTCATATGTTTATCATTTAACCCATAACCACGGGCAGTATACTGAGAATTTTGAAAATAACTTCATATCCGTGGAGCGAAAATTCTCTGATGATTCAAAATATAGTTTTGTGCTCGGCACAATGAAAAACAGCTTTGATGACAGATGCCTGGCTGCCGGCGTAAGAAGGGATTGGGTAGGGTGGGATAATGGCTGGGTTTTCAAGGGAATATATGGCTATGTCGGTGAGTTTTTCTTTGATGCTTTCAGTGATTGCGGCGATCATGGCTCATACCATGATTTTAAGAAAGCGACAGGAATCGGTTTTTCTCCCTATATCTATCATGGGTTCCAGTATAATTTTACATCTTATTTTGGGATGGATGTTGGCATTATCATACCGTCAGTATTTGTCATTACGGCACAGTGGAGCTTTAGATAAAATAGTCGTGAGAAAGCGTATATTTCGAAAATGACATAAGCGTTCGTTTTAGAGAAGGAGAAGCCTGTCATCAAAATGTCTAAGAGGGCCGTTGTTATGCGCTGATTTGAATAACAACGGGCGCTCTCTACCTCAATGTTTTATCCGTATAGATGGATTAATATCCCGTCATATCATCCTCCCTGGGAGGGTGGGATAATCCCCCCCCTTTAATACATTTCAGTATAGTAGTCATGGTGCTTAAATCGTTATCAAAGCCCCCGTGAGAGGTTGATTTTGTCTCGTTGCTTTGCGAATGATAGATTATCAAATTATTTCCTTTCGGCATTCCAGATTTATAAATTTCCATTCCAGCTAATGGCATATTTTTTCTTTCCTCAAATGCACGAGATACCAGATACAGCAGGGAGTGGCGGTATTTTGGCCATGGGACAGATGGCAGGCCAACAATATCCTTATACTCCAGGTCATCCTGCATCATATACAGATAAATTTTATCGTTTAGCTTTATACTCCCTTTATCTGTGAGCAGAGGCTGATAATGTTCATTGAAAAAATCCACGGTGCAGGCTGGAGCCATCAAATGAATACTCTCAATACAGAGAGTATTCAGCTCAAAACGGCCGAAAGTGGTAAGTAACCTGCCCAAAACGATTGACCCGGCACTGTGTCCCACCAAATGAATTTTGATCTTTTTCACCCTGGCCTGATCCAGTTTTTTGAGCAATGGCAATAGTCCACGATAGCCGCCATCATAATCAGGGTCGCCGCTGAACGCTGCCTGAGCATCTCCTTTCATATTACGCCAGGCGCGACTCCCAGCGGCTTTTACCGGTCCTGTTTCATACATAAAATCATCACTAAAGCTGACTCCGGCAATATCTGAGGCGGCGGAAATTCCGCCAAACACTTCGCCAATAAAATCGGATGCCCACATCAGATGAAAGTTATAAATGCCGTTGCCATCAAAAATCCCCGACCTCTTCCATTTAGCAATGCGTTTGGCCTCAGCTTCCTCGGAATTAAGTCCTCCGTGAGCATAAATAACCAGATGATCAAATCCATCCCCCTTATTGCTAGTAGGCGAAAGTAATCTTTTTGCTGTCTCT
The DNA here is from genome assembly GCF_003323835.1 of Klebsiella sp. X13. Taxonomy (NCBI): domain Bacteria; kingdom Pseudomonadati; phylum Pseudomonadota; class Gammaproteobacteria; order Enterobacterales; family Enterobacteriaceae; genus Klebsiella; species Klebsiella sp. X13. The sequence continues at coordinate 2,687,536 of NZ_CP030874.1, forward strand.
TCTATTTCGAGGCCAACCGGAGAGAAGTATTTACCCGTGGTTTTTAGTTTCCCATCATCAATATTGATAAAATGACCGAGAATTTCATCCCGGGTCGGGGAAGATAAACCAAAAAGCCCAGAGGGAGCATTTGTGAACATTCTGGGGATAGCATCGAAGGCAGAGGGGGCATTCACACCGAGTTGCAAAACCCATGCATCCATCACCGTGTCGGCCCAGTCTTTGTAATCCCAGTGAGCTATGCCCTTATCTCCCCATTCCTCACCCCATGTGTTGAGGATCAGGAAACCGGTTTTGTCATAGCCAACAATGACGAACGCGTGGCCACCAAAGGGCTCACCGCCCGGAATGATGCTACCGTTTTTGACAACATACCAGTTGCTATGAATTTGCGCGGAGATATAAATAGCACCGATATCATTCAGGGCTGCGTGGTAGTGGCTAAGTTCTGGTAACAGCCGATAATAAGCACCCAACCTGATTTCACGTGCTTCTTTTGCCAGTTCATAGGTTAACGTCCAGGATTTCTTATTAGCAGGCGCGCTACTCTCCTTACAGACACCATTACGATAAAAGCCCTTAAGCCCCCCACGCAGACTGGAACCTTCATGAGGTGATTCTGCCCACTCATCATTAGCCCTGGCCATTTCATAAAGCATCCGTGCGCTGACCCGATTATTTATTAGATCATTATTGGCGGACATCAGAATATCGATATAATGCCCCAGCGCAAAACCAACACAGCTGTTATTTCTCCCTTGATCTCGAATAGTGAAGGATAGAGTCGGTTTTATTTCCGGCCTTAATACCCGCAAGTTGGGTTGGAAGAGCGTATCCCTGATATCGGGTTGGTCGGGAAGAATATCCAGTACTCTTGGATTTTTACTTCCCGGTTTGAGCTGTGTGAGGTAGTTTCTACCGCCGATAGAAACCGTGTTGGTATTTATGTTTGGGTTATTTTTCTTTGTAGGCATAGCGGACTCCAAAGGAATTTTGTTGTATTCAACAAGGAATCTCCTGAAGGGAACTCAGCCCGGATTGTTCAGATCGAACAATCTCCAAAAAGAAACACATTATCAACCGAACTGAGCAATGATGATCATAGCATCAATACCTCGTAGCGAATGACGCCTGATGCAGAAAATCATTTATAAAACCCTCTCTGCCTGCAGGCTTATCTCCGTGGCATTCGATTGAGGAACATCGTCCACTGGATAACGTTTTACCTCGCAAGCTTTGCGTTACGGAGACACAGCTCCGAATCCACTGACTTACCTCTCTGAGAACGAGTTGAAGAGCGGGGTGCCGAGAATCGTCAATTGGCGAGGATGACAGTGATTGCAATGACAAGCCGACCGAACTGAAATTTTATTAGTCAGATGCGTGATGCGCTGGTATCCCGTCTACGGGATACCAGCGCATATTTTCATTTAATGGACGGCTGGTTTTTAGGGCACAGGAGAACGACAGCGATCGTATTGGATATGGCGGCACCGGATATAAACTCCGGCCTGACCATTCATCACCAGAATGACCTGAATCGCAACAGATGTGTATAGCAATTTTATATACAAAGTCTATAATTGTGTATACGACTGCTACACATGAGGTATCTATGAAACCAGACGTTCGTGAAGCTCCGATAAACATTCGGGCGAAAACATCCCAGCGCGACCTTATCGACATGGCCGCAAATCTTGTATCTAAATCACGTACTGATTTTATGCTTGAAGTGGCCTGTCGCGAAGCTCAGGACATTCTGTTGGATCAGCGCTTGTTCCTGCTGGACGATAAGCAGTTTGCTAGTTTCATGGAAGAGCTTGACGCACCTATGACAGCGGAGCGTCAGGCACGTATTGATAACCTGATGAACCGCAAATCGCCATGGGAATGAGACCACCGGAACCACTCAGCACTGGACACAACATAGCAGAATTTTTTTGTCAGGATCAGGTTCTTAACGAGTGGTTGAAGAAGAAGGCGCTGAAGAACCACAGTACAGGCATTTCAAGGGTCTTTGTGGTCTGTGCCGAAAACACAAAAAGGGTCATCGCGTATTACAGCTTATCATCCGGGAGCGTGCACAGAAACACAGTACCGGGGGCATACCGTCGTAATGCACCTGAAGCTGTACCGGTCATTGTTCTGGGAAGGCTTGCGGTCGATGCAGCCTGGGCAGGGAAGGGACTCGGAGCGGCACTGCTTAAGGATGCAATATACCGTACAGAACATATCGCAGTTCAGGTCGGTGTAAGGGCGCTTCTCGTCCATGCCTTGAATGATGAAGTCAGGGAGTTTTACACCAGGTTTGGATTCGAGCCCTCGATTATCAATACACTGACATTATTGTTCCCGATAAAAGTATGAAAATGATGTTTCATTATTGATACAGCCGGCAACAGAGATTGTGGGAAACGAATGGAACTTCTTACTGGTTAAAATGGTAAACGGTAAAGAATGTTGAGTCTGATAATGAGTGGCAAACTCGTTGTTTGCGGGGAACCCTGAGACCAGCTTTAACCCTAAGCGACCGGACAGTTTCTGTGGACTGATGGTCATCAAGTTCCGCGAGTTTTTCACGTGCTAGTGTCGGCCCAAAGTCGATATAGCGTTCGCGGATTATGTTGAGTGCATACCGGGCAAGACCGGCCGGGAGCTGGTTATTGCTGGTTTTTCCCCGACGACGGTTAGCTGTGTTCGCGGAAACGTGAAAGAAGACGTCGCGACACTGACGCTCGAAGATACCCAAGGCGCTGCGCGGCTATCTGTATGGTCAGTCGCCGGCGACAACATAGTGAATGATTTTGAGTCGGTTAACTTCATCCAAAGTGAAAAACTCCGCTGCATGAACAATGCATCGGAATCCCTCGATGGTGAGAATCTACGGCTTAGGATATTATAGCTTTGCTACCACATCATTAGTGCGCATAATGTATATTATGTTAAATAAACTCCATGGGTCTATTACTTCATGGTTCACTCGTGCGGCCACAGAAATCAGCATGTTGTGAATTTTGAGATACCTCCCTTTTATTGCATTAGGTCTGTCGTACATTTACTTCACCTCATGCTGATTGTTGGGTGTTTCTATGTACTCACTTACCCAGATTGTAAGTTCAAACGGCCGAAGGCACTGGATTCTGATGGATGTAAAAATCTGTTTGCCAGCACTTTATCCGCTTAGGTATCTAGTTGACCATCTGGAGTATCGCTCGCTTTCAACTCAATCAGCTTCTCTCCAGGCGATTAAGTTTTTTTATGAGTACTGGTACATAAAGCATAGAACTACATTCTGTTATAGCTTTTACTGTTCTGGACATGACCCTGCAATCGCTATTCATGAAATGACCGATTTTTTTCAATACCTAGAAAATGGTCGCCTGGTCACCTTCGCACCACGAGCACTGCCATTTAAACATTCTTGCGGCATGACAAATGCCTCTAGTAGAGATGACAGAGCGACGCAAAGATCTGTAACCGATGTGGCCGTGACATTGTTATCTCTCATGCTCTCACAGTAGGCAATTATTTCTTCAATCAATGCCGTGGCGGATGTAGCACGGGTTTCGCCGAGTATATCCAGCGATTTGCGTCCGTATCCATTCAGTGAATGGAACTCTCGAACGATTGGTGTTAATGATGTTTCGTACCACTCGCAAAAGTCACCAGTCCCACCAAAGAAATCCAGGCCGACATGAGCATTCGTCACCACATCCAGCATTGAAGTATATCTTGGCCCGGCAAAAGCAATGGCGTCATCCAGACATTGTCGAATTTGAGCAGATGTCAGCAGCGTGTCATCAAACCAATACCTACGCATCCCTCCATTAGGGTCTATCTCAAGTAATTGATTGCAGATAACAGCTGCGGTACAAAGGACAATAGAAAGTGACTTCCCTTGCGCTGACGCGTCCGATTCGACTTTACTTTTCCATTCTTCAAAGCGTTCCGCCTGGCTTTTTCCTCGCTTTCCCGCAGCAACACGCCCGGTCAGGTCAAACGGTATATAAATCCAGTATTCGGTTAGTGTGGGATGGTTGCTTAGCGCGGCTTTAAGGGAACTATCAATCTGTGTAAGCTCTGCGGAAGCAAGCTGGAAAAAGTATTTTGCCTGAACACCGAATACGGCACCGTCCGGTGAGCGGAAATATGCCTCAACTCCACCGTCTCCACCATCTCCACGCAGACTAATAAATGTTGAATTTGTCGGTACTCGACAGGTTTTCCTAAATAACTGTACGGCGAGTGCTTCAAAGCTATCGTTACGGCTTTTGGGGGCGCTGCGAATTAAACTGAAATCAATATTCATCACCAGTCCTTGTTCCTGTCAATAATGCGGCAAAAGCAGCCACATATTATACCCATTAAAAATGTATTGGTATTGAAGCGAGGTAAGATGTTCGCTGTTATCAGGCTTGATAGCCCGTAGCCACTTGTAGAGGCTGTGCGCAGAAACGCCCAGACGGTCGGATACTTCAGCAACAGAGTAACCGCGCTCCATTATCTGACGGACGGCTTCTTCCCTAAATTCAGGTGTAAATCGTGGTGTGCCCATATGCTCCTCCTATGCTCAATCTATAGGGCAGGATCGTCTACCGGGGCGGGGTCAGTCCATAAATGGCTCTGAGGTGTCTGTTAAACCTGTGGCGATTCATGGCTCAGTGTAAGGCCATCTCAGCCTGCAAAAGGTTGACCCCGGTACAAAGCTCCGTTCTATCAGGGTTCGGGCATGGATTCGATCTCCACAGGATTTCACGCGCCACGGGTATACATCCAAAAACATGTTATTCCCATGTCAGTGCGATAACCGCCACGCTTAATCTGAGAAACATCACGGAACTGCGTTATTTTGCCGCCCTGTTACTTCCGAACTAAATATACAAGGCCCGCTTATATTCAGGCATGTACCGGACGTATCAACCAGTCCGAGCCGAGGCTTAAGACATACCGCATAAAGATTGCCCACATTTCATCCGGTAACAGGTACCGCGGTAGTATTCTCCTGGACGTGAACATTCCCGCAGCCAAGTAAAATTGGGTTGAACGCCAGAAAATATACCCAGCTGACAGTCAGCGTGCGCGTCTTACTGAGAGATAGGCGGCCTTTTCTGGTAACCTGTTATTGTTCAGACAAAAATCAGGCGGTCTTCATGGAAATGAATGATGTTTTGCTTTCGCGCATTGGGACAGTAGTAACAATCCTTTGCGCCATTGCGTCGCTTTACGGATGGCTTCAGTCGCGCCGAGCAGCAACGCAGGCCGAATCGGCCGTTAAACAAATACAGTATCATCGAAGTGTCAGGCAGGCAGGGACGGTTCATGCTGCCCTTAGCAATGCCATAAAGTCCCTGCGGACGGTGGGACTCGGTTGTAATGCTGAAAAAATTGTCGGCATTAAAATGGAGCCCATCATCGAGGAAACAGAACTGTTCCTTGAGCAGTTTCAGGCAGCATTTTCTGACCCCCACCTCGCCGATAAAATAAACGTGCATATTGATTCTTTTACGGCCGTTGTCAGACGACATATTTCACACCTGTCAGATGCGGTTTCCCCGGAAGATAAATTAAAGGAAAGCCGGCAAATCTATCTAAAATTGTCCTCTCTTCAACCGAAAATCGGCCGGATTGCCGATGAATTTACATTCAACCCAAAAGGTGACTGAACATGCAAATCAAAGACAGTGAAAAACTCATTCTTCTCATGCTATGCGATTTGTATGACAACAATGATGTTCAGGGGGATATTGATCATAACTTTATTCGCGATGCTATTTTCGACAAGCAGACGTGGGCCATTCCCTGGAAATTTTCCGGCATCCCCTTCGAAAACCAGGAAACGCCGTCTGAAGTTAAATATGTATTTGATATTCTTCAGATGTGGAGCCTCATCGAGTACAGTTATGCCGCGCTGACGGATGAAGAAAAAAACCGACTTGAAGTAGATGCAGCACCGTTTGGCCGGAACCCTGTTTTCAGAGGATTTGACGGTAATAATGAAACGGAATTACTGGTTGCCGCGGAGTTCATCATTAATAAGCTTCAGCGGTTTGAACAGTTTAAAGGTCGGGACCTGAATTCTCACGCCCCGAGCATCGGGACATATGCAAGAATGTTAAGCGCCTTTAACACGGCGTTTGAAAACAACATGGGTAATCTGCTGTCGGCAGAACAACTGGCCACAATCCTGAAAGAACGTATCCACCCTTCCAAACGCTGAGTCTCCACACGAAAAAGGGCGGGACCGAATGAGTCCCACCCTTTGAACATTATGGAAATCGCGGGCATGCGCCTGACTTTATACCGGAACGTTCATCTTCTGAGGGGCTTGCCAGCGGTAAGCATAGGTAAAAAGCGTCAGGTCCAGCTCAAAAGTCTCCCGCATTCCATCCACGGACACAGAGGTGCACAGTAATCCCCTCCGTGCCAGGGACTCCACGCCGGTTTGCGGATCATCAAGCCGGTTCATCTGCCCCCATGTCATGACGGCGCCGCCGTGTGCCACAAAGTGCTGCACCACATCTTTTTCACTGTCCGTCAGAGAATCACAAAGAGCGGCCAGCTGCTGCTCTGCAGTGGCCTTTCCTTTCCGGGCCATAAGACGCTGATGCCATCCTCCGGCAATAATCTTGACGATCGGAAACGAAATAATAAATGCAAACAGCGTCAGGACAGAGTCATGAAGGACCAGATAGCAGCTCATCCCGGCGAGTCCGGCGACAAATATGGCGACATTAATGCTGAAATCCTTCTCCGCATAAACCCTGTCGAACAGTTTTCCGAGAAATTTGGTCATTACTTCACTCCCTGCTTGCTATGTCGATAGCTTTAAAGACGCAAACCAAGTTGATGGTTTCGTTCATTGACATGCCCCCAGTCTTAGATAGAACGATCAGTCAGTAATGTCGGTTTGATTAACATCTAATGGCGGCAACCTGCAGCTGCTACTCAAAGGGCTCTTGTTCGTCTCAAGTAACGTTGACAGATGGTCCAGATAAACTTCATCGCCTCTGAACGATTCATTGTTTTTTGGGGATTACCACCACTCCCGGTACCACCAATTCCATGACGTGATGCGAGACCAAGCAATTCGAAGCTGTTTGCTGTAGCAGTGAATGCGCTAATATCGGCTAAAGGTATGCCGCAGAGCACCGAAACTAAATCCTTGGTTTGTGGTTTTGTTTTTTTTATGTCAGGTATAAATGCATTGTCGTTACTGTACTCTTCAGAAATGAAGTGCGACAGTGTATCCCATAATCTGTACAAATTAACCCAGTCATGCCTCATTGAGCACATACCTAAAATAACCCTGACATCATATCGTTGAGAGGCTACATAGACTAATTTGGAATATTCCTGAGCATTAGTGGCAAGCTTCATGTCAACACCGGAAGCGAATGGAGATGACTGCTCTATATCCAAAGATTCAATATTAGTAACATGCGATAAACTGATGCCTTCAGATGCATCTATTCCTAAAGGGCCAAATCTTTCAAATTGTTCAAATCCAAAACTTATTGAGAGTGCACCATTAATTAGCATGAGCAAACCTTTTAGCTTCCGAGTAACTTCCTTCTCATCAGTGAGACTGTTTATATGTGGTGATGTTAATACGTGTAGATCGTTGCATCCGATGTCGGAGTCTGACTCATCAGAAATAGCAAAGTCATTGGAGTTAACATTGACCAACCCTTTAACAAAAGCTGTGTATGGGGTTAATCTAAACAAATAATTTTGCGTTGTGCTGGACATTATTAGTGAACCATCCTGTATTTTTTTGAAGTGTAGGTGCTTTAAGTCACAAAACAACATCGAGAATGGCGGGGATTTCTACCCGCCTAATTTAACTTATGAACTATGTGTCACCCTGGAAATAATGACCTTCTTTTACACGAATTCGTATTAATCTATATGAATTACGATCTAATGCCATTTTGTAGACATCTATTCCTTTGTCTATTTGCTTACTGGCGTAATCTTGAAGTTTAAATGAAGCCCTGCAACCTAAAGTAATTTCTTTGATAAGAGACTTATCAAATTGTTTAACACCAGAACCCTCAGTAATTACTCTGTACTCATTTTCATAAGCCCACGGTTTACCCTTATGAAGATATGTGCCGCTTAAATAGTCTCTAGGAGCATCAGTGTAATAGTTATAATGGGGGTATGAGTCAACATACACGACATCACCCTCAATCGCACGATCTTCAATGCTATGAGAGAAGGCATCATCAAAGCCTATACAGAATCCGGTATGAGAGTTGGCGTAATGTGACCACATCAAGTAGTTATCATACTCACGCGTAAGGCACACAATACCTTTTGTCGTCAAAGTATAATTTCGCATACTATACTCAACACCCCACCTAGAATTTTCATCAAACGATTTGTACCATTCCCAAAATTCTTGCTCTGTTCTTTCTGGACGGGCTTGATGAAATCGTTGTTTGATCACCGATAATTCGGCATTATAGTCAAAAATTAACTTCAGTTCGGCTGGGTCGTTAAAGTTTAAGGCTCTGCTGGCATATATGGTGCCTTTATCAACAAAGGCATCCAAATATTCGATGGTTTTATCGTCATCAACATTTCCTACATATTTATATAGCATGGTATGAAACTGCTCCAATAAAAAGACACCTTTCAGCGCATAATAAGTTCAAACTTTCTTAATCATCTCGCAATTCATTTAGTAGTAGGCTACATCTGATTCTACAGCTATTATTCAACCTTAAAATTTTTACGGATTGCAAGCAAGGTTTTAACACTACTCTGAGATTTTTTTGACTTTAAAGACCCACTTACTCTGGAATGTTTTGAGTTTTCAACAAGAATATCCTAATGGTCGAATTGTTGGCTAAGGTACCAGAGCACCAAGTCCTTCAAGCAAATTCAGCTGTCGAAGCACAGAGATAAAATTACCAAATGGTGTCTGTGGCAATCCAGTTATTCAACTACGTTACGGCTAACCCCAATCTAGTATTAACCTCAAAGTTAGTACTTAGCTCAAATGAGGAAAACCATGCATCATTCGAGGAGTCACTAGCTTTATCACCACAGAACCACTTGCACGAATGACAAGCGACGATCAACACTCTGAAGTCTGCTGTTGAGGTGCTGCAGGTGGCACGGACGGCTTAATAATCTTGGAAAGCCGATATCCCACTATCGTCCCAATGATCTCCTTATAGCGTTCGTCTACTGTTTTGACTTTCGCTTTTCTTGCTTTCAATCCAGCCACTCCGACAATATCAATCCGTTGCTCGGTGGTCAGCGTGGACTTGTAATTTCTAATATCTGGGTTGGCCCGACAAGTAAATGTATTAATTCGCGCGTATACACCCGAATCCACAGCTAATGATCTTATATTATCAACAGTCTCACCGCTATTGGTATTGTCATCAAAAATCAGAAGCCAGTTCTCTGACTTCAATTTTTGCTTGGTATCATGGTCGAGGGTCTCATCAGTAAAAATTGAAGAATAAGGATAATCTGAAAGATTGGAAAACGAATTCGCATTCTTCACGTCATAAATCGAGTATACCAATGCACCAGTATTTGCCAGCACCTGCCCTCCTGGAATCATCCTGGAAAACGTATGTTTAGCGTACAGTCCAACCAAGGCTCCGCCGTAATTGACACTCATACTGTGCAGCACATCACGTTTGGGAACATATCCATTTCGCTTTATGAGACTCATGGCTTTCTGAGCCGTGAACACCATTACTAACGGGTCATTTTCTTCACGATATAAACGGATAAGTTTGGCCCACGCATCTTTTCTCGCTACGTCATGAATATCAGATCTTGTGAAAGGTTTATTACGAGCCAGATTCTTAGCCTGTCTTTTAAGCTGTTTTGTTTCAAAAACCGCATGATATGAGCTTAGCAAGGTAAAGAAATGCCCCATTAGCGTGACCGAATCCTCCAACTCAATAGGGCTAGGGCCATATTTACCAGTAGTCAGGAACAGTTCAACGGAGGCGTGGGAACCTGCCAATCTGTGGTAGCTAGCGCCATTATCATTCATCATCACATCCATGTATAGAGCAGTAAACTCCTCAAGCTCCGCAAGCAAACTTAAGTTTCGCCCTCGCTCCCGAATGAATCTCTGTGCCTCTTTGAACTCTCGAAATTCTTTCTGACACTCTTTGCTTACGTTCTTTACAACGTCTTGCTTAAAGATAAGGCTACCAGAAAACTCGGGATTCAAAAAATCAGAATCATATAGAATTTGCGAAACGTTTTGATGAAATGCCAGCACATTAATCTTTGCATCCAACAGCCCCAGCAGTAATTTTCTATAAGGCCTGCTGGGGTTCAGCTTGATATGTTTATTGAAAATGCCATCGATATCAACACCAAATATCACTTTGGCATGGCGTATTTCAGAACTGTGGTAGGTCATGAAGGTAATGACATCATCCAGTTCAGCGCATGTGCCCTTTTTACGATAACTGTTAACAAGCTGCCGTAGGCTATCGAGCACCTCAAGAACCCGAACCCACTGGTCCTCAAAAAAAATATCCGTGTTGTCATGACCAACGTAGTGATCACCACCTGTAGCCTTCTTGTGTAATGTCTTTAATTTTTTAGGCGCCAGCTTGTTAAGCAATTCCTTACACAACTGATCTTTGGTTATTGGGATTTCAGTCGTGATAGCATGCATCAAATGCCGCGTAACGAAAAAAATAGAATCATTAATATTGTTATAATGCCTAAGCATGTCTCTTGCAAAACGCGGATACTCCAAACCAACAACGTCGTAGTCATTGACCGAGGAAAACCTCGACTTCATATCTACACTTACGCCGTCGAACATAAAGTAATAGCCAGGCCCTCTAAACACATGCGCGCGAGAAATAGGGTACGCAAACACTGACAAAATACGGTCAATCTCTTGCCGAGCAACTTGTGACGAAATATTCGCCCCATAATTCAACATAGACAACTTAGCAACTTCTGCCTCGCTAAGTTTTATGGCCCCATCAACATGAAATGCGCAACTCAACAGAGCAGAGATGTCCGGATTTTGAAGAATATCCTTTAAATCATCTTTGGCACTCAATATGTGTTCCAGCTGTTCTTCATAGCCCAAATCCGAGTATTCTCTCAGGGTGTGAATAAAGTCGATATTCCCGTCTGCATGAATGGCTAACATACGAAATAGAGCCTTTTCATTCAACCAGTTCGGATCAATCGGCGCACCTGGTGGCTGAACTTTTATTCCCCATTTTTTCGCCATGTTCATTACCTCCTCCCTGACCCATTTCTCATCAAAATCTACGTCCATACTACGTTCCTTTGCTCAGACCAAAGAGGAAAATCTCCATCATCAAACTCCGTAATGCTACCGCTCTCGCCCTGATAAAGTAAGGGCGTTTCTAATTGCTGCTGTGCAGCAGTGAGCGATTCTCGCTGAATCTCAATAGATTTTTCAAGGCGAGTCAGTTGGGAGGCCAGATCATCACGCTCTTCTCCCATCTCCTTAATTTCAATGGCTAACTACGCAATTAACTCATCTATCAACATTTCGTAATCTTTCGCTTTACTCTCATGCACCTGCTCATGGCTCAGGCAAAAACTTAATGGCAGTCCTGTTCCGTCAATTTTCGATAAGCGCTCGCTATCCGGCCATCGATTTTCGCCATGCCGTATTGTTATTATTTTTCGGCTTGTTTTAATTGTACAACTTGATTGCCGAGTAATTGCAGTAACGCATTTCTATCTTTGACCTTTTCTTCACGTATTGCACTGTATTGTTTCCATCCATATGAACCAACACCAAGTTGCTCTTCAAGTTTTGCATCAATTTTTTTAATATCAGAATTTAGTTGCGTTAATGATTTTGTATATGTTTCCGCCATCAAATCTATTACCTTTGTTCTTTTTTCTGTTTCTTCTTTTTCTGCGATAGTTTTCTCTGATTTAGAAGTAATTAAAACGCCTCCTTTATATGCGGCTGTCAGTATAATAATGCTTGTTGATATTATTAGCAGAAATTTTTCGACCAATTCGACCCAACTTTTTAACGCAGGCGATACTAACTTCATCTTTTCCTCAAACTACTTTTGCAATATTAAAATTGTAATGCTTTCTATTTAATACTAGGCTAACGGTCCGGAGCTGATCTCGCTGACGCTGGCACAATGGGCAGAAGAGCATGGTGTGATGCTGGAATTTGTGAGGCCCGCTAAGCCAAGGCAAAATGCCTTTATCGAAGGGTTCAACCGGACATGCAGAAAAGAGCGACATGCAAAGGTGAATTTGGAAAAAACCGCTAATCCAGTCGACTCTAAGAACGCTACCGCCATCAGAGACATCAGCTCTGATTAACTATTGATGCGTCTAAATGTTACCAAAAATTATCGGTTTTTCAAGAGGGTAACTAGAAACCCCCCTAAAGTTTTACGTGTTTGGGTATGCGATTGTGATTGGAAATGGATCATGAACTGAGACAGAGCAAAAATTCAGAAGATGCTCACAAGAACCAGATTCTCTGTTAGTTCATGAAGTTATCTGAGGGTTAGTTGTTGTTTATATTAAAAATTTAATTTAAATCAATTGCATATGACACACTTGCCTTATGAACTGAGTTTACACTCAACATAAGTTAAATTGCATTTAAGGAACCCTGACGTTATACGGCCCTGATGCTATGCCAGATATCAATAAGTAAACTTTAGATGCCCGCCTTGAGTTCCTGCCCTTTTTCATACATCAGCTCGGGATACATTATCTTCATACCGCGTGCTGCTTGTTGCTGCTTCATCAACTCAGCATCACCACCGCAGATTGCTACCATAATCACAAATGTCTGTGGATGTGGATAAATACCCATTCGGCTCACCCTCAGTTGCCAGCTGATGAATTGGGCACTATCTCAGTCCTGTCTGGCTGAATACGGCCTGACTGAGTCATCACGTTGTCGGACACTGCGTTAATCCGGCTCCGGTGCATTCCAGTTTTCTCGTCAGTGCAGGCAATTCCCGGTGTCCCGAACGCCAGTGACCCAGTCAAACCACTGGTCCGGCAGCTTGTCGCTAACTCAAAATGAAACGAATAGCGGAAAAAATGAAATACAGGCAGCACACGAGCTGTATTAAATTCTATCCCCACCTGGCATAGCGCCATTAATGGCGCTCTCTGGCGTTGGCTGCGGCAATTTTGTCTTCAGGTTCTGCGAATTTTGTATTCACTCTTTTTCTTAAAAAGTCACAACACGACATAACGAGAATTAAAATCACGATCGCTTTAAAAAGTAAGGTATTAAGCATTGTCAAACAGTCAGCCTCGTCTGGCTTAATAACACAAAACCCTGCAGGTACAGCGCAGCAATGGTGCTCAGAACACAAACGTAATATTCCACGCCCAGGCACAACTACAGCGAATATCGCTGATGTCGGCGTAGCGATCCCCAAAAACTGGAATATTCCGCGTATTACCTTATGATTTATAAGGATTTAATGGAAAATGCGTGCGCTACGTGAATTCTGTATGTTTCGCAGTACGATTATGCACAAGAATTCACGTAGGCTCCCTGCTCTTTTGGCATTATTACTCGGTTGTCGGCCGTCCCGCCAGCCAGGCATACACCGATGCCAGGTCTCGATCGGCATATCCCTCATCGGCGGCGTCATCCCAACAGTCGGCGATGGTGGCCAGAATCGGCAGCTGCGTATCTTCCGCCGCTTCGAGCGCCAGCCGGGCATCTTTCAGCGCATGGCTGAGCTGCATCTGCGGAGTAAAATCATTCGCCGCGATCATCTCCAGCTTGGCTTTCACATACGGTGCCGCCAGCGGGCCACCGTCAAGCGCGCCCCAGAACGCTTCTGGCGTAAAACCTAATTTCGCCGCCAGTAGCGTACTTTCTGCCACGCCTTCCATCATGGTGATCAGCCAGGCGTTCAGTACCAGCTTCATTTTCTGGCTGTTGCCGGCATCACCAAACCATTGTGTGCCGCGCGCAATCGCGGCAAAGACGCTCTCGGCCTTTGCGCCTCGCTGACGATCCCCGCTGGCAAGCACCAGAATTTGCGCATTTTCCGCCGGTTTTTTGGTTCCCGACACCGGAGCATCAAGATAGACCATCGATGGACGAAGCGACGCCAGCAGGCCAACGGCCTCCTGTGTTTCTTCCACGCCAATCGTCCCCATCTGGCAGAAAACGGCATCTGGCTGGCAAACCGGAGCCATTTCGCGGATCGCATTCAGAGTCGCCTCACCATCGGTCAGTACCGACAGAATCACCTCCGCCGACGCCGCGGCCTGTTGCGGGGTCGCGTGACGGATTAATCCGCTGGCCATCAAATCTTCACCCCGCTCAGGGGAACGGTTCCAGCCATGAACGGTAAAGCCTTTTTTTAACAAATTGCTGGCAAAAGCATGCCCCATGGCACCGAGCCCAATAACGGCAACAACCGGTAAGTTCATTCCATTTCTCCTGCGTTAATTTCGCACCTGCATAGCGTCCCGGGCAGCGATCCGTCCGTTCAGGTGACGTCGGTAGCGTGCTAACCGGGTAAAGTTCATTCAGTATGCCCGTATCCGCGGAACAAAGGCCAGCACGTTTATCGTCTTTATCCTGCAGAAATCAGTGGCTTGCCCTGGCGAGAAAAACAAACGCCGGCGGGAAATCGCCGGCGGACAGGATATCGCTGCTTTTTTATGTTTAAATGGTGACACTGTCACTTATCAGGTGACGCCGAGATAGGCATTTCTCACCTCCGGGTTATTCAACAATTCCCTGCCCGTTCCGGTTAATTGAATCTGACCATTCACCATGACGTAGGCGCGATCGGACAACTTCAGCGCATGATGCGCATTTTGTTCCACCAGAAACAGCGTCATGCCCTGCTGCGTCAGCTCCCGCAGGATCTGGAAGATCTGTTTGACCACCAGCGGCGCCAGTCCAAGGCTGGGCTCATCCAGCAGTAACAGTTTTGGCCGGCTCATCAATGCCCGGGCAATGGCCAGCATCTGCTGTTCGCCCCCCGATAACGTCATGGCGCGTTGCGCCCGTCGCTCTTCAAGACGCGGAAAAAGCTGATACATTCGCGCTTTGTCCTCATTCTGATAGCGGCTGCCGACGGGAATTGTCCCCATCAGCAGGTTTTCCTCCACCGTCATATCGGCAAAAATTCGCCGCCCTTCCGGCGCCTGGGCAATACCGTTACTGGCAATAAAATGGGTAGATCGTCGGCTGATATCCTCGCCGCGATAGCGAATTTCTCCTGCAGCGATGCGTGGCTGGCCAAAAATGGACATTAACAGCGTGGACTTCCCGGCGCCGTTGGCGCCGATTAGCGCCACCGTCTCCCCTTCATTAACCGTTAAGGAGACCTGTTTCAACGCCTGGATTTGACCATAGAACACATCAACCTGACGAAATTCAAGCAACGGTTGGCTCATTCGGCAAGCTCCTCTTCATCCGTTCCGAGATAGGCCGCGATCACGCTGGTATTCGACTGAATCTCCTTCGGTTCGCCGCGGGCGATCACGTCGCCATGATCGAGCACGATCACCTGATCGGAAATCTCCATCACCATTCCCATATCGTGTTCAATCAAGAGTACCGTCACGCCGTGATACTGGCGCAGGAAGCGGATAATCTTGCTCAGCGCCTGAGTCTCCACGGGATTCAGCCCCGCCGCCGGCTCATCCAGACAGATCATCTCTGGCCCGGTACACATCGCGCGAGCAATCTCCAGCCGCCGCTGCTGCCCGTAGGAGAGCGTTCCCGCCAGCAGGTTAGCGCAATCCGCCATCCCGACCACCTCCAGCCAGTAAAAGGCCCGATCCAGCGCCCGGTTTTCGGCATTTCGATACCCGCGGGTATTTAAGATCCCGGCGAGTAAATTACGGTTTACCTGCATGTGCTGGGCCACCAGCAGATTTTCAATTACCGACATCTCACGAAACAGCCGGATATTCTGAAAGGTTCGTGCCAGCCCCGCCCGGTTAACCAGATGCGTCCCACCGAACATTTTGTAATACAGCCGCGATCCCAGCGCGGCTGGATGAAGAAAATCCGTCGGATGAAGCTTCTGCCCCAGAACCTGAATCACGTCGGTGATCCGCGAACGGGCATCTAGCCTGATCGCCCCGCCGGTTGCACGATAAAACCCGGTCAGACAGTTAAATACCGTGGTTTTCCCCGCGCCATTAGGGCCAATCAGCGCGGTAATTGACCCTCTTTTGACCTCAAGATTGACATCATTGAGCGCTTTAATGCCGCCAAAATGCATCATCAGATGCTCAACCTGCAAAATAGTGTCATTCATGGCGCCACTCCCTTCCGTACCGCTACCCCCGTACGACTGGTACGCACCAGCCCACGTGGCCGCCAGATCATCATCAGCACCATTAATACGCCAAACAGCAGCACTCGATATTCGTCGAACCCCCTGAGCAGTTCCGGGGCCACCGTCAGGACAAACGCGGCCAGCACCACGCCCAGCGTCGAGCCCATTCCGCCCAACACCACGATGGCCAGAATCAACGCCGACTCAAAAAAGGTAAACGAGGTCGGGTTAACAAACCCTTGATAGGTGGCAAAAAAGACCCCGGCAATTCCTGCCGTGGAGGCTCCCAGCATAAACGCCGAGAGCTTCACCAGCACATGGTTGAGCCCCATAGCCCTGCAGGCTATCTCATCTTCACGCAGCGCCTCCCACGCGCGCCCGATAGGCATTCGCGTCAGCCGGTGCTTAATAAACAGCACCAGCAGGACCACCAGACAAAGCACGGCGTAGATAAAGATAAATTTGAGGTTGGGGTTATAGCTGATGTGCAGAAACTCGTGGATGGGCACCCCGCCGTCTTTGGCCCGCCGGCCAAACTCGAGGCCGAACAGCGTCGGCGCCGGGACGGAAACCCCATTCGGTCCGCCGGTAAAACTGACCCAGTTATTCAGCACCAGGCGGATAATTTCGCCAAACCCGAGGGTGACAATCGCCAGATAATCACCATGCATTCGCAGCACCGGAAATCCCAGCAGCGCACCGGCCAACGCCGCCATAATGGCACCTGCCGGCAGCATTGCCCAGAATCCCAGCCCCAGATACTGATAACCCAACGCCAGCCCGTAGGCACCAATAGCATAAAAGGCCACATAGCCCAGATCGAGCAGGCCCGCCAGACCGACCACAATATTCAGCCCCAGTCCCAGCAGGACATAAATCAGCCCGAGAATGGCGACCGTCAGCAGATATTTCGTGGCGACGATCGGGAACAGGATTGCGAGGAGCGCCAGCAGCGGAATCACCCAGCGCAGCCGCGAACGATAACCGGCGGGTCTCACGTATACGCCATCATTCGTTCCTTCAAAACGGGCGAGAAACTGGCGACCGCTGCGACTTTGCAGCAGCAGACTGAGCAGCAGTCGCCCAATCATCACGATGCCAACCAGTATCAACACCCGCTGGGTTGACAGATTGTAACTGTAACCTTTAAGCACAATGCCCACGATCGGGCCAAATACAATCAGCGCGCACAATCCGGCCAGGATGCTGTCGATCAGGCAGCGCCTGATATCCAGCCCTGGCTTACGGGACACTTCAGCCATGTTTGACCCCTTAAACCTTAGCAACCATCGGGCGACCCAACAGCCCTTGCGGGCGGAAAATAAGGATCGCCACCAGCAGCGCGAAGGAAAAAACATCTTTGTAATCCGAGTTCACCAGCCCGGCGAACTGCGCTTCGGCCACCCCCAGCAGTAAACCGCCGAGCATCGCGCCGGGTAGCGAGCCGATCCCCCCCAGCACGGCGGCAGTAAAAGCTTTGATGCCGATGATAAAACCGATATAGAAATCAAAGGTGCCGTAGTTCATGGTCACCAGCACGCCAGCCAGACCGGCCATCGCTGCGCCAATGACGAAAACCAGCGAGATCACCCGATCGGTATTAATTCCAAGGATTGCGGCCATTCGCCGATCCTGCTGCGTCGCCCGGCAGATGCGCCCGAGCCGGGTATGCTGAATGATCCAGGTCAGGACGATCATGCCCACCAGCGCGGCGACAAGGATAAATATTTTGGTCCAGGTGATTTGCACGATGCCGTCGCCAACCTCAAAACGCAGGACGCCGGAGAGCAGCGTCGGGATCCCCTGTTGATTGGGGCCCTGGCTGATTTGTACGTAGTTCTGCAGGATAAGCGACATACCGATAGCCGAAATCAGCGGCGCCAGGCGGGTGGAGTTGCGCAACGGCCGGTAGGCGATACGTTCGATAGTCCAGCCGTAGACGCCGGTCACCACAATGGTGAAGACCAGCGTGCCGAAGATCAGCAAAGGAAAAGAGTGAATCCCAAAACCGGAGAGCAGCGCCAGCCCGATAGCGCACAGATAGGCCGAAATCATGTACACCTCGCCGTGCGCGAAGTTAATCATGCCGATGATGCCGTACACCATGGTATAGCCGATGGCGATTAATCCATATACGGCGCCCAGCGTCAGCCCATTGATCAATTGTTGTAGAAAGAACGCTTCCATAGACACCATCCTGCCGGTAAACGGGCAGCGAACAGCCTGGCGCACCGCCGCTGCCTTTTCGCGAATAGCCCCTTGCGAAGGGGCGGAAAGTTCTGGCGGTTAAAGCTGGTGATATTTGCCTTTATCATCCCACTTATAAACCACGTAATCGGATACCTTCAGATCGCCCTTGCCATCCCAGGCTTTTTTGCCCATCACGGTATCGACGCTGTGGTTTTTCAGCCATTCGCTGGCTTTGGTGTTATCGGCTCCAACGGCATTATAGGCTGCGGCGATCGCCTGGATCGACGCGTAGGCATACAGGGTATAGCCTTCCGGTTCGAAACCGCTGGCGCGGAATTTTTCAATCACGGCTTTTCCTTCCGCAATGGTGCGCGGATCCTGACCGAAGGTCATCAGCACGCCGTCAGTGAACTGCGGGCCGCCGGCAGCGGTCACCAGCTCTTCCGTCACAATACAATCGCCGGAGAAGAATTTCGCCTGTACCCCCTGTTCTCTCATCTGACGAACCAGCGGGCCGGCTTCCGGATGGCAGCCGCCGAAATAGACCACATCAGGCTTCAGCGCACCAATTTTGGTCACCAGCGCGTTGAAGTCCTTCTCGCCCCGGGACAGCCCCTCGTACAGCACCTCTTTCGTCCCGCGTTTCGCCAGCGCGGCGCGGGTGGCATCCGCCAGCCCCTGGCCATAGGTATCTTTATCGTGGATCACGGCGATTTTTTTCGCCTTCAGCACATCCAGCATATAGTTCGCCGCAATAGCCCCCTGCTGGTCGTCACGACCGCACATGCGGAACATATCTTTCATACCGCGTTCGGTGATTTGCGGGTTCGTCGAGCCCGGGGTGATCGTCAGAATACCAGCCTCATCATAGACTTCGGAGGCCGGCATGGTGGATGACGAACAGAAATGCCCCACCACGGCAGAGACACCGGACTCATCGACCAGACGGTTCGCCACCGCGACCGCCTGTTTGGGTTCGCAGGCATCGTCCCCCTGAACCAGCACAATTTTTTCGCCTTTGATTCCTCCCGCCGCATTAATATCCGCCGCCGCCTGCGAGGCCCCTTTCCAGTACTGGGCGCCATAAGTCGCATTCGGCCCGGTAAACGGTCCGGCAACACCAATCTTCACATCCGCCTGTGCGTAAAATGCCACGCTCATACAACCCGCAATCGCAAAATGAAGAGTCAACTTTTTAAGTTTCAGAGACATTCGATATTCCTCAGCGATTTATAGCCTTGCGCCCTGTTACGGCGCGGAAAATATCAATTACTGTTTGGTTTGCCGAAGGCTGACAATGTGCCGTCACGGCCGGGGTGGAAGAAGCAAAAATCCCGCCAGGGAGAAATGGCGCGTCAGATCGCTTAGTGATGGATGGCAATAACGCGTGATAACAACGTTACCGCCTCCGGCTGACGTGCATTTCAGTACGAGTCAGGAGGTCTGTTGCCATCACGTGGCGAGTCGGGAACTGCGGCGTCCATATCGACCAGCGAGCTAAACATAGTTGCTCTTTTCACTCGTTGCGCACTGCCCTGGTGCAAAAGTGCGAAAATGATCATGAGAGTGAATAATTTTGTTGCGGTATTGTGAACAATATAACAAGACGCGCGAGAAGCGGCGCGTTAACAGGGATTCCGCGCTATGGACGCATAGCCCACTCTTATGATTTCCATCGTGCCGGCTGACCTCATCTGACGGCAAAAGGCGGCGATAACGACCCGACGCTGTTGCGGCGTCGTTCGCCGCCGCGCCCGCCCAGCCCACATAACAACAGGTCAGACGCGGGGAGAATACACACACTGATTGACTTGAATCCGAATCGTAGGAGAATGCATCTTCACGCAACGGCCTATAACGATGACGAATATGATTTTCTGCTCTCGTAGCGTCCCTGTTTTCGCTAAAGTCACCCTGTCCGCCGCGGCCGTGGCCGCCGCGCTGTTGTTGGTGAGCTGTTCCGGTAAACCGCCCGCCTCTCTGGTGACTCCGCTTCCTCCGGCGCTGAAACAGCCCCATTTACCCAAAACCCATGAACCGGTACGCGGCGTCTGGCTGACAACGGTATCTCGCCTTGACTGGCCGCCTGTCGACTCGGTGACGACTGGCGACCCTGCGGTTCGGATCCGTCAGCAGCAGAAAGCGTTGACCGATAAACTGGATAAACTGCAAAGCCTCGGCATCAATACCGTCTTCTTCCAGGTCAAGCCGGATGGCACCGCGCTGTGGCCGTCAAAAATTTTGCCGTGGTCCGATATGCTGACCGGCCACATCGGCCAGGATCCGGGCTATGATCCGCTCCAGTTTATGCTCGATGAAGCCCACAAACGCGGTATGCGGGTCCATGCCTGGTTTAACCCCTATCGCGTCTCTGTGAACACCCGGCCAAAAACCGTCAGCGAACTCAACGGAACCCTGTCGCAGATCCCCTCCAGCGTCTTCGTGCTGCATCGCGACTGGATCCGTACCGCCGGCGACCGCTTTGTCCTCGACCCGGGGATTCCGGAAGTCCGCGACTGGATAACCAGCATCGTTGCCGAAGTGGTGGAACACTACCCGGTTGACGGCGTGCAGTTTGACGATTACTTCTACACCGAATCGCCGGGTTCCGCGCTGAACGACACCCAGACCTACCGGAAATATGGGCAAGGATATGCCTCAAAGGCGGACTGGCGGCGACACAATACCCAGCAGCTGATTGCCCAAGTGTCACGCACCATCAAGCAGCTTAATCCCGATGTTGAGTTCGGCGTCAGTCCTGCGGGCGTCTGGCGTAACCGGTCACACGATCCGGCAGGATCCGACACCCGCGGCGCGGCCGCCTATGATGAGTCTTACGCCGATACCCGCAGCTGGGTTCAGCAGGGGCTCCTCGACTACATCGCCCCTCAGCTGTACTGGCCCTTTGCCCGTGATGCGGCCCGCTATGATGTACTTGCTAAATGGTGGGCCGACGTGGTGAAACCGACCGGTACCCGGCTGTATATCGGCGTGGCGCTGTATAAAATTGGCGAGCCGTCGAAAAATGAGCCCGACTGGATGGTCAACGGCGGCGTTCCGGAGCTGAAGAAACAGCTGGATTTGAACGAATCGATGCCGCAAATCCAGGGGACGATCCTGTTTCGCGAGAACTATCTCAACCAGCCGCAGACCCGGCAGGCGGTGAGCTACCTGAAAAGCCGCTGGGGAAGTCGCGTCGGGCCCTCGCTCAGCCCGACGGAGACGCCGCCATTGCGTTCTGCAAGCGTGAATGGACCCACAGCAAGCGATCGGTGATCGCCTCATATACCGGTTGTGAAAAGTCAGGCGGTAAAGTCCCCTTTACCGCCTCAACCGCGCGGGGAACGTTATCGACAAAATAGCGCAGAATCTCCAGCATCTGCTGTTGGGCAAACCCTACCTCTTTAGCCGTGGCGAGAAAGTGACGCGGATAGAGCGTCTGGATCTCCGTTTTACGCCCTTTACTGGCCTTCAGACTCATCGACAGCTTGAGATCGCTCAGGTGCAGTCCCTTTCCGCCAAGCAGCGGAAACGCGGAGATAATGTCGTAGAACGGGGTTAAGCGGTAGCTGCCGCCCGGCTGGAGGAAAATCGAGAAGTTTTTGGCGTGGCCATCGGTTGCGCCAATCAGCCACTGGAACACCATAAACTTCATAAAGTTATAGCGATCCTCGAGTGCCTCGCTGGAGCCAACCAGAAAAGCCATAATTGCCCGAATGCCCGGCCCGCCGTCGGACTCATACTTAATCGATGACGGAATGCCGAAGGCCTGACACAGATCTTCCTGCGGCAAACGCAGCAGCACCGTTTTCTCCTGCGCCCAGCGACGGTCGAAACGCTCCACCGCCAGCGCCCTGATACTGGCTGTCTGGATAATGCTGGCGGGCGGAACGGCAAAACCCAGCGCCCGGGCCAGCGCCAGACACAAATATTCGTTATCGACGCTTTCGCTGAGATCCAGCACCGCATCCGGCTGTTTGATCTCGCCGATGGGCAGTTTAATGATGTGGGTAGTCGGCGTGGTACCCGTCGGGATACACCACTGATCGCCGATTTTCAGCAGCGCGGTTTTCTCCTGGGCCCCGGCCACCGAGATCCTGAAATCATCGTGTTCGTTGACCATTCCGAGCGGTATATCCGACTGGTAGGCCGTCAGTAACGCATCCAGATCGTGGTTATCCAGCAGCTCCCAGCTCAACGCCCCGCGGGGCGCATTTTCTCCTGGCGGGAGTAACGTTACCGCCCCGACGCTGTCCCGTCCGATCTCGGCCAGCAGATCAAACGGCTGCTTTGAACGCGCCTGATAGCGCTTAACAATGCGGTCCCGTACCCGCGGACTGTCCGGCAGCAGATTGTCAAAGTAGTTAAATACCGCCTCGTCGGTGATGTTACCGTACTGCAGCGGAAGCGACAGTGAGAGCGGTCTGGCGCGAGGATTGCGCATCCACGCCTCTTCATAGCGAAAGAGATGTGCGCCGTTCGCCTGCTTGATTAGCTCGCCGACCCGCTCATTGTTCATCCATGTCACGAGAGTCGCCATTACCACTCCAGATCCCGCGGGTTATCACGGTTATCGTCGGTATCCGGCGCATTTTTTTCGCAAATCGCCATCGACAGTTCCAGTGACTGTAAAATTTTAAACACCGTGGTTAACGTCGTTTTCTCGGGATGATTTTCAAAGTTAGAGACGGTGGCCTGTTTAATCCCCATACGCTGAGCCAGCTCGCTCTGCGTCCACTGGTTTTTCTGGCGCACCAGCTTGAGATAGTTTGCCAGCTGAACCGGGCTGTATATCGTTGGTGAAGGGCTCATCGGGTCTCCTTATCCTCTTCTGCGGATAAAACACTGTTTATACCCTGTCAGGGATAATGTCAACCGGATTGCTCGCCGCTCTCCGCCATTTATCCCTACTAAGGGATAAACATAAAAATATCCCCTTGTGGGGATATTTTGGGGTGCTTTGGGCTTAGTCAGACGAGCTGCATGAGAGGAAAGTTCGGAACCGGACGGCGGGCTTAGCCGTCGACCAGCTCATCGTAGAAGGTCCGCAGACGCGAACGAAGATAGAGAACGGCTTTATGTTTGCGCGAGAGCAGCGCCTGCTCGCTGGCCCCGCACTCTTCAGCCAGCTCCTTGTAGCTGTAGCCTTGCAGTTCGGTCTTCTCAAAGACTTCGCGCTGGGCGGTCGGCAGTTCGGACAGCGCCTGATTCAGCGCCTCCCAGAGCAGCGCTTTCAGATACTCCTCTTCCGGCGTTTGCGGTACGCCAAACAGCGTCTCTGAGAGCTCATCCTCCGGCAGACTGTCGTCCGGGCTCACATAGCCCGCCAAGGGCAGCTCACGCTTTTTACGCGCCCGGTCGGTCATCTCGTTACGTGCCGCACGAAACAGCCAGGCCGCCACGTTCTCCACCGGCTGTTCCACGGTCATCAGCTGACAGGTGACTTCCTGCAGGATATCATCCGCATCATCGCGCACCGGCGTCCGACCGCGGATAAACGCGCTCAGCCGTGAGCGGCAGGCGTTGATTGCCGATAGCAACAGAGACTCCCCGCCTGGCCCTGTTTTCATCTGACTCACTCGTCTGGCGTCGTTTTGACCGCGTCGTTCTGCGGCGGGGTTTTCTCCTCCCGGCGTTCGTGCCAGCCGCAATGCCCGCGCGGGTCGCGAGAAGCGCGATGGTGGAAGCGCTGAATAAACTCTTCGCGCTGTTCCGGACTCATCTTCATCCAGCGTTCGTGCATCCGGCGACGCATCCCGAACATGCCGGGGCGAAAGCCCAGACCGCCAAACAGAATGCGCGACAGTGCCAGAATACCTAACGCCTGCCAGAAACCGATACTCTTGACGCCAAGAATGGCCGGCAGCAGCGCATTCCACAGCGACATCACCAGCAGCCCAAGAATCGCGATCAGCACCACGCCGATAATCAGCGGTTTAGCCATTCGATGATGACCGAACCGGCGATCGCGCGCATAGCCGTGCATTCCAAAATCTCTCATCAGTGTGACCTCATTAACGTAGTGAAAAGTAACCTTGTGCTGAGGTAGACGAATGAGCGGCGGGAATATTGCTAAAAAAATTAAAAAAAGCGGCAAGTTGCACAGTTCGATGCGCAGTCAGAACAAACGCGACTAAAAACTCATTGCTAAACCGACGCCGTAGCCCCGGGTATTATCCCCGAACATATAGCGGGCGACGAGACGCGTGCGGCTGATGAACACGGGATACTGGCTGCTGTCGAGCTCCAGCCCAACTCCCAGCGAACTAAGACCGTTAAACCCAAGCTGCCCGCGCTGATCGCCCAGATACTCGGTATGCGCGCCTTCCAGCACGTAGCGCACCGGGCTTTTCAACAGCGTCCAGTCGGAAATGGGCGCCCGGCGACGCAGATACAGCCCCAGGTTTTCGGCGCTGGACTGTCCGCTGACGGCTTCCGGCGTGCTGCCAAAGGTTTGCAGGCTCATGCCGGAATAGCGCAGTTCAACATCGATATCCTGCTCTTTGGAGAACAGTTCGTAATCCAGCATCAGCGAACCACCGAGCCCGTATGCATTAAGCCGTCCACCGTCAAGAAATTTAAAGTCCGCATCCCGCTTATGCTCAATCAGCCGGCTGCCGATCCGCACGTCGCTGGCCATGGTCCCCAGCATAAAGTTAAAAATGGGCCGCAGGACCAGCGTACCGCCCCACTTATCGGTATACAGATTAAAGTCCCAGCCGATGCCGCCGGTCCCGGTCAGGCTGTTCCACTTCGCCGGAATAGTGCGGCTGTCATCGCCGTTGCTCAGGACAAACTGCGGATCGTAGCGGCTGTAGCCCAGCGTTCCCTCTAAATAGATCGGATAACGTTTACTCAAGGTCGCCCCGCCGCCGAACTGGGTAATCGACAGCTGATTTTTCTCATTGGTGCCGGAGCCGATATTGAGGTCGCTGGCGGTGACGTCGGGGACGACGGTGTAGCTCATCAGCATCAGCACGGCATCGGCGCGCTGTTTTAAATGGCTACCGTCAAGAGCCAGACAGGCCGGACTGACCAGCAACAGGGCAGCAGACAGAGTGCAGGCACGTGGCAAAGAAACCATCATTTCTTATTTGAAACCTCACCCGGAGATCAAAGGGTTACCCGAAAGCCTGGGCTGACAATGAAATACTGACCTGACGAAAAACAGCGGATCGGTATGATAATTCAGTATAGCGATAGTTTTGCATCCCTCCTGGCGAGCCAACGCGCGGATTGACGTATTTTCTGCCGGCCCCTGGTCGTCCGCGCGCTCAGCCGATCGTTGCAAGGCACAGATTCAGGCGTTTTTTACCGCCAGCCAGACCGTGCGCCCGCCGCAGCACGGGTCGTTGACAACATGCTTCAGTAATTCAAAACCGTGGGTTTCCAGCAGCAGGCGATACGCTTCCGGCGCCAGGCTGGCATGATAGAGTTCGTCCCCCTCAAACCGCCCGATAGCTTCCCCATCGTGGGTCCCGCTGGTGAACATCAGCGGCGCGTGCGGACGGGCATGGGCCGCAAAGCGGGCAAACATCGCGCGCTGGGCGTCACGGGTCAGATGGAAGAAGCTGTCCCACGCCAGCAGCGCGTCAAACTGCTGCCCCAGCGCCAGGGTGCGCATATCTGCCACCATCCACTGTTGTTGCGCAAAGTCCGGCGGCAGCGGGCAATCATCGTCGGGAGGCGTCGATGCCGGTCACCCGATATCCCCGGCGGATAAAGTAGGCGGCGACAGGCGTGCCGTTACCGCAGCCAATATCGAGAATATGACCGTCGGTCTCACCCGCGCAAGAAACGTATCCAGCCAGGGTTGTTCAAACAAGTGGTTGAACGCAGTTCGCCCAGCGTCGGGCATGGCGCTCATACAGATCGATGATCTCTTAGCGCACGGATTATCCGGGGGAGAAGGTTCCGGGGATTTGCATACGTTCATACTCCAGGTGTTTAATATTTTTCGACCAGATGAAGTTTTACCTGGTTTTCGCCCTTCTTTCTTCGCGGCATACAGCGCTTTATCGACGCGATTAAACAGCTGATCGATCTCTTCACCCTCTTGATGTTCCGCGACGCCGATACTGACCGTCACCGTACCGGCATGCTCGGGGAGATGATAACAGCTGACCGCGTGGCGTTCTGCCATCGCCAGCGCCGGTGCGATTGACGCGCCGGGGAGAAATAATAAAATTCTTCCCCTCCCCAGCGATAGAGTCTTGTCCTGAATTTTGGCAGCGGATTCAAGAATTCGGGAAATCGCCAGCAGCACCTCATCGCCTTTTTGGTGTCCGTAGCTATCATTAATCGCTTTAAAATTATCGACATCCACCAGCAGCAGGCAAAAACCGCCTGAATGAAATAATGAAGAATCAACAATACGATAAAACTCGCGTCGGTTAAGTAATCCGGTTAAAGGATCGTGAGTGGCGGCAAATTCAAGTTCTTCCTTCAGATGCACTTCTTCAGTAATGTCATGAACAATACACAGCATCAACCGTATATGGTTCAGCACCACCGGTCCGGCATAGGTCTGAACGTAGCGGAGAGAACCATCGGACAGAATATGGGTAAAATTAAGCGGCTTGGCCGCCGGGTAAGCTTGCCACGCTGCGCATCACGGGAAGCACGTCCCTTCCCAGAGTATTGATTTGCCAGGTATGGCGAGTGCGCATCTCATCGGCCGTATAGTTATAAAACCGCAGCGCGGCGATATTAGCATCAATAATTCGCCCGTCCTGTTCAGGGTCAATCAACAGCATCGGGGCAGAACTGGTCATAAAAAGAATCGCGAAAAGAAACTATTGCTGCGCCGTTTGTAAGGGTGCGCGGGGAGCGCCTTAAACGAGTCATTTTGCTGCAGGATCTTTGCCGCTTCAAAAAGAATTAATGTGTCATATTCTGCGGATTTAATCAGGGTGGTTTTACAATAAACCGGACTCAGACCTTCCGGGGTTTGAATCGTCCACACTTCGAATACTTCAGCAATATTTTGAAGTAGTACAGATAATTCTGCAGGCTGCGTTCCGGGCAGCTGGAGAGCGTACCTTTGCGCATTTCATCCAGCGACATCGCTCCGCTGAGGGTTCTGGAAGCCTGATTACAATAGACGACTGCTTCTTTAAAAGGATGAACCACCCAAACAGGGGTGCTTAATAAATCAAAAATCATTAACTCTTTTAATAACATGCAGCCCTCCAGCGAACAGGCACCACGCTTCTGAACGACGCGCTCATCGCCAATATGGCCCAACGGCGTAGGCTAATAAGCTAATGAAATGACGTCGAAAGTTCAGACACGAGATGGAGACGCCGGAAGTATAGTTCCTTTTTGATTATGGAAAGTGTACCGGGAAAGCAAAACGGCGCTGCCGCTGACAGAAGCCGGGCATTCTCCCCGGCGCTCGCCGTTCCTGAGTTATTTCTCGATACGCTCAAGCTGGGTTTGATCCGCCCGTTCGGCGCGATCGGCCAGTCCCTGGAACTGCCCGGGGTATAGAAGGTCTCCGGCACCGGCAGCATCTGCATGTCCTGCCCCGGATGAATTTGCAACTGACCAAGTTCTGCGAGCGAAAAGCCGTCCACCGTCTGCGGCAGAGTTAACCGCCAGGGCGTCGTCCTCTCGAACGGGACCGGCGTCGGAAGCCGATCGTCGTCATATCGTAATTGCGTTTGAGCACCAGAAATTTATCCGGAACCCGACGCTGGCTGTTCCACCAGTCGCATCCAGCTTGCGAAACATACTTTCCGTTTCACTACGCGGAGCCACCATCAGCTTCACCACACCTTTTTCAGCGCGACGTCCATCGCCCGGTTATAGTCGTCAACCGAACCGGCATGGCCGTGCAAAATGACGCTGATGGCCAGCCGCGCGCCAGCAGATTCGAATAGAGATCTTCCGGGGAAAAGGCGGAGATTTCCTCCGAAAAACCGGGAACTGACTGGAAACCATTCCACTGCGCAATTTCATGCCATTGCGCAAGTTCATAGGCCAGACGGCCTGCGAGCCAGGCGGCAATCTCATAGCGTCGGGACAGGGAAGCCGGCGGCATAAAAGCATTGAGCTGGATCCGTCTGACGCCCAGCTCCTCGCTGTAGAAAATGCGCCCCGCCTGTCCAAGATTCGGGTAAATGCGGGAGAAGAGATAAAAAGTGTTATCCGCCGTATCGCGCACGTGGGCGATATCGATAAACCCGCCGCGACGGGTATAGATCAGCCCGTTTTCCTCTTCACTCAGCCCGACAAGATTTTTTACCCGCCCCAGCGCGCTGTCGTTGTAACGATGCTTACCCAACGTATCGAGCGTCAGGACATTACCAATTTGATAGACCGGGATCGGCACCCCAATCGCTCTGACATGCAGATCATAGCCAAAGCACAGCACGGACGCAGCGATTCCGGGCGCTGGCTGACCACCGGTTTGACCCGGGGAGTGGGAACGACCGGTAATACCGGATCCTTCGCGCACACGAGAACGCGGCCGCCAGCAAAAATAACAAGCATTACGTCTCCAGGACATAAAACGGACGCTCGCAGGCGGCATTTTGCGAGGTTAAAAACGGTATTCTCCGGCAACAAAGAAGCTATTACGTTCGTTAAAAACCAAACTCGGTTAAGACGTTAAAGTTCTGCGTAATTTCATATTGCGCGCCCACCAGCATGTTCCACGGAGAAGAGAGCCGCTGCTTCACGTCAAACTTGCCCTGATCGTCTTTATTAACCGCAGCAATAAGCGGCTGGAGTTCCGGCGGCATATGCAGATCGGAGAGATTGCCTTTGAACTCCTGCTGTACGTTCTGGTACATACTGCCCACCCAGATACTTAAGTTTGACGGGCCGGCGATACCTTGCAAATTAAAGCGATAGCCAATGCGCGGCGACACGGTGGTGGCCGAGATTTTACCGTCAAGAATATCGAAGTCGGTCCGGGTATAGTTGGTATCGATCAGGCCGAACCAGTTGCCATAGCCGCCGGCGAGGGTAAACCCGGTTCCCCAGGTGGTGCCTTTAAAATCGAGCGCAAAAAATATCCTGCAGCTGTCCGTTTTCATGGAGCCGATGCACGGATCCGGCAATAATCCGGTCGATCCCGGTATATTTTGAGGGATCGGCGTCAACGGAGACTTTTGATAACGACGATCCGCTGGTATGCCCGGCGATGCCGTAGATATTTAAGAAAGGAAACACCCACATATCCAGACGCAGGTTCTCGGTCTTGCTCTTTTGTCGCGTGTGTCCGGCATCGATAGCGAACATATCGCTCGGTATCGGGTGGTTCCCGAGCTTCAGTCCGGAAAAAGAGATACTGTCGACCAGGATATCCTGGCGAATGTTCATATAGCTTAAATTGACCCCGAAAGGCAGCGGAATGGAGTATCCACGCGCCCTTGCCTCATCACCCCAAATCGGAAAATAGCTGTCGTTACTGCTGCCGGAACTGTCGGTCGTGCTGGCCCCCCAGGCGGTGCCCGACGTTAACAAACAACGTAAGTACGGTTTTAGTCCATCTCATTTTTTTCTCATCTGACCTTAAAGTCCGGAACCTACATTAAAATAAAGCGCCTGTTCATGTTCGCTGAAGGCAATATCAATCCCCGTATGTAATCCATACTGGCGCGCTATCAGGTAGCGAAACCCTGTCCCCCACGCCACTTCGGTTTGCTCCCACAATGAATGGGCCTCGCAGCGATATACCGACGAACCCTTGCAGGATCCAGCGCGGCTGAAATTCCCAGGCAAGCTGGGTCTGCGCCGTACTGACATAATCCCCCTGATAGCGGTAACGAGAAATCCCGCGTAATTCGATATAAGGGCGTGCCATTGGCGTCAGGCGCTTATCATGGTGGGTCAACGACTGATAGTTGCCAGCCACGGCGAGCGTCAGCGTGCGACTGAGCGGGATATAGTATTTCCCATCGACAGAGAACTGATCGTAATGATAGTCGCCACCTAACAATGAACGGAAAAATCGATATTCGCTTTGTACCGATAACCCCTTCTCAGGATAGAAAAAATTATCCGTAGTGTCATATTCCGCCACCACGCCCAGCGCCGATGATGCACTCTCCTGACCCAGCACCTGCTGCCATACCCGATTAACGACCGGGTTATCGGCGGAAACGTCGGTTTTCGCATACACCTGAGAGGCCCCGACAAATACCGGCGTGTCGCCTACGCGAAACAGCAGTTTTTGCAGACCTCCATAGCCGCGGGTCTGCGAATGGATAGCGGTATTTTTGTTAAAACTGGTCAATCCGTCGGAATAGATATCCAGTTTAATATTGGCGTAGCCCAGCAGCAGCAGATAGCGGATACGGTCATTATTCCAGGTATGCCGGTGGCCGCCGCCGATAAACCAGGTCCCGTTCTGCGTTCCACCGCCGCCAAAAGCGGTGATCCGGCGGCTGAATAAAATGATCGCCATCCCGCGTCCCTTTACCGTGCAAAAAGAGACCAAAACAGCCCCCCCGCCGTAGCCCACCGCCGGCTCGGTTATCACCATAGGCACCGGAAGAAACCCGTACTGGTTATCCTGGAGATAGCGGCTCATATCCAGCATGCCATCTTCGGGATCGAACAGATCGGCGCCAACGGCGGGAAGGGAAAGCGGCACGATGAGCGTCAGCAATAAGGTCGGTAGCGAAAACTTCATGCACTCTCCGGCGCCGTGATGGGTTCTGAATGCCCATGTGGCTGAAGAATAATGGGTTTTCATGGTAATGAAAATATATCCTATGGTGCCATGAACTACCAATTTTCGGCCGGCGGTTTTTTTTAATTCTGGACAAATTAGCCAGTTAAAAACGCATAGAAAGCCCATTGGTCTACGGCGAAAATATGTCGGCGCTGAGTTTTTAGCCATCATGGTAAAGTGACGGTGTCACATATTCAGATGGCAATTCGCCCGCGGCCGGGATTGTAATCAAAAAAGTGAATGCCGTATAACATGGCGCAACGAGGGGTGTCCCGTGAGGGCTGAGATGGCGGTAAGCCGAACCCTTTGAACCTGATCTGGGTCATGCCAGCGAAGGGACGGGTCGGCAATTTTGCCAGTTTACCGCCATTGCCCTGTTCATACTTCCGCACACCCGGATCTCCCCCGTAATCAGGAGGTCCTGTGATTCTGCCGATCTTTACCCAGGGTATTTATGGTCGTCTGCGCCAGCAGGCGGGAGGCGACTGGGAACAGTACGTTGCCCATCCTTTCTTCCGCCAGCTTGCCGACGGTACCTTGCCCGAACGCGCCTTCCGACGCTATCTGACTCAGGACTACCTGTTCCTGATCCACTTTGCCCGTAGCTATGCCCTGCTGGTCAGCAAACTGCGCACGCTCCCGGAGATGCGCGCCGCGGCCGCCTCAATGAACGCGATTCTTGGCGAACTGCCGCTGCACGTCGGCTATTGCGCGGGCTGGGGGCTGGACGAAGCGACAATGGCCGCCGAAAGCGAAGCGCCGGAGACGGTAAACTACACCCGCTACGTGCTGGATATCGGTCATTCCGGCGATGCGCTCGATCTGCTGGTGGCGCTGATGCCCTGCGTGGCTGGCTATGCGGAAATCGGCCTCGGACTGCTCCACAATCCGGCCACCCGGCTCACCGACAACCCCTATGCCTCCTGGATCCGTAACTACGGCGATGCGGGCTATCTCGACGGTGTCACGGCGGCTATCGGCCTGCCTGGAGCGTGTCTGGCAGCAGCGCGGCGCCGAATCGCGCATCGCAGAGCTGGGTGCCATCTTCACCACCGCCACCCGTCTGGAAGCCAACTTCTGGCAGATGGGACTGAATGCTGCGGCGGTCGCTCAGTGACGGCTCCGACTATCGCGGTGCGGGAATTAAGTCTGCGCTTCGGCTCACGGGTCATTTTTGACAAGTTGTCGTTTGATATTCCGCTGGACAGTGGATTTCGCTGCTGGGCGCCAGCGTGCCGGCAAAACCCAGCCTGCTGCGAATTATCGCCGGACTGGCTGCCCCCACTCACGGTCAGGTTCAGGCCAGCGACGGTCGCCCGCTGGCCACTCGTCTGGCCTGGATGGGGCAAAAGGACCTGCTCTATCCGTGGCTAAGCGTGCGCGACAATGTAGCGCTTGGCGCCCGCCTGCGCGGAGAGCGCGTCGATCGGCAGCGGGTTGCGAGGTTATTAGAGCAGGTGGGACTCAGCCACTGCGCCGACGATCGTCCGGCGTCGCTCTCCGGCGGCATGCGTCAGCGGCGGCGCTGGCGCGCACGCTGTATGAAGATCGGCCGATCGTGTTAATGGATGAGCCTTTTTCGGCGCTGGACACCCTTACCCGCACGCGTATCCAGACGCTGGCAGCGGAACTGCTGACTCAGCGTACGGTGGTGTTGATTACCACGATCCGATGGAAGCCTGCCGCTCAGCCATCGCCTGCTGGTGCTCTCGCCGCCGCCCGGCGGCATTGATGACTCCCATCATCTGACGGGGAAACCGCCGCGGGCGCCGGACGATCCGGCGCTGCTGAGGGACAAGCCGCGCTACTGCAAACAGTTGATGAGGGCCAACGGATGAGAGGGAAACTTTTCCGCGGCGGCGTGGTGTTCTGCGGCCTGCTGGTGTTTTGGTGGCTGCTCAGTAACAGCGGCATTCCGGCGTTCCTGCTGCCGTCGCCATCGGCGGTGGCCGCCGCCCTGTGGAACAACCGCAGCTGGCTGAGCTGGCACACCGCTGGTTACTTTGAGCGAGATCCTCAGCGGCCTGACTCTCGGGGTACTGCTCGGCGTGGTGTTGGCCCTGTGTATGATGATCTCGCCGCGCCTACAGCGCTGGCTGATGCCGCTGGTGCTGACCAGTCAGGCGATTCCGGTTTTCGCCCTCGCCCCGCTGCTGGTGCTGTGGTTTGGCTTCGGGATGAGCGCCAAAGTGATGATGGCGGTTCTGGTGATTTTCTTCCCGTGACGTCGGCATTTTTTGACGGCCTGAGGCGGGTCAATCACGACTACCTCGATCTGGCGCGTACGATGGGCGCCTCGTCAGGGGCGCAGCTGCGACATGTTCGCCTGATGGCCGCCCTGCCGGCGCTGGTTCCGGCCTGCGCATGGCCGCGGCCCGTAGCGCCAATCGGCGCGATCATCGGCGAATGGGTCGGTTCTGCCGAAGGACTGGGCTATGTGATGCTCAATGCTAATGCGCGCATGCAAACCGATGTCTGCTTTGCGGCGCTGTTTATTTTAGTGCTGCTGACCATTCTGCTATGGCTGGCAGTGGATGCTCTATTACACCGGCTGATCAACTGGACACCGGAATAAGGAATAATCATGCATAAACCGTTTTCACCGCCATCACATTAACCGCGCTTATCAGCGGACAGGCGATGGCCAACGAGAAGCTGACCCTGGTGCTGGACTGGTATATTAACCCGGACCATGCGCCGATTATGGTGGCGGAAACAGATTGGCGCCTTTAAAGCGCAGGGCCTGGACGTGAAGATTGTCCCGCCGTCTGACCCGGCCCTGCCGCCGCGTCTGGTGGCCGCCGGCCAGGCGGATCTGGCTATCACCTATCAGCCGCAGGTGCACTTTTTCGCCGATGAGGGGCTGCCGCTGGTGCGGGTCGGTACGTTGATTAACTCGCCGTTGAACACGATCATCGCTCTGGATAAGCGCATCAAAACCCCCGCGGATCTGAAAGGGAAAAAAGTCGGCTATTCGGTTAGCGGTATCGAGCAGGCTACGCTGGCGACTATGGCGCAACATGGCCATATCGATCCGCAAAGCATCAAGCTGATTAACGTCAATTTCCAGTTGACCAGCGCCCTGCTGGCCGGCCAGGTTGATGCGGTGATTGGCGGCTATCGTAATATTGAAGCGCTGGAGCTCAAGCTGCAGGGTAAAGATCCGCAGGTGATGAATGTCGAAGATTTCGGCGTTCCGGCCTACGACGAGCTGGTGATTGTCGCCAACCGCGATGAAATTCATGCGGCCAAAATCAAAAAGTTCCTCGTCGCGCTGCAGGAGGGAGTGGCCTATCTGCGCGCGCATCCGCAGGAAACCTGGCAGGCTTTTGCCGCCGCTCATCCGGAGCTGAATACCGAGCTGAACCAGCAGGCCTGGCAGCAGACGGCCCCCCTGTTTGCCGCCCATCCCGCGGCGCTGGATAAGGCCCGCTACGAAGCTTATGAAACAGTTTTTATATAACAACAAGTTGGTTAAAAAAATCACACCTTTAACTCATTATGCGGTCGAACTGGATTGAGTAACCATACGGCTGACGGAAGAATTTCCGTCAGCTACTTTAGCGAAGCGGTAATAAAACCCGGCGCTTTCCCTCACTAAGAATTACACTTTTAATGGTTTTATAACACTTTAAATAAATCATATAAATCAAAGCATTACCATTGATTTTCGTTGTGTAAAAATAACGTAAAAATACCTCAATAAATAAAACATTGAATGACGATTTAAAAAGCCATATATTGTGCGCGCTTTATGAATGGCGATTCATTTTCTAAAACCAATTATTCAACCAGTGTTCAACCGTAACGCTGGTTGTGGGAGTGATATGATGACGGATAAAGTCCGTATTGATACTTTAAGTGCAGATTTATTGGACGCTAACAACGAAACCTTTTTGGCCCGTCAGGCTGAATTCGAATCGAACGTCAGGAGTTACCCGCGCAAGCTGCCGCTGGCTATCGCAAAAGCGGAAGGCGTGTGGTTAACCGATGCGGATAACAAACAGTACCTGGATTGCCTTGCCGGTGCTGGTACCCTCGCTCTTGGTCACAACCACCCTGATGTGCTGCAAAGCATCCAAAGTGTCATTACCAGCGGCTTGCCGTTACATACGCTCGATCTGACTACCCCGTTAAAAGATCGCTTCTCCGAATACCTGCTCTCATTACTGCCGGGAGAAGGTAAAGAATACTGCCTGCAGTTCACCGGCCCGTCCGGCGCTGACGCCGTAGAAGCGGCCCTGAAGCTGGCGAAAAAATACACCGGTCGTTCTTCGGTGATTAGCTTCTCCGGCGGCTACCACGGTATGACCCACGGCGCGCTGTCGGTAACCGGCAACCTGTCACCGAAAGAAGCCGTCAACGGCATGATGCCAGAAGTGCAGTTTATGCCGTATCCGCATCAGTACCGCTGCCCGCTGGGTATCGGTGGCGAAGCGGGCGTGAAAGCGCTGACCTACTACTTCGAAAACCTGATCAACGACGTGGAAAGCGGCGTGCGTAAACCGGCGGCGGTCATTCTCGAAGCCGTTCAGGGCGAAGGCGGCGTGAACCCGGCTCCGGTTGAGTGGCTGCAGCGCATCCGCAAAGTGACTCAGGAACACGGCATTCTGCTGATCATCGACGAAGTTCAGGCTGGCTTTGCCCGTACCGGTAAGCTGTTTGCCTTCGAACACGCCGGCATTGAGCCGGACATCATCGTGATGTCGAAAGCCGTCGGCGGCGGTCTGCCGCTGGCCGTTCTGGGTATCAAGAAGCAGTTTGACGCCTGGGAACCGGGCCACCATACCGGCACCTTCCGTGGCAACCAGCTGGCGATGGCCACCGGGCTGACCACCCTGCGTCACCTGAAAGACAACGACATTGCCGGCAAAGTGGCCGCGCAGGGCGAATGGCTGAAAGGCAAACTGGCCGATATGCAGAAGCGTTTCCCGGTCATGGGTCACATTCGCGGTCTGGGTCTGATGATCGGTATTGAGATCGTGAACCCGAATGGCGAGCAGGATCATATGGGCTGCTACCCGGCTGACGGCGCGCTGTCCGCCCTGTTGCAGAAGAAATGTTTCGAAGCGGGCCTGATCCTCGAGCGCGGTGGCCGTGGCGGCTGCGTACTGCGTCTGCTGCCGTCGCTGCTGATCAGCAACGCCGAGCTGGAAATTTTCCTCGACAAATTTGAACAGGCCATGCTGGCCGCCGGTGTCAAACCGGTCTGAGTGGAGCGAGTGACCGCAATGTCCAAATTGAATCCGATTCTTGCTGGTTCGCCGCAAAGTATTGAGGCTTATCAGCAGGCGATCGCCCAGACCAGCCAAGCCGTCGCGCAATGGTTGCAGCAGCCTGAGATGTATCAAGGTAAAAGCGTCGCCGAACTGCGTGAGCGCATTACCCTTGAGTTCACCGAGCAGGGTCTGGGTAACCAGGCGGCGATTGAACGTGCGATCGAGTACTTCCTGAAAGACAGCCTGTCGGTGCATCACCCGCAGTGCGTGGCGCATCTGCACTGTCCGAGCCTGGTCGTTAGCCAGGCGGCGGAAGTACTGATTAACGCGACCAACCAGAGCATGGACTCCTGGGACCAAAGCCCGTCGGCGACCATCATTGAGATGAAGCTGATCGAATGGCTGCGTGCTCAGGTCGATTACCCGGCCGGCGACGCCGGCGTCTTCACCAGCGGCGGCACCCAAAGCAACCTGATGGGGCTGATGCTGGCGCGCGATGCCTTCTTCGCTCGTCAGGGGCACTCTATCCAGCAGGACGGTCTGCCGGGTGACGTGCGTCAGTATAAAGTGCTGTGCTCTGAAAATGCCCACTTCTCGGTGCAGAAGAACATGGCGCTGATGGGCCTCGGCTACCGCGCCGTGACGCTGGTGAAAACCGACGAATTCGCGCGGATGGACGTCGCTGACCTGAAAGCGAAAATCGCCGAAGCGCAGGCTAACGGCGAGCAGATCATGGCGATCGTCGCCACCGCTGGCACAACCGACGCGGGCGCTATCGACCCGCTGCGTGCTATCGCCGGCGTGGCGGCAGAACATCAGATCTGGCTGCACGTGGATGCGGCATGGGGCGGTGCACTGCTGCTCTCCGAGCAGTACCGCGACTATCTGGACGGCATTGAGTGCGTGGACTCCATTACCCTGGACTTCCACAAGCAGTTCTTCCAGACCATCAGCTGCGGCGCGTTTCTGTTAAAAGACGCACGCCACTACGAGCTGATGCGCTACCAGGCGGCCTATCTGAACTCCGAGTTCGATGAAGAACACGGCGTGCCGAATCTGGTCTCCAAATCGCTGCAGACCACCCGTCGCTTCGATGCGCTGAAGCTGTGGATGGGGCTGGAAGCGCTGGGCCAGAAACAGTACGCGGCGATCATCGATCACGGCGTGACCATGGCGAAAAAGGTGGCGGAATACATTAAATCTCAGCCGACGCTGGAACTGGTCATGCAGCCGCAGCTGGCGAGCGTGCTGTTCCGCTCTCGTCCAGCGCAAATGGCCGGCAGCGATGATGCCGCTATCGCCCTGCTCAACCAACGCGTTGGGGATGCGCTGCTCGACTCCGGTCGTGCAAACGTCGGCGTGACCGAGCACAACGGCATGACCTGCCTGAAGCTGACGCTGCTGAACCCGATCGTGACGCTTGAAGACGTGAAGGTGCTGCTGAATCTGGTGGAACGCACCGCGCAGGAATTGCTGGCGAAGTAATATCCTTGAGCGGGACGGTGGTTGACTGCCGCCCCACTCAACAATCCTCGCCATGAGACTTGTTGGTAAAAGCCGATAACTTAGCTTATCGGCTTTTTTATTTCTGTCTGCGGAGCAGGAATAAGTAACACCGTCACGATTTGAGTGCTGAGCGGGCCACTGATAACCTGTCAACGTCTGCCACTGGCCGCTTCAGCGCAACGCCAGCGGGACTATTACCCCACTCAGGCTTTCGCCTCTTGTAACAGCTGCTGGATCATTTTCTCCTGCTGCGCGTAGTCCCCTTCGCCAAAAGCGGTGTAGCGCAGCTTCCCCCTGGCATCAAACAGATAATGTGCCGGCCAATACTGGTTGCCAAAGGCGTTCCAGATAGCGTAACCGTTGTCCGCGACGATCGGATACGGCAGCTGCCATTTTGCCACCGCGTCACGCAGCGCCGGCAACGAGCGTTCCCACGGGTATTCCGGCGTATGCACCCCCACGACCAGCAGCCCGGCGGCGCGATATTTGTTCGCCCACGCGCGTACATACGGCAAGGTGTGCTGGCAGTTAATACAACCCCGGGTCCAGAAATCGATCAGAACCACCTTCCCCTGCAGGTCGGCCGGGCGCAGCGGCTGGCTGTTGATCCATGCGCTACCGCCGAGCAGCGCGGGTATATCGCTGGTTGGTTGTGGCGCGACAACCGGTTGTAGTACCGTTGTCTGCGCCCGCTGCGGTAAGCTGGCGCTCAGACGTTGCTCCAGCGACTGCGTCAGACCATTTGCGCCTTGCAGGTAGCGGTCCGCTCCGCTGGCAATCAATGTCACCGAGGCGAGGATCGCCCCTCCCGCCAGCTGACGCAGCCGCTGGCTAAAGGCCAGCCCGCGATGCAGACGCGCCACCAGCTTTGAGCCCAACCACCACAGCAGCGCCAGCATCAGGGCGCAACCGCTGCCGTAGGCGGCCAGCAGCAGGCCTGTGGTCACCGACTGGCCGTTAAGAAACGCAAAGCTAAGGATTGCCCCCAGTACCGGCCCGGCGCAGGGCGCCCACAGCAGCCCGATGGCCAGCCCCGCCAGCAGCGCCGAGAATCCGCCGGCATGGCGATAGCCGCGATCGTTGATACGGTTGCCCAGCGCCACCAGCGGTGAAGCAAGCCGTTGGGCGACGCGTTGCGAGAGCAGGCTCAGCCCCACCAGCGCCAGAAAAATCAGCGCCAGCCAGCGCCCGGCCAGGGTCAGACTGACGATGCCGCTGCTGGCCAGCGTCACCAGTAGCGACATCCCGGTAAACATCAGCACCATCCCGCCAAGCAGGAGCAGCAGATGGCTGCGTTTACCGCGAAGGTTAGCAAAGATGAGTGGGATCACCGGTAAAGTACACGGACTCAGCAACGTCAACATACCGCCGAAAAAAGCGATCGGAAGAGACATCATATTCACCTCGTTATCAACATGCGGCCGGTCATGGTCGCAGGCGTATTACATCAGGCGAATGTCGTTATAAAGTGTCTGAATTTACGGTTTTTTGTCTGTTAAGTTGTCTGTCTCAGCGCGAGATACAGACGGATACAAAACGGCGGAGTCGAGACGAATAATCGCCTCTAATCCCCCTTCCGGGCGGTTCCCCAGGCGAAGCGTTCCCGGCATCTGGCTGGTCAGCTGCGCGGCGATCGCCAGGCCGAGCCCGGTGCCGCCGGTTTCACGGTTGCGCGAATTTTCCAGGCGAAAGAATGGTTGCAGCACCTCCTCCAGGCTCGCTTCCGGGATCCCCGGACCGTTATCCATCACCTGAATGATGGGGTCGCCATTCATTGCATAGCTCAACCGAATATCGACCCGCTCAGCGAACTTTAAGCCATTATCGATCAGATTGGTCATGATTCGGCGCAGCGCCTGAGGCTGTGTCAGCACGACGCGCCCCTCTTCGGCGGGGATAAAGGCAACCGGTCTGCCGACATCGGCATAATCCAGGGCGATGCTGTCCAGAAACGCGTTCAGATCGAGGCGTTGGCGCTTCTCTTCCAGCGGCTGCGCCGAGCGGGCAAAAGCAATCCCTTCCCTGACCAGACGACTCATATTGTCGAGGTCCTGCAGGAGTTTATCGCGCAGTTCCGGCGCGTCGGTCATTTCCAGTCGCAGCTTCATACGCGTAATCGGCGTCTGGAGATCGTGGGAAATTGCCGCGAGGATCCGCGCGCGTTCCTGTAGATGGTCGCGAATGCGCGTCTGCATCGCGTTGAACGCCCGGGCGGCGTGCTGTACTTCCACCGGCCCCTGTTCCGCCATCATGCCTGGGGCGCTGTTCGCCGGTTGCAGGGCGTCAATCGCGCGGGTAAAGCGCGTCATCGGACGCACAACCTGGCGCACGGCATACCAGGCGCACGCCAGCAGCAGCAGGAACTGGACGATCAGCACCGCCGGGAGCCAGCGGGCAATCGCCGGCAGCCGCGGCCATAAATCAATGCTCAGCGGCGCTCCGTCATGCAGGGTGATATGTGCCTGAATATGTTCACGCGGACCGGGCACCGCAATAATGCTGACCGGATAGCTGCCGCTCAGCGCTTCCTGCAGAGAACGCACCGCGTCGCGGGAACGCCAGCTGTCAGGATAGTGTCCGCTGACGCCGGCGGACAACCGGTAGCGATAGTTGCCACGCGCCAGCCGCGCCAGCCACTGCGGACGCTCGGCGGCGGGAAGTCGGTCAAGGATCGCCACGCTGGTTGCCACGTCGTACTCCAGGTTTCCCAGCATCACGCTGCGGGCACTGCTCATCCGCTCATACAGCAGCAGCGAAAGGGTCAGGGCATTAGCCAGCAGTAAGGTGAAGAAAATCATCAGCATCAGCCGTGACCGCAGAGAAGCGGGCCACAGCCTCATTCGCGGACCTCGCGAATGGCAACCGGGACCGCGAGGACATACCCTTCGCTACGCACGGTTTTGATGTAGGCCGGTTCGCGGGCATCTTCCCGCAGCCGCTGGCGTAAGCGGCTCACCAGCAGATCGATGGAGCGCTCAAACAGCTCGGCATCGCGTCCCTGGGTCAGGTTCAGCAGCTGGTCGCGGTTGAGCACCCGCTGGGGATGGTCGAGAAAGACCCGCAGCAGTCGGTATTCTGCCCCGCTCAGCGCGACGATAGTGCCGTCATTATCCAGCAGATGACGCGCGGAGGTATCCAGTTGCCAGTCGCCAAACGCAATCAGTCTGCCGGCTTCGGTAATTTGCAGATTGGGTGGCAGCGCGCGCGTGCGCCGCAGGATCGCTTTAATCCGCGCCAGCAGCTCCCGGGCGACGAAGGGTTTGACCAGGTAGTCATCGGCGCCCATTTCCAGACCCAGAATACGGTCGCTGTCGTCGGTGCGGGCGGTTAACATCAGAACCGGGATATTTTGCTGACCGTGGCTACGCAGCTGGCGACAGAGGATCAGGCCATCCTCGCCGGGAAGCATAATATCGAGGACAATCAGATCCACATGATGACCCTGCAGCACTGACCACATCGCTTTACCATTTGCAGCACCCGTGGCGCGGTATCCCGACTTATTCAGATAATCGGTCACCAGTTCACGAATATCGCGGTCGTCATCGACAACCAGAATATGGTCAATATGTTCCACCGCAGGCTCCGTCGTGAATGAATGCAACTCAACAAGAATATGCGCTGTTGCCGGAAGCGCAACTCGCCGCCTCCGGCGCACGCGCTACAGACGGTCGGCATCGACCACCGCTTTAACAAAGTCGGCGGGATCTTCCTGCGGTAGATTGTGACCGATGTTGCCGGTTAAGGTCCGGTGCTCATATTTGCCGCTAAATTTCGCCCGATAGCTCTCCGGCGTCGGGTGCGGCGCACCGTTGTTGTCGCCCTCAAGCGTAATGGTCGGGACGGCAATCGTCGGCAGCAGCGCCAGTTTCTGTTCATAGGCGGCATATTTCTGTTCGCCTTTATCGATGCCCAGCCGCCAGCGATAGTTACTGATGGTCACGGCAACATGGTCCGGGTTTGTCAGCGCTTTGGCGCTTTGCGCAAATTCGGCTTCGCTGAAGGCCCAGCCCGGCGAGGCCTGATGCCAGATCAGCTGCGCAAAATCGCGCGTATTCTGCCGATAGCCCGCCTCGCCGCGCGCGGTGGCGAAATAAAACTGATACCACCAGGAGAGTTCCGCCTGCGGCGGCAGCGGCCTGGCGCCGATTTGCTGGCTGCCAATCAGATACCCGCTCACCGAAACCAGCGATTTAACCCGCTCCGGCCACAGCGCCGCCATGATATCGGCGGTACGCGCCCCCCAGTCAAAACCGGCCACATCGGCCTGTTTTATCTGCAAGGCGTCCATCAGGTGAATAATATCTGCCGCCATCGCCGACGGCTGTCCGTTGCGCGGCGTCTTCGCAGAGAGAAAACGGGTGGTACCATATCCACGCAGATACGGCACGATAACGCGGAACCCTTTTTGCGCTAACGCGGGTGCCACTTTCTCATAGCTATAAATATCATACGGCCAGCCGTGCAGCAGGATAACCGGCTGACCGTCGCGCGGACCGATATCGACATAGCCGATATTCAGATCGCCGGCCTGAATCTGTTGAACATGATCGAATACACCGGCATCGTCCGCCGCACAAACGCTGGCTGACCACAGAGCCGACAGCGCCAGCATCAGCGCACTACCGTTACGGACCCGAGATAAACTGTTCATAAAGCCACCTGTTAACTGAAAGAGAAGAGCGTACCCAGACAGTTAACCCGCGTTTTGTATACGGCATATGCGCAGAATGGCGGGGTTTTGTATCGCGATGTATTGCTCCCCCGGCAGATACATTGTGATACAGACGGAAGGCGCGCTGTGCGGGCCAACGCTTTACGTTAAGCCCTCAGCGGCCTGTTAAGCATGTGCAACGTCCGGCTCCAGATAGTTGGCCACGAAGCGGGTTAATATTCCCGCCGCGACCGGACACGCCTCCACCTTATCCAGCAGTTGCCGGGGATCGATCCCCTCCGTTCGCAGCACGTCATCACGATAGTGGATCAATGAACGCGCAATTTCAGGGGTAAATTCCGGATGGAACTGTGTGGACAGCGCATGGCGGGTATAGCGCACTATCTGGTGGGGATCGTGCACTGAAGCGGCCAGCACCGTCGCATCCGGCGGCAGCCTGACGACCGTTTGCAGATGGCTGAGGTGCGCGGGGAAATGGGCCGGCCGGTCGCTGAGCAACGGGTCCGTTCGTCCGGCAGCGGAAAGCGTAATCGCCTTGCATCCCGTTTCACGTCCTGCCGGATGGTACGCCACCTCGCCGCCGAGCGCGTCGGCCATCAGCTGATGACCGTAGCAGATACCAAATAACGGCATCTCTACCGCCATCGCCGAACGGATCCACGCGGCGGTTTTCTCGCTCCACGCCAGCCGATCGGTGACCATCGCCCATGACCCCGTCATTACCGCCACGGTCTGGCTATCCGGATCGGGCAATGTTTCCCCCGCATAGACACGCACGGTGGCGATCTGCTGACGCCAGGGGGCAAGCAGCCGGCCAAACCACTGCGGAAGATCGCCATGTTCGGCCTCAATTTCCGCCGGCGGCGCGCCGGTCTGCACAATAAGAAGTTTGTTTCTCAACGCCATAGCCCGTTACCCTTCGATGCTTTCTACAGTCCTTTCACTATGGAGAAAGGCGGCTGTTTCGACAAATAACCAATCTCTATGAGTGACACCATGCGGGAATAAGCGCTGCTCCGCGTGGAAGCCGGCAAGGAAACGATTTACGCCCCCCCTATTGCACTATCAGGTACGCGCGATCGAGGCAATTTTCTGGAAGCGGAGAATATCCGGCACGCTGGCAAAGTAAGGATCAGACGTGTTTACGGGTTGCATAGCCTGTCGTTTGAGCTTATCGAAATCAACTTGCCGCAATAGCTGAGCAACCGGTGATGTTGAACGAACAACCAGCACAGCGCTGGAAATCTCATCTGCCAACGCCATCGCCTGAGGATTATCCAGCGCACGAATCGTTAAGCCAATTTTATCCAGCGGGATCAGCGAAGGCTCCTGATGCCAGACACCGGTATCAATCTCACCAAGGAAGACGGAACGCGGCAGCAAGGTAAAATCGACCTCAACGTATTCGCATTGCGTCTCCGGAAACTGGGCGCGGGTAAGACGCTGATGATCGCTGGAGTGAAAATCAATTCCGACGCGCAAACGCGTCGCCGCCACGGTATCGGTTT
This sequence comes from Klebsiella sp. X13, assembly GCF_003323835.1. Lineage (NCBI taxonomy): Bacteria > Pseudomonadati > Pseudomonadota > Gammaproteobacteria > Enterobacterales > Enterobacteriaceae > Klebsiella > Klebsiella sp. X13. Next base: position 2,731,623 of record NZ_CP030874.1, read on the forward strand.
TTTCCACCACCACCAGACTTTCTGGTCGGTAATAGCTGCCGTTGCCGACTTCAAATAACTCATAGCCTTCAGCAGCCGCATCCTTCATTAGCATTTGCGCCGAACCGGACGAGAGCAGAACGATATCCGCGGTGTTTTCGTTGAAGGCGGCCAGGCGCGAGTGCGCGCCGCGCAGATAGCCAACGGTGGTGACGACACCCCATTGGCTACACTGCTCAACCAGCGCGGAAGCCACCTGGGTCGCTTCCCGGGAGCCTCGAGGAGGGAGTAGCATATGGACCGGCGGTATCCGGGCGGCGTTCCACAGCAATGTAAAATCCCAGGAGACCACAAAGGTCCCCTGATGACCACGAGAAACAAGGGTTACCGCACCGGATTTTTTTAGTTCCTGTAGCGCTTTCTGCACGGTCCCGGAACCGATTTCCAGGACATCCTGATACCAGGAGGTCGTAGGAAGGCGTCCGGACAAGCCGAGTGAAATAATCGAGCGTGCAATAAATGCGACCGGAGAGAGATGCTTTGCTTCACGCGCAATAACCGTCATTGTTTTCGCCGACTTTTACTGTTCCAGATACTGTAACGCTTGTTCAACGCTTTGACCTTCATGCACGACAGCATTGAGCGCACGAAGGACGCCGGCAGGTTGCTGTGCGCGGAAAATACGTCGACCAAACATCACCCCTTTGGCGCCTGCCCGAAGCGCATCCGCAGCCAGCTGCAGGGTTGAGTGCGGATCTTCGCCACCCGCGCCTCCGGCGAGTAGCACCGGAGTATAGCAGGTGCTTGTTACAGCAGCAAAATCCTCCACTGACCCCGGCCAGAGCGCTTTGACCAGATCCGCGCCGATATCCGCGGCGATACGGCAATACAGACTCATGACTTTGGCACTCAGGGCATCGGGATCGACACCTTCCAGTGCAGAACGCGGTTCGATAATAACGCCAATCCCATGCCGCTCACATTCGCGTACGATACGCGTATTGCGCGCAATCTCGGCCTGTTCCAGCGCCGTATCTTTCTGCCCCAGATACATGTAGGTCATCACTGCATCAATGCCACACGCGGACACCTCTTCGATGTGCGCTAGTTGTGCCAGAACGCCTTCACTGCGGCCGTCTTTACCCGGGGTATAGATAGAACGGGCATGATTTTTCCAGTCCAGATGCAGGACAAAACCAGGCCGGTCGCGACCAATAAAGGTCTTTTCAACCACAGGAATCATCCCAGGAGTCACCATCACGCCGTCTGCATCACGCAACTGAGCGAAAACAGTTTCAATTTCATCGCGTGTTTTCAGTCCAGAGGGAGGACCTGACATCACCCCGTGGGATGCGGCAACAACCACTGCCCGCCCCGTTTCCGGGCGCAAAATACGACCTAAACGAACTGCCTTACCAGTGCGACTATCCATTTTGCTCTCCTTCACAAAGTCTGGAAAATATTAAAATGCAATTTGCAGCTTTCTGCAAATTGATCGTATATTAGCCACTAACGTGCTGTCAATGAAATATGCCCTGTGCGTTTTACCCCGTCTCATCGCGCCAGGAAAATCCTTTAAACTGAAAAAACAGGAGTTAGTATGTCCGACGTTTCCCATCTCATCACCGACCTGAAAAGCATCCTCCCTGAGTCACAGGTACTCAGCGATCGTGAAACGCTGCAGGCATCCAGCCACGATACCTGGCCTCTGTCCACAAAGCTCAGACGCTTAGGATGCCATGATTATCAGGCTGATGTAGTGGTAAAAGTCACCGACGAAAAACAGATTCAACAGGTACTGGCGCTGGCGACGGCAAATGATACGCCGGTCACCCCCAGGGCGCTGGCATCCTCAGTAACCGGCCAGCCTCTCCCGACGCGCGGCGGCATCGTATTGGATGTAACCGGTATGACGCAGCACCGCGAAATCAACATCACGAACCTCACCGTCGAAGTTTCTGCCGGCTATAACGGAGGTCATCTGGAAGATGAGCTCCAGCAGATGGGCTGGACGCTGGGTCACTCGCCACAATCACTGTATCAGTCCACCGTCGGAGGCTGGCTGTCCACGCTGGCAACCGGGCAGTTTTCATCTTACTACGGTGGTATTGAAGAGTTAGTTACCGCCTATACGGTCATTCTTGCTACGGGTGAAAAGCTGCGGCTTAAGGCTTCTCCGCGCGCAGCAATGGGCCCGGATCTCCGCCAGCTGTTTATTGGCGCCGAAGGTACGCTTGGGATCGTCACCTCGGTGCAGCTCAAAATATTCCCCCTGCCCCAGACGCGCCTGTACGATTCGCTGGAACTCCCTTCTATCGACGCTGGTCTCGAGATCATGCGTGAGCAGGCCATGGCGGGTCTGCGGCCGTTCCTGCTGCGCCTGTATGATACCAATGAAGCTCGTCATGCAATGCAAAACCCACTGCAGGATAAACCGGTGATGTTCCTCGGCACCCAGGGCGTGGATGCCGTCGCGCACGCTGAAATGGATGCTTTTATGGCCATTGTTCATCGCCACGGCGGAAAATCCATCGGCTCAGAAGGCGTGCTGAAATGGATGGAGCGCCGATTTGATTTTTCAACCGTGGAGAAACTACTTGATAGCCATGGGGGATTTGCCGAGACCATCGAAATTGCGCATACCTGGGACGGTATCTCCGGTCTGTATCACGCTCTGCACGAGATGCTTACCCCGCTCGCGGACGAAGTGCTGTCGCATTTTTCGCACGTTTATCCTCAGGGGACCTCGATGTACATGATTCTCCTTGGGCGGGAGAGCAGCGACCGCGAAGCGGTAGAAAAATTGCGCACCATCTGGCGGGAAACTATGCGCGTTTGTCTGGAACATCACGCCGAACTGTCGCATCACCACGGCGGCGGATTAGTTCGTTCGCCTTATGCCCGCGAATCTCTCGGTTCCGCACATTTATTATTGCGCCGCGTCAAGCAGGCACTCGATCCTAACGGAACGCTGAATCCAGGTAAGCTGGGATTATAAACGGCACAGTGAGGGGGATTCACCATGTGGTTTCTCGGTATAGATATTGGCACGACACATATCAAGATCATCGGTCTGAGCGAGGACGGTGTACTTTTACCCGTGAAAAAGTGCCGCACTCCCATCCTGCAACGTGACGGGTTGACCTTCCACGATGCGCAAGACGTATGGCAAATGCTGGTGATCCAGCTAACAGATTATGCCCGTACAGCGGCCCGGGCTCACGGACCGCTGGCCGCAATTTCTATTGGAACCTTTGGACAAGAAGAGTCCGTGGCCGTGAACCTCCGCGGGGACATTGTCTACCCTTCTCTTGCCTGGTGGGAAAACTACCCTGCCGCCGCGCTGGATAACGAGACGCAAAGCTGGCTGGACAGCGAGGAGCACTATGCCATCTCCGGTATGCGTTCACGACCAAACCAAAGTCCGGAACGGCTGAGCTGGATACGGCAGCATCATGAAGAACTCTGGAATCACATCGATCGCTGGGTTGATTTCGGCACTTTCATCATGTGGCGGTTAACGGGAGAATGGCGCGCACCCTCCTCGCAGCTGACCCATTCGCAGTGCATCGATCTCAAAAGCATGCAGCCGCACGAACCTACGCTGCAACAGCTGCGACTTTCGCCAACATTATTCCCGACGCCGGCAGATACCGGCGAGTGCTGTGGCGAAATCCATGCGCAGATGCTGCCGGGTGTTGAGCTGTATCCGGGCGCCTGCGTATTCATTGGCGGGCATGATCAAATCGTCGGTGCGCTGGCCGTGCAACACAGTCAGCCGACCCACGTTTTCGACTCGATAGGCACATCAGAATACCTGATGGTGTTAACCCCTCATTTTCCTGATACATCTGCTGCCTGGCAACTTGGCGTCGATATCGAACGGACCTGGAAAGCCGGCGAGTTTGTGATGGGTTGCGCGACCCCTTCCGGGAAAATAATCCAGACACTCGCTGAACTGCTTTATCAGGGGGATTATGACCACCTTTTCAACGATCTATTGACTGATGCAGACACCCGTGGGGTGTCGGTGTCGGTGTCGGTGGATGAGAGCGAAGCTCAAGGCCTTTTTTCACTACACCACCTGAATGCCGGTATTCGCCCCGCCGGATTAGTTCAGGCCACACTCGACCACATCGCCGATCGCGCCTACCAGCTGCTTACCCAGATGTGTGAAATGGGGGCGATACGCCCCCAGGACGCCGTACTTATGGGATCGCTATTCCAGCGTTCGGAGATGATTGAACACCGGAAACGCCGCTGGAAAATGCCGCTCTTCGCCAGCACATTAACCGAACCCGTCGCGATGGGGGCCGCCATGATTGCCCGTGAAAGCTGGTTTATCGCGACTCACAGGGAGGACCAGCTATGAAAGTCATCATCGCTTCACTGAATACGGCGATCGAACGTTTGCTACTGGTTGATAAACAGCGCCCTGGCGACGTTCATCGTTTGCTGGATGACAAAACGCTGGCCGGCGGTAAAGGCGTCAATGTCGCGCGGGTACTTAAACAGCTGACGACATATTTACCGGATGCCCCGGTGCCGCTGTTACTGGGGTTTCTCGGCGGCGCCACCGGACGCCTGTGCCATGAGCTTTTGCAACAAGAAGCGCTGGCCGGATGCTGGTGTGATATCGCCGGCAGCACCCGCATCTGCGAGGTCATTACGGAAACGGACTCGCCAGAGAAAGCCAGCGTATATAACGCCGGCGGTCCGCCCATCAGCCAGGAGGAACATCAGCGTCTCCATGCCCTGCTGGCGCAGGAATTACCCCATGCGGATGCGTTAATTTGTACCGGCTCACTGGCAAAAAATCTGCCTCCTGACGAGTACGGATACTGGATAGCGCAGGCACGTGCCTGCGGTGTGCTTACGCTACTCGATACGCACGGCGCAGCTCTGCTGCACTCTGCAAATGCACTTCCGGATATTATCAAAATCAATCGCGACGAACTGCGCCACGCTAATGCGGAGTCGTCGCTGCCTCTCCCTGAGACATGGTTGGTACAAGGGGTGCGTTGCGTGATTATCACCGATGGCCCGCGCCCGACATTAGCCCTTACGCCGGATGGCCATTTCGAACTAACAGCCCCCTCCGTAATGACGGCCAGCCCGGTCGGTTCCGGGGACGCATACTGCGCAGGACTGATCGCCAGCCTACTTTCCAGGCCACAGGCTGGGTGGGTGGAACATCTGAAGCTGGCAGCGGCCTGTGGCGCAGCAAATGCCGCCAGCTCGACGGCAGGCCTCGCTGCCGAACTCCCGCTTTCAACACTACAACGGCGCTGTGCGGTACGCACTATTCCAACACCGCCCCGCTCACCGACTTAATCACGGAGGGTACTATGGTTAGTCATGCACATGTCACGGCAAAAAATGTCTGGATGCGCAACGTCCTGTTGATTTCAATCGTCACCGCCGTCGGCGGGTTTCTGTTTGGCTTTGATAACGGTAGCATTTCGGGTTCCGTTGGTTTTTTGCAAAACAGATTCGCACTGGATGCCGATGGTATTGGTTGGGTGACCTCATCCATCATTATTGGATGTATTGTGGGCGTTGCGCTGGCGGGACCACTTTCCGACGCCGTAGGGCGAAAAAAGGTGCTGTTGTTAACGGCGCTGATTTTTATTTTTGGCGTTCTGGGTGAAGCCATGGCGACAACGGCGGAAATGTTGGTCTGGTTCCGTATTCTGGTGGGCGTCGGTATCGGCGTGGAAACGACAATTGCCCCGCTCTATATTGCGGAGGTCTCCCCAGCCCATATTCGCGGGCGTCTGGTCTCACTTAATCAGCTTTTCAACTGCGTGGGTAATCTGGCCATTTTTTCAATTGCCGCAGTGATTGCCAGTCACGCCAGTGAAGCATGGAATGTTGAACATGGCTGGCGAATTATTTTCGCCACCGGTATCGCACCGGCAATTGTTTTCCTGTTGCTACTGATCTGGGTGCCGGAAAGCCCACGTTGGTTGATACGCAAAGGACGAGATGCGCAGGGTCTGACTATACTGCGCAAAATAAATCCCGATGAAACAACAGCCCGCGAGCAGCTCGCTGCAATTAAGTCCGCCTTATTAAGCGACTCTCCTTCGCGATTGCGTGAACTCTTCACCCCGCGCTTACGTAAAGCGCTGGTGGTTGGCTTTTGCGTTGCACTCTTTCAGCAGATAACAGGCATCAACGCGATTTTTTATTACGCCCCGGAAATATTTAAAACCGCGGGAGTTGATGTCAGCGGCGCGATGTCGTTTACCGTACTTATCGGACTGGTATTGGTTATTTCAACGCTGGTTTCAATGTGGATAATCGATAAGGTTGGCCGCCGCTCGTTGCTCATTTTCGGCTCGGCGGGAATGGCCATTGCTCTTGGCTGTATCGGACTTCTGTTTCGAGCCAGTGAAACACAAACCACGCTTTTGCTGATTTGCATTCTGGCCTATGTGGCTATTTTTGCCGTATCTTACGGCACGGTAGCCTATGTCATTATCGCTGAAATTTTCCCGATTCACGTCCGTGGCATCGCCGTATCAATAGCAACCTTCGCATTATGGGGAGGAAACTTCCTGGTTTCACGATACTTCCCGGTTCTGGTGGAAAATATTAGCGCGGCAAATACCTTCTTTATCTTTTCCGGTATATCCATCATCGCTTTATTTTTTGTCCTGACGAAGGTGCCGGAAACCAAAGGGAAAACGCTGGAGGAAATTGAAACCGAATTACATCGAAAATAATCACCAGGCACCGTCTGGATAAATAGAAAAATACATTACCTGATTCTGTACGCCTAAATAACTATAACCGGAGAATATTATGAGACCTGGTAAAATTCTACATCCGCAGATCGCCGAAGCGCTGGCCAGTTTAGGTCATGGTGATATTGTATTAGTTACCGACGCAGGTGCGCCAATCCCGTCCCATAGCCAGCGAATCGATCTCGCTTTTTATGCCGGGATGATTGACTTACTTGATATTTTATCGGTCCTGCGACAGGAGATTTTTATTGAGAATGTAATTTTTGCCGATGAAGTACCGCAAAAAAACCCGAAACTCCTGCAGCGTGTCACTGAAATATTTACCGGTTCAGGCGCTGATTTCACTTTAATTCCTCACGCGCAATTAGTTGCTGAAGTCTATGGCAGCGCCAGAGTCATTATTCGTTCAGGATCCTTAATGCCATGGGGTAACTTTGCCCTGGTGGCGAGTACCGACCCTGATGCGTGGTTTGACGATTCAATGCAAATCATTCCTGAATATATAGAAAGATCGGCAAAAATCAAAAATGGGGCCGTACCCGTCATAAAGAAAACCGGTGAATAAAATGAAAACAGTATATACCACGAGCTATAAGTTATCCCTTATTGCCTCACTGGCCGGTTTACTCTATGGATTTGACTCCGCGGTGATTGCCGGTGCGATATTACATTTAAGGAATTTTTTCTCCCTTGATGATATAGGGATGGGATGGGCCGTATCTTCTGTTGTCCTTGGGTTTATGATCGGCGCTTTCAGCGGTCAATTTATCACCAACCGGTTGGGAAGAAAAAAGGCGCTGATTATTACCGGAGGGTTGGTTTTTCTTGCCGGAATTGGTACTGCATTCCCCTATAACTTTACCATGTTTATTCTCTGCAGAATTGCCGGTGGGATCGGTGTCGGACTGGGCTCAGCTACTGCCCCCGTGTATATTGGTGAAATTTCGGCCAGCCAGGTGCGGGGGAAAACACTCGGTTTTTATCAGATGATGATCGCCTTCGGGATCCTTTCCGTCTATCTGGTTAATGCCCTGGTTGCCGGCTGGACGCCTGATGCCGAGTGGGCGACGCAGTACTCCTGGCGCTATATGCTCGGTGCCATGTCGGTTCCTGGCTGTGTGTTCATGGGTTTAGCATTCTTTTTGCCGGAATCTCCTCGCTGGTTGATTAATAAACATCGTGAGGAGGAAGCGGAAGTCATTCTTAAGTTCATTCACGGGCAACAATATGATAGCCAGACGGCTATTGCGGAGATAAAAAAATCGTTTAATCCGCAAAATGTAACGCATAATAATGAAAAGATGTTGTCTAAAAAATACCGCAAAGTCTCCTTCACTATCATGGCCATGGCGTTACTGGCCAATCTGTGCGGAATAAATGCCGTGCTATATTATGGCAATGTATTATTCGAGAACATCGGAATTGCCAATGAACAAACGGCTTATTATCAGCAAATTATTATTGGTATCGCTTTTTTTGCGGCGGCGGTGTGGGCGGTGTATAACGTCGAGAAATACGGAAGGAGAAAACTACTAATAATCGGATCATTTGTCTGTTTTGTTGCCATTACGCTTCTCGGAATATTAATCTGGATGGGCGTCACCAGCGTGCTTATGCTGGTTATTATGATAGTTTACATCCTCTTTTTTGGTGGGACTATCGGCCCCATTTTATGGATTATCATCCCGGAAATGGCACCAAATATGATCCGTGATAAATTGATGTCGTGGGCCACGCTACTCATCTGGACGGGGAGTTTTATCGTTTCACAGACATTTCCTATGCTCACAAACAGCCTGATCCTCAACAACATCTTTAACGGCAGCTTCCCTTTCTTACTGTACGGAGCATGTTGCCTGTTATGGTTTTTACTTAACCTGTTTTTCGTTGTTGAAACAAAAAACAAATCACTTGAGCAAATCAGTGCAGAAATGAGTGAAGCCTGAATCCCCACTAAAACGTCAGCCAGCCTCGCCTCTGGCTGACGTTCTGCAAGTACCCTCACCGGCCTCGGCAGACCACATCATGTTGACGGCGATTTACCGCTGTAACCTCGCCCGGCCAGCACAACACCGGGCGATACTCTCCTGTTCTACTGCGCGTCGGCGCTGTCTATCTGCGGAACGCTGGCCTCAGCCCCCTGTGCGACATCAGGCGCGTTGGCCGGATCAAAGATGTGGTCAAGGATAGCGCGCGCCGTTGGCCCGGCGACAACACCCTCGCCGCCGCCGTTTTCCAGAATCAGCGCCATCGCCACCTTTGGATGCTGATACGGAGCAAACAAGGTATAGAAAATATGATCGCGGAGTCTGACCGGGATCATCTTCGCATTGTAGGTCTGATTCTCTTTCAGGCTGAAGACCTGCGAGGTACCGGATTTCGCGGCAATCTGGTACGGCGCGGTATGAAACAGTTTATAACCGGTGCCATTAGGCAAGTTAGCCATGCCGTACATCCCGTTGCGCACGATGCCCCAGTACGGCGATTTCGGGTCGCCCACCTGCGGCGTATTATCCGGCGGCTGATAGCGTTCAACCTTATTGCCGCGCTTCATGGAATAGAGCAGATGGGGATTTTTTACCTTGCCGTTGTTGAGCAGCGTCGTCAGCGCCTTCACCATCTGGACTGGCGTGGCGATCCAGTAGCCCTGGCCGATGCCGACCGAAATGGTGTCCCCCTGATACCACGGTTTTTTATGCACCTTCTGCTTCCACTCGCGGCTCGGCAACACCCCGGCATACTCTTCATTCAAATCAATCCCCGTTAACTGCCCGTAGCCAAACTTGCTCAGCCAGCTGTGAATGCGGTCAATGCCCATTTCGAAGGCCACCTGATAGAAGAAAGTATCCGCCGACTCCTCAATCGCCTTGGTGACATTCAACATCCCGTGACCGGTTTTCAGCCAGTCGCGGTAGCGGCGCTGGGTGCCGGGCAGTGTCCAGGTCGGCGCGCCGAAAAAGGTGGTGGTGGGCGTAATCACGCCAGCGGAAAGTGCCGACAGCGCCATATAGGGTTTTACCGTCGATGCCGGCGGATAGAGCCCCTGGGTCACGCGGTTAATCAGCGGGCGGTCCGGGTTATCGAGCAGAGAACGGTACGCCTTATAGCCAATCCCCTTCACGAAGGGATTTGGGTCATAGCTGGGACTGGAGACCATCGCCAGCACGCCGCCGTCGCGTGGATCAACCACCACCACCGCCGCACGCTGCCCCTTCAGTACCCCTTCAATATACTGCTGTAAATGCAGATCCAGCGTCAGGTAGATATTCTTCCCGGCTACCGGCGGCACCTCTTTGAGCAGGCGCACCACGCGACCATGGTTATCGACTTCCACCTCCTGATAACCGGTCATGCCGTGGAGCTCTTTTTCGTAATAGCCTTCGATGCCCTGCTTGCCGATATTATGGTCCGCAGCATAGTTTTCCGCCTCGCCGTTTTTGTCCAGGCGTTGCAGGTCGCTGTCGTTGATTTTCGATACATAGCCGACCACGTGCGCCAGCTGGGCGCCGTAGGGGTAGTCACGCTGCTGGTAGCTCTCCACCGTGACGCCCGGAAAACGGAACTCGTTGACCGCAAATCGCGCCACTTCAACATCGCTCAGGGCCGACTTCAGGGTCACCTGCTTGTAGCGACTGTTGTGGTGCATATCGTCGCGGAAACTGGCGATATCATCGGGGCTCAAATCCACGATCGGTGTCAATGCGTTCAGCAATGCGGTCATATCGGGAATTTTGCTCGGGATCACCTGCAGGCGGTAGAGGGTGATGTTCTGTACCAGCGGGATACCGTTGCGATCGAAAATAAGCCCACGGCTTGGCGCGATAGGCAGCATTTTTATGTCATTCTGATTCGATCGGGTCTGATAGAAATCGTGCTGCTTAACCTGTAAACGGTAGAGGTTAAAAATCAGCACGCCAAAGCAGACCACCACCAGTAGAAACGCGATCGCGGCACGACGAATAAACAGCATCTCTTCCGCTGAGTGATCGCGAATTTCATCTCTCAATAGGGTCATTAGCGGCAATTCACTTGAGTTTGCATAAAAGGCGAAAAAAAGAAAAAGCGCAGCAGAATAGCGTTATCGACGCGTCAGCCCTACAGAAAGGTTGCTAATGATTTAGCAGAAATGTTTCAGCATGTTAGATACCCGGCAGGCGCCAGCACAACCCCGGGGGATGAAATGAGTGTGACATTGTCACAAAAAGGCCTCTGCCCGGTTAAGGCAGAGGCCCCGGGGTCAGCCGCGGGTCAGCCAGGCCCGCCAGCCTCCGTAGCCGGTAATGTCGGTAGCCCCCTGCAGACCGTATCCTTCGCAGATAAAACCGCTCAGCCAGCGTCCGTCGGACAGTTCGACCTTGCCCAGCCCCAGCGGTGCGGGAATGGCCGCCAGCAGCGAGCCCAGCTCCGACGAGGGCAGCTCCCAGACCTCCACGGCGATGGCCGCGCCGTCGTTTTCATCACGCACCATCCCCGGACGACGTCCATCGGCCAGGGCATACAGCCGATAGCGCGGAGCGCTCTGTATGGCCGTCAGCAGACGCCCGCCCCGCTCCCGCAGCTGCCCGTTCAGCGCCAGGCCATCAAGATGGGCGCCACAGACCACCAGCGGCATACGATCGTGGCTACCGGTGGCGGCAGGCAACGATGCGGCCAGCAGATTCCCGCCGACCAGCGGCAGTGGCTGTGTGCGCTGGAACGCGTCGGCCACACCGAGAAGGTACTGGTCGGTGAAAGCCCGGCCAAACAGGGTGACGCCGGAGGGCAATCCGTTTGCCAGAAAACCGACCGGCACATTCACCGCCGCATAATCCAGCAGGTTCATAAAGTTGGTGTAGTAGCCAAGATCGGCATTTCGCTGCACCGGCTCGGCCTCCAGTTCGGCCAGCGTCACCGGGCGCGGACAGGTCGGCGTCAGCACGCAGTCCAGCGTCTCCAGCAACGCGTCACACTGCGCCTTGTACGCTTGCAGCTGGTACATTGCGCGGAATGTGGCCACGGCATCGGTATCCGGCGCTTTCGCCAGCACCTCGCGAATCACCGGCAGCACCGCCTCAGGCTGCTGCGTAATCAACGGTTCCACCACCGCATAACGTTCTGCGACCCACGGGCCGTCGTACAGCAGGCGCGCGGCGGCAAGAAACGGCGTCATATCGAGGTTGACCGGCACGCCACCAAGGGCTATCAGCCGTGCTTTCGCCTGCATAAACTGTGACTCGCTCTGCGCACAGCCAAGGAAATTCAGCGTCTGCGGCACGCCGAAGCGAAATCCCGGCGTCGGGGCGCCAAACGCCTGACGGCTGTTCCACTGCGGGTTGCGGCGACTGTAGGCATCTCGCGGATCCAGCCGTGCGGTCAGGGCCAGCAGCCGGCTGGCCTCGTCGGCGGTGGCGGTAAAGAATGTCGTACAGTCGAGGGTCCGGCAGGCCGGCACCACCCCGGCGGTAGAGATAAGTCCCTTGCTGGCCTTCAGTCCCACCAGGTTATTGAGCGAAGCCGGGACCCGCCCGCTGCCGGCGGTGTCCGTTCCGAGGGCGAAGCTGGCCACTCCGAGCGCGACAGCCAGCGCGGAACCGGCGCTGGATCCACCGGAGGGATAGTCCGCATGATAAGCGTTACGGCAGCGGCCGTAGGGCGAACGCGTTCCGTTCAGGCCGGTGGCAAACTGATCGAGATTGGTTTTGCCGACCGGGATAGCGCCGAGGGCAATCAGCTGGGCCACGATAGTGGCATCCTCAGTCGCGGTGCGGGCGAAGGCCGGACAGGCGGCGGTGGTGGCAATTCCCGCAAGATCGATATTATCTTTGATGGCAAACGGCACGCCGTACAGCGGTAGCGTCTCCGGCGCAACCGTATCCAGCGCCGCCAGCCAGGGCTCCTGCTCTTCCGCCGTCAGTATATGAATGAACAACTGATACTCCGGATTCAGCGTCTGCGCCTTCTGGCGGATATCGGCCAGCAGCGCGCGCGGCGTCAATTCGCCGCGGCGATACGCCTCTGCCAGGGTCGCAAGACGTAAATCAAAGGTTGGCTGACTCATACGTTCTCCTCCAGGATCACTGCCACACGTTGCCCGGCGCGTACCGACGCCCCCGGCTGAACATTCATCTGTTGCACCACGCCGTCGCACGGCGCCAACAGCGGGATCTCCATTTTCATTGACTCCAGCACCACCAGAACGTCGCCGGCGCGCACATGACTCCCCGCGGCGGCCTGCACCTGCCACAGATTGCCGGAGATCGGGCTCTCCACGCCCTGCTGTCCGCGCTGCAGCGGCGCCTCGACACCCGCGTCAGCCGGGACTTCCTGGCTATCGAAATGCGCCTGGCCGCTGGCTATCCAGCGTTCGCGTTCATCATTGAAGGCGCGCTGTTGATGCTGGCGAAAAGCGTCGATACTTACCGCTTCCTGCTGCAGAAACTGCTGGTACTCCGCCAGCCGCAGAGTGCTGTGCTCAATGCGCAGCGGATAGCGGCCAAGCGGAAAATCGCGGCGGATCTGTTGCAGTTCCTCGGCAGAAACCGGGTAGAAACGCAGCTGGTCGAAGACGCGCAGCAGCCAGGGTTTACCGGCGAAGTCGGCGACCTCGTGATAGCGATTCCACATCTGCAGCGTTCGGCCAACAAACTGGTAGCCCCCGGGACCTTCCATACCGTAGACGCACAGATAGGCCCCGCCGATCCCCACCGAGTTTTCCGCCGTCCAGGTACGCGCCGGGTTGTACTTGGTGGTCACCAGACGATGACGCGGATCGAGCGGCGTCGCCACCGGCGCGCCAAGATAGACATCGCCCAGCCCCATCACCAGATAGCTGGCGTCGAACACCGTCTGCCATACCGCCTGTTCGTCCGGTAAGTCGTTAATCCGGCGGATAAATTCGAGGTTACTCGGGCACCATGGCGCGTCGCGCCGTACGGTCGTCATATATTTATCGATAGCGGTGCGACAGGCCGGGTCGTCCCACGACAGCGGCAGATGTACCACCCGGGTCGGCACCTGCAGATCGTCGCTGACGCACACCGCCGCCCACGCCACGCTCACCCAGCTCAACAGCGCGTCAAGCGTCAGGGTTTCCGGCTGGAAATGAATTTGCAGAGAGCGAATACCTGGCGTCAGGTCAATCACCCCCGCGCGGGAGCCGCTTTCCAGCGCCTGCATCAGAGCATGAATGCGAAAGCGCAGCACCAGATCGAGCTCCGCCTCTCCCGCTTCCAGCAGCAGATGGGTATCGCCGGAAAGACGGGCCACCAGACGCTTATCCGCCTCTCCGCAGCTCATCACCACGGGGGAAGTTAACCGCGCGGGTTGCCACGCCACGGGCATTGCCTCCAGCGTCGCCAGCTCCTCCCGGTAGCCAGCCGCCAGTCGACGGGCCGTGGACAGATCCACGGCGACAAAACGCACCTTGTCGCCGGCTTTCAACTGCCCCAGCTGCCAGAGATCGGCTTCAATCACCGTCACCGGGCAGACGAAACCGCCGAGGCTCGGGCCGTCGGGGCCAAGAATAACCGGCATATCGCCGGTAAAATCAACCGCGCCGACGGCATAAGGGTTATCGTGAATATTCGACGGATGCAGCCCCGCGTCGCCGCCGCTGTCGCGGGCCCACAGCGGTTTAGGGCCAATCAGCCGCACGCCGGTACGGCTGGAGTTAAAATGCACCTCCCAGTCGGTGGCAAAAAAGGTGTCGATGTAATCTGCGGCAAAAAATTCCGGCGCACCGTGCGGACCGTAAATCACCCGCAGGGTACGCACCGTTGCCAGCGGCGGCACCAGCGCAACAGGCAGCGCGGCGCCAGTTTCTCCCTTGCCGTCTGGCGCCAGATGCAGAACATCCCCGCTGCGCAGCGCCCGTCCGCCATGGCCGCCAAACTGTCCAAGAGTAAAGGTACTTTTGCTGCCCAGATAATCCGGCACCTGGATGCCGCCGCGCAGGCAGAGGTAGCTTCTGACCCCCGCCCCTTCGACGGCGCCGATTTTCAGCGTCGCCCCGGCCGGGATCGGCAATACGCGGTTCATCTCTTGCGCGATACCGTCAAGGGTGACCGGGACGCCGGCGCCGCTCACCACCGCCAGGGCTGCGCAATGAAACTTCAGCGTTGGCCCGTTCAGGGTGATTTCCAGCGCCGCTGCTCCCGTCGGGTTATCCAGCAGCCGGTTGCCGAGACGCAGCGCCCGATCGTCCATCGGCCCCGACGGCGGGACGCCCACCGCCCAGTAGCCCAGCCGTCCGGGAAAATCCTGGACGCTGGTCTGCGTCCCGGCGCTGAGTACCTCGACGGTGGCGGCCCGATAGTTCAGCTGTTCCAGGCAACGGGTCCAGGGTTCACCCTGGGTAAAGGGTTCAAAGCCCAGAATCTGCTGGAGATAGATGCGGTTAGTTTCCACGCCATACAGGCGGGTGTTCGCCAGCGCCCGGGCCAGTTCAGCGATAGCCTCTGCGCGGGTTGGCCGCCAGGCGATCGTTTTGGCCAGCATCGGATCAAAAAATGGCGGCACGTCGCAGCCGGCTTCTACCCAACGATCGATGCGAAGCGTTTCGCCGTCCGCCGGTGGAAAGAGCACCTCGGTCAGCAGACCCGGCGATGGCTGAAACTGCCGGCCCGGATCCTCCGCATAAATACGCGCCTGGATAGCGTGCCCCCGTGGAGTCAGATCGGCCAGCAGCGCAGTGAGCGGTGGTAAATCTCCGGCCGCCAGCGCCACCATCCAGCGCACCAGGTCGACGCCCCACACCTGCTCGGTGACGCCATGTTCCACCTGGAGCCGGGTATTCACCTCGAGAAAATAGAAGCGTTGCGCCGCGCTGTCATAGACAAATTCGACCGTCCCGGCGCTACGATAGCTGACCGCTTTGCCCAGCGCGACCGCCGCCGCACAGAGGGCCTCCGCCGTTGCGGTGGGTAAATTGGGCGCCGGAGTCTCTTCGATCACTTTTTGATTGCGCCGCTGTATCGAGCAGTCGCGCACCCCGAGGGCGATGACCTCGCCCTGCCCGTCGCCGAATATCTGCACTTCCAGATGGCGCGCGCGTTCAATGTATTTTTCGAGAAACACGCCCGCATCGCTAAAGTTGTTCTGCCCCAGCCGCTGTACGGTCTCAAAAGCGTCCGTCAGCTCGCGGGCGTCGCGACAGACGCGCATCCCGATACCACCGCCCCCGGCGGTGCTTTTTAACATCACCGGATAACCGATGGCGTCCGCCGCCCGGCACGCTTCAACGCTATCGGCCAGCAGACCGGTCCCCTCCAGCAGCGGCACGCCCTGCGCTTTGGCCAGCGCCCGGGCGGTGTGTTTCAGGCCAAACGTGCGGAGCTGAGCGGGCGTCGGGCCAACAAACGCCAGCCCGGCAGCTTCACATGCCTCGGCGAAGGCGGCGTTTTCCGACAGGAAACCGTAGCCGGGATGAATCGCTTCGGCCCCGCTTTTTACAGCGGCGGCGATGATTTTTTCCGTCATCAGGTAGGTTTGCGCCGCCGGGCCGTCGCCAAGGCCGATCGCCTCATCGGCTTCACGGATATGCAGGCTGCTGAGATCCGCGTCGGAATAGACCGCTACGCCCTTCACCTGCATCGCGCGCAGGGTGCGTAAAATTCGACAGGCAATGGCGCCGCGGTTAGCAATCAGTAAGGTTTTGAACATACAAGGGACTCGCGTCGTGGCGGGTCGTCCCGCCAAAAAATTCGACGTCCCCGGGGCCGTCCCCGAGGCGCACAAGCATTCAGGGCTTGCGCGAAGGTGTGCTTAACAGGCGGTCGGCGCGAACGGCAAACAGACGCCAGGCCAGCAGGCGCCAGCGCTGCCAACGGGTCAGTTCCATACCAGCACCTCCGCCGGCGTCGGATTCCAGCCGTTGCAGGGGTTATTCAGCTGCGGGCAGTTGGAGATCAGGACGATCACGTTGCGCTCCGCGCGCAGCTCGACGTACTTCCCGGCGCCAGAGATCCCGTCTTCAAAAGTCAGGCCGCCGGCTTCCGTCACCGGAACGTTCATAAAAAAGTTGATATTGGCGCCAATATCACGCTTATGCAGCCGGCCGTCATGCAGACAGGCGCAGAGAAAATTATCCCGACAGCTATGCATGTAGCGTTTATCCAGCGCATAGCGCACGGTGTTGCTCTCCTGCGCGCAGGCCCCCCCGAGGGTATCGTGGCGCCCGCAGGTATCGGCCACGATGGTCAACAGCGGATTCCCGAGGTTGGAGTACAGCACGCTGCCGGTCGTCAGGTAGGCGTTGCCCTGGCGGCGCAGCGTGCGCTGCGGATCGTAACGCTCGCGTGGGCTGTCGGCGCAATAAAACAGGGTATCGACAGCCTGGTTGCCTTCCAGATCGAGCAGGCGCAGGGTCTGCCCCTTTTTGATTTCGAACAGCCAGGGTTCGCCTGCGGGAATCACGTGGCGATAGACGGCATCGGCGGGGTTACGGGTACTGGTCACAAGGCTCATCGCAGGCTCCTCAAAGGGCGAACAGGTGGGTGTTGGTGAAGGCGCGCTGGTTTTCATCGCGGGTAAACAGCGATTCGACCGCCGCCTGCTCATCGTCGGCCTGATACCAGTCCAGCTGGACCGGACGAGGAGCATATTCGTCAGACGGGTTCATCGGATGCGGCAGCGCGGTGAGGACCATCAGTACATCCATCGGCGCGAACAGTTCAACGTAGCTACCCGGGGTGGAATGGCCCGCACAAAACTGAAAGCGCCCTTCGCTGTCGACGGTGACTTTGCTGAACAAGTTGACCACCATCAGCAGATCCTCGAGGCCGAGATCCCATTTACCCATTTCGACCAGCAGATTATCGGTGCCGTTGCGATGGAAGGTGTTGCGCAGTTCCTGGTAGCGACCGGCACCATATTTTTCTTCCGTCTCTTGCGCATTGAGCACCCCGCCGAACGGATCGTGCCAGCCGCAGCTATCGGCGATAATGCCCGCCAGTACCCGCCCCATATCGGAGTAGAAACAGTGTCCGGCCGTCAGTCGCGCGGTGTGCTGTCCCTTGAGGGTGTCCGGCAGGTTCAGACGCTCGCTTTTCTCGTGCGGGTTGAGCATCATCATGCTGACGTTCGCACCGCCCTCGATGTCGGTCAAACGCAGGATCTGTCCACGGCGCAAAATGAACGAGGTATGGCCCCCGCCCGGCAAAAATTCTTCGCGCAGATTTGGTGAGGTATGAAAAAGCGCTGTCATCGGGCTATCTCCTTAAGGCATAGACATTGTTATCGGTACCGGTGCTGAGCATCTGCGACATCCGGGTCTCATTAAGCGGAATATCGTAGGTAATGCGCGCGCCATAGGCGTTGGGAGCCTGCGGGTCGTGGCGTACCTTATCGAAGACCAGCAGACGGGTGCCGAGGTTGAATCCTTCGGCCAGATCGTGGGTGACCATAAAGACCGTCATTCGCGTTTCGCTCCACAGCTGGAGCAGCAGTGCGTGCATATCTTTACGGATACCGGGGTCGAGTGCGCCGAAAGGTTCGTCGAGCAGCAGAACCCGCGGCTGCATCACAAAGGCCTGGGCGATCGCCAGCCGCTGCTGCATCCCGCCGGACAGCTGTGCCGGATAGCGGTCCAGGGCGTGGGCGAGCCCCACTTTGTCCAGCATCTGTGCCGCCTGTTCGCGGGCAGCGCGCTTGCGGGCACCGAACAGACGGCCAAAGCACGGCGAAGATGGCAGCTCCAGACCGACGGTCACGTTATCCAGCACGCTCAGGTGCGGGAAGACCGAATAACGTTGAAACACCACGCCGCGGCTGCGATCCGGCTCGGGAGCCAGCGGCTGACCGTCGAGCGTAATCGCCCCCCGGGTCGGTTGCTCCTGCCCCAGCAGCAGGCGCAAAAAGGTGGATTTCCCGCAGCCGGAAGCGCCGACCATTGAACAAAACTCCCCCTCTTTGACCTCTAAATTGATGCGCTCCAGCACCACATGGTCGCCGTACTCCTGCCAGATATTGTTGATGCGGATAAAACTCATGTCCGGCCTCCTTCGGCCCACGGGAAGCAGACTTTATGCAGCTGGCGCAGCCCCAGATCCATCAGCCAGGCCAGCAGGGTTATCCAGATGACATAGGGGATGATCACATCCATCGCCATGTAACGCCGCACGAGGAAAATGCGGTAGCCCAGCCCGGCGGTAGCGGAAATCGCCTCCGCCGATATCAGAAACAGCCAGGCCGATCCCAGCAGCAAACGCAGCGAGGTGATCAGACGGGACAGCAGCTGCGGCAGGACCACCCGCAGGACCACCGTCCAGCTGTTGGCGCCGAGGGTTTGGGCTTTGATAAACAGTTCCGCCGGGATTTCCCGCGCCCGCTGTTCAAGATCGCGCGCCAGCATCGGCGTGATGCCAATCACGATCAGCATCACCTTAGAGAGTTCATCGAGACCGAAGACGATAAACAGTACCGGCAGGATCGCCAGCGGCGGTACCATCGAGACCACGGTCATCAACGGCGACAGCGCCGCGCGATAGAGCGGAAACACGCCGGCAACGATCCCGATGCTCAGGCCAATCAGCGCGGACACCGCCAGCCCAATGAGCAGGCGGGTCAGGCTGATCAGCGTATCGCCCCACAGCAGGTATTCGCCGCTGCGTTTGTCCGGCGTAAACGCCATCCGCTCGACGGCCGCCGCCATCTGCGACAAACCGGGCAACAGCTTGTCCTGCGGGTTAGCCTCAAGGCGAATAGCGGAGCCGATAAACCAGGCGGCGATCAGCAACACAAAGGGCAGCAGCAATAGCATCAGCCGCATGCCCTGCTGTGGATGGCGGTTAATTTGGCGCATGGCGTTCACTCCCGTCATCAATGATTACAGCTGGCCGGCGGCGGCCATTTTCAGATAGCTATCGTCGAAGCGCAGTCGGGTATTGGCGCTATCGCCGACGGTGACGTCGCCGGGGAAGCGCATGCCAATGAAGTCGGCGCTTTGCGCCCCTTCACCCAATAGCCCTTTATCAAATGAAAACTGCGCCACGCGCTGCATGGTTTTTGCCAGCTCCGGGCTGGAGATGAATGTCAGGGTTTCGGCGGCGGTCCAGAACAAGTGAGTCGTTTTCAGCTGCGCCTGGTAGCCAGCAAGATCGGTGCCGGAATCTGCCGCCATCGCGTTTAGCGCCTGGGCATCTCCGGCATGCATTTTGGCCATCATCTCAAACCATGCGCCGGTCAGGGCTTTACCCAGCGCGGGGTTATCTTTCAGGGTTTGCGTGTTGACCACCATCATGTCGATAAGCTCGCCGGGAACCTGCGCTGAGCTAAAGACTTCGCTGGTCTGCGGGGTCTTTTTAATCGCCGACAGCTGCGGGTTCCACGCCACGGCGGCGCGGACGCTGCTGGTGCCAAAAGCGGAGACAATATCGGCATCGGAGGTATTCACCACTTTGACATCTTTCTCCTGCAGACCGGCCTTCTCCAGACCGCGAACCAGCAGATAGTGCGAAACCGACAGCTCAGGGAGATAGACCTGCATCCCTTTCAGATCGGCTAACGTTTTAGCGCTGCCTTTGAGCACCACGCCGTCATTGCCGTCGGAATAGCTGCCGGTAATAAGCGCGGTGGTATCGACGCCGCCCGCTGCGGGGATCGTCAGCGCATCCATGTTGGTCATGGTGCAGCCATCAAACTGACCGGCGGTGTACTGATTAATCGACTCGATATAGTCGTTGAGTTGGACGATATTGATTTTGATGCCGTATTTCGCGGCCCATTTATCAATAATTTTTTCGTTGCTGATGGCGCCCCAGGGCATCCAGCCGGCATAGATCGTCCAGCAGACGTTGAACTCTTTTTTTACGGCGGCAAAGGAAGGGAAACTGGCCAGCAGCGCCAGCGACAGCATGAACAAGCGGATTACACGGGATGTCTTCATTATGAACCTCTGGTTGGCACAAAAACAGGAGCAGCGCGACACCTGACGGTGCTGCTGTCTCCCGGGCTTTTGTCCCGCCGTGTAACCTCGCAGAGGTCGCCAGCTCTCGGACCAGACATTCACCTGCGTGAACCGGAACCCTAGCCAGCTATTGGATCATCTTGATTGTCTGTTGCGCTGCCTTCTGATGTATTGATTGCAAAGGGCATGCCAGAAAATTGTTCTTTTTAATTCAGTGAGATAACTGAAAGTAGCGTGGCATCACACCACAATGGGGAGTGGTTTTGGGGCAATGCGTAACTTTGGTGCAGGTCATCTGTGCGACCAACGACCCGCCGCAGGCAATCAAGCAAAAACAGGCCCGGGCGCATTTTGCAAGCACTACCGGGTTATATAAACGCAGGAACTCGACCGCGGTAATCTTATTTCTTGTCGTCGCGACGGAAACCAGTAAATGACCAGAATTCACCTGCTTAGCTTTTTTTGCAACCGCTGCTTTTATCACCAGAGGCTTCGCTACAGTGTCCTATACTGATTAGCTAATAAGAAAATACGTAAGCTGCTTTACGTATTTTGGCTTTAATCCACAAATTTTTTATGGATTTCTTTGTCACCTGTTGTTAAAAGGATATAACTATTAATTCCGTAGATTCTTTCAAGTATCACTTATTGGTTGCAGTGTATATCGTAATGGCATTCACAAAAGCAAACGGAGCCTGATATGAGCACGTCTAACGATTCATCTAACAACGCATCCGCCGGGAAGTGCCCTTTTCACGCAGGGAAGCCCACACAAAGTGCCGGTGGCGGCACCGCCAACCGCGACTGGTGGCCTAATCAACTCCGCGTGGACCTGCTGAACCAGCATTCCAACCGCTCAAATCCCCTCGGCGAAGACTTTAACTACCGTGAAGAGTTCAAAAAACTCGACTATGCCGCGCTGAAGGCAGACCTGAGAGCGCTGCT
This sequence comes from Klebsiella sp. X13, assembly GCF_003323835.1. Taxonomy (NCBI): domain Bacteria; kingdom Pseudomonadati; phylum Pseudomonadota; class Gammaproteobacteria; order Enterobacterales; family Enterobacteriaceae; genus Klebsiella; species Klebsiella sp. X13. The sequence goes on from NZ_CP030874.1 coordinate 2,753,181, forward strand.
GACCGATTCGCAGGAGTGGTGGCCGGCAGACTGGGGCAGCTACATCGGGCTGTTTATTCGTATGGCCTGGCACGGTGCAGGCACCTATCGTACCGTTGACGGTCGCGGTGGCGCAGGCCGTGGACAGCAGCGCTTTGCGCCGCTGAACTCCTGGCCGGATAACGTCAGCCTCGATAAAGCCCGTCGCCTGCTGTGGCCGGTAAAACAAAAATACGGCCAGAAAATCTCCTGGGCCGACCTCTATATGCTGGCCGGTAACGTCGCGCTGGAAAACGCCGGTTTCCGCACCTTCGGTTTCGGCGCCGGTCGTGAAGATGTCTGGGAACCGGATCTGGACGTGGACTGGGGCCATGAAAAGGCCTGGCTCGAACATCGTCACCCGGAAAGCCTGGCGCAACAGCCGCTGGGGGCCACCGAAATGGGCCTGATCTACGTTAACCCGGAAGGCCCGAACGCCAGCGGCGACCCGCTCTCCGCCGCCGCCGCCATTCGTGCCACCTTCGGCAACATGGCAATGGACGATGAAGAGATCGTCGCGCTGATTGCCGGCGGTCATACTCTCGGTAAAACCCACGGCGCAGCGGTAACCACTCACGTAGGCCCAGAACCTGAAGCCGCACCGATTGAAGCGCAGGGCCTCGGCTGGTCAAACAGCTACGGCAGCGGAGCCGGTCCCGATGCGATCACCTCGGGTCTGGAAGTGGTCTGGACACAGACCCCGACCCAGTGGAGCAACTACTTCTTCGAGAACCTGTTCAAATACGAGTGGGTCCAGACCCGCAGCCCGGCTGGCGCTATTCAGTTCGAAGCTAAAGACGCCCCGGACCTGATCCCCGATCCGTTCGATCCGGAGAAAAAACGCAAGCCGACCATGCTGGTTACCGACCTGACGCTGCGCTTTGACCCGGAATTCGGCAAGATTTCCCGTCGCTTCCTCAACGATCCGCAGGCCTTTAATGAAGCCTTCGCCCGCGCCTGGTTCAAACTGATCCACCGCGATATGGGGCCAAAATCGCGCTACCTCGGACCGGAAGTGCCGAAAGAAGACCTGATCTGGCAGGATCCGTTACCGGCCGCCATCCACAACCCAACGCCGGCGGATATTGCGACGCTGAAGACCGCCATCGCCGATGCCGGACTGTCGGTCAGCGAGCTGGTGTCGGTGGCCTGGGCCTCTGCCTCCACCTTCCGCGGCGGAGACAAACGCGGCGGGGCTAACGGTGCGCGTCTGGCGCTGGATCCGCAGAAATCGTGGCCGGTGAACGCCGTTGCTGCAAAAGTGCTGCCGACGCTGCAGGCCATTCAGAAAGCCTCGGGTAAAGCGTCGCTGGCCGATATCATCGTGCTGGCAGGCGTCGTGGGTGTCGAACAGGCCGCTGCGGCTGCCGGTGTGCAGGTCAGCGTACCGTTCGCGCCGGGCCGGGTGGATGCTCGTCAGGATCAGACGGATATCGAGTCCTTCGATCTGCTGGAACCGCTGGCGGATGGTTTCCGTAACTATCGCCGTATCGAAGGTGGCGTCTCGACAGAAACGCTGCTGCTGGATAAAGCCCAGCAGCTGACGCTGACCGCGCCGGAAATGACGGTGCTGGTGGGCGGCCTGCGGGTGCTGGGCGCCAACTATGATGGCAGCCAGCACGGGGTCTTCACCGATCGCGTCGGCGTCCTGAGCAATGACTTCTTCGTCAACTTACTCAGCATGGCCACCGTCTGGAACGCTACCGACGAGCAGGGCGAACTGTTCGAAGGCCGCGATCGTCAGAGCGGTGAGAGCAAGTACACCGCGACCCGCGCCGACCTGGTCTTCGGTTCGAACTCAGTCCTGCGGGCGCTGGCGGAAGTTTACGCCTGCCAGGATGCTCAGGAGAAACTGGTTAAGGACTTTGTTGCGGCCTGGACCAAAGTGATGAACCTCGACCGTTACGATCTGTAATCTCCCTCCCCGGCTGGCGCTATGCCCGCCGGGGCTTTTCCCCTTCCCCTCTTATGTTTTCCCCAGCTGCAATAACCGGCTGTAGGTACGCTGAATATCTTCCTGTTCGACATCCGCCACCAGTTCGCTCAGTCCACAGGCAGCCACCACGATCAGCTGACACTGCTTTTCATAGAGCACATCCACCAGATTAATAAAACGCTGCTGCGCCGCCGGGCCTGCCTGACGCAAAGGCGGAACCGCATCCAGTAGCCAGCGCTCATGCCGTTCACAGAGCGCCAGATAATCCATCACCGATGTTGCCGCCATGCACAGTTGGTTGAAGGTAAAATGCAGAAAATGCGCCGGCGCCGAGGCGGCGTGCAGCGTACGATAGCCCACCTGCAGCGGCTGCGCGCTGACGCAGGGATCCGGTAGTTCAAGTCGCTGGCGGGTTTGTGCAGAGGGCTGCACCAGAAATCTCCCGCGGCAGAATGGATTTTCCGCCGGCGCATGGCGCGCCCGGTAATCCTCTTCACCATTGAGCGCGGCTATCGTCATGTGCTGTTTGATCAGCGCAATCGACGGCACAAAACGTTCGTGATACAGCGGGTTAGCCAGTAATTGATCCGGGGGGTAGTTGGAGGTAGCCAGCAGAATGATGCCGCGTTGGAACAGCAGCGTAAGCAGCGCTTTCACCAACATGGCGTCGCCCGGATCGTGCAGATGGAACTCATCAAAACACAGGAGTCGACAGCCGTCGGTCATCTGTGCCAGCACCTCAGGCAGGGTTAGCGCGGGCTGCGCGTTCAGCCGCTGATGCAGTTCGCGAAAGAAATAGTGGAAATGCACCCGGCGCTTTTCCGCCAGCGGCAGGCTGGTAAAGAAATGATCGATAATAAAACTTTTACCGCGCCCGGTACGCCCCCAGACGTACAGCCCTTTGGCGCCGGCGGCCTTGCCTGAGGTCAGTCCGCTCCCCAGCGTGTCCAGTTGATTAACCAGCGCCTGCTGATCTGCATCAAGGGCCAACGCCAGCTCCTGAGCCCGCTGCGCCATAAACGAAGTAAACCTGAATTCAGTCATTCCTTGCGTCATTTTCGCTCTTCGTGGTGTTACCGGCGCATCTGCCCCGGAAAAAGATGAGGAATCCTCATCAATTACACCTTCCCTGAACGACAATAACAAGCTTATCTGCAGCACAACGGTTTTATACCTCTCGCGGACCTGAAAAAAATCCATCGCTCTCTTCAGGGGCACATCAGCAGACTAAAACCTGCAAAAACAGATAAATAGCATTGTTTATTCAGTAGCAGGTTGACTGTGCCGACCTACAAAAACCAACGTTATATATTGACATATACAGCGATGTTTTTTATCTTTTTGTCATACAAATAAAAACCGTACCCTTCAGACAGAGACGAGATTTTACCCGCCTCATTCCGCTTTCATTCGTCTGAACTCAAAATTAATGCGCTCATATAAACTCGTTTTATTTACCGGGATGATTCCCTGTTCTCTCATTATGCCGGCGATGCCCGTATATGCGGCAGAAACCCTGGTTGTCACCGCAGAACCGCTTACGCAATCCCTTGATGATGTTACGCCTGCCGCTGAACAGCAGGCTACGGTAGGCAACCTCGGCAAGCAGAAGTTGATTAACGTTCCGTGGTCCGTGCAGACGCTCTCCGACTCTCTGACCCGCCAGGTGCAGGCCAGCAGCGTCAAAGATATCTACCGTTATCTGCCCTCCGTCCAGGGCGACGGCGTTCGTCCGCAAACCCGCGGTATGCAGGGCAGCGTGGTCCAGAACAGCATGATTGACGGCCTGAACGTGGTGTCGACCACCGAGTACCCCGCTGAACAGTTTCAACGCATTGAGGTACTGAACGGTATGGCCGGCGCGTTATATGGCCCGGCGAACCCGGCAGGCATGTTTAACCTGGTCTCGAAACGGCCTACCGATGTGCCGCTGCGCAGGGTAACCGTTGGCGGTGGGACCGCCTCCGGCGCGAATGCCGCGTTGGACCTGAGCGGGCCGGTTGACGCGGCCGACAGAGTAAAATATCGCCTCAATCTGCGGGATCAGGACGGCAGCAGCTATACCCACGGTAGCCGTCAGCGCAACCAGTATGCGGGTCTGGCGCTCGACTTCCAGCTGACCGACCAGACGGTGCTGGAGAGCAATTTCAGCTACTACCACTTCTATCAAAAAGGTCTTCCCGGAACTTTTGCCCTCGCAAAAGGCACCCGTTTCCCGTCGCCGCTGGATCCGACCAAAAGCCAATATGGCCAGTACTACGCCGGCAACGACGACACCACCACAACCGGAAGCCTGCATATTAAGCATGATTTTGACGGTAACTGGCTGCTGGACATTGGCGTACTGCGCCAGATTGCCGACCGCGAATCCACCGCCGTGACCAATACGCTCACCGACAATCGCGGCCATTACACCACCACAACCGCCAACTCTGCCGCCAGCCGTTTTACCATCAACAGCTATCTTGCCAATCTTACCGGCAGCGTTGAGACGGGCTGGCTGCAGCATGATCTGGCGGTCGGCATGCGCGGTTTCGTGTGGAAAAACGACAATCCACGCAACGGCGGGACGCAAACGCTGGGACACGCCTCGCTGGCGGAAAATCCGGATTACGCCCGCCCTGCTTACCCGGACTTTACCGACCGCTATCATTCGGCCACCACCACGCAGCACGTTTTTTTACTGAGCGATACGCTGACTTTCACCCCGCAGTGGAGCCTGCTGCTCTCGGGTAGCGAAAACCTGTTCACCGTCGACAATTACAACAAAAGCGGAAATCGCAGCAGCAATCATGATGACCGGGGTACCAGCGGCTCAGCCAGTCTGATGTATAAACCGGTGGAGAATGTGACGCTCTACACGACCTGGGCAAACAGCATGCAACAGGGCGACACGGCGCCGGCCGGAGCCAGCAATGCCGGAGAGGTTCTCGACCCTTATCGTAGCCATCAGCTGGAAGTCGGCGCGAAATATGCCCCGCACCGCGACCTGCTCTTAACCGCGGCGCTATTCCAGGCCGAACGTCCGTTCGCCTACACCAACGATAGCGGCGATTTTGCCGAAGACGGTACGCAAAAAAACCGCGGGCTGGAGCTGATGGCCGACGGACACGTCACCTCTAACCTGCGACTGTTCGGCGGCGCTACCTGGCTCGACCCGCGTCTGCATAATACCTCGAGCGCGGATGCCGATGATAAGCAGGTTGTCGGCCTGCCGCGCTTCACCGCCAACCTGCTGGCCATTTACAGCATCGACCCGGTTCCTGGACTCGACGTCAACGGCAATATTCACTACGTCGGGCGCCGGGCGACGGATAATGCCAATGACAGCTGGGTCGCCAGCTATACCACCGTGGATATCGGCAGCAACTACCGCACCCGACTGTTTGGCACCGACACCACCTTCAGGTTAGCAATTACTAACATTACTAATCGCCACTACTGGACCAACATCGTGCCCGGCGCGCTGACAGGCTATACCGGCGCAGGTTACGCCAGCGCTCAGCCCGGCGCACCGCGCGAAGCGACGGCGTCAGTACAGTTTGATTTCTGAGGAACGACATGAAAAAGATAGCCGCTGGTCTGCTTTCGCTGCTACTCGCTTTCCCGGTGCTGGCCGACCGTCAGGTGACGGACGATGCCGGGCACCCGGTGATATTGCCCGATCGGGTGACTCAGGTGGCAGAGGGGTGGTTCGCGCACCACTCGCTGCTGATGACGCTCGGCGTCGGCGACCGTATCGTCGCCACGGTTAACCGTCCGGATAGCCGCCCGTGGATGTTTCATATCGCTCCCCGGCTCAATCAGGTGCTGATAAGTCGCGGCCCCCACTTCACCAGCGAAGCGCTGCTGACGCGCGATGCTCAGGTGGTCTTTGTGGCGCAGGGCAATGGCGATGCGGACGCCTATCGCCAGGCGGGATTAGCCGTGATGGAAATGCACTTTACCGACTACCCGTCGCTGGCCCACGCCGTAGAGACCACCGCAGCGGTCTTCGATACGCCCCAGGTTCGGGCCAGGGCCCAGGCGTACAACCGGTATCTGCAACAGGTTATCGCCGTCACCGCTCAGCGCAACCGGGGTCTGACGGACGGCGAGCGGCCGCGGGTGCTGCATATCCAGTCGCTGAAGCCTCTTAAGGTTGACGGCAGCCATACGCTAATCGATACCTGGATTCACCTGGCCGGTGGGCGAAACGCCGCGGCGGAAATCTCCGGCAATATGCAGGAAATTTCCCCGGAGAAAGTGCTCGCCTGGCAGCCAGATATCATCATCCTCGGCGCCGGGTGCGGCGATTTACAGCACTCGGCTTATGGCAAGCTGTTCGCGCCGCTACGGGCGGTAAAAAACGGCAAGGTCTGGCAGAATCCGGCAGGCGTGTTCCCGTGGGATCGCTACGGCACGGAAAGTGCGCTGCAGATCCAATGGGCGGCGAAACGGTTGCAACCACAGCGTTTTAACGATCTGGATATGATCGCCATCACCCGCGATTTTTATCAGCGCTTTTTCGATTATTCGCTGACCGGATCGGAAGCAGAGCGGATATTACAGGCGCTGCCGCCGCAGGTAAAAGTGGGCCGCTAAGCAGCGGCTCAGCGCATCATGCTGGCCGCCGGTGTCATGGTCATTTACTTCAAATCCGTCGGCCACTCTACGAAGAAACCAGCGTATCCAGTAGACATTTTGCATATCGGCGAGATTTTTTGCTGTGGAAGTCCCATGGAAAGAGGAATTAAAAATTTAAAACCATTAACAATCTAATAACATTAGCAGGCAAACATTTTATCTGAGGAAAATAATAATATGTCTACCACCCAGGTTCTGGGGGATGCGTCTTTTGCACCCGCAGAACACCCCCACTCCAGCTTAACCCGCCGCATTGATGCCCTGCCTGCCTCTGTCGGCCTGTGGTCGTTTATTACTCTGCTGGCGCTGGGCGGCTTCTTTGAGCTCTACGATCTTTTTCAGACCGGGTATATCAGTACCGGACTGCTGGCAGAACATATTTTTCATACCGACCAACAGGGCATTTTTGGCATCTCCGATCAGGCCTCATTTGCCTCGGCCACCTTCTTCGGATTATTTATCGGCGCCAGTCTGATGGCGCCGCTGGCGGACAAGCTGGGCCGCCGATTAACCTTTATGTTTGCGCTGGCCTGGTACGGCGCATTTTCACTGCTGATGGCTTTCCAGAACAGCGCCGAAGGGGTCATCTTGTGCCGCTTCCTGGTTGGTATTGGGCTGGGAATTGAACTGGTGACCATCGACACCTACCTGAGCGAATGGGTCCCGACCCATCTGCGCAACAAAGCGTTCGCCTTTGCCTTTTTTATCCAGTTTCTCTCGGTTCCCGCCGTCGCGCTGATGTCATGGATGCTGGTCCCGACGACGCTGTTCGGCCTGAGCGGCTGGCGCTGGGTGATTATCTTTGGCGCACTGTGTTCGCTGATCATTTGGGTCATCCGCAAAAAATTGCCGGAGTCGGCCCGCTGGCTGGAGGTGAAAGGTCGCCATGCGGATGCGCACGCGGTGATGTGTCAGATGGAGCGGCGCTGTGGCGTCACGCCTTCGCCGCAGCATATCCCTGACACCCGGGAAGCGCAGCGCAAAAGTGGAACCTTTAAAGAGATCTGGGCGCCGGAATACCGCAGACGAACCCTCATGCTGATGGTGATGAATTTCTTTCAGGCGATCGGCTTTTTTGGCTTCGGCAACTGGCTGCCGGCGCTGCTTTCCGGCCAGGGGGCGAGCATTACCCACAGCCTGCTGTACGCCTTTTTTATCACTCTCGCCTACCCGCTGGGCTGCTTGTTCTGCACCCGCTTTGTCCACCGGTTTGAGAATAAGTGGCAGATCGTTCTTTCCGCGCTGATGACGGTGGTGTTCGGTACCCTGTTTGCGCTGCAGAATAATCCGGTGATGCTGGTTGTCTGCGGGTTTATGATTACCTGGTCCAACGCCTGGCTGACCATCAGCTATCATGCCTACCAGGCGGAAATCTTCCCGACGCGGATTCGCGCCAGAGCCGTGGGCTTTTGCTACTCGTTCAGCCGCCTGTCAACGGCGCTCACCAGCCTTCTGATCGGCCTGATTTTACAATACGCCGGCACCCCGGGGGTGATTAGCTTCATCGTGGCCAGCATGCTGATGGTGATGCTCTCGGTGGGTATTTACGGCCCGAAAACCCGCGGTATCGAGCTGGAAAATATCTGACTGTCCGCTGCGCCGCCGGGTGATTATCGGCGGCGCAGTCGGCTCATGGCGGGCAATCGTCAGCGCACTAAGCCATAGTCTGCCAAATGAATATGCCATTGAGCCCCAGGGACGGCCTCCCATCCCCCGGCCATATTAATTAAAAATGACCTGCGCATCGGCAAAACATTTCTCCGCCAGTGACGAGACCGGCTGCTGGTTGCGCATGATCAGCGCCAGCATTGACTCTACTTCGGTTTCGGCGATGGGAATAATCTCCAGATTATCGCTTAACGCCTCCAGACCATTGTTGAGCGGCATAATGGCGCAGCAAATTCCCGCCTGCACCGCCTGGATAATCTGGAAGGTAGAATCGCTCTCAAAAACATATTTCGGCGTGAACCCTTTACTCTTAAAACTCATCTCAATGGATTCACGGTAATGCATTCCTTTAGTGAGAAAACCAAGCGGTAATGCGGCCATCGTTTCCCAGTCTGGCGTCCCTTCGGCAAACTGAAAATGGCGTTTATCATGCAGCAACCCCATTCGCGTTGCCGGCAGCCGCTTAATGTTGAAAAGCTGGCTATCGACGTGGTGAAGGTAGCAAATGCCCAGATCGAGCTGATTACGGCTGACGCCATCGATAATCTGCTCCGAGGTGAGAGAAAGCAGGTTGAACTGCAGCTCCGGGTACTTCCCGGCCAGCGGTTTAATCAGCTGCATCGGGTTAAGGCTGGCCAGCGGCACCATCCCTACCCGCAGTTGCCCCACCATCTGGCCGCGACAAATCGCCGCTTCCGCCTCCAGCCCGTCATGAGCCGCCAGCAGCGCCCGCGCCCAGGCCAGAATACGTTCGCCTTCCGCGGTAAACCCCTCAAACCGCTGCCCGCGCTGAATCAGAACCAGATTGAGCTCCTCTTCCAGATTGCGGATGCGCATCGAAAGCGTCGGCTGAGTGATATGGCACAGCGCCGCGGCCTGGCCAAAATGACGCGTTTGATCGAGTGCGATCAGGTATTTGAGCTGTTTAATATCCATGGTTAATCCAGTGTGTTGCCGTTCGCTATATGCGAACGCCGGCGCGATGCAGACTCCCCTCGCCCGGTCAAAAGTATGTTAGTTAAATGTTACGTTCAGCATCGGACAAATACAAGCCGGTCCGGCGCTTGCGGAAGTGACGATCGGCGGACTACACTCGCACAAAACCGCTTCGGGAGGAGCACATGGCGCCCCGCATCCATCACGTCCAGCAGCATCACTTGCCTCTCCCCGGTCTCGAGGCCATGTCGCTGCTGACCGAACAGCACTTTTCGCGCCATGCTCACGAGCAGTTTGGCCTCGGTATTTTCATTCGCGGTGCCCAGCGCTCGTGGAGTCATCTTGGCCAGGTTGACGCCTCGGCCGGGCAGATCATTATGGTCAACCCGGGAGAAATGCACGATGGCGTACCGCTGAACGGTCCCCGCAGCTGGCAAATGCTCTACCTCGATCCGCAGCTCGTCGTCGATGAATTTCAGGGCGCGGTTAAAAGTGAGGATATCCTGCTGCGCCCGGTGGTCGACGACCCGCCGCTGCGCCTGCTCATGCAGCGACTGTTCGCTGAAATCACCGCCCGCACGGGCGATGAGACGGCGCTTGAAGAGGGGCTGCTGCTCTGTCTGCTGCGGGCAACCGGCTGCCATCGTCTCGTCCGGACGGCACCGGCCCGTTACTCCCCGACCATCGCGCTGGCAAAAGAGTATCTTGATGATGCGCCGGAGGAAAAAACCTCCCTCGACATGCTCGCCGCGCTGTGCGGCATGAGCCGTTTCCAGCTGATCCGCGGCTTCGCCCGCGAAACGGGCATTACCCCGCATGCCTATCTGGTGCAGTCCCGGGTACGGCTGGCGCGTCGGCTGTTAAGCGCCGGACATTCCCCCGCCGATGCGGCGCAGATGGCCGGCTTCGCCGATCAAAGCCATCTGACTCGCGCCTTTCAAAAACAGTTCGGCACCACCCCGGGCAGCTATCACTCCGTCCGGTAACCTCGTCTGCAATTTTATTCAAGACGCGCCCGCGGTGTGGCGAAATACTCAGAGCGACTGATTTCTCTCACAGGAACACCGCCATGTCGTTCATCAGCCCTGAATTTCTACTCACCTCATTGCTGGTTGTACTCGCCCCCGGCACCGGGACGCTCTACACCATCGCCACCGGACTCGCTGCCGGAAGACGCAGGAGTTTCGCGGCCGCTTTCGGCTGCACCCTGGGTATCATTCCGCATCTGCTTGCCGCCGTCACCGGTCTGGCGGCGCTGCTTCACCGCACTCCGGAACTCTTCAGTGCGATCAAATATCTCGGTGTCGCCTGGCTGCTGTACATGGCATGGAATACGCTCGCTCAACGGGGCGCGCTCACGCCAGAGAGCCGCGACGAGGCCGATTCACCGCTGAAAATCATCACGCATGCCGTGATGATTAACCTTCTCAACCCGAAACTGCCGCTCTTCTTTTTCGCCTTTCTGCCGCAATTTATCCGCAGCGATGCCGCCTCCCCGGGGGAAGCGATGCTGACGCTGAGCGGGATTTTTATGCTGATGACGCTACTGGTCTTTATGTTATACGGCGCCTGCGCGGCCGCGATGCGCGGCTATGTCCTGACCCGTCCCAGGGTGTTACTGGGGCTGCGGGTCGCTTTTGCCGCCGGTTTTGTCGGCCTTGGCATCAAGCTGGTACTGGCGCCAGAATAGCGAGAGTTTGCTGCCGACGTTGAGGTCGGCAGCGGTCGCGGGCAGATTAGCGCAGGCCGGAGACCGGCCGAATCTCTTTCGAGCGCAGGGTCAGACGAATCGGCACGGATTTATAAGAAGGCGTGCCGCTCTCTTCATCAATGTAGTCCAGCGGAACCAGGACGTTGGCTTCCGGATAGTAGGCGCCAACGGTGCCTGGCGCGATGTTGTAGGCCACCAGCGTAATATCCTCCAGACGCAAATCGCTGTCCGGCAGCGCGGTGGTGATATCCACCCGGTCGCCGTGCTCGAATCCCTGACTGGCCATATCCTGCTCGTTCATAAACAGCACGTCGCGACGGCCAAAAATACCGCGGTAGCGGTCATCCATGGCGTAGATGGTGGTGTTGTACTGATCGTGGCTGCGCAGTGTGACCAGCCGCAGTACCTCCTCGCCCGCAACATGGACGTTCTCATGTACGCCGTGGAACACCGAGAACATGGCTTTCCCGGTTGGCGTTGGCCAGATGCGCTCCGTCGGCGGCAGCGGCATGCGAAAACCGCCCGGGTGACGAATACGCTCGTTGTAGTAATCAAAACCGGGAATGGTGCGTTCGATCAGATCGCGGATACGGTCGTAATCTGCCACCAGCGAGCGCCAGTCGACTTTAGTGTTTGCCAGGGTCGCCATCGCCATACCGGCAACAATCGCCGGTTCTGAACGCAGCAGCGGCGAGGCCGGTTTCAGTTTTCCTGACGAGGCGTGCACCATCGACATGGAATCTTCCACGGTGATCGACTGCCGCCCGGTCTCCTGCATATCCAGCTCGGTGCGCCCCAGACACGGCAGAATAAACGTCTCTTTCGCTACCAGCAGATGCGAACGGTTCAGTTTTGTCCCGACGTGCACGCTGAGATCCAGCCCGCGCATTGCCGGGAACGCGCGCTCATGGTCGGGCATTGCCACCGCAAAGTTACCGCCAAGACACAGCAGAGCCTTCGATTTGCCCTCGATCATCGCCTGCAGCGCTTTCACCGCGTCATGGCCATGCTTGTGCGGCGGCACGAACCCAAACACCTCCTGCAGCTTCGCCAGGAAGGCGGCGCCCGGCTTCTCGGTAATCCCGACGGTGCGGTTGCCCTGGACGTTGGAGTGACCGCGCAACGGACAGATCCCGGCACCGGGTTTGCCGATATTCCCGCGCATCAGCAGCAGGTCGGCGATCAGCCGCACGTTTGATGTGCCTTTGTTATGCTGAGTGATCCCCATGCCATAGGTCACAATCGTGGCGTTCGATTTAGCGTAAGCGTCGGCAACCCGCTGCAGGTCAGCGCGGGTGAGACCGGATTCGCGTTCGATATCTTGCCAGGAGGTCTTCTGCAAATCATCGACAAACGCCGGGAAGTTCTGCGTATGCTCAGTAATAAAGGCGCGATCGAGGACGCTACCCTGCTCTTCTTCCATCTGCAGCAGCGCTTTGGCAATGCCTTTCAGCGCCGCCGCATCGCCACCGGCCTTCACCTGAAAATAGGTAGAGGCAATATTTGTCGAGCGCAGGGTTGCCATCTCGATAACATTCTGCGGGTCGGCAAAACGCTCCAGCGCTCGCTCTTTCAAAGGGTTAAACACGATAATCGGTACGCCGCGACGAGCCAGCTCATGCAGCGTCCCCATCATACGCGGGTGGTTGGTTCCCGGATTATGGCCGATGGAAATCACCAGCTCGGTTTTATCAAAATCATCCAGCGACACCGTTCCCTTGCCGATGCCGATCGACTGCGGCAGCCCGACGCTGGTCGATTCATGGCACATATTCGAACAGTCGGGAAAATTGTTGGTGCCCAGTTCACGGGCAAACAGCTGGAACAGCCAGGCCGCTTCGTTGGAGGCGCGTCCGGAAGTATAGAACTCGACCTCGTCCGGCTGCATGCCGCTGACCACTTCGCCGATACGCGCGAAGGCGCTTTCCCAGCTGGTCGGGCGCAGCGTGTCGCTGGCGCGATCGTAGACCAGCGGATGGGTTAAGCGACCGTAGCCTTCGAGCTCAAAGTCGCTTTTGGCCAACAGCGAAGTGACGGTGTTCGCCGCCAGAAATTTCGGCGTAACGCGTTTGCTGGTCGCTTCCCAGGTCACCGCTTTGGCGCCATTTTCGCAAAACTGGAAAGTAGATTTGTGTTCTTTATCCGGCCAGGCACAGCCGGGGCAGTCAAAGCCGTCAGGCTGATTGGTGCGCAGCAGGGTGACGGGCGCCTCCAGGGCATCCATTTGTGTCCGCACGGCGATGGCCGTTGCTTTCAATGCGCCCCAGCCGCCGGCCGGGCCATCATAAGGATGCACGCCAGGTACTGAGCGTCTTTTCATATTCATATCTACTCCAGAATGCGCCGTCGATAAGCGAGAACGACGTGCCGAATCACCTTAATCAGGGCGATCCGCAACGTGAAAAAGTTCGTCCGCCGGAGAACACCGCGGCGGACGTTTTTGTTAACGAAAGCATAACAATCGGGATCGCAACTGTATAATCAATGTTATCTATCACGCGTTAGATTTAACTTATTTAACAGTTACGCAGAGAGAACCATCAGGTCAGATTGTAGTAGCGGTCGGGCTGCAGCGTTTCCGGCAGCGGGTGCTGACCGGTCATATCCAACAGGTTGCGTTCGATGGTGTTGCACATGGCGTTGAGGGGTAAATCGTTCGCCGCGGTGCCAAACGGATCTTCCAGCTCTTCCGCCAGCGAATCCCAGGACAAGAAGGTGTAAGAGATAAAGACCGACACGAACGGCGTCATGTAGTGCAGATCGCCGACCAGCGCGAAAGGCAGCAAGGTACAGAACAGATAGACCGTACGCTGCAGAATCAAGGTATATGCGAAAGGGACCGGCGTGCTGGCCAGGCGTTCGCATCCGCCCAACACGTGGGCCAGCTCGTCGAGCTTATTGTCCATCAGACCATAGGTGATATCGCTCACCTTCCCCGCTTCGCGCAGCTGGCCCAGCTCATGACCGACCAGCAACAGGATGCGGTTAGTCGGCATCGAGCTGCCGAGGATCTCCGCGACGGTATCGGGGGGCAGCAGCCGGTTAAGGTCAGCCCCGGGATGGGTTTTACGTAACTGGTGTTTCAGACTCCAGCTAAAGGCAATCAGGTAGCTGGCGATTTTTTGATGCGTTTGGTGCTCCGTCGGAAGAATATTTTTCAGCTGACGCATCAGGGTGCGTTCGGCAATCAGTACCGTCCCCCAGAGATTACGCGCTTCGACAAAACGGTTGTAGCTGGCGCTGTTGCGAAAACCGAGGAATATCGCGATGGCTATCCCCAGCAAACTAAAGGGCGCCACGGTCAGATGGATACCCAGCTGTTCGTACCATTGATAGCTGATGATGGCGATAATCGACATCAGGACGTTAAGCAGCAGGCGAAAAATGATTTTTGACAGCACGGAGCCGTGCCAGTCAAACAGACGAAGGAACCAGTGTTGTTCTGGTCGGATGATCATTGTATGACTTCCTGAATGCCCAGTCTGGCTATAGATAATATCTATTAACCGATTGGATTATTTTATTGAACATAAACACGACAATGCGTTTGTTATTAACCATTAATATGCGATGGAATAATGGCGCAATAATTATGGTCCTTTTTTATTTATCGGGCAATATGAAAACCACTGCGGGGATGCGAGGTAGAGCGCCAATGAATCAACCCTGAGATTAATGTGGCTACATTATCAACCTGCCGGCGTCAGCCTCCTCTGGACAGTTAACGCACCTGTCGCGGGGCCCACACGCAATCGATTCCAGCGAGCCGATAATTTAATTCACAGAGGGCCGAAAACGCGCATAAAAATATAAATCGCGCCGACTTTTTTATTCTGAAATAATAGCCGACAGGTGCTATCCGCGACAAAAACGTTAATTCACGGCCATTCTGCGCATCGCACAATGATAGGCGCCGTTGCGTACCGATGCGCGAAGCACCCTGGCGATACCCTGTACCGCGAGCCGGGCGGTATGCCGCTGCCAGGGAGTCAGCGTCAGAGAGAGCATCTCCTGCGCCCAGGGCGGCAGCAGATCAATCCCGGCACGCATCATCAACTGGCCTGCCGGCTGAGTCAGACGGCCGGGTAAACGGGTGGTCAGCAGCACGTTCGCCACCTCCCGCGTACGCTCATCGCAGCGCAGACGCGGGCGCATATCCTGCAGATATTCCGTCACCTGCTGCTGCGTCACCGGGATATCGCGCGCGCCCAGACGGCGGGCAATCTCAGCCGCCTCGTGGAAATATTGCGTCTGTCGCTCCTCGCTGACCACCGTACGCTTATAGCGCAGATGCGATGCCATAAAGCTGCTGCATTCGGCCACGTGTACCCAGGTCAGCAGCGCCGGATCGCTGGCCATATACGGCGTGCCGTCTTTATCCTGCCCGCTGACCCGCAGGTGAATGCCCTGCACTTTGGCAATCAGCCTTTCCGCATCGATGGTGGTGCCAAAGGTGGTCGCGGAGATAAACTGGCTGGTGCGCCGCAGGCGGCCGAAGATATCGTCGCGGAAATTGGAGTGATCCCAGACGCCGGCCAGCGCCAGCGGGTGCAACATCTGGAGCAACAGTGCGCTCACGCCTCCGCATAGCATCGACGTAAAGTCGCCGTGTACCTGCCAGATGGCCGATCGGGGGCCGAACAGCCCCGGCTCCCCTTGCGGGTGCTCGAAATCAATCTCTTTCAGCGCCATGCCGGTTAAGCCCAGAACCTGAGCTTCTATCATTCCGCGTATGCTGGTCATTGTTTTGCCTGATTCTCTCCGTGACAGCAAAACATACCACTATTCGGCGCGGGACTCATGTGCAGGCCGTGACTTTATCCGCAGCGAGGATGCAGAGTGCCCGCCAGCAACGGGCACTAAAGACTCAAGGATTCAGCTGGTAGTCGAGACTAATCTCAGCGTTCAACACCTGCGATACCGGGCAGCCGGCTTTCGCTTTCTGGATAATGCCGTCAAAGACATCGGCTTCAATGCCCGGCAGAACAATCTGACTCTGCAGCGCCACCTGGGTAATCGCAAAACCGCCGCCGGATTTATCCAGCGTCACCACCGCCACCGTATCAATCGCCGTGGCCGTATAGCCGGCTTCACTGAGCATCAGCGACAGCGCCATCGAGAAGCAGGCCGCATGCGCAGCGCCTATCAACTCTTCCGGATTGGTCCCTTTTACTCCCTCAAAACGGGTATTGAAACCGTACGGCTGCTGGCTCAACGCCCCGCTTTCTGTCGAAACGGTCCCCTTGCCACTTTTTAAATCCCCTTCCCAGTGCGCCTGACCTTTCTTATGGATTGCCATGTAATCGCTCCTGTTGATATGTCGAACCCAAAGTATAGATGGTGAGGCGTCTTTCGGGTGTGGATTAGGAAAATCCCCTATAAAACAAAAAATTATCAGGTGGCGCCTTCTGTCGTTATTTTTAACACGAAAATGACAATGATTAACATTCGCGCAACAGATCACATTTTCATCATCGCGCCATAGCGAATTTTTTCCGCTCATCTACTATCAGTTCACAACTAGATATATCGAGATAAAAGATATATCTCAATTGGGCTTTGTCTTGAGCAGAACAGGCGGCCACAGAGCTGCTACGTATCCGATACCTGTAGCGATGACTGAAAGAGAGAACCCTACAATGCAGCAGATCAATGAGCTAGTCGGCCAGCCTCCTTTTAATGTGACCCGGGCCAGCCATGTCGTCCTGAACGTACGGGACCTTGAAGCAAGTAAACATTTTTATCGCGAGCTGGTGGGCCTGATCGTCAGCGATGAAGATGCCTCCACCGTCTGGCTGCGTGGCCTGGAAGAGCGCGGTCACCACAGTCTGGTGCTACGTAAAAGCGCACAGCCTGGCTGCGCGCGCATCGGCATGCGGGTCCACAGTGAGGACGATGTCAAACGGGCGCGGGATTATTTCGCCGCACAAGGAGCGAATGCCGAACTGGTTGATGTCCCCTGGCAGGGTTTGACGCTGCACGTCAGCGACAGCATCGGCGTGCCGCTGGAGTTCTGCGCGACCATGGAGCCGCGCGAACGGATGTTTAAACAGTACGATCGCTACCGCGGCGCCTGTGCCCAGCGTCTCGATCATTATCAGCTGCAGGCCAGCGACGTGCGCACCGCGTTTGATTTCTACCAGCGCCTGGGATTTCGCACCAGCGAATACACCTGGTCGACGCTGGACGGCAATGAGCAGCTCTGGGGGGTGTGGATGCAGCGTAAAGGCAACCCGCACGATATTGTCTTTACTAACGGCGTCGGCCCTCGCCTGCACCATTTCGCTTATACCATCCCGGATAGCAACGACATGATTCGCGCCTGTGACGTGGCCGGAGCGTTGGGCTACGCGCCGCAGCTGGAGCGCGGCCCTGGACGTCACGGCATCAGCGGCGCGCTGTTTATCTATTTTCGCGACCCTGATGGCCACCGCATTGAACTGTTCAACACCCACTATCAGCACATCGACCCGGAACCTGCCATTGGCTGGGATCTGGCGGATCCCAAACGCGCCGATCAGTGGGGACTGCCGGCACAAAACAAATGGTTTACCGAGGCCACAACGTTCGTGGGCGTGACGCCGCAGCCTCCGCGGCTGCGGGTTGAACCGCCGGACCTGGAACGTTTTCTGGCGATGGCCAACGACGCCTGACATTGCACATCGTCACACGCTGTACCTCAACGCTCCGGCGCCGCGCGCGGCCTGTGAGCAAACTTAACAGCATCCAGGAGTACGATTGTGGCTACATTTTTTCAAAATGCTTATCTCAGAATTCTGGTGACCTACGCCCTCGGCGTGATGGCGGCGATGACCGTCAGTGAAGCGGTCACCGAACTGGGCGCCATTGCACACGCGTTTCATATCGACGGGCACGGCCAGGTGGGACTGATCATGTCGCTCCCTTCCTTAATGGTCGCTCTCGGCGCGCTGCTGGCAGGCTATACCGTTGACCGCTTCGGCGATCGCGTGGTGCTGCTGATTGGCGCGGTGATTATTGTTGCCGGCGACCTGCTGGTGATTGCTGCCCCCACTTTTACGCTGCTGCTGATCTGTCGGGCGATTACCGGCGTGGGCTATGTCCTGACCGCTGTCGCCGCCGTCACCCTGCTTATTCGCATCACAACCGGCAAGCAGAGGACGATGGCGATGGCGCTGTGGTCAACGTTTGTCCCCGCCAGTTTTCTGCTGCCGTTTCTCTCGGCCGGTCTGGCCGAACACTTTGGCGACTGGCGGGTGGCGTTCCTGGCCCACTCGGTCTTGACCCTGCTGCTGGCCGCTGTGGCGCAATGCTGCCTGCCGCGACGCAGTGCGGAAGAAAAAATCATCTTCTCCCGTACCCGGGGCCTGCGCGACGTGCTGAAGAGCCCGCTGCCGTGGCTGCTGGGGATCTCTTTCGGCGCCGATGCGTTTCTGCAAACCGGCGTCATCACCACCCTCGCACCGTGGCTGGCGAAAAGCTATGGCGTGGATCCGCTGGCGGTTTCGCGCTGGAACGTGGTGGCGATGGTCTGTAACGGCATCGGCTGTCTGATGGTCGGCGCCCTGCTCAACCGTGGCGTCCGCGCGATGCTTATCGGCGCGCTGGGCATCGTACTGACCGGTATTCCCGCGCTGGTCATCTTCAGCTTGCAACTGGGGCTGTGGCCATCGCTGGTGGCGTCGTGGGTCTTTACCTTTGGCAGCGGGCTGCTGGTGGGAATGTGGGCACTGGCGCCGGTGGTGGCCCCTTCACGCGACAGCATTGGCGCCACCAGCGGGCTTATCACCCAGTTGACGCTGATTGGCGTGTTCCTGGGACCGCCGCTGTTTTTCCATGCTCTACAGAATCATACCGGCCATTCGCTATCGCTGCTGGTTCTGGCGGGACTGGCGGTATGTCTGGTCGGCATTCCCGTCTGGCTGCGCGATCCGAACCATAAACCTGCCGCTGAACACCGCGCCCCGGACGGCGCTGGCATCAACAAATCGTCCGTGAACTGACTATGACAGGCCAGCTGGCCTGCCGATAACACAATCTGAGGAAGTTATTATGTTGGATATCGTCATTATTGGTGCCGGTCCGGCAGGGCTGGCTGCGGCCCTACGTCTGCACCAGCAGGGATTTAAACCGCGTTTATTCGAAGCCGTTCAGGAAATTAAGCCGCTGGGCGTCGGGGTGGATATCAAACCCTACGCGGTAAAAGAGCTGACGGAACTGGGTCTGTACGAGGCTTTTTGCGACATTTCTGTCGACGCTCAGGAGTCGATTTTTTACACCGGTTACGGCCAGCAGATTTTCGCCGAACAGTGCGGTCGACATATGGGATATGAACACGATCAGCGCTTCGTACATCGCGGCCATCTCCAGATGATGCTCTATCGTGCGGTACAGGAACGATTGGGACCCGAGGCGATTACCCTCGGCTGTCGCTGCCTGAGCTTCACCCAGGACGAGCATGGGGTGACCGTCACGTTTGATAACAGCCTGAACCCGGCGGCTCCGCAGCAGGTACGGGCCGACGTGATGGTTGGCGTGGATGGCATTCGCTCGGTGGTGCGCAGCCAGCTACTCCCGGCCTCTCAGCGTAGTCACTTTTCCGGCCTGACGCTGTATCGCGGCGTCACCGTAATGCCGCCGATCAAAACCGGCGGCTCAATTTTGCACATCGGCGATCCGATTCGTCAGGGCACCCTGATCGTCTACCCCATTCAGGACAACGTCGATGGTCAGGGAAATCAGCTGGTCAACTGGGTGATTGAGCAGGCCGAAAAACCGCAAAGCGAAGAAGACTGGAATCAGGAAACCGGCGTCAAAGAGATTGAACATGTTTTCGATGACTGCCAGCTCGGTTTCCTGGATGTCAGCGAAATGATCCGCCGCGCCCGCGAATGCTACCTCTTCCCGCTGATCGATCACGATCCCCTCTCCCAGTGGTCTTTTGGCCGTATCACCCTGCTGGGCGACGCCGCGCACGCCATGTATCCGCGCGGCGGCAACAGCGTTTGTCAGGCATTTGTCGACGCCCGCGTGCTGGCTGAGAAGCTCAGCACAGTGGCCGATCCGGTTGCGGCGCTGCGGGCCTACGAGGAAGAACGACGCGAGAAGGTGAACTGGCTGGTGCTGGCTTCACGCGGCGAAGGCCCCGAGGTGGTTCGTCGGATTGTTGAAGAGCGCAGCGGCGGGAAACCGTTCGACGATATTGAGGCCATTTTCCCCCACGAAGAGGCGCTGGCTATCTTCAGCGAATACCACGCCAAAGCCGGGATGCGGATTCCTGGAAGTAAAGAGAGCGTAGCGCCCGGTAAATATAAGTCCGTTTTTGCCAGCGAGCAGAAATAACCCCCCACCAACCAACATGACACCAAAAACAAAAGGAAAGAACACATGAGTAAAATTATCGATGCCAACATGCACTGGCTGCCAGGCGACCTGTTCTCCGACGAAAAACTGCTGAATGCATTTCTGGATTGCGTGCCGAAACAATACGGGGTCCACACCCGGGTAGAGCAGATCGAAGGCAAACCGCTGCGTCAGCTGATCATCGAACAGCCGAAAGGCTATGTGAATCTCAACTACGCCGAAGGTCAGTACACGCTGGAGAGTCAGCTGGCAGACATGGAAAAAGCCGGCGTCGACCACGCCATTTTCCGTCTTCCGGTATGGCAGGAGTGGCTGGATCTGGAGACCTGTAAAAAGGTCAACGATCGAATGGCCGAATACGTGAAACGCAGCGGCGGAAAAATGTCGGCGCTGGCGGTCGTTCCGCCGTGGGGGACCGAAGAGTGTCTGCGCGAAGTCGACCGCTGTCTGAATCAGCTCGGCTTCCGCGGCGCGCAGATTGTCGCCCACTACGGGCAGATCTATCTCGACGATCCGGCCTTCCGCCCTTACCTCAACTACCTGAACTCGCTGGAAATTCCGGTTGTGGTTCACCATACGCCGCTGCCGGTGGATTTTAACTCCGTACTGCCGTACACCAACCAGCGCCGCCAGTTCGGGCGCTGCATCGACCAGGCCACCGCCGTCGGACGCGAGCTGTTCAGCGGCATGTTTGACGAGCTGCCGAACCTGCGCTTTATCCACTCCATGCTGGGCGGCGCGTTTTACGCCTTCGCCGATATGCTGGTACCGCCGCAGCATCAGTTCAACGATGCGGTCGATCGTTTCCAGACCGGCACCGGCAATCTGCGCGCGCAGTTAAGCAACAACATCTTCTTCGATACTTCCGGCGCGCCGCAATGGGGTAAAGCTCAGCTGGAGGCCGCGGTGAAGGTGATCGGCGGGAAAAATATTCTCTACGGTAGCTCCTACCCGATTCGCAAGGACTGGTTCTTCCAGGGGGTGGACACCATTCAGAGTCTGGATATTTCAGCGGAAGATAAGGCCAATATTCTCGGCGGGAATGCCGCACGGATGTTCCATCTCGACTAACGAAATCGGCCCCGCTAAACATCAGATTATCGGGGCCAAAAGCGAGAAACCGGCAGAGGGCTGCCGGTTTTTTTTACGTCCGCTGCCAGCGGATATCCAGCGTTTCGCGCACTGCCGCTTCCGCCAGATGGCGTTCCACGATGGTTTCCATCTCGGCCAGATCGTCGGTTTCCGTGGCGCTCAACGTAATCTGCAACAGGTTATCCTGCACATCCAGCCGGACCTCGCCGATGCTCAGTCGAAACTGCCCGCTGTGCTCATCGCTGACGACCGGCGTGCGATGTTGGAAATGGCTGCACAAGCGGCGCATAAATCGCGAGGCATTGGGCGTCGCGATGCAGGCGATACTGGTGTGCACGCCCTCCGTCGCAACCGGGGTAGTCAGCAGATGTTCAATACGTTCGGCGGCCAGATGAATTGCCTGCGCCAGGCTCACGACCATACCGGCAGGCAGCGGCTCATATTTCATCCGCAGGCTGAGCGCCCGTTTCAGGTGGTCCATTGCCTCTACCAGCTCCACCGGCGATTCTCGGTTCGCCTGCGGCGCCACCCGCGACTTAAGCATTTCCATAACCGATTGATTAGCCGTCAGCCATGCCCGGCCCTCTTCGGTAATGCTGTAGCGCTTGCGGCCGCCCTTTTCCAGGTCGATAACCGCATAGTTGCGGTCATACAGCCAGGTCAGGGTCGGATAGATGACCCCCGGGCTGGGCTTATACAACCCGCCAAAGCGTTCTTTAATGTCATGAATTAGTTCGTATCCATGGCTCGGCTGTTCAGACAGCATCGCCAGGAGCAGCACGCGTAGCTCACCGTAATCGAATACCCGCCCACGACGCCCGGTCTGCCCCGCATTTTGCGGGACAGCCGGAGTGTCGTTACCGGCGGACTTTTTTCCGGAGCGTTGTGTTTGTTCCATCGTCGACTCCTTTATCATCCACTGCAACATAACTAAACTTTAAATATATCTTAAAGAGATGACGCAGGCCTGAATTTTGTTCGCCAACGGAATACGCGCGGGAAAGCGGAGAAGCGGTCAGTAAAAGTTAGTTAAAGAACGGCGATAAAATCACACTGTACGCGAATATTGCCGTTCAGTTTAGCATCGATGGCGTACCTGGCCGGACGCGATGCCGGATCAGGGAAATAGCGGACCCAGTGGCGGTTCACCGTTTCGCGCTCGTTTCTGTCCGCCATCAACAGCGTCAATCGGGCAATGTTGTCCAGCGTCCCTCCGGCATCCTCAATTAGCGTTTTGATATGGGCAAACATCAGCGCGCACTGGGCATCAAGATCGTCCGGTACCTGCCGGCTCAGCGGATCGCGGCCATAAATCACACCGGAAAAAACCATATTGCCAATCCGACAGGCGGCAGGAACGGGATTGGCGTGAACGAAGGCCTCGCTATAAATACTTTTTCTGTTACTCATATTTATCTCCAGTCAGGATCTGCCGCCGGCAGACCCTGCTACTAATAAAAGGACAATGTCATCACGATTAATATTCGCTGTCCGGCATCATAGCGCCGAATTTATAAACCAGGCGCAGGCGTTCAGCATGATAATCACCGGTTATCGGCGACGGCGAGTCAATATAATCAAATTCAAATTCAGCATGTAATCGCGGGGTCAGGTTATAGCCTAATATCATAAACCCGGCATTAATATCCTTAGCGGCAATCGGATAATAAATCCCACTGGAATCTTTTAAATTCAGACGCGTATAGCCTAATACCGCCAGCGCGTTTTGATTATGATAAACATAGCGCAGCGCCAGCGCATCGCCGGGCTGATTACTGGTGATCATCGATGCCAGCGGTTGTCCGGCCTCAATCGGCGTGGTGTCATAAATACCAAAATTATATGGTGCGAAATAGGCGCCATTTAAAAACGCCCCGTCTTTGCTGGGGACATGAGTGGCAATCACCGAGAGACTGTGATTGCGCGAGCGCATCCCCAGTCGGGCAGAATAAAGATCGGTGTCGATATTTTTATACGGCCAGGACTGATCCGATGTATCCCATTCATGCAAATACTGTGCGCCGAAAAATGGCGTCCATTGTCCCACGCTTAGCCCATGTACCGGCAGCTCGCCGCCGACAAAAGCCATCTGCGCACGTTTATCAAAGTGATAATACCAGGCCTCGGCCTGGGCATCGTACAGGTGGCCATAGCGCAGACCGAAGGTGGAGAAACCATCGCTGTCGACCGAAGGGATCGTCGTATCATCAACCTCTGGCGCCCCGGTATCTCCCTTACCAAAGGTATCAGAGCTGAAAGGTTTGAAGCGGTAGATTCGATAGCCGTACAGCTTTAACGGCTGCTTATCCAGCAAAGCGTAATCGCCGCCAACCCCCTCATATAAGGCCGGAATCATGGTACGACCTTCGCCGCCGTTGGCGAAAGGCGTGTCGAGTGCAATTCGTCCCCCCTGTAGATTAAATCCATATCCCCGATAGCGCAGATAGGCCTTACCCAGAACATTGATATTATCCGCCGGCAGATAAACTTCCGTTTTTTCACTGTTATCGGGATTGAGACCTAAATTCCACGACGCATAATCTGCAACACCAAAACTAAAGCCATAAAGTTCCGGGCTGACATATTGAATATCACCCCCAAAGGCGTGCGTTTGTTTATCCGCAACGGTACCGTTAAATTCTTTAAAAAAATGCATAGTTTTGACTTCGCCGTAAATATTCCCTTGCGAAAGCCAGTCGTTGAATGAATCAGAGTCGCCACCAGCAGATACCGTATTCGCGTAACAACTGCCGCACATCAACGCCAGCGGAAATAACGCCATCGTTGAGACTCTGAATGAACAGTTTAATTCCATTGCCAGATAACCTCATTGTAGGAGACAGAGATATTTTTATTTACCGCCCGGAGCCTGTTCGCGCAGGCTCATAGAGAATGGCGCGTCAATGCGCCCACCCGCGCTACGCTCTGCGTTCGCGACGGGTGATATCAACAGAAATTAAACCCGACAGGTTTATTTGCGCGTTTGTGCCAATAAGGCTTTGCCGTAATCATTGCCATTGGGAATCCGCGTAATCGTGTGAATATGAAAACGCGCCGGCTGCTCATTGGTCAGCCACATCCCGCTATGGTGATCGAACTCCAGCATCACCACCGGACTTTGAATACGGTAATAAAAGACATCGTCATCGCCGCAGCCGCCAATCCAGCACCACCAGGTTTCCTCAAGATGCTGTTCAATGCACGCCAGCCGCCGCTGTCGCGGAGCATCGGGCAAAAAATCAAGGAAGCAGGCAATCGTCGCCATTAACATCTTGCGCTGCGCCGGACTGAACTCCGCCACACAAATTCCCTCATAAGGAATTATTCGGTTATCCTGAAAAGCCCCGCCGAGATGGCGCTGATCGGCGAAGTTAAAGCGCTCTGGCGGCATCGCCGGATCTTCCATCTGCTGGAAAATCGTTGCTCGTTTCTGCTGCCGCGGAGTCAACGCCTGCATCAACGCCAGGCCGCAGCGCTCTTCGTCGGTAAACAGCGTCGCATCGCTGTCATCACCGCGATCGATAACGTTTGGCTCCACGCCCATAAACGTGGGGGCGATAGTCAGCTGACGTCCGACGATAAAACAGCAAAACGCGACATGATGGCCGTAGATATTCCACCCCCAGGGCCGATCCGCCGAAGGCTCGCCGAACAACATGAAATGGAAGCTCCAGCGGTTCATGATGTTATTCAGGTCATACAGCTCGCCAAGGAAATGGTTGGCATCCATCAGGCGAGAGACTTTGCGAAAACCCTGCTCGCTGGTGCAGGTCCTCAATAACCCGAGAAATGCCTCGCGCGTCGCCGGAGACGTCGCTTCCAGGCGCACGCCATAGTCATTGAACGGAATTTCCGGGTTATACCAGGCACGCCACTGCGGCGCATCAATCGGCTGGCAGACGCGCTGGCGCTGCGACGGCTCCAGCGTCCGCAGCAGCTCTCTGGCGGCGGCAACCGCCTCGTCGACGGCAAACCCTTCATCGGCTAACGCGAAAAGCCCCTCGCGTACCCTGCCGTCAGTCGTGATCCCGCGAAACGTTTCATCCAGGCTGGCCTGCCACTGCGCCTGTAGGTCACGCGCTTTTTCCGTCGCCAGCATCCTGGCGCCATAGGTGGCGACATCCACGTTACGCGCGGCCAGAATACGTGGCGCGTCAGCAGGCAGAAGATAATCACGAAAAGAGTTGCTGCTCATCACGCCTCCCACGCTATGGCGTCGTCTTCTGCCACCACGCGATGTTCTATCGCCCCCAGGCCGTCGATGGTCAGATGCAGCAGATCGCCCGGCTGCAGGAAACGCCCGGTCGGCGCGCCAATCCCGGACGGTGTTCCGGTAGCAAGTACGTCGCCCGGCTCCAGCGTCATCACCGATGAGAGATACTCAATTTGTTGATATATGTTGTAAATCATATCGCCGGTTGAGGCGTGCTGACGTTGTTCACCGTTCACCGTTAGCGTCATCTGTAGCGCCAACGGGTCGGCAATTTCATCGCCGGTCGTCAGCCACGGGCCCAGCGGCCCGTGCGTATCGAATGATTTGCCGAGCGTAAAGGTCGGCGATTTTTTCAGCCAGTCCCGCGCGGAGAGATCGTTGACGATCAGATAGCCGGCAATCACCGCGTGTGCATCGCGGGCACAGACATGGCGACAGCGGCGACCGATAACCACACCGAGCTCGATTTCATAATCCATCTGCTCGCTAACGCGCGGCTTAACGACCGGATCAAAGGGCCCGCTGATGCAGGAAACCTGCTTGTTAAACCACATTTGCGATGGCGGGATGGCGATCCCCGCCCGGCGTGCCTCCTCGGCATGCTGGCGATAGTTCATACCAATGCCGAGAAACTTCTGCGGGTCGTGAATCGGGGCCTCCAGGCGAACCTCCTCCAGCGCAATGGCCGGCCCGGTGGCCCGCTCAAGCCGTTCGCGAAGCGCCGGCAGGTCGTTGAGCAACTGGCGCATTGAGTGATCGATGCCGGTGATTTCGGATAAATCAATGACCGTAGAATCAACCACTTTGCCAAGCCGGGTACGTCCGTGGTGGGTGTAGCGCACGAGCTTCATAACACTCCTTCTTACGCCGCAAAGGGCGTCATTTGTGACAACACAATCTGCCAGCCCTGCGGGGAACGTCGCAGAACCAGCGTGGAAAAACCGTGGCGAACCCTTTCGGCGCCATCGTGCAGTGCACGGACCACGTTGCGCGTTTCGCCGCTGATAATGGCAATATCGCCCAGCAGGCGTATATCCGGCGTTGGCCGCTCGATAGCCACAAAGCCGCCCATTTTCACCACGTGTTCGAGAAACTCGGCCTTACCCTGCACCATTCCGGTACTGTGAATATGAACAAGATCGTCGGCCAGGAGCCCCGCCAGACGCACGCTATCACCGGCCACCAGTGCCTGCTGACGCTGCGTCTCAAGCGTCATTAGCGCCAGGAGATCCGTATTCATAGCAGCCCCTCATAGGAACCGCCGTCGAGCTGCAGATTTTGTCCGGAAATATAGGAAGCCTGCTGGCTACAGAGAAAGGCACAGGCCGCAGCGAACTCCTCCGGGCGGCCAAAGCGACCGGCGGCGATTGTCGCCTCATTGCGTCGGCGCGCCTCTTGCAGACTGATGCCCTCTTCATCCATCAGCCGCTGCAACATAAATGCCTGGCGCGGCGTATCGATCCGCTCCGGAAGCAGGTTATTGATGGTCACATTGTCGGCTACCACTTCACGACCGATCGCTTTGCAGATAGCAGTCAGCGCCGTCCGCGCCGAGGTGGATAGCCCCATCATGTAGTGCGGCGCTTTGACCATGGCCGAAGTGATATTGACGATCCGCCCGAAGCGCTGCTGCTGCATTGCCGGCAGCCACGCGCGAATCAGCTGTACCGCAGGAATAAAATTGGCCGCCATCGCCCCCAGCAGCGCCTCTTCATGCCAGTCGGCAAGTGCGCCGGGCTGAGGCCCGGCGTTATTGGTCACCAGAATGTCGATTTTTGGCCAGGCCGCCAGGATCGCCGCGCGCCCCTCCGACTGCGTCAGGTCGGCAGTGACGGTGGTGACGGCAACCTGAGGAAAGCGCTGGCGCAGCGCCGATGCCGCCTGCGCCAGCTTCTGTTCATAACGCCCGTTTAGCGTGACGTTCACGCCTTCTGCCGCCAGCGCCGCCGCGCAGGCCAGACCGAGTCCTTGCGATGATGCGCAGACGAAAGCCTGTTTTCCGCCAATCCCCAGATCCATTCTCCGCTCCTGAATGTTAATTATTGGTAAAATAATGTACATATATTGATATATCTCAAATTGCGATATGTCTAGATATCCACAGGAGGATTAGATGAAAGTCGGAGATGGCTCACGAAAGAGGACGCTGTCGGCGCGAACAAGAGACAGACGTGCGGACGCCACCCGGTAGCAGGTAGCGAGGTGAGTGATGGCAGGAGCACGCGCGCCCGCAAGGCGCGACGCAGGATCGGCGGTACGAAAGCGCGCTAGCTAAGCTGCGCCAGCTGCTGTTGGATCTCATCGAGGAACAGCGGTAGCGCGCTGGGTTGATAGTCGCGCGATAAATAGATGCCGTAGACGCTGAGTGCTTTCGGCGTCCAGCCCGGCAACACCGGCTTCAGCGCCCCGCTGTTGAGCGCGCGCTGCGCTTCCAGTTCCGGCAGCATCGCGATACCGCATCCGGCTACCGCCGCTTCGAGTAGTAATGAGGAGATCCCGGCGCTGAGGTTTCCGGAAACCGTCACCGAGACCTCCTCGCCCTGCGAGTCGGTAAGCTGCCAGCTCGGCGCGACAAAATGGCTGTAGTGCAGACAGTTATGTTCGCTAAGCTCCGCCGGCGTCTGCGGCTGGCCATGTAACTGCAGCCAGCGCGGCGATGCGCACAGGACCGAACGACAGACCCCCAGCCGACGGGCAATCGCTCCTGGCTCCGGGTTATCGGTGATGCGAATCGCCACGTCGATGCGCTCTCCGATCAGACTCACCGGATGATTATTGATATCCAGTTCGAGACGCAGCTGGGGATAACGGGCGAGAAAATCGGGTAACAGCGGTGAAATCAGCTGCATAGCCGTAAAGTGAGCGCAGGCGACGCGAAGCGTGCCGCTGGGCACCGCCCGCTCGGTCTGCCCGGCAATTTCATCCGACAGTTGCGTCAGGCTGCGGGTTTTTTGCAGCACCTTCTCCCCGGCCGCGGTTAAGGTTAATTTGCGCGTCGAACGGTGGATCAGGCGGGTACCCGCCCAGTGTTCCATCTGCTCCAGATAGCGACTGACCATCGGACGCGACATCCCCAGCGCACGGGCCGCGGCGCTCAGGCTCCCCAGTTCGCAGATCCGCATGTAGACCTGCGCGGCAATAATTCTGTCCATCTTTCACTTCCATCTGCACGTTTTATGAAACTCAGCATCTCTTTTTTCAGGAATTTTCGCAAATCAGGAAATCCGTAAAATAGCGTTATTCAACAGACACAGAGAAAACCAACATGAAATTATCCGCCCTTGCCGTTGCCACCGCGCTGTTCAGCTCCGCTGCGTTTGCCGCACCTTTAACATTGCAGACCTATAACCCGCAGGATAAAGGTATCTTCGCCGTGAACTCGACGCTGGCTTCCGGCCCGCATGAAGCGGTGCTGTTTGATGCGCAATTTAGCGTGAAAGATGGCGAAAAGCTGGTCGATATGATCCGCAAAAGCGGTAAGAAACTGAGCCGCATTGTCATTACCTCCGGCGATCCGGATTTCTATTTCGGCCTCGAGCCGCTGGTGAAGGCTTTCCCGGACGCAAAAGTTGTCGCCACGGCCGAGGTGGTCAAGCACATCGAAGCAACCCAGGCCGCGAAGCTGGCATTCTGGGGCCCGCAGATGAAAGATGGCGCACCGAAGCAGCTTTATACGCCGCAGGTGATTGCGGCCAACACCTTTACCATTGACGGCGAAAAAGTTGAAATTCGTCAGCCGCAACACTACGCGGCGTTCGTCTGGATCCCGGCGAACAAAGCCATCCTCGGCGGTACCGGTGTCGCCTGGGGTATGCACGTATGGACGGCCGATACCCAGAGCGCCGAAAGCCGCTTGCAGTGGCGCAAAACGCTCGACGATATGGCTGCACTCCATCCGCAGCAGGTCATTCCTGGCCACTATCTTGGCACACCGCCGGCCGGGGATCGCGCGATCGCCTTTACCCGCGACTATCTGCAGCAGTTTGAGCAGGCGCTGAAAACGCACAAAGATTCCGCCGGGGTGATCGCCGAGATGAAACAGCGCTGGCCGGAGCTGGCGGAAGTCAGTTCGCTGGAGCTGAGTGCGAAAGTGAACACCGGCGAGATGAAGTGGTAAACGCAGACTATTCCTGATTCCGGGTGATAAAGTTGCCAGGGGCGGAAAAATAGACCACGATAGATAGACGGTCGCACTAGCGCGCCGTTCTTAGGGTTACATTTCGTCCGGCCACGCCGGGCTTGTCCTTGAAACAGAACTGGATTAAGGAGTAAGAATGAAATCGAACCACCAGGCACGTCATCTTCTCGGTCTGAACTATAAACTGTCCCAGCAGAAAAAAGTGGTGCTGGACGGCGATGTGGAAACGACAATTAACCACGCTCATGCCACCGGCCGTAAGCGCCGCGCGGGTTAATTTCTCAGCTGAATGATGATAAAAACACCGTCCTTTCGTCAGGATGGTGTTTTTTTAATACAATTTCCCCTCTTTGATAACATCTGCTCTATACTGCTCCCGCTGCATTCCCTGCCAGCCCGCACGCTTATCGCCGCGCACGGTCTGAAGTGAACATCAAGGAGTTAGTGCGATGCAATTCACCCATAAGAAAAACCGTTCCCTGTATATCCCCTACGCTGGCCCCGTTCTGCTCGAATTTCCCCTTCTCAACAAAGGTAGCGCCTTCAGCATGGAAGAGCGCAGCAGCTTTAACCTGCTCGGCCTGCTGCCAGAAGTTGTTGAAACAATTGAGGAACAAGCTGAACGCGCATGGATCCAGTACCAGGGATTTAAAACTGAGATCGACAAGCATATTTACCTGCGCAACATTCAGGACACCAACGAAACCCTCTTTTATCGCCTGATTGGCAACCATCTCGATGAGATGATGCCGGTCATCTATACGCCGACCGTCGGCGCCGCCTGCGAGCGCTTCTCTGAGATCTACCGTCGTTCGCGCGGTGTTTTTATCTCCTATCAGAACCGGCACAACCTCGACGATATCCTGCAAAACGTCCCGAACCACAACGTCAAAGTGATCGTCGTCACCGACGGGGAACGCATTCTGGGTCTCGGCGACCAGGGCATCGGCGGTATGGGGATCCCGATCGGCAAACTCTCGCTGTACACCACCTGCGGCGGTATCAGCCCGGCCTACACGCTGCCGATTGTGCTGGACGTGGGGACGAACAATCAGCAGCTGCTCGACGATCCGCTGTATATGGGCTGGCGCCATCCGCGTATTACCGACGATGAGTATTATCAGTTTGTCGATGACGTTATCCAGGCCATTAAGCACCGCTGGCCGGACGTTCTGCTGCAGTTTGAAGACTTCGCGCAGAAAAACGCTATGCCGCTGCTCAACCGCTATCGCAATGAGATTTGCTCATTCAATGATGATATCCAGGGCACCGCCTCGGTGACCGTCGGCACGCTGATTGCAGCCAGCCGCGGTGCGGGCAGCCAGCTGAGCGAACAGAAAATCGTCTTCCTCGGCGCCGGCTCTGCCGGTTGCGGGATTGCCGAACAGATTATCGCCCAGATCCAACGCGAAGGATTAAGCGAAGAAGAAGCGCGTCAGCGCGTGTTCATGGTTGACCGTTTCGGCCTGCTGACTGACGCCATGCCGAACCTGCTGCCGTTCCAGAACAAACTGGTGCAGAAGCGTGAAAATCTGCAGCAGTGGGATACCACCAACGAAGTGCTCTCCCTGCTTGACGTTGTGCGCAATGTGAAACCGAATATCCTGATCGGTGTCTCCGGCCAGCCGGGTCTGTTCACCGAAGAGATTATTCGCGAGATGCATAAGCACTGCCCGCGTCCAATCGTAATGCCGCTGTCGAACCCGACCTCTCGGGTGGAAGCCACGCCGCAGAACATCCTCAGCTGGACCGACGGCGAAGCGCTGGTTGCCACCGGCAGCCCGTTCGCGCCGGTCACGCTGAAAGGTAAGCAGTACGTTATTGCCCAGTGCAACAACTCCTATATCTTCCCCGGTATCGGTCTTGGCGTCATCGCCTCAGGGGCATCGCGAGTCACCGATGAGATGCTGATGGCGGCCAGTGAGACGCTGGCGAAGCACTCGCCGCTGGTCAACAACGGCGAAGGCCCGGTGCTGCCGGAACTGAAAGATATCCAGACCGTCTCGCGCGCGATCGCTTTCGCGGTCGGTAAAGTCGCTCAGGAACAGGGCGTGGCGGTGAAAACCTCCGCCGAGGCGCTGTTGCAGGCGATCAGCGATAACTTCTGGTTGCCGGAGTATCGCAACTACCGCCGGACCTCGATTTAACCGGTATTCAATGGGCCTGAATCTCAGGCCCGGCTTAGTATCAGAGCAGCATATCATGCTATGCTGCTCGCCTCAGGGTAAATTAGTATTTTATATATTCATAAAAGTATAGTTATTTATTCATATCAATAGTTATGTTTTAGTTTTATAAAAGTATAAATGATTTTGTTTGTCGGGATATTGTAAAAAATAACATCTTTAATCTATTCTATCAGTGTCATCTTCGAAACGTTAGCAGGCACCGTTCGGAGGAATAATGAATAAGTATCTTGAACTGATAGATAAACCCCAAGCTAATAGTGTAAATGTTGGCCTTAGCTCACCGAAACTATCAACTTTGATAAGTCTTTTTGGAGAACCGAGAGATAATTACACA
Source organism: Klebsiella sp. X13 (assembly GCF_003323835.1). Taxonomy (NCBI): domain Bacteria; kingdom Pseudomonadati; phylum Pseudomonadota; class Gammaproteobacteria; order Enterobacterales; family Enterobacteriaceae; genus Klebsiella; species Klebsiella sp. X13. Next base: position 2,785,384 of record NZ_CP030874.1, read on the forward strand.
GGTGATTGCCAGCCTGTTACTGGCCCCTTTAAAAATAGAATTATTACGCAGTCAGTAGGTCCATTTAAGTGTACGGGCATGGATGTGGTACTAAAGTCATTGACCGATATTTTAGATTCGGTAAAAAATGAAATACCCGATCTTTATGCAATACTAGGTACGGCTGGAATGTTATGTGCCCGTAAAGTTAAAATTAAGCGGAAAGATGGCACTCTTCACCTTGGTGACAATCCTTCTAATCATTCCTGGGGTTTAGCAATAGATATCAAATTATCAGGTGTACTTGATAAACAAAGTGATGATAAGTGTTTCCGTGGCCTTCTAATCCTCTCAAAATATTTTAATGCCGGAGGATGGTATTAGGGAGTAAGTTTTCCAAATGAAGATGCAATGCATTTTGAGGTGGCCGAGTCGACATTAATAAAATGGCGAAATGAAAATTTAATCTAATCTCCACATAAAACATTGAGATTTAAAATTTAATAAAAAAAACCAAATCGCATTCGAGTTTTATTTCTAATTGCAAAATAATAAACTCAATGAACATACCAGGTTAACGCTATCATATTACAGAAGAGTTTCAACTCGAATTGTATTGAGCGGTTGACAGAACGAAAGCGCATACGTTCGGCTGTTCAGGATGCTAAATTACCATTAACTTACCCAGAGTAAAGAAGATGTCACGTCAATGATAGAACACTTGAGTTTAAATAAAATTTTCATAAAAATTAACAATGTAACATATTAAATTATTTATATTCCCTGATATTATTACAATTACCGCTCATTATTTATGAATGTCAAATCTACATGTCATGTGCAATTAAATAAAACAGTACCTTAAATTTCATTTAACTAGCCAAAACGTCTTTCTTCATCTACACTGCCTTCACCTGTCAACTCACTGAATGAAAAAGGAGGACCCCATGCTGTTATGTGAAATATCTATGTTTTCACTGACATTTGGTAATCGTCACTGCTCAAGCGTTATCGGTATCGTGCTGCGATAACTTCAGCTTGAGCGAAGACACCCCAGACTAATTCCCTTCCCTCGGGCTTACCGGGTTATCGTCAGCGATGTTTGACGAGGCGTTTTTACGCCTGTAACTCTTGAGTAAGTTCACTATGAGTACATTATTTAGCGCGCAATCTCTGCATGTTGAAACGGCATTCGGGCCGCTTTTCACCGACCTCTCCTTTACCCTGAAAAAAGGCGACCGCATCGGTCTGATCGGCCATAACGGCTGCGGCAAAAGTACCCTGCTGCAGGTGCTGGACGGCACGCTGACGCCCGCTGCCGGCAGCGTGGCGCTGGCGCACCATTGCCTGATGGCGCGGGTTGAACAGCACCTGCCGGATGCCCTGCTGCAACAATCGCTCATTGAGGTGGTTCTGGCGCGGCTTCCCGCCAGCGGGCGTGAACAACAGCGCTGGCAGGCAGAACGTCTGCTGGCAGAAATGGGCTTTACGACGGTGGCGTTCACCCAGCGAGCGGCAACGCTAAGCGGCGGGCAACATACCCGACTGCTGTTGGCCAGAACGTTAATTCAGCAGCCGGATCTCCTGCTGCTTGACGAACCCGGCAACCATCTCGATCTGCCGACCCTGCTGTGGCTGGAAAGCTTCTTGCAAACCTGGCAGGGGAGCTTCGTGCTGGTGTCCCATGACCCCCTCTTACTGGATGCTGTAACTAATGCCAGTTGGATCCTGCGCGACAGAACCCTGCACGCCTTCTCTCTTCCCTGTAGCGCGGCGCGTCAGGCGCTGGCGGAACGGGACGAAAGCGATGCCCTGCGTCATAAAGCCGAGCAGCGAGAAATCGACCGCGTCACCACCAGCGCCAAACGGCTGGCAACCTGGGGACAGGTGTACGACAACGAAGATCTCTCGCGCAAAGCCAAACAGATGGAGAAACAGGTCGCGCGCCTGAAGGAGAGTCAAACCGAGCTGACCGCCGGCACGCCGTGGCGGCTGGCGCTGAACGGTGACGCCCTGCGGGCCGATCGTTTACTCGAAATTGAACAGCTGCCGGTGCCCCCGGCTCCGGGATTACCGGCCCTGTTCACCGCCGGGCTGGCGCGTCTGCGCAGCGGCGACCGGGTGGCGATTATGGGGCGCAACGGCGGCGGGAAATCGTCGTTGCTGCGCCTGCTGTGGCGGCAGATGCAGCAGGCGGCGCCGGATGTCGGCCTGCGTCTGCATCCACGATTACATCCGGGCTACTACGACCAGTCGCTGCATCAGCTGGCGGATAATGCCACGCTGCTGGAGGCGCTGGAGCGCTTCGAACCCGCCGGTGAACGCCGTAAGCGGGCGCTGATTTCCGCCGGTTTCAGCTGGAGCCGCCACGGGCAAAAGGTCAGCACCCTCAGCGGGGGCGAACGTTCCCGCTTGCTGTTTGTCGGGCTGTCGCTGGCGAGCTATAGCCTGCTTCTGCTGGATGAGCCCACCAACCATCTGGATATGGAAGGCAAAGAGGCGCTGGCTGCCTCGCTGCGCGAGTATTCCGGCGGTCTGCTGCTGGTCAGTCATGACCGTCAGTTGATAAGCCAGAGTTGTAACCGCTTCTGGCTGATTGATGATAACGGGCTGAGCGAGTGGCATAGCGCCGACGACGTTTACACCCGCCTGCGCGGCGGGGCGCCCCTGCCCGGGAGGCCCGCCGACGCGGATGCGACGACCACCGTCTCCGAAGACCATGACGCCCTGCTGGAACGGCTGATCGATCTGGAACAACGGCTGGCGGATGATGTATCGCGTAAACCTAAGCACCAGAAACCCCACCTGCAGGCGCAGTGGCGCGAGGAGATCGCGGCCATTACCGCCAGACTGAGTTAAAGGAGACTGAATCCCCGGCTAAGGTGGAGACAGCTTAGCCGGGTGTACGCGGTCAAGGACGGTGGCTACGCCGACGCTGCATCCGCCGGGTATCGGCTGAACTGCTGTTCGGTCATCATCATCCCCCACTGATCGCCCTGCCACTCTTTATGTAGCGTAAAGCCGAATGATTCATACAGCGCGCGCGCGGCGTCAAGCCCGCTGAAGGTCCACAGCTGAACGGCTGAAAACGCGCGACGGTCGCAAAAAGCCATCGCCTCGGCCAACAGACGTCGGCCAACGCCGCTGCCCCGACAGCTGTCGTCGAGAATAAACCAACGTAGATGCGCTTCGTTATTGCCCAGATCTTCACCATCGATGGCCACGGAGCCGACGATTTTGCCCTCCAGCACGGCCAGCCAGATCTGATTGCACTCTGCGTCAAGTCGGGCAGAAAACTCTGCCAGCCCGCTGGCGACCTTACCTTCGAAAAAGTGGCCGAACCCGTGGTGCCGGGCATAATATTCGCCGTGCATCTGCGCAATGCGGCCAATCATACCCGGCCGGTATCCGCGCACAATCGTCACGTTGTTTGCCGCAGCGGGCCTTGGTACGTCGCGGCATTTCGCCAGCGCCTGCGCGTACGCGGTCAGCCCCAGCGCCACGTTTTGCTGTTGTCCGGCGTCGAGATGCGTAAGCGCATCAATGACCCGCATCGCCCCGTAATCGTTAATCCGTCCGACCGTCCCTCGTCCCTGTTCCGTCAGTTCGAGTTGCTTGAAGCGGGCATCTTCGCCGTCGGGTTTTTCCTGCAGCTCGCCGGCGGCCAGCAGACGGGACAACATCCGACTGACGCTTGATTTCTCCAGGCCGAGGATCTGAACCAGCTGCGCGGCGGTCATCGCCCCGTGTGCGGAAATTTCCAGCAGCGTATGCACGGCGGAGGGTGAATAGTCGGTGGCTGCCAGCGTAGAATTCATGAAGCCGAGTTCACGAACCATCAGGCGGGAAGAGCGGCGTATTTCAGTGATGAGCGATTGGTTAATAAGCGATGGATGCGTCATGGCGATGGGTGCAGGCGAGTTAATAGTTGCACAATACAACCATTATTGCGTTCTCCCTGTCAATCCACGCCGCCATTCGGCCCGCGCACACGAACGGTATTTTCTTCCGACTCATCGGCTCTTTGTCAGGATTAAACACGGTCGCAACGGGTCATTGCCCGGCTAAAAAAGTACAGGCACCGTGCGGTGCCTGTTTTTATCTTATTGTGGATTTTTGGCTTTCCACGCATCCCATGCCTGCTTAATCTCTTGTTTTGCCGCAGCGGCATCGTTAAAGCCGTTCAGCTCCACCTTTTTACGCCCGTCAGGCAGTTGCTTATAGACGCGGAAAAAGGCCTGCAGCCGCTCCTGCTCAATGGCAGGCAGGTCGCTGATATTCTTGATGTCATCATAGGTCGGATCGATTTTGCTCGCCGGCACGGCAATAATCTTATCGTCCTTTTCCCCACCATCGATCATCTTCAGGACGCCGATTGCCCGCAGCTTAATCAGCGTCCCCGGCGCCATCGGTGCACGCGTGTAGAACACCACGTCCAGCGGATCGCCGTCTCCCGCCAGCGACTGGGTCAGTGAACCGTAGTTAGCCGGATAGGCGACCGGCATCGACTGGAAACGATCGGCTATAATAAATCCCGTCTTCGCGTCGGTCTCATATTTGATGATACCGCCCGTCGGAATTTCCGTGACCGCGTAAAACTCTTCCGGGTTGTTCTCCGGCTGCGGAAAGTCCAGTACGTTGTGGGCCTGAGCGGCGGCAGACAGGAACAGCGATGCGGCGAGGATAGTTTTTACCAGATGCATTGTAGTATCACTCTGTTGTTATAAGAAATTTGCCTGTAACAGCCTGCCGCTTAGCCATGAACAGAATATGACGACCTCATTGCATAATTATTAACAGCCAAAATTCACACATATGCTCGAATTTTGCGCTATTAGTGTTGCTCTAGACCACATATTTCACTAGCTCCCTTGCATTCCTGACTATAAGGGTTAATCCTTAATGAGTATTATTTAAGAGTAAACACCCATTTTTTCTTCAAAATTCAAGGAGTAAACATGAAGGCAGCCGTTGTTACCCACGATCATCAGGTTGATGTGACGGAAAAAACACTGCGTCCCCTGCAACATGGAGAGGCGTTGTTGAAAATGGAGTGCTGTGGCGTATGCCATACCGACCTGCACGTGAAAAACGGCGATTTTGGCGATAAAACCGGCGTGATTCTGGGCCATGAAGGCGTGGGCGTTGTACAGCAGGTTGGTCCGGGCGTCACCTCCCTGAAACCGGGCGACCGCGCCAGCGTGGCGTGGTTCTTCGAAGGCTGTGGGCACTGCGATTACTGTAACAGCGGCAACGAAACGCTCTGCCGTTCGGTAAAAAATGCCGGTTACAGCGTAGACGGCGGCATGGCTGAAGAGTGCATCGTCACCGCTAACTATGCGGTCAAAGTGCCGGACGGCCTCGACTCTGCTGCCGCCAGCAGCATCACCTGCGCGGGTGTTACCACCTATAAAGCGGTGAAAGTTTCCCATATTAAACCGGGCCAATGGATTGCCATCTACGGTCTTGGTGGCCTCGGCAACCTGGCGCTGCAATATGCGAAAAACGTGTTCAATGCCAAAGTCATCGCCATCGACGTTAACGATGCGCAGCTGGCGCTGGCGGCCGAGATGGGCGCAGATCTGACCATTAACTCCCGCAATGAAGATGCGGCGAAGGTGATTCAGGAAAAAACCGGCGGCGCTCACGCGGCCGTCGTCACCGCTGTCGCCAAAGCGGCGTTTAACTCCGCCGTTGACGCCGTTCGCGCCGGAGGCCGCGTGGTGGCCGTTGGCCTGCCTCCGGAAGCCATGAGCCTTGATATTCCCCGTCTGGTACTGGATGGTATCGAAGTGGTGGGCTCGCTGGTCGGCACCCGTCAGGATCTGACCGAAGCCTTCCAGTTCGCGGCCGAAGGGAAAGTCGTTCCTAAAGTGACGCTGCGTCCGCTGGGCGACATCAACGCCATCTTTAAAGAGATGGAACAGGGGCAAATTCGCGGCCGTATGGTTATCGATTTCCGCCGCTAAGCCTCGCGCCTCTCCCGCTCAGGGAGAGGCCGTTTCATGACGCTGGCCATCCGGCATGAACGCATTCCTCCGGCTGTTACCCACATAGAATATTTCCCCGACGCGGTAAATGCCTTTTCCGCAAATGCTTAGCGCAATTCGTTGGTTCCTTTGTTTATATCCGCGCCCGATGATGGCAACACAATAGATAACAAAGGAATTCACCATGCAAAGCCGTTTTCGTCTGCCCGCGTTGGCAGCCCTCTTTTTATCCGGCGCTTTTTCCGCCTGGGCCGCCGATACGCCGGTCAAAGGCGGGACATTAATCTATCTGGAGCAGCAGCCGCACACCAATCTCTATCCACCGGCCGGAGGCTTCTATCCCAACGGCGGCATTCTCAATCAGATAACCGATAAGCTCACCTGGCAAAACCCGAAGACGCTGGCGGTTGAACCGTGGATTGCCGAGAGCTGGGTCACGAACGCCGACAAAACCGAATACACCTTTACGCTGCGTCCGGGCATCACCTTCTCCGACGGTACCCCGCTGGATGCCAACGCGGTGGCCAAAAATTTTGATACCTACGGTCTCGGCAATAAAGCCCACCGGCTGCCGGTCTCTGAAGTGATCAACAACTACGACCATAGCGAAGTCATCAATCCGCTAACGGTGAAGTTTTACTTCAAAAAACCGTCGCCAGGATTCCTGCAGGGTACCGCCACCATTGGCTCCGGGCTGGTCTCTCTCAGCACCTTGCAGCGTAATTTCGACGAGCTCGGCGACGCGCGCAATATTATCGGCTCCGGACCCTTTATCGTTAAAGATGAAAAGCCGGGTCGCGAGCTGACGCTGGTCGCCCGTAAGGATTACCAGTGGGGGCCGAAAAACCTGGCTCAACAGGGGCCGGCCAACCTCGACGGCATTACCTTTATCGTCACCCCGGAAGACAGCGTGCGTATCGGGGCGTTACTGGCGGGTCAGGCCGACTTTATCCGCCAGGTCCAGGCCTACGATGAAAAGCAGGCGACCGACCAGGGATTCAGGATTTATGCCGCCCCCACCCGCGGCGTCAATGACAGCCTGAGTTTCCGCCCGGATAACCCGCTGGTGTCCGACCTGCGCGTCCGCCAGGCGCTGCTGCATGCCACCAATGCAAAACAGGTGGTTGATACGCTGTTCTCCGCCAACTACCCGCAGGCGACCTCGGCTATCGCCAGCACGGCGGCAGGGTATGTCAATCTGAGCGACAAGCTGACCTTCGATCAGGCCAAAGCCAGACAGTTGCTCGATGAAGCCGGATGGCAACCGGCCGCCGACGGGATCAGAGAGAAAGATGGCCAGCGCCTGGCGCTGACGGTCTATGAATCGCTGCCGCAGCCGCAAAACAAAGAGGTGCTCCAGCTGATCGCCCAGCAGTGGCGCCAGGTGGGGGCGGCGCTGAGCGTAAAAGCGGGCGATGCCGGTAGCCGGGTAATTGATAACCTCGATCCGCTGAAGACCCCGCTGACCGTTTCAGAAGTGGGTCGCGCCGACCCGGACGTGGTGAAAAGCATGTTCTTCCCGACCAACCGCGATGCCCTGCTGCAACAAGGCGGTTCCAGCGACAAAGTGCAGCACTTCCGCGACGATAAGCTTAACGATCTGCTGACCGCGATTTCCGCCGAAGTCGATGCGCAAAAACGCCTGCAGCTGACCGGGGATGCCCAGCGCTATCTGCTGGATAACGCCTACGTGATCCCGATATTTGAAGAGCCGCAGGTCTTTGCCGGCGCGCCGTGGGTGAAGGGGGTGAGTTTTGAAGCCGTTGGTCGTCCGTCGTTCTACGGCAGCTGGCTGGAAAAGCACTGAGGAGCATGGGATGAGCCATAACCTTCTGCGACGTCTGGGCCAGAGTTTACTGGTGCTGTGGGCGGCCTTCACCCTCTCCTTCGTGCTGCTGCAGGTGCTGCCGGGAGACGCGGTACTGATCAAGTTCCAGAATCCGGATCTGGGTCTCAGTCCGGCGCAAATCGCCGATATGCGTATCGCCTACGGCGCCGACAGCCCAATCTGGACGCAGTATTTCCACACCTTAGCGGCGATGCTGCAGGGGGATTTTGGCTACTCGTTACAGGCGGGTATTGCGGTCAGTACGCTGCTGGCCAGCAACCTGCCGGATACGCTCAGCCTCGCGATCCCGGCGTTTATACTGGCTATCGTGCTGGCCTTTAGCCTGGCCTTCGCCTCACGCCTGCCGGGGCTGCGCTGGCTGAGCAATACATTACAATCTTTGCCGGTGCTGTTTATCTCGCTGCCGACCTTCTGGCTGGGCATTGCGCTGATTCAACTCTTCTCCTTCCAGCTGCGTTGGATCCCGGTGATCAACCCCGGCCCGCTACAGGGCCTGATACTGCCGATCATTGCCGTCGCGGTGCCCATTTCCGCCCCGCTGGCGCAGATCCTGATGCGCAGCATGGACCAGGTGGCCGCCCTGCCGTTTGTCGCCGTCGCCCGCGCCAAAGGGATGAGTGAAACCGGCGTCCTGTGGCGACACGTTACCGGCAACGCCCTGCTACCGGCGCTGAATATCGCCGGGCTGCTGCTGGGGGAGTTGATCGCCGGCGCATTGATTACCGAAACCGTCTTCGGCCGCGGCGGTCTGGGTCAACTGACCCAGCAGGCGGTCAACAATCAGGATATTGCCGTCTTACAGGCGGTGGTGATGATCTCCGCCCTCGCGTTTGTGTTGATTAACCTGCTGGTGGATCTGCTGATGCCGCTGTTCGATCCCCGCCTGAAAACAGTGACCGGAGGAGTGGTATGAGCCTCGTTGATTACGCTACCGCCGCCCGCCGGCGGGCGCCCGGCCGTCGACCGCTGCGTTTCCAGCCGGGGCTATGGCTCGCCTGGAGCATCATGATCGCCGCGCTGTTGATGGCGCTCGCCCCGCAGCTGTTCAGCGGCTATAACCCGCTTGAAGGGACCTCCGGCGCGCAGCGTCTGGCGCCGCAGGTCGGCCACTGGCTGGGAACCGACCAGCTGGGACGCGATCTGTGGACGCGGATCGTCTATGGCGCGGTCCACTCTCTTTCCGCCGCGCTGGCGGCCGTCGCTATCGGGCTGCTGGTCGGCACCGCGCTCGGTACGCTGGCCGGAGCCGTTGCCGGACGCGTCGAGTCGCTGGTGATGCGGCTGGTTGACGTCCTGCTGGCCATCCCGTCGCTGCTGCTGTCATTAACGGTGATTATCCTGCTTGGCTTCGGCACGCTGAACGCCGCGGTTGCCGTGGGCGTTGCCGCCATTGCCAGTTTTGCCCGCCTGGCGCGAGCGGAAGTAGTCCGCGTGCGGCACAGCGACTACGTCGAAGCGGCCTTTGGCAGCGGCGGCACTTTCTTCGCCGTCTTCTGGCGGCATATTTTACCTAATTCCCTCACCGCCGTACTGGCCTTCGCCACGCTGCAGTTTGGCCAGGCGATTCTCGCCCTCTCCACCCTGAGCTTTCTCGGCTACGGGACCCCGCCGCCGGTGCCGGAATGGGGGCTGCTGATTGCCGAAGGCCGTAACTATCTCTCAACCGCCTGGTGGCTGACCACCTTTCCCGGCGTGGCGGTCGTCGCGGTGGTGCTGGCGGCCAACCGCATCAGCCGTCAATTTAGCGGAGAGCGCTCATGAACGTATTACGCGTGGAAAACCTGCGCATCAGCTACCGCTCGCAGCACCGCTGGCAGGAAGTGGTGCATAACGTCAGTTTCAGCCTGCAACGCGGTGAAATGCTGGCATTTGTCGGGGAGTCGGGTTCCGGCAAAACCACCACCGCCCAGGCCATTATCGGCCTGCTGGCGAACAATGCCCGACGCGACAGTGGACGAGTGGAGATCAATGGCGAGGATATCAGCGGCTGGTCGGGGAAACGACTTGATAGTCTGCGCGGTACGCGCATCAGTCTGGTCCCGCAGGACCCGGGCAACTCCCTGAACCCGGTACAAACGATCGGCGCGCAGGTTGGCGAAATTCTGCGTCTGCACCAGAAAGAGCCCGCCGCCGTACGTAAGCAGCAGGTGCTGGCCCTGCTGAGCAAAGTTGGCCTCAGCCACCCCGAACAGCGTTTTCATCAGTATCCGCATCAGCTCTCCGGCGGCATGAAGCAGCGGGTGTTAATTGCGATCGCCATTGCCCTGAAGCCGGACTTGATCATTGCCGACGAGCCAACCAGCGCCCTCGATGTCACCGTACAAAAACGTATTCTCGACCTCCTCGATACCCTGCGCCGGGAGTCCGGGACGGCGGTACTGCTCGTCACCCACGATCTGGCGCTGGCGGCGCAGCGTGCCGACCGGCTGCTGGTTTTTCGCCACGGAGAAATTCAGGAACAGGGCATTACGGCGGATGTTATCCGCGCACCGCAACACGCCTACACTCGCCAGCTGTTGAGCGATCTGCAGGGAATCCAGCCGACAATAGGGGCAGCGCAGCGCCGCCATCCGGCGACGGCCGCTATCCGGGTCGCGGATATCAGTAAACGTTTTTCGCTGGGCGACGCCGGGCTGCAGGCGCTTGACGCCGTCAGCTTTGAGGTGAAACGCGGTACAACCCATGCGTTAGTGGGTGAATCAGGTTCGGGCAAAACCACGCTGGCGCGGATTCTGCTCGGATTTGAACAGGCCGATCGCGGCCACATCGCCATCGATGGTATCGATGCCGGTCATTTAAGTCGCGAGGCGCAGCGTCAGCTGCGGCGTAAAATTCAGTTCGTCTACCAGAACCCGTTCGCCTCGCTCGACCCGCGTCAGACCCTGTTTGAGATTATCGAAGAGCCGCTGAAAAATTTCGAACCGCTGAGCCCGGCCATCCGTCGTGCCCGGGTCGAGGCGGTTGCCGCCCGGGTCGCACTGGCGCCGGAGCTGCTGACGCGGACCGCCCGCGAGCTTTCCGGCGGCCAGCGCCAGCGGGTCGCCATTGCCCGGGCGCTGGTGCTGGAGCCGACGATTCTGGTCCTCGACGAAGCGACTTCCGCGCTGGATGTCACGGTGCAGGCGCAGATTCTGGCCCTGCTTCAGCAGCTCCAGCAACAGCTGGGGCTGACCTATCTGTTTATCACCCACGACCTGGCGACGGTGCGTCGCATCGCGCAGAGCGTCACGGTACTGCGCGCCGGTCAGGTTGTGGAATACGGCGAGGTCAACCGCCTGTTTAGCCAGCCGCAGCACGACTATACCCGTGAACTCATCGCCGCTATTCCCCACCTGTCCACTCTGAGCAAGGAGATCGCATGACGCGTAAACGCCTGGGTTTTTTCACCCGCCTGCTGGACTCTGCCCCTGCGCAAGAGCGCTACCGGCTGGCAACCGAACAGATTCGCCACGCCGAACGTCTCGGCTTTGACAGCGCGTGGATTGCCCAGCATCACTTCCACGAGCATGAAGGCGGCCTGCCTTCGCCGCTGGTCTTTCTCGCCCACGTAGCGGCACAGACCGAACATATTCGCCTCGGTACCGCCATTATTACGCTGCCGATGGAGAACGCACTGCGGGTCGCCGAAGACGCGGCGGTGCTGGATCTCCTGGCCAACGGGCGTCTTGAAGTCGGCTTTGGCTCCGGCGGTACGCCCACTTCATTTCTGCCGTTTGGCTTAACCAGCGAACAGCGGGGCGCCGCCTTTGCCGATAATCTGCATCTGATCCACAGCGCCTGGCGCGGTGATTCACTGGCCCATCCAGAAAACCATCTCTACCCGCCGGCGCCGCAGCTGGCTGAACGGATCTGGATAGCGACGTTTTCAATTGACGGTGCCATTCGCGCCGGTCAGGCCGGTCACGGCCTGATGCTCTCCCGCACGCAGCCGCGCCCGCCCGGGCAGCCATATTTAGCGCTTGATGCCATCCAGAATCCGCTGATCGATGCCTACCTCGCGGCGCTGCCCGCCGGCAAAGCGCCAAGGATCCTCGCCTCGCGCACCGCCTTTATTGCCGACAGCCAGGAGTACGCTCTGCAGGTTGCAGCACCCGGATTACGCCAGCAGGCGGCGGCGCATCGCGCCGCCGGGCATGAAATAATCGGTGACACTGTCACCGACCATCTGTCGCAACTGGATGCCCACGTCGGGGATGTCGAACATGTACAGGCGTCTCTGGCGCGGGACAGCGTGCTGGCCCGCGTCACCGATATTTCGTTCCAGGTCCACTCCGTTGAGCCCGCGCACCGTGACACGCTGCGTTCCCTTGAGCTGATCGCTCAGCATATCGCCCCGCAACTAAGGTAGGAGTCACCATGACACTGAGTCAGGATATTTTGGCAGAGCTGGCAGAGATTTCCCCGGGTTCCCCGTTAGCCGAGGCCCGGGCCGTGCGCGACGCAGCGACCCGCCATGCGCAGGGCAGCTATGAGGTGCTGTTCAGCCAGCAGGATGAGGATTTTCCACCCGATGAGCGTTTTGCCGTCGCCGCCAAAGTGGCGAAACTGCATCAGGCCGATGCGCTGGCCGCCCACTATGCCGGTTTTGGCCTCGCCGACCCGACCTCCGCGCGGCTGACACCGGCGCTGGCGTTTGCCCGCCTGTTAACCTTCAGCCCGGTGGAAGCCACGCCTGCGGCGCTGCAGGCGCTTACCCGCGCCGGCTGGACCCCGCGGGGGATAGTCACCCTCGCCCAGCAGATCGCCTTCGTCAGCTTCCAGAGCCGGTTGCTCAATGGTCTGCGGTTATTGAACGGCAAACCCTTTGCCAGCGCCGATACGCCGGTGGCGGCCGGTTTCTGGCATACCACCCGGCAAACGGTCAGCGGTAGGCCCGCCCCGGGACATTTCACCCGAGATGAGCTCAACTGGGAGCCCTGGCTTGAGGCCAAACCGCTGGAAGCCTTCAACGACGACGAACGGGCGATTCTGGCGAAATTTGGCCATACGGATTCCCCCTACTTCCGGCTGCTGGCGCGCAATCAGCCGGTGCTGGAGCAGCGTACGCTGACCGACAAAGGCATCTTCTACACCCCAGGCGGTCTGCCGCGTGCGGAACGGGAGTTGGCCGCCACGGTCGCCAGTAAAGTTAACGGCTGTATTTATTGCGCATCGGTCCATGCCCGCAAGGCGGCGCAGCTGGCAAAAGATGAGAGTGCGATAGAAACGCTGCTGGCGGTGACGCCGGGGGAAACATTGAGCGACGGCCAGTCGCCGCGCTGGCGGGCGGAAATAGACTTTGCCGCCGCCCTTTCCGTCACGCCGCCAGCCCTGACCACAGCGCATCTTCATGGCCTTGAAGAACAGGGGCTGGACACGCTGGCCCAGCTCGATTTACTGCAATCGGCGGCCTTTTTCGCATGGGCTAACCGCCTGATGTTGACCCTTGGCGAACCGTGGGAAACCGATTAATTCACCGCGCCCGCCGCGATGCGGTTTCGCTGGCCGCGGGCGTAAATCAACAGGGATGTCATGGCCAGGAAGGAGAGTAACGCCGCCGGGAGCGCAATCGCATTCCAGCCAAAGCCCGAGGTAATCATCATCCCGCCGCAAAATGCGCCGATCGCGCTGCCGAGGTTGAAGGCTATCTGCCCGCCGGCCGCCCCCAGCATCTCTCCGCCCCGCGCATTCTGTAGCAATAAGATTTGCAGCGGCGCCGCCAGCGCAAAGAGTCCGGCACAGCACAAAAATGCCAGCAGCAGCGATGCCGTTTTATGGTCGCCAAAGAGAAAGATCAGCAGCATCACCACCACAATGGCGCCGTCGGTGGCGGCCGCAATGCGCAGCGGGCTGTAGCGAGCGGAGATTTTCCCGCTCAGCAGATTACCGATAACCATCCCCAGCCCTACCAGCATCATGATGGCGATCATCGCGCTTTCGGAAAATCCGGAGACATGGATCATAAAGGGTTTGATGTAGCTGAACCACGTAAACACCCCGGCGTTGCCAAACAGGGTCGCGGCAAAAATAAGCCACGGCGCAGGCGACGATAAGAAGTGAAACTGCTCCCGCAGCCGCGATGTGGATCGATCAAAGACGGTCGGTACCCACCAGAGAATCGACATCAGCACCGCCACGTTGAAGACGGCAATGCCCAGAAAGGTATAGCGCCAGCTGAACTGATGCCCAAGCCATGTCCCGGCGGGGACGCCGACCAGGTTAGCCACCGTCATCCCGGCAATCATTCCCGCCACCGCAGCGGTCACTTTACCCGGCGGCGCCACCTTCGACAGAATAATCGCCCCGACGCCGAAAAAGGCGCCATGCGGGAAGCCGGACACCAGCCGCCCTGTCGCCAGCATGAAATAGCTGGAAGAAAAGGTAAACAAGGTATTCCCGACAATACAGAGCGCCGCGAGAAACAGCATCACCGACTTTAATGAAAAGCGGCTGGAAAACAGCGCCATCACCGGCGCGCCAATCACCACCCCGAAGGCATACCAGGCGATCATGTTGCCGGCGACAGGAATGGAGACCCCGACATCGTGAGCAATTTCCGGCAACACACCCATAATGCCAAATTCCGCCATGCCCAGGCCAAACGTACCCAGCGCGAGCGAAAAAATCGTCTTTTTCATTCAGTTAATCACGTAGTTTGGATTTTCGGCCGGCATTATTGACCACTCAGGATCGGCAAACCAGACAAAAACGTCCGCTGACCCGTTTGTCCATAAAATAGCGCGATCCCTGCATGTGAGTCTGGGGGCGGGAGAGATGAATCAGAGAGGATGGCCGGCGCGTCGGCGTGACGCAGAGGCAGTCAGCCGTATCGCAGCGCAATACGGCTGGAGAGCGTTAGTGGGTCGCTTTCCCGATCATGCCGCCGGCCCCGGCGCCCAGCGCCGCGCCCTGCAGCACGCTGTTGCCGGAAACGGCTGCGGCGCCCGCTCCGACTGCGGCGCCGATGGCCCCGCCGGTACGTGCGGCTTTGCCTTTGTCGCCGTGTTCAGTCATGGCGCCGATACCGCCACCGACGACCGCGCCTTGTACCGTAGAGCGCACGCTTTTTCCGCTTAGCGCCCCCACGGCGGCCCCCGCCACGGCGCCACCGGCCGTTTTATCCATCGCGCTGACGGAAAAGGTCAGTGCGCATCCCAAAAAAATGGCTATACCGTTCGCTGTTTTCATCGGTCAATTCCTTTTTAGTTCGCTCCCGAAGGCGTTAACGCCAGCCCTACGGGCAATCCTCAGGAGCCAGACCTGGCGGTCTGATGGCAAAGAGTCGGCAAACGGTATGCGCTCGCTGGCGGAATGAAAAGAGAAAACTTGTCCAAATCTGGACAAGTTTCATGCCTTCTGCCGCGTGACGCCTTGCCGCTTTCAGCCGTTAACCCGCGGAATTGTCATAATGTCCGCCACTCTGGCCCGGGGTGATTACACTTTACGGTACACGGGTCCCATTTCCCCTCTCAGAACGGAGCGATAGCCATGGGAAACAACAAGAAGGCCAAGGGTGTAGCGGGTTCGACCAAAATGAAGCCGCTTGGCGACAAAGAGTATGAAAAAGCGCTGCGCAAGCTCCACGTTGAGCTGGTTAAATTGCAGCAGTGGGTGGTCAGTCAGGGACTGAAGGTCTGCATTGTCTTTGAAGGCCGCGATGGCGCCGGTAAAGGTGGCACCATCAAAGCGATCACCGAGCGGGTCAGCCCGCGTGTGTTCCGGGTGATCGCCCTGCCGGCACCAACCGACAAGGAGAAGACCCAGCTCTATTTTCAACGCTATATCCCGCATCTGCCGGCCGCCGGAGAAATCGTCATTTTCGACCGCAGCTGGTATAACCGGGCCGGCGTTGAACGGGTGATGGGATTTTGCAGCGCCGACGAAGTGGAAAAATTCCTTGCAGGCGCGCCGCTGGTAGAGCGGTCGATGGTGGAGTCCGGCATCATCCTGCTCAAATACTGGCTCGAGGTGACGCCGGAAGAGCAGGAACGTCGGCTGCGCGACCGCATTGATGACGGGCGAAAAATCTGGAAATTATCACCGATGGATATCAAGTCATTTAACCGCTGGGATGAGTACACGCAGGCCAGGGATGCGATGTTTGCCGCCACCGACACCTCCTGGGCGCCGTGGTTTGTCGCCCGTTCGGAAGAGAAGAAGCGCGTGCGCCTGAATATCATTACGCATCTGCTGTCGCAGATCCCCTATAAGAGCGTCCATACCGAACCGGTCAAATTACCCAAACGTAAAATTGGCAAAGTGAAAACGGCCGATTACCCTTTCCGTTTTATTGCCGAGCGTTTCTGAGCCCGGACTCCGCCTTGTCCGCCTCGGCCCTTCGGTACCGTGGCGGGCAAAGCCCCCCTTTTCTGGGGAGCTCAAATCGACAAATCCGCCGTTTACCTCAAGTTAACTTCAGGTATTACCCTTAACGCATCCTCGTCAGACCACAATAAGGACATGATATGCATGAGATTGACAGCGGTTTTACCCACGTCGCCTTTATGGTGCGGGATCTCGACAGGAGCATCGATTTTTATACCCGTTATACCGCCATGCAGGTGATTCACCGGCGCTCGCCGAATCTTCCCTCCGCACGCCACGTGGCGTGGTTAAGCGATCGTACCCGCTTATTCGCCCTGGTGCTGGTGCAGGCGGACGAGCCGACCGATACCCCGCTGGGGCCGTTTGGTCATTTAGGTGTCGCCTGCGCGACCAAAGCGGAGATCGACGTGAAAACCGCGATGGCGCGGCGGGAGGGCGTGCTGAGAAAGGAGCCGGAGCAACTTGGGGAACCGGTGGGCTATTACGTTTTTTTCCGCGACCCGGATGGCAATACGCTGGAACTCTCTTACGGCCAGCGCGTTGGGCTGGAAGTCCTGCGTAGCGAGAGCTGAAAGCACATGGCGCGACCGGGTCGCGCCATGAATCGGTCAGGAACGGCGGGACGAGATGCCTTCCGAACTCTCTTTTTTCGCTTCCAGGCGCTCAACCTCGCGATACCAGCGCGGGTGGTGTTTCTTCGCCCAGCGACGGCTGACTTTCCCTTCGACCATCCCCTTAATCGACCCTTTCACCCAGAATGCCATATACATATGGATCAGGATGGCGTGAATCAAAATAATCGCCGAGGTGGCGTGAATCAGCAGGCTGTAGCGAATGACCTGGATCGGGAAGAAAGGGGCAAACCAGGGACGCCAGATGATCACCCCGGTCACCAGCAGCACGAAAATCATGCTCATGATGGTCCAGAACATCATCTTCTGCCCGGCATTATATTTGCCGACGCGGGCCACTTTATGCTCATTGCCCTTCAGCACTTCAACAATGCCCTTCAGCCACGGGATGTCCTGCTTGTCCGGAATGTTATGGTGGACAAAGCGTACAAACATAAACATCAGCGCAATGAAGATAGCCACGCCGAAGAAGGGATGCAAAATGCGCCCCATCTGCGGCGTACCGAAGGTTTCCGTCAGCCACTGCAGCGTCGGGAAAAAGAACGAGATCCCGGAGAGCGCCACCAGAAAGAAGCAGATAACCACCGTCCAGTGACAGGCGCGATCGATAAACTTTGTGCGCACAATCATTTTCGATTTATTCATCATGCTCCTCCTCGTCGTCATCCACTTCCTTGTTCGGCCCGATGCCGATGTAGTGATAAATCAACCCGGCAAAGGTAGCGATAAAACCGGCCGCTGACAGCGGTTTCAGCGCCCCTTTCCACAGATTAATACTGGTATCAATCTGCGGCTCTTTCGGCAAATTGTGGTACAGCTCAGGCTGGTCAGCATGGTGCAGGACGTACATCACGTGGGTACCGCCCACCCCCTGCGGGTTGTATACCCCGGCCTGTGAATAGCCGCGCGCTTTCAGCTTGTTGACCCGCTCCTGCGCGACCTCCAGCATCTCCTTCTTGCTGCCAAAATGGATGGCGCCGGTCGGGCAGGTTTTCACGCACGCCGGTTCCTGACCGACGCTAACGCGATCCACGCAGAGGGTACATTTATAGACCCGGTTATCCTCTTTATTGAGACGCGGGACATTAAACGGACAGCCGGCAATGCAGTAGCCGCAGCCGATGCAGTTCTCCTGCTGAAAATCGACGATGCCGTTGGCGTACTGAATAATCGCGCCGGCGGAAGGACAGGCTTTCAGACAGCCTGGCTCCTCGCAGTGCATGCAGCCATCTTTACGGATCAGCCACTCCAGCTTGCCGTTCTGCTCGGTTTCGCTAAAGCGCATCACCGTCCAGGATTTTGCGCTCAGGTCCGCCGGGTTATCGTACACCCCGACGCAATGCCCCACCTCGTCGCGGATATCGTTCCACTCGGAACAGGCCACCTGGCAGGCTTTGCAGCCCACGCAGGAGGAGACATCAATTAGCTTAGCCACTTCCGCCTTGTAGTCCCGCGCACGCGGCGCGGGGGTTATCGGGTTGGTTGCGGAGCGCTTAATAATGTCTTGTGTTTCCATCGCCATTGAATCGCTCCTTACGCTTTCTCGATGTTGACCAGAAACGCTTTATACTCCGGCGTTTGCGAGTTGGAATCGCCGACGTTTGGCGTCAGGGTATTGGCGATATAGCCTTTCTGCGCCACCCCTTCAAAGCCCCAGTGCAGCGGGATCCCGACGGTCTCCACCTGCTGGCCGTGAACGTTGAGGGTCCGCAGACGGCGAGTCACCACCGCCACCGCGCGAATAAAGCCGCGCTGGCTGCTCACCGTCACCCGATCGCCGTTGGCAATGCCTTTCGCCTGCGCCAGCCCTTCGCTGATTTCCACAAACTGTTCCGGCTGGGCGATGGCGTTGAGCCGCGCATGCTTGGTCCAGGTATGGAAATGCTCGGTCAGACGATAGGTCGTGCCGACGTAAGGGAACTTATCTTTTTTCCCTAAGCGCAGGGCGTCCTCTTCATACAGACGCACCACCGGACTGGAGATCACATGCGGATGCAGCGGGTTGGTCCCCAGCGGCGTTTCCATCGGCTCGTAATGTTCCGGGAACGGCCCTTCGGCCAGCTTATCGAGCGCAAACAGACGCCCCAACCCTTCCGGCTGCATGATAAACGGCCCGGTATTGCTGCCCGGCGCGGCGGTATTGAAGTCAGGAATATCGTTCCCCGCCCACTTGCTGCCGTTCCACTGGATCAACATCCGCTTCGGATCCCACGGCTTGCCGTTAATATCCGCCGACGCCCGGTTGTACAGCACGCGTCGGTTCAGCGGCCACGCCCAGGCCCAGCCCAGCGTATTGCCCAGCCCTGACGGATCGGCGTTATCGCGGTTGGCCATCTGGTTACCCTGCTCCGTCCAGCTACCGGCGTAGATCCAGCAGGACGAGGCCGTAGTGCCGTCATCGCGCAACAGCGCGAAGCTGCTCAACAGCTGGCCTTTTTTCGCCAGCAGAACGCCGTTGCTGTCGTAGAGATCCTCGAGCGCGTAGCCGTTGTTCTCTTTCGCCACCTCTTCCGACTCCGGATGATCCGGCTGCTTGTAGCTCCAGCTCATCTTCAGCAGCGGTTCCGCGCCTTTGCCGCCTTCACGGCGATACATCTCGCGCAGGCGATGGTAAATCCCGGCCAGAATTTCGCCGTCGTTACGCGCTTCGCCCGGCGCATCCTGGCCTTTCCAGTGCCACTGCAGCCAGCGCCCGGAGTTGGCAATCGACCCATCCTCTTCAGCAAAGCAGGTGGAGGGCAGACGGAACACTTCGGTCTGAATCGCCGCCGGGTCAACATCGTTCGACTCGCCGTGGTTTTGCCAGAAGGTCGAGGTTTCGGTCACCAGCGGGTCGATAACCACCATGTACTTCAGCTTGCTCAGGCTGCGGACCACCTTGTTTTTGTCCGGGAACGAGGCCACCGGGTTGAAGCCCTGGCAGATATAGCCCGTGACCTGACCTTTATCCATCATGTTGAAATACTTGATGACGTCGTAAGCCTGATCCCATTTCGGCAGCCAGTTAAAGCCCCAGTCGTTCTCTTTCTGCGCCGCATCGCCGTAAAACGCTTTCATCAGACTGACCGCAAACTTCGGATAGTTGCTCCAGTAGTTCACCTGATCCGGTCGCGTTGCTTTTGGCGTGTTCGCCGTCAGCCAGGTGTGCAGATCGGTCTGTTTTTCAGACGGCAGCGTCAGATAGCCAGGCAAGCTGGTCGACAGCAGGCCGAGGTCGGTTAAGCCCTGAATATTGGAGTGGCCGCGCAATGCGTTAACGCCGCCGCCGGCCATCCCCATGTTGCCGAGCAGCAGCTGGATCATCGCCATCGTGCGGATGTTCTGCGCGCCGACGGTATGCTGCGTCCAGCCCAATGCGTACAGGAAAGTGGTGGTCCGGTCCGCGGCGCTGGTGGAAGCCAGCACTTCGCACACTTTCAGGAAGTCGGCTTTCGGCGTTCCGCAGATATTCTCCACCACTTCCGGCGTATAGCGGGAGACATGCTGCTTCAGCAGGTTCCATACGCAGCGCGGATGTTGCAGGGTCTCATCGCGCAGGGCGTAGCCATTTTCGTCGAACTGATAGTTCCACGACGTTTTGTCGTACTGCCGTTTTTCAGCGTCGTAGCCGCTGAACAGGCCATCTTCGAAGGCAAAATCATCGCGCACCAGCAGGTTGGCGTTGGTGTAGTGCTTAACGTACTCCGCATTGATTTTGTTGTTTTCAATCAGGTACAGCAGCACTCCCGACAGGAAGGTAATGTCGGTCCCGGATCGAATCGGCGCATAGATATCGGCGACCGAAGCCGTACGCGTAAAGCGCGGGTCGACGACGATCAGCGTCGCATCGTTGTTGTTTTTCGCCTCCATCGCCCAGCGGAATCCCACCGGATGGGCCTCAGCGGCGTTGCCGCCCATCACCACCACGACGTTAGCGTTTTTGATATCAACCCAGTGGTTGGTCATCGCACCGCGACCAAATGTTGGAGCAAGACTTGCTACCGTTGGTCCGTGTCAGACGCGCGCCTGGTTATCCACTGCCAGCATGCCGAGCGAACGCACAAACTTCTGCGTCAGCATCCCGGTTTCGTTACTCGCCGCCGAGGCGCACAGCATCCCGGTTGAAAGCCAGCGGTTGACCACGGTGCCCTGCTCGTTTTTCTCAATAAAGTTGGCATCACGGTCGGCTTTCATCAGTCTGGCGATACGGGTAAAGGCATCGTCCCAGGAGATGCGCTGCCATTTGTCAGAGCCTGGCGCGCGGTATTCCGGATAGCGCAGACGGTTATCGCTGTGAACATAATCCAGCAGCCCCGCCCCTTTCGGGCATAAAGCGCCCCGACTGACCGGGTGATCGGGATCCCCTTCAATATGATAAATGGCTTCTTTCGCGTTCTTCGCGCCGTCGCCCAGGCTATACATTAATAGCCCGCAGCCCACGGAACAGTATGTGCAGGTGTTGCGGATCTCTTTGGCGCGCAATAATTTGTAATTACGCGCCTGAGCCAGCGCCATTTTGGGTGCGAAACCCAGGGCAGCAGCTGTTGTTCCGGCCATACCGCCTGCGCAGATTTTAAAAAACTTTCTGCGGCTGACGTCCATTGATTTTCTCCATGCAGGATGCGTGTTCATCGCGGGGGAAACTAACAGCAATGCCCCTGATTTTTTTGCGTCAAATCAATGTCGAAAACCATCGCCCCCTTAATAGTCAAGGTCAGCGGATTTCATTACTCCCTTTGTATTAAGCGCGAAGGAAAACAGGGGCCAGAAGGAATGAAAAAGTGTTATAAATCGACTCTTGATGAATATCGGTGTCAGGTTTGACATGGAAAAGAAAAAAGCAACGTTGACCGGTCTGGCTGCCATTGTGCTGTGGAGCACGATGGTCGGACTAATTCGTGGCGTCAGTGAAGGGTTAGGTCCGGTCGGCGGCGCGGCAATGATCTATACGCTGAGCGGCTTATTATTGCTGGCCACCGTCGGGTTTCCCCGGCTGCGGCAAATGCCGCGCGCCTATCTGCTGGCCGGCAGTCTGCTGTTCGTCAGCTATGAAATTTGTCTGGCGCTGTCGCTGGGCTTTGCCGGCAGCCGCCAGCAGGCGATTGAAGTCGGGATGGTCAATTATCTGTGGCCCAGCCTGACGATTCTCTTTGCCATTCTCTTTAATGGTCAGAAAACCAGCTGGCTGGTCGTTCCCGGCTTATTTCTCGCGCTGCTTGGCGTCACCTGGGTATTAGGTGGTGAGCATGGCCTGAATATCGATGAAATTACCCGGAACGTCGTCTCCAGCCCCCTGAGCTATATTCTGGCCTTTGTCGGCGCATTTATCTGGGCGACCTATTGCACGGTCACCGCAAAATATGCGCGCGGCAAAAACGGCATCACCCTGTTTGTTTTATTAACCGCCCTGACCCTGTGGCTCAAGTTTATGTTCAGCGATCAACCGCCGATGATTTTCAGCTGGCCGGTGGTCATTAAGCTGGTGATGTGCGCGGTGGCGCTGGGGTTTGGCTATGCGGCCTGGAACGTAGGTATTCTCCACGGCAACGTCAGCCTGCTGGCGGCCGCCTCTTACTTTACCCCGGTGCTCTCTTCGGCGCTGGCGGCGGTGCTGCTCAGCGCGGTCCTCTCCTGGCCATTCTGGCAGGGCGCCGGCATGGTATGCGCCGGCTCCCTGCTCTGCTGGTATGCCACCCGACGTTAGCCGAGGTCGCCTCCGGCCACCGGCAGCGTAACGCCGGTGATATAGCTTGCCTCATCGCTGGCGAGAAACAGGATCGCGTTCGCCTGTTCCGTCAGCGTGCCGTAGCGATGCATCAGGCTGCTCTCCACGGTTTGATCGACCACCTGCTGATACCACTCCTGCTCCTGCGCCGTGGGCGTTTCATGATTCCGCGGGGTTAAGCGCGCCGGCGCCTCGGTTCCGCCCGGCGCCACGGCGTTGATGCGAATCCCGCTGCCGCTGTACTCCATAGCAATCGAACGGGTCAGCGCGTTGACCCCGCCTTTCGCCGCCGAGTAAGGCACCCGGTTAACGCCCGCGGTGGCAACGGACGAGACGTTAACGATGCTGCCCTTGCCCTGTTTGAGCATCCACGGTAGCGCCGCGCGGCAGCCCCACAGCGTCGGAAACAGCGAGCGACGAATCTCTTTTTCAATCTGATCCGGCTGATATTCGGCAAACGGCCGCGCCCAGATCGTCCCCCCGATGTTATTAATCACCACGTCCAGTCGGCCAAAATGGGCGACCCCGGCGGCAAAAGCCTGCTCGGTGCTCTCCCACTGTTCGAGGTCTGCCTCCAGCGCCAGCACGTCGCTGCCCCCCTCGGCCAGCGTCGCCGCCAGCTCGTGGACATAGCGCGAACGGTCGATCAGCAGCAAACGGGCCCCTTCACGGGCGGCCTGCTCTGCAGTCTGACGGCCAATGCCCTGGGCGGCGCCGGTAATGGCCACCACTTGATGTTGAAAACGCATCGCTCCTCCTTATGCCGCCGCACTCTGGCTGGCGAGAAATTTTTCGTACCAGAAACCTGCCGGATTAATTCCCCGCTCGCGAAGCGCGCCGGAAACCGCGTTGACCATCGGCGGCGGGCCGCACAGATAGATGTCGACATCGCCATCGTTAAGCATCGCGTCATCAAGATGCCCGGTGACAAACCCGCGCTGCGGGCAGGCGCTCTGTTCATCGGCAACGACCGGCAGCCAGCGGTAGCCGGAAAGCTGATCGACAAACGCATCCAGCGCCTCGGTCTTCACCAGATCGCTATCGCGGGTGACGCCATAGAGCAGCGTAATCGGCCGGGTACTGCCCTGCAGGGCCAGGGTGTGCAGCATCGACAGCAGCGGCGCCAGCCCGGTCCCGCCCGCCAGCATCAGCAGCGGACGTTCCCCGTTGCGCAGGTAGAAGCTGCCCATCGGGCCGCTGAGGGTGAGACGATCGCCCGCTGCCGCCTGGCTCGTCAGCCACTGGCTCATTACCCCGCCGGGCACATTGCGGATCAGGAACCGACCTTCGCGCTCGCCCGGAAGCGAGCTGAAAGAGTAAGCGCGCACCTGCGGTGTGCCCGGTACCTGAATGTTGATGTATTGTCCGGGCAGAAAAGCCAGCGGTTCATCCAGCTGGAGCACCAGCTCAATGGCGGTCTCCGACAGGTGATTCACCTGCATCACCGCCGCACCGCTGCTGGCGAGCGCGGTTTTGCACTGCGCCGCAGCCACCGGAACGTCAATCACGCAATCGCTGGTCGGGATCATCTGACAGGTCAGCACCTGACGAGCATCGGCCTCTTCTTCGCTCAATGCCTCCTCGAGATACTCTTCCCCCATGCCATAGTCGCCGCTGGCGCAATGGCATTTGCAGGTCCCGCAGACGCCGTCCGAGCAATCCATCGGCAGGTTGACCTTCTGGCGGTAGGCGGCGTCCAGCACTTTTTCTCCCGCATTGCACTGGATAAAGCGGGTAATACCATCCTCAAAATTGAGTGCGATAGTAAACATATCCACCTCTTAAATATGGTAAACGTCAATCACCTGACGGATATAATCGTTGTTCAGCCGCACCGTCTTACTCAGGATCTGCGGTTTGCCGTCGCAGGTCGTCAAGGTGACGCAGGTCGAGCCAAACCACGCATCGGTGTGCTGGTACCGGTGGTTGTAAGTCACCCAGTTGTAGCGCACCTCCACCCCCTGCTCATTTTCGCCGAGCAGCTCAACGTTGCTGATCAGGTGGGTGGTACGCGGCTCCGGCGTACTGGCGCCAGAACGTTCCGTTTTGATGCGGTAGACGCGGTCCTCAAGTCCCTCGCGGTTCGGGTAATAGATCAGCGATATTTCGCGCTGCGGGTCGCGGGTCAGCTTGTCGTCATCGCCCCATGCCGGCATCCAGAACACCACTTTCGGGCTGTAGCACGTCAACCACTGATCCCACTGACGGTCGTCCAGCAGGCGGGCTTCGTAATAGAGAAACTGGCGAACCTGTTCAAGCGTCAGCATCACACCACCTCCACGCGTTGGGTTATGGACTGTTCATAGCGCTGCTGCTCTTTTTCCAGCGCCGCCATCATCACGTTTTGCCAGTGATGGTGATGGGCGATGTACAGCGCCTCATCCTCCGATTTCACCCCGCTAAGCAGCGGAGTGAATCCGGCATGCCGGGCGTGTTCATCCGGGCCATCGACCCAGTGCAGCGCGCCGCGACTGAGATCGCTCCACGCCAGGTTCTCGCCGAGATAGCCGCGCTGGCAGGCGCTGAACTCTTCCAGATCGTCCGGCGTTCCCATGCCGCTGACGTTAAAGAAATCCTCGTACTGGCGGATGCGCAGCGCGCGGGCCTGGTCCGGCTCGCCTTTCGGCGCGAAGCACCAGATAGTGACTTCGGTTTTGTCTACTGCGAGCGGGCGAATAACGCGGATCTGTGTGGAAAACTGGTCCATCAAATAGACGTTGGGATAGAGACAAAGATTGCGCGTTTCATTGACCATCTGGTCGGCGCGCAGCTCGCCAAACTCGGCCTGTAAGCGGGCCTGATGGGCGAAAACCGGGCGCACTTCCGGGTTGAGCGCCCGGGTCCACAGCAGCATATGGCCGTTTTCGAAACCGTAACCTCCGCCGAGACTTTTCGACCAGCCGTTGGCATCGACGGAATGCGTCCCTTCGGCTTCGTAGTTGCGGCGCGACATTGTGGAGGCGTAGTTCCAGTGCACCACGCTAACGTGGTAGCCGTCGGCGCCGTTTTCCGCCCCCAGCTTCCAGTTGCCCTCGTAGACATAGCTGGAGGAGCCTTTCAGCACTTCCAGCCCTTCCGGCGCCTGATCGACCATCAGATCGATAATTTTGCAGGTTTCGCCAAGATAAGTTTCCAGCGGCTGCACGTCCTCGCTGAGGCTGCCGAATAAGAAGCCGCGATATGAGGCAAAGCGCGGCAGTTTTTTCAGGTCATGCGACCCTTCATGTTTAAAGGTCTCCGGATAACCGCCGGTGCTTTCATCTTTGGCTTTCAGCAATTTACCGTTGTTGCCAAAGGTCCAGCCGTGGAACGGACAGGTAAACGAGTTTTTATTGCCGGTTTTACGACGGCAGAGCATGGCGCCGCGATGGGCGCAGCTATTAATTAACGCGTGCAAGGCATGCTGTTTATCGCGGGTGATAATAACCGGCTGTCGTCCGAGAGTCAGAGTAAAATAATCACCAGGCTCAGGAATTTGACTTTCATGGGCGAGGAACACCCAGTTCCCTTCAAATATATGTTTGATCTCAAATTCAAATAGCTGCGGATCGGTAAAAATCGAACGATGGCAGCGATAAATATGTTTTTGCCGGTCAACAATTAATGCATTGCTGATTTTATCTTTTAATAGCGAGAGTGTTTTTTGCATGAGCTTAGCCCTCCTGCAGAATTCAGGAATTAATAAAGTCAGAGAGAATAATCAATTCGGGAATATCCCCGGCCGCGCGTGGCAGGCCGGGCAACAGCATGACTCACCGCCCCGGGCGCACCGGCCCGGGAGGTGCGCCGGTCATTACTCTTGTGCGCGCAGGCGGGAAATACGCTGTTCTTCGTCGGCGTTGAGGGCCGGGCACAAAGTAAAGTCGAAGCGAATTTCGGTGTGTTCGCCGTCAAGCTCACGCTGCTGAATCAGCTCACGATCGGTGATTTTAACCGGGTCGGCAATCAGGCCATCGCGGGTGGCGAAGGCAAAGTCATCCCACAGATACTTATCACCGTTAAGGTTAATCTGGCTGGTTAAATGCTTGTGGCCCGGCGCGGAAACAAAGAAGTGAATATGTGCCGGACGGTTGCCGTGACGACCCAACTGGTTAAGCAGCTTTTGGGTCGGGCCATCCGGCGGACAGCCGTAGCCAGAAGGCATGATGCTACGCACGCTGTAGCGGCCATCTGCGCCGGTGCGGATGCGGCGACGCAGGTTGTATTCACTCTGGCTCTGGTCGAAGAACGAATAGTTCCCCAGGGTGTTGGCGTGCCAGATATCGACAATGGCGTTGGCAACCGGACGTCCCTGGGTGTCGCACACCTGACCGTGCAGCCACATGACTTCACCCGCATCGCGGCCGTCATCCATCCGCGCGTGCCCTTCTGCGAGCGGCGCATTGGCCACGTACAGCGGCCCCTCAATGGTGCGCGGCGTACCGGTTTCCCGATGCGCTGCGGCGTCAATCGCATCCTGACGCAGGTCGAGGAAGTGTTCCAGCCCGAGACCTGCCGCCAGCAGCGCCGCTTCCTGACGCCCGCCCAGTTCATGCAAATAGTTCACCGCATGCCAGAACTCTTCCTGGGTAATATTATAATCGTCGATCAGGGTGCACATATCTTCCAGTAAACGATGCACAATGGCTTTAAAGCGTTCATTACCGCCGGGAACATTTAACCCGGCACTTTCACGTAATAATTTCTGCACGGCTTCTTGTTGTACGAAAGAATTTTTCATTGTGATTCTCACTTATTGCTTGCAGTTGGCTTGTAGGGTTTACACCGGAATATCCGGCGCGAGGTTTTTTATTATTTTTAGCTATCGTCTTCACGAATCGAGGAGGGATGACGACACAGTGCCTCGACGCGTATTTCCATAAACGGGTATAACGGCAGAGCCATTAATATCTGGTGTAACTGGTCGGCATCACGCACATCAAAAATACTGACATTGGCGTACAGTCCGGCGACGCGCCAGATATGTCGCCAGGTGCCTTCACGCTGTAATTGCTGCGAATAGGCTTTTTCTCGTTGTTTAATCTCCTCAAGCTCGGCGGCGGGATATCCCAGCGGGATCTTGACGGTCATATCCACTTTAAACAGCATATTTTTCTCCTGTCATGTCCTACGCTTTGCGGGCATAGAACTGCAATTTGTCTTCATCGAGTTCGACACCTAAACCCGGTGTCTGAGGCAGGGCGACGCTGCCGTCGGTGAACGTTAGCGGCACGCTGACGATGTCATCTTTGAGCAACAGCGGACCAAACATTTCAGTGCCCCATTGCAGCGGCAGCGTCGACCAGGCGTGCAACGATGCGACGGTGCCCACGGTTCCTTCCAGCATGGTGCCGCCATACAATCCGATACCCGCCGCCTGCGCGACGTGCGCCAGGGCTAAAACGCTGGCCGGGCCGCCCGCTTTGGCAATTTTCAAGGCAAAGGCGCCGCTGAAGCCTTGCTGCGCCAGGCGATAGCCATCGTAGTGCGTCGCCACCGCTTCATCCGCCAGAATCGCGGTTTCAATGTGATGGCTGAGGCGAACCAGCGCCGCGTTGTCCTGCGCGCTGACCGGTTGTTCAATTAAGTCGATGCCCATCGCCGCCAGTTCACGACAGCCTTTTGCCGCCACAGTGGCGTCCCAGGCCTGGTTGACATCGACACGAATGCTCGCCCGATCGCCGAGGGCTTCGACAATCGCCCGGGTATGACGTAAATCGGTCGCCAGTTCGCGGGCGCCAATTTTCAACTTAAATGCCTGATGGCGACCTTCGGCCAGCAGCGTTTCCCCTTCGGCGATATCCTTGTTGGTATCCCCGCTCGCCAGGGTCCACAGCACCGGCAGCGAGGTCTGCAGCGCGCCGCCAAGCAGCGCTGAAACCGGCAGCCCCAGCGCCTTGCCCTGCGCATCCAACAGCGCGGTTTCAATGGCGGATTTGGCGAAGGTGTTACCTTTGATGGCGCTGTTGATACGCTGCGTCAGCGCATTCAGGTTATCGGCGGGCTGCCCTTTGAGCAGCGGCGTCAGATAATGGTTAATGGCGCTGGAGATGGCTTCCGGACTCTCGACGCCATAGCTCAGCCCGCCGATGGTGGTCGCCTCGCCGATACCGCAAATACCGTCAGAGCGCGTAATGCGGACAATCACCAGCGTCTGGCAGCCCATGGTTGTCATTGAGAGTTTGTGCGGGCGAATGGTCGGGACATCAACCAGCCAGCTTTCAATGCGTTCTACGGTCGCGGTCATGTTTTCTTCCTGATCGTTAAATTCATAACTTTTTGTGACGCCAACCATAACGAAGGGTGACGGTGACTTTGACAATAGGGGGGAGCCGGTGAAATGGTCAACGGCGATAATCGAAATGTTGTGCGATTATCGACGCACTTGTTAAAATGAGGTTAATAATGTGATCCGGGTGGTAAAACAGGCACATTCCGTCGCCGCCCTTTTTCCCCACGGTATAGTGGTGCCCGTGAGCTTTTGTTTTCGAATGGAGAGGAATTCAATGAGCGCGACACCGCCAACCCCCCTCAGCGCCAGGCAGGCCGAACACGACCCGAATTTCATGCTGTCGCTGGCGCGCGGGTTGGAAGTTCTCAGCGCCTTTACTCCCCAGCGCCAGCGGCTGACTATCTCGCAGCTCAGCCAGAAAACGCAGATTTCCCGCGCCGCCGTCCGCCGCTGCCTGTATACCCTGGCCGCACTCGGCATGGTGCACAGTCCTGACGGACGCAGCTATGAACTGTTGCCGCGGGTGTTGGCCGTCGGCCACGCCTATCTGGCCGGAACGCCGCTGGCGAAAGTGGCCCAGACCGCGCTGGATAACCTCGGTAAGAGCCTCGGCGAATCTTGCTCCGCCGCCACCCTCGATGGCGATAACGTGCTCTATATTGCCAGGGCCGCAGTCAATAATCTGCTGAGCGTTGATATCGGTCGCGGCAGCCGTCTCCCCGCATGGGCGACCTCTATGGGCCGCGTACTGCTTAGCGCCCTGGCGGAAGAGCAGCTGGACGTGACATTGTCACGCGCGAATTTAATTCGCTACACCCCGCATACGCTGTGTGATTTAGCGGGATTGCGGGAGGAAATAACCAGAGTACGTATGCAGGGATATGCGATCGCCGATCGGCAAATTGAGGTGGGATTATGTTCGCTGGCGGTACCGCTGCTGTCACGCAGCGGCCAGGTGGTGGCGGCGCTCAACGTCGGCGTGCCCGCCAGTGCCATGAGCGCCGCCGCGCTGAGAGAGAAAGCGCTGGCCCCGCTGCGGCGGGCGGCCATGGAGCTTTCTCTCCAGCTGTAGGGCTAGTTCATTTTCGGCGCCTGCGCCAGACTGCGCCAGATCCCGGCGGCCAGCAGCAGCAGCAGCACCCCGGCGGTGGCCAGCACGATGCTGTGGGCGCTGATAAACGCGGTTTTCGCCGCTGCAATCAGCGAATGCGCCGGAACTGCGGGCAGCGATTGCGCCAGGGCGATCGCTTCGCTGATGGACGACGAGGCCTGCGCTGCGGCCTGACCGTCCACCCCGGCGGGCAGCACAATCGATGAACTGTAGCTGCGGGTCAGAATCAGGCCAAACAGCGCGATCCCCAGACCGGCCCCCAGCTCGTAGGCCATCGTTTCAATGGCGCCGGCCGCCGCCGCTTTCTCTTTCGGCGCCGCCGCCATAATGGCGGAGCCGGAAGCCAACAATGCGCTGGCGACGCTGAAGCCTAAGAGAATCATCAATCCCCATGCCAGCCACTGCTGGGAGCTGAAATCGGTCATCGACAGACCGAGGAAACTGAGCGCGCTCAGCAGCATACCGCCGGTTGCCACCAGCCGCAGGCCCAGGCGAGAAACCATCACCCCGGCAACAGGTCCGCTAAACCCGCTCGCCAGCATCAGCGGCAGCATAAACAGCCCGGCTTCAAACGGTGTTTTGCCGTGGACGAACTGTAGCTCCTGCGCCATCAGTAGCTCGAAGCCAACCAGGGTAATCAGGGCGGTCATCGCCATCATCACGCCGCTTAAGATAATGCGATGCGTAAACAGGCGCATATCGACCATCGGCGTCGCGGCGGAAAGCTGCTGGCGAACAAAGCGCACCAACAGCGCCAGGCCCACCAGCGCGATCGATCCGGTCAGCCATAATGCCATCTGCCCTTTCAGCGCCGATTTTGCGCTGAACACCAGCATCAGGATCGCCACAATCAGCATCAATGCCTGGGTCAGATTAAGCGGCTGTTCGCGCCGTGCCGGCTGGCGCGGCACCATCCGCGCACTGAAGGCGATAACCGCCAGCACGATGGGCACGTTGATCAGGAATACCGATCCCCAGTAAAAATGTTCCAGCAGGATCCCGCCCACCAGCGGGCCGAAGGCGGCGCCGCCAGAGCCAATCGCCGCCCACAGGCCGAGCGCCATGTTGCGGTGGCGCGCCTGCGAAAAAGTGTTACGGATACCGGCGAGCGTCGCCGGGACGATCATCGCCGCACCAATGGCCAGCAGCGCGCGGGAGGCGATCAGCGCCAGCGCAGTGGGTGAAAATGCCGCCGCCAGCGACGAAACGCCGAAAATAGCGCTGCCGAGCAGCAACAGCCGTTTAAAGCCAATTTTATCGCCGAGCGCCCCCATCGGCAGCACCATACCGGCCATGACTAATGAATAAATATCAATGATCCACAGCAGCTCATTGCTGCTGGTCCCCAACGACATACTAAGCGTTGGCGCGGCGACATGCAGTACCGTGGCATCAATCGCCACCGGTAAATACACCAACAAAATCGCCACCAGCGTTAACCATTGCCGAGACATACTTTTTCCTCAATTTTGCAAATTGGACACGCGTCCAGGATTGCGATCCTGCCGGATTGTTGAACAACTGTCCAACTTTTTGTTACTATCGAAGAAAACCACGGCTCAGCGGGGAAATATGCACTACTTAAATCGGGAAGCGCGTCGGGAGGTGATCATGCTGGCGGCGATGCGTGTCGCGCTGCAGGGGGGCTTAGGCGCCATGACCGTCCGGCAAATCGCCGCCGAAGCCGGAGTCTCCACCGGGCAGTTGCATCACCATTTCACCTCCATCGGCGAGCTTAAGGCGCAGGCCTTCGTTCGTTTAATTCGTGAGATGCTGGATATCCAGCTGGTAGCGGAAGACGCCAGCTCGCGCGAGCGCCTGTTTTCAATGCTCGGCAGCGAAGATGGCCGCCTGGATCCCTATATCCGTTTGTGGCGCGAAGGCCAACTGCTCTCCGGGAGCGATAGCGACATCAAAGAGGCCTACCTGCTCACCATGTCGATGTGGCACGAAGAGACGGTCAATATTATTCGTCTCGGCAGCGAAAGCGGTGAATTTCATCCCGATGACAGCGCGGAGAATATCGCCTGGCGTTTAATTGCCCTGGTCTGCGGTCTGGATGGGATTTATGCGCTGGGAATGGAAGCGATCGACGACAGCGCATTTACACGTTATATAAACTATTATATAACGTTAGAACTACTGCGCCCGCCAACCATTTAGCCAACTGAGCTTCTGAATGCGCCGGGAAGGCACGGTCTGTCGGCCCGGCAGACCTGTCGCCGCTGCTGACAGGAGCGCAGTTTAAGTCACATTTCATTTACATTTAGTAACAAATAATAAACCCCTATTGCGCACGCGCTTTCCTGAAGCGTTTTTTTTTATCTATTCTTCAAACACTACAATAATTCATTCGACCAGCCTTAATCGCCTCTTCTGCTTAATTTGCGGTGTTGTCATCTTTAAATTTTCTTTGGTTACTGTGCATTCGAGGGCAATATGTCAAGAGAAAGTGAGAAAGATAATCATTACCTTTTAAAAGGGTGGCGCCCGGAAAATCCAGCATTCTGGGAAAATAAAGGCAAAGCCATTGCGCGAAGAAATCTTTTTATTTCAGTAAGTTGTTTACTTCTTGCCTTCTGCGTCTGGATGTTATTCAGCGCGGTTGCGGTGAATCTTAATAAAGTCGGCTTTAATTTCACTACCGATCAGCTTTTTTTATTAACCGCGCTTCCTTCGCTGTCCGGGGCAATATTACGCGTGCCCTATTCTTTTATGGTTCCTATATTTGGCGGACGCTACTGGACGGTGATCAGCACCGTTATTTTAGTGGTGCCCTGCCTGTGGCTTGGGATCGCGGTGCAAAACCCGGCAACCCCATTCTGGATATTTATTCTCATCGCTCTGCTCTGCGGTTTTGCCGGAGCTAACTTTGCCTCCAGCATGGGCAACATCAGTTTTTTCTACCCGAAAGCGAAGCAAGGCAGCGCCCTCGGCGTGAACGGCGGCCTGGGTAACCTCGGCGTCAGCGTGATGCAGCTGCTCTCGCCGGTAGTGATCTTCGTGCCGATCTTCACTTTTGTCGGCGTTCGCGGCGTCGATCAACCGGACGGCGCAACCCTGTGGCTCGGCAACTCGCCGCTCATCTGGGTGCCGCTGCTGCTCGCCGCTACCGTGGCGGCGTGGTTCGGGATGAACGATATCGCCGGTGCCAAAACCTCCATTCGCGATCAGCTCCCGGTGTTGAAACGCCCGCATATGTGGTTGCTGAGCCTGCTTTATCTCGCCACCTTCGGCTCGTTCATCGGGTTTTCCGCCGGCTTCGCGATGCTGGCCAAAACGCAGTTTCCGGATGTGAATATCCTGAAACTGGCCTTCTTTGGCCCGTTTATCGGCGCCCTGGCGCGCTCCTTCGGCGGCATCATTTCCGACCGTCTGGGCGGCGTCAACGTCACCCTGGTGAACTTCATTCTGATGGCGCTGTTTACCGGCCTGCTGTTCCTCACCCTACCCGGCTCCGGTTCCGGGAGTTTTCTGGCGTTTTACGTGGTGTTTATGGGGCTGTTTCTCACCGCGGGTCTCGGCAGCGGCTCTACGTTCCAGATGATCGCCGTGATCTTTCGCCAGATAACCATCGATAGCGTCAAGAAACGCGGCGGCAGCGATGAGCAGGCCCAGCACGAAGCGGTCACCGATACCGCCGCCGCGCTCGGGTTTATCTCCGCTATTGGCGCGGTCGGGGGCTTCTTCATCCCGAAAGCCTTTGGCACCTCGTTAGCCATGACCGGTTCCCCGGTTGGCGCCATGAAGGTTTTCTTTGTCTTTTATGTCGTTTGCGTACTGGTGACCTGGCTGGTCTACGGTCGTCGTAAACTGGCAAAAAAATAACGGCATCGTTGCCGGATGGCGGCTGACGCCTTTATCCGGCCTACGGGATCGTGCGGTCTTGCTGGCCGGATAAGGCGCTAACGCGTCGCATCCGGCAAGGGCTTGATGCCGGACATTATCGGAGCAGGAGAAACGTCATGAGTAAACTACTGGATCGCTTTCGCTACTTTAAGCAGAAACGCGAGACCTTTGCCAACGGCCACGGTCAGGTCCTGGATACCAACCGTGACTGGGAAGATAGTTACCGTCAGCGCTGGCAGTTCGACAAGATCGTCCGTTCCACGCACGGAGTAAACTGTACGGGCTCATGCAGCTGGAAAATTTACGTCAAAAACGGGCTGGTCACCTGGGAAACCCAGCAGACCGACTATCCGCGTACCCGCCCGGATCTGCCCAACCACGAACCGCGCGGCTGCCCGCGCGGCGCCAGCTACTCCTGGTATCTCTACAGCGCCAACCGACTCAAATACCCGCTGGCACGTAAACGGCTGATTGAGCTGTGGCGCACGGCGCTGGCCCGCCATCCCGACCCGGTCGATGCCTGGAACAGCATTATGGAAGATCCGCAGCAGTGTCTCAGCTACAAGCAGATGCGCGGCAAAGGCGGGTTTATTCGCTCGACCTGGAAAGAGCTGAACCAGCTGATTGCCGCCGCCAACGTCTGGACCATCAAGCACTATGGCCCGGACCGCATTGTCGGCTTCTCGCCGATCCCGGCGATGTCGATGGTCTCTTATGCCGCTGGTACCCGCTACCTGTCGCTAATTGGCGGTACCTGCCTGAGCTTCTACGACTGGTATTGCGACCTGCCCCCCGCCTCGCCGATGACCTGGGGCGAACAGACCGACGTACCGGAATCTGCCGACTGGTATAACTCCAGCTACATCATCGCCTGGGGCTCTAACGTGCCGCAGACCCGAACGCCTGACGCCCACTTTTTTACCGAGGTGCGCTACAAAGGCACCAAAACTATTGCTATTACGCCGGACTATTCGGAAGTGGCGAAACTGTGCGATCAGTGGCTGGCGCCGAAACAGGGTACCGACAGCGCGCTGGCCATGGCGATGGGCCATGTCATCTTAAAACGCTTCCATCTCGACAATCCGAGCGATTACTTCCTTAACTACTGCCGCCACTACACCGACATGCCGATGCTGGTGCTGCTCGACGATCGCGACGATGGTACCACCGTCCCCGGGCGAATGGTGCGCGCTTCTGACCTGCTGGACGGGCTGGGTGAGAGCAACAATCCGGAGTGGAAAACCGTGGCCTTCAGTTCCGCCGGTGAACTGGTCGCCCCCAATGGCTCTATCGGTTTTCGCTGGGGCGAAAAAGGGAAATGGAACCTCGAACCGCGGGCCGCCGGGAAGGAGACCGAACTGGCGCTGTCCCTGCTGAATATCAAAGATACCGTCGCCGCCGTGGGCTTCCCCTACTTTGGTGGCAACGAGAACCCGCATTTTCGCAGCGTTGAGCAGCAGCCTGTGCTGATTCATCGGCTTCCGGCCAAACGTCTGACCCTGGCCAGCGGCGAGAGCAAACTGGTGGTGAGCGTCTATGACCTGGTCCTGGCTAACTACGGCCTCGACCGGGGGCTCGACGATGAGAACGCGGCCGGCGATTTCAGCGAGGTGAAAGCCTACACTCCGGCCTGGGCGGAGCAGATTACCGGCGTTCCCCGCCACCACATAGAGCAAATCGCCTGGGAGTTCGCCGATACCGCGCATAAAACCCACGGTCGCTCGATGATTATCCTCGGTGCCGGCGTCAACCACTGGTACCACATGGATATGAACTACCGGGGGATGATCAATATGCTGGTGTTCTGCGGCTGCGTCGGACAGAGCGGCGGCGGCTGGTCGCACTATGTCGGCCAGGAAAAACTGCGTCCGCAGACCGGCTGGCTGCCGCTGGCGTTTGCCACCGACTGGAACCGCCCGCCGCGCCAGATGAACAGCACCTCTTATTTCTACAACCACTCCAGCCAGTGGCGCTATGAAAAGCTGACCGCCCAGGAGCTGCTTTCACCGCTGGCGGACGCCAGTCGATATACCGGACACCTGATTGATTTTAACGTGCGCGCCGAGCGCATGGGCTGGCTGCCTTCCGCCCCGCAGCTCAGCGTCAATCCGCTGACCATTAAGCAGCAGGCCGATGCCGCCGGCCTCTCACCCGCCGACTACACCGTGCAGGCGTTAAAATCCGGCGCCATCCGCTTTGCCTGCGAGCAGCCGGACAACGGTAAAAACCATCCGCGGAATATGTTTATCTGGCGCTCCAACCTGCTGGGTTCCTCCGGCAAGGGGCATGAGTACATGCTCAAATATCTGCTGGGCACCGACAGCGGCATCCAGGGCGATGAACTGGGGGCGACGGACGAGGTTAAACCGGAAGAGGTCGAGTGGCAGACCCCGGCGATTGAAGGCAAGCTCGATCTGCTGGTGACCCTCGATTTCCGCATGTCGAGCACCTGCCTGTTCTCAGATATCGTTCTGCCGACCGCCACCTGGTATGAAAAAGACGATATGAACACCTCGGATATGCATCCGTTTATCCACCCGCTTTCCGCCGCCGTCGACCCGGCCTGGGAAGCCAAAAGCGACTGGGAAATCTATAAAGAGATCGCCAACGTCTTTTCGACGGTCTGCGTCGGCCATCTCGACGCGGAGACCGATGTGGTGCTTCTGCCTCTGCAGCATGACTCTGCGGGCGAACTGTCCCAGCCTTTCGATGTGGTTGACTGGCATAAGGGCGAGTGCGATCTGATTCCGGGGAAAACGGCCCCGACCATTGCGGTAGTCGAGCGCGATTACCCTGCCACCTACGAGCGCTTCACCTCCCTGGGCCCGCTGCTGGATAAGCTGGGCAACGGCAGTAAAGGCATCAGCTGGAAAACCCAGGATGAGGTCGATTTCCTCGGCAAACTCAATTACGTCAAGCTCGACGGCCCGGCAAAAGGCCGCCCGCGCATCGACAGCGCCATCGACGCCACGGAAGTGATCCTCAGCCTGGCGCCAGAAACCAACGGCCAGGTGGCGGTCAAAGCCTGGCAGGCGCTGGGAGAGTTTACCGGACGCGATCACACCCATCTGGCTATCAACAAAGAAGATGAGAAGATTCGCTTTCGCGATATTCAGGCCCAGCCGCGCAAAATCATCTCCAGTCCGACCTGGTCCGGGCTGGAAAGCGAGCACGTCTCCTACAACGCCGGCTACACCAATGTCCATGAACTGATCCCCTGGCGCACGCTCTCCGGCCGCCAGCAGCTGTATCAGGATCATCCGTGGATGCGCGCCTTCGGTGAAAGTCTGGTGGTCTACCGGCCGCCGATTGATACCCGGAGCGTCAGCCATATGCATCAGATTCCGCCGAACGGCTTCCCGGAAAAGGCGCTCAATTTCCTCACCCCGCACCAGAAATGGGGGATTCACTCCACCTACAGCGAAAACCTGCTGATGCTGACCCTGTCGCGCGGCGGGCCGATCGTCTGGATCAGTGAAACCGACGCCAGAGAGCTTGGCATTGAGGACAACGACTGGATTGAGGCCTTCAACGCCAACGGTGCGCTCACCGCCCGGGCGGTGGTCAGCCAGCGCGTACCGCCCGGCATGACCATGATGTACCACGCGCAGGAGCGCATCATGAACATTCCCGGATCTGAAGTCACCGGCCGTCGCGGCGGCATTCATAACTCGGTGACCCGCATTTGCCCGAAACCCACCCACATGATTGGCGGCTATGCGCAGCTGGCCTACGGCTTTAACTATTACGGTACCGTCGGCTCCAACCGCGATGAGTTCATCATGATTCGTAAAATGAAAAACATTAACTGGCTGGATGACGAAGGTCGCGATCAGGTACAGGAGGCGAAAAAATGAAAATCCGCTCACAAGTTGGAATGGTGCTCAATCTCGACAAATGCATCGGCTGCCACACCTGCTCGGTCACCTGCAAGAACGTCTGGACCGGGCGCGAAGGGATGGAATACGCCTGGTTTAACAACGTCGAAACCAAACCCGGTATCGGCTACCCGAAAAACTGGGAAGACCAGGAAGAGTGGCAAGGCGGCTGGATCCGCGGGATCACCGGTAAGCTGACGCCGCGCCTCGGCAACCGCGTTGGCGTGTTGGCAAAAATCTTCGCCAACCCGCAGCTGCCGGGCATCGACGACTATTACGAACCCTTCACCTACGATTACCAGCATCTGCATACCGCGCCGGAGAGCCAGCATCTGCCTACCGCCCGCCCCCGTTCGCTGATTAGCGGTAAGCGAATGGATAAAATCAGCTGGGGCCCCAACTGGGAAGAGCTGCTTGGCGGCGAGTTTGAAAAGCGCGCCCGTGACCGTAACTTCGAAGCCATGCAGAAAGAGATGTACGGCCAGTTTGAAAACACCTTCATGATGTATCTGCCGCGCCTGTGCGAACACTGCCTTAACCCGAGCTGCGTCGCGACCTGCCCGAGCGGGGCTATCTATAAGCGCGAAGAGGATGGCATCGTACTGATCGATCAGGATAAATGCCGTGGCTGGCGCATGTGCATCAGCGGCTGCCCGTACAAAAAAATCTACTTTAACTGGAAGAGCGGCAAATCGGAGAAGTGCATCTTCTGCTATCCGCGGATTGAATCCGGCCAGCCGACGGTCTGTTCGGAAACCTGCGTCGGGCGCATTCGCTACCTCGGCGTGCTGCTGTATGACGCCGACCGGATTGAGGAAGCGGCCAGCACCGAACATGAAACCGACCTCTATGAACGCCAGTGCGAGGTATTCCTCGACCCGCACGACCCGGCGGTGATTGAAGAGGCGCTGAAACAAGGGATCCCGCATAACGTCATCGACGCGGCGCAGAAATCGCCGGTGTATAAACTGGCGATGGACTGGAAGCTGGCGCTACCGCTGCACCCGGAGTATCGCACCCTGCCGATGGTCTGGTACGTCCCGCCGCTGTCACCGATTCAGTCGGTCGCCGACGCCGGCGGCCTGCCAAATAATGGCAGCATTCTGCCTGCCGTCGAAAGCCTGCGCATTCCGGTGCAGTATCTCGCCAATCTGCTGAGCGCCGGCGATACCGGCCCGGTGCTGCGCGCCCTGAAACGCATGATGGCGATGCGCCACTACAAACGCTCACAGACCGTCGAAGGAGTGACCGACACCCGGGCTATCGAAGAGGTGGGCTTAAGCGTGGAACAGGTCGAGGAGATGTACCGCTACCTGGCCATCGCTAACTACGAAGATCGCTTCGTGATCCCCACCAGCCACCGGGAAATGGCGGAAGATGCCTTCCCGGAACGCAACGGCTGCGGATTTACCTTCGGCGACGGTTGCCACGGGTCGGATACCAAATTCAACCTGTTCAACAGCCAGCGCATCGATGCGATCAACATCGGGGAGAAAGAGTAATGCGGATCCTCAAAATTATCGGTCTGCTGCTGGAGTATCCGGATAGCCTGCTGTGGGACAACCGTGAAGAGGCGCTGGAATTGGTCCGTGCCGATGCGCCGGCGCTACTGCCGTTTGTTGAATCGCTGCTGGCCGCCCCGCTGCTCGACCGCCAGGCCGAATGGTGTGAAGTGTTTGACCGCGGACGGGCCACCTCGCTGCTGCTGTTTGAGCACGTGCACGCGGAGTCCCGCGACCGCGGCCAGGCGATGGTCGAGCTGATGAATCAGTATGAGCAGGCCGGGCTGCACATCGACTGCCGGGAGCTGCCTGACCATTTACCGCTCTATCTGGAGTACCTCAGTAGCCTGCCGCCAGACGACGCCAGAGAAGGCTTGCAAAACGTGGCCCCGATTCTGGCGCTGCTTGGCGGGCGTGTCAAACAGCGCCAGTGTCAATATTATCAGCTGTTTGACGTCCTGCTGGCGCTGGCTGGCAGCGCGCTCAGCAGTGACAGTGTCACCAGGCAGGTGGCGGGTGAAAAGCGCGATGATACCCGCCAGGCGCTGGATGCGGTGTGGGAGGAGGAGCAGGTGAAGTTTATCGAAGATAACGCCACCGCCTGCGACAGCTCCCCGATGCAACATTATCAACGACGCTTTAGCCAGGACGTCGCGCCACAGTACGTCGACGTCGGTGCCGGAGGCCCGAAATGATACAGTACCTGAACGTCTTTTTTTACGATATCTACCCCTATCTGTGCGGGACGGTGTTTCTCATCGGCAGCTGGCTACGCTACGACTACGGGCAGTATACGTGGCGCGCCTCTTCCAGCCAGATGCTCGACAAACGCGGCATGGTGCTGTGGTCGAATCTGTTCCATATCGGCATCCTGGGCATCTTCTTCGGCCACCTCTTCGGGATGCTGACCCCGCACTGGGTTTACTCCTGGTTCCTGCCAATGTCGCAAAAGCAGCTGATGGCGATGATTCTCGGCGGGATCTGCGGCGTACTGACGCTGGTGGGCGGCGCCGGGCTGCTGATTCGTCGTCTGACCAACCCGCGCATTCGCGCCACCTCATCGACGGCGGATATTGTGATTCTGAGCATTCTGCTGATTCAGTGTGCGCTGGGTCTGACGACCATCCCCTTCTCCGCTCAACATCCTGACGGCAGTGAAATGCTGAAGCTGGTGGACTGGGCGCAGGCGGTGGTGACCTTCCACGGCGGCGCCTCGGCGCATCTTGATGGCGTGGCATTTATCTACCGCGTTCACCTGGTGCTGGGGATGACCATCTTCCTGATCTTCCCGTTCACTCGCCTGGTGCACGTCTGGAGCGCGCCAATAGAGTATTTGACCCGCCGCTACCAGCTGGTGAGATCCCGACGCTGAAGGTTTGACTCCCTCTCTGTCAACCCTTATGAGCTAACCCGTCAGCCTCCGCGCCAGGAGGCTGACGCTGTTAAAACAGGGGGAAAAGGTAAACCTGTAGTCGCTTCCCGCAATGACTTATACTGTTCCCGCACGTAATCTCTTCTCTTGAAACGCGCTGACTCAACCGGATGATACGTAGGTGAGGGAACCATGGGTAAATACGTCATTTTTATCAGCAGTCGCGGCGGGAGAGCCGTAGCAAAAGACGCAGTGACATCCTCTTTGCTTAAAGAGATGAAACGACAGGGATTCAGAAAACATCACGTTGAGGTAGAAGCTGAAAACGAAAACGATGCCGTTAAAGCGTTAAACAGATTTAATGACGATTATCTGACGGAGGTAAAGGAGTACACCGCGAGCGTCATATTTGTGTGCCTGTGCGCGATTGTTGCTTTCATCGTTTTTCTATTTTCAAACAGATAGCAAATTTACGCCTCCAGGCGCAACAAACAGATGAACAAGCGGATTTCAGCGCAAAGCGCAATTATCCGTCGGCGGCATATGCAGCGCAAAACAGGCGGTAATAGTGTGCAGCAGCAGTTTCGCCGGCCCGGTAAGTCGATTTTCATCGCCATATAATCCCACCCCAATGTCACCCGCCGCGGGCAATTTTGCGCAATCAACGATCTGCAGCGTAGCAGGCATGCCTATCGTTGTGCGTAGCGCCACCCCCAGTCCTGCAGATGCGGCAGCCCAGATTCCGTTCAGACTGCGACTGGTAAAGGCAATACGCCAGGGGATTCCGGCTTTATCTAACGCCGCGGTGGCGGCGGTGCGCATGACGCACGGCGCTTCAAAGGCCAGCAGCGGCAGCGGCTGGTTGCTGTCGAGATAACGGGCAACATCGAACGCCGCCGCCGCGATCCACTGCAGCGGCAGTCTCCCCAGCAGATGATCAAAAACCGGTGCGTCGCGCCCTTCCCAGCTCAGGGCCAGATCGAGCTCCTGGCGCATCATCGCCTCGCGCAGCGGCGCATTCCGCGTGACGGTAACCGCAATCTCCACCTCGGGACAAGCCCGGGAAAATTGCCCGAGGACCGCCGGCAGTAACACCTCGCCAAAGTCCTCCTGCAGTCCGAGACGAACCTCGCCGCTTACCCCTCTGGCCTGCAGCGCGGCCCAGGCCTCGTCATTCAGGCTAAGCATTCGCCGCGCGTAGCTCAGCATAATTTCCCCTTCCGCCGTCAACGCCAGATGACGCCCGGCCTTTTGTACCAGCGCCGTGCCGCTCTGCTGCTCAAGCTTTTTAAGCTGAGCGCTGATCGCCGACGTTGAACGCCCCAGGCGTTCGGCGGCAAGGGCAAAACTGCCGAGTTCCATTCCGGTCACGAAAGCGCGTAGCGCGTCGGCATCAAAGGTCAGTGGTCGTCTGGTCATCATTAATCATCCCGTTTTTCAGGATTATTACTCACAAATTATATGATTATCGAAACCATCATAACCGGATATCGTCTCCGTGACATCCCACCTATGAGGTTGCAAATGGACAAAGTTAATCTGACCCGGGAAACCCTGGCAGCGCTGGCGCCAAAGCTGGCATCACTGAGTGAAGAGATCCTGTTTGGCGATATCTGGCAACGCCCCGCGCTGTCACCGCGTGACAGAAGCCTCATCACTCTCAGCGCGCTGGTCGCAATGTATCGTCCTGAACAGCTTGCCTGGCACCTGACATTCGCCCGGGAAAACGGCGTAACGGAGAGCGAAATCACCGAGCTTTTTACCCACCTGTCGTTTTACGCCGGATGGCCAGCGGCGGTTTCAGCACTCAATGTGTTTAGCCAGCTTGATACCGAATGAGGAGACGCGCATGCCCATAACCCGCATCGCCATTTCTGCGCAGCGTTTCGCGCAATGGCACGCTCAAATCTCTATCGATTTGCAGCAGGCGCTTGAAGATCATTTTTCGGTCCCGGCCGGCGACTGCTTTCAGCTTTTTGACTGCTACAGCCCAGGGCAGCGGATAGTTAACCCGCACTATCTCTGTAGGGCTGAAGCCGGACGCAGCGATGATTTCCTGCTGTTTCAGATAACCGCCGGTAAGCCACGCAGCCATCTGCAAAAGCAGCGTTTTTATCAGGATTTAGTGACGCGACTTGAGCAGTCGCTGGGCATCAGCCCGCATGAGGTGATGGTGGTGATCGGCTTTACCGAGCCGGAAGACTGGTCATTCGGCAGCGGGAAAATGTTCAGCCTGACGGATATTCCTCCGCCGCGCTAAGCAACGCTGCAATAACAGAAGCTGTGACCAGTCAGGAGCCGGAAGCCGACCCGGTTGCTGAGGATGCTTCCCGGCGGCTGACGCTACAGGAGACGCAGCGCCACCACGTTGGGTCATCGCGAAGCATGACTCTCGGGTAAAGAGCAGGTGCCAGATACCGCTCGCGGCCGGCATTAGCAGACCGCGGCCCCGGGGGGATGCTGGTGAACAACGGGTGACGCTGGAAGCACGTCTCTTGCGGGTTAACATCGCCGAAAGTGACAGGACAAATGCCGCAGTTCCCCGGTTTATGGCCGAGAAAAGGCGGTCGCTATACTCTGTTTTCGCCAGGACGACGCCCTGAAAAAAAACCGGGGAGGATTTCAGATGCGACCTTTCACCTTGCGGGTCTGGCGATGCGATAGATGCGGTCCGCCTGCACGGCCGACCGCCCCTTCTGTCTGGACAGCGTCGCCCCTACTTCCCCGCCTCAGGATGGGTATCAAACGCCGCCATGACCGCTGCGAGCTCACCTTCAGTAAAGCCATATTTGGCATCATCGACGCCAAGACCGAAGCGGGTTTGCAGCGCCTCATACAGCGCAGGAACATCCGGTAAATCGATCTTCTCCACCACATGGGCATTATCCCAATGGGTAAAGTGGAAGTTAGTTAACGTCATTTTCCCGCCGTCCGGCAAATGACGACACATCAGCAGATGGTGGCGGAAATGCGATTGCGGCCAGTGCGCCGACCAGAAATTCCCCATGACATAGTCAGCGGCATACTGGCGCCCGAGGTCGAAAACGTACATCGACTGCCAGTGGCCGTGATGGCTGTACTGTAACGTCCACTCATCCCCTTCGCAAATCAGTCGGTAGACACCGTGCGGGGTTGACTGTTCCGCATCCGCCAGCAGCCGGACAGGCGCGGTCAGGGTCTGGCCGCCGAAGCCGACATCGGCGATCCAGCGCTCACCGTCGACCTCAACCAGCAGCAGGCGATGGGTTCGCGGCGGCATCTGCGACGGATTGGCCAGCACCACGCGCCCCAGCAGACTACGGACGTTAAAACCCAGCTCGCGAAGTACCCGCTCCAGCAGCCCATTTTGCTCGAAGCAGTAACCGCCGCGACGGCCGTTAATCAGCTTCTCTTCCAGCGTCCGATCGTCAAGATGGATCTCTCTGGGCAGCAGAACATCCAGATTTTCAAACGGGATCGCGCCATTGTGGTGAATATGCAGTTCGCGCAAGGTGTTAAGCGATACATCAGGGGTTCCCGTCCAGCCCAGACGAGAAAAATAAGCGCTTAAAAATCGACTCATCAATGCCTCCAGCAATCGGTGTTCGACATTTATAGCCTATTTTCCCCGGCCGACTGCATATTTTGTGCGGTCACCCTTAACCGCGCGCGCCGCGTTGCATCAAGGCCAGCGCGCCGAGCATCAACGCCAGGCCGGTCAACAGCGTCAGCGAAGCCATGGCCATGCCCTG
This sequence comes from Klebsiella sp. X13, assembly GCF_003323835.1. NCBI lineage: Bacteria > Pseudomonadati > Pseudomonadota > Gammaproteobacteria > Enterobacterales > Enterobacteriaceae > Klebsiella > Klebsiella sp. X13. The sequence continues at coordinate 2,829,496 of NZ_CP030874.1, forward strand.
GCCGATCGACCCTTGCTCAAACTGACGCCAGATAAACACGGACACGGTTTGCGTCCCCGCCGGAGCCAACAGCAGCGATGTCACCAGTTCACGCGAAGCGACGGCAAACACCATCAGCATCGCCGCCAGCAGCGCCGGAAAGACCAGCGGCAGCACAATCAGCCGCAGCGCCTGCAGCGGCGATGCGCCGTGGACCCGTGCCGCCGGTTCGAGATTATTTCCCAGCTGGCGCAGAGCGCTGCCAACATAGCGCACCGGCCACGGCAGCAGCAGGCAACAGTATGACAATAGCAGCATCCATCCGCTGTTATAGGGCGAAACCGGCCAGAACGGCTGGTTCCACAGCAGAATCAGCCCGACGCCCACGACCACCCCCGGCAGCGCCGCCGGCATCAGCGACAGCGCATCGACGATGCCACGGCCTTTGATTTTCTGCACCAGCACCAGCCATGCGACAATCAGCCCCACCAGGCCGACGATCAGCGCCGACGCCAGCGCCAGCGACAGACTGGTTCCCAGCGCCGACAGCGCATCCCCCTGCCTGGCAAACAGCGCGGCAAAATGGCGGAAAGTAAAATTATCGGCATGAATGCCGCCTGATAAGGTCCCCATCAGGCCGGTCAGGACCATCGCCGCGCCCGGCAGCACCACGGCGACGCCTGCGATACCCAGCATCAGCAGAACAGCGGGCAGCGCCAGCCACCCCAGTTCCGCCCCGCTGTTTTCCCCCGGCTTGCCGGTCACGCTGGTGACCTCGGTATCCCCCACCAACCGCTTTTGCAGCCACCAGGCCAGCAGCGCGACGCCAATCAGCAGCAGCGACAGTAGCGACGCGCCCGGCAGATCGATGGGCCAGTCAGCCAGTTTTTTCTCAATACCGACGGTGAGCATCACCAGACCGGCCCGCGATCCTAACGCCGCCGGGACGCCAAACTCCTCAATTGCCAGGGTAAACGCCAGCAGCATCCCCGCCGCCAGCGCCGGGGAAAGCATCGGCAGCGTAATATGCCAGAAGGCTCGCCAGGCGCTGGCGCCGTGAACGCGCGCGACGATCGCCAGCCGCTGACCGCTCGCCAGCAGGCTGCGGGAAACGGCAAAATAGACCACCGGGAAGATATTAAAGGTCATCACCAGCACGATCCCGCCGCGGCTGAACAGCAGATCGTTCAGATCCCAGCCGGTGAGCTGTTGCAGATAGCCGTTGCTTTGCAGCACCAGCATCCACGACAGCGCCGCGATATATGGCGGCGTGAGGAACGGGATCAGGAACAGCAGATCCCACAGGCGCGGCAGCGGAACATTAAACAGGCCGCGCAGCACCCCCAGCGGCAGGCCGATAACCACGCTCATCAGCGCGACGCCGCAGGCCACCCACAGGGTGCCGCCGAGCATCGGCAGGAGCTGAGGATCGGCGAACAGCATCGGTACGCCCGTCAGCGCTCCGCTCAGGGAACCGGCGCTGAAATGGGGGAAAATCGCCTGTAAGACGATGAATAAAAGCGGTAACGCCACCAGCACCAGCAGCACCGTCAGAGTGACGCCGGAAATCAGTTTCTGTTTCACGGTAGAGTCCTGGGAATACGGCCCCGTCTCCCGGGTCAGGCGTCAACCGCCCCCCGGGAGAAAGGCAAATTACTGCGCGAAAAGGGTATTGAAGCGGGAAAGTACCGTACTGCGTTCGCTGCTGCCATCGCTGGTGGTCGGCAGAATTTTCAGTTCATTAAGCAGCGGACGTTTAGCCGGGATATCGCTACGTGCGGGCATCAGCCACGCGCCGGCGACCAGCGCCTGGCCTTCCGGCGACAGGACATAGTCAACGAAGGCTTTGGCATCGTCAGCATGCGCCGTGGTTTTAAGGATCATCATCGGCCGCGGGGCAATCACCGTGCCGCTGGCGGGGAAAATCACTTTCAGGGATTCCCCCTGGTCGATATTACCGTAAGAGACATAGTCCACCGCGCCGAACACCGCCGCTTTCGCCCCCTGCATGACCGGCGTCACCGCCTGAGCGTTCGGCCCGCTGACCACCATGCCGTTCTTTTTCAGTTCGTCGAACAATGCCCAGGCCTTGTCGCCCATGCCATTCTGCAACCCGATCAGCAAATCCAGCGATGCGCCGGAGAGCGCCGGATCTGGCGTCGTGACCTTATCTTTAAACGCCGCTTCGGTCAGGTCGCGCCACTCTTTCGGCTCCGGGGTGCCGCTTTTGCTGTTCCAGACGATCCCCAGTGCCGATATCCCCTGCGCAACGTAATCCGCAGATTTCAGGTTCGCCGGGACCTTATCGGCATTGGCGCTTTGATACGGCAGCAGCCAGCCGCGTTGATGCAAATCTTCCGCGGTATCCCAGGAGGCGGAGATCAGCACATCCGCCTGCGGATTGGCCTGCTCCGCGTCGAGACGCGCCATCACCTTACCGGTCGTGGCCTGGAAAATATTGACCTTCACCCCGGTTTTCTTTTCATAGCCGCTGGCGAGACTTTTCGCCAGCGAACCCGGCCCGGCGGTATATACGGTCAGCGCGTGGGCGCTGGACATCATGGTGGCAGACAACAACATCGCGAGCACAGCTCCTTTCTTAACGGTCATAACGGTTTTCATGCGAGTTCCCCGGAGGATGAAGTGATGGTGCGAACGGCGGCAATAGTGCCGGCAGATAAATGAACAATTCGGTCGGCCAGCAGTTCGGCTTCGCGGCGGTCGTGAGTGACATATACCGCGGTGATCCCCAGCTGACGCAGCAGACGGCTCATCTCGACACACAGCGATTCGCGCAGTTCGCTATCGAGGTTGGAGAGCGGTTCGTCAAACAACAGCACGCGAGGTTCGGCAACGATGGCGCGAGCCAGCGCGACGCGCTGCTGCTGACCGCCGGAAAGACCGGAGGGTTTACGATCGGCAAAGCCGTTGAGGCCAACCATCGCCAGCGCATCATTAACCCGCTGTTGTCGCGCTGCGCGCGCTACGCCGCGCATCCGCAGTGGAAAGGCGACATTCTGCGCCGCCGTCATATGCGGCCACAGGGCGTAGTCCTGAAAAACCATGCCGATGTCACGCTGCTCCGGCGCCATACCCCAGCCGGGTTTCGCCACCAGACGATCGCCAAAGCGTATCTCGCCTGCTGCCGGAACGCTGAGCCCCGCCAACAGGCGCAACAGGGTACTTTTGCCGCAGCCAGACGGCCCCAGCAGCGCCACGATGCTACCCGCATCGATATGCAGGTCTATTTGATTCAGGACAGTATGAGTGCCGAAGGCGAACGAAACGCCGTCGAGTTTGATGCCGGTAAGCGCGCGCATTATCGTCCTCCCCGTCGGGAAAGCGTTGCTCCGCCCGCCGTCAACAGCCGGCGGGCCGCACTCACCTGTGATAAAGACAGGAGAGCTAACATATTGTTATCCTCTTTGGGATTTAGTGGTGCCGACTATAGGGAGCCCGCATGACATATTGATTACATTTTCATTGCGGATTAACGTGTTGTCTGGCATCAGACCCATTTACCAAGGAACGCTTATGAGCCGTTTTCGCCACGTGGAACTCCAGTACGCCAGTCGCCTGCTCAATCATGGCCCGACCATTCTGATAACCAGTTACGATGCCGCTTCTCAACGCCGTAACGTCATGGCCGCCGCGTGGTCGATGCCGGTGGAATTTGCCCCGCCGCGACTCGCCATCGTGGTGGATAAAAGTGCCTGGACAAGGGAGATCATTGAGCGCAACGGTACCTTCGGCATCGTGGTCCCCGGCGTAGAAGCTGCCAGCTGGACCTACGCGGTCGGCAGCATCAGTGGACGTGATGAGGATAAATTTAACGCTTACGGCATCCCCGTGGTGCAGGGGCCGGAGCTGGGATTACCGCTGATTGAAGAGAAGTGCCTGGCGTGGATGGAGTGCCGACTGTTGCCGCCAACGGCAGCTCAGGAGCAGTACGACACGCTGTTTGGCGAGGTGGTTTCCGCCGCCGCCGATGAGCGCGCTTTCGTCACCGGACGCTGGCAGTTCGACGACGATAAGATCAATACGCTGCATCATCTCGGCACCGGAAACTTTGTCGCCAGCGGCCGCCACGTGCGCGCCAATACTCCGGAAGAGTAACCCCATTCGCCGGCGCAGGCAGGGTTTACCGGCCTGCCTGGCTTGCTGGCCGCATATGCGCTTCGGGGAATTGCCCGCCGGCGCTTCGCTGGCACGGGCCTACACGATCGGCGCATAACATCCCCTCCCTCGCCGGTCAGGCTATTCCGCTACCACATCCGCAACCCCGTATTTACTGGCTCGCCTGCCTGGCTTGCTGGCCGCATATGCGCTTCGGGGAATTGCCCGGCGGCGCTTCGCTGGCACGGGCCTACACGATCGGCGCATGACATCCACGCCCTCGCCAGTCAGGCTATTCTGCTATCACATCCGCAACCCCGTATTTACTGCCTGGCTTGCTTGCCGCATATACGCTTCGTGGAAATTGCCCGGCGGCGCTTCGCTGGCACGGGCCTACACGATCGGCGCATGACATCCACTCCCTCGCCTGCTATCACATCCGCAACCCCGTATTTACTGGCTCGCCTGCCTGGCTTGCTGGCCGCATATGCGCTCCGGGGAATTGCCCGGCGGCGCTTCGCTGGCACGGCCTACACGATCGGCGCATAACATCCCCTCCCTCGCCGGTCAGGCTATTCTGCTATCACCCGTGTCCCCCTGTAGGCCGGGTAAGGCGTCAGCCGCCACCCGGCAAAATACCGGCACGCTGTCCAGGCCCGATTTATCATCTTTTATGCTGATGTTCACAAAACGCGCGTTGACATTTGATTATCGATAAACTCACCCATATAGTTAGGCGCCATACTATATTGCAGAGGCCGCGATGGAGCTTGAACAGAAATATCTTTCGTTATTGCAGGAGGCCCGGCGTCTTCAGCTTGCCGATGTCGATACGATCCGTCTCTGTTTTCAGACCCTCTCGCTGGCCGCTGCGATTGATCGCGATTGTGCGCTGCTGCTGGCGCCATGGGGATTGTCCGAGGGGCGCTTTGTTCTGTTGTTTATACTCGATGGCGCGCCTGACGGTCTGGCCCCCAACGTACTGGCGGAAAAAGCCGGCGTCACCCGGGCAACCATTACCGGATTGCTGAACGGTCTCGAACGCGACCGGCTGATTGAACGCCACGCCGATCCCCTTGATGGCCGGGCCATGCGTATCGCATTAACCTCTGAGGGGAAGCAGCTTATCGCCCGCGTTTTTGCCCGACACAGCCGCTGGATCGCCGGTTTGTTCAGCCCTCTCTCGGCGCAAGAACGCACCCAGCTGTCTGAACTGCTGGCGAAAGTTGCCGCCGGTACCCAGGCAGGAAAAGGAGATGCCCATGCCGGTTGAACAACAACGTAAAGGCGCAACCCGCGTCGCGGATATCCCTGACGACATTTTGCACCGGCTTTCGCGGGGAGAGTTGCCAGGTGCCAACCTGACGGAAATCCTGGCCATCGATCAGGCCGTTCTGCTGCGCTCGGTCTTTCCAGAGCTGTCGCCGGTTTCCCACCAGGCCGCAGAGGGATTGGCTGCGCAGGGTATTGTTAAACGAATGGCAGGTATTGCTCGTCTGTTGCTGAGCGAACTCGGGGAGAGTGGATTCGACCGCTGTGCGGCTCATTCGTCGGATACCGTGCGCGGCTGGGCCTGTTTTATGCTCGGCGCCGCGCCGGATTTAACGCTCGATGCGCGCTTACACGCTATCTATCCCCTGGCCGACGATAGTCATTTTGGTGTTCGCGAATGGGCGTGGCTGGCGCTGCGTCCGCATCTGGCGCACGATCTGGATCTTACTATCGCCCTGCTCACCCCCTGGACCTGTTGCGCATCGCAGTACATTCGCCGTTTTGCCTGCGAGTCCCTGCGCCCGCGCGGCGTCTGGTGCGCGCATATCGCTGAGCTGAAACAACAGCCCCAGCGGGCGCTGGCAATACTTTCCCCACTGCGTGCTGATCCGTCGAGATATGTCCAGGATTCTGTGGCCAACTGGCTGAATGACGCGGGTAAAGAGAGAGCGGAGTGGGTACAGTCGCTCTGCGCGCAATGGCTGGCAGACAACCCGTCTCCCGCCACCTTGCGCATTTGCCAGCGCGCGAGGCGAAATTTAATCTGATGAGCGACGCAGGCGCCCTGCCCGGGCGACAAACGGCGCCGATTGTTGAGCACGGTCGCCCCCTGCGTCGTTCTGCGCAAACATACCGTATAACCAACTCATCCCATCGAAAGGAACTCGCTATGAGCGTACCGCAAACCCAGGCGCAACTCCTGCAAGCCATCAATAAAAACTACGCTAAACTAGCCGGCTATTTGACGCATATTCCCCCGGAGATGACGGAGCAAAAGACCCTTCCCGGTCATGCACAGAACACCGAAATGAGCGTTCGCGATCTGGTCTGTTATCTGCTGGGATGGAATGAACTGGTTCTCAAATGGCTGGCTCACGATGAAGCGCAGCAGCCCATCGACTTCCCGGAAACCGGTTTTCAATGGAACCAGCTTGGGCTGCTGGCGCAAAAGTTCTACCTCGATTACCCCGCGCAGGACTACCCGGCTCTGCTCGATTCTCTGCATCAGGCTAAACGGCGGCTTATCGCCTGCATCGAAGCCCAGGATAATGATTCGCTTTACGGTCGGCCGTGGTATGGGAAATGGACTCTGGGGCGGATGATTTCACTCAACACCTCGTCGCCTTATGCCAACGCCTGCGCCCGCCTGCGCAAGTGGGCGAAGGCACAAAATGTCGCCTTGAAATAGTAGCTCCCTCAGCGCAGCAAACGACGCCTGTCTTCGCTGGGGGTCACCCCAAAAACCTTTTTGTACAGGGTCGTGAAGTGGTTACTGTTGGCAAATCCACACAAATAAGCCACATCGGTAATCGTCATATCCGTTTCCCGGAGCTTTACTCGCGCTGAGACTAAACGCAGGCGTTTTAAATAATTATCCGGCGTCATCCCGGTGGCTTCTTTTATATGGCGAAAAGCAGTACGTGACGTCAGATGAAATTTTTCGGCCAGCTGTTGCCAGTTATGGTCTTCAAAACAGTGCTCCTGTAACCAGGTCAGCAGCTTATGCAGTTTATATTTGGTATTGCTATATTCCGCTTCGGTTTCCGCATACATTATGGTCGTCACCAGCTGGAAAAATGCGGCTTCCCGCAGCGCCCTGTTTTCCCCCCGCTGGCCATCCGCTGAAAATATTTTCCCCACCAGTTCCTTGCAGATATGGCGGGCATCTGGCGCCAGCCAGCCGTAGCAGGAGGCCTGCCGGGAAGAGAAGGTCTGCAATAGCGAATCGAGATGCTGTAAATAATGAAATTCAACCTCGGGGTTAATCAATACATTAATTAATTTCAGTGTTCCAAGCTCATCATAATAATGTACATCCCCAGGCTGAACATAAAAAACGTCGCCCTGCTGAATATATAATGGCCGGCCGTTAATAATATGTAAGCCGTGCCCCTCGTCCACTATCACCAGTTCAGCAAACTCGTGGCTGTGTTCATGACTGTTATCTTCCGGATCGCTGGCGTACATCCCCAGTTTATCCTGCGGATCGGCGAAATAATACTCAACGGTTAATATCATCGTTAACAATATCCAAAACGGCATTCGGGCAGTGGCACGATAATGCATTTTACTGGCTGCCACGTACAAGATTTATAGAATTGTGATCGCCAACCGTCCTACCCCACTATCAGTGCCATTTTCATAACAGGATTGGCATTGCCAGAGTGGTTGTGGCGGGCGTCGACATCTTATGCTGCGTGAAAATCAACTCAGAGGACGCAGTATGTCACAGGCCATTCAACGCAACGCGCAGGTCGCGATGACCCGCCACCCGCATTTTTTACGTACCGCCGAAGCGCTCAGACCCGTACTGCGCAGCCAGTCGCGCCAGCCGATGGCGGTGATACAAGCCCATGCCGACCCCGAGGCCCTGTTCGGCTGGCGCGGGGATGAAGTAGGCACCTTAGCGGACTTTTCCCGGCGTGAACTGACCAGCGGTGACAGTGCGATCATCGATTTCGGCAGCCACATCGTCGGCTATCTGCACTTCACCTGTCTGAGCGCCGGCAGCCCCCCCGACGCCCCGGCCCATTTGCAATTGACCTTCGGCGAAACCCTGTGCGAAGTGTGCGAACCCTTCAGCGATTATCAGGGCTGGCTCAGCAGCAGCTGGTTGCAGCAGCAGGACCTGTGGCTTGACGTGTTGCCCGCCGCCGTCGACCTGCCACGCCGCTACTGCTTTCGCTACCTGAAAGTGGAGGTTAAGGCGGTGTCGGAGAAATTCCGCCTGCGTCTCAACCAGATCCAGGTCAATGCCGTGACGTCAGCAACGCAAACCTGCCCGCCGGCGGTGACCACCGATCCGCAGCTTCAGGCTATTGACCGGGTTGCCGTCCTGACTCTGAAGAACTGTATGCAGGAGGTGTTTGAAGATGGTCCGAAACGTGACCGCCGCCTGTGGCTCGGGGATTTACGCCTGCAGGCGTTGGTCAATGATGTTACCTTCGCGCACCACGATCTGGTCCGCCGCTGTCTGTACCTGTTTGCCGGTCATACCCGGGAAGACGGGATGGTGTCAGCCAACGTTTTCGTCCAGCCGGACGTGCTGGCTGATGATACCTTTCTCTTTGATTACTCTCTTTTTTTTGCCGACATTCTCTATAACTATCTGCACAGTACCGAAGATGACAAAACCGCTCGCGAACTCTGGCCGACGGCGCGTCGACAAATCGACCTCGCCCTGGCCCGCTGCGAAGCGTCTGGCCTGGTGCGCGATAGCGATGACTGGTGGGTCTTTATCGACTGGCAGGCATCATTGAATAAACAAGCCGCGGCTCAGGGCGTGCTGATCTATTGCCTGCGCCGCGCCATCCGGCTGGCCGAGCGCTTTGAGCCTGAGCGGGTGCCGGACTACCGCGCCCGTTTGCAGCAGCTCTGCGCAGCGGTACAGGAGAGACTGTGGGATGAGAAGCAGGGATTTTACGTCAGCGGCGCACAGCGCCAGGTCTCCTGGGCCTCGCAGATCTGGCTGGTGTTGGCGGAAGTCGGTAGCGCCGGGCAGCGTCGGGAGATCATGCATAACCTGCGACGCCATCCGCCGGCCATCGCCATGAATACCCCCTATTTGCGCCATCACTATATCGCCGCCCTGCTGCAGTGCGGGCTCCGTGAAGAAGCCATTGCCGAAATCAAGGCCTACTGGGGCGCGATGATCAACTACGGCGCCGATACCTTCTGGGAAATTTTTGACCCGGCGGATCCTGAGTTTTCCCCTTATGGCAGCAAACTGATCAACAGCTATTGCCATGCGTGGAGCTGTACCCCGGCCTGGTTTATTCGCCAGTACGGACTTTAACAACAACAATAAGCGAGTGCATTTTATGGCAGAAACATTCTTTACCCGATGGCGGCAGCGCATTGGCTATGGCATCGCCGACCTCTCCTGCAACCTCGTGTGGCAGATGATCTCTTTATATCTGATGTTCTTTTATACCGATGTGATGGGCCTTCCCGCCTACTATGTCGGCCTGATGTTCCTCGTCACCCGTCTGGTTGATGGCGTCGCTGACGTACTGATGGGGCTGGTGATCGATAATACCGCCACCCGCTGGGGGCGCTGCCGTCCGTACCTGCTGATTGGCGCAGTACCCTTCGGTGTGCTCTGTATTCTGGCCTTCTACGTGCCCGATTTTGGCACCACCGGTAAGCTGCTCTACGCCTTTGTGACCTACCTGTGTCTGTCGTTTCTCTACACCCTGGTCAATATTCCATTTTGCGCGATGCTACCGTTTCTGACCAACGACTCGCGGGAGCGCACCACGCTATCGGCGGTGCGTATTCTGCTGGGCTCACTTGGGGCAACGATTGTCGCGGTCGCTACCCTACCGCTGGTCGGGGCGCTGGGCAACGGTAGCCAGGCCGATGGTTTCTTCTATACCGCGGTGGTTTTCGGCGTGATTGCCACCTTCTTCCTGCTGGTGAGCTTCCGTAACGTCAAAGAAAACATCCGCATCACCGAAGAACGGATGACCTTAAAACGTGCGTGGGTCAGCCTGCGCGCCAATCGTCCCTGGTTGGTCTTCGCGGTGAACATTTTCCTGATGTGGGGGGCGTTCTTCTTCCAGACCGGGGCGCTGGTCTATTTCTTCCACTACTACGTTGGCAATAACGATCTGACGGCGATCGTTGCCGGGATCTCCACGTTTGTCCCGCTGCTGGGCACTCTCACCGTTCCGCTGCTCGCCAGCCGGATGAAAAAGCGCCACGTTTATCTGTGGGCGAGCGCGATTAACCTCATGGGTATGGGCATGATGATGGCGGCCGGCGCTAACAGCTGGGGGCTGATTGCCGGGGCGGTGGTACTGTCCCTCGGCGCCGGTCAGCGAACGGCCATTTACTTCTCCATGCAGGCGGATCCCGTGGATTACGGCGTGTGGAAAACCGGTATCAATACGGCGGGGATTTTAACCTCCATCAACGGTTTTTTGGGGAAAGTGGCGATGGCCGGCGCGGGTGCGATCACCGGCGTGCTGCTCTCTTCCGGCGGCTATATCGCTAACCAGGTACAGAGCGACAGCGCAATGTTGGCGATTAAAGCCTGTTATCTCTACATCCCGGCGCTGCTGATCGTTGCCTCAATGCTGTGGATCGGGCGCTTCTATCGCCTTGACGATCATTACGAACAGATTCGCGCCGACCTCGATGCAGGCCGCCGCGCGCCGCCCGATCCGTCGGTGGCTTCAGGAGAAAAACACGCCATCTAAGGCGCCCCTGCACCGTTCTACCTCTGGAATAAATAAGGATTGATATGCGCATCTCTGTGATAAGCGCAGCGGTTTGCTGCGCCCTTTTTTCGGCCTTCGCCGCCGATGCCACGCCGCTTTCTGTCGAACAAAGGCTGGCGCAGCTGGAAGCTCGCCTGAACCATGCCGAACGTGAGGCAGGAGAAGCAAACCGCCGGGTGCAACAGGCGGAACAACGGACCACCGCCGCCGAGCAACGTGCGGCGGCAGCGGAAAAACAGATACAGACCCTGAGCCAAAGAACCGCGGTGGCCGAACAAAAACAGCAGGCGACCGATAAGCAGCTGGCGAAGAGCAGCCTAAGCGACGGGTTTGAGTTCAATGCCTATGCCCGCGCCGGGATGCTGGTTGACAGCCACGGCAAAGGCGCACGCGGCGGCCCGGGGATCTCTCCGGCCAGTTCGCTCAACGGTGATGCCCACGTTGGCCGTCTTGGCAATGAAAAGGATAACTACGTCGAGCTAAGCTTTGGCAAGAAGATGACCTTCAGCGACGGGTCGTGGGCACGCTTCAAAACGATGCTGGCCGATGGTGCGACCAACCCGGACCCGTGGGTACAGGATAACGACAGCCATCATCTGAACGTGCGCCAGCTGTACGTCGAGATGGGAAACTTCGCCGACTTCTCCGGACCGTTTAAGCACGCGTCGATCTGGGCGGGTAAACGCTTTGACCGCGATAACTTTGATATCCACTTTACCGACAGCGATATCATGTTCCTTGGCGGCACCGGCGGCGGGATCTACGACGTCAACTGGGGCGACAGCCTGCGCGGCGATTATTCGCTCTATGCGCGTAATTTTGGCGACCTGGGAAGCGATAACTACGCAGATAACGACATTCAGAACCTGATGTTCACGGCAAACCACTTCTGGCAAAAATGGCAGCTGATGACCACCGCGATGACCGCCCAGGGCAATGATTCGCTGAAAGATAATACCTCCACCACCGGCAGCTATGCTCTGCGCAGCGACAATACGGCGAAAAATGGCTATTACGCGATGCTCGCGTATCACGACAAAGAGCGGTTCTACGGTCTGGCACCGGGAGTATCGGAAAGTGCTCTGCAGTACGGCAGCGGACTGGGCGCCGAGGCGCGGCAGCCCGGTAGCGATGGCGACCTCACCGAGAACGCCAAATCGTTACGTTTTGCCTCGTACGGCATTTTACCGCTGGGGAAAAACTGGCAGCTGGCGCCATCGGTGATTGCCCAGCATAGTGAAAACCGCTACCGCGACGGCGACCGCTACGACTGGGCGACCTTCAACCTGCGCGTCTCGCAGGCGCTGACCCGTAACTTCGCTCTGCTGTACGAAGCGTCATGGCAGTATATGGACCTGAATCCTGACGGGCGTAGCTACCGCTATAACGACAATCTGTACCAGTATCAGGCGGTGAGCGGCGATTTCTATAAGCTGACCTTTGCGCCGACGTTTAAGGTCGGCGATGTGTTTGATATCAAGGCTCGCCCGGAAATTCGGTTCTTCGTAACGTGGATGAACTGGGACAAAGCGCTGGACCACTACGCTATCAACGATGATTTTGGCAGCAAAGGCTTTACCGCCGGGGGGAACTGGAACTTCGGCATCCAGTCGGAGATTTGGTTCTAATCGGCAAAACCGTGGCCGCTGCTGCGGATGATGATCTGCAGAAAACAGGTCGCCCGGACCCTGCACAGCATCGCCCGGGCGACAACATCCGCACTCTTTTAAAACCGTACTCCGTGACAACAGACCGCCACGGCGACGGGCCTGGCAGCGGCCTGCTGACAGGTAGCCCGGACAAGTGCGGCAATCACTGTCCGGGAAAGGTTCGCCATTACATGCTGTAACCCGGCTTCTTAATCAGTTGCTCCATCTGCGGGGCGATTTCGCTGTCCCAGACTTTTTGCCAGTCGCTTTGCTCAACCAGATTGAGGGCGACGCTCACCGCCCCGTCTTTACTGTTCAGATGGCGGATCAGCACCTCGGTAATGTCGGCGGCCAGGGCGCTTTTTTGATCATCGGTCAGTTCGCGGGGAAAACATTTAATATCAACATGCGGCATAGCAGGCTCCTTATTGTGAGAGCGATAAACTAGCATAGCGGTAGTCAGTCGGTTGGCCTTTTGTGCTTTAAATCAACTCGTTGTCACGCAGTACCTGCTGCAGGTCCGGGTGCTGACAGACTTTGTCAGCCACGGCGACAAACTTCGGCGTATGGGCGGAAAACCACTCCCGCCGCGGACCCCAGCGGCACATCGTCGCAATATAACAATCCAGCAGGGTTATCTCCGCCCCCAGCGCATAAGGCGCCGCCGCCAGCTGCTGCTCCAGCCACAGGTACAGCGATTGACGATAGCGGATGCAGTTTTGCCGCAGTTGCTCCGCCGCATCGGCGGCCCAGCGCTGCGGATAATCGGCGTAGGTAAAGGTGGGATAAACATTGGCCACCAGCCAGATCAACAGACGCTGAAACTGATGGCGCTGCGCTGTGCCCGGCGCCGGCGCCAGATCCGGACGGCTATCGAGGATCATCAGAGCCATCGCGGCGGTTTCGGTCATCACGCTGCCGTCCGCCAGTCGCAAAGTGGGAACCTGACACAGCGGGTTTATCTGCATCAGGCTATCGCGCTGCGGCCCCGGCTGGTCGAAGCCTGCTACGTTAACGAAATGGTAAGGAATGTTGGCGAGGGTCAGCATCAGCTCACCGATCGCCGATCCCCAGCCGGGAACGCCATAGACAGTAATCATCATCTGCCTCCACGATAAAGCTTAAGTTTAGACACAAAATCGGGCTGACATGCTGGAGATCCGGCCAGCAGTACGGCGCAAGATGCTACAGAACAGGCGTTATCCGCGATGATCTTTGACCGGTAGCGCTACGTTTAGCGTAGCGACGCCCTGCTTTTCAATACCTCATACCTTACCGTTTATCCGCAGAATACTCGCGGCGTTGCAAGCAATATTCATGGCTGACGATTGAGAAAGGGTGAAAATGTCTTCCAGAATTTTTTGGCACACTGAATGTCATATAAGCTGTTAACCACGGCACTGACAATCAGAATAAACATCGCCAGGTAAACAAGAAATAAAACGACAAAACAGGCTACCGCGGCCGCGCCTGACATTTCGGCTACCACGTCGGGCACCGACATAAAGAATCCGTATATGATAGCGGCAATCATCAGCCCGCCGAAAATAACTATCTCCCGGCGCGCCTTTTTCCTTTTACTGGACGGTTGCGTCACGCCTGAATCCGTAACATTCAGCAGCCTCGACATCCGAAGAAAGCTATTCAGGGTTGGCTCATTGAAATCGATATTGTTGCTGGCAATATACTCGAGAATTTTATGGCTGATGGTCACCGGATATCTTATGCCGATACCTTCATATAACGCCTTGATAGCCAGTAAATCAAACGGGGTAAGATCGTTTTTATTTTTCAATTGTTTAATACGGCGAAACGTTGCCAGGCGCTTTTCCACATTCACTTTATCAAACTGACTGTCACGATGAAGCTTCCTGCCTTCTCCCCAGCGATTATAAACAGCGCGAATGAATGCGACAACAGCAGGAAACACCACGCCCGATAAGGGTATAATAACTTCTGATAATATATTCACTTCAATCCCTTGATGATTATTGATGTAAAGAGATGGTCCCAGCAGAACCGCGGAGTGAAAATATTAACCACACGAAAAATATACGGATTTTGATAAAAATCAAAATCGTCATCATCATATTTATCTTTGGAATTAAAAACCGGCGAGCTGAAAATGATGGTGCAGTTATCATATTAAATACGTTGCCGAAAGTTAAATCCGCCACACAACGCATAAAGTGACATTGACATCATCTTTGCCGATTGCTGAACACCGCGATGAAAGTCGCTATCAATAATAATCCCCCGCTGTTTCGCCCCGTACTCCGGCGAAACAGCGGTTTTTTTAGTAGGTAATGCCCGGCGGATTCACCTGCGATTGTGTCACCGCCTCTCCCTGTTCGCCCCAGCGCGCCAGCACCTGCTGGTACTCTCCGCGCGCAATGGCGCCATCGAGCGCCGCCTGCAACGCATACACCAGGCCATTGCCCTTTTTGGTGGTGGTGGCGACCCAGGCCTTTTTCGGCCCCAGCCCAACCACTTTGGTTGCTCCGGTCAGCGCCGCTTTATAGGCTGCCGTGGACTGCGGGCCAAAAAAGACGTCGGCGCGCCCTGACTGAATATAGAGGTTGCCGGAGGCGTCATCGGTCAAATAGATCGGCAAAGCCGGTTGACGTCCCGCCGCTTCATTTTCCCCGTTCCAGCCCAGCAAAATGCGCTCCTGATTCGTGCCGGATCCGACGATCACCTTCCGCCCGGAGAGATCCGCCGCACCGCTGATTTTGTCGATGGCGCTGGTGGATTTAACCGAAAATGCCAGCGAATCGACGCGATAGGTGGCGAAATCGAACTTCTCTTTGCGCGGTTCGGTGACGGCGATATTGACCAGCGCCACGTCATAGCGCCCGGAGGTGATCCCCAGCGGCCAGTCTTCCCATGCCGTCGGCACCAGTTTCAGCTTGAGGCCTAAACTGCCGGCCAGCAGGCGGGCAATATCCGGGTCGCTACCGATCCGCGTCCGGTTGTCGCTGGCCAGCAGCGCCAGCGGCGGGGAATTAAGCGCTGAAATCGCCACCGTCAGCGTACCGGGTTCAACAAAGCGATAGCTGGCCGGGATCCTGGCGATCGCGGCGTTGTCCACCGTTACCGGCAGCGGCCGTTCATTCGCCTGGAGATCGATTTCCGCCTGCGCTCCCGCAGAGAGGGCGCCCAGCGCCAGGGCGACTATCCTTTTTTTCATGCCAGCACCTTTGATAAAAATTGCCGCGTACGCTGATGCTGCGGATGATTGAGCACCGCATCGCTGCTGCCCTGCTCAATAATTTTCCCCTCGACCATAAACACCACCTGATCGGCCACTTCGCGGGCAAAACCAATCTCATGCGTCACCACCACCAGCGTGGTACCGGAGCGGGCCAGCTTTTTAATCACATCGAGCACTTCGCCCACCAGCTCCGGATCCAGCGCCGATGTCGGTTCATCGAACAGCAGCACTCGCGGCTTGAGGGCCAGCGCCCTGGCGATGGCAATACGCTGCTGCTGGCCGCCGGAGAGATGGCGCGACCAGGCCTCGGCCTTGTGGCGCAGCCCCACCACGTCCAGCAGCTCATAAGCGCGCGCGATGGCCTCTTTGCGGCTCGCCTGCCGGTGGGCAATCGGCGCTTCAATCAGGTTTTCCAGCACCGTCAGATGCGGGAACAGGTTGAAGTTCTGAAAGACGTAGCCGACGTTAACGCGCTGGCGCAGAATCTCTCTCTCCTTCAGCTCATAGAGCTTATCGCCCTGGCGCCGATAGCCAATGTAGTCGCCATCAATCTGAATAAACCCTTCATCCACTCGCTCAAGATGGTTTATGGCACGCAGCAGGGTTGATTTCCCCGAACCGGATGGCCCGAGGATCACCGTCACCGTGCCGGGCGCAATTTCCAGCGAGACATCATCCAGCGCTTTATGGCGGCCAAAATACTTACTGACGCCGGTAATCGAAATATGGCCGTTATGAGAGTTGGGCATGAATGGCCTCCTGCGGTTTCTGCGGCTGGCGAGAGGATTCATCTGCGCGCGCCCGGCGCGGCGAGTTGACCGCCGAACGGCGTTCGCTGCGCGCCAGGGCGCGTTCCACCAGATATTGAATCAGCGACAGGACGCTGGTGATAGCCAGATACCAGACGGCCCCCACCATCAACAGCGGGATCACCTCCTGGGTTCGGTTGTAAATCATCTGGATGGTGTAAAACAGCTCGGGCATCGCCAGCACATAAACCATCGCGGTCCCTTTGGCGAGGCTGATAATCTCATTGAAACCAGAGGGTAAAATCGTGCGCAGCGCCTGAGGCAGAATAATACGCAGCGTACGCCGCCACGCCGGCAGCCCCAGCGCCGCAGCCGCCTCATACTGACCGTGGTCAACGCCGAGGAAACCGCCGCGAATGATCTCCGCGGTATAGGCGCTCTGCACCAGCGTCAGCCCCACGACCGCGGTGGAGAACTGCCCCAGCACATTGATGGTCTGATAACTCCCCCAGCTGATCCCGGTAAACGGAATACCGAGCGATAGCGTGTCATACAGATAAGAGAAGTTGTAGAGGATGATCAGCACCACAATCAGCGGCAGCGATCGAAACAGCCAGATATAGCCCCAGGCCAGGCTGCTCAGCAGCCACGAGGAAGAGAGCCTGGCCAGCGCCAGCAGTCCGCCAAAAATCACGCTCAGGACGGTACCCAGCAGCGTCAGCAGCAGCGTTTGTCCCAGCCCTTCAAGAATGACCGGGTCAAAGAACCAGCGGGCGAAAACCGCCCACTCCCAGCGCGGGTTAAAGGCTACCGACTGCACGACGACCGCCAGCACCAGCAGCGCCACCACCGCGCCAACGGCGCGCAGCGGATAGCGCGCCGGGATCACTTTAATCGTTTCCGATCTGTTCATGTTCTCTCCTCAGGCGCTGCGGCTTAAAACGCTTACTGCCAGCGCTTTGGTGAACCGTAACCGTCCGTCAAATGGCGGCTGGCTGTACTCTTCCGGGTTGCGTGCCAGGTCAAACTGCGCGTCGTACCCCTGACTCAGATAGAGCCTGACCGCTTCCGGCTGGCGAAAGCCGGTCGTCAGGTAGATATGGCTGTAACCTGCCAAAACCGCCCGCCGCTCCAGCTCCTGTACCACTTTCGCCGCCAGCCCCTGCTGGCGCAGGGCCGAATGGGTCCAGATGCGTTTGATTTCCGCCGTATGACTGTCCTTCGGCTTATAGGCGCCGGTGGCGATAATTTCGCCTTCACGTTCAAGGACGATAAACAGCCCCTGCGGCGGCAGATACCACTCGGTCAGCTCAACCTCCGCATCGCGAGAAAAATAGTCGCCATAGCGCGACGCGTATTCGGCGAACAGGCCGTGAATAATCGGCTGGAGTTCCGGCGCTTCAGGTGAGATATCGCGAAATGCTGCACTCATATTGCCTCCTGTTAATCGCCCAGCCCGGCCGGGTTAATTTCGGATTGCGGGATGCTCTCCACGCTTTCCCCCCAGCGGGTAAGCACTTTGCCATAGTCACCGTTCTGAATGGCGCCGTTTAACGCCGTCTGCACGGCCTCAACCAACCCGCTGCCTTTTTTCAGCGTAACTGCAATGTGCGCCGCTTTCGGCCAACCGCCGTCCACGCTGCCCACCAGTTTGGTCTTCCCGGTCAGCGCGGCCTTCCAGGCGCCGATCACGTTCGGGCCAAAAAAGGCGTCGGCGCGACCGGACTGAATGGCCAGCGTCTGGGCGGCATCATCCTTGGTGTAGACCGGCGTAAAGGGCTTCAGCCCCTTTTTCAGGTTTTCCGCATTCCACGCCAGCAGAATGGCTTCCTGGTTAGTGCCGGAGCCGACGATAATCCGCAGCCCGGCAATGTCTTCCGCCTGGTCAATTTTACTCAGCGGGCTGGTACTCTTGACGTAGAAACCCAGCGAGTCCTTACGATAGGTGGCAAAGTCGAACTTCTCTTTGCGCTCTTTGGTGACGGTAATATTGCTGATCGCGGCATCATATTTGCCGGAGGAGACGCCCAGCGGCCAGTCCTCCCAGGAGGTCGGCACGACGTTCAGCTCCAGCCCCAGGCTGTCGGCGACCAGGCGGGCGATATCGACTTCGCTGCCGAGCAGGGTCTTGTTGTCGTCCGAGAAGACGGTCAGTGGCGGCGAGTTCAGCGCCGCGACCGCCACGGTAAATTTACCCGGTACCGCAAGGTGATAATTCGCCGGCAGCCGGGCGATCGCCTGCGGATTTTTGGCCGTGTGCACCGGCGCTTTATTGGCCTCCACGCTTACGCCGGTACCGTTGATATTGACGTCCTGCGCCCATAATGGCGCGCTGAAACCCAGCGCAAGGGCCAGTAAAAGTGACTTTTTCTGCATAGCGAGCGTTCTCTGTTGTTATTGTTGTTGGAATTGATTAACCGGCTGCGTCAGCCCCAGGCTTTCGCGCAACGTCGTTCCCGGATACTCCCGACGGAACAGCCCGCGCGCTTGCAAAATCGGCACCACCCGATCGACAAAGCGCGGGAAGGTATCCGGCGTGCCGCCCTGAATGATAAAACCGTCGGCCCCTCGCTGTTCAAACCAGAGCTGTAAACCGTCGGCGACCTCCTGCGGCGTACCGGCGAAAAGCGGGCGCGGGCTGGCTGCTTCCAGCGCGACCTGGCGCAGGGTCAGTCCGCGTTCGCGCGCATTGCGCTTAATTTCATCGGTGGTGCTGCGGAAGCTGTTTTTCCCGAGGTCGCCAATATCGGGGAACGGTTCATCCAGCGGATACTGCGCAAAGTCATGATGTTCGAAATAGCGTCCGAGGTAGTTGAGGGCATCCTCAATCGATACCAGCGCGGCGGTCGTCTGGTATTGCTGTTCGACGTCGTCGGCATCGTCACCAACAATCACGCTGACGCCCTGGAAGATATGTAGTTGGTTATCCTGACGACCGCAGGCCGCCAGCTGATGCTTCACATCTCGATAAAATGCCTGCGCTTCCGCCAGTGACGCCTGATGGGTAAAAATGGCATCGGCATGGCGGGCCGCCAGCTTTTTACCGTCATCGGAGGCCCCGGCCTGAAAAATAATCGGTCGCCCCTGCGGCGTACGGGAAATATTGAGCGGGCCGGCAACCTGGAAAAAATCACCGCGATGGTCGAGGGTATGCAGCTTATTTTTATCGAAGAACTGTCCGGTAGCTTTATTACGGACGAAGGCATCTTGTTCCCAGGAATCCCATAATCCTTTCACCACCCGCAAATATTCATCGGCAATACGGTAGCGCAGCGCGTGGTCAGGATGCTGCGCGCGCGAAAAGTTTTTTGCCGATCCTTCCAGCGGCGAGGTCACCACGTTCCAGCCCGCGCGTCCCTGGCTCAGATGGTCAAGGCTGGCAAACTGCCTCGCGGTGGTAAAAGGCTCGCTGTAGGAGGTCGATAAGGTGCCCACCAGCCCGAGATTGCGGGTGACCGCCGCCAGCGTCGAGAGCACGGTCAGCGGTTCAAAACGGTTTAAAAAATGCGGGATAGATTTCTCATTAATATATAAACCATCGGCAACAAATAAAAAGTCCAGCTTGCCCTCTTCGGCTTTTAAGGCCGTCTGCTTAACGAACTCAAAATTAATACTGGCATCCGCCTGCGCGGCCGGATGACGCCAGGCGGACATATTTCCCGATGCGCCGTGTAATATTGTGCCCAGACGCAATTGTCGTTTTTCAGACATAGCAACCCCTTTCCTTGCCGAAAATAAAAACAGAAGCCCGAACGCTCAGGCGTCAGATCTGGCCTAAAGCCTGCTCCGCCAGCGCCGCAAAATAGCGGGCCGCCGGGGCAATTAAGTTGTCATCCGGATTGTAGGCCGGGTGGTGAAGACCAAATTCGCTGGCGCTGCCGATACTGACAAACGCGCCGGGAATATGCTGTAGATAGACGGCGAAATCCTCGCCGCCCATATGCAGATCCGCATGGCGGGTGCGGTAGCCGGAGCGAGCGGCAACGTCGCTGGCAAATTCCGCCCAGCGCGGGTCATTGACCAACGCCGTGGGACCGGCGTACCAGAACACATCTATCTGGGCGCCAAAAGCACTGGCGAAACCGGCGGCAATATCGCTGACCCGCGCCTTGACCCGCTGCTGTACCTCGCTGCTGTGGGTACGCAGGGTACCTTCCAGCTCCACGCTTTCCGGCAGCACGTTCCAGGTATTGCCCCCCTGGATCCGCGTTACGCTCAGGACCACCGAATCGAGGGTATTCACCTCGCGGCTGGCCACGCTCTGCAGGACGGTGACCAGCTGGCTGGCCAGCAAAATCGCATCTTTGCCTTCGTGCGGTCGGGCGGCATGCGCCCCTTTGCCGGTGACCTTAAAGACGAAACGATCGACGTTGGCGTAGAACGCCCCGCCGCGGGTGGCGAACTCGCCCAGCGGCAGGCCGGGTTCATTATGCATACCGAAGATCGCCGAGACGCCCTCCAGCGCCCCGGCGCGAATCAGGGTTTTCGCCCCGCCAAAATTCTCTTCCGCCGGCTGGAACAGAATCCGTACTCGTCCCGGGAGCGTCGCTTCGCGTTCTTTCAGCAGCAGCGCCGCCCCCAGCATCACGCTGGTGTGAATATCATGGCCGCAGGCGTGCATCACCCCCTCGTTTTGCGAGCGATACGGCAGGCCGGTGGTCTCAGCGATCGGCAGCGCATCGATATCTGCACGCAGGGCGATAATCTTCTCGCCGCGGCCCACTTCGACGACCAGGCCGGTTTTCAGCGCGTAGGGCAGCACCCGCAGGCCGCCGCTCTCAAGCCAGTCGCGGATGCGCGCCGTCGTCGCCACCTCCTGCAACGAAAGTTCCGGATACTGATGCAGCTCGCGCCGCCAGCTAATCAGCTGTTGTTCAAAGCTCATGGCAACACCTCCGCGCCAAGATGGGCCTGAGCCAGCAGGCGGAGTGAGTCGAGGCGCGCCTGCCCCTCGGCGATCGGCGTGTCGATGATAAATTCGTCAATATGCCAGGCGGCATGCAGGGCGTCGAGCTGCGCTTTTACTTCGTCTGCGGTTCCCGCCAGCAGCGAGGCCTCGCGGCGGGCGATGCGCACCGGCGGACTTCCGGCCTGACGGGCAAAGGCGGCCGCCTGCGCTTCGCTACCTACCGTCACCCGCTGGCCGTTTTCCAGTTCGACGCCCCAGATTTCAATCTGCTTCGCCAGTTCAATCGCCGTGGCGCTCTCTTCAGCGACAATGACCTGGATAGCGATGATGGCGTCGCGGCGACTCAGCGCCCGCCAGCGGGTTAACACCTCGCGCAGCAGCGTTTTGTCGCCGTTAAGGTGGGCGGCGAAAACGAAATTCCAGTCCAGCCGGGCGGCGAGCTGAACACTCTCCAGGCTGGCGCCGAGCAGGAAGCCGTCGGCGCGACGCGGCGGGATTGGCGTGGCGCGCAGGTTCTCTTCCCCTGCGGCATCGGTGAGCGACAGCCAGTTATCCAGCTGGGCGAGGCTATCGGCAAAAGTCCCCTTCTCCGCCGGATCAATCCCCTGCTGCAGCGCCCGCGTTGCCAGCGGCAGGCCGCCCGGCGCTTTTCCGACGCCAAGATCGACGCGGCCAGGCGCTATCGAGGCCAACAGGTTGAAGTTTTCCGCCACTTTGTACGGGCTGTAGTGTTGCAGCATGACGCCGCCGGATCCGACGCGAATCTGCCGGGTCTGGCCAAGGATCCAGGCAATCACCACTTCCGGCGACGGGCTGGCTAATTGATCGGTGTTGTGGTGCTCGGCAATCCAGAAGCGGTGATAGCCCCAGGCTTCCGCCTGTTGCGCCAACGTTAATGTACGCGTCAGCGCCTGAGCGGCCGTTTCTCCCGCCGCCAGCGGACTTTTATCCAGGATACTGATTCGATAAGACATTTCGCAGGCTCGTATTAATTAACATGCCTGCATTATTAGAATCTGCCGCGGCCACTGAGAAACAATTTATTTACATGTACTCTGCCGGAAAATAGATATACGCACTTAACGCGGCGCCACCTGCCGCTGCAGCTGACGGATGAAATCCTCGGTCTGCCGCGGGTGACGCAGGCGTACAAAGCGGATGTGCCGATACGCCGGGTCGGTCATATCAGACTGATAACGCTGGCGATTGTTCTTCCAGGTTTTGAGGGTCCACCAGATAATCGAGTCGCGGCTGAGGAAGGCGCGACGGAAGCTTTCACGGTTGCCGGTTCCCGGCCACAGCTCCTGACCGCTGCTTGCCCGGGAGATGGCCCGACAGATGGCCTGGCGCAGAGTTCGGGCGAAACCATAATCCACCCACACCACCAGATCGACATTGCGCCACTTAACCGGGCGGCTGCGGTTGTAGTTGCCGTCCAGCACCCAGCCGGGAGTCTCGGTGGCTGCAACCACCCTGGCGAAGAACACCTCATCCGGCACGCCCTGCCACTCCGCGCGCCAGTAAAGCCTGTCCATCTCAATGTAGGGAACGGACAAGATCTGCGCGAGCCTTCGCGCCAGCGTCGATTTGCCGACGCCACTGGTCCCCACTACGTTGATATTCATCGCTGTCTCCCAGCCGTTGCGCCGCTGAGAATCATAGCCCGAAAAAGCCCAACGGCGCTACCGGCTGCCCCACGGAACACGGCCGGTAGCTCGAGCCGGACGCGGGGCCAACGGGATTAGCCTGCCGGATACTGGTCGTCGGTCACTTTTTCCAGCCAGCTTACCGGGCTGCCGTTTTCGGCTTCGGCAATCGCAATATGCACCAGGGCGGTCTCGCTGCTGGCGCCGTGCCAGTGTTTTACGCCCGGAGGAATCCAGGCAATATCGCCCTGATTCAGCGCCTGCGGCTCTTTGCCCCACTCCTGCAGCCAGCCGCGCCCCTGGGTGACGATCAGCGTCTGACCAAGCGGATGGGTGTGCCAGGCGGTACGCGCGCCGGGTTCAAAAGTGACCGTCGCACCGCCCACTTTTGCCGGCTCGCTGGCCTGGAACGGCGCATCAATACGAACATCGCCGGTAAACCAGCTATCCGGCCCCTTTCTCGAAGGCTGTGAGCCGCTACGAATAATGTTCATTTCTGTTCCTCTCAACATGACGTGTCTGTTCAAAGTAGCGCAATCTGGCAACGAGGATTAGACTGCAAAATCAGAAAGGAACCATGAACGAAATTCATTAATCCGGAAAAGTGATGTTAAAAGATAACGTTAACGACCTGCTGTCGTTTATGGTGGTCGCCCGCGAGCGTAGCTTCACCCGTGCGGCCGCTCAGCTTGGCGTCTCCCAGTCCGCCCTCAGCCACGCGATGCGCAACCTCGAGGCCCGGCTCGACGTGCGGCTGCTGACCCGCACCACCCGCAGCGTGGCGCCTACCGAAGCGGGCGAAAAGTTGTTCCAGCGCCTGAGTCCGCACCTGCAAGAGATAGAACAGGAGCTTCACGCTCTGCGCGATACCCGCGACCGTCCGGCGGGTAACCTCCGCCTGACCGCCAGCGAGCATGCCACCAGCGCCGTGCTCTGGCCGGCGCTGAAAAACTTCATGTTGCAATACCCGGAGATCAATATCGAAATCACCGTGGACAACGGCCTGACCGATATTGTCGACGGCCGCTATGACGCCGGCGTTCGTCTGGGTGAACAGGTTGCCAGAGATATGATTGCCGTGCGCATCGGGCCCGATATGCGCATGGCGGTAATCGGTTCAGAGGCCTATTTTCAGCGCTACGGTATCCCGCAAACGCCCTACGATCTCGCACAACATCGCTGTATTAATCTGCGCCTGCCGACCCTCGGCGGTATCTATGCCTGGGAGTTTGCGCAGGACGATCACGAAGTCCGCGTGCGGGTTGAAGGACAAATTACCTTAAACAGCCTGCCGCAGCGAATTGATGCCGCGGAATCGGGGCTGGGTCTGGCCTATGTCCCGGAAGATAGCGTGCAGCAGGCGCTGGCGGAAGGACGACTCATCCGGGTCCTCGAGGCCTGGACTCCCGCCTTCCCCGGCTATCACCTCTACTACCCCAGCCGCCGCCAGCATACGACGGCCTTCAGCCTGCTGGTGGACGCCCTCCGTCTTTGAACTCATTGATATTTAAGCAAGTGCGGTCGAGAAATGTTTTACGTGCGTGACTATCTCGATACGTGTAGGATGCTGCGCCATGCTCTGCTTATCTCCTACGTCAGAATGATGGGAAAGCCAGCATAACGTACTGCTACTCAGCGGTGCGATGAACCACTCATGGACATTGACAGGAAAATGGGTACATCAATGAATACAAAGCAACACTCGACGGCGGAACACCATGCCGCCAGACGTCACTGGCTCAACTCCCAGGAATCGGGCTATCACAAAGCGATGGGCAACCGTCAGGTACAGATGATTGCCATCGGCGGCGCCATCGGTACCGGCCTGTTCCTCGGCGCAGGCGCGCGTTTACAGATGGCTGGCCCCGCGCTGGCGCTGGTTTATCTGGTCTGCGGCCTGTTCTCATTCTTTATCTTACGCGCCCTCGGCGAACTGGTGCTGCATCGTCCTTCCAGCGGCAGTTTCGTCTCCTACGCCCGCGAGTTTTTGGGTGAAAAAGCGGCCTACGTCGCCGGCTGGATGTACTTCGTTAACTGGGCGATGACCGGGATTGTCGATATCACCGCCGTGGCGCTGTATATGCACTACTGGGGCGCCTTCGGCGATGTCCCGCAGTGGGTCTTCGCGCTCGGGGCGCTGGCGATCGTCGGTACCATGAACATGATCGGCGTGAAGTGGTTCGCCGAAATGGAGTTCTGGTTCGCCCTGATCAAAGTGCTGGCGATTGTCGCCTTCCTGGTGGTCGGGACCATTTTCCTCGGCAGCGGCAAACCGCTGGACGGGAATGCCACCGGCTTCCACCTGATTACCGATAACGGCGGTCTGTTCCCGCACGGGCTGATGCCTGCGCTGGTACTGGTTCAGGGGGTGGTGTTTGCCTTTGCCTCCATCGAACTGGTCGGGACCGCCGCCGGCGAGTGTAAAGAGCCGCAGACGATGGTGCCGCGCGCCATTAACAGCGTGATCTGGCGTATCGGCCTGTTCTACGTCGGCTCGGTGCTGCTGCTGGTGCTGCTGCTGCCGTGGAATGCCTATCAGGCCGGGCAAAGTCCGTTTGTGACCTTCTTCTCGAAGCTGGGCGTACCGTACATCGGTAGCGTAATGAATATCGTGGTGCTCACCGCCGCGCTCTCCAGCCTCAACTCTGGCCTGTACTGCACCGGGCGTATTCTGCGTTCGATGTCGATGGGCGGTTCCGCGCCGAAGTTTATGTCGAAGATGAGCCGTCATCAGGTGCCGTATGCCGGGATTCTGGCCACGCTGGCGGTGTATGTCGTCGGGGTGTTCCTGAACTATCTGGTGCCGTCGCAGGTCTTCGAAATCGTCTTAAACGTGGCTTCGTTGGGGATTATCGCGTCGTGGGGCTTTATCGTGGTGTGCCAGATGCGCCTGCGTAAAGCTATCAAGGAAGGGAAAGCGGCGGATGTCAGCTTCAAGATGCCGGGTGCGCCGTTCACCTCCTGGCTGACCCTGTTGTTCCTGCTCAGCGTGCTGGTGCTGATGGCCTTCGATTACCCGAACGGTACCTATACCATCGGTTCCATTCCGCTGATTGCGGTACTGCTGGTGGCCGGTTGGTTCGGCGTGCGTAAGCGCGTTCATGCTATTCATAGTACGGCGCCGGGCGTACAGTCAGCGCAAAAATAACCCTATCGCGGTTTGTCCGTCACCGGGCAAACCGCCGCTTCCTGCTTAGTTATCTTCCACCAGCTGCGACACATCGCTGCTGTTAATCTGGCGGTGATTGCCGGATTCATCCACATAGCTGGTCATACCGGTGTCTTTATCCAGACGCGGCTTACCCTGAGTCACAATGGTCTGCCCGCTTTTCGTCGTCATTACATAGTTTGAAGTACAGCCCGCAAGCAGTGCCAGCATCGCGCCAGCGCACAGAACCATAAATGGCTTATTCATACATCCTCCAGAATGATTAATTCCGCCAGGCAGCAGGCGGCAAAACGATGATTGTAAAACCATAACCGCAATCGGGCCAATAAGTGTTTGTAACAGAGGGTGATTCTGGCGGGCGGGAGGGGTTTCCCCCTCCTCAATCACGACTTACAGCGCGATACGGATAACGTCATCCGGCTGGGTCGCTTCTTTCTGACGGGTCGACTCCTGCTTCACGCTGACATACAGCGTTTTACCGTCGGCGGAGAGCGTCAGGCTGTTCGGGTAGGTCGGCGTTTTGAAGGTTTTGACCACTTTATAGGTTTTAGCATCAATTACGCTGACTTCGCCGGCTTTGCGATGGGTCACGTAGGCTTCATTGCGCGTCGGGTTGAACAGCACCGCCAGGGATTCCGGCGCAGCGATTTTCTGCAGCACTTTGCCGTCGCGCAGATCAACAACCAGCACTTCCGGCTGTTTACTGTCGGTGATGAAGGCGCGGTGGCCGGCGGTATCCAGGCTCAGGTTCAGATAGAAGTGCTCTTTACCGTCATCCTGCAGCTTCTTGCGGCTGAGAATTTTGTTGCTCTCGCTGTCGATGGTCAGCAGCTCGCCATCGGCATTGGTGGTGTAAATACGCTTCGCATCAGCATCCACCGCCAGCCCGGTCGCCATGGCGCCAGTATTGGTGATAGTGTCTTTCAGCGTCAGCTTTTCACCATCCACAACCCAGATCACACTCTCTTTACCCAACCCGGTGATATAGACCGTGTTGGTTTTTTCATTGACCGCCAGCTCACGCGGCGCCAGCGGACGCACGGTTTCACTGCGTTGACGATTGTCGAGCACCAGACGGCCTTTCACCGCGCCGGTTTTCGCGTCAATGGCGGTAACGGTGCTGTCAGTGGTGTTACCAAACCACAGCGTTTGCGTAGCATTGTTGATCGTCGCGCCGAACGGTTTCAGATCGTTATGAATAACCTGCGTCACTTCCAGCGTGGTCGGGTCGAGACGATAAACAATCCCGCCTTTATCCAGTGAACGGCTTTGAGAAGTTGCGACCCACAGCGCATTTTCCTGCTGGCTGTAAGCCATTTCGTATGCGCCCTTACCGACCGCCTTGCGCAACATTTCTTCTGCCGCATGAGCGCTGAAGCTCCCCGCCAGCAGTAAAGAGGTTAATAACAGTGAACGACGCAGACGCGGCGCGGACAGATGACGTAATGACATGACGACTCCCTTGAATAAAACACCTATGTGCCTGCTCGACATTGCTTCCCTGACACAAAGTCCTGGCTTTGCGTTCATTTTCAAATGCGAATAGTAATCATTATTTGACATGAAGTGGAGCGTTATTTATGAAAACTGACGGCGAAAATAACCATTCGGTGCCATTATTTAACGAAAATAACGTTAATAATTTTCAAAAAATTACAAAAGGGTTAACATGTGGACATATGTTCCGTTTGGTTCGTTTCACGAGTAGCTCTATGAAAATCCTTTCCGTGCGCACGGCTGCGCTACCTGCCCTCCTCTTTCCGCTGATCGCTGTGGCCCAGCCCGGCACCAGCGATGAACAAACTATGGTTGTGACCGCCGCGCCGACCGCGGTCTCCGAGCTCGATACCCCCGCCGCGGTCAGCGTCGTTAACGGCGATGAGATGCGTCAGGCGGCGCCGCGAGTCAATCTCTCTGAATCGCTGGGCGCCGTACCGGGACTGCAGGTTCAGAACCGACAGAACTATGCTCAGGATCTGCAGCTATCGATTCGCGGCTTTGGTTCCCGTTCCACCTACGGCGTGCGCGGGCTGCGCATTTATGTTGACGGTATTCCGGCCACCATGCCCGATGGCCAGGGCCAAACCTCGAATATTGATATCGGCAGCGTCGATAGCCTCGATGTCCTGCGCGGTCCGTTCTCTGCGCTGTACGGCAACTCCTCCGGCGGGGTGATCAATGTGACGACCCAAACCGGCAGCCAGCCGCCAACCATCGAAGCCAGCAGCTATTACGGCAGCTTCGGCACCTGGCACTATGGCCTGAAGGCGACCGGCGCCGTCGGCGACGGAACGCATGCCGGGGACGTCGATTACACCGTATCGACCAACCGCTTTACCACTCACGGCTACCGCGATCACAGCGGCGCCCGCAAAAACCTGGCGAACGCCAAACTGGGCGTGCGCATCAATGACGTCAGTAAGCTGACCCTGCTGTTTAACAGCGTGGATATCAAAGCCAATGACGCCGGCGGCCTGACCTACGATGAATGGCGGAATAACCCGCGTCAGTCGCCACGCGGCGATCAGTACAATACCCGTAAGTCGACGAAGCAGACCCAGGCAGGATTGCGCTACGAGCGTCAGCTCAGCGAGCAGGATGACCTGAGCGTGATGATGTACGCCGGTGAACGTGAAACCACGCAATATCAGTCAATCCCACGCGCGCCTCAGCTCAACCCCTCTCACGCGGGCGGCGTTATCGACCTGACGCGCCACTATCAGGGGATCGATACCCGCTGGACTCACCGCGGCGAACTGCTGGTGCCGGTCACCTTCACCACCGGTCTCGACTATGAAAACATGAGCGAGCGGCGCAAAGGGTTTGAAAACTTCGTGATGGTCAACGGCGCGCCGCAGTACGGCGAAGAGGGGAACCTGCGCCGTAATGAACGTAATCTGATGTGGAACATCGACCCGTATCTGCAGACCCAGTGGCAGCTGACGGACAAACTCTCCCTCGATGCCGGCGTGCGCTACAGTTCGGTATGGTTTGACTCCAACGATTATTACGTTACCCCGGGTAACGGCGATGACAGCGGCGACGCCAGCTACCATAAATGGCTGCCGGCCGGCTCGTTAAAGTATGCGGTCACCGAGGCGTGGAACGTCTATCTCTCCGCCGGGCGCGGCTTTGAGACGCCCACCATTAACGAACTCTCCTACCGTTCCGATAACCAGAGCGGTCTGAACTTCGGCCTGCAGCCTGCGACTAACGACACGGTCGAGATCGGCAGTAAGACGCGGATCGGCAATGGCCTGTTTACCGCCGCGTTGTTCCAGACCAACACCGATAACGAGATCGTGGTGGATGCCAGCAGTGGCGGCCGTACCAGCTACAAAAACGCCGGCAAAACCCGTCGTCAGGGGATGGAGCTGGGGCTGGATCAGCAGTTTGGCGAAAGCTGGCGTCTGAAAGCCGCATGGACCTGGCTGGATGCGACCTACCGGACCAATGTCTGCGATGACGCCAGCTGCAACGGCAACCGTATTCCGGGCATCGCGCGCAATATGGGCTACGCCTCGTTCGGCTATCAGCCGGATCGCGGCTGGTACGCCGGCAGCGATATTCGCTATATGAGCGATATCATGGCTAACGACGAGAACACCGCCAAAGCCCCGTCCTGGACGGTGGTCGGTCTCACCACCGGTTATAAGTGGAGCTATGGCAAGATGGACATGGATCTGTTTGGCCGCGTCGATAACCTCTTCGATCGCAGCTACGTCGGCTCGGTGATTGTCAACGAGTCCAACGGTCGTTACTACGAACCCGCGCCGGGACGTAACTATGGCGTCGGCCTGAATCTCGCCTGGCGTTTTGAGTAACCCCAGCCTTAGATCGTACAAACCTGACTCCCCGGTAAGCATAGCGCCACCGGGGAAACAGACCGCACAAACCCGTAGCCCCGGTAAGCGCAGCGCCACCGGGGAAGCAGACCGCACAAACCCTTAGCCCCGGAAAGCATGGCGCCACCGGAGAAGCAGACCGCACAAACCCGTAGCCCCGGTAAGCGCAGCGCCACCGGGGAAACAGCCCCCACATCCCCGTAGCTCCGGGAAGCATAGCGCCACCGGGGAAGCAGACCGCACAAACCCGTAGCCCGGGATGCACAGCGCCACCGGGGAAACAGACCGCACAAACCCGTAGCCCCGGTAAGCGCAGCGCCACCGGAGAAGCAGACCGCACAAACCCGTAGCCCCGGTAAGCGCAGCGCCACCGGGGAAGCAGACCGCACAAACCCGTAGCCCCGGCAAGCATAGCGCCACCGGGGAAGCAGACCGCACAAACCCTTAGCCCCGGAAAGCATGGCGCCACCGGCGGATCGTCCCCACGTGCGTCTTATTGCGGCTTACATCACGCTTTGTTTTATCCTTTCTCGTCTGTTGTGCCCTCGAGCGTTACCCTTGTCACAAATAACGCCCAACAAGGAGCTGCTATGGCACTGCCGATCATTCTCGATTGCGACCCCGGTCATGATGACGCCATCGCGATGGTTCTCGCCCTCGCCTCACCCGAACTTGACGTCAAGGCGATCACTGCCTCCGCTGGCAACCAGACGCCGGACAAAACCCTGCGCAACGTGCTGCGCATGCTGACGCTGCTGGGAAGGCAGGACATTCCTGTCGCCGGCGGCGCGCGTAAGCCGCTGATGCGGGATCTGATCATCGCTGACAACGTTCACGGCGAAAGCGGGCTTGATGGCCCGGCGCTGCCGGAACCAGATTTTACGCCGCAGGCCTGCACCGCCGTCGAGCTGATGGCCAAAACGCTACGCGAAAGCCCGCAACCGGTGACGATTGTCGCCACCGGCCCGCAAACCAACGTCGCCCTGCTGCTCAACAGCCACCCGGAACTGCATGACAAGATCGCCCGCATTGTCCTGATGGGCGGCGCGATGGTGTTGGGCAACTGGCAGCCCGCCGCCGAGTTTAATATCTACGTCGACCCGGAAGCGGCGGAGATCGTCTTCCAGTCGGGTATTCCGGTGGTGATGGCCGGGCTGGACGTCACGCATCGGGCGCAGATTCATGGCCTGGATATCGAACGTTTCCGCCAGGTGGGCAACCCGGTGGCGACCATTGTTGCCGAGCTGCTCGACTTCTTTATGGAGTATCACAAGGATGCCAAATGGGGTTTCACCGGTGCTCCGCTGCACGATCCCTGCACCATTGCCTGGCTGCTGAAGCCGGAGTTGTTTACCAGCGTTGAGCGCTGGGTGGGCGTGGAAACTCAGGGGAAATACACCCAGGGGATGACGGTGGTTGATTATTACTTTCTCACCGGCAAGCAGCCAAATACCACGGTGTTGCTGGATATCGACCGGGAGCGGTTTGTGGACCTGTTAGTCGAGCGGCTGGCGTTTTATGGCTGAATAAGGATTCTGAGAGACGTTAAAGGCTGCGATACTGCCTTCTGGATAAAGACGAGCGTCGGCAGTTTGCAGAGTATCAGGCGATGAGTTTGTCAGACGCAGAGCCTGTCCGCTCGTTCGTCAATAAACCTGCCTTTGGTCTGTCCGGGTTGGATCTATCAGAGGCAGGCAGCTTCGTTAATTCCAGTATCGTGACCGACAAACAGCGTTTACCCTGGAAAGGTATTCAAGGATAACGGCTCCGAAGAGCCGTTATGACTAGCGGTGTATCAGGTCCAGTCTTCATAGCCGTTCTCGTGGATCCAGACAATGCCAGCTGGGCAGTTTTCACTTAAAAACCAAAATCCTTCAAATGCATCACAATTCATATCATCCTCAGTTTTGGGAAATGCCATTTCAAAAGCTTCGAGCTGCTTGTCGATGCTTCCTGGGAGGAACTTTCCATGACGAGCAAGTTTGATTTCACCATCCTCCAGTAAACGCCCGATAAACCAGATATAAAGCGCTTTTTCTTCTTTATAAGTTAGCTTATAGGTGCCATCAACACTTTCTGGGTCGATATTTTTCCATAACATGGTGGTAGAAGCCCCTTGAAGAAACTCTTTCCTTTCCTGGTATTGTTTCTCGGTTAAATACGTCACCTTACCTCCTCTTTTATCTAAATTTCACTTCAAATCTATTTAATGATGTTTTGGAGACAGTTTTAATATCTGAATTCCCAATGATTTCAATTGTCCACCTTGCTCCGGTTTTCTCTGCAGAAGCTGAAAAATCTCGAAGATTGATTGTTTGATTGTCGTTTATTTTTGCATACATCAGCCTACCGTCTGGAAGAATCTGCTCTTTAAATGGTATTCCACCAGTTAGAGATGTAGCAAAGCTAATAATTTCATCCTCAGTTAATTTTTCTGAAGCAAAAACTTTAGTTTTACCTCTGGTATCACTCCCTCCAGGTCCCAAAACTTGTTGTAAAGGTTTCCCAAAAACATTTAATTCAGCGTTAGGGTTTTGTTTGTTAAAAATACTTACTAATTTGGCAGTGTTATCTTTTTGCAGGCTTTTGACATAATCAGCCGTTTTCGTCGACAGATTAGCCCCGGCTGCTGTTTCTCCTTTGATAAAACCAGCAACAGGCTGGATATTGAACGTTTTTGTTTTGTAGAACTCATCGAAAACGTTCACCAGCTGTCGGCTCAGCTTCTTCACGCTGTCCTCGGTTTTACCTAGGATTAATGTGCTGCCGGTCGTTACAGCGCCAGTACCAATGATGGCTTCTGGTGCCACAATGTCTGCCGCATAAATACCAGCCTGATTCAGGCAAAGCGCGGGGTTGGTTTTGCAACCGGCGATGACCAGCCTTGCCGCCAGAACCAACTCTGGTGCAGCACCAATCAGAGTCATGCCACCTGCGGTCAGTGCCATACCTCCACCGCTGGCAGCGGCCACGATAATCGCTGCTTCCCGCCGGGCCTGGACGCGTTTAGCTGCCTCCTTATCCCCTTTATCTGCCGCCAGAATATCCCGCTGATTATCCAGGGCATACTGTTGCAACATATGCTCCGTCATATTGTAGCGGTAAACATTTTGCGCGCTGTCCGCACCGCTATATGCGCCTTCGGGCGTATGCGTGGTCAGCGCACCGGTCAACGCGCCAATCACGCGGGCCGTTTGCTCTTTTTCCTCATTACCGTTTAGCGCTTCCTGCAGACGCCGCAACTGGCGCTCTTGCTCATTCAAATTAGCGGGTTCGAACAACGAGCTTTGCATGATGACGCCGGCCATCTCCGCTGCCAGGGCGCCAGCGGCCGCGCCTTTACCGTCACCCCGCCCGATTTCCGCGCTGATGCCAGCCAGAACCGCGTGGCTGACCGATTTCCCGGCCACGCCTAACACTTCACCATTATCCCCAATCAGCCCTGCGCCTTCGGCCTGAACCTGATTACCAACATTCGATAGCAGAGCATTGACCAGATTGTCCTTAAAGCTGCCGCCATTGATGCCGGTGTTCAGGCTGGAGCTGATCACCGATTGTCCAGCAACGCGCTGGGTAATCTTGCTCCACCCTTCATCTTTGACCAGCGCCGGCAGCCGTGCCTTTTCCGGCGCCACGCTGACGTT
The DNA here is from genome assembly GCF_003323835.1 of Klebsiella sp. X13. Taxonomy (NCBI): domain Bacteria; kingdom Pseudomonadati; phylum Pseudomonadota; class Gammaproteobacteria; order Enterobacterales; family Enterobacteriaceae; genus Klebsiella; species Klebsiella sp. X13. The sequence continues at coordinate 2,863,132 of NZ_CP030874.1, forward strand.
CATCACCTCATCAAACCCAGCCAGCGCCCCGCCGATAGCCATAGACGTTGCCAGAGATTTAACGGAGCTGCTGCTTCCAAGGCTTTTAAGAGTTTTTGACAGATTTCCCTGATTTTCAACCAGCGCGACGGCAGCCTGAGAAACCAGGGATGTCATACCCGCATAGGCTGAACCATACACTGCCGCGGAAGCCGTTGCGCCCGTAACGCCGGTTGCCGAAACAGCAGTGGTGCCTGCTATCGTCGCAAGACTGGTGCCTGCAGTGACCGCGGCCGCGGCTATCGCAATCACCGCGGCAACGGCCGGATTCAGACTCTGGCTTTTATAGTTCCAGCTGTCGTAGGCATCCTTGACCACATTCCACTGTACGTCATTACGGGTGTTCAACCCTTTTAGCCATTCGGTGCCCGGCTGAACGCCGAGGGCGGTAATGGCTCCCTGCAGCGCCTGACCATTTTTGGTTTTAACATCAGCACTGATGCCGCTTGCCGCATCCACCGTCAGCTTACCGCCGGCGTAAACGGAAGGCAGGACCCATTTACCTTCGCTATAACCCTTATTTGCCTGTTTAATATAAAAGCCTTTCGAGGTGCTGACGGTCTGCTCGAAGGTCGTATTCTTCACCGCCAGGAAGTTGACTTTTCCGTTGGTACTGGTCAGCGTCGCATTTTTCCCCGCCTCGATTTTACTGGCTTCATAGGTACTGTCATCGCGACTCAGCAGGTTAAGATTGCCTCCGGCGGTAAACTCAGTCACCCGATTGGTGGTCGTATGCTTTGTCTGCTTAACCGTCGTTTTCTGTCCCCACCATTTCCGTTTGGTGGTTTGCTTCTCATAATGACTGGACTCTTCCATCGCCTGGGCATATAGCCAGCCGCCTTTCGCTGCCACGTCCATCGCGCCTTTCGCCAGCAGGCGAGATGCCTGGAACAGAATACTGCCGCCCGAAATCACCGTCAGGGCGCCACCCGCATTAAGTGTCACACCGGTCTGGCTGACGGTCTCCGTCCAGGTGTTCCCGGACTCCCGATAAACGGTCCCCCGCGCGGACTGAAATTGCATATTCCCGCCGGAGGTCAGCGTGATATTACCGTTCGATGTCAGGGTGCTACCGTTAGCCTGAATACCGCCGTTTGCCGCCAGAGTGATGCCCTTCGCGCCGTGCAGACGGGTCAGTACATTAAGCTCATCCCGATTATTGTCATTGCCGCTGTCCGTCACGCCATAGCCGTATGTTCCCAGCCAGATAAGCCTCCCCGCCTGTAAGGTTGCCGCTTTCCCGGCCGAAATATCTGCCCCCTGCAGGCCGATATCTGCCGCTGAGCTAATGAGCAGGTTACCCCCGGCTTTCAGGCGGCTGCGTAACTCGGGTATCCGGTTGTCCGGGAATAAATCGCTGTAACGGTCGCTGAGGATCCGCATATTCAGGTCAGTATTTGCGCCTGACGTGAGACTAATATTGCCCCCGGCGTCAAGACTGGCGCCATTGAGATACAGATGTTTTCCGCTAAGCGTAATATCACCCGAGGCGCGCAATGAATCCGCGGGTAACATTAGGTTAAACAGCTCCTGTTTGCGTTCCCGGGTCAGGTTATAGCCCGGGCGCATATGGTCCAGCATCGCTTCATTTTTATCCAGCGTGACATATCTGCCGGCAACCAGAGAAATGTTCTGACTCTGAACCGGAAGACGCGTATTCCTCAGCAGAATATTGCCACCAGCAGAAATTGACAGATCCTTACTGGCTTCAATACTCCCTAGCCAACGGACGCCATCGGCATGGAAATAATTCGGCTGTTCACTGGTATGGGAGTTCACGTCGCCAGTACGGCTGACGAGAGTAATATTCTGTCCCTTGAGTTCACTTTGCCAGGCCTCCACAGTTCCGCCCGTCACGACGGAGAGGTCCTTCCCGGCCGTCAATAGTGCCAGTGCGACTTTGATACCTTTTTCTGACTGAAGGGTGATGTCTCCGGCGGCTTTCATCACATCGGTGGTGATAATTTGCCCTGCGTGGAAGAAAATGCTTTTCGCCGTAATGGTATCCGGGCGCGATATCACACCGGAATACTGCACACTGGTGTTATAAGGTTCATTACTCTCAATGCGATCGGAAAAGTCGGCCACAAAATTTCCGCCAGTAACAACTTTACTGGCTAAATAACTTTGTGGGCTCCAGCTATATCCTTTTTCACCGGTATCAAGATAACTCATCGGAGGATAAGGCCAACCCAACTTATCATATTGCTTATAGGCTTCAGTATCCGGAATGAATTTATTGAATCGTTCTTTGATCCCTACAGAATGACTCGTGGAAACAAATGTTTTCCCTGTCAGGATCATGTCACCCTTAGCTTTAAGGATACTGGCATTGTTCCGTAATGAATCAGCATTGATGAAGCTATTTTTACCCGAGTCAATAACAGCCTCAGGCGTACTCATTTTAACTAAAGTGCGAGTACGTTCATCAGGTATCCATCTGTCGATATTGCGAGTGACGTATGTGCATTCTTCAACCGAATTGCAGGGTAACATCCATTTTTCCCGCTTCGCATAATCCTCCTGATAAAGATCTTGTCGATTTTTTATATCACCGTTTTTATGCGCATTGAAAAGTACGCCATAAATTCTCATGCCTTCACTGTCTACTGCTTCAGACTGTGACACTATGGTCAAAACATCGCGCACATTGCTGAGTTCATTGGTTCGTATAACTAGATCGCCGCTATTCGTCTGGATTCTGGCTGAACGGTTCTCCACCAGTGTCGCTTTATTACCCTGAGCATCCTTCTGTATCCACAGATTGTTGTTGCTGTGCAGGGCCGCCCCCTCGCCGGTGTTACGCACCGTGGAGGCAAACACCCGCATATCCCCGTGAGCCGTGGTACTGCTGCGGTTATCCACGGTGGTGGCCGCCAGCGTCATATCGCGCTCTGCCCGTACGCTGCTTCCGGCTGGTGTGACGATCTCCCGACCGCTGACGTTCAGGTCTGTCTGCGATTTGACGTTGCTGAGGGTGATTTTTCCGGCCGCCGTCAGGGATATATCCCGCTGGGTTGAGGTAACGCTGTTCAGATTAACCCCCACCCCGTCTTCGGTGGCGACAAGACGAATTTTCCCGGCGTACATACCGCCCAGCGCCTTCGTATCAACCGCCAGCTGAGGTTTCGCCCCCTCCCCGGCAACAGGTTTTACCGTGCCATCTTTAAAACTGACCTGGTTCGCCCCCAGGGTCATGGTGAGGGTTTTCGCGTTAATTTTTCCATTCAACTCAGTTGCCCGGCTGATAATATCAACATACTCCGCGCTATTTCCGTCGAGGCCCTTGCTACCGATAATCACTGAGCCTTTCTTAACGGCTAATGCATCCAGCGCCCCTTGTTTATCGAACTGCGGTTTGCCGGTGCTCAGGGTAACCGAAGGCGCGTTAATAAATCCGCAACCATCGCAGGTAATACCGTTCGGGTTGGCTATCATTACGCCAGCTTTATTACCAAAAACTTCCAGCTTGCCTTTTAACTCTGAGCGGTTGCCGCTGGTCACCTCGTTGATAATGAGTTCAGCCGGTTTGCCTTTTAATCTGCTGTTACCGTTGTCAATGGTGACGCCCAGCTGGGTTTTTCCGCCCTGCGTCGCGTTATTTAACACGGCACCGGGGGCCCCCACGTTGAAATCCTGATAGGTGTTGTGTGAAATGCCGGCACCGTTTGGCGTGGCGATATTCACCACCGGAACGTTACCGGGCTTGATGACAACCTGAGTATTCCCGTTAGCTGCAACGATGCCGGCGGCAATTGCGGGATGTAAAGGCTGAACGGCGGTAAGGTAGATCAACAGCCAGCTGGCGCCCCTGGCCAGCGGATGGGCAAGCTTATCCATATCTGAACATCCTTTTATTCTGGAGCCAAAGGGCCCCTGCTGTGTGCCGGCAGTTAAAGTGAAACGGTGGCCTGCCAGTAAACCACCTGTTTATCGGGGTTAAGTCGGTCGGGATACGATAGCGGCATGGCAAAGGTCAAAGACTGGCTGAGCCAGCGGCCTGCCAGCTCCAGTCCGAGGGAGGTCCCCGTCAGCGTGCCGCCATCGGTTATCCCTTTCTGGCTCACCACATGCCCGGTATCCAGCGCCCCCGTGGCTGACAACGTGCCGACGCCAGGAATGGTCATCCATTGCCATGTCAGTTCATTGCGCCAGTAGCCGCCGCGGTTGCCGCTGAGATACTGTTCTTTAAATCCTCTGACCGAGTACTGCCCGCCAACGGACAGCTGCTCGCTGGCGTAAAGGCGATCGGGCGTGGTTTGTCCGTATGCGGACGTCAGCCAGTACAAAGAGGGCGTGAGGGGATAAAACCAGCTGGCGCTCAGGCTAAAACGGCGGAATTCACTGCGCGGTAGCTCAGGATGAGCGGGGTCGTCGCGGGTAGCTCCGGCGAGGCTCAGGCCATGTGAAAGCGACGGGCCGACCGTCAGGTAGCCATTACCGAGAGTACGACTGTAGCTGAGCCCGGCTATTACGCTGGTCAGCGTTGGACTGCTGACGCCGAGACGTACGTCTCCCAGGCGATTCTCAGTTTCCCGGCGAGAAAAGGCCATATCCAGCGCCATCCGCTGTTTCCCGTCACGCCAAAGCGTTCGGCTAACCGCCAGACGCTGGGTCTGGACGGTCCCGTCGTACCGCCAGCGAGAGCTCGAATCGCCAACGGATAACGTTTGATAAAAATCGGACCAGCCATATTGCGCGCTGAACAGCCAGTATCCGTAAGGAACTGAGACTCCGGCCTGAAGGTTACGGCTGCGGCGGTCGTGGTGAAACTCGCTGTCCCTGCCTGCAGATAGCATCCATTGATCCGCCAGGCTGAGCGGATTATCTACGGTCAGCTGGGCATTCATCTGTCTGCTGCCGGTACTTTTTTGCCCGCTATTATCAGCCCCTAAGCTCAGGCTCACCGGCAAATGATGGTCAGTCGTGATCAGATCTACCCGGGAAAATCCCTCTCTATTCCCGGGAAGAACATCTATGGTCAGGGCCCTGGAACGCAGGCGATTAAGCTGGTCAAGTCCCTGCTCAAGGTCCCGCAGATTCAGAATCCGACCTTCGGCCTGCGGGAACGCCATTCTGAGGGCATTATCCTGGCTGCCGGCAAGAGTGATGCTTTCCACTTTTCCTTCAGTAACTTCAATCAGTAGAAGCCCACCAGAAATATCCTGTTCCGGCAGCCAGGCGTGGGAGGTAATGAAACCGCGGGAGAGATAGGCCTGAGTGATATCGCGGACGCGCAGCTGAATTTCCTGCAGGGACAAACATCCTTTTGCCGGCGCTGATGTCAGCGTCTTCTGCGCATCGCGAGGTAGAGCCGTGCTGCCCAGCAGGCGGATTTGCTTAATAGCAAAACATGGACCTTTTTCAACCGACAAACTCTTATCCGGGGAAAGCTGTATGGACGTGCTGTTTCGGAGCGCCTCTCGCTGCTGCTGAGTATGGTCCAGCAGAGCCTTCTGCTGTTGCTCAATAGCGCTCTGGTCGGCCGGACTCAAAGGGGCCGCAAACAGAGTAAAAGGCATGAGTAACGGTGCAACAAAAAACCAAAGACGGCGAGCGGCAGGCAATAATGTCAGCATCAAAAACTCCATTTTTTGAAATGTTGCGACATTAAATGTAATATTTTGTAATTAAATGTCCATTAAAAATTCAATATTGTGCATCCGTACTCATCTGAAAAAACAGGCATGGCGCGTTACGGTTAGCCACTGAAGTAACGTATTCACGGTCGCGGAAGAAAGGTAAGGCAGGATATTTAACAAAGAGGTGAGTTAAGGAAAAACCCGGATGGGGCGCGCCATTTCTGGTGCCTGGCCGATCCTCGCCCCGGCGCTCTGCCGCCGGGGCATAAGACCTATTCGTCGGGTGAAACCCGGACCACGACTTTGCCGAAGTTTTCGCCCTTCAGCAGACCAATCAGCGCATTGGGCGCACGCTCCAGGCCATCAACAAGCTGCTCGCGGTACTTGATTTTGCCTTCCCGTACCCAGCGCCCCATCTCCTCCTGGAACTCGGCAATACGATGCCCGTAGTCCTGACCGATAATAAAGCCCTGCATCCGGATCCGTTTTTTCAGCAGCGTCGCCATCAATAGCGGCAGACGATCCGGCCCCTCCGGCAGTCCGGTCGCATTATACCCGCTGACCAGGCCGCACACCGGTACCCGCGCCGAGGTATTGAGTAGCGGCAGCACGGCATCAAACACCTTGCCGCCGACGTTTTCATAGTAAACGTCAATGCCCTGCGGGCAGGCCTGCGCCAGCTGTTCGGCAAAATCCGGCGCGCGATGATCGAGGCAGACGTCAAAGCCCAGCGTCTCGACCGCGTAGCGGCATTTCTCACTGCCCCCGGCAATCCCTACCGTACGGCAGCCTTTTAGCTTCGCGATCTGGCCGACCGTACCGCCAACCGGCCCGGTGGCCGCGGCCACCACCAGCGTTTCTCCCGCCTTCGGCTGACCGATATCCAGCAGCCCCATATAGGCCGTAAAACCAGGCATCCCAAGGATGCCGAGCGCCCATGAGGGGTGTTGCGGATGTTCACCCAGCTTCACCAGCCCGTTGCCATCGGAGAGTTCAAAATCCTGCCAGCCGCCGGAGCTCAGCACCCACTCTCCCGGTGTAAAGTCAGCGTGGTCAGACGCTTCAACGCGACTCACCGTTCCACCGACCATCACGGCGCCGATGGCAACCGGCGGCGAGTAGGACGGCGCATCGCTCATGCGCCCGCGCATGTAGGGATCTAACGAGAGATAAACCGTGCGCAGAAGCACCTGCCCGGGACCCGGCGTCGGGGCCTCGCTCTCTTCCAGACGGAAATTATCCCCTGTCGGCTCGCCGTGCGGGCGAGAAGCCAGCACCCAGCGGCGGTGACGTTGCGGATGAAAAGCCATAGCAAACTCCTCTTGTTTAGGACCTGTACTGAGGCTAGTCGCAATTGCCGCCGCGCACATTGGCATTATGAGGCAGATTGATTTAATCGCACGACCAGATAGGTGCAGGATGTGCTGGATTCATTGATAAAACGGCAGTCGTTAGGCGGCCCCAGTTCGAGACAATCGCCGGCTCGCATCTCATGCCGGGTCGTGCCCTCGACAAAAACCAGCTCCCCCTGTTGCAGCCAGATCAGCTGACGCGCCAGCGCGTAGGAGGCTGCGGGCATCGGTACATCGCTACCCGCCGGCAGCTCCACCTGCACCAGATCGATAGGCAGATCGCTGCGCGGCGAAACGTGACGCCGTAAATAGTGGCTTTGCGGATCGCGCCATACCGGCTGCTGGGCAAAGCGCAGCAGTTTACCTTCCTGCATCTCCGCTCGGGCAATCAGCGTCGACATACTAATGCCAAAAGCGCCGGACAGCCGCCCCAGCATCGATGCAGTCGGACTACTCTCGCCGCGTTCGATCTTGTGGATCATGGCACGTGAGGCGCCGGCGCGCTCGGCCAGTTCGCTGAGCGACCAGCCGCGAGATTCGCGCTCGATGCGGATACGTGCGCTAATGCGCTGATTCATATTGTCTTCAATAGTATTCATAGCGTAGTACTATAGTGTATGAATTAATCTCAAACAAGGCGACCTCAGGCAAAACCCGCGTCGTCTCGTCTGGCCACCTCACCCCCGATATACCTGCACGCAGACGACAGGCCATGATAAATTTCTTGCTAAAACAGATGACAGCGTCGCGTACATTATTGTAATAATACCGTACTACTATAGTGTACGGATATTGAGTTGAGGTTTACTATGACCATTCGTTATGCCTGCAAAGAAGATTGCGCGGCGATTGCCGAAATTTACAACCACGCGGTGCTGCACACTGCCGCCATCTGGAATGACAAAACCGTCGATACCGATAATCGCATCGCCTGGTTTGAAGCGCGTCAGCTGGCAGGCTATCCGGTCCTGGTGAGCGAAGAAAACGGCGTCGTGAGCGGCTATTCTTCGTTTGGCGACTGGCGCGCATTTGACGGCTTTCGCCATACCGTCGAACATTCGGTCTACGTCCACCCCGATCATCAGGGTAAAGGATTAGGCCGCAGCCTGCTGGTGGCGCTGATTAAGGAGGCCCGTCGCCTGAACAAACATGTCATGGTGGCCGGTATCGAAGCGCAAAACCAGGCCTCTTTGCATCTGCACGAAACGCTCGGGTTTGTGACCACCGGACAGATGCCGCAGGTCGGCACAAAATTTGGCCGCTGGCTGGATCTGACCTTTATGCAGCTCCAGCTCGACGATCGTCGCGATCCGGACGCCAGCGCATGAACGCTTCGCTGACCCTCGCCTGTCTGATTGCCGCCGGCGTCGGACTGGTCGTGCAAAATACGCTGATGGTGCGTATTACGCAGTCCGCCTCCACAATACTCATTGCGATGCTGCTGAACTCGCTGGTGGGGATTGTGATTTTCGTTACCATCCTGCTCCTGCGCCACGGTGCTGCGGGCTTTCAGGAGCTGGCGCTCAGCATAAAATGGTGGACGCTCATTCCAGGATTGCTGGGATCGTTTTTTGTCTTCGCCAGCATCAGTGGCTATCAGAACGTTGGTGCCGCCACGACGATTGCGGTGCTGATTGCCAGCCAGCTGGTGGGGGGACTCGTGATAGATATCATTCGCGCGCACGGCGTGCCGTGGCGGGCGTTGCTGGGGCCGCTGTGCGGCGCGGTTATGCTGGTGGCAGGCGCCTGGCTGGTAGCCAGACGCCAGTTTTAGCGCGCAATATCAGAGAATGGCGCCGCCTTTATTCAACTGCTCGCGGCGCGTTTCCTGCTCTTCATGCTGCTGACGGCCGTGGTGGGCAATCGTGGTGCGTAAACGCTGCTGCTGGGTATAGCGTTCGTCGCGGCTCAGCTCAGCATCATCGCTCAGCGCCACCAGCAGTTCATTCATGTGAGTAATCACCCCTTCGGCGATCGCCGCATCGACGCGGGCGATAACGTCATCCAGATGTGCCATATGTGCTCCTTTCGGCTTAGTTCAATTTGACCTTCGAAAAATCGCTCCCCATCAGGCTCACGCTATACCCGCTAACGTTGCTGCGCGTGGCGTAGTAGGTTTTCCCGGTCGCCAGGGTGATCCATGGCGCCTGCTGATAAAAGATCTCTTGCGCCTGACCATACAGCGCAGCGCGTTGCTGCGGATCGCTGACCAGGATCGCTTTTTTGACCAGCGCGTCATACGACTTATCGCACCAGCGGGCAACGTTGGAACCGGTCTTGATATTATCACAGCTCAGCAATGTCCCGGCAAAGTTGTCCGGGTCGCCATTGTCCGACATCCAGCCAAACAGGGCGCTGTCGTGTTCGCCTTTGCGCATGCCGGAGAGATATTCCCCCCACTCATACGTGACGATTTTGGCTTTGATGCCCACTTTGCTCCAGTCGTTCTGAATCATTTCGGCAATGCGGCGCGAATTGGGGTTGTAGGGGCGCTGTACCGGCATCGACCACAAGGTCACCTCCGCCCCTTTTTCCAGCCCGGCCTGCTTCAGCAGCGCTTTCGCCTTTTGCGGATCGTAGTCGTAATCCGGCAGATCTTTCTTATAACCGAGCATATTCGCCGGCAGCGGAGATTTGGCTACCACGCCCGAATCCATAAATACCGCTTTGACGATTGCCTGTTTGTCGGTGGCGTAGTTCAGCGCCTGACGTACCAGCACGTTATCAAACGGTTTTTTCTCGGTATTAAACGCCAGATAGCCGACGTTCAACGCTTCAACAGCCTGCAGCGCCAGATCTTTATTGCCCTTGATCGCGGCGAACTGTACCGGCGACGGCGCCGGGATAATCTGACATTCGTTGGTTTGCAGCTTCGCCAGGCGAGTCTCGACATTCGGGGTGATGGAGAAGATCAGATGTTTTGTCGGCACCTCGCCTTCCCAATAATGCGGGTTAGCAATGTAGCGGATAAGCGAATCGACTTTATACTGCTGAAGCGCATACGGGCCGGTCCCGACAGGCCAGGTATCAACATACTCCGGCGTGCCTTTCTTCATCATGGCATCGGCGTATTCCGCGGAGAGTATTGAGGCAAAATCCATTCCCCAGTCGGCAAGGAAGGCAGCATTCGGCTCGCTCAGTACGAACTGGACATGATAATCATCGACCTTTTTCACCTCTTTAATCAGCTTATCCAGCCCGACATCATGAAAATATTCATAGTTGCCCTGCGAAACGTTATGGTACGGATGTTTCGCATCCTGTTGACGCAGGACGGAGAACAGAACGTCATCGGCGTTAAAATCGCGGCTCGGGGTAAAGTACTTATTGCTGTTGAACTTCACTCCTTTACGCAGGGTAAAGGTCCAGGTCTTGCCATCTGGCGATACCGTCCACGCGGTGGCCAATGAAGGGATCGGTGTGTTTTTAAGCGGATCAAAGGTGATCAGGCGGTTATACAGCACCTGCGAGCTGGCCACAAACGAGGGGCCGGAGCTGGCAATCTGCGGGTTAAATGATTCCGGCGATGCTTCGGAGCAATAGATCAGCGTATCGTTACCGGCCGCCCACGCGGCGCCAGCCGGCAACCAGGCGCTTAACGCCAGCGCAATTAACGTTTTCCCTGTAGACATGGTTATAAACCTTATCAATTTGTTATAAGTGCTCTAATAACAGCACAGCGGCATGCAACCGGCAAATAATCAATCGGTATCAGGTTATGCTGAAAGCGCTGTTTTCGCCGATTTATTCTCCAGTCCGGGCCAACCTGCTGAAGTTGTGAACTGCCTATAAAACCAGAAAAAAAACGTGCGATAACCGCCCTGCCTGTCCCATGCGCTCCCGTCGCCCGATACACTCGGAAAACCGCAGAACACAACCCAACGAGGTTTTCCCATGACAATTACCTGCAACTTATATACCGATGGCCAGTGGCATGATGCTGAAGACCAGGCCACTTTTACCCGCACCAATCCGCTCAGCGAACAGCCGGCTTCCACCGCATCGGCTGCGAGCCTGGCCGACGCCCGGCGCAGCGTCGAGGCCGCCGCTGCCGCCTTCCCGCAATGGCGCGACACGGCCCCCGCCGAGCGTCGCCGCCTGCTGCTGGAGGCGGCGGAGCAAATGCAGCAACGTGAGGCAAAATTCATCGCCGCAATGTCGGCTGAGACGGGCGCGACGGCGCACTGGGCGGGTTTTAACGTTCATCTCGCCGCCGACATTTTGCGGGAAGCCGCCGCCCTCACCACCCAGATTGAAGGGCAGATTATTCCGTCGAATGTACCGGGCAATCTGGCTATGGCCGTCCGTCAGGGGGCTGGAGTGGTACTGGGGATGGCGCCGTGGAATGCGCCGCTGATCCTCGCCACGCGCGCGATTGCAACACCGTTAGCCTGCGGGAATACGGTGATCCTCAAAGGAGCCGAGATGTCGCCCGCCAGTCAGGCGCTGATTATTGATGCCCTGGCTGCGGCGGGATTACCGGACGGTGTCGTGAACTATCTCACCTGCGCGCCGGAAGATGCGCCCGCGCTGGTGGAGTCGCTTATCGCCCATCCGGCAGTACGCCGCGTTAACTTTACCGGCTCTACGCCGGTCGGACGCATTATCGCCCGCACCTGCGGACAGTACCTGAAACCGGCAGTGCTTGAACTGGGCGGCAAAGCGCCGCTGCTGGTCCTCGATGATGCCGATCTCGAACAAGCGGCGGCCGGTGCCCTCTTTGGCTCATTCGCTAACGCCGGACAGATCTGTATGTCGACCGAGCGCATTATCGTCGACGAATCGATCGCCGATGCCTTTATCGCCCTGCTCAGCCGCCGCGCGGCAACGTTGCCCGCAGGGCTGATGGGGCCGGTTGTCGATATGAAGACCGTTACACGCTGCAATGCGCTGATTGACGACGCGCTGGCAAAAGGGGCCCGGCTTTTAACCGGTGGTAAAGCCGACACAACCCAGATGCGCGCCACGTTGCTTGATGGGGTGACCCGCAGCATGCGGATATGGCAGGAGGAGTCCTTTGGCCCGGTAAAAGCCATTATCCGGGTGCAGGATGAGCAGGAGGCGCTGACGGTAGCCAACGAAAGTGAATACGGACTCTCCTCGGCGGTATACAGTCGCGACACCGCCCGGGCGTGGAATGTTGCCCAGAGATTGCAAACCGGCATTTGCCACATTAATGGCCCCACCGTGCACGATGAAGCGCAGATGCCGTTTGGCGGCTGCAAAGCTTCCGGCTACGGACGCTTTGGTGGCCGCGCAGGTGTTGCTGAGTTTACCGAACTGCGCTGGATAACGCTGCAGACCAGTCCGCGCGAACTGCCGTTTTAATCAGCGGATCTGCCGGTTGCCGATTCTCATCACCAGTTTAAAACAGCCCCATTGCGCTGCCGTTCCGGGGAGGGCTAACCGCGGAACGGTCGCAACGCCGTGACGACAGCGCGCCACAACGAAAGATGCTGATCTTTAACCAGCCAACCGGGCCGAGAAAGTTAGTCCCGCTACACGCCAGCGTCTTCGCAAGCCACGGCTGGCGGTTCCGTCCTCCGCGGTCGGGCAAACAAGTGATCACGGCGATATTTAGCCGTCCGCCTGCGTACCCCCGAAGAATTGCGCCATGCAATCGGCCAGGGCAACGGGATTCTCCCAGGCCATAGAGTGGCCCGCATCCGGCACCACCAGCAGCGGAATACCGACGGCGACAACGTCGTCAGCTTCCTGAGCCGGGAGCGACAGCTCACCGTAAATCAGCGCCTTGCGGCAGGATAATTGCTGAAAGCGGGCGAACCAGGACGGCGACGCCCCGTCGACCAGGCTGCTGGCTCCTCGCCATACTGCCCAGGGGGCGCTGTTTTGCAGACACCCGCTCCAGGGAGACGTTTCCGCTGCCAGCAGATCGGCAAAGCCGCGGGCGACAAACTCGGCTTCCGGCTGGGCGACGATAGCCCGACTGTACATGCCGCCGCCGGCATAAAGATTAGGTTCGGAGACCAGCAGAGCCTGGACGCGACGGCCCAGAAGCTCCGCCGCTTCAATGGCAATACTGCCGCCCATGCTATGCCCGAACAGTGAGCAGCGGGTCAGCTGCAGACTGTCAAGCCACTCCACAACAACCCGCGCCTGTTCAGCGATACCGTAACCAAAAGAGCCGGGCTTGTCGCTATAGCCAAAGCCCGGCAGATCGATCAGCAGGGCCCGCCGGCCGGAAAAAGCCGGATCGGTCGCTACGCCGGGATAATCATAAGAGGATGCACAACCCAGCCCGTGAATAAAGACCACCGGGTCGCCGTGCCCTGGGAAATCAAACCAGCGCACGTTCGCGCCAGCGAATGAGGAAAAATAGCGCTTCATAAGGTTGCCTCGCCAACAGTTACTGTGTTTTTATACAGTAATATTGTGGCGGTTGCCATCGCTTTATGCTGTCAGAATAAAGAGACCAGCAGCGCCATCGGAAAGCTAAACGGCCAGGTGGCGCCGATCAACAGAGCGGCCAGCAGGCGAATCAAACGGCTCTCTTTTGTCAGAAACCAGCTAATGATTGCACAAATACATCCCATAACTGCATAAAAAACCAGCATTTTCTGGTATAAGGTCATTCTTCTTCCTTCCCTGATAAGCCCCATTATGATACGGAGATGCGTGGCAGCAGAAGTGCGACACAGTCCGCAAAATCACACAATGAATCGCACGCTTAATCAGCGGAAAACAACCAATTCATCCTTGTCTGATAGCACTTCCTTTCGCCTCGTACTATACCTGTAGAGGCTTACTCATAAAGGTGGCGTTATGGATGTTTCCAGCAAAACCGTAATTCTGATTAATGTCGGCGTAGCTTTCGCGCTTATCAGCCTGTTATCTGTTCGTTTTGGTTGGTTTTAGTGATTTTATTCAGCAAAGAAACCTAAAAAAGCAGCCTCTGCGGGCTGCTTTTTTACGCTTTAATCGCGACGGTTTTATCCGCGCGGGTCTGAGCCTGAAGCTCGGCATTAGCCTTCATATATTCAGGGTCATAGCCAGGCAGCAGATTAACTTTTTCATTATCCCACTCAGCCGCCGTACAGACGGATTCGCTGACCCCCTGCTGTTCACACAGGCTAATACGCCGGGCAGGTAAATTGCCATACAGAATTGCCGTGGCGCAGGCCACTGACAGAAAAAAAGCTATTTTTTTCAAAACAAGATCAACGTCGAAGTAACAAATTATGACAAATGTTCGCATGAGCCAGCCTGTAAAGTCAAACCTCAAGCATCCTTTTACCCCCAGGCCGCCGCGGCCAGACAGCGTTTCTTAGCATTTTTCTACACCATGTAGTGGAACAAAATGTCGCGGAACAAAAAGATGCCTCCGCGGATATCCCTTCATTCTCCCCCTTTCATCTCTGCAGGTTACTGGACAATATGAACAATTTGTCGTCATTTCCTCTATGAAAACAATCTGGTCAGGTGAAATTAAAAAGAAAATAACTGTCTGATACCTTACATGAGGTTCCGAAGAGTTCGATGAATAATAAAAATAGTGTATAAGAACAAACCTAAAAAACATCATAAATTATACGGTAAATTAATGATGGATAATAAAAAAACCTATAGGAAGTTGACTAAAAATGCGGAACAACTTAAACGCCAGCCCAAAAAACCAGCAAGAAAAAACACACCAATACATTGATTAATAACAAATAATTAAATCAACCCTGTCTTTTCAACAGTGACTGACAATGCACTTATCAGTAAATATCATTTGCGTTATCACCCTTTAGAAATTACATTTTAACTGCATATTTTGACCTTTTTTGTTTTTACTCATTTATTTTGGGGTGGTACATGTCTGGAATTATTGTGCTTATTGTGGCACTGCTATTGCTGGTAATTGCAGCGTATAATCTGGTCTCTTACATTCGCGACCGTCGTCAGTCTGGTTTACCGACCAAAAAATCAAAGCGATAGCACGACACGCGCGTGACAACATCGTGCGAATAGGCCACAAACGTTTTGCTCACTGCAACTTCATGCGCGATAAATAACACTATAGTTTATGCGGGAAATAGATCGTTCCGCCCTCTCTGCGCCCTTCTCTCACCTATTGTGCCGACGTTGTACACAGCAACAAAAAACCCCTGTATTCAGTACAGGGGTTTTATTGTGGATTGCCGCAGCAGCGGATATATCATCTGGATTCGCTCTCTGTCTCTCCACGCTGACAGGCAGGTTACGCGCCCCACCCGGCGCTTATCTCCGGCACTCATTGGCTTAGCTCTTGAAGGGGCATAAGAATATTCTCATATTTCGCTGTCTCTGTTTTAGCAATTACTGCCATTGTGACTATTAGCAAGCTAATGCACTCGATGAGTGACTATCCCGTCCGTTACAAGCTCGCGATCGCGCCATCAGCGTCACCCGGCCACCGCTTCATACTCACGGCCGACCTCTGAAGGTTGTGCCCGCAGCAGCGGGCATAAAAAAGGCCGCCCCGGCGACCTTTATCTTTCACATCAGCTTGATTCTGACGTCGTATCCGTCAAGACCCGACATGGTTTCATGAGCAACAAACTCAATTTCAGAGACTTCTTGCCCCGTTTTCTTGCGCAGTTCTGCAATCTTTTTGCTAATCAGCGCCGAGATCTCTTCTTCAGCTTTACGAGTCAGCTCTTCGCTTTTCATTGGTCAACTCTCCTTGAATTTCACGATGTCGTATAGCGTAAGGGTTGTCCCGCGTTAGCCGAAAGCCAACCCTAATCCATTATAAACAATAGGTTATCTTCCTTGAAGCTGTTTTTTGCCATCGGTTATTTAGTGATATCAGGCCCTGTATCACAACGCCATTTTTTAAGCATAGTACGCCCATCCTGCAGAGGAAAGGAGATGGTGGCGACGCCATTTTTGCGGTTGAAGAGAACTTCGGATTGGTCCAGGTCTTTGGCATAGATGGTTCCTTCCGCATCGCTAAAATTGTCGGCGCCATAAGCTCTTACATACCAGCCATCTATCTCGATCGATGCAAATTGCTGCCATGTCGTGTCAATTCGCCGCAGCCACCCCGCTGAAAAGCTGCCGATGGCCGGACTATCACCCAGGATTATGTTTTGATCCACCAACATGCAGTTGAGTCGCCTTTTTTCCGTGTATTCAGCATTGTCCGCGCCTGCGCCTGATGAAAGGATTGGCATAGCCATCACTATGGTCGCGAGTAAAATGCGGTACGCAATATATTTATCTGACACAACCTGTATAAATTAAATTATAAACTGAAAACATAGCATAAAAACAGAATAAATAACCATTCGAATGCTATTACACTCTGCCAGCGCCCTACAGAACGACAATGTTTTGCGATAAACAGGGAAACTGATAACCATTTCCCGGCTTTGCTAATGTATTTGCATGTGAAAACAGGCAATATTTAGCATTAGATTGGCGGCCAGTATTTCATCGGCCCCCTTCAGATTGTCACGACAAGGAACAATGAATAATGGCGCGGACCTATTTTCTCGGTTGCCTCCTGCTTCTGGCCGCTTCATCCGCCGATGCGGGATGCTGGGTTATTGAAAACTTGCGGGGTTCTGGCGCCCATGAGTACGATCAATATGCCATTAAAAACGATGGTTTCGCGGGAAAAGTGTTTGTGGTGAACATTGATAAAAAATCCCCTTCCGTCACCGACAGCATCATGAATTACACCGTGGTAAGTCCAACGGCCATGACGGGAACCTATGCCACGGATCTGGGGCTGACTATCCAGACATGGCAAATTTCCACCGATGAGACAAAAGCGCTAATGACGCTTAACAGAACCAACAAAAATAACGTCTTACAGGATGCCGTCGCATCTTTTATCGGCGATGTTAAAGCCAGATGTGATCATTAATCTCTTCTCTTGCTGCGCTCCATAGACAGTTCAGTTAGCCATAGCGCGACGACAATCTCCGAATGGCACCTTCGCAGTTCACGGTTCAGCGTTTTATCTCCCTATCGCGCGGCGGCAGTAAAAAAACCGCCCGCAGGCGGCTTTTTATCTCTATGCCGGCAACAGGCACCCGGCTTCTGTCGGCACTTAGTGTTTTATCATCACATGACGCACGACGGTGTAGTCTTCCAGACCATACATCGACATATCCTTCCCATAGCCGGAGAGTTTCTGTCCGCCGTGCGGCATCTCGCTGACCAGCATAAAGTGGGTATTAACCCAGGTACAGCCGTACTGCAGACGCGCGCTCAGACGATGAGCCCTGCCCACATCGCGGGTCCATACCGACGAAGCCAGGCCGTATTGGGAATCATTGGCCCATGCCAGCACCTGATCTTCATCGCTGAACGAGGTCACGCTGACCACCGGACCAAACACCTCACGTTGAACAATATCATCATCTTGCCTGGCGCCCGCCAGCAGCGTCGGTTGATAGAAATATCCCTTGCCAGTCGCCGGGCTTCCTCCGGTCACCACCTGGATATGCGGTAATGCGCGGGCAGCTTCAACGGCTGCGCTGACCCGCTCCAGATGCGCCTGCGAGCTCAGCGGCCCCAGTTCAGTAGCAGGGTCGTCCGGCTGGCCAATTTTCAGCGTAGCCACGGCCGCGCCCAGTTTCTCCACCAGCCGATCGTAGATACCCTGCTGGGCATAAATACGACAGGCTGCGGTACAATCCTGGCCAGCATTATAAAAACCGAAGGTCCTCACCCCCTCCACGACCGCATCGATGTCCGCATCGTCAAACACGATCACCGGCGCTTTGCCGCCCAGTTCCATGTGCGTGCGTTTTATCGACGAGGCCGTATGGCCGATAATATGGGCGCCGGTGGCAATCGAGCCGGTGAGCGACACCATGCGCACCTTCGAATGGCCGGTCAGCGGATCGCCCACGGTTTTACCACGACCAAACAGCACGTTCAGCACGCCGGCAGGGAGAATCTCTCTGGCCAGCTCAGCCAGCTTCAGCGCCGTCAGCGGCGTAATCTCTGACGGTTTGATGACCACGCAGTTGCCGGCTGCCAGCGCCGGCGCCAGCTTCCACGCCGCCATCATTAACGGATAGTTCCACGGTGCGATAGAGGCCACCACGCCAACCGGATCCCGGCGAATCATCGAGGTATGCCCCTCCAGATATTCCCCCGCCGCCATACCCGGCAGACAGCGCGCCGCGCCGGCAAAGAAGCGGAACACATCGGCGACGGCGGGCAGCTCGTCGTTCATCACGCAGTGCAGCGGTTTGCCGCAGTTTAAGGATTCCAGCTTCGCCAGCGCCTCCGCGTGATCGGTAATCGCCTCCGCCAGCTTTAACAGAGAGTCCGCGCGAGTTTTCGGCGTCGTCTGGCTCCAGCTGACAAAGGCCCGATCCGCTGCCTCAACCGCCGAGTTGACCTGGTCCTCCGTGGCTTCTGCAATCTCCAGAATGACCTCACCATTAGCAGGATTGAATACTGGCACCATTTCGCCTTCACCCGCCACTAACTCACCGTTAATCAAAAGGTTATGTTGCATAGCATTATCCTGTAGAAATGAATTATTTACTGTTTTCAGCACTCATGTCGCTATCACGGGTAAGCCACCAGGCCCCCAAAATGGGTATCGTCGTCACCAGCATCACCAGCAGCGCGACCACGTTAGTTACCGGTACATCGCGCGGGCGCCCCAGCTGATTCAACAACCACAGCGGTAAGGTACGCTCATGCCCGGCGGTAAACGTGGTGACGATAATTTCATCAAACGATAAAGCGAACGCCAGCATTCCCCCCGCCAGCAGCGCCGATCCCAGATTCGGCAGCACCACATAGCGAAAGGTCTGCCAGCCCGTGGCGCCTAAATCCATTGATGCCTCCACCAGACTCCACGATGTCCGGCGAAAACGGGCGATGACATTGTTGAACACCACCACCACGCAAAACGTGGCATGCCCCACGACGATAGTGAGCAGGCCAGGTTCCAGATTGACCTCCTTAAAGGCCGTCAGCAGCGCAAGTCCGGTGATAATCCCCGGCAGCGCGATCGGCAACAGCAGCAGTAACGACACCGCGTTTTTGCCAAAAAACGTACTGCGCCATAATGCGCCTGCAGCCAACGTGCCAAGTACCAGCGCAATCGCCGTCGACATTGCGGCGATTTTAAGTGACAACGTCACGGCCTCGATAATATCGCTGCGCCCTGCCGCCTCGCTGAACCAGCGCAGCGTCAGCCCTTGAGGCGGAAAGCTAAAGGCAGCATCTTCGGTATTGAAAGCATACAGCGCGATAATCAGCAGCGGAAAATGGAGGAAAACCACCCCGCCCCAGGTGGCGACTTTGAGGAACAGCGGTGCCCGTTCAGAGTGCATCGAACGCTCCCAGGCGCTTCACGAACGCCAGATAAAGGGCAATCAGCACAATCGGTACCAGGGTAAATGCGGCCGCCATCGGCATGTTGCCGATGGCCCCCTGCTGGGAATAGACCATATTGCCAATAAAGAAGCCGGGCGGCCCCACCAGCTGCGGAACGATAAAGTCCCCCAGCGTCAGGGAGAAAGTAAAAATCGACCCGGCGGCAATGCCGGGGATCGCCAGCGGCAGCACCACGTGGCGGAAGGTCTGCCGCGGGCGGGCGCCAAGATCGGCGGAAGCCTGTAGCAGCGAAGGCGGCAAGCGTTCCAGCGCCGCCTGTACCGGCAGGATCATAAACGGCAGCCAGATATAGACAAACACCAGAAAACGGCCGAGGCCTGAGGTCGACAGCGTATTTCCGCCGACCGCCGGAATCGTCAGCACCAGGTTTAACACCCCCTCCAGCCCAAGATGCCCGAGAAACCATTGCGCCACGCCATCTTTCGCCAGCAGTAACGTCCAGGCGTAGGCCTTCACGATATAGCTCGCCCACATCGGCAGCATGACGGCAATATAGAAGAATGCTTTCATTTTGCCGCGGGTATAGCGAGCCATATACCACGACATCGGCAAAGCCAGCACCGCGCTGGCTATCGTCACCGACAGCGCCATCACCAGCGTGCGGACAATGATGTCGTAGTTCGCCGGATTAAACAGCGCTTTGAGGTTGGCGAGCGTCAGATCCGTGGTGACCGACATGGTGAAATCATCAAAGGTGTAGACGCTTTGCCACAGTAAAGTCAGCAGCGACCCCAGATAGACAATGCCGAACCACATTAACGGCCCCAGCAGGAGCAAGAACAGGCCGAGCGATGGCCTGCGCCAGAAGAGTGCGGACAGACGCCCGGACGGTGCGCGCGGAATGACCATCGTCATCTCAGCCCCCTTGTTCCAAAGGCACCATCGCCGAACGTGACCACGAAGCCAGCACCGTTTGTCCGGTCTGCGGTGCGCTGGATGCCATACCGCCATCGCTGTTCGCCAGGCTGACCAGCAGCTTGTCGCCATTCGCCAGCTTCAGTTCGATACGCGTTGCCGCTCCCTGGTACTGAACCGCCTGCACCACGCCCTGCACCTGAACTTCTCCGCCGCTGTTCAGGCGAATATGTTCCGGCCGCAGTGACCAGACCCCGCGCATCCCGCACAGGCGGGCGGCAAGATCGCTATCAAATACGTTCGCGGTACCGACGAAACCAGCGACAAACGCGGTTTTAGGACGCAGATAGAGGTCGTGCGGGGCATCAACCTGCTCGATACGCCCGTTATTAAAGACCGCCACCCGATCGGACATCGACAGCGCTTCGCCCTGATCGTGGGTGACGAAGATAAAGGTGATCCCCAGCGTCTGCTGGAGTTTTTTCAGTTCGACCTGCATCTGCTCCCGCAGCTTTAAGTCCAGCGCGCCGAGCGGCTCATCAAGCAGCAGCACCCGCGGTTCATTCACCAGCGCACGGGCAATCGCCACCCGCTGCCGCTGTCCGCCGGAGAGCTGTGACGGTTTACGCGTGTACACAAACCCGAGGGCCACCTTTTCCAGCGCCTCCTGCGCGCGAAAGTGGCGCTCCTTTTTGCCGATACCTTTGACCATCAGCCCGTAGGCAACGTTATCGAGGATCGACATATGCGGAAACAGCGCATAGTCCTGAAAGACGGTATTCACGTCACGCTGCCACGGCGGCAGCTCACTGGCCTTGTGACCGTAAATGGAAATCGCCCCGCCGGAGAGCTGCTCAAATCCGGCGATCAGCCGCAGGCAGGTGGTTTTGCCGGAGCCGGACGGCCCCAGCATGGAGAAAAACTCGCCATCACGGATCCCCATGTTGACGCCGTCCACCGCGCGAACGTCACCATAGAAACGTGAAACGTTGTGAAACTCTACCGCGTACGTCATGTTCCGCCTCCGGCCGATTACCGGCCGCCCATAATCGCGATATAGTCCTGCGTCCAGCGGCTGTAAGGCACGTATTTACCCCCTTCGGCCACCGGCGTTTTCCAGAATGCAATTTTAGAGAACTCGTTGTAGCCATTGGTTTCGCAACCTTTGTCACCCAGTAGCGCACTCGCCTTACAGCCTTGCGGAACCACCGGCAACGAGCCAAACCACGCCGCCACGTCGCCCTGTACCTTCGGCGTCAGCGACCAGTTCATCCATTTATAGGCGCACACCGGGTGTCTGGCGTCGCTATGTAACATCGTGGTATCCGCCCAGCCGGTCACCCCCTCTTTCGGGAAGACGGTGGCCACCGGCTGGCCGTCGGCTTTTAAGCCGTTGGCCTGGTATGGCCAGGCGCTCGAGGCCACCACGCCTTCATTTTTGAAGTCGCTCATCTGAACGGTGGTGTCATGCCAGTAGCGGTGGATTAACCCATGCTGAGCGCGCAACACCTTCAGCACCGCCTGGTACTGTGCTTCGGTCAGCTGGTAGGGATCGGTAATGCCCAGCTGCGGCTGGGTTGCTTTCACGAACAGCGCCGCATCGGCAATATAGATAGGTCCGTCGTAGGCCTGAACGCGCCCTTGATTACTTTTACCATCGGAGAGTTTTTGCTCCACAAAGACCACGTTCCAGCTGTCTGGCGGCGTCGGGAATATTTTCGTGTTGTACATCAGCAGGTTTGGCCCCCACTGGTACGGGGTGCCGTAAACTTTACCGCCGACGTTAAACCAGGCGCCTTTTTCAACGCGCGGGTCGAGGCTAGACCAGTTGGTAATCAGGGCCGTATTAATGGGCTGCACCCGCTTGCCCATAATTAAGCGCAGAGAGGCGTCACCCGAAGCGGTGACCAGATCGTACCCTCCTTTCGCCATCAGGCTGACCATCTCATCGGACGTGGCGGCCGTTTTCACATTCACCTGACATCCGCTCTCTTTTTCAAACTGGGTGACCCAGTCATAATTTTTATCCGTCTGGCCACGCTCGATATAGCCCGGCCAGGCGATAATATCGAGTCGGCCTTCTCCTTTATCCAGCGAAGCGGGCGGCTCAGCGGCCTGCGCAGTCAGGATCGCCATCCCCAGCGCATAGAGGCTGCCACGGGCAATTTTTTTGCTCATCGGGTGTTACTCCTGTCACAATAAAATTAGCGGCAGCCGTGCCGTAAAAATATCTCCCTTTTTAACCATAGACGGCGCACTTACGGCCCCTGGAGAAATTTATTCAGGTTGTGACAAGGGGCGCATTCCACAAAAATCGATGAAGACCTGGCAACAATATGGATTATAGACAAGGAGTTAGAGGCAGGATACGGCTATGCGTATTTCCTATGACCACGGCCGGTAAAATATTAGCCGGCCGGGTTTGATAATAATATTTAGTTATTTCAGCAGCGGCTGTTTAGCGGTATATAAAAAATCAGTTCTTTAGCTCAGCTGCTCGCGAATAAGTTCGCCGAGTCGTTTAACTCCTTGCTCTTCTCTTTCTCCCCAGCCCCACGCGGTATTAAAACGGAAAAAAGAGGTCCAGCTGGCGGTGGTAGAGAACATTTTCCCGGGGGCAATACTGATATTATCGCGCAATGCCCTGGCGCTCAGCTCACCGGCATCGGCCCCTTCCGGCAGTTCAAGCCACAAAAAGTAGCCGCTGTCGCTGTGATGGATTTTCACCTCGGCGGGCAGATGGCGCAGCAGCGCCTGCCAGGCCTGCTGTTTGCGCTCGGCAAGCTGGCGGCGCAGGCGGCGGAGATGGGCGTCATAGCGCCGGGTAGAGAGGTAATCGACCAGCGCCATCTGCATCGGCGAACTGGTGGAGAGCGTGCTCATTAATTGCAGCTGCTGAATACGTCGGGCATGTTTACCGGCCGCCACCCAGCCGATCCGAAAACCGGGCACCAGGCATTTTGAGAACGAACTGCAGTGCAGCGTCATCTCCTGCCGGTCCCAGAATTTGGCGGGGAGCGGTTTTTCGCGGCCAAAATAGAGTTCACTGTAGACATCGTCTTCAATCAGCACCACGTTATAGCGGGCCAGCAGATCCACCAGCTGCGCCTTTTTCGCCGCACTCAGGGTAAAGCCGAGCGGGTTTTGCCCGTTGGTCATCAGCCAGCAGGCCTTGACCGGGTAACTCTGCAACGCCTGCTCCAGCGCGGCTAAATCAATCCCCTCTTTGACATCCGTCGCCACCGACAGCGCTTTCAGCCGCAGCCTTTCCAGCGCCTGCAGCGCGCCGTAAAAACAGGGGTTTTCCACCACCACCCAGTCGCCAGGCTCCGTCACCGCCTGCAGGCTGAGATTCAGCGCCTCCAGGGCACCGGCGGTAATCACGATTTCATCCGGCGAAATGTTCATCCCCTGCAGCGCGTAGCGCCGGGCAATCGCGTGACGCAGCTCATCATTGCCCGGCGGCAGATTCTCAATGACGCTCATGGCGGTCGCAGTTTTGCTCACCTGCGCCAACGAGCGATTAAGCTGCTGGAGCGGAAACAGCCGCGGGTCGGGAAATGCCGAGGCAAAGGGCAGCATCGAAGCCCGGCGGCTGGCCTGCAGCACCTCAAAAATGTAGGTGTTGATATCGACCGATTCATCACGGGTCACCTGCGCAGGCGGTGGCGGCTGGCGTAGTCTGACCGGTTTTGGCGCTACGTAGTAGCCGGACTGCGGGCGGGCAATAATCCGGCCCTGGCTTTCCAGCAGCTGGTAGGCGTGGCTGACGGTCATAAAACTCATCCCGCTGCTGACCACCTGTTCGCGTAACGAAGGCAACCGATCGCCGGGTTGCCAGACGCCGAGCGCAATCTGTTCGGTCAACTGCTGCGCAAGCTGCTGATACTTTTTCATGAGGAGTCTCGCGGTTCAGGTTTGCGCCTATAGTATATCAGCCATGAAAAAATAGCCGTTTATAAAAACTGTTATAGCTCAGCCCGCGCCGACTTCCGCTGCCGACGCTATCGGCGCGGACGATTTTTTTAGATCTAATGATTAACAAATGAGTTACATGTCACAAATTGCGCGTAAAGCTTTCCCGGCACTTTGACACCCGCCGTTCAGCGCTCTAGAGTTCAGCCTACAGATTTTAGATTAGAGACTATCTGTCATTCATTAAGATGGTCTCTCATTGCCTTTCCTGTATGTAGCGGCCTTCTTTCGAGTATTGCAAAGGGGACCGCTATGTCTGTTCATAAAAATACAAGCAAAAAAAATATTCGCGGCATTGACGATATTATTCAGTTTATCGATGCGCAGCCGAATATTGCGGGTAAAGCCGGCATTATCTGGTGGCTGGCACTCGGTGGATTATTTTTAGACGCCTTCTCTAATTCAGCATTAAGCGCCGGGCTCAATCCGATGACCCGGGATTTACAGCTAAGCGCTACGGACGTGGCGATGCTGACCTCTTTTTCTTCATGGATTGCCATTATTTTTAATCCAGTCGGCGGCTGGATCGCCGACCGCTGGGGGCGGGTCACGCCGCTGATTGCGGCAAAAATATGCGCCGTTCTCGGCGCCCTTCTCGTCACTTTCTCTCCTGATTTCAATTTGATACTTACCGGCCGATTCTTTGTGGGCATCGCCTACGGCATGGATTTTGCGGTGGCGATGGCGCTGCTCGCGGAGTTTACCCCGGCGCGCTTTAAAAGCCGGCTCAACACCTGGCAAGGGGTCTGGTATGTCGCCGTCTGCTTAAATCTGGTGCTGGCGTTGTTATTTTATTCATGGCAGGTCGGCGATACTATCTGGCGCTATTCGGTGGCCGCAACGGCGCTCTGTGGAATAATTATTTTACTGCTGCAAATACGTTATCTGGTTGAAAGTCCGGTGTGGTTAGCGCGTAAATCGCGCCTGGCTGACGCGGTCAAAGCGATGCAAAAAATATATGGCGATCGTTTTATTCTCGCCCCCGCCAGCGAACAAAAACCGATAATTGGCCAGGCGCAAAAAGGGATTAAAAACGTTGTGCTTATTTTTCGCGGCGTCTATTTACCGCGGACAATTCTGGCATCAACAGTGCAGATCTGTCAGTCGATTCAATATTTCGGCGTGGGCTGGTATCTCCCGGTCATCAGCGCCAGTCTGTTCGGTAAAAACTTTGTCTACGCAACGCTTGGTTCACTATTTTTTAACATATTCGGCATTGTCGGCGGTTTTCTGTCACCGTCGATCGGTCGTCGTCTCGGTCTGCGCCGCTCCTCCGCTATCGGCTTCGCCATCGCTTTTCTGGTGCTGCTCACTCTCGGTTTGTTCAGCGACCGCATGCCGCTGTGGGCGTCGCTGATGGTACCGGCTCTGTTTATCCTGTTTCATTCCGGCGGTCCAGGCGCCAACGGTAAGAGTCTCTCTTCTCTCTCCTTTCGCAGCGAATTACGCGCCGGCGCCAACGGCATCGTCGGTGCGTTGGGGGCGATTGGCGCCGCCATCGGTTTGTTTGTCTTCCCCATCTTTCGTGAAATGTACGGATTACAGTCGACCTTTTTGATCATGTCGGCCGTCCCGCTTTTCGCCAGCATCGTCTGCTTCGTTATCTCCTGGGATCCGACGCGCACTGCGATCCAGCCGGATAACGAACCTGGCGCGCCGCAATTTACCCCACTCTCCCGTTCCCCCCTGCAGCCTGTCGCGCAGGAAACCGGCCGAGGCACAAAATGAATTCACCACAAAACGTTATTCTGTCCATTGATGAAGGTACCTCCGGCACCCGCGCGGCGGTCGTCGGCCAGGACGGACAGGTTCACTGTCTGGAATATCACCCGCTTCGGGTCGTCAGCCCCCGTCACGGCGTGGTGGAACAAGATGCCAACGAGATTCTGACTATGACGCTGGCGGTATGTCGCAAGACCATCGCCGAAGCGCAAAGCCGCAACATGCACATTCAGGCACTGGCTATCGCCACCCAGCGATCCACCGCCGTACTCTGGGATCGCCAGAGCGGCCAGGCGCTGGTGCCGGCGATGGTCTGGCAGGATGCTCGCTACGCCCGGACACTGGCGGATAAAGCCGGCGAATGGGACCGACCGCTGCTGAATCACACCGGTCGTCCGGTGGGGATTCGCTCCCCTTACCTGTGGGCCGCCCGCCATATTGCCGAGACCCCGGCGATCGCAGCGGCGCACCGGGCCGGACGCCTGATGTTTGGGACCATCGATAGCTGGCTGCTCTGGCATCTCACCGAGGAGCGGCGCTGCCTGTCCACGCCGACCAATGCCACCTCGGCCGGTGCCTATCAGCTGCGGGATCACCGTTACTACGCCCCGTGGCTGGCGGAACTGGCTTTCCCGAGCGGTCTGTTACCGACCCTGGTCGATGATGGTGAGATGCTCGGCACCTCGCGAAAATCGGTGCTCGGCATCGCCGTGCCGGTACTGGCCTGCATGGGCGATCAGTTTGCCGGCGCCGTCGGGCTGGGCTGCATCGCCCGCGGTCAATCCTTGTGTATGCACGGCACCGGCAGTTTTGTCGATCTGCTGGTTGGCGACCGGCTCCCGACACTGCACGAGGCCGGTGAAAGCACGCTGGTGATGACCGCCAGGCGCCAGCACGGTAAAGCCCACTATTCCGTCGAAACCTTCGTCCCCACCAGCGGATCCGCCCTTAACTGGGTGTGTGAAAATCTGGGCTGGTTCGACACGCCGGAGCAGATCAGCGACCTGGCAGCGCAAACCGCCAGCGCTGGCGGCGTAAGCTTTATTCCGGCGCTAACCGGGCTTCGCGTTCCGGTGCTGCAACCGCAGGCCCGCGCCTCGCTAAACGGGATTTCCATCTCCACCACCCGCGCGCAGATAGCCCGGGCGATTCTCGAAGGCATCGCCCATTCGGTAGCCGCCTGCATTCGCGCCAACGAACAGGCCACCGGCCTCAGCGTCAGTGAGCTGGTGGTGGGCGGCGGAATGTCCAACAGCGACATCCTGATGCAAATCCAGGCCGATCTGAGCGGCATTCCGGTTCTCAGAATGGCCGAAACGGCGCGCGCCAGCCTGCGAGGAGCCGCGTTTCTCGCCGGATCCGGCGGTCTGCTATGGGACTCATTACACGAGGCCTGTCAGACCGTGCAGGTCGCCCGTCGATTTATGCCATCCATCGATAGTGAATGCCGTCGGCAGCAGCGAACCCTCTGGGAGAGCCGCATCACCCAGGAGCTGGCCACGGCCGCCACCTCATCCCACAATCAGGAGTAAAGGCGTTGATGAAGTTTTTTCCGTCCCGTAAAGCCAACAAAGCGCGCAGCGAAATGTTCGACACTGCCCCGCTGCGCCTGCAGCGCGAAGAACAGCTGGACCGGCTGGCCAGCGATACCTTTGATATTTTGATTGTCGGCGGCGGCGTCACCGGTGCCTACACCGCGCTGGACGCCAGCCTGCGCGGCTACCGCGTGGCGCTGGTGGAAAAGAACGACTTTGCCTCCGGCACCTCGTCCAAATCATCAAAAATGGTCCACGGCGGCCTGCGCTATATCGAACAGGGGAATTTAGGGCTGGTGCGCCACTCGCTGCTTGAGCGTCAGCGTCTGCGCCGCAATGCCCGCCATCTGGTACAGCGCCTGCCGTTTATGTTTCCGGTGCTGGATAAAAACGGCATTTTCGACAAACGCATGGCCTCCGCCTTTGAGAGCCTGCTGTGGACTTACGATCTGGCCGGCGGCTGGCGAGAAGGCATTCTGCACCAGAAACTCACGCCGGCGGAGGTGCTCTCCCACTGTCCGACGCTGAATGAAGAGCAGCTTTCCGGCGGCTTTATGTACTTTGACGCCAGAGTCGATGACGCCCGGCTGACGCTGGCCCTGGTACGTACCGCCGCATTTCACGGGGCGGCGGTGGTGAACCATGCCCAGGCGATCGACACGACTCGCGATGGTCATGGCAAAGTGAACGGCGCGCGGGTCCGGGCCGACGATCGCGAGATCGCGGTCAAAGCCCGGGTGGTGATCATGGCCACCGGCGTGTGGCTGCGCGACTGGAATGGGCAGAAAAAAGGCGCCCCGTCGGCGCTACAAATCCGCCCGGCAAAAGGCGTCCATGTCGCGATTCCGTGGCTCAAAATTCGCAATGACTGCACAGTCACCATCCCCGTCGCCGGGCGCAAACGCCGCGCGACGATTACCCGCTGGGGCAATGTCTCCTATCTGGGCACCACCGATGAAGATTATCACGGTGATCTGGACGATGTGTGCTGCACCCGGGAAGAGCTGGATTTTCTGCTGGATGGAGCCAATTCCGCGCTCAAAACCCAGCTCACCGCGCAGGATGTGGTTGGCAGTATTGCCGGCTGCCGCCCGCTGATAGGCAGCCCCGGCGGAAAAACTGTGGAGCTGAAACGCAATCACGAAATTGATGTCGCGCCGGATGGCCTGATTACGATTGTCGGCGGCAAACTGACCACATCCCGGCATATGGCGGAACAGACCGTCGATGTGGCCGCGAAACTGCTGGGGCGCAAACGCGCCTGTTCCACCAAAAGCGCCTTTTTACTTGGCGCCGCCGGCTACGATCCGCAGGCTATTCTCGCTTCCGGCGGGCTCTCCGCCCACCTCGGCGAGCGTTATGGCGCCGAAGCCCATTTTGTCAGCGACCTCATCCACGCCAACCCGGCGTTAGAGACGCCGATTATTGCCGGTCTGCCCTACACCGAAGCCGAAGTGATTTACGCCATTCGTCATGAGCTGGCCGGCAGCGTCGACGACATTTTGTCACGTCGTTTACGCGCCCGGCTGATGGCGCGGGATGCCTCGGCGACCGCCGCCGACCGCGTCGGCGAACTCTTACAGCAGGAACTCAACCTGGCCCCGGCAGTCGTTGCGCAGCAAATTGCCGCCTACCGGGCCGCCGTTAAACATGAAAAATCCATCCTTATGGGGAGCGCAGAATGATCAGTAAAGAAGCGATTAAACGTGGTTATAACCGCGGTAATTATCTTGTCGGCGTCCACACGCCACCGGGTTGGGCCGCACAAAGCCAGGCCGAGGGCTGCGGGGACGGCATGCAACGTGACCCTGTCACTGTGAGTGACAGCGTGGTAGACCAGCTGCGCAGCGTAGCCAACGAGGTGCTCACCGCCCGTCATGATGTCGTGAGCTGGACCCGCGACTGGTGGGCCGGCTCGATGATCGCCGAGACCGATGGCAACCCGGCAACCCCCATTGCGGTTATCGTCCGCGTCTCCCGCGTCGAACAGGTTCAGGAGGTGGTCAGCATCGCCCATCGCTACCATCTGCCGCTAACGGTTTCCGCCGGACGCAGCAACGTCACCGGCGCCGCGTTGCCGGTACGCGGCGGCATTGTGCTCGACGTTTGTGATCTCAACCAGCTGCTGAGCTTTGACCCGGACAGCCAGATTGTAGAGGTAGAAGCCGGGATGTTTGGCGATATATTCGAGCAAACCATTCAGCAGGAGTACGGCATGACGATGGGCCACTGGCCCTCTTCGTTTGGCATCAGCACGGTGGGCGGCTGGGTCGCCTGTCGCGGCGCCGGTCAACTGTCGACCCGCTACGGGAAAATTGAGGATATGGTATACGGCATGGATGTGGTGCTGGCTGACGGGCGCTTAATTACCGTCGGCGGTGCGCCGCGCAGCGCCACCGGACCGGACATTCAGCAGCTGTTTATCGGCTCTGAAGGTACGCTGGGCGTCATTGTGCGCGTACGCCTGAAACTGCATCGCCTGCCGGAGTATGGCCGCGCCATCGCCTGGGGTTTCGCCAGCTTTGCCGACGGCCTCGAAGCCTGCCGACAGATCCTCCAGCATGGCGCAACCCCCGCCGCCCTGCGGCTGTACGATAATCTCGAAAGCGGCGTGCAGTTCTCCTTACCGGAGACCAACGTTCTGTTGATTGCCGATGAGGGTGAAAAGGAGCTGGTGGACGCGGTGTTGGCCATCTCGGCGCGCGTCTGTGAGCAATGCCAGGGACAGCCGCTGGAGAGCGATCCGATATTTGAGCGTTGGCTGGATACCCGCTATCTCACCGGGAAGAGCGCCGAAGGCTTTGCCCGCAGCCCGGGTCTGGTGGCCGATACCCTGGAGATGGTTGGCCGCTGGCGCGATCTGGCCGCTATCTATGAGGAGGTCGTCGCCGCCATTAACGCCGTCCCGGGTACCCTCGCCGGCTCCGCCCATCAGTCTCACGCCTACGTCGATGGCGCCTGTCTCTACTTTTCGCTGCGCGGAGATGTCGCCGTTAAGGAGCGAGCGGCCTGGTATCGCGCTGCCTGGGATGCGGCAAACGCGGTGCTGATTCGCCACAACGCGTCTCTCAGCCATCATCATGGAGTAGGTTTATTACGTTCGCCTTATATGCAGGCCGCCTTAGGTGAAACCCTGAAGGTGATGGCGGAGATCAAAGCCGCACTCGATCCACACCGTATTCTCAATCCGGGGAAACTGGGGTTGAGCGATGAATACGTTTCGCGCCCGGCAGGTCAACAATGATCAAAAACCTCGGCACGCAGCTGGCGTGCCACCCGATGATTATGGCGATCTACGGCATCGACCAGTTAAAAGTGGCGCTCACCAGCCGGGCGCAGGTCTGCATTATTGCCAATATCGATCTGATTAAACTTCAGCCGGTGATTACCCTGCTGGCGAAGGCAGACAAGTATGTGATCGTCAATATCGACAGCTGCAACGGCCTGTCGCAGGATAAAGGCGGGATCGACTATATTGCCGAAACCGGCGCCATGGGGCTGCTCTCCACGCGCCTGCAGACCGTGCAGCGGGCCAAAAAAAGCGGGCTGGTGACGATGCAAAAGATCTTTGTCACCGACCGTTCGACCTGGCTGCGCAGTCTGCATGCGCTGGAGCAGAGCGAGCCCGATTATGTGCAGCTGATGCCGGCCCCGATGCTGGCCATGCTGCCGCAGGCCGATCGCCAGCGCCTGCCGCCAATTGTCGCATCCGGATTTGTCAGTAACGAAGCGCAAATCCGCGCGGCGCTTGCCAGCGGCGCGACGGCAGTCTCCAGCAGCGACAGTGCGCTGTGGAATCTGCCCCTTTCATCGCAATAACGCGGAGCTCTCTATGGGAAATCAGCAGCTACAGGTCATCGCCCACTACTACACGCGTCCGGATGAGGTTGAGAACGTGGCAACCGCATTGCACGCCCTCGCCGCAGCCACCCGTCAGGAGACGGACAATCTCTCCTATGCCTTCTTTCAGTCCCGGGAAGATCGTCGCCACTTTGTGATCCTCGAGCGCTATCGTCACGCAGGCGGGCTCGATGCGCACCGGGCAACCCCGCATTTTCAGCACCTGGGCCTCGAAGTGATTGCCCCGTTGCTGGATAAAAAAGAGGTGCAGAGCTTTTTAATTCCGCAGACGGACAACGACAGATAAGGAGTCAGTATGCCCCCATCAGGAAAGGCCTTCACCTTCACCACCGTCGGGACCGTACTCGTCGAATGGCAAGGCGCGGCGCGGCTGGGCGATATCGTCCGGCGCTATTTTCAGGCCCGGCGAATCTTACTGGTCACCGATCCCGGGCTGGTGAGCGCCGGCGTGCTGGCACCGGTGGAAGACGCCTTGTGCCGCAGCGGCTATACGCTAACCCGATTCGACCGGGTCGTCGCCGACCCGCCCGCCGATTTGGCCGTGCGCGCGGCGGAACAGGCCCGTGAGGCACGCTGCGATATGGTCATTGGGATCGGCGGCGGCTCCTCGCTGGATGTGGCGAAAATGGCCGCCGTGCTCGCGCCGTCGCAGCAGCCGCTCGACGCGATGTACGGCATGGATAAGGTCGAAGGGACGCGTCTGCCGCTGATGCAAATCCCGACGACCGCCGGAACCGGCTCCGAAGTAACCAACATCGCGATTCTCACCACCGGTGAAAACAGCAAAATGGGCGTGGTGGCCCCGCAGCTGTATTGCGATGTGGTGCTGCTGGATGCCCACCTGACGCTCGGTTTGCCTCCGGTGCATACCGCGGCTGCCGCAATTGACGCCATGGTCCATGCTATCGAAGCCTACACCAGCGCCCATCAAAAAAATCCGCTATCGGATGCGCTGGCCCGCGAAGCGCTGCGGTTGATGACTCGTCATTTGCTCAACGCCTGTCGCCACGGGCAAGATCGCGAGGCGCGCGAGGGAGTGCTGCTCGGGGCGATGCTGGCCGGTCAGGCCTTTGCCAACGCGCCGGTGGCGGCCGTTCATGCGCTCGCTTACCCACTCGGCGGGCGCTATCACGTGCCCCACGGTCTCTCAAACGCCCTGATGCTGATCCCCGTTTTGCATTTCAATGCCCCCGTGGCGGGGGCGCTGTATGCAGAACTTGCGGCGGCTATCGGGCTGCAGACCTGCGGCGATGTGCAACGGGATAGCGCGGCATTCATCGCCGAAATGACCCGTCTTATCGTTGCCAGCGGCGCACCGCAGCGCTTGCGAGATGTCGGGGTAGATCAAGCTCAACTGCCGCTGCTCGCCCGGGATGCCATGCAGCAAACCCGGCTGTTGGTGAATAACCCGGTGACGGTCAACGAGGAGGATGCGCTGCGGCTTTATCAACAGGCCTTTTAAGGCTTTTTGCGCCGCGGATTTGCCCATGCGTAACGCGGCGCGCTTTTATCTCCTGCCTGCGGGCCGACCGACCGCAGCAACAAGCCGCTCGGGGATCATCATCATCGCGTCGACAGGCTGGCTCCCGCGATAAAAGCCATAACAGTCAGGCAACTGTTATCACAAAAAATAGCCTTTCTGCCTCTGCAACCCGAAACTCTCGCCGCCTAGAATTGCGCTGAATCAATTTTCTTGCGGAGTTCTGCATGTTCGGTCTTGATGCATTCCACCTGGCGCGAATTCAATTCGCCTTTACCGTCTCATTTCACATTATCTTTCCTGCCATTACCATCGGCCTGGCCAGCTATCTGGCGGTACTGGAAGGGTTGTGGCTGAAGACAAAAAATCCTGTCTGGCGCTCGCTTTACCACTTCTGGTCAAAGATTTTCGCCGTTAACTTCGGCATGGGCGTCGTCTCCGGTCTGGTGATGGCCTACCAGTTCGGCACCAACTGGAGCGGTTTTTCCGAGTTTGCCGGCAGTATTACCGGCCCGCTGCTGACTTATGAAGTCCTGACCGCCTTCTTCCTTGAGGCGGGGTTCCTCGGGGTCATGCTCTTTGGCTGGAACCGCGTCGGTCCCGGCATGCACTTTTTCGCCACCTGTATGGTCGCGCTGGGGACCATCATCTCGACCTTCTGGATCCTCGCCTCCAACAGCTGGATGCAGACGCCGCAGGGGTTCGAAATCGTTAACGGCCAGGTGGTTCCCGTCGACTGGTTCGCGGTTATCTTCAACCCGTCGTTCCCGTATCGTCTGCTTCATATGACGGTGGCGGCTTTTCTCAGCAGCGCGCTGTTCGTCGGGGCCTCGGCGGCGTGGCATCTGCTGCGCGGTCACAACACGCCGGCGATTCGCGCCATGTTTTCAATGGCGCTGTGGATGACGCTTATCGTAGCCCCCATCCAGGCGATGATTGGCGATATGCACGGCCTGAACACCCTGAAACATCAGCCGGCAAAAATTGCCGCCATCGAGGGACACTGGGAAAACCGGCCGGGGGAACCGACGCCCCT
Organism: Klebsiella sp. X13; assembly: GCF_003323835.1. NCBI lineage: Bacteria > Pseudomonadati > Pseudomonadota > Gammaproteobacteria > Enterobacterales > Enterobacteriaceae > Klebsiella > Klebsiella sp. X13. The sequence continues at coordinate 2,896,932 of NZ_CP030874.1, forward strand.
GCTGCTGTTCGGCTGGCCGGATATGGCGCAGGAGCGCACCCGCTACGGACTTGCGATCCCGGCACTCGGTAGCCTGATCCTGACGCATAGTCTGGACAAACAGGTGCCTGCCCTGAAAGAGTTCGCGCCGCAAGACCGCCCCAACTCGACCATTGTCTTCTGGTCATTTCGCCTGATGGCCGGACTCGGCATGCTGATGATCCTGCTTGGGGCGCTGGCGCTGTGGCTGCGCTACCGCCAGCGTCTGTATCAGTCGAAGCCCTTCCTGCGCTTTGCCCTGTGGATGGGCCCTTCCGGGCTGATTGCCATTCTCGCAGGCTGGGTCACCACCGAAGTGGGCCGTCAGCCCTGGGTGGTGTATGGCGTACAGCGCACTGCTGATGCCGTCTCCGCCCATGGCGACCTGCATATGACTCTCAGTCTGCTGACCTTTTTCGTCGTCTATAGCTCGGTATTTGGCGTCGGCTACAGCTATATGCTGCGCCTGATCCGCAAAGGCCCGCAGACCTTCAATCCACCGCTCTCCGGTACCCCGGCCCGCCCGCTCTCCGCGGCAACGGAAGGTTTTCAGCATAAGGAGTCCCGCTAATGGGGATCGATCTCTCAGTTATCTGGTTCGTCATTATCGTCTTCGCCACCCTGATGTACATCGTGATGGATGGCTTCGATTTAGGGATCGGCATTTTGTTCTCGGCCACCCGCGATGCTGAAGACCGCGACGTCATGGTGAACAGCGTAGCGCCGGTCTGGGACGGCAACGAAACCTGGCTGGTGCTTGGCGGCGCCGGGCTGTTCGGCGCGTTTCCCCTCGCCTACGCGGTGATTATCGATGCGCTGGCGATCCCGCTGACGTTAATGCTAATCGGCCTGATTTTTCGCGGCGTGGCGTTTGAGTTTCGCTTCCAGGCAACGCCGTCACACCGCCCGTTCTGGGATCGCGCATTTCTCGGCGGCTCGCTGCTGGCCACCTTTTCTCAGGGCGTGGTTGTCGGGGCGGTCATCAATGGCTTTTCGGTAAGCGGTCGCGCGTTCAGCGGCGGAATGCTCGACTGGCTGACGCCGTTCACCCTGTTCTGCGGTCTGGGATTGACCATTGCCTATGCGCTGCTGGGCGCCACCTGGCTGGTCATGAAAAGCGAAAATCCGCTGCAGGACAAAATGCGCCATACCTCGCGAACGCTGCTACTGGCGCTGCTGATCGCCATCGCCGTCATTAGCCTGTGGACACCGCTGGCGCAGCCGGCCATTGCCGCCCGTTGGTTCACGCTGCCGAACCTCTTTTTCCTGCTGCCGGTTCCCCTGCTGGTTGTGGCGCTCGGCGCCTGGCTGTGGCGGGATCTGCGCAACCCTGATCGCCATGCGCTGCCCTTTATTCTGACGCTGGGGCTGGTGTTTCTCGGCTTCAGCGGTCTGGGGATCAGTATCTGGCCGCATATTATCCCGCCGGGCATTACGCTGTGGCAGGCCGCCGCGCCGCCGCAGAGCCAGGGTTTCATGCTGGTAGGCGCCCTGCTGATTCTTCCGGTGATCCTCGGCTATACCTTCTGGAGCTATTACGTGTTTCGCGGCAAAGTCCAACATGGCGAGGGGTATCATTGATGAATCAGTCACGACTGAAGCAACTATTATGGATGGTCGCGCTGTGGGGCACCAGCGTGCTGGCGCTGGGGGCAGTCAGTATGCTCTTTCGTTTTTTAATGACCGCGGCCGGGCTGAAAGTTTAATCCCCGACGCTGCGGATTACGCTGATTAGCAAGAACTCCATTGTCTCTCCATTTTTATTTGCTGAAATCTCAAGGCACATAAAAAATATAGGATGTAGTAATGAAAAAGAGTGTCTTGTTATCCGCGGCGATGTCGTTTGCGCTCTCTTCCCTGGCGTTTGCCGCCGATAATCCCCCGCCGCCTCCGGGGAAAGCGGTCGCAGGCCAGCAGCATAACGGCCACGATAAGAACCGGCAGCAGCACAGCGGTAAACGGCCAGCACAGGGCGCATCGCATAACGGCAAACAGCCGCCGAAAGGCAAGCCGTCCGCACAGGGCAACAAACAGCCGTCGAAAGACGGCCAGCACAACGGCAATCCGTTGCCGCCGAAAAAATAATCACTCTCCGGCCCGACGCGTGTATCGCGCCGGGCTTTTTTTCGCCTTTCGTCAGGAAAGGCTGACGCAGACTTTGCTCTTCTTTGATAACCCAATAATAAAGCTCAAGAAATTCAGAGCATAGTAGCCCCACTCGTCTGTCACTGGAAATCGATATGCTCAGGAGATGCGTTTCGGCATTCGTGCTGATGTGTGCGTTATTTTCCGGCCATCTGCTGGCCCGCAAACAAGGACATGAATACTTCCCGGTACAAAGCCTCGAACAGCAGCTGCTGCACGAGGCCGACAGTGATGAACTGCGCAGCCAGCGGGACGAGGCCGCCGCCGATCTGCGCGAACGTCACCACTGGCAGAATGCGCGCAAACCGAAAATGCACTTCCGCCAGTAGCGTCTGCCGTCGATCAGACGCCTTTACGCTTCGGCAGGGTTTTCAACAGCTCATCCGGGCTGACCGAAGCAACCACGCTCCCCGGAAGCGGCATTTTCAAAATATGATTTTTCATTTTGCCGATAACGTGCATTTCGCACGGACGGCAGTCGAATTTCAGCGTCAGCACTTCATCCCCGTGAATGAGCTGCATCGGCGTCGCTTTCCAGCTCTTAATCGATCCCTTGGCCTGCTTCGGGCATAAATTGAAGGCAAAACGCAGACAGTGTTTCGTGATCATCACCGGCACGTCGCCCTTCTCTTGATGCGCTTCATAGGCCGCATCGATCAGCTTCACGCCATAGCGCTGGTAAAACGCACGCGCCTTATGGTTATAGACGTTGGCAAGGAACGACAGATGGGTGTCCGGGTAAACCGGCGGCGGGACGGAAACCGCTTTGCGCTGGCCGCGCGGCGCGGCTTTCACCCGCGCATCGTCCAGTCGTTCTACCGTTTCCCGACGCAGCTGGTTCAGCAGGCTATTCGGCACAAACAGCGCGCCGGGGAGATTGATCTGCACATCGCGGGCAAAATAGATCGTCTGTCCCAGCTTCGCCACGCCGTCCCGCAGGTTCGCCAGCGCTTTCTCCGCCTGGGTCGCTTCGGCAAACTCGCCGTCCAGGGTGTGGGTGACGCTGACGCCATCTTCGCAGGTCATCGTCAGCACCAGCTGCTCCTGCCAGCCGCTGAGGTCGATATCCACCGCAATTCGCCGCTCGCTGGAGGTTTTTTGCAAAGCCTGCTGCCAGTTATGGTCGAGGTTACGGTTCAGCACCTGGCGCGGCCGGACTTTATGCAGATCTGCCGGCATCTCGTTCGGCCAGACGCGATAGCGATTTTCGCCGGTTTTTTCCACCGTGTTGGCGCGGAAACCGACGATTTCGCGCTTAATCATCACGTTGAGGCCATCGCCGTTGGTCAGCGCTTCGCTCACTTCAACATCGAGGTGGTCTTTCGCCACTTTCAGCACTTCACCCACCGGCAGGCCGATAAATTTCGGCGAATCAAATGCGCCGATGTCACCTTTGCGCGCATTAACAAAGTAGTCGGTGCTGCCGCGATGGAAGGTTTTGTCGGTGGAGGGAACGAAAAAGTGTTCGGTGCGTCCGGCGGACGAACGCATCAGATCGCCGCGATCTTCAATAATCGCGTCGAGCATCTGACGATAGTGCGCGGTAATGTTCTTCACGTAGCTCATATCTTTGTAACGCCCTTCAATTTTGAAGGAGCGCACGCCGGCATCGATCAACTGGGCCAGGTTGGCGGTCTGATCGTTGTCTTTCATCGACAGGAGGTGTTTCTCATAGGCTACCACGCGACCCTGATCATCTTTCAGGGTATACGGTAAACGGCACGCCTGGGAGCAGTCGCCGCGGTTGGCGCTGCGCCCGGTCTGAGCATGGGAGATATTGCACTGCCCGGAATAGGCCACGCACAGAGCGCCGTGAATAAAGAACTCGATTGTCGCGTCGGTGTTGTCGTAAATCGCTTTAATCTGCTGCAGGTTCAGCTCGCGCGCCAGCACGATTTGGCTGAAACCGACGTCGGAGAGGAATTTTGCCTTCTCGACGCTGCGGATGTCACACTGGGTGCTGGCGTGGAGTTCAATAGGCGGAATATCCAGCTCCATCACCCCCATATCCTGCACGATCAGCGCATCAACGCCGGTTTCATACAGGTCGGTAATCAGTCGCTGCGCCGGTTCCAGCTCATCATCGTGCAGGATCGTATTCAGCGTCACAAAGATTTTCGCGCCGTAGCGATGGGCGAAAGGCACCAGCCCGGCGATATCGCTGAGGCTGTTGCTGGCGTTGTGGCGTGCGCCGAAACCCGGCCCGCCGATATAAACCGCGTCTGCGCCGTGTAAAATCGCTTCACGGGCGATCCCGACATCGCGGGCGGGGCTAAGAAGTTCAAGATGATGGTTGTGCAGGCGCATACGCTCGTCGTTATCCGTTATAGGGGGTCGAAATGGCGGCTATTGTAGTCAGAAGTGGGCAGAGACGAAATCATTTTCCATCACGCGGAAAAGGTGAATTTTCAGTTTCCAGCAAAGCATTGAAGGAAAAGGTATTTCCTTCGCAAAACGTCTACGGTTACAGTCATCACGTATTCCGGATTTTCCTCGTCACGTTGTGAGTGGTTACATTAATCATTTGATTGGCCGCAGGTTAAATACCCGCGGCTTTTTCTTTGGGATAATGAATCAGCGAGTGAAAATGGGCCGTTTGCGCGCCGCTGTTACGATAAGCATGCGCCAGATCGCCGGCAAACCGCCGCCCTTCTCCGCTCGTTAGCGTCTGCCACTCCCCCTGCAGACACAAATCCAGCACGCCGCCGATCACCACCACATGTTCAATTACCCCTTTCTCGTGCGGCGTGGATTCGCTGAGCGCCCCGGGGGCGAGCGTAATCGAGAAGTGGTCAAAACGCAGCTCCGGGTCCCACGGGAAAAGGGGTGTCACCACCATCGCCTGCTGCTGCGGGTCAAAGGCGGTCGGCGCCGTCGATTCATCGGCCACGATAAACGCCGAGAACGGCACGTTCAGACCGGTGGCGATTTTCCACAAGGTCGCTACCGTCGGGCTGGATTCATTTCGCTCAACCTGCCCGAGCATCGCTTTTGACACCCCGGTCTCTTCCGCCAGTCGCGACAGACTCCAGCCCCGCTGTTGACGCAGCGTTTTCAGGGTCGTCGCCAGATGTTGCGCAATATTCATTCCACCTCCTGATATGCTCAGCAGAAATTATACGCGCATTGGTATGATTCTACAGGAAGTTTCGTCGGGAAACGCGCCTGGCGCGTCCGCGACGGCGATGACGACGGCATGAAAAGAGGGAAAAGATCATTGTGCGTTATAGCGTACAATGCTACATTTTGCCGGATGTTATAACGCACAAGAGGTCACTATGCGCTCGTTCTCACTCCCGCTGCCGACGCTACTCGCCGGGTTTATCGCCGTCCTGGTGGGCTACGCCAGCTCGGCCGCCATTATCTGGCAGGCCGCCGCCAGCGCAGGGGCCAGCGCGAGTCAGATCGCTGGCTGGATGACGGCCCTCGGCCTCGGGATGGGGGTCAGTACGCTGGCCCTCACGCTATGGCGCAAAGTGCCGATCCTCACCGCCTGGTCAACCCCCGGCGCGGCGCTACTGGTCAGCGGATTACAGGGGGTGACGTTGAACCAGGCGGTCGGCGTGTTTATCTTTGCGAATGGCCTGATGGTGCTATGCGGGCTGACCGGCCTTTTTGCCCGGCTGATGAAAATTATCCCCCACTCGCTCGCCGCCGCCATGCTGGCAGGGATTTTACTGCGCTTCGGTCTGCAGGCCTTCGCCACCCTTGAAGACCATCTTCTGCTGTGTGGCGGCATGCTGGCAGCCTGGCTGCTGTGTAAAGCGCTGTACCCGCGCTTTGCGGTGGTCGCGGCGCTGCTGGTCGGCGGCGTTATCGCCGTGTTCTCCGGCGACGTCACCGGGAGCCACATCAGCCTCGCTTTTGTCGCCCCGGAATATACCGCGCCGCAGTTTACCCCTTCGCTGCTCCTCAGCGTCGGGGTGCCGTTCTTCCTGGTCACCATGGCTTCGCAAAACGCCCCCGGCTTCGCCACGATGCAGGCTTCCGGTTATCGGGTACCCGTGTCGCCGCTGATTGTCGCCACCGCCGGCCTGGCGCTGATCCTGTCGCCTTTTGGCGTCTACTCCATCTGTATTGCCGCCATTACCGCCGCCATCTGCCAAAGTCCGGAGGCCCATCCCGATCCGCAGCGACGCTGGCTGGCCGCCGCCGCCGCGGGCGGTTTTTATCTGCTGGCCGGCCTGTTCGGCGGTTCGATTACCTCGTTGATGTCTGCCCTGCCGACGGCGTGGATTCAGATGCTGGCCGGGCTGGCGCTGCTCGGGACGCTTGGCGGGTGTCTGTTTCAGGCGCTGAATCAGGAGAATGAACGCGATGCGGCGGGGGTGACGTTTCTGGTCACCGCCAGCGGCGTGACTTTGGCGGGGATCGGCTCGGCCTTCTGGGGGCTGGCGCTCGGCGGCGCGAGTTTCGCCCTGCTGTCAGCGCTGCGCCGCACGTAACTGCGACGGCGTCAGACCGGTGGCGCTTTTCACCCGGTTACTGAAATGGCTGGCGGAGCTGAAACCGCAGGCCATCGCGATATCGATCAACGGCCGGGCGCTGCGGCAGATGAGCTCCTGCGCCTTAACCATCCGCCGCTGCATCACATACTGGTGCGGCGCCATGTTCATTGACTGCCGGAACATCCGCGCGAAGTGATATTCGCTGAGCGCCGCTTCCTGCGCCAGATCGGCCAGCGTCAGCGGCTGATCCAGATTCTCCTCAACCCACGCCAGCAGATTACGCAGGACGTGCGGCGCCAGGCCGCCGGAGACCGTGGGCAACCGCCACTGAACGTTCGAATAGTGCTGAATAAGATGGGTCAGCAGCAGCGTGCTGGCGGAGCTTAAGGTCAGCTGGTTGGCCTGCTGCTGCCAGTCGTAATCGAGAAGAAACTGGCGATAGACGGCGGTAATTTTATCATCCCGGGAAAAGGTCTGTTCCTGCAGACTGAACGACGCCGGGCTGCGGTCCCAGATCTGCTCGCCAACCCGACGCAAATGGTCATCGGTACAGTACAGATGCACGAACGAGAGGTCGCCGCGAATATCCCAGGTGCTCTCGGCTCCTTTTGGCATCAGGCAAAAACGATCCGGGCCGCCGCCGTTTTTCCAGCCCTGCGGCGTTTTCTGATAACTTTCGTAACCATCGGCAACGTACAGGCTCAGCGTATGATGGTCGCTGCGCACCGTAACCGTATCGCGATTGTTATACCACGCCGCCAGTTGAATACCGGAGTTAAGCTCCACCGTCTCCCGCAGGACGGCTTTTTGTCGGCGTAATGTTTCGAACGTCCCGTAAGCCATGGCCTTCACACATCTGATTTCGTAAACCTCTAGTCTATGAAGAGTCGGCAGCGGATACCAGATCTCTCCAGCCATTCGATAAAAATAAGCGCAAGAATTTGCAAGTCCAACCCGCAAGGATGACAGCGGCGGCGCGCAAAAACCGCCACACTGCCTCCCTGGAGTGTTTATGGGAGAAATATTTTGAACGCAATACTGTACGGGCTGGTGGTCGTTATCTGGGGAACGACATGGATTGCCATCTTTTTACAACAGGGGCCGGTCTCCGCGCCGGTCTCCATTTTCTGGCGGTTTGCGGTAGCCAGCGTCACGATGCTGGCGATTCTGCTGGCAACCCGTCGTCTGCGCCCGCTGGCGCTGCGCGATCATCTGTTCTGTGTACTACAGGGCTGCTGCGTCTTCTGTTTCAACTTCTGGTGCTTTTATACCGCCGCCGCGCACATCAACACCGGTCTTGAATCGGTTATTTTTTCCATGGCGGTCCTGTTTAACGCCATCAACGGGTTTATTTTCTTCCGCCAGCAGCCGCCCGCGCGTTTCTGGCTAGCCGCCGCGCTCGGCCTTGTGGGGATTATCACGCTGTTCTGGGACGATCTGCTCAGTAACGGGCTCAACGCATCCTTGCTGTGGGGAATTGGTCTCAGCGCGCTGGGAACCTACGGTTTTTCTCTCGGCAACATGCTCAGTATGCGCCACCAGCGCCGTGGGCTGGAAACCCTGACCACCAACAGCTGGGCGATGCTCTACGGCACTCTGGTGATGGGGGCTATCGCTCTGGTGCGCGGCGATGATTTCACCCCCCAGTGGACGCTGAGCTATATGGGGGCGCTGCTGTACCTGGCGCTGTTCGGATCGGTGATTGCGTTCGGCGCTTACTTTACGCTGGTTGGCCGGATTGGCGCCGGCAAAGCCGCCTACAGTACCCTGCTGTTCCCGCTGGTGGCCCTGACGATTTCGACCTTTTACGAAGGCTACGTCTGGCACAGTAACGCGGTTATCGGGCTGGCGCTGATTCTGGTGGGGAACCTGGTGATGTTTGCCCGTCCCGAGCAGTGGTTCCTGCGCCGCAGACTGGCTTAATCTCTGCCTGTCGGCATAAAAAAGGTGCCCTCCCGAAGGGCGCCTGAGATTGATGACAGGCCCGTTTTGAACATCGTGCCCACATTATGCCGGGTGGCGGTGGCGGCTGCGCCTGACCCGGCCGACAAAACCCGTCACTTCTAAGGTTTGCACAACCGCTGTAGGCCGCTGTAGGCCCGTACAAGCGCCGCGCCGTCGGGCAATTTAATGTGTCGGCAATCTGAGACGCCCTCCTGAAGGGCGCCTTTCGTTGTTGCGGGCTTATTTCTGCGTCGGGTCAAATTTCACGGCATCGATCGCCATGTCATCAATCACCTGCTTCAGAGTATCAATGGTCATCGGCGTACTTTCGTTAGCCAGTGATTTCCCCTCGCCTTTGCGCACGACTTTGACCACCGGTTTGTTGGTCGCCGGGTCAATCAGTTCACCTTCGAAGTAGAGGTTGGTATCCATTGTACGATGCCCGGTTGCCATCTCTGTACCTGCCACCACCATGGCGACCGGAACCACTTCATAGAACTGCAGGCCTTCTTTGCTGGAATCCACGCCAGTGATGGCGCCGCGGAAAATCAGGCTGCGCGGTCCGGGTTTCGCCACCAGCGGTTTACGCTCGGCAATCGCCTGTTTCATCTGCTGGTTGGTGTAATTAAGAATATCGCGCAGCGCCTTTTCCCCGACCTGAGTAGACGGTTTAGGCACCGGATAATAGGTGATCGGGTTATAGACAATACTGTCGTAGTTTTGCGGATTGTAATCCGCAGAGATCCAGCGCAGTTCTGCTTTACCAGACGCTGACGTCGTTTCTTTTAAGTTTGAATAGTCTTTTAAGAAACCAGAATATTTTTCCGGTGCGGCAATTTTTGAGGCGCAGCCCGTAAGAGCCAACAGACCAGCAAGTGCTGCCACTTTAAAAATGAAATGAGTACGCATGAGTGAATCCCTGTAAATGCAGTTGTCGGCGCGATTTATAGCAAAATACCAGGATAAGTTTTGTGACAAAAAAAGGGAACGTCAAACCTTTGAGAAAATAAATCCGCCACGACGGGCGGATTTACATTTGCTGTTTATTTTATATCGACCTGATAGAAAATATGCTTGCCAAAAGGATCAATTTCATAGTCAGAAACGTCTTTACGCACCGGTTCAAAAATAGTCGAGTGGGCAATCATCACCGCCGGCATTTGGTCATGCATCATCTGCTGCGCCTGTTTATACAGCGCTTCGCGTTTTGGACGATCGGTAATCGATTTTGCCTCGGCAATAATTTTATCAAACGGCTGATAGCACCATTTCGCCGAGTTCGAACCGCCGTTGGCCGACTGACAGGTAAATAGCGGCCCGAAGAAGTTGTCGGGATCGCCGGTCGCCGTGGTCCAGCCCATCAGCGCCGCCTGATGTTCGCCATCTTTTACCCGCTTCAGATATTCACCCCATTCATAGGTGGTGATTTTAGTCTGCACGCCGATTTTGGCCCAGTCGGCCTGAATCATCTCGGCCATCCGTTTGGCGTTAGGGTTATAAGGACGCTGCACCGGCATCGCCCACAGATCGATCGTTAGCGGACCGCTAATGCCCGCCTCCTGCAGCAGCGCTTTGGCTTTTTGCGGGTCAAAGTCATAATCTTTCAGCTCCGCGTCCGCGCTCCAGACGCCCGGCGGCAGCAGGTTTTTCGCCTGCGTACCGGTACCGTGGAACACCGCTTCAATAATCGCCGGTTTATTAATCGCCATCGCCAGGGCCTGACGTACTTTGACATTGTCCAGCGGGGGTTTTTGCGTATTAAAAGCAAGGAACCCGGTGTTCAATCCGGCCTTATTCAGTAATTGAATGTTTTTATTTTCCTTCATCCTCGGTAAATCGGCCGGATTAGGGAATGGCATCACCTGGCATTCATTCTTTTCCAGTTTGGCATAGCGCACCGAAGCATCCGGGGTAATGCTAAAAACCAGACGGTCGATTTTTGCTTTCCCCTGCCAGTAGTCCGGGAAGGCGGTATAAAGAATACGCGAATCTTTCTGATACTGCGCCAGCTTAAAGGGACCGGTGCCAAGCGGATCGGAATCGACGCGCTGCGGGGTACCGGCCTTCAGCATCGCATCCGCATATTCCGCCGATAAAACAGAGGCAAAATACCACGCCAGATCTGCCACAAACGGCGCTTCGGCGCGGGCCAAAGTAAAGCGCACCGTATACTCATCAGGCTTATCAATAGCGGTAATTAACTGGCCAAACTCCAGGCTTTCAAAGTTAGAGTAGCTGCCGCCGGAGACGTTGTGATAAGGATGCCGCGGATCTTTTTGCCGCATGAAGGAGAAAATCACATCATCGGCATTAAAGTCGCGGGTGGGGGTGAAATATTTATTACTTTGAAACTTCACCCCTTTGCGTAAATGGAAGGTATACACTTTTCCGTCATCGCTCACCTCCCAGCTTTCCGCGAGACTCGGCTGCAATTCGGTGGTGCCCACCTTAAAATCAACCAGCCGGTTATAAACAGGTACCGCGCTGGCGTCCACGCTGGTGCCTGAGGTGTAGAGCTGAGGATTGAAATTCTCCGGCGATCCTTCGGAGCAGTAAACCAGCGTTTTTGCGCTCACGGCGGAACCGAACGTGAGTGCCGTTATTGTCAGAGCAAGCGTGGTGAGTTTGCGTTGCATAACGTTTTCCTTTTTTAATTTGTCAGCTAATGAATAGCTTGTTGTTTTCCTGCCCATACATAACACTAAAGCCAGATTGCAAACACCTGAAAAAATAAATAAAGAAGGAATCACTATGTCATCTCCACTCGCCAGTCAATTGACCCAGCGTTTCTTCCGCTACCTTGCCATCAGCAGCCAAAGCGATCCGCGCGCCACCACGCTGCCAACCACGCCGGGACAACATGAGATGGCCCGCGAACTTGCCGACGAGTTAAGCCGCCTTGGGCTGGACGATATCGTGATTGATGACCATGCCACCGTCACCGCGGTAAAAAGAGGGAATGTCCCGGGCGCGCCGCGGATTGGCTTTATCACCCATATCGACACCGTGGACGTCGGCCTGTCCCCGGACATTCATCCACAAATTTTGCGTTTTACCGGCGATGATCTGTGCCTGAATAGTGAAAAGCAGATCTGGCTGCGGGTTGCCGAGCACCCGGAGATTCTCGCCTACCCGGACGAAGAGATTATTTTCAGCGATGGCACCAGCGTGCTCGGCGCCGACAACAAATCGGCGGTCACGGTGGTGATGACGGTGCTGGAAAACCTGACGCCGGAACATCGCCACGGCGATATCGTGGTGGCCTTTGTCCCCGATGAAGAGGTGGGCCTGCGGGGGGCAAAAGCGCTGGACCTCAGCCGTTTTGCCGTCGATTTTGCCTGGACTATCGACTGCTGCGAGCTGGGCGAGATCGTGTATGAGAACTTTAATGCCGCAGCGGCGGAGATTCGCTTCACCGGCGTGACCGCCCATCCGATGTCCGCCAAAGGCGTGCTGGTCAACCCGCTGTTGATGGCCGCCGATTACATCAGCCATTTCGATCGGCTGCAGACCCCGGAACACACCGCCGGACGCGAAGGTTATGTCTGGTTTAATGGCATTCAGGGCGATCAAAACAGCACCCTGCTGCAGGCCAGCATTCGCGATTTCGACAGCGAGAGCTTTTTACGCCGTAAACAGCAGATTGGCGACGTCGCTGAAAAAATTGCCGCACAATACCCGACGGCCAGCGTCGAATTTTCGATCGGCGACACCTACAGCAACATCAGCAATGCCATTGGCGACGATCGCCGGGCTATTGACCTGATGTTCGAAGCCATGGAGAGCATTGGCGTGACGCCGAAGCCTACGCCGATGCGCGGCGGTACCGATGGTGCGGCGCTCTCGGCAAAAGGCCTGTTAACGCCCAACTTCTTCACCGGCGCGCACAACTTCCACTCGAAATTTGAGTTTTTGCCGCTGCGCGCCTTTGAAGCGTCGTACCACACCGCGTTCCAGCTCTGCCTGCTGGCGGCCCGTTAAGCCGGTTTTTGCGCCAGCATGGTGGCAAAACGCAGTTTAATGCGGTTGCCGTTGGCATCGGTGCGGTGCAGCTCGCCCACCTCTTCGTTGTACCTGAGGAACGACCAGCCGGCGTAGTAGCGTCGCAGTTCCTCAGGTTTAAAGGCAAACGGGAAGCCAACGGTGCAGGGATAATCGTCGGTGTCCATTGCCGCAACGATCAGGTTGTAGCCGCCCGGTCTGGTGCAACGCTGCATGTTGGCGATAAGCCCCGGAATAGTTTTCGCTTCAAGGAACATCAGTACTACGGTGGAGAGAATAAAGTCATATTCACCGTCGAAGCTTAAGCTATTCAGATCCTTGACCGCCGCCTGGAGATTGGTCAGTTCTTCCTGCGCACGAATACTCTCCAGGTTATTGATGCTCATCGGGTTTTTGTCCCACGCCGTCACATCAAAGCCGTTTGCCGCCAGATAGAGGCTATTGCGTCCGTTGCCACACCCCAGATCCAGCGCTTTTCCCGGCGGCACCTGGGTCGCGGCATAGACCACTTCCGAGTGGGTACGGGTCAGCCCGTATTTATCAGTAAAGTAGTTTTCGTCACGGATAGTCATGATAAGTCCTTATTGTTTAATAATGTGGCCCGGTCGACGCGAATCAGCAATTTCCCCCGCAGCAACAGCAGAAACGTGCGCAGCAACAACAGTCCAATAATCAGATTGGTAAAGATAAACAACGGGATCGATAAGTAATGGAAGAAGCCGTTCGGCTGGCTGTGTCCGAGATGCAATCCGGTGCTGGCCAATGCGGAAATCCCAAACGAAAAGCTCCAGAAGGACGCATTGAACGGCTGCCGCAGGTACCACGGCATCAGACGTAACATAAACAGCAGTTGTAAAAGGCCGTAGCCAAACAGCAGTTTGGCAAAGGTATCCGCCTCTGCGCCGTTGACGCTGAGCCAGGCGCTGCACGCTACCAGCGCTGGCGCCAGCTGGATACCCAGCGAGGTCCGCATAGCCGCGGGCAGTTCGCCGTGGCTGCGTAATCGTTGCAGAATCACCGGCTCCAGGCTCAGCCATGAGAAGATCCCGGCGCCGAGAAACACCAGCCCGGCGTCGTTAAAGCCGAGCGCCCCGCAGGCCATCGCGCTGATGAAATTGTTCGCCACGGTTGGTAAATAGAGTCCCGGCGTGGTGGCGTCGCTCGGATGTTTTCCGCGCCACAATCCGGCGCTCTGCCAGGCGGAATAGCTCAGCTGGAGTACCACGCCAATGCCGAACAGCAGCAGCGAGAGCGGACGAAACCACGGCACGAAGCCGATAGCCACCAGCATCGTGGTGGCGGGAAACAGGCTGACAAAACTGCTGGCAACCGGATGGCGCATCTCCTGCAGCACGCTCCACGGAAAGCGAATGGCCCGGGAGATAAACGCTATCGTCAGCAGCGCCCAAATCATCGCCGCCAGCGCCACCAGACCATCGCCGATAGCCCGACTCACCGGCCAGAGGGTGCTGGCATAGCGCCACGCGAACCCCATGCCGATCGTGCCCAGCACCATACCAAAATAGCCCGCAGGTAAATTCAGAACCTGCCGTTCAAGCGGGTTTTTATCCATTTTATTTATTTTTTCAATTTATCTTTAAGTTGCATTTTAAAAGAACCTTATAAAACACGCTACGGAGATTTTTGCTATGTTTATGTTAACCAAAAGTAAAATAAAGCCTTGATAAGAGAAGTCCTGATGAACAAATATCGTCTGAGCGACAAGGTTCGCCTGTTTCACTATGAAGAGGACGGGATTAAACATAGCGTAAATCTGCGGCAAATTGTGGCCCTGCGTGATTTCGCCGATGTGCCGGCCGGCAGCGAAGGCGGCTGGCTGGACGATGAGTCGGCGCTGAGTCAGGCGGGCACCTGCTGGATTTACGACCCCAACAGCGCGGTGTTTGCCGGTGCGCGGATCGAAGGCAATGCGCGGCTGACGGGGACCTGCATCGTCAGCCACTTCGCGATCATCCGCGATGATGCATGGATCGACAGCGGTACCATCAGCCATCACGCCCTCATTTGTGACAATGTCACGCTTCAGGATTCCCGCGTTCGCGGCTTCTGCCGCCTCGCCGACCGGGCGCGCATTCTCCCCCACTGCCTGATTATCGCCGCCCAGGGATTGACCGCCGACCGCGACAAATTTTTGCAAATCTACCAGCGGGCGACGGTCAGCGCCTCACGCATCGTTCATCAGGCGCAGATTTACGGTGATGCCTTCGTGGAGCACGCCTTTGTTGAGCATCGGGCGGAGATATTTGACTATGCCCGGCTGGAAGGCAACGAAGAAAACGATGTCTGGGTCTGCGATAACGCCAGAGTCTACGACCATGCGCGGCTGATTGCCGGACGCGCTGAGGATGCGATACCGACGCTACGCTACAGTTCGCAGGTGGCAGAAAATGCCGTGGTTGAGGGCAACTGCGTGCTTAAACATCGGGTGATGGTGGGCGGCCACGCCCGGCTATGCGGCGGCCCGATCCTGCTGGATGACGACGTGCTGGTGCAAGGCCACGCCCACATCAGTGGCGATGTGGTGATCGAACATCGGGTTGAAATTACCGACAACGCGCGGATTGAGGCGCTGAACGGCGATGCGATTCATCTGCGCGGCCGCAAAGTGATCAACGGCGCGCAGCAGATTACCCGCACGCCGCTGCTGGGATCGCTGTAGCGCGGTATTCCGGCCCAGGCATGACGCCGCACGCCGGGATACCTTATTATCAGGACGCGGGGCTATCGATAATCCGCCCGTAGATATTCTGATCGTCATAAGCGCCGTTCAGGTACTCGGCCTGTTTCAGACAGCCTTCGAGGGTAAAGCCATTGCGCAGCGCCACCTGGTTACTCTTGTGGTTAGCCACCCGACATTTAATCACGAAGCGCCGGACTTCGCCGCGGCGAGCGTAGTAGTGCATAAACGCCTGCAGCGCCTGGGAAAGCAGCCCTTGTCCCTGGTGATGTTCATCAATCCAGTAGCCGATATAACCCGTTTTATTCAGCGGTTCAATCTGGTTGAACGACAGCACACCCACCATCTCATCGCGCAAAAACAGTAAAAACATTTTAGCGTAACCGCGCTGGTGCAGCATGACGTTCCCCTGTACGTGGCGACGGGTTTCATCTTCACTGTCAACCGCGGCGGGCCAGCTGAGCGAATGCTGTAGCCAGTGTTTATTCTTCTCCACCAACTGATGTAAGTCGGTAACGTAGCGCTCATCCACCGCGCGCAGCGTCAGTTGCCCGGACACCGGGATTATTTCAGGAACGGGGATCTTTTCTGCGGACATGACTATCTCTCACTGCAGGAAAACCCGTCCACGGCACGCAGACGGGCAACCGCGACGGTTACTTCATGACCCGGTCATCAACGTAGTTGCGTTTATCCGGAGCCGGCGGGAAATACTGATACAGCCAGGTCTCACTGATGGCCTCGCCCTGGCAGCGCAGGAACATGCGCATTTCCACCGGGTCGGTGGAATCGTTGGTCGGGTACCAGTCAAACTGGATGCGATAGCCATCGAACGGCTCAACGTACAGAATCTCGATCTGCTTCGCTTCACCGTTAGACAGGGTAATCACCGGTTCGATGCCTTTTGGCGCAGCGGCCTTCAGGTCGCCACCGACGAAATCAATGGCAAAGCGGCGCGCCCATTTGTCCGGATAGTGTTCGCCCGGCGCCCAGCCTTCCGGGAAACCGCCCATTCCGGTGCGGGTGGCCATCACGCGAGCCAGCGGAGAACGCACCGGCGGCTGTGCGCTCCAGTACAGGCGATAGCTAAAGTCCAGCTCATCACCGGCCTTGATCGCTTTTTCCGGCTGCCAGAAGCAGACGATGTTATCCAGCGTCTCACCGGTGGTGGGGATCTCCATCAGGCTGACGGCCCCTTTGCCCCACTGGTTACGCGGCTCGACCCACAGACTCGGACGCTTGTTGTACCAGCCCATGATGTCCTGGTAATGGCTGAAATCGCGGTCAAGCTGCAGCAGACCAAAGCCGCGCGGGTTCTTGTCCTGGAAGGCGTTGAACTGCAGTTTTTGCGGGTTGTTCAGCGGGCGACAGACCCACTCGCCGTTACCGAGCCACATGGCGAGGCGGTCGGAGTCGTGAATTTGCGGGTGGATGGTGTCGCACATCCGGCGCTCGTTGTTGCCGCAGCTGAACATACTGGTCATCGGCGCGATACCCAGCTGTTTGATATCTTTGCGGGCGTAGATGTGGTTTTCCACATCCATAATCACCTGCGTCTCCTGGCAGTTGATCACAAATTTATAGGCGCCGGTGACGCTCGGGCTGTCGAGCAGCGCGTAAACGGTAAAGACGGTGGCGCCCGGCTTGACGGTTTCAAACCAGAACGAGGTAAAGTCCGGGAACTCTTCCGGGGTGTCGGTAAAGGTATCCACCGCCAGACCGCGGGCGGAGAGCCCGTACTGGTAGGTGCTGTCCACCGCGCGGAAGTAGCTCGCGCCGAGGAACGCCACGATATCGCGACGCGCCAGCTCCGGCGCTTTAAACGCGCGGAAACCGGCAAAACCGAGGTCGGTTTGCCCTACCAGCTGTTTGGTGTCTACGCCGGCGTTATTGTAGTTAAACAGTTCCGGACGGAAGTGAATCTCCCGCGCCTGCTGAGTTTGCGAATCCAGCGAGAACATGCGCACGCGGCGGCGAAAACCCATGCCGACGTGGAAAAACTGGATGTCCAGCTTGCGGTCGTCGATGTTATTCCACAGCGAATGTCCCGCATCGTACTGAATGCTGTTGTAGGCCTGCGGAGTCAGATTAGCCAGCGTGGGCGGCAGGTCGCGCGGGGCGCCGCCCCACGGCTGACGCGACAGATCGTGGGCCATCGATTGCAAAACGGTAAAGTCAAAACGGCGCGTCATCCCATCAGCAATGCCCGATTCCTCGGCAAGCGCGGCGTTAGAAAAAAGTGAAGCGACTCCTGATGTTCCGCATACGGCGGCAACAGCCATGGAAGATTTGAGAAAACGTCTGCGATTCATGCCTGAGAAAGCGTCCTTCTGTTATGCCAATTGGTCGACAACGCGACAAACAGATGCGTCGTGAATTTCGCCCACTCTAGACAAAAACGATTGATAATCCAATTGTTGGCGACAGAAAAAGCGTGAAAAAATTCTCGCCATCGGAGCAGACTGAATCCCTCCGCAGGTTTGCCCTGCGGAGGCAGACGGGTTATTTGACGCTGACGTCGATACCCGGGAAGTATTTGGCCGCCAGACGGGTGATGGTACCGTCAGCGCGAACCTTGTCGATTGCCGCATCGAGCTGTTTTTTGCTCGCCTCGTCGCCTTTGCGCAGGCCGTAGCCGATCCCGCTGCCGAGAATAGTATCGTCAGCCACCGGTTTGCCGATAAAGCCAAAGCCTTTGCCCTGCGGCTTGCTGAGGAAACCGGCCTGCCCGGCGGCAGACATCACCAGCGAAGCATCGATACGGCCATTCAGCAGATCTGCCCACGCCATATTTTGATCTTTATAGGAGACCACCGTCACGCCATGCTTCTCCCAGTGCTCTTTGGCAAAGGTTTCCTGAATCGAACCTTGCAGCACGCCGATGGTTTTGCCTTTCAGGCCTTCCGGGGTGGTCTCCATGCCGCTATCGGCTTTACCGACCAGCTGCGAGGGAATGCGATAAATCGGCTGGGTGAAATCAATGCTTTTGCGCCGCTGTTCGGTGATATTCATCGCCGAGTTAATGGCGTCGAACTTCTTCGCCACCAGCCCCGGGATCAGCGCATCAAACGAGGTTTCCACCCAGCTGCATTTCAGCTGGGCCGCCTTGCAGATGGCGTTGCCGAGGTCGATATCAAAACCCTCCAGCTCCCCTGCCGTATTGCGACTTTCAAACGGCGGGTATTCCGCTTCTACGCCGTAGCGCAGTTCGCCGGCGGCAAACGCAGAGAAGGTGCACATCATCCCTAAAGCAAGGGTAAGGGCTGTTATTTTCATCTTCATCGTGGGGCTCCTTAACGCGGCTTAACGTGACACAGTGCCTGCGCACCGGCCCGCAATGTGGCTTCATCTTTAGCAAAAGAGAGGCGAATCAGTTTGTTATCAGTACCATCCGTATAAAACGCCGACAGCGGGATCGTCGCTACGCCGTAGTCGGTTATCAGCCGCTTCACCATTTCGCTGTCGCTTTCGTCGCTGAAATGGCTGTAGTCCGCCAGCATGAAGAAAGAGCCGGCGCTCGGCAACAGGCGGAACGGTGAGTCAGCCAGCAGCTGGCGGAGTAAATCCCGCTTCTGCTGGTAGAATGGTGCCAGCGAAAGCCAGGACTGGGGATCGGTCATATGCTCAGCAAAGGCATATTGCATCGGCGTGTCGGCAGAGAACATCAGGAACTGGTGAACCTTGCAGATCTCGTCCATCAGCGCCGCCGGCGCAACGCAGTAGCCCACGCGCCAGCCGGTCACGTGGTAGGTCTTGCCGAACGATGAGATGATGACGCTGCGCTCAGCCAGCTGGGGATGGGTCGCCATCCCATGGTGGTGTTCACCGTCAAAAACCACGTGCTCATACACCTCGTCCGACAAAATCACGATATCGGTATTGCGCGTCAACGCCGCCAGCTGGTCTAAATCTGCACGGGAAAATACCTGGCCGCTGGGGTTATGCGGCGTATTAACAATAATCATCCGCGTCCGCGGGGTGATGGCGGCGCGAACTTCATCCCAGTTAACGTTAAAATCAGGCACCGTCAGCTTAATGGCCACCGGCGTCGCCCCCTGCAAGCGGACAATCGGCGCATAGCTGTCAAAAGAGGGTTCGAAGTAGATAACCTCATCGCCCGGATGCACCAGCCCACCGATAGCCGAGTAGATCCCCTGGCTGGCGCTGGCGGTAATCAGGACTTCGTGGTCTACGTCATAACGCGTACCGTACAGGGCCGCAACCTTCCCGGCAATTCGCTCCTTCAGCGCGGGCAGGCCGGTCATCGGCGCATACTGGTTATGCCCCTCCGCCATCGCCCGCGTGACCCCGGCAACCAGCCGGGCATCGCAGGCAAAATTCGGCGCGCCCTGAGAAAGGTTGATGGCATTATGCTGAGCGGAAAGTTGACCGATCACGGTAAAAATTGTCGTGCCGACATCCGGCAGTTTGGAGCGCGTCGTCACCGGGGAACTGAGACTCATAGTTAATCCTTTCTCATTTTATTTGCATAACCATTCAATCCAATGCGCTACCCGGCGACAACCGAATTGTTATCATAGTAGCCATGCATTCTGATCATGCCTTGAGAAAAGAGACGGCCAGCCCAGGCTGGCCGGAGCGGAAAACTACTTGCGGGTTAAGGTGTTAAAGCTGGTCATCAGATTGCGGTAATCGGGAATATGGTTGGAAAACAGCGTTGCCAGTCCCTCAACATCATTGCGCCAGTCGCGATGTAGCTCACACGCGGCGCCAAACCACGACATCAGCTGCACGCCAGCCTGTGACATGCGATCCCAGGCAGCATCGCGGGTAATCGGGTTAAAGGTGCCGGATGCATCGGTGATCACGAAGACCTCATATCCCTCTTCAATCGCCGACAGCGCCGGAAACGCCACGCAGACCTCGGTCACCACCCCGGCGATAATCAGCTGCTTTTTCCCCGTGGCCTTCACCGCATTGACGAAATCTTCGTTATCCCAGGCATTGATATTTCCCGGACGCGCAATATAGGGCGCGTCCGGGAACTGCGCTTTTAGTTCCGGCACCAGCGGGCCGTTGGGGCCGTTCTCAAAGCTGGTGGTCAGGATGGTCGGCAGGCCGAAATATTTCGCCATATCCCCCAGCGCCAGCACGTTGTTCTTGAATTTATCCGGGTCGATGTCGCGAACCAGAGATAACAGTCCTGCCTGATGATCCACCAGCAGCACCGCCGCCTCGCTCTTATCCAGACGTACGTAGGGTTTTGCCATGCTTGACTCCTCATTTAAACATCAGGTTATCCCCGCCAGCCTTCCCGCACCGGCAGATGTTTACTCTACAGGCAGATCATAGTTTACTCGTGGCCTGAGGATTAGCCGGCAAAAGTGGAACGCAGTGTCCCATTCGCTGAACAAAGTGGGCATACTGTCCATGATCAAAATGCATAGCTGGAGATGAGATGTCGCGAAGCGCCCTGCCTTTTCATGCCGTGGAAACCTTTCTGGTCACCGCCAGACACCTTAACTTAACCCATGCCGCGCGCGAACTCTGCCTGACTCAGGGCGCCGTTAGCCGCCAGATTGCGGCGCTGGAGGCGTGGTTTGGTTTCCCGCTTTTTGCCCGCCACGCGCGCGGACTGCATCTTTCACCGCAGGGCAGCGCCCTCTACCCGGAGCTCCAGTCGGCATTTGGCCGTCTGATCGCGGTGGCCGAGCAGGCTCGTCAGCAGCAGACCGTGGTGCGTCTGAAGGCGCCGACCTGCGCCATTCGCTGGCTGGTTCCCCGGCTGGTGGCTATTGAGCAACGTCACCCGGAACTGCAAATCGCCCTGACCACCACCACGGAACATGGCGTCAATTTCAGGACCGAACCCTATGACGCCGCCATCGTCTTCGGAACTCACCACAGCGTCGGCGATCTGCTGTTTGAAGAGGCGCTGACGCCGGTCTGTAACGGTGCCCTTGCGCGGGACAACATGCTCAATGACGTCACGTTTTTGCACCCGACCCGGGATAAGACCGACTGGTCGCTATGGCTGGCGGCATTCTCACCCGATGCCCCGCTACTGATGCGCAAAAATCAGCACTTCGACACCATGGATCTGGCGATCACCGCCGCCATGCAGGGGCTGGGCGTCGCCATGGCTGACGCCACCCTGGTGGCTGAAGATGTCCGCGCCGGCCGCCTGGTGCGCCCTTTCACCCTCAGCGTAAAAACCGGCGCCAGCTATCGGCTGGTGGTCCGCAGTTCGCAGAGCAAAGCCGACGGTCTGGCGCGGTTTCGGGAGGAGCTGGTTAATCCAGCGTAACGTGGTGGCGCATGACCCGGCGAAACAGCGCCAGCCGGGCGCGCATAAAGCGGTTTTCCAGCTTAAACCCGACCCGTTTATGGAGCCCGATGCGCAGCAGGCGATCGCGCCCGCGCAGGCTGGCGGGCCAGCGTACTGCTCCCGGCAGTTCGCTACAGCGATGCCCGGCAAGGCGGGCGAAGTTCACCCAGTAATCGGCGACCTGGGCGGCAAACGCGCGGTCCTCCTCGCTGGCGTAGGTACGCACCGGCTCGGCCAGGGTGAGCGTGTCAAACACATAAGGCACTTCATCGCCGTGCCACGCCCCGTGCGGGCAGGTTTCATCGGCGGCCCGGGGAACATAGTCAAACCAGTAGCGCCAGCACGGCTGTCCTACCCGCTGCTGGGCCTGCATCACCACATAGCCCAGCGTGGTGAAGGCCATATCGCGGCACACTTCGCGTCCCAGATTCTCATCCCCTTTCACGCCAGGATAGAGCAGTTTGATCAGTCCGAGGCCAAATCGCCGCTCGCGGCGCAGTTTTTGGATCTGCCCGGCGATATCGACGCCGAAGACCGCCATCACGCTGGCCTCGTCGCTGTTAGAGCCAACCATGACCGGCATCGGGTGCTGACGGCTGGCGAAAAAAGCCTCCAGCATCGGCTGCGGTAACACCGCATCGCCGACGATCGGCGCCGGTCCGGTATTCAGCGGCGCGGTCAGCGACCAGAACGCCTCCGCCGGAATCGCCCGCAGCTGTGCGGCGCTGGCCTCCGGCAGCGAGAAGTGTTCCGCCAGCAAACGCCCTTTCTCCAGCGCTTTTTCTCGCGGCAGATCCGGCAGCGTATAGCCGCTCTGGATGATGGCCTTATGGAACAGTCCGCGGGATTTGGGCGATACCATCAGCGAGAGCACGCTGCGCGCCCCGGCCGATTCGCCAAACAGGGTGACGTTGGTGGCGTCGCCGCCAAAGGCGTGAATATTATCCTGCACCCATTGCAGCGCGGCGATTTGGTCAAGGAGGGCGAAATTATAGACCCGTTCGCCGTCTTCCCCTTCCAGCGCCGGATGGGCGAAGAACCCCAGATGCCCCAGCCGATAGTTGACGGTCACCACCACCACGTCGCGGGCCGCCAGCGCTTTGCCATCGTAAGGCGGCAGGCTGCCGGCGCCAATGGTAAACCCGCCGCCGTGCAGCCAGACCATAACCGGCAGCGGCTGAGTACGTCCGGCGGGTGCCCAGATGTTAAGGTAGAGACAATCTTCTGAGAAGCGCCCGGGATCGCCGCCGCCCAGTTCGCGGCAGTACTCAATATCTTGCCAGCTGGCGGCGGAGAAGGTGTCGGCCTGGCGGATGCCCTGCCAGCGCGCGGGCGGTTGCGGCGCGCGCCAGCGGAGCTCGCCGACCGGCGGCGCGGCAAAGGGAATGCCGCGCCAGAGATGAATACCCTGTTCAGTGATGCCGGATAACGTCCCCTGCCGGGTTTTGACCAGTGGGGTAGACGGGTTCTGCATGACCTGCTTCCTTTTACTGACTGTCCTCAATGATTCATGTCAGCAGAGTACCGGTTTCAGAGCAGACCGCAACGACGTTTACTGCGCTCCTCCGCCTGTTGATAGAGAGTAAACTCGTCCAGCACCGGGCAACCCAGCGCCGTTTCAAAGGCGTCACGGCTGGCATTGCCATGGCTGCGGGCCTGAATTTCATTGCCGAGATTTGACTGGAAAATCCCTGCCGCGCTCACCGGTAAAAAATCTTCATAAATAATCGGTTGCGCCACCACCCAGCCGCGTTCGATCAACGGCTGCGGATCGTCGCCGGGGCCAAAGGCATGACGATGGGCTTCCCCGGCGGGGGTCAGACGATAGCGGAACCATGCCAGCCCCTGCTGGCGCAGCAGGAATTCGCTGTCCGGGAACTGGCTGAACACCTCCTGGAGATGACGCTGATGGTTGAGGTTGTCTTTACCCACGCCCGCTTCGTTCAACAAGCGATCGTACAGCGCCCGGCCTTTCGGCGTCAGCGCAATCCCGCGCTGCTCTATCTCGCCAAAACGCGCGCTGTGGGTCCCCTGGTGCTCCCCGGCAAAGACCACCGGTTCTTCGAGGGCCTTAAAACTGGTCTGGCGCAGCAGAATCGGCACCTCGCGGCGCGGCGGCCCTTCAATCAAAGCCTTCGGCACAATCCCGCACTCCGGCATCAGCGCCTGAACCCGGTCGATATCCAGCGTGCGCGGCGTCAGGTGGTTGATATGGCAGCCGGGGAAGCAGACCACATCGGCAATCAGCCGGTGCTCATTATGCAGCGCATGATAGGTGTCGGCGTCCACCGTTGCGTGACTGTGCCAACGAAACGTCTCCAGCGCTTCGCGAACAAATTCCCGGGCCTGCGTCGATGAAAAATGCCCCTGTTCTTCGTGTACAGCGATGAGCTCGCGACAGCGGGGAGTAAAAATATCGCGCCGGGCGAGGATCGCCGCCGCACGCTGGCGCAGCTCAACGTTGGCAATCAGTTCCAGACGCAGCAGCGAGGTAAAAATACGAAACGGATTGCGCGCCAGCGCCGCGTCATCAATCGGACGAAACGCGGTGGAGTGCACCGGCACGCCGGCCTGCGACAGGTCGTAATAGCTGACGGGGAACATCCCCATAATGGCAAACATACGCCGCAGCGTCGCCAGTTCCTCCGCCGTGCCAACGCGGATCGCGCCGTGGCGCTCGACATTAAGTCGCGACAGCTCATCGGCATTCGCCAGTTGCTCATGCAGTTTAGGATGATGCTCCAGCACCGCCAGATTAACGTCAGCCACCAGCTCCAGTAACGTCCCGTACTGTGGAACTTCCTGCTGGTACATCGCCGACATTGCCTGCGAAAAGTTTTCCCGAATCTCATCAGCCGTGATGGTGTTCGCCATGATGCCTTACCTCCAGTGAATACTTCCTGGAGTGTAGAAAAGGCCCGTGGCAACGGCGGGAAGAATTTACAAATTGTGATGCGGATAACCTGCCTCTGTCCTCCATGCCATTCTGAGCATAACCGTGGGTTATGCAAAACGACCGTTAATTTCACTTTAAATTAACAAAGCATTTACACACACTGTTTCTGGCGATATGACAATAAAAAGCCCTCTACCGATAAAAACGGAGCCACTACCCTATGAATGATAAATGGTCACCGCGCGAGGTTGTGCATCGCGACTACAGCAGTCACCCGCCCGCCTATGCCCCGGGCTACAAAACCAGCGTCCTGCGCTCACCGCGCAATGCGCTGATCTCATTACAGAATTCCCTGTCCGAAATTACCGGCCCGGTATTCGGCCACGACGATCTCGGCCCGCTGGATAATGACCTGATCCTTAATTACGCCAAAGAAGGTCTGCCTATTGGCGAGCGTATTATTGTCCACGGCTACGTGCGCGACGGCTTCGGCCGCCCGATGAAAAACACGCTGGTCGAGGTGTGGCAGGCCAACGCCGGCGGCCGCTATCGACATAAAAAGGATCAGTATCTGGCGCCCATCGACCCCAATTTCGGCGGCTGCGGCCGGATACTGACGGATGAAAACGGCTATTACTGCTTCCGCACCATCAAGCCAGGCCCCTATCCGTGGCGCAATCAGGTCAGCGACTGGCGCCCGGCGCATATTCACTTTTCCCTCTCCGGGGATGCGTGGGCGCAGCGCCTGATTACGCAAATGTATTTCGAGGGCGACCCGCTAATTAAACAGTGTCCGATCGTCAAAACCATTAATAACGACGAGGCGGTTCGCACGCTGATTGCCGAACTCGACACCCATGCCGCCGTACCGCTGGATTGCCTCGCCTATCGCTTTGATCTTGTGCTGCGCGGCCATCGCGCCACGCTGTTTGAAAATCGCACCCAGGGGGCCGCCCGATGAAAGACTATTTAGCCGAAACCGCCTCGCAGACCGCCGGCCCCTATGTGCATATCGGCCTCGCACCCGACGCCGCCGGCTTTCATATCTTTGAAAAGAACTTCGGCCCGCAGCTCACTACGCCGGACACCGAAGGTGAACGTATTACGATCGAAGGTCGGGTGATCGATGGTTCCGGAACGCCGGTGCGTGACGTGCTGCTGGAACTCTGGCAGGCCAATGCCGCCGGGCGCTATCACCACCCCGACGATCGTCAGCTACATAAAAAGCTCGATCCGGGCTTTCGCGGCTGGGGTCGCAGCTGTTCGGACTTTACCTCCGGCATCTGGCGCTTTGAGACCATCAAGCCGGGAGCCGTCGTCGGTCGCGATGGCCGGATGATGGCGCCGCACGTCAATTTATGGGTGGTGGCGCGAGGCATCAATATTGGTCTCAACACGCGGATGTACTTTTCCGACGAGCAGGAAGCGAACCAGGCCGATCCGGTGCTGAATCTGATTGAGTGGGAGGTGCGTCGCCAGACGTTGATTGCCCAACGCGAAGTGCGCGGCAGTGAAATTGTCTACCGTTTTGATATTCACCTGCAGGGTGAGAACGAAACCGTCTTCTTTGATATCTGAGTAACTTTCCGTCTGATTTTGCCCCGACCGGGTTCGGGGCGTCTGTTTTTTCATCAAAATAAAAAATTTGTAATACAAGAGAGTGAAATGTTAATAATATTTTGCTATCAGGTTATCAAATTTCAATAACTTCGCTTGTCACCCACTGCGCTCTGTTTTTAACATCAACTATGGAAAAAAATGGTCTTTTTAGTCAGCGCATTCGTTTGCGCCATCTACACACTTTCGTGGCCGTCGCTCAACAGGGAACGCTGGGGCGTGCGGCTGAAACACTTAATCTAAGCCAACCTGCCTTATCAAAAACGCTCAATGAGCTGGAGCAGTTGACCGGTACGCGACTGTTTGAACGCGGGCGGCTGGGCGCTCAGCTGACGCTGGTCGGCGAACAGTTTCTCACCCATGCGGTTAAGGTCCTCGACGCGCTGAATACGGCAGGCCAGGCGCTTAACCGTAAAGAGGGGCTGAATAACGATGTGGTGCGTATCGGCGCACTCCCGACCGCCGCCTTAGGCATTTTACCCACCGTCATCGGCCAGTTTCACAAGCAGCAGAAAGATATCACCCTGCAGGTCGCGACCATGAACAACACCATGCTGCTGGCGGGCTTAAAATCGGGAGAAATCGATATTGGGATCGGCCGCATGTCTGACCCGGAGCTGATGAGTGGCCTCAACTACGAGCTGCTGTTCCTCGAATCTCTGAAGCTGGTGGTACGTCCCGGTCATCCGCTATTGCAGGAAACCGTGACCCTCAGTCGGGTGATGGAGTGGCCGGTCGTCGTCTCCCCTAAAGGCACCATTCCGCGGCAGAATGCGGAAACGCTGCTGCAAAGCCAGGGGTGTAAAATTCCCGCCGGCTGTATCGAAACCCTCTCCGCGTCGCTCTCGCGTCAGCTGACCGTGGATTATGACTACATCTGGTTCGTCCCTTCCGGCGCGGTCAAAGACGACCTGCGCCGCGGGCTGCTGACCGCTCTGCCGGTACCCACCCAGGGTGCGGGCGAACCGATCGGCATTTTGACGCGCGTCGATGCCACATTCTCCTCCGGCGCACAAACTTTACTCAGCGCCATTCGCAAATCCATGCCGGCGTAATGAACGCCGGATACGGCATCTGACGCCCTGTCCGGCCCTTCCCAGCCCCTTCTCACCCGCCCGCCGCCAGGCTTTTGGCCGCCGTAGCCCGGCGGAAAAATCAGCGTGCTAATCAATTAATGCGAAATTGTTTATTAACAATTGCGCAAACTTCATTAACAGATTTATCATTGTCGCGATTTCACCAAATGGTTCATTCGAAATCAACGTAACTTGTGAATACCGCCAACATGAAGGCGCATTCCACTTCACTCAAAAGCACCCCTGTATTTTTTGATTCATTTGGTTCGCATCTGAGAACGGATGGTTTAAGGAGACAAAATGGCAACTGGCAACGTGCCGCGAGGATTCCCCCGGATCCTGCAGTGGCTTCTCGCCGGGCTGATGCTCATCATCGGCCTGGCTATCGGTATTCTTGGGGTCAAGCTCGCCACGCTGGGCGGTACCCTCTATTTCGCAATCATGGGTCTGGTGATGGTTATCGCCGCCGTGCTTATCTTCCGCAATCGTCGCGCCGGTATTGTGCTGTATGCCATCGCGTTCATCGCCTCTGTAGTCTGGGCGATCGGCGATGCCGGCTGGACCTACTGGCCGCTGTTCTCGCGCCTGTTCGCGTTCGGCGCGCTGGCGCTGCTCTCAGCGCTGGTCTGGCCCTATCTTTCGGCCCCGCCGGCGAAGAAAGGCCCGGCGTTTGGCCTGGCCGCGGTGCTGGCCGTGGTGCTGGCCGCCAGCTTTGGCTGGATGTTCAAATCACAGCCGCTGGTCAGCGCTACGGAAGCCGTACCGGTAAAACCGGTTGCCCCGGGTGAACAGCAGAAGAACTGGGAGCACTGGGGTAACACCACCCACGGCGACCGCTTCGCCGCCCTCGACCAGATTAACAAACAGAACGTCAACCAGCTGCAGGTTGCCTGGGTCGCCCATACCGGCGATATCCCGCAAAGCAACGGTTCCGGCGCGGAAGACCAGAACACCCCGCTGCAAATCGGCGATACGCTGTATGTCTGTACGCCGTACAGCAAAGTGCTGGCGCTGGATGTCGATAGCGGAAAGGAAAAGTGGCGCTATGATTCAAAAGCCACCGCGCCAAACTGGCAGCGCTGCCGCGGCCTCGGCTATTACGAAGACAGCCAGGCCCAGGCCGCCGCTGCAGGTGACGTTCAGCCTGCCGCCTGCGCCCGCCGTCTGTTCCTGCCGACCACCGATGCCCGTCTGATCGCGATTGACGCCGATACCGGCAAAACCTGTGAGACTTTCGGCGATCGCGGTATCGTCGATCTGAGCGTCGGAATGGGTGAAATCAAACCGGGCTACTATCAGCAAACCTCCACCCCGCTGGTTGCCGGTAACGTCGTCGTTGTCGGCGGCCGCGTGGCGGATAACTTCTCCACCGGCGAGCCTCCCGGCGTGGTCCGCGCCTATGATGTCCACACCGGTAAACTGGCCTGGGCGTGGGATCCGGGTAATCCGGGCCTGACCGGCCTGCCGCCGGAAGGCCAGACCTACACCCGCGGCACGCCAAACGTCTGGTCGGCGATGTCCTATGACGCGAAGCTGAACCTGATCTATCTGCCAACCGGCAACGCCACCCCGGACTTCTTCGGCGGTGAACGAACCGCGCTGGATGACAAATACAGCTCCTCGATCGTCGCCGTTGATGCCACGACCGGCCAGGTACGCTGGCACTACCAGACCACCCACCACGATCTGTGGGACTTCGACCTGCCGTCACAACCGCTGCTGTACGACCTTCCCGACGGGAAAGGCGGCACCACGCCGGTGCTGGTGCAGACCAGCAAGCAGGGGATGATCTTTATGCTCAACCGCGCGACCGGGGAACCGGTAGCGAAAGTGGAAGAGCGTCCGGTTCCGGCCGGGACGATTAAAGGCGAACGTTACTCTCCGACGCAGCCCTACTCCGTGGGCATGCCAATGATTGGCAATGACACGCTGAAAGAGTCGGATATGTGGGGGGCGACGCCGGTGGACCTGCTGATGTGCCGAATCGCCTTCAAAGCCATGCGCCATCAGGGTATCTTCACCCCGCCGGGCGAAGACCGCTCGCTACAGTATCCGGGTTCGCTGGGCGGCATGAACTGGGGCAGCGTCTCGGTGGATCCGAACAACAGCCTGATGTTCGTCAACGATATGCGCCTTGGCCTGGCAAACTATATGGTTCCGCGTGAAAAAGTCGCCAAAGATGCCAGCGGCATCGAGATGGGGATTGTGCCGATGGAAGGGACGCCGTTCGGCGCAATGCGTGAACGCTTCCTGTCGCCGCTGGGTATTCCGTGCCAGAAACCGCCGTTCGGTACCATGTCCGCGGTGGATCTGAAGAGCGGTAAACTGGTGTGGCAGGTGCCGGTAGGGACCGTTGAAGATACTGGCCCGCTGGGTATTCGCATGCATATGCCTATCCCCATCGGGATGCCGACGCTGGGCGCATCGCTGTCGACCCAGTCCGGTCTGCTGTTCTTCGCCGGGACTCAGGACTTCTACCTGCGCGCGTTTGATACCGCCAACGGTAAGGAGATCTGGAAATCTCGTCTGCCGGTGGGCAGTCAGTCCGGCCCGATGACCTACGTTTCGCCGAAAACCGGCAAACAGTACATTATCATCAACGCCGGCGGCGCTCGTCAGTCTCCGGATCGCGGCGATTACATCATCGCCTACGCGTTACCGGAACAGAAGTAAACGTCAGGGCCCCAAACGGGGCCCTGTTTACTGGCAATGTGCGAGCCTGGGCAATGTGCCCGGCGGCGCTACGCTTGCGCGGGCCTGCCGGGAGCAACGCCTGCGCAGGTCTGCCGGAAACAGCGCTTTGTCGGTCGGGCCAGGCGCCACCCGACGAAACCCGCGCATTCGCTAAACCATTTTATCACCACCCTAAGGGTCCTGGATGGAGGCATCGCGAACGGCAGTGGTGGCGACACGGGTAGGAAAATCTGCGGTGAGAGTCACCACTCTTTAGCAATAACCCGGGCAAGCCCGGGTTATTTTTGGTCTGAAAATCAATTCTCGCCGAAATGAATGACGGTCCGAATCGATTTCCCCTCATGCATCAAATCAAAAGCTTCGTTAATCTGCTCCAGCGGCAGGCGGTGGGTGATAAACGGATCGAGGTCGATTTTACCGGCCATCGCGTCTTCAACCATACCCGGCAGCTGGGTACGCCCTTTCACTCCACCGAATGCCGAACCGCGCCATACGCGCCCGGTCACCAGCTGGAACGGACGGGTTTTGATCTCCTGGCCCGCACCGGCCACGCCGATAATCACGCTTTCGCCCCAGCCTTTATGGCAGCACTCGAGCGCCGCACGCATCACGTTGACGTTGCCAATACATTCGAAGCTGAAGTCCACGCCGCCATCGGTGAGCTCAACGATCACATCCTGAACCGGCTTATCATAATCATTCGGGTTGATAAAATCGGTCGCCCCCATCTCTTTGGCGAGGGTGAATTTTTCCGGGTTGGTATCAACCGCCAGAATGCGCCCGGCTTTCGCCTGCACCGCCCCCTGGATAACCGCCAGACCAATCCCGCCGAGGCCGAAGACCGCCACGGTATCGCCCTCTTTGACCTTCGCGGTATTGTGCACGGCACCGATACCGGTGGTCACGCCGCAGCCCAGCAGACAGACTTTATCCAGCGGCGCCTGCGGGTTCACCTTCGCCAGTGAAATTTCGGCTACCACGGTGTATTCGCTGAAGGTGCTGGTGCCCATATAGTGGTAAACCGGCTCGCCGTTATAGGAGAAACGGGTGGTGCCATCCGGCATCAGACCTTTCCCCTGGGTGGCACGTACTGCCTGGCAGAGGTTAGTTTTACCGGATTTACAGAATTTGCACTCGCGGCACTCTGCGGTATACAGCGGGATAACGTGATCGCCAGGCTGCAGGCTGGTGACGCCTTCGCCAACTTCGACCACGATACCGCCGCCTTCATGACCCAGCACGGCCGGGAACACCCCTTCCGGATCGTCACCGGAGAGCGTAAACGCGTCGGTATGGCAGACGCCGGTGTGGGTAATTTTGACCAGCACTTCGCCTTTTTTCGGCGGAGCAACATCAATTTCAACAATCTTCAGCGGCTGGCCGGGGCCAAACGCGACAGCTGCACGTGATTTCATAACCGTCTCTTCCTTCGTGATGATTTATTTTAAATAAGATCGTAGCAGATGACCGACTTCCGCCATTCTGGCCGCTCGCTGATCCGGGGTTGTTTCGCCGCTGACCAGCTCGTCCTGAAGGTGGATTTCTACCATTTCACCCATCAGGCCGTTGGTCGCCCCGCGGATGGAGGCAATCTGCTGCAAAATCGACATGCAGGACTCGCCGGACTCCAGCGCCCTTTCCAGGGCTTCAACCTGCCCGCGAATGCGACGTACGCGGCTGAGCGCGCGTTTTTTGTCTTCAGGTGAATGTGGCACGATGACGCCCTCAATATTATATAGGGGGGTATACTATATTTTATTAAGCAAAGTGGCAAACTGAAACGCCGCGTTATACCGTAGCACGGCGGCGAGCCGTGGCGGTTAGCTGAGCCGGAGCGCCATTTCCACGCAGCGTAAATCCGCCTTCGCCAGCTTTGACGGCAGCAGCTTTTCGCGCACGGCGACAAAACCATGGCGCAGATAAAACCCGGCCGCATTCGGCGTCGCTTCCAGCGTCAGGCGCGGGAGATTCCGCCGCCGCGCTTCGGCGATAATGGTCGTCAAAATCATTCCGGCGCAACCTTTTCCGCCCCATTCGGGCAACGTAAAGATGGCTTCCACGCTGGCCGCGCGGAGATCAAGAAAGCCGGTCGCCACCGGGCGCCCGCTCTCTTCCTCAACGACAAAAAAGGGATTGTCGCGCACCGCATGGCGATACCCTTCCGGCATCGTATCCGGCGTCCAGGCCTTGAGGACCGCGGCTGCGTAGCTCTCACGACAGCCGTTGCGAATGGCCTGATTGCGGATGTTCCATAGCGCAGGTGCCTCATCCGGCACGGCAAGTCTGACTTTCATGTTGGACTCCTTTTTCCTCAGTCCGTATCAGATCTACCACAACCGGCAGCGGAAGGAATAAAAAAAAACCCGCTCGGCGGCGGGGTCAGGAGATCGGGAGTGATTAGCGCTTACGTGGCATCATGCGCAGCAGCGTATTATCTTTCCACAGATAGTGGTGCAGCAGCGCGGCCAGCGCGTGCGCGCCGATGATAAAGTAACCGGTATTCGCCAGCAGGCTATGTACGCCCTTCAGCGTATCCACCAGCTCAAACTGACTTTGCGCCGCAAACGGCATGGTCAGGCCGAAGGCAAACCACGGATTGCCACGGTAATACATCATCACCAGTCCAACGATCGGCTGGGCGATAAACAGCAGATAGATAATCAGATGCCCCAGATGGGCAAAACCGGTCATCATCGGTGACGGTTTCGGTACAATCGGCGGCGCCGGGGACTTCAGTCGGACCAGCAGGCGCGCAACCATCAACACGAGAATGGCCACCCCGCAGGAAACGTGAATCATATTAATGAGCGGACGGTCGCTGCGGGGGAAAAAACCGCGAAGCTCCATGGTGGCATAGGCGCCAACCACCAATAAAAAGACCAGCCAGTGGATACCTATTTGCAGGCCAGTGTATTTATCGCGCATGTTAAACCCTTAACAAAACTGTGATGCCGACAACATAACGACCTTTCCTGAAAAATTCATTAACTTTTACGTACTTATAAGAAACAATTGCCGTTAAGCCTCTATTCTCAGTAAAAGCAATGGGTTACTCCTGTTTCCCATGACCTGTTGCAGGCTCTTTGCCGCCATTTAAGCGCGCCAAAACCTGCTCCCACTCCCGCTTTTATCACCTAATCTCACCCATAAATAGCGCGATCTCTTTTTAATTGATTCCGCAACGTATTGATGTGTCGCCAGATTTAGCCGTTTCAGGTCTTGATATTGCAGCCAGGCCCGTCTCGCTTTACGTGACAACGTCACACACCGCACCAGCGTCCGGCGGCTGATGTCATGGTTTTTGCTTGTGACGACGGCAGATGAGAGAGCTGTCGGCCCGGCGGCAATCAGGAGATTAAAAACAATGCGGTAGCCAGGCCGGCTTCAGAAATCATCCATACCGGGCAGGGCCACACATTAAACAGATTAAATTTTAGCCATACGTGGTACACTGAAACACATTCATTGAAAGGTTAATCATCATGTCTTTTCTCGATTACGCAATGAAGTTCATCGGGGGTGCCTCGACCTCCACAATCACCTGCCCCGTCTGTGGCTTATCATCAACCCAGTCCACCTCTAAGATTCGCTTAAAACAGGCCATGCTGTGCCCTGGATGCAAGGCTATTTTTGTCCCGACACGCTAGCCAGCTTCATACACCGACCCACTTAAACCCCGTGTTCTATACTGAATAAAGACCGGCAGCTGTTAAATCCCTGATGCCTCACGCCCATCCTGAGAGAACGTTTCTGAACTGATTTCGCAACTGCTCCTGCGCGTTAATGTCGCATCAGAGCAACGCTATGAAAATGAATCCCCGAGCATGGTTTAGCCGCGCTCATCCCTTTACGAAAATCCCTGGACGGGAACCCTTCCCGGCCAACGACCCGACCGGTGAAAATAGTCTGCGGCCAGAACTGTTTTCGGCCCTCCAGATGGAACGTTACGGCCAGAAACTGGCGCATACTCATAAGCTGTCGCCGGACAAACTGCCTTACTATCTTCTCAAGCGGCTTGGGGACAACGAGGCCGTGATCACCCATAACTGTTATGCGCTCAATGCCGGGAAAAAATCGAGTATCATGCCCGCAGGCGAGTGGCTTCTTGATAATTATTACCTGATTGAGGAGCAAATTCGTATTGTCCGCCAGCACTTGCCGAAAAGCTTTGGCAAAGGTCTCCCCGCCCTGATTTCACCCCACCAGTGCCCGCGCATTTACGATATCGCCTCTGAAGCGATTGCCCACGGAGACGGACGCTGGGACGTAGCCAGTCTCACCAGCTATATCGCCGCCTATCAGCAGGTGACGCCGCTGACGTTAGGCGAGGTCTGGGCTTTACCGGGCATGCTGCGTCTGTCGCTGATCGAAAACCTGCGGCGTGTCAGTATCGAAGTAGTAAAAGCGCAGCAAGAGCGCAGCCTGGCGGACACATGGCTCACGCGGATTTTCGAATGTGCGGAGAATACGCCCGCCGATTTAATCATGGTGGTGGCCGACATGGCGCGCGCCCGCCCGCCGCTCAGCAGTGCGTTTGTCGCAGAACTGGTCCGCCGCCTGCAGGGTCATGGCAATGCGCTGGCGCTGCCGTTGACCTGGGTGGACCAGCGCCTTGCTGAACAGGGCGTGACGACCGAGGTTCTCATTCACCGCTTCAATCAACAGCTTGCCGCCAGCCAGCTTTCTGTCAGCAACAGCATCGCAGGTTTACGTTTGCTGAGCGAAACAAACTGGGCCGATTTTGCCGAGACGATCAGCGTTGTGGAACAGACATTGCGTCTTGACCCGGCCGCTACCTATTCCCGGATGCACTTTGATACCCGGGATCATTACCGGCATGTCATCGAGATTCTGGCCAGAGACAGTCGGTTCAGCGAGCCAGAGGTTGCCAGCCGGGTGCTGGCGCTTTCTCTGGAAAACGCGCCCGCCACGCCGGGATATCATGTGGGTTATTATCTGGCAGGTGAAGGCCGCGAGCAGCTGGAAGTGCAACTCTGCGCTGACACCCCTGGACTTATCCGGCTGCGCCACAGTTTCAACAAAATCCCCTTGTTGTCATGGCTCGGCAGTCTCAGCCTGTTGACGACAGCCGTTACGGCCGGAATCCTGCACGCCACAGCGCAACAGGGAATGGGCTGGATACTGATACTTTTGGCTTTACCGCTTATTGTGGCGGTCAGCCAGTTAATTAGCGATCTACTAAGCGAAGCGACCACCCGTTTTCGCATTCCCCGCCCTTTGCCACGAATGGATTTTTCAGCGGGGATTCCCGCTGACTGTGCGACGATGGTCGTGATCCCCTGTATGCTGACCAGCCACGCAGGCATCAGCCAGCTCCTCACTAGTCTCGAAGTATGCTGGCTGGGCAATCAGAATGAACACCTCCGCTTCGCTCTTCTCACCGATTTTGCTGATTCAACAGTTGAAAATCCGCCAGAAAACGCCCTGCTGCTCAGGCAGGCCATCTCGGAAACAGAGGCGCTTAACCGACGTTATCCAGCCAGCCGCCCACGCTTTTATCTTCTGCACCGACAGCCTGAATGGGTTCCGGCGCAGGAAACCTGGATGGGGCATGAACGTAAGCGGGGAAAACTGGCATTGTTGAACAACTGGTTGCGCCACCCGGCAACACAGTTTTCCAGTGTCGCCGGGCTGCCCGCGCACCAGCTGCCGGGCCCGATTAAATATGTCATAACCCTGGACAGCGATACGGTTTTGCCGCGCGACACCGCACATAAACTGGTGGCCACCATGGCGCACCCGCTGAACCAGCCCGTGTATGATCCGCTGCGACAGAGAGTCGTCAAAGGGTATGGTATTTTGCAGCCCGGACTGGCAGAGGAGATGCCGCGCAACGGACAGGGGCGCTATGCTGCCCTGCGCAGCAGCGTACCGGGTAATAATCCCTATTCAATGATGTCTTCGGACATCTATCAGGATCTCTTCGGCGAAGGGTCGTTCGTTGGCAAAGGGATTTATGACGTCGATATCTTTGTCCAGGCCACAGCCAACGCCTGCCCGGAAAATCTGGTTCTCAGCCATGACTTACTCGAAGGGTGCTATGCCCGGTCCGGGCTACTCAGTGAAGTTTTACTCTACGAACAATACCCAAACAACTATCTGTCAGACGTTGCGCGTCGTATGCGCTGGATCCGTGGCGACTGGCAGCTGCTTAACTGGCTCTGCCCGTACGTCAGAAAAGCGGATGGAACGCGGGATAAAAATCCGTTATCCCCGCTCTCCTGGTGGAAGTTATTTGATAATTTACGCCGTAGCCTGGTCGCCCCCTCTTTACTGGTACTTCTTTTTTGTTCCCTGCTCTGGGTTCCCAATCCGCTCTACTGGCTTGGCGCGCTGACGCTGGTGTGGTTATTGCCCGCAGCCCTGAGTATTCTTCACGACCTTCTTCATAAACCCTCTCGTCGCCCGTTGCGGCTACATCTTCCGCTTGTCGCCGCCGGAGCGCTGAAGCGGCTCTCCCGTATTGCACTCAATTTTGTGATACTGCCGCACGAGGCCGGATATTCATGCTATGCCATTGCCGTGACGCTCTGGCGTCTTGGTATCAGTCAGCGCAATCTCATCCAGTGGGCCAGCCACGCGCCGGACAGCCCGCAGTCCAACCTTTCGGTGCTGCGTTTTTATCGGGCGATGTGGCTCAATGTGGTCACCGGGGTCGCCCTGACGATGATGACGTATCATTTTACCCCACCGCTGCTGGCTATCGCCCTGCCCGTCACGATTCTGTGGTGTCTGGCGCCGCTGATGATGCGCTGGTTAAGCCGCCAGCCTGCGCGTAGGACGGTATCACTGAATGCGGACCAGAAGCAGCTGCTGCGTCAGACGAGCCGCGAAATCTGGGCCTTCTTTGAGACCTTTGCCACGGCAAAAGAAAACTGGCTTCCCCCGGATAATTATCAGGAAATACCGCAGCCCACCGTCGCACATCGCACCTCCCCCACCAATATCGGGCTCTCCCTGATGGCCAACCTGACCGCCTGGGATTTTGGCTACCTGCCCGGGGGTGAGGTTTTGCAACGCGTGACGCTGACGCTCGACTCGCTGGATAAAATGGAACACTTCCGCGGCCACCTCTTTAACTGGTATGACACCCGCACGCTCGCGCCCCTCAACCCACGCTATGTCTCAAGCGTTGACAGCGGCAATATGGCGGGTCATTTACTGACATTACGCGAAGGCCTGTCCGCGATGCGTTATCAGCCGGTGTTGAACAGCGAGCAGCTGCTGGCGGGGCTGAACGACACGCTGATTATTCTGGAAAAATACTGGGGCCAAAACGCGCCAACCGGTCTGCGACTGCTGCGCAAACACTGCCTTAACGCGGTATCGTTGCCCGCGGGGCAGCTGTTCGGCGAACTGAAGAAAATGCGCGCTCAGTGTAACCATCTGACGACACAGTGTGCTCAGGAAAACCCGCTGGTGGTGCGCTGGACAGCGCACCTTGAACATCAGCTGGTGCAGCTGTGCCATGAATGGTCGCATCTACTGGGCTGGTTACCCCAGGCGTATAACCAACCGCAGCTACCGACGCTGAGCTGGCTCGCCGGCGCGAGCTATCGCGGCGAAGGAACGCCTCCGGCATCGGTTACGGCGCTGGCCCGCATGCGGCTGAAGATTATCACTGAACTTGAACAGCGTCTGAACGATCATGCGAGAATGGATTTTGCGTTTCTGTACAGCGAAGCAACCTGTCTGCTCAGCGTCGGCTATAACTGTGATACCAATACCGCGGATAAAAGCCATTACGATCTGCTGCCCTCTGAAATCCGCCTGACCAGTTTTCTCGCCATCGCGACGAATCAGCTACCGTTAAAAAGCTGGTATGCCCTGGGACGGTTGTTCACCACCATTGATCATGAAACCGCGCTGATGTCATGGAGCGGTTCGATGTTTGAATACCTGATGCCGAATCTGGTGATGCCCACCTGGCCCGGCTCTCTTCTTGATGAGATGAGCCAGTCAGCGGTGAAACGTCAGATACACTGGGGCAAAGAGCGTGGCGTGCCCTGGGGGGTCTCGGAGTCCGGCTATCATGCTTTTGATGTTCAGCACAATTATCAGTACCAGGCATTTGGCGTACCGGGCCTCGGTCTGCGGCGAGGTCTGGCCGATGATATGGTGATCGCCCCGTACGCAACGCTGCTGGCTCTCATGGTCTCCCCACACAAAGCCTGCGACAATTTGCTCAGTCTGGAAAAAAACGGCGCGCGCGGCGAATACGGTTTTTATGAAGCGCTGGACTATACTCCCTCCCGCCTCGCAACCGGGCAACTGTATGCCATCGTTCAGTCCTGGATGGCGCATCATCAGGGGATGGCATTTCAGGCGCTGGCTCACGTGCTGCTCAACGCCCCGATGACAGAGCGATTCATGTCCAGTACCGCCTTCCGCTCGGCGAGCCTGTTGTTGCAGGAACGCGTCCCGGATGCGGTCGATCTTTACAGCCCGCGCCGTCATTTCGAATCCCATGAAGGGAGGGTCAAACCGGTTCGCTATGAACCGCGTATTTTCAGCGGAGCAGATACCCCGGTCCCTGAAGTGCAGCTGTTGTCCAACGGCCATTACCATCTGATGCTGACCCCTGGCGGCGGCGGTTACAGCCGCTGGAACAATCTTGCCCTCACGCGCTGGCGCAGCGATACGACCCGGGATAACTGGGGAGCATTCTGCTATATCCGCGATGCGCAAACGGACGAAGTCTGGAGCAATACCTGGCATCCTGTCGGCACAGATGCCGATGGCGGCGACGAAGCGATCTTTACCGATGCCGGCGCTGAGTTCCGCCGTACTTTCGGATCGCTGAGCGTCAGAACTCAGATTGTGGTCTCTCCGGAAGATGATATTGAACTGCGGCGGCTCACCCTGGTACACAGAGGACGCTTGCCCCGAGAGCTTGAACTGACAACCTATTGCGAAGTGGTGCTGGCCCCTGATGCCAGCGATCGGGCGCATCCGGCATTCAGCAACTTGTTTATTCAGACGGAGATTAACCCCGATCGTGACGCGATCCTGTGTCATCGCCGCCCGCGCTCGCCGGATGAACAAACCCCCTGCATGCTGCACATGGTGGTTGTGCATGGTAACAGCAGTAAGAGTATCTCGTTTGAAACTGACAGAGCCCTGTTTCTGGGTCGCGGCAAAACCCCTTCAGATGCGCAGACCGCCGGGAAAAGTGGCGCACTCAGCAATACCTCAGGCGCGGTACTGGATCCGATTCTGGCGATACGCCACGCGATTACCCTGCTGCCGGGACAACCGGTCACGGTTGATATCGTGTATGGCATCGGCGAAAGCCGCCAGCAAAGTCTGGCGTTACTGGAAAAATATCGAGATCACCCCATTGCTGACCGTATCTTTGAGCTGGCGTGGTCCCATAGCCTGGTGGTATTACGCCAGATGAATGCCAGTGAAGATGATGCCACGCTGTTTAACCGTCTCGCCAGCGCGGTGCTGTATCCCTGTCAGGAACTGCGGGCCGACGGCCAGATTATCAGCCGTAACCGGCGAGGCCAGTCCGGCCTGTGGGGCTGGGCCATTTCAGGCGATCTGCCGATAGTGCTGCTCAGCATCACCAGCGAAGAGAGTATCGCCTCGGTCACCACCCTGGTACAGGCGCACCGATACTGGCGTCAGAAAGGGCTGGAGGTTGATTTGGTGATCCTCAATGAGAGTCCCGGCGGCTATCAGCAGATCCTGCAGAACCAGATAATGGATTTAATTTATGCCCGCTCAGGAGCCAGCCTGCTGGATAAGTCGGGCGGCATTTTTGTCCGTAATGGCGAACATCTCTCCGCCGAAGATAAGCAGCTTCTGATGAGCGTGGCCTGTTTGTATCTTGATGATCGCGCAGGCGGACTCAGTGAACAGCTTAACCAGCGCATTCATACGTTAACCCCGCCGACCCGCTTATTCATTGCCCACGCGGTGGCACAGAAAAACCACCACGTCGACTGGACACCGGATAGCGATAAGTTACGCCACTTCAACGGGTTCGGAGGTTTTTCAGAAGATGGTCGGGAGTATCAGATTGTCCTCAGCGAAAACCAGCCGACGCCAGCGCCGTGGTCAAATGTACTGGCTAATCCCGGTTTTGGCAGCGTTATCTCGGAGGCGGGGCAAGCCTACAGCTGGTATGAGAATGCTCATGAGTACCGGTTAACGCCGTGGGAGAACGATCCGGTAAGCGACCGCAGCGGCGAAGCCTTTTATCTGCGCGATGAAGAGAGCGGCGCATGCTGGTCGCCGACGGTATTGCCGGTTCGCGGGCACGGTGATTACCTCACCCGCCACGGGTTTGGCTACAGCGTGTTTTCCCATCGCGAGAGCGGTATAGACAGTGAGCTGACGGTACTGGTCGCCGAACAGGCTGCGGTTAAACTGGCGATCCTGACGCTCAGCAACAACTCGGGGCGAACACGTAAACTGTCGGTCACCGGCTATGCTGAATGGACGCTCGGAGATTTACGAACCCGCACCGCCTCCCATATCGTGACGTATCCCGTCAACCATTCCGCTGGTTGCGGGGTGATGGCCAATAATTTTTACGGCGCTAACGGCGGCGAGCGCACGGCATTCTTTGCCGTCAGCGGTTCTTACTGCTCGCTGACCGGCGACCGCCGCGAGTTTATTGGACGCAATGGCTCATTGCAAAATCCGCAGGCGATGGCACTGCGCAGGCTCTCGGGTAAAACAGGCGCCGGCCTGGATCCCTGCGCCGCAGTACAATCCGCAGCGACCTTAATTGATGGCGATCAGCGGACGTTTATCTTCGTCCTTGGCGCGGAAGAAAACCATAGCCGGGCTCAGGAGACCCTGGCCCGCTATCTGAATGAAGATACCGTCCGTCAGGAACTGAACCATGTTCACCGCTACTGGCATAACGCGCTCGATAAAATCGTGGTGACGACGCCGGATACCACCGTGAATTTACTGGTCAACGGCTGGCTGCTGTATCAGACGATGGCCTGTCGCCTTATGGCACGTAGCGGCTACTATCAATCCGGCGGCGCATTTGGTTTTCGCGATCAGCTGCAGGATACGCTGGCTCTCAGCCACGCCGCGCCGGAAAAAATGCGTGAACAAATTGTACTCTGCGCCTCCCGGCAGTTTATTGAAGGAGATGTGCAGCACTGGTGGCATCCCCCGCACGGTAACGGCGTACGGACACGTTGTTCTGATGACTACCTCTGGCTCCCGTTTGCCGTCTGTCACTATGTCGAAACGATCGGCGACCCGGAAATACTGGACCTGAATATCCCTTATCTACAGGGGCGCCCGCTCCCCGCTGGCGAAGAGTCGGTCTACGATACCCCGGTCCAGAGCAGTAGCGAAGAGACGCTCTGGTTACACTGCGTCAAAGCCATTGAGCACGGATTACAGTCCGGACAGCACGGTCTCCCGCTGATGGGCGCGGGGGACTGGAATGACGGGATGAACCGGGTTGGCATTGAGGGTAAAGGTGAAAGCGTCTGGCTGGGCTTCTTCCTGTACGATATTTTACAACGCTTCGCTTCCCTTGCCGATCGGCGGCAGGATGACGCTGTCGCGTCCCTGTGTCGTCGCGAGGCGCTGCGTTTGCAAAACAGTCTCGACGCCTCCGCATGGGACGGTGAATGGTACCGACGAGGATATTTTGACGATGGGACCCCCCTGGGGTCAAAAGCTGCGCAGGACTGCCGGATTGATGCCATTGCCCAGAGCTGGTCGGTACTCTCTGGCGCGGTCAGCCGGGCGCACAGCGACCTGGCGATGCAGGCGCTGGATAAGTACCTGGTGGATAACGAGGGTGGATTAATCAAACTCTTAACCCCGCCGTTCGACGGCCACGGCCCTAATCCGGGCTACATTCAGGGCTACCTGCCCGGCGTGCGGGAAAACGGAGGGCAGTATACTCACGGCGCTATCTGGGCGGTGATGGCGTTTGCCCGAATGGGGAACGCAGAACGCGCGTGGCAGCTGTGGTCGATGATCAATCCGATAAACCACGCGCTGGATGCCGATGGCGTGGAAAAATATAAGGCGGAGCCCTATGTCATGAGTGCGGATGTCTACAGTGTCGCCCCGCATACCGGCCGGGCCGGGTGGAGCTGGTATACCGGTTCAGCGGGCTGGGCATATCGTCTGCTGACAGAGGAACTGCTGGGGATAAAACGCGGCGCGACGTCCTTCACCGTTCACGCGCTGCTGCCTGACAGCTGGCCCTCTTTTACCTTGACCTATCAATACCGCGAGAGTCAGTATCGTATTACCGTCTCACGTGGCGTCGGGCCATATCAGGCCACGCTGGATGGCCTCCTCCTCGCGGACGATTCCATTCCGCTGTTGGATGACGGACAGTCCCACACCCTTGATATCATTCAGAACTGACGCCAGTTAACCCGCGTATTAACGCCTGTCGTTAATGCGCGAATTATTTTTGCCCTTATTCATCGCGCGCTGAATCGAGAAATTATCCGGCTGTTATTTGGTTAACCCGGTTAACGGCGGTGAGACAATATGATTTCCTTATAAATTTCTCCCCACCGCGTGTTGCTGTACCAATATGCGTTAACGGCTCGCTTTTACCCTCTGCAGCAGAGAAATATAATAAAAAGAATAATAGTCAACAAAGGCGTATAATAAATAACACCTCCCTCAGAGAATTAATTTATGTCTTACACCAGTGGAATCAGACATTTCAAAGAAAGACCGGTGCATGTCACTTGCCCGGCCTGTTCCTGCATCGCAGACCAGAAGGCCGGTAAATTACGCAAAGATGCGATTCTGCAATGCCCGCAATGCGGATTATTATTCCGCCCCTCAGAGTGTTGGTGTATTGGCGGCTGAGCAGCACACCAGCACTTTAAAGCGCAACTCTTTAAAAACAGCAACATACCTGTTTTATCAGCGTAATAAAGGAAAGGCTTATGAAAACCAGAAAAGATGTTTTTATTGAAGGCGATATTCTTGCCAGCCGTCATCCTGGCGAAGTGAACCAGCCTTTCTGCATCCATAGGGTAAGGTTTAACAATGGTAAATATGCCATTATTCGGGCAGCGACAGGGCTATGTTTCCTTCCAGGAGAAATGATTCAACGGCAGGAGAACGAATGGTTTTACAACCGTGTGAAAATTCGTTTGCTCGGCTTTGAATATCTTGATGAAAAAGAATCCGCCAGGCAATTTATTGAATATTTTTGATATTAATGAAGCCGTTACCAGAAATAACATCTGCGCTGTAAACAGGTGCCATTAAACCGACACTGAGTCCTCCGTTTTTGCCGACCGGGTTCACCCGGCGCCGCGGCCGTCCCTCGGCCTGACTGAGTGCATAAATTGTCTGAATCACCTTAACACGTTGGTTGAAAGGAGGAATCCTGTTTGTGGCGCTGACTGATGTCCAGAGAGACAACCTGCGGTGAAGGCCATCCGCAAATGTTTCTTCTGGCCGCGTGATGCGTATAATTCGCCCTCTACGTTCACCGATCGCTGCTGGCTAATGGTATGAATCTCAATCGCTTCTGTTATTTACTCCTCGTCTGCGCGGCGACCGGGAGTCTGTTTACTCCGCATCCTTATATCACGTGGTTCCTGCTGGTCAGCGTACTGACGCTGGTGATTTACGGCATGGATAAAATGGCGGCACGCAAAGCCTGGCGTCGGGTGCCAGAATCTACCTTGCTGGTATTCGGCTTTGTGGGCGGATGGCCTGGCGCGATGGTCGGTCAACAGGTGTTCCGCCATAAAACGCAAAAACAGCCCTTTAAAACTTACTTCATCATCAGCGTGATATTGAGTATTCTCGCGACGCTGGCGGTTTATCAGTTCTCTCCGTTCTCTTCTTCGACCGCTTCCCGTTCGGTTTTCCCCAGTGCGAGTGTCTCGCCTTCAGATTTTGCCCATAATGTCAGGCAGTAAGGATTCGATGGCGCTGATGATGCTTCTGACCCTTTGAGGGATAAAGCGGGCGTCGGGATAGACGGCGTAAAGGAAGCGGTCAGGTAAGCGCCAGGCGGGTAATACCGGCACCAGCCTGCCGGATTGTACCGCCCTGGCTGCCAGCGGGAGCTGCATGCCGCCGATCCCGAGGCCTGACTCAATCGCCTGTCGCAGAGCCTCACTGGTGTTGGCCCGGAAAACGGTATTCACTTTCACATCGACAGCATCCTGACCCGAGACCAGGCGGAGCGGTGCTTCCAGCGGGATAGCGCTGAAGCGCACGTGCGGATGCATCGCCAGCTCGTTGACGGAATGCAGCGGTGTAAAATCAGGTGCGGCAAAGAGCGCCGTTT
Source organism: Klebsiella sp. X13 (assembly GCF_003323835.1). NCBI lineage: Bacteria > Pseudomonadati > Pseudomonadota > Gammaproteobacteria > Enterobacterales > Enterobacteriaceae > Klebsiella > Klebsiella sp. X13. Next base: position 2,941,049 of record NZ_CP030874.1, read on the forward strand.
CAATACGCGCCAGCACGCGCGCCGCATGCGCTTGCGGCGGCTCATGGCCCAGCCGCAGCGCGACGTCTACCCCTTCAGTAACCAGATCGGCGATGCGGTCATCCAGTGACAGCATCAGATGCAAGCCTGGATTCTCTTTCTGCAGCGCCAGCAGGTGTGGCATAAAAATCTGTCCCAGACCGCTCGGCAACTGCACATGTACCCGGCCCTGAAACTGATGATCGCCAGGGTTCAACCGCCTTTCCGCTTCCCGCATGGCCTCGAGCAAAAGCTGCATATCACGGCGGTAGATTTCCCCCTGCCCGGTCAGCGCCATCACCCGCGTAGTACGATGCAGCAATACCACGCCAAGCGACTCTTCAAGGGCCGCAATCTGCTGACTGACAGCAGATTGCTTCATCCCGCTCTGGCGGGCGGCCGCAGAAAAGGAACCCGCTTCGGCTACGCGTAAAAAAGTGGCTATCGCATTGAGCTTATTATTCATTTAATGATTCTGCTTATAAGTGCCATCATTTTCAGGGGATATGTGGGAAAAAAATAATATATCACACTGTTTCCGTCACCTTCCCTGGAGAAACACGATGAATAAGACACAACAACAGAAAGTCGCGCTGGTCGCCGGCGCCAACGGCATTATCGGCAACCAGCTCGTCAAAACGCTTCTGCGCAATGGGTGGGAGGTCATCGGACTGAGCCGCCATGCCCTCTCCCACCCTGACGGCATTCCGATGGTCGAGGTTGATTTACTCGATGCCGCGGGCAGCGCGCGGGCGCTGCGGCCCCTTAGCGATATCACCCATATTTTTTATAGTGCCTGGGTGAATGCTGCAAACTGGACGGAGATGGTTGCCCCGAACGTCACCATGCTGCGTAATCTGGTCAGTCAAATCGAGCACAGGGCTCCGCTGCAAGCGGTCAGTCTGATGCAAGGATACAAGGTCTATGGCGCGCATCTTGGACCGTTTAAAACTCCGGCGCGTGAAAGCGATCCTGGCGTCCCTGGCGCTGAATTTAACGCCGCCCAGCTCGCGTGGCTCAGCCATTTTCAACGAGGTAAAACGTGGCACTGGAATGCCATCAGGCCTGGCGTGGTGGGTAGCGCGGTGCCGGGCAATACCATGAATCTTGTCCTGAGTATCGCCCTGTACGCCTCGCTGTGCCGGGCTCTGAATCTGCCGCTGCGTTTTCCCGGCTCGCCACAGACCTGGCACAGCATCGTCGATTTCACGGATGCCGGATTGTTGGCAGAAGCGACACTGTGGGCAGCCACCTCCCCCGAGGCGCAGAATCAGGCTTTCAACGTCAATAACGGTGACGTCTGGCGCTGGAGCGAACTATGGCCGCTGATCGCACGCTGGTTCGCGCTGGAGGTTGCCCCGCCGGTCAGGCTCTCCTTTCAGCAGTTATTTAAGGACTATGGCGCGCAATGGCGCGACCTTGCCGGACAGCGGCTGGTGGAGCCGGAACTTTTACGGTTAAGCGACGGCAATTTTGCCGATTTCGTCTTTAGCTGGAATGACGACATGTTTGGCGATGGCAGTAAGCTGCGCCGGGCGGGCTTCCCTCGGATGCAGGCAACCGACGAAATGTTTTTCAGTCTGTTCACGCAGCTGAGAGAGGCACGTATTATCCCCTGAAAGCGCGTGGCGCTGAAATAAAAACCGCAGCGCGCCGGCCTGTGCCGGAGAACGGTCACCGGGGGAGGTTGCGCGCGATGCTCTCCCGGCACCAGCCGGTGAAGGGGCAGATTACCGGCTTAGTCCCGATGTTTTCCCGGCATCATTCGCAGTATTCAGGGTAAATCCCCTTAAACTCCAGCGCCGCGTAAGTGATTACGATGAGCAGTAATACCAGCCAGTGTAGTGCTATCTGACGACCTGAATATTTTCTCAATTTTATCGCTTAATGGTCATTCAGGCCATGGCCTGACCGGCGAGAGAACCGGCCCCCATGGATAAAGCCATGGCCATTGCGCTCCAGAAAGTGATTCTGATTATTGCCTTCATCGGTGACGCATGGCCCGCAGTCGATGAGATATAGCCAAGAATAACCAGCGAAAAAAGCGTGGAGAGAATAACGAACGGAAAAACCAGCGTTGCCGGCGCTAGCCATGCGATGATGACCGGCAACAGCGCGCCGGCGGAAAAGCTGAACGCTGAAAACATCGCGGCCTGCAGCGGCTGCGCCGAATTTGTCTCCGTCAGCCCCAGCTCTTCCCGGGCATGAGCGTCCAGCGCATCCTTCGCCATAAGCTGTTCCGCGACCCGGTATGCCAGAGCCGACTCCAGTCCGCGCTGCCTGTACAGCGAAGCCAGTTCCTGCACCTCTTCCTCATAATTTGCCGCCAGCTCTCTTTTCTCCTGACTGAGCGCCGCGTGTTCGCTATCCGCCTGCGATGAGACGGAAACATATTCGCCGGTTGCCATCGACATGGCGCCCGCAACCAGCCCAGCCACGCCGGCGAGTAAAATACCCGACGGCGAAGTGCCCGCTGCGGCGACCCCGAGCACCAGACTGGCGGTCGACACGATGCCATCGTTCGCCCCCAGCACTGCCGCTCTTAGCCACCCTACTTTGCCGATACTGTGTCGTTCCAGATGCATAGTGGTTTTCCTTTCGATCGGGAAATGAGTCATCCTGGCATGACAGATATATAAAAACCGCCTCACTTGTAACTTATTCTTTTATCATTAACCTTCCATTAAGATTACGCCAGTATAATCCAGTGCCTGAGGTGAATTATTTAAACGGACAGTTTTATGCGAAATGATAATGGGTATCATGAACGTTCAGCCACCGCACAAAAAAGCACATTAATCAGCGCCGCGGTAAATATTATTTTGTCGTTCATGCAAATTCTTAGCGGTATATTTTCTGGCTCTCAGGGTTTAATTGCTGATGGTATTCATTCTCTTTCTGATTTAGTGGCAGATGTGGTGGTGCTGCTGGCAAATAAAAAGAGCCGTAAACCCTCGGACAGCGACCACCATTACGGCCACTGGCGATACGAGAACGGTGCGTCAATGATTCTCGGAATGATGCTGGTCGCCGTGGGCGTCGGTATGCTGTGGTCGGCTGCGGGAAAATTGCTGCACCCTGCATCACTCTCTGAGGTACATGTGACCGCGCTGTGGGTCGCGCTTGCCGCGCTCGCTATTAAGGAAACGCTGTTCCGCTATATGCGCAGGGTAGCCATCCGTCTCCAGTCCTCTCTGCTGATGGCCAATGCATGGCATGCCCGTTCAGATGCCGCTTCATCGGTTGTTGTCGCGATTGGTATTACCGGGACGCTGGCCGGCTACCCCTGGTTTGATCCAGCGGCGGCTTTTGTGGTCGGATTGCTGATACTGCGCATGGGCTACTCCTTCGCCGCTGACGCGATGCACGATCTGATGGACCGCGCGGTGGATACCGACAAGGAACATGCAATCAAAGCGCTTCTTCTGTCAACGCCGGGGGTCGCCGGGCTTCACGATCTGAAAACGCGAAAAGTGGGAGATCTTATCCTCGTCGATGTGCATCTGGAAGTGCCGGAGCATCTCTCCGTCCGGGATGGCCATGACATTGCGGTGGCGGCTCGGGAACGGGTTTTACACAAGCACGGGGTACTGAATGTCATGGTTCATATTGATCCATGTTCAGTCGCAACGTGACATCGCGGGGTGTAGACGCAGGCTCGCTCAGGTCTGCTCCTCGCACCGCCTTTCCGGGGCGTGTGGCGCAGGCTCCTGGGGTATCTGAATCCGCTGCACAGAAATCCCGTCAGCGCCGTTAACTTACCGCTCAGGACTTTTGCTCATCCGGGATTTCATGGCGCGGCATGGGGGTGCCTGGACATTGCTGTCGTTCGCCATTTGCATAAGGATAATCCTCTTGTCGCGAGGCGATCAGCAAGCGCAGGGTCTGTATAGAAATGGCCGCGCCAACTGTAGACAGCGCGCCCGCGATTAATGCGTATAACAAATCGCCCAGACACCAACAGTCCCACGCAATAAAAAAATTAATTGGGACAATAAATATAAACTGAACCACAGCCATTACAAATATAGAAATATGAACACCTGAAATCATAATTCATTATCTGTTTATTATCTTTAATGGTTGACTTAAATAACCGCAGCTCAACCCTACGGACATAGTCAAAAGCCACCATTTAAATTCATAGAGAATAGCAAACAATAATTATTATAATGACAGATTTATTTTTGTGATGACAACCTGTAATTTGCGAAACGACCGTTCGATAAATACGAATCAGAAGACCCGCAGGCAGACCGGGCAATATCTGCCCGATCTGATCACTCAGTGTGATAATGCAAATTCGATGGCCCGACGGACGGTGACTACCTGCGCCCGGGTACACTCCTGCGGAGACGTTTTCGCGCTATCGGGATAGACTTCGGTTGTGGTGGTAAACGGCGCGCCGGTCATGGTCGAGCACAGGTGCCAGGCATTATTGTCATACTCAACAATCCCCTGGCCGATGACCGGATAACCGAGCACGGTCTCGCCGGGCAGCGACGGAGCAATGTGCGTCACCTGCGCAACTGCGGAAATCAACGCGCTCTGGAAATCCAGCCTTGAATTGCGCTCGTCGCTAACCAGATAGAAGCCATCAGGAATATTCTCCGGTTTATACGCCACGCCGTCTCTGGCAGCCCGCGCGGGGCTGAACTCGCTTTCGTCCGTATCGGTCGTTTCATGCAAATCAACGTGAACGGCGAACCGACCTTTCAACGGCGAAATGAGCCTCATCAATGCCAGGGACTCCTCCGCTGCGCCCTCCGGGAAAAATTGCCGGTTAGGATCGACGGCATCGTAGTTCCAACGGGAAATACGCTCATAGGCCCAGGGGCTGACGCAGGGAGCAACCAGTAGATTGATTTTTCCCGCATACTCATCCTGATATTCCGTCAAAAACGTCAGGGCGCCCATCACGCCGCTGGTTTCATAACCGTGGACGCCGCCCGTCACGAGCGCCACCGGCAGAGTATCGTCCCAGTTTTTTGATTTTACCGCTCTCAACGGATAAACATCATCGGCGTAACGCAATTCGCCATACTGAATGACATCGAAGCGGTGCTTCAGGCCATCGAGGACATCTGACACATCGCGCTGATAGCTCCTGGATCGCGTCTGGTTCTGCCGCCACTGCTGTATTTCGTCTGCTGTCCAGGGTTGCCCCGGGGTACCGATTGGATAAAACTGATTCAGGGTCATATTTCACTCAGAGAATAAAAGAGAGTATCGGGTGCGGGAAGAGAGGTATGCAGCGCACCTTCCGGAACCGTCGATGAAAACATCTCGGGCAATCAGGCCGTTGGCTAATTGCGCCATCTCTGAATTAAAGCACAGATCGCCGCAAGGACAACAGCGGCTGAAGGCCGGTCAACAGGCGATTTTCCGCCAAAGCAGGATCAATACGGAGGCGGACGCTGTTCCTGCCGCCCGGAAAGCTGTGGCCTGGGGCAACCCGCCTTCGTATCAACAGCAGGTAAACTAACCGTGGAGCGAGAGCCCTTTGATCACTTTATCCACCTTTTTTTTCGGGCCACGGATCCCCAGCCCGACCAGATCCAGATTCTCCGCATCGGCGGCCATAAATACCTCACGATTGGCCTCATCATACCCGGTAGCAAACATGGCGTGGATGTAGGGAATGATGGTCACCTCCCGCTCAAGCGCTTTGCGATGCACGACCTGCAGTTTTTCCAGCCCGCCCTCAAAGATCAGCATGGGCTGGCCAGACATATTGCCATATTGCCGGCCCAGTGCATCGATATAGGGCTGGCCGAGGATCTCGGGCGCCGCAGAGGCAATCCCCGTCGCCAGAAATGCCACCACGTTCAGTCGCTGCCATGTCGCTAAATCATCGCGCACGATATAGGCAATCTTAGTGTCAAACGTCATCAAAATACTCCTGTCTGTACCGCGAAAAGGCTATCTTCACGCAGGCACGGGGCATCAGGATAGAACGTTTGAGCAGCGGCTCTGAAAGGCAACCGGAGACATCCGGTAGGCGCGTCGGAACCAGCGACCTAAATGGCTTTGATCGGCAAAACCGGTCTCTGCCGCAACCTGCGACACAGCCAGACCTCCAGCCAGCAGTCGTCGCGCGGTGCGCAGGCGCAGCCTGACCAGATACGCATGGGGCGTCTGTCCGAAGGCCGCCTTGAATTGCCGGCTCAGGCGGAACCGGTCGATACCGCTGATCTCGGCCAGCTCATCGAGGCCGGTATTCCAGGCAAGATGGTCGTGCAGATACTCACGGACCCTGTTCATCCTGACCAGGGAATCGGTCATCGCCGTTGCTGGCTTTACGGCAACGTGCGGCGTCAGATGCGCCACCAGACGATCGAGGCTCTCATCACACGCCAGCCGACCTTCCCCATAATGAATGGCCGCAAACGCCTGCGAGATGGCCACGATCAATTCGCGATCGGCGGTCAGCGTATGGCGAAAAGCGGCCTCCACCAGAGAAATATCGCCCATGCCGCGCTGATCCAGACTGTCGGACATCCAGCGCTGCGGGATGTAGAGCATGGCATAGGTGAATCCACTGGGCTGCGGGGCATGGCCATCATGCGCTGCGCCCGGCTCAATAAGGATCGCGTTTCCCGGCGTACTGGTATGCACCGCGCGGTGGCAGCTAAAGCGCTGGGAACCCTGTAACGTCACCCCTACCAGCAGCTCCTCGTGGTCATGGCTGTCGTAAGCATGGCCTTTAAAGTGCGCGTTGACGCTTTCAATCCCCGTCGCGGTATCCCGGCGAAAGTCGATCCAATCGCCGGATGTCGCCGGCGGCGTTTTTTCTGACATCATCACACTCTGACAACGTTGGCGAGACAATAAGCTTAACAGGGAACTGCGCGGCGAATTGGCCTAAAATGCGCCACATATTATCGGGGATCGGCGGCGCATCGCACCAGTCAGTCGCTCCCGGACGGGGGCGCCGGCGCCCCGTTTCAATCAATTTATTTGATGCATTATGTTAAACAAACGTGATTTATTCTCCTCAGGGAATACGTAAAGTAGTGATTATGCCCAACGAGAACCGGCAGGCTTATCGAGGCCGGCGCCCGTCTACTGAACATTTCCCTGCAAACCAGGATAAAGACGTCATGAAAAAGATTGGATTTTTGTCATTCGGTCACTGGACGCCATCGCCGCAGTCCGCTACCCGCTCTGCCGCTGACGCGTTGTTGCAATCCATCGATCTGGCGGTGGCCGCTGAAGAGCTGGGCGCTGACGGCGCCTGGTTCAGAGTGCATCACTTTGCCCGTCAGCTCAGCTCGCCGTTTCCCCTGCTGGCGGCGATCGGCGCCAGAACCCGGCGTATTGAGATAGGAACCGGCGTTATCGATATGCGCTATGAAAACCCGCTGTACATGGCCGAAGATGCCGGCGCCGCGGATTTGATCTCCGGCGGACGCCTGCAGCTGGGTATCAGCCGGGGCTCCCCGGAGCAGGTCATCGATGGCTGGCGCTATTTCGGTTACGTCCCTGGCGAAGGGGAAAATGAATCCGATATGGCGCGCCGGCATACTGAGGTGTTGCTGGACGTCCTGCGCGGCGAAGGCTTTGCGAAGCCCAATCCGCAGCCGATGTTCCCGAACCCGCCGGGTCTGCTGCGCCCGGAACCGCATTCCGCGGGTCTGCGCGACCGCATCTGGTGGGGCGCCGGTTCGAATGCGACGGCGGAGTGGGCCGCCAGACTGGGGATGAACCTGCAAAGCTCGACCTTAAAAGACGATGAAACCGGCGAACCGTTCCATATTCAACAGGCAAAACAGATCCGTGCCTATCGCGACGCCTGGGCGCAGGCCGGGCATACGCGGACGCCGCGCGTCTCGGTTAGCCGCAGCATTTTTGCCCTGATGGACGATCGGGACCGGCGCTATTTTGGCTCCAGCCATGACGACAGCGATAAAGTCGGTTTCCTCGATGAGAAGACCCGCGCAATTTTTGGTCGCAGCTACGCCGCCGAACCGGACAAGCTGATTGCCCAGCTGCAGCAGGATGAGGCGATTGCCGAGGCGGATACGCTGATGCTGACCGTGCCGAACCAGCTCGGCGTCGATTACAACGTGCACGTCATCGAGTCCATCCTGCGGCATGTGGCGCCGGCAATGGGCTGGCGCGACAAATAAATTTGCCCTCTCCACGCCCTGCCCGCCGCCGGCTGGCGGGGCACATGGCCCGGTACAGACCGCCGGGATGAGTTATGGGCGGACTGGCGGCTGAAGCTGATAGATCCACGCGGTCACGCGCTGCGCCTCTACCGTCGTCACCTCCACCGCCACGCGGTCGTAGCCCGCTTCGAACTCATCCAGCATCGGCCAGTGCGCGGCAAGTTTATCCGATGTAAAGAGATAGCCGTCGACCCGGGGACCGTTTTTATCAAGGACGATACCCGGGAAGTCGGCAGCGGCTCCCCAGCCGCGCGCATAAAACGTGCCGTGCACCCACCCCGGCAGCCACTCGCCGCCGATAGTTTCCAGAATGGGGGCATTTTCCTGGCCCGGACGCAGCGTGCCGTAAACAAATAAGCGTTCCATGATTCCTCGTCGCAAAGTCACTCATGCCCGACGGGCGGTGAAAAGGTTCAAAATACGAGGGAACACGGCGCTTAGCAAGATGCGGGAAACGCGGATAATCCGCGGCAGAGAATGCATTAATTTTTCTGTAGTGTTTTTCAACCGCTTAGCGGATGGAGCGACTTTCCGGGTTGCCGATTCACCATCAGTAGAGTATGCCTGGAGTGTCTTATACCCTCAACCTCACTCACCATCCTATCGGAGGCTTTACATGAGCAAACTAGGGATTAATGGCTTTGGTCGTATCGGACGTCTGGTATTACGCCGTTTACTGGAAGTGAACAGCCCGCTTGAAGTGGTGGCGATCAACGATCTGACCTCACCGAAAGTGCTGGCCTATTTGTTAAAACATGATTCTAACTACGGGCCGTTCCCGTGGAGCGTTGATTTTACCGAAGATGCGCTCATCGTGAACGGCAAAAAAATTACCGTCTATGCCGAGAAAGAGGCCCGGCATATTCCGTGGAAAGCGGTGGGTGCAGAACTGATTGTCGAGTGTACCGGCTTCTACACATCAACCGAGAAGGCGCAGGCACACCTCGATGCCGGGGCGAAAAAAGTCCTGATCTCCGCTCCTGCCGGTGACATGAAGACCATCGTCTATAATGTCAACGACGATACCCTGACCGCCGATGACACCATCATTTCCGTCGCCTCCTGTACCACCAACTGCCTGGCACCGATGGCCAAAGTGCTCAACGACGCCTTCGGCATTAAGCTCGGCACCATGACCACTATTCATGCCTACACCGGCACGCAGTCGCTGGTTGACGGCCCGCGGGGGAAAGATTTACGCGCCTCGCGCGCGGCGGCAGAAAATATCATCCCGCACACCACCGGGGCGGCGAAAGCCATCGGGCTGGTTATTCCTGCGCTCAGCGGCAAGCTGAAGGGTCACGCCCAGCGCGTGCCGACCAAAACCGGCTCAGTCACCGAACTGGTCTCCATCCTGGAGAAAAAAGTCACCGCCGATGAGGTCAACCAGGCGATGAAAAAAGCGGCGGAGAACAACGAATCCTTCGGCTACACCGAAGAAGAGATCGTCTCTTCCGACATTATCGGCAGCCATTTCGGCTCTATTTACGATGCCACCCAGCTTGAAGTCGCCGAAGCCGGCGATGTTCAGCTGGTCAAAACCGTCGCCTGGTACGATAACGAGTACGGTTTTGTCACCCAGCTCATCCGCGTACTGGATAAATTTGCCCGCTAGCCATCGCGGCGACGAAAAAAAGCGGATAGCCCGGCTATCCGCTTGTCGCCCGGCCGGAACCGGCGCTGGCGACTACCGCGCTGACGACTGTAAATAGACGACCTGGGTCTGCAGATACTCATTCAACCCATGACGACCGTCGGCACCGCCGATACCTGATTTTCGCCATCCGGCATGGAAGCCCTGCATCGCTTCAAAGTTCTCGCGGTTAATGTAGGTTTCACCGAACTTCAGCCCCTTTATCGCCTTCATCGCCACATTCAGATCCCGGGTATAGATCGAGGAGGTCAGGCCATAGTCGCTGTCATTGGCCATCGCCAGCGCCTCATCCAGGGTGTCAAACGCCACCACCGGCAGCACCGGGCCAAACGTCTCTTCATGAATGATGTCCATCTCCTGGCGTACGTCCAGCAGCAGCGTCGGCGGATAGAAATAGCCGCGGCCCGCTACCGCATTGCCGCCCAGCGCCAGACGCGCCCCCTGCGCTAACGCTTTGGCGACTTTCTGCTCGACGCGTTCCCGCGCGGCGGCGTTGATCAACGGCCCCATGGCGATATCGTCCCGGGTAGCCGGGTCGCCAAACTGTACCGCCTTTAAAGCTTCGCCCAGGCGATTTACAAACCGATCGTAAATGCCTTTTTGTACGTAGACCCGCTCCACGCAGTTACATACCTGCCCGCTGTTAATGACCCGGGAATCCACCACCGCTTTTACCGCCAGCTCAAGGTCGGCATCATCCATCACGATGGCCGGCGCCTTGCCGCCCAGCTCAAGGCACACTTTAGTGATGTTCTTCGCCGCGGCGGCCATAATCTTCTCGCCCGCGCCGACGCTGCCGGTCATGCTGACCATCGCCACTTTGGGATTGGCCGCCAGCTCGTGACCAACGGTTTCACCGCGGCCCAGCACCAGATTAAATACCCCTTTCGGCAGACCGATGTCATCGACAATCTGCGCAAACGCGACGGCATTGTTGGGGGTAAATTCGCTGGGTTTAATGACGATGGTGTTACCGGTAATTAACGCTGGCGCCAGCTTGCGGGCGATCAGGAAGAACGGGAAGTTCCACGGCAGGATTCCGGTGGTGACGCCCAGCGCGCGTTTGAAGACGAGGATGTTTTCTCCTGGCCGATCGCTCTGGACGATTTCGCCTTCATAGCGACGCGCCCACTCGGCCATATAGTCAAGATAATCGGCGGTAAATGAGACCTCCACCGCCGCCAGCTGCTGGGTTTTGCCCCCTTCCGCCACGATCAGCGCGGCAATCTCCTGCGCGCGCTGGCGAATGCCGGCGGCAATTTTCCGCAGCCAGCCCGCGCGCTCAATCGCCGGCAGCGCCTCCCAGGCAGGCTGCGCGCGCTCTGCCGCCTCAATAGCCCGCCGGGCATCCTCAGCCGTGCCATCGGGAATACGGGAAAGCAGCGCTTCCGTTGCCGGGTTGAGTACATCGATCCAGGCGTCGCCGCGCCCAACCACAAACTGACCATCAATATACATCGGGTGCTGAACGGGTGCTGTCATGGCCTGCTCCTGTAGATTTAGTGTTTTTAACAAGTAACTTATTTGTTAAAAATCTACTCACACGCCGCGCTAAGAGCAGACGGTCAGCATAATTTTGTGAAACAGCTCATGAAAACGCGCCAACATCACGCCGATGAAGTTACATACTGGCAACAAAAATTGCCCGTTTGCGAAAAACGCGCCGCAAACGGGCAACGCTCAGCCGGGCGCGCGGGCGTTCAGCGCTTCACCCAGCAGGTTGTCTTCACTCAAGCGTTGTCCGGCTTCGAGGATCCGGGCGGGGATATCTACATGGACGATAAAATCTTTTCCGCGCGGGCCGTATCCCTGGGGCGCATCCAGCAACCGCGGCAGCTCGCCAAGAATCAGCGACAGGTAGCGTCCGACCGGCCACAGCCCGGCAGCGTCACCGCGAAACGCCAGCCCGTTCGCCGTATTGTCCAGCAGCGGCGCGCAGCCCGGCGTGCTGTACCACTGCGGCACGACCGCCTCGCCCTGCCAGACCCGGGCAAAGGTCGCCATAGTTCGCCGCTGCATCGTCGGATCCTGGAGCACCACGCCAGCGCGGGGAGCGATTCCCGTCGCCGCCAGCATCTCGCGGGTAAAGCGCGCGTTCTCACCGCAGTTGGTGGAACGATCCTCAACCACGATCCTGTCGCGGGGGATATGCCAGAAACGGTGGGCGATATCGGCGAGGATATGCGCCTCCGGGCGCCCGTCGACCGGCAGCGACCGATAGCGCGGATCGTTGCGTACCGCGTCGTAGAGAAAGACCGTGGAGTGGCCAATCCCGCCGCTAATCAGCAGCGGGACCCCGGCGTCAGCCGCCAGCCGACAGGCGGCATCAATGGTCGGGATCACCGCATTGCCCGCCAGCACCACAATATCCACCGCCGGCATCGGCGCCTGTGCGGTAAAATCATCCAGCGCCAGCCACTGGCCCAGGCGGTTGGCCGCCGCCAGCGTTGCATCCGGCAGGGATGGGAACTGCTCACTCATACTCGCTCCTTTCATGCCATCTCATCCATCAAGGACGTCCGGCCCTATCATAACCCCTCACCCACAGCGTCGGCGAATAAACGGGAAGGCGTGACTAAAAAGCCCACATGCTAGCTAAAAACGAATGGCTTGCGCCTGAATCATCACCGCAATGATGCCATTAACGCGCGCAGAGGCTCACGCATCATCATGTTGGCCACCTGAAAATCGATAAAAGGCGCGGAGGACGGCAGCGGACGACCGGGTAGCGGCGTATCGGGCAGGAACGGCGGGCCTGTCAGCCGCCGCCATCTTCTGCGGCGGCTGATGAAACTCGCCAGGTTATGCTTTGCTAAAATGACGCCGACAGCAGACCCGCTGCTGTCGGCATTCGGTCAGGCGTTCAGCTTCTCCAGCTGCGTTTGCCCTTCCCGCTTCTGTTTTATCTTCCAGAACAGCCACAGCGCCACAAACCACAGCGGCGTCGCCATCAGCGCTTTCAGCGTATCCGGATCGAAGATCATGATAAAAATCGAGAAGGCGAAAAACAGCAGGCTGATCCAGCTCATGACAACCCCCGCCGGCATCTTAAAGGTCGATTGTTCATGCAGATCCGGACGCTTGTGGCGATACACCAGATAAGCCACCAGAATCATCCCCCAGCTGAATACCACCATAATCGCCGCCAGCGTCGACACAATGGTGAACAGCGTCATCACGTTCGGCACCAGGAACAGCAGCAGCGTGCCGCTGAGCATGCAGAAGCAGGAGAACAGCAGGCTACGCACCGGAATACGCGTGGTGCGCGACAGAATGCGGAACTGGCCGTGGGCATGTTTCTCTACCGACAGGCCGTACAGCATGCGGGTACTGGAGTAGACGCCGCTGTTGGCCGATGACATCGCCGAGGTCAGCGCGACAAAGTTAATCACCGCCGCCGCCGCAGGCAGCCCGGCATTAGCAAACAGCGTGACGAAGGGGCTGGCATCCGGCGAGACGCCAGGCCAGGAAGCCACGGCAATAATCACCACCATCGAGAGCAGATAAAAAATGATAATCCGCAGCGGCAGCGCGTTAATCGCCTTCGGCAAAATCTTCTGCGGATCGCGGGTTTCGGCGGTCATCGTGCCGAGCAGCTCAACTCCGGTAAAGGAGAAGATCGCTATCTGGAAACCGGCAAAGAAGCCGGTGACGCCGTGCGGCATAAACACCGTCGGGTCGGTGATGTGGTGCAACGAAGCTTTCACGCCATCAGGCGAAGTCCAGCCGGTCGCCACCATCCACGCGCCGGTGAGAATCAGCGCAATAATGGTAATGACCTTGATCAGCGCAAACCAGAATTCGGCCTCGCCGAACATTTTGACCGACAGCAAATTGAACAGGAACAGAATGCCGAGGGTGCTGAGCGCCGGCACCCAGGCTGACATCTCCGGAAACCAGTACTGCATATAGCTACCGCACACCACCACATCGGCGATACAGGTCACCACCCAGCTCAGCCAGTAGGTCCAGCCTAAATAGAAGCTGGCCTGCGGACCGAGATAATCGCCGACGAAATCGGCGAAAGAGCGGTAATCAAGCCGGGTGAGCAGCACCTCGCCCATAGCCCGCATCACCATATAGGTAAAAAAACCCACCAGGACATAAATCACGAGGATCGAGGTCCCCGCCACCGCAATATTTCTTCCCGCCCCCATGAACAGGCCGGTGCCGATAGCGCCGCCCAGCGCAATCATCTGAATGTGCCGGGCGCCAAGGCCGCGTTTGAGCTGCGACGGGCACTCCCCGTCGATGGCAGGATTCACCTGCCCCTCGCGTTGATGTTGAGTCATGTCGATTCCTTCAAGCAGGCAAAGAAAGGCATGGCGCGGCTGACTTCAGCAACAAACCGGCGCGTTGCCCGGTTGCCACTCCCGCATTCGGAAATAAGATGTACGGCGCGTGAGCCTGAACAACCCACGTTTTATCCGGCTGGCGGGCAATTTCATACCCGGCAGGCAGCGCGGTGAAGTTGTCAATTTTCGGGTCAAGGTTGAGCGTAAAATCGCTGTCGCTCTTGATGATGCTCTCCTGCACCAGAAAATAGTCCGCCGTCGCTTTGTCCCGTGCAGGCAGCGCAGCGTCGGCAATCAGTGCGCGCACCGCGGCGTCGGTCCCGGCAAACAGACGGAGGTCGTTTTCGCCAAAAGCCATCACTTTGCCCAGCTCCAGGGTGGCACTTTGCGCGCCGAATTTTTCGCTGGTGTAGTGCGTAAAGGTGCCGCCAGGTTCGGTATGACGCACGATGGCATCCATAGCGCTGGCCTGCAGCAGCGCGTAAAACCCGGCGTCATACTCTCCCTCGCGGGCCGGGAGCAGCGCAAACTGGCGGTAGCGCGAACCGCGTATCGCGGTATGCAAATCCAGATGTAGCCGACGCGCGTGGCCCTGGCGATCCGCGGTCGCAAAGAAGGCCGCGACCGCCCCCTCCAGCTCCGCCGCGCGCCGGGACTCATTCCCCGGTGCCACGGCGAGATGCCGCCCGCCAAACAGGCGGTTGAGGTCGTTATGCAAATAGCGGCGACCGGCGCGAATGGCAGGCAGATTGCCGAACACCAGCAGCAGCGCATGGCTGAGCGGCTGTTTACCCTCGCTCAGCGCCTGCATGATCTGCAGCAGGATCTCAATCGGCGCGGTTTCGTTGCCATGAATCCCCGCTGACACTACCGTAGCCTGGGTCCATGGCGTCTGCGGCAGCAGTTGCAGCACGCCATCGGCTAACCAGCTTGCCTCCATCGCCGCCGGAAAAGGCCAGCGGCTCAGCTTGCACTGGAGTAAATCATTGACTGTTTTTTCCATTCCCGGTCCCTTAGCGCTGGAAGTCATAGACCGAACCCAGACCTAAAATCTGCGTCAGTTCATCAAGGGCCTGGTAAACCTCGCTCAACAGCTGCGGGTCGCCGAGGTCACGGGCATGCAGACGGTCGCGGTAATGTTTTTCAACCCAGCCGGTCAACTGCTGATAGCGTTCGTCATTCATCAGGCTACGCGGATTCACCGCCGCCAGTTCGTCATGATTCAGCACGACGCGCAGGCGCAGGCACGCCGGGCCGCCGCCGTTACGCATGCTTTCACGCAGATCAAAGACCGCCACCTCGTTGATCGGCGAAGCGCCGCTGCTGACCAGTTCACTCAGGTACTGCCAGACATTACTGCGCTGGCGACACTCTTCCGGCACCACGATCAGCATCGTGCCATCCGCTTTACTGAGCAGCTGACTGTTGAACAGATAGGAGGCCACGGTATCATCGAGACTGACCTGCGCCTGGGGCACTTCGACGCTGGTAAACGGGATATCCAGCCGCGCGGTTTTTTCCCGCAGCGTGTCCAGCACCGCCTGCTGATTTAAAAAAGCATGCTGATGATGGAACAGCACGTGGCGGTTGCTGACCGAAATCACATCGTTATGGAACACCCCGTGGTCGATGGCCGCCGGATCCTGCTGGGCGAATACGGTATATTCCGGGTTCAGCCGATGCAGACGCGCAATCGCCTGGCTGGCTTCGAGGGTCTGACGGGCCGGATATTTCGCCGGCGCCACGCCGCCGCTGGCGCGCTTACCGTAGATAAAAAACTGTACCCCCTGGCGGTCATAGTCGGTGCAAAAGCGGTTATGGTTCGCCGCCCCTTCGTCGCCTAAATCGCCATGCTGCGCCAGCGCGTCGTGGTGGCTAAAACGGGTCTCATCGGCAAAGGTGGCGCGCAGAATCGACGCGGTCGTCGGCGCCTCCTGAGAACGATGCAGCTTGTTGTTCAGGTTGGCGACCGTGAAATGCAGCTTTCCGTCGGCGCTGTCGGCAGAAGGCGATACCGTGGCGGCGTTGGCGGTCCACATCGACGACGCGGAGCTAAATGCGGACAGTAGATGCGGCGCCTCGACGGCGGCCTGCTGAATCACCTGCCCATCGCTCCCCTGAAAGCCCAGTCCGCGCAGAGCGGAAATATTTGGCCGCGGCTGCGGCGGTAAAATGCCCTGAACGAAGCCTTTGTCGGCCAGGGTTTTCATTTTAAACAGCCCCTGCAGCGCCGCTTTCTTCGGGTTGGATAAGCCGTCGCGGTTGTTTTGCGAGGCTTCGTTGCCGACCGAAAGACCGGCGTAATGGTGCGTCGGCCCAACCAGGCCATCAAAATTAGCTTCAAAACCAGACATGGTGTCCTCACAGAATCCGTTATCAGAATGACAGGCCAGGCGAGAGGGTCGCCGGCAGCGTCAGCGTTTCGCTGACCAGGGAGGCCATTGGCCACGCGCAGTAATCGGCGGCATACCACGCCGAAGCGCGATGGTTGCCGGACGCTCCCACGCCGCCAAAAGGCGCTTTACTGGAGGCGCCGGTTAGCGGCTTGTTCCAGTTAACGATTCCGGCGCGTGCCTCGTCGGCAAACTGCTCAAACAGCGCCGGGTCGGCGGAAATGAGCCCCGCGGCCAGCCCATAACGGGTGTGGTTGGCAATGCGGATCGCCTCATCAAAGGTGTCATAGCGGATCACGGTCAACAGCGGACCAAAGTACTCTTCATCGGGAACATCCAGGCCGGTCACGTCGATAATACCCGGCGTTAAGAGCGTGGAGCGCGGGTCCGGCTGATGCAGGCGTAGCAGGACGTTGCCGCCCAGTTCTTCCAGTTTGTCCTGCGCCGCCAGCATCCCCTGCGCCGCCTGAAGAGAGATAACCCCTCCCATAAACGGCTGTGGTTCGGCGTCCCATTTTCCGCTGCGGATCCTCGCGCTGGCCTCAACCAGACGCTGCAGCAGCGCATCGCCTTCGGCGCCGCGTTTGACCAGCAGCCGGCGCGCGCAGGTGCAGCGCTGTCCGGCGGAGATAAAGGCGGATTGAATAATCACATTCAGCGCCGCATCGCTGTCGGTCACATCGGCGACGATCAGCGCGTTATTGCCGCCCATCTCCAGCGCCAGCATTTTCTCCGGCTGACCGCTGAGGTAGCGATGGAAATGGAATCCGGTAGAGGCGCTGCCGGTAAACAGCACGCCGTCGATATCCCGGTTTTCCAGCAACGCCTGGCCGGTCTCTTTCCCCCCCTGAATCAGGTTGATAACGCCGTCCGGGATCCCGGCCTGCAGCCACAGCTTCACCGTCAGTTCGGCGGTGGCGGGCGTCAGTTCGCTCGGCTTAAACACCACGGTATTCCCGGCAATCAGCGCCGGAATAATGTGTCCGTTCGGCAGGTGACCGGGAAAATTGTAGGGGCCAAAAACGGCCATCACGCCGTGCGGCTTATGGCGCAGCAGCGCTTTACCGTCCGGCATCGCGGTTTCGCGCTGGCCGGTACGCTCGCTGTAGGCTTCTATCGAGATGCCCGCTTTCCCCATCATCGCCTGCACTTCGGTGCGGGTTTCCCACAGCGGCTTGCTGGTTTCCCGGGAGATAAGCGTCGCCAGCGCCTCTTTTTGCGCTTCCAGCAGGGCGGCAAACCGCTGAACGCAGGCGATGCGCTCCGCCAGCGGTCGGTGGGACCAGGCATAGAATGCGCCGCGCGCTGCCGCGCAGGCGGCCTGCACCTCCGCCGCACCGGCGCTGGGCGCCTGCCACAGGACGGATTGATCTTCCGGAGCCAGTTTGGTCAGCGTTGCGCCGCTCCCCTGCTGCCACTGCCCTGCGATTAACTGTGCATTTATCGCCATGATATTCTTGCCTCCGGATGTAAAGTCACCGCATGAACCCGGTCGGTTTCATTCACCGCCAGTGCGTCCAGCGCGGCCTGATTAAGTTGCGATTGATCGTCCGGCGATATCAATACCGCACGGAACTGTTCGAACTGGTTGTTGGCGACGATAAGCGGCGACGACCGCTCCGTCATCAGCTGCATGGCCGGAATAAACTGGCTCTCGCTGATTGCCCTGATGGCGTCGGTTTCAGCTTCCAGTACCGGGCCGGCATCAAAAATATCGACCGAACCGCGCCAGCTGAATCCCTCTTTCTCCAGAATCGCCCGCGCCGGCGAGGTATTGGCATGCACCTGGCCGATCGCTTCGCGGGCGTCATCCGGCAGCAGCGACACGTAAATCGGGTACGCCGGCATCAGTTCGGCAATAAAGGTTTTCATTCCCGTACCGGTCAGCCGGTCGGCATCGGCAAACGGAATGTCGAAAAAGTGATGGCCCAGCGCGTCCCAGAAGGGGGAATTGCCCTGCTCATCGCTGCGCCCGCGTAATTCTGCAAACAGATGCGGTGAAAACAGCTCTCTGAAGGCGGCGATAAACAGGAAGCGCGCCTTCGACAGAAACAGACCATTACGGTTTTTCTGATATTCCGGGTCCAGGAACAGCGTGCACAGCTCGCTGTGTCCGGTGTGGTCGTAGCTGAGATTCAGCAATTCCTGATTTTTATAGACCCCCAGCTCTTTCGAGGCGCGGACGGTACGCTGCAGGCGAAAATTATAAAAGGGCTCGTCGAGGCCCACGGCGACTTCAATGGCGCTGACCCCCACGACCCGCGCCAGGCGGGTATCTTCCAGCACAAAGAGAAAGCCCTGCTGGCCGCGCGGCAGCTTACCGGCAAAGGTCTCGACGCTGCGCTGGATCCGCGCGGCCAGCCGCGCGGGGTCGTTGGGTAACGAGGTCATACCGACTCCCGCCCGCGACGCGAGGCGGATAATATCGTTGAGGTCATCTTCCCGAACGGGACGAAATAGCATCATAAACCGTCCCCCGATTAGCGCGTCAGGCGGGCGACGGCGCGTTCAAGGCGCACGAAAGCGTCCTCAATGTCCGCCAGCGGAATATTGAGCGCCGGAGCAAAGCGCAGGACATCCGGACCGGCAATCAGCGCAATGACGCCCTCTTCCGCGGCCAGATTGGTCAGGGTTTTAGCCTGGCCGCGCAGATGGCTGGCCAGCTCTGCGCCGATCAACAGCCCCTTACCGCGTACCGCGCTGAAGAGATCGTAGCGAGCGTTCAGCGCGTTCAGCTTCTCGACGATGAGGTCATGACGCCGGGCGACGCCGGCCAGCAGTGGGTCATCCAGCTGGGCCAGAACGGTGTTGGCGACCGTCGCCGCCAGCGGATTGCCGCCGAACGTGGTGCCGTGGGTGCCCGGCTGGAAAACCTGAGCCCAGGCCTCTTTGGCCAGCATCGCCCCAATCGGGAAACCGCCGCCGAGTCCTTTCGCGCTGGTGAGAATATCCGGAACCACGTTGTAGTGCTGGTAGGCATACAGCGTGCCGGTACGTCCGGCACCGGTCTGGACCTCATCAAAAATCAGCGCAGCATCGTGCTGGTCGCACAGTTCGCGCAGCGCCTGCAGGAACGCCGGGTCGGCAGGCATCACGCCGCCTTCGCCGATAATCGGCTCGACGATCACCGCGCAGGTGCGGTCCGATATTGCCGCTTTGACCGCCGCGATATCGTTATAGGGCAGATGGGTAATATCCTGCGGCAGCGGCGCATAATCGCATGAGTATTTCGGCTGCCCGCCGACCGTCACGGTAAACAGCGTGCGGCCGTGGAATGCATTCTGGAAGGCGATAATTTCGCTTTTGTCCGCGCCAGACTTATCGTGGGCATATTTACGCGCCAGTTTCAGCGCCGCTTCATTGGCTTCCGCCCCGGAGTTACAGAAGAACACCTTATCGGCAAAGGTCGATTCCACCAGCGTTTTCGCCAGCTGCAGCACCGGCTCATTGGTATAGCCGTTGCCGATATGCCAGAGGTTATCAAGCTGAGATTTCAGCGCCGCAACCAGCGCCGGATGGGTGTGCCCGAGAGAGTTAACGGCAATGCCGCCCGCTAAATCGATATATTCTTTACCCTGCTGATCCCAGACTTTCGAGCCCGCCGCCTTCACTGGAATAAAGGGCGCAGGGGCAAAACAGGGAACCATGTAAGAATTAAAATCTTCACGAGTCATAGAGCCTGACATAACAATTCTCCGGAACGATTATTGGCATTATTCAGTGGGCCAATCATGGTGAGTCGACATTAACAATTCCCCGATCCCTGTTTTACTGGCGAACGAGCCCGTTGCGATGAAGATATATTCACCACAATAAAACAAAGCCTTTTTATATTTATGGGTATTTGTTAACTCTCGGTTAATACCTTGTGCATTGCGTGCTCTCATGCTGGGCCCTGTCGCGTGACAAAGTCAATACCAGCACCATCATTTTATTCACTTTTTGAAGATCATCAAGATAATGATAAATATGAAAAAATTATTTTACTATTCACCATATTGCATAAAATATGCATATAAATGCACAGCATGATCCCGTTTTTGGCTGCGTAGTTATGCAATCGAAAAACCAAATTTCTAACAAAAATTTAAAATTCGGAATACCCGTCAAATACCGGTTTATAAAATTGGTGATAACATTCATTGCACAGAGTTTACTGCTGTGTACCCTGAATCATTCGGGTTGCAGGAAGGCGGCGACGCAGGGGATCCCCAGGGCTTACTGAAGTGAATGACTGGGGTGAACGAGGAAAGCCAACGTTCATGCGGCTTGAAGTATGACGGGTAGAAATATTCCACGGTTTCACACGACATAAATAACACTAAGAACAGGACTCTTATGGAAAAGTTATCTTACGCATCTGAAAGTAGTACATCTCCATGGACAACCTACCTGCGCCAGATCGACCGCGTCGCGCCTTACCTGGGCGATCTCGCCTACTGGGTGGAAACTCTGCGTCACCCGAAACGCGCGCTGATTGTCGACATTCCGGTGCAGATGGATGATGGCACTATCCGTCACTTTGAAGGTTACCGCGTACAGCACAATCTATCGCGTGGACCGGGTAAAGGTGGTGTTCGCTACCATCCAGACGTTGACCTGAACGAAGTGATGGCGCTTTCTGCCTGGATGACCATTAAGTGCGCCGCGGTCAATATTCCTTACGGCGGCGCCAAAGGCGGCGTGCGCGTTGACCCGTTCAGCCTGTCAGAAGGCGAGCTGGAGCGTCTGACCCGCCGCTATACCAGCGAAATCGGTCTGATTATCGGGCCGCAGAAAGATATTCCGGCCCCGGACGTCGGCACCAACGGTAAAGTAATGGCGTGGATGATGGATACCTATTCCATGAACCATGGCACCACGATTACCGGCGTGGTGACCGGCAAGCCGATTCACCTCGGCGGTTCGCTGGGACGTGAAAAAGCGACTGGTCGCGGCGTCTTTATTACCGGCCGTGAAGTCGCCGGCCGTTCCGGAATTGAAATTGAAGGCGCGAAAGTGGCGCTGCAAGGTTTTGGTAACGTCGGTAGCGAAGCCGCTCGTCTGTTCGCCGAAGTAGGCGCGCGGATCGTGGTGATTCAGGACCACACCGCCACCCTGTATAACGAAGGGGGCATTGATATGGCCGCCCTGACCGCATGGCAGGCTGAGAAGAAGCAGATTGCCGGTTTCCCGGGCGCCCGTGAAATCGACAAAGATGCCTTCTGGACCACCCAGATGGACATTCTGATCCCCGCCGCGCTGGAAGGCCAGATCACGCGCGAGCGCGCAGAAAAACTGACCTGTAAGCTGGTGCTGGAAGGGGCGAACGGCCCGACCTATCCGGAAGCGGATGATGTCCTTGCCGAACGCGGTGTCGTCGTGGTTCCTGACGTTATCTGTAACGCCGGCGGCGTGACCGTCAGCTACTTTGAATGGGTCCAGGATATGGCGAGCTTCTTCTGGAGCGAAGAAGAGATCAACGCCAAGATGGACCGCATCATGACTGACGCGATCATTCACGTTTGCGAGAAGGCCGCAGACAAAGAGTGCTCTCTGCGTACCGCAGCCTATATCGTCGCCTGTGAACGCATTCTGATGGCGCGTAAAGATCGCGGTATCTACCCAGGCTAAGATGCAGCGCCCCCCGCCCGGGCTATCGCCCGGGCTTTTTTTTGTCCACGCCAGGCCATCCCACCGGTAGCGCCCTTCTCGGTTCGTTCTTCCCCCCTGCACGTCAGCGTGTCAGGTATTCCCCCTGCTAAGCGCACGTAGCGTTAACAACTTTTTAGCATCTGCCCTTGAATTTGGCTTTCCATCAGGAATAGAATCGTTAGAGCTCTAATGATTTTGTCATGTACTGATGCGAAGAAGACTATGGATAACCGGCAGCTTACCTTTTCCCATCTGTTGTATCTCACGGCCCACCACTGGCGGCTGGCGGTCAATCGCCGCCTGAAAGACCTCGGTATGAGTCAGGCCAGCTGGGTCGCGGTTGCTGCCATTGCCCGCAACGCCGACCCGCTGTCGCAAATTGAGCTGGCCCAGGAGCTGGGCGTGGAAAGCGCCACCATCGTTCCGCTGGTCAATCGCCTTGTCGGGCTGGGGCTGGTCGAGCGCGTTATCACCGAGCGCGATAAACGCAAACGGCTGCTGGTCGCCACGGAAAAGGGTCTTGAGGTCTATCACCAGGTCAAAACCGTGGCGGACGCCCTGCGCGAAGAGATCCTCAGTTCCATCACCGCCGAGGAGCGCGAGCGCACTCAGCGGGTACTGGAAACCCTGCTGCGCGAGCTGGAGAAAAAATAATGCCGCGCCGCGAGAGTAATCCCTATCGCCCTCATGACTGGGCGCCGCACGAGAAACCCGCGCTGCTCGGCTCGCCGTCAACGCCGATTCACAGCCCCCCGAAACGCATCGCCTATGGCATCGTCGGGCTGCTGGTGTGCCTGACCGGCGCGCTGGGTAATGCGGTGGTGACCGCCAACCTGCAAAACCTGCAGGGGACATTTGCCGCGTGGTCCACGGAGATCGCCTGGCTGCCCGCGGTGTACGTGATGACCAACGTGTCGATTAACCTGCTGCTGGTGAAATTCCGCCAGCAGTTCGGCCTGCGCGCCTTTACCGAAGGCTTCCTGGTGCTCTACGTGCTGGTGACCTTTTTCCACCTCTTCGTCAACGATCTCAGCTCGGCGATGATGGTTCGCGCCGCCCACGGCATGGTGGCGGCCGCCCTCAGTTCTTTGGGTATCTATTATCAGGTGCAGGCGTGGCCCGCTCGCCACCGCCTGAAAGCGTTGACGATTGGCATTACCGGCTCCTCGCTGGCGATCCCCATTGCCCGCCTGTTCTCCACCGAACTGTTACAGCTTGACGAATGGCGCGGACTCTACTTCTTCGAACTGGGGCTGGCACTCATATCCCTGGCCTGCGTTATCGTGCTGAAGCTGCCGCCCAGCGATCGGAAAAAGGTGTTCGAGAAAAAGGATTTCATTACCTTCATGTTGCTGGCGCCCGGCATGGCGCTGGTCTGCGCCGTCCTGTCGCTGGGCCGTCTCGACTGGTGGTTTGAAGCCCCGTGGATTGGCTGGTCGCTGGCGGGCGCGGTGGTGTTAATTGTCTCGGCCATTGTTTTTGAGCACAACCGAAGCAACCCGCTGCTCAATACGCAGTGGCTCTCCAGCGGCAGTATCCTGCGTCTGGGGCTGATTATGCTGCTTATTCGCATTGTGCTGGCGGAGCAAAACACCGGGGTTATCGGCTGGCTACAGTACGCGGGGCTGCAAAACGAACAGATGGGCACGCTGGCCTGGTCAATTTTCGCCGGTATCCTCAGCGGGATTATCGCCAGCTGTCTGACCCTCAATCCGCAGCGGCTCTACTGGCCGATCGCCACCGCGCTGACCTGCATCATGCTAGCCTCGCTGCTCGACAGTCAGTCCACCATCCTGACTCGCCCGGAGCAGCTGATGTTCAGCCAGTTTTTACTCGGTTTCGGCAGCGCCTTTTTCCTCGCTCCGGCCATGCTCGCCGGGATCGGCGGGGTCATTGCCGACCCGCGCAACCTGGTGAGTTTTTCGGTGCTGTTTGGGATGAGCCAGAATATCGGCGGCCTGCTGGGTTCGGCTATTCTCGGGACCTTCCAGACCTGGCGGGAGAAGTTCCACTCCAGCCAGCTGGCCGACCAGCTGACCACTCTGAACCCGTTAATTACCGAGCGCCTGCAGCAATACAGCCAGCTGTACCAAAGCCAGATCGGCGACAGTACCCTGCTGAACGTCCAGGCCAGCACGCTGCTGCAAAACGCCTCGACGCTGCAGGCCAATATTCTTGCCTACAATGACACCTATCTTCTGACCGCGGCGATTTCCGCCGGGACGCTGATCTGGGTGTTCTGGCGATTGATAAGACTGCGTATTACCGCCCGTATCGCGTTGCAACGCGCGACGGGCAGCAAATAACACTGATAATTTTTCTCTGGAGTCGTTATGAGTCAGCAGGATGCGGCCAGGCAACAGGCCAACACCCGCAATAATATCCGCGTGGTATCTATTTTTACCGCCGCCGCCATCGGTCTTATCGGCGTGCTGGTGATTTTGTATGCCTGGCAGCTGCCGCCGTTTACCCGCCACAGCCAATTTACCGATAACGCCTATGTTCGCGGGCAGACCACCTTTATCAGTCCGCAGGTCAGCGGCTATGTGACTGCCGTTAATGTCCAGGATTTCGCCTACGTCAAGCCAGGCCAGGTGCTGTTCCAGATTGATGACCGGATCTACAAACAGCGCGTTCATCAGGCGCAGGCGACGCTGGCGATGAAAGAGGCGGCGCTGAAAAATAACCTGCAGCAGCGTAAAAGTGCCGAGGCGGTCATTCAACGCAACGAAGCGGCGCTGCAAAACGCCCGCGCGCAGAACCAGAAAAACCAGGCCGATTTAAAACGCGTGCAGGATTTGACCGCCGACGGTTCACTGTCCATACGCGAACGCGATTCCGCCCGGGCCAGCGCGGCGCAGGGTTCCGCCGATATTGAACAGGCAAAAGCAACGCTGGAAATGTCGCGCCAGGATCTGCAATCAACCATCGTAAACCGCGATGCGCTGGCAGCCGACGTCGCCAGCGCCAGCGCGGCGCTGGAGCTGGCGGAAATCGATCTGAACAACACGCGCATTGTCGCCCCCACCGCCGGTCAGCTCGGACAGATATCCGTGCGCCTCGGCGCCTACGTTAGCGCCGGTACCCACTTAACCTCGCTGGTGCCGCCGCAGCACTGGGTGATCGCCAACATGAAAGAGACCCAGCTGGCGCAAATTCGTATCGGCCAGCCCGCCACCTTTACCGTCGATGCGCTGAACGGCGAAACATTCAGCGGTACCGTACAAAGCATCTCGCCGGCGACCGGCGTTGAGTTCAGCGCTATCTCCCCGGATAACGCCACCGGCAACTTTGTCAAAATCGCGCAGCGCATTCCGGTGCGCATTGCGGTGAAGGACGGGCAGAAAAACAGTTCGCGACTGCGCCCGGGGATGTCGGTGCAGGTCACCATTGATACCCGCGAGGGAGCACAGCCATGATCCGCCCGCTGACTCTCGCGCTGGCCCTCGTACTGATCGGCTGTCAATCGGCGGACGTTCAGCGTGCCGGGTCGTCATTACAGATCCCGGCCGCCTGGCGTGCCGATGTCGGCCCGGCTAGCCCGGTGGAAGGGGCGTGGTGGCGCCACTTTCACGACAGCCAGCTCAATCGCTATGTCGACCAGGCGCTACGCTACAACAGCGATGTGCTGATCGCCCGCGAGCGCGTCAATGAGTATCAGGCCCGGGCCTACGCCGTCGATAGCAGCCTGTTTCCATCGCTGGATGCCTCATTGACCGGCACCCGCGCGCGGGCGCAGTCCGCAGCAACCGGCCTGCCCGTGCACAGCACGGTCTACAAAGGCGGATTAACCGCCAGCTATGATGTGGATATCTGGGGCGCTAACCGCAGCGCGGCCAGCGCCGCCCAGGCGAGTCTGGAGGCGCAAAAAGCCGCCGCCGCGGCCGCCGATCTCACCGTCGCCACCTCGGTGGCCGCGGGGTATCTGACGCTGCTTTCGCTGGATGAGCAGCTGCGGGTCACCCGGCAGACGCTGAAATCGCGCCAGGACGCGTACAACCTGGCTAAACGTCAGTTTGAGACCGGCTATACATCGCGCCTGGAGCTGATGCAGGCCGATTCTGAACTGCGTTCAACCCGTTCGCAGATCCCGCCGCTTCAGCATCAAATAGCTCAGCAGGAGAACGCCCTGAGCGTCCTGACGGGCAGCAACCCTGGCAGCATTCAGCGCCAGGATTTCAGCCGACTGACGCCGCTCGCGCTGCCGTCCCAGCTGCCCTCCACGCTGCTGAACCGCCGTCCGGATATTGTTCAGGCCCAGCGGCAATTGCTTGCCGCCGATGCCACCCTCGCCTCCTCGCAGGCGCAGCTCCTGCCGTCGATCAATTTGACCGCCACCGGTAGCCTGCAGGATCGGTCGTTGCCGGACCTGCTCGATAACCCGCTGCGGTTGTGGAGCCTTGGCGGCAGTATTCTCGCCCCGCTGCTCAACCGTCAGGCGCTCAATGCGCAGGTGGATGTGTCGATGGCGCAACGCAACCAGGCGCTGTACGGTTATGAGAAGACGGTGCGCGGCGCGTTTCAGGAAGTGAATGACAGTCTTGATGCCATCGCCCGCTATGGCGAGCAGTTAAACGAACTTCTCAGCCAGCAAGAGGTGGCGCAGGAAACCTTGCGCATTGCGCAGAATCGCTACCGCAACGGCTACTCCTCCTATCTCGACGTACTGGACGCCCAGCGCACGCTGTTCGCTACGCAGATTAGCGTTGTGCAGGTGAAAAACAATCTGCTACTGGCGCAGGTGGATTTATACCGGTCGCTGGGAGGCGGCTGGTCAGACTCATCAGGGACGTAACGCGGGAAATCGCTTATGCAACAACAATGGTCTGCCGTAGACAGTTATCTGATTGATGCTTTAATTCCCCAGGATCCGCTGCTCAGCCAGGTGCTGGCGAACAATCAGCGCGCCGGGCTGCCGGCTTTTGACGTCGCCGCTAATCAGGGACAGTTTCTGGCGCTGCTGGTGCGCATGGTGCGGGCGCAGCGGGTGCTGGAAATCGGCACGCTCGGCGGATACAGCACCATCTGGATGGCTCGTGAGCTGCCGGAAGATGGCGAGCTGCTGACCCTGGAGGCCGATCCGCGCCATGCCGCGGTGGCGCGCGAAAATCTGCGTCTGGCGGGGGTCGATAAGCAGGTCACGCTACGGGAGGGGCCGGCGCTGCAGACCCTGGAATCCCTCGGCGATCGCCCGCCGTTTGATCTGATTTTTATTGATGCCGATAAACCCAGCAATCCCGACTATTTGCGCTGGGCCTTGCGCTATTCCCGACCGGGAACATTGATTATCGGCGATAACGTGGTGCGCGACGGCGAGGTGGTGAACCCGCGCAGCGAGGACGACCGCGTGCAGGGTGTACGACGCTTTATCGAGATGATGGCCCGCGATCCGCGCCTGACGGTCACGGCGCTGCAAACGGTAGGCAGCAAAGGCTGGGATGGGTTTACGCTGGCGTGGGTCAACGGGTAGCTTTTGTGCGGTTCGATTAGGTTGCGATATTATTGCTGAAAGAATTTTCAGCAATGACTATGCAGGCATGAGGCATCGGGACATGCAGCAGGGGGTTGGGCCGGCAAAAAATCGCTGAGGCGCAGGCGGCTGGCCGGGGCCGCCAGCATGGACAAAAACGCCCGGAGCGTTTTTGAACGACGTTGACGTCTGCCCGAAGGGGTGAGTCCCAGGGATGGGACGAATAACCTGGCGGAGGCAAGCCTTACAGGGAACTTACCTCTTGCCGTCCCCGAACAGCCAGACGGCGGAGACGAAGGTATCGCGCAGCGACGATTTTTCTTGCCGGGATGCCGGGTCCCCAGAGCCGGGCGAAACCGGCCCTGGGCCGTTCACCTGTGCCGCAGGAAACAGAAGTATACGGAACCGATAGTGAACGCAACATTCCACCGAACATTTCACAGAACAAACGAAGAAAACACGCCTTCGCCCAAACCACCCTAAAAACGACTATCAGCCGGTCGATCAGGCGACGATCTGCTCCATCGCCTGCAGCACCCGCTTGTCGGAGATGGGATACGGCGTTCCGAGCTGCTGGGCGAAGAAGCTGACGCGTAGCTCCTCAATCATCCAGCGAATCTCCTGCACATCCGTATCCCCACGACGCCCCGGCGGCAGCTTATTCAGCCACTGCTGCCAGGCCTGCTGGATACTCTCCACCTTAAGCATCTGCGCCCGGTCGCGATGCGGATCGATGGCCATTTTCTCCAGCCGTTTTTCAATCGCCTGCAGATAGCGCAGAGTATCCCCCAGCCGGCGGAAACCGTTGCCGGTCACGAAGCCGCGATAGACCAGCCCGCCCATCTGCGCCTTAATATCCGACAGCCCCAGCGCCATGCTCATGTCGACGCGCCCTTTCAGCCGCTTATTGATGTTAAACACCGCGGTCAGAATCTGTTCAACCTGTTTGGCTATCTCCACCACCGTCTCATTCAGTTCGGCGCGCACCTTATCGTGCAGTCTGGCGAAATCCTCCTCGCGCCACACCGGGCCGCCCGCCTCATCGATAAGTTTATCGACGCCACAGGAGATACAGTCATCAATCAGATCCAGCACTTTGCCGTAAGGGTTAAAATAGAGCCCCAGCTTGGCTTTATTCGGCAGTTTCTCGTGCAGATACTTAATCGGCGACGGGATATTCAGCAGCAGCAGACGGCGCAGCCCCTGCCACATCGCCTGCTGCTGCTCCAGCGGATTATCAAACAGCTTAATCGCCACGCTGTCGCGTTCATCCACCAGCGCCGGCCAGGCTTTCACCTTATAGTTGCCGCGTTTTTGCTCGTAGCTCTCCGGCAGCTGACCGAAACTCCAGATATGCAGCCCGCTCTGCTCAATGCCATCGTCGGCAACGGCAGAAAGCGTCTCCTGCACTTTGCCCTTCAAAGCCTCTTTTAAATCCTGCAGCGAACGCCCTTCCGCCAGCTTTTTGTTCTTGTCATCCACCACCCGGAAGGTGATTTTCAGATGATCGGGCACCTGTTCCCACTGCCAGGCCTCGCGGTCGATGGTCACGCCGCTCATCCGCCGCAGCTCGCGCTCCAGCGAATCGAGCAGCGGCAGCTCCAGCGGCGTCGCGCGGCCTAAAAACGCCTCGGCGTAGTTCGGCGCCGGCACGAAATTACGGCGCACCGGTTTCGGCAGCGATTTAATCAGCGCGATAATCAGCTCGCGACGCAGGCCGGGAATCTGCCACTCGAACCCGGCCTCTTCCACCTGGTTGAGCAACGGCAGCGGAATATGTACCGTCACCCCGTCGGCATCGGCGCCCGGTTCAAACTGATAGGTCAACCGCAGCTTGAGGTTGCCCTGATGCCAGAAGTTCGGATAGTCAAGCTTACTGACCTGTTCCGCCCCCTCTTTGATCAACATACTCTTTTCGAAGTTGAGCAGATCCGGCGTTTCGCGACTGGCCGCTTTCCACCACTTATCGAAGTGGCGCGCGGAGATCACATCGTGGCTGATACGCTGGTCGTAGAAATCGAACAGCGTATCGTCATCCACCAGAATGTCGCGGCGGCGCGATTTATGCTCCAGCTCTTCGATTTCCGTACGCAGCCTGAGGTTGTCGCGGAAGAAGGCGTGACGCGTCTGCCAGTCCCCCTCCACCAGCGCGTGGCGGATAAACAGCTCGCGGCACAACGCCGGGTCGATCTGGCTATAGTTCACTTTGCGGGCGGCGACGATCGGCAGACCGTAAACGGTCACTTTCTCCCTCGCCATCACCGCCCCCTGCGCCCGCTCCCAGTGCGGTTCGCTGTATGAGCGTTTCAGCAGGTGCTGCGCCACCGGCTCTATCCATTCCGGGTCGATGCGCGCGGCAATCCGTCCCCACAGACGGCTGGTTTCCACCAGTTCGGCAACCATCGTCCACTTCGGCGGTTTCTTGAACAGACCGGAGCCCGGGAAGATAGAGAAGCGCGCATTACGCGCGCCGGTAAATTCCTGCTTATCGTTATCTTTCATCCCGATGTGCGACAGCAGACCGGTCAGCAGCGCGGTATGGATTTCGCGATACTCCGCCGGCTCGCTGTTAATCGGCAGCCCCAGCTCTTTCACCACCTGGCGCAGCTGGGTGTAGATATCCTGCCATTCGCGCACCCGCAGATAGTTGAGAAAATCGGTACGGCACTGGCGACGGAACTGGTTCGAGGAGAGCGCTTTTTGCTGCTCGCCAAGGTAGTTCCACAGGTTAACAAACGCCAGGAAGTCGGACTCTTTATCGTGGAAGCGGCGATGTTTCTCATCGGAGGCCTGCTGCTTGTCCATCGGGCGTTCGCGCGGGTCCTGAATCGACAGCGCCGAGGTGATGATCATCGCTTCACGCACGCAGCCATGTTTTTGCGCTTCCAGCACCATCCGCGCCAGGCGCGGGTCAACCGGCAGCTGGCTGAGCTGACGGCCCATCGGCGTCAGCTTATAGGCGGTCTGCTGCTCGTCGGTGGTAATCGCCCCCAGCTCCTCAAGCAGACGCACGCCGTCCTGGATATTGCGCTTATCCGGCGCTTCGACGAACGGGAAGGCGGCAATATCTCCGAGGCCCAGCGCGGTCATTTGCAGAATCACCGACGCCAGGTTAGTACGCAGAATTTCCGGGTCGGTAAATTCCGGGCGCGAGAGGAAATCGTCTTCGGAATAAAGACGAATACAGATCCCTTCGGAAACACGGCCGCAGCGCCCTTTACGCTGGTTAGCAGAGGCCTGAGAGACCGGCTCAATCGGCAGACGCTGCACCTTGGTCCGGTAGCTGTAGCGGCTGATGCGCGCGGTGCCCGGATCGATAACATACTTAATGCCCGGCACCGTCAGCGAGGTTTCGGCGACGTTGGTCGCCAGCACAATCCGCCGCCCGCTGTGCGACTGGAAGACGCGGTTCTGCTCGCTGTTCGATAAGCGCGCATAGAGCGGTAGCACTTCGGTATGGCGCAGATTGAGCTTATTGAGCGCATCGGCGGTATCGCGAATTTCGCGCTCGCCGCTCATAAAGATCAGGATATCGCCGGGACTTTCACGTCCCAGTTCATCAACGGCATCGAAGATCGCCTGCAGCTGATCGCGTTCGGTGTCGTCGGCATCTTCAACGATTGGCCGATAGCGCACCTCCACCGGGTAAGTTCGCCCGGAGACTTCGATAATCGGCGCGTTGTTAAAGTGGCGCGAAAATCGTTCCGGGTCGATGGTTGCCGAAGTAATGATAATTTTCAGGTCCGGGCGACGCGGCAGCAGTTCCCGTAAATAGCCGAGCAGGAAGTCGATGTTGAGGCTACGTTCGTGCGCTTCATCGATGATGATGGTGTCATACTGCATCAACAGTCGATCCTGCTGGATTTCCGCCAGCAGAATACCGTCGGTCATCAGCTTGACCATGGTGTTGTCGCTAACGTGGTCGCTAAAACGGACCTTATAGCCGATGCAGCCGCCCGGCTCGCTTTGCAGCTCTTCGGCAATACGGTTGGCCACGGTGCGCGCCGCCAGACGACGCGGCTGCGTATGGCCAATCAGCCCTTTCACCCCGCGCCCCAGCTCCATGCAGATTTTCGGCAGCTGGGTGGTTTTACCGGAGCCGGTCTCCCCCGCCACAATGACCACCTGATGGTCGCGAACCGCCTGCAAAATCTCATCTTTTTTCTGGCTGACCGGTAGATTTTCCGGGTAAGTAATCGTCGGACGCGACGCTTCACGCAGCAGGACTCTCCCTGCAGCTTGTTCGATCTCCTGCGCCATCTCCTGAAGAATGGCCTGCTGGGCTTCAGGATTTTTAACCTTCTTCACGCCATGCAGGCGACGGGAAAAGCGTGACTTATCACGCAGCATCAGGCCATCAAGCCGTTGGAATAGCTGAGAGAAGGTGAACTTTTGTTGTTCTGTCATAGCGTTATCGGGCAGCGCACTGCCGGGAAAAATCTCTTTTGATGTATTGCTGTATATTACCACATCTGCGAATCGCATGCCTTGTTCAAAAAAATTGAATACAGGGTTCGATTTATTGCGCTTTCTCTGTGGCATGATTGTGAATACAGTGTCAACAAGCACCAGGGCATCGACCCGTCAACCTCATATAAGGAAACACCCATGAGCAAAGTATTAGTACTGAAATCCAGTATTCTGGCAGGGTACTCACAATCCGGTCAGCTGTCCGACTATTTTGTTGAACAATGGCGTGAACAGCACGCTGAAGATGTTATCACCGTGCGTGACCTGGCAGCCAATCCGATTCCGGTACTGGATGGTGAACTGGTTGGTGCTCTGCGTCCGAGCGATGCGCCGCTGACGCCGCGTCAGCAGGAAGCGCTGGCGCTGTCCGACGAGCTGATCGCTGAACTGCAGGCTAATGACGTGATTGTTATCGCCGCGCCGATGTACAACTTCAACATCCCGACTCAGCTGAAAAACTACTTCGACCTGGTGGCTCGCGCCGGTGTGACCTTCCGCTACACCGAAAAAGGACCAGAAGGTCTGGTTACCGGTAAACGTGCGGTCGTGCTGACCAGCCGTGGCGGTATCCATAAAGATACCCCGACCGATCTGGTGACGCCGTACCTGTCTACCTTCCTCGGCTTCATCGGTATCACCGATGTGAACTTTGTCTTCGCAGAAGGCATTGCTTACGGTCCGGAAGTCGCGGCCAAAGCGCAGTCCGATGCCAAAGCGGCCATCGATAGCGTGGTTGCAGCGTAATTTAGATTGTCACTCCCACCGCACGGTGGGAGTTTCTTCTCCCCGTCACCCACCTTACGAGACGCCTCGTAAAATCAGCAGCCCATTCTGCCTGTAAATCCTCCAACGTATACGATAGCGCTCACGGCCTGCGGCCAGCTGTCTCCGACCTCCGGGCCTGACCTGACAACATGTCGAAAAATCATCGATAGGTACCATGTACACGCTCAGGTGTACATGGTACCTTAGCAAGGAGCGTACTCATGTGCTGTGCGATTGAATTTATCGAAACGCCGCTGTTTACCCGGCAGATAAAACAGCTTGCGACTGACGATGAGCTTCGGGCGCTGCAGAAAGAACGCATTGGCAATCCGGATGCCGGGGATATCATCCAGAATACGGGTGGACTACGGAAAATCAGGATGGCGACCGGCGCTCAGGGGAAAAGCGGCAGCGCGAGGGTGATTTATTTCCTCGCCACCGCTGAGATTATCTATCTGGTTTTGGCGTACCCGAAAAGCACCAAAGATAATCTCACCGATGCAGAAAAATCCCGGCTCAAAAAACTAGCTAACCTACTGAAAAATGAGGTGTGACATGCGTTTTTTTGATGAGTTTCAAACGTCCCTCAAAGAAGCCGTTGATATCAAAAATGGCGATAAAGCCCCGGCCCGCGTGACTCGCTATGAGATCGCTGACGTAAAAGCCATTCGCGCGCAGCTGAACGTTTCCCAGACGGAAATGGCGCAAGCGCTGGGAACCAGCGTGGATACCATTAAAAGCTGGGAGTCCAGACGACGTAACCCAACGGGACTCGCGGCAAAAGTGCTGGCGGCGATTCAGGCGAACCCGGCACTTTTTCGCGAGCTGGCTAAATATTAGGCCCTCGAAGCCAGGGGCTCTGGTTCAGGATGATGATTTCGGCCGCAGGCTTTCATCAAACTCCAGCCGCTTTCTCTGCGGCTCCACCTCTTTCAGCGGCTCCACCTGATGCAGCGTTTGCTGGCAGCGCTCGACCAGCGCCTGATACTCCCGCGTCCCCTGCTTTTTCCACGCGATCTCCTGTTCGCTCAGGGTGCGAATGGCCTTCGCCGGGCTGCCGACGATCAGATGGTTGGCCGGCATCTCGGCTTTAGCCTTAACGAACGCCGAGGCGCCGACGATGCTGTTTTCGCCAATCGTTGCGCCGTCGATAATCACCGCGCTCATCCCCACCAGCGCGTTGCGGCCGATAACGCAGCCGTGAAGGATCGCCCCGTGACCGATATGCCCGTCCTCTTCGACCACCGTATCCTGGCCGGGAAAGCCGTGCATCACGCAGTTATCCTGAATGTTGGCGCCATCTTTCACCACGATGCGCCCGAAATCACCGCGCAGGCTGGCGTTAGGGCCGACGTAGACGCCTTTCCCGAGGATCACGTCGCCAATCAGCACCGCCGTGGGATGCACATAGCTTTCATCCGGTACAACGGGGGTCATACCGTCAATCTGATAAATCGGCATCAAGCCTCCTTAGGCGCCTGGCAAACCGCCAAAACGCTGATAATAGAGCGGCCCCGGTGCAGGCAGTTCCCCCACCGAGCTTTCCCCTTTTTCGCCGACGAAGGTCAGCGCGCCCGGTGCCACCCGCTGGTAAATATTGATGCACAGCTGGCGCGCGGTTTGGCCGGCCCAGTGCGCAGGCAGGAGCTCCTCCGGTAACAGCGGATCTTTGAGCACCACGCGACGATAGAAATGGATCAGCAGCAGCTGGATCTGAAAGCAACGTTGCGGCGTTAACTCGTCGGCATCCGCATCGCGCAATAGCGGTAGCAGCGGGCGAAACAGAGCAATAAAGGTGTCGTACATCGTGTTCTGCTCGGTCAAATGCCAGCACTCTTCAACCCGGGCGCGCAGCGCCGCCTGGGAGAGCGCCAATGGCGAATGGGCTTCAAAACAGATCACGTTTTCCGCCACGCCCGCTTCGTGCAGCAGCGACTGAACATCCGCCATTTTTTGCGACGGCGAGGCGAGCAGACTCGGTGCCAGAGCGCCAAAGCCTTGCCACAGCAGCTGCTTTTTCACTTCCGCCAGCTGATTTTTCTCCAGCCCTTCCGACAGCAGCAGCAGCCAGGTCCCGTCCCATTCCGGCGCGCTGGCGCGGTAGATTTTATGCTCCGCCCGGCGCGTCAGGCGCAGCCCTTTGTCGCTCAGACGATAGAAACTGCGTCGGCCGATGCGCACCACATCCAGCCACTCCTCTTTGTTCAGCCGGAACAGCGCCGTGCGCACGAACCGTTCGCCAAAACCCAGCCCTTCCAGCAGCGCGGCCACGCTGCCGAGCCACACTTCACCACCGCGTTGTAGCAATGAATCTCCGTACAGCGAGGCAATCAGCGAAGTGCCGCTGACAGGCATCGCTTCGACCGCCTGTTGAATAAAAGTATCGAGTTTACTCATTTGATTCATTCTGTTGTTATTGTTGTCCTTTCTGAATCATAGCACAGGAAAATCCCCGGTAGCGCAGGCTAACCGGGGATCGGGTCTGGATCCCCGGTTAGCCTGCGCTACCGGGGATCGGGTCTGGATCCCCGGTCGGGCGCAAGCCGCCGCCGGGACGTCGCGGCTTAACCGTTGGCGACGATTTTGCGCAGGTCGGAGACGCGGCAGGCCTTACCTTCCGAACGAGGGATACTGCCGCAGTTGACGATGCTAATATCCGTCGAAATCCCGACCATCGACTTAATACGGTGGCGCAGCTGATGGCAGATCTGGCAGCGCTGTTCATGACTCAACGACAAGCTGCTCTCTTTCAGCTCGACGCGAACAGAAAGTGAATCAAGATGGCCGCGACGATTGACTTCCAGCTGATAGTGCGGCGACAGATGCTCGACTTTAAGGATCTCCTCTTCCAGCTGCGACGGGAAGACGTTTACCCCGCGAATAATCAGCATATCGTCGCTGCGCCCGCTGATGCGATCCATCCGGCGCATGGTGCGTGCGGTGCCCGGCAGCAGACGGGTCAGATCGCGGGTACGGTAACGAATCACCGGCAGCGCCTCTTTGGTCAGCGTGGTAAACAGCAGCTCGCCGTGTTCGCCATCCGCCAGCGGCGTACCGTCGTTGGGGTTAACCACTTCCGGGAAGAAGTGATCTTCCCAGATAGTCGGGCCGTCGGCGGTTTCCAGACACTCCATCGCCACCCCCGGCCCCATCACTTCCGACAAGCCGTAAATATCCAGCGCGGAGATCCCCAGGCGACGCTCAATCTCTCCCCGCATCGCCAGCGTCCACGGCTCGGCGCCGAAGACGCCGACCCGCAGCGAGCAGCCGCTGGCGTCGCCGCCCATCTGGCGTTCCAGCTCTTCAATCAGATTCAGGCAGTAGGACGGTGTCACCATGATCATGTCCGGCTGAAAATCGCGGATCAGCTGCGCCTGCTTTTCCGTCTGGCCGCCGGACATCGGGATCACCGTGGCCCCCAGGCGCTCTGCGCCGTAGTGGGCGCCGAGACCGCCGGTGAACAGCCCGTAGCCGTAGGCGACATGAATTTTATCTTTTGCCGTACCGCCGGCGGCGCGCAGCGAACGGGCAACGATGTTGGCCCAGGTGTCGATATCATTTTGCGTATAGCCCACCACCGTCGGTTTGCCGGTGGTACCGGAAGAGGCATGAATACGCACAATTTGTTCCATCGGTACCGCAAAGGTATCAAACGGATAGTTATCGCGCAGATCCTGTTTGGTGGTACACGGGAACTTGCTCAGGTCGCTCAGTTCGCGAAAATCGTCAGGATGGACGCCCGCCGCATCAAATTTACGCCGGTACATCGGCACATTGTCATAGGCATGTTTCAGCGTCCATTTCAGGCGCTGGGTTTGCAAAGCGTGTAATTCGTCACGAGAAGCAGTTTCAATCGGATCTAATTTTGTATTAGTTATCATTTTAGGGTACTCGCAGGTAAAGTCGCTCACACTCGCTCAAGGATCATGGCAATGCCCTGACCCACGCCAATACACATCGTACACAGCGCATAGCGCCCGTTCCGTCGCTGCAGCTCCAGGCTGGCGCTCAATGCCAGCCGCGCGCCGCTCATGCCCAATGGATGACCTAAGGCGATAGCCCCGCCGTTGGGGTTAACATGCTCAGCATCGTCCGCCAGACCCAGCTGCCTGAGGACGCCCAGGGCCTGTGCAGCAAAGGCTTCGTTCAGTTCGATAACATCCATATCGTTAATATTCAGTCCGGCGCGCTCCAGCACTTTGCGTACCGCCGGCACCGGCCCCAGCCCCATAAACTTTGGCTCCACGCCCGCGGTCGCCATCGCCACAATTCGTGCGCGTGGGGTTAACCCCTGCGCCCGCGCCTGCTGTTCGCTGGCGATAATCAGCGCAGCGGCGCCATCGTTCACCCCGGAGGCGTTTCCGGCGGTGACCACGCCGCCTTTGCGAAAGGGCGTTTTTAATCC
This sequence comes from Klebsiella sp. X13, assembly GCF_003323835.1. NCBI lineage: Bacteria > Pseudomonadati > Pseudomonadota > Gammaproteobacteria > Enterobacterales > Enterobacteriaceae > Klebsiella > Klebsiella sp. X13. The sequence goes on from NZ_CP030874.1 coordinate 2,978,327, forward strand.
CGCCAGCTGTTCAAGGGTGGTCTCGGCACGCGGGTGTTCATCCTCGCGAACCGCGCTCACCGCCCCTTTCTTGCCAATAATCTGTACCGGCACGATTTCCTGCGCCAGAATCCCCGCCCGCTGCGCTTTCGCCGTCAGCTGCTGGCTGCGAAAAGCGAAGGCATCCTGATCGGCCCGGCTGATATTTAACAACTCAGCTACATTCTCTGCCGTTTCCGGCATACTGTCAGTGCCAAATTGCTGCTGCATGAGCGGGTTCACAAAACGCCAGCCGATGGTGGTATCAAACAGCTCGGCCTGACGCTGGAACGGCGCGCTGGCTTTGCCCATCACAAACGGCGCCCGCGACATCGATTCCACGCCGCCGGCAATCATCAGATCCGCATCCCCGGCTTTGATGGCGCGTGCGGCAAAGCCGACCGCATCCAGGCCGGAACCACACAGCCGGTTGATGGTGGTGCCGGAGACGCTCTGCGGGTAGCCCGCCAACAGCGTCGCCATATGCGCCACGTTGCGGTTATCTTCCCCGGCCTGGTTCGCGCAGCCGAAAATCACATCATCGATAGCCGATGGATCGAGACCCGGATTACGGCTCAGCAACTCTCGCAGCGGAATGGCGGCTAAATCATCGGCGCGGACGCTGGCCAGCGCCCCGCCGTAACGACCAATCGGCGTACGAATCCCATCACAGATAAAGGCGTCACGCATCAGACTTCTCCCGTAATTGTGCCGCCGATGCGGTGCGATTTGCCGCGAAACAGGGCCACAATCTTTTGTTGTTGATTAACGATTTCAATGTCGTAGACGCCGGTCAGTTTCCCCTGCTGCTTCACCCGTGCCGTGGCGACCAGCCGGTCGCCGGCAAAGGCCGGACGCAGGAAGTCGATACTGGCGGCAGAAGCCACCGCCGCCAGCCCCTGGCTGTTACAGGCATAGGCAAATGCGGTGTCGGCCAGCGAAAACAGTTGCCCGCCGTGACAGGTCTGATGGCCGTTAAGCATGGCTGACGAGACGGTCATGCTCATCTGCGCATAGCCGTCATCCATTTCAATAATCTCGATGCCCAGGGTTCTGGCGCAGGTATCTTTTTCGTACATCGCGCGCGCGTTGCGCCAGGCCTCATTGCTCATTACGCTTCTCCACAAGCGCCTTCTGGCGCAGTAAGGAACCGGGGCGATAACGCTCTTCGCCATAGTGCTGTTGCAGGTTCTCCAGCAGGCGCAGCACGCGCTGCCAGCCCAGAGATTCGCCCCACGCCAGCGGGCCATGCGGATAGTTGACGCCCAGGCGCATCGCGGTATCGATATCTTCCGGGCTGGCGACCCCTTTTTGCACCGCGTCGAGGGCTTCATTAATCAACATGGCGAGGGTACGCCAGACCAGCAGACCAGGATAATCGGCAATCAGCAGCACTTTCTTGCCCTGCTGCTGGAAATAGCGCACCGCTTTGTCGGTCGCCGACGCCGGGTTCGTCGCCGCCGTTGCCAGAACCACGGTGTCACCCGCGCAATAGTCATACACCACTACCGGACAGCCATACCGCACGCTCAGCGCCTGGGCGGTTTCACCTTCCGTTTCCAGCAGTCGCACATCGTCCAGCGCGATCGCCACCCTTCCGGTGACACTGTCACCTGTCGTGCAGACGGTTTTGGCCCCGCGAGTCTCAGCCACGGCGGCCAGCGCCGGCACCGATGCGCTCTCAATGGGCCAGCGATAGACGCCCTGTCCACTCTTCTTGCCTAAACGCCCGGCCAGCGCCAGCTCCTGCTGCACCAGCGACGGCAGAAAACGGCGGTCCTGCCAGAACGCGTTAAAGACCGAACAGGTCACGGCGAAGTTGACGTCCTGACCAATCAGGTCGGTCAACGCCAGCGGCCCCATCGGGAAACCGCCGCCGTCGCGCAGCGCGGCATCAATCACCGCCGGGGGAGCCACCTGCTCCTCCAGCGCCCGCCACGCTTCGGCATAGAACGGCCGCGCCACGCGGTTAACGATAAACCCCGGCGTCGAACGGCAGCGTACCGGCTGTTTTCCCCATGCCGTCACGCACCGGCACAGCTGTTCAACCACTTCCGGCGATGTCGCCAGGCCGCTCACCACCTCGACCAGTTTCATCACCGGCGCGGGGTTAAAGAAGTGCAGCCCGGCCACCCGCTCAGGGTGCCTGACATCGGCGGCAATGGCGGTAATCGAGATCGATGAGGTATTGCTGGTCAGCAGCGTTGACGGGGAGCAGATCGCCGCCAGCTGGTTGAAAAGCGCTTTTTTGACATCCGGGCGCTCTGACGCCGCTTCAATCACCAGCCAGGCGTCGGACAGCGCGGCTAACTCGGTGACCGGCACAAGGCGGGCGACAAGCGCATCCGCCTGATCCGCCGTCAGCTTGCCGCGCGCCACGCGGGCGGCCAGACGCTGACGAATACCTTCCACGGCGCGGGTCAGCGCCTCGGCGGCGATATCGTAGAGCAGAACCGGATGTCCGGCCGCAGCGGCCACTTCCGCAATGCCGGCCCCCATGGTGCCCGCGCCGATCACGGCGACGGTTTGCAGTGTTTGGCTCATGGTCTATTTCCCGCTGAACTGTGGAGGACGCTTCGCCAGGAAGGCACTGACACCTTCCCGATAGTCATCGCTGCGTCCGGCCAGACGCTGATAATCGCGCTCAAGATCCAGCTGCGCATCGAGGCCGTTGGTCTCCGAGGCCTGGAGCGCTTTTTTGATAAGCCCCAGACCGAAGGTCGGCTGCGTCGCCAGATGGCGGGCCAGCTGACGACTGGTATCGGCCAGTTCGGCGTCCTCCACCAGTTGCCAGATCATCCCCCACTGAGCGGCCTGTTCGGCGCTGAGCTTCTCACCCAGCAGCGCCAGCCCCATTGCCCGGGCGCGCCCGGCCACCCGCGGCAGGAACCAGCTACCGCCGCAGTCTGGGACCAGCCCCAGCTTGCTGAAGGCCATCACAAAATTCGCCGACCGCGCGGCGAGGACAATATCGCAGCCCAGCGCGAGGGTGGCGCCCGCGCCAGCCGCCACGCCGTTCACCGCGGCAATGACCGGCTTCGGCAGCGCCGCCAGACGGCGCACCAGCGGGTTATAGAAACGCTCAACGGACAGGCCCAGATCCGGCGCCGGGCCGCTGGGGTCGACGTTTCGATCATTTAAATCCTGGCCGGCGCAAAAACCGCGGCCGGCACCGGTAATCAGCAGACAGCGCACGTTCTCATCGCGCTCGGCCTGAGTCAGACAGGCCGCCAGCTGCTGATGCATAAGGTCGTTAAAGCTATTAAGACGATCCGGGCGGTTAAGGGTAATCGTCATCACACCCTGTTCTACTTCGCTGAGAATAAAAGCGTCCACGATTAGCGTCCTTTAAATTCCGGGGTTCGTTTTTGTAAGAAGGCGGCAATACCTTCGCGGCGATCGTCGGTGGCGCTCAGCAGCGTAAACAGCTGGCGTTCCTGTTGAAGACCGGCCTGAAGGCTCACTTCCTGCGCCTGGCGCAGCGACTGTTTCGCCGCACGCAGCGCCAGCGGCGAATGGCCGGCGATGGTCGCCGCCAGCTTCAGGGCATATTCGTCGGTCAACAGCGCCGGGGCGATCTCGCTCACCAGACCGGCCTGTTGCGCCCGCTGCGCATCAATACTTTCACCGCTCAGCACCATCCGGCTGGCCAGCGCTTTCCCTACGCAGCGGATCAGACGCTGGGTGCCTCCGGCGCCGGGCATAATACCGAGAGTGATTTCCGGCAGGCCGAAGCGCGCGTTATCGCCCGCCACCACCAGGTCGCAGAGCAGCGCCAGCTCGCAGCCCGCGCCAAGGGCGTAGCCGTTGACAGCGGCGATCAGCGGCTTCGGAAAAGCATCAATCCGCGCCCACAGACGTGGGCGAATATCATCCATCGTGGCAGGCAGGTCTTTTTCCGCCATTTCGTTCAGGTCGGCGCCGGCGGCAAAGAAACGGCGGTTGCCGCCGATCACGCAGGCACGGATATCCGGGTCAGACGCCGCCGCGTCCAGGGCGTCGGCAATCTGCGTCAGCAGCGCGTTATTCAAGGCATTTCGCGCCTGCGGGCGATTGAGGGTCAGCAGCAGGACCCGCTGGTGACGGGTTATCAGCAGATCGCTCATGCCATTCCCCTTGCGTCAAAGTCCACCACCACATCGCCGCTGGTCGGCAGCGCCTGGCAGCTCAGGACATATCCGGCAGCCAGTTCGTCCGCTTCCAGGCTGTAGTTGGCCGCCATCGCCACTTCACCGCGCAGCACTTTACATTTGCAGGTGGCGCAGACGCCGCCTTTACAGGCGAAGGGCAAATCCGCCCCCTGGCGCAGCGCCGCATCCAGAATGCTGTCATCTTCCGCGGTGAGGGCAATCTGCCGATCGCGGCCGTCCTGACGAATCGTGACGGTGCGGCCTTCAGCCTGCACGCCGGTGGCGCGTTTAACGCTGCTTCCGGGCGTATTAAAGCGCTCGAGATGAATCCGGTTTTCCGCCATCCCCAGCTCGCGCAGCGCCGTTTCGGCTTCATCCATCATCACCGCCGGACCGCAAATAAAGGCCTCGTCGAAGCGGCTGAAATCGAGCAGCCTGACGGAGAGCGCGTGCAGTTTTTCGCCATCAATGCGCCCCTGCAGCAAATCGCTGTCCATCGACTCCTGGCTGAACAGATGCACCACCTGCAGCCGCTGCGGGTAGCGGTCTTTTAAATCCGCCAGCGCCTGACGGAACATCATGCTGCTGCTGCTGCGGTTGCCATAAATCAGGGTGAAGCGACTATTCGCTTCGGTGGCCAGCGTGGCGCCAATAATCGCCATCATCGGCGTGATACCGGATCCGGCGGCAATCGCCAGATAGTCAGCCTCGCGCCCGGCCTGCGGCTGGTAGCCGAAGTGCCCCTGCGGCACCATCACGTCCAGCACCATCCCCTTGCAGATATCGCTCTGCGCATAGCGGGAGAAACGCCCGCCGTCGATGGCTTTGACCGCCACGCTGATTTCTGCCGGCGAGCGGCTGCGACAGATGGAGTAGCAGCGGCGAAGCTCTTCCCCGCCGAGGCGGGCTTTCACGGTCAGGTGCTGGCCCGGGCGGAAGGCATACTCCGCCTGTAGCGCGTCGGGAATCGCAAAGGTAATGGTTACCGCATCGCGGGTTTCCGGCTCCACTTTCGCGACGGTAAGCGAATGAAACGTCGTCATGGCAACCTCAAATACATTTAAAGTAATCAAAGGGTTCACGGCAGCTGTCGCAGCGATAAAGCGCTTTACAGGCCGTCGAACCGAATTCACTGATCGGCGTGGTGTGAACGCTGCCGCAGCGCGGGCATACCACCTCCTGCGGAAGACCGGCATGGCAGGCGTGCCCCTGCGGCGGGCTGATGCCGTACTGGCGCAGACGCTCGCGGGCATCCTGGTTCATCCAGTCGGTGGTCCACGGCGGGTCAAGCTGCAGGACAACATGCACCGGCGTATAGCCGTGGCGAGCCATCGTCGCGCGAATCTCCCCCAGCAGATGCTCGGTCGCCGGGCAGCCCGAGTAGGTCGGCGTAAAGCCAATCACCCAGCCTTCGCCATGCGGCGCCACGCTGCGCACCATGCCAAGATCGGTAATGGTCAGCACCGGCACTTCCGGATCGGGGATCTCACTTAACAGCGCCCAGATAGCATGGACTTCTGCGGGTGCGATATCGGCGAGACGTTGCATAGCCACCTCCTGTTACCACTGCTGACCGGGATAAGCGCGTTGCAGATACTGCATTTCCGCCAGCAACGGCCCGAGATGTTCACTGTGCAGTCCCTGTTTACCGCCGTGGCGAAACGCCGCCTCTTGCGGGATCTGCAGCCCGGCGTCAAGCAGCGCGGTGTGAACCGTACTCTGCCACTCCGCCTGCAGGTCGCGGGGGTCAACGGCGATACCCTGCTCGACAAGGGCAAGCTCCAGCGCGTCGGCGAGGAACAGCTCCCCGGTAAAGCGCCACAGACCATCGACCGCCTGCTGCATTTTCTGCGCCGACACCTCGGTGCCGTTGCCCAGACGCTCCAGCCAGCCGCGGCTGAAGCGCAGGTGGTAGCGCACTTCTTTAAGCCCCTTGGCGGCGATGGCGGCAATTTGCGCATCACGACTGTTAACCAGCCGGGTAAACAGCGCCACGTGCCAGGCATCGATAAAGAACTGACGGGCGATGGTGTCGGCAAAGTTGCCGTTCGGCTGTTCCACCAGCAGGAGATTGCCGTACTGACGTTCATCCCGACCGTAGGCCAGGGTATCTTCATCGCCGCTCCCCGCCAGCTCAGCCGCATAGCTGAGGAAGTTGCGCGCCTGGCCCAGCAGATCGAGGCCGATATTGGCCAGCGCGAGGTCAATTTCCAGCTCCGGGGCATGGCCGCACCACGCGCCTAAGCGCTGGGCCAGCACCAGGCCGTTATCGCCGAGACGTAGCGCATAGGTTGCAACGGGATTCAGGTTGTTCATCGTTGCCTCACATATGTTCCATGCCGTCAGGCACGCTGTAGAAAGTCGGATGGCGATAGACTTTGCTCTCCGCCGGATCAAAAAACTCGCCGCGTTCTTCCGGCTGGGATGCGACGATCTGGCTGGCTTTCACCACCCACAGGGAGCAGCCTTCGCTGCGACGGGTGTAGACATCGCGGGCATTTTCTAACGCCATCTGGTCATCGGCGGCATGCAGACTGCCGACGTGACGATGGGATAACCCCTGCTTGCTGCGAACAAATACTTCATATAACGGCCAGTAAACGTTGCTCATCATGCTTCTCCTTATGCCGCGTCGCGGGCGTGTTGTTTTTGCGCATGCGCCAGCGCGGCTTCCCGCACCCATGCCCCCTCTTCCCAGGCTTTACGCTTGGCGGCCAGGCGTTCGTGGTTACAAATGCCGCGCCCGTTAATCACTTCATTCAGTTCCTGCCAGTTGATTGCGCCAAAACGGTAGTGCCCGGTCGTTTCATCCAGCTGCAAATCGGCGTCCGGCACGGTCATGCCGAGGATCGCGACCTGCGGTACGGTGTTATCGACAAAGCGCTGACGCAGTTCGTCGTTGGAGTGCAGTTTGATTTTCCACGCCATACTGCGCGCGCTGTTCGGCGAGTTATCGTCGCTCGGGCCAAACATCATCAGGGCCGGCCACCAGAAGCGGTTAATCGCATCCTGCAACATCTGACGCTGGGCTTCGCTGCCTTCGGCCAGCGCCATGCAGGCTTCGAACCCCTGACGCTGGTGAAAGCTCTCCTCTTTGCAGATTTTGACCATCGCCCGGGCATAGGGGCCGTAAGATGTGCGGCACAGCGCCACCTGGTTGACGATAGCGGCGCCGTCGACCAGCCAGCCGATCACGCCGATATCAGCCCAGCTCAGCGTCGGGTAGTTAAAGATCGAGGAGTATTTCATCTGCCCGTCGAGCATCTTCTGATACAGATCTTCCCGGGCGCAGCCGAGCGTCTCCGCCGCGCTATACAGATACAGGCCGTGTCCGGCCTCATCCTGTACCTTCGCCAGCAGAATTGCCTTCCGGCGCAGCGTCGGCGCGCGGGTAATCCAGTTGCCTTCCGGCAGCATGCCGACAATTTCCGAGTGCGCGTGCTGGCCAATCTGACGGATCAGCGTCTTGCGGTAGGCATCCGGCATCCAGTCCTGCGGTTCGATGGCCGTATCCTGCGCGATACGCTGGTCAAAGCGTTGTTCTTCTGTCACGTCATCACCTTTATGATTCCAATAAATTCAACAAATGCGTATTTGTGAATCACTTTGTTTTATAAAAGTTACACTCAGGTTAAATAAAACCACAAATTTTGTTTGTGTTTTTTGTGATGATGACTACAAAAAATCGCCTGTCGACCGCGACAACACAGGCCATCCGCGGCGAGACACGACGCGCCCACGATCACAATGTTAATAAATTATTAAATAGTCGCTTGCATTTCATGATTCATAAAATAACTATTTATAAAGATTTCACGTAACATATTGGAGATTCGCCATGCAGCAGTTAGCCAGCTATTTATCCGGCGTCTGGCAGAGCGGACGGGGTCGCGCCCGCCCGATTCGCCACGCCATCAGCGGTGAGACATTATGGGAAGTCACCAGCGAAGGGCTGGATATGGCACAGGCGCGCCGTTTTGCCATCGACCGCGGCGCTAAGGCGTTACAGGCCATGACCTTTATCGAACGCAGCGCGATGCTGAAAGCGGTAGCGAAACACCTGCTGGCAGAAAAAGATGCGTTTTATGCAATTTCAGCGCAAACCGGGGCGACCCGCGCCGATAGCTGGGTCGATATTGAAGGTGGGATCGGCACGCTGTTCACCTACGCCAGCCTCGGCAGTCGCGAGCTGCCGGACGATACGCTGTGGCCGGAAGATGAACTGATCCCGTTGTCGAAACAGGGAGGCTTTGCCGCCCGCCACGTTCTGACTTCAAAATCCGGCGTCGCGGTGCATATCAACGCCTTTAACTTCCCCTGCTGGGGCATGCTGGAAAAGCTGGCGCCAACCTGGCTTGCCGGCATGCCGGCCATTATCAAGCCGGCCACCGCCACCGCCCAGCTGACTCAGGCGATGGTCAAATCCATCGTCGAGAGCGGGCTGGTACCGGACGGGGCCATCAGCCTGATTTGCGGCGGCGCGGGCGATCTGCTCGATCATCTGGATAGCCAGGATGTGGTGACCTTTACCGGCTCCGCCCATACCGGCCAGCAGCTACGCGTTCACCCTAACCTGGTGGCGAAATCGATCCCCTTCACCATGGAGGCCGATTCGCTGAACTGCTGCGTACTCGGAGAGGACATCACTCCCGAACAGCCGGAATTTGCCCTGTTTATCCGCGAAGTGGTGCGCGAGATGACGACCAAAGCCGGGCAGAAATGTACCGCTATCCGCCGCATCATCGTTCCGCAGGCCCAGGTTCATGCGGTCAGCGAAGCGCTGATTGCCCGTCTGCAAAAAGTGACCGTCGGCGACCCGGCGCAAGAAGGGGTAAAAATGGGCGCGCTGGTCAGCGAGGATCAGCGCCAGGATGTACAGGACAACGTCAACGCGCTGATTCAGGCCGGATGCGAGGTTCTGCTCGGCGGCCAGGCCGATCTTAACGCCGCCGGCGCCTTCTTTCCGCCGACGCTGCTGTTCTGCCCGCAGCCGGATGAAACACCGGCGGTGCATGCCATCGAAGCCTTCGGTCCGGTTGCCACCCTGATGCCGTATCAGCATCGCGAGCACGCGCTGTCGCTGGCGCGCGCCGGTGAAGGGAGTCTGGTCGGCACGCTGGTAACCGCCAGCGGCGAGCTGGCGCGTGAATTTATCCTCGGCGCCGCTCGTTCACATGGCCGTATTCAGATCCTCAACCAGACCTCTTCCGTCGAGTCCACCGGTCACGGATCGCCGCTGCCGCAGCTGGTGCATGGCGGGCCGGGTCGGGCCGGCGGCGGCGAAGAACTCGGCGGTTTACGCGCGGTAAAACACTATATGCAGCGCACCGCGATTCAGGGCAGCCCGACGATGCTGGCCGCCATCGGTCAGCAGTGGGTGCGCGGCGCCGAAGTCAGCGAGGACCGCATTCATCCGTTCCGTAAATATTTTGAAGAGATCCTGCCTGGCGATAGCCTGCTGACGCCGCGCCGCACGCTGACCGAAGCGGATATCGTCAATTTTGCCTGCCTCAGCGGCGATCACTTCTATGCCCACATGGACAAGATTGCCGCCGCGGACTCCATTTTCGGCGAGCGCGTGGTCCACGGTTACTTCCTGATCTCCGCGGCAGCCGGGCTGTTTGTCGATGCCGGCGTCGGGCCGGTCATCGCTAACTATGGCATGGAAAACCTGCGCTTTATCGAACCGGTGAAGCCGGGCGATACCATTCAGGTTCGCCTGACCTGCAAACGTAAAACGGTGAAGCGCCAGCGTAGCGCCGAGGAGAAAGCCACCGGGGTGGTGGAGTGGGCGGTAGAGATATTCAACCAGCACCAGCAGCCGGTGGCGCTCTATTCCATCCTGACGCTGGTGGCCCGTCAGCACGGCGACTTTGCGGATTAACCAATGCCTGTCCGTCCCCTGCCGCGCCGGCTAACGCCGGACGTGCAGGGTCGGTTTCCGATGCCTCTGCGGAGGCATTTTTTGTGCCCCGCCCGGCCTGTTCCGGGCATAACTGGCAAATCTGACAAACAACCTGGCAAGAGCAAACAAACGCCAACCGGCCAACCGCTGGTAGGTTAAAGCGAGTAAAGCCGGCATTTCGCAGCGGCAAGCGACAACACAACTCGCCGGAATCATTGGCGTTGCAGACAGTCAGCAGGGACGCGTGGTCACCGTAGATGCAACCCAAAGCATGACGGGAATATAAATATAAGATGAGGTCACAATGGCAAATAACTCAATTCGTTCCCCGCGTAAAACAGCCTTAGCTCTGGCCGTTGCGCTGTTTTGTGCCTGGCAATCACCGGTGTTCGCGCACGGCGACGAAGCGCATATGGTCCCGATGGATAAAACGCTGCAGGCGTTTGGCGCCGACGTGCAGTGGGATGATTATGCCCAGATGTTTACCCTGATGAAGGATGGCGCCTACGTCAAAGTGAAGCCCGGCGCCAAAACGGCCATCGTCAACGGCAAGTCGCTGGATTTACAGGTTCCGGTGGTGATGAAAGACGGTAAGGCGTGGGTCTCCGATACCTTTATCAACGATGTCTTCCAGTCCGGTCTTGATCAGACCTTCCAGGTCGAGAAACGCCCGCATCCGCTCAACTCGTTATCCGCGGCAGAAATCAGCGAAGCGGTGACGATTGTCAAAGCCTCGCCGCAATTCCGCCCCAACACCCGTTTTACCGAAATCTCGCTGCACGAGCCGGATAAAGCGGCGGTGTGGGCCTTCGCGCTTAAAGGAACAGCGGTTGATGCGCCGCGCACCGCTGACGTGGTGATGCTCGATGGCAAACACGTCATCGAAAGCGTGGTGGATTTACAGAATAAGAAAATCATCTCCTGGCAGCCAATTAAAGACGCCCACGGCATGGTCCTGCTGGATGATTTCGTCAGCGTGCAGAACATTATTAACGCCAGTGACGAATTCGCCGCAGTACTCAAAAAACACGGCATCACCGACACCAAAAAAGTCATCACCACGCCGCTGACCGTCGGTTACTTTGACGGCAAAGATGGTCTGAAACAGGATTCACGCCTGCTGAAAGTGGTGAGCTATCTGGATACCGGCGACGGCAACTACTGGGCGCACCCGATCGAAAACCTGGTCGCGGTGGTGGATCTTGAGCAGAAGAAAATCATCAAAATTGAAGAAGGTCCGGTGATCCCGGTGCCGATGGAGTCGCGCCCTTATGATGGCCGCGACCGCGTAGCTGCCGCCGTTAAACCGCTGGATATCACCGAGCCGGAAGGCAAAAACTACACCATTACCGGCGACACGATTCACTGGCAGAACTGGGATTTCCACCTGCGGCTGAACTCCCGCGTCGGGCCGATTCTCTCCACCGTGACCTACAACGACAACGGACAGAAACGTCAGGTGATGTATGAAGGCTCGCTGGGCGGAATGATCGTGCCATATGGTGACCCGGACGTGGGCTGGTACTTCAAAGCCTATCTCGACTCCGGCGACTACGGCATGGGTACCCTGACCTCGCCAATCGTCCGCGGTAAAGATGCGCCGGCGAACTCGGTACTGCTGGATGAAACCATTGCTGATTATACCGGTGCGCCAACCACTATTCCGCACGCGATTGCGATCTTCGAGCGCTATGCCGGCCCGGAATATAAACATCAGGAGATGGGACAACCGAACGTCAGCACCGAGCGCCGCGAGCTGGTGGTGCGCTGGATCAGTACCGTCGGCAACTACGACTATATCTTTGACTGGGTGTTCCACGAGAACGGCACCATCGGCATTGATGCCGGCGCCACCGGAATCGAAGCGGTCAAAGGCGTCATGGCGAAGACCATGCACGATCCGAGCGCTAAAGAGGATACCCGTTACGGGACGCTGATCGACCATAACATCGTCGGCACCACGCACCAGCATATCTACAACTTCCGTCTTGACCTTGACGTTGATGGTGAGAACAACACGCTGGTGGCCATGGACCCGGAAGTGAAGCCCAATACCGCCGGCGGCCCGCGCACCAGCTCCATGCAGATTAACCAGTACACCATCGACAGCGAACAAAAAGCGGCGCAGAAGTTCGATCCGGGTACTATTCGCCTGCTGAGCAATACCACCAAAGAGAACCGGATGGGTAATCCGGTATCGTATCAAATTATCCCGTACGCGGGCGGAACCCACCCGGTGGCGACCGGTGCCAAATTCGCGCCGGATGAGTGGATTTATCACCGTCTGAGCTTTATGGATAAACAGCTGTGGGTTACCCGCTATCACCCGCAGGAGCGTTATCCGGAAGGGAAATACCCGAACCGGTCGATCCATGATACCGGCCTTGGCGCCTATGCGAAGGATAACGAGTCGCTGACCAACCACGATGACGTGGTCTGGATAACCACCGGCACCACCCACGTGGCGCGCGCGGAGGAGTGGCCGATTATGCCGACCGAATGGGCGCATGCGCTGTTGAAACCGTGGAACTTCTTTGACGAAACCCCGACGCTGGGCGAAAAGAAAAAGTAGGTTCTCCCCACAATGACGGCACGGATGCCGTCTGCACGCCGCTTCCGGCTAATCTTCAGCGGTAAAATCGAGCAGCATTTTAGCGTGACCGCCTCCCTGAGCGCTGGCGCTTATCGCCTCTTGCCAGCGGCTCACGGGAATCACCTCCACCGCCGGCAACGACGTTGCCGGCAGTCGCGACCAGATCTCACGAAATGCCGCCTGCCACGTGGCAGTTGACAGATCCGCCAGCGCCTCGCGCAGATGGAATTTATACACCTGGGGGGTCGTTCGGGTCTGACTCAACGCCTGCCCGGACAATAACCCGTAGGACACCAGCGCCGCATGCTCCGGCAGCACCGACAGCATCGCATTCGCCAGGCCGCCGCCGACGGCATCAAATACCCGATCGGCGTTCTGACTCACCTGCTCCAGCATCAACCGGTCGGTCTCCAGGACAGGATAAACGCCCTGCTGCGCCAGACGGTGAATATGCCGCTCCGAACGGATCACCCCGCTCACTGAACGCGCCCCTTTTTGCAGCGCCCACTGCGCCAGCAGGCTGGCGCAGGAGGAGCCCGCCGCGGTCAGGACGATATTCTGGCCCGCCACCGGCCAGCGCCTGAGCATCAGCAGCGCGGTCAACGGATTAATATAGGCCCGGGCGGCCAGGCGATCGTCAATCTCATCAGGGACCGGTACCAGCCAACGTTCGGCGATATCCAGATGGCTCTGCCAGGTGCCTTCTCCGCGCAGAGGCAGCACCCGCTGGCCGGGCACCACGCAGGCGCCGGATGGCGCGTCAACCACCACGCCAACCCCTTCATAACCCGCCGTCGCCGGAAGCCGGGTACGGTGGCGATAGGCGCCGGTAACAGGAATAAGATCGGAAGGGTTGATCGGAGCGTAGCGCATTTTGACACGTACGGCTCCCGCCGCCAGCGGCGGTAAAGGCTCGCGGCGCAGGGCCAGCGCCGATGATGGCGGCCCATAGTGGTCATAGCAAAGCGCATGTTTCAGCATATTCGGCGTTCAGGACAGTAAAAGCGAGATAATAGCAGAGTTGGGCCGCCGTTTTATTCCGTCAGCCCGGTCCGTCGCTGGCGGCCGCCAGCAGCGGAACGATAAGATCGCTCAGCGGCGTCGGAATGCCGTGCCGACGTCCGCGGCGCTGTATCACGCCGTTACGAATCTCCCATTCCAGCGGCCGCCCGTTTTCACGGTCAATCTGAATCGAGGTACTGAGATCGGGTGGCGCGCGATGAAATCCGTCGATAATTTCCTGCGCTACGCTGTCGCTCAGCCTTGCGCCTTCCGCGCGCGCGACAAGCAGGCCTTCACGTAAATAGGCCAGCGCGATGTCGCTGATATCGCCACGGGCGAACATACCGGCCCGACGTCCCGTCAGCACCATCAGGCCAGCCACCGCATTTTGCAGCAGCTTGCGCCAGGCTACGGTGGTGAAATCAGCGGCAAGATCGACGGCGCAGCGGGTCCCTTGCAGCGTTTGCTGTACCAGCCGGGCCTGCGGCAGATCCGGCAAGGTCAGCCGGGGCGTCGCGCGCAGCCAGACGGAGGCATCGGGTTGGCGCTGCGCCGGAAACCACACCACCGCAGGTAGCACCGTCGCCCCCGCAACGCGGTCGGCAAACTGCGCCTGCTGTTCGACGCCGTTCTGCAATACGCACACCACCGTTTTTTCATCGCACAACGCGGTCAACCACGCGGAAATAGCGGGGTTCTGGGTCGCCTTGACCGCAACGAAAACCAGCGAAAATGGCCGCGCAATGGCCGCCGGGTCGGTCAGCACCGGTCCGGGAAGCGTAATCTCTCCGCCATCGAATCTGAGCAACAGCTGTGCATGAGACGTACGCCCGCATACCACCGGCGTACGCCCCACTTCATGCAGCGCCGCGGCTATCGTGGTCCCAATCGCGCCTGGCCCAATAAGGGCAACGGCAGGCTCCTCCGACATCATATCCGCCTCCTGATGATAAGCTCCGCCACGATGGCGGGAAGGCATTAACAGTAGCGATAAATATGGTGATTCAGCAAGTCCTGTTCACGGCTAACGATGGGCACGGCGCCCGGCGGCGCTTAGCGGGAAATCGTCAGGGAGACGCTGCCGCGATTGTTATCATACATTTGCCACGCATCGTTGGCGTAGGCGTAAAAATAGCCGCTTTTAGCCGGTGTGAACCGACATCCGCTGCCGATATAACAACGATCTCATGCCGCGACTCAGGGGCGTCGGTCGCAGGATCTGCCTGATTGGCAACCACGCCAATCAGCGCAAACCACGGCGCCGTGCCGACGCGTCTGCTCAGCCAAAAGTCCACATCCTGGTTTTTGGTTCCCCCTTTCCACAACGCTTCCAGTTTGTCGGAAACGGAGGCCATAATCTGCGCGGCCTCGCCGGGATAAAACTTACCGTCATCGGTCCCGCCCGCATCGCAGGGCACCGAGCCATCCACCCATTTTCCCGTGGCCATAAAGCGATACTCCACTCCCGCCTCCAGCCAGATCCCCGTGGCATTCCAGCGCTCACGCGCAAAAACGTCAAAGGTCGCCGGGTGTTCTGCCGTCACATCGGTGAGCGGTCGGTAGCGACCGTGGAGAAGCATCGGCTGACTTTGCCGCTGTATCACGCTGGCATCGACATCGGGACTTCCGGCGACAATCCGCGGTACGCTGCGCGGGCAGGTATGCAGCAGTTTAAAAATGCCGGTGACCGAATCATGCAGCAGTCCATGAGGATCGGGAGCCAGCTGGGCGTCGATACCCGGCAGCAGCGTAAGTCCCAGTCCGGCTGCCTCTGTCATCATCCATTGCAGAGTAATGTCCGATAATCCGCACTGTGCGTAGCCGCCGCCGACATCAGCATGCACGCCGGCAAACCAACGCTGTTTCACCTTCGGGTTATCCGCCACATTGTCCCATAGCGTGGGAATGAAGCTTTGTCGCTGCTCGTCCAGCGCCAGCGCATGGCGGGCATGTTCAACAATCGGGCTGAGTGACGTATCGTGGAAGGCATACTTTTTAGGGTCATCGAGCAGATTGGCTAACGCCATATCATCGGGAATACCCAGCGCCCCCACCGTTTCCCAGACGCCAATAAAATAGACAGGGATGCTCTCCCTGGTCGGATGTCCCGTCGCCACCGAATAAAAAGGTCTACCCACGCTGGCCACGATAGCCGGCGCGCTGCCTGCAGGCTGGCGGTAATAGCTGAAGAGATCGTTGATATCCTCCCAGACTTTATCGTCGCCGGTTCCTGCCTGGCTGGCATTCAATAATCCGCAGCGCGAAATCATCCCGCCAAGACTCCTGACGGTATAAGCTCCGCGGCTAAAGCCAAACAACCATATTTTATCGCCGGGCTGATAGCGGGTCGCCAGCCAGTAATAGGCGCTGATAATATTCTTATCAAGACCTTCGCCGATGCCACCGCCAATATAGCGATCGACCACTCCGCCTTCGGTACCGACGCCGGAGTGGTAATAGACTCGCTGCTGCGTATTTTCCGCTACGGCATTCCTGAGTTTGACCACATTGGTCGGCGCGGGTTTTCCATCATCAAGCTGTTGGGGCGTATTCCAGGTACCGTCGCAAAACACCAGTAAGTTCATAGGAACCTCATCGCAGGCTGCGTGAAAAGCGGTCAGGATTGACAAAGTAAAAATAGCAGACGGCAATCACCTCAGGAGAGCAATCGTCAAACGTGACTGCCGTCGCCGGTGCAGAGACTGGCAGGTAGTCGTCGGCATAGAGGGAGATAATTTTGATTTCTGGGCTGCCCGCGAGGAGACATCGCCAGGCATGATACCGATACCCTTTTTCGGACTCTTTACGAGAAACCGCGGCTGACTCAGACATATAGCAAAGAAGAAAGAGAAGTGGGAGAGCGCCCGGCCCGGTGTTCGAACTCCGGGCGTCAGGCGCTGAGGCGAGAGTTAATAGCGCACGCACACCGATTTCGTTTCGCACCAGTCGTCCAGCCAGTCCGGGCCGAAGTCGCGCCCGGTTCCGGACTGCTTCATACCGCCAAACGGCAGGTTGGCATCGATAAGCGTATGGCTGTTGACCCATACCGTCCCGGCCTGCAGACGCTCGGTGTAGCTCAGAGCCTGTGTCAAATCGCCGGTCCAGACGCTGGCGGTCAGACCAAAATCACTGTCGTTAGCAAGGCGCAGCGCCTCTTCACCATCGGCGACGCGTACCAGATTGACCACCGGTCCAAAGACCTCTTCCCGGCTCAGACGCAGCCCGGCATCCGGGTTGATCACCAGCGTTGGCGCAATGTAATAGCCCTGCGAATCCGGCCCGACCTGCCCGGAGATCAGCTCGGCATTTTGCTTACGCGCCTCATCGAGATAAGCCGCCACTTTCTCGCAGTGCCCTTTTGACACCACCGGGTTAATCTGCGTCGTTTCCAGCATCCCCGGTCCCACCTGCAGCGATTTCACCGCCTGTTCAAAACCGCTCACCAGGTTATCGAACAGCGGGGCTTCAATATAGATGCGTGAGCTGGCGGCGCAGACCTGCCCCTGATTGAGGAAACTGCCGGTCATCAGCCCTTCGATTACCCACTCCGGATTGGCGTCTTTCAGCACGATCGCCGGGTTTTTTCCCCCCAGCTCCAGCGTCACGCGGGTCAGACGGTCGGCGGCCACCCTGGCGATATGCTTACCGGTTGCGGTGGAGCCGGTAAAGCTGACCTTCGCCACCTGCGGATGAGAGGTTAACGCCGAGCCGCATCCGGCGCCGCTGCCGGTCACGACGTTAAATACTCCGTCCGGGATCCCAGCCTCGGTGGCCAACTCGGCAACGCGCAGCAGCGTCAGCGGCGTGGTCTCCGATGGTTTGATGACGATAGAGCATCCTGCCGCCAGCGCCGGCATCACTTTCCACATCCCGATCATCAGCGGAAAATTCCACGGCACGATACCGGCGACAACGCCCACCGGCTCTTTGCGCGTCCACGCCTGGTAGCGTGCGCCCTGCGGGAACGGAATCGACACATCAAGCGTGCGCCCGCTGATTTTGGTGGTCAGCCCGGCGGTGTAACGCATCCAGTTCAGCGTACAGCCCACTTCAAATGCGCGAGAAATCTGGATGGATTTCCCCTGCTCCAGCGTCTCCAGCTGCGCCAGTTCTTCGCCGTGCTGCTCGACCAGATCGGCAAAACGCAGCAGGATACGTTCGCGGTCGGCCGGCGTGCGCCCAGCCCAGCT
Source organism: Klebsiella sp. X13 (assembly GCF_003323835.1). Taxonomy (NCBI): domain Bacteria; kingdom Pseudomonadati; phylum Pseudomonadota; class Gammaproteobacteria; order Enterobacterales; family Enterobacteriaceae; genus Klebsiella; species Klebsiella sp. X13. The sequence continues at coordinate 2,996,165 of NZ_CP030874.1, forward strand.
GCGGGCGACGAAGGCGCGCCACGCCGACATTACCGCGCGATCGACATCGGCCGCGTTAGCATCCGCGGTACTGGCGATGGCCTGCCCGGTTGCCGGGTTCCAGACGGTAAGACGCTGTTCGCTCTGCGACGCCTGCTGGGTACCGTCGATATATAAGCCATGCTGGCGGTCTAAAAACTGTTGAACGCTGGCAAGCAGCGCTACCTGTGCTGTGGACATATCGCTTCCTTATTGCTCACGGATCGTGAATTCAGTCTACGACGCGGCTGACGTTCGCGCTTTTTTCTCTGTGACATTCGTTTGTGCCGCTGTGACAGCCGCCGCAATTCAACATATTGCGGACGCAGAAATGTGCCTCAGGTAATAGTTCTTTCATATACTCCGCGCCTCGCTCTTGTATGCCACTGTGTAAATGCAACAATGCAAAAACATTATGTTTACATGAGACAGACTATGGCGACGGCGGAGCACGGACAGGACTACCAGCGCTGGTTGGCGAAAATCAATCAGGTCTGCGGCCATTTTGCCGCTCGTCCGTTGGAAGGTCGCTTTCACGGGGAGATTGACGCCAGCTATGCCGGCACGCTGAAAGTCAGCACCGTCACCGCCAGCGGCGTCAATCTGTTCCGCACCCGCAACGAAATTAAGCGCAGCAATGACGACTGGTTTTATACCGTCTTCCAGCTCTCCGGCCAGGCGGCCATCGAGCAGGACGATCGCCAGGTGGTCCTCGACGCCGGTGACATCACCCTGATTGACGCATCTCGCCCCTGCTCTATTTTCTGGCAGCAGACTTCGCGCCAGGCCTCCCTGCTACTGCCCCGACAGCTGCTGGAGCAACAGCTGCGCGGCAGTGAAATAAGCATTGCCACGCGGCTGGAAAAATCGCTGCCGATGGTCCAGCTCAGTCAGCGGCTGCTGCAGGAGAGCATGTGTAGCCCGGAGCTGTCGGAAAGTGAGAGTGCCGCGGCGCTGGAGGCCATCGTCTGCCTGCTGCGTCCGATGCTGCATCATCACGACCCCCGACCGTCGCGTAGGGAGAAGCAGTTTCAGAAGATTATGGATTTAATTGATGAGTCCATTCAGGCGGAACATCTGCGTCCGGAGTGGCTGGCCAGCGAGACCGGTATGTCGGTTCGGAGTCTGTACCGGTTGTTTGCCGACAAGGGGCTGGTGGTCGCACAATATATTAAGAACCGGCGTCTCGATCTCTGCGCGCAGGCATTGCACAATGCCCGTGATGACGAAAAGCTGGCGGGAATTGGCTATAGCTGGGGATTCAGCGACCACAGCCACTTCTCGACCGCTTTCAAACAGCGTTTTGGCGTATCGCCCGGGGAATACCGCAAGCGCTGCCGCTGATTTTTATACGGCAATGGGCCGCAGACTTCCGGCCTCCCCCCCCGCCGCTGTCCGGCTGCCGCTTCCAGTCGCAGCGCCTCCTGTTGCCACCGCCGCTTGTTGATTCCTCTGTCCGTTACCGGGTGCCGCGCCTGACGTCCGCTTTGTTCCCCCGCAGGCCTCGTCCCGCGCATTTCGCCCCTGTTCCCGCCCGATCCGGGTCTGGCCGTGAAAAAAACAAAAGCGTATAAAAAATATAAAATGGAATTTTAATTTCATTAATAACTGCATGGATTTAAAAGCGTGACTCGTATCAAAAATTTAACTTTTAATTCAATAGCTTATTTTTGACAGCCCCATAAAACCCATCAAATATTATCTTTTAAAATCAATTAGATAAAAAAATTATCTTTTCTCATAAAGAGAAATTTGTTTCGCTTCAAACAAAATGAAATGAAATGAAATTTTCAAATTGTGATCTATTTGTGATTTTATTTCATTGGCAGGTGTCATATTACCCTTCGATAGAACGCAATCTGTCCACTCTCGGCGGTACGCAAACCCGCAAGCACGGAGGAGACCATGAAGGACACAGAAAGAAGATTGAACACGTCGGACGGCAGGGAGCGTTGTCATGTCATCGATTACCTATCGGTCACGACGGTTTTTCCACTGAAAGGAACGCCGGTGACAAAGCACAACGAGGCGTCAGCAAGACACCTTGCACCGCAGGTTGGCTTTCATCGCTTCAAGAGCGAGGGCCAGACGCGGTACCGGATTCGCACAGTCTGTTCTGTGCACAAGCGCTGTCGGGTAACCGTGTGAATGTCGACAGCAAGCATCGCAGATGCCACACACAATCCAGAGACACTGATAACACACCGTCAATCAAAAACACGCCTCATCGCCCGTTGCTCCTCAGCATATGGCGATGAAGACGAATAATCGCACCGCCCATCTCGTTTCCCTCCGCCATCGTTCGACAGGATAAAACTGTAGCCGCGAGCGAAGAGAAACAGAATGACCGGTGCTGTTAATGAAAATAAAAGGTATGAAAATGTCAGCTATCATGAAACTGAACGTACAGCAAAGAAAGCGGCTTCACCAAATAACGCTAGTGGCAACATTTGGCGGCCTGCTATTCGGCTATGACACCGGGGTTATTAATGGTGCATTTTCTTCACTGAAGCAATATATGAGCCTGACGCCGACAACGGAAGGTCTGGTCATGAGCGTATTGCTGGTGGGCGCCGCTATTGGCAGCGTTTTTGGTGGAACCCTCGCCGATTATTTTGGCAGACGCAAATATCTGCTCTGCCTGTCCTTTATTTTCCTTGTCGGGGCATTAATGTCAGCCCTCGCCCCGGATATCACCGTCTTGCTGCTATCCCGTTTTCTGCTGGGATATGCCGTCGGTGGCGCTTCCGTCACGGCACCGACGTTCATTTCTGAAGTTGCCCCCACGGAAATGCGCGGTAAACTCACGGGGCTGAATGAGGTCGCCATTGTTATCGGGCAGCTTGCCGCATTCGCCATCAACGCCGTAATTGGTATTATCTGGGGCCACCTTCCCGACGTCTGGCGATATATGTTGATGGTGCAGGCCATCCCGGCTATCTGTTTATTTGTCGGAATGTTGCGTTCTCCGGAAAGCCCGCGCTGGCTGGTGAGCAAAAACCGTCATCAGGAAGCGCTGGAAGTATTAAAGCAGATCCGCTCGCCGGAACGCGCGGCGCAAGAATTTGCCGATATTTCGACCCTCATCAAAGTTGAAGCCGATCGCAAATTCAGTACGCAAAACGCGTTTTTGACCATTCTCAGCACGCCGTGGATTTTTAAATTACTGCTGGTGGGCATCATTTGGGCCGCGTTGCAGCAGACCACCGGGGTCAATGTCATTATGTACTATGGCACCGAAATCCTGAGTACGGCCGGCTTCTCAGAAAGAACCTCCTTAATATGCAACGTGCTCAACGGGGTCTTCTCGGTGGGGGGAATGCTGGTTGGGGTCTTCTTCCTCGTTGATCGCTTTAAACGCAAAACCATCATTATTTATGGCTTTGCCATTATGGCGACGCTGCACCTGATCATTGCCGGCGTCGATTACACGCTGGTTGGCGATATCAAAGCGACGGCGATCTGGCTGCTCGGCGCGTTGTTTGTCGGGGTCATGCAGGGGACAATGGGCTTTATTACCTGGGTGGTGTTGGCCGAACTGTTCCCGCTGAAATTCCGCGGCCTGTCGATGGGGATTTCAGTGTTTTTCATGTGGATCATGAATGCCGTTGTCAGCTACCTGTTTCCGCTGCTCCAGGCCAAACTCGGCCTTGGTCCGGTATTCCTGATTTTCGCGGCCATCAACTATATCGCGATTATCTTTGTGGTCACGGCGCTTCCGGAAACCTCGAACAAATCGCTGGAACAATTAGAAGAAGAGTTATCGTCTAATAAATATGATGCGCGGGTGAATAACGGCGCGGAGGTCGCTCACAATGATCGCTAATATTACGCAAGAGAACCTTCACCTTGGCTACAAGGCGAAAAATAAGGCCGAAGTGTTGACCCTGCTCGGTGAGGAATTTAAAAAGAAAGGCTACGTCAGCGAAAACTGCACCGTTTTTCTTGATGAAAGGGAACGTCAGGTGTCCACTTTTTTAGGCAATGGCATTACGCTTCCGCACCTGCCGAAATCCGCGACCAATATCATTCTGAAAACCGGAATAGAAATATTTCAGTTCCCGGACGGCGTCATCTGGGACAGAAGCAACGTCATGTTTATCGCCATTGGCGTGATTGCCAAAGAGAAAGAGCATATTGATGTTCTGAAGGACATCGCTTCTATTTTCAGCGATGAAATCATTGCAAATGCGCTGTCATTGATCTCCAGTAAACAGGACTTTTTGACGATTTTAAAACAACACCGCTAACCCTGACGCTTAATCGCCGTCAGGCCCCGCCGCCGCTGATGAAAGGGAGTCTCATCAGCGGCCGTTCCTGCCAGGCAAAAGCGCCGGCGCGTTATTTCCGCAGCCATTGACCATTCAGTCCCTGAACATACTCCCCCGGCTGTGCCCGCGAGACCAGTTTTTGTCCGGCCATTTTCGCCACCTCATCCACCGGCAGGTTATTATCATCCGCCAGCTGCTGATAGCTTTCACTTCTGGCCGCGTTGATCTGTTTGACCAGCGCCAGCGTTTCCTTATCCTGACGCAGCGGCGCCAGATAGCCATTCAGCGTTTCGCCGACCCGCCCTTGCTCCCGAGCCTCCCCCAGCGTCAGCGCCAGCGCCGATGAGCTGAGAAGGCCAAGCGCCAACGCCGCCGTTAACAGTCGTTTTCTCATCGCCACCTCAGAATAGATCGCTACGCGACTTCAGTAACTCTTCAACATCCTTATCCACTTTGATATGAATCTCATGCTCAATTTTGACATTCATATTGATGGTGATCGGCTCTTTTGACGCCGCGATTTCAATTCGTGGCGTACAGCCCGCCAGCAGCATCGTCATCAGCACCGACGTTAGCAATTTCATCATTGTTGTTCCTTACACTTTTTACTGTCCGTACAGCTGCGCACGGGGAGCACCGCATTTTGCTCAAACCATGCCTGTAAATTGTCGCCAAAACGTAAACTGCGCCACAGGTCAAAAATATTCTCTTGATGAGAATAGTTTAAATGCACCGTATTACTCTGCTCCCCGACGCGGCTGGTTCCACTGATGGTCGCCTTCAGCGTCAGCATGCCCAGATTATCGAGATCGATGCGCGTCCATGAACGGGAGATCTCCATATAGCGCAGCCAGTTAATCGCCGCACCGGCGGAAATATTGTCATTGACCATCGCATCCGCCATATCCTTATCAAGACGTAAGGTCATCGGCCCCGGGTTACCCAGCCAGCCGTCTTTAATGATCCATTTGTCATTGTTCAGCCACAGCGGCAGCGCGCCGTTAAATGCGCCGGACATGGCAAATTGCTTGATATTTATCGCGCTTACCAGTTCGCTGCTGGAAATTTGCTGCAGACGCAGTAGCGCCGGGTCGTGCTGCGGCATACGCAGCTGCTGCATGGTCACCTTACCCCCGAGAACATCCACGCTGACGTTGCTCAACTGCAGCGGTTCGCGCTCGCTCCACGGCCAGGAGCCCTGCAGATCCGCCGAGAGGTTTTTCGCCGTCACCTGGTTGACGACTTCGCCAATACGCAGCGACACCGGTCGGCGGGTTCCCAGTTGCCAGGTCCCCTGACTAAAGCGGAAAGGCAGAACAAAATCTACGCCATTAATCTGATTGTCAGGCATCCAGGCGCTGCCGCCTTTTAAGACGCCGTGGCCGCCGGCTTCAAATCCCTGATCTGCCGCCGCGGAGAAGGCTACCTGCGCATACAGCATTCCTTCACGCAGATTCATTTTCCAGTCTGGCGGCACCAGCGGCTGAAACACGGTTAACGACTGTTTTGGCCACCAGGCCTGGCCCCGCAGACGTTCGCCATCCCAACGCCCGGTGACCCGCACGGGACCTATCTTATTGGCGTGGAGCGCCCCGCTAAACTGAAACCAGGTGGGATCCCGCCCGTCGATCTTGAACTTTAACGTGGAGGGGGGAAGTTCGCTGCCGCTGCTAAAGCTGGTTTTACCCGCGTCCAGCGATAGCGCGCCGGTCAGTTTGGGGTGCTGTTCGCCGCGCAGCCAGTGCACCGGTTCATCCAGGGTTAACCGCGGCGTGCTGACCAGCATCGTGCCGTACTGCAGCTTATCGAAGCCCGTCGACAGGCTGTTCAGCACAATCGAATTGTCTATCCACGCCCCCGCCCCTTTGACGTCCCACTTGGCCTGCATCGGCGTGAAGCGGCCCTCGCCCCAGTAACGCCACTGCCAGCGGCCGCTGTCGGGCATAAAGTTGTCGGCCTGACCGTCAAGGTGCAGCGAAAAGTCGCCCATCTGCTGTTCGTGCGCGCGCAGAATAGCCTGCAGACGGCCGTCCACGCCCTGCTGAGTCACCTTCACCCCGGCCAGCGGCAGACGAACTTCGTCAATGTTGAGCGAATCAATGACCCGCCCGCGGGAACGCAGCAGCGCGCCGGGATGGAACGCCAGCGACGGCGCGGTCAGCGGGCCAGTCAGGTTCGCCGGCAGCACGGCATAGACAATCAGGTCGCCGAGCTTGGCCTCGCCGGTTAACCGCAACGGCATGTCGCTGTTGTCCATGCTCAGTTTGCCAGGGCCAATCGTCAGTACCGCGTTCCCCTTCCCGGCTTCCCCGTGGGTGAGAACGTTGAGACGACCGCTGACCCGCATCTGCTCGGTGCCCTGTTGCCAGTTGCCAACCGACAAGGCCACGCGGCCGCTCAGCGGATATCCGGCATACTCGGTGCTCCAGCGACCATCGCTGATGGCAATACGTTCCGGGGTGATTTCCCAGGGTAAATCGAGCATCGGCTGCACATCGCCGCGCGGCGTAACCAGCAGCTGCCCACGGTTTTTCTGCCACTCCAGCTCCGCATCAACCAATCCTGCCGTCTGCGGGAATTCGAGCGTGGCGAGCAGATGACCGTCTACCGGCAAACCGTCCGGCACCAGCGGCATATGAAACTCGCCGACCAGCTTCACCGGCGCCTGTCCTTCAACCAGCTGCGCGGAAAAGTCGCTCACCGTCAGCGCCTGCCCGCGCAGGCGCGCCTGCAGCGTCATCTCTTTACCGCTGTAGCCGATATCCTGCTGCTGCGGCGTCAATGACATGACCAGCCGACCCTGCCACTTTTCCCACGGCGAGAGACGCAGGTTCTCAATCGTCAACCAGCTATAGGGAAGCATGGACTGCCATTCCGCCAGGGTACGCGGGGCGCCGGATGCCGGTTCACTTTCCGGCAGTTTGCTCAGGCAGGCGCTATTGATATCAAGTTCGTCAACCTGCAGCCGCCAGCGGCTGGGATGTGAGAGTCGGGCATTGGTTATGCGGGCCAGTTCGCAATCGCCGACCAGATAGCGTAAATCGGGAATACGCAGCGCAGAACGCGTCAGGCGCGGACTGTCGTGCAGCGAAATGCGGGTTCCCTCTGGCAGCCAGATCCCGGCCAGCGTAGGTACCCAATGGGTAAGCGTCGACAACAAGGCCAGCGGTAGCAGAATAAGTGCTAACAATAGCGCGATGGCGGCTTTATATTTACCCTTCATGGGCAGTTAATATCCTGATTAAACAAAAGTAAAAGCCGAAAGTAGCGCGTATTGTGGCACGTTCGACCAGTGAGTTAAAGTTTCTATCCCGCTTAAGAGCCTATCTCATCCGGGCTATTTTGCTTGTCATTTTGCCCCGGGCAGAGCTCACAACGCGCGATTCGTGCACGCCCTTCAGCGCGGCCCGCAGGGTAAGCGAAGCGATGCAAATCGCCAGCAACTTCCTGTACGCTCCGTTTTCTCCGCGCTGTCCGCGTGCAAACGGCCTGCGCCGATAGCCCAGCCGGGATAGATTCTAAGAATAGTTGCTGCGACATCATCGTTATGGTGAATTGTTGCCATCCGCTTATTTAACCGCCATTTAGCCAGCGCCTGTCACACTCGCGGGAATCGATCTAACAAGTGGGCGGATCCCGTGGAGTTTTTTGTTTCGCTTATTGAGTATGCCCAGCGCCACTATTCATTCCTGCTGCTGCTGGTCTTCCTGCTGACGTTCAGCAAATCCTGTGCCCTGATTTCCCTGCTGGTGCCGGGCACATCCGGGCTGCTGCTGCTCGGCCCGCTCGCCTCCGGCAGCCTGAATCACTTCTTATTTATGTGGCTCAGCGCCAGCCTGGGGGCAATCGGTGGATTCTGGATCTCCTGGTGGCTGGGGCGGCACTATCAGCATCGTCTGCTACGACTTCGCTGGCTGCGCGGCGATCGGCTGGCTCGTAGCCTGACCTTTCTCCATCGCCACGGCGAATGGGCGGTGTTTTTCGGGCGTTTTCTCTCGCCGCTTCGCGCCACCCTCCCCCTGGCCAGCGGCGTCAGCGGCACGCCGTTCTGGCGTTTTCAACTGGCCAATGTCAGCTCGGGACTTCTCTGGCCGCTGCTTCTGCTGGCTCCCGGTGCCTTCAGCTTCAGTTTTTGGTAAAATACATTGTGTTTTAAAGAGATACCTCAACTCAGTGATATGCTCTAGAATTATTAGATACCCGCCAGGCCAAACTAATTTTTAATATTTGTACGATTATTTTAAATATGCTACCGTGACGGTATAATCACTGGAGAAAAGTCTTATGAAAATCGCTGTGTATAGTACGAAGCAGTACGATAAAAAGTACCTTCAGCATGTTAATGATACATATGGCTTTGAACTCGAATTTTTCGACTTCCTGTTAACCGAAAAAACCGCGAAAACGGCCAACGGTTGTGAAGCCGTGTGCATTTTTGTCAACGATGACGGAAGCCGTCCGGTACTGGAAGAGCTGAAAGCGCATGGCGTGAAGTACATCGCCCTGCGCTGCGCCGGGTTTAACAACGTCGATCTGGATGCGGCAAAAGAGCTGGGTCTGCGCGTTGTCCGCGTTCCCGCCTATTCGCCGGAGGCCGTGGCTGAACATGCCATCGGCATGATGATGTCGTTGAACCGCCGTATCCACCGCGCCTACCAGCGTACCCGCGATGCTAACTTCTCGCTGGAAGGTTTAACCGGCTTTACCATGCACGGTAAAACCGCCGGGGTGATCGGGACGGGCAAAATCGGCGTCGCCACGCTGCGTATTCTGAAAGGGTTTGGCATGCGCCTGCTGGCGTTCGATCCCTATCCAAGCGCCGCGGCGCTGGATCTTGGCGTCGAGTATGTTGATTTGCCGACGCTGTATGCGCAGTCCGACGTGATCTCCCTGCACTGTCCGCTGACGGAAGAGAACTACCATCTGCTGAATCATGCGGCGTTTGAGCAAATGAAAGACGGCGTGATGGTGATCAATACCAGCCGCGGGGCGCTGATTGATTCTCAGGCGGCGATCGATGCGCTGAAACACCAGAAAATCGGGGCGCTGGGCATGGACGTGTATGAGAATGAACGCGATCTGTTCTTCGAAGATAAGTCCAATGACGTGATTCAGGATGACGTCTTCCGTCGCCTTTCTGCCTGTCATAACGTGTTGTTCACCGGGCACCAGGCTTTCCTGACCGCCGAGGCGCTGATCAGCATTTCACAAACGACCCTCGATAACCTGCGCCAGGTCGATGCTGGCGAAACCTGCCCGAACGCGCTGGTCTGATCGTCCTTTCCCTTTTGTGCCCTCCTTCCACGGGGGGCACTTTCAGATAACCCCCACAGAAATTGCCTGCAGTAAAGTTAAACTGTGCGTATTTAATAGATGTGATAAATGTTTTTGGAGGAAAAATGAACAAGTTTGCTGCACTGCTGGCGGCAGGAATGCTGTTATCTGGCTGTGTCTACAACAGCAAAGTTTCCACCGGCGCGGAGCAACTTCAGCACCATCGTTTCGTCCTGACCAGCGTGAATGGCCAGGCGCTGGCGGCGGGAGCCAAACCGCTGGAGCTGAGTTTTGGCGAAGATATGTATGTTTCAGGAAACATGTGCAACCGCTTTAGCGGTAAAGGCAAAATCAGCGGCGGCGAGCTGAAGGTCAAAACGCTGGCGATGACCCGTATGCTGTGCACCGATTCTCAGCTGAATACGCTGGATAATACGCTGAGCAAAATGCTGCGCGATGGCGCACAGGTTGACCTGACGGAAAATCAGCTGACGCTGGCCACTGCCGATCAGACTCTGGTCTATAAACTCGCCGACCTGGTCAACTAGTAGTTACCGCAGCTTCCACCCGCTAACGCCTGTTCGCTGCAGCGCTTGCCGTTGGGTAACGCGCACATGCCGATCGCCGAACCATCAAGCTGTCGTGCCACGGACAATGAGCCGCCAATCATCGCGCAGTTCGCCTGCCCTGAGCTGCTCATCGCGGCACGCATTCCCGGCGACACGTGTGCCGCGGTTGCCTGCTGAACAGGTTCGCTACTACAGGCCGACAATAATAACGCGGCACACCCTACTAAAAACGCTGCTCGCATCGTCTCTCCCCTCAGAAACTTCCCAAAATAAACAAACCCAAGAATAATAGGCAGCGCAGCGCCTGACGTCGAGAGGCGAAATACGTATTTATGCGCCCCATTAACATTTCTTAGCAAATTTTCCGCCGATCGTTGATCTTGTCAGGGAAAATGACGGGCATGCTGTGGGTCATCCATCCCCGCGATGCACGCCGCTGGCCGCGGTCCTCCAGGCGGGCTGTGGCTATCGCCGTCAAAACGGCTGTACTTGTGATGAGAAAAGAGCGTTTGCTCTCGCGACCAGGATGCCGCCGCCCATAACGATAAAACCCCGCCAGATGGCAGGGTTGTCATGACGCCCTTCTCCCGCCCCTTCTCTACGGAGCTCGGATCGTGCCAGGAAGGTTATCCCGCTCAGCTATTTATCCACCAGCCGGCGACATCATAGCGTTAATGCTATTATCAAATTGCAAGCCAACGACCAGGTCACCTTTTTTCATTAAAGTTCGGCATTTTTAGATATACCCTGAAATATAATCTCAACCAGCCAATGGTCCTTAAAATTAAAATCCCCAGGCAGACCGCCTCCTGATTTTTATACAGGAGGCAAAATCTAATAAAAATATCAATCAGATCTCAGGGGGGAATTTTTACTGCACAACGTTAAGCCCGCTTTTTTCCACTCTTTTTTACGGCAACCGCTGTCTTTATGCTCTGACCAAAGTGGATCAAACCGATCTTTTTGCAGGTCCTGTGATTCAGGCGTCCGTGACCATCGCTTTGTACAAAGGGTTTTTCGGGTAGATTTTTGCATAAAAACTCTCCAGGTTGACTTTTGCTAACCATTCCGTAGTTAATCCAGCAATGTTGAGCTGATATTAACACCCGCAAAAGAGAGTTTATTTCAACCTTTGTTTATCTTTGTAAAGGCAGAATGTAAAAATCACAAATAGCGGAGTTCTCACATTCGCAGTCCGCTAACATCCGCCTACAATATGTCCCATCATTGCCAATGTTAATCGTGAATGGCTATTCCACAACGTCAGGATTAGAAAATCGGGTATCGCGAATTCGCAGATAAATAATGCCCCCTGATTCAGACCCACAGGCAGATTGATACGTCAACGGCGATATCTTCGACAGCACGGCTCTCACCACGGGGAAACCTGCCCGTTACGCCGCCTGTCAACATAAATACATAATAATCATAAAGATAGATGCTAAGCCTTCGGTATCTTTTGCCCTTCCGGGGAAGAATTCGTGGATCAATTTGTGCACTCGAAAGCCTCACAACTTCAAGGGTATAGATAATGCCCTTATACTAGCCACTATAATTACAAGACCTGTAGCCGTTTGTCAGGTCTCTTCTTTTGCGCAATGTTAGGGTGTCTTCTTATGATTACTATCGACGGTAATGGCGCGGCCGCTTCAGTCGCGTTTCGCACAAGTGAGGTTATCGCCATCTACCCGATTACGCCCAGTTCAACGATGGCGGAACAGGCGGATGCCTGGGCGGGTAACGGGCTTAAAAACGTGTGGGGAGACGTACCTCGCGTCGTCGAAATGCAGTCGGAAGCCGGGGCCATCGGTGCTGTACACGGCGCGCTGCAAACCGGGGCGCTCTCGACCTCCTTTACCTCATCGCAGGGTTTACTGCTGATGATCCCCACGCTGTACAAACTGGCCGGTCAGCTGATGCCGTTTGTCCTGCACGTTGCCGCTCGTACCGTCGCCACCCACGCACTCTCGATCTTCGGCGACCATTCCGACGTCATGGCCGTACGCCAGACCGGCTGCGCCATGCTGTGCGCCAGCAGCGTCCAGGAAGCCCAGGACTTTGCGCTGATTTCCCATATCGCCACGCTTAAGAGCCGGGTGCCGTTTATCCATTTCTTCGACGGCTTCCGCACTTCGCATGAAATCAATAAAATCGCCCCGCTTGCGGATGACACCATTCGCAACCTGCTGCCTCAGGACGAGATTGACGCGCACCGTCTGCGCGCGCTGAATCCGGAACATCCGGTGATCCGCGGCACTTCGGCGAACCCGGATACTTATTTCCAGTCCCGCGAAGCCACGAACCCCTGGTACGACGCGGTCTATGACCACGTTGAAACGGCGATGAACGATTTCGCCGCCGCGACCGGGCGTCAGTACAAACCGTTCGAGTTTTATGGCCATCCGCAGGCAGAACGGGTGATTGTGATTATGGGCTCGGCGATCGGCACCTGTGAAGAGGTCGTTGACGAACTGCTGAGCCGTGGCGAAAAAGTCGGTGTCCTGAAAGTTCGCCTCTATCGCCCCTTCTCAGCCGCCCATCTGCTGGAGGCACTGCCGGAAAGCACCCGCGCTATCGCCGTTCTGGATCGCACCAAAGAACCGGGCGCCCATGCCGAGCCGCTGTACCTGGATATCATGACCGCGCTGGCGGAAGCCTTTAACCGCGGCGAACGTGAAACTCTGCCCCGCACCATCGGCGGCCGCTACGGCCTTTCATCGAAAGAGTTCGGCCCGGAGTGCGTGCTGGCTATCTTCAATGAATTGCGCGAAGCCCGGCCCAAACCGCGATTCACCGTCGGCATTTATGATGATGTGACCAATCTCTCCCTGCCGCTCGGGGAGAACACCCTGCCGTCAGAAGCCAAACTGGAGGCGCTGTTCTACGGCCTCGGCAGCGATGGCAGCGTATCGGCCACTAAAAACAATATCAAAATTATCGGTAACTCCACGCCGTGGTTCTCGCAGGGCTATTTTGTCTATGACTCGAAAAAAGCCGGCGGGTTGACCGTTTCGCATTTACGCGTCAGTGAGAAACCGATTCGCTCCTCCTATTTGATCTCGCAGGCCGATTTCGTTGGCTGCCATCAGCTACAGTTTATCGACAAATATCAAATGGTTGAGCGGTTAAAACCCGGCGGGATTTTCTTGCTCAATACACCTTATGGTGTGGATGACGTCTGGTCGCGCCTGCCGCAGGAAGTGCAGGCAACGCTGAATCAGAAAAAAGCGCGCTTTTATATCGTCAACGCTGCGAAAATTGCCCGAGAATGCAGCCTTGGCGCGCGTATCAATACCGTCATGCAGATGGCATTCTTCCACTTAACGCAAATTCTGCCGGGCGACAGCGCGCTGGCCGAACTGCAGGGCGCCATTGCGAAAAGCTACAGCAGCAAAGGCCAGGATCTGGTTGAGCGCAACTGGCAGGCGCTGGCGCTGGCGCGCGAATCGTTGGCCGAAGTGCCGTTGCGCCCGGTCGATGCCTCCAGCCCGAACCGTCCGCCGGTGGTCTCCGATGCCGCGCCGGATTTTGTGAAAACCGTCACCGCCGCGATGCTGGCCGGGCTCGGCGATGCGCTACCGGTCTCCGCGCTGCCGCCGGATGGCACCTGGCCAATGGGCACCACGCGCTGGGAAAAACGCAATATCGCCGAAGAGATCCCCATCTGGAAGGAGGAGCTGTGCACCCAGTGTAACCACTGCGTCGCCGCCTGCCCGCATTCAGCGATTCGCGCCAAAGTGGTCCCTCCGCAGGCCATGGAGGCGGCCCCGGCCAGTCTGCACTCCCTGGACGTCAAATCGCGCGATATGCGCGGGCAGAAATATGTCCTGCAGGTGGCGCCGGAAGATTGCACCGGCTGTAACCTGTGCGTGGAAGTGTGTCCGGCAAAAGACCGGCAGAATCCTGAAATCAAGGCCATCAACATGATGTCGCGCCTTGAGCATGTGGAAGAAGAGAAAGTGAACTACGACTTCTTCCTCAACCTGCCGGAAATCGACCGCAGCACTCTGGAGCGGATTGATATCCGCACCTCGCAACTGATCAGCCCGCTGTTTGAATATTCCGGGGCCTGTTCCGGCTGCGGCGAAACGCCGTATATCAAACTGCTGACCCAGCTGTACGGGGATCGGATGCTGATCGCTAACGCCACCGGCTGCTCGTCGATTTACGGCGGTAATCTGCCATCCACACCGTATACCACCGACGCCAACGGCCGTGGCCCGGCGTGGGCAAACTCGCTGTTCGAAGACAACGCCGAATTTGGCCTCGGCTTCCGCTTAACCGTCGACCAGCACCGTCAGCGCGTCATGCGCCTGCTGTCAACGTTTGCTGATAAACTGCCGCCAGCGTTGTATGAGGCGCTGCAGGCCGACGCCACCCCGGAGGTGCGCCGCGAACAGGTGGCCGAGCTACGCCAGGTTCTGGCTAATGAAGCCGGTGCGAAGGAGCTCTTAACCGATGCCGATGCGCTGGTTGAGAAATCCATCTGGCTTATCGGCGGCGATGGCTGGGCCTATGACATTGGCTTCGGCGGTCTCGACCACGTCCTGAGCCTGACCGAAAACGTCAACATTCTGGTTCTCGATACCCAGTGTTATTCCAATACCGGCGGCCAGGCATCGAAGGCGACTCCGCTCGGCGCGGTCACCAAATTTGGTGAGCATGGCAAGCGCAAGGCGCGTAAGGACCTCGGCGTCAGCATGATGATGTACGGACATGTTTACGTCGCGCAAATTTCGCTGGGGGCGCAGCTGAATCAGACGGTGAAAGCGATTCAGGAAGCGGAGGCCTACCCTGGCCCGTCGCTGATTATCGCCTACAGCCCCTGCGAAGAGCACGGTTACGATCTGGCGCTCAGCCACGATCAGATGCGTCAGCTGACCGCTACCGGCTTCTGGCCGCTGTACCGCTTCGACCCTCGTCGTGCGGATGAAGGCAAACTGCCGCTGGCGCTGGACTCTCGCCCACCGTCAGACGCGCTGGCCGAAACGCTGCTTAACGAGCAACGTTTCCGTCGCCTCAATTCTCAGCAGCCCGAAGTGGCGGAGCAGCTGTGGAAGGATGCGGCGGCGGATTTGCAAAAACGCTATGACTTCCTGGCCCAGATGGCCGGCAAAGCGGAGAAACCGGCAACCGAGAGTTAACCCGCTCTGTTTTTAAGCCTCAGCATAAAAAAAGCCCGAATATTCATTCGGGCTTGTCATTTTTATCGTCAAAATAATATCGTGCGTGAATATGTGACGAACATAATAAAGAAGCTGGCGACAATAGAAGGCAATAACGCACGGATAATAAGCGAATAATCCCGTTCTGTATAATTTTTATTTTGTATATATTCAGTTTATACATTCACCAAACCATTATCATAACAGGTGTATTTTTTAGCCTACAGGTTCTATTACCGCTCAGATCATTTTTCACCCTTACACCTCTTTGTTATTTATAACACCCTCAGCGCCACTCTAAATTTAAAATAAAAACACTTCAGAAACATCCAATTGAAGTCATCATTATGTATAACGCTTATCAAATACGTTATTCATCGCCTGCAGATTTATAAAGGAATCAACATAATATTGGCCTGATATTTAAAACACATTATATCCGGCATGAGCAATGACCATAAAAAGTCTCGTTCCATATGCGGGTATTGCGACGATGTACGACTTCAAGCGAAATACTTTGCCGGTGTTTATTCTATAGCCAGTCTATAGGGCACAGATGACAACGCCTTATCGCATAACGCTCCTCTGGCGCCTGCATCGTCGCACCGGTGCCACTGTATCCGCGGTGATGCAAAGTCCCGCCCACAGCAACGCTGTTTTATCGCGTCGTGCCGGGAACATCAATCAAATCAAAACAATATCCCTGGTGTATTAAAACCGTTACCCGATAAATGATATATTGCCGGTAAAGCCTGCCGTAAAGGACGCCAGCCATGGATCATCAACCCGTAAAATCATCCCGAATCGCCTCCATCGCCTATGACGAAGCCTCTGGCATCCTCGAAATCCGGTTTCACGACGCCACCACGCTCCGCTATGAGAAGGTGCCCGAACGCATCTATCGCCTTTTTTTGCAGGTGGTCTCCAAGGGACGTTTTTATGATGGCGTCATCAAAGGGAAATTTACCGAACACCGGGGTAGCTCACGCTAAAATGTGACCCGTCATGGTACATCATGCCGCCAAATGGCGTACACTTTAAGCGGTTACTTAAACAGGAGGTTTTATGGCCAGAATAATTCTTGTACCTATTGATATATCTGAAAAAGAATTAACTCAACGCGTTGTCTGTCACGTTGAGGCGGAAGCGCGTATTGACGATGCCGAAGTACACTTTCTGACCGTGATTCCATCCCTTCCCTACTACGCCTCGCTGGGGATGGCCTATACCACCGAACTACCGCCGATGGATGAGTTTAAAGCGGAATCGGAAACGCGTCTGAAAGAGTTCGTCGCTCAGTTCGCCATTCCTGAAGACCGGGTGCATTTCCATGTTAAGGAAGGTTCGCCGAAGGATAACATTCTGGAGCTGGCGAAAACGCTGCCGGCCGATCTGGTGATTATCGCCTCTCACCGCCCGGACATAACGACCTATCTGCTCGGCTCCAACGCCGCGGCCGTCGTTCGTCATGCCGACTGTTCCGTACTGGTTGTGCGTTAACCCCTTCAGCCCGCCCTCACGGCGGGCTTTTTATCTCAACATCTGTCAGGTTAAACTACCGGAAATGTGCTGACATCCCCACCGCGAATCCGTACCATACACGCCACAGACTTAGACTGACGTCATTAATTGCGACCACCCGCCGTGCCGTGGGCAGAGTGCGTGTGCCACACCATGAATTGAGCTATTATTAAATGCTGCAAAATCAAGAAATTAGCAAAAAAGAAAAGTACAACCTCGATAAATTGCAAAAGCGCCTGCGCCGTAACGTCGGCGAAGCCATTGCCGATTTCAACATGATCGAAGACGGCGACCGGATTATGGTTTGCCTGTCCGGCGGTAAAGATAGCTACACCATGCTGGAAATCCTGCGCAGCCTGCAGAAAAGCGCGCCGATTTCATTCTCGCTGGTCGCGGTCAACCTCGATCAGAAGCAGCCGGGTTTTCCCGCCCACATTCTGCCGGAATATCTGGAGCAGCTTGGCGTCGAGTACAAAATTGTCGAAGAAAACACCTACGGGATCGTCAAAGAGAAGATTCCTGAAGGCAAAACCACCTGCTCGCTCTGTTCGCGTCTGCGTCGCGGTATCCTGTACCGTACCGCCAGTGAACTGGGCGCGACTAAGATTGCCCTCGGCCATCACCGCGACGATATTTTACAGACGCTGTTCCTGAACATGTTCTACGGCGGCAAAATGAAAGGCATGCCGCCGAAGCTGATGAGCGATGACGGTAAACACATCGTGATTCGCCCGCTGGCATACTGCCGTGAAAAAGACATTGAGCGTTTTTCGCAGGCGAAAGGTTTCCCGATCATTCCGTGCAACCTGTGCGGTTCGCAGCCTAACCTGCAGCGCCAGGTGATCGCCGATATGCTGCGCGACTGGGATAAGCGCTATCCTGGCCGGATAGAAACCATGTTCAGCGCCATGCAGAACGTGGTGCCGTCGCATCTGAGCGACATTAACCTGTTTGACTTTAAAGGGATTAACCACAACTCAGAAGTGGTTGATGGCGGCGATCTGGCGTTTGACCGGGAAGAGATTCCGCTGCAGCCTGCCGGCTGGCAGCCGGAAGACGATGCCGCGCAGCTGGATGAACTGCGCCTGAACGTGGTCGAAGTGAAGTAACCCACCGGCGTCTCAGAGTCACCTCTGAGACGCCTTGTCATCGCTTATTTCAGCAGGCGAACGCGGCAGTTTTTGCCTTTAATCTTACCGTTCTGCAGCTGCTTATAGGCCTTCTGCGCCACGCTCTGGCGAATGGCCACATAGACATGCGCAGGATGGACGTTAATCTTGCCGATGTCGGCGCCGTCAAAGCCCATATCGCCGGTCAACGCGCCGAGCACATCGCCGGCGCGCATTTTCGCTTTCTTCCCGCCATCGATACACAGCGTCGCCATCTCTGCGTGAAGCGGTTTGATATTGCCGTTGGTCGGCGCGCTCACCCAGTTCAGCTTCAGCTGCAGCATCTCTGCCAGGATATTGGCGCGCTGCGCCTCTTCCGGCGCGCAGAGGCTGATAGCCAGACCGCTCTCACCCGCGCGGGCGGTACGCCCGATACGGTGCACGTGAACTTCCGGATCCCAGGCCAGCTCATAGTTAACCACCAGCTCCAGCGATTTAATATCGAGGCCGCGCGCGGCAACGTCGGTGGCGACCAGCACACGAGAACTCCCGTTGGCAAATCGCACCAGCGTCTGATCGCGATCGCGTTGTTCAAGATCGCCGTGCAGCGACAGCGCGCTCTGCCCCGCGGCATTCAGCGAATCGCAAACCGCCTGACAATCTTTTTTGGTGTTGCAAAACACCACGCAAGAGGCCGGCTGATGCTGGCTGAGCAGCGTTTGCAGCAGCGGGATTTTTCCGCGCTGGGAGGTTTCGAAAAACTGCTGCTCGATTGCCGGCAGCGCGTCGACGGAATCGGTCTCAATGGTCAACGGATGGTTTTGTACCCGCCCGCTGATCGCCGCGATCGCTTCCGGCCAGGTGGCGGAGAACAGCAGCGTCTGACGTTCGGCCGGGGCAAAGCGGATCACCTCATCGATGGCCTCGCTGAAGCCCATATCCAGCATCCGATCGGCTTCATCCATCACCAGCGTCTGCAGCGCATCCAGCGACACGGTGCCCTTTTGCAGGTGATCTAACAAACGGCCCGGTGTGGCGACGATGATATGCGGCGCATGCTGCAGCGAATCGCGCTGCGCGCCGAAAGGCTGCCCGCCGCAAAGGGTCAAAATTTTAATATTCGGTAAAAAGCGCGCCAGACGACGCAGCTCACCCGCGACCTGATCGGCCAGTTCGCGGGTCGGGCACAGTACCAGAGATTGTGTCTGGAACAGGGTAGCATCAACATGTTGAAGCAGCCCCAGACCAAATGCCGCTGTTTTACCGCTACCGGTTTTGGCCTGCACGCGCACATCTTTACCCGCCAGAATCGCGGGCAAGGCGGCGGCCTGCACAGGGGTCATCGTGAGATAACCCAGCTCATTGAGATTGGCGAGCTGGGCAGCGGGTAAAACGTTCAGTGTTGAAAAAGCGGTCACAATTTTTTCTCGAATTAACAGGCACACAAAGGGCAGGCGCGTATCCTCGCAGATCTGCGCCTGCGATGCGACAATTTAATCGGCTCATCGTCCGGCGGCGGGTCGGGCAGCGGATGCGGGCGCGGCCGGGGATCGGGCACCGGTATGGGATCGTTAGGTTCTGGCGAGACAGGAATCGATGTCAGGGGCTGATAGCGCATGGTGGTTCTCCCGGGAATGAGCGGGTATACCCATTAAGCGTAGAAGCTGCTAACCAGAGAGCAAAAAAAAGCCGACTTAATCAAGTCGGCGTCGTACGAATCAATTGTGCTATGCAGTAATTCAAAAAAGGAAGTAAGACAATATGGAGCGCAACGCCCATCGCTTGACGTTGCATTCACCTGCGAGAGAGATATTGCCCCGAATGGGTAGACGGTTTATTGATTTCGCTCAAACATTCCCGGATTTTCACGCGATGGACGGCGATGAAAAGCGATTATTTACAGCCATTTACTACGATGTAACCACCATGTAACACCGCCAATGAGAACGACTAACATTATGCAGAAGATAGAAAAGCCTAAATGCCACTCATTGCCGGGGATCCCGCCCAGGTTGACGCCAAACAGACCGGTCAAAAAGGTGCTGGGCAGAAACACCATCGCCATCAGCGACATGGTATAGGTACGACGCGACAGCGCCTCCTGCATAATCTGAGCAATCTCATCGCTCATAATCGCCGTCCGGGAAATACAGCTGTCAATCTCATCGAGGCCCCGCCCCAGCCGGTCGGCGATATCCTGCATTCTGCGGCGGTGATCGTCATTCATCCACGGCAGACGCTCGCTGGCAAGGCGGGAGTAGACATCGCGCTGCGGAGACATATAGCGGCGCATCACGATCAGCTGTTTGCGCAGCAGCGCCAGAAAACCACGCGGCGGCACCTGCTGATCCAGCAGGTTATCTTCGAGGTCGATAATCCGGTCATGCAGCTGCTCGATAAATTCGCTGGCGTGATCGGTCAGCGCATCGCAAATATCCACCAGCCAGCCGCCGCAGTCCACCGGCCCGGTTCCCTCGCGCAGATCGCCGAGCACATCATCCAGCGCCAGCACCCGACGCTGACGGGTAGAGACGATTAAGCGCTCGTCCATATACAGGCGCATCGCCACCAGCTGGTCAGGCCGCTCATCGGTACTGCCGTTAATGCAGCGCAGCGTAATTAACGTTCCGTCCCCCACCCGGGTGACCCGGGGACGGGTACTTTCCCCGGCTAAGGCATCGCGGACGCTGTTGGGCAACAGCGGAGTGGATGCCAGCCATTCGGCGCTATCGGCGTGGGTATAGTTCAGATGCAACCAACAGGGATGCTCCTTATCGATAGCGTCACTGTCAGTCAGCGGCTTCACGCCGCCCTGCCCGTCGAATTGCCAGGCAAAAACCGCATCCGGCACGTTCAATTCCGATCCCTTAATGGCGTCCACCAGACCTCCGTCAGTCAGTTCTTATTTTTGCTAGTCTAGCCTGACACATCGGTTAATCAAGGGGTAAAGTCAGCAGGGTGCTGAATTCGCTGATGAAAAGCGGACGAGGATAAGCATAAAAAAAGAACCCGCCGACGGCGGGTTATGAGTGCGTTTCATAAGAATATGTCCAGCCCGCTGAATGAACCACCGCCAGAATGAATACCGGCGGGACGGCAGGCTAGCAGGAGCCGTTCATTTTTTCTCTTCTGCGTACTGACGAGCGTTATCGTGCAAATTGGTACACATGTTTTTATCTCCTTCATTGTTATGAGCAGGAGTAAGAGTAGACCGGAGTTGCCGTTTTGCAAACCCGCCCCTTAAAAAAGTCTCGCCCCGCCCCGACGCCCTGATGAAGCGCCGTCGCGGATATATTGACCGGTAACGATGAGCGGTTGGGGGGCCTGCAGAACGTTGCGCCATACCGCCCGATACCTCCTCCGTAGAGCGGGCGGCCACCCTTTCCTCGCCCCATCGCTGCTCCACTCCAGAAGGTGATGCAAGGACGATTTCTTTTCCTGCGAAATGCTGTATTATGCGAGTTATTGCAGCATTTTGCAGGATTTCATCACCATGCATAAAACCGCCAGACAAAAGTACCTGGTCGACCTTATTAGTGAAAACGGGCAAGTCAGTATCAGTGACCTGGTTGAAAAGCTGCAGGTTTCTGCAGACACCCTGCGCCGCGATCTGGCCGATCTTGAAAAGCAGGGGCTGGCGCAGAAGAACCACGGCGGCGCAATCGCGCTCGACATTTCCGCAATGAATCGCCAGGGCCGAAATGCCCTGCTGCCGCAGACTAAACAGCGTTTAGGCCGCCTGGTCGCCAGCAAAATACCCGCCGGTTCGACCCTCTTTTTAGATGCCGGCAGTACCGTTCTGGCCGTCGCGACCCAGATTCAAGGCCCGATGACGGTTATCACCACCTCATTAGATATTGCCTCGCATTTCAGCACCCGCCCGGATATCCAGCTGATCATGCTGGGGGGAACATGGGATGTGCAGCAGCGGCTGTTTGCCGGCAGCGCCACCCTGGCATTGCTGGCGCGCTATCGTGCCGATATCGCTATCCTCGGCGCCTGCGCCATCCATGCGCAACTCGGTTTAAGCGCCAGCCAGGAGGCCGATGCTGAAATCAAACGCGCCATGCTGGCGGCAAGCACCGAGCACTGGCTGGTCGCCGATCATATGAAGTTGAACCACTGCGAGCCGCATCTGGTGGCCGAATTAACAGACATACATCAGTTATTTTTAGACAAGCCCTGGGAAGAGCTCGGGGATACTAGCGCGCTGCAGGTCAACATTGCTGACGCTCAATAACGTGGAGAGGGTAATGAATAAAGTCATCGCTCGTGAAGGTAAAAACATTAATATTGCGCTGATCGGCTATGGGTTCGTCGGCAAAACGTTTCACGCCCCGCTGATTCAGTCGGTGGAAGGCCTCACGCTGGCGGTCGTTGCGTCCGGCGATGAAGAGAAGGTGAAGCGCGATCTGCCGGATGTCACCGTCATCGGCTCGCCAGAACAGGCCATTCAACACCCGGATATTGACCTGGTGGTGATCGCCTCCCCCAACGCCACGCACGCCCCGTTAGCCAAACTGGCGCTGAATGCCGGGAAACATGTGGTAGTGGATAAGCCCTTTACGCTGGATATGCAGGAAGCCCGCGAGCTGATTGCGCTGGCGGAAGAGAAGCAGCTGCTGCTTTCGGTCTTCCATAACCGCCGCTGGGACAGCGATTTCCTCGGCATTAAACAGGTTATCGAACAAGGACTTATCGGCAATGTTAAGCACTTTGAGTCGCATTTTGACCGTTTCCGCCCGGAAGTTCGCGTGCGCTGGAGAGAACAAAATGTCCCCGGCAGCGGATTATGGTTCGATTTGGGGCCGCACCTGATCGATCAGGCGCTACAGCTGTTCGGCCTGCCGCAGTCGGTGCAGGGCAATATCGCCACCCTGCGCCAGGGCGCGGAGATTAATGACTGGGCGCATGTGGTCTTAAACTACGCGCAGCATAAGGTGATTTTGCACTGCAGCATGCTGGTGGCCGGTGGCGTATCGCGCTTTACCGTCCACGGAGATAAAGGCAGCGTGGTGAAACAGAAAGCCGATCGCCAGGAAGGCCAGCTGCTGGCCGGGGTGGTTCCCGGCAGCGAAAGCTGGGGGCATGACGACGACAGCCTCGTGGTGTTTGATGCCAGCTCGCAGTCGCGCGAGATCCCTACTCCGCAGGGCGACCAGCGCCAGTACTATATTAACGTGCGCGATGCGTTAACCGGCAAGATCGAGAACCCGGTCCAGCCGCTGCAGGCGCTGGCGGTAATGGCGGTATTAGAAGCGGCGGTACAGTCGGCGGAATCAGGTACGGTGCAAAGCGTTGCGCTGACCGCGGATGAGCTGGCGGCATTGCAATAATCAGGGGGCTCCCATGACCTGCGGTTTCCACAGGTCATGCCCCGCCGCACGTGGCTGGTCGCGGTACTCACCGTGCCAGCCCATTCAGCCGATCGCGCAGATTGTCCGCCGTTCAGCGACGTTGATACCAGGCGGATATCCTCGCCCGCAGCCAGGTATGGTTTTCGGCTACATTCTTATCGGTTGGCTCCGGCTGACGGCGCGCCCTGAAACCAGCGGTACCTTTTCAGGTAGTTATGCCCTCGCCTGCAGCGCTTAATATTATTAAATAAAATAATGACGAATATAGCGCTGTATTAATCAAAGGGAACTGTTCAACTTAAGCGTGTACGCTTACTTTGTACTAAGATGCTTATCCAACAGATGCGTTAAGATATCGTCTCAGGATCAGGATGGATTGATCAGCATGACCAGAACAGAAAGGCTTCTCGAATTACTACAGATATTAAGGGCGCAAAGATACCCGATCACCGCATCCACTCTCTCGATAAGATTAGGAGTAAGTGTACGCTCCCTTTACAGAGATATAAAAACGCTACAACATCAAGGCGTGTGCATTGAAGGCGGTGCTGGAATTGGTTATATCGTTAAGTCTGACTTTCATTTGCCACCCTTAAACCTTTCTCATGAAGAAATCAATGCTATTACGCTTGGGTTAAATTGGGTATCTCATAATACGGATTATGATTTCAAGAATACCGCAAGGAATGCCCTTGCCAAAATACATGCCGTCATTCCTGGTGAATTAAAAAATCTTATTGAGAGTCAATCCTATCTGATCGGTCCTTCAGAAAATAATGAACTGTTTTTTGAACATATCCGCAATGCTATTAAAAAGCGAAAGAAAATCGAAATAAAGTATTGTGACAAGAAAGACACTTACTCTTCTCGAGTCATATGGCCCATCGGATTGGTATATATGGAGTCATGCTGGCTTTTGGTGGCCTGGTGTGAGATGAGAAATGATTTTCGTCATTTTAGAACTGATAAAATTAAAGAGCTGGCACAGCTGGATTCTACATATAGTGAAAGCAGAACGGTTTTATTGAAAAAATGGAGATTCAAAGAAGGGATCTGCGAGGAGAAAGAGTACTGACAAAAACTGTCACAGCTAATTTGTATACTCACCCCGATGAAAGACTCCATTCTACTTCATAGGGGGAATTATGAATTTCCAGAATAAAGTTGCTGTCATAACAGGAAGTACTGCAGGTATCGGTGAGGCAGTTGCAGAGCAATTACACAAATATGGCGCGAAGGTCGTTATTGTATCCCGTTCCTCAGCGCAGGCTAAACAAAAAGCGAAACGATTAACTTCACAGGGACCACAAGCGCTGGGGATCGGCTGTGATGTCTCACAACCGGAACAAGTACAGAAAATGATCGCTCAGGTTATCCAACAGTTCGGCAGACTTGATTATGCTGTAAATAATGCAGGCTTAACCGGTGAACATGGTAAAAACATAACAGAGCAAACGGTTGAAAACTGGGATAAGGTTATTGCCACCTCCTTGAGCGGCGTTTTTTACTGTCTGAAATATGAAATACCTGAGATGATGAAATTTGGTGGTTCTATCGTTAATTTATCTGCAGTAAATGGCCTGGTTGGCATTCCTGGATTAGCACCTTACACCGTGGCTAAACACGGTATAATCGGTTTAACCCAAACCGCAGCGTTAGAGTTTGCAAGCCAGGACATTCGAATCAACGCAGTCGCTCCGGGCTATGTCCAAACCCCACGAATGACTGAATTTCCTGAAAATATCGTACGTAGTTTCGCAAATAGCCACCCTATGAAAAGGATGGCAACAATGCAAGAAATAGCAGACTTCATATTGTTTTTGCTTTCAGACAAATCAGCGTTCTGTACCGGAGGCGTTTATCCAATCGATGGTGGTTATTTAGCCGAGTAACATCCCGCGAAAATTCTTTTAAACTGTAAGAGTTGCTTTAACAAAGTGGCAGGCTCAATGAGAGCGTGCAAATATACAGTTAACGCTTCCGCTGTAGGGCTATTGATAACAATATTTCCCGTATGGATTAACAGGAGTACAGATGTTCGACTCTCCAGGGGTTCATACATCATGCCATTAACAACGTCCGCTCCTGGCACTTAGCACTCTGGCCAGTGGCGCCAGGGTGGCGTTAAGTTAGAGGAGACGTTGACTTCACCGCACGTCCGCAAAGTCAACATCACTCATGTGCAGGGCATCAGCACGATGCCCGATACAAAATGGCCGTATGGGCAACCGGCCATTATGGGTTATCCAATGCACTCCCGTCTAAGCCGGTAAGTCGCTATCCGTTGAACGTGTTAGTGTTTCCCATTGCTCGATTTCCTTATCTAATGCAGCGAGTTTTTGCCGCACTAAACTCAATGCATCGCTGCCCAACAATAAATGCGTGGGTGGGTTCTGGCTCTCAATGATTGTCAGTATGGCGCGGGCAGCCATCACGGGATCGCCGGGTTGCTTGCCGCTTTTTTCCATACGCGCCTGCCGAATGGGTTCGAAAAGAGCATCATAGTCCGGGATGCTACGCGCGCTGCGTACCATTGAACGCCCGGCCCAGTCGGTGCGAAACGACCCTGGCGCCACGGCGGTCACGTGTATATTGAACGGGATAAGCTCTTTGCTTAACGTTTCTGATATGCCTTCCAGCGCAAATTTGCTGCCACAGTAATAGCTGATGCCGGGCAGAGTAATAAAACTGCCCATTGAGGTGATATTAATAATATGGCCACGACGGCGCTGGCGCATGCCCGCTAGCACGGCTTTCATCATTGCCACTGCGCCAAACACATTCACCTCAAACTGGTGGCGCATCTCTGCGAGCGAGGCTTCTTCCATGATGCCTTCATGGCCGTAACCGGCATTGTTCACCAGCACATCAACCGGACCGACGGTCGATTCAACCTCCGCTACCACCTCAGCAATACGCCCGGCGTCCGTAACATCCAGCAAGCGGCCGAAAGCCCGCTGTGCATCAAGGGCCTCGAAAGCCTGCTTTGCGTGGTGATTACGCACGGTCCCGATAACCCGATGACCTGCGGTGAGTGCTTCCTGCGCCAGCGCACGACCAAAGCCGCTGCTGACGCCAGTGATTAAAATCGTTTTTACCGATGTCATAAAAAAGAACTCCCATGAACAGTGAAGGTTGCATGGTATTCTCTGTACTGTCCTATTTTTAGGCCGAATCTTCTCTTTTTATTGCCTGATTTTATGAGGTGCCGTGATGTCCGGGATGATTAGCATGATGAAAACACTGGCCGCGCAGGAGGGGTACAACCTGACCGCGCTGCCTGATGTGCGAATCTTGCGTGCCGACCGGCCGCTTGCCAGAACACCTGTGCTGTACGATCCGGGGATCGTGATTGTCTGCCAGGGCAGCAAACGCGGCTATTTCGGCCAGCAGACCTATTTATATGATGAGCAGCACTACCTGGCGGTTTCGGTGCCGGTGCCGTTTGTGATGGAAACCGACGCCTCGGCAGAACATCCGTTGCTGGCGATTTATATGCATCTGAATTTTCAGCTTGCCGCTGAACTGATGTTACAGATTGAACAGCATGGTGCCCCGCATCCCCCCGCCGTGCCGCAAAGCATGATGTCGAGTCCGATGGATGACGCGGTAAAAACAGCAGTGCTGCGTTTGCTAGAAGTTCTGAACAATCCGCTTGAGGCGGCGATCCTTGGCCCTGCGCGGGTGCGTGAGCTCTATTTCCGGGTTCTGACAGGCGAGCAAGGCAACGCAATGCGCGCCGCGCTGGCCTTGCAAGGGCAATTCGGCAAAATCGGTAAAGTGCTACAGCGCATCCATGCTCTCTACGCTGAGCCGTTCACGCTGACGCAGCTGGCGCTGGAAGCAGGAATGAGTGTGCCGACGTTTCATAGCCATTTCAAAGCGATAACCCGGATGCCGCCGATGCAGTATGTGAAATCGGTCCGCCTGCACCAGGCGCGCATGTTGATGGTGCGCCAGCAGATCACCGCCAGCGCCGCGAGTTACGCCGTAGGCTATGAAAGCCCGTCGCAGTTTAATCGCGAGTTCAAACGCCTGTTTGGCCTGCCACCGGCGGAGGAGATAAAACGTATGCAGCGTAATTTCGCCGTTCCGCCAGCCCAGCAAGCCTCGGTATTTATTTCATCGCATTAAGCTTAATCAGAGGGCAAATAGCGTTTCAATTTCAATCTTGAGATCGGGTGCAAAGAGACGGCTGACTTCCACCAGCGAACTGGCAGGCAAGTGATCGCCGTAATAGCGGTAGAGTACCTCGCGCAGCGCGTTGATCTCGTCAAAAGAGGTAATGAAAATAGTCACTTTAATGAGAGACGAGAAATCAGTACCCTCTGCGGTGACGATTTTACAAATCTGACTGAATATCTCCTCAGCCTGTTCAACGATGCCTGATTGCTGTGCGGGTGTGCCAAATGCGGTAAGCCCCGAGATATAGAGCGTATCGCCATGTCTCACGGAGTGAACGTAGGGGGCCTTTACCTCACCTAACTCAGGATAATTTTTGCGAATCAGCCTGTTCATAATGGGTTCCTTAATGGGACCAGACAGAAATCAATCTTATCATTGTCTTGTTACGGCTCAATATTCATCAGCATAGCGAACACTGCTTACTCCGTTTGCTCAGTTTTGGCCATTCAGTTAGTCTTGAAAAATTCAACCTCACTTAGCCTCATTGTAAGTATCCCACCCAGGCGAACCATGCACTTTTAGTATCTAACCTAACGTGTCGTAATGTCCGAGATATCCTCTTGTGGTGCAAAGCACTCTTCGCCAACGGTCAGTGGCCGCTGTGAGCGAAAAACAGAAGTTCTGAATGTTTACTTACATCGAGGTGCCTTGGGTCATCGTAAGCAGATCACTGCAGTTGACTAAAAGGATAATGACAAATCTCAGCTGATAACTGATAATTATTAGCTGTTAAGTAACACCAGAACGGATAATGGCTATGTGTTACTATAATAAAAATGGGGTCTTGAGGGGTTAGGGATTATACATATATGAGATTTTATAGCATAGATTATCTACAAACGCAGTCTAGCATCAATGATTATTTAAAATACATCGTTATATTTAGTACTTTATTTATCCTGATCGTTGTTTTTAGTCTGTACATGCGCCATCGTTTGCAAACTAAATATCGTGACTTAACAATCATAGCCTTCTTATTTTTGCTCTTCATTTCCGGTGTGCAATATGCTGATTATACTGATAGTAAAAATATACATTCCCAATCATCACAAATGGTTAATTTTGTCAGGTCCTTATCACAAAAAAAAGATGTGGATGTGAATGCTATATTTTCCAGTTCAGTACAACTCTCTGATGGCATTATCGTTAAAGTTAACGATCTTTTTTATCGCGTCAACTTAAGTCCGGATCAAAAAACATACAATTTAGTAGAGGTTTCGTTAGTAAACCCAGAAATAGAAATCATAAAAAACTGAGGTGTAGAAATGATAATTTATTTACCTATCATTATAAAGTTGGGGCTGGGGATACTGTGTTTAATTGTTCAAATAAATCTTATGGGAAAAGGGAATCTGGCCCCCTCATCCGCAATGGACCAGGTTCAAAACTATGTGCTGGGGGGGATTATAGGAGGCGTAATTTACAACGAATCTATAACAGTACTCCAGTTTGTCCTGGTCCTAATCATATGGACTTTCTTGGTCTTTTCTCTTAAATTTTTTAAAGAAAACAATCGGTTAGTTAAAAGAATTATTGATGGAAAACCTATTACTTTAGTACACAATGGCAGCATTAATGTCAAGGAGTGTTTACGGAATGGTGTTTCTGCAAATGATTTAATGTTCAAATTAAGAGCAAATGGCATTTATGAAATAGAACAACTAAAACGCGTGGTTCTCGAACAAAATGGGCAATTAACCATCATACAAAATGGCGATGAAAATATACGCTACCCTATTATAGTGGACGGTTTAGCCAACCATGATCTGCTAGAAATCCTTAATAAAGACAATGAATGGTTAGAACATGAAGTTACAAAGAAAGGCTTTAATAAAATTAGTGAAGTATATTTAGGTGAGTACTTATCGGGTAGGATTAATTTATACGGATATGAAAAATAACATCCAAAATTAATGCCCATTTATCAAGAGGCAGCCATTTTAGGTGTGCCTCTGTCTGAGAACACTGAAATCAACGTTCGATCCTGGCACAGGGCTGCTGTTGCAGCTCTGACAACCTTAGACTTCAATCGACTCAGAGATCTCTAACGCATCATCTACTTCAATGCCCAGATCACGCACTCACTCGCTAATGGCGGAAAACCTTATTGATGAGTATTGGCTATTCGTCAATCCGATTCTGCTGGGCCAAGGCATTCCCTTGTTCCAAAATATAAAAGACAGAACCTCACTCATGCTGGTGAAGAGTAACGTTTTGCCGTCGGGCGTAGTATGTCTGCAATACGAGGTGAAACGAAATCAATAATGCCAGGTTCCGATAGTTCAGCAACAGGAATAAAACTCCGAGCGGCTGCATTTCTGCGAAAGTGTCGCCAATCGATGTTTTGCGGTATGTGTCTACCCTGATTGACAATAGCACCTAAGGGGCCGCAACATCCGCTCCTGGCATGAAGCGGACGAACTGACTGAGCGGAAGGTCTGCTTTGAGCGAGGAGCGGACATCAGACCTGTACGGCTGCATAATTTATCTGTTTCTGCGCGCAGCGATCTTTATCTGATACCTTCCCTCATCGACCGGGGTCAACCCTAAATATGGTGGTAGTGCCCCCTACCTTCATCGCGTTAGTCTGTCTGCGTTATAAAACTCCAAAAACGAAGATCTTTATGGAAATTATTTTAATGCATCATGGAAAGCCGTCTTTTACAGGTTCTATTCGTGCGATGCTCGGAGGGGCTTTATTATTGGCGTCTGTCTTCATCCCGATGACCAAAGCTCAATCTCTGCCCATATCATCAGAACATCCGAACTTGCAGCTTATTTCCGTTCAAACGCAAGGCTCAGGAACGGATGTCATATTGATTCCAGGGCTGGCGTCGTCTCGCGCAATCTGGACCGATTTAGTATCAGGTTTACAGTTGAGCCACCGCGTTCACATTTTAGAGCTAGCGGGCTTTGCGAGTACGCCTGCTATTTCCAACCGGGACGGTAAAATTATCGCTCCAGTAGTTGACGCCATCGCTGAATACATCCGCACCCAACACATCAAAGCTCCGGCGATCATTGGCCATTCACTTGGCGGGGAGATTGCATTGATGTTAGGTGCGCGGCATCCTGACCTGGTTGGTCGCTTAATGATTGTCGATGCTTTGCCGTTCTATACGTTAATGATTGATCCTGCGGCGACCAGCGAAACAGCGTCCCAACGTGCTATTGCGACAAGGGACTGGATACTGGCGCAATCGCCGGAAGAATTTCTAGCGTTTCAGAAAACATCCATAGCCCGTTTAGCCAGGACCGAGGCGGTGAGGCCTGCTCTGGTGGCTGCCGGGCTCAGTTCCGATCGCAGAACCATTGCAGATGCTGTGTATGAATTGATGATTACCGATTTGCGCCCCGAACTTGGCCGCATTAGAGCACCGATTGAGATCGTTTATGCGTATGACGCCTTATTCGGGGTGCCTGCATCCGGCGTGGATGAAATGTACCGTCGAGCCTATACCAATACGCCCGATATCCATTTCACACGAATCGATGATAGTTTTCACTTTATCATGCTTGATCAGCCAGAACGGTTTTCCAGCGCGGTTCAGTCATTCTTAAATAAATAAGGCATGCTTGCACATCAAGTCGACGTTGCTGCAGCAGCCGTAAAGCAGTGATGTCCGCTTCTGGCACGAAGCGGACGAACTGACTGAGCGGAAGGTCCACTGTGAGCGAGGAACGAGGCTAACTTATACCTTCGTGACCTAAGACATCGGAAGCAGGGCAATCACATTATTCAGGAATCATTCGTCTCTGCGGCATGAACGCTATTTACCAGAGGAGAGTCGAGACTCGATAGATTATCTGGGCCTGTTTCCTGGACTGATGTTTAAGTGAGGAAGCAGAACGTGAACCTCTGCCAGCCTACTCCCGGTTGCTGATTGCCCGCTTAGTCAGTCACGACGAAACCAGTGAACATGCACAAAAAGAGATAGCCTGAGAAGCCAATAGCAGCGGGCGTCAAATTGACGAAATCGCGTTCTTTCTGCATAAATGGCGCAACGAGTCGTGCCTGCTGAGACCCTTTTAAAAAACCAGCGTGTGGTTACCTCCCTCCTGATTAATAGCCACCCGCTGCGGTACCAGCGGACAGAGATGCCAAAGGCGGACAAGAAAGAGCGCTGAACGCGGATTGTCTCTAATCCCGGTGGCATTTCTCTTTGTAGATTACGCGCGACCTCACACCTTTTCGTTTTCGCCTGCCGCTCCAGACAGGCTTGAGGATAAATGCTGATGTTGATGCCCGTCTCTCGGCATACTGCCTGGCAATACGCCCTCTTCCCTAAGCCGTCATTTTATGACCCACCCAGTTGTTTCATCAGGGTCAGGTTATCTTCAAGATGCCAGTTCGCGATGATTTTATTATTCCTGACCTGATAGATATCCGTCGCGATAAAATCAACCTGCTGGCCCTTACCTTTCAGTTTGCCGAAGGTTCCGGTGAAATGTCCGCGGAAATGAAGGTGCGATACGACTCGATCGCCTGCAACGATCATCTGCTCAATCTCGCAACTCAGATCCGGGACGGCGGTACGGAAGGCACGGGAAGCCAGAAGTGCGCCTTCCGGTCCCTGTTTGCGGCCCTCAGGCGGCGTCTTATCGACAAAATTATCGGCCAGCGCCTCACGGGCCAGGGCTTCATCACCTGTATTCCAGAATGTTGCGTAACGTCTCGCGACGGTTTCAAGCGCGGCCTCGCGGGCGGATAACAGGCTATTTTCCGCAATCAATTGATGGGGTTTCACCAGCGCAGGTGGTGCAGAAAAGGCAGCGCTGGCCACGGGTAGCAGCATAAGCGCCGCCAGCCGGGTAGGATAAATCGTCAACTTTTGCATAAAAGGTCCTTTGTGTTGCCTCAAAGAAACAGGTAACCCGGGCGTATTTCAGCCGCTTGCGGGTAAAATGTGAGGATTAGTTAATCAGCGCGCCGCCTTCGATATCCAGCAGGGATCCGGTGACAAAGGGATTGTCCATCACGAACAGATAGCCTTTTGCGATATCCTCTGCCCGCCCGAAAGCTTTTGCCGGTAGAGTTTCAGCGGCAGACGCAAGCCATTTTTCGCGGGCAGCAGGATCCATACCGGCGTAAGCCTCGGTATCTGTCAGCCCCGGGCTCACCGCGTTTACCCGCAGCGGAGAAAGCTCCTTCGCCAGAACCTTAACGGCGGACTCCAGGGCCGCGTTCATGGTGGTTTTGACGATAGCGCCCGCGACAGTGCGGCGGGAAACAAAGCCGCTGGTCAGCGTCAGAGTGCCGCGGGCACTACTATTTTTACTCAGATGCCTGGCGACATGGATACTGCCCCAGAATTTGCTGTCGAAAGCCAGCCGGGCCTCGTTCAGATCCAGTGAAGTGAGCGCCCCGCCGGGCGCATGCGATCCCGCCGTCACAATAATGTTATCGACCTCTCCGAGCGTCTGGCTAAGCTGGATCACCTCCTCCTCTTTGCTGATATCAAGGACGACAGTATCCACAGATGCACTTTCCTGACTCAGTAACTGTCTGGCCCGCGCCAGCTTTTCTCCGTCCCGTCCGGCAAGGATCAGGCTTTCTCCCTGTTCAGCCAGAGCGCCAGCCACAGCAAAGCCAATGCCGGAACTCCCGCCGATGATTAATGTTTTTTTCGCCATCACTTTACGCCTCGTCGATTTTGTAGAACGGATAATCGGTATAGCCTGCGCTGCTGCCGCCAAAAAGCGTGGCGGGATTGCTTACCGTCGCTAATGGAAGGCTATTCCTGAGCCGGTACGGCAGGTCAGGGTTGGCAATGAACGGGCGGCCAAAGGCAAACAGGTCGGCCAGCCCCGCCTTAAGGAGCTTGTCCACTTTGTCCTGGGTATAATTGCCGGCGACAATAAGCGTGCCGCTGAAGGTGGCGCGTAATCGTTGACGAAATTCAGCAGGTACCTGCGGGGCATCGTCCCAGTCAGCCTCTGCCAGATGGATATAAGCGATACCTTTCTTTTCACACCATGCAGCCAGCGCGAGGATCGCTTCAATCACCTGCGGGTCGTTCATTCCGCGCTGGGTGATGAATGGGGAAAGGCGTATGCCCGTGCGCGTAGTGCCGATGGCGTCGCTGATAGCCTCCAGCACCTCCTGCGCAAAACGGATCCGGTTAGCCAGGCTACCGCCATACTCATCGGTACGTTTGTTCGATGTCCGGCGAAGAAACTGATCGATCAGATAACCATTACCACCGTGCACCTCAATACCATCAAAACCGGCGTTAATCGCATTTAGTGCGGCCTGCCGGTAATCAGCAATAATCTGCTGAATATTGGCAGGCTCAAGTGCCCGCGGCTCCGGACAATCGACCATATGCCCTTCCCCCTGCTCATCAACAACCCAGACCTGGGCATCGGGCGCGAGCGCAGACGGCGCGACAGGTTTGCCATCTTCCTGGAAACCCGCATATGACATGCGCCCCACATGCCAGAGCTGGGAAAAGATAATTCCCCCCGCACGGTGAACGGCTTCTGTGCTCAACCGCCATCCTTCAACCTGTTCTGCGGAGTGCAGACCTGGTGTCCAGGAGTATCCCTGCCCCTGAGGTGAAATCTGCGTGGCTTCTGTAATGATCAACCCCGCGCTGGCGCGCTGCTGGTAGTACGCCGCCATAAGTGCTGAGGGCACGTTTCCCGGCTGTAACGCCCGTGCCCGGGTCATTGGCGCCATCACAATCCGGTTTTTCAGGCTGAGCGCCTTCAGGTAGTAGCTATCAAAAAGCGTACGATTTTCCATTTTCTGTCCCCGTAATGAATTGTTGAAAATACTTTACGGGGTGAGCGATATTTTGATAATGGCATTAAAATATGATTGTCTTTTCAGGATTACTGAATAATGGGAAAGCTTGAAGATATGGCACTGCTGGTTGCCGTGGTGGAGGCCGGCGGGCTTTCAGCCGCCGGTCGCCATATGGGACTCTCGCCGGCCACCATGACCGCCAGGCTGAAGGCGATTGAAGAGCGTTATCAGACCCGTCTGTTCCACCGCTCCACTCGCGCCATTACCATGACGCGTGCCGGTGAGGAGTTCTACCACGCTGCGCTGCGCGTACTGGATGAAATGAACCATGCTGAGTCGCTACTTACGCAAAAAGAAGGGGTGCTCAGCGGTAATATCCGTATTTCGGCCCCCTCCGATTTTGGCCGACAGTATCTCAGCCCGGCGCTGCTCGATTTTTCCCGGCTGCATCCGGCAGTGAAAACCTCGGTATACCTGGGCGAAAGTGTCAAAGATCTGGTCGCCAATCGTCTGGACATGAGCATTCGTTTCGGAAACCTGCCAGACAGCAGCCTGGTCGTCAGAAATATCCGCCCGAATCATCGGGTTCTGGTCGCCTCGGCCAACTATCTTCGGGCGGCAGGCACTCCGGGCGCCATTGAGGATTTACACCACCACCGATGCCTGGCGCTGGAGCTGCGCGGAATGGTCATGAACGAATGGCGTTTTGAGCACGACGGTCAACAGAGCACATTACGCTTTACCCCAGCCATGGTATGCGACGATGGCGCGCTACTCCGCCAGTGGGTGCTGGCTGATGCGGGTATCGCCAGCAAATCATGGTGGGATGTCAAGCGAGATGTGGAACAAGGCAGGCTACAACTGCTGTTTGCTGAAAGTTTTATTGGGTTTAGCCGCTTTGATAAAAAAAATGTCGGGCTGCAATTTGTCTATCCGCAGCGACGGCTGCAGCCGCTACCGGTTACCGCTTTCACCCGGTTCTTCATTGACTGGCTGGAAAATGAATAGAAATCGATGACCTGTTCCCCGTTTTTTCACTCACCGTTACGTGACCTGGCTCGACGCGCAGAGGAAACCAGGCCATAAAATTCACGGTGAGCGAAAAAACAGACGCTCTGGGTTAAGTAGAGATTCATTATCCCACCGGGACTCTCTGTCGCGATTCCATACCGCCTTACGTTGCTAAAGATGTATTGCTCAACTTCTGATGCATAAAATCAATGAGCGCTCTTGTTTTAGCCGGCAAGTAACGCCGATCGGAATAAAGTGCGAACAACTGCAATGGGGCTGGCGATTGTTCAAACTCAATCTCGATTAACCGTCCATCGCTAATATAGGGTTGGCAGGCTTGTTTCGACAGGATGGCAAAACCAACGCCGGCTACCGCAGCGCGCCCTGCCATCTCTCCGCTGTTTACCCGATAATGCCCATTCACCTTAATTGTCTCAAATCCCCCCTTCATAGTGACAAACTGCCAGGGGGCACCTTTCAGGGCGCTTACCGTTGTAATGCAGGGTAATTCTTCAAACTGCCGGATATGAGAAGGGGTGCCGTAGCGCTGAATGACGGAGGGCGCGGCAACAATGGTGCAAGGAATAGTCACCAGATGCCGGGCTATATAGTCACTGTCATCCATCTGACCACGGGTAATAATGATAGCTAAATCCAGATCATCTCTCAGGGATTCGAGACCTGACAAATTAGTCACACAGCTGATCTCCAGATCCGGATACTGACAGGCGAAATCGGCAATAACAGAACCCAGCAATGCAGGACCGATCTCATTGGGAATACAGATGCGTAATGGCCCCTTGAGCTGCATTTGCCGCAACGTTAATTCTGTCTCAGTTTGCTCAAGCGCCTCCAGTAATGGCTTCGCTCGGGTATAGAGTAGGTGCCCCGCCTGGGTGAGTTTCATATGTCGGGTGCTGCGCTCAATGAGCTGAAGATTCAGTTTTTCTTCTAACTGAGAAATGCAACGACTCACGTTTGATGTCGGCATTGCAAGAACTTTCGCTGCCCCCACGAAACTTTCTCTTTCAACTACCGCGATGAATACTTTCAGGGCATTAAAATCAAGAGCTGAACGCATCAACTATCCCACATTTGATAATAATAAGTGCCATTTTTACCATCTAATGAACATCATTGATAGTGGTTAAACTCGGATATCTTTCATCCATAGGTTGCTTATTATGCCACTGGTCACACAGACGTTTAATCATAAAACCCTCATGCGGATAGCCATTGTTATGGCTTTTGTCCAGTTCACTAATGCGTTGGAATATATGGCGTTAACGCCTGTTTTTGCTTTTATGGCCGACGGATTTTCGGTTCCTGTATCATTTTCTGGCTATGTCTCCGGTATGTATACGCTGGGTGCGGTACTTTCTGGAATCATGGCCTTTTATTGGATTGACCTGTTTAATAAAAAACAGTTCTTGTTCAAGAATATGGTGCTGCTGGGAGCGCTAACATTTTTGTCCACACTCACGACTCATTTTGGCACTCTTCTGGCACTACGATTTTGCGCAGGATTGGTGGGGGGGACGACAATGGGCGTGGGTATGAGTATTTTGATAAATTATGCCCCGGCAAACTTACGTGGAAAAATGCTGGCAACGGTCATTGCATCATTTTCGCTGGTCAGTATCGTCGGCATGCCAGCTATATTATTTTTGTGCACGCACTATGGTTGGCATACTGCGCTATGGTTAATCAGTTCACTTTGTCTGTTATCTTTACCGTTGATAGTATTTATTATCCCCAAGGATACGCTCTCGCCGGGCGTGCAGAGGAAGCTATCTATTGATTCTCCAACCTTACTTTTCGCCTCTTGTACTGCTCTGGTACAATTTAGTCCAATGCTGATCATTCCCATTCTGACCCCATTAATGACGCAGTATATGGGCGCCCAACAAAACCTATTACCTTTATTATTTTTAAGCGGCGGGATAGCTGGTTATCTGACGACAAAAATAACAGGCATGCTGACATCGCGTTTATCTGCTCTGCTGTTGGCGATAATTTCAACGCTACTCTTTGTAGCAAGCTTGCTGATTCCCGCGATGGGTTATCATAATGTATTTCTATTTATAACCTTATTTCTTGGGGCTTCATACAGCCGGCTGGTTTGCGCTTCATCGGTTGTAGTCCCGTTTCCGGAGGATAAACAACGAGCCAGTTTTACTTCCCTACAGACAGCCATGATGTACCTGATAACAACTCTCGCGTTCTTTCTGTCTTCCTTATTACTCCCTGACCAGGAAATAACCACGCAAAATCTAAACACGCTGTTGGTTGTTAGTGCATTAGCCGCATCTGTATTTCCCGTCCTGGTCATAATACTTCAAAAGAAACTGGCTACACGTACTATCCCGTCTGACCCCCTCATCATTGATTAGCATAACGTCCGCTCCTGCCGCAGAGCGGACCGTCAGATTCTGCTCCGTCACTCCCTTACCCATTCCGGCCCGCTGCACCACCGCTTTGCGCTAAGCCGTGTCACCCCGTAGTGGTATCGCGCGCGTCAACCTTAACGCCGGCGCCATGAATCTGCTGAGAGAGATCGTTTTTTAAGTAACTTGCATTTTGATAGTTACTATGTCAATTTGCTCTCGAAAGCCATCTCTCTATCCAGGCCAACCCATGAAAAATGAACCGCTTTGCCACGCTCCCTGCCCCATCGCCCGTAGCCTTGGTCGCATCGGTGACAGCTGGAGCATAATGATCCTGCGCGACGCCTTCGCGGGCTTTACCCGCTTTGACGAGTTTCAGAAAAGCAGCAACGTCGCGCCCAATATTCTTTCACGCCGCCTGAAGGCGCTGGTAGACGACGGCCTGCTGGAGAAGGTTTGCTACAGCAGTACACCGCCGCGCTACGAATACCACCTCACGCAAAGCGGCCGCGATTTTCGCATGGTACTGCTGGCGCTGGCGGAATGGGGTAACCGCCACTTCTCACCCGAAGGCCGTCAGATGCAATTGGTGGAAAGTGAAACCCAGCGACCGGTGGAGCCGATGCTGGTCGATAAAGCGACCGGCGAAGAGATTATTCCGGGTAAATACACCATGGTGCCGGGACCCGCAGCCTCGCCGATGATGAAATATCGTCACCAATATCTGCTGCGCAAACGCGAGGGCGATAGCGGCCAAAAGTTTCAACCCGAACCCTACAGAGATGCCAGCCATGAATCCGGCCAGTAAGAGAAGAGCCCTCGTCCTGGCGACACTCGCCGTCGCCGCGCTGGCAGCAGCGAGCTACGGCGCTTACTGGTGGCATAGCGGGCGCTTTATGCAGACAACCGATGATGCCTATGTTGGCGGCGACATTAGCGCCATCTCCAGCAAAATCTCCGGTTATATCCAGCAGCTGGCGGTGCAGGACAATATGGCGGTGAAAAAAGGCGATCTGCTGATTCGCATTGACGACCGCGATTACCGCGCCGCCCTGGCAAAAGCCGCCGGAGAAGTGGCGGCGCAACAGGCCGCGCTGGCCGATGTCATTGCCACCCGGCAGCTACAGCAGGCGACCATTGCCGGCTCTGCGGCCTCGTTACAGGCCGCCACGGCGGCGGCCGAAAAATTGGCTAACGACAACCGGCGCTATCACGCCCTGGCCGCGTCGAGCGCGATTTCCGCACAAATTCGCGATAACGCCTCCGCCGATTACCGCCGGGCGCACGCCGAGCAGGATAAAGCACAAGCGGATAAAACCGCGGCCGAACGCCAGCTGGCGGTGCTGGATGCCCGCCAGCAACAAACGCTGGCCGCCCTGGCACAGGCCCAGGCTAACCTCGAGATAGCCACGCTGAACCTCAGCTATACCGAAATTCGCGCACCGTTCGATGGGGTAATTGGCAACCGCCGCGCGTGGTCCGGTTCATTCGTCAGCAGCGGCACGCAGCTGCTGTCCCTGGTTCCCGCGCACGACCTGTGGATTGACGCCAACTTCAAGGAAAACCAGTTGGCGCATATGCGGGCCGGCCAGCCGGTGACCATCGTGGCCGATGTGCTGCCGGACCATACCTTTAAGGGCCATGTTGCCAGTCTGGCGCCGGCGACCGGCTCACGCTTCAGCATTCTTCCTGCGGAGAACGCGACGGGGAATTTCACTAAAATCGTTCAGCGCGTGCCGGTCCGCATTGCGCTGGAAGGAGAAGGAGCAAAACTTGACGTCCTGCGCCCAGGGCTATCGGTGATCGTCACCGTGAACGAAAAGAGCCGCCGATGAGCACCGCTCAGGCGCTGCCCGCTCCGCAGGGTCTGTCGATGCCGATGACGAAGAAGATCTTCGCTTTCGCCAGCATGTGCGTGGGGATGTTTATCGCGCTCATCGATATCCAGATCGTGTCCGCCTCGCTGCGGGATATCGGCGGTGGCCTCTCAGCGGGCGACGATGAAACCGTGTGGGTACAAACCAGCTACCTGATTGCCGAGATCATTATTATCCCGCTTTCCGGCTGGCTGGCACGGGTTATGTCAACGCGCTGGCTGTTTGCCGCTTCCGCGGCGGGCTTCACGCTGATGAGTCTGCTGTGCGGCTGGGCGTGGAACATCCAGAGCATGATCGCCTTTCGCGCCCTGCAGGGACTGGCCGGCGGGTCGATGATCCCGCTGGTTTTCACTACCGCCTTCGCCTTTTTCCAGGGAAAACAGCGGGTCATTGCCGCCGCGACGATCGGCGGCCTGGCCTCCCTGGCTCCCACGCTTGGCCCGACGGTGGGCGGCTGGATCACCGAAAACTTCAGCTGGCACTGGCTGTTTTTTATTAACGTGGTTCCGGGGATTTACATCGCGGTTGCCGTACCGCTGCTGGTGAAAGTGGATACCGCTGACCCCTCGCTGCTGCGCGGCGCGGACTACTTCAGTATTCTGCTGCTGGCGTTGTCTCTCGGTTGCCTGGAATATACCCTGGAAGAAGGCCCGCGCTGGGGCTGGTTTGACGACGCCACCCTGACGACGACCGCCTGGATCGCCCTGCTGTGCGGCGTGGCGTTTATTATCCGCACCCTGCGCCATCCGCAGCCGGTCATGGATCTCCGGGCCCTGCAGGACCGAACCTTTAGCCTCGGCTGTTATTTCTCGTTTATGGCCGGCGTCGGCATCTTCGCCACCATCTATTTAACCCCGCTGTACCTCGGTAGCGTGCGCGGTTTCAGCGCCCTGGAGATTGGCCTGGCGGTATTTTCCACCGGCCTGTTCCAGGTGATGTCGATCCCGTTTTATTCGTGGCTCGCCAACCGCGTCGACCTGCGCTGGCTGCTGATGGCCGGGCTGGTCGGCTTTGCGGTCTCGATGTACAGCTTTGTGCCGATAACCCACGACTGGGGCGCCGACCAGCTGCTGCTACCGCAGGCTTTTCGCGGGCTGGCGCAGCAGTTTGCCGTCGCGCCTACCGTGACCCTGACGCTGGGCAGCCTGCCTCCCGCACGCCTTAAGCTGGCCTCCGGGCTGTTTAATTTAATGCGCAACCTCGGCGGCGCCATCGGCATC
Source organism: Klebsiella sp. X13 (assembly GCF_003323835.1). Lineage (NCBI taxonomy): Bacteria > Pseudomonadati > Pseudomonadota > Gammaproteobacteria > Enterobacterales > Enterobacteriaceae > Klebsiella > Klebsiella sp. X13. The sequence continues at coordinate 3,036,880 of NZ_CP030874.1, forward strand.
GCCCTGTGCGGTACGGTGCTTAACGACAGGACCAATTTGCATTACAGCCGCCTGGCGGATCATCTGAATAACGCCAACCTGGCAATGAGCGATTTTGTTCAACGCAGCGCGGCAAACTTTGTCGCTCAGGGGATCTCACCGGATGCCGCTCATACGGCTGCGCTAAAGAATCTTTCCGCTCTGACGCTGCGGGAGGCGCGAACACAGGCATTTTCCGATGCTTTTTACCTCATCATGATCGGTTTTTTGATTGCTGCGCTGCTGGTTCCATTGATGAACAAGCCGCCGGCACACTGATATTACAGGAGAGTTGATTATGAGCGTTTCAGCTAAACGCATTGTCGTGACCGGGATGGGGATTGTCAGCCCTCTGGGCTGCGGCGTACAGCACGTCTGGCAGTCGCTGCTGGCAGGCAGGTCAGGTATTACAAAGCTTAGCGAGCAGCTGGTCGAAGACATTCCCTGCAAAGTGGCCGGGCAGGTTCCGTCCATCGAACGCGATCCGCTGCACGGCTTCGATCCGCTGGCAACCATCCCGGCCAGGGAACGTAAAAAGATGGATCGCTTTATCGAGTTTGCGCTGGTCGCCGCACGTGAGGCGCTGACGCAGGCCGGGTGGTCGCCGGCATCACCGGCAGAACAAGATCGTACCGCAACGGTCATTGCCACCGGGATCGGCGGCTTTGGCGAGATCGCCAATGCGGTACATACAACGGATGATCGCGGGCCGCGTCGCCTGTCTCCGTTCACCATCCCCTCTTTTCTTGCCAACCTGGCCGCCGGGCATGTGTCTATCGCCCACGGTTTCCGTGGCCCCATCGGCGCGCCGGTCACCGCCTGCGCGGCAGGCGCGCAGGCCATTGGCGATGCTGCACGGATGATCCGCAGCGGCGAGGCGGATATCGCCCTTTGCGGCGGCGCAGAAGCGGCAATTCATCGCGTCAGCCTTGCCGGATTTGCCGCAGCCAGGGCGCTCTCCAGCGCGTCCAATGAGCAGCCGGAAGCGGCCTCCCGCCCTTTCGACCGCGACCGCGATGGTTTTGTGATGGGAGAAGGCGCCGGGCTTATCGTGATTGAGTCGCTGGAACACGCCCTGGCGCGCGGCGCCACCCCGCTGGCGGAGCTGGTGGGCTATGGCACCAGCGCAGATGCTTATCACCTGACCGCAGGTCCGGAAGACGGGAACGGCGCGCGCCGGGCCATGGAAATGGCCATTCGTCAGGCGGGGGTGACAGCAGAAGAGATTAACCATATCAACGCCCACGCCACCTCGACTCAGGTAGGAGACAAAGGCGAACTGGCGGCGATTAAAAGCCTGTTTGCTACCCATCCCGTCGCCATTACGTCGACGAAATCAGCAACCGGCCATCTGTTAGGCGCAGCCGGCGGGATTGAGGCCATCTTCACCATTCAGGCGCTGCGTGACCAGATAGTGCCGCCGACGCTGAACCTGCATCACCCCGATGAAGACGCGGAAGGCCTGAACCTGGTGGCGCTGGTGGCCCGCCCGCAGAAAATGCGGTATGCGCTGTCGAACGGGTTTGGCTTTGGCGGCGTCAACGCCAGCCTGCTGCTGAAACGCTGGGAATAATTGTTCAGCTCCCCCTCTGGCAAAGGCCGGAGGGGAGTTTCAGCGCCTGGATACTCTCGGTTTATTTCCGCTGGTTGATGCATGAGTTTTCCCCGCGTTCAGGTTCAGCCACCATCCCCCCAACCATCAGAGTAACAAGCGCCAGATATCATCTCATCCGTCTGCTTGCTGTCGGGCTAACCGGGATCTTCGCCGGCATGGCGCTGATGATGGGTCAGCGCGGTTTAACCTTTAGTGTGAATCGCAGCGCGGGGAACACCGTCCGTTTGCGCAGCCTGTCGGTACATAATATCGTGGGTGCCGACGCGGCCGATCGTTTATCTGCCCTGTAGCCAGGTAAAGCCTACATCACTCAGTTGAGGAGCCAGACCATGCCTGATAACCATCCGGACTCACAGCATAGACGCTGGCAACAGGAAATGGCGTCGCGACGTGGTGAGATCAGAGAGAAAATCAGAGCCTATACCGGACGGCGGGAAAATATTCTTTGCCCCTTTCCCGGTATGAGCGTTGTCGAACTACACCGCCCGATGCCGCCCTGTGCCTGTCTCTACCAGCCCAGCGTGTCGCTGATTATTCAGGGGGAGAAGCGCGTCAGTCTGGGCGAAAAAACCTATGCTTATAATGAATCCCACTTTCTTCTGACCGCCGTCAATTTGCCGACCGTCGCCGAAGTGATGCAAGCCAGCGCTGAACAACCGTTTATCTCGCTGCTGCTGCAGCTGGACTTATCTCTCGCCCGGGAAGTGATGATCGACATGAAACAGTACGGAAATGAGGCGGAATACAGCGATGAGGGAATGTCCCTGGGGCCGGCCGACGGCCCGCTGCTTGATGCGCTGCTACGCTATCTGAACGCCAACGAACATCCGCAGGATAAAGGCTACATGGGTAACCTCATTCAGCGCGAAATACTGTATCGTATTCTCACCAGCCCGGCGGGCAGGACCCTGAGGGAAACCGTGTTGACCGGCTCCAGCGGGCAACGGATATCCGTGGCCCTGGACTGGCTACGCGATAACTATGCGCAGCCGTTAAAAGTCGAAGCGCTGGCGCGGATTGCCGGTATGGGCGTCTCCACGCTGCACCACCATTTTCGCCGCATGACGAACATGAGTCCGCTGCAGTACCAGAAGCAGCTACGGCTTCTTGAAGCCAGACGGTTGTTATTGTCGCAAGATGCGGATGCCTCGACGGCAGCGATAAGCGTGGGGTATGAAAGCGTCAGCCAGTTCCACCGTGAGTACAAGCGTCAGTTTGGTATCACGCCGATCGGCGATAAAGCCCTGTCGCTGGCGGCCGGGACCGGGCGCCCCTACTAAAGCTCAGCAAAGGCTGACAGCGGTTCACCGATGTCAGCCGTCCTCATCAGGCCAACAGCGAGGCCATATCAATCACGAAACGGTACTTCACCTCTCCCCGTTCCATGCGTTCAAACGCCTGGTTAATCTGCTGGATCGGGATGATCTCGCACTCCGGGTAAACCCCTTTCTGCGCGCAGAAATTCAGCATTTCCTGGGTTTGCGCAATGCCGCCGGAAGGTGAGCCGGTAATGCGGCGGCGGCCCAGGATGAGCGGTAAGGTGCTGAAACCGTCCATATCGCCCAGATTGCCGACAATCACCAGCGCCCCTTCAATATCCAGCAACTGCACGTACGCAGAGAGATCGTGCCGGGTGGGAATCGTATCAATGATCACGTCAAACGAGGAGCCTGCCCGCTGCATATCCTCTGCTGAGGTCGACAGTAAAACATGTTTCGCCCCCAGCTCATGCGCCTCCTGAGCTTTTGCCGCGCTCCGGGTAATCACGGTGACCGTAGCGCCCAGCGCCTCTGCCAGACGTACGGCAAGATGCCCCAGGCCACCGATGCCAATCACCCCTACGCGTGAGCCCGGTCCCACATTCCAGGTTCGCAGCGGGGAGTAAACGGTAATACCGGCACACAGGAGCGGCGCGGCGCGGGAAGGATCGAGCTCTTCCGGCAGATTTAAGACAAACTCTTCACGTACCACGATATGCTTCGCATAGCCGCCATAGGTGATCTCGCCCGAAATGCGATCGCGGCCATTGTAGGTCACCGTCGGAAATTCGCGACACATCTGCTCTTCATGGCGGCGGCACTGATCGCACTCCTGGCAGCTGTCGACTATCGTCCCGACGGCCACCATCTGCCCAACCTGATAGCGGCTAACTTCACTGCCAACCTCACTTACCCGGCCAATAATTTCGTGCCCGGGAACGCAGGGATAAACGGTCGCCCCCCACTCTTTCCAGTCATCCCGGGTTTGATGCAGATCGCTGTGGCACACCCCGGACCACAGGATCTCAATCGCCACATCGTTACGACGCAAAGCGCGTCGTTCAAAGCTGAAGGGAACCAGCGGAGTGGTGGCATTAAGTGCGGCATAACCCATCGTTTTCATAGCTGCTCCAGTTGTGCATTAACCTTGCTGAACTGTAGCGGCCAGATGGGCAACCCGGTGAGCCCGATCCTGCCTGATTACTGCCTATTACTCTTGAGCCGTAAATATCGGCACGCGGGAAAATATCGCCGGGTATGCTCCGAGAGGATATGCAGCGACCTGGGTTGAGTATTACCGTTGGACGGCGCGCATGGCGCTTCACGCAAAATATGTGTAGTGGTCAACTAAAACTGGCCACCACTTTAGCGTTCTTCCAGTATCGTTTTCTGATTCGTTAGATGATAGCCCACCGTTATATTCATGCAGCCTGAGCGCGCTGTAATACCCAACGATATCGTGGAAAGACCAACATCCATAGCCTTAGCTGGGTCAGGAACGGTGTAATTTTGATCGACAGGCAACTGAGCGGATTCACGTTTGAATTCAGGACTTTTTCATTGCAGCACCTCTACAGCTTACATTTTTTGATTCGGTTAAACCGCCAATAAAGTGGCAATAGTTTCCAAAGCGCTTTTTAATTGAACCTGATTTTTAGCGGCTGTTAAACTGATTCGAATTGCATTCAACGGGGCCTGTCGTACCGCAAAAACATCGGCCGATACAACATTAATTCCCGCCTGAGAACAGAGTTGGACCAGTTCAGGTGTTTCGAAAGGGGCTGTAAGCCAAACATGTGGGCTTGGGCAGGTCGCATTCAGCATATATTGTCCTACAAGCTTACGCGCCAGGTGCCAGCGTTGTGCAACTTCTCTGCGTTGCCAGTTTAATCTTTTTTCAGCCGTGCCATCCTCAATCCACCGATTCGCTATCATCAGATTTAGCGAAGATACCGCCCAATGCGTTAGCTGAGCATCCGGATCTATCTTGCTTAACAGGGGGACTGGCGCTGCGATATATCCCAGTCGCAAGCCCGCAGCCACCGTTTTCGAAAAACTGCTGATAAGAATGGTTCGCTCCGGTAATAAAACACTCAGCGGTGGCTGTTTAATCAATCCGCCATAGACATCGTCTTCAATCATTATGAGTTGATATTTATTGATAATATCAGCAACCTCACCACGCCGCCGATGTCCCATAACCGTGCCCGTAGGATTCTGCAGAGAAGGGGTTAAAATAACCACTCTTGCACCTGTGGTACGAATCATTCGATCAAACTCATCCGGAATTATGCCCTGTTCATCTGACATAATTCCGTGCAACGGTAAATGTAGTTGCCGCGATGCAGCCTTGATCCCGGGTGCAGTGAGCTCTTCTACCAGAATCGACTCTCCCCTCTGACAAAGAGAAAGCAAAACCGTCATCAGACCTTGCTGCGCTCCGGCACATAATTTTATGTTTTCAGGTAAATAACTTACCTTACGTAATTTAAGCCATTCAGTAGCCCGAATTTTTCCTGATTGAATGGCATCCGGCGTTAAATAGCTTTGCACATCGCCCCACTCAGCTGACATCGTGAGCTCCATGAGCGTTGAAGCCAGGTCGCGATTATCTTGATCGATAGCAGGAAGGTTTGTTGAAAGATCGATACGCTCTTTTAACGGTAGTGGGTTCTTTATCAAAAAAAGTGATGCCTCCTTGCTCCCTGGAAGCACATAAGTCCCGCGTCCCACTTCACCGCTAACCAGATGTCGCCGGGCGGCTTCCCTATAGGCCTGCATGGTCGTACTCGGATTCAGGTTTAACTTCCAGGCCAACTGTCTCTGCGGCGGTAAACGCTCCCCCACTTTGAGTTCACCTTTTTCAATCGCCTCGGCAATAGCTTCCACCAGGAGAATATATTTAGGTTGATTTGTCTCTTTTAATGTTGGGACCCACATTATTGCCTGCCATACAATATAATTATTTACCCATACAATATCGGTTGCTACGCTCTGGAGCAAGACTTACAACCAGAGAGTGTCAACTATGTTTAATATAGATGAACTACGCGCCTCAGCCAGCGCGGTATACCATGTTATGCCAGCTACGCCACAATATACATGGCCTTTATTGAGTAAACGTTTAAATTGCGAAGTATGGGTTAAACATGAAAATCATACACCAACCGGCGCTTTTAAAATAAGAGGCGGGATCATTTTTATTAACTGTTTATTAAAACGGGAACCTAATATTAACGGTATCATTACCGCAACACGAGGGAACCACGGACAAAGCCTGGCTCTGGCGGCGACAAAAGCGGGATTGCCCTGCTACCTGGTTGTACCAAAGGGTAATTCCCGTGAAAAAAATGCCGCCATGCAGGCGCTGGGCGGACAAATCATCGAATACGGTGTTGATTTTGATGAAGCGCGCGCTAAAGCCGCTGAGATAGCGCAACAAAGGGGGCTTTACTTTGTTCCCGCATTTCATAAAGACCTTATCCTTGGCGTTGCAACCTACGCGCTGGAACTCTTTAATGCCGTGGCTGAGTTGGATACCGTTTATGTACCTGTCGGAATGGGTTCAGGCATCTGTGGTTTAATACAAACCCGGGATTTGCTTGGTCTAAAGACAAAAATAGTAGGTATTGTCTCTGACCAGGCTGACGCATTCGCACAAAGCTTTGAACAAGGGAAAATTATCACGACGCTAAGCGCCGATACCATGGCCGATGGCCTTGCCTGTCGTATACCTCTGGCTGAATCATTTGCCATGATTCAGCGCGGTGCAGAGCGCATTATCAGGGTCACCGATGATGAAGTTTGCCATGCCATTCGCATCTATCATGAAGATACGCATAATATGGCTGAAGGAGCAGGAGCCGCTGGCCTCGCGGGATTAATAAAAGAACGCCGATTACAGAAAAACAAAAAAGTGGCCGTAATACTGAGCGGATCCAATATTGATCGCCCCCTCTATGCCAGTATTTTGCAGCAGCAGATCCCCACCCCATAGAGGCAGGGATAAGCCCTCGTTCATTCACTATACCTACATGAGCCATCTTGTCAGCTAACCCTGACTTACCCAATATAGGCTGTTTACTGATACAAAATATTCCGGGTAAAACTTTCAGGATCGCTCATGGAAGAGACTTGCAAGTAAAATCTAATTTTGTGGCTTTATCAATAATTAAAAACTGAAGACCAGTCAAAATCAGCAGACTTTTCTAAAGAACTGGGCCAGTTAGATAAATACTCAGGGGTTATTGGATTTTCCACACGATCTAAACTGGGAATGTAAGGTTTAATATCGATAACTGGACTACCATTTTCCGCATCAATCCAGGATACAATGAGCAATCCGGCGTTTAAATCAACATGCAATACCTCTGTTGTTGTAATCGCTATGGGATTCGGTCTTTGCGGCGAGCGAGTGGCAAATACGCCCATTTCATCTTCAGTATAAGGCGTTGATGTAATAATAGTCTGGCGAGACGATTTATCATCGCAACCATCACACCACCATAATAGATTGACATGACTATGCCCTTCTATTCCTTTTAATCCATCCCGGTAAGGAGGATACAGGATAACATTTACTTTATCATCCATTAAAGTAATTATACCTATTGCGTGCAGATTAATTTCTTGCATATACAATTCCTTAGCGTCAATATTTCCACCATTTTATATTCACAGTAGCCGTCGACGACAAAAACCATCCTGAATTAACTATTAAGTCGATGCAACAGAAAAATCATACTTTAAAGGTAAATGTTATTCATCGAGTGAAACGGGCTGTTCCGTAACTTATCGCGCCTCCGTTTCTGACGCCGGGGTCAAGCTCAAAAGATGCGTGGAACTAAAGCCGGGATGCTTACAGCGCCAATGATGTGATCAGAATACGGTGTGTGATCTGTCATGCTGTGACGGATAAAACGATACAAATATGGCTCACGCGCCCAAACGAGTCGAAACCACAAAAAGTGGGCTTAGCAATTACACTATCTTGCCAGATGTGACCCGATAGTTAGTATTCAATAACAACTCCATGAATTGAGGTGAGGTTTCAGCCCCAGACCAGCAATCGCTGGAGCCAAGACTACGGAATGTTACCCCGGCAGCCAATGCAATCTTGTTCGGTAACCGGCTGTCACTCAACATCTGCGCCAACGCCTCCATCTCTTCTGCCCTACGCGTGATATGGTGCGGATAGGTTGGAACCAGCTTTCGTAAATCAGACAATGTGCTTCCCAGATGATACTCAAGCAGCTCGAACAGAGGATCGGTAACATCAAAAGCATTGGCAGTATTAGCCGTTTCAAACAAGGCAGCAGTAACAGCCTTGTTGAAACCTGCAAAAACCATTTTGAAAATTGATGCCTGGACGATTTCATCGCCAAGTCGAATCACCGGCAATATACCTTTAAATAATTTTTCTATCGGCATTGTGTCTGGACCACTGACATAAATTCGTCCTTCTTCGCCCAAATGTGAGGCGCGCCCGATAATACAAGCATTGCAAAAAGGCAATGAAGCCTGGTCGAAAACCCTGCTCAAGTACTCTGCATCCGCAGGGGTCTTTGCATTCAGATCGATAAATACGGGCATAGCATTCTTTTCTCGGCAGGCACGAATTGCTTGATGTGCCACCTCGACGACAGCCGATGGGGGGACCAGCGACAAAATCAGGTCACTTTCAACAACAGCATCGGCCATGCTGTCGCGCATGCCTATCCCGATCTCCCGTGCCGATTTTTGGGTTTTCTCGCTACGGCAACCCATCGGACTGATCGTTTCATGGCCAGCCGCCCGCAGCAATGCAGCAAAAGCCCTGCCCATTTGGCCCGGATAGAGAATAGCGATCGTCGACATGATATTACCTCCTGTATAGATTTAAGGATTTGGTGTTATTCGTGGGGGTAATACAGGCACCCAGAAGAGCCAGACCACCGAAAACGGCAATCGCCGCGTAAATCTCGAAGGCAAATATATAGCTACCCGTGATATCGAACAGCAGCGCTGCCAATAACGGTCCACCGATACCTGAGATCATGACTAAGGGCGTAACGACCCCCATAATAACGCCTTGATTCTTGCGCCCGAATAACGAAGCGAGAAGAAACGGCATCATCATGATCAGCCCTCCTGCAGATAAACCGCTCAAGACACCATAGCCTAACTGCAGTTGCCAAATATTCCCCGCGGTGATGAAGAGGATGAGACCTATTGCCTGAAATACAGAGAGGCTGAGAACAACCCATTTCGCTGAAACTTGCTCTACAATGAAACCCGTTAATAATTTACCCAGGATCGCAAAAGCGCCATAGGTCAAGATCACACTACCTGCCTCGGCGGTTGTAAAGCCAAGCGATTCTGCCGCCGGAACCTTATGTAACAAGACGCCTTTCAAGACAAAATCGCTGAGATTCCAGCCGACGATAAGACACCAGAAACCAGGCGAGCGAATGGCTTCTGTCAATGTAAGATCAGGACGCTCCCCCCCGCTTTTTTCTTGAGCAAATGCGCTACCCTGCTCTTCGCCGAGCGGCAGAAGGTTCATATCCGCTGGCTCGCGACGTAGAACAAAGATAGCCAGTGGCACCAGAAAGAGAATGGGCAGAAAACCAAGCAAGAACCAGGTAGAGCGCCAGTCGGAAATAGACAACAGCCAAATGATAACGGGTGACAGCAATATGCCGCCGAGGTTGGCGCCAGATGATACCAGACCGGTCGCACGCCCGCGCTGCGTCGTAAACCATTTGGCAATCAGAGGAAACACTAATGCGTTAGACAGGCCCGCAACTCCGATACCGCCGATTACGCCAAAAATAAGCGCGAACTGCCAGAAAGTTTGTGTGAAAGAGACCACACTGAGGGAGAAGCCAACAAGAATAGCGCCAACCACTATAATAATTCCGGGCCCCCGTCGATCAACCAACCAGCCGACAAGAGGGGCGATAGCGCCTGCGATCAGCTCTCTGAATGCGATGACCCCTGTAATTTGAGTATTGGACCATCCAAGCTCTTCCCGGGCCGGATTTATAATGAAACCCATGGTCTGGAAACCGATTCCGGCACGGATAGACGATATAGCCAAACAGGCAAAAGCAACATACCAGGCATAGTGAACACGCGTTAATCTACACATACACAACATGAACCTTATAAGTTGAATTTCGGCTGGGTCACGAGTGTAGCGATTGATACTACCGCGAGTCCCCTGGCCCCGATCCCTTGTTTGTGCTAGCGACGCCCGTTTTCACCTCTATGGGTATCAATAAAAGTAACCATGAAAAATACCAACGATGGCTTAGAAAATCGTTTTATTCTGTGAGTCCTTCACTTTGTATATTGTTACGAAAAAATCCATCTATAAATAAGGTAATAAATGTAGTTAACAATAAAAAACCCTAAACACTATGATGAAAGTGTGAAGATAACGTAAAGTAATACTGTTGTAAGTATCCCGCAGAAGGCAAAACGCCAGCGCCAAAACTCGATCTCCTGTAGTAACACACTGAATTTGGCCACAAGCAGAGGATATACCCCAGCCTGTGCGGCCGGGGGCATCGGAGGCGAACTAAATATGCTTATTGAAGAAGACGTCTAACTTTTGCATGGCCTGGTCAACGTATTTAGGAACCCAATATGTTTCGATATGAGTAGCGCCATTGATCAGGAACAGTTCTTTATCCTGCGTACCGGTCGCTTTCGCGAACGCATCTTCAGTCATATAGAGCGTATCCGCTTTTGAACCGGCAATCATCAGCAGCGGTTTATTGATGAGATTGATATGGTCCGTCACGTCAAAGCTCATCAAATCCAACAGGCTGCTGGTGGTGTATTTAAACGTTGAGTTCGGGTGGGCATGGGTTTTCCAGTAGTACTCGTAGCCCTGTCGATAGAGGGCAAAAGGTAATTTAGCGATCTGTTCATCCGTCAGATTTGCATCGCCGGAGTAAAGCACTTCGCCTCCGGCAGCTTCCTGAGCACGGGCGTCAGAAGCCTGCTGAAGCCGCTGCTGGATAGTATCCAGCTGTGAATTCTGAAAACCATTGCGGCGTACAAGCCCTGAATTAAACATGCTGATGGTTGCAATCGATTTGAATCGTTTATCCGTCTCGGCGGCAGCCAGTGAATACCCGCCACCTCCGCAAATACCCAGCAGACCCAGGCGGGCGGTATCGACCCCAGGATATTGGCTGATGTAATCCGCCATACCGTGGATATCCTCAATACGATTTGCCGGTTTATCCACGCTACGAGGCATCCCGCCGCTAGCGCCCTGATAAGCCGCGTCGGCGGTAATCGTGATGTACCCCTGCTCAGCGAGACGTTGGGCATACAAACCCGCGACCTGCTCTTTTACGCCGCCATTAGGGTGTGCGACCACCACCGCAGGGTATTTTTGGGCGGGATCGTAGTGAGCTGGCGTATAGACATTCGCAGCAATCTGGATGCCGTGCAGATCGTATTTCACCGGATGAATGTTGACCTTACCTTTGATATTTTCAGTAATGGCACCGTCATAAACGAGGGTGAACGGATTTTTCTTGTAATCAGCCGCCTTGACTGAGGTCACTCCGGCGACAGCCGTCAGCAGCATGGCGCTTATAAGCATCAATTTCATGGTCTCTCCCGATGAGTATCAGCCTGGTTATCCAGGCTCGCGGAATTCAATTTGCAGCCTCAGGTTAGGGAGAAAGGGCTGTCAGCAGCGTGACCGAGGAATAACATTTTTGTCAGGAAGCGGACCGGGATGAGAACCTGTTCCTGACAGCGCTGTCAGGTAAGCGTCAGCTTTATGTTGGCTATCAAGGCGCAGAATGGTCTCGGTTAGATGAGATTCATGTTCAATTTTCCGAGCAAAGGAGCGATCGATGAAACGCCAAAACGCCTCAACACGACCAGAGCGACGTAAGCGATTAGTCGCCAGGGCGAGCATTGCCGCCACCTTGCTGATTCCCCATGTATCGGCAACAAATAAAGACCCTATGCGACAAAATAGAGCGGCGGCCGGCGTATCGCTGACCGCGCTTACCCGCTCACTGGCAACCCTGACTATCCAGGGTCAACGTCTGCCGGATGCCGGACAGATCTATTCAGATTTTGAAGCACCGTTGAAAAGCTTAGAGGAAGTTCCGTTATGCGCCTGTTGTTAGTCGAAGATGAAGAAAAAACGTCGACCTATCTCAGCCGTGCGCTGGGTGAGTCCGGATTTACGGTCGATATCTCTGCCGATGGCGCTGAGGGCCTTCATTACGCGCTGGAGTTTGACTACGACGCCATCATCCTGGATGTGATGCTGCCGGGGATGGATGGCTACCGGGTACTCGAGGGGGTACGAGCCGTCAAACAGACGCCGGTGCTGATGCTCTCTGCACGGGGATCGGTCGACGAACGGGTCAAAGGACTTCGCCTTGGCGCTGATGATTATCTCCCCAAGCCCTTTTCACTTATTGAGCTGGTGGCGCGTATTCAGGCCCTGGTGCGGCGCCGCTCTGTGGACGGTGCAGACATCACCCAGCTGCACATTCACGATCTGCATCTCGACTTACTGGCTCGCCGGGTATTTCGCGCCGGAACGCGACTGGAACTGACCGCAAAAGAGTTTTCCCTGCTGAGCCTTCTCTCCCGCCATCAGGGAGAAATTCTGTCCAAGATGATGATTGCTGAGCAGGTATGGGACATGAATTTTGACAGCGATGCCAACGTGGTTGAAGTCGCCATTAAACGTCTGCGCGCCAAAGTGGATGCCCCGTTCGACATCAAGCTACTTCATACCGTTCGTGGTATGGGGTACGTCCTTGAAGTCCGCGCTGAATAAATGAAGGGGATAAGCATGCTTAAGCGCTCCATCTCAGTCCACCTGGCGCTGATGTTCGCCCTATCCGCGCTGCTGATCGTGTCCGTTATCGGTATCCTGCTAAGAAGCTCTCTGCATGACTCTCTGCAAAAGCAGATGCACAACGAGCTGTTATTCCGGGAATCATTGATGAGTCCATGGATCACCGCGCGGACCTCGGCTGACGGCTGGTCGACGCTTACCAGTAAATTTACCCTGTTAACCAATTCTGAAGGTGAGCGCGTTCGCTACTGGATAGTGAGCGACGATCCGCGCTTTAGTATAGGGGGAACGCCGCCGCTGGGAGTCCAGTGGTCTGCTTTACGGGAGGGGTTTAATCAAGTGCCCGGCGCAGCGGAAGGGGCATGTTCACTGTTCCTGTTAGTGAAAACCATCCCCGCCAACGGTGAAAGGCCTGAGCTGCGCTACGTGGTTGCCATCGACTCCACGCCGTATATGGGCACACTGAATGCCTTCACGCGTACGCTGCTGATTATTGCCGCGCTGGGCGTAGCGATCGTCGCCCTGCTGGGATACGTCGTTTCAAGGATTGGTCTGCGTCCGGTGGGAATGCTCAGTAAACAGGCACAACATCTCGCCCCGGTGGACCATGGCCAACGCCTGGATACCCGCGCATTGCCCGAAGAACTACAGCAGTTAGCCTCATCGTTTAACGGCGTATTAGCGCGTCAGGAGGTCGCCTGGCGACAGCTTGAAAGCTTTAACGCCGATGTTGCCCATGAGCTCCGCACACCGCTGACCAACCTGATTGGTCAGACGCAGCTGGGTCTCTCGCGCCGACGCTCGCCTGATGAACTGGAAGAGTTGCTGGGTTCAAATCTCGAGGAGCTGGAGCGTATGACGTCAATTGTGAACGACATGCTGTTCCTGTCCCACGCTCACGCAGGTGAACATGCTTCCCAGCTTACCCGGGTCTCCCTGCGAGAAGAAACCCTGAAAACCGCGGAGTATGTTGAGCCCTCCTTTGCTGAAAAACAGCTTTCTCTGGATGTTGAGGGTGATGTCAGCGCGCACATCGACCGGCGGCTGTTCCACCGCTCACTGGCCAATTTACTGGAAAACAGCGCCCGGCATTCGCCATCGAACAGTGCGGTCACCGTGCGACTCAGCGAAAAGGATAATCAAGCCTGTGTTGAAGTTTCAAACCCAGGCGATCCGATAGCACCGGAGCACTTACATCGGCTTTTTGAACGGTTTTATCGTGTCGACACCTCCCGAGCCAGGAGTGATACCCATCATGGGCTGGGGCTGTCGATCGTGCGTGCCGTCGCCATTATGCACCGGGGAGATGTCTTTGCCCGTAGTGAAGGTGGCATCAATACATTTGGACTGACGTTTGCTAAACAACCCGACGCTATCCGAACAGAGAGACTGATTTCAGAGACAACATCGGGACGTCCGCACGCTAAGCCCTCTGACGAAATTGTCAGAGGGCCGTCAGTCTGATGTCAGGTTGCCTGCGCCAGAATCACCGCTAAGACTAACCACTGCTGATGGAAGGAATGAAACAGTGAGAATAAACAAGGTATTTAGCGGGTTTCTGGCGATAATTTTCACGGGGCTTCTGGGACAGCCCGCGTCCGCATCAGAGAATTCATCTGCTCAGTCCCGCACGCTGATTATCTACTTTTCACAACCCGAGGAGATGAAACCTGATGCCGTGGATGGTTTTTCCGGGGCCAGCGTATTACAAAAAAATGCCCCAGAGACCGGCAGCACGCAGTTTATTGCGCAGCTGGTGCAGAAACAGACTCACGGCGATTTGTTTCGCATTGAAACAACCACCGCCTACCCTCGCCAGCATGACGCGCTGTTACGCGTTGCCGAAAAGGAGCAGCAAACTAAAGCCAGGCCCGCGCTAAAAGCGCCGCTCCCCGCACTCAGCGAGTACGACACCATTTACGTCGGCTACCCCATCTGGTGGTACACCATGCCCATGGTGATATATAGCCTTTTTGAGCAAAATGATTTTGCCGGTAAAACGGTCATTCCCTTTACCACCCATGGAGGCAGCCGGTTAGCCGACTCCCTGCGAGAAATTGCCCGCATGCAGCCCCAGGCCAAATTAGTCACTCGCGCGCTCTCGATCTCACGCAACGATATTGCAGATCCTGACGTACCCACGCAAGTTGAGCAATGGGTCAAACAAGTCCAGCCACCGCGTTAAGCCATCGACATGAAGAAAATTTATATTTTCCAGGTCATGCAGGATACGCTCATGACGTTACTTCTGCTGGTGCTGATGGGGTTTCACCTTCAGGGTGAAATCATTCATGAATGGGCGGGTATTATTTTTACGCTGCTCATCATTTTGCATTTATATCTTAACAGGCGGCGCTTGTGGTTATTGTCGATGAAAATTCCGTTATCGATGCGGATAGTTAACAGAGCCATTAATGTGGTGACATTCGTTGTTATTCTGACCGCGATTGTCTCTGGCATGATGCTGTCCCGACATATCCTTCTGGACCTGCCGTTCCACAACCCGGCAAGCTGGGTCAGAAAAATACACATGACGTCGGTCCACTGGGGAATGCTCATTCTGGCACTGCATATTGGGCTGCACTGGAAAATGCTGGCAACGTTTTTCTGCCGGATCCTGAACATCTCCGACGACTCACGCTTTGCCAATGTCATTATGCCGGGGATTTTTTCGATTATTGCGTTACTGGGGTTGTACTGGCTTCTGAATCAGAACTATCTCGACTATTTGCTGATGAAGGTGGATTTCTCCTTTTTCGACTACGACGAATCTACCCTTCTGTTTTATTTGCGCTACCTGGCCATTATTGTTTTATTTGCATTAATGACACGGTTTTTGCTTTGGTGCTTTATTTTCAGGAAGTATAAAGCGGTGTCACCCTAATAGAGCTTAACTGACATCATTGTCAGGGGGGCGTCAGCCTGACGACATGCCACCCTTATTACAATCATTGCAGACCATCCCCCTCATCGTAGATAAGGACGCTTTGCATGATCGGACATTTACGTTACCTCGGGCTGTTACTGCCCCTCTTCACTTTTTCATCCTCGGCAGCGGCACAACATTCCGCTGTCCATATCGCCCCCGCCGGGAGCCAGATCGCGGTGTATGGGCCAGCGGAGAACTTTACCGGTCGCGTTCGGGTCGATCCCCTGTTCAAGGCGGATAACGACATCCGGGTTTCCGCGGCTTATGTCACCTTTGAACCAGGTGCCCGCTCCGCCTGGCATACGCATCCGGCAGGTCAGCGGCTGATCGTGACCTCTGGCGTCGGGCTCACCCAGCAAGAAGGCCAGCCGGTGCAGGTCATCCGCACTGGCGATGTTGTCTCTTGTCCGGCGGGCGTCAAACACTGGCACGGAGCTGCCCCCGGCAGTGCAATGACGCATCTGGCGATAACCGGGATTGTGGATGGCAAAAGCGTTAACTGGATGGAGAAAGTGACAGATGAACAATACCACGCCCATTAAGGCATTAACGGCAGCGCTACTGCTGACCTTTGGTTTTGCTCTCACCGCAAATGCTGCCCCCGTCAATACAGGAGCCTCAGAAATGAACCAGCAACAAACCGTTTCAGATACGCTGTCAGCTCGCCAGCAGGCCATCCCGTTGATCGCGGCATCGATGGCCAGCAGTCAGATGGAGAAGCTGAATACGGCCCTGAATCAGGGACTTGACGCTGGGCTCACGGTAAACGAAGCCAAAGAGATTCTCGTCCAGCTTTATGCCTATACGGGCTTCCCCCGTAGCCTGAATGCGCTCAGTGAACTGATGAAGGTCGTCGACGCACGCAAACAACGTGGTATTGAAGACGTTGAGGGCAAAGAATCGGTCGCCACCATCCCAGTCGGGGATGAACTTCGCCGGGTCGGTACCGCAAACCAGACCAAAATCTCAGGCGCTCCCGTCCAGGGGCCGCTGTTTGATTTTGCGCCGGTCATTAATCAATTTCTGCAAACGCATCTGTTCGGCGATATTTTCGCCCGCGATAACCTCGACTGGCAGAGCCGCGAGCTGGCAACGGTTGGCGCATTAGCGGCCACTCCGGGCGTCGAAGCCCAGCTGTTATCGCATACGCGAGCCAGCATGCGGGTCGGCCTGACGGCAGCGCAGCTGCGCCAGCTGGCGCAGGTCCTGCGCGAATATGGCGAAAATGATGCGGCTATGCGAGCTGAAAAGGCGCTGCAACAGGCGCTCGCCAACCATTAGGAGTTGATTATGGAGCATGATCCCACCCGCAGAATGTTGCTTACCGCGCTTGCCGGGCTGACGCTGGTGAACGTCTCGCGGTCATCAGCAGCCACCGGAAATGCAAATGTACAGGGTAAAAGTCGAATTCTGGTGGCGTACTTTTCCCGCAGCGGTAACACACGGGTGATTGCCGGCGTCATTCATCGCAGCCTGAACACCGATCTGTTGGCAATCGAACCGGCAACGCCATATCCGGAAGACTATTTCCAGACCGTTGAACAAGCAAAACATGAGCGTGAGCGGGGAGTCAAACCCGCCTTAAAAAATAGCGTCGCAGATATCTCACGCTATGAGACTGTGTACGTAGGCTTTCCCATCTGGGGGACCAGCGTCCCCCCCGTCGTGCAAACGTTTCTCAGCAGCCATAACCTTGCGGGGAAATTACTCATCCCCTTCATTACTCACGGCGGCTACGGTAAAGGAGACAGCGACGACATCCTTGCCAGTCTGGCGCCCACCGCGCGCCGGGAAAAACCGCTGGTCATTGAATGCGACCAGGAGCGCAGAACCACAGAAACGGTCAACCGCTGGTTAGAAACCATCCGCGGCTAATCGTCCGCATTCATGAAGCTGCCAAATAAGGGCAATCAAGGCTGCTAAATAATTAACGCAGACAACTCAGATATGATTGAACGGTAAACATAACAGAGGATGTAATCTTGAAGACGATTTTAAAAACGCTGGCCATCTGCGTCATGGCGGGTGGCCTGGTGGCTCAGTCGGTATATGCCGATCCATTGGTCATTCAGGAACAAGGAAGCTTTTCTGCCGGTGGCACCCTCGTCACTGCCCCGGGAACCTTCGACGCGAAAAAACCGCTGGATTCTGCTGGTCAAACTTATCATGGCGATCATGCGTCCGTGTTCTACCAAATCCCGGTGAATCCGCATAAATACTCTATTGTCATGCTGCACGGTGCAGGTCAGTTTTCCCGTACCTGGGAAAGCACCCCGGATGGTCGTGAAGGGTTCCAGAACATCTTCCTGCGCCGCGGATTCTCAACCTGGCTTGTCGATCAACCGCGTCGGGGCAGCGCCGGGCGCACGACTGTAGAAGGTACGGTAAGGCCAAAACCGGATGAGCAGATGTGGTTTAATCAGTTCCGCGTCGGCGTGTGGCCGGAGTATTTTAAAGGCGTCCAGTTCTCACACGATAAAGAAGCCCTGAATCAGTATTTCCGTCAGATGACCCCCAATACCGGGCCGTTTGATATCAACGTTATCTCCGATGCGATGTCCGCTGTCGTGGATAAATCCGGCCCGGCGATCCTCTTCACCCACTCTCAGGGTGGCGGACCGGGCTGGTACACGGCGATGAAAAACGACAAGGTCAAAGCCATTGTTGCCTTCGAGCCTGGCAGCAGCTTTGTCTTCCCGGAGCAAGAACTCCCTGCCCCGATGCCAAGCGCATTCGACACGCTGAAGGGTGAGCCTGTGCCGCTGAAACAGTTTATGGCGCTGACTAAAATCCCGATTCTGATTATTTACGGCGATAACATCCCGGATAAACCCGTCGCCATGCCGGCACAGGACAGCTGGCGCGTTCGTCTGGCGATGGCTCGCGAGTGGCGTGACGCGGTGAACAAGCATGGCGGGGATGTCACGGTGACGCATCTGCCTGAGATAGGTATCAAAGGTAATACCCACTTCCCGTTCTCTGATTTAAATAATGTGCAGATTGCTGATTTGGTGAGTCAGTTCCTGAAGGAAAAAGATCTGCAGTAGAAAGAAGTTGTATTGGGCCTTTATTCATGAAGGCTCAATACAAACATCAGAATGAAAAATGGACGACTTTTGGCGGAAAGGTGTTGAACGTGGCGGTCAGCTTTGAGCGAGGAGCTGACTTGCAGATGGTAATTGCACAGCAAATGAGACGTGGGATGATGACTCCGATGCCCGGCGCTGCCTGCATCTCATCCGCCCAGTTCAGCAATAGCCAACTCAGCAATTTCAACCTGGACTGATATACGATCATTGCATTCGAGCGACCATATCGCTGAGAGCCCGCACCATGCAATTATCCACTGCAGAAGTCGCTCTCTGTTTATTCCCGCTATCTCAGTAACGATCGCAAGTCGCTGTTTAAAAATACTCGGTACTCTTGCAACATAATGCTCAGGATGACCAAGATCCGGATTGGTGAAAATATTAGCAAAGTCGAATCCTCGTTCGCCGAGTAGCCCTTTGGGATCGATGGCCAGCCAACCATATGATGCGAAATCCAGCACGTTATCGTGATGCAAGTCACCATGTAATACCACGACATCTTGCGCAGAGGAGAGCAGTTGCTGAGCGATCTCGGCGCAATGTGCCAGAATACCTCCATGCTCAAGGGCTGCGGGTTCTAGCGAAGAAAACCAGCGATGTAGCGGTGTAAGTTGTGGCCAGGGTTTATCTGACTTGCTGTGAAGCCTGTTCGCAGTTGCACACAAAATGCGACAGGCTTCCTTGTCTTGACCATTTTTGGACATCGTTGACAATGATGCAATTCCTGTAGCGCGAGCGAGCAGAATAGCCTCTTTTTCATAAGCCATAACCTGGGCTGCGCCGTTACCTTCCCACCATGCCATCAGTGCGTTTCCGGTTTGCTCATCCGCATCATCGGTCACTTTCAACATAGCTTTAATACCATGCGTTGCTGTTTTTACCGGGAGCAACGTTGATGTATGAGTGATAAATATCTCCCCATCCGGAATAAGTGACCAACGATTTAACCAAAAACTCAACTTATCTGTATCCATAGCGATTCCTTTAAAATCCTTATTACCACCGAGCGGACTGAGGCATACAACCGAACTATTTTAACCTATGACTCCAGATACTCCCTGAAATTGTCCCAGGGATGGAGAACGTCCGCATCTGGTACAAAGCAGGTATCCAGGCAATCTGCCGTATCAGAGTGAGTCGCTCACGCTATATTTATCGCTGCCTGAGTCGCGTAAACCGGTCTTGCGGAATGTCCGCCGTCAGGATGGAGACAAACTGTTAAGGCATAATGGAAACGCTGGCGGATAATCCTGCCACGAGTTCAATTCCCTCCGGTATCTTATCTAACTGGATACGTACAGGTACTCGCTGCGCCAGTCGCACCCAGCTGAAGGTGGGATTGACATCCGGCAGCCCAAGCCCGCCCGTCTGGTCATTACTATCATCGATCCCCCGGCCAATACTCTCCACATGCCCCGTGATGTGCGGGTCGAACCCCATCAGCGATATTTGTGCGGCGTTCCCGATTCGAATATGACGCAGTTTGGTCTCTTCAAAATAGCCCACCACCCAGAAACTGCGGGCATCGACAACGGCGACCTTTGTCTCTCCCACGGTGGCGTAGTCGCCCGGGCGAAGCCGAAGATGCGTGACGTAGCCGGCAACCGGAGCGCGCACGGTAGCATGAGATAAATTAAGCTGCGCCAGTTCCAGCGCCGCCAGCGCCCCCTGATAATTGGCCGCCGCAACGCGTGCTGCGCTGCCTGTTTGCTGGATGTCCTCGCCGGAGATGACCCCTTTGATTAGCGCACGTCGCCTGGCCGCATCCTGGCGCATCAGCATCTCATGACGTTTTGCTTCAACGTCGGCCTGCGCGCTGAGCACGGCCAGCTTCAGCCAGCGCGGGTCGATAGCATAAAGCACGTCTCCCTGGTTAACCCACTGATTATCGCGGACAGCCACGCTGCTCACCGGCCCGGAAACATCCGGCGCAATCTGCACCACATCTGCCCTAACCCGTCCATCGCGAGTCCAGGGCGTCTGCGCATACTGTTTCCAGAAAATAAACGCCACGAAAGTCGCCACCGCCACTGCGATTAACGTCAGCGCGTAACGACCCAGCAAAGAGAGTAAAGGTTTCATGCGAATAACCCCGGTGTGGTCAGGCCCTGCAAAAGCAGGACAAAGGTCAGAATATAGGTTGAGACATCAAGCAACGGGCGCAAGGGTAAACGCCGGTAAAGCCTGCTGAAAGAGAAAAGCGGCACGAGTAACAGCGTACAGACCAGAGCGATGAGCGCGGTCAGCAGTAGTCCGGGGATAAAAACACCCCCGATATTGATGTCATTTATCATGGGTGAGTTCCTTGTTCTGCGTCCGTAACGCGCAGTGCAGATCAACCAGCCTGTCGACAAACTGGCTTGATTGTTCATCTGTCGCGGGCAAGCAGAGAGCGGCCATTGCGGCAACGCGCTCGCGTAAGGCTTCGGTTTCCGTTGTGCGGGTAAGATGATAAAGCACCTCGTTGATATCACTGCCTGCGGGCGTATCGCCACGGCGCAGGCGCATCACACAGAGGCCAATGCGCAGAAAGTGTACCAGGCGTTCAAGCGCCCGTGCGGATGACTGCCCGCTGCGCGGCAAGCGTGGCAGCAACAGGGCTGCCCGGTCGATCATCAGATTGGTCCAGTGCGTTTCATCGCCTTTAAACACCCCGTTCACGCTGCGGCGAATATCGCGTTGGCAAAGTTTTAGCAGACGGTTTATCGCCGCGTCCGCCTGCACGGTTTGCAGCAGACTCATGCCGATAACCGCAAAGCCGGTCGCGAAAAACAGGGCGATAGCGGTGTTGACCGCGTCGGCGAAGTCGCCGCTGTAGTGTGCGCCCAGCTCGCACAGCACAGGCAGCGTCAGGGTGATCCCCATCGCCATAAAGGTCGTGGGCGGCCGCGCCTGCAGTGACCCGGCAAACAGATAGACTGGAGCAAGCACCGCCACCAGCACCGGGAAATCGCTGAGCGGAGGAAGCAGCGCGAAGCTATAGATAAGGCTTATCAATACGCCCCAGACGGAGCCGATAATGTATTTAACAATATGCGGGGCCGGCGTATCGAAACCGCCAAACAGCGTGCAGCAAACCCCAAGAATCGAGACCGCCGTGCCGCCATCGGGCCAGGCGGAGTAAATCCATAACAGACAGCCGCCCAGAATGATGACAAAAGCGCCCAGCGCCGTTCGGGCTGCACTCAGGGGATCGCGATGGAAAACATACCCTTTCGCCGCATGATCTTCCGCCTGCATGGGGGCGGGTCTGGCGTGGTGGATGGCATCCGAAAGACGCTCACACTGTTGCAGGAGGGTAATCAACTCAACAAGATAGCGTAACAAATTTACCCGCAGCGCATCCTCAAACGTCAGTGCCTGCGCAGCGTGCCGCTGTGCTAACTGCGCGCTGCGTTGTTGTAGCGCATCGGCTGAGTTTCTGCGTTTCCCGGTATCGTCGCAGGTCAGCCAGGCCTGAACATCATCCAGCAGCCTCTGCATATCGGCGGGCATCTCCGCGATCGCCTGTAACCGATCGCACAATTCGCCGTTCACAATGACTAACCGCGCCAGCCTGTCATGGAGCGCTTTCCTGGCCTGACGGACCGGAACCGAAAGGGCAAAATCATACGGAATATGGTGGCTGATGCCCTGCAGGAACTGTAGCGCCAGCGCCAGATGCAGAGGTTCTGACCGCGCGTTGGACTTGCCTGCAAGGGTGTCGGCAAGCCGCTGACGCGCGGCCTGCAGCGTCTGCGCTAATTTGCTGTTGAACAGCCCTGATATCCGGGTAGGCAAAATGTAGCGGTGAATCAGCGCGGCGCAGACGATGCCGATGGTGATCTCCTGAACCCGAATGATGGCAATGTTAAACACCGTGCCAGGGTCAGAGACGGCGGGAAAACCAATCAGGCTTGCGGTGTAGCCGGCCAGTACAAAAGCATAGGCGCGGGGCGTGCGTTCAAGCAGGGATAAATAGAGGCAGAAGATGATCCAACCTGTCAGAATCACGCTGCATAAAATCGGCATATTCACAAACGTGGGCACAATCAACACCGTGGCCCCCGCGCCGGCCACGGTCCCTGCCAGGCGATACAGGCTCCTGCTCAAGGACGCGCCCACCGAGGTTTGTGAAACGATATAGACGGTGATGATGGCCCATGAGGGTCGTTCAAGGCCAATCGCCAGGGCAATGTAATACGCGAGCATCGCTGCGGCAAAACTCCTGGCGGAATAGAGCAGCGCATGGGCGTCGCTCAGCAGTGCGGGAGAGGCTATACGGCCTGACCAACGGCTTATCGCGTGCAAAACGCGGCGGTGATGGAGAGTTAATTTGCTCATGCCGGGAATTATTCCCGCTTTGCGCCTGCCCTTAAATACTCTATTCTGTCAAAAAATACCTAAATGTTGCCAATAAGATGCCTTCCAGACTTGCCCATACCCTGTTTGATCCCGATAGCACGCCGAGCCCTGCCGTCGCACGGCATATTGATTTCGTTGATTATGCGGCAGAAGTGCCGGTTCATACCCACCGCAAGGGGCAACTGATTATTGCCCTGTATGGGGCAGTGATTTGTCGCGCGGAAAACGATATCTGGATAGTGCCGCCAGATTGCGCGGTGTGGATCCCCGGCGGGATCCCCCATAGCGCCAAAGCCACCTGGAATGCGCATCTCAACTATTTATTTATTGAACCCGGCGCCGCCGCACTGCCGGAGAAATGCTGCACGCTGGCGATTTCTCCGCTGATAAAAGCGTTAGTTGACCGCTTAACGAATGAGGACGTTGATTACGCAGCGCAGAGCCATGTCGGCAGGCTGACCAGAGTGACGCTCGATGAACTGGCCGCCATGCCGCAGCAGAAACTGAGTCTGCCGGTTTCGGCACACCCGAAGATCCGCGCCATGGCGGATGCGCTGGTCAGCCACCCTGAGGATCGCAGTACCTTTAAAACCTGGGCGAAACGGCTGGCGCTCAGCGAGCGTTCATTAGCACGCCTGATGCTGCGCGAAACCGGGCTGACCTTCGGGCGCTGGCGTCAGCAACTGCATTTGATTATTGCCCTTCGGGAGCTGGCAAGTGGAGTATCGGTGCAAAATGTCGCGGCTAATCTGGGGTATGAGTCGGTAAACGCGTTTATTACCATGTTCCGAAAAACGATGGGTAGCACTCCCGCGCACTATTTTGCCGGTCGAAGAACGACAGATGCCTGAATGACGCACAGAGTGGATACGAAGTAAGGTGTTAAATGTCCGCATCGGGGATAACGCAGTCACGGCAACGGCCAGGGACTGCTTTGAGCGAAGAGCAGAAGCTGACACCTTTGCCTAAACTGTTCCCACGACAGTAGACAAATCCAATCCTCAGGACGAGAACTGTTTGAAGGCCCGGGTTGTGTGGATCAGTTTTCTGATGCGCTACTTTTTCAGTGAACTGAAGCAAGAGTACCGCTGGCAGCAGCGCGGTACTCTTGTTTTAGCATAGGTCGCCTCTCTGTTTAGATGTAGCTTATGACGTCAGCCGATAGTGCGACTGTACCAGACCCGATGGGAAGCTGCGGCTTGATAACAGAGTCAAATCTATATCCCTACTCAGGGATCCGAACAACGGTTTTCCCGAACCGAGCAGGACAGGAACGGTCGTGATAACGATATCGGCGACCAGACCTTCGCGCAGGAACGACTGTATTACCTGCCCGCCATCTATATAGACGCGATGTGCGTTCTGCTCCGTCAGGTCAGCAAGCACCTCCCTTGGCGTACGGCATGAGAACTGTACTTTGGCCTTCAACGCCTCGGGCACGGAGGTACCGGTTAGCTGTCGCGAGAGAACCAGCACGGGTCGATCATAAGGCCATTCGTCAAAGGTCAGCGCCTTTTCATAGCTGCCTCGCCCCATAACGATCCAATCTTTGTCCGCAATGAATGCTGCATAGCCATGATCTTCTGTAGGGTCATCGCGCTGCACCAGCCAGTCGATATCGCCATCCTGTCGGGCGATATAACCATCAAGACTGACAGCGATAAAAACATGTGTGGTGACCATCAAGTGCTCCGTATTCAGGTTGCATATATCCCATTGAGTTTAGCGATGTTAACGATATTGATATGTGTTCTGTGGAAAAACATAGCATGAGAGCAGCAATATCCCCTTTGTGGATTAAGACAAAAAAATCGCGTGGTGTTGAATCCAGGATGGAATGAAAATCAATAACCTGCTCCCAATTAAGTAACATATCACAATGTTATCAACGGCCGCTGCTGGCACTTAACTGACCGCTGCCCAGGACTTTTTTGAACGAGGAGCAAAAGTAAGAACGTATTCGTCTGACTGGCTACACGGCAAACCAGCCCACAGCATTTGATAATCCAGGGAAACCTTGGCATGGCGCAATCCACACGTGAGCAAATTACGCCATGCCTGCCACATATGCGCTGCTAAGCTTTTCTCTTGCTCTCGTGATTTGCCAGTTGCCGAATAAACTCTTCAGCCGTACAACCTTGTTGTAACGCTTCAAGCAACAACTGCTGCTGTGTTTTTGGCACCAGGCCACCCAGCGGCGGATCGGTATCAAGATTGGTCGGGAAGGAATAGCCTTCAGCGCTTGCTGCCACAACTGCCTGTAACTGCTCATCGTTTAATGGTTTATCCAGCAAAACGGGATAGATTGCTTCCATGACTTTGACGTGATTCACTTTTTCCATTGTTTTGCCAAATGCGGATGAGACCTGCAGCAAATTAGCCGTACGCACATGGTCCTGCGTCACGTTATTCCCCGCGGCATGGAACAGCGCCGGATTGAAGAACAACCCGTCGCCTTTTTTCAGTGGCAACTGAATGGCATGCTGCTGGAAAAATTCAATAAAACGCGGATCGCGCCATGCCAGGTATCCTTCAGCATATTGTTGCGACCACGGTAAAAGCTGCGTCGGTCCTGACTCTACCGGCATATCGCTGTGCGCGACCGCCCCCTGAAGCGTCAGGTATTGCGACAGAATCTGCAGAGGCAGCGGGAAGCGGGCAACCACCTCATTAAGCTGGAATCCGAGATGGTAATCCCGATGCGGCTGTTGCGCTTTACCGCCAGGGCGGACCTGATTCACCTGGGCCGTGATTTCATAGCCGGGGCCAACCCAGGCTTCGCAAATCAGGGCCAGTAAAGGATTGCTGTAGTAGTCGACGAAGGCATCGGCATCACGCTCAGCGACTTTTTGTAGCGCGTTCCAGATACGTCCATTGCTACCGGCTTTGGCAAAGTGATCGCCACCGCCACCGTTTGCCGCTTCACTGACGAGGATATCGTCAAACACCTTATTGCTGCTGTCTATGGCTGAGACATCGCGGTACAAGCCCTGAACCACGAACACGCCTGGTCCGCCAGACAGTGCGTGATGCAGTTCGCCCAGCATGGTTTGACGATCGGCTCTGGCTGCTGCAAGCAGATCATCATGATGATAGATCGGTACGTTTTTATCGGCGGAACGCGCCAGCGGGAAATCGCCCTTACGCAAGGTTTGCGCGCATAGCGTGGCGAACTTATCGAGAGAAATATGGCTGTCATTTATATAGGGCGTATTCATTTTTACCTCACAGCGTCAGGGCATGTGGTGGCTGAAAACCGCCGTTGTCACCGCAACCGACCACGCTTTGATCGAAATCGATCACCGCGCCTGTCATCATTCCCGACTCCTCTGAAAGGAGAAATGCTACGCCACGCGCGACCTCGTCTGGCTTCAGCAATCGGCCAAAAGGCTGGGCCTGCTCAGCACTGGCAAGCCAGTTTTCTTCAGCATCATGATATTGCCGCTGGATGTCGTGTTCATGCGGCGTGTCCATCCAGCCAATGTTCAGGCCGTTTACTCTTATCCGGTTGCGCATAACGCTGAAGGCCACGTTTTTGGTCAGCGTGACCAGGGCGCCTTTCGATGCGGCGTAGGCGGTCAGGAAGCTCTGGCCGCCGTGGGAAGTCATGGTAATGATATTAACAATGCTGCCTTCTACGCCCCTGGCAATCATCAGTTTGATCGCCGCCTGCATCAGAAAAAAAGGCGCGCGAGTGTTGACCGCCATGATGGCGTCAAATAATTCCGGAGAGGTATCAAGGATGGTGCCACGGTCCGACATGCCTGCACAGTTCACCAGTCCATGCAGCGTGCCAAACGCCGATTCTGCGGCGCCCACCACTTTTTTGCAGGCTTCAGGCGAACTGATATCCGCCTCGACGAATATCACTTCACATCCGCCATGGCTAAGGGTTTCTGCTTGTTCACGTCCGGCTTTCACGTTACGTCCGCAAATGACGATGCCTCGCGCCCCACGCTCTACCAGCAGACGGGTAACCGCTGCGCCGAGCCCCTGGGTTCCGCCAGTAACGACGAACACTTTGTTGTTAAAACCACTGCCATTAACCATGTCCATTTGTTGTCCTTTCTTATTGAGGAGAGATCGGGTTTGTTCGCTTGCTTACCCTGACCTTAGCAGCTACATTCGATTAACAATATGTACACATAACCTCAGAAAGACCTCAGTTTATGGCAAGGTCATTTTCCATCAAACAAATCGCAGCCCAGTCTGGCGTGAGTAAAGCTACGGTCGACAGGGCGTTGCACCAGCGCGGCAGTGTGAGTCCCCGTACAGCCCGACGCATTGCGCAGGCAATCAGCGATCTGGAATTACAACAGCGCACCAGCCTTGCAAGCGGCCGCACGTTGCCGATCGACCTGGTGATGCACACGCCGGAACGCTTCAGTTCACTGACGGTCGCGGCGCTGCTCAGCCAAATTAAAACCTTTTCACCGTTTCGCCTGACGCTACGCTGCCACATTTTTGAAGAAGTCACGCCTGAGGAGTTGCAACGTGAACTGCGCCGCTGCGGCAATGACAGCTACGGCGTGTTGCTTAAAGCCAGCGATCATCCGTTGCTTGAAAGCGCTATTGCGGAACTGGCGGAGCTTAATGTTCCGGTGGTCACGCTGGTCACTGACCTGCCGCACAGCAGACGTATCCGTTACGTGGGAATGGATAATGCCGGAGCAGGGCGAACAGCAGCATGGCTCCTGTCGCGATGGCTTTTGAAAGAAGCGCAAACGGTCGCAGTCGTGCTCAGCAGTAAGGATTTTCGCGGAGAAGAACAGCGCATGGCAGGCTTTATCCAGGCGCTAAGCGATCGGGCACCGTATCTGAAGACCATCGCCGTCAGTGAAGGATATGGTATCGATACGCTGACTTTTACACAGATGCGTAAAGCGCTGGAACAGGATCCTTCAATCCAGTCTGTTTACAGCGTAGGCGGGGGAAACAGCGCTATTCTACGGGCTTTTGCAGCGATGCAACGAGAGATAAAAGTCTTTATTGGCCACGATCTGGATGAGGAAAACCGCAGTCTGCTGGCTGCTGAAAAAATGGATGCGGTGATTGATCATGACCTGTGTGAAGACGCACGGTCAGCATTTAGCGCCATCCTGCGATTCCATGGCTTTTTGCCGGAAACAGAGAATGAAATAGCGCCCTCGCGTGTCATTGTGGTCACACCTTACAATACTTGAATTAATCTGTTGTTTATAAAGGAATAAATTGTATTTAGTCGATCATGCCAGACCGTTTTAACGTCCCCCAGTGCCGATGAGATTTCGAGAGCGCTTAAATGTGTACGAGTGACAACGTGCATGACAGCTGTGAAGGTCTGCTTTGAGCGAAAATCAGACGCTGGGCTAATTGTGTTTGACGCCTGGTAGCTGCAAAATCGAGTTCGCTGAGGGGGTACCTATTCAAACCTGAACACTTGTGCGATTTGCCGGACCTGTATATTCTCATTTTAGGCCCGTGCTGCCTGCCGCTCGCTTCCTGTATGGAAATGGTGAAAGCATGTTTGTCCTCAACCTCAATGATTTAACCACTCTTGACGGTCGGGATTTGGTAATGCGGGCACCATGGTTTCCTGACGACAGGAGAAATTATGTTATCAATCGAGCAAGCCAAGCAAATGGCTGCGAAGTTAAAAAGCTCTCTCGAAATGCGCGGTCATAAAATTTCTTATTCCGCCGCACTCGAAACTGTTTCACAACAGCTGGGCTACAAGGACTGGAACACAGCATCGGCTGCGTTGCTCCCACCAGTTGTTCCTCAGCCTCAAATTCATTTCATCAAGACTATACCTATCTTACGAATGTTCGATGAGCGAAAAGCGCGAGAGTTCTATCTCGAGTTTCTGTCATTCAGCGTTGAATTTGAACACCGGTTCGAGCCCAACTTACCTTTGTATCTGGGCATTGCTCGAGATGGTTTGCAGTTGCACCTCTCTGAACATCACGGTGACGCCAGCCCGGGGGCAACGATATTTATACCTGTGCAGAATATCGAGTTGTTTAGAGACCAACTACACGCAAAACAATATGGCTATGGTCGCCCGGAAATAGTGAAGCAGGACTGGGGAGATATTCTGGAAGTCTACGACCCATTTGGAAACCGGCTCCGGTTCTGTCAAAGCTGATTTATTTTTCCCGATACGGAGGGTATTGCCATAGGCAATACCCCTTTTTCATACGCACGCAATGTCCGCTTCTGGCACACAGCAGCCGTTCTGACCGAAACTCGTCATTAGAAGGGAGTTATGCGCAAATTTTGTTGACGATGGTGAAGTGACTGGCAAACGGTCGCTATGTTTTGCGAGATGATAAAACCCATCAGGGATGGCTGGAGCCGTATTGTGCGCTGTCACACTGTGAAGTTAAAACCGCGTGACGCCAGCCGTCCATTGAAAACCCGTCACCTCGGGGGATTTGACGGTGTGATATCAGCTTTAAATCTGCGCCATACCGCCGTCAACAAACAGCTCTATGGCATTGATAAAACTGGCGGCATCAGACGCCAGAAACGCAACGGCTTTGCCGACTTCCGCTGGCTCACCAATCCGGCCCAACGGAACCTGCGCTGCCAGTGCATCAAACAGGCCCTGACGCTCTTCCTCGGCAACCAGCCCCCCTAATCCAGGGGTTTTGACCGGACCCGGACTCACGACATTCACCCGAATACCACGCCCCTGCAAGTCCAGCGCCCATGAGCGAGCAAAGTTTCTCACTGCGGCTTTACTGGCACTATACACGCTAAAGTTAGCCGTCCCTTTTACCGAAACGGTGGAAGCGGTGAGGATAATGGATGAACCGGCACCAAGCAGTGGCAGTGCTTTCTGGACGGTGAATAATACTCCGCGAACATTAGTCCCGAAAATCCGGTCAAAATGTTCTTCGGTTATGGCACCCAGCGCCAACATATCTCCGCCACCGGCGTTAGCAAACAAAATGTCCAGACGCCCCGACTCTTCTGCAATCTGCGCGTAAACCTTATCCAGATCGTCAAGACGGGAGACATCGGCCCGAATCCCCTTAGCAGACGTGCCGATCAACGCGATGGCCGCATCCAGTTCCTGCTGACGACGTCCGGTGATGTAGACTTTTGCCCCCTGCGCAGCCAGTTCCTGCGCACTGGCAAGACCGATTCCTGTGCTGCCGCCCGTGACCAGGGCAATTTTGTCTGAAAGTGGTTTACTCATTATTCATATCCTCGACGTTGTTTCGAATTGGCCGTCATTCAGCCTGTGAACACACTCTAGCCGCAGAGAAATTATTGATAAATTAGTAAAAATAGAAAACACTCTTTCTACAGGTGCATAATAAGATGTCACACGGAGAAACAGAACGTGGATCAGTTAATGGCTATGCGTGCGTTTACACGGGTAGTGGAAACCGGAAATTTTACGCGGGCAGCGGATTCACTGAATCTGCCGAATGCCACATTAAGTAAACTGGTTAAATCACTGGAGGCCCATCTCGGCGTGCGTCTTTTACATCGCACGACCCGGCGCGTCGTCACAACGCCAGAGGGTCAGGACTATTATGAAAAAGCCTCTCGGGTGCTAATTGATATTGAGGAGATAGACACTTCGTTTAGCGCCTCGCAGAGCAGACCTAAAGGGTATCTGCGTATTGATGTCGGCGGCTCTACCGCACGTGAAGTCCTGATCCCGGCGTTACCGGATTTTTTGCAGCGCTATCCGGAAATCAAAATCGATTTAGGCGTGTCCGATAGGCCGGTGGATCTTATTAGCGGAAATGTGGACTGTGTAATCCGTGGTGGCTCTCTCGATGACTCATCGTTGATCGCCCGTCATATTGGTGATGCCCCGATGGTGACCTGCGCTACGCCGGGATACCTGAAAGCCGCTGGCGTACCTGCGTATCCGGATGAATTAAGAAATGGACATAAGCTGGTGAGCTATTTGTCTCCGCTGACGGGCAGAGCCTTTCCTTTTCGCTTTATCGTAGAAGGTGAAATGCGGGAGATGAAGACGCAGCATCACATCGGGGTTAACGAAAGTAATGCGCATTTGGCTGCCGCCGTGGCCGGAATGGGAATTATTCAGACCTTTTGTTATGCGGCGAAAGATGAACTGAACAACGGCACACTTGTTGAGATCCTACAGGCATGGCGTCCCGCGAGTTATCCTTTTTATGTCGTCTATCCGCAGAACAGGCACATGACGCACCGGTTACGAGTGTTTATTGACTGGCTAACCGAGGTATTCCCAGCGGCACTGCGCGATTACCGATAAACATACCTCTGACGATCCAGATGGGTGCAAAAGATACACCAATTGCTCTTCTATTGTGCCCTTCTCTAATGCCCGCCCTCGGCGGTCATCCGCTATGAACGAACAACGGACCTTTGTCATTCTGTCGTAAAATTCGCCGCGCGATCGGGTTAAGCAATACCTCTTTCTGAGGGTTGTCATGAAAAGTCTTGCACATTTGGTTTTCTAAAGGACCAGCAGACTGCCGGTCCAATGGCGGGATTATTTCAGTTCCAGCGCTCTTATCACCCCGGCAATATCAGCAATATCACCCACCGACAGCGGCTGAAGTGGTCGAGGCAAACAATCCGTATCCGTCAGCCCAAGCACGCCTGCGGCTGCAGCAATAACCCGGAGACTTCCTCTATGTTTACGGAAAAGAGCCCACAGAGGCTCAAGGCGGGTTGTCAAGGTCGTGACGCGCTCACGATCGTTCGCCGCCGCGGCTTCCGTGATTTGTTTCGCCGTCACCGGGAACAAACCGCCGCACACGGAGTACCAGACTTCACAGCCGGCGTTTAATCCCAGCCCGGCATAAGCATCTCCACTAATACCGATTGTTACACCAGGACGCAGATGTTGACGTAACGCATCCACCCGCTCAGCCGCTGCAGCCGGGTTATCCGGGACGCCAGGGATCTTAACCGAATGGATACCCTCCAGCGAGGAGAGAAGGCCATGCAGTTCATCCGTAAAGGTAAAATGCGTGGTACCTGGATTATCATAGATGCACACCGGTACAGACACGTGCCGGGTAACGGTCTCAAAGAGTGCGAAGACTTCTTCGTCACGGAGCGACTGGTAGCTAACCGCCGGTAGCAGCAAGGCATCTGCGCCTGCGGCTTGCGCATCGTCTGACAGATGCAGGATGGCATCCGTGCTGACAGCACCCACACATACCATGACGGGGATCTCTCCGGCATGCTGTTTTGCCAGAGTCGCGATGCGCCGGCGTTGCTCTCGGGTCAGATACGCGTAGCTACCGGTTGACCCGAGGATACCCATAGAATCAACCCGAGCTTCTGTAAGGCGGGAAAGAATATGACTGAAACCCTTTTCGTCCACGCCGCTGGCGGTGATTGGTGTTATTGGGAACGCAGACAAACCGGTAAACATAGTGTTTCTCCTGAATGATATTACTGGCGTTGCTCTTCGATGAGAGCCACATCAAACCACAGACCTGGCATCATTTTTTCAAGACCATCAGTCAGCATTTTTCCGGCGTCGTGAAGCTTTTCCAGCGGCATCTGCGGCAGACTTTCCAGAATAAACCACATTTGTTGAGCTTCCGCGCTTAAGCGGGTTCGGATCCCCTGTCGCCAGTTCCAGCGGCGACAGGTTACGCCTGTGTCATCGCGCCAGATAATTTCGTTTTGTGAAGGATATTCAACGGCGGTTTCCCCCTCTTTTACCGTATCAAAAGGCTCAGTGCCTTCTGCCATAACCAGACGTGGCGACCCCTGATAGGCAGCAATGTTTTCGCCACCAACCGGAATGGCGTAGCGGAGACTCACGGCGTTATAAAGATCAACGATGGGATCGAGTGCTGGCATCGTACCGTCACGTAATACGCGCTTACGTAATGCATCGGCTGAACAAGGGGTGCGTTTGGGTTTGGCGCCAAACTGTTGAAAAACCTCAGCCCATGCGGCCAGATGAGATTCCGCCCATTCAGGCTCACCGGCCAGAACCGCTTCACTTGCTTCTCGCAACGCCGTTTCTCCAGTATCAGGGTTCAGCACCGGGGCAGCTTTTACGTAGATACTGAGTGCCCGAAAACCGGGAGCAATACGATAAATTTCAGGGGCAATTGACGGAGATACTGTAAACACGTGATAATCCTGTAACGACCAATTTATTCCATAATAATGACCGATGACCAAAAAAGTCAATTTAATGACCGACGCAAATTCTATAGTCAGCACCGTGAATGAAGCCGTATCTCAGCGGATCAAGCTATATCGTAAGCAAAAGAAAATATCACTCGATGAACTGTCCCGTCGGGCGGGCGTCAGCAAGGGGGCGCTGGTTGAGATTGAGGGGTGCCGGGCGAATCCCAGCATTGCCCTGCTATGCCGCCTGGCTGCCGCAATGGGAGTTTCGGTGGCTGACTTTGTGGATGTCAGTTCAAAACCAACGGTTCATCTCATTGCTGAAGATGAGATCCCAGAATTGTGGGAAGGTGAAAAAGGCGGGAGAGCAAGGTTGCTCGCAGGATCTGGTGGCCCTGATATGACAGAGCTCTGGATGTGGGAAATGCAGCCGGGGGAGAAGTTTGCTTCACCCGGGCACACGGAAGGGACGCTTGAATTGTTTTATGTTCAGACGGGCTCGCTGACACTTGGCGTACAGGACCACCTGTATCTGGTGAAGACCGGGTGTTCGGCAACGGCCAGAACGGACGTTCCTCATTTCTATGAAAACCGGGGGGAGAGCCCATTGATTTTCATCATGACAGTACATGAAAAAGCATCCTGAGTGTTTCCCGTTTAACCAGTAAGGCTTGTCTCATCACCAGTCAGTCCAGAAGGAAACGTTCAGTGAATAATCAGCATCTGAGTTTTACCAAAGATAATTTTACTGTCACAACCGATCCCGCTTTTTTTCAGCTGGAAGCCGTTCACGATTACCTCTCGCAATCGTCCTGGGCTCCGGGTATTGATGTCGAAACGGTCAGGTTATCCGTCCAGAACAGCCTTTGTTTTGCGCTTCTGGATGGAACAAGACAAATCGGCTTCGCCCGTCTGGTCACAGACTATGCCACTTTTGGTTATCTGTGCGACGTCTACGTGCTGAACGATTATCAGAAAAGTGGTCTTGGCCGGTGGCTGATTGAATGCTGTCACGCCCATCCGGTGCTGTCACGTCTGCGACGGATAATGCTGGTAACCGACAGTGCGCCCTGGCTATACCAGAAGTTGGGGTATAACCCGTTGAACCGGCAAGATTTTGTCTGGCAGATCAATCGACCAGACATTTATCGTAAACACGGGCAACAATAAGAATACGTAGCCGGCAATAGCTGAATGAACATTACGAGCGCCACTTTCAGCACAAAACCGATTGGCAAATCCTCTCAAAATTAATGAGCAAATCTAATAAACCCTAGCGAATTACCCCATCTAATCGAATAAATCCGTTTGCGTTATGCTTTTCCCACACAACAGCTGAAGGATAACGTCATGCAAACTGTAAAACTGAACAACGGTATTGAAATGCCCCTGCTGGGCTTTGGTGTGTTTCAGATGTCTGATGCCGCTGAATGCGAAAGAGCCGTTATTGATGCCATCGATACGGGATACCGCCTGATCGATACCGCCGCGTCTTACCAGAATGAAACCCAGGTCGGGAATGCGCTGAAACAGACCGGTATCGCACGTCACGAACTCTTTGTCACAACCAAACTGTGGCTGCAGGATACCCACTACGAAGGCGCTAAAGCACAGTTCGAACGTTCCCTGAATCGGCTGCAACTTGACTACGTTGACCTGTACCTGATTCATCAGCCTTACGGTGATGTCCATGGGGCCTGGCGGGCCATGGAGGAATTGCAACAGGCCGGCAAAATTCGCGCCATTGGCGTCAGCAACTTCCATCCTGACCGACTGGCCGACCTTATCGCCTTCAACCACGTTGTCCCGGCGGTAAACCAGATTGAAGTTAACCCCTTCAACCAGCAGCTGCAGGCCGTTCCATGGAATCAAAGCCGTGGCATTCAGCCGGAAGCCTGGGCACCGTTTGCAGAAGGTAAAAATGGCCTGTTCCAGCATCCGGTGTTAACGGCGATTGGTCAGAAGTACGGCAAAAGCGTGGGCCAGGTTGTACTGCGGTGGATCTTCCAGCGAGGCATCGTTTCACTGGCCAAATCGGTGCGAAAAGAGCGCATGGAAGAGAACATCAACATTCTCGATTTTGAACTCAGTGGTGAAGATATGCTGCAGATTGCCGCCCTCGACACCGCCACCAGCGCCTTCTTCTCTCACCGCGATCCGGCGATGGTGGAATGGCTGACCGGTCGCAAACTTGATGTTTAAGGCGCAATAAGAAGAGGTATTCATTCAATGCAAAAACGTTATCTGGGTCAATCCGGACTCGAAGTCTCCGCCCCTGGACTCGGTTGCATGGGCTTAAGCCACGGCTACGGCCCGGCGACCGATACCCGTCAGGCTATCGAGCTCATTCGCGCAGCGGTTGAACGTGGCGTCACGTTCTTTGATACCGCCGAAGTGTATGGCCCATATCTTAATGAAGAGGTTGTCGGTGAAGCCTTAAAACCGTTTCGCGATCGTGTGGTCATCGCCACCAAATTTGGTTTTACCTTCGGTGCGGACAACAAGCAGCAGATTTTAAACAGCCGCCCGGCGCATATCCGTGAAGCGGTTGAAGGATCATTACGCCGTCTTAAGACGGATGTCATTGATCTGCTGTATCAACACCGTGTCGACCCGGATGTCCCCATTGAAGATGTTGCGGGAACGGTGAAAGACCTGATAGCTGAAGGCAAAGTCAAACATTTCGGTCTGTCCGAAGCGGGCGCGCAAACTATCCGTCGTGCGCATGCGGTACAACCGGTCACGGCCCTGCAAAGTGAGTACTCCATGTGGTGGCGCGAGCCTGAGCAGGAGATCCTGCCGTTGCTGGAGGAACTGGGTATTGGTTTTGTGCCCTTTAGCCCATTAGGCAAAGGCTTCCTGACGGGATCGATTAAGCCAGGAACCACTTTCGGTAAGGATGATTACCGCAGTACCGTGCCGCGCTTCGCCGAACAAGCCATTGAAGCCAATGAAAAGCTGGTTTCGTTGTTGGGTGAACTGGCAGCCGACAAAGGCGTCACATCTGCGCAAATCGCACTGGCATGGCTGCTGGCACAAAAACCGTGGATTGTTCCCATCCCGGGCACCACCAAACTACACCGGCTGGAGGAAAACCTCGGCGCTGCCAACATCGTTCTTTCACCGGATGACTTGCGGCAGATAACCCTGGCGCTGGAAACGATTAAAATCGTCGGCGAGCGTTACTCTCCTGAGCACCAGGCTCGCGTAGGCCGTTAATCAATACCCGGACGGGTCCTCCGGCGAATGGCGGACCCGTTATTCCGCGTAGCGAAGGGCATCGATCATCAGCGCAAAAGCGGGCGGATGCTGCTTACGACTGGGGTAGTAAAGATAATATCCGGGGAAAGACGGACACCACTCCTGCAGAACCTGAATCAGCTCTCCTGACTTTATATATTCCTGCACCCTGTCTTCAGGTATACAGGCGAGGCCAAAACCGGATAACGCCGCATCAATCCTTTCCGCCTGCAGATTAAACGTTACCTGCCCTTCCACTCTGACCCGTAACGGTTTCCCTTCCCTCTCAAACTCCCAGTGGTAAAGCCCGCCGGCCGTCGGCAGGCGCATATTGATGCAGCGATGATTTTGTAGCTCGTGAGGCGTGTCAGGCACGGGGTTAGCGGCAAAATAGGACGGTGCACCCACCACAGCCATGCGCATATCCGGCCCAATCTTTACGGCGATCATGTCTTTATCCACGCTTTCGCCCAGGCGGATCCCGGCATCAAAACGCCCCTCAACAATATCGACAAAGCCGTTATCGACCACCAGCTCAAGATTAATTTCCGGATATTCCCTGAGGAAAGGTTTTAACTTCGGCCATACCAGACTTCGCGCGGCATGCTCCCCGGCGGATAAACGGATATTACCGGAGGCGGTGCCGTTCAGCTGCACAAGCGCTTCCAGCTCCTGCTCAAGATCGGCAATACGGGGTTCAAGACAGGCAATAATTCGCTCACCGGCTTCCGTAGGGGCAACGCTTCGGGTCGTACGGGTCAGAAGGCGGATATTTAGCCTTTCCTCCAGCGCTTTCATCGCATGACTGAGTGCGGACTGAGAAACACCCAGTTTGCCCGCTGCTTTGGTAAAACTCCGCTCTCTTGCGACCACAAGAAAGATTTGCAGTTCGTTGAAGTTTTCTTTCAGCATTGGCGATTTCCTTATAGAGGCATTCCCTTCGCAGCGCACTCATGAAGGGTGTTCATAGACACAATCATTTGTGCCCCATTACTGACAATAATGATAATTGATATTCTGGCCATATCGAAAATAAATCTGAATTATCAGAAGGTTTATCATGAAAATACTCGTTGCCGGAGCGACAGGAAGTATTGGTCTTCATGTCGTGAATACCGCTATTGAAATGGGCCATCACCCCGTGGCGCTGGTCAGAAATAAGCACAAAGTAAAATGGCTTCCTCGTGGAACGGATGTTTTTTACGGCGATGTTTCCATGCCCGAAACTCTCACCGATTTACCGAAAGATATTGCTGCGGTCATCTTCACGCTCGGTTCCGATGGCCAGGGTCGTATTGGTGCCAGAGCGATAGATTACGGCGGTGTGCGTAACATTTTGCGCATCTTCAAGGATACCCCTGTTCGTATCAGCTTAATGACCACGATTGGCGTGACTGAACGGCTCAGCACCTGGAATCAACGTACTGAGGTTCATGACTGGAAAAGACGAGCCGAACGTCTGGTCAGGGCGAGCGGCCATCCCTACACCATCGTCAGGCCCGGTTGGTTTGATTACAACAAGGATGATGAGCACAGAATCGTTATGCTGCAGGGCGATCGACGCCATACGGGAACGCCGGAAGATGGCGTGATATCCCGAGAGCAAATCGCCCGGGTTCTGGTCAGCGCCCTGAGCAACGATGCGGCAAAAAATAAAACGTTCGAGCTGGTGGCAGAACGAGGGGAAGCGCAGCAGGATCTCACCCCTCTGTTTGCAGCTCTGCGGACGGATCATCGCCAAAAAAATGATGGAATTCTGGATATGGACAATATGCCCCTCAGTGAAGAGCCTGAGTGCATTATTCACGAGCTGAACTGTATTCCAGCTAAGCTAAAAACCTGACAATTTTGTCATATCGCGGTCAGCCTGATGACAGCTTAGATCGGTATATTTAACTATCAAGACGGAGGGCCTTCCTCCTGACAGAAGTCCAGTTTCAACCCTATTATTTAAAAGAGGTATAGAATATGAAAGCACGACTTATTACGCTATTGTTCATGGGATTTATTGCTGTGAATGCCGCATCTGCAGCTCAGGAACTTAATCATGCAGATGGCAAAGAAAAAATAGGTGTGGTCTCAGCCAGCAATGCCCTTACGCTTGATGAGTTATCGACTGCGCTTTCTCGTAAGGCCGATGAGCAAGGTGCCACGTCATTCAAAATCCTGTCCGCGACCGGAAATAACAGGCTACACGGAGTGGCTGAAATCTATAAATGAATCATTAGCATCCTGTAAAGGATGTTTCATAAACCTTTTATTATGAGCATCGATTTATGTTCAGAACAGAAGACATCATCGATGAGATAACCCAATGGATTGATTCAAACTTACACAAACCGCTGAGGATTGAGGATGTTGCTGCGCGGGCAGGATATTCCAGGTGGCATCTTCAGCGGGTTTTTGTACAGGTAAAAGCAGTGAGCCTGGGGAAATATATCAGAGATAAGAAACTCAGTCTGGCGGCAAAAGATCTTATTGAGACAGATGAACCCGTGATCAGCATAGCCTATAAATATGGATTTGACTCACAGCAGACCTTTACACGCATTTTTTCTAAAAATTATAAACTGCCACCATTAAGGTATCGACACGCTAAAAGAATAAAATAATAACAACGGCTTGAACCACGCAAATTTTTTAATATCACGCAAACAGAAATTTATTCCAGCTGCAGGCCTTTTTACTCCAACAGCGTCTTGTTCTGAACGAGGCTCATAGCCTATGGTATACGGTTGTCACGCCCGGTGTCTGCGCCTTTAGCCATTGTACATCGGCAGGAAAACAGACCCGCAGCCGATCGCTATCTGAGCCACGTCGCCACATCATCTATCCACGCGAAACATGAGCTTTTAGGTATCTGACGTACCGTTATTTATTAGCCGGGCATGGGATCGGTGTTTTGCAATATCCAGTCTGCAAGAACGCCATTGAACAGGGGAGATTAATCCCCCTTTTAAGCCACTACCCGCTACCGCCTTTTAGTGCCTGGTTACTTCATCCACCGGCAGGCATGATGTCAAATGAAACGCGAATTTGTGCGTCGCTGCTAGAGGGTTATCTCAGAGATTCGCTGCCAGGGATGTTGTGAGGTTAATCACCTCCTCCCCTGGCCCACAGCAGACAGCGCCAGGAAACATGCCGTTTTACTGGCGCAAGGAGCGGACCTGCAGGAGAGACTCACGACTTAATCAGGATAAATATTGTGCGGATTGCGCCGCAAATTGCCCATCACGATCTCTTTAGATGGTAGGGTGATATTCTGTCGTTAAATGAGGGAAGCAAATGATTGTAAGGACCTGGCACGGTTGTGTCCCGCTTAAACACGCAGAAGGTTTTGCGAATCATCTTCAGCGGACAGGCGTGGAACACGCAAGGAGTATCGAGGGGAACAGAGGCGCCTTTGTGCGCAGGGAGACTCAGGGCGATCGGGAGCACTTCTTTCTGGCGACTTACTGGCAGGATTTACCGTCGGTGAAAGCATTTGCTGGAGAAAACTATCAGGTCGCAGTTACTTATCCAGATGACGAAGAATTTGAGCTCCTTTCCGACCCCTACGTCTTTCAGCATGTTGTAGAAGCTATTTCACCGCTTTAACGCCATTTCCGGGGCCCCCTTATCGGTCACCCGGAATGGTCGTAACCTTGCAAAAATTCTCCTTCTCAGCGTTCGCTTCTGGCACAAGCTGACAGGTAATGACCGGAGGAGTATCACTTAACCGTGAGCAGGTCGGCATAGCGCGTGGTATATCTCGGCGAAAGCATTTCCCGTTTCATCCGCCACTGCGGCTGGATACCCTGTCCGGCGAAATAAAGCGTTTCGCGCCCCTCTTTCGCATTCAGACGATCCAACACCTCCATCAGCTTCTGGCTGTTGTGTCGCGGCGCATTTTCATCGAACAGGTTAAGCTGCGCCACCCCCTGACTATAAAAGTCACCCAGCATAACCCCCCCTTTCTGATACCGCTGACCATCTTTCCAGATGGCATCCAGGCAGCGCATCGCCGCGCCGATAATATCCCGGCTGTCCTGGGTGGGGGTCAGCAGCTTTACCGATGCGCTGTTGCTGTAATACGGCTCGTTGTGCGCAAATGGCGAGGTTTTAACAAACGCGGAGATAAAGCGGCAATATTGATGCTCGCTACGCAGTTTCTCCGCAGCCCGTGTGGCATAGCTGCAAATAGCCTGCCGCATCTCCTCATATTCCACGATGTAGTGGCTGAAGGACCGGGAGCAGATAATCTCCTGTTTGATCGGAGCAAATTCTTCCAGTTCAAGACATGGCTCGCCGCGGAGTTCACGCACGGTTCTCTCCAGCACAACGTTGAAATGCTTTCTGATAAACCGAATATCGGTGTCTGCCAGCTGCAGGACGGTCCTGATGCCCAGCCCTTCCAGTTTTTTCTCAATCCGCCGACCTACGCCCCAGACGTCACCGACATTTAATGCCGCCATGAGCCTCCGCTGACGCGCAATATTTGACAGATCGACCACCCCTCCGGTCTGCCGTTGCCATTTTTTGGCCGCATAGTTCGCCAGTTTGGCCAGGGTTTTGGTCTGAGCGATCCCCACCCCAACCGTCAGATGCGTACGTTGCAAAACCGTGGCTCTGATTTCGCGCCCAAACTCCGTCAGATCGCGACAGTTGCGCACGCCGGTAAGGTCACAAAAAATCTCATCAATAGAGTATATTTCGCAGCGGGGAGACATCTCCTCGATCGTGGTCATCACCCGATTGGACATATCCGCATAGAGTTCATAGTTGCTACTGAAGCAAACCACCCGGTGACGCCTGAAGAGATCCTTCAGTTTGAAGTACGGTTCACCGGTTTTCACCAGCGATTGCGCTTCGGCAGAACGCGCAATAACGCATCCGTCGTTATTGGATAACACCACCACGGGCCGCCCCTTCAGGTCCGGGCGAAAAACGGTTTCACACGAGGCATAAAACGAATTCACATCGCACAGCGCAAACATGATCAGCTCACAGACTTCACGATGTAGGTCACCACCCCGAAAATATCCAGACGATCTTCGCGGCCAATCACAATCGGTGAATAGGCGCTGTTTTCAGGCTTAAGCATCGCAACGGGATGCAGTTGCAGGCGCTTAACGGTAAATTCGCCATCGACCGCGGCAATAACGATATGGCCATGCTCAGCCTTACGGGAGCTATCCACCACCAGCAAATCCCCTTCGCCAATTCCGGCGTCGATCATTGAATCGCCGGTGGATTTCACAAAATAGGTCGCGCTCGGGTGCTGAATCATCAGTTCATTCAGGTCAATACGCCGCTCGACATAATCCTGTGCCGGACTCGGAAAGCCGCATGGCACAAGATCGCTGAACAAAGGCAACGCCACGATCTGGCGTAGGTCGGCAGGTGTGAAAAACCGCATGATAATCACCATCAAAAATACTGTATACACATACAGTATTATCGATCGATGAAAGAAATCAAGGGCTGCCTGCGTGCTAACGGAGTACTGGCGGCGTATCCCTCTGATTTCATGACGACTCTTTGTGCTTATAAGGCAAGGCTCTGGTCTGCAGGGCAAGGCAGCGAGAAAAGGCGGACGATAAAGCAAAAGCTACGGTCACCGACCGGCACGATAAGAGATATCACTCGCCAGATGCCCACCACAAACACGAGCGCTGGCAGAAGAAGTGACCAGAAAATTGGCAAAGAGTAAGTCGCATCTCTGGAAATTTGCGCCGATTGGGAGGAGGATAGTCTCTGTGCAACCGACCGTTATGGGCCATCGCTATCCCCACCATACCGGCGATGTATCCGACATACTGAACTGGAGATTCTTATGTATTACACGTTAGGAGATACCACCCTCCACTTTTATCGCTATCAGTGCCGATTCTACGTCGCCCATTGGGACGGCGGTAATGTCATGAGCGATAAGTTCAAGCAGTTCATTGAGTTGATTACCGAAAAAACGGGTATTGATTCAAAGCGCGTCGAAGCCGTTGCGCGGGACTACTTCAATAACGTGGATTGACGCCGGTCGGAATCCGCACAGGTTTTTATTTCTCATTCGGGCACAGCAGTCCGGTGAGCGTTTATGGATGAACAGCCCGTCGTTACCCGCTCACGGAGGGCTGTCACGCGCGATCCGCGCGCGTATTGTGCTAAACAGGCCTCTTCAGCAGGTCTCTCGCGAGACCTGCTGCCTCATGTTTCACTAAAGCTCCCGCCACGCCGCCCGCTTGCTATTTCCAGTGAGTTATTAATCAGATATCGCCTGCTACCGGCCTCTTTTTCCTGCTTATCTGCCTCACAGGCCAACCGCAGCGTATCCGATGTTTTTGAGCGAAAAATCCATTATCAATAACCATATAATGCTACGCCATCGCGGCATGATTGGCACAAAATCTCGCACTAACGGCATAAACAGAATTAAAAAAACTTTTTTCACATTCCATTAAAATATTTAGTTAGGATTTTTCTTAATCCTGGAGTAGATTCGCTTTCATAAAAGCAAGAATATCCATGAACTTCTCGGGGACTAAACCACATGGCAAACTTATTCTTTTTAGTATTAGCTATAGTACTGCTTCTGGTTGCTGTTTTTTCTCTCGTTTCTTATATCAAGGACAGAAAAAAGCAGCAGTTTACGTTCAAAAAAAGGCGTTAATAACAAACCACCACTGGAGAGGCACGCATCGGTGAACTTTCTAAAATGAATTTATCTTAATGTTCGATAGTCTGACATGGCCCGTTTAACGCGAGATCGCGTCAAAAGGTTGACGTCGCTTTAAACGCACAGGTCATGAGTTTTAGCCATATTACGCATAAGCAAATCCAATTAATAATATTGCATTAATAAGATTTTAATTTCTCGTGGGTTACTCAAGATGGTGATTCGACGGCCTTATCAACATCGAAGGACGATTGATACTGACAGGTCGTGCCGCGAAATTAAAATGCTGTTTGCCCTCTCGGTGGTCTGCTGCTGGCCACCCGAGTTCATCCGCCGGTGTCATCCCTCCGCATCCTTCTCCCACAAATCGTCTGCGAACGTCAGGTCATCTCATACTCGGTGCCATCAGGACAATGGTTCCTCTCGCCAGCCATCGAAATCCGTTGATTCTCATCGCTATCCCGCAATAAAAAGTAACAATTAAGCCCCTACCCTGAATAATTTCGCTCGAGTAATATCACTCTGCCAAATAATTTGATTTGTTATATTACATAAATATTACAATCGTTAAATTTTATTGTTTTTTATTGTATTTAACCATTAAGGATGACGGGAAGGATGGAACTGCCAGACCTGCTAAGCCAGATCTTTGACCGTATACGGCGCGATTTGGATTTTTCTTTATTTTTATCAGCATTACAACAAAATAATGTCGCGTATTACATCTACTACCTTCCTACTGGAAATATTAAATTCGTAACAAATACAGATGCGGTTGTATCTATGAAAAGCAACCGGGATCTGTTGATCGTGAGTACCAAAATCAATCTTGCCAAAATAAAATTAGCGGCAAAAAAGCATTTCGCCGGGGAGTCCGGCTACGATGAGTTTTGCATCGCTCTGGCTGGCTCTGGCGTGTTCAAATGGGTCACCGATCTGAATGATAAAAAACGCCGCTACTGGTCGGTCGATAACATTCTTTTGTATGTCGACGATATCACCTGCCCGGAGAATGCGCTGTAGACGTTGAGTGAACTCCTGCACGCCCACAAAAATGCGATAACCGAATATATTTGCAGCCCCTGTCAGTACGCCTGCAGGGGTACAGTGAGCGGCCATTTTCCGCTTCAGTCCGCGAAATCATCGCCGCATACGCCACAGAACCAGGAGCGTCTTTGAGCTTCCCGCCCAACGGGAGAGGCTCTGTCGGGTTAAGGGAAAGGAGATGCCTTCCGGCGGCGGGATAGCAAAACAGCGCGGCCAAATCCACTCAGGTCGCTCTGACCTTACCGCAGCGTGGTCAGCCTGAAATGATGCGATTAATCTGTCGATTCTCTCTCCTTTATCATGAGAAAGAGCATGGTACTCGCGACACCATCTGGACGTCATAGAGCATCCCTTTTTTCCAGGGCCCGGCGCGATCAATTCTCCCCCGCTGCATCGAGCGGAGTGGGCTCCGACATATTTATCGCCGATGCTATTTCACACTCTGACATCATTGTTACCCGCAGTAATAACCTTCCGCACTGTCTTTACCCATATTGACTAAATAATACTATCGACGCATAAAGATCATGAAATACAGATAATTTACGCTGTGCTTTTATTTATTAAAACAGCGCTATCTCTCTCTTCAACGCCGCTGCGCCGACTAGCGGCAGCGATTTTCGTTTAAAATAAAACAAAACAAACTATTACAATGCGCTAATTCATTGTTAAATAGGATTTTTCTTAGCAAAGTAAGACTGTATCTCATTTTTGCCACAGCGCTTGCAAAGATAATGGTAGTGAAATATCTTAGCTGCAATGCATGAATAAAAGAAAATTTATAAAAAATATAACATTATCATATTTTTCCCTGACGATTAACTGTGAACACTAAATGACTAGAATCTTACTTAATATA
Organism: Klebsiella sp. X13; assembly: GCF_003323835.1. NCBI lineage: Bacteria > Pseudomonadati > Pseudomonadota > Gammaproteobacteria > Enterobacterales > Enterobacteriaceae > Klebsiella > Klebsiella sp. X13. Next base: position 3,081,859 of record NZ_CP030874.1, read on the forward strand.
AAAAATATTTACTTCCGCTTTGCCATAATGAAATTAATTGAAGATCTCATCATTGAGCATGAAAACATTACTTATGATTTCAACTACAATATAAAAAACATCAGCACTGCCGATATCATCTTTACAGAGATGGTGGTGGGCGAATTTTCTTTATGTCATGACACGCTGAATAACAGAAGCGACGCCGCCAGAATTTTCATCATTCACTCCCAAAAGGGCCCTGTGGTAAAAAATCCACTCCCCAACTGCATTAAAGGATCTGTATTTATCTACGAAAAAGATTTACCTGGCAATATCAAAAAGACCATGGCAAAAGCACTGGATGTCAGCAGCATAAAAACTACGAATGAATCAGCATCATGCGGCCTCAGGAGATGTCTTGACTGCCAGTGCAATTCGGTCACCGCGATACAGTTAAAGATTCTCTATGCCACCAGCATTGGATTAAATACTTCCGATATTGCCAATAAATTAAGCATGAACTATAAAACGGTGTTTTCACACAAACGGAATGTAATGACTAAATTTAATCTTGCCAACAAACAGGAACTGCAAAAATTTGCTAATCTGTTTGGCCAAAAAAAGAAGTAAATCAAACCGTTACCTGCCTCTGCATTAAGAAAGGTTGACTCAGAAATGCATCGGCCTTTTACATTATGTTAATAAGAATATACGGACCACAGGGTGATAATCAAAAGAAAACAGACGATAAAGATTAAAATAACAGCGACCATACAAAGTATTCCGTAACGGGCAACAATTAGACTGCGTTGACTTTATTATGCAACCATCGGATATTCAAGAACGCAGCATGATTTTCAGTCCACGGATTAAAAACGCAAGAAAAATCTTAAGTCACGATCGTCGATCGGTTTACCTTTTCGGCCACCGCACCTGCAGCGTATTCCTTAATGTCGGCTAAATAAAGTCGTAGTTTTTGGGGCGCGATCACCATATTCCCTGCGCTACGCTAAATGAGCCCTCCGTGCGCTGGCATTTATACTGCGGCCGCGACAAGGATAAAGACGGGCCTGCGCAAAAAGGAAGTTATCCCCCTCTGACATAACGTCAGAACGGACTATCGTAGCCAATAATATTGCCAAAAAATCAGGGCGCGGATAACCGCGCCCTGATGAAATGGTGCTGAGGTAAGCGTTATGGGTGCTTCTCGATATACATCGTACGGCTATAGGCAACATCTTCCGGGTTATTAATCGGATACCCTTTTAGCCACGGCTTAATCAGACGCCCGTTGGTATACTGATAGATCGGGGCAACAGGCGCTTTGCTCATGATGATTTTTTCCGCCGCATTGTAATCATCATTACGCGCTTTATCCGAGGTTTCCTGTGCCGCCTGGCTCAGAATCTTGTCATAGGCCGGGTCGTTGAAACGGGAAATATTCCCGCTGTGGGTCGAGGTCAGCAGCGACAGGAAAGTGGAAGGTTCGTTATAATCCCCTACCCACGAAGCGCGAATCACATCAAAGTTACCGGTGTTGCGGCTATCGATATAGGTTTTCCACTCCTGATTCTGCAGCTTCACATCCACGCCGAGATTTTTCTTCCACATCGAAGCAACCGCAATCGCGATTTTCTGGTGGTTTTCTGAAGTGTTATACAGCAGCGTCAGCTGCAGCGGACGACCGGGACCGTAGCCTGCCGCCTGCAATAGCGCTTTGGCCTGAGCGTTCAGCTCGGCCTGACTCATGCTTTCCATCTGCGACGGCTGCGGTACAAACCCGGCGGTCACGTCCGGCGTAAAATGCCAGGCCGGTTTTTCGCCGGTTCCCAGTACCTTCTCCGCCATCAGACGACGGTCGATAGTCATGCTCAGCGCCAGACGCACGCGCTCATCGGCGGTCGGACCTTTCTGAGTATTAAAGGCGTAGTAATAGGTTCCCAGCTGCGGCGGCGTATACACCTGGCCCGGAATATCCTTCAGCAATTTCTGATACAGATTCTTCGGGAAAGACTCGGTGATATCAATATCGCCGGCCAGATAGCGTTTCGTTGCCGAGGACTCCTGATTGATCGGAACAAACGTCACCTGCTGAATAACCGTTTTCGCATTATCCCAATAGTGGCTGTTCGGCACGACCACCAGTTTCTCGTTAACGACGCGATCTTTTAAAACGTAAGCGCCGTTGCCGATAAGATTGCCCGGACGCGTCCAGTTAGCACCGCTCTCTACGTTCGCTTTCTGTACCGGATAAAAGGCGAAGCTGGCCGTCAGATTACTGAACCACGGCAGCGGTTTATCCAGCTGCACGCGCAGGGTACGCGCATCAACGGCGGTGACGCCCAGCGTCTGCGGCGCCGCTTTACCATCGATAATATTTTGCGCGTTGCTGATCCCCGCCAGCGCGGCGAACCAGGCGAAAGGCGAGGTGGTTTTCGGGTCAACCAGACGCTGCCAGCTATAGACAAAGTCCTCTGCGGTCACCGGTGAGCCATCGGACCAGCGCGCGTTATCGCGCAGCGTAAACGTCCAGACGCGGTTATCATTACTCTGCCAGCGGGTCGCCACGCCTGGGATAATATTGCCTTTCGCGTCCTGGTTGACTAAACCTTCAAAAAGATCGCGAATCACCTGAATTTCCGGCAGACCAACGGCTTTGGCGGGATCTAATGATGCGGGTTCATCTTTAATATGCCGTACCAGCAGCTGCTTTTCGGCTAATACGGTTCCCTGGGGGACATCCGCTGCCCAGGCAAGAGAAGAAACGCTGGCTAACCACAGCGCGCCGCATGTCAATGTGACAGGATACTTCATGAGATCCCCTTTAAAATAAAAGAACCAGAGCTGGCAGAGCGATAATTATTTGTTTCATCACCTGAAATTGCAAACGGCTTGTGATAGAAAATTGACATGTCCACTGATTTAGCCGCCCCAGGAAACTATTTGATTCCGGGAGGCTTTTACACAACACTGCAGAAAATAACCTGCTAACAGGATGCCCTATGCCCGTTTCCCGTCCTCGCCCCCTGCGCGGCGCCTTTCCGCCCGGTACGCAGCGCTATGGTCAGTCACATCTTGGCGCGCCGCTGCTCTGGTTCCCCGCCCCGCTGGCGGACAGCCGCAGCGGCCTGATTCTTGCCGGTACCCACGGCGATGAAAACTCATCGATCGTGACGCTCTCCTGTGCGCTGCGTACCCTGAAACCGGAATTACGCCGCCATCACGTCGTGCTGGCGGTGAATCCCGATGGCTGTCAGCTGGGACTACGGGCCAACGCCCGCGGCGTCGATCTGAACCGCAACTTCCCCGCGGCAAACTGGAAAGAAGGGGAAACGGTGTATCGCTGGAATAGCGCGGCAGAACAGCGCGATGTGGTACTGCTGACCGGCGAAAAACCCGGTTCAGAACCGGAAACCCAGGCACTGTGCCAGCTGATCCATCAGATCCACCCGGCGTGGGTCGTCTCCTTCCACGATCCGCTGGCCTGCATTGAAGATCCCGGCCACAGCGAGCTGGGACAGTGGCTGGCCGACGCGTTTGCCCTGCCGCTGGTCGGCAGCGTCGGTTACGAAACCCCCGGCTCTTTTGGCAGCTGGTGTGCCGATATCGGCCTGCCCTGCATCACCGCCGAGTTTCCGCCCATCTCAGCCGACGAAGCGACGGAAAAGCATCTGTCGGCAATGATGGATCTACTGCGCTGGCACGCTCAGAGATGAAGCACCCCGGTGCTGAAATGCAGCGCCGGCTCAACATCTACCGCCAGCCAGGTCGGGCCATCCAGATCGGCGAAACGCGCCAGCGGCACCAGCGGGAGCGCCGCTGAAATGGCCCGCGACGTGCAGAGCATGCAGCCCAGCATACGTTCAAACCCCAGCTCCCCGGCCTCCTGCGCCAGAAACAGCGCTTCGGTCAAGCCACCGGTTTTATCCAGCTTAATATTCACCATCTCATAACGCCCGCGCAGCTGCGGCAGGCTATCGCGGGTGTGGCAGCTCTCGTCGGCACAGATGGGCAGCGGGTGAATAAAATTTTCCAGCGCGTCGTCGGCGTCCGCTGGAAGCGGCTGTTCGAGCATGGCCACACCGATGTCCGCCAGCAGCTGACAGCGCGCCGCCAGGCCATCGCTGGACCAGGATTCATTGGCATCCACTATCAGCGTCGCCTCTGGCACCACGTTGCGAATGGCAATCAGCCGTTCGCTGATCAGATGATTATCCAGTTTCACCTTCAGTAGCCGGGCCCCCTTCTCCCACAGCGCGGCGGCGCTGGCCGCCATCTGTTCAGGGGTTCCGATCACGACCGTCTGCGCCGTCACCACCCGATTGGGGAGTCCGATACCCAGCAGTTGAGGAATCGTTTTCCCGACGCGACGGGCCTGCAGATCCCACAGCGCACAATCTACGGCGTTGCGCGCGGCCCCTGCCGGCAGCAGATGCTGGAGCTGTTCGCGGGTCATGCCGCTTTCCAGCTGCTCGCCAATGGTGAGGATCTGCGCCATGACCGACGCGAGGCTCTCACCATAGCGCGGGTACGGCGTGCACTCTCCAACGCCTTTTACGCCGTCCTCTTCAATTTCCACCACCACCACCTTCGCCTCGCTGCGACTGCCGCGGGCAATCACAAAGGGCGTATGTAACGGCCAGGCTTCTTCGTACACTCGCAGGTTTCGCATTCCCAGGTTCCTCCAGGGGAAACATTAAATAGGATTTGCCGTGCCGATAACGGATGTCATACACTACCCGTGACGTTAACTATATGTAAACAGGAAGATAAACATGTCACAAACCGTGCATTTCCAGGGCAACCCCGTTTCTGTTCAGGGCACCATTCCGCAGGCTGGCGCTACCGCGCAGCCGTTTACGCTGGTCGCCAAAGATCTCTCTGACGTCGCGCTGAGCCAGTTCGCCGGCAAACGTAAAGTACTGAATATTTTCCCGAGCATCGATACCGGCGTTTGCGCGGCATCGGTTCGTAAATTTAACCAACTGGCCTCCGAGCTGGATAACACCGTTGTGCTGTGCATCTCTGCCGACCTGCCGTTCGCCCAGTCTCGCTTCTGCGGCGCGGAAGGCCTGAACAATGTCGTCACCCTGTCCACGCTGCGCGCTCCGCAGTTCCTGGCCGATTACGGTGTCGCCATTGCAGCCGGTCCGCTGGCCGGTCTGGCCGCGCGTGCGGTGGTCGTTATTGATGAAAATGACCAGGTTGTTTACAGCCAGCTGGTGAACGAAATCACCGAAGAGCCGGACTACGATGCGGCCCTGGCTTCGCTGAAAGGCTAAGACCACAAGCTATCCCGGAAAATGGCGTCACCGCCGGCCTTCCGGCTACGTTAAGCCTCCGTTCTGCGGAGGCTTGTTTATTTCTGCGGCGCATAGCGCGAAATCAAACGCGCAATCATCGGGCCGGTCAGCAAAATGGTAAACAGACGCAGCGTCTGCATCGCCATAATAAACGACATATCCGCCCGCGTACCTGCGGCAATAATCGCCACCGTATCCAGCCCGCCGGGGCTTGTCGCCAGATAAGCGGTCATAAAATCGAGCGGCAGCACCTGGGTCACCCCCAGCGCCAGCAGCGCACAAACCACAATCAGGCCGATAATGGAGGCGATAATCTGCGGCAGCGTTTTCAGGGCCAGCAGGAAGATCTCTTTATTAAACTTTAGTCCAACGCTCCAGCCAATGGCGGCATATGCCAGCGCCAGCAGCCATTCAGGCAGCTCAAGCATCCACCAGCCCTCTCCCTGCACCACCGCGCCCGCCAGCATCGGGAATAGCATCGCACCGGACGGGAAACGCATTCTCAGCCCCAGCCATCCCGCGACCATCGTCAGCAGCAGCGTCCACGGCAGCTGCCACGTCAATGGTGGAAACCAGACGATCTGCTGGGTCATCGCCTGCGCATCGCCGCCCAGGGCAAAACGCACCACCAGCGCCGCCGCGCCCGCGACAAACAGCACCCGCAGATACTGCATCAGGGCCACCAGCCGCACATCGGCGCCATACTCCTGCGCCATCACCACCATAGCCGACGCTCCGCCAGGCGAACTGCCCCACGCACCGGTCGCGCCGGGGAGCGCGCTATAGCGCACCAGCAGCCACCCCGTCAGCGCGCTGACGGCAAGCGTGGAGAAGAGGATAAGCAGCACCAGCGGCCAGTGCCCGATGAGGACGCTAAAAACAGAGGGGGTTAAGGTGCGGGCAATCATGCAGCCGATAATGGCCTGAGCGGCAATAAAAAACGGCCGCGGAACGCGAATGCTCGCCCCGCGCAGACTCAACGTTATCCCGGCGATCATCGGCCCCAGCAGCAATGCCGCAGGCAGGTGCAGCCCGAACAGAACCCCGGAGAGTCCGGCAGAGAGTCCCAGCAGTTTCATCCACTGAAGCAGATGACCCGGCGAAGTTGACATCCGTATTCCTGGAAAAAGATGAAGAAAACTGAGTATATACAGAAGCGGGCGAAAGGTTGAAGCCTCTATGGCGTCAGATTGTCACCGGCCGCCTGAGCCGCCGGTGACAGCGCCTACTCTTCGCCTTTCTTCTGGCTCAGACCGTATTCACGCAGCTTGTTGGCGATCGCGGTATGCGATACGCCGAGGCGCTTCGCCAGCTTACGGGTGCTCGGGAAGCTGCGATAAAGCTGGGTCAGCACCGAGCGTTCAAAGCGACGGGTAATATCATCCAGCGACCCTTCCATCGCCTCTTCGCCAACCGGTAGCGAGGCCACATCGTGATCCGGCAACAGAATATCCTGCGGACGCATCTCATAGCCTTCGAGCTGGGTCAGCGCGCGGTAAACTGCGTTCTTCAGCTGGCGAACGTTGCCAGGCCAGCTATAGCGGGTCAACACCGTGCTGAGGTCGGCGGAAAGCTTCGGTCGCGGGATCCCCTGTTCGTCGGCAAACCGGGAAACAAACAGCTCCGTCAGCGGAATGATATCCTGCGGACAGTCGCGCAGCGGCGGCAGGTAGAGGGTGAGCACGTTGAGGCGGTAGTAGAGATCCTCGCGGAATAATCCCTTCTGCACCAGCTCCACCAGATTTTTCTGCGTCGCGCAGATGACCCGCACGTCGACGTGAACTTCGTGATCTTCCCCGACGCGCCGGAAGGTGCCGTCATTAAGAAAACGCAGTAGCTTGGTCTGCATACGCGGCGACATTTCGCCGATTTCATCCAGCAGGACCGAACCGCCGTTCGCCTGCTCAAAGAAGCCTTTTTTGCCTTGAATAGCGTCGCCAAACAGCTCGCTTTCCACCGCATCTTCCGGGATGGAGCCACAGTTCAGCGCCAGATAGGGTTTGTTTGCCCGCGGGCTGGCCAGATGGCAGGCGTGGGCGAGTAAATCTTTGCCGGTTCCGGTATCGCCGACGATCAGCAGCGGCGCGCTGAGCATCGCCAGCTTACGAGCCTGTTCGACGACATGGCGCATTTTCGGGCCGACGGCGAGGATTTGACTGAAGGCACTGGTGTCCTGCGTCGTCATGGTTTGCAGCTGACGCCCCATACGAACGGTGGAACGCAGCATCGCCACCGCACCGGTCAGGACCCGTTCGCCGTGTTCGCCTTCAAGGTAGACCGGGGTGATTTCCAGCACGAAGTTCTGGCCGTTAACCACCACATGCTCGCTATGCGACTCCTGCGGGCTGCTCTCCAGCCAGCGCTGGACGTTAAAATCGGTAATTAACTGAGCGACCGGATGATTGCGCAGCCGCTCCGGGCTCTGCGCAAACAGCTGGCAGCTGGCGGGGTTCGCCAGTTCAACCTTGCCTTTGGTGTCCAGCGACAGCACCGGCTCCGGCATCGCCACCAGCAGCGCGCTGAGCGCCAGGTGTTCACGCTCCGACGGCATCCACGGCACGGTACGCACATCGGTGACGCCGGCAATCCGGCGGATTTCCGCCATCAGGCTGCTGAAGCTGGCAAACTCCAGCTCGGCAAAATTAAGATAAATTCGGCCAATGGGATCAATGTCGATGCCGCGCAGATCGATACCGCGGAGCACCAGCAAATCAAGCAATTCACGAGTCAGACCAAGACGATCTTCACAAAAGACTTCAAGACGCATGGGAGTATTCACCCTAAAAAGGCCAATGACGGATGAATAATAGGACAGTTATTTGCTGGCGTGAAGATAGCTGTCAACAATTATTGACAGCATGGCGGAAAAACGGCCGTTATGGCGTAAAGATATCCGTTCAAAGCCCCGGGCGCCGGGGGAGATGTCCTAAAACCGCCGGTCGCCCGGCGGTTATCAGAAGGCGATCAGGGCTGCGGACCGCTTTTACTTTTTTGCAGCGTCTCTTTCAGCTGACCAATCAGTTCACGACGGAAATCGCCCAGCCGCGGTTTGTCGTCAGCGATCCACGGTAGCGGGCGACACAGCTCCATGGCCTTAATCCCCAGACGTGCCGTAAGCAGTCCGGCGCCAATCCCCTGCGCCGCACGCGCTGAAAGTCTGGCTGCCAGGTCCTGCGACATCCAGTCCATGCCCACTTCCCGCACCAGTTCGCTGGCGCCGGCAAAGGCGATATTCAGCAGCACCAGGCGGAACAGACGCAGGCGGCTGTAATAACCCAGCTCAATGCCATACAGCGTGGCGATGCGGTTGATCAGGCGTAAATTACGCCAGGCGATAAAGGCCATATCCACCAGCGCCAGCGGGCTGACGGCGATCATCAGCGTGGACTCCGCCGCCGAACGGCTGATTTCCCGCCGCGCCTGGGCATCCAGCACCGGCTGCACCAGCTGCGCATACAGGCTGACCACTTCCCGATCGTTTTGCGTTTCATGAATCGCCGCATACCAACGCTGCAGCGCAGGATGCGCCTGATCAAGCCCGGCCTGCTGCGCCAGTTTCTCGCAAAACGCGCGCCCTTTTCCGACCGCGTGACTGTGCATCAAATCCCGCGCCTCGTCGCGCTCATGGGCCCGCTGGCGCAGACGCCACAGTCGCCGCCATTCGGTCGCGACCGACCCAACACCGGCGCCGACAATCAGCGCTCCCGCCGCACAGCCGCCGAGCGCAATCCAGTCCTGGGTTTGCCAGGCGGTCAGGGTCCACTGTACGCCCTGCGCCACAACGCTGACGCCAAAAATAGCCAGACCGGCGCTGACCATGCGGCGCCATAAACTACGTTTTGGCCGCAGAACCGATTCGACCACCGCTTCTGCCGCCCCTTCGTCTTCCTCCAGCGCATCCACTCGCGCCGGGGCAAATTTCGCCGCTTCCGCGCCGTCAAAGGCACGTGCCGATTTCAGCGCCTCCATTTTCTCCGCTTCCAGCGGACCGTCGAAGTCGATACGCGGTTTTAAGGGTTCGCTCATCGCAATTTATCTCCGATCAAAAATTCAAGCGCGGCATCCAGGCGGATATGCGGCAGCGGCTTATCGACGTCCATCACCTGCGGACGGAAATTCTCAAACTGAAACCCCTGCTGCTGCCAGAACGCCTGACCCGGCAACCGGGCCGGAACCTCTCCGGGGTAGACGGTCAGCGGCTGACCGTCGCTCAGGCGGTTGCCGCGCAGCGCGGGGATCTTCTCGCCGTTAACCTCAATCAACCCGCTCTGCGTCGCCTGAATCGATGCCAGTCCCAGACAATCCATACTGATGCCTTCGAACGCGGCATTCTGCCAGGCGTCCTGAATCAGCTGCTGCAGCAGAGAAACCATATTGCCGTGTTGATCGACGGTGACATGATCGGCTTTGGTCGCGGCAAACAGCAGCTTGTCGATCACCGGGGAAAACAGACGGCGGAACAGGGTTCGCTGACCGTAATGGAAGCTCTGCATCAGCTGAGTCAGCGCCAGGCGCATATCGTTGAAGGCCTGCGGGCCGCTGTTCAGCGGCTGCAGGCAGTCCACCAGCACGATCTGGCGGTCAAAACGCAGGAAGTGGTCTTTGTAAAAGCCCTTAACCACTTTTTCGCAGTAATATTTAAAGCGTTCGCGCAGCATTCCGGCGTTGCTGTGTTTATCCGCCTGGGCCAGCTTCGCTTCACCAATTGCGTCCACATCCGGCCAGGGGAAAAACTGCAGGGCCGGCGCCCCGGCCATATCTCCCGGCAGTACAAAGCGTCCCGGCTGAATAAAGTGCAGACCTTCTCGTTTACAGGCATGCAGATACTCCGTCCACGCGGCGGCAATCTCCGCCAGACGGTTTTCATCCGCCGGTGCCAGCGGATCCAGCCCGTCACAGAGCTGACGCCAGCGGGCTGACCACGCCTCACGCTGCCCTTGCAGCAGGCCGGTCATCTGCCGCGACCAGCTGAGGTAGTCCTGCGCCAGCATCGGTAAATCAAGCAGCCACTCGCCCGGATAATCGACAATCTCCAGGTACAGCGTGGAGGTCTCTTTAAAATGGCGGAACAGCGATTCGCTGGAGCGGTAACGCAGCGCCAGACGAATTTCGCTCACTCCGCGGGTCGGCGTCGGCCAGACCGGCGGCGAACCGTACAGCTGCGCCAGCCCTTCATCATAGGTAAAACGCGGAATGCCGAAATCACGTTGCGGAACCCGTTTGACGCCAAGCAGGCGCTCTTCTCTCACCGCGCTAAGCAGCGGCAGGCGCGCCCCGGAGTGAATATTCAGCAGTTGATTAACCAGCGCGGTGATAAAGGCGGTTTTACCGCTGCGGCTCAGCCCCGTAACCGCCAGACGCAAATGGCGGTCAACGCCGCGGTTCACCAGCGCATTAAATTCAGTTTTGAATCGCTTCATTGCCATCCTGTTATGCTCTGAAGGAAAGTGCTTTGATTATAAGCTATTAGGTGAGGATAAGTAGCAAGATTCCCGCCCGTGATGCCGGAGGCTGAGCGCTGATGGCATTCACCTCAGTGGCTGCGCGCAGGCGCGCCTGCGCGAGTTCACCCCGTCCACCCCGTCGACGTCGGTACGATGCGCCTGACGCATCGCCTCGTTCGATCATTTCATCCCGCGGGCAAAACGATTGGCCAGACGGCTGAGCAACGGTTCCAGCGCCACCGCCAGCAGCATTTTTAATGGCCGACGCGCCACCGATTTCACCGCCCAGCCGGCAACGCCCGCCGGGCCATAACGTAACGCGGTCAGCAGAACCAGCTTACCCGCGATTTTCAGGCCGGGTTTCACTTTTTGCCCCGCCTGCTGCCATTTTATATTCATGCGTGACCTCAGATTTCAGTTAGAGCTGGCGAAAACGGCTGCGTAACGTAAAGGTATCCGACGTGACATAGCGTTCCATTTCGCGCAGGCGGCGTTCGCTGGCCGCCAGTTCTTGATCCGCCGCGGCCAGCAGCTCACCGCTGGTCGGCATTTTCTCGCCGTACAATTCACTTTCCGGCATCGGGTCAAGAGCGAATGTCAGGATGATGTACGCCACCACCACAAAGAAAAACAGGCCAAAGATCATCGCCAGTACGGTAATCAGTCGTACCAGCTTGACCGGCACATCCAGATACTGCGCGATACCGGCGCAGACGCCTTTTACCATGCCGTGCTGCGGCACGCGCCACAGTTTTTTATTCAGATCCAGTCCGCCCATTATTTGTCTCTCCAGTTCGGATGTTCGGCATCAAGAATGTCTTCCAGCGTCTGAATACGTTCGCGCATGCGCTTTGCATCGTCGGTCAGCTGCAGCAAACGCTGCTGTTCATTCTGCGATAAGCTGCCGCTCGCGGTGCGGTTGTTGTAGTGCAGCCAAAGCCAGACCGGTAAAACGAACAGCACAAACAGCGTCAGGGGTATGGCAATAAAAAGCGTACTCATGTGTACTCCTTACAGTGAGTGAACGGCGGCGCATAGCAGCGCCGCAACGCGTTATCCTTCAGAACGTCGGGGCATCGACCCACGACCAGCTTTAGCTGAGGCCGCCAGACCTGGCCTGCCTGTCCCGAAGGCGCTGGCCTATGCCATTAGTTGTTTTGATTCATTTTGCTTTTCAACGCCGCCAGCTGTGCGCTGATTTCATCATCCGCTTTCAGGTCGGCAAACTGCTGATCCAGCGTTTTCTGTTTACCAAAACCGTGGCTTTCCGCTTCGGCTTCCATATGATCGATGCGGCGTTCAAAGGATTCAAAACGCGCCATAGCTTCATCAATTTTACCGCTATCCAGCTGACGACGCACATCGCGGGAAGAGCTGGCCGCCTGATGACGCAGAGTCAGCGCCTGCTGGCGAGCGCGGGTTTCGCTCAGTTTATTCTCCAGCTCACCAATCTCTTTTTTCATGCGCGTCAGCGTTTCATCAACCATCTGCGCTTCATTTTCCAGACTGCCGATAAGGTCGGTCAGCTTTTGCTTTTCGATAAGCGCGGCACGCGCCAAATCTTCTTTGTCTTTACGCAGCGCCAGTTCCGCTTTTTCCTGCCACTCGGCCTGCTGGGCAAGCGCTTGTTCAATTCGGCGGCTCAGCTGTTTCTTTTCCGCCAGCGCGCGTGCCGAAGTCGAACGCACTTCGACCAGCGTATCCTCCATCTCCTGGATCATCAGACGAACCAGCTTCTGCGGATCTTCCGCTTTCTCCAGCAGGGAGTTGATGTTGGCGTTCACGATGTCGGCAAAACGAGAAAAAATACCCATAACGTTGATCCTCATAGTTCTGATTTCAGGCCGGGGCCTGTGATGATACTTACGCTGATTAATACAAATCCTGTGCCAACTTTTTATCTTGTTGATTTTAAAAGGAGTGGTTGTTATCTGCACAGCAGGTTGCTACAGTAACCTGGTGAATCACACGATTAAATGGCGAATTTCATCATGGCGGAATACAAGGATAACCTGCTCGGAGAAGCGAACAGCTTTCTCGAGGTGCTGGAACAAGTGTCGCGGCTGGCGCCGCTGGACAAACCGGTGCTGGTCATTGGTGAACGCGGCACCGGTAAAGAGCTTATCGCCAACCGCCTGCACTTTCTCTCTTCGCGCTGGCAGGGACCGTTCATCTCCCTCAACTGCGCGGCGCTGAATGAAAATCTGCTGGATAGCGAACTGTTTGGCCATGAAGCCGGCGCCTTTACCGGAGCCAGCAAGCGTCATCCGGGACGCTTTGAGCGCGCCGACGGTGGAACCCTGTTCCTGGATGAGCTGGCGACAGCGCCGATGCTGGTACAGGAAAAGCTGCTGCGGGTAATTGAATATGGCGAACTGGAGCGCGTGGGCGGCAGTCAGCCGCTGCAGGTCAACGTGCGTCTGGTGTGTGCGACCAATGCCGATCTGCCGCAGATGGTTGAGGCCGGCCATTTCCGCGCCGACCTCCTCGACCGCCTCGCCTTCGATGTGGTGCAGCTGCCGCCGCTACGCGACAGACAGAGCGACATTATGCTGCTGGCAAACCAGTTCGCTATCCAGATGTGTCGTGAACTGGGTCTGCCGCTGTTTCCCGGCTTCAGCGATCGCGCCCGCGAAACGCTGCTCGGCTACCGCTGGCCGGGGAATATTCGTGAGCTGAAAAACGTGGTGGAGCGCTCGGTCTATCGCCACGGCACCAGCGACAGCGAACTGGATAACATCATCATTAATCCGTTCCATCAACCTCTGCCGCTTCAGTCGCCCCCCGCAGACGTTGCCGCGAATCCCGCCGGGCCAACGCTACCTCTGGATCTGCGGGCCTTCCAGCAGGAACAAGAAAAAAACCTGCTGCAGACGAGTCTGCAGCAGGCGAAGTACAATCAGAAACAGGCGGCGGCGCTGCTTGGGTTAACCTACCACCAGCTGCGAGCGCTGCTCAAAAAACATCAGCTGTGAGACCGACGCGGCAGCATCAGGGCGCTGACCACCGTTGCCCCCAGGCACATCGCCGCGTTAAACCACAGCGCATACTGGGCGGCGCTGGCCATACCGAGCGGTAAAAACAGCGCAAAAAGTGACGCTGTCACCGCAATTCCCATCGCCCCACCCAACGAGCTGCCCATTTTGTAAATCCCCGAGGCGACGCCCACTTTGTTTTCCGGCGCGTTGACTACCGCCGTGTCGGTAGAGGGTGTCGCATAGCACCCCAGCCCGAGGCCAAACAGCACGTTGCTGAGAAAAACGGTGACGATATAGAGCGACTTATCGAGAAAGGTGCAGGAGATAAGCACAATCGCCACGGCGGTCAGGAGCGGCCCGGTCATCATCGGCAGCCTGGCCCCGTAGCGCTGCAGCAGCTTTTCCCCCACGCGGATCATCGCCAGAACGGTCACCAGATAGCCCAGCGTCATGCCGCCGGTCTCCAGCGGGCTCATATTGTGCCCTTTTTGCAGCCAGATACTGGTGATCATCATCGTGCCAATCGCGCCGTTAAGCAGAAAGTTTGACAGCACGGCGGCGCTGTAGGCCCGGTTGCGAAACAGCGCAAAATCAATCAGCGCGGCGTCCCCTTTGCGCAGGCCGCTGCGGATGAAAAACCCTGCCGCCAGCAGCGAGCCGGCAAACATCGTCAGCGACAGGCCGCTGCTCCAGCCCCACCCGTGCCCCTTACTGATAAACAGATTCAACAGCACCAGCGACGCGATCAGGCTCAACAGGCCGCTGATATCCAGCTTTTGCTGCTGCGCGCCGGCGCTACGGCTTTCCGGCGTGCCGCGAAGCAGCAGCAGCGCCACCAGCGCAACGGCAATGGAAAAGACGAAGATCCAGCGCCAGCCGAGACCGGTCGCGATGGCGCCGCCGACGAATGAACACAGCCCGCTACCGCCCCACGAACCGATAACCCAGAAGCTCACTGCGCGCTGGCGGGCCTTGCCTTCATACCAGGTTTTGATCAATGCCAGGGTCGCGGGCATGATGCAGGCCGCCGACAGCCCCTGTAAAACGCGCCCGGCGAGAAACAGCCAGGGTCCCTGGGCCAGGATCAGCAGCGCACTACCGGCAATACTCAATCCTAAGCCGATATGGGTCATGCGCATCCGGCCAAATTTATCCGCCAGCCCGCCGCTGGCGACAACAAAGCAGCCGCTGAAAAGTGCGCTGAGGCTGACGGCAAGCGTCAGCGTCTCAAGGGAAATATCCAGACTGTTTTTCATTGCCGGCACGACGTTGATAACCGACTGGGCAAACAGCCAGAAGGTCAGCACGCTCAGCACGATGCCCGCCAGCAGACGATCGGTGCCGACAAACGGTGTGTCGGTCAGAGATACGGAGCTCATCGAGTGCCTCCGGGATACTTCGTCCTTTTAGGACGGCGAGGAAAGGAGCTGGGTTTCCCCCTGACTGCTTTTGATTTGACCATCGTCAATATCCTTCACATTTTTATGCGTATTTTCTGAGGCTATGAGACGCGCCTATAAATACAGGTTTTATCCAACACCCGGGCAAGCTGAGCTTCTGACTCAAACGTTCGGATGCGTGCGTTTTGTCTATAACTCGATCCTGCGCTGGCGTACCGATGCCTACTACGAACGCCAGGAGAAAATCGGCTATACACGAGCCAGTGCCCGTCTGACAGCACTGAAAAAAGAGCCAGAATTTGTCTGGCTGAATGACGTTTCCTGCGTGCCACTACAGCAAGCCTTGCGCCACCAACAAACGGCGTTTTCGAACTTCTTCGCCGGACGCACCGCATATCCTGCCTTTAAGAGCAAACGCCATAAACAGACGGCAGAGCTGACCGCCAGCGCGTTTAAATACCGTGACGGCAGGTTGTACTGGCAAAATGCAAAGCGCCTTTAGACGTGCGCTGGAGCCGTGAATTACCGTCTGCACCCTCTACCGTCACTATTTCAAAAGATGCCGCCGGACGATATTTCGTCTCCTGCCTTTGCGAGTCTGAACCTGTATCACTGCCGATCGCCGCTTCCACCGTCGGCATTGATGTCGGTTTAAAAGATTTGTTCGTCACCGATACCGGATTTAAACAAAGCAATCCCCGCCATACTGCTAAATACGCAGCACGCCTGGCTCTACTCCAGCGCCGGTTAAGCAAAAAGGCCAGAGGGTCGAAAAACCGCGCCAGGGCTCGCTTAAAAGTTGCCCGACTTTACGCAAAAATTGCCGATTGCCAACTGGATGCCTTGCACAAGGCAACCCGCAAACTGATTAACGATAACCAGGTTGTTTGCGTCGAATCCCTTAAGGTGAACAACATGCTCCGCAACCCGTCACTATCCAAAGCGATAGCAGACGCGAGCTGGAGCGAATTCGTGCGCCAGCTCCGGTATAAAGGCGAATGGGCAGGGCGTAGCGTGGTCGCAATTGACCCGTATTTTCCGTCCTCAAAACGCTGTAGCTGTTGCGGTTTCACCATGCAAAAAATGCCTCTTGATGTTCGTAAATGGCACTGCCCTGAATGCGGCGCAGACCATGACCGTGACATTAACGCGGCCCGGAATATAAAAGCTGCCGGACTGGCAGTGTTAGCTTGTGGAGAGTCTGTAAATCCTAAAACGCTTAGTGCGGCTCAGGTTCGACTCCGCGAAACAAGAATCCCCTTCCTTCAGGGTGGGGAGTGTCAAAATAGGGTCCTCCCGGTCGCGGGTCGTTAGCGCAGATAATGTTCCGTCAGGCCGCACCACAGCGCCGCGCCCTTGAGCAGGATCTCGTCGTTAAAATCATAGCCGGGGTTATGCACCATACAGCGATCGGCTTCATCTCCGGCGCCGATAGTGAAATAACACCCGTTCGGATTATGTTCGAGCATAAAGGCAAAATCTTCGCTGCCCATAAACGGTTTCACCTCCCCGACCTGCGCTTCGCCAAACAGCGACGTCGCCACCTCGCGCACCATCTGATTCGCGGCGGGATCGTTTTTCAGCACCGGACTGCCGTTGACGTGGGTTAAGGTGGCCGTGGCGTTAAAGCTTTCCGCCTGGGCAACGGCAATATCGTGAATGCGCTGCAGGACCGTTTCCCGCACCTGCTCATTCAGCGTGCGGACCGTCAGCTTCATCAGCACCTTATCGTTGATAATGTTTGGCGCATGTCCCGCCTGAATACTGCCGACGGTCACTACCGCCGGTTCAAATGGCGTGATATTGCGCGACACGATGGATTGCAGCGCCAGCGTGATGTGACAGGCAACCAGCGTGGCGTCAACGGTATGCTCCGGTACCGCCCCGTGCCCGCCCACTCCCTTGACCTCAATATGCAGGGTATCGGAGGAGGCCATCATGGCGCCGTCGCGCAGGCCAATGTTACCCACCGCCTGCCCCGGCATATTGTGCAGACCAAAGATCAGGTCGCAGGGGAATTTATCGAACAGGCCGTCTTCCACCATAACCCGCCCGCCGTACAGCAGCTCTTCAGCGGGCTGAAAAATCAGCTGTAGCGTGCCATTAAACTGCCGGGTACGCGCCAGATACTCGGCGGCGTACAGGAGCGTGGTGGTGTGTCCGTCATGACCGCAGCCGTGAAAACGGCCATCGACCTGACTGGCCCAGGCTTTACCGCTCGCCTCCTGCATCGGCAGCGCGTCCATGTCGGCGCGCAGGCCGAGGCGACGCTGACCGCTGCCGACGGTCAGGCTCCCGACCACGCCGGTTCCCGCCAGACCACGATGCACCTCATAGCCCCACTCGGTCAGCAGGCGTGCCACTTCATCGCTGGTTTGATGTTCTTCGAAGCCGATCTCCGGCTGCTGATGAAAACGGCGACGCAGGGCGATAAACTGCGCTTCATTAACCTGTAAGGCCTCAATAAGTGGATGTGTCATTTTTGTTATTCCTTCATTGGGTTTGCGCGACACTTCCGAGTTTATGCGGTTAAAAAGTCTACGATGCGCTGTTTTTTGTTTTATATTGACGGATTATTCATGAGTGCTTTTCATACAAATCGGTTATGACAAAAAATAACCTGTTATTTTTTGTCTTTGAGGGGACGTTACGGTGGAACACCATTCAGGCGATTTTAGCGTCGTGGTTCGCGATGTTCGTCAGTACAGTCAACAGGATAGCGATGCCTTAACGTTGCTGTGGGTGCTGGAAGGCCGCGTCGGGCTGCATGACGGCGATCTCCGTCAGCAGCTGGATACTGACGACCTGGCGATAGTGAACCGTCATCAGCGCTGGAGCCTGACCGCCGCCGCCGCCAATGCGGTGATGCTGTTGACCCTGCCTTATGGCTGGCTGACGCGTCTTGACGGTGATTTTTTCGCCGTTGACTACCAGGTCACCGACGCCACCCGCGATGCCGATGATAACCTGCGCCATCTGATGCGCCAGCTGTTGGTCATTGAACTGGTGAATCACCAGTCCCGCTACCGCCTGGAAGCCAATCGCTGGCTCAGTGAAATTGCCCTGCTGCTGGCTACTCGCTACACCCGGCCCGTCATCGCCAGGACACAGCGCGGGGCGGAGAAGTGGAGCCGCCGCATTGCCCGGGTGGTGGCGCGGATCGAGGCTAACTATCAGCAGCGGCTTTCGCTACACGATGTCGCCGCGGCCGAATTTGTCTCCGAAGCCTGGCTATCCAGGCTGTTTCGCAAGGAGGTCGGCGTAAGCTTTGTGCAGTACATTACCGCTCTGCGTCTCAACAAGGCGGCGGAACAGCTCCTCACCACCCGCAAGTCGGTGCAGCAGATTGCCCAGGAGCAGGGGTTCGCCAGCACCCGCATCATGAGCGACCTGTTTAAACGGCTGCATGAACTGACGCCGCGTCAGTTTCGCCAGCAGCATCCGCAGAGCCACCAGGAATCCGTCCGTTCACGGATAGGCCAGGCCGATATCTGGCAGCCGGTAGCCGTGGAGCGCCTCTATGCCCGGCTGAATGAGCCGGAGAAAAACGGCTGGGATAATCCTCCGCCGCGGCTGAATCCGCAGCAGACCCGCCAGATTGATCTGCGTCAGCTACCGGGCCGGGCCACGCCATTACGCCATACCCGAATCGTGGTCACCGTGCGCGAACTGGACGATTTATTACGCGAAGATGTCCGCCGCGAGCTGGAGCGGCTGCACGATACCCTGCCGGTCTATGCGATTGATATTCACGACCCGTTTCTCAGCAGCAGACTGTTCGCCACCGGCTGGGATGACCCGCAGATGGCAGGCTATGCCTGCTGGTACCAGCTGCAGCAAATTTTCAGCTGGCTGGCCAACATGGGCTGGGGGCTGATTTTGCATACCGGGCTGACCACCCGCTGCGATCTGCTACAGCGTTTTTTACGCCTCGCCGCGAATCACTTCCCTCCGGCGACGCTTGCCAGCTGGCGATTTGTCTGGCACTGGTCACCGCAGGCCAGCGAAGAGGCGCGCCAGCACGCCTGGCAACAGCAGCGCGACACGCTGCGGGCGATAGTGCCGCAGTCGCAGCTGGGGATCTGGCATCGCTTCCCGGAGAGCGCCATTGCTGAAGACACTCTGCTCCGTTCGCCGCTGTTGACCGAAGCCAGTTTTCTCGCCTGTCAGGCCGATGCGAACGAACTGCTGGATCTGGCCCAGCTCGATAGCAGCAGGCTGGCCGCCAGCGAAAACTATCCGGTACATAAACTGCGCCAGATCCATAGCGCCCTGCGCCAGCGCCAGCTGTCGCTTCCCGTCTGGCTGCTCTCCTGGAATACGTTGACCGGCAACACCCGCGACACCAACGGCCGTTTCTTTCGCGGCGCGCTGTTGATGGATAACCTGCTGGGGCTGGCGGATCAGGTGTGGCTGGCCGGGTTCTGGCTCAACTCAGGCCTGCAGGGCGAAGCGCGGGCGAACGGCAAGCTGGATACCTCGAGCCTGGCGCTGCACTATCTGCACGGCCTCCCGCGTCCGGTTTACTGGGTGCTGTGGCTGTGGCGCCGCCTGCGTGGGGAGGTGCTGGTGAATGACAAAAATCTGCTGCTGTTACGCCACGGGGAACATTACCAGCTGCTGTTACGTAATACGGTGGTGTTCAATCCCTGGCTCTCCAGCGAAGAGGCTTTTATCCAACGCTTCAGCCAGCCCTATAGCGTACAGCTATTGGGGCTGGAGGGCCGCTGGCGGGTTAAACAGCATCTCTTCGATCGCCATCACGGGGCGTTATTCCCGCTTTTTGACGCCTTCCGCAGCCAGAGCGGGCCGGACGAAGAGGATTATCACTGGATAATGCACAAAGCCCGCCCGGCGCTGAGCGTCTCAGAAGAGCGGCAGGAAAACGGCTGGCATGTCGTCGACTCGCTGGAAAGCAACGCCCTGGTTCTCTACGAATTTACCCCGGTAAGTGACTAACCTCTCCACCATCAGATAACGGCGTTCCCTGTTTTACCCAATCATGGATTTTCACCCGGCTCTCCTCGGTTGCCGGGTTAAATACCATCATGGTGAGGTCCGGGCGGCCATCAACGGTAAAGGTGGAAAACTCCAGCTCAATCATACCAAGCTGCGGATGATGCATGCGCTTAAAGCCTTCGCCCTGCCCGGCCACATCATTGCTGCGCCAGAAGGTGTCAAATTCCGGGCTCTGACGGCAGAGTTCGGCGATGAGCCGTTCGTTTTCCGGCGATGCGCCTACCCGGGCAACATCGGCACGAAAGGCGCTGACGATAAGGCGGGCAACGGACGACCAGTCTTCCAGCGCGCTGCGCGCAGAGCGGTGGGTAAACAGGCGACGGAGAATATTACGTTCGGCGGGCGCCAGCCGGCCGTAGTCGGTCAGGACACGGGCGGCGGCATCATTCCACGCAATCACGTCCCAGGCGACGGTTTTGACGATCGCCGGAACGGGGAAGGCATCCAGCACCCGCTGTAAACGCGGGGTAATGTCGTCGGAGACAATCAGCCGGGTTTCCGGCGGATGGCCAAATGCCAGAATAAACAGGTGTTCACGCTCCGGCGTTGTCAGCCTTAATCCACCGGCAATACGGCCCAGCACTTCCCGGGATGGCGCTCCGCCGCGCCCCTGTTCCAGCCAGGTGTACCAGGTGGGGCTGATATTTGCCAGCTGAGCAACCTCTTCGCGCCGGAGCCCGGGCGTGCGCCGACGGCCTGGCGTGAAGCCAAATGTTGCCGGATCGAGCCGTAAACGCCGCGCCCGCAGAAATTCACCCAATGCATACGTTGAAGAGTCGCTCATACTCAGCCTGTTAGTCTTTATACCCTGATAATGTCTCTACTTTTATCGTATCGCGTTAAGACTACCATAGCCTGGATACTCATTCTGGAGGCAGGTTATGCGAATTTTTCTCACCGGCGCGAGCGGATTTATCGGCTCATGTATTCTCAGCGAACTGCTGGCCGCCGGGCACCAGGTCACCGGCCTGGCGCGTTCAGAGGCCAGCGCCCTCGCGCTGCAGACGGCAGGCGCAGAAGTGCAGTACGGAACCCTGGAAGATCCGGACTCGCTGCTGGCGGCGGTCGCCCGCTGCGATGCGGTGATCCACACCGCTTTCGATCATGATTTCAGCCGCTTTGTGGAAAACTGCGAAAAAGACCACCGCGTTATTCTCGCCATCGGCGCGGCGTTGAAAGGCAGCCGGCGGCCGCTCATCATCACCTCCGGTACCGCCATGGGTGACATCGGTAACGGACTACCCGCCAGTGAAATGCACTTCAACCCCGGGCACCCGAACCCGCGCGTCGCCTCAGAGCGTGCGGGAAACCGGCTGCTGGATGCCGGGGTTGATGTCCGGGTGGTGCGACTGCCTCAGGTGCATGACACCACCCGCCAGGGCTTATTGACCTATTACATCGCGCAGGCGGCAGAAAAAGGGGTCGTGGCCGTGGTCGGCGAGGGGAATAACTGCTGGTCGGCCGCCCACATCAGCGATGTTGCCGCGCTGTATCTGCGGGTACTGGAACAAGGTCTGGCCGGCAGGCGCTATCATGCCGTTGATGAAGAGGCGATCCCCTCTCTGCGCATCGCCGAGGCGGTGGCGGAGAAACTGCACCTGCCGCTGCAGTCCCTGAGCGCCGATCGCGCGGCAGCCCACTTTGGCTGGTTTGCCGCCTTCGCCGGCATGGATTTACGCGCAACCTCGGTCTGGACCCGTCAGCAGCTGAACTGGCGGCCCACCGGCCCGGGCCTGCTGGACGATCTGCGTCGCCTGAATCACGATAAGTGACAATGTCACTAAAACGGCGGCCGTATGCTTAGCGCGCGCTGAGCCGGCGGCCCTTTTATCTCGCCGCCCGAATAAATTTGTCAGACAAAATTGATGGGCCACGCATTTTCTCCGCCGGGAGCGGAATAAGGTAGTTGCGGTACTCCATCGAGGATAAAACCGTGAAAAAATTACTGATATGTTGCCTGTCCGGCGAGACAGCGAACATCTTAGCGAAGAAAATGCAAAAAATAGCGGATGCGCAGGGTCTGAATCTGTTAATTAGCGCCGTAGGCCTGGAGAATGTGTTTAGCGTTGCCCCGGCCTACAACGCTGTATTAGTGGCGCCGCATATTCAATATAAAAGGGATGAGATCGCTAATGTGCTGCAAGACCAACAGGAGATTGCGGTTATTGAGAGCCTGCCCTACGCCGCATTCAACGGCGACAGCGTGCTTAAATTTGCGCTGGCCAATCTGTCGCAATCGCTCACTTGACAGAGTATGAAGCAATGCGGGTAAGTCGCAGACGGCCGGCCCGCATTATCCTGCATCGTCGGTATTGAATGACCCCCGGTGCTCCCGCCCTCCGAGTTAATTATTTGTAACTGGTAAGATGTGCCAATGTGAATTATAGTCTGCGCATCATCGTTCAATGGACTGAAAACGCACATGATTCCGGTTAATATTCATACTCTTAGTCGCTATGCGGCCCATGTCAGCCTGACCCACACGATGAAAAACCATCGTTCGCCCGCCCTCTCCGTAATGATGATCTTCTCCGATTTATGTATCCGTTCAACCCTGGATTCCTACAGCGAACAGGGCTGGGAAATTAGCGAGAAGTGCAGCGGACTGGTTCTGCGCAGCTTTGTTGCCACCCATCGGGGTGGGATGGCGATCGAAATCACGCCAAAGGATTATATCGGTCGATATAACCGCTTACTTCCGCTGTAAGCGTCGGTGAATTAACAGCTAACTGGAGAAAGTGGCAATAAAAAGATACCATGTTTCATTATCCGCCATACACCGCATGAATATGCTGAGAAGCGCCTAAAAGAGCACCATACCCTCAGGTTTTTGATGAATATCAATCCACAGCTCCCTTTACAGCATCACGATCGGCGCAACCCGTGCTCTCGTACGCTTTGTCCGTTTATTCAGGGAGATGGAGGATAAAAACGCCTGGTGGTTTTACGAGGTATACTCGAAGTAGCGGTGTGGTATGCATTCGAACCTGCGGAACAGCACGGCGGCGCAGCCGTCGTGATATTGTCCCTGTGAGCGTTGAAGGTGATGGAATATGTCATTCAATATTAATAAGATAGAGCACCGCTCTATCATCATAAAAACATTATGCGCCTGAAAATATCTTCTCTCCTGGCGGTAGCATCGCTGCTGTGCGGGCAGGCTGTTGCCGCGCCCACGCTGCCTGCGAATGCCGATATTCGCGATAGCGGCTTTGTTTACTGCGTCAGCGGTCAGGTTAATACCTTTAACCCGCAGAAAGTCAGCAGCGGTCTGATTGTCGACACGTTAGCCGCCCAGCTGTACGATCGCCTGCTGGATGTCGATCCCTATACCTACCGTCTGGTCCCTGAGCTGGCCGAAAGCTGGGAAGTCCTGGATAACGGCGCGACTTACCGCTTCCATCTGCGTAGCCACGTCCCTTTCCAGTCGACATCCTGGTTTAAACCCACCCGCGCCTTTAACGCTGACGATGTGATTTTCACCTTCAGTCGTATTTTTAACCGTGACGATCC
Source organism: Klebsiella sp. X13 (assembly GCF_003323835.1). Taxonomy (NCBI): domain Bacteria; kingdom Pseudomonadati; phylum Pseudomonadota; class Gammaproteobacteria; order Enterobacterales; family Enterobacteriaceae; genus Klebsiella; species Klebsiella sp. X13. The sequence continues at coordinate 3,105,477 of NZ_CP030874.1, forward strand.
GTGGCACAGCGTCAACGGCAGCAGCTTCCCCTATTTCGACAGCTTACAGTTCGCCGACAGCGTCGAAAGCGTGCGTAAGCTGGACAACCAAACCGTCGAATTTCGCCTGAAGCGCCCGGATGCCTCGTTCCTCTGGCACCTGGCCACCCACTATGCGTCGGTCATGTCTGCGGAATACGGCGCGCAGTTGACCAAAGCCGATCGGCCGGAACAGCTTGACCGTCAACCGGTCGGTACCGGTCCGTTCCAGCTGGAAGAGTACCGCGCCGGGCAATACGTGCGCCTGCAGCGCCATCCGGATTACTGGCGCGGCAAACCGCTGATGCCGCAGGTGGTGGTCGACCTCGGTTCCGGCGGTACCGGCCGCTTGTCGAAACTGCTCACCGGGGAGTGCGACGTTCTGGCCTGGCCTGCCGCCAGCCAGTTGACCATTTTACGCGACGATCCCCGTCTGCGTCTGACGCTACGCCCGGGAATGAATATCGCCTGGCTGGCGTTCAATACCGCCCGGCCGCCGCTGGATAAACCGGAAGTTCGCCATGCGCTGGCGCTGGCTATCAACAACCAACGCCTGATGCAGTCTATTTATTACGGTACGGCGGAAACCGCCGCGTCGATGTTGCCGCGCGCCTCGTGGGCCTACGATAACGACGCTAAAATTACCGAATACAATCCAAAAGAAGCGCGCGAGCGGCTCAAAGCGCTGGGGCTGGAAAAGCTGACGCTCAAGCTCTGGGTGCCCACCAGCTCACAGGCCTGGAACCCCAGCCCGCTGAAAACCGCCGAGCTGATTCAGGCGGACATGGCGCAAATTGGCGTGAAGGTGATTATTGTACCGGTCGAAGGCCGTTTCCAGGAGGCCAGGCTGATGGACATGAACCACGATCTGACGCTCTCCGGTTGGGCCACGGACAGCAACGACCCGGATAGTTTTTTCCGCCCGCTGCTGAGCTGTGCGGCCATTGCCTCACAGACCAACTTCGCCCACTGGTGCAATCGCGAATTTGACGAGGTATTGCAAAAGGCCCTGCGCTCGCAGCAGCTGGCGTCGCGCATTGAAGCCTATAAAGAGGCGCAGCATATCCTGGCCCGCGACCTGCCGGTGCTGCCGCTGGCGTCATCGCTGCGTCTGCAGGCCTACCGCTATGATATGAAAGGTCTGATACTGAGTCCGTTTGGCAACGCCTCCTTTGCGGGCGTCTCGCGGGAGAAAAAAGACGAGGTGAAAAAACCATGATTATTTTTACCCTGCGCCGCCTGCTGCTGCTGCTGGTCACCCTCTTTTTCCTGACCTTCGTCGGTTTCAGCCTGAGCTATTTTACCCCCCACGCCCCGCTGCAGGGCGCGTCGCTGTGGAACGCCTGGCAGTTTTGGTTCAGCGGGCTGTTGCACTGGGACTTCGGGGTCTCCAGCATTAACGGTCAGCTGATTTCCGAACAGCTGAAAGAGGTTTTCCCTGCCACCATGGAGCTGTGTATCCTCGCGTTTGGCTTCGCGCTGCTGGTGGGTATCCCCGTCGGTATGCTGGCGGGGATTATGCGCAACAAGTGGCCCGATACGCTGATCAGCGCCCTCGCGCTGCTTGGCTTCTCGATTCCCGTGTTCTGGCTGGCGCTGCTGCTGACGCTCTTTTTCTCTCTGACCCTCGGCTGGTTCCCGGTCTCCGGGCGCTTCGACCTGCTGTACGAAGTGAAAACGGTTACCGGTTTTGCGCTGATTGACGCCTGGCTGTCCGATTCGCCGTGGCGCCATGAGATGATCGTCAGCGCCGTTCGCCATATGGTGCTGCCGGTACTGACGCTGGCGGTCGCCCCCACCACCGAAGTGATCCGCCTGATGCGCATCAGCACCAGCGAAGTGTATGACACCAACTACGTGAAGGCGGCGGCTACCCGCGGCGTGTCGCGACGTACGATTTTACACCGCCACGTGCTGCACAACGCTCTGCCGCCGGTGATCCCACGTCTTGGGCTGCAGTTTTCAACCATGCTGACCCTGGCGATGATCACTGAAATGGTTTTCAGCTGGCCGGGGCTCGGTCGCTGGTTGATAAACGCGATTCGCCAGCAGGATTACGCCGCCATTTCGGCCGGCGTGATGGTCATTGGCGCACTGGTGATTACCGTCAACGTGATATCAGATATTCTGGGTGCGATGGCTAACCCGCTGAAACATAAGGAATGGTATGCCCTACGATAGTGTGTATCTGGAAAAGCGTCCGCCCGGGGCGCTGCGTACCGTCTGGCGAAAATTCTACGGCGACACGACTGCGATGATCGGCCTGTACGGCTGCGCGGGTCTGGTGCTGCTGTGCGTCTTCGGCGGCTGGTTTGCCCCTTATGGTATCGATCAGCAGTTTCTTGGCTACCAGCTGTTGCCGCCGTCATGGTCGCGCTATGGCGAAGTGTCGTTCTTCCTCGGGACCGACGATCTCGGTCGCGATGTATTGAGCCGTCTGCTGAGCGGCGCGGCGCCGACCGTCGGCGGCGCTTTTGTCGTCACCTTCGCGGCGACGCTGTTTGGCCTGGTGCTCGGCGTCGTCGCCGGCTCAACCCATGGCCTACTGTCGGCGATGTTGAACCATATCCTCGATACCCTGCTGTCGATTCCGTCGCTGCTGCTGGCCATTATTGTCGTGGCTTTCGCCGGGCCGCATCTGAGCCACGCGATGTTCGCCGTCTGGCTGGCGCTGCTGCCGCGTATCGTGCGTTCGGTCTACAGCATGGTGCATGATGAGCTGGAAAAAGAGTACGTCATCGCCGCCCGTCTCGACGGCGCGTCGACATTAAATATTCTCTGGTTTGCGGTGCTGCCGAATATCGCCTCCGGGCTGGTCACGGAGATCACCCGCGCATTATCCATGGCGATTCTCGATATCGCTGCCCTGGGCTTTCTCGACCTCGGCGCCCAGCTTCCCTCCCCGGAATGGGGGGCGATGCTGGGCGACGCGCTGGAGCTGATTTACGTCGCGCCATGGACGGTAATGCTGCCCGGTGCGGCGATTATGATTAGCGTCCTGTTGGTCAACCTGCTGGGCGACGGGATCCGCCGCGCCATTATCGCCGGGGTGGAATAATGCCGTTACTTGATATCCGCAACCTGACCATTGAGTTCAAAACCAACGAGGGCTGGGTCAAAGCCGTCGACCGCGTCAGCCTGACCCTTGCGGAAGGTGAGATTCGCGGCCTGGTGGGCGAATCCGGCTCCGGTAAAAGTTTAATTGCCAAAGCGATCTGTGGCGTCACCAAAGACAACTGGCGGGTCACCGCCGACCGTATGCGTTTCGATGATATCGATCTCTTACGCCTTTCCAGCCGCGAACGCCGCAAGCTGATTGGCCACAACGTGTCGATGATTTTTCAGGAGCCACAGTCCTGTCTCGATCCGTCGGAGCGTATCGGCCTGCAGTTAATGCAGAATATCCCCGGCTGGACCTTTAAAGGCCGCTGGTGGCAGCGTATCGGCTGGCGAAAACGCCGGGCCATCGAACTGCTGCATCGTGTCGGGATTAAAGATCACAAAGACGCCATGCGCAGTTTTCCCTACGAATTAACCGACGGGGAGTGTCAGAAGGTGATGATTGCCATCGCCCTCGCCAACCAGCCGCGTCTGCTGATCGCCGATGAGCCGACCAACGCCATGGAACCGACAACCCAGGCGCAAATCATCCGCCTGCTTACGCGTCTGAATCAGAACAATAACACCACCATTTTGTTGATCAGCCACGATATGCAGATGCTCAGCAAATGGGCGGATAAAATCAATGTCATGTACTGCGGACAAACGGTAGAAACGGCGCCCAGCGAAGAGCTGGTGACAACGCCTCATCATCCGTATACCCAGGCATTAATCCGCGCGATCCCGGATTTTGGCAGCGCGCTCCCGCATAAAAGCCGCCTGAATACGCTGCCGGGAGCCATCCCTCTGCTCGAGCAGCTGCCGATCGGCTGCCGTCTTGGACCGCGGTGCCCCTACGCGCAGCGTGAATGCATTGAAACGCCGCGCCTGACCGGAGCCAGAACGCATCTGTACGCCTGTCATTTCCCGCTAAACATGGAGAAAGAGTGAAATGGTCGAAACATTGCTCGAAGTCCGTAATCTGAGTAAGACCTTTCGCTACCGTACCGGCTGGTTTCGTCGTCAGATGGTGGAAGCGGTGAAACCGCTCAGTTTTACGCTGCGCGAACGCCAGACGCTGGCGATTATCGGCGAGAACGGTTCAGGAAAATCGACCCTGGCGAAAATGCTGGCGGGCATGATCGAACCGACATCCGGCGAGCTGTTGATTGACGATCATCCGCTGACGTTTGGCGACTACTCTTTCCGCAGTCAGCGTATCCGCATGATCTTTCAGGACCCGTCGACCTCGCTGAACCCGCGGCAGCGTATTTCGCAGATCCTCGACTTCCCGCTGCGCCTGAATACCGACCTCGAACCAGAGGCGCGGGAGAAGCAGATTATTGAGACGCTGCGAATGGTCGGCCTGCTGCCGGACCACGTGAGCTACTATCCGCATATGCTGGCTCCCGGCCAGAAGCAGCGTCTGGGCCTCGCGCGCGCGCTGATTCTGCGTCCGAAAGTGATCATCTGTGATGAAGCCCTGGCGTCGCTGGATATGTCGATGCGTTCGCAGCTGATCAACCTGATGCTGGAGTTACAGGAGAAACAGGGGATTTCGTATATCTACGTGACCCAGCATCTGGGGATGATGAAGCATATCAGCGACCAGGTTCTGGTGATGCATCAGGGCGAGGTCGTCGAGCGCGGCAGTACTGCCGATGTGCTGGCGTCACCGCTGCACGACCTCACCCGACGTCTGATTGCCGGCCACTTTGGCGAGGCGCTGACCGCCGATGCCTGGCGCAAAGACGGTAAATAACCGTCCGCGCCGGCAGCAGCTCCATCGGCCCTAGTCCGGGAACACGCTCTGCGTCGGCAGCACGCGACGATCAAAACGACGCAGCGCGTAGTAAAGAGCCCCGGTCCCGAACCAGCCGATAATCCAGGAGACATCGTTGCCGGCAAACAGCCACGTCAGCGAGCCGTGATACAGCGGGTTCTCAATAAACGGCAGCTGGATAAGCACGCCGGCCACATAAACGACAATCGCGTAGATGTTCCAGTATCCGTAACGCTGTTGCGGATCGGAGAGCGCGGGAATATCCACGGCGCCTGCGGAAATCAGATAGTAGTCGGTCAGACTGATGGCGCTCCACGGAACGAAAAACGCCAGCAGGAAGAGCAGAAAATGGGTGAAGTTCTTTAAGAACGCCGGCTCGCTCAACAACGCAATCACGCATGAGATAGCCACCATCAGCACCACGAAGAGAATACGCGCCCGCTTCGACAGCGAAGCCTGACGGCGAAATCCGGAAACGATGGTGCTCAGCGACATAAAGCTGCCGTAGGCGTTCAGGGTGGTAAAGGTGATTTTGCCAAAGCAGATCGCAAAGTAAATCACCATCGCCATCAGCTGGCTTTTGCCTAACCCGACGATAAAGCTCACTTCATGGCCGGAAAACGCGCTGCCGGCGATAGCCGCCGTCAGAACGCCTAGCGTCATCGATGCCTGAGTCCCCAGCACCGTACCGCTGAAGACGCACAAAAACGTTTTCGCGCCCGAGACATTGCGCGGCAGATAGCGAGAGTAATCGGAAACGTAGGGGCAGAATGCAATCTGCCACGACGATGATAACGACACGGCCAGTAAAAACATCGGCAGTGAGAAATGGTTATTTTGCGCGATCGCCGGCAGATTGGCGGACAGCAGCAGCGTCACGAACAGATAGACAAACGCCAGCACCCCGACCACGCTCGCCACTTTGCCCAGCTTATGGATGACCCGATAGCCCAGCACGGCAATCACAATAATAATCGCGCTGAACAACAACATGCCGGCCACGTCAGAGATCGACAGCAGCCTTGCCATTGCCTGACCGGCCAGTACGGTACCGCTGGCCGAAAAGCCGACATACATCACGCACACCAGCACCAGCGGCACCACGGCACCAAACACGCCAAACTGCGCCCGGCTGATGATCATCTGCGGCAACCCCAGGCGCGGCCCCTGTAGCGCATGCAGGGACATCACCGCCGCGCCAAGCACCTGCCCCACCAACAGCCCAATCAGCGACCAGACAACATCGCCCCCCAGCACCACCGCCAGCGCACCGGTGACGATGGCGGTAATCTGCAGATTACCGCCGAACCACAGCGTAAACTGGCTAAAGGGATGCCCGTGGCGTTCGCGGTCAGGAATATAATCGATCGACCGCGTTTCCGTTAACCCCTGTTCGCGCTGGGTTGACTGCCGGTCGGCTGGTGAAAAAGAAGACATCGTTTCCTCGCTATAGATTATTGTTATTGTTGTGTTTTATTTTCTTATTCTGTTGCTATTGACCGTTCAGGCGCGATGCCATCCAGTCAGCCCGATGGCTTTTGATGGTCGCCACCGCTTTGGCGATTTCTGGCGCCAGCCAGCGATCGTCTTCCCATGTCGTCACGCGCTGTCGCAGCAGCGCCAGCGCGTGACGCGTGCCGGCTGCCAGCATGTCCTGAGCATGAAACTCCAGCCCCTGAGCAGCCAGCAGATACTCGATCGCCATAATTTGATACAGGTTGGCCAGCAGGCGCTGTAGCTTGAGCGACGCGCCGGTCCCGAGGCTCAGGTGATCTTCCTGCAGCGCCGAGGTCACAAAATTATCAAGCACCGCCGGCTGCGCCAGCTGCTTGTTCTCCGCACAAAGCGAGGCCGCGACGTACTGGGCGATCATCATCCCGGAGTTCACCCCGGGTTTGGCCACCAGGAACGCCGGCAGGCCGCTGATTAACGGGTTGACCAGGCGATCCAGACGCCGCTCGGCAATCGCGCCCAGTTCGGCCATCGCAATCGCCAGCACATCACAGGCCATGGCGACCGATTCCCCATGCGGATGCGCCTGCGATACCACTCGCCAGTTCTCGAGGGTGCCGAGAATCAAGGGATTATCCGTACAGGCGTTCAGCTCGGTGTTAATTTGCCGCTCGGCATGATCGAACTGATCGCGGCAGGCGCCGTGTACCTGCGGCATAGATCGCAGACTGAGCGCATCCTGGGTACGTATCCCCTGGCTGGCGCTCAACAGTGGACTGTCGGCCAGCAGCTGGCGTAATCGGGCGCCGCTGTGCTGCATGCCAGGACTGGCCTTCAATGCCAGGATCTCGGCGTCAAACGCCACGATCTGTCCGCGCAGCGCTTCAAAACTCATCGCACCGGTGACGTCGGCCCAGTCCAGCAGTTGGCTGGCGTCGTCGAGGGCCAGACAGGCCATTCCGGTCATACACGGCGTCCCGTTGACCAGGCTTAATCCCTCTTTTGCCCCCGGCGAAATGGCGGATAGTCCCGCCTGCGCCAGCGCTTCGGCAGCAGGAACCACCCGCCCCTGCCAGCTCACCTCGCCGATCCCCATCAGCGCCAGGCCGATATGCGCCATATGCGTCAGATAGCCCACCGAACCTTGCGAAGGCACCTGCGGCGTGATTTGCTGATTCAGGAAGGCGAGCAGCTGTTGCACGATGGCGCAGGAAATCCCGGACTTACCATGGCTGTAGTTGGCGACGGCGGCGCACATAATGGCCCGCGTCTGGGCGTCGTCCAGCAGAGGGCCGACGCCGCAGGCGTGGCTCAACAGCGTATTGCGCGATAGCTGGCTCAGCTGCTCTTCAGGCAGAGTGATATTGCACAAGGCTCCGAGGCCGGTATTAATCCCGTAGGCTATCTGCCCCGCGTCGATAATATGCTGAACAATCGCTCGCCCCTGTGCGATGCGCTCCCAGGCGCCGGCGCTGAGCGCCAGCTGCGCCTGGCCTCTGGCGACCTGCACAACCTCCTGCCAGCATAACGGGGCGTCGCCCCACAGCACCTGTTGGTTCATACGGATTGTCCTGGTTGGTGATGGCTGGAAATAAACTGTTGAAAACGCGGCGACCCATGCGCGCCGAACAGCGCCTCCGGCGCACCGTCGCAATCAATCGTGCCTTGATGCATAAACACCACGCGGTTGGAGACATGGCGGGCAAAGCCTAGCTCATGCGTGACCACCAGCATCGTGCGCCCCTCTTCCGCCAGGCTGCGCATCACTTTTAATACTTCGCCCACCAGTTCCGGATCTAACGCCGACGTCGGCTCATCAAAGAGCATCACCTCCGGATCCATCGCCAGCGCCCGGGCTATCGCCACGCGCTGTTGCTGACCTCCGGAAAGCTGGGCCGGGTAAAAATCCTTGCGGTTCAGCATGCCGACGCGATCGAGCAGCTGCTCCGCCTGTTCAATGCACTCCTGCTTACTGCGTTTGAGGACGTAATGCGGCCCTTCAATCACGTTTTGCAGCACCGTCATATGCGACCACAGGTTAAAGCTTTGGAACACCATCCCCAGCCGCGAACGCAGACGTTCGATCTGCTTAGGGTTGGCCGCTAAACGGTGGCCGTGCGCATGGTGTTTCATCTCAATGGTTTCACCCCCCACGCTGACCACGCCCGCATCGGGTGTTTCCAGCAGGTTGATGCAGCGCAACAGCGTACTCTTACCTGAACCGCTGGCGCCCAGAATCGAGATCACATCGCCTTTTTGCGCCTGGATAGAAATTCCCTTCAGCACATCAAGTGAACCAAAGGATTTATGGATATCGCTGACGGACAGCGTCACGGGACGGGGATCGTGCATACTATTCTCCTTTGGCGGCCGGTTTGAGTGCGACGGTGGCCGGGGTTTGCCGGGTATGCGGCGTCAGACGACGCTCAAGCAGCGCATAAAGCTGTACGATGATAAAGTTGAGCAGCAAATAGATAACCGCGGCGCAGAGAAAGACCTCCATCGTCCGGTAGGTTCTCTGGATAATTTGCTGCGCCACGCCGGTCACATCCCACACCGTCACCAGACTGGCCAGCGCGGTGGATTTCACCAGCAAAATCGCCTCGGTTGAGTAGGCCGGCAGCGCATAGCGCAGCATCACCGGGGCGATGATGCGGCGCAGCAGCAGAAAACGGGACATCCCGCATGCCTGTCCGGCTTCAATCTGGCCAGAGGGCACCGCCAGCAGCGCGCCGCGCAGGATTTCCGCGGTGTAGGCGGCGGTACACAGCGCCAGCGCCAGCACCGCGCAGATAAACGGCTCGCGCAGCAGCGGCCACAGAAAACTGTGGCGAATCACGCCAAACTGCCCCAGCCCGTAATAGATAAGAAACAGCTGGATCAGCAGCGGCGAACCGCGAAACACCAGAATGTAACCTTTGGCAACATTGCTGAGCAGCGGCCAGCGGCTCATGCGCAGCGCCAGAACCCCCACCGCCAGTACGCCGCCGCAGAGAAAGGAGCAGATAAACAGCCCCAGCGTGACCGGCAGCGCGGCACAGAGCTTGAGGAAGGTATCGCTGAGAAAGGCAACGTCGATAAACATAAATTCTCCTTAAGCCTGAGCCGCGGTACGGCGCAGCCAGGCGCGATTCAGGCGAAGTTCCGCCCGAATAAACGCCCGGTTGGACACCAGGGTGAGTATCAGGTAGCAGCCGCCGCCAATCACATAGAACAGGAAGTATTCGCGGGTGGAGCCAGCGGCGATCTGGCTGGCGCGCATTAGCTCCGCAATCCCCGTCACCGAGACCAGCGCCGAATCTTTAAGGCTCATCTGCCAGACGTTTGACAACCCAGGCAGCGAATAGCGGGCAATCTGCGGCAGCATGATGCGCTGAAAAATCCGCCAGCGCGGCATGCCGATTGCCGATGCCGCCTCGACTTCACCGGGCATCAGCGCCAGGCGCGCCGCGCGGTAAACTTCAGCCTGATAAGAGGCGGAAATTAAGCCGATAGCCAGCGAGCCAATCAGAAACGGCGGGACCTCGATAAAGCCGTCGGCGCCAAACAGCTGACCAATCGCCGAGACCAGTCCAGACCCGCCAAAATAGAACAGGTAAATGACCAGCAGCTCAGGAATGCCGCGGAATACCACCGAATAGGCGGAGCCGAACCAGCGCACGGGGGCGTGTGGCGACAGCTTTGCTGCGGCAATCATGCCGCCGACCACGGCGCCGACCGCTAACGCGGCGAGAGACAGCAGCAGCGTGGTCAGCGTCGCGCTCAGGATGAGCGTTCCCCAACCGTTCTCACCAAAACTCAGCAGACTAAGCATCTTCAACCTCACTTATGGCGTGACATCGCTTTTAAACCATTTTTCGCTCAGCTTTTTCACCGTTCCGTCCGCCAGCGCGGCCTGAATCGCGGTATCCAGCTTCGCTTTTAAATCGACATCAGCGTGACGAACGCCCATCGCTTCGCCCTCGCCCCAGATGGGGCCGCTCAGCTGCGGGCCGCTGAAGTTGAGGTTGCTGTTTTCCGGACGCGCAAGGGTGGTGTTGGCGAAGGTAATATCGTCGAAGACGGCATCAATACGTTCGGCCTGGAGATCCAAAATAGCGTCCGCTGAATTGCTGTATTCACGAATATCGGCCACATCTTTGAAGTATTTGTCGATGAACGGGGTATAAACGGTGCCGGAAGCGATACCGATCGTTTTTCCTTTCAGGGCCGCTTTTAATGGCGCAATCGCCGCCTGAATCTCTTTTTCATCATCGTTAAGCTTGATGGTGTGGTTGGCTCCGGTCGCCGGCGGCAGCAACGTGCCTTTTACCGCGATAAATGACGCCGGTGTTGCGGCATAGGGGACCGTGAAGGAGACCACCTGTTTTCTTTCCGGGGTGATGACGATGGCGTCCATAATCACATCGTATTTCCCGGCGTTGAGTCCGGCGATCATCCCGTCCCAGTTTTGCACCACCAGCTTGCACTCAATGCCCATGCGCTGGCAGAGATTAGCCATCAGTTCTGGTTCGAAGCCGCTGAGCTTGCCGCCCGGCAGCGTCAGGTTCCAGGGTTCATAACCCCCTTCCGTTGCGATGGTGATGGACTTCCACTCTTTGGCATTGACCGTACTGCCGCAGAGCAAAAGTCCTGAAAACAGGGTTGTCAGACAGACCTGGCGAAAAGTGATGCTCTGCTTCATGATAATTCTCCTGATTTCATTTAAGTCATGCCGCTCTGGCGGTGCCAGCCGGACGTAAAATTCAGATGACAGAGCATGTATATACAAGCATTGACAAATCAGCACACCCTCCTGATGATGGATTTGTGAGCTGCACTGTAAATAATTTGTAATCGAATTGAAAATTGCGTGTAGCTAAAACTTTACACAAAGCGACAAGGCGATGGTGAAACTGCGATGATAACTCCCTTTAACTTCTCTTCCCTGCCGAGGACTCCGTGGAAAAACGGCGGCGGCGAAACCCGCGAAATTGTCAGCGTGCCCTCGCCTGACGCCGATGCCCCGTTTCTGTGGCGAGCCAGCATTGCCACGCTGGAGCACGACGGACCGTTTTCCCGGTTCAGCGGCATTGACCGGGTCATTACCTTAATTGAGGGCCAGCCGCTCTGGCTTCGCGGCGAGGGGATTCATCATCATCTGAGACGCTGGGAGCCGTGGGCATTTTCCGGCGAATGGGCGCTGGGTAGCGAAGGCATTTCCGCACCGGGGCTGGATTTTAACATTATGACGCAACGCACCCGCGCGGCTGCGCAGGTCAGCGTGGTCTCCGGTGAACAGCATCCCGGTAACGAAGGCATCGCCTGGGTACTTCAGGGATGCTGGCAGCTTGCCGGCGAACGCTATGACGCGCGCTCAGGGCTCTGGTGGCAGAGCCAGTCGCCCGGGGCCCTGATTCCACTCTCGCCTGATGCCCGGCTTTTGCTGACCGGTATAACCCGTCGTTAGCCCGCACAACGCCGGGCAAGAGGCGTAAAACGAGCCTGATATCCGGTGATATACTGGAGTGTGTCTGGTCGTCATTACGTGTTAAGGCACGAAAATATCGTGACACAAGGGGTCGTCAGTGGGATATAATTCTCGGCTAAATTTGAGTTATTTTGAAATAACAACCTTAACCCCATGATTGTTAAAGTAAAAATAAGCAATAACGATAAGGATTAAAGCTATGGGTTTTCTTTCCGGTAAGCGCATTCTGGTCACTGGCGTTGCCAGCAAACTGTCCATCGCCTACGGTATTGCGCAAGCAATGCACCGTGAAGGGGCTGAACTGGCGTTCACCTATCAGAACGAAAAACTGAAAGGTCGTGTGGAAGAATTTGCCGCGGCACTGGGTTCTGACATCGTACTGCCGTGCGACGTGGCTGAAGATGAGAGCATCGACTCTCTGTTCGCTGAACTGACTAAAGTCTGGCCGAAATTTGACGGCTTCGTTCACTCAATCGGTTTCGCACCGGCAGACCAGCTGGACGGCGACTACGTCAACGCGGTCACCCGCGAAGGTTTCAAAATCGCTCACGATATCAGCGCCTACAGCTTCGTGGCGATGGCGAAAGCCTGCCGCGGTATGCTGAACCCGGGTTCCGCGCTGCTGACGCTCTCCTATCTGGGCGCAGAGCGTGCGATTCCTAACTACAACGTTATGGGTCTGGCAAAAGCGTCTCTGGAAGCGAACGTGCGCTACATGGCAAACGCGATGGGTCCGGAAGGCGTGCGCGTTAACGCCATCTCTGCGGGTCCAATCCGTACGCTGGCAGCGTCCGGCATTAAAGATTTCCGTAAAATGCTGGCGCATTGCGAAGCGGTTACCCCGATTCGCCGTACCGTGACTATCGAAGACGTGGGTAACAGCGCAGCCTTCCTGTGCTCCGACCTGTCTGCCGGTATCTCCGGTGAAGTCGTTCACGTCGATGGCGGTTTCAGCATCGCGGCAATGAACGAGCTGGAACTGAAATAAGTTCCTTTCCCTCCTCACCCCGTGAGGAGGGATTGCCTTCGCGGCATCCCGTTCTTCCCTGCATTTCCTGCATTTCCTGCATTTCCTGCATTTCCTGCATTTCCTGCATTTCCTGCATTCCAGAAACCTACATTCACCCCTGTTATTCCAAACAGCTATTTGTTAGCACGTATCAATATTTTCTCCCGCTCCAGGGTTACGCCAGGATAGTTATGCATATATGGCCGACGGAAGTGCGGCTCGCCACATACCGATCAAGGAACGCCCATGGAGCAACGCCGCGTGTATGGCAAAAACCACTGGTATCATGAAACCCAGTCAACAATCTGCCCGGTGGATGTGCTGCCGCTCGTCCCTGAAGCCGCCCATGTCGAAGATCGCTTTTTACTCGATCTGACGTTACCGGAAGAGTGGCTTCACGCCCATGCGGGCTGGCTGACGCCAGCGCGATGTCTGGCCGACGCGCTCTTCCCTGCCTCCGTCGTCGTCAATCGCTTACAAACCGTTAGCGCTTATGACCGACTGAGCACTGCGCTGACCGTCGCTCAGGTGTATGGCGTGCAGCGACTGTGTAATCACTATGCCGCCCGGCTGGCGCCGCTGCCGGGACCGGACTCTTCACGTGAGAGCAATCGCCGACTGGCGCAAATGACCCAATATGCCCGCCAGCTGGCCGGTTCGCCTTCGGTCATTAACACCCTTTCCCGCAGCCAGCTGGATGAGGTCGGGTTAACCAGCCGCGATATGATCCTCATTAATCAGATTGTCGGTTTTGTCGGTTTCCAGGCGCGCGCAATTGCCGCGTTTCACGCCGGCCTCGGCTTTCCGGTGCGCTGGATGCCGGGAATGCCGCAGCAGGAAGATGCGCCGGCAGACGATTTTACGATCGGTCAGCTGACCTGGACACCCGACATCAACGATACCGATCTCCGCTATGCCAATGACGAACGCCAGGTGCTGCTGGCCGACTGGCTACCGCATCCTGGCCTGTCCGGGCTGGCGCCGCTGCTTGCAGCCCACGAAACAATACTCAAAGCCCAGCATCAATTACTCACCCAATTAAGCGTAAATCAGCCTTTTGCTTCGCTGGTGGCGCTGATGACCGCGCGCATCAACGGTAGCGCCAGCTGTTTTAACGCCTGGGCCGAAAGCGGATCCGTTTCCCCGCAGCTTGCTGATGCATTACGCCACGATGAGCGTACGCCAGAAGCCTGGGAACCAAGCCATCCCACCGAGCGCGTCATCTTGCAGGCGGTACAGCTTTTGACCCGGGCGCCCGACCGTTTCAGCGCGGCGCAATTAACGCCCCTCGCTGAACAGGGGCTTTCCCATGCGCAGATTATCGATATTCTGGCGTGGAGCGGAGCGTGTGGCTGGATGAATCGTCTGAAAATCGCCCTCGGCATCGTTCGTCAACAGACGTAAAATGCCAAACATCGCTTGCTGCAACAGGCATTATCGCGTAAAAATGTCAGCCGCTCTTTTAGCCACGAAAATACCTAATTATGTTTCAGGACAACCCGCTGCTAGCGCAGCTTAAACAGCAACTGCATTCCCAGACTCCTCGTGTTGAAGGGGTCGTGAAGGGGACGGAAAAAGGTTTTGGCTTCCTCGAAGTTGATGCGCAGAAAAGCTACTTTATTCCGCCGCCGCAAATGAAAAAAGTGATGCATGGCGACCGTATCAGCGCCGTGATCCACACTGAAAAAGAACGTGAAAGCGCCGAGCCGGAAGAGTTGATTGAACCTTTCCTGACCCGTTTCGTCGGTAAAGTGCATAAGAAAGATGACCGACTGTCCATCGTTCCCGATCATCCGCTGCTGAAAGACGCTATTCCCTGCCGCGCCGACCGTAGCGTGAGCCATGATTTTAAAGAGGGTGACTGGGCCGTTGCTGAAATGCGCCGTCATCCGCTGAAAGGCGACCGCGGTTTTTATGCCGAATTAACCCAGTTTATTACCTTCAGCGACGATCATTTCGTTCCGTGGTGGGTCACGCTGGCTCGCCACAATCTGGAAAAAGAAGCCCCGGACGGCGTGGCGACCGAATTGCTGGATGAAGGTCTGGAACGTCGTGACTTAACGGCGCTGGACTTCGTCACCATCGACAGCGCCAGCACCGAAGATATGGACGATGCGCTGTATGTCGAAGCCGCCGCCGACGGCAAGCTGCATTTGACCGTCGCTATCGCCGATCCGACCGCCTGGATTGCCGAAGGCAGCAAACTGGACAAAGCGGCAAAAATTCGCGCCTTCACCAACTATCTGCCGGGCTTTAACATCCCGATGTTGCCGCGCGAGCTGTCTGACGACCTGTGCTCTCTGCGCGCCAACGAAGTGCGTCCGGTCCTCGCCTGCCGCATGATCCTGACGGCTGACGGCACGATTGAAGACGATATCGAATTCTTCGCCGCGACTATTGAGTCAAAAGCCAAGCTGGCCTACGACAACGTCTCCGACTGGCTGGAAAATACCGGCAGCTGGCAGCCTGAGAGCGAGTCTATCGCTCAACAGATCAAACTGCTGCAGGATGTCTGCCTGCGCCGCAGCGAATGGCGTAAAACCCATGCACTGGTATTCAAGGACCGTCCTGACTACCGTTTCGTGCTGGGTGAGAAAGGCGAGGTGCTGGATATCGTTGCCGAACCGCGCCGCATCGCTAACCGCATTGTCGAAGAATCAATGATTGCGGCAAACATCTGCGCGGCCCGCGTTCTGCGCGACAAGCTGGGCTTTGGTGTTTATAACGTGCATACCGGCTTTGATCCGGCCAACACCGAACAGCTGGCAACGTTGCTGAAGACTCACGACGTCCACGTTGATCCGGTTGAAGTGCTGACCCTCGAGGGTTTCTGCAAACTGCGTCGCGAGCTTGATGCCCAGCCGTCGGGTTTCCTCGACAGCCGCATTCGTCGCTTCCAGTCCTACGCGGAAATCAGCACCGAACCGGGTCCGCACTTTGGCCTTGGCCTTGAAGCCTATGCCACCTGGACCTCACCGATTCGTAAATATGGCGACATGATTAACCATCGCCTGCTGAAAGCGATCATCAAAGGTGAAACGGCAACGCGTCCGCAAGATGAGATTGCCGTACAGATGGCCGAGCGCCGTCGCCTGAACCGCATGGCCGAACGCGATGTTGGTGACTGGCTGTACGCCCGTTATCTGAGCCCGCAGGCCGGTACCGATACGCGCTATGCCGCGGAAATTATCGATATCAGCCGCGGCGGGATGCGCGTTCGCCTGGTGGATAACGGCGCCGTCGCCTTTATCCCGGCACCGTTCCTGCACGCCGTTCGTGATGAGCTGGTCTGTAGCCAGGAAAACGGTACCGTGCAGATCAAAGGCGAAACCGTCTACAAAGTGACTGACGTTATCGACGTCAAGATTGCCGAAGTCCGTATGGAAACCCGCAGCGTCATCGCGCGTCCGTTCGCCTGATAGCCGTCTTCAGCGGCTCCCGTTATCGGGGGCCGCTTATTTTTTCCCCGCGTTGTCTGATATTGTCCCGTTTTTCCTCGTTTTCCTGACTATCTATCGCAGATGATTTACGTTGTGCGTTTTTTTCTCTTCTCTTTTTCATCTGTTTTTAGCATCATTGATTTCATTCGTTTTTGTAACCAGGATAATGCTATGTCTGATCTGAATGCCCGCCTGCTCGCCCAACGTATCGATACCGTGCTGGATATTCTGGTTGCCGGAGATTATCACTCTGCGATTCATAATCTGGAGATCCTCAAAGCGGAGCTTCAGGCGCTTTCTGCCGATGAGCCTGAAGCGAAACCCGGCCAACCTAAAGCGCCCTGGGAAATCTGATCGCCCACATCGCCACAATCGATCAATGATGTCGATTGTCAGCCAAAATAGTCCCCTAACTGTGATGTTGCTATGAACGCCCGACAACAAAGTATTTTGCAAACGGTCATCGATAAAGGCCGCATGAGCGTGGCCGATCTCGCGAAAATGACCGGTGTCTCTGAAGTCACGATTCGTCAGGATTTGAATTTACTGGAAAAGCAGAGCTATCTGCGCCGGACTCATGGTTTCGCCGTACCGCTGGATAGCGAAGATGTCGAAACCCGTATGATGACCCATTTCTCGATCAAACGTGAACTGGCTACGCGCGCCGCAGAGCTGGTCAACGCCGGTGAGACGGTATTTATCGAAAACGGCAGTTGCAACGCCCTTCTCGCCCGTACGCTTGCCGAGCGCGGCGATATTACCATCATCACCGTCAGCAGCTATATTGCGCATCTGCTTAAAGAGACGCCCGGGGAGGTCATTCTGCTCGGTGGAATCTACCAGAAGCGCAGCGAAAGTATGGTCGGTCCGCTCACGCGGCAGTTTATTCAGCAGGTCCACTTCAGCAAAGCGTTTATTGGCATCGATGGCTGGCAGCCGGAAACCGGGTTTACCGGCAAGGATATGATGCGTGCGGATGTAGTCAATGCCGTCCTTGAAAAGGGCTGTGAGGCGATTGTCCTGAGCGACAGTTCGAAGTTCAGCGTCGTGCACCCTTATCCGCTCGGTCCGGTAGCGCGTTTTAGCCGCATCATTACCGACAGCAGTCTGCACGATGATGCGCGCCAGCAGCTGACAGAAAGCGGGCTCACCGTCGATATTGTCAGTTTTTCCTGAACTCATCCCGACTCTCTTTTTCGCCCAGCGTTTTTCTTCCCCCGCCGCCCACTCATGTGGGCGCAGACCGCATGACTCCCTGTCTGAGAGTTTTCCGAGCCCGCAATTAAGAGTTTTTACCTGCCGGTAAAATTTAAAAAAAGTAGAATTAATGTTAGCGATATAACAGGAAGTGACTATCACCCGCGTGATTAAAGTAACACCTGCGCAACTTAAGTTTCATGGAATAGCCCTTAAAACCCGGCATCACGCTATGCTTTAAGGAAGTTGTATCCATGAATAGATTATTCAGGAGAAAATTATGATGACTTCAATGAGCAAAAAAATGGCTGCAGCTGTGCTGGCCGTTACCGTAGTAATGTCTCTGAGCGCATGTTCCAACTGGTCTAAACGCGATCGTAATACCGCAATCGGTGCAGGCGCGGGCGCACTCGGCGGCGCAGTATTAACCGATGGCAGCGCGCTGGGGACCCTGGGCGGCGCAGCGGTTGGCGGGATTATCGGTCACCAGGTTGGTAAATAAGGCCTGAACCGGATCAACGATAAAAAATAATCCGCATCGGTAGACTTACAGACTTACGCACCGGCAAAGAATCAAGGCCACGGCATTTACCGTGGCCTTGTTGTTTATTAACCGCCGGCCAGCTTAACTTTCATGCCTTTGGCTTCCAGCAGTGATTTGAGCAAATCGCGCTTATCGCCCTGAATTTCAATCACGCCATCTTTCACCGACCCGCCGCAGCCGCACTTCTTTTTCAGCTCAGCGGCCAGTTTTGTCAGCGCATCATCATCCAGGTCAATACCGGCGATCAGACATACGCCCTTCCCCTTGCGGCCGCTGGTCTGACGCTGAATGCGCACCACGCCATCGCCTTTAGGCCGCTCAACCACCGCCCTGGGTTCGTCAATACGGCCGCTTTCCGTCGAGTACACCAGACGACTATTAGAATCGGTCATTATGCCCCCTTATTCAGTGACGCATTGATACTGCGTAAGGTCGCCGCCGGATCCGCAGACTGAGTCACCGGACGACCAATCACCATGTAGTCTACGCCAGCTGCCTGCGCCTGTTCCGGCGTCATGATGCGGCGCTGGTCTCCGGCATCGCTGCCCTGCGGGCGGATGCCGGGCGTCACCAGCTTAAAGGCCTGCCCCAGCTCCTGCTTGAAGCGAGCCGCTTCCTGCGCAGAACAGACCACGCCGTCCAGTCCGCAGCGCTGCGTTAATGCCGCCAGTTTTGCCGCATGATCGGCGGGAGAAAGCGTAATACCCAGATCCTGGAGATCGCTGGCTTCCATGCTGGTCAGGACGGTCACGGCAATCAACAGCGGCGCATCCTGGCCAAACGGGAGCAACGCTTCACGTGCCGCGGTCATCATTCGCGCACCGCCAGAGGCATGAACATTGACCATCCAGACACCCAGCTCTGCCGCAGCGGCTACCGCCCGCGCGGTGGTGTTCGGGATATCATGAAACTTCAGGTCAAGGAAGACCTCAAAACCACGCTGATGCAAGTCGCGAACAAACTGTGGCCCGAGCAGCGTAAACATCTCCTTGCCCACCTTCAGGCGGCAGTCGCGTGGATCAATGCGGTCAACAAAGGCCAGCGCTTTGTCGCGGTTATCATAATCGAGCGCAACAACAACGGGAGAGGATGTGACAACGCGAGGCGAAGATGAAGCAGTAGACGTCATGACCAGACCTTAATTGTTGATGGGCGCCGTTTTGGCGCAAAAAAGGTAAACGGGCAGCATTCTACCTGCGATGAAGGGAAATTGACAGGCTGCTTTTACCGCCTGGCGGACGATGGCAGCGCTGACGTTAAAGCGGGCAAACGCTAAAAACTGAGAAGTATGTTGTAACTAAAATGCGATGTTTTAAAAACTATTGTCCGTCGAGGCCGCGGATCGGTTTAATCGTTGACCACGAACGGCAGGACGGGCAGTGCCAGTACAGAGTGTGGGCGGTGAAGCCGCACTTTTGACAGCGGTAGCGCGGTTTACTGCGGACCTGCTCCCCCACCATATTGCGCAGAACGCCAAGGCTCTCCTTCGCGCGCCCCTCTTCGGCTTCATTAAGGTGGTAGTCCATCAGCTTATGGAAGACCCGCATCGTCGGATGACGCTCCAGCTGACGGGTAACATAGCTCTGCGCAGCCTCCACGCCTTCGCGCTGTTCGAGAATTTGCGCCAGCATCAGCTCCGCGGTTGCCCCGGTGTTTTCATCGACGCAGCGGCGCAGGAAGAGCTCCCATTCATCGGGTTTACCCAGCTGCTGATAGCAGGTCTGCAGCATCTCGAGCGTTTCACCCACCAGCTCTTTATCCTGATTGATGACCCGTTCCAGGCTCTCTACCGCTTTCGCGTAATCGCCCTTTTCCATCCATACCCGACCCATCATAATCGACACGCGGGCGCTGTTGCGGTCAGCCGAGGCCCCTTTTTTCAGCAGCGACATCGCTTTATCCATATCGCTGTTCGCCATCTGCTGCAGCGCGAGCTCGCACCAGAAGTTGGCAATATCGCCCCGGTGTTTTTCTTTGCCCAGCTTCACTAAACGCTCGGCAACATCAATGGCGGACTGCCAGTCGCTGGTGGCCTGATAAATTTGCAGCAGCTGCTGCAGCGCGCTGAGGCGAAAATCGGTTTCATCCACCAGCTGCTTGAACATATCTTCCGCGCGATCGTAGAGACCGGCGGCCATGTAGTCGCGCCCCAGCTGCTGCACGGCCAGCAGCCGCTGATCGTAGGTCAGCGAGGCGCTTTCCATCAGGCTCTGGTGAATACGGATAGCCCGGTCAACCTCGCCACGGGAGCGGAACAGGTTTCCCAGCGTCAGGTGGGCCTCAACGGTACCGGTATCCTCTTTCAGCATGTCGAGGAACAGATCCACCGCTTTATCCTGCTGGTTGCTCAGCAGGAAGTTCACCCCGGTCACGTAGTCACGCGACAGGCGGTTAGCGTCGTCCTGTTTGGACTGTTGTGCACTTCTGCGCCCCATATACCATCCGTAAGCAGCGGCAACGGGCAAAAGCAGAAACAACAACTCCAGCATAAATGATTATTCCTTCACCGCAGGAACACCTGCGTCGGCCGGCGCGGCGTTGGTTGGCGCAATCTGATGTTCAAGACGCTTTATTTTACGTTCAGCGCGAACCAGAGAAACGCGAACCCGCAGCCAGAAAAGGCCGCAAATCAGCCAGCCAATAGCAAACCCTGCGGCAAAGAGCACTGCCAGCAACGTCGAAATACGGAATTCACCCTGCGCGAGCAAATAGTTGAACGTGACCAGTTGATCATTCTGTGCACCTAACGTCACGGAGATGACGAAGATGGCTAATACCAGTAAGAAAATCAGTAAATATTTCACACTACTTCCCGTTTTGTGGGTTGAGCGAAAAAATCCCGCGTTCAGCCCTATAAAGTATCATTTTCGCTGCAGCGGTGAAATGGAAAAGCATGACACCCTGTCAGGATATGCGTCCGTCAGGCGCGAAAATCAACGTTATCCCTGATTTATCGTCCGTGTCTTAATCTCCTGCGCCTCTTCTCCCGGCGGCGTCAGCGGGCCGCACAGCCGCTGGGTGAGCCAGGTGGCCAGCGTCACCAGCAGCCAGGAGATAAGCGTGGCGACCAGCAAATCTTGCGGCCAGTGCATGCCAAGCGCCAGCCGGCTGCCCATCACGGCCGTCGCCCACGTCAGCAGCGCGGCGATGGTGACCCAGCGTCGCCGCGGCCACAGCAGTCCGACACCCAGCAATGCCCAGCTGGCTGCAAACATCGTGTGCCCGGACGGAAAAGCAAAACCGGTCTCTTTCTGCCAGTGCTTGCGCAGGAAGCGAGGAATATCCTGCTCTTGCGCCAGCTGCTCATGCACCAGTTTAGCGCGTTCTTTGCGTTTTAACGCGTAGAATTGATCGACAGGCACCTGCCGGCTCTTTTCCAGCCAAACCACAAAAGGACGCGGCTCCTGAACCTGCTCTTTGATCCAGGACTTTATGCCCTGCCCCAGCAGAATCGCCGCCCCCAGAATCACAAACAGCATCACGGCGGCGCGCAGACGAAAACGCAGACACCACAGAAACCAGCCGCATAAAACCGTATGGGTGATGATGCCCCACGGCTGGGTCACGCTTTCAGTCACCCAGTAGAGCAGTTTTAACCATGCTTGCGGAAGGTCTGGCTGCCACTTCCAGCCGGATACCCACACCACCCCGGGCATAATCATAAGCAATGCCGCACCGATGGCGGTTCGTCTGGCGATCGACAGCATCTTATCTCCTTATCTCTTCTTCCGACTATCATAACGGAAAGTGGTACGTTTGTGCGCTTTACGCGCAGGCAGCCGTGCGTAATTAGGAGAACGTCGCGCCACTGTGGCAAAATAGCGCCAAACAGAAAGCACATTCAGGTGCTGACAGAATCTGGAGAATCACATGCAGCTTAAACGTGTGGCAGAAGCCAAACTGCCAACCCCCTGGGGCGATTTCCTGATGGTGGGATTTGAAGAACTGGCAACCGGGCAGGATCATGTCGCGCTGGTCTTCGGCGACATTTCGGGCCAGTCCCCCGTCCTTGCACGCGTACATTCTGAGTGCTTAACGGGCGACGCCCTTTTTAGTCTGCGTTGTGATTGCGGTTTTCAGCTCGAAGCGGCGCTGTCGCATATTGCCGAAGAGGGGCGCGGTATCCTGTTGTACCATCGTCAGGAAGGCCGCAACATTGGCCTGCTGAATAAAATTCGCGCCTATGCCTTGCAGGACCAGGGCTATGACACCGTGGAAGCCAACCATCAGCTGGGCTTTGCGGCAGACGAGCGCGACTTTACGCTGTGCGCAGATATGTTCAAACTGCTCCACGTCGACCAGGTGCGTCTGCTGACCAACAACCCGAAAAAAGTGGAAATTCTCAGCGAAGCCGGGATTAATATCGTTGAGCGCGTGCCGCTGATTGTCGGGCGCAACCCGAAAAACGCCCACTATCTGGACACCAAGGCCGCCAAAATGGGGCATCTGTTGAATAAATAAATCGGCAGAAAAATGAAGGGCCAGCGCTTGCTGGCCCTTTTTTTTACAGCATGTTGCGGATCACATAATGCAGAATACCGTCATTCTGATAGTAGGTCAGTTCGGTGGCGGTATCGATGCGACAACGGCAGAGGATCACCTCTTGTTTACCGTCCGCCCGCGTCAGGGTCACCGCAACCGTTGCGCCAGGCTGCAAGGCCTGCAGGTTGCTGATATCTATCCGCTCTTCCCCGTTCAGCCCCAGCGTTTTACGCGTGACGCCCTGCGGGAACTCCAGCGGCAGGATCCCCATCCCGATCAGGTTGGAACGGTGGATACGCTCGAATGATTCGGCGATCACCACTCGCACGCCTAGCAACCGCGGGCCTTTCGCCGCCCAGTCGCGACTGGAGCCTGAGCCGTACTCTTTCCCGGCCACCACCGCCAGCGGGATCCCCTCATTTTTATAGCGCATTGCCGCGTCATAAATCGCTATCGGCTCGCTGCCCGGCAGGTGCCGGGTCATCCCACCTTCCACGCCCGGCACCATTTCGTTGCGAATACGGATGTTGGCAAAGGTCCCGCGCATCATCACTTCATGGTTGCCGCGGCGGGAACCGTAGGAGTTAAAATCAGCACGCGCGACGCCGTGTTCCTGCAAATAGCGTCCGGCCGGGCTGTCCTGCTTGATACTCCCGGCCGGAGAGATGTGGTCCGTGGTGACCGAATCGCCGAGCATCGCCAGAATACGCGCGCCGTGAATATCTTCCACCGGCTCAGGCTGAACCTCCATCTGGTCAAAGAATGGCGACAGACGGATATAGGTCGAATCCTCCTGCCAGTCGTAAGTATCGGAGCGATCGACGTGAATGGCTTTCCATTCAGGCGTTCCTTCAAATACCTCCGCGTACTCTTTGTGGAACATCTCGGTCGTGACCTGCTCAACCGCCTGGGCGATCTCAAGACCGCTCGGCCAGATATCCTTCAGATAGACCGGCTGACCATTTTTGCCGGTGCCAAGCGGATCGCGGGTCAGATTGACGTTCATGTTCCCGGCCAGAGCGTAGGCCACCACCAGCGGCGGTGATGCCAGCCAGTTGGTTTTCACCAGCGGATGAATACGCCCTTCGAAGTTACGGTTACCGGACAGCACCGCGCCGACGGTTAAATCCCCTTTCTTGATCGCCTCTTCGATCGGTTCCGGCAGCGGGCCGGAGTTACCGATACAGGTGGTACACCCGTACCCGACCAGGTTGAACCCCAGCGCATCGAGATACGGCGTCAGCCCGGCGTGGGCCAGATAATCGGACACCACTTTAGATCCTGGCGCCAGAGAGGCTTTGACCCACGGTTGCGGCTTCAGGCCCAGCTCAACCGCTTTTTTGGCCAGCAGACCGGCGGCCATGAGCACGCTGGGGTTAGAGGTGTTGGTGCAGGAGGTGATGGCGGCAATCGCCACCGCGCCGTCGGGTAGCGAATAGCGATGCCCGTTCAGCGTATAGTCGACCGGCTGGCGCTGTTTTTGCGTCAGGTTGACCTCCAGCTCGCTACTGGCGGCAAAGGCTTTCGGGACATCCCCCAGCGCAACGCGATCCTGCGGCCGTTTTGGCCCGGCGAGACTCGCTTCGACAGTTCCCATATCTAACGCCAGCGTACTGGTAAAGACCGGCTCATCGCCCGTCTGACGCCACATTCCCTGCGCTTTGGCATAGGCCTCCACCAGCGCCACCTGTTCATCGCTGCGGCCGCTCAGACGCATATAGCTGAGGGTTACCGCATCAATCGGGAAGAAGCCGCAGGTAGCACCGTACTCAGGCGACATATTGGCGATGGTCGCGCGGTCGGCCAGCGGGAGCGAATCCAGGCCATCGCCATAAAACTCAACAAACTTACCCACGACGCCGTGCTGCCGCAGCATCTGGGTGACGGTGAGCACGAGATCGGTGGCGGTAATGCCTTCGCGGAGTTTACCGCTCAGTTTAAAGCCCACCACATCCGGGATCAGCATCGAGACCGGCTGGCCCAGCATCGCGGCTTCCGCCTCAATGCCGCCGACGCCCCAGCCCAGTACGCCCAGGCCGTTGATCATCGTGGTATGCGAATCGGTACCGACCAGCGTATCGGGCCAGGCAACCCATTCGCCGTTTTGCTCTTCACTCCAGACCGCTTTGCCAAGGTATTCGAGGTTAACCTGGTGGCAAATACCGGTACCCGGCGGCACGACGCTGAAGCGGCTGAACGCCTGCTGTCCCCAGCGCAGGAAAACGTAGCGCTCGTGGTTACGTTCCATCTCAAGACGCACGTTTTCCTCAAACGCATCGTCATTGCCGAAGCGATCGACGGTGACCGAATGGTCGATAACCAGGTCCACCGGCGACAGCGGGTTAACCTTCGCCGTATCGCCTCCCAGCCGTTTGACCGCCTCACGCATTGCCGCAAGATCCACCACCGCGGGCACGCCGGTAAAATCCTGCATCAGCACGCGCGCCGGACGATAGGCAATTTCCCGGTCAGCATGAGCATGTTCAAGCCAGCCTGCCAGCGCATGAATATCTTCGGCGGTGACCGAGTCACCGTCCTGCCAGCGCAGCAGATTCTCCAGCAGGACTTTAAGCGATTTGGGCAAACGGGTCAGATCGCCCAGTTCTTTAGCGGCCAGCGGTAAGCTGTAGTAGTGGTAGGTTTTATCTTTGACCTGTAGCGTATCCTTACTGGCTGCTCGTAGGGTTGACGACATAGCTCCTCCTTTATCACAGGGATGGCATGCCCTGATCCTCCTCAGGGTTAATATTAAAGATAACACATACCAGGCATAACACTTTGATAACAACCCAAATTGCTAAAATCGGTTAAATGTTTTAAAGCAAAAAATCTGAATGATTATACGAGAAAATATCGAATGAATTTGATAGAGGGGAACAGGCAGCAGGATAACTGTACGAGTACATGAGTACAGAAAGAACTAATCGCCAGTTAATTGACGATTAGTTCACAGGAAGGGATGTTTGTTTATACACAAAGTGTCGCGAAATATATCCTCCTTGTCACCGCGGGTTATTAGCTTAAATAATTTCTCACGATTTCGCCGTCATAAAAATGACACATACAGCCATCCAGAAAATGTACGCTCAGCTGATGATCCAAACGTTACAGACTACGAGCGCGATGATACTCCAGAACATCGCCAGCCCAACGAGCACGGCACTCCAGGCGCGGCTCCTCAACACAGGATCAATCTCCGTTTTGTCACTTTCCTGTGACATCGCCAACTTCATATAATCGATATCACTAATCATTTTATCACCACCAATCGCTAAAATTATCAGGTACAGTTAAAGCTTAATTATAGCTAATGAATTAATCCAGTGAATTCTTCCCCCTGGATATTATCTTTAACTATTATTTTGATCGGAGCGGGTATATTTGCAATCGTGTTAATAGAAATAACGATTTTTGTGATTCAGGCGAGGTTTACAAATTTAATTCGGGGCCATTATAAGTATTGGCATCCCCGACAGGGATGCCAGATTGTTGGTTGAATCACTTTTCCGGTAGTTTAATATCTTTGAACATTGCCTCAATATCTTCATTCGAACGCAAAGCCACCGCGGTATCCACCACATCTCGCGTCAAATGCGGCGCAAAACGCTGAATAAAATCATACATATAGCTGCGAAGGAAGGTGCTACGGCGGAAACCTATCTTCGTGGTGCTGTGGCTGAAAATACCGTTAGCATCAAGTTTCACCAGGTCAGGATCGGAGACCGGATCCACCGCCATGCTGGCAATAACCCCAACGCCAAGGCCAAGACGGACGTAGGTTTTGATAACGTCAGCATCGGTGGCGGTGAAGACGATACGCGGCGTCAGCCCGGCGCGGTTAAAGGCGGTATCCAGCTCGGAGCGGCCGGTAAAGCCAAAGGTATAGGTGACCAGCGGGTACTGCGCCAGCTCTTCAATCGTCACCGAACCACGGGAGGCCAGCGGATGTTCAGGCGTCACGACAATCGAGCGGTTCCAGTGATAGCACGGCAGCATGACCAGATCATCATAGAGATGCAGCGCTTCGGTGGCGATGGCGAAATCAGCATTCCCCTTTGACACCGCTTCCGCAATTTGCGTCGGCGATCCCTGATGCATATGCAAAGAGACGCGCGGGTAGCGCTCAATAAAACCTTTTATCACCCCGGGCAGCGCATAGCGGGCCTGAGTATGGGTGGTGGCCACATACAGCGAGCCTTTGTCGGGCCAGGTATGTTCCCCTGCGACCGACTTAATCGCATCGACCTTCGACAGGACTTCGCGGGCGATGCGGATGATCTCCTGGCCCGCCGGCGTCACCTGAGTTAAATGTTTGCCGCTGCGGGCGAAAATCTGAATACCGAGCTCATCTTCCAGCATGCGTACCTGCTTGCTGATACCGGGCTGTGAGGTATACAGGCCTTCGGCAGTCGAGGAGACATTCAGATTATGATTAACAACCTCAACGATGTAGCGGAGCTGCTGTAGTTTCATGGCTGATATCCGTTAACGCGTAAAATGAATTCGTTCATACATTTTACGTTCAGGCCGCCTGTCGGCAAGCTACACGTTTGCCGTCCCTGCGACTCGCCGTTATGGCGCCACAAAGCATCCTGAACACGATGATGTATAAGACGATTTAATAATAAAAAAGAGATTAGCTATAACCACTATATCATTTATATCTACAGTGTATAGATACTAACGAAAAATAATAAGCTGGTTATAAGGCCGCCGTCCGGCGTCAAAGAATGGCGAATAAGGCAGGGAAATCAGTGAGAAAAAGGGCCGCATCGCGGCCCTTCACAGAGAGTACTACGCTTACTTCTTCGCTTCAGTCCATTTACCGTCGATATAGAAGGCGGACCAACCGGTCGCTTTGCCATCTTTCTCTGACGCGACGTACTGCTGCTTCGTTTTACGGCTAAAACGCACCAGCGTTTTGTTACCCTCGGGATCCTGCTGCGGCGCGTCGGCCAGATAACGCAGTTTCTCCGGCAGGCGATCGCGGAAGCGGTACAGCTCTTCCACCAGCGGCGCACGAGTTTCACGCGATTTCGGGAAGGTGTTTGCCGCAAGGAAAACACCTGCCGCACCATCACGCAGGACGAAAAAGGCGTCCGACTTCTCACACGGCAGCTCCGGTAACGGAACCGGATCTTCCTTCGGCGGAGCGACTTCGCCGTTACGCAGAATTTTGCGCGTATTCTTACATTCGTCGTTGGTGCAGGCCATGTACTTACCAAAACGCCCCATTTTCAGGTGCATTTCAGAACCACATTTTTCACACTCAACCACCGGGCCGTCGTAACCCTTGATGCGGAACTCGCCCTCTTCGATCTCATAGCCGTCGCAGGTCGGGTTGTTACCACATACGTGCAGCTTGCGCTTAGGATCGATAAGGTAGCTGTCCATCGCCGTGCCGCACTTCTGGCAACGACGCTTGGCACGCAGCGCGTTGGTTTCGGCATCGTCGCCTTCCAGCACGTTGAGCACTTCGTTTTCCGGCACCAGGTTAATGGTGGTCTTGCAGCGTTCTTTCGGCGGCAGCGCATAGCCTGAACAGCCCAGGAATACCCCGGTGCTGGCCGTGCGAATCCCCATCTGGCGACCGCAGGTCGGACAGTCGATGCTGGTCAGCACCATCGGGTTCGGCTGCATGCCGCCCTCTTCCGGATCCTTCTCCGCCGTTTCCAGCTGAGTCGTGAAGTCACCGAAGAAGTGGTCCAGTACCTGACGCCACTCGGCCTGATGATTCGCCACCTGATCGAGGCGATCTTCCATTTGCGCGGTAAAATCGTAGTTCATCAGATCGCGGAAGTTCTCTTCCAGGCGATCGGTGACAATCTCACCCATTTTCTCGGCGTAGAAGCGGCGGTTTTCCACCCGCACGTAGCCGCGATCCTGAATGGTCGAAATGATCGACGCATAGGTAGACGGCCGGCCGATACCCCGTTTTTCCAGCTCTTTGACCAGCGAGGCTTCGCTAAAGCGCGCAGGCGGTTTGGTAAAGTGCTGTGCCGGAGTCAGTTCGACCAGGCTCAGGCTCTCGCCCTGGTTGACGACCGGTAACGTCCGATCTTCATCGCCTTTACGCAGCGCCGGCATCACTTTGGTCCAGCCGTCAAACCGCAGGGTACGGCCGCGCGCTTTGAGTTTAAAGTCGCCGGCTTTGACGGTCAGCGTGGTGGAATCGTACTGCGCCGGCGTCATCTGACAGGCGACGAACTGGCGCCAGATCAGCTGATACAGTTTCAGCGCGTCGGCTTCCATCCCTTTAAGATCTTCGGCCATCACGTTCACGTCAGAAGGACGAATCGCTTCGTGCGCTTCCTGTGAGTTTTCTTTGCTGGCGTACTGGTTGGCGTTCTCTGGCAGATATTTTTTGCCAAAGTTATCGCCGATATAGCCGCGAACCATGCTCAGCGCATCCTGGCTCAGGTTCGTTGAATCGGTACGCATATAGGTGATGTAGCCGGCCTCATAGAGGCGCTGCGCCATCATCATGGTTTTCTTCACCCCAAAGCCCAGGCGAGTGCTGGCTGCCTGCTGCAAGGTCGAGGTAATAAACGGCGCGCCAGGCTTGCTGCTGGTCGGTTTGTCTTCACGCTCCAGCACGCTGTAGCTGGCTTTCTCCAGCAGCGCAACGGCAGCCATAGTTTCATCGCGGTTAACCGGACGGAACGGCTTGTCGTGCTTATGCGTCACCTGCAGCGGCAGAGCATCGCCGCCCGGCGTGGTAGTGCTGGCGTCGATTTCCCAGAACTCTTCCGGCACGAACGCTTTAATTTCGCGTTCACGTTCCACGACCAGGCGTACGGCAACCGACTGAACGCGGCCTGCGGACAGACCGCGGGCAATTTTTTTCCACAGCAGCGGGGAAACCATGTAGCCCACGACGCGGTCCATAAAGCGACGCGCCTGCTGGGCGTTAACACGATCGATATTCAGCTCGCCCGGCTTGTCAAAAGCCTGACGAATCGCATTTTTGGTGATTTCGTTGAACACCACGCGGCTATAGCGTTTTTCATCTCCACCGATCACTTCCCGCAGGTGCCATGCAATGGCTTCCCCTTCGCGGTCAAGGTCGGTTGCGAGATAGATGTGGTCGGCTTTTTCCGCCAACTGTTTGAGTTCTGAAACTACCTTTTCTTTACCCGGAAGTACTTCATACTGAGCATCCCAGTCATGCCATGGGTCTACACCCATACGATTGACCAGAGCGCTACGTTCATCCTTTTTAGGCTTTTTAGCCCCTTTGGTGGAGGTAGAGTCGGCGCTCTTTTTGGAAGCTGAGCCACTGGTCGGCAAATCGCGGATATGACCCACGCTGGATTTCACCACGTAGTCATTACCCAGATACTTATTGATCGTTTTGGCTTTTGCCGGGGACTCAACGATAACGAGAGCTTTACCCATATTCACCTTTACCTAATTTGATTCATCCAGGAATACATCGCACATTTTGATTCACCATCCGCTGACGACGTACGTCAAATGTTGCGACGCCGTCGATGGATATCAACCCTTTGCACGTCCAGTTTCACATCCATAAAACCAGATAGCTGAGTTTACTGACTTTTGCTCGTCAGGTGACATAGCACGAAGAATTTTTGGCCGAATGTCAAGCAAATCTGTTGCCAGATCGCCGAAAGCGTCACACTGTACCTGATAAAATTCGTTACGCAACTTTATTAGCATGCAAAAGCAAATCCCGCCAGTAAAGTCATGTTTCTTAGAGCTTTGCCATTAACCCTGTACTCTGAATGGAAAATTTGCCCCATCTCGCCGCGCGGCGTAAACTAGCGGACGAAGAATCACAGGAGTCACTTATGCAAGGTACAACCCAACCTATCGATCGCCAGTCGCTGCTTGAAATAGCCAACAAACTCATTCGTGAACATGAAGATACGCTAGCCGGGATCGAAGCTACCGACGTCGCTCAGCGTAACGGCGTGCTGGTATTCAGCGGCGAGTTTTATCTTGATGAGCAAGGCCTGCCAACGGCGAAGAGTACGGCGGTATTCAATATGTTCAAATACCTCGCGCACGCGCTGTCAGAGAAATACCATCTGACCGATTAAGCCCTCTTATTATTTAGCGGGCATCAATTTTTATCGGGCATAAAACGCCAACGCGAGGCAGTTGCCTCGCGTTGTTTTGTTCACGTACGCTGATTACATCAGCGGCTTTTCCCCTCGCTGCCACCAGCGTAGCAGCAGACGGTCGGCGCTTTCGGCGGCGCTGCCGGTAAAACGGTCGAGCATTTTTTTACGCTGCTGGTAACGAACGCCGATCACATCGTGATTGTCGATCAGCCCCAGAAGCAGTTCGTCACTGGTTTCCACCAGGTCCACCAGCCCTTTCTCCAGCGCCTGAACTCCGTACCAGTGTTCACCGGTTGCAACGGCCTCAATATCCAGCGACGGCCGCATCTCGTGGACAAAATCTTTGAACAACTGGTGAGTCTCATTCAGGTCTTCACGGAACTTACGCCGGCCTTCGTCAGTATTCTCACCCAGCATCGTTAAGGTGCGTTTGTACTGACCGGCGGTATGCAGTTCGATATCGATATCTTTGTTCTTCAGGAAGCGATGCAGGTTAGGGATCTGCGCAACCACGCCGATAGAGCCCAGGATGGCGAACGGCGCAGCCACTATTTTGTTCGCCACGCAGGCCATCATGTAACCGCCGCTGGCCGCGACTTTATCCACCGCTACGGTTAAGGGTATTTGCTTATCGCGCAGCCGCTGCAGCTGTGATGCCGCGAGGCCGTAGCCGTGAACCACACCGCCGGGGCTTTCCAGACGGAGGATCACCTGATCGCGCGGTTTTACCGCCGCCAGAACCGCGGTGATCTCTTCGCGCAGGCTGGCGACTTCGTGAGCGTCCATACTGCCTTTGAAATCCAGCACCCAGGCACGCGGCTTGCTGTTTGGCTCCGTAGACCCGAGCTTAGCCCGCGCCCTGGCCGCTTTCGCCTCCTGTTTGTGCTTTTTCTTTTGCGCTTTGTGCCACACCTTTTGCTGCGGACCATCAAGCAGCGCAACCGCCAGCTCTTCTCGCATCTCTTTGTATTGCTCGCTGAGATTGGTTACCCGCAGTTCCCCGCGCTGTTTCTTCCGCTGGGTCAGGTTAACGATGAGGGCGGTAATAACCGCAATGGCGACGACAACGGTCGCGATTTTGGCCAAAAACAGGCCATATTGAGCAAGTAATTCCACGTATTCACCTTGTGCAAACCACTGACGTTGAAGCACAGTGTACATCAGCCTGCGTGACGAAGTCTCTGCGCTTTGTGTGGTGCGCGAGGCCCCTTCCCGTTTTTTTCAGCGACGATGAAATCGTTGCAAGATGTTCATTCCGCAAAGAGTTTCCCTTTCGCTGATTGCAATGCCCGGCTGTTTCAGGCATAAAACGCAAAAGTATGAGACCGAATACAACGCGCGATCGTCAGCAGATTGCCTAAGGAGTCGCCGTGCACTATCAACCGCAGCATCATTTATTAAAAGATCGCATTATCCTGGTGACCGGCGCCAGCGACGGTATTGGCCGCGAAGCCGCATTGACCTATTCCCGCTACAGCGCAAGCGTGGTGCTGGTCGGACGTAACGAAGAGAAACTGCGCAGCGTGGCGCAAGAAATAGACCAGGCCGGCGGGCTTCCGGCACGTTGGTTCACGCTGGATCTGTTAACCTGCACGCCGCAGGAGTGCCAGCAGCTGGCGCAGCAGATCGGCGTCCACTACCCGCGCCTCGATGGCGTACTGCACAATGCCGGTTTGCTCGGCGATGTCTGTCCGATGGATCGGCAAAAGCCGGAAGTCTGGCAGCAGGTGATGCAGGTCAACGTCAACGGCACCTTTATGCTGACCCAGGCACTGCTTCCTTTATTACTCAAGTCGGAGTCGGGGTCGCTGGT
This sequence comes from Klebsiella sp. X13, assembly GCF_003323835.1. Taxonomy (NCBI): domain Bacteria; kingdom Pseudomonadati; phylum Pseudomonadota; class Gammaproteobacteria; order Enterobacterales; family Enterobacteriaceae; genus Klebsiella; species Klebsiella sp. X13. The sequence goes on from NZ_CP030874.1 coordinate 3,137,871, forward strand.
CTTCACCTCTTCCAGCGTCGGCCGCCAGGGACGCGCCAACTGGGGCGCCTATGCGGCCTCCAAGTTTGCCACGGAAGGGATGATGCAGGTGCTGGCCGAAGAGTACCAGAGCCGTCATCTGCGGGTTAACTGTATCAATCCAGGCGGAACGCGCACCAAAATGCGCGCTAACGCTTTCCCGACGGAAGATCCGCAAAAGCTCAAAACCCCCGCCGATATTATGCCGGTTTATTTATGGCTGATGGGCGATGACAGCCGTCGAAAGACGGGAATGACCTTCGATGCCCAGCCAGGGCGTAAACCAGGAATTGCACAATGAGTGATGAACGCTACCGTGAACGCCAGCAGCGAGTAAAAGACAAAGTTGATGCCCGCGTGGCGGCAGCGCAGGAAGAACGCGGTATTGTTATCGTGTTCACCGGTAACGGAAAAGGCAAAACGACGGCCGGTTTTGGTACCGTCGCCCGCGCTATCGGACATGGGAAAAAAGCGGGCGTCATCCAGTTTATCAAAGGCACCTGGCCCAACGGCGAGCGTAACCTGCTGGAGCCGCACGGCGTCGAGTTTCAGGTGATGGCCACCGGATTTACCTGGAATACCCAGGATCGTGAAAGCGATACGGCTGCCTGCCTTGCCGTCTGGCAGCACGCGCAGCGGATGCTGGCCGACGAATCCCTGGATATGGTGCTGCTGGATGAGCTGACTTATATGGTGGCGTACGACTATTTGCCGCTCGAGACGGTTCTCACCGCACTGCGCAATCGCCCGCTACAGCAGACGGTGATTATCACCGGGCGCGGCTGCCACCGGGAGATCATCGAGCTGGCCGATACCGTCAGCGAACTGCGGCCGGTTAAGCACGCATTCGATGCCGGTATCAAAGCCCAGATGGGGATTGATTACTAAGCGTCAGCCGCGCCAGCAGCGCATGATTCAGCGGCAGACACAGGCAGTCCTCTCCCAACGCCAGCGCGCTTTCAATCATGTTCTGCCGCGAAACAAAGCGCTTACGGTATTCCGTCGGCGTCAGACCACAGTATTTATTGAAGGCGGCAATCAGGTACTTATGTTCCTGGAAGCCGCAGCTGTGGCTGATTTCGGTAATTGGCGTGCGGGTATCGCGCAGTAGCGTTCTCGCCTTATTCAGCCGGACCAGGGTGAGATACTCTTTGAAATTATGCCGGCTGACCTTTTTGAACAGGCGCGAAAACCACGAATAGCTCATACCGCTATGATTCGCTACCTCGCTCAGGGTCAGCGGCTGGTCGAAGTGCTGATTAATAAAATCGATCCCTTTCTTGATCATCGCCTCTTCGCGCAGTGAACTCTCCACCTGGGTGGCCGGTTCTCCGGCCTGTACCAGCGCATCGAGCAGCAAATAGGTCATCGCGATACGCTGGAACGGCGCGCGGTTATCAATCAGCTGAGCGAGCAGGTCGCAAAGGCACTGCAGGACCTGTCGGTCTGCCGCGCTCTGGCTGCGCCCCCGGGTACACCAGGTCAGAACCGGCGCCGGGTGCAGCTCATCGAACAAACCGGGGGAAAACTGGACGGTCACCAGCGAACTCCCCGCCACTTCCGCACGCAGCGAGTGCACCGCCTCGGCGTTGATGTAGAGCATGTCTCCCTCAACCATCTCCACGCTTTGCTGGCCGACGACAATAGAAAACCGCCCGCTCAGAACGGTGATAAGCTCTGGTGCCGGGTGCCAGTGAGGTTCGCAGTAGCGTACCTCGGCCGCAAAAACATTGAGCTTTTCAGCATCAAAGGCAATCAGCTCATAGCCGCTGTTCGCCGTATGCCGCCCGGTCTCTGTCGCCGAACGTGGATGTGTCACGGAAAATGGAAACACGCATCATCTCCTGTCGCGGGACGATTATTCCGCCCCTTTAAGCGCGGCATTCAGCTCATCGCGGTCAATATCAAGCGCTAAAAACTCGGTCAGCGCGATCAGCAGCCCGCAGAACAGGTCCGGCGCCAGTTGGATCAGCCGTTCGCGGATTTGCGCCGGCGGCCGCTGGCTCTTACGGGCAATCAGCGCCACCACCCGCGCGAACGCCTCCGGCTGCTGGATTAACTGCTGCAACGAGTTATCATCACGTAGCGGAACATAGCGCGGCGGACAGTCCACCTCGACCTGGGCACTCAGCGCCAGATCGCGAGAGGAGCTCCCCAGGCGAATCTGCCAGCGCCCGGGCGTTACCACCCAATCCGCCAGCCCGGGATGATAGCAGGCAAGCTCAGCGACAGGCAGCTGGAGCGTGACGCGGCGAGTTTCTCCGGCAGCGAGCGACACTTTACAGAACCCTTTCAGCGCCTGCTCTTCACGAATCAACTCCCCGACCGGCGCGCTGACGTACAGCTGCACAATCTCTTTGCCTTCGCACTCGCCGCAGTTGGTCAGTTCGAAAGAGACGGTGAGGGTCTCATCGGGCCCGACGCGCGACGCCGAAAGCTGGATATCGCGCCAGGCAAAGCGGGTGTAGCTCAGGCCGAACCCAAACGGAAACCGCGGCGTCATGCGGCGTTTATCATAATAGCGATAGCCGACAAACAGTCCCTCTCCGTAATGATGACGCAGGTTTTCCCCGGGATAATGCAGCCAGGCGGGCGTCTCTTCAAGGGTCTCAGGTACGGTGACCGTGAGCTTGCCGCAGGGATTACGTTTACCGAACAGAATCTCGGCCACGGCGCGGCCCATCCCCTGCCCGGCGAAGAAGGTTTCCAGCAGCGCTTTACATTCGGAAAGCCAGGGCATCACCACCGCATCGCTGTTCGCCAGCACCACCACGATATTGGGTTGAACCGTTGCCACTTCCCGAATCAGCTGCTCATGTACCGCCAGAATATTCAGATCCTGACGATCGCCGTTTTCACCGTCTTCGCCGACGGCGGTACTGACAAAGATAATCGCCACGTCCGCCGCCTGAGCCACCGCTCGCGCTTCTGCCAGCGCCTGCGGATCGCTGCGCAGGTCGTCCGGGGCGCCAATGGCCCAGGAGACGCTGAACTCATCCCCGGCGAGGTCAAAAATTTCATCGAGCGGGCGATCCAGCAGCCAGGGTACCGTGGTCGCGCAGCCCGATCCTTGAATCACCGGCTCCTGCGCCGGTTTGCCGAGAACGGCAATCCGGCGGGTACATTCCGCCCGCAGCGGCAGCAGGTTATCGTCATTCTTCAGCAGAACGATAGATTCCGCCGCCAGCTGCTGCGCCAGCGCGTGATGCGCCGGGAAATCGGCCTGCGTCTGCGGACGACGATGGCGCTGAACCTTATCCAGCAGCGTCAACATCCGCAGACAGGCGCGATCGACTACCGCCATCGGCACTTCACCGGCGTGAATCGCCGCCAGCAGCGTCTGCTTATCGCGGCGGGTTTCCGGCATGGCCAGATCGTTCCCCGCCAGCAGGGATGCCGGCCGGTCCTTAATGCCATACCAGTCGGACATCACCACTCCATCGTAGCCCCACTCATCGCGTAATACCTGAGTGAGTAAAAAAGGATCCTGCGATGTCTGCACGCCATTAAGCCGGTTATAAGAGGACATCACCGTCCACGGACGGGATTTGGCGATGGCCCGCTGAAAACCGGCCAGATAGATTTCGCGTAGCGCCCGTTCGTCGATGATCGAATCCATTTCGGTGCGCCGGTATTCGGAATTATTCGCCGCAAAGTGTTTCAGACTGGCGCCAACCCCTTCCTGCTGCAGACCGTTGATTAGCGCTGCGGCAATATCCCCGCTGACTACCGGGTCCTCAGCATAGTATTCGTAGCCTCGTCCGGCCAGCGGCGTACGGCGAATATTGATTCCCGGCCCCAGCAGAATCCCTACGCCCATTTGCTGGCATTCACGCCCCAGCGCCTGCCCCATCTGATACACCAGATCGACGTCCCAGCAGCAGGCCAGGCTGGATCCGTTGGGAAAACAGGTCGCCGGCAACGACGGACTGAACAGCGCTTCGCTGCCGCCCTTTGCCGCGGGTTCTTCCCCGTTGACCCGGTCGGCGGTCTGCGTGATCACCGAGATAAAGTCGTCCATACTCCATTTTTCGTCGCCGTCGATCTGCGCGCTGCTGTAGCGCACGCCGTAGGTACCGTCGGTCATCACGATATCAGCGATGCCGTGCTGTGGCAGGGATGCCGTCCGCCACAGCCCGCTCCCGGTCAACAGCGCAACTTTCTCTTCTGCGGTCATCGCCGCGATAAGGGTATTCAATTCGGTATTCATCTCTGGCTCCCTGAGGTTAAAGCGCATTCTGTTTACGCAGGCTAATTTTCTGAACAATCTCGCGATACGTTTTTTCATCCAGCGAGTAACATCCGACAAATATCGCGCTGATGGCAAACATTGCGCCTGGGAATAACGTCATCAGAATATTAATCCCGTTAATTGCGCTGGCGCTAATATTGCCGGCATCATATTGATAGTAGTCCAGCATCCAGCCCGCACAGCCGCCGCCGATCGCCATCGCAATTTTGGTAATAAAGTTGAAAAAACCATAAATTGCGCCTTCTGTACGCACACCATGATGCCACTCGGCATATTCCACGGTATCTGCAATCATTGACCACATAGCGACAAATCCCATCCCCAGCGTAATACTGTAGAGACACACCCCGGTCATAATCAGCCACAGGTTATGCCCGGCAACAAAATATTGCATCAGCACCCCCAACGTACCGATCAGCAGTGCCATCAGCGTCATTCTCTTTTTGCCCATCAGCGCTATCGCTTTTTCTGAAATAACGGTACCGACAATATAGGCCCCTGACTGAATCAGGAAAAAGGTGGCGGTATAGCCTTCACTACCGATAATGTACTTAATAAAATAGATCGCAATCGCCATCCACACGGTATAGGCAATATAGAAGAACACGGTGAACAGCGATAAATTAAGCAGCGGCGCATTGCCCATAACCGCCCGCAGCATTTCCCGCAGCGATGGCGCCGGAGTCTCCTCCTCTTCGCCCACCCGTTCACGGGTCATGCCGAAACAGGCGAGGAACAAAAAGGTTGCCAGCAGCGCAAAGCAAGAGACCGCGAAGACATACCCTGATTGCTTATCCGTAAAGGGCGAGATCAGCATATCAGCGGTGGTTGAAACAATGAGATAACCGACAATCGCCAGCACAAACCGGTATACCGACAGCGATGAACGAGAAGCGTCATGTTGCGTCAGACGATTAGTTAGCGCCGAATAGGGGGTATTGACCGAGGTATATGCCAGGCAATAGAGCGTATAAGAGATCAGCGCAAAGTAAAATTTCGCCTCACCGCCAAAGGGGACAAAACACAACACCGTTAAAAACCCTAAAGGTATTGCTCCATATAATAACCAGGGACGTAGTTTGCCATACCGACTGTGCGTTTTATCAATAGCAAAACCGATCAGAATATTAAAAATGGCATCAATAACCCGGGCTATAACAAATATCAGACTGGCCTGCACCGCACTGATGCCGTAAATATTAGTATAAAAAAACAGTAAGAACAGAGAGACAAAACCGAAAGATAAATTGGAAGCAAAGTCACCAAAGCCGTAACCTATTTTCTCTTTCACGCCGATAACGACATAGCTTGCCGATAACTTTCCTGCTGTATCCATTTTTTGGCTACCTGTTTTTGTAATCAGTGTCGACAGTATATGGCGATAGCAGAAACCGTACTTTGCGTTATTTGTCCGGGCGTTTCCTGTTTTTTGTCTTTATGCAGAAGTGTGAAAGGAATCACATGCAAGGAGGGTAGCGCAGAGAAATCCGGCGGGTGCCCGCCGGATTTAATCAGATTAGCCGTTGCTACGACTTCCGCCCGAACGGCGGTTATTGCTGTTCCCCACCAGGGAATGGCGTTTCACCGCGCGACGAATCTGATTCGCCTTCATACGGCGGCGATCTTTCTCTACCGCGACTTTCGAGGTGGTTTCTGCAGGCAGTTCAACCAGCTCACGCAGGTAGTTGGTTTGCGCCAGATCCAGCTCGGTATAACCACCGCGCGGCAGGCCTTTCGGCAGCGGAATATCGCCGTAGCGAACGCGAATCAGGCGACTGACCTGCACGCCAACCGCTTCCCACAGGCGGCGCACTTCACGGTTGCGCCCTTCGGTCAGCGTGACGTTGTACCACTGGTTAATCCCTTCGCCACCGGCAAACTTAATCGTTTTAAACGCCGCCGGGCCATCTTCCAGCTGCACGCCGCGCGACAGCTGACGCAGTTTGTCGTCATCAACCTGACCGAACACACGCACGGCGTACTCACGTTCCACTTCGCGGCTCGGGTGCATCAGACGGTTTGCCAGTTCGCCATCGGTCGTGAACAGCAGCAGACCGCAGGTGTTGACGTCCAGACGCCCCACCGCAATCCAGCGCGCGCCGCGCAGTTTCGGCAAACGGTCAAACACCGTCGGGCGACCTTCAGGATCGTTACGCGTACAGAGTTCGCCTTCCGGCTTGTAATAGGCCAGGACGCGGCAAATCTGCTCAGCGGACTCTTTCACCGAAATCAGATGACCATCGATACGAATTTTTAAACCAGGAACCACTTCTACACGATCGCCGAGGGTGGCGACTTTACCATCGACGCTGACCCGGCCAGCTTCGATTTTAGATTCAATTTCACGGCGGGAGCCGTGGCCAGCGCGGGCCAGCACTTTCTGTAATTTCTCGCTCATTGAGCTTCCTTAAGGTGTCGCCTTCCCAGGCGTCTGGTATACTTTATAAAACAACAGGTTAATATTTATAACCTATTGTTCTGTAGCTACTTTTTGCATCAAAGGCCGTCGCTATCTTCCGCAGAAGCCGGACGCGCCCGTATACGTGGGCGGCCATTCTACACTAACTTGAAAATGAATGCTTCTTCGCGTTTCAATCGCCTGGCGACATCTCTGCATATCGTCGGCACCTCGCCTCCATTATGCGCCAGATTGTCTCTTTTATCCTGCTGACCGCCGCCGTTTCAGGCAGATTTTTCCTCTTTCGCTCCGTCATTCCCCTCGTCATTCTGATAATAAAATACCCCCGTTTCACAGCGGAAACTGGCGAACTCCGCCGGCCGGTGAAAATAGTCTCCCTGAGCTTTCTGGCAGCCCAGCTGCTGCAGCTGCAGCTTCACCGCTTCGTCTTCAATCCCCTCGGCAATCAGCGGCACGTGAATCTTCTTCCGGCTTTTTACGCCGGCCTTCAAGCACCCGACTGTGAGCGCGAGACGGATCGCTATACCGTAGCGAGGCTGGCAATATCATAGCGTTGATGCTAAGAATCCACCGCAACATGAATGTTATCTTCAAATAAACATTGGGCGGGAGGCTGGGCCGGGCGGTCGCGAAAGTCCCGCCCGGAGAGAAGAGGTTTACAGGAATGGCTTCACATCGCCGACGCCTTCACGCAGCACCACCGGCGCATCTTCGGTCAGATCGATGACGGTGGTCGGCTGCTGGCCAAGATAGCCACCGTGGATAATCAAATCCACCAGCTTCTCCAGCCGGTCTTTGATCTCTTCCGGGTCGGATTCGGTGAATTCGCTACCGGGCAGCATCAACGAGGTCGACAGCATCGGCTCGCCGAGCGTCTCCAGCAGCGCCTGGGCTATCGGGTTCGACGGCACGCGCATCCCGATGGTCTTACGCTTCTCCTGCAGCAGGCGACGCGGTACCTCTTTGGTCCCCTTGAGGATAAACGTGTAGTTGCCCGGGGTGTTATTTTTTATCAGGCGAAACGCGACGTTATCGACAAACGCGTAGGTCGACAGCTCAGACAGGTCGCGGCACATCAGCGTGAAGTTGTGGCCATCAGGCAGCTGACGAATGCGGCAAATACGCTCCATCGCACCTTTATCTTCAATCTTACAGCCCAGCGCGTAACCGGAATCCGTGGGATAAACGATCACCCCACCCTTACGCACAATCTCCACCGCCTGGTTAATCAACCGTGCCTGCGGGTTGTCTGGATGGATATAAAAAAACTGGCTCATACTTCCCTCTCAATTTTATTCTGCGGCCGTTTCCCAGCTGTGCCAGATCCCTTCCACACCAGCGGGTAGCCAAAGTTTGCGGCCCAGCTCGATCCACGGACAAGGCTGATGAAAATCAGAGCCTTGCGAACCCAGAAGACCAAACTGCACGGCGTACGCGGCAAGCTGCGTACGTTCATGGGGCGCCTGCTGACATTGCGCCAGTTCCATCGCATCGCCACCCTGCTCGCTGAAGTGGGCCAACAGCCGTTTCAGCCACTTGGCGGAGAGGTCGTAACGCCCGGGATGGGCGATAACCGCTTTGCCGCCAGAATGATGAATGACATCAATCGCTTGTTTTATTGTACACCACTGCGGCGGAACGTATCCGGTTTTCCCGCGGGCGAGATATTTTTTAAAAACGTCGGCAATATTGCTGGCATAGCCGGCTTCCACCAGGAAACGCGCGAAATGTCCGCGGGTTACCGCGCCGCCGTCGGCAAGCTTCATGGCCCCCTCCCAGGCGCCTGGAATCCGCGCTTTCTCCAGCCGTTCGGCGATCATCTGCGCGCGCAGCTGGCGACGCGCCTTCTGCTCTTCCAGAAGCGTGGTCAGCGCCGGGTGCGCAATATCAATATTCAACCCGACAATATGAATTTCGTGGTTTTCCCACAATGTTGAAATTTCCACCCCGGTCACCAGCGTGAGCGGTAAGCCGGCGCGGGCGATTTCGGCACGAGCGGCGGGAATCGCCGCCACGGTATCGTGGTCGGTAATCGCCAGCGTCCCGACGCGCATCTGGTGAGCGCGATGAACCAGTTCTTCCGGAGTCAGCCGCCCGTCAGAGGCGGTGGTGTGGCTGTGCAGATCGTAAATCACTGCGTAATGGGTGTCGCTCAAAGAGACTCCTGCTGGACATGGACTTAAATTAGCGCATTATCATAACGACTCGCGGAGAAAATCTGCAAACAGGGGTTGACTTTATTCCTCTGGACTAGTTAACTAGTACGCAAGTTCACATGAAGGGGTATCACGATGAAAACGCAATTTATCACTCTGCACGGCTGGTGGCGCACCTCCTGATATCGGGCGGCGTGATCGCGTTTTGCACTCAGCATACAGATACCCGGCCCGCCAATGAGCGGGCTTTTTATTGGACAAATTATTATACCGAAAGGCGAGAACAATAATGCAAACATCAAAACCGGCACTCGAGCTTCTCACCAGCGACGCCATCTATCGCGAAAACCCCACGGCGCTGTTTCACCAGCTGTGCGGCGCCCGCCCGGCCACGCTGCTGCTGGAATCGGCGGACATCGACAGCAAAGACGATTTAAAAAGCCTGCTGCTGGTTGACAGCGCGCTGCGCATTACCGCATTAGGTGACACTGTCACCCTGCAGGCGCTTTCTGCTAACGGCGCGGCCCTGCTGGATTTACTGGATAATACTCTGCCTTCGGGCATCGGCAATCAGCGCCAGCCCAATAGCCGGATCCTGACCTTCCCGCCCGTCAGCGCGCTGCTGGATGAAGATGCCCGCCTGTGCTCTTTATCCGTCTTTGACGCCTTCCGTCTGCTGCAGGAGCTGGTCACCGTTCCGCCGGACGAGCGTGAAGCGATGTTCTTCGGCGGCCTGTTTGCCTATGACCTGGTGGCCGGTTTTGAAAATCTGCCGCCGCTGGAAAGCGACACCGCCTGTCCGGACTACTGCTTCTATCTGGCCGAAACCCTGCTGGTTATCGATCATCAGACCAAAAACACCCGCATTCAGTCGAGCCTGTTCACCCCGCTGGAAAATGAAAAACAGCGTCTGATACAGCGGATTGCCCAGCTTCGCCAGCAGCTTAACGAGCCGCCGGCGCCGCTGCCGGTGACTAAAGTCGAATCGATGACCTGCGACTGCGATCAGAGCGATGAAGAGTACGGCGCGGTGGTACGCAAAATGCAGCGCGCCATTCGCGCAGGTGAAATCTTCCAGGTGGTGCCATCCCGTCGCTTCTCTCTGCCCTGCCCGTCGGCGCTGGCGGCCTACGACGTCCTGAAAAAGAGCAACCCCAGCCCGTACATGTTCTTTATGCAGGATAACGACTTCTCTCTGTTTGGCGCATCGCCAGAGAGCTCGCTGAAATATGACGCCGTCAGCCGCCAGATTGAGATCTACCCGATTGCCGGTACCCGCCCACGCGGTCGTCGCGCCGACGGGTCGCTGGATCGCGACCTCGACAGCCGTATCGAACTGGAAATGCGCACTGACCATAAAGAGCTTTCCGAGCATCTGATGCTGGTTGACCTGGCGCGTAACGACCTCGCGCGAATCTGTACGCCGGGCAGTCGCTACGTCGCCGACCTGACCAAAGTTGACCGCTACTCCTTTGTAATGCACCTGGTGTCCCGCGTGGTGGGCGAACTGCGTAGCGACCTCGACGTCCTGCATGCTTATCGCGCCTGTATGAACATGGGCACCCTGAGCGGCGCGCCGAAAGTACGCGCCATGCAGCTTATCGCCGCCGCCGAAGGCAAACGCCGCGGCAGCTACGGCGGCGCGGTGGGTTACTTTACCGCCCACGGCGACCTCGATACCTGCATCGTGATTCGTTCTGCCTATGTGCAGGACGGCATCGCCACCGTCCAGGCCGGCGCCGGTATTGTTCTGGATTCGGTGCCTCAGTCCGAAGCGGATGAAACCCGTAATAAAGCTCGCGCGGTGCTGCGCGCAATTGCTCAGGCCCACCACGCTAAGGAGACTTTCTGATGGCCGACATTCTGCTGCTCGATAATATCGACTCTTTTACCTATAACCTGGCAGACCAGCTGCGCGCGAACGGCCATAACGTGGTGATTTACCGTAACTCGGTTCCGGCACAGACCTTAATTGAGCGTATTGGTACGATGGATAATCCGGTACTGATGCTCTCTCCGGGGCCGGGGACTCCCAGCGAAGCGGGCTGCATGCCGGAGCTGCTGACCCGGATGCGTGGCAAACTGCCCATCATCGGTATCTGCCTCGGTCATCAGGCCATTGTTGAAGCTTACGGCGGCTACGTCGGCCAGGCCGGCGAAATCCTCCACGGCAAAGCCTCCAGCATCGAACATGATGGCCAGGCGATGTTTGCCGGACTGACCAACCCGCTGCCGGTGGCGCGTTATCACTCGCTGGTGGGCAGCAATATTCCGGCCGGGCTGACCATCAACGCCAACTTTAACGGGATGGTCATGGCGGTACGTCATGATGCCGATCGCGTTTGCGGCTTCCAGTTCCATCCTGAGTCGATTCTCACCACCCAGGGCGCACGTCTGCTGGAGCAGACCCTGGCATGGGCGCTGCAGAAACTCGAGCAGACCAACGTGATTCAGCCGATCCTCGAGAAGCTGTATCAGGCGGAAACCCTGAGCCAGCAGGAGAGCCACCTGCTGTTCTCTGCGGTGGTGCGTGGCGAGGTGAAACCCGAGCAGCTGGCTGCCGCGCTGGTGAGCATGAAAGTGCGCGGTGAACAGCCGCAAGAGATTGCCGGCGCCGCAACCGCCCTGCTGGAAAACGCCGCGCCGTTCCCGCGCCCGGATTACCTGTTCGCCGATATCGTCGGTACCGGCGGCGACGGCAGCAACAGCATCAACATTTCTACCGCCAGCGCCTTTGTGGCCGCGGCCTGCGGCCTGAAAGTCGCCAAACACGGCAACCGCAGCGTATCGAGCAAGTCGGGCTCTTCCGATCTGCTGGCGGCGTTCGGTATCAACCTGGATATGAATGCCGATAAGTCCCGCACCGCGCTGGATGAACTGGGCGTCTGCTTCCTGTTTGCGCCGAAGTATCACACCGGTTTCCGCCATGCGATGCCGGTTCGCCAGCAGCTGAAAACCCGCACGCTGTTCAACGTGCTCGGGCCGCTGATTAACCCGGCGCATCCGCCGCTGGCGCTGATTGGCGTCTACAGCCCGGAACTGGTGCTGCCGATTGCCGAAACCCTGCGCGTGCTGGGCTACCAGCGTGCTGCGGTGGTTCACAGCGGCGGGATGGATGAAGTGTCGCTGCATGCGCCGACGGTGGTCGCCGAGTTGAATAACGGGGAAATCAAAAGCTATCAGCTGACGGCCAATGACTTTGGTCTCACCCCTTACCATCAGGAGCAGCTGGCCGGCGGCACGCCGGAAGAAAACCGTGACATTCTGACGCGCTTGCTACAAGGTAAAGGTGAAGCCGCTCACGAAGCCGCCGTCGCCGCCAACGTCGCCATGCTGATGCGCCTGTACGGGCATGAAGACCTGAAGGCCAACGCTCAGCGGGTGATCGACGTGCTGCGCAGCGGAGCGGCCTATGACAGAGTGACCGCATTAGCGGCAAGAGGGTAAATAATGCAGACCGTTTTAGCAAAAATCGTTGCCGACAAAGCGATTTGGGTAGAAGCCCGCAAACAACAGCAACCGCTAGCCAGTTTTCAGAACGACGTCGTCCCGACTCAGCGTAATTTTTACGATGCGCTCGCCGGTACGCGCACCGCGTTTATTCTGGAATGCAAAAAAGCGTCTCCGTCGAAAGGACTGATTCGCCAGGATTTTGACCCGGCGACCATCGCCGGCGTCTATAAAAATTATGCCTCGGCCATCTCGGTCCTGTGCGACGAGAAATATTTCCAGGGCAGCTTCGACTTTCTGCCGATCGTCAGCGCCATCGCGCCGCAGCCGATTCTGTGCAAGGACTTCACCATCGATCCTTACCAGATCTACCTGGCGCGCTACTACCAGGCCGACGCCTGCCTGCTGATGCTGTCGGTGCTGGATGACGATAGCTACCGTCAGCTGGCCGCCGTGGCCCATAGCCTGAACATGGGCGTGCTGACTGAAGTCAGCAACGAAGAGGAGCTGGAGCGCGCCATTGCGCTGAAGGCTAAAGTGGTCGGGATTAACAACCGCGACCTGCGCGATATGTCGATTGATCTGAACCGCACCCGCCAGCTGGCGCCGCGCCTGGATCATGATGTGACGGTGATCAGCGAATCCGGTATCCATACTTACGCCGAAGTGCGCGAACTCAGCCATTTTGCCAACGGTTTCCTGATCGGTTCCGCCTTGATGGAACAGGCGGATCTCGATGCTGCGGTGAAGCGCGTGCTGCTCGGCGAGAATAAAGTTTGCGGCCTGACCCGGCCTCAGGATGCACAGATCGCCTGTGAATCCGGAGCAATTTATGGCGGACTGATTTTTGTTCCCTCCTCGCCGCGCGCCGTCAACGATGCCCAGGCGAAAGAGATTATTCAGTCCGCTCCGCTGCGCTACGTTGGCGTCTTCCGCGATGCGCCCGTCGAGGCGGTCGCCGCCCTGGCAGAACAGCTTCAGCTGGCGGCAATTCAACTGCACGGCAGCGAAGATCAGACCTATATTGACGCCCTGCGTGCGGCCCTTCCGCAGTCGGTGCAGATCTGGAAAGCCCTCAGCGTCAGCGACACGCTGCCCTCACGTCACTTCACCCATGTCGATAAGTATGTTTTCGATAATGGCCAGGGCGGTAGCGGCCAGCGTTTCGACTGGACGCTGCTGCAGGGCCAGGACCTGCGTAATGTCATTCTGGCAGGCGGCCTGGGCGCCGATAACTGTGTAGAAGCGGCGAAAAGCGGCTGTGCCGGACTCGATTTCAATTCAGGCGTAGAGTCGCAGCCGGGTATTAAAGATCCCAGCAAACTGGCTTCGGTGTTTCAAACACTGCGCGCATATTAAGGAGCAATAATGAGCACTTTACTTAATCCCTATTTTGGCGAATTTGGCGGTATGTACGTCCCGCAGATTCTGATGCCCGCCCTGCGCCAGCTGGAAGAAGCGTTCGTCAGCGCGCAGAAAGATCCTGCCTTTCAGGCGGAATTTACCGACCTGCTGAAAAACTACGCCGGTCGTCCAACGGCGCTGACTAAATGCCGTAACCTGACCGAAGGGACCCGCACCACGCTGTATCTGAAGCGCGAAGATCTGCTGCACGGCGGCGCGCACAAAACCAACCAGGTGCTGGGTCAGGCGCTGCTGGCTAAACGGATGGGTAAAACCGAAATTATCGCCGAAACCGGCGCCGGTCAGCACGGCGTGGCGTCCGCACTCGCCAGCGCTCTGCTCGGCCTGAAGTGCCGCATCTATATGGGCGCAAAAGACGTCGAACGCCAGTCGCCGAACGTGTTCCGCATGCGATTAATGGGTGCCGAAGTGATTCCGGTGCACAGCGGTTCCGCCACGCTGAAAGATGCCTGTAACGAAGCGCTGCGCGACTGGTCTGGCAGCTATGAGACCGCGCACTATATGCTCGGTACCGCGGCGGGCCCGCACCCGTTCCCGACCATCGTACGTGAATTCCAGCGCATGATTGGCGAAGAGACCAAAGCGCAAATTCTTGAAAAAGAAGGACGTCTTCCGGATGCGGTCATCGCCTGCGTCGGCGGCGGATCCAACGCTATCGGTATGTTTGCTGACTTTATCGATGAAACCAACGTCGGTCTGATCGGCGTCGAGCCTGCGGGTCACGGGATTGAAACCGGTGAACACGGCGCGCCGCTGAAGCATGGTCGCGTCGGCATCTACTTCGGTATGAAGTCACCGATGATGCAAACCGCAGACGGCCAGATTGAAGAGTCCTACTCCATTTCCGCCGGTCTGGATTTCCCGTCCGTTGGCCCACAGCACGCTTTCCTCAACAGTACCGGCCGCGCCGATTACGTGTCGATCACCGATAACGAAGCGCTGGAGGCCTTCAAAGCGCTCTCCCGCCATGAAGGGATTATTCCGGCGCTGGAGTCCTCTCACGCTCTGGCACATGCGCTGAAAATGATGCGTGAAAACCCGGAAAAAGAGCAGCTGCTGGTGGTTAACCTGTCCGGTCGCGGCGACAAAGACATCTTCACCGTACACGATATTCTGAAAGCGCGAGGGGAAATCTGATGGAACGTTATGAGACGCTGTTTGCACAACTGAAAACCCGCCGGGAAGGCGCGTTTGTTCCCTTCGTCACCCTCGGCGATCCGAACCCTGAGCAGTCGCTAAAGATCATCGATACGCTGATTGAAGCCGGTGCCGACGCCCTGGAACTGGGGATCCCCTTCTCCGATCCGCTGGCGGATGGCCCGACGATTCAGGGCGCAACCCTGCGCGCCTTTGCCGCGGGTGTCAATCCAGCGCAATGTTTTGAAATGCTGGCGGCGATTCGCCACAAACACCCGACTATTCCGATTGGCCTGCTGATGTACGCCAACCTGGTATTCAGCCCGGGTATTGACGAATTTTATGCCCAATGCGAGCGAGTGGGCGTCGATTCGGTGCTGGTCGCCGATGTCCCGATTGAAGAGTCCGCCCCGTTCCGCCAGGCGGCGCTGCGCCATAATATCGCGCCGATCTTCATCTGCCCGCCTAACGCCGATGATGACCTGCTGCGCCAGATTGCCTCCTGGGGCCGCGGCTATACCTACCTGCTGTCACGCGCCGGCGTGACCGGAGCGGAAAACCGCGCCGCGCTGCCGCTGCACCACCTGGTGGAAAAGCTGGCCGAATATAACGCCGCACCGCCGCTGCAGGGCTTTGGCATCTCCGCGCCGGAGCAGGTGACCGCTGCGCTTGAAGCCGGAGCTGCCGGAGCGATTTCCGGTTCAGCGATCGTGAAAATTATCGAGCGCAATGTTAACGATCCGCAGACCATGCTGGCCGAGCTCAAAGCATTCGTGCAGAGCCTGAAGGCAGCGACTAAAGCGGCATAACTTGCCTCCGCCGCCTGGCGCCAGTGCCGGGCGGTTATTTCCGCTGCAAGCTGTCGGCGTATTTGCGCGTCAGACGAAACAGCGCCTCAACCTCTTCCTCACTCCACTCTGCCAGTACCTGATTCATCAGCCGTGTCCTCGCCACCGCGATGCGTTCAATCACGGTTTTTCCCTGCTCGCTCAAGGTGACTTCGCTGATCCGCCGATCGTGGATATTAGGCTGTTTGAGCGCCAGTCCCTGCGCCTCCAGTTTTTTTACCTGCCGACTGACGGTGGTGTAATCGCGCCCCAGACTATCCGCCAGCTCCACAACACCCACCGGCCCGTAGCGTCCGATGGCCACCAGCAGTGGAAACAGAATTTGATCGATTTGCACATCCGCGGCCTGAAGCAGCTGTTCATCGCGAACGGGCTGGTTCATCACGCTAATGATATCGAGCAGCGCGCCGTGGAAATCGGTAATATCGTAATTATTATGTGCATCTTGCATATATTTTTTAACCGGGTATAGTGCCGTTATCTATTATGTGCATTTTACACATAATTGCCTTCAGGAGATAACATTATGAAAGCAGCCGTAGTTTTCGATCTGCAACAGGGTCCTGTCTGGGCCGATTTTACCGATCCGCAGGCCGATGCCCGTCACTCCCTGGTAAAAGTGAATGCCGCCGCCATCAGCCATGTGGTGAAAGGTCGCGCCTCCGGTAAGCATTACAGTTTCGACGGCCGGCTACCGTTTGTGGTCGGCATTGATGGCGTTGGAACGCTGGCCGATGGGCAGCGGGTCTATTTTGCCTTCCCCACTGCGCCCTGGGGCAGCATGGCGCAGTGGGCGCCGGTCGCCGTCGAGAACTGCCTGCCTTTACCAGATAACCTGGATGATATTACCGCCGCGGCGATGGCAAATCCTGGCATGTCCGCCTGGGCGGCGCTCGTAAAGCGTGCCGGACTGGCTGCCGGAGAGAGCGTACTGATCAACGGCGCAACCGGCAGCGCCGGTCAGCTTGCGGTACAGATTGCCCGCTTCCTCGGCGCAAGGAAGATCATCGTCACCGGCCGGAATACCCAGATGCTGGCCGCCCTCGGCGCCGACGTCTGCATCGACTTAACGGCAGACGATCTGACGCTACAGGCACAATTCAGCGAACAGGCGGCGCAGCAGGTTGATGTGGTGGTGGATTATCTCTGGGGCCGCAGCGCCGAACTGATGCTGCCGGCGCTGGCGAAACACAGTCCAGGCAACGCGCCGGTGCGCTACGTCCAGGTGGGTTCGCTTTCCGGCGCTGAAATTGCGCTCAACGGCGCGGTACTGAGAGCGGCCCCGCTGCAGCTGATGGGCAGTGGTATCGGTAGCCTGTCGATGCCGCAGCTGCTGGCGGCAACCGGTGAAATGCTGCAGGCTGCCGTTGCAGGTGGTTTTACCATCGCCACCACCCCGCTTGCGCTCAGCGAAGTAGCGAGCGCATGGCCGCGTGATAACAGCCAGAAACGGACCGTATTTCTGCTCAGCTAAAAAAAAACGCTTCCGCACAAAAGATGGGGTTGATATCTTAGATGAGAACCATTATCTTTCTCATTACCGAATAGTTGAGCAAAACACTCAGGTATTCGGTACGACATTGCTCACATTGCTTCCAGTATTTTTCGCCCGCACTTGTGCGGGCTTTTTTTTTGCCATCATGCCACCGGCCGACACACGCTCAACACCTGCTGGCGTAGCCAGGCATGACCGGGGGCAAGCTCCTGACGCGGATGCCACATCTGCGAGACGGTAATCTCCGGTGTGCTGACCGGCAGTTCAAAGGCGACGATGCCCTCCTGCAGGCCATGACGCAGGCAAGAGGCCGGGACCAGCGCCACCAGCTGCGAGCCTCGGGCAACCGCCAGCGCAGCGGTAAAACCCGGCACCACCGCCGCAATTTTGCGGCTCAGCCCCAATTCCGCCAGCGCCTGATCAACGGGTCCGTGCACCATCCCGTGGCGGGAAACAATCACATGTTCGCAGGCGGCATAACGCTCGCGAGTGATTTGTCCTCCCTGCGCCAGCGGATGTGTTTTAGCCACTACGCCAACAAAACGATCGCGAAACAACGCCTGCAGCCGAATTTCCGGTCCCATATTTTTCAGCACCCCAATCTCCAGATCCACGCTCCCGTCGCGCAGAAACTGCGGCCCTTTTTCACTTTTGGCGACGAAGTTAAGCTTCACTCCCGGCGCCTGCGCCGCGCAGGCGCAAATTAGTGCCGGGGCAAAAGCGTCAACAAATCCCTCGTTGGTACGCAGAGTAAAGGTTTGCTCCAGCGTCGGAAGATGAAGCGGCGCAGCGGCGTTGTTGAGCACCGAACGCATCTCAGACACCACGTTTTGCGTTCGCGCTTTTAAGTTTTGCGCATGCGGCGTTAAGACCATTTTGCGCCCGGCTCTCACCAGTAACGGGTCACCGGTGACCTCACGCAGACGGGTCAGGGTGCGGCTCATCGCCGAGGCGCTGAGACCGGAGCGGCGCGCCGCCCCCGCCACGCTCTCTTCCGCCAGTAAAATATCCAGCGCCACGAGTAAATTGAAATCGGGATCGGTCATTTAAGTTCCTGGGTTCAGTCATGGCGTCTGCTGCAGCATATTACTGCAAATGCTGCGCCTTCCGCCTGATATGTCCTATGACTATAGTCATGGACTCACGCTTTGCTCAGGAGTTTTATTATGACCACGACCGTTCGCCCTACCGTACTGATTGTCGGCGCTTCACGCGGCCTCGGCCACGCGATGGCTGCTGAATTTCTGCGCCATGGCTGGAATGTAATCGGCACCGTTCGCGATATTCAATCCACCACTCCGCTTCATCAACTCGCGCAGGAAAACCCCGATCGGGTACGCCTGGAAACGCTGGATGTGTGTGATGATGACCAGCTGGCCGCGCTGGATACAAAGCTCTCCGCTGACCGCCTGGCGATGCTGTTTGTTAATGCGGGAACCACCAATCGCGATCCGACGCAAACCATTGGCGAAGTCTCCACCGCGGAATTTGTTGAGGTGATGCTGACCAATGCCCTTGCGCCAATGCGGGTACTTGAACGCCTACAGCACCACGTGACGCCGCAGGGGCTGCTGGGCGCGATGTCCTCAGGCCAGGGTAGCCTGACCAATAATCTCCGCGGCCAGCGCGAGCTCTATCGCGGCAGCAAAGCAGCGCTGAATATGTTTATGCGCAGTTTTGCCGCCCGCTCGGCATCACGTCCGCTGGTGGTGATGGCACCGGGATGGATTCGAACCGCGCTGGGTGGCGATGACGCGCCGCTGAGTATCGAAGAGACGATTCCTCATCTGGTTACCGTGCTGCTGGCGAAACAGCAGAGGCCTGGTCTGGAGTACCTGGATTATCAAGGAAGAACCGTGCCGTGGTGATCGGTTTAATGGACGACGCACAACCATCCCGGCGTCCCTGACTCTTGTTTCAGGGCATGTAGCCGGTTTGATGATTCACGACCGGCTGCTTACTTGATATAGGAGTCGAGGACCTTGAGGACAACGTCCAGATCGGTTTCTCGCTTCGCCTCATCCCCTTCATGAACAATGTGCTCGACCAAATGGCCCTTAATGACCTCACGCATTAATCCATTGACCGCCCCGCGTATTGCGGCGATCTGTTGGAGTACAGCGGCACATTCATGCGGTTCATCGAGCATTTTTTTCAGCGCAATGACCTGCCCCTGTATCTTGTTGGTGCGGGCTTTAAGCTTTTTTTGATCGCGGATGGTATGCGACATGCTGCAATCTCCCATGGAAAAATCATGCTGATTATACCATTACGATTCTACTGGGGGGTAGTATTTTGTACTGGGGGGGAGTAGAATCCAGACACCCTCCACGACCCAGAATTCGACTCATGACCGACTTTACAACGCTGCTCCAGCAGGGAAACGCCTGGTTCTTCATTCCTGGCGCGGTGCTCCTTGGCGCGCTTCATGGACTGGAACCAGGACATTCAAAAACGATGATGGCGGCCTTCATCATCGCCATCAAAGGGACGGCCAGACAGGCTGCCATGCTCGGGCTCGCAGCCACTCTTTCACACACCGCCATCGTCTGGTTGATTGCTTTTGGCGGAATGTACATCAGTAACCGCTTTACCGCAGAATCAGCTGAGCCGTGGCTGCAGCTGATTTCTGCCATCATCATTCTCGGCACCGCCGTCTGGATGTTCTGCCGAACCTGGAGGGGAGAAAAAGACTGGCTGGCCGCCCGACAGGAGAGCGAACGGCATCATCATGATGAATCAAAACTGATTGATACCGGTCATGGCACAGTGGAACTGTCCATTTTTGAACAAGGTCAGCCGCCACACTGGCGCATACGCACGCTCAGCGGTAAAGAGTGGGATGCCGGTACTGTTTCGTTAGTGACGCAGCGAGAAACGCCCGCTGGTACGCAATCATTTGATTTTGTCGATTGCGGCAGCTATCTGCAGTCAACATCCCCCATTCCGGAACCACATGATTTTGTCGTTCGACTGTCGCTGGGACATCGCGGCCATGTCCATGATTACGATTTGGAATTTTGCGAGCATGAACATACGCACGATCATACGGAACTTGAAGGACTGGATATCAATTCCGCAGAGTACCGGGATGCTCACGAACTGGCCCACGCGCACGACATTGAAAAACGGTTCACCGATAAAGAGGTCACCAACGGGCAGATTTTACTTTTTGGCCTGACCGGCGGATTAATCCCCTGTCCCGCAGCCATTACGGTGATGTTGATTTGTATCCAGATCAAAGCCCTGGCGCTGGGCGCAACGCTGGTGGTGAGTTTTAGTATTGGACTTGCCCTGACGCTGGTGACGGTGGGGGTGGGTGCCGCAATCGGCGTCCGTCAGGTCGCCAGACGCTGGGACGGTTTTCATACCCTTGCCCGCAGAGCGCCCTATTTTTCAAGCCTGCTGATTGCCGTCATGGGGATCTATCTGGCTATCCACAGCGGGATCGTCCTGCTGCGCTAATCCTGTTCATCTTATTCCTCTTGTTCCTCTTCTTCCCGCTGAGTATCAAGAAGATGAACAGGCTGACTGACCATAACCCCGCGGATTAATAGCCGGCGGCTTTATTCGCCGCCTTTATCCGCTCGGTTCTCGCCACTTTTCCTTATGCTCCGGGCACGTGGATACACGCTGCTCTTATATAGCCAGCGATCATCCGTTAAGTCCAGCGCTCGCCCTTCTCGATCGGAAATCACCTTTATATACCGGTGTCCTTCGTAAAAACGACTTCGCCCACATGACATATGCATGGCCGATAACGTTTTTTGTTCTGGCAAGTCCACGTCTTACAGACCAGAACATTATGCCGTCAACCGCATAACATCCAGCTTCGATTATCTATAAGCATAAGTATTACAATAATGCTCATTCAACTGTATGATGTTACTCATCGAATAACCTTAACCGTAGGGAAAACAACATGCCAGATTTTTCTTTAATATTTTTTGGTGCCATTCTATTAAGCTTCCTGGTTTATGTGATAAGAAGCATAATGAAATCACACAATAAAAAAGAAACTATATTTGGTATTTTAATGTGGATAATACTAGCCTTTTCTATAGCATACATTTCTTTTTCAGATAATGCCGTTGAAGCCTTTCTTTACTTATCATCTATATCAGTAATCCTGTTCTTTACAGTAGTCATATTAAGCACCTTAATTGATTTTATACTGATCAAGACATGCATAGCGCGAGCTTTAAAAAAAATACACTCCCAAAAAAACTCGACATCCATGATATATTCAAGCTAAAAAAATCAATTTTTTACTCCAATAAAGCATGGTACATAGCATATTCAACAATCAATGGCTTCACTCTTATAGGCATAAACAAATTCAAAGACAAACCACATTCGAATAAACAGTTCAACATGAAAGCCTTAAGTGGTGAAAATTATCGCACCGACTCAATAGCACCCTTTCAGGAAGAAGAGATGGGTAAAGTCTCTTTCATTTGTCCCTTAAAAGAATTTTATGATTCCGGAAAAGCAAATAGAAAAATAGTTTATGATTATTTATTAAAATTAAAAAATGAAAAGTTCTAGTTTTTTTCTTCTGTCGTCACTATTGAAAACTTGTCCTGTAGAAAGCCCTCAGCGTTAACTGTGAGCTTTAGTCATCCCTGCGACTCAGAAATGCAGGTGTCACGGCGTTCGCTGGATAACAACAAGTCACGCTGCAGCGCGTCTTCGAGGCGTTTATACATCACGCTCTGAACGCCTCGATGTCAATATTCAGGCTAACAGCATAATGCTGCCCGGGCATACCAGACAGGTACAGTGATTCTCGGGGGAAAGAGTGGAAAAACTGGCCGTATAACGACCAGCTTTGCAGAAGGGTTTTGCAGGAGTTTTGTAGAGGAACTCAGAACCGGTAGCCGGCAGAGAACATAAACACCCACGGGTCGATACGGGTACTGACTTTCTGGTCCACGCCGCCGGCTTTAAATTTCACATCGGTGTCGATATCCATGTACCACACCGACATGTTCAGCAACCAGTCGCGGTTAATCAGGTAATCCAGCCCCACCTGACCTGCCGCACCCCAGGAGTCTTTAAGACTCAGATCGCTCAATCCGGCATTTTTACCGGTGTCATTAAAGTCTGCATTAAAGAAGGTGGTGTAGTTAATACCTGCCCCGATATACGGGCGCACTTTGCTCTGGGCATCGCCAAAGTACCATTGCGCCATCAGCGTTGGCGGCAACTGATGCACAGTGGCGATGGTCCCGGTCGGGCCGGTGCCAACCTTGTGACGAAATGGCGTAGCCGCCAGCAGTTCAACGCCGATGTTGTCCGTCGCCATATAGGTGAAGGTCAAGCCCAGCTGCGTGTTATTACTGACGTTAAACCCACCCAGACTGCCTAATACGTTATCAGAACCTTCCGTCGGTCGAACGGTGGCAGAACCCGCGCGAATAAAGAACTCCCCGGCTTCATGCGCCCAGACGCTGCCGGAAAGGGTACTCAAAATAATGCCAACCGCTGCTAACTTTTTCATATCCACTTCCTCATTATGGTTATTCAGCGCGGGCCAATATACCCATAACGAGTTACCTTTGATCCGTTCTGGATCACATAAAGTTGTAAGATTTAACATTTATTGATCCAGATTAATTTTTACTTTCATGGCGATACCAAAAAACTCACATTCGCATCAATTTTCACTGTTCGAGTCGCAAAAATTTTTTCCCGCCTCTTGCCGCCCTCGATGCGTCTGGATAATTTATCTGCCGACAATCTGTGTTGATGCGTTTTTATCAGGTGTAATCATGAGTGAAATCAACCCGTGCATGACGTGCGGTGCCTGTTGTGCGTATTTTCGAGTCTCTTTCTACTGGGCGGAAGCCGATGATGCCGGCGGCGTTGTGCCGACCAGGCTTACCGAGCCGCTCACCCCTTTTCTGCGCTGCATGAGCGGCACCAACCAACGACAAATCCGCTGCGCCGCCCTCAAAGGTGAAATCGGTGAATCGGTGCACTGCTCAATTTATCGGCATCGCCCCTCTCCCTGCCGCGAATTCAGCCAGTCCGGTGAAGGCGGCGAGGTAAACGAAGCCTGCAACCGGGCCCGCGCCCGCTACGGTCTGCCGCCGCTCATCCCTCTTTACAAAGATATACTTAGCCTGACAGCGGCAGAGGCTGCTACCTGCGAGGGATTTGCGGTACAATCGCCGGCTAGTTAACACCTGCAATACTCAAGGAGAGTGCATGTCTATCACGGCGAAGACCGTCTACCGTGACACGGGAAATTTTTTTCGTAATCAGTTTGTCACCATTTTGCTGATTGCGTTGTTATGCGCGTTAATTACGGTAGTCCTTGGCCATGCTTTTTCACCCAGTGAAGAGCAGCTCTCGATTCTGAGCGAAGGGGATAATCTGGCGGGGAGCGCCGGGCTGTTTGAGCTGGTACAAAACATGACCCCAGAGCAACAGCAGATCCTGCTGCGCGCCTCGGCCGCATCGACCTTCTCCGGTCTGGTGGGTAATGCCATTCTTGCCGGCGGCGTGCTGCTGATGATTCAGCTGGTCTCCGCCGGACAGCGGGTCAGCGCGCTGCGCGCTATCGGCGCTTCTGCGCCGGTACTGCCAAAGCTGCTGCTGCTGATTCTGTTCACCACCTTTGTGGTGCAGATGGGGATGATGCTGGTGCTGGTACCGGGCGTGCTGCTCGCTATCGTACTGGCTTTTGCCCCTGTCATGCTGGTGCAGGATAAGCTGGGAATTTTTAACGCCATGCGCAGCAGTATGCGTCTGGTGTGGGCCAATATGCGTCTGGTCGCCCCGGCGGTGATTGGCTGGCTGCTGGCGAAAACACTCCTGCTGCTGTTTGCATCCAGCTTTGCGGTACTGACGCCGAACGTCGGCGCGGTGGTAATCAATACGATCAGCAATCTGATATCTGCGCTGTTGCTGATCTATTTGTTCCGCCTGTATATGCTTATCCGCAACTAAATTAACCTGGGCCGGGACTCTTCCGGCCCTATCTGAACGACGGGTCCGATGTATGAAGCAGTTTCTGGATTTTTTACCGCTGGTAGTCTTCTTCGCCTTCTACAAGCTTTACGATATCTACGCCGCAACCACCGCGCTGATTATCGCCACCGCTATCGTGCTGATCTATACCTGGGTACGCTATCGTAAAGTCGAAAAGATGGCGCTGATTACCTTTGTGCTGGTTGCCGTATTTGGCGGCCTGACCATTTTCTTCCATAACGATGAGTTTATAAAATGGAAGGTCACGGTCATCTACGCTCTGTTTGCCGGCGCTTTGCTGTTCAGCCAATGGGTGATGAAAAAACCATTGATTCAACGCATGCTCGGGAAAGAGCTGACCCTGCCACAGCAGGTCTGGTCGCGTCTGAATCTCGCCTGGGCGCTGTTTTTTATTCTCTGCGGTCTGGCCAATATCTACATCGCCTTCTGGTTGCCGCAGAATATCTGGGTCAACTTCAAGGTCTTCGGCCTGACGGCGCTGACGCTGGTCTTCACGCTGTTGAGCGGCGTATACATCTATCGCCATATGCCGCAGGACGATAACCACTAATTAAGAAGCGGGGGTAGCGCTTCTGCCCCCGCCCTTCTTTGCGTGACGTGTTCCCCTCTCATCGTCTTGTTCTCGTTTTCAGCATGGGCAACCATCTCTCTTAAGCATCGCCTGACTTGCCGTTTCCCTGTCCCGACTTTTGTGCAGAAAACGCTTCAGCTGACGCGTTTCACCTTGTAAAATGAGCCTCACAGGGGATGGCATTCCCCCTTGAACCGCCATGTGGCTAATGATGCCTGCTTTTTATTCCCGGACCGGGAATGAGCAGGCATATCTATCATGCAGGCAACGCGTCCGGGATGGTCAACCCTCTAAGGATTCGTTCATGCGATCGCTTCATACTTCACCTCTCACCACGCTCTTGTTCCTCGGACAGTGGCTTTTTATCGCCTTTATCGTTGCCGTTCTTGCGGGGAGCGCATCCGCCGCCTTCCTCTTTTCCCTTGAGTGGGCAACGGCCAGCCGCGAAAGCCATCGCTGGATGATTTGGCTGTTACCCGTTGCCGGCTTCAGCGTCGGATGGGTTTATCTCCGCTATGGTAGCCGCGTCGAGGCCGGTAATAATCTCATTCTGGAAGAGATCCATCACCCCGCTCAGGTCATTCCTCTGCGGATGGCGCCGCTGGTCTTTATCAGCACGGTCATCTCTCATCTCTTTGGCGCATCGGTTGGTCGGGAAGGTACCGCAGTACAAATGGGGGCCTCGATAGCCGATCAATTCACCGCGCTTCTGCGCCTTAACAATAACGGCCGGCGTATCGTGTTGATGACCGGGATCAGCGCGGGCTTCTCCTCGGTGTTCGGTACACCGCTCGCCGCGGCATTATTCGCGCTGGAGGTGCTGGCGATCGGTCGGATGGACTACCGGGCGATCCTGCCCTGCCTGTTTGCCGCGATCGTCGCAGACCAGGTAGGATTGATGTGGGGCGTACAACATACCCACTATCTGGTCACCTCCATTCCTGCGCTTTCAGCCTGGACACTGCTTGCCGTGATCCTTGCCGGATGCTGCTTTGGCCTGGCCGCCCGCCTCTTCGCCGATACAACGCATCTGCTGAGTAGCCTGATGAAAAAACAGCTACCCTACGCGCCTCTCAGACCGTTTATTGGCGGACTGGTGATTGCGACGGCCGTCTCTCTCCTGCATGGCGAACGCTATATCGGGCTGGGGATCCCGGAGATCAGCGATGCGTTTTTGCATCCGCTGGCAGCGTGGGATTTTTGTGGCAAGCTGATCTTTACCGTTATCTCGCTGGGAAGCGGTTTTAAAGGCGGGGAAGTGACGCCGCTGTTCTACATCGGCGCGACGCTCGGCAATACGTTAGCACCGCTGATGCACCTGCCTGTCGGGTTCCTCGCGGGTCTCGGCTTCGTGGCCCTGTTTGCCGGCGCGGCCAATACGCCCGTCGCTTCTACGCTGATGGCCATTGAACTGTTTGGCGCAGAGATCGGCGTGTATGCCGCGCTGGCCTGCGTGGTGGCCTACCTGGTCTCTGGCTATACGGGGATCTACCGGGCGCAGCGGATTGCCGGCCCAAAACACCGTGTCGTACCGACCGGTATCCGTCTGGCGGAGCTTCCGGCCTGGCATCAGCGGCAAACGCCCGCCGCGTCTGAGACGAAAGAAGACAAACATCCTTCCCCGTAAGCCGCCCGCTCTGCGCCGCATTCCCGCGGCGCGGACCCCCATCCCCTGCTGCTGCCGTCAACCCCGCCTGTTTATTCACCTTTCTGCTATAACCCGGCAAAGTTGCGCCAATTGTGAGGATTTAATGAAGATTCATTTGCATGCATTGAAATGATAATAATTATCATTGATATTCGCAGTCTCAATTTTTAACGCTTTGATATGGATATTTACAATGAGACCGCAAAACTATTATGCCATTACGCCACTCGCGCTGGTATTTGCTGGCTTTCTGACGCCCGACGCCTTTGCTGAGGAAGCGGAACGCGATACCGAAACAATGGTGGTACACAGCACGGCTGAAGAAGCACTCAAGCAGCAGCCGGGGGTATCTGTCATCACCGCTGAAGATATTGCCCGCGATCCACCGGTTAACGATCTGTCGGAAATCATTCGTAAAATGCCCGGCGTCAATTTAACCGGCAACAGCGCCAGCGGCAGCCGGGGTAACAACCGGCAGATCGATATTCGCGGAATGGGGCCGGAGAACACCCTTATCCTGATCGATGGCGTTCCGGTGACATCCCGTAACTCGGTACGCTACAGCTGGCGCGGCGAACGTGATACCCGCGGGGATAGCAACTGGGTGCCACCGGAGATGGTCGAACGCATTGAAGTTCTGCGCGGCCCGGCAGCAGCCCGCTACGGATCCGGTGCCGCCGGCGGCGTGGTCAATATCATTACTAAACGCCCCACTAACGACTGGCATGGCTCGCTATCGTTTTATACCAACCAGCCGGAAAACAACAAAGAGGGGGCGACGAATCGCGCCAACTTTAGCCTCAACGGACCGTTGGCCGGCGATGCGCTGACCATGCGTCTGTACGGTAACATCAATAAAACCGATGCTGACGCCTGGGACATTAACCATGCCCAAAATGGTTCGTACGCCGCCGGTCGCGAAGGGGTGCGCAACAAGGACATCAACGCCCTGCTGTCATGGAAACTGACGCCACAGCAGATTGTCGATTTTAACTACGCCTATAGCCGCCAGGGCAATATTTACGCCGGCGATACCCAATACAGCAACGGTAACCTCAGCCCCGATGGCCTGGTCAGCGAGCTGTATGGCCACGAAACCAACCGTCTGTATCGCCAGTCCTGGGGGCTGACCTATAACGGAATCTGGGACTGGGGCCAGTCCAAAGCCGGAGTCTATTACGAGAAAACCAATAACACGCGTCTGCAGGAAGGTTCTACCGGCCGCGTGGAGGGGATGATCAACAGCAATGAGTACGCCACCAGCCGCCTCGAATCCTGGCGTTCAACCGGCGAGCTGAATCTCCCCTTCCACTGGCTGGCCGACCAGACCCTGACCCTCGGGATGGAGTGGAACCGCGATGAACTCAACGACCCGGCCTCCATGCAGGCAACCAACGTTACTGGCGAGACCATCCCTGGCACCTCAGGCGAGGCCTCCCAGCGCAGCACCACCAACAGCGCTACCCTCACGGGTCTCTACCTGGAAGATAATATTGAGGCAACGCCGGGCACCAATATCATCCCCGGACTGCGTTTCGACTACCACAATGAATTTGGCAGTAACTGGAGCCCAAGCCTGAACCTGGCGCAGGAGCTTGGTGAGATGTTCAAAGTCAAAGCCGGCATTGCGCGTGTCTTCAAGGCGCCAAACCTGTACCAGTCCAGCGAAGGCTATCTGCTGTCGACCCGCGGCAACGGCTGCCCGAACACCATCAGCAACGGCAGCTGCTACCTGCTCGGTAACCCGGACCTCGATCCGGAAATCAGCATCAATAAAGAGCTCGGCCTTGAATTTAACCTCAACGGCTATAACGCAGGCGTAACGTGGTTCCGTAACGATTATAAAAACAAAATCGTCTCCGGTACCGATGTGCTGGGCTATACCTCGAGCGGCAACAATATCCTGCAATGGCAAAACGGCGGCAAAGCGATCGTCGAAGGGCTGGAAGGTACCCTGCTCATCCCGATTGTGGCCGATACGCTGGACTGGCGAACCAATGCGACCTATATGATCAAATCGGAGAACAAAGATACCGGTAATCCGCTGTCGGTGATCCCGAAATATACGATTAACACCATGCTGGACTGGCAGGTCAACAGCAAGCTTTCGGCAAACGTCAACTGGACGATGTACGGCCGGCAGAAACCGCGTCAGTATGCGGAGATCCGCAACGAGACCGGCACGCTCGCCACGAATGAAATCGGTGCCTATTCCGTTGTCGGTATCGGTGCGAACTACCAGCTGCTGAAAGATCTTCGCCTGAATGCCGGCATCAGCAACCTGTTCGATAAGCAAATTTATCGCGAAAACGCGGGCGCTTCGACCTATAACGAACCCGGACGCGCCTATTACGCTGGCGTCACCCTCTCCTTCTGAATGCCCACGCCCGCAGCCGCGGGCGTATTCCCCTGTTTTCTCCCTGCCATTTTCATAGTAGCATCGCGCTGATCTTCTTTGACCAGCACAGAGTACAGAATGACAACAACAGATCTCACCCCGAAGGGCGAAATGGTTTTACGCACCCTGGCAATGCCAGCAGACACGAACGCCAATGGCGATATTTTTGGCGGCTGGTTGATGTCGCAGATGGATATCGGCGGCGCGATCATGGCCAAAGAGATTGCGCAGGGTCGCGTAGTGACCGTGCGCGTTGACGGAATGACCTTTTTACGGCCGGTGGCCGTGGGCGACGTGGTGTGCTGCTACGCACGCTGCGTGAAACGCGGCAACACCTCGATCACCATCAACATCGAAGTCTGGGTGAAGAAAGTGTCGTCTGAGCCGATTGGCCAACGTTATAAAGCCACGGAAGCCCTGTTTATCTATGTGGCGGTCGACAATCAGGGCAAGCCACGCGCGATACCTGGCGAATAAAAAAAGTGCCCGGCGTGCCGGGCCATTTTTTACAAGAATCCGAGCAGCGAGAAGAACACATAGCCGAGAACAATCATGATCACCGGCAGGATATACAGCGGGAAGTACTGCACCAGAATCGTATGCCGGGGTACCACAATACGCTCCGCAATTTGCTCACGCGTGAGCCCTTCCGGCCCCTTCGCCTGTTCAAGAATCAGCTGATCTTCCACCCCTTCACGCAGGAACTTCGCCTGGCGGCTCATGCGCGCGCCTGACGCCTGCAGCGCCATGCCAACAAACACCAGAAGATAGATAATCCAGAAGCCAATATTCAGGCTGTGTTTAAAATCCGGCAGCGGCGAGTTGTACCAGAAAAAGTTAAGGAACGGGGTATTAAAACGCATCATTTCAATCATGACGTGCGCAAAATCCATCAGCACCGCATCAATGCCCGGTTTTTTTTCGCTGTGTTCATACATAAACTTCAGTACCGAAATCAGCGTTGAAATCACCGCGGGTATAAAAATAACCCACCCTAAAATACGTTTAAGCACTGCAATGCGTCCAGCTTGTTGATACGTCATGGATTCCCCTTGTTTAAGACGCCTTCATCACCGTCTAAGTCTACCCTCACCGGCGAATTTCGCCCAATAATGCGCGGTATGATATACCATGAGGACAAATTCGTTATCTACTTGCGCTACAGGAGAAGGACTTATGTCAGCCAGGCGACAAATTCATGCCGCTATTTTCGATATGGATGGATTACTGATTGATTCCGAACCGCTATGGGATCAGGCGGAGCTGGAGGTTATTGAAAGCCTCGGCGTCGATATCAGCCGCCGCGATGAGCTGCCCGATATGCTGGGGTTGCGCATCGATTTAGTGGTGGATCTGTGGTTTGCCCAGCAGCCATGGAAAGGCGCGGACCGTGCTGAAGTCACCGCGCGGATTATCAGCCGCGCGATTGAGCTGGTTGAGGCCTCCCGCCCTCTGTTACCCGGCGTACGAGAAGCCGTCGCCTTATGTAAGGCACAAGGGTTAAAGGTTGGCCTCGCATCGGCCTCGCCGCTGCGGATGCTGGAAAAGGTCCTCACCATGTTCGAGCTGCGCGAGCAGTTTGACGCCCTCTCCTCTGCCGAATCGCTGCCGTACAGCAAGCCCCATCCTCAGGTCTATCTCAACTGTGCCGCCAGCCTGGGCGTGGACCCAATGGCCTGCGTCGCGCTGGAAGATTCGGTCAACGGAATGATCGCCAGTAAGGCAGCCCGCATGCGCTCTATCGTCGTTCCGGCCGAGGAAAATCGTCACGATCCGCGTTTTGTGCTGGCAGACGTTAAGCTCACGACGCTGGAGTCACTCACCGCCACCGATCTCTGCGGCCTGCTTTCCGGCCAGCGGTAGGCGCCCAGCGGTTGAATAATCACAAAAATAAAACGATGTTTCATTTTTAATTGTTTTTCCGCTCAGCACCCTCTATGCTTGAAAAAACGGCGTGGTTAAACGCATAAATCAGCATACAGAGGTGCATATGGTACTTAACGCCTTCGACCTGACGGGTAAGGTCGCTATCGTGACGGGATGTGACACCGGGCTGGGCCAGGGAATGACGCTGGCCCTTGCCCAGGCCGGCTGCGATATCGTCGGCATCAATCGTAAGATCCCACAGCAAACGGCCGAACAGGTGCTGGCGCTGGGACGTCGATTTACCGCCATTCAGGCTGACCTCAGCCGCCAGGATGCCATCGCCGACATCGTCGCGAAAGCCGTCTCCGCCATGGGCCGGGTGGACATTCTGGTTAATAACGCTGGTACGATACGCCGCGCCGATGCGCTCACCTTTAGCGAAAAAGAGTGGGACGACGTCCTCAATCTCAACCTCAAGTCGGTATTCTTTTTATCGCAGGCGGTCGCCAGGCAGTTTATTCGCCAGGGCAGCGGCGGAAAGATCATTAACATCGCGTCCATGCTCTCGTTCCAGGGCGGGATTCGCGTCCCCTCGTATACTGCCTCAAAAAGCGGCGTGCTCGGTTTAACCCGCCTGATGGCCAACGAATGGGCCGGACAGAATATCAACGTCAATGCCATCGCCCCCGGGTACATGGCCACCGATAATACCCGGCAGTTACGCGATGATGCCGATCGCAGTAAAGAGATCCTCGACCGTATCCCGGCCGGGCGCTGGGGCGTCCCGGATGATTTACAGGGCCCGGTCGTGTTCCTGGCGTCGCAGGCAGCGGATTACATCAATGGATATACGCTGGCGGTTGATGGCGGCTGGCTGGCGCGTTAATAATTTTGTGACAAAGAGTTACACCGTCACCTCTTTCACACACTGTATAAAAACCCTATACTGTATGAATTGACAGTTTAGGGTTTTTATCATGACGGCGGAAGGCCATCTCTTCTTTTCTATCGCCTGTGCGGTATTTGCGAAAAATGCGGAATTAACCCCCGTTCTGGCACAGGGTGACTGGTGGCATATTGTTCCCTCAGCGGTACTGACCTGCCTGCTGCCGGATATCGATCATCCGAAGTCATTTCTCGGGCAGCGGCTAAGCTGGATATCGAAGCCCGTCGCCCGCGCCTTTGGCCACCGCGGGTTCACCCATAGCCTGCTGGCGGTTTTTGGCGCAATCACGCTGTTTTATCTGAAAGTGCCGGAAAGCTGGTTCGTGCCCGCCGATGCCGTGCAGGGACTGGTGCTTGGCTATCTCAGCCATATTCTTGCCGATATGCTCACCCCGGCGGGCGTACCGCTGCTGTGGCCCTGCCGCTGGCGCTTCCGCCTGCCGATCCTCGCGCCGCGAAAAGGCAACCAGCTGGAGCGGGCGCTGTGCATGGCGCTGTTCGTTTATGCCGTATGGATGCCGCAAACTTTCGCTGAGAACAGCGCCGTGCGCTGGTCTTCGGGGATGATTAATTCACTGCAAATCACCTTTAATCGTTTTATTAGCCACCAGACCGGACGATAAACAGGCAAAACAGTCAAAATAGTTATAACCCATTCCATTTGAATATAAGTAATGAATTCCTCTTCTGCTAACCTTGCGCCATTAGAGCTGGTAACAGACCAGCCAGATAAAAACCTATCAGGAGAACGGGGATGAATTTTCCATTAATAGCGAACGTTATCGTGTTCGCGGTTTTGCTGTTTGCGCTGGGGCAAACCCGCCACAAACAGTGGAGCCTCGCCAAAAAAGTACTGCTCGGCCTCGTCATTGGCGTGGTGTTCGGCCTGGCGCTGCAGTTGATTTATGGTTCCGACAGCCAGGTGCTGAAAGACTCCATTCAATGGTTCAATATCGTCGGCAATGGCTATGTCCAGCTGCTGCAGATGATCGTCATGCCGCTGGTTTTCGCTTCTATTCTCAGCGCCGTTGCTCGCCTGCATAATGCCTCGCAGCTGGGGAAAATCAGCTTCCTGAGTATCGGTACCCTGCTGTTCACCACGCTGATTGCGGCGCTGGTCGGCGTGCTGGTGACCAACCTGTTCGGCCTGAGCGCCGAAGGTCTGGTGCAGGGCAGCGCGGAAACCGCGCGTCTGAATGCGATTCAGAGCAACTATGTCGGTAAAGTCGCTGACCTGAGCGTACCGCAGCTGATCCTCTCTTTTGTACCGAAGAACCCGTTTGCCGATCTGACCGGTGCGAACCCGACCTCGATCATTAGCATCGTTATCTTCTCCGCCTTCCTCGGCGTCGCCGCGCTGAAACTGCTGAAAGATGACGTTGAAAAGGGCCAGCGCGTCCTGACCGCGATCGACACCCTGCAGAGCTGGGTGATGAAGCTGGTACGTCTGGTGATGCAGTTAACGCCGTACGGCGTGCTGGCGCTGATGACCAAAGTGGTGGCCGGTTCCAATCTGCAGGACATCATCAAGCTCGGTAGCTTCGTGATTGCCTCCTATATTGGCCTCGGCATTATGTTTGTGGTTCACGGTCTGCTGCTGGCGATTAACGGCGTGAGCCCGCTGAAATATTTCCGCAAGGTGTGGCCGGTCCTGACGTTCGCCTTCACCAGCCGCTCCAGCGCCGCGTCGATCCCGCTGAATGTCGAAGCGCAAACCCGTCGCCTGGGCGTACCGGAATCCATTGCCAGCTTCTCAGCCTCCTTTGGCGCAACCATCGGTCAGAACGGTTGTGCGGGTCTCTACCCGGCGATGCTGGCCGTCATGGTGGCCCCGACTGTCGGTATCAACCCGTTTGATCCGCTGTGGATCGCCACGCTGGTCGGCATCGTCACCGTGAGCTCCGCAGGGGTTGCAGGAGTCGGCGGCGGCGCAACGTTCGCGGCGCTGATCGTCCTGCCGGCCATGGGCCTGCCGGTGACTCTGGTGGCGCTGCTTATTTCCGTCGAACCGCTGATCGACATGGGCCGTACGGCATTGAACGTGAACGGCTCAATGACGGCCGGTACCCTGACCAGCCAATGGCTGCGCCAGACCGACAAAACGATTCTCGACAGCGAAGAAGACGCCGAACTGGCGCATCGCTAAGCCAACAGGCACAAAAAAACCGCAGATAGCCATCTGCGGTTTTTTTTATTTCTCGCTACCCTCTCATGAGGTGATTTCGCCTTCCTGGCGCATCTGCATGGCCCAGCGCTGCGCCGCTTCCGGAACGCTAAACGCTGGCGAGCGGCGGAAATGTTCGCCCATCAGCACAAAGGCGACATACTTGCCGCGCAACAGCCACACATCGCGAAAACCGTCCATTTTGACGGCGTGTTCCGGAGGGGCGGGCTCCACCCGAGGCACGTAGCTAATGACAGGGCGGTTTTGTTGGCGAAGTGTTTTCATAACCAATAGATTCACTAAACAAAGCGGGAAACAGAAACAGCTATCATAGCCGATTGCCCTGCCTTTCGTCGCCCCTTACGTGTGTTCTGCCCGCCGGGCAATAGTTTTCACGCCTCCTGCCGGCTCATCTGGTGAGATGCTCTATAGTTAGAAGGGTTTTGGTACCGCAACGACCATTTTTCAGTAATGAAAACAGGAGACGAGCAATGTCTGATCAGAACCATAAACCACAAAACCACAAAGCGCCTCATGACGGCAGCGAATCACAACCCGGACTGGACGCTCTGGCTCCGGACGATCAATCATGGCGCCCGACGCCGCATCCCACGGCTCCCGGAGAAGAACCCAGCGCGCCGGGAAGCCTCAAAGCGCCCGATATCCACAGTAGCAAACTTGACGCGCTGGCTCACCAGCGCAAAGGCAGCGAAAACGTCCCCCTGACCACCAATCAAGGGGTACGGATTGCCGACGATCAGAATTCGCTCCGCGCGGGGAACCGGGGCCCCACGCTGCTGGAAGACTTTATTCTGCGTGAAAAAATAACCCACTTTGACCATGAGCGGATCCCGGAGCGAATCGTCCATGCGCGCGGGTCGGCGGCGCACGGCTATTTTCAGTCCTATCGCAGCCTGCGCGACGTGACGAAAGCGGATTTTCTCTGCGATCCCGCGAGGAAAACCCCGGTATTCGTCCGTTTCTCTACCGTCCAGGGCGGCGCCGGCTCGGCCGATACGGTGCGCGATATTCGCGGCTTCGCCACTAAATTTTATACCGATGAAGGCATTTTTGACCTCGTCGGGAACAACACGCCGATCTTCTTCATCCAGGATGCGCTGAAATTCCCCGATTTCGTTCATGCGGTGAAGCCGGAACCACACTGGGCTATCCCGCAGGGACAAAGCGCTCACGACACCTTCTGGGATTACGTCTCTCTACAGCCGGAAACGTTACATAACGTGATGTGGGCAATGTCCGATCGCGGCATACCGCGCAGCTATCGCACCATGGAAGGATTTGGTATTCACACCTTCCGCCTGATCAATGCCGAAGGTAAGGCTACCTTTGTCCGTTTTCACTGGAAACCGGTGGCCGGTAAAGCCTCTTTGCTCTGGGATGAGTCGCAAAAGCTGACCGGTCGGGATCCGGATTTCCATCGCCGCGATCTGTGGGAAGCGATAGAAGCCGGCGATTATCCGGAGTATGAGCTGGGTCTGCAGCTGATCCCGGAAGAGGATGAACAGGCGTTTGACTTCGATCTGCTGGATCCCACTAAGCTGATCCCCGAAGCGCTGGTCCCGGTACAGAGGGTCGGGAAAATGGTGCTTAACCGCAACCCGGATAACTTCTTTGCCGAAAACGAACAGGCGGCGTTCCATCCAGGCCATATCGTACCGGGGATAGATTTCAGCAACGACCCGTTACTGCAGGGGCGGCTATTTTCGTATACCGATACCCAGATCAGCCGGCTGGGTGGGCCTAATTTCCATGAAATCCCGATTAATAAACCCACCTGCCCGTATCACAACTTCCAGCGCGATGGCATGCACCGGATGGATATTGATACCAACCCCGCCAACTACGAGCCAAACTCGCTCAACGATAACTGGCCGCGCGAAACGCCACCGGCCCCTAAGCGCGGCGGTTTTGAGTCGTACGCTGAACGCGTCGACGGTGAGAAAATTCGCCAGCGTAGCCCCTCGTTCGCCGAGTATTACGCCCACCCGCTGCTGTTCTGGCGCAGCCAGACCCCGGTTGAGCAGCAGCATATTATTGATGCCTTTAGCTTCGAGTTAAGCAAAGTTGTCCGGGTATGGATCCGCGAACGGGTGGTCGATCAGCTGGCGCACATCGATATCCCGCTGGCGCAGGCCGTCGGCAAAAATTCAGGCATCGCGCTGAGCGACGAACAGTGCAAGATTACCCCGCCGCCGGACGTGAACGGGGTGAAAAAGGATCCCAGCCTGAGCCTGTATGCCATCCCCGGCGGGGAGATCAAGGGCCGCGTCGTCGCCGTGCTGCTCAACGAGCGCCCGGCAGCGCAGGATGTGCTGACCCTGCTGCAATCCCTGAAGGCGAAAGGGGTTCATCCCCGATTGCTTTATTCACGGATGGGAGAAGTGATTGCCGATGACGGCACGCGGCTGCCCATCTCCGGGACCTTTAGCGGCTCGCCATCGCTGACGGTCGATGCGGTCATCGTCCCGGGTGGCGACATGTCCCTTCTCAGCAACAGCGGGGAGCTACATTACTACCTGCTGGAGGCCTATAAGCATTTAAAACCGATCGTGCTGGCGGGCGACGGGCGCCAGTTTAAGGCTCTGCTGCAGGTCGCCACTCAGGGGGAGGAAGGACTTGTCGAGGCGGACGCCATTGACGCTCCGGCGATGGATACGCTGTTCACGCTGATGGCCGCGCATCGAGTGTGGTCGCGCGCCGGCAAAACGGCGGCGATTCCGGCCTGACAGAAAAGGACGGCGCGGGATCCCCCTCGCCGGATCTCCGACGCACGGGTGCAATCAGGGGAAGCCGTGCGCTTCCCCTCCGCCCGCGTTAAACGTCGCGGTAAGTCCCTAAACGGTACCCGCGCTCGGCAACCGCGTACTTGAGTGATGCCGAGGTCAGCACCTCCAGCTCTGCCAGCCGCGGGTAGCAATAGGCGCTGCCCATAATGGTGCTATCCACAAACGCCGGATGGCACATCACTTCCAGAGACGATTCACCCCGCTGGATAGAGGCATCCAGGGTTTGTAAAAACAGCGCCTCCGAGATGGCCTCGCCGTAGAACTCGCTGGTAAAACCGTCGCTGCTGCGCGCGGCATCCTGCGCCAGGTCATCACGCTCAGCGACCTGACGGTCAATACGCAGCGCCACCCCCTTCTCGCGGGCAAATGCCGCGACAATGGGATAAATCCGGGCGATCATATGCACGTGGTGATGGCTGTCGATATGCGTCGGCTCGCAGCCAAACAGCGCGATAAACCGGCGATACTGGCACTCCAGCTCATGCGCAATTTCATCCAGCGGCAGGCTATCCTCTTCCGCCATTTGCCAGATCCACTTCCCCAGACGCCCCTCGCGGGTCAGACCCGGCATCGCCGATAAAGGCTCGCCCAGAGTCAGGACAAAATGCATCCCGACCCCCAGCTCCGGCACGCAGCGGCTCAGCTGAGCCGCATGGCTAATCGCCGCCCCGTTAACCAGCGCCGTTGTCGAGGTGACCAGGCCATTTTTACAGGCTTCAATAATGCCGTAGTTCTGACCTTTACTCAGGCCAAAATCGTCGGCATTAACGATTAACACGCGTTCCATCAGCTCTCCCGTTACGCTTTCAGTTTCTCGATTGTCGCGGCAAAGTTTGGCAGCCACCTTTCGTGCGCGAGGATCATTTCGCGCGCCAGCTGCTCGGCATCGCGGTCAGAGTGAATCAGCGGACTCAAATTGAGCGCCAGCAGTACGTCGTTCAGTTCGCCGCTGATCGCGGCCTGGCTGGCCGCCACTTCAAAACCTTTGATGGTATAAATCAGCCCCAGCACTTTCTCATCGAAATGGCTGATGCGCGGCGTCGGCGTCGCCCCTGCACTGCCGAGGGTGCAGGTCATTTCCACCGCCCAGTCCGCCGGAATATTATCAATATGGCCATGATGCGGGATATTCACGTAGTGCTCGGTCTGCTTGTCATTGTAGATAGCATTGATCACTTCACAGGCCGCATCGGAGTAATAGGCGCCGCCGCGCTGCTCCAGCTCTTTTGGTTTCACCTTCAGATCCGGGTTTTTATACAGCTCAAACAGCTGTTTTTCGACCTTCTGCACCACCTGGGCGCGCGCGCCGCCTTTGTAATACTCGCCCATTTCGATGGCCAGCATCTCTTTTGGTTTAAAGTAGTAGAGCAGATAGGAGCACGGAATCAGGCGCAGCGAGCGGATCAGCCCTTCGCTGAACGGTAAATCGAAGATGTTTTTCACCGAGTTGGCGCTCAGGGTACCGGAGGCTACGCCATCGAGCAGCTCGTCGAAGCGCGATTTGCCATTCACCAGCACATCGCGAACGAACACCAGGTGATTAAGACCAAA
The DNA here is from genome assembly GCF_003323835.1 of Klebsiella sp. X13. Lineage (NCBI taxonomy): Bacteria > Pseudomonadati > Pseudomonadota > Gammaproteobacteria > Enterobacterales > Enterobacteriaceae > Klebsiella > Klebsiella sp. X13. Next base: position 3,176,020 of record NZ_CP030874.1, read on the forward strand.
CAGGTCGATATTCAGTTCATCTTCCGGCGTCAGCTGCAGCACATCGGTGATAAACATTTTCATGCCGATCGGAATATTACACACGCCGATAAAGCGCTTAAAGTTGGTGTGGCGATAGACCGCCTCGGTCACCATCCCCGCCGGGTTGGTAAAGTTGATGATCCAGGCATCCGGGCAGATCTCCTGTACATCCTTCACGATATCAAAAATCACCGGAATGGTACGCAGACCTTTAAACAGACCGCCGGCGCCGTTAGTCTCCTGACCGAGGTAGCCGTGGCTGAGCGGAATGCGTTCATCTTTTTCACGCGCCTTCAGCTGGCCAACCCGCAGCTGTGTGGTGACGAAATGAGCCCCTTCCAACGCGGCGCGGCGATCCAGCGTTTTGTAGACCTTCATCGGAACGCCCGCTTTTTCCACCATACGCTGGCACAGCGCATGGATAATATCGAGTTTCTCCTGCCCTTCTTCTACATCAACCAGCCACAATTCCGTTACCGGCAGTTCGTGATAACGTTTGATAAACCCTTCCAGTAATTCCGGGGTATAGCTGCTGCCGCCGCCGATAGTGACAATTTTTAATTTCTGGCTCATTATATTCTCCCTTGGGGCACTACGAATTGTACGTAGCCCACCCTCCGCCTGGAGGCGGAAAGTTAAATTGAATATGTCCTGGCGCGGAACAATCCGCTCCGGTTAATTAATGCTGGTCAGTTGTTTTCGGTAATTGCTTGGCGTAAATGAGGTCAGCTTCTTGAATGTTTTAATAAACAAACTTGGGCTGCTGTACCCCGATTCGTAAGCAATATCGGTGACCGAGTAGTTGGTGATTTCCAGCTGCTTCTTGGCGAAATTGATGCGAATATCATTGATTATCTGCATCGGCGTTTTACCATAATAGCGTTGGGTTGCCCGGGTTAAATATTCCTGGGTTTTCCCGGAGAGCGCGACCATATTCTCCAGCGCGCCTTCACCAAACTTCAGTTTATCGTGCATATCCTCGACGGTATTTTTCAGCCATTGCGGAATGACATCCTGCACCGGCTCCTCGCGATAATGCCGTAAACGGTTAATGGTATAAAACGAGACCAGCTCAATAAATTCGTCAAACTCAGTTTCGCGAAAGTTCAGCGAAGCGATAACCGACTCGATGTAGCTGAGAAAGGTGCTTTTTACCGCGTAGACCTGCGAAGCAACCAGACCAAACGGCAGCAGCGGCAGATAGTGTTTCTCAAAGAAACTTTTGCTGATGCCAACGTTAAGAATGCGAGTCGCGCCAAAAGCATAAAAACTCTGGTGGTGCGACCCCATCGGGATAAAGACAAAATCCCCGCGCTCCAGCAACACCCGTTTGCCATTGATTTCCTGATAATAGCGCCCGGTTAAAACGATGGTGTACTCGTAATAATCATGCTGGTGAAGCCCGCTTACGCTTTCCGTTTTGTTATAGATAACCACATGAAAATTTTTCCCGTTGAAAAGCTGTTGTTCCCGTGCGGTACTGATCTCGGTGGTTATCATCTTTGGCTGCCTCATCGTGTTGATGGCCTATTGTACCTTCTCGTGCAGCTCAATCAATTCGGCAACCAGCTCGCGCGCCAGCATTGAGGTCATCAGATGATCCTGCGCATGAACCAGTACCAGACTGACCTTCATTTTGCCTTCGCCTTCATCGCTTTCAATGAGCTGCGTCTGCACGCGATGCGCTTCGCTCAGCGCCATTCGCGACTGCTCCATCATGTTTTTAGCGGCGGCAAAATCGCCCTGCTTGGCCTGCTTAAGTGCAGCATATGCCAGGCTACGGGCCTGTCCGGAGTTGATAATCAGCCCCATCACCACCTCTTCGAGGTCATTTTCAGGTGCGTCAACCGCTTCGATATTATCCAGATCAAACATAGTATTTCCTCATTTCTCAGGCGGTACGGGAAAGCTCCCGTACCGCTCGACATCAGAATTTCAGCGCGTTAGCGATATCTTCTTCGCTTTCCTGCTCTTCAATAACCGCCTGTGCCTTGTTGGAGACCGCGACGAACGGCAGGTAAACCAGCACCGACACACACAGGTTGAACAGCGCCACGCAAAGTGCAGCGATACTCCCGTTACTGTTGAAGAATGCCCCGAGGCCGGTAGGCATGGTCCACGGCGCCAGGTTGGTCACCGGCGGGATAATTCCCATCGAGTAAGCAGCCAGCGTAATCGCGGCCAGAATCGGCTGAATCAGGACGAACGGGATAAACATCACCGGGTTCATAATAATCGGCAGACCAAACAGAATCGGCTCGTTAATCTGGAAGATGCCTGACGGCAGCGCCAGTTTAGCCACCTGACGATGATCTGCGCGGCGTGAGCCGATGAAGATGGCGATAATCAGACCGAGCGTGGCCCCGGAACCACCCAACAGGATGTAGGAGTCCAGCATCGGCTTGGCCCAGAAGTGGAACTCTTTGCCCGCAGCGATAGCGGCTTCAACGGAACCGTACTGGTTGTACAGCGCGATGTTTTCCAGCGCCCACGGAGTCATGATGCCGTTGTCCAACGCGGTCAGCGCCAGAGACCCGTGTACGCCGAAGAACCACAGCAGGGAGTTAAAGATAACGTAGGCCCAGCCCACCACGCTGCCCATCGACGCCAGCGGTCTGGAGATGGAGTCCATGATGATCTGGTGGAAGTTGCTGCCATGGTTGGCCAACAGCCAGGAGATAATGCCGAATACGGAGAGGATCAGGAAGCCCGGAATCAGCGCAGAGAATGAGCGCGATACCGAGGCCGGTACGCTGTCCGGCAGGGTAATAACCCAGTTGCGACGGATAACAAAGGTGAACATTTCCGCCACCAGCAGGCCAATAATCATGCCCGAGATGATGTTTGCCCCACCCAGCCAGTTTGCGCCGACCGCATAGGCCTCGCCTACGCTGTAAGGTGTAACGGTCATAAAGGCAGCGACCGATAACAGCCCCGCGGCCAGCGGATCGACTTTGCGCTCTTCAGCCAGCGCCATGCCGATAAAGAACGGCGCCATCAGCGACATTATCCCTAACGTCCCGTTATAAACGTTGCCGCCGATAGCCTTAAAGCCATTTAACGTTTCAATGGTCGAGCCATCCAGGCGAATACCCATTGAATAGAAGAAAGAACCTTCACCAAAGCTCAGAAAAACGTTGTTGATTAATACGAACATGGCCCCCGCGAGGGTCAGCGGCATTAATTTAATAAAGCCGTTTTTAATCGCATTAATGTGCGGTTGCTTTCCTATTTTAACTGCAAAAGGAAGGAGTACCTTTTCAAGCGAGTCAATCACTTTGCTCATAGCAAATACCCTTAAAAGCCGTAATCGAATCATTACGGCATAGATGTATGAAATTACTCTTTGACGGGAAAATAAACTCTCACCTTTCGCTATTCAGGAAAATCAGATAATGCTTTAACGCACTGTTGATTCAGCGAAAAACAAAAAGATATTGAGTTTTAAAATTAAATTATTGTGCAGCAGCTTTCTTAATGGCCGCAACGGCCGCTTTCAGTACACCTAACCCATCGACTTTGCCATAAAGCACAGAGTCGATAACTTCCACCGGCTTATTCGGTAACAGCCGCTGAATTTCTGGAAGCATATACGCAATTTGTGGACCTAATAATACGACATCGGCTTCAGGGCCTTTTTCTCCAGCAAGTGTCTCAGGATAGGCCTCAATGATGACCGGCACTTCATATTTTTCGGCCTGTGCACGCATTTTAGAGACCAGCAGTGAAGTAGACATTCCAGCCGAGCAAAACAAATAGATGTGTTTCTTTTCCATGAGCGCTTCCTCAATTTGTAAGACCTGGCGGCTTCAGTATCATCTGATGTCTGACAGCCGGTTAAGACAGGTAATCATTCAATTAGTATTGTTTATGCATTGAGTATACGGCATCGTGCGGGGCCTGGATAATTCCTGGTTAATCAAAATTGTCTCTCATTGACCTCGTGTTTTGACTACCTTCACATTTCCCCCAAATAATTCGCGCAATTAAATAAGCATTAGCGGTCATAAAAAAACCCGACCAGTGGTCGGGCTTTCGTAGATCTCAGCATGTTGCATTACTTGCTGTTGCGCGGGTCGGTATCGTACTCCGCACAGGTCTGGTAGCCGGAGTTCATGACGCGACCGGTATCGTCGAGGGCAACAAAGTAGGTTTCAAGTTTACCATCTCGTTGACCCAGGATATAGGTCTGGCAGGTTCCACGTGCGTGGATCATGGTGACCTCAGAAGACGGTTTACCCGCAATCTGTAAAACCTGTGACCGGGTCATCCCTTTTTTGACATCTTTGACGACCGGTTGAGTGAACTGGTCGGCGGTACGATCGTAAGCCGTACACCCTGCCAGCATGGTCAAAACTGCTGCTGCGCCCAGAAATCCTGCTAAATTCTTGTTCATATTGCGTCCTCTTTTCTTCTGCGTGTTAATAAGCCTGGAATAAATACCGTTATTTTTCAAGCCGAAGGTACAAAAGGAGCAAATTTAAGCTTTTTCTAATAAAAAAATCCTATGTCATTGATTGCTCTCTTTTGCGCCACTCAATTCTGTGATCCTTGTCGTTTTCCCGGCAAAGAGGTAGCTTTAACCCCTACTGGCAGCCAAACAGATTCACTTTCCGGAGGGCGCGATGACGCTACAACAAGAAATTATTCAGGCGCTGGGCGCGAAGCCCCAGATCGATGCTGAGGGTGAAATTCGCCGCAGCGTGGACTTTTTGAAGTCGTACTTGCAGACCTACCCTTTTATTAAGTCACTGGTTCTGGGAATCAGCGGCGGCCAGGATTCAACCCTGACAGGCAAACTTTGTCAGCAGGCCATTAATGAACTGCGTGCCGAAACCGGCGATGAAAAGCTGCAGTTTATTGCCGTACGCCTGCCTTACGGTGTCCAGGCGGATGAGCAAGATTGCCAGGATGCGATCGCCTTCATCCAGCCGGATCGGGTGCTGACGGTGAATATTAAAGGTGCGGTACTGGCCAGCGAGCAGGCATTGCGGGAAGCCGGGATTGAGCTCAGCGACTTTGTTCGCGGCAATGAGAAAGCCCGTGAACGCATGAAAGCACAATACAGTATTGCCGGGATGACCCACGGCGTGGTGGTAGGCACTGACCATGCGGCGGAGGCGATTACCGGCTTCTTTACCAAGTACGGAGACGGCGGCACGGATATCAACCCCATCTTCCGTCTCAATAAGCGCCAGGGCAAGCAGCTGCTGGCGCTGCTGGGCTGCCCGGAGCATCTGTATAAGAAGCTGCCGACCGCCGATCTGGAAGACGATCGCCCGTCGCTGCCGGACGAAGCTGCGCTGGGCGTAACCTACGACAATATTGATGACTATCTGGAAGGTAAAACGCTGGATGCGAGCATCGCCCGAATTATTGAAGGCTGGTATCTGAAAACCGAGCATAAGCGCCGGACGCCGATCACCGTTTTCGATGACTTCTGGAAAAAATAACGCGCTCCCCCCGCATTTCTCTGACCCCGGCCATCGCCGGGGTTATTTTTTGCACTTTTCGCTGCCTGCACGCCCTGTTATACTGGATATATAACCAGCATCAGGAGCCCGTGTGGTGAGAAGGCAATCTGCCCCGCGTCTGGAATTCGACGCCGCGGCTATCTATGAATATCCCGAACATCTGCGTCCGTGGGTCGAGGCACTGCCTAATCTGCCGGGCGTGTATCTGTTTCACGGCGAGAGCGATACGCTCCCGCTGTATATCGGTAAGAGCGTGAATCTCCGCAGTCGGGTGCTGTCGCACCTGCGTACTCCCGAAGAGGCGGCCATGCTGCGTCAGGCGCGAAGCATCAGCTGGCAACGTACCGCGGGAGAGCTGGGCGCGCTGCTGCTGGAGGCGCAGCTGATTAAAGAACGTCAGCCGCTGTTTAATAAACGCCTGCGGCGTAATAAGCAGCTCTGCTCGTTGCTGTTGGAAGACATCCGCCCGCAGGTGGTGTACGCCCGCGAGGTTGATTTTTCCCACCACAATCATCTGTATGGCCTGTTTGCAAACCGGCGGGCAGCGCTGCAGGCGCTGAAAACCCTCGCTGACGAACATCATCTTTGCTACGGGCTGCTGGGACTGGAGACGCTTACTCCGGGTCGCGCCTGTTTCCGACACGCGCTGGGGCGTTGCGCCGGCGCCTGCTGCGGTCGGGAAAGTCTTGCCGCACATCATGAAAGACTCCGCGCCCGGATGGCGCAGATGCAGCTGGTGTGCTGGCCGTGGCCTGGGGCCGTCGCGCTGGAGGAGAAAGGCCCAGACCTCACCCACTATCACGTCATTCATAACTGGCTGTGGCTGGGATCGGTCGAGACGCTGGAGCAGGCCGAGAGCTTAACGCGCCAGCCGGCCGGTTTTGATCATGACGGCTACAAAATTCTCTGCAAACCGCTGCTGAGCGGCCGCTTTACGCTGCATCCGCTCTCCCCTCGTTAGCACAAAAAAAACCGCCGGTCCTGCCCAATGCCTGACGGCGATGTTGGGCAAGACCGGCGGTCTTCATTCATAGCGCTGAGTTATTCAGCTGGTGCAGGCATTTTACCTTCTGGCGCTTTGCGATCTGTCAGATGCTTCTCAAAATTCGCATTGAACTGTTTTTTCTGTTCCGGCGTCAGAATGTTGTAAATCTTGTTCTGGGTTTCCATACGGGAAAGCGCCATCGCTTTATGCTGCGCTTCCATTTTATCGATCTGCGCTTCCGCTTTCGCTTTATCGAAGGTATCGCTGGCGATCAGCTCATGCATCGCGCGGCGTTCGTCCAGGGACGGACGTTTCATGTTTTCGCGCTGGCCCTTCATGATGTCGCGGATCTGCTGTTTTTGCGCATCGGTCAGATTGAGCCCCTTGAACATCATTTCGTGCTGGCCGCCATGCATACCTTTATGGTGCATCATCGGTTTGCTTTCGGGCTGAGCCGCGGTGGTATCAGCAGCGTGAGCCAGGTTAGCGGCACCCAGAGCCAGTGTAGAGGCAACAAACAGAGCAGTAATCTTCTTCATATCCAGTCCTTACTTTAAGTTATTCTTACGGCGTGTTGCCGTGTTGACGAGATAAACTTTACGACGTTTATCGTCAATTAGTCAGAGCAAGAGTAAAACAATGAAAGTGTAAAAAACATTTTCTCACCAATTGTGGAGAAAATAAGGAAATTAAGGAGGGAATTGCAACAAAAAATATATAACGCATTGTTTTTTATTGGTTTTGATGGATTATAAAGCAGCAGAGATTAAAAACAAAGCATTTATCCAGGAATAATCTGCAATCAGCCCCCCGCGCACGAAAAAATAAAATTATGCACAGGAGGTGACTATACAAAATTAAACGGCCGCCCGAATGAGCGGCAGAATATTCGGCGAGCGGCTACGATAAACGCTCCAGCATCAACCCGGCCCGCAGCCCCCGCGCCACGGACGGGTTAGGAAACAGAACAAACTCCTGTGCCTTTTCTACCACATAGCGGGTATCACCATCTTCGGCGAGCAAGGTTCCGCCAGGAAAGGCGGTAAAATTGAGCGTCTGATCCGACATACAGAGATGAAAATTATCGCTATGACGGGTAATTTGCTGCACCACCCGATAGCGCAGCGGCGCCGGATCGGCGTCAACGACCGTCAGATCGCCCACCAGCAAACGCATTAGCGCCCGTTGGGTGACGTTAAATTGCGTCAGATCGTTAGCGCCAAACGGTAACGCCTTACCAAGTTCCAGGGTACAGGAGAGCGCAGCAAAGCGTTCGCAGCTGAAGTGGGTGAATGTCCCCGCCGGCTGCTGATGGAAGACCAGCGCCTCCAGCCCGGCACCTCCCAGCCAACTTAAAAACCCGTCATCCCACGGAGTTTCCCGCGCCGGAAGCACGCCAAAGCGCGTATGCAGCGATCCGCGTATCGCGGTATGTAAATCAAGGTGCCAGCGGCTGCCCGTGCCGGCGCCATAAAACCGCGTCAGTACCTGCTCCAGCTGACGCGCTCTGGCCGTCTCGTCGCTGACGGGAAAACGCTGCCAGCGCCCGCCAAACATCCGGTTCATGTCGCTGTCGCGGTAGCGCTTATTTTCCCGCAGCGCGAGCGGGTTGCCAAAGATCACCAGCAGCCGCCAGTGCAGCGGCAGCTCACCGCTAAACAGCTGCTGTAGCAGCAGATGGGTCATCTCCACCGGAGCGGTTTCATTGCCGTGGATACCCGCGGACAGAACCAGCGAACGCTCGCAGCGCGCATGCGGAGTCAATTGCAACACCCCGCAGTCCAGCCAGTGCCAGCGAAAATGCGCCGTTTCGCCATGAAAATGGTGAGGCAAACGCCCCGCCAGAGTTAATGCCAGAAAGTCGTCCACGACGCCTCCTTGAAACGAAAACTGAGTCACAGCGACTGCTGGAACGGATAAACGGAACCCAGCTGCAGGATTTGCGTCAGCCGATCGAGCGCCTCGCGACCTTCGTTCAGCAGCTGTGGATCCGCCAGATCCGCCTGGGTGAGACGATCGCGATAGTAGCGATCGACCCAGTCATTGAGGGTCACAAACAGCGCCTCGTTCATCAACACCGCCGGATTCACCGCCCGCAGCTCCGCCTCCGTCAACACCACTCGCAGGCGTAGACAGGCCGGCCCCCCGCCGTTCGCCATACTTTCGCGCAGATCGTAAACCTGCAGTTCATCAATCGGATTATCTGCGGCCAGAAGCGTATTCAGGTAGCGCCAGACGCCAGGATGTTCCTGTGCCTCCTGAGGGAGAATCAGCCGCATCGTTCCATCGGGCTTACTCAGCAACTGACTATTAAACAGATAGGTCGCCACCGCCTCTTCTACCGTCACCGCCTGAGTCGGTACGATAACGGGCGTAAACCCGACAACCTGCCCGGCAAGCTGGCGCATCAGCTGCGGCTGATCGACGAACGCCTGCTCATGGCAAAACAGCACCTGGCGATTACTCACCGCAATCACATCGTTGTGAAATACCCCTTTATCAATCACCGCCGGATTCTGTCGGGCAAAAATCACCTGCCGCGGGTTAACCTGATTCAGGCGCGCAACCGCCTGACTGGCTTCCAGCGTCTGCCGTGCCGGGTAGCGCTGCGGGCTTTCTCCCTCGCCGCCCTGCTGACGACCGTAAATAAAAAGCTGCAGACCCGGCGCGCCATACTCGCCGCCGAGGCGGTTATGGTTCGCCGCCCCTTCATCGCCAAACAGCGCCACCTGCGGTAGAGGAGGATGGATAGCAAAGCGCTGCTCATCGGGGAAGATCGCGCGCAGCAGCGCCTCGGTCGTTGGCGCTTCGCTGGCGCGGTGGAATTTATCGTTAAGATTGGCCACGGTCAGGTGAACCCGGCCATCCAGCGAATCGGCGGAAGGTGAAACCGTCGCCGCGTTGGCCACCCACATTGACGAAGCCGAGCTCACCGCCGACAGCAGATCCGGCGCCTGGCGGGCCGCCTTCTCGATGACCTGCGGATCGCTGCCGCTGAATCCAAGCTGGCGCAGCAGGGGAACATTCGGCCGTTCCTGTGGCGCAATGACGGCCTGGGGATAGCCGGCATCCGCCAGCGCCTTCATCTTTTTCAGCCCCTGCTTCGCCGCCAGCTGCGGGTTCGATACCCGATAGCGATGCCGTGTCGACGCCTCATTGCCAAAAGAGAGTCCGGCGTAGTGATGGGTCAGACCGGGAAGCCCGTCAAAATTTACCTCAAAGGCTTTCATCGTCCGGCTCCTCGCAGGAAGTCGAGACCGGGACTGAGGGTCTCCGGCAGCGTCAGTTCCGGCGTTTCGAGACTTGCCATCGGCCACGCGCAATAATCGGCCGCGTACCACGCTCCCGGACGGTGGTTACCGGAGGCCCCCACGCCGCCAAACGGTGCGGTGCTGGCGGCGCCGGTCAGCGGTTTGTTCCAGTTGACAATTCCGGCCCGCGCCTCCAGCAGCAGACGGTCGAATTTCTCGCGCTCTGCGGAAATCAACCCGCAGGAAAGCCCAAATCGAGTGGCATTCGCGAGGGTAATCGCCTCAGCAAAATCGTCATAGCGCCAGACGCTGAGCAGCGGACCAAAAACTTCCTCGTCGGCGACTTCCGCCACCGTCGTCAGCTCGATGATTCCCGGCGTCAGCAACGAGGTTCCGGCCCGTAGCAGCCGCGGCTCCAGCAGCGTTTTTCCGCCGTTAGCAACGTGCCCGAGCCAGGCCTGATGAACCTTTTGCGCCGCCTGGGGCGAGATCAGCCCGCCAAGGAACGGCTGCGGCGACGCATCCCAGGCGTCGGGCACCAAAGTTTGTGACACCGTCACCAAACGGGCAAGAAACGCATCGCCTTTCTCGCCGCGCTTCACCAACAGGCGACGAGCACAGGTACAGCGCTGTCCGGCGGTAATAAAGGCTGACTGGATAGTCAAATGTACCGCCGCATCGATGTCCTGCGGGTCGTCGACAATCAGCGGATTGTTGCCGCCCATTTCCAACGCGAGAATCTTTTCCGGCTGGCCGGCGAGCTGGCGGTGCAGCTGAAACCCTGTCGCCGAGCTGCCGGTAAACAGCAGCCCGTCAATATCCGGCTGGGCGCTGAGCGCTTCGCCGGTTTCTCGTCCGCCCTGCAGCAAGTTCAGAACCCCCGGCGGTAGTCCCGCCTCGGCCCATAGCTTCACCACCGCCTCGCCGCTGTGTGGCGTCAGTTCGCTGGGCTTAAACACCAGCGTATTCCCCGCCAGCAGCGCCGGCACAATATGCCCATTGGGCAAATGGCCGGGAAAATTGTATGGGCCAAACACCGCCAGCACGCCATGCGGGCGATGACGTAGCGTCGCCGAGCCGTCGCCCATAGCCGTCTGCGACTCACCGGTACGGCTATGGTAGGCTTTCAGGGAAATAGCGATTTTGTTGATCATCGCGCTGATTTCCGTTACCGCTTCCCACTGCGGCTTACCGGTTTCCGCGGCAATGATGGCGGTTAACTCTGTTTTGTTCGCTTCCAGCAGCGCGGCAAACTTTTCTACGATCGCCTGACGGACGCTGAACGGCTGTCTGGCCCACGTCGGGAAGGCTCGTCTCGCGGCACTGACCGCCAGCGCCACCTGTCCGGCATCGGCGTCGTTACCCTGCCAGAGCAGCGCCTGGCTGACCGGGTTGGTTTTTGTCCGCGCCGGACCGTGTCCGCTCTGCCAGTCACCGTTGATCCATAAACTCATGATTTTTTCTCCTCCGGAATCAGACGCACCAGTCTCACCCGGTCGCCGACATGGCATTTCAGGGCATCCAGTTCGCGCGCGCTTAACAGCAGGCGATCGGTATCCGGATCGGCGTGCACCAACAGCGCGCGAAACTGCAGATACTGCTCGTTGGCAACCAGGCATACCGGCCATTCCCCCGGCGCGGGCTGCCCTTCCGCAACGGTCACCAGCCGGCTTTTACGAATCGCCCGTACCCGGTCAATGTCGCACTCCAGCGTCGGCCCACCGTCGAAAATGTCGATATAGTTGCGATAGCGAAACCCTTCTTTCTCCAGCACCGCACGTGCCGGCGCCGTTTGCGGGTGCACTTCGCCGATCACCGCGCGCGCCTCATCGGATAGAAAGTCGATATACAGCGGATGCTTCGGCATCAGGGCGGCAATAAAGGCTTTTTGCCCGGTCCCGCACAGGTAGTCGGCACGAGAGAACTCCATGGCGAAAAAGCGTTTGCCGAGGCTTTCCCAGAACGGGGAATAGCCCTGTTCATCAATCACGCCGCGCATCTCCGCCACCACTTTTTCATTAAAGTGTTCGCGGAACGCGGCCATAAACATAAAGCGCGATTTCGACAACAGATAGCCGTTGCCCTCTTTACGCCAGGCCGGATCGAGAAACAGCGTGCACAGCTCGCTGCTGCCGGTGTGATCGTTGCTGAGAAACAGCGTCGGCAACGCATTGTAGACATTCAGCTCTTTCGAGGCATGAACCTGCGTCCCCACGCGGTAGTTGTACCAGGGATCGTTCAACCCCACCGCAACTTCGATAGCGCAAATCCCCACCACCGCGCCGCTGCTGGTCTCTTCAAGCACAAAAACATAGCCCTGTTCGCTTTTTGGCAGCTCCCCTCGCCAGGTTTTCTGTGAACGTTCAATCCGCGCCGCCAGCGTCTTTTCATCGGCAGGCAGCGATGTCAGGCCGCCGCCGGTTTCACCGGCCAGGGTCATCAGACCGGCCAGATCTTCGGCGACTACAGGACGAATCACCATCATGATGACGCTCCCGCGAGGAAGTGTTGGCAGGCCAGCTCAAAGCGATCCAGCCCGGTTTTGACCTCTTCCTCACTCACAATGAGCGCCGGAGCGAAACGCACCACGTTCGCGCCGGCAATCAGAATCATCAGCCCCTCTTCCGCCGCCTGGGTACTGATGGCTTTCGCCTTTCCGGCCCAGGCATCATTGAGGACGCAGCCGATCAGCAATCCCAGCCCCCGGATCTCCTTAAACAGACCATAACGCGCATTAATGGCGTTCAGTCTCTCGGTAAACCACTGGTGGCGCTGCTTCACGCCGTTCAGTACCGCCGGCGTATTGACGATCGACAGCACTTCGCCGGCCACCGCGCTGGCCAGCGGATTACCACCATAGGTGGTACCGTGCGTCCCGACGGTCATAACGCTGGCACAGGCTTCCGTTGCCAGCAGCGCGCCAATCGGGAAACCGCCGCCCAGCGCTTTCGCCGTCGACAGGACATCCGGCGTGACGCCATAGTGCATGTAGGCATACAGTTCACCGGTACGACCCACACCGGTCTGGACTTCATCAAAAATCAACAGCGCATGATGGGCGTCGCACAGCTCGCGCAGGCCGCGCAGGAAAGCCGGATCGGCTGGCACCACGCCCCCTTCGCCCTGCATCGGCTCGACAATGACCGCGCAGGTATTGTCATCGATAAGCGCCCGGGCTGATTCGAGATCGTTATAGACAGCATGCTCGATCTGCGGCGGCAGCGGGGCAAAATCCTGAGAATAGGCCGGCTGGCCGCCCGCGGAGACGGTAAACAAGGTGCGACCGTGGAAGGCATTTTTGAACGCGACGATACCGCTTTTATGGCTGCCGAAACGGTCATGAGCATATTTGCGCGCCAGCTTCAGCGCCGCTTCGTTAGCCTCTGCGCCTGAGTTACAGAAGAAAACGCGATCGGCAAACGTCGCGTCAATCAGCTGTTTCGCCAGGCGCAGGACCGGCTCATTGGTATACCCGTTGCCGGTGTGCCAGAACTTTCCGGCTTGTTCCGTCAACGCGCGAATGAGCTGAGGGTGAGCATGTCCCAGGGCATTCACCGCAATGCCGCCGGCAAAATCGATATACTCTTTTCCCTGCTGATCCCACAGGCGTGAACCTTCACCGCGTACCGGAATAAAAGCCGCTGGCGCGTAGACCGGCATCATCCATTCATCAAAATTGTTACGCGTAATTGACTGAGACATATCGACCTCTTCCGGTAAATAAAAAGTATGAATAATGTTAAAAATTATGGGTTATTACGCTGTAAATGTAGATTGCACGCTTCGTGCCAGCCAGAGGGGAAAATGCATAAATCAGAGTCAAGTAAGGAATATCAATAGGTTACGATTTCTCTTTATGCATAATAAATGCATAAATAGTGAATAAATATCTTATTCGCCGACCATAACAGTGAATAAATCAAATAGTTTATGCATCGGTAAGATATAATTCTGTATTTGTGATCCTCTACGAAATTTATCGTAGATATCCGCCCTTTTTTAGCGCAGCCTGCGCCAGAATGGTGCGCGCGGGTTACGTCAGCGACGCCAATCGGAACAACAGGCACAATAAAATGCCTTCCGGCAGCCAGCCCGGCGAATTTCTGCTACCATCCCTGCACTATTCACCTTGCACAGTGGCAGCGACTATGAAATTTCTCTCTTTTAATATCAACGGCCTGCGTGCCCGCCCCCACCAGCTGGCCGCCATCGTCGACAAACATCAGCCTGACGTCATTGGCTTACAAGAAACCAAAGTACACGACGACATGTTTCCGCTCGAAGAGGTTGCAAAGCTCGGGTACAACGTGTTCTACCACGGTCAAAAAGGGCACTATGGCGTGGCGCTGCTGACCAAAGAGACGCCGGTCGCCGTACGCCGCGGTTTCCCCAACGATGGCGAAGAGGCCCAGCGCCGCATCATCATGGCGGAAATTCCGTCGGCATTCGGGAATGTCACGGTGATCAACGGCTACTTCCCGCAGGGCGAAAGCCGCGACCACGAAACCAAGTTCCCGGCAAAAGCGGCGTTCTACCAGAACCTGCAAAACTATCTTGATAGCGAACTGAACAAAGATAATCCGCTGCTGATCATGGGCGATATGAACATCAGCCCAACCGACCTTGACATCGGCATTGGCGAAGAGAACCGCAAGCGCTGGCTGCGCACCGGTAAGTGCTCATTCCTGCCGGAAGAGCGCGAGTGGATGGCGCGTTTGCTGGACTGGGGTCTGGTTGACACCTGGCGTCAGGCCAACCCGGACAACCAGGATCGCTTCTCCTGGTTTGACTACCGCTCCAAAGGCTTTGACGATAACCGCGGTCTGCGTATCGACCTGCTGCTGGCAAGCTCTCCGCTGGCGCAGCGCTGCGTAGAAACCGGTATTGATTACGACATTCGCGGTATGGAAAAACCGTCTGACCATGCGCCGGTCTGGGCCACCTTCAAACCGTAACGCGTTTTCTCCGTCGACTCTCCCGGCCTGACGGTCGCGGAGAGTCCGCTTATCCTGAGCAAAATCAATAAATCCGCGGTAAGACATTGTTGTAGCTCGCCATTTATTATACTGTCGCGCAGACCCTGGCAAGCGGGGTGGAGGTTCACGGAACGCGGTTAAAACAGGAGATCCCCCATGGAAAAGAAGCCGTCATAAAGCAGAATCCCGGCTGCTGCTGATTTTCGCCCTGCTCTGCGCCACGCTGGCGATGATCTCCTTCTCCGGCTTTGCCGATCTGGTGACCCACTTCCGCCATCTCCAGTCGCTGATTCAACACAGCGGCCCGCTCGGCTGGACGCTCTATGTTGCCTTATTTATCGTCGCGACCCTGTGCCTGATTCCGGGCAGTATCCTGGTGATGGTCGGAGGCGTGGTCTTTGGCCCGGTATGGGGCACCCTGTTATCGCTGTGTGCGGCCACGGTGGCCTCGGCGCTCTCGTTTTTGCTGGCCCGCTGGCTGGGTCGGGATCTGCTGCTGAAATATGCCGGACATACCGCGACCTTTCAGGCGATTGAACGTGGTATTGCCCGCAGCGGTACTGATTTCCTGATTTTTACCCGCCTGGTGCCGCTGTTTCCGTACAACATTCAAAACTATGCCTATGGTCTGACGGCCATTCCGTTCGGCTCATTTATGCTGATCTCGGTCCTGACAACCCTGCCAGGGCTGTTTATCTATACCCTGATGGCGAGCGAACTCGCCAGAGAGGGCATTACGTTGGGGTTTATGCTGAAACTGAGTCTGGCCGGCCTCGCCTTATTTGGCATTATTCAGGGCGCCAAAATCTTTGCCCGGCGGCGGCAGATCGATCCCGACAAACTGCAGGTTAGCCATGAAGAAAAATAACGCCCGTCTCATCTGGTACGCTCGCGCGGCGCTGATCCTCATTGTCGTGGCCGGGCTCGTCGCCTGGTGGCGTATCCCCGCCGTGAATGCGTTTATTCAGCACAGTCTGGCGGCTTTTTCCGCCCTAGATCAGCACGCCATTGAGCGCTTTATTCACGCCTACGGTCCGCAGGCGGCCCTGGTTTCTTTCGCCTTAATGATCCTGCAGGCTGTCGTGGCGCCGCTCCCCGCCTTTCTGATCACCTTCGCAAACGCGTCGCTGTTTGGCGCCTTCTGCGGCGGTGCCCTTTCCTGGGTCAGCGCCATGGCCGGCGCCGCGCTGTGTTTTTTTATCGCCAGGGTGCTGGGCCGTGAAGCGGTTGAGAAGCTGACCGGAAAAACGGTGCTGCGCAGTATGGACGCTTTCTTCGACCGCTACGGCCACCAGACGGTGTTGATCTGCCGGCTGCTGCCGTTTGTCCCCTTTGATCCCATCAGCTATGCGGCGGGTCTGACGTCGATTCGCTTTCGCCAGTTTATGTTTGCCACCGGCATCGGCCAGTTGCCCGCCACGATAGTGTACTCGTGGGTGGGCAGCCAGTTAACCGGCGGGACATTCTGGTTTATGACCGCCTTATCCGTTCTGTTTGCGCTGACGCTGATTATCTTTATTGCTAAAGCCTGCTATCTCGAACGTCATAAGAGGAAATCCTGATGAGGTTGCCGCCGCTGCGTACCACCCCCCTGATCCTGCGCCCGCAGGCCTGGCTGCATCGTCGCCACTACGGCGAGGTGCTTAGCCCTATTCGCTGGTGGGGGCGTATTCCGCTGGTCTTTTATCTGGTGTCGATGTTTGTCGGCTATCTTGAACGCAAGCGTTCGCCCCTTGATCCGGTGCTACGCGCGCTGGTCAGCGCCCGCATCGCTCAGATGTGTCTGTGCGAATTTTGCGTGGATATCACCAGCATGAAGCTGGCTGAACGCACCGGCAGCGCCGAGAAGCTCTTCGCCGTCGCCCGCTGGCGCCAGAGCCCGCTGTTCAGCGAAGACGAACGTCTGGCGCTGGAGTATGCCGAAGCCGCCAGCCTTACGCCGCCAACCGTCGACGATGCGCTGCGCGGCAAACTCATGGCGCGATTTGATGCCCAGGCCCTGACCGAACTCACGGCGCTGATCGGCTTACAAAATTTGTCGGCACGGTTTAATTCCGCCATGGCGATCCCGGCTCAGGGCCTGTGCCAGATCCCTCAGCCAACCTCTTCAGAAGACACCAAATCATAAGGAGCGGATCATGCGCTACTGTTTACTCTGGCTCGCGGCGCTGCTGTGGGCCCCGCTTGCCGCTCACGCCGACGATAGCTGGCAACAGATCGCCCGCCAGGCCCGCGGACAGACGGTGTGGTTTAATGCCTGGGGCGGCGACCCGGCGGTAAATCGCTATCTCGACTGGGTCAGCGCGGAGGTGAAACGCGACTATGCTATCGACCTGCGCATTGTGCATATCGCCGATGCCGCAGATACGGTAAAGCGCCTACAAACGGAAGCCCGCGCCGGGCGCAAGCATCATGGCTCCGTCGATCTGCTGTGGGTCAACGGCGAGAACTTCCGTACCCTGAAAACCGCCAACCTGCTGCAAACCGGATGGGCGGAGACGCTGCCAAACTGGCGCTATGTTGATACCCGCCAGCCGGTGCGTGAAGATTTCTCCCTGCCGACCGAAGGCGCAGAGTCCCCGTGGGGCAGCGCGCAGCTCACCTTTATCGCCCGACGTACGCAGACGCCGACGCCACCAGACAGCCCGGAGACGCTGCTGACCTTTGCCGCCGCGCATCGCGGCGAGGTCACCTATCCGCGTCCGCCGGACTTTACCGGTACCGCCTTCCTCGAACAGTTGTTGATGACTCTGACGGAACGCCCGGAAGCGCTGCGTCGCCCCCCGGAGCCGCAGACGTTTGCCGCCGTCACCGCACCGCTGTGGCGCTATCTCGACCGGCTTCATCCCCTGCTGTGGCGGGAGGGGCGCGACTTCCCGGCCTCGCCGGCCCGCATGGATGCCATGCTGGCAACCGGTACGCTTCGGCTGTCGCTGACGTTTAACCCGCTGCATGCCCGGCAAAAAGCGGTCAGCGGCGAGCTGCCGAAGGACAGCTATGGCTTTGGTTTTGAGCGCGGGATGCTCGGCAATGTGCACTTCGTGACCATTCCAGCCAATGCGCGCGCCCCGGCGGGCGCCAGAGTGGTGGCCAACTTCCTGCTCTCCCCGGCGGCGCAGCTGCGTAAAGCCGATCCGGCGGTGTGGGGCGACCCCAGCGTGTTGAACCCGCAGAGCTTACCCGACGACCAGCGCCAGGCCCTGCAGGCGCGGGCTCCGCAGAACCCGCCGCCGGTACTGGCGGCCCCCCACGCGGCCTGGGTTGATGCTCTGGAGCAGGAATGGCTGCGCCGTTACGGTACCCACTGATTCTGCTGGCCTGGGGAATCATGGCGCTGATTTACCTGCCCGTCTTCCCGGCCATTGCGCTCATGCTCGCGCCGGCGTTCCGCCTCGCCTGCTGGCAGGCGCTGTTCGCCGATCCTCAGATTTGGCAGGCGCTGGCGGCGACCCTGCTCTCCACGCTCCTCGCGGTCGGCGGCGCGCTGCTGATAAGTCTGACTCTCGTCGCCGCGCTCTGGCCCTCCCGCGGCTGGCGGCAGCTGGCGGGACGCCTGCCGCTCCTGTTAGCCGTGCCCCACGTCGCCTTTGCCACCGGCGCGCTGCTCCTTTTCGCCGAAGGCGGCTGGCTGTATCGCGTCTGTTCCGTTTGCTCCCCGCCGGCCGATCGCTACGGCATTGGTCTGGGGCTGACGATGGCCATCAAAGAGAGCGGATTTTTGCTGTGGGCGATCTACGGTCTTCTGAGCGAAAAACGCCTGGCCGAGCAGGCTACGGTCCTGAAAAGCCAGGGATACGGCCGCTGGCAGTGTCTCAACTGGCTGATACTGCCGACGCTGTTGCCTTCACTTGCTATCGTTCTGGTGGCCACCACCGCATGGAGCCTGTCGACGGTGGATGTCGCGCTGGTGATCGGCCCGGGCAACCCGCCTACGCTTGCGGTACTCGCCTGGCAATGGTTAAACCAGGGTGATGATATGCAGCAGGCGAAAGGTGCCCTCGCCAGCCTGCTGTTGCTGCTCATCCTGGGAGGGGTGCTTGTTTGCGCCTGGGGTGGATGGCGTCTCTGGCAGCGACAGATCCCTGACCTGCGAGGCATTCGTCGTCCGCAGCCGCGCGCGCTTGCCGGACGGCTGCTGGCAATCGGCCTGCCGTTGAGCGGCCTGCTTTGCGCGCTGCTGCTGGCGGCGCTGGCGCAGAGCGCCTCTCCGCTAAGCGATAGCCTGGCGAACAGCCTGGGGCTGGCGCTTCTCGCCTCTCTGGCAGGGGCGCTTGTCTGCCTGCTGTGGCTGGAGTGCGGTCCTTCCCGCGGCGATAGCTGGGTCTGGCTACCGCTGGTTCTGCCCGCGCTGCCGCTGGCCGACGGTCAGTATCAACTGGCGCTGTATACCTGGCAGGATGGGCAATTTGCCACCGTCTTGTGGGGCCATCTGCTGTGGGTGGTTCCGTGGATGCTGTTTGTTCTGCGTCCGGCGTGGCGTCACCGCGATCCGCGTCTGGAACTGGTCGCGCGAACCCTTGGCTGGGGACGCTGGCAACGCGTCTGGCGGGTAAAACTTCCGATGCTGGTGCGCCCGCTGCTGATGGCGCTGGCGGTCGGCTTCTCGGTAAGCATTGCCCAGTATCTGCCCACCCTGTGGCTGGGGGCCGGCCGGACGCCGACATTAACCAGCGAAGCCGTAGCGCTCAGCAGCGGCGGCGATACGCAAACGCTCGCCGCGCAGGCATTATGGCAACTGCTGCTACCGGCGATGGTCTTTTCCCTGACCGCTCTGCTGGCATGGCTGGCTGGCCGCTATCGACGAGGATTACGCTAGTGCTCACCGTAAACAATCTGACCCTGACGTTGCATCATCGTCCCCTGCTGCGGGAAATCGCCTTTTCCGTTTCTCCGGGAGAAGTACTGACGCTGATGGGGCCATCCGGCAGCGGCAAATCTACGCTGTTCGCCTGGATGATTGGCGCGCTGGAGGCCCCTTTTCACGCCAGCGGCGAACTGTGGCTCTACAACGAACGCTGCGATGAACGCCCCACCGAGCGACGGCGGATTGGGATTTTGTTTCAGGATGCGCTGCTGTTCGACCATTTCAGCGTCGGGCAAAACCTGCTGCTGGCGCTGCCGGCCGACATCCGCGGCGCGGCGCGCAAAATTCAGGTGCAGCAGGCGCTGGAACGGGCCGGGCTGGCCGGGTTCTATTCCCGCGATCCGGCGACACTCTCCGGCGGCCAGCGCGCCCGCGTCAGCCTGCTCCGCGCCCTGCTGGCGCGCCCGCTGGCACTGCTGCTGGATGAGCCGTTTAACCGCCTGGATGCCGAACTACGCGCCGGTTTTCGCCGTTGGGTATTTGATGAGCTGGCGCGCCTCGCCATTCCGGCGGTGCTGGTGACCCACGACAGTGGCGATATTCCCGACCGCGGCCGCTGTCTGAATATCCGCGACTGGCAATGAAAACCCTGCTAACCTGCGTTATCGCAAAGAATTCCCCACGGAGGCAGCGGAAAATGTGCGCTCAATTTTCTCTTGTCGGGCATTTCGATGAAACGTGTTTCTCAATTGACCGCACTCGCCCTGCTGATCGGGCTTGCTGCTTCCACCTCCTTCGCCGCTGAAACCATGCCAACGCTAACGCTCTCCGCGCTCCAACAGCAGCACGGTATCGCGATTGATACACGCCTCAGCGCGTTCTACAACGGCTGGCCCCAACAGCCTAACGGCCCGCAGGGTCACGAACCGCAGGCGCTGAATCTCTCCGCCAGTTGGCTCAGCGCCATGAACGATGAACAGCTTAGCGCGTGGGCCCAACAGCATCAGCTGCGGGCCGATACCCCCGTTGCGCTGTACGGCAGCGATACAGACAACGCGAAAGTCGCCGCACGCCTGCAGGCCGCCGGGTTTACCCATCTCAGTACCCTTAGCGATGCGCTGAGTCACCCCGAACGTCTGCAAAAGCTGCCGCACTTTGAGCAGCTGGTTTACCCGCAGTGGCTGCACGATCTCCAGCAGGGTAAAGCGGTGACCGCCGCTCCGGCCGGACAGTGGAAAGTGATTGAAGCCGCCTGGGGCGCGCCCAAATTCTATCTGCTGAATCATATTCCCGGCGCCGGATATATCGACACCAACGAGGTCGAAAGCGAACCGCTGTGGAATAAGGTCTCCGATGCCCAGCTGAAAGCACTGCTGGCGAAACAGGGCATTCGTCATGACACCACGGTGATTCTCTACGGTCGCGACGTCTACGCCGCCGCCCGCGTGGCGCAGATTCTGCTGTACGCCGGGGTGAAAGACGTGCGTCTGCTCGACGGCGGCTGGAAAAGCTGGTCCGATGCCGGTCTGCCGGTGGAACGCGGCATGCCGCCGGAACAAAAACCGGCGCCTGACTTCGGCGCGCCGATTCCCGGCCAGCCGCAGCTGATGCTGAATATGGAGCAGGCGCGCGCGCTGCTGCATCGTCAGGATGCGTCGCTGGTCAGTATCCGTTCCTGGCCGGAGTTTATCGGCACCACCAGCGGCTACAGCTATATCAAGCCAAAAGGCGAGATTGCCGGCGCCCGCTGGGGGCACGCCGGGAGCGACTCCACCCACATGGAAGACTTCCACAACCCGGACGGCACCATGCGCAGCGCGGAGGATATCACCGCCATGTGGCGACAGTGGAATATTCGTCCCGACCAGCAGGTCTCTTTCTACTGCGGCACCGGCTGGCGCGCCTCAGAGACCTTTATGTACGCCCGCGCCATGGGCTGGAAAAATATCTCGGTGTACGATGGCGGCTGGTACGAGTGGAGCAGCGACCCGAAAAACCCGGTGCAGACCGGCGTGCGCGGCCCGGATAACAGCCAGTAACCGCGTTATGCCTGGCGCTGAAGCTGCTTCAGCGCCAGGTAGCCACTGTAAATACGGGTGGCGGTGGTCAGCCAGCAGAGCGCGCCGAACAGCCACGCCAGCCAGGCGAAATATGCGGGAAACAGGCAGCACAGCACGAACAGCAGGATGGTTTCACTCCCCTCCGTCAATCCTCCCAGGTAGTAAAACGATTTATGCGCATAGCCCGGGTTGGCTATCTGATGTTTTGCCGCCAGCGCGGCAAAGGCGAGAAAACTGCTGCCGGTTCCGATAAAAGAAAAAAGCAGCCAGCCCCCGGCCACGGCGTTTTGCGCCGGATCGGCGATAATAAACCCAAACGGTACCAGGGCATAAAACAGAAAGTCGAGGGAGATATCGAGAAATCCCCCCGCGTCGGTCAACCCGCGGCGACGCGCCAGCGCGCCATCTACGCCATCGAGAAGCCGGTTCACGACAATCGCCGCCAGCGCCGCCCCGTACCAACGAAGCCCCAGAAACGGCAGCGCCAGAACACCAATGGCGAAACCCGTCAGGGTCACGCCGTCGGCAGAGACGCCGAGGCGCTCCAGCCGCGCGGCGCAAACATTGAGCAAGGGTTTCAGGCGAGGATGCAGATGACTATCGAGCACAGCATATCTCCGATGGGCTAAAGGTTGTCTGGCAAAGATAAAGGCGGTGATAATAGGCCATTATCCTGCCCGGAACGATGATTCAGATGCAAAAAACGCTTGATGTTGTAGCCGCCATTATTGAACAGGACGGCAAAATTCTGCTGGCGCAACGCCCGCCCCATGCCGATCAGCCCGGCCTATGGGAATTTGCCGGCGGCAAAGTGGAGCCCGGCGAGAGCCAGCCGCAGGCGCTTATCCGCGAGCTGCAGGAGGAGCTCGGCATCACGGCGGAGGTTGAGCGCTATATCGCCAGCCATCAACGGGAGGTCTCCGGCCGCCTGATTCACCTGCACGCCTGGTGGGTGGCGCGCTTTAGCGGCCTTCCTGCCGCCCACTATCACCGTCAGCTGCGCTGGTGCACGCCGCAAGAGGCGCTCACCTTCGACCTTGCTCCGGCAGATATTCCGCTACTGAACGCGTTTATTGCCCAACGCGCCGCCGATCTTCCCCGCTAATTCCCTGCCACTGGCGTCATCGTTTTTAGTTATGACTGACGCCAGATTATAAATTTTGCTGTCTGGATAATTTTTCCTTGCTTGCCTAACGATTCCCGGTGTTATAGTCGGAAAATCGGTCTTTTCAAGGGCCGAATAATAAAAAAAGAGATACAAAATCATTCAGATTGCATCGGGCGGCCGCAGAAGCGCTCCCGAAGCGGGCAGCGAAGCAATCTGCAACGTGACGCGTATACATGCAACCACAACCATAAGGGGAAATTATATCTATGGATCAGATGTGCACTCTGGAAAGTTTTCTCACCCGCGTTCAACAGCGCGACCCGCATCAAACCGAGTTTGCTCAGGCCGTCCGCGAAGTTATGACCACGCTGTGGCCTTTCCTTGAGGAAAACCCGCGCTATCGCCAGCTCTCTTTGCTGGAACGTCTGGTTGAACCAGAGCGTGCTATTCAGTTCCGCGTCGTCTGGGTCGACGACCGCAATCAGGTTCAGGTTAACCGCGCGTGGCGCGTGCAGTTCAACTCGGCAATTGGCCCGTACAAAGGCGGCATGCGTTTCCACCCGTCGGTTAACCTGTCGATTCTCAAGTTCCTCGGCTTTGAACAGACCTTTAAAAACGCCCTCACTACGTTGCCAATGGGCGGCGGAAAAGGCGGCAGCGACTTCGATCCGAAAGGTAAGAGCGACGGTGAAGTGATGCGCTTCTGTCAGGCGCTGATGACCGAACTGTATCGCCATTTGGGCCCGGACACCGACGTTCCGGCAGGCGATATTGGCGTGGGCGGTCGTGAAGTCGGCTTTATGGCCGGGATGATGCGTAAACTCTCCAACAACAGCGCCTGCGTGTTCACCGGCAAAGGGCTCTCCTTCGGCGGCAGTCTGATTCGTCCGGAAGCGACCGGCTACGGTCTGGTGTACTTCACCGACGCGATGCTCAAGCGTCACGGCCTGGGCTTCGAAGGGATGCGAGTCGCGGTTTCCGGTTCCGGTAACGTGGCGCAGTATGCTATCGAAAAAGCGATGGCCCTCGGCGCCCGCGTGATCACCGCCTCCGACTCCAGCGGCACCGTTGTCGATGAAGCTGGCTTTACCCCGGAAAAACTGGCCCGTCTGTGCGAAATCAAAGCCAGCCGCGACGGCCGGGTTGCCGACTACGCCCGCGAGTTTGGTCTGACCTACCTTGAAGGCAAACAGCCGTGGTCCGTTCCCGTGGATATCGCGCTGCCTTGCGCCACGCAAAACGAACTGGACGCCGATGCGGCGCGTCTGTTGATCGCTAACGGCGTGAAGGCCGTTGCCGAAGGCGCTAACATGCCGACCACCATCGCCGCCACCGACCTGTTCCTCGATGCCGGTGTGCTGTTCGCCCCTGGCAAGGCCGCGAACGCCGGCGGCGTCGCCACTTCTGGCCTCGAAATGGCGCAGAACGCAGCCCGTATGAGCTGGAAGGCGGAGAAAGTCGACGCCCGCCTGCATCACATCATGCTGGATATTCACCACGCCTGTGTTGAATACGGTGGCGAAGCGCAGCAGACCAACTACGTCCGCGGCGCCAATATCGCCGGTTTCGTCAAAGTGGCCGATGCCATGCTGGCGCAGGGCGTCATTTAAGACGTCGTGGTTCCCTGCCGTCGTCCCCTGACGTCCGGGGATGAGCGGCAACCCCGAAAGCCCGTCATGCGGGTCACTGAAAGGTGACCCGCTTTTTTGGGTTTATCGCAGGCCAGGGCGAGTCGGTAAACGGTGGCTGGCGTGAAAGGGGCTTCGCACTCTGGCGCATGTTTCTGTGGGATATTCCGTTCACCATAAGTTCCGCGTATTTCTGTTTCCTGCGCTGCAGGTGAACGACCCAGGGCCGGTTTCGCCCGGCCCTGGGAGGACAGCGCGGGGGTTAAGGCGCGTCAGGAACACGGGCGAAAACGCAGGGGCGCATCGAGGACTGGCCGCAGGACAAAAACGCCGGAAGCGTTGGCCCCGGCGGGGTGATTCCCATGGCTGGGACGAATAAGGCGGCCAAAGGGCAGGTCGAGACAGGGAGGTTGAGTCCCGCCCGGTCCGCCAGATGAAGCCGGAGTGGAGCATACCGCGCAACGGCCGTTTTCAGCGCAATGCCGGGGGGCATCGGAGGCGGGTGAACGCCCCCCATGCCGTTCACCCGCAGCGGGTATGAGAAAAGTGTCGAATTTATCGTGAACGGAACATGCCACAAAAGTGAACGGAATACTCCCCAGAACACATACTCCAGAATATGCTCCCCCCTTTCGCGCAAACCAGCGTAAAACGACATCCCTGGCTTAATAGCGAACGACGGGACAGAAACTCCTGCAGATATATTGAAAACCTGACAGCGCCGCATAAGAATCGGTCTGCCGACCCTTAAACGATCGGCATTACGGAAGACCGGTTTTTTTTATGGATTTTCCGCGGCGGAGTCCGCAGCGGGCTTCTTGTCTTTCGTTTTAGCTTTGGTTTTACCTTTGCTGAAACTCTTTTTAGCGCCTCCCGGCGCGACAATGCCGCGGAACTGACGCACCGGCGTACTCCTGGCCTGCTCAATCAGCTGATAAAGCGTGCCGACCAGCGGCTGCATAAAGTCCTGATAACGGCACTGCTTCTCGCTAATTTGCGTCAGTACCGACTCCCAGTGAGCGGTCATATCCGGCCGGGCAGCCATCTCCGGCAGGGAGTGAATCAGCGCACGTCCGGCATCGGTGGAGTGAATATAGCGCCCCTTTTTAACTAAAAAGCCCCGCTTAAACAGCAGTTCAATGATCCCGGCGCGGGTCGCCTCCGTACCCAGACCGTCGGTCGCACGCAGAATTTTTTTCAGTTCTTTATCCTGCACAAAACGAGCAATCCCGGTCATCGCCGACAGCAGCGTTGCATCGGTAAAATAGCGCGGCGGCTGAGTTTGCCGCTCCACCACTTCGCCCTTTTCACACAACAGCTCGTCGTCTTTGGCCACCACCGGCAGCGGGGTACCGTCGTTCTCTTCATCCCGCTCTTTGTTACCCAGCAGCGCGCGCCAGCCGGCTTCGGCGAGGAAACGCGCTTTGGCGACAAATTTGCCATTGGCAATATCAAGATCGATCTGACACTTGCGGAAGACCGCATCCGGGCAGAACTGCATCAGATACTGGCGGGCAATCAGGCCATACACCTTCTCTTCGTTATCGGACAGTTTCACCTGGCTGCTGCGGGCGGTCGGGATGATCGCATGGTGCGCATCCACTTTTTTATCGTCCCAGCAGCGGTTGCGGATTTCCGGATCAACCGCCGGCTGCGGCAGCAGATCCGCCGCATGAACCGCGATGGCATTAAGAACCGCATGCCGACCGGCAAAATGCTCCTCCGGCAGATAGCGGCTGTCCGAACGCGGATAGGTAATCAGTTTGTGGGTTTCATACAGTTTCTGGCAGATATCCAGCACGTTTTGCGCGCTAAAGCCAAAGCGCTTCGCCGCCTCAATCTGCAGCGTCGAAAGCGAAAACGGCAGCGGCGCCGGCTCAGAATCCCGCTTATCGTTGTAGGCGGTCACCCGCGCCGGCTGGCCCTCAATGCGCGCCACCACGTGTTCGGCCAGCGGACGATGCAGCAGACGCCCCTCTTCATCCTGATACGGTTCGCAGGCATCGCTCGGCACCCAGGTGGCAACGAAACGCTCATCCTTCGGCGTCACGATATGCGCCTTGACGTCAAAGAAATCTTTGGCGACGAAATTCTCAATCTCTTCATCACGTCGCACGACCAGCCCCAGCACCGGCGTCTGCACCCGCCCGACCGACAGCACCCCCTGGTAGCCGGCATTGCGGCCGAGCAGCGTATAGGCGCGGGTCATGTTAATCCCGTACAGCCAGTCGGCGCGGGCGCGGGCCAGGGCCGAAACGCACAGCGGAATAAACTCGCTGTTGGCGCGCAGACGAGCAATCGCCCGCTCCACCGCCTGCGGGTTGAGATCGTTAATCAGGCAGCGCTGAACCTGCTGGCGCTTTTCTGGCGCCAGCTGCAGATAGTCGAGAACTTCGTCTACCAGCAGCTGCCCCTCTCTGTCCGGGTCACCGGCGTGAATCACCTCCTGCGCATCGCCCAGCAGACGCTTGATGACGTTGAGCTGTTTGGTGACCGACGGTTTGGGCTGCAGCTGCCACTTCTCCGGCACAATAGGCAGGTCGAGCAGATTCCAGCGCGCATAGCGCCCGTCATAGACGTCCGGCTGAGCCTGCTCGAGCAGATGGCCGATACACCAGGTGACCACCTGCCCGTTACCGCACTCAATGTAGCCATCACCTTTGCGATGCGGTTTGGGGAGCACGTCGGCGATTGCGCGACCAAGACTGGGTTTTTCCGCAATAAACAACCGCATGTAATCAACGGATCTCGATCATGGGACGTCCGCCGCGTGCGGTCACCAGCTCGCCGATGGCGGCAAGCTTAATGCCGAACTCTTCGGCTGCGGCGCGCACTTCGGCTTCCGCTTCCGGCGTCACCGCCAGCAGCAGACCGCCGGAGGTTTGCGGGTCACACAGCAGATCGCGCCACGCCGCCGGCATGTCGCCCATCAGATGGCCGTAGCTGGCAAAGTTGCGCCCGGTGCCACCGGGAACGGCGCCCGCGGCAATGTACTCTTCAACGCCCGGCAGTTTCGGGATATCCGCGTAATTGAGTAGCGCCTGAACACCCGCCCCGCGACACACTTCGCTCAGATGGCCCAGCAGGCCGAAGCCGGTGACGTCGGTCATCGCTTTTACGCCGCCGATGGTGGCAAAGGCCGCGCCGGCGAGGTTCATCTGGCACATGGTTTCCGTCGCCAGCCCCTGGTGCTCCGGTTTGAGCAGCGATTTTTTCTCTGCGGTGGTCAGCACGCCAATGCCTAACGGCTTGGTGAGATAGAGTTTGCAGCCCGCCTCGGCGGTGCTGTTTTTCTTGATCCGCTCGGTCGGCACCACGCCGGTGACCGCCAGACCGAAAATCGGCTCCGGCGCGTCAATCGAGTGGCCACCGGCCAGGGAGATGCCCGCCTGCTGGCAGGCAAAACGCCCGCCTTCCACAACTTCGCGGGCAATTTCCGGCGCCAGGGTATTAATCGGCCAGCCAAGAATGGCAATCGCCATAATCGGTTTTCCGCCCATCGCGAAAATGTCGCTGATGGCGTTGGTGGCGGCGATACGGCCAAAGTCGAACGGGCTGTCGACTATCGGCATAAAAAAGTCGGTGGTGCTGATGATGGACGTCCCGTTGCCAAGGTCGTAAACCGCCGCATCATCACTGGTTTCATTCCCCACCAGCAGGTTCGGGTCGATAAACTTCGCCCGATCGCTCTTCAGAATGGTTTCCAGTACTTTAGGGGAAATTTTACAACCACAACCGGCTCCGTGGCTGTATTGCGTTAAACGAATAGTTTGCTCGCTCATGGACATCTCCTGTCATTGCAATCCCGCTATGGTAGCGCTCAAACGCCAAGGTGGTAAGTATGACAGTCCGAAATCGCGAATGGTTGCTCATTAAGCAGACAAATAGACGATTTTGCGATGGACAAGCCGCATTACCTCGCCATCTTCACTTTTGCTGAAAGTCCGGCATGGCTAAAAATAGACAAAATGCGGAGCGGCGGGTCGATAAAAGCAGCGCCGGCCACCGTCAGATTCTTCGCCCGGGATCCTGCCCCGCTCTCACACTCAACGGGCCCGCCTGCCAGCAAGCGGCAGCGCGCCGCTATGGCGCTTTTCGACGTAGCTCAAGCGTAAAATCATAGTAATCATTCAGGCACCAGGTCCGGGTGTATTCCACGGGCCTGTCATCGGAGGTGAAGCCGATCCGGGTCACCAGCAGAAGCGGCTCATCTTGTTTGATGTTCAGATAGTAAGCCAGCTGACTGTCCGTTGATACGGCCCGGAAATGCTGAGTTGCCCGCAGCACCGGTGAGCCTTTTGTCTCCAGGTGCAGATATAACGATTCATCCATTTCGCTGATTTTATCCAGCAGATGCGCAGGCAAAACCGCCGTCTGCAGGGAAACGGCGATACCGTTAATTTTCCTCAGCCGGGTCAGCTCGACAATTTCACTTTGACCGTCTGTCAGTTGCAGAGCGCGGCGCTCCTCCTGGGTCGCTAACCGCCGCAGATATCCCACCAGCTCGCTTTGCGCTGTGCCTCCGCTCGCTGCCGCCATTTCACTAAAACTTTCCAGCGACGGCAGGGACTGGCGCACCTGCGGAGCCACGAAGGTACCGGACCCCTGATTCCGAATCAGAACCCCTTCCTCCAGCAACTGCTGTAATGCTTTTCGGGCTGTGCCTCGCGCAATTTTCAGCATCTCTACCAGCGCCCGTTCTGACGGCAGAACATCGCCTGGACGCAGCCGGCCTTCAGCAACGGCCGACTTAATGGCGTTAACCAGCTGCATATACAGCGGCAACGCGCTGGATTCATCGAGATAAAACCCGGGATGCGAAGTTGTGTTCATCGTCTCTCTGCGCAAGTGGTGACTGGTCCAGCTCCTGTGAACCAATTCTTAACCAATAATCGATCGTTGTCATCCCCAAATCAGACGCAGAGAAAAGCCTCTCAGATCACAAAATGGCCATTTTGTCGTAGTCAGGATCTCTTTTTATTCAGTATGGTTCACTAATGGTACACAAGTGGTTTAGTTTTAATTAAACCAAAGATGGCCGATGACGACTGAGGTGAATTTATGCAGGGAATTTTTTTCGCCAGCATCCAGCGACGGGTCGAGGCGCGGATAGTGCCTGCCCAGGCCGCAGGTAAAATCAGAGAACGAATTCAGCAACGAGGCATATCCCGATGAAAACTAAACGCTTGCTGGACTGCTGTGCCTCCGATTTTGTATCGATGAATAAAGAGCAGCTGCTGTATGCCATTCGCGCCAGCGAAGGTCGGGTAATGGTCAGCGAATCTATCGCCATCACTCAGCCATTGCTGAACAATGTCACCAATGCCGAGCTTGCCGCATCGCAGGGTGCGGATATCTTGCTGATTAATATGTTTGACAGTGAAAACCCGCATATTGAGGGGTTGCCTGCCGATATCGCGCCGGACAAAACGTTGCATGAACTGCAGCGCCTGACCGGGCGTATTATTGGTGTCAATCTGGAGGCGGTAGACCCGGAATTTGCGGTTGCCCATGACGATATCTGGAAAATGAGACCGGGGCGCTCGGCAACGGCTGACAATGCCCGTAAGCTGGTCGCGATGGGAGCGAAAATTCTGGTGTTAACGGGCAACCCGGCTAACGGGGTCAGCAACCGGGCGCTGGGGATAGCGGCCGAAGAGATTCGCCAGGCGGTGGGCGACAGCGCGGTGATTATCACCGGGAAAATGCACGGTGCGGGAGTGGTGCGCGAAAGCGGCAGCAGCATTATCAGCGAGCAGGATGTTATCTGGTTCGCCGCCCAGGGGGCGGATATTGTGTTGCTCCCGGCCCCAGGCACGATACCGGGAATGAGTCAGCAACGTGTGGCATCGCTTATCGATACTGCGCATGCGCATGGCGTGCTGGCGATGACGGCGATTGGGACCTCCCAGGAAGGCGCTGATGTCGGCACCCTTCGTCAGATAGCGTTGATGAGTAAAATGGCGGGCGCCGACCTGCACCATATTGGCGATACGGGTTATATGGGGATGGCATTACCGGAGAATATTCTGGCCTACAGTATTGCTATTCGCGGGGTCAGGCATACCTACACCCGCATCGCGCGTTCGGTTTATCGGTAAACAGGTATCATCGGTACCTGAGTCGTCTCTCATCCGGCACAGAAAAACGCGCCGAATGAGAGAGTGTAGAGCCTGTCCCGGCAGGCGTTATAGCACAGGCAGTTTGCACAGGGACCGCGGTGAAACCACGGCGTACAGGTCGTTCGTGAGTCTTCGCTGCGCTCCCCCTTCGGGCGGCCCTGATAGGCGTTCAAAGATACATCGTTGTGAGCACGCCCCGGGTCAAAATGACCAGCAAAATCGTCCTGTTGAGACAGGCTCTTGATTTCAGCAAAACAATGGTTCGTTAACTTTGCGTCAGTTTCGCGCCATTGTTCCTCTCCACCACAATAAGGATATCCTGATGAAAAAGCGTGTACTCGCCCTTTGCTTTGCCAGTCTCTTTTCGGTTAGCGCCTTTGCGCTGGTTCCCGCCGGGAATGATGCCACTACTAAGCCCGATCTCTACTATCTGAAAAATGCCCAGGCCATTGACAGCCTGGCGCTGCTCCCGCCGCCGCCGGAAGTGGGCAGCATTGCGTTTTTAAACGATCAGGCGATGTATGAGAAAGGCCGTCTGCTGCGCGCCACCGCCCGCGGCAAGCTGGCAGCAGAGGATGCCAACCTGAGCGCGGGTGGCGTGGCCAACGCCTTCTCCGCGGCATTCGGCTCTCCGATCACCGAAAAAGACGCCCCGGCGCTCCACAAGCTGCTCACCAATATGATTGAAGACGCGGGCGATCTGGCGACCCGGGGCGCGAAAGAGAAGTATATGCGTATTCGTCCGTTTGCCTTCTACGGCGTGTCCACCTGCAATACCACCGAACAGGATAAGCTGTCGAAAAACGGCTCCTACCCTTCCGGACACACCTCTATCGGCTGGGCTACCGCCCTGGTGCTGGCTGAAATCAACCCGCAGCGCCAGAATGAGATTCTCAAACGCGGCTATGAGCTCGGTGAAAGTCGGGTGATCTGCGGTTACCACTGGCAGAGCGATGTTGACGCCGCGCGGATTGTCGGCTCAGCGGTGGTTGCCACCCTGCATACCAATCCGGCCTTCCAGCAGCAGCTGCAAAAAGCCAAAGACGAGTTTGCGAAACAGCAGAAATAGTCGACGCGACAGCCCGGCGGTTCACGCCTGCCGGGCTATGCTTACGCGATGTTGCTCAGAAACGGACCACAAACGGCGCGGTGTCCGGCAGAGAAACGGTGGTTGAGGCTTTAAGCTGCGGCGTTCCCAGATAGAGAAAACCGACGATTTTATCCTGCTCGCGGCAGGCAAAACCTTCACGGACGATCGGGCTTTCGGTCAATGCACCGCTGCGCCAGATACCGTTAAAGCCTTGCGCCAGCGCCGCCATCTGCATGGCCATCACCGCGCAGCCGGCCGACATTTCCTGCTCCCATTTCGGCACCTTCGGGTGATCTTCGCAGCGAGCGACGACGGTGATAATCAGCGGGGCGCGGAACGGTGCACTGCGGGCCTTTTCAATGCCTTTGTCATCCTGCCCGGCCTCAATCGCCCCTTTCTCCAGCAGTTGACTGAAGCGTTCACGGCCTTCATCAGAAATAATAAAGAAACGCCAGGGTTGCAGCGTCCCGTGATCCGGGGCGCGCAGTCCGGCACGGAGAATATTTTCCAGTTGTTCACCGGTCGGCGCCGGCTCGGCAAGACGAGAAGCGCTGCGGCGGTTTATCAATAGTTCGAGAGCATCCATCTATGTGACTCCTATGATGTCATTTTTCATAAAATTAACATGCACAGGAATTTTGTTACAGCACGACCGGTGATTCCTGCTGACAACCGCCAGCCGTCTCTTTAGGATAACCAGACGCGGCAACTCATGCGGTTAGCCCATTTTTAACAATGTTAGGGAGAATACATGCGAACTCTTTGGCGGCTGCTCGCCGGATTTTTTAAATGGACATGGCGGGTACTCAACTTTATTCGCCAGCTCGCACTGAACCTGGTTTTCCTGTTGCTGGTTCTGGTTTGTGTCGGTATCTGGGCACAGTTCAGCAGCACCACCACGGAACATACCGCTCGCGGCGCGCTGCTGATGGATATAACCGGCGTGGTGGTCGATAAACCGTCCGCCAGCAGCAAACTCGGCGTGATCGGTCGTCAGCTCTTTGGGGCCAGTTCCGATCGTCTCCAGGAAAACTCGCTGTTTGATATCGTACAGACTATTCGCCAGGCGAAAGATGACCGCAATATCACCGGTATCGTGCTGGATCTGAAAAATTTTGCCGGCGGCGATCAGCCTTCGATGCAGTATATCGGTAAGGCGCTGCGCGAATTTCGCGATAGCGGCAAACCGGTGTATGCCGTGGGGAGCAGCTACAGCCAGGGGCAGTATTATCTGGCCAGCTTCGCCAATAAAATCTGGCTTTCGCCGCAGGGTGATGTCGATCTGCACGGTTTTGCCACCAACGGCCTGTATTACAAATCGCTGCTCGACAAGCTGAAAGTCTCCACCCACGTTTTCCGCGTCGGGACCTATAAATCGGCGGTCGAGCCGTTTATTCGCGACGATATGTCGCCTGCCGCCCGGGAAGCCGACAGCCGTTGGATTGGCGAGCTGTGGCAAAACTACCTCAATACCATCGCCGCTAACCGCCAAATCACGGCTCAGCAGCTGTTCCCTGGCGCTCAGGGGCTGATTGATGGTCTGCGTAAAGTGGATGGCGATACGGCGCAGTACGCGCTGAACAACAAGCTGGTTGATGAGCTGGGCACCGCCACCGACGTGGAGAAGGCGCTGACTAAACAGTTCGGCTGGAGCAAAGCGGATAATAACTATCGCGCCATCAGCTATTACGATTACAGCGTGAAAACGCCGTCCGACCAGGGCGCCACCATTGCGGTGATCTTCGCTAACGGCGCGATCATGGACGGCGAAGAGACGCCGGGTAACGTCGGGGGAGACACCACCGCCGCGCAGATTCGCGATGCCCGCCTCGATCCGAAGGTGAAAGCGATTGTTCTGCGGGTCAACAGCCCGGGCGGCAGCGTCAGCGCCTCGGAAGTGATTCGTGAAGAGCTGGCGGCAGCAAAAGCCGCGGGTAAACCGGTGGTGGTTTCCATGGGCGGCATGGCCGCTTCCGGCGGCTACTGGATCTCCACGCCGGCCAATTATATCGTCGCCAACCCAAGCACCCTCACCGGTTCGATTGGCATCTTCGGCGTCATTAACACCGTCGAAAATACGCTGGATTCGATCGGCGTCCATACCGATGGCGTGGCGACGTCGGCGCTGGCGGACGTATCAACCACCAAATCGCTGCCGCCTGAAGTTCAGCAGCTGATGCAGCTGAGCATCGAAAACGGCTACAAACGTTTTATCACGCTGGTGGCCAACGCGCGTAACAGTACGCCGGAGAAAATCGACCAGATTGCCCAGGGCCATGTCTGGACCGGTGAAGATGCGAAAGCCAACGGGCTGGTCGATAGCCTGGGCGACTTTGATGACGCGGTGGCAAAAGCCGCGGAGCTGGCGAAGCTGAAACAGTGGCACATCAACTACTATCAGGAAGAGCCGACCTTCTTCTCGATGGTGATCGATAACCTGACCGGTTCGGTCCGCGCGTCGCTGCCAGCGGCACTGCAGGCCTGGCTGCCGGCGCCGGTTGCCGCCGCGGCCAATGCCGTCAAGGCTGAGAGCGATAAGCTCGCCGCGTTCAACGATCCGCAGAACCGCTACGCATTCTGCTTAACCTGCGCCAATATCCGCTAATTCCTTCATGCAGCCCAGTTCCCCCGACAACTCAATGTTGTCGGGGGAGCACTACGCGGCCAACGCACCTGCAGCCTGATGTATGACGGGTATCCCCTGAATAATTCGAGTGCCAGGCAGGCGGCAAGCGGGCGCATCCCCGGGATGCATAGTCCGCTATGTGACCGGGGTAAACACGCGCGGCCAACGCACCTGCAACGTGAAGTATGACGGGGATTGCGCTGTATTTTTTTAGCGGTCACCTTATACTGCGCCTGTCTACGTACAACCTAAGCGATGATATGCAAAAGAAATCGATTTACGTTGCCTACACCGGTGGGACCATCGGTATGCAGCGCTCAGAACACGGTTATATCCCCGTTTCCGGCCACCTGCAGCGTCAGCTGGCGCTGATGCCTGAGTTCCACCGTCCGGAGATGCCGGACTTTACGATTCATGAATATGAACCGCTGATGGACTCTTCCGATATGACGCCGGAGGACTGGCAGCACATCGCCGACGACATCCGCGCGCATTACGACGAGTACGACGGCTTTGTTATCCTCCACGGTACTGACACCATGGCCTTTACCGCCTCAGCGCTGTCGTTCATGCTGGAGCATCTGGGCAAACCGGTCATTGTGACAGGGTCACAAATCCCGTTGGCCGAACTGCGTTCCGACGGGCAGATCAATTTGCTGAATGCCCTGTACGTTGCCGCTAATTACCCGATTAATGAAGTGGCGCTGTTCTTCAATAATCGTCTCTATCGCGGCAACCGCACGACCAAAGCCCATGCCGATGGTTTCGATGCCTTCGCCTCCCCCAATCTGGCGCCTTTACTGGAAGCCGGGATCCACATTCGTCGCCTCGGTACACCGCCAGCCCCACAGGGTATCGGCGAGCTGGTTGTGCATCCCATCACGCCACAACCCATTGGCGTCGTTACGATCTATCCGGGCATTTCTGCCGATGTGGTACGTAATTTCCTGCGTCAGCCGGTGAAAGCGTTGATTCTGCGCTCCTATGGCGTCGGCAACGCCCCGCAAAATGGCGAGTTCATTCAGGTTCTGGCGGAAGCCAGTCAGCGCGGGATCGTGGTCATCAACCTGACCCAGTGCATGTCCGGCAAGGTCAATATGGGCGGGTATGCCACCGGTAACGCCCTCGCCCAGGCGGGCGTCATCAGCGGTTTTGATATGACCGTTGAGGCCACGTTGACCAAGCTACACTATCTGCTGAGTCAGAACCTGAGCGTCGATGAGATCCGCAACCTGATGCAGGAAAACCTGCGTGGCGAACTGACCCCCGATGAGTAAGGAGAACCGATGACGAATCGCGCACTACTGCTGGTCGATTTACAAAATGATTTTTGCGCGGGCGGCGCGCTGGCCGTACCGGAAGGTGATAGCACAATCGATATCGCCAACCGATTGATCGACCATTGTCTTGCCCGCGGCGAAACCGTCGTCGCCAGCCAGGACTGGCACCCGGCAAACCATGGCAGCTTCGCCAGCCAGCACCAGGTCGAACCTTATACCCAGGGACAGCTCGATGGCCTGGTGCAAACGTTCTGGCCCGATCACTGCGTGCAGAACGGCGAAGGTGCGGCGCTGCATCCGCTGCTGCAGCAGCAGGCGATTGCCGCGGTGTTTCATAAAGGGGAAAATCCGGCCATCGATAGCTACAGCGCCTTTTTTGACAATGGACATCGGCAAAAAACCCGGCTTGACGAGTGGCTACGCCAACGCGAGATCACCGATCTGATCATTCTTGGGCTGGCAACCGATTACTGCGTCAAATTCACCGTGCTGGATGCGCTGAATCTCGGCTATACCGTCAACGTGATTACCGACGGCTGCCGCGGAGTCAACCTCCAGCCGCAGGATAGCGCGCACGCCTTTATGGAGATGGCCGCCGCGGGTGCTACGCTGTACACCCTCGACGACTGGCTGGAAACTCAGGCCTAAGCCTTGTCCCCGAACTTGTGCCCGAAGCCGCCGCCTCGGGCCATTTTCCCGCGTTTCTCTTTGACTATAAATTGAGCTGACTCTCAGATTCAACGCCCTATCGCTGGTAGTGTTAACGCGTTGTTTTTTCGCCACGCCATTTACGTGGCGTGTTTGTTTTTCAATGTCACTTTTTAAGTCAAAGAGGATCTGATATGAAGCTTTTGCCTTTACTGGCAGCATTACCCCTGCTCTGCGCTTCCGTGGTCTCCGCCAGCGCCCTGATGTCCGTCGGCTACTTTAACGGCGGTGGTGACGTCACTGCCGGTCCCGGCGGCGATATCGATAAGCTGGACGTTCGGCAGATAACCCATCTCAACTACTCGTTTGGTCTGGTCTATAACGACGAAAAAGATGAAACCAATGACGCTTTAAAAGATGCCAGCAAGCTGCATCAGATTTGGCTGTCGCCGAAAGTACAGGCTGACCTGCAGAAAATCCCGACATTGCGCCAGCAGAACCCGAACCTGAAAGTCCTGCTTTCCGTCGGCGGCTGGGGAGCTCGCGGATTCTCCGGCGCAGCGGCGACGAAGGAAACCCGGGCGGTGTTTATTCAGTCCGCGCAGGAGATTGTTGAAAAGTATGGTCTGGATGGCATCGATCTCGACTGGGAGTATCCGGTCAATGGCGCCTGGGGACTGGTCGCCAGCCAACCGGCCGATCGCGATAACTTCACGGCCTTACTGAAAGAGCTGCGCGCGGCTTTTGGTAGCAGGAAACTGGTGACCATCGCCGTGGGCGCTAACGCCGAGAGCCCGAAAAGCTGGGTGGATATCAAAGCGATTGCGCCGTCGCTCGACTATATCAACCTGATGACTTACGACATGGCCTACGGAACCCAGTACTTCAACGCCAACCTGTATGATTCAACCCGCTGGCCGACGGTCGCGGCTGCGGATAAGTACAGCGCCGATTCTGTGGTCAATAACTATCTCGCCGCCGGTTTAAAACCGAGCCAGATGAACCTGGGGATTGGCTTCTATGGCCGGGTGCCAAAACGCGCCCTTGAGCCGGGTATCGACTGGACGAAGCCGGATGCGCAAAAAAATCCCGTCACTCAGCCGTGGTTCGGACCACAGCAAATCGCCCTGTTTTCATCGCTGGGTTTTGATCTGACGAAAGACACGTACGTGAAATATAACGACATCGTCGACAAAATGCTTAACGACCCGCAAAAACGCTTTACCGAACATTGGGATGATGAGGCGAAGGTACCGTGGCTGTCGATCCAGTCGGCGGACGGCAAAGCGCTGTTCGCGTTGTCGTACGAGAATCCGCGTTCGGTGGCGATAAAGGCTGATTACATTAAGCAAAAAGGTCTGGCGGGGGCTATGTTCTGGGAGTATGGCGCCGATGACCACAATCAGCTGGCGAAGCAGCTCGCGACATCGCTTGGGATTAAACATTAATCGGCGATCGGCCGTCGGGTGAGATAAGCGGCGCCCCACCCGAAGGCTACAACTTTGCCCGGTAGCGGCGTTGCCTTACCGGGCCTGTTAAATCCAGCCGCAGGTCCTTGCAAGGATTACCGGGTCTGCTTAATCCAACTACAGGCCCTGCAAGGATTACCGGGCCTGCTTAATCCAACTACAGGCCCTGCAAGGGTTAACCCCTGCGGGCATCAGTCCGTCCCGTCACTGCATCTTCAGCGTGGCAATCGGCTTGGGCGCGATACCAAAATCTTCTTTCAGCTGCTGCTTGCTCTTCATCACCATCTGGCCGTTGGTGTCGATGGTCATGTGCTGCGCGTCGCTGTTATGCCGCGCCTGGTAGAGCATCACCAGCTGCAGGCTGTTCTCTTTCTGCTCGGGCGTTAAGGCCACACCATCCGGCCATTTTCCCAGCTCCACCGCCGTCGCCAGGCGCTGATACACTTCCGGCGTCATACTGTCTATTATTTGCTCGATTTCCATGGTCCGCTCAACTCCGCACTGGAATAATTTGCTGAATCGTTTCTTTAACCTTTAATCTGCTCGCCATTATCGTCGTCATTGAAGCTTAATGAGGCCGAATTGACGCAAAAACGCTCCCCCGTCGGCTGCGGTCCATCGGGAAATACATGTCCCAGATGCGCATCGCAGTTTCCGCAGCGAATTTCAGTGCGCTGCATACCGTGAGAGTAATCGTTCAGATAGCGAATCGCCTCCTCGCTCACCGGCTCGTAAAAGCTCGGCCAGCCGCAGCCTGAATCATACTTCGTTTGCGAGTGAAACAGCGGCGCGTCGCACACCAGGCAGTGGTAGACGCCGTCCCGTTTGTTGTGGAGCAGTCGTCCGGTGAACGGCGGCTCAGTACCGTGATTCTGCGTCACGTAAAACTGCATCTCGCTCAAATTTTTTTTGAGCTCGTCCGAGGAGGGTTTATTCGCCATGTGCTTGCTTCTCACTGTGAAAGGACAACTTTACGCCTCGATTCTAACAAAACATTAACAATGAAGCGTGGACTTTTGTTCTAAACTTATTCGATGCCAAAAGGCAGCCCAGATAATTGTGACTAACATCACATTTTTATCTTTAACGCCCTTTAAAATTCCGGGCGCGGCCCCAATATGGAATTGGGCTCAAAGGGAGAGTGAGGCAAAACATTCGAGCAAAGGTATGCTCAGGATTGATTTGTCGCAATGATTGACACGATTCCGCTTGACGCTGCGTAAGGTTTTTGTAATTTTACAGGCAACCTTTTATTCACTAACAAATAGCTGGTGGAATATATGACTATCAAAGTAGGTATCAACGGTTTTGGCCGTATCGGTCGCATTGTTTTCCGTGCTGCTCAGGAACGTTCTGACATCGAGATCGTTGCAATCAACGACCTGTTAGACGCTGACTACATGGCATACATGCTGAAGTATGACTCCACTCACGGCCGTTTTAACGGTACCGTTGAAGTGAAAGACGGTCATCTGATCGTTAACGGTAAAAAAATCCGTGTTACCGCTGAACGTGATCCGGCTAACCTGAAGTGGAACGAAGCAGGCGTTGACGTTGTTGCTGAAGCAACCGGTCTGTTCCTGACTGACGAAACCGCTCGTAAACACATCACTGCTGGCGCGAAAAAAGTCGTTCTGACTGGCCCGTCCAAAGACAACACTCCGATGTTTGTTAAAGGCGCTAACTTTGACAAATACGAAGGCCAGGACATCGTTTCTAACGCATCCTGCACCACCAACTGCCTGGCTCCGCTGGCTAAAGTTATCAACGACAACTTCGGCATCATCGAAGGCCTGATGACCACAGTTCACGCGACCACCGCGACTCAGAAAACCGTTGACGGCCCGTCTCACAAAGACTGGCGCGGCGGCCGCGGCGCAGCACAGAACATCATCCCGTCCTCTACCGGTGCTGCTAAAGCAGTAGGTAAAGTACTGCCAGAACTGAACGGCAAACTGACCGGTATGGCGTTCCGCGTTCCGACTCCGAACGTATCCGTTGTTGACCTGACCGTTCGTCTGGAAAAAGCAGCGTCTTACGAAGAAATCAAGAAAGCAATCAAAGCGGCTTCTGAAGGCGCAATGAAAGGCGTTCTGGGTTACACCGAAGACGACGTTGTTTCTACCGATTTCAACGGCGAAGTTTGCACTTCCGTGTTCGATGCTAAAGCAGGTATCGCACTGAACGACAACTTCGTGAAACTGGTTTCCTGGTACGACAACGAAACAGGTTACTCCAACAAAGTTCTGGACCTGATCGCTCACATCTCCAAATAAGTTGAGATGAGACATTGATCCAAAAAGGCGACTTCGGTCGCCTTTTTTTATGGCTTCATGTTTACGGCTAACCTTTAGGATTGCACCATGATTAACAAAATTTTTGCTCTCCCGGTAGTTGAACAACTTACCCCTGTCCTCTCCCGCCGCCAGCTTGATGAGCTGGAGCTGATCGTTGTTGACCATCCGCAGGTTAAAGCCTCCGTGGCTTTCCAGGGCGCGCACCTGCTCTCCTGGAAACCGGCTGGCGAAGAAGAAGTGCTGTGGCTCAGCAACAATACGCCGTTCAAAAACGGCGTCGCCCTGCGCGGCGGCGTGCCGGTTTGCTGGCCGTGGTTCGGTCCGGCGGCGCAGCAGGGTTTACCGTCCCATGGCTTCGCCCGTAACCTGCCGTGGGCGCTGAAAGGCCACGATGAAGATGAAAGCGGGGTGATGCTGACCTTTGAACTCAAAAGTAGCGATGCAACCCGCAAATACTGGCCGCACGAATTTACGCTCTATGCGCGTTTCAAACTGGGTAAAACCTGCGAGATCGAGCTGGAAGCGCACGGTGAATTTGAAACCACCTCCGCACTGCATACCTACTTCAACGTCGGCGACATTGCGGCAGTGAAAGTCAGCGGTCTGGGTGACCGTTATATTGATAAAGTGAAGAATGCCGAAGAAGGCGTATTAAGCAACGGTACCGAGACCTTCCCTGACCGTACCGACCGCGTCTATCTGAATGCCGAAGCCTGTAGCGTGATTCACGACGCTGCGCTGAACCGCAACATCGATGTTGTCCACCATCACCACAGCAATGTCGTGGGCTGGAACCCAGGCCCGGCGCTCTCCGTCAGCATGGGCGATATGCCGGATGACGGGTACAAAACCTTTGTTTGCGTCGAAACCTGCTGTGTCACCGAAACGCAGAAAACCAGCGAAGAGAAACCGTCTCGCCTGGCGCAAACTATCCGCGTCGTGAAACGAGGCTAGTCCCTTCCACTCCCGATAGCCGGGAGATGAGGGATTAAAAACAGGGCGATAACGCCCTGTTTTGTTTACTGACACTCGTGACGTTTTTCCGTTACCAGAATCCCACCAGTTTCATCCACGCGCCTCCCAACACTAACCAGATAGCAATCGAGGCCAGCGATACCACAAAACTGACTCCCCACCACTGCCCGGTCGTGTTATATCCCGAGCCAAACAGCGCTGGCCCCGGGCCCCCGGAGTATTGCGTAAGCCCCATCGACAAGTTTGAGGTATACCCCAGCACCAGCGCGGCAAACAGCGGCGGTACGCCGACGGAAACGGCCACGGCAAGAAATGCCAGATACATCGCGGAAATATGCGCCATCGCCGACGCGAAAAAATAGCGGGTGTAGAAATAAACCACGACAAGCAGTAAAAAAACCGTTATCCATTCGAAGTGGCCGACATAGCCGACAATTCGCTCCGATATCCAGCTAATCATGCCGTACTTATTGAGCGCATTGGCCATCATCACCAGTACGGCAAACCAGAACATGGTGTCCCAGGCCGTTTTTTCTTCAATAATATTCTTCCACGACATGATGTTGCTGATCAGCAGCACCATCAGTCCAATAAACGCCGAAAGCGTCGCGGGAATCGAAAAGAAAATATCACCGACGGTCCATAGCAATATCAGCAGGACAAAATCAAACGCCAGAATTTTTTCTGCCAGCGACATCGGTCCCATTTTGCGCAGCTCTTCCCGGGCAATCGAGGGTATCTCCGGCGTTTTCTTCAACTGCGGCGGATAGATCGCGTAAATCACCAGCGGCAGCAGGATCAGTGAGGCAATCCCCGGAGCGATGGCCCCGACAAACCAGGTCGTCCAGGTGATCTCTATTCCCTGGCTTCGCGCCAGTTCGGCGACCAGCGGGTTACCCGCCATCGCCGTTAAAAACATCGTGCAGACGATGGCATCGATCTGTGAAACGCAAATCATTAAAAAGGCGCCGGCTTTTCTCGCCGTCGCCCCAGGTTCTGACTGGTAAGCCGTGGCAATGGACTGCGTAATCGGGTACATAATTCCGCCGCCCCTCGCGGATGCCGAAGGGATCCCCGGTCCGAGGACGACATCTGACAGCGCCAGTCCATAGGCAACGCCCAACATGCTGGAACCGCATTTAGAAATAAACCACAGCGCCACCCGCTTGCCCAACCCGGTCTTGATCACCGCCCGGGAGATGAACATAGCGATACCAATCAACCAGATAGTCCCGTTAGCAAACCCGGATAACGCCGCAACTTTGTCGCTTTTACCCGGCGAGAGAGGCGTCACGCCCAAAAACGCAGAGACGATCAGCGCAATCATCGTCACCGCCCCCATCGGGAGCACCTTTAGAATGATGGCAAAGATAGTGGCGGCAAAAATGGCAAACATTTGCCATGCGTGGAGGGCGAGTCCATCAGGCGGCGGAGTAAACCAGATAATAACGCCGAAGAGTATCGTGAGAATGGCTTTCCACAGCGGGAAAGCCAGCTTCACATCCAGAGGCTTGTTAAGTTCAGTCATGTAAATCTCCTTTTTCTTTTATCTTTAAGGAGATAATCACCACTGGACCTTGATGTTCATCAACTAAGCGCCAAAGTGTTTTGGCGAATAACTGTTCTTTACACCATATCGAGCGGGACTTTTTTGCCCGGCGCGGGAAAAGCACTATCCAGCCGCGCCAGCTCCTGCACGGTGAGCGTTATCGACAGCGCAGCGGCATTTTGCGTAACATGCTCTACGCTTGCCGCTTTCGGGATAGCCATAACGCCCGGATGACTGATGACCCAGGCCAGCAGAATTTGTGCCGCGCTCACCCCTCGGTCTTCAGCAATATTTTTCACAACGCTGTGATTTAAAAGTCCATCGCGCAGACGTCCGGCCTGAGCCAACGGGCTGTAGGCCATCACCGGCAGCGACCGTTGCTGACACCACGCCAGCAGGTCATGTTCAATGCCCCGCGACGCCAGGTGGTACAGTACCTGATTGGTCGCGCACCGTTGGCCCCCGGCAACCTGCCACAGCGTCTGCATCGCGGCAGTATCGAGATTCGATACGCCCCAACGGCGAATTTTGCCCTGCGCCACCAGCCTCTCCATGCCCTCAACGGTTTGCGCAAAGGAAAACTCGCCGGCCCAGTGCAGCAGGTACATATCGAGGTAATCGGTCCCCAGACGGCGCAGGCTGGCCTCGCAGGCATCCATCATCTGCTGTCCACTCGCATGCCACGGATAGACTTTAGAGACCAGTACGACGCGATCCCGCAGGCCGCGAATCGCCTCTCCCACCACCTCTTCCGCCCCGCCATGTGCATACATTTCGGCGGTGTCGATGACCGTCAGCCCGCGTTCCACGCCCGCTCGTAGTGCAGCCACCTCCTGCGTACGTCGGGCCCTGTCTTCACCCATATACCAGGTTCCCTGCCCGATAGCAGGAACCGCCGCACGATCGCCAAAAGATACTGTTTTTTCCATCATCGCCTCCTCCGGTTATGCCGTTGCACCACCGTAATGCAAAACAGGGCGTGACGCCCTGTTTTGATGCACAAATTTCTTCGTTATGGTGCACGATCGTCTGCTCGACGAACGCTATCGTGTGCGATCAGAAGGTGTAGGTAATCCCCGTGGAGATCAGACCGCTCCAGGATTTGTCGACCATCGGACTGTCGGTGATTTCATTAGACAGGTGGGTGTAACGCGCCACGCCATACACGCTCCAGTCGCCGAGGAAACGATAGTTAGCCGACAGCTCAAGGTACGGGTTCCAGCTGCTATCCGGGTCGTAGCTACGCATGCCGCTACGATTAGACTCATGCTGAGAAACGCCGTAGTAGTATTCGTTCTGGTTATCGCTGTTCCACTCGAGGCCAATCCCCGGCGTCAAGGTCAGGTTGCCGTTGGTATAGCGATAAAGCCAGGCCGTATCCCAGGTGATACCGTTGCTGTTACCCAGCGTGTCGCCCGCAAGCGTCGTA
Organism: Klebsiella sp. X13; assembly: GCF_003323835.1. Classification (NCBI taxonomy): domain Bacteria; kingdom Pseudomonadati; phylum Pseudomonadota; class Gammaproteobacteria; order Enterobacterales; family Enterobacteriaceae; genus Klebsiella; species Klebsiella sp. X13. Next base: position 3,219,812 of record NZ_CP030874.1, read on the forward strand.
CGCAAGAAGCCGTACTGCGTGTTGTGGACATAAGAGAGCCCGGCCATCATGGTGGTTTTACGGCGATCCAGCTTGCGCATTTGCTCACTATCGCTGTCGCCCGGCTTGAAGTACATCGGCGACCAGTAGGCGGTCACGGACAGCTTATCGGTGTTGTCATTCCACAAATAGTAGCCGCCACCGAGGCCGTGAAACCAAAAGCTGTCGCTCTCATAGCTAATTGCCGGGACGGGGAAAACATCGGCATCGTATTGTTTATAAGGGTTCTCGACGATACCCACGCCGGCCCCTAACGTAAATTTCCCTTCCGCGTGGGCAGCCGAAACAGAGGCCGCAAGGCACACGCTGAGTGCCAGAGGTTTGATCTTATTCACAATCCATATTCCCGTTTGTCAATTAATACGCCGGGGCAGTTTACCGTCGTAGGCCTCATGCCTCAAATTCTTTACCCGTCATTACATAAACCATTCAATTTCTCATCAACAGATGACCATAAACTTGCAGCCGGATGACAGCCCCATGACGCGGCCTGGCAAGACGTGCGAAAAAGCGCCTTTTTTCCGGATGAGTTATTGATATGTCATTGAAATTGATTTTTGCCGGCATGCAAGTTTTCTAAATGCATCTACGCTTTAATTTAGAAGAAGTGATTTTGGCGCACGTTGTCTGTGTCGCTTCGTCAACCTGGCATAAGGGTTGCTGGAGAATCGATGAACGTCGCGCAGTTTACCTCTTCCGGGAGCTCCCACTATTCATATGAACGGCTCTCAACTTGTGCTAAAAACGAAAGGACGGCATGCCATGAATATATTCGATCACTATCGCCAGCGTTATGAAGCTGCCAAGGACGAAGAGTTCACACTGCAGGAGTTTCTTACCATCTGCCGGCAAGATCGCAGTGCTTATGCCAACGCGGCAGAACGGCTGCTGATGGCCATTGGTGAGCCAGTCATGGTCGACACGGCCCTGGAACCCCGGCTGTCCCGTCTCTTTTCAAACCGGGTTGTCGCACGCTATCCGGCATTTGAAGAGTTTTACGGCATGGAAGATGCCATCGAGCAGATCGTCTCTTACCTGAAACACGCCGCACAAGGTCTGGAAGAGAAGAAACAGATTCTGTATCTGCTGGGCCCGGTCGGCGGGGGTAAATCGTCGCTGGCTGAACGTCTGAAATCCTTAATGCAGCGTGTACCTATCTATATACTGAGCGCCAACGGTGAACGTAGCCCGGTCAACGATCATCCGCTGTGCCTGTTTAACCCGCAGGAAGACGCGCAGATTCTCGATAAAGAGTATGGCGTGCCTACCCGTTATCTCGGCACCATCATGTCGCCGTGGGCGGCAAAACGTCTGCACGAGTTCGGTGGCGACATCACCAAATTCCGCGTGATCAAAGTGTGGCCCTCTATCCTTGAGCAAATTGCCATCGCCAAGACAGAACCGGGTGATGAGAATAACCAGGATATCTCCGCGCTGGTCGGTAAAGTGGATATTCGTAAACTGGAGCATTATGCCCAGAACGATCCGGACGCCTACGGCTACTCCGGCGCCCTGTGCCGCGCCAACCAGGGGATTATGGAGTTCGTCGAGATGTTTAAAGCGCCTATCAAGGTGCTGCATCCGCTGCTGACCGCCACGCAGGAAGGCAACTATAACGGAACCGAGGGAATTTCGGCCCTGCCGTTTAACGGCATTATTCTCGCCCACTCCAACGAATCCGAATGGGTGACCTTCCGTAATAACAAAAACAACGAGGCTTTCCTCGACCGCGTGTATATCGTCAAGGTGCCTTATTGCCTGCGTATCTCCGAAGAGATGCGTATCTACGAAAAACTGCTTAACAACAGTGAGCTGACCCACGCGCCGTGCGCCCCGGGGACCCTGGAGACGCTGTCGCGCTTCTCCATACTGTCGCGGCTGAAAGAGCCGGAAAACTCGAGCATTTACTCCAAAATGCGCGTGTACGACGGTGAAAGCCTGAAAGACACCGACCCGAAAGCGAAATCCTATCAGGAGTACCGCGATTACGCCGGCGTCGACGAAGGGATGAACGGTCTGTCCACCCGCTTCGCCTTCAAAATATTGTCGCGCGTGTTTAACTTTGACCACGCCGAGGTCGCCGCGAACCCGGTCCATCTGTTCTACGTCCTGGAACAGCAAATCGAGCGCGAGCAGTTCCCGCAAGAGCAGTCGGAACGTTATCTGGAGTTCCTCAAAGGCTATCTGATCCCGAAATATGCCGAGTTTATCGGTAAAGAGATTCAGACCGCCTATCTTGAGTCCTATTCCGAATACGGGCAGAACATCTTTGACCGCTATGTCACCTATGCGGACTTCTGGATTCAGGATCAGGAGTACCGCGATCCGGACACTGGCCAACTGTTTGACCGTGAGTCGTTGAATGCGGAGCTGGAGAAAATTGAGAAGCCGGCCGGGATCAGCAACCCGAAAGACTTCCGTAATGAGATAGTCAACTTCGTCCTGCGCGCCAGGGCTAATATCAACGGACGGAACCCGAACTGGACCAGCTACGAAAAACTGCGCACGGTGATTGAGAAGAAAATGTTCTCCAATACCGAAGAGCTGCTGCCGGTGATTTCGTTTAACGCCAAAACCTCAACCGACGAGCAGAAAAAACACGACGATTTTGTCGATCGTATGATGGAGAAAGGCTATACCCGTAAGCAGGTCCGTCTGCTGTGCGAATGGTACCTGCGCGTACGTAAATCATCCTGATAACGGAAATTGCCCGGCGGTGCGTTGCCCGCCGGGCCTACAAAAACAGCGACCTGTAGGCCGGGTAAGCTCAGCGCCATCCGGCATTTCCGTCGCAGCGTAAGGTTGGCAATTGCAGCACAGGAGGGCATATGACCTGGTTCATAGACCGGCGCCTGAACGGAAAGAATAAAAGTGCGGTGAATCGCCAGCGCTTTTTGCGCCGTTATAAGGCGCAGATTAAACAGTCCATCTCCGAGGCGATCAATAAGCGTTCAGTGACGGATATTGACAGCGGAGAATCCGTTTCTATCCCGACGGATGATATCAACGAACCGATGTTTCATCAGGGACGCGGGGGGCTGCGTAACCGCGTCCATCCGGGAAACGACCACTTTGTACAGAATGACCGCATCGAGCGTCCTCAGGGCAGCGGCGGCGGTGGCGGGAGCGGTCAAGGGCAGGCCAGCGCCGACGGCGAAGGCCAGGATGGTTTTGTCTTTCAAATATCGAAAGATGAGTATCTGGATCTGCTGTTTGAGGATCTCGCCCTGCCGAACCTGAAGAAAAACCAGCAGCGCCAGCTCACCGAATTTAAAACTCACCGGGCTGGCTTTACCGCCAACGGCGTGCCGGCCAATATCAGCGTGGTGCGATCCCTGCAAAACTCGCTGGCGCGACGTACGGCGATGACGGCGGGCAAGCGTCGCGAACTACGGGCGCTTGAGGAGGATCTGGACACCATAGCCAAAAGCGAACCGGCGCAGCTGCTGGAAGAGGAGCGTTTACGTCGGGAAATCGCCGAGCTGCGGGCAAAAATCGAACGCGTGCCTTTTATCGATACCTTTGACCTGCGCTATAAGAATTACGAAAAACGCCCGGAGCCGTCCAGTCAGGCGGTTATGTTCTGTCTTATGGATGTCTCGGGTTCGATGGATCAGGTCACCAAGGATATGGCCAAACGATTTTATATCCTGCTGTATCTGTTCCTCAGCCGGACCTATAAGAACGTTGAGGTCGTCTATATTCGCCACCATACGCAGGCCAAAGAGGTGGACGAGCACGAGTTTTTCTACTCCCAGGAAACCGGCGGCACTATCGTCTCGAGCGCCCTCAAGCTCATGGATGAGGTTGTTAAAGCACGGTACGATCCGTCGCAATGGAATATCTATGCCGCGCAGGCCTCGGACGGCGACAACTGGGCGGATGATTCACCGTTGTGCCATGAACTGCTGGCTAAAAATATTCTGCCGGTGGTGCGTTACTACAGCTATATAGAAATAACCCGCCGCGCGCACCAGACGCTGTGGCGCGAATATGAGCATCTGCAGGAAACCTTTGAGAACTTTGCGATGCAGCACATTCGCGATCAGGAGGATATCTATCCGGTGTTCCGCGAACTGTTCCACAAGCAGGGTTCCGAGGCCAGAAACTAGCCAATAAAAACAGTCAGTTACATTAAGATCCTGACTGTTTTCCTTGAAGGCTGGCCGTTGAGTTTTTGCGCTTCAATTCAAATAATGACGTCTGAATAAGCCTCAATCAGTGCCTGACTGGAAGCGACTGCCACTATGCGTCTGACCGCCCACCTCTACATTCGTCTGCCCCTGCTGATTTCAATCGTTTTGGGCGTTGTCTGTTTTTTCTTGCTTCCGACACAGCTCGGGACCTTGCAAAGAGTGCTGATCGGCTGGAATACGCTGGCATGGCCTTATCTGGTTTTTATCTGGATCCGCATGTTGATTACTGATGTATCGGGCATTCAGCGCATTGCCCGGTTACAGGACCAAAGCGCGATGCTCGTGCTAACGATAGTCATTGTGGCCTGTGCGGCCAGCATCGTCGCCATTTTAAGCGAACTCAATGCGTTGAAAGAGCTCTCCGGCACGCCGCGCGTGGTCCATCTCCTGTTGACGGTGACAACCCTCATTGTCTCCTGGGCCCTCGTGCCCAGCTCTTTCGCTATGCACTATGCCCATCAGCACTATCTGCATCGGACGCAGGAGGTCACCCCGATGATATTTCCTGAAAAGCCGGAGGAGCCTGGATACTGGGATTTCCTGTACTACGCGTTTACGATTGCGGTGGCCGCACAAACCGCCGATGTGGCCACCGGGACAACCGGGATCCGGCAAATCACGCTGCTACAATCGGTTATCTCCTTCGTGTTCAATCTCGCAATACTGGGTCTGTCGGTCAACGTCGGCGCAGGTCTGCTGAATTAGCCTCTCCGAATCCGTTTCAACTGGCGCAGCAAGAAAGCCGGCTGTCGTTCCAACATGACGCGACGAAGGTTGCCCTTCCCCCCGCCCCTCCTTCTCCCGACCGGTTCCTTAGGGTCAGCATTGCCGTTTAAAACGCTTATTTTTGTGCGCTAGTCCACAATTTAATATTCCGCAAGGGCAATATTTACTTTTAAATAAATGTGCTGTTTTAGAGCCAGAGGTTACACCATACACTATGCCTGAACGTGCAATGCTGCCTGAAAAATTAATATTCTTTTATAGCAATTAAAATATTTTACATTTTAACCGCCACCAGCCGCGGCTGAGATTTAATAATTAAATCCCGTGCAATTTGTTACGGAACTTATATTTTAAAACACCAGGAATTAATTAATGAAAAAATCTTTATTACCCCTTGCCATTGCGTCGTCACTTTCAATGGTGTCCACAGCCGTATTCGCAGATGATAAAACAGATGCCCCATCCAAAACCGTCACCGCCACCGACACCTTGGCTGGTATTGATTTTTATGGGTATTTCCGTTCAGGCATGGGGGCCAGTGACGGCGGTGGTTCGATGAAAGACGCAACCGGCGGCAGCTTCGAGAAAAATAAACTCGGTCGTCTGGGTAATGAATTTGACACCTACGCGGAAGTCGGTTTTGGTAAAGAATTATATCGTTCAGGAAGTCAGTCTGTATATATCCAGACGATGATCAATATGTACGACGGCGACACCAACAGCAGCCACGAAAATAAGTTTGGCTGGGAAAACATGAATATCCAGTTCCGTAATTTTATGGGCCTGGATGAAACAACCTGGGCGGGTATCCGCCAGTATAATAAATACAGCATTGACGCTAACGACTACGATTTCTGGAACCATACCAACGTCGGCGGCGGTATTGAAAAAATGAGTCTCGGTCAGGGAAAACTTTCTGTCGCCTTCTTACATCGCGATATTGATGAAGATCTTTCAGCCTTCGCCGAAGGCGAAGTGGACGCCCAGCAGCTGATCGATTCCAATCAACTTGAACTGATGTATGACAGCCAGCCTCTGTGGGATGGCGCAACGCTGGCGGTGGGTTATAAATACCTGCACGCAGATGCCAACGATGAGCAAGTAGAGCGAGCCAACCACGATTATGTCGATGGCCAAACCGCGATGGTGGTGTTGAAGCAGCAGATCTTCGACAAAGGCGTTAACAATACGGTTATTCAGTATTATGGCAAAGGCTCCGCCCTGCAAGGCGTGACCTTTGGTGCTGCGGACACGCTCAATGGCACGGTTAAAGAGGGTGAAGGTTGGGCACTGCGTAACTACGGCACTATCCCGGTTGCCGCGGACTGGGATGTCAGCCATGCGCTGAACTATGCTGCCGCCAACGATGTTGAGCTGTGGAATGGTGATAAAGGCGATGCGTCAACGGCGTCCGTCAGCGCGAAAGTGACCTATCACTGGTCTGATTACACCCGGACTTACCTTGAAATGGGTTATTTCGACGACAAGAAAACGGTTAACGGGACTGACTACGATCGCAGCGGGGCAAAATACACCCTTGCGCAGGCGCTGTCCTACGGTCGCGATAAGCCAGAATTGCGTGTATTCGTCAGCCATTACGATAGCGACCGGGATAACTGGACGGATGCCAGCGAATCGTCCTTCAACAATGGTCTGGACAACGACACCTGGGCTGTGGGTATTCAGGCTAACGTCTTCTGGTAATAATGGACTGTCCGCTGCGGGCGACTGGCATAAGCTGCCCGCAGTCGGCAAACCGGCGCAGGATTCTGTCTGAGTGAATACGCCGGGCAGCACGGTCGCGGAGATAGCCGGATCGGAATCCACGCAAAGAGGCGCGTGGCAGGGCTGCTCAGACAGCCCTGAACCCGCAGGGAAGATAGCTGATTTTATGACTTCTTATTGAGCATCGATTTTAAATCCGCAAAGGGGTTATAGGTTGCGGCGGCCACATCTTTTTGCGCATCCTCCCCCGCCACCACTCGCGTCCCGTACTGGTCAGCCTCGGTGTATTTGGAGTGCTCATGATCGTGGCAGTACAGACACAATAACTCCCAGTTACTGCCATCTTCCGGATTATTGGTATGATCGTGATCGATATGGTGAACCGTTAATTCACGCAGGTTGGAATAGACAAACTCCCGCGAGCAGCGCCCACATATCCACGGATAGATTTTTAATGCTTTTTCACGATAGCCGCTTTCCAGCCGGGCATAGTTTTTAGGGATCAGAGCCATTGGAGATGTTACCTGTTACAAAGAGATAATGGGTTAGATAGTACCCCCAATCTGCTCCGCAAGGGAACAGAAGGTCTGATGAAAGCGCAACAGGATATGGCGTATGACGGGTAATCCCTGCGGCGCAAATCCCCCTTGTCGCTCCTGCTAGCGCGCTGGCTGAGCGGAAATCTGACGCATAAAGACGCATAAAAAAGCCAGCGATCTTGTATCGCTGGCCACGGGATGACGCCCTGCTGCCGGACTGACTCTTTACCGGCAGCGACGATTATCGATCGTTCAGACAATCCCGCGCGGGCTCTTTTGCCAGCACGCCGCCTTCAATCTCACGCATAATCAGACTGGCCAGATTCTCCATTTGATGGACCTTGCCGCATTTGACAATGATCTGCCGCGCGTTGTCATATCCCGGCGCCCACAATCGGTTGTTCATGCGCACATCTTTATAGATAGCCACCAGCGGTTTTCTCCACGCCGCCGCCATATGCACCACCGAGGTATCCGGTGAGATAATCAGATCGGCCTCGGCAATCAGCGCCATGGCGTGATGCAGCGTTTTGAAGGGGTTAATGCTCACCTTTTCTGGCAGCGGGAGTCGGATCTCATTGCGGTGATCGAGCAAAATAATCTGTACATCGGGATAAGCCTCCTGCAGTTTGCCGATCAGGGATGACAACTGCGCCTGCGACAGACTGCGGTCCGGATGCCCGGCAAAAATATTAATGATGACTTTTCGCCCGACAAGCCCCGCCAGATACTGCCGGGTTTGCTGATAAATATCCTCTGGAATATGGAGGTCATAACGCTCCAGATGTTTTTTATCCAGATTCAGATGCTCGGCGATAAACGTATAGGTTTGGCTGACATGCCAGTTTTCACAATCAAAATCAAAGGATTTTGAATAATGATTAATCGATGCCCATTTATTAAACCCCAGAACCGATTTTGCTTTTATTTGTCGCAATAACAGCATCCGGTGTATGGGCATATCGAATAAAGAGGGATCGATAACAATGTCATACTTATTATTCGCAAGCTCATTAATAACGGACTCAGGAACATTATGGGTAAATTTACGCAGGAAATCACCGGAGGCTACATTCTCAGCCTCATAGATCCGACGAATGCCCGGATGATACCGCATCACCTGGCTATTCGATTTTGTCAGCAGGAAATCCACGATAAACCCAGACTGATGAAGGCACTTAACCAATGCGGAATCGACAACCACATCCCCGATAGCGCCTTCATTGCGCATCAGCAGCACCGTTTTTGCCGATGATAAATCCAGCTCAGACCGCGCAGGGCTATCCCACAGCGTTTTTGCAATATAAACACGTAAGGCGTTACGCACTCTTTTTGTAAAATAATTACGGCGTCTGTTAAGTTCCCTTATTTTTTTAAACTTCTTTGGGGATACCCGCACCGCTGTGTTGTCCATCATCATATCCTCGTCACCACAATTAACCGCACCACTATCGATTTTGTTAAGGACTCAATAAAATGAGAAAAGTTCTATTGCTTAATAAATTCTTTCCATTTTGTTGGGATCGGTGCTTTGGCCAGCGATAAATTGAAGAGAAATTGCCTAAATTATGAATTAAATGCGAATAATCCGATGAGAAATACGAATTGACCCTCACCGCTCGCGGAGATATTCATCGTTACGCATCATGTCGTCTGTCTCTCTCCTCGGTCGAACATTCACCGCGCAAGAAATCAGCAGCAAAATGCCCCCTCAGGTTCCGTTGGTTCTCATCTGGTGTGAAGACGATTATGCTGACGACTTTGTCATGATGGAAAGAGTGAGATGAACATGCCGGAAAAACGCAACACCCACCGTCAGCTGCTCGCGCTGCTTGAACAGCACCAGGCCCACTATCGCGTCGTGGAACATGAGGCCGTGGGGAAATGTGAGGCCGTGTCGGAGATTCGCGGTACCGCTTTGGGCCAGGGGGCAAAAGCGCTGGTCTGTAAAGTCAAAGGGAACGGCGTGAACCAGCATGTCCTGGCGATCCTCGCCGCCGACCAACAGGCGGACCTGTCACGCCTGGCGCAGCATATCGGCGGCAGCAAGGCATCGCTGGCCAGTCCGGCGGAAGTCGATACGCTCACCGCCTGCGTTTTTGGCGCCATCCCACCGTTCAGCTTTCACCCGGATTTGCGGCTGATTGCCGATCCGCTGCTGTTCGATCGCTACCCTGAGATTGCCTTTAACGCCGGCCAGCTGGATAAATCCATTATCCTGAACACCGAGGATTATCTGCGCATTGCCCGCCCGGAGCTGGTCGCCTTTCGCCGCGAAAGCTGAGAGGTGATGGCTCACCGCCACGCCAAATTGTGCAGATGCCTGGAAACGCGGTCACTGGTCAAAAAAAGCCTGTCTATTCACGCTATTACGCGTAGAGTAGACAGGCTTATTATTTTGGCAAGGATCTCCCGTCATGTTCGATACAACCCTGTTTATTCTGCTCGGGCTGGCCGCGCTGGGTTTTATCAGCCATAACACCACCGTGGCTATTTCTATCCTCGTTTTAATCATCGTTCGCGTCACACCGCTCAACGTCTTTTTCCCGTGGATTGAAAAACAGGGGCTGACGATCGGTATTATCATTCTGACCATTGGCGTAATGGCTCCCATTGCCAGCGGCACGCTGCCGCCGTCGACGCTGCTGCACTCGTTCGTCAACTGGAAGTCGCTGCTGGCGATTGCCGTGGGCGTATTCGTCTCGTGGCTGGGCGGACGCGGCGTGGCGCTGATGGGCTCGCAGCCGCAGCTGGTCGCCGGACTGCTGGTCGGCACGGTCCTTGGCGTAGCGCTGTTCCGCGGCGTACCGGTTGGCCCGCTGATCGCCGCCGGCATTATTTCGCTGTTTATCGGGAAGTCGTAACCAGACTCGCCAGGTAGCGGCCTGGCGTCTGGCCCAGCCCCTTTTTAAACATCGTAATAAACGCGGTCGTCGAGTCATATCCCAGCGTTTGCGCGGTCTGCTGGACCGTTTGCCCGCGAATCAACATCTGCAGGGCCAGGATCAGCTGCAGCTGGTGTCGCCAGCGGCGAAAGCTCAGTCCGGTCTCGCGCACCACCAGCCGCGCCAGATTCCGTTCGCTCATCGCGAATTCTGCCGCCCACTGCGCCAACGTCTGCCAGCGGGCCGGATCAACCGCCATGAAATCCGCCATCTGGCGAATCTTCGGATGTGGGGAAACCGGCAGCTGCAGATGTTCCTGCGGCTGTCGCGGGAGCTCATCGAACAGCACCTGCACCAGCCGTTGCGTTGTCGGATGGGCAAACGCCTCCCCATGACGTCCGGCAAGGGTCAGAATAAGCTCGCGCACCAGAGGCGAAATTTTTAAGGTACAACAGTGCGCCGGCATTGGCGCAGCATCCGGTTCAATAAACAGAAAACTGATTTGTGCCCCCGGCGTGGCGCGGTTGCTGTGGGGCATCTGACCCGGTACCCACACCGCATACTGCGGCGGCACCATCCACATTGCGTTCTCCACCTCGCAGGTGAGCGCCCCATGCAAGGCGAGGATCAGCTGGCCTTTGCGGTGCTGATGGCGCGGGATGAACTGCTCGTCTTCCACCACCTGAATACGAAACGCGAGGGCCGATTCATGGCCGCTGTCCGGATCGTAGCCATCCAGGCCGAGTCCTATCATGATTTTGTCCGATATTAGCGATAATCTGTCATTTTAGCTTGATTTAAACCATCGGCAAACGCGCTATTGTAGCCGCCCTGTTTACTCGTCAGAGATTGCCATGAGTTCTGTTTTGCCTTCTACCGGCCGCCGTCATCTGCTGCTGATTGCCGGGATTTTATTCATTGCCTCCACGCTACGCGTGACTTTTACCGGCGCAGCCCCGCTGCTCGACGCCATTCGCGCTGACTATGGTCTCTCCACCGCACAAACCGGGATGCTCACCACATTGCCGCTGCTGGCCTTTGGCCTGGTATCACCGCTGGCGGCAGGCGTCGGTCGCCGGCTGGGCATTGAGCGCAGCCTGCTGGTGGCGCTAGTCCTTATTTGTCTGGGTATCGGACTGCGTTCGCTTCCTTCCACCGCCTTGCTGTTCGGCGGTACGGCGATCATCGGCTGCGGAATTGCGCTCGGTAACGTTCTGCTGCCGGGTCTGATCAAACGCGACTTCTCACAGCATGTTGCCAGGATGACCGGGGCCTACTCGATCACTATGGGCGGAGCGGCCGCGCTGGGTTCAGCCATGGTGGTGCCGCTGGCGCTGGCGGGTTTCGGCTGGCACGGCGCACTCTTGATGTTAATGGTCTTTCCGCTGCTGGCACTGCTGGTATGGTTGCCGCAAACGCGCAAGACCGCGACCGCGCCGCTCACCGGTTCCGGCGCCATGCACAATCGCGGAATCTGGCGCTCCGCGCTCGCCTGGCAGGTCACCCTGTTCCTCGGCATCAACTCGCTGGTCTATTACGTTATTATTGGCTGGCTGCCGGCCATTCTGCAGAGCCTTGGCTACAGCGAAGCGCAGGCGGGCTCTCTGCATGGTTTGCTCCAGCTGGCCACCGCCGCCCCCGGGCTGGCAATTCCGCTGATTCTTCATCGCCTTAAAGACCAGCGCGCCATCGCGATCATTGTGGCGCTGATGTGCGCCATCAGCGCCTGCGGACTGTGGTTCTGGCCGGGACAGGCGGTAGTCTGGACGCTAATCTTTGGTTTCGGTTCGGGGGCAACCATGATTCTGGGGTTGACGTTTATCGGCCTGCGCGCAAACTCTGCGCATCAGGCAGCGGCTTTGTCGGGGATGGCGCAGACCATCGGATATCTGCTGGCCGCCTGCGGACCACCGCTCATGGGGAAAATTCATGATGCCAACGGCGACTGGCAGATCCCGCTTCTCGCCGTGGCGCTGATTTCAGTCGTTATGGCCCTGTTCGGCGCGCTGGCCGGTCGCGACCGGGAGATAAACGGATAGCGCTTTGATAAGCCGCCATTACGATGGCGGCAATATTTTCCTGCTCACCCGCGCGTCCGGGGCGGCACCGGCAATGCGAACTGAATCCTGGAAGATTAACCGGCGGTGAGTTTATTGGTTTGCGGCATGTAAAAACGCCTGCACCAGCGGTGCGGGACGCCCTTCCAGGGCATGACGTTCATGCTGGAACAAGGTCGCCACAAAAAACGGATGCGTGACCAGCTCCACCGCGCGAATCTCCCCCTCTTCATCCCATCCGGTTACCCGCAGCTCTCCCTGCTCAAGTTCACGGGCAAAGCTGTCGGCGATACCATAGTTGCAGTGGTAGCCCTCTTCAATATGATCGCGGCCATACGCACGGGCTATCAGGGTATGAGCGCGCAGCTCAATGGTGTCCGACTTTTCAACCAGCGAACAGCTTAGCGGCGCTATCACCATCCGTCCTTCGGTATCGGTTTCAGCATGTGCCGCATCCTGCCAGCCCATCACGTTACGCGCATATTCGATTATCGCGTGCTGAAAACCACCGCAGGTTCCGAGGAAAGGCACGCTGTTTTCGCGCGCGTAGCGAATGGCGGTAAATGCGCCTTCGGCATTTTCATACGGGCTGGCGGGCACCACCCAGATAGCATCGTAATCCACCAACGCGTCGGCATGGTGAATATCACGAGTTGCCAGCCAGTCATAGCGCACGGGCAGTTCCAGCACGGCGGCGGCATCGTCGATAGCCAGGGGGATAGCTTTATGGGCAATCACGTCAGGATTGTAGTCGCCAACCAGGGCAATACGCAGGGGGGTGTTCATAGCAGGATCCTTATGTCAGAGCGATTTTCGGGCAACACAAGGAGCCTCAGATTAGCGATCTCCGTCGCGGAACACAACCCCTGTTTTCACCGCGCCAGAAGGTCCTTCGCGCTTTTGGATTGCTTTGTAGGCGGGTAATTTCCGCGCGCAGGCGCTATTGTATAGCGCAGAGAAACAATGATGGACCGCCTATGAAAAGCAAAATTTTAGTCAGCGCCTGCCTGATGGGGTTTCAGGTTCGCTATAATGGCAGCCAAAAAGCGCAGCTTGCCGACGCGCTGGCACGTTGGCAGCGCGACGGTCGGCTGGTGATTCATTGCCCGGAGCTCGCCGCCGGGCTGCCGGTCCCCCGACTCCCGGCCGAAATCCTTCACGCCCAGGGCACGGATGTCATGCAGGACCGCGCGCGTATCGTTGAGAGCGACGGTCAGGACGTCACTCCGCACTATCAGCTGGCCGCATGGCTGGCCCTGCGCACCGCACAGGAAGCCGGCTGTAAGGCCGCGTTGTTAACCGACGGCAGCCCGACCTGCGGCAGCCAGTTTATCTACGACGGGATGTTCAGCGGGCAGCGAAAGCCGGGGTCAGGCGTGGCGGCGGCGCTGCTGCGTGAACACGGCATCGCCGTTTTTTCCGACCGACAGCTACCCCAACTCCTCGCCTGGATGCAACAGAGAGAAAATAGCGATGATTCACTGTAAACGCGTTTATGATCCGGCAGAGCCCGGCGACGGTTACCGCGTTCTGGTTGACCGACTCTGGCCGCGCGGTATGAAAAAAGAGGCTTTGCGCTACGATGAATGGTGCAAATCGCTCTCGCCCTCTTCGGCGCTACGTAAAGCGTTCCACGGCGAGGCGATCGATTTTGTCAGCTTCAGTCAACAGTATCGCGAAGAACTCGACGCCCGGCGCGACGAAGGATTGCGTCTCGCCGGGCTGGCTCGCCAACAGCCATTAACCTTGCTGTATGCCGCCAAAGATACCCGGCAAAACCATGCGCTGGTGCTGGCTGAGTGGCTGGAAAACCTGTCTGCCGGCGAGGCTACGCCTTAGCGGGGTGATCCCGGCGCCACAGCTCCCATTCATCGAGGGTTTCCCCGCCGGGCAGCTTACAGTCGCTGCGCACGCCCTGCGGCGTCTGAACCGGTATCAACTTACCGCCCTTCTGACCGCAGTAAACCGAGGCCGGGTTCGCCATGCCGATAGACTTCGGCGGCGGCGGCGCATCCTGCGGCTGCGGCTGCTTCGCGCAGCCGGCCAGGGCCAGCGGCAGCAGCATTATCATCCACTTCATTTCTGCTCCTTCTTTGCACAGAGCACGTATTTGCCCTGATTCTTCATGGTTTCTCCATTTTAACTACACTTTTGCCGCGTAGAGTAGCGCTTGTTCTCGAACTGACCAGAGAACAGATCATTCCATAATCAATGAGTTTTCCCCGTCGCCCCCGACGGGGCTTTTTTTCCCCGCTGCGATCGCAGGTATTCCCTTCATTAATGTGTTAAATTTGTTGTATCTATGTTTACTCTTCGTTGGTAGCCGTTTTCCAGCATAAATGACTGACGGCCCCACCCGCGATCGGGAGCCGTACATTCATGTCAGATTTTATTCTTGCTCGCGTCTCGCAAACGCTCGCCACTGAACATTCTCTCGAAATGTTAGTCAGGCAGCTGCTTGAGATGCTGGAGCTTGTGACCAGAATGGAGTCAACTTATCTGACTCGTATTGATTTAAAAGCGCAGCGCCAGCTGGTGCTGTACGCGCATAACAGCAGCGAAATGCAGATCCCGGAAGGGTTTTCGGTGCCGTGGAATGAGTCGCTGTGTAAACGTGCAATCGATGATAACTGCCAGTTCAGTAACGATGTCAACACCCGCTGGCCGTCGTGCATCGCCGCTCAGGGGCTGGGGATTATCACCTTCTTCAGCATTCCCGTGCGCCTCGCCGATGGCTCGCTGTACGGCACATTATGTGCAACCAGCCGCAATAAGCAGCCCTATAACCTCGAAGGCGAGCAGGTGATGGCGCTGTTTGCCAACTTAATTTCTCACTATGTTGAGAAAGAGACGCTGGTTGATCAGCTTCGCGCCGCCAACGTCGCGCTGGAAATGCACTCCTATACCGACGAGCTGACCGGTTTAGCCAATCGCCGGGCGCTGTTTAAGCATCTGTCGTCAATGTTTCCCCGCGAGCGCGAGCAGCAGCGCAATCTGCTGATGATCTTTATCGACCTTGACGATTTTAAAGCGATAAACGATCGCTTTGGTCATCAGTGCGGGGACAGCTTTCTGGTCCAGATTGGCGAACGGCTGAAGGCGCATATTCGCCAGGGAGACCTGGTGGGACGTCTCGGCGGTGATGAGTTTTTAGTCGTCGGCACCGAACTGGACACGCTGCAGCAACAGTCCTTTGTTGCGACCCTGCGGCAGGCCTTATGTGGGGTTTACTTTCTTGGCGAACACCGAATTAACTATCCTGGCGCCAGTTTTGGCATCACAGAGGTAAATCCCCAGGTTCTGGATGTCGAAAGTGCGCTGCGCGCTGCGGATGACGCTATGTATCAGGATAAAAAGTCCCGGCGGCGGGATTCCTTTCTGAATATTGATTAAAACCTGACGGCGATATCCAGTATGATAGCGAGGTTTTCCGGTAAGCTGTTGCGATGCGGCGGCTTAATGGTTTTGTGGCAGGACAGGTCATATTTTTAGCTTCAGGGGTAACATCATGAGATTGGGTATTCTTTTCCCGGTGGCCATTTTTATCGTCGCCGTTGTTTTTCTCGGTTGGTTTTTCGTCGGCGGCTACGCGGCTCCGGGCGGCGCGTAATGAAAAAAAGCACCATTCTGATGATTATCATCGCGATCGTTGCCCTGGCCGGCGTTCAGTTTGGCTGGTGGTAGCATCGGCGGTCGGGGATCGTTCGTCAGAGCGTTATTGCGGAGTTATCCTATCCACTCAATAAGTTAACGCTATACACTCACTTCATCAGCCGACTCCGCACGCTCTTTGCCCGCGGACGGTGGACAACGGAGAAGTGAGAAATGAAAAAACCGATCGTGTTATCGTTGATTCTTGCGCTATGCACGCTGTTATCGGGATGTATTGTTGACGACGGCTATCACCACAGGCACCACCATCATCATTATGACGGCCGCGGCTGGTGACGAAAGGGTTAAGCAGGGCGAACGCGCGTTCGCCCCATAGCCTTAGTCCTGACGGTCAGAACCTAAAAAGAAGAAGCCCAGCGGAATGGAAAACAGCAGCGTGAACACGATGCTGTACACGGTCACCATCGCCCCCTGCAGGAAAAACATCGATGTGCTCCATTCGGAGTACGGCATATTGTATTCGCTAACGACCCCGCCAAACGTTGCGCGGCCCACCACGGTGAGCGCGATGGCAAACACAATCCCTATCGACAAGAAGAATTTCTTGCTGTTTTTGTTGCTGATGAGCTTTTGCAGAATCATCCGGGTTCCCTTTTCTCTGACCGATAATCGGCTGTATATGTAACATCAATGCAATAAAAATTGAAGGGTTTTTGTTACAAGCCAGAGGATAAAGCTATCAGGCCGGAATCACTACCGGCCAGCGGTTTACGATTGCAGGGTTGCCAGGCGCGCAGCAAAGCCGACAAACACCAGACCAATCAGACTGTTGCCGATTTTTGCCAGTTTCTTTCTGGTCTTCACGTAGCGCGTCACGAACGAGCCGGACAGGATCAGGAAGCTCATATACATAAAGCTAATCACTTCCAGCGTCAGCGCGAGGATAAAGAACGCCAGTCCGGGTGTTGTCGCGTTAACGTCGATGAACTGCACGAAAAAAGAGACATAGAAAAGAATGGCTTTGGGATTGGTCAGGCTAAGCGTCAGCGAGCGTTTCAGAATCGCGCTTCCCGGTTCAGCCCCGGCGTCCGCGTGCCCTTCCCGCTGAGTCAGAACGGAATAGAGCATCTTGCCACCCAGCCACAGCAGGTAAATCGCGCCCAGATAACGAACGATATTAAACAGCACCGGCGTGGTCTTAATCAGGGTCGCAACGCCGGCAAACGCCAGCAGCATCAGCACCGCGTCGCCGATGAACACGCCAGCCGCCGCCAGATAGCCCTTTTTAACGCCGTGTGCGATACCGGTTTTCAGAACAAAAAAGGTATTAGGGCCGGGCACCAGGATGATAAAAATAGCCCCGACCAGATAGGTCAGATAATTCAACACACCAAACTCAGCGAACACGCTGCACTCCTTCGCTTTCAACAAAAAACATGATCGCGCTCACGTTAACGCAACTGCCGCGATTTTGAAAGCGCTTACGGTGCTTGTTGGCTTAGTAGAGTGAGCCTTCGCCCAGCGGGCGGGTTTTGAAGCGCCGATGTACCCACAGATATTGCTCCGGCGCGCGCAGAATCTCTTTTTCAATCACCCGGTTGATATAGCTGGCCGCATCCTGTTTATCTTCGCCAGGATAGTCATTCAGCACATCGCTGATGTACAGGGTGTAACCTTTACGGTCCATCTTACGCACCATACTGATGCTCAGCATCTTCGCACCGGAGAGACGCGACAGGACGTAGGTGCCGTTTGTCGTCGCCGCCTGAGGGACAGAGAAGAACGGCGCAAACACGCTGCCTTTCGGGCCATAGTCCTGATCCGGGGCGAACCATACCGCCTCGCCGGCTTTCAGCGCGTGCACCAGACCAGATAAATTGCGGCGATCGATCATCGCTTTATTCGAACGCAGGCGTCCGCGGGTTTGCACCCACTCCATCAGCGGGCTGTTGTGCGGGCGATAGGTCGCCATCATCGGCCGACACAGACCCATGGTACGGCCACCGAGTTCCAGCGACATAAAGTGCACGCCAACGACCATAACACCCTGCCCGGCGCTTAACGCTTTGCTCAGATTCTCAAAGCCTTCAACGTCGAACCATTTTTTAACCCGCTCGTCGCTCCAGAACCAGGCCATACCGGTTTCGATAAGTCCCATGCCCAGCGACATAAAATTCTGCTCAATCATCTTTTCCCGCGCTTGCGGTGACATGTCCGGAAAACAGAGTTCAAGATTACGTCGGGCAATATGTTCGCGGCGCTTAAGGAAGCGGCGTGACGCCTTGCCTGCGCTGGTGCCGATGATGTGTAACAGAGGATAAGGCAATTGCACGATTAACCAGAGAATGGCAAGGCCAAACCAGGTCCCCCAGTTGCGAGGGTGCAGAAGACTTTTATTAAAAGCGCAAGGCATGATTTTTCCTGTAAACGTCTATAAATGAGTAGCGCTTAAGGAAAAAACGAAGTCCATTCATCAGTCGTTAGGCGGTACGTATAGCAACTATGACAATAGTAATCCGGCTAAATTCACTCCGGCAAGTAAAAAACACCTCCGCGGTGAAAAAAGCATAATACCCTCATAGTTGTAACAGAATGTAAAATAAAAAAGAAGATCCCATTACAAATATTTACTGTGACAACCCTTTTCTCGCTAATTATTTCGATCCGCTGATTGCACATTATTAAATCAATTTGTACTCTTCAGCGTCATATTGCTTCGCAGCCCCTGCCGTCACTGGCCGGCAACAACTTACCCACCCTGTCATCCTGCCCGAGGCGACGCGGTGGTAAAAAGTATAAACGTTGCTAAAGAATCGCGGTAATCAATATAACGCATCTCCATATATCAGAGTCAGAATCTATAAAACAGTATGCAACATATCTTTTCATTCCTTTTCTATATATCAAATAAGAATCACCTTATTTTATAAATCCGCACAATGTCTGGCGCTTTCGCTAAATAAATCATCCATTATTCGTTTACGACGAACAATTATCCTTTTTTATCCCCGACCTTCAATGATAAGCCGCCCGTAACACGGGCCGGAGACCTGATGCCGTGAAATCAACAACATTTTCTAATCGCAACAGTCACTTATTGAAATTATTGTTCGCACGACCCATTTTTGCGCCGCCTTTTAATTGTAATGATAACCATTCTCATATTAACATGTCGCTATTGATAACCTGTTTTGAACCCGCTTATGTCTCAGCTTTCCGCCACCACGCCGTTCACGCTCGCGTCTCTGTATCAAGCCCATCACGGCTGGCTGACAACCTGGTTAACCGGCAAGCTGCAATCCGCCTTTGACGCCGATGATGTCACTCAGGATACCTTTCTGCGCGTGATGGGCAGCGAATCGCTGACGGCGATCCGCGATCCTAGATCCTTCCTGTGCACCATCGCCAGACGGGTGATGATCGATCTGTTTCGCCGTAATGCGCTGGAACGCGCGTGGCTGGAGATGCTTGCCCAGCTTCCGCAAACCCTGGTCCCTTCGCCGGAGCGACAGCACATCCAGCTGGAGACGCTGCAGCAGGTCGATGCCATGCTTGATGGCCTGAGCCGGAAAGCCCGCGCGGCCTTTTTGCTTTCGCAGCTGGAGGGGCTGACGTACGCCGAGATTGCCGAACGCCTGATGGTATCGGTCAGCTCAGTAAAAAAATACGTCGCCAGAGCGACTGAGCACTGCCTGCTTTTTCGCCTGGAGAATGGCCTGTGAGTTCCGCATTAACCGAATCCCGTCGTCTGGCTCTGCGTTCCGCATCGCGCTGGTACGCGGTATTAAGCGATAGTCGCGTCAACCCCCGACAGGAGGTCCGCTGGCAACAGTGGTATGAACAAAGCCGCGATCACCAGTGGGCGTGGCAGCAGGTCGAAAACCTGCGCCAGCAGATGGGACAACTTCCCGGTCCCCTTGCCAGCCGGACGCTCAACGACAGTCGCCTGACGCGTCGCCAGGTGCTGAAAGGGCTGATGCTGCTGGTTGCCGCCGGCGGCGGCTGGCAGATGTGGAGCAGCGAACTGGCGGAAGGATTGCGCGCCGATTACCGCACGGCAAAAGGCATGCCCCTGCGGCAAACGCTCAGCGACGGCACTCTGCTGACGCTCAATACCGACAGCGCCGCCGATGTGCGCTTTGATGGCCACCAGCGCCTGATTCGCCTGCGCTACGGCGAAATTGCCATCACCACCGCCCGCGACCGCCGGCAACGACCGTTTCGCGTCCAGACCCGCGACGGTTTACTCACCGCGCTGGGCACCGAATTTACCGTCCGCCAGTTTGCCCGTGACACGCGCCTGACGGTGCAACAGCACGCCGTCGAGGCGCTGCTGCCAGACGGACAGCGCAAGATTGTCCACGCGGGCGAGAGCCTGTGGTTTACCCGCGATGCCTTCACCCGCCTTCAGGCGCTCAACAGCAGCGACGCCAGCTGGACGCAGGGCGTCCTCAGCTTCCGCGATCGTCCGCTGCATGAAGTGCTCGCCACACTCTCCCGCTATCGCCCCGGGATCTTACGCTGCGATCCCGCCGTCGCCGGTTTGCGTCTGAGCGGCACCTTTCCGCTGGGCGACACCGATGCGATTTTGCACATCATCGCGCAGACCCTGCCGGTAAAACTGCAATTTGCCACCCGCTACTGGGTCACTGTCATCGCAGCCTGAGAAAAAAAACAAAAAATTTGCCTTCTCCATTGTCCCTTTTCACCCGCTCGTTCGACTTAACAGGTGATGACAACCAAAAACGATTGTGGAGAACACATGACGCCTTTACGCGTATTACGCAAACCGATGCCTCTGGTGATGGCAATCCGTTTAAGCCTGCTGCCGCTCGCGGGGCTGGTCGCTGCCCCCGCATTGGCGGCAACGCAGTTTGATATTGCCGCCGGGGATTTAGACAGCGCACTGAACCAGTACGCCGCCCGCAGCGGCATTACGCTCTCGGCGGATGCTGGCCTGACGCGCGGAAAACACAGCGATGGCCTGCACGGCCGCTATGAGCTGGAAGAGGGTCTGCAAACGCTGCTCAGCGGGAGCGGACTGCAGCTGAAATCTCTGGGCAATCAGGCCTGGACGCTGGAACCGGCGCCGGTTAATACGGAATCCACGCTGACGGTGATCGGCGACTGGCTTGGCGACGCCCGGGAAAACGATGTTTTTGAACACGCCGGCGCCCGCGATGTTATCCGCCGCGACGATTTCGCCAAAACCGGCGCCACCACTATGCGCGAAGTCCTGAATCGCATTCCCGGCGTCAATGCGCCGGAAAATACCGGTACCGGCAGCCACGATCTGGCGATGAACTTTGGCATCCGGGGGCTGAACCCACGCCTCGCCAGCCGTTCTACGGTACTGATGGACGGTATTCCGGTGCCTTTCGCCCCCTACGGTCAACCTCAGCTATCGCTGGCGCCGGTATCGCTGGGCAATATGGATGCGGTGGATGTGGTTCGCGGCGCAGGCGCCGTGCGCTACGGGCCACAAAACGTGGGCGGCGTAGTGAACTTTGTCACCCGGGCCATCCCGCAAGACTTTGCTATCGCGGGCGGCGTAGAAGGCCAGCTCAGCCCGACCTCTTCGCAGAACAATCCCAAAGAGACGCATAACCTGATGCTGGGAGGGACCGCCGATAACGGACTGGGGGCTGCCCTGCTCTATTCAGGTACCCGCGGCAGCGACTGGCGTGAACATAGCGCCACGCGCATCGATGACGTGATGCTGAAAGGCAAATATGCGCCAAACGCGGTGCACACGTTCAACAGCTTGCTGCAGTACTACGATGGTGAAGCCGATATGCCCGGCGGCCTGTCCCGCGCCGATTATGCTGCCGATCGCTGGCAGTCCACCCGCTTAAAAGATCGCTTCTGGGGACGACGTCAGCTGGCCAGCCTCGGCTATCAGTTCCAGCCCGATGACCGGCACAAGTTCAACATTCAGGGCTTCTATACCCATACGCTGCGCAGCGGTTATCTGGAGCAAGGGAAACGCACCACGCTTTCCCCGCGTGAATACTGGGTGCGCGGTATCGAGCCGCGCTACAGCCAAAGCTTTATGCTTGGCGCTTCCGCGCATGAAGTCGGCGTCGGCTATCGCTACGTGAATGAATCCACGCACGAGATGCGCTATTACACCCCCACCGTCAGCGGCAAGTTGCCCGACACCGCCAGTCCGTACGACCGCGATACCCGCTCTGGCACCGTGGCTCACGCCTGGTATATCGACGATCGCATCGATATCGGCAACTGGACGGTCACGCCGGGGATGCGTTTCGAACATATTGAGTCTTACCAGGACGACAGCCTGAAAGGCACCCGTCAGCAGGTCAGCTATAATGCCCCGCTGCCGGCGCTTAACGTACTTTATCACCTCACCGACAGCTGGAATCTTTATGCCAATACAGAAGGATCGTTCGGTACCGTACAGTACAGCCAAATTGGCAAGGCTGTGCAAAGCGGCAATGTGGAACCGGAAAAGGCCCGCACCTGGGAAGTCGGTACCCGCTACGACAACGGCGCGCTGAGCGCGGAAATGGGACTCTTCCTGATTAACTTCAACAATCAGTACGACTCCAACCAGACCAACGATACCGTCACCGCTCGCGGTAAAACTCGCCACAGCGGACTGGAGACGCAGACGCGTTACGATCTCGGCGATCTCAATCCGCAGCTGGAAAATCTGTCGGTCTATGCCAGCTATGCCTATGTCAACGCCGTCATTCGTGAGAAAGGCGATACCTACGGCAACCAGGTGCCTTTCTCACCCAGACATAAAGGTACGCTCGGGGTAGATTACAAACCGGGTAACTGGACGTTCAACCTCAATAGCGATTTCCAGTCCAGTCAGTTTGCTGACAACGCCAACACCGTGGAAGAGAGCGCTGACGGCAGCAACGGCCGCATTCCGGGCTATATGCTGTGGGGCGCCCGCGTCGCCTACGATTTTGGCCCGCAAATGGCCAATCTCAATCTGGCGTTTGGCGTAAAAAATATTTTCGACCATGAGTACTACACCCGCTCATACGACGATAACAACAAAGGCATCTATGTCGGCCAGCCGCGTACCTTGTATCTGCAAGGCGCCATGACATTCTGATGATGACGTGGTGGTAATCAAAACGTTCGTCACCGTCCCGCCCAGGGGCGGTGACGGTGTTGTTTTACCGTGGGGCCGACGTTCGGCCCTGTACTGGCTTCACGCCGCCAACAACTCGCGAGGCAACAGCGTCTCCGTCAGCGGCGACCGGCAAGCGTTCATCACACCATCACGCAGCCTGTTCTAAAATTCGTTTTGCCGACGATCGAATCAGATAAGCCTCATCCCGGCGGCGAGGTAACGCAAGCTACTCACGACAATGTATTTTCTTTTTATGAGCAAAATGATTAACTGACGCCTGTTAAAGACTTTTTTCACGCTTTTATGCGTCTTTGTCGCCACGCATTTCGGGCTTGAGTATGGCTATAAATGAAATTATTTCGGGATTTGCTCACCGATTATTTCGCCGCGAACTAGCGTCTCTACCCCCTGCTGGCGTTATCTGGATACAGGCCACCAGAATGAGCCGATATTATCCCAATCACGCGGATGGAGAAAAACGATGCGTCTCGCCTTAAAATCAGCATTGATGCTAACCACGCGCGTTATACAGATAATCAACCCGGAACTTCAGTTGCATATGCAACGCACGGCGCTAATTGCTCTCGAACTTTCGTTAGCTCTGGAACTGCCGCGGTCGCAGCAGCAGACCATATTTTGCGCCGCACTGCTTCACGATATTGGCGTGCTCGGCGATAAGCGAATCGTCACCTCGCTGAATGACATTGATAATATCGAAGACCCTCACCAGCATCGGGGGGCCGAGATGCTCAACGGCTTACCCACCTTCGCGCCTGTTTTGCCTGTTATCCGCCATCACCACTTTAACCCGGCGCATAAAGGTAACCTCGAAGAGCATATCGTTTTTTTTGCCGATGCTTTTGAACGTCTGCTCTCCACCGGAAATATCACCACGGATCACCACCCCGACATTATCATCGACACCTTCCGCACCTTGCATCATGAGATTGATCCGATGCTCTGTGACACCGTCTGCCAGCTCGCGCAAAAAGAGCATTTCTGGCTGCATCTTCATCCCGGACATATCCAAAGGATGCTGGAGATCATCGGCCCGATTAACGAGCTGTACATCGATATCGACGGGCTGAAAGATATTTGTTTGTTAATCGCCAAAATTGTCGATACCTACAGCAGTTTCACCGCCAGCCACAGTATTATGGTCGGTGAAATATCCTGCCTGCTGGCAACCTATATGCATCTGCCGGAACAGGAGTGCAAAAAAATCGAAATTGCCGGCTATTTGCACGATATTGGTAAAATTAATATCCCACTGGATATCCTGGAAAAGCAAAGCGAACTCACGCCTGATGAACTCCGTCAGGTGCGAGAACATAGCTATATGACCGGTGAAATTCTCAGCGCCTTTAGCGAACTGGGTGAAATCATTAACTGGGCGGCAAACCACCATGAAAAACTCGATGGCAGCGGCTATCCGCTGCATCTGAATCAGGATTATCTGCAACTCCCTGACCGGATCATCGCCATTGCCGATATTTTTACCGCTCTGACCGAAGATCGCCCCTATCGCGTCGCCATGCGTTATCAGGATGCATTACAGCTGATAGAGAACGATGTTATAAATGGCGCCCTGGATAAAGATGTTTTTTGTACCTTATGCCAGCATGCCGGCACGCTACATAGCACGATTATTCGCAAAAAACGCAGCTAACCCTCTGCCCGCAAGTGGGCAAAAGCGGGTTCTATAATTAGACGTAACGTCATTTGTTCATCTGCACGCAAGGAAAATTCGGGTGAGAATCGCCACCATGACCAACTGGGCCTACGGGATCACCGTTTGCCTGACCATCACTTCCGGTATTGCCATGCTGATGGCGTCCAACGCGGAGACGGCCGAACGCCAGGCCGTACAACAGCGGCAGATCTTCGACCAGTTAACCGAAACGGTTGAAACCGAGAGCTGGGAATTATCCGACCTCGCTCGCGCTTACGTCATTAACAAAAATCCGGATGTGTTGCAGGAGTACCGCCAGCAGGCCCGTTCGCTGACGACCATAGAGCACCGGCTGGAAAAGCTGAAAGATCGGGGAGCGACGCCGCAGGAGCTGATGTTGCTGCGCGAGGGGCTGCAGATCGCGGATGAGCTGCAGGATGAACAGCAGGCCGCGCTCGCCAGTATTGAACGCGGCGCAGACAGCGAGGCGCTCTCCCTGCTCTACGGCAAGCATTATGAACAGGAGCTGGACCGGGTACAGACACAGATCGATCACTTCCGCCTTATGCTGGAAGGCCGGGCCGCCAGCGCCATTGCACAAGCCACGGAAAAATCGCACACCTGGCGTACGTTATCAGAAATAATGGTCGCGCTGACGGCGCTGATGTTCCTGTTTGTCCTCGGGTTTATCCTTCAACGGCGGGTATTATACCCGGTTGTTCGTTTAAGCGATGTGGTACAGCGTCTCGCCTCACAGGATTATGCCGTCGAAGCTCCCCAGTTCACGCAGATCGATGAGATTGGCGATATGGCGCAGGCGATCCGTATTTTCCGCGAAAATGGCCTGGCGCGTCAGCGTCTTGAACAAGAGCGCGATGCCGACTGGGCGATTCGGGAACTGCTGGCGCGCATGACGCAGCGTCTGCAAGGCTGCGAATCTTTTGATGATGTTATCAAGGTCGCCGAGCTCTTCGCGCCGAATATCGCCCCCGCAATTCCCGGGCGCCTGTATGTTCTCGAAACCAATCCCTGGCAGTTGCGCTGTGTGGCCCAATGGCTCTCGCCGCCGGATGAACCCGAGGTCTTTTATCCTGACAACTGCTGGGCCGTCCGCCGTGGGTTAAGCCATCCACCGGTCAATGGTGAGCCTGACATCGCCTGTTCACACCTGCCGGACGCCTGCATTCATCAATCGCTTTGCGTGCCGCTGGTTGCGCAAGGAGAAGCCATCGGCCTGCTCTCCTTCAGGAATGTCACCTCTGCTACCGCCCCTTCGCGTGCCTATCTGGAGCTGATGGCCGAAGCGCTGGGTCTGGCGCTGGCAAACCAGCGTCTGCGCAGCGCGCTGCTGGAGAAAGCGCTGTTTGATTCGCTGACCGGGCTGCGTAACCGTCATCATCTGGATGATGCCTTGCATACGCAAATCAATCTCGCGGTGCAAAACCATGCTCCGCTGAGCTGCCTGATGATCGATATCGATCACTTCAAGACGATTAACGATCGGTATGGTCACGAAGCCGGCGATCTGGTGATCAAGAGCGTGGCGGTCATTGTCCAACGCGCGGTACGCGACAAAGGCATGGCTTTTCGCTACGGCGGCGAGGAGTTTCTGGTGCTGCTGGCCGGCGCCAGTGAAGAGGCGGCCCGGGCCTGCGCAGAGGAGATTTACGACAGTGTCCGCAGCCTGACCCTGCGGGATGGCCTCACCGAGATTGGCCAGGTGGATGTCTCCATCGGCATTGCCAGCTTCCCGCAGCATACCCAGAGCGACAGCCTGCTGCGTGCCGCGGATGCCGCACTTTACCGGGCCAAAGAGCAGGGCCGCTCCAGAATAGTCAGTTTCGGCATGCTGAAATCCGACTAAACGCCACAAGGGGATAAGCTGTCTGCTTATCCCCGCAGCAGCAAATGGGTGGCTATCCCCCATTTCACCAGCGATAACCGACCTGCCGCATACTCCAGAACCGAGTAGCTGCCATTCTGATGCGTATAGCGAGGGAAGTGCTCCGCGCCATGGCCGTCAAGAATGGAGATAACCGCCTGTATGACCTGGCCATGAGAAACCACGCACACGCAGCGATCCCCCGCCTCACCGGCTGCAAGCAGCGCCGCGGTTGTTCTGGCGGCGGCGGCGGCCAGCGACTCGCCGTTCGGCGGCGTCACGTGCGGATCGCCGGAGTAGATCGTATCGAACAGCCTTCGCTGCGCGTCGTTGAGCTGCGGATAGACCGTGCCCTCTAATGGCCCGAAACCCCGTTCAATGAGCCGCGCATCAAAGCGGATTGGACAGGCAAAATGGGCCGCGATCGGCATAGCCGCCGCGACGGCGCGACCTGCAGGAGAAGAGACCACCCGATCTATCTCCTCACCGTCAAGCGCACGAATCAATGCCGCTATTTGTCGATGCCCACGCGCGGTTACCGGGCTATCAAGCTGCCCCTGCAGGCGGTTAACGCCATTCCATTCGGTTTCACCATGTCTGACGAGCAATATCTTCATTGACAGCATCGGGTTACGAGTTAGCGGGCAACATTACCCTCTGCAGAGAATAAAAAGAAAGTGATGCCCGGTCCAGCGTTCCCCTGACGCGCATCCTGTTGGCCGCGCGGTGGAACAGAAAATCAGACCGCCATACTCTCAGGCGTTTTTCACCTTCGGATCTCCGCAATGCGGATGGCAGAAAAAATGAAATAAGGATGATATGATCTCTGGAAAATGATGCCGGCATTAACCTAAGGGCCTACTGAATGAATAATGAAATACCGTTAAAGTATTATGACATCGCCGACGAGTACGCGACAGAATGCGCAAAGCCGGTCAGTGAAGCGGAACGCGAACCTCTGGCGCACTATTTTCAGCTGCTGCTCAGCCGTCTGATGAACAACGAGGAGATCAGCGAAGAGGCCCAGGCAGAAATGGCGCACGAAGCCGGTCTCCACCCGGATCGTATCGATGAGATCGCGACGTTCCTTAATCAGTGGGGCAATGAGTAGCCTGCCACCAGTTCTCTGGCCAGGATAAACAGGCGTGTTGTTATTCTGAGGCACGCTATTTCCCCTCGCATAGCCAAAATTTATCGTCCAGACTGAAACCAAAGACGTGGTCTGCGCAGCCATTGTGCATTACACTGCGCGCTGCAAAAATTGAGTTAATACACGATTAAGTAGGTGGTAACGGCGATGAACGGAACAATCACAACCTGGTTTAAAGATAAAGGTTTTGGATTTATCAAAGATGAAAACGGCGATAACCGCTATTTTCATGTGATTAAGGTCGCCAATCCTGAGCTGATTAAGAAAGATGCGGCGGTGACCTTCGAACCCACCACCAATAACAAGGGTTTGTCAGCGTACGCGGTGAAAGTGGTACCAGAAAGCAAATATATCTATATCGCCGGCGAACGCCTGAAGCTCACGTCGATCAAATCCTACCTGGTCTACAGCGAAGAGGTACCTGCCGATACCCGCATTGATAAAGAAAATGCGGTGCTGTCCGTGGGGATCCTGATGAGCAGCATCAAGCCGAAATCCGACGTTAAGCCCGGTGACATGCGCTCGCTGAAAAAACTGGCGATCACCACTTTTCAGGGCACGACATTGATCTTCTCAGAAGATGAAATTGACATCGATGCCACGGTGAAACTGCTTAAAGTCTGATCGTACTCTGATCCAGGCCGGCAGGCTGCACCCTTCTGATGCAGCCTGCCGGCCCCTCAAACCGCTCTCCATACGCCCTCTCTTGCCCCGGTTCTGCAACCTCGGGTGCCAGAGTAACATCGGCGCATTCACTCACACAGGTCATGCATTTACCGCCCCTTGCAAGATAGCCTGCTGCCGATCCAGGGTGAAAATGCGCCACTCTACCTGGCGAGCATTCAGCACAAACAGGGCCGTAGCCAGGGTATTTTCCTCATCCGGATCCTGCGGCGATAAACGGTATATCGGCAGTGCCGCAACCTGCTGATCGGATAAGATAGCCAGGGCGCCCGTTGCATCCAGTTGCGATGACGTTGTTAACTCGTCGATAAGGCGAGCCTGGCGCGAAGCGGAACTGTCGGTAATGACCTGCTGCACATCCCTGAGCGATTCGTGAATCAAATGGTTAGCATGACCAAATGTGCCATCCAGCAAACGCACTGAATGCCCGGCGCCTGTCGCTTCAATGCTGAACAGACGACTATCTCCGGACTGTCCCAGGGTGTGATGGAATGCACCTGAACGCGGCAGGGTGGTTAAAACGGCAATGGCCTCATCCAGCGTGCTAGCATTCAGTGCAGCGCGCGCCAGGATTTGCCGCGGTATACCGACGGGCCGGTGCAGCGCGCGAATGTTATTTACGGTATTCACGATCCCCATGGCATTGACTGCAAAAGTATGACCGCAAAGCGAACCTGGGTAAGCAAAGCTGGAAAAGGCCATCCCCTCGGTAGGTGAAATACTGACCCATGCGCAATCGTCGCGTAGCTGCGGGAACCCGTCTTCGTTGTGGGCGATCACGCGCTCCCCCTCGCGGCTCTCCCCCACTACCGTGGTACAACCATCGGACGTTGATCGCACTAAATCACCCCGGCAGTTCCAGGCGAAAACTTCGTCAACCGGCGCTTGTAAACCCGCTGCCATACCGGTCAGCTCCTGCCAAATCAACGGAAACTGCTGCTCAACCAGGGTTCGCATCGCCCGAGTTTGCGCACTGTCTTTCATACCGATAACCGTTTGCCACAGCGGAATATGTACCAGCTTTTGATGCCAGGCGTCGCGACCGAATTCGCCCAGGCGTTGACCAACGGCAAACGAAGATCCACTAATTGTGATTTTTTTCATATTGTTATCATTCACTTCTATTCAGGATACGTGTTGCAAAAATTCTTTCAGGCGCGGATTACTGCTCGCGTTTAGCAGCATATCAGGTGATCCATCTTCGGCAATGGTTCCCCTGTCAATAAAGATCAAGCGCGATGCCACGTCACGCGCAAAGCCAATTTCGTGCGTGACAATGACCATAGTCATCCCTTCATCAGCCAGCGAGCGCATAACCTTTAACACTTCATGACGCAATTCAGGGTCAAGCGCGGAAGTAGGTTCATCGAACAGCATCATTTTCGGCTTCACCGCCAGCGCACGCGCAATCGCCACGCGCTGCTGTTGGCCGCCGGATAACTCCGATGGATAGTGATTAGCTCGGTCCTTCAGGCCGACGCGATCCAGCAATGCCAGCGCCTGTTCGCGCGCCGCTGCTTTACTCTGTTTACGCACCCGAATGGGGCCAAACATCACATTCTCCAGCGCGGTTAAATGCGGAAAGAGATGGAATTGCTGGAACACCATGCCTGCTTCACGGCGGATATCACATTCGCTGGCGTGCGGATCGGTAATATGCATCCCCGCCACCAGCAGCGTACCAGAGCTAATTGCCTCCAGTTTATTGATACAGCGTAGCAGCGTCGATTTACCCGACCCCGAAGGTCCGATAATCACCACCACTTCTCCGGCTTCAATTTTCAGATTGATATCATGCAGCACGGGCGTCGTGCCGAAGCTTTTAGATACTGCGCTAAATTCAACCATGCTCATAAAATATGGATCCTTTTCTCTAGTTGCTTCAGCAGAAAACTCAGGCACAACGTCACCATCAGATAAATCAACGCTACTGCCGTCCACACTTCCAGGGCACGAAAGTTGCCGGCAATAATTTCCTGTCCTTGCCGCGTTAACTCAGCTACACCGATGACAATGAACAACGAAGTATCTTTAATACTGATAATCCATTGGTTACCCAGCGCTGGAATCATACGCCGCAATGCCAGAGGCATAATCACATGCCACACGGTGCTGCGTTGGGATAATCCCATTGCCAGGCTGGCTTCTTTAAAACCTTTATTGATCGATAATATTGCTCCACGCGTTATTTCGGCAATATAGGCACCGGAGTTAATTACAATCGTCGCAATCGCGGCAGTAACGGGTTCGATACGCACAGGTAATATCATCGGTAATGCGAAATAAATAAACATCACCTGTACCATGATCGGCGTACCACGAATTAATTCAATAAACACTAACGATAGCGTTTTCGCTATGCGACCACCAAAAGCCCGGCAGGTCCCGGCGAACAAACCAATAATAAAACCGCCCAACAGACCTGACAGTGAAATAATCAATGTCAGTTGCAACCCCTGCAACAACAGTGGCAGGGATTGCCATATATAATGACTATCAAAATTCATAATAAAACCAGTTCAGATGGAGTATGGGCCGAATTTCTTCGGCCAGAAGATGTTATTTCGGTTGTTTATCGAACCACTTCACATAAATTTTGCTATAGGTACCATCTGCGCGTAATGCCTCAAGTGCGGCATTTATTTTTGGTGTCAGGCTGCTGTTTTTCTGCATCGCGAAGCCATACTGCTGTGGCAAAATGCTATCGCTTTCCCCTGTAGATTTAACTTTCCCACCGCCCGCCGTTTTTACGTAATAGAGCACGTTCGGCGAGTCATGTACCACGGCGTCGAGGTTCCCTGCCTGCAGATCGAGATAGGCATTGTCGATGTTCGGAAATTCAATATAGTTAGCTTTGTATTTTGATTTCATAAAGGTCGCGGCGGCGGTGCCTTGTTTAAGCCCTACTTTCTTGCCCGCCAGATCGCTGAAGCGGGTGATGCTATTATTACCTGTCTTCACCGCCATTAATAAATCAGCGTTATAATATCCATCGCTAAAGTCGACAACCTGTTTTCGCGCATCGGTAATGGTAATCCCCGCCATAGCTACATCTAAATTACGCGATTGCAAGCCAGGAATTAACCCACCGAAATCCATGGGGCGTAATTCGTAGCTTATATTCATTTTTTTGGCAATCGCATCCCACAGGTCGATATCAAAGCCCACGTATTTATCACCTTGTTTAAATTCAAAGGGAACAAATGCCGTATCAACACCCACCGTAATTTTATCCTGGGCTGCGGCCAGGAAACTGGTGGAACACGCGACCAGAGCCAATGTGATTTTTAATTTGCTAAGTAAAGTAGACATAATAAACCTCAACGTCGATGAGAAAATATATATAACAAAACAGGTGCTGCGCCCGCTGAAAGGCTAACAACTGATGTGTGTATTCCATGACAAATTATGCCTGCCAAGAGGAATGAAGAAAAAATAGACTCCTGTTTGTCAGTCAATTATTTAAGCGGGAATAATCTCATCCCCGGTATCGGGTACTGGCGTCTGTGCACCGTTCATAAGCATAGAAAGTAAGCTGTAATAGCCGTTAATTCCCATCAAATCCACCACGCCCTTTTCTCCCCAAAGCGCTATGGCGTGTTGCCAGGTATCATCGCGGATTTTTTTCTCCTGGTGTAGCTGCTGGCAGAAATGATAAACCACCCACTCATCCGCTTGTAAATCCAGCGGTAGACGGCATTCATTAATAGCCTGTACCGCAGCGGCTGAAATTCCCTTCTCGCGGGCAATGGGCGCATGAATCGCCCATTCCACCGGCTGGGACCAATGGCGCGCGGTCATAAGAATGGCCAGTTCAGACAACCGTTGTCCGAGTGCGCTGCGATAACGCAGGTACTCCCCCATTCGCTGTGCGTGAGCCATCAATTCAGGGCTACGCAGCAACGGTTCAAAGGGCGGTAACAGCGCACCACGGGGGCCGTTGATGATCTCCTCTGCCAGCGGACGCTGATATTCATCCCACTCCTGTTCGGCCAGCGGCGGTAAGCGATTAATCATGCTGGCCTCGCTAACTTGTGCGTTTCTTCACGAATGACCTGGTGCAGCGTATCTACCACAAAATCAAGCTGCGGCGGGGTAATGATAAACGGCGGGGCTATCAGGATATGATCGCCATATTGCCCATCAATGGTTCCTCCCATCGGATAGACCATCAGGCCACGGGACAAACAGTTGGCCTTGATTGCCGCATGCAGCTTTAATGCGGGATCGAACGGAGTTTTGTCCCCTTTATCATGGACCAACTCAACACCGGCAAACAGGCCTCGTCCGCGGGTGTCACCGACATGCGGTAGCGCACCCAGCACATCACGCAGCGCGCTTTGTAAGTAATGACCCTGTTGTTTCACCGCTTCCAGCAGATTGTCACGCTCGATAACCTGCTGGACCGCCAATGCCGCGGCGGCGGCAGTGGCGTGACAGATGTAGGTATGTCCATGCTGGAACAGACCGCTACCAGCCTGAAGTGCGGCCATAATCTTCTCACCGGCCAGTACCGCGCCGATCGGCTGATATCCGCCCCCCAAACCTTTTGCGATGGTCACCAGATCCGGGACAACATCATCCTGCTCGAAAGCGTGCAGCGTGCCTGTACGTCCCATGCCGCACATCACTTCATCGGCAATATACAAAATGCCGTATTTATCGCACAGTTGACGCACGCCGCGCAGATAACCCGGGGTCGGTGGGGTCGCGCCGGTTGTCGCGCCGACCACCGTTTCTGCACAGAAACCGATGATGGTTTCCGGGCCGGCCTCAATCATTGCCTGCTCCAGTTCCAGCAGCAAACGCTCGGTATACTGCTGCTGGCTCTCATCCTCGCGCCGATCGCGATATTCATTGCAGGCGGCGACGCGAATCACATCGATCAGCAACGGTGCGAATTGACGGCGACGCCATTCATTTCCTCCCACGGCCAATGCTCCCAGCGTATTGCCATGGTAGCTCTGCTTGCGGGCCATAAATTTGGTGCGCTCCGGCTGACCGATTTCGACAAAATACTGGCGCGCCAGTTTCAATGCGGTTTCGACCGCTTCGGAGCCCCCGGAGACGAAATAGACGTAGTTAAGGTCTCCCGGCGCCTGGCGAGTCAACTGCTCCGCCAGTTGCTCAACGGTATCGCTGGTAAAGAAACTGGTATGCGCATAGGCTAACCGATCGATCTGTCGATGCAAGGCGGCCAGCACGTCAGGATGCCCATGCCCAAGGCATGAGACGGCGGCTCCGCCACAGGCATCAAGATAACGTTTGCCGCTGGCATCGGTGATGTAAACACCTTGCGCGCTCGCCGCGACGGCGGGGGTGTGGCGTAAGCTGCGATGAATGATCTGACTCATGCTCTGTTCCTGCTCCTGAAAACGCTATTGCGTACTATGAGGATTATCTTGCAGGATTCATTTGAATCACGTCAACGCAATTATGATACACATGTATTTAATTTTCTTATCACAGAGACAAATGCTTCATTTATCCGGATTTGCCGGGGACCACATACGCGCCAGAGTCGATCAGATAACGCTCGGCGCTCTCGATTTTGCTGACCGCCTCGTTGCCGTGACGCGCCACCAGCATCGCCAGCAGGCATTCCGCCAGCCCCATCCCGGAGACGACCGACGGGAAAAATGAAGGGCTGTCAAT
Source organism: Klebsiella sp. X13 (assembly GCF_003323835.1). Lineage (NCBI taxonomy): Bacteria > Pseudomonadati > Pseudomonadota > Gammaproteobacteria > Enterobacterales > Enterobacteriaceae > Klebsiella > Klebsiella sp. X13. Next base: position 3,253,748 of record NZ_CP030874.1, read on the forward strand.
TGAAAACAACAATGTACACTCCGCAGCCTGAGCTAAAGGGGAGACCGGTGAGTCGGTGATGGCGATAATGCGAGCACCAGCCCGCTGTGCCGCATGCAGGACATCCAGGGACTCTCGTGAATAGGGGGCAAAACTGGTGAGCAGAACACAATCGCGAGCGGTTAGTTCACGGGTAAACACTTCAATGTTGCTTGCCAGGCCATCAATCAATGACACCCGACGATTGAATAAGCGGTAGACGTAATACAACGACCAGGCAATCGGGAAGCTGGCGCGAAACCCGCAGATATAGACGTTGTCCGCCTCATCCAGCAGCGTGACGGCTCGCGGCATCGCCTGCTGATTTTCACTCCCGGTGAAGACCAGATTCGCCTGATGCGCCTGAAAGACTTCCTCATACAGATTCGATTGCGTATCTTTGGCAACGAGCTTTTTTGCTTTAGATACATATGTATCATTGCGTAAGCCGAGATCGTCAATAAAGGCATCTTTCAGCTCTCCCCAGCCGCTAAATCCGAGACGCTGCGCCAGACGCAGCAGCGTGGCGGGCTTCACCCCGGCTTGTGCCGCGAACGCTCGCATAGATTGCACAACCAGTATATTCACGTTTTGCAGACAGAACTCCGCAGCCCGCTGTAACTCAGGGGAAAGTGTACTGAACTGACTGACAATATTTTCTTGTGGATTCATCATGTTGGTCACCGGATTTCAGAAGCAAATATCTAAACACATTTGTGATTGAGACTCTACTCTCCGGGTTGCTCAGCCCTGCAACTCACCCACTTCGCCCGAGAAGCTGCACTCTGACCGCCGGCTATCCGCAGCGATGCTCCGGCACTTCGTCAGCCTTGCTACCATGGGTTTGCTCTTCGACCATGAAGATGACTCATGTTGTAATGAAATTATGTCGCTTTCACTCCTCCAGGGACTCTGGCATAAAATATGCTCTATTAATCAGAGACAATATGATGATCGCTGAATGAAATAACCAGATAAAAAGAAAGGATATACTGGGATTCAGGGAATAACTTCAGTTTTCATATCAGAACTTAGGGTGCACCATCGCGATGAATAAAGATTTTGCTTTTACTATTAAACGTAGTCGTTTTGACGCGCATTATAACCCCGCTGAAAATACGCGAATTACAACCAACTTCGCGAATCTGGCCAGAGGGGAAAATCGCGAGGAGAACTTGCGTAACACGCTGACGATGATTGACAATCGTTTTAATGCGCTGGCGTACTGGGATAACCCGAAAAGCGATCGTTATTCTGTTGAGCTTGAAATTATTTCAGTTGAAATGACACTCACTGACCAGCACCGCAGCGGCAGCTTTCCGGTCATTGAGATATTAAAAACGAACATTCTCGATAAAAAAACGCACGAACGTATTGACGGTCTCGCCGGGAATAATTTCTCCTCTTACGTACGCGATTATGATTTTAGCGTGCGGCTGTTAGAGCATAACCAACAGCAATCCGCCTTTAGCATCCCGGATGGTTTTGGTGAATTACATGGAAATATCTTTAAACACTTCGTTAATTCAACGGTATACCAGCAGAACTTTAACAAACCGCCGGTAATCTGCCTTAGCGTATCGAGCAAAGACACCTATCAGCGCACGGGAAATCAGCATCCGGTACTGGGTATCGAATACCAGCAAAATGGCTCGTCGTTGACTGAACAATATTTTTCCAGAATGGGATTAAAGGTTCGCTATTTTATGCCGCAGAATAGCGTTGCGCCGTTAGCATTTTATTTTTCTGGTGACTTGCTTAGTGATTACACTAATCTTGAGCTTATCAGTACCATCAGTACAATGGAGACGTTCCAGAAGATTTATCGGCCTGAAATTTATAATGCCAACGCCGCCGCAGGGCAATATTATCAACCGAACCTGAATCACCAGGATCATTCATTAACCAAAATTGTTTATGATCGGGAAGAACGCAGCCAACTGGCGATTGAACAGGGAAAATTTACTGAAGAGCATTTTATCAAGCCTTACCAGAATATTCTTGAGAAATGGTCTGCTGGCTACGCGCTTTAATTTACCGAACATACAAGGTTTTCTATTATGAAAAAATTATTACCCACGTCGACGGCTGGCAGCTTACCTAAACCTTCCTGGCTGGCAGAGCCTGAGAAACTATGGTCTCCGTGGAAATTACACGACCAGGAATTAATTGAAGGGAAAAAAGATGCGCTAAGCTTGTCGCTGTATGATCAGTTACGCGCAGGAATTGACATTGTCAGCGATGGCGAACAAACGCGCCAGCACTTTGTCACCACCTTTATTGAGCATCTCAGCGGCGTCGATTTTGAGAAACGCGAGGTGGTGAAAATTCGCAATCGCTATGAGGCGAGCGTGCCGACGGTCGTGGGTGAAGTGGCGCGTCAGAAGCCCGTTTTCGTTGAAGATGCCCGGTTTTTACGTCAGCTGACCAGACAACCTATTAAATGGGCTCTGCCAGGACCGATGACGATGATCGATACCCTCTATGATAACCACTATAAAAGCCGTGAAAAGCTGGCCTGGGAATTCGCCAAAATTCTCAATCAGGAAGCGAAAGAATTAGAGGCGGCGGGTGTCGATATTATCCAGTTTGATGAACCGGCATTTAATGTCTTTTTTGATGAGGTGAATGACTGGGGGATTGCCGCGTTAGAAAGAGCCATTGAAGGACTAAAATGTGAAACGGCGGTACATATCTGCTATGGATATGGCATCAAAGCCAATACTGACTGGAAAAAGACGCTGGGATCAGAGTGGCGCCAGTATGAAGAGGCGTTCCCAAGGCTGCAAACATCGAATATCGATATCATCTCGCTGGAGTGTCATAACTCGCGTGTCCCCATGGATCTGCTGGAGCTGATTCGCGGCAAAAAGGTGATGGTGGGAGCGATTGACGTGGCAACCCAGGCGATTGAGACGCCGGAAGAGGTCGCCGGTACGCTACGTAAAGCGCTTGAGTTTGTCGATGCCGATAAGCTTTATCCTTCGACCAACTGCGGGATGGCGCCCCTGTCTCGTCAGGTCGCCAGAGGCAAGCTCAATGCGCTAAGTGCCGGCGCAGAGATCGTCCGCAAGGAGCTGCTGGCGAAATAACGCTGGCGGAGCCAGCGCGCTGAAAGAAAGTCCGGATCAGGCGTTCGGTTCGCTATCCCCCTGGCCGGACCGAACAGCGCGCAATACGACCGCACAGAAAGCCTGAGGTGCCGTGCGTTCATCTCTCCCTTTAACCGCCGTGCAGCCCGTCGGAACGCTGTCTCCGCGGGCGTTAATCGGATAACGTCTTACTCATATTGATTCCCGTCACCCAAAAGCCGGTGGACTCGTAGACGTGGCGGGCGCGTTGGTTATCTCCGGCCACGCGAAGTCGAATCTGTTCGATCCCCTGCTCCCGCATCTCCCGCTCAAAAGCGCGTAGCGCCTGCGTGCCCAGCCCCTGCCCCTGACAGGCGTTGAAGATATAAAAATCAAAGATGAACACGGTTCGCGCGGCGGTATCGGGTTTGTACCTGAGGTAGCCGACGTGCTCGTCGCGATTGTCTGATTGGCTAAAAAGAGACAGCAAAACCTGCCCGGGGGTATTCACCCCCTCAGGAAGATCCTCGGCGATTTCACGCGTCGCTTTTGTCAGTGAATCCTCTGCGCTAAGCCGATAGTTGGCGGCAATTTCACGCGCATAATCCGTAATAAAGTATTCCAGATATGCCGGATATTCTTCTTCGCGCATGGGGCGGAACATCATCATTGATTCATCCTTTGAGGGGGCGATATTTTCGCAGCGAGACGATGCATTCATCCCTTTTCATTGACGCGGCCATCCACAGCGACAGATGACGAGCGGCGAGGCCAGCTACCACATTAAATCATCAGGTACTTTGAAATCAGCATACGGATCGTCTTCATCCTGCTCTTCCTGGCTGAGCGCGCTGTGTAACACAATGCTGTCCGCATCGCGCTGTGCAATCTTATCTGCGACGTTAGCCGGAATAATCGCGTATACGCTCTCGCCGCTGCTGTCTGGCACCAGACGCGCGATCGCCAGACGGCCGCTAATCAGTTGAGCCTGAATCAGCTTATCGACAAAAATTTTCTTGATGAGGTTGTTGTCGGTAAAGTTAAAGCCAATGTCGCCTTTTGCCGGAACAATCCGGTTCATTTCAATAAGCTGCTTCACCTGGGCTTTATATTCTTTGGCTAAAGCGGCCTGCTTTTGCTGTTCACCCAGCTGCTTATCACGCTCGAGCTGCGCTTTTTTGTTTTCTTCCACCGCTTCTCGCGCTTCACGTGCCTGAACCCGTGATTTTTTGGCCGTTCTTTGCACTTTAGCGACCTTTTTGCTGGTCACTAACCCGGCTTTCAGCAGCTGCTCTTGTAAGGTGAGTTTTGTCATTTCGTCTCTGAACCCGTTGAGAAATTTCTGCGATTATAGCGGGAATGTTGGCGGCTGTGCCAGATTGCATCGCCGCAAGGCGAGCTGGTTTATGGAAGCGGCGGCCTTACAGGTCGAGGGAAGCATGGCAGAATTCCATTTCGAAATGGGGCAAGGTCAAGGGTGATGCAGGCGGAACGTTGCGCCGGTTCCGGTCTGAAAACCACTCTCAGAATATGCGTAAACATCCGCGACATGTCGGATTTAAAGACGTTGGAAACCAACATGGCGTCCGCAGGCTTTTACCCGATTCACCGACGGTATTACTGGACATGCGTCGGCAAAAGTCCAGGCCAGCAACGCTGTGTTCATTAAGAAACAAACGAACACTCACTACTTGAGAGCATTACCTTCTGACAATCCTGGCTATTGGCTATGCCCACTGACCACGACTCTGTTTCGTCCTTGTCGTTTCGCTTGATATAACGCGGAATCAGCTTCCATGAGAAGCCGCTCGTAGTCACCCTCATAATCTTTTAGCCCCGCCACACCGATCGAGACCGTAAGGTGTCCGGCCTCAGAGAACTCGGTATCCGATATGACCTGGCGGATCCGTTCGGCTATCGCAGCAGACTCGGCGAGCGTGGTTTCCGCCAAAAGGATAACGAACTCCTCGCCCCCAAAGCGGCTGATAACATCCTCTTTTCGACATGTCAGTCTGAGCAAATCCGCGGTATGAACCAGCACGGTATCCCCCGCACTGTGCCCGAAACGATCGTTAATCGTTTTAAAATGATCGATATCTACTGCGATTGCGCACTGATTTTTAAGGTTCTTGATATACGTTAATTGCTCATAGAAACCACGCCTGTTATATAAACCCGTCAAAGGATCTGTCATCGCCTCATCACTGAGCGCTGCAAATTGTGCAGAGACTAAACGAAAACGTTTTTCCATCGCATCTCTGAGTAAATACGCCTCCTGGTACCAGGCCCTGATCGAAGAGAGTTTCTCTGGCGACATGAGACTGTCATTGGCCTGAACCAGCCGCGCAAGCTGCTCCAGCGGTTTTGCGATACGGGAAGAAAGAAAAGCCACCCCTGTAGTAATAAAGAACAGTATCGCCAGCACCAGTCCGGAAATTTTCTTCACAGTATTGAGCAACATACTGGTGACGACCTCTGACGGCGTCGACACAATAATATTCCAGTCAGATTTCTTAAGACCCGCATAGCCAACCAAATAATCTCGTCCGACAAAAGAACCGTTTAAGTTGTTGCTCATATACGTTTTCAATTGCGGCGTGAGATTGACGGGCGAGCGGGTCATCGTGGGAACAGTATTGAATATAACCTTGCCATCGCGATCGACAATAGTGACAGAGACATTATCTTTATAAAAATGAAGGCCAATAAGATCGCTGAGCATACTCTGTTTTTTCAGATAAATGCTGCCGCCGAGATACCCCAGATAGTGACCATCTGGCGAACGGAGTGGATGCGAGAGCATTATCATGTCATTTCCGGCAATCGACGTGAACGGACCAGAAATCAGTGGCTTTCGCGCAACCAGAGCAGCCTGGCTTGCTTCGGAATGTACTCTGACGCCTGTCAGTGCGGGCAAGTAAGGTGACGTGGCAACAATCACCGCCTTCGCATCAACCACCCCAACCGAGTTAAATACCGCTGACCGGATCCGCAGACGCTCGACCTCATCCCTGGCCACGGATGCATCGGTGCTCTGTAACTCAGACGCTGTCCAGGCTAATTCACGCTGGGCCATGGCCAGATATCGGTCTGTGGTATCCGCAATTTTCATCGCGTAAGCCAGGTTGCTCTCACGGAGAGAATCTTCTATTTCTTTCTTTTGAAAGAAATAGATACCGGCAAGGAGAAGAATAGTTGTCAGGATAGCTCCTCCGGAGTAGAGCGCAATAAGCAGAGGGAGGAGAAACGGTTTTTTTTGAAACATTTATCACCTGTATTTCAGAACATCCTGGCGACCTGCCGTCAATTTTATCTTATGTAGCTGGCGCAGCCCTCTAAGGGCTTCCCTTCTGACAGGATTTTCATTGCTGCTGTTTTGCCGTCATAGACAACATTCACGTGTTCATGTGGGGATGATAGCAAATACCTGAGCAGGTATTATCACTACTCTGTTTTCGCTCCACCTTATTGTTGATCATTGCGCCTTCCTGGTCATCAGCCGCAGCTTTTCAGGTGTCACTATTCTGTGTCGGTGTACCCGGTTTAATAAATTCCGGCATCACGGCATACGGCCAGGGTCAGCGAGATATGTTCAGAAACGTTATCGCCCTGGTTTCTGCGGATAGCCAGGTTTGTCACGATGAGTCCAGCATTCTCCCCCCACCAGGCCGGGATATTCAATGGGAGGTGGTCAACAAGATGGATCGCAGGGTCATCAGCGATAGCCAACAAAATATCCATGTTCACGACGCCCTGGGCGATAAGGGAGCAGAGGTTCAGATGTAAGGCTGCAGAGCGGAAATGATGAGGCCTGCAGCAAAACACATGAACACCACCCCACCGGTTTTATTGAGTTTACTGAAGAGATGACCGGAAGACATCTTCATCTTTACGGAGTGTGCGAAAAATCCGTAAAGCGAGTGGATGACGATCACCAAAAGACAGAAAATAGCCGAGAGTATCGAAAACTGAGGGGCAAATGGCTGCTGCGGGTTAATGAACTGCGGGAACAGGGCCATAAAAAAGACGATGGCTTTAGGGTTCAGCAGAGAAACCAGCATCCCCTGGCGGAAGCTTTTACCGGTGGACGGCGCGACATCGCTTCCCGCAGTGGCCGCGTTATTGTTCATCGCCCGGGGTACTGAACGGAATAATTTGCTGCCGAGATAAATCAGGTAAGCGGCCCCGATGATTTTCACTGCCAGCAGGGCCAGCCAGGAGGTGGTAATGATCGCCCCAATGCTGCTGGCCGCGACGATCGATATCACCCCCATTCCGGCGGCGACACCAATGATCCCGGCCATGGCATGGCGCAAGTTATAGTTGAGCGTGTTCGTCAGGGTGAACAAAACGCCCGGGCCGGGGCTGGCGATGGTCAGGCTGGCGATAAGAATATAAAAAGCGATTTGTTGCATGAGGATACATCCTGTCAGCTGCAAGGGCGCCTCTGCACCCCGGTAAGATCAGCGGGAATGATCCCGATATAGTGAGTCGACAAATACGGTGCTATCTGACAGGCACTCACTGGCAGCGTCAATTTCCCGCCGGAGCCAGCCCCTTTTTTCAGAAGTATTCGTGATACAACAGAACAGTGAATACACTAAATTTTACTTTATAGTAACATTTTATTCTTGTCACAAAATTTTGCTGATACCTTAAAAATCAATTGATTAAATTTTATATCTTACAAATTTTGCCCTATTTGCTGCTACTTTAATCACATCGATGACGATGAAGTCTATTTCGGAACCAGCGATGATAAATATTCCGAATTTCATTCCCGTATTTTATGTTATTGACTCTTGCAGCCTGCAAAAAAATCACTGCCTTTAACTCCGGCAGAACGCTATTGCAGGAGGATGCTCTGCGTTTTCTCTGCGGCCTGCGCGATCGATGCGATCATGATGCGATAGACGCAGCGTTGCGCCGCTTCGTTACGAGAAGCGCTTTCAGGGTGTTCGTAAACATCCGGCATATTTCGTCCTTAAATGCGGTAGAGCTCAACATGATTTCCCGCAGGAGTTGACCATACTCATTCAAGGCCTGACTGAGCATGCCGTCATTGGTTGAGGCTGGAACGCAGGGGAAGGATAATGACCGCTAAACCGGTTGGCTTCGGATACATTGTATTACGGCTGAACTTTATGATAAGGCCGCCGCGAGCTGCCAATGACTTTTTTAATTTAAATCCCGATCGGTAAATAATTTATCTATTTCATAATTAATAATAACGTTGTGTCATTAAGCGCGTTGCCCCGAGAATGATAACTTTGCTTGCGGACGGTGCAGGAGCGCCATGAATAACGGGTCAAATCCGCATTTTTTATGGCATCCATATTGCTTTATTTATTGCTCAGGCAATGGAGAGGCAATACCTATAGCGGACTGAGTGAAGGGATAACGGATGGAAGCTCAAAAAATGCACACCGGAACCTTCGCGTTAAAAGAGACGCCCGCCGGCGACCGCTGCTCTTTGCTCTTCCCTGTCCACGCCATGCGATTTATGCTCAGGAGCTGCCGCTTGATTACGGCGAGTTTTATTGTCTGTCGGTGAACATATCGAGACATCACAGGAAGACGTTGCGGCTTATAAACGCAATGTGCGGGGAAAAGTTCCTCCCGGCATCAGCCTGGAACAGTTAATGCAGCGTTTAACGGAGGGTGCTTGCGCTTTACTTCCGTTCAGTTCATCCCTCCAGGAGGGCATCATGCGATACATACCAGGCCGCATCCCCGTTATCCTTGCGGTCAGTAATCTGTTTTTTACCTGTGCGGTCTCTGTTGACCTGACAATTGCCACTCTGGTGGGCTATCAGCTGGCCCCGTTGGATGAACTGGCCACCGTGCCATTTGCGCTCATCACTGTTGCCGGCGCGTTCTCGAGTCTGTTTGCTGCCGGCATGATCGGGCGGGGAAACGAGAAACTCGCGTTTATGTTGGGGTCTGGATGCGGTACCGCCGGTGGATTATTGTCTTTTCTCGCTGTGCTGAAGGGCAGTTTTTTACTTTTTTGCACCGGCTGCTTTCTTGTTGGCGTCTATCAGGCTTTCAGCCAGTACTATCGTCTGGTTGCCGCCGATCACTCCCCGCCGGAAGTGAAGGGGCAGTCTATCTCTCTGGTCATGGTTGGCGGTGTTGTAGCGGCAATCCTGGGGCCGCTGTTGACGATTGTTGCGCGGGATGTCCCGGGGCTACCTCGCTTTGCCGGCGTTTATCTCGTGGTGGCCGCGCTGGGTATTCTGTCTGCACTTAATCTGGCCCTGTTCTTCGGTCATGCGAAAAAATATTCCCCTACTCCGGACACCGCTGCGCCTTCAGAACGGTCACCGACCAGTCGGGAATTAATGAAACGCCCGGATTATCGCACCGCCTGGTTTCACCTGGTTGTTGGCTCCCTGGTGATGCTGTTTCTCATGACGGCGGCCCCACTCTCCGTGACGCACCACCATTCAATGAATGATGGTGCCCTGGTCATTCAGCTGCATCTGCTGGGAATGTATGTCCCTTCGCTGTTTACCGGTCTCCTGATACGAAAAGTGGGGCTCACCGTACTGTTATATAGCGGGATCGCTCTCAACATGTCAGCTATCGTGGTTAACCTGACCGGGGAAACGATGCTGGCATACAGCTTAAGTCTGCTTCTGGTGGGGGTCGGATGGAACTTTATGTTTGTGGGGGGCTCTACGCTGCTCAGTCTCTCTTATCGTGATCATGAGCGAAAAAAAGCGCAGGGTCTGGCCGAAACCAGCCGCTTTATTTTCTCCGCGATCGCCACATCAGGGGCGGGTGTGATGCTGGCATTGCTGGGCTGGAAGCTGCTGGGCCTGATGATGTTACCGGTCTTACTGATATGTCTGGTATCCACCTGGCAGTACGATCAGGCTATCAGGAAAGCACGCCGAACGGCGTCGCGTACTGCTGAAGACGGTTCTTAAATCCGCTCACTCCGGCCGGATGTCACATATTGGACATTCTTGAGTGCCGGCCCGTTTTTTGCGCAAGGAACACGCGGACGCTACGAGCGTAAAATAACACAGGTTTGCCGGATGTGAGGTGACTTATCAGAGAGAGGCCTCATCGTTCATCAGGGGACTTCAGGGTTCGTGCAAAACCGGCCCTGCGCTACGGGTTTTATAACGACAGCGTCTGGTGTCACTCGCCAACAATCTCGATTTTATGCCGGATACAGCCCTGTTACTTCATGCCACGCATGCTGTTTTCGCCACACAAACGCTTCATCCCATAGCCCTATGGCATATAAACTGGCGACTATGGCCGCTGACAAAAAGGCATTTTCACTATGAATCCCTATGAACAAACATATCGGCAACTGCGGGCTAATGGCGCTACCGCCTGGGCTGGGGAAGGTTATCTCAGGGCCAAAAAACAGCAGGAACAGATCTTTCACTGGCTCAACTTACATCACTACCTTCCTCATCCCGGCGCGCCGATACTTGAATTGGGGTGTGGGAACGGAGCCATGGCCGCCCAGTATCTTGCCGAACAGGGATTTGCTGTGTGGGGGATAGATTTATCAGAAACCGCCATCAGATGGGCAGAAGAGCGTTTTCAGCGCGTCGGTCTTTCAGCACACTTTCTTGTCGGTCATGTCGGTGATATCCATCAATGTCAGGATGCCACGTTTGAGCTCATTATTGATGGTAGTTGTTTGCATTGCCTGATTGATGATGCCCGCACCCGCTGCTTTGCGGAGGTGAGAAGATTACTCAAACCCGGAGGACGATTTGTCGTCGGCTCCATGTGTGGAACCCCTCGTTACCCTGAAGACAGAGCGACATATCACGCCGCGAAGCATCATTTACTCAAAAATGGTCAGCCCTGGCGAACGCTGAGACCACTCCCGGCCTTAATCAATGAGCTCAGGGAGGCGCAATTTGATGTACTTGCGACCCGCGTGAACAGCAACCCATGGTGGGATCATGCCACCCTGGTATGTTCAGTGAATCAGTCTGCGGCGGATTGATCATTCTAATCACACCAGCCATCCGCCAGCGACGTCGACCGCCCTAGAACGGCTTTATAAAGCGCAGGGCATAAGCATGAAGGATTTACTGGGACATAAGGCTCAACAGCTAACAGACAGATACTATAATGACCGCTGCAAGGGTCAGTAGTCCTATGTTGCAGAGGGCCAGCCGAGAATGGCTCAGGTCATACGCTCAGTGTTAATTGATGTGTTCAAAGAAGCACAACATTATGTGTGAGGTGACGCCTGGATATAATCCAGCTCTTGCTACTAAACAGCCTCGCCGCCGAATCGCCAGACAGCGTTTAAACCTCGATGAATGGCAAAAGATTTTCGCGATAGCTGACGTCCGCCATCAGTATATGGGCAATGCAATACTATTGGCGCTCGTTACTGGTCAGCGCCTCGGTGATATTTCGAATATGAAGTACAGCGATATTTGGGATGACTATCTTCATGTCGTTCAGGAGAAGACGGGAAGCAAGCTGGCGATCCCCCTATCCCTAAGACTTAACGCGATTGACTGGAGTTTGAGGGATGTAGTTGCGCGTTGCCGTGACTATGCAGTGAGTCCATACCTGATCCACTTCTTCCGGGCCACCTCAATGGCAGAACGAGGGGCACAGGTAAAGTCGAACACTATAACAATGAATTTCAGTAAAGCCCGGAATAAAACCAACATTGATTGGGGAGAAGGTACACCGGCTACGTTTCATGAACAAAGGCCATTATCTGAAAGACTCTACAAGGAACAAGGTATCGATACAAGAATACTTTTAGGTCATAAAACTCAGAACCAAACCGATCGATACCATGATGACAGAGGAAAAAATTGGACCACAGTCCGAATTAGTCAACGACGAGCTTTTTCCTAAAGGATTCGTCATCAAATAATTGAATTTTTTCAATAATTTTAAGTACCGAATCCTGTGTTGTTTCTCGCTCTGTGATTATTGCATTCATATAATATGAAATTCTCATCCATGCCTTTAAATGGTTTTCTTCCAAAGTCGCGACTACGGGAACAAAACTATTGAAAAGATCTATATCATTTTTGCAGTGTATACGAATATCTTTTATTGCTCTCTCAGCTAACCCATGAGTTTCAATATAACCTTTCAACGACATTAATTCTTTACTATTTTTTTCGTGCTCACTCCCATAAAACTTTCCTACTCTGTAACTTTCTGGGACATGTTTGTTTAATGTGTTAAAGAAAAAAATAAACATTTCACGAAGCCGTTTTTCTGCTTTTACTTTATTCTGTCTTTCGTTTTTCTTTTGGAGATGATCAATAATATAAAGAATGATTATAAATTCTAAAATCACCCCTGTGAATTCCGGTAACAAATTCCCTTCAAAGTAATCGATGTAATTGATACTCTTGATAAAAAATGGAGCAAGCATTAGAAGAATAAACAATACAACAAAGATCCATCTTGGTTTTTTAATCCGAATGCACTTCACATTGACCTCATTTTGATAACTTGTTTTGATAATCATTCGAAAGCTAATAATAAAAAAACGGGAGCTCCGAGGCTCCCGTTTTTGTTTAACCCATCAAGTGGATTACATGTTCGCGATGATCGCGTCGCCAAACTCGCTACATTTCAGCAGTTTAGCGCCTTCCATCAGACGTTCAAAGTCATAGGTCACGGTCTTAGCGGCGATAGCGCCTTCGGTGCCTTTAACGATCAGGTCTGCGGCTTCGAACCACTGCATATGGCGCAGCATCATCTCAGCGGACAGAATGATAGAACCCGGGTTCACCTTATCCTGACCAGCATATTTCGGTGCTGTGCCGTGGGTCGCTTCGAACAGCGCGCATTCGTCACCGATGTTCGCGCCCGGTGCGATACCGATACCGCCAACCTGCGCTGCCAGAGCATCGGAGATGTAGTCGCCGTTCAGGTTCATACAGGCAATGACGTCATACTCCGCCGGACGCAGCAGGATCTGCTGCAGGAAAGCATCGGCGATCACGTCTTTGATAATGATCTCTTTACCGGTATTCGGGTTTTTAACCTTCTGCCACGGGCCGCCGTCAATCAGCTCGCCACCGAACTCTTCGCGGATCAGCTGGTAGCCCCAGTCTTTAAACGCGCCTTCGGTGAACTTCATGATGTTGCCTTTGTGTACCAGGGTCAGCGAATCGCGATCGTTGGTGATAGCGTATTCCATCGCCGCGCGAACCAGGCGCTTGGTGCCTTCTTCAGAGCACGGCTTGATACCGATACCGCAATGTTCCGGGAAGCGAATTTTCTTCACGCCCATCTCATCGCGCAGGAATTTGATCACTTTTTCTGCTTCAGCAGAGTCCGCTTTCCACTCGATGCCCGCATAGATGTCTTCGGAGTTTTCACGGAAGATAACCATGTCGGTCAGCTCAGGGTGTTTAACCGGGCTCGGAGTACCCTGGTAGTAACGAACCGGGCGCAGGCAGACGTAGAGGTCCAGCTCCTGGCGCAGCGCAACGTTCAGAGAACGAATACCGCCGCCAACTGGCGTCGTCAGAGGGCCTTTGATAGCAACACGATAGTCACGAATCAGATCAAGAGTTTCGGCAGGCAGCCAGACGTCCTGGCCATACACCTGGGTCGATTTTTCGCCGGTGTAAATTTCCATCCAGGAAATTTTACGCTCGCCTTTATAGGCTTTCTCAACGGCGGCATCCACCACTTTCAGCATCGCCGGAGTCACGTCAACACCGATACCATCACCCTCGATAAACGGGATGATCGGGTTGTTAGGGACATTCAGTTTGCCATCTTGCAGGGTGATTTTTTGACCTTCCGCCGGAACTACTACTTTGCTTTCCATTAACCTCTCCTTCGAGCGCTTCTGGTTCTGCTCTTCCTTTTCACACTAACCGAGCGTTGGCTTTATCCGCCCACTCCGCCACCGGGTCATCCCGCTAACCGGAGATTCGCGTCCGTGCCGCCTTCTAGTAGCGCGAATCAGTTTGAGCAATATTTTTGTTAAAAAATTGTGATGAGCATGTCAATACTACCTGAATGTTTGCGTCCATGAAAGGCATTCGTAATTAGGCTATAATGCGGCAATTGTCAGGACCTGAAAATACCATGCAGAAAACTTCATTTAGAAAACATCGCGTTGAGCGATTCAGCTCACAACAAGTCGCCAGACAACGCAAAGAACACGCGCCAAAACGCGTGATCTTGTTCAATAAACCCTACGATGTGTTGCCGCAGTTTACGGACGAAGCCGGGCGCAGCACGCTGAAAGATTTTATTTCCGTCTCCGGGGTCTACGCCGCAGGTCGTCTTGACCGCGATAGCGAAGGCTTGCTGGTGCTGACCAACGATGGCGCGCTGCAGGCTACGCTGACTCAACCCGGCAAGCGCACCGGTAAAATTTACTACGTTCAGGTTGAAGGCCTGCCAACGGAAGATGCGCTGGCCGCGCTGCGCGCCGGCATCACGCTCAACGATGGTCCTACCCTGCCCGCAGGTATTGAGCGGGTCGCTGAACCGGCCTGGCTGTGGCCGCGCAACCCGCCTATCCGCGAACGCAAATCCATACCCACCAGCTGGCTGAAAATCACCCTTTATGAAGGACGCAACCGCCAGGTGCGACGCATGACCGCTCACGTAGGTTACCCCACGCTGCGGCTTATTCGTTACGCCATGGGCGGCTATACTCTCGACGGACTGGCCAACGGCGAGTGGCGCCAGGTCGGCTAATCACACAAGGAACGGGAAGTATGTTTAAACCGCACGTCACCGTCGCCTGCGTCGTACACGCGAAAGACAAATTTCTGATCGTTGAGGAAACCATCAACGGCAAAGCGCTGTGGAATCAGCCGGCAGGACACCTCGAAGCAGATGAAACGCTGGTGCAGGCCGCCGAACGAGAGCTGTGGGAAGAGACCGGCATTCGCGCCATGCCACAGCATTTTATCCGCATGCATCAGTGGATTGCGCCGGACAATACGCCGTTTTTACGCTTCCTGTTCGCCATCGAACTTAACGATACGTGCGCCACACAGCCGCATGACAGCGATATCGACCGCTGCCTGTGGCTGAGTGCGCAAGAGATCCTGACGGCATCAAATCTGCGCTCTCAGCTGGTTGCCGAAAGCATCCGCAGCTATCAACAGGACCCGCGCTATCCGCTGTCATTAATTGGTGCGTTTAACTGGCCGCTCCTGGGGGGTGCCTGAGCCGCTCGTGCGTGCTAGAATATGCCGCCTTGAAGTTCAATGTGGTGAATATTCCAATGTCAGAAAGCCAAAAAAAAGTGATCGTCGGCATGTCCGGCGGCGTCGACTCCTCTGTTTCTGCCTGGTTGCTGCTTCAGCAAGGTTATAAGGTAGAAGGCCTGTTCATGAAGAACTGGGAGGAAGACGATGGTGAGGAATACTGCACCGCCGCTGCCGACCTCGCCGACGCGCAAGCCGTCTGCGATAAGCTCGGGATTGAGCTTCATACCGTTAACTTTGCCGCAGAGTACTGGGACAACGTGTTTGAACTGTTCCTGGCCGAATACAAAGCCGGGCGCACGCCGAACCCGGACATTCTGTGCAACAAAGAAATCAAATTTAAAGCCTTCCTGGAGTTCGCCGCAGAAGATCTGGGCGCCGACTATATTGCGACCGGTCACTACGTGCGCCGTGCCGATGTCAACGGTAAAAGCCAGCTGCTGCGCGGCCTGGACGGCAACAAAGATCAGAGCTACTTCCTGTACACCCTCAGCCATGAGCAGATTGCCCAGAGCCTGTTCCCGGTTGGCGAGCTGGAAAAGCCGCAGGTGCGCAAGATCGCGGAAGATCTCGACCTGATCACCGCGAAGAAAAAAGACTCTACCGGGATCTGCTTTATCGGTGAACGTAAATTCCGCGAGTTCCTCGGGCGCTACCTTCCTGCTCAGCCGGGCAAAATCGTCACCGTTGACGGCGACGAAATCGGTGAGCATCAGGGTCTGATGTACCATACCCTTGGCCAGCGTAAAGGCCTCGGCATCGGCGGCACCAAAGAAGGCAGCGAAGACCCGTGGTACGTGGTTGATAAAGACGTCGAAAACAATATTCTGGTCGTAGCTCAAGGCCACGACCACCCGCGTCTGATGTCCAGGGGCCTGATTGCCCAACAGCTGCACTGGGTCGATCGCGAACCGGTTACCGGCACTCTGCGCTGCACGGTGAAGACCCGCTATCGCCAGACCGATATCCCGTGCACCGTGAACGCGCTGGATAACGAGCGCATCGAAGTGCTGTTTGACGAACCGGTTGCGGCGGTGACGCCGGGCCAGTCGGCGGTCTTCTATCTTGGCGAAGTGTGCCTCGGCGGCGGCGTGATCGAGCAGCGTCTGCCGCTGCAGTCCTGACAGACAGTTTTTACCGCCGGTGAGACAAAACTCTCCCCGACGGTTTACAAGGAGTAGGTGTGGCGAAGAATTATTATGACATCACGTTGGCGCTGGCGGGCATCTGCCAGGCCGCCCGTCTGGTTCAGCAGCTGGCGCACCAGGGCCATTGCGACAGCGATGCCCTGCACGTTTCGCTGAACAGCATCATCGATCTCAACCCGGATTCAACGCTGGCGGTGTTCGGTGGTAGTGAAGCCAATCTTCGCCTCGGGCTGGAAACGCTGCTTGGCGTGCTCAACAGCGGCAGTCGCCAGGGCCTCAATGCCGAGCTGACCCGCTACACGTTAAGCCTGATGGTGCTCGAGCGTAAGCTTGACGGCAGCAAAGGGGCGATGGATACCCTTGGCAACCGCATCGCCGGTCTGCGCCGTCAGCTGGAACATTTCGACCTGCAGTCTGAAACGCTGCTCAGCGCCATGGCGGGCATCTATGTTGACGTCATCAGTCCACTTGGTCCGCGTATTCAGGTGACCGGCTCACCGGCCGTGTTGCAAAGCCCGCAGGTTCAGGCCAAGGTCCGCGCCTCCCTGCTGGCAGGCATTCGTGCCGCCGTGCTCTGGCATCAGGTGGGCGGCGGGCGCATGCAGCTCATGTTTTCTCGTAATCGTCTGGTTAACCAGGCAAAACAAATTCTTGCTCATTTAACCCCGGAGTTGTGATCTATGGAATTATCCTCACTGACCGCCGTTTCCCCTGTCGATGGACGCTACGGCGATAAAGTCAGCGCGCTGCGCGGTATCTTCAGCGAATTCGGTTTGCTGAAATTCCGTGTACAAGTTGAAGTACGTTGGCTGCAGAAGTTAGCCGCGCACGCAGCGATCAAGGAAGTTCCTGCTTTTGCTGCCGACGCAAACGGTTTCCTTGATAAAATCGTTGCCGACTTCAGCGTTGAAGATGCGCAGCGCATCAAAACCATCGAACGTACCACCAACCACGATGTGAAAGCGGTAGAGTATTTCCTCAAGGAAAAAGTGGCCGATATCGCTGAACTGCATGCGGTATCCGAATTCATCCACTTCGCCTGCACCTCCGAAGACATTAACAACCTCTCCCACGCGCTGATGCTGAAAACCGCGCGCGATGAGGTGGTTCTGCCGTACTGGCGCAAGCTTATCGACGCGGTGAAAGACCTGGCGGTTCAGTATCGCGATGTACCGCTGCTGTCCCGTACTCACGGTCAGCCGGCCACGCCGTCCACAATGGGTAAAGAGATGGCTAACGTCGCTTACCGTATGGAGCGTCAGTATCGTCAGCTGAACCAGGTAGAAATTCTGGGCAAAATCAATGGCGCGGTGGGTAACTATAACGCCCACATCGCGGCGTATCCGGAAGTGGACTGGCACCAGTTTAGCGAAGAGTTTGTTACCTCGCTGGGCATTCAGTGGAACCCGTACACCACGCAGATTGAGCCGCATGACTATATTGCCGAGCTCTTCGACTGCATCGCCCGCTTCAACACCATCCTGATCGACTTCGATCGCGACGTGTGGGGCTACATCGCGCTGAACCACTTCAAGCAGAAGACGATCGCCGGTGAAATCGGTTCATCCACCATGCCGCATAAAGTGAATCCGATCGATTTCGAAAACTCCGAAGGTAACCTCGGCCTGGCTAACGCCATGATGCAGCATCTGGCGAGCAAACTGCCGGTTTCCCGCTGGCAGCGCGACCTGACCGATTCAACCGTACTGCGTAACCTCGGTGTGGGTATCGGCTATGCGCTGATTGCTTACCAGTCGACCCTTAAAGGCGTCAGCAAACTGGAGCTGAACGGCGATCGCCTGCTGGACGAGCTGGATCATAACTGGGAAGTGCTGGCTGAGCCGATCCAGACCGTGATGCGCCGCTACGGCATCGAAAAACCATACGAGAAGCTGAAAGAGCTGACCCGCGGTAAGCGCGTGGACGCGGAAGGGATGCAACAGTTCATCGACAGCCTGCCGCTGCCGGAAGACGAGAAGGTTCGCCTGAAAGCCATGACGCCGGCTAACTACATCGGTCGCGCGACGACTATGGTTGACGAACTGAAGTAATCGCCTGGTCTCGCCTTCCTGCGGGAATCGGCGAAGAGTGAGTGAATGCAGAGAAACAGATGGCCGGGAATTATTCCGGCCATCAATTTGTCATGACGTCGTCAGGGCGATAAATCCCCCCGTCACCCGCCTGAGTTTGCTTTTTTCGTCACATCCTCCATCGTCGCGCCGCTTTCCATTTCATCGTCTCTTAACCCAGCCTGAGTTTCCCCCTCTCCTTCACCTGCGCGCTGCTGAGAGCTCCGTCGTCATCGCTGATACGATGCGGATTTTTTGTAGTTGCTCTTTGTCGGCCGTTTCTGGCGGGATTTTCAGCCAAAGCTGAAGAAAAGAAAACTAAGATTAAACATGTTGTTAGCATCAGGAAGCCGGTTCCAACCCACTCAGTCTCATCCCTGAACGCTCTGCGCCGGGATACTCTTCCCGGGCAGCCCCACCATTTTATCCACACAATGTTCGTCGGGCTGGCAACAGGAGGATAAACTTGCCAATATATGCCCACGATATGCCCCTTCTCTTGCCGGATGTATATCGGGCGCTGGCGCTACCGCCCTCTCTCTACCGGCGTGGCAGGCCAGAAAACAGGACGGCTGGCGAAGTTACATCGCAAGCCTTTCATTTACAGCCGTTTAAATTCAGTATATCTATTCAGCGCTACACTATTCGAAACCAAAATAAACGGGAGAAAAGGCATGCGCGTACTCGTCGTTGAGGATAACGCTTTACTGCGCCATCACCTGAAAGTTCAGCTCCAGGAATTAGGCCATCAGGTGGACGCAGCAGAAGATGCAAAGGAAGCCGATTACTATCTGGGTGAGCACGTGCCGGATATCGCCATTGTCGATCTGGGTCTGCCCGATGAAGACGGTCTTTCACTGATTCGCCGCTGGCGCAGTCATGACGTGTCGGTTCCGGTACTGGTGTTGACCGCCCGTGAAGGCTGGCAGGATAAAGTCGAGGTGCTGAGCGCCGGGGCGGACGACTACGTCACCAAACCGTTCCATATTGAAGAGGTCGCGGCGCGCATGCAGGCGCTACTGCGTCGCAACAGCGGCCTGGCGTCACAGGTTATTTCTCTGCCGCCTTTCCAGGTTGACCTGTCACGCCGCGAGCTATCGATTAACGAACAGCCCATCAAGCTGACCGCATTTGAATACACCATTATGGAAACGCTGATCCGTAACCGTGGCAAAGTCGTCAGCAAAGATTCATTAATGCTCCAGCTCTACCCCGATGCTGAACTGCGCGAAAGTCACACCATCGACGTACTGATGGGGCGGCTGCGGAAAAAAATTCAGACTCAGCATCCGCATGACGTCATTACGACCGTGCGCGGCCAGGGCTATTTATTTGAACTACGCGAATGAAAAGCCCGCTCCGGCATATTTTGCCGCTTTCTTTACGCGTTCGTTTTCTGCTGGCGACGGCGGCAGTGGTGCTGGTGCTTTCGCTGGCCTACGGCATGGTTGCGCTGGTGGGCTACAGCGTCAGCTTTGATAAAACTACCTTCCGCCTGCTGCGCGGCGAAAGTAACCTGTTCTATATGCTGGCAAAGTGGGAAAACAACCATATCGACGTGGATATCCCCGAAAACCTCAACATGCAGAGCCCGACGGTGACGTTGATATACGATGCCAAAGGCAAACTGCTGTGGATGCAGCGCGATGTCGGCTGGCTGGCAAAACGCATTCAACCTGAATGGCTGAAAAGAAACGGCTTCCACGAAATCGAGTCCGACGTTGACAGCAGTAGCATGCTGCTGCGCAACAATCATCAGTTCCAGGAGGAGCTGGACGCTCTTCGCCAGCAGGATGATGGTTCCGAAATGACCCACTCGGTGGCGATCAATATCTACCCGGCAACCGATAAGCTGCCGCAGCTGAGCATCGTGGTGATCGACACCATTCCTGTCGAACTGAAACGCTCTTATATGGTCTGGAGCTGGTTTATCTATGTGCTGGTTGCCAACCTGCTGCTGGTGATCCCGCTGCTTTGGGTGGCGGCCTGGTGGAGCCTGCGCCCCATCGAGTCGCTGGCAAAAGAGGTCCGCGAGCTGGAAGAGCATCACCGCGAAATGCTCAATCCGAATACCACCCGCGAACTGACCCGACTGGTCAGCAACCTTAACCGGCTACTGACAAGCGAGCGCGAGCGCTACGACAAATATCGCACCACGCTGACCGATCTGACCCATAGTCTGAAAACGCCGCTGGCCGTGCTGCAAAGCACCCTGCGTTCTTTACGCGGCGAGAAGATTGACCTCAATGAAGCAGAACCGATCATGCTGGAGCAGATCAGCCGCATCTCACAGCAAATTGGCTACTACCTGCATCGCGCCAGTATGCGCAGCGGCGGTACCTTGCTCAGCCGCGAACTGCACCCCATTGCGCCGCTGCTCGACAAGTTGACCTCGGCGCTGAACAAGGTTTACCAGCGCAAAGGGGTCAATATCAGTCTCGATATCTCTCCGGAGATCAGCTTTGTCGGCGAACAGAATGATTTTATGGAAGTGATGGGCAACGTGCTGGATAACGCCTGCAAATACTGCCTGGAATTTGTCGAAGTTTCCGTGCGTCAGACCAACGACAACCACCTGCATATTCTGGTGGAAGATGATGGCCCCGGTATCCCGCTGAACCAGCGGACTGCCGTATTCGATCGCGGGCAACGAGCCGATACGCTGCGACCAGGTCAGGGCGTAGGACTTTCCGTCGCCCGGGAGATCGTTGAGCAATACGATGGCGACATTCTCACCGGCGAAAGTCTGCTCGGCGGAGCCTGCATGGAGGTCGTTTTCGGCCGCCAGCTGCCCGACGATACGGAAAGCTGAACCGCCCCGCTTCCCGCGCCTGGGCAAACTCTGTGACTGCGAAGCACAATCGCCGTCAACAAAGAGGCAGTTTGAAGCATGGCGTGTATAATCCCAGACAGACACCTGCTGTGGAATAAATAAAATGGATTATCAATTAACGCTCAACTGGCCTGACTTTATCGAACGCTACTGGCAAAAACGCCCGGTAGTCCTCAAGCGCGGCTTCGCTAATTTCGTCGATCCCATTAGCCCGGATGAACTGGCCGGGCTGGCGATGGAAAGCGAAGTCGATAGCCGCCTGGTCAGCCACCAGGACGGGAAATGGCAGGTCAGCCATGGCCCTTTCGAAAGCTACGATCACCTGAGCGAAAACAACTGGTCGCTGCTGGTGCAGGCGGTGAATAACTGGCACGAGCCGACGGCCGCGCTGATGCAGCCCTTCCGCGCGCTCCCCGACTGGCGTATTGATGATCTGATGATCTCTTTCTCCGTGCCCGGCGGCGGCGTAGGTCCCCATCTCGATCAGTACGACGTGTTTATCATCCAGGGAACCGGCCGGCGTCGCTGGCGCGTGGGCGATAAAGTCCCGATGAAGCAGCACTGTCCACATCCGGACCTGCTGCAGGTGGATCCGTTCGACGCCATCATTGATGAAGAGATGGAACCGGGCGATATTCTCTATATTCCGCCGGGATTCCCGCATGAGGGTTATTCCCTGGAAAACTCGCTCAACTATTCGGTGGGCTATCGCGCGCCAAATGCCCGCGAGCTGTTCAGCGGCTTTGCCGACTATATTCTGCAGCGTGAACTGGGCAGCCAGCGCTATGCCGATCCGGATGTGCCTTCCCGCGATCACCCGGCGGATATTCTGCCGGCTGAACTCGACCGCCTGCGCGATATGATGCTGGAGTTGATTAACCAGCCAGAGCATTTTAAGCAGTGGTTTGGCGAGTTTATCACCCAGTCCCGCCACGAGCTGGACGTGGCTCCTGCCGAGCCGCCGTATCAGCCTGATGAGATTTACGACGCGCTGCAACAGGGCGATCGCCTGGTGCGGCTGGGCGGGCTACGCGTGCTGCGTATCGATGGCGAGGTGTTCGTCAACGGCGAGAAAATTAATTCGCCGCACCGTCCGGCGCTGGACGCGCTGGCAACGCATCTGTCGCTTAACGCGGAACATTTTGGCGATGCGCTGGAAGACCCGTCGTTCCTCGCGATGCTGGCTGCGCTGGTCAACTGCGGCTACTGGTTCTTCGAGGACTAAACCGCGCGATGCCCGGTGGCGGCTCGCGCCTTACCGGGCCTACGGACCGGGCACCGGGATTGTGTATCGAACCGCATGTATTGCCCGGTGGCGGCTCACGCCTTACCGGGCCTACGGGCCGGACGCCGGGATTGTGTATCGCACCGCATGTATTGCCCGGTGGCGGCTCGCGCCTTACCGGGCCTACGGACCGGACGCCGGGATTGTGTATCGCACCGCATATATTGCCCGGTGGCGGCTCGCGCCTTACCGGACGTATAGCCCGGATAAGCGCCGCGCTATCCGGCGGCTCTCCGCGATCAGACGCCGCGTTTTGCCGTCAGCTCCGCGATGCGCACAATCACCTGAACCGCCTTCTCCATCCCCTCCAGCGTGACGAATTCATGCTTGCCGTGATAGTTATAGCCGCCGGTAAACAGGTTCGGACAGGGGAGTCCCATAAAGGAGAGCTGCGCACCGTCGGTACCGCCGCGAATTGGCTTCATTTGCGGTTCAATATCGCAATCCACCATCGCCTGGCGGGCAATCTCGACGACGTGCGGGTGCGACATCACTTTTTCATGCATATTGTAATAGCTGTCTTCAATCACCAGCTCAATATAGCAATCCGGATGCAGCCCCTTACCGACCTTTTTGGCTATTTCCATCATTTTGCGCTTGCGGGCCTCGAACTGCTTACGGTCAAAGTCGCGAATGATGTAGTGCATTTCGGCCCGGTCAACGCTGCCTTTCATGCTCGCCAGATGGTAAAAACCTTCGTAGCCTTCGGTGGTTTCCGGCACCTCGTCGGCAGGGATTTCCGCATGAATCCGTGCCGCCAGCGACAGCGCATTCACCATCACCCCTTTTGCGGTGCCCGGATGGACATTATTGCCCACGATCTTAATGGTCACCGACGCGGCGTTGAAGTTTTCAAACTCCAGCTCGCCCACGCCACCGCCGTCAACGGTATAGGCCCAGCGGGCGTCAAACGCGGCGACGTCAAAATGCTTCGCCCCTTTCCCGACCTCTTCGTCCGGCGTGAAGGCCACGCGAATATCGCCGTGAGGAATGTTTTTCGCCTTCAGCGTCGCCAGCGCGGTCATTATCTCGGCAATACCGGCCTTGTCATCGGCGCCAAGCAGCGTTTTGCCATCGGTGGTGATCAGCGTTTGCCCGAGCAGCTGGTGCAGGACCGGGAACATCACCGGGGAGAGCACTTCATCGCCAATCCCGAGAGCGATATCACCGCCACGGTAGTTTTCAACGATTTGCGGGTTTACGTTTTTGCCGCTGAAGTCCGGCGCCGTGTCGACGTGGGAAATAAAGCCAATGGGCGGAATAGCGCCGGCAACGTTGGCCGGAAGGGTTCCCATCACCGTCCCTTTCTCACTTAGCGTTACATTAACCAGTCCCATCTCTTCCAGCTGCGCCTGCAGCAGGCGTAACAGCTTCCACTGACCTTCCGTGCTTGGAACCTGACGCACGCCAGGCTTCGACTGTGTGTCCAGAGAAACGTACTGTAAAAAACGCTCAAGCAATTTATCCATGTAGCCACCCTCATCTTTTGTGACAACATTATTCATAAGCCCGAAAAGACAAATATTGCGTCAGGTCATTTTTAGCCCGGCAAATAAAAATTTAATACATGAACCGACGTATTGTTGTAAAGGTCGTGCATCCATATGAGACAGGCATTGGCGATCGCAAGCGATTGCCGTAGAATGCTTGCCCTCGTTTATTATGCGCAACCGCAAAGGTGGTTAACCACAAACCCCGCAACGGTCAATCGTCCGCTGCGTCTACATGGGACAGAGTTAAAAATTGAATATACAACCGCGTTCGCTTTCGCCGCTGGTGCAACTGGCGGGAATTCGCAAAAGCTTTGATGGAAAAACGGTTATCTCAGATCTGAATCTGACCATCAACAACGGTGAGTTTCTCACCCTGCTTGGCCCCTCTGGCTGCGGTAAAACCACCGTTCTTCGTCTTATTGCCGGGCTTGAAAACGTCGACAGCGGGCGAATTCATCTCGAAGATCAGGACATCACTCATGTTCCGGCGGAAAACCGCCACGTCAATACCGTCTTTCAAAGCTACGCTCTGTTTCCCCATATGAGCGTATTCGAAAACGTCGCCTTCGGTCTGCGGATGCAGAAAACGCCGGCGGCGGAAATCACGCCTCGCGTCCTCGATGCGCTACGCATGGTCCAGCTGGAGGAGTTTGCCCAACGCAAACCGCATCAGCTCTCCGGCGGCCAGCAGCAGCGGGTGGCTATCGCCCGGGCAGTGGTCAACAAACCGCGCCTGCTGCTGCTGGATGAGTCCCTGTCGGCGCTGGATTACAAGCTGCGTAAACAGATGCAAAACGAGCTGAAGGCGCTGCAGCGTAAGCTTGGCATCACCTTCGTCTTCGTCACCCACGATCAGGAAGAGGCCCTGACCATGTCCGACCGCATCGTGGTCATGCGCGATGGGAAAATCGAGCAGGACGGCACGCCGCGTGAAATCTACGAAGAGCCGAAAAACCTGTTCGTCGCCAGTTTTATCGGCGAGATTAATCTGTTTAATGCAACGGTCATTGAACGCCTTGACGAGCAGCGCGTCCGCGCCAGTGTTGAAGGCCGTGAATGCAATATCTACGTCAACTTCCCCGTCAAGCGGGGCCAGCGGCTGAACGTTCTGCTGCGCCCGGAAGATCTGCGCGTCGATGAAGTCCACGACGGCAGCGATGCCGACGGACTGATCGGCTACATCCGCGAGCGCAACTACAAAGGCATGACGCTGGAGTCGGTTGTCGAACTGGAAAATGGCAAAATGGTGATGGTCAGTGAATTCTTTAACGAAGACGATCCGGACTTTGACCACCCGCTTGACCAGAAAATGGCCATTAACTGGGTAGAAAGCTGGGAGGTTGTGCTGGCAGATGAAGAACACAAGTAAATTCCAGAATGTGGTGATCGCCACTATCGTGGGTTGGCTTGTGCTGTTTGTGTTCCTGCCCAACCTGATGATCATCGGTACCAGTTTTTTGACCCGCGACGACGCCAGTTTCGTCAAGCTGGTCTTCACGCTGGATAACTACACGCGCCTGCTGGATCCGCTCTATTACGACGTGCTGCTGCACTCGCTCAATATGGCGCTGCTGGCGACCCTGGCCTGCCTGGCGCTCGGCTATCCTTTCGCCTGGTTTCTGGCCAGGCTGCCGGAAAAAGTGCGTCCGCTGCTGCTGTTTCTGCTGATCGTGCCGTTCTGGACCAACTCATTGATCCGTATCTACGGGCTGAAAATATTCCTCAGCACCAAAGGGTATCTCAACGAGTTTCTGCTGTGGCTGGGGGTGATTGATACGCCGCTGCGCATCATGTACACCCCGTCCGCGGTCATCATCGGACTGGTCTATATTCTGCTGCCGTTTATGGTGATGCCGCTCTACTCCAGTATTGAGAAGCTGGATCGTCCTCTGCTGGAAGCGGCAAGGGATCTGGGCGCCAGCAAGCTGCAAACCTTTATCCGCATCATTATTCCACTGACGATGCCGGGCATTATTGCCGGCTGCCTGCTGGTGATGCTGCCGGCGATGGGGCTGTTCTACGTCTCGGATCTGATGGGCGGCGCTAAAAACCTGTTGATCGGTAACGTTATCAAGAGTCAGTTCCTGAATATCCGCGACTGGCCGTTTGGCGCCGCAACCAGCATTACTCTGACGCTGGTTATGGGCCTGATGCTGTTAATTTACTGGCGCGCGGCGCGTCTGTTGAATAAGAAGGTGGAGCTCGAATGATCGGTCGACTGCTGCGCGGCGGCTTTATGACCGCCATTTATGCTTACCTTTATATTCCGATCATTATTCTGATCGTCAACTCGTTTAACAGTTCGCGCTTTGGTATTAACTGGCAGGGCTTCACCACCCGGTGGTATAGCCTGTTGATGAACAACGATAGCCTGCTGCAGGCAGCGCAGCACTCGCTGACCATGGCGGTGCTATCGGCCACCTTTGCGACGCTGATCGGCTCGCTGACCGCCGTCGCGCTGTATCGCTATCGTTTTCGTGGTAAACCGTTCGTCAGCGGGATGCTGTTCGTGGTGATGATGTCGCCGGATATCGTCATGGCCATCTCCCTGCTGGTGCTGTTTATGCTGATCGGCATCCAGCTCGGGTTCTGGTCGCTGCTGTTTTCGCACATCACCTTCTGCCTGCCTTTCGTGGTGGTGACGGTCTATTCGCGTCTCAAAGGTTTTGATGTGCGGATGCTGGAGGCGGCGAAAGATCTGGGCGCCAGCGAGTTGACCATTCTGCGTAAAATTCTTCTGCCGCTGGCGCTGCCTGCCGTGGCCGCCGGATGGCTGTTGAGCTTTACGCTATCGATGGATGATGTGGTGGTATCGTCATTCGTAACCGGCCCGGGTTACGAGATCCTGCCACTGAAGATCTACTCGATGGTCAAAGTGGGCGTATCGCCGGAAGTGAACGCCCTGGCGACGATTCTGTTAGTTCTGTCGCTGGTGATGGTCATCGCCAGCCAATTGATTGCACGTGATAAAACTCAGGGGACGTTAAAATGAAAAAATGGTCACGCCACCTGCTCGCAGCGGGCGCTCTGGTAATGGGTATCAGCGCCGCGCATGCGGACGACAGCAAAACGCTCTATTTCTATAACTGGACCGAGTATGTGCCGCCGGGTCTGCTGGAGCAGTTCACCAAAGAGACCG
The DNA here is from genome assembly GCF_003323835.1 of Klebsiella sp. X13. NCBI lineage: Bacteria > Pseudomonadati > Pseudomonadota > Gammaproteobacteria > Enterobacterales > Enterobacteriaceae > Klebsiella > Klebsiella sp. X13. Next base: position 3,281,013 of record NZ_CP030874.1, read on the forward strand.
GCATCAAGGTTATCTATTCCACTTACGAGTCGAATGAAACCATGTATGCCAAACTCAAAACCTATAAAGACGGGGCGTACGATCTGGTGGTGCCTTCCACCTATTTCGTCGACAAGATGCGTAAAGAAGGCATGTTGCAGAAGATCGATAAGAGCAAGCTGACTCACTTCAATAACCTCGATCCGCAGATGCTGAATAAACCGTTCGATCCGGGCAACGATTATTCCATTCCCTACATCTGGGGCGCTACGGCCATTGGCGTCAATAGCGATGCTATCGACCCGAAAACCGTCACCAGCTGGGCCGACCTGTGGAAACCAGAGTATAAGAGCAGCCTGCTGCTGACCGACGATGCGCGGGAAGTGTTCCAGGTTGCCTTACGTAAGCTGGGCTATTCCGGCAATACTACCGACCCGAAAGAGATTGAAGCCGCCTACAACGAGCTGAAAAAACTGATGCCTAACGTGGCGGCGTTTAACTCCGATAACCCGGCCAACCCCTATATGGAAGGCGAAGTGAATCTCGGCATGGTGTGGAACGGTTCGGCATGGGTTGCCCGCCAGTCAGGCACGCCGCTCGAGGTCGTCTGGCCGAAAGAAGGCGGGATCTTCTGGATGGATAGCCTGGCGATTCCGACGAATGCGAAAAACGTCGACGGCGCGCTCAAGCTGATTAACTTCCTGCTGCGCCCGGAAGTGGCAAAACAGGTGGCGGAAACCATCGGCTACCCGACGCCAAACCTCGCCGCGCGTAAAATGCTCAGCCCGGAAGTCGCCAATGATAAGTCGCTCTACCCGGATGCCGACACCATCGCCAAAGGCGAATGGCAAAACGATGTCGGCAGCGCCAGCACCCTGTATGAAGAGTATTATCAGAAGCTAAAAGCGGGCCGTTAATCCCGTCAGGCGGAGCCCCGGCTCCGCCGTTTTTTTGTCCTCTCTCTGCGTGGCTCAGCTACACTTTTCCTCATGACACCGCTGAATGTCCGGCTCGAGGTTAATCATGATGGCGACGGTATGGCTGTTTCTGGCACTGTTCAATCTGGTCGTATTTACCGCCTTTATCATTCCGCACAAGCAGCCGGCCGAGGCCTCTCCTCTGTTTCCTGTCGCCGCGATCAAACTCTTAAGGTTCATGTGGCTGGTTCCGATCCTTATTTTTGGCTATAGCCTGTCTCTGGTGGCAACCATTAGCCTGATTGAATGGGGATGTCTGGCGATTGCCGTGATCGGTAATATCCTGATGATAAAAGGCAAACTTGATTTAGGCCGGTGCCATACCTGGGCGGGTTACTATCTGCCCGGCGTATCGGCTATCAGAACCGGCATTTTTAGATGGCTTCCCCACCCTATGTATACCGGCATCGTTCTGGTCATTCTCTCGTGCAGCCTGATTTACGTCACCCACCTGCCGGCTTACATCAGCGCGATGGCGTTGATCTGTTGTCTTTATATCATCATTTTTTTACTGTTCGCCGCTTACAGAGAAAGCAAAATGCTTATGCCCCTGGCTCACGGGGCATAAACCTTAGGGCGGCCAAAAACCGATTTAGCCCGCCTCGCGCCCATCCGCCATCAGAATCTGACCGAACTCGGCGCGCAGTCGGTTTTTCAGGACTTTACCGGTGGCGCTGACGGGGAGCGCATCGATGAACAGAATCCGGTCCGGCAGCTGCCATTTCGGCACCCGTGCCTGGTACCAGGCCAGCAGCTCCGGCTCTTCAATTTCGCCCCCTTCTGCCCTGACGCACAGCAGCACCGGACGCTCATCCCAGCGCGGATGCTGCGCCGCAATCGCCGCCGCGCTGCGAATCGCCGGATGGGCAAGGGCAATATTCTCCAGCTCCACCGTCGAGATCCACTCTCCGCCGGACTTAATGATATCTTTCGCCCGATCGTGAATCACCAGGTAGCCATTCTCATCAAGAGTGCCAATATCGCCGGTATCGAACCAGCCGTCATCGGTCAACGCCGTATCGGGACGACCATAGTAATTTGCCGCCACCCAATGGCCGCGCACCTGCAGATAGCCCTGACTTTCGCCATCGTTGGCCAGCGTCTGGCCCTGCGCATCCACCACCCGCAGATCGATGCCAAAAATGACGCGTCCCTGACCGTGCCCCCGTTTTTCCTGTGTCTCCTGGGTCAGGGCCTTATGTTTGCTCAGCGGCGTGTTGATGGTGCCGATGGGCGAAGTCTCGGTCATCCCCCAGGCATGAATCAGCGCAATATCATAATCGCGGCGGAAGACTTCAATCATCGACGGCGGCAGCGCCGACCCGCCGACAAAAGATCGTTTAAAATGCGGCAGGCGAATATCCGATTTACGCAGCGCGGCAAGCAAACCGGCCCAGATGACCGGAACGCCGAAGGCGACGCTGACCTGCTCTTCGCTCAGCAGCCGCAGCAGGCTGTCGCCGTCCAGATTCGGCCCCGGCAGAACCAGGCGAGCGCCCGCCATCGCGGCAATAAAAGGCGTGCCCCAGGCATTGACGTGGAACATCGGCACCACCGGCAGCAGCGTGTCCTGTGCCGATATACCGGCCGCATCCGGCTGATTGCCGCTCAGCGTATGCAGTACCAGCGAGCGGTGGGTATTCAGCACCCCTTTCGGCTTCCCCGTGGTCCCGGAGGTATAGCACAGCGAGGCTGGAGAATCTTCGCTCACCTCGGGCCAGCGATACGCCGGATCCGCTTCAGCGACCAGCTCATCAAAAAACAGCAGCGCATCCAGCGCGGCGAGCGCTTCGTCATTCCGCGGCGCCAGCAGAACAAAATGCTTTACCGTTGGCAATTGGGGCCGCAGCGCGCAGATAAGCGGCAGAAAGGTGTAGTCGAAAAACAGAATCTCGTCCGCGGCATCATTGATGATAAAGGCGAGATGTTCCGCGGACAGGCGTGGATTGATGGTATGCGTCACCCATCCCCCAGAACTGATGCCAAAATAGATTTCCAGATGACGGCGATTATTCCACGCCAGCGTGCCGCAACGGGCGCCTGCCGGGAGATCCAGCAGATGCATGGCGGAGGCCAGATGCCGGGCGTTATCCGCCACCTCTCCCCAGGTACTGTACTCCCTTCCCCCCAACGTCCCGACCGAGACAATTCCCGTATCGCTATGATATCGCGCGGCATGTTCAATGAGCGCCCGGGTCGTTAAATCCTGATACATCATCGGTGGATGCATGACTGATACTCCGCGACTGGCTGATATGTTGTGTAAGTGATGCGGTCCGGTGTGCACGCGAACACTCACTAAATCTGGCAACAACCCGGGCAGCCAACCAAAACAGATGTGCAAAATTTAGCGTTCACGCACAACAATTCTCGTCTGGCGGCGGGGAATGTGATGGGAGATGGCTTTTCACCCGCCGCGACAGCGCGCGCTATCGGCAGAAGAGAGGCCGGTGAACGGCGAGCGAGACAGCGGCGCGCAGCGAAGAAAGTACGAGTGGTACTCGCGCCGCATTCGACTCGCGCCGGCGGAATGTTTCAGCAGCCAGGCTCGGGGTGCGGGGCCGTAAATTTGTAGCCTTTTCCCCAAACCGTCAGGATAAACTCCGGCTCCGCCGGATTATCTTCTATTTTCATCCTCAGCCGATTAATGTGCGTGTTGACCGTATGCTCATACCCTTCATGCTGATAGCCCCAGACCTGGTTGAGCAAGCTGATGCGGGAAAAGACCTTATCGGGATGCCTGGCAAAGAACCACAGCAGGTCGAACTCGCGCGGCGTCAGGTCAAGCGGGAGATCGCGCAGGCGCGCTTCGCGCGCAAGCGGGTCGATGGCCAGCCGGTCAATATGCAACATGCCGGCGTCCTGCATCAGATTCTGGGTCATGGCCTCCTGACGGCGGAAGAGCGCCTTCACTCGCGCCACCAGTTCAAGCATTGAAAAGGGTTTCGCGAGGTAGTCATCTGCCCCGAGCTCCAGCCCCAGGACACGATGGACTTCACTTGAGCGCGCGCTGATTATCACTATCGGCATGTAGCTTGCCATAGTGCGGGCATGCCGGCAGATCTCCAGACCGTCGATGCCCGGTAACATCAGATCGAGGATCAGCGCGTCCCAGCCGCCCTGCCTGACCATCGCCAGCCCACCGACGCCTTCAGCAGCATGGCTGATTTCATAGCCCTCTTCGCATAAATGTAGCTGCAGAAGCTCCGCGATATTTTCATCATCTTCAATAATTAACACTTTTTTGGGCTTCATCGCTGCCGCCTTATTGATCGCTTTCAGAGAAAGTCTATACGACATTTGCATCGCGAGTTATCACATTTAATTTAACTTTTCGTGATACATCGGCGAACAGATTCAGGCCACACTGTGATTAACGCAATAACCGGGAATATCATGATGAACAGCCCCTCAGGTCAGGTGAAACCCGCTATCGTTCATCCTTTGTGGTTAAGAATTTGCCACTGGGTCAATGCGCTTTCGATATTAATTATGGTGGCCAGCGGCTGGCGTATTTATAACGCATCACCGTTGTTTAATTTTGATATTCCGGATGCACTGACTCTTGGCGGTTGGCTGGCCGGCGCATTGCAATGGCATTTTTCAGCAATGTGGTTATTTGCTCTTAACGGTGTATTTTACCTGCTGATGAATGTTGTCAGCGGACGCTTAAAAAAACAATTCTGGCCGCTGTCGCCACGAGGGGTCATTCACGATTTTATTTCCGCATTACGCGGCAGGCTGACACATGACAATCCCGGCCATTATAACTACGTCCAGAAACTGGCCTATCTCTTCGTCATGCTCGATAGCATTATTCTGGCGCTATCCGGTCTGGTTATCTGGAAGTCTGTGCAGTTTCCGCTGCTACGAACTTTACTCGGGGGATATGACACCGCACGGGTGATTCATTTCCTGGCGATGTCCGCGCTGATGGGGTTTGTCGTTATTCATCTGCTGATGGTGCTGCTGGTCCCGAAAACGTTACTGGCGATACTCCGCGGACGATAAGGAAAATACAGTGAACAATCATAAAAATTTACTCTCCGCAGCCGACAAGACAATCGTCGTTCAGGAGGCGAGCCGGGAAATTAACAAGCAGCTCTCATCGGAAGGCCGCCGCCGCTTTATCAGGCAGGGATTAACCTTTGGCGGCCTGATGCTGTTAACCGGTTGCGATATCAGCAATAACAGCGAGGTCGAAAAAACCTTAAGCCAGATCTCCCGATTTAACGATCGTATTCAACACTGGTTATTTAATCCTGATAACCTTGCGCCGGTTTATCCCGAAAGTAGGATCGCTCGCCCTTTCCCGTTTAATGCATTTTATAGCGAGGATCAGGCGCCTACGATCGATGCCGGCGATTATCGCCTTGAAATTACGCGATTAGTAACGGACAAACGCCCCTGGACACTGGCCGAACTCCATACAATGGCGCAGGTCAGCCAGGTCACACGGCATATTTGCGTGGAAGGATGGAGCGCCATTGGTAAATGGGGCGGGGTTCCTTTTGCCCTCTTCCTCAAAAGGATCGGTGCCGATCTGCGCGCCAGCTACGTCAGTTTTCGCTGTGCTGATAATTATTATACCAGTATTGACATGGCCACTGCGCTCCATCCCCAGACGATTATTGCATTAACCTACGATGGCCAGCTATTGCCGCGTAAATATGGTTTTCCGATGAAGTTAAGAATTCCAACCAAGCTCGGCTATAAAAACCCGAAGCATATTATGGCGATTGAAGTGACCAATCGTTACCCCGGCGGCTACTGGGAAGACCAGGGTTATAACTGGTTCGCGGGTAGTTAATTTATGGCCGTCATCATCCGTTATTTATACAACATGAAGGAATTACCAAATGAAAAAAATGAATACCTTACTGATGTGCTCTGCTTTATTTTTCGGTATATCCAGCGTCTACGCTGCCGATAATATGGCGAAAGATAACATGGCCAAAGATAATATGGGTAAGATGTCTCACAACTGCACGAAAGATAGCATGAAAAAAGAGTGTATGTCGAAAGATGGGATGTCAAAGGACGCTATGTCGAAGGATAGTATGAGCAAGGACGCCATGAGCAAAGATGGTATGGCCAAAGATTCAATGTCGAAAGACAAAATGGGCAAAGACGCGATGGGTAAACAATAACCGCGCCGCCCGGCGACGAGGTCAAAGGGGTTGCCTGCCGGTTGGTCAGGTAACCCCCTTTTCATTTCATGGAGCCAAAGCCCGCGCGTTCTGCGACGCTATGACTACAGCAGCGCTTTCGCTTTCGCGACCACGTTGTCGACGGTGAAGCCGAACTCTTCGAACAGCTGCTCTGCCGGCGCAGACTCACCGAAGGTGGTCATGCCAACGATAGCGCCATTCAGGCCGACGTATTTGAACCAGTAGTCGGCGATGCCGGCTTCAATGGCCACGCGAGCAGAGACCGCTTTCGGCAGCACCGATTCACGGTACGCCGCATCCTGCTTGTCGAACGCGTCGGTAGACGGCATGGAGACCACGCGCGCCTTCACCCCTTCGGCAGTCAGTTTGTCCCACGCGGCAACCGCCAGCTCCACTTCAGAGCCGGTGGCAATGAAGATCAGCTCCGGCTGACCGGCGCACTCTTTCAGCACGTAGCCACCGCGAGCGATGTTCGCCAGCTGCTCAGGAGTACGATCCTGCTGCGCCAGGTTCTGACGGGAGAGGATCAGCGCGGTCGGGCCGTCGTGACGCTCAACGCCATATTTCCACGCCACCGCCGATTCCACCTGGTCACACGGACGCCATGTGGACATGTTCGGGGTCACGCGCAGGGACGCCACCTGCTCTACCGGCTGGTGCGTCGGGCCATCTTCGCCCAGACCGATGGAGTCGTGGGTGTAGACCATCACCTGACGCTGTTTCATCAGCGCCGCCATACGCACCGCGTTACGGGCATATTCCACGAACATCAGGAAGGTGGAGGTGTACGGCAGGAAACCACCGTGCAGAGCGATCCCGTTGGCGATCGCGGTCATGCCGAATTCACGCACGCCGTAATGGATATAGTTACCGGCGGTGTCTTCGTTAATCGCTTTCGAACCAGACCACAGAGTCAGGTTGGACGGCGCCAGGTCAGCAGAGCCGCCGAGGAATTCCGGCAGCAGCGGGCCAAACGCTTCAATCGCATTCTGCGACGCTTTACGGCTGGCGATTTTCGCCGGGTTAGCCTGCAGCTTAGCGATAAATTCACTGGCTTTGGCGTCGAAGTCAGCCGGCATTTCGCCCTTCATACGACGGGTGAATTCAGCGGCTTCCTGCGGGAAGGCTTTCGCATAAGCAGCGAACTTCTCGTTCCAGGCCGCTTCTTTCGCCTGACCGGCTTCTTTGGCATCCCACTGTGCGTAGATTTCAGACGGGATTTCGAACGGCGCGAATTTCCAGCCCAGCTGTTCGCGGGTCAGCGCAATCTCTGCATCGCCCAGCGGCGCGCCGTGGGAATCGTGGGTACCGGCTTTGTTCGGCGAACCGAAACCGATGATGGTTTTGCACATCAGCAGGGACGGTTTGTCGGTGACCGCACGCGCTTCTTCTACCGCACGTTTGATGGCGTCTGCGTCGTGACCGTCAACGCCGCGCACCACGTGCCAGCCGTAGGCTTCGAAACGTTTAGCGGTGTCGTCGGTGAACCAGCCTTCCACATGACCGTCGATGGAGATACCGTTGTCATCATAGAACGCCACCAGTTTACCCAGTTTCAGGGTACCGGCCAGGGAGCAGACCTCGTGAGAGATCCCTTCCATCATGCAGCCGTCGCCCATGAAGGCGTAGGTGAAGTGGTCAACGATATCGTGGCCCGGACGGTTGAACTGCGCGGCCAGCGTTTTTTCCGCGATAGCCATGCCCACAGCGTTAGCAATCCCCTGACCCAGCGGGCCGGTGGTGGTTTCTACGCCAGCGGTGTAGCCCACTTCCGGGTGGCCCGGCGTCTTAGAGTGCAGCTGACGGAAGTTTTTCAGCTCTTCGATCGGCAGATCATAACCGGTGAGGTGCAGCAGGCTGTAAATCAGCATCGAGCCGTGGCCGTTGGACAGCACAAAGCGGTCGCGGTCGGCCCAGGCCGGGTTGTTCGGGTTATGTCTCAGGAAGTCCCGCCACAGGACCTCCGCAATGTCAGCCATCCCCATCGGGGCACCGGGGTGGCCGGATTTGGCTTTCTGTACCGCGTCCATGCTCAGCGCACGCAGCGCGTTGGCGCACAGACGGCGGGGGGTTTTCGTGGTGTTCATGAGCTTCTTTCCCTGCCCTTACAGCATCTGCTGAATCTGGTTTTCCAGTTTGACCTGATCGACGGCGAACAGCCGGATACCTTCCGCCAGTTTTTCCACCGCCATCGGATCCTGATGATGCTGCCAGAGGAACGCCGCCTGCGTCATCGGGCTGGGGCGAGTTTCCGTGACGCAGCCTGGCGCCAGCTGGCGACTCAGCGTCCCTGCACTGGCGGCCAGCTCATCGAGCAGCGCCGGGGAGATGGTCAGACGGTCACAGCCCGCCAGCGCCTGGATCTGCTCAATGCGGCGGAAGCTAGCCCCCATCACCACGGTGTCGTAGCCGTGAGATTTGTAGTACTGATAAATCTGGCGCACGGAAACCACGCCCGGATCGCTGTCGACCTGATACTCAGCCTGCGGCTGGTTTTTCTGATACCAGTCATAAATACGCCCGACGAACGGCGAGATTAAAAAGACGCCCGCTTCGGCGCAGGCCCGCGCCTGTGCGAAGGAGAACAGCAGGGTCAGATTACAGTTGATGCCGCTCTGCTCCAGCTCCTCTGCGGCGCGAATGCCCTCCCAGGTGGCGGCGAGTTTGATGAGGATGCGCTCCGGCCCAATGCCGTTCTTTGCATACATCTGGATAAGCTTGCGCGCTTTCGACACGCACATCCCGCGATCCCAGGCAAAACGGGCATCGACTTCGGTAGAAATACGCCCCGGCACGTGACGTAGCACCTCAGTGCCGATATCCACCGCGACCTGATCACAGGCGTTAATCAGCTGGGTTTCTGCGCTGCCGCCCTGCTGACGCGCCTTGCCGATTGCGTCGGCAATCAGCGCCTGATATTGCGGGAGCTGCGCGGCCTTCAGCACCAGCGAAGGGTTGGTGGTGGCATCCTGCGGGGCAAACTTTTTAATCGATTCGATATCACCGGTATCGGCCACCACGGTGGTATATTTTTTCAGCTCGTCTAACTGGCTCATAGTCTGTTCCTTATATTACGACTGCGGATATTAATCTCTGGCGTGCTGGTGTTCGTAATAGTCGATACGCTCCACTTTTGACGCGGAGCCGCCGCCTTCATATTCGGATTCAAGCCAGGCCTGAATAATTTTTTTGCCCAGCTCCGGGCCAATCACGCGCGCGCCAAGGGTAATAATCTGCGCGTTATTACTTTTGCGCGCCCGCTCGGCGGAGAAAGTATCGTGGCATTGGGCGGCACGTACTCCCGGTACTTTATTCGCCACAATGCTCATCCCAATACCGGTGCCGCAAATCAGGATGCCGCGATCGTGCTCGCCCTGCTTTATCGACATCGCCACCGCATGAGCAACATCCGGATAGACCGTACTGCCCTGGCGTTTATCGCTGCTGTAATCCGCGACCTTCATCCCGAGCCCATTCAGATAAGCGACGATAGCGTCGCGGAAAGCATAGGCGGCATCATCCGCACCAATAGCGATTGTTTTCATGATAATTTCCTTAATTTAGCTCCAGGTCTTAATTTAGATCCTGATAGAAAGATATTCGGTCACCACGCTGGATATCATGTGGTGATTGACCACACAGATGTACCATCCCCGGTAATTCAGCCGTTGCAGCACCATCAAAATTTAAAGTGATATGGCCAAGCTGTTTTAAATTTGCCGTTGCAACACTACCTACCGCCGTCACCCGATAAATAGCCTGATTTATTTTCATTATCTGCCCGGGTGATAATTCAGCCGTTAGCTCACTGCCCCGGTGTACCGCGCAATACATCGCAATATCGTCAGGAACGGGCTCAGAGAATAAGATTAGCTTCTGTTCCTGCAGATAGTTTTCAACATACTCCCCGACAGCCGTGATAAGTAATGAATACAACGGCACAGTCATATTATTTGTTTCCTTTTGCGGCATGAGAAGATAATGCCACCTTCTCTTCACTGCTCTTTTCTTTCACCGGTTCAACCACCGGCGCGCGCTTTTTCAGACGTTTATCAAACCAGGCCACCAGTACCGGCGCGGTAATCATCGTGATGATGCTCGCCGTCGCCAGCTGTGCGGTGGCGGCATCAACGTACATCGCCAGCGAGGGGTCGGCTTGAGCGACCATTGCTGGCGTCAGCGCCGAGCTGGCTGCCGTCGTACCCAGCGCGGCTCCCAGCGCGGTTTTCTTCTTCAGGAACAGGTTGTAGATAAAATAGAACACAATGCCGGTCACCGCAGAGATAATGCCGAGCAGGATCCCCGACAGACCGGCGGTAAATACCGTGTTGATACTGGAATTGGCGCCGATAGCAAACGACATAATAATAATGATTAGCGGCTGAGCGGCGGCGCACAGCTGTTTAAAGCGCTCATCAAGGTTGCCCCACAGCATCCCAATCAGCAGCGGGATCAGCATCGACAGCAGCGCGGCGAAAGGAATATTGGCCAGGCCGCTGACCCCCAGCACCATCATAGTAACAAACGGGCCGTCCTTGACGCAGAAGACGGAGATCGCCCCGGCGTCGCTGGCATCGCCGTAGTTGCTGCACAGCGCGATATACAGCGAGCTGTTGGAGCTGGTTAAACAGGCAATCAGCGCCAGCGTGGAAATCCCGAGGAAACCGTTAGGGCCGAACAGCGCCCCCGCAGCCCACACTGCCAGCGCGCCGGCGAGACATTTAAGGAATAGCAGTACCGCACCTTTATAAAGCGGCAGCCCGGCCTGACGGATATTAATCGAGGTGCCGCAAATGAGTAGGAAAATCCCCATCATCGCGCTGGAACCGACTTTGAATAATGCGGTTGTCGGGCCACCGATGCCCAGCACTTCGGGGGCCAGGGTATTAATAAAAATCGCCGCAAGCAGTGGGATAATAATTAAACCGCCTGGCACCTTATTCATCTTTTCAAGTATATTTATGTTCATAGGGTAACTCATAAATTATGATTTGACAGAGATAACGACGCAATACTACCCAGACGACCATTACGCCGATTTTTATTTATATGAATTATTAATTATTGCTGTGCTTCTTTATAAATTCTTTCGACAATGGTGCTAATAATATCCTCCGGCCCGGTTAAACCGCCTTTACCAATGCAAATCAGGCCGGCATAATCGCCGCCGATAATACGCACCATATCGGTTTGCGGTATCACATAGTCAATCATTTCAATTCCCGTGGCGCCGAGTTCTTTAAGAACATTCACCATCGTGTCGCCACCGGTCATATACAGACCTTTAATTTCTCCCGACGCGCAGCTAAGCACTTCACGGACAATATTCCCCAATCCCTGGTTAATATTTTTCGCAGCCTGACCGTGCGCCAGACCAAAGCGCTGTTCTTCTTCCTGTAGATCCAGCAGTCGTCCGGTTAACGCTGATTCAAAAACGAATATGGCGTTCTGCTGCGCCGGTACGCACTGCCGGGCATGCTGTACCACGCGATTAACTTCGATTTCAGCGGCGTTTTTCCTGTCGACCAACAGTTCGGCGTCAACGGGGATGTGGCAAACCCTTTCATCATTGGCGATCAGATGCTGGAGCTGCTTTTTCGTCACCGGCGTTGCGCTACCGGCAACCACAAGAATCGATCCGCGCTGGCTTTCCGCTGCCGTCGTCGCTGATACGCTACTTCGCGTCTCCCGCATCAGGCCACGACGCACCGCCAGTCGTTCGGTAAAGGGGCCCGGGTCGACCGCCAGTACGTTCCAGTTCAGCGCAACCACCGCCCCGGCAATCGCATCGACATCTTCCACGGTAATGGCATCGACCACAATCACCCGCACGCCGCGCTGCTGCTGTTCCTGGAGATCCTCCTGCAACTGCCCCTCGCCTTTCATCACCGAGGCCAGCGCGATATGTCCAACCTGATGATGAGTCTGCGCCGCCAGCAGCCCCGGCACCCAGGACTCGGTAACCGGAGTGCGTACATCGCGTGCCACATCTGTGCGTGAAAGCGCGACGGAGTCAATCACCGAGTAGCCGCCAACCAGAATACGCCGCGACTGCGGCATAGCCGGCACCACAACGGCAACCGTTTCCAGCGGCAGTTGCTCCAGCATGGCGTCGATTTCAAAACCTATGCCGCCGCGCAGGGTGGTATCGATACGCTTGGTAAAGTAGTGCGCGCCGCGGGTCTGCAGCTGTTTCACCGCGGCGCTGACCTGCTGCTGGGCTTCCGCTTTCGGCAGAGGACGGCTGTCGCTGCTGACCACCATCGCCGGATACTCCACCTCATTGCGAGCGAAGGATTCGGTATCGAAGAACGCGGCGGTTTTTAAACCGCTGCGCGCCAGTAATACCCCAACGGTGGTCGCACCGGTCAGATCGTCGGCGACGATCCCCAGCTTACCGCCTTCCCCTTGCGGCCAGACCATTTCGATGCAGGCCGGCGTCACGCCGGAAACATAGATGCCTTCATGAATAAACTCCGCCAGCGGACCGCTTTTACCGGTTGGATGCAGGTTGATAGTCGGAATACCCCGTTTCGGATAGAGCCCACAGCGCAACGTACCGCCGCAATCAATAACCATCAAACCAATTTCGTCTTCCGGTGGCTCGCCGTTCTTAAAGACGTCAACGGAAGGCCAGCCGGTCAGCTCACTCAGTCGTTCAACAACCGGGGGAACCAATCCCCCGGTGATATAAGCAATCTTTTTGCTCTGATGGATATCAATCGTCAGCGGCCCACCCCAGCCTTTACTGCCTTTGCTAATCAACAGATGCTTTTCCATCTCTTTGTCCTCATTGATTCGCATTAACGCCCGCGATTATTGATGTTTCATTTTCCAGTAACGCGCCGCGACCAGCGTCGATTCCAGCATGCTGACGGTTCCTGCTTTGCCAGTACCGGCAATATCGAAAGCGGTCCCGTGGTCAACGGAGCTGCGCATAAACGGCAGGCCGAAGGTGATAGTAATGGAGCGTTCAAAGTCGAGGGTTTTGCAGGCGATATGCCCCTGGTCGTGGTACAGGGAAAGGATCGCGTCATAACGTCCCTGCTTGCCAAGATGGAATACCGAATCCGCCGGAACCGGGCCAATCGCATTGATTCCCATCTCCTGCGCCGCCTTCACCGCCGGAATCAGGTTGTCCGCTTCCTCGTGACCAAACAGGCCGTTATCAGAAGCGTGCGGGTTAAGCGCCGCAACCGCGATACGCGGATTGGCAATTTTGAGGGCGGTGAACTCATGGTGAATTTGCTGTACGCAGGCCAGCACGCGTTCTTTGTTGGCATAATCACACGCCGCTTTCAACGCCATATGGCGACTGACGAAGAACACCCGCAATTTTTGAACATGAAACATCGTCAGGCCATAATCTGACTGCGTTTCAACCTGATAGATCTCGGTATGACCCGGTAATTTACAGCCTGCCAGCTTAATCGCTTCTTTATGAATCGGCGCCGTCGAGACCACATCAATCAGGCCTGCTTTACCTAATTCGATGGATTTCATCACATAATCTAGCGACATTTTTCCCGCCAACTGCTGCACTTTTCCCCATTCAATGCTGTCGCAATCGTAATCGCCGGTTTCCATCACATCGATGGTTCCCCAGCGATACAGCGCTTCCTCCGGGTGTGTGATTTTGTTCAACGCAAAATCACATCCCATGATCTTCATCGCCCGGGCGACAATGGGGATCGATCCAATCAGAAAAGGTTGGCACTCGTCATACACGCTTTTATCCATCATGGTGGCAACGGTGATCTCCGGGCCGATCCCAGCAGGATCGCCGATAGTGATTGCGACAACAGGTTTTTTTTCTTGTGACATCGTGGGCCTCTCGTAGTTGAACGTCATTTTGTTCATATGTTCACTTGCTAATCATATGAGCAAAACATTACCTGAGGATTAAGAAGATATTGGTGATCTTTGTCACATAAAAAAATCAACCGAATTATTTAATAAAAAAATGTGATCTAACATATGTTCACACAGTGATAAAAAGTTCAATCTTTCACAGCGGTGAATAAACCATGTTCACAACGCATTGATTTACTTACGATGGAGAACGAAAGATGAAGACAATTTGGTTAGGCACCAGTTGGAAGATGAACAAGCCGCTTTCCGAAGCGATGCAATGGTGCGAGATTTTGGCGCAGCGTCTGGGGCAGGTTGTTCATCCGGATATTCAGCCTTTTGTCATCCCTCCTTTTACGGCCATTCATCCGGTCAGCCGCTATTTGCAGGAGCGACATATTCGCTGTCTGACCGGCGCGCAAAATATGCATGAAGCCGACAGCGGTCCATGGACAGGTGAAATATCCGCAGACATGCTGCTGGAAGCGGGAGCGACGCTTGTTGAGCTCGGTCATTCCGAACGACGCGGTGCCTTCAACGAAACCGACGCCGCCATTAACAGAAAGGTCCATAGCGCGTTGCGTCATGGCTTGCGTCCGCTGATATGTATTGGCGACAGCGCCGAAGAGAAAAGCTGGCAGGTCTCGCGCGAAACGGTCGTCCGTCAGATGAAAATCGCCCTTCATGGCTTAAGCCGGCAGCAGGTTGTAGACACGCTTGTTGCCTATGAACCAATCTGGGCGATTGGCGAACAGGGTACGCCGGCCCGTCCGGAGCAAGCAGGAGAGATCCATCGGGCGCTACGCCAGGGGCTATGTGAACTTTTTGGTCAGGAAACCGGGCTGCAAATCCCCCTGCTCTACGGCGGCAGCGTTAACAAGCAAAATGCGGTGGAATTACTGCAACAAGAGGATGTCGACGGTCTCTTCATTGGCCGGGCGGCCTGGGACGCCACTGGCTATTGTGAAATCGTTCAACGCGTTACACAGGAATTTATTCTTAAGTCGCAGTAATATTAGGCGGACATCAGAGATGGAAACACCAAACGATGACTGAACAAGACCCAGATTATGCACTGCTGACCGAAATCGCCGTGGCCTATTATGACCAGGAACAAACTCAGGAAGAGATTGCCCAGCGATTCGGCATTTCACGGATTAAAGTCGGTCGGCTGCTGAAAAAAGCCCGACAGGAAGGGATTGTGGAGATCAGCGTGAAATATCACCCGGTCTTTAGCTCGCAGATAGAGCAGCAGTTTATTTCCCATTTCGGCATCAAACGCGCCTTAATCGCCCTGGACCACCATGATGAAGACGAACAACGTCAGCAGGTGGCGGCGTTGGTCAGTAACTACCTTGCCGGCATCTTAAAGAATGATATGACGGTGACCGTCGGACAAGGGCGCAATGTGGCTGCCGTCGCCAACCACGTTGGGATCTTCCCGGAGCGGCACTGCCGTTTTATCTGTGGAATCGGCGGAACCAAACGCGACAACCAGCTCATAGATGCCGATCACATCAGCCGTAACCTGGCACGTAAATTTAACGGCTTCAGTGAAACGCTCTACGCCCCTGCATATGTTGAAACTCCGGAGTTGCGAGCGGCATTTATGCAAAACCGCCTCGTCAAAGCGACCCTTGAGCAGGCCAGCAAAGCTGACGTTGCGATAATTGGTCTCGGCGATATGAATGAGAACAGCTTTATGGTTCAGCTCGGCTGGTTTTCCCCCAAAGAGATTGCGACAGCCCGGCAGGATCAGGGAGTGGTGGGAGATATCGCCGGATACAGTTTTTTCAATATCCAGGGGAAACCGGTCGATACCGTTATGAACGATCGGGTTATCGGCCTGAGTCTTGAACAACTGCGGTCCATCCCCTGCGTCATTGCCATCGCCTCGGAAAGTACCAAAGCAACGGCGATACTCGGCGCCCTGCGCACTGGCGTCATCGATGTCCTCGCCACCAGCGCGTCCAACGCCCGCGCGGTCATCAATATGCACAAAGCGTTATAAAACGTGGCGCGTGGTGCGGCCTGCATAACCGGGGAGCGCTGGCCGTTGCTCCGGTTTGCCGCCTGCTCTGCTGTCATACCCGGCGGGAACGATCGGGCCGATATGAAACAGGCCGCCTATGAAAAACATAGAGCGGCCTGGTGTCTTTCGCGCCCGGCAATCAACGCCATCGCGCGACGGAATCAGAGATCTTTCAACAGCCGGTCGACGAATGCCGGTACAACCTCGCTCGCCAGACCATAGTGTTTTTCGGCAAATTCGCTGCCGACCTGGCTGGGTTCGAGGTTGAGCTCCACGGTATGCGCTCCCTGCAGACGGGCTTCGTGCACGAAACCTGCCGCCGGGTAAACGTGCCCGGAAGTGCCAATGGCGATGAAGATATCGGCATCGGCCAGCGCGTTGTAAATGTCATCCATCCCCAGCGGCATCTCCCCAAACCAGACCACGTGCGGGCGCAGCGGCGCCGGGAACTGACAGCAGTGGCACTTATCTTCCGCCGTGACGTCTCCGGTCCACTCCAGCACCTGTCCGCTCCACGAACAGCGCACCTTCAACAGCTCGCCGTGCATATGAATCACCCGGCGGTTTCCCGCGCGTTCGTGCAGGTTATCAATGTTCTGGGTGACCAGCACAAATCGATCGCCCAACGCCGCTTCCAGCCGCGCCAGCGCCTGATGTGCCGCATTCGGCGCTATCTCGGGGCTCTGCAGCTGCCGGCGACGGGCGTTATAAAATGCCTGCACCAGCGCAGGATCGCGGGCGAAGCCTTCCGGCGTCGCCACATCTTCCACCCGGTGCTCTTCCCACAAACCATCGGCCGCGCGAAACGTTTTAATACCTGACTCCGCCGAAATGCCGGCGCCGGTCAGCACCACAACCCTGGGTTTATCTACTGTTTCCACAGCCGCCTTATCCTCTTTAAAAAAAATCCGCTGGCGCAGACGTTCACGCAAGCGACGTTTATTGCGACGAAAACGGCTCAATCGGTGTAAGCGGCGCGACAACATAGCTCCCCCTGTGGTTAATGAGTCAAATGAAGGAAGGCCGCACCGCGCATACCTCCGGCATCGCCATGGCGCGCACGTTCAATACGCGGTACCCGGGCAACCGGAAGTAAATGTCGCGGCAGGCGCTGCGCCAGCCCTTCGCTTATGGCAGTAAAGTTAGACAATCCTCCGCCAAGCACCAGCAGATCCGGATCAACGATAGTCAGAATATTACCCAGACAGACCGCCAGCAGGTCAAGATAGCGTTCGACGTGCTCACGCGCCCGCGCATCGCCCTGCTGCCAGAGCGCCACGATGTCGGGTGAAGTCAGGGTGTGTTGATAGAAATGTTCATAGAGCCAGGCAAAACCGCGGCCGGAGAGATAGTTTTCAATGCAGCCCAGCTGGCCGCAGCCGCAGCGGGTGAGCGGGAAATCACGCCCCGCCACCTCCAGCGCATCCACCGGCAGCCGGATATGGCCAAATTCACCGGTAATATAGCTATGTCCGGTAATCGATTTACCGTTGAGGACCAGGCCGCCGCCCACTCCGGTACCGAGAATCAGCCCCATGACCAGCGGATATTGCGTAAATTCATCGTCCCAGGCTTCGGAGAGAGCAAAGCAGTTGGCATCGTTATCCAGACGGACTTCACGCCCGAGCCGGGCGCTCAGATCGCTGCGCAGCGACTGACCGCTGGCAGCGGGAACGTTGGCGGCATACAGCGTGCCGTCCGCAGTTTCCGGCATTCCCGGAATCCCAATCCCCACCGTCCCCTGACAGTCAAAGCGGCTGTCAGCTTCATGGACCAGCGCCTCTACCGCCTGCAGAAAGTCGGCATAACTCTCCTTCGGCGTGGCAACGCGTTTTTCCCACTGCAATCGCCGCGCGCTATCAAACACGCCCAGCGCTATTTTGCTGCCACCAATGTCAAATCCGTAGTACATAGCAATTCCTCTTTACTGACCGAAAAGGTCAGGACGTAAAGAGTGGACGACAGAAGTTCTTGTAGGTCCGCGCAAGCGAAGCGCCAGCGGGCGCAATGTCAGGCGGCGGCTTCGCCTTACCCGACCTACGAGTTCATCCCCCGCAATCCACTGAATTACTGGCCACTCAGCACCCTCGCCGGGTCTATGCGGCTGGCGCGGCGGGCGGGATACCAGCTGGCCAGCAAACTCAGCAACAGTGCCGTCACCAGCACATAAATAACATCCAGCCAGTGCAGTTCAGACGGCAGGAAGTCAATAAAATAGATGTCGCCGGACAAGAATTTGTGCCCGATCAGGTATTCGAGGCCGTTGATGATGGACGTCAGATTCAGCGCACAAATGACGCCGATCGCCACGCCAATCAGGCTCCCGACCGAACCGGCAAGCAAACCATACCAGACAAAAATGGCGCGGATCAGGCCATCTTTCGCCCCGAGCGTGCGCAGTACCGCAATATCGCTGCGTTTATCTTTCACCGCCATCACCAGGGTGGAAACGATGTTAAAGCAGGCCACGCCTATCACCAGCACCATCGCGAGGTACATAATGGCGCGGATCATCTGAATATCACGATACATATAACCGTAAGTCCCGATCCAGCTTTTGATGTAAACGTAGCTGTTGGTCACTTCGCCGGCATCACGCACCAGCGTGTTGGCGTGGAACACATCGGTAACTTTAATCGCAATCCCGGTCACGCTGCCAGCCATCTCCAGATACTGTTGGGCATCGCTCATCGGGATCATCGCAAAACTGTGATCGAGCTGGCCGCTGAGCTGCAAAATCCCGGTCACATGCAGCCTGACGCGTTTCGGCTGCAGGAGCTGATGTTCGGCGTCAGAGTTGGGGATCATGATGGAAACCCAGTCGCCCTGCTTCACGTGCAGCGCATCCGCCACCCCTTTACCGAGAATGACCTGCTGTTCGCCGGCTTTAAAATTAGCCCACGCGTTATTCTGAACAAACTGAGGCAGCGAACTCAGGCGGCTTTCCTGCTGCGGATCGACACCCTTGACCTGAATGGCGCGCATGTTGCTGCCGCTCTCCACCAGCCCGGTGAAGTTAATATACGGCGCCGCGGCAACGATCCCTTTAACCTTTTCCACCTTCGCCAGCGCGTCGTTCCAGTTGGTCCACGGCTGCTTCACCGGCTCGATTTCGCCATGCGGCACCACGGCCAGAATTCGGTTGTTCAGCTCACGTTCAAAACCGTTCATTGCGCTGAGGCCGACGATCAATACCGCCACCCCGAGCGCAATCCCGATGGTTGAAATCACCGAAATCAGCGACACCATGCCGCCACGCCGCCGCCCGCGGCTAAAACGCAGGGCAATCAATAACGATAACGGAGAAGTCATTACCTGGCCCCCATCAGGGTCAGTTCCGCGTCCAGATGGCCATCACGCATCTCCAGCTGGCGATTCATCCGTTTGGCCAGTTGCAGGTCGTGGGTCACCACCAGAAAAGCGGTGCGCTGGGCAACGTTCAGTTCCCCCAGCAGCTGAAAAATACTGTCGGCGTTGCGGGCATCGAGGTTACCGGTCGGCTCATCCGCCAGCACCAGCCGCGGCTTGTTGACCAGCGCCCGGGCAATCGCCACCCGCTGGCGCTCGCCGCCGGATAGCTCTGACGGGCGGTGGTTGCTGCGGTGTTCCAGCCCCACGGCATGCAGCATCGCCTTAGCCTGACGTTCAATATCCGCTGCTTTCTGTTTGCCAATCAGCAGCGGCATTGCCACGTTTTCAAGGGCGGTGAAATCCGGCAACAGGTGGTGGAACTGATAGATAAAACCCAGTTCACGGTTACGCAGGTCGGCTCGCGCGGCCGCAGAGAGCCGGTTCATCGACTGCCCGGAGAAGATCACATCGCCGGAGGTCGGCGTATCCAGTCCGCCGAGCAGATGGAGCAGCGTACTTTTCCCGGAACCCGAGGTACCGACAATCGCCATCATCTCCCCTTCCTCAATGCTGAAGCTGACATTGTGCAACACGTCGGTTTGCACAGTGCCTTCCTGATAGCGTTTGCACAGATTGTCGCATTGCAGCAGGATCTTATTCATAACGTAAAGCCTCAGCGGGTTGAGTGGCGGCAGCGCGCCAGGAAGGATACAACGTTGATAACAATGCCAGCACCATGGCCACCAGAACGATAATCGTCACCTGTAAAGGCTCGATTGCGACCGGCAGCGCAGCGCCGTCAAGGAACGCGCCGATAATCGGCATTAAATTATTTAACTGGCTGGCAAGCAGTACGCCGAATGCGGCGCCAAGCAAAGCGCCGACGATCCCGGCGCTGGCCCCCTGGACCATAAAGACCAGCATAATCTGTCGCGGGGTTAGCCCCAGGGTTTGCAAAATCGCCACCTCGCCCTGTTTTTCCATGACCATCATCCCCAGCGAGGTAATGATATTAAACGCCGCAACGGCCACGATCAGGCTCAGCAGCAGGCCCATCATATTTTTTTCCATACGCACGGCCTGGAACAGCTCGCCTTTCCGCTCGCGCCAGTCCTGCCACTTCGTTCCCTGCGGCAGCGCCTGCTGGCTGAGGGTATCCACCTGCAAAGGCTGACTCAACCACAGACGCCAGCCGGTAATGTTACCCAGCGGGTAGCGCATCAGGCGCGAGGCGTCGTCGATATTGGTCAACATCTGATAGCCGTCCACTTCACTGTTGGCGGCAAAGGTGCCGATAACGTTAAACAGTCGTTGGCTGGGCACCCGCCCCATTGGCGTGAACTGACTGGCTGAGGGCACCATGACCCGAATCCGATCGCCGCGGTTGACCCCCAGCTGACCGGCAAGCTGTTCGCCCAGAATAACGTTATATTTCCCGGCCTGAAGATCGCTTTGCTTCACGTTAACGAGATAGGGAGTGAGCGGATCGTTTTGCGTCGGGTCGATACCCAGCATCACGCCAACTGCGACGCTGCGGGCGCTTTGCAGCACCACATCGCCGGTCGTTAATGGCGCAATACGCGTAACGCCCTGTAATTTGATGGCGCTTTCCGGCAGTTGCTGAGGGTTCACCGAGCCCTGCTGTGCGCTGATCATGGCCTGCGGCATCAGCCCCAGGATGTTGTTCTGCAGCTCGCGCTCGAAGCCGTTCATGACCGAAAGCACGGTCACCAGCGCCATCACGCCAAGCGTAATGCCGATGGTGGATAGCCAGGAGACGAAACGACCGAAGCGGTCGGCTGCGCGCCCGCGCATGTAGCGAAGGCCGATAAAGAGTGCGGCAGGTTGGTACATGTAATCCATCTGGTTGCTGATAGCCGATGCACGAGTATATATGGCATAGCACAACGCGTAAATCACTGAAACGGTAAGTTTTTGTCGCGCAATAAGAAAAAAGTAAAGATAAATCAAATGGATATTTGATTAGTCAGCGCATATCTATCAGAATCTTTCCCCGTGGCGGGTCCTCTCACCGTCAATCAGGTTGGCGAATACGGGTCAATCGCGGATAATCATCAACATTGAATATTAGCGGTTTGCCCTTATATACCCGTCATACTTCAAGCTGCATGTGCATTGGCGACGCTGGTTTACCCGAATCACTTACCTGCGTAAGCTCATCGGGTCGCAATCGGCAAAATGAGGGACCTCTTTGTCCCTCGCCAGAGGCATCGTCGACTGTTCAGGTTCGTTCCTGACGAATTTGTCGCTCACTTGCCGCGTAACCTGGCCTGTGGCCTTGTCCCTTCGGGGTCAGTGCAAGCGCTGTTCAACAATGCCTGAGGTGTTTTTGAGCAGCAATTCGAAATATTTAGGGTACACATATCGAGCGAATCAAGAAGGGATCCTGATAACAGCTATGCCTCAACAATACCGATACACACTGCCGGTCAAGCCCGGCGAACAGCGGCACCTCGGTGAATTAACCGGCGCGGCTTGTGCCACGTTGGTTGCGGAAATGGCCGAGCGCCACGGTGGGCCGGTTATACTCGTCGCCCCCGATATGCAAAATGCCCTGCGCCTGAACGATGAAGTTCGCCAGTTTACCGACAGCATGGTGACGGGCCTGGCAGACTGGGAAACGCTACCTTACGATAGCTTCTCGCCGCATCAGGACATTATCTCTTCCCGCCTCGCCACTCTCTATCAATTACCCACCATGCAGCGCGGCGTGCTGATCGTGCCGGTCAGCACACTCATGCAGCGCGTCTGTCCGCATAATTTCCTCCACGGACACGCGCTGGTGATGAAAAAAGGCCAGCGTCTGTCGCGTGACGCCCTGCGCACTCAGCTGGACAGCGCCGGCTATCGCCATGTGGATCAGGTAATGGAACACGGGGAGTACGCCACCCGCGGCGCCCTGCTTGACCTGTTCCCGATGGGTAGCGAGCAACCCTACCGCCTCGACTTCTTCGATGATGAAATCGACAGCCTGCGCCTGTTCGACGTCGACAGCCAGCGTACGCTGGAAGAGGTGGCCGCCATTAATCTGCTGCCCGCACATGAGTTCCCGACCGATCAGGCGGCGATTGAGCTGTTCCGTAGCCAGTGGCGCGACCGTTTTGAGGTCAAGCGGGACGCCGAACATATCTATCAGCAGGTCAGCAAAGGGACCTTACCGACCGGGATTGAATACTGGCAGCCGCTGTTTTTCAGTGAGCCGCTGCCGCCGCTGTTCAGCTACTTCCCGGCAAACGCCCTGATCGTCAATACCGGCGATCTGGAAGCCAGCGCCGGGCGTTTTCAGAACGAAACCCGCGCCCGTTTCGAAAGCCGCGGCGTCGACCCGATGCGTCCGCTGCTGCCGCCGGAACAGCTCTGGCTGCGGATCGACGAACTGTTCAGCGAGCTGAAAAAATGGCCGCGTATTCAGTTAAAAACGGAGCGTCTGGCCGAGAAAGCCGCCAATATTAACCTCGGCTATCAAACGCTGCCGGACCTTTCGGTGCAGGCACAGAACAAAGCGCCGCTGGACAATCTGCGTCGTTTCCTCGAAACCTTTAACGGCCCGGTTATTTTCTCGGTTGAGAGCGAAGGTCGCCGGGAGGCGCTGGGCGAAGTGCTGGCGCGCATCAAAATTGCGCCGAAACATATTCTGCGGCTGGAAGAAGCCACCGGCAACGGCCGCTATTTAATGATTGGCGCCGCCGAACACGGGTTTATCGATAGCCCGCGTAATCTGGCACTGATTTGCGAAAGCGACCTGCTGGGCGAGCGCGTGGCGCGTCGTCGCCAGGATTCACGCCGCACCATTAACCCCGACACCTTAATCCGTAACCTGGCGGAACTGCATATCGGCCAGCCGGTGGTGCACCTGGAGCATGGCGTTGGTCGTTATGCCGGTATGACCACGCTGGAAGCTGGCGGCATCAAAGGGGAATACCTGATGCTGACCTACGCCAACGATGCCAAACTGTATGTGCCGGTGTCATCATTGCATCTGATTAGCCGCTACGCCGGCGGGGCAGAAGAGAGCGCCCCGCTGCATAAACTCGGTGGCGATGCCTGGGCGCGCGCGCGGCAGAAAGCGGCGGAAAAAGTGCGCGACGTGGCGGCGGAACTGCTCGATATTTACGCCCAGCGCGCGGCGAAATCGGGCTTTGCCTTTAAGCACGATCGCGAACAGTACCAGCTATTCTGCGACGGTTTCCCGTTTGAGACCACGCCGGATCAGGCGCAGGCAATTAACGCCGTTCTCAGCGACATGTGTCAACCGCTGGCCATGGACCGCCTGGTCTGTGGCGACGTCGGCTTCGGTAAAACCGAAGTAGCGATGCGTGCCGCGTTCCTGGCAGTGGAGAACCACAAGCAGGTCGCGGTCCTGGTGCCAACCACCCTGCTCGCGCAGCAGCACTTCGATAATTTCTGCGACCGCTTTGCCAACTGGCCGGTACGCATTGAAATGCTGTCACGCTTTCGCAGCGCGAAAGAGCAGGCGCAGATTCTTGAACAGGCCGCCGAGGGTAAAATCGATATTCTTATCGGCACGCATAAGCTGCTGCAAAGCGAAGTCAAACTGCGCGACCTTGGGCTGCTGATCGTCGATGAAGAGCATCGCTTCGGGGTTCGCCACAAAGAGCGAATCAAGGCGATGCGTGCCGACGTCGATATTCTGACGCTGACCGCCACGCCGATCCCACGAACGCTGAACATGGCGATGAGCGGAATGCGGGATCTGTCCATTATTGCCACGCCGCCCGCCCGCCGTCTGGCGGTGAAAACCTTCGTCCGGGAGTATGACTCGCTGGTGGTTCGCGAGGCGATTCTGCGTGAAGTGCTGCGCGGCGGCCAGGTCTACTACCTCTATAACGACGTGGAGAATATCCAGAAAGCGGCGGATCGACTCGCGGAGCTGGTGCCGGAGGCACGTATTGCCATCGGTCACGGGCAGATGCGCGAGCGCGAGCTGGAACGGGTGATGAATGATTTCCACCACCAGCGCTTTAACGTGCTGGTCTGTACCACCATCATTGAGACCGGGATCGATATCCCGACCGCCAATACCATTATCATCGAGCGCGCGGACCATTTCGGTCTGGCTCAGCTGCACCAGCTGCGCGGACGCGTTGGCCGCTCGCATCATCAGGCCTATGCCTGGCTGCTGACGCCGCACCCGAAAGCGATGACCACCGATGCGCAAAAGCGTCTGGAAGCCATCGCCTCGCTGGAGGATCTCGGCGCCGGTTTCGCGCTGGCTACGCATGACCTGGAAATCCGCGGTGCCGGCGAGCTGCTGGGCGAAGATCAGAGCGGGCAGATGACCACCATCGGTTTTTCGCTCTATATGGAGCTTCTGGAGAATGCTGTCGATGCGCTGAAAGCCGGACGCGAACCTTCGCTTGAGGATCTGACCAGCCAGCAGACTGAAGTTGAGCTGCGTATGCCTTCACTGTTGCCGGACGACTTTATTCCTGATGTGAATACCCGACTCTCGTTCTACAAGCGGATTGCCAGCGCCAGGAATGAGCACGACCTGGAAGAGATTAAAGTCGAACTGATTGACCGCTTCGGCCCGCTGCCGGATGCGGCGAGAAACCTGCTGGATATCGCCCGCCTGCGTCAACAGGCGCAGAAGCTGGGTATCCGGAAGCTGGAGGGTAATGAGAAAGGCGGCGTGATTGAGTTCAATGAAAAGAACAACGTCAACCCGGTATGGCTGATTGGCCTGCTGCAAAAACAGCCACAGCACTTCCGCCTGGATGGTCCGACGCGACTGAAGTTCATGCAGGATCTTGGCGAGCGTAAAACGCGGATGGAGTGGGTTCGCCAGTTTATGCGTCAGTTAGAAGAGAACGCGACCGCATAATCGCAGCGCGGAGACGGTGCCCGTCGCCGTCTTCCGCGCCTGTTTTTCTTCCGTCGCGGTCACACCCGGTAAACTTTACAAACATTTTGCAATTCACCAGGGTTTCCCCACAGATGCCCGCGCGATAATCCCCGTCTGTTTCCTCATAAAAAATAACCACTTATTTATTATGACTACTCTCATATCGCGTTTCTCACTGTGGCTGATAATGGTGGCCGTTGCTGGCGTCCTGGCCCTTCCTGCCCGCGCCAATACCTGGCCCTTACCGCCGTCAGGCAGCCGCCTCGTCGGGCAAAATCAGTTTCACGTCGTCCAGAATAACGGCGGTTCGCTGGAAGCTATCGCCAAAAAATACAACGTGGGCTTTCTGGCATTACTTCAGGCTAATCCCGGCGTCGACCCTTACGTTCCGCGTGCCGGCAGCGTGCTGACCATTCCGCTCCAGACTCTACTGCCGGAAGCGCCGCGCGAAGGGCTGGTGATTAATCTCGCCGAGCTTCGCCTCTACTATTACCCGCCGGGGAAAAACGAGGTCACCGTCTACCCTATCGGTATCGGCCAGTTGGGAGGCGATACCCTGACCCCTACGATGATCACCACCGTCTCCGACAAGCGCGCAAATCCAACCTGGACGCCGACGGCGAATATTCGCGCACGGTATAAGGCGATGGGGATAGAACTCCCGGGCGTGGTACCTGCCGGGCCGGATAACCCGATGGGCCACCATGCTATCCGCCTTGCGGCCTACGGCGGCGTCTATCTGCTGCATGGCACGAATGCCGATTTTGGCATCGGAATGCGCGTCAGCTCCGGCTGTATCCGCCTACGCGATGACGACATCAAAACCCTGTTTAAGCACGTCACCCCAGGGACAAAAGTCAATATTATCAACACGCCAGTGAAAGTCTCCGTGGAGCCTGACGGTAGACGCTTGGTGGAAATCCATCAGCCGCTGTCCAAACACTTAAATGACGATCCGCAGACGCTGCCGATAGTCCTGAATAGTGAAATGATGGCGTTTAAGCAGGCCGCGCAGACCGATCAGACGGTGATGGATCGTGCGATGACGCTGCGTTCAGGTATGCCGATTGACGTTACCCGCCACCATACTGCTGGCGAGCAGTCATTGTAAGTGCGTAGACTGAAATAAAAAAACCGCCCCTGGGGGCGGTTTTTTTATGGGATAACAAAGGGGTAAAACGATAGTGCGACGCTTCGCGGTTTCATAAAGGGGTGAAAACCGCGTCACGTAAGTGGCATAACAGGGAACAACTTACTGCTCGCGGCCTGATAAAGGGGTCAGGGGTCGCGTTTTGTCAGTGGCATGACAGGGGTAAAACGAAACTTATTTGTAGATAACCGCAGTGCCATGCAGGGTGTTTGGACCCGTGACTGAGGTGATACGGAAAGAGGTTGCGCCCATTTCTTCCGCTTTCTGCGCCAGCTGGTCTTCCAGCGAGCCCAGGTTTGTCCCGGCGGAGGCAGAAACAGTACCTATTTTGTGTTGGCCGGCAGGTGTGGATTGCACCTCAACAGCCGCGAAGCTGGCGAAAGAAAGAGAGCTTAGCACGGCGGCCAGCGTCAGCGTTTTGATGTTTTTCATGATTATTATACCTATGCAGATGATTTTTTTAGTAGGGTCGCAAGAATTAACTAACGATCGATAGGTAAATAATAATGTGACCTATATCACACGTCAATGAATTTTTATAACGATCGTTTATTTATTTATAAACAACTTAAAATTCATACATATATGAATTATTTATTTTTGCGGGTTCAGCGCTGGAAGGTTGTAACGTTTGTTTTTATAATGCCCCTTCAACAAACCAACATAGGTACAGCGGCATCATGACAACTGACGTTCAAAGTTGCACAAAAAAAAGCCGTGGCCGACCTAAAGTGTTCGACAAGGAAGCGGCGCTGGATAAGGCTATGGCACTTTTCTGGCAGCACGGCTACGAGGCAACTTCTCTTGCCGATCTGGTGGAGGCGACCGGGGCAAAAGCACCGACGCTGTACGCTGAGTTCGTCAACAAGGAAGGGTTATTTCGCGCGGTTCTGGATCGCTATATTTCACGTTTTGCCGCCAGACATGAAGCGCTGTTGTTTGCCGAAGAAAAATCAGTCGATCAGGCGCTGCGGGACTATTTCACCGCCATTGCCACCTGCTTTACCAGCAAAGACACGCCGGCAGGCTGCTTTATGATCAATACTTCCGCGGCGCTGGCGGCATCATCTACCGCGATCGCCAATACCATTAAGTCGCGGCACGCGATGCAGGAACAAACGCTGACCCAGTTCCTCCAGCAGCGTCAGCTGCGCGGTGAGCTGCCGGAAAACGGCGATGTGCGACAGCTGGCGCAGTTCTTAAACTGCGTGTTGCAAGGGATGTCCATCAGCGCACGCGAAGGGGCTGATTTCACCAGACTGATGCAAATCGCCGATACCACTCTGCGGCTGTGGCCGCAAATCCTCCAGCACTAATCTGCGCTTCCCCGGTGACGGTCGCCACCGGGTTTTCACCCTTCTTCCCTGATTAACCCCAATTTTACTCATGTTTTCACGCTGTTAGGTGTCAATTTTGTTGTAAATGATATTGATAACAATAATCACTACGTGCAAAATCCGCTCTTAAGTTTTTCTGCTTATTTCCATCTGTAACATCCGATGCGCCCGCATCGAACACTAAAAACAATATGAATGCCGTTAACTCATAAAAGGAATGCGTATGAACAAGCGTCTCTGGGTGCTTAACCCACTGCTGCTGGCCACCGCCCTGCCCGCCTTTGTCGCGCAGGCGGATGAAGAAAACATTATCGTTAGCGCCAACCGAACTCACCGCACCGTCGCCGAAATGGCGCAAACCACGTGGGTTATCGAAGGTCAGGAGATAGAACAACAGGTTCAGGGTGGAAAGGAGTTCAAAGACGTCCTGGCCCAGTTGATTCCCGGCATTGATGTCAGCAGCCAGGGACGAACCAACTACGGAATGAACATGCGTGGGCGGGCCATCGTGGTGCTGATCGACGGCGTTCGCCTCAACTCTTCCCGTACCGACAGCCGTCAGCTCGACGCCATCGACCCGTTCAACATTGAGCATATTGAAGTCATCTCCGGCGCCACTTCGCTGTATGGCGGCGGCAGTACCGGCGGCCTGATCAATATCGTGACCAAAAAAGGGCAGCAGGAACGCCAGGTGGATCTGGAATTAGGTGGCAAAAGCGGGTTTGCCAACAGCAACGATCACGACGAACGCGTAGCGGCGGCGGTCAGCGGCGGCACCGACCATGCCTCCGGCCGGTTATCGGTGGCTTATCAGCGTTTTGGCGGCTGGTATGATGGCAATAACGATGCGCTGGTCCTCGATAATACGCAGACCGGCCTGCAGCACTCGGATCGTCTGGATGTCATGGGCACCGGCACCATCAACATTGACGATAACCGTCAGCTGCAGCTGGTAACGCAATACTATAAAAGCCAGGGCGATGATTACGGCCTGTATCTCGGCAAAAACATGTCGGCCGTCACCGGCGAGGGTAAAGCCTATACCACCGACGGACTCAATTCCGACCGCGTTCCTGGCACCGAACGGCATCTGATTAGCCTGCAATACTCCGATGCCGATTTCTATGGCCAGAATCTGGTCAGTCAGATCTATTATCGCGACGAGTCGCTGACCTTTTACCCCTTCCCGACGCTCACCAAAGGTCAGGTCAGCAGCTTCTCCTCATCTAAACAGGATACCGATCAGTACGGTGCGAAGATTACCCTCAACAGCCAACCGCTCGACGGCTGGGATCTGACCTGGGGGCTGGATGCCGATCATGAGACCTTTAATGCCAACCAGATGTTCTTCGATCTGAACACCTCGATGGCATCAGGCGGCCTGCACAACGAGTCTATCTATACAACAGGACGTTATCCGGGCTATAGCATTACAAACCTGGCGCCGTTCCTGCAGAGTAGTTATGACCTGAATGATATTTTCACCCTGAGCGGCGGCGTGCGCTATCAGTGGACGGAAAACCGGGTTGATGATTTTGTCGGCTACGCCCAGCAGCAGGATGTCGCCAGCGGCAAGGTGAACTCGGCCGATGCCATCCCGGGTGGTAAAACGGATTATGATAACTTCCTGTTTAACGCCGGTATTGTCGCCCACCTCACCGACCGCCAGCAGACCTGGTTTAACTTCTCGCAGGGCGTCGAGCTGCCGGACCCGGGTAAATACTATGGTATCGGCAAATACGGCGCGGCGGTCAACGGCAACTATCCCCTGCTGTCGAGTGTCAACGTGGGTGATTCGCCGCTGCAGGGGATCAAAGTCAACTCCTACGAACTGGGCTGGCGTTACACCGGCGATAATCTGCGTACCCAGCTGGCGGCATACTACTCCACCTCGGACAAAACCATTGTTGTTAACCGTACCGATATGACGATCGACGTACAATCCGACAAACGGCGTATTTACGGTGTGGAAGGGGCCGTCGATTACTTCTTCCCGGATAGCGACTGGAGCACAGGTGCAAACTTCAACGTGTTGAAATCCCAGGTGAAGAGTGACGGTAGCTGGCAGAAATGGGATGTGACTCTCGCTTCGCCTTCCAAAGCCACCGCCTGGGTCGGCTGGGCGCCGGATCCGTGGTCGCTGCGCGTGCAGACTCAGCAGGTATTCGACCTGAGCGATGCCAGCGGTAATAAGCTCGACGGCTACAATACCGTAGACTTTATCGGCAGCTATGCGCTCCCGGTTGGCAAACTGACCTTCAGCATCGAGAACCTGCTGAACGAAGACTATGTCACCATCTGGGGACAGCGCGCCCCGCTGCTCTACAGCCCGACCTACGGCAGCAGTTCACTGTATGAATACAAAGGTCGCGGGCGTACCTTTGGCCTGAACTACGCCGTCAGCTTCTGATAAAAAAAGCCCCTCAGCCTGAGTGCAGGAGGGGCAAATAACAGTCACGTCTTTTTTACGCTTTGTTGTTAAGGACCAGCTGGCCGTTACTGTCCAGCGGAATCTGCGTACCGGGATCGTGTTCCATGCGGATTTTTCCCTGCTGATCGCCGATTTTGTAGGTCACATCGTAGCCCAGCATTTTGTCCGACTTGTCGTACACCGTTTTACAGCGCTGCTGGGTGGTGGTGTAGGTATCCCCTTCCTGCATCGAGCCCTGAATCTGGTTACCGGCATAACCGCCGCCCA
Source organism: Klebsiella sp. X13 (assembly GCF_003323835.1). Classification (NCBI taxonomy): domain Bacteria; kingdom Pseudomonadati; phylum Pseudomonadota; class Gammaproteobacteria; order Enterobacterales; family Enterobacteriaceae; genus Klebsiella; species Klebsiella sp. X13. The sequence goes on from NZ_CP030874.1 coordinate 3,311,446, forward strand.
ACGCGCCCACTACGGTCGCCACGCTGCGACCACGACCGCCGCCAAACTGATGGCCGATGACCCCGCCGGCAACGGCGCCAAGAACGGAGCCGGCGATGCGGTTTTCATCCTGCACCGGACGACGATGGGTCACGGTGACGTTACGGCATTCCTGACGCGGAGTTTTTACGGTCTCTTTTATCGGTGTACTGGACACCACTTGCGCATATTGCGGGCCACGATCTAAGACGTTAAGACCAGCGACAGCTGCAACACCCAGCGCGGCAGCCACGCCAATCCCTATACCCGCCAACATTGATTTATTCACGGGGTATCCTCCCTTGTTGCTGATAGAAACAATTCTGCTATCGACCCGGGAACCTTGCAAATGAGAAAGCGGATGAAAAATGCGAGGAAAAGCGGAAAACGGAGTGGATTCAGAGGAATCTGAGATGTTATGCGCTCAATGACAGACAGAAATTCTGTCGTTGAGCCGGCAAGGAGATAACCGGCTCAACGTTAGCCTTGTCACAATCCCGAACGCGCCTGGCGGCACAATCCGGGAATGAGGCAAACAGATACTCAGTGCAGCTTCAGACGGGGACGAATGATGCGGTTGATGCGACCTACCAGCATCATCAGGCCGGTCTTGCAGTAGCCGTGCAGCGCGATCTGGTGCATACGGTACAGAGAGATATAGACGAAGCGCGCAATACGTCCTTCAACCATCATTGAACCGCGCATCAGGTTGCCCATCAGGCTCCCGACGGTCGAGTAGTTGGAGAGCGAAACCAGCGAACCGTGATCTTTGTAGACGTAGGACTTCAGCGGTTTGTCTTTCATCTGCGCCAGAATATTATTCAGCGCGCAGGTCGCCATCTGGTGAGCCGCCTGGGCGCGCGGCGGCACAAATCCGCCTTCCGGACGCGCGCAGGATGCGCAGTCGCCGATCGCATAAATATCCGGGTCAAGCGTCGTTTGCAGCGTTGGCTGAACCACCAGCTGGTTAATGCGGTTGGTTTCCAGACCGCCGATCTCTTTCATAAAGTCCGGCGCTTTGATCCCCGCCGCCCAGACCATCAGGTCGGCATTAATGAACTCGCCGTCTTTGGTGTGCAGACCGTTGGCATCGGCGCTGGTCACCATGGTTTTCGTCAGGACGCGCACGCCAAGCTTTGTCAGTTCATTGTGAGCGGCGCCGGAAATACGCGGCGGCAGCGCAGGAAGAATACGCTCACCCGCTTCAACCAGGGTCACGTTCAATGCCTCGTTAGTCAGCCCTTTATAACCGTAGCTGTGCAGCTGCTTCACCGCGTTGTGCAGTTCAGCCGAGAGCTCAACGCCGGTTGCCCCGCCGCCCACGATCGCGATATTGACTTTGCCGTTGGCGCCGAGGTTAGCCGAGTATTTCAGGAACAGGTTCAGCATTTCCTGATGGAAACGACGCGCCTGGTGCGGGTTATCAAGGAAAATACAGTTCTCTTTGACGCCCGGAGTATTAAAATCGTTAGAGGTACTGCCCAGCGCCATCACCAGCGTGTCGTACGGCAGTTTGCGCTCGGCGACCAGCAGCTCGCCCTTCTCGTCACGCAGCTCGGACAGCGTAATGGTTTTCGCTTCACGGTTAATATCCGCCACTGAACCCAGCTGGAACTGGAAACCGTGGTTGCGGGCGTGGGCCAGATAGCTCAGCGCATCGACACCTTCATCGAGCGAACCGGTCGCCACTTCATGCAGCAACGGCTTCCACAGATGGCTATGATTACGGTCCACCAGCGTGATTTTCGCTTTTTTGTTACGCCCCAGCTTTCTCCCCAGCTGAGTCGCCAGTTCCAGTCCACCGGCACCGCCACCTACGATTACGATTTTTTTCAATGGTGTAGTCACGAGACCCCCTAAAAATATTAACCAATTGTTAATTAAAAGTTATATAAATAGCTCTTATTTAACAACAAGTTACAGCAGTGAAACCATTCAGCGAAATTGAGAATACCATGAACGGGTCATTGGTCATACCAAAATTGATATGCATCAAGTTTTACCGCCTGTTTTTTAACCATGCCATCACCGGCGACATAAAAAAAGCCCGCCGTATTCACATACGACGGGCCGGAGGCCGGGAGCAGATCAGCCTAGCGTCTTAAAGGCTTTTATCCGCTGCAGATGGGGTGAGATGTTTTTGAATTTGTGGGTCTGCTCATGATCCCAGATGATTTCATAGTAGTGATGCAGCAGGTCGGCGGAACGCTGGCTGTCCAGCGCTTCGTCCTGGCGGGAGAGTATCACCAGACAACGATCGCGGTTTTTCTCGCGGAAATTGTTGACGCACTTGGTCCCGATATCAGCATACTCTTCAGGCCTGTCGATCTTCCCTTCCATGTTTTCCGCAGGAAACAGATTGGGGTTAAAAATAGCCTGACGCACATCGCAAAGGAAACCGATCCGTTCCGCCCAATAGCCGCCCAGACCGACGCCGCAAATCAGCGGCCGATCGTCAGTATTAAGCTGCAGCATTTTATCGACTTCTTTTAACAAGTGCTGCATATCATGTTTTGGGTGCCGCGTGCTGTAGCTTATCAGACGCACATCGGGATCGATAAACTGCAGCTGCAGCACCTTCTCATGGTTTCCGGGACTGTTTGAGTCAAAACCGTGTAAATAGATAATCATCGCATCCTCACCAGACTTCAGGTCAATTACGCAGACTTCGCCTCTTGCCAACGCGCGTGGAGCTGCTCCAGCTGCGCATTAACCGTCTTCCAACGGGCAGAATCCCTTAACTCCTGACGGGTAAATGAACCTTTATGATACAATTTCGTAACACGCTCTGCTTTGATCGGCGACAGGTTATCCAGCACGCTGACCGCCCCCTTACGATTATTGCAGACCAGGATCATATCGCAACCTGCATCCAGCGATGCCTGCCCGCGTTCGGCATAGCTGCCCATGATCGCCGCCCCTTCCATCGACAGATCGTCAGAGAAGATCACCCCATCGAAACCCAGTTCACCGCGCAACACCGTCTTGAGCCAGTGCGCTGAACCGCTGGCCGGGCGCGGATCCACATCGCTGTAGATAACGTGGGCAGGCATAATGGCGTCGAGACGATTTTCCGCCACCAGGGTGCGGAAAACCGCCATATCCCGGGCCCGAATCTCGGCTTCAGCACGCGGATCTCGCGGCGTCTCTTTATGCGAATCCGCGGTCACTGCGCCGTGTCCCGGGAAGTGTTTCCCGGTGGTTTTCATTCCCGCCTCGTGCATTCCGTCGATAAAGCGGCGGGCGATAGCCAGCGCTTTATCCGGATCGTCATGATAAGCGCGTTCACCGATCGCGGCACTGATGTGGCCGACATCGAGAACCGGCGCAAAGCTGATATCGATATCCATCGCGATCATCTCGCTGGCCATCAGCCAACCGGCCTGAGCCGCCAGCGCGCCGCCCTCTTCCATCCCCAGTAGCGCCGCAAAAGATTGCGCGGCCGGCAGTCGGGTAAACCCCTCGCGAAAGCGCTGAACGCGACCGCCTTCCTGATCGACGGCCACCACCAGATGATTGCGCGAAGCCTCGCGGATCTGGCGCACCAGCTCCCGCAGTTGGGCCGGATCGTGATAGTTGCGGGTGAATAAAATCAGCCCGCCCACCAGCGGATGAGCGAGAATCTCACGCTCTTCCGCATCCAGTTCAAACCCTTCGACATCCAACATTACCGGACCCACACTGACCTCTCTTATCCTTTTCATTCTTTGCCTAACTGACACCATGTTTCATCTGCCAGCGTGATAAATTGCCGGTCGCCGGTCTGCTGCCAGCGGCGTTCATACCAGCCCGCCATCAGCAATATGACCCAGGGACGCCAGCGTTGTACCTGTCGCCACAGCAGCCGCTCATCAATATGTGCCAGCCGGGAATATGCGGTGACCAGCTGGCGATGCGCCGTCGGCGCAATCCACACCGCGGCCAGCTCCAGCGCAATGTCGCCATCGCCCGCATATTCCCAGTCGATCAACCGCGGCCCCGCTTTCGTATGGACAATATTGCCGGCGTGCACATCCATATGTAGCGGCGCCAGCCGCAGAGGGCGAGGCTCGCCGCGCTGCAACAAACGTTTATGCCAACGCAACCACAGCGGCGTGCGCCGCGCAGGATCGCAGGCCAGCCAGTAGCGTTCAAGCAGCGGTGCCAGCGCCACACGCCAGCCCAGACGCGGCTGCCGGTGCAGATGATACAATAACCCTGCCAGCCGCGGGCACTCCGGAAGCGTGCTTTTCATCTCGCCGTCGCAATATTCCACCGCCAGCCATCCCGGCGAATAGAAAAGCGGCGCGGGGACGACGGTCTTCGGCAGGCGAGACAAGGTGCGGTACTGGCGGAGGAATTCACGGGCGGGAGCGTCGGGGTCGTGCGGCTGGCGCAGGACCAGCCGCCGGACGCCGTCGCTGATAATACAGCTGCCGCCGCTCAGGCCATTCTGGCCCAGGCCGGCGACAGGTGAATAGCGGGGAAAAAAGCGCGACAACACCTCATCGCGCGTCAGTTTACTGTTGCTGAACGGCACCTTTACCTGACCAAATAATCTCGCCGGTCTGAACCAGCATCAGCTGCATTTTCAGCTCAGGTGAATTGACGTTGCCGGTCGCATTTGAGTACAACACGTACTGAGCTCCCACGGTACGGGCAATCCCCATCGCTTTGCTGCGGCTGCCGAGACTATCCTGAGGGGATAAACCCAGCTGCTGTTTTGCCACGCCCAGCTGCTGGGCAGACACCAGCGTAAATTTGCCATTCCCGCTCAGGGCATTGCGCAACGCCGTCGTCGCCTCTCCGGCGTTTAGCGTGCCGTTGGTGCGGTTATTCACGCTGTCGACCAGCAGAATACTTCCCGCATTGACGCCGCCTGCCTGCAGCATTTGTCCCACCATCGGTTGTACCGCCGCATTCCAGTCATAATGACGCACGCGCGGCGCTGGCTGTGCCGGCTGCTGCTCGTGTTCAATCGGCCCGGGCTGCCCCGGAATAGTCGGAACCGTAGGTACGGTTGGTACCGTCGGCTGCGGCTGGGCGGGCTGCGTTGGCTTCGGCTGCGCCTCCTCAACGGGAGCGGGCTCCTGACGTTGCCCCACGCACCCAGCAAGGAATATCGCCAGTGCCGTGATTAACGCGTAGCGACACATTTTAATCATTACAATTACCCCTTACAGATAAAGATACAGGCGGGCCTTATGCGCCCCCAAAATATTCGCGCTACCGTACAAGGTGACAGAAGAGTGCGCAGGCACCGTGATACTCCGGGCCGGCTCCAGCGGATGCATTTCCAGTCCTCTGGCGTCATACCAGAAGAAGCGGTAATGCACGGTGATCGGTTCCTGTCGTTCATTAAACAGTCTGGAAGTGGCGGTTGCCTGAATCTCTGAGGCCGTGACCTCTGGCGCATCGGCGCTGATGCCCGCCGCCAGCACGTTGGATTCCATCACCAGAGTCTGCTGTTCACCCACGGGGATTTCCGCATGGGAACCGCACCCGACCAGGAGCACAGCCGCCAGAAGCGGGCCGAAATGAGCTGCGCGCATCGATTAACCTTTGTGAGCCAGCATCGGACCTAGCGGGCGACCGCCCAGCAGGTGCATGTGGATATGGTAGACTTCCTGGCCGCCGTGGCGATTGCAATTGACAATCAGACGATAGCCATCGTCAGCAAGACCCTCATCACGCGCAATTTTTGCCGCCACGGTCATCATGCGCCCCAGCGTCAGTTCATGTTCAGCGGTCACATCGTTGACGGTAGGAATCAGGATATTGGGGACAATCAGAATGTGGGTCGGCGCCTGCGGGGAAATATCGCGAAAAGCGGTCACCAGTTCATCCTGATAAACCATATCCGACGGGATCTCCCGGCGAATGATTTTGCTAAAAATCGTTTCTTCTGCCATGACTGATTCCTTATTAATTTTTATACCGTGCTCTGGCCTGCCTCTGCAGATAAACGCGGATGCACAGGATTCGCCTAAGAGTATGAGCGAGTTACTCCTCCTCTTTCAACCTGAATGCGCTTTTTCTTATCCCGCGGCGCTGTTAGCTGCTGATGGATTAATCATATCTCCGGTGAATGCGTTTAACCGAAGCGCTAATTGCCGTTTCTGATAACACTTCTTACTTCTGTTTACACATTAAATACTAATGCGTATATTTCTCATTTGTATTCACTATTGGATGCGGTGCGCTTCCAGACACGATATGACCGTGGCCGTAGAGTCCCGGCACATAACAATAACTATTTGATTAAGGGTTTATGATGCTTCTCACGATTAATTCCCGGGATCGGCGTATCGCGCCGTCCCTGCTGGCCGTTGGTATTGCGCTGGCGCTTCATCCCGGCCTCAGCATTGCCGCCGCCGATACCGACGATACCATCATTGTAGAAGGTACAACGGAAATCAGGCCTGATGCCCAGCAGCAGGATTACAGCGTTAAAACCACCACCACTGGCACTAAACTGCTATTAGTACAACGGGATATCCCACAATCCGTCAGTGTCATCAGCCAGCAGCGCATGCAGGACCAGGAACTCAACACTATCGAACAGGTTCTGGATAATACGACCGGCGTGAGCGCATCCCGCGTTGACACCCATCGTACTAACTTTTATTCCCGCGGCTTCTTCGTCAGCAACTTTGCGTATGAAGATATGCCAACGTTCCTCGATAACCGATGGAACTTCGGCGATACCGCTGGCGATACGGCAATTTATGACAAAATCGAAGTAGTACGCGGCGCGGCGGGGTTAATGAGCGGCACGGGCAACCCTTCAGCCTATGTCAACATGGTACGTAAGCATGCCGACAGTAAAGAATTTAAAGGCTCGGTTTCTGCCACCTATGGCAGCTGGAACAATCAACGTTATGTATTGGATCTCCAGGCTCCGTTAACCGAGTCGGGCAACGTCCGGGGACGGGTCATCACCGGCTACCAGGATAAGGATTCGTGGGTTGAACGTAACCACTATCGTAAAAAATTCATCTACGGCGTCGTGGATGCGGACGTCACGGATTCCACCACTCTTTCGTTGGGCTATGACTATCAGGAGAGTGAGGAAGACAGCCCGACCTGGGGCGGTTTCCCGTCAATGTTCAGCGATGGCAGCAAGACCCATTTCCGTCGAGGCTTTAACACCGCGGCCGACTGGACCTACTCTAACGTCGATTCAACCAAAATCTTCGCCAACCTCACACAGCGCTTTGATAACGGCTGGGAAGCCAAAATCAATACCATGCACGCGGAAACCAACTTTGACAGCAAGTTAATGTATATCGACGGTTATCCCGATAAAGCAACGGGACTGTATGACGCATCCAAATGGTATGGCGCCTGGGGCGGCTGGAACAAGGGTCAACGTAAACAGGACTCAGTGGACGCATTCGTACGCGGCGGGTACAACCTGCTGGGCCGCCAGCATGAAGTCATGTTCGGCGGCAGCTATAGCCGCCAGCGCAATAACTATGACAACGCCTATCCGGTTAACGATAACTATGGCCTGATGGACGTTGGCAGTATTTACGACTATAACGGTAAGCTGTCCGACCCGGCATGGTCCAATTTTGCGCTCTATCAGCGCGACGTGATCCGGCAGAAATCCCTGTATGCCGCGTCGCGCATCTCCCTTGCGGATCCGCTGCACCTGATCCTTGGCGCCCGCTATACAGAGTGGAGCGCTAAATATAACCTCGAGCGCCAGCCGGATGAAATCCGTCACGCAAAATTCGACGACGTGACCCCGTATGCCGGCCTGATTTATGACATCGACGATACCTGGTCCGTTTACGCCAGCTATACCTCTATCTTCCAGCCGACCGGCCAGCGCGATATCAATAGTGTGTTCCTCGATCCGACGACCGGTAAGAGCTATGAAACAGGCGTGAAAGGTGACTGGTTCGACACTCGTCTGACAGCAACGGTATCCCTCTTCCGTATTGAACAGGACAACGTCGCCGTGAATACCGGGACAACAATTCCAGGTTCTGGTGGCCAGACGGCATATAAATCTGTCGATGGCACCGTCAGCAAAGGGATTGAATTTGAGCTGAACGGTGCGCTGACCGATAACTGGCAATTAACCTTTGGCGGCAGTCGCTACGTTGCAGAAGATGAAGACGGAAATGCGGTTAACCCAAGCCAGCCGCGTACCTCACTGAAGTTGTTCACCCGTTACCAGTTGCCAGTGTTGCCGGCATTGACCATCGGCGGCGGCGCGCGCTGGCAGAATAAAACCTGGCAAGAGCTTGATACTGGCCCGAACAACGTCAGCACGATTACCCAAAGCGGTTACACGATTATCGATCTGTTCACCCGCTACCAGGTGAGTAAAAACTTTGCCGTGCAGGGCAATGTCAACAACCTGTTCGACAAAGAGTACTACGACTATCTGGGTAGCTACGGCGTGTATGGTGCGCCACGCAACTTCTCAGTTAATGCCAGCTACAGCTTCTGATCTATCGATTTAAGCTGTTCTCTACCAGTCAGTCCCCGCTCGTGAATAATATGGCGGGGGCTTTTTCATCCCCGATATCATCCATCTCGTCTCTTGTTCACCTGTTCATCCGCGGCCCAAGGCAGCAATAAAAAAGGCAGCCAGTTGGCTGCCTTAGTCTCCCCACATCACGACTTAGTTGCTGCGGATGTATTCATCCATTTCAGTTTTCAGGTTATCGGATTTGGTCCCGAAGATTGCCTGAACACCTGAACCTGCAACAACCACACCAGCAGCGCCCAGTTTTTTCAGGCCAGCCTGATCAACTTTCGCTACGTCGGCCACGCTGACGCGCAGACGGGTGATGCATGCATCAAGGTTAGTGATGTTGTCTTTACCGCCGAACGCTGCAATCAGTGCCGGAGCCATTTCGCTGGTCGCACCGGCTTTGCTGTCTTCAGTGGTATCTTCACGACCTGGAGTTTTCAGGTCCAGTGCTTTAATCAGCACGCGGAAGATAACGTAGTAGACGATGGCATAGCAGATACCGACGATCGGGAACAGCCACAGCTTGCTGCTGTTACCAGACAGGACGATGAAGTCGATCAGACCGTGAGAGAACGACGTACCATCACGCATACCCAGCAGGATACAGATCGGGAAGGCCAGACCGGCAAGAATTGCGTGGATAACGTACAGAATCGGCGCAACGAACATGAAGGAGAACTCGATCGGCTCGGTGATACCGGTCAGGAACGAGGTCAACGCTGCGGAGATCATGATACCGCCCACTTTCGCGCGGTTTTCCGGCTTAGCGGAGTGCCAAATCGCGATAGCAGCAGCCGGCAGGCCGTACATTTTGAACAGGAAGCCACCGGACAGTTTACCCGCAGTCGGGTCGCCTGCCATATAACGAGGGATATCGCCGTGGAAGACCTGACCTGCCGCGTTGGTGTATTCACCAATCTGCATCTGGAAAGGAACGTTCCAGATGTGGTGCAGACCAAACGGTACCAGGCAGCGTTCGATGAAGCCGTAGATACCGAACGCCACAACCGGGTTCTGGTATGCCGCCCACTGAGAGAAGGTCTGGATAGCAGTACCGATCGGTGGCCAGATGAAGGACAGGATCACGCCGGTGAAAATAGCGGCGAGACCGGAGATAATCGGAACAAAACGCTTGCCCGCAAAGAAGCCCAGATATTCAGGCAGCTTGATACGGTAGAAGCGGTTGAACATGTACGCTGCAATAGCACCAGAGATAATACCGCCGAGTACGCCGGTATCAGCCAGGTGTTTGGCCGCAATTTCTTCAGCAGGTAAATGCAGAACCAGCGGCGCAACGACCGCCATGGTTTTCACCATGATGCCGTAAGCAACAACGGAAGCCAGCGCAGATACGCCGTCGTTATTGGTGAAGCCAAGCGCCACACCGATAGCGAAGATCAATGGCATATTGGCAAAGACTGAACCGCCTGCTTCTGCCATAACGTGGGAAACAACGGCTGGCAGCCAGCTGAAGTTTGCGGAACCGACGCCCAGCAGGATACCTGCGATAGGCAGCACGGAGACCGGCAGCATCAGCGATTTACCGACCTTCTGCAGGTTAGCAAATGCATTCTTAAACATAATTGAGAGTGCTCCTGAGTATTTGGTGCTTTTTACGTTTTCACGCATTGGCACGGGGGGAGAACCGTGCCGTGGACAGGACATCTAAGCGCCCTTTATTTATTACACAGAGTAAAATAATTGACGGAATCATTGTTTGACGGCTATCACGTTTCAATCAGTCAGCGTTGAAAAATTTACACCAACTTACATAAGCCGTGTCTGGATGTTGCAAAAAACCCTTCACCGCCCATTTTGTGGCGGTGAACTTTACTCGCTTTACCTATTAATTACGAGCCTTAAAATAATAGAAAGATCGGCAGGTTACAGTCTGGCGGGGTCAATGTGGAACAGGCTGGCGAAATTTTGCGTGGTCTGTTGCGCCAGCTGCTCAAGCGAAACCCCCTTCAGTACCGCCATGTATTCCGCAACATCGCGTACCATTGCCGGCTGGTTTTCTTTGCCGCGATGCGGGACCGGCGCCAGATACGGCGAGTCGGTTTCCACCAGCAGACGGTCGAGCGGAACATAGCGCGCGGCATCGCGCAGCTGTTCGGCATTACGGAAGGTGACGATCCCGGAAAACGAGATATAGAAACCCATATCCAGCAGTTTACCTGCCGTCTCCCTGTCCTCAGTGAAACAGTGTAGTACGCCACCGCAATCCGTCACTTTTTCTTCCTGTAAAATCGCCAGCGTGTCGGCGCGCGCGTCGCGGGTATGCACGATAACCGGCTTGTTTAACTCGCGGCCAATGCGGATATGATCGCGAAAGGAAGCCTGCTGGCGGGGTTTGGTTTCCGGCGTGTAAAAATAGTCCAGCCCGGTCTCCCCCATTGCGACAACCCCCTCTTCCGCCGCCAGCTTGCGCAGCTCGTCAACATCGTACTCTTCATCCTGATTGAGCGGATGGACGCCGCAGGAGAAAACCACATTGTCGCGCGGGCCGACCAACTCACGCATTCCGCGGTATCCCGGCAGCGTCGTGGCCACCGCGAGGAAAAACTTCACGTCACGGGCAGCGGCTTTTGCCAGCACATCGTCCACGTCTTTGTGCAGCGTTTGATAATCCAGGCCATCCAGATGGCAGTGGGAGTCGACTAAAAACATAATGTCTCGCTCAGAGGTGGGATACGGGAAGTACCGTCCCAGGTTGCAGGTAATGTTCCCAGCGCAGAAGGCGCTCGGTTAGCAGCAGTTCGCGGTTGACGCCAACCACGTTCAACAGCTGGTCCCGGCAGGCGCTGACGTCGCGTGCGATCGCCTGCAAGCGGGCGGCAGGCAGCGCCTGCGCCAGCTGATTGACCAGCGTCCAGGCATCAGGGTTACTCACCAGGGTGATTCCCTGCTGCCGTTTTTGTGCATCCAGCAGCAGCGATGCCAGCCAGTGCAAACGAACTGCGGCCTGTTCGTGATTCAGAATCGGCAGCAGCGCCAGCCAGTCGCCGCTGCTTAACACGCTCGCCAGCGTCTGGACCAGCTGCTGCCGGGAAGCCCAGTGACTTTCCTGCAGCAGATCCAGCGCCGCCGCAGGCGCATTCGCGCTCAGGCGTAGCGCGGAGAGCAGCGCCTCCTGAGGCAGTGCCACCTCGCGTTCCAGCCACGCCAGCCCGTAGGACTCTGACGGTGGCGCAAGGTGATGGAGGCGACAGCGGCTGCGCAGCGTGGCCAGCAACCGCGCGGGTTCCTGACAGGCGAGGAAAAACCAGGTGTTTTCCGGCGGTTCTTCCAGCGTTTTTAACAGGGCATTTGCCGCGGCATCCGTTAACAAGGCAGCATCGCCTATCCATACCACTTTGGCGCCGCCAAGACGGGAACGCTCATACAGCTTTTCGTTAACGTCACGCACCGCGTCAATACCGAGGGCGCTTTTGCCTTTTTCCGGCGCCAGGGTGTAGTAATCGGGGTGCGTGCCAGCCTGCATCAGCTGGCAGCTATGGCACTGCCCGCAGCTTTTATTTCCTTCCGGCTGGCGGCACATGAGATAGCGGCACAGCGCATAGATCAGCGCCTCGCCCCCCATGCCAGGCAATGCCTGAAGCAGTAACGCATGGTGACCCCGTCCAGCCTGATAGCCGGCGACTAATTGTTCAAATGACGGGCGTAACCACGGGTACCATTTCATGCGCTTTGCTCCGCGACCCACCGACTGATAACCGCCCTGATATCGCTTGCGACGGCGTCCAGCGATTGCGTCGCATCGATGGTGTGAATAGTAGGATCCTGCGCCGCCAGCTCAAGGTAGCGCGCCCGGGTACGATTGAAGAAATCCAGCGACTCTTGTTCAATGCGATCGAGTTCGCCGCGCGCGCGCGCGCGCTTCAGACCCACCTCCGGCGTCACATCCAGATACAGCGTCAGGTGCGGGCGAAAATCGCCCAGTACCGCATCACGCAGCGTCGCCAGCATCGTCTGGTCGATACCGCGACCGCCGCCCTGATAGGCCTGGGTCGACAGATCGTGACGATCGCCGATGACCCATTGGCCGCGAGCCAGAGCGGGTTTGATCACCGTCTCGACCAGCTGAACGCGGGCGGCGTAAAACATCAGCACTTCGGCTTTGTCATTAATCACTTCATCGCCGGTGGATTGAATATCCAGCACCAGGCTGCGCAGCTTCTCGGCCAGAATAGTGCCGCCCGGCTCACGGGTAAACACCAGATCGCTGATACCCGACTCCTGCAGCGCCTCCACCACCAGATTGCGCGCGGTGGTCTTCCCTGCGCCTTCCAGGCCTTCGATAACGATATAGTTATTGCGCATTTTTTTCCTTAAGTACTTTCAGATAATCCTGTACCGAGCGGTTGTGGCTGGCCAGATTGGTATTAAACGTATGCCCACCTTTACCATCGGCAACAAAATAGAGATAAGGCGTTTTCGCCGGGTGCGCCGCGGCGTTCAGAGAGGCTTCTCCCGGTACGGCGATAGGCCCCGGCGGCAAACCGCCGATCGCGTAGGTATTGTAGGCCGTCGGCGTCTCCAGATCTTTGCGAGTCAGCTTGCCAGTATAACTCTCCCCCATACCGTAGATCACGGTCGGGTCGGTTTGCAGACGCATGCCAATCCGCAGACGATTGATAAATACCGACGCCACGCGGTCGCGTTCTGCGGCAACCGCCGTCTCTTTTTCAATAATGGACGCCATGGTCAGCAGCTGGTTCTGATCTTTGTACGGCAGATTATCCATCCGCCCTTCCCAGGCTTTTTCGACCTGCGCGACCATCTTCTGATGCGCGCGCTTGAGGATCGCCACATCGCTGGTATGGGCGGTATACATCCAGGTATCCGGCCAGAACCAGCCTTCAACCCAGTCCGCATGCTCGAGGTTAAGCGCCTGGGCGACGGTTTCGTAGCGATCGTCCGCCAGCGTATGTTTGATGTACGGCGCATCGCGCAGCTGACGCAGGTAGTCGCTCACCCGCATCCCTTCCACAAACCGCAGCGGGAACTGGGCCTCTTTGCCGCTGCCCAGCAGTTGCAGCATTTCACGCACCGTCATGTTCGGCGTGAAGCGGTAGGTACCGGCTTTAAAGTGGGATAATTCAGGCTCAAGACGTAGCAGCCACTGGAATACGCGCGGCCGGTTAATGACCTTATCGCCGTACAGCTGTTCGCCCAGCGCCATGCGCCCGGTACCGGCCTCTAAGGTGAAGATCGTCTCTTCTTTAATCAGCAGCTTGCTCTGGGCAAGCTGACGAACTTTCCAGATGCCCGCGCCTGCAGCAATGCCCAGCACGACCAATAACAGCAGGATAAAACGTAACATTTTCTTCATGACTAACCAGACAGCTCACACAGTGGGGCTAAAAAATGATAAAGCTCTCGCGAGGACCAGCATGTCTCGTCCCAGCGGCGAACCGGTACCAGCGGCATCAGCGCATTGCATATCAGCACTTCATCGGCATCACGCAAGGCATCTGCGCCCGCAGTGACTTCGACAACGCGAAACGGCGATTGTGCCAGCTGCGCGATGCAATGCTGACGCATAATGCCATTGACTCCGGCATGATCGAGACGTGGCGTAAACACATCCATCCCCTTGCGCCAGAACAGATTTGCGGCACAGCATTCCGTAAGCCACCCGTCGCTGTCAAGAACCAGCGCCTCATCGGCGTCCGTCTGCTCAAGATGAGACCGGATCAACACCTGCTCCAGTCGGTTCAGATGCTTCAGCCCGGCCAGCAATGGATTACGCCCCAGGCGAACCGGGCTTAGCGTCAGCGCAACGCCGGTTTCTTGCCAGCGCGCATAATGGGCGGGATAAGCTGAAACGCTGAGGATACGTGTGGGACTCTGACAGCTCGCGCCGCTGTAGCCGCGACCGCCCGCCCCCCGGGTCAGTATCACTTTCAGCACGCCGCTTTGCTGTTCAAGCGCCAGGCGCTGCATTTCAGCTTCCAGCTGCTGCCATTGTGCGTAGGGAATCATGAGCGCTGCGCAGGCCAGCTGCAAACGTCGGAGATGGGCCGGCAACATCTGCACTTGATGTCCCACGATACGTGCGGTGGTAAAGCACCCGTCGCCGAACTGGATTGCCCGGTCACTGGCGGCGAGGGTGTCCCGTTCAATGCCATTAATCAAGAACATAGCGGCTCCTTATCGGTGGCCTGTCAGTGTCTCAGGATGAATTACGCAGGACAAGCAGAGAAAGCTGAAGAAAAAAGAAGGCCCGCATTTTATGCAGGCCTGAGTCAGGATTTAGCGGCAGGCGCGACGGGCTTAGATCTTTTTAAAGATCAGTGAACCGTTGGTGCCACCAAAGCCGAAGGAGTTACACAGCGCGTACTCCATACCGGAAACCTGACGCGCTTCGTGCGGAACGAAGTCCAGGTCACAACCCTCATCCGGATTATCCAGGTTGATGGTCGGCGGAACCACGCCATCGCGCAGCGCCAGGATGGAGTAGATCGATTCTACTGCTCCGGCGGCGCCCAGCAGGTGCCCGGTCATTGATTTGGTTGAGCTGACCATCACGCGGCTTGCAGCATCGCCGAAGACAGATTTAACCGCCTGCGCTTCTGCTTTATCGCCCGCCGGCGTCGAGGTGCCGTGCGCATTGACGTAAGCAATCTGGCCCGGTTCAATCCCTGCATCGCGGATGGCATTCACCATCGCCAGGGCCGCACCGGCACCATTCTCCGGAGGAGACGTCATATGGTAAGCATCGCTGCTCATACCAAAGCCGACGATTTCCGCGTAGATTTTCGCGCCGCGTTTTTTGGCGTGTTCGTACTCTTCCAGCACGACCATACCCGCACCGTCGCCCAGCACAAAACCGTCACGATCTTTATCCCACGGACGGCTTGCCGCCTGCGGATTGTCGTTGCGGGTTGAGAGCGCACGCGCGGCACCAAAGCCACCCACGCCAAGCGGGGTACTGGCTTTTTCCGCACCGCCGGCCACCATTGCGTCAGCATCGCCGTACGCAATGATACGCGCAGCCTGACCAATATTGTGTACGCCAGAGGTACAAGCGGTCGCGATAGAAATACTCGGCCCACGCAGACCAAACATGATGGTCAAATGCCCGGCCACCATGTTAACAATTGTAGACGGTACAAAGAACGGGCTGATCTTACGAGGTCCGCCGTTGGTCAACGAACTGTGGTTTTCCTCGATCAGGCCGAGACCGCCAATGCCGGAACCAATAGCGGCACCGATGCGGGTTGCGTTCTCTTCCGTTACTTCAAGACCAGAATCCTGCATGGCCTGAACGCCAGCGACAATTCCATATTGAATGAAGGCATCCATCTTGCGCTGTTCTTTGCGCGAGATAATGTCATCACAGTTAAAATCCTTTACTAAGCCAGCAAATTTTGTTGCATAGGCGCTAGTATCGAAATGGTCGATCAGGCTGATGCCACTCTGACCGGCAAGGAGAGCTTTCCAGGTAGACTCTACGGTATTGCCGACAGGAGACAACATGCCCAGTCCGGTCACAACTACACGACGCTTAGACACGGTTGTCCTCCAGGGAGGGAAAATAGATTCTTGTGGGACAAAAAGATAAAACTCAGGCGGTCGAATGACCGCCTGGAGATGTTCACTTACGCCTGGTGACCGTTGATGTAATCAATGGCAGCCTGAACAGTGGTGATTTTCTCAGCTTCTTCGTCCGGAATCTCAGTATCAAACTCTTCTTCCAGAGCCATTACCAGCTCAACGGTGTCAAGAGAATCAGCGCCCAGGTCTTCAACGAAGGAAGCATTGTTGGTAACTTCTTCCTGCTTAACGCCCAGCTGTTCGCCGATAATTTTCTTAACGCGTTCTTCGATAGTGCTCATACTCTTAAATTTCCTATCAAAACTCGCTTTCGCGATGGTTTTCGTAGTGTATAAAATGTTGAAAAATTTGCAACTAAATCCCGGCAGGTCTTACCACGATTTTACGCTATTTTGCGGGTGTTTGCCCTCAGAACGCAAATCATTTTGCACAAAACCGCATTCGGGATCGCACAGACTGCGCGGTTCCTGAGCGTTTTGTGCAAATCTCGGTCAGACCATATACATTCCGCCGTTGACGTGCAGGGTTTCACCAGAGATGTAACCTGCTTCGTCAGAAGCTAAGAACGCAACCGCACTGGCGATTTCTTTTGCATCGCCGAGGCGACCCGCAGGAACTTGCGCCAGAATACCCGCACGCTGATCTTCAGACAGCGCACGCGTCATGTCCGTTTCAATAAAGCCCGGAGCAACAACGTTAACAGTAATACCGCGGGACGCGACTTCACGTGCCAGCGATTTACTAAAACCAATCAGACCCGCTTTCGCCGCAGCGTAGTTGGCCTGACCAGCATTTCCCATGGTACCGACCACAGAACCGATAGTAATAATGCGGCCGTGACGCTTTTTCATCATAGCGCGCATTACTGCTTTTGACAGACGGAAAACTGATGACAGGTTGGTTTCGATAATATCGTTCCACTCATCATCTTTCATTCGCATTAACAGGTTATCACGAGTAATACCGGCATTATTAACCAGGATATCAACTTCACCAAACTCTGCGCGAATATTTCCCAGAACAGATTCGATAGATGCCGGATCGGTCACATTCAACAGCATACCTTTGCCATTAGCACCGAGGTAATCGCTGATCGCCTGCGCACCGCTTTCGCTGGTGGCCGTGCCGATCACTTTTGCGCCACGGGCGACAAGCGTTTCTGCGATTGCGCGGCCAATGCCGCGACTTGCACCGGTAACCAGCGCGATTTTTCCTTCAAAACTCATGGTATTCCTCTTTTATTGCTCAAGCGCCGCAGACATCGCTGCTGGCTCGTTAAGCGCGGAAGCGGTCAGGGTGTCAACAATACGTTTGGTCAGACCGGTGAGGACTTTACCCGGTCCCACTTCATACAGATGCTCTACGCCCTGGGATGCCATAAACTCAACGGTTTTGGTCCACTGAACCGGGCTGTACAGCTGGCGAATCAGCGCATCGCGAATCGCGTCTGGCGCCGTTTCACACTTCACATCAACGTTGTTCACCACCGAAATAACCGGTGCGTTAAAGGTGATGTTTTGCAGTTCAACCGCCAGTTTTTCCGCCGCAGGCTTCATCAGCGCGCAGTGGGACGGGACGCTCACCGGCAGCGGCAGCGCACGTTTAGCACCGGCAGCTTTGCAGGCGGCACCGGCACGCTCAACGGCTTCTTTGTTGCCGGCAATGACCACCTGGCCCGGCGAGTTAAAGTTGACCGGAGCCACGACCTGCCCTTCGGCAGACTCTTCGCAGGCTTTGGCAATAGACGCATCGTCAAGACCGATAATCGCTGACATGGCGCCGGTCCCTTCCGGAACAGCTTCCTGCATAAATTTGCCGCGCATTTCGACCAGACGCACCGCGTCGGCAAAATCAATCACGCCGGCGCAAACCAGCGCGGAATACTCACCCAGGCTATGACCCGCCAGCAGAGCCGGGGTCTTACCGCCCTGCTGCTGCCAGACGCGATACAGCGCCACGGAAGCAGTCAGCAGCGCAGGCTGAGTTTGCCAGGTTTTGTTCAGTTCTTCCGCCGGGCCCTGCTGAGCAAGCGCCCACAGATCGTAACCCAACGCCGCAGAGGCTTCACGGAAAGTTTCTTCGATAACCGGATACGCCGCTGCCATGTCAGACAACATGCCGACCGTCTGAGAACCTTGTCCCGGGAACACAAAAGCAAATTGCGTCATGTCTAAATCCTTATACTAAAAACGAACCAGCGCGGAACCCCAGGTGAAACCGCCACCAAAGGCTTCCAGCAGAATCAGCTGACCACGCTGGATGCGGCCATCGCGAACCGCTTCATCCAGCGCACAGGGAACGGAAGCCGCGGAGGTATTGCCATGACGATCGAGCGTCACCACCACGTTATCCATCGACATTCCCAGTTTTCTCGCCGTCGCGCTGATGATGCGCAGGTTAGCCTGATGCGGTACCAGCCAGTCCAGCGCCGAGCGATCGAGATTGTTCGCCGCCAGCGTCTCATCAACAATGTGCGCCAGCTCGGTCACGGCAACTTTAAACACTTCGTTGCCCGCCATCGTCAGATAGATCGGATTTTCCGGCTCTACGCGATCGGCGTTCGGCAGCGTTAACAGCTCGCCGTAGCGGCCATCCGCATGCAGGTGGGTGGAAATGATCCCCGGCTCTTCAGAAGCGCCCAGTACGACGGCTCCCGCGCCATCACCAAAAATAATGATCGTCCCGCGATCGTCAGGATTGCAGGTGCGCGCCAGAACGTCAGCGCCAATCACCAGCGCATAGTCCACGGCTCCGTTTTTCACGTATTGATCGGCGATGCTCAGCGCGTAGGTAAACCCTGCGCACGCCGCCGCTACGTCAAAGGCCGGGCAGCCATTAATACCCAGCATAGCCTGAATCTGACACGCTGAACTTGGAAATGCGTGAGTACCCGAGGTGGTCGCAACAACGATCAGACCAATTTGCTCCGGTTTAACGCCCGCCATATCCAGCGCATTTTTTGCCGCTTCAAAACCCAGCGTAGCAACGGTTTCATTCGGTGCAGCAATACGACGTTCACGGATACCCGTACGAGTGACAATCCACTCGTCAGACGTCTCTACCATTTTTTCCAGGTCGGCGTTAGTACGCACTTGCTCGGGCAGATAACTGCCGGTACCAATAATCTTCGTATACATGTACGCTCAGTCACTCTTGGGTAATATACCCGCCTTGTTCAAACCGCTGGTCGTCAGCCTTCTTCGTTCGTCCCGCTTTGCTGCCGGGAGTTCCCGTTTCTGTCGCCCGTGGGCAGTTCGAAACCTGCTGGGTATAAAGATTCCAGGCGAGCGGCGATCCGCTGAGGAATTTGCCGCTGCACCGCCTGCACTGCCTGCTCTATCGCCACGCTGAAGGCGCGCTGATTGGCAGCACCGTGACTCTTAATCACGGAACCGCGCAATCCTAACAGACAGGCGCCATTATACTGGTCGGGGTTGAGGTGACTGAATCGCCTGGCCAGGCTTTTTTGTAACCAACGCTTCAATAACAGCAGCCACCACGACCGTTTTTTGCCCTCACCCTGTGATTTCAGCAGCGAGAGGAACATTCTGACAACACCTTCCATAGTTTTTAATGTGACGTTGCCCGTGAATCCATCACAAACCAGCACATCGGTTTTGCCCGTCAATAGTTCGTTGGCTTCAAGATAGCCGATATAGTTCAGCGACGGCAGTGTCTTTAGCACCGCAGCGGCATCGCGAATACTGCTGAGGCCCTTCATCTCTTCTTCGCCGATGTTCAGCAGCGCGACGCGGGGGTTCTCAATGCCGACCACTTCTTCGGCCAGTACGGCGCCCATCACCGCAAACTGCACCAGCATCGTACTATCGCAATCTACGTTGGCGCCTAAATCAAGCACCACCGTTTTGCCCTTTTGCTGATGCGGTAAGACCGTCACCAGCGCCGGACGCTCAATCCCTTCAATGGGTTTGAGTAATAATTTTGCCAGCCCCATCAGCGCACCGGTATTCCCCGCGCTGACGCAGGCTTCCGCCCGCCCTTCTTTTACTAACTCCAGCGCCACGCGCATTGAGCTTCCGCGGCTACTGCGGATCGCCTGAGCGGGCCGCGCATCACTAGCAATAACTGACTGCGCAGGGATCACCTGCAGTCGCGAACGTTGTTCGAAATCAGCTTTGGCAAGTAATGGCGTGATGGTGTCGGGGTCGCCGACTAAAAGAAGTGTGAGTTGCGAATTAGAGTTCAGTGCCTGCAGTGCTGCAGGCACTGTCACGGATGGGCCAAAATCACCCCCCATGACATCTAACGCCAGGGTTAGACGTGTCAAGGTATCGTCGCTGCCCGGTTCGGTTATTCCCCAGTCACCTGGGGAAATCCTCGCTAAGCTTCATCACGCTTATACTCTTTGTCTTTCACGCTACAAGTATGTTGACTGCGCTTGTTCATCCCGATCGCATAGTTGTCTATGCTGCCAGCGATGTCCTCGCTTACGCCTCTTGCCGCGCGAAATCCATGGAGTAGTGCGTGATTACTTAGCGATAACCTTGCGACCGCGGTAGAAACCGTCGGCAGTGATGTGGTGACGCAGGTGTTTCTCACCAGAAGTTTTGTCTACAGACAGGCTGGTGACTGCGGTCAGAGCGTCATGGGAACGACGCATGCCACGTTTGGAACGGGTTGGTTTATTCTGTTGTACGGCCATGGACCTTACTCCTCAATTACTTATGCTTTAAGCTGGCTAATACGGCAAATGGATTTGGTTTTTGTGCCTCTTCAGGCAGTTCACCAAAGACCATGTCCGCGTCGGACACTTCACAGTGTTCAGAATCATGCACCGGAACTACAGGCAAGGAGAGAATGATTTCATCCTCAACCATCGCTTGCAGGTCGATTTCACCGAATTCGTTAACCTCAATCGGCTCATACGCTTCCGGCAGTGCTTCGGCCTGTTCGTCATTTCTGACGGGGCTAAAACAATACGTTGTGTGGACATGATGGGGGAACGGTTTCCCGCAACGCTGACATTCGAGGGTTACTGATACCTTTGCATCGCCGGTAATAACGGCAAGGCGCTGATTATCAATAGCGAACGACATGCTGCATTCCACATCGGTGTCCACGCTGACGACTGAATCGGCTACACGTTCAACCTGATCACGGGCATAAATACCTTCGTAATCGAGGCGTTTTTGAGCCGTGCGAACCGGATCGAGAGTCAGGGGTAATTTTACCTTTTGCATAGGGCGCGCATATTAACTTTGTAATGTCATAGAGTCAAAGAAAAAGGCAGCCTCAGGTTGCCTTTCGCCATTTATTCGCACACATTGCGGCCCATAGTTTAAAATGATGCTCTTCGAAGCGCTATATGTGGATGAAAAAATATGTCTGAGCTTATCCTGGCATCGACATCGCCCTGGCGGCGAATGTTGCTGGAAAAACTGGCAATGCCGTTTGACTGCGCGGCGCCTGACGTCGACGAAACCCCTCATCCAGGCGAACCCGCCCGCCAGCTGGTGGTCCGTCTGGCACAGGCAAAGGCGCAGGCTCTTGCCGAGCGCTATCCGCGGCACTTAATTATCGGTTCCGATCAGGTCTGCGTCCTCGATGGCGAAATTACCGGCAAGCCACACAGCGAAGAGAATGCGCGCCTGCAGTTAAGGAAAGCCAGCGGCACGATTGTGACCTTTTATACCGGGCTGGCGCTTTATAATTCCGCCAACGGCCATCTACAAACCGAGTGTGAACCCTTTGATGTCCATTTTCGCCATTTAAGCGAGCAGGAAATAGACAATTATGTGCGCAAAGAGCGTCCGCTACACTGCGCCGGGAGTTTTAAAAGTGAAGGACTGGGCATTACCCTCTTCGAACGCCTGGAAGGACGCGACCCGAATGCGCTGGTGGGCCTGCCGCTGATCGCCCTGTGTCAGATGCTACGCCGGGAAGGCTGTAATCCGCTGTTGCGCTAGCCGTTTATTCTGCCGGGCCGGAACCGCCGTTCTGGCCTGCTTCTTTGCCCTGATTTTTCTCGTCTCAACCAGTCATCTCTTTTCCCCTGTCGACTGAAATGACCGTGGATTCACTCACGTATCGACCCCGGCTGCCCATTACCCCGCCAGCCTGATTAGATGGCGCGGACTGTCGGTCTGTTTATCCATCCGCTGGTGGACGACACAACACGGCTATTGCCGAAGTCAGGATGGCGCTGACAACAGATCAGTGGCTGCGGGGAGCGAGTCGACCGCTGTCTGGCGCCTGACCCGGAGGTCTGGCGATGGAGTACACCGGCAATCTTGATTGGTTGTGTGGTATGGGGATATCGCGCAGGCGCGGCGTGCTGCGGATGAATTGCCCCGGAAAGGTGTAAAGGTCGCGGTGAAGGCTGGCACAGCGACGCGGCAGATGACAGCGGCGGACTCACCGTCCGCCGGGACGATCATTTGCTATTACGTAGCACCTGCAGGCAGCGCTTCAGCTGGTTATCCAGCGGCGCTTCGACACGCATTACTTCCCCGGTCCCCGGATGAGTAAATTTCAGCGCGGCGGCATGGAGGAACAACCGATTCAGGCCGGTGCCAGCCAGCTGTTTGTCAAACTCGCGGTCGCCATAACGGTCGTCAAAAGCAATCGGGTGGCCCGCATACTGCGTGTGAACGCGGATCTGATGCGTACGCCCGGTAACCGGACTGCAGCGAACCAGCGTCGCGTGCGTATAGCGCTCTTCAACCTTAAAGCGCGTCTCCGACGGTTTTCCTTCCTGACTGACGCGAACGATACGTTCGCCGCTCTGCAGAATGTTTTTCAGCAGCGGTGCCTGCACCACTTTGGTGTGCGACTGCCACTGCCCGCGCACCAGCGCCAGATAATCCTTCTGCATTCCTTTTTCGCGCAGCTGTTCATGCAGCGAACGCAGTGCGGAGCGCTTCTTCGCCACCAGCAGTACGCCGGAGGTATCGCGGTCAAGGCGGTGAACCAGTTCGAGGAAACGGGCTTCCGGACGCAGCGCGCGCAGGCCTTCAATGACGCCGAAACTCAGGCCGCTGCCGCCGTGCACCGCGGTACCGGAAGGTTTATTCAGCACCAGAATATGGTCATCCTCATACAGAATCACATCGGCCAGCGCCGACACCTTCTGCAGATGCGGGGAGACGGCTTCTTCTTCACGCTCGGCAACCCGAACGGGAGGAATGCGGATTTCGTCGCCGGCTTCCAGCTTGTATTCCGGCTTGACGCGTTTTTTATTCACCCGCACCTCGCCTTTACGCAGGATGCGATAAATCATGCTCTTCGGTACGCCCTTTAGCTGCGTACGCAAAAAGTTATCGATGCGTTGCCCCGCTTCATCGGCGGTAATGGCAACCATTTTTACGCTTGGAGTCTCAGTTTTCATGGTGCGCGATTCTAAATAGCCCGACGCATTAGCGCCACTCATTTTTATATGCTTATATTTATCATTATCCGGTTTTCATTGAATGCTTCATCAGCGTTTTGTTTGTTATTAGAACAATCTGTATGCGCTGGTGAAAAAACTGTGAGTAACCGGGTGATAAAAGGTAAAAGTCAACTTGCTATAACAAGGTTAGCAATGGAATAATGATGCCGTTTTCCGTGTTGAATCTTGTTAGAACAAGAAATTAGCGGAATGACCAATTTTGTCTGACCGATCATCCACGCAGCAATGGCGTAAGACGTATTGATCTTTCAGACAGTTAGCGGGCTGCGGGTTGCAGTCCTTACCGGTACAGGCCTCTATGGATTTCACGTCGCAGGAAGGCGTCGACTCCGGGTATTCCCGGGTGCTCTACTCAGTCCGCTGATTGAGATGAGCGGGTTAAGCCACTACATCTGTAACGTGAAAGACGACGAGATATACGCAAAATTATTCAGGATGCGCCAAGGCGGCGAAAGAGAGAATCTCCGGAACTGACATCATCAGTAGGTCAGCGACAGGGGTGAACGAGCAAGCCGAAGCAGAAGCAACCTGAAAAATGACGTGTATAAATGGAATCTTCTCTGGTGATACATCCCAGGCTGTTCCCCTGCTAATTGCGCTGTGTTTCCGTTTGAAATACAGGCGACCGACACTCTGCGCCTCTTAAGCGCGCGACAACCGTGAGGTTGGCGACGTGAAACAGACACGAGGCCATCGGTTTTCCCCGGCAAGGCAATACTCTGCCCGCAGCTTAGTCGTCAATGTAAGAATAATGAGTAAGTTACGATGAAAAGAATGTTAATCAACGCAACTCAGCAGGAAGAGTTGCGCGTCGCCCTTGTTGATGGGCAGCGCCTGTACGACCTGGATATCGAAAGCCCCGGGCACGAACAGAAAAAAGCGAACATCTACAAAGGCAAAATTACCCGTATTGAACCTAGCCTTGAAGCCGCGTTTGTTGATTACGGCGCCGAGCGTCATGGTTTCCTCCCCCTCAAAGAAATCGCCCGCGAATACTTCCCTGCCAACTACAATTCTCACGGTCGTCCGAATATTAAGGATGTTCTGCGTGAAGGTCAGGAAGTAATTGTTCAGATTGATAAAGAAGAACGTGGCAACAAAGGTGCCGCGCTCACCACCTTTATCAGCCTGGCGGGTAGCTATCTGGTACTGATGCCGAACAACCCGCGCGCGGGCGGCATTTCACGCCGTATCGAGGGTGACGACCGTACCGAACTGAAAGAAGCGCTGGCCAGCCTTGAGCTGCCGGACGGCATGGGGCTTATCGTGCGTACCGCGGGCGTCGGCAAATCTGCCGAAGCGCTGCAGTGGGACCTGAGCTTCCGTCTGAAACACTGGGAAGCCATCCAGAAAGCCGCTGATAGCCGCCCGGCGCCGTTCCTGATTCATCAGGAAAGCAACGTTATCGTGCGCGCCTTCCGTGATTACCTGCGCCAGGACATCGGCGAAATCCTGATCGATAACCCGAAAGTGCTTGAGCTGGCTCGCCAGCACATCGCCGCACTGGGTCGCCCGGATTTCAGCAGCAAAATCAAACTGTACACCGGTGAAATCCCGCTGTTCAGCCATTACCAAATCGAATCGCAGATTGAATCCGCCTTCCAGCGCGAAGTGCGCCTGCCTTCCGGCGGGTCAATCGTTATCGACAGCACCGAAGCGTTAACCGCTATCGATATCAACTCCGCTCGCGCCACCCGCGGCGGTGACATCGAAGAAACGGCATTCAACACGAACCTGGAAGCGGCCGATGAGATTGCCCGCCAGCTGCGTCTGCGTGACCTCGGCGGCCTGATTGTCATCGACTTCATCGACATGACGCCGGTGCGCCACCAGCGCGCGGTTGAAAACCGCCTGCGCGAAGCGGTGCGTCAGGATCGTGCCCGTATCCAGATCAGCCATATTTCTCGCTTCGGCCTGCTCGAAATGTCGCGTCAGCGTCTGAGCCCGTCGCTGGGTGAATCCAGTCATCACGTCTGCCCGCGCTGTAGCGGTACCGGCACCGTTCGTGATAACGAGTCCCTGTCGCTCTCGATCCTGCGTCTGATTGAAGAAGAAGCGCTGAAAGAGAACACCCAGGAAGTTCACGCTATCGTGCCTGTGCCGATTGCGTCCTACCTGCTGAACGAAAAACGCGCTGCGGTGAGCGCCATCGAAACCCGTCAGGGCGACGTTCGCGTGATCATCGTCCCGAACGATCAGATGGAAACCCCGCACTACTCCGTGCTGCGCGTACGCAAAGGCGAAGAGACCTCTACCCTGAGCTATCTGCTGCCTAAACTGCATGAAGAAGAGATGGCGCTGCCTGCGGACGAAGAACCGGCCGAGCGTAAACGCCCTGAGCAACCGGCTCTGGCCACCTTCGTGATGCCGGACGTACCGCCTGCACCCGAGCAAGAAGTTCCTGTTGCCGCACCTGCCGCCGCAAAACCAGCGGTTGCCGCTGCCGCGCCGGCGCAGCCTGGTCTGCTCTCGCGCTTCTTTGGTGCCCTGAAAAACATCTTCTCCGGTGCAGAAGAAGCTAAACCGGCAGAACCTCAGGTAGAGAAGAAAGCCGAAGAGAAACCGGAACGTCAGCAAGAACGTCGCAAACCGCGGACCAACAATCGCCGCGACCGCAACGATCGTCGTGATAACCGTGATAACCGCGACGGTCGTGATAACCGCGATAACCGCGCTGAAAATAGCGAAGGCCGTGAACCTCGTGAATCCCGCGAGGAAAACCGCCGTAATCGTCGCGAGAAACAGCAGCAGAATGTCGAGCCGCGTGAATCTCGCCAGACGGTGACCGAGGATGCTGAAAAAGGCAAAGCGCGCGATGAGCAGCAGCCGCGTCGTGAGCGTAATCGTCGTCGTAACGATGAGAAGCGCCAGGCGCCGCAGGAAGCTAAGCCACAAACGCGCGAAGAGCCGGTAGTCCAGCAGGAAGCCGAGCAGGAAGAACGCGTTCAGACGATGTCTCGTCGTAAACCGCGTCAGTTATCCCAGAAGGTTCGCATCGAGTCTGCGGTCGCAGAAACGGCCGCTCAGGTTGTTGAAACCGCGGCTGCGGTCCAGCCGGAAGCTGTCGCTCCGCGCACGGAACTGGCGAAAGTCGATCTGCCTGCCGTCGTTGAAAGTAACGGCGACCATGACGACAACAACGAGTCTCGCGAAGCCAACGGTATGCCGCGTCGCTCTCGTCGCTCGCCGCGTCATCTGCGCGTCAGCGGTCAGCGCCGTCGTCGTTACCGCGATGAGCGTTACCCGACCCAGTCGCCGATGCCGCTGACCGTAGCCTGTGCATCTCCGGAAATGGCGTCAGGTAAAGTGTGGATTCGTTACCCGGTTGCCCGTCCGCAGGATCAACAGCAGGAAGAACAGCAGGTTCAGGCCTCCGTGACTGAAACTGTCGCTCCTGTTGCTGTCGCTGAAGCTGCCATTGCAGAAGTGGTCGCCCCGGCGGTTGCCGAAGCAGCGCCTGTTGCCGCCGAACAACCTGTCGTAGCCGAAGCGACCGTCGCTGAAGCCGCGCAGACTGTTCAGCCGGAGGTCGCCCGCGAAACCGAGGTTGCTCCGCAGGATATTATCGCCGCAGAAGCGCCGGTAGTTGAGGCAGAAAGCATTGTTGCGCCGGTTGTTGCCGAGCCGGAAACAGTAGCGGTAGACACGGCTGCAGAAGCCGTTGTTGAGGAACCTGCCCCGGTTGTGGCAGCAGAAGCTCCGGCACCGCAGGTCATTGAACCGGCGCCGGTGGTTGAAGCTACTCCGGTAGTTGAAGCTACTCCGGTAGTTGAAACTGCTCCGGTGGTTGAAGCTGCTCCGGTAGTTGAAGCCGTGCCGGTCGTCGAATCAGCGCCTGCTCCGGTCGTGGTCGCTACACCAGCGGCAGCGGTTGTCGTGTCTCATCGCCACGCCACCGCCCCGATGACGCGTGCTCCGGCGCCGGCCTACGAGCCAGAAGCGCCGCGTCACAGCGACTGGGTTCGCCCGTCGTTTGCCTTTGACGGCAAAGGCGCAGCAGGCGGCCACAGCGCAACTCACCAGGCGACGGCGGAACCTACCCGTCCACAACCTGCCGAGTAAACGCGGTACGTCATAAAAAACCGGCCACAGGCCTAATGCGGGTTACTTAAAGGTAACCCGCATTTTTTTTGCTTTATCGCCGGACAGGGTGATGCCGGTAAACGGTGGTTGGCGCGAAAGGGGTCTGCCGCGGGGGTGCAGTGGAGTATTCCGTTCACTTTTGTGGCATGTTCCGTTCACGATAAATCCGCCACTTTTCTCCCCCCCGCTGCGGGTGAACGGCATTGCGCTGAAAACGGTCGCTGCGCGGTATGCTCCACTCCGTCTTCATCTGGCGGAGGCAAGCCTTACAGGGAGGTGACCTCTTGCCGTCCCCCAACAGCCAGACGGCGGAGACAAAGGTATCGCGTCGCGACGATTTTCCTGCCGCAATGCCGGGTTCCCAGGGCCGGGCGAAACCGGCCCTGGGTCGTTCGCCTGTCGCGCAGGAAACAGCAGCGTGCGGAATCTCACGTGAACGGAATATTCCACACAACACATGCGCCAGAGTACGAAGACCCTTTTCGCATAAACCAGCGTAAAAATGACATCCCTGGCTTAACAGCGAACGACGGGACAGAAACTCCTGCAGAGATGTTGAAAACCTGACCACGCCGCATAAAAAACGGTAATCTCCGTGAGATGACGGATTCTTACACCTCTGCCGGATCGGTCAGCCGCCCCTTAAACAATCGATATTAGCCTCTGGCCGTTTCTTTATTCCCCCTCCGGGCGCTGCATCCCGGCAACCTGCGGCATCACTTCGCGCATCAGATCGAGAAACTTCCGCAGGCGGGTCGGATAATAACGCGCCCACGGATAGACCAGGTGGACCGGCAGCGGAGAGGCCCGCCACTGCGGAAATGGCTCAATCAGCCGACCGGCGGCGATATCCTCCGTCACAGCCCAACTCGACACGATAGCAGCCCCCAGCCCCGCCAGCGCCGTATTACGGGCCACATACACGCTATCGGTACTCAGGCACGGCACAATACCAAACGAAAGCTCCCGGCTATCCTCCTGATGCTGCAACTCCACTTCATGTTGATAAAAGGTACTGATGGCCACCCACGGCAGCCGCGACAGATCCTGAGGTATCGCTAATGCCGGATAGCGCGACAACAGCTCCGGGGCGACCACCAGACTACGCGGAACTTCGGCCAGCAGCACCGACACCGTGGCCGGGTCAACTTCAGCCCCCACCCGAATCGCACAATCGATATTGTCACTGAGAAAATCGACGGTTTTGTCATTCAGCATCCACTCCACCGCCAGCTGCGGATAGCGCTGCAGAAAACTGACCAGCGGCCCCAGCAGCTGCTGCTGACCAAAGGCATGAGGCGCACGCACGCGCAGTACCCCTACCGGCCGCTCGTCGGCGATACTCATCTCGTCCTCCAGCGCCAGCCAGGCATCTACCACCTGACGCGCGTGCTGGTAACAGCGTTCGCCATCATCGGTGAGCTTCATGGCATGGGTTGTGCGCAGGATCAGCCGGCTACCGAGCATACTCTCCAGCGACTGCAGACGGCGGCTGACCGTCGCCTGGGTAGTCTCCAGCTGCCGCGCCGCCGAAGAGAGTGAACCGGCCTCGACGATTCGAATAAAGGTCCGCATCAGTTCGATGCGATCTATACGCTCCTGCCTCTTCATTATCATTTTCTCTATACGTGAAACGTATAACCGTTTTACCACCACGCTATCTACCGCGCCAGCGGCATTCGGGGAAGAATAGCGCCATCTCATCTACGAGGACTTCATCATGACCCCGACTCCACTATCCTCCCGCGAGGCAGGCTGGATCATTTTTATACTCGCTCTTGGCGCTGGTTTTAGCGTTGCCTCTATTTATTACGCCCAGCCCCTGCTCCCGCTGATGGGTGCCAACCTGCGCCTGAGCGTTGAAGGGATGGGTCTCGTCCCGACCCTGACCCAGGCGGGCTACGCGCTGGGCATTCTGTTTCTGCTGCCGCTCGGCGATCGCCACGACCGGCGGACGCTGATTCTGCTGAAAAGCGCGGCGCTGGCGGTCCTGCTACTGCTGTGTAGCCTGACGGACCAGCTCACTTCACTGCTGGTGGTCAGCTTACTGATCGGGATGGCCGCGACGATGGCGCAGGATATTGTTCCGGCAGCAGCGATTCTGGCCCCGGCCGGTAAGCAGGGAAAAATGGTCGGGACGGTGATGACCGGCCTGCTGCTGGGGATTCTGCTCTCGCGGACCGTCAGCGGCCTGGTCGGGGCGCTGTTCGGTTGGCGGGTGATGTATCAGGCGGCAGCCGTGAGTATCGCTCTCATCGGTCTGCTGATGTGGCGTATTCTTCCCCGCTTTGCGATTCACTCCACGCTAAGCTATCCGCAGCTGATGAAATCCATGGCGCACCTGTGGCAACGCTATCCTGCGCTGCGACGCGCGGCAGTGGCTCAGGGCTTTTTATCCATAGCCTTCAGCGCCTTCTGGTCAACGCTGGCGGTGATGCTGCTCGCACATTATCAGATGGGCAGCGCCGTGGCCGGGGGATTCGGCATCGCCGGAGCGGCCGGAGCCCTTGCCGCCCCGCTGGCGGGTGGCCTGGCCGATAAATATGGCGCGGGAAGAGTCACTCAACTGGGTGCAGGCCTGGTGACCCTCTCTTTTGCCCTGATGTTCCTGATGCCGGTCCTGCCGCCACATGGTCAGCTGCTGCTAATCGGTCTTTCGGCCATCGGCTTCGATCTCGGTCTACAGTCCAGCCTGGTCGCGCACCAGAATCTGGTTTATAGCCTCGAGCCGCAGGCTCGCGGTCGCCTGAACGCCCTGCTGTTCACCGGCGTGTTTATTGGGATGGCGCTCGGTTCAGTACTCGGCAGTCGGCTATACGTGGTCGCCGGCTGGAACGGTGTTGTTGTTCTGGCCGTGGTCACCGGCGCGATTGCGCTCGCGATTCGTCTGCGGGAAAGCGCCCGTCTGGCATCCGTAGCGCGCGCAGTCCGATAAAAAAAGACCCGCTCCGCCATGCGGAACGGGTCTTTTTCAATCCGGCGAATGACCTCAGGCCGTACGTCGGGCAAACTCTTTTACCCGGAAGCCCAGCGCCATTAAGGTGGCAAAATACGCCACTACGCCCGCCGCCACAACCGCCATCAGGCGCAGCAGACGGAACGGCATGGAGCCCTGCGACCACTCCGGCATGATATACATCATACCCAGCAGCGCCGCCGACATCACCAGCACCGCAACCACCAGGCGCAGCAGGAAGGAGAACCATCCCGGCTGCGGAGTAAAGATCTTTTGCTTACGCAGCTGCCAGTACAACAGACCGGCGTTAAGACAGGCCGCCAGGCCGATAGAGAGCGACAGCCCGGCATGCTTCAGCGGGCCAATAAAGATCAGGTTCATCACCTGGGTCATAATCAGCGTAACGATCGCGATTTTTACCGGGGTTTTAATGTCCTGCCGTGAATAAAAGCCCGGCGCCAGTACCTTAACGACAATCAGTCCCATCAGTCCGACGGAGTAAGCCACCAGCGCGCGTTGGGTCATCGCCGCATCAAACGCGCTGAATTTCCCGTACTGGAACAGCGCCACGGTGAGCGGCTTCGCCAGGATCCCCAGCGCCACGGCGCTTGGCAACGCCAGCAGAAAGCACAGGCGCAGCCCCCAGTCCATCAGGCGGCAGTACTCATCATGATTACCGCTGGCAAAGCTTTTTGACAGCGATGGCAGCAGGATAGTCCCCAGCGCCACGCCAAGGACCCCGGACGGAAACTCCATCAGGCGATCCGCGTAATACATCCACGACACCGAACCGGATACCAGGAACGAGGCAAAGATGGTGTTGATAATCAATGAAATCTGGCTGACGGAGACGCCGAGGATCGCCGGCCCCATCTGTTTGACCACCCGCATTGCGCCGGCATCTTTCAGGTTAATGCGCGGCAGAACCAGCATGCCAATCTTTTTCAGATGCGGCAGTTGATAGGCCAGCTGCAGCACGCCGCCGACGGTGACCGCCCACGCCATCGCCAGCATGGGCGGATGGAAATAGGGTGCGGCAAACAGAGCAAAACCAATCATACTGACGTTGAGGAACGTCGGAGCGAAAGCGGGAACGGAAAAACGGTTCCAGGTGTTGAGAATCGCCCCGGCTAGCGACGCCAGTGAAATCAGCAGAATATAAGGAAAGGTGATGCGCAGCAGCTGGGTGGTCAGGGTAAATTTATCCGGGCTGTCGGCAAAACCGGGCGCGGTCACGGTAATCACCCAGGGTGCCGCCAGCATTCCAAGAACGGTAACGACCGCCAGAACCAGCGTCAGCAGGCCAGAGACATAGGCCACAAACACGCGGGTCGCATCTTCGCCCTGCTTGCTTTTATATTCGGCAAGAATGGGAACAAATGCCTGAGAGAACGCCCCTTCAGCGAAGATACGGCGCAGCAAATTCGGTAATTTAAACGCGACGAAAAAGGCATCCGTCGCCATCCCTGCGCCAAAAATTCGGGCGACGATAGCATCACGCGCAAACCCCAGAACGCGTGAAAACATGGTCATCGAACTGACTGCTGCCAGTGATTTTAAAAGGTTCATTAACGTGTTATTCCACAACCCTGAAGTAAAACGCCCGCGATTGCGGGCGCTGGAAAGTGGCGATAGTCTACCGGGTTCGTCATGAATTACTACTCCCAGATGTTACAACCAATTATTCACTCATTGCCTCGCGCCAGAGTTTTTCGACCACCCGTTGCGCCAGCAGCGCCTGTTCACCCGCAGTTTCCGGAACCGTCTGATTTTGCACGCATTCGATGAAGTGGCGAGCGCAGCCGGCAAAACCCCGTTGCTCGAGCGTGGTTTGCCAGCCCGGAACCGGGCGCATAATCACCCCCAGACCGCGCTCTTCCTGCCATTCACGCATATCACAGACGGCGTACAGTCCGCCGTCAGTCACCGCCTGCACCCACTCCCGCTGACTACCGGCACGCCGGTGCATGCTGGTGGTGACCTCCAGTTGAGGCGTGCTGAAGTGGTGTTCGGCGTAGAGCATTTCGCCCTGGGCCGTGGTATGCAGCGAGCCGCCGCTCAGGCGCGCGGTACCGCCCGCCAGCCACAGCGCGGTATCCACCACATGCAGATAATCATCCAGCAACGTAAAACGCAGATCGTGGCCGACGCTGTCGCTGCGATGTTTATCCATGCGCAGCGATGCGGCGCCGCCCATCTGCGTTTTGAGTTCACGATACAGCGGCGCAAAGCGACGGTTAAAACCGACCATCAGCGTGAGCTTGCGGCGCGCCGCCAGTTCGACCAGCGACTCTGCCTCATTCAGCTTATCGGCCAGCGGTTTATCCACGCACACATGCACCCCGGCATGCAACAGGCGGCTCACCACCTCAAAATGCGAAGCCGTTGAAGTATGCACAAAGACCGCGTCACACTGCGCCGCCAGCTGCTCCAGCGAGTCGGCATAAGGAATGCGCCAGGCGTCGCAGATGCGTAGCGCTTTCTCTTTACCCGGCGACCAGGCCGCCTGCAGCGTCCAACCGTCTGCGGCGCCCAGCACCGGCAGCCAGGCCTTCTGCGCGATGCCCCCTAACCCCACCACGCCAATGCGTAATTTCGCGGTCACGATTAATCTCCCAGGTGAGCCAGCAGCGAGGCCAGCCGCTCTTTCAGTTCCGCGACTTCGCCTTCCAGCGCCTCAACCCGCGCGAGAAGATCATGGGCCGGCGGCGAGACGGCCTCGACGGCGGTAATAAGCGAGTCCATATCATCGCAGAACAGATGCATATAGCGGGATTCTCGTTTCCCTGGCTCGCGCGGCAGACGAGCGACGAAAGGTCCGTCATCCCGGGTTGCCAGCGTTTCCAGCACGCTCTCCACTTCCGCCATATCGCTAAAGTCATACATTCGCTGCGCTCGGCTGCGCAACTCGCCCGGCGTCTGCGCGCCGCGCAGCAGCAGCGTCGTCACGATCGCCACTTCCGCCGGAGACAGTTTCAGATCGCCAAACTCGGAATTACAAAAGCGCTGTTCATATTTGGTCACCCGATTGCCGAAACCGCTGACCGTACGCAGGTAATGGCGTTTGACCAGGGCATCCAGCAGATCCTGAATATCACTTTCGCTCAGCGACATCACCGGCTCACGATTGGTTTTCTGATTGCAGGCGGTCACCACCGCATTGACCGACAGCGGATACTGCTCAGGCGTGGTTACTTGTTTTTCCAGCAGACACCCGATGACGCGCGCTTCGTGTGCGGTTAACTGATATTTCATGCTCTCTCCTCAGCGACCCGGAGTCCAGTCCGGTGTCGTCAACGCCGTCAGTACATGGTCACGCCACTGCCCGTCAATCAGCAGATAATTTTTGGCGTACCCCTCTTTTTCAAAGCCAAGACGAGCCAGTAAATCGCCGCTACGTTGATTATGCGGCATGTAGTTGGCCATGATGCGATGGATATGCTGCGTGCGCTGCATATAGCGAATCGCCGCGGTCAGGGCCTCAAACATCAGCCCCTGGCCTTGCCACTTCTCGCCAATGGAATAGCCGAGGTAGCAGGCATGAAACGACCCGCGAACCACATTGGAAAAATTTGCCACGCCGATAATCTCTTTCTCTTCCGGATCGAGCAGCGCAAAATAGAATGCCGAGCCCTGTTTATGAAACTCGGAAATCATCGATAAACGCGCCTGCCAGCCAGAGGGGTAGCAGTGGCTGTCATCGCGCACTGGCTCCCAGGGTTTTAAGAACCCTTTATTCTCCGCGTAATAATCGGCCAGACGCCAGGCGTCACGATCGTATACCAGCCGCACCACCAGCCTGTCCGTCGTCAAACGCACCTTAGGTACGTTACTGCGATAGCCAAACATTCCCTTCTCCTGTTCCCCTGACTGATTACCCTGCTCCTTTCACTATACCTGTCCTGAACGGTTGTGTGAAAACAGCAACATACCATTTTCTGCACCATCTCCCTTTTTCGATGAATAGACTCTATCGATCTTGCTTTTTGATAAAAAAATATTGTCGCAATGATGCTGGGAAAGTCAGCATCTTCCCCGCACACTATCCGGGTAACTCTTTATTTTCCCTGGAGGGGAAATGTCCCGCGTATCGCAGGCAAGGAGCCTGGGTAAATATTTCCTGTTGGTCGACAACATGCTGGTGGTTCTGGGCTTTTTTGTCGTCTTCCCGCTAATTTCTATTCGCTTTGTTGACCAGATGGGCTGGGCGGCGCTGATGGTCGGGATTGCGCTCGGCCTGCGCCAGCTGGTACAGCAAGGATTAGGCATTTTTGGCGGCGCGGTCGCCGATCGCTTTGGCGCCAAGCCGATGATCGTCACCGGCATGCTCATGCGCGCGGGTGGTTTCGCGGCGATGGCCGTGGCCCATGAACCGTGGGTTCTGTGGCTCTCCTGCATTCTCTCCGGGCTCGGCGGCACCCTGTTCGATCCGCCGCGCGCCGCGCTGGTGGTCAAGCTGGTGCGTCCGCATCAGCGCGGGCGATTCTTTTCGATTCTGATGATGCAGGACAGCGCCGGGGCGGTGATTGGCGCCCTGCTCGGCAGCTGGCTGCTGCAATACGACTTCCGCCTGGTCTGCAGCGTGGGCGCGGCGTTGTTTGTCGCCTGCGCCGCGTTCAACGCCTGGTATCTCCCGGCGTGGAAGCTTTCCACCGTGAAAACACCGGTGCGGGAAGGCCTGGGCCGGGTGCTGCGCGACAAGCGCTTTGTCACCTACGTTCTGACGCTCACCGGCTACTATATGCTGGCCGTCCAGGTGATGCTCATGCTGCCCATTATGGTTAACGACATCGCCGGTTCACCGACCGCGGTAAAATGGATGTATGCCATTGAAGCCGCTATATCGTTAACCCTGCTCTATCCCATTGCCCGCTGGAGCGAACAGCGCTTTCGCCTGGAGCATCGGCTGATGGCCGGGTTACTGGTGATGACCCTCGCCATGTTGCCTATTGGCTTGACCAGCAATTTACAGCAGCTGTTTACCCTGATTTGTATCTTCTATATTGGATCGATCGTTGCGGAACCGGCGCGGGAAACCCTGGGAGCCTCTTTAGCCGATGCCCGGGCGCGCGGCAGCTATATGGGCTTCAGCCGGCTGGGGCTGGCCTTCGGCGGCGCGTTTGGCTACGCCGGCGGCGGATGGTTGTTCGATGCGGGTAAAGCGCTGAATCAGCCCGAACTGCCGTGGCTGATGCTGGGTGTTATCGGCCTGTTTACCTTCATTGCTCTGTGGTGGCAGTTCAGCCAGAAGCGGTCGACGTCCGGCATGCTGGAGCCACGTACCTGACCAGAGATTTAAGGTAAGGCCTGTTTTCAGCATTTTCCGCTAGTGCGTCGAATGCTGGCAGGCCATACTGCTTTATGTCAGGATAAGTCCTGGCATGACCGTTAAGGAATCTAATGAAAAAGATGTTTATCGTGGCCGCGCTCATTGTCAGCGGCCTTCTGAGCGGCTGTAACCAGCTCACACAGTATTCAGTTAGCGAGCAGGAAATTAACCAGGCGCTACAGAAACGTAACCATTTCGCCAAAGATATCGGCCTGCCGGGCGTGGCGGATGCCCATATTGAGTTACACGATCTGACCAGTGCGATTGGCCGTGAAGAGCCGAATAAAGTGACGCTGAGCGGCATTGCCAACCTGGATCTGAACTCGTTATTCGGCAATCAGAAAGCCACCATCGACCTGAAGCTCAAGGCGCTGCCGGTCTTTAATAAAGAGAAAGGCGCGATCTTCCTGCAGGAGATGGAAGTGGTTGATGCGAAAGTGTCGCCTGAGAAACTGCAGTCCGTCGTACAGACCCTGATTCCCTATCTGAATCAGTCTCTGCGTAGCTATTTTAACCAGCAGCCGGCCTACGTTCTGCGCGAAGATGCCAGCACCGGCGAAGCGCTGGCGAAAAAATACGCAAAAGGCATCGAGGTGAAACCGGGCGAAATTATCATCCCGTTCACCAATTAATACGACGGGCGCTGCGGCGCCCGTTTTTTTACGGAAATTGATGCAAAGGAAAACGTTTACGCTTATCCTTAGTGCCCGGCAAAAACAGCCCTGATGACTGACCCTATTAGCCGGAGCTTTCCATGACAGCACAATCCCAGGTATTGAAAATCCGCCGCCCTGACGACTGGCATATCCATCTCCGCGATGACGATATGCTGAAGACCGTCGTGCCTTACACCAGTGAGTTTTATGGCCGGGCGATCGTGATGCCGAATCTGGTGCCGCCTGTCACCACCGTTGAAGCGGCGATAGCCTATCGCCAGCGTATCCTTGACGCCGTTCCCGCCGGGCACGACTTTACGCCGTTGATGACCTGCTACCTGACCGATACGCTCGACCCGGCGGAGCTGGAGCGTGGATTCCACGCTGGCGTATTCACCGCAGCCAAACTCTATCCGGCCAATGCCACCACCAACTCCAGCCACGGCGTCACCAGCATCGATGCCATCATGCCGGTGCTGGAGCGCATGGAAAAGCTGGGCATGCCGCTGCTGGTTCACGGTGAAGTCACCCACGCCGAGATTGACATCTTCGATCGCGAAGCGCGCTTTATCGAAACGGTAATGGAGCCGCTGCGTCAGCGTTTACCGGGCCTGAAAGTGGTGTTCGAACATATCACCACCAAAGATGCCGCCGAATACGTTCGCGACGGTAACGAACTGCTGGCCGCGACCATTACGCCTCAGCATCTGATGTTTAACCGTAATCACATGCTGGTTGGCGGCGTGCGTCCCCATCTTTACTGTCTGCCGATTCTGAAGCGCAATATCCACCAGCAGGCGCTGCGTGAGCTGGTTGCCAGCGGCTTTAGCCGCGCGTTTCTGGGAACCGACTCCGCTCCGCACGCCCGCCATCGTAAAGAGGCCAGCTGCGGATGCGCCGGTTGCTTTAACGCGCCGACCGCGCTGGGCAGCTATGCGACGGTATTTGAAGAGATGA
Source organism: Klebsiella sp. X13 (assembly GCF_003323835.1). Lineage (NCBI taxonomy): Bacteria > Pseudomonadati > Pseudomonadota > Gammaproteobacteria > Enterobacterales > Enterobacteriaceae > Klebsiella > Klebsiella sp. X13. The sequence goes on from NZ_CP030874.1 coordinate 3,348,892, forward strand.
ATGCCCTGCAGCACTTCGAAGCGTTTTGTTCACTCAACGGCCCGCGCTTCTACGGCCTGCCGGTGAATGATACCTTTGTTGAGCTGGTGCGCGAAGAGAGCACCGTCGTTGAAAGCATCGCCCTGCCGGACGACACCCTGGTGCCTTTCCTTGCCGGTGAAACCCTGCGCTGGACGATGAAAAAATAAAAGCGCTGCCCCTTGTTGTAAACGCAAACTGAATACTGTATAAATAACCAGTATATTACACAGGGGGCAATCATGCGCATCGAAGTGTCTATCGCCAAATCTACAGCCTTACCGCACGGCGCCTTAGAAGCGCTAAATAATGAACTCTCCCGACGCATTGAACAGCAGTTCCCGGCTCTTCCAAGCCAGGTAACCGTACGCTTTGCCGCCAATAACAATTTGTCCGTCATTGGCGGCCTGAAAGAAGATAAAGACCGGATAAGCGAAATCCTGCAAGAAACCTGGGAAAGCGCTGATGACTGGTTTGTCCATGACGCATCCTGACGCCTCTCTGGCAGCATGCCGCAGCAGAATAGCACGGGCTCTGAACAAACAGAGCAGGCCAGTCTGAAGCAAAAGCTGCCGGAACATCGCGTCAGGCACAGCAAATTCAATTTGCTCCCTCATTGTGCTTTTTTTGCCGGGTCGCCCCGGCTTTTTTATCCCCGTTGCAATCTCAGACTTTTCTTTTTCCTCCTGATTATTTCCTTTAAAAATAACGATGCGCGGCACTAAATTTGCGCAAAAAAGCACCAAACAGATGAAAGCTCGCCCTGTTTGATTTAATTTCTCGAGTTTATTCTTAACAGCTGATATAATTAACTTGCTTCAAAAAATATGCATTAAACCTCGAGAATTGTTGTCTTTTAACATATGAATAAGGGGTTATGATGGAAAAGAATAATGAAGTCATCCAGACCCATCCCCTCGTCGGATGGGACATCAGCACCGTTGATAGCTACGATGCAATGATGTTGCGCCTGCACTACCAAAACCCCACTCAAGAAAGCAGTAACGAAGCTGAAATTGGCCAGACGCTCTGGCTAACGACGGAAGTCGCACGTCAATTTATTTCTATCCTGGAAGCAGGTATTGCGAAGATAGAATCAGGCGAATACCAGGCAAACGAGTACCGCAGGCATTAATGATTATGCCGCGATCGATATATGCTAACTAAACAGGCACCTGCGGGTGCCTGATTTATTTTCGGGCTTGTATATGTGCAGGTTGTTAATTACCCTGCTAATAAAGCAAAAAACCGGAACAGACCATGCAATACGACCTCATCATTATCGGCAGCGGCTCCACTGGCGCCGCTGCCGGCTATTATGCCCGCCGGGCTGGACTTAACGTGCTGATGACCGACGCGCACACGCCTCCGCATCAGGAGGGCAGCCATCACGGTAATACGCGTCTTATCCGTCACGCCTACGGTGAAGGAGAGAGATATGTCCCGCTGGTGCTGCGTGCGCAGGCGCTGTGGGATGAGCTTGCAACCCTCAGCGGCGAGGCGGTCTTCGAACGCACCGGGGTGATTAACCTCGGCCCGGCAAACTCGACGTTTCTCAGCAACGTTGCGAACAGCGCCCGCCAGTTCCAACTGAACGTCGAAGAGATGGATGCCCCGGCTATCATGGCCCGCTGGCCTGAGATTCGCGTACCGGATGATTATCGTGGCATATTCGAACCGGCATCCGGGGTTTTACGTAGCGAGCTGGCCATCGAAACCTGGATACGTCTCGCGCGTGAGGCGGGCTGCGCTCAGCTGTTTAATTGCCCGGTTACCGCCATACACCATCACCCGGATGGCGTGACAATCGACACCGCCGATGGCAGCTACAGCGGCAAGAAACTGCTGGTTAGCGCCGGTACATGGGTAACGCGTCTGCTGCCCGACCTGCCAGTCCAGCCCGTACGCAAAATCTTCGCCTGGTTCCAGGCTGATGGACGCTATAGCACTAAAAACCACTTCCCGGCATTTACCGGTGAGCTGCCAAACGGCGACCAGTTCTATGGTTTCCCGGCGGAAGACAATGAACTGAAGATCGGCAAGCACAACGGCGGGCAACTTATCTCCGCGCCGGAAGAACGCACGCCATTTGGCGCGGTGGCCACCGACGGCTCTGAGTCGTTCAGCTTCCTGCGTAACGTGCTGCCCGGTATCGGCGGCTGCCTGCATGGCGCCTCCTGTACCTACGATAATACGGCGGATGAAGACTTTATTATCGACACCCTCCCCGGCCATCCTGAAACGTTGCTGATTAGCGGGTTAAGCGGTCATGGTTTCAAATTCGCCCCGGTGCTGGGAGAAATTGCCACGCAGTTTGCCCAGGGGGAAACCCCCGCCTTCGACCTGACCCCCTTCTCGCTGGCACGCTTTCAGGGTTAGATGGCCGCCGCGCGGTGTTGATTTGAGCAATAAAAAACGGCCTCAGAGGAGGCCGTTCATCACAGAGAGAGTTTATGCGTCGCCTGTACGATTTACTGGTCAACAACGTCCGCGAGCACTTTATGATTTATCTCGCACTGTGGCTGCTGCTGGCGATCGTTGATCTTATCTGGTTATGGTTTTTCTGAGGTCTCAGGGTCCGGGATCCCCAGCTTCGTGTTCAGGCGGCCGCGAGATTTGTTGAAGATCTTATTGCCGTTTTCTCGTCCGGCACGCAGCTGACGCTGCTCCTCTTCCGGCAGCTTATGCTCTTCCATGCACGCCTCGCTACAGCAGCCGGCGAACTTCTCGGCGCAGCTCGGGCACTGGATAAACAGCAGATGGCAGCCGTCATTCAGGCAGTTCGTATGGCTATCACACGGGGTACCGCACTGATGGCAATGGGCAATCACATCATCGGAAATCCGCTCCCCCATCCGCTCGTCAAAGACAAAGTTCTTACCGATAAAGCGTACCGGCAGCCCCTGTTCGCGCGCACGACGGGCATATTCAATAATCCCGCCCTCAATGTGCCAGACCTTACTGAAGCCGTTGTGCTTCATCCAGGCGCTGGCTTTTTCACAACGAATACCGCCGGTGCAGTACATAACGATTTTTTTATCTTTATGTTCCTGCATCATCTCGACCGCTTTCGGCAGCTGATCGCGGAACGTGTCCGCCGGGATTTCCAGCGCCTGCTCAAAATGGCCCACTTCATATTCATAGTGGTTACGCATATCGATAAACACCGCATCGGGATCGTCCAGCATCGCATTCACTTCCGCCGCTTTCAGATAATCACCCACGTCTGAGGCATCAAACGTCGGATCATCGATCCCATCCGCCACGATACGATCGCGGACTTTCAGGCGTAGCACCCAGAAGGATTTTCCGTCGTCGTCCAGCGCGATGTTCATCCGCAGGCCATCCAGCGCCGGGTCGAAGGCGTAGAGAAACTCGCGTAGCGCATCGACCTGACTTTCTGGCACGCTGATTTGGGCATTGATCCCTTCGTGGGCCAGATAGATACGACCAAACACGTTTAATTTGGTGAGGGCAATCCACAATGCATCGCGCGTGGCTTTTGGATCCACGATGGTGAAATATTTATAAAACGAGATCGTTGTACGCGGTTCGCTCTCAGCTAACATCTGCGCTTTTAACGTCTCATTTGAAATGCGGTTATGTAACACTGGCATGGTGTACCTGCTCGACATAGGAAATGAGGTAAATAAACGGCCGGCATCATATAGCAAACGACGTTAATTTACATCCCCACATTTTGCGCTACATTCATTTCACTCCCGTTCGTTCGCGTTTAACAATAAATGCCACCTGGGACAGCCGTTTTGGCTGAAGCATGAAAAAATGCGATAATAGAATGAGTTGCTTATTTAAACAGGTATGAGATGACCCATTTACCTAAATTTTCCGCGGCGCTGCTGCATCCGCGTTACTGGCTGCTTTGGCTAGGTATTGGCCTGCTGTGGCTGGTTGTTCAGCTTCCCTATCCGTTGATTTACCGCCTTGGCAATGCGATTGGCCGCCTGGCAATGCGCTTTATGAAACGCCGCGCCAAAATCGCTTACCGTAACCTGGAGCTGTGCTTCCCGGACAAAAGCGAAGAAGAGCGCCATCAGATGGTGGTGCAAAACTTCGAATCGGTGGGGATGGGGTTAATGGAGACCGGGATGGCCTGGTTCTGGCCGACCCGGCGTATTGCGCGCTGGACCGACTCCATCGGCGTTGAGCATATCCGGGACGTTCAGGCGCAACAGCGCGGCATTCTGCTGATCGGCATTCACTTCCTCACGCTGGAAATGGGGGCGCGGATGTTTGGTATCAACGAACCCGGCATCGGCGTCTACCGTCCAAATGACAATCCGGTCATTGACTGGCTGCAAACCTGGGGCCGGCTGCGCTCGAATAAAGACATGATCGACCGTAAAGATCTGAAAGGGATGATTCGCGCGCTGAAAAAAGGCGAAGTGATCTGGTATGCGCCGGACCACGACTACGGCCCGACCGCCAGCGTATTCGTGCCGCTCTTTGCCGTCGACCAGGCGGCAACGACGTCGGGGACCTGGATGCTGGCAAAGATGTCGAAAGCCTGCATTGTTCCGTTCGTTCCGCGGCGTAAACCCGACGGTAAAGGTTATGAGCTGATTATTCTGCCGCCGGAATGCGATCCGCCGCTTGATGATGCGGAAACGACCGCGGCCTGGATGAACCGCATCGTCGAGAAATGCATCCTGATGGCGCCGGAGCAATATATGTGGCTGCACCGCCGCTTTAAGACCCGCCCGCCCGGCGTACCTTCACGCTATTAAGTGTGCTTCCTCCGGCAGCCCGATGCTGGCCGGAGGCACTTTCCGCTTTAGCATTAAGCGCTCTCCTCCATTGCGATGATCGTTACTCAGGCGCATAATTAGCAGGCTCATCTTTTGTTTTTGTCCTGCATCGCAGGCCAATGGAAGCCTATGTCGTCTGCAGATAGTCCGATTAACTGGAAACGAAATCTCACGGTCACCTGGCTCGGCTGTTTTTTGACCGGTGCCGCTTTTAGCCTGGTTATGCCCTTTCTCCCGCTCTACGTCGAGCAGCTTGGCGTGACGGGCCACAGTGCCCTGAATATGTGGTCAGGACTGGTATTCAGCATTACCTTCTTGTTCTCCGCCGTTGCCTCTCCCTTCTGGGGCGGCCTGGCCGATCGCAAAGGGCGCAAAATTATGCTGCTGCGCTCCGCGCTGGGGATGGCTATCGTCATGATGTTGATGGGGCTGGCGCAAAACATCTGGCAGTTTCTGGTACTGCGGGCCTTGCTGGGGCTGTTGGGTGGTTTTATTCCCAATGCGAATGCCCTGATCGCCACCCAGATCCCGCGCCAGAAGAGCGGCTGGGCGCTGGGTACGCTATCTACCGGCGCCGTGAGCGGCGCGCTGCTTGGCCCGCTGGCGGGCGGCTTTCTTGCCGACCATTGGGGACTGCGCACCGTCTTCTTTCTGACCGCCAGCGTCCTGCTCGTCTGTTTTATCCTGACGCTGTTTTTCATTCGCGAGCAGTTCGTCCCGGTCGCGAAGAAAGAGATGCTTAATGCAAGGGATGTCTTTTCGTCCCTGAAAAGCCCAAAGCTGGTCTTGAGTCTGTTTGTCACCACGATGATTATTCAGGTCGCCACCGGCTCAATCGCCCCTATCCTGACCCTCTACGTTCGGGAGCTGGCCGGAGACGTCGGAAATATCGCCTTTATCAGCGGGATGATAGCCTCCGTTCCGGGCGTCGCGGCGCTGATCAGCGCCCCGCGCCTCGGTAAGCTCGGGGATCGTATCGGGCCGGAAAAAATCCTTATCGTCGCGCTGATGGTCTCCGTTCTGCTGCTGATTCCAATGTCATTCGTCCAGACGCCGCTGCAGCTGGCTATTTTACGCTTTCTGCTGGGTGCCGCCGACGGCGCGCTGCTGCCGGCCGTCCAGACGCTGCTGGTGTACAACTCAACCAGCCAGGTGGCCGGGCGCATTTTTAGCTATAACCAGTCATTTCGCGATATCGGCAACGTCACCGGCCCATTGATCGGCGCAGCGGTATCTGCCAGCTATGGTTTCCGGGCGGTCTTTTTTGTCACCGCGACGGTCGTCCTGTTCAACGCTATCTATTCCACCCTCAGCTTGCGGCGTCCTTCCGGTGATGAACCCGCGCAGAACGCGGACTCGGGCGGTCGTTCGGTAAATTAAGTTCAACAGCGTCGCCTTCCCCTTGACGCAACGCTCACCGCCTTCTATAGATTGAATCGTGTCCATTTTTCATTCTTCTTAGGGGGTTATCTATGCCAAAGGATTCGATTTTCTATGCCACGCTCGAAGAAGCTATCGATGCGGCCCGCGAAGAGTTCCTGGTCAATAATCCGGATAGCGACGAGGAGAGTGCCAACGTTGAGCAGCTGAATATCCAAAAGTACGTTCTGCAGGATGGCGATATCGCCTGGCAGGCCGAATTTTTTGCCGACGAAGATGAAGAAGGCGAATGCCTGCCGATGTTAAGCGGCGAAGCGGCACAGAGCGTTTTTGACGGCGACTATGACGAGATAGAGCTGCGTCAGGAGTGGCTGGAAGAGAATACGCTGCATGAGTGGGACGAAGGAGAGTTTCAGCTGGAACCCTCTCTGGATACCGAAGAGGGTCAGACCGCCGCCGATGAGTGGGATGAACGCTGATTAGTTGTACGGACCGTGGCTGGCATCAAGCGGCAACAGCAACGTATCGAACACCAGCGAAAAAGGCAGATCGAGAATGGTGATGTATCGCCATGACGAATCACGCACATCCCACTGCACGCCGGGGTAATACTGATTCCCATGCCCCTGCCCCGGCACCGTGCGGCTAATAATACTGCCGCAGCCGCTGAGCAGCAGCGCCATGGCAATAACCAGTAAAATTCTCATCTGCTACCTCAATGCTCAGATAAAAAAATACCGGCAATATTGCCGGTATTTTCCTTCACATACCGCTTATTTCGTTTTCAACGCCAGCGGGTTGAGCGTCACCTGCTGATAGGCGCTCACCCACGAAGAGTATTTCTCCGGCGCGGCCCACACACGATAGTGCAAACGTGACAAGGTGACCGGGTCGCTCAACAGCACCAGACGACGGTCGCGATTGAGTTTGTCGGGCGTCTCGTTCAGCGCCTGTTCAACGTGACGTTCGCGGGCGATATCCAGAATGTGACCATGGCGGTGACGTGCCGTCGCCATTGCCGTCGCCAGCGCGTTGAAGGACGGGTTAAACACGGCGTGCATAAACCCATCGTCCAGGGAACGCTGACGGTTCAGGGTCAGATATGCATCGGTATCCTTCAGCACCTGCGGCGGGGAATACTCTTCCGGGATCAGGAACAGCTTCCAGCGTTTGGTACGCAGGCCCACGGTGGCCCGACTGGAAATCACCGACACGAACGGCGACAGGATCAGCGAGAAGACGATCGGCGCCAGCCAGAACAGGAAACGCAGATCCAGCCACGCCATACCGACCGCCCACACCAGCCCCAGCAGCAGCTGCGAACCGTGGCGCATAAAGGCTTCACCCCATGGGGTGGAGTCATCATCACGCTGCGGAGAATTCCATACCACTTCCCAACCGAGGAACGCACTGACCACAAACACGGTATGGAACAGCATACGCACCGGCGCCAGCAGTACCGAGAACAGCACTTCCAGCAGCAAAGAGAGCGTCACGCGAATGAAGCCGCCGTACTCTTTTGAACCTTTGCACCACACCAGAATAATGCTCAACAATTTCGGCAGGAACAGCAGCACCATCGTCGAGGCGAACAGCGCAATCGCCAGCTCCGGACGCCACTGCGGCCAGACCGGGAACAGCTGCCGCGGCTGCAGGAAGTACTGTGGCTCAGTCAGCGCATGCACGACCTGTAGCGCGGTCGACAGGGCGAGGAACATGAACCACAGCGGCGCCGACAGGTAGGACATGACGCCGGTCAGGAACACCGCCCGGTGCACCGGGTGCATGCCTTTGACCAGGAACAGACGGAAGTTCATCAGGTTACCGTGGCACCAGCGGCGGTCACGCTTCAGTTCATCCAGCAGGTTCGGCGGCAGTTCTTCATAAGAGCCCGGCAGATCGTAGGCAATCCACACCCCCCAGCCGGCACGACGCATCAGCGCCGCTTCCACGAAGTCGTGCGACAGAATCGACCCGGCAAATGAACCTTCTCCCGGCAGCGGCGCCAGCGCGCAGTGCTCGATAAACGGCTTCACGCGGATAATGGCGTTATGGCCCCAGTAGTGTGATTCACCAAGCTGCCAGAAGTGCAGGCCGGCGGTGAACAGCGGACCGTAAACGCGGGTCGCAAACTGCTGGCAACGGGCATACAGGGTGTCCATACCAGAAGCGCGCGGCGAGGACTGAATGATCCCGGCATTCGGGTTCGCCTCCATCAGACGCACCAGCCCGGTCAGACATTCACCGGTCATCACCGAGTCAGCATCCAGCACCACCATATAGCTATACTGGCTGCCCCAGCGACGGCAGAAGTCATCGATGTTACCGCTCTTACGCTTCACACGACGACGACGACGGCGATAGAAAATCTGCCCCTCGCCCTGCACTTCCGCAATCAGCTCCATCCACGCTTTCTGCTCGGCAACGCAAATATCCGGATTGTAGCTGTCACTCAGGATATACACGTCGAAGTGCTGCTGTTGCCCTGTCGCCTTCACCGACTCCCAGGTGGCACGCAGGCCGGCGAATACGCGATCGACGTCTTCGTTGCAGATCGGCATGATCAGCGCCGTACGGTGTTCTGGGTTCAGCGGTTCATCGCCGACGGTTGACGCGGAGATACTGTACTTATCGCGCCCCATCAGCAGCTGCAGGAAGCCCATCAGCGCGGTCCAGAAACCGGCGGAAACCCAACAGAAAAGGACCGCGAAAAGGATCAGGATCCCAGTTTGCAGCATGTACGGCAGCAGCTGCATGAAGGAAATCCACAGATTCTGCCCGACCATGTCAGCCGGATTGATGAGCGCCCATCCCTGATACGGCAGGATGGTTTTCATGTACCAGGTTGCGACAACGGTCTGCGCCAGCGTCAGCAGCAGCAGGATGTAACGACGGATGGTCCCGACGGTACGCCACTTCTGCTCGCTCTCCTGCTCTTCTTTGGTCAGGCGAGAAAGATAGCGCGGGGTGACATCACGTCCCCGTAGCCGATCCCAGAAACGCCCAACCGGGTTGGTGCGCCACGGGTCCGGGAACATTGAGGAGCGTTTTGCTTTCGGCATTGCGTTGAGCTGAGTACGCCCTTCATCATCTTTTATCAGCTGGTTACCGGCCAGGGAGTCTGGCCAGCTATGTTCCAGTCGTGATTTCACGGAACCCAGCGGGGAATCGTCTTCACGAACAAAAGCATGATGATCGGCGTCCAGCGCTTCATGTACGGCCTGCAGGCTTGTATCAGGCAGCGCGGCTTTTTCAGCCTCAGACAGCGGCAACGCGTCAATGTACTTCGTTATCTTATTCATTGGCAGGCAGCTGATAGCTCCAGGTTTCACTCAGCGTCTGATCAGCATTGACCAGCGCAGCGCGCATTTCCGTGGTTTTCTTCGGATCTTTTACCTTCACACGCAGAACCATACGCCAGCCCTTAGTGACCGGGTTATAACGCACGGTATTCTCAACAATTTCTGCGTTATCGCCGATGCTCGCCTGCGCCGTTACCGGCGTATCTGACGGCATTTTTTTCATTTCAGCGCCGGTGAAGTCAACGATAAAGGCAATGGTGCCATCCGGCTGACGAATCAGGTTCGACTGCTTCACATCCCCGGTAGAACGGCGGGTCTGCATCACATAGGCGTTATCCGGCGCGTGCAGTTTGTCTTCATCGCGGCTGAAGGTAATCGAGTATTTGAAGTTCATCTCTTTACCCGGTTCCGGCAGCTGATCCGGCGTCCAGTAGGTCACGATGTTATCGTTGGTTTCGTCATTGGTCGGGATTTCAACCAGTTCGATTTTCCCTTTACCCCAGTCGCCCTTCGGCGTGATCCAGGCGCTCGGGCGCAGATCGTAACGGTCGTCGAGGTCCTCAAAGCGCGAGAACTGACGGCCGCGCTGCAGCAGGCCGAAGCCCTGCGGATTTTCCATCGCATAGCTGCTGACGGCCAGATGCTTCGGATTGTTCAGCGGACGCCAGATCCACTCGCCGTTACCGGCAAGAATCGACAGGCCGTTAGAATCATGCAGCGCCGGACGATAGTTGGTCGCCGGAGAGGGTTGATTCGGCCCGAACAGGAACATGCTGGTCAGCGGTGCAACGCCTAGTTTGCCGACTTTGTCACGCAGGTACACTTTAGACTGCACATCAACGACGGTATCGCGGCCCGGCATAATCACAAAACGGTAGGCGCCGGTCGCACGTGGGGAGTCAAGCAGTGCATAAATAGTCAAACGCTTGTCCGTGGCTTTTGGATGCTCAATCCAGAACTCACGAAAACGAGGGAATTCTTCGCCGGAAGGCAGCGCGGTATCGATAGCCAGGCCGCGCGCGGAAAGCCCGTACACCTGGCCCTGACCCAGAACACGGAAGTAGCTGGCGCCGAGCATGCTGACGATTTCGTCGTTCTTATCTTTGCTGTTGATCGGGTACAGTACTTTGAAACCGGCGAAGCCCAGGTCTTTCACCGTATCTTTATCATGCTGGACGCTGCCAAAATTAAAGTAATCCGGATTATATTTAATCTTACGCACGCTGCTTGCCGTCACTTCGTTAATGGTGACCGGCGTGTCGAAGTACATACCCTGATGATAAAATTCAAGTTTGAATGGGGTTTTCTGATTGTTCCAGTAAGCCTTATCGTGATTAAACTGGATTTGCTGGTAGTCCGCGTATTTCATGTCGCGGAAAGCGGAGGGCAAGTTGCTCTTCGGCGCTTCATAGCCTTTCCCGGCTAACGCTTTGGCCTGTTTTGCAACGTCATCAATGCTAAACGCCCATGCAGATGAAGTACACAGGGACAACATTACGGCTGCGCTTAACCAGCGCATTTTCATCATCTGTGGTTTAAGTTTCATATAAGTAAGCACTTCCCCCTTTGTGTGCTTAAATCGATCCGATCTATTTTAATGGTAATTCAGGCAATCCGACAACATAATCCCTGCTTTGTTCACCTTAGCGGCGCAGGTAATAGGCAGTTAACTGCCACATTTGTACTTTACGTACTTATCCTGGAGACAGGTATCCAGAGTTGATGTAGGGTTGCTGAGAATTTAAACGTTATCACGTTGAGTGATAAGACGAATTGTCCGAGAATGTAGTGATATTGTATGAATAATACGCCAGTACAACGTGAATATTTCTTCGATAGCATCCGCGCCTGGCTGATGCTACTGGGGATCCCTTTTCATATATCACTGATCTATTCCAGCCACAGCTGGCATGTGAATAGCCTCGAGCCCTCCTGGTGGCTGACGCTGTTTAACGATTTTATCCATGCTTTTCGCATGCAGGTCTTCTTTGTCATTTCTGGCTACTTTTCCTACATGCTTTTTTTACGTTATCCGCTGAAGAAGTGGTGGAAAGTGCGCGTTGAGCGTGTCGGCATTCCGATGCTGACCGCCATACCTCTGCTGACGCTGCCGCAGTTCATCATGCTGCAGTACGTTAACGGCAAGGCCGAAAACTGGCACACCCTCTCGGGTTACGACAAATTCAATACTCTGGCGTGGGAACTGGTTTCTCACCTGTGGTTTTTACTGGTGCTGGTGGTCCTGACCTCTCTGGGAGTCGTGCTGTTTCGCTGGCTGACCGGCCGCCGCTCAGCCAGGGCATCGACCTTTGGTGACACCGTCACATTAGCTCAGCTGTCGATGATTTTTCTGGCGCTCGGCGTGCTTTACGCGGTGATCCGCCGCTCGCTGTTTGTCCTTTACGCCCCCGTGCTCAGCAACGGCCTGTTTAATTTCATCGTGATGCAGACTCTGTTTTACCTGCCCTTCTTCATTCTTGGTGCCCAGGTATTTATCAATCCGCGCTTAAAAACGATGTTTACCACTCCGTCGCCATGGTGCTTCGTCGGCGCGCTGCTAGGCTTTATCGCCTATCGCCTGAATCAGCAATATGGTTCCGGTGATGGCTGGATGTATGAAACCGAATCGGTCATTACCATGGTTCTGGGTCTGTGGATGGTGAACGTGGTCTTTTCTCTCGGCCACCGTCTGCTGAACTTTCAGTCGGCGCGGGTGACCTATTTTGTTAATGCTTCGCTGTTCATTTATCTGGTGCACCACCCGCTGACCCTGCTTTATGGCGCATGGCTGGCGCCGGCGATCAAATCCAACGCGCTTGGGTTTATTGCTGGCTTAGTCTTCGTGGTCGGTATTGCGCTGGTGCTGTATGAAATTCATCTGCGCATTCCTCTGCTACGCTTTCTCTTTTCGGGAAAATTCCAGCCGAAAGCAGCTAAGACTCAAGTGTCCGCTGGCTGATCGCCCGCCCGCTCGCCCGCAGATGTCAGGCGGCGGGTGGTCGGGACCCCCGACTTTCACGCACCTCGCTGCGGCTCAAGCAAGCGCCGGTAAATGTCCGCGGTCTCCTCATCGAAACAGACAAAGCAGACGCGCTCTAAAGGATTGTAACGCGTCAGAAAGGTGCTGACCGTCTGCACGGCAATTTCTGCCGCCGCCTGCTTAGGATATCCATATACGCCGGTACTGATGGCCGGGAAGGCAATCGATCGATAGCTGTTCGCTGACGCCAGCTGCAGGCTGTTTCGATACGCGTCAGCAAGCAGTTCAGCCTCCTGATGCCCGCCACCGTGCCAGACGGGCCCGACGGCATGGATCACCGCGCTGGCCGGCAGCTGACCCGCGGTAGTAATCACCGCATGACCCGGAGGGCACTCGCCTTGTTGTTGCCGGACGACCTGACACGCGGCAAGGAGCTCCGGCCCGGCTGCACGATGGATTGCGCCATCCACGCCCCCGCCCCCTAGCAGCGAGGGATTAGCGGCATTGACGATAACATCGACGTCAAGCGTAGTGATGTCGCCGAGAATAACCTCAGGTTTAACAGTCATTTCGCCTCCTGTCGGCAAACGTCTTTACATAAAGCACAGAGGGTAATATGGCACGATAGCCCGCCCGACGAAAGTCCGGGAAGCTTGCGGCGGCTATAACCCGTCTGGAGGATAGCAAGGCTATGTTGCGGGTTAATATTCTTTCACGTTACGGTTGCGTGGCGGGGGCTACCCCGTGAGTCGGGTCGACGGCCGCAAGTCTGAACAGCCCGACCAGTGCCAGCAGAAAGAAAAACAGGACCTGAGGTCCTGTTTCTTGTGCGGGTGACATCAGCTTATGCCTGGTCGGGCGTTTCGTTCACTAATGTGGATTTGTTTTTCCGCGCACGCGCGGCCAGCCATAGCCCACAATTTTTCATCGCGTAACCAAACACCAGCCCTAGCGCCAGAGAAGGTACCACCAGCCGCCAGTTCCCGTCGCCGGCAAATGTGGCGCAGGCGCCAATAAAAGTGCCGGGGACAAAAGAGAGCAGCAGCTGACGAGCCTGAATACACATCAGGAAGGCCACGCCCCCGGTCATCATATAGCCAAGGATTTCCAGATGCGGCGCCAGCGCACTGCCGTAAATAATGACCAGCGCCCACACCACACCGCTCATTACCGTACAGGTTGAGATCAGCAACCCTTTTAGCCCGCCCTGCGGGCAAGCGAAATAGGCCGTGCAGCCCAGGAAGCCCGCCCAGCTCAGCAGACCAAGCGCGACCGCCACCCATCCCCAGATTCCGGAGAGAATGCCTGTCGTTATTGCGATTGCGAAGAGTATGTTCATGACGCGTATCATAGCAGATACGCGTCCGCCAAATGAGATCTGAAGCACGTTATATGCAAGCTCATACTTTCCATTGCAATAAAAACGTGACAAATATCACATTTACTCTTCCGATTCTTCCTGCAGTTCATCCCACATGGCGGAGAGCGCTTCCCGCGTCAGGGGCGCCATCGTCCGCCAGAAAGGTGTCCCGGCATGCGCCTCGACTTTGCCGAGGAAAACCCCGCACCACGGCAAAATGTAGTCAGCAAACAGCGTTTCCAGCGTTTCGCTTTCATCTTCCGTAGCATGATCTTCAAGCCACGAGGCCGCCAGCAGCAGTGACCCAATGTGGTCGGCCTGACCTTCTCCGGTCGGGATCCCGTGTTCGCTGAAGAAACCGCGAACTTCAGCTTCGCTTGCCCCTTCAACCCACGCGCTACGATAAGGAGGAACGCTGCACTCTTCACCGACAAACAGCGCATTGTAATCGGCGGCCAGCGGTTGCACGTCGCAGCTTTTTTGCAGACGTTCCAGCAGCTCATCCTGCTCCAGCGGCCAGCTCGCCGCCAGCTTCCCTTCACGGATCAGGGTAAACAGCGGCACCAGAAGCGGATCCTGCGGCTGACGGTAGTACAAAGAGCCCAGCACGCGGCAGAGGATTGAAAACTCGTTCATTCAATTTTTCCAGTTATTCATATTAAAGATCGGCAAATTCAGGGATCGCCGGCATCCCGCGAGACTCAAGGAAATTCAACAGCCGACGCGGGGACACGTTAAGGATCCGCTCTTCGGGGAAGTTCACATCATCGAGGATCTTACGACACTCTTTGAACTCGCCGAGCGTAAATGCGGTATGCGAATCCGATCCCAGCGCGACCCAACCTCCGGCATCGCGCACGGCGGCGGCAACCGCCCGGCAGTTATCTTCGCTGCCCACACGCGACGAGACGAAGGATGAGTTGTTGATTTCCAGCGCCACCTGGTATTTTGCCGCCGCGGCGGCTATCGCCGGAATATCGACGGGGTATTTCGGATTACCCGGATGGCTAATAATATGTACCGCGCCGCTCGCCATAGTGGCGATCATCGCTTCAGTATGGGTGGCTTTATCCTGCGGCGGGAAAACCGGCTCATGGAAGCCCGCAATGAACAGGTCCAGTGAGGTCAGCATCGGCCCGGTGCAGTCAATTTCGCCGAGGGTATTTTTTATGTTGGCTTCAATACCCCGTAAAATGCCGACGCCGTCGACCATCCGCGGCCAGATGCGCATATTGACGAAATGCCAGTAGTGCGGAGCATCGGCCATATCCGGACCATGATCGGTTATGGCAAAAAGTTTGATCCCCTTACGCTTTGCTTCAGCAATATAATCGTGCAGGGTACTGTAGGCGTGGGTACTGGCGACGGTATGCATGTGCAGGTCAACAGGATACATCACAATCTCCTTCTCTGTTTGTGGCAAGAATAGCAGGAATCAGGACGCATGATTAGCAAAACCCCGCCACAGCGGGGTTTCTCTTAGTATCCGCGCTGACGATCGACCTGCCCGTTCAGCGCCTCCCCACGCTCCAGGCGGCCAATGGTGCTGGCAATATAGGTGATCGCTTCCAGCGGACGGGTGACTGCGGCGACATGTGGCGTCATCGCCACCCGAGGATGCGCCCACAGCGGACTTTCCGCCGGTAATGGCTCGCGGCTAAAGACATCCAGCATCGCGCCTTTAAGCTTACCGCTATTCAGTGCCGCCAGCAGATCCGCTTCGACCACGTGAACGCCACGTGCCAGATTGAGAACATAGCTGTTATCCGGAAGCTGCGCCAACAGTCGCTGATTAATAATGCCGACGGTTTCCGCCGTGTTTGGCAGCAGGTTGATCAGTACCCGCGTCGCGCCGAGGAAGTCGCCCAGCTCCTCCTGACCGGCAAAGCTTTGCACCTGAGGCCAGGATTTACGACTACGGCTCCAGCTCCGCAGCGGAAATCCCCATACCTGAAGCGCTTCCGCCACTTTCGAACCAAGCACGCCCGCGCCCATTATCCCGATAGTGAACTCTTCGCGACGATAATCCTCCAGCGGCTGCCAGCGGGCCTGCTGTTTTAATGCCTGGTAGTCGTCGAAGCGACGGAACCAGTGCAGCACCTGGCTCACCGCATACTCTTGCATCTGCTGACCCATTCCGGTGTCTTCGAGGCGAAAGAGTGGAATCGACATCGGCAGCATTTCCGGGTGTTCACGGAGTTTACTCAGAATTGAATCGACGCCAGCGCCGAGGGCAAAAACGGCTTTTAAGTCCCGTCCCTGAAGCATTTCCACCGGCGGATGCCAGACCAGCGCATAGTCCGCATGCTGAGTATCGCCGGATTTCCATTCGCGTACGCGCGCGCCCGGCAGCTGTTTTTCCAGCTCAGCAATCCAGTAAGCGGTATCAAATGTCGGGTGATAAAAGATTATGTCCATCATGGCTCCTGATCGCGGGCGCTGGTTGCAGGTTGACCCTGGCGCCGTATTTTACTTATTGTTTTCTATTGGATTGCCAGCATAGCAAATTTCATTTTTCTATCGAATAAAAAGAGGGTGGCGACAAAAAAATCGATTGTCGCGCATTTAAAAAGCAAGTTGCGCGAAGTTTGTCTAAACGCGCTGTTTTTTGAAAAAGTTGATTGACGAGAGATACGTATTTCCCTAAATTAGCGCCCGTTGACCACCCAGGGTGAGCAGCAAAACAATATGGTGAGGTGTCCGAGTGGCTGAAGGAGCACGCCTGGAAAGTGTGTATACGGCAACGTATCGGGGGTTCGAATCCCCCCCTCACCGCCATATTTAAAGAAGAGCTCGTACGCAAGTACGGGCTTTTTTTTCGCCTGTGGCACCGCCCGGGGGGGATGAGAAGCCCCGACCGGGTGTCGACATGCGTGCTTTGCCCGGGATACAGCCCCCTTATCAATCCTCTTCCATCCGCTGGTATTCTTCGCTCAGAAAGTCTACCAGTGCTCTCACCGACGGCAGCAGACCGCGACGAGAGGCAAAAACCGCATGAATGACTTCCCGCTGTGGTTGCCACGCATCCAGTACCACCTCCAGGGTCCCGGCAGCCAGCTGATCGCGCACCATTAAGAGAGGAAGCTGAACCACCCCAACGCCGGCTATCGCCGCTTCACGCAATGCCAGCATGTCCGTCGTGACCATCCGCGGCGTGAAATAGACTTCCGCCCTTGCCCCCTCCGGCCCGCTCAGTTGCCACTTATGCTGATGCTTTCCGGCATCGAGACTCAGTCCCGGCCACGTACTCAGCTGCGATGGCGCCTGTGGCCTCCCCATTCGCGCAATACAAGCCGGGCTGGCGACCAGACGCTGTCCGCGGTCGGCCAGTACCCGCATCACCAGATCGCTATCGTCAAACGGACGCGGGCGCACGCGGATCGCAACGTCAATCCCTTCGCCAACAACGTCCACCCGCCGATTGGTAGCCTCCAGCTGCACATTGACGCCCGGGTAACGTAGCATAAACCGCGCCAGCATCGGCCCGACATGGGCATGCAATAAGGTCACCGGGCAGGTGAGTTTAACGCTGCCGCGCGGCTCCGAACGCAGCGTTTCCACCGCCTGCTGCGCCGCCTCGGCCTCTATCAGCATCGCTTTGCAGTGCTGGTAGAAGGTCTGCCCCACTTCGGTGACCACGAACTGCCGGGTCGTGCGATGAATCAGCCGCACACCAAGCCGCTCTTCCAGCTGCGCGATCCGACGGCTTAATTTTGATTTCGGCTGATCGAGCGCCCTGCCCGCCGCGGCGAATCCTTCATGATCGACGACCTGGACAAACCAGGCTAAGTCATTGAGATCGAGCATCCTTCCTCCATTGTTCCATTTTCAGAACAGTATAGGCCAGTTTTGCTATCTACCGGTTTATTGGCCGCAGATCTAATCTTATAGTCATCAGAAATCGCGACACAGGAGAGCACCATGAAACAGATTACAGGCGTCTACACCGCACCGGCCCAACATTGGGTTGGGGATGGCTTTCCGGTTCGCTCACTGTTCTCTTACCAGACTCATGGCGAACCGTTAAGCCCCTTCCTGCTGCTGGACTACGCCGGTCCTCACCACTTCCCGGCGGGAAGCGGCAGACGTGGGGTTGGCGAACATCCGCATCGCGGATTTGAAACCGTCACCATCGTCTATTCCGGTGAAGTTGAACACCGTGACTCGACGGGTAAAGGTGGGGTCATTGGCCCGGGCGATGTGCAGTGGATGACCGCCGGCGCCGGCATTCTGCATGAAGAGTTCCATTCGGCGGAGTTTACCCGCACCGGCGGCGAACTGAAGATGATCCAGCTGTGGGTCAACCTGCCGGCGAAAGACAAAATGACTCATCCGGGCTATCAGAGCATCACCGCGGATGTCATCCCCGATGTCGCCCTGGCGGACGGCGCGGGAAATATCCGGGTTATCGCCGGCAGCTATGACCAGGTGACTGGACCTGCGCACACTTTCTCGCCACTGAACGTCTGGGATATGCAGCTGAATCAGGGCCATGACATCACGCTCCGTCAGCCTGATGGCTGGAGCAGTGCGCTAGTGGTCCTTGAAGGTGAGATTACGGTCAACGGTGCAGAGCAGGCACGTGAAGGGCAACTGGTGGTGTTTAGTCAGCAGGGAGAAGCGATTCATCTTCATGCAACGGCGAATGCCAAAGTGCTGCTGCTGGCCGGTGAACCGTTGCGGGAGCCCATTGTGGGCTACGGTCCGTTTGTGATGAATACCAGGCAGCAGATCGCAGAAGCCGTGCGCGATTTTAACGGCGGACGCTTTGGCCAAATCTGACATCAGTGCCTTCCCGGCCTGCCAGCGTGGCGCTAAAGCAGCGCACGAGGCTGGTGAAGCATCGCAAACAGCTTGATTCTCTGCGTTAAAATCGCTGCCCCGTCGGTTTTCAGCGGGGCAGTGTTCATTGCTTGACCGAACGGTAAAGAAAGAATAAATACTGCTTGACCGTTTTAGTGCAACTCCCTATAGTAGCGCCCCGTTGCCCACCCAAGGTGAGCAGCAAAACAATATGGTGAGGTGTCCGAGTGGCTGAAGGAGCACGCCTGGAAAGTGTGTATACGGCAACGTATCGGGGGTTCGAATCCCCCCCTCACCGCCATATTTAAAGAAGAGCTCGTACGCAGGTACGGGCTTTTTTTTCGCCTGTGGCACCGCCCGGGGGGATGAGAAACCCCGACCGGGGGTCGACAGCTGGCGCAGCCAGCTGGACAGACCGCGAGCCTGCGAGCGGGCTGCCCGCACAAAAATGCCGGGAGCATTTTTGAACAACGCCTGCGTTGGCCCCGAAGGGGCGAGGCCCAGGGACGGGCCGAGTAACGGTGAGCGAAGCGAATCTATCCCCCCCTCACCGCCATATTTAAAGAAGAGCTCGTACGCAGGTACGGGCTTTTTTTTCGCATATTGCACCCAGCTGGAGGTATGGCCTTATCGCTCCTCCGCCAAACCCCCGCTCTCTGACCTGACCGCTTCGCGGTGCATCCCTGCCCCGCGAAGCGTCACACGTTTAGAACGCCAGCGACGCCTGAACAAAGAAGGTTCGCGGCTCGCCGACATATTTGCCGTAGTTATTATCCGTTGAACGCGTGTAGTAGCGCTGATCGAAAAGGTTTTTAACCCCGGCGCCCAGTTTCAGATTTGACCACGACGGCCCCATGTCATATTCGCCGCGCATATTCCACACCATATAGCCGGCAATATTACCGTACTGGCCATCATCGCTCTCCTGGGTGATATAACCATTCCCGGCAGCAGAAGACCCCGGAGAATGCTGGCGGGATTGCGAATAGCCATCGACGTTCCACACCCAGTTGCCCGTCGCGTAGCGGGAACCTACCGTCAGCACCTGGCGGGAATAGAAGGGCAGATCTTTACCCGAAAACTCGCCGCTGACGGATACGGCGCGGGTATAGGTATAGGTGGAATAGAGGCTGACCCCATCCAGGCTGTGCGTCAGTTCGCTGAGATCGTAGTTCAGAGCCAGCTCGACGCCTTGATGTTTGGTGGCGCCCAGCGTGGTCCAGCCGATGGTGTTGTTGATGTACTGCAGCTGATTATCAAAATCAATGTAGAAAGCCGTCAGCTCCGCTTTGAGTAAGGAGTCGTCATAGCGGGTACCGACTTCATAGGTGCGCGCCTTTTCCGGTTGCAGGCCCGGAGCCGGCTGCCCGTGATTCCCTCCGCGGGTGAGCTGGAAATACTGCAAGCTGCCGAAAGAGGTATTGGCATTAGCAAATAGCTTCCAGCTATCGGACAGGTGATACATCACGTTGATCGATGGCAGCGGTTCACTGTACGATTTTTCACGCGCAATATCGGCAAAAGCGTCATTCACATGCGTGCGGATGCTTTCATAACGCAGCCCCGGGGTAATCGTCCAGTTACCAACGTTGACGGCATCATCAATATAAAACGCGTTAGCTTCCGTACCGCCGGAGGTATGCTGATAATAGTTTTCTTTAGAATTCGGGGCAGAGGTCGTGGTCGTCGGATCGTACCAGTTGGACTGATATCCTTTTTCATCCGATGTCTCGTTCAGATAGCGATAGCCAAGGGTGACTTCATGGGCCATATCCCAGAAGCGGAACAGATGCGAATAGGTTGGTTCGATGGCCCAGGTGGTGTAGTGGCGAGGGGCGGCAGCCAGACGACTCTGCCCTTCCAGAGCCCCGGAGCCGTTGGTCTGAATATCGCTGGTGCGGAAACTTTTGGTGAAATAGGTCAGCACTTCAAACTGGCTATCCTCTTCCTGATGGCGATATTTGAAAGACATATCCTGGCGGCGTCCGGCAAACTGATCGAACGGGCGCACTGACTGGAAGGGATTTTGCTGGTACTGCTCTTTCGTCAGGCCGCCGGGCATACCCGCGGAGGCGTTATAATAATGGAAGTTACCGGTCAGTTCGTCCTGCGGAGTGAAACGATAACGCGTTTTCAGCATAAAATCGTCAATATCGGTATTGTCATTATTTTCCCGGTATCCCTGGCCGTGCAGACCCGAGTACAGCAGCTCCGCCCCCAGACCGTTCTCCGCCGTGCCGCCAACGGAAGCGCTGGTCAGCGTTTTTAATCCGCCGTGTGAGGCCCCTTCCGTTTGCGCGCTCACCGCACCGCCGAACGTTTCCGGAATATCCTTCGAGACAAAGTTGATCACTCCGCCGACGTTCTGCGGCCCGTAACGAACGGCGCTGCCGCCGCGGATGACGTCAATGGACTGAATGTTCCCCATTGACAGCGGAGCCATTGACAGCTGAGGCTGGCCGTAAGGCGCGACAGAAAGCGGTACGCCGTCCATCATGATGGTTGAGCGAGGCGAAAGGCGCGATGTCAGGCCGCGCACGCCGACGTTCAGTGACACATCGCTCCCGCCGGTGCCGTTATTCTCCTGAACCTGAACCCCGGGAATACCGCGCAGCGCTTCTGAAATCGTCTCGCCGCCTTTTTCCTTAACCTGCTGCTCCGTCACGATGGTCCTTGCGCCGGGATGATCGAGCACTACCGTGCTGTAATCCGGCGAATCAAGCCAGTTGCCCACGACCGTCAGGGTATCCGTACGATCGGTTGATGAAGAGTTATCATTTTTATCAGCAGCCCAGGCCGGGAACGCTAAAACAATAGCGCTAGCAAGCAGCGAGAGCCGGAAGTGACCAGACATGAGAAAATCCCCTGTAAAATAAATATATTAATTATCAATTATTTGTATTGCGAATGATTTGAATTATGAGAAACGAAATGATAATAGTTAGCAATACATAGCAATGTAAACTTTTTTTTGAACCGAAGGTTGTTTTACGCTCCAGCCAAACTGGCCGGGTTGTCTCACGGCTGCGGACAGACGGATTGGATAAAATGAGGCAGAAACTTTTCTGGCGGCTGGTATTAGGCTGGCTACTTTTACTGTTGGCAGCAAATCTGCAGGCATCCCCCGTCACGGCGACGGATATTGCCGGAAGAGAAGTGACCCTCCAGCAACCGGCAAAAAGAGTCATCCTGGCGGATGCCAGGGCCATTCAGGCATGACAGATTGTGCATCCGGATAATCCTTTTGCGCAGCCGATTGCCCGGGATAATCCCCTCAAAACCAAAGCGCCGGACCTTGACTCGCTTTATCTTGCAAAGTCCCCCCAGCTAAAACAGCTGCCGATGCTTGGCAATGCATATCTCACTGATTTCAGCGTCGAGCGCGCCGTTCAGATGCAGCCGGATCTGAACGTCTTCGATTTTGGCGTACGGGAAAAACTGAAAGAGAGCCGCGTGCTGGATCTGCTTGCGGCGATCGGTATTCCCGTCGTCTTTATCGACTTTCGCCTACGCCCTCTTACCAACAGCGTCACCAGCAAAAGGCTGCTGGGGAAAGTGCTGGGCGGCGCCGAAGCGTGGGCGCGTTTCTATGAAGAGCGGCTCAACCTGATACGCCAGCGCACCGCCGGATTAAATGACAAAGAAAAGCCGCTTAATAAATGGTTAAGCGAAATGTCAGGGCACAAACTCCGCTACAAGAAAGATTGTCTACAGGCGAAGCAAAACTCCCACATACAGGCATACGTCCTTCTCCCGGAATCGGCATAAATGCCTCCCCGACTGGCCGCCCCGCAGGCAGAATCCGACGTTCGTCGTTTTTTGTCGTCAACACATTACGTTACCACTCTTTCCCCATGAAGCATGACAGACAATGTTTTAAATAAAACCCTGGTCATTTATTCCGTTATAAATATTAAAAACATACAGTTAATGTCATCATAACAGCCCACAATGCCCCTCAACCGAGTAGATCGCATCCGCCGACAAATTTATACTTAGCGCACATTTTTATTCCAAAGGTCTGGACATGACGTTCTCTTCTCCACTTAACAAACGCGGCGTAACGCCGGCGAAAGCCATGGTCGCGGCGATCAGCGGCTACGCAATGGATGGCTTTGACCTGCTGATCCTCGGTTTCATGCTGCCGGCAATCAGCGTTTCGCTGGCGCTCACCACTTCTCAGGCCGGTTCCCTCGTTACCTGGACGCTGATTGGCGCGGTACTGGGCGGGATTTTTTTCGGCCATCTCAGCGACCGTCTGGGCCGCATTCGCGTCCTGACCTTCACGATCCTGATGTTCTCGGTCTTTACCGGTCTCTGTGCGGTTGCCCAGGGCTATTGGGATCTGCTGGCCTATCGCACCCTTGCGGGTATGGGGCTCGGCGGCGAATTCGGTATCGGCATGGCGCTGATTGCCGAAGTCTGGCCGGCCCATAAGCGCAACCGCGCCTCGGCGTGGGTTGGTATCGGCTGGCAGCTTGGCGTGCTGCTGGCCGCCTTTATCACCCCTCTCCTGCTGGATATCATCGGCTGGCGCGGGATGTTTCTGGTTGGCCTTCTGCCGGCGCTGGTCTCATTTGCCATCCGCCGCGGGATGGGAGAACCGGAGGCGTTTACCAAAGATAGCCGCGTCGCGCAGGAAATATCGTTCACCGCGCGCCTCAGGATGCTGTTTGCCGACCGCACTACCTCGAAGGCCAGTATCGGCATCTTCATCCTCTGCTCGGTACAGAATTTTGGCTACTATGGCCTGATGATCTGGATGCCCAGCTATCTCTCCTCCAGTTTTGGCTTTTCGCTCACCAAATCAGGGCTGTGGACGGCGGTCACCGTCGTGGGGATGACCTTCGGCATCTGGCTGTTCGGCGTGCTGGCAGACCGTTTCGCGCGCTGGAAGATCTTTCTGATTTACCAGGTGGGGGCCGTCGTGATGGTCATCGTCTACGCCCAGCTGCGGGACCCGACCCTGATGCTGTTTACCGGAGCGGTAATGGGGATGTTTGTCAACGGCATGATTGGCGGCTATGGCGCGCTGATCTCTGATACCTACCCGCTACAGGTCCGCGCCACCGCGCAGAACGTGCTGTTTAACCTCGGGCGCGGCGTGGGCGGCTTTGGACCGCTGGTGATTGGCCTGTTCGTCAGCCACTGGTCGTTTACCGCGGCGATCACCCTGCTGGCCCTGCTCTATCTGCTGGATATTTTCGCCACCCTGTTCCTGCTGCCAAAAACCCAAGGCAGCGAAGATGCGCTGGGCGCGATCGGCTAACGCCCTGCGCTCCAGATAACAAAGCCCGGGTTTCCCCGGGCTTTGCACACAAGATAGCGATCAGTAGTAGGCTTTCAACGTTCGCTGGCAAAGCATCGAACGGACGCAATCATCGGCGGTAAAACGCACAACGCCGATCATGTCGTCTTCCGCAAAACGCGCCAGCGCATCGACCAGCCCGGACTTCACGCCAGAGGGTAAATCACACTGGGTAATGTCGCCGTTCACGATGACCGTCACGTTTTCCCCGAGGCGGGTTAAAAACATTTTCATTTGCGCAGCGGTCACGTTCTGAGCCTCGTCCAGAATCACAACCGCATTTTCAAATGTACGTCCGCGCATATAGGCGAACGGCGCGATTTCCACCTTGCCAATTTCCGGTCGCAGGCAGTATTGCATAAAGGAAGCGCCCAGCCTTCTCACCAGTACGTCGTACACCGGTCGGAAATAGGGAGCAAACTTCTCGGCGATATCTCCCGGTAAGAAGCCGAGATCTTCATCGGCCTGCAGAACGGGACGGGTAACAATAATCCTGTCCACATCTTTGTGAATCAGGGCTTCAGCGGCTTTTGCTGCGCTAATCCAGGTTTTACCGCACCCGGCTTCGCCCGTGGCAAAAATCAGCTGTTTATTGTCGATGGCATTCAAATAATGCGCCTGAGCGTCATTGCGCGCTTCAATTGGGGAAGTATCACGGCTGTCCCGCGCCATGCCAATTGCTTCTACGCCACTCATTTGCACAAGCGATGTGACCGATTCTTCTTCGCGTTGCTTATGGCTGCGCGAATCCTGTCTCAGCACACGTTTGGCCTCACGACGAGCTTTGGTCACTGCTTTTTGTCTTCCCATGGATAGCACCTTGCGTTGTTGGTTTACATCACACGCGTCAATATCGACGCGATTATGCGCACGAACGATTGAGGTTTGGCTTCCTTGTAAGCCATTGCTTGCCTGTCGAATTGACAACGGGTCACGGCTACGCGCACCGCGTACCCGGTCTGGGTTTAGGTTATTGGTGGTGACTGGAGAAAAATTCGAGGTGTGGGAATCGCGGCCGGAAGTGTGGCCCCCGTGCTGAGGAGTACGGTAAGAAGATTTACATTTTCCGTTACAGCAATCGGGCATTCGCGATCTCCATAGTGAAACGACATCACTGCCGGGAACTACCGCGTCTGTAATAAGTACATCAAAAATAATTCTTAATGCAACTTATTTTTTACATGCGGACAACAAATAATTCTCATCGCAGCTCAGGAGAGTTTCCGACAAATAGATTACAGAAAAATAACACAAGGCAGGAAATACAAAAAAAGAATGGAAAAACAGCAGAAACGCCCTGCCCTTGCGGGCAGGTGCGTCAGGCTTCGAGCAGAGATTGCGCCAGGTAGTGCTGGCTGTCGATTACGCCCGGTAACACAAAGAAGTAGCCGCCGCCGATAGGTTTGACGTACTCCTCCAGCGCTTCGCCGTTAAGGCGTTTTTGCACCGTCAGGAATCCCTTCTCCAGATCATGCTGATAGCAGACAAACAGCAGTCCCATATCCAGCTGCCCGGAGTTGGTCACCCCCAGCGAATAACTGTAGCCGCGACGCATCATCAGACTGGACTGCGTCTGCGGTGTGCGCGGGTTCGCCAGACGAATGTGGCTATCCAGCGCGATAATATCGCCATCAGGATCCCGACTGTAATCCGGCACGTCATGCTCATGCTGCATACCCAGCGGCGCGCCGCTGTGCTTATCGCGCCCAAAAATGGTCTGCTGCTCTTTCAGCGGGGTGCGATCCCAGAACTCCACATGGAACTGGATGATACGCGCCGCCTGATAGCTGCCGCCGGTTGCCCACGCAGGCTCGCCTTGATCGGAGGTCACCCATACCACTTCATCCATCAGCGCCTTATCGGTACTGACCGGGTTCGCGGTGCCGTCTTTAAAGCCCAGCAGGTTAACCGGCGTCTCTTTGCCTTTACTCCGCGCGGCGCTATCGGAAATAAACCCTTCGCGCTTCCAGCGGACGCTGAGCAGGTCCGGCGTATGTTTAATCACATCGCGCAGCGCATGGATAACCGTATCCTGAGTATTGGCACAGATTTGCAACAGCAGATCGCCATGACAGAGCGCCGCATCCAGCGAATCGTTGGGGAAGCGGGTCATTTTTTGCAGCTTTTTCGGCGCCTTATCCGCTAATCCATAGCGCTCATCAAACAGCGAATGGCCAACCGAAACGGTGACGGTCAGGTTATCCGGGGAGATCCACGCGCCGAGGATCCCCGAATCCATCGGCGGCAGACGCGGATTTGGCGTGTCCGGCGCCGGCCCCCCTTTGGTCAGAAAGGCAATGCGCTGAGTCAGCAGGCGAAACAGGCGCTCCAGGTCAGCTTTATCGCTGGCCAGCACATCAAAGGCCACCAGCATCATCGATGCCTGCTGCGGCGTCAGCACGCCGGCCTGGTGCTGCCCGTAAAAAGGCTGCGCTTCGGCACGCGCGTCCGGCGACAGCACGCCCGGAGAGCTGTTGCCCTTCGCCGCGTGTGCCACCGGACAGCCGCCGGTGATAGCCAGCGCGCCGCCAAGCGCGCCGATCCCTTTTAATAATCGACGACGTGAAGGTTCATTCACATCAAGTTGCTTCTGTTCTGCCATCGACTTAGTCCAGCCCAAGGATCCCGCGCAACTGAGCCAGATCTTCCGCCAGCGTGGTGATCGGCCCTTTTAACGCATTACGATCCGCATCCGTCAGCTTGTCATATGTTTCGAAGCCGTCTTTAGTGCGGTATTTGCTGAGGATAGCGTCAACTTTTTTGAAGTTAGCGTCAACTTTCGCCAGCAGCGCGCTGTTCTCTTTTTGCAGCTGCGGGCGCAGCAGGTCAACGATCTTCTGCGCGCCGTCGATGTTCGCCTGGAAGTCCCACAGATCGGTGTGGCTGTAGCGATCTTCTTCACCGCTGATTTTGCTGGCCGCGACTTCTTCAATCAGGCCCGCCGCGCCGCCCACCACTTTCGACGGCGGGAACGCCAGTTCGCTGATGCGTTTTTGCAGTTCAAGCACATCGCTGTTCAGCTGATCGGCATACTTTTCCATCCCCTTGACGCTGTTGTCGCCAAACAGGGCTTTTTCCAGACGGTGGAAGCCGGTGAATTTCGGATCTTCGGCTTTTTTCTCGTAATCGTCTTCACGAGCATCAATACTGCCGTCCAGATCGGAGAACAGCTCCGCGATCGGTTCAATGCGCTCGTAGTGCTGACGCGTCGGAGCATACAGCGCTTTCGCTTTTTCAATATCTCCCGCCTTCACCGCGTCGGTGAACGCTTTCGTGCCGCTAACCAGCTGTGCGGTTTCCGCCGTAACGTAGGCTTTATAGGCGGTAATCGCCTCGCCAAGGCTCAGCAGCGCATCGGCTTTCGCCGCATCTTTGGTGGCGGCACCGGTCACAATCAGCTTGCCTTTCGGGTTGGTCAGCAGCCCGCAGGTCATGTCGTATTCGCCCGGCTGCAGGTTCGCCGTCAGCTTTTGCGTAAAGCCTGGCGCAATGTTCTCGCGCTCTTCAACGACCATCACGCCTTTGAGAATCTCCCACTCTAGCGCTTTCTGACTGTGGTTTTGAATAATGAACTGCGTTTTCCCCGCTTTCACGGTGACGTTCATCGGCTCACACTGTTTGTCGTTAACGGTGACTTTTACCTGCGGGATATCCGCAGCCTGAGCGTAGAAGGCAGAGCTGAACAACGCTGCGACGGCAAGCTGCAGCGCATTACGGCGAAAATGAATCATCATGATCATCCCTTTCGGTAAGTATGTTGTAACCATAATCCTGCGGCGCTCTACTTAAGCGGAGCGGTGCGCGAGGTTGCTGTATTGCTACGCGGCGGCAGCGCAAACAGCACCAGCGCCGGAATCAAATAGATAAAGTAGACCGCCACTTCACTGACGGTAGGCGCCTCCTGGTAACCGAAGATCCCTTCGAGCAGCGTGCCGAAAAGCGTGTGGGTCGACAGCACGCCGCTCAGGTCAAACGCCACGTCCTGGAAGTGGTTCCACAGACCGGCCTCATGGAAGGCGCGAATGGCCCCGGCCGCCAGCCCGGCCGCCACCAGCAGAATGAACAGACTGGTCCATTTGAAGAACACGCCGAGGTTGAGGCGGATCCCGCCCCAGTAAAGCAGAAAGCCGAGGACAATCGCGGTAGCCAGCCCCAGCATCGCCCCGAGCGGCGGCCAAATCCCCACATCCTGCTGGAAGGCCGCCAGCAGGAAGAACACCGACTCCAGCCCTTCCCGCGCGACGGCGAAAAAGACCATCATGATCAGCGCCCAGCCATGATGATTACCGCGCTGCAGCGCATTATCCACCGCCTGTTCCAGCTGCTGTTTCACGTTGCGCGAGACTTTGCGCATCCAGAAGACCATCCAGGTCAGGATGCATACCGCTACCAGTGCCACGATGCCTTCGAACAGCTCCTGTTCCCGCTGGGGAAACTCGCCGGTCGTTTCGTTAATGAAGATCCCCAGGCCCAGGCACAGCGCCGCCGCCAGGATAACGCCAATCCACATGACGCCAATCAAGCTGCCGCGCTGGGTGCGTTTGAGATAGCTGGCAATCAGGCTGACAATCAGCGCCGCCTCCAGCCCTTCGCGTAACATAATGAGAAATGGAACGAACATGCCGACACCCTTCAATGTGAATCGCAGTCAGTGGATGCAAAGATAAGTAAATATTTCTGATAGTGATTATCATTACAATAATCAGAAACACAAGTGAAATGTAGAGAGTTTGGTATCGAGTTGTAAATTAATCGCTTTAAAATAATTACTTAGGGGATTATCTGTCTTCATCGCGGTCAGGCAGCCGGCGCGGCGGTTTTTTCGCTACAGATATTTACCAGGCTGACCGGCTGTGGCTAAATAGCGGCCTTATTGACCTGCGAAAAGAACAACATGACACAATTCTTGCACTTCCTGCTGGCGCTGGCGGTTATTCTCGGCCTTGCCTGGCTTGCCAGCTATGACCGACAAAAAATCCGTGTTCGTTATATTATCCAGTTAATTATCATTGAAATTGCGCTGGCATTCTTTTTTCTGCATGCCGAAAGCGGTCTGTGGATAGTTAAAAATATCTCAAGCTTTTTCACTTCGTTGCTCGGTTTTGCTGCCGAAGGCACCAACTTTGTATTTGGCGGTATGAGCGAAAAAGGAATGGCGTTTATTTTCCTTGGCGTGCTGTGCCCGATTGTCTTTATTTCGGCGCTGATCGGTATTCTTCAGCACTGGCGCATTCTGCCTGTTTTCATCCGTGTGATTGGCACCCTGCTCTCCAAAGTCAACGGCATGGGTAAACTGGAATCCTTCAACGCCGTCAGCTCGCTGATTCTCGGCCAGTCGGAGAACTTTATCGCCTATAAGGGCGTGCTCGGCGACCTCTCCTCACGCCGGCTGTTCACCATGGCAGCCACCGCGATGTCAACGGTATCGCTCTCCATCGTCGGCGCCTATATGAGCATGCTCGATGCAAAATATGTGGTCGCGGCGTTGATCCTTAATATGTTCAGCACCTTTATTGTACTGTCGATTATTAACCCGACGCGTCCGGGTAGCGAAGAAGAGATTAAGCTGGAGAAGCTCCACGAATCACAAAGCTTCTTCGAAATGCTCGGGGAATATATTCTTGCCGGCTTTAAAGTGGCGATGATTATTCTGGCGATGCTGATTGGTTTTATTGCCCTGATCAGCGCCATTAATGCCCTGTTTGCCACGCTATTTGGCCTGAGTTTCCAACAAATTCTCGGCTACGTTTTTTATCCGCTGGCCTGGCTGATTGGTATTCCGCTCAGCGATGCGTTGAGCGCCGGAAGTATTATGGCAACCAAGCTGGTGGCGAATGAGTTCGTGGCGATGATTGAGCTGCAAAAAATTGCCGCCGGCATGACCCCGCGTGGACTGGGTATCCTCTCGGTCTTCCTGGTCTCTTTCGCGAACTTTGCCTCCATCGGCATTATTGCCGGAGCCATTAAAGGACTGAACGAACAGCAGGGGAATATCGTCTCCCGCTTCGGCCTGCGTCTGGTCTACGGCGCCACGTTGGTCAGTCTGCTTTCCGCCAGCTTCGCCGGCCTGGTGCTGTAACAGGCAGGGCGGGGAATTTCCCCGCCCTGTTTTCAGAAGTGAACGCAGACCGGCTGGTCAACGCGCATCACCGACTCCTGGGCAAAGCGCGATTTATAGAGGTGACGTAACGCCTCAATCCCCTCTTCGCTGCCACCGTCTTTACCATGAATCAGCATCAGCGCTTTGCTCTGCTCGCGGGCCACGCTGCCGTCATTCCCCAGCCACTGGCCCCGGGCGTCAAACACCGTTAACCCCTCGCGAAAACGCGGCGTGACGTCGCGGTCAACAAACTGCTGCCACTCCTGGGTGGTGATATCTTTACCCGCCGGCCGGCTTAAACCGAAATAGAGCGTGGTCTGCACCATCGCATTCTCTGCCGGGCATACCGCTGCCGTGGGAGTCGGCGGACGCTTCTTCGCCGGCGCCACGCAACCGCCAAGCAGCCCTGCCATCACCAGCACCAGCGCACCCTGTCTGAACGTCATTTTGCTATCCTCATTGTTTTTTGTGCCCCCGATATCAGCGTATTTTCATGGAATTAGCAAGAGGGGGGAGCTGTGGCGGACGCCGGAACTGCTTTCAGCAACAAAAAAGCCCGCTGAGCGCGGGCTTGATTAAGCGGTCCTGAATTTACTCGGCGGTAGCCGGTATCGGCGGAGCCGAATGATAATGGGCGTCCGCTTCGGCAAAGCGTTGCTGCATGGATGTCGACGGGGCTTTGCCCAGCAGGCTGAAGACCACGATGCCCAGGCTGCCGAAGATAAAGCCAGGGATGATTTCATACAGCCCCAGCCAGCCGAACTGTTTCCAGACAATCACCGTCAGCGCGCCAATCACCATCCCGGCCAGCGCCCCGTTACGCGTCATGCGCGACCACATCACCGAGAACAGCACCACCGGACCAAACGCGGCGCCGAAGCCTGCCCAGGCATAGCTCACCAGACCCAGCACACGGTTGTTCGGGTTTGCCGCCAGCGCAATGGCGATCAACGCCACCACCAGGACCATCGTCCGTCCGACCCACACCAGCTCTTTCTGACCGGCGTTTTTACGCAGAAACGCTTTATACAGGTCTTCGGTAATCGCGCTGGAGCACACCAGCAGCTGGCAGCTCAGGGTGGACATTACCGCCGCCAGAATCGCCGACAGCAGAATACCGGCAATCCACGGGTTAAACAGGATTTGCGCCAGTTCGATAAACACGCGCTCGGAGTTCTGATTCACCGCGCCGGCCAGCGCCGGGTTATTATTGAACCATGCAATACCGAAGAAACCGACCGCCACGGCACCCGCCAGGCAGAGAATCATCCAGGTCATGCTGATACGACGTGCGTGAACGATACTGTGGTGGGAATCCGCCGCCATAAAACGCGCCAGAATATGCGGCTGGCCAAAGTAGCCCAGGCCCCAGCCCATCAGCGAAATAATCGCCACAAAATTCAGTCCTTTGAGCATATCGACGTTTTCAATGCTCTTCTGCTTGATCACTTCCAGCGATTCGCCAAAACCGCCAACGGAAATAATCACCATCACCGGCGTCAGAATCAGCGCGAAAATCATCAGGCTGGCCTGCACGGTATCGGTCCAGCTTACCGCGAGGAATCCGCCGACGAAGGTATAGACAATCGTCGCCGCCGCACCGGCCCACAGCGCCGTTTCATAGCTCATGCCAAAGGTGCTTTCAAACAGACGAGCACCGGCGACAATCCCGGAGGCACAATAAATGGTGAAGAACAGCAAAATAACCAGCGCCGAAATAATACGCAGCACACGGCTTTTATCTTCAAAGCGGCCGGTAAAATAATCCGGCAAGGTCAGCGCATTATTATTTACCTCGGTATGAACGCGCAGACGACCGGCGACCAGTTTCCAGTTAATCCATGCGCCGAGCGTCAGACCAATGGCAATCCAGCTCTCAGAAATACCGGAGAGAAATATTGCGCCAGGTAATCCCATCAGCAGCCAGCCGCTCATATCGGAGGCGCCGGCGGAGAGCGCCGTCACAAATGGCCCGAGACTGCGGCCGCCGAGAATATAATCATCAAAGTTTTTCGTCGATCGCCAGGCAATAAAACCGATCAGTACCATGCCAAATATATAAATAGTAAAAGTCACCAACATGGGGGTGCTAATAGCCATGTAAAATCTCCAGATTCTTTTGTCGACAACATCCTGCTTTGTCATTTTATTCCACTACCGGAACGGGGTAATGGCACAATGGTTGTATTGGGCGACCGTATCCTGACGGAAGCGTCGGAATTTCACAAACGATTTAACACAGCATTTACACTACTTTTTGTCCGCACCAAACTTCATTTTGT
Organism: Klebsiella sp. X13; assembly: GCF_003323835.1. Lineage (NCBI taxonomy): Bacteria > Pseudomonadati > Pseudomonadota > Gammaproteobacteria > Enterobacterales > Enterobacteriaceae > Klebsiella > Klebsiella sp. X13. The sequence goes on from NZ_CP030874.1 coordinate 3,381,194, forward strand.
TATAGGTTGCACTCTCTCACGTTTTTATTGGTTGCACCTTGTAAAACTGTTAACTGACGCATAAAAACACCCTGATGGAGAAAGGTTAATTTCCCGTTACATCCACCATCTCAATTAACAACTCACTCATTTCTCAGCTTGCTACACAGGTCACGATTAACAAGGTTGCACAAAGTTGCAACATAGTGGATATTTTCGCGTAACCGCAAAAAAGAACAACGATTCATAACAGGAGTGATAAGCATGGGCACCACTACCATGGGTGTTAAGCTTGACGACGCGACGCGTGAACGCATCAAGTTCGCCGCGAGCCGTATTGACCGCACGCCGCATTGGCTGATTAAACAGGCCATTTTCAACTATCTGGAAAAGCTGGAAAACGACGAGACGCTGCCCGAGCTGCCGGCCCTGCTTGCCGGCGCCGCCAATGAAAGCGATGACGTCAGCAGCCCGGTCGATGAACCGTGGCAGCCTTTCCTCGATTTTGCCGAGCAGATTCTGCCGCAGTCCGTCACCCGGGCCTCGATTACCGCCGCCTACCGCCGGGCAGAAACCGACGCCGTCCCGATGTTGCTGGAGCAGGCGCGCCTGCCGCAGCCGCTGGCAGACCAGGCGCATAAGCTGGCTTATCAGCTGGCGGAAAAACTGCGTAATCAAAAAACCGCCAGCGGTCGCGCCGGCATGGTGCAGAGTCTGCTGCAGGAGTTTTCGCTCTCTTCACAGGAAGGGGTGGCGCTGATGTGTCTGGCGGAGGCGCTGCTGCGTATTCCGGACAAAGCCACCCGCGATGCCCTTATCCGCGACAAAATCAGCAACGGTAACTGGCAGTCGCACATCGGTCGCAGCCCGTCGCTGTTCGTCAATGCGGCAACCTGGGGCCTGCTGTTTACCGGCAAACTGGTCTCAACCCACAACGAAACCAGCCTTTCGCGCTCGTTGAACCGGATTATCGGCAAAAGCGGCGAACCGCTGATTCGCAAAGGCGTCGACATGGCGATGCGTTTGATGGGCGAACAGTTCGTGACCGGCGAAACCATCGCCGAAGCGCTGGCCAACGCCCGCAAGCTGGAAGAGAAAGGGTTCCGTTACTCCTACGATATGCTGGGCGAAGCGGCGCTCACCGCCGCCGATGCTCAGGCCTATATGGTCTCCTACCAGCAGGCGATCCACGCGATCGGCAAAGCCTCTAATGGCCGCGGCATTTATGAAGGCCCGGGGATTTCGATCAAGCTCTCCGCGCTGCACCCGCGCTACAGCCGCGCGCAATACGATCGGGTGATGGATGAACTGTATCCGCGCCTGAAATCATTGACCCTGCTGGCGCGTCAGTACGATATCGGGATTAACATCGATGCCGAAGAGGCCGATCGCCTGGAGATCTCTCTCGACCTGCTGGAGAAGCTGTGCTTTGAACCGGAGCTGGCCGGCTGGAACGGGATCGGCTTCGTCATTCAGGCCTATCAGAAACGCTGCCCGTTCGTCATTGATTCCCTGATCGATCTTGCCACCCGCAGCCGCCGTCGCCTGATGATCCGCCTGGTAAAAGGGGCCTACTGGGATAGTGAAATCAAACGCGCGCAGATGGACGGCCTCGAAGGCTATCCGGTCTATACCCGCAAAGTGTATACCGACGTCTCCTACCTCGCCTGCGCGAAAAAGCTGCTGGCGGTGCCGAGCCTGATCTATCCGCAGTTCGCCACCCACAACGCCCACACCCTGGCAGCCATTTATCAGTTGGCCGGGCAGAACTACTATCCGGGCCAGTATGAATTCCAGTGCCTGCACGGCATGGGTGAACCGCTCTACGAACAGGTAGTCGGCAAGGTTGCCGACGGGAAACTGAACCGTCCATGCCGGATTTATGCGCCGGTCGGGACCCACGAAACGCTGCTGGCATACCTGGTACGCCGCCTGCTGGAAAACGGCGCCAACACCTCCTTTGTTAACCGTATCGCGGATACGACGCTACCGCTGGATGAGCTGGTTGCCGACCCGGTCAGCGCCGTGGAAAAACTGGCTCAGCAGGAGGGTCAGGCCGGTCTGCCCCATCCGAAGATCCCGCTGCCGCGCGATCTGTACGGCAAAGGCCGCAGCAACTCCGCGGGCCTGGATCTGGCCAACGAACATCGTCTGGCCTCCCTCTCCTCCTCTCTGCTGAACAGCGCATTGCACAAATGGCAGGCGCTGCCGGCGCTGGAACATCCGGTCATTGCCGGGGAACTGCAGACGGTAATTAACCCGGCCGAGCCGAAAGATATCGTCGGCCACGTGCGTGAAGCCCGCCCGGAAGAGATTGAACTGGCGCTGACCAGCGCAGTCAATAACGCGCCTATCTGGTTTGCCACCCCGCCGCAGGAGCGAGCGGCGATCCTTGAACGCGCGGCGGTGCTGATGGAAGATCAGATGCAGACGCTGATCGGCATTCTGGTCCGCGAAGCCGGTAAAACCTTCAGCAACGCCATCGCCGAAGTCCGCGAAGCCGTCGATTTCCTCCACTACTATGCCGGTCAGGTGCGCGACGATTTCGATAATGAAACCCACCGTCCGCTGGGACCGGTCGTTTGTATTAGTCCGTGGAACTTCCCGCTGGCGATTTTCACCGGTCAGATTGCCGCCGCGCTGGCCGCCGGTAACAGCGTACTGGCGAAACCCGCCGAACAGACGCCGCTGATTGCCGCTCAGGGCGTGGCAATTCTGCTGGAAGCCGGCGTTCCGCCGGGCGTAATTCAGCTGCTGCCGGGCCGCGGGGAAACCGTCGGCGCCGCGCTGACCACCGACGAACGCGTTCGCGGCGTGATGTTCACAGGCTCAACCGACGTCGCCACGTTGCTGCAACGCAATATCGCCAGCCGCCTGGATGCACAGGGTCGCCCGACGCCGCTTATCGCTGAAACCGGCGGGATGAACGCCATGATCGTCGACTCCTCCGCCCTCACCGAGCAAGTGGTGGTCGACGTGCTGGCCTCGGCGTTTGATAGCGCCGGGCAGCGCTGTTCCGCCCTGCGTATACTCTGCCTGCAGGAAGAGATCGCCGACCATACGCTGACCATGCTGCGCGGCGCGATGGGCGAATGCCGGATGGGCAACCCTGGCCGTCTGACCACCGACATTGGTCCGGTCATCGATGCCGAAGCGAAAGAGAATATTGAACGCCATATTCAGAGCCTGCGCGCCAAGGGCCGCACGGTGTTCCAGGCGGTACGGGAAAACAGCGAGGATGCGCGTGAGTGGCAAAGCGGGACCTTCATTCCGCCGACCCTGATCGAGCTCGAGAGCTTTGATGAGCTGAAAAAAGAGGTCTTTGGCCCGGTGCTGCACGTGGTTCGCTATAACCGTAACGCTCTGGATCAGCTGGTCGAGCAGATTAACGCCTCCGGCTACGGTCTGACCCTCGGCGTCCATACCCGCATCGATGAGACCATCGCTCAGGTCACCGGCAGCGCCAAAGTCGGCAACCTGTACGTTAACCGCAATATGGTTGGCGCCGTGGTCGGCGTGCAGCCGTTTGGCGGCGAAGGTCTGTCGGGGACCGGACCGAAAGCCGGCGGCCCGCTGTATCTGTATCGCCTGCTCTCCAGCCGTCCGCAAAATGCCGTGGGGACCACCCTTGCCCGCCAGGATGCGGAACGTCCGCTGGATGCGCAGCTGAAAACCCTGCTGGAAAAACCGCTGAACGCGCTGCAGCAGTGGGCCGCCGGTCGCCCTGAACTGCAGGCGCTGTGCCAGCAGTACCGTGACCTGGCGCAAGCCGGAACCCAACGTCTGCTGCCGGGCCCGACCGGCGAGCGCAATACCCTGACCTTTATCCCTCGCGACCGCGTACTGTGCGTAGCGGATAACGAGCAGGATGCGCTGATTCAGCTGGCGGCGGTCACCGCGGTCGGCTGTGAAATCCTGTGGCCGGAGAGCGCTCTGCATCGTGAGCTGGCGAAGAAGCTGCCGCGCGAGGTCAGCGAACGTCTCCACTTTGCCAAACCAGAGATGCTGACCGCTCAGGCTTTCGATGCGGTGATCTACCACGGCGACTCCGAGCAGCTGCGTGAATTGTGCGAACAGGTGGCGGCACGCGACGGCGCGATTATTTCGGTCCAGGGCTTCGCCCGCGGTGAAACCAACCTGCTGCTGGAACGCCTCTACATTGAACGCTCGCTGAGCGTCAATACCGCGGCGGCAGGCGGTAACGCCAGCCTGATGACCATCGGCTAAGGGTCTGTTCCGACCGGTATCCATGTCGGCTGATGACACCGGACGCCGGCTGTGGTTAATTAAAGCTCCCCGACGGGAGCTTTTTTTATGGGAGTGGACCAATGAAACGAACTTTAGTTGCCCTCGCAGCTCTGCTGGCAAGCGGACATGCGCTGGCGGACGAATGCGCCAACGCCGGCAATCAGGCTGAGATGAACCAGTGTACGGCCGCGCAATATCAGGCGGCCGATAGCAAGCTGAATCAGACTTATCAGGAAGCGTTGAAGCGCGCGGCGGGTAAACAGCAGGAACAGCTGAAAAAAGCGCAGCTGGCGTGGATAGCGCTGCGCGACGCCGACTGCACCTTCCTCGCTTCCGGCGCCGAAGGCGGCAGCGTCCAGCCGATGCTTATTAACCAGTGTATGGCAGACAAAACCGTTGAGCGCGAATCGTTCCTTGCTTCGCTGCTGCAGTGTGAAGATGGCGACCAGAGCTGCCCGCTTCCCCCCGCCAATTAACGTACCCGGATTCCTTCAATGATCATCCGCTGGACGTTGTCTACGGTTTGTTGAAAAAACGCCTCGTCGCGTAACGTTGCGCCGGTGACCGCCTCAATCTGCGTGGCAAAATCGGCGTAATGTTGAGTGGTGGCCCAGATCATGAAGATCAGATGCTGAGGGTCGACCGGCGCCAGTTTCCCGCTATCGACCCAGCCAGAGACAATCGCCGATTTCTCATCAACCAGCGCTTTCAGATCGCCGGTCAGCTCGCCCATCAGCAGCGGCGCGCCCTGTAGCATCTCCAGACAAAACAGCCGGGAGGCCTGCGGATAATCGCGCGACACCTCCAGCTTAAGGCGAATATATTCGCGGATAGCAACCAGCGGGCTGATATCCTCGCGAAACGCCCTCAGCGGCGCCAGCCAGATGGTGAGGATCTGCTGCAGTACGGCGACATACAGCGCCTCTTTCGACGGGTAGTAATAGAGTAGATTGGTTTTCGATACCCCGGCCAACTCTGCAACCTGCTCAAGCCGCGTACCGTGGATACCAAATTGGGAAAATGCGTCCAGCGCAGCGGCCAGGATAGCCTCTTTCTTTGCGCTCACCGCCTGCGAACGCTTCCCGGTTTTTTTCACAGCGCCCTCTGCCATCATCATCTCCTTCTTTCAACGCCATCAGCATAGCAAAAGCCCACCCCTGGCACGACCTTATGCACTCCAATTGCGCATGACTGCCGTTTTTTCGTGCACTCATTTTGACCATTCAGTCCACTTTTATCACGCTCACTTTCAGCAACCAATACGCAACACATTAATAACATTGGTTTTTGCAAAACTGGCATCGCCTTTGCTTTAGCTTTCTGGCGAGGTGACCCAGGAGATGCAGGATGCAGCACCGCGCGCCTTCTTCTTCACGATTGCAGAGAGGTACGTATGAAAATTGGTGTCTTCGTTCCGATTGGTAATAACGGCTGGCTGATTTCAACCCACGCTCCGCAGTACATGCCGACGTTCGAACTGAATAAAGCGATCGTCCAGAAAGCGGAGCATTACCACTTTGATTTTGCGCTGTCGATGATCAAACTGCGCGGTTTCGGCGGCAAAACCGAGTTCTGGGATCACAACCTCGAATCCTTCACCTTAATGGCCGGCCTGGCGGCGGTCACCTCGCGGATCCAGATCTACGCCACCGCCGCGACGCTCACGCTGCCGCCGGCCATTGTCGCTCGTATGGCCTCCACCATCGACGCTATCTCCGGCGGCCGCTTTGGCGTCAATCTGGTGACCGGCTGGCAAAAACCAGAATATGAGCAGATGGGCATCTGGCCCGGCGACGACTACTTCGCCCGTCGCTACGACTATCTCACCGAATATGTCCAGGTGCTGCGCGACCTGTGGGGCACCGGGCGCAGCGACTTTAAAGGCGACTACTTCACGATGAATGACTGCCGCGTCAGCCCGCAGCCGTCGCAGCCGATGAAAGTTATCTGCGCCGGACAGAGCGATGCGGGGATGGCCTTCTCCGCCCAGTATGCCGACTATAACTTCTGCTTCGGCAAAGGGGTCAATACGCCGACCGCCTTTGCGCCGACCGCCGCGCGCATGATGCAGGCGGCGGAAAAGACCGGTCGCGACGTGGGCTCCTATGTGCTGTTCATGGTTATCGCCGATGAAACCGACGAAGCGGCTCGTGCTAAATGGGAGCACTACAAGGCGGGAGCCGATGACGAAGCGCTGGCCTGGCTCACCGAACAAAGCCAGAAAGACACCCGTTCCGGGAGCGATACCAACGTGCGGCAAATGGCCGATCCGACCTCGGCGGTCAATATCAATATGGGCACGCTGGTTGGATCCTACGCCAGCGTCGCCCGTATGCTCGACGACGTCGCCTCCGTACCCGGCACCGACGGCGTACTGCTCACGTTTGATGATTTTCTTTCCGGCATCGATGCCTTTGGCGAGCGCATTCAGCCGCTGATGCGCTGCCGCGACCATATTGCCACCGTTACCCGCGAGGTTGCCTGATGATTACGCTTTCCGCCCGTCCGGAATCCCTGACCTTCCCGGCGCAAAACAGCGCGCTGATCGTCGTCGATATGCAAAACGCCTATGCCAGCCAGGGAGGGTATCTCGACCTCGCCGGATTTGACGTCTCCACCACCCGGCCGGTTATCGACAACATTAAAACCGCCGTCGCCGCGGCTCGCGCCGCCGGAATGGCGATCGTCTGGTTCCAGAACGGCTGGGACGAGGAGTATATGGAAGCCGGTGGCCCGGGGTCGCCGAACTACCACAAATCTAACGCCCTGAAGACCATGCGCCGTCGTCCTGAGCTGCAGGGCAAGCTGCTGGCTAAAGGCGGCTGGGATTATCAGCTGGTCGATGAGCTGCAGCCCCTGCCCGGTGATGTGGTGCTGCCGAAACCGCGCTACAGCGGCTTTTTCAACACGCAACTGGACAGTATTTTGCGCAGCCGCGGCATCCGTCACCTGATTTTTACCGGTATCGCCACCAACGTTTGCGTGGAGTCCACCCTGCGCGACGGCTTCTTCCTGGAGTATTTCGGCGTCGTGCTGGAAGACGCCACCCACCAGGCGGGCCCGGCCTTCGCCCAGCAGGCTGCGCTATTCAATATTGAGACCTTTTTTGGCTGGGTCAGCGATGTCGCCAGCTTCTGCGATGCGCTGGCCCCGGCCGCCGCGCACTCTCTCCCGGAGGAGAAACGTTATGCCTAAACAGGTCATTATTCCGCCCGGCACCACCACGCCGATCGCCCCTTTTGTCCCCGGTACGCTGGCCGATGGCGTGGTTTACGTCTCCGGTACGCTGCCGTTTGATAAACACAATAACGTGGTCTATCTCGATGACCCAAAGGCGCAAACCCGCCACGTTCTCGAAACGATCAAAACAGTGATCGAAACGGCGGGTGGCCGCATGGAGGATGTGACGTTCAACAGCATCTTTATCACCGACTGGAAAAACTACGCCGCGATTAACGAAGTCTATGCCGAGTTCTTCCCCGGGGATAAACCGGCGCGCTTCTGCATCCAGTGCGGACTGGTCAAGCCAGAGGCGCTGGTTGAGATTGCGACCGTCGCCCATATCGGAAAAACCGCATCATGAAACTGAATATCTCCCCGGCCCCCTTTGAGGGCGCACCGACGGTGGTGCTGAGCGCCGGTTTAGGCGGTGCGGGCAGCTACTGGCTCCCGCAGCGCGCGGCGCTGGAACAACGGTATCAGCTGGTGAGCTATGATCAGAACGGCACCGGTGAAAACGCCGGGCCGCTGCCCGCCGGCTACAGCATGGCGATCATGGCGCAGGAGCTCAATCAGGCGCTGCAGGCGGCGGGAATCTCCCGCTTTGCCCTGGTGGGGCACGCCCTCGGTGCGCTGATCGCCCTGCAGCTGGCGTTGGATTTTCCCGACGCGGTCAGCGGCCTGGTGTTGGTCAACGGCTGGCTAACCCTGTCTCCCCACACCCGTCGCTGTTTTCAGGTACGCGAGCGGCTGCTGCACGCCGGCGGTGCCCAGGCGTGGGTTGAGGCGCAGCCTTTGTTCCTCTACCCCGCGGAGTGGATGGCCGCCCGGATGCCAAGGCTGGAAGCGGAAGATGCGCTTGCGCTCAGCCATTTTCAGGGCAAGGAGAATCTGCTCAAGCGGCTGCAGGCGCTGAAGCAGGCCGACTTCACTCGCCGGGCCGCCGCCGTGGCATGCCCGACCCTGATCGTCAGCGCCCATGACGATCTGCTGGTTCCTGCTTCCTGCTCGCGCACGCTACAAGCGGCGATACCGGGTAGCCAGCGGGTCGAGATGGCCTGGGGCGGCCACGCCTGCAACGTGACCGATGCCGACACCTTCAACCCTATTTTATGCAACGGTCTGGCCGCCATGCTGGCCTGATATCAGGAGAATCTATGAGCGAAAGCATTAGCCAAAGCGCGCGCGACAGTCTGTTTACTCACGCCCGTACCCACAACGGCTGGCTGGATAAACCGGTCAGCGATAGCCTGCTGCACGAAATATACGATCTGATGAAAATGGGTCCGACCTCCGCCAACTGCTCCCCCGCGCGGATCCTTTTTGTCCGCACGCCGGAAGGAAAGGAGAAGCTGCGCCCGACGCTCTCCAGCGGCAACCTCGAAAAAACCCTGCGCGCGCCGGTGACCGCCATCGTGGCCTGGGATCGCGCCTTCTACGATCGTCTGCCGACGCTGTTTCCCCACGGCGATGCCCGCAGCTGGTTCACCTCCAGCCCACAGCTGGCGGAAGAGACCGCCTTTCGCAACAGCTCTCTGCAGGCGGCATATCTGATTTTCGCCTGCCGCGCCCTTGGCCTGGATACCGGCCCGATGTCGGGATTTGACCGCGACAAGGTCGATGCGGCGTTCTTTGCCGAAAACGGCTGGAAGAGCAATCTGTTGATCAATATCGGTTACGGCGACGAGACCCGGCTGTATGGTCGTCTGCCGCGCCTGCCCTTCGATGATGCCTGCCAGCTGGCGTAAGGAGCCACTATGTCCGTAGCGGATAAACAGAGTTTTCGTGACGCCATGGCCCAGGTCGGCGCGGCGGTCAACGTCATTACCACCGATGGCCCGGCGGGTCGGGCCGGATTTACCGCCAGCGCGGTCTGTAGCGTGACCGATACGCCCCCCACGCTGCTGGTCTGTCTCAACCGTTCCGCCTCGGTGTGGCCAACCTTCCGCCAGCACCAGGCGCTGTGCGTCAACACCCTGGCGGCTGGCCAGGAGTCGCTCTCCAACGTCTTTGGCGGTAAAACGCCGATGGCGGAGCGTTTCGCTGCCGCCGAATGGCAAACCGGTCTCACCGGCTGCCCGCGGCTGGTGGATGCGCTGGTCAGCTTCGATTGTCGTATCAACCAGATAGTCAGCGTCGGCACCCACGACATTTTGTTCTGTGAAGTGGCCGCCATCGTCAGACATCCAGAGCCGCGCGGGCTGATGTGGTTCGACCGCGGCTACCATACGCTTATGCGTCCAGCCTGTTAACTTCAAACCCGGGATATCATCATGGCACTTTTCGATTTTCCTCGCTGGCAGTTGACCTCCCCTTCCGCCGCGTCCGGCGTGGTGGCCCCCGATGAACGCCTCTCCGTCGGACAAACGATGGTCATGGGCGTCCAGCACGCGGTCGCCATGTTTGGCGCCACGGTGCTGATGCCCATCCTGATGGGGCTGGATCCTAACCTGGCGATTTTATTGTCCGGTATCGGCACGCTACTGTTTTTCCTCGTGACCGGCGGCCGGGTGCCAAGCTACCTGGGCTCCAGCGCCGCCTTCATCGGCGTGGTTATCGCCGTCACCGGCTTTAATGGGCAGGGACTCAATCCGCACCTTAGCGTTGCCCTCGGGGGGATTATCGCCTGCGGCCTGGTCTACACCCTGATTGGCGTTGTGGTGATGAAAATCGGTACCCGCTGGATTGAACGACTGATGCCGCCGGTAGTGACCGGCGCGGTGGTAATGGCCATTGGGCTCAATCTCGCCCCTATCGCCGTGCACAGCGTCTCCGCCTCCGCCTTCGATGGCTGGATGGCGGTGCTGACCGTACTCTGTATCGGACTGGTGGCGGTTTTTACCCGCGGGATGATCCAGCGGCTGCTGATTCTCGTTGGCCTGATCGTCGCCTGCGGGCTGTACGCGCTGCTGGCGAATATCCTCGGGCTGGGTAAACCGCTCGACTTTACCTTACTCCACCAGGCGGCGTGGTTCGGGCTGCCGCACTTTACCGCCCCGACCTTTGACGGCCAGGCAATGATGCTGATAGCCCCGGTGGCGGTGATTCTGGTGGCGGAAAACCTGGGGCATCTGAAAGCGGTCGCCGGAATGACCGGACGCAATATGGATCCTTATATGGGACGGGCGTTCGTCGGTGACGGGCTGGCGACGATGCTCTCCGGCGCGGTTGGCGGCAGCGGCGTGACCACCTATGCCGAAAATATCGGCGTGATGGCGGTGACCAAAGTCTATTCCACCCTGGTGTTCGTAGCCGCCGCGCTGATTGCCATTTTACTCGGCTTTTCACCGAAGTTTGGCGCGTTAATCCACACCATTCCCGGGCCGGTTATCGGCGGCGCGTCGATCGTGGTGTTTGGCTTAATTGCGGTCGCCGGCGCCCGTATCTGGGTGCAGAATCGGGTTGATCTGAGTCAGAACAGCAATCTGATCATGGTGGCGGTCACGCTGGTGCTCGGTGCCGGCGATTTTGCCCTGTCGCTGGGCGGGTTTACCCTTGGCGGGATCGGAACGGCCACCTTCGGCGCCATTTTACTTCACGCGCTGCTTAACCGCCGCGCACGTGAAGCAGAACAGCCCGGCGTCACCCCCGTTTAAATCGCAGCGCTTACGGGCGGCGAAGAGGGTGTCGCCCCACCCTCTAATGCGCTGCCAGCAGGCTCTCGCGATGGGCAATAAAAACCGCCGGCGAATGCCGGCGGCGAGGAGAATGTGGCTGGCGCCGAGGAGAGGATAGCCACATCGAACACAGTCAGCCGCGCCGATCAGCTATGACGATTGCCGTGACTGTTTTTCCCCCCTTTTTTGCCTGCTTCCGAGGCGCGCTGGGGATCGTTTTTGAAGTTCCCCCCGCTATGCTGGCCACCCTTACGACCTGCTTCTGATGCTCTTTCACGATCCTCAGCAAAATTGCCGGAACCGCCACGATGGTTTGCCATCACTGACCTCCACTTGGTTAGACATCATCTTGCATTGCGTACAATACGAGGCCGCGACTCAGCGGCATATGGCATGGCCATTTTTCGTATTGCGTGCTGTTAAGCGTAGTGAATGAAACTCATTCGCCAGGTAAATAGTAACATTCTGTAATAATTTGACGCCCGCAACGGATTTACCGCCGTCCGCGCCGCGCTAAGCGTCTCTTATGGCTGATGAAAAGCGGGCGGATAAAGATGTTTCTTTTTGCGACAAACGCGTTCTTTGCAATTTTGTTATAAATCAAATAAATGATTGTTAGATTTGCACTCTTAGCCAGAGGCCTTATCTTTAAAGGTAGCCAGTCGTTTGGCTGGTCTCAAACGCAACCGAGGAGTGATGCAAATGGCTAAAATTCTGGTGCTTTATTATTCAATGTATGGACACATCGAAACCATGGCTCATGCCGTCGCCGAAGGGGCGAACAAAGTAGACGGCGTTGAGGTGGTCGTGAAGCGCGTGCCGGAAACTATGCAAGCTGAGGCGTTCGCCAAAGCAGGCGGGAAAACGCAAAATGCGCCCGTCGCCACGCCGCAGGAACTGGCAGAGTATGATGCTATCATCTTTGGTACCCCCACCCGCTTCGGCAATATGTCCGGGCAAATGCGCACCTTCCTCGATCAGACCGGCGGCCTGTGGGCATCGGGCGCACTGTACGGCAAACTGGCCAGCGTCTTTAGCTCTACCGGTACCGGCGGCGGACAAGAGCAGACCATTACCTCTACCTGGACAACGCTTGCCCACCACGGGATGGTGATTGTCCCTATCGGCTACGGTGCCCAGGAGCTTTTTGATGTGTCGGCGGTGCGCGGCGGCACACCGTATGGCGCAACCACTATCGCCGGCGGCGATGGTTCCCGTCAGCCAAGTCAGGAAGAGCTGGCGATCGCCCGCTATCAGGGTGAACATGTCGCAGGACTGGCAGTTAAACTACACGGCTAACCTTCAGCAGGAGGATTTGCATGCCAACTCAAGAAGCGAAAGCCCACCACGTGGGTGAATGGGCAAGTTTACGAAATACCTCTTTAGAGATCGCCGAAGCGATTTTTGAATTAGCCAAATACGATGAGAAGTTAGCAGAAAAAATCTGGGAAGAAGGCAGCGATGAAGTGCTCTCTTTGGCCTTCGCGAAAACGGATAAAGACGCCCTTTTCTGGGGTGAGCAAACCATCGAGCGCAAAAACGTATAACCCGAAGCGCCCGGCGCACGATCGGGCCAACAAAACAAAACCCGGACCGACCAGCCATGGCCGGTCCGTTTTTTCTATTTCGCCGCGTCGTTCATCACCTGCTTAAAGGTCTCCATCGGACAGAAGCCGTTGGCATCCACCGGGCAGCCGTTCAGCGCCAGGGTCACGCGCTGCGGCGGGGATTGCAGGGTTAAGGTTTCGGTATTGCGCAGCTGCGCCGTGCTTTGATACACATACTCAATTTTCATCAGCTCGCGGTTAGCGCCGCTATCATGCCAGCGCTGGAAAACGATCTTCCCGCCGATCGGGGTGCGTTCATACTGGTCATGCAGCTGATAAGGTCTGAAGTCTAATGCCGTCAGCAGTGAGGCAATATTGGAATCGTGCCCCACCAGCAGCGTCACTTTCGCCGCCTGAGCGGGATCGCTGACCAGCGCTTTATCGATATATTTCACCAGCGGTTTAGCCACGTTGCGCGCCACTTCCGCCGAGGTGAACAGGCTATCCTGATAGCCGTTTTTCAGCTTCGATAACACCTGCCACTGTTTGTCGGTTTTTATCTCACCCCACGCCACCTGATCCAGCGGATACCCTTCGTAATACTGCAGCGTGAAGGCATCAACCAGCGAATTACCCACCTTTAACGGCCCGGAAACACCCGGTTCCTGCTGATATTTTGCGCTGAAGGTATCTTTGCCGTCGCTCAGCGAGCACTGCTGCTTCTCTTTACAGGAGGGTGAATTTTGATAGTCCGTCATCACTTCGAGTAGCTTGTAGCTGTCGGCCAGCTGCATTGTCTGCCGCTCTTTTTCCATCGCCTGTACGGCTTTTTCGCTAAAGGCGGCAGAATCGTCGGTAATCACCGGGTTAAACGTCGGGTCCATGGTGCCCATTTGCGGCTGGTGATGAACCGTGACTCCACAGCCGGGGAAGGCGCCGGTTATAAAGAACTGCGCGGTCGCCACGGTACGTTGCAGACTGTTGGCGTAAGCGTAAACGGTATTCTCCGGCGGACACTCACCGCGGGTGACCAGCCCCTGCTGCGCCAGCCATTCACGCATATAGTGCCCCATATAGACCTCAAGCACTCCGCCCTTCGTGGTCAGCTGACCGCCGGGCACATCCCACTCCGGCCATGATTTCGGCGTTGACTGCTCCAGCACGCTGCCGTTGTTGGCCAGCGGCGCGCGCAGGTTGTGGCGACTCATGATCAACACCTGCTGTAGCTGATAGCCCTGCGGTGCCGTCTGTTCCTCAGCCTGGGCAGCCGTCGATAACAATATGGCGCCGGCCACGACGCTGGCGAGTAGACTCTTTTGCATCCCTTAATCCTCAGTCAGTGATTATCATCGCTTACATTGTGACAAATTGATGACATTTTTCCGCACGACGGCTCGCAAACTGACGCAACGGGAGAAACTTTTCTCAGCCCGGGGAAATAGTTTTATAATAAAACAACTGAAGCCACAGGAGCTCTCGTGAAACGTACCCGTCTGGAAAACAGCAGTTGCCCTATTGCCCGCTCACTTGACGTCATTGGCGACTGGTGGTCGCTACTCATTGTCCGCGATGCCCTGGGGGGGACCCGGCGCTTCAGCGAATTTCAAAAGCACCTTGGCATTGCTAAGAACATGCTCGCCGGGCGGCTAAAAATGCTGGTGGATGAAGGTATTCTCACGATGCAGCCCGCTTCAGACGGTAGCGCATGGCAGGAGTACGTGCTTACCGAAAAGGGGCGTGGGCTGCAAACTGTGCTGGTGGCGCTGGCGCAATGGGCCGACGAGTATCTGTTGACGCCCGACGAACCCGCCACCGTATTGATTGATAATCTCACGCGCCAGCCGCTGCGCAAACTGGTGCTGCAGGCCGCCGATGGCCGGACGCTCCGACCCGATGACATCACCACCAGGCTACCTGTAACAGACTGATTTTAATTATTATTCTGTTTTAATCATTTCTCATAATAAAATAATCCTTACATATTGGTTGCATTATTAAACCATTTAACTCATGTTGAATTTGGTTTAATAATGCAACTATATTACTTGAGGTAACGCCATGACGACCCCTTCCCAAACCGCGTTAATTACCGGCGCATCTTCCGGCATCGGCGCCCTGTATGCCGTACGTCTCGCCGCGCGCGGCTATCACCTGATTCTGGTCGCACGCCGTGAAGAACGTTTGCAGGCCCTCGCCGAGGAGCTGCAACGCCAGTATGGCATTCGGGCCGACGTGCTAAAGGCAGACCTGAGCGAAGAAAGCGGTATCCGCGCCGTTGAAGCGCGCCTGCAGTCGGATCCGACGATTGCGCTGGTGATTAACAACGCCGGCACGGCGAAAATGGGAGGATTGCTGAGCGCGGATGTGCGCGAGCATCAGATGATTCATACCCTGAATACCACCGCTCTGCTGCGCCTGAGCTATGCTGCATTGGCCGCCTTCAGCCCCCGAGGTCAGGGGACGCTGATCAATATCGCCTCAATCCTTGCGCTGCATGCGCTACCGGGCAGCGCCGTCTACAGCGCCAGCAAAGCGTGGGTGCTGAGCTTTACCCGCGCGCTTCAGGAAGAGTTTGCCGACAGCGGTGTGCGTATTCAGGCGGTGCTTCCGGCGGCAACCGCGACGGATCTGTGGCCCACCTCCGGCGTCGCTCTTGACGCCCTGCCGGCAGGATCGGTGATGACGACGGAAGATCTGGTGGACGCGGCGCTGAGCGGCCTCGATCAGGGCGAGAATATCACCCTGCCGCCGGTTCACGATCTGGCGCTGTGGACCCATTTCGACCAGGCGAGACTCGCGCTGTTCGGCAGTGCACGCACCGGCCAACCGGCGCCGCGCTATCGCCGGGCTTAACGTTTGAGCAGGTGGCCGTGCTGACTCATCCACTCCGCCAGCGGCTGAAGCGCACTGCGCATCGACAGCCCCAGGGCAGTTATCTGATATTCAACGCGGGGGGGAATTTCGGGATAGACGCAGCGCGACACCAGCCCGCGCTGCTCGAACAGCCGCAGCTGGCGGGTCAGCTCTTTTTGCGTAATCGGCGCCGCCGCGCGCAGCAGCTCGCCGAAGCGCACCGGCGCATTTAGGACAATCAGCCGGTAGAGAATCGGGATCGCCCACTTCCCGGCAATCAGATTCACAAAATCGGTCATCGGGCACGCATGCTGCACAAAATTATTTTCCCCGACGCGCGCCGCTCTCTTCGCCATAGCACACCTTTCGCCTCATTAGTATCCAATTGGTACCTGGTATCCTTTGGATACTAAAGCTTTTATAGTCCCTTTTCCAGAGCACAGTCAGGAGAAGATAATGGGACGTTTAGCAGGAAAATATGCGCTGATCACCGGCGGCACCAGCGGGATTGGTCTCGCGACGGCGCAGACGTTTATCGCCGAAGGGGCGCAGGTGGCGGTGACCGGGCGTAATCCGCTCGCCCTTGAGCAGGCGCAGGCGCTATTGGGTGACAATGGCTGGGTCATCGCCGCCGATTCCGGCGACGCCGCCGGGCAGCGCCAGCTGGCCGCAACCCTCGCCGACCGCTGGCCGCAGCTGGATGTGGTGTTCGTCAACGCCGGTGATGTCACCCACGCCCCCTTCGGCGACTGGCGCGAAGCGGAGTGGGATCGATTGATGAATATCAACCTGAAAGGGCCGTTCTTCTTGCTGCAGGCGCTGCTGCCGCTGCTCGCCAACCCGGCGTCGGTCATTCTTTGCGGATCGGTCAGCGCCCACATCGGCCTGCCCACCAGCAGCGCCTATGCCGCCAGTAAAGCCGGGCTGCTGTCGCTGGCGCGCACCCTGTCGGCGGAGCTGCTGCCGCGCGGGATCCGGGTGAATGGCCTGAGTCCGGGACCGGTGCACACCCCGGCGCTGGATAAGCTGGGCCTCAGCGCCCAGGCCTTGAGCGACCTGCAGGAGGAGATCAAAAACCTGGTGCCGCTGGGACGGATGGGCACGCCGCAGGAACTGGCCAACGCCGCTCTGTATCTGGCATCGGATGAGTCCAGCTACGTCCTCGGCAGCGAACTGCGGGTGGATGGCGGCACGGGAAATCTCTGACCCGGCGGCGGCGTGGGTTACTCCGGTAGCGGTACCGCCGCCAGCGTGCAGATCGCCTGATGTTCGCCGCCGCGGCGATCGACCATCACTACTTTGTCCCCCGCTTTTTTGCCTTCACAGGGTTTTAGCACCTGATCCATGATGCGTTCGCGGGTTTGTTGGCGATCTGACTCCGCTGCGCCGGCAAATGAAGTCAGGATAAGAGTCAGCCCAACCAGGCCGACGATATGTTGATTACGCATGCATTACTCTCAGATAATTCTTACTCAAATGCAGGGTATCAGCCCGCGGGCTGTACGTCTGTAAAATCACTTAACGGAGTGTTACCCGACCGACGAAACGGCGCTTCAGACCGGTCAGCATGATTTTATCATCCTGATTTTTTTCGATTTTAACCGAAAAACGAGTCATATTTCGGACACATCCTGATGCTATCTTACACGTAACTTAATAGAGTTCATGGTTTTCAACTCAAGCCCAGGATCGCTTATGTCCGGTATTATTCTCATTGTTGTCGCGGTCATTTTGCTGGGAGTGGCGATTTACAGTCTGGTGTCATACGTCAAAGAACGCCGCGCCAGCCAGCTCCCGACCCATAAGAAGAAAAAATAGCCCCTCTCGATATACCACGTTGCGCCACGACGCATCATAGAAGAATAAAAGCAGGCGTTATGCCTGCTTTTATTCTTTACTTCCTGTTCAGTCTGAACGGTTACGACTCCCAGGCCTGCTCCGCTTTGCGGCCATCGAACTGCGGCGGAGGCTGACGGAAGCGACGGGTCAACCAGGTCAGATACAGCAGCCCTACCGCCGCCCACACCAGACCGAGGGTCAATGATGTTGCCTCCAGGTTAACCCACAGCACCGCCACCGTCGCCGCGCCAATCAGCGGTAGAATCAGGTAGTGCACACGATCCTTCCACGTTTTGTTATAGCCTTTACGCCGCCAGAAGTGGTTGAACACCGACAGGTTGACGAAGGTAAACGCCACCAGCGCGCCAAAGTTAATCAGCGCCGTCGCGGTCACCAGATCAAAGAACAGCGCCGACATCGCCACCACGCCCACCATCAGCACGTTGAGGGCCGGAGTCCGCCATTTCGGATGCACATAGCCAAAAATACGCTCCGGAAAGACGTTATCGCGCCCCATGACGTACAGCAGGCGGGAGACGCTGGCGTGTGAGGCCAGACCCGAGGCCAGCGTGTTGACGAAGGTGGTGCAGAGGAAAATCGACTGGAACAGTTTTCCGCCAACGTACAGCGCAATTTCCGGCAGCGCCGCATCCGGATCCTTAAAGCGGCTGATATCGGGGAAAAAGAGCTGCATAAAGAAGGAGGCGACGATAAAGATAATCCCGCCATAGACCGCCGTCAGGAAAATGGCTTTCGGAATGGTGCGCGCGGCATCCGGCGTCTCTTCCGATAGCGTGGTGACCGCATCAAAACCGAGGAACGAGAAACAGACAATCGTCGCCCCGGTGATAATCGGAATCAGATGGGCATTCTGGCTGATGAACGGTTGCAGCGACCAGACGGTCCCGACCCCTTCTCCCTTATGCAATCCCTGCACCACCAGGAAGATAAAGACCACCATGATCGCAATCTGCACCAGCACAAACAGCGTATTGAAGTTGGCCACCAGATTGACGCTTTTAAGATTCGCCGCGGTCAGAATCGTGACAAAACCTACCACCCAGATCCACGGCGGCACCTCCGGGAACAGCGCCGACAGATAAATCTTCGCCAGCAGCACGTTGATCATCGGTAAGAAAAGATAATCCAGCAGCGACGACCAGCCCACCATAAAACCCACGTGCGGACTGATCGACTTCTGCGCATAGGTATACGCCGACCCCGCTTCGGGGAACTGACGGACCAGCTTGCCATAGCTAATAGCGGTGAACAGCACCCCAGCCAACGCCAGAATATAGGAGGCCGGCACGTGGCCATTGCTGATACCCGACACAATACCAAACGTATCAAATACCGACATCGGCGTGAGATAGGCCAGCCCCATAACCACCACCTGCCAGAGCTTGAGCGACTTGCGCAGACGAGGTTTTCCCGCCTCGGATGAGATGTCGAGAGAAGCGTTAGCAGCCATAGTCATACCCCCCCATGTAAACGTGGGTTTGTAGGCGCAATGACCGGGTAACAAACCTGCTTAGCAAGGGGGTAAGGCATAAATAATCGGTTAAAACGTATCGACTTACGGCGGTTAATTCTGTGTTATTGCGGCCTTCATGGCCCCCTTCTCCCTGCGGATATTTGAACATCGGCGTCATCTCTTACCTCGTCACACACTGTGTCGTTAACTGAAGCCCCGTTATCGCCTGCGCTCCTTTACGCGACATCCGGGAAATGGCTGGACTCCCAGCAAAAACGTCCGACCAGGCTCCGCTCAGGCCGTATGATGCTACTTGTCGATCAAATCTACAGGCCCCTTGCGGGGCGACAATCAGGCGTTTTTCAACATCCACTCAATTTCTGTTTCTGTGATAAGACGCTCAAATTGCAGTAATTCGTCATGTTTACAGGCGTGGTAAACGTGGCAGAAACGTTCACCCAGGCGCTCGCGCAGGCTATCGTTTTGCATAAACTCCCACAGCGCATCGCTTTGACGGATCGGGAACGGCAGCCCTTCCTGCTCCAGGCCGTTGCCTTCCACCTCTTCCTGCAACGGCAGCGTATTGTCCAGACCGTGCAAAATGCCGGCAAAAATTGCCGCCATCACCAGATACGGGTTGGCGTCGGCCCCCGCCACGCGATACTCCACGCGGTGATTCTGGCGGTCGCCGCAGGGGATCCGCAGCGCCACCGTCCGGTTGTTATGCCCCCAGGAGGCCTGCGTCGGCACATACATACCCGGCTGGAAGCGGCGGTATGAGTTGACGTTTGGCGCCAGCAGCGCCATCGACGCCGGCATCAGGTCAATCATCCCGGCGAGCGCGCGTTTCAACAGCGCAGAATCTTCGCCATTGGCATCCGCGAGGACGTTTTCACCCTTGTTGTTTTGCATGCTGATATGGATATGCATCCCGCTACCGGCATGCTCTTCATAAGGCTTGGCCATAAAAGTGGCATGCATCTTATGCTTCTCGGCCATCAAACGCACGAGGCGTTTTAACGCCAGCGCATCATCGCAGGCATCCAGCACGTTATCGGTATGATGAAGGTTGATTTCGAACTGACCCGGCGACGCTTCCGCCACCGCGCCATCGGCCGGAATCAGCTGCAGCTGGGCCAGCTCATCAATATCGTTGAGCACGTCGGCGAAGTGGTTGAGGTTATCCACGGAATAGACCTGGCTTTGGGTGTTGCGATCGCCGGTACCCGGCGCGCAAGGCGGCTGGAGATAGCCTTCAGCATCGCGTTTACGATCGAGTAAATAGAACTCCAGCTCTACCGCTACCACGGGGAACAACCCACGCTGGCGCAGCTGCTGCCAGAGTCGATTGAGAACGTTCCGCGGCTCAACGTCAAAGGGAGCGCCATCTTCATCAACCATGGTCAGCTGCAGCTGCGCGATAAATGCCGGGTCGGCAGCAGAAGGCGTTAAGGTACCCGGTACCGGTACGCAGGTGCAGTCCGGTTCCCCCATGTCCTGGCCGAGACCGGCCTCTTCTACCACATTTCCCAGAATATCCATGGCAAAAACGGAGGCCGGGAAGTAGCACCCTTTTTCCAGTTTGCTCAGGCTGGAGACCGGGATGCGCTTCCCGCGGAAACAGCCGTTCAGATCGGTCAGCAGCACATCGACATACTGCGTATTCGGATACTGCTCAAGGTAGCGCTTCACTTCCCAGGTGAATGCGCTGCCCCGTCTCTCTTCTGACTGCTGAACAAAATTCTCAACTTCTACAATATTGGTTTCCATCATTCACCGCCGTTGTGTTGGTTTCGGAGCCGGGCTTTCTTGCCGTTAAATATAATGTCCACTCTTCGAATGTGTATGCAAACAAAATGTTTGTCAAATGTTAAATTAAGTTTGCAAACGGCAATTCTCACTGCTAGATTGAGAAAATATTGAACGATATGGCCATTTAAAGCGCTAAATGGTCATAATTTAGTCCACTTTGTGAGGGCGATCATGGAAAATATAATGTACAAGCCAGTTATTGGTGTCGTGATGTGCAGGAACAGGCTGAAGGGTCACCAGACCCAGACCCTGCAAGAAAAATACCTGAATGCAATAATTAACGCCGGTGGATTACCGATTGCCCTGCCGCATGCGCTGGCTGAACCGGAACTGCTTGCCGCGTTGTTACCTCAACTGGACGGAATTTACCTGCCGGGCAGCCCCAGCAATGTGCAGCCGCACCTTTATGGTGAAAACGGCGATGAGCCTGACGCCGATCCCGGGCGTGATCTTCTGAGCATGGCACTGATTAACGCCGCGCTCGAAAGGCGCATCCCCATTTTCGCCATCTGCCGTGGGTTACAGGAACTGGTTGTCGCCACCGGTGGGACTCTGTATCGTCGTCTTTTCGAGCAGCAGGAGCTCCTCGAACATCGCGAAGATCCGGAACTGCCGGTTGAGCAGCAATATGCGCCGTCTCACGAAGTACAGGTTCAGCAAGGAGGATTACTTTCTCAGTTAATACCGGGCTGCAACACGTTTTGGGTAAACTCGCTACATGGGCAGGGAGCAAAGACATTAAGCTCGCGTCTGCGCGTCGAAGCCCGTTCTTCCGATGGGCTGGCAGAAGCGGTCAGCGTTAATGACCACCCCTTTGCGCTGGGGGTACAGTGGCATCCGGAATGGAACAGTAGTGAATACGCCCTGTCGCGTTTGTTGTTTGAAGGTTTTATCACCGCCTGTCAGAAGCGCATGGCTGAAAAGCCGCGACTCTGACCATTACAGTTAAGGAAATGCAAATATGAGCGATGACGGACTGGCGCCAGGAAAACGTCTGTCAGAGATCCGCCAACAGCTGGGTCTCTCACAACGTCGTGCCGCCGAACTGTCTGGGTTAACACATAGTGCCATCAGTACCATAGAACAGGACAAAGTCAGTCCTGCCATCAGTACGCTGCAAAAGCTGCTGAAAGTTTATGGGCTGTCGCTCTCGGAATTCTTTTCTGAACCAGAAAAACCTGATGAACCGCAGGTGGTTATTAATCAGGATGACCTTATCGAAATCGGCAGTCAGGGGGTTTCGATGAAGCTGGTGCATAACGGAAATCCGAACCGTACGCTGGCGATGATTTTTGAAACTTACCAGCCTGGAACCACAACCGGGGAGAGGATCAAACATCAAGGTGAGGAAATTGGCACCATACTGGAAGGTGAAGTCGTACTGGTCATAAATGGTCAGTCGTATCATCTGGTGGCTGGGCAAAGCTATGCCATAAATACCGGCATACCGCACAGTTTCAGCAATACTTCGGCCGGCATTTGCCGAATTATCAGTGCCCATACTCCCACCACATTCTGATTTTTTAGCCTGAGCAGGTTTCAGGCTTTCTTCTGGCCTGCTCCGTCGGATGCCCTGTTTCCGGCGGAGCGAAGAACACGCAAATAATACGCAGCGTAGTGCGGAATCTTATTTCCTGCTGGCCTCAATAATACGCGCAAATAAAACGCGCGAAAGACGGTATCTGACTCCGGGGACG
Organism: Klebsiella sp. X13; assembly: GCF_003323835.1. NCBI lineage: Bacteria > Pseudomonadati > Pseudomonadota > Gammaproteobacteria > Enterobacterales > Enterobacteriaceae > Klebsiella > Klebsiella sp. X13. Next base: position 3,403,479 of record NZ_CP030874.1, read on the forward strand.
CCCTGCGCCCTGTGCTGTCTGAAATGCCCACTATTCGATTATGTGATTAAGGAGTCTTATATGGATTTCAAACATCTGGCCTGGTGGCAGGATAAAGCGAAAAGCATGGAGATTGAAACGCGGTTATTTATTAATGGCGAATACTGCTCTGCTGTCGATAATACCACGTTTGAAACCATCGACCCTGCCGCCCAGCAAACTCTGGCGCATGTCGCCCGCGGTAAAAAGGCCGACGTCGACCTCGCCGTTCAGGCCGCGCGCCGCGTTTTTGAACGCGGCGACTGGTCGCAGACCTCACCCGCGCAGCGTAAAGCGGTGCTCAATAAGCTGGCGGACCTGATGGAAAGCCACCGTGAAGAGCTGGCGCTGCTGGAGACGCTCGATACCGGAAAGCCGATCCGCCACAGCCTGCGCGACGATATCCCCGGCGCGGCGCGGGCGATCCGCTGGTATGCGGAAGCCATCGACAAAGTGTATGGCGAAGTCGCCCCTACCGGCGTCAATGAACTGGCGATGATCGTCCGTGAGCCGGTAGGCGTGATTGCCGCCGTGGTCCCGTGGAATTTCCCGCTGCTGCTGGCCTGCTGGAAACTCGGCCCGGCGCTGGCCACCGGCAATAGCATCGTGCTTAAACCATCTGAAAAATCACCGCTCACCGCCCTGCGTCTTGCTGGCCTGGCGAAAGAAGCCGGGCTGCCGGACGGCGTGCTGAACGTGATCAGCGGGTTTGGCCACGAGGCGGGCCAGGCCCTGTCGCTGCACCCGGACGTTGAGGTCATCACCTTTACCGGCTCTACCCGCACCGGCAAACAGCTGTTAAAAGATGCCGGCGACAGCAACATGAAGCGCGTCTGGCTGGAAGCGGGGGGGAAAAGCGCCAATATCGTCTTTGCCGACTGCCCGGATCTGCAAAAAGCGGTCAACGCCACCGCCGGCGGCATCTTTTACAACCAGGGCCAGGTGTGTATCGCCGGTACCCGCCTGCTGGTTGAAGAGAGCATTGCCGATGAGTTCCTCAGCCGGCTGCAGGAGCAGGCTCGCCTCTGGCAGCCGGGCAACCCGCTCGACCCCAACACCACCATGGGCATGTTGATTGATAACACCCATGCCGACAGCGTCCACAGTTTTATCCGCGTGGGAGAAAGTCACAGCACCTTACTGCTCGATGGCCGGAAAAATCCGTGGCCGGCCGCCGTCGGCCCGACCATTTTCGTTGATGTCGATCCGGCCTCTCCTCTGAGTCGGGAAGAGATTTTCGGCCCGGTACTGGTGGTCACCCGCTTCACCTCAGAAGCCGAGGCACTGCGGCTTGCCAACGACAGCCATTACGGCCTGGGCGCAGCGGTCTGGACCCGCGATCTTTCCCGCGCCCACCGCATGAGCCGCCGCCTGAAAGCGGGCTCCGTTTTTGTGAACAACTATAACGATGGTGATATGACCGTCCCGTTTGGCGGCTATAAACAAAGCGGCAACGGACGCGATAAATCTCTGCACGCGCTGGAAAAATTCACCGAACTGAAAACGATCTGGATGACTCTGGAGTCTTAATCATGACCGAACATACCACCAGTTATTACGCCGCCAGCGCCAACAAATACGCACCGTTTCCGACGCTGAGCGAATCCATCAGCTGCGACGTCTGCGTCGTCGGCGGCGGCTACACCGGCCTCTCTTCCGCCCTACATCTTGCCGAAATGGGCTACGACGTGGTGCTGCTGGAAAGCGCCCGAATTGGCTTTGGCGCCAGCGGACGCAACGGCGGCCAGTTGGTTAACTCCTATAGCCGCGATATTGACGTCATTGAAAAAACCTACGGACCGGACGCGGCAAGAATGCTCGGCAGCATGATGTTTGAAGGTGGCGAGATCATCCGCGAACGTATCCAGCGCTATCAGATTCAGTGCGACTATCGCCCCGGCGGCCTGTTTGTGGCGATGAACCACAAACAGCTGGAAACTCTGGAAGAGCAGAAAGCCAACTGGCAGCGCTACGGTAACAACCAGCTGGAGCTGCTGGATGCCAATGCCATCCGCCGTGAGGTCAACAGCGATCGTTATACCGGCGCCCTGCTCGATCATAGCGGTGGTCATATTCATCCCCTGAATCTGGCCATCGGCGAAGCGAATGCCATTCGTCTGAACGGCGGTCGGATTTATGAACAATCGCCGGTCATCCGTATCCAGCACACCAGCCCGGCGGTGGTGAGCACCGCCAAAGGCCAGGTGACCGCACGCTACGTGATCGTCGCCGGAAACGCCTACCTTGGCGACAAAGTGGAGCCGGAGCTGGCCAAACGCAGTATGCCGTGCGGTACCCAGGTCGTCACCACCGAGCCGCTGTCCGACGACGTCGCCCGTTCGCTGATCCCGAAAAATTACTGCGTGGAAGACTGCAACTACCTGCTGGACTACTACCGTCTGACCGGCGATAACCGCCTGTTGTACGGCGGCGGCGTCGTCTACGGCGCCCGCGATCCGGACGACGTTGAACGGCTGATCATGCCGAAACTGCTGAAGACTTTCCCGCAGCTGAAAGGGGTGAAAATCGATTATCGCTGGACCGGCAACTTCCTGCTGACGCTTTCGAGGATGCCGCAGTTCGGACGCCTGGACAACAACATCTACTATATGCAGGGTTACAGCGGCCACGGCGTCACCTGTACCCATCTCGCCGGGCGGCTGATCTCCGAGCTGCTGCGCGGGGATGCCGAGCGCTTCGACGCCTTTGCGAACCTGCCCCACTACCCGTTCCCGGGCGGGCGCAGCTTACGCATTCCGTTTACCGCAATGGGCGCGGCGTACTACAGCTTGCGCGACCGCCTCGGCGTGTGAGCCGCTACGCCGCCTGGAACAACAGCCGCCGGGTGCGTTGATCCGGCGCCCGGCGCGCCGCTGTTTGAGCCAACGCCCGGCGGCGTTAACGCCGTCCGCACCACCGGCAGCCAACGCCGGTGGTGTTCTCATCTTGCGCATCAGGTTTCGCGGTTCACAACGCATTGCTGCGGATAGTGCTGCTGAAAGTAGTGGCGTAAAAACTCCACCGTGGCCCGAATTTTCGCCGAAGTCGCCAGCCGCGACACATACACCGCCCAGATGTTAGCCGGCTGAGAGTATTCCGGCAGCAGATGCACCAGGTGACCGCTGGCGATATTGTCACTGACATCCCACCACGAGCGTAGCGAGATCCCCTGCCCGTCAAGACACCACTGATGCACGATCTCCCCGTGGTTAGAGGCGAGCGGGCCGGTCACCTTAATCGCCTGCTCCCCCTCTTTACCGTGGAGCTGCCAGACGCCAAACGGTCGATCGCGCTCTTTAATCACCAGACAGGGCAAGGTCGCCAGATCGCTGAGCTGCCTGGGCTGCGGATAGCGGGCCAGAAACGCCGGTGAAGCGCAGAGAATCCGCTGGTTGGTCGCCAGTTTGCGGGCAATCAGATTGGGGGCAATATCATCACCCACGCGAATATCGAGATCGACGCCTTCATTCACCAGGTCGACCAGCCGGTCTTCAACATCAAACCGCAGCTCCAGCTGCGGATACTGACGCGACAGCGCCGACAGCGCCGGCGCCACCACCCGGCGGCCAAAACCAAAGCTGCTGATAATCCGCAGCGTACCCTGCGGCACCTGACGCACATCGGACAGCTCATCCATCATTTGGTCGACGTCCTGCAAAATGCGCTGCGCCCATTCGTAGATGCGCTCGCCCTCTTCGGTTATCGTGACCCGACGGGTAGTGCGGTGCAGCAGCAGCACATTCAGCGTCTGCTCAAGCAAAGAAATGCGCTTGCTGACAAAGGCGGGCGAAACGCCGAGCTCTTCGGCGGCAGAGGCAAAACCGGCGCGGCGGGCTACCAGCATAAACACGCGTAAATCATTTAGCAGCGGCAGATTATTCATGAACTGTGTTTTATGTTTCACCAGTTAGCGTGATTAATTATGAACCAGTCAATTATAGGATAGAAAGGAAGTCAATTTTCATCGCTGATAAGTGAGAACCGGTATGAAGAAAAGCTGTCGTATTGCCGCCATCCCAGGAGACGGGATAGGTAAAGAAGTGCTGCCTGAAGGTATTCGCGTCTTACAAGCCGCGGCTGAACGCTGGGATTTGTCATTAAGCTTTGAACAGATTGAATGGGCCAGCTGCGACTATTATGTCCGCCACGGTAAAATGATGCCCGACGACTGGCATGAGCAGCTCAAAACCTTTGATGCTCTCTATTTTGGCGCCGTCGGCTGGCCCGACACCGTAGCGGATCACGTCTCACTGTGGGGCTCGCTGCTCAAGTTTCGCCGCGAGTTCGATCAGTACGTCAACCTGCGTCCGGTGCGCCTGTTCCCCGGCGTTCCCTGCCCGCTGGCGGGTAAAAAAGCCGGCGATATTGATTTCTACGTGGTGCGGGAGAATACCGAAGGGGAATACTCCTCGCTCGGCGGACGCGTGAACCCCGGGACCGAGTATGAGATGGTGATTCAGGAGTCGGTCTTCACCCGCCGCGGCGTAGACCGGATCCTGCGCTACGCGTTTGAACTGGCGCAAAGCCGCCCGCGTAAAACCCTGACCTCCGCCACCAAATCCAACGGGCTGGCCATCAGCATGCCTTACTGGGATGAGCGCGTAGAAGCCATGGCCCGGGAGTATCCTGAGATCCGCTGGGACAAACAGCATATCGATATTCTGTGCGCCCGCTTCGTCCTCCAGCCGGAACGCTTCGACGTGGTCGTCGGCTCAAATCTGTTCGGCGATATCCTCTCCGATCTTGGCCCGGCCTGTACCGGTACTATCGGCATCGCCCCGTCGGCGAACCTGAATCCGGAGCGTACCTTCCCGTCTCTGTTCGAGCCGGTCCACGGCTCAGCGCCGGATATTTACGGTCAGAACATCGCCAACCCGATAGCGACTATCTGGGCGGGCGCCATGATGCTGGATTTCCTCGGCGCCGGCGATGCGCGTTATCAGGCCGCCCATGACGGTATTTTACAGGCCATTGAGCAGGTTATCGCCAGCGGGCCGAAAACGCCGGATATGAAGGGGGATGCCTCGACCCGGCAGGTCAGCGAAGCCATCTGCCAGGCGATTTTGCGCTAACCCGCCTCTCCGGCGGCACCGTTCCGCCGGAGAAACTACAGCTCCAGCTCGCGCTGCAATAACCCGGCGATGGCCTCGCTGCTGTCGGCGGTGACCAGCGCGTGACGAAACGCCTCGTGCATAATGCGCCGCGCCAGACGAGAGAAGATGCGCATATGCTGATCCCCGGCGGCATGTTTGTTCAGCGTCAGCATAATCACAAATTGCGCTTCGTCCTCTCCCCACGCCACCGGCCGGGCCAGGCGAGCCACGCTGATGGTGGACTGCTCAATATGTTCCGACTTGCTGTGCGGAATGGCAAAGCTGAAGCCCAGCCCGGTGGAAAATACCGCTTCGCGCGCCCAGAGATCGGCCTCCAGCTTACGCGGGTAGCGGCAACGCCCCGCCAGCAGCAGATTGTCGGTCATGCCTTTCAGCACCTCTTCTTTACTGCGCCAGTCGCTGTTTAAGGTAATGCACTGCGTGGTAATCAGCGGCGCGTCCTGCTGGGCCATGCGGAACTGAGCTAATAAATGTTCTACCTCCAGCGAGGTGCGACACTGCATAGCCTGGTTCAGCAGCTGGCGACAGGCCCGACTATCCAGCCGGGCCAGACGCGCTTTCGTCGCCGGAATCGCCGGCGCGCTCATGCTCAGTTCATCCAGCCCTAGTCCCACCAGCAGCGGCAGCACCGAGCCTTTCGCCCCCAGTTCACCGCACAGACCAATCCATTTCCCCTGGCGATGTACCGCCTGCACGGCGTAGTCCAGCGCGCGCAAAAAAGCCGGGTTGAGGCTGTTGTAGTGGCGCGTGACTTTGCTGTTATCACGATCCACCGCCAGCAGATACTGCGTCAGGTCATTGCTGCCAATACTGAAAAAATCGATCTCTTCACAGCACTGGTCGATGATAAACATCACCGACGGCACTTCCAGCATGATGCCAAACGGGATCTTCTCATCGAACGGAATATGTTCATCGCGCAGGGATTGCCTGGCTTCGGCCAGCCTTTCTTTCACCCACAGAATCTCCTCCATCGAGGAGATCATCGGAATCATAATTTTCAACGAGCCGTGCGCCGAGGCGCGCAGAATCGCCCTGAGCTGCGTGCGGAACAGCGTCTGGTACTCTTCGTAAATTCGCACCGCGCGATAGCCGAGGAAGGGGTTGTTTTCCGCCGGGATATTGAGATAGGCCACCGGCTTATCGCCCCCGATATCCATGGTGCGAATAATAATGCTGCGGCCCTTCGCCGGTTCCAGCGCCTGGCAAAAAATATTATACAGTTCATCTTCGGACGGCGCGCCGGGCCGGTCCATATACAGCATTTCGGTACGGAACAGGCCCACCGCCTGCGCGCCGTTGCCAAACGCCGCGGCGGCTTCAACGGAGTGGGCAATATTGGCCGCCACCTCCAGACGCAGGCCATCTTTTGTGACCCCGTCTTTATCAAACCACGCCTGCTGCTGACGACGTAACTGCGCCGCGGCCCAGGCCTCCTGCTGGTAGTAGCGCGTCACCGCCTCATCCGGGTTAACCGCCACCAGCCCGGCATTGCCGTCGATATATACCGGTTGCCCCACCCACGGCTGCAGCGCCGCCATCTCCACGCCGACCAGAGTCGGAATATTAAACGAACGCGCCAGAATCACGGTATGCGAAGTGGTCCCGCCGCCGCTCAGCAGCAGGCCTTTCAGCAGCGTTTTATCCAGCTCAAGAAACTGGCTGGGCGTTAACTCATCGGCAAGACAAATCGCCGGGACGGTCAGCTTACCCGGAGCCGGGAAGCGGGACTCGCCGTAGATATGCTGCAGAAGCTGGAAGCAGACATCGCGGATGTCCAGCACCCGCTCCTGTAAATAGCGGTTGCCGGAGTCGTGGAACTGAGCGCAGAAGTGCTCGCCGCTGGCGACGATCGCCTGGGCGCAGCTCAGGCCGGTCAGCAGCCCGCCAAGCAGATGCTGGCGTAGAGAAGCATCCGTCGCCAGCGAACGATGCGCCTCCAGAATGGCGCCGGCGGTTCCGTCGTTATCCAGCAGCCGCAGCTCGATATTTTTAACCAGCAGCAGCAAACCTTGATCCAGCAGCGCCTGCTCGTGCTCAACATTCCCGGCAGCGGGCAGCGGGCCCGGGTCGCGCAGATCGAAAGATTTCAGCCGGGTGAGCGTGCCCCCGGCGCTCCCGGCACACACTGGCCGCCCGTGCAACAGGATGGGATTCAGCCGCGACAGCGATTCCGGAACCGGCTGTACCTCTGGACTTTCCGCCGCCGGCAACGGCGTATCGCAGTGCGGAAATTCATCCTGAATAAATGCCGACAGGGCAGCAAGCGCCCGCTGCTCATCCTCGCCGCGGATAATTAACTGGCACTCGTCGCCCTGTATTGTGTTGGTGGCAATAATAGCCAGCGCGCTTTTCGCATTGCCGCGCAGGTCGCTGCGCGTATTCCACCAGTCAACAGAAGACAAAAAGGTATTGCATAGCGTTTCTACCAGACTAGCCGGACGGGCGTGGACGCCATTTGGCAAATCACAACGGAATTTAATAACCTGGGCCATTGGCTTTCTCCTGAGCAAGACATCATTGCCTCAACGGTAAAGAAAGCGCGCCGCAGGAACTACGCGAGAAAAGAGTGAATTACTGGAAAATTGTACACAGAGATCTTTTTTCTGTTCCGGCTCACAATTCTCTCGTTTGCTCGCAACATTCCCCCATAACACCTAAGATTTGAGGTGGATCGCAATTTCACGCGCACCTTACAAATATCCAGTAAATGCACTTTTTCTCTACTGTTTTCTCCCCCGCCATTTTCCTACTGTTGAAGCAACAATACTGTCACGAGCGTTAGCGCGCTCAGGAGCAAGCAATGAACGAACTGGTGCAAATACTAAAAAATACACGCCAGCATCTCATGACCGGCGTCTCACATATGATCCCCTTTGTGGTCTCCGGCGGGATCCTCCTCGCCGTCTCGGTCATGCTATACGGCAAAGGCGCCGTGCCCGATGGCGCGACGGATCCCAACCTGAAAAAACTGTTTGATATTGGCGTCGCCGGACTGACCCTGATGGTGCCTTTTCTGGCGGCCTATATCGGCTACTCCATTTCTGACCGCGCGGCGCTGGCCCCGTGCGCCATTGGCGCGTGGGTCGGCAACAGTTTTGGCGCCGGTTTTTTCGGCGCACTGATCGCCGGGATGATCGGCGGCCTGGTGGTTTACTACCTGAAGAAAATCCCAGTCCACAAAGTGCTGCGCTCCGTGATGCCCATTTTTGTTATCCCCATTATCGGCACTTTTATTACGGCCGGGATCATGATGTGGGGGCTGGGTGAACCTATCGGCGCGCTCACCGCCGGTCTGACAACCTGGCTACAGGGCATGCGCGAGGGCAGCATCGTGCTTCTCGCCATCATCATGGGGCTGATGCTGGCCTTCGACATGGGGGGGCCGGTCAATAAAGTGGCCTACGCCTTCATGCTGATTTGCGTCTCCCAGGGGGTTTATAGCGTGGTGGCTATCGCCGCCGTCGGGATCGCCATTCCGCCGCTGGGCATGGGTCTGGCGACGCTGGTGGGTCGCAAATACTTCACGCCAGAGGAGCGAGAAGCGGGCAAAGCCGCGCTGGTCATGGGCTGCGTTGGCGTGTCGGAAGGCGCCATCCCCTTCGCGGCCGCCGACCCGCTGCGCGTCATCCCGTCGATCATGATTGGCGCCGCCAGCGGCTGCGCGACGACCGCCCTGCTCGGCGTTCAGTGCTACGCCGGCTGGGGCGGACTGATTGTCCTGCCGGTGGTTCAGGGTAAAGGCGGGTTCATCATCGGCCTGCTGGTCGGGGCATTGGTCAGCGCCGCCTGCGTCATCGTGCTTAAAGCCCTCACCAGGAAGAAAGCGTCAGAAGCCAAAGCCGATGACGAACTGGATCTTGATTTCGAAATTAACTGAAACCGCAGAAGGAATAGTTTATGACCAGGATTATCGCCGTTACCGCCTGCCCGTCCGGCGTCGCACACACCTACATGGCAGCGGAGTCGCTGGAGAGCGCCGCCACAGCCAAAGGCTGGCAGGTCAAGGTGGAGACCCAGGGCTCCATCGGTATTGAAAATGAGCTGTCGGCAGACGATGTCGCCAGCGCCGATATCGTGATTCTGACCAAAGATATCGGCATCAAGAGTGAAGAGCGGTTTGCCGGTAAAACCATCGTTCGCGTCAATATCAGCGATGCCGTGAAGCGGGCTGACGCCATTATGAACAAAATCGACAGCCATCTTTCGCAGAAAGCCTGAATACCGTCGCGCGCAGCGACGCTGCGCAAGACTCAGCGCCCCGCTCCACGAGCGTCATAGTGACCGGCAGTCCGTGCGCAACGCGCGTCGCGAATTGCCTCAATCCGCGCGTGGAGAGGGCGTTCACATGGAGTTTGTCATGACCAATCGTACCCAACGCTTAATAGCGGGCCTGTTCGCTCACCCGCGGGAAATCTCGCTCGAACGCGCCCTGCTCTATACCGAAAGCCACAAACGCACCGAGGGGGAGCCGACGATGATTCGTCGGGCGAAGGCCACCGCCTGGATCCTTGACCATGTACAGATTTCGATTCGTGATGATGAACTGATCGCCGGCAACCGGACAATCAAACCGCGCGCCGGCATCGTCTCGCCCGAGATGGACCCCTACTGGTTGCTTAACGAGCTGGATCGGTTCCCGGTTCGCCCGCAGGATCGCTTCGCCATCAGCGATGAAGACAAGCGCGTCTACCGTGAAGCGCTGTTCCCGTACTGGGAAAAACGCTCGATGAAAGATGTTATTAACGCCCAGATGACCGACGAGGTGAAAGCGGCGGTAGGCACGCAGATTTTCAGCATCAACCAGACCGACAAGGGCCAGGGGCACATCATTATCGATTATCCCCGCCTGCTGAATAAAGGACTGGCGGCGCTGGCGACGGAAATGAAAAGTCTGGCCCGACAGCATCCGGAGAACGATTTTTATCAGGCGGTGCTGATTTTACTGGCGGCCTCGCAGCGCCACATTTTGCGTTACGCCACCCTCGCCGCTGACATGGCCCGCCGCTGCGACGATCCGCAGCGACGCCAGGAGCTGGAGACGATTGCCGCTCATTCGCGCCATAACGCCGCGCATCGCCCGGAAGATTTCTGGCAGGCCTGCCAGCTGTTCTGGTACATGAACATCATTCTGCAGTACGAGTCCAACGCCAGTTCGATTTCGCTTGGCCGTTTTGACCAGTATATGCTGCCGTTTTATCAGGCGTCGTTAACCCGTGGCGAGGATCCCGCGTTGCTGAAAACGCTGCTGGAATCGCTGTGGGTCAAGTGCAACGATATTGTCCTGCTGCGCTCATCCAGCAGCGCCCGCTACTTTGCCGGCTTTCCGACGGGCTATACCGCCTTGCTCGGCGGCCTGAGTGAGACCGGACGCAGCGCGGTAAACGTGCTCTCCTTTCTCGCGCTGGATGCCTACCAGAACGTCCGTCTGCCGCAGCCCAATCTCGGCGTGCGCGTCAACGAACTGATCGACCGCCCGTTCCTGCACAAAACGGCGGAAACCATCCGCTTAGGCACCGGGATCCCACAAATTTTCAACGACGAAGTGGTGGTTCCGGCCTTTCTCAACCGCGGCGTCTCGCTGGAGGATGCGCGGGATTATGCCGTCGTCGGCTGCGTCGAACTCTCTATCCCCGGCCGCACCTATGGGCTGCACGATATTGCGATGTTCAACCTGCTGAAGGTCATGGAGATCGTGATGCTGGAGAACGAAGGTAACCCCGATATCAGCTGGGACGGGCTGATTCAGCAGATCCGCGAGAAAATCCGCTACTACATCAGGCTGATGGTCGAAGGCAGCAACATTTGCGACCTCGGCCACCGGGATCAGGCGCCGGTTCCCCTGCTCTCTTCGTTTATTCAGGATTGCGTGTTGCACGGAAAGGACATCACCGAAGGCGGCGCGCGCTACAACTTCTCCGGCGTTCAGGGAATTGGTATCGCCAATCTCAGCGACTCCCTGCATGCGCTCAAGGGGATGGTCTTCGAGCAGCAGCGCATGAGCTACGACGAGCTGATTCAGGTCCTCAAGGCCAATTTCCAGACGCCGGAAGGCGAGAAAATCCGCGCCCGACTGGTTCACCGCTTTGAAAAATATGGCAACGATATCGACGAGGTAGACAATATCAGCGCCGACCTGCTGCGCTTTTACTGTAAAGAGGTTGAGCAGTACCGCAACCCGCGCGGCGGGCACTTCACCCCCGGTTCCTATACCGTCTCGGCGCACGTTCCGCTCGGCTCGGTGGTCGGCGCAACGCCGGATGGCCGCCTGGCCGGCGAGCAGTTAGCCGATGGCGGTCTGTCGCCGATGGTCGGCCAGGATTCTCAGGGGCCAACGGCGGTCCTGAAATCGGTCAGCAAGCTGGATAACTACCTGCTCTCCAACGGCACGCTGCTGAACGTGAAGTTCACCCCGGCGACCCTGAGCGGAGAGAGCGGGCTCAACAAGCTGGCTGATTTCTTACAGGCTTTCACCAGCCTGAAGCTACAGCATATCCAGTTTAACGTGGTCAACGCACAGACGCTGCGCGAAGCGCAGCAGCGCCCTCAGGATTTCGCCGGCCTGGTGGTACGCGTCGCGGGCTACAGCGCCTTCTTTGTGGAGTTATCGAAGGAGATCCAGGATGACATTATCCACCGCACCACGCATCAACTGTGACGTTATCGAGACGCGCGCCGACCGGGCGCGCATTTTCAATCTCCAGCGCTACTCGCTGAACGATGGCCAGGGGATCAGAACCGTCGTCTTTTTTAAAGGTTGCCCGCATACCTGCCCGTGGTGTGCCAACCCGGAATCCCTCTCCCCCCAAATTGAAACCGTGCGCCGGGAAAGCCGGTGTCTCCACTGCGCTCGCTGCCAGCAGGACGTCGAAGAGTGCCCTTCCGGCGCATGGGAGCAGATTGGCCGTGATGTCACTCAGGAAGCGTTGCTCAAAGAGGTTCTGAAAGATGAGATCTTTTTTCGTGCCTCGGGCGGCGGCGTCACGCTATCGGGTGGAGAGGTGTTGATGCAGGCCGGGTTTGCCACCCGTTTCTTACGCGCGTTGCGCCAGTGGGGGATCCACACGGCGATAGAAACGGCGGGCGACGCCGCCTTCAGCCGCGTTTACCCTCTTGCCCAGGCATGCGACGAAGTGCTGTTTGATCTGAAAATGATGGATCCCGGGCAGGCCAGAGAACAGCTCGCCCTGAATCTCCCCCGGGTGCTGGAAAATTTCAGCCGGCTGGTGGAAAATGGCGTTCACGTCATTCCCAGAGTGCCGCTCATTCCCGGCTTTACCCTGTGTGAAAAGAACTTCAGCCAGATTCTCTCCTTCCTGGCGCCGTTTGCGCTGCCTGACATTCACCTGCTGCCGTTTCACCACTATGGCGAACCGAAATACTCGCTGTTGGGCAAGAGATGGGCGATGGCAAAGGTCGGAGCGCCATCGGCAGCAGAGATTAATCGATTCACTCTCATGGCTGAACAAGCTGGTTTTCGCGTAACTGTCGGTGGCTAATGCCCGGAGGATGCTATGGATCTCAAGATCGTTGCGGTCACGGCCTGCGTGAGCGGCGTGGCCCATACCTATATGGCGGCGGAGCGGTTACAAAAAGTCGGCCACCACGAAAAGTGGCAGATCAAAATCGAAACCCAGGGCGCGCTGGGGATTGAGAATAAAATTACCCCCGACGATATTGCCGGGGCCGATGTCGTCCTGCTGGTTACGGATATTGAAATCGACGACGCCAGGCGCTTTTGCGGCCAGCGCACGATTAAAACCAGCATCAAAACGTTTTTACTCCAGCCGCAGCAGATCGCGGAAGCGGTAAAAAGCATCATGAAAAAGCCGGTCGTCTATTTAGAGATCCCCTGAGAGCGGGCTGGCGCATTCCACTGCTTCTCAGGAACGACGAACCGCTATCGTCTGCCGGTTTGTCGCCCGGACAGCAGAGCCGCGCCGCCGGGACGACAAGGGATGCAGGGCCGTAGCCCGGGCAAACAATTTATCCCGCCGCCCGGGAACCTCTCCCCGGTGGCGCTGCGCTTACCGGGGCTACCTGATACCGAACCGACAAGGGATGCCGGGCCGTAGCCCGGGCAAATAATCTATCCCGCCGCCCGGGAACCTCTCCCCGGTGGCGCAGCGCTTACCGGGGCTACCTGATACCGAACCGACAAGGGATGCCGGGCCGTAGCCCGGGCAAATAATTTATCCCGCCGCCCGGGAGTCTCTCCCCGGTGGCGCTACGCTTACCGGGGCTACCTGATACCGAACCGGCAAGGGATGCCGGGCCGTAGCCCGGGCAAATAATCTATCCCGCCGCCATCTGGCAAAAAATGGACGCCCGGGCTTACTCCACATCCAGCAGCCATTTTTGCGCCGGCGTCAGGCGACTGGCGGTTTCCGGCTTTAGCCAGCGCCGCTGGTCCTGCTGCGCGCTGTCCTGGCGGTCAATGTATAAACCGTGCAGCACCCGTCTTCTGCTGCCGGTGGTATTACAGGTTCCGCCGTGCCAGGTATGTGCGTTATAAATCATTACGCTCCCCGCCGGGGCGGCAAACACCACCTCATCCGGGTGCGGCAGTTCAGGGTCGCTCAGGACCTCCTCGGGCAGCTCCGGGCGCAGATGCGTACCGGGAATAATTCGCGGGGCGCCATTCTCAGCACTCAAATCATCGATTGCCCAGATGGTATTCACCAGATGCACTTTGGGAAAATCGGGACGCGGTTTTTTCCAGTCGGCATGTAGCGGCTGGTGGCCGCCGTTAACCAGCGCCTCGCGCGCATTCAGGCTGGACACTTTAAAGTCGCCCTGAAAAATATAGCGGCAGGCCGACAGCACCAGCGGATGGGACCACACCTTCTCCCAAATCACCCCTTTATTCACCAGGTTGGCAATGCGCGTCGCGGTCGCCTCCTGATGGTGTTCCATGGCCAGGTTATCCCCCTCGCTCTCGACAAGCGTATCGATGAGCTCGCGCATCGCCGCCAGCCACGCCGGGTCGGCCAGATGATGCACCACGGTGTAGCCAAGCGTATCCAGCTCCTGTTTCATTTTGTCGGATAAGGCGATGTTGGCGCCGAGGGCATCCAGATAGACAGCAGATTGATGTTCCATATTTCCTTTCCTTAACCTTTCGATAACACGAAATAAACTCTAATCGTCGGCCAGGGGAAATACATGAGGCGATTGCTACGAAAAACTGGACATCCGTACGCGGGGAGGCAAAGTGTGATGATCGTCAAACTCTGAGACTCAGGCGGCCGCAGGCTGGCTCTGCGCGCTCAATCGGGCGAACTAAAAGAGATCTGCGGATATTAAATAGATTATATTCAACAGGATAATAGTTCGCTCTCGGGGTGAAGGGATGATTGAAGATCTGCCGGGTATTTTAAATCGTCTGGTCAATCAGAAGGACAGGCTGCTGGTCAGGTTCCCGGAACCGGATATTTCTGTCCCGGAACTGGCCTATCAGGTCGCGTTTCCGCGTCTGGAGATTGTGCTGGAGGGCGAGCTGCGGGAGAACGGTTTACCCTTGTCCGATATGGTGCTGTCAACATCGCAGGTGCTTTATGTCCAGGCGGGAAAGTGGACCTGCCCGCAGTGGACCGGTCAGGCATCGACCTTAAGTATTTTATTTGGCAGACAAAAGCTGGGGTTTTGCATCCAGCACTGGGACGGTAAACGGCTGCGAACGGAGAAACAAAGCGTCGCCCGCCTGGGGCCGCGCGTGGGCTCTTATCTGCTGCTGGCGCTGAACGAAATCTGTCTGCAGCCAGACCCGGTCACCGCCCGGCTTGTGGTGTCGGCGCTGCTGAGCCACTGCCTTGAACAGCTGGTCGGCCTGGAGATGCGGGTCAGCCGCAGCCGCGATCTGTTTATGGCGGTACAGGATTATCTGGAGGAGAATCTCAGCCAGCCGTTAACCCGCGAATCGGTGGCAAAACGTTTTCATATCACCCCAAACTACCTGTCGCACATTTTTCAGAAATCGGGTTCCGTCGGTTTTAACGAATACCTGACCCGCGTCCGACTGGAGCAGGCCAAAAAGCTGCTGCGGGGTTACGACTTAAAAGTCAAAGAGATTGCCCACAACTGCGGCTTTATCGACAGCAACTATTTTTGCCGGGTGTTTAAACGCTATACCGAACGTTCGCCTTCCGAATATCGCCGCCATTGTCGCAGCGCGCAGCAGGGGTAGCGGCCTCAGGATGCGGCCCACTCGACGCGTCCGCGGCCGTTATGTTTAGCCTGGTAGAGCGCTTCATCCACCTTCTTAATAAACGCATCCTGCGCTTCATCTTTTTCACGCATGCCGACGCCAATGCTGACCGACAGCGGATAATCATGATTAATCAGAATGGAGCGGACATTCTCCAGAATGGACTGCGCCAGGTTGCGCACCTCTTCGGCCGACATTCCGTCAACAATAATGGCAAACTCTTCGCCACCAATCCGGGCCGGCAGAATTTTATCGCTGGTTAATTTTGCCAGCTGTTTACCCAACGCGAATAGCACCTCATCGCCCACCAGATGGCCGTAGGTATCATTTATCTTCTTGAAAAAATCAATATCCAGAATCATCAGCGCCAGCTGATGGCCCTGTTTTTCCCGGATAGTATCAATGAAAAAGCGCCGGTTAGGCAGTTGAGTCAGCTCGTCTTTTAACGATTGAGAACGCGCGTCCACGTACAGCACGTTAATACGCTCGATAATTTTGTAGATGCCGATAGTCGTCAACAGCATGCCGGAAAGACGGAGCAGATCTTCGCAGTAATAGCCCATCCATTTCGGCTGGACAAATATCTCGTCCATTAAATCAAAGGTGCCGCCGGCTATCCAGAGTAACAGCCCGTAGCGCACCCAGTTTACCGCGACATAGCTCATTCTGACTTTTGCCGAAATCCATAACATAAACACCAGGAACAATAAGGCTAACAGATCAATATACAGCCCGGCGTTGGCGAAGATAACCTCCCAGGGACCTAATGGTTTCGATATCACGACACACAATGTGGAAACGGCGATAATCACCAGTAATGCGGGGAAAAGATTCATCCCGGAACGGGAGGACTGCGTCTGTATATTAATACTCTTATCTGAATTCAGCATCGGCATGTCTCTCGTCAGCAGCATATCTTTTCACAAGGTAGCATAACAGTCGGGGAATTTTCAGCGAATAAAAATGATGATTATCTGAGGGTTAAAGGCGTCATCGATGCTTGATAAGAAGAGCAGACTGACCCCGCGGAATTATTCCAACTGACTACCAATCCATGGCGACGAGGTCAGTGCCGCGGATGGTATAGAGTTCATCACCCGCACATTTAGCACTTTGTGCTACTTTCGCGTAAAAATAGCCCTTCACTGCGGTCAATCTGCCGCCGGTCAGCGGCCTCCAGCGCGGCGCCGGCGCAGAAGAAGCCGCGAGTGCGACCGCGCGGGACGACTTATGCGTTTTCGGCCAGCGCCCAGGTCGCGCGGCGAAACGCGGCAATAGCCAACGCCACATCCTGCCGGGTCACGGACTCCGCCGGGTGGTGGCTGACGCCGCCTTTGCAGCGCACAAACAGCATACCTACCGGCCAACGTTCGGCGATGGCGATCGCATCGTGCCCGGCGCCGCTCGGCAGGGACAGCGAGCGCCCCTGAACCTCGTTGACGGCTTGCGTCAACACCGCCTGTAGCCGCCGATCGCAGGCGGTCGCGGCGATGTGGTAGAACGCTTCGGCGGCAAAGTGCAGATGGCGACGAGCGGCTATCGCCTGCGCGGCATCCAGCAACGTGGCGAGCAGCGCGTCGAGCGGACCATCCTGCGGGCCGCGAATATCCAGCGTCAGCGCCACCTCGCCGGGAATGACGTTAACCGCACCCGGGGCGCAGCGCAGCGTCCCCACCGTAGCCACCAGGTTTCCCCCGTGCTGCCGGGTTGTCGTCTCAATGAGGACCATCCATTCGGCGGCGGCGGCCAGCGCATCCCGACGCTGACTCATCGGAACCGTTCCGGCATGGCCCGCTTCGCCGGTAAAACGGCAGTTCAGGCGGCGGGCACCGTTGATCGCCTCCACCACCCCGAGCGCCAGCCCCGCTTGCTCAAGGCACGGCCCCTGCTCAATGTGCAGCTCCAGATAACCAGCGATATCCGCCGTCGGACGCGCGGCCAGACTGACTCGCGCAGGATCAAGCCCGACCTGCACCATCGCCTGCGCCACGCTGATCCCCTGGGCATCGGTCTGCGTCAGCCAGCTCTCTGGCCAGGTTCCCGTCAGGCCGCGGCTGCCCAGCAACGTGATGCCAAAACGGGTCCCTTCTTCATCGCAGAAACCCACAATCTCTATCGCTTTCGCCAGGCGACGCCCCTGCTGATGCAGGTTTTCCACCACGTCAATCGCCGTGAGCACCCCCAGCATGCCGTCGTAGCGCCCGGCATTGCGTACCGTATCCAGATGCGACCCCAGCAGAATTGCCGGCGCCCCCTCCTGCTCGCCTTCATAGCGCCCGCAAATGTTCCCGACGCTATCCTGCCAGACGGTCATCCCCGCCTGCGTCATCCAGCGCGCCACCTGCTGATTGGCCTGCAAATGCTGCGGCGAGAGATACACCCGGGTCAGTCCTTCTGCCGTTTCGCTGATCGCGGCCAGCTCATCGGCGCGGGCCATCACCCGCTCCGCGGCCGCCATCATCTCCGCCTGCTGGCGTGTTGATTGATTCATCGCGCACTCTCGCTGCAATAGTGATCCCACGCCGCCTGCATCGCCGCGCCCTGGGTGGTAGAGAATTTCAGGTAATTCAGTACCGACTCCAGAGCGCTGAGCGTGGTCAGCACGCAATCTTTCCGCGCGTTATAGCCCATAGTGCCGATGCGCCACACTTTGCCATGCAGCGGGCCAAAGGAGGTGCCGATCTCAATGCCGAAATCTTCCAGCATCAGTTTCCGTACCTGGTCACCGTTGATGCCCTGCGGAATCATGACGCCGAGCACGTTGTTCATCTTATGTTGCAGGTCGCCAAAGGTCTCCAGCCCCATCGCCTGAATGCCTTTGAGCAGCGCATCGCCATGCAGCTTATGCCGGGCGATCCCCTGTTCCAGCCCCTCCTGCAGGATCAGGCGCGCGCATTCGCGGGCGCCAAACAGCGCCGATGTAGCTTCGGTGTGGTGATTCAGGCGCTCCGGCCCCCAGTAGTCCATCACCATGCCGAGGTCGAAGTAGTTGGAGTAAACCATCTCATCCACACCATCAAGGTGGGCGTCGGTACGAATGCCCTCCTCCACGCATTTGCGGCGGCGAATCACCTCCTCCATGCGCGCGCTGAGGGTAATCGGCGAGGTTCCGGACGGGCCGCCGAGGCATTTCTGCATGCCTGCCGACACCGCATCCAGCCCCCAGGCATCGGTCTCCAGGGCGTTGCCGGCCAGCGAGGCGGTCGCGTCGGTGTAAAACAGCACCTCGTGACGGCGACAGATATCGCCCAGCTCCGCCAGCGGCTGGAGCATGGTGGTCGAGGTGTCGCCCTGCACGGTCAGCAGCAGGCGCGGACGCACGCGTTTGATGGCGTCTTCAATCCGATCGGGAGTGAAGACTTCGCCCCACGGTACCTCGATGGTGTGAACCTCGGCACGACAGCGGCGGGCGATTTCGCACAGCAGATGGCCGAAGCGGCCAAATACCGGCACCAGCACCTTATCGCCAGGGCGAATAGCCGATACCAGAATCGCTTCGATTCCCGCGCGCGAGGTGCCGTCCACCAGCATCGTCCAACGGTTTTCGGTACGGAACACCCCGCGATACAGCGCCATGACCTCATTCATATAGTGGGTCATCGCCGGATCGTACTGACCAATCAGCTGACTCGACATGGCGCGCAGCACGCGCGGGTCGGCGTTAATCGGCCCCGGTCCCATCAGCAGGCGCGGCGGCGGGTTGAGTTGCGAAAATTGAGCGATATCCATTTTAGAGTCCTTTGATTAATTCAGGCCGCGAACGGAGGAGATAAACTGCTTCAGTTCATTGGTCTGCGGGTTGGCAAACAGCGTTTTACTGTCACCCTGTTCCCAGACCCGTCCCTGATGCATAAACACCACCCGATCGCCCACTTCACGGGCAAAATTCATTTCATGGGTGACGAGAATCAGCGTCATTCCCTCAGCAGCCAGCTGCTCAAGAACCTTGAGCACTTCACCCACCAGTTCAGGATCCAGCGCCGAGGTAATCTCGTCACACAGTAACACCTTTGGCGACATCGCCAGCGCGCGGGCAATCGCCACCCGCTGCTGCTGGCCGCCGGAGAGACTGGAAGGATAATAGTCCAGCCGATCGCCAAGACCGACCTTCTCCAGCATTCGCTGCGCCAGCTCACGACATTCGGCGGCGCTTTTTTGCAGCACCCGTCGCGGCGCCAGCATGACGTTTTCCAGCGCGGTCATGTGCGGAAACAGGTTAAAGTTCTGGAACACCATCCCGACGGAACGGCTGATCTCGCGGGCCTGCGAATCGCGGTCGGTGATGGTCATGCCGCCCAGTTTGATGCTGCCATCCTGATAACCTTCCAGCCCGTTGATGCAGCGCAGCAGCGTGCTTTTCCCCGAGCCGCTACGGCCAATAATGGAAATCACCTCGCCCATCTCGATGTCCAGATCGACACCTTTCAGCACGTGGTTGTCGCCGTAGTACTTCTGCATCTGATTAATGGTGATGAGAGGCATTGAATTTATTCTCCAGATAGCGGCTGTAGCGGGACAGCGGGTAGCACAGAATGAAGTAGCCCAGCGCCACCAGCGCAAAGACTTTAAACGGCTGATAGGTGACGTTGGTCAGCATCGTGCCGGCTTTGGTCAGCTCGACGAAGCCGATAATCGATGCCAGCGCGGTGCCTTTCACCACCTGCACCGCAAACCCCACGGTGGGCGCAATGGCGATACGCAGCGCCTGCGGCGCAATGACGCGAAACAGCGTCTGGGCGAAACTGAGGCCCAGACAGCGCGAAGCTTCCCACTGCCCTTTCGGCAACGCGCGGATGCTGCCAAACCAGATATCAAGTAAAAAGGCGCTGGTGTAGAAGGTCAGCGCCATCGACGCAGCGGTCCACGGCGAAACATCGATGCCGAACAGCGCCACGCCGAAAAAGGCCAGAAACAGCTGCATCAGCAGCGGCGTCCCCTGAAACAGTTCGATATAGCCGCGAATCAGACGTCTGACCTGGCGTCCGCCGGTCAGGCGCAGCAGTAGCAGCGGCAACGTCACCAGCGCGCCGCCGATAAAGGCCACCAGCGACAGCAGCACCGTCCAGCGGCCGGCCAGCAGCAGATTGCGAATAATGTCCCAGTCGGTAAAGGTGACCATCATGCCTGCACCCCCAGCCATTTTCGCCCTGCCGCCATCAGCAGCTGACGCAGCGTTATCGATAACACTAAGTAGATCCCCGTCGTCACCAGATAGACCTCGAAGCTCAGAAACGTCCGCGACTGGATCAGGTTGGCGGCAAAGGTCAGCTCTTCATAAGAGACCTGAGAAACCACCGACGATCCCAACATCACGATAATGCACTGACTGACCAGCGCCGGATAAATCCGCTGTAGCGCCGGCGGTAATACCACCCGGATAAAGGTCTGCGTGCGGCTCAGCCCCAGCACGCGCCCGGCCTCCCACTGCCCTTTTGGCGTCACCTGGATCCCGGCGCGGACAATCTCGGTACTGTAGGCGCCAAGGTTGACCACCATCGCCAGCAGCGCGGCTTCACCCGCCGTCATCTTGAGCCCGAGGTTAGGCAGCCCAAAGACGATAAAAAACAGCTGGACCACGAACGGCGTGTTGCGAATCAGCTCCACATAGCCGCCCCAAATCCGACTCAACCACGATGGCCGCCCGCTGCGAATGGCGGCCCCCAAAATGCCGATAGCCAGGCCGCCGATCGTGGCCATGACCGTCAGTTGAATAGTCACCCACAGCCCGGCCAGCAGCTCCGGCCAGTGCGGCCAGAGCGCAGAAAAATGAAGTTGTTCCGTCATTCACTGACCTTATGCGGAAAAGTCGGCGGGCAACGGCGCTTTCAGCCACTGCTGCGATAACGCGTTGAGGGTACCGTCTTTGATGCCTTGCTCAATCAGCGCATCCACTTTGGCTTTCAGCGCCGGTTCATTCTTTTTCAGACCAATCACGCACGGCGAATCTTTCAGCATAAAACTCGGTACCGGCGCTTTCGCCGGATTCTGGCGGGCGATCGCCGCTACCACCAGGTTCCCGGTCGCCACGTACTGTACCTGGCCGGAGAGATAAGCCGACAGCGTGGTGTTGTTGTCTTCGTAGCGTTTAATCTGCGCCTCTTTTGGCGCGATACCGGTCAGCACCATATCTTCCACCGCACCGCGGGTCACGCCGATAGTTTTCCCGCTCAGCGCCGCCGCCTCTTTGATCTCCGCCCCTTTCGGGCCAAACACGCCGAGGAAGAACGGCGCATAGGCGCGGCTGAAATCAATCACCTTCTCGCGCTCGGCATTCTTACCGAGGCTGGAGATCACCAGGTCAACTTTATCGGTTTGCAGATAAGGTACCCGGTTGGCGCTGGTGACCGGCACCAGCTGCAGCTTGAGCTTCATCTGACTGGCAAGGTAACGCGCCATATCGATGTCATAGCCCTGCGGCTGGAGATCGGTTCCCACCGAACCGAACGGCGGGAAATCCTGCGGTACCGCAATGCGAATCACGCCGCGCTTTTCAATATCCTGCAGCTGGTCGGCTTTTGCCGCTGTGATTTGCGTGAACAGACAAGCGGCCCCGGCCAGTGCGATCAGCAGTTTTTTCATGATGTTTACCCGTTACGTTAGTATGAAACAAAAGATTCTTTAAATAAACTTCTGCAACTAATGTGCCAGATGCAAAAAATGAGAGGGCCACGCCAGAAAGCGCAAAAAAAGAGAGGATAAACAGGATATAGCGGAAAGAAGTGGGAAAACGGAGCTCATTTCCCCACTATTTTATTGCACCACAAAAGAGCAAAGCACCAGCCTGAGGCCCCATTATCGTTGCTCAAGCTCGTCCAGCTGCTGATAGAGGGTGGCTATATCGTGGATGCGCGGACGGCCTTTATCGAGAATTTCATGTAAAAACGCATTCGCCAGCAGGTTGATCAAGCTGTTTACCGAGCTGTAGCTGTCATAGGCCGAGACGCTATCCAGGGGGGCGCACAGCTGCCAGCGGGACAGCGGAAACAGGCTGTATGCCTGCGGTTCGCAAATCAGCAGTACCGGAATACCGCGCAGCTGGAGCTGCTGCAACAGCGGGCGAATAATGCGCGGACGGCGGCGAAAAGCCATAACCACCACCAGATCGTCCGCCGTCAGATCCACCAGCTCTTCGCTTAAACTCTGCCCCGGCTGCGGCAGCACCTGTACCTGCCCGCGCGCCTGCAGCAGCTGCTGGCGCAGGTGCAGCGCCACCGGCCAGGAGTTGCGCATTCCGATGATCGCAATGCGCCGGGCATCGACCATCCCGCTAATCGCATCGGCAAACTGCTGCGCGTCGAGCGCATTGACCCACTGCGTCAGATTCGCCATTTCCTGTTTATAGTGCCGCGCCAGCAGCGTGTTCCCCTGCACCGCATCGCGATGATCGGTCAGCGGCATTCCGCTCTGGCGTAACGTGCGCAGCTCATCGCGCATATCCTTATATTTTTCGTAGCCCAGCCGCTTAAACAGACGGCTCACCGTGGCTTTTGACACCCCGCTCAGCTGCGCCAGCTCGGCGCTGTTATAGCTAATCAGGTCGTCGAAGTGATCGAAAATAAAATCCGCCACCCGCTGTTCCTGAGGCGACAATGAGGCATATTGCCCTTTCAAGCGTTCATCCAGTTGTTCCATACGGCCTCTGTAACTTTTGTTTCATCAAACTATACATGATGTGAGCCCTTTCATAATGCATGCCAGTTTAAGAAAAAGGTCCGTCCCCTGACGAATGAAACTTTACGCTCAAAGTGGAACAGCTTTTGCAGCGTTGGCATCACGTTTGGATCATGAGGACAACCCATGCAGAGTAATGTATCCGCCCACGGGATGGCGGTCGCCCCGCACCATCTGGCCAGCCAAAGCGCGGTTGCCGTGCTGCGCGAAGGCGGCAGCGCGATAGAAGCCATGGTCGCCGCGGCGGCCACCATTGCGGTGGTTTACCCACATATGAACGGCCTGGGCGGCGATGGCTTCTGGCTTATCGTCCCGCCGGAGGGCGAACCGATAGCCATTGACGCCAGCGGCGCGGCGGGGTCGCTGGCCACCCCGGAAGCCTACGCCGGGCTGGCGCAAATTCCGCACCGCGGGCCGCAAGCGGCGCTGACCGTCGCCGGGACCGTCAGCGGCTGGGATGAAGCGCTCAAGATCTCGCAGACGCTGACCGGAAAAGCGCTGCCGCTGGCGCGTCTGCTGGAGGATGCGATTCGCTATGCCGCTGACGGCACGCCGGTGACGGCGTCCCAGTCCAGCGCCAGCGCCGGAAAACTCGCCGAACTCCGCGACCTGCCGGGGTTCGCCGAGACCTTTCTGGTCAACGGCCAACCGCCGGTCGCCGGCAGTCGGTTTCGCCAGCCCGCGCTGGCATCAACGCTTAAGCAGCTGGTCGACGATGGCCTCGACAGTTTTTATCGCGGCCCGCTGGCCCGCCGTCTGGCTGCGGGGATGGCGGCCTGCGGCCTGCCCGTCACCCTTGCAGACCTCCAGCAGCATCGCGCCCGTCGCCCTGCGCCGCTGAAGCTTCAGCACCAGCACGGCGAATTGTGGAATCTGGCGCCGCCCACGCAGGGACTGGTCTCGCTGGCGATCCTCGGGATTACCGACCGGCTGGCGATGCACGATGCCGATGACGCGCAGACCGTGCACCGTATCGTCGAGGCCACCAAGCAGGCTTTTGGCCTGCGCGATGCCCACATTACCGACCCCCGTCATCTCGACGTGGATATTCAAAGCCTGCTCGACCCGCAGGCGCTCCAGCAGCTGGCCGAAAACATCGACGATCGGCAGGCCGCCCCCTGGGGAGCGGGAAAAGGCCCCGGCGACACCGTCTGGATGGGGGTGATAGACAGCAGCGGGCTGGCGGTATCCTTTATTCAAAGTCTTTATCATGAATTTGGCAGCGGTGTCGTCCTGCCGGATAGCGGGATCGTCTGGCAAAACCGCGGCGCCTCGTTCAGTCTCGACCCCGCGCATCTGCTGGCGCTGGCGCCAGGCAAACAGCCGTTTCATACCCTCAACCCCGCCGCCGCGCGCCTTAACGATGGCCGGGTCATGGTATATGGGTCAATGGGTGGGGATGGCCAACCGCAAACTCAGGCGGCCATTTTCACCCGCTACATTCTGCAGGGCATCCCGCTGCAGGAGAGTATTTCGCGCCCGCGCTGGCTGCTGGGCCGGACCTGGGGACAAACCTCAGATTCACTGAAACTGGAAGGTCGCTTCCCGCCGGATAGCATCGCCCGTCTACGGGCGCTGGGTCATGACGTGGAGGTGCTGGCCGATTATAGCGAAGCCATGGGCCACGCCGGCGCCATCGTCCGCCATCCCAACGGCCTGTTTGAAGGGGCCTCCGATCCACGCAGCAACGGCTCCGCCGCCGGTTATTAGGAGACCAACATGACGCATAGCGTAAACGACTGGCGCGCTTATCTGGCGCAAATGGAACACCTGCTGGCGCTGGAACTGGACGACACCCGCCGCGGCGAGCTTCAGCTACAGTTCGCCCGCATTGCCGCCATGGCTGAGCCGCTGATGGCCTTTCCCCTCGATGAACGCCTGGAGATTGCCGGAGTGTACAAAGCATGACGCTGACTGAGATGACGATTGCTGATATTCAGCGCGCGCTGGCCGAGGGTGAGCTGAGCGCCAGAGAAATTGCCCGCCGCACCCTGGACGACATGGCGCAGGTTAACCCGCAGATTAATGCCTGGACGCAGATCACCGAACGCCGGATGCTCGCCGAAGCCGACCAGATTGATGCGCTGCGTCGAACCCGTCAGCCGTTACCGGCGCTGGCGGGGGTCCCCTACGCGGTAAAAAATCTGTTCGACGTTGCCGGGGAAACCACCCTCGCCGGCGCACAGCTGTTCAGCGACCGCCCGCCTGCCGTCAATGACGGCTGGGCGGTACGGCAGATCTGCGCGGCTGGCGGCCTGCTTAGCGGAATGGTCAATATGGATGCCTACGCCTACGGGTTCACCACCGAAAACAGCCACTATGGCGCCACCCATAATCCGCACGATCTGCAGCGAATTGCCGGCGGCTCTTCCGGCGGTTCGGCAGCGGCAGTTGCCGCCGGGCTGGTTCACTTCTCTCTGGGAAGCGATACCAACGGCTCAATCCGCGTCCCGGCCTCCCTGTGCGGCATTTTTGGTCTGAAACCGACGTTTGGCCGCCTGTCGCGTGCGGGCAGCCATCCGTTCGTCGCCAGCCTCGATCACATTGGCCCGTTTGCCCGCTGCGTCGACGATCTGGCGGCGGTGTACGATGCCTTACAGGGGCACGACCCCGATGATGATGCCCAGGCGGACGAAGCCGTTGCCCCCACTCGCCAGCGGCTGGAACGCGGGGCGGAGGATCTGCGCTGCGGAGTGCTGGGCGGCTATTTCAGCGACTGGTGCGATAGCGACGCCCGTGCCGCCGTGGCACGCGTGGCGCAGGCCCTTGAGGCCCGCGAAGAGCATGTTTTCCCCGAGGCGGAGCTTGCCCGTTCGGCGGCGTTTATCATCAGCGCCTCCGAAGGGGGCAATCACTATCTGCCGGCGCTGCGGCGTGAACCGGCTCGCTTTGAACCGAACTCGC
The DNA here is from genome assembly GCF_003323835.1 of Klebsiella sp. X13. Lineage (NCBI taxonomy): Bacteria > Pseudomonadati > Pseudomonadota > Gammaproteobacteria > Enterobacterales > Enterobacteriaceae > Klebsiella > Klebsiella sp. X13. The sequence goes on from NZ_CP030874.1 coordinate 3,429,393, forward strand.
GGGAGCGTCTGCTGGCCGGGGCGATGATTCCTTCGGCCTGGTATCTTCAGGCGCAGCGTTTTCGGCGCCATGCCCGGGAGGCGATAAAATCGCTGTTTCACCACGTCGATGTACTCATCGCCCCGGCGACGCCGTGCAGCGCCACCCTTATCGGCCAACCGACGATGACGATCAACGGCGAGATGCTGCCCGTTCGCGCCAGTATGGGCATGCTCACTCAGCCCATCTCGTTCCTTGGCCTGCCGGTGGTGACGGTCCCGTTGCGCACCGCGTCCAACCGCCCCATTGGCGTGCAGCTGATTGCCGCGCCGTTTAATGAACTGGCCTGTCTGCGCGCCGCGCGCGCGCTGGAACACGCGGGCATCAGCGAGGCCCGCCCTGCGGAGAGAGCACGATGATCAATCAGGATAATATTAACCGGCCGCGCGTTCTGGCCGAGGTAACGGCCGCCTTTTACCGCTACGAAGAGGCGCTGGTCAGCAACGACATTGCGGTGCTGGATGAGCTCTTCTGGCACGATAAACGGACGGTGCGCCTGGGCGCCGGCGAGAACCTCTACGGTATCGATGAAATTCGCGCCTTTCGCGCCGCCCGTCCGGCGGCGGGATTACAGCGCGAATTACGCCACACCGAGATCGTCACCTTCGGCGAGGATTACGCGGTGTGCAGCACCGAGTTTACCCGCGCCGGCAGCGATCGCATCGGCCGCCAGCAGCAAACCTGGGTCCGCTTTCCTTTTGGCTGGCGGATTGTTGCCGCGCAGGTCAGCCTGATGAGCTAGCCCGGCGCTGAGCCGGGCTACCCGGGAATGACAGCTATTCCCGGTACGGATGGACTTCGCGCCAGTGCGTGGCGATCTGCTGGCGCGTACAGACCCACACCCGCTCGTGCTGCTGGACATAATCGAGGAAACGCTGCAGGGCGCGGAAGCGCCCCGGCCGGCCAAGCAGGCGACAGTGCATACCGATAGACATCATCTTCGGCGCATCTTCCCCTTCTTCATACAGCACATCAAAACTATCTTTCAGGTAGGTATAAAACTGCTCAGCGGTATTGAACCCCTGCGCGGTGGCAAAGCGCATGTCGTTGGCGTCGAGGGTATAGGGGACGATCAGATGCGGCTTGCGCGAACCGTCGCCGCACGGCACCTCGGTCCAGAAAGGTAAATCATCGCCATAGTAGTCGCTGTCATACTCGAAACCGCCGTGTTCCACCACCAGCCGCCGCGTATTGGGACTGTCCCGCCCGGTGTACCAGCCGGTTGGCGGCTTGCCGAACAGGTCGGTTAAGACGTGCACTGCCTTGTGCAGATGCTCGCGCTCCATGTCGCTATCCATATGCTGATAGTGGATCCAACGCCAGCCGTGGCTAACCACGTCGTAGTCGGCGGCTTTAATCGCCGCGACGATATCGGGGTGACGCGCGAGGGCCATCGCCACGCCGAACACCGTCAGCGGCAGCCCGCGCCGGCTGAACTCCTGATGAATGCGCCAGAACCCGGCGCGGCTGCCGTACTCATACAGCGAGTCCATCGACATGTGCCGGTCCGGGTAGCTGGCGGCGCCGATAATATCGGAGAGAAACTGCTCGGAACCGGCGTCGCCATGCAGAACATGGTTTTCCGCCCCCTCTTCATAATTGAGGACAAACTGCACGGCAATGCGCGCCTGGTTCGGCCACTGCGCGTGCGGCGGTTGACCGGCGTATCCTCGCAGGTCGCGAGGGTAATTCTGTGCTGCTGACGTCATCTCCCACCCCTTAAATTGAAAATGTATTGAATGCCTGAAATTTACCGCTCAGGGTTTTGGCTTCCGGGAACGCCAGGTCCCCGCGTTTGCTGGTCGACAGCCCCAGCGCCACCAGCGACTCCACCATTTTTACCGCTGCGCTGACGCCATCAATGACCGGCGCCTGCAGTTCGCGGGTCAGCTCCTGGGCCAGGGTCGCCATTCCGCCGCAGCCCAGCACGATGGCGCCACAGCCATCCTCTTTTAATGCCTGGATACAGCGCGCGCGCACCTTCTCCTGCGCCACGCCGCTGCCGTCTTCCAGCGCCAGCACCGGCAGATCGATGGCGTGTAGCCCGGAACAGTGGTCGTAAAATCCATACTGGTGCAGCAGATGGCGGGCGATGATCAGCGTACGCGGCAGCGTGGTCACAATGGAAAAGCGCGTGGCTACCAGCGTGGCCATATGCATCGCCGCTTCGGCAATGCCGATCACCGGCCCCTGCGCCAGTTCGCGGGCCGCCAGCAATCCCGGATCGCCGAAACAGGCGATGACGTGGCCCGAAACGCCCTGCTGGCGGCCGGCCTGAATCTGCTCCAGCACGCCGACGGCGGCGATGGCTTCATCAAAATGGCCTTCAATGGACGGCACCCCTTCCCGTGAAGAGACCGCCATAATCTCGGTCCCCGGCGCCGCCGCCATGCGGGCGGCGGTCGCGATGGTGTCGGTCATCCCGGCGTTGGTGTTGGGATTAATCACTTGTATACAAATAGCGGCCATCAGGACTCCTTGTCGCCGGCAAAGAGCCGGGCAAAATCAGGCAGGCATTCACCAGCCCGCTCAAAGCAGAGGCTGGCAACAATATGTTCAAAATGGTGCGTTAACGCCGCGCTGAGGGGCGGCAGCGCTTTTTGCCGCAGCAGCTGGACAAGCTGCTGGTGATCGTCGCAGCGACAGCCCTGACGCCACGGCGCCCCCCATGCCGCAATCACTAATGAAGAGCGCTGACTCAGGCGGGTCACCATTTCGGTGAGGACCTGATTGCCGGAAATGGCCTGCAGCTGAATATGAAATTCGGCGGAAAAGCGAATCGCCGCCGGGCCATCACCGGTTTCATGCGCCTGCTGCTCCTGGCGAATAATCGCCTCCAGCGCCGCCAGGTGCGGTGGCTGGCAGCGGGCGATGACATCGGGCAGGTTCGCCACCTCCAGCAGCGCGCGGGTGCGGAAGATCTCCCGCGCCTCTTCCACCGTCGGGCTGGCGACCTGTGCACCACGTTTGGGCGCTAATGTCACCATTTGCACAGCATTGAGTCGTTGCAGCACCTTGCGGATCCCGGTCCGACTCACGCCGAACACTTCGGCCAGCGCCTCCTCCGGCAACCTGCTGCCCGGCAGGAGCTGATGTTCGACGATGGCGGTCATCAGGGCCTGATAGATGGATTCATCCTTGTCATGCGGCGCTGCCGCGGCCTGCTGACGGTTTTCATTACGCATTCACCCACTCCGGATTTTACTTTTCGATAGCCAATCGTATACATAAAATAAATTTCTTGTATACAAGATTAACGATTCTGGCCTGAATCCTGCAACAGCCTCAACCAGTAACGTAAAAGGGTTTTCATTCAGAGGAGCAGGTTTCATGCCAAACAGACAACATACCCATCAGGTTAAGGCCGCTGACTCCACCGTCGGCTACAGCCCACGGCTGTGTAATGAGGATCTGGCGCCGACGCGCGACCAGAACTGGAGCTGGTACAACATCTTTTCTTTCTGGATGTCCGACGTCCATAGCATGGGAGGCTACGTGGTCGCGGCGAGCTTCTTCACGCTCGGGCTGGCCAGCTGGCAGGTCCTTCTCTGCCTGCTGGTGGGAATTTGTATCGTCCAGCTGTGCGCCAACCTGGTGGCGAAGCCGAGCCAGATGGCGGGGGTACCCTATGCGGTCATCTGTCGTCAGGCATTTGGCGTCTTTGGCGCCAATATCCCGGCGGTGATCCGCGGTCTTATCGCCTTCGCCTGGTACGGCATTCAGACCTATCTGGCGGCCAACGCGCTGATGCTGGTGCTGCTCAAGTTCTGGCCTTCGCTGGCGACATTAACCGCAGCCTCCTTTCTTGGCCTGTCGCACCTCGGATGGCTCTGTTTCGCCACCATGTGGCTGCTGCAGGCGATGGTTTTCTGGCACGGGATGAGCGCCATTAAGCGCTTTATTGATATTGCCGGGCCGGCGGTCTACGTGGTGATGCTGGCGCTGGCGGGCTGGATTGTATACAAAACCGGCTTTGACGGTATTTCCTTTACTCTGGCCAGCAAATCGCTGACCGCCGGCGAGCAGACCTGGCAGATGATCACCGCCACTGCGCTGGTGGTCTCCTACTTCTCCGGCCCGCTGCTGAACTTCGGCGACTTCTCGCGCTACGGCAAAAGCATGGGGGAAATCCGCCGCGGTAATCGCTGGGGTTTGCCGTTTAACTTCCTGCTGTTTTCGATCGTTACCGTGGTGATTGTCTCCGGCACCCAGTCGCTGTTCGGCCGGATGATCACCGACCCGATTGAAACCGTCAGCCGCGTGGGGAACGACCTGGCGGTCGCCATTGGTCTGCTGACGATGATTACGGCCACCATCGGTATCAATATTGTCGCCAACTTTGTCTCACCGGCGTTTGACTTCTCCAACTGCTCACCGCAGAAAATCAGCTTCCGTACCGGCGGCATGATCGCCGCGGTCGGCTCCATTGTGCTCACGCCGTGGAACCTGTTTAACTCACCGGAGCTGATTCACTATACGCTGGATGTTCTGGGCGCCTTTATCGGCCCGCTGTTTGGTATTCTGATTGTCGACTTCTACCTGATTAAGCGTGGCCAGGTGTCCGTCGACGACTTGTTTGATGCCACGCCGCAGGGTCAGTACTGGTATCGCAACGGCTTTAACCCGAAAGCCATTGCGGCGTTGATCCCATCGGTGGCGATCGGTCTGGTGATTAGCTTTATTCCGGCCCTGCATGAAGTGGCGAACTTTAGCTGGTTTATCGGCGTCTTCCTGAGCGGCGCGGCCTATCGCTGGATCGCCCGCGACGATCGCGCCCCCGCCGCATCGCGCTTGACCTCCCGCCCGCTTGCCCAGAAAGAGTAGCCCGCTCCCTTTTGCCGCGGCGCTGCGCCGCGGTATCTCCCGTCCGGCAAACTGGCATTAATTTTGCTCAATACCCCTGCCCCTGTCTGGAACAAAGAAGGTTGTCCTGATGATTGAATACCACACCGCCGTTCGCGGCGCTTTTTTCGATATCGCCCGCATCGCCGACAGCGCCGACGATATCGCTCGCCATGCGCGCTACCTTGATGATGGCGTGCTGTTTATCCAGCAGGGAAAAATTCAGGCGCTGCTGCCGTGGCAGGAGGGCGAACGGTACCTGCATCCGCAAACAGGCTATCTCGATCTGCGCGGGCAGCTGTTGCTCCCCGGTTTTGTCGATGCGCACGTGCATTATCCGCAAACTGAGATGATTGGCGCCTTCGGCGAGCAGCTGCTGGAGTGGCTGACCACCTACACCTTTCCGGTGGAGAGTCAGTTTTGTGATGAAGAGTATGCCGCAGAGATCGCGCAGTTCTTTATCAACCAGCTGCTGAGCCACGGCACCACCACCGCGCTGGTGTTTTGTACCCTGCATCCCGAATCGGTCGATGCGCTGTTTACCGAAGCCCTGCGGCTGAATATGCGCCTGCTCGCCGGTAAAGTGATGATGGACCGCCACACTCCGGACTATCTGAGTGAAACGGCGGAGCAGAGCTACCGGCAGACCCGGGAGCTCATTCAGCGCTGGCACCATCAGGGCCGCCTCGGCTACGCCATCACGCCGCGTTTTGCCCCTACGTCGACGCCAGAGCTGCTGACGGCGGTTCAACGCCTGCGGGAAGAGTTCCCGGATACCTGGCTGCATACCCATTTGAGCGAAAACCTCAATGAGATTGCGTGGGTGAAAAGCCTGTGGCCGGAGCATGAGCACTATCTTGATGTGTATCACCACTACCGCTTAACCGGCGAACGCAGCGTATTTGCCCACGGAATTCATCTCGCCGATGCGGAGTGGCGATGCCTGCACGAAACCGGCTCGGCGCTCGCCTTCTGCCCGACCTCAAACCTGTTTCTCGGCAGCGGTCTGTTCCGCTTGCCCACCAGCTGGCAGCAGAAGGTGCGTATTGGCATCGGCAGCGACGTCGGCGCGGGGACGACCTTCAGTATGCTACGCACTCTGGGTGAAGCCTATAAAGTGGCACAGCTGCAAAGCTATCGTCTGCGTGCCAGCGAAGCGTTTTACCATGCTACGCTGGGAGGAGCCCGCGCGCTGTGTCTCGATGAGAGGATTGGCAACTTCCAGCCGGGAAAAGAGGCCGACTTTGTCGCCATCACGCCAGGGGTGACGCCGCTGCAGCGGCTGCGCCTCTCCCGCTGTCAGGATATTTACGAACAGCTGTTTGTCCTGATGACGCTGGGCGACGAACGCAATATTCACCAGACCTGGGTCAACGGCGAGTGCGTCTGGCAGAGAGAGGCGGAATAAATAAGCCCGGCCAGCCGCCGGGCGTCGGTGCGCTCAGCTTCCGCGATAGGTTGACCAGCCCCCCGGGGCAATCAAGAACGGCAGATGGAAATGCTCATCCGCCTCCTCGGCAATCGCAAAATCAATCTGCGCGCACAGATACAGCGTCTCGAGGCCGCCGCGTGTGAACCAGTCGCCCGTCTCCGCCACCAGCCGGTAGCGACCGGCGGTTAGCTTGCCCGGCGCCAGCGACGCGATACGCCCCTTTTCATCCGTGATGCCGCTGGCGATAGATTGCCCTCCCCGCAGCAGATTGACCGCCACTCCCTGTGCAGGCTTACCGGTGGAAATATCCAGAATATGGGTACTTAACGTATTCATTCGCCAATGACTCCCGTTAGTCGTAATAAGGTAATTTCACGGAGCTGTGCCAGCGCGGACGCAACCTCTTGCGCCGCGTTGTGGGTCAGTCGTTGCCCCAGCGCCTGCAGTATCTCCTCCCCGCTGCGGCCCGTGGCGCGAATCAGGAATACCCGGCCAAAGCGCGCTTCGTAGCGGGCGTTCCCCTCCGTTAACGCCTGGATGAGCGACGCGTCACGATCGTTGACCGCCGCCTGTTCCTGCCGCGACAGCGCGGCATGCCCGTGCCGGGCGGCGGGTTTTTCGCCAATGCGCGGATGCGCGCTCAGCGCCAGATCCAGTTCCGGTTCGCCCCACGCCAGCGACGTCTGCCGCGCCACGGCATGCAGCGTCGCAAGGTCCGGATATGGCCGGGCCTGCACCAGCGCCGTCACCCAGCTATCAATCGCCACGCACGGTTCCAGCAGACGCGCGGCCTCGTCGGGAGGAAGTTGGTTAAAGTGAGTCAGCGGGATCATTGTCGCTCCTTGCCGCCGCCCCGCGTTGTCCGCGTGATATCGCCCGGCGCAGGGTCGTCGCCAGCCGTTGACCGCGCCGACATGATCCAGCGCCATTGCCCATTGTCCCGGCCGTAAACTGACCGCGGTTCTTGTTTTGCAACATTATCATTCCCCTGTTTCACATCAACGTTGTCTGCACAGTGCACAAAGCAGGCCAGAGTGGCACCGCGGATCTCTCATCAGTTGCAGAGTTCAATAACCGATTGTTTATTAATGATAATTATCCTATGACACCGTTGCTTGTCCGCTCATCAGGGGGGCGCCATTCATGAAACTTTCGATTCCGTCATCACCATTAAGAAATTTTTAGTTCATAAAATGGCAGTTGCCACCCTCCAACGCACCAGATGAGTGCGAAACCTTGCCGTGCTGTCGCCGCAAGGCCGATTTTGGTGCTTTGCGCAAGCTGGTACGCAAATTGCTCACCTCCTGATGACGCAATATAAGGAGAACAGCATGAAAGCATTAGTGATTGGTGCCGGCATCGGCGGTCTGAGCGCGGCGGTGGCCTTGAAGAATGCGGGAATCACCTGCGAGGTGTTTGAGGCGGTGAAAGAGATAAAACCGGTCGGCGCGGCGATCTCCATCTGGCCAAACGGCGTGAAGTGCATGAAAAACCTCGGCATGGGCGAGATCATCGAAACCTACGGCGGCCCGATGCACTTTTTAGCCTATAAAGAGTATCAGGGCGGAGAAACCTTGACCCGGTTTAGCCTTGCCCCGCTGGTTGAACGCACCGGCGGCCGCCCCTGCCCCGTGTCACGTAGCGAACTGCAAAGGGAGATGCTCGACTTTTGGGGACGCGAGGCGGTGCAGTTTGGTAAACGGGTGACCCGTGCGGAAGAAAACGCCGACGGCGTGACCGTCTGGTTTAGCGACGGGACCACGGCCCACGGTGATTTTCTGATCGCCGCCGACGGCAGCCACTCGGCGCTGCGCCCCTATGTACTTGGTCATAAGCCCGAGCGCCGCTATGCGGGTTACGTCAACTGGAATGGACTGGTGGATATCGATGAGAGCATTGCGCCGGCGGATCAGTGGACCACCTTCGTTGGTGAAGGCAAGCGCGTCTCGCTGATGCCGGTGGCGCATGGCCGTTTCTATTTCTTCTTTGATGTTCCGCTGCCCGCCGGTCTGGCCGAAGATCGGCACACTTTGCGCGACGATCTCAGCCGCTACTTCAGCGGCTGGGCGCCAGCGGTACAAAAACTGATTGCCGCTCTGGATCCACAGACGACCAACCGCGTTGAAATCCATGACATTGAGCCCTTCGATACCCTGGTGCGCGGCAAGGTCGCGCTGCTCGGCGACGCCGGACACAGCACGACCCCGGACATCGGACAGGGCGGCTGCGCGGCAATGGAGGATGCGGTGGTGCTGGGCAATATTTTCCTGGAAAATCGCGAGATTGTTTCCGCGCTGCGGCAGTACGAAGCGCTGCGCTGCGCGCGCGTGCGCGACCTGATACTCAAGGCGCGCAAGCGCTGCGACATCACGCACGGGAAAGATATGGCTCTGACCCAGGCGTGGTATCAGGAGCTCAAGGAGGAGACCGGGGAGCGAATTATCAATGGCCTGTGTGAAACCATCCAGGGCGGCCCGCTGGGCTAACCTCCGCCAACGGTTTGCATCTCCTCCATCACCGCCGTCAATTTTTGAATCGCCATTTGCGCCGGGCGAGATAGCTGGCGCGATGGCGCCGTACACAGCGCCAGCGTAAGCGGCCGCAGCAGCTTATTGCGCAGCGGAACAAACGCCAGCTGGCCGCTTTTCACGTCATCCAGAACATCCAGCAGGCTCAGAACGGTCACGCCGCTGCCCTTCAGCACCAGCGATTTAATCAGCCGGATATCGTTGCAGCTGATGCTATTGGCCGGGCTAAAATCATAATGGCGATAGAGCATGCCGACACGGTCGTGCACAATCAGCGGAGCGCCAGGGACGATATGGCGCTGCTGGCTGAGCTCCCCCAGCGAGAGCGTAGCCGCATCCGCCAGGGGATTATCCGGACGCATGACCACCCCCATTTCCAGTTCAACAAACGCCAGTACGCTCAGCCCCGCCTGGCCTTCCGGATCAAGAATCAGGCCGAAATCAAGATCGGCCTGACGGACTTTTTCACTGACCGTATGGCTGTCGGCCACCTGCAAAACCAGCTCCAGCCAGTCCCAGGTGCCGATGATATCGGCCAGCGCCGCGGCAAAGCTCCCCTCCGCCAGCGCCTGCACCATCCCCACGCTGACCGTTCCACGCTTCAGCCCCTGCAGCTCATCAAACTTTTGCCGGGTCAGGCGAAACTCTTTTTGCCAGCGCAGCAGATTGTCATACAGCAGCTCGCCGGCGGCCGTCATCCGCAGACCTTCCGGTAGACGTTCGAACAGCGGCGTACCAAATGCCTCTTCGGCCTGCAGGATCTGGCGATTGATCGCCGAAGCCGAAATATGCAGCTTTTCAGCGGCGCGACGCAGGCTGCCGCTGCGGGCGACTTCAGCAAAATAGAGCGCAAAACGCGAAAACGGACTCATGCCTACCCTGTCCTCTTTTTTGCAACGGGTGAGTGAAATAATGCTGATGGATGTCAACACCCTAATATGACAACAATAAACTCACAACAATTAAACAAATGTATTCTGTGAGCAGGAAGGAAAATCATGAACAGAGCCGCGCCAACGCCCCCCGCCCATTGCACTTTCGATCCTGAAGACTGGCTACGCCTGGCCCGCTGCTGGCATCCGGTCGCCCGCGCCGAAGATATTGGCGCCGCGCCGGTGAAAGCAGTGTTGCTGGATGAACAGCTGGTTATCTATCGCGTTAAGGGGCAGGTCGTGGTTGCGCGCGACGTCTGCCCGCACCGCGGCGTGCCGCTGACGCTGGGCTTCCATGATGGAGAAGGGATCGTTTGTCCCTATCACGGCCTGCGCTTCGGGGAGGATGGCCTCTGCAACCGCATTCCCTCAAGCCCCGATCGTCCGGTGCCGGCGAAGCTTAATCTTACCTGCTACGCGGTCGAAGAGCGCTACGGGCTGATCTGGACCTGCCTGGCTTTCGACGCGGAAAACCCAATGCCGTTGCCCACCCTTCCCCACTGGGACGATGAGGGCTTCCAGCAGATTAACTGCCCCGGATTTGAGGTCAATGGCTTTGCCGGCCGCCAGGTCGAGGGATTTCTCGATGTTGCCCACTTCGCCTGGATCCATACCGACACCTTTGCGGATCCCGATAATCAGCTGGTTCCCGACTATATCCCGCAGGAGACCCCCTTTGGCTTCACCGCCGACTACTGGAGTTCGGTCGGCAATTACCCGGCCAGCTCTGAATTTCGGGCCCCGGACGGCTTCCAGTGGCTGCGCCATTTTGAGTTGCACCTGCCCTTCACGGCGACCCTGACCATCCATTTCCCCGGCGAGGCCCGACTGGTGATCATGAATGCCGCCTCACCGGTCTCATCGCGGATGACCCGAATGTTTGCCCCCATTGCGCGCAATTTTGATCTGCATGTGCCGGTCGAAGAGGTACATGCCTTCAACCTGCGCGTGTTCGAGGAAGACCGTCTGATGGTGGAGACCCAGCGTCCGGAACGACTGCCGCTGGACTTAACGCTTGAGGCGCATATTCCCGCCGATCGCAGTTCAATCGCCTATCGTCGTAGCCTGAAGAAAATGGGCTTTGGTGAGTTTTTCCTGGTGTAAAGGGAGAAGAGTGATGAGTGACGTACTGAAGGTGGTTGTTGATGGCCTGTGGCGCGAGGGGGACAAAAGCCTCGCTATCAAATTGTTAGCCCAGGATAGCAGACCGCTTCCCGGCTGGCTGCCGGGGGCGCATATTGATGTTCACCTGCCCTGCGGGATAATTCGCCAGTATTCGCTTACCGGTCCCCACGCCGAAGCGGGTGCCGACGCTTATCTGATCTGCGTTAGCCGGGAGGAGGCCTCCCGCGGCGGGTCACGTTATATTCATGAGACGCTGCGCCCGGGCCAGACGCTGCTTATCTCTCCGCCGCGCAATCTGTTTGCGCTGCAGCCTGCGCGACAGGTAACGCTGCTGGCCGCCGGCATTGGCATCACGCCGCTGTATACCATGGCGCTGTATCTCGACGCGGTGGGCACGCCGTTTGAGCTGCATTATTACGTTAAACGTCGGGAAAATGCGGCTTTTGTCGGCGAAATGGCAAAAATCATCAGCCACGGCACCTGCGTGGTCCATTGTTCAGATGAAGGGCAAAGTCCACGCGCATCGTTGGCTGATACGCTGGGCGATGCGCGCGCCGACCACCATCTGTATCTCTGCGGCCCGTCGGGTTTTATGGCTACCGCCCGGCGGATTGCGGCGGAAAAAAACTGGCCCGAGGCGCAGGTTCACAGCGAAGCCTTCCAGCCGCTGAAGGTCGCCGCGGCGACCAATGGTCAGGATACGTTTACCGTCACCCTGGCGTCGTCGGGCGAGACGTGGCCGGTCCCGGGCGATAAAACCATTGCCCAGGTGCTGCAGGAACATGGCGTTGCCGTGGCGCTCTCCTGCGAAATGGGGATGTGTGGCGCCTGCCTGACCCCGCTGATGGCCGGCGAGGCCGATCATCGTGATACGGTACAGTCAGAGGCCGAGAAAGCCGCCGCCGCGCAGCAGATAGCCCTGTGCTGCTCCCGCAGCCGCTCGGCCAACTTGCTGATTGATTTGTAATTTTTATCTTTCCGGGGTCTGATGATAGCGCACACCAGCCTCTCAGACGCCGGACCTGCCCTCTCCCGCGCATCACAATAAAATTTATTATAATCAGCAAGATATAAAATCATGCCATTCATTCATAATTAAGATAAAAATTATTCATTTTCTTTCTGAATCAATCATCGCCATATTTGTATGACAAATAACCCCACAGCGAACGGGCCGTGCCGATATCATGGTAACAACACTGCAAGAGAAACAGATTCAGGCGCAAAGTCTGCAGGAGCGGGGATTATTGCGGCGCGCCTTAGCGATCTGGAACGAAATAGCGCGACACGACGACAGCGAGCTGGCGCCGATAGCCCGCCAAAAGCAGCAGGAGATCGCCGCCCTGCTGGCGCAGCAAAAAGTAGAGAAAGAGGCAGCGAAATACCACTGCCGCTCCCATGTCGACGCCGATCGGCAATGGATTATGACCCATCTGCGTAACGGCATGAAGCCGAGGGAGATTGAAGGGTTAACCCGGCGTTCCAGCGCGTTTATCTACAGTTGCAAAAAGCTGCTGGCCGGAGAATAACCCCGCGAGGCGACGATAGCTGGCCAGCTTTCTGGGTATTGCAGCGTCTACCGCCGTGTCCAGACAGGTGTTCAGGTTCCCCCGAAACACCAATCATAATATGGAGTTGTATCCGAAACTTTGCCAGCCAGTTCCTGGCTGGCTTTTTTTTCGCCGCCGGAATACAGCGATGGCGGCTTACTTTCCGGGGTGTTTTTCATTCAGCAGCCGGGCGTATCTGGCCCTGTTTTCTTCGTACAGCGCGTTAAACGCCTCCCGATTTTGGGGATCCATTTCCGCCAGCATCGCCTCATGTTTTTCCTGGCGCTTGATACGCTCCTGCACCGATTTCAAGGCCGCTTCCATCGCAATCAGCTCGCCGGAGAGCGCGCTCTCCAGCATTGAGCGATACAAATACTCGCGTGCCAGCGTCCCGAGCGCATTATTGGCCTGGTTGATGGCGTCGTGGGTTTTACTAAGAGATTCAGCAACGGCGGCCAGGATTTTATTCTCATTCATTTTTTCGTCTCCCCGACCGACAGCAATGCCAGCGTCTCCGTCAGACTACGGTGAAACATTTCGCGCTGGGTAATGGTCATCGCATCCACCTCTTTTTTCACAGCCTGGAGGCGCGCGTAATAGTCGTCCATCACCTCTTCCCGAATCGCCTGCTTACGCGCCTGCGGAATATCGTCAAAGGTATCTGCCGCAGAAGCGGTCGGCACAGGGATATCGCCATTGAGTCGTTGCCTTGCCATTATCGCTCCTGATTAGTTAGAAAAGAGACATATTGCGGAGATCGCCATCGCTGGTGTTGTAAATGGTGAAGCGTTCGATCAGTGCGATGAACGCATCTCGCGGGGGAATAGCCGCTGTTAACAATTGCCGCTGGCGTAGCGCGCACCACAGCGCCACGGAGTAGGCCTGGCAGTTGACCGATTTCGCCGGATTAAATTCGATATCGGTAAAGGCCGAATAGTTCAGCACCTGCTCTTTACAAGGCGAGTGGTACAGCGCGTTGAGATACAGCCAGTCATAGAACGCGCTTTTCGGCTCCAGCGGCCAGATAACCGGTTCACGCGCCTCGTTGGGCTGAAAGGAAAAGTGGGTTAAGCGCCCCGAAGTTTTGAGCACCTCCGCGCGCCGGGCCTCTTTTGGCGCCTTTCGCATCAGCTCGCGAAAGGGCCCGCGTACCGTTCCGCTATCGGTAAACACTTTCGAAGACTGGAACAGCGATTCCACGCTGATAAATTGTCCGCCGAGGCTACCGACGCCCATGTTAAAGGCGCTGAGCTGAACGCCCAGTGCATCCGGAGATTTACTGGATACTTCAAGAATCTTTGCTCCCGGCGACATCCGGGCGTAACCGTCATGCAGCGCGGCAATAGACTTTTGTTTCTGGCTGACCGCCAGACCCGGTGACCAGCTGAAATCCACGTTAACGATGTCAACCAGCGCCTCCCCTTCTCGGGTCGGGATAAAGACGGGACGAACGGCCATAAACTCACCTGAAAGAAAAATGTGAAGGGTCAACCACGATGTTCACCGTATAGTCGCGTAACCACGGCGGGATCTTATCCGCGGAATAAAAAATAACGTCACTAATAAACCAGACTGGGATCTCGCCAGAATATAAAATTTCGGCCTGGATATCATACGGGCGATCGCCGGAATCTTGATGATTATCACCGCAAAACATCGCCTGGAAAGCCTGATGTTTTTGCCGCTGCTCCACGCTGATGGCTCTGACAGCGGAAGACGCCGCGTTGTGGTGGCAAAAAATGGCTCGTTTGAGCAAAGCCCGATGATCGAATGAAGGTTGGGTGGGTCCGCTAATTAGCTCTTTTTTAATTTTGAAGATCACCCAGTCACGATCGCGCAGCCCCTGGGAATATTTGTAGAGCATTTTTTTATTCACCTCGCCTAACGACAGGGAAATCGCATCCCTTACCCCCTCCAGCCTCAGTTCATCATTATAGTGAAAACGGTGCCCACCCTCTTCGAGTCGTTGGCGGCTAATAATCCCAGATTTAAATATGCTTCTCAGATTTGACAGGTGGCTAAAGTGATATAACGAAGAAATATTTCTCCGCGGGGTAGAAGAAAAATCAATGACTCGTGCCCAGTTAAATTGCTGAATAGCATAGAAGGGTTTATTCACAATTAAACGCATGAAATTATCATGGACATCGGACATATAAGCCGGTGCCAGGTGAGTTAATCCCGTTATTGCATAGCGCGTTAACATATACTCTTTAAACCCGTCGATATGCATAATAAGATTTAGCGCTTCCGCTATCGTAATACCGGGCGCAGCCTTATTTACATCGACCATTAACGAGCGCGGCGCCTTGTCATCCGTCGCTATATCACCCAAAAGCATCCGCGGCTTCGTCACCGGCTTTACCGGGTCAACCTGCAGGGTATATGCTTTTCGTTTTTCAACGTCAACCAACGGCTCGGCCACCCGACTACCTGTTTTAGTAGGGGGCGTTTCTTTTTTCTTTATTACATTGCCGATAAAAACCAGAACTAAAAAAATGCCAATCACAGTCCACATATGAACTCCAGCACTATCATTATTCTCTTATTGTGCATTACCGCGCACGCCGTTACGCTTCACCGATAGCAAAGAGGAAGTGAGTGTTATCTTATTCGTATTTTTAGTTGTTCAGAGGCCCCACGGAACGTGCAAAGGATGGGTGAACGACGACTCACATTAATCGATTCATTCAGTTAACTCAAGGGCTAACACTAGCCTGTACGCCGGCATGACGGGCGCGAAAATGCGGCGCGATTAGCCGACAGGGATCCGCAATCAGCATTTTTAGCCGCCAGACCGTGCGTGCCGATATTATTCATCCACGTCACGGTCGCCGGTAGAATAAATGACGCCAGAAATACCCTGGCGCGATTTTCATTTATTAAGGAATAAACACCCGCCCTTTACCGCTGACCTCAATATGTACCCGGCGGCCCGGCACCCAGTCCGCCCGGCTGACGGTTTTCAGGGTCAGCGTCTGCTGCGCGATCGCCAGCGTTAAAGTCGACAAATGGCCGGAAAAATCCACGTCGAGGATGGTGACGGCACTCTCCTCATTCTGGCAAGGCGTGATCATCAGCTGTTCCGGACGCAGCATAACCCGCCCCTGCCCGGTGATATCGTCATTATCGGTCAGCAGCGCGCCAATCGCGCACTGCGCCCGTCCGCCTTGAAGCTCGGCAGGAAGCACCAGCGCATCGCCCAGAAACAGCGCCGTGGCTTCATCGGCGGGCCGCGAATAGACCTCAAACGGGGTGCCCACCTGGGTAAAGCGCCCCTGACGCATCACCGCAACCTGGCTGGCAAACGACAGCGCTTCATTCTGATCGTGGGTCACCAGAATCGCGGCGACGCCGGCCTGGGCAAGCAGGTCTGCCGTCGCCTTTCGCGTAGTGGCACGAAGCCCGGTATCGAGGGCGGAAAAAGGTTCATCCAGCAGCATCAGCGATGGCCGCTGCGCCAGCGCCCGGGCGAGGGCCACGCGCTGCTGCTGGCCGCCGGATATTTCATGCGGCCAGTGCGTGGCCAGCTGCCCATCCAGCGACACCATCTCCATCAATGCCGCGACCCGACGGCGCTTCTCCTGCCGGGAGCAATCTAAGCCCCAGGCAATATTGTCGGCGACGTTAAGGTGCGGGAACAAGGCTCCCTCCTGCGGGACGAAACCGATGCCGCGCTGATGGGCGGGAATAAACACCCCCTCATCAAACAGCGTTCTGCCCTGCATCACGATGCGCCCGGCATCCGGCGTTTCAAACCCGGCGAGAATACGCAGCAGCGTTGTTTTTCCGGAGCCAGACGGCCCGACGATGGCCGTGCGGCTGCCGGGGGCCACCGACAGAAAAAGGTTATCCAGCACCTGAACATCGGCAAAAGATTTTGAGATCGAGGTTAATTCCAGCATTTACAGACCTGCAATTTTTTTCGACTGGTGATAGAGCACACCGGTCAACGGTAGAGAAATCGCGATCATCAGCATCGCGTAGGGCGCCGCAGCGACATAATCTATCTCGCTGGTTAGTGCCCAAAAGCCGGTGGCCAGCGTACGGGTTCCCAGCGGTGAAAGCAGCAGCGTCGCGGTCAGTTCGTTGCTGACGCCGAGAAAGACCAGAGCGGCCCCGGCCGTCGCGCCCGGCGCGGCGAGACGCAGCGTGATGCTCCACAGCGCCCGCCCCGGGCTTCTTCCCAGACTCCGCGCGACGTTTTCCAGCTCCACCGGCGCCTGGGCGATTCCCGCGCGAAGATTGATCAGCGCACGAGGCATAAACATCAGCAGGTAGGCCAGAAACAGCGTCACTTCAGTCTGATAGATGGGCCGGGCATAGTGGATGGTCACCGTAACCAGCGCCAGCGCGGTCACAATACCCGGCAGCGAACTGGTCATGTAATTGCACCCTTCAAGCAGGCGAAACAGACGATGCGGGTAGCGAATCCCCAGCCAGGCGATGGGGATACCGCAGGCGGTCGTCAGCAGCGCACCGCTGGCCCCCAGCACCAGCGTCTGGCGAAGAGAGTGCCACAGGTCGGCGTTCATCCAGTTCTCGAGGCCCCCCAACCACAGCCAGCGACACAGCACCAGCAGCGGTACCCCTAGCGCCAGCAGCACCAGCGCACCCAGCAGCGACTGTGCGGCGAGAGTCGCCATCACATTCATGCGTTTGCGTTTCTGCTCCCGCGCGGCCCCGGCGCCAATACGGGCATAGCGCGCTTTCCCCCGGGTGGCGCTCTCCAGCAGCAGGAACGCCAGGCAGCACAGCGCCAGCACGCCGGCCAGCATATTGGCCGCCGGACCGCTGAACGTGGACTGGAACTGGTCATAGATCGCGGTCGTAAAGGTATCGAAACGGATCATCGCATACAGGCCGTATTCCGCCAGCAGGTGCAGCGCCACCAGCAGCGCGCCGCCGCAAATGGCCAGCTTCAGCTGCGGTAACACCACGCGGAAAAAAACCTTCCACGGCGGCGTGCCCAGCGAAGCGGCAACGTCTTCCAGCGTCGGATCCAGGCGGCGAAGCACCGCCGCGACCGGCATATAGATGAAGGGATAGTAGGCAAGCACCGAGAGGAACACGCCGGAGGAGAGGCCGTGCATCGATGGCACCGCGCTGACCCAGGCATAGCTCTGAACAAACGCCGGAATCGCCAGCGGGGCAACCGCCAGCGCCGACCAGACCTGCCGCCCTGCCAGGGTCGTGCGTTCAGTCAGCCACGCGACCGTCACGCCGAGCGCAATGCACGCCGGGACGGTCAGGGCACTGAGCCACAGCGTATTGCTGAGCAACTCCCCGACGCGCGGACGGAACACCAGCGCCTTAATGGTCTCCCATCCGGTATCAATCCCCACGGCAACGACAAAACCCGGCGGGAGGAGTGCTAATAATGAAAACAGTACCGCTAATGCAACCATCGGAAATGCAGGACGCCTGGGCTCAGGCAGGCGTCGTACTTTTTTTCCGAGTGTAATACTCAGACCAGACATAAGGTATTCACTTCACCGGAGGGATCACAGCAGGCCAGCTTGCGTCATCAGTTCGATAACTTTTTTGCTGTTCAGCGAAGAAGGCTCTACTTTCGGCGCATCCAGTTCTTTCAGCGGCGTCAGTTTCGGGTTAGAGGCGGCATCGACACCTACGGCATATTCAAAGGCATTATTGGTTCTCAGCTCATCCTGACCCTGCTTACCGGTGATCCACTTGATGAAGGCCTGCGCCTGCTCTTTATGTTTGCTGGAGGCCAGCACGCCGCCGCCGGAGATACTCACGAAAGCACCCGGATCCTGATGTTTGAAGTAATACAGTTTGGTGTTTTTGCTGTTTTCACCGGTTTTGGCCTGATCGACAAAGCGGTAGTAGTGGTAAATCACCCCGCCATCAATTTGCCCGGCATTGACGGCCTTCATCACGGTGCTGTTGCCTTTATAGGCCACGAAGTTGGTTTTCATCGCTTTGAGCCAGTCCAGCGTCGCTTGCTCGCCCTTCAGTGCCAGCATCGCGCTGACAATGGCCTGGAAATCAGCACCCGATGGCGATGCCGCCCAGCGCCCTTTCCATTCCGGTTTCGCCAGATCCATCAGAGAATGCGGCAGCTGAGCTTCGCTGATTTTTTCCGGGTTATAGACAAAAACGGTGCTACGCGCCGCGATGCCGATCCAGCGGCCGTGCTCAGGGCGAAATTCCGGCGCCACCTGACTTAAGGTGTCGGCGTTCAGCGGCGCGAATAATTTTGCATTGTCGACCAGGACCATTGACGGGGAGTTTTCCGTCAGGAAAACGTCAGCCGGCGAAGCCGCGCCTTCCTGCACCAGCTGATTTCCCAGCTCGCTATCACCGCCGTTACGCAGAGTCACTTTAATACCGGTTTCTTTGGTAAAGCCATCCACCCACGACTTGACCAGATTTTCATGCTGCGCGTTATAGACAACAATGCCTTCACCGCTTTCGGCCGCCAGGACCTGAGGAGCAAGAAACACAGAAGCAGCGACGAGCGCGGCGGAGCAATAAGACGACAGGCGAAAATTCATGTGCTAATCCTTAGTATTAATGGATAAATGGCCGCCGATAGCCTGGCCGGAAAGGATTAAAACACAGAGAAATGGGAATGATAATGAAAACAATTCCCATAAAATAAAAACAGTTAAAAATATTGCCCCGCATCGCTTTCTTATCTGAAAATGCTTTATTTAAAACAAGATAAAATAAAAGATTAAAACAACCTTAAGATGCGATCGTTTTTCGCGGAAAATATTAAAAATATGATCCAGATTGCATTTATGCCGCGAACAAAAATCCTACACCATCAGCTCACCGGACGCCAGCGAGCGCGAATATGCGCCACAATAGCAGCGGGTCTGCCCGCTGACGGCACGTTCAATCCTCCGCACACCCACCGCGCGCTGTGGGTGAAATGGTCAGTATTTTGTTCCCCCACAAGGTTGGTATTTACAGTGGGATAATTCGGCCTACAATAATGGGTCTTTGCCACGAGGTTTAAGATGAATATTTATCAGGCGCAACCCAAGGATGTGGATAAAATCCTGCCGCTGTTTCTTGCATATCGCGAATTTTATGATGTCGGGACCCAGCGTGAGCAGGCGCGTGATTTTATTCTGCAACGCTTACAGCTTAATGAATCGACTATTTTCTTTGCTCAAATTGCCGACAAAGTCGTGGGATTTACGCAACTGTATCCGCTGTTCTGCTCATTAGAAATGAAGCGTATCTGGTTACTGTATGACTTGTTTGTTGATCCTTCGTCCCGTAAACAGGGGGTTGCTGAAGCGCTTATCGCCCGCGCCGGGCAGTTAGCCAAAGAGTCCGACTCGGCTTTTATTATGCTCAGTACCGCAACGGATAATACGCGAGCACAAGCGCTGTATGAGAAAAATGGCTTCGTACGCGACACGGATTTCTACGTCTATAATAAGCTGCTAAATAAATAACCGCTCTCGCCGCCGCGATAATAGATCGGGATTGCGCGCCCTGCACGCTGCCAGCGAGGAATGCAGAGCAGATGCTTTGGAGGCTTAGCGCCGAATGAGCGTAGAGGGCCAGCCGCCAAATATCGCGTGGGTCCTGCGCGGCAACTGCTGAAATAACGCAGTTGCCGACTTGTGCTTCAGCTCGCGTTGACGGTTCCCCGGCCGCAGCGGGAGAGACGCTACGCGCTAACCAGGCCGATCTTTGTTGGTTGCTTCAGACCGGGCGCAAAAAGAATTTCGTCGGTGTTTTACCCTTTCCGCTGGCGAGTCGTTCATGAGGTAGGGGTTGTTGATTATCGACAATCACCATTTTGTCGCTGTCCTGGCGTTCCAGCACCAGATAAATATGATCATAACCATGGTGGGCCGTCGGGCCGCAGGTAGAACCAACATCTCCAGGTTGCTGTTGTCCAACAGGAATTTTTTGCCATTTTCTTTCATCGTGAAGATAGTTGCCCAAAGCTAATGCTTGCGTAATATCGGGAACGGCAATGCCACCTTCCTGCAAGAGATTAGCCAGATTTAACGCACAGCCGTCATGTGGCCAGCTCTCATGGGTTAGCTTAAAGAGCTCACTCGCGGCAATCTCCTGTACTTTTTCATAACGGGCTGGCGTTCTGGCAATATTTATCACCTCAATCATTTTATCTTTGTCGCTGAGCGGCCCGATACCTGCCGCGGAGAGCGTTTGGGACGATATTCGGGGCGAGAGGAATGTCTGAAATTCCTCTACGGCATCGCGCCGCACGTGGGAGATAACCTTAGTCGGGTCTTTTATCGTACCGCACCAGGCGGTGCTGATCCGCAATAATCGGGCACAATATTCCACGGCCAGGCCGTGGTCCGTTTTCATTTTAGTAATGAACGTTTCTGCCGTGTCTATGCCATGCTGTTTCGCAAAACCCAGCAGTGCCGATTGTCTGGTGCCAATACTGTCAAATGATACCTGGAAGGCTCCGGTCTCTTCGCTTTCAATGTGAGTCCGGGAACGATGATTTCCCGAATCGACGCCAGCATCCCAGCGCCAGTCCGATTCAAACCCCGCCTGCACGCGAAGCACTTCACACATCACTGCTTTTCGGTGTTTAAGGCTGGTGTAAGGCCCAAGCACACCTTTCATGACGGCATAGATATCATGAAGCTCATTTTCAGCAAAAACATCATCGGGTAACCCATCCAGAGTCTCCACCAGTTGTTGCAGAAACGCGATGGGCGGGCGACCATGTTGCGCGCTGACGGGATAGCGGGTCGTGATGAATATACGTTTGTTGATCGTCTCCATAATATTCTCCTTCATGGGTTTATTACTGCAGAGACGCGATTTCGTCTCTATTTATTTGAGGACAGGCTCTGAAACAAAGAAGAGAACTTATTCACCAGGTATGGTGCAAATAATGTCATCCCGGCAGACAGGAATTTAATAATCTCGCCAACGGATTCAGGACTTGATATTTTACCAGTCATGCCATAATCAAGTAATATTAAGGACCCAAAACCAATAAACATAAATAAAATGACCAGCATTCCTGTCAGTGCAATGAGTCGACTCGAGCTGGCTTTCATTACGGTTTCCAGAACAGGTTTGCCTGCCGGGTCATAAAGCGGTGTTTTGGTCACTGTATCAATACCATCTTTTGTTTCCTTAACTTCAGTGACGGCAGATAACTCCACATCTTCAGAAAGCGCATCCGCCAAAGACCACGTTTCAGGAAGAGAGCGGCGGATAACTAAAATAGAAACCAGCGTACCGCAGATGACAATAAAAAGTATGACAGGTAAGAAAATACATCTGTAATTTTCCTCACACAGATACTGCCCCTGTGCTGATGGTTCCCCGGCCAGGACTGAAGCAGAAAAAAAGAGCAGGCATATTGCATGTGCTGACCAGTATGTTTTGCGAGAAAACATAAATACACTCCTCATCAATATAACTTTCATTTATTATTGACATGTGAAGATAGCGTCATTCATATAATGACATCCGTTACACAGGATGCGATCTCGCTTCTTTTCGCCATTCCGGGGTTCCGTGCTTCGCGCCTGTTCAGAACCACACGCCGATAGCAGTGATGTCAGAATGATGAACGAAAGACGTTTCAGGTTATTTCTCATCAAATTCCACACACCAAACACAACCCGGCGCGCTAAAAACAGTAAGACGGTCAGATAAAGATAAAACATCATTCCCGCATCCCGTAAACAGACACGGATATACTGCCGGCATGAATGACGGTAGTGAAAATCCGGTCAGCCGTATAAGCATGAGTATAATGGCGGGAATGCAACTCTCACTCATTCATATGAAGGAGTGCGTGAAATAAATCAGCCGTGAATGGCCCGGATAATGAGCAGCAATTCGGACTGATTTCGGGTATGTGTTTTCCGGTACAGCGCACTGAGATGGCTTCTGATGGTGGTGATGGATACGCCCAGATGTAGGGCGCATTCATCCGGGGTCATCCCCCTGACCAGCAGTTCTGCCACCGCATTCTCGGCGGGTTTAACATCAAACACCTCCATTAAGGCGCTGCCGCTGAGGAAAGGCTCGGGGATGATAATGCAGGCGACTCCGGGAATACGGGAGGCCGGAAGCACCAGGATCGGTTTTGCAGGGCGTCTGGTGGTGTAGCACAATCCCGCCCGGGGGGGCGCCCCGGTTCGCGTGGCCTGTTCGATGGCATGTTTCAGTTTTTTGCTGTCAGTATCCAGACTGAGTGTATCCGCGCCGGCAGACCAGACCAACCGGACGCTCGCACGCTGGTAACTTTCGGCATGGGCACTGGCGTAAAGAATTTTCCCGCTACGATCCACCAGCCAGACCGGGTAAATACCGTTATCCATAATCGCAGTTTGATACTCAATCGTGTCACGAAGTTGCTCAAATCTGGCGTGAAGCTGACTGGCGGTAATTAACGCCGGGATGAGCCGCCGAAATACGTCAAATTGTGCAGACTGCGGATAGGCGGCATCGTTGGCTGTCATCAGCGATAAATAGGTGGAATAACCGTTGACGGTACACAGCTTGACACTGGTCAGATAATTCAGGTCATTCGGGTGATGAAATTCATTGTAATAAATGCTGTTAGCAATAAATTTATCGCCTAAAAACTCCCTGTCCCTGTACATCTGCCCGACAGGCAGCCCCGTCAGTATTTTTTCAGCAGGGTCAATGGCCAGAAATACATCCCGGTAGGCCGTAAATACCTTTTCTTCAAAGAGGAAGGAATCGGTCATCAGATGCGCATTACCTTTATCATAAAAAAGTAATGCCGCGTACTGATGACCTGTCAGGAACGACAGCTTCTGCAGCGCGAGTTTCCACAGCTGGGGATCCAGCGTGGCCATCAGGATAGTTTCCAGGATCTCAAGATAAATCAGTTCCGGATCAGTGGCCATAACAACACCTGTTAATCAGTGTTTAACCTGCCTGGACGGCACATGATGCCTGCTCATTCAGCATAGACCCGGAAGATAAATCATGGCAATCCTGACAGGGAAATACAGCAACAACGCCGATCCCGTGAGTTTTACGACGTCAGGCATGGCGCAAGACTCGTGGCGATAGCATTATCTGGCGGGCATCATCTGGAAAAGCGCAAATAGCCTGCGCCAGACAGATGTTCTCGCTCAGCGGCCTATAGCCCAGCGATGGATGAGTGAATCCCTGGCGCAAGGTCAAGAACGCGTTGGCTGGAATGTGTTGGATTCGGTGCTGGTTTCGGCCATTGAATCCGCCTGACGTGCAGCCGATCGCCGGTCAGCACTCGCGGGAAGAAAAAAAAAACCCGCAGAGATAGAGCGGGTCGATTCAAATTCAAATCCATTGCATGCAAGTAACATCACAATAACCGGGGGTTATTTTATGACTTGCATCACAAAAATACCCCTCCCCGTTCGGGGGGGAGCCTGAGGTCTCCTCCCCTCCTGGTCGGTCGCGCGCGATGAGAAGAAATACCGTTTACGCCTGTGGTCGTATCGAATGGAACGGAACCTCAGGACGGATCCGGAACCAGATCGCATACATCGCCGGCAAGAAGACCAGCGTCATGATGGTGCCCCCTAACGTTCCGCCAATCAGCGTATAAGCGAGGGTCCCCCAGAACACCGAATGGGTCAGGGGAATAAACGCCAGCACAGCGGCCATTGCCGTCAGGAGTACGGGTCTTGCCCGCTGTACCGTAGCTTCTATCACCGCATGGTACGGGTCGAGGCCTTGCCTCTCGTTATGATGGATTTGGCCGATAAGAATCAGCGTATTACGCATAAGGATCCCCGAAAGCGCGATCAACCCGACAAGAGCATTGATGCCAAACGGTTGATTGAAAAGCAGCAGCGCAGGAACCACGCCGATCAGCCCCAGCGGAGCGGTAAGAAACACCATCACCATGGCTGACATTGAACGTACCTGCAGAATGATGATCAGCAGCGTCAGGGCAATCATGATGGGGAACAACGGCGCCATCGCCTGAGTGGCTTTGCCCGATTCCTCAATCGAGCCCGCCATGTCGATACGGTATCCGGGCGGGAGCGAATCAATAATTGGCTGTAGCTGCTTCATGAGGGCGGCAGAAACGTCCGGAGGCTGAAGATTATCGGCAATGTCCCCCCGCACGGTAATGGTGGGCGTTCGATCGCGACGACGCAGTAGCGGGTCTTCCATTCTCACCTCCACCTCGCCGATTTGCGCCAGAGGAATGCGCTGTCCCGCCTTGCCCACCAGGGTAAGCCCCTCAATTTTCGCCGGATCCAGACGTATATCACCGGCGGCGCGCCCCGTTACCTGCACCGAGCGAATATCTTCCCGTACCGAGGTAATGGGAATACCCGATAACAGGAACTGGAGCTGTTGGGCCACGGCATTCGACGTTAAACCGGTTGCCTGCAGACGGTCCTGATCGAGGATGAAATGTAAGGCTGGTACCTTTGTCCCCCAGTCGGTATTGACGGTCCTCATCATCGGGCTTGCCTGCAGCACAGCCTTAACCTTATCGGCGATGTCGCGCAATTTATCGCTATCTGGCCCCATCACCCGCCATGCCACCGGGAAAGGTGAATACGGGCCAAACACCAGTTGCGTTACGCGAACGCGCGCTTCTGGCGCCAGTCCGCTGGCGACGGCTTCCCGCAGTCGAAGTTTGAGCGCATCGCGTGATTGCTGGCTGTCCGTCAACACCACTATTTTGGCAAACGACGGGTCGGGTAGCTCGGGGGCCATCGCCAGATAAAAGCGCGGTGAGCCCTGGCCGATGTAGGCGGTAACAATTTTCGCTTCCGGCTGTTTTTGCAACCACGCCTCTATTTTGGCCGCCGCTGCGCTGGTCTGCCCAATCGAGGTGCCATAGGGCATCTGCACTTCGACCAGAACTTCCGGCCGGTCAGAGGTGGGGAAAAATTGTTTTTTCACCAGCCCCATTCCGAGAACGGCCAGAACGAAAATAGCGACGACGGAACCGGCCACTCCCCATTTGCTTGCGATAACGCGGGCCAGCATACGGCGGAAGCGGTTATAGCGCGGCGTGTTATAGATCGCGGCATGGCCGCCTTCCACTTTTACAATATCCGGCAGCATCTTCACGCCCAGATACGGCGTGAAAACAACGGCAACCAGCCACGAGGCGATCAGGGCGAGGCCGACAATCCAGAACATATTGCTGGTGTATTCTCCGGCCGTAGACTGCGCAAAACCATTTGGCATAAAGCCAATGGCTGTCACCAGCGTTCCTGCCAGCATTGGCGCGGCGGTATGGCTCCAGGCGTAGGCCGAAGCTTTAATTCTGTCGTAGCCCTCCTCCATTTTCACCACCATCATTTCGATGGCGATAATGGCATCATCGACCAGCAGGCCGAGAGCAAGAATAAGCGAGCCGAGGGTGACGCGGTCAAAGTTGATACCGGAGGCTTCCATCACCACAAAAACAATCGCCAGCGTCAGGGGGACCGCCGCCGCGACCACAACGCCCACGCGCCACCCCATGCTGACAAAACAGACCATCATAACGACCAGCAGGGCGGCGAAGAATTTGATCATGAACTCGTCGACCGACGCGCCGATATTCACCGACTGATCGGTGACTTTCGTCAGGGTCAGCCCCAGCGGCATAGCCGCATTGATTTTTGCCGCTTCGGCATCCAGCGCTTTACCTAACGCCAGACCATTCCAGCCTTCGCGCATGACAATACCGAGCAGCAGCGCTGGTTCAGACTGGTTACGAATCTGCAGCGTGGGAGGATCTTCATAACCTCGTTCCACCGTTGCCACGTCGGATAGCTTGAGCGTTTTACCCTGAGCGATAAATGGCGTATCGCGGATCTTCTGCAATTCGTCGAAAGCGCCATCGAGGCGAATAAAGATCTGCGCGCCGCGAGTCTCGATGGAGCCCGCCGGGGTTAAGGCGTTCTGGCTGTTAAGCGCATTGAAAATATCCTGCGGAGAGAGTCCCATCGTAGCCAGACGCTCATGCGAGAAAGAGATATAAATCCGTTCAGCCTGCTCGCCGATAATATTGACTTTCTTCACGCCAGGGACGTGCAGGAGCTGCTGGCGTAATGTTTCGGCATCACGAACCAACAGGCGCTGCGGCTCCCCTTTCGCTTTCAGCGCAAAGAGCGCGAAAGTCACGTCGGCGAATTCATCATTGATCATCGGCCCGGTCACGCCAGCGGGGAGATTTTTGGCCTCATCCCCAAGCTTTTTTCGCGCCTGATAGAACTCTTCCTGCACCTGAGATGGCGGCGTGCTGTCCTGCAATGAGAGCGTGATAAATGCCATGCCGGGGCGGGTATAGGTTTCCGTACGGTCATACCATTTGAGCTCCTGCAGACGTTTTTCCAGCGGCTCGGCAACCTGATCCTGAATTTCCTGCGCGGTCGCCCCTGGCCAGACGCTGATAATGGTCATCTGTTTGACCGTAAAGGGCGGATCTTCCGCTCGCCCAAGGCCAAAAAACGAATAAATACCGGCTATCGTAATCAGAATAATCAAAAACAGCGTGATCGAGCGCTCGCGCACCGCAAGCGCTGACAGATTGAAGCGTTTTGCGCTCATGGTTTGCTCCCCGCATGGGCAGCATCGCGTGGTTCAGCAAGTCGGACAGACTCGCCTTCATGCAGAAGATGCGCCCCTAGCGCCACAATCTTCTCGCCCGGCCGCAGATCGCCAGTCACCTGCACCGCTTCCGCACCTACGCTAAGCACCTTCACCGGCTGCCAGACGACCTTTGTCGGCCGCGCGGAAATGCGCCAGATACCGGGCCCTTTGCCCGCATCGTACAGAGCAGCCAGCGGAACCTGCATCACCGGGCGCTCCCCGCTATTTTTTTGGATTTGCAGCGTCACGGTCGACCCCAGCGGGGCGTTCGCCAGCGGCCCTTCCAGCACGTACCGCGCCTCGAATGTGCGGGTCGTCGCATCGGCCGAATCCGAAAGCAGCCGCAGTCTGGCAACGACAGGCTCTGTTTCGTTGCCATAGCGCGTAGCCTGAGCTTCGCTGCCGATGGCGGGACGCAACGTCTCCGGTAGCTGCACCAGCGCCTCGCGCTGCCCCGCTCTCGCCAACCGGATCACCGCCTGTCCGGCGCTGACGACCTGACCGGGTTCGCCGAGGGTCTCCATCACCACGCCGTCGGAATCGGCCAGCAGCACGGCATAGCCCGTCGCGTTTTGCGCCACGTTTGCCTGAGCCTGGGCGGCGCTGAGCTCCGCTTTAGCCGAATCGGCCGCCGCTTTAATCTGGTCATACTCTGACGCGGATACGGCGCCAGAGGCAACGAGGCCACGATAGCGCGCCTCATCACTGATTGCTTTTCTTGCGCGTGCCCTGGCGGCATCAACGGCCTGTTGCTGCGCCAGCGCCTGCAGCTTCAGGTCAACAGGGTCCAGTCGCATCAATGGCTGACCACGTTTAACGCTCTGGCCAGTATCCACAAAACGTTCGAGGATCTTACCCTGCACCCTGAAACCAAGATCGCTTTGCGTTCGTGCTACCACCACGCCGGTAAAGCTCCGGGAAGTGGTGTTCGCGAGTTCAACGGACCCGGCTCTGACGAGCGGCGGCCGCGTGCGCGGATCGTCATTAGCGGAATTGTCGCCGCAGGCCCCCAGGATGAACGGCAGGAGGCAGACGGCAAGGCGGGCTGAATTAAGCCTGAGCATGGGAACCTTATTGCATTAGCAGAATGGTATCCGCATTCTCAGACTAGTGACCAATAAAGTCAATGGTCACAAATCAGGGGGCCAGGCTTCTTAAAATCAGTGAAGAAAGCAGTACCGCTGCTTTGGGAGCCGCTTCGAGATTAAACTGCAGCTGGACGGGGTTAACGAAAGGACACATCACCAGATATACCGCGTGCGTGGCTTCATCCAGCGGCGTTTTTCTTTCAAACTCCCCGTTCTTCCTGCCTTCAAGCAGAATGCCCTCAATCAGCTTCATCAGATGTTCTGTATACTTTTCCGTCGCAGGCCACCGGTCCCTTGCGGCTACGGCGGCAATGTCGTAAAGCTTACGATCGTGGAAAAACAGCTCGCTCCCCGCTTCGGTGAGCGCCCCGAAGAGACGACGGAGTTTCTCGCTGGCTGACGGCGCATCGGCTATTGCCGAATGCACGGCCTCCATGATCAACGACAGACGGTTAGCGCAGATCACCTCGCCGATAGCCTGTTTAGAATCAAAAAATTTATAGATGTAAGATTTTGAAAAACCTATAGATTTAGCAAGCTCTGCCACGGTGGTTTTTTCGTAGCCGTAGTGGCCGAAATGCTCAAAAGCAGCTTCGACAATTTGCTCTCGGACGCTGTGATCAAGTGGACCACGTGATGATGGGACGTTCATATTCTTAGTCATTTTTTCAGCTTAGCGTGATAGCCATTGATTGAAATTTGTGACCACATTGGAATTTAGTCACCTTTCCGGCTAGTTTCAAGGTCGCGCAATGTTATCCTCGCCGGCGACGCTACCTGCGCAGCGCATCTGTTCGCTGCGGGATATGCTGGCGGATCGGTTCGAATGCTCCAGTACCGAAATTGTACCAGACAAATACCTTTGCCAATAAAAGTGCCGAATCCCTATATGAAAGCTTATCTCAATGACAGAAGTGAATGCCCCCGCAGGAATGGTCTCTGCTTTTCATCAATGCGAGCAAGCAGTAAGGCGATGCGTTGCAATCTATCCATAACAGATAAGTTCCCTGGGAGGGGTTATTCCGGGCCAGGCAAGATAGTCACTATCGCTGAGCAGGATGCTCTACTTTTGGCGCCTGATAGCAGACTTGATGAACGGGTGATGCCGGGAAACGGCGAATAGACAACGGCCCGGAACTCAGTTCGCGGCCCCGGCGCAGCAGGGTCAAGAGCGTGGCGTCCTGAGCGCCTCACAATGGAGGCGATGTTACTGATGGGGAAACGACCCCAAAGCAAAAAGGGGTTACCTTTCGGTAACCCCTTTTTTTATTTGGCGGAAGCGTAGAGATTCGAACTCTAGAACCCTTTCGGGTCGCCGGTTTTCAAGACCGGTGCCTTCAACCGCTCGGCCACGCTTCCAGAATGACGCGCACTATAAACACCTCTTAGCGCCATG
Source organism: Klebsiella sp. X13 (assembly GCF_003323835.1). Taxonomy (NCBI): domain Bacteria; kingdom Pseudomonadati; phylum Pseudomonadota; class Gammaproteobacteria; order Enterobacterales; family Enterobacteriaceae; genus Klebsiella; species Klebsiella sp. X13. The sequence continues at coordinate 3,458,890 of NZ_CP030874.1, forward strand.
TAAAGCAGGAATTTATCGAACGCGGAGGTTTCTCTCGCAATGGCGCAAAAAACGAGCAATGCGCTAACATCGTTATTTACAACGGCGCCCATAGAGAAGGTTCGCCGATATGAAAAGGGTCAACGCCTTAGCTATTTTGGCGTTTATTTTATTGCTCCCCTCTGAAGCATCGGCTCAATATCCTGCATTTGCGGCATTCACCCCACCGTCGAAAGAATATGTGGTGCAAAGCGATCTGAGTGAAGTCACTAACTTACCCAACGTGCATGCACAGGGTGGCCGGGGGATCTGTTACGCCGCCTCTGCGGCAGTCATGCTTACTGCAGAAAACGGCCTCAAATTACCTGAGGATTGTACTCGCTATACGCCAGACAAGATTTTTTCACCTTACGGGCTGGTAAAACCTTTTGGTGAAGAGGATTCAGGAAGTCATGAGCCTCTTGCAGATGAAGGCGGGAGTGCAATAAATGCCTTAAATTATGCCGCATATGTCGCGTTCGGTAACCCATCACTGGAGTGCTCGTCAAAAGATAAAACGATGCCTGATTTCGCCGATAACGATGATGGTGGTATTCGGGAATATACAATGTGGAATCAGGTTTATAATATTTACGAAAACCTCACAAACACAGTTCAAAAAATAAACTTTAATTGTCAGGCATGCATTGAGAATTTTTTTCATACTCACAAAACAGCATTCTCAACCTTAAAGAAAATATTTCCCAATATAAAACAGGAGTCGGTCAGTTTTCTCAGGCTCATGCGGGAACCTACTTATCGCGACTTCGTGGTTAAACTTACCGTGCCGATGAAATGCCAGCGGAAATCCGTGCATAGAGGTTCTGAAGGTTATAAACAGCTGGGGAGAATCCTGGCAAAAAGAAGTCAATGATGGCTGGGTGCAAGCAAAGCCTCTGCTGGATAGCACACGTTACGCTGAGTCTATGATGGGCTGGCGCAGTGACAAGACCAGGCCCTGACAGCAAGATTCCGCCATCCTCAAATCCATGGCAATCCAATACAAACTATAACTATATTGATTTATAGATATTTTTTTCAATTCGGTCCAATTCATTCCAACCCAAACCTGGAGTATCTCAGTATAAATGGCACAACGCTTTTGTTGTGCCAGCAGATAATGAAATGAGACTCCACATGGCAATTCTGACCGACACCAAACCCCGGCATATCAAGCCCGGCGACAAAGCCCTGCCTCACGGTGGTGTAATTGGGCTTACACTTAACCCAACAAGGGCAACCAAAGGCCGGGGTTATTGGATCTTTCGTTACGTTAGCCCTGTGACGCAAAAACGGCGCCAGGCCAGCATCGGGGAGCGGAAATGACCAGCCATACCCGGTTACTGTAGCCACAGATATTCAGGTTTACTTCTGTGATCCTCAATCCCCCTGGTAACGTGGCTCAAATGAAAATGACAACAGATTACTCAGGCAGTATTTCCCCAAAGGAACTGACTTATCGGTTCACAGCCAGCAGAAGCTTAACAATGTTGCCAGGCAGCTCAACGAGAGGCCGAGAAAAACGCTAGACTCTGAATCACCTGCAGAACAGTTCAATAAGTATGTTGCATCCATCGGTTGAACTCACAGCGAAAAGCAGACGAATGCTTCAAGGCATGCGAATTTTTAAAAAGTAAATATTTTTTTGGCAGGACACCAGGATCGGAGCAACTGTTATTTTTCGGTGAAATGTGAGCTGTGGTTCAGAAAATGTTCAATCGAGTCGATTAAACCGGGAGCTAAGGGGAGCGCTGGTTCAACGTATGAAGCGATATTCGCCTTGCGATCGTCCGAAGTCACCTCTTTCATAATATGGTTCATATTAGGCAGTATTACCAGGGACGCTTGAGGATTGGCGGCCTTAAGCCGTCTTGCATCAGTTTCTTCCACCTGAAGATCGCGTTGCCCTTGTAGCACTAACACGGGTTTAGAAATGGTCGAAATGAGATGACCTGGATTATATGAAAACGCATTGATCAAAAATCCCTGAACCGCAGGATTAAAGAGATTTTGCAGTGTTGGATGCATATTCGTAATATCGACCCGCCGCCGATGCTCCAGAGCATCAATTATCGGCAGTGCCTGCTTTAATAACATTTCGTTTTCCGGATTAGCGTTAAGTTGCCCCCTCAACACCTCGCCCATCGGCCTCCCGGGCGTTGCGATAAGAACCACGCCGCACACATCCTCTTCATGAGCCGAGGCAAGTGCGACTACGCCTCCTTCGCTGTGTCCTAAAACCCAAACACAGGGAGTGTGCATCTGACGTCTAAGCACTTTTACCCAGGATCGAACGTCGTCAACATAGTCAGCAATCGTCACCGCATTAGCATCCTCGACGGCCATTGCGCTAGCGAACATTCCACGTTTGTCGATACGAAGCGTTGCAAAGCCTTTTGCAGCCAGGCCTTCAGCAAGAAGTCGGTAAGGAGATGCATTCACACCAAGTGGATTGTTTCCATCCCGATCCGTCGGCCCGGAGCCTGGAACGATAAGAACAACGTCGGTTGGTTTTGAATTTGGGGTGAGTAACGTACCTTTCAAAGGACCTTTTGGCCCAGCGGCATCCAGGAGAGTTTCGGAAAAGGTCACCGGCACTGCCGCCAGACTTACAAATGGGCAAGCGCTCAAAAGGGCAATGGAGGCGGTAATATTCATCGGTGATGTTCCTGTAAAACTCAGCGTACCTGTCAATTTATATTATAAATATGGTCTGCTCTCCATTGATTAATACATCAGCGGCGTTAGAAAAGTCCGCTGTTGGTACGGAGTGGACAAATTAGCAGGCCTGGGTCAGGGAACTAACCTTGACCACCCTGTTCAGGTGGCCAAATTCAGCGTGCCGCTACATACCGATTCCTGGGTAAAACCCTCAACAACGTGAAGAGGTGGCAGATCCCGCGATTCATCAACACGGATAAAGCTCCGACATACGGCCGTGCGCTCGCGCTGTTCAAACGCGAAGGCCGGTGTCCGCCTGACGTTAAACACCGTCATATTAAGTACCGGAATAACGTCCCTGAATGCGACCACGGTAAGCTGAAAAGGATAATCACTGTCACACAGGGGTTTATGAAGACGGCCTGCGCCACAATCAAAGGGAGTGAAGTGATGCGTGCACTACGAAAAGGTCAGGCCGAATCATTTTATTTTGGGTATCCCCTGGACGAGATGCGCCTGGTGAGCAGAGTCTTTGAAAGATAAACTTTTCAATACCACCAAAGGCTACCTCATCACGAACTTTGCAACATTGCCCAAAAATTTCGTTTTCCAAACTGACCCCTGGAGTCACGCAACACCCAGTTATCAACTAATGGTCACCACTTCCGCGATGTAATCGCGAAAGTGGTGGTCGGGTTTCAGGATCAGGCCGTATCAGGCTGCCAGTAATAAACGCAATGACATTGATAATCAGCCCATAATATATAGGGGTGTTTGCCGATAAACCATCCTGAATGATAAAGACAATCACCGTTATGCCACCTAAGATAATTGCGGAAATAGCTCCGGCAGAAGATGCTTTCCCCCAGAAGACAGCACCTATTAAGGGGATAAGTAACGCGCCAACCAGAATATTATAAGCCAGGGTTAATGCGGCAATAACACTCCCAATCATACTGGCAACCAGTAACATGATAAAACCAACAATGAATGTGGAGAAACGATCTATACTGATGGTGCACTTTTCATTACCCGCAACAGCAGCGTATAAATCATAAACAGCGATAGTTGATGTTGCCATCATACAAGCACTTGTGGTGGACATGAGTGCGGCCAGTGCTGCTGCGATGACCAGACCTTTAATACCTACAGGAAGTACAATCTGTATTACTTCAACAAATGCTGACTCAGGGTTCTCAAGGGCGGGTAAATAGACACGCGCTGACATTCCAATGACTCCGCCCATCACTCCCCAAACTATGCAGTATATTCCAGCGCACACTCCGCCCCATTTCGCCACTCTCTCATCACGTGCAGTAAATACTCTCTGCCAGATATCCTGACCAATCAGAATACCAAGAGAATAAATAACAAAATACGTTGCAATAGTAGGCCACCCAATTGCTGTCAGGCTGGAGTAACTGTCAGGCAGTACATCTACGATATATCTCCATCCTCCGGCATGCATAATGCTGGCCGGCATCAGGATAAAAAGTAAACCAACAGTTTTCAGTACAAATTGCAAAATATCCGTTCGGGTTAAAGACCACATTCCTCCCAGAACTGCATATGATACGACAACAGAACCACCTGACCATATGCTGCACTTCATTGATATATTGAAAAGAACACTGAGAATACTACCAATAGCAATCATGGACGTCACTGCAACCATAAAATCATAGATCATCATAACAGTACTGCCGACGATTTTTACCGAAGGGCTATAGCGTAGATCGAATACCTGGGTGACTGTGTGCAGCTTCAGACGGATTAATGGTGAAACCATTAACAGGCTGAGACCTATCAGGCCAACGCCTAAACTTGTTGGTAGCCAGAACGCGGAAATACCATAACGATAACCTAAGCCAATAGTTCCAACCGTGGATGCGCCTCCGATGACCATTGCAGCCATAGTACTGGTAAACAATACAGGTCCTAGCCGACGCCCGGCTACCGCATAATCATCCCTGGTTTTTGCCCTGAACCAACCCAACCAGCCGACACCGAGTATAACTAACAGATAGATTGCGATAATAATGATGTCAATTGCCATAATACCTCCCTCTTACGATTCGGGAATGCATCCAGGCCATCAGCAGAAATCAACCTTACTCTTCAGGGGTACTCCATTGCGTTGTCAGCAAACCTGGCTGTTGCTCTAAGGTCATCAATCTCTAATACAGGAGTATCGTTCTATTTATTTACTCCGACAGGAAGACCTGGTAACTCTATGTATTATCAAAAATTCAGTAAAAAATAATCCCGTCAACATCATTGCTGATTGTTGTTCCTGCATACCCTGCGACCATGCGTTCAATATCATCCAAAGCACCAATCATTGCCCTGTTACCCGTTTTCAATGCAAATTCACACGTTGCCTCTATTTTCGGCCCCATTGAACCTGCAGAAAAGCTCAGTGCAGCGAGTGCCTTGGGGTTAGCTGCCTGAATAGCTTTGGCTTCCGGTTTTCCAAAATCGATGAACACGCATTTCACATCAGTAGCAAGAATTAAAAGATCGGCGTCCAGCTCATCAGCCAGCAGGCCACAACAAAGATCTTTATCAATGACGGCTTCAAGCCCTTTTCCCATGCTATCTTTAATCGTTACTGGGATCCCCCCACCGCCACATGCAACAACGACCGTACCTGTATCAACAAGTGCACGAATAGAAGCGATTTCAAGAATAGATTTCGGTCGCGGGCTGGGTACTACCCGTCGGTAATACTGCCCATCGGGCTTTATCGTCCATCCTTTCTCTTGAGCTATAATTTCTGCTACTTCTCTTGTATATACAGGGCCAATGAATTTAGTGGGGTTTTTAAGAGCAGGATCGTTTTCATCCACCTCAACCTGTGTCAGAACAGCAGCTATTTCGCTTGATGGCATCGCGTTTCGTAGCTCTTGTGCGAACAGATAACCAATCATGCCCTGAGTTTCAGCTCCGAGAATATCAAATGGATAAGGGGCCAACTTATCTGCATAGGCATCTGCCTGCAAAGATAGAAGCCCAATCTGAGGGCCATTGCCATGACTCAATATTAGCTGATGCCTTTCTCCTAGACGGGCAATGGCTCTGCAGGCAAGTTCAATATTGCTCCTTTGGTTCTCTGCAGTCATAGATTCATTACGACGTAATAATGCGTTACCGCCTAGAGCAATCGCGATCTTCATTCTTTACTCCATTTAAAAAGTATAGTGATATACAGGTTAACCTCTACTGATTTCAAATATAGTGGTGAGCGAGACAATACGTTCCCAGTGCCGCTCACCAGTTATGTTTATCCAGAGGTTTTATTTAATTCAGCTATTCTCTTTCAAGTGGAAAAGTCATACAATGCGGACCACCACCACCTTTTAGAATCTGTTCAAGGTTGATTTCAATTGTATTTATACCAAGTGAACGCATTTTTTTATTAACTTCCCGGTTATTTTCAAATGTCAGAACTCTGCCATCACCCAGTGCCTGGAGATTACAGTGATGTCTGAAAACACCTTCCTGAGGAACATTAATGAGTGTAAAGCCTCGTCGTTCCAGAAGATTAATAAACTCGTAAGGCAAGGCTTCTTTACATACGACCGCAATTTTTTCAGCGACAATATTAAAGCACATATCCAGATGCAGGTTCTCACGTTTGCAAAACACAGGTAGCATGGTATAACCAAGCTCCCACATCTGACGTTCTATATTTTTATATCCATCAAAGTCAGTTCTTGCGACGACACCCTGCGCGATTGTGTGTTCGTCAATCATCCAGAAATCTCCGCCTTCGAAAGCACCTGCAGTACAACGAGCAATACAGGGTACTCCAAGCTCTTTCATTTTTGCTTCATACTGTTCTGTTTCACCTGTACGACAGGGTTCACGAAATTTCCCCATGATAAAGCCTTCTTTAACACAGGCACCAAAATCACGAGCATAGACTTCGTAAGGCAGGCTTGAATGAGGATTCATCAATTCTACCTCTACCCCATTTTCACGGTAGGCTTGCACAAACTCAGCATGCTCGCGTTTAAATGCTTTAAGATCGGCTTGTTCCCCTTTTTCCAGCCAGTCTTCTGTAATGACATTAATAGGCTGGAAAGAAAAATATTCTGGAGGGCAAAGCAATACTTTTTTTAAACGGTTGGTCGCATTTTTCACATAATTCTTTTTCATTTCTGACTCCTTAGTCGAGGCGATATTACTCTCTCAGCTTTTATCCTTTTTTCTTTCTGAAATATTTTCCAGAATACGCCGGGCCTGTTCTTCATCAGAGATAGACTTATCCCGGAGCATATAAAGGACGATACCGATAATCAGGAAGAAACCCAGTAATAAATATTCATACGGCCACTTCAGCGCAGCAGGGCTGCCTGGAACTAACATTGCACAAGCCATCAATAAGGTCATCACTACGCCAATGGCCATGACAGGCTTCCCGCCAGGCATCGGTAATGGGCGAGGTAAATCAGGACGGGTTTTACGTAATCGAATGATCGAGAAGAGGGTTGATCCCCACAGAACAATGTAGGAAAACGCAGCGACGGTCACAAGTGGAATAAATACGGCTTTGCCCAGAAAACATGCCGCTCCCGCAATAGAAGAGACAAAGATAATCGCCGTCGTTGGTGTTTTATATACAGGATGCAGTCGGGAAAATGCAGCGGGGATCAATCCGACCTGGCTCAAGTACATCAGCAAGCGTGTAGCACCATAGAAACAGGCATTATAAACACCTACGACACCACAGCATGCAGCTGCCGTCAGTAATATACCCCACACAGATGTCCCAGTGACATTTGCTGACGCATGGGCAAAAGGTATATCCATGCTGATCAGAGATTGCCATGGCACGATTGCAGCTGGCATTAACATCGTAATCAGGTACATAAAGGTTGCAAATACCACGGAGATAATCAGAGCCAGTGCCGTTCGTTTGCGACTCAATGTAGCAGAGGCTTCTTCTGCTCCTTTTGCAATGGTTTCCCAACCCGCAATAGAGAAAGGTAGTAATGCCAGTAGTGCGATAACGCCCGTTACTGTAGGCCGACTCTGTACTGGCGCCAGGTTTTTCACATCAATATAGAATGAACAAACCACCAGGGAGACAATAACTAGTGTCAGCACTGTTGCAGTAATACCCGTTTGCAACGTCGAGGACATTTTCACACCACGGTGTTGCATGAGACCGATTACTACAACTAAAGTGAGTCCTATCAGTAAGAATGGGCCGGTAACCACACTTGAACCGACGGTATACAAAGGAAACAGTGTTTTTAATGAAGGGGCCAGATAACCCAACATCGTTGTAATAGCGATTGCTTCCCAGGCACACAGAATAATATTGACCAGCACACCAAACCAGCCGGCAAGCATTGCAGCAAAACTACCAAAAGCAAGATACGAGTAGGCAGCTTCTCCTCCAGCCAAAGGGACTGTAGAAATTGCCTCCAGATAGGCGAGTGCCAGGGGGAGCTCTATAAGCAGACACAGCAAAATCGCGATAGCGACATTTGCTGGCCCCCCAGCTGTTTCTAACCATACACCAGTCAGAACCAGCCATGATGCACCAAATACACACCCGATGCCCATACCGAGGAATCCCCGGAAAGTAATTACTTTATTCAGATTGCTTTTTGCAGGTTCCGCAGATTGACTCATATCAGACTCCTGTCTAAAGACATGCCGTCCCTCCCCACATACCTGCCTGTCGTCATGCAGCAGTTCTACGGGTTTGCAGGGAGGGATTACTTTAATATGAAGTAGCAACCAGTACCGCTTTCACGGTGTGCATCCGGTTTTCACCTTGATCCCAGACAACAGATTGCGCGCCTTCGATGACTTCATCCGTCATGTCTTCTCCGCGATACCCAGGCAGGCAATGCATAAAAATTGCATTCTTATTGGCTTTCGCCATTGCTTGCGCATTGATCTGGTACGGCATAAAGTCCTGAATACGCTTCTCTTTTTGTGCTTCATTCTCTCCCATGCTGTGCCAGGTGTTGCCATAAACCACATCAGCATCCCTCAGCGCATCGTCAAAGTCTTCAGTGACAATTACCCTGGAACCACTGGCAGCCGCGTGTTTTTGTGCGCATTCAAGAATTTCGGCGGCAGGGGCATAGCCTTTTGGTGCTGCGACATAAATGTCCATCCCGAACATTGCAGATCCGATCATGAGAGAGTGGCAGACGTTGTAAACATCGCCTGCATAGCAAACTTTAACCCCTTTCCAGTCCCCTTTTTTCTCCTTGATTGTTAGCAGATCTGCCAGCCCCTGACATGGATGCTCAAGTGCCGTCAGAGCGTTAATAACAGGATTTTTCATATATTTAGAAAACTCTTCAACAATCTCCTGGCCGAAAGTGCGGATATATAAGCCATCAAAATAGCGATCAATAATTCGGGCTGTATCTTTAATGGGTTCTCCTCGGCTTAATTGCATTTCATCAGGGCGTAGATACACAGACTGAGCGCCTAATGCAGTTGCCGCAGCATGAAACGAGTTGCGGGTACGGGTAGATTTTTTTTCAAAAATCATTCCATAGGTTTTCCCACGCAAGTATTCATGTGGCTCGCGCATTGTCCATTTCCGCTTAAGATCCGCTGCGAGGTCTACCAGATATCTGATCTCCTCCGCTGTAAAATCTTTCATTGCCAGATAATGTGTGCCCCGGAATTTATCTCTCATTTTCTGCATCTCCTTACGTGAACGTAACGGTAATCCAGTTATCAAACGTCAAGTCATCTCGCATTGGATTGAGCGTAGAAGATAAAAACTATGGGGTAAATAAATATTCCAGCAACTAAACATTGATTATTACTTATGTATAGCCACCTATGTACTCATTAAACTGATTGTTTACATATAGTGCTGCTATGATAACATGAGGGATAAGGCAGAAGACTGAAATGTAAATTAAACCTGATGAAGGGAGAAATTGCCGCATAAAAATTAAATAATTTATTTAAACAAGAAAAATATTATCTTTTATTTAGCAAGTGTTCATTTAGAACATCAGAAATAAAAGCTTCAAGAGCTTCATTGTGTGGCTTTGTGCGATGAAAAATAAGATAGTGCGGGGCCTCGTAGCTAAGCGTTTTGGCATTAAGTATGCGCATTTCCCCCCTGTCAGTCCATGTCTTCGCATAGTGCTGTGGCAGGTATCCCAAATGTGTTCCAGCCAGGATCATCAATGCCACGCCCTCCATTTGGTGAGCAATGGCAGTCATTTTATCATCGTCTGGAACCAGTGGTACGAGATGCTGAGGCATCAGGTAACCTCGTTTAACCCATTTTGCCTGTCTGATATCGCCAACCATTACATCTGTTTTCGTAAATAAAGGATGCCCTCTTCCACAATAAATTGATATTTTTTCAGAAAATAGTTTAACGTATTGCAGGTTTGTGACCCGGTGACCCGTGTATGAAATAGCGGCATCTATCTGACCATCCAATATTGCTTGCTCAAGTTCTGTGGGCGACTTTATGTAAAGCTGTATGTTTACATCCTGATTTCGACTATAAAAACGTGATATTGCCTGATAAATGTAGGCATCCTTCAATGTTAGTGTACTGTCCAGCAAACCTATTGATAATTGCCCAAATAAGCGCCCGGAAAGTCCCCTGACCCGGCTGACGAAATGCTCAAGTGATGAAAATAAATCCTGAGCAGACTCTAGAATGCGTTTGCCTTCCTCGGTGAGATGAAAACCCCTTCGTCCTCGTTCACACAGACGATAACCCAGACGTGTTTCAAGTGCGGCCATACTTGCGCTAATTGCTGACTGGCTCATATTAAGATGAGCCTGGGCTGCTGAAAAGCCTTTGCATTGTGCAATCGTGACAAAAATATGCAGCAGCCGTAGATCGATTCCCTGGACACTGGTGTACATAATCTTTCTCCTGTAAAGCCCATGTACGTGTTCAGGTATTTTATAGAACTATTGTTCTCTTTTTTTAGTGGGCTGTTAGATTTCGCGATATTATTCCAGAGGGCACTGTTGCAAAGTTCGTGATGAGGTAACCTTTAGTATTATTGAAAGGACTTACATTTCAAAGACTTTTCTCATCAGACGCATCTCGCCCAGAGAATGGCCCAAAATAAAATGCTTCGGCCGGACCTTTTTGGAGCTCACGCATCACTTCACTCCCTTTGATTGTGAGGCAGGCTGTCTTCATCGATTTAAATCCCGGCGTGGCACCGATTATCCTTTTCAGCTTGCCATGGTCGCATTCAATGACGTTTTTCCGGTATTTAATCTGACGGTGTTTAACGTCAGGCGGACACCGGCATTCGCGTTTGAACAGCGCGAACGCACGGCCGTATGTCGGAGCTTTATCCGCGTTGATGAGGTGGGGATTTGCCAGCCTTTCACGTTATTTAAAATCTTCCCGAGAAAACAATATGCCGCTTTGCTGTAACGATGCGGGGAAGAGATAAAAATCTATGGTACACCCTCTGTTGTCAACGGCACGGGACAGGTAAGCCCATCGGCCATTAACTTTGATCTACGTTTCATCAAGATGCCATGAGCAGAAGCCGGAAGGGGTTCGCCAGTACCAGCGCAGCCGTTTTTCCATTTCGGGTACATAACGCTGAACCCAGCGATAAAGGATGGTGTGGTCGACATTCACGCCGCGTTCGGCCAGCATCTCCTGCAGCTCACGATAGCTGATGCCATATTTGCAGTGCCAGCGTACTGCCATAGAATGATCTCTCGCTGAAAATGCCGGCCTTTAAATACGGTCATGGGGAGCGCCTCTGGTGAAAATGGGACAAAGTTTATCACCGTCGACTATTTGCAACAGTGCTACTTATCCTTGAGGGCGCAGCGAAGTCATGTCGTTCCCGGCGGCGTAAGTCGTCGGGCTTTATTTGCGATTCTGGCCTCGATAGATATCTGCCACTCAGCGGTCCAAAGTAAAAACGCAGGTCATAACCGGCGCATTAAGCGTTCCCCAGACTATATAATCCCGATTTTTAGCAAAGATAAAGATGGGTGATTTCCCGGATAATCCCATGATATCATAAATAGGTATTACAAGTTCATCAGGAACATCTCCATATCTATTCTTGCTTTGCCCACCAGGTGATAATTTATATCGACTCTCACCTATCGCCACGTAATCAAAGTTGATATCCTGCGACAGATAGTAAGTCTCATCGCCATCGACTATTTTCCCTGATAAGGAAACATAGCCACTGTTTTTATTCATATCAAACAGAACATGACCATCAAAGGTATATGAATCATTCAAAGACGATATAGTATAGTAAACATTAGCCTCACATGTTTTTATTTTATTTTTCTTACTTAGCAAACACAGCAAGTAAATAACCAAAGCAATGATGGCACAACCTAATAAACCGAAAGAACGGTAGAGCATGTTGTTAGTCATGCTGCCTCCATTGACTTACATATACGTTATCACAATAAATGGTTTTTCTACTTCTACTATCTATTGGGCAAAAAGATGAAAATATACCACCAGATTTACCCTGCAAAAAGTTTCTTTGAGCATATATTATCAACCTGGCCGGACTGCTTTGGCAATGTTCAAGTAAGTCAGGATGGTGCATAAATACAACATTAAGTATTTTTTCCTGCATAATTTCAGGAATCTGAACATAAGATGTTATTTTACACTTACCGATTTGTTCCAAACTATTTGATCCCTTGGCCAGAATCGATGTCGCAACCACTTCATACCTGGCATTGAAAATAATAACCAAACCAGCTATCAAGGCCACAATGCCCCCGTGTTTTAGATAACGAAATCGTTGCTGACGTAATTTCCCTGCCGGTGTTCCTTCTTTACACGAACTATCATACCGTTTAATCTTAATATCTTCCGAGAGATAAAAACCAACACCAGGGCTTGTCAATATAATATTATCTTTTCTTGTCAGGGATGATAACTTTTTCCTGAGAATGCTAATGTATTGGTTTAAAGATGAATTTGACGCCTCGTGCCCCCTTGATTCCCAGACTTGCTCTAATAGGCTTTGTCGCGAAACAACCTTCCCATGCGACGCCATCAGTACAGCCAGAATATGGTTGGCCGTTTTGGTTAACTGGTGTTTTTCCGTTACACCGATATCAATATAAATAAGTTCACCAGACTCAGCGTTATAAAACACTTTGCTTTCAATTAAGTACTTCATAAGTCATCTGCATCCTGAGAATAGCGGGGTATGCTGGTACAGGGCGAGGAGGTATTAAGCCCTGCTGCATCCCGGAAAAAGTGAAGTAGTGTAAACAGATTGTGCCAGCTTTAAATGGGCTTATGGCTCATCAGTGGTGCCTTGATGTTCGCTCTTAGACACCCGCTCCTCCCTGCTAATGGTGCATGCATCACCAAAGTATTCTTTAGCAGCAAACCAATAGTATCAACAAAAAGATAACAAATGTTATCACGATGTTTTCTTTAATTTGATTATGTGTGCCGCCTCAAATTATTTGCACAAAATGATACAAATCTCAATGTATTTGAATCGATTGGATATAACTAATAACAAAAAAGCATATCGCGTATTAATCAATAATATTTTACACTAATTAAATTCTTTTAAAAAAATTTTAAATTTTGCACAAAAAAATCTTTAAAGTTAAAATAATAATTATAAAAGAATGATAATTAATTTATTATACGATATATGTTTATAATTATTGATTGATAAATTCCCCATTGCAACAACCTTTGCCTGCTTATATATTTTAAAAAGTACTCCCCGTCACTCAAAATAGATAATACGTGAATTTTAACTTAATGATTAAACAATAAGTAACAAGAGGTATATCATGTACGGCTATCGATGGGCCAAATTCCTAATTGCTGGTGCAAGATATAATGACAGCCATTTTCTCCTGGTGGAGTTTTATGTTCATCACGAGCTCGATGACGTTATTAAACCAGTGATTTGCAGAAACAGACAATGGGTATTAAGCCATTTAGTTAATGGTTCAACTTTGTTTACTTTAAATCAAAGCAATAATAAGTGGCAAAAGAAGGATAGAATAATACTAAATCATGTTGCTGGTAGATATTATATCAGGACACATCCCTCTCCTTATCCCGGAGATGATATAGGCTATCACTTTACTTAGGGCTGTATGATATAAATGAAAAACTAGTTTTATCAACTACAGGTATAATGACAATGTGGAAAATATGTTCAATTCTGGATATTATTAGCAGTAGTAGTGATAAACCTTTGATAATAATTGTTAACGAAAAAATGCATCTCCGGCTTGTCAGACCATCTCTTTCATGTGAGCAAATTAGAAAAATAAGCATTGAACAACTTGAGGAGATCGTCATCAGAGAATTGTAAAAACTGGTACAGCTGGTGCAGACGCTAAAATATATCGTTAATCATTTTAACTTTTCATTTTCACTATCATTGTGCTTACCCATATACCTGATGTCGGGTATATGGGTACAGCCGCCATAACAAGAAAAGAAGCGGACACGTAATCCAGTTTGTACTAATCCATGTTCAGGGGGGTAAGTTTGGATATATCCAGGTTGTGGAGCATATAGGTTACATACGCGAGGGATTCGACCTTTACACTTCTACGCAATGAACGGTACGATCGTAATTGCCGCCGCCGCGCAGGGATTTACCGAAGCACCGTTTATAAACCTGACTTTCTGGCGAGGAGCCCCTCGTCAGGACTAAACCCATGTGAAAAAGTCAGGTTGAGAGCAGTGAGCTGCGAATCCACAGGCGAAATCTCTGTAACTCATCAGGTTTATGAAAGTAGTGTTCTGCCCCCTCAACCACTTCCAGAATTCCACCTTGCTGACGGGAAAACATCCGTACCGCGGCATAATCGGCCATGCTATCCTCACTACCAATGAGGACACACAGTTCTCCTTCCCATATAGCGGGCGAATGCTGTCTGAGATAATCAAAATAATCAGCACGAAAACTCAGCCCACCGGTAACAGCAATCACCTTTTCCCGGGCCAACTGCTCTTCATCTATACCAGCGCTGGCCATCATTTTCCTGGTCAGATCCAGTAGATCGACCACCGGTGAAAGAAACAAGCCTTGGCTGAAATTGCCAGACTGGAGGGCTATCATGCTAAAACTTGCACCCATACTACAGGCAAAGAGCGCGATTTTACTGAACCGTTCCTGCACATAAGCATCAATGCACTGAATGTCACTCACCGCCTGAATGATATGGCACTCTTTTTCATCGTGGATACGATCACCATGCGCGGGAAGATCGAAACTCAATACCTGATAGCCTTTTTTTATGGCCTCTTCAGCAAGAATCTCAATGCATACATCTTCTTTGTGAGAATAATTACCATGCACAGCGAAGACTACTTTCCCCCCCGATTGCTCTCCCCAGAGAGTGCAAGGAATTCCGTCAACGGCGAAGTGGGTTTTGAACATAAAGTCAGATCCTTATTAATAAATTCACCGCGCTGGTACTAAGAAGCGCCTGGCTTTACCAGAATGACGGCTTGTTACGCTCCCAGTCTCTACTGAGCCCAGTGGGCTTCTCATCTTTCATACAACAACAGCGCCAAAATATCAGTTATGTGCATTCAGCCACGAAATTAGTCGAGCATCGCTACGGGAAAGCCCCTCCTTAAGTTGTTTTTCAATGGCCGTCACCACCTTCTTCTCTGTGATTCCATAAAGGGGGTTTAATTCCCTAAAAACCGACTCAGTTGTGAACTGGCACCTGGTAAACCCTTCCTCGGCAGTACTGACGGTGGGGGGGATCACGACAATATGAAACAACGCGCTAATGGTTGCCCGCAGGTCGTGTGGATGTGGTCAGCATAATGGAAGCATTACGGGTGCTGGACAAGCGCCTGCCGGTACGTATCCAGACGGATAACGGCAGCGAGTTTATCTCGAAAAGTCTGGATAAATGGGCGTATGAGCATGGTATCACGATGGACTTCTCCCTCCCCAGAAAGCCGAGAGATAACCCGTTTATTGAGTCGTTTAACGGTAGTCTGCGGGATGAATGCCTGAACATTCACTGGTACCTGTCGCTGAAAGATGCGCAGGACAAACTCGACAAGTGGCGCAGGGAATATAATCATGAGAGGACGCATTCGTCACTAAATGACATAACTCCGGCTGAATTCATCCGAAGTCTCCGGCAAGACGAAGATCTCTGATTTAGCACTGTACTGAATTTGGGCCAGGGTCACCTGAAAATGCTGAGGATTACATGATCCCGCATAATAACTTCAGTTAATCAGGGTTCGTTGAAAGGATAGACATAATCATCGCCGGAGCCTGCCCGAAGATGCTTCACACGTAGCTAAAAACTCATTCTTCATCCAATACAAGCTAGCCTGGAACACTCCAGGGTAAAGTGAAATGGCACAACAGAAACTGTATAAAACGAAAAACCCCAAGCTATTAAATAGCTTGGGGTTTATATTTGGCGGAAGCGTAGAGATTCGAACTCTAGAACCCTTTCGGGTCGCCGGTTTTCAAGACCGGTGCCTTCAACCACTCGGCCACACTTCCGTAATGAGGCGCACTATAAACAGCTACTTGCGTCGTGTAAAGCCAGCAACCGTTCACTTGCTTCAAAAATAACCAAAATGCTGTTAATCGGTTGAATCAACAACAGATTGACCGTTTTTTCAGCACAAAATCTTACCCCTGAGCGTTAGTGCTTTTTGATGTACATATCTTTGGTGAAGTAGTATCCCAGCTTATCCGGCGTAAATCCCCCCACCCACGGTTTTACCAGGTGGGTACGAACATAGTGATAAACCGGAACCGCCGGCACATCTTTCGCCAGCAGATCCTCTGCCTGCTGGTAGTACTTACCGCGCGTCACCCCATCTGACGCTTTGGCGGCGTTCTTTAAGGCTTCATCATAGGCAGGATTGCTGTACTGGCTGGTATTCTCACTGTCGCCGGTGCGGAAGTTATTCAGGAAAGTGGCGGCATCGTCATAATCGGCAATCCACGCATAGCGCACCGCATCAAAATTGTGCGTGTGCATGGTGTCGAGCATCGTCTTCCACTCCTGGTTTTGCAGCTTCGCCTCCACGCCGAGATTTTTCTTCCACATCGAACTGGCGGCAATCGCCACGCGCTGGTGTGATTCCGATGTGTTGTACAGCAGATTAAACACCAGCGGGTGACTATCTGAGTATCCCGCTTCGCTCAGCAGTTTTTTGGCTTCGGCAATGCGTTTCTCGCGCGGCCAGCTGGCGTATTCCGGATTTTGCAGTTTTACGCCGCCGATATCAGGCTGGCTAATCAGCCAGGCCGGGCGTTGTCCCTGCCCCAGTACTTTTTCCGCAATGATGTCTTTATCCAGCGCCATGTTCAGCGCCAGCCGGACACGCGGATCGTTAAATGGCGGCCTGGTGGTGTTGAACTCGTAATAATAGGTCGCCAGCTGCGGCGACACATTCAGCTGATCGCCCATGGTCTTTTTAAGCTGCGCGAACTGGTTAATCGGTACCGTATAAACAATATCGATTTCACCCGCTTTATAACGGTTAACGTCCGCCGCTTCTGAATGAATCGGCAGCCAGGTCACTTTATTGATTACCGTATGCTCATTGTCCCAATAACGCGGGTTACGTTCGGCCACGATGCGCTCGTTAACGACCCACGCAGACAGCTTATACGGACCGCTGGTCACGATATGCTCCGGTTTGGTCCACTGTTCGCCAAAGCGGTTTACCAGCACTTTATCAATCGGAACCAGCGAAGGGTGCGCCAGCATCGCTAAAAACGCCGCGTTCGGCTGGGTTAATGTAACTTCCAGCGTCGCATCATCCACCGCCTTCACCCCCAGCGTCTCCGGCGCTTTTTTCCCTTCGGCAATCTCCTTCGCGTTCACAATATGCATATTGCCCGGGTAGCTGGAATAAGGTGATGCCGTCAGAGGAGAGACCAGTCGCTGCCAGCTCCAGACAATATCCTGAGCGGTAATGGCGGTCCCGTCCGACCAAGTAATGCCCGGACGTAAATGGAAGGTCCAGACGGTGTTCTCTTTATTTTCCCACTTTTCCGCCAGCCGCGGCTGTATTTCACCAGCCGGTGAGACGCTGACCAGCCCCTCGAAAAGATCGCTGATAATATTAAACTCAACGTCACTCTCGACCTTATGCGGATCCAGTGATGCCGGCTCGCTGCCGTTATTTCTTACCAGTTCCTGCTTCTCTGCCAGCACCGTCCCGGGGGGAACCTGAGCGGCAAATACCGTGGCCGTCGTGCAGAGTAAACCGAGAGCCAGCACTGCTTGCGTGATGTGATTGTATTTTTGTGATTTCATATCCCTTGCCTTTATTACGCTTCGTTTGTACCCTCTCCACACTTAGCCACAGAACGGCAATAACGCAATATTTTTCAGTAACCTATCAGATTCCGATCTGGTTCCTGAAGCCAAACACACAAACTCACCACCTTTCCATTATTTATTAGCATAATATGCTGCGTGATTGCCTCGGGGGTCTAAGTAAAGATGGGTAAAAGCACTATGGCTTCCGTCGTGGTTTTTTTATGCTTCATTATTAATTACATCTGTCATAAGAGAGTGACTCATGGATCGTATTATTACGTCGTCGCGTGACCGTTCATCGCTGCTCAGTACGCATAAAGTTCTGCGGAACACCTATTTCCTCCTCAGTCTGACGCTGGCATTTTCCGCCATTACGGCAACGGCCAGCACGGTGCTGATGCTGCCTTCTCCAGGGCTGATTCTGACGCTGGTGGGTATGTATGGTCTGATGTTCCTGACCTATAAACTGGCCAATAAGCCGACAGGTATTCTGGCGGCCTTCGCTTTCACCGGCTTCCTGGGTTATATCCTTGGGCCAATGCTCAACGCCTATCTGTCTGCGGGCATGGGTGACCTGATTGGTCTGGCGCTGGGCGGTACCGCTCTGGTGTTCTTCTGCTGCTCGGCCTATGTGTTGACCACTCGTAAAGACATGTCCTTCCTCGGCGGAATGCTGATGGCAGGCGTAGTGGTGGTGCTGATCGGTATGGTTGCTAACATCTTCCTGCAGCTGCCGGCTCTGCACTTGGCCATCAGCGCGGTGTTTATCCTGATTTCTTCAGGCGCAATCCTGTTTGAAACCAGCAATATCATCCGCGGCGGTGAGACCAACTATATCCGCGCTACCGTCAGCCTGTACGTGTCGCTGTACAACATCTTCGTCAGCCTGCTGAGCATCCTTGGCTTCGCAAGCCGGGACTAACCTCTGCCGACGCTGTGCTCAGGCCCCGCTTATGCGGGGCCTTATTTTTTGCTACACTGCGGCCAGTCTGAACGGTATGTGAAGAATTATGTTTATCTTTGAAGGCAACGAAATTGAGACCGATAGCGAAGGCTATCTGAAAGAGACGACACAGTGGAACGAAGCCATGGCGGAAGTTATCGCCGGGCAGGAGGGCATTACGCTTTCCGTTGAACACTGGGAAGTGGTGCGTTTTGTGCGCGAATTTTATCTGGAATTCAACACATCGCCCGCCATTCGCATGTTAGTAAAGGCGATGGCGAATAAGTTTGGCGAAGAGAAAGGCAACAGCCGCTATCTCTATCGCCTGTTCCCGAAAGGACCGGCTAAACAGGCCACCAAAATTGCCGGCCTGCCTAAACCGGTGAAATGCATCTAATAGAGGATGGCAAATTTTTGCCACTCTCTGGTGGGTTGATGAGGCTCAGTATTGACCCTGTCAACCCGCGCACTGCGCGGCCCGCCGGCGTTTAGCCAGGCGATAAGTGCCGCAACCTGGTCTTCTTCCCCGCAGGCCAGCACCTCCACGCTGCCATCATCAAGATTACGTGCATAGCCCGTCAGCCCAAGGCGTAGCGCCTCCCGCTGCGTCGAGTAGCGAAACCCCACGCCCTGAACCGAGCCATATACCCATGCCATTGTGCAGATTGTCGCCATCGTTACACTCCTTTTTTGGCCTGCCCTGATGCACAGAATAGCAAATTCTCGTCAGCGCACATGCTTCGGCAACAGGCCATAGTGTTGACGAAAACGCGCGGTAAAGCGTGACCCGGACTGATAGCCGCTGTTGAGTGCGATCTCACCTATAGGCAGCGACGTTGACTGCAGCTGGCCTAAGGCGTACGCCATACGAACCTCTTCAACGATCAGGCGAAAACTTTGCGATTCCTGCTGTAAACGGCGGCGCAGAGTCGACTCCCCCAGAAACAACATCCTGGCCACCCGAGGAACGCTCCACGCTTCCGCCGGCGACAGCATGATAATTTGCCGTACCTGGCCGGTCAGATCCTGCTGTCTTTCGTTTAATAGCGGTCCGGCATATCCCGCCTGCTGCAATGCCAGCAGCAGCCCCATCGCCTGATGATGCTGCAGCTCCGTCGAGAGTCCCCCTCTCACCGCTTGCAACACGTTCTGCCACATAAACGACAGCTCCGGGGTCATCGGCGCGCATAGTGATGTCAGCCGGCCGGGCGGCGACTCGCTCATGTAACGTGCTTTAAAATCCGCGAGCAGGTCTGCGGTCAACGAGAGCAGGTCGGAACAAAATAGCCCATTGTCCGGCTGATTAATGACCTCAAGCTCAAGGTCGGCGGGCAAAATAATCAGCTGCTGCGGGGTGACCTGCATCTGACTGGCCCCCTGCACGATGATTTTACTTCCACGATTGACCCGACACAGCGCAGGCGAAAAAAGCCTGACGCGGTGCAGTTTATATAATCGCCGGGAGGTGATTTCTGCCGCCGATAACGCGTTATGCTGAAAGTGAATATTCCGCATTTGAGCTCTCTGTCTGTCGTTTAGCGTCCTGACATGGCCGTCAGCCGGGCGCTGGCGATAGCATGGCTGCGCAGCATAAAGCCCACCAACGCGCCGCTGGCCTGTGCATCAATCGGTAAAGTCGGCGTATTCAGCGCCCATACCGTAAAGTGGTAATGATGAGGCTTATCCCCGGGCGGAGGACACGCTCCGCCAAAGCCCGCATAGCCGAAGTCATTTCGCCCCTGCACGGCACCTGCAGGCAGTTTAGCGTTGTTTTTATCTCCGGCACCAGTCGCCAGGCTGGAAACCGTCGACGGTATGTTCACAACCGTCCAGTGCCACCACCCGCTTCCGCTGGGGGCATCCGGGTCGTAGGCGGTCACCGCAAAACTGCGGGTGCCCGTCGGCGCATGTTCCCAGACCAGCTGGGGCGAGATATTCCCCCCGCGACAGCCAAAACCATTAAACTGTTGGGATGCCGCCAGGCTATCCCCTTCGCGCATGTCGCTGCTGGTGACGCGAAATGGCGCCGCTGCCGCGCTGGTACTGATAACCGCAATTAAGATTGCCGCTAACCGGGATCCTGTTTTCATCGTATTTTCCTCCGTTGGGTGAGGAATCACTGTAAGATCGCGGGAAGGTTTTTATTGTGCCAAAGCGCCTGCGTTTTGTGCCGAAACGCTCACCTGTCGGCGCGGGTGGAATGATGCTTGCGCCGGTCACTTGTGCTAACCTACGCGCCATTTTTCGGTGCCGACATTCCCGTTGCTTAAAGGTAGCTCCATGACAGATTCCATTTTCCCCCGCTTAGTGTTAACCAAAGGACGCGAGAAATCCCTGCTGCGTCGCCATCCGTGGATTTTCTCCGGCGCCGTCGCCCGGATGGAAGGTAAAGCTCGCTCCGGTGAGACCATCGATATCGTTGATTCGCAAGGGAAATGGCTGGCCCGCGGCGCGTATTCGCCCTCTTCGCAGATCCGCGCTCGCGTCTGGAGCTTCGATCGCAATGAAGCTATCGATAACGCCTTTTTCGAGCGTCGCCTGCAGCAGGCGCAGACCTGGCGCGAATGGCTGGCGGCTCGCGATGGCCTTGACAGCTATCGTCTGATCGCCGGTGAATCCGACGGTCTGCCGGGCGTGACCATCGATCGCTTTGGTCACTTCTTCGTCCTGCAGCTGCTGAGCGCCGGTGCTGAATACCAGCGTGCCGCCATCGTCAGCGCGTTGCAAACGCTGTTCCCGAACTGCTCTATCTACGATCGCAGCGACGTCGCGGTGCGTAAAAAAGAGGGGCTGGAGCTGGCGCAAGGTCCGGTTGTCGGCGAACTGCCGCCGGCCCTGCTGCCGATTATCGAGCACGGTATGCAGCTGCTGGTCGACATTCAGGGCGGCCACAAAACCGGTTACTACCTCGACCAGCGCGATAGCCGTCTGGCGACCCGCCGCTATGTCGCCGACAAGCGCGTTCTTAACTGTTTCTCCTATACCGGTGGTTTCGCTGTTTCCGCCCTGATGGGCGGCTGCCGCCAGGTTATTAGCGTCGATACCTCCCAGGAGGCGCTGGACGTTGCGAAACAAAACGTAGAGCTGAACAAGCTGGATCTTTCCAGAGCGGAATTTGTTCGCGACGACGTCTTTAAACTGCTGCGTAAATATCGCGATCAGGGGGAGACGTTTGACGTTATCGTCATGGATCCGCCGAAGTTCGTCGAGAATAAAAACCAGCTGATGGGCGCCTGCCGTGGTTATAAAGATATCAATATGTTGGCGATTCAGCTCTTGAATCCCGGCGGCATCCTGCTGACCTTCTCCTGCTCGGGTCTGATGGCGACCGATTTATTTCAGAAAATCATTGCCGATGCCGCAATTGATGCCGGACGTGATGTACAATTTATAGAACAGTTCCGTCAGGCTGCCGATCACCCGGTGATTGCAACCTACCCGGAAGGGCTGTATCTGAAAGGGTTTGCCTGTCGCATCATGTAACTTGAAAAGCGGAACATTGCCCGCATATAGCAGGTAATAACGTTTCCCAGGAGGTGCCTATGATTGCCAGCAAATTCGGTATCGGCCAGCAGGTTCGCCATACGCTATTAGGCTACCTCGGCGTGGTTGTTGATATCGATCCGGTATACTCGCTCGCCGAGCCGGAAGAGGATGAAATTGCAGCCAATGACGAACTGCGCGCCTCGCCCTGGTATCATGTGGTCATGGAAGATGAGGACGGCCAGCCGATCCACACTTATCTTGCGGAAGCGCAGCTGAGCGGTGAAGCCAGCGATGAACATCCGGAACAGCCGTCGATGGACGAGCTGGCCAGAACGATTCGCCGACAGCTGCAGGCCCCGCGGCTACGTAACTGATGTAAAAAAACCCCGCTATTGCGGGGTTTTTTATTTACTTCGCCAGCCCTAAGCGCGGTATTTCAATCGCCGGGCAGCGATCCATCACCACATTCAGCCCAGCCTCGCGCGCCAGTACCGCCGCCTGTTCGTTAATCACTCCCAGCTGCAGCCACAGCGTTTTCGCACCAATTGCGATGGCCTCCTGAGCAACGGCCAGCGCCGCATCGGAGTTGCGGAAGACATCGACCATATCCACTTTTTCCGGTACATCGCCAAGGGTGGCGTAACCTTTCTGCCCCATCAGCGTGGTACCAGCAACTTTCGGCGAAACAGGGATAACGTGATAGCCCTGTTCAAGAAGGTATTTCATCACCCGATAACTTGGGCGATCCGGTTTGTCACTCGCCCCCACCAGCGCAATCGTCTGGGTTGAGGTGAGAATGCCTGCGATATCGTTCTCTTTCATTTTATCCTCCACTCTTTAGCCCAAGTGTATGCTAATCCGACTGAACGAGCCATTCATCCTAACTTACGGATGCGTCAAAAATTTTCACCCGGACACTTGCAGCAGCAGTCACTTCCAGTAATCTGTCTGCAGGTCAAAATGTGGAATGAAAATATGGAACTGACGACACGTACGTTACCCGCACGCAAACATATCGCGCTGGTTGCTCACGATCACTGTAAAGATATGCTGATGAAATGGGTTGCGCGCCACCAGCCGCTGCTGGCCCAGCACGAACTCTATGCAACCGGCACCACCGGTAACCTTATCTCCCGCGCAACCGGGCTGGAGGTTAACGCGATGCTGAGCGGACCGATGGGTGGCGATCAGCAGGTCGGCGCGCTGATCTCGGAAGGTAAAATCGATGTGCTGATTTTCTTCTGGGATCCGCTCAACGCCGTGCCGCACGACCCGGACGTCAAGGCACTGCTGCGCCTGGCTACGGTGTGGAACATCCCTGTAGCCACCAATGCCTCAACAGCCGACTTTATTATTCTGTCGCCGAATTTCGCCGAACCTCTCGATATTCTGATCCCGGATTATCAACGTTACCTCGCCGATCGTCTGAAGTAATCCCGGCCGGCGGCCCGCCCGCCGGCACTTACGGTTTTCTCGCCACCGGCACATCCAGATCTTCTAACATTTCGACAAACGGCGAAGGCCGCGCTTTGTTGAACAACAGCCAGACGCGAAGCCGCGCACGCGTAATAGCGACATAGAGCAAGCGCCGCTCTTCCGCATCCGGAAAATCCTCCGGCTGCGGCAGTAGCGCCTGCTCCATAATGGATTCGCGCGCCGGGGCCGGAAACGCATCGTCCCCCTCCTGCAGCCCCAACACAATGACATAATCCGCCTGCTGGCCTTTACTGGCATGAATGGTCATAAAATCGAGCTGCAGATGCGGCCAGCGCGTCGCCGCTTTTTCCAGCGCCTCGGGTTTCAAATGATGATAGCGCGCCAGCAATAAAATCCGCTGGTCCGGTTTCGCATAGCCGCTGAGTTTATCGAGGAGATCGTCGAGCTTATCGTCCGCCAGCAGCGTCACGGCTTTCTTGTCTCCGGTCGTCAGGCTGTTCAATGGTTTACTCAACTGATGCGGGTTTTGTTGTATAAAACCGTTCGCCACCTCCCCAATACGCCCGTTAAACCGGTAGGTGGTATCCAGCGCACAGCAAT
Source organism: Klebsiella sp. X13 (assembly GCF_003323835.1). Classification (NCBI taxonomy): domain Bacteria; kingdom Pseudomonadati; phylum Pseudomonadota; class Gammaproteobacteria; order Enterobacterales; family Enterobacteriaceae; genus Klebsiella; species Klebsiella sp. X13. The sequence goes on from NZ_CP030874.1 coordinate 3,483,317, forward strand.
CGCCTTCGCCAAAATAGTGATTGAATGCGGTGGTCAAAGAGAGTTGAGCCCCGCTGAAGCGATAGATAGCCTGCCAGTCATCGCCAACGGCAAATAACGTCGCCTGCGTGTTCTGCCGACGCAGCGCAGCAAGCAAGGCGGCGCGCTGCGGCGAGATATCCTGAAACTCGTCGACCAGAATATGTTTCCACGGGCTGACGAAGCGCCCTTTATCCAGAATATTAATCGCCTGATGTATCAGCCCGGAAAAATCGACCGCGCCTTCGTCTTTCAGCGCCGTTTTCCACGCTTTTAACAGCGGCGCCATCAGCTTAACGCGCTTGCCGAACAGGTCGCGCACCTCTTCCGGCGCGCCGGCGATCATCTCCGCCTGCGATCCCCCGTGCATGCGCATCAGGCTAACCCAGCGATCGAGGCGACTGGCCATTCGCCGCTGGATTTTTTTATCCTGCCAGAATTCGCCGTCCGGCACCTGCCAGCCCATCTCTTCCTCCAGCCACTGCCGCCACCCCTTGGCCTGCGCTTTTTTCTCCTGGCACTGCTGGCGCCAGTTTTTCAGCAGCAAGGTCTGGCGGGCCGTGCTGTCGCTCTCCAGCTTGCTGATGGTCGGCACTTTTTTGCTGCCCTGCTGAATAATATGTAATGCCAGAGAGTGAAAGGTACGAGCCGCGATCTCTTCTGAACCCAGACGTTCACGAATACGCTCATCCATTTCCTGCGCCGCCTGGCGGCCAAATGCCAGCAGCAGAATCTGATCGGCGGCGGCTTCTCCCCGCGTTAATAACCACCCGGCTCGCGCCACCAGCACGGAGGTTTTGCCGCTTCCGGCCCCGGCAAGCACCAACAAAGCGCGCTCGCCGTTGACCACCGCCCGCGCCTGCGCGGGATTCAGCGGAGAAGTTTCGACGCTGGCAAAAAATCCGTGATACTGCTCGAGCATCGATTCGGTAAAAGCCTGATTATGAGCCAGCCGGGCCTCTTCGGTATCAGCCAGCCAGCTTTGGCACTGCCGCCACAGCTCACGACAGTTCTCGAAAGCGTCAAGACGGCTGGTCGGCATCGGCAGACCGGTCAACGCACGACGAATCTTCACCTGAATATCAGTAACCTGCTGACGGGTTAGCCACTTGCCTTCGGCGCTGGCGCGGGCAACCTCCTCCAGCTGCTGCTGGAGAACACCGGCGGCAATACCGCTCATTTCCGCGCTCCACTGCTGCCAGAGGGTATTCAGATGATGATAAAAACGCTGCGTTTCATTCCACTCGGTGCCGTGTAAACGCACGACTTTGCTGTCCGGTAAAACGAACTCCAGTTCTCCCCAGACCAGGCCGCGCTTACATTGAACTGACAATAACTGATTGAAAGGGATAAGATACTCATGGTTATCACCCGAGACTTTTACTCCCGCGTTAAGCAGTTGCACCCGGTCGTAGGGATGCTGTGCCATACGTTTGCCCAATGTTGTCGCTTTAAGTTCCATATCATGCCGAATTTCAATCAGGTTGGATGTTTTTAAGTTTAACCGCCAGCGACCAGGTGCTCCAGCGTAAAAAACGTTACAATGGTCAGGTCTTATTATCTCCAGGACTGAACTGAGGGTTTATGCGTACCATTCTGAATATTTTGAACTTTATCCTTGGCGGTTTCGCCACCACGCTGGGCTGGCTGCTGGCAACCCTGGTCAGCATCATCCTGATCTTCACCTTGCCATTAACCCGCTCATGCTGGGAAATTACCCGACTCTCCCTGCTGCCTTACGGGAATGAAGCCATTCATGTCGATGAACTTGAACCGCAAGGCAAAAATAGCCTGCTGAATGCCGGTGGTACGATTCTGAATATTTTGTGGTTTATCTTTTTTGGCTGGTGGCTGTGCCTGATGCATATTTTCAGCGGTATCGCCCAATGCCTGACCATCATTGGCATCCCGGTCGGTATTGCTAATTTTAAAATTGCCGCCATTGCATTATGGCCGGTGGGACGTAGAGTGGTTTCCGTCGAAACGGCTCGTGCCGCGCGTGAAGCAAATGCGCGTCGTCGCTTTCAGTAACCGGACGGAACACGACCATGCTTAGCCCCTTGCTACGCCGTTATACATGGAACAGTGCCTGGCTGTATAACGCCAGGATTTTTATCGCACTCTGCGGCACAACCGCCGTTCCATGGTGGCTTGGCGAAGTCAAACTGACCATTCCCCTGACGCTGGGCGTGGTGGCCGCGGCATTGACCGACCTCGACGATCGTCTGGCCGGCCGGTTGCGCAATCTGGCCATCACGCTGGTGTGTTTTTTTATTGCTTCCGCCTCGGTGGAGCTACTGTTCCCCTGGCCCTGGCTGTTTGCGCTTGGGTTAACCGTATCGACCACCGGATTTATTTTGCTCGGCGGTCTGGGACAGCGTTATGCCACTATCGCATTTGGCGCCTTGCTGATCGCCATTTATACCATGCTGGGCGTAACGCTCTACGATCGCTGGTATCTGCAGCCGTGCTTTCTGCTGACCGGTGCGGTCTGGTACAACCTGCTGACCCTCTGCGGACACCTGATTTTCCCGATTCGCCCCCTGCAGGATAATCTTGCGCGCAGCTATGAACAGCTGGCGCATTACCTTGAGCTCAAATCCCGTCTGTTTGACCCGGATATTGAGGATGAGAGCCAGGCGCCGCTGTATGATTTAGCCATTGCCAATGGTCAACTGGTGACGACGCTCAATCAGACCAAGGCCTCTCTGCTGACGCGTCTGCGCGGCGACCGTGGCCAGCGCGGCACCCGCCGCACGTTACAATACTACTTTGTTGCTCAGGATATTCACGAGCGCGCCAGTTCATCACACATTCAGTACCAAACGCTACGCGATCATTTTCGCTATAGCGATGTAATGTTCCGCTTCCAGCGCATGCTGTCGATGCAGGCGCAGGCATGCCAGAAATTATCCCGCGCGATTCTTTTACGCGAACCTTACCAGCACGATGCCCATTTCGAGCGGGCATTTATGCACCTTGATGCCGCCCTCGACCGCGTACACGCCAGCGGCGCTCCGGCTGAACAGATGAAAGCGCTGGGCTTTCTGCTTAACAATCTCCGTGCGATCGATGCTCAGCTGGCAACAATTGAGTCGGCGCAAACCAGTGCCCCGGCAAACAGCGCGACCGAAAACCTGCTCGCGGACGATGGACTTAACAGTTTCAGCGATATTTGGCTGCGGCTGCGCCGCAACATGTCGCCAGAATCGGCGCTGTTCCGTCATGCGGTCAGGATGTCACTGGTCCTCTGTACCGGCTATGCGTTTATCCAGTTCACCGGCTTAGACCACGGATACTGGATACTCCTGACCAGCCTGTTTGTCTGCCAGCCGAACTATAACGCCACCCGTCATCGGCTCGCGCTGAGGATTATCGGTACCCTGGTTGGGGTGGCCATAGGCCTGCCGATATTACTGCTCGTGCCATCTGTTGAAGGCCAGCTGCTGCTCATTGTCCTGACCGGCGTGCTGTTTTTTGCTTTTCGCAACGTACAGTATGCCCACGCGACAATGTTCATCACCCTGCTGGTTCTGCTGTGTTTTAACCTGCTAGGTGAAGGTTTCGAGGTCGCGCTACCGCGTATTTTCGACACGCTGATTGGCTGTGCGATCGCCTGGGCGGCCGTGAGCTTTATCTGGCCAGACTGGAAGTTCCGCAATTTGCCGCGGGTGCTGGACCAGGCTATCAACGCCAACTGCCGATACCTCGATGCCATTCTCGAGCAATATCACCAGGGACGCGATAACCGCCTGGCCTATCGCGTTGCCCGCCGCGATGCCCATAGCCGGGATGGCGAACTGGCATCTGTGGTATCAAACCTGTCGACGGAACCGCGGGCAAACTCAGCCATGCGCGAAACGGCATTCCGTTTACTTTGCCTGAACCATACCTTTACCAGCTATATTTCCGCACTCGGCGCGCACCGGGAAAAACTCACGACGGCGGAAATTCTCGCCCTGCTTGATGATGCCGTCTGCTACGTGGATGATGCGCTGCACCACACGCCTGCCGACGAGCAGCGGGTGCAGCAGGCGCTTAATAGTCTGCAGACCCGGATCCAACATCTTGAGCCCCGGGCTGACAGCAAAGAGCCGCTGGTGCTTCAGCAAATTGGTCTGCTGCTGGCGCTGTTACCGGAAATCTGCAGGTTGCAAAAACAGGTTGCGGTTCAACCCGAGTAAGCATCGATACTCTTGTGCTGGCTGTCGGCCCAAACCTTAAGCTCCTGACGCCGCTGCGTCGGGAGCGCTGCGGAATGCACGCCGGCAATCGCGCCTTCCAGCGCATAGAGAACATTCAGGGTGAGGGCTTTATTTGACTCGCGCAATTTCAGCCAGACTTTCTCTGCACCAAACTGACGAAGCATGTTTTCATCGCTCACGCCCGCGTTAATCAACAGCAGCTCCATGTGAAAACTGATGTTCGGGAGATCTTTTAATCTTCCGGACGCGCGCTGTCGGTGCTTTTCATTACGTGCACTTTGTAATGAGGACGCCGATAGATTGAAAAGCGTTTTGCTATCCCCCCAGAGAGTCTCGTCAACCTGATAATATTTCAGTAATACCGGGCGACCATTTTTCCGCATCGTCAAAAGAGGGGTAGCATGCACAACGCGATATTCCGCGCTCTGCTCACAAATTTTAAGATAGATTTCGCCCTCGGCAACCATGGCAAAAACGGTATCGTCTATGGCAAGGCTATAGCCCCCAAAGAGCGGGCGACAGCTTATTTTGCCGAGTGGAGATAAACATTCCTGGAGTTGATGGAACCGTAAAGATGAAATTTTCTTCATGATTATTCCTTTGTTAATCATGTAAATAGAATATTATTTGTGAACGGATCCGTTAATATAGAAAGTAAGTGACTTCGTATATTGCAGCAAGATGATTTTTACACTGTTCAACATTTAATCATCATTTTGCGAGGTGCTTTCAGAAAACTGTCTGCCGGGAATACCCGATATATAAGGAATAAATACGCAAGCCCCGCGCACTGAAATACAAGTGAATAGTTTGGCGAGCAGGGTGAAAAATTTGAGAGATATGAATATAGCGATGGACCAGACGATCTGGTCTCTGCCATAACCATTGCCGAGAAGTATCGATCTCTCCACTCTCCCCACCAGGAAGGTCTGACGCGGAAGCGACAAAAATCATGTACAATTTTCAACCAATGAAGTGATAAATGAGGTTGATCTTTTCCCCTGCTGGATATACTGTATATTCATACAGTAACCCACAGGCGGGATAGACTATGTTTACTTCAGCTTACGCAAATCGTTCATCACTGACTTCTGCTTCAGTACGTCGCCCTTCACATGACGTCGTCGAACAACCGGCCAGCGGGCTGATCAGTGAAATTGTCTACCGTGAAGATCAACCTATGATGACGCAATTACTCCTGCTACCTTTATTACAGCAGCTTGGCCAGCAGTCTCGCTGGCAGCTCTGGCTCACGCCGAAGCAGAAATTGAGTCGCGAATGGGTTCAGTCTTCCGGATTACCGCTGTCGAAGGTTATGCAGATTAATCAGCTCTCCCCTTTCAACACCGTCGATTCGATGATCCGCGCGCTGCGCACAGGGAATTACAGTGTGGTGATTGGCTGGCTGACAGATGAACTGACGGCAGAAGAGCACGAACGTCTGGTCATCGCCGCACAAGAAGGACATGCAATGGGGTTTATCATGCGGCCGGTTGGAAATACGAACCCGGCTGGGAGACAACTCAGCGGGCTAAAAATTCACTCGAATTTGTACCATTAAGCCAAATTAGGATTAATCCTAGAATTTTTTTTGCTTACAACAATACCATTTTCTGAACAGGGTGATTTGTACCGGAATGCCTGTCTGATGCGGTTTCGCGGCTTTATTTGGCGAACAAAAATTAACCATATTTGTTAAATCTTGTGTACACAACCCTTTTTTTTCATATGCCTGACGGAGTTCACACTTGTAAGTTTCGAACTAAGTTGTAGACTTTACATCGCCAGGGGTGATCGGCTTACGCTGCATGTATCAGCATAGTTAACAACAAGTCACGCCCCGGGTGAAGGATTTAACCGTGAGGTCTTTTGTAACTTCATGGCGAATTTTGGATGATAATGAGGCGCAAAAAATGAAAAAGACAGCTATCGCGATTGCAGTGGCACTGGCTGGCTTCGCTACCGTAGCGCAGGCCGCACCGAAAGATAACACCTGGTATGCAGGTGGTAAACTGGGCTGGTCCCAGTTTCACGATACCGGTTTCTACGGTAACGGTTTCCAGAACAACAATGGCCCAACCCACAACAGCCAGCTCGGTGCTGGTGCGTTCGGTGGTTATCAGGTAAACCCGTACCTGGGTTTTGAAATGGGTTACGATTGGCTGGGTCGCGTTGCATATAAAGGCAGCGTAGACAACGGCGCTTTCAAAGCTCAGGGCGTTCAGCTGACTGCTAAACTGGGTTACCCGATCACTGACGATCTGGATATCTATACCCGTCTGGGTGGTATGGTCTGGCGTGCAGATGCTGACGGCAACTACGGTTCTACCGGCGTTTCCCGCAGCGAACACGACACTGGCGTATCCCCGGTATTTGCTGGTGGTTTAGAGTGGGCTGTTACTCGTGACATCGCTACTCGTCTGGAATACCAGTGGGTTAACAACATCGGTGACGCAGGTACCGTTGGCGCGCGTCCTGACAACGGCATGCTGAGCCTGGGTGTTTCTTACCGTTTCGGTCAGGAAGAAGCAGCTCCGGTTGTTGCTCCGGCACCGGCACCGGCTCCGGAAGTGACTACTAAGCACTTCACTCTGAAGTCTGACGTTCTGTTCAACTTCAACAAATCTACCCTGAAACCGGAAGGTCAGCAGGCACTGGATCAGCTGTACACTCAGCTGAGCAACATGGATCCGAAAGACGGTTCTGCAGTGGTTCTGGGCTACACCGATCGTATCGGTTCTGACGCTTACAACCAGCAGCTGTCTGAGAAACGTGCTCAGTCCGTTGTTGATTACCTGGTGTCTAAAGGTATCCCGGCTGGCAAAATCTCCGCACGTGGCATGGGTGAATCCAACCCGGTTACCGGCAATACCTGTGACAACGTGAAAGCTCGCGCTGCACTGATCGACTGCCTGGGCCCAGATCGTCGCGTAGAGATCGAAGTTAAAGGTTACAAAGACGTAGTAACTCAGCCGCAGGCTTAAGTTTAACTACCGATAAAAAACCCCGCTTTGGCGGGGTTTTTTTTGGGCTAAATTCTGGTATCAACACACAGTCTGCCCGGTACTGTCGTCCTGCCCTGTCCTTTGCAGCTACTCTTTCCCCAACAGCACCTGTAGATCGTGCTTCAGGCTGGACATTTTACTGGCGTACTTCTCTTTATGCTCGGCGTCTTCAATCAACTGTACGATGGTTTCAGACAGGGTTTTTCCACGCCGCTGCGCGAGCCCCGCCAGTCTCTGCCAGACGATAAACTCCAGATCGATCGACTTTTTGCGCGTGTGCAGATGCTCAGCGTTGAAGTGCCGTTTCCGACGCGCGCGGATTGTCTGCTTCATCCGGTTCATTAACTCCGGATTCATATGCTGCTCAATCCAGGTATGCACCAGAACAGGTTCATTTTCGAGCGTCAGTAAGACATCGACCGCGGCTTTCGCTGCGCTGGCTTCAATGTAGCGGGTAATCAGCTCACCTTCCCGGTGCTTTTTTACCAGATATTTCCATTTCCAGCCGCTTTCAAGGTTTTCCAGTTGTTGATATTTCATTGCGATCTCAATGTGACCGTGTAACTCATTTCAGGATATCAGTTTTTTCCCAATGTGCTGAGAATAAATCATCATTCGTGATGCAGGTAGCCCGGTAATCATCGCGGCAAACGCAATCCCCCGTGTGCTCAGACGCAGCATAAGGTATAATCGCGCGTTTTACATCTGACTAAAAAACAGCGACTTTGACCATTACGAAACTTACCCGAAACGACCTCGCTCCTGATACGGAAAGTTATCAGGCGCTGTTTGCACAAGCCGATTTAGCCCAGGCGGAAGATGGCCTCTCCGGCGAACTGCAGCCCCGTTTATTCTATGGTCTGGAGCAACTTCTGGTGACTCCGACCATCTCGCCATTCATGCTGGTGAAAGCCCCGGAAGAGCCGGAGTACCTGCAGTGGCTGGCGACGGAAACGCGAACCTTACATGAGCCTGCCGCACCGCTCTACGGTGTGCGCTATCAGGTCAATGGCGGCAACGTCACCCTCACCCCGGCTAAAGATGCCGACGATAATTTTGCCAGCTCCGCGCCGGTTGAAACTGCCGACTGGGTAGAAGCGGAGCAGCTCTTTGGCTGCGTGCGCCAATTTAACGGCGAAATCACTCTCCAGCCGGGACTGGTACACCGGGCCAACGGCGGCGTACTGATTATTTCTCTGCGCGCGTTACTCGCTCAGCCGCTGCTCTGGATGCGTCTGAAAAGCATGGTCACCCGCCAGCGCTTTGACTGGCTGTCCATTGACGAGTCTCGTCCTCTGCCGGTCGCGATTCCCTCTATGGCGCTCAGCCTGAAAGTGATTCTGGTTGGGGAACGTGATTCATTGGCCGATTTCCAGGAGATGGAGCCCGAACTCTCCGCTCAGGCGATTTACAGCGAATACGAAGAGAATATACAGATTGCCGATGCGGATACGCTCAAACTGTGGTGTCAGTGGGTAGGGAAAAACGCGCAGCAGCTCGGACTACCGGGAGTGGCCGCTGACGCCTGGCCCCTGCTGATTCAGGAAGCCGCGCGTTATACCGGCGATCAGGAGACATTACCGCTGTGCCCGCTCTGGATAGCCCGCCAGCTACGCGAAGCGGCGGCGTTCTGCGAAGGTGGGCAGATCACCGCGGAAGAGATGCAAACCATGCTGGCCCGCCGCGAGTGGCGTGAAGGCTATCTCGCCGAGCGGATTCAGGACGAAATCCTGCAAGAACAGATAATGATTGAAACCGAAGGCGAATGCATCGGCCAGATTAACGCCTTGTCGGTCATCGAATTCCCCGGACATCCGCGTCCGTTTGGCGAACCGTCTCGCATCAGCTGCGTGGTACACATCGGCGACGGTGAGTTCATTGACGTTGAACGTAAGGCGGAACTGGGCGGCAACATCCATGCCAAAGGCATGATGATCATGCAGGCGTTCCTGATGTCCGAGCTGGAACTCGAACAGCAGCTCCCCTTCACGGCTTCGCTGACCTTCGAACAATCCTACAGTGAAGTCGACGGCGACAGCGCCTCGATGGCCGAGCTATGTGCGCTAATCAGCGCTCTCGCTGGCGTACCGATTAATCAGAGCATCGCCATTACCGGTTCCGTCGATCAGTTTGGTCGCGTGCAGCCGGTAGGCGGCCTTAATGAGAAAATCGAAGGCTTTTTCACCATTTGCCAGCAGCGCGGATTAACCGGTAAGCAAGGGGTCATTATTCCCGCGGCAAATATCCGCCACCTGAGTCTGGCAGCAGAACTCCGGCAGGCCGTTGCTGACGAGCAGTTTTTCATCTGGGCGGTGGAAGATGTCACGGAAGCGCTGCCTGTTCTGACCCAGCTGCTCTGGGACGGTGAAGGGCAAACTTTACGGCAAACCATCCAGGAACGGATCGCGCAGGCGACGCAGCAAGAGAGTCGTCATCGTTTTCCGTGGCCGCTACGCTGGTTAGGTGGTTCAGGTTCGAACTGATCGGACTTGTTCAGCTTACACGTGTTAGCTATCCTGCGTCCCGAACTCAAAATAAGGCTTACTGAAAACATGGTAGATAAACGCGAATCCTATACGAAAGAAGACCTTCTTGCCTCTGGCCGTGGTGAACTGTTTGGCGCAAAAGGCCCACAGTTACCCGCGCCGAATATGCTGATGATGGACCGCGTCATCAAAATGACTGAGACGGGTGGTAACTACGATAAAGGTTATGTTGAAGCAGAACTCGATATTAACCCGGACCTGTGGTTCTTCGGTTGCCACTTTATCGGCGATCCGGTTATGCCTGGCTGTCTGGGACTGGATGCCATGTGGCAGCTGGTTGGTTTCTATCTGGGCTGGCTCGGCGGCGAAGGCAAAGGCCGCGCGCTGGGCGTTGGCGAGGTAAAATTCACCGGCCAGGTCCTGCCGACTGCGAAGAAAGTCACTTACCGTATTCACTTCAAACGCGTTGTTAACCGTCGTCTGATTATGGGCCTGGCGGATGGTGAAGTGCTGGTTGACGATCGTCTGATCTACACCGCAAACGATCTGAAAGTCGGTCTGTTCCAGGATACGTCTGCATTCTGATAAGCAGCGATGCTTAAAAAAGGCGAAGCCCCCGCTCTGCGGAGGCTTCTTTTTTTAAAGAGACAGTCAGGCAGTTTGTACCCTGTCCTCCATGGCTTCTCGCCAGCCTCCTAGCCAGTAGGACCTTTGGTTCAAGGTCTGGTAGGGACACATTTCTTTCGATCTTCCGGTTATCCCGGCCTGGTATCCACGTTGATGTGCCCGTTCCAGGCGATCTCGTTTTTGTCTCTTCATGCCTCGTTTCCCTCATTATTTGATCTGGTGGAAAAGAAAACAGTGGTCACTAAACGTGCAACCACGGTTAACGAATACCGCGAATCAGAGGCAACGTCAATGCGCAAAATTCACGCCATTGTCATAATTGTGAGCTACATGAAAATTCATTTGTACAAAAAATGTGAACCGGCACAAGTAACGATCTGACGAGACAAATAAAAAAACCGCGGGGTTTTTCAGACCACCGCGGCGCTTCATTTTCATTCATTTTGCTTATGGCAGGCGATTCAATTCGCTGGCAATTGCCGTGGCTTCCTGAGACCAGGCCTGAGCCAGGGTCTTCACCATCGCATCATAGCCATCCTGCTGCTGCTTAAGCTCAATATTGAACGGACGCTTAATCAGCTGCCCTTGATGCTTGAGCAACCACTCACCGCTGACAATGACCCGGCCATCGTAACGGCCATGGAAACCATTAACCGCCACGTTGAGCGTATCCTGTTCGCTGCCCAGAGGCTGTGAAGCAACCACCCAGCCCGGAAGTTGAGCACTCAGATTCGCCACCAGCGTCGTACGCAGCTGCTGATCGAGCGGGCTGGCCCACAGATTGTTATTGGCAATGACATACTGCACGTCACTGGTCTGATAGACCACCCCGTTGCCCGCCAGATAATCCGGGATACTGACCTGTTCAACCCACAGCAGATTTCTGCTCTGGTGGGCGGCGCTTTGCGCGCCGCTTTGTACAACCGGAAGCTGATAGTAGGTTTTATTTTCCCCACTGCTGCAGGCCGCCAACGCGCAGGCCGCAGCCACAATTAGCCATTTTTTCATTATTTCGCTCCCTTCGGCTGAGGATCTTTCTTATCCTTGGCCTCGAATACCAGCGCATTGCTCTTATCATTGAGCGTTTTCAGTACCGGCTGCAGTTCGCGAAGAACCTGATCCAGTCGCTGCATATCGGCCACCATTTTATTGTATGCCGCCGAGCCTGGCTGGAAGCCCTGCATACTGCGGTTCAGTTCGCGCAGCGTATTCTGCATATCGCCAGGAAGCTGCTGCATTGACGGGCTTGCCGCTATCTTGTTCAGGCTATCCAGCGTGGTCTGAACATGCTGCATCGTTTTTTCACTTTGCGCCAGCGTGGTGGTCGCTTGTTCCAACAGCGGATTTATCGGCAGGTTGTTAATCTTATCCAGCGCTTCCATCAGGCGCTGCTGGATCTGCGCCAGACCACCGCTGATTGTTGGAATGATCGGATAGGATCCAAACTCCTGAATCTTGCCGCGCGGAGGCGCCTTCGGATAGAAGTCGAGATCGATATACAGCGCACCGGTCACCAGGTTCCCTGTTTTCAGCGATCCCCGCAGGCCACGATTAATCAGATCATCAATATGCGTACGGATATTTGGATCGCCGCCGAGCTGACTGATCAGCCGTTCTGGTTCAATACGAACCTCTACCGGGATACGATAGTCTTCATTCAGGTGCTGATACAGTCCTGGAATAAAGAACGGCACTTTACCGACGGTACCCAGGCGGATTCCACGGAACTCGACCGGAGCCCCCGGCTGCAGTCCGCGCACCGAGTCTTTAAAGAACATGACGTAATCAATATGCTGGGTAAAGACGGAATCCTGAATGCTCTTCTGATCGTCAAACAGATGGTAACCCGTTTTGTTCGCCACCGGCTCGCCCATATCCAGACCTTCCGGGATATCAAAGCTGACGCCGCCGCCGAACAGGGTCGCCAGCGATCCCATCTCCACGCGCATCCCGGATGAGGAGAGATCGACCGCAATACCGCTGTCTTTCCAGAAGCGGACGTTGGTTGTTACCAGACGATCGTTGGGCGCATTGATAAACAGCTGATAGGTGATGCTGCGCTTTTGGGCATCAAAGGAGCTGGTTTCCACCGATCCAACGCGATAGCCACGGAAGAGTACCGGATCGCCAGGCGACAGCTGACCCGCTTTATTACTCTCCAGCAGAATACGGATCCCTTTTGCATCCGGCGAAGCCAGCGGCGGAGAGTCCAGCAGCGGGAAACGGGCGGGCTCCCCGCCTTTCGTCCCCGGCTGCAGTTCAATATATGCTCCGGACAACAGCGTACCGAGTCCGCTGATCCCTTCACGTCCTACCTGCGGTTTGACGACCCAAAAAACGGAATCTTCATGCAACAGTTTCTTCATGCCGGCGTTCAGCCGGGCTTTAATCTCTACGTGGGTCAGATCGTCGGTCAACGTGGCGCTCTCGACGACCCCCACATCCACGCTGCGGCTTTTAATCCGGGTTTTCCCGCCTTCAATCCCTTCAGCGTTGGTGGTGATCAGCGTCACTTCCGGCCCTTGATGGCTGTAGTGATAAAAAAGAATCCACGCGCCGATTAGCACAGTGACGATGGGGAAGATCCACACGGGTGACCAGTTCTTCACCTTTTGCACTTTCGCTTCTCCGCTCTTATTTTCCATGCTGCTGCATTTCCTCATGGCTTGAATCTGGTTCACGGTCCCACAACAAACGAGGGTCAAAGGTCATGGCTGAGAACATTGTCATGACAACAACGAGCGCAAACATCACCGCCCCTATCGCAGGATAGATACTCATCAACCCTCCCATGCGCACCAGCGCCGAGAGCACAGCGATGACAAAAACATCAATCATTGACCAGCGGCCAACAAACTCCACAATTTCGTAAATCAGGTGCATGCGCTCCGAGTCGCGCTGTCCGTTACCGTTAGCGTTCCAGCACAGCCAGGCAATGGCGAGCATTTTCAGCGTCGGCACCATAATACTGGCGATAAATATCACCAGCGCCACCGGGTACGAGCCTTCACTCCACAGCAGGATCACCCCCGCCATGATCGTTGACGGCAATTTATCGCCCAGTAAATCGGTAATCATGATCGGCATGATATTGGCGGGCAGATAAAGGACGCATGAGGTCAGCAGCAGGGCCAGCGTCCACTGCAGGCTATGCTTGCGTCGCGCGGTACCTTTTGTCTGACAGCGGGGACAAACGGCTTCATCAGCGGGCAAAACCGCGGTACAGCACGAACATGAACGTAGCCCCTGGCGGATCCCCGTCACGCCGATCTTCAGCGGCTGCGTCACCGCCGGCATCGGGGCAATATCGTCCCACAACCAGCGCCGGTCTACGCACTGCAGCGCACGCAGCTGCAGCATGCAGAACAAACACCATGGAACGAAGCTTAAGCCGACGCCGATATCACCGTATGCCATCAGCTTGACGAAGCTCACCAGCACCCCGGCGAGGAAAATCTCCGCCATTCCCCAGGTTTTAAGGTGAAACAGAATGCGCGCCAGAAACGCCTTTAGCGCGCGCGGCATATGAATGCGGTTGACCAGCAGCAGAATGGTGACCAGACAAAAAGCGGGCACCAGCTGTACGAAGAGTAAAAAGAAGGTGCCGAGGCTGGCGTAATCTTCGCTAAACAGCACGCCGGGGATTTCCAGCAGCTTGATTTCGCTGCTGAGACCGCTCACCTTCATATCCACAAAGGGAAACAGATTGGCCAACAGCAGCATAAACAACGCCACCAGCGCATAGGCTGTAGGACGCTGCCGGGGCGCGTCCCACGAAGTTGTCAGCGTCGTGCCGCAGCGCGGACACACGGCTTTCTGGCGATGCTCCAGCTGCGGCAAAGCCACCAGCAAATCACATTGTGGGCACAGGATATGCCGCGCAGCATGATGATGATCGCACATGAAAACTCCTCAGCTTATGCGCCGTTTTTTAATCCTTCGAGATATTCCCAGCGTTCAAAGGCAGTTTCCAGCGCCTGTTCCGCCTCGGCCAGCTGCGCCAGCACCTGCTGCGTATGATCATGGGACTGGCCAAAGAAAGAAGGATCGGCAACCTGTTCCTGCAGGGTTTGCAGTTGGGTTTCCAGTTCTTCGAGCCGTTGTGGCAACTGTTCCAGTTCGCGCTGCAGGTTATAGCTTAGTTTGCCTGATGCTCGTTTGACACTTTCTGCTTTCGGTTGAGCAACCTCTACCGCTTTTTTGCTAATCTGCTGCTTTTGCGCCAGATACTGCGCTTGCTGGCCGCGGGCGTCGTGATAGCCGCCGACATATTGCCCGATGCGCCCTTCCCCTTCGAAGATCCAGCACTCGGTAACGGTATTATCGACGAATTGACGGTCGTGGCTGACCAGCATCACGGTGCCCTGATAACCGTCCACCAGCTCTTCCAGCAGTTCGAGGGTTTCGACATCCAGATCGTTGGTCGGTTCATCGAGGATCAGCAGGTTGCTGGGCTTGAGGAACAGACGCGCCAGCAGCAGGCGGTTACGCTCACCGCCGGAGAGCGCGCGCACCGGTGTCATCGCGCGCTTCGGATGGAACATGAAGTCCTGCAGGTAGCCCAGAACGTGGCGCGGCTTACCGTTGACCATCACTTCCTGCTTGCCTTCCGCAAGGTTGTCCATCACCGTTTTATCCGGGTCAAGCTCCGCGCGGTGCTGGTCGAAGTAGGCCACTTCCAGCTTGGTCCCGACGTGAATACGTCCACTATCCGCTTTCAGCTGACCAAGCATCAATTTCAGCAGCGTGGTTTTCCCACAGCCGTTCGGGCCAATCAGGGCAATTTTGTCACCGCGCTGGATCTGGGCGCTGAAATCCTTAATCAGGACCTTGCCATCAACCTGGTAGTTGACGTTCTCCATTTCGAAGACAATCTTACCCGAGCGAGCAGCCTCTTCGACCTGCATCTTCGCGCTACCCATCACTTCACGGCGCTCGCCACGTTCGCGGCGCATGGCTTTCAGTGCCCGCACACGCCCTTCGTTACGGGTACGACGCGCTTTGATCCCCTGACGGATCCACACCTCTTCCTGCGCCAGCTTACGATCGAATTCCGCATTCTGGAGCTCTTCCACGCGCAGCGCTTCTTCTTTATCCAGCAGATACTGATCGTAGTTCCCCGGGTAGGTCACCAGCTTGCCGCGATCGAGATCGACAATCCGCGTCGCCATGTTGCGAATAAAGGAACGGTCGTGCGAGATGAAAATAATGGTCCCTTTGAAGGTCTTGAGGAAACCTTCCAGCCAGTCAATGGTTTCAATATCCAGGTGGTTGGTCGGTTCATCGAGCAGCAGCACGCGCGGCCCGCTGACCAGGGCGCGGCCGAGAGCCGCTTTACGCAGCCAGCCGCCGGAGAGTGAGGAGAGCTCGGCGTTGGCATCGAGATTAAGCTGCTCCAGCACTTCGTTAATACGGCTGTCGAGCTGCCACAGCCCTAAATTGTCCAGCTGCTCCTGCAGACGCGCCAGTTCATTCAGGTTCTTGTCGCTCGGGTCGGTCATCACCAACTGCGAAACATCGTGATAGCCTTTGAGATAGGCCGCCTGCTCGGCGATGCCTTCGGCAACGAAATCATAGACGGTTCCGCTCACATTACGCGGCGGATCCTGCTGCAGTCGCGCGACCACCAGATCCAGCTCATAAATAATGCGCCCGTCATCCAGCCCCTGCTCCCGGTTAAGGATTTTCATCAGGGTGGATTTGCCCGCGCCGTTGCGCCCGACCAGACAGACGCGTTCGTTATCTTCGATATGCAACTCGGCATTATCCAGCAGCGGAGAGTCGCTGAAGGAGAGCCAGGCACCATGCATACTAATTAATGACATTCTTTATTCCTTTCAGGCTGCAGTAATCAGCCAGCAGTTGTGGATCTGACGGTTACGGGCGAAATCCTGAGACAGCGTTTTTTGGGTAATTTCTTGCGCTTTCAGCCCCAGCTGCGCCAGCCCGTCATGATCCATACGGAAACCGCGTTTGTTATTCGAGAACATAATCGTGCCGCCTTTACGCAGCAGACGTTTGAGATCCGTCATCAGACGCAGGTGGTCGCGCTGCACGTCGAAGGCATCTTCCATGCGTTTTGAGTTAGAGAACGTCGGCGGATCGATAAAGATCAGATCGAACTGCTCATCGCTCTCGCGCAGCCAGCCCAGCACGTCAGCCTGCATCAGGCGATGCGCGCGCCCGGTTAAGCCGTTGAGGCGCAGGTTACGTTCGGCCCATTCGAGATAAGTTCGCGACATATCGACGGTGGTCGTTGAACGCGCCCCGCCGAGGCCGGCATGAACGCTGGCGCTGCCGGTGTAGGCGAAAAGGTTGAGGAAGTCTTTCCCTTTGCTCATCTGGCCCAGCATGCGACGCGCAATACGGTGGTCAAGGAACAGACCGGTATCCAGATAGTCGGTCAGGTTGACCCACAGACGCGCGTTATACTCCTGAACCTCGAGGAAATCGCCCTTCTCGGCCATTTTCTGATACTGGTTTTTCCCTTTCTGCCGCTCGCGGGTTTTCAACACCAGCTTATTCGGCGCAATGCCAAGCACGGAGATCGTTGCGGCGATAATATCGAACAGACGCTGACGCGCTTTATGCGCATCAACCGTTTTCGGCGGCGCATACTCCTGTACCACAACCCACTCGCCGTAGCGGTCGATCGCGACGTTATACTCCGGCAGATCGGCATCATACAGCCGGTAACACTCGATCCCTTCCTGACGCGCCCATTTCTCGTATTTCTTCAGATTTTTGCGCAGGCGGTTAGCGAAATCTTCCGCCAGGGAGACCGCGCCGCTGCCGTCGTTTTCCGCCAGATGGTAATTCTTCTGTACGCAGTCCAGCGGGCCGTTCTTGGCTTTAAACTGCTTGTCCGCACGCAATTGCAGGCAGCTCAGAAGCTCCGGCGATGCGCTGAACAGCGACAGATTCCAGCCGCCAAACTGGGTTTTCATCGTCCGACCAAGCAGGCTATGCAGGGCAATCAGCGCCGGCTCGCTTTCAAGACGTTCGCCGTACGGCGGGTTGCTGATAACGGTCCCGTACGGGCCTTTTGGCAGCGGATTGCTGAGTTGGGCAACATCTTTCGCTTCAAATGTAATCAGTTCGCCGACGCCCGCGCGACGGGCGTTGCTGCGCGCGCGTTCAATGACGCGGGCATCGACATCAGAGCCATAGAAACGCGACTCATAGGCCGCCAGCCCTTTACGTGCGCGGGTCTGTGCTTCGGCCTTCACCTCTTTCCAGACCGCGTCATCGTGCTGCAGCCAGCCGTTGAAGCCCCAGTGACCGCGATGCAGACCCGGTGCGCGGTCGGTCGCCAGCATAGCGGCTTCAATCAGCAGCGTACCGGAGCCGCACATAGGATCGAGCAGCGGCGTTCCCGGAACCCAGCCAGAGCGCATGACGATCGCCGAAGCTAGCGTCTCTTTGATCGGCGCCATGCCGGTGCCGTCGCGGTAGCCGCGCAGGTGCAGACCTTCGCCGCTGAGATCGAGTGAAATGTGCGCCGTCTCTTTATTCAGCCAGACATTAATCCGCAGATCGGGGTTTTCACGATCGACGTTTGGCCGCGGTAGATTTTTACGCGTGAAGCTATCGACGATCGCATCTTTAACCTTTAACGCCCCGTACTGACTGTTGCGAATCTCATCGTTCAGCCCGCTAAAATGGACGGCGAAGGTGGCGTCAGGGGTGAAAATCTCCGTCCATGGAATGGCCTGCACACCGAGGTACAGATCCAGGTCGCTATACACGCTACACTGGCCCAGCGGCAGCATGATGCGCGAAGCCAGTCGGCTCCACATCAGGCTTTGATACAACAGGCGCGTATCCCCCTGAAAATGGACCCCGCCCTGGACAACCTGGCAGTCCACCGCGCCAAGTGCTTCCAGTTCAGTTTTTAACAGCTCTTCAAGGCCACGAGCCGTACTGGCAAACAGAGAATTCATATCGTCACTTTTACTAAAAGAAAATTGTTGCGCATTATAGCCAATATGCGCCCCATGTCATAAAGTTAAAGGCTTATTTTTAAGCCCAGAGGCAGCGCATGATAACGCTATCGCGACTTTTTATTCATCCCGTCAAATCCATGCGTGGAATTGGTCTGACGCACGCGTTTGCCGATATCAGCGGCCTGGCCTTCGATCGCGCCTTTATGGTGACGGAAACCGATGGCACCTTTATTACTGCCCGCCAGTTTCCGCAGATGGTGAAGTTTACGCCATCCCCGCTGCACGACGGTATTCATCTGACGGCGGTAGACGGCAGCAGCGCGATAGTGCGCTTCAGCGATTTTTCAGCGCAGGGTGCGCCTACCGAGGTATGGGGGAATCACTTCACCGCGCTGATTGCTCCGCCATCGGTCAACCAGTGGCTCAGCGGTTTCTTTAACCGCGATGTTCAGCTCCGCTGGTTAGGCCCTCACCTCACCCGGCGGGTGAAGCGCCATGATGCCGTCCCACTCACCTTCGCCGATGGTTTCCCCTATCTGCTGGCTAACGAAGCCTCACTGCGCGATCTGCAACAACGCTGTCGGGCCAGCGTGCGAATGGAGCAGTTTCGCCCTAATCTGGTGGTGACCGGCGCGGCGGCCTGGGAAGAGGATACCTGGAAAGTGATTCGCATTGGTGACGTGGTTTTTGATGTCGCCAAACCATGTAGCCGCTGCGTGCTGACGACCGTCAGTCCGGAACGGGGGCAAAAGCATCCCTCCGGTGAACCGCTGGCCACGCTGCAGCAGTTCCGCACCGCGCTGGATAACGGCGATGTCGATTTTGGGCAAAACCTGATTGCCCGCAACAGCGGCGTCGTGCGCGTGGGCGATGAAGTGGAAGTGCTGACTCGCGGCCCGGCAAAAGCCTACGGCGCAGGCGAGAGCGACGATACGCCGGCGGTTGTCGCACAGCCGGATGCGGTCATTGAAATTGAATGGCAGGGGCAGCGGTTTAGCGGCAATAATCAGCAGGTATTGCTGGAGCAGCTGGAGCAAAAAGGCATTCGCATCCCCTACTCTTGTCGGGCTGGGATTTGCGGCAGCTGCCGCATCAGACTGGAAGAAGGCGAGGTCAGCCCGTTGAAGAAAAACGCGGTCGCTGGCGATGGTACGATTCTGTGCTGTAGCTGTATACCGAAAACGGCCTTACGGCTGGCGCCTTAGCGCGTTTTAGACCGCCTGACCCAGGCTGTAGCTGGTCATACCCTGCGCCGGTTGCAGCCTGTCATTCATGATTTTAATCACATCCCCCAGCTGCATGACTCGCCCGGCGACCGTCACGCCCGGCTGCGCCAACAGACAGAGCGCGGCATTTTCACCCGGTTCAACCACCAGCAGATTAACCTGCTGTCCGCTATCGCTGAGCCAGGCGCTGGCGGCATCGCCGGTGGCGGGCTGCCAGGAGACCTCATGCGTTGTGAAGTGCCAGCTTTTTGGCATCTGCGGTTTCAGGAAGCGAATGGCGACCAGCGCGTTGAGAACTAATTCCGCGCGCTGCTCTTTAGATAACTCGATATCGCGACATTTTTCTTCAAAAGAGAAATACAGCGCGGCATCGTCAACACAGAATCCGGAAGGTGAGAAGGCGTCGGGCGTCAACATTCGACGCGCAAACCGCGAACGGAACAACATACCATTGGCCAAATCGAGCATCATACGATCGTGCTCTTCATCGTAATACCAACGCCAGTTATCGTCAGGTTTAATTCGCATCGTTCCCCCGTCCTCTTTCCCGTGCATCTCTTATGCAATAGCATCCTGCAGCAGAATAATTTCCAAAATTAAGAAAAGACTAAAATGTCTAAATAAGCAACAATGAAGGAATATAAAACAACCAGGGCCGGAAATAAAGCCCTGGGGGGGATCAGAGGGGGAAAAGATTAGATATGGGTAACAATTTCTTTAATCAGCGGAGGGCCTTTAAAAATAAATCCGGAATAAATCTGGACAAGGCTGGCACCGGCGGCGATTTTTTCCCGTGCCGCGATCACCGAGTCAATCCCTCCGACTCCGATAATGGGCAAACGACCATTTAATTCTGTCGCCAGCATACGGATAATTTCCGTACTCTTTAATTGCAACGGACGACCGCTGAGACCACCGGTTTCATCACAGAATTTCATTCCCTGGACCAGCGAACGATCGAGGGTAGTATTGGTGGCAATGACGCCATCAATATTATGACGAACTAAACTATCGGCCACCTGGATCAATTCCTCAAGAGAAAGATCCGGCGCGATCTTCACAGCGACTGGAACATATTTCTGATGCTTTTGCTGCAGCTCAAGCTGCTTATTTTTAATACCAGAGAGTAAATCATCCAGGGCATCGCCGTATTGTAAGGTGCGCAGGCCCGGGGTATTCGGTGAAGAGATATTAATGGCGATATACCCGGCATACGGATAGACTTTTTCCATACAAATCAGATAATCATCTTTACCCTGCTCAACCGGCGTATCTTTATTCTTACCGATATTAATACCGAGAATACCGTCAAAATGCGCCTTTTTAACGTTCTCAACCAGGTTATCAACACCGTGGTTATTAAAGCCCATGCGGTTGATCAAACCTTCGGCATCCACCAGACGGAAGATCCTCGGCTTATCGTTCCCCGGCTGCGGACGCGGCGTTACGGTACCAATTTCAATGGAGCCAAAACCCATGGCGCCGAGCGCATCAATGCACTCGCCGTTCTTGTCCAGCCCAGCGGCCAGACCCAGCGGATTTTTAAACGTGAGACCCATGCAGGTGACCGGTTTGGACGGTACCTTCTGACGGACCAGCATTTCCAGCGGCGTACCTGATACACGGCGTAATTGTTGAAAAGTAACTTCATGAGCGCGCTCAGGATCGAGCTGAAAAAGGGCTTTACGAACGAAGGGGTAGTACATGAACTCTCCTGGATTCCCGGTGTGCAAACCGGGGGCGTATTATGTTCGATCGACGCCTGAAAGGGAATTGACCTACGACAAAAAATCTCGCATCCAACGCAAACGTTTACTTTTCTCCCCGGCGTTATGCAATTTCTGACAAAACTAGGGTGGAAAAATCATTTAGGGAAATAAATCGGCTCTGTCACACTGCCATTAAATGTTATCAATTATAGATAAATGCAAACATTTGGTTATAAGGAGAGAGAAGATGCGTGTCATTACACTTGCGGGCAGTCCGCGTTACCCTTCCCGTTCCAGCGCGCTTCTGGAATATGCCAGAGAGACGCTCTCCGCGGCAGATGTTGAAGTCTGCCACTGGCATCTGCAAAATTTTGCTCCGGAAGACCTGCTGTATGCTCGCTTCGATAACCCGGCATTACATACGCTGAATGAACAGCTGGCAGGCGCCGACGGGCTTATCATCGCAACCCCGGTCTATAAAGCCTCTTTTTCCGGCGCGCTGAAGACGCTGCTCGACCTGCTCCCGGAACGGGCGCTGGAGGGAAAAATCGTCCTGCCTCTGGCGACCGGCGGCACGATCGCCCACATGCTGGCGGTGGATTATGCGCTGAAGCCGGTGCTCAACGCCCTGAAAGCGCAGGAGATTCTGCACGGAGTGTTTGCCGACGATAGCCAGGTCACCGACTATCAACATAAACCGCAGTTTACCCCTAATCTGCAGGGGCGGCTCGATCTGGCGCTGGAGACCTTCTGGCAGGCGCTGCATCGCCCGACCAGCCGCGCTCCCGCGCTCAAGACCCTCCGCGGGGTGGAACATGCATAACCTTTTCAGAACTCTCGCGCTGGGCGGGTTGCTGACGCTATCGGCCCTGAGCCATGCCGCACAATCCGCGCCGGACGCGCTGCGCATCGGCTACCAAAAAGGCAGCGTCAGTATGGTGCTGGCTAAAAGCCATCAGCTGCTGGAAAAGCGCTACCCGAACACCAACATCTCCTGGGTAGAATTTCCCGCCGGTCCGCAAATGCTTGAAGCGCTAAACGTCGGCAGTATCGATCTGGGGAGTACCGGCGATATCCCACCGATTTTCGCCCAGGCCGCCGGAGCCGATCTGGTTTACGTCGGCTCGGAACCGCCGAAGCCAAAAGCGGAAGTGATTCTGGTTGCGGAAAATAGCCCAATCAAAACCGTCGCTGAACTGAAGGGTCGCAAAGTCGCGTTTCAGAAAGGCTCCAGCTCCCACAACCTGCTGCTAAGGGCATTGCAGCAGGCGGGACTGAAATTCAGCGATATTCAGCCCGTTTATCTTGCCCCCGCGGACGCCCGCGCGGCGTTTCAACAGGGCAATGTTGATGCCTGGGCTATCTGGGATCCCTACTATTCAGCCGCTCTGCAACAAGCGAGCGCCCGGGTGCTTAAAGACGGAACCGATCTGAAACAAACCGGCTCTTTCTATCTGGCTTCGCGCCCCTATGCAGAAAAGAACGGCGCCTTTATTAGCGGCGTGCTCGATACATTCAGCCAGGCGGATGCCCTGACGCTGAGCCAACGCCCGCAGAGCATTACCCTGCTGGCAAAAACGATGGGACTCCCTGAAACGGTGATCGCCAGCTATCTGGATCATCGGCCGCCGACCACCATCACTCCGGTCAGTAGCGAAACCGCCGCCCGGCAGCAGCAAACCGCCGATCTGTTCTACGAGAACAAGCTGGTGCCGAAAAAAGTCGACATCCGTACCCGCATCTGGCTGCCCGCAACCGCACAAGGAGCAAAATCATGAGTCTGAATATGTTCTGGTTTTTACCGACCCACGGTGATGGTCGCTACCTGGGGACTGAAGAGGGCGCCCGCCCGGTTGATTACGGCTACCTGCAGCAAATTGCGCAAACCGCGGATCGCCTCGGTTTTACCGGCGTCCTGATCCCGACCGGACGTTCCTGTGAAGATGCGTGGCTGGTTGCTGCTTCGATGATTCCCGTCACCCAGCGTCTGAAATTTCTTGTCGCCCTGCGCCCGAGCGTGACCTCCCCGACTGTCGCCGCCCGCCAGGCCGCGACGCTCGACCGCCTGTCTAACGGCCGGGCGTTGTTTAACCTGGTGACCGGCAGCGATCCGCAGGAGCTCGCCGGCGACGGGGTTTTCCTCGACCATACCGAACGTTACGAAGCCTCTGCTGAATTTACTCATATCTGGCGCCGCCTGATGGAAGGTGAAACCGTGACCTTCAATGGAAAACATCAGCGGGTACGCGGCGCGAAGCTGCTATTCCCTCCCCTGCAGCAGCCGCGCCCGCCGCTCTACTTTGGCGGGTCGTCCGACGTGGCGCAGGATCTCGCCGCCGAGCAGGTCGATCTCTATCTCACCTGGGGAGAGCCCCCGGAGCAGGTTGCGGAAAAAATCGCCCTGGTGCGTGAAAAAGCCGCCCGCCACGGTCGCACGGTCCGTTTCGGTATTCGTCTGCATGTGATTGTCCGGGAAACCAATGAAGAGGCCTGGGAAGCGGCCGAAAGCCTCATCTCGCATCTTGATGACGATACCATTGCCCGGGCGCAGGCCGCCTTTGCCAAAACCGACTCCGTCGGACAGCAGCGGATGGCCGCGTTGCACAACGGTCGGCGCGACAAGCTTGAAATCAGCCCTAACCTGTGGGCCGGCGTCGGGCTGGCACGCGGAGGGGCGGGAACCGCTCTGGTCGGCGATGCGGCTACCGTGGCTGAACGAATCAATGAATATGCGGCGCTGGGTATCGATAGCTTCATCTTCTCCGGCTATCCGCATCTTGAAGAGGCTTATCGCGTCGGCGAACTGCTGTTCCCGCTGCTGGATGTCACTATCCCGTCGATTCCGCAACCGCAACCTCTGGGTCTGCAGGGCGAGGCGGTGGCAAACGAGTTTATTCCGCGCAAAGTCGCACAAAGCTAAGGAGCACGCCATGGCTACGTCTGCGCAAAAGCTGCTGCTGCGGGTTGCCCCCTGGCTTCTGCCGGTGGGGACCGTCATCATCTGGCAGCTCGCCTCTTCCGTGGGCTGGTTATCCACCCGCATCCTTCCCTCTCCGGAGGGGGTGCTCAAGGCCTTCTGGACGCTTTCCGCCAGCGGCGAACTGTGGCAACACCTGGCCATCAGTTCGTGGCGTGCTCTGCTGGGCTTCGCCATCGGCGGTTCCATCGGGCTGGTGCTGGGCCTGATCAGCGGTCTGTCGCGTTGGGGGGAGCGTCTGCTGGATACCTCGATTCAGATGCTGCGTAACGTCCCGCATCTGGCGTTGATTCCGCTGGTTATTTTATGGTTCGGCATTGATGAAAGCGCCAAAATCTTCCTCGTCGCGCTGGGGACCATGTTCCCGATCTACATCAATACCTGGCACGGCATCCGCAATATCGATCGCGGGCTGGTGGAAATGGCGCGTAGCTATGGCCTGTCCGGCTTCGCCCTGTTCCGCCATGTGATTCTGCCGGGAGCCCTGCCCTCAATAATGGTCGGCATCCGCTTCGCCCTCGGGCT
Source organism: Klebsiella sp. X13 (assembly GCF_003323835.1). Lineage (NCBI taxonomy): Bacteria > Pseudomonadati > Pseudomonadota > Gammaproteobacteria > Enterobacterales > Enterobacteriaceae > Klebsiella > Klebsiella sp. X13. The sequence continues at coordinate 3,508,041 of NZ_CP030874.1, forward strand.
GATGTGGTTAACGCTGATTGTCGCCGAAACCATCTCCGCTAACGCCGGCATCGGCTATCTGGCGATGAATGCGCGGGAGTTTTTACAAACGGATGTGGTGGTCGTCGCCATTATTCTTTACGCCATTCTTGGCAAACTGGCCGACTTCAGCGCGCAGCTGCTGGAACGCGTCTGGCTACGCTGGAACCCGGCTTATCATCTTCAGGAGGCCAACGCATGACCACTGCCCGTCTGAACCCAGGGATCCCGCTGTTGCTTAACGGCGTGACCAAACGCTACGGCGAAAATACCATTCTTAACGCACTGGATTTACATATTCCGACCGGGCAGTTTGTCGCAGTGGTCGGGCGCAGCGGCGGCGGCAAAAGTACCCTGCTGCGTCTGCTGGCCGGGCTCGAAAAACCCAATGGTGGCGAGCTGCTGGCCGGCTCAACGCCGCTGGCGCAGGTCCAGGAAGACAGTCGCATGATGTTCCAGGACTCGCGGCTGCTGCCGTGGAAAACGGTGATAGACAACGTCGGTCTTGGGCTGAAGGGGCAATGGCGTGATGCCGCCCTGCAGGCGCTGGCCAGCGTTGGCCTGGAAAACCGCGCCGGCGACTGGCCAGCAGCCCTCTCCGGCGGACAAAAACAGCGCGTTGCGCTGGCCCGCGCGCTGATTCATCGTCCTCGCCTGCTGCTTCTCGATGAACCGCTGGGCGCGCTGGATGCGTTAACCCGGCTGGAGATGCAGGATCTGATCGTCTCGCTGTGGGAAGAATACGGTTTTACCGTACTGCTGGTCACACACGATGTGAGTGAGGCGGTGGCCATGGCGGACCGGGTGCTGTTGATTGAAGAAGGGAAAATTGGCCTCGATGTCGCCGTCGATATTCCGCGGCCGCGGCGGACCGGATCGGCCAGGCTGGCTGAACTGGAAGCCGAGGTACTGAACCGAGTCATGAAACGTGGCAAGAGCGAATCGGCGCCGCGCTTATTGAGCCACGGTTAATCCCGCCCGAAGATCGCCCCGGCGACGCTGCAGCTGTCGGGGCGACGGTCTGAGGTTGTGAATAGCCCGGATAAGGCGCATCCGCGCCGTTATCCGGGAGTCCTGCCCCGTTACGCCAGCGCCTTACTGATTTTTTCGAACAGATCCCCGGAGAGATTCTCCAGACCTTTCAGCTGTTCCAGCGCCGCGCGCATCAGCGCCTGGCGTTTAGCATCGTAGCGTTTCAGCCGAATCAACGGCTCAATCAACCGGGACGCCACCTGCGGGTTGCGGCTGTTGAGCTCGGTCAGCATCTCCACCATGAACTGATAGCCACTGCCATCTTCGGCGTGGAATGCCGCCGGGTTACTGCCGGCAAACGCGCCAATCAGCGAGCGTACGCGGTTCGGGTTGCTCATACTAAACGAGCGGTGATTCAGCAGACCGCGTACCGTCTCCAGAACATTGTCCGCCGGGCTGGTGGACTGCAGGATAAACCATTTATCCATTACCAGGCCGTCCTGGTGCCATTTGTCATCATACTCCTGCATCAGCGCATCACGGCAAGGCAGCTGCGCGGCAACCGCGGCCGACAGGGCAGCCAGCGCATCGGTCATGTTGTCGGCCTGATGATACTGGGCGACGACCAGCTTATCCGCCAGCTCAACGTCGCCAAACGCCAGATAGCGCAGGCAGGTATTGCGCAGTGAACGCTTGCCGATATCGGCGTGTTCCACGCGATAGCTCGTCAGCTTGTTGACGTTGTAAACCGCGAGGAACTCGTCCGCCAGCTCTTTTGCAAGCGTGCGGGTCAACGCTTCACGGACCGCCGCAATGGCGATCGGATCGATGATCGCAAACAGCTCAGCGATTTCATTGGCGGAAGGCAACGTCAGAATTTCAGCCGCCAGCGCCGGATCGATCTTCTCATCCAGCAAAATCGCGCGGAACGCGTCGGCAACGTGAACCGGCAGCGACAGCGGCTGGCCCTGCTGATGGCGGTTGACGTTCAGCTTGATGTAGGTTGCCAGCAGGCTCTGCGCAGCATCCCAGCGGGAGAAGTCGTTGCGCGCGTGGCGCATCAGGAAGGTGAGCTGCTGGTCGCTCCATTTATATTCCAGCTTCACCGGGGCGGAAAACTCGCACAGCAGCGCCGGTACCGGCTGGAAGTAGACGTTGTCGAAGACAAAAGTCTGCTCGGCCTGGGTCACATTGAGCACGTGATGCACCGGATGGCCCCCTTTCTGCAGCGGGATCACCTTCCCTTCGTTATCATACAGTTCGATATCAAACGGAATATGCAGCGGCTGTTTCTCCGGCTGTTCCGCGGTCGGCGGCGTACGCTGGCTGATGGTTAAGGTGTACTGTTCGGTTTCCGGGTTGTAGTCATCATGGACGCTCACCACCGGCGTGCCGGACTGGCTGTACCAGCGACGGAAATGCGACAGGTCGACGTTAGAGGCATCCTCCATCGCCTGGACAAAATCGTCGCAGGTGGCGGCGCTGCCGTCGTGGCGTTCGAAGTACAGCTGCATCCCTTTCTGGAAATTCTCTTCGCCCAGCAGCGTATGGAGCATGCGGATCACTTCCGCCCCCTTCTCATACACCGTCAGGGTATAGAAGTTATTCATCTCGATGACGCTATCCGGGCGAATCGGATGGGCCATCGGGCTGGCATCCTCAGCGAACTGCAGACCGCGCATGGTACGCACGTTGTTAATCCGGTTCACCGCGCGCGAACCGAGATCGGAGCTGAACTCCTGATCGCGGAACACGGTCAGCCCTTCTTTCAGGCTCAGCTGGAACCAGTCGCGGCAGGTCACGCGGTTGCCGGTCCAGTTATGGAAGTATTCGTGGCCGATGACGCGTTCAATATCGAGATAATCTTTATCGGTGGCGGTATCGGTGCGGGCCAGTACGTATTTGGAGTTAAAGACGTTCAGCCCTTTGTTCTCCATCGCTCCCATATTAAAGAAGTCGACGGCGACAATCATATAGATGTCGAGATCGTACTCGAGACCAAAACGGGTTTCGTCCCATTTCATCGAGTTCTTCAGCGAGGTCATCGCCCACGGCGCGCGGTCGAGATTGCCGCGGTCAACGAACAGCTCCAGCGCAACTTCTCGCCCGGAACGGGTTTTAAAGGTATCGCGCAATACGTCGAAGTCGCCGGCCACCAGCGCAAAGAGATAGCACGGTTTCGGGAACGGGTCCTGCCACTGGATCCAGTGACGACCATTTTCCAGCTCGCCCTGCGCCACGCGGTTGCCGTTGGAGAGCAGGTACGGATATTTCGTTTTGTCGGCGATAATTTTGGTGGTGAAGCGGGCCAGCACATCCGGACGATCCAGATACCAGGTAATGTGACGGAAACCTTCCGCCTCGCACTGGGTGCACAGGGCTTCGCCAGACTGATAGAGACCTTCCAGGGCAGTATTCGCCGCCGGGCTGATTTCATTGACGATGGTCAGGGTGAAATGTTCCGGCAATCCGCCAATCACCAGCTGGTTATTTTCTTCTTTATAGTTGCTCCACGGCTGGCCATCCACCAGCAGGGAGACCAACGTCAGGTCTTCACCATCCAGACGCAACGGCACATCGGACGCCGCCGCGTGACGGGAGACTTTGCTCTCAGCCGTAACCACGGTTTTCTCGGCATCCAGGTCAAAGGTCAAATCGATATCGCTAATGAGATAATCCGGCGCACGGTAGTCGTGGCGGTATTTGGCTTGGGGCTGTTGTGTCATAAAAAACCTTTAGCATGTTCCATAAAGTGTCAAACCCAGTCTATTCCTGTTGTGTAGATCGCGCTATGCAGAATCTTCATCTTTTCAACGCTAAACACGAAAATTGCTACATATTGATAACACAAGAGGCACGAAATGCGCTCGACCGGGTGCAAAGCTTGTGGTGTGATCCCTGTTCAATATATTAAACTAGGCCTCGCAAATGACCGCCAGCGTCGCCATCGACCGTCACTGCGGGACAGAGTCGGGTAATAAAGGTATACTCCGCCTCCTTTTTTCTGCTTCGGTTTTTGATGGAAACGCTCCAGTGAGAGGACGCTACTGCGCACCATGACACAATTCACTTCTCCTGTACTGCACTCGCTGCTCGATACGGACGCCTACAAGCTGCACATGCAGCAGGCTGTCTTCCACCGCTACGGCGATGTACACGTTGCGGCGGAGTTCCGCTGCCGCGGGGACGATCTGCTCGGTATCTACGCCGACGCAATTCGCGAGCAGGTTGAAACCATGCGCGACCTGAAGCTGCAGGACGATGAATATCACTGGTTGTCTACCCTGCCGTTCTTTTCTCAGGATTATCTCGACTGGCTACGCGACTTCCGTTACGACCCGGGCCAGGTCACCGTCAACAATGAAAACGGCAAGTTAAATATTCGCCTGTCCGGCCCGTGGCGTGAAGTCATCATGTGGGAAGTTCCGCTGCTGGCGGTGATTAGCGAGCTGGTCCATCATTACCGCTCGCCGGAAATCAGCGTCGATTTAGCGCTGGAAACCCTCGAACACAAGCTGGCTGATTTTGCACAAATCACCGCCGGCCTCGATCTCAGCCACTTCCGTCTGATGGACTTCGGCACCCGTCGTCGCTTCTCGCGTGAAGTACAGCAGGCCATCGTCGAACGCCTGCAGCAGGAGCCGTGGTTTATCGGTACCAGCAACTACGATCTGGCTCGCCGGCTTCATCTGACGCCAATGGGCACCCAGGCGCATGAATGGTTCCAGGCGCATCAGCAAATCAGCCCCAGTTTAGCCAACAGCCAGCGCGCGGCGCTGGCAGCCTGGCTGGAAGAGTATCCTGACAAACTCGGTATCGCTCTCACCGACTGCATTACCATGGATGCTTTCCTGCGCGATTTCGGCCCGGAATTTGCCAGCCGCTACCAGGGGCTGCGCCACGATTCCGGCGACCCTGTCGAGTGGGGCGAAAAAGCCATCGCCCATTACCAGAAGCTGGGGATCGACCCCATGAGTAAAGTGCTGGTCTTTTCCGATAACCTCGATCTGGCAAAAGCCGTCGATCTCTATCGCCACTTCTCTTCGCGGGTCAATCTGAGCTTCGGCATTGGCACGCGTTTAACCTGCGACATCCCACAGGTTAAACCGCTAAACATCGTGATAAAGCTGGTGGAATGTAACGGTAAACCGGTCGCGAAACTCTCCGACAGCCCGGGGAAAACCATCTGTCACGACAAGGCTTTTGTCCGGGCACTGCGTAAAGCCTTTGACCTTCCGCCGGTGAAAAAGGCCAGTTAATCACCACATTAATCATCGCAAGGAGCCGTTCTGGCTCCTTGTTCTTTATTTATTTCCGAAAACTCCCCTTGATGGTGCGAAATCTGCTTGTCTGATGGAAGATGACAGGTAACATAGATATCCCCCATTATCGGGGGATACAGATTTTTTTATTGGACTACGAATAGAGAGACTATTATGAGCGTTGTGCCTGTAGCCGACGTACTCCAGGGCCGTGTTGCCGTTGACAGCGAAGTCACCGTGCGCGGATGGGTACGTACCCGCCGAGATTCAAAAGCTGGCTTTTCCTTCCTGGCCGTCTATGACGGTTCCTGCTTTGATCCTGTACAGGCCGTTATTAATAATTCTCTGCCCAATTACAATCAGGAAGTGCTGCGCCTGACCACCGGCTGCTCGGTCGTCATTACGGGTAAAATCGTGGCATCTCAGGGCCAGGGTCAAAGTTTTGAAATCCAGGCCAGCCACGTTGAAGTGACAGGTTGGGTAGAAGATCCGGATACCTATCCGATGGCCGCTAAGCGTCACAGCATCGAGTATCTGCGTGAAGTTGCGCACCTGCGTCCACGTACCAACCTGATTGGCGCGGTCGCTCGCGTACGTCATACCCTGGCACAAGCGCTGCATCGCTTCTTTGACGAGCAGGGCTTCTTCTGGGTTTCCACGCCGCTGATTACCGCTTCCGATACCGAGGGCGCGGGTGAAATGTTCCGTGTCTCCACGCTGGATCTGGAAAACCTGCCGCGTAACGATCAGGGCAAAGTAGATTTCGATAAAGACTTCTTCGGTAAAGAGTCGTTCCTGACCGTATCCGGCCAGTTGAACGGTGAGACCTATGCCTGCGCGCTGTCTAAAATCTACACCTTTGGCCCAACCTTCCGTGCCGAAAACTCCAACACCAGCCGCCACCTTGCGGAATTCTGGATGCTGGAACCGGAGGTCGCGTTTGCCAACCTGAACGACGTTGCAGGCCTGGCGGAAGCCATGCTGAAATACGTCTTTAAGGCGGTACTGGAAGAACGAGCGGACGATATGAAGTTCTTCGCCGAGCGCGTGGATAAAGAAGCCGTTTCCCGTCTGGAGCGCTTTATTGATGCCGACTTCGCTCAGGTCGATTACACCGACGCCGTCACCATTCTGGAAAACTGCGGTAAGCAGTTTGAAAACCCGGTTTACTGGGGCGTGGACCTCTCTTCCGAGCACGAGCGCTACCTGGCTGAAGAACACTTCAAAGCGCCGGTGGTCGTGAAAAACTATCCGAAAGACATTAAGGCGTTCTATATGCGCCTTAATGAAGACGGTAAAACCGTCGCCGCCATGGACGTTCTGGCGCCTGGCATCGGTGAAATCATCGGGGGTTCCCAGCGTGAAGAGCGCCTGGATGTGCTTGACGCGCGTATGGCGGAGATGGGTCTTAATAAAGAAGACTACTGGTGGTACCGCGACCTGCGTCGTTACGGCACCGTACCGCACTCCGGCTTCGGCCTGGGCTTTGAGCGCCTGATCGCCTATGTCACCGGCGTACAAAACGTGCGTGATGTGATCCCGTTCCCGCGGACTCCGCGCAACGCCACATTCTGATTAATTTTTCTTATCATTGCCGAAGGCCAGCGTAAGCTGGCCTTTTTTTATGTCAGGCTCTGTTAATGAATATCAAGAAATTTAAACATCAACCCTTCCAGTTCACATTTATGTTACTCACTATTACGACTTGTTCCTGCACGCCAAACCGCACCTTATGTTCATTCATCGACGAAATGCCTGATAATTTTGTTCATTTTTTAACCTCACGCAGCACAAGATGTAAAGACAAATGCTGAGCGAAAAAAAAGCGAAATGCAGACATAAAATGCACAAACGGGCCTTTATCTAAATTAATCATAATTAATTCATATAGATATATATGGTCTGTCTGTTTTGCGAGCAAAGTGGAACGGAATTTTGATTGAGTTCACAAAGTTCCAAAAAATACACATTTAGTTACACACTCTTTCGTATTGTTACTCATATGCGACATTGGTAGCATTTTCCGGCTAGCGAAACGCTGGCGCGGATGGAAAGATGCCTTCAGACACCAAACTATCATCAATAGTTCTGTAAATTTTTATTGACGGAATTTATTGGCGGCAGTGGCAAGTGTTCATATAAAAATATTAATGAGGGTAATAAATAATGATGAAGCGCAATATTCTGGCAGTGGTAATCCCTGCCCTGCTGGTAGCCGGCGCAGCTAACGCTGCAGAAATCTATAACAAAAACGGCAACAAACTGGACTTCTACGGGAAAATGGTTGGTGAGCACGTCTGGACCACCAATGGTGACACCAACAGCAGCGACACCACCTATGCACGTATCGGCCTGAAAGGCGAAACCCAGATCAACGATCAGCTGACCGGTTACGGCCAGTGGGAATACAACATGGATGCGTCCAACGTTGAAGGTTCCCAGGGTACCAAAACTCGTCTGGCCTTCGCGGGTCTGAAAGCGGGTGAATACGGTTCATTCGACTACGGCCGTAACTACGGTGCTATCTACGACGTTGAATCCGCAACCGATATGCTGGTTGAGTGGGGCGGCGACGGTTGGAACTACACCGACAACTTCATGACCGGCCGTACCAACGGCGTAGCAACCTACCGTAACTCTGACTTCTTCGGTCTGGTTGACGGTCTGAGCTTCGCGCTGCAGTACCAGGGTAAAAACGACAGCAGCCGTGCTATCCAGAAACAAAACGGCGACGGCGTCAGCACCTCTGCAACCTATGCATTTGACAACGGTATCGCGCTGTCTGCTGGTTACGCCTCTTCTAACCGTAGCGTCGCGCAGAAAGCTGACGGTAACGGCGACAAAGCTGAAGCGTGGGCAACCTCCGCTAAGTACGACGCAAACAACATCTACGCAGCAGTCATGTACTCTCAGACCTACAACATGACCCCGGAAAACCAGGCGAACTACTTCGCTGGCAAAACTCAGAACTTCGAAGCCGTTGCTCAGTATCAGTTCGACTTCGGTCTGCGTCCGTCCATCGGCTATGTTCAGACTAAAGGTAAAAACCTGCAGGGTCGTACCGGTTTCTCCGGCGGCGATGCTGACCTGGTTAAATACATCGAAGTGGGTACCTGGTACTACTTCAACAAGAACATGAACGTCTACGCAGCATACAAATTCAACCTGCTGGACGACAACAGCTATACCGAAACGGCTAAAGTGTCCACCGATGACCAGGCTGCAGTAGGTATCGTTTACCAGTTCTAATCAGTACACCCCTTCGTGATATGCCTAAAAAGCAGGACTTCGGTCCTGCTTTTCTACATTACTAAGATAAAGATCGTAACTTTCGAAAACCTTCTCGCTTTTTGTCGCAAACGGTTGGCAATTTGTAAATCTCCCGTTACCCTGATAGCGAAATTCCCTCAGTAATCACAATGGAACCTCGTCATGTTTGAGAACATTACTGCCGCCCCTGCCGACCCCATTTTAGGCCTGGCCGATCTGTTTCGTGCCGATGACCGCCCGACTAAAATTAACCTCGGGATTGGTGTTTACAAAGATGAAACGGGTAAAACCCCGGTCCTGACCAGCGTTAAAAAAGCAGAACAGTATCTGCTGGAAAATGAAACCACAAAAAACTATCTGGGTATCGACGGTATTGCGGAATTTGGTCGCTGCACCCAGGAACTGCTGTTCGGTAAAGGAAGCGCAATCATCAGCGATAAGCGCGCACGTACCGCCCAAACCCCAGGCGGCACCGGCGCTCTGCGCGTTGCCGCTGACTTCCTGGCGAAGAACACCGCTGTAAAACGCGTCTGGGTAAGCAACCCGAGCTGGCCGAACCACAAAAGCGTATTTAATTCCGCAGGCCTGGAAGTGCGCGAATACGCCTATTACGATGCGGCCAACCATACCCTCGACTTCGACGGTATGCTGGCAAGCCTCAATGAAGCACAGGCGGGCGACGTGGTTCTGTTCCATGGCTGCTGCCATAACCCAACCGGTATCGATCCTACGCTGGAGCAGTGGCAGCAGCTGGCACAGCTGTCCGTTGAGAAAGGCTGGCTGCCGCTGTTCGACTTCGCCTACCAGGGCTTTGCCCGTGGTCTGGAAGAAGATGCCGAAGGTCTGCGCGCGTTCGTTGCGCTGCATAAAGAGCTGCTGGTTGCGAGCTCCTACTCGAAGAACTTTGGTCTGTACAACGAACGCGTGGGTGCCTGCACGCTGGTTGCGGCGGATGCCGAAACCGTTGACCGCGCTTTCACGCAGATGAAGTCGGCGATTCGTGCGAACTACTCCAACCCGCCTGCGCACGGCGCGTCGGTGGTAGCGACGATCCTCAGCAACGATGCACTGCGTGCTATCTGGGAACAAGAGCTGACCGATATGCGCCAGCGTATTCAGCGTATGCGTCTGCTGTTCGTCAATACCCTGCAGGAAAAAGGGGCCAGCCGCGACTTCTCTTTCATCATCAAGCAAAACGGGATGTTCTCGTTCAGCGGCCTGACCAAAGAGCAGGTGCTGCGTCTGCGTGAAGAGTTCGGGGTCTACGCCGTAGCTTCCGGGCGTATCAACGTCGCCGGTATGACGCCAGACAACATGGCGCCGCTGTGTGAAGCGATTGTCGCCGTGCTGTAATAGCATCGCTGGCAAAAAATAAAGGCCGCTTGCGCGGCCTTTTTTATATTTTCCGTCGGGAAGTATTACCAGACGGGCATTTCATCCTGCAGGAAAGGGTTGTGCTGACGCTCATAGCCCAGCGTCGACATCGGCCCGTGACCGGGAATAAACGTCACATCATCACCCAAAGGCAGTAATTTACGTTTAATCGCATCAATCAGCTGACCGTGGTCGCCGCGCGGGAAGTCGCTGCGCCCAACGCCACCTTTGAAAATGACATCGCCGGAAATCAGCAGCCGGGAAGCCTCATCAAAAAAGACCACGTGCCCTGGCGTATGCCCGGGACAGTGCAGCACCTGCAGAGAAATATTCCCCACGCTGACGACGTCGCCTTCATTGAGCCAGCGGTCCGGCTGCAGGGGCTGGCAATCCTCCAGACCAAACATCCGGCTCTGCGCCGGCAGACCTTCCAGCCAGAACTCATCTTCTTTTTCCGGTCCGATAATCGGCACGCCATAGTGCTGTGCCAGTTCGGCCGCCGCACCAACGTGATCGAGATGGCCGTGGGTGAGCAAAATCTGCATCAGGCTGACGCCTGCTGCCGAGACTTCCTGTTTGATTCGCTCAGCGTCACCGCCGGGATCGACCAGCGCAGCGAGCCGGGTTTGCTCACACCAGATTAAAGAACAGTTCTGAGCGAACGCGGTAACCGGAATAATACGATAGTTCATGATGCTCCTTTCGTTACCAGTGCCTGACCGGACCGGTATCAATATGCACAAAGTTGCTACGTGGATAGTATCCTACACCACCTGCGCCCATAGATAACGCCGCTTTGCGAACATTGCTTAACGAAATGCCTTCTATGTGGAAATCCATTGCCTGTCCCTTGGTGTGATAGCTATGTTTCGCCACACCACGGCTTCGTGCACGGAGCTCATCATTGGTATCAAGGGAACGATAGCCGGAGATAAGCTGAACAGGTTTATTGGTACCAAGTAATCCCTGCAGACGATAGAGTTGATCAAACAAACTCGGATCGATTGGCTTAATTTTATTCGCGCGAAAATCACGGAAAAAATGGTTAAGCCTTGCTAATTCATCCTGAATATAGCCTCTGCCATCGAAAAACTCCGCCTTGAGTGATTCACCAGTATGCAGGTTATTCAACGTCAGAATACGCGGTCGGGGGGTCGAGAGGGTGGCAAATGCCGGCGCAGGCAGAATGGCGGCAGCACCGAGCGCAGCCCCACCTAACGCCAGCAATTTGCGGCGATTAGCGTCAAATTTGTCCATGATAATCAGGTCTACAAGTAAATGAATCGAATATATGCACTTCTGGCGCACGAAAGGCACCTTACCGGGCATTATTGCCAACGTCAAGGTAGCCTAACCCCAGTAAATACGGGCCCTGTAGAGGAACAGGGCCTGTTTTCACTGAGAGTTAGGACAACGAAATTCGTTGAACTACTTCATTTACCTGATTAATTGTTCTGCTTTCGCCAGAATTTGTGCGCCAGATCGCGCGGTGAGATCGTAATTGTAAATATCTGTGCGATATTGCATGCGGCCATCCGCATCGACGAAGGCGGTCAGATAATAGAGATTGACCGGGATGTTCTGGCGGATATTAACATAGCGGGTATCGCCCTGCTTGAGCGCATCAGAAATCCGCGTGTCATTCCAGCCGGCATCCTGCAGCAGCATATTCGCCAGCTCCGAAGCTTTGTTGACCCGCACGCAGCCGGAACTTAAGGCCCGCACGTCTTTCTGGAACAGATTGTGGTTCGGCGTATCGTGCAGATAGATAGCATCGGAGCTGGGCATATTAAACTTGTAGCGCCCCAATGAGTTACGCGCGCCAGGCGCCTGCTGAAAACGGAACGGCAGATTGTTTTCAGTGATCGTCGACCAGTCAACGCGATACGGGTCGATAGCCTCTTTGCTGTTCCAGCCGCGCATCACGGTGTAACCATGCTGCTCAAGATAGCCCGGATCGTTACGCACCTTCGGCAGGATATCTTTGCGCGCCAGCGTCGGCGGTACGTTCCACGGCGGGTTAACCACCACGTTGTTTAGCGCGCTGCTCATCATCGGCGTTTTACGGTCCGGCCGCCCCACAATCACTCGCGATGCCAGCACCTGACTGCCATCCTGGTAATAGACCAGAGAAAAGGCCGGAATATTGACCATAATGCCGGTAGAGAGTTTGCCCGGCAGCAGACGCAGGCGCTGAATGTTCAACGCCAGCACGCCCGCACGCTGAGCCGCTGAGACGTTGAGCCAGTCGCGGGTGGATTGACCAATCACGCCATCGGCGCCCAGCCCCTGCCAGGCCTGGAAGCGCTTAACGCCCTCAACAAGCTGGCGATCGTAGACGCCGCGCGCCGCGGGTTTACTCTTCTTCCCGGCAGACGGACTCACGACATCCCCCGGCAGCGCAATTTTCGCGGAATCATCGAGCATACCGTTGCGCTGTAAAATTTCGCGCAGCGCGCCAATATCGTTACTCCACTCCCCCGGACGCAGCGACGCGTTGCTGGTCAGCTGCGGCCACGGACGGGAGTCGGCCACCAGCGCCAGCAGCGCCCGGTGCATCGCCTCATACTGCGGATGCTTCGGCGCCAGTCCGGCAATAAACGGCACCAGAGAGCCATTATCCAGCGCCAGCTGCCACTGATTAATCACCGACAGCGGCGGGGTCGCCATGGCGTACGGCTTCGTTCCGTACAGCCAGCGGTTCCCCTGCACCGGAATACCGCTGATAAAATGCAGGTATCCCATCATGGCGTCGGAGAGCACGATGTCGCGAGCCATGCCGTTCACCGCCGGATCGGTCAGCAGGCTGACCCAGGTAGTAAATTGCGGCTGAAAACCGGCGATGGCGACCTCAGCCAGCTGCTGCTGGAAAGCCTGAACCGCACCGCGGTTCTCCCACATCGGCTTCATCTCTCTGGCCGCATAGAGCGACACCAGCGGGTTCATAAACACGGGCTGATAGCCGGCCGGCAGCAGCGCCGTTATCGCGGCGCGGCTTTTTTCTGCGGCACCGGCAGCCAGCGGCTGTTCGCCGGCCATTTTCGCCACCGCCGCGGATTGACCATCGCTCTGGATAAGCGCAGACGACAGCTCTCCCAGCGTCGCAGAACTGTCCGTGGGTACAATTTCAGGCTCTTCGGCCTGGGCATTAAACAGTGGAGCAAATGCAAATGCCAGGCTCAAACTCAGCGCTGACAATTGACGACCATACCGTTTTTTTAGCAACATCCCTTGCCCCCTGTTGTCACATTGCCGCCCGTAAAACCGGGTTTTACTCTCAGTATATAGAGGCGCAAAAGCTTTTGCCTCCCCAAATGTAAAGAAGTTTAAAGATTATAAAGCGTTAACTTAGCGAATCCGATAACAAAAAGGGCGACATCAAGTCGCCCTTTTATCTATCGATCGATGACCGCTAAGAGGCATCCGCCGTTCCAGGCAGCGTTTCCGGCAGCTGGGCGGCAAAACCGCGCAGCCCGACAACGTGGACGTGTTCGTGGTTATTAAACACTTTACGCACTAGCTTGTAGGTGGTGCCTTTTTCCGGGCTGATGTTTTCCGGCGCCGCGATAATCAGCTGCATCTCCAGACGCTCGCACAGCTCGAACAGCGTGGCGATAGAGCGGGCATCGAGACGCGCCGCTTCATCGAGGAACAGCAGACGGCACGGTGACAGGTCTTTGCCGCGCAGGCGACGAGACTCATCTTCCCAGCTCTGCACCACCATCACCAGAATCGACATCCCGGTACCGATAGCTTCCCCGGTGGACAGCGCGCCGGATTCTGCACGCAGCCAGCCGTCGGAGCCGCGGTTAACTTCCACTTCCATCTCCAGATAGTTGCGGTAGTCGAGCAGCTCTTCGCCGATGGTCTGCGGCGTACGTTGTCCCATATCGATCTGCGGGTTCAGGCGCTGATACAGCTTCGCCAGCGCTTCCGAGAAGCTCAGGCGGTTGCTGTTAAACAGATCCTGATGCTGCTCGTGCTGTTCGGACAGCACATCAAGCAGCGTCGAGTGGGTTTCCCGCACGTTGACATTCAAGCGCACGCTGTTGACCTGGCCGAAGGAGACGCTTTGCAGCCCCTGGTTGAGCATACGGATGCGGTTCTGCTCGCGCTGAATCGTTTTGCGAATAATATTGGCCACGCTGCGGGAGCTGATGGCCAGTTTCTGCTCACGGTTGGTCAACTCTTCCGTCAGACGGCTCAGCTCGATTTCCATCTGTTCAATCGCTTCTACCGGGTCGTCGGTGCGGATAATATCCTGACGGATACGCTCGCGCAGATGCTGGTAGACCGCGACAAAGAACTGAATTTTACGTTCAGGACGTTTCGGATCCTCGGAGACACGCAGCACATCGCGCAGATGTTCGTTATCCGCTACGGCCAGACGCAGCGCACCCAGCGCTTTATCCGACATCGAGCGTAGTTCGTCAGCGGAGAGGTAGGCCAGCTCGCGGCGATGCAGACGACGTTCGACCCCGTTATCTTTCACCAGCCGCATAACCGCACACCAGCCCGCCTTGGCGCTCACCACCTGCTCACGCATTTCACAGTAGTCGCGCTCAAGTTTACGCAGCCTGCGGGTCAGGTTGTCCATTTCGGCTTCACAGAAGGTCAGCGCTTTTTCCAGCTGATTCCGGCGTGAGCGGTTGTTGCTTAACTGCGTATGCAGCTGATCGCGGCGCGCACGCGCACGCTCTTCCGCGCCGCTATCGGCACGTACGCCGATATCCTGCAGCTCTTTGTACAGATCGCTGAGCAGCTCTTTTTTGGTATCAAAGGAGCTTTTCAGCGACGCCAGCACCTGATTGTACTGGTTCAGCTGCGCAGAATGGGTACGCATCGCGTCGCGGGCGCGGCTACGTTCAGCCTCCGCCTGCTCCAGGCGCTGGCGCAGTTTTTCATTGAGGTCGCTGTTGCCGTTCAGCATTTCCGCCGAATCGGAATAGCTGAAGTGGGCACGACGCTGAACCACTTCACTCAGCGCAAACGCCTGTTGACGCGCGTCGCGCTGCATCTGCTGCGCATAGGCATAGTCTTCTTTCAGCTGTTCAAACTGTTCCGGGTCGCTCTGCAGGACTGAAACGATCGGCTCCAGTTTTGCCAGCTGATTGCCGTACTGTTGAATAAAGCGCGCCGCTTCCTGGGCCTCATCCAGCCGTTCCTGGATTTCGTCAACGCGGTCGGCCAGCGTATCGTCCGCCAGCAGGTTAAGGCGCGGCAGCAGGCGGTTGAGGGCGGAAACCCCCTCTTTCGCCTGCTCAAACTGCACCCGGTTCTGCTGGTTGTCGCTTTCATGCGCGTTGAGCGCGCGCTCCAGCTCGCCGCGGCGGCTGTTGAGCTTACGGATCTCTTCTTCCGGATCGTCTTCAAACGCGACGGCCAGATGGCTACCGATAAAGCGACTGAAGGCCTGGTGCTGACGCTGCGTTTTCTGCACGTCGAATGAGAGGGTCGCAAAACGCTCTGACAGATCCTCACGCTCGGCATGCAGACTCTCAATACGGCTTTCACGCGCGGCGCGGCCAAACAGCGGCAGCGTCGGGAAGCGCGAGTAGCGCCACTGGCGATCGGCCACCTTAACGACAACCGCTTTTTCCAGCTCATCGACGCTGAATACGCTGTCATCGAAGGATTGCGGATCGCCCTCGATCAGATAGAGATCTTCCGGACAATCTTCCAGCCCTTCCAGCTGTTCGGCGATCTGCGCCAGATTGGGTACCACGATCGCGTGACGCGACGGGCCATACAGCGCGGAGAAGTACGGGGCGTCTTCAAAGCTGACATCGTCATAAATTTCCGACAGCAGTACGCCACCAAAACGTTCCGCCAGCGCGTTAAGACGAGGATCTTCAGACCCTCCCGGTTGGCTGAGGCGTTCGATCTCTTCGTCGATAGCGCGTTTACGGGCGCCCACTTCGTCGCGTTCGACGATGGCTTCGCGCTCGCGCTCCAGCAGCTGCTGGAGATATTCAGTGACATCCTGGCTTGATTCAAACTGCTCACCGCTCTGTTCGCAGAGCTGGTTGAGACTGTTTTGCGCGGCCAGCCAGATCGGCGCCCGACGCAGCAGAGACTGAGTGCGCGACTGCAGCTGCTCCAGCTCCTGACGCAGGTTCATGCGCTGTTCGCTGGCAGAAGAGACGCTATCGGATAAGGAGGCGATGCGCGCTTCCAGCTCCTGATGCAGCGCTTCCAGATCGTCAATATCGTAGCGTTTTCCTTGACGCTTACAGAATTCGCTCAGCTGGCGTTCAGCGTCCTGCTGCTCGCGCAGACGTTGTTCCAGCTCGGTCAGACGGCTGCGCAGCCCTTGTGCCTGCTCGGCGAGGTGACGCTGGTTGACGCCATCGCGCAGCAGCTCGCGCGCTACGTCCCAGGCCTCATTACGCGCCAGCGGGCCGTTGATGGCCACCACCAGCTGGTAAGCTTGCTCAAACTGGCCGTGGGCGGTCTGCGCCACGCTCATTTTTTGTTCCAGCGACAGCATTTTTTCCGTCGCTTCTTGCTCTTTGGCCTGGAATGTTTCCAGCCATTGGTCGGCGCTTTCCGGCGTTAAATCCGGCAAATGACACAGCGCCTTCGCACGTTCCAGCGCCTGCAGCGCCTGGTTGTACTGAATCGCGCGGGTCTGCTGCACGTCCAGCGCCTGCTGATAGTCGGCGAGCTGGCTTTTCAGCTCATCCACTTCCAGTTCAGCGGCCTCTGCGCGAGCTTCGTTCTCTTCCTGCAAATCGGTCGCTTCGGCGACGACTTCATTCTGCTCTTCAAGACGAATCTGCAGTTCATCGAGATCCGCTTCATAACGCTCGATTTTTTCCTGCTGGCGCAGCGCGGTTTGTACCAGATTCAGGTGGTCGCTGGCAGCCTGATAATCGGCTTCCAGATCGCCTTCTGCGCCGTTATGTTCCTGCAGTTCACGAGCCATATCGACGTGCTTATACTGCTCTGCCGCCAGCTGCGCCCGCGAGGTAAAGAGATCGCGACGATACTCCAGCGCTTTATCCAGATGCACGCGACGTTCATTGGCGTGACGCATATAGTCCGCCGCTACATAGTTCGTCGCTTCGCTGATCAGATGTTTAAACAGGTCGCGATCGGACTGGGTGACGCGAATGGCTTCGAGCGTCATGCGGTTTTCGCGCAGCGCGGCTTCCATATCCTGGAATGCTTTACGTACGCCGCTGTTTTCCGGCAGCAGGTAGTCGCGCAGCGAGCGGGTAATAGTGTTGGAGATCCCGCCATACAGCGAGGCTTCAATCAGGCGATAGTATTTGCTGCGATCGGAAGCCGAACGCAGACGACGCGCGACAACGCCCAGATCGAACATCAGCGAGTGATAATCGGTTATCGAGTTAAACTGCTTGAACTGCACCCCTTCCATCTCTTCAAGCTTATCTTTCAGCTCGTTGAGGCTCAGCACGCGCGCCTGGCGCTCGTTAAGGGTTTCCGTCAACAGCTGGGTCGGCTGAATGGACATCGGCAGCCCCTGGATAGCAAACGGCTTGATATCCACTTTACGATCGCGACCGGCGATCTGCTGCAGGCGCACGCCCACGACCACGCGCTGGTGGTGCGAGTTGACCACGTCCAGTACCGAATAACACACTCCGGCCCGCAGCTTCCCGTGCAGACCTTTATCGCGCGAACCGCTGGTGGCCCCCGCTTCGGTGGTGTTGCGGAAGTGCAGCAGGGTCAGGTCCGGAATCAGTGCCGTGACGAAAGCCGCCATGGTGGTCGATTTCCCGGCGCCGTTGCCGCCGGAGAGGGTGGTGACCAGCTCATCCAGATCAAAGGTGCGGGCAAAAAAACCGTTCCAGTTAACCAGCGTCAGCGAGCGAAATTTACCGCGTTCAATCATTACTCTTCCTCCCCGCTATCCGGCTGATTCTCTTCATTCTCGTCATGGAGCCGCAGATGGTTTTCCAGCGCCATCGCTTCGCCGTCGCGAATCATGCGCAGCTGCGCCTCACGCGGATCGTCGCCGACGCGAACGTCAGCCCCAAAGCGGAAGACCGACTCGGTGATGCGAAATTTGTTGCTGTCATGGCCCATAAACCAGACCATGCCCAGGCGGCGCAGACGGTTGAGCGACGCGCGCATTTTTTCCTGTAGCTTCTGGCGGTCGAGATCGGATCCGGTAGAGCGGTTGTTCACCAGCTTCAGCAGTTTAGCCTCGTCCGCCAGGGTCAGAAGCTCGTCGTAGAGCTCCTGCTGGGTAAAGATCCCTTCGTTGGCCAGCCGTTCCGGGCTGAGATAGAGGTAGCAAAGAATTTTGCCGACCATCATATCCAGCTCGGAGAGCACCGAGCGCGGGATCAGCGTCGTGGAGCGCGGGCGCAGATAGAAAAACCCTTCCGGCGCGCGAATCAGCTCAACGTTATAACGAGCGTAAAACTCTTCCAGGTAATCCTGGAAATCCATCAAAAAAGCGTGATTATCCAGTTCGTCCAGGCCGATATGACGGCCTGCTCGCAGGGCGCTATCCAGCGCCGGAAATAACGGATTGCCCAACGCCAGCGCCAGTTTAACTGGCATCACTTGTTCAATATTTGTCGATGACATGCGCCTGTACCTTGGCTCCGTAATCATTAATCGGCTGCCATTTTGCCGGCAGTCCGGTGAAATCTGCTTGTGCGACGCCCAGGCGTACCGCCTGATCGACGACGATTCGCGCCACATCAAAATGGCGAGCTCGCGGATACTGCGCCAGATATTCGCGCACCACCAGACCGAGGTCCAGCGGGACGCCTTTGTCTTTGTAAACCACCAGCTGCGCTTCAATCAGCGCGGCGAGCTGCTCGCGAATTTCGTTAAACTCTTCGTATTCCAGATCCGCCGGGAGCTCCCCGGTAACCTCTTCGTCACGCAGCGCCATCTCTTCATCGCGCATATCCAGCAGACGATCGGCGCTGGCGTGAGTCAACGCCCACGGGGCGTCAAAGTAGGTCTGGATCGACTGACGCAGACGCTGGGCGAAGACGCGGTTTTTATCCATATCGATAGCGGTACGGATAAATTTGTGCACGTGGCGATCGTAGCCGATCCACAGGTCAATCGCCTGCTGGCCCCAGCTGACGATACGGTCCAGTTTACTTTGCAGATCGAAGACTAAGCGGTCGACAAAATGCAGGTCGTCGCGTGAAATTGTCGCATCCTGAATTCTCAGCAGGTTAGCCTGCAGCTTATCGCCTGCGGCATCCAGCGTATCCTGCAGCTCGCGCAGGGTGCCGGACGTTTCTGACAGCAGCAGCTCACAGCTGGAGATCGCCGCGCGCCAGTCTTTGTTTAACAGCTGAGCGATATCATCTTTGACCAGCTGCTGCTGTTCATCCATGATGCGCTGCGTCAGATCGATACTGTCGAAAATCTCAGCAACCGAATATTTCAGCGGCGCAAAGACGTTGCGATGCCAGTGAAACTCATCGCCGCCCTCTTCTGCCGAGTCGGCTGCGCGCTTGAGCTCACCGGCGACGATCGACAGCTGCATCGACAGACGCAGAGTGGAAAATTCGCGTTGGCGAATATAGTAGTCGGTAATCCCGATGCCCAACGGCGTCAGGCGATAAATTGCATTGCCTTCCGTGATTTCGCTGGTAAAGCGGTTCAGCAGACGTTGGCGCACCATATCGTTGATCGCATTATTGGCGCGCTGGCTGATGGTTTCGCTGGTCTGCTCAAACGCATCACTGACGTGGCGGAACGCATCCACCAGTTCTCCCTCGGTCATTTCCCCTTCGAGCCGCTCGCCGTTCAGCGTAGCAACCGCCAGCAGAAACGAGAGTCTGTCTACCGGCAGCGAAATAGAAAAATCATTTTTTCTGGCCCAGGCAACCAGTTCGGGGACTGTCTGGGAAAATTCACTCATAGTTTATCCTTGCATCTGCGGCTTAAGCGCTGTGACATGAATGTAGCGACCCAGGCTGATATACGGCTCCTGGCGACAGTAGCGCGTCTCCAGCTCCAGCAGCGCCGCAAAATTGTCGCGCTGTTTGCGTTTTTCACGCAGATAATCATGAAACACCCGCACGCCGGTTTTACCGGTAATGTGCCAGCCCTGCTCTTCCAGCCAGCCATAAACCTGCTGCGGGGAACGCGGATAGTCCGGCGACAGCGTGCGTTTTTTCTTTTTCGGCATGCCGAGTTGTACGTAGTCGAAGTTCCCGACGACCATGTTATGCATCAACAGACCGTTAGCATTGTAGAACATTAACGATAACGCACCGCCGGGCCGTAAAACCGACCACAGCGTTCGCAGCATCTCCTGCGGCTTGGCCACCCACTCCAGCACCGCATGAAACAGTATCAGATCGACCGGGCTTTCCAAATGCTGCGCAATATCCTGAGCGGCGCATTGTACAAAATGCATGTTGTCGATCACACCTTTATCGGCAGCAGCCTGCCGGGCGCGCGCGACCATTTCAGCCGAAAGATCGCATAACGTCACATGGTGGCCCATTTCCGCGACTTTTACCGCCGTTTGCCCTTCGCCACCGCCGGCGTCAAGAACCCGAAGCGGCCCTGGCCCCAGCTGGCTTAACAGCGGTTGCAGATCCTGCCACAGAATGGCCTGACGCAGTTCGCCCTTGGTGGTGCCGTAAATATTGCGCGAAAACTTTTCAGCCATGTCATCGAAATTACGATCTTTCACGGACGGTTCCACCTGCCAACACAAAGCCGCTATTTTGTCATACCCACGCTGAGAATGAAGCGATCTGTTATAAGATCCGGACATAACTTTGGTTATATGGTTAAAAAAGGACCCATCTGGCATGCTTTTTACACTGAAAAAGTATTTAGGCGGCATGATGCTGCCGCTTCCCCTGCTGCTGCTGCTGATGGCGGTCGGAATCGCGTTACTGTGGTTTAGCCGTTTCCAGCGCACCGGCAAGCTCTGCGTCAGCCTCGGCTGGCTGCTGTTGCTATTGTTGAGCCTGCAACCGGTAGCCGATAGTTTGCTCAAACCAATCGAGGATAAATACCCGACGTGGCGCGATGCCGGACGCGTGCAGTACGTCGTCGTACTTGGCGGGGGCTACACCTGGAATCCGGACTGGGCGCCCAGTTCAAATCTCATCAACAACAGCCTGCCGCGGCTGACGGAGGGAATCCGCCTGTGGTATGAGAACCCGGGCGCAAAACTCATCTTTACCGGCGCAGCGGCGAAAACAAATCCCGTCAGCACGGCAGAAGCCGGCGCCAGAGTTGCGGAGAGTCTGGGGATACCGCGCAGCGAAATTATCGTTCTGGATAAACCCAAAGATACCGAAGAAGAAGCCGAAGCGGTGAAACAGGCCATCGGCGATGCGCCGTTCCTGCTGGTGACTTCCGCATCGCATTTACCCCGGGCGATGATTTTCTTCCAGCATGTCGGGCTAAACCCGCTGCCGGCACCCGCCAATCAGCTGGCGATCGCGTCACCGCTCAATCCGTGGGAACAGGCGATCCCTTCCCCCGTCTGGCTGATGCACAGCGATCGCGTCGGCTACGAAACGCTGGGGCGCATCTGGCAATGGTTAAAAGGCGCCTCAGGCGAGCCAGGGGAGAATTGATTTAGCGGCCAGGTCAAACCGGGCGCGGTCAAAACGCCCGGTATTGACCAGATTATCCACCTCATCCCACAGCAGATAGAGCCAGCGTCGCCACAGGAAAGATTCGGCCACCGGCGCACGGCGCAAATAGTGCCACAGCAGTTGCTCCGCCTGTCCTCCGTCGGACAGGCGAAACAGTTCATATTCTCGCGGCGCCCACAACATCATCCCCGGCCCGACCATCGCCAGCAGCTGATCGCTACGCGCATCCTTCAGCATGCTGCGCAGCGTGAAGCTGCCGTGCACCAGCACGCAGTTATCATTAAAATCTTTCAATAAATCCGGAAGGCACGCGCGGGCGCGGAACAGAATTCGTTTATCCTGCATCGTCAGGCCGGTATCCTGATACAAATTAAGGGTACTCCACAACATCTCAACCCGCTGGCGATACCAGTGCGGCCACAGGTTTTCCTGGGTGCTGTCCACCATGCCGACGCAGCCGCCGCTATCGTGCCGGTGCCATGCCAGAAGAGCTTCCACGATCTGCTCCTGCAGCTGTTCCCAGCGCGCCGGCGTACGGGCCGGCGCTTCCGCAGAGACTCCGCGCAGCCGCTCAATCAGCAACACGTCCGGGCCAGGATGTTCTTCATGCGTCAACACCCCATAGACCACCGGCATGCGCACGGTACCGCTGCGCGCCAGCATTGAGATTTTCCACGCCAGCTGGCGGGCAATCCCTGGCGTGGTAAAACTTCTCGCCAACAGCGGCAGCGGGTTTCCCTGCGCGTCATAAAGCGACCACAGTGCCGAGGAGGGTTTCTCGCTGATACACTCCACGCGGCTCAGTTTCTCTCCCAGCAGGTGGCTAAGTTCGGTTCGCAGCTGTTCCATCTCTGATTACCCCTGTGAATACTACTGGTTTTATAATGAGCGCCAGCCGCAGGGATGTCATCAGGTGAGATCAAAAATTGAGGGAAAAAGTATGGAAAAATAGCGTGAAGATATCCCCTCACGACGGAGGGGATGAACGGATTAACGCAGCTCTGCGCGCACGCGCTCCAGATCTTCCGGTGTATCGACACCGGTTCCAGGCACAACTTCGGCCACCGCGACATGGATTTTTTCGCCATACCACAGCACCCGCAGCTGCTCCAGCATTTCGATCTGTTCCAGCGGGCTCGGCGACCAGCTGACGTAGCGACGGATAAAGCCGGCACGATAACCGTAAATACCGATATGACGTAGCAGCGTATCGCCGATAGTTTCGCGTGATTGCGCAAAGCGATCGCGATCCCATGGAATGGTGGCGCGGGAGAAGTAGAGCGCATAGCCCTGCGCATCCATCACCACTTTCACGGCATTCGGATTAAATGCTTCCTCAGCGTCGTGAATCGGAACGGCGAGCGTGGCCATACCGCAGGCATTGGCCGCCAGATTGTCCGCCACCTGGCGGACGATCGCCGGCGGGATCATCGGCTCATCGCCCTGGATATTGACGATGATCGTGTCATCACTGAAGCCACACTTTTCAACAACTTCGGCCAGACGCTCGGTGCCGGATTGATGGTCCGCACGCGTCATGCACACTTCGCCGCCGGCAGCTTCGACCGCACGCGCAACATCGTCATGATCCGTCGCGACGATAATGCGATCGGCCCCGGATTCGCGCGCGCGCTCGAGAACATGAACGATCATCGGCTTACCGTTGATATCCTGTAGGGGCTTGCCCGGCAGACGCGTGGAGGCAAAACGTGCAGGAATGATGACCACGAAACTCATGAATGGCTCTCTCCCACGGCTAATGCGCGGGCTTCGGTTTCCAGCAAGACGGGAATGCCTTCACGGAAAGGAAAGGCCAGGCTGTCAATTTTGCAGATCAGCTCTTGCTTATCCTGGCTGTAGTACAGTTTGCCGTTGCAGACAGGACAGGCGATGATTTCTAGTAAACGGTGATCCATGATTCCTCCTGATGGACCGAATAGATTCCGCAGCAGCATATCACATGATGGCAAACTCAGGGATCCGTTTGCGGCAAAGGCTGAGCGGGGTGTGGTCTTGTTCAGACCGGGGAAATCTCCCAGCCCTGCTGACGGTCGGAGAAAAGCCCCGGCGGCAGACGACCGAAGGTGATACGTTGAGCCGACTGCCAGATGGCAAACTCTTCAATCGCCCGGAGCAACCCTTTCTCCAGCCCCGAGGTGACCCTGATCCCCTCTTCCAGCCACAGCGAAAAAACCTCCAGAACCCCGTTTTTACGATGCACCTTGCTGTCCATTCTGCCCACCAGTTTTCCCTGGTGCAGCAGCGGCAGAACAAAGTAGCCATACTGACGCTTCGGCGCCGGCGTGTAGCACTCGAGGCGATAGCTGAAATTGAAGAGTTGCTCAGCGCGTTTACGGTCCCAGACTACCGGGTCAAATGGCGAGAGTACCGCGCTATGGCTGGCGGCGAGTTTACCGCCGGGCGCCGATTCCAGCTGCCCGAGCGCTTCGTGGTGGAGCCACATGTCGCCCAGTTCCTCGACCTTCACCGGAACCACCGTGCCCTCCTCCTGCCAGCTCGCCAGCAGCGTCGGCAAAGCGGGCTGGCGGAGACGATAGTAATCAGCCAGCCACTGGGGGCGAAAAATGCCGAGGCTCCGGGCACTGTTGCGCAGCATTAACGCCTCCGCCTGCGGCTGCGTCAGCGCATCGCGCTCATCGTCCCAGTGCGGCATGACGCGATGCGTCAGGTCGTACACCCGCTGGAAGTTACGCCGCTCCACCACCATCACTTTACCTGCGGTAAACAGGCCTTCCAGATGGCGCTTGTGCGGTTTCCACTCCCACCAGCCGCTGGCGCCTTTGCGCGGATGTTCAAAGTCGGCCGAACGAACCGGACCATTCTGCGCGATATGCTCCAGCAGCAGCCGAATATCGTCAGCATGTTCCGTCATCCACGCCTTGTGATACTTCCAGCCCATATTATCGGGCGTCAGCATACGGTGGCGCACCAGAGCAAAGTCGCTACGGGGCAGGAAACAGGCTTCATGAGCCCAGTATTCCATCAGCTCCCCGCTGCGCAGGGCGTCCTCCAGCCAGCTTTGCGGATAGCTGCCAAGACGGCTAAAAAGCACAAGATAAGGGCTGCGGGCAACGACGTTGATGGTATCGATTTGCAGCAATGACATCTGCTGAATAGTTGACAGAATATCGCTGGCGCGGGCACGTCGCCGGGGCTTCTTCAGCAATCCCTGCGCCGCAAGATGGAGATGACGGGCTTCTTTAAGCGACAGTTGTAGTACCGACATGCAGGTTCTCCGTAAAGGACTCCGGCACAGCGTTATTGAAGCGAACGTGGCAGAACTAACGTTGCGCCAGCGTCACCAGTTCCGTCAGCAGCTGCTGTGCGCGTTCATCCGTCATTATGGCGTCGACAGGTAAATACCACCAGTTTGCTTCGGCAAACCCACGGCATTTCACCGCATCTTTCTCGGTCATCAGCAGCGTTTGCTGTGGATTCACAAGGGCGGAAACGCTCGCCTGAGTCAATGCCTGGTGATCGGCAAGCGCGACGGTTTTTACCGGCACGACGCCGCAGCTTTCCAGCGTGGCGAAAAAGCGCGGCGGATGACCGATCCCGGCCATGGCAACGACATTATCGAAAGAAGCCACGTCACGCCGTTCGCCGCTGCGTAAATTTACCGCAAGTCCGGGTCGCAGCTGCATGGGAATTTCCCCCGCCTGCGCGATGCCGCCGTTAACAATGATGGCGTCGACGCTGCGTAAACGTGACGCGCGTTCACGCATCGGCCCGGCCGGTAGCCACCAGCCATTGCCAAAACGGCGCTCGCCATCAATTACCACAATTTCTTTGTCCCGCGCCAGCTTGTAGTGCTGCAGGCCATCATCGGTGATAATGAGCTGCAAATCATGTGCATGAAGCAGCACCTGCACCGCCTCACGACGCGCTGGCGAGACCGCAACCGGCGCGCCGGTGCGTTGAAAAATGAGTACCGGTTCATCGCCGGCTTCCGCGGTACTGGTGTCATTGCTGAGCAGTAACGGATAGCTCGCCGCTTTCCCGCCATAACCGCGGGAAACGACGCCAACGCGGATACCGCGCTGCTGGAGCTGTTCCACCAGCCAGATGACCACCGGCGTTTTGCCGTTGCCTCCGGCGGTGAGATTCCCCACCACCGCCACCGGAACCGGCGCTCGCCAGGCTTTCTTCAGCCCCAGCCGATAGCTGAGGCGGATCAGCCCGCTCACCAGGCCATAGAGCCAGGAGAGCGGCAGCAAGAGTCGCCATACGGGCGACTCACCGGACCAGATACGCGCAATCATTGGCCAAACTGCATCTTATGTAGCTGGGCGTACACGCCGCGGTGTTCCAGCAGATCGGCATGGCTACCGCGCTCGACAATGCGGCCATCTTCCACCACCACAATTTCATCGGCTTGTTCGATGGTGGAAAGACGGTGGGCAATCACCAGCGAAGTGCGGTTTTTCTGCAGTTCGTCGAGGGCGGCCTGGATCGCGCGTTCAGACTCGGTATCCAGCGCCGATGTCGCTTCGTCCAGAATCAGAATCGGGCTGTTACGCAGCAGCGCACGCGCGATGGCAATACGCTGACGCTGACCGCCGGAGAGCAGTACGCCGTTCTCACCGATAACGGTATCGAGGCCATTATCCATTTTGCTGATAAAGTCCATCGCGTAGGCCATACGCGCCGCTTCTTCGATCTGCTCACGGCTGTACTCTTCCGTGCGCGCATAGGCAATGTTGTTGGCCACGGTATCGTTGAACAGATGAACGTTTTGCGACACCAGCGCCACCTGATCGCGCAGGGATGCCAGAGTGTATTCACGCAGATCGTGGCCATCCAGCAAAATCTGGCCGTTATCGATATCGTAAAAGCGCGTAATCAGGCTGGCGATGGTCGATTTACCCGACCCCGAACGCCCGACCAGGGCGACCGTTTTACCTTCCTGGATGTTGAGGTTGATATTTCGCAGCGCCGGCGTTTCACGGCCCGGATAGGTAAAGGTGACGTCTTTGAATTCCAGGTTGCCCTTCGCCCGCTCGATAACCAGCTTGCCTTCGTCTTTTTCCTGTTCGGAATCAAGAATCGCAAACAGCGTCTGGCAGGCGGCCATCCCGCGCTGGAACTGAGCATTGACGTTAGTCAGCGACTTCAGCGGGCGCATCAACGCGATCATCGAGGAGAAGACGACGGTGATGGTACCGGCAGTTAACGTTTCCATGACGCTCGGGAAGCTGGCGGCATAGAGAACAAATGCCAGCGCCAGTGACGCAATCAGCTGAATAACCGGGTCAGAAATAGACGACGCAGAGACCATTTTCATCCCCTGCAAGCGCATTTTGTTGCTGACCTTATCAAAACGTTTGGTTTCTACCGCCTGACCGCCAAACATCAGCACTTCTTTATGCCCTTTCAGCATCTGCTCTGCGCTGGTGGTCACCTGCCCCATGGTGTTTTGCATATTCTTGCTGATATTACGAAAACGCTTCGATACCACGCGAATCGCCATCGAGACGATGGGGGCCAGGACGATCAGAATCAGCGACAGCTGCCAGCTGTAATAGAACATCATCACAAACAGACCGATGATCGAGGCGCCTTCGCGCACGACGGTAATCAAGGCGCTGGAAGAGGATGACGCCACCTGTTCGGAATCATAGGTAATGCGTGACAGCAAGGTACCCGTGGACTGTTTATCAAAGAAGGAGACGGGCATCCCCATCATATGGCTGAACAGACGGCGGCGCATTGTCATGACGACTTTGCCTGAAACCCACGAGATACAGTAGCTCGAAATATAGCTGGTGACGCCACGCAGTAACATCAACCCAATCACGACCAGCGGCATCCATAGCAGCACTGAGCGATCCGTTTTACCAAAACCATCATCCAGTAACGGTTTAAGAAGCGATAGCATGAAGGTATCACTAGCGGCGTTAAAGACTAACGCAACTGCCGCGACGATCAGTCCGGTTTTAAATGGCGCAATAAGCGGCCAGAGGCGGCGGAAGGTCTGCCACGTGGAGAGATCTTTATCATTCTGCATTCAATAAACCAGCTTATGTTGAAATAGCCGCATATTCTACCCGTTATCCACGGTCTCGCCAAACCACTGATGATACCAACGCGGTAAAAGTTGATCTCGTAAGCTTTGGATTTGCCAACCTTCTGGAGAAAAAATAACCGTAATTTGTCCCTGATGCGGCGTATCGAGCCATCGATAGCCCTGCTGACGGTAGCGCTGCACCACTTTAGCCGCAGGCATACGCCAGGCATTATATCGCGAGGCCGAAGCCAGCGCCGCCGCGCCACCGACCCGCTGCAATAAGGCAAGCGCAGAAGAGGTATGACTCCCGTGGTGCGGAACCTGGATAAGTGTAGACGCAAGATGTTGCCAGTAGTGGCTCAGCATGGCCCGTTCTGCCGGAATTTCAATATCTCCGGTCAGTAGAATGCTCTGCTTGCCGTCATCAATACGGACCACGCAGGAGCGGTTATTGCCCGTCAGGCTGGAATCCGGCAACGGCCACAGCACGCGAAAAGTTAATCCACGCCATCGCCAGCTTTCGCCTCGTCGACAGGGAAGATGCCCCCGCCAGCCCAGCGGACTGCGGATCCAGAGCTCGGGCCAGGCCTTCAGCAGCGAATTGAGACCGCCGCGGTGGTCAAGGTGTTCATGGCTCAACACAACGCCCTCCGGGCGCAGGTGATGCCAGCGTAGCCAGGGAATAATAATCTGCTGACCGCTATCACCATCGGGCCAGGCCAGTCCGGTATCATAGAGGATTGCCGCCCCCTCGCGCTCAATGACCATAGCCAGCCCCTGCCCGACGTCCAGCATCGTGACCCGCCATTCATCTTTCGCTCCATGGCGCCAGAAGGGCCAGCTCAGCAGCAGCGTGCTGCTAAGACAAAGCGCCGGTAGCGAACGCCAGGCATGAAAACGCCACACCAGCAGTATCAGCCAGGGCAACGCGCTGAGCCCCGCCCAGCGAAAATCCAGACTGAGCCAGCCCTGCGGCAGCAGATGCAAAAACCAGAATAGTGCTGCCAGCAGGCGGTCGGCCAGCCACCACACCGCCATTTCAACCACGACAGGTCCGCTGAGATGCAGCAGCATCGCCAGCAGAATCGTGGGAACAACCGCAAAGGTGACCAACGGTACGGCTATCAGATTTGCTACCCAGGCGGTCAGGCTGATGCCGTGGAAAAGGAGAATCTGAATTGGCAATAGCAGAAACATCAGCCCAAGCTGCAGATGGCCTAAAGCAAGCCCTTCGCGCCACGGCCAGCGCCACGTATGCCGCTGCAGCGGCACCAGCTGATACCAGAAAATCAGCGTTGCGACGGCGAAGATGGACAGCCACAGACTATCAGACAACACCGCCAGCGGATCGGCGAATAAGATAGCGCCAATACAACAGAGCCAGATTTGCCAGGACGACCAGCGTCTGGCAGATAGCCGTAGGCCCACCACGCAGCTCAGGGCTACGCAGGTCCGCAGCGCAGGCGGCTGCATACCGGTCAGCCAGGCATAAAATAGCGCGCAGCCCAGACCGATAAGTAACGGCATTCTCCAGCCAATCCATCGGCACGGGAAAAAGAATTGCAGCCCCCGAACCACCAGTCCACCGAGTATGGCGCCTAACGCAATATGCAACCCCGAAATCGCCATCAGGTGTGAGGTACCGGTCTCCTGCATCAGACGTTTGATATCCCGCGGTACAACCAGTCTCTCGCCCATCCCGAGCCCGAGTATCACCGACTGCCAGGGAAAAGCGTCGAGAGTACGTTCCAGCGATGCCAGATAGCGAGCGCGGTAGCTGCACGTCGGGTCTGATGCTTCGGCCGACGTAAAGCGCCCGGTTAGCGAACGATGTTGCGCCAGGGCAAAACGCTGGCCGTCAAAGCCCCCTACGTTGAGCTGACTATGGACCGGGCGAAGACGGACGGTCATCTTCCAGCGCTGCCCGGCACACGGCAGGTCGGGCAGCGCATTACCATAAAGAGTTACCCCTGGCGCCGGCCATAGCCTCTGCCCGTTGAAACGGAGAATATTTCCCTGGTAGGTGGTCTCACCTTCGACGGCCGTTAGCTTAATTTCAACCTGCCGGTTGCCACCGGGTAGCACCTGCATCGGCCACAGCACCTGACGCGCGCTCAGCACACCCCAGGCAAAAAACAGCATGGTCAACGCCAGGTAACGCAATGGCCTCCAGCGGTAAAGCGACATCAGGATCGCGCCGCCGATAATGACCTGAACGGCGAGCGGTGTGGGCAGTTCTGGCAAGAACAGCAGTGGGCAGATCCCGACAACCACGCACCCGGCAAGCTGTGATAAACGCATGTCCCCTCCCTGTTGACGGAGAGTATCGCGTGAAAGCTAAAGGTCGTCAGCGGTCGGCGGCCGGGTATGGATTTCGGCTTCCGCAAAACCTACGGGGTTGCAGCAAAACGAAGATGTTGCTGTGAGGCGGGGCAAACCGGAGGCATAAAAAAAGCACCGCAAAGGTGCTTTTTTTATCATCGGAGTACGTTGTCGCGGCTGTGCGAAACTTACTCTTCGTAAATATTGGCGCGGTCGCGTAATTCTTTCCCAGGCTTAAAGTGCGGAACGTACTTACCTTCCAGTTCGACTTTATCGCCAGTCTTCGGGTTACGCCCGGTGCGAGGTGCTCGATAATGCAAAGAGAAGCTGCCGAAACCGCGGATTTCAATGCGCTCACCTTGAGCAAGCGTTGAGGCCATATGTTCCAGCATTTCTTTAACAGCATCTTCGACCGCTTTCGCAGGAATGTGAGATTGCTGGCTGGCAAGTCTTTCTATCAATTCTGACTTGGTCATTATTCCTCCGGTTTCCTTCAAGGCAAAATTAGCTAACTGCTTTAAACAAGGGCGGCCGTAGCCGCCCTTTGTGCTTGATTACAGGACGAATCCTGCAATCTGTCAAGTAAACTCGTCGTAATTCAGGTTGTTGTAACCTGAATGACTAAGATTACTCGCCTTTAGCTGCTTTGAAAGCTTCAGCCATTGCGTTGTTAGAGAAGTTTGCATCTTCCTGTTTGTTAACAGTTGCGATTGCATCTTTCTCATCAGCTTCGTCTTTAGCACGAACAGACAGGCTGATTGCACGGTTTTTACGATCAACGCCGGTGAATTTAGCTTCAACGTCGTCGCCAACGCTCAGAACCAGAGTTGCATCTTCAACGCGGTCACGGGAAGCTTCAGAAGCGCGCAGGTAACCTTCAACGCCGTCAGCCAGTTCTACGGTTGCGCCTTTAGCGTCAACTGCAGTGACTTTACCGTTTACGATTGCGCCTTTCTTGTTCAGTGCAACCCAGTTGTTGAACGGATCTTCTGCGAGCTGTTTAACGCCCAGAGAGATACGCTCACGCTCTGCGTCAACCTGCAGAACAACTGCTGCGATTTCGTCGCCTTTTTTGTATTCACGAACTGCTTCTTCGCCTGCAACGTTCCAGGAGATGTCAGACAGGTGAACCAGGCCGTCGATGCCGCCGTCCAGGCCGATGAAGATACCGAAGTCAGTGATAGACTTGATTTTACCTTCAACACGGTCGCCCTTGTTGTGGGTTTCCGCAAACTGCTGCCACGGGTTGTTTTTGCACTGCTTCAGACCCAGGGAGATACGACGACGTTCTTCGTCGATATCCAGAACCATAACTTCCACTACGTCGCCAACGTTAACAACTTTGGACGGGTGGATGTTTTTGTTGGTCCAATCCATTTCGGAAACGTGAACCAGGCCTTCAACGCCTTCTTCGATTTCAACGAAGCAGCCGTAGTCGGTCAGGTTGGTCACGCGACCGGTCAGTTTGGTACCTTCCGGATAACGCTTAGCGATAGCTACCCACGGATCTTCGCCCAGCTGTTTCAGGCCCAGAGATACACGAGTACGCTCGCGGTCGAACTTCAGCACTTTAACAGTGATTTCGTCGCCAACGTTTACGATTTCGCTCGGGTGCTTAACGCGTTTCCACGCCATGTCGGTGATGTGCAGCAGGCCGTCAACGCCGCCCAGATCAACGAATGCGCCGTAGTCAGTGAGGTTCTTAACGATACCTTTGACTTCCATGCCTTCCTGCAGGTTTTCCAGCAGCTGATCGCGTTCTGCGCTGTTTTCGGATTCGATAACGGCACGACGGGATACAACAACGTTGTTACGCTTCTGGTCCAGCTTGATTACTTTGAACTCAAGCTCTTTGCCTTCCAGGTGCAGAGTGTCGCGAACCGGACGAACGTCAACCAGGGAACCCGGCAGGAACGCGCGAATACCATTCAGCTCAACAGTGAAGCCACCTTTAACTTTGCCGTTGATAACACCGACTACAGTTTCAGCTTCTTCGTAAGCTTTTTCCAGCGTGATCCAAGCTTCGTGACGTTTAGCTTTTTCACGGGACAGCAGGGTTTCACCGAAGCCGTCTTCTACTGCATCCAGAGCAACGTCAACTTCGTCACCGACCTGGATTTCCAGCTCGCCCTGGGCGTTTTTGAACTGCTCTGCCGGAATGGCAGACTCAGATTTCAGACCAGCGTCAACCAGTACGATATCTTTGTCGATAGCAACAACAACACCACGAACGATGGAACCCGGACGGGTTTCGATTGTTTTTAAGGATTCTTCAAATAGTTGAGCAAAAGATTCAGTCATGTTTAATCTTCAGGTTTCATATTTAACGTCCACCTGGCTCCGTGCCGGATGGGGTTGTTTAACATACCCGCTAACACTCCATTGCTGCGGGGGTACTGCTATAATTCTGAGGCCGTTTCGCTTCACCGCTTCGCGGTCAGGCGACTGCCAGTTTTTCGCGCGCATAGTGTAGCGCTTTTTCAATAACTTGCTCAATGTTTAGTTCAGTAGAATCGAGAACTAAAGCATCGGCGGCCGGGACAAGCGGCGCGACGCTGCGATTACGGTCGCGATCGTCACGTTCTTTTATCTCGGACAAAAGACGTTCAAAGTTAACACTAAAGCCCTTTTCCTGCAACTGCAGCATACGGCGATGGGCGCGCTCTTGTGCCGAAGCATCAAGGAAAATCTTCACTGGCGCATCGGGAAACACGACGGTTCCCATATCGCGTCCGTCGGCAATCAGGCCAGGCAGTTCACGAAATGCGCGCTGACGACGAAGCAATGCTTCACGCACGCGGGGAAACGCGGCAACTTTCGATGCGGTATTAGCCACTTCCTGAGTACGAATGGCGGCGCTGACGTCTTCGCCTTCAAGAATCACTTCCAGAGTGCCGTCGGTGGAGATAAAACGCACGTCCAGGTGCGCCGCCAACGGTACCAGCGCCTCTTCAGATTCGACATCAACATGGTGATGCAGCGCCGCGAGGGCCAGAACACGATAGATGGCCCCGGAATCCAGCAGATGCCAGCCCAGCGCTTCCGCCATTGCCTTGCACAATGTGCCTTTACCCGCACCGCCAGGCCCATCAATGGTGATTACCGGAATATTTGCCGTCATCTTTTTCTCCTTCAGCAAGGCGCATAGAATATAAACGCCGCGCATTATACGCATCTCTACGCCGGAAAGTGAGCATTGCTTGCAAATTACGGACTACCAGAAATGAAACGCAGAAGAATTGCGCAATTATAGCGGGCTGACGGAACGTCAGCCCGGAAGATGACAATATTTTACCTTTTCGGTTTGCTTTTTGCGCAGCGAACGTTACGCCAGCGTGCTGATTCGCGCCAGCTGCTCGAAGTAATCCGGGAAGGTTTTCGCCGTACATTTCGGGTCAAGAATAGTCACCGGCGTATCAGACAACGCCACCAGCGAGAAACACATTGCCATACGGTGATCGTTATAGGTGCCAATCTCGGCAAACTGCAGCGTCAGCGGAGGCGTAATGCGAATGTAATCCTCCCCCTCTTCCACTTCAGCGCCCACTTTACGCAGTTCGGTGGCCATCGCAAACAGACGGTCGGTCTCTTTGACGCGCCAGTTATAGATGTTGCGTAGCGTGGTCGTTCCCCTGGCAAACAGCGCCGCAGTGGCGATAGTCATCGCCGCATCCGGAATATGGTTCATATCCATATCGATAGCATTCAGCTCGCCGCGGGTACAGGCAATATAATCCTCGCCCCAGGTGACGGTCGCCCCCATTTTTTCCAGCACGTCGGCAAAACGAATATCGCCCTGTACGCTGTTGCGGCCGATACCGGTGACTTTTACCGTCCCACCTTTGATGGCGCCGGCAGCGAGGAAATAAGAGGCCGAAGAGGCATCCCCCTCCACCAGGTAATCACCCGGCGACTGGTACTGCTGATTGCCGCTGACAATAAAGCGCTGATAGGCCTGATTCTCGACCTCAACGCCGAATGTTTTCATCAGATGCAGCGTGATGTCGATATATGGGCGGGAAACCAGCTCGCCTTTAATCGCGATGACGGTATCCTGCGGCGCCAGTGGCGCAGCCATCAGCAGCGCGGTGAGGAACTGGCTGGATACGCTGCCGTCCACTTCAACTTCGCCGCCGGTAAAGCCGCCGCGCAGGCGCAGAGGCGGATAGTTTTCCTGCTCCAGATAATCAATCTGCGCGCCGCCCTGGCGCAGCGCGTCGACCAGATGGCCAATCGGGCGCTCTTTCATGCGCGGTTCGCCGGTCAACACGATATCGTTGCCGCCCAGACACAGCGCGGCCGCCAGCGGACGCATGGCGGTCCCTGCGTTACCGAGGAACAGCTCCAGCGCACTACCAGCCTGCAGCGGCCCAGCGTTGCCGGTCACTTCACAGCGGGTGCGGTCAGCAGACAGAACGTAATGAACTCCCAGGGCGCTCAGGGCATTCAGCATATGGCGTACATCGTCGCTGTCCAGCAGGTTGGTCAGCACCGTGGTGCCACGGGCCAAAGCCGCCAGCAGCAAAGCACGGTTAGAGACACTTTTTGACCCAGGCAGGTTCACGGTGCCATCTACTCGCGCAATGGGTTGTAACGTCAGGGATTCCATCAAACTTAACTCTCAAACAAACAGAATAAAAACCCCGCAGACCAGCCGCGGGGATGAAAAACAGGAGGGTGATTAGCCGTGGCGGCGTTCAAAATCCTGCATAAAGTCGGTCAGTGCCTTCACGCCCGCCAGCGGCATCGCGTTATAGATAGAGGCACGCATGCCGCCCACTACGCGGTGGCCTTTCAGTGCATGCAGACCTGCGGCAAAGGACTCTTCAAGGAACAGTTTATCCAGCGCACTGTCGGCCAGCTGGAACGGGACGTTCATACGGGAACGGTTAGCCGCTGCCACATCGTTACGATAGAAGCTGCTGCGGTCGATCGCACCATACAGCAAATCGGCTTTTTGCTGATTGATTTTGTCCATTGCCGCGACGCCGCCCTGCTCTTTCAGCCACTTGAACACCAGACCGGCCAGGTACCAGGCGAACGTCGGCGGGGTGTTAAACATGGAGTCGTTAGCATCCAGTACGGTGTAGTCGAGAATTGACGGGCAGGCGATACTGGCTTTACCCAGCAGGTCTTCACGTACAATCACCAGCGTCAGGCCCGCCGGGCCGATATTTTTCTGTGCGCCCGCATAGATAACGCCGTAACGGCTGACATCAATCGGGGCAGAGAGAATGGTGGAGGAAAAATCCGCCGCAACCACGACGTCGTCCGCAAAATTCGGCGTTTCATCAATCGCAATGCCGTCGATGGTTTCATTCGGACAGTAGTGCAGATAGGCCGCGCCTGGCGTCAACTGCCATTCGCTCATCGGCTTAACTCCGCGCAGGCCGTCAACCGTGATTTTCGCGTCAATGGCGTTCGGCGAACAATATTTTTTCGCTTCTTTAATCGCGCTTGCCGCCCAGTAGCCGGCATCGACATAGTCAGCGGTGGTTTTATCACCCAGCAGGTTCAGCGGAACGCCCGCGAACTGACCGCGACCACCGCCGTGGCAGAATAAAACTTTGTAGTTGGAGGGGATATTGAGCAGATCGCGAAAATCCTGTTCAGCCGCCTCAGCCACCTGGATAAACTCTTTACCACGGTGACTGATTTCCATGACCGACGTACCCAGGCCATGCCAGTCACACAGCTCCTGCTGTGCCAGTTTGAGAACTTCCGCCGGCAGCATTGCCGGGCCCGAACTAAAGTTATAGACCTGAGCCATTTCCCCTCACCACGTTGCTATGTTGTCTGCCCGCGAACCATCGCGGGCATAAGTTATTCCTGTGGCTATCGGTTTTATCATTCAGTGACACGCACCGCAACGAGTAAAACTAAGCAGCCACGAAATGTGGCTGTCGTCACACAAAAGAATCTGCCGGCTTGACGTCATAAAACCGACATAATTGCTGTCAGGTGACTCTTTTCGCCCTGCTGGCCTGCGACCATTCTGCATTTGCGCAGCGGGGACATAATTGTTTATCCCCGGCGCGGAGCTTAAGAACTGCGCTACACCGTACGCAGGCATATTCATCGTCGCGCGGAATGGTAGCGAAGCTTGCGTTATGGGGAGGAGGTAAAATAGACAGACCGGCTTTGACGTCTCGATCCGCATAGTAGTAGAGACTAATTTGCCCGTTGGTTTCCAGAATAGCCAACCGGACCTGTCCCAGCTGTTCGACGCCGTTGATCCGCAGCTCCATAAAAAACTCGAATTCGGTCATGTTTTCCGCCTGTAAATTTTTCCAGGCCAGTTCCCCCTGTTCGATGACCGGGATCGGTTTGCCCTCAAGCAGGTTCTCCAGCTTCTCGCTTTTGCCCATCAGCCACATGATCAGCCGGTAGAGCAACGCCAGGGTGACAAAGACCACCAGCACCGGCAGCATCGGGACATCGTCATAGAAAGCGACATCCCCTGCCGCGGATCCAAGGGTCAGGATAATGAGGACTTCGAACAGCGACATCTGCCGCACGCCGCGTCGGCCGGTGATTTTGAGAAAGATAAATACCAGGACAAAGGTGTACACGCTCCTCAGCGCCACCTCAGCCAAAAAGTCCACTGGCACTTTATCCAGCGCCATACGATGCCAATCAAATGCCTTCATGGTTAACGCCTGCACAGTTATCGGGTGTCAGTAAGGATAGCCAGACGATGGAGATAGCGCCGGTCATCTAAAAGCCGTATCATTGCGCGCTTTACGTACGATAAAAGTGATCGCCATGACTCAAACGTTTATTCCCGGCAAAGATGCCGCCCTGGAAGATTCCATCGCCCGCTTCCAGCAGAAATTGCTCGACCTCGGATTTGATATTGAAGAGGCCTCATGGCTGAATCCCGTACCGCACGTGTGGTCAGTACATATCCGTGATAAAGAGTGCTCGCTGTGTTTCACCAACGGCAAAGGGGCAACCAAAAAAGCGGCGCTGGCCTCGGCTCTTGGTGAATATTTCGAGCGTCTGTCCACCAACTACTTTTTTGCTGACTTTTGGCTGGGCGAAACCATCGCTAACGGACCATTCGTCCACTATCCAAATGAGAAATGGTTCCCGCTGACCGAAGACGATGAAGTGCCGGAAGGTCTGCTGGATCCTCGTCTGCGCGCATTTTACGATCCTGACGATCAGTTGACCGCCAGCATGCTGGTCGATCTGCAGTCGGGCAACGACGAACGCGGCGTTTGCGGCCTGCCGTTCACCCGCCAGTCCGATGGCGAAACCGTCTATATCCCGATGAATATCGTCGGCAACCTGTATGTCTCTAACGGGATGTCCGCAGGCAACACGGCGAACGAAGCGCGCGTTCAGGCACTGTCGGAAGTCTTCGAGCGTCACATTAAAAACCGCATCATCGCTGAGAGCATCAGCCTGCCAGAAATTCCGGCAGAGGTCATGGCGCGTTATCCAGGTGTGGTGGAGTCCATCAATAAGCTGGAAGCCGAAGGTTTCCCGATCTTTGCTTACGATGGCTCGCTGGGCGGCAAATACCCGGTTATCTGCGTGGTGTTGTTTAACCCGACCAACGGAACCTGCTTCGCCTCTTTCGGCGCGCATCCGGACTTCGGCGTCGCTCTCGAACGTACCGTCACCGAGCTGCTGCAAGGCCGTAGCCTGAAAGATCTCGATGTCTTTACGCCACCAACCTTCGATGACGAAGAAGTCGCTGAACACGCCAATCTTGAAACCCACTTTATTGATTCCAGCGGTCTGATCTCCTGGGATATGTTCAAACAGGATGCTGACTATCCGTTCGTCGACTGGAGCTTCTCCGGCACCACGGAAGAAGAGTTCGCCACCCTGATGGCCATCTTTAAAGAAGAAGATAAAGAAGTTTACATCGCCGATTATGAGCACCTGAGCGTCTACGCCTGCCGCATCATCGTTCCGGGAATGTCAGACATTTACCCGGCGGAAGATCTGTGGCTGGCCAATAACAGCATGGGCAGCCATCTGCGCGAAACCCTTCTCTCCCTGCCGGGCAGTGAATGGGAAAAAGAAGATTATCTGGCGCTGATCGAACAACTGGATGATGAAGGGAATGACGACTTCACCCGCGTACGCGAGCTGCTGGGCCTGGCGACGGGCAAAGACAACGGCTGGTATACGCTGCGTATTGGCGAACTGAAAGCGATGCTGGCGCTGGCCGGTGGCGATCTGGAGCAGGCCTTGATCTGGACGGAATGGACCATTGAATTCAATGCGTCTATCTTCAGTGCGGAACGCGCAAATTACTACCGCTGCCTGCAGACGCTGCTGCTGCTCAGTCAGGAAGAAGAACGCCAGCCTCTGCAGTACCTGAATGCCTTTATCCGTATGTACGGCGCCGATGCGGTAGAAGCTGCCAGCGCGGCGATGAGCGGTGAAGCGCCGTTCTATGGCCTGCAGGCCGTAGATAGCGATCTCCAGGCTTTCCCGGCCCATCAGTCTTTACTGAAAGCCTATGAAAAACTGCAGCGGGCAAAAGCGGCATTCTGGGCTAAATAAGGCTTCATTTTACTGCAGCCGCATTATTTACGGGGTCGATAAAGACCCCGTTTTTCATCGCTAAGTAGACCCGCGGCTAATTTGTAGTTGCAACGTTAATTTACAGTAAACTTTTTTTACGCATCACTTTAGGATTGTTAATTTTAATAAAAAATACCCCATTTTAATTAACCGTCCACAGCGGCCCAAAATGAAAAAAATCAACATAAGTTGTAAATTTTAAAATTTATTTTTTTCATTTAAAACAATCATTTATTCCCATAATAAGTCAAAACCACACATATCCAGGGCTTATAGTTCCGGTGGGATATGATCTACATCAATTTCCCTTCTATAATGCTTTGTTAGTATCTCACCGCCAACTTTTATAAAGAGAGAGTTAGTGTGAAAGCTGACAACCCTTTTGATCTTTTACTCCCTGCAGCCATGGCGAAAGTCGCCGAAGAAGCAGGTGTCTACAAAGCGACAAAGCACCCGATGAAGACGTTTTATCTGGCGATTACCGCTGGTGTTTTCATTTCCATTGCTTTTGTCTTCTATATTACGGCGACAACCGGCACTGCCGCGATGCCTTTCGGAATTGCTAAACTGATCGGGGGGATCTGCTTTTCACTCGGCCTGATTCTTTGCGTCATCTGCGGTGCCGACCTGTTTACCTCCACCGTACTTATCGTCGTGGCGAAAGCCAGCGGACGAATTACCTGGGGTCAACTGGCAAGAAACTGGCTCAACGTCTATGTTGGTAACCTGATAGGTGCACTGCTGTTTGTATTGCTGATGTGGTTATCTGGCGAGTATATGACCGCCAACGGTGCATGGGGCCTGAACGTCCTGCAAACCGCCGACCACAAAATGCACCATACATTTATTGAAGCCGTGTGTCTGGGTATCCTGGCTAACCTGATGGTCTGTCTGGCGGTGTGGATGAGCTACTCCGGCCGCAGCCTGATGGATAAAGCCATGATTATGGTTTTACCGGTGGCGATGTTTGTTGCCAGCGGCTTTGAGCACAGTATCGCTAACATGTTTATGATCCCGCTGGGTATCGTAATTCGCGACTTTGCAACCCCGGAATTCTGGACCGCGATTGGTTCTGCTCCGGATAATTTCTCTCACCTGACCGTGATGAACTTCATTACTGATAACCTGATTCCGGTAACTATCGGGAACATTATCGGCGGTGGTCTGCTGGTTGGGTTGACATACTGGGTCATTTACCTGCGTGGCGACGACCATCACTAAGGGCCGTTTCAGGCAGTAAATAAAAAATCCACTTAAGAAGGTAGGTGTTACATGTCCGAGCTTAATGAAAAGTTAGCCACAGCCTGGGAAGGTTTCGCGAAAGGTGACTGGCAGAAAGAAGTCAACGTACGTGACTTTATCCAGAAAAACTATACCCCGTATGAAGGCGACGAGTCCTTCCTGGCTGGCGCAACTGAAGCGACAACCAAGCTGTGGGACAACGTTATGGAAGGTGTTAAACAGGAAAACCGCACTCACGCGCCTGTTGACTTCGACACTTCCCTTGCATCCACCATCACGTCTCATGACGCGGGCTACATCAACAAAGCTCTTGAGAAAATCGTTGGTCTGCAGACTGAAAAGCCTCTGAAACGTGCGATTATCCCGTTCGGCGGCATCAAAATGGTTGAAGGTTCCTGCAAAGCGTACGATCGCGAACTGGACCCGATGCTGAAAAAAATCTTCACCGAATACCGTAAAACCCATAACCAGGGTGTATTCGATGTGTACACCAAAGACATTCTGAACTGCCGTAAGTCTGGCGTTCTGACTGGTCTGCCGGATGCGTATGGCCGTGGCCGTATCATCGGTGACTACCGTCGCGTTGCGCTGTACGGTATCGACTTCCTGATGAAAGACAAATACGCACAGTTCCTGTCTCTGCAGTCTGACCTGGAAAACGGCGTAAACCTGGAAGCGACTATCCGTCTGCGTGAAGAGATCTCTGAACAGCACCGCGCTCTGGGTCAGATCAAAGAAATGGCAGCGAAATACGGCTGCGATATCTCAGGTCCGGCAACCAACGCGCAGGAAGCTATCCAGTGGACCTACTTCGGCTACCTGGCCGCAGTTAAGTCTCAGAACGGTGCAGCAATGTCCTTCGGTCGCGTATCCACCTTCCTGGATGCTTACATCGAACGTGACCTGAAAGCAGGCAAAATCACTGAACAAGACGCTCAGGAAATGATTGACCACCTGGTCATGAAACTGCGTATGGTTCGCTTCCTGCGTACTCCGGAATATGATGAACTGTTCTCCGGCGACCCGATTTGGGCAACTGAATCCATCGGTGGTATGGGCGTTGACGGCCGTACCCTGGTCACCAAAAACAGCTTCCGCTTCCTGAACACCCTGTACACCATGGGTCCTTCTCCGGAGCCGAACATCACCGTTCTGTGGTCTGAAAAACTGCCGCTGAACTTCAAGAAATTCGCCGCTAAAGTGTCTATCGATACCTCTTCTCTGCAGTACGAGAACGATGACCTGATGCGTCCGGACTTCAACAACGACGACTACGCTATCGCATGCTGCGTAAGCCCGATGGTTGTTGGTAAGCAAATGCAGTTCTTCGGTGCTCGTGCTAACCTCGCGAAAACTATGCTGTACGCTATCAACGGCGGCGTTGATGAAAAACTGAAAATGCAGGTTGGTCCGAAATCTGAACCAATCAAAGGCGACGTTCTGAACTTCGACGAAGTGATGGAGCGTATGGATCACTTCATGGACTGGCTGGCTAAGCAGTATGTCACCGCCCTGAACATTATCCATTACATGCACGACAAGTACAGCTACGAAGCCTCTCTGATGGCGCTGCACGACCGTGACGTCATTCGTACCATGGCATGCGGTATTGCTGGCCTGTCCGTTGCGGCTGACTCCCTGTCTGCTATCAAATATGCGAAAGTTAAACCGATTCGTGACGAAGACGGCCTGGCCGTTGACTTCGAAATCGAAGGTGAATACCCGCAGTTCGGTAACAACGATTCTCGCGTTGATGACATGGCGGTTGACCTGGTAGAACGTTTCATGAAGAAAATTCAGAAACTCACTACCTATCGTAACGCTATCCCGACTCAGTCCGTTCTGACCATCACCTCTAACGTGGTTTATGGTAAGAAAACAGGTAATACCCCTGACGGTCGTCGTGCTGGCGCGCCGTTCGGACCAGGTGCTAACCCAATGCACGGCCGTGACCAGAAAGGTGCTGTTGCCTCTCTGACCTCCGTTGCTAAACTGCCGTTTGCTTACGCGAAAGATGGTATTTCTTACACCTTCTCTATCGTGCCGAACGCGCTGGGTAAAGACGACGAAGTGCGTAAAACCAACCTTGCAGGCCTGATGGATGGTTACTTCCACCACGAAGCGTCAATCGAGGGCGGTCAGCACCTGAACGTCAACGTCATGAACCGCGAAATGCTGCTCGACGCGATGGAAAACCCGGAAAAATATCCGCAGCTGACCATCCGTGTATCTGGCTATGCAGTACGTTTTAACTCCCTGACTAAAGAACAGCAGCAGGACGTTATCACTCGTACCTTCACTCAGACCATGTAATGGTTGTGACTGAAATCGCGATTTAAAAAGCGTACAATAAAGGCTCCACGTAAGTGGGGCCTTTTTAGCACCTCCCGTACTACAGTCTCTTTTGCCCGCTATCTATACTGCATGGATAACAGCCAAAACAGACTTAACACAGCCGGTTTGAGCTGTGCATCACAGGCCCCGGACGGGCCGAATCTGGAGATATCACCGCAATGTCAACTATTGGTCGTATTCACTCCTTTGAATCCTGCGGCACCGTCGATGGCCCCGGGATCCGCTTTATCACCTTCTTCCAGGGCTGCCTGATGCGCTGCCTGTATTGCCACAACCGTGACACCTGGGATACCCACGGCGGCACCGAAGTCACCGTCGAAAGCCTGATGAAAGAGGTTGTAACCTATCGCCACTTTATGAACGCTTCCGGCGGCGGCGTGACCGCGTCCGGCGGTGAGGCCATTTTGCAGGCCGAGTTCGTGCGCGACTGGTTCCGCGCCTGCCGCAAAGAAGGCATTCATACCTGCCTCGATACCAACGGCTTCGTTCGTCGCTACGACCCGGTTATTGACGAGCTGCTTGAAGTGACCGATCTGGTCATGCTCGACCTCAAACAGATGAATGATGAGATCCATCAGAATCTGGTTGGCGTGTCTAACCACCGTACGCTGGAGTTTGCCCGCTACTTATCGAATAAAAACATCAAAGTCTGGATTCGTTACGTGGTGGTTCCCGGCTGGTCTGACGATGATGATTCCGCGCACCGCCTCGGCGAGTTTACCCGCGATATGGGCAATGTCGAAAAAATCGAACTGCTGCCCTATCACGAGTTAGGCAAGCACAAATGGGTAGCGATGGGTGAAGAGTACAAGCTGGATGGCGTACATCCGCCTAAGAAAGAGACCATGGATCGGGTCAAAGGCATTCTCGAGCAGTATGGCCATAAGGTCATGTACTAAGCCGACGGACGGCGTGGCCGGCTAAGCAGAATTTTCCCCGGATAGCGACGCAGAACGTCTTATCCGGGTGGAAAACGCTTCGGCAAGCATTACGACATAAAGTATTGCGACAGCTTATTCGCCACGCTTTCAATCGAGAAAATGCGTTTCTGATGCGCCTTACGATATTCCGCATAGCGCTCATCCTGCTCCTCCAGCGCGCGAAGCATTCGATCGGCAACCATCATTGCCCCCGCAATTTCGGCAAATCCTGATTCACCTTCTCCCTGTAAAGCCACCGCGGCCTGCAGGTTCCAGTCCGATAAACGGGCCAGCGGCGTAAACGTGCCGCGGGTCAGCGACAATATTTTCACCCCCTGCTGCTTCGCCAGCGTCAAAGCCTGGATCATATCCGCCGAGGCCTGTTCGGTATGCACGACGATAATTCCCGTCTTTTGCCGATCGGTTGCTATCGGGATCGCCGCCGGATAAGAGCGATCGACGAAGCTGGCAACTTTGCCCATGTTGATTAAATTCATTTGCAGAAACAGGGCAACGGGCACCGCCGTACCCACCGCATAAATAGCGATGTTATTCAGCGCATTCAGCCACACCGCTGCGCTTTGCAGCTCCTGAGCATCGATAATGGTATTGCTATCGCGAATGCTCGCCAGCACCGGCGCAATATCGTCGTCATCGCCGGCTTCCGGGCGGGCAGCCCCCTGCTCAACCGCCAGCGCCGTTCTGAAATCGGAGAAACCTTTAAATCCAAACGCCCGACAAAAACGGGTGATGCTGCCCTCGCTGGTGTCAACAGAGTCGGCCAGTTCTGAAATCGTATGCCGCATCACAAAATCAGGATTTTCCGCAATAAAACGGCCCACTTTCTCCAGTATCGGGCTGAGTTCTGAAGACCCATTTCGTATGTTTATCAACAGGTTGTTATCTATCTGGCTCATTTTTTGCCTTTCTTGCTCAAAATGCAAACACAGTCACATCTTTCGTTTCGCGCTAAAGATAATAATTATTATCTCACACAAACAAATAAAAATAATTATTTTTACAAACAGGAGAACATCTCATGAAAGG
This sequence comes from Klebsiella sp. X13, assembly GCF_003323835.1. Lineage (NCBI taxonomy): Bacteria > Pseudomonadati > Pseudomonadota > Gammaproteobacteria > Enterobacterales > Enterobacteriaceae > Klebsiella > Klebsiella sp. X13. Next base: position 3,551,971 of record NZ_CP030874.1, read on the forward strand.
TCTCATCGTCTGTCGCACCGGTATGGGCAGTTCCTTAATGCTCAAAATAAAAGCACAAAAAATCATCGATAAACACGGCTGGGATATCGAGCTGGAACACGACGTCCTCTCCGGGTTACGAACCTGGCGAGATATTGATTTCGTGATCACGATGCGCGATCTCACCGAGGAAGTCGAAGCTGCCGGATTTAACGCTATCGGTATCACCGACCTGATGAACAGTGAAGAAATGGAATCAGCGCTTATCCGCGTAATCCAGCACAACTAACCTCTCCCGGAGGCAATATGGATTTCCTCAGATTTATTGTATTCGACATTCTGGGCGTCACCCCACTTTTAGTTGGTTTTATCGCATTAATTGGCTTATTGATCCAACGAAAGCCCATTGAAAAAGTGCTCTCCGGGACTTTCAAAACCATTGTCGGCTTTCTGGTTTTTGCCGGCGGGGCCGGGCTGGCCGTGACCTCTCTCGGCAATTTTCAGACATTATTTAGCGATGGCTTTGGTCTGAAAGGCGTGATGCCGCTGGCGGAAGCGCTGACCGGGCTGGCGCAAACTAAATTCGCGATGTGCGTCTCGCTGATTATGGTGATTGGTTTTGGCTGGAACCTGTTCTTTGCCCGCGTGACCCCTTTCAAATACATCTTTCTCACCGGACAGCATAATCTCTATCTCTCGGCCCTGCTGACCGTCACCTTGAAAGCGCTCGGCTATAGCGACATGACCACCATTATTGTCGGTTCAATCCTGCTGGGGCTGGCCGCCTGTCTGTACCCGGCAATTGCCCAGCCGTGGATGAGAAAAATCACCGGTAATGATGAAATTGCGATGGGGCACTATGTGACGCTGGCCTACGCGGCATCCGGATGGATCGGTTCAAAGGTGGGCGATCCTAAACAGTCGACCGAAAAGCTGAACCTGCCCGGCTGGCTGGGGATCTTTAAAGATTACATCGTCTCCGTATCAATCTCGGTCAGTATTTTCTATTACATTGCGGCGCTCGCCGCCGGGAAAGCGGCGGTCACGGCGGCGGCTGGCGGAATGCACTGGCTGGTTTACCCTCTGTTCCAGTCGCTCACTTTCACCGCGTCTCTGTACATCATCATTACCGGGGTACGCCTGCTGCTGTCTGAAATTGTCCCGGCCTTCCTCGGCATTTCGGAGAAATTCATTCCCAACGCCAAACCCGCCCTCGATTGCCCGGTCGTTTTCCCGTATGCGCCAACCGCCACGGTACTGGGATTTATCTCTTCATTTGTTGGCGGGCTGGTGGTGATGGGCTTTCTGGCGATCCTCGGGCAAACCGTCATTATTCCGGTGGCGATCCCCTACTTCTTTATCGGCGCCACCGCAGCGGTATTTGGTAATGCCTCCGGCGGCTGGAAAGGGGCCATCGCCGGCAGCTTCGTCACCGGGATCCTGATCGGCATCGGTCCTGCGTTGATCTACCCCATCATGGAGTCCGTCGGCCTGTCGGGAACCAGTTTCCCGGAAACCGACTTTGTCGCCCTGGGCCTGGTTGTGTACTACATCGGCAAAATGCTGCCATAAGAAGGAAACCACATGAACATTGATGAACTGAAGTCCCATGCGCTCGCCGCTCGCCGCGATATTGTCACGATGATTTATGAGTCCGGCATTGGCCACCCGGGCGGCGCCTTATCGATAATCGATATCCTCACCTGGATCTATTATCAGGAGGTTGACCTGGCGGCCTCGCCCCGCGCGCGCGTCGTTATGAGCAAAGGGCACGCCGTTGCCGCGCAGTACGCCATGCTTTACCAAAAAGGGAAAATCGATCGCAGCGAGTTCAATACCTTCCGCCAGATCAATTCGCGCCTGCAGGGACACCCCAGCATAAAATCGCTGCCGGATGTCGATGCGACGACCGGTTTGCTCGGCCAGGGGCTATCCGTCGCCTTCGGTATGGCGGCCGCTAAAAAGCGCCGCGACGAGCCTCATCGGGTATTTGCCATCATCGGCGATGGCGAAATGCACGAAGGGCAAATCTGGGAAACTTTACAGCAGGCCGGGCATATGAAAATGGATAATCTGGTCGCGATTATCGATTACAACGGCTTCTCTTCCCACGATCCGGTCAATGAGGTGGTTAATCTCGAGCCGCTGGCGGATAAGATCCGCAGCTTCGGCTGGCACGTGCTGGAGCTGCATAACGGTAATGATATGCACCAGGTGGCCGACACCCTGATGCTCTCCCGCCATCTGAAAGGCAAGCCGGTAGCCATCGTTGCCCATACCACCAAGGGCTCCGGCGTCAGCTATATGGAAAATAACGGCGACTGGCACTCAAAAACCCCGACCACAGAACAATACCAGCAGGCAATGGAGGAGTTACAGTGATGAAAGCACCGCGTGATGAGATCGGTAATGCACTGATTGCCCTGAAAGAAAAAGGCTACCCCATCGTCGCTATCGATAGTGACTTAGCCAGTTCAACCCGCACCGACCAGTTTCAGGCGCGCTACCCGGAGGCCTTCTTCGAAATGGGGATCGCGGAAGGTTCAGCGATGAGTTTTGCCGTGGGTCAGGCGCTTGAGGGCTATATCCCCTTCTATGTCAATTTTGCGATGTTTGTGACGGGGACGGCATGGACCCAGCTGCGACAGGCCTGCTACGCCAAAGCCAACGTCAAGCTGGTGGGTAGCCATCCGGGGATGGATGACGGCCCGGACGGCGCCTCGCACCACGCGCTGGAGGATCTTGCCCTGACCCGCGTGCTGCCGGGCCTGACGATCCTGACGCCGGCCGATGCCGAAGAAATAGCCGACGCCTTTGAGCAGGCGGCAAAAATCAAAGGCCCGGTTTATATCCGCGTGGCGCGTGAACCGATGCCGGTGCGCGATAAGAGCGTGATACCCCGGGTCACCGATATCGCGGCTATCGCCAGCAGCGGCAACGAGTTCGCCATTCTCTTTGAGGGCACGGTGCTGGAACAGGCCAGCGAAGGCTATGAAAAGCTGGTTGCCAGCGGCAAGAAAGGCAAGCTCATCCACGTGGCGACGCTCAAACCGTTTAACCAGCAGGAGTTTTATGCGCTGGTAGCAGACTGTCCGCAGATCGCCACGCTGGAGAATCACACGGTAAACGGCGGCCTTGGCGGCCAGGTAGCCGAAGCGATGGCCCAGGCGGCCCATCCGGCGCGCCTGACGCGCCTGGGAACGCAGGATACCTTCACCGAGTCGGGCAACAGCCGGCAGCTCAAGGCAAAATACGGCATCTCCGGCGAGGCGCTGTATAACGCGCTTCGCTGACCGTCGCACGAGCCGGTCGCCCACTGACCGGCTCGCTATTTGAGGAGCCGACATGGATGAAAAATTATTTGCCGCTTGTCAGTACACCGAGCGTGGTCTGGACTGGCGCGGCGCGATTAAGCTGGCCTGCCGTCCGCTGGCGCAGCAGGGGAAAATCAGCGCCGGCTATGCGGATGCCATCATCAGCGCCACCGAGAAAAATGGCCCCTGGTACATACTCACTGCGGAATTTGCCCTCCCGCACGCCCGCCCGGATGAAGGGGTTCTGAGCCCGCACAGCGTGCTCTCACTGGTTTGCTGCGCCGAAGCCGTGGCGTTTCCCGATCACCCCGATGTACGGCTGATTATCGTCCTGGCCGCGGCCGATAGCGAACAGCATATTCAGACGATCCAGCGATTAGTCTGCTGGCTGGATGAGGGGGATCGGCTGCATCGGCTCACCAGGGTGGAGCATCAGAGCCAACTTGATGCGCTCGTCGCTGGCGGTAAATAAATCAAAGGGGACAACGTCCCCTTTGATTATCACCGTAGCGAAGGCCGGAAGAAAAATTACGCGTGCGCCACCGGCGTCGGATGATGACCGGCTTTGCGCAGCAGCGTCAGCAGATAAATAAACGACACGCTGGCAATCATGATAAATAGCAGGTTGTCGGAAAAGTTCTGCATCAGCATGGCGGTGAAGGTTGGCCCGAGCAGGCTGCCGACGGTATAGCTCATCAACAGTGCCTGGTTCATGGCGACCAGCTGATGGCGCTCGACTTTCTCACAGGCCCAGGCCATTGCTACCGGGTACAGCGTGAAGCCCGATGCGCCAAGGATAAACAGCGCCGGAGCCATTGCCGCGCCGCTAAGCATTGCCAGGCAGCCTAAAATCACCACAAAAACCTGAACGCGCAACACCAGCAAGCGACCATAGCGGTCGGCCATACGGCCGATCGGCCACTGGCCCAAAATACCTGCGCTGACCATAACCGCCATCCAGAAACCAATGCCGGAGTCACTGACGCCCTGATGGTTCAACCACAGCGGCATCAATCCATACAGCGACCCAAGAACAATCCCGGAGATAATGCAGCCGTTCACGCCATGGCGGGCCTGACGCAGCCTGAGCATTGGCCAGATCCGCGCCGGCTCATGCTGTTCATCACTTTGATTCACGACGCGGGTAAACAGCAGCGGCAGAATCGCCGCCAGCGTCAGCGCGGTCACCCACGGCAGCACGCTCATTAGATCCGTCGGCAGTTTGCTGACCATCAGCTGACCCAGCACGGTTCCCACATAGTAAACCATCATATAGGCGGCCAGCAGACGACCGCGGCTACGCGACGTTCCGCTGCAAACCAGCGCGCTTTCGACCACTACCCAAATCATCGCGCAGCCGACGCCGGCGAGAAAGCGCCAGCTGAACCAGGTCCAGAAACCGAGGGTAATACCAAGTCCGACGCAGCCCACCGCAAAGATCAGTGACGCAAGATAATAGCTACGGTTAAATCCCAGACGCTTAATCACCCATCCGGCCAGCAGCGTCCCGACCAGGTTACCGGTGAAATAGGACGAGCCCACCATTCCAACCTGCCAGGTTGGCATATTTTCATGGGCGAGCCAAAGCGGGACGAGGGTATTTAAAACCGCAATCGCCAGCGTCAACAGAAGCAGGCCGCAGAGCAACATTTGCACCGGCCGGGTGTAGATGGACATGGATATAACCGTGAGGAAGTTTAGATTTCGTGCGCATCATGCCACCGCTAAAAACATTGTCAATCCACCAGAAATCAGGCGGGACGCGGTTTCACGGGCAACGATAGAAGTTTTTCATCCAGCGGAGCGACAACAGAATTATTCTTTATATTATTCCATTGTTTTTATTAATTTATTGAAAATAAACGGCGGGAATATCAGTAGAAAAATTTCATGAATCAACAGCACTTTTTTGTTGCGCCAGAACCGGGGGTTCTGGCGCAACAGCTTATCAGCTGGCGATAGCCATGCCGACCGTCATATGCAGACCGTAGAAGATGCCACGCCCTACCATCTCGCCGACCAGTACCAGCACCAATGCCAGGCTTAACAGCGGCACAGCGGGCTGATAGCCTTTGAGCAGCGGAACAACCCAGCATGCCAGAGCCAGCACCAGCGCAACCACACGCCAGGCCATCAGTGAGCCATAATCCGGCACCAACGCGGAGGCCTGCTGAATAGAGCTGTGGATCATCGGCAGCTCGCTGCCTTGCATCAGGGCCACAATAACGCTGGCCACCAGCGCCAGCAGCGTGACCACCGGCAACAGACGCATCGCCCAACCGTCAACGCCCGCCACGCGCAGCAGTAGACAGCCCAGCAGCGGGCCGCCGAGAAACAGCGTCAGGAAGAAGCTCAGCGGCGTCCAGACGGTATACCAGGTCGGTACGGTATCAATGGTGTTATACACCCGCACCATCATCCAGACGAAGAGAATACCCAGCACCATCGTCGCGACCAGCCAGAGGCTGCGCAGCCCGGCCGGCAGCTTCTTCACCACCGCCAGCAGCCAGCCAATTCCGCCGACGGCGAAAAAGAGGGCTCCGCTGGCAATTTCGTTACTTAACGACGACGCACCAATCCGGTTAAGCGAGTTAAAAGCCCGCATCGGCGATCCCAGGTGCATCGTTGAGGCGATAAACCCAATCCCCATCAGCACCCACAAGCCAAACATGCTCAGCACTACGCGCTGCTGCTGCTCATTCGACAAACCGCCTTTCATCAGCGCCAGTGCCAGGACGATAAAACCGCCCGCCACACATTGTCCAAAGACCGTGAAGATCATCAGCGGCCATTCATGCCATCCACTTCCCATCTCACACCTCCTTCGGGTTGGCCAGATAGCCGGTTGTATCACCGCACGGACGACTATTGGCGTTCGGTTTGATGACAATACTGGGTTTGGTAAAGTGCGCGGATGGCAGCGGCGCAACCGCAGCCAGTTCGCCGTGTTTCTTACGCAGTTCTTCGATCGGGCCAAAGTCCAGCGCGCGCAGCGGGCAGGATTCGACGCAAATCGGTTTTTTACCCTCGGCAACGCGCTGGTAGCAGCCATCACACTTGGTCATATGCCCTTTCGCCGCATTATACTGCGGCGCACCGTACGGGCAGGCCATATGGCAATAGCGACAGCCGATGCACACATCTTCATCAACCACGACAAAACCGTCATCGCGTTTATGCATAGCGCCGCTCGGGCACACTTTGGTACAGGCCGGGTCTTCGCAATGGTTACAGGCGATGGATAAGTAATAGGCAAAGACGTTCTGATGCCAGACGCCGTTATCCTCCTGCCAGTCACCGCCCGCATATTCATAAATGCGGCGGAAGCTAACGTCCGGCGTTAAGTTCTTGAAGTCTTTACAGGCCAGCTCGCAGGTTTTACAACCGGTACAACGAGCAGAATCGATAAAAAATCCGTATTGAGTTGTCATCGGTTATTCCTTACAGCTTTTCAACCTGGACCAGGTTCGTGTGCGATGGGTTACCTTTCGCCAAAGGCGACGGGCGTTGGGTGGTGAGCACGTTGATGCTCCCCGCCTGATCCACGCGTCCTGCGTCCGGGTTATACCAGGCGCCCTCACCCAGCGCGACAACGCCAGGCATCATTCGCGGCGTCACTTTGGCTTCGATATGCACTTCACCGCGATCGTTGTAAATACGGATGCGATCGCCGTTGGCAATGCCGCGTTGTTTCGCATCGAGTGGGTTAATCCACATCTCCTGACGACAGGCGGCCTTCAGCACATCGACGTTGCCGTAGGTGGAGTGAACGCGCGACTTGTAGTGAAAACCGGTCAGCTGCAGCGGGAATTTCGCCGTCAGCGGATCGTTATAGTTTTCAAAACCTGGCGTATAAATCGGCAGCGGATCGATCACATCGCCTTCGGGGAGTTCCCAGGTGGCGGCAATTTGCGCCAGCGCCTGGGAATAGATCTCAATTTTGCCCGACGGGGTCTCCAGCGGATTTGCCTGCGGATTGTCACGGAATGCCTTATAGGCAACATGATGCCCTTCCGGGTCGCGCTGCTTGTAAATCCCCTGCTGACGGAAGGTATCGAAGTCCGGCAAATCCGGGATAGCCTTGCGGGAAAGTTCGTGCAGATAACGCATCCAGCCTTCCTGGGTACGGCCTTCGGTAAACTTCTGCTCCACGCCCATGCGTTTTGCCAGTTCCGTCGTCATGTCATAAATCGTTTTGCACTCAAAACGCGGTTTAATCACCTGGTCGGTGAAGATGACGTAGGACATGTTGCCGCATGAAGCATCCAGCGCGAAGTCCATCTGCTCGGATGCAGTGCAGTCCGGCAGCAGAATATCGGCATATTTTGCCGACGAGGTCATGTGGCAGTCGATCACCACGATCATCTCGCACTTCTTATCATCCTGCAGGATTTCATGGGTGCGGTTGATATCAGAGTGCTGGTTAATCAGACAGTTACCGGCATAGTTCCAGATCATTTTGATCGGGACGTCCAGTTTATCTTTACCGCGCACGCCGTCACGCAGCGCCGTCATCTCCGGGCCACGTTCAATCGCATCGGTCCACATAAACATGGAGATACTGGTCTCAACGGGGTTCTCCAGCGTCGGCATACGTTCAAAAGGCAGGTCGTAAGAACCTTCACGCGCGCCGGTATTCCCTCCGTTGATGCCAACGTTTCCGGTCAGAATCGACAGCATCGAGATAGCCCGGGTGGCGATTTCACCATTCGCGTGGCGCTGCGGCCCCCAGCCCTGGCTGATAAAGGCAGGTTTGGCTGTCGCAATTTCGCGTGCCAGCTGCACAATACGCTCGACCGGAATCCCGGTGATAGTCGATGCCCACTGCGGCGTTTTGGCAGTGCCGTCCCTACCCTGACCGAGGATGTAAGCCTTGTAGTGACCGTTGGCCGGCGCATCGGCAGGCAACGTTTTCTCGTCATAGCCGACGCAGTATTTATCGAGGAACGGCTGATCGACCAGGTTTTCGGTGATCATCACCCAGGCGAGCGCGGAAACCAGCGCGGCGTCGGTACCGGGGCGAATCGGTATCCACTCATCTTCACGGCCGGCGCCGGTATCGGTGTAACGCGGATCGACAATGATCATCCGGGCGTTGGATTTTTGCCGCGCTTGTTCCAGGTAGTACGTTACCCCGCCGCCGCTCATCCGCGTTTCGCCGGGGTTGTTACCGAACAGCACCACCAGTTGACTGTTTTCGATATCCGACGGGCTGTTACCGTCGGCCCAGCCGCCGTAGGTGTAATTCAGACCCGCGGCTATTTGCGCCGATGAATAATCACCATAGTGGTTAAGGTAACCGCCGCAGCAGTTCATCAGACGCGCAATGAGCGTTTTCCCCGGTGGCCAGGAGCGGGTCATGGTGCCGCCAAGAGTTCCGGTCCCGTAGTTCAGATAGATCGATTCGTTACCGTAATCTTTAATCAGGCGCTGCATATTGCTGGCGATAGTATCGAATGCTTCTTCCCAGCTGATGCGCTCAAATTTTCCTTCCCCGCGCTTGCCAACGCGCTTCATGGGATACTTCAGACGATCGGGGTTGTAGACACGGCGACGCATGGAACGCCCGCGCAGACAGGCGCGTACCTGATGCAGGCCATCATAGTTGTCATCGCCGGTATTATCCGTTTCAACGTATTTAATTTCACCATCAACCACATGCATCCGCAGCGGACAGCGGCTGCCGCAGTTCACGGTACAGGCACTCCAGGTGACGGTTTCATTCACCGGCGCCAGAGCGTCGGCAGCATGGGCAATGCGTGTAAACGGTAGGGTAAATGCGCTGCTGGCCATCGCCAGACCGCCAATTGCCGTGGTTTTCATTAAACCACGCCGGCTTACTTCGGCAGCCAGTAAAGCATCGGGGGCTTTAATTTTCATGGATACTCGCTTTGGTTGCTCACAATTCACTGACAATCGTTATATAGATACATATATAACGAATTTAATCTTTTATAGTTTTTTATGCTGCGTTAACACCAAGGGAGTATGGGGGGAATCACCGGGGGGATTATTGCCCGGCATCAATAAGGGGATAAAAAAAAGCGCCCGGAGGCGCTTTTGAGAAACAGGTAAAAAAATCAGCCGATAAATTCGAGGCCACGCATATAGGGGCGCAGAATTTCCGGGATTTCGATACGGCCATCCGCCTGCTGATAGTTTTCCATCAGCGCAACCAGGGTACGACCTACCGCCAGCCCGGAGCCGTTCAGCGTATGCACCAGACGGGTTTTCTTGTCGGACTTGCTGCGGCAGCGTGCCTGCATACGACGCGCCTGGAAGTCCCAGACGTTAGAGCAGGAGGAGATTTCACGATAGGTGTTCTGTGCCGGAACCCAGACTTCCAGATCATACGTTTTGCATGCGCTGAAGCCCATATCGCCGGTGCAGAGCGCCACTTTGCGGTATGGCAGACCCAGCAACTGCAGAACTTTTTCCGCATGGCCGGTCATCTCTTCCAGCGCCGCCATCGAATCTTCCGGACGCACGATCTGCACCATTTCCACTTTGTCGAACTGATGCATACGAATCAGACCACGGGTATCACGACCATAGGAGCCCGCTTCAGAACGGAAACACGGCGTGTGAGCGGTCATTTTGATCGGCAGATCGTCTTCGTCAATGATCTCATCGCGAACGAGGTTGGTCAGCGGTACTTCCGCAGTTGGAATCAACGCATAGTTGCTGCTGTCGGCTTCTTCTTCCAGCGGACGCGTATGGAACAGATCGCCGGCAAATTTCGGCAGCTGACCGGTACCGTAAAGCGTATCCTGGTTGACCAGGTACGGTACATAGTTTTCACTGTAGCCGTGCTGTTCGGTATGCAGATCCAGCATGAACTGCGCCAGCGCACGGTGCAGACGGGCCAGTTGCCCTTTCATCACCACAAAACGGGAACCGGTCAGCTTAACGGCTGCGGCAAAGTCCAGCCCACCGTGCATTTCGCCCAGCGTAACGTGATCGCGGACGTCAAAATCGAACTCGCGCGGCGTACCCCAGCGGCTGACTTCAACGTTGTCGTTTTCGTCGCGACCGGCCGGAACGTCGTCGTGCGGAATATTAGGGATAGTCAGCGCGATATCGCGGATCTCTGCCAGTAACACGTCCAGCTCGGCTTTCGCCGCATCCAGCTGTTCGCCCAGTTTGTTGACTTCCAGGCGTAATGGCTCGATATCTTCCCCGCGCGCTTTCGCCTGGCCAATGGATTTCGATCGGGAGTTACGCTCCGCCTGCAGGTTTTCTGTTTCAACCTGCAGAACTTTACGACGCTCTTCCAGAGCGCGCAGTTTATCTACATCCAGCTTAAAGCCCCGGCGTGCCAGTTTTTCAGCGACTGCGTCTGGCTCGGTACGCAGCAGATTGGGATCGAGCATGCTTATCCTGTGCTTATCGAATAAATAAAAGAAAAGTGGCCGCAGACTACGACCACCGGGATATCTTGATAACCTTACCGCAACGTCTCTGTTAGCGGTAGCGTTTTATGGGGCTATTTTGATCCTGTTCGGTAAGCCAGGCGAGCTTTTCGCCAATTTTCCCCTCCAGCCCCCGATTTGTAGGCCGATAATAACGAGTTTGGGCCATTTCCTGCGGGAAATAGGCTTCCCCGGCAGCATAGGCGTTTGGCTCATCATGGGCATAGCGATACTCCTGCCCATAGCCCATCTCTTTCATCAGGCGGGTTGGCGCGTTGCGCAGGTGCACCGGCACATCGTAATCAGGACGCTCGCGGGCATCGGCCATGGCGGCTTTAAATGCGGTGTAGACCGCGTTGCTTTTCGGCGCGCAGGCGAGATAAACGATGGCCTGCGCAATAGCACGCTCGCCCTCCGCTGGCCCTACGCGGGTAAAACAGTCCCAGGCAGAGAGCGCGACCTGCATGGCTCGCGGGTCAGCATTTCCGACATCTTCGGAAGCGATCGCCAGGCAGCGTCGGGCCACATACAGCGGGTCGCCGCCGGCGGTGATGATTCGTGCGTACCAGTACAGCGCCGCATCCGGCGCGCTGCCGCGAACGGACTTGTGCAGCGCGGAAATCAAATCGTAGAAACGATCGCCTTTATTATCAAACCGCGCGCTGCGTTCACCGGCAATTTCGGTCAGCAGTTCCGCTTTCAGCACCCGGTTGCCGGAGGCATCCGTCTCTGCCATATCGGCCATCATTTCCAGCGTATTAAGCGCCCGGCGCGCATCGCCGTTAACCAGCCCGGCGATAGCCTGGCGGGTATCATCCGGCAGCACGATATTTTGCCCGCCATAGCCACGATCTTTATCGTTCATCGCCTGCGTGAGCACATGCTCAATATCCTCGCTGGACAACGATTTCAGCAGATATACTCGCGCCCGGGATAGCAATGCGGAATTGAGTTCAAAAGAGGGGTTTTCCGTCGTCGCGCCGATGAAGGTGATGGTGCCGTCTTCAATATGCGGTAAAAACGCATCCTGCTGGCTTTTATTGAAACGATGGACTTCGTCAACGAACAGAATCGTGCGGCGTCCGGCATTGCGGTTCTGCCTCGCGCGCTCGATCGCTTCGCGGATCTCTTTTACGCCGGAGGTCACCGCCGAGATCCGTTCAACATCGGCGCTGGCATAGCGAGCAATCACTTCAGCCAGCGTAGTTTTGCCGGTGCCAGGCGGCCCCCACAAGATCATCGAATGCAGATGCCCGGCCTCAATCGCCCGCGGCAAAGGTTTCCCCGGCGCCAGCAGATGCTGCTGGCCTATGTACTGCGCTAAATTTTCTGGCCGCATGCGGGCGGCCAGAGGTTGAAACGCATTGTCGGAAAAATCGAGCGACAGATTGCTCACATTCGCCTCTACTTACGTTGATCGTCCACCGTCACCCCTTTCGGCGGTGTAAAGGTGAACTTAGATGCATCGACCGCACCGTTTTGCTGAGACTTCAGCTGGTAGCTGCTGCGCTGGTCATCCTGCTCTACCGCGCTGAACTGATGGATGGTCCCGTCGCGGCCAACGTTAATCGTAAACTGCTTCAGGTTGCCGCCGCCGCTTTTCGGCGTAAGAACAAAATCATCGCCGTTCTGCTTGATGTTGTACTGCTGCCAGTCGTTGGACTGGTTGCGGGCAATCAGCATAAACGGCGTGTTGCTGGTAGCGTCTTTCAGCCAGGTGACGGTTGCCTGCTCGACAAACGGGTTGTAGAACCACAGGGTTTTCCCGTCAGAGACCAGAATGCTTTCATCCGGCTGGGTCATATGCCAGTTAAACAGATTCGGACGTTTAACCCACAGGTCGCCCTGCCCGTCCTGTACGGCGTTACCGCTGCCATCGGTCACTTTTTGGGTGAAACTGGCATGGAAGCTGCTCACTTTATCGAGGCGGCTTTTCAAATCACTGGCGGCATCCGCCCAAACCTGGCTCACGACAAATCCAGACAGTAATGCACAGGTGATTGCGAGTTTTTTCATTGTTATTCCTTAATGTGCGTCACTCCCGACGCGGGAGCCTCTTCTGCCTCCTAATGTAGGACCGCCTGGCACGACGGAACAGCAGAACAGGCTGATTTTGCGCTTATTTACCCAACTTTGCACTTACTCGAAGGGAGGCGGCGCCAGCACTTCGCGGTTACCATTATGGCCCTGCTCGCTGACAATACCCTGCGCTTCCATCTGTTCGATAATACGTGCCGCACGGTTATATCCGATGCGGAACTGACGCTGAACGCCGGAAATAGAGGCTTTACGTTTTTCAGTGACGAAGTTCACCGCCTGATCGAACAACGGATCCAGCTCTTCACCACCGTCAAAGCCGCCGCTGCCGCCTTCGCTTTCGCTATCTGATGTAATGCCGTCAACATACTGCGGACGCCCGCGCGCTTTCCAGTCCTGAACCACAGCGTGGACTTCCTGGTCGCGAACAAACGCGCCGTGTACACGAACCGGCATGGTCGAGTTCGGCCCGGAGTAAAGCATATCCCCCATCCCCAGCAGTGATTCCGCGCCGCCCTGATCGAGGATGGTACGCGAGTCAATTTTGCTCGAGACGGTGAACGCGATACGCGTCGGAATGTTCGCTTTAATAAGACCGGTAATCACGTCAACCGACGGACGCTGCGTTGCCAGCACAAGGTGAATACCCGCCGCACGCGCTTTCTGCGCCAGACGCGCAATCAGCTCTTCGACCTTTTTGCCGACAGTCATCATCAGGTCGGCGAATTCATCTACCAGAACAACGATATACGGCAGTTTTTCCAGCACCGGATGCACGGCGTCCATGCTGTCGCCCGGTTTCCAGTACGGATCCGGAATCGGACGGCCCATCCGCGCCGCTTCGGCGATTTTCTCGTTGTAACCCGCGAGGTTACGCACGCCCAGCGCCGACATCAGCTTATAACGACGCTCCATTTCATTCACGCTCCAGCGCAGTGCGTTAGCGGCGTCTTTCATATCGGTAACGACTTCGGTCAGCAGATGCGGGATCCCTTCATAGACCGACAGTTCAAGCATTTTCGGGTCGATCATAATGAAGCGCACATCTTCCGGCTGCGCTTTATAAAGCATGCTGAGGATCATGGCATTCACCCCAACCGATTTACCGGAACCAGTGGTACCGGCAACCAGCAGGTGCGGCATTTTTGCCAGATCGGCAACGACCGGATCGCCGGCGATGTCTTTCCCCAGCACCACGGTAAGCGGCGACGGGTTATCGCGGAATTTCATGTTATCCAGCACTTCTCGCAGATAAACGGTCTGGCGTTTTTTATTCGGCAGTTCCAGACCCACGTACGGTTTACCCGGAATGACTTCCACGACGCGCACCGCAATGGTGGACAAGGAGCGGGCCAGGTCACGCGAAAGGTTTGAAATCCGCGCGGCCTTCACGCCTGGCGCCAGATTCAGTTCGAAGCGGGTGATAACCGGGCCTGGCGAGTAGTTCACCACATCGGCTTTAATGCGGAAGTCAGCCAGACGAGCCTCAACCAGGCGCGCCATTTGCTCCAGCGCGAAGGTATCCACCGGCTCGACCTCGCTCGGCGGCGGGGTCAGCAGATCCAACGACGGCAGCGGCGTTGTCGGCCGTTGCATCGGCTGGCTGTTGCCGTTACGCATCAGCAGCGGATGAATCAGGCTATCCTGCGACGGCACCGGGGCTGTCTGCTGCGGCATGTGGCCCTGATGGGCTTGCTGCGGCTGATAGCTCTGTGCGGCAGGCTGAGGCTGCTGCGCCATCTGCGGAGGTTGAGCCGGCTGCACAGGTTGCTGATACGGTTGTTGTACCGGCGACGACGGCACCGGCTGTTGATACTGTTGAACCGGTTGCTGCTGTGCCGGCTGCTGGTACTGCTGCACCGGCGGCGGTGTCTCCGGCAGCGGTGTGAACAGCGGTTCGCTCGGACCGTCATCGACCAGCGCTTTCATCGGCGAGAAATCATAATCCGCAGGAGAGAACGGCGTTGCGCCCTGCGGCTGTTCGCTGCTGTAGCGCTGCTGCTGCGACGCCGCAAACTGACGGGCCAGTTCAGCTTCAGCTGCGGAGTCATCCTCTTCATCCTGCGCGTAGACTTCGCCGTAACGCTGCTGCTGGGTGGCGGCAAACTGGCGAGCCAGTTCGTCCTGTTCCAGCGCATCCGCTTCTTCATCTGTTAACGGCTCGTCGTCATAGGCCTGATTGAGTTCAGCTTTACGCGCCCGTTCTTCAGCCATACGTTGTGACGGCAGTTTAATACCATACGATGCCAGCTCACGGCGCGTAGGGACGCGGACATGATTAGGACGCGGCAGTTTTGGACCAATCCCCTCTTTCACCTGCGCACGCGGGCCACCGGATGCCGGACTGAACAGCGGTGCAGCGGATGACGCGGTGGAAGCGACCGTCGCCGCGGTTGCACCCGCGCTCGTCGCCTGGTGTACGCCGGCGGCGAGGGTGGTCACCGCTGCGGCTTCGACCGGAGAGACCGGTGGCGGTGTAACAGGACGCGTGGCGACCGGGCTTGCTGGTTCAGGGATCGGCTGATACCAGGCGGCCAGCTGCTCGCGCTCGCGCGCGCGCTTCTCTTCGACCTCTTCAAAATAATACATTGGCGGACGCTGTGGCTTCACCTCTTCCTGCGGAGCCTCAGGCGTTACGGCAGGAGCCGGTGGCTCCGGCTGGTAAACCGGCTGCTGCACCGGTGCCTGCTCGGGCTGGTACGCCTGATGCTGCGGGTAGGACGGCTCCGGCTGGTAAACCGGCTGCTGCACCGGCACCTGCTCGGGCTGGTACGCCTGATGCTGCGGGTAGGACGGCTCCGGCTGGTAAACCGGCTGCTGCACCGGCGCCTGCTCGGGCTGGTACGCCTGATGCTGCGGGTAGGACGGCTCCGGCTGGTAAACCGGCTGCTGTACCGGCGCCTGCTCAGGCTGGTACGCCTGATGCTGCGGGTAGGACGGCTCCGGCTGGTAAACCGGCTGCTGTACCGGCGCCTGCTCAGGCTGGTACGCCTGATGCTGCGGGTAGGACGGCTCCGGCTGGTAAACCGGCTGCTGCACCGGCGCCTGCTCAGGCTGATACGCCTGATGCTGCGGATAAGACGGCTCCGGCTGGTAAACCGGCTGCTGCACCGGCGCCTGCTCAGGCTGATATGCCTGATGCTGCGGATAAGACGGCTCCGGCTGGTAAACCGGCTGCGGCACGTGCTCAGCTACCGGTTCAGCCCATGCCTGTGGCGCTGCGGTGGCAGCAGCTGCTGCAGCCAGCGGGTCGGCAATGCTGTGACCATTTAATAGCGGATCGTAAGGGTCAAAATCTCCCGGCCGCGCCGCGCTGGCGCCAGAGAACAGCACATCGTCAGCATCGCCCGGACGTGCGGCGCTGGAACCCGAAAAGAGTACATCGTCCGCCGCTACGGGCGCCCCGTTGGCGCTGAACTGCACATCCTCTTCGGCATCATCCATACGTTTGCCAGAGAACAGCGCGGCATCGGTTTTACGCCCCATCGGATTGGAGAATTTCTCCGCCAGACGCTGACGGCGCGCGAGCGCGCTGCGTAAAATGCGCGCACGACGAGATTCCTGCGGCTTCACGGCGTCGTCGTAGTCGTAGTCGTCTTCATCGTCTTCGTATTCGTCCTCATCCACCCAGGTATCGTCCCGACGGGTACGGTTACTGGCGAATGTCAGAACAGACAAAATCGCACCGCCGAGTTTTTCGGCAATGCTGACCCATGACCAACCGGTAAACAGCGTTAAACCTGCCGCCCAGATGCACAGCAGCGCAATAGTGCCGCCGCTGCTGTGCAGCAACGGTTGCAGAGTGGTGCTCAGCAAACTGCCGATCACGCCGCCGGAGGCAAAATACCAGATATCATCGGCGTTAATCGCGGCCAGGCCGCAGGAGGTCAGAATCAGCGCCAGTGCGCCAATTAAGCGTAGCGATACGGCGAAGTAGTCGATGTACTCGTCGCTGGCCTGATTACGCCAGGCGAACCAGCAGCCGCCGATAATAATTACGGGAATGGTGTAAGCCATTACGCCAAAAATGAAAAATAGCGTATCGGCAAGCCAGGCTCCCGGAATGCCACCTATGTTATGAATAGGTTCGTGCCAGGCCGTTTGCGACCAGCTAGGATCCGAGGGATTAAAGCTCAGTAATGCCGCCATCAGCCAGATGGCAAACAGGGAGCAAAGGATGAGTAACGCCTCAAGGAGTCGGCGCCCGCTGCTTAACTTGGTCAGTTTGACTTCTTTGTCTTCGGTGTATTCCTGGCTCAAAAAAGGCTCTCCAGGTATCAGGCTGTTTCCTGCCTGCTGCTAAAACGGACAACAGTGCCGGGTCACCCCGGCACTGTTGCTGTATGGATTAACAGGAGTGTAATCAAACTACGTCGATTTTGCACCTGTTCCGTGTTAGCGCGTCTTAATTACCAGACGATTACTTTGCTTGACTTCTTCCATTACCACGTAGGTACGGGTGTCGTTCACGCCCGGCAGACGTAGCAGGGTCTCGCCCAGTAATTTGCGATACGCTGACATATCCGGCACGCGGGTTTTCAACAGATAGTCGAAATCACCGGATACCAGATGACACTCTTGAATTTCTTCAAGTTTTTGCACAGCGGCGTTAAATTGCTCAAACACATCCGGCGCGCCACGATTCAGAGTAATCTCAACAAATACCAGAAGTGATGCATCCAGATAGTGCGGGTTGAGCAGCGCCGTATAGCCCTGAATAAAACCCTGTCTTTCCAGTCGACGCACGCGCTCAAGGCAAGGCGTCGGGGAAAGTCCCACCCGTTTAGAAAGTTCGACGTTTGAAATACGCCCGTCTTTTTGAAGCTCATTCAAAATATTACGATCGATGCGGTCGAGATCTTTGCCAGGGCGCTTCTTGCTATCTACCATTATTATTGTCTCTCTGTATTCCTTCCCTACTCCTGTTCCGACTCAGAGCCTTCACTGCCCGAGTCCATCCTGTTCTTACCCGTATACGACATCGAGTAACCCCAGGGGTACGTGAGAAGCCCGTTGCCTGACGGCAGCCACCGACATCACGCATGGCGTCTGTCCACACCATGCGTAGATTTCGCTAACCCGGATAAAAATGGCATTTGCGTGCATGAAAATTCGCCGCACGCGAAACACTGCTTTTTGTCTTCCATGAATGTTTTCGCAAAAGCACAGGGGATTGTCAAAGCAAAACATCGATTTTTAGTACAAGATGCCAGATATTCATTATCCACCCCCGGTGATTCTCATGTTTTCCTCTTATAATTGTCCTGCCGACAGTAGAATTAGTTATATTCTTCGCACGTAAAATCGCCAGTTCATTGGCGGCCTCTATTGCACATATCGTTAACAAAACTGCTGCGCTCTTTTTTTACGACAACAAATTCCCTACAATCCAGCCCAATGTATGCCAATAAATTATGGGGATCTCATGGGCACGACCAAACACAGTAAACTGCTTATTCTTGGTTCTGGACCTGCGGGATATACCGCTGCAGTCTACGCCGCGCGCGCAAACCTGCAGCCGGTACTGATTACCGGCATGGAAAAAGGCGGTCAGCTGACCACCACCACGGAAGTGGAAAACTGGCCGGGCGATCCCAACGATCTGACCGGGCCGCTGCTGATGGAACGTATGCACGAACATGCGACGAAATTTGATACCGAAATTATTTTCGACCATATCAATAGCGTCGATCTGCAAAACCGTCCTTTCCGCCTGGTCGGCGACAGCGGCGAGTACACCTGTGACGCGCTGATTATCGCCACCGGCGCTTCAGCACGCTATCTGGGGCTACCGTCAGAAGAAGCGTTCAAAGGACGCGGCGTATCCGCCTGCGCAACCTGTGACGGATTCTTCTATCGCAACCAGAAAGTGGCCGTCATTGGCGGCGGCAATACCGCGGTGGAAGAAGCCCTGTACCTCTCTAACATCGCGTCCGAAGTCCACCTGATTCACCGCCGTGATACCTTCCGCGCGGAAAAAATCCTGATTAATCGTCTGATGGATAAAGTGGCCAACGGTAATATCGTGCTGCATACCCATCGCACGCTGGAAGAAGTGACGGGCGACCAGATGGGCGTCAGCGGTCTGCGTCTGCGTGATACGCAGAATGCCGACAATGTCGAGTCTCTGGAGGTCGCTGGTCTGTTTGTCGCGATTGGCCACAGCCCCAACACGGCCATTTTCGAAGGCCAGCTGGCGCTGGAAAACGGCTATATCAAAGTGCAGTCCGGGATCCACGGCAATGCCACCCAGACCAGCATTCCGGGCGTATTCGCCGCGGGTGATGTGATGGACCATATCTATCGCCAGGCCATCACCTCTGCCGGTACCGGCTGTATGGCGGCGCTGGATGCTGAACGTTATCTTGATGGTTTAGCTGACGCGTGCAAATAATCTTTACAAGTCAGTAACAAAGGTAAAGAAGGCGACGAAAAGTCGCCTTTATTTTTTCCTCGTTGTAACATTGCGTGGCCTAAAAACCTCATAACTACACCTGCTAAGTGCGCAATGAATAAAACCCGTCAACAAGAGTTAACACGCTGGTTAAAAGAGCAAAGCATTCTCTCCCGTCGCTGGTTGATGATTTCCCGCGCGCTGGGCGTCATTAGCGGCCTGCTGATCGTCGGTCAGGCCTGGCTGCTGGCGCGGATCCTTCATCGCATGATTATGGAGAGTATTCCGGCGACGGCGCTGGTATTGCCGTTTATCGTCCTGGTGCTGATTTTTGTTCTGCGTGCCTGGGTGGTATGGCTACGCGAGCGGGTAGGTTTCTATGCCGGGCAGCATATTCGCTATGAAATCCGCCGCCAGGTGCTCGATCGCCTGCAGCAGGCCGGCCCTGCGTGGATTCAGGGGAAACCCGCCGGAAGCTGGGCGACGCTGGTACTTGAACAAATTGACGATATGCACGACTACTACGCGCGTTATCTCCCGCAGATGACCCTCGCCGCCAGCGTCCCGCTGCTGATTGTGATCACCATTTTCCCGATAAACTGGGCGGCGGCGCTGATTCTTCTCGGCACTGCCCCGCTGATCCCGCTGTTTATGGCGCTGGTCGGCATGGGCGCGGCGGAGGCCAATCGCCGCAACTTCCTGGCGCTCGCTCGCCTGAGCGGCCACTTTCTCGACCGCCTGCGCGGGATGGAAACGCTGCGCCTCTTTCACCGTGGCGAAGCGGAAACGGACAATATTCGCCATGCTTCCCAGGATTTCCGCCAGCGGACGATGGAAGTGTTGCGCCTCGCCTTTCTCTCCTCCGGCGTACTGGAGTTTTTCACCTCGCTCTCCATTGCTCTGGTCGCGGTTTACTTCGGTTTCTCCTATCTCGGCGAGCTCAACTTTGGCCACTATGGCGTGGGCGTCACCCTGATGTCAGGTTTCCTGGCCCTGATCCTGGCGCCGGAATTTTTCCAGCCGCTGCGTGATTTAGGCACCTTTTACCATGCCAAAGCTCAGGCCATCGGTGCTGCGGATAGTCTGAAAACGTTTATGGAAAAGCCGCTGGCGCAGGAAACTCGCGGCGAGAAGATCCTCAGCGACAACGAATTGATTAGTCTCGAAGCGCGCGATGCGGTTATCAAATCGCCGGAAGGCAAAGTCCTGGCGGGGCCGCTGAACTTTACGCTCCCGGCCGGTAAACGCGTCGTGCTGGTCGGGCAGAGCGGCTCCGGCAAAAGTTCGCTTTTGAATGCATTGACCGGTTTTCTCCCCTACGACGGCTCGCTGTTGGTCAACGGCGTTGAACTGCGCGATCTTGACGTCAGCCGCTGGCATCGTCTGCTCAGCTGGGTGGGGCAGAACCCGCAGCTACCGGCCGCCACGCTACGCGAAAACGTTCTGCTGGCCTGGCCGGAAGCCAGCGAAGCACAGCTTCAGCTCGCGCTGGATAAGGCCTGGGTGAGCGAATTCATCTCCCAACTGCCGCAAGGGATTAATACGCCGGTCGGCGATCAGGCGGGTCGCCTGTCCGTCGGGCAGGCGCAGCGTATCGCCGTGGCGCGGGCGCTACTGGTACCGTGCCGGCTGTTGTTGTTGGATGAGCCGGCCGCCAGCCTTGATGCGCATAGCGAACAGCGGGTCATGCAGGCGCTCTTTAATGCCTCTTCGCAGCAAACAACGCTGATGGTGACCCACCAGCTGGAAGGTATCGCCGACTGGGATGCCATCTGGGTGATGCAGGATGGTCAGATCGTCGAACAAGGGACCTATAGCCAGTTGGCTATGGCAAACGGGCCTTTTGCCGCCCTGTTGGCCCACCGGCAGGAGGAGATTTAAATGCGCGCACTATTACCTTATCTGGCGTTGTACAAACGGCATATCTGGCTGCTGACTCTCGGCGTGGTACTGGCTATCGTCACCCTGCTGGCCAGTATCGGCCTGCTGACGCTATCAGGCTGGTTTTTATCCGCTTCTGCCGTCGTTGGCGTCGCCGGTATTTACAGTTTCAACTATATGCTGCCGGCAGCCGGCGTTCGCGGGGCGGCGATTATCCGTACCGCCGGTCGCTATTTCGAACGTCTGGTCAGCCATGACGCCACTTTCCGCGTGTTACAGCATCTGCGGGTGTTTACCTTCAGTAAGCTGCTCCCCCTCTCCCCTGCCGGGCTGGCGCGTTTTCGTCAAGGTGAACTCCTCAACCGGGTGGTCGCCGACGTCGACACCCTGGATCATCTCTACCTGCGGGTCATCTCGCCGCTGATCGGCGCACTGGTTGTCATTGTGGTGGTCACCGCAGGCTTAAGCATTCTCGATGTCACGCTGGCGCTGACGCTAGGCGGTATAATGCTGGTGACCCTGCTGGTCCTGCCGCCGCTGTTTTATCGCGCCGGGAAACCCGCCGGTGAGAGCATCACGCAAATGCGCGGGCAGTACCGGCAACAGCTAACCGCCTGGCTGCAAGGACAGGCTGAACTGATGCTGTTCAGCGCCAGCGACCGCTACCGCAAGCAGCTGGAGAAAACCGAGCAGCGCTGGCAGGATGCCCAGCGTCGTCAGGCAGAGCTGACTGCGCTGTCGCAGGCGCTGATGCTGCTGATTAGTGGTGTTGCCGTGGTTGCTATGCTGTGGCTCACCTCTGCTGGCGTAGGCGGCAACAGCCAGCCCGGCGCGCTGATCGCTCTTTTTGTCTTCTGCGCGCTGGCGGCATTTGAAGCGCTGGCGCCGGTTACCGGCGCCTTTCAGCATCTCGGACAGGTCATTGCTTCCGCCCGCCGAATTACGCAGATTACCGGGCAACAGCCGGAGGTCACTTTCGCCGCCGGCGAGGGGCAGGCGTTCGGGCAGGTCTCATTGACGTTGAACCAGGTCACCTTCAGCTATCCGCAGCAGCCTTCTCCGGCGCTGGAAAATATCTCATTGCAGGTCGGCGCAGGAGAGCATATTGCCATTCTTGGCCGCACCGGCTGCGGTAAATCTACGCTGCTGCAGCTTCTGACCCGCGCCTGGGATCCGGCGAATGGCGAGATTTTACTCAACGACCAGCCGTTAACCCGGCTCAACGAAGCCACTTTGCGTCAGGCGATGAGCGTCGTCCCCCAACGTGTGCATCTGTTCAGCGCCACGCTGCGCGATAACCTGTCGCTGGCCGCCCCCGGCGCCAGCGATATCCAGCTGATGAAAGCCCTGGAACGTGTCGGGCTGGAAAAATTACTGGAAGATAGCGGTCTCAACGCCTGGCTGGGCGAAGGCGGCCGCCAGCTTTCCGGCGGTGAACTGCGCAGACTGGCCATTGCCCGTGCGCTGCTGCACGATGCGCCGCTGATGTTACTCGATGAGCCGACCGAAGGCCTTGATGCGACGACAGAGAGCCAGATCCTCGATTTACTGGCTGAAGTGATGCGCGAAAAAACCGTGCTGATGGTGACTCACCGCCTGCGCGGACTGGCGCGGTTTAATCGGATAATTGTCATGGACAACGGCAAGATTATTGAGCAAGGTAGTCACGCGGAACT
Source organism: Klebsiella sp. X13 (assembly GCF_003323835.1). Taxonomy (NCBI): domain Bacteria; kingdom Pseudomonadati; phylum Pseudomonadota; class Gammaproteobacteria; order Enterobacterales; family Enterobacteriaceae; genus Klebsiella; species Klebsiella sp. X13. The sequence goes on from NZ_CP030874.1 coordinate 3,574,664, forward strand.
GCTGGCTGAACAGGGGCGTTACTACCAGTTTAAGCAGCGTCTGTAGTCCGGCTGTTTCACGCCGTTTTGCGTATATACTCAATGAGTTTCAGGCGTGCTGAAAAGAGCGGTCCGCTGCGTCCTGGCTTTGCCAGCATGGCGACGGACCGTCCGCTTGAATAACAGCGAATATATTGAACAATTGCCTGGTGCGTATTGAGGTTAAAATGCGTCTGGTTCAGCTCTCCCGTCAGTCCATTGCCTTCCCTTCCCCGGAGGGAGCGTTACGCGAACCCAATGGCCTGCTGGCGCTCGGCGGCGATCTCAGTCCGTCGCGTCTGCTTATGGCCTATCAGCACGGAATTTTTCCCTGGTTTTCTCCTGGCGATCCGATTTTATGGTGGTCCCCCGATCCGCGGGCGGTGTTGTGGCCCGGGCAGTTCCATCTCAGCCGCAGCATGAAGCGTTTTCATCAGCGATCGCCCTATCGCGTCACGCTGAACCACGCGTTTGGTCAGGTGATTGAAGGTTGTGCCGACAATCGCGATGAAGGGACATGGATCACCTCCAGCATCGTCAAGGCCTATCACCAGCTGCATGAGCTTGGCCATGCGCACTCGATTGAAGTGTGGCAAGGCGAGACGCTGGTGGGAGGAATGTATGGCGTAGCGCAAGGCGCGCTGTTTTGCGGCGAGTCCATGTTCAGCCGCGCGGAAAACGCGTCGAAAACGGCCTTGCTGATATTCTGCCAGGCGTTTATCCGCGACGGCGGGAAATTAATAGATTGCCAGGTTCTGAATAAGCACACGGCATCGCTGGGCGCCGTCGAAATCCCCCGCCGAGATTATCTTGATGCGCTGTCGGTATTGCGCACCCGTCGCCTGCCGGAAAGATTCTGGGTGCCCAGGGTGCTATTTACCGGCAATGTGTAAATGTTTTCAGCACATTTTTTACCGTGATGGTATAATTGCGCAGTAGAGTAGCTTCTGCCTGTTGCCCCGCCGCCGTTTGGGAATAATAAGAGTCAGATAACGCCCATCGTTCTGTCGCTCCCCTTTACGTTTGCGCCTGTCATGCGGCTTATCCGTGTGAATTCCGGGCAATGCGCCAAAACTACTTCAATGATTTTACCCTTAATAATTTTGGATGCGTCAGGTAGCACCGCAAAGCGCCTGGCTGCGTCAATAACTATGTAACCGAGTGAGCGAAGGCAGCCTGAAAGATAAAGTGCACAAACGTAAACCTTTACTTACTCGCTGAACTTCGGCATTATCTTGCCGGTTCAAAACTACGGTAGTGATACCCCAGAGGACTAGATGGCCAAAGAAGACAATATTGAAATGCAGGGCACCGTACTTGACACGTTGCCTAACACAATGTTCCGCGTAGAACTGGAAAACGGTCACGTGGTAACTGCGCATATTTCCGGTAAAATGCGTAAAAACTACATCCGCATTCTGACGGGCGACAAAGTGACTGTTGAGCTGACCCCGTACGACCTGAGCAAAGGCCGCATTGTCTTCCGTAGTCGCTGATAGTTTTCCGCCCTCGTGGCGTCAGATGCTGAAGGCCGGGATAATTCCCGGTCTTTTCATATCTGCAGCCGGCTAAAAGCGGCATAAAAAAACCGGCCCGCAGGCCGGTTTTTGCTATCACAGAGCGGCATTAATGTGCCGTTTCTGGTTTGTGCTTCTGCGCGCTCTGGAAGTCATAGGTCAACGTGCCCTTCTCTTTATCCAGCGCAACGGTGACCTGTCCGCCGTCCACCAGTGAACCAAACAGCAGTTCGTTAGCCAGCGGTTTCTTCAGGTTATCCTGAATCACGCGCGCCATCGGACGTGCGCCCATTGCCCGGTCGTAGCCTTTTTCTGCCAGCCAGTCACGCGCTTCCTGGCTCACTTCCAGCGAGACGCCTTTCTGATCCAGCTGAACCTGCAGCTCGACGATAAACTTATCCACCACCTGATGGATCACCGTCGTGGACAGATGATCGAACCAGATAATGTTGTCGAGACGGTTGCGGAATTCCGGGGTAAAGATCTTCTTGATCTCATCCATCGCATCCGGGCTGTTATCCTGCTGGATAAGACCAATCGATTTACGCTCGGTCTCACGCACGCCGGCGTTGGTCGTCATCACCAGCACCACATTGCGGAAGTCCGCCTTGCGGCCGTTATTGTCGGTCAGCGTACCGTTATCCATCACCTGCAGCAGCAGGTTAAAGACGTCCGGATGCGCTTTTTCGATCTCATCAAGCAGCAGTACCGCATGCGGATGTTTAATCACCGCATCGGTCAGCAGCCCGCCCTGATCGAAACCGACGTATCCCGGAGGCGCACCAATTAAGCGGCTGACGGTATGACGTTCCATATATTCGGACATATCAAAACGCAGCAGCTCAATGCCCAGCGCTTTCGCCAGCTGCACGGTGACCTCGGTTTTCCCGACTCCGGTCGGCCCGGCGAAGAGGAAAGACCCGACAGGCTTGTGCTCGTGACCGAGGCCCGCGCGCGCCATCTTGATCGCTTCGGTTAACGCTTCGATCGCTTTGCCCTGGCCAAAGACCAGCATTTTCAGGCGGTCGCCGAGATTTTTCAGCGTATCGCGATCGCTCTGCGAGACGCTCTTCTCAGGAATACGGGCGATACGCGCCACCACGGACTCGATATCGGCGACATTGACGGTTTTCTTCCGTTTGCTGGCCGGCATTAACCGCGCCCGCGCCCCGGCTTCATCAATGACGTCAATGGCCTTATCCGGCAGATGGCGATCGTTAATGTATTTCACCGCCAGCTCCACCGCCGCACGCACAGCTTTCGCGGTATAGCGCACATCGTGGTGCGCTTCGTACTTCGGCTTCAGGCCGTTGATAATCTGCACCGTCTCTTCCACGGAAGGTTCGGTAATATCTATCTTCTGGAAGCGACGAGCCAGCGCCCGGTCTTTTTCGAAGATATTGCTGAATTCCTGGTAGGTTGTGGAACCCATCACCCGAATCTTACCGCTGGAGAGCAGCGGTTTAATCAGATTAGCGGCATCGACCTGACCGCCTGACGCCGCGCCCGCACCGATAATGGTGTGGATTTCATCAATAAACAGAATACTGTTGGTATCCTGCTCAAGCTGTTTAAGCAGCGCTTTGAAGCGTTTTTCAAAATCACCGCGATATTTTGTGCCCGCCAGCAGGGAGCCAATATCCAGCGAGTAGATGGTGCAATCGGCCATGATTTCCGGCACGTCGCCCTGAACGATCCGCCAGGCCAGGCCCTCGGCGATCGCGGTCTTACCCACGCCGGACTCCCCCACCAGCAGCGGGTTATTTTTACGGCGGCGGCACAGCACCTGAATCGCGCGCTCCAGCTCTTTGTCGCGGCCGATCAGCGGATCGATCCCGCCGACGCGAGCAAGCTGATTAAGATTGGTGGTGAAGTTTTCCATACGATCCTCCCCGCCTGCTTGCTCTTCATTGCTGGGCTGGCTTCCGCTGTTATCGGAAGACTGGCTCGGCTCGTCTTTGCGTGTACCGTGAGAGATGAAGTTGACGACGTCAAGACGGCTCACTTCATGTTTACGCAGCAGATAGGCCGCCTGTGACTCCTGCTCGCTGAAAATCGCGACCAGAACGTTAGCGCCGGTTACTTCGCTGCGGCCAGAGGATTGTACATGGAAGACGGCACGCTGCAGCACGCGCTGAAAACTCAGCGTAGGCTGGGTGTCACGCTCTTCTTCCGTGGCGGGCAGAACGGGTGTGGTCTGTTCGATGAAGGCTTCAAGTTCCTGACGCAGCGCCACCAGGTCCACGGAACACGCTTCAAGCGCCTCGCGGGCCGAGGGGTTGCTGAGCAGCGCCAGCAGCAAGTGCTCGACGGTCATGAACTCATGACGGTGCTCGCGCGCTCTGGCGAAAGCCATGTTTAAACTGAGTTCCAGTTCTTGATTGAGCATAGGCACCTCCCCCAATTTTCACGCCTGTCTTCAGGCTTTCTCTAGCGTACACAGCAATGGATGCTCGTTCTCCTTCGCGTATTCATTCACCATCGCGACTTTGGTCTCCGCCACTTCTGCGGTAAATACACCACAAATCGCTTTACCTTGATAGTGAACCGTCAGCATCAGTTGCGTTGCACGTTCTACATCATAAGAAAAGAATTTTTGTAACACGTCAATAACAAACTCCATTGGAGTGTAGTCATCATTGAGCAATATCACTTTATACATAGATGGTGGTTTAAGCTCATTACGAACTTCGTCTTCTACCAGCTGATCGAAGTCCAGCCAATCTCTCTTACTCATCGTCAGTATTCATCATCGGTTGCTGTTGCCAACAGGCGGCGGCCTGTCGATGACCAGAGGCTATGCACATCGCAAATCTACAATAGATCATAGATAACTATCATCTATTACTTCCATCCGCGATGTCTGTCACATTCCCCGGCAATAGCGTTAACTGCTTCAAATTTTGACGCATTTTTCGCCTCCCACTACCGTCAATTGCTTGACGCATTTCCTTATTTCTCTAAATTGTACTAGCGAGAGTTGGCGAGCATTTGAACAACTCGTCACTCCACCACCGGTTCATTCCATCTTACTAATAAAGATTTACGAAGGATGTCGAAGTATGGAAATGGGTACTGTTAAGTGGTTCAACAATGCCAAAGGGTTCGGCTTTATTTGCCCTGAGGGCGGCGGCGAAGACATTTTCGCCCATTACTCCACCATCCAGATGGATGGTTACAGAACGCTAAAAGCCGGACAAGCCGTTCGGTTTGATGTTCACCAGGGGCCGAAAGGCAATCACGCCAGTGTGATTGTTCCTGTGGAAGCAGAAGCGGCTGCATAACTCTTTTGCTTCATTGTGTACATCCTGCCAGTAAAATGCCAGTCCTTCTGACTGGCATTTTTTTGTTTCTACTCGCGGGCCAGCGCATCCACCGGATCGAGGCGCGCGGCATTTCGCGCCGGCAGCCACCCGAACAGCACGCCGGTTAGCGTCGAGCACAAAAACGCCGTCAGCAGCGCCAGCGGAGAAAAACCGATCTCCCAGCCGGGTAAAAACAGCTGCAGAACCACCGCGATCATCAGCGATAACGTCACGCCCAGCGCGCCGCCGACCAGACAGACTAAAACAGCCTCAATCAGAAACTGCTGCAGTACATCGCTGGCCCGCGCCCCGACCGCCATCCGAATCCCGATTTCACGCGTTCGTTCGGTCACCGACACCAGCATGATATTCATGACGCCGATACCGCCCACCACCAGCGCAATCACCGCGACCAGAGTCAGAAACAGCTGTAATGTATGTGTGGTCCGTTCCGCCGTTTTCAAGATGCTGTCCATATTCCAGGTAAAAACATCTTTTTTGCCATGGCGCAGCTCAAGTAAACGCAACAGCTGCTGTTCGGCGGCGGCGCTGTCATACCCTTCCCTTACGCGAACGGTAATCGAATTGAGCCACGATTGCCCCATCACTCTCCCGGCCATAGTGGTGTACGGCAGCCAGACGCGCAGGATTTTACTGCTGCCGAACATCGACTGTTTCTCATCCGCGACGCCGACGATGGTCGCCGGCATATTGCCGACGAGGATTATCTCCCCGACAACCCGCGTTTTGTGCGGAAACAGCTGGCGACGCGTATTGCTATCCAGCACCACCACCTGCGCCCGACTGTTGAGCTGCAGCTCGTTAAACGTATTGCCTTCGCTAAAGGTCATGCCGTAGACATTAAAATACTGTGGCCCGACCCCTTCCGCGCTGGCGGCAACATCGATGTTGTCGGCACGCAGACGCAGGCTTTTTGACACCGCGGGCGTCGCCGAACTCACCCAGGGCTGCTTCTGAATGGCCAGCAGATCGTCATATTTCAGCGCCTGCTGATAGCGGGGGTCGTCATCGCCAAAATCTTTACCGGGATAAACATCGATGGTGTTGGTGCCAATTGCGCGAATATCCGCCAGCACCATCTGTTTGGCCGCATCGCCCACTACCACGATCGACACCACCGATGCGATACCAATAATGATGCCGAGCATGGTCAACAGGGTGCGCATTTTATTGGCCGCCATCGCCCGCCAGGCCATGACCAGCGCTTCACGAAAGCCGCTGGTAAACTGGCGCCATGCGGAAGGCTCTTCACCGCCCAACGGCCGGGCTACCCCGCCGCCGGTCAGACTTTTCGCCGGCGGGTTACGCACAATTTCCCCATCGTGGATCTCAATGATCCGCTCGGCCTGTGCCGCCACCTGCGGATCATGAGTGACGATAATCACCGTATGCCCCTGCGATTTCAGCTGATGCAGGATAGCCATGACCTCTTCACCCGAGCGGCTGTCCAGGGCGCCGGTCGGCTCATCGGCCAGAATCACCTCCCCGCCGTTCATCAGCGCGCGGGCGATACTGACCCGCTGCTGCTGGCCGCCGGAGAGCTGCGAAGGCTGATATTCCGCCCGCTCTCCCAGACCAAGCCGTACCAGCAAATCATGCGCCCGGGCCAGGCGTTCTCGTCGCTCGGCCCCGGCATACACCGCCGGGACTTCAACGTTCTGCGCTGCCGTCAGGTGCGAAAGCAGATGGTAACGCTGGAAAATAAAACCAAAATGTTCCCGTCGCAGGCGGGCCAGCGCATCACCGCTGAGTGAGGAGACATCGGTTCCGGCAACGCGGTAGCTGCCGCTGGTCGGTTTATCGAGACAGCCGAGAATATTCATCAGCGTCGATTTTCCTGAACCCGATGCCCCGACAATCGCCACCATTTCACCAGCGGCAATGCTCAGCGTCACGCCCTTGAGCACCTCAACACTGCCGTCACCGGAGAGGTAGCTGCGGCGGATATCACGCAGTTCGAGCAACGCCGTCATTTTGTCGTCCCGGAACGACTTTCGCCGACGATCACCTCATCGCCTTCTTCCAGCCCTTTCACCACCGCCACATCGGTATCGTTGCGCGCGCCGATAGTCACTTCGCGCTCTTTCACCTCGCCGGTGCGCAGCAGACGAACGTGGTAACGGTTATCGCCGATGGCATCGCCCAGCGCGCTGAGCGGGATGGTGATGACATTTTTTACTTCCGCCATCTGGATATGCACCTGGGCCGTCATCTCCAGGCGCAGGATCCCCTGCGGATTCGGCACTTCAAAGCGGGCATAATAGAAAATGGCGTCGTTGACTTTTTCCGGGGTGGGTAAAATATCCTTCAGGCTCCCCTCGTAGCGGGTCAGTGGGTCGCCGAGTACGGTAAACCAGGCTTTTTGCCCCGGACGAAGGTGAATCACGTCCGCCTCAGATACCTGAGCTTTGACCAGCATCGTACTGAGATCGGCCAGGGTCAGAATATTGGGTGCCTGCTGGGCGGCAATCACCGTTTGCCCCTGCAGGGTGGTAATTTGCGTCACTTCACCGGACATCGGTGCCAGAATCCGCGTGTAGTCGAGGTTGGTTTTTGCGGTATCCAGCGTCGCCTGATTACGCTTTATCTGCGCCTCGATGGTGCCGATCTGCGCCTCTTTCACCGCCAAATCCGTAGCCGCCGTATCCAGCTCCTGGCGGGAAACCAGCTGACGTTGGGCCAGCTGCTGCTGGCGAGCCAGGGTGACCGCGGCAAGCTGGCGTTCAGCGCGAGCCTGATTCAGCTGGGCGCGCAGTTCCATCAGCGTCGCGTCGACTTCTTTGATCTGGTTTTGCGCCTGCTCGGGGTCAATCACCCCCAGCAGCTGATCTTTCTGAACCTTGTCGCCAATATTCACGCGCAGCGTTTTTAACTGGCCGCTCACCTGCGCCCCGACATCGACTTTGCGCAGCGCGTCCAGTTTGCCGGTGGCCAGCACGCTCTGCTGTAAATCGCCTTTACGCACCACTAATGTCTGATACTGCGGCAGCGGCGCATTGAGTATCCGCCATCCCCAGAAGGCCAGCGCCAGCACGACAACGACCAGCAGCCACCAGACTTTCCTGCGTTTTCCATTGAGCTTCATAAAAATTCCTGATGTTTTAACTCGCAGAGCCAGGGGGTGATTCTATCCGCAGCGGGTAAAAACATAACGCTAAATTTGAATCATTCTTATTGTCACCACACTTAGTCCGCGCGACCGCGCGCCAGCCACAGCACGCGGGAGAACATTTTCTTCAACAGCGTCGGCACCGACTCCACGCCGCGGCGCCCGGCCTCCATCGCCACCTCAATGGCCAGATCCGGTTTTGACGAGCGGTGAATCGCCTTGGTAATCACCCGTCGCATATTCATCGGCACATTCGCCGGTAGCTGCGCCACCCGATGATAAACATCGTTAAAGCCCTGGCGATACATAAAGTGTTCCATGTCCAGCGCCGGAAGCGTGGTCAGGTGATCGCGTTCAAGATCGCGGTCATCATTGAGCAGGCTACGAACCGTCGCCGCATATTTTTTCCCCGCCTCATCACCGTCGACCAGCACGTGCCATTGAATCCCCATCCGACGGGCAAACTTGATCAGCGGCTTCAGGCCCGACTGAGCAAATTCAATGACCTTGACCCCTTCAGCATCAAAATGATGCCCACACTGCCGGGCTAGTTCGTTTATCACCCAGGTCTCAGTCTCCCCTTCAACCAGCAGCCAGCAGCGGGCAAACAGTGAGGAGGAGCGGTTAAACCGAATGTGAAAAGCGATGCGCCGGCTGTCTTCTGCATTCATTCCCCCAGGACCAAGCCGCCAGGCCGACACGCGCGAGGATTCGCGTACCAGCCGGCAGACCTGTTCCACCGGCGTCAACGACAGGAGCTCGCCGGAATTGGTGGTTGTGACGCGCTGCAGCGGCAGCAAATTGAGTAAATGCCAGGCGACCGACAGCATAATTGGATGCAGACGTGTTTCCGGGTCTTCAATCAGCAGCAGAGGCCGCGCATCGCGGTCGAGCCTCACCGTCCCTTTTGCCTGTAGCAGGGTTGAAAACAGACCAAGCAGGATCACCCGATGGCTGCGGCCGCCGGGCTTATCAATCATCCGGTTGATAATATCCAGGTAGCGCCAGCTGCGCTGTTCGTCATGCGAGTGGCGACGCATCAGGCGGTGACGAGATTGCGCGCTACTCTGCTCGGCAAAATAGTGTTCCAGCAGCTGCACCATAGCCGATAGCCCCTGGCGTATCTGACTATCGGTTAAATTTTGCGGGTGACTCACCAGCTCGCGGGAGAGAAAATCCAGCTGGCGAGCGGTTATCTCAATCTGCGGCGAGTGCGGAACAGCATCATTATGAATGCGCCGCATAAAGCGCGCATCGCGCAGACGCAGAACCGGCATCAGCCGCACCAGGTGGCGCACCATTTCGTCAATATCGTCCAGCGTCAGCGCCTCGCCTCTACTGTTGATAAAGCTGCGCAGCGTCATGACGCTGTTATCATCGGTCAGTTCGCCTTCCAGGCGATAAAAAATGCGCTGATAGCCATCCTCGCAGGGTACCCAGCAATCGCTCAGCGGACGGAAACGGCGCACCCGATGATGGCCGGGCTCATTCTCGCGGAAGGTCAAGATGATATGCAGATGATGTTCACGTCCCTGGACATCGCCCGGCGGAAACCAGAAATCATCGCGCACGAAGTGATAGAGCTCAAATTCAGGCGAAAGCAGTAGCGTCAGCGCATCCAGCAGACTGGATTTACCCCATGCATTCTCGCCGATCAGAACGTTATTTTGCTCCAGCATCAGCGATAAACGATTGATGCCGCGAAAACCGACGATTTCTACCCGCTCAAGATGCATATCTCCTCCGCTCAGTAACCACTTTCTCCTTCAATAATCAGCAGTATAGCGATACATGCGTAAACATGACACTACCGGCCTAAACGCGGCCCCGCGCCGATGAATGATAATGTCCAGGTTATGATTATTAACCGTGCTATTTATTTTGGAAATAATTCATCCGCTAAAGTGGTTATTTTTATTATTTTTGTTCTACACTTTTGTGCAATCACCAATGGTGCAAGGATTAAGATCACATTGCCCTAAATCAAATTAGATCTAGTTATTTAGCTAGCCGCAGGATGACGATCGTCCATAAAATAGCGTCGCTTTATTTTTATCGTTATCCTTTACGTCGATAAATAAAGATCGGCACAAAAGTCTGTGCCCGTTAACATTATTCTTTTGAGGTGGTTATGTTCAGAAAATTAGCAGCGGAATGCTTTGGTACATTCTGGCTCGTGTTTGGTGGCTGCGGTAGCGCAGTACTTGCCGCAGCCTTCCCGGAACTGGGAATTGGGTTTGCCGGGGTGGCTTTAGCCTTCGGTTTAACTGTATTAACCATGGCATTTGCCGTCGGTCATATTTCCGGCGGGCACTTCAACCCGGCGGTGACTTTAGGTCTGTGGGCCGGCGGTCGTTTCCCGGCGAAGGACGTTATTGGCTATATTATCGCCCAGGTTGTTGGCGGTATTATTGCCGCTGCCGTTCTGTATGTGGTTGCCAGCGGTAAAGCCGGCTTTGATGCCGCAGCCAGCGGCTTTGCTTCCAACGGCTTCGGGGAACACTCGCCGGGCGGCTACTCCATGCTCTCCGCCATTGTGATTGAAATTGTCCTGACCTGCGGCTTCCTGCTGGTGATTCATGGCGCAACGGATAAAAACGCACCGGCCGGTTTTGCGCCGATTGCGATTGGCCTGGCGCTGACCTTAATTCACCTGATCAGCATCCCGGTCACCAATACCTCTGTTAACCCGGCACGAAGCACCGCCGTGGCGATTTTCCAGGGGGGTTGGGCGCTGCAGCAGCTGTGGTTATTCTGGGTGATGCCTGTTATCGGCGGTATCCTCGGCGGCGTGCTGTATCGTACTCTGCTGGAAAAACGCGATTAATCGTTTATCTGGTTTCACGCAAGGCCTGGCAATGCCGGGCCTTTCTTTTCAGGCACAGCTTTACTCGGTTCTCTGATTTGGGTAGTGTCAGTGGCGCTCACCTCATTCTGCAAGGACCAGATCGTTCATGTTTTCGGGATTATTAATCATTCTGCTGCCATTGGTTGCCGGCTACCTTATTCCTCTGCGTCACCCTTCAGCACTAAAACTTATTGCGCGACTGTTGAGCTGGATTGTCTACGTGATCCTCTTTTTCATGGGGATTAGTCTCGCCTTCCTCGACAATCTCTCCAGCAACCTGCTGTCCATTCTTCATTATGCTGTGGTCAGCGTGATTGTTATTCTGCTGTGTAATATTGGCGCATTAATGTGGCTCGAGCAGAAAATGCCGTGGCGCCACCAGCACCGGCAGGAGAAATTACCTTCGCGCGTCGCAATGGCCATGGAATCCCTGCAGCTGTGCGGCGTGGTGCTTATTGGTTTCCTGATTGGTCTGAGCGGTTTGTCATTTTTACAGCATGCCACCGAGGCGAGCGAATATACGCTGATCTTCCTGCTGTTCCTGATTGGTATTCAGCTGCGGAATAACGGAATGACCTTACGGCAAATAGTCCTTAATCGTCGCGGCATGATTGTGGCGGTGGTCGTCACGGCGAGTTCATTAGTCGGCGGCGTGATTAACGCCTTTATTCTCGACCTGCCGCTGAAGACCGGTCTGGCCATGGCCTCCGGGTTCGGCTGGTATTCGCTCTCCGGGATCCTGATGACGGAATCCTTTGGGCCGGTCATCGGCAGCGCCGCATTCTTCAACGACCTTTCCCGCGAGCTGCTGGCCATCATGTTGATCCCGGGCCTGGTTCGCCGCAGTCGTTCCACGGCATTAGGGCTATGCGGCGCCACCTCAATGGACTTTACTCTGCCGGTTTTACAGCGTTCCGGCGGCGTCGAGATTGTCCCTGCCGCTATCGTCCACGGTTTTGTTCTGAGCCTGCTGGTGCCCGTGCTGATCGCCCTCTTCTCGGCCTGAGGCACTTAGCGCCCGCACTCTGCCTCCGGCGACGATATTCGCCGCGTCCCGGGGGCGCATCGTCCTGGTCTCGATCTATACCTCCGTGGCGGTAGCCCGCCGCGGCCAAATTTGCGCTAAATCAATCTCCCTTTAAATTGTATCAGAAATACCTTTTCTCCCTTCTTTTACCGGCATAACCTTAAACATGTATATCAAATATAACTTTAAAAAAGGTGTGACCATGTTTTGTGTGCAATGTGAACAAACCATCCGTACCCCGGCAGGGAACGGCTGCTCTTACGCGCAGGGTATGTGCGGTAAAACGGCCGAAACGTCCGATCTCCAGGATCTGCTGATTGCTTCCCTACAAGGTCTGTCTGCATGGGCGGTAAAGGCCCGTGAATATGGCATCATCAATCATGATGTTGATAATTTTGCCCCGCGCGCATTTTTCTCCACGTTGACCAACGTTAACTTCGACTCCCCGCGGATTGTTGGCTACGCGCGTGAAGCGATTGCTATGCGCGACGCGCTGAAAGCGCAGTGCCTGAGCGTTGATGCGACCGCCAGCGTCGATAACCCGATGGCCAATCTGCAGCTGGTGAGCGACGATCTCGGCGACCTGCAGCGCCAGGCGGCGGACTTTACCCCCAACAAAGACAAAGCGGCTATTGGCGAGAACATTCTCGGCCTGCGTCTGCTCTGTCTGTACGGCCTGAAAGGTGCAGCAGCCTATATGGAGCACGCGCACGTTCTCGGTCAGTATGACAATGACATCTATGCGCAGTACCACAAAATCATGGCCTGGTTAGGCACCTGGCCCGCCGATCTGAACGCGCTGCTGGAGTGCTCGATGGAAATCGGCCAGATGAACTTCAAAGTGATGAGCATTCTGGATGCCGGTGAAACCACTAAATATGGCCACCCGACCCCGACTCAGGTCAACGTCAAAGCGACCGAAGGCAAGTGCATCCTGATCTCCGGCCACGACCTGAAAGATCTCTACAATCTGCTGCAACAAACCGAAGGCACCGGCGTCAACGTCTATACCCACGGTGAAATGCTGCCGGCGCACGGCTATCCGGAACTGCGTAAATTCAAACATCTGATCGGTAACTACGGCAGCGGCTGGCAAAATCAGCAGGTAGAGTTTGCCCGCTTCCCAGGTCCTATCGTGATGACCTCGAACTGCATTATCGACCCGACCGTTGGCGCCTATGATGACCGTATCTGGACCCGCAGCATTGTCGGCTGGCCGGGCGTCAATCACCTCGAGGGGGATGATTTTGCTCCGGTTATCGCTCAGGCACAGCAGATGGCGGGCTTCCCGTACAGCGAAATTCCGCACCTGATCACCGTCGGCTTCGGTCGCCAGACGCTGTTGGGCGCCGCGGATACCCTTATCGACCTGGTCAGCCGTGAAAAACTGCGCCATATCTTCCTGGTCGGCGGCTGCGACGGTGCGCGCGGCGAACGTAACTACTTCACCGATTTCGCCACCAGCGTCCCGGATGATTGCCTGATCCTGACCCTGGCCTGCGGTAAATACCGCTTTAACAAACTGGACTTCGGCGATATCGAAGGCCTGCCGCGTCTGGTCGATGCCGGTCAGTGCAACGACGCCTACTCGGCGATTATTCTGGCGGTCACCCTGGCGGAGAAACTGGGCTGCGGCGTCAACGATCTCCCGCTCTCTCTGGTGCTCTCCTGGTTTGAGCAAAAAGCGATTGTTATTCTGCTGACCCTGCTTTCGCTGGGGGTGAAGAACATCGTGACCGGCCCGACCGCGCCAGGCTTCTTCACGCCGGACCTGCTGGCAATTCTCAATGAGAAGTTCGGTCTGCGTTCAGTGACCACCGTCGAAGAAGATATGCAGCAGCTGCTGAGCGCGTAAGGAGTAAGAGAATGACCATGCCAACCCATCAGTGCCCGTGGCGGATGCAGGTTCATCACATCCATCAGGAAACGCCGGATGTCTGGACGATTTCGTTGCTCTGCCACGACTATTATCCGTACCGTGCCGGGCAGTACGCGCTAGTAAGCGTACGCAATTCGGCAGAGACGCTGCGCGCTTACACCCTTTCGTCGACGCCGGGGGTCAGCGAATATATTACGCTGACCGTTCGCCGGATTGACGAGGGAGCCGGCTCACAGTGGCTGACCCGTGAGCTCAAACGCGGGGATTATCTCTGGCTGTCCGACGCGATGGGTGAGTTCACCTGTGAAGATAAGGCGGAAGACAAGTTTCTGATGCTGGCCGCCGGCTGCGGCGTTACGCCGATTATGTCGATGCGCCGCTGGTTGGCAAAATATCGTCCGCAGGCCGATGTGCAGGTGATTTACAATATTCGCTCGCCTCAGGATGTGATTTTCGCCGATGAGTGGCGGCAGTACCCGGTGACGCTGGTGGCGGAAAATAACGCCACTCACGGTTTTGTCGCCGGGCGTCTGACCACGGAGTTACTGAAAAGCGTGCCGGACCTCGCAACCCGTACGGTAATGACCTGCGGACCTGCGCCCTATATGGATTGGGTGGAGCAGGAAGTGACCGCCCTTGGCGTGACGCGCTTCTTTAAAGAGAAGTTCTTTACGCCAGTTGCGCAAGCGGCCACCGACGGACTGAAGTTCACCAAACTGCAGCCGGCGAAGGCGTTTTATGCGCCGGTCGGTACTACGCTGCTGGAGGCGCTGGAAAGCAACCAGGTGCCGGTGACCGTCGCCTGTCGCGCGGGTGTATGCGGCTGCTGCAAGACCAAAGTGGTTTCCGGCGATTACACGGTCAGCAGCACCATGACGCTGACCGATGCAGAAATCGCTGACGGCTACGTACTGGCCTGCTCCTGCCATCCGCAGGGGGATCTGGTTCTCGCCTGATCGTAGAGGTACCCGACCTACGAGAGCAGCGGTCGTTTTGTAGGTCGGGTAAACATCGAGCCCCCGACAAAAATGCCCGGTGGCGCTAACGCTGACCGGGCCTGTGAGAGTCGCGGTAGGCCGGATAAGCGCAGCGCCATCCGGCCGTTCTTCACCGCCAGACCGAATTTCCCGCCACCGAGAAACGCCCCGCCCCAAGACAGGCAATCGCCAGCGCGCCAATAAAGAAATAGACCAGGCTCTCAATTGCCCAGGCCCCGGTTTTATCCAGCGACCCGGTTTCGCCCATTCCCACCATCAGCCACGCCACGATCATCGTAAACGCCAGCACCAGCGCCGCCGGGCGGGTAAGGATCCCCAGAATCAGCAGACAAGGCGCAACCACCTCCCCCACCAGCACGCCATACGCGATAAAACCGGGCAATCCTTTGGCCACCAGCATGCCGCTAATGCCGTCCACGCCGGCAAAAAGCTTATGCAACCCGTGAAACAGCATCAGCCCACCCACCGCAAGTCGTAACAAGAGTTTGCCGACATCATCATGCGATAACATTTTATTAACAGCACTTAACAGCGATTTAACCATTTGAAATGATTCCTGTTTACCGTCTGGTGTGTCGACAGAATATGCGGGATTTGCGAACAATAAACCAGCGGAAAATGAGGGGAACGGGCGGGCGGAACGGTCAGTTTCATCTAAGCTTGTAAGCGTTATCACAAAAAGGAGATGGAAAACCATGAAGCAAACTGTGGCGGCATACATAGCAAAAACTCTTGAACAGGCCGGCGTAAAACGCATTTGGGGCGTCACCGGCGATTCCCTCAACGGACTGAGCGATAGCCTGAACCGGATGGGCACCATTGCCTGGATGCCCACCCGACATGAAGAGGTCGCCGCCTTTGCGGCAGGCGCCGAAGCGCAGTTAACCGGTGAACTGGCGGTTTGCGCAGGTTCGTGCGGCCCGGGTAACCTCCATCTGATCAACGGCCTTTTTGACTGCCATCGCAACCACGTTCCGGTGGTGGCTATCGCCGCCCATATTCCCTCCAGTGAAATCGGCAGCGGCTATTTCCAGGAAACCCATCCGCAGGAGCTGTTCCGCGAATGCAGCCACTATTGCGAGCTGGTCTCCACGCCAGAGCAAATCCCGCAGGTGCTGGCAATAGCGATGCGCAAAGCGGTGATTAACCGTGGCGTATCGGTGGTGGTGCTGCCCGGCGACGTGGCGCTGAAAGCCGCGCCGGAGAACGCCAGCACGCACTGGTACGCTGCGCCGCTGCCGACGGTTACGCCGCCGGAAGAAGAGATCAAAAAGCTGGCGCAGGTCCTGCGCTATTCCAGTAATATCGCCCTGCTGTGCGGCAGCGGCTGCGCCGGCGCGCACGCCGAGCTGGTCCAGTTTGCCGCCAAATTAAAGGCCCCTGTCGTCCATGCCCTGCGTGGCAAAGAGCACGTTGAGTATGATAATCCCTATGATGTCGGGATGACCGGACTGATTGGTTTCTCCTCGGGTTTCCATACCATGATGAATGCCGATACCCTGGTGCTTCTTGGCACCCAGTTCCCCTACCGGGCCTTCTACCCCACCGACGCCAAAATTATCCAGATTGATATCAACCCCGGCAGCATCGGCGCCCACAGCAAAGTCGATATGGCGCTGGTCGGCGATATTAAATCCACGCTCGCTGCGCTGCTGCCGCATCTGGAAGAGAAAACCGACCGCGCGTTTCTGGATAAAGCCCTTGAGCACTACCGCGAAGCGCGTAAAGGGCTCGATGATCTGGCGAAACCAAGCGACAAAGCCATTCATCCGCAGTATCTGGCGCAACAGATCGGCCAATTTGCCGCCGACGACGCGATTTTCACCTGCGACGTCGGGACGCCAACCGTCTGGGCCGCCCGCTATCTGAAAATGAACGGCAGACGCCGCCTGATCGGGTCGTTTAACCACGGTTCGATGGCTAACGCCATGCCGCAGGCGATTGGCGCCAAGGCGACAGCGCCGGATCGCCAGGTGGTGGCGATGTGCGGCGACGGCGGTTTCAGCATGTTGATGGGCGACTTCCTTTCGCTGGCGCAGATGAAGCTGCCGGTGAAAATTATCATTTTTAACAATAGCGTCCTCGGCTTCGTGGCAATGGAAATGAAAGCCGGAGGCTATCTGACCGACGGCACCGAATTGCACGACACGAATTTCGCCCGCATTGCTGAAGCCTGCGGGATCACCGGGATCCGCGTCGAAAAAGCCAGCGAGGTCGATAGCGCGTTACAGACCGCGTTTAGTACCGATGGCCCGGTACTGGTGGATGTTGTCGTCGCCAAAGAGGAGCTGGCCATTCCGCCGCAGATCAAACTGGAGCAGGCCAAAGGATTTAGTCTGTACATGCTGCGTGCCATTATCAGCGGACGCGGCGATGAGGTAATCGAACTGGCGAAAACCAACTGGCTCAGGTAAAACATTCTTTTAGTTAATACCTGAAATCATGCCTGATGCCGTGATGCGGCGCGCCCGAACATCCCCGACGACAGCACCACGCCTGTCGCCGGGGTCAGAAAAGTCGCGCCCCAGCAACCGCCTGCGGGATGAGCTACCCAGAAGGAAATGCCGTGATAGATTTACGCAGTGATACCGTAACCCGCCCATCACCCGCCATGCTGGAGGCGATGATGGCCGCCCCGGTCGGAGACGACGTGTATGGTGACGACCCGACGGTAAATGAACTTCAGCGCTACGCCGCACAGCTGGCCGGTAAAGAAGCCGCGCTGTTCCTGCCCACCGGTACCCAGGCTAATCTGGTCGGCCTGCTGAGCCACTGCCAACGCGGCGAAGAGTATATCGTCGGCCAGGGCGCGCATAACTATCTGTATGAAGCGGGCGGAGCGGCAGTGCTGGGTAGCATTCAGCCGCAGCCGATAGACGCCGCCGCCGACGGCACCCTGCCGCTGGATAAAGTTGCCGCGAAGATTAAACCTGACGATATCCACTTTGCCCCAACTCGCCTGCTGAGCCTTGAAAACACCCATAATGGTAAGGTTCTGCCGCGCGACTATCTCAAAGAGGCCTGGCAATTTACCCGCGAGCGCAATCTGGCGCTGCACGTTGACGGCGCGCGTATCTTCAATGCGGTCGTGGAATACGATTGTGAGCTGCGGGATATCGCCCGGTATTGCGATTCTTTTACTATCTGTCTTTCTAAAGGATTGGGCACGCCGGTCGGCTCGCTGCTGGTCGGTAGCCACGAGTACATTCGCCGCGCCACCCGCTGGCGGAAAATGGTCGGCGGCGGCATGCGCCAGGCCGGTATTCTGGCGGCGGCAGGCCTTTATGCCCTGCAAAACAACGTCCAACGGTTAAAAGAGGACCACGACAATGCGGTGTGGATGGCCGGGCAGCTCAGCGCAATTGGCGCCGACGTGACCCGACATGATACCAACATGTTGTTTGTCCGCGTGGGGGAAGAACACGCCGAAGCGCTGGGCGCATTTATGCAGCAGCGCGGCGTGCTGATCAATGCCTCGCCGATCGTGCGCCTGGTGACCCATCTGGATGTCAGCCGCCAGCAGCTTACGGACGTCGTCGGCCACTGGCAGGCATTTTTGCAACGCTAAGGAGAGCGGCGTGGCGCAACGAATTCTGGTGCTCGGCGCCAGCGGCTATATCGGCCAGCATCTGGTGCAGGCATTAAGCGAGCAGGGTTACCCGGTGCTGGCGGCGGCACGCCATGTCGACAGGCTGCAGAAGCTCAATCTCCCGGGCGTAAGCTGCCATCCGCTCGATCTTAACCAGCCGCAGGGGCTTTCCGCCCTGCTGGCGCAGGTGGATACCGTTTATTATCTGGTGCACGGGATGGGTGAAGGCGGCGATTTTATTGCGCACGAACGCCGGGTCGCGGTCAACGTTCGCGATGCCCTGCGCGCTACGCCGGTCCGGCAGCTGATTTTTCTCAGCTCCCTGCAGGCGCCGGAAGCTGAACAATCGGATCATCTGCGCGCCAGGCAAATCACCGCCGACATTCTGCGGGAATCCGCCGTCCCGGTCACCGAACTGCGGGCGGGAATTATCATCGGCGCCGGTTCCGCCGCTTTCGAAGTGATGCGCGATATGGTCTACAACCTGCCGGTCCTGACGCCACCGCGCTGGGTTCGCTCGCGAACGACGCCTGTCGCTCTGGAAAACCTGCTCTATTATCTGGTGCAACTCCTTCACCATCCGACCCGCGTTCATCGCGTACTGGAAGCCGCCGGACCAGAAGTCTTAAGCTACCAGCAGCAGTTCACTCGCTTTATGGCGGTTAGCGGCAAACATCGCCTGTTAATCCCGATCCCCTTTCCCACCCGCTGGATTTCGGTGTGGTTTCTTAACGTGATTACGTCGGTGCCTCCCACTATCGCTCGGGCATTGATTCAGGGATTAAAACACGATCTGATCGCCGACGATCGCGCCCTGCGAGCGCTGATCCCCCAGACGCTGATCTCCTTTGATGAAGCGGTGCGCCGCACGCTAAAAGAGGAAGAGCAGCTCGCCAACTCCAGCGACTGGGGCTATGACGCCCAGGCGTTTGCCCGCTGGCGGCCGGAGTATGGCTACTACCCTAAACAGGCCGGTTGTACGGTCAGCACCCATGCCAGCGCGGCGGCGCTGTGGCAGGTGGTCAATCAAATCGGCGGCAAAGAGGGTTACTTCTTTGGCAATATTCTGTGGCAGATCCGCGGGGCGATGGACCTGCTGGTCGGCCACCGGCTGGCGAAAGGTCGTCCCGATCGCGCCAGCCTACAGACCGGGGATACGGTGGACAGCTGGAAGGTCATTATCGTCGAACCGGAAAAGCAGCTAACCTTATTATTCGGCATGAAAGCGCCGGGTCTTGGGCGCCTGAGTTTTACGCTGAGAGATAAAGGCGATCGCCGCGAGCTGGATGTCCGCGCCTGGTGGCATCCTCACGGCATGCCCGGGCTGTTCTATTGGCTGCTGATGATCCCGGCGCATCTGTTTATCTTTCGCGGCATGGCGCGACGCATTGCCCGGCTGGCCGAACAAATCACAGGCAAATAGGCAGTATGTGTGGCATTCTTTCATCATTCTCATTGCATCATGAGGAGAATCACGGAAAAATGCGCACGAAATTCTTTTCTGGGACAGTAGGTTGATATGAAGGTACTGGTTACCGGTGCGACCAGCGGATTAGGCCGCAACGCGGTGGAATATCTGCGCCATCAAGGCATCAGCGTCAGAGCCACCGGGCGTAATGAAGCGATGGGCAAGCTTCTGAGCAAAATGGGCGCCGAGTTTGTGCCTGCTGATTTAACCGAACTGGTTTCTTCGCAGGCCAAAGTGATGCTCGCCGGTATCGATACCCTGTGGCACTGTTCAAGCTTTACCTCTCCCTGGGGTACACAGCAGGCTTTTGATCTCGCTAACGTGCGGGCTACCCGCCGTCTCGGAGAGTGGGCCGTTGCCTGGGGCGTGCGTAATTTCGTTCATATCTCCTCCCCGTCGCTCTATTTCGATTATCACCATCATCGCGATGTGCAGGAAGATTTCCGCCCGCAGCGTTTCGCCAATGAATTTGCCCGCAGCAAGGCGGCCAGCGAAGAGGTCATTCATCTGCTGGCCCAGGCGAACCCCAATACCCGCTTTACCATTCTGCGTCCGCAAAGCCTGTTCGGCGCCCATGACAAAGTGTTTATTCCTCGCCTGGCGCAAATGATGCAGCACTACGGTAGCGTTCTGCTGCCGCGCGGCGGCAGCGCGCTGGTTGATATGACCTATTATGAAAATGCGGTACATGCGATGTGGCTCGCCAGCCAGCCACAGTGCGATCATCTGCCCTCCGGCCGCGCCTGGAATATCACCAACGGCGAACCGCGTACGCTGAACAGCATCGTGCAGAAGCTGATTGATGAACTGGGCATTAAATGCCGGATCCGCTCAGTGCCCTACCCGATGCTGGATATTATCGCCCGCAGTATGGAGCATTTTGGCAATAAGTCCGCCAGGGAACCCGCCTTTACCCACTACGGCGTCTCCAAGCTGAACTTTGATTTTACCCTCGATATCTCCCGCGCTCAGCAAGAGCTGGGTTATCAGCCCGTGGTCACGCTGGATGACGGCATTATTCGCACCGCCGCCTGGCTGAAAGACCACGGCAAATTACACCGCTAGCCTCAGGTTATCCCTGGCCATACTTTTCCAGCAGCGCATCGGCGATGGCCTGGGTTTCAGCATCGGCGACGCCATCCCAGCGCGCCGGGCGGAAGTGCATCTGAAAGACCATAATGACCCGTTTCTGTTGCGCGGGAGTCATCTCCGGGGTGACCTGATAGCCATAGCGAGAGAGCGTATCCAGCAGTTCAGCGCTATCAACCGGTTGATACGATGGCCGACCGTTGAGATAAAACGCCACCCGGCTGGCATCCGGCCACGCGCCAATACCTTGCCCGGCCAGCTGCCGCCATGGGAATAACGGCCCGGGGTCGTCCTTACGCTGCGGGGCAATATCGGCGTGGGCAACCACGTTTTGCGGCGCAATGTGGTAGCGGGCAATAATATCTTTTGCCAACGGAATCAGCGCATTAATCTGCGCCGGACTAAACGGTGTAAAGCTTTTAACCCCCGCGCTCTTCTGCCAGCCGCGGTTCTCCAGTTCAATGCCGATCGAGGTATCGTTAATACGCGTACTGCCGCGCCAGAAGCTAATTCCGGCATGCCAGGCCAAATCGTGTTCCGGCACCAGCTGCCAAATCCGCGGTTTGCCCTGATACAGCGGCGGCTGCTGGGGGATCAGGTAGTGGGAGCTGACCTGATTGTCCGTCAGGGTCGCCAGGGAGACGTCAAAGTCATCGGCGGTATAGTGAATGACTAATACTTTCACTCTCGGGTAGGCTGCCTGCGCCGGATGGCGAGTATCGAGCTGGTAACCGTCGCGGTCAATAATCCCTTTTTCTGCGCTACAACCGGCCAGCAGCAGTAAGAGCGCGATAAGTCCAGAACGTTTCATCGGGAGGCAATCCCCCAACCTACGGTGAGTCGGGCCATCAGTCAGATCCTTATATAAACCACCTTCCGCCAGTGTCGATAGCGGCTTGACTCATGATAAACCATCAACTCAACGCTGTCTGCCGGTACCATTTTTCACATTTCACCGCAGCAATACATAAGGTAAATTTATACTAACCACTGTTTAAAATGAGATTAAGTAAAGTCTTAACGGCCCTTTTGAAAAATGACGACACAAATCATAACCCTGGAGTCATCTTTTCCTTATGAGTTCACAAGTTAAGGATCATAGTTTTGTAGTATTTAGCTTGAAAAAAAAATTCACTTGATTCAATCTGGTGCCGCTCATTGGTTAGTTAAAACAAGGGCATGATGATAGCAAGTTAAACAATGGAGATTAAAAATATGAAATATGCAGCTTTAGTGGCAGGTGCAGCATTGTTTTTAACCGCAAACGCATTCTCTGCGGAAATTTTGTCCAAAGAAGATTTCGCAAAAGTGCAGACCCAGTATCAAAAAGTGGGTACCATTTCCTCTACAGGCCAGACCGCTCCTAGCGATGCGCGTGCAGAGCTGCTGAAAAAAGCTGAAGAAAAAGGTGCTGATGTTGTCGTTCTGTCTTCTGGCAACACCGACAAGAAACTTCATGTTTCTGCCAATATTTATAAGAAAAAATAATTAATCTTTCTTTCTGAAGGGGTAATATCGCCAAATGGCGATATTACCCCTTTTGTATTTATGACAAGGTTTATTTTTAGATAGCATTTATATTTACAGCCCCTACATATCATTATTAAATAGCGCCCCGCGCACGGCCAGCACACTCAAATTCAGATCTACATATTTTAAATCCCGGCGAAATTCTTCTGACACCATGCAGCGAAATGATATTTAAAAACAGAAATTCATTCTGCCGCAGGCGGGTTGGCGATACTTATCGGGCATAAAAACAAGACTAAAATTTACAGCATTGCAGGTGGCAAATGAAAAAGGTCGTATTGATCCTCTCTGGGTTGGTCTGTTCCAGTTTTTCACACGCGAGTGCGCTCTATTTTTATGAAATCGGTACGGAAGATGTCGGTCTGGCGGGAGCCGGTCAGGCGGCGCGGGCGCAGGATGCCTCCACTATCGTCACCAACCCTGCGGGAATGACCCGCCTGCCGGATCACATGTTTACCGGGGGAATGCAGGTCATGGGCGGCGATATCTCTTATCAGTTAAACGATGAAAACGGTCGAAGCAGTCCGGGAAACGTGATGAATTTGTTTCCTGGCGCCAGCGGTTTCTATGCGCAAAAAATCGATGATGATCTCTATGCCGGCCTGGGTTTATACGGTAATTACGGCTCAGGCATCGATTTTGGCAACTGGGCCGGAGATCGTCTGATTAAGAAAAGCACCATGGTCGCCATGACCCTGAGCCCGTCCCTGGCATACAAGCTTAACGATCGCCTCTCAATCGGCGCCTCCGCCAACCTGAATTACGGCTATCTGAGCCTGACGCGCGACGTCGAAGGCAGCGATCAAAAAGATAAAGACAACGATTGGGCGATGAGCTATCGACTGGGGCTGCTGATGCAGTTGACCGAGCAAACTCGCGCCGGCATCACCTGGAACAGTAAGACCGACTACGACTTTAAAATCGATGGCAAAGCCCGCCTCTCGAGGCCGGAAAATACCACCTATAACCTACCCATTTCGGCACAGGTACGCGCCCCTCAACAAATTATGTTTAGCCTTGTGCATGACATCAATAAGCAGTGGTCGGTGATGGGTGACCTCGGCTGGCAGGACTGGAGCCAGTTTGGCAGCCCGCAAGTGACCGTCGCAGGGCGGCAAAGTGATAAACAGAATCGCCTGAAAGACGCCTGGCACACCGCGTCTGGCGTTCAGTATCGCCCAACCGAACAGTGGCGCCTGAACGCCGGGGTGGGCTTCGACAGTACGGTTTATGATTCACAAAGCGATATTGCTCTGTCGATGCCGACAGGCGACGAGTGGCGCTTTGCCGCCGGCGCGCAATATCAGATAACGCCAGCCAGCAATATTGGCATCGCGGTCTCCTGTTTGCATATGCAGTCCGGGCAGGTGAAAACACCGGCTGTTGTCGCCGGTGATTACGATCATCCCTACCTGTGGTTTGCCAGCATGAACTACAGCTACCGGTTCTGACGCAAAATATCGCCCGCGGCAACTGCGCATCGGGCGATATTCTCCGGTCGTTAAATCAGCTTGAATAAGAAACGTACCGGCTTAATCTGCAAAATATCCTGCCATATTTTA
This sequence comes from Klebsiella sp. X13, assembly GCF_003323835.1. Taxonomy (NCBI): domain Bacteria; kingdom Pseudomonadati; phylum Pseudomonadota; class Gammaproteobacteria; order Enterobacterales; family Enterobacteriaceae; genus Klebsiella; species Klebsiella sp. X13. Next base: position 3,598,624 of record NZ_CP030874.1, read on the forward strand.
TGTAAATCGATAACGCCAGCCAGCCCGAGTAATGCCAGGGTAATCAATACCGTCGCGGCGGTAATAATCAGCATCAGGCGGACCATATTTCGCTGAATTTTTTCCTGCTGCCGGGCGTGCGCTGTTCTTTTTCATACTCGACCAGCGTGGTAATCGCCTTGCCCTGCACAATATAGCGGCCACGCTCTTCGGCCAGCTCACCTGAAAGGGCAAGCGATTCCATCAGCAGCGTGACTTTATATTGGAATGACTCATTGCGGATATGTTTATACCACAGCCTGCCGTAAAGAAGTTCAATCACCTCATCCACAGTGAGACCTGCCGCGGGGTCTGACGGGCGCCGCCTCACGAACTCATTCACGATTAAACGCAATAAAAATATACGTTCCTGACTTTTGAGTTCACGCTCCCGGAAGAATGTGGAAACAACAGCCCCCTTCCCTTTGAAAAGAAAAATTTTGCTATCGACGATATGCAGGTAATAGTTAATGGCGTAATAAAATATAGATACCGATATAATCTTGCCATATTTTTTATAGTGAACAATTTCGCTTCCCATCCCGAGAATACGGGAAACGGGTAACTTTTCCGTTTGCACATCATCAGATGCCGACAGGGCTAAACGCTCAACGTGGACGTCGCAACCATTGAATCCAATCAGCCGATAGCGCTGCCTGCCGGCATCGGCAAAATGTACCGCATAATAGTCATACGGTTCCCCCAGCCGGTCGTTTTTTGCCACAAAGCGAGGTAAAAACTTCGCCCATAATCGGGCCTTAACATTTGCTATAAAGTTATTTAACACGAATAATCCCGTTGTGCTGACAGCCTCTTTTAATCTAAATATAAACACTATCCCTACTGCTTATTTAGCATTTAACCAGATATGTAAATTTACTTTTACGTAAAAAACAGATTGTATTGGCGAGAATAAATAGCGTGCCATCGATGATAAGAAATAGCATTATCGCGGACAACGCATGGGCACAAATAGACCGTGGGGAAAAAATGTATTGCCTGAGCTCTAAGAGTCAAGCGCATTCCGGAACCAGTACGCTATGCTTGAACAGAAACTAATAACGTAGTGAGCTTATAAGGAAATCATCATGCGCTACAAACTCGTTGCTTTTATTATCCCGTGCGCGCTCGCGCTGAGTGCCTGTACCACCGTCACGCCCGCCTATAAAGATAATGGCACCCGCAGCGGGGCCTGCATCGAAGGTGGGCCGGATGAGGTAGCACAGAAATTCTACGATTATCAGATCCAGCATCGGAACAACGACCTGGCGGCCCTGCGACCTTATCTCAGCGACGATCTGGCCAGGCTGTTAAACGATGCCCGCCAGGATCCCTCGCGCAGCTCGCTGCTGCAATCGAACCTCTTCTCCAGCTCGACGACCCCGGCCGATAGCGCCAGCGTAGCCAGCGCCTCAACTATCCCAAACCGCGATGCCCGCAATATTCCTCTGCGCGTCGATTTAAAACAGGGCAGTCAAAGCTGGCAGGATGAAGTGCTGATGATTCAGGAAGGTCAGTGCTGGGCCGTCGACGACGTGCGTTATCTTGGCATTAACTCCCATGCCCCGGCCGGTTCCCTGCAACAGAGTCTTGAAAAACGCGGATAAGGGCGTGGAACCCACGCCACTTAAACGATAACCCCGGTAAAATGTCGGTATTTCTCCAGGTTATGCCGACATTTGTGCCTCCCCACCCCGCGAACCCATATTTTGTGCTAAGTTTAGAGGTAAATGTGGTTTACATTTAACTTTTAACGCATAAATATTGCATAACTATTCTGTCAAAGGTAGTATTTGCGGCCTCAATAGCTATTCGTATCAGACAGCCCAGATGAGTATTAAACTAAACGGCATTAACTGCTTCTACGGCGCGCATCAGGCGCTGTTCGACATCACGCTGGATTGCCCGCAGGGGGAAACGCTGGTGCTGCTCGGCCCCAGTGGCGCCGGGAAAAGCTCGCTGCTTCGCGTACTCAACCTGCTGGAAATGCCGCGTTCCGGGACATTACATATCGCCGGTAACCACTTCGACTTTACCAAAGCACCTTCTGACAAAGCCATTCGTGAGCTGCGCCAGAACGTGGGTATGGTTTTCCAACAGTATAATCTGTGGCCGCACCTGACGGTGCAGCAAAACCTGATTGAAGCCCCCTGCCGCGTGCTGGGGTTAAGTAAAGACATGGCGCTCGCTCGCGCCGAAAAACTGCTGGAACGTCTTCGTCTCAAGCCCTACAGCGATCGCTATCCGCTGCATCTTTCCGGGGGCCAGCAGCAGCGCGTCGCCATTGCGCGGGCGCTGATGATGGAACCTCAGGTCCTGCTGTTTGATGAACCTACCGCAGCACTCGATCCGGAAATCACCGCTCAGATCGTCAGCATTATCCGCGAACTGGCCGGCACCGGCATTACGCAGGTTATCGTCACCCACGAAGTGGAAGTGGCGCGTAAAACGGCAAGCCGCGTAGTGTATATGGAAAATGGTCACATCATTGAACAAGGGGATGCCAGCTGCTTTACGCATCCGCAGACCGACGCGTTTAAAAACTATCTTTCACATTGATGTTTTCGGGGAAATGACGATGAAAAAAGTACTGATTGCCGCGATCCTGGCCAGCATGAGCCTGTCAGCTACTGCCGCCCAGACCATTCGTTTCGCCACTGAGGCCTCCTACCCTCCGTTTGAATCGATTGATGCCAACAATAAAATTGTCGGTTTTGATGTCGATCTGGCCAACGCGCTGTGTAAAGAAATTGATGCTACCTGCACCTTTACCAACCAGGCCTTCGACAGCCTGATCCCCAGCCTCAAATTCCGCCGCGTCGATGCGGTGATGGCCGGGATGGATATCACGCCTGAGCGTGAAAAACAGGTGCTGTTCACGACGCCTTACTACGAAAACTCGGCGCTGTTTGTCGGCCAGCAGGGTAAATTCACCAGCCTCGAACAGCTGAAAGGCAAAAAGGTCGGCGTCCAGAACGGGACCACGCACCAGAAATTTATTAACGACAAACACCCTGAAATCACCACCGTGCCATACGACAGCTACCAGAATGCGAAGCTGGATCTGCAAAACGGCCGTATTGATGCCGTGTTTGGTGATAATGCCGTCGTCACCGAGTGGCTGAAGAGCAATCCGAAGCTGGCCGCGGTGGGCGATAAAGTCACCGATAAAGACTACTTCGGTACCGGTCTGGGCATTGCGCTTCGTCAGGGCAATACCGAACTGCAGCAGAAATTTAATGCTGCGCTGGAAAAAGTGAAAAAAGATGGGACTTACCAGACCATCTATAGCAAATGGTTTCAGAAGTAACGCTAAATGAATGAAATTTTTCCCTTAGCAAGTGCCGCCGGGATGACCGTCGGCCTTGCCGTTTGCGCGCTCATCATCGGCCTTGTGCTGGCGATGCTGTTTGCCGTGCTGGAGTCAGTAAAATGGCGCCCGCTGGCATGGTTCGCAACCGGCGTGGTCACGGTTCTGCGTGGACTACCGGAGATTCTGGTGGTCCTGTTTATCTATTTCGGCTCCTCTCAGCTGCTGCTTACGCTCTCTGACGGTTTTACGATCAATCTTGGCTTTGTGCAGATTCCGGTACAGATGCAGATTGAAAACTTCGACGTCAGTCCGTTCCTCTGCGGCGCCATCGCGCTGTCCCTGCTCTACGCCGCTTACGCCTCGCAAACTCTGCGCGGGGCGCTCAAGGCGGTACCTCAGGGGCAGTGGGAGTCCGGCCAGGCGCTGGGGCTATCGAAAGGGGCGATCTTCTTCCGTCTGGTGATGCCGCAAATGTGGCGTCATGCGCTGCCGGGCCTCGGCAACCAGTGGCTGGTTCTGCTGAAAGATACCGCGCTGGTCAGTTTAATCAGCGTCAACGATCTGATGCTGCAAACCAAGAGCATCGCCACCCGCACTCAGGAACCGTTTAACTGGTACATCATCGCGGCGGCGATCTATCTGGTCATCACCCTGCTCAGTCAGTACATCCTCAAACGTATTGACCAACGTGCGACGCGCTTCGAACGGAGACCAGGCTGATGCTCGATTATTTACCTGAACTGCTGAAAGGGCTGCATACCAGCCTGACGCTGACCGCGGCGTCGATCGTCGTGGCGCTGATTCTGTCGCTGGTTTTCACCATCGTCCTGACGCTGAAAACGCCGGTACTGGTGTGGATTGTTCGCGCTTACATCACCTTATTTACCGGTACGCCGCTGCTGGTACAGATCTTCCTGATTTACTATGGCCCGGGTCAGTTCCCCTCTTTGCAGAACTACCCGGTACTGTGGCATCTGATTTCTGAACCCTGGCTGTGCGCCATGATAGCCCTGTCCCTGAACAGCGCAGCTTACACCACCCAGCTGTTTTATGGTGCGATCCGCGCCATCCCTGACGGCCAGTGGCAATCCTGCAGCGCGCTGGGAATGAGCAAGAAAGACACGCTGGCGATTCTGCTGCCGTACGCCTTTAAACGCGCCCTCTCTTCGTATTCCAACGAGGTTGTGCTGGTGTTCAAAAGCACCTCCCTGGCTTACACCATTACGTTGATGGAAGTCATGGGGCACGGCCAGCTGCTGTACGGACGTACCTATGACGTTATGGTGTTTGGGGCGGCCGGTATTGTCTATCTCATCGTCAACGGTCTGCTGACGCTGCTGATGCGGTTAGTGGAGCGTAAAGCGCTGGCGTTTGAACGACGGAATTAGCGTTGACCGACGCAGCAGCTCACATCACGAGTGAGTTGCATGAGATGAATGCATAAGTAGCAAACATAAAGACGGGCATGTCTATAGAATGCCCGTCTTTTTTATTTCCACAAAAAATAATTATACGTAATTATTGAATACAAATTCATTTAGTGGCATTGTGAAAATCAGCCGCAGACACGGCACAACATCATAAGATTGACCGACGGGAGTTCCACGATGAAAAAGTTAGTTCTGGCTGCACTGCTTTCCTCTTTCGCCTTTGGCGCCGCTGCCGCAGAAAAAATCAGCTTCGGCGTTTCTGCAACCTACCCCCCTTTTGAATCCATGGATGCGAACAATCAGATCGTCGGTTTCGATCTGGATCTGGCAAAAGCGCTGTGCAAACAGATGCAGGCTGACTGTACCTTTACCAACCACGCTTTCGATAGCCTGATCCCGGCACTGAAATTTAAAAAATATGACGCGGTGATCTCCGGTATGGACATTACCCCGGAGCGCAGCAAGCAGGTCGCATTTACCGATCCGTACTACGCCAACTCGGCGCTAGTTATTGCTAAAAAAGACGCCTTCCACTCCTTTGCCGACCTAAAAGGCAAACGTATTGGCATGGAAAACGGCACCACCCACCAGAAATACCTGCAGGATAAACATCCGGAAGTGAAAACTGTCGCCTATGACAGCTATCAGAATGCGATTATCGACCTGAAAAACGGCCGTATTGACGGGGTGTTTGGCGATACCGCCGTGGTGAATGAGTGGCTGAAAACCAACCCGCAGCTGGGCGTCGCCACTCCGAAAGCGACCGATCCGCAATACTTCGGCACCGGCCTCGGTATCGCAGTACGTCCGGACAACAAGGCGCTGCTGGAAAAACTCAATGGTGCGCTGAAGGCGATTAAAGCGGACGGCACGTATCAGAAAATCAGCAACCAGTGGTTCCCGGAATAATTTTCTGCTGACCCGCGGTGCGGAAATACCTTGCCCGGGCGGCTTCCCGGCCAGCACAGCCTGACCGGGGAACTATCGCTACGAACGCAACGGCAGGGTAAAGCGGAAGCTGGCCCCTGCCGGCACATCGACCAGGTGAATATCACCGCCGTGCAGCTGCAGCATTCGCCGCACAATCATCAGCCCCAACCCGCCCCGTGATTCCGGGCTCTGACCGGGTTCAAGCACTGAAGGCCGTTCAAACAATGTCGCCCGCAGCTCGCCGGCAACTCCGGGACCGCTATCGGCTACCTCAACCACCATCTCCGCCCCCTGCTGACGGGCCGTCAGGCTGATACTGCCGCCATCCGGCGTGTGGCGAATCGCGTTATCCAGTAAATTGGTCAACACCCGCTCCATCATCGATAAATCCGCCACCACCGGCGGCAATCCCCCGGCCAGCGAGAGCTGTAATCGGATGTGGCGGGTGGCAATCGCCAGATCGAACTTCTGCGCCACGTCCTGGACCAGCTCCGCCAGCACAAATTTCTCCGGCTGCAGCTTGATCCCGCCATGTTCGAGGCGCGCCAGCTCAAACAGCTGCTGAGAAAGAGAGCGGACTTTATTCCCCTGGCGCAGCGCAATATTGAGGTAGCGCTTGCTCTCTTCCGCGCTCAGCCGATCGGCTTTCAACGTCAGCGTCTCCAGATAACCCAGCAGCGAAGTCAGCGGAGTCCGCAGATCGTGAGAAATATTGGCGATAAATTCACGCCGCTGACGATCGCTGTCGGCCAGTCGATCCCACTGTCCGGCGATCTGCCGGGCCAGGTCGATAAACCGGTTATGCAGGATCGCCACTTCATTACCGGGATGCGGCTCCGGCGCTTGCGCCGCCAGCAGTTTAATCGCCCCGATGCTGTCTTCTCCGGGGATCCCCACCTGTGCGGTCAGCTGACGTACCGGGCGCGTCACCCAATACCAGGCAAGGCCGCCGGCGAGCAGACCAAACAGGGCCACCAGCAGCAGCGTCCAGATCAGCAGACTACCCAGCGTCTTCTGCCAGGCGCTGGCCGCCAGCTCATTAAAGGTTTCCCCTTGCAGGATAATATAGAGATAGCCGCGCAGCTGGCCGTCGACATTCAACGGCGCCACGCTGAAGACCTTGCGCTGATCCTGGCTACGCGGATCGTCACCGTACACCGGCCAGGTGCCGCCGGAGAGAAACATCTGTATCGGCACGATGTCAACGCGCTGGCGTTTGATATGGCCCGGCGGCGCAGCATCGGCCAGCAGCTCGCCGTCAGGAGAGACCAGATAGAGTTCGACGCTGGGGTTGAAGACCATCAGCCGATCGAAAAGCGGTTTCAGCGCCTCGCGATTGACCTGGCCCTGCGCATCGAGCAGCGGTTCACGGGCAACAATCTGCTGCGCCAGCCCGACCGAAAGACGTTGGACCATCGCATTACCGTATTGCGCGCTGCTGTACAGCTGAACCGCACAGACCGCCGCCGCGCAAAGCAGCAGCAGCGAAGTAAACACCAGCGCCAGGCGCTGGCTCAGGCTTAACCGGCGCATCATTGCCCCGCTCCTTGACGCGCAGGCGCGAATTTATAGCCCTTGCCCCAGACCGTCAGAATGATTTCCGGCTCCGCCGGGTCGCGTTCGATTTTACTGCGCAGACGGTTGATATGCGTATTGACCGTATGCTCATAGCCTTCATGCTGGTAGCCCCAGACGCGGTCAAGCAGAGCCAGACGAGAAAAGACCTCGCCGGGATGGCGGGCAAAGTAGTACAGCAGATCAAATTCGCGCGGCGTTAAATCCACCGGCTCACCGTGCAGTCTGATTTCGCGCGAAAGCGGGTCGATGCTCAGGCCGTGGCAATCGATACGCCCGGAATCCATCAGCAAATTAAGCCCCATCGCCTCCTGGCGACGAAACAGCGCTTTGACTCGCGCAACCAGTTCAATAACCGAAAACGGTTTGGCCAGGTAGTCGTCCGCCCCCATCTCCAGTCCCAGCACGCGGTGCGTCTCGCTGGAACGGGCGCTGATAATAATCACCGGCAGATAGCGGGTCATCTGGCGAATGCGCCGGCAAATCTCCAGCCCATCGACGTTAGGCAGCATCAGGTCAAGAATCGCCGCATCCCAGCCGCCCTTTTCCAGCTGCACCAGCGCCTGGGCGCCGTCCGCTTCATGCACAATCTGATATCCCTCATCCTGCAGATTTAAACGCAGCAACGCGGCAATATCGTCGTCATCTTCGACCAACAGGATTTTCTTTGCCATGGGTAGTGCTCCGCTCATTTCACGCCGTTATTAGCCAAGCTTACCCGATTTACGCCGGCAGAAGAGTTCACATTTTGTTTAAACTTCGCGAACCAGCAGCGTCAGCACTTCGTAGTGGGCGGTGTGGGGGAACATATCAAACAGCTGCACCCGCTCAACCCGATAGCCCGGCAGCCGCGCGATATCTTTCGCCATCGTCTGCGCGTTACAGCTGGAGTAGATAATAAAGGGCGGCGCCATACGGCATAAATAGTCGCACAGCTCGCGGCCGATCCCGCGGCGCGGCGGGTTGACCAGCACCAGGTCAGGAATCTCGCCCTCAGCGGTGGCAAACTGCGTCGAGTCCAGCGCCTGAAAATGAAGGTTGGTCAGGCCCAGTTCGGCGGCAGACTGCTTCGCGCTGGCGATCGCCTCCGGCGCAATCTCAATCCCGGTCAGGCGCATTTCCGGCGTGGCGCAGTGCAGGCCAAAGCCCCCCACTCCGCAGAACAGGTCCCACATATGATTGACCGGCAGCTGGCGTACCCAATCGCGGGCGGTCGCATACAGCTGGCTGGCAACGGCAGGATTCGTTTGAAAGAAGCTCTGCGGGCGGATCCACAGCGGTACGCCGTTAAAGTTTTCCGCCAGCGCCGCCTGCTCGCTGAGGAGAATCTCCTCTTCGCCTTCCATAATGGCCATATGCACCGGCTGAATATTGGCGGTAATCACCTTCAACTGCGGCAGCTGCGCCTGCAGCCACGGCAGCGCGGCGCGGAGCTGCGCAAGTTTCGTCGGGGAACGCAGCACAAAACGCAGCATCATGCCGCCATCCAGCTGGCTTTCCGTTAACAGCAGATACTTCAGCTCGCCGCGCCTGCGGGCAACGTTATAGGGCGTTAATCCGGCGCGGGCGATAAACGGTTTCAGCACGGCAAATACCGCTGCAAAACTGGCCGGATAGAGCGGACAGTCGGTCAGGTCTTCCGGGCTGCCATCGCGGTGCAGCATCCCCAGCAGCGGACGTTCAACGCTGCCGCTGACCACCATTTTAGCTTTGTTGCGAAAACCGGCTTCCGGGCCGGAAACCGGCTCAAACCATGTCGCCACCGGGCTGTCCGCCAACAGCGTTCTGAGATCGGCCATTTTACTGGCGAGCTGTTGTGTTAACGGCCGTTCCAGCCACTGACAGGAGCGACAGCGGCCCGCGTCATAGAGTGCGCAGTGCATAAAAAGACCTTCCAGAAATCAGGGGCGGGGATTGTATCACCGTTATTGCAGTCGGAAAAACCGTCGACACGACGCCGGAACAAACAGCAGCGCCAGCACCAGCAAATCGGGCAGTTTTTGCATCACCAGAGAACGCAGAATTTCACGTTTTGACTCGCCGGCAATACTGAACAGCTCCGGGTAGCCGTACCCCAGCGAGGCCGCCCAGAGATAAGCGGTGACGGTAATTTGCGTCAGGAGAAAGATCCAGCGCGCCAGATTACGCCCTTTTACCAGTGAAAATGCGCACCAGATCTCAATAAAGACCAGCAACAGGCTGGAGAGAAACACCAGCGTCAAGGTCCATGTCTGCACGCTACGCTGAATAAACGCCTCTATCCCACCGATACCCAGCTGATTCAGGATCATCAGCAGATCCACGGCACGAATCAAAATAATGGCGAACGCCGCCACCTGCACCAGTGCAGGGACGTTAAGACGCGCATGAGATGAACGAGTTTTTGTAAACAGTCCCAACGGAAACGTCTTCCATGAAAACGGCGTCGCACTATCGCGACGCCGATACCAGTTTTACCGTAGATTTTAGGGGCTTCAGCTCCGTCTTGCACGCTGGATATCGCGCACCCGCTGCTTTTCTGCGCGCGCCATCAAATACCAGGCGATAAAACCAACAATGCCGACTACGCCGAGGATTAAGGTTGCCAGGGCGTTGATTTCCGGGTTCACCCCCATACGCACGCTGGAGAAGACCAGCATCGGCAAGGTGGTGGCGCCCGGGCCGGAAACAAAGCTGGCGATGACCAGATCGTCCAGCGATAAGGTAAACGCCAGCAGCCAGCCGGAGATAACCGCCGGCATGATCATCGGCAGCGTAATGATGAAAAAGACCTTCAGCGGCGGTGCGCCTAAATCCATCGCCGCCTCCTCAATCGAGTGGTCCAGTTCACGCAGCCGCGACGAGATCACCACCGCCACGTAGGCGGTACAGAAGGTCACGTGCGCCAGCCAGATGGTCAACATGCCGCGATCCGACGGCCAGCCGATGGCATGCCCGAGCGCCACAAACAGCAGCAGCAGCGACAGCCCGGTAATGACATCCGGCATCACCAGCGGCGCCGTAATCATAAAGGCAAAGCCGTTTGATCCCCGAAAGCGACCAAAGCGCACCATCACGACCGCGGCAATCGTCCCCAGAATCGCCGCCGCCGTCGCCGCACAGGTCGCGATGGTCAGACTCAGCCCGACGGCGCTCATCATCGCATCATCATGGAACAATTCGCTGTACCAGCGCGTCGACCACCCCGCCCACACCGTCACCAGCTTCGAGCTGTTGAATGAGTAAATCACCAGCATTAGCATCGGTGCATATAAAAAGGTAAAGCCGAGTACGAGGATTAAAATTCGCCACGGCGAACGGACTACCGGCAAATCGTTCATCCATGATCCCCCATCTGTTTTTGCTGATGTTTGTGGAACCACATAATCGGCACGATCAGCAGGAGCAGCATCACGATGGCCACCGCCGAGGCGACCGGCCAGTCGCGGTTATTAAAGAACTCCTGCCACAGGACCCGCCCGATCATAATACTGTCCGGACCGCCCAGCAGTTCCGGGATCACGAACTCCCCAACCGCCGGGATAAAAACCAGCATCGAACCGGCGATAATCCCGCCTTTGGTCAACGGGACGATCACCTGGAAGAAGGTTTTCAGCGGCCGGGCGCCCAGATCCAGCGACGCTTCCACCAGCGAGTAGTCGATCCGCGTCAGCGCAGTATAAATGGGCAGCACCATAAACGGCAGATAGGCGTAAACAATGCCGATATAGACCGCCAGGTTGGTATGCAGGATCTCCAGCGGCTGGTCGATGACCCCCAGCCACAGCAGGAAGTTATTCAACACGCCGTTGCTTTTCAGCAGCCCCATCCACGCATAAACGCGGATCAGGAATGAGGTCCACGATGGCAGGATCACCAGCAGCAGCAGAATATTTCGCGTGGACGGTTTGCTGTGCGCCACCGCCCATGCCAGCGGATAGCCCAGCAGCAGGCAGCAGAACGTCGAAATCCCCGCCACCTGCAGCGACTGCAGATAGGCTTCGAAATAGAGCGGATCGTCGGTCAGCTGCAGGAAGTTGCCGAGGTTCAGCGTCAGCGTGAGCTGGCCGTCCGCCCACTCCCACAGATCGGTGTAGGGCGGGATCGCCCTCGCCATCTCCGCCAGGCTGATTTTAAAGACGATCAGGAACGGCAGCAGAAACAGCAGGATCAGCCACAGATAGGGCAGCGCAATCACCAGCTTGCGCCCATGCGCCATCTGCAACCGCGTGAGCCATTGGGCAAAACCGCCCGTTTTCTTCACCCCGGCCGGTGGTTGTAATACACTCATCGCCCTCTCCTTACACCGTCAGAACAACGCAGCTGTCGGCATCCCAGCACAAACGCACTTCATCACCCCAGGTTGGCGTACCTTTACGATGACGATGTTCGTTCTGCAGCTGGGCGCTGATCATCTGCCCGCTTTTGAGGCGTACGTGGTAGATAGACAGATCGCCGAGATAGGCGATATAGATCACCTCTCCTACCGCAAAGTTGTAGCCATCCGCCGGCGGCTCATCGCAGAGCATGATTTTTTCCGGGCGCAGAGCGACCCACACCGGCACATTATCGATAACGGACGCATCAGGATCGACTTTCAGCGGGTGCGTCAGCCCCGGCGAGCTCAGCACCAGACCATCTTCCAGACGATCTTTTACCACCCCTTCAAACACGTTGACCGAGCCGATAAATTCCGCACTGTAGCGGGTTGTCGGATGCTCGTAGATCTCCTCCGGCTCGCCGATTTGCACGAACTTCCCGCGGTTCATAATGGCGATACGTCCCGCCATGGTCATCGCCTCTTCCTGATCGTGGGTCACCATGACGCAGGTGGCCCCCACGCGTTCGAGGATATCCACCACTTCCAGCTGCATGCGGTCACGGAGCTTTTTATCCAGCGCGCCCATCGGCTCATCCAACAGCAGCAGTTTTGGTCGTTTCGCCAGGCTACGGGCCAGCGCCACGCGCTGACGCTGACCGCCGGAAAGCTGATGCGGTTTACGTTTGGCGAACTCCTGCATATGCACCAGCGCCAGCATCTCCTGCACCCGGCTGGCGATTTCGGCTTTCGGCAGCTTGTCCTGCTTCAGCCCAAAGGCAATGTTCTGCTCCACCGTCATATGGGGGAACAGCGCGTAGGACTGGAACATCATATTGATCGGCCGCTGATAGGGCGGTACGCGCGACAGGTCAACGCCATCGAGCATAATTTGCCCGGCCGTCGGCTCCTCAAAGCCGGCCAGCATACGCAGCAGCGTCGATTTGCCGCAGCCGGATGCGCCCAGCAGTGCGAAGATTTCACCTTTATAAATCGTGAGGTTGACGTCATCGACGGCGTGCTGCCCGTCGAAAGACTTCGTCAGATTACGGATTTCCAGCAGCGGGGTCAGCGCTTTGGGGGTTTTCGCTTGTGGGCGGGGAATTGCGTCGTTCACTCAGGTGCTCTCCGGCAAAAAACTACCACCGTATGGCCCGGTTGCCATACATTGAACTTTACAGTGCAGGTGCACCATCCTGGTGCATGTTTTCGCTGCACTTTAATCCGTTTGTTGCCCGGCCGCGTGGAGCAACCACCCGGCCGGGTCAGACCTTTTCAGGCCCGGTGAACCGGGCCATCAGGTTTTATTTCCCGCTTTTGACTTTCGTCCACGCACGCGTGCGTACGCGGTCGATTTTCGGATCCTGCACCTTCAGGGTGAACAGTTTGGCGAACACATCGGCCGGCGGGTAGATAGCCGGGTTATTACGGATGGTTTCGCTCACCAGCGGCGTGGAGGCTTTGTTGCCGTTAGCGTAGTACACCTGATCGCTGATTTTGGCGATCACTTCCGGGCGCATCAGATAGTTAAGGAACTGATAAGCCTCATCTTTGTTTTTCGCATCCGCCGGCATCGCGAAGACATCAAAGAACGCCAGCGCCCCCTCTTTTGGAATGAAGTAGGAGACGTTCACACCGTTCTTGGCTTCTTTTGCCCGGTTCGCCGCCTGCCAGACGTCGCCAGCCCAGCCGATGGCGACGCAGATATCGCCGTTAGCAAGGTCGTTAATATATTGCGAGGAGTGGAAGTAGCGGATATTCGGCCGCAGTTTCAGCAGCAGGTCGGTCGCCGGACCGGTGTAATCATCGGCTTTTGTGCTGTTCGGATCTTTGCCCAGATAGTTCAGGACGGTGGCAAAAATCTCTTCCGGTGCATCGAGGAAGGAGACGCCGCAGCTTTTCAGTTTTTCAAGGTTCTCCGGCTTAAGTACCAGATCCCAGCTATTCAGCGGCGCATCTTTACCGAGTACGGCTTTCACTTTATCGACGTTATAGCCAATGCCGGTGGTCGCCCACAGATACGGCATCGCGTACTTGTTATCCGGGTCGTGTTTGGCGACCAGCTTGAGGACTTCCGGGTCAAGATTCTTCCAGTTTGGCAGCTTGCTCTTGTCCAGCGGCTGGAAGACACCTGCCGCCAGCTGACGTTCAAGGAAGCTGGCGGACGGGACCACCAGGTCAAAGCCAGTGCTGCCCGCCATTAATTTGCCTTCCAGCACTTCGTTGGAATCAAAAACATCGTACACCACTTTAATGCCGGTCTCTTTTTCAAAATTTGCCACCGTATCCGGCGCAATATAATCAGACCAGTTATAAACATGCAGGGTTTTTTGTTCAGCGGCGAGTGAACCGGCAGAGACGGCCATCAACGCACCCGTAACCAGACCTGTTAACCATTTTTTACCAAAGGCGGTCATATCTCTTTTTCCTTCTCAATGCCCGTTAACAAGCGGGCTTAATATACGCACTTGTCTGCATGCAATAATCATGCATATTTTCTCATTGCCTAAGAAAAGGAGAGAGGACCTCTCCCGGAATGGTTGCCCGCAACTGGAAGCATCGTCAGAATAACTGTAGCCAGAATAAGAGGCTATAGCCCAGGTAAAATAACGCCTTTTATCAATTTTTTATGCAGTAACGGTCTACGTGATAAGCCAAAAGCGGCTGAATGGCGGTGAAAAATTCTTTAAGGGAAGGTTAAATGCAGAATAAAAGCACGTAATACGCAGCCGCTATGGCAGTGGCTGCGCTATTCATCGACAGGCTTAGTGAAGAAAATGGTGCTGAATATCTTCAGCGACGTACTCTTCTTCTTCGGCTTTATAGAGCACCTGGTTGGCGGCTGCTTCGAGGATAACCATAGAGATCTGCTCTTCGCTCTGACGGAAGAACCAGCCAAACTGTTCGACGGTAATGCCGACGCCAACGGATAGCGCCTGACACACCACCAGTTTAGGCAGATTGTCATCCTGAATATCGAGGAAGGCTTTGACGGTCAACGAACTGGCGTTAATTGCCGAAAGATCTGCGGAAAGCCCGAGCAGCGCCGAAGGCTTCACTTCTGCCAGAGCAGAAAAGAGCACGACGTTATCCACCAGATCGAGCTTCGCATCAAAAATGCCGTCGAAATTCTGCATATGCGGCAGATGCAAGGCCTGGCAGGAATCACACTCAAAGAAGTTGATGCCTAACTCATCGAGCCAGTGACGTAGCGTATCCAGACCCGGAACGACCAGTGAATCCATATGACCTGTGACCTCTTACTGTAGAAAAACGACGCCATAGCTTACGCAAAAAACGCAGCGCATACCATGAAAGTGTCGCCCGCGCCGGTTATCCGCCCATTTTCAGACAAAATTCTGGCGTGGCCTGACGCTCAATCCAGGCGATCATGCGCCCGGCAATATCAATTCCGGTGGTCGTTTCAATGCCCTCCAGACCCGGAGAGGCGTTCACTTCCATGACCAGCGGCCCACGGGTCGCGCGAAGGATATCCACCCCGGCGACATCCAGCCCCAGGGTTTGCGCCGCCCTGATGGCCATCTCACGTTCCTGATCGCTGATCGTGGCCACCGTCGCCACACCGCCGCGGTGCAGGTTAGAGCGGAAATCGCCCTCTTTCGCCCGCCGCTCGATCGCCGCCACCACTTCATTACCCACGACCAGGCAGCGGACATCCCGCCCTTTCGCCTCGGCGATATACTCCTGAACCAGAATATGCGCATTCAGGCCGCGGAAAGCGTCGATCACGCTCTCTGCCGCCTGGCGGGTCTCCGCCAGCACCACCCCGATGCCCTGCGTCCCTTCCACCAGTTTGACCACCAGCGGCGCGCCGCCGACCATGGCAATCAGGTCGCTGGTATCATCCGGAGAGTGCGCGATCCCGGTCAGCGGCAGATCGATGCCCTGCCGCGCCAGCAGCTGCAGCGAGCGCAGCTTGTCGCGGGCGCGGGTTATCGCCACCGATTCATTGAGCGGATAGCTGCCGAGCAGTTCAAACTGACGAAGGGCAGCGGTCCCGTAATAGGTAATCGCCGAACCAATGCGCGGGATCACGGCATCGAAATGCGGGAGCTGACGTCCTTTATAGTGAATCGATGAGGCCACCGGACTCACGTTCATATAGCAGGAAAGTGGATCGAGGATTTCCACCTGGTGGCCGCGTTTTTGCGCGGCTTCGCGCAGGCGACGACATGAATAAAGCGTTCCATCCCGGGATAATATAGCAATTTTCACCCTGCACCTCTGCAACAAGGCCCGCTCCGGCGGGCCTGCAATATGTTAATTGCGCCACGACCGCCCGGTGCACCAAATGGCGGGGCGGAAAGCAGGCAGCAGTGTACACGCAATCAGCGCGTTGCCCACCCCTGCTTATGCAGATATTCGAGAATAAACGGGCGACTTTCTTTAATGATAGTGCGGCGAATATGGTCGCTCCAGGTATCACGGCGGGTGTTGCTGCCGCGCGACAGGTAGTATTGCGCCATCTGCTCATCATATTGCGCCAGCACTGCCTCATCCACCGGCTGGTACGCATTTTCATGCACCAGCATAGCGGCGGGCATACGCGGCTTCACCTCAGGGTTATCGGCAGGCCATCCCAGACACAGACCAAACAGCGGCAGGACGTGCTGTGGCAATTTCAGCAGTTCGGTCACCTCTTCAATGCTATTGCGGATCCCACCGATATAGACGCCGCCGAGGCCCAGGGATTCGGCGGCAACCAGCGCATTTTGCGCCATCATTGCGGTATCCACCGCCCCCAGCAGCAGCTGTTCGGCCAGCCCGAGCCGGGCATCCGGACAGATTTGCAGCAGACGGTTAAAGTCGGCGCAAAATACCCAGAATTCCGCCGCGCGCGCCACGTGCTGCTGGCCGCCGCTCATCGTGACCAGCTGCTGACGAAGCTGAGGATCGGTGACGCGAATAATAGAGCTGCATTGTAAAAAGCTCGAGCTCGAGGCCCCCTGCGCGCTGGCGATAATAGCTTCGCGCTGTTCGTCGCCGATCGGCGCATCGGTGAAGTGGCGGATGGAGCGGTGGCTACGCAGCAGATCAATGGTCGGCGTCATCTTGTTTTTCTCTGTCTGATGAAGAAGTTGGTTTTGGAGTGTGAGTCAGCTGCGGCGCGACGATCCTGGCCATTCGCCACATTAATGCTATCGCGGCCGGGAGCATCAGCAGGATCCCGGAAAAGATCATCAGCATCGCCGCCGTCGGGCTGGAAAACGGCGCCGGCAGCTGCAGGTACTGATTGAGCGAGAGCCAGGCGAGGGTCAACAGCGCAATCCCGATGATCTCTACCACCAGAACGCTTTTCGGCAAAACGGCAGGCGATCGCATAGCTCAGCTCTCCTCCAGTCAATATTATTCGCGCGCTCTCCTGGCTAATCGCGCGCGGCAGACACAGTATAATGATTTAACCACGAAGACATTTATCAAACATAGCCTTAAACCATCGAAGAAAAAGGCAGAACCTTCTTTTCCTCGCCGGCATAACGCGTCATCATAGCGGTCATTCGCCATCCGGCTGAGATTTAAGGAGAGAAAGTATGTTTACCGTTATTTTTGGTCGTCCTGGTTGCCCGTATTGTGTTCGCGCCAAAGAGCTGGCAGAGAAACTGACCAATGAACGCGATGACTTCAACTACCGCTACGTTGATATTCACGCCGAAGGCATCAGCAAGAGCGACCTGGAAAAGACCGTAGGTAAACCGGTTGAGACCGTTCCGCAGATTTTTGTCGATCAAAAACATATCGGCGGCTGCACTGATTTTGAAGCCTGGGCGAAAGAGAATCTCGGTCTGTTTGCCTGAGCCGACTCATTTCTCTGACGAATGATTGCGTCTGGTATCCAGCCAGGCGCAGATAAACAGAAAGCACAGCGCGCCCAGCGCGCACCAGAACACCGCGCTAAACAGCCACGCCAGCTGTTGCCAGAAGGTACGCTGAGCCGCAAAAAAAATCCGCATGATCAGCAGACAGACGGGGGTAGCCAGAATTGCCCCCACCAGCGGCTGGATGACGCGTCGCCCCGGAGAGAGGCAGCTGGCGGCCGCACCGGGCAGCAAAAAATAGAGCAGTCCAACCTCAGGATTACCGGTAGCCCGAAAGACGCCTTTCATATGCAGTAACAGCAATAAACACACTACGATAAACAGAAAGAACCCACAGGTAATACCCACCCAGGCACGCTCAGATTTCACAATATCCTCCTGATTCTGCTTCTAACCCACTTCAATTCGTCCAGTCAGATAAAGCATTCCGGCAATCCATGCCAATTTAGCTCCCCATCGGCGTAAAAACGATTGTGACTAGCCGCAGCATCCAGGAAGGATTAAACTACCGGCTCTGTTTTTACTGGTTATAACGGGATGCCAGAACAGGGTTCGGGACAACGCGAACACTGGACCAACCTTAGACCAAATAACCATTTCCTTCAACAACTTACTAGTAAATGAGAAGTTGGCTTTCGTGAATATAAACGTCGCAGATTTGTTAAACGGGAATTACATCCTGTTATTATTCGTTGTACTTGCCCTGGGGCTTTGTCTCGGGAAACTTCGTCTCGGGTCAGTACAACTTGGTAATTCTATTGGCGTTTTAGTGGTTTCATTATTATTAGGTCAGCAGCATTTCAGTATTAACACTGATGCGCTAAATCTGGGCTTTATGCTGTTTATTTTTTGCGTTGGCGTGGAAGCGGGTCCCAACTTTTTTTCTATTTTTTTCCGCGACGGAAAAAACTATCTGATGCTCGCCCTGGTGATGGTCGGCAGCGCGATGCTGCTGGCGATGGGGCTGGGAAAACTGTTCGGCTGGGACATCGGCCTGACCGCCGGGATGCTCGCAGGCGCGATGACGTCAACGCCGGTGCTGGTCGGTGCGGGGGATACGCTACGGCACTTTGGCCTGCCCAGCGATCGGCTGGCGCTCTCCCTCGACCACCTGAGTCTGGGCTACGCCCTGACCTATCTGATTGGTCTCGTCAGTCTGATCGTCGGCGCGCGCTATATGCCGAAGCTGCAGCATCAGGATCTGCAAACCAGCGCCCAGCAGATTGCGCGTGAACGCGGACTCGATACCGACTCCAAACGTAAAGTCTACCTGCCGGTGATCCGTGCCTATCGCGTCGGCCCGGAGCTGGTCGCCTGGGCTGACGGTAAAAATCTGCGCGAGCTGGGGATTTATCGGCAAACCGGCTGCTACATTGAGCGTATTCGCCGTAACGGTATTCTGGCGAACCCGGATGGCGATGCCGTCCTGCAGATGGGCGATGATATCGCGCTGGTGGGTTATCCGGACGCCCATGCCCGCCTTGATCCCAGCTTCCGTAACGGCAAAGAGGTCTTCGACCGCGATCTGCTGGATATGCGCATCGTCACCGAAGAGATCGTGGTGAAAAACCACAACGCCGTAGGCCGCCGTCTGGCCCAGCTGAAGCTGACCGATCACGGCTGCTTCTTAAACCGCGTCATCCGCAGCCAGATTGAAATGCCGATCGACGATAACGTGGTGCTCAACAAAGGCGACGTGTTACAGGTCAGCGGCGATGCGCGACGCGTCAAAACCGTTGCCGACCGTATCGGCTTTATCTCCATTCACAGCCAGGTGACCGACCTGCTTGCCTTCTGCGCCTTCTTTATCGTCGGGCTGATGATCGGCATGATCACCTTCCAGTTCAGCTCTTTCAGCTTTGGTATCGGTAACGCGGCGGGGCTGCTGTTTGCCGGGATTATGCTCGGTTTCCTGCGCGCCAACCACCCGACCTTCGGCTATATTCCGCAGGGCGCGCTCAATATGGTGAAAGAGTTCGGCCTGATGGTCTTTATGGCCGGGGTCGGTCTGAGCGCCGGCGCCGGGATTGGCCACGGCCTGGGCGCCATCGGCGGCCAGATGCTGGCGGCGGGTCTGATCGTCAGCCTGGTGCCGGTGGTGATTTGCTTCTTGTTTGGCGCCTATGTGCTGCGTATGAACCGCGCGATGTTGTTTGGCGCCATGATGGGGGCGCGCACCTGCGCCCCGGCGATGGAAATTATCAGCGACACCGCGCGCAGCAACATTCCGGCGCTGGGCTACGCGGGCACCTATGCGATTGCCAACGTGCTGCTGACCCTGGCGGGGACGCTGATTGTCATCATCTGGCCAGGGCTACAGTAAATATTTAAGAAAAAAATGGATAGAGGCAGAACTTTTCTCTTGGGCATCAGTCATAAGTAGTGCCACTGCTTTTCTTTGATGTCCCCATTTTGTGGAGCCCATCAACCCCGCCATTTTGGTTCAAGGTTGATGGGTTTTTTGTTGCCTGAATTTTATGATGTTTAAAATCATGAAGTTACAATGCATCGTTTTATCCAATGGCGACAAAGTGGCGACAGCCTCAAAGAGACAATGCTACCTGGCCTGAATTTGTGGGGTGGGGCTGCACAGGCTGGGCCTCTTTAGGTGTAGAGATTGAGCGCACAAAAGTCTCATGCGTTACGAACGTATGGCTGCAGTTGATATTCTGGCACTTGTTGTAACGTTCTTTGGTCATTGAAGAGACCAGGAAAATGGGTAAATCATCATTTTTCACTTCCAGTTCAATGTTAGTCGTAAATCCGCTATCCGGGTTGACCGTGTGCGTTAACGTTGTGATGGTCCAGTTGGCACCCTCAATGGGTTGCTTAAAGCCGCTGACCTTAACGGGCATTTCCGCATAGGGAAAGGTTGTCATCAGAATAAACAAGAGAGTTAGAAGTGTGATTAGTGTCATCTCTGATACAAAATCAGCGAAGTCCTCTCCTCTGGCAACACTATGAATAGACGGAAAATAAAAAACACTCAACCCTGCTTTCTAATCTATATTTTAAATGTACAGCAATGAAATTCATTTCCTTATGCAGGGGGATATATGAATAAAGTCGGACTTATGATTGCAGCATTAATAATTTCAGGCTGCACAGTAAAACCAGAGGTAACTTACAAAAAAATAGATTCATCAAATCCTCCTATTGATACAACCTTGACAGATAGTTTTTATCTAGCTTCATCCATCATCGAAATTCAACCAACAACCGAAAAGATAAAACTTAACGACGGCAAGGATACATCAGTCTCGAAATATAAAGTTATTGTAACTCAAACTGACTATCCTGACTTTAAAGTTGGAATTATTTCAAATGATGGCTTCTTTACAAAAACAAGAGTGTCCATTTCAAAAATAGACAATACAGATAGAGTCAAAGAAATTGGTCTTGAAACAACTGACAACAGAGTTCAGACCATAAAAGACATTTCGTCCGTTGTTGTCGCACTTGTTCCATTCGTAGGCTTAATGAGCAACGATAATAAATCATCCACTTACACGAATAAGATTTCCGTAGCGGAAATGATCGAGCATTTCAAAAATACTACAGAATCATCTTCAATCATCGTACTTGATAAAATAACAAAAGCAACAATAAAATTAGGGAAGCAACCATTAGATTCAATACCTATTGATGAATTCAGTAAGCCAGATGTTCGAGATAGTTTAAAAAATTCTTTTATATACTCATCCTGCACTAACATCGACATTGAGGTCGAAACCAAACGTAAAGATGGAGAGCCTATCAAGCAGGAATTTACAACAAGAGTTAGCGACCCAAGATATATTCAATACGTTGCATTTCCTTATAAAGGAAAGATCATCACACACGATCAATGCGGAGTATCTGTCACGACAGAGACATCAAATCCATCGTCAGATGCAGCAGTCATTGCAGCTTTATTAACTGAAGTGAAGAACATTAAAACAGAAATTGATAAAAACAAAAAGAATCCCTAACCAAAATCAACCCAAGAGACTATTCACATGCAAACATCTTATCTTATTTATTATGAAGCTTTCGATTCGAATGGGAATTTAGTTCTGGATGGTAATTCATATCATGATGTAGACACATCAACTGTTAACTCAATAGGAAAATACATACTACAACATGTTTACCCCATACTTTTAAGTGATATTAAAGGTATTACACCTAGTGCAAGCCGAATTGTGCTAAAAGGTGTGTTTAAGCTCTAATAATTTTCATTGTGGGGGGAGCTAATCCCCCTTTCCTTTAATAACTCAACTCTATGGTATATCCACATAATACTGCTAATTGGAAGATAACCAATGGAGCAATTGCTCACGAATAATGCTCTCTGTTTCACCATCCCCCCCAGCAACCGCCGCTCCGGGTAACGCGCTTCCACCCCTTCCGGCTGACACGATCACGCAGACCATAGTGATGAACGCGGGTAATACGCTCCACTCTTCCCTCAAATTCGACACTGCCAGAGTCCGGCTGAAGGTTGCTTTCAGGTATTTTGTGGTACGGAGTTTGGCAAACATCTGCCGCCGGATACTGTAAGTACACCGGTTTTAGTGCCACTCACTTTTGAGAGTTCCGGGCTTTCCGCCATCAGTCGGTACGCTTCCGGCGTCAGGTTGTTCAGGGATTCATGAGGTCGCTCGCTGTTATATTCCGTCAGCCAGTGTTCTGTAATTTCCCGGGCTTCATTCAGAGTTCTGAACAGATAAAAATCCAGGATTTCTGTCCGGTACGTCCGGTTAAAGCGTTCGATAAATGCATTCTGCGTCGGCTTACCTGTATTGGAATGCTAAAGGTTACAACTTTGATGCTAATTATATGACAGATTTCATGATGGATATGGAAGCTAAGAATAGAGGTGTCCATTAATCACGAAAAGTGGCGACAAAGTGGCGGCAGCGGTTGGCAATGCCCCGTAATCGCCACTCCTTACCACCAACCTAACTTATTGATTATATTGCAACTCATTGTTTTTACTAACCCATTTACATAAATGGGTTTTTTGTTGCCTGAATTTTATGATGTTTAAAATTATTCGGTTACAACCGCCAGGCGGTACCATTGGCGATAGCCCGGCGACCGCCGCCGCCACCTCAGCCAGGCATCTTCCCTGGACCTGCTCCTCACCCCACCATTTCTGTTGTCCCAGACCTCATGGATGCGTTGCCCTCCCCTGACCCCGCGGGTGATGTACACTGATACGCCGGGTGAAGCGCCGAGTTGCACACGTCATCAGCAAAGAACAGAGCGATCCGCTCGCGACGCCTCCCGCTTGCCCCGCCAGTCAAATCATACCCATAAGGAATGTTCACCACAGGAGATGTTGATGCCCGCTTTCCAACCTGATGTTATTTCTGAGTTCTCCGGCGCGCCGCTGAGCACAACTGTCGCGGCCCTGACCGTTCTCGCTTTTCTGTTCCAGCCATTGCGAAAAGCCGTCAATGGGATTTTCAAATATAAAAAAGGCCACGGCAGCGTATTAAAGAATGCGGGGGTGCCCCCCTTCATTTTGAACTTCTTTGCCATCTCCATCCCATTGAAAAAATTGCCCTCGACAGGCTGGCCCGAGAAATTAATCACCCTCTTGTTCTCAGCTCTTTTCGCATGGTCTTTGTGGTATTTTGTCCCACCGCTTGTGCAAACCTTTACCGCCCCGCCAGACACGGCACTGTTGATTTGGAAAAAGTCAGGCGATCGCTTTTACATCTCCAGAACAGCAGCCACGGAGGCTACGCTGCTGACGCCCCCTCGCTGGACCGTCACAGCCAACGACTGTCAGGCCAATAAAGCCCCGACGAAAAACACCGCCAGCGTCCTGGATCGCGAATATCGTGACGATCTTTGCCGCTTGCTGACAACAGCCGAAGGCAAGGAGTATTTAGAAGAATCAATTAAAAACTTCGAAAAAGATAAAATCTTCACTTACTCATCCATTTTTATTATTGAATTTATGCTGCTATGGCTGCTGTTGGGATTCATGTTAATGATTCACTACACCAATAAAGTCAGGCACTTTATTTTGCTTGAACAACAAAAAGCGATTCATTGCGTCCAGGGCAACTTCGCGGCGACAGGTATCTACGCCATCTATCAGGAGCTGGAGGAGAGAGACGCTCGCAGACCCCGGCGGTAACTGTATGCTCCGTCGCATTGGCATCCTTCCGGTTATTGCTCATACTTTGACCAGCTCAGTCCGGTGAGAGGTAAAGGCGATGCTGGTGAAAGATAAAGTTGCCGTCATCTTCGGCGGTAGCGGTGCGATAGGCTCCGCCGTGGCGCATGCTATGGCGCGCGAGGGGGCGCGAGTCTACCTCGGCGCGCGCGATCGGAAGAAGCTGGATCGGGTGGCGGATGACATTCGTGCCGCGGGCGGCAGGGCCGAGACCTTTGTCGTTGATGTCCTCGATGAGCGATCGACCGGCGAGCGGATAGCGCAGCTGACGCAGCACAGCGGCGGGCTCGATATCGTCATCAATGCTACCGGCTTCGTCCATAATCAAGGCAAGGAGATCACGACGCTCTCCCTCGCCGAGTTTATGCAGGGCATCACCCCGTTCCTGGCGGCCCAGTTCAACCTGGCGAAAGCCGTTATCCCCCATATGGGCGGCGCTCGCCCGGGCGCCATTATCACCGTCGTGGCTCCGGCGGCAACAATGGCCATGCCGGGCCACCTGGGCCATATCGTCGGTTGTGCGGGTAGCGAAGCCTTTATCAAAGCGCTCGCCAGCGAACTGGGGCCGAAGAATATCCGCGTCCTCGGCGTGCGCTCGCACGCCATTACCGGTGCGGTTGAGGCCGGCTCTTACACCGCGGAAGTCTTTGCGGCAAAAGCGCAGGCGATGGGATTGACGGTCGAACAGTGGGTTGGCGGTGCGGCACACAGCACCATGCTCAAACGTTTGCCGACGCTGGCGCAGGTGGCGGATGTCATCACCTTTCTGGCATCCGATCGTGCCGACGCCATGACGGCAACGATGGTGAATATGACGGCCGGTGCCACTACCGGTGGATAGCCCTCGGATCTCGCAATACCTCGGCGTACAGCGCTTTATCTGGCTATTGCCCCTCTCCGGCCAGGCGTCCGACCATCAGGCGGATAGCCTGCTTTGAGAGCGGCGCGCTATCGGTGACAAAATGCAGGGTCATTCCCTCGATAAACGCATCCAGTCCGCGAGCCGTAGCCGGCTCAAACCACTGTTCCAGCGTTTGCTGACTGCGCCGCATCCAGTGCTGCATCACCGCCTTCAGCGCCGGCTGGCTGCTGCAAAACGCATACAGCTGATACATCAACTCCATATTTCGCGCGGTCGTCACCTGGGCGCTAAAGATCAGCTCGGCAATCGCATCGCAGGCCTCTTCACGGCTGCTGACCGAGGTAAAAAACTGCTGGTACTGCGCGGACATATCGCGGGTAAAAATGCGAAACGCCTCTTCTATCAGCGCGTCAATGCCGCTGAAATAGTAGGTCAGCGAGCCTAACGGGACTTCCGCACAGCTGGCAATTTTACGATGGGTTACCGCGTGAATCCCGTGGGTGGCAATGGTATCCAGCGTGGCCTGTAAAATGCGCTCCCGGCGCTGCGGATCGTTCGGTCGACGGGCCATATCTTTCCTCTTAGTCGCTGTCATGCGCAGGCAATCGGCAGCAATATCACGCTCCCTGGCGCCCGGTTCTTGTCCGAATACGCATTCTGAAGAATATGTACAAATGTACACAGTCTTGCTACTGTTGTCTCCATCTTCTCATTCACAGGCGTTTACGGATGACAGCGCAAACCTCCCGCCGGGCCTTACAGCTCCGACTCTGGGCCCTTTTCATGTTCTTTTTTATCCCTGGATTGCTGATGGCCTCATGGGCTACCCGTACTCCGGCGATCCGTGACCTGCTGACGCTGTCAACGGCGGAAATGGGCATCGTTTTATTTGGCCTGTCGATTGGTTCGATGAGCGGGATTCTCTGCTCGGCGTGGCTGGTCAAACGTTTTGGCACCCGCAAGGTGATTCGCACCACCATGTCGTGCGCCGTGGTCGGCATGATGGTACTCAGCGTGGCGCTGTGGCTCACCTCGGCGGTCCTGTTTGCCATCGGGCTGGCCATTTTTGGCGCCAGCTTCGGTTCGGCGGAGGTGGCGATTAACGTTGAAGGCGCCGCCGTCGAGCGCGAAATGAATAAAACCGTCCTGCCAATGATGCATGGATTTTACAGCTTCGGCACGCTGTTCGGCGCCGGCGTGGGGATGGCGGTGACCGGTTTTGGTCTGCCCGCCGCACCGCATATTCTGCTGGCTGCGCTGGTGGCGATAGCCCCGATTGCTATTGCGATTCGCGCCATCCCGGATGGAACCGGACAAAATGCGGCAGAGAACGCGCATCATGAGGAAAAAGGTCTGCCGGTATGGCGTGATGTTCAGCTGTTGCTGATTGGCGTCGTGGTGCTGGCGATGGCCTTTGCTGAAGGATCTGCCAACGACTGGCTGCCGCTGCTGATGGTGGACGGCCACGGCTTTAGCCCCACCTCCGGCTCCTTGATTTACGCCGGCTTCACCCTCGGGATGACAATAGGTCGCTTTACCGGCGGCTGGTTTATCGATCGCTACAGCCGGGTCACGGTAGTCCGTGCCAGCGCCGTGATGGGCGCGCTGGGTATCGGCCTGATTATCTTCGTCGACAACCCGTGGGTGGCCGGCGTCTCGGTACTGCTGTGGGGTCTTGGCGCATCGCTCGGTTTCCCGCTGACCATTTCCGCCGCCAGCGACACCGGTCCCGATGCGCCGAAGCGCGTCAGCGTGGTAGCGATAACCGGCTATCTTGCCTTCCTGGTCGGGCCGCCGCTGCTGGGCTTCCTTGGCGAACACTTCGGCCTGCGCAGCGCCATGATGGTGGTGCTGGGTCTGGTTATGGTAGCGGCGTTGGTCGCCAGAGCGGTGGCTAAACCACAACATGAACCTGTCATGGAGAACAGTTAATGAGCATCAAACTGATTGCGGTAGACATGGATGGCACCTTCTTAAGCGATGCCAAAACCTACAATCGCCCGCGCTTCCTGAACCAGTATCAGCGCATGCGCGAACAGAATATTCGCTTCGTCGTCGCCAGCGGCAACCAGTATTACCAGCTGATTTCGTTTTTCCCGGACATCGCCCACGAGATAGCCTTTGTCGCCGAAAACGGCGGCTGGGTGGTCAGCGCCGGCGATGACGTTTTTAACTGTCAGCTGCCGAAAGATCATTTCCACACCGTCATCGACTATCTGCAGACGCTGACCAATATTGAAATTATCGCCTGCGGTAAACGCAGCGCGTATACCCTCAATAGCTATAACGATGAGTTGAAGACGGTCGCCGCGAAATATTACCATCGCCTGCAGCTGGTGGACGATTTCAACCATATCGATGACGTGATACTGAAATTCGGCCTCAACGTGCCTGACCAACTGATTCCGCAAATCCAGCCGCAGCTACACGCGGCGTTGGGCGATATGGTGACCGCCGTGGCAACCGGCTACGGCAGTATCGATCTGATTATTCCCGGTGTGCACAAAGCCAACGGTTTGCGTATTTTGCAACAGCGCTGGGGCATTGAGAATCATGAAGTCGTCGCCTTTGGCGACAGCGGAAATGATATTGAAATGCTGCAACATGCCGGATTTGGCTTTGCGATGGCCAACGCGGCAGCACCGGTGAAAGCTGTCGCCGACTATGATGCGCCGCATAACAATGAGGAAGGTGTGCTGCACATCATCGACAAAGTGCTGAATCGCGAAGCGCCGTTCGCCTGACCTTCGTCCGGGTGCGGCAGTCGTGCCCCACCCGGAACGCTTCGCCGCTATGCCTGCGGGTCGTTGGAACTGCCGACGCTCTTGTCTTTGAGAAAATAGACAATCATCGCCAGCCACACTACGCCGCTGAGCAAGTTAAACAGGCTGAATACCCCGCTACCACCCAGCTCATACGCATGCTTACTGACCTCGATGCCGACGGTAAATATCAGCATCTGCAGCATCCCCATCGCGGCCGAAACCGTACCTTTGCTCATGTCACTGGCAAACAGCGTCAGGCGGACTAACCCGGCGTTCGCCAGACCAATCCCGAAGGCGTAAACGCTCAGCCCGGCGGTCATCCACAAATAAGCATGGGTCGATACCACCGTCGCCACCGCAGAGAGCAGCAGCCCGAACATAATCGGCCAGCCGCCGAGAATAATCAGCGAGCGTACCGTCCGCCGCGAGGTCAGTCGCGCCAGCACCAGGTTACCGGCAATCAGCGCGCCGAAAATCGGCACCTGCAGCAGGCCATACTCATAGCTGGTGGCCTTTTCGCCGCTGATGATAATCACCGGCGACTGGGCAATCCACGCCAGCAGCGGCAGGCTGACAAACCCGGTCGCCAGCGCGCCGGCGACGAAGCGCAGATTCTTCAGCACCAGGCCATAATCGCGACCCAGCTCTTTCATCGACAGCTTCTCGCCCATCCGCGTCGCGGTTTCCGGCATCGCGCGCTGCAGGCCCACAAAGGCAATAGCGGCCAGCACGGCAAACAGCACGAACATCATTTCCCACGGCAGGATGTGGACCCAGGCCGCTCCCACCAGCGGACCGAGCAGCGGGGCAATCAGCGCAACGTTCGCCATCAGGGCGGTGATTTTGATACACATCGCCTCCTCAAACGACTCCTGAATGGCGGCATATCCCACCGCGCCGATGAAGCACAGACTAATGCCCTGCAAAAAGCGCAGCAGCGTGAACTGCTCAATGGTCTGCGCCAGCAGCGTGGCCAGACAGGTGACGATAAACCACACCACCCCGGTGAGCATCACCGGGCGACGGCCGATACGATCCGACAGCGGCCCCAGCAGCCACTGCAAAAACATACCGCCGGCGAGATAGGCGGTCATCGAGGTCGGAACCCATTCATTACCGACCTGAAACTCTTCCACCACCGAGAGCATTCCCGGCTGGATCATATCGTTGCCGATATAAGTGGAAAATTCGTATAACACCAGGCAGAGCGGGAACAGAAGCGCCTGCCGTCCGAGGCGTTTGCCTGAAAGCGAATAATTCTGCATGCAATCTCTTCGTTAAACAAAAATCGCGCAAAGTTTAATGAAAGTCTTGCGGAGGAGATAGTGAATTGTGAGTGACAATTAAAAATAGCGCAATGCGCCTTCAGCCGGCGGATATTGCCGCCATTTTAATTAAACCTGTCTATATTTCGTTTATATTTCAATTAGGTTACAGGCGATATACTCATCCTCTGCGGCATATTCACCACCATATGCCGCGCCACGGCTTCTTAACAAGCTGATAATTAAGACAATACTGCTTTACCTTATCGCCACCGTTTTTTAAGGTGGGCGGCTGATTGCTATCGGATACCAAGAGCCTGAATCTATGCTGGAAAATATCAACGACGCGCTGTTTGCCTTAATCAACGCCACCCCCGCCTCGCCCTCGTGGGTCATCGCCCTGGCGACATTCATTGCCAAAGAGGTGATTCTGATTGTGCCTCTGTTGACCGCGGCGCTGTGGCTCTGGGGGCCAAACCAGCGGCAGCTGGTGTTTAAAGTGCTCCTGGCGCTGGCGATTAGCCTGAGTCTGTCATGGATTTTTGGCCTGCTCTTCCCGCATGAGCGTCCGTTTGCCGCAGGCGTCGGCTATCAGTTCCTGCATCACGCGCCGAATAACTCCTTCCCCAGCAATCACGGTACCATCAGCTTTACCTTTGCGCTGGCTTTCTTGTTCTGGCATCGCCTGTGGTCCGGGATCGCGCTGCTGGCGACTGCCGTGGCGATCGCCTGGTCCCGGGTCTATCTTGGCGTTCACTGGCCGCTGGATATGCTGGGCGGCCTGCTGACCGGGATGTGCGGTTGCCTGGCCGCCGGATTACTGTGGCAGGCCGGCGGTCAACCGCTGTATCAATACCTGCAGCAGCTGTACCGGGTTTGCTTCTCCCTGCCGATTCGTAAAGGCTGGGTGCGTGACTAACCCTCTTTCGGCAGGTAAAATTGCCCACTGACGCCCTGCCGATGCAGGGCGATTTCAGCGTAGAGGGAATATGGAAACACGTCGTGATGAACGTATCAGCCAGCTCATTCAGGCGCTCAAGCGCAGCGATAAGCTTCATTTAAAAGAGGCCGCCGCGCTGCTTGGCGTATCAGAAATGACCATTCGTCGCGACCTGAACGGCCATAATGGCCCGGTGGTGTTGTTAGGCGGTTATATCGTTCTCGAACCGCGCAGCGCAACCCATTATCTGCTCAGCGACCAGAAAACCCGCCTGGTGGAGGAAAAACGCCGTGCCGCCCGTCACGCTGCCGCGCTGCTTGAAGCCCATCAAATGGCCTTTTTCGACTGTGGGACCACCACGCCCTGGATCATTGACGCGATCGATAACGCCCTGCCCTTTACCGGCGTCTGCTATTCGCTGAACACCTTTCTGGCGCTGCAGGAAAAACCCCAGTGTCGGGCCATTCTCTGCGGCGGCGAGTTCCATGCCAGCAATGCCATTTTTAAACCACTCAGCCTGCAGGATACGCTCAGCCATCTGTGCCCGGACATCGCCTTTTATTCCGCGGCCGGAATCGACTGCGCGCAGGGCGCCACCTGCTATAACCTCGAAGAGCTGCCGGTTAAACACTGGGCGATGAGCAGCGCGCGCTATCACGTACTGGTTGTCGATCACAGTAAATTTGGCAAAGTCAGACCGGCGCGGATGGGCGATTTATCGCGTTTTGATGTGATTGCCAGCGATGTCTGTCCGGATGAGGATCTGCTCGCGCTGGCGAAAGAAAAGCAGATTTCACTACTCTACTGACCGCGCCCCGCAGGGCGCGGCCTGTCGGTTATGAGAACCAGCTACCGAACCAGCCGTGCAGTTTCATCAGCACGAAGTCCATCATCCGGCTAAAGAAACCGCCTTCATTGACCGCTTCCATGACGATCAGCGGGCGCTGCTCGATGGTTTTATCATTGAGCTTAAAGTCGATGGTCCCGACCACCTGCCCTTTGCTAAGCGGCGCCGTCAGCTGCGTATCCGTCAGGGTATAGCTGGCTTTCAGGTTTTTCAGCTGCCCGCGCGGCAGGGTGATCGAACCGGCTTCGCCCGCCCCGAGTTTGGCTTCGTTGCTGTCGCCAAACCAGACGCGCTGGGTGATAAAGGTGGCATCCGGTTTAATCGGCGTCACGGTCTCGTAGAAACGGAAGCCCCAGGTCAGCAGCTTTTCGGATTCATTAAAACGAATACGGTCGGTCTTGGTGCCGAGCACCACGGCAATCAGACGCATGTCTCCCTGGGTAGCCGAGGAGACCAGGTTGTAGCCAGCGCCGGCGGTGGTCCCTGTTTTGACGCCATCCGCGTTCAGGTTTGAGCTCCACAGCAGACGGTTGCGGTTCGGCTGACGAATCTTATTGAAGGTAAACTCTTTCTCTTTATGAATGGCGTACTCTTCAGGCACGTCATGAATCATCGCTTTGGTCAGCAGCGCCATGTCGCGCGCGGTACTAAACTGGCCCGGCGCATCCAGGCCGTGCACGGTCATAAAGGTGGTATTGGTCAGCCCCATTTTTTGCGCATAGCCGTTCATCAGGCTGACGAATGCATCCTGGCTCCCCGCCACGTAGTCGGCGATCGCGATGCTGGCATCGTTGCCGGACTGGATAATCACGCCTTTATTCAGGTCTTCGACTGAAACCTGCATCCCCGGCTTAAGGAACATCACCGATGACCCGCGCAGCGCCGGGTTACCGGTAGCCCAGGCATCGCGACCGACGGTGACCATATCGGTGGACTTAATCTTGCCCGCCTTCAGCGCCTGTCCGACGACATAGCTGGTCATGATCTTGGTCAGACTTGCCGGGTCGAGTTTTTCATCGGCGTTGCCCTCGCTCAGCACTTTACCGCTGGCGTAATCCATCAGGATCCAGGCTCGGGCATCGATCGATGGGGCATCGGGGAGTTGTTCCGCAGCCTGCACCGCAGGTGCGACAAGAACGAGAAGCGCGCAGCCTGCCACGAGGCCGCGAAGAGAAAAAGCGTCATGCGTCATAAGAGCCACCCAAGTATCCTTTCCAAACAAAATATGCCGCAACACTCTATCGGCGCAGCAGCAGCCGGTGAGTAAAGCGTACAAATGACCTTAAAGAAACAGCGAGTTGGTAAAGTTTTTAAAGTTTACGCAATAACCTCGCTCCCTGCTGAAAACAGAGCAATTTTTTTGATCATGATTGCCTAAATATTATCTTTATTCCAACATGATTGCTCACCATGCTGCAACGACGGCTCAATAACAGGCAGGAACCGATATGATTACGCTATGGGGCAGAAATAACTCGACGAATGTGAAGAAAGTACGCTGGGTGCTGGCGGAGCTGGGCCTTCCATATCAGCATATTATGGCAGGGCTGGAGTTTGGCTTAAATCATGACCCGGAGTATCTGGCGATGAACCCGAATGGCCTGGTGCCGCTGCTGAAAGATGATGCCAATGATCTCGTCCTTTGGGAATCGAATGCCATTATTCGCTATCTGGCCGCCGAGTATGGACAGGACCGTTTATGGGTCACTGCGCCGCGCAAGCGCGCCCAGAGCGACAAATGGATGGACTGGGCAAACGGTTCGCTTTCTCCCGCCCATCGTCCGGTGTTAATGGGGCTGGTCAGAACGCCGGCGGATAAGCGCGACCCGGCGGCTATCGCCGCCGGTATTGCCGCCTGTGAGGCGCTTTTCGCGATGCTTGATGATGAGCTGGCGACCTCCGCCTGGCTATCCGGAGAGGCCTTTGGCCTCGGCGACATCGCCGTGGCGCCGTTCGTTTATAACCTGATGACGATTGTTGAAAGCTGGCAGCCGCGCCCGCACCTGCAGCGTTGGTACCAGCAGCTTAACCAACGCCAGGCGTGGCGCGATGTGGTGA
Organism: Klebsiella sp. X13; assembly: GCF_003323835.1. Taxonomy (NCBI): domain Bacteria; kingdom Pseudomonadati; phylum Pseudomonadota; class Gammaproteobacteria; order Enterobacterales; family Enterobacteriaceae; genus Klebsiella; species Klebsiella sp. X13. Next base: position 3,630,936 of record NZ_CP030874.1, read on the forward strand.
TGATTCCGGTCACCTGATGCTAGTCGGCCGGACTGACCTTCAGCAGTTCACCGTTGGACTCGTCGGTTAATACATACAGATAGCCGTCGGGTCCGACGCGCACATCGCGGATCCGCTTGCCGCGCTCGCCCAGAATACGCGCCTCTTCGCGCACCTTATCGCCATCCACCTTCAGAACAATCAGCGACTGGTCCTTCAGCGCCCCGATAAACAGCTTATGCTGCCACTGTGGGAAGGTCGACGCTGCGTAGAAAGCCATCCCGCTTACCGCCGGAGAGTGCTTCCAGACGAAAAGCGGCGCTTCCGTTCCGGCGACCGCCGTGCCCTGCGCTTCGGGGATCGCCAGTCCGCTGTAGTTGACGCCATGCGTCGCCAGCGGCCAGCCGTAGTTCTTACCCTTCTGCGGAATATTGATCTCGTCACCGCCGCGCGGCCCGTGTTCGTTGAGCCACAGCGTATCGCTCCAGGGATTCATCGCCATTCCCTGCGGATTGCGGATGCCATAAGACCAGATTTCCGGTCTCGCCCCCGCGCGATGAACAAAAGGATTATCGGCAGGCACTTCGCCGTCCTGGGTCAGACGCACCACTTTTCCCTGCAGTTTATCCAGATCCTGGGCCGTGGGGCGTTGGTTATTTTCGCCCAGGCCGATGAATAAATACCCTTTCCCATCAAACACCAGGCGCCCACCGAAATGGTTGCCGGTGGAGAGCTTCGGCTGCTGGCGGAAGACAACCTGAAAATGCTCCAGATGCTGAAGGTTGTCGCTCAGGCGGCCATAGCCTACGGCGGTACCGGCTTTGCCGTCATCGCCGACTTCAGCAAAACTCAGCCAGACCCGGCGGGAGTGGGCGAAATCCGGAGCCAGCGCCACATCAAGCAATCCTCCCTGGCCGCTGGCCCAGACCGGTGGGACGCCGGTTATCGCGGGCGAAAGACCTTCCCCCTGCCGCCAGCGCTTCAGTTCGCCGGAACGCAGGGTTATCAGTATTCCCCGATCATCGGGGAGAAAGGCCAGCGCCCACGGATGGGCGAGCTGATTTTGCAAAACCTCAACACGCACCTTCCCGGCGAGAGTCACGACGGGAAACAGCAGGGTGGCGAGCATCAGCGAAATGGCGACCTGGCGCATGGCATTTTCCTTTCATCGGCAATATTTTCGGCAATGCGCTAAGGGTAGCCAGCGGGGGAACATCAGGAGGGGATTTTTACATAACATTAAGCAGGGGGAGCTGACCTCCCCCTGAATTCAGACGTGGGTCACTGGCGCCTGTTTATTCAGTTTACGAATATTCATCGTCAGCTCTGCCAGACAGCGTTCTAGCGTCTCTACGTTAACCGCAATATACGACGGGCAATCATGATGCCCGCTCATCAGGCAAACCGCCGCAGACGCGATGGCTCCACCTGCAAGACGGAGAGCGTCCTTTTCTTCCGGTGCAAGAACGTGCTGCAACTGCAGCCCGTTCTTACGCATTTCACCACACAGTTCGAACAAGTTATCACGCAGATGCTCATTTTCGCTGACTGACATATAGCCCTTCGCTTTGCGTAGCTGCAAATAAGCGTCGAGATCAATATTGGCATTAATCAGCTTATTCAGAAGGTTACGATACAGTCTGTCAACGTTCATCAGGGTTCCTCCTCTGTCATCCATTACCATTATCAGAATATGGCTATTTTTCGTACAAAATGATGCGCGAGGTCAATAATTCCTGGTTAATTAACATCATTTACAATGTTACATTTATGTTCAAAATTGCGATCCGCTCGCCCTCTCTTTCAGGCTCCCATGAAAAAAATCACAATCAATGTTATACGCTCTCATAAAACACCCCATCGTAATGAAGGTGTGAATATCAATAAATAACTCTTTTTTGCCGATAAGATCACAAATAACTATCATTTCAATTGATCAAAATTTCCAGCGGGTGTCATATCAACGCCATTAATGTAATACGTATAACATTTAATAAAAAACACAATCTGCGGCCATTGCCCGCAGCATTAACTCCGATCCGCCTGAAGGAACTGAAATGATTACGCCCGGCAAAAGAAACTATATCTTGTTGAGTCTTTTCGATTTCCTCTATCTATTCGCCTGGTCATCCACCATGGCGTTCTTTGTCATCTGGACAACTCAGCATCTCGGCATCAGCGCCACCAAAACCGGCCTGCTGTACTCCGTCAACGCCTTCATTGCTCTGTTGATGCAGCCTTTTTTTGGCTTTATTGCCGATAAATTTGGTCTGAAAAAACGGCTTATCTGGATCCTGCTGGCCATGCTGCTGCCGGTCGGCCCGTTCTTTATTTATCTCTATGCCCCGCTGCTGGTCCACAGCTTCTGGCTGGGCGCCTTACTGGGCGGTATCTACCTGGGGATAATTTTTAACTCCGGCTGCGGAGTGATTGATTCGTATATCGACAAAATTTCGCGGCGCTATCGCTTTGAGTATGGCCGGGTGCGGATGTGGGGCTCGTTAGGTTGGGCCGCCGCCGCGTGGATCGTGGGAAAATATATCGACAGCAACCCCAATCTGGCCTTCTGGCTGGCCAGTATTGCCATTGTGATTGCCGCCATCTGCTTCATGCTGACTAAAATCGAACTCACCGAAGCCGAGATGGAAAAAACCAGCGCGCTGAAGGTCTCCCATGCGCTGGAGCTGGCGAAAAACGGGCAGTTCTGGATGCTGCTGATCTTTACCTTATTCGTTACGCAAATTTATGACACCTACGATCAGCAGTTTGCGCAGTACTTCTCATTGCAGTTCCCGACCCCGGAAGAAGGCAACCGCTGGTACGGAATTCTGGCCTCCATCCAGGTCTGCGGTGAAACGCTCTTTCTCTGCCTGATGCCGTGGTTTGTTAACCGCACCGGGGCCAAGTGGGCGCTGATTATTGCCGGATTGATTATGTCGGTACGTATCGTGGGTTCCGCCATCCCGCTTGGTCCGGTGTGGATTGGCGCGGTGAAAATGATGCACGCGCTGGAAAAACCACTGATCCTGGTATCAGTATTTAAATTCATCGCCGCCAACTTCGACCATAAGTTGTCATCAACGGTCTATTTGCTGGTGCTGTTTGTGGCCTCCATCGCCACGGCGATTTACTCGCCGCTGGCCGGCTATCTGTATGACACCATCGGCTTCGCGCATACATATTATATTCTCGGCAGCATCGCCGGGCTCTTCACCCTGATATCGATTTTCACCCTACGCGATAAGCGAGAACCCACCGCCCCAGGTTCAGCACCGGCAGGAGGCGTCGCGCAGCCATAACGAACCATCCGCCCGGGGGGATCTCCCGGGCTTTTTCATCATCTGTCACACCGTGGCTATACTCTTTTTCATAAAGATCTGTAAAATTCCTGCCCTGACCATTCCAATAATCGAACACTTTTTAAACTATGAGCAATGTAACGCATCAGCCGAAGATCGGCTTTGTCTCTCTGGGCTGCCCGAAAAACCTCGTGGACTCAGAACGCATCCTGACCGAACTGCGTACCGAAGGTTATGACGTGGTCCCCACCTACGACAATGCCGATATGGTTATCGTCAACACCTGCGGCTTTATCGACAGCGCCGTTCAGGAGTCTCTGGAAGCCATTGGCGAAGCGTTAAAAGAAAATGGCAAAGTTATTGTGACCGGCTGCCTGGGCGCGAAAGAAGACCAGATTCGCGAAGTGCATCCGAAAGTGCTGGAGATAACCGGGCCGCACAGCTATGAACAGGTTCTGGAGCATGTCCATCACTATACGCCGAAGCCGAAACACAACCCGTTCCTGAGCCTGGTGCCGGAACAGGGCGTGAAGCTCACGCCACGTCATTACGCCTACCTGAAAATTTCCGAAGGCTGTAACCATCGCTGCACCTTCTGCATTATCCCGTCGATGCGCGGCGACCTTGTCAGCCGTCCGATTGGTGAAGTGCTGTCCGAAGCCAAACGCCTGGCCGATGCCGGCGTCAAAGAGCTGCTGGTTATCTCTCAGGATACCTCCGCCTACGGCGTCGATGTGAAGCATCGCACCGGCTTTCACGACGGCGCGCCGGTAAAAACCAGCATGGTCAGCCTGTGCGAAGAGCTGGCGAAACTGGGTATCTGGGTCCGTCTGCACTACGTCTACCCGTACCCGCACGTCGATGACGTGATTCCGCTGATGGCGGAAGGTAAAATTCTGCCGTATCTGGATATCCCGCTGCAGCATGCCAGCCCGCGCATTCTGAAACTGATGAAACGTCCGGGTTCTGCCGACCGTCAGCTGGCACGCATTAAGCAGTGGCGTGAAATCTGCCCTGACCTGACCCTGCGTTCGACCTTCATCGTCGGCTTCCCGGGTGAAACGGAAGAAGATTTCCAGATGCTGCTCGACTTCCTGAAAGAGGCACGCCTGGACCGCGTCGGCTGCTTTAAGTACAGCCCGGTTGAAGGCGCGACCGCTAATGAGCTGGCGGATCAGGTGCCTGAAGAGGTAAAAGAAGAGCGCTGGAACCGCTTTATGCAGCTGCAGCAGCAGATCTCCGCCGAACGTCTGCAGGAGAAGGTCGGCCGCGAGATCATGGTGCTGATCGATGAAGTGGACGAAGAAGGCGCCATTGGCCGCAGTATGGCCGATGCCCCGGAAATTGACGGTGCGGTCTACCTGAACGGCGAAACGAAGGTCAAACCAGGCGACGTCGTCCGTGTGAAAGTCGAACATGCCGACGAATACGACCTGTGGGGCAGCCGGGTTTAATCCTGCGCCTCTTATCCCCGGATTGCGGCGCTAACGCGCCTGATCCGGGCTACAAAACTGCACTCATCCGCACCCATCCGTAGCCCCGGTTAGCGACAGCGCCACCGGGGAATAGCCCCTACCCCTTTATCTTCGGATCCAGCGCGTCGCGCAGGCCGTCCCCCAGCAGGTTAAACGCCAGCACCGTCAGGAAAATCGCAATCGCCGGGAACAGCACCACGTGCGGCGCCATCACCATATCCGCCCGCGCTTCATTGAGCATTGCCCCCCATTCCGGGGTCGGGGGCTGCGCCCCGAGTCCCAGGAAAGAGAGGCTGGCAGCGGAGATAATCGATACCCCGATACGCATGGTGAAATAGACCACGATCGACGAGACCGTTCCGGGCAGAATATGGCTGAACAGAATCGTCGTATCGCTGGCGCCGATGCTGCGCGCCGATTCAATAAAGGTCTGCTGCTTGAGCACCAGGGTGTTACCGCGCACCAGGCGGGCAAATGCCGGGATCGAAAAGATCGCCACCGCAATGATCACGTTCGACATCCCGCTGCCCATCACCGCTACCACGGCAATCGCCAGCAGGATCCCCGGGAAGGCGAACAGCACGTCGCAGATGCGCATGATGATGCGATCCCACCAGCCTTCATAATACCCGGCCAGCAGACCGAGCACGGTACCGATCGCCGCGCCAATCAGCACCGCCAGCACGCCGGCGGCCAGCGAAATCTGCGCCCCCACCAACACCCGGCTAAAGATATCGCGCCCGAGCGAATCCACCCCGAACCAGTGCATCATCGACGGACCGTCGTTGAGCCGGTCGTAATCAAAATAGTTTTCCGCATCGAACGGCGCTATCCACGGCGCCGCGAGAGCAACTGCAATCAGCAGCAGGACAAATACACCGGCGCCCATCGCCACCGGCTGACGACGAAATCGCCGCCAGAACTCACGCCACGGCGTGCGTATTTGTCCGGGCTTAACTCCCGGCATGGCGTTAATAGCCGCCTGTCTTCTCCAGTTGAGCAATCGCACCTTACTTGTACCTGATAGCCGGGTTAATGGCGGCGTACAGAACATCCACCACTAAATTGATAAGAATAAATTCCAGCGAAAAGAGGAGGACTTCCGCCTGAATGACCGGATAGTCGCGCATCTCCACCGAATCCACCAGCAGCCGTCCAAGACCTGACCAGTTAAAGACCTTCTCGACCACGATCGACCCACCGAGCAAAAAACCGAACTGTAGTCCCATCATGGTCACCACCGGGATCATGGCGTTGCGCAGACCGTGTTTCAGCACCACCCGGGTCTCACTGACCCCTTTGGCGCGCGCCGTGCGCATGTAATCTTCATGCAGAACATCGACAAAAGAGGCGCGGGTAAAACGCGCCATCACCGCCGCGACCGCCGCCCCCAGCGTCAGGGAAGGCAAAATATAGTGCCGCCAGCTGTCGGCGCCCACCGTCGGCAGCCAGCCCAGCTCCACCGAGAAGACCTGCATCAGCAGCATACCGAGCGCAAAAGCCGGAAACGAAATACCGGTCACCGCCAGCGCCATCCCCAGGCGGTCAGGCCAGCGATTGCGCCACACGGCCGCCACAATGCCCGCCGCCATGCCGAAGATCACCGCCCAGCTCATGCTGGCCAGAGTCAGCCACAACGTCGGCATAAAGCGGCTGGCTATTTCGCTGCTGACCGGACGGCGTGACGCCATCGAGGTGCCGAAATCGCCCTGCAATACGCTGGTGATATAGTGCCAGAACTGGACATGCAGCGGCTGGTCGAGCCCCAGCTGCTGGCGCACCATCGCCACCACCTGCGCGTCGGCCTCAGGTCCGGCAATCAGCCGCGCCGGATCGCCAGGCAACATATGCACGAACAGGAATACCAGCACCGCCACAATCAGCAGCGTGGGAATCAGCCCCAGCAGACGCTTAATCACATAATTGAGCATCGTCCCCCCTTGCTGGTATCCCTGTCGCCCTCGGGCGCGAATGAAGAGCAGAGCCCCTCGCGCCACCTTCCTCTCCCGCTGCGGGAGAGGGTCAAAGTCCCTTCCATCACTGGCTTAAATCCGCCTGCTCGAAGCTGAACCCGGTATCCGGCTGGATATAGAAACCGGTCAGATTTTTGCTGTGCGCTGAGACCAGTTTTTCCACCACCAGCGGCACCCACGGGGACTCTTTCCAGATAGTCTCCTGCGCCTCTTTATAGAGCCGCGTTTTTTCCTTCACATCGGTGGTTTTCAGCGCATCCGTCAGATCTTTATCCACCTGCGGATTGCCATAAAACGCGGTGTTGAACAGGGTCGGCGGCCAGTTTTGCGAAGCAAACAGCGGCGACAGCGCCCAGTCAGCTTCGCCGGTTGAAGCCGACCAGCCGGTGTAGAACATGCGTACTCCGCTCTCTTTCTGCCCTTTACCCTCGACTTCCGCCGCACGCTGGCCGGCATCCATCGCCGTCAGCTGGGCCTTAATGCCCACCTGCGCCAGCTGCTGCTGGGTGAACTGCAGCACTTTCTGCGCGGTACTGTGGTTATGCGATGACCACAGCGTGGTGCTGAAACCGTTAGGGAAACCGGCCTCTTTCAGCAGCTCGCGGGCTTTCGCCGGATCGTACGGCCACGGCTTAAAGCTTTCGGCATAGGCAATAGACGGCGGTACGACGCCGGTGGCCGGTGTCGCATAGCCGGCGAACGCCACTTTGACCAGCGCCTGGCGGTTGATGGCGTAGTTGATCGCTTCACGTACTTTCGGGTTATCGAACGGTTTTTGCGTCACGTTCATGCTGATGTAACGCTGCATGATCGACGGGCTGGCCACCAGCTCCAGCTTGCTGTTTTTTTCCAGCAGCGGTGCCTGTTCATAAGGGATGGGGAATGCGAACTGCGCTTCGCCGGTTTGCAGCATCGCCGCACGAGTGTTGTTATCCACCACCGGACGCCAGGTGATCGAGTCGAGCTTCGGCAAGCCTGGCTGCCAGTAGCCGGTAAACTTCGTCACCTTCACGAAATCGGTCTGATTCCAGGTGTCCAGCTTATACGGCCCGGTTCCCACCGGATGGAAGCCGATCTCTTTGCCGTACTTTTTCAGCGCCGCCGGAGAGATCATCGCCGTGGCCGGGTGGGCCAGGATATTGATGAACGCGGAGAACGGCTGCTTCAGGGTAATTTTTACCGTCGTCGGATCGAGCGCTTCAGTACTGGCGATATTTTTATACAGGTTGTAGCGCTTGAGATGATTATCAGGATTGCTGGCGCGATCGAGGTTGGCCTTCACCGCCTCGGCATTAAAGTCGGTGCCATCCTGGAACTTCACCCCGGAATGGAGTTTGATGGTGTAAACCAGTCCGTCCGGCGAGATGGTGTAACTCTCCGCCAGCACATTTTGCAGCTTCATCTCTTTATCCAGACCAAACAGCCCTTGATAGAACGATTTGGCGACGGCCTGGGACAGGGTGTCATTGGCATCATACGGGTCGAGGGTCGTGAAGTTAGAGCCGACCGCGACGACCACATCTTTCGCGGCAAAAGCCGGGCCTGCCGCCAGCGCTGACGTGACGACCAGCGCCAGCAACCCTTTGCGTAATACACGTTGTGTCATGTTGTTCTCCTGAAAGGCTGTACTGTTGGTGTCGTTGTTATCTTCCCAGCACGTCGGCGACGGGTTCCCTGGCGACAAAATGGCCCGGCCCCACCTGTTGTAACGGCATGCTGCTAACCTCGGTGCCCCGCTTATAGATATTGCCCGGCAGTTCGTCAGAGAGCAGTACGCGCTGCGGATGACGATGCGTCGGGTCGGCAACCGGTACGGCGGCCATCAATTTACGGGTATAAGGGTGCTGCGGGTTTTCAAACACGGCGCGCCGCGGGCCTATCTCGACAATCCGCCCACGATACATCACCGCCACGCGATGACTGATGCGTTCAACCACCGCCATATCGTGTGAAATAAACAGGAATGCGATGCCCATTTCGCGCTGTAAATCGAGCATCAGATTAATAATCTGCGCGCGGATGGAAACATCCAGCGCTGACACGGCCTCGTCGGCAATCACCACTTTCGGATTGAGCGCCAGCGCGCGGGCGATGCAAATACGCTGGCGCTGGCCGCCGGAAAACTCGTGCGGGTAGCGCCAGGCATGTTCCGGCTGCAAACCGACTCGCTCCAGCAGCCAGGCGACGCGCGCGCGGGCCGCGTCCCCCTCCAGCATGCCGTGTACGCGCAGCGGCTCCATGATCGAATAACCCACGGTTTGTCGCGGGTCGAGCGACGCAAACGGATCCTGGAAAATAAACTGGATATCGCGGCGCAGCGCCTGAAGTTTGCTGTTTGCCAGCGTATCAATCCGCTCGCCGTTAAAAACGATGGTGCCGCCCTGCGTCGCCACCAGCCGGAGCAGAGCCCGGCCGGTCGTTGACTTCCCGCAGCCGGACTCGCCGACCAAAGAGAGGGTTTCTCCTGGCCACAGGTCAAAACTCACCTTCTCCACCGCATGAACTTCGCGGGTGACGCGATTCAGAATGCCGCTGCGCAGCGGGAAGCGCGCCACCAGATCGCGCACTTTAAGAATCGGCTCGCCGGCGACGACGGTATTCTGCTCGCCCTCGTCAGGCGCAGCTTGCTGTAATAACGGAAAATGACGCGGCAGATCGCTACCGCGCATCGACCCGAGCCGCGGGACCGCGGCCAGCAGCGCCCGGGTGTAGGGGTGCTGCGGCGCGCGGAAGATCTCCTCCACCGTGCCGCTCTCCACCGCTTCTCCGCGGTACATCACCAGTACCCGATCGGCGATATCGGCGACCACCCCCATATCGTGAGTAATAAAGATCACCCCCATCGCCATCTCTTTTTGCAGCACGGCAATGAGCTGAAGAATCTGTGCCTGAATTGTCACATCCAGCGCCGTGGTGGGCTCATCGGCAATCAGAACCGCAGGACGACAGGAGAGCGCCATCGCGATCATCACCCGCTGACGCATCCCACCGGAAAGCTGATGGGGATAGCGCGAGAGCACCGTTTCCGCCTCGGGGATCCTGACCTGATCGAGCATTTTCTTCGCTTCGCGCAGCGCCGCATCATGCCCCAGCCCCTGATGCAAACGAATAGACTCGGCAATCTGCTCTCCGATAGTAAATACCGGGTTTAGCGAGGTCATCGGCTCCTGGAAAATCATCGCCATGTCCGCCCCGCGCACGCTGCGCATCCCCGCGGCGGACTGCTCGCTCAGGGAGACGACCTGACGGTTGCGACGGCGCAGCCACAGCGCTTCGCTGCTGACCTCGCTTACCGCCCGATCGAGCAGGCGCATCAGCGCCAGCGCGGTCACGGATTTTCCTGAACCCGATTCGCCGACAATGGCTAACGTTTCGCCCCGCCGCAGGGTAAACGACAGCTGACGCACCGCGGAAAACGTCTCCTGCTGCTGGCGAAACGCCACGTTCAGATCGCGTACCACCAGAACATCATCGGCGTCGATTTCTTGACTATGCGGCAACCTGCTTCCCCTTATTCCCGATAAATACCAATCGTCGGCGTATCCCCGGCATAGCACCAGGCCCGATACATGCCTTCGCTGTTAAACGGCAGAACCACGTTGCCTTCTCTGTCGATGGCAATCAGGCCGCCGCTGCCGCCGAGCGCCGGCAGTTTTTCCATCACCACCCGCTCACAGGCCTCATACAGGCTGAGATTGCCATACTCCATCAACGCCGCAATATCGTAGGCCGCGAGCGTGCGCATAAACACTTCGCCGGTTCCGGTGCAGGAGACCGCGACGCTGGCGTTATTGGCATAGCAGCCGGCCCCCGGCAACGGGCTGTCACCGACGCGCCCGGGGAGCTTATTGGTCATGCCGCCGGTCGAGGTCGCCGCCGCCAGATTACCGGCCAAATCCCGCGCTACCGCCCCGACGGTCCCCATCTTATGGCGCTCATCGAGCGGCGCGGGGCGATGATCGAGCACGATTTCATCGTCGGCCTGGGCCTGTTGTAGCTGGAGTAAACGCTCGGTGGTCGAAAACAGATGGTTCTCGACCCGTTCCATGCCATGAGAAACGGCAAAGGCTTCCGCCCCTTCACCAATCAGCAGCACGTGCGGGCTTTGTTCCAGCACCAGACGCGCGGCCAACACCGGATTACGCAAATGTTTCACTCCGGCAACCGCCCCGGCCTGCAGCCGGTTGCCGTCCATGAGGCAGGCATCCAGTTCATGGGTTGCATCGCGGGTAAAGACCGATCCGATACCCGCGTTAAACAGCGGACACTCCTCAAGCAGCCGCACCGCTTCCGTCACCGTATCCAGCGCGCTGGCACCTGCCGCCAGCATTTTTTGCCCGCTATCGACGATCGCTGAAAGCGCCGCCACGTATTGTCGTTCACGTTCCGGCGTCAGGGCGGAACGCGTAATCGCCCCCGCCCCGCCATGAATTGCTATCACCGCCTTGCCCATTCAGCGATCCTTTACCGATAAAGTGTCTTGATACATCCTGCAAACCGCTCCTGACAGGCGACGGATAACCCGCTCTTTTCCAGGTGTATTCCCCTGCTGCCCCGCTGTATTCAGGATGATTTTGTGTATAAATATCATTATCGTGCTGACTGTCCTATACAATTTTTGAATATAGAAAGCGCGGAGTGCGGTGTAAACCCTGTACCGTGGTGGCATATAGCCGCCAGCGCTTTTCTGTCATAATAGGTGTTTTCGATGTTTTGCCCGCAGGAGACCCCCATGGATTTTACCGCCGGACTGATGCCGCTCGACACAGCCCTGACTCAGATGCTCAATCGAATTACACCGCTCAGCGCGGTGGAAACCGTCCCGCTGTTGCAGGCCTTTTCGCGCGTAACCGCCCATGATCTCATTTCACCGCTGGACGTCCCGGGTTTTGATAACTCGGCGATGGACGGTTATGCCGTGCGTCTGGCCGACCTCGCCGACGGCGCGGCGCTGCCGGTGGCAGGTAAAGCGTTCGCCGGACAGCCGTTCCACGATGCCTGGCCTGCCGGAAGCTGTATTCGCATCATGACCGGCGCACCCGTCCCGCCAGGCTGCGACGCGGTGGTGATGCAGGAAGAGACGGAGCAGACCGAAGAGGGCATCCGCTTCATCGCACCGGTCAAAGCCGGGCAGAACATTCGCCGCCGTGGGGAAGATATCGCCGATGGCGCCGTGGTCTTCCCGGCAGGAACCCCGCTTACCGTCGCCGAACTGCCGGTGCTCGCTTCGCTGGGGATTGCGCAAGTTGCGGTGGTGCGCAAAGTGCGCGTCGCGGTCTTCTCGACCGGGGATGAACTGCAGCTGCCGGGCCAGCCGCTGGGCGACGGGCAAATTTACGATACCAACCGCCTCGCCGTTCACCTGATGCTTGAGCAGCTGGGCTGCGAGGTGATTAACCTTGGCATTATTCCCGACGATCCGGATCGACTGCGCGAGGCGTTTATCGAGGCCGACCGGCAGGCCGACGTAGTCATCAGCTCCGGCGGCGTCTCCGTCGGGGAAGCGGACTACACCAAAGAGATACTCGAAGAGCTGGGTGAAATCGGCTTCTGGAAGCTGGCCATCAAGCCGGGTAAACCTTTTGCCTTCGGAAAACTGAATAACAGCTGGTTCTGCGGCCTGCCGGGTAATCCGGTTTCCGCCACCCTCACCTTCTATCAGCTGGTGCAGCCGCTGCTGGCAAAACTGGGGGGCAACGGCGGCCAGGCGCAGCCGATGCGCCTGCGCGTTCGCGCCGCTACGCGGCTAAAGAAATCACCGGGCCGTCTCGACTTCCAGCGCGGCGTGCTGCGACGCAATCCGGACGGTGAGCTGGTGGTTGAATCGACCGGTCATCAGGGGTCGCACATCTTCAGCTCTTTCAGTCTCGGCAACTGTTTTATCGTTCTCGAACGCGAGCGCGGCGCCGTTGAAGCGGGTGAGTGGGTTGAAGTCGAGCCCTTTAACCATCTGTTCGGGGGGCTGTAATGGCGGTTGAACTGAGCGATGAGGAGATGCTGCGCTACAACCGTCAAATCATCCTGCGCGGTTTCGACTTTGACGGTCAGGAGCAGTTGAAAGCCTCCCGGGTGCTGGTGGTTGGCCTGGGCGGGCTCGGCTGCGCGGCCGCGCAGTATCTGGCGGCGGCGGGCATCGGTCAGCTCACGCTGCTGGATTTCGACACCGTGTCGCTCTCCAATCTGCAGCGTCAGACGCTGCACAGCGATGCGACCCTCGGCCAACCGAAGGTCGACTCCGCGCGCGACGCGCTGGCACGCATCAACCCGCACGTTCAGCTCACGACGCTGAATGCGGTGCTGGAAGAGGAAGCCTTGCGGGCGCAGATCGCCGCCCACGATCTGGTGCTCGACTGTACCGATAACGTCGCTATCCGCAACCAGCTTAACGTGGGCTGTTTCCGGCACAAAACGCCGCTGGTTTCCGGCGCGGCGATTCGCATGGAAGGTCAGATCAGCGTTTTTACCTGGCAGGAGGGTGAGCCGTGCTATCGCTGTCTGAGCCGTCTTTTCGGCGACAACGCCCTCACCTGCGTTGAGGCGGGCGTGATGGCGCCGCTGGTGGGTGTCATCGGCGCGTTACAGGCGATGGAAGCGATTAAAGTGCTCAGCCGCTACGGCACGCCGGCGGCAGGCAAAATCGTCATGTATGACGCAATGACCTGTCAGTTTCGTGAAATGAAGCTGCCGCGTAATCCGCAGTGCGAGGTATGCGCAAGCCACTAACCCCCCACCGGCGGCGACCGTCGCCGGATAATCTGTGACCCGCTACACCTTTCCCTCTTCTCCCCGATCGTATCCGTTCTGCTTGTTGATTTGCATCAATGTAACTTTCATTCGAAAGTAATTTAATCTTCATATGCAAAGAGAGGGCTCAACATGATCTTCAACATTCAGCGCTATTCAACCCACGACGGCCCGGGGATTCGCACCGTCGTATTCCTTAAAGGCTGCTCGCTGGGTTGCCGCTGGTGTCAGAATCCGGAAAGTCGTTCCCGCACCGCGGATCTGCTGTATGACGCTCGTCTGTGTCTCGACGGCTGCGATTTGTGCCAGCAGGCGGCGCCGGAGGTGATAACCCGCAAGCTGGATGGCCTGATTATCCATCGTGAAAAGCTCACCGACGACCACTATGCGCGGCTGCGCGAATGCTGCCCGACCACCGCACTCACCGTCTGCGGCGAAGAGAAGCCTGTGGAGGAGATTATGGCCACGGTACTGCGGGATAAACCATTCTACGATCGCAGCGGCGGCGGAGTTACCCTCTCAGGCGGTGAGCCGTTTATGAATCCTGAGCTGGCGCAGCAGCTGTTTCAGGCCAGTCATGAAGCCGGTATTCACACCGCCGTCGAAACCTGTCTGCACGTGCCGTGGAAATATGTTGCGCCTTCGCTGCCGTGGGTAGATCTGTTTCTCGCCGACCTTAAGCACGTGAACGAAGCGATTTTCAACCAATGGACGGACGGCAGCGCTCGCCGGGTGCTGGATAACCTGCAACGCGTTGCGCAGGCCGGGAAAAAAATTATCATCCGCGTCCCGCTGATTCAGGGATTTAATGCCGATGAAGCCGCCATTACCGCCATCACCGATTTTGCCGCCGACCGTCTGAAGGTCGAGGAGATTCACTTCCTGCCGTACCACACGCTGGGAATGAACAAATATCAGTTACTCAGTCAGCCCTATACCGCTCCGGACAAACCGCTTGCTGCACCCGAGCTGCTCGCCTTCGCGCAGCACTATGCTCAGAGCAAAGGTTTAACGGCTACTTTACGAGGATAAACTCATGACTACCCTGAAACTGGATACGCTGAGCGCTCGCATTCAGGCGCATAAAATGGCGCTGGTTCATATCGTTAAGCCGCCGGTATGCACCGAGCGCGCGCAGCATTACACCGCCGCTTATCAACAGCATCTGGATAAGCCGATCCCGGTACGTCGCGCGCTGGCGCTGGCCCATCACCTGGCGGAGCGGACTATCTGGATCAAACACGACGAGCTGATCGTCGGCAACCAGGCAAGCGAAGTCCGCGCCGCGCCGATCTTCCCGGAATATACCGTCAGCTGGATTGAAAAAGAGATCGATGATCTGGCCGATCGTCCGGGAGCCGGTTTCGCCGTCAGCGAAGAGAACAAGCGGGTGCTGCATGAGATCTGCCCGTGGTGGCGTGGACAGACCGTTCAGGATCGCTGCTACGGGATGTTTACCGATGAACAAAAAGCGCTGCTGGCCACCGGCATTATTAAAGCGGAAGGCAATATGACCTCCGGCGACGCCCACCTGGCGGTCAACTATCCGCTGCTGCTGGAAAAAGGCCTCGACGGCATGCGCGCCAAAGTAGCCGAGCGCCGTTCACGCATCAACCTTACGGTGCTGGAAGATTTGCACGGTGAGCAGTTCCTCAAAGCCATTGATATCGTGCTGGAAGCGGTGAGCGAACACTGCCAACGCTTTGCCGAACTGGCCCGTACCATGGCTGCCGCCGAGACACGCGAAACGCGCCGGGACGAGCTGCTGGCCATCGCCGAAAACTGCGACCTCATCGCCCATGAACCGCCAAAAACGTTCTGGCAGGCGCTGCAGCTGTGCTACTTCATCCAGTTGATTTTGCAAATTGAATCCAACGGCCACTCGGTTTCCTTCGGCCGTATGGACCAGTACCTCTATCCATACTACCGTCGCGACGTCGAGCTGCAGCAATCGCTGGCGCGTGAACAAGCGATTGAACTGCTGCATAGCTGCTGGCTGAAGCTGCTGGAAGTGAACAAAATCCGCTCCGGCTCGCACTCGAAAGCCTCCGCAGGCAGCCCGCTATATCAGAACGTGACGATCGGCGGCCAGAACCTGGTGGACGGCAACGCGCAGGATGCGGTGAATCCGCTCTCCTATGCGATTCTCGAATCCTGCGGCCGTCTGCGCTCCACCCAGCCGAACCTCAGCGTGCGCTACCACGCCGGTATGAGTAATGACTTCCTTGACGCCTGCGTACAGGTCATTCGCTGCGGCTTCGGGATGCCGGCGTTTAATAACGACGAAATCGTTATTCCGGAATTCATCAAACTCGGTATCGAACCGCAGGATGCCTACGACTACGCGGCCATCGGCTGCATCGAAACCGCCGTCGGCGGCAAGTGGGGCTATCGCTGTACCGGGATGAGCTTTATCAACTTCGCCCGCGTAATGCTCGCCACCCTGGAAGGTGGCCGCGATGCTACCAGCGGTCAGGTGTTCCTGCCGCAGGAACACGCGCTGTCGAAAGGCAACTTCACCCGCTTCGAGCAGGTGCTGGAAGACTGGGATACCCAGATTCGCTACTACACGCGTAAATCGATCGAGATTGAGTACGTCGTCGATACCATGCTGGAAGAGAACGTCCATGACATTCTGTGCTCGGCGCTGGTGGATGACTGCATCGAGCGGGCGAAGAGCATTAAACAAGGCGGCGCCAAATACGATTGGGTATCCGGACTGCAGGTCGGGATCGCCAACCTCGGCAACAGCCTGGTCGCCGTGAAAAAGCTGGTGTTTGAGCAGGGGGCAATCGGTCAGCAGCAGCTGGCGAAAGCGCTGGCGGAAGACTTTGAAGGCCTGACCCACGAGCAGCTGCGTCAGCGTTTAATCAACGGCGCACCGAAGTACGGTAACGATGATGACAGCGTGGATACCCTGCTGGCGCGCGCGTACCAGACCTATATCGATGAGCTGAAGCAGTACCACAACCCGCGCTACGGCCGCGGTCCAATCGGCGGTAACTACTACGCTGGTACCTCGTCAATCTCTGCTAACGTGCCGTTTGGCGCCCAGACCATGGCCACGCCGGACGGACGTAAAGCGCACTCACCGCTGGCGGAAGGTGCCAGCCCGGCTTCCGGGACTGACCATCTGGGGCCAACGGCGGTCATCAGCTCCGTCGGCAAACTGCCGACCGGTTCGATTCTCGGAGGCGTGCTGCTAAACCAGAAGCTGAACCCGGCGACGCTGGAGAACGAGTCCGATAAGCAGAAACTGATGGTGCTGCTGCGTACCTTCTTCGAAGTGCATAAAGGCTGGCATATTCAGTACAACATCGTGTCGCGGGAGACGCTGCTGGAAGCGAAGAAGCACCCTGACCAGTATCGTGATTTAGTGGTCCGCGTGGCGGGATACTCAGCGTTCTTTACCGCCCTGTCGCCGGATGCCCAGGACGATATCATCGCCCGTACCGAGCATACGCTGTAAGAAAAGCCCCGGCTGGCGCTGCGCTGAGCCGGGCTACGGATTCACGGCCATTTGCTGGCTGGTAGCCCGGGACAGACGTGAGCGCCGCAACCCGGGGATTTTCTCCCGTACATTGTCAGCCGCTAGCGGAGTCAACCCACCTATCTGGAGCGCAACGAGGCGGATGAAGTTTCATTCGAAATAAATTTGTGCTTCAGGTCACATTGTAATTAGAATGTTACTGGTCGAAGTTAGCCAGGAGCATTTGTTATGACCGTTAAAGTTATCGTCACCGATATGGACGGAACTTTTCTCAATGACGCCAAGCAGTACGATCGCCCGCGTTTTCTCGCGCAGTTCGCGCAACTTCAGCAGCAGGGTATTGAATTTGTTGTCGCCAGCGGCAACCAGTACTATCAGCTGATCTCTTTTTTCCCGGAAATTCGCGAGCAGATCTCTTTTGTCGCCGAGAACGGTGCGCTGGTGTACGAACACGGCCAACAGCTGTTCCACGGCGAGCTGACCCGCCATGAATCCCAGGTGGTGATTGGCGAGCTGCTGAAAGACCGTCAGCTGAACTTCGTCGCCTGCGGTCTGGAGAGCGCCTACGTCAGCGACAACGCCCCCGACGCGTTCGTCGCTCTGATGTCAAAACACTATCATCGCCTGCAGCGAATCAGCGATTATCAGAACATTAACGACACCCTGTTCAAATTCTCGCTCAATCTGCCGGATAGCGATATCCCGCAACTTATCGATAAACTGCACGTTTCACTCGATGGCATCATGAAGCCCGTGACCAGCGGTTTCGGCTTCGTTGATTTAATTATTCCCGGGCTGCACAAAGCGAACGGCATCAGCCGCCTGCTCAAACGCTGGCAGCTCTCGCCGCAGGAGTGCGTCGCCATCGGCGACAGCGGCAACGATGCGGAAATGCTGAAGCTGGTGAAATACGCATTCGCCATGGGCAACGCCGCCGAAAGCATCAAAGCTATCGCCGATTACACGACTGACGACAACAACCATCACGGCGCGCTGAAGGTCATTCAGGCCGTTCTCGATAAGACGCCTCCCTTCTCCTGCTGACCGCTGACCGGGGCCCCCTGCCCCGGTTTTTTCCATTTTGTGCACCTCCTCTAAATTTTAAACTTGCATTAACTTTAATTTAACTTAAATTAACGTTTGTAAGATTTAATACTTTCGAATGAAAGCTGAAAGCTGAGTGAGGTCACCATGGCTGCTATCTACACCCACGAAACATTACCCGCCGACCACAAAGCGGCGATTCGCCAAATGAAACAGCATCTGCGCACGCAAATCGGCGATGTGCAGGCGGTATTCGATCGCCTCAGCGCAAAGATTAGCGCCCGCCTGGAAGAGATTGAGGCGTTGAAAGCCCGCGGCGAGGATGTCTGGCCGGTGATCCCGTTCAGCGATATCGCGCAAGGGAAAGTCAGCGACGCCCAGCGCGAGGCCATTAAGCGCCGCGGCTGTGCGGTTATCAAAGGTCACTTCTCGCGCGAACGAGCGCTGGCCTGGGATAACGCGATGCTTGAATATCTCGATCGCAACCATTTCGACGATGTCTACAAAGGCCCTGGCGACACCTTCTTCGGCTCACTTGACGCTTCGCGCCCGGAGATTTACCCGATTTACTGGTCACAGGCACAGATGCAGGCGCGTCAGAGCGATGAGATGGCCGCCGTGCAGTCTTTCCTTAACCGCCTGTGGACCTTTAACCATGACGGCAAGCAGTGGTTCGACCCGGACGTGAGCGTTATCTATCCGGATCGCATCCGCCGTCGCCCGCCGGGAACCACCTCGAAAGGGTTGGGCGCACACACCGATTCCGGCGCGCTGGAGCGCTGGCTGCTGCCGGCCTATCAGCGCGTCTTTGCCAACGTCTTCAACGGCAATCTTGATGCCTATGACCCGTGGAATGCGGCGCACCGTACTGAAGTCGAAGAGTACACCGTCGACAACACCACCAAGTGCTCCGTCTTCCGGACTTTCCAGGGCTGGACCGCGCTCTCGGATATGATTCCCGATCAGGGGCTGCTGCACGTAGTGCCGATTCCGGAGGCGATGGCGTATATCCTGTTGCGCCCGCTGCTGGACGATGTGCCGGACGATGAGCTGTGCGGCGTGGCGCCGGGGAAAGTACTGCCGGTTTCCGAGAAATGGCATCCGCTGCTGATCAAAGCGCTCAGCTCTATCCCGGCGCTCAATGCCGGCGATTCGGTATGGTGGCACTGCGATGTGATTCATTCGGTGGCGCCGGTGGAAAACCAGCAGGGCTGGGGCAATGTGATGTACATTCCCGCCGCCCCGATGTGCGAGAAAAACCTCGCCTACGCGCAGAAGGTCAAGCTGGCGTTGGAAAACGGCGCTTCACCGGGGGACTTCCCCCGTGAAGACTATGAGGCCGACTGGCAGGAGCGTTTTACCCTGGACGATCTCAATATTCATGGTAAACGGGCGCTGGGTATCGCCGTCTAGTCGTCGTAGAGCCCTGCCTGCACAACCGTGGTAAGGCGGTTACCGGAACGTATCCGCCTTACCGAATCCCGTACCACCAGCGTGCCGTGCAGCAGCAGCGAGCCGCGCGGCGCATCCGGGCGAATCAACCGCTGCTGAAGCAGATGTACCGCTTCCGTACCCAGCTCGTCACGCGGGACGTGAACGGCGGTCAGCGGCACATCCTGAATGGCGGCCAGATTGAAACCGTCGATACTCATCACCGAAATATCCTGCGGCACCCGCAGCCCGCGCTTTTGCAGCGCACTCACCGTCCCGGCGACCATAAAATCTCCGCCGACCAAAAATGCCGTTGGCAGCGATTTGCCTGCCCGCGCGTCGAGCCATTCGCCTACCCGCTCTTCGCTGTCCCTGGCGCTAAAGCTGGCGACCGTAAGCAGGTCACGCCCATCGGTAAAATGCAGGTTGCGCATCCGCCAGGCCTCTTTGATACCTGCCAGCCGCAGGTCCATCGTGTAACGCCGCAGGCACATGACATTCAGCACCGCCCGATGGCCCATATCAAACAGATACTGCGCGGCAAACTGGCCTATTAGCCGGTGATCCGGCGCAATGGAAGAGAGGCGCATCGCTTCGTCGCGGCAGTTGATCAGCACGCAGGGTTTCGCCAGATCTACCGCCAGATCGTGAATATGCGGATCGTCAATGCCCAGCAGGATCGCCGCTTCGGTTTCCGGTTCGTTCATGCGGGCCAGGAACTGATTGGCATCGCTGTCATTCTCTTCCAGCGCGCAGGTTCGCAGGCGCACCTCATGAGCAGCCAGCGCATGGTGGATACTTTGAATGACCCGGTAGTAATAGATATCAGAACGCTCATCAAACGCCCGCTGCGGCGCAAAGACGACCAGACTGTTGAGCAGCATACGCCCGGCGGCAATGCCTTCCAGCACCCCCATGTCGCGCGCGCACGTCAGCACGGCCCGCCGGGCCTTGTCACTGGTGTTCGCTTTTCCTGCCAGCACTCTGGAAACCGTGCTCGCCGACATCCCCGTCCGGCTGGCGATCTCGGCTATTTTGAGCTTTTTATCCATTTTGTGATCCAGCTCCATCTTCAAAATGAAAGAATTTTCATCATCGACAAAGCCAGATTATCAAGTAAATGTTTGCCTCTTCAGTGAGCATTTCATCATCTTATGAAAAAACTTTCATAAATAACGCTACTGCCCGCCGATTTTCTCGCCTAACCTGAATTGGTCCGATAGCTTCCATACTAGTTACCCGGATATAAGAAGAAATAAAACAATATTATTCAAACTATTACAGGAACCGGTATGACAACTCGTGGTGCGAGTCGCTCATTACCCTACATTAAAAAAACCTCGTGGAGAGTTCTATGAGTCAAGGCCTCAACAACGATATCGCCGCCAGCAAGTCCCGGCGGGTGATAAAAAATTTACGCTGGTGGATGCTGGTCCTTTTTTTGCTCGGCGTTACCGTCAACTACATCACACGTAACTCTCTGGGGATTATCGCCCCGGAGCTGAAGGTCTCGCTCGGCATCACCACCGAACAGTATTCGTGGATTGTCGGCGCTTTTCAGTTGGCCTACACCCTTTTCCAGCCGCTGTGCGGCTGGCTTATCGACGTCATCGGCCTGAAGCTCGGCTTTATGATTTGCGCCACCCTGTGGGCCGTTGCCTGTATCGCTCATGCCGGTGCCGGTAGCTGGCTGCACCTGGCCATCCTGCGCTTCTTTATGGGCGGTGCGGAAGCCGCCGCCACGCCGGCAAACGCCAAAACTATCGGCGAATGGTTCCCGAAATCGGAACGTCCAATCGCCGCCGGTTGGGCCGGCGTCGGCTTCTCGATTGGCGCGATGCTGGCGCCGCCGATTATCTACTTCGCCCACGCCTCTTTCGGCTGGCAGGGCGCGTTCATGTTCACCGGCGTGCTGGCGCTGCTGTGGGTCGTGCTGTGGTGGGCGCTTTATCACAACCCTGAAAAACACCCGAACCTCGACAAAAGCGAGCTGGCGTTCATTCGTCAGGACAATGAGCCGCCGGCCGTTAAGCTGCCGTTCTTCACCGCGTTAAAAACCGTCTCGAAAAACAAGCGTTTTTACGGTATCGCGATTCCGGCGTTCATGGCCGAACCGGCCTGGGCCGTGCTGAGCTTTTGGGTCCCGCTGTACCTTGCTAAAGAGCACGGCATGGATCTGAAACAGATTGCCATGTTCGCCTGGCTGCCGTTTCTTGCCGCCGACCTCGGTAGCGTCGTCAGCGGCTATCTGACCAGACTGTATACCCGCTGGTTCGGCTATACCCGGGTTAACGCCGTCGTCGCCAGTTCGGTGACCGGCGCCTTTTTGATGATTTCGCTGGCCCTCGTTGCCATTACCCGCGACCCCTATATCACCATCGTGCTGATCTCCATCGGCGGCTTCGGCCACCAGATCATCTCCTGCATGCTGAGCGCGCTGGTGGTGGAGTCGTTTGATAAAGGCCAGATGGCAACCGTCAACGGGATGCGCGGTTCCGCGGCCTGGATTGCCAGCTTCCTGTTCTCGCTATTAATCGGGGTGACTGCCGACAAAATTGGCTTCAACCCGCTGTTTATTGCCATGGGGTTCTTTGACCTGATTGGCGCCATCTTCCTGGTGGCATTTATTGCTGAACGTCGCGCCAAACGCGTCTGAGAGTGGATACAAAGATGAAAACGCTGAAACACTGGACATTGCACCAACGGTTAGCTCATCACGTTGAGTTAACTATCGACGGGCAGCACACGCTGTGCCTGTATGTACTGGAAGAGAACCTGTTCCGCGTCCTGCTAAAGCGCAAAGGTCAGCTGGCGCTGGACCGTACCTGGAGCATTGCACCGCAGCAGGACGTGCCGTGGGAAGGACGTCCTCGCGAGGATCTGAGCGGCTTTAGTCTGCCCGCGTGGACGCTTGAACAACGCGCTGACAGCCTGACGGTCGCCACCGGGCAGCTGCGCGTCACCGTTCACCAGCCGCTGTGGCTGGAATGGAGCTATCGTCATGACGACGGCGAATGGCTCCCGCTGGTCAATGACCGCCCCACCAGCGCCTATCTGCTCAACGCCCACGGCGACGGCGCGGCACACTATCTGAGCCGCCGCAAGGACGAACGATTCTATGGCCTTGGCGAGAAGGCCGGCGATCTTCAGCGCAACGGTAAACGCTATGAAATGCGTAATCTCGATGCGATGGGCTATAACGCCGTCAGTACCGACCCGCTGTACAAGCATATCCCCTTTACCCTCACCCAGCGTAGCGACATCAGCTACGGCCTGTTCTACGATAACCTGAGCAGCAGCTGGCTGGATCTGGGCAATGAAATTGATAACTACCACACCGCCTATCGCCGCTGGCAGGCGGAAGCGGGCGATATCGATTACTACCTGTTCACCGGCCGACGGGCGCTGGACGTCACCAAAGCGTTTGTTCGCCTGACCGGCAAAACGCTGTTCGGGCCGAAGTGGAGTCTCGGCTACAGCGGCTCCACCATGCATTACACCGACGCGCCGGATGCGCAAAATCAGCTGATGAACTTTATCCGTCTGTGTGAAGCGCATGCGATTCCCTGCGACTCTTTTCAGCTCTCTTCCGGCTACACCTCGATCAACGGCAAGCGCTACGTGTTTAACTGGAACTACGACAAGGTACCGCAGCCGAAAGTGATGAGTCAGCGCTTCCATGACGCCGGCATCAAGCTGGCGGCCAATATTAAACCCTGTCTGCTGCAGGACCATCCGCGCTATAGCGAAGTGGCGGAAAAGGGGTTATTTATTCGCGACTCGGAGACCGACGCACCGGAACGTTCCAGCTTCTGGGATGACGAAGGATCGCACCTCGACTTCACGAATCCCCAAACCGTCGCCTGGTGGCAGGACGGCGTTACCCGCCAGCTGCTGGAGATGGGCATCGATTCCACCTGGAATGATAATAACGAATTTGAAGTCTGGGATGGCGAGGCCCGCTGTCACGGCTTTGGCCAGAACATCGCCATCAAGCATATTCGCCCGGTGATGCCGCTGCTGATGATGCGCGCCTCAATGGAAGCCCAGCAGCGTTTCGCGCCACACAAGCGACCGTATCTGATCTCCCGTTCCGGCTGCGCCGGAATGCAGCGCTATGTCCAGACCTGGAGCGGCGACAACCGTACCAGCTGGGAGACCCTGCGCTATAACACCCGCATGGGGCTGGGGATGAGTTTATCCGGCTTATATAACGTGGGCCACGACGTCGGCGGTTTTTCCGGTGATAAACCGGATGCCGAGCTGTTCGTACGTTGGGTGCAGAATGGCGTGATGCACCCGCGCTTTACCATTCATTCATGGAACGATGACCAGACGGTCA
Organism: Klebsiella sp. X13; assembly: GCF_003323835.1. Taxonomy (NCBI): domain Bacteria; kingdom Pseudomonadati; phylum Pseudomonadota; class Gammaproteobacteria; order Enterobacterales; family Enterobacteriaceae; genus Klebsiella; species Klebsiella sp. X13. Next base: position 3,654,713 of record NZ_CP030874.1, read on the forward strand.
ACGAGGCGTGGATGTATCCGGGCGTGACCCCGGCGATTCGCAGCGCGATTGAACTGCGCTATCGTCTGCTGCCCTATCTGTATACGCTCCTGTGGCAGGCCCACGCTGACGATGAGCCGATGTTGCGACCGACGTTCCTCGATCATGAGCACGATCCGCAAACCTTTGCAGAGTGCGATGATTTCCTGCTGGGGCGCGATCTGCTGGTCGCCAGCGTCGTCGAACCGGACCAGCGTCAACGCCGGGTGTGGCTGCCGGAAAACTGCTCCGGCTGGTACGATTTTTATAGCGGGGAGTGGTTCTCCGGCGGCCAGTGGATAACGCGAGATGCGCCGCTGGAACATCTGCCGCTGCTGGTCCGCGCCGGAGCCGGCCTGCCGCTCAGCGAACGCATCACCCACGTCAGCGCGACAAAAGACGATCGGCGCGAGCTGAAGCTGTACCCGCTGAAAGGCGTGGGGTCGTCGCAGGGTCTGCTGTTTGAGGACGATGGCGAAAGCTGGGGCTATAAAGAGGATGATGCGCTGTGGCTGACGTGGGAGATGGTCTGCGACGCCAGCACCATCAGCCTGCAGCTAACCCCTCGCGGCCGTTATTGCCCGGCCTGGCATGCGCTGAAAGTGACTTTACCCGCCGGTGAAAAGCGCAAGCTGCTGATAAATGGTGAAGAAGCCGGAGAATGGCGTCTGAAGTAGTCCCGGAGCCCTTCCCTGTCGGGAAGGGCCGCTAATTGATGTCCAGCTGTAACTAACTACGCCATAACTGTAAGGCGGCGTGGCGTTTTTGAGGCGTCGGTTATACCGTAAGAGTGCCCCTTCTCTGGATCCGGACCTCTGACGATGAAACTACCGAGCGCTCTTATTGTCTGGCTGATGTTATGTTCCACCAGCGCACTGGCATTTCAGGAAAAACCCTCTCCTGAAATGCCGCTGCCCTCCGCCGCGGCCAAAACCACCGCCATCAGCCGCTTTGCCGCTGATGAAAACGATGCGGCGATCGCCCAGGCCTATAGCCCCGGGACATTTACCGGTACCGCGCCAACCTCCCGCGGTTTCCCGGCCCCTGCCGCCGCCGTCCATCACCACTAACTTGCCCTGCCTCTTCGGTTGGTGCCGGGCGGCCGCTGTCGCGAACCTGTCCGGCTCATCAGGTCGTACCGCCGGGCGGCCGTCCCCCTCAAACCGCAGCAATCAGAAAACCAATCAGCACGCAGTAAAGCACCAGGCTCAGTAAAGTCAGAACAATAATCATTGCACGCTACCCCGTTCAGATTCAGAGAAGACGGGGTTCAGCCACGCAATCACTCAGCGAAAACGCGCTCATGGCCCCCTCCTGCAACAGATAATTCAGCGGCTATTTATTCACAGTATTGTGCAGGAAAGATGAGTAAATTAAGGGGTCTGAATGCAGGGCGGATTGCAGCGGAGAGATTCAGCGCAGGGTGGCGCTGAACAACGTTATCCCGGCACGCAGGCGCGCCGGGAACGCAGACACTTAGTTATCGATACCTTTGCTACGCAGGTAATCTTCGTAGTTACCGCTGAAGTCGATCACGCGCTCCGGCGTAATTTCGATCACGCGGGTTGCCAGAGAGCTGACGAACTCGCGGTCGTGGGAAACGAAGATCAGGGTTCCCTGATACATCTCCAGCGCCATGTTCAGCGATTCGATCGATTCCATATCCAGGTGGTTAGTCGGTTCATCCATGACCAGGATGTTCGGCTTTTGCATCATCAGCTTACCGAACAGCATGCGGCCTTTTTCACCACCGGACAGCACTTTAGCGGGCTTTTTGATATCGTCCTGGCTGAACAGCAGACGACCGAGGATGCTGCGCACCGCCTGCTCGTCATCGCCGTCCTGCTTCCACTGGCTCATCCAGTCGAAGACGGTCAGATCGTTTTCAAATTCGTACTCGTGATCCTGCGCATAGTAGCCAATCTGCGCATTTTCAGACCATTTTACGCTGCCGCTGGTCGGTTCCAGCTCACCCACCAGGGTTTTCAGCAACGTGGATTTACCCACGCCGTTGGTCCCCAGCACGGCAAGCTTCTCACCCACTTCCAGCAGAAGATTGACGCCTTTGAACAGCGGACCATTGTCAAAACCTTTCGCCAGCGCTTCCACTTCCAGCGCATTACGGAACAGCTTCTTATCCTGTTCAAAACGGATGAACGGGTTCTGACGGCTGGACGCTTTTACTTCATCCAGCTTAATTTTGTCAATCTGGCGGGCGCGGGAAGTCGCCTGGCGAGATTTTGAGGCGTTCGCGCTAAAGCGGCTGACGAAGGATTGCAGGTCGGCAATTTGCGCCTTTTTCTTGGCGTTGTCGGCCAGCAGGCGTTCGCGAGCCTGGGTCGCGGCGGTCATATACTCGTCGTAGTTACCGGCATAAACGCGCAGTTCGCCGTAGTCGAGATCGGCCATATGGGTGCAGACCATGTTCAGGAAGTGACGGTCGTGCGAAATGATAATCATGGTACTGTCACGTTCGTTCAGCACCTGCTCGAGCCAGCGAATGGTGTCGATGTCCAGGTTGTTCGTCGGTTCATCGAGCAGCAGGATATCCGGGTTCGAAAACAGCGCCTGCGCCAACAGTACACGCAGCTTCCAGCCTGGCGCCACTTCGCTCATCGGGCCGTAATGCTGTTCAACCGGAATCCCGACGCCGAGCAGCAGTTCACCGGCGCGCGCTTCGGCAGAATAGCCGTCCATCTCACCGTAAGTGACTTCGAGGTCGGCCACTTTATAGCCGTCTTCTTCGCTCATTTCCGCCAGAGAATAGATGCGATCGCGCTCCTGCTTCACTTCCCACAGCTCGCCGTGGCCCATAATGACCGTATCCAGCACGGTGAACTCTTCAAAGGCGAACTGATCCTGACGCAGTTTACCGATACGTTCGTTCGGATCGAGAGAGACGTTACCCAACGTCGGCTCAAGATCGCCGCCGAGGATCTTCATAAAGGTGGATTTACCGCTACCGTTGGCGCCAATCAGGCCGTAACGGTTGCCGCCGCCAAATTTGACGGAGATGTTTTCGAACAGCGGCTTACTGCCAAACTGCATGGTGACGTTGCTGGATACTAGCACGGGGTTATCCTGAAAAAAGAGAATGAGAAGTGTGATACATCGGGCATTATGCCAGCAAAGCCATCACTTTTCACGGTTTGCAATAAAATCGCAGGCAGCGCCTGTGGTACGGTCTCTCTCATATTGCGCGATTCATTTAACCGATACATGATTTTTTCCCTTAATCTGGAAGGAACCTATGACCACATACTCCCGCCATCCGGCATTCTTATCGCTTCAGGGCGGCATCAACTTTCGTGACCTCGGCGGCCTGCATACCGCCGACGGCCGCCGCATACGCGAGGGGAAACTCCTGCGCTCCGGCGCGTTACATCGGATGACCGACGAGGATCTGAGCCATCTGGACAATCTGCCGGTGACCCGGGTCATTGATTACCGCGATCCGCACGAGGTCCAGCGCAGCCCCGACAGGTTGAATGGACGGATGCGTTATCTCAATGCGCCCGCCAATCCTCTGACGCCAGGCGTCGATGCCAAAGTCACGGAACTTAACGCCGCGACGCTCAATGCCATGAGCGGCGAGAAATTTATGCTGCAGCTTTATCGTCAGCTGCCCTTTAATAACGCCGCTTATCGCCAGCTTGCCGGCTGGCTGATGCAGCCAGCTGACGGTGCGCTGTTGCAGCACTGTGCGGTGGGTAAAGATCGTACCGGCGTGGGCTGCGCGCTGACGCTGTTCGCCCTTGGCTGCGACACGCCGACGGTGATGGAGGAGTATCTCCTCACCCACGGTACGCTGAACCAGGTCGAAACCGGACTCCTCGGCCTGCTCGGAGATCAACTGAGCTCCCGCGGACGGCAAAATCTGGCAGAAATCCTGACGGTACATGAGTCGTACCTCGCGGCGGCGCTATCGGCAATTCACGAGCGCTATGCCAGCGTGGATGCATGGCTGGAACAGGAATATCAGCTGACGCCCGACGCGCGCGAAGCGCTGCGCTCACGCTTTCTCGAGGGGTAAATGCCGTTTTTTCCTGCCACGATTTGCCGCAGAAATGAAAAACGGCGAACTACACTTGAAACAACTGGCAAAAAAGTGTGATTTCGTACACATCTGATTTCCCTGTTGGATGGAATGCACATATAATGCGCTCCCATCTATTAGCTGAATCATCTGACAAAGGCCTTTGTGGCTTTGCCACTGCACACGACATGAAGAATATGAAAATATCGACACTCTTAGCGGCAGCCTTCGCCCTCGTCGGCTTTTGCAACACTGCATCCGCTGTCACTTATCCGCTGCCGACCGACGGTAGCCGACTGATTGGTCAGAACCAGGTGATTACGGTTCCTGATAACAACAAGCAACCGCTGGAATATTTCGCAGCTAAATACCAGATGGGATTGTCCAACATGCTGGAAGCCAACCCGGGCGTGGATACCTATCTGCCGAAGAGCGGCACCGTGCTGAATATCCCGCAGCAGCTGATTCTGCCGGACACCGTGCATGAAGGTATCGTTATCAACAGCGCGGAAATGCGTCTTTACTACTACCCGAAAGGCACCAACACCGTTATCGTGCTGCCAATTGGTATCGGCCAGCTGGGCAAAGATACGCCGATCAAATGGGTCACCAAGGTAGAACGTAAGAAAGCGGGTCCAACCTGGACGCCGACGGCGAAGATGCACGCGGAATACATCGCGGCGGGTAACCCGCTGCCGGCCGTCGTACCGGCGGGTCCTGACAATCCGATGGGGCTGTATGCGCTATACATTGGTCGTCTGTATGCGATCCACGGCACCAACGCTAACTTCGGTATCGGGCTGCGCGTCAGCCACGGCTGCGTCCGTCTGCGTAACGAAGACATCAAATTCCTGTTTGAGAATGTGCCGGTTGGTACCCGCGTCGAGTTTATCGATGAGCCGGTGAAAGCCACTACCGAGCCGGACGGCAGCCGTTATGTCGAAGTACATAACCCGCTCTCCACCACCGAAGCGCAGTTCCAGGGCGGTGAAATCGTACCGATTACGCTGACCAAAGAAGTCCAGGCGGTCACCAGTCAGTCCGATGTCGATCAGACCGTGGTCGAGCAGGCTGTCCAGAACCGTTCCGGTATGCCGGTTCGTCTGAACTAATCTTCTGACGTAACGACATAAAAAAAGCAGGCCTTGCGCCTAATGCGGGTCACTGAAAGGTGACCCGCTTTTTTTTGGTTTATCGCCGGCCAGGGCGATGCCGGTAAACGGTGGTTTGCACCACCGTAAAAACTAAATCCCCGGCTTAACAGCGACCTACGGGGCAGGAACGCCTACAGATATGTTGAAGCCGCATCGAAACGGCAATCTCTGTGAGATGACGGATTCTTACACCTCTGGCGGATCGGTCAACCGCCCCCTGAACGATCGCCATTAGGCCCGGTGCCCGCCTTTTTTATCCGTTATTGACCAGGATAATGCCGCCATGATCGTAGCGATAGTGGCAGCGGGCATACTCCAGCGGCGTCCCGTCTTCCAGATAGATAACCTGCTCAACTTCCAGTACCGGGTCGCTCTCGCCGCAGTTCAGGTGCAGCTGGTCGAGGGCATCCGGCTTCATCGCCCGCACCACGCGATACGAGCCCATTAGCTTCAGCCCCAGCGTCTCCTGCACGTAGCGAAACACCGAACTTTCCAGATGCGTTTTATTCAGCCCCGGCACCAGCGCCACGGGCATCACCGTCATATCCAGCGAGACCGGTTCGCCGTTGAGCACCCGCAGGCGAACAAAATCATAGACTGGGGCATCGGCGTCGATAAGCAGCGAGGTTTGCTCTTTTTCCGTGGCAAAGCGCAGTTCAAAGCGGATCACCTGGCTGGCCACTTCCCCGAGATGCTCCCAGGTTTTGGTGGCGCCGAAGTAATCGCTACCCGGCAGTTCCCACTGCGAGAGCTGCAGAAAGTTTTTCCGCACGAAGGTGCCCTGCCCTTTGCGGGTATAAATAAGGCCCTCGACAATAAGCTGGCGCATCGCCTGCTGGATGGTCATCCTGCTGGTGTTAAATTCCGCCGCCAGCGCAAACTGGTCGGGTAACGGGACGCTGGCGGGGTACTGCTGGCTGATAATCCGTTTTTTTATTTCCCGCGCGATCGAAAGATACTTCGCCGTCATTCCCCGTCCTTTTTTATGATGATTGTCTCTGGATATACTCTGCTGCACCAGTGCTGGCGGGCCTAAGAATACACCAAACGCCCGCCGCTCGCCCCGCTACATCTCTGCACCATTGCTGCGGATAGCCTGCTTTAACCAGGCGTAGCTTTTCTTCGGCACGCGCTTAAGGTCCTTCAGATCGTGGTTTTCGCGATTCACATACACCACGCCGTAGCGCTTGCGCATATCGCCCTGAGAGCTGAGGATATCAATCAGTCCCCAGCCGAGGTAGCCTATCACCTGCGCGCCATCTTCAAATATCGCCTCTTTCATGGCGTTGATATGATCGCGATGATAGGCAATACGGTAATCATCGGCCACCGGCGTCTCACCATCCCATGACTCAATCACGCCAATGCCGTTTTCAATCGGGAATACCGGCAAACGCCAGTCGTTGTAGTAGCGCGTGATGATCATGCGGAAACCGAGCGGGTCAATCTGCCAGTTCCATTCCGTCGCTTTCAGCCAGCTATTCGGTTTATCGCCGAACAGCATATAGTTGTTCACCGGCGTACCGGGAGGAACGGGATCGCTGTCCAGAGTCCGGCTGGCATAGTAGCTGAAGGCCAGATAGTCGACTTTTACCGTCGCCATCAGCGCCAGATCCTCTTCCCGATAGATCTCGCTAAAACCTTCCCGCGCCACGAAGTGCATGACTTCCGGGCTGTAGCCTTCACCGGCAAATGCGCGGAGCAGGTTCTGGTTAAAGAACTCATCAAGCTGCTGGGCGCAGAGCATATCGCGCGGCTTACAGGTCGCCGGATAGACCAGCGCGTGCGCCAGCATACCGCCCATCAGGCAGTGCGGTTTCGCCTGATGCAGATAGTGGGTCAGGTGAACATGGGCCATCATCACGTGGTGCTGGATCTGGTACAGCTCGCGCAGGGTTTTCTCACCGCGCAGATAGCCCGTAATGAGGAACGCCTCCGGCATATGGTAGAGATTCTGCTCGTTGAAGGTCAGCCAGTACTTCACCTTATCGCCGTAGCAGGCGATCATCTTCTGGCCGTAACGAATAAAGGCGTCCATCACACGACGGTCGGTGAAACCGTTATAGCGTTCCGCCAGTGAAAGCGGCATATCGAAATGATACAGGCAGATCATCGGCTCAATACCGCGGGCGATCAGTTCATCAATAAACCGGTGGTAGAAAGCGATCCCCTCTTCATTAAATTCGCCGTCGCCCAGCGGACACACCCGACTCCAGGCAATCTGGAAGCGATAGCAGTTCATCCCCAGATCCTGCATCAGGTCGAAATCTTCCCGGTAACGATGGTATGAGTCCGTGGCGACTTTCCAGTCGGAGGCGAATTCCGCAGGCTCGCGAATGTCGTACACCGACATCCCTTTCCCCCCTTCATTCCAGGCCCCTTCCGTTTGCATGCTGGAAACCGAATTACCCCACAAAAAGTCCGCCGGTAGTCTATTGTTCATCTCACGCCTCTATATGACTAGTCATTTAAATTTCATGACTAGTCATATAAACGATCTTCACCACCCAGGCAAAACAAAGGATCGTTTTTTGTGAGCGCAGCAAATAAAAAAAGCCGGATCGGGGGCCCCGATCCGGCCAGACAGCGACCTGTATTTACTGCTGTGCGAGCTGATCGCGGCGATATTCACCCTGCCGCTCCAGCATCCAGCCGGGGTATTCGCGCGGCAGTGCGCTGACCGCATCCAGCTGGGCCAGCTCCACCTCGCTCAGTTGAATATCGACGGCGGCGAGGTTGTCCGCCAGCTGCTCGGGACGTTTGGCGCCGATAATCACGCTGCTGACCGCCGACTGATGCAGCAGCCAGGCGAGGGCAATCTGCGCGACCGAAACACCTTTAGCCTCCGCGATGACGCGCATGACATCGATGCAGTCGAAGGCGCGATCTTTATTTACCGGCGGGAAATCAAACGCCTGCCGACGGCCGCCCTCGGCGCTCTGGCCGTCACGATCGTACTTTCCGCTCAGCAGACCGCCGGCCAATGGACTCCAGACCATCAAACCGACCCCTTCACTCTGCATCATCGGAATCAGCTCACGTTCGAGATCGCGCCCGGCAATCGTGTAGTAAGCCTGGAGGGAGGCGAAGCGCGACAGCCCCAGACGCGCGGAAATCCCCAGCGCTTTCACGATTTGCCAGGCCGCCCAGTTTGACACACCGATGTAGCGGACATGTCCCTGCTGCACCAGATTATCCAGCGCATAGAGCGTCTCCTCGATGGGCGTTGCCGGATCGAAACCGTGCAGCTGATAAAGATCGATGTGATCGAGCTGCAGCCGTCGCAGACTCTCTTTGACGCTCCCCATGATGTGAAAGCGCGAACTGCCGCGGGAGTTGACGCCGGCTGTGCCGGTTTCGCCAAAGACTTTGGTGGCCACCACCACGTTCTCGCGCGGAACCTTCAGATTTTTTAGCGCCTGACCGGTTAACATTTCCGAACGGCCTTCAGAATAGACATCGGCGGTGTCGATAAAGTTAATGCCCGCATCCAGCGCACTGCCCACCAGCTGTTCGGCCTCAGCCTGGCGCAACTGACCAATTTTTCCCCACATGCCGCCTTCGCCGCCAAAAGTCATGGTGCCCAGGCACAGTCGGGAGACAAACAGACCGGTATTTCCGAGTTTTTGATAACGCATTGGACTCTCCTCATCAGGATATTAAACCTCAGCGTTAACGTTATACGCCCGCGGCGGAACGGGCGAATGGGGTGATTCTGTCTGTTTCTTGCCCAATCCTCTGAAAATCAGGCGATGAATAACAGTAAGGTGTAGCCCACCAGCGCCGCCCACAGCAGCAGCGGCAGAGAGTAAAGATGGAAGCGCCACCAGATGCGGCGATCTGATGCCATACGCAGTGCAATTAAATTCGCCAGCGAGCCGGGAAGCAGGCCAAAGCCGCCGACGTTGACCGCCCAGGCCAGCAGCGGCGAAGGAGGAACATAGTTGAGCAGCAGTATGGTGGCCGGTACGTTGCTGATGAACTGCGACAGGCCAATCGTCGACAGCCACAAGCCGCCGGCAGAAAGCTGCCCCACCCCGCTTAAAACCTGATGCAGCGCGGGAAGTTGCGTCAACAGATGAACGTCAATGAACATCACCATAAAGACCAGCAGCAGCGACCAGTCCACATGGATAATCACCGCCCGCGCCAGCAGCAGAAAGCCGAGAATAATCAGTCCCAGCCCCCACAGTTCAAGCTTCATTTCTAAAGCCGTCAGGAAGATCAGATAAAACGCCAGGCAGCCCCACACCAGCTTCGGCTGCCACGATGGCGCCCGGTCCGCGCTTTGAAAGTGCAGACGGGTGGCGGAGAAACAGCACCAGCACAGTACCAGCAGCGTCAACATCATTGCCGCCGCCAGCGGTAGCATTTGCCCGATAAACCCAAGGAAGCTGAGGCCGGATCGCCCCCACAGCAGGATATTTTGTGGATTACCGATCGGTGTTAACAAAGATCCGGCGTTGACCGCCAGCGCCTCGAAAATAATCAGCCGGTTAACCGGTATCGCGCACCATTTTTTCAACGTCAGCGTGAGCGGTACGACGATAAACAGCGCCACATCATTGGTCAGAAACGTCGAGAGCAGCGCCGCCGCAAGGACCATAAATATGGCCAGCTGACGCTCGGTGGCAAACCGACGCGCCATTTTGCGGCCAAGCACATCAAAATAGCCGCTCAGTTCAATCCCTTTAGTCAGCAGCATCAAGCCGCTCAGGGTGATAATCGTGTGCCAGTCGATAGCCTGGGGCCAGCTTTTTGGCGCAAACGGGACAAAGAAACTTAAGCCGCAGGCGATGATCACCAGTAAATGCAGAAAACGATCGCGAGCCAGAGAGTGAACAAAGGGAAGATTCATTCTCCTTGCTGCCCGTATTTAAGGGTGAACTGATTAAATGCCGCCAGCGTCTCTTCACTGACGTGATGTTCCATCCCTTCCGCGTCACGACGGGCTATCTCCGGACTCACGCCCAGAACCAGTAAGAAATTCTCGACGATCTGGTGGCGTTCGCGGCTCTCATGCGCCAGCTTCTCACCTTCCGGAGTTAAAAAGACCCCGCGCCATGGGATCTGCTCAATCAGCCCGACGCTGGCCAGGCGTTTTAACATTTTGGCCACCGTTGGCTGGGAGACCCCCAGACGCGCGGCCATATCAACCTGACGCGCCTCTCCCACTTCGCGAATCAGATCTGAAATCAATTCGACGTAGTCGTCAATCAGCTCCCGGCGGTGGGCTTCGCGTACCTGGCGAAACCCCTCAACGTGTTCTTCAACATTAACAAGCTGCGTCACTTTTTTTGTTATAGGTCTTCCGGCGCGACGGTTCATTGTGCTTCCTCATACGTGTGACGCATCAAGCATCATCTCAAAAGATCCCCATTGTAAATGATTGGGCCCGTAGCACAAAAAATTAACGTTTTAGCCATAGCTATAAAATATAGCCTGTGCTATATCTGTATGTAATACAGACATCCTTCAAGGAGCGAAGGGCGAAATTACAGGAGGTCCCATGAACGAATTCCAGAGGTGCTTACGCGTGTTTACTCATTCTCCTTTTAAAGTCCGCTTAATGCTGATTAACATGCTGTGCGACATGATGAACGGCAAGAATCGCCAGGAAAAACCCCATCACTAAATGCGGCGTCGCGGTACGCCGCTTCATTTTTCCGTCACAATACCCTGTCAAACTGACCCGTTTCGCCGCGTTCTCGCCGCTTTTTTCAAGTTTTGTAAGCTTTCTCTCAAAACAATCCGTTATGTCCGGTTGACCTTATCATTTGCAAGCCCTATCTTTTGTCAGCCCTGCCACTACTGCGGCTCGCAGAGACCCTCTTCAGGCACTGTCCAGCAGGTTTTACCCCTTGATGCCAGGGGATGCACATGGCGTCTTTTTGATTAATTACTATGAATGTCACCCTGAAAGAAACGCTGGTCGCTCGCGGATTAGTCCCTAACCCGTGGACAGGATTTTATTTTCTCCAGTCTCTGCTGATTAACCTCGCACTCGGCTATGAATTTAGCCTGCTCTATACCGTCGCATTTACATGCGTGTTACATCTGCTGTGGCGTCATGCCCCGCGGATGCAAAAGGTTGTGGTAGGAGGCTACTCGCTGCTTGCCGCCTTCTATTACCCGTTTGGCCAGGCGTACGGCGCCCCCAACTTCAATACTCTGCTGGCGCTGCATGCCACCAATGTCGAAGAGTCCACCGAAATTCTGACCATCTTTCCCTGGTACAACTACCTGCTGGCGGTCTTTATTTTTGCGCTGGGCGTGATTGCCGTGCGTCGTAAAGCGGAAGCGCGTAAGCCGTGGAGCAAAATGGAGGTGCTGGGGCTGCTGTTCAGCATCGGCATCTTCTTTCTGCAGCCGGTGCAGAATCTGGCCTGGGGCGGCGTCTTCAAAGTGATTGATACCGGCTATCCCGCCTTCCGTTTCGTGAAAGACGTGGTGGTCAACAATAATGAAGTGCTGGACGAGCAGGCGCGTATGGCTCAGCTGGCCAATATGAAAGACAGCTGGCATGTGCTGGCGGTCAAACCCAAATATCAGCTTTACGTCGTGGTCATCGGAGAGAGCGCGCGCCGCGATGCGCTTGGGGCTTTTGGCGGCCACTGGGACAACACGCCGTTCGCCAGTTCAGTCAACGGCTATCTGTTTAATGACTACATTTCCGCCAGCGGTTCAACGCAAAAATCTCTCGGCCTGACGCTCAACCGGGTGGTGGACGGCAAGCCGCAATACCAGGATAACTTCGTCACGCTGGCGAACCGCGCCGGCTTCCAGACATGGTGGTTTTCCAATCAGGGGCAAATTGGCGAATACGATACGGCGATAGCCAGCATCGCAAAGCGTGCGGATGAGGTGCAGTTCCTCAAGAATGGCGATTTTGAGGCCAACAAAAATACTCAGGATGAGCAGCTGTTGAAGCTAACCGAGCAGGTGCTCTCCGTGCAGCGGACCCAGCCGCAGCTGATCGTCCTGCATCTGATGGGATCGCACCCGCAGGCCTGCGATCGCACCAAGGGAAAATATACCGTCTTTGTGCAATCGAAAGAGACGTCCTGCTATCTCTACAGCATGACGCAAACCGATACGCTGCTCGGCAAGCTCTATCATCAGCTGCAGAATTCCGGCGAAAGCTTCTCGATGACCTATTTTTCCGATCACGGTCTGGCCTTTAAAGAGCGCGGTAAAGAGGTTCAGTACCTGGCGCACGACGATAAGTACCAGCAGAATTTCCAGGTGCCGTTTATGGTGCTGTCCAGCGATGATAAAGCGCATAAAGTGATTAAGGCACGGCGCTCTGCCAACGATTTCCTCGGGTTCTTCTCCCAGTGGACCGGGATCCGCGCCGCCGAGATTACGCCTCGCTACCGCTTTATCTCTGAACAAGCCGCCGGGCCGGCCTATATCACCAACTTCCAGCTACAGAAAGTAGACTATACCCACCTGGGTAGCGATCTGTTCACGACCCACTAGCAGGCACGCCGCCGGGAAACGGCGGCGGCAAACCCGGGCGAACGTCGCGGGCTGCAGGCAAAAAAAATCCGCCCCAGTGAGGCGGATTTTTTATATCACCGAAGCGATTAGAAGCTGTAACCAACGCCAGCGATCCAGGTGCCAACGTCAACGTTACGAATACGAGACTGCTCGTAGGAGAAGTCCAGAGCAACGTTTTCGATCGGGTTGAACTGCATACCTGCACCGTAAGAGAAACCGTAGTCGCTCATGTCGTGCTTGTTCGGGTAGCTGTTGTCCTGGAATTTACCGTGACCGATACCCACTACGCCGTAGATGCTAGCCCAGTCGTTCAGACGGTAAGCCGGACCTGCGGTGATGCCGTAGTACTGGCCTTTCTGGTATACGCCAGATTCAGTACGGTCTTTTTCGGTGTAGGTGAAAGAACCGATAACACCCAGCGGGCTATTGTCTTGCTCGTAACGGTACTTCAGGTTGAAACCGCCAGCTTTGTTGGCTTCACCCTGCATGTCGCTCTGAGCATAACCACCGGTAACGGTAGAAGTTGCAGCGAAAGCGGTACCTACGGATGCAGCCAGAACAACGGCCAGTGCTGAAAAACGTGCAATTTTATTCATAACCACCTCAAATGTGTTTCTAATAAGTCCTAAGTCTTAAATATATCAAAAACTTTCAGGAAACTCTTTTGACTTTACACTGTCTAACATAGCTTTTCATGTAACCAAAAGTTTCCATAATTCTGTAACAAACTGGAAAACAACCGTTTTTGGCGAATACCCTACTATTAAGGCCGATAAAGCCCCGCACGTGCATCCAGATTAATCCTAATCAACAGGTTAATTTCTCTTCTCGTCTCGCCCCATTGTACGCCTCCCGAACGCGTTTTTTTCAACAATAGATAAACCGTAGCCAGGTAATTCATTTACACTGGAACCTTTACCGCATTTGACAAACCCTGACAGGAGAAAGGATGCCCGGCTCGTCCCGCAAAATACCGGCATGGCTGCCGATACTGGTCATTTTAATCGCCATGGTCTCTATCCAGAGCGGCGCTTCGCTGGCGAAATCGCTGTTCCCGTTGGTCGGCGCACCCGGCGTAACCGCGCTGCGCCTGGCATTAGGCACCTTGATTCTGGTGATTGTCTTCAAGCCCTGGCGCCTGCGCTTTACCGCAGAGCAGCGCCTGCCGCTCCTCTTGTATGGTCTGGCGTTGGGGGCAATGAATTATCTCTTCTACTTATCGATTCAGCGCATTCCGCTGGGGATTGCGGTGGCGCTGGAGTTTACCGGGCCGCTGGCGGTGGCGCTGTTTGGCTCGCGGCGTCCGCTCGATTTCGTCTGGGTGATCCTGGCCGTACTCGGGCTGTGGTTCCTGCTGCCGCTGGGGCAAGACGTCGCGCAGGTCGATCTGACCGGTGCGCTGCTGGCGCTGGGCGCCGGGGCCTGCTGGGCCGTCTATATTCTGACCGGCCAGCGTGCCGGAGAAGAACACGGTCCGGCAACGGTGGCGATGGGATCGCTTATTGCCGCCGTGGTCTTTGTCCCGCTGGGCATGCTGCAGGCAAGCGACACGCTGTTCCAGTGGTCGCTGCTGCCGCTGGGACTGGCCATCGCCGTCCTCTCTACGGCGCTGCCGTACTCGCTGGAAATGATTGCCCTCACCCGTATGCCTACCCGCACATTCGGCACGCTGATGAGCATGGAGCCGGCGCTCGCCGCGCTATCGGGCATGATATTTCTGGGCGAGACGCTGACCTCTACGCAAACCCTGGCGCTCGGGGCGATTATCCTCGCCTCAATGGGCTCTACGCTGACGATGCGTCGGGAAAGTAAAATCGAAAAAGTGGATATCGGCTAGCCAACGTTACCCGTTCTGCACGAGGTTCTCGCATCGTGCAGAACCGCGCCACCCCGCTGACTTTTTACGCAATTTCACCCCTTTTTCAAAATAGCCAACCTCCCCGCACTATCGAACCGATAGGGACAACCGCCCTCCCCATATGGCAATCCGTTGCTATACTTAGTGCCATTAGTTACCGGGGACAAGCGCTCCATTTGATTCAAATTTGATGTATGACGAGTATAAATATCAAGAGGATATGAAACTATGAGTACCGCAAAACTGGTTAAAACGAAAGCATCCGATCTGCTCTATACCCGCAACGATGTTGCAGACAATGAGAAGAAAGCAACCGTCGAGCTGCTGAATCGTCAGGTGATCCAGTTCATTGACCTGTCGCTGATTACCAAGCAGGCTCACTGGAATATGCGCGGTGCCAATTTTATTGCCGTTCATGAAATGCTGGATGGCTTCCGCACCGCTCTGACCGACCACCTCGACACCATGGCTGAACGTGCCGTACAGCTGGGCGGCGTTGCGCTGGGCACCACTCAGGTGATCAACAGCAAAACCCCGCTGAAAAGCTACCCGCTGGATATTCACAACGTTCAGGATCACCTGAAAGAGCTGGCTGACCGCTACGCGATTGTGGCCAATGACGTGCGTAAAGCGATCGGCGAAGCAAAAGATGAAGACACCGCCGATATCTTTACCGCCGCCTCCCGCGACCTGGATAAATTCCTGTGGTTCATCGAAGCCAACATCGCATAAACCTGCACAATCACCGTCAGCCTCGCTGGCGGTTTTTTTTTCAGATTATCCTCACTTCTGCCACCTGATTTTTTCCTCGCGCCTCACTCGCACCATTTTAGTGCGCAACAATGGACAAAATACGTACAAAAGTAAAACAATTGTAATAATCACCTCACACAATCGTTACGGCGAGATTGTTTTACCATCAGTGTTTGCGTTAAAAATGCACTTGTTATGCGGCGTGTTTATGACGCACCAAAATGACGCCCCATTGCGGTGCATCTGCCGTGATCTATAACCGAAACCGTGCAACAGGATAGACTTCGTTTGTTATAAAACAACAAGTTGTAAAACTGGCACGATTTTTTCATATGGTTACGCGTTCTCGCAGGGGATCGTCCCGTGGATAAAAAAGGAAATGCTATGAAGTCTGTATTTAAAGTTTCACTGGCTGCACTGACCCTGGCTTTTGCGGTTTCTTCTCAGGCCGCTGAAAAACAACTGATTGTTGCGACCGATACGGCGTTTGTTCCGTTTGAATTTAAGCAAGGTGATAAGTATGTCGGTTTTGATGTCGACCTGTGGGACGCCATCGCGAAAGAGCTGAAACTGAACTATACCCTGAAGCCGATGGATTTCAGCGGCATCATTCCTGCGCTGCAAACCAAAAACATCGACCTCGCGCTGGCGGGGATTACCATTACTGAAGAACGCAAGAAAGCGATCGAGTTCTCCGATGGCTACTATAAGAGCGGTCTGCTGGTGATGGTGAAAGCCAATAACAACGACATCAAAGATGTGAAGGACCTGAACGGTAAAGTTGTGGCCGTGAAAGGCGGTACCGGCTCCGTTGACTACGCGAAAGCCAATATCAAAACCAAAGACCTGCGTCAGTTCCCGAATATCGATAACGCCTATATGGAGCTGGGTACCGGCCGCGCCGATGCCGTTCTGCACGACACGCCAAACATCCTGTACTTCATCAAAACGGCCGGCAACGGTCAGTTCAAAGCGGTAGGGGAATCGCTGGAAGCGCAAAACTACGGTATCGCCTTCCCGAAAGGCAGCGACGAGCTGCGCGAGAAAGTGAACGGCGCGCTGAAAACGCTGCGTGAAAACGGCACCTACAACGAAATTTATAAAAAATGGTTCGGTACTGAGCCAAAATAATAATCAGCATTGATCGCTTACAGGTCTGCTGAATTCCGATCACCCGGACAGGGCTACTGGCCACCGTCCGGGTATCGCTTTGCCGCAGGCCTGAGTCATTTTTTCTCAGAGGCACGCCTCTGTTTTTCGACACGGTAACAGGAACGAACTATGCAGTTTGACTGGAGTGCCATCTGGCCTGCCATTCCAATTTTGCTGGAAGGCGCCAAAATGACGCTGTGGATTTCCGTCCTCGGCCTGGCTGGCGGCCTGATAATCGGCCTCGTCGCCGGTTTCGCCCGCTGCTTTGGCGGCTGGATTGCTAACCACATTGCGTTAGTCTTTATCGAGATCATTCGCGGAACCCCGATTGTGGTTCAGGTCATGTTTATCTACTTCGCCCTACCGATGGCGTTCAATGATCTTCGCATTGACCCCTTCTCGGCGGCAGTCGTGACCATCATGATCAACTCCGGCGCCTATATCGCAGAAATTACCCGCGGGGCGGTACTCTCAATTCACAAGGGCTTCCGTGAAGCCGGCCTGGCGCTTGGCCTGTCCCGTCGCGAAACCATCCGCCACGTGATTCTGCCGCTGGCGCTGCGTCGCATGCTGCCGCCGCTGGGTAATCAGTGGATCATTAGCATCAAAGATACCTCGCTCTTTATCGTCATCGGCGTCGCCGAACTGACCCGTCAGGGTCAGGAGATTATTGCCGGTAACTTCCGCGCGCTGGAAATCTGGAGCGCCGTGGCCGTGATTTATCTGATCATCACCCTGGTGTTGAGCTTTGTTCTGCGTCGTCTTGAAAGAAGGATGAAAATCCTGTGATTGAATTTAAAAATGTTTCCAAGCACTTTGGCCCGACCAAGGTGCTGCACGATATCGATCTGAAGATCAATAAAGGCGAAGTTGTGGTGATTATCGGGCCGTCCGGCTCCGGGAAATCGACGTTGCTGCGCTGTATTAACAAACTGGAAGAGATCACCAGCGGCGAGCTGATCGTCGATGGCCTGAAGGTTAATGACCCGAAAGTCGACGAGCGCCTGATCCGTCAGGAAGCCGGGATGGTGTTCCAACAGTTCTATCTGTTCCCGCACCTGACGGCGCTGGAGAACGTCATGTTCGGGCCGCTACGCGTGCGTGGTGCTAAAAAAGAGGCTGCCGAAAAACTGGCTAAAGATCTGCTGGAAAAAGTGGGACTCGCCGAACGCGCGCACCACTACCCTTCCGAGCTCTCCGGCGGCCAGCAGCAGCGCGTCGCAATCGCTCGCGCCCTGGCGGTAAAACCCAAAATGATGCTGTTTGACGAACCGACCTCGGCACTGGATCCGGAACTGCGCCACGAAGTGCTGAAAGTGATGCAGGATCTGGCGGAAGAAGGGATGACGATGGTCATCGTTACTCACGAGATCGGCTTTGCTGAGAAAGTGGCATCGCGACTGATCTTTATCGATAAAGGGCGTATCGCCGAAGATGGCGATCCGCAGGTACTGGTGAAAAACCCACCGAGCCCGCGTCTGCGCGAATTCCTGCAGCACGTCGCCTGATATTCCCCTGGCTCCCCGTATGCGGGGAGCCGCTTTCGCTTTCCAGACACATCCCACGCCGCTTCTCCCGCTATCAACTTCTATACTTAATGGTTTTGGAATGAGATGGAGGCGCCCGTGCCGTGGATCCTGTTACTGCTTGCTACGCTGTTTACCGCCCCGCTTTCGGCAGCCACACTGCCCGGTGTCCCGGCCGCGAGCGCTGAACAACCCGCCAGCAGTGAACCAGACCTCGAGAAAAAAAAGGCCGCCTATGCGGCGCTGGCCGATGTGCTGGAAAACGATGCCGCCCGCAGAGAATTAATCGACCAGCTGCGCTCTGCCGCCGCCACGCCGCCGGCCAGCACGCCAAAGCTGACGCCGCCGGAAGAGAAAGATGAACGGACGGTACTGGAAAACGTCACCCAGGTGAGCCGCGAGTACGGTGAACGCTTTGCTTCACGTTTTTCTCAGCTGTGGCGCAATATCACTGCCTCTGCACATAAGCCGTTTCATGCCGAAACCTTTCGCAACGCCGCCGGCCATTTCCTGCTGCTGGCCGTGCTGGTATTCGCCTTCTGGTGGCTGGTCCGCCTCGCCGCGCTGCCGCTGTATCGCAAAATGGGTCAGTGGGGGCGACGCAAAAACCACGATCGCGGTAACTGGCTACAGCTCCCGGCCACCATCGCCGGCGCGTTTATCTTCGATCTCCTCCTGCTGGCGTTGACGCTGTTTGTTGGCCAGATGCTCAGCGATCGGTTTAATGGCGGCAACCGGACTATCGCCTTTCAGCAAAGCCTGTTTCTGAATGCCTTCGCCTTGATTGAGTTTTTTAAAGCGATTCTGCGGCTGATTTTCTGTCCGCGGGTGACGGAGCTGCGGCCGTTTAACCTCAGCGATGAGAGCGCGAAGTACTGGAACCTGCGCCTGAGCGCGCTGAGCAGCCTGATTGGCTACGGCCTGATCGTCGCGGTGCCGATTATCTCCAATCAGGTCAACGTTCAGGTCGGCGCGCTGGCGAATGTGGTCATTATGCTGTGTATCACCCTCTGGGCGCTGTATCTGATCTTCCGTAATAAAACGCGGATTACCCAGGGGCTGCTGCACCTGGCGGACCGCTCGCTGGCCTTCTTCAGTCTGTTTATCCGCGCCTTTGCGCTTATCTGGCACTGGCTGGCCTGCCTCTACTTTATCGTGCTGTTTTTCTTTTCACTTTTCGACCCCGGCAACAGCCTGAAATTTATGATGGGAGCCACGGTACGCAGCCTGGCGATTATCGGCGCCGCCGCGCTGCTCTCCGGCATCTTGTCACGCTGGATAGCGAAAACCATTACCCTGTCGCCGCAGACCCAGCGCAACTATCCCGAGCTGCAGAAGCGGCTGAACGGCTGGATCTCCGTCGCGCTCAAAGTGGCGCGAATTTTAGTGGTCTGCGTGGCGATTATGCTGCTGCTAAGCGCCTGGGGACTGTTTGATTTCTGGAACTGGATGCAACACGGCGCCGGGCAAAAAGCGGTGGATGTGCTGATTCGCATCGCGCTGATTCTGTTCTTCTCCGCCATCGGCTGGACGCTGCTCGCCAGCCTGATAGAAAACCGCCTGGCCTCAGATATTCACGGCCGCCCGCTACCGGGCGCTCGTGCCCGTACGCTGCTGACGTTATTCCGTAACGCGCTGGCGGTCATTATCAGCACCATCACGGCGATGATCCTGCTCTCCGAAGTGGGGGTGAATATCGCGCCGCTGCTGGCCGGCGCCGGTGCGCTGGGGCTGGCCATTTCGTTCGGTGCCCAGACGCTGGTAAAAGATATTATCACCGGCATTTTTATCCAGTTTGAGAACGGGATGAATACCGGTGACCTGGTAACCATCGGGCCGTTAACCGGCACAGTGGAACGGATGTCGATCCGTTCCGTCGGCGTGCGCCAGGATACCGGCGCTTACCATATTATCCCGTGGTCCTCGATTACCACCTTCGCGAACTTCGTGCGCGGCATCGGTTCAGTGGTTGCCAACTACGATGTCGACAGACAGGAAGATCTGGATAAAGCCGGCCAGGCGCTGAAAAACGCGGTTGCCGACGTGATGGATCAGGAGGAGATTCGCGGGCTGGTGATTGGCGAGCCGTCATTTGCCGGGCTTGTCGGCCTGAGCAATACGGCATTTACCCTGCGGGTCACCTTCACCACTCTGCCGCTGAAGCAGTGGACGGTACGCTTTGCGCTCGATACGCAGGTGAAGAAACATTTCGATCTCGCCGGAGTCCGGGCGCCTGTGCAAACCTACCAGGTTCTGCCGGCACCTGCGCCCATCTCCGCGCCACCTGCGGCGCCCGCAGAGCCGACGCTCTAGCCACGGAGCAGAGCACATTCCGGGCGAACCTGGCCGCCCGGAGGCATCATCCTTAACGTGCCAGCGGACGGCGGCGTTTAGCCTCATCCATGAAGGTCCAGGCGATAAAACGACTCTGCTTCTGCCCCTGAGCCATCTCTTTTTTCACCACCTTCACCGCGCCGGCTTCGGTCAGCGCACGGTAAAGCGGCGGCAGATTATCGCCGCGCGACACCAGCGAGGTGAACCATTTCACCTGGCGACTAAACTGCTGGCTTTCGCGGATCATCTGCGTAATGAACGCCACTTCACCGCCTTCGCACCACAGCTCCTGCTGTTGGCCGCCGAAGTTCATCACGCTGTCCGCCCCCAGCCCCAGATTGCGACGCTTACGCTCGCCGCCTGCCTGCGCGCTGGCAGCAGAATCGTGGAACGGCGGATTGCACAACGTCGCATCAAAACACTCATTTTTATGAATAATGCCGCTAAAGATAGCCCCGCTCTCTTTCTGTCGACGCAGACGAATCTGGCGACTGAGTCCCGGGTTAGCATTGATAATCGCCTGCGCGCTGGCGATCGCTTCCGCGCTAATTTCGCTGCCGGTAAAACGCCAGCCGTACTCATGCGCACCAATCAGCGGATAGATTAAGTTTGCCCCGGTGCCGACATCGAGGATGCTGGCATTTTCAGGAATGGTGCCGGTATCCAGCGCCAGCAGGTCGGCCAGGTGGTGAATATAATCCGCTCTTCCCGGTACCGGCGGGCATAAGAAGCCGTCTGGAATATCCCAGTGTTTCACCGCGTAAAAATGCGCCAGCAGCGCCTTATTCAGCGCCTTCACCGCCAGCGGGTTAGCAAAATCGATGGTCTGCTCGCCCACCGGATTAAGGGTGATAAAGCCTTGCAGCTCAGGGTGAGCCTGGCATAGCGCGGGCAAATCATAACGTTGATGATGACGGTTACGCGGGTGTAACCCCGGTTTCTGGGCTTTCATGGCAATCTCCTTTGAACAGCCGCGTAAGATACCCGTTGACGGCGGCGCGGTAAATAAGGGAGTCTGGATATCTCTTATTCGGTTACGGGTGCTCTATGTATTTCTATCAACCTTCACAGGGACATGGCCTGCCGCACGACCCGCTTAACGCGATTATCGGCCCACGCCCTATCGGCTGGATCGCCTCTCTGGACGCCGCAGGCCATCGCAATCTTGCCCCCTACAGCTTCTTTAACTGTTTTAACTATCGGCCCCCGATTATCGGTTTTGCCAGCAGCGGCTGGAAAGACAGTGTACAGAATATTGTCGAAACCAAAGAGTTTGTCTGGAATCTGGCCACCCGCCCTCTGGCTGAAGCGATGAACGAAACCTCCGCCAGCATTCCCCGCAACGAAGATGAATTTGCCCGTGCCGGGCTGACTCCCGCCGCCAGCCGTCTCGTTGCGGCCCCTCGGGTCGCGGAAAGCCCGGTGAACTTCGAGTGTCGGCTCTCCCAATGTATTCGCCTGACCCGTGCCGATGGTGAGCCTGTCGATAGCTGGCTGGTGCTCGGCGAAGTCGTCGCGGTACATATCGATGAGTCGTTACTGGAAAATGGCGTCTATCAGACCGCTAAGGCCAGGCCGATTCTCCGTGCCGGCGGGCCGAGCGCCTATTACACTATCGATGAAAATCTGCGTTTCGACCTGATCCGCCCGGACGCCCGTTAAGCCGTTTGTTCTTCCGCCCGACCCACGGCGCGCGCCCGGTCGGGCCGCCGTTTATGCAAAAAAGATGTTGTTTGTCTTCAATTTTTTACCCTGTCTATCCTGCCGTAAAGGCCTAAACTTATAGTATGTCCCATGCAGTTAATGAGGATATGCTCATGAAAAGAAATCTGCTGTTACTCACCGCAATCGCGATTGTCCTCACCTCTTTTATTGCCCAGGCCGGGATCTCACCTCCTCCGCCTACCGCCGAGAGCGGTCCGCTACGCCCTGCAGGCACCGTTTCTGCCTCCGGCGCCAGCAATCTGGATGATCTGCAGGCGAAACTGGCGGAAAAAGCCCATCAAAAAGGGGCAATCGCCTGGCGAATCAACTCCGCCAGCAGCGCGAATAAAATGTCCGGTACCGCC
Organism: Klebsiella sp. X13; assembly: GCF_003323835.1. NCBI lineage: Bacteria > Pseudomonadati > Pseudomonadota > Gammaproteobacteria > Enterobacterales > Enterobacteriaceae > Klebsiella > Klebsiella sp. X13. The sequence goes on from NZ_CP030874.1 coordinate 3,677,116, forward strand.
ATTATCTATAAATAATCCGCCGGCCTGAACGGGTCTGAACCCATCGCGGTCCCGCCTCGCGTGGCCCGACCGCTGCCGTTTATGTAGAAAAAATGCAGTTCACGTAAAGAAATGTATTTATTTTTTTATCAACGAGTGATAAAAATTCGCCGTCATTTGATAATAGTTATCAAAATCATTATCAAACGCATTGCTATTTTAACAAATCACCTGCAGCGGTCGGGGCCGGCATCGCTGTGCCTGCGGTTGTGATGGCTTTAATTAAAACTATAAGTTGCTTATTGAAATGGACAAAAAACAAAACTTACCGTTCAGCAGTTTTAGCTCGCTGACGATCTTTACCGGCATGTGTCTGAGTCTGTCGCCGACAGGCCTGGCTCTGGCCGCAGACAACACCGAAAAAAATGGCGGTGAAACGCTGGTGGTGGAAGCGCAGGCTCCCTCTCTGTATGCCCCGACGCAATCCGCCGACCCCAAATTTTCCCGCCCGATTGCCGATACCACCCGTACGGTCACCGTGGTCTCCGAGCAGGTGATGAAAGATCAGGGCGTGACTAACCTGACCGATGCGCTGAAGAACGTTCCCGGCGTCGGAGCCTTCTACGCCGGTGAAAACGGCAGCTCGTCGACCGGCGACACCATTTATATGCGCGGAGCCGATACCTCTAACAGCATCTATGTCGATGGTGTCCGCGATATCGGTAGCGTGACCCGCGATACCTTTAACACCGAACAAGTGGAAGTGATTAAAGGCCCGTCTGGCTCTGACTACGGTCGTAGCGCTCCGACCGGCTCAATCAACATGATCAGCAAACAGCCGCGTCTGGATTCCGGTATCGATGCCTCCGTCAGTGCCGGCAGCGCCTGGTTCCGTCGCGGTACGCTCGATATCAATGAAGCCATCGGCGAAACCAGCGCCGTACGGCTGAACCTGATGGGCGAAAAAACCCATGATGCCGGCCGCGATAAGGTCAAAAATGAACGTTACGGCATCGCGCCATCGGCCGCGTTTGGTCTCGGCACTGAGAACCGTCTGTACCTGAATTATCTGCATGTCACCCAGCACAACACGCCGGACGGCGGTATTCCGACCATCGGTCTGCCGGGGTACTCCGCGCCAACCCCAGGCACCGCGGCGCTCAATCACTCGGGTAGGGTGGCTACCAGCAACTTCTACGGGACGGATTCCGACTACGACGACTCCACCACCGATACGGTGACCATGCGCTTCGAGCATGACCTGAGCGATAACACCACCATTCGCAACACCACCCGCTGGTCGCGCGTAAAACAGGATTATCTGCTAACTGCAGTCATGGGCGGCGCGACCAACATCACCCAGCCGGATCCGAACGATGTCGGCACCTGGACCTGGTCGCGTCTGGCGAACACCAAAGACGTCAGCAATAAAATTTTGACCAACCAGACCAACCTGACCTCAAAGTTCTATACCGGTTCGATCGGGCATGATATCAGCGCCGGTTTCGAGCTGACCCGGGAAACACAGACCAACTACGGCGTTTATCCCATTACGCCTCCGGCGGTCAATATTTACCATCCCAATAGCAACATCTCTATTGGCGGTCTGGACCGCAGCGGCGCCAACGCCAACGGGCAGACGGATACCTTCGGCGTTTATGCCTTCGATACCCTGCAGATTACCCGTGATTTCGAGCTGAACGGCGGCATCCGTCTGGATAACTACCAGACCAAATATGACAGCGCCAGCCTGTGCGGCGGCACCGGCCGCGGTGCGGTTGCCTGTCCGGCCGGCGTGGCGAAAAACAGCCCGGTCACCACGGTTGATACCTCCACCAGCGGCAATCTGGTGAACTGGAAAGCCGGTGCGCTGTACCACCTGACCGACAGCGGCAACATTTACGTCAACTATGCGATCTCCCAGCAGCCTCCGGGCGGCAATAACTTTGCCCTGGCCCAGAGCGGCACCGGGAACAGCGCCAACCGTACCGATTTTAAACCGCAGAAAGCGAAAACCAGCGAAGTCGGTACCAAGTGGGAGCTGATGGATAAACGTCTGCTGCTGACGGCAGCGCTTTTCCGTACCGATATTGAGAACGAAGTCGAGCAAAACGACGACGGCACCTATTCGCAGTACGGTAAAAAACGCGTTGAAGGTTATGAGCTGTCGTTGGCCGGGAATATCACCCCGGAGTGGCAGGTTATCGGCGGATATACCCAGCAGCACGCCAGCGTTCGTGAAGGCAACAACATCGCCCAGGACGGCACCAGCGCGCTGCCGTACACGCCGGAGCACGCCTTTACCCTCTGGAGCCAGTACCAGGCAACCGATGCCATCGCCCTTGGCGCAGGCGCTCGCTATATCGGCAGCATGCACCGCGGCAGCGACGGCGCCGTCGGTACGCCGTCCTACACCGAAGGCTACTGGGTGGCTGATGCGAAAGTGGGCTATCGTATCAACCGTAACGTCGATCTACAGCTGAACGTCTATAACCTGTTCGATACCCATTACGTCGCCTCAATCAACAAGAGCGGCTACCGTTATCATCCAGGCGAACCGCGTACTTTCCTGCTGACCGCCAACGTGCATTTCTAATCCACGACGGGGCGGCGACGCCCCGTTTCTTGAGGAGAAACAACGATGATGTACCATATCCCCGCCGTTCTCAGCCCACAGGAAGTTGATGATTTTCGCGCGCAGCTGCAGCAGGCCGACTGGGTTGACGGGCGAGCCACGACCGGCGATCAGGGCGCGCTGGTGAAAAAAAATCAGCAGGTCGATACCCGCAGCCCGCTGTACGGCGAACTGCAGAACCGGGTCCTCGCGGCGCTCAACCGCAGTTCGCTGTTCTTCGCCGCCGCCCTGCCCAAAACTCTCTCCAGCCCGCTGTTTAACCGCTATCAGCAGAGTGAAACCTACGGTTTTCACGTTGACGGCGCGGTGCGCAGTCAGGCTCAGGGCGGCTGGATGCGTACCGATCTTTCCGCCACCCTGTTCCTCAGCGCGCCGGAGAGTTATGACGGCGGTGAGCTGGTGGTAAACGACACCTATGGTCAGCATACGGTCAAGCTGCCGGCGGGCGACCTGGTGCTCTACCCGTCAAGCAGCCTGCACTGCGTGATGCCGGTGACCCAGGGCGTGCGCGTGGCTTCTTTTCTGTGGATCCAGTCGATGATCCGCGATGATAAACGCCGCAGCATGCTGTTCGAGCTGGATCGGAATATTCAGACTCTGAAGAGCCGCCACGGCGAGAGTGACGAGGTGCTATCGCTGCTTAATCTGTACCATAACCTGCTACGGGAGTGGTCGGAAATCTGAGCCCTTGCCTGACGCATTTTTGCCCCCATCTTCACGCTACCCGTCATACTCAAGTTGCCTGCACGTTGGCTTGGCTACTCGACTCCCAATGAGGCCTCACCCATACGGGCCGCCGCCGCGCAGCGTTCAAATCTGTTGCGCACAGATTGGCCGCTCCCCCCAGCCACTTACCGGAGTAAGCGCCCGGGGGGCCGGCGTCGTCGCCTTTCTGCAACGCGAATAAGTCAGGGTATATAATGACAGTAACAACAGTGAGGAGGTGCATCATGGCATCAGGTTGGGCAAATGATGGCGCAGTTCAGGATCAGATCGACAGCACCGTTGATGATGCGGTCGCACGGGCAAGAAACGCTTTACCCAGCGGAGAGAGCCACAAATTTTGTGATGAATGCGGAGAGCCGATTCCCGAGGCCCGGAGGAAGGCGATCCCGGGGGTCAGATACTGCGTGAAGTGCCAGCAGGAGAAAGATTTACATAACAATACATTTTCAGGATATAATCGCCGTGGCTCCAAGGACAGCCAGCTACGCTGACCTTCCTTTACCGTTCATTACCGCAGAAAGCATTATCTTTTCGCGCACGTTTTTTGGCTAAAAAAGTGGCAAAATGTGCCCTCAATGCGTTCTTCATCCCGCCGGCGTCTCTCCGGCCATCCCGCCACGAAATAATTTATTAATATTCAATAAATTAATAATCATTCAAAAAAATCGATGAAGACTGTTAATTTCCTTCGATTTTATCTCTCGCAAAAAAGCGTGATACTTATCACATCGACGGAACATCGTCCTCTTAACAAAATAACCTGCGAGAGATTAACTATGAAAACCATTAAATATGCTGCCGCTGCTATTGCCCTTACTACTCTGTCCTTTGGCGCTTTTGCCGCTCAGCCGGTTAGCCCGTCTCAGGCTGAAAGCATGAACAAAATTGGCGTAGTGTCTGCTGAAGGCGCAACGACTCTGGATGGTCTGGAAGCCAAACTGGCTGAAAAAGCGGAAGCCGCTGGCGCGACTGGTTACAGCATCACCTCCGCTAACACCAACAACAAAATTAGCGGTACCGCGGTTATCTATAAATAATCGCTGCCCGACCTGTATTAACCCTGAACGACCCTTTAATACCCTTGTTTTGCCCGTCCGTGCCACCGGACGGGCTTTTTTTTATGCGTTGCTTTCTGACGTGAGCTTTTTTCAGGGGAAACCGGCGGCTACCACTGTTCCGCCACCCGGCTCAGTCCCTGCTCGAGGGTCGCAACCTCGCCGGCTGCCACCAGGCAGCAGGCCAGCTGAATTCTCAATGAGGTCGGCAGCGGCTCACTTCCCACTACGCAGCGCTCAATCCAGCGAGCGGTGACCTGAGGATCTTTTGACTCCGGCAGTACAGCCCCCTCCTCCGGCAGCTCGCTCTGGCGTTCATGCACAACCCGCGTCCCTGAAGCATCAATCAGGCTAATTTGCGGGCATCGCTGTGGATTGGCATACACTTCACCTTCCGTCCCGTGCATTAACAGCGCCCGTCCGCCGATCTCAACAAAGAATTTCGCAACCTTGCCCACATATTCGGGGTGAGAAACGCTCGATAAACGTAGCGCCGCATCTTCAGCAAATGGCGTCGCCAGCTTTGCCAGCGTATGTGCGCTGTTGCGTACGCCCATACGCCAGCGCAGGGCAAGCTGTTTCTCCAGTGGCGGGCAGAGTACGCCAACCGGTATGTACACCGGCTCGTGGCCGTCGAGTCGCGCCTGAGCCTGGCCCGCATGTCGGGTGGCGGGGATCCCCATCAGCTCAAAAATCGTTTCCGTCAGCACCCGGGTCGGATCGTGGCTGACGCCATGCACCACCACCGGAAAGCCGAGCTTATGCAGCAAAACGGCCAGCAGAGGAGTCAAATTAGCCTGCTTGCGCGCGCCATTATAGCTAGGGATCACAATCGGCATTGGCCTGGCGACAGGCGGCGTCAGACGCAGGGTCTTCTGCTGCATGGCTTCATAGAAGCCTTTCATTTCCGCTTCACCTTCACCTTTAATACGCAGGGCAATTAAAATCCCGCCCAGCTCCAGCTCTGCCACCTCGCCGTCAAGCATCCGCGAGTAAAGCGCGCGGGCAGTATCCACATCCAGGTCACGCGCGTGATTTTTCCCGCGCCCGACTTCTTTAATGATCTTGCTGTAGTCCATCGAAGACTCCTGTTAGCTGCTCACATCGTCGACATTACACCGTTAACGCCGTTTGCGACGCGTCTGTTTTGCTTTTATTTTGACGATAACCTCTGGAACGGCAGGCTGTTCTATCGGAAAAACGGGCAATGCGTTCAGTAGACGCTTACCATAATTTTTGGTCAACAAACGCTTATCATAAATCACCACCTCGCCCCAGCAGCTGTGGCTGCGAATCAGGCGTCCGACCTGCTGAATCAGGTTAAAGGAGGCGCTTGGCAGACTCTGCACTTCAAACGGATAGCGGTTCAGGCTCTTCAGCCATTCGCCTTCGGTAATCACCACCGGACTGTCTATGGGTGGGAAGGCAATCTTATGAATATGTACCTGGCTGAGCAGCTCACCTTTGAGATCCAGCCCTTCGGCAAAGGACTGTAGCCCCACCAGCACGCTACGCTCCCCCCCTTCGACGCGCTTGCGGTGCAGTTCCACCAGCCGGTAGCGCGGCTTATCGCCCTGTACCAGCAAGAGCAGGCGCAGATCGGGGACATGTTCCAGGAAACGCTGCATCGCCCGCCCGCTGGCGAACAGCACCAGCATCCCGAGATGCTTTTTACTTTCAACCTGCTCGCGGAAATAAGCTGCCATTTCAGCAATATGCTGCTCTTCGTTATCGATCAGCGGTTCATAGCGCATCTGCGGAATAACGATTTTGCCCTGCTCAACATGGTTAAAAGGGGAATCCAGCGCCACAAAACGGTCGCCGGCCTTTTCTTTCAACCCGCTCATCTCCTGCAGGCGTGAAAAGCTGTTCAATGAGCGCAGAGTAGCGGAGGTGACAACAATATGCGGTACGCTGCGCCACAGCAGCCTTTCCAGCTGGTCGCTGACGCGAATGCCGACGCAGTGAAACCAGATATGCGTTTGACCGTCGCGCATATCGCGCGTCACCCATTTGGTGACCGGCGCGCCGGATGACTGCGCCAGCGACGCCAGCCGCCACAGCTTGCTCTGGCTTTCAAACATCCCCAGCGCACGGTTCATTTGCAGCAGAACCCGATGCAGGCGCACCACGTCGTGGCTACCGGTTTTTTCCCCGAGGTCGTTAAGAAAGAGTTCCGCCAGCCCGCGCAGCATCTCGGTCAGTTTCGCCAGACGCTGGCAGATATCCATCACCTCCTGCGGCAACTCGCCCATCGGGAAACGGTGCTCGGCTTCCTGCCCGGCCGGCATATAGAGATTAAGGATAGCGTTCAGCGAGGCGATCAGCTCATACAGCTCCTCACAGTGGCCGGTCAGGCGCTCGGGATTGGCCAGCGGCGGCGTGGTTTTCGGCCGAAACTGCTCCATACAGGTCGCCACCAGCTTACTGAACAGATCCAGCTGTAGCCGGTACCAGGGGGCGGTCATTTCCGCGCTCATTTCCAGCGCATCGCGAGCTACGTCCGGCAGATGATGGCCTTCATCGAGCACCAGCAGCAGGTTTTTCGGCTCCGGCAACACGGCTTCGCTCTCCATCGCCGCCATCACCAGCGCATGGTTCGCCACCACCACTTCCGCCTCCTGAATTTCTCGCCGGGCAACGAAGAACGGACATTCGCGATAGTAGTGGCAGTTGCGGTTGAGGCAGCTGGCTTTGTCGGTGCTCAGGCGACTCCATAGCGCATCATCGACAGGTTTGTCGGTGTGATCGCGCAGACCGTCCCAGCGGTAGCTGTCGAGATCGGTTTTCAGCGTCGCACACAGCTTCTGTTCAGCCTGATTATTCGGCGTGAGATCGTCATCGAGAAACGCCAGCAGGTCCTGCTGCGTCGGTTCGGTGCTGGCCAGCGCCGTAAGATTGCGTGGGCAAACGTAACGTCCGCGACCAAACGCGGCGGTAAAACGCAGGTCGGGAATAATTTTGCGCAGCAGCGGCAGATCTTTGCTGTAGATCTGATCCTGTAGCGCAACGTTGGCGGTACTCACCACCAGGGTTTTCTGCTGCTCACGGGCGATAGCGATGCCGGGAATCAGATATGACAGCGTCTTGCCGACGCCGGTGGGTGCCTCAATGGCCAGGTGTCGGCCTTCTTCCCCGGCCAGCGTTTTTGCCACGTCGGCAATCATCTGCCGCTGTGGCGGACGGGGAATAAAATCCGGGATCTGTTCCTGAAGCGCCTTATACCAGGCGGCGATTTGCGCTTTTAGCGCAGCGGTCAAAGCCATGAGAAAACCTGAATACTGTATAAACAGCCACTATTGTGACACTTTTTACCTGGCAGGAGGAATTTCTTTCTGAGCAATGTGGAATGATGCTCGGGATTTGTCAATGCACCGACCGGGAATCACAGGGCACGCGAGGGAAGAACCCGGAGACAGCATGCGCGCTGCTTCCGGGTGTCGTTGCGTCATCCGGGCAAAACCTGTTGCCCGGATAGCGACGATCTGGCGGGAGACGGTTACTCAGCTGCCGCTGGTTTACGCGGGCGACGACGGCGCTGTTGCTCGCCGGCCGGTTTCGCCTCGCCGATACGACGTGAAGGTTTTGCCCCGGCTTTCGGCGCTTCGCCATCGTTACGCCGCGGCGCAGACTGCTGGCTGCGACCCTGCCCCTGGGCGTTACGTCCTTGTCCCTGACCGCTGCGACCCTGGCTCTGGCCGCGACCGCCGCCACCGCTACGCTGCTGGCGACCGTTTTGAATCGGCTCCGCTCTGATAGACGGATCCGGCGCATAGCCATCAATAGCGATGCGGGGAATCTCTTTTTTCAGCAGGCGTTCGATATCATGCAGCAGTTTATGCTCGTCCACGCAGACCAGCGACAGCGCTTCACCGGTGGCGGCTGCGCGACCGGTACGGCCGATACGGTGAACGTAATCTTCCGGCACGTTAGGCAGCTCGTAGTTGACGACGTGCGGCAGCTCTTCGATATCCAGCCCACGCGCCGCGATATCCGTCGCCACCAGCACGCGAATACCACCGGATTTGAAGTCGGCTAATGCCCGGGTACGCGCCCCCTGGCTCTTGTTGCCATGAATAGCGGCGCTGCGGATGCCGTCTTTATTCAGCTGCTCGGCCAGGTGGTTGGCGCCATGTTTGGTGCGGGTAAAGACCAGCACCTGCTGCCAGTTACCTTCACCGATCATCTGCGACAGCAGTTCCCGCTTACGTTTCTTATCAACGAAATGGACGTGCTGCGTCACCTGCTCGGAAGCGGTATTACGGCGAGCCACTTCGATTTCCAGCGGGTTATGCAGCAGCTTTTCCGCCAGCGCCTTGATGTCGTCCGAGAAGGTCGCGGAGAACAGCAGGTTCTGGCGTTTCGCCGGGAGCTTCGCCAGCACGCGGCGAATATCATGAATAAAGCCCATATCCAGCATACGGTCGGCTTCATCAAGCACCAGGATTTCAACCTTGTCCAGGCTGACGGCATTCTGATGTTCAAGATCCAGCAGGCGCCCAGGGGTGGCCACCAGAACATCGACGCCGCTGCGCAGCTTCATCATCTGCGGGTTAATACTCACCCCGCCAAAAACCACCAGCGAGCGAATATTCAGGTATTTGCTGTAATCGCGAACGTTTTCACCGATCTGTGCCGCCAGTTCACGCGTTGGCGTGAGGATCAGCGCGCGCACCGGGCGACGGCCTTTAGCATGCGGCTCTTTCTGAATCAGATGCTGCAGGAGCGGCAGGGTAAAGCCCGCCGTTTTGCCGGTGCCGGTCTGGGCGCTGGCCATCAGATCGCGTCCCTGCAACACCGCAGGGATAGCCTGCTGCTGAATTGGGGTTGGCTCAAGGTAACCCTGCTCGGCGACAGCGCGCAGGATATCAGGGTTCAGGCCAAGGGAATCAAAAGACATAACAACTCCAAACCACCCCGGCCCGTAACAGGCGTAGTTTTCGGGGAGATTATTGCGAATAGAGATGGCAAAAACCACAATGCCATAAAGGGGCGCAGTCTAGCAGGTTTTGTGACGCAGCGCATAAATATCCCCTCGGGGCCGCTGCGGCGGATAATCCTCGTCACCCGCCGCTTGCAAAGAGTGATGCGAAATACGCAAAAGAGAGTATCCACTATTCTGGACAGTGACGCGAATTGGTCATACTCTTAATCAATCGATTGATTAATTTTTTTATAGCGCGATGACGACGACTCCTGTGACAACCAAAGGCGAACAAGCCAAAAGCCAGCTCATTGCCGCAGCCATCGCCCAGTTCGGCGAATACGGCCTGCACGCAACCACCCGCGATATTGCCGCGCAGGCCGGGCAAAATATCGCGGCGATCCCCTACTATTTTGGTTCCAAGGACGATCTCTATCTCGCCTGCGCCCAGTGGATTGCCGATTTTATCAGCCATAATTTTCGTCCGCATGCCGAAGCGGCGGAAACGCTGCTGGCGACACCTTCGCCGGATAAGGCGGCGATTCGGGTACTGATTCTGCGCGCCTGTCAGAATATGATTTTGCTGCTGACCCAGGATGACACGGTCAATTTGAGCAAATTCATCTCCCGCGAGCAGCTTTCCCCTACCCCGGCCTACCAGCTCATCCACGGTCAGGTAATTGCGCCGCTCCATCGCTACCTGACCCGTTTGATCGCCGCATTTACCGGCCTTGATGCCGATGACACGGCAATGATTCTGCACACCCACGCGCTGCTGGGAGAGATTCTCGCCTTCCGCCTTGGGCGGGAAACCATTTTGCTGCGCACCGGATGGACGCAGTTCGACGAAGAAAAAACTGAGCAAATTTATCAGGTTATCGCCTGCCATATTGATTTCGTTCTGCAAGGGTTATCGCAAAGGAGCCTGGGATCATGAAAAAACCCGTCATCATCGTTCTGTTCATACTGCTGCTGATTGCCGCATTCGGCGGCGGCTGGTGGTGGTATCAAAGCAGCCAGCAAAGGGAGCTGACCCTGTATGGCAACGTCGATATTCGCACCGTGAACATGAGCTTCCGCGTCGGCGGACGACTGGCCTCACTGAACGTTGATGAGGGCGATAAGATTCAGGCCGGGCAAATACTAGGCCAGCTGGATCGCGCCCCGTATGAGAACGCCTTACAACAGGCCCAGGCGAATGTCTCCACGGCTCAGGCGCAGTATGACCTGATGATGGCCGGCTACCGGGCGGAAGAGATAGCCCAGGCCGCCGCCGCCGTCAAACAGGCGCAGGCCGCGTACGATTACGCGCAGAACTTTTACCAGCGTCAGCTGGGGCTGCGTCAGAACAGCGCCATCTCGGTTAACGATTTGGAAAACGCGCGCTCCTCCCGCGACCAGGCTCAGGCGACGCTGAAGTCCGCGCAGGACAAGTTGCGCCAGTATCGCGCCGGCAACCGCCCGCAGGAAATCGCCCAGGCCAAAGCCAGCCTTGAACAGGCGCAGGCGGCCCTGGCGCAGGCTAAACTCGACCTGCACGATACCACGCTGATCGCCCCGTCCGACGGCACGCTGATGACCCGCGCCGTCGAACCGGGCAGCATGCTCAGCGCCGGCGGCACGGTTATGACGCTGTCGCTGACTCACCCGGTATGGGTCCGTGCCTACATTGATGAAAAAAATCTCGGCCAGGCGGTACCCGGACGCGAAGTGCTGCTCTATACCGATAGTCGCCCGAATCAACCCTGGCACGGCAAGATTGGCTTTGTGTCGCCGAGCGCCGAATTCACGCCGAAGACCGTAGAGACGCCAGATTTACGGACTGACCTCGTCTATCGCCTGCGTATTGTCGTCACCGATGCGGATGATTCGCTGCGCCAGGGGATGCCGGTAACCGTCACCTTCAGCAGCGGGAACGGACATGAGTGAGGACGTTATCACGCTCAACGGGCTCACCCGCCGCTTCGCCGGCATGGATCGGCCCGCCGTTGCGCCGCTCAACTGCACCATCCGCGCCGGCTATGTCACCGGTCTGGTCGGCCCTGACGGCGCCGGGAAAACCACCTTGATGCGCATGCTCGCCGGGCTACTGAAGGCCGATGACGGCACCGCCAGGGTGATCGGTTTCGACCCGATTACCGACGATAGCGCGCTGCACGCGGTGCTCGGCTATATGCCGCAAAAATTCGGCCTGTACGAAGACCTGACGGTCATGGAAAACCTTACGCTGTATGCCGACCTGCGCAGCGTTACCGGCGAGACGCGCAGGAAAACCTTCGCTCGTCTGCTGGAATTTACCTCCCTCGGCCCCTTTACCGAACGCCTGGCGGGGAAACTTTCCGGTGGGATGAAGCAGAAACTGGGCCTCGCCTGCACCCTGGTGGGCGAGCCAAAAGTCCTGCTGCTCGATGAGCCGGGGGTCGGGGTTGACCCTATATCCCGCCGTGAACTGTGGCAAATGGTGCACGAACTGGCCGGCGACGGGATGCTGATCCTCTGGAGCACCTCCTACCTTGATGAAGCCGAACAGTGCCGCGACGTCCTGCTGATGAATGAAGGCCAGCTGCTTTATCAGGGCGAGCCGAAAGCGTTGACCCAAACCATGGCCGGCCGCAGTTTCCTCGTCTCCAGCCGCGAGGAAAATAACCGTCGCCTCCTGCAACGAGCGCTGAAGCTGCCGCAGATCAGCGATGGCGTCATTCAGGGGAAATCGGTACGCCTGATCCTGAAAAAAGAGGCCACCATTGCGGAGGTGCAGCGCAGCGCTAACATGCCGACGCTGGAGATTGCCGAAACCGCACCGCGCTTTGAAGATGCATTCATCGATCTGCTGGGCGGCGCCGCGACCGCGGAATCGCCGCTGGGCGAAATTATCCACCGCGTAGAGGGCACGGCCGACGAGACGGTGATTGAAGCGCAGAGTCTGACCAAAAAATTCGGCGACTTCGCCGCCACCGACCACGTAGATTTCCGCGTCAAACGCGGGGAAATTTTCGGCCTGCTTGGCCCCAACGGCGCCGGTAAATCCACCACCTTTAAAATGATGTGCGGCCTGCTGGTGCCGACCTCCGGCAAGGCGCTGGTTCTGGGAATGGACCTGAAAGTCAGTTCCGGGAAAGCACGCCAGCATCTCGGCTACATGGCGCAGAAGTTTTCGCTGTACGGCAACCTGACCGTTGAACAAAACCTGCGCTTCTTCTCGGGCGTTTATGGCCTGCGTGGTCGGGTCCAGAACGAGAAAATCGCCCGGATGAGCGATGCTTTTGGTCTGAAAGGCATCGCCAGCCATGCGGCCGATGAGCTGCCGCTGGGGTACAAGCAGCGTCTGGCGCTGGCCTGCTCGCTGATGCATGAACCCGATATTCTGTTTCTCGATGAGCCGACATCCGGCGTCGACCCGATTACCCGCCGCGAGTTCTGGCTGCATATTAATAGCATGGTGGATAAAGGGGTGACGGTGATGGTGACGACCCACTTTATGGATGAGGCGGAATATTGCGATCGTATTGGTCTGGTGTATCACGGCAAGCTGATCGCCAGCGGCACGCCGGATGCGCTCAAAGCGCTGGCGGCAAATGATCAACAGCCCGATCCGACGATGGAGCAGGCCTTTATCACCCTGATTCACGACTGGGATAAGGAGAATGCCGGTGAGCGCTAAAATTCTCTCATGGCGTCGCGTGCGCGCCCTGTGCGTCAAAGAGACGCGGCAGATCGTCCGCGACCCCAGCAGCTGGCTGATTGCGGTGGTCATTCCGCTGCTGCTGCTGTTTATCTTCGGCTACGGGATCAATCTCGACTCCAGCAAGCTCAAAGTCGGCGTACTGCTGGAGCAACAAAGCGAAGAGGCGCTGGATTTCGTCCACGCCATGACCGGCTCACCCTATATTGACGCCACCGTCAGCGACAATCGCCAGCAGCTGATTGAGATGATGCAGGCCGGGCGCATTCGTGGGCTGGTGGTCATCCCGGTGGATTTCGACCAGAAGATGGCGCGCCCCGGCGATGATGCTCCCATCCAGCTGATTACCGACGGTAGCGAACCCAATACCGCCAACTTTGCCCAGGGCTACGTAGAGGGCATCTGGCAAATCTGGCAGCAGCAGCGCGCGGAAGATCGCGGGGAAACCTTCGAACCGCTGATTGATGTACAGATGCGCTACTGGTTTAACCCCGCGGCCATCAGCCAGCACTTTATTATTCCCGGCGCCATTACCATCATTATGACGGTGGTCGGCGCGATTCTGACCTCGCTGGTGGTGGCCCGCGAATGGGAGCGCGGGACCATGGAGGCGCTGCTGTCGACGGAAATCACCCGTGCGGAGCTGCTGCTGTGTAAGCTGATTCCCTACTATTTCCTCGGCATGCTGGCGATGCTGCTGTGCATGCTGGTGGCGGTGTTCATCCTCGGCGTGCCGTTTCGCGGTTCGCTGGTGGTTCTGTTCTTGATAACCAGCCTGTTTTTGCTCAGCACCCTCGGGATGGGGCTGCTCATTTCGACCATCACCCGCAATCAGTTTAACGCCGCGCAGGTCGCTCTGAACGCCGCCTTTCTGCCCTCCATTATGCTCTCCGGGTTTATTTTCCAGATCGACAGTATGCCGGCGGTGATCCGCGCGGTGACCTACGTCATCCCGGCGCGCTATTTCGTCAGCACGCTGCAAAGCCTGTTTCTCGCCGGTAATATTCCGGTGGTACTGCTGGTGAACACGCTGTTTTTAATTGCCTCGGCGGTGATGTTTATCGGCCTGACCTGGCTGAAAACCAAACGTCGGTTGGATTAAGCCTGGCGCTCGTATTTTGCCCGGTGGCGCTATGCTTACCGCGCCTGCGGACCCTGTTGGTCGGGTAAGCGCCGCGCCACCTGACATGAGGAAAGTACTATGTTTCATCGCTTATGGACCTTGATTCGTAAAGAGCTGCAATCGCTGCTGCGCGAACCGCAAACGCGCGCCATTTTGATTATGCCGGTTCTGATTCAGGTGCTGCTGTTTCCCTTCGCCGCAACGCTGGAAGTGACCAACGCGACCATCGCCATCTACAACGAAGACAATGGCCATCACGCGGTAGAACTGACTCAGCGTTTCGCCCGGGCTAAGGCCTTCACTCATGTGATGCTCCTCAAGAGCCCGCAGGAGATCCGCCCGACGATTGATGAACAAAAAGCGCTGTTGCTGATCCGCTTCCCGGCGGACTTCTCGCGCAATCTCGACACCAACCAGCCCGCGCCGCTCCAGCTCTTACTGGACGGACGCAACTCGAACAGCGCGCAAATCGCCGCCAACTACCTCCAGCAGATCGTCAAAAACTATCAGCAGGAGCTGCTGGAAGGGAAAGCGAAGCCGAACAACAGCGAGCTGATCGTGCGCAACTGGTATAACCCGAATCTCGATTACAAATGGTTTGTGGTTCCGTCGCTGATCGCGATGATCACCACCATCGGGGTGATGATCGTCACCTCTCTCTCGGTGGCCCGCGAGCGGGAGCAAGGCACGCTCGATCAGCTGCTGGTTTCGCCGCTGGCCACCTGGCAAATTTTCGTCGGCAAAGCGGTCCCGGCGCTGATTGTCGCCACGCTGCAGGCGAGCATCGTGCTGGCTATTGGCATCTGGGCGTATCAAATCCCCTTCGCCGGTTCGCTGCTGCTGTTTTACTTTACGATGGTCATTTACGGTCTGTCGCTGGTGGGATTTGGTCTGCTGATTTCGTCTTTATGCTCAACCCAGCAGCAGGCTTTCATCGGCGTTTTCGTCTTTATGATGCCGGCGATCCTGCTCTCCGGCTACGTCTCGCCGGTTGAGAATATGCCGCAGTGGCTGCAGGACGTGACATGGATAAACCCGATTCGTCACTTTACTGACATCACCAAGCAGATTTATTTGAAGGATGCGAGTCTGGAGATTGTTTGGGGAAGTTTGTGGCCGCTACTGGTCATAGCGGCCACAACGGGTTCAGCGGCATATGCGATGTTCCGCAGAAAGATCGCCTGATCCCCGTCATCGTTCAGGCTGCCTCGGCGTTGGCTTCCTTACTCACCCCGGTCACATAGCTATCTATGCTCCCGGGGATTCGTCGCGTCGCCGCCTTGATGCAGTCCGAACGCTTTAGGGGATCCTTGCTATCGTTCAGCCTGCCTCGGCGTTGACCTGATTACCCGGTCCGTCCTGGGCCTCGCCCCGTCGGCCCGTTCGCACAGCTATCTGTGCTTCTGGGGATTGGCAGCGTTACCGCCTTGCTGCAACCCGAAGGCTTTCGGGTAACGGTTCTTGTCTTTCGCCAGCAGTGACACCACTGCCGGACCCGCCAGAATCGCCACCCCGGCGACGGCCAGCAGCAGATTGTTATGCAGCACGCGTGACAGCAGCCACAGCACGATAACCGCTACGCCAAAGTACCAGGTGGTGGTGAGTTCCTCAAGGAAATCACCGACATCGCGCCAGCGTGCTTCGTGGTGACGCTGTAAAAACAGCATCGACAGTAACGTGACGCCGTACAGTACGCACAGCCCTAATCCGACACGAACCAGCGCGCCACTCATCCAACCCATCACTAGTACTGCCACGACCAGTAGATGCAACATAATCTGCCAGCAACTGAGGCCAGTTGCGACGCGTACACGTTGTTGCCACTTCATGGCTTCTCTCCTGAAGGATCTTTATCTGTAACTCAGAGTACCGCACTTTACGGAAAATTCCGGAACACCGCATCTTTTTGTGACACCTACTACACTATTTCATTCAGGAAAGTGACATTGACCGGGGAAATATGTCTGAGCAAACGTGCAGATTTTCGTTAAACGTGCTGACAATTAACATCCATAAAGGCTTTACGACGTTTAATCGACGCTTCATGTTGCCGGCACTGCGCGACGCCATTCGCAGCGTCAGCGCCGACATCGTCTGTCTGCAGGAGGTCACCGGGGCGCATGAGATTCATTCGCTGCAGATCGAAAACTGGCCGGACCGCAGCCATTATGAGTTTCTTGCCGATACCCTGTGGAGCGAATACGCCTATGGACGCAACGCAGTCTACCCGGAAGGCCATCACGGCAACGCCGTACTCTCTCGCTTTCCTATTGAATATAATGAAAATATCGATATCTCCGTTGGCAACAGCGAAAAGCGCGGTCTGCTCTACTGCCGAATCGTTCCGCCGCAAAGCGCGGCGCTACATCTGATTTGTGTGCACCTCGGCCTGAGCGCGCGGCAGCGATCGGCCCAGCTGGCGATGCTCGCCAGGCGGGTCAACGACCTGCCCGTCCAGCAGCCGGTGGTGGTGGCCGGCGATTTTAACGACTGGCGCCAGCAGGCCAACCGGGTGCTAAAGGCGCAGGCCGGGCTGGAGGAGATCTTTACCCGCGCCCATGGCCGCCCGGCGAGAACCTTTCCTGCGCGTCTTCCGCTCCTGCGCCTTGATCGGATCTACGTGAAAAATGCGCATGCCAGCCACCCAACGGCGTTGCCACTTCGACCCTGGCGTCACCTCTCTGATCATGCCCCGCTGAGCGTGGAGATTCATCTATGAAATGCAGCTGGCAGGAAGGAAACCGCATCCAGCTCCTGGAGAACGGCGATAACTACTATCCGGCACTGTTTGCCGCCATCGCCCGCGCGCAGCGGAAAGTGATCCTCGAAACGTTTATCTGGTTTGAAGATGACGTGGGCTGGCAGCTGCACGCCGTGCTGTTAAAAGCCGCACGCCGCGGGATACGGGTCGAAGTGCTGCTCGACGGCTACGGTTCCCCCGACCTGAGTGAGCGTTTCGTGAATGAGCTGAGTGCCGCCGGCGTGATTTTTCGCTACTACGATCCGCGCCCGCGTCTGTTCGGCATGCGAACCAATCTGTTTCGCCGCATGCACCGCAAAATTGTGGTGATCGATGAGACGACGGCCTTCGTCGGGGGCATCAATTACTCCGCCGAGCACATGACCGACTATGGCCCGGAGGCAAAACAGGATTATGCCGTTCAGGTGGAGGGGCCGGTGGTGCAGGATATCCTGCAGTTTGAGCTGGAAAATCTCCCGGCCAGCGAAGAGACGCGCCGCTGGTGGCTCAGGCGTCGCCACCAGCCGGCGATCAACCGCAACCCCGGGGAGGCGCAGGCGCTGTTTGTCTGGCGGGATAATCAAGAACATCGCGATGATATTGAACGCCATTATCTCAAGATGCTGGCTAACGCCCGCCGGGAAGTGATCATTGCCAACGCCTACTTTTTCCCCGGCTACCGGCTGCTGCATGCGATGCGTAACGCCGCCCGCCGCGGCGTGCGGGTTAAGCTGATCGTGCAGGGCGAGCCGGATATTCCTATTGTTAAAGTCGGCGCCCGCCTGCTGTATCGCTATCTGGTCAACGGCGGCGTACAGATTTTTGAGTATCGCCGCCGACCGCTGCACGGCAAAGTTGCTCTCGCCGACGACCATTGGGCCACCGTCGGATCGAGCAATCTTGACCCGCTGAGCCTGTCATTAAATCTGGAAGCTAACCTGATTATCCACGATCGCCAGTTTAATCAGACCTTGCGCGACAACCTTAACGGACTGATCGCCGAGGACTGTAAGCAAGTGGACAAGTCGATGCTGCCAAAGCGCAGCTGGTGGAATGTGGGTACCAGCGTGCTGGCCTTCCACTTTCTCCGTCACTTCCCGGCGTGGATAGGCTGGCTGCCTGCCCATACGCCGCATCTGGCGCGGGTCCGCCCGCCGGTGCAGCCAGAAATTGAAACTCAGGATCGGCTGGATGCGACGAATCAGGAGGTGAAACCCTGATGGCAAAATCACACCCTCGCAGGCGGATGGCGAAAAAGATCTTTACCGTCATTTTCTTCCTCGCCGTAACGGCCCTGCTGGTGGTTTATGCGCAAAAAGTGGACTGGCCGGCGGTGTGGAAGGTGATTCGCCACTATGATCGCACCGCCCTGCTCGGCGCGGTGGGGCTGACGATAGCGAGCTACCTGATTTATGGCTGCTACGATCTGCTGGGGCGCGCATGGTGCGGACATAAACTGGCTAAACGGCAGGTGATGCTGGTGTCGTTTATCTGCTACGCCTTTAATCTGACCCTCAGCACCTGGGTTGGCGGTATCGGTATGCGCTACCGCCTCTATTCGCGCCTCGGTTTGAGCGGCGGGACCATTACCCGTATTTTCTCGTTGAGCATCACCACCAACTGGCTGGGGTTTATTCTGCTGGGCGGCGTGATTTTCACCGCAAATCTGGTGGCGCTACCGGCGCACTGGTATATCAGTCAGGACACGCTGCGGCTCATCGGGGGCGGACTGCTGGCGATGAGCGCGCTTTATCTGTGGGCCTGCGCCTTTGCCCGTCGGCGCCATCTGACGATTAAAGGCCAACGGCTGGTGCTGCCTTCATGGCGGTTCGCTCTGCTGCAGATGGCGCTTTCGGTGGCAAACTGGATGGTGATGGGCGCGATTATCTGGCTGCTGATGGCGCAGCAGGTCGATTATTTCCTCGTCCTGGGCGTGCTGCTGGTCAGCAGTATTGCCGGCGTCATTGTGCATATTCCAGCCGGGATCGGCGTGCTGGAAGCCGTTTTTATCGCCATGCTTTCCGCCGAGTCGATTAGCCGCGGGGCGATTATTGCCGCCCTGCTGGCCTGGCGCGCGCTGTATTACTTTTTGCCGCTGCTTATCGCCACCGTCGGCTATCTGCTGCTGGAGAGTCGGGCGAAAACATTACGCGAAAGGAATCAGCGTAAGCTGGCGGACGGATAGGTGAGATGGCGGGGATAATCGGCGCTCCCCGGGCCAGGTGCAGTCCGGGGAGCAAGGCGTTAACGACGGTTGCCGAAAATACGCAGCAGCATCAGGAACAGGTTGATAAAGTCCAGATACAGCGTCAGCGCGCCAAGAATGGAGTACTTACGCAGCGTGGAGGTGTCTCGCGTATCGATCTGCTCGCCGATGTTTTTCAGTTTCTGCGTGTCATAAGCGGTCAGGCCGACGAACACAATCACCCCGATATAGGTAATCGCCCACATCAGCGCTTCACTCTTCAGCCAGAAGTTGACCAGCGAAGCCAGGACAATACCAATTAAGGCCATAAACAGCATGTTGCCGAAACCGCTGAGATCGCGCTTAGTGGTATAGCCATAAAGGCTCATTATCCCAAACATCCCGCCGCTGACCACAAAGGTACTGGCAATCGACGAATAGGTATAGACGAGGAAGATGCTGGATAGCGTCAGTCCGGTCAGCGCCGAATAGAGCATAAACAGCGTGGTCGCCATCCCAGCGCTCAGGCGCTGCACCATCCCGGAAAGCACGAATACCAGCGCCAGCTGGGCGATAATCAAACCAAAAAAGGTTATTTTGCTGGAAAAGACGAACATCATGACCGCCGGCGTATTGGCGGCAAACCAGGCAATGAATGCCGTCAACAGCAGCCCGACCGTCATCCAGCCGTAAACCTGGGCCATATAGGTTTGCAGGCCGCTGCGTGCCTGAATAATGGAATCTGAACGAGGGAATCTGTCCATGACTGTCTCCTGATTAACACGTTTTCTCTTACTAAGCGTACCACACTACCAGCGCTCTGCCGCCTGGCGATCGCTATCGCGTGCATCCACCCAACGTTCGCCTTCCGGTGTCGCTTCCCGCTTCCAGAACGGTGCGCGGGTTTTCAGGTAATCCATAATGAACTCCCCGGCGGCAAAAGCGCTGCTGCGGTGCGCGCTGGTCACGCCAACGAATACAATCTCTTCGCCTGGCCACATTTCGCCGATGCGGTGAATCACCGTCACCCGGCCGAGCGGCCAGCGTTCCCGCGCCAGCTCAACGATTTCCGCCAGCGATTTTTCCGTCATTCCCGGGTAGTGTTCGAGGGTCAGCGCCTTCACGCTATCCCCGAGATTGTGATTACGTACTTTTCCGGTAAAAGTGACCACCGCGCCGTCTTCATCGCGCTCGGCCAACCACGGATATTCGTCGCCGACGCAAAAACGATCGTGGCTGACGATAATACGAGTCTGCGTCATTTAACCTCCCGTAACCGGCGGAAAGAACGCCACTTCGTCGCCGGCCACCAGCGGATGGTCAAAGGGGGCCAGCGTCTGGTTTACCGCCGCCAGCAGCTTGCCCTCTTCCAGCGCCAGCGCCCAACGTTCGCTGCGGCCGGCGAGCTGACGCCGTACGGTTTCGACCGTCGACTGCGCATCGACCTCAAGGGTCAGGGATTCAGTGCCAACCAGTTCGCGCACCTGGGCAAAAAACAGAACCTTAATCATGAGTCTCGTCCGCCTTGAAATCCCCGGATTTGCCGCCGCTTTTCGCCAGCAGACGCAGCGGACCAATCACCATATCTTTTTGCACCGCTTTGCACATATCGTAAATCGTCAGCGCCGCCACGGAAGCAGCGGTCAGCGCTTCCATCTCCACGCCGGTTTTACCGGTCAGACGGCACAGCGACTCGATGCGCACCCGGTTGTGTTCCGGCTGGGCCTGCAAATTGACCTCGACTTTACTCAGCATCAGCGGATGACACAGCGGGATCAGCTCCCAGGTGCGTTTTGCCGCCTGGATACCGGCAATGCGGGCGGTGGCGAAGACATCGCCTTTATGGTGGCTGCCGTCGATGATCATCGCCAGCGTCTCCGGCCGCATTTCAACATAGGCTTCAGCCCGGGCTTCGCGTACCGTCTCGGCCTTGGCAGAAACGTCTACCATGTGCGCCTCGCCGGCGGCGTTAATATGGGTGAGTTGTGACATCGTTTATTTCTTAAGATGAGAGATAAAGTTACATGGGCGCGTACGGGCATCCAGCTGCGGAGCAATGATATTTTCCCACGCGGTGCGGCAGGCTTTGGTTGAGCCCGGCATGGCAAAAATCAGCGTGCGATTCGCCATGCCGGCAATGGCGCGGGATTGCAGCGTCGATGTGCCGATTTCTTCGAAGGAAAGCATGCGGAAAACTTCACCAAACCCTTCGACTTCACGGTCAAACAGCGGTCGCAGCGCCTCCGGCGCCTGATCCCCGTCGGTAAACCCGGTTCCACCGGTGATGAGCACCACCTGCACATCATCGCTGGCTATCCACGCCGAGACCCGGGCGCGGATGTCATAGCGGTTCTCTTTAACAATCGCCTTATCGACAATACGGTGGCCCGCCTCCTGCGCCGCGTCACGCAGCCAGTGGCCGGAGGTATCATCCTCTTCGCCACGTCGGCTGGAAACGGTGAGAATAGCAATACGGGTCGGGTTAAACTCAGCGCTGGCCTGACTCATCTGTTCGCTCCTTTAGAATGAATTATCCGCCAATATACGACAGGTTTTGCGTAATACCGGTGTTGCCCTGATGCAGGAAATGGGTTTGCTTTTTATGGGTTAATGCTTCGGAGATGCGCGCTTCCAGCGCCGCCTGCTGCTGGTCCTCGACAAGCAGGTCGCGCAGATCCACGCCGCCGTCGCCGAACAGACACAGATGCAGCTTGCCTAAGGAGGAGACGCGGAGACGGTTGCAGCTGGCGCAGAAATCTTTCTCGTACGGCATGATTAAGCCAATTTCCCCGGCGTAATCCGGGTGACAAAAGACCTGGGCCGGGCCGTCGCTGCGTTGGCTGATTTGGTGAATCCAGCCGCGACGCAGCAGCTCATCGCGCAGCACCATGCCGGAAATATGGTGACGTCGGAACAGGTCGCTGCCCTCGCCGGTCTCCATCAGCTCGATGAAACGCAGCTGAATGCGTCGGGGTTGGATCCACGCGAGGAAGGTGTCGAGCTGATGATGGTTCACATCGCGCATCAGCACGGTATTGACCTTGACCTTCTCAAAACCGGCGGCAAAGGCGGCATCAATGCCGTCCATGACCTGGTGAAATTTATCCTGCCCGGTAATGGCGTGAAACTGGCGCGCGTCGAGGCTGTCAACGCTGACGTTAATCGCCGTCAGTCCGGCATCACGCCACCGGCTGACGTCGCGCGCAAGACGATAGCCATTGGTGGTGACCGCAATCTGGCGAATCGCGCTGTTTTCACGTACGGCGGCGATGATATCGGCAAAGTCGCGGCGCAAAGAGGGTTCGCCGCCGGTCAGCCGCACCTTCTCGGTGCCGAGCGCAGAGAAAGCGCGCGTGACGCGACGTACTTCATCAACGCTGAGAAAGCCTTTGTTGGTGACCGCGCCGGGTTTGTAACCATCCGGCAGGCAGTAGGTGCAACGAAAGTTACACACATCGGTAATTGACAGGCGCAAGTAATAAAACTTACGCGCAAATGCATCGGTAAGCTGTGAAGCCATATACACCTTTCCAAGTACGGGAGACGCGGTCATTTCTTCCCACGCCCTGGTGACAAGCGAGGCTGTCACGGCCAAAGCACCATATCTTGCGACACAGGCACAGAGGCTAGAGTGTTAACTGGTTTATGCCGATAGTAGCGCGGAAACGGCAGTTTCGCCATTCTCACTTTCGTTATATAATTATGTATATATCGACACGATCGTGCATTTTCGATACAGAATAGCTAAAAACCAGGCTTTTGCATTGATATCGGTCATTTTGTCAGGATCCGGGCATCGTCTTTTAGGGGTAGATCGGTTACTGTGAGCCCGTTTAATTGAGATAAGGAATGTGTATGCGCACTCGTACGTTCGCCGATCTGGATCGCGTCGTGGCACTTGGCGGAGGGCACGGTCTGGGCCGGGTGATGTCATCACTCTCATCGCTCGGATCACGTCTTACCGGGATCGTCACGACTACCGATAACGGCGGCTCCACGGGGCGGATTCGCCGTTCCGAAGGCGGCATTGCCTGGGGCGATATGCGCAACTGCCTTAACCAGCTGATCGCTGAACCCAGCATTGCTTCGGCGATGTTTGAGTACCGTTTCTCCGGTAATGGCGAACTTTCCGGGCATAACCTCGGAAATCTGATGTTAAAGGCCCTGGATCACCTGAGCGTGCGGCCTTTAGAGGCGATCAATTTAATCAGAAATCTGCTAAAAGTGGACGCATTCCTGATCCCGATGTCGGAACAACCGGTAGATCTGATGGCCATTGACCATGAAGGCCATGAAGTCTACGGCGAAGTCAATATCGACCAGCTGCCCCGCGTGCCGAAGGAGCTGATGCTCTCCCCGCCGGTGCCGGCGACCCGCGAAGCGGTAGAGGCTATCGCAGAAGCCGATTTAATCCTGATTGGCCCCGGAAGTTTCTATACCAGCCTGCTGCCGATTCTGCTGCTCGATGAGATGGCGCAGGCGCTGCGCCGAACGCCGGCGACAATGGTCTTTATCGACAATCTCGGCAAAGAACACAGCCCGGCGGCGAATCTGACGCTGGCGGACAGGGTCGGGATTATGGAGCACTATATTGGCAAGCGGGTGATCGATGCCATCGTTGTTGGGCCGAAAACCGATACGACCGGTCTGGAAAACCGGGCGATCGTGCAGACGCCGCTGGATGCCGCGGATGTTCCCTATCGCCACGACCGGGTGCTGTTACGTAACGCGCTGGAAAAAGCGATCCAGACCTTAGGTTAGCCCGCTGGAGGCGAGAAGGCGCGGGTAACGACGCGCCAGACCTTTATATTAAAATATTAAGGTTGTCTTAAAATAAAGGTGGCACCATGGCAACTATCTTAGTCCCAGGATTGTTGCTATGTCGTTATTCACTTTACGTCGGCCGGTCATGAGCCGTACGGTTTATCTGATTATTTTTGCCCTCTATGTCGGGCTGCTGCTCAATCTCGCGTTCTATCGTCAGGTGTTCACTCTGCTGCCGGTAAACAGCCTGCACAACTGGCTGGTGTTCCTCAGCATGCCGGTGGTTGCCTTCAGCGTGATGAATATTCTCACCACGCTCGCCTCCTTCCTCAAGCTCGACCGCCTCGTTATTAGCCTGTTTATTCTGCTGAGCGCCTCGGCCCAGTATTTTATCTGGACCTTCGGCGTCGTCATTGACCGCGCCATGATTACCAACATTCTGGATACCACGCCGGCGGAAAGCTTCGCCCTGATGTCCGGTAAGATGGTGCTGACGCTGGGACTGTCCGGTGTTCTGATGGTCGCCCTCGCCTGGTGGATAAAAATCAGTAAAGCCAAAACAGTGTGGCGCAGCATCGCGGTACGTCTGCTGAATATCCTCGTATCGGCCCTGCTGATCGTTCTGGTCGCTGCGCTGTTTTATAAAGATTACGCCTCGGTCTTTCGCAACAATAAAGAGCTGGTGAAATCCCTGAGTCCCTCCAATAGCATCGTTGCCATCAACTCGTGGTATGCGCACAACAAGATGGACAACCTGCCGCTGGTAAACATTGGCGAAGATGCCGTGCAAAAACCCGAAATGCACAGCGGCCCGCGCAAAAACCTGACCATTCTGGTGCTGGGAGAGACGTCGCGCGCGCAGAATTTCTCACTGGGCGGCTACGAACGCGAGACCAACCCGCGACTCAAACAAGACGATGTCATCTACTTTGCGAATACCACCTCCTGCGGCACGGCGACCGCGGTGTCGGTACCCTGCATGTTCTCCAATATGCCGCGGGCGCATTACGATGAAGAGCTGGCCCATCATCAGGAAGGCGTTCTCGACATCCTGCAACGCGCCGGCATTCGGGTGCTGTGGAACGACAACGATGGCGGCTGTAAGGGCGCCTGCGATCGCGTCCCGCATCAGAACGTGACCGACCTGAACCTGACCGGCCAGTGCATCGATGGCGAATGTTACGATGAAGTGTTGTTCCATAATCTGGAGAGCTATATCGATAATCTGCAGCAGGACGGGATTATCGTGCTGCACACCATCGGTAGCCACGGTCCGACGTATTACAATCGCTACCCTACTGAATTCAAAAAATTCACCCCAACCTGCGATACCAACGAAATCCAGAGCTGCACCCAGCAGCAGCTGACGAATACCTACGATAATACAATTCTGTATATCGACTATATAGTTGATAAAGCGATAAAATTATTGCAGTCAAAGCAGGATAAATTCACCACCAGCCTCGTTTACCTCTCCGATCACGGTGAGTCGCTGGGGGAAAATGGCGTCTATTTACACGGCCTGCCGTGGTCAATCGCCCCGGAAACGCAAAAACATGTGCCGATGCTGCTCTGGTTATCCGAGGATTACCAACAGCGCTATGGCGTTTCCAGCCAGTGTCTGCAACAAAGAGCTAAAACAGACCCTTATTCTCAGGATAATCTGTTTTCTACCCTGCTCGGACTCCTTGGGGTCGATACCCGCGAGTACCAGGCAACCGATGATATTTTAACGCCGTGCAGAAGCGAGACCGCCAGATGAAAATCTTAGTCATTGAAGACGACGCACTCCTGTTACAAGGCCTGATCCTGGCAATGCAAAGCGAGGGATACGTCTGTGATGGCGTCGCCACTGCTCACGAGGCCGCCCTGTCCCTCGCCAGCAACCATTACAGCCTGATCGTACTCGATCTCGGCCTGCCGGATGAAGATGGCCTGCACTTCCTGATGCGCATGCGTCGGGAAAAATTCAGCCAGCCGGTGCTGATCCTGACCGCCCGCGATACCGTTGAAGATCGCATCAGCGGTCTCGACACCGGCGCAGATGACTATCTGGTGAAACCTTTCGCGCTGGAAGAGCTGAACGCCCGCATCCGCGCGCTGCTCCGCCGCCATAATAACCAGGGCGACAACGAAATGGCCGTGGGCAACCTGCGGCTGAACATGACTCGTCGCCTGGTGTGGCTGGGCGGCGAGGCGCTGGACCTGACGCCGAAAGAGTACGCCCTGCTCTCTCGCCTGATGATGAAAGCGGGCAGCCCGGTACACCGTGAAATTCTCTACAACGATATCTACAGCTGGGACAATGAACCCGCCACCAATACGCTGGAGGTTCATATCCATAACCTGCGCGAAAAAGTGGGTAAAGCCCGTATTCGTACCGTCAGGGGGTTTGGCTATATGCTGGTGAACAATTCAGGAACGGAATAACGCCATGGCACTGTTCGCAAGTGAAACCTGGACCATGCGTCACCGTCTGCTGCTGACGATCGGCACTATTCTGGTGGTCTGTCAGCTGATCAGCGTTTTCTGGTTATGGCACGAAAGCAAAGAGCAGATTCAGCTGCTGGTGGCGAGCGCCATCGAAGGGCATAACAACCAAAAGCACGTTGAACACGAAGTGCGCGAGGCGGTCGCGAGTCTGTTAATACCCAGCCTGCTGATCGTCGGTCTGGCGCTGTATATCAGTCTGGTGGCGGTGAGAAAAATCACCCGACCGCTGTCGAATCTGCAAACTGAGCTGGAGAGCCGTACGCCGGATAACCTGCAGCCGATTACGCTGACGGAGTCGGTTCCGGAAGTGACGGCGGTGACGACAGCGATTAACCAGCTGGTTTCTCGCCTTAACTTAACCCTCGATCGCGAACGTCTGTTCACCGCTGACGTCGCGCACGAGCTGCGTACCCCGCTGGCGGGACTGCGTCTGCATCTCGAACTGATGGCGAAAGTACACCACGTGGAGGTGGGTCAGCTGATCCAGCGTCTGGATCAGATGACCAACAGCATCTCACAGCTGCTGCAGCTGGCGCGCGTCGGGCAGTCATTTTCCGCCGGGAGCTACCAGCGCGTGCTGCTGAAAGAGGATGTGGTCGAACCGATTCGCGGTGAGCTGGAGAGCATGCTGGAACAGCGCCAGCAGACGCTGGCGCTCGCCCTCCCCGAGGGGGATGATGCCAAAGATGTTGTTGTCTCCGGTGATGCCACGCTGCTGCGCGTTGTGCTGCGCAATCTGGTGGAGAATGCGCATCGCTATAGCCCGGCAGGGTCGAAGATAAAAATCGCCATACAGGCCGGTACAACGCCGGTTATGGCCGTGGAAGATGAAGGTCCGGGGATTGATGAAGCGAAAAGCGGCGAGCTGAGTAAAGCATTTGTCCGTATGGACAGCCGCTACGGGGGAATTGGCCTGGGATTAAGTATTGTGACGCGCATCGTTCAGCTGCACGATGCCCAGTTTTTCTTACATAACCGCCAGCCTGGCCCCGGCGTTCGAGGCTGGATTCAGTTTCCTAAGCCTTCGCGTTAGAACGTCAGCACCCACTGATGGACAAAAGCGACAACCACAACAAACGCACAGGTAAGGGCCAGAGACTCACGGAAGGTTAATTTTTGCATGACACTATCCTCATCAGAATGAGGATAGTGTCGCCTGGCAAGATTAAGCAGACATTAAGCCAGCCAGAAAACGCCGCGGAATAGCAAAAAATCGGCGTCCCGTCACACTGCCTGGCTCCACGCGCAGCGCATCGCGTCCTGCGGGATCAGGACGCCGCAATAAACAGCTCGCGGAGCTGATGCAGCTGGTCACGAATTTGCGCGGCTTCTTCGAACTCCAGATTCTGCGCATGTTGCATCATCTGCCCTTCCAGCTCGTGAATTCTCTGCTGCAGCGCTTTTGGCGTCAGCAGCACCTCAGGCGTATCCGCCTCAACCGGCGAACGTGATTTTCCGCGGCCCTTGGCTTTCGTCTTCGCCAGATTGCTGCCCAGTTGCAGAATATCGACCACTTTTTTATTCAGCCCCTGCGGGGTGATACCGTGCTCTTCGTTATAGCGCTGCTGCTTCTCACGGCGACGCTCGGTCTCGCTGATGGCTTTGGCCATCGAAGCGGTAATTTTATCGCCATACAGAATCGCTTTACCGTTGATATTACGCGCGGCGCGACCGATGGTCTGAATCAGCGAGCGTTCCGAACGCAGGAAGCCCTCTTTATCGGCATCCAGAATTGCCACCAGCGACACTTCCGGCATATCCAGCCCCTCACGCAGCAGGTTGATACCCACCAGAACATCGAACTCGCCCAGCCGCAGGTCGCGGATGATCTCCATACGCTCCACGGTATCAATATCGGAGTGCAGGTAGCGCACGCGCTCGCCGTGCTCTTCGAGATACTCCGTTAAATCTTCCGCCATCCGTTTGGTCAAAGTGGTGACCAGCACGCGCTCGTTGATGGCGACGCGGATGCGAATCTCCGACAGCAGGTCATCGACCTGAGTCGCCACTGGCCGCACTTCAATCAGCGGGTCAAGCAGCCCGGTCGGACGTACCACCTGATCGACCACCTCATCGCCAGATTTATCCAGCTCATAAGGCCCCGGCGTCGCCGAGACGTAAATGGTCTGCGGCGCCAGCGCCTCAAACTCTTCGAACTTCAGCGGACGGTTATCCAGCGCCGACGGCAGACGGAAGCCGTACTCCACCAGCGTCTCTTTGCGCGCCCGATCGCCGCGGTACATGCCGCCGATTTGCGGAATAGTGACGTGGGATTCGTCAATCACCAGCAAACCGTCTGCCGGCAGGTAATCAAACAGCGTCGGCGGCGGTTCGCCCGGCCCGCGCCCGGAAAGATAGCGCGAGTAGTTTTCGATGCCCGAGCAGTAGCCCAGCTCGTTCATCATTTCGAGGTCGAACTGGGTACGCTGGCTCAGGCGCTGCTCTTCCAGCAGCTTGTTGTTTTCCAGCAGCACTTTACGCCGCTCCGCCAGCTCGACTTTTATCTCTTCCATCGCCTGAACGATTCGCTCGCGTGGCGTCACGTAGTGCGTTTTCGGGTAGATGGTATAGCGTGGAATCGTCGATTCCACCTGACCGGTGAGCGGATCGAACAGCGACAGCCGCTCAACCTCTTCATCGAACAGCTCGATACGCAGCGCAATATCGTCGGATTCCGCCGGGAAGACGTCGATCACTTCGCCGCGCACGCGGAAGGTGCCGCGCTGGAAGGCCTGATCGTTACGGGTATACTGCAGCTCCGCCAGGCGGCGTAAAATCGCCCGCTGGTCGATCAGCATGCCGGTGGTCAGGTGCAGCATCATCTTCAGGTAGAGATCCGGGTCGCCCAGACCGTAGATAGCCGATACCGAAGCCACTACCACCACATCGCGCCGCTCAAGCAGCGCTTTGGTCGCCGACAGACGCATCTGCTCGATATGCTCGTTCACCGACGCGTCTTTCTCGATGAAGGTGTCCGAGCTCGGCACGTAGGCTTCAGGCTGATAGTAATCGTAGTAGGAGACGAAATATTCCACCGCATTGTCCGGGAAGAACTCTTTCATTTCGCCGTACAGCTGTGCTGCCAGGGTCTTATTCGGCGCCAGCACCATCGTCGGACGCTGAAGATCGGCGATAACGTTAGCAATGGTGAACGTCTTGCCCGACCCGGTCACCCCCAGCAGCGTTTGGTGCGCCAGGCCATCTTCCAGCCCCTCTTCCAGGCGGCGGATAGCCTCCGGCTGGTCGCCAGAAGGACGGAATGCGGAATGCAGCGTGAACGTTTTACTCATATGTCTGGCCCTGAAGAAGGATGAAGCGCCTGGTGATATACGGCAGGTGTTTAATTCTACCCTTCACGCTCACTTTTGCCAATAAATAATACTGGATATAAAAACAGTATTCTATTATTGTTTGTGCCTGAAATCGCCCGCGCGCGCGTCGTTTTGGGGTAAAAAAAGACCATCCTGCAGAATAATCCGCCAGAGAGTAGGGTTATCCCCAAAAAAATTTATCATTTAACATTTGTCAAGCAAGGTGGTGAATCTTTTGTGGCATCAGGTGACACTTTCCTTACAGCCATTGCTTTTATTCAACTAATTGATATTTAATGATATTAAACAAAAGATGGGTTTCGCGCCAATTCAGCCGCAGGCCGCGTAATCTCTAGCTTACCGCAAGTTCTCTAACTCTAATACACAAGGTTATCCACAGGAATAGTGGATAAGTGTCTGCAGGCCATGCCTTCTGCCACCCCGCAGAAATCGACCGCCGGTGAAAATCGACCGCCTAAAAAAAATTATCGAATTATTTTTGATATTTATCAGCTAAGGGTGCCTGCTTTTTTGTTGCTTTCTGCACCATTTTTCATACCCCTTAGCACCGGGAGAGTGCAACCGCCTCGCTGACCCGCCTTCGCCCCGCCCCGCGGCAGCTGCCCGTACGGGAAAAAACCGAAACATCTTTTTCCTGGCAAGAGATTTGCAGAATCTTCATGTCGCCCGCTATCCCCAAACAGGAGAAAACGTCTATGTTGAGTCTACGCGCAGTCAATCAGTACTACGGAAATCAGCACACGCTATGGAATGTCGACCTTGAACTTCAGCCGGGGGAGTGCACCTGTGTGATGGGACTCCAGGGGATGGGGAAAACCACGCTGGTGAACTGCATTACCGGACATCTTCCGGTCGCCAGCGGCAGTATGACCTGGCATGACATCGGCTCGCCGCCCTGCGATATCACGCCGCTCTCCGCCCATTCCCGCTCGATTATTGGCATCGGCTATGTCCCGCAGGACAGGCGGATCTTTTCTCAGCTGAGCGTGGAGGAGAATCTGCATATTGCGCTGGCCGCCGGAGGGAACCCGGGCGGCGCCGTAAAGGGGGAGATTTACGATTTTTTCCCGGAGCTCTACGCACGACGTCAGCATAAAGCCGCGATGTTGTCAGAAGATGACCAGTACCAGCTGGCGCTGGCGAGAGCGCTGGTTGTCCGGCCGCGTCTGCTGATTCTTGATGAACCTTCGCGTGGCAGCGGACAACACTTCGTGCATAAGCTGGGTGACCTGCTGGTGCGCCTGAACCGCGACATCGGTTTAACGGTGCTGCTGGCGGAACAGCACCTGCCGTTTATTCGCCGGGTGGCGGACCGTTTTTGCCTGCTGCATCGCGGGCGTAACGTGGCGCAAGGCCGCGTTATCCAGCTGGATGAACCGCTGCTGGCACAGTGGATGACGCCCGATCCAGCGCGCTGAGATCCAGATACTGGCCGAGATCCTCACGTCGCGACGCGTCCGCCAGCCATGGGATCTCGCCCAGCAACGGGGCCGCAAGTCGATCGTTGAGGGTCGCCAGATATTCCGCATGGCGTTTACCCGGCGGCTGGATGTCGTTTGCAATCCAGCCCACCAGCGGCAGCCCGGCCTGACGTACCGCCTGGGCCGTCAGCAGCGCGTGGTTGATGCAGCCGAGTTTAATGCCGACCACCAGAATGACCGGCAGCCGTTCGTCGCGTACCCAGTCGGCAAAACTCAGCGTCGCGGATAGCGGCGTAAACCAGCCTCCCGCTCCCTCCACCAGCACCCATTCCGCCAGCGTCTCCAGTTCACGCAGCCCGGCAGAAAGCGCATCGCCGGTAATCGGCCGCCCCTCTTCCGCGCTCACGATATGCGGTGAGGTCGGTTCGGCAAAGGTAAAGGGGTTGACCTGCGCATAGTTCAGCGCCACACCGCTATTGCGCTGGAGTGCCAGCGCATCATCGTTACGCAGCCCGTGCGCCGTCAACTCACTCCCGGAGGCGACCGGTTTATAGCCCGCGCACTTCAGACCTGACAGCTTCGCCGCCTGCAACAGGGCGCAGCTGGTGACCGTTTTACCGACTTCTGTGTCGGTTCCGGTGACGAAAAAACGTTTAGTCACGTTCAATGACTCCTGTAAAAAGATGGTACGTCAGCGGGCACTGGCCCTGCTGTTTTGGCCAGGCCAGCTGCAGCTGACGCAGTTTTCCCCGGCTCAACGGCGCCGCGCTGCGCCCCTGATGCAAGTGTGTTGCCCCAATCCCTTTGAGCGAACGCATCGCGCTCAGAGCATCGGCAAACGGCAGGCTGACGGCGTGAACCTCGCCAACGGCTCGCCGCCCGGCCAGCGCCTCGCGCACCGCCCGTTCGCTGAGAAAGCGGTTGGCATGGGGATGGGTGTCAATGGCGCGCCAGGCCTGATTCAGCTCGGGAAGCGAATCGGCCAGCAAGGTGGTGAACGCGACCCGACCGCCGGGGCGCACCACCCGGCACAGCTCATCGAGCGCGCCGGACAGACTCTCGCACCACTGAACCGCCAGATTGCTCCACGCCAGATCGACGCAGGCATCGGCCAGCGGCAGCGACTCAATATCCCCGGCAAGATAACGATGCGCGCACGCGTTGCGCTGGGCCTGCGCCAGCATCTCAACCGAGAGATCGAGCGCCGTCACATGACTGCCGACCTCGCGCCAGTAGCGACTCATGCTGCCGGGGCCGCAGCCGGCGTCGAGGACCGCTGAAAAAGGGCGGCCATGAAGCTGACGCAGCAGCAGTTCAGCGCTGTAACGCTGCAGCGCGTCATGTTGCGAATAGTGGGTGGCCGCCCGGCCAAAGGCCGCAGCCACCGCCCGTTTATTCACCGCCGCCATGCAGCACCTCCAGCAGACGGGTAATATCAGTCGGCTCATGGGCCGCGGTCAGCGTCAGGCGCAGCCGCGCGCTGCCTGCCGGCACCGTCGGCGGACGAATGGCCGTCGCCCAGCAGCCCTGCTCACGCAGGCGCGCCGCCAGCTGCAACGCCCGCGTATTGTCACCCACGATCAGCGGCTGAATCGCGCTGGTCGAGGCGCTCAGCTCCCCCGGAAAATCCGCCATACCGTCGCGAAATTGCGCCACGCGGCTGGCCAGTTTTTCCCGCCGCTGCCGGCCATCATCGCTGCGGATCACCGCCAGCGCGGCGCTCAGCGCAACCGCCTGGGCCGGCGGCATGGCGGTGCTGTAAATCAGATGTCGGGCAAACTGCAGCAGATAGTCCGCCAGCGCCTCGTCGCACAGGATCGCCGCGCCGCTGACGCCAAAGGCTTTACCGAAGGTCACGACCAGCAGTTCCGGGCGGACGTTTTGCGCGTGACAGCTGCCGCGCCCTTCATCGCCCACGACGCCAATACCATGCGCATCGTCCACCAGCAGCCAGCCGCCGGCCGCCCGGGTCGTTGGGGCAATATCGCGAAGCGGTGCACTATCGCCATCCATGCTGAACACCCCTTCCGTCACCACCAGCTGTTGCCCCGTCAGCGGCTTACCGAGAAGTTCACTCAACTGCTGCACGTCGTTGTGCGCAAAGCGTCTGAGC
Organism: Klebsiella sp. X13; assembly: GCF_003323835.1. Taxonomy (NCBI): domain Bacteria; kingdom Pseudomonadati; phylum Pseudomonadota; class Gammaproteobacteria; order Enterobacterales; family Enterobacteriaceae; genus Klebsiella; species Klebsiella sp. X13. The sequence continues at coordinate 3,710,288 of NZ_CP030874.1, forward strand.
TGCGCCGGGCTCAGGCTGGCCGCTTCGAGTAAAGAGGCGTGGCTCAGGCGATCCGCAACGATGCGATCGTCCCTGGCGAGCAGCGCGGTAATCAGCGCCTGGTTGGCGGCAAACCCGGAAATAAACAGCAGCGCGCGCGGATATCCCAGCCAGTCCGCCAGGCTCTCTTCCAGTTCACGATGCGCCTCGCTGTAACCGCTGACGTGGCCGGATCCGCCGGAACCCACGCCATAACGCGCCGCCCCCTGCTGCCAGGCGGCGATAATCTGCGGATGCTGGCTCAGTCCGAGATAATCATTGCTGGAGAAATTCAGCCAGCGCCGATCTTCACGGATAAGCCAACGCCCGGCACCCTGCGCCACCGGCTGGCGGCGACGGAATGCATCCGCCTGCCGCCGCTCGCTCAGCGCCTGGTCGATGCGTTGCTGCCAGCTCATAGCACCGCCGCGTTGTAGTATTCCTCGGTATCGGGGTTATTCAGCGCATGTTCCAGACGCTGCTGTTGCTCGTTATCGCCTTCCAGCACCGCCGTCTGCTGCGGGTTAAGCCCCAGTTTGCGGAACAGCTGCAGGTCTTTGTCCTCTTCCGGGTTCGGCGTGGTCAGCAGCTTGCAGCCGTAGAAAATCGAGTTCGCCCCGGCCATAAAGCACATCGCCTGGGTCTGTTCGTTCATCTGCTCGCGGCCGGCGGAAAGACGCACGTACGAGGTCGGCATCATGATGCGCGCCACCGCAATGGTGCGGATAAAATCGAAAGCATCGACATCGTCGTTATCGGCCAGCGGCGTGCCCTTCACCTTAACCAGCATGTTGATCGGCACGCTTTCCGGCGGCGTTGGCAAATTAGCCAGCTGTAACAGCAGGCCAGCGCGATCTTTCTCGGTTTCGCCTAAGCCGACGATCCCGCCGGAACACACCTTAATCCCGGCGTCACGCACTTTGTCGAGGGTGTCCAGGCGCTCCTGATAGGTGCGGGTGGTAATGATGTTGCCGTAAAATTCCGGCGAGGTATCGAGGTTGTGATTGTAGTAGTCCAGCCCGGCTCCCGCGAGGCGCTGCGCCTGGGTGTCGGTCAAGGTGCCGAGCGTCATGCAGGATTCGAGCCCCAACGCTTTGACGCCTTTGACCATTTGCTCCAGATACGGCATATCGCGATCGTTGGGGTTCTTCCAGGCGGCCCCCATGCAGAAGCGCGTTGATCCGGCATTTTTTGCCTGGCGCGCGGACTCCAGCACCTGCTCAACTTCCATCAGACGCTCCGATTCGAGACCGGTTTTGTAGCGCGCGCTTTGCGGGCAATATTTACAATCTTCCGGACAGGCGCCGGTTTTGATCGACAGCAGCGTGCTGACCTGGACCTGACGCGGATCGAAGTGCTGGCGATGGGTCTGCTGCGCTTCAAACAGCAGATCTAACAATGGTTTATTAAACAACTCAGTAACTTGCGACATTGTCCAGCGTGCGTGGTGAGCCATTGGCCTCTCCAAAGGGTTTTGTTAATTGTCGGTTCGGTTTATACTCGTAAACCTAAATGTTTTCAAAATGGTTTACAAGTCACTTATGACAACGGACGATCTCGCCTTCGATCGGCGCCACATTTGGCACCCCTACACCTCCATGACTTCTCCTCTGCCGGTCTATCCGGTGGTTTCCGCCCACGGCTGCGAGCTGTCCCTCGCCGGCGGAGAGCAGCTGATTGACGGGATGTCATCCTGGTGGGCGGCAATCCACGGCTACAATCACCCTCGTTTAAACGCCGCGATGAAAGCGCAGATTGACCAGATGTCGCACGTGATGTTTGGCGGTATCACCCACCCTTCGGCGGTGGCGCTGTGCCGCCAGCTGGTGGCGATGACTCCGGAGTCGCTGGAGTGCGTATTCCTCGCCGACTCCGGCTCGGTCGCGGTGGAAGTGGCCATGAAGATGGCCCTGCAGTACTGGCAGGCAAAAGGCGCAGCGCGGCGGCGCTTTCTCACCTTCCGCAACGGCTACCACGGCGATACCTTTGGCGCGATGTCGGTCTGCGATCCGGATAACTCCATGCACAGTTTGTGGCAGGGCTATTTGCCGGATAACCTGTTCGCCCCGGCGCCGCAAAGCCGCTTTGGCGGCGAGTGGGATGAACGGGATATGGTGCCGTTTGCCCGCCTGATGGCGGCCCATCGGGATGAGATCGCGGCGGTCATTCTCGAACCGGTCGTACAGGGTGCCGGCGGCATGAGGATGTATCATCCTGAGTGGCTGAAGCGCATCCGCAAGATGTGCGATCGTGAGGGCATTCTGCTGATTGCCGATGAGATTGCCACCGGATTTGGCCGGACCGGCAAGCTGTTTGCCTGCGAACACGCGGATATCGCCCCGGATATTCTGTGTCTCGGCAAAGCGCTGACCGGCGGAACCATGACGCTGTCGGCTACCCTCACCACCCGTTCGGTGGCCGAGACCATCAGCGACGGCGAAGCCGGCTGCTTTATGCACGGCCCGACCTTTATGGGCAATCCGCTGGCCTGCGCGGTGGCGACAGAAAGTTTGCGTCTGCTGGAAAGCGGCGAATGGCAAGGCCAGGTCGCCGCGATTGAAGCGCAGCTTAATGTCGAGCTGGCTCCGGCACGGGAATCCCCGCTGGTCGCCGATGTCCGCGTGCTGGGCGCCATCGGCGTGGTGGAAACTTGCCGCCCGGTCAATATGGCCGCGCTGCAGCGCTTCTTCGTCGAACAAGGCGTATGGATTCGCCCGTTCGGCCGCCTGATTTACCTGATGCCACCGTACGTGATTACCCCGCGGCAGCTGACGCGCCTGACCCAGGCGGTTAACGCGGCGGTGCTCAACGAAACATTTTTTCGCGAATAAGTAGCAGAAACTGGCCGTCAACAGGACTACACTTCTTTGTTAATCAGTTGATTATCCCAGAGGAGACGAGACGGCATGAACCTAATCAGTCACGATCTGCAGGATGGCGGGAAATTGCCCCACCGCCATGTATTTAACGGCATGGGCTACGATGGCGATAATATCTCGCCGCATCTGGCGTGGGACGAGGTGCCTGACGGAACTAAAAGCTTTGTGGTGACCTGTTACGATCCCGATGCGCCCACCGGCTCCGGCTGGTGGCACTGGCTGGTCGCCAATCTACCGGCGGAAACGCGCGAACTACCGCAGGGAGCCGGCTCCGGTCTGGCCCCGCTGCCGGCCAGCGCAATCCAGACCCGCACCGATTTCGGCCTCCCCGGCTACGGCGGCGCGGCGCCGCCAAAAGGGGAAAGCCATCGCTACATCTTTACGGTGCATGCGCTGGATGTCGAGAAGATCGAGGTCGATGAAGGGGCAAGCGGTGCGATGGTAGGCTTTAACGTCCATTTTCATTCGTTGGGCAGCGCATCCATCACCGCACTGTTTATCTGACTTTCTCCCGTCAGTCCCTCCCCGGATAGCGGCTGACGCCTTATCCGGGCGACCTGACACCCCCTTTGTGGCCCGGTAAACCTGGCCCGGGGCGCGAATTACGCCACCCGGGATACCTGACAGCCCCTTTGTAGCCCCGGTAAGCGCAGCGCCACCGGGGACTCATTCAGCTCGAAGATGACTGCTCAGCCACCGGCATCCGCACGGTTTTTTTGACTTTCGCATACCAGATAATCGTCAGCAGCCCAAGCCAGACCAGACCGGCGATCAGCGCAATCCGCGTCTCCTCCACCATCCCGAGCACCGCAATCACCAGTCCCATAAACAGCAGGGTCAGCAGCGGCGCAACCGGCCAGAACGGCACCGGGAACGCAATCTGGCGACGTTCTTCTGCCGACAAACCGCGACGCATGGCGAAATGAGCCAGCAGGATCATCAGCCAGACCCATACCGTTGCAAATGCCGCCAGGGAGGCAATCAGCACAAAGACCTGTTCCGGCATCAGATAGTTCAGCACTACCGCCACCAGCAGCGCCACGCCCATCACCACTACCGTCATCCACGGCACGCCGTTGCTGGCGATTCGCTGGAAGCTTTTCGGCGCCATCCCCTCTTTTGCCATGCCGTACATCATGCGACCGGCGCCAAAAATATCGCTATTGATGGCTGAAATACTGGCGCTGATCACGATGATATTGAGGATTGTCGCCACCGCCGGAATCCCCAGGCCGCTAAAAATAAGCACGAACGGGCTGCCCTGCTCGCCAAAGCTGTTCCACGGGAAAATGGCCATCAGGATCGCCAGCGTGCAGACATAGAACAGCACGATACGCAGCGGGATGGTATTAATTGCCTGCGGAATCACTTTCTTCGGGTTCTGCGCTTCCGCCGCGGTCACGCCGATAATTTCGACGCCGCCAAAGGCAAACATCACAATACCCAGCGACGCAACAATTCCCTGCCAGCCGTTCGGCGCGAACCCGCCGTGGCTCCACAGGTTTTCCAGCCCCGTCGCCGGGAAGGCATGACCAAAGCCGAAGAAAATAATGCTGCCGCCGGCGACGATCATCGCAATAATCGCCACCACTTTAATCAGCGACAGCCAGAACTCCATCTCGCCGAAAATGCGCACGTGGCACAAGTTCATCGCGCCGATGAAGAAGATAATACTCAGTACCCAAATCCAGCGCGGCACATCCGGGTACCAGAGCCCCATATAGATACCAAACGCGGTGACATCCGCCAGGGCGACAATCACCATCTCAAAGGTATAGGTCCAGCCGGTAATAAACCCGGCCAGCGGCCCGAGATACTGGCGGGCATAGCTGCCGAAGGAGCCGGAAACGGGGTTGCGTACCGCCATTTCGCCCAGCGCACGCATGACGATAAATACCGCCGCGCCGCCGATCAGATAGGCCAGCAGAACCGCCGGTCCCGCGGCCTTAATGGCGGCGGCAGAACCATAAAACAGCCCGGTACCAATGGCGGAACCGAGCGCGATGAAGCGAATATGTCGGGCATTCAGCCCGCGCAGCAGGTGGGGCTTTTGTGGCGATTGTGGTTGTTGTTGCATATGCAAGTGTCCTGATAATTTTTGTATGACGACAAATATGCGTGTAGGACGGCCGGGGGGAGCTTATCCCCCCGACACGGGTACAGAAAACAACGAGGGTCAGATCTGACCAGGCAAGACGGCAGGGAGCAGTCGCGTCAGGTGGCGCGCAGCCAGAAGCTCAATAGCGTTATCGATATCCGGGGCGAAGAAGCGATCCTGGGTGTAATGCGAAACCCGCTCGCGCAGCAGATGACGCGCCTCTTCCAGCAGCGGACTGCTGGCCAGCCCTTCGCGCATATCCAGCCCCTGGACGGCGGCCAGCCACTCCACGGCCAGCACGCCGCGAGTGTTTTCCGCCATCGCCCACAGACGACGACCGGCAGCCGGCGCCATCGAGACGTGATCTTCCTGGTTTGCCGACGTCGGCAGGCTATCAACGCTGTGCGGGTGCGCCAGCGCTTTGTTCTCACTGGCTAACGCCGCAGCGGTCACCTGCGCAATCATAAAGCCGGAGTTGACGCCGCCATTTTTCACAAGGAAAGGCGGCAGCTGCGACATATGACTGTCCATCATCAGCGCAATACGACGCTCGGACAGCGAACCGATTTCGGCAATCGCCAGCGCAATGTTATCCGCCGCCATCGCTACCGGTTCGGCGTGGAAGTTACCGCCGGAGATTACGTCATTCTCGGCGGCGAAGACCAGCGGGTTATCCGACACCGCATTGGCCTCAATCAGCAGGACTTCCGAGGCCTGGCGAATCTGGGTCAGACAGGCGCCCATCACCTGCGGCTGACAGCGCAGAGAGTACGGGTCCTGCACTTTGCTACAGTTGTGATGCGACTGCGAAATCTCGCTGCTGTCGGTCAGCACATGGCGATACAGCGCCGCAGCGTCAATCTGCCCGCGCTGGCCGCGCGCTTCGTGAATACGCGAATCAAACGGACGACGCGATCCCAGCGCCGCTTCGGTGGTGAGCGCGCCGCATACCACCGCGGAAGCAAACAGATCTTCCGCTTCAAACAGGCCGCGCAGCGCAAACGCCGTCGATGCCTGAGTACCGTTCAGCAGCGCCAGCCCCTCTTTCGCCGCCAGGGTAATCGGCTCGAGACCCACTTTTTTCAACGCCTGCAGCGCCGGCATCCACTCGCCGTCGACGCGGGCTTTCCCCTCACCCAGCAACGTCAGGGACATGTGCGCCAGCGGCGCCAGGTCACCGGATGCGCCGACGGAACCTTTAGCCGGGATCCACGGCGTGACGCCTTTATTCACCAGTTGAATCAGCGCCTGAATGACGCTCAGACGAATCCCGGAGAAGCCGCGGGAAAGGCTGTTAATCTTCAGCACCATAATCAGACGTGCCATGGCATCATCCAGCGGCTCACCAATGCCCGCCGCATGAGACAGCACCAGAGAACGCTGCAGGTTTTCCAGATCGTCCGTGGAGATCCGCGTTGACGCCAGCAGGCCAAAACCGGTGTTAATGCCGTAAGCGGTGCGTCCTTCGGCCAGAATGGCGTTGACGCAGGCGACGCTCTCGTTAATAGCGGCAAAAGCCTGCTCGTCGAGAGTGATGGTCAGCGGATGCTGGAACACCTCGCGTAGCTGCGCCAGACTCAGTTGACCTGGAATCAGAGTTAAGTTTTTCATCTCAGCGTTGCCCCTGCGTTGCTGCCACCATAGGAAGATTCAGTCCTTGTTCCGCCGCGCACTCAATCGCGATGTCGTAACCCGCATCGGCGTGACGCATCACCCCGGTCGCCGGATCGTTATGCAGCACGCGGGCAATACGCGCGGCCGCTTCGTCGGTACCGTCACAGACGATAACCATCCCGGAGTGCTGCGAGAAGCCCATCCCGACGCCACCACCGTGATGCAGCGACACCCAGGTCGCGCCGCTGGCGGTATTGAGTAAGGCGTTCAGCAGCGGCCAGTCGGAGACGGCATCGGAGCCATCACGCATGGATTCAGTTTCGCGGTTCGGGCTGGCAACCGAGCCAGAGTCAAGGTGGTCACGACCAATGACGATCGGCGCAGACACTTCACCGCTGCGGACCATTTCGTTAAAGGCCAGCCCCAGCTTCTGGCGCCACTCCAGCCCCACCCAGCAAATACGCGCCGGCAGTCCCTGGAAGCTAATACGCTCACGCGCCATATCCAGCCAGTGGTGCAGATGCTGATCATCTTTGATGATCTCTTTCACTTTGGCGTCGGTTTTGTAGATATCCTGCGGATCGCCGGAGAGGGCCACCCAGCGGAACGGACCGATGCCGCGGCAGAACAGCGGGCGAATATAGGCCGGGACAAAACCCGGGAAGTCGAACGCATTGTCGACGCCCATCTCCTGCGCCATCTGGCGGATATTGTTGCCGTAGTCGAAGGTCGGTACGCCCATTTCGTTGAAGGCCAGCATCGCCTGAACGTGGTCGGCCATCGAACGCTTGGCCGCCAGAATCGTCCCCTGCGGGTCGGATTCAGCTTTCGCCTGATACTCTTCCCAGGTCCAGCCTTTCGGCAGATAGCCATGCAGCGGATCGTGGGCGCTGGTCTGGTCGGTGACCATATCCGGGCGCACGCCGCGCTTCACCATCTCCGGCACGATATCGGCGGCATTGCCGCACAGGGCGATAGAGATAGCCCGGCCTTCGGCGGTGTATTTCTTGATGCGGGCCAGCGCGTCATCCAGCGACGTCGCCTGCTCGTCAACGTAGCGGGTACGCAGACGGAAATCGATCCGGCTCTGCTGACATTCGATATTCAGCGAGCAGGCGCCTGCCAGCGTCGCCGCCAGCGGCTGTGCGCCGCCCATACCGCCCAGACCGGCGGTGAGGACCCAGCGCCCCTTCAGGCTGCCCTGATAGTGCTGACGTCCGGCTTCGACGAACGTTTCGTAGGTGCCCTGCACGATGCCCTGGCTACCGATATAGATCCAGCTGCCCGCGGTCATCTGGCCGTACATCGCCAGACCTTTTGCATCCAGCTCATTGAAATGTTCCCAGGTCGCCCAGTGCGGGACCAGGTTGGAGTTGGCAATCAGTACGCGCGGTGAATTTTCATGGGTTTTAAATACGCCAACCGGCTTACCGGACTGCACCAGCAGCGTCTCATCGCTTTCCAGGTTTTTCAGCGCCTTCACGATAGCGTCATAGCATTCCCAGTTACGCGCCGCGCGACCAATACCGCCGTAGACCACCAGCTCATGTGGGTTCTCGGCAACATCGGGATCGAGGTTGTTCATTAACATACGCAGCGGTGCTTCGGTCAACCAGCTCCTGGCATTCAACGTCGTGCCTCGCGGTGCACGTACGTCTTGCTGGCGATATTTGCTTTGCGACATCGGGGTTTCTCCTGACAATTAACGTTGTTTACGTAGATACATATACTTGTCTATACAACTCTACGCAAGCCAGGATTTAACAGAAATGATACAATTTTGTTATATTGCGTCAGCAATCACGCTTTTGCCGACGCAGACGATTGTCAGGAAGTGAAGTGGCCCTGCAGCCGGTAGCGGCTACCCGGGAACAGAAGACGGGCGTGGGAAACAATATGCGTGGTAGACCAGGTACGGCGCCGGATCAGCAGGCAAGGATCGTGGGCATGGATATGCAGCAGTTCGCACTCTTTGGCGCTGGCCTGTACCGCTTCGACGATGTGCTCGCCTTCGGTTAACGGCGCAATCAGCGACAGGTAATCATGCGGTGTGGTGACGGTATAGTCCTGATGTAAATACGCCGGCACCACCGCCGCATTGACGCAGCGGTCTTCAATCTGTACCGGAATGTCGTTTTCAAAATGCACCATCAGAGAGTGAAAAATCCGCGTTCCTTCGGCGACATTCAGCGCAGCCGACTGGATAAGATCGGCTTCGGTCTCTTCCAGCAGCAGCACCTCGCAGCGGTGCTGATGGCGACGGGAGATAATCTCGTCGGCGATGCTCCGCACTTCAAACAGCGCCGACTGCCCTTTCGGCTCCGCGACAAAAGTACCGACACCCTGCAAACGTACCAGTAAACCTTCATCCGTGAGTTCACGCAGCGCCCGATTGATCGTCATGCGACTGAAACCAAACTGGGCCACCAGTTCCGCCTCGGAAGGAATGCGGTCGTGGGGACGCCAGACGCCGCGCTGAATCTTTTCGCTGATCGCCTGCTTCACCTTTTCATAAAACGGGGCAGGCGCGGTTCGAGGTTGCTGTGAAAACATAGCCTGACTTTCCTTATACTCAATGGGCGGCGAAACGGTCAGAATATACTGAATCGTCAGCGCCACCAATGGGCGATTTGCCATGCCAGCCGGGCCGCCGCACGGGCCCCCTGGCTGTCAATGTCAAACTGCGGATTAAACTCCACCAGATCCACCGCCTGCAGTTTTCCGCTGCGGCATAACGGTTCAACGATGCGCAGCAGGATCGCCAGCGGAATGCCCAGCGCCGCAGGCGCCGAGACCGCCGGCATTTCGCGCGCCGGCAGCACATCCAGATCGATGGTCAAATAGAGCCTGTCGTAGAGGGCAATATTACGCGCGATTTCCGGCGCAACCTGCTGATCATAGGCCTGCAGAACGTCCAAATCCTCCACGATCCGCACCTCGCGACGCGCCGCTTCATCCCACAGCGCCTGGGTGTTCGCCGCACGGCTGGCGCCGATACAGGTATAGTGAAACCCGCGCTGCTGCGCGTCGCACTCCAGTGCCAGCTGGCGGAACGGCGTACCGGAGCTGGCCTGCTCAGCGATGCGCAAATCCAGGTGCGCATCGAGGTTAATGATCCCGACCTTCTCTCCGGGGAAAGCGTCGAGCACTCCCGCGCCATGACCGAATGCCGTCTCATGCCCGCCGCCGAGAACCAGCGTGCGTTTGCCTGCGCGCAGGCAGGCGGCCACCGCTTCGCGCAGCGCCTGCTGGGCGGTCTCCAGCCCTTCACCAGCGACGCCGATGGTACCCATATCGACACAGCGCTCGTGGCCGCTGTGGCTGGCCATATTCGCCAGCGCCCGGCGTAGCGTTTCCGGCCCCTTTTCGGCCCCGGTACGTCCGCGGTTGCGGCGAACGCCTTCATCGCAGGCAAACCCCAGCAGGGCAATATCCCCCGGTAACGTCTGTGGTGCAAAACGTTCGGCCCGCACGATAGTCTGAAACAGGCGCAGCGCATTGGCGGCTTCCGCGCTGTCGTCACGCCCTTGCCAGATATCGGCGGGGGTCGGTTGCCACAATGTCATTGCATTTCTCCTCGCACAACGCGATGCCAGAGCGGGCTCCGCCCCGGTTCATAGACCATTTCAACCGGATGTTCAGCATCCCAGATAGCAAAATCGGCAACAAACCCCGCCGCCAGCTGGCCGTGGCTATTCTGGCGCCCCAGCGCCTGCGCGGCATGACGCGTCACGCCCGCCCACGCCTCTTGCGGAGTTAAGCCAAATTTGACGCAGGCCATGTTCATCGCCAGATGCAGGCTGGCAAAGGGGCTGGTACCCGGATTGTAATCCGTCGCCACCGCCATCGGCACCTGATACTGACGCAGCAGCTCGACCGGGGGTTTGCGGGTTTCATTGAGGAAATAGAACGCGCCGGGCAGCAGCACCGCTACCGTCGCGCTGCGGCTCATCGCCGCAACCCCCTCTTCCGTTAAATATTCGATATGATCGGCCGAGAGCCCCTGATAACGGCTCACCAGCTGCGCGCCGCCCAGCGAAGAGAGCTGTTCAACATGCCCTCTGACCGGAATACCGCGGGCCTGCGCGGCCTGGAATACGCGTTCGGTCTGCTGCGGGCTGAAGCCGACGTTTTCGCAGAAAACATCAACGCTTTCAAACAGCCCCTCCTCCCACAGCGTCGGCAGCAGGGTTTCACACACCAGCGTAATATAGGCGTCCGGGCGGTCTTTATATTCCGGTGGCGTGGCGTGAGCGGAGAGCAGCGTCGGCGACAGCTCGACCGCATTGTTCTGCGCAAGCTGGCGCGCCACGCGCAGCATTTTGCGCTCGTTTTCCAGATCCAGCCCGTAGCCGGATTTAATTTCAAGCGTGGTCACCCCCTCGCGAAGCAGTCGCTCCAGCCGCTGCTGAGCCAGCGCTAACAGCTGCGCTTCGCTGCTTTCACGGGTGGCGCGCACCGTTGAGTTAATGCCGCCGCCGTTGGCACTGATCGTCTGGTAGGAGACGCCGTTCAGACGCTGCTCCCACTCCTGCGCCCGACTACCGCCGAAGACCAGATGGGTGTGGCAATCAATCAGTCCCGGCGTCAGCAGCCTACCGCCAAGATCAATACTCGGCCCGGCCGGGGCCTCATTTTCAGGCACAATGGCTTCAATCCGGCCATTGCGCACCAGCAGCGCATGACCATCCCGCAGGCCGTAAGGCTGCGAATCATCAGGGTTGAGAGTGGCGAGGCGGGCATTTCGCCAGATAACGCGATCGGAGGTGGCTTCAGTCATACCAGTCAGCTTGTCATGGGTTGTATAGACATTTATTTTCATTCCACGCGGAATGTCAATAAAAGCAGAGGGAATTGTTATTTTTTTGTGACCGGACGCGGGCGAAGCTCCGGCCATCTGCCCGGTTCAGGCGAACTTTTTCGCGCAGCGTCTTCCCGTTTCGCTCGACTTAGTATAAAAAGCAGGTTTTAAAGGACGTTATACGCGTAATTCATTCCTTGCCGGCCTGACGCCGCTTGCATGTTTTTTGTATAATGCCCTCCCCAAATCATTCGGGTTGCTTTGCGGCGGAAATCAACAAATACGCCAACAGAGAGGCAGCCTGAAGAATGACAGGTCTTGTTAATTGATTCTTGCCCGGAGCAACATGAACACATTCTCAGTTTCCCGCCTGACGCTGGCACTGGCTTTTGGCGTGACGTTATCCGCCTGTAGCTCAACCCCTGCCGATCAACAGCCCTCGACGCAGACTGCGCCGGGCACCGCCTCTCGCCCTGTGTTGACCGCTGATGAAGCGAAAAACTTCACGCCGGCAAGCTATTTCCAGTCCCTGGATCCAAACGCCGCGGCGTGGACCCCGGCGGCCATCAGCATACCGTCTCAGCCTGACTTCGTCGTCGGCCCGGCGGGCGCTCAGGGCGTGACCCATACCACCATTCAGGCTGCGGTTGATGCGGCTATCGCCCGCCACTCCGATCGTCGTCAGTTTATTGCGATTATGCCGGGTGAATATACGGGTACCGTTTATGTCCCTGCGGCACCCGGTGCGCTGACGCTGTACGGTACCGGCGAGAAGCCGCTGGATGTGAAAATCAGCCAGGCTATTGACTCGGAGATGGACGTGAACACCTGGCGCCACCTGGTCAACCCGGCCGGTAAATATATGCCAGGTAAACCGGCGTGGTATATGTTTGACAGCTGCCAGAGCAAACGCGCCGCCACCGTCGGCGTGATGTGTTCAGCGGTATTCTGGTCGCAGAACAATGGTCTGCAGCTGCAAAACCTGACCATCGCCAACAACCTCGGCGACAGCGTGGATGCCGGGACTCACCAGGCCGTTGCGCTGCGCAGCGATGGCGACCAGGTCCAGATTAACAACGTCAACATTCTGGGTCGCCAGAACACCTTCTTCGTCACCAACAGCGGCGTGCAGAACCGTCTGCAAAACGATCGCCAGACCCGTACCCTGGTGAGCAACAGCTACATTGAAGGCGATGTTGATATCGTTTCCGGCCGCGGTGCCGTCGTGTTTGATAACACCGATTTCCGCGTCGTGAATTCACGCACCCAGAAAGAAGCCTACGTCTTTGCACCGGCAACGCTGAAAAGCGTCACCTACGGCTTCCTGGCCGTGAACAGCCGCTTTACCGCCTCCGGCGACGGCGTGGCGCAACTGGGACGCTCTCTCGATGTCGACAGCGCCACCAGTGGCCAGGTGGTAATCCGCGACAGCGCCATCAATGAAGGCTTTAACGTGGCGAAACCGTGGGCCGACGCGGCAATCTCCAACCGCCCGTTCAGCGGTAACACCGGCGCCGTAGATGCGAAGGGCGTGCCGCAGCGTAATCTCAACGACAGCAGCTTCAACCGCATGTGGGAATACAATAACCGCGGCGTGGGCAGCGTGGTTGTCGCCGAACCGAAGCAGTAAATCTTCACGAGGGGGAGCGCGTCTCCCCCTTTTTTACTCTCTTTTTCCCTCTCTTTTTCTGAGCGACGTTCTCTTTCGCGACTTACCCCTCTGCATTTTTCCTCCGCTCCGCCTCCTCAATTCATCGCTAGCGCAGCCGCTTCTCTTGCGCGTGCAAAAAATAGCGTTTTCTGGCGAATAAATATCCCCGCTGATGCGTTTACTCTCTGTAAGAACACAACGGCCATCCGGCACGGTTCCCCCCGACAGGGAGGCCGCCGGGTTATCCGCATCGTTGCTCCTGGAGACGAAAAATGAACACCCTTATCTCATCAATTCTGCCGGCTTCGCGCCGCTTAATGGTCCCGGCACTGCTATGTTTGTTCTATGCATCGTCGTCATTCGCCATGGGCGATAACAGCACCCAGAGCAAAACGCCGGACTGCCCCAGCGGGCAGGTATATGACAGCGTCAGCAAGCAGTGCGTCCCGGATAAAACCAGCAGTCTTAGCGATCAGGATAAAACCAACTACGCCTATCATCTGGCGAAAAAAGGGCAATATCAGGCGGCACTGAACCTGCTGGATTCGCTGAAAAACGGCAATACCGCCGAAGCCTGGAACTACCGCGGCTATGCCACCCGTAAGCTCGGACGGACGGATGAAGGGATTGGCTATTATCAGCGCGCGCTGGCGCTTGAGCCCAACTACGCCAAAGCGCGTGAATATCTTGGCGAAGCGTGGATGGTAAAAGGCCGCCGGGATCTGGCGCAGGAACAGCTGAAAGTGATTTCCGGGATTTGCGGTCAAAGCTGCGAGGAGTATCGCGATTTGCAGGCCGCCATTAACGGACATCCGGAATCCTGAAGCCCACCGCGAGGGTAAAAAAATTACTACCAGCGACGTTCGCTCACAGCTTGCCGCACATCTGGCCCGTCTTTGGCGCTACGGGCTGATTCTGTCGCACAATCGCGATATTGCCGAAGAGCTGGTTCAGTCAACCTGTGTTCGCGCGCTCGAACGGAGCGCGCAGTTTACGCCGGGCACCCGCATCGACCGGTGGCTGTTCACCATTCTCCACTCCATCTGGATTTCCGAGCTGCGGGCGCGTCACGTCCGAATGGGGCAAGGCTTCGTCGAAAATGACCCGCAGCTTGCCACCGACGACCGCGAAATGAATGAAGATCATCGCCAGTATCAGCAACTTATGCGCCGAGTCAGCGCCCTGCCGGAAGCCCAGCGCAACGCGGTGTTTTTAGTTTATGTTGAAGGTTTTACCTATCAGGAGGCGGCCGATACGCTATCGGTCCCCATCGGTACGGTGATGAGCCGGCTGGCGGCGGCGCGATCGACGCTGGCAAAAACGCCCGCTACCTCCGCTGCAGCCAGGGAGAAACGCCTGTGAAATCATCCTTTTTTACTCCGCCCTATGGCGATGAGGCCATTATTGCCTGGCTGGATGGCGAAATGAGCGCTCCCGACGCTCTCCGCTTTGAAGCCGCCTTCAGAGAGGATCGGCAGCTGGCCGCGCGCACCGCCGAACTGAAGAGCATCCCGCGGAATTATCAGCAGGCGTTTGCCCCGCTGCTGGAACAGGCCCCCGTCGCGCGCATGCAGAACCGACTTGATGCCCATCTGGCGGCAATGCCCGCGCCGGACAGCGCTGCACCTCCCCCGGCCTTTAGCCGCCGCGCCATGATTGCCGCCTCGCTCGCGTTTTTACTGATCGGCAGCGGCTTAGGCTATCTGGCTCGTCCCGCTCCCGGCGAACCTGATGAGAGCGAAAACATTCGCGATCTCGAGGCCCGTTACATGTCGCTGTATAGCGCGGAAACCCTGCTCGATATGGACAGTTCACCGGCGATATTACAGCGCGGCCTGACGCGCACCGCCGAAGATATCGGTTTAGCGCTCAACCCGCAGCAGCTTGCGCTGCCGGGCGCCGAGCTAAAAATGGTGCGCATTCTGCGTTACGAGCGCACCACCATTGCGCAGATCGCCTGGATTCACGCGGCGTATGGGCCGATGGCGCTGTGCATCTCTGCGGCCAGCCCGCAAAACGAGACCAGGATAGTCGCGGAACGGCGGCACGACATGAACCTCGCCTGGTGGCGCGCTAACGGATATCAGTTCGTGCTGATTGGCCGCAATCCTCGCGCACAATTGCACGATAACGCCCGCAAACTGCAGGACTTACTGTCATAGGCAATGTCGCCCTTCGGGGCGATGATTCGCTCAACATCGCTGAGAACTGCCGTCGGCCATCGCATCCGGCCGCTAAATATTTTTCACCCGGCGAAACTTTCTTTCTCACTCCGGCGAACTGTATAGCAGAGTCACCTGACCAGAACGCCCTGACATCGCTGGAGCTAATAATGAAACTGATGAAAAACCTTGCTCGTTCTTTGACCCTGACCGTCGCGCTTGGCCTGTCCGCCACCGCGTTTAACGCCGGCGCGGCGCTGCCCGTCGGCGCAAAAGCCCCTGCTTTCGAACTGCAGGGCGCCTTAGCCGGTAAACCGATCGCCTTCTCCCTGCAGCAGGCTTTGCAAAAGGGGCCGGTGGTGCTCTATTTCTTCCCGGCGGCATTTACCGCCGGCTGCACCATTGAGGCCCACGCTTTCGCCGAAGCCACCGATGAATTCAACAAAATGGGCGCTACCGTCATCGGCGTCACCGCCGGTAACACCGATCAGGTCAGCGATTTCTCTAAACTGGAGTGCCGCGATAAGTTCGCCGTCGCCGCGGATCCGGGGGCAAAAGTCGCCGCGCAGTATCAAACGCTGATGGAGATGAAAGGTAAGACCGTTTCTGACCGGACTTCATTTGTCATTGCGCCGGACAACACGATTCTGCTCAGCTACACCGATCGAAATCCGGATGCTCATATTGAGAAGACCCTGGCCGCCGTCAAGCAGTACGACGCCGCCCACCCGCAAACCCACTAAGCGAAGAGGCCAGCGATGCTCACCGCCATGCTGGCCGCCTTTATTGGCGGCATCATACTCAACTTTATGCCCTGCGTTTTTCCGGTCATCTCCCTGAAAGCGCTCGGGCTTCTGCGCCATGCGGATAACGCCGTGGGCGCTCGTCGCGAAGGGCTGGCTTTTTTACTTGGTGTGATGGTCACCATGATGCTGTTGGCCGGTGTTCTGCTGGCTGCCCGCGCCGGCGGCGTCGCTGTCGGCTGGGGGTTCCAGCTGCAATCGCCGCTGGTGATTGCCCTGCTTTCGCTGGTGATCCTCGCCGCAGCGCTGAACCTGCTGGGGGTGTTCGAGGTCGGGCTATCGGCGCAGCGTGTCGGCGCTCTGGATATTGGCCGCGGCGCCTTTTTACGCTCGGCGATGACCGGCGCGCTGGCAATCGTCGTTGCAACCCCGTGCGCGGCGCCGTTTATGGCCAGTGCGATTGGCTATGCGCTGGTGCAGCCGCCGGCCACCGCGCTGGTCGTGTTTTTTGCCCTCGCGCTCGGCTTTTCCGCTCCGTTCACCCTCGTCTCACTGTTTCCGGCGCTGGCTTCTCTCCTCCCCCGTCCTGGCGGGTGGATGGATATTCTTAAACGTGCGCTGGCCTTTCCGATGTTCGGCGCTTACGCCTGGCTGGTTTGGGTGCTGGCGCAGCAGGCCGGTAGCAGCGCGCTGGCGACGCTACTGGCGGCCTCCGTGGTGCTGAGCTTTGCTGCCTGGATCTATGGTATCGCCCAGCAGCGCCGCTTTCAGGGCAAAGGGCATAAGCGCCTGTTCGCCGTCACCGGCCTGCTCGCCGTCGCGGTTATTGCCCCGCTGGCCGGTCTGATTCAGGCTGATTCCGTGTCGCCCGGCGCACAGACTGTCGCGACCGCCGAAACCGCTGCGGAAAAATGGACGCCGCAGGCTGTCGAGGCGCAGCGCGGCCACGGCAAAGCGATCTTTGTTAACTTCACCGCCTCCTGGTGTATCACCTGCCAGGTTAACGAAAAGACATCGCTTTCAACCCAGGCCGTAAAAGAGGCGCTGGCAAAAACCGGGACGCTGTATATGGTGGCAGACTCGACTAAATTTAATCCGGACGTCGATGATGCGCTGAATCAATTTGGTCAGGGCGGTCTGCCGCTGTACGTGGTCTATCCTGCCGATGGCGGGCCGCCGAAAGTACTGCCGCAGCTCCTGACTCCGGGCATCGTCGTGAACGCCCTGAACCAGGCAACCGGCAAAAAAGCATAAACGCAACAAGGCGGATTATGGAAATAAACGACAGCGCGCGTGAAAGCTGGCCCGCGCTAATGGAGCAGGCGCAGGCGGGCGATCAGCTCGCCTACACCCGGCTGTTAAAAGCGCTGGTTCCGGTCATTCGTTCGCAGATACGTAAGCGAATCGCCGACGACGCGTTAGTCGAAGATGTGATTCAGGATGTGCTGCTGACGGTGCATCGGGTACGCCATACCTACGATCCGAGCTACCCTTTTTTGCCCTGGCTGATGGCGATTATTTCGGCGCGGGCCGTTGATGCGCTGCGCCGTCGCGGCCGCTATCAGCAGTGGGAGATCCCCGAAGAGACGCTGCCGGAACCGGCAACGTCAGCAGATCCGCAAAAGCGGGATAGTCGGGAGGAGCTGGCGGGCTATTTGCGCCAGCTCCCCTCCCGCCAACGAGCCATTGTGGAGCATGTCCATCTGCGCGAAATGAGCCTGACGGAAGCCGCTGCACATAATAATCTGAGTGTCGCCGCAGTGAAATCGCTGCTGCATCGGGCGCTGAAAAACCTGCGCCGTTTTGGAGCTCATCATGACTAATCATGACCTGTTAATTGACAAACTGGGGCGCGACATGCGGCCGGTGAAACGCCTGCCGTCGACCGGCTGGCGGGTTCTGACCTGGCTGGCAGCGGCGCTGCCGTGCGCGGTTGCCGCCAGTTTCCTTGTGCAACGCAGTCCGACCGACTGGTCACAGCCCGGCGCCCCTCTGGCGGTGGTGCAGCTGCTGCTGGCTTTTGTGCTCGGCGCGCTGGCGATTCGCAGCGCCTTCACGATGAGCATTGCCGGCCGGCGTTCGCTCAGCTGGAAAGCCCTGCTGCCGATTGGGCTGATGTGGCTGGGGTTGAGTATCAGCAGCATTCCCTATCCGGCGCTGCGGGTGGCGGAGAGCGACAGCACGCCCTGCTTTACCTTTTTGCTGGTGGTCAGCACGCCAATGATGGCGCTGATGATCGCCAGTCTGCGCCGCACCCGAACGCTGCATCCGGTGCGCAGTCTGGCAATGGCGGGACTGGGCATTGCCAGCATGGCGGTCAGCCTGCTGGCGTTTTGCCATCCGGTGCATCTGCACCCGATGGATTTTGTCATGCATCTGGCGGCGATAGTCACAATCGTGGCGCTGACGGTGTTGGTTGGCAGGCGCTGGGTGGCGCTGGATTAGCGGGCGTTCTCTACCGCTCATCGCTGCGCTATCGGGTCTGGTCATCCATCAGGTTGATGGCACTTTGTTTGCCGGCGCTTCAGACTACGCTAACCGATAAAAAACCTCGCCGCGGCGAGGTTTTTTATCTCAGCAACTTAGTAAGCGTTAACGACCACCCACATTGGCCCCTGACCGACGGCATAGCGCCCTTTCTCTGTCAGCAGCCCCTGCTCACCGACGATCTCATAGACCGCAATATGGTGTGATTTCTGCCCCGCAGCGATCAGATATTTACCGCTGTGATCGAGATTGAAACCGCGCGGCTGCGCCTCCGTCGGCTGATACCCTTCAATGGACAGCACGCTGCCATCTTCGGATACGCTGAAAATGGTGATGATGCTGGCGGTGCGGTCACAGGCGTACAGATGACGGCCATCCGGCGTCAGATGAATATCCGCCGCCCAGCGTACGTCGGTAAAACCGGCGGGCATCATATCCAGCGTCTGGACGCACTCAATTTCGCCATGCGGATCTTTCAGCTCCCAGACGTCAACGGAGCTGTTCAGTTCATTCACGCAGTAGCCGTATTGCTGATTCGGATGGAACACCATGTGACGCGGGCCAGCCCCTTCAACGGTGGTCACTTCCGCCGGTTCTTGCGCCGCGAGGAAGCCATCATCGCTGAGGGTAAACAGGCAAATACGATCCTGTTTCAGCGCCGGGACCCACAGGGTGCGGTTGTCGGGCGAAATATTGGCCGAGTGACACCCTTCCAGCCCTTCCACAACGGCCACCGTTTCACCCGGCAGACCATCGATCAGCGGAGTAACGCTCACGCAGCCGGCGTTATAGGACGCGCTGAAGACAAAACGGCCCTGATGATCGGTCGAAATATGCGTCGGGCTGCCCGGCAGCGCCGCTTCGCCGGCGAAAGTCAGCGCGCCGTTATCGGGCGCAATGCGGTAAGCCAGGACGCGAAACTCCGGACGTACGCCAACGTAGAGATACTCTTTATTCGGGCTCACCACCATCGGCTGAACCTGACCCGGGGCATCCACAACCTGAACAAGCTTCAGGTTACCCTCAAGATCGAGACTCCAGACATGAATCTGCTGGCTTTCCGGGCTGGCGGTATAAACGGTTTGTTTCATGACTGCTCCTTTCCTCACTGCACAGGGAAAACGTATACATTTCATTCATCAAGCTGCTGAGCTGATGCAATGTATAGACTCTTTTAACGGTAGATGCTGAAAAATTTGCCCCGCAGGCATAGCGGTGTACCATCATGCCAGGCAATTTTTTCATCATTAACCGGAAACAACACATGACATCACGCGTGATTGCACTGGATTTAGACGGCACCCTGCTCACCTCCAACAAAACTATCCTGCCCGCCTCGCTGGAGGCCCTGGCCCGCGCCAGAGCGGCAGGGTTCCAGGTGATCGTCGTCACTGGCCGACATCACGTCGCTATCCATCCTTTTTATCAGGCACTGGCTCTGGATACACCTGCAATTTGTTGTAATGGCACTTATTTGTATGATTATCAGGCAAAAAAGGTTCTGCAGTCCGATCCGATGCCGGTTGATAAAGTGTTGAGCCTGACCGATATGCTCGCCGCGCACGATATTCACGGCCTGATGTATGTCGACGACGCAATGCTCTATGAACGTCCGACCGGGCACGTTATCCGTACTAGCCGCTGGGCACAGTCGCTGCCCGTCGAGCAGCGTCCGGTGTTCACCCAGGTCGCTTCGCTGGCGCAGGCCGCCCGCGACGTCGAGTCGGTGTGGAAGTTTGCCCTCACCGATGAAGATATACCTAAGCTGCAGCAGTTCGCCCTTGATGTGGGTCAGACGCTGGGTCTGGAGTGCGAATGGTCGTGGCACGATCAGGTCGATATCGCCCGCGCGGGCAACAGCAAAGGCAAGCGCCTGACGCAGTGGGTGGAAGCTCAGGGCCTGTCCATGCAGGACGTGGTGGCCTTTGGCGATAACTATAATGACCTCAGCATGCTGGAAGCCGCCGGAACCGGCGTGGCGATGGGCAATGCGGTTGAGGAAGTCAAAGCGCGCGCCAACGTGGTCATTGGCGAAAACGAAAGCAACAGTATTGCCGACTTCATCAACCGCAACCTGCTGTAATCAGGCGGCAATCGATACGCTTTTAATCTGCGCATACAGGCATTGACCTGGCGTGACCCCCAGGTCATCTCTGGCCCACGGGCTGATGCGCGCCCACAGCGGACGGCCGCTGACGTTCAGCTGCACTTCGATCTGTCCGTGTGTTTCAAGACACTGCACGACCCGCGCCGACAAAATATTGCGAATGCTGGTCTGCTGCGGCTGTTCGAGCACCAGCGAGACGTCGGAGGCCTGAATGCGAATTCGCGTCGCCTCGCCGATTGGCCGATCGAGATAGTTCACCCAGATCTGCTGCTCGCCCAGCGCCAGCGCGGTCATGGCATAACGGGGATGCTGTGCGGCAACGGACACGTTCAGTATTGTGCTCTGCTGATCCGGCGGCAGCCACGGATGCATCACGCTACTGCTCCATACCTCCTCCAGATCGCCAAAGGCTTTGACCCCCCCCTCCTCCAGCACCAGCACCTTATCCGCCAGATGTTGAATCTCATCAAGCGAGTGGCTGACGTAGAGCATCGGGATATGTATTTCCCGCGCCAGCCGCTGCAGGTACGGCAGAAGCTCACGTTTACGAGGGATATCCAGCGAAGCCAGCGGCTCATCAAGCAGCAACAGCTCAGGTGCGGTGAGAAGCGCTCTGCCAATCGCCACACGCTGCTTTTCTCCGCCGGACAGCCCTCCCGGCAGGCGATCAAGCAGCGGTTCGATACCGAGCAGCGCCACCAGCTTATCAAACTGACCGGCCATACTTTTCGCCATACCGTACTTCAGATTACCGCGCACCTTATAGTGCGGAAACAGGCGTGCATCCTGAAACACATAGCCCACCCGCCGCTTTTCCGGGGCCAGGCAGATACGTTTTTCTGTGTCATTTAAAACCCTGCCGTTGAGCACAATTCGCCCTTTCTGCGGCCGGGTCAGGCCGCTGATGGCATTAATCAGCGAGGTTTTGCCTGCGCCGGAGACGCCAAAAACGGCGGTGATACCGCTGGCAGGCAGCGTTTCATCGATACTCAGGCAGTGGCTGCCCAGCGTCTGGGTAAAATGGAGTTCAAGCATGGTTATTTCCCCGTCCGCACGCGGCTGAGCCGCGCCAGCCATTCAGAAACCAGCAGCGAAACCAGCGCCAGCACGATGGAAATCAAACATAAGCGCGCGGCGGCCCCTTCGCCGCCGGGGGTTTGAATCAGGGTATACATCGCCGAAGGAATAGTGCGCGTTTCCCCCGGGATATTGGAGACAAAGGTAATAGTGGCGCCAAACTCCCCTAGCGAACGGGCGAAAGCCAGAACGGTACCGACGATAATGCCCGGCAGCGTCAGCGGCAGCGTTATCGTAAAAAACACCCGCCAACGGCCCGCCCCCAGAGTTCGCGCCGCCTGTTCCAGCTTCACGTCCACCCCTTCCAGCGCCAGACGAATGGCCCGCACCATCAGCGGAAAGGACATGACCGCCGCCGCCAGCACCGCCCCACGCCAGCTGAAGGCAAAGGTCAAACCGAACCAGTCATATAGCCAGCTGCCGATAAAACCGCGCCGACCCATGGCAATCAACAGCAGGTACCCCACCACCACCGGCGGCAGCACCAGCGGCAGGTGGATAATACTGTCGAGCAGCGCCTTTCCGGGGAAATTGCGCCGCACCAGCAGCCATGAGATAAAAATCCCAAAAGGTAAGCTTAACACCACCGCCAGGGATGAGACTTTCAGGCTCAGCAGTACCGCCTGCCATTCGGGATCGCTTAAAATCATTAGCGGGTGGTAAATCCGTATTGTTTGAAGATGGCGGCCGCCTGCGGTCCTTTCAGGTAGTCGTAAAATCCGGTGACGGTGGCATTTTTATGCCCGTCGACGATAGCCAGCGGGTATTCAACTTTCTTGTGCGAATCTTCCGGGAACGTCCCGACCACTTTCACACCTTTGCTCGCCACCGCATCGGAACCGTAGACGATACCCAGCGGGGCTTCGTTACGCTCAACCAGCGCCAGCGCTCCGCGCACGTCTTCAGCCGGTGCCAGTTTCGGCGCCAGCGTCTCCCAGGCACCCAGTTTTTGCAGCGCTTCTTTGGCGTAGATACCTGCCGGCACGTGCTCCGGGTCGCCAACGGCCAGACGGCCGCCTTTCAGCAGGCTGGTCCAGTCGGTTTTGTTGTTAATCACTATGTCGCCCTGCGCGCTGGCTTCAGGCGCGACAACGACCAGGCTGTTGCCAAGCAGCGTTGCACGCGAGGCGGTATCAATCGCTTTTTTCTCGACCGCGTAATCCATCCATTTCTGGTCGGCAGAGATAAACAGATCCGCAGGCGCGCCGGCTTCGATTTGCCGTGCCAGCGTTGATGAAGAGGCAAACGAGGAGACCACATCGACGTTTTTCTCTTTCTTATAGGCCTTCGCAATATCCTGCATTGCATTCGTTAACGATGCCGCGGCAAACACCGTAATTTTCCCTTCTTCTGCCAGCGCGTGCCCTGCGACGGAAAGTGTTAGCGTCGCTCCGGCAAACAAGCGTAACCATTGACGTGCCATCTGAAACTCCTGTAGTTGCGTTATGTATATGACAATATAACGATAAGATCAGGGTTTTCCCAGCGCGAATTGGTGGTAGCCAGAGGAGGATCAAAAGAGGGTGAAAAAAAGAAAAGAACGAGGAAATGAAAACGCCCGGAAAACCGGGCGCCGGGAAATCAGTTGTTCTGCTGGCCGCGATCTTTGTGACCTGCGCCGGAGAAGATGTTAAACACTTCGCCCAGACCGTAAATCAGACCGAGGATGATGGCCATCACCACCGGGACCATGACAACGGCAAAAACCAGACTTTTCAATAGCTCTAACATGGTTGGCTCCAGAAAGTACGAATGCTTTATTGTAACCGCTTCAGCTGGAAAAACACGCCCCATTTGTGCGGTGGCTGGCCGATAACGGCGACAGATGCATCTTGCAAGATGCCCGCTATCGGTCACAATACTCTTTTTTGCCAGGATATCATTATGCAGGCTGAAATTCTTCTGACCCTCAAGCTACAGCAGCGCCTGTTTGCCGATCCGCGTCGTATCGCCCTGTTAAAACAGATCGATTCCACCGGTTCGATTAGCCAGGGCGCGAAAAACGCGGGCATTAGCTATAAAAGCGCATGGGACGCCATCAATGAGATGAACCAGCTCAGCGAACAGACGCTGGTGGACAGGGCTACCGGCGGTAAAGGCGGCGGCGGCGCCGTGCTGACCCGCTACGGACAGCGGCTGATCCAGCTGTACGATCTGCTGGCGCAAATTCAGCAAAAAGCTTTCGATGTGTTGAGCGACGACGATGCCCTGCCTCTCGACAGCCTGCTGGCCGCTATTTCGCGCTTCTCGCTGCAGACCAGCGCGCGTAACCAGTGGTTTGGTACCATCACCGGTCGCGACCACCAGCAGGTACAGCAGCATGTCGACGTGCTTCTTGCCGATCGTCAGACCCGCTTAAAAGTCGCTATCACCGCGCAGAGCGCAGAGCGCCTTGGCCTGGATGAGGGTCAGGAAGTGCTGGTGCTACTGAAGGCTCCCTGGGTGGGGATGACTCAGGATCCGGCGGTTGCCAAAGAGGCCGATAACCAACTCGCCGGGCGGATCAGCCATATCGAATACGGCCCGGAACAGTGTGAAGTGCTGATGGCGCTGCCTGATGGCCAGAGTTTGTGCGCCACCCTACCGCTGGAACAGACCCGAAAACTGGCAGAAGGTGCTGAGGCGATAGCATATTTTAATGCCAATCGAATCATTCTCGCCACGTTATGCTGACGGCATTGACATTGCGCGCGTGACGACGTATCCCTGTGGCAAATCGCTGCAAAAAGTGGGATACACAATGTCATCATTGCAAATTTCGCAAGGCACGTTTCGCCTGAGCGACACAAAAACGTTAAAAATCGAGCACCTCACCGTTGGCGCTGGCGAGAGCTGGGCCTTCGTCGGCAGCAACGGCAGCGGGAAGTCGGCGCTGGCTCGCGCGCTGTCCGGTGAGCTCACCCTGCTGTCCGGCCAGTATGAAAACCGCTTTTCCCGGGTAACCCGCCTCTCCTTCGAACAGCTGCAGAAGCTGGTCAGCGATGAATGGCAACGCAACAATACGGACCTACTCAGCCCAGGCGAAGAGGACACCGGCCGCACGACGGAAGAGATTATTCAGGAAGAGTCCAAAGACGCCGCCCGCTGCGCGCGTCTGGCGGAGTTGTTTGGCATTACTTCTTTGCTCCAGCGCCGCTTTAAATACCTCTCCACCGGAGAAACGCGTAAAACGCTGCTCTGTCAGGCGCTGATGACGCAGCCGGACCTGTTGATTCTCGATGAGCCGTTTGACGGCCTGGACGTGGCTTCCCGCCAGCAGCTTGCCGGGCTGCTGGAGCGGTTGCACCTCGAAGGGCTCACGCTGGTCCTGGTACTCAACCGCTTCGACGAAATCCCGTCGTTTGTCCAGTTTGCCGGCGTGCTGGCCGATTGCACCCTGAGCGAAACCGGCGAAAAGCAGGCGCTGCTGCAACAGGCGCTGATTGCCCAGCTGGCGCACAGTGAAAAACTGGCTGGCATGAGCTTACCGGAACCAGACGCCCCCGCCGCCCGCCATGCTCTCGACGCCGGGGCCCCGCGCATTGTCCTGCGGGATGGCGTGGTGTCATACAACGACCGGCCGATCATCGAGCGCCTGAGCTGGACGGTTAACCCCGGTGAGCACTGGCAGATCGTCGGTCCCAACGGCGCCGGGAAATCGACCCTGCTCAGTCTGGTGACCGGTGACCATCCGCAGGGCTACAGCAACGACCTGACCCTCTTTGGCCGCCGCCGCGGCAGCGGTGAAACCATCTGGGACATCAAAAAGCATATTGGCTACGTCAGCAGCAGTCTGCATCTTGAGTACCGCGTCAGTACCACGGTTCGCAACGTGATCCTGTCGGGTTATTTCGACTCTATCGGTATTTATCAGGCCGTTTCTGATAAGCAGCGCAAGCTGGTGCAGAACTGGCTGGATATACTGGGAATCGACAAACGTACCGCCGATGCGCCGTTCCACAGTCTCTCCTGGGGACAACAACGGCTGGCGCTGATCGTCCGGGCGCTGGTGAAGCATCCGACGCTGTTGATTCTTGACGAGCCCCTGCAGGGACTGGATCCGCTTAACCGTCAGCTGGTACGGCGCTTCGTGGATGTTTTGATTAGCGAAGGTGCCACTCAGCTGCTGTTTGTCTCCCATCACGCCGAAGATGCGCCGGACTGCATTACCCATCGTCTGGAGTTTGTGCGCAGTGGAGACGGTTACACTTATCAGGTCGGTCCACTCACGGACTGAGCCAAAACAGGGGGCCATGCCCCCCTGTTTTTTTTCAGAGAAATAACCAGAAAAACAATCAACATGCTGTTTTTAAACACTAAAAAGTAAAAATATCGCATTGTGTCTTTTAGTGTAAGCGATTCCACCAATTTGGCCTGTGTCACACTTTCCACTTCTTTGATATGCTATCTTCATCACACACGATAAGCCTATTGGAGCGAATCATGAAAGTACTGGTTACAGGTGGTAGCGGTTACATTGGAAGTCATACCTGCGTTCAACTGCTGCTGCAGGGACATGAAGTGATTATTCTCGACAATCTCTGCAACAGTAAGCGCAGCGTATTGCCGGTCATTGAACGTCTCGGCGGGAAAACAGCCACCTTTGTCGAAGGCGATATTCGTAATGAAGCGCTGATGACGGAAATTCTGCACGATCACGCTATTGAAGCAGTGATCCACTTTGCCGGCCTGAAAGCCGTCGGCGAATCCGTCGCGAAGCCGCTGGAATACTACGACAATAACGTCACCGGTACACTTAAATTAGTTTCCGCCATGCGCGCCGCTGGCGTGAAGAACTTTATTTTTAGCTCCTCCGCGACCGTCTACGGCGATCAGCCGAAGATCCCTTATGTCGAAAGCTTCCCGACCGGTACGCCGCAGAGCCCGTATGGCAAAAGCAAGCTGATGGTCGAACAAATTCTGACCGACCTGCAAAAAGCCCAGCCGGACTGGAGCATTGCGCTGCTGCGTTACTTCAACCCGGTCGGCGCGCATCCGTCAGGCGACATGGGCGAAGATCCGCAGGGTATCCCGAACAACCTGATGCCTTATATCGCGCAGGTGGCCGTTGGTCGTCGCGAATCGCTGGCCGTTTTCGGCAATGATTATCCGACCCCTGACGGTACCGGCGTACGCGACTATATCCACGTCATGGACCTCGCCGACGGCCACGTTGCGGCGATGGAAAAACTGGCGGGCCGCGAAGGCGTACACATTTATAACCTCGGCGCAGGCGTCGGCAGCAGCGTCCTCGACGTGATCAATGCCTTCAGTAAAGCCTGCGGCAAACCTGTTAATTACCACTTCGCGCCGCGCCGCGATGGCGACCTCCCGGCCTACTGGGCGGATGCCGAAAAGGCCGACCGCGAGCTGAACTGGCGCGTTACGCGCGACCTTGACGAGATGGCGCAGGACACCTGGCACTGGCAGTCCCGTCATCCGCAGGGTTACCCAGACTAAGGAACCGTCATGAGCGTATTTAACCCCGTCGACCATCCGCATCGTCGTTATAACCCGTTAACCGGGCAGTGGATTCTGGTATCACCGCATCGCGCCAGGCGCCCCTGGCAAGGGGCGCAGGAAACGCCGGCAAAAGCAACCTTGCCGGCGCACGATCCGGATTGTTTTCTGTGTCCGGGTAACACCCGCGTCACCGGCGACACGAACCCGAATTACACCGGTACCTACGTGTTTACCAATGACTTTGCGGCATTGATGACCGACACGCCCGATGCCCCGAATAGCGACGATCCGCTGATGCGCTGTCAAAGCGCACGCGGCACCAGCCGGGTCATCTGCTTCTCGCCGGATCACAGCAAAACGCTGCCTGAGCTGAGCGTTGAAGCGCTGGAAGAGGTGGTTAATACGTGGCAGGAACAGACGGCTGAGCTGGGCCAAACCTATCCGTGGGTGCAGGTGTTTGAGAATAAAGGCGCGGCGATGGGCTGCTCCAACCCGCACCCGCACGGGCAGGTCTGGGCCAACAGCTTCCTGCCAAATGAGGCGGAACGCGAAGATCGTTTGCAAAAAGAGTATTTCGCCGCTCAGGGTTCGCCGATGCTGGTGGATTACGTTCAGCGCGAATTAGCCGACGGCAGCCGGACTGTCGTCGAAACAGAACATTGGCTGGCCGTCGTACCTTACTGGGCGGCCTGGCCTTTTGAGACGCTGCTGCTGCCGAAGGCACACATTCAGCGCCTCACCGATTTAACCGCAGCCCAGCGTAGCGATCTTGCGCTGGCGCTGAAAAAGCTGACCAGCCGTTACGACAACCTGTTCAAGTGCTCATTCCCTTATTCCATGGGCTGGCACGGGGCGCCGTTTAATAACGAAGAGAATAATCACTGGCAGCTACACGCTCACTTTTATCCGCCGCTGCTGCGCTCTGCGACGGTGCGTAAATTTATGGTCGGCTACGAAATGCTGGCTGAAACTCAGCGCGATTTGACGGCTGAACAAGCCGCCGAACGCCTGCGGGCAGTGAGCGACGTCCATTTTCGCGAATCCGGAGAATAACAATGAGTCTGAAAGAGAAAACCCAAACCCTGTTTGCTGAAAAGTTCGGCTACCCTGCGACCCACGTTATTCAGGCACCGGGCCGCGTCAATCTGATCGGCGAACATACCGACTACAACGACGGCTTCGTGCTGCCCTGCGCGATTGATTATCAGACGGTGATCAGCTGCGCGCCGCGCACGGACCGTATTGTCCGGGTGATTGCCGCCGATTATGACAATCAGAGCGACGAGTTCTCCCTTGATAAGCCGATTGTCAGCCACGAGACCCAACAGTGGTCAAACTACGTCCGCGGAGTGGTGAAACACCTGCAGAAGCGCAATAACCATTTTGGCGGCGCCGATCTGGTGATCAGCGGTAATGTGCCGCAGGGGGCGGGGTTAAGCTCTTCCGCTTCGCTGGAAGTGGCCGTCGGAACCGTGTTCCAGCAGCTGTATCATCTGCCGCTGGACGGGGCGCAAATTGCCCTCAACGGCCAGGAAGCGGAGAACCAGTTCGTCGGCTGCAACTGCGGCATCATGGACCAGCTTATCTCAGCGCTGGGTAAGAAAGATCACGCGCTGCTGCTTGACTGCCGCACATTAGGAACCAAGGCCGTCTCGATGCCGAAAGGCGTCGCGGTGGTGATCATCAACAGTAATTTTAAACGTACTCTGGTCGGTAGCGAATACAACACCCGTCGCGAACAGTGTGAGACCGGCGCGCGTTTCTTCCAGCAGCCTGCGCTGCGCGACGTCAAAATCGCCGAGTTCAATGCCGTTGCCCATGAGCTGGATCCGGTGGTTGCGAAACGCGTCCGCCATGTCCTGACCGAAAATGCGCGTACGCTCGAAGCCGCCACCGCGCTGGAAAAAGGCGACCTCAAGCGTATGGGTGAACTGATGGCGGAATCTCATGCCTCGATGCGCGATGATTTTGAAATTACCGTTCCGCAAATTGACACGCTGGTGGAGATCGTCAAAGCCACCATCGGCGATAAAGGCGGCGTACGCATGACCGGCGGCGGATTTGGCGGCTGCGTCGTGGCGCTGGTGCCGGAAGAGTGCGTTGATACCGTTAAGCAAGCCGTCGCGCAGCAGTATGAAGCGAAAACCGGCATCAAAGAGACCTTCTACGTGTGCAAACCGTCACAGGGGGCCGGCCAGTGCTAAACCAAACGACAGACCTGGCGCCGGACGGGCAGCCGTGGAATCTGATCACCCTGCGGAATAATGCCGGGATGGTGGTCACGCTGATGGACTGGGGCGCAACATTATTATCCGCCCGGGTACCGCTGGCCAACGGCGAAGTACGCGAAGCGCTGCTCGGCTGCGCTTCGCCGGAAAACTATACCCGCCAGGCGGCCTATCTCGGCGCCTCCGTGGGCCGCTATGCCAACCGTATCGCCAACAGCCGGTTTACTCTCGATGGCCAGACGATCCAACTGACCCCTTCTAACGAAGCCGGTCATCAGTTGCACGGCGGGCCAGACGGCTTTGACAAACGTCGCTGGCAGATCGTTAGCGCCGACGAACATCAGGCGCTGTTTGCCCTCGCCTCTGATGACGGCGACCAGGGTTTTCCCGGCAACCTGAAAGCCACGGCGCACTACCGTCTTACTGAAGATAACCGCATCGCTATTGAGTATCGTGCGACGGTTGACAGGCCCTGTCCGGTCAACCTGACCAACCACGTCTACTTCAACCTCGACGGCGGGCAGACGGACGTCCGCAATCACCAGCTGCAAATTTTCGCCGACAGCTACCTGCCGGTGGAGAGCGACGGCATTCCGGGCGGCCATTTGCAGGACGTCGCCCGGACCAGCTTCGATTTTCGCTCGCCGAAAACTGTAGCGATCGATTTTCTTCGCGATGCCGATCAGCAGAAAGTCAAAGGGTATGATCATGCTTTCCTGCTACAGGCAAAAGGCGATGCCCGCAAGGCGGCGGCCCATGTCTGGTCTCAGGATGGTCAACTGCAGATGGCGGTGTATACCTCCGCCCCTGCCCTGCAGTTTTATTCTGGTAATTACCTGGGCGGTACGCCGTCGCGTACCGAACAGCCGTACGCCGACTGGCAAGGTCTGGCGCTGGAGAGTGAATTTCTGCCGGATTCACCCAATCACCCGGAATGGCCCCAGCCCGACTGCATATTGCGCCCGGGCGAGGAGTACGTCAGTCTGACGGAATATCAGTTTATTGCCCGATAAGCCCCCGCCCTCCTGATGGAGGGCTTTTTTTCGCCATTTTGCTGCAAATTACGCCACTTACAGACAAAAATATAACCGCCGTTTTACAAGCATCTTACACTGAGCCACTATTTTCGCTATGGTTAGGGATAAGCATTGCCGTGGCTCAAATTGCGGCAATATAATGAGAATTGTTATCATTCAAACAAAGCTTGAGGAGTAAGTGTATGGCTGTAACTAAGCTGGTACTGGTCCGTCATGGCGAAAGCCAATGGAACAATGAAAACCGTTTCACCGGTTGGTACGACGTCGATCTGTCCGAGAAAGGCGTAGGTGAAGCAAAAGCGGCAGGTAAACTGCTGAAAGACGAAGGCTTCAGCTTCGATTTTGCTTATACCTCTGTGCTGAAACGTGCCATCCATACTCTGTGGAACGTCCTGGATGAACTGGACCAGGCCTGGCTGCCGGTTGAGAAATCCTGGAAACTGAACGAGCGTCACTACGGGGCATTGCAGGGTCTGAACAAAGCTGAAACCGCTGAGAAATACGGTGATGAGCAGGTTAAACAGTGGCGCCGTGGCTTTGCCATTACTCCGCCGGAGCTGACCAAAGACGACGAGCGCTACCCGGGCCACGATCCGCGTTATGCTAAACTGACCGATAAAGAGCTGCCGGTAACCGAAAGCCTGGCGCTGACCATCGAGCGCGTTGTGCCTTACTGGAACGAAACCATTCTGCCGCGTCTGAAAAGCGGTGAGCGCGTGATTATCGCCGCTCACGGCAACTCCCTGCGTGCGCTGGTGAAGTACCTGGACAATATGGGCGAAGACGAAATCCTTGAACTGAACATCCCGACCGGCGTACCGCTGGTTTATGAGTTCGATGAAAACTTCAAACCGATCAAACACTACTATCTGGGCAATGCGGATGAAATCGCTGCAAAAGCCGCCGCGGTAGCAAACCAGGGTAAAGCGAAATAATTTTCGCCAGCCATAAAAAAAGCGTGGATTCGTCCACGCTTTTTTATTGGCTCTGAATCCCGGCGTCGCGACGCTCTGCCGGGCCAGGCGGCGGATTAACCGCGACGGGCTTTTACCGCATCCGCCAGCTGACGCAGGATGGTATCGGTATCTTCCCAGCCGATGCAGGCATCGGTGATGCTTTTGCCATAGGCCAGCGGCACGCCGCTCTCCAGGCTCTGGCTACCTTCCACCAGATGGCTTTCAATCATCACGCCCATAATTGCCTGCTCGCCGCTGGCAATCTGCCGGCAAACATCGG
Source organism: Klebsiella sp. X13 (assembly GCF_003323835.1). Taxonomy (NCBI): domain Bacteria; kingdom Pseudomonadati; phylum Pseudomonadota; class Gammaproteobacteria; order Enterobacterales; family Enterobacteriaceae; genus Klebsiella; species Klebsiella sp. X13. The sequence goes on from NZ_CP030874.1 coordinate 3,741,868, forward strand.
CGCCTACTTCCATCTGTTTTTTAAACTGCTTGCTTGAGTTTGCGTGGCTGAAATCAATCATGATCTGCGCCGGCAGGCCCGCTTTCGCCAGCCCAACCTTCACTTCAGCAACGTGCTTCGCGCTGTAGTTCGGCTCTTTGCCACCGCGCAGAATGATATGACAGTCGCTGTTGCCGCTGGTATTCACAATCGCCGAATGGCCCCATTTGGTCACTGACAGGAAGCAGTGCGGCGCGCCGGCGGCGTTGATCGCGTCAATTGCCACTTTTATTGTCCCGTCGGTCCCGTTTTTAAAACCTACCGGGCAAGAGAGGCCAGATGAAAGCTCGCGATGCACCTGGGATTCCGTGGTGCGTGCGCCGATGGCGCCCCAGCTCATCAGGTCAGCGACGTACTGCGGGGTGATCATATCGAGGAATTCACCCGCCGCAGGCAGTCCGCTGTCGTTAATCTCCAGCAGCAGCTTACGCGCAATGCGCAGGCCGTCGTTGATGCGGAAGCTGTTATCCATATGCGGATCGTTGATTAACCCTTTCCAGCCAACGGTGGTACGCGGTTTTTCAAAGTAAACGCGCATCACCACTTCCAGCTCGCCCTTCAGCTCTTCACGCAGCGTCAGCAGGCGTTCAGCATACTCTTTCGCAGCGGCAGGATCGTGGATAGAACACGGGCCAATCACCACCAGCAGACGATCGTCGTTGCCTTTCAGGATCTGATGGATCGCTTTACGAGCGTGCGCCACGGTGTTAGCAGCATTTTCGGTCGCGGGGAACTTTTCCAGGAGGGCAACGGGAGGTAATAATTCGTTGATCTCTTTAATACGTAAATCGTCGTTCTGATAATTCATTTTCTTTCCAGCGTTGCCATACTTAATCAATTGTGTGCAATGCTTTCAATCTAACTCGCCGTCAGAAAAGTGTAAACAGACTTTTACAGTCACAAGGGTAATTCACTGATTAAACAGATAAAAACAATACAAACCATAACAATGGCGAAAAAAAGAGCCTTAACATCAGTTTTATACTCTGAAAAATTATCATATGTAAATATTATATATTGCACTGACGGGGGAATGATTCGACATTACTCCGTCTCCCCGTGCTTTCACCCTATTGTTGCCTCATTTGCGGCTTGTTGCAGACACATGCCGCCGTACCTTGCCCTATCGACATTGGCTGATGGAACAGACGCCTGATTGTGGTTAATCTGTAATAAGGTCAGAGACTAATTGATAAAATAATGACAGGATTCTGTAATGGCCCATGCTCACACTCCGTCAGAAACCACCGATCGCGGTAACGAAAAACGCCTGTTGCAGGCTTTCATCGTCACCGCCGGCTTTATGCTTGTTGAAGCCATCGGCGGTGTCGTTTCCGGCTCGCTGGCGCTGCTGGCTGATGCCGGTCACATGCTTACCGATTCAGCCGCTCTGTTATTTGCGCTACTCGCGGTCCGCTTCGCCAGCCGTCCACCCAATACCCGTCACACCTTCGGCTGGCTGCGTCTGACCACGCTGGCGGCCTTCGTCAACGCCATTGCGCTGGTTGTGATTACCATTCTGATTGTCTGGGAAGCAATTCAACGCTTTAACCATCCTCAGCCCGTTGCCGGCACCACAATGATGGTGATTGCCGTTGCCGGGCTTCTGGCGAACATACTGGCATTCTGGATCCTGCACCGCGGCAGTGAAGCAAGAAATCTTAATGTCCGCGCGGCCGCCTTACACGTACTGGGCGACTTGCTGGGTTCGGTCGGGGCGATCGTTGCCGCTCTCGTGATTCTCACCACCGGCTGGACGCCAATTGACCCGATTTTGTCGGTGCTGGTCTCATGTCTGGTACTGCGCAGCGCCTGGCGGCTGTTGCAGGAAAGTTTGAACGAACTGCTGGAAGGGGCGCCGCGGTCATTAGATGTCGAGGGGTTAAAGCGGGATTTACGCCGTTCGGTGGCGGAAGTCCGCGATGTGCATCACGTCCACGTCTGGCTGGTTGGTGAAAAAACGGTCATGACGCTGCATGTTCAGGTTGTCCCGCCGCACGATCACGATGCCTTGCTGAATCGTATCCAGGCCTTTTTGCAGCATAAATATAATATCGGGCATGTGACCGTGCAGATGGAGTACCAGCCCTGTAACGGCCCGGAATGCCATCTCAACATGACGCACGCCGGGCACGACCCTCATCACCACCATTAGCGAGAAAACGCGTGAGAACCTCGCTCACGCGCGCTGTTCATCCACATCCGACTGCCGTTAAGGGCAATAAAGGTCAAAAGCAGATATTCCAGCGACATCGCGTAGACGCCCTGAAGGGCAAAAATCACCACGCTGATGACGTTGATGATCACCCAAAGCAGCCAGTTTTCGACATATTTACGGGTCATCAAAATCATGGCGGCGATCGACAGCACCATCATGCAGGAGTCCCAGAACGGGAAGGCATCCGGCTGCAGTTCCGGCATCGTGACCTGCAGTCCCAGGCTCTGCATAAGCGTGACCGCGATCCGCGTCAGAAAGGCAAAGACCGGATTAATGAAGACCGTCATCAGCGCAATTGCCGCAATACAAGCCGTCAGCCAGCCCAGCGCCTTCGGTAATGGCAACCAGCGAATACGCAGTTCGGCTTCATGGCTGCTGGTTTGCCGGGACCAGGCGTACCAGCCATAAACGTTGGCGGCAAAGAAAAAGACCTGTAGCAGCAGGCTGGCATAAAGCTGAATCTGAAAGAAAATAATGGCAAACAAGGTGACGTTGACCAGCCCAAATGCATAGTTGCTGATCTTTTCCAGACTCGCCAGCCAGATACACAGCAGCCCGGCAAACGTGCCGACCGCCTCGATCCATGATAAGTCGTATCCGCCGGCGCCGATGGGTATATGCACCAGAATATTCTGCGTACTAAAAAAATCCATATTTTCCCCGCACTGTATTGATTGCGTAATTAACCACTATCCCCGAAGTGTAGCCGCAAAATCCAGCATTCTGTTCAGCGGGACTAATGCGCCGGCGCGCAGCTGCGCATCGACCTTAATTTCGTGTTCGGGGCCACCGTTTTCCAGCCCCTCTGCAATCGCTTGCAGGCCGTTCATCGCCATCCACGGACAGTGGGCGCAGCTACGACAGGTTGCCCCCTCTCCCGCCGTCGGCGCTTCCAGCAGCTCTTTTTCCGGTACCGCCTGCTGCATTTTGTAGAAGATCCCGCGATCGGTGGCGACAATGAGCTGGCGCGCCGGAAGCGTTTTAGCCGCGGCAATCAGCTGGCTGGTAGACCCTACCGCATCCGCCATATCCACAATGGACTGCGGTGATTCAGGATGCACCAGAATGGCGGCATCGGGGTAGAGGGCTTTCATCCGCGTTAACGCCTGGGTTTTAAACTCATCGTGGACAATACAGGCGCCCTGCCAGCACAAAACATCTGCCCCGGTTTGCCGCTGCACGTACCGCCCTAAGTGCCGGTCGGGCGCCCAGAGAATTTTTTCCCCGAGGCTGTCGAGATGTTCAATAAGTTCAACGGCAATACTGGAAGTCACAACCCAATCGGCACGCGCTTTAACCGCCGCTGAGGTGTTGGCATAAACAACGACGGTACGATCCGGGTGGGCATCGCAGAACGCGTTGAACTCCTCAATCGGGCAGCCGAGATCCAGAGAACACTCGGCATTCAGCGTTGGCATCAGGATGGTTTTTTCCGGGCTGAGAATTTTTGCCGTTTCCCCCATGAAGCGCACTCCGGCCACCAGCAACGTCGAGGCGGAATGGCGGGCGCCGAAACGAGCCATTTCCAGAGAATCAGCGATACAGCCGCCGGTCTCTTCAGCCAGCTGCTGAATTTCAGGGTCAGTATAGTAATGAGCAACCATCACCGCATCGCGCTCGCGCAGCAGACGTTTAATCTTTTCACGGTAAAAGTGTTTTTCATCGCGACTTAATGGCAATGGTTTCGGCGGGAAAGGATAAATCGCCGTTTCAGGGTCAAACATTACGCTCATCTTGCAATCTCGTTTTACTGGCTTAACTCAAATACCGTTAATATGCCTTCAGAGGGCATAGCGGCGGTCATGATGTTTTATATGCTAAACAAGATAGCGGATTGTACAGAAAATGTCGTGCGGAATTTATTGTCGTCTGAAGGCAAAAAAAGGAGGATTAATATTTATGGAGGGAAAACAACAGATAGCAAAAAGGCGCCTTTTTACATTGGTGGGTCGTGCAGGATAACGCGCTTTGCTCGCCCTTCGAGCCGTCGCCGCCAGCGGCTCCGTTGTCTCGCCTTGCTCGACTCGAACCTGCCGCAGGTTCGAATCGTTAAATTCTGCGCATAGCAAAAAGGCGCCTTTAGGGCGCCTTTTTACATTGGTGGGTCGTGCAGGATAACGCGCTTTGCTCGCCCTTCAGGCCGTCGCCGCCAGCGGCTCCGTTGTCTCGCCTTGCTCGACTCGAACCTGCCGCAGGTCGAATCGTTAAATTCTGCGCATAGCAAAAAGGCGCCTTTAGGGCGCCTTTTTACATTGGTGGGTCGTGCAGGATTCGAACCTGCGACCAATTGATTAAAAGTCAACTGCTCTACCAACTGAGCTAACGACCCCTTTCGGGACTTAATACTTGCAATATTCAGGATGCCGGGTGGTGCAGGATGACTGGCTTTCACTGGCCTTGTGGGCCGTTGCTACGTAACCTTATCCTTCACATTTAACATCAACTTCAATGTTAAAGTGGTGGGTCGTGCAGGATTCGAACCTGCGACCAATTGATTAAAAGTCAACTGCTCTACCAACTGAGCTAACGACCCGCTCGGGTACTACCTGAATTTTTTCACTCGTCACCAATCTTAAACTGGTGGGTCGTGCAGGATGACTCGCTTTCGCTCGCCCTGTGGGCCGTTGCTACGCAACGTTATCCTTCACGTTCAACATCTGAGTTCGATGTTAAATTGGTGGGTCGTGCAGGATTCGAACCTGCGACCAATTGATTAAAAGTCAACTGCTCTACCAACTGAGCTAACGACCCGAGTGGTGGGTGATGACGGGATCGAACCGCCGACCCCCTCCTTGTAAGGGAGGTGCTCTCCCAGCTGAGCTAATCACCCAATACTACGCTGGATACTACATCTGACTATAGTCAGCGGTGGTTCGTGGAGGAAGACTCGGCTTTGCCTCGCCCTGTGGGCCGTTGCTGACGCAACGTTATCCTTCACGTTTTACTACCGTTCCACCCTGGTAGTTAGTGGTGGGTCGTGCAGGATTCGAACCTGCGACCAATTGATTAAAAGTCAACTGCTCTACCAACTGAGCTAACGACCCACTTTTTTCGTCGCTTCAGGCTTGTTCGATATCCCGTGGCAACGGCGGCATATATTACTGATTTAAGAATTCAGCGCAACAAGTATTTCGATAAAAAACATCTGACTGCTTAGGATTCACGCGACAAGACCAGAAATAATGCGATTTCTGGTCATGCCATAATCACCCAAGGGCATTAAGACGTTTCTGAGCCTGTTTCGCGCCATCGGTGCCAGGGAATTTACTGACTACCTGTTGGTAAACAGCCTTCGCCTTCGCGGTATCACCTTTATCCTGCATAATCACGCCGACCTTAAACATGGCATCAGGCGCTTTCGGGGATTTAGGGTAATTCTTCACCACGGAAGCAAAATAGTAAGCGGCATCATCTTTTTTCCCCTTATTGTAATTCAACTGACCGAGCCAGTAGTTCGCGTTCGGCTGATAGGTTGAATCCGGGTACTTTTTGACGAAATTCTGAAATGCTGCCAGCGCGTCATCCTGGCGGGATGGATCCTTCACCAGCGCAATAGCCGCATTGTAGTCCGTATTTGCATCTCCGGTTGAAGCAGGAGCGCCGGTAGAGGCCGCTGGCGCCGCGGTAGCCGCCGCACCCTGATCGCCTGCCGAAGACGATGGCTGTGCACCTGCCGCCGCCCCACCGCTGCTCAGACCGTCGATCTGTAACAGAATTTGCTTCTGGCGTTCGACAACCTGATTGAGCTGATACTGGCTTTCCTGAATCTGGCCGCGCAGGGAGTCAATATCATTCTGGTTATCGGAGAGCTGTTGCTGAAGTTGGGTTAAAAGCTGACTGTGAGCGTTAGAAATACGCTCGAGTTGAGTGACCCGGTCTTCGACCGAGCCTGAGCCGACACTACTGATTGGCGCCTGAGCAAAAGCGGCCCAGGGGGCCGCTATGCCAACCAGTAACGACAGACTCAACAGATGATGTCTGAAGTTACTGCTCATGCAATTCTCTTAGTAAACCAGTACGGCGCGACGGTTTTTAGCGTAAGCCGCTTCGTCATGGCCCAGTACTGCAGGTTTTTCTTTACCGTAAGAAACGATGGAGATCTGGTCAGCAGAAACACCTTTGCCCTGCAGATACATCTTAACGGCGTTAGCACGACGCTCACCCAGAGCGATGTTGTATTCCGGCGTACCGCGTTCATCCGCGTGACCTTCAACAGTCACTTTATAGGATGGGTTGCTACGCAGGAAGTTAGCGTGCGCATCCAGCATTGCAGCGAAGTCAGAACGGATATCGTACTTGTCGAGATCGAAGTAAACGATGTTGTTCTGCTGCAGCTGCTGCATTTGCAGACGAGCTTGCTCTTCGGAAGACATGTTGCCACCGTTAGCGTTAGCATCCATACCAGTGCCGGCACCCAGCATGCCTTCACCGCTCTGGTCGTTGCTGGCGTTCTTGTTAGAAGAACACGCCGCGATTGCCATAACCGGCAGAGCGATCATCAGCCCTTTCAGCACTTTGTTCAGTTGCATTTCTTTGATTCCTTTAATAATCAATTATTTATTATCACAGATACGGAGACCAGGCAGGGAATTTTACCTGTCCATCAGTCGCCGGAAGACGCGCTTTGAAACGCCCATCTGTAGAAACCAGATTCAGCACGGATCCCATCCCCTGAGAAGAGCTGTAGATTACCATAGTGCCGTTAGGTGCCAGACTTGGCGTTTCATCCAGGAACGTTGACGACAGAACTTGTACGCCACCCGCTACCAGATCTTGTTTGGCAATGTGCTGCTGACCGTTGGCCGAGCTGACCATTACCATAAATTTACCGTCGCTGCTGACATCCGCATCCTGGTTCTGAGAACCTTCCCAGGAGATACGCTGCGGAGTACCGCCGCCGACGCTGACTTTATACACCTGCGGACGACCAGCCTGGTCGGAAGTAAAGGCCAGATTCTGACTATCCGGGAACCAGCTTGGTTCGGTGTTGTTGCTGCGACCATTGGTCACCTGGCGAATCTGACCCGAACCCAGATCCATCACATACAGGTTCAGGCTACCGGTTTTCGACAATGCGAATGCCAGTTTGCTGCCATCCGGCGAGAAGGCCGGAGCCCCGTTATGCTGCGGGAAGGAGGCTATCTGACGCACCGCGCCATTTGCCAGAGTCTGGACCACCAGCGCAGAACGACCGCTTTCGAAGGTCACATAAGCCAGTTTAGAACCATCCGGAGACCATGCCGGAGACATCAGCGGCTGCGGTGAACGGTGGACAACAAACTGGTTATAACCATCGTAGTCGGAGACGCGCAGCTCATACGGGAACTGGCCGCCGTTAGTCTGCACAACGTAGGCAATACGGGTACGGAAGGCGCCCTTAATAGAGGTCAGCTTCTCGAATACCGCATCGCTGGCGGTGTGAGCCGCATAGCGCAGGTACTGTTTAGTCACCTTATAAGAGTTCTGCGCCAGAATCGTCCCCGGAGCACCGCCGGTATCAACCAGCTGGTAAGCCACGTTGTACGATCCGTCAGGGTTCCCGGTCACCTGACCGACAACCACCGCATCAATACCCAGCGCAGACCATGCCGCAGGTTGAACCTCTTGTGCCGTCCCCGGTTGCTGAGGCAGACGCGAGCGATCCAGTGGGTTGAACTTACCGCTGTTACGCAGGTCAGCCGCAACGACACCGCCAATATCTTCAGGCGCGGCACCCGGCCCTGCCCACTGGAACGGTACAACACCGATCGGGCGCGCCGAGTCCACCCCCTGGGTGATCTCGATACGTACTTCTGCGTGCAGCACCGCCGCCCACAGCATTAAAAAACCAAACGCTACTCGTAATGCCTGCTTCATCATATCTCCCTTATCCGGACGGAAAGCCCACGATAATTTAGCAGAATGTTAACAAACTCAAATACACAAAACTACCAAAACCCGGCGTCAGCCCTGGATTGTGTTCCCCCGCTCGCGCCGGGAAACACATCACTGCGGTTTGAAGTCCAGTGGTGCATTTTTGAACGTCTCATACACAGCCTGAGAAGGCGGTTTCGGGAACTTGCTCATCCGGCTGGTTGCCGCCAGCATCTGCTGACAGAAAGCAGGATCGCCTCCCTCCGACTTCACGCTCAATAACGTCCCGTCCTGAGCCAGGTTCACGCGTAACGTACATGTTTTACCTTTGTACGTGTCCCAGTCATAGAGATGCCCTTTAATCGCCGCCTGAACCTGCGAAATATAACTGGCAATCTCAGCCTGAGACGCGCCCCCCTGCCCCGGTTTACTTCCTTTAGCAGGAGATGAGCCTCCATTGCTACCGCTGGTGCTACCTTTAGGCGCATTCTTACCTGAACTCAGATCGCCGAGCAGGTCGTCTACGCCATCAGCATCTTTCGCTGCCGCGGCTTTTTTCGCTGCCGCGGCTTTCGCTGCGGCGGCCTTAGCTGCAGCAGCCTTGGCGGCTTTATCGGCTGCGGCTTTTTCCGCTGCTGCGGCTTTCGCTGCGGCAGCTTTTTCCGCTTTCTCCGCGGCGGCTTTCTCTGCTGCGGCGGCCTTTTCTGCTGCCGCTTTCTCAGAGGCGGCTTTTTGCGCCGCTGCTTTTTCTGCTGCTTTCTCAGCGGCTTTTTCCGCAGCAGCTTTCTCAGCCGCGGCCTGCTTAGCGGCTTCCTGCTGGGCTTTCTTCTCAGCCTGCTGCTGCGCTTTCTTCGCCGCATCGGCTTCGGCTTTCTTCTGGGCATCCGCCGCAGCTTTCGCCGCTTCGGCTTCTGCCTGTTTCTTCGCATCGGCTGCGGCCTTCGCTGCCGCAGCTTCCGCCGCTTTAGCCTGCGCGTCTGCCTTCGCTTTCGCGTCAGCAGCGGCTTTCGCTGCCGCTTCCTGTGCTTCTTTCGCCTGAGAATCCGCTTTGGCTTTCGCCGCTGCCGCCGCTTTCGCCGCCGCTTCTTCAGCCTGCTTCTGCTCTTCCTTCGCTTGCTTAGCCGCTTCCTGCGCCTGCAGACGATCCTGCTCAAGCTGCTTCAGACGCTCCTGCTCAGCGGCCTGCTTTTCACGCAGTTCTTCAGCCTGCTGCTGAGCCTGCTTTTCGCGCTGCTCGGCGGCACGGCGCGAGCTGGCCTGCTGCTGCTGCTGGCGGTTGTAATTATTCACCACCGCCCCAGGATCAACCATCACCGCATCAATGGAAGAACCTCCGCCGCCGCCGGCTGAGGCATCCAGATGCTCGTCGAACGAACTCCAGATCAGCAGCGCGATCAGAATGATGTGCAGCGCGACTGAAACTATGATCGCTCGTTTAAGCTTGTCGTTTTGTTCGGTTGCCTTTGACACTATCGGTTCCCAAAAACTGTTCGCCTGTCCCCGCTACTCTCGCCGGCCACGAGTCTGTTATTCTCGCAGCCAGCGGTCCGGCGGGCGCACATATCCGAAGCGATTAAATAGGCTTGGTCATTAAGCCAACCGATTTAACCCCTGCGCTATGCAACAGGTTAAGCGCTTTAATAATTTCATCGTAAGGTACGTCTTTCGCACCGCCGATCAGGAACACCGTTTTCTCGTTCGCTTCGAGTCGGCGTTTCGCTTCGGCAATAACCTGCTCTGGCGGCAGCTGCGACAGCGTTTCCGGACCCACTTTTACGCTGTACTGCCCGACGCCGGAAACTTCAACAATCACCGGCGGCTCATCATTACTTTTGACCGCTTGTGATTCCGTCGCATCCGGCAGGTCGACCTCTACGCTCTGCGTAATGATCGGCGCGGTCGCCATAAAGATCAGCAACAGCACCAACAAGACATCCAGCAGCGGAACGATGTTGATCTCGGACTTCAGTTCGCGACGTCCGCGTCCACGTGCTCTGGCCATGGCTTACCCCTTATTGCTTTCGCTGCTGGTAAACGCCTGACGGTGCAGAATCGCGGTGAACTCTTCCATAAAGTTGTCATAGTTCAGTTCAAGTTTGTTCACACGCTGGTTCAAACGGTTGTAGGCCATAACCGCCGGAATTGCCGCAAACAGACCGATTGCCGTGGCGATCAGCGCTTCTGCGATACCCGGTGCAACCATCTGCAGAGTCGCCTGTTTCACCGCACCAAGTGCGATAAAGGCATGCATGATCCCCCAGACGGTACCGAACAGGCCGATGTACGGGCTGATGGACCCCACGGTTCCGAGGAACGGAATGTGCGTCTCCAGCGTCTCGATCTCACGGTTCATCGAGATGCGCATGGCGCGCGACGCCCCTTCAACCACCGCTTCTGGCGCATGGCTGTTTGCGCGATGCAGACGAGCAAACTCTTTGAAACCGCTGTAGAAAATTTGTTCCGATCCCACCAGGTTATCGCGACGCCCCTGGCTCTCCTGATACAGGCGAGAAAGCTCAATACCCGACCAGAACTTGTCTTCAAAGGCTTCCGCCTCGCGGCTTGCCGTGTTGAGGATGCGCGTTCTCTGAATAATAATGGCCCAGGAAGCGATAGAAAAACCAATCAAAATCAACATGATAAGTTTAACCAGAAGGCTCGCCTTCAGGAACAAATCAAGGATATTCATGTCAGTCACTGCTTAAACTCCGCGACAATAGACTTGGGAAGCGCACGAGGCTTCATTAAGAGTGGATCAACGCACACAATGAGAACCTCAGCTTCGTTCAAAACTGTATTCTCTGCGTTGACGATTCGCTGCGTGAAAACCAAAGAGGTACCTCTCATCGAGGTGATTTCCGTCTGGATTTCGAGCATGTCGTCGAGTCTGGCGGGCGCAAAATATTCCAGCGTCATTTTGCGAACCACGAAGGCAACTCGTTCAGCCAGCAAAACCTGCTGACTGAAGTGATGGTGGCGCAGCATCTCTGTGCGTGCTCTTTCATAAAAAGCGACGTAACTGGCGTGGTAAACCACACCACCGGCATCGGTATCTTCATAGTAGACACGAACCGGCCATCGAAACAGCGTTGTATTCACTTTACATCCCGGTAATGCAAAAAAAGATTAGTGCTTTCAAACTTCGCTACTATACGCGCGGGGAACGTGGTTTGGAATGGGGGAAAGTAAACAGCGAGTAAATTTTTATGGGCTTATGCAAGCCCATGAGGTTAACAGAGTTCTCTTATTCTCTTCTCTTTCAAAAGAAGAAAAAAAACAGCCCCGTGATGAGTACAATATCAGCGATAAGTGGACAAAAAATCCCTTGCCAGTGAATGGCATGCGGACGGAAGCCCACGCCGTGAATAACCCCGGCGCACACGGCCCACATCAGCAAGAAGCCGTGCCAGATCTCCAGCTCACTGGTCTTTGCCGCAAAGCGCGACGGATCCCAGAAAATGCAGCCCGCCAACAGCAGTGCCATCAATAGGGAAAGCGCCCTTAACGGGCGCTTATCCATTATCGCGTAAAGGGTCGCGATAATTTTACTCATCAGTGTTCTTCTTTACCTGCTTTGGTGCTTTCCACGTGCTCAAGCGCTAACGCGGTGATAACCCCAAAGGCACAGGCAAGAAGCGTTCCCAAAATCCATGCGAAATACCACATATCTAGCTCCTTACCTTAATACAACGAGTGGGTGTTCTTTTCGATGTCTTCGCGGGTAATGCGACCGAACATCTTCCAGTAACACCAGGTGGTGTAACCCAGAATAATCGGCACGAAGACAATCGCCACGTAGGTCATCAGGTTCAGCGTTCTTTGGCTGGAGGTTGAATCCCACATGGTCAGACTAACGTTCATCATCGTGCTGGACGGCATGATGAACGGGAACATCGCAATCCCGGCGGTCAGAATGATGCAGGCCAGCGTCAGAGAAGAGAAGATAAACGCCAGAGCGCCCTTCTCCATCCGCGAGGTCAGGATAGTCAGCAGCGGCAATACCACGCCCAGTGCCGGGATAGCCCACAGCGAAGGCATATTATTGAAGTTCACCAACCATGCACCAGCCTGACGAGTCACTTCTTTGGTCAGCGGGTTAGATGGCGCAGAGTGGTCGATAGCCGAGGTGACCACATAACCGTCGATCCCGTATACCACCCAGACACCGGCCAGCAGGAAGCAAACCAGCGTCACCAGTGCCGCAACCTGAGAGGTCGTGCGGGCACGCAGGTGCAGCTCACCAACGGTACGCATCTGCAGGTAGGTAGCCCCCTGCGTCAGAATCATCGCCACGCTAACAATACCGGCCAGCAGACCAAACGGGTTGAGCAGCTGGAAGAAATTACCGGTGTAGTACAGGCGCATATATTCATCCATATGGAACGGTACGCCCTGCAGCAGGTTCCCGAACGCCACGCCAATCACCAGCGGCGGAACGAAGCTACCGATGAAGATGCCCCAGTCCCACATGTTGCGCCAGCGGGTATCTTCAATCTTCGAGCGGTAGTCAAAACCCACCGGACGGAAGAACAAAGCGGCCAGCACCAGAATCATCGCCACATAGAAGCCGGAGAACGCGGCGGCATAGACCGTCGGCCAGGCAGCAAACAGTGCGCCGCCGGCGGTGATCAGCCACACCTGGTTTCCGTCCCAGTGCGGAGCGATGGAGTTAATCATGATTCGACGCTCGGTGTCATTACGACCGAGGAAACGGGTGAGCATGCCCACCCCCATGTCGAAGCCATCGGTGACGGCGAAACCAATCAGCAGAACACCGATCAGTAGCCACCAGATAAAACGCAATACTTCATAATCGATCATTTGACGACTCCTGTCTTAGCGTGCCGGCTGAGTAGTCGTGGAAGACTGCTCGTAGTGGTAGCGACCGGTTTTCAGGCTGCTTGGTCCACGGCGTGCGAATTTGAACATCAGATACAGCTCCGCGACCAGGAACAGGGTGTACAGACCGCAAATCAGCAGCATCGAGAAGATCAGGTCACCGGCGGTCAGGGACGAGTTCGCTACCGCGGTAGGCAGTACCTCACCTATCGCCCACGGCTGACGACCATATTCCGCGACGAACCAACCGGACTCGATAGCGATCCACGGCAGAGGAATTGCGTACAGCGCAATGCGCAGCAGCCATTTCTTCTCGCCAATTTGGTTACGGATAACGGTCCAGAACGACGCCGCGATGATACCGAGCATCAGGATGCCGCAGGCCACCATAATACGGAACGCGAAGTACAGCGGCGCAACGCGAGGAATAGAGTCTTTCGTCGCCATAGCAATCTGCGCTTCCGTCGCGTCAGAGACGTTCGGGGTATAGCGTTTCAGCAGCAGACCGTAGCCCAAATCTTTCTTCACGCTGTTGAATTCATCGCGTACAGCCTGATCGGTTGAGCCTGCGCGCAGCTCTTCCAGCAGGGTGTAAGCTTTCATCCCGTTACGAATACGCGCTTCGTGCTGTGCCAGCAGGTCTTTCAGACCAATAACCGGCGTATCCACGGAACGAGTGGCAATAATGCCCAACGCATAAGGAATCTGGATTGCGAAGTGGTTGGTTTGCGCATCCTGGTCCGGAATACCAAACAGGGTAAAGGCAGCCGGAGCTGGCTGTGTTTCCCATTCGGCTTCGATGGCCGCAAGTTTAGTTTTCTGCACGTCACCCATTTCGTAACCGGATTCATCACCGAGCACGATAACGGAGAGAATCGCCGCCATACCGAAGCTGGCAGCAATGGCAAAGGAGCGTTTAGCGAAAGCGAAGTCGCGACCGCGCAGCATATAGTAGGAGCTGATACCCAGGACGAACATTGCGCCGCAGACGTAGCCGGATGCGACGGTATGGACAAATTTCACCTGCGCAACCGGGTTCAGAACCAGCTCGGAGAAACTGACCATCTCCATACGCATGGTTTCAAAGTTGAAATCCGAGGCGATCGGGTTTTGCATCCAGCCGTTCGCCACGAGGATCCACAATGCAGACAAGTTGGAACCCAGTGCCACCAGCCAGGTCACCGCCATGTGCTGAACTTTGCCCAGACGATCCCAACCGAAGAAGAACAGACCTACAAAGGTAGATTCGAGGAAGAAGGCCATCAGACCTTCAATGGCCAGAGGCGCACCGAAGATATCGCCCACGTAGTGAGAATAATAAGACCAGTTTGTCCCGAACTGGAACTCCATGGTCAACCCGGTTGCTACACCCAGCGCAAAGTTGATACCAAACAACTTGCCCCAGAACTTGGTCATATCTTTATAAATCTGTTTGCCGGAAAGGACGTAAACCGTTTCCATGATGGCCAGCAGGAACGCCATACCGAGCGTCAGTGGCACAAAAAGGAAGTGGTACATCGCGGTCAAGGCAAACTGTAAGCGCGACAGTTCGACTATATCTAACATCATGACTCCTTGCTCATCGCATGAAGACTCCGAGAATGAACCCTGCACACCGGGTTCATACGCATGCCCCAATACAAAATAACTTGCATCCCGCTTCGTTACCGTTTCGTCGCCAGATGAAACAGCTCCTCGCAAAGGTTACAAATACGTTAACGAAAAACCCAATTGATTCCCCAATATATTACGCCGCAATAACCTTACAATAAACAGGATTTTATTGAATCAGTTTTACATTTACGACGGTGATCAATATATAGCGAAAATGCCTGATTTAGGCCAATTTGATTGGCGACAATTTAACGTTTTTTTGTGGTTTTTTCCAAGCTTTAAGTATTGATATAAATCAATTTTTCCCGCTCATGTTAATTATGTATCCCAACAAAGAATAATGGTGAAGGTAATGTTAAATATATGTTTAAAGCATACCAATAATGGTTACTAAAAAGAGAGATATGAGAAGTATAGGTAATATGATTTAACTTTAAGTCGTATCGTATGAAAAAAAATAGCGATCTGATTAATGTTAGACGCTTCACAGTATTTTTTCCTGATAGACAGCATCAATTAAATCATCATTTTTATCTTTTCATTTTCAGGTAAGAAATAGCAGTGAGAATCATTCCCTCTTCTGCCGAAAAATAGCGGGTTATTATTTTAAAAAAAGGTGTTAAATCAATACAATAGAAGTGGTTTTTCCGGATAACTGCGATCTGCCACGGCAAAAGTGCGCCGCGGGGACCGTTGAAACTGCGGCAAAGAGAGGCATAAAAAAGGCCACCTGACGGTGGCCAACCATGTCGAAATCGGACATTTAACTGCTCAGCTTGAGCAGAGAGGGTTTACTTAATGATTGATTTCAGCGCTTCGCCGATATCCGCCAGGCTACGAACGGTCTTCACGCCCGCCGCTTCCAGCGCAGCAAATTTCTCATCAGCCGTGCCTTTACCGCCTGCGATAATGGCGCCCGCGTGGCCCATACGCTTGCCTTTCGGCGCGGTCACACCGGCGATGTAACCGACAACCGGCTTGGTGACGTGATCTTTGATGTAAGCAGCCGCTTCTTCTTCCGCGCTACCGCCGATCTCACCGATCATCACGATCGCTTCGGTCTGCGGGTCTTCCTGGAACAGCTTCAGGATATCGATGAAGTTAGAACCCGGGATCGGGTCGCCGCCGATACCAACGCAGGTAGACTGGCCGAAACCGTAATCGGTGGTCTGCTTAACCGCTTCATAGGTCAGCGTGCCGGAACGGGAAACGATCCCCACTTTACCCGGCTGATGAATGTGACCTGGCATGATGCCGATTTTGCATGCGCCTGGGGTGATAACGCCCGGGCAGTTAGGGCCGATCATGCGTACGCCGGCTTCATCCAGCTTCACTTTCACCGTCAGCATATCCAGCGTCGGGATACCTTCGGTGATGGTGATGATCAGCTTAATGCCCGCATCAATAGCTTCCAGGATGGAGTCTTTGCAGAACGGGGCCGGAACGTAGATAACGGTCGCGGTTGCGCCGGTTGCTTCAACGGCTTCGCGCACGGTGTTAAACACCGGCAGACCCAGGTGAGTGGTGCCGCCTTTGCCTGGCGTAACGCCGCCGACCATTTGAGTGCCGTAAGCAATGGCTTGTTCAGAGTGGAAAGTCCCCTGGCTACCGGTGAAGCCCTGGCAGATAACCTTGGTGTTTTTATCAATTAAAATGGACATTATTTCCCCTCCACTGCGGCAACAACCTGCTGTGCTGCGTCCGTCAGACTTTTCGCTGCAATAATATTCAGGCCGCTGTCAGCCAGTTTCTTCGCGCCCAGTTCGGCGTTGTTCCCTTCCAGACGTACGACAACCGGTACGTTTACGCCAACTTCTGCTACCGCGCCGATGATGCCGTCAGCGATCAGGTCGCAACGCACGATACCGCCGAAGATGTTAACCAGTACGGCTTTAACATTGCTGTCGGAAAGAATGATTTTGAACGCTTCAGTCACGCGCTCTTTGGTTGCGCCGCCGCCAACATCGAGGAAGTTAGCCGGTTCGCCGCCGTGCAGTTTAACGATATCCATGGTGCCCATTGCCAGGCCCGCACCGTTAACCATACAACCGATGTTGCCGTCCAGCGCAACGTAGTTCAGTTCCCACTGTGCAGCCTGCGCTTCACGCGGGTCTTCCTGAGACTGGTCGCGCATTTCACGCAGATCCGGCTGGCGGAACAGCGCATTGCCGTCGGCGCCCAGTTTGCCGTCGAGGCAGATCAGGTCGCCCTGCTTAGTGATAACCAGCGGGTTAATTTCGATCAGCGCCAGGTCGCGCTCCAGGAAGATAGTCGCCAGACCCATAAAGATTTTGGTGAACTGCTGAACCTGCTTACCTTCCAGACCCAGTTTGAACGCCAGCTCGCGTCCCTGGTAAGGCATCGGGCCTGCCAGCGGATCGATCGCAATTTTGTGGATCAGGTGCGGGGTTTCTTCCGCCACTTTTTCGATTTCCACGCCGCCTTCGGTGGAGGCCATGAACACTACACGACGGGAGCTACGGTCAACAACCGCACCCAGATACAGCTCTTTGGCGATATCTGTCGCTGCTTCAACCAGAATCTGGTTAACCGGCTGGCCGTTGGCGTCTGTCTGGTAGGTCACAAGGCGTTTGCCCAGCCAGTGCTCAGCAAATGCGCGAATGTCTTCTTTACTGTTAACTACTTTCACACCGCCCGCTTTACCGCGGCCACCAGCGTGAACCTGACATTTCACTACCCACGGACCCGCGCCGATTTTTGATGCGGCTTCTTCTGCTTCGCGCGGAGTAGTACAGGCATAACCCACCGGCGCCGGTAAACCATAGCGGGCAAACAGTTGTTTTGCCTGATATTCATGTAAGTTCATGTGTTCAGTCCATCCTTCAGGGAATAATTATCTTTAAACCTGTAGGCCTGATAAGACGCGCTAGCGTCGCCATCAGGCATCTCATCAACGCCGGATGGCGGCGTAAACGTCTTATCCGGCCTACGGTAGGTAATACTCTTGCTGACTACACGTCCAGCAGCAGACGAGTCGGGTCTTCCAGCAGCTCTTTGATAGCAACCAGGAAGCCTACCGATTCACGTCCATCGATCAGACGGTGGTCGTAAGAGAGCGCCAGGTACATCATTGGCAGAATTTCTACCTTGCCATTGACCGCCATCGGGCGATCTTTAATGGCATGCATACCCAGAATGGCGCTCTGCGGTGGGTTGATGATTGGCGTGGACATCAGAGAACCGAATACGCCGCCGTTGGTAATGGTGAAGTTACCGCCGGTCAGGTCATCTACGGTCAGCTTGCCGTCACGGCCTTTCACTGCCAGCTCTTTAATATTCTTTTCGATATCCGCCATGCCCAGCAGGTCAACATCACGCAGAACCGGAGTCACCAGACCGCGCGGCGTAGAGACCGCCATGCTAACGTCGAAGTAGTTGTGATACACCACATCATCGCCATCGATAGAGGCGTTCACTTCCGGATAGCGTTTCAGCGCTTCAACCACGGCTTTCACGTAGAAGGACATAAAGCCCAGACGGATACCGTGACGTTTTTCGAAGGCATCGCCGTACTGCTTACGCAGATCCATAATCGGCTTCATGTTGACTTCGTTGAAGGTCGTCAGCATGGCGGTGGAGTTCTTCGCTTCCAGCAGACGCTCGGCAACACGTTTGCGCAGGCGGGTCATCGGAACGCGTTTTTCAGAACGGTGGCCCAGTTGCGCAACCGGTGCTGCCGCAGCGGCAGGCGCTTTGGCTTCGGTTTTAGCCGGTGCCGCCGCCAGATGTTTCTCAACATCTTCACGGGTCAGGCGGCCGCCGACGCCGGTGCCTTTAATGGCTGCGGCATCGAGGTTGTGTTCAGCCAGCAGACGGCGAATCGCCGGGCTGAGGGCATCATTGCTCTGCTCTTCCAGAGAGGCCTGCTGACGCTGAGCCGGGGTGGACTCTTTAGCGTCGGCTTTCGCCGCGGACTCTTTACCCGCGCTGTTGCCTTCACGCAGGCGACCGAGGATCTGGCGAGAAAGTACGGTTGCACCTTCGTCTTCCAGCACTGCATCCAGAATGCCGTCCGCTGAAGCCGGTACTTCCAGTACCACTTTGTCAGTTTCGATTTCCACCAGCACTTCATCACGCTGGACGCTATCGCCCGGTTTTTTATGCCAGGTCGCAACCGTCGCGTCAGCTACGGACTCAGGCAGATCGGGAACCAGAATATCTACGCTACTCATTATGTATCCTTTAATTAATCGACGTTCAGCGCGTCATTGACCAGATCTTGTTGCTGTTTCTGGTGAACGGACATATACCCTACCGCCGGAGAGGCGGAGGCCGGGCGGCCTGCGTAACGCAGAGAGGCCCCAAACGGAATCACTTCGCGGAAGTGATGCTGGCTGCAGTACCACGCGCCCTGGTTGAGCGGTTCTTCCTGGCACCAGACAAAATCATGCACGTGAGCGTAAGGCTTCAGCGCTTCCTGTACCGCCTGATGCGGGAACGGATAGAGCTGCTCTATACGCACGATAGCGACATCTTTTTGGTCGTTCTTACGGCGTTGTTCCAGCAGATCGTAATAAACCTTACCAGAGCACAGGACAACACGCTTCACCGCTTTCGGGTCGAGGTCATCGATTTCACCGATGGCCGGCAGGAAGGTGCCGTTCGCCAGTTCGTCCAGGCTGGAGACCGCCAGCGGATGGCGCAGCAGAGATTTCGGCGACATCACCACCAGCGGACGACGCATACCGCGCAGCGCCTGACGACGCAGCATGTGGTAAACCTGAGCCGGAGTCGATGGCACACAAACCTGCATATTCTGTTCAGCACACAGCTGCAGATAGCGTTCCAGACGCGCGGAGGAGTGCTCCGGGCCCTGGCCTTCGTAGCCGTGCGGCAGCAGCATGACCAGGCCACACATCCGGCCCCACTTCTGCTCGCCGGAGCTGATGAACTGATCGATCACCACCTGAGCGCCGTTAGCAAAGTCACCAAACTGCGCTTCCCAGATAGTCAGGGTGCGCGGTTCCGCAGTGGCGTAGCCGTATTCGAACGCCAGCACCGCTTCTTCAGAAAGCACGGAGTCCCAGACTTTGAAATGCTCCTGGCCGTTATGCACATGCTGCAGTGGCGTGTAGGTCGAACCGTTCACCTGGTTATGAATCACGGAATGGCGGTGGAAGAACGTACCGCGACCGGAGTCTTCACCGGACAGGCGAATCGGAATCCCTTCATCAACCAGCGTGGCGTAAGCCAGGTTTTCCGCCGCACCCCAGTCGAACAGCTTCTCGCCGGCGGCCATCGCCTGGCGATCGCCATAAATCTTCGCCACGCGAGACTGCATTTCAATGCTGTCCGGCACGGTGCTGATGCGTTTAGCCAGCTCCTGCAGACGTTTCATCTCGACTTTACTCGGGTAGCTCTCATCCCACTCGTGGTTGAGGTACGGTGACCAGGTAAAGGAATGCAGGTTCATCGGACGCCATTCCTCAACCACGCATTCGCCGGCATCCAGCGCATCACGATAGAGGTTAACCAGTTCGGTCGCATCTTCCAGGGTCGACACTTTGTCCTGCTCAAGTTTGTCGGCGTAGATTTTGCGCGGGGTCGGATGTTTTTTGATTTTCTGATACATCAGCGGCTGCGTTGCGCTCGGCTCGTCGGCTTCGTTATGGCCGTGACGGCGGTAGCACACCAGGTCGATGAAGACATCGCGTTTGAAGGTATTACGGAAATCCAGCGCCAGGCGGGTAACGAAAGCAACGGCTTCCGGATCGTCCGCGTTCACGTGGAAGATCGGCGCCTGAACCATTTTACCGATATCGGTGCAGTATGGCGTGGAGCGCGCATCCAGCGGGTTCGAGGTAGTGAAGCCCACCTGGTTGTTGATAACGATACGTACGGTTCCGCCCACTTCGTAGCCACGCGCCTTGGACATGTTCAGGGTTTCCTGAACCACGCCCTGACCCGTCACTGCGGCGTCGCCGTGGATAGTAATCGGCAGCACTTTATTGCTGCTCGGCTCGTCGAGACGATCGAGACGCGCGCGAACCGACCCGATAACCACCGGGCTGACGATTTCGAGGTGTGACGGGTTAAACGCCAGCGCCAGGTGCACCAGGCCGCCTTCGGTTTCCATGTCAGAAGAGAAGCCCATGTGATACTTCACGTCACCGGTGCCGAGGTGTTCTTTATGCTTGCCCGCGAACTCGTCGAACAGGTCCTGCGGTTTTTTGCCCAGAACGTTAACCAGCACATTCAGACGACCGCGGTGCGCCATGCCGAGCACCACTTCACGGGTGCCGCTTTTGCCAGCGTGACGGATCATCTCTTTGAGCATCGGGATCAGCGCATCGCCGCCTTCCAGCGAGAAGCGTTTGGCGCCCGGGAATTTCGCGCCGAGGTAACGTTCCAGGCCTTCGGCTGCTGTCAGCTCGGTCAGGAAACGTTTCTTCTCGTCAGCGGTAAAGCTGGCTTTCCCTGCTACCGACTCAATACGCTGCTGAATCCAGCGTTTCTCTTCGGTAGAGGTGATGTGCATGTATTCCGCGCCGATAGCGCCGCAGTAGGTTTGTTTGAGCGCGGCAATCAGCTCGCCCAGTTTCATCGTATCTTTGCCGATAGCAAATGAACCTACGTTATAGCTTTCCTGGAAATCGGCCTCGGTCAGATCGTGGTATGCAGGATCGAGATCCGCCACTCTCTCTTGCTTCCACAGTCCCAGCGGATCGAGATTCGCATGCTGGTGACCACGGAAGCGATATGCGTTGATGAGCTGCAGGACTTTAACCTGCTTCACATTGGTATCAGGGTCGGAAATCGAAGAAGTGTAACGTGAGGCATCCTTCGCCAGTCGACGGAAATAATCACGCGTTTTCGAATGAAATTGATCCGGTTTGACTCCGGTGCCAGGTAACTGCTGGAACATAGAACGCCAGTTGGCGTCAACAGAGTCAGGATCGGTTAAGAAGTCTTCATAGAGCTGTTCTATCCAGCTCTGGTTCGAACCAGAGAGGTAAGAAGAGTCCAGCCAGGCTTTCATTGCGCCGTTCTGCATCGTGATCCCTTAAGCATTTATATGCTTATTTCGCCGTAGAAACTACCACGCACAGCAATTGTACGTGCCGGGGTTCACTTGTTGCGGACGAGTTGTGGCTTCTGCATCCGCGAAGGAACCTTTAAAAACTGCCATTAATCTTCGGCGTTCAGGCTGCGGTTGCGTTAGCTGCCTTCACTTACCCCGATCACATAGTTCACTATGCTCCCTGGGATGCGTTCAGTTGCCGCCTTACCTCGCTCTGAACGCCTTGATTACTGGTACATATTTGGCGGTTTTTAAAGATTTCCTGCCATCCCCTTCATACTTCAAGTTACATGTGCGTTGGCTTTCCTCACTCACCCCAGTCACTTAAGCTTGAGTAAGCTCCTGGGGATTCGCGGCGTCGCCGCCTTCCTGTAACTCGAATTATTTAGGGTATTCATTTCCCGGCGGCACAAACGCTGCCGGGGCTACTGCTTCGGGTAGCCCGGATAAGCGATAGCGCCATCCGGGACAGACCGGGTTACTTACGCACTGCGCTGCAGCAGCATCGACTTAATATGGCCGATGGCGCGCGTCGGGTTAAGCCCTTTCGGACATACACTGACGCAGTTCATGATGCTGTGACAGCGGAATACGCTGAAAGCATCGCTTAACCCTTCCAGACGGCTGTCGGTTTCGGTATCGCGGCTGTCAATCAGGAAACGATACGCAGCCAGCAGACCTGCCGGGCCGATAAACTTGTCCGGATTCCACCAGAACGACGGACAAGAGGTTGAACAACATGCGCAAAGAATACACTCGTACAGACCATCGAGTTTTTCGCGCTGCTCTGGCTTCTGCAGATGCTCGCGAGCCGGAGGATTTTGCCCATTATTCAACAAGTAAGGCTTAATCTTCTCATATTGTGCATAGAATTGCCCCATGTCTACAACCAAATCGCGGATAACCGGCAAACCGGGCAGCGGACGGATGACAATTTTCTTACCCGGCTGATTCAGCGCGGAGATCGGCGTGATACACGCCAGACCGTTCTTACCGTTCATGTTCAGACCGTCGGAGCCACAGACCCCTTCACGGCAGGAACGACGAAATGAGAGCGACGGGTCTTTTTCTTTCAGCTGCATCAGGGCATCCAGCAGCATCATGTCACGACCTTCTTCCGCTTCGAGGGTGTAATCCTGCATGCGCGGAGCATCGTCAACGTCCGGGTTATAACGATAAATTGAAAACTCTAGTTTCATTTTCCTGTCTCCGCATTAATAAGTACGAATCTTCGGCGGGAATGCCGGACGCAGTTTCGGTTCCATGTTGACGCTACGACGCGTCATGGATTCCGACTCTGGCAGATACAGGGAATGGCACAGCCAGTTTTCGTCATCACGATCCGGGAAGTCGAAGCGGCTATGCGCGCCGCGGCTTTCGGTACGGAAGTTTGCAGAAACCGCGGTGGCATAGGCAGTTTCCATCAGGTTATCCAGCTCCAGGCACTCAACGCGCTGGGTGTTGAACTCGCTGGAGGTGTCATCCAGGCGCGCATTTTTCAGGCGCTCGCGGATCGCTTTCAGCTGCTCAAGCCCTTTGGCCATCGCATCGCCTTCGCGGAATACCGAGAAGTTATGCTGCATACACTCTTGCAGCGCTTTGCGGATTTCCACCGGATCTTCGCCGTTACGGTTACCGTTCCAGCGGTTCAGACGTTCAAGGGACGCGTCGATTTCGGCTTCGGTCGCGTCAAGCAGATCGCCCTGCTCGGCAATCGACTCCTGCAGATGCAGACCGACCGCACGACCGAACACCACCAGGTCAAGCAGGGAGTTGCCGCCCAGACGGTTCGCGCCGTGGACCGATACGCAGGCAATTTCGCCGACGGCGAACAGGCCAGGAATCACCACGTCTTCGCCCTGCTCGTTCACGGTCAGCGCCTGACCGGTCACTTTGGTCGGAATACCGCCCATCATGTAGTGGCAGGTTGGGATAACCGGAATCGGCTCTTTCACCGGGTCGACGTGGGCGAAGGTACGTGAAAGCTCCAGGATGCCCGGCAGACGGGATTCCAGAACCTCTTTCCCCAGGTGGTCCAGTTTCAGCTTCGCATGCGGGCCCCACGGGCCGTCACAGCCGCGACCTTCACGGATTTCGATCATGATGGAACGCGCCACCACGTCACGACCCGCCAGGTCTTTCGCATTCGGGGCATAACGCTCCATAAAGCGCTCGCCGTGTTTGTTCAGCAGATAACCGCCTTCGCCGCGGCAGCCTTCTGTCACCAGAACCCCCGCACCGGCGATACCGGTCGGGTGGAACTGCCACATTTCCATATCCTGCACCGGCACGCCGGCGCGAATCGCCATCCCGACGCCGTCACCGGTGTTGATGTGGGCGTTAGTTGTGGACTGGTAGATACGGCCTGCGCCGCCGGTTGCCAGCACGGTCGCACGGGCTTTGAAGTAAACCACTTCACCGGTCTCGATACACAGCGCGGTACAACCTACCACCGCGCCATCGGCGTTTTTCACCAGATCCAGTGCATACCACTCGGAGAAAATGGTGGTGTGGTTTTTCAGGTTCTGCTGATAAAGGGTATGCAGCAGCGCGTGACCGGTACGGTCAGCCGCCGCAGCGGTACGTGCCGCCTGTTCGCCGCCGAAGTTTTTCGACTGGCCGCCAAACGGACGCTGATAAATGGTGCCATTCTCCAGGCGGGAGAACGGCAGCCCCATATGGTCAAGCTCCAGAATCGCTTCCGGGCCGGTCTTACACATATATTCGATGGCGTCCTGGTCACCGATATAATCGGAGCCTTTCACCGTGTCATACATATGCCATTCCCAGTTATCTTCATGGGTATTACCGAGCGCCACGGTGATGCCACCCTGCGCGGAAACGGTATGGGAACGGGTAGGGAACACTTTAGAGAGCAGCGCACAGGTCTGGCCGCTCTGGGAAATTTGCAGCGCCGCGCGCATACCTGCGCCACCGGCACCAATCACAACTGCATCAAATTCTCTGACAGGCAATTTCATCACACACCCCACACCACAACAAATCCATAAAGAACGTAAGCCACCAGCGCAACAACGATAACCAGTTGCAGAATTAAGCGTACAGCCAGCGGTTTAACGTAGTCCGTCAACACCTGCCACATCCCGATCCAGGCGTGAATCAGAATGGACACGAGGGCTAACAGGGTGAAGACTTTAGTGAATGCGGAGGAGAAAAAGCCCGTCCAGACTTCCCAGGAAATTTCACCGGTGGTGGCAAAAAAGCCGACCATGTAGATGATGTAAAGGGTCAGAACGATGGCGGTAGCACGAACCAGAATGAAGTCATGTACGCCGTTGCGTCCCAGTGCTGAGGCGTTGCTTACCATACGAGGACTCCTGCGAGAAGTGAAAGCACGACAGTAATAACAAAAGAAATCTTAGCGGAGCGTGTCCCTACTTCGAGGGTTTCTTCCAGGTAGCCAAAATCCATCAACAGGTGGCGGATACCGACAACGGCGTGGTATGCCAGCGCGGTCAGGATGCCCCACATGATGAACTTCACAAAGAAGCTATCCATGATGGAAGACGCAACGAGGAAACCTTCTGGAGAGGAAAGGCTGGTGCCCAGCAACCAAAGCAGAATCCCGACCGCCACGAAGGTGATCACACCGGAAACGCGATGGAGAATGGACGCTATCGCTGTGATTGGGAACCGGATCGTTTGCAGATCCAGATTGACAGGTCTTTGTTTTTTCACATTTCTTACCATGAATAACGCCCACATGCTGTTCTTATTGTTTCCTTCCTCCGGTCTGCTTGCGGGTCAGACAGCGTCCTTTCTATAACCTGTGGTCATGATAAAACCCCTTTTCAAGAGCTAAAACGTGACCAGACAACGCTGGGTGGCTCGGGATTGCAGGGTGTTCCGGAGACCTGGCGGCAGTATAGGCCGTTCACAAAATCATTACAATTAACCTACATATAGTTTGTCGGGTTTTGTCCGGAACAGTGATCGATGTCACGATAACAACATTATTTTAAATTTTAATCACCTGATTTGACAAATATTAAACATTCTTGTTACAACCATTACCAGATAAATGCAATAATGCTCAAAAGTTATGGGGTCACTCTTTCACCTGAGAATAAGTTATGCAACAGTGTGATGGTATTGACCGATGTAATCAGGACAGTTATTAGTGGTATACAGATTTTTAAATTCGGACTGCTAAAACGCTGATTTGCTGCTGTTTCGTCGTAGGCTGAAGACGTACCATCAAGCGCCTTTGCTCTGTACCCTGCAATTTCCGCTGACGCAGAGCTGTGTGCAACATAACAAACTGGTAACGTAGTCAGGCACGGGCCGAAGGCAAATCCACACCCGGCAGTCTTACGCAATAAAGGCGCTAAGGAGACCATAAATGTCTGATGCTAAAGCAAAAATCACCCTAGGCGGTGATACTGCTATTGAACTGGATGTGCTAAAGGGCACGCTCGGTCAGGATGTTATTGATATTCGTAGTCTTGGATCAAAAGGCGTATTCACCTTTGACCCTGGTTTCACTTCCACCGCATCATGTGAATCTAAAATCACCTTTATCGATGGTGATGAAGGTATCCTGCTCCACCGTGGTTTCCCGATCGATCAGTTAGCGACCGAGTCCAACTACCTCGAAGTGTGTTACATCCTGCTGAACGGTGAAAAGCCGAACCAGGAACAGTACAACGAATTCAAGACCATCGTTACCCGCCACACCATGATCCACGAGCAGATTACCCGTCTGTTCCACGCGTTTCGCCGTGACTCTCACCCGATGGCGGTGATGTGCGGTATCACCGGCGCGCTGGCCGCGTTCTATCACGACTCCCTGGATGTCAACAATCCGCGCCACCGTGAAATCGCCGCCTATCGCCTGCTGTCCAAAATGCCGACAATGGCAGCAATGTGTTACAAATATTCAATCGGCCAGCCTTTCGTTTATCCGCGCAACGACCTCTCTTACGCGGGCAACTTCCTGAATATGATGTTCTCCACGCCGTGTGAAACCTACGAGGTTAACCCGGTACTGGAACGCGCCATGGACCGTATCCTGATCCTGCACGCTGACCACGAACAGAACGCATCCACCTCCACCGTCCGTACCGCAGGTTCTTCTGGCGCGAACCCGTTCGCCTGTATCGCTGCGGGCATCGCCTCCCTGTGGGGACCGGCGCACGGTGGCGCGAACGAAGCTGCGCTGAAGATGCTGGAAGAGATCAGTTCCGTTGAGCACATTCCGGAATTTGTCCGTCGCGCGAAAGACAAAAACGACTCTTTCCGTCTGATGGGCTTCGGCCACCGCGTGTACAAAAACTACGACCCGCGCGCCACCGTAATGCGTGAAACCTGCCATGAAGTGCTGAAAGAACTGGGCACCAAAGACGATCTGCTGGAAGTGGCCATGGAACTTGAGCACATCGCGCTCAACGACCCGTACTTCATCGAGAAGAAACTCTACCCGAACGTCGATTTCTACTCCGGTATCATTCTGAAAGCGATGGGCATTCCGTCCTCCATGTTTACCGTTATCTTCGCGATGGCGCGTACCGTAGGCTGGATTGCTCACTGGAACGAAATGCACAGCGACGGCATGAAAATCGCGCGTCCGCGTCAGCTGTATACCGGCTACGAAAAACGCGACTTCAAATCCGACGTGGCCAAAGGCTAAATTCGATCCTGAAGACAAAAAACGCGTCTGCGAACGTCATGCTGGCCACTTAAGGTGGCCAGCTTTTTTTTTGTTTATCGTGGACCAGGGCGATGCCGGTAAACGGTAGTTGGCGCGAAAGTAATTTTCGTACTTCGGGGCATGTGTTCTGTGGAATATTCCGTTCACGTGAGGTTCCGCACGCGACTGTTTCCTGCGCGACAGGTGAACGGGCGGGAACGCAGGCGCACATCCAGGACTGACCGCCAGGACAGTGGTCAGAGGATCGGTCGAGACAGGGACGTCGAGTCCGGCCCGGTCCGCCAGATGAAGCCGGAGTGGAGCATACCGCGTAGCGGCCGTTTTCAGCGCAATGCCGGGGGTCATGGGGGGCGAGCGAAACGCCCCCCATGCCGTTCACCCGCAGCGGGCGTAAGAAAAGTGGCGGATTCACCGTGAACGGAACATGCCACAAAAGTGAACGATATACTCCACGGAACCCACGCGATAGACCTCTTTCGCACAAACCAGCGTAAAAACAACATCCCTGGCTTAACAGCGAACGACGGGACAGAAACTCCTGCAAAGATGTTGAAAACCTGACAGCGTCGCATAAAAAATCGGCAACCTCATTGAGATAACTGACTCTTACACCACTGCCACACCACTGCCGGATTGGTCAACCGGCACGAAAGACGGGCACGATAGCTTAAAAAGCGAACAACGCATCGCTAACGCTGGCACCCCGGACACCAGTAAAACGGTCGCGACGCGAGCATCGTTTTCTCGATAATCCCGCCGCAGCGCTCGCAGATTTCGCCATCACGATGGAAAACGTTAAAGCGGAACAGCGCGCCATGATGTTTATTCTCATCCACCGCCCCGCGGGTGCGATACGACAGGCGCGGAATATCCAGCAGCGCATGGGCCAGGGCGTCGAGCTGCTTATCATCGAGCGCCGATGCGTTATGCCGCCCGCTCAACCCGACCTGCCAGAGAATCTCCACCCGTAAATAGTTTCCCAGTCCGGCCAGAAACGCCTGATCCAGCAACAAAGCGGAAAACTGCCGTCGGCGGAATCTGGCCGACAGCAGGCGAGCTTTGACCGATTCCGCGGTCAGCGTCATATCCAGCACATCGGGTCCAACCCGCAATAAAAACGGATGGGTAGCCAGCTGCTCCGGCGTCAGAATAGCGATATCCGACGCGCTATAGAGCAAAATCGCCTTCTCCGCCGTCTGCAGCCTGACCCGAAGCACGCGGTTGCTGACCGGCTGTTCGCCCGCCTCCACCACGCGCCAGACGCCGTACAGCTGATTATGACTGTAGAGCGTCAACCCGCCGGAGAAATGCGTCAACAGCGCTTTGCCGCGGGTTTCTATGTGGGTTACCCGCTGGCCCACCAGCGGAGCCTGATACACCTGTAGCTGCGGAAAAGCGAACCAGACATCGGTAAGAGGTTCGCCTTTGACCGCCGCCTCCAGGCTATCCGCCGCGCGGCGGATCTCCGGACCTTCCGGCATAATAGCGTCCTTCTGTTAGTGCGTCGCACCGCCGACAATTTTCACATCCCCCTCCTGGCGCAGTGAGACGGCAATCGCCGTCTCCAGCGCCGCACGGACCGTTTGTACCGCCATACTCGCCTCACCCGGATGGGCGGCCGCCTGCTCCGGGAGGTACGGAATATGGATAAAGCCGCCTTTTGCCCCGCTTCGCCCGTTTAATGCATGCAGCAGACCATACATCACATGGTTGCAGACGAATGTCCCCGCCGTTTGCGACACCGATGCCGGTATGCCCTGCTCGCGCAGCGCCGCGACAATTGCTTTCACCGGCAGGCTGCTGAACCAGGCCGCCGGACCGTCGGCCACTACCGGCACGTCAACCGGCTGCTGGCCTTTATTATCGGGAATACGCGCATCATCGACGTTTATCGCGACACGTTCGACGGTAATATCGACACGACCACCCGCCTGCCCGACCGCTATCGTTAACACCGGTTGATGCTCATCCAGCGCCGCATACAGCGCCGTCAGGGCCTCACCAAATACACAGGGCAGCTGTCGCGCGACCACGCGCTCACCGGCCACCATCGCGCCATCAAGCTGCTTCACCACTTCCCATGAAGGGTTCACCGCCTCACCGCCAAAGGGTTCAAACCCGGTGATTAATACGCCCGCCATCTTTCCTCCTTACAGGAACATCAGGAAATAGAGTAGAAATACGTTGACGATCAGCAGCAGTACGCCGGTCGGAATCTGAGCCTTAATCACCGCATTTTTATCCGGCAGTTCCAGCAGCGCCGCCGGCACGATGTTGAAGTTTGCCGCCATCGGCGTCATCAGGGTGCCGCAGTAGCCGGAGAACATACCGATCGCCGCCATCACCGCCGGATTACCGCCGTGCTGAAGCACCAGAATCGGAATACCAATCCCCGCCGTGACAATCGGGAAGGCGGCAAACGCATTGCCCATGACCATCGTCAGCAGCGCCATGCCGATGGTGTAGACCGCCACAGCGACAAAGCGGCTGTCCACCGCCAGATAATGCTCGGTGAGCCAGGCAATACTGTTACCCACTCCGGCAGTGGTAAACAGCAGCCCCAGCACCGCCAGGATCTGCGGCAAAATAAACGCCCAGCCTACCGAATCCAGCAGACGACGCGCCTCCTGCAGCGGCTGCGCGACCTTTTCCCGGGTCATGCGAATCGCCATCATCAGGCCAATCAGCGTCCCGGCTGTCATCGAAAACAGCGTAATCAGCGTGGCATGATTACCCGGGCCAAACACCCGGACTTGCCACGATGGCAGGTTATTAAACAGCAGCACCCCGATCACCGTGACAACCGGAATAGCCAGCGCCGGATAAAACAGTCGGTTACCCAGGCGGGTCGCGCTGGCGGTTCGCTCTTCCTCGGTGCGCTGGTGATAGCTACCCAGCCTGACACCGCCAAAACCGGCGATCAGCGCCAGCGCCACGACGGCAACGCCGACGGCAATATTGACCGAGCGCTTGTCGTCTACCAGCTGATAAGTCCAGTCGCCAAGCAGGAACAGCAGACCGTACAGCCCCCAGAACAGGCCGGTGGTCAGGCGACGAGGGTTGCTTTTGTCGCGCCATGACATGACCGCGACCACCAGCAGAACGACACCCGCCAGCCAGTAGAGCCAGGTTTGTTGAAAATTCATGCGACACCGCCTTTCGCCTGTGCGGCGGCGTTCAGTTTATCCAGCTCGCGCTGCAGGTGACGATCGAGTCGCCACAGACGCGCGGAATGGATCGCGAAGGCGCAAATCGCCGTCGGGATCCCCCACAGGGCAATATGCAACGGTTCGGTCTGGATCCCACCGGACTCCAGCATAAAGTTGTGCATAAAGATGATGGCGCCGAAGGCGACGAAAATGTCTTCGCCAAAGAACAGGCCGACGTTGTCCGTCGCCGCCGACATCGCACGTAAGCGATAGCGAATGCTGCCGGGAAGCGGACCTAACGTTTTTTCCGCCGCCCCTTCCGCCATCGGCGCCAGCAGCGGACGCACCATTTGCGGATGGCCCCCCAGGCTGGTTAACCCCAGCGCAGCCGTCGCTTCGCGCACGAACAGGTAGACGATCAGCAGACGTCCGGCGGTGGCGCTGTGGATCTTCGCGATCCACGCCTGGGCGCGCTCTTTCAGGCCATGCCGTTCAAGTAGCCCAATGACCGCCAGCGGCAGCAAGAGAATAAATGGCAGGTTGCGGGTGTTAAGAAACCCCTCCCCCAGCTTTTCCAGAATGGTGGCGATGGGCATTTGCGCCGCCACGCCGGTAACAATTCCAGAGATAATGACCACTAAAACCGGATTAAAACGCAAAACAAATCCGACCACAATCACGGCAATGCCGATCAGCGGCCAGAGAGATATCGCTTCTCCCATGATAACGTCCTGTTAGTTGTGAGTGTTGTTGTGAGTGCTGTAATGCCTTAATAATTATTGTTTTATTCTTCTGTTTCCGCGCTGACCTGAATATTGCGTCCGGCAAAAGCCGCACGCAAACGGCGCGCAAAATCCAGCGCATGTTCACCGTCACCGTGAAGACACACGGTGTCAGCGATAACATGCGCCCATTCACCGGTGAGACTGCGTACCCGATTATGCTGCACCATTTCCAGGGTCTGCGCCAACGCCTGCTCTTCGCTGTCGATAAGTGCCCCGGGCTGTGAACGCGGCACCAGGCTACCGTCAGCCAGGTACCCGCGATCGGCAAAGACCTCCTGCCGCGTGACCAACTTGTAATGTTGTCCGGCGCGAATTAATTCGCTGCCGGCCAGCCCGACCAGGATCAGCGCAGGATCGAAATCTCGCACAGCCCGGGCAATCGCATCGGCCAGCGGCGCCTCTTTTGCCGCCTGGTTGTAGAGCATACCGTGCGGCTTCACGTGCTTCAGTTCGCCGCCTTCCGCGCGCACGATCGCCGCCAGCGCGCCAATCTGATACAGCATCTGGGCATAGACCGTCTCCGGCGGCAGCTGCATTGCGGTGCGGCCAAAATTTTCCCGATCGGGAAAGCTGGGATGCGCCCCGACGGCCACGCCGTTTTTCAACGCCTCGCGCACGCATTTATGCATCAGTAACGCATCGCCGGCATGAAAACCGCAGGCGATATTGGCGGAGGAGACCAGCTGTAACAACGCGCTATCGCTCGCACAGCCTTCCCCCAGATCGGCATTTAAATCAATGATCATCGCTCAGTCTCCATGCCAGTTGTTCCAGATAGCGCTGCTGATCCGCACGTGCTTTCAACGCCTCTTCCAGCGTGCACGGAACAAAATGAATCGGCTGGCCCAGCGGAATTTGCGCCAGCTGGTACATATCAGCGTCGATAATGCAGGCAATTCGCGGATAGCCGCCGGTGGTCTGCGCATCGTTCATCAAGACAATCGGCTGACCGTTATGCGGAACCTGTACCACCCCCGGCAGCAGGCCGTGCGAAAACATTTCGCGATGGGTGGTGCGCGTAAGCGGTTGGCCCTGCAGACGATATCCCATCCGGTTGCTCTGGGCGCTAAGCTGCCAGGGGGAACGCCAGAACGCCCCTTGCGAGGCCCGATCAAATTCATGGTACTCCGGCCCCGGTAACGCGCGGATGCGATTGCCGATCGGCAGTGACTTAACGCCCCGCGACGTACTGAATCGTCGGGACGCTTTTCCCAGCTTCAGCCGATCGCCATCCTGCAGGCGTCGCCCTTCAAGGCCGCCAATGCCGACTTTCAGATCGGTACTGCGCGAACCGAGCACCTCCGGAACATCAATGCCCCCGGCTACCGCCAGATAGCTGCGGATCCCATACTGCGGGGTTTTAAGCACCAGATGCTGCCCGGCCTTCGCCGCCATTCGCCAGCCGACCCATACCGGCTCGCCGTCCAGCATTGCTTCACAGGCGGCACCGGTCAGCGCAAACCAGCAGTCACGTTCAAACTGAATATCCACCTGGCCGAGCGTAATCTCCAGCGCGGCAGCATTTCCCGCGTTGCCGACCAACAGGTTAGCAATCACCAGCGAGGGTTTATCCAGCGCACCGCAGAGACTGATCCCCGACTGTCGCTGTCCTTCACGTCCGCCATCCTGTACCGAAGAGTACATTCCGGCGCGGATCATCTTCAACATACCCCCTCCTTTTGCGGCACAAAGCGGACTCGATCGCCGGAACGCAGCAGCACGGGCTCCTGACGCAATGGATCAAAGAGCGCCAGCGGCGTACGGCCCAGCAGCTGCCATCCACCCGGAGTCGCCAGCGGATACACGCCGGTTTGCGCGCCGCCGATGCCGACAGAGCCGGCGGGGACCCGCAGACGCGGTTCCGCATGTCGCGGCATCGCTAAACGCTCCGGCAGTCCGCCGAGATAAGGAAATCCCGGCTGGAAACCAAGAAACCACACCACGTACTCGACGGAGGCGTGCAGTTCGACAACCTGCTGTTCAGTCAACCCGCTGTGAAGCGCCACGTTCGCCAGGTCGGGGCCGTCTTCGCCGCCGTAGATAACCGGAATGGTCATCAGCCGCGACTGTGGCTCAAGCGCCTCGCTCTCCTCCCACCAGCGCTGCAACTGCTCAATCGCATCCCATGCCATCTCCTGCGGATGGCGCAGGACCACGGTAATATTGTTCATCCCCGGTATCGCATCCAGGACCTCTTCGTGATCCGCCAGTCTCTGAGCCAGGCGCCAGATACGCTTTTGACTTTCCAGCGTGACCGGGGGTTCGAGCTCCAGAACCACGGCGGTTTCGCCTAACATGTAACAACGCGCTCGCTGCACTTTTCTTTCTCTCTCATCAGGCCGGGTTGGGAATATCAATAAAGGTCACATCCAGATCGGTATTTTCCGTCAGCCATTCGCTCAACGCGCGAATACCGCCGCGTTCGGTGGCATGGTGTCCGGCA
The DNA here is from genome assembly GCF_003323835.1 of Klebsiella sp. X13. Classification (NCBI taxonomy): domain Bacteria; kingdom Pseudomonadati; phylum Pseudomonadota; class Gammaproteobacteria; order Enterobacterales; family Enterobacteriaceae; genus Klebsiella; species Klebsiella sp. X13. Next base: position 3,775,521 of record NZ_CP030874.1, read on the forward strand.
GCATAAAAATGCAGGGACTGCTCGCGCGCGGAGTGGATAGTTTGCTCCGAGACTTCACCGGTAATAAACGCATCGACGCCAAAGCGAGCGGCGCTGTCAATAAAGCTCTGGCCACCGCCGGTACACCAGGCGACACGGGCCACTTTATCTGGCCCGGTATCACCGCACCACAGCGGCTTGCGCCCCAGGCGCGCCTCAATCCACGAAGCCAGCTCCAGCCCGGAAACCGGCATCGACAGCTCTCCCCACGGGACCAGCGGCTCAATTTCCCCCATGACGGTGATCCCCAGCAGCTGCGCCAGCTGGACGTTATTCCCCAGCTCCGGGTGGGCATCCAGCGGCAGATGCCAGCCATAGAGGTTGATATCATTTGCCAGCAGCGTCTTCAGGCGCTGGCGCTTAATGCCGCGAATCACCGGCGATTCACCTTTCCAGAAATAACCATGATGGACGATCACCGCATCTGCCTGCAGGCGCACGGCCTCGTCCAACAGCGCCTGGCTGGCGGTGACGCCGGTGACAATTTTTTGCACCGTCTCACGCCCTTCCACCTGAAGGCCATTTGGCGCGTAGTCGCTGAATGTCGCGCTATTGAGCTTTTCGTTAATCAGTTGTTCCAGTTCGCTATTTTTCATTGCCGCTCCATCAGGTCATCATTTTGTGCACAGGCATAACATAGCGGTATCCGCGTAGATCGTCGATAGCCTCTGCGTGAGAGACGCTCGTTTGACTTTTAGCTTAATCCCGCAATTTGTCTACCCACCCCGTGATGCATTCGTGTATATTTATGCATTATAAAAGCATATTAAATAACCAGAAAGCCTTTAAGGCCATGAATAACACTGCTAAACCGCTATTCATGCAGAAAGATCGACTTTCGTTTTACGGCAGGAACCAGGCGTTACATGAACAGACAATCATCGCAACCGCGCGCAATCTATTACGTCGTCGCGCTGCAAATTTGGGAATACTTCAGTTTTTACGGGATGCGGGCGCTGCTGATTTTGTATCTCACCAATCAGCTTAAGTACGACGATAGCCACGCCTACGCCCTCTTCAGCGCATACTGCTCTCTGGTCTACGTCACGCCGATTCTCGGCGGTTTCCTGGCCGATAAGCTCCTCGGCAACCGGATGGCGGTGATGCTCGGCGCGTTGTTGATGGCCATTGGCCATTTGGTGTTGGGTGCCAGCGAAATTGCGCCAACCTTCCTCTATCTGTCGCTCGCCATCATCGTCTGCGGCTACGGATTGTTTAAATCCAACGTCAGCTGCCTGTTGGGAGAGCTGTACGAACCCACCGATCCACGCCGCGATGGCGGCTTCTCGCTGATGTATGCGGCGGGGAATATCGGCTCGATCGTCGCCCCCATCGCCTGCGGATATGTGCAGGAAGAGTACAGCTGGGCCATGGGCTTCGCCCTCGCCGCCGTCGGGATGATTGCCGGACTGGTGATTTTCCTCTGCGGCAGTCGCCATTTCCGTCACACCTCGGGCGTCAATCGCCAGGCGCTCTGCGCGCGCCGCTTTATGCTGCCCAACTGGGGCTGGCTGCTGGTTCTGCTGATCGTGGCCCCGCTGCTGATCACCGTGCTGTTCTGGCAGGAGTGGTCGGTCTATGCGCTGATCGTGGCGACGATTGTCGGCCTGGTGGTACTGGCCAGAATTTATCGGCGGGCAGAGACGGCCAAACAGCGTCGAGACCTGCGACTCATTATCGTCCTGACCGGATTCAGCCTGCTGTTTTGGGCTTTCGCTCAGCAGGGCGGCAGCTCCATCAGCCTGTATATCGACCGCTTCGTGAACCGGCATATCATGAGTTATGAGGTCCCGACCGCGATGTTCCAGTCGGTGAACGCCTTTGCGGTCATGCTCTGCGGAATGGTGCTGGCCTGGCTGGTGAAAGAGAATATCAACGGCAACCGTACCGTGCGGATCTGGGGTAAATTTGCGCTGGGTCTGGGGCTGATGAGCGCCGGCTTCTGCATTCTGACCCTGAGCGCACGCTGGTCGGCCGCCTACGGACAATCGTCGATGCCGCTGATGGTACTGGGCCTCGCGGTAATGGGCTTTGCCGAATTGTTTATCGACCCGGTGGCGATGTCGCAAATCACCCGTATCGAAATCCCCGGCGTGACCGGCGTGCTGACCGGCATCTATATGCTGCTCTCCGGCGCCATCGCCAACTATCTGGCCGGCGTGATTGCCGACCAGACAGCACAGGGTGCGTTCGATGAAGCCGGTGCGACCAGCTACGCCATTGATGCCTATATCAACGTGTTCAGCCAAATCACCTGGGGGGCTTTAGCCTGTGTCGGCCTGGTGCTGATAATCTGGCTGTATCACGCCCTGCGGGTCAGGACCCGCGCCCTGGCCGTGGAGTAAGGCTTTTACTGGCGGCCTCCCAGGCCGCCAACGTCTCCAGTCGCGCCTGCTTGTGATCGACCAGCGGACGCGGATAGTTCAGGCTCACCCTCTGTTTATCGGCCCAGATCCACGGCTGATGCAGCGCGTTATCAGGGACATCGGCCAGCTCTGGCAGCCACTGCCGAATAAATGTCCCGGCCTTATCGAACTTCTCTCCCTGGGTGGTCGGATTAAATATACGAAAATAAGGGGCGGCGTCGGTGCCTGTCGACGCTGCCCACTGCCACCCGCCGTTATTCGCCGCCAGGTCGCCATCAATCAGCTGGTTGATAAAATAGCGCTCGCCCGCGCGCCAGTCGATACGCAGGTCCTTGACCAGAAAACTGGCGGCAATCATCCGCAGCCGGTTATGCATCCAGCCCGTGGCATTGAGCTGGCGCATCGCGGCATCGACGATCGGAAAACCCGTTTTCCCGGCTTGCCACGCCTCTAATCCTTGCACATCGTCACGCCATGTCACGTTATCGGTCCAGGCAATGAACGGGCGACCTTTGCATAAGTCCGGGTAGAACACCATCAAATGTCGATAAAACTCCCGCCAGATCAGTTCGTTTAGCCAGACGGAGCCTGCTTCACCGTCGAGCGCCGCCGGCTGCTCAGCCAGCAGTCGATGCAGGCACTGGCGCGGGGAAAGAACGCCTACGGCCAGACATGGCGACAGCCGGCTGGTGCCTTCCGTGGCGGGGAAATCACGCTGCTGGTCATAATCGGCGGCTTTTTGCTGGCAGAAACGGCGCAGTCGGGCGATAGCCGTTTTCTCATCGTCGGCAAAAAGGTGGGGATCAAAAGCCTCCTGCGGATAGCGGATCTCCGGCAGCGGCGCTGGCGTCAGGGGGCCGTGACCACGTACCGTCGGTGCGGCCACGCACTCCGGCAGCGCCTCGCGCAGTCGACGGAGAAAGGCATTTTTAAAGGGCGTAAACACCTTATACATTTCGTGATTCCCGGTCAGCACGCTGCCTGGGGACAGTAAAAGCGCATCGTCAAACCCGTGACATACCACGCCGCTCAGCCGCTTTTCCACCGCCGCATCGCGCTGACGCTCGTTGATTTCGTACTGGTAGTTATAAAACAGGTGGCTGACCTGCTGCTGCGCGCAATAGTCAGCCAGCAGCTGGACGCTGGCCGAAAAATCCGCCGCCTCCGCCACCTGCAACGCAATTCCTCGCTCGGCAAGAGCTGACTGCAGGCTACGCAGATGGCGGACGATAAATGCCGCCTGCCGCGGCGCCATACCGTGCTGATGCCACTGGCCCGGCGTGGCGATAAACAGCGCCAGCACGCGGGCATGCGGATCGCGACAGGCGGCGGCAAGCGCCAGGTTGTCATGGATACGTAGGTCAGCGCGAAACCAAACCAGATGAGTGGCCATAAAACTCCTGCAATCAGTAACATTCATGGATTCGATACCTCCCGGCCGGGTACGTAGCCCGCGAGGGAAGCATCAGGAAATTCAGATATAGAGTGTTGCAGGAGGCGCGCAGGCGCAAGCAGAGGTCGTCTGACCGGGCAAAAAAAAAACCGCCGGAGAACCGGCGGTTATGCAGTCTGGGGGGCGCGATCAGTAAAAGTCAGCGGCGGCTTTTTCAGCCTGCGCCATCCACACCGGCTGTTCGCTGGTTTTTGCCCATACGCGGTGCAGCCAGCTGTAATAGCGGGCCCGGTCTTTCCAGAACAGCATCACCGGAAGTGCTGCTACGCCAGCCACGACGGCGAAAGCACGACGTAAAAAGACAACGTGAGCAGGATAAGTTTTATACAACGCCATAATTTCTCTCCCTTAGTCAGGCCGGCAAGCGACGCCGGTAAAGTGTCAATGTATCTCTGGCTAAAATAATACCGCTTTGTATGTAATTTTACTACTCATCCGACCACTAAAAACAGCTCGTTTCGTCTTTATTTACATTCATCCGGTAATTGAGTTACAAAAAAGTTAAATTAATACTAATCATTGGTTAATTTGTGGTTTTGCTGATTTTTATATTTTTTTTACACCGCCGGTTCTGATTTTTGCAAAATCTTTGCACCAGAATTTCTATCCTCCGGGTAAATCGTAAAAACACCCGGAGGTGGATTGTGAGTGCAGGCGTAATTGCTGGCGTGGCGCTGGTATTCCTGTTGCTGGCCTATTTGGTCTATGCCCTGATAAATGCGGAGGCATTCTGATGGCCGCACAAGGATTTTTACTTATCGCCAGTTTTCTTCTGCTGCTGATGGTGCTGGCTCGCCCGACCGGGACGTTGCTGGCCAGAATGATCAACGATACCCCGCTGCCGGTGCTTGCCGGCATTGAGCGCGGCATTTGGCGGCTCTCGGGGATTCGTCCCCAGGAGATGAACTGGTGCCAGTATCTGCTCGCCATTCTGCTGTTTAATGGCGTAGGGCTGATGGTGCTGTTCGCCCTGCTGATGTCTCAGGGCGCACTGCCGCTCAACCCTCAGCATCTTCCCGGCCTCTCATGGGACCTGGCGCTGAATACGGCGGTGAGTTTCGTCAGCAACACCAACTGGCAGGCCTATGCCGGAGAAAGTACCCTGAGCTACCTCAGCCAGATGGCCGGTCTGACGGTGCAAAACTTCCTGTCGGCGGCAACCGGCATCGCGGTGATTTTTGCCTTCACCCGCGCCTGGTCGCGTCAGCAGGTCAGCACCCTTGGCAACGCCTGGGTCGATCTCACCCGCATTACCCTATGGCTGCTGCTGCCGATTTCACTGCTGATCGCCGTGTTCTTTATTCAGCAGGGCGTGCCGCAAAACTTTCTGCCGTATCAGGCCTTCACCACGCTGGAAGGCGTGCACCAGTCGCTGCCAATGGGGCCGGTCGCTTCGCAGGAAGCGATCAAAATGCTGGGTACTAACGGCGGCGGGTTCTTTAACGCCAACTCATCGCACCCGTTTGAAAACCCGACGGCGCTGAGCAACATAGTGCAAATGCTGGCGATCTTTTTGATCCCGGCCGCGCTGTGCTTTGCCTTTGGCGACGTCGTCGGCGATCGCCGCCAGGGACACGCGATTTTATGGGCCATGACGCTGATCTTTATCGTCTGCGTCGCGGTGGTGATGTGGGCAGAAACCCACGGTAACCCTCACCTGCTGCAGCTGGGGGCGGACAGCAGCCTGAATATGGAAGGCAAAGAGAGTCGCTTTGGCATTCTCGCCAGCAGCCTGTTCGCGGTTGTCACCACCGCCGCCTCCTGCGGCGCGGTCAACGCCATGCACGACTCCTTCACTGCGCTGGGCGGCATGGTTCCCATGTGGCTGATGCAGATCGGCGAAGTGGTCTTCGGTGGCGTGGGATCGGGCCTGTACGGCATGCTGCTGTTCGTCATGCTGGCGGTCTTTATCGCCGGGCTGATGATCGGCCGGACGCCGGAATATCTCGGCAAGAAGATCGATGTGCGCGAAATGAAAATGATCGCCCTGGCCATCCTCGTGACGCCCACTCTGGTCCTGCTGGGTACCGCGCTGGCGATGATGACCGAGGCCGGACGCGCGGGGATGTTTAACCTGGGACCGCACGGCTTTAGCGAAGTGCTGTATGCCGTCACCTCCGCCGCCAATAACAACGGCAGCGCCTTCGCCGGCCTCGGCGCAGCAACGCCATTCTGGAACCTGCTGCTGGCGTTTTGCATGCTGTTCGGTCGTTTCGCGGTCATCGTGCCGGTGATGGCTATCGCCGGTTCTCTGGTGAGTAAAAAGATCCAGCCGACCAGTTCCGGCACCCTTGCCACCCACGATGTGCTGTTTATCGGTCTGCTGATCGGTACCGTGCTGCTGGTTGGCGCCCTGACCTTTATTCCTGCCCTGGCGCTCGGCCCGTTGGCGGAACACTTCTCCTTACTTTAAGTGATGCGGAGCACCCTGTTATGAGTCGCAAACAATTAGCCCTGCTCGAGCCGACGCTGGTGCGCCAGGCGCTGCTGGATGCAGTGAAAAAACTGAGCCCGACGGTGCAGTGGCGCAACCCGGTGATGTTCATCGTCTGGACGGGTAGCCTGATAACCACGCTGCTGGCCGTGGCGATGGCCAGCGGGCATCTCGCCGGCAGCGCCGCTTTTACCGCCGCCGTGAGTATCTGGCTGTGGTTTACCGTACTGTTCGCCAACTTCGCCGAAGCGATGGCTGAAGGCCGCAGCAAAGCGCAGGCCAACAGTCTGAAAGGGGTGAAAAAAACCGCTTTTGCTCGCAAGCTGCGCGCGCCGCAGCATGACGCGCCTGTCGACCATATTCCGGCCGATGACTTACGCAAAGGCGATGTGGTGCTGGTGGAAGCAGGCGATATTATTCCCTGCGACGGGGAGGTCATTGAAGGCGGCGCTTCGGTGGACGAAAGCGCCATCACCGGTGAATCCGCTCCGGTGATCCGCGAATCCGGCGGCGACTTTGCATCGGTCACCGGCGGGACGCGCATTCTTTCTGACTGGCTGGTGATCCGCTGTAGCGTGAACCCCGGTGAAACGTTCCTTGATCGGATGATCGCCATGGTCGAAGGCGCTCAGCGCCGCAAAACGCCGAATGAAATTGCGCTGACGATCCTGCTGATCGCCCTCACGCTGGTGTTCCTGCTGGCCACCGCCACCATCTGGCCGTTCTCCGCCTGGAGCGGCAATGCGGTCAGCGTGACGGTGCTGGTGGCGCTGCTGGTGTGCCTGATTCCGACCACGATCGGCGGACTGCTCTCGGCGATCGGCGTCGCCGGAATGAGCCGTATGCTGGGCGCCAACGTCATCGCCACCAGCGGACGCGCGGTAGAAGCCGCCGGCGACGTTGACGTCTTACTGCTGGATAAAACCGGGACGATTACCCTCGGTAACCGCCAGGCCTCCGCGTTTTTACCTGCGGAAGGCGTAGAAGAAAAAACCCTTGCCGACGCCGCCCAGCTCTCATCTCTGGCCGATGAAACGCCGGAAGGTCGCAGCATCGTGATACTGGCAAAACAGCGCTTTAACCTGCGCGAGCGGGATCTGCAGTCGCTGCAAGCGACCTTCGTCCCCTTCACCGCCCAGACGCGCATGAGCGGGATTAATATCGATCGGCGGATGATCCGCAAAGGCTCCGTCGACGCCATTCGTCGCCATGTCGAGGCCAACGGCGGCCACTTCCCGGCGGACGTCGACAAACAGGTGGAAGATGTTGCCCGCCAGGGGGCGACACCGCTGGTGGTCGCGGAAGGCAAACACGTGCTGGGCGTTATTTCGCTGAAAGATATCGTTAAAGGCGGAATTAAGGAGCGCTTTGCTCAACTGCGCAAGATGGGCATTAAAACGGTCATGATTACCGGCGATAACCGCCTCACCGCAGCGGCGATTGCCGCTGAAGCGGGGGTCGATGATTTCCTTGCCGAAGCGACGCCGGAAGCCAAACTGGCGCTGATCCGTCAGTACCAGTCCGAAGGTCGTCTGGTGGCGATGACCGGCGACGGTACTAATGATGCCCCGGCGCTGGCTCAGGCCGATGTCGCGGTGGCGATGAACTCCGGTACCCAGGCGGCGAAAGAGGCGGGCAACATGGTGGACCTCGACTCCAACCCGACCAAACTGATCGAAGTGGTGCACATCGGTAAGCAGATGCTGATGACCCGCGGGTCGTTGACCACCTTCAGTATTGCCAACGACGTGGCGAAGTACTTTGCCATTATTCCGGCCGCCTTTGCCGCCGTTTACCCGCAGCTGGCCATGCTCAACGTCATGCACCTGCATTCGCCTGCCTCGGCGATTCTGAGTGCGGTTATCTTTAACGCGCTGATTATCGTCTTCCTGATCCCGCTGGCGCTGAAGGGCGTGAGCTATCGCCCGCTGTCGGCTTCGGCCATGCTGCGCCGTAATCTGTGGGTCTATGGCCTGGGTGGGCTGCTGGTGCCGTTTATCGGTATTAAAGCTATCGATCTGTTACTGACCCTGACCGGGCTGCTGTGAGGAAAATACCATGTCATTCATTCGACCGGCACTTGTGCTATTTATTCTGTTAACGCTCCTCACCGGTGGTGTCTATCCGCTGCTGACGACGGCGCTTGGGCAGTGGTGGTTCCCGCAGCAGGCAAACGGCTCACTGATCCGCATCGCCGGCGAAGTCCGCGGCTCCAGCCTGATTGGCCAGAATTTTACCGCGGCGGGTTATTTCCAGGGACGCCCTTCGGCGACCGCTGAAACGCCGTACAATCCCCTCGCCTCCGGCGGCAGTAATCTGGCCGCCAGCAACCCGGCGCTGGATAAGGCCGTCAGCGAACGCGTGCAGGCGCTACGTCTCGCCAACCCGGACGCTGACCCGCGCGTTCCGGTAGAGCTGGTGACGACATCGGCAAGCGGGCTGGATAATAACCTCACGCCGACGGCCGCGCTCTGGCAGGTCCCTCGCGTCGCGAAGGCCCGCAATCTGAGTATTGAGCAAGTCACCCGCCTGGTGAATGAGGCGACGCAAACGCCGCTGGCCAGTTTTCTCGGACAGCCTGTGGTAAATATAGTGCAACTGAATATGGCGCTGGATGCCCTGAAGGATAAGTAAAATGAGTGACGAGCCGCTGCGCCCGGACCCGGACCGCCTGCTGCAACATACCAGCGAGCCGCATCGCGGCAAGCTAAAAGTGTTCTTTGGCGCCTGTGCGGGCGTCGGTAAAACCTGGGCAATGTTGGCGGAAGCGCAGCGGCTGCGCGCCCAGGGGCTGGATATTCTGATCGGCGTGGCGGAAACCCACGGTCGGAAAGAGACCGCGGCGATGCTGGAAGGGCTCAGCACCCTCCCCCAGCGCCGCCTCTCTCATCGTGGACGCTACGTCCACGAATTCGATCTCGATGCCGCGCTGGCGCGCCGGCCGGCGCTGATCCTGGTTGATGAACTGGCGCACAGCAATGCGCCAGGCTCGCGCCACCCCAAACGCTGGCAGGATGTCGAAGAGCTTCTCGATGCCGGTATCGACGTGTTTACCACCGTGAACGTCCAGCACCTCGAAAGCCTGAACGATGTCGTCAGCGGCATTACCGGCGTTCAGGTGCGCGAAACCGTCCCCGACCCCTTTTTTGACGCCGCCGACGATGTTGTGCTGGTCGACCTGCCTCCTGACGATCTCCGTCAGCGCCTGAATGAAGGCAAGGTCTATATCGGCGGCCAGGCGGAGCGGGCTATCGAAAACTTTTTCCGCAAGGGAAATCTGATTGCCCTGCGTGAACTGGCTTTGCGCCGGACCGCCGATCGGGTCGATGAACAGATGCGCGCCTGGCGCGACCGTCAGGGGCAGGAAAAAGTCTGGCATACCCGCGACACCCTTCTGCTGTGCATCGGCCATAATACCGGCAGTGAAAAACTGGTACGCGCCGCCGCGCGACTGGCCGCACGATTTGGCAGTATCTGGCATGCGGTTTATGTCGAAACCCCTTCCCTGCACCGTCTGCCGGAAGCCAGGCGGCGGGCCATTCTCGCCGCCCTGCGGCTCGCGCAGGAGTTAGGGGCGGAAACCGCCACGCTCTCCAACCCGTCCGAAGAGAAAGCCGTACTGCACTACGCCCGCGAGCATAATCTGGGCAAAATCGTGATTGGCCGTCAGGGAAAACGCCGCTGGTGGAACCGCAGCGGATTCGCCGATCGCCTGGCGCGCGACGCGCCCGACCTCGATCTGGTGGTCATCGCCCTTGATGAGAAAAGCGCCCCTCTGCCCACGCGGGCCAGCGATAGCCGTACCGCTATGGAGAAGTGGCGCGTGCAAATCCAGGGCTGCTTCGTGGCGCTGGCGCTCTGCGCGATCATTACGCTGGTGGCGATGCAGTGGCTGGTGGCCTTTGAAGCGGCCAACCTGGTCATGCTCTATCTGCTTGGCGTGGTGATTATTGCGCTGCTATACGGCCGCTGGCCGTCGGTGCTGGCGACGGTTATCAACGTGGTCAGCTTCGACCTGTTCTTTGTGTCGCCGCGCGGTACGCTGGCGGTTTCCGACGTACAATACCTGCTGACCTTTGGCGTCATGCTGACCGTCGGTCTGCTGATCGGGAATCTTACTGCCGGCGTCCGCTATCAGGCCCGCGTGGCGCGTTATCGTGAGCAGCGCACCCGCCATCTGTATGAGATGTCAAAAGCGCTGGCGGTCGGACGCAGCGAGGATGACATTGCCGCGACCAGCGAGCGCTTTATCGCCTCCACCTTCCAGGCCCGCGGGCAGCTGCTGCTCCCCGACAGTAGCGGCAAACTGCACCCGCTCACCCACCAGCCGGGGCTGACCTCATGGGACGATGCCATCGCCCGCTGGAGCTTCGATAAGGGCCAGCCCGCCGGCGCCGGCACCGATACGCTGCCCGGCGTTCCCTATCAAATCTTACCGCTGAAAAGCGCCGCCCGGACCTGGGGACTGCTGGTGGTGGAACCCGAAAACCTGCGTCAGCTGATGATTCCTGAACAGCAGCGCCTGCTGGAAACCTTTACGCTACTGGTCGCTAGCGCGCTGGAACGGCTGACCCTCACCGCCAGCGAAGAGCAGGCCCGATTTAACAGTGAGCGGGAAAGCCTGCGCAACTCGCTGCTGGCGGCACTCTCCCATGATTTGCGTACGCCGTTGACCGTTCTCTTCGGACAGGCGGAAATTCTGACGCTCGACCTCGCCAGCGAAGGCTCGAAACATGCTCCGCAGGCAAATGAGATTCGTCAACACGTGCTGAATACGACCCGGCTGGTCAATAATCTGCTGGATATGGCGCGCATTCAGTCCGGCGGATTTAACTTACATAAAGAGTGGCTGACGCTCGAAGAGGTGATCGGCAGCGCCCTGCGGATGCTGGAACCGGGGCTCGGCGGGCAGCATATTCAGCTGGCGCTACCCGATCCGCTGCTGCTGGTTCACGTCGACGGCCCGCTGTTTGAACGAGTGCTGATTAATCTGCTGGAGAATGCGCTGAAATATGCCGGCTCGAAAGCGCAGATCGGCATTGCGGCGCAGGCCGATGAGCAGCAGCTGCGCTTAGAGGTGTGGGATAATGGCCCCGGGATCCCAACGGGCCAGGAACAGGCTATCTTTGATAAGTTCGCCCGCGGACATAAAGAGTCGGCGATCCCTGGCGTCGGGCTGGGTCTGGCCATCTGTCGGGCGATCGTTGAAGTGCACGGCGGTACGATCGGCGCCTATACGCGGCCAGAGGGCGGTGCCTGCTTCCGTGTTACACTCCCCAGGGAAACGGCCCCGGGGCTGGATGAATGGAGCGGAGCGGCGTAACGCTGCCCCGGCCAGATGCCCGCTGTGCGCCTGCCCGGGCTACCGGTCTTGCGCGCGAGTAGCCCGGGAGGCGTTTCTGAAGGAGAGGGTCCTATCTGTCTGAACGGGAAGAACGGGTGATAAACGTACTGATTATTGAAGATGAACATGCAATCCGTCGCTTTCTGCGCACCGCGCTGGAAGCCGACGGTATGCGCGTATTTGAAGCCGATACCCTGCAGCGGGGTCTTATTGAAGCTGCAACCCGCAAACCTGATTTAGTCATCCTCGATCTTGGGCTACCCGACGGCGACGGCAATGAATTTATTCGCGACGTGCGCCAGTGGAGTCAGATGCCAATTATCGTGCTGTCGGCTCGCACCGAGGAGCACGATAAAATTGCCGCGCTTGACGCCGGCGCCGATGACTATCTTAGTAAGCCCTTTGGCATTGGCGAACTGCAGGCGAGATTGAGAGTTGCGATGCGCCGACATGCCGGCGCGCAAGCCGACGAGCCGCTGGTGCGCTTCGCCGATATTGAAGTCGATATTCCCGCCCGCCGCATCGTCCGCGGTGACGAAGAGCTCCACCTGACGCCGATTGAATTCCGTCTGCTGGCGGTGCTGTTAAATAATCCCGGCAAGGTCCTCACCCAGCGCCAGCTGCTCAATCAGGTGTGGGGGCCAAATGCGGTGGAACACAGCCATTATTTACGCATTTATATGGGGCATCTGCGGCAAAAGCTGGAAGTTGACCCGGCGCGCCCGCAGCATTTACTGACCGAAACGGGGATCGGCTATCGGTTTATGCCGTGAATTGTTATTCTCTTATTTTGAATTTATTTTTAATTCCCTTACATCACTAACTTTATGGCCAGAAAATATATTTTCTGGCCATTTTGTCATTTCAATCATGAAAACAAACATTGTATTAACATAATCCAAACAACAAAGAGAATAATCACATAAAAGCAACAAAAATAAGCAAAAAATATCGCCATTGATCTATTTAATTGATCAACTTCACGGAAACTACCAGTTTTATGAATAAAATGACGTTACTTTCAACAAACAACTGAAAGGAACGCTAAAAATGGAAAATAATAACCGAACCATGCCACACATAAGGCGAACAACACATATTATGATGTTCTCCCACCGTAACAGTTTCGACTTTCATTTCTTTAATGCCCGATAGTCCTTCGACTACGGGCACTTCCGCATACAGGTCTTCCTGACCCCTGCATTACAGGCAACTGCCTGTATTCCTTGGTGCTCGCCTGACTAAACCCTGAGTTTACCGTAACCGGACTGGTTAGGGTTTAGCCTGTTCATCCAAAAAAACAATTTACAGATTCCTTTATCAGTAAATATGTTTTTTTTCCGGAGATATCAATTTCTCATTTGAGAAGTTGAGGGCCTGTTATTACCAAAAAAAAGGTAAATGTAAATGTCAGAATTAAAAATAGCCGTAAGCAACACGTGCCAGAATTACTTCTCCACTCAACGAAAAATAATTAACATTGATGAAACTACATTTATTGACATTGCCGCCGCAGTGATTTCCATCAATGATATTGAAGAAGGAAAACTCGATAAAATTGAAGCAACGGGATACGGAATTCCTGTCTTTGTCGCAGTGCATGACGAAGAACGAGTACCTTCAGACTATCTATCGCGAATTTCGGGGGTCTTCGAATACGGATCCGAGCGATGTGCATTCTATGGCCGCCAGTTGGAAACCGCCGCTAGTCACTATGAAACCCAACTGCGGCCGCCTTTCTTTCGTGCGCTGGTCGACTACGTTAATCAGGGTAACAGCGCTTTTGATTGCCCTGGGCACCAGGGCGGCGATTTTTTCCGTCGTCATCCGGCTGGCAATCAATTTGTTGAATACTTTGGCGAAACGCTTTTCCGTTCCGATCTGTGCAACGCCGATGTTGCCATGGGCGATCTGCTTATCCATGAAGGCGCACCCTGTATCGCGCAACAACATGCAGCAAAAGTGTTTAATGCAGACAAAACCTATTTTGTCCTCAACGGCACATCATCATCCAATAAAGTCGTACTTAATGCCCTGTTAACGCCAGGCGATCTGGTGCTGTTTGATCGTAATAATCATAAGTCCAACCATCACGGTGCGTTACTTCAGGCAGGCGCGACACCTGTATATCTAGAAACCGCTCGCAATCCGTACGGCTTTATTGGTGGAATAGACGCCCATTGCTTTGAGGAAAGCTATCTGCGCGAACGGATTAGCGAAGTGGCGCCACAGCGTGCCAGAGACGCACGTCCTTTCCGCCTGGCGGTGATTCAACTCGGTACTTATGACGGTACCATTTACAACGCCCGCCAGGTGGTGGATACGATTGGACACCTGTGCGATTACATCCTGTTTGACTCCGCATGGGTCGGCTATGAGCAATTCATCCCAATGATGGCCGATTGCTCTCCATTGCTACTAGATCTGAATGAAAACGATCCGGGTATCTTAGTGACTCAGTCGGTACACAAGCAGCAGGCCGGCTTCTCCCAAACATCTCAAATCCATAAAAAAGACCGCCATATTAAAGGTCAGCCTCGCTATGTTCCGCATAAGCGTATAAACAACGCGTTTATGATGCATGCTTCCACCAGTCCGTTCTACCCACTATTCGCGGCGCTGGATGTTAACGCCAAAATGCATGACGGCTTGAGCGGGCGCAATATGTGGATGGATTGCGTGATGAACGGTATTGATGCGCGTAAGTTGATCCTTGAGAACTGCCATCACATTCGCCCGTTTGTACCAGACAGCGTCGATGGTCAGCCATGGGAATCGTACGCAACCAGCCAAATCGCCAACGATCTGCGCTTTTTCCATTTTGTCCCCGGCGAAAGCTGGCATGCATTCGACGGCTATGCCGAAAATCAGTATTTCGTTGACCCGTGTAAACTTCTGCTCACTACACCGGGTATCAAGGCCCGTACCGGCGAATATGATACCTTCGGGGTCCCCGCGACCATCCTCGCCAACTTCTTGCGCGAAAACGGTGTTGTCCCAGAAAAATGCGACCTTAACTCCATTTTGTTCCTGCTCACCCCAGCAGAAGATATGGCGAAATTACAGCAACTGGTCGCACTGCTGGCTCGTTTCGAAAAACTACTGGATTGCGACGCTCCTCTGGCAGAGGTTCTACCGTCAGTGTACAAACAGCATGAAGCACGTTATGCCGGATACACCCTACGTCAGCTATGCCAGGAAATGCACGATCTCTACACCCGCCACAATGTTAAACAGCTGCAGAAAGAGATGTTCCGTCAATCGCATTTCCCTCGTATCAGTATGAATCCTCAAGAGGCAAACTACGCCTATTTACGAGGTGAGGTTGAGCTGGTTAGCCTGGCGAATGCTGAAGGACGCATCGCAGCAGAAGGGGCTCTTCCTTACCCACCGGGAGTACTTTGCGTAGTACCAGGTGAGATCTGGGGTGGCTCCGTACTGCATTATTTCAGCGCACTGGAAGAAGGAATCAATCTGTTACCAGGCTTTGCACCTGAATTACAAGGCGTCTATATCGAAGAACACGATGGACGCAAGCAGGTGTGGTGCTACGTCATTAAACTGCGCGAGCCACAGCGATCTCTGTTGAAAGGGGAATCGCTATGAGCAAGTCTAAGTCCAATAAAATGGGCGTTGTCCAGCTCACTATCCTGACGATTGTTAACATGATGGGGTCCGGGATTATTATGCTGCCAACCAAGTTGGCGGAGGTCGGAACCATTTCTATCATCTCGTGGCTGGTTACCGCCGTCGGTTCGATGGCGCTGGCATGGGCGTTCGCCAAGTGCGGAATGTTCAGCCGCAAAGCTGGAGGTATGGGCGGTTATGCGGAGTATGCGTTCGGAAAATCCGGTAACTTTATGGCGAATTACACGTATGGCGTCTCGCTACTCATTGCGAACGTCGCTATCGCCATTTCTGCCGTCGGGTACGGTACCGAACTGCTGGGCGTCACGCTAAGTCCTTTGCATATTGGTGTCGCAACTATCGGAGTCCTGTGGCTCTGTACCGTCGCTAACTTTGGTGGGGCGCGTATTACCGGTCAGATCAGTAGTATTACCGTCTGGGGCGTGATTATTCCGGTCGTTGGACTGTGTATCATCGGCTGGTTCTGGTTCAGCCCGACGCTCTATGCCAACTCGTGGAACCCGCACCACGTTCCGTTTTTCAGCGCCGTAGGATCATCCATTGCCATGACCTTATGGGCCTTCCTGGGGCTGGAATCTGCCTGTGCGAATACCGATGTGGTAGAAAATCCGGAGCGCAACGTACCCATTGCGGTTCTCGGGGGCACGCTAGGAGCGGCGGTGATTTATATTGTCTCAACTAACGTCATCGCCGGGATTGTACCCAATATGGATCTGGCAAACTCCACCGCGCCATTTGGCCTCGCATTTGCCCAAATGTTCACGCCGGAGGTTGGTAAGGTCATCATGGCATTGATGGTAATGTCCTGCTGCGGTTCATTGCTGGGGTGGCAGTTTACCATCGCTCAGGTCTTTAAATCATCGGCAGATGAAGGCTATTTCCCCAAAATTTTCTCCCGCGTATCTAAAGTTGATGCGCCGGTGCAGGGAATGCTGGCTATTGTGATTATACAAAGCGGTTTATCACTGATGACCATCAGCCCGTCGTTGAATAATCAGTTCAACGTGCTGGTTAATCTGGCGGTGGTGACGAATATCATTCCATACATTCTGTCGATGGCCGCGTTGGTCATTATCCAGAAAATGGCGAACGTCGCTCCGGAAAAGGCCAGAATGGCGAATATCGTGGCGTTCATCGGGGCGATGTATAGCTTCTACGCACTTTACTCCTCCGGAGAAGAAGCGATGCTATACGGCTCTATCGTGACCTTCCTCGGCTGGACATTGTATGGGCTGGTCTCACCGCGTTTTGAGCTGAAGAACAAACACGGCTAAGTCTGGAAGTCTGCCGCTTGCGATCTGACTGAGCCGTTATAATGAACGCAGAGAGAATAAGCGGATGCAAAAAAGGAGCCTTGCGGCTCCTTTCATCATGTCACATTGTTCAGCATTACGCGTTTTTCAGCACTTCGCTGACGATTTCCACCGCTTCTTTCTCGATCTGCTTACGATGTTCTTCACCCAGGAAGCTCTCGCAGTAGATCTTGTAAGCATCTTCCGTACCTGACGGACGCGCGGCGAACCAGCCGTTGTCGGTCATCACTTTCAGGCCACCAATCGATGCGCCGTTGCCCGGCGCGGCGGTCAGACGTGCGGTGATCGGATCGCCGGCCAACTGGCTGGCGCTGACCATTTCCGGCGACAGCTTAGACAGCGCCGCTTTCTGTGCGGAAGTAGCCGAAGCCTGCAGACGGTTATAGCTCGGCGCGCCGAAGCGGGCAGCCAGTTCGTCGTAGTGCTCCTGCGGGTTTTTACCGGTGACGGCGGTGATTTCCGCCGCCAGCAGGCACATGATGATACCGTCTTTGTCGGTCGACCACGGGGTACCGTCAAAACGCAGGAACGATGCGCCCGCGCTCTCTTCGCCGCCAAAACCGAAGCTGCCGTCGAACAGACCGTCAACAAACCATTTAAAGCCCACCGGCACTTCCACCAGCTTGCGGCCCAGGTCGTTAACCACGCGATCGATCATCGCGGAGGAGACCAGCGTCTTACCAACGGCGACATCCTGGCCCCACTGCGGACGATGCTGGAACAGGTAGTTAATCGCCACCGCCAGATAGTGGTTCGGGTTCATCAGACCCGCCGGCGTGACGATGCCGTGACGGTCATAATCCGGATCGTTAGCAAAAGCCAGATCGAACTTATCGCGCAGCGCCAGCAGCCCTGCCATCGCACACTCAGAAGAGCAGTCCATGCGAATGGCGCCGTCTTTATCGAGGTGCATAAAGCGGAAGGTTTGATCGACGTGATCGTTGACGATAGTCAGGTCGAGTTTGTAGTACTCGGCAATACGTTTCCAGTATTCGATACCGGAACCTCCCAACGGATCGACCCCGAGCTTCAGACCGGCTTTCTGAATCGCCGCCATGTCGACGATATCCGCCAGCCCTTCGATAAACGGTTGCACCAGATCCTGCTCTTTAACATGACCGGATGCCAGTGCCGCATCGAGGGAGATGCGCTTGACGCCCTGCAGACCCGAGGCCAGCAGTTCGTTAGCGCGATTCTCTACCACTTTGGTGACGTTGGTATCAGCCGGGCCGCCGTTCGGCGGGTTGTACTTAATACCGCCATCTTCCGGCGGGTTATGAGACGGCGTAATCACGATGCCGTCCGCCAGCGGACCACCTTTTTTGTTGTGCACCAGGATGGCATTGGAAATGGCCGGCGTCGGGGTGAAACCGTTGTTTTCCTGCACGATAACATCAACGCCGTTGGCCGCCAGCACTTCCAGTACGGAAATAAAGGCCGGTTCGGAGAGCGCGTGGGTATCTTTACCCACGTAGCAGGGACCGGTAATCCCGTTCTTCGCGCGGTCTTCCGCAATCGCCTGAGCGATCGCCAGAATATGCTGCTCATTGAAGTTATGGCGCCCTGCACTGCCACGATGGCCAGAGGTGCCAAACTTCACCGCATGCTCCGCGTTGCCCGCTTCCGGCTTCAGTACGTAGTACTGCGCGGTCAGCTGAGCGACGTTAATCAAATCACTCTGTTGTGCAGGCTGACCCGCACGCTTATCGATTGCCATTGCCTGATCCTTCTGATGCAAGGTGAATAAAACTAGATCGTGCCGCAGACCTTCTCAATTAATTCCGCTGGGAACTGCATCGACTGCATGATGTGTTCGATCATGCTGCACTTACGACCGGTATTGGTATTGGTGATAACCCACCACGGAGTACCAGGAACCTGTTTCGGTTTAGTCTGGTTACCGCTTTTTAGCAGGATCCGCGAATCTTCGGCAAAGTACACGCGGGTGCGCCCGTGCAGAGACTCGGTGGCCTCAGCAAACGCTTTGTTATCTAAGGAGTACAGCGTGGTCAGGACCAGCATGAAGCGGTTTACCGCGCGTTTTTGTTCGGCGTATTCATCAGATAACAGCAGCTCGCGCATCGCGCGGACTTTATCTTTTGCCGGATTCACGGGCTTCGCTTCGACGGCAGGCGTCGCAGCCGGCGCCGGCGCAGCTTTTACGACCGGTGCGGCAGTCTGGGAAACGGCGGAAAATTTCAGCATGCGCCGTAAAATGTCGGATGCACTCTCGCCAATATGCTGGGTGTGGCTGGCAATATAGCGATAGAGATCATCATCAACTTCAATTGTTTTCATCTTAATCCAGTGCGATATCTTATTCTGAATACAAGTTGTCAGGATTATAAGGACAAATCCTGACCGCGGATAGCGTCAAACCAGGATGGCGGTAAAACTCAGATAGCTCTGGGTCTTGCAGCCGGATGGCAGAATGTCCAACATAATACCCTAACCCGACGAAGCGAAAAAAAGAACTTTGCCATGAAATTAAATAGCCGCACGCAATCTGCACAAAATCCGCACAATAATTCCCCTGTTGTCCTGGTTCACGGTCTGTTTGGTAGTCTCGACAACCTGGGCATCCTCGCCCGCGACCTGGTGAACGACTACGATATTTTGCAGGTTGATATGCGCAACCACGGTCTTTCCCCCCGTTCGCCGGAGATGACCTACGCGGCGATGGCGCAGGATCTGATCGATACTCTTGACGATCGGCAGATAGAGAAAGCCATCTTTATTGGTCATTCGATGGGGGGGAAAGCGGTCATGGCGCTTACCGCACTGGCGCCGGAGCGCATCGCTGGCCTGGTCGCCATTGATATTGCCCCGGTGGACTACCACGTGCGCCGTCATGATGAAATTTTCAACGCCATCAATGCCGTCACCGACGCCGGCGCCGCGTCCCGTCAGCAGGCGGCCACGGTGATGCGCCAACATCTGCAGGAAGAAGGCGTGATTCAGTTTCTGCTGAAATCCTTCGTTGATGGCCAGTGGCGCTTCAACGTACCGGTATTATGGGATCAATATCCGCACATCGTGGGCTGGCAAACGGTTCCTGCCTGGCCTCATCCGACCCTGTTCATCCCGGGAGGCAACTCGCCGTACGTCTCCGATGAGTATCGCGATACCCTGCTCGCCCAGTTCCCACAGGCGCGAGCGCACGTCATCGCCGGCGCCGGCCACTGGGTGCATGCGGAGAAACCGGAAGCCGTCCTGCGCGCCATTCGTCGCTATCTGACCGCTTTGCAGGCTTAACTGGCTAAAAACTGCCCGACCGCGCTGCAGAATGCCCGCGGTCGTTGGCGCAGCGGTTCGCCTGATGTATTATGGCGCGCTATCTGTGTCGGCTATAGCCCGGCAACTTGTTTCCCCGAAGTCACTCTGAATCATGGCAAAAGAACAAACGGACCGTACGACATTAGATTTGTTCGCAACCGAGCGTCGCCCGGGTAGACCAAAGACCAATCCGCTTTCGCGCGATGAACAACTGCGCATAAATAAACGCAATCAGCTCAAACGCGACAAAGTTCGCGGCCTGAAGCGTGTGGAGTTAAAACTCAACGCTGAAGCGGTTGATGCGCTCAACGAGCTGGCGGAAGCTCGCAATATGAACCGCAGCGATTTGATCGAAGAGATGCTGATGAACCAGCTGGCAACCCTGCACAGCCGGGATAAAGCCTGAAAATCCTCAAAAAAACACTTTCATGTAGCAGAGTGTGCAGTCGGGCGTGATTGCTGTTTCCGCGCCCTCCCCTGTTCTGCTATGATTGCCGTTATCTGCGGGCATTACGCCACTACCACATCATTAAGTTTCAAGAGGTTATTTTACTCATGGCAATCATCGGCATCTTTTTTGGCAGCGACACGGGCAACACCGAGAATATTGCAAAAATGATTCAGAAGCAGCTTGGTAAAGATGTTGCTGATGTTCACGACATTGCCAAGAGCAGCAAAGAAGATCTGGAAGCCTACGACATCCTGCTGCTCGGCATTCCGACCTGGTACTACGGTGAAGCTCAGTGCGACTGGGATGACTTTTTCCCGACGCTGGAAGAGGTCGACTTTAACGGTAAACTGGTTGCGCTGTTTGGCTGCGGCGATCAGGAAGACTACGCGGAATACTTCTGTGACGCGCTGGGCACCATCCGCGACATCATTGAACCGCGCGGCGCCACCATCGTTGGCCACTGGCCGACCGCGGGCTATCATTTTGAAGCCTCTAAAGGCCTGGCGGATGACGATCACTTCGTCGGCCTGGCTATCGATGAAGACCGCCAGCCGGAACTGACCAACGAACGCGTGACTCAGTGGGTTAAGCAGGTCTCTGAAGAGCTGCACCTCGAAGAAATCAAAAACGCCTGATGATTGTGCGGCGTTACCGTTAAGTTTCGCCGCATTAATAGATAGAAGCAATCAAACTAATAGCTACAAGTTTTTAACTTTTAATCACATATCTGTACAATGTCCTCTGATTTAACGAGGTCAGGTGACGTAGTTTGTAGCTGGGACCTCGTTTTTGACAGCATACAAGGCCCGATACTTGCAGTTTTCATTTAACGATGGCAGTTCTATAATGAGACGCATTGCATCGGGTGATTCTCTGTATTACTTCCGCTGATGGAAGTAGATCGTTTAGCAACAGGACAGATTCCGCATGACTGACAACAATACCGCATTAAAGAAGGCTGGCCTGAAAGTCACACTTCCACGATTAAAAATCCTGGAAGTCCTGCAGGAACCGGATAACCATCACGTCAGTGCGGAAGATTTATACAAGCGCCTGATCGACATGGGTGAAGAGATTGGTCTCGCTACTGTTTATCGCGTGCTGAACCAGTTTGATGATGCTGGCATTGTGACTCGCCACAACTTCGAAGGCGGTAAATCTGTTTTCGAACTGACCCAGCAGCACCATCACGATCATCTTATTTGCCTCGATTGTGGCAAAGTGATCGAATTCAGCGATGAGTCTATCGAAGCGCGTCAGCGTGAAATCGCCCACCGCCACGGCATCCGTCTGACCAACCACAGTCTGTACCTTTACGGTCACTGCGCGGAAGGCGACTGCCGCGAAGATGAACATGCACACGACGCGCTGGAAAAGTAATTTCCCACCGCGTGGACCACAAAAAGCCAACCTGACGGTTGGCTTTTTTTATATGCAAACGCCTACCCTTTTCTGCGCGCGGTATGCTCGTCGAGAGCACGGGTAAACGGTTCCTCATCCCAGCGGTTTGCCAGCGCTTCTCGTACCAGAGCCTGTTGGGTTTTCGGTACCATTCCACCTAATGGTGGGTCGGTATCAAGATTGGTGGGGAATGAGTAGCCCCGGGCAGCCACGGCAATCAGTGCCTGAACATCGCCACAGGATTGCGCGCCATAAAAAACGCCTGATGGTTAACATCAGGCGTTTTTACTGACAGGATCTGGCGCCCGCGATCAGGGCCTGGTGTTGTTGCTGCGAATCTCTTTCCAGATACGATCGCAACGCGCTTTCACCGCCTGGTCATTGCCGGTACGGGTCGCCTGAATACACTGTTGGTAATCCAGAACGCGCACGCTTTCCTGGTTGGCAAACGCCTGATGCTGTTTATCTTCTTTCAGCACGTCGAGAACGCTCTGGCAGGCCTGAACCTTATCCGGATTCCCTTCCGCCGTATTGATACAGGCGCTGTAAGCATCTTTTAGTTTCGTATCTTCTTTTGGCGCGGGGGACTGCGTACAGGCTACCAGGCCCGATGCCATAACCGCGATGAGCAATAGCTTCTTCATAATTGACCTCTCAGGTTTGCGGCAGGTTTACGCCTGCCGCCGCGGCATCAGAAAATAGTGAACGGAGCAATAACCATGAACTTCACGTCACGCTCATCCTGGAAGATGTTGCCATAACCACCGCTCCAGCTCGGGATGTCGGAGTGGTTGTCGTATTGGGTAAAGTGCAGTTTAAACAGCGTTCCTTTTGCCCGGCCGTCCTGTACGGTGTACATGGCATCGAGGCTATACGCGGACTCTTCCAGCCGTTTGTCCGGATTGTAATAGGCGTCCGGCGTGGACATTCTGCCCGGTTTGGCATCCCATGCGTAGACGTAAGAGGCGCCAAACGCCCAGCCCGGCATATTCCAGTTTTTCATGTCATACATCGCGCCGAAGAACACCGCTTTCTCACCGTTGGCGTTGAAGTCAGAACGGTTATCCCACCATACATCAAGACGACCGTTGGAAGAGGCATAGGTTGGGGTCATACGCTGCAGGAAGTAGCCCTGCTGGCCTTCAGCTTTCACCCAGGTGCCTTCCAGACGCAGGTCGAGGACATCAGCAACCTTGTAGCCAAAGGTCAGCGCCTGCAGCCAGGCAGTACCGTCGTAGATATCGTTCGTGCCGCCGTTACTGACTTTGTCGCGCGTGCCATAGAACTGGTAGCTGGTGTTTAACGGCGTACCCGCGATATCAAATTTGTAGCTGGCCTTGGCAAAATACTGGTCGATATAGCCTTCAGCCTGGCCAAACGCCGCTTCCAGCACGAGGTCATTTTTAAAATCGTATTTGGCGCCCAGGGAGTGCAGATAATCGACTTTGGTTTTCTTGTCGTTCTGGTAGAAATTATCCATCTCGATGTGCCATGGCGCTTTGTATTCGTTCGTCCACATATAGGAGAAACTCAGCGCGCCGGCATCACCGTAATCAAAGTTGGCGCCGGCTTCAGCCCCCTGGTAAGTACCTGGCATAAAGCTCCAGTGCGGAGCCAGCAGCGTTTGCCCGGTTGGCTGGATATAACCGCCGCGAGCCCACACCGGGCCATATTTAAATTTCGCCGCAGCTTTATACAGGCTGATTCCGCTCTTATCGCCAGAGTAATCTTCGTCGTAGGCTTTATTCTTTGAGGAGAAGGCAATTTCGTTCGGGTGACCGCTTTCGCTGCTTTCCGCCATTTCAATTGCGGTGAAGGCAGCCACGTCAATACCAAACATATCAGCGGCATAGCCGGACTGGAAATCCAGATTGGCGTTCCAGGTCGAATGGGAAAGGTTGGTTTTGTATTTATCGCCGTCGGTCACATCTTTCCGGTCGCGCTCACGCTGCCAGTAGTAGATGCCGCCGGTTAAGGTGGAATCATCAATAAAACCTGCTGCGCTGGCCTGCGGAACAACGATCCAGCCCGACATCGCGGTGACGGCGGCAATAGCCAGCGCCAGCGTACTACGTTTGCCACTAAACGTACGCATGTGCATATCCTCTTTGACGTTTTAAAAACGCGGAGCCAAAGGCAAGCCGCGAAAAAAAATAAGACTGCTAAAAAGGTGGAGCGGTAAAAGCCGCGTAACCACTGTTGATAGACTATTTTTCGTGACGCGAATTATCAATCTCTTTCGCCGATCAAAGCTTAAGATTATGACAAAGCGCACATATTCTATTTCTTTTTGTAACAATATCAGGCCTCATCCTTTTTTATGCGTAAGTAATTACTAAATAGAAAGAAAATACAGAATGAAAGCGCTTACAGCCGTTTTGTGTACCGGTGGGAGGAGTGGCAGAGCTGGCAGATATGACAAACAGTAAACAAGATTAATTCGCATCGCGAAAATAACGAACTTAATTCACTGATTCCAAAATAAAAAAAAACGCCGCTAAATGCGGCGTTTTGACACAGAGACGAGGGCCGGGCCGCGACGAAAAATTTACTCGCCGACTTTAGCCCAGGTATCACGCAGACCCACGGTGCGGTTAAACACCAGATGCGTTGCGGTTGCATAGCGGCTATCGAGACAGAAATAACCTTCACGCTCAAACTGATAGGCTTTGCTGGCTTCCGCAGTGGCCAGGCTCGGTTCAGCGAAGCCCTGCTTGATCACCAACGATTCAGGGTTCATCACCGTCAGGAAGTCTTCTTCCGCGCCCGGATTCGGCACGCTGAACAGACGATCGTACAGACGAATCTCCACCGGCAGCGCGTGTGCCGCGCTGACCCAATGGATAACGCCCTTGACCTTACGACCATCGGCAGGATCTTTGCTCAGCGTATCGGCGTCATAGGTACAGAAGATCGTGGTGATCGTACCCTCTTCGTCCTTCTCTACACGCTCGGCCTTGATCACGTAGGCATTACGCAGGCGAACTTCTTTACCCAGCACCAGGCGCTTGTACTGCTTATTCGCCTCTTCACGGAAGTCGGCGCGGTCAATCCAGATCTCCGCGCTAAACGGTACTTCACGGCTGCCCATCTCCGGTTTGTTCGGATGATTCGGCATCGTCACCATTTCGCTTGCACCCTGCGGGTAGTTTTCAATGACCAGCTTAACCGGGTCGATAACGGCCATGGCGCGCGGCGCGTTTTCATTGAGATCTTCGCGGATGCAGGATTCCAGTGACGCCATCTCAATGGTGTTGTCCTGCTTGGTCACGCCAATGCGCTTGCAGAATTCACGAATAGAACTGGCGGTATAGCCGCGACGACGCAGACCGGAAATGGTCGGCATACGCGGGTCATCCCAGCCTTCTACGTGCTTCTCGGTAACCAGCTGGTTCAGCTTACGCTTGGACATCACGGTATATTCGAGATTCAGACGGGAGAATTCATACTGACGCGGGTGAACCGGGATGCTGATGTTGTCCAGCACCCAATCATACAGGCGACGGTTGTCCTGGAACTCGAGGGTACACAGGGAGTGCGTAATGCCTTCCAGCGCATCGCTAATGCAGTGCGTGAAGTCGTACATCGGATAGATGCACCACTTGCTGCCGGTCTGATGATGATCGGCAAATTTAATGCGGTACAGCACCGGATCGCGCATGACGATAAACGGCGAGGCCATATCGATTTTTGCACGCAGGCAGGCTTTCCCCTCTTCAAAACCACCGGCACGCATTTTTTCAAACAGCGCCAGGTTCTCTTCCACGCTGCGATCGCGATACGGGCTGTTTTTACCCGGCGCTTTCAGCGAACCGCGGTATTCGCGAATTTCATCCGCCGACAGTTCGTCAACATAGGCCAGGCCTTTGTTGATCAGCTCAATGGCATACTGGTGCAGCTGGTCAAAGTAATCAGACGAGTAGCAAACATCCCCGGACCAGTGGAAACCTAACCACTGCACGTCGTTTTTAATCGACTCCACGTATTCGATATCTTCTTTCACCGGGTTGGTGTCATCGAAACGCAGGTTGCATTGACCCTGATAATCCTGAGCAATACCAAAGTTCAGGCAAATAGACTTCGCATGGCCAATGTGCAGATAACCGTTCGGTTCCGGCGGGAAACGAGTATGAACGGTGGTGTGCTTACCAGTAGCCAGATCTTCATCAATGATCTGACGAATAAAGTTAGTCGGGCGGGCTTCTGCCTCACTCATCGTGGGTTCCTCAAAGCGTAAACAACGTATAACGGCACATGATCTTACAAGCGGGGCGTAGAGACAACTATTAGTTACTGAAAATACGTATCTGAAGAAGATTATGGGGTCAGATGGGCTAAAAAAAAGCGGCGGAGGTTTCCCCCCGCCGCTCAGGCATAAACGCTACTCAGGAGCCTTACTTGCCTTTAATCTCATACAGCGGCGTCTGACCTGCCACCACCTTACCGGTTGCCAGAATCACCAGCGCACTGTAATCGTCGCTGTTGCTGCACACGACGGGGCTGATCATTGAACGGGCATTGGCATTCAGGTAGTCCAGATCCATTTCCAGAATCGGCTGGCCAGCCTGCACTTCCGCACCTTCTTCAACCAGTCGTTTGAAGCCTTGGCCGTTCAGCGCCACGGTATCAATGCCCATATGGACGACGATTTCCGCGCCATTTTCCGTTTCCAGGCAGAACGCATGGTTGGTGTTGAAGATCTTCACGACGGTACCGGCAGCCGGAGCTACGACGGTTTTGTCGGTCGGTTTCACCGCCACGCCATCGCCGACCGCTTTGCTGGCGAAGGCTTCATCAGGCACCTGCTCCAGCGCAACGATATCACCGGTAATCGGCGATACCAGCGCCGCGATGGTTTTGGCGTTAGCCACGGCCTGCGGTTTTGCAGTCGGAGCGGCGGCGGCAGGTGCAGCGTTGCCTTCTGCTGCGGCTACTGGTCCCGTCGTTTTCATCGCGTTAGCGATTTTTTCCGCCACGAAGCCGACAATGATCTGTACGCTCGTTTTGTTCAGGCGAATAACGCCTGACGCGCCCAGACGTTTCGCCAGCGCTTCGTTCACCAGAGAAGAGTCTTTAACGTTCAGACGCAAACGGGTGATGCAGGCATCGATACCGGTCAGGTTGTCAGAACCGCCGACTGCAGCGATGTACTGACGTGCCAGACCTGCAACATCCTGCTCTTTGCCGCTGCTGACATTCACATCCTGACCATCCGCTTCGCTACCGGCAACGGCCAGTTCGCGACCCGGGGTCATCAGGTTGAATTTGGTGATGGTGAAGCGGAAGACCACGTAGTAAATAACGAAGAAGACCAGACCCTGCGGGATCAGCATCCACCAGTGGACCGCCAGCGGGTTACGGGACGACAGCACCATATCCACCAGACCGGCGCTGAAGCCGAAACCGGCAATCCAGTGCATGCTGGCAGCGATGAACACGGAGATACCGGTCAACACGGCGTGAATGACATACAGCACCGGCGCCACGAACATGAAGGAGAACTCCAGCGGTTCAGTGATCCCGGTAAAGAAGGCGGCAAAGGCGCCCGCCATCATAATACCCAGCACTTTTGCCTTGTTCTCAGGACGCGCGCAGTGGTAGATAGCCAGCGCCGCACCCGGTAAACCGAACATCATAATCGGGAAGAAGCCCGCCTGATAACGACCGGTGATCCCCACAACCGCTTTACCTGCTTCGATAGACTGAGCGCCACCGAGGAAGTTAGGAATATCGTTAATACCAGCAACGTCAAACCAGAACACGGAGTTCAGCGCGTGGTGCAGTCCGACCGGAATGAGCAGACGGTTGAAGAACGCATACACGCCCGCACCGACGGAACCCAGTTTCTGGATATGCTCACCGAAGTTTACCAGACCGTCGAAGATAACCGGCCAGATATACATCATGATGAACGCAACGGCGATCATCACAAAAGAGGTGAGAATCGGCACCAGACGGCGGCCGCTAAAGAAGGAGAGCGCTTTCGGCAGTTCAACGCTGCTGAAGCGGTTATACAGCTCCGCGGAAATGATCCCCACGAGGATACCCACGAACTGGTTGCTGATCTTACCGAATGCTGCAGGAACCTGATCCGCCGGAATCTTCTGGATCATGGAAACCGCAGCCGGAGAGCAGAGCGTGGTCAACACGAGGAAGCCCACAAAGCCGGTTAACGCCGCAGCGCCATCTTTATCTTTCGACATACCATAAGCCACACCAATGGCGAATAGTACGGACATATTGTCGATGATCGCGGAACCGGATTTAATGAAGAACGCGGCCAGCGCGTTGCTTCCACCCCAGCCTACCGGGTCAATCCAGTAACCGACACCCATTAATATCGCTGCCGCCGGCAGCGTGGCGACCGGCACCATAAGCGCGCGGCCAACCTTTTGTAGATAACCTAGAATACTCACTTTATTCCCCCTATGAGACCCCGATAAGGCTCATTCAAAGCCACTTTTTTATTGTGTAACCAGGTTGGTTTTTTAACTTACTTGCAAAGTGTGTGGAAAATTAATTCGTATCGCAAATTAAATGCGTATTTTTTGTGACTATAATCACCAAATATCGTATTAACCCCTCCCTGTGACTGGCTAACATCGAAAACTTATTTTATCATTCAAAAAATCAACACGGATTGACCCCGCTCGTCGTAGTGACTGTAATACTCTTAATAGTATGCCGGCGCCAATCCGCCAGGTTCTAATTTAACTATAGAGGTGAAGAATGAGACTGATCCCCCTGGTAACTGCTGAACAAGTCGGCAAATGGGCCGCTCGCCACATCGTTAACCGCATTAACGCGTTCAAACCGACGGCGGACCGTCCGTTTGTCCTGGGTCTGCCTACCGGTGGTACGCCTCTGACCGCTTACAAAGCGCTGGTTGAAATGCACAAATCAGGCCAGGTTAGCTTTAAACATGTTGTGACCTTCAACATGGACGAATATGTCGGTCTGCCGAAAGAGCATCCGGAAAGCTATCATAGCTTCATGCATCGTAATTTCTTTGATCACGTTGATATTCCGGCGGAAAACATTAACCTGCTGAACGGCAATGCGCCAGATATCGATGCAGAATGCCGCCGCTATGAAGAAAAAATCCGCTCCTACGGTAAAATCAACCTGTTTATGGGCGGCGTTGGCAACGACGGGCATATCGCGTTCAACGAACCCGCCTCTTCACTGGCCTCTCGTACCCGTATTAAAACCCTGACCCATGAAACCCGCGTAGCGAACTCCCGTTTCTTCGACGGCGATGTGGATCTGGTGCCGAAATATGCGCTGACCGTGGGCGTGGGCACCCTGCTGGATGCGGAAGAAGTGATGATTCTGGTACTGGGTCACCAGAAAGCGCTGGCGCTGCAGGCGGCGGTTGAAGGCAACGTTAACCATATGTGGACCATTACCTGTCTGCAGCTGCACCCGAAAGCGGTGATCGTCTGCGACGAGCCGTCCACCATGGAGCTGAAAGTGAAGACGTTGAAATACTTCAATGAATTAGAAGCCGAAAACGTCAAAGGGCTGTAAGGTAGTCTCGTCCTGCGGCTTGTCCGCGGGACATTTCATTTTTTTGCTACACCAGCTCCGCCAGGCGGCATCAGACCAACCCTTAGAAGCCAGCCTGCCGCGGAGCGTGTGTGAACCGGGGGTCGTAATGTATGCATTAACCCAAGGCCGGATTTATACCGGTCATGAAATTCTGGATGACCATGCGATTATCATCGCTGATGGCCTTATCGAACGTATCTGTTCACTGGCTGATTTGCCGTCTGAGATTGAGCAACGCTCGGTCAATGGCGCCATTCTTGCCCCCGGTTTTATCGACGTACAGCTGAACGGCTGTGGCGGCGTGCAGTTTAACGACAGCCCAGACGCCGTCACCGTCGAAACGCTGGAAATTATGCAGAAGGCCAACGAACGTTCCGGCTGCACCAGCTATCTGCCGACGCTGATTACCTCCAGCGATGAATTGATGAAACAGGGCGTGCGCGTCATGCGCGAGTACCTGCAAAAACATCCGAACCAGGCGCTGGGTCTGCACCTTGAAGGCCCGTGGCTGAACATCGTGAAAAAAGGCACCCACAACCCGGACTACGTGCGTAAGCCGGACGCTGCGCTGGTCGATTTTCTGTGTGAAAACGCCGATGTGATCACCAAAGTGACTCTCGCCCCTGAGCGCGTCAGTACCGAGGTGATTCGTAAACTGGTGGCTGCCGGGATCGTTGTTTCCGCAGGCCACTCCAATGCCACGCTGAAAGAGGCGAAAATCGGTTTTCGCGCGGGCATCACCTTCGCGACCCATCTGTACAACGCCATGCCGTACATCACCGGGCGCGAACCGGGCCTGGCAGGCGCGATTTTCGACGAACCGGACGTTTACTGCGGTATTATCGTCGACGGTATGCATGTGGATTATGCTAACGTGCGGAATGCAAAACGCCTGAAAGGCGACAAGCTGTGCCTCGTCACTGACGCAACCGCCCCCGCCGGCGCGCATATTGACCAGTTCATTTTTGCTGGTAAAACAATATACTACCGTAACGGGCTGTGCGTGGATGAAAATGGTACCCTCAGCGGTTCTTCGCTGACCATGATTGAAGGTGTCCGCAATCTCGTCGAGCATTGCGGTATCGCACTGGACGAAGTGTTGCGTATGGCAACCCTCTATCCCGCACGCGCCATTGGCGTAGAGAAACAGCTTGGCAGCATCGCACCGGGAATGGTCGCTAACCTGACCGCCTTTACCCGCGATTATAAAATCATCAAGACCATCGTTAATGGTAACGAGGTCGTCACTGAGTAAGTAAAGAATGACAGCAGGCGGACATGCTCAAATTGGTAACGTTGATCTCGTAAAACAGCTGAACAGCGCGGCCGTGTATCGGCTCATTGACCAGCACGGCCCCATTTCGCGCATTCAGATCGCGGAACAAAGCCAGCTTGCCCCTGCCAGCGTGACCAAAATCACGCGCCAACTGATTGAACGCGGGCTGATCAAAGAAGTCGATCAGCAGGCCTCCACCGGGGGCCGCCGCGCCATCTCTATTATTGCGGAAACCCGCAACTTCCATGCTATCGGCGTACGCCTTGGTCGCTACGACGCGACGCTGACCCTGTATGATTTAAGCAGTAAGACGCTGGAAGAAGAACATTTTCCGCTGCCTGAACGCACCCAGGAGACGCTGGAACATGCGCTGCTGAACATCATTGCGGCCTTTACTGAACGCTGCCAGCGCAAGATCCGCGAACTCATCGCCATCTCCGTGATCTTACCCGGACTCGTTGACCCGGAAAGCGGCGTGATTCGCTATATGCCGCATATTCAGGTTGAGAACTGGGGGCTGGTTGAAGCGCTGGAAAAACGCTTTAAAGTCACCTGTTTTGTTGGTCACGATATTCGCAGCCTTGCGCTGGCAGAGCACTATTTTGGTGCAAGTCAGGATTGCGAAGACTCTATTCTGGTGCGCGTCCATCGCGGTACCGGCGCGGGAATCATCTCCAACGGACGCATTTTTATCGGTCGTAACGGCAACGTCGGCGAGATAGGCCATATTCAGGTCGACCCGCTGGGCGAACGCTGTCACTGCGGGAATTTTGGCTGCCTGGAGACCGTCGCGGCGAACGCCGCCATCGAACAACGCGTGCGTCACCTTCTTGAGCAGGGCTACCAGAGTAAACTGACTGCGGATGAGTGCACGATCAAAGCTATCTGCAAAGCGGCCAACAAAGGCGACGCCCTGGCCTGCGAGGTCATCGAATATGTGGGGCGTCACCTGGGCAAAACCATTGCTATCGCCATTAACCTGTTTAATCCGCAAAAAGTGGTGATCGCCGGCGAAATTGTCGAAGCAGAGAAGGTACTGTTACCCGCGATTGAAGGCTGCATTAACGCTCAGGCACTGAAGGCGTTTCGCAAGAACCTGCCGGTGGTGCGTTCGACGTTAGATCACCGCTCCGCAATCGGCGCTTTTGCGCTGGTGAAGCGCGCCATGCTCAACGGTATACTGCTCCAGCGTTTGCTGGAAAGCTAACGCGGCTATATAGTTTCGCCTTTCTTCAAAAATGTCGGACTGTCCATGACCATTCAAAACGTAATCTGTGATATTGACGGCGTGCTGATGCACGACAATGTGGCCGTGCCGGGCGCTGCCGAATTTATCAAACGCATTCTTGAGAAAGATATGCCGTTGGTGATGTTGACCAACTACCCTTCCCAGACCGGGCAGGACCTGGCAAACCGCTTTGCGACCGCCGGCATCGACGTGCCGGATAGCGCCTTTTATACCTCCGCGATGGCCACCGCTGATTTCCTGCGCCGCCAGGAAGGCAAGAAAGCCTACGTGGTCGGTGAAGGCGCACTGATTCACGAGCTTTATAAAGCCGGCTTTACCATTACCGACGTCAATCCGGATTTTGTTATCGTCGGTGAAACCCGCTCCTTTAACTGGGAGATGATGCATAAAGCGGCCTTCTTTGTCGCCAACGGCGCACGCTTCATTGCCACCAACCCGGATACTCACGGCCGCGGCTTCTACCCGGCCTGCGGCGCTCTCTGTGCCGGAATTGAGAAGATCTCCGGCCGCAAGCCGTTCTATGTGGGAAAACCCAGTCCGTGGATCATCCGCTCTGCGCTGAATAAGATGCAGGCGCACTCCGAGCAGACGGTTATCGTCGGCGACAACCTGCGTACCGATATCCTGGCCGGTTTCCAGGCTGGTCTGGAAACTATTTTGGTTCTCTCCGGCGTCTCGACGCTCGACGATATCGACAGCCTGCCGTTCCGACCGTCGTGGATCTATCCGTCCGTTGCCGAAATTGATATTTTCTGAATAAAACCACGTCCCAGGACGTGGTTTTTCATTTATCGTACCTGAAAAAAGAACCTCATCTAATAGAAACGGCTTATCACTGCACATTCATCAATAAAGACGCTCAAAACATGTTCTTTTTTTAATATTCAGCAATCGTCATTGCGTTTTTTCTTTTACTGACCGTAAATCTCTTGCGCCTCCCTCTCCTTTGCGGCATTTTCTTAGACATGCACTGAGACCTCGCGATAAGACGACGTCTGCACAACATCACAACACGACAGGGTAATGGAGAAGGTTATGTGTTCAATTTTCGGCGTACTGGATATTAAAACTGACGCGGTCGAGCTGCGTAAAAAGGCACTGGAACTTTCCCGCCTGATGCGCCACCGCGGTCCGGACTGGTCCGGCGTTTACGCCAGCGATAAAGCCATTTTGGTCCATGAGCGTCTGTCTATCGTCGACGTGAACGCCGGGGCCCAGCCGTTGTACAACGCGCAAAAAACCCACGCGCTGGCGGTAAACGGCGAAATTTACAACCATCAGGCGCTGCGTGCGGAATATGGCGATCGCTATACCTTCCAGACCGGCTCCGACTGCGAAGTCATCCTTGCCCTGTACCAGGAAAAAGGCCCGGCATTCCTCGACGATCTGCAGGGAATGTTCGCCTTCGCGCTGTACGATAGCGAGCAGGACGCCTATCTGATTGGTCGCGACCATATCGGCATCATTCCGCTGTATATGGGCCACGACGAGCACGGCAACTTCTACGTCGCCTCAGAAATGAAAGCGCTGGTACCGGTCTGCCGGACAATCAAAGAGTTCCCGGCAGGTAGCTACCTGTGGAGCAAAGATGGCGAAATCCGCCAGTACTACCAGCGCGACTGGTTCGACTATGATGCGGTTAAAGACAACGTCACGGATAAAAACGAACTGCGTCAGGCGCTGGAAGAGTCCGTCAAAAGCCATCTGATGTCTGATGTGCCGTATGGCGTGCTGCTGTCCGGTGGCCTCGATTCGTCGGTTATCTCCGCCATCACCAAAAAATTCGCCGCTCGCCGGGTTGAAGATCAGGAACGCAGCGAAGCCTGGTGGCCGCAGCTGCACTCTTTCGCCGTCGGCCTGCAGGGCTCGCCGGACCTGAAAGCCGCGCAGGAAGTGGCAAACCATCTGGGTACCGTCCACCACGAGATCCACTTCACCGTGCAGGAAGGCCTTGATGCCATTCGCGACGTTATCTATCACATCGAAACCTATGATGTGACCACCATCCGCGCCTCGACGCCGATGTATTTAATGTCGCGTAAAATCAAAGCGATGGGCATCAAAATGGTGTTGTCAGGCGAAGGTTCTGATGAAGTGTTCGGCGGCTATCTCTATTTCCATAAAGCGCCAAACGCTAAAGAGCTGCATGAAGAGACCGTGCGTAAGCTGCAGGCTCTGCATATGTTTGACTGCGCCCGTGCCAACAAAGCGATGTCGGCGTGGGGCGTGGAAGCCCGCGTGCCGTTCCTCGACAAGCAGTTCCTCGACGTCGCCATGCGCATCAACCCGCAGGATAAGATGTGCGGCAACGGTAAAATGGAAAAGCATATCCTGCGTGAATGTTTTGAATCCTATCTGCCGGCCAGCGTCGCATGGCGCCAGAAAGAGCAGTTCTCTGACGGCGTAGGCTACAGCTGGATCGATACGTTAAAAGAGGTTGCGGCGAAACAGGTCTCCGATCAGCAGTTGGAAACCGCCAGCTTCCGTTTCCCGTACAACACGCCGTCTTCCAAAGAAGCGTACCTGTATCGTGAAATCTTCGAGGAGCTGTTCCCGGTTCCTAGCGCTGCCGAATGCGTACCTGGCGGCCCGTCAGTAGCCTGTTCATCGGCTAAGGCGATTGAGTGGGACGAAGCGTTCAAAACCATGAACGATCCATCAGGACGCGCCGTTGGCGTTCACCAGTCAGCTTATAAATAACCAATTTGTACGATCGGCGGACCCCTCGGGGTCCGTTTTTTTATTGCTTTTTTTACCGCAGAAAAACGATAAATAACCAATAATTGCCGATTATTCCATCACGCTGTTCGCAACCTAACCAAACAGTCACATTCCGGCGATTTTCATTGAAAAAGGGGTTGACGCTCGCAGGCCCAATACGCATAATGCGCCCCGCAACGCCGATAAGGTAACGCGAAAAAAAGATGGCTACGTAGCTCAGCTGGTTAGAGCACATCACTCATAATGATGGGGTCACAGGTTCGAATCCCGTCGTAGCCACCATCTTTTTTTGCGGGAGTGGCGAAATTGGTAGACGCACCAGATTTAGGTTCTGGCGCCGCAAGGTGTGCGAGTTCAAGTCTCGCCTCCCGCACCATTCACCCAAAGCGTTGCACGGATGGGGTATATCCAGGCTGTAAGATGGCCATAAAGGCTGCCGTAATAAGTTTGTAGATAACCTCTTCTGGAAGTAAAAGATTTTTTGTTGGGGTATCGCCAAGCGGTAAGGCACCGGTTTTTGATACCGGCATTCCCTGGTTCGAATCCAGGTACCCCAGCCATTTTCTTCGATGTTTGCGGTTCACCGCGACGGTTATTGGGGTATCGCCAAGCGGTAAGGCACCGGTTTTTGATACCGGCATTCCCTGGTTCGAATCCAGGTACCCCAGCCATCGAAGAATATGATAAAATTGGCTACGTAGCTCAGCTGGTTAGAGCACATCACTCATAATGATGGGGTCACAGGTTCGAATCCCGTCGTAGCCACCATATAAAGGAATTATTGATTCATTTCGATAAATCCAGAAAGAATTGTTGGGGTATCGCCAAGCGGTAAGGCACCGGATTCTGATTCCGGCATTCCGAGGTTCGAATCCTCGTACCCCAGCCAATTTTAAAAAGTCGTTCACACTGTGGACGCACCCGTTGGGGTATCGCCAAGCGGTAAGGCTCTGGTTTCTGATACCAGCATTCCGAGGTTCGAATCCTCGTACCCCAGCCACTTAATAGCAAAAAAGCTCGCTTCGGCGAGCTTTTTTGTTTTCTGCATTCGGTTCAATCCGGATCGCGACGTTAACGCCATACTCAGGCGACGACGGACAACGCTTAGCGCTAATATCCCGGCTAAGCGACGCGCCAGCCGGGAACTGCGCTTACAATCCCAGGGCGTACTTCAGCGCCTGACGCTTTAAAACGCCCGCATGTGCCGCAGCCATTAAGCCGATATTGCGCAGCACGCGCACCGGCGCCAGATCGTTGGTGAAGCCGGCATAAAACAGATCCATACCCGACTGCATAATAAAATTATCCGCCCTGCGTCGCGCCTGGTAGCGTTTCAGCACCGGAAGACTGGCCCATGCTTCACCCTGGCTTTTCGCCTCGCTCAAAATATCCAGCAGCGCGTCAACATCGCGATAGCCCAGATTCACCCCCTGCCCCGCCAGCGGATGAATGGTATGCGCAGCATCTCCCACCAGCGCCAGCCCCGGCTGTACATACTGCAGCGCATGGCGACGGGTTAGTGGAAACGCTCCCGCACTCAGCGGCGTGACCTGCCCCAGTCGGGACGGGAAGTGGCGCCCAATCTCCTGCTGTAGCTGCGGCATACTCATCCCCTGCAGCTGGCGAATACGCGCGGGCGTGTCATACCACACCAGCGATGCCCAATTGTCGAACAACGGCAGAAATGCGCGCGGGCCCGATGGCGTAAACTGCTGCCAGGTGCTGTTGCCAGGCTCCTCTGCGCACTGCACGCTAATCAACATGCAGGATTGCTGATACTGCCATGCGTGAACGCCAATTCCGGCCAACTGGCGCACCTGCGAGTTGGCGCCATCGGCGCCGATAACCAGGCTGGCTGCGCACTCGCCACCGTCGCTCAGACGCAATGTCGTACAGGTCTCCTCTCGCTGCATCTCCTGTAACGATGCGCCAACCTCGAACGTGATGCGCTCATGCGCCATCAGCGCCTGCCATAGGGCGAGCTGCAGAACATTGTTCTCCACCATATAACCCAGCTCAGGCAGCTTCAGCTCGGCGGCATCAAAGGTCACATGCGCATCCTCCCATTCCCAGGTCTCCAGCCGGCGATAGGGATGCGCACGCATGCCGCGCACCGCATCCCAGACGCCGAGGCTTTTTAGTAACCCGACAGAAGCGGCGCTAATTGCCGAAATACGCACATCCGGCGGCGCTGAAGGCGCAAATGCCGGCGGTGCCGATGTCTCGATAACCGTTACCGTAAAACCGTGCTGCGCCAGCCCCAGCGCCAGGGCTCCGCCAACCATTCCGCCACCCACAATGGCGACATCTGTTGCATGAATTGTCATGGCAATTATCCTTAAACCTGAATCCGTTAAGTTTACCGGATTTTTTCCCGCCTCGTGGTGATAACGCTCGCACTGGTCAGGGCGCGACCAAAGCATTACAATACGCGCCCTGCAATCCTGGCTTTATACCCGCTATCCTTCACATTGCAGAGTCATTCCCGGTGAAGAAAATAGCTTTGGGTATATATACTTAAGCATGAGCAAGTCGATGACAAAAAAACTCCATATTAAAACCTGGGGCTGTCAGATGAACGAATATGATTCATCAAAGATGGCCGATCTGCTGGATGCCACGCACGGGTATCAACTGACCGAAGTGGCGGAAGAAGCGGATGTGCTGCTGCTCAATACCTGCTCAATCCGTGAGAAGGCTCAGGAAAAAGTCTTCCATCAGTTAGGCCGCTGGAAGCTACTGAAAGAGAAGAATCCCGACCTGATTATTGGCGTCGGCGGTTGTGTCGCCTCTCAGGAAGGTCACCATATTCGCCAACGCGCCCACTACGTCGATATTATTTTCGGGCCGCAGACGCTCCATCGCCTGCCGGAGATGATCAACTCCGTTCGCGGCAACCGCAGTCCGGTTGTAGACGTCAGTTTCCCCGAAATCGAAAAATTCGACCGCCTGCCGGAACCGCGCGCCGAAGGCCCAACGGCATTCGTCTCCATCATGGAAGGCTGCAATAAATACTGTACTTACTGCGTGGTGCCTTACACCCGCGGTGAAGAAGTCAGCCGCCCCTGCGACGATATTCTGTTTGAAATCGCTCAGCTGGCCGCTCAGGGGGTCCGTGAAGTCAACCTGCTGGGTCAAAACGTCAATGCATGGCGTGGCGAGAACTACGACGGAACGACCGGCAGTTTTGCCGATCTGCTGCGTCTGGTGGCGGCGATCGACGGTATCGACCGCATTCGCTTTACCACCAGCCACCCGATCGAGTTTACCGATGACATCATCGATGTTTATCGCGATACGCCGGAGCTGGTGAGCTTCCTGCACTTGCCGGTGCAGAGCGGTTCCGATCGGGTGCTGAACCTGATGGGACGTACCCACACGGCGCTGGAATACAAAGCGATTATCCGCAAGCTGTACGAAGCGCGCCCGAATATCCAGATTAGCTCCGACTTTATCGTTGGCTTCCCTGGCGAAACCAATGAAGATTTCGAGAAGACCATGAAGCTGATTGCCGATGTCAATCATGACATGAGCTACAGCTTTATCTTCTCTGCCCGTCCGGGCACTCCGGCGGCGGATATGGTCGACGACGTCCCGGAAAAGGACAAGAAGCAGCGCCTGTATATTCTGCAGGAGCGCATCAACCAGCAGGCGATGGCGTGGAGCCGCCGCATGCTTGGCACCACCCAGCGCATTCTGGTTGAAGGCACCTCCCGTAAAAGCATCATGGAGCTCTCAGGACGCACCGAGAACAACCGGGTAGTCAACTTCGAAGGCACTCCGGATATGGTCGGTAAGTTCGTCGATGTCGAAATCGTTGACGTCTACACCAACTCGCTGCGCGGTAAAATTGTGCGTACCGAAGAGGAAATGGGGCTGCGTATCGCGGAATCTCCGGAATCCGTTATCGCCCGCACCCGCAAAGAAAACGACCTCGGCGTCGGAACCTATCAGCCGTGATCCGTTCAGGCCTGCCGCCCCGGCAGGCCTTGTATTTCCTCTCCCCGACCCAATATTCATCGCAATGCTTGCGCCATATTCCCATGACGTGAATAATTTCCTTACTGGCCGGAGACGTTCGCTGTCCGGCAAAACGCGTAAAGAGGAACAGCTTGAACATAGAAACCCGTGAAATTACCCTGGAGCCAGCGGATAACGCACGCCTGCTGGGGCTGTGTGGCCCGTTTGACGACAACATCAAACAGCTGGAACGCCGATTAGGCATCGAAATTAATCGCCGTGACAATCACTTTAAACTGACCGGGCGCATGATATGCGTGAACGCGGCAGCCGATATCCTGCGCAGCCTGTACGTCGATACTGCGCCGATGCGCGGACAGATTCAGGATATTGAACCGGAACAGATTCATCTGGCCATCAAAGAGGCACGGGTGCTGGAACAAAGCGCCGAAAGCGTGCCGGAGTACGGTAAGGCCGTCAATATCAAGACCCGGCGTGGCGTGATTAAGCCGCGTACGCCAAACCAGGCGCAGTACATCGCCAACATTCTCGATCATGATATTACCTTCGGCGTCGGCCCTGCCGGGACCGGGAAAACCTATCTTGCGGTAGCCGCAGCGGTCGACGCGCTCGAACGCCAGGACGTACGCCGTATTCTGCTGACCCGCCCTGCCGTCGAAGCCGGGGAAAAGCTCGGCTTCCTGCCCGGCGACCTGAGCCAGAAAGTCGATCCGTACCTGCGCCCGCTGTACGATGCGTTGTTCGAAATGCTCGGCTTTGAGAAGGTCGAGAAGCTGATTGAGCGCAACGTGATCGAAGTCGCGCCGCTGGCCTATATGCGCGGCCGTACGCTGAACGATGCGTTTATTATTCTCGATGAAAGCCAGAACACCACCATCGAACAGATGAAGATGTTCCTGACCCGTATCGGTTTTAACTCAAAAGCGGTGATCACCGGCGACGTCACTCAGATAGACCTGCCGCGCAGCACCAAATCCGGTCTGCGCCACGCCATTGAGGTGCTGGCGGAAGTCGATGAAATCAGCTTCAATTTCTTCCATAGCGAAGATGTGGT
This sequence comes from Klebsiella sp. X13, assembly GCF_003323835.1. Taxonomy (NCBI): domain Bacteria; kingdom Pseudomonadati; phylum Pseudomonadota; class Gammaproteobacteria; order Enterobacterales; family Enterobacteriaceae; genus Klebsiella; species Klebsiella sp. X13. The sequence goes on from NZ_CP030874.1 coordinate 3,815,078, forward strand.
ACGCCACCCGGTGGTAGCCCGCATCGTGAATGCGTATGAAGCGTGGGAAGAAGCTGACCAAAAACGTAAAGCAGAGCTGGCCGCCGAGCGCAAACGCGAAGCCCAGGAACAGGAGCAGAAATGAGTCAGGTTATTCTCGATTTACAGCTGGCTTGCGAAGATAGCGCCGGGTTACCGGATGAAGCCCAGTTTCAACGCTGGGTCGATGCCGTCATTCCTCAGTTCCAGGAGGAGTCAGAAGTGACCGTGCGGCTGGTAGACGAAGCCGAAAGCCATGAGCTGAATCTGACCTATCGCGGCAAGGATAAGCCGACCAACGTGCTGTCGTTCCCGTTTGAAGCTCCGCCGGGTATCGAACTGCCGCTGCTTGGCGACCTGATCATCTGCCGTCAGGTCGTTGAACAGGAAGCCAAAGAGCAAGACAAACCGCTGGAGGCGCACTGGGCGCATATGGTGATTCACGGCAGTCTGCACCTGCTGGGCTATGACCATATCATTGATGAAGAAGCGGAAGAGATGGAAGGCCTCGAAACAGAGATAATGCTTGCTCTGGGCTATGAGGATCCGTACATTGCCGAGAAGGAATAGCCTGCCGCCGGTTTAACCGGCGAGCGGCCCCCATGCCGTCCGGCGCTGAACACACGCGCGACGAGCGACAAATTAACTGACATGAGAACCCACACGACGCCATGAGCGACGACAATTCACACAGTAGTGACACAGTAAACAGCAAAAAGGGATTCTTCTCCCTGTTACTCAGCCAGCTTTTTCACGGAGAACCGAAAAACCGTGATGAACTGCTGGAGCTGATCCGTGATTCCGGGCAAAACGACCTTATCGACGAAGATACGCGCGATATGCTCGAAGGGGTAATGGACATCGCCGACCAGCGCGTCCGCGATATCATGATCCCCCGCTCGCAGATGATTACCCTGAAACGCAATCAGACCCTGGACGAATGCCTCGATGTGATCATCGAGTCCGCCCACTCGCGTTTCCCGGTCATCAGCGAAGATAAAGATCACATTGAAGGGATTCTGATGGCCAAGGACCTGCTGCCGTTTATGCGCAGCGATTCCGAAGCATTCAGCATGGAAAAAGTGTTACGCCCGGCGGTTGTCGTGCCTGAAAGTAAGCGGGTTGACCGCATGCTGAAAGAGTTCCGCTCCCAGCGTTACCATATGGCTATCGTGATCGATGAGTTCGGCGGTGTCTCCGGTCTGGTGACCATTGAAGACATTCTCGAGCTTATCGTCGGCGAGATCGAAGACGAATACGATGAAGAAGAAGATATCGATTTTCGTCAGCTGAGCCGCCACACCTGGACGGTGCGCGCCCTGGCCTCCATTGAAGACTTCAACGAAGCCTATGGCACTCACTTCAGCGATGAAGAGGTGGATACCATTGGCGGGCTGGTGATGCAGGCCTTCGGCCATCTGCCGGCGCGCGGTGAGTCTATTGACATCGATGGTTACCAATTCAAAGTCGCCATGGCCGATAGCCGACGTATCATCCAGGTACATGTCAAACTTCCTGATGACGCGCCACAGCCGAAGCTGGAAGATTAATTACACGGGACGATTAACCTAAATGGTATTTGCCTCTCTCATCGAACGCCAGCGCGTACGTCTGCTGCTGGCGCTATTATTCGGAGCCAGCGGAACGCTGGCTTTTTCTCCTTATGACATCTGGCCTGCGGCGATTGTTTCGTTAATCGGCCTGCAGGGGTTAACCCTCAACCGACGTCCGCTGCAAAGCGCCTGGATCGGCTTTTTCTGGGGCCTGGGACTGTTCGGTTCCGGCATCAACTGGGTCTATGTCAGCATTGCCCAGTTCGGTGGCATGCCCGGCCCGGTCAACGTATTCCTCGTGGTACTGCTGGCGGCTTATATGTCGCTGTATACCGGACTGTTCGCCGGTCTGCTGTCGCGCCTGTGGCCCAAAACAAACTGGATACGCGTCGCCGTCGCTGCCCCGGTTGTCTGGCAAATCACCGAATTCCTGCGCGGCTGGGTGCTGACCGGCTTCCCGTGGCTGCAGTTTGGCTACAGCCAGATTGACGGCCCGTTGAAAGGGCTAGCGCCGGTAATGGGCGTTGAAGCCATTAACTTCCTGTTGATGGTGGTCAGCGGCCTGCTGGTCCTTGCGCTCATTCACCGCAGCTGGAAACCGTTGGTTGCCGCTATCGTGCTGTTCGCGTTGCCCTTCCCGCTGCGCTACATCCAGTGGTATCAACTGCTGCCGGAACGGGCTACCCAGGTATCTTTGGTACAGGGTGATATTCCCCAGGCGCTGAAATGGGATGAAAATCAGCTGGTGAATACGCTGAAAATCTATCTGGATTTGACGCAGCCGCATATGGGTTCATCCCAGCTAATCGTCTGGCCAGAGTCGGCGATCCCGGATCTGGAAATCAACCAGCAGAATTTCCTGAGTATGATGGACGACCTGCTGCGGGCGAAAGACAGCTCGTTGATTACCGGTATTGTCGACGCCCGGCTTAACAAGCAGAACCGTTACAATACCTACAACACCATCATTACGCTGGGCAAAGATAACCCCTACAGTTACGACTCCAAAGATCGCTACAACAAGAATCATCTGGTGCCGTTCGGTGAATTCGTGCCGCTGGAGTCCATTCTACGCCCGCTGGCTCCGTTCTTCGATTTACCGATGTCCTCTTTCAGCCGCGGTCCGTACGTGCAGCCGCAGCTGGTGGCGCATAACATGAAGCTGACGGCGGCTATCTGCTACGAGATTATTCTCGGCGAGCAGGTGCGGGATAACTTCCGCCCGGATACCGACTACCTGCTGACCATCTCCAACGATGCCTGGTTTGGCAAGTCCATCGGTCCGTGGCAGCATTTCCAGATGGCGCGGATGCGCGCCCTGGAGCTGGCGCGTCCGCTGCTGCGCAGCACCAATAACGGTATTACCGCCGTCATCGGCCCGCGTGGGGAAATTCAGGACATGATCCCGCAGTTCACCCGCGCAGTGCTGACCACGAAAGTCACTCCGACTTCCGGCCTGACCCCGTACGCCCGTACCGGTAACTGGCCGCTGTGGGCGCTGACCGCGCTGTTGGGTTTTGGCGCGCTGATCATGAGCCTGCGCCAGCGTCGTCGCTAATCGTTATAGCCTGCGGATCTTATTGTCGATCCGCATAGCCCCGGCCGGCAGCCGTCGCCGGGGCCGCCCTTCTCTCTATTCTGACCATTCTGACCTCTCTCTACTCGCCAACCTGGCACGAGCATTGCTTAATATTCTCAGGTCGCGGCGACATTTATTGTTGGTATAACCCGGTTGCACCAGCATCGCTCACCTCAGGCACTAACATGGTGCAATGGACGATTTTTGCCTTTAAATGGTGCGGAGCACTTCGCAAAAATAAACAATAAAGCAGCAAAATCTTTACATTAAGCCAAACTAAATGCTAACAAACACATACAAATGCTGCGTGTCAGTGTCGCAGCCATAATAACGCACACACACATTCACAATGGGTATCAAAAGCGTCAATGACGCTGAGGATAAGGAGTTGGATATGCAATTACGTAAACTGGCCACAGCGATGCTGGTCATGGGTATGACCGCCGGTCTGGCGCATGCGGAAGATGCCGCCCCGGCAGCAGGCAGCACGCTGGACAAAATCGCTAAAAACGGCGTCATCGTCGTCGGCCACCGTGAATCCTCCGTTCCGTTCTCTTACTATGACAATCAACAAAAAGTGGTCGGTTACTCTCAGGACTACTCCAACGCTATCGTTGACGCCATCAAGAAACAGCTGAATAAGCCTGACCTGCAGGTAAAACTGGTTCCGGTGACCTCGCAAAACCGTATTCCGCTGCTGCAGAACGGTACTTACGACTTCGAGTGCGGCTCCACGACCAATAACCTTGAACGTCAGAAACAAGCCGCCTTCTCCGATACCATTTTCGTCGTGGGTACCCGCCTGCTGGTGAAAAAAGGCGGTGCAATTAAAGATTTCCCGGACCTGAAAGACAAAGCGGTTGTCGTCACGTCCGGTACCACTTCCGAAGTTCTGCTGCATAAGTTGAATGACGAGAAGAAAATGAACATGCGCATTATCAGCGCCAAAGACCACGGCGACTCCTTCCGTACTCTGGAAAGCGGTCGTGCGGTGGCCTTTATGATGGACGATGCGCTGCTGGCCGGCGAACGTGCGAAAGCGAAGAAGCCGGATAACTGGGAGATCGTCGGCACGGCCCAGTCGAAAGAAGCCTACGGCTGTATGCTGCGCAAAGACGATCCGCAGTTTAAAAAGCTGATTGATGACACCGTCGCCACGGCCCAGACCTCCGGCGAAGCGGAAAAATGGTTTGATAAGTGGTTTAAAAACCCCATCCCGCCGAAAAATCTGAATATGAACTTCGAACTCTCCGACGACATGAAGGCGCTGTTCAAGACCCCTAACGACAAAGCTCTGAACTAATTAAAAAAACAAGGGGCAGGACATCCTGCCCTCCCGATTGTTGTGACAGCACGGACAGACTATACGGTGGCTGGTCGTTCCCCAGCCGCCGCGAATACCGAAACAGGCTGCACAATGATCTTCGAGGGTAGCGATGCTACCCTTTTTTTTCCAGGAGTCATTTATGTCAATAGACTGGAACTGGGGAATCTTCCTGCAACAGGCCCCGTTCGGCAATACCACCTATCTGGGTTGGCTCTGGAGCGGCTTTCAGGTCACCATCGCACTGTCGATTAGCGCCTGGATTATCGCTTTTTTCGTCGGCTCGCTGTTCGGCATTTTACGCACTGCCCCCAACCGCTGGTTATCCAGCATCGGCACCTGCTACGTTGAACTGTTCCGTAATGTCCCGCTGATCGTTCAGTTCTTCACCTGGTACCTGGTGGTGCCGGAGCTCCTGCCGGAAAACATCGGCATGTGGTTTAAATCCGAGCTCGATCCGAATATTCAGTTCTTCCTCTCTTCGATGATGTGTCTGGGGCTGTTTACCGCCGCTCGCGTATGCGAACAGGTGCGCGCCGCCATTCAGTCACTGCCGCGCGGACAGAAAAACGCCGGGCTGGCCATGGGCCTGACGCTGCCGCAGACCTATCGTTACGTACTGCTGCCCAACGCCTATCGGGTCATTGTGCCGCCGATGACCTCGGAGATGATGAACCTGGTGAAAAACTCGGCCATCGCTTCAACCATCGGGCTGGCGGATATGGCGGCACAGGCAGGCAAGCTGCTGGATTACTCAGCCCACGCCTGGGAATCCTTTACCGCGATTACCCTCGCCTATGTGTTTATTAATGCGGTGATTATGCTGGTGATGTATGTGGTTGAACGCAAGGTCCGCCTGCCGGGCAATATGGGAGGCAAATAAACATGTACGATTTTGACTGGAGTTCTATCGTCCCATCAATGCCCTACCTGCTGGCCGGGCTGGTTATCACCCTGAAAATCACCGTGACCGCCATCATTTTTGGTATCGTCTGGGGCACCCTGCTGGCGGTTATGCGTCTGTCCAGCTTCCTGCCGCTGGCGTGGTTTGCGAAGACCTACGTCAACGTGTTCCGCTCGATCCCGCTGGTGATGGTCCTGCTGTGGTTTTATCTGATTGTTCCCGGTTTCCTGCAGAACGTCCTGGGCCTGTCGCCGAAGAGCGATATCCGCTTGATCTCCGCGATGGTGGCCTTCTCGATGTTTGAAGCGGCGTACTATTCGGAAATTATCCGCGCGGGTATCCAGAGTATCTCTCGCGGCCAGTCGAGCGCCGCGCTGGCGCTGGGGATGACCCAGTGGCAATCCATGAAGCTGATTATTCTGCCGCAGGCGTTTCGCGCCATGGTGCCGCTGCTGCTCACCCAGGGGATCGTACTGTTTCAGGATACCTCTCTGGTTTACGTTCTCAGCCTGGCCGACTTCTTCCGTACCGCCTCTACCATCGGCGAGCGCGACGGAACCCAGGTCGAGATGATCCTGTTCGCAGGCGCCGTTTATTTTGTCATTAGTCTCAGCGCATCGCTGTTGGTCAGCTGGTTGAAGAAAAGGACTGTGTAATGATTACCCTGAAAAACGTTTCAAAATGGTATGGTCACTTTCAGGTGCTGACCGATTGCTCCACGGAAGTGAAAAAAGGTGAAGTAGTGGTGGTATGCGGGCCTTCCGGCTCGGGCAAATCAACGTTGATTAAAACCGTCAACGGCCTGGAGCCTATTCAACAGGGTGAGATCACCGTGGATGGTACCCGGGTCAACGATAAAAAAACCAACCTTGCCAGGCTGCGTTCCCGCGTCGGGATGGTGTTCCAGCACTTTGAACTGTTTCCGCATCTGTCGATTATCGATAACCTGACGCTGGCGCAGGTCAAAGTGCTTAACCGCGATAAAGCCGCTTCCCGGGCAAAAGGCCTGAAGCTGCTGGAACGCGTGGGACTCTCCGCCCATGCCGATAAATATCCGGCCCAGCTCTCCGGCGGCCAGCAGCAGCGCGTGGCTATCGCCCGTGCGCTCTGTATGGATCCCATTGCTATGCTGTTTGACGAACCGACTTCCGCACTGGATCCGGAAATGATCAACGAAGTGCTGGATGTCATGGTTGAACTGGCCAACGAAGGCATGACGATGATGGTGGTGACGCACGAAATGGGCTTTGCCCGTAAGGTCGCCAACCGGGTGATCTTTATGGATGAAGGGAAAATTGTCGAAGACTCTGACAAAGAAGCATTTTTCGCCAATCCGCAATCCGATCGCGCAAAAGACTTCCTCGCCAAAATTCTGCATTAACGGGTCATTTTACAGGCGCGCATCGGCAGGTGCGCGCCTGATTTCATTCAGCCACCTCAGCGCGGCGTATCAAGGCTCAAAGGGACGACGCTGGAACTGGTCATGGCCGCATTTCGGGCAACGCGGCAGAATATCCGGGGTATAGACCGCCAGGTGATAATGGCAGTGTTCGCACACCAGGTTTCCCAGCCCCACCACTTCGCCACTATGGTAAACCCCGTGGTGGTTGAGATCCTGGAACACTTCGCGCCATTCCAGCTGGGTTTTATCGGTAATATCCGCCAGCTCCTGCCACAGGCTCTCTTTTATCAACCGCATAAACACGCTGTCCGTCAGTTCGTCCTGGCTCTCTTCATAGCTGCGGGCAAACTCCTCCAGATCGCGCCTGACCGCTTTGGTCAGCGTCTCAACTTCGCGATGCGTTAACTCACCAGACTGGCTAATTTTCATCCGCGCCTGTTCCACCAGCGCGTCAATATCACGTTCTCCATTGCGCAGCCGTTCACTGAGCGTCGACACCAGTTCACGGTAGAATTGAGCAACCTTGTTCATCATTTCGCCTCCGGTGTGGTTAACTTCTTCTAATAATAGACCTTATTTGCCATCTGCTTTGCCAGTTAGCCCACAGAGTCACGAAATAGTCTCCGCCGCTTTTGCCGATGTTAATGTGCGAAAGGCTGTTTTGACGTGGGCGTTTGGGCTATGCTATGCCGATCTGATAACACATCCATTGGCTACATTTTGTAGCTGTATTGAAAACAGGACCACTGGCTGCCATGCAAGAGCAATACCGCCCGGAAGAGATAGAATCGAAAGTCCAGCTTCACTGGGACGATCATCGTACATTTGAAGTAACTGAAGACGAGAGCAAAGAGAAGTATTACTGCCTGTCGATGCTTCCTTATCCTTCTGGTCGACTACACATGGGTCACGTGCGTAACTACACCATCGGCGACGTGATTGCCCGCTACCAGCGTATGCTCGGCAAAAACGTTCTGCAGCCGATCGGCTGGGATGCGTTTGGTCTGCCGGCGGAAGGCGCCGCGGTAAAAAACAACACCGCGCCGGCCCCGTGGACCTACGACAATATTGCCTACATGAAAAACCAGCTGAAAAAGCTGGGCTTTGGCTATGACTGGAGCCGTGAAGTGGCGACCTGCACCCCGGAATACTACCGCTGGGAGCAAAAATTCTTCACCGAGCTGTATAAAAAAGGCCTGGTGTACAAAAAAACGTCTGCGGTGAACTGGTGTCCGAACGACCAGACCGTTCTTGCCAACGAACAGGTTATCGACGGCTGCTGCTGGCGCTGCGATACCAAAGTTGAGCGTAAAGAGATCCCGCAGTGGTTTATCAAAATCACCGCCTACGCCGACGAACTGCTGAACGATCTGGATAAACTGGATCACTGGCCTGATACCGTTAAGACCATGCAGCGCAACTGGATCGGCCGCTCCGAAGGGGTAGAAATCTCCTTCAACGTTAACGAGTATGCCGACAAGCTGACCGTCTACACCACCCGTCCGGACACCTTCATGGGCTGTACCTACCTGGCCGTAGCCGCGGGTCATCCGCTGGCACAGCAGGCGGCAGCGAACAACCCTGCGCTGGCTGCATTTATCGACGAATGCCGCAACACCAAAGTCGCCGAAGCAGAAATGGCGACGATGGAGAAAAAAGGTGTCGATACCGGCTACAAAGCGATTCACCCGCTGACCGGCGAAGAAATTCCGGTCTGGGCGGCAAACTTCGTGCTGATGGAATACGGCACCGGCGCCGTCATGGCCGTTCCGGGTCACGATCAGCGCGACTACGAATTTGCCAGCAAATATGGCCTGAACATTAAGCCGGTTATTCTGGCGGCAGACGGCTCAGAACCGGATCTCTCCGGGCAGGCGCTGACTGAAAAAGGCACCCTCTTCAACTCCGGCGAGTTCGATGGCCTGAGCTACGAAGCGGGCTTTAACGCTATCGCCGACAAACTGGCGGCGATGGGCGTTGGCGAGCGCAAAATTAACTATCGCCTTCGCGACTGGGGCGTTTCCCGTCAGCGTTACTGGGGCGCGCCGATTCCAATGGTCACCCTGGAAGACGGTACCGTGATGCCGACCCCGGAAGATCAGCTGCCGGTCATTCTGCCGGAAGATGTGGTCATGGACGGCATCACCAGCCCAATCAAGGCCGATCCGGAATGGGCAAAAACCACCGTTAACGGTCAGCCTGCGCTGCGTGAAACCGACACCTTCGATACCTTTATGGAATCCTCCTGGTACTACGCGCGCTATACCTGCCCGCAGTACAATGACGGAATGCTGGATCCAAACGCCGCCAACTACTGGCTGCCGGTCGATATTTACATCGGCGGGATCGAACATGCGATTATGCACCTGCTGTACTTCCGCTTCTTCCATAAGCTGATGCGCGACGCGGGTATGGTTAACTCTGACGAGCCGGCGAAACAGCTGCTGTGCCAGGGGATGGTTCTGGCTGACGCCTTCTATTACGTTGGCGAAAACGGCGAGCGCAACTGGGTTTCTCCGGTTGATGCCACCGTGGAGCGCGATGAAAAAGGTCGTATCGTAAAAGCCTACGATCCGCAGGGGCGCGAGCTGGTGTATACCGGCATGAGCAAAATGTCCAAGTCGAAGAACAACGGCATCGACCCGCAGGTGATGGTTGAACGCTACGGCGCGGATACCGTACGTCTGTTTATGATGTTCGCCTCTCCGGCAGATATGACTCTGGAATGGCAGGAATCCGGCGTTGAAGGGGCAAACCGCTTCCTGAAACGTGTCTGGAAACTGGTTTATGAGCACACGACTCAGGGCCCGGTTGCCGCGCTGGACGTTGCCAGCCTGAGCGAAGATCAGCAGGCGCTGCGTCGTGATGTCCACAAAACGATCGCCAAAGTGACCGATGATATCGGCCGTCGTCAGACCTTCAACACCGCGATCGCCGCGATCATGGAGCTGATGAACAAACTGGCGAAAGCGCCGCAGGAAAACGAACAGGATCGCGCGCTGATGCGTGAGGCTCTGCTGGCGGTTGTGCGCATGCTCAATCCGTTCACCCCGCACGCCTGCTTCACGCTGTGGCAGGAGCTGGGCGGTGAAGGCGATATCGACAACGCGCCGTGGCCAGTCGCCGATGAAAGCGCTATGGTTGAAAATACCACCCTGGTTGTTGTTCAGGTTAATGGTAAAGTCCGTGGTAAAATTACCGTTCCTGTCGATGCAACCGAAGAACAGGTTCGTGCACGTGCGGGCCAGGAACATCTGGTTGCGAAGTATCTCGACGGTGTAACCGTACGTAAAGTGATTTACGTCCCGGGTAAACTGCTCAACCTGGTCGTTGGCTAAGCGCAGGAGGAAGCGTGCGATATCTGGCAACATTGTTGTTATCTCTGGCGGTGCTCATCACCGCCGGATGCGGTTGGCATCTGCGGAGTACCACTCAGGTCCCCACCGCGATGAAAACCATGATCTTTCAGTCGAGCGATCCGAATGGTCCGTTAAGTCGTTCGGTACGTAATCAGCTGCGTCTGAATGGCGTCGAGATCGTCGACGGCAGCACGCTGCGCAAGGATATTCCGTCCCTGCGTCTGGATGCGTCATCCATTCAGAAAGATACGGCTTCCATTTTCCAGGATGGTCGTACGGCTGAATATCAGATGGTGCTGACGGTGCAGGCAAGCGTGCTAATCCCGGGTCATGATATCTATCCGATCTCGACGAAAGTCTACCGCTCGTTCTTCGATAACCCGCAGGCGGCGTTAGCGAAAGACGCCGAGCAGGATATGATCGTCCAGGAGATGTACGACAAAGCCGCTGAACAGCTGATTCGTAAGCTGCCAAGCGTCCACGTTGCTGATGTCGAAGCCACGAAAGGGGAAGAGAAGCCGGTTAACGCCACTTCCACCTCCGGCAACCGCGTCTCCACCACGCTGGGTAACTGATGATTCGGCTGTACCCAGAGCAACTCCGCGCGCAGCTCACCGAAGGGCTGCGCGCGGCCTATTTATTACTCGGTAGCGATCCGTTGCTGTTGCAGGAAAGTCAGGACGCGATTCGCGAAGCCGCTGCTACCCAGGGCTTTACCGAACACCATACCGCGACCATCGACGCCAGCACCGACTGGCCCGCCCTCTTCTCACTCAGCCAGGCCATGAGCCTGTTCGCCAGCCGTCAGACGCTGCTTCTGGTCCTGCCGGAAAACGGCCCTAACGCGGCGATTAACGAACAGCTTGCCACCCTGGTCAGCATGCTCCATGACGACCTGCTGTTAATCGTTCGCGGTAATAAGCTCAGCAAAGCGCAGGAAAATGCCGCCTGGGTTACCGCGCTGGCCAGCCGCGCGGTTCAGGTGAGCTGTCAGACGCCGGAATATGCGCAGCTGCCACGATGGCTGGCGGCGCGGGCAAAACAGCACCACTTGCATCTTGATGATGCCGCCAGTCAGCTGCTGTGCTACTGCTACGAAGGCAACCTGCTGGCGCTGGCGCAGGCGCTGGAACGTCTCTCTCTGCTGTGGCCGGATGGCAAGCTCACGCTGCCGCGCGTCGAGCAGGCGGTCAACGATGCCGCCCACTTCACGCCCTATCACTGGGTGGATGCGCTGCTGGCTGGCAAAAGCAAACGGGTGCTGCATATCCTGCAGCAGTTACGGCTGGAAGGCAGCGAACCGGCTATTCTGCTGCGCACGCTTCAACGCGAGCTGCTGCTGCTGGTTAACCTGAAACGCCAGTCGGCCCATACGCCGCTGCGTACGCTGTTCGATAAACATCGGGTATGGCAGAACCGTCGACAGCTGTTAAGCGATGCGCTCGCGCGCCTCAGCACGGACCAGTTACGCCAGGCCGTGACTCTGCTGACCCGAGCGGAGCTCACCTTCAAGCAGGATTACGGCAGCGCCATCTGGCCGGAATTAGAGAGCCTTTCTTTGTTGCTCTGCCATAAAGCGCTGGCAGACGTGTTTATTGATGGTTGATATGACTCAGTTGCAGGCAATGTACGGCGGCACCTTCGATCCGGTGCACTATGGTCACCTCAAACCGGTCGAGGTTCTGGCGAATCAGATCGGTCTTGGCAAAGTCATTATCGTCCCAAACAATGTTCCGCCACACCGCCCGCAGCCTGAAGCCACCAGCGCCCAGCGTAAACAGATGCTGGCGCTGGCCATTGCCGATAAACCGTTGTTCGTGCTCGATGAACGCGAGCTTCGGCGTCAGACGCCGTCCTGGTCGGCACAAACGCTCGAAGAGTGGCGGCAGGAACAAGGGCCGGACCAGCCGCTGGCGTTCATTATTGGTCAGGACTCGCTGCTCACCTTCCCGACCTGGCACAATTACACCTCGATTCTGGATAATGTCCATCTGATCGTTTGCCGTCGTCCGGGCTACCCGCTGGTGATGAAACGGGAAGAGGATCAGCGGTGGCTGGACAAACATTTAACCCACGACGCAGAACAGCTGCACAGCCGTCCCGCCGGGGTCATCTATCTGGCGGAAACCCCGTGGTTTGATATTTCGGCAACGATTATCCGCCAGCGCCTTGAACGCGGAGAATCCTGCGCTGACATGCTGCCGGCCGCGGTACTGGCGTATATCCATCAGCAAAAACTCTACTGTTAACCGGCCGTTGCCCCAGCGTTGGTGACGCCGGATACAATAGCAGCGCGCCGATTCGCATATACTCTCCCTCATCCCTTGATGATGTCAGAAGGCGTATATTCAGTGAAATTATGGTTAGTTCGACATGGTGAAACTGAGGCCAATGTTGCCGGCCTTTACAGCGGACACGCCCCGACTCCGCTAACCGAACGCGGCATGATGCAGGCGAGAACGCTCGGCCAGCTGCTGCAGGCGGTAACGTTCGATCGCGTGCTCTGCAGCGAACTGGAACGCACCCACATCACCGCCGACCTGCTGCTCGGCACACGGCATATCCCCCGGCAGATTGTCCCCGAACTCAACGAGATGTTTTTTGGCGACTGGGAAATGCGCCATCATCGGGACTTACAGCTCGAAGACGCGGAAAACTATGCCGCCTGGTGCGCGGACTGGCAGCATGCGGCGCCGACCAACGGCGAAAGTTTTCAGCATTTCGCCCACCGCGTCCGCACGTTTGCCGAGAAGCTGACGCACCATCCGCAGCCAGATCATCTGCTGATCGTGGGCCATAAAGGTGGGCTGAGTCTGCTTATCGCGCTGTTGCTGAAGCTGCCGGCGGAGGCCATGTGGCATTTTCCTGTCGCCCATGGCACATGGAGCGAACTCGAACTGCACGCTGATTTTGCCACGCTGCGGGTATTAAATAGCCAGGCGCGCTGGCAGAAGGAAGAAGAATTCCGTGCAGACCATTGACAGGTCAGAGCAGGCTGTTATTCTCCGCAGCCTGGACGTATCGGCTAAACAATGTTTCCAGAAATTGTTTTACAAAAATGGCGATGCAATCACGGGCGATGGATGGGATGATAGCCGCCGCCATCGCTTGCTGACCGACATTTATCCCGACTTTTCGACGAGTTCAGGTATACTGTCAGGCTGTTTATTATTATCAATCTTCACTCACCCAGGGGGAACTCTTGCAGGGTAAAGCACTCCAGGATTTTGTTATCGACAAAATTGATGACCTGAAAGGTCAGGACATCGTTGCCATTGACGTTCATGGCAAATCCAGCATTACAGATTGCATGATTATTTGCACCGGCACCTCTACGCGCCATGTAATGTCCATCGCCGACCACGTAGTACAAGAGTCTCGCGCCGCAGGAATGCTGCCGCTTGGCGTTGAAGGTGAAAGCGCCGCTGACTGGATTGTTGTCGACCTTGGCGACGTCATGGTTCACGTTATGCAGGAAGAGAGCCGTCGTCTGTACGAGCTGGAAAAACTCTGGAGTTAATGCGTGAAGCTGCAGCTGGTGGCCGTTGGCACCAAGATGCCGGACTGGGTTCAGACCGGCTTTAGTGAATATTTGCGCCGTTTTCCAAAAGATATGCCGTTCGAGCTGCTGGAAATCCCTGCCGGTAAACGCGGTAAAAATGCCGACATCAAGCGAATCCTCGACAAAGAAGGGGAGATGATGCTGGCAGCCGCAGGCAAAAATCGCATCGTGACCCTGGATATTCCGGGAAAACCGTGGGATACGCCGCAGCTGGCACGAGAGCTGGAGCGCTGGAAACAGGATGGCCGCGACGTCAGCCTGCTTATCGGCGGTCCCGAGGGGCTCTCTCCGGCTTGTAAAGCAGCAGCGGAACAGAGTTGGTCACTCTCCACCCTCACGTTGCCTCACCCGCTGGTACGCGTACTGGTCGCTGAGAGCCTGTATCGTGCGTGGAGCATTACCACCAACCACCCTTACCACCGTGAATAATGATGACCAGGGTAGACTAAGCAGCGAATGAAATTACAGAATTCTTTCCGCGACTATACGGCTGAATCCTCGCTGTTCGTGCGCCGGGCGCTGGTCGCTTTTTTGGGGATTTTGCTGCTTACCGGCATACTGGTTGCCAATCTTTATAACGTGCAGATTGTTCGCTACACCGACTATCAAACGCGTTCCAACGAAAACCGTATTAAGCTGGTCCCCATTCCGCCCAGTCGCGGCATTATCTATGACCGCAACGGTACGCCGCTGGCGCTGAACCGCACCATCTACCAGCTGGAGATGATGCCGGAGAAAGTCGATAACGTGCAGCAGACGCTGGATGCGTTACGCGACGTCATCGATCTGACCGATGATGATATTGCAAACTTCAAGAAAGAACGCTCGCGTTCCCATCGCTTCACCTCGATTCCCGTCAAGGTCAACCTGAGCGAAGTCCAGGTGGCCCGTTTTGCGGTTAACCAGTACCGCTTTCCCGGCGTCGAAGTAAAAGGCTATAAACGCCGCTACTACCCCTATAATTCCGCGCTGACCCACGTTATCGGCTACGTCTCAAAAATTAACGATAAAGACGTCGATCGCCTGGATAAAGAGGGCAAGCTGGCCAACTATGCCTCCACGCATGATATTGGCAAGCTGGGAATCGAGCGCTATTACGAAGACGTACTGCACGGTCAGACCGGCTATGAAGAGGTTGAGGTCAACAACCGCGGCCGCGTCATTCGCCAGCTCAAAGAGGTGCCGCCGCAGGCCGGGCGCGATATCTATTTGACCCTCGATCTCAAGCTTCAGCAGTACATTGAGACCCTGCTCGCCGGCAGCCGCGCTGCCGTGGTCGTCACCGACCCGCGTACCGGCAGCATCCTCGCGCTGGTCTCCACGCCGAGCTACGACCCGAACCTGTTTGTGGACGGCATCTCCAGTAAAGACTACTCCGCCCTGCTGAACGATCCGAATACTCCGCTGGTCAACCGCGCGACTCAGGGGGTCTACCCGCCGGCGTCGACGGTGAAGCCTTATGTCGCCGTATCGGCCCTCAGCGCGAACGTCATCACCCGCAATACCAGCCTGTTCGACCCGGGCTGGTGGCAGCTGCCGGGCTCTGACAAGCGCTACCGCGACTGGAAAAAATGGGGTCACGGGCACCTGAATGTGACCAAAGCGCTCGAGGAGTCTGCGGATACCTACTTCTATCAGGTCGCTTATGATATGGGTATCGACCGCCTCTCTGAGTGGATGAGCAAATTCGGTTACGGCCACTATACCGGTATCGATCTGTCGGAAGAGCGTTCCGGGAATATGCCGACCCGCGAATGGAAGCTGAAACGCTTTAAGAAGCCCTGGTATCAGGGTGACACCATCCCGGTCGGAATCGGCCAGGGCTACTGGACCGCCACGCCGATTCAGATGAACAAAGCGCTGATGATCCTGATAAACGACGGTCTGGTGAAAGTGCCGCATCTGCTGC
Source organism: Klebsiella sp. X13 (assembly GCF_003323835.1). Lineage (NCBI taxonomy): Bacteria > Pseudomonadati > Pseudomonadota > Gammaproteobacteria > Enterobacterales > Enterobacteriaceae > Klebsiella > Klebsiella sp. X13. The sequence continues at coordinate 3,830,688 of NZ_CP030874.1, forward strand.
AAAGCACCGTCGAAGACGGCAAACAGGTTCCCTGGGTTCAACCGCACGAGCCGCCGGTCGGCGACATTCACTCCGGCTTCTGGGAAATCGCCAAGGACGGGATGTTCGGCGTCGCTAACCGTGGCAACGGGACCGCGCATAAATACTTCGCCAGCGCGCCCTATAAAATTGCGGCGAAATCCGGTACAGCCCAGGTATTTGGCCTGAAAGCCAATGAAACCTATAACGCGCACCGAATCGCGGAACGTCTGCGTGACCATAAACTCATGACGGCGTTTGCCCCTTATAACAATCCCCAGGTTGCTGTTGCCATCATTCTTGAGAACGGCGGTGCTGGCCCGGCGGTCGGCACGATTATGCGCCAGATTCTCGACCACATTATGCTGGGTGATAACAACACAAACCTGCCGAGTGAAAACCCGGCGGTCACGGCGGGTGAGGATCAATAATGACCGATAATCCGAACAAAAAATCACTATGGGATAAAATCCATCTCGATCCGACCATGGTGCTGATTCTGCTGGCGCTGCTGACCTACAGCGCGCTGGTCATCTGGAGCGCCAGCGGCCAGGACATCGGGATGATGGAGCGCAAAATAGGCCAGATCGCCATGGGCGTGGTGATCATGATCGTGATGGCGCAAATCCCGCCGCGCGTATATGAAGGCTGGGCGCCCTATCTTTATATCTTCTGTATCATTTTGCTGGTGGCGGTTGACGCTTTCGGCGCGATTTCCAAAGGCGCCCAGCGCTGGCTGGATCTGGGGGTTGTGCGCTTTCAGCCGTCGGAAATTGCTAAAATCGCCGTCCCGCTGATGGTCGCGCGCTTTATCAACCGCGACGTTTGCCCACCCTCGCTGAAGAATACCGCCATTGCGCTGGTGCTGATTTTTCTGCCAACCCTGCTGGTTGCCGCCCAGCCTGACCTCGGAACATCGATTCTGATTGCGTTGTCTGGCCTGTTCGTGCTGTTCCTTTCCGGGCTGAGCTGGCGCCTGATCGGCGTGGCGGTGGTGCTGGTTGCGGCGTTTATTCCGATTTTATGGTTCTTCCTGATGCATGATTATCAGCGTCAGCGCGTCATGATGTTACTCGACCCGGAAACCGATCCGCTGGGTGCCGGCTATCATATTATCCAGTCGAAAATCGCCATTGGCTCCGGTGGATTACGCGGCAAAGGCTGGCTGCACGGCACCCAGTCGCAGCTTGAATTCCTGCCGGAACGCCATACCGACTTTATCTTTGCGGTCCTGGCCGAAGAGCTCGGCCTGATTGGCGTGCTGATTCTACTGGCGCTCTATATTTTGCTCATCATGCGCGGGCTGTGGATCGCCGCCCAGGCGCAGACCACCTTCGGTCGCGTCATGGCCGGTGGTTTAATGTTGATTTTATTCGTTTATGTCTTCGTAAATATTGGTATGGTGAGTGGTATTTTACCAGTGGTGGGGGTACCGTTGCCGCTGGTCAGCTACGGGGGCTCAGCCCTGATCGTATTGATGGCCGGGTTTGGTATCGTGATGTCGATCCACACCCACAGAAAAATGTTGTCGAAAAGCGTTTAAGGGGTTTGCGATGCGTAAGCAATGGCTGGGGATTTGCATAGCAGCGGGGCTGCTGGCGGCATGTTCGGGTGAAGACGTTCAACAGAAGACGGTCAGCACTCCACAGCCGGCCGTTTGTAATGGCCCAAGCGTGGAAATCAGCGGCGCCGATCCGCATTATGAGACGCCAAATGCGACGGCGAATCAGGATTACGAGCGCGAGGGTAAAAGTTATAAAATCGTCCAGGATCCGTCTAACTTTACCCAGACCGGTCTGGCCGCCATTTATGATGCGGAGCCCAACAGCAACCTGACGGCATCAGGCGAAGCCTTCGACCCGACGCAGCTGACCGCAGCACACCCGACGCTGCCGATCCCGAGCTACGTGCGCGTGACGAACGTGGCAAATGGCCGCATGATCGTCGTGCGCATTAACGATCGCGGCCCGTACGGCACCGATCGCGTGATTTCGCTTTCTCGCGCCTCCGCCGATCGCCTGAACACCTCCAACAACACCAAAGTGCGTATCGATCCGATCATCGTCGCACCGGACGGTTCGCTTTCCGGCCCGGGCATGGCCTGTACTACCGTCGCCAAACAGACCTATGCGCTGCCTGCCCGTCCCGATCTTGACGGCGGCGCAGGTGTTTCCAGCGAACCGACGGCGCCAACCGACGTTCGCCCGATCAGCAATGCCACGCTGAAGCCGGAAGACAACGTTGGCGCTCCGGTGAACAGCAGCGGCTTCCTCGGCGCGCCGACGCCCCTGAATAGCGGCGTACTGGAAAGCAGCGAGCCTGCGGTTCAGACTGCCACCCAAAGCGCGCCGGTTACCGCCCCTGGTTCTGTGCAAGGCAGCGTCACGCCAGCAGCGCCGGCTGCGGCGGCAACCACGGCTGTCGCCGCCTCTTCGGCCAGCGCCAGCGGCGATTTTGTCGTCCAGGTCGGCGCCGTCAGCGATCGGGCCCGCGCGCAGCAATATCAGCAGCGTCTGAGCCAGCAGTTTTCCGTGCCTGGCCGCGTCGTGCAGAACGGCGCAGTGTGGCGCATTCAACTAGGGCCATTCGCCAGTAAATCGCAGGCCAGCACGGTACAACAGCGCCTGCAAAGCGAAGCTCAGCTGCAATCATTTATTACTCACGCCAACTAAACAGGTAGGGTCGTTGTCCGTACTGTGATGCGCATGAAAAAGTCATTAACAAAGTCATGCGCAATGTCGGATGCCGGTCCACAGAGCATTTGTTATAGTAAGGCACTTTTTTAACTCCATCACGGATGCCGTTGTTCTGACCATGAAGACCTCTTTCACCGCACGTTTACTCGTTACGGCCCTCTCCGTTGCAGCGCTCTCCTCCGCTGCCCACGCCGATGACCTGAATCTCAAAACCATGATCCCAGGCGCGCCGCAGATTGACGCCGAATCCTGGATTCTTATTGATTACAATTCGGGCAAAGTGCTGGCGGAGAATAACGCCGATTCCCGCCGCGACCCGGCGAGTCTGACCAAAATGATGACCAGCTACGTCATCGGTCAGGCCATGAAAGCGGGCAAGTTTAAAGAAACCGACCTGGTTACGGTGGGTAACGATGCGTGGGCAACCGGTAACCCGGTGTTTAAAGGCTCTTCACTGATGTTCCTGAAGCCGGGTATGCAGGTTCCGGTTTCTCAGCTGATCCGCGGCATCAACCTGCAGTCAGGTAACGATGCCTGCGTCGCCATGGCCGACTATGTTGCCGGCAGCCAGGATGCCTTCGTCAGCCTGATGAACAGCTACGTCAATGCGCTGGGCCTGAAAAACAGCCACTTCCAGACCGTTCACGGCCTCGATGCCGACGGCCAGTACAGCTCCGCGCGCGATATGGCGCTGATTGGCCAGGCGCTGATCCGCGATGTACCGAACGAATACACCATCTATAAAGAAAAAGAGTTCACCTTTAACGGCATTCGTCAGCTGAACCGTAACGGTCTGCTGTGGGATAACAGCCTGAACGTCGACGGGATTAAAACAGGGCATACCGATAAAGCGGGCTATAACCTCGTGGCCTCGGCGACCGAAGGCCAGATGCGTCTGATCTCCGCCGTCATGGGCGGCCGCACCTACAAAGGCCGCGAATCCGAAAGCAAAAAACTGCTGACCTGGGGCTTCCGCTTCTTCGAAACCGTTAATCCGCTGAAAGCCGGGAAAGAGTTCTCTTCCGAACCAGCCTGGTTTGGCGACAGCGATCGCGCTTCGCTGGGTGTCGATAAAGACGTTTATCTGACTATCCCTCGTGGCCGCATGAAAGATCTGAAAGCCAGCTATGTGCTGAACAATACCGAACTGCACGCCCCGCTGCAGAAAAATCAGGTTGTCGGCACCATTAACTTCCAGCTGGACGGTAAAACGATCGATCAGCGCCCGCTGGTCGTCCTGCAAGAAATTCCTGAAGGCAATTTCTTCGGAAAAATGATTGATTACATCAAGTTAATGTTCCACCACTGGTTTGGTTAAAAATCGAACACTTGAAAGTGTGATTTACATCCCCATATACTAATCATCAAAGTAACCTGATAACTCCCACACTTCGTGGGAGTTATTATTTTTTGTCGTAACACCGGAGCTGACATGAAAACCAAACTTAACGAACTGCTTGAATTCCCTACTCCATTTACTTACAAAGTAATGGGGCAGGCGTTGCCTGAGCTGGTTGATCAGGTGGTGGAAGTGGTACAGCGCCATGCGCCTGGTGATTACTCTCCACAGGTAAAACCGAGCAGCAAGGGGAACTACCACTCGGTCTCTATCACCATCAACGCAACCCATATCGAGCAGGTCGAAACCCTGTACGAAGAGCTGGGCAATATCGATATCGTCCGGATGGTGCTGTAACCCATTCCCAGACCCGGTCCTGCGCCGGGTCATCTCTCCCCGCTATGCTGTGATATACTCCCCCCTCAAGTCACTTCTCTCTCTGCGGAGACGTTGTTTTGCAGCATAACAAAATCCTTATTCGTCAACTTGGCCTGCAACCTTACGAACCGGTCTCGCAGGCGATGCATGAATTTACCGATACCCGCGACGACAGCACGCTGGACGAAATCTGGCTGGTAGAGCACCCTGCGGTCTTTACTCAAGGCCAGGCGGGAAAAGCCGAACACGTGCTGGTTCCGGGGAACATTCCGGTCATTCAAAGCGATCGCGGCGGCCAGGTGACCTACCACGGGCCAGGGCAGCAGGTGATGTATGTTCTGTTGAACCTCAAGCGCCGGAAACTGGGCGTGCGCGAACTGGTTACTCTGCTGGAACAGACCGTGGTCAATACGCTGGCGGAATACGCGATTGAATCACATCCACGCGCCGATGCGCCCGGCGTCTACGTCGGCGAGCAAAAAATCTGTTCGCTGGGTTTACGCATCCGGAAAGGTTGTTCGTTTCACGGGCTTGCGCTGAATATTGCGATGGACCTGTCGCCGTTTCTGCGGATTAACCCCTGCGGCTATGCCGGGATGGAGATGACCCAAATGCGCCAGTGGCAGCCGGATATTCAACCGCAGATGGTGGCGCCACATCTGGTTGCCAACCTGCTGGCCCTGCTCGGCAACCCGCCCCACGAGATGATTGCTGCCGCTTAGCTCCCGCCCGCTCGCGCCCCTGTCACCGGGCGCGACATTCGCATTATCGATAGTTAAGCCATTATATTTGCAATTAAACGTCACGCACGACGCTGCCGCCGGCCGCTATACTTGCGCTATTTCCGATAACAGGAAGCGCTGAGTGGAAAATAACACGCCGTCATCAGAGTCGCCCGCACCGCAGGAACCGCACCACGACCGCCAGGTGTTGCGTATTCTACGCAATGTGGATCTGAACCTGCTGACCATTTTTGAAGCGGTGTATGTCCACAAGGGCATCGTAAATGCCGCTAAAGTGCTGAACATTACACCATCGGCGATCAGCCAGTCGCTTAACAAACTGCGTGCGGTATTCCCCGACCCACTGTTTATTCGTAAAGGCCAGGGGGTGAGGCCTACGGCCTACGCAACCCATCTTCACCAGTACATCAGCCAGGGAATGGAATCCTTCCTCAGCGCCCTTGACCTGGCCTGCGGGGCGGCTCAGCCACGCGCCCTCACCATCGCGACCTCCCCTCTCATCGGAGCGCTGGTCATCCCCACGATTGCGCACGCGCTCAAACCGCGTTTCCCCCAGATCCGGTTACACAACATCGCCATTACCGATGCCAGCAGTCAGCTTAACCAACGCCAGGTCGATTTAGTGATCGACAGCGATACCTACAGTAGCCAGACCATCGCGTATCACCTGCTGTTTGAAGAGCGGCTGGTGATGTATTGCCGCGAAGGACATCCGGCGCTGCAAAGGCCGTTAACCGAAGAGAATCTCCGCCAGTATGAGTTTGCGCTGAAGCTACCGCCGGGCCAACGCTATCCGGCAATATACCGGCAGCGGCAGGAACGCCAGGGAGAACGCCGCTGTGGCTTCAGCAGCGACAACCTGTTTGCCCAGGCTGCGCTGATTAGCCAAAGCGATATGCTCGGGCTGATGCCGGAGCGGATGTTTTCTCTGCTGGCGCAAACGTGGTCGCTGGCAAGGCTCGACTACGCTCAATTACCCGAAGAGCGCATTGAGATTGCACTGCATTACAACCGGCAGAGCGCGCAGGAACCGTTGCTGAATCAGGTCATCGAGGTCGTTTGCCAGTCGTTTAAACAATAAAGCACGTGAGGATAAGCATAAAACAACAACTATTTTACAATTTGCCGAACAGGTAGGCTGCTTTCTGTCCCATATCAATGGTATACTGCCTGTCCTTAATTCAAAAATAGTTGATAAATACAACATTTCCTTGAATTGATTCGCTTTCCTTCGTGACTCGCAACTGGAACACGCACGCTATGAGTAAACCCATTGTGATGGAACGCGGTGTTAAGTACCGCGACGCCGATAAAATGGCCCTTATCCCGGTGAAAAACGTGGCAACTGAGCGTGAAGCTCTGCTCAGAAAACCGGAATGGATGAAAATCAAACTTCCGGCTGACTCGTCCCGTATCCAGGGAATCAAAGCAGCGATGCGTAAGAACGGTCTGCACTCCGTGTGCGAAGAAGCTTCTTGCCCAAACCTTGCGGAATGCTTCAACCACGGAACGGCCACCTTTATGATCCTCGGCGCGATTTGTACCCGCCGCTGCCCGTTCTGTGACGTTGCGCACGGTCGTCCGGTGACCCCGGATGCCAACGAACCGCAGAAACTCGCGCAAACTATCGCCGATATGGGCCTGCGTTACGTCGTCGTGACCTCCGTTGACCGCGACGATCTTCGCGACGGCGGCGCGCAGCACTTTGCCGATTGTATCAGCGCTATTCGTGAGAAAAACCCGACGATTAAGATTGAGACCCTGGTCCCTGACTTCCGTGGCCGTATGGATCGCGCGCTGGATATCCTCACGGTGACGCCGCCGGATGTGTTTAACCACAACCTGGAAAACGTGCCGCGTCTGTATCGTCAGGTTCGCCCAGGCGCCGACTACAACTGGTCGCTGAAGCTGCTGGAGCGCTTTAAAGAAGCGCATCCGGAGATCCCGACGAAATCAGGTTTGATGGTCGGTCTCGGCGAGACCAATGAAGAGATCATCGAAGTTATGCGCGACCTGCGTCGCCATGGCGTGACTATGCTCACCCTGGGCCAGTATCTGCAGCCAAGCCGTCATCACCTGCCGGTTCAGCGCTACGTTAGCCCGGATGAGTTTGAAGAGATGAAAGCCGAAGCGATGGCGATGGGCTTCACCCATGCCGCCTGCGGTCCGTTCGTTCGTTCGTCTTATCATGCCGACTTGCAAGCCAAAGGGATGGAAGTGAAGTAAATCTCACTGCCCGCCAATCGCCGCGTGAACGCTTTCGCGCGGCGATCTGTTTTTATCCCGCCCGTCTGATGTTTCCCTGCCCGCTGGTAACAACTGGTTGCATTTTTTCCGTATTTTCGCGAGCAGGCAACAAAAAGAGGCCGCAACGCTTATCGCTGCAGCCTCTTCAACGTCCAGACTCTCGCCTGTCGGTTACGCCCTCCCGCTGTCGGGGAAAGCGCCTTTAATTACTCTTTATGAGAGAGCTTTTGTGCCGGAGCGTCTTCTTCCGCACTGGTTTTCTTCGCGCTATCGTCATCGTCGTTCATGGCTTTCTTGAAGCCTTTGATAGCGGACCCCAGGTCTCCACCCAGCGTACGTAATTTTTTGGTACCAAACACTAAAATAATCAGTGCTGCGACAACCAGCAGTTTGGTAATACTAATCTCACCCATAGCTAACCTTCTTCTCTAAAACAAGCTGCGAATACGCCATCATACACGCGAACAATTAACGGCTATTTGACGCGCGGACACAATAGCAATCTGTAACAAGGTGAATCAAGCCTTGTTTAAAAAAACATCACAATAATTGCGGTGGCGCAAAGCGGCGGTTCTTCAACACCGGCAAACGCTCGCGAATCTGACGCAGCGACGCTGTCGAAATGTCGGCAGTAATCATCTGCGGCTCGTCCCCTGCCCCCGCCATTATCGTTCCCATCGGGTCGATAATGCGGCTCTGACCAATATTACGGGTGCCGCATTCGCCTGCCGCAACGATATAGCAGGTCGTATCCAGAGCCCTGGCCGCCAGTAGCGTGGCCCAATGATACTCCTTCATCGGCCCTTTTACCCACGCGGTGGGTAAAACCAATACTTCAGCACCGTTAAGCGCCAGCGTTAACGCCAGTTCAGGAAAGCGTAAATCGTAACAGGTCATTAGGCCAACGCGTACCCCGTCGATATCAATCAGCGGCGGAATCTGTTGCCCGGCATCGACAAGTCGCGACTCCTGCATCGCAAACGCGTCATACAAATGGAGCTTCTGGTATTGGGCAATCACTTCGCCCTGGCGTATCGCCACCAGCGTATTCGTCGCTCGCCCCTCACCCGAAGGTACATGCAGCGTCAGCACCGTGGTTAAACCATAATTCCGGCTTTCATCACGCAACAGCTGCAGAAAACCGCCATCAATCTCCTGCGCCGACTTTACCGAGAGATCCGGGTCGCTGTCGTCACGCGCCAGCAATGCTTCCGGTAATACCAGCAATGATACTCCCTGCCCGGCCGCCTGGTTCATCAACGCTACGCAGGTACGCGCATTGACTCGCCAGTCCGCCGTAACGGCAAATTGTCCCGCAGCAACCCGCATTCTCTTCTCCCGTCAGGTATTTCGTAGCCAATGACGCATTTTGCGCGCTACACTCAAACCCCTGTATTAACCAAATAGCAGGGAATGAGAGTGTCACAACTACTTTTAGCCGTTTTTGTTGGCGGCGGTACCGGCAGCGTATTGCGCTGGTGGCTTGGTATGAAGTTCAATCCAATGCATCACGCTATTCCCATCGGCACACTCGCGGCAAACTTGCTGGGCGCATTTATCATTGGTGCCGGGCTGGCATGGTTTAATCGCCTGACAAACATTGACCCAATGTGGAAATTGCTGATCACTACCGGATTTTGCGGCGGGCTGACGACGTTCTCAACCTTCTCATCGGAGGTCGTTTTCCTGCTGCAACAGGGCCGTTTCAGCTGGGCGCTGCTGAACATTCTGGTCAATCTGTTAGGTTCATTCGCCATGACGGCAACGGCATTCTGGCTCTTTTCCCACGCTGCCAGCCGCTAACGGCAGGCAAAAAAAAACCCGCGTTGAGCGGGTTTTTATACTCTACTGACGCAATGCTTAGATAGCGTTTACGTTTGCAGCAGAAGGGCCTTTGGCACCGTTAGTGATTTCGAACTCTACGCGCTGACCTTCAGCCAGAGTTTTGAAACCGTTGGACTGGATTGCAGAGAAATGTACGAATACATCTTTGCTGCCATCTTCCGGAGTAATGAAACCGAATCCTTTGGATTCATTAAACCACTTAACGTTACCTTTAATCTTAGACATCAAAATTACCTTTATATGAAAAAACGACACTGATACTGTGTCGGGCACCAGTACATCAATTGTGATGCCTTTTGTCCAGTCCAACTTTGTTAAAAAGTGACAAATATCGCTATCTTTTTTAGGAGGTCACGCCTTAGTTGTTGTTTTTTCACAGGACAAACGACTTAGCTCTTTTATTGCTAAGTTATGCCAGTTCTAAAACTGGAAACGGGCCCAGGCAAAGTAGACGTTACCGTTATTGTAGGTCCCGGGGATATAGGTCATCTGGAAAGTTGCCGGTCCATAACCAATGGATGCCAGTGGCAAAATGACCGGAATGGGAATGTAATTCCAGTTATCCCGCGCCGTCACGCCCAGCGTGTACCCCAGACCAAGATGAAAGTTGTCATCTGCTAACGGACGCCAGGTTTTCTCCCAGCCATAGCCGCCAATCGGTTCCCATTTGTTAAACGAGTCCTTAAAAGCCATCAGATACAGGCCGTGCCAGTTGCCTTTATCATCCCAGCGCGAAACCCCGAATCCTGCTCCCCACGGACGCTCGTTATATTCATCGGTCTTTTCTTTGTCATAGGCAAAGCGGGCATGCCAGGTAATCGCGGGAACATACAGATCGTAGTGTTCAGGTTCCTGCCAGGTTTGCACGACGTTATCACTTAAGGTGTTATACCCATCGCGAATCGTCGACGTAAACGACGCGTTAGCCGCGCCACAAGAGAGTATTACCCCTAAAAAACCAAGAAAAAACAATACGAACTGACGTTGTCTCAACACTTATCTCTTACCAATATCGATTTTAAAGCGCAATAATTTAACAAGTATAATCTTAATATTACCTTAACGAAATTAGGTAAGTTTCTGATTTATGATCGGAAAAACAGCATCCTTTTCACCTCGTCGTTTTGTGATAGCGACCGCCCCTCCACTGATGATTGCAGGGTTCTCATCAGTTTATTGATTTGCATCAGCATGTTTCGCCCATTAATTAGGCACATTCGCTCACTTAATTTTATCTTCACTTTATTTATTAGCAGATTCTTTGGGTAAAAGGCTTAGGGGTAAAAGATGCTTACGCTAGTTGAGATCCTGATTGGGATTGTGGTCATTGTGGGTGTTGCCCGCTATATCATAAAGGGGTATTCCGCCACCGGCGTGCTGTTCGTCGGCGGTTTGACGTTACTCATCGTCAGCGCGTTGATGGGGCACAAAATTTTACCCGGCGATACAAAAAGCACGGGGTACTCCGCGACCGATATTATCGAATACGTTAAAATTCTCCTGATGAGCCGCGGCGGCGATTTGGGCATGATGATCATGATGCTCTGCGGATTCGCCACCTATATGACCCATATTGGCGCCAACGATATGGTGGTAAAGCTGGCTTCAAAGCCGCTGCGCTATATTAACTCTCCCTATCTGCTGATGATCGCCGCCTATTTTGTCGCCTGTCTGATGTCGCTGGCCGTCTCTTCGGCAACCGGCCTGGGCGTTCTGCTGATGGCCACGCTGTTCCCGGTGATGGTGAACGTCGGTATCAGTCGCGGCGCCGCGGCGGCCATTTGCGCCTCGCCGGCCGCCATTATCCTCTCTCCGACCTCCGGCGACGTGGTGCTGGCCGCCAAAGCCGCAGAAATGCCGCTCATCGACTTCGCGTTTAAAACCACGCTGCCAATCTCCATCGTCGCAATTATCAGCATGGCCATTGCCCACTACTTCTGGCAGCGCTATCTGGATAAAAAAGAGAATGTCGTTCACGAAATGCTTGATGTGAATGAGATCACCACAACCGCTCCCTCCTTTTACGCCCTTCTGCCCTTTACGCCGATTATCGGCGTCCTGATTTTCGACGGGAAATGGGGCCCGGAGCTGCATATTATTGCTATCCTCGTGCTCTGCATGCTGCTGGCGGCCGTGCTGGAGTTTGTGCGCGGCTTTAATACGAAAAATGTTTTCGCCGGACTGGAAGTCGCCTACCGCGGCATGGCCGATGCCTTCGCCGGCGTCGTCATGCTGTTAGTGGCCGCCGGCGTCTTTGCTCAGGGCCTGAGCACCATTGGCTTTATCAATAGCCTGATCTCAATCGCCACATCATTTGGCTCGGCGAGCATTATTTTAATGCTGGTGCTGGTGATTCTGACCATGCTGGCGGCAATGACTACCGGTTCTGGTAACGCGCCGTTTTACGCCTTCGTAGAGATGATCCCGAAATTAGCCCACTCTTCAGGCATCAACCCGGCCTACCTGTCCATTCCTATGCTACAGGCTTCAAACCTGGGTCGGACTATTTCGCCGGTCTCAGGCGTGGTGGTCGCCGTTGCCGGGATGGCCAAAATCTCCCCCTTTGAAGTGGTGAAACGGACCTCTGTTCCGGTTATCGTCGGTCTGCTGGTGGTGATTATCGCCACCGAAGTTCTGGTACCCGGTAGCGCGCTTTAATAAACGCGAAAAGGCGCCAGCTGGCGCCTTTTTTATGCTTTAATCATTTCCTGTAAATCATTGTCACCCACTATCAGGATTAAAAATGTTCAGGAAGGATTTCGTCGCCATTGCCCTTTTGTTGACGGCAACCCAGGCCGGCGCTGAACCACTCACCGCAACGCAATATGGCGATTTCGACCGTTATGTACTGGCTTTGTCATGGCAAACGGGGTTCTGCCAGAGCATGCATGACAGAAACCGGAGTGAGCCGGAAGAGTGTCGCTTGCAGCAGGAATTACCGAATAAAGCGGATTTCCTGACGGTACATGGCCTCTGGCCTGGCCTGCCAAAATCCATTGCTGCCCGGGGCGTCGACGATCGGCGCTGGATGCGTTTTGGCTGCGCCACCCGCCCTGTCCCCAACATGCCTGAAGTGAAAGCCGGGCGTAAATGCCAGGCCGCTGAAACCGGGCTGTCGCTCGAGATGGCGAATAAACTCAATAGCGTGATGCCGGGAGCCGGCGGCAATTCATGTCTCGAGCGTTATGAGTATGCGAAACACGGCGTCTGTTTTGGCTTCGATCCCGATAGCTACTTTGGCACGATGGTACGTCTTGATAGTGAAGTGAAGCAGAGCCCGCTGGGCCTCTTTCTGGCGAAGCACTACGGGCAGAGCGTCAGCCGCGATGAGTTCGATGCCGCGGTCGCGCAGGCATATGGTAAGCAGAGCGTGAAAGCATTTAAGCTGACCTGTAACGGCAATCCGGCTTATTTAACCGAAATGCAAATCGCCATCAAAGCGGAGGCCATCAATCAGCCGCTTTCAGCCAATAGCCTCTTGCCCCAGCCTCATCCGGGGAATTGCGGCAAACAATTTGTGATTGATAAAGCCGGCGACTGATGATTCGGCGGCGTAAGCCGCCGGTAGATTACGCGCGAATAAAATCGAGCAGATCCTGGTTAATCTGGTGTTTATGGGTCGTACAGATCCCGTGAGACCCGCCCTGGTAGACCTTTAATTCGCCGTCAGGCAGCAGCTGCGCCGCCACTTTCCCGCAGGTTTCAAACGGGACAATCTGGTCATCATCACCATGAATCACCAGCGTCGGGATCGTCATCTTACGCAGGTCTTCACGGAGGTCGGTTTCAGAAAACGCTTCAATACAGTCATAAAGCGCTTTGATTGACCCCTGCAATCCCTGCTCGACAAACCCTTCACGTACCGCTTTTGACTCTTTGGCCCCGTCCCGATTGTAGCCGTAGAATGCTGCCGTCAGCTCATAGAAGAACGCTCCGCGATCCTCAATAACCCCCTCCCTGATGCTGTCGAAGACCGCCCTGGGAACGCCGTTCGGGTTAAAGTCCGTCTGAATCATAATCGGCGTCACCGCGCCAATCAGCACCGCTTTCGCCACACGGTCAGTTCCGTGCCGGCCGATATAACGCGCGACTTCCCCGCCGCCGGTTGAGTGTCCGACATGAACGGCATCACGTAAGTTCAGATGGGCCGTGAGCTGAGCCAGATCGTCGGCATACTGATCCATATTGTGGCCATCCCAGGGCTGCGCCGAGCGACCATGCCCCCGGCGATCGTGAGCAATCACGCGGAATCCATGCGATCCGAGAAACAACATTTGATCTTCAAAAGCATCAGCCGTCAACGGCCAGCCGTGGCTGAATACCACCGGTTGCCCGCTACCCCAGTCTTTAAAATACAGATAACTACCGTCGTTAAGAGTAAGTTTGTCAAAACCGCTCATTTAAGTCTCCTGTATTGGAAGGGTACTACCTGATACAGCTTAAAAAGGATAAGACAGATTTTTCGGTTGTGACGGCATTATCATAAATTTCATATGTCCCTTTCGGCGATCATCACTTAATGTGCGTTTAATCACTTCAAACCGCCGACAAGTCTCAGTATGATGGGACGACATTAACCCTTGCCTTTTCGGTGAGGGTTTTCTTTTACGGACAGGTTCCTGGATAACACGGAGTATGCGATGACCAGACCCGCAATCATCATTAATGAGCTCGATGCAGAACGCATCGACAGGCTGCTCGAACAGCCGGCTTTCGCTAATTCCCCGGTGGCAGATGCGCTGAACGACGAACTGGATCGTGCACAAATGCTGGCGCCCGAAGCGATGCCGCATGATGTTGTCAGCATGAACAGTAAAGTCAGATTTCGCGATTTGAGCAGCGGTGAAGAACGCGTGCGGACACTGGTGTTTCCCTCGCAGGTAACGGACAGCGCCACCCAGCTTTCCGTGCTCGCTCCCGTTGGCGCCGCGCTGCTCGGTCTGAAAGTCGGCAGTGCGATCCACTGGGAATTACCGGGCGGGGCATCGGCTCATCTCGAAGTCCTGGAACTACTTTACCAGCCGGAAGCTGCAGGTGAGTTTCATCGTTAATTCTCCCGCTGCCTGAGGCGTTTCACGCTTTATTCAGAGGATGTCTTCGCATCCTCTTTCTGCCCTCTTCCCTCTCTCATTTGTTCTGACAAAATTTTACCTCTCTCTTCGTCTGAGCTGACAGTTTTGCGAGCTGAATGACACTATATTTTCCTATAATGTGTTGATATAGAAACAGTCGAACAAGGAGGAATGCATATGTATAAAACTATCATTATGCCCGTTGATGTTTTTGAGATGGAGTTGAGCGACAAGGCCGTCCGCCACGCGGAGTTTTTGGCCCAGCAGGATGGGATTATTCACCTGCTCCACGTCTTACCCGGATCGTCCAGCTTCACGATGAGCCGCTTTACCGCCGATCTGCGTCGTTTTGAAGAGCATCTACAGCACGAAGCGGAAACGCGCCTGAAAACAATGGCAGGTCATTTCAGCATCGACCCTTCGCGGATTAAAATGCACGTCCGCTTTGGTAATGTGCGGGACATGGTCAATGAACTGGCGAACGAAATTAAAGCCGATGTGGTGGTGATTGGTTCGCGCAACCCTTCTATCAGCACCCACTTGCTTGGCTCTAATGCCTCAAGCGTCATCCGCCATGCCCATATTCCGGTAATGGTCGTTCGGTAACCCCGAAGGCTAAAAAAAGAGGCTACCCTGGGGTAGCCTCTTTTATATGCAGGTGTGGTCTTACTTTATTATGCGCTTTTGGTACGAATCAGATAATCGAACGAACTCAGGGAAGCTTTCGCGCCCTCGCCCGCGGCGATAATAATCTGTTTGTACGGTACGGTTGTGCAGTCGCCGGCGGCAAACACGCCCTTGACGTTAGTTTCACATTTCGCGTCGATGATAATCTCGCCCATCCGGTTACGCTCGATGGTGCCTTCCAGCCAGTTGGTGTTCGGCAGCAGCCCAATCTGCACGAAAATCCCCGCCAGCTCGATATGGTGTTCATCACCGCTGACCCGGTCACGATACTGCAGGCCGGTCACTTTGCTGCCATCGCCCGTCACTTCAGTGGTCTGCGCATTGAGAATGATATCGACGTTTTTCAGGCTGCGGACTTTATCCTGCAGGACCTGGTCGGCTTTCATTTCCGGCGCGAACTCCAGCAGAGTCACGTGTTCTACCAGACCTGCCAGATCGATGGCCGCCTCAACGCCGGAGTTACCGCCGCCGATGACCGCCACGCGTTTACCTTTAAACAGCGGGCCGTCGCAGTGCGGGCAATAGGTCACCCCTTTAGTGCGATACTGATCCTCACCCGGCACGTTCATGTTGCGCCATTTTGCCCCGGTGGCAATGATCACGCTGCGCGCTTTCAGCACCGCGCCAGAGACCGTTTCAATTTGGTGCAGGCCGCCTTCTACCGAAGCCGGAATCAGTTTCGATGCGCTCTGAGAGTCGATCACATCCACCGCATAGTCGCTGACGTGCGCTTTTAACGCCCCGGCCAGTTTCTGCCCTTCGGTTTTCGGTACAGAGATGTAGTTTTCGATATCCACGGTATCCAGCACCTGACCACCGAAACGTTCACCCATCAGGCCAGTACGAATACCTTTACGCGCAGAATAGACCGCCGCCGCGGCACCAGACGGGCCGGAACCAACAATCAGCACATCATAAGCATCGCGCTTATTCAGCTCTTCCGCCGCCCGTTTTTCGGCGCCGGTATCAACTTTAGCGACAATTTCCGCCAGCGTCATACGACCCTGACCGAACTCCTGGCCATTCATAAAGACAGCCGGAACGCCCATCACGTTGCGATCGGTAATCTCATTCTGGAAAGTCCCACCGTCAATCGCCGTATGTTTAATACGCGGATTCAGTACCGCCATCAGGTTCAGCGCCTGCACGACATCCGGGCAGTTATGACAAGAAAGCGAATAATAGGTTTCAAACTCAAAATCACCGTCCAGATCGCGGATCTGCTCGAGCAGTGACTGGGTCTCTTTGGAAGGATGGCCGCCGGTCCACAGCAGCGCCAGCACCAAAGAGGTAAATTCATGTCCCAGCGGAGAACCGGCAAAACGCGGCCCCTGGAGGGATCCGGGATTGGCAATCA
Organism: Klebsiella sp. X13; assembly: GCF_003323835.1. Taxonomy (NCBI): domain Bacteria; kingdom Pseudomonadati; phylum Pseudomonadota; class Gammaproteobacteria; order Enterobacterales; family Enterobacteriaceae; genus Klebsiella; species Klebsiella sp. X13. The sequence continues at coordinate 3,847,070 of NZ_CP030874.1, forward strand.
GGAAAGAAGGCTTGCGGACAGGCAAGCTGTTATCTTCTCTGAAGGTCACTTTTTCCGACAGTTCGGCGATTTCAGCCAGCAGTTCCTTGATTTCTGCCGATTTTGCGCTGTCATCCAGCGTGGCAACCAGCTCAACAGGTTTGGTCAGTTTCTCAAGGTAGGCCTTGAGCTGGGTTTTCATGTTGGTGTCGAGCATTTTTAATCTCCTGCTTAAAAAACATCATCATGCAAGCAGCCTTGCGGGCGGCCTGAATGCGGCTTGCATCATGGTGCTGGAATAAAACGGGCGCAGATGCACCCGCTTGAGGATAAATTCGCAAGCATTTCGTGTTACAGGAAGGCGGCTGGCTTATGAATCCCCGGAGCTTACATAAGTAAGTGACCGGGGGATGAAGCGTAGCCAACGCACCTGTAGCGCGAAAGGTGTAGTGAATTTTAGATTTTGCCGACCAGGTCCAGGGAAGGCGCCAGAGTCGCTTCACCTTCTTTCCATTTCGCCGGGCAAACTTCACCTGGGTGAGAAGCAACGTACTGAGCAGCTTTGATTTTACGCAGCAGGTCAGATGCGTCGCGGCCGATACCTTCAGCGGTAACTTCGATAGCCTGGATGATACCCTGCGGGTCAACAACGAAGGTTGCGCGGTCTGCCAGGCCTTCGTCTTCACGCATGTTGTCGAAGTTACGGGTCAGGGCGCCAGTCGGGTCGCCGATCATCGCATACTTGATTTTCGCGATGGTGTCAGAACTGCTGTGCCATGCTTTGTGGGTGAAGTGGGTATCGGTAGAAACGGAGTACACGTCTACGCCCAGTTTCTGCAGCTCTTCGTAATGGTCTGCAACGTCGCCCAGTTCAGTCGGGCATACGAAGGTGAAGTCAGCCGGATAGAAGAAGAATACGCTCCAACGGCCTTCGGTGTCTTTTTCGGTAACTTCGATGAATTCACCGTTTTTGAATGCCTGGTTTTTAAAAGGTTTGATTTTAGTGTTAATCAAGGACATCTATACTTCCTCCGTGTTTTCGTTGAGGTCTAAGTTAACGAACTTTTCCTGATTCGACCAATGCGTTTGCATTATCAAATCAATAAGCGATATCTAACAACCGGAACAAGACAGCTTTGTGAACCCGGCGCGACGATCGCCGCTTTTCGTTACTTTTGCATCCCGTGGCACTGAAAGTAAAAAGGCCACCCTATTCAGGCGGCCCCGTTACCTGAAATACCCGCAGGTAGGTTCAGTGCCAGACAAGCTGGCTATGTGTTGCGCTCTACATTACCTTAATGTAACAGCAAGGCCGATTACACCATCCGCAGTATTAAAGGGCAATCCGCCCGCGAGCAGGTCTTACCTATAGCTGTGATAGGCTTCGTCATCTTTTCACCTTACACATTGATTTAACAAGGAATTATCATGTTAAAGCGTCTGTTTTTTCTCAGTTTTTTACCCTTTTTCTGCCAGGCTGAAGATCTCCCGGCTCCCGTAAAAGCGATAGAAAAACAGGGAATTACCATTATTAAGCCCTTTGAAGCACCGGGTGGGGTGAAGGGATGGCTGGGGAAATATCAGGATATGGGGGTCGCTATCTATCTGACCCCCGACGGCAAGCACGCTATTTCCGGCTATATGTACGATGAAAATGGCAATAACCTGAGCGAGCAGCTGTTCCAGAAAGAGCTCTATACGCCGGCAGGCCAGGCGATGTGGAAGAAAATGGAGGCCGCCAGCTGGCTACAGGAAGGGAAAAAGGAGGCGCCGGTCACTCTGTATGTCTTTGCCGATCCCTTCTGCCCGTACTGCCTGCAATTCTGGCAACAGGCCCGTCCGTGGGTAGAGTCAGGCAAAGTACAGATTCGCACGCTGTTGGTTGGCGTTATCAAACCCGAAAGCCCGGCGACGGCCGCCGCAATTCTCGCTACCGAGGATCCGGCGAAAACCTGGCGTGATTACCAACAATCCGCCGGAAAAATGCTTATTAAGATCCCGGCTAATCTCTCCCCGGAAAAAATGAAGATCGTCAGCGAGAACCAGCAGTTAATGGATGAACTCGGCGCGAACGCAACGCCGGCCATTTACTACATGAACAAAGATAATATGCTGCAGCAGGTGGTCGGGCTGCCTGAAGCCGACAAGCTGCAGGTCATGATGGGAGAAAAGTAGCCCGCTCAGCTCCTCTTCCTGGCCAGGTTCCTGAGAAAAAAGAACCTGGCTTACGCCTCTCCAGTCATATACATTCAGTATTGGCGAAAAATAAACGCTATTATAAATTCACCAACTCAATTATTACAAAAAAATAAAATACAAAATACTAATAACTTTTATCACCACGACGTAATCCGGATAATTAGCCATGGCGAACCTTTACGGCCTGAAAAAATTCGATCTTAACCTGCTGGTTATTTTTGAATGCATCTATCAACATCTGAGCATCAGTCGGGCGGCGGAAACATTATTTATTACGCCCTCCGCCGTAAGCCAGTCACTGCAACGCCTGCGCACTCAGCTTAACGATCCGCTGTTTATTCGTTCGGGGAAAGGCATTACCCCCACCCAAATGAGCGTCAACCTGCATTATCTTCTCGAAAAAAACTTAAGCCAGCTGGAGAAAACGATTTCTATAGCCAACCCGGACAATTTAAAAAAACGGTTTGTCATTTATAGCCCACAGTTATTTATTACCCCCGACTCTTCACAACTCATCCGTGCCCTCTACCACAGCCGGAATATGCAGATTGAGCATCATGACCTTCAGCTCACCAGCGAATCAGTGGAGAATTTGCTCTCACAGCGCAAGGCGGATCTGATACTCAGTTTGTCCCCCGGTAAAAACGCGGAGACGCTCTGCCAGCCCTTCCACGAGGCTGAAATGGTACTGGTCTGTGGCGAACACCATCCGCGGGCCGATGAACTCAACGACCGGCAGGCCATTATGCGAGAAAGCTTTGCCGCTTATCTTTCCAGTGAAGTCGGGATAAAGAGTTTTTATGCGCAAATGAAAAAAAGCTTTCCTGACCGCAGGATTGCCTTTCGCAGCGATTCTCTGATAGCGATCATCAATATGATTAACCACACCGACCTTATCGGCTTTGTTCCTAAAGCGATATTGACTCCCCCGCTTTTTAATCTGAAATTAAGAGTGCTGCCCGTTCCGCTACCCTCTATTATGATCTACATGATTTATCACCAGACGCAGATAAATACCCCCCTGTTCTCTTCGCTGATCGACAAGATAATCCATCCGCGACCTCAGACAAAAATTCACGCCATGAATGATTAAGTCTAAATTAATAATCCACGCAAATGTAAAAGCATAAAAAATGACGGTGGTTATTTTCTGTCGTAGCATGGTATGCAATCAAACCGTCAACTGCAGTTAAGGAACAGAGATCGTGGCATTAATAAAACTTCCATTACCCGAGTCCGTTCTGCAGGCCGCGCAGAAACGTATTGAATGGGTGATGGATAATTTCTCCCGAATCTGTGTCTCTTTTTCCGGAGGCAAGGATTCCACTCTGATGTTACATCTGACCGCGCTTCACGCACGACGTACAGGCCGCAAAATTAGCGTGCTGTTTATCGACTGGGAGGCGCAGTTTTCCTGCACCATTACCCATTGTGAAGCGCTGCGGGAAACATATCAGGATGTCATCGAACAATTTTTCTGGGTTGCTCTGCCGCTAACCACGCAGAACTCACTCAGTCAGTTCGCGCCGGAATGGCAATGCTGGGAACCTGACACCCCATGGGTGCGCCAGCCTCCGCCGCATGCCATTACCGACCCCGGCTATTTTTCTTTTTACGCCCCGGGGATGAGCTTCGAAAGCTTTGTGCGCGAATTCGCCGACTGGTTTTCCGCTAACCGTCCCGCGGCAATCTTAGTCGGCATCCGCGCGGATGAATCCCTTAACCGATTTATCACCATCTCATCGCGTCGCAAACAGCGTTTTGCCGATGATAAGCCCTGGACCACCTCAGCGCCGGGGGGCCACGCGTGGTACGCCTACCCTATTTATGACTGGAAAACCGCTGATATCTGGACCTGGTTTGCCAAAAGCGGACTCGCCTGTAACCCACTCTATGACCTGATGTATCAGGCCGGCGTACCGCTGCGCTACATGCGTATCTGTGAACCTTTCGGTCCGGAACAACGCCAGGGGCTTTGGCTTTATCACGTACTGGAACCTGCGCGCTGGGCCGCTATGTGCCAGCGGGTGAGCGGCGCAGGCTGCGGCGGGATCTACGCCGGCCAGGATAACCAGTTCTACGGACATCGCAAGCTGGAGAAACCCGGACATCATACCTGGAAGAGCTACGCCCTGTTTTTACTCGACAGCATGCCGGAAAAAACGGCCGAACATTACCGGAATAAAATTGCCGTCTATCTGCACTGGTATCAAAAGCAAGGAATGGTGGATATACCTGACCTCCAGACGGCCGATACCGGCGTGAAGGATATTCCCTCCTGGCGACGCATCTGCAAAGTGCTACTGAATAACGATTACTGGTGCCGCATGCTCTCTTTCAGTCCGACCAAAGCCAGCCAATACCGACGCTACCGCGAACGAATGCGTCAAAAACGCCAGCAGTGGGGAATCTTATGCAACAACAAATAATGCAGGATCTTGAGCGCTATCTGAACACTCTCCAGGATGCAGAACGCGTGGAGGCGCTGAACGCTTTTCGCCAACTTTTGCACAATTACAGTCCGTTCAAATCACATCCCGTTGACTGTGTGCTGTGGGTCAAGCAGGAGAGCGTTTCGCCAAATGACTACAACCCCAACAACCTCGCCCCGCCGGAAAAACGTCTGCTGCTCACTTCGCTGGAGACGGACGGTTTTACGCAACCCATTGTGGTGCTCAGACAAGATGAGGCGCGCTACACCATCGTTGACGGATTCCATCGCCACGAGCTCGCCAGAAACAAAGCGCCGTTAAAAAAGCAGTTGAACGGCTATCTCCCGGTGACCTGCCTGGAAAACCCTTCTCCCGGTCGCGATACGCTGATGGCCGCCACCATTCGCCATAACCGCGCGCGGGGCCGCCATCAGATCCCCGCCATGTCCGCGATCGTCCATGAGCTGGCAAACCTGGGCTGGTCAGACGCGAAAATCAGTCAGGAGCTGGGTATGGACGCTGACGAGGTGTTACGCCTGAAACAAATTAACGGTCTTGCCGAACTGTTTGGCGACCGGCAATTTTCTCAGGCGTGGACCGTAAAATAGCTACAGCTGGCAGAGACGTTCCGCTGCGGCCAGCAGAGTTGCCGGCTGTTTTGCAAAGCACAGGCGGATGAGCTGGTGCGGGAACGGATCGGCGCAGAACACCGACAGCGGGATCGCCGCGACGCCCACTTCGGTCGTCAGCCAACGGCAGAAGCTCACATCGTCGAGATCGGAAATCGCGCTGTAGTCAGCCAGCAGGAAGTAGGTGCCCTCGCAAGGAAGAATCTCCAGACGGCTGCTGCGCAGGGCATCGACAAACAGATCTCGCCGCTCGCGGTAGAATTCCGGCAGCTGGCGATAGTGCTCCGGCTCATGGCGCAGCATATCGGCGATTGCCAGCTGGGCAGGCGTATTCACTGCGAAAGTCAGATACTGATGAACCTTGCGCAGCTCGGCGCTTATCGCCGCCGGCGCCACGCAGTACCCCACTTTCCAGCCGGTCATGTGGAAGGTTTTACCAAAAGAAGAGACCGCCACCGCCCGTTCGCGCAGCTGAGGGTGTGCCAGTACGCTGGCGTGCCCGTGCGACGCAAAGCAAATATGCTCATAGACCTCATCGCTGATCACATAAATTTGATGGTCAGCAATCGCCTGCCACAACGCGGCAAAATCCTCGCGCTGCCAGACCGTCGCCGACGGATTATGCGGCGTGTTCAGGATAACCAGCCGGGTGCGCTCGCTAAGCGCTGCGGCAAATTCTTGCCAGTCAACGCGAAAATGGGGCGGCTGCAGAGCGATACGTTTCAATACGCCGCCGGATAACTCCACGGCCGGCGCGTAGCTGTCGTAGCTTGGGTCAAAACAGATGACCTCATCGCCGGCGCGTACCAGCGCGGTAATCGCCGCATAGAGCGCTTCGGTTGCCCCCGCCGTAACGGTAATATCGCTGTTGGCATCCGGGCGATAGCCGTACAGTTCGGCGGTTTTGTCGGCAATCGCTTCACGCAAAGCCGGGACACCGGTCATCGGCGCGTACTGGTTAGCCCCCTGAGCGACATGATACGCCAGGCGCTCCTGCAGGTAGCGCGGCCCGTCAAAGTCCGGGAACCCCTGCGACAGATTGATCGCCCGGTGTTCCTGCGCCAGCGCGCTCATTTGTGTAAATATGGTGGTGCCAAGAGAAGGAAGTTTACTTTCAGGAATCAGTGGCTTATTGCTCATTTTATAATTACCGATTGTAATGCTGTTGTTGAAGCCACTATAACACGATGTTAATATTTGGCAATCAAGACGCTTAGACGTCTAAATGATAATGTTATGCCGGTTCTCGCCTGAAGCAGCCCATCACGGCGCACCGCCCACTCTGGAGAAACCATGATCCGCGCTATCGTGACCGATATTGAAGGCACCACCAGCGACATTTCTTTTGTCCACAACGTTCTGTTTCCGTACGCCCGCGAGCGGCTAGCGGCCTTTGTCACCGCGCAACAGTACGCCGAGCCGGTGAAGACGATCCTTGATAATCTGCGAGCGGAAATCGATAACCCCGCCGCCAGCACCGCCGAACTGATTGATACCCTGCTGGCCTTTATGGACGAAGACCGCAAGTCAACGGCGCTCAAGGCGCTGCAGGGTATTATCTGGCGCGAAGGCTATGTTAATGGCGACTTTACCGGCCATCTCTATCCGGACGTTCTGCCCGCGCTGGAAAAATGGAAGTCCCAGGGAATTGATTTATATATATATTCCTCTGGCTCCGTCGCGGCGCAGAAATTGTTATTTGGCTACAGCGACGAAGGTGATATTACTCATCTGTTCAGTGGCTATTTCGACACCTTGACGGGAGCCAAGCGAGAAACGCAGTCTTATCGGAATATTGCCGAACAGCTGGGGCATCATCCGGCGACGATTCTGTTCCTCTCCGATATTCATCAGGAGCTGGATGCGGCAGAAGCCGCCGGTTTTCGTACGATTCAGCTGGTGCGCGGCGACCGCGATCCTGCCAGCCATCACCCGCAAGTTCAGCGTTTTGACGACATTCATCCGGAGCAGATCCCAGCATGAGCGCATTAACGATTTATTCAGAAAAAGACGCCGGTACCCCTCTGTGGCATAGCACCGACGGCGATGAAATTCAGCAGCAGCTCAACGCCAAAGGCGTGCGCTTCGAACGCTGGCAGGCCGACCGTGATTTAGGCCCCTCTCCGACATCCGAGGCGGTGCTTGAAGCCTATCAGCACGCAATCGCGAAGCTGGTGGCGGAAAAGGGCTACCAGAGCTGGGACGTGATCAGCCTGCGCGCGGATAATCCGCAGAAAGAGGCGCTACGCGCGAAGTTCCTCAACGAACACACCCACGGGGAAGACGAAGTCCGCTTTTTTGTTGAAGGCGCCGGGCTGTTCTGCCTGCATATCGGCAACGAAGTGTTTCAGGTGCTGTGCGAGAAGAACGATCTGATTTCGGTACCGGCCAACACGCCGCACTGGTTTGATATGGGCCCGGAGCCTGACTTCACCGCTATCCGTATTTTCGACAACCCGGAAGGCTGGGTAGCGAAATTTACCGGCAACGATATCGCCGACGCCTACCCGCGGCTGGCCTAACGCCGCAATTCAATAGCGCCGGGTGGCGGCTTCGCCTGACCCGGCCTACAGCATCCCCTCCTTCCCGTCGGTCCGCGCAAGCGAAGCGCCGCCGGGTTTACTGCACACTCCGGGCGGGCGATAAACCGGCTCTGGACAGATGTCGGGTGGCGGCTTCGCCTGACCCGGCCTACAGCATCCGCGCCTTCCCGTCAGCCCGCGTAAGCGAAGCGCCGCCGGGTTTACTGCGCACTCCTCGCGGGCGATAAACCGGCTCTGGACAGATGTCGGGTGGCGGCTTCGCCTGACCCGACCTACAGCCCCCCCTCCTTCCCGTCGGTCCGCGCAAGCGAAGCGCCGCCGGGTTTACTGCGCACTCCTCGCGGGCGATAAACCGGCTCTGGACAGATGTCGGGTGGCGGCTTCGCCTGACCCGGCCTACAGCATCCCCTCCTTCCCGTAGACCCGCGCAAGCGAAGCGCCGCCGGGTTTGCTGCGCACTCCTCGCGGGCGATAAACCGGCTCTGGACAGATGTCGGGTGGCGGCTTCGCCTGACCCGACCTACAGCATCCCCTCCTTCCCGTCGGTCCGCGCAAGCGAAGCGCCGCCGGGTTTACTGCGCACTCCTCGCGGGCGATAAACCGGCTCTGGACAGATGTCGGGTGGCGGCTTCGCCTGACCCGACCTACAGCATCCGCTCCTTCCCGTAGGCCCGCGCAAGCGAAGCGCCGCCGGGTTTACTGCGCACTCCGGGCGGGCGATAAACCGGCTCTGGACAGATGTCGGGTGGCGGCTTCGCCTGACCCGGCCTACAGCATCCGCGCCTTCCCGTCAGCCCGCGTAAGCGAAGCGCCGCCGGGTTTACTGCGCACTCCTCGCGGGCGATAAACCGGCTCTGGACAGATGTCGGGTGGCGGCTTCGCCTGACCCGGCCTACAGCATCCCCTCCTTCCCGTAGGCCCGCGCAAGCGAAGCGCCGCCGGGCAATTCCCCGTTCCTACTCCCGAATAAACCTCGGCGGATCGAAGGCGGTAATCGGCGGTAGCGGTTCACGCCATGGTTCGATCTCTACCCGGCAGGTCTGGGCGCTACAGCCCTGTCCCAGGCGCGAACTGCCGCGATCTTCGGTCAAGACGTTCGGATTGCCATGCTTGTCCAGCGAACCTTTGACCTTCGGATCCAGCGGATCGTACCAGGCTCCCGTTGACATCTGCACCACCCCTTCGAGGATCTGCTCGCTAAGATGCACCCCGGCGAGAATCGCCCCGCGGGCGTTATACACCTTCACCACGCTACCCTCGACGATGCCCCGCGCCTGCGCATCCTGCGGATGCATCCACAGCGGCTCCCGGCCCTGAATTTTCGTCGCCCGGCTGACGCTGCCGTGATCGTACTGGCTGTGCAGACGGGTGCGCGGCTGACTGGAGAGCAGATGCAGGGGCCAGCGCTCGACCTCCGTCTGCTGCCGGGCCGCCTCTTCTGCATCCCACCACGGATGGCCCGGGCATTCGCGATAGCCAAAAGCGGCAATCGTTTCCGAGTAGAGTTCAATCTTGCCTGAAGGAGTGGAGAGCGGATAGCGCTGCGGGTCGGCGCGGAACTCCGCCAGAAAGACCTGCGGTTTTTCCGGGGCACGGTATTCCAGCACGCCCTGCTGCCAGAACGCATCGAACGAAGGCAGCTCAATCCCCTCTTCCTGTGCCCGCGGCCGGGAGTCTTCGTAAATCTGTCGCAGCCACTGGCCGGCATCCCGCCCTTCACTAAACCGCTCGCCAATGCCCAGCCGTGCCGCGAGATCGCAGAAAATCGCGTAATCGTCGCGCGCCTCGCCCACCGGCGGGATCTGGGCGCTCATGGCGATCATAAAGCCGTCGTGCCCACCGCTGCCGATATCTTCACGCTCCAGCGAGGTGGTTACCGGCAACACGATATCGGAGAATTTAGCCTGCGCGGTCCAGTACTGCTCGTGGACCACCACCGTTTCCGGCCGCCGCCACGCTTCACACAGCTGGTTGAGATCCTGGTGGTGATGGAACGCGTTCCCCCCCGCCCAGTACACCAGGCGGATATCAGGGTAGCGCAGATGCTGGCCGTCAAACTCGTACTCCTCGCCGGGATGCAGCAGCATATCCGCCAGTCGCGCCACCGGGATCACGCTGCTGACCGCATTTTCCCCGGCCGGTAAGCGCGGGCCGGAGAACGCTTTACGCGCGGCTCCCGCCAGGTTGGTGCAGGCGTAGCCAAAGCCCAGCCCGCCGCCCGGAGTGCCAATTTGCCCCAGCAGCGCGGTCAGCGCTACCGTAGCCCAGTAGGCCTGTTCCCCCTGGCGCGCGCGTTGAATGGACCACGAGATATTCACCATCGTGCGCTGGCTGGCCATCATCCGCGCCAGAGAGACGATCTGTTGTTCCGCGATACCGGTAATCGCCGCCGCCCAGCGCGGCGTTTTCGCTATCCCGTCGCTCTCCCCGAGCAGATAGTCACGATACGGTTCAAAACCTACCGTATGGCTGGCGACAAACTGCGCATCGTACAGTGATTCGGCTATCAGCACGTGGCACAGCGCCAGCAGCAGCGCCGTATCGGTGCCCGGACGAATCGCCAGCCACTGCGCGCTCTCCACGGCGCTGAGATCGTTACGCACCGGGCTGATGTTAACAAAGCGCGTTCCCCCCTCCTGCATTTTATCCAGCCAGTGCTTCAGCATATGGTCATTGGCGCCGCCGCCGTTGACCTGCGCATTACGCAGCGGTAAACCGCCGATGGCGACAAACAGCTGGCACTCGCGCGCCAGCTCAGAGAAATGAGTGTGCTGGCGGTGCAGCGGACTGAGCGGCCCGAGCACATGCGGTAAAATGCGTTCCCCGGCGGCGCTGCTGTAGGTATTAGTGCTGGCGGTGTAACCGCCGAAGGTTTTCAGGAAACGATGCAGCTGGCTCTGGGCGTGGTGAAAACGTCCGGCGCTGGCCCAACCGTAGGAGCCGCCAAAAATCGCCTCGTTGCCGCAGCGCGTCTTCACCGACGTCAGCTCGCGGGCCAGCAGATCAAGCGCCACCTCCCAGCTCACCTCCACGAAAGGTTCTGTGCCACGCCCCTCGCGGGAAGCCGGGCCATTCTTCAGATAGCCTTCTCGCACCGCCGGACGGCGAATGCGCGCATTGCCGGTGACCGCATCGGGGAGCGATTGACCGATACGTGAAGGAGACTTATCCCAGGGAACCGGCGTGACCGCAGCGATATGGCCATCGCGGGCCTGAACCTGCCAGGTTCCCCAGTGCATCACGGTCAGATTATGCTGTTTTCTCATAGTGCCTGTTTTCTTCTCACCCGCTAAAGAGCGCTATAATAGAGCGCGATGCTCGGCAAGATAAAACGCCACCCGCCATATAATATGCTGGATATATAGCAATTAACCCCTCACACTTCCCGGCCCGACAGGTTATTTACCAGATTTCACATCAGCTAAACCATAATAATTAAGCAGCAACGATTATTTGCACTGAAAATAACGCATCAGCTTTAATATCCACAATATAAAAGAGGGTTAAATTATCCATCATGAAATATTTTCAGCTTGTCGATGATAAAATTAAGTTTTCCTCGGCTAATCCTGCGATATAACATTACTGGAATAACTTAGACGTATTTCGTATTTGAGGTTGCGTGCTCGTTATTGTCATGCTACGAGTCCGCAGCTACCTTCATCACAGGATCATAATAAGAATGTCGCAGAGAAAAAAATTATTACCCGCCGCGCTGGGTCTGCTCTCGCTCGTCTCCGTTAGCGCGTCAGCCGCAGAAGCCCTTTCGCTCCAGGGGAAGACCATTGGCGTCGCCGTGGTTGGCACCCAGCACTTCTGGGATCGTGAAGCCTATAAAGGCGCCACCGAACAGGTAGAGAAACTGGGTGGTAAAGTGATCGGCGTCGATGGCGGCCGCGATAATCAGGTCCATGCCAACAACCATGATATTTTACTGTCACGTAAAGTCGATGCGGTAATTAGTATTCTCGGCGACAGCGCTGTCGAACCTAAATTCAAAGCGCTGCGCGACGCTGGCATTCCGGTATTTACCGTCGATCATGTGTCAAAATACTCGGTCAATAACACGACTTCCGACAACTACACCCTGGGCTCAACCATTGGCCGCTATATGGCGGACGAATTAGGCGGTAAAGGCAACGTTGCCGTATTCAATGCGTTCTCCAGCTCCCTGCGTATTTGCGGGATTCGTTACGATCAGTGGAAATATGTCCTTAAGGATTATCCGGACATTCATATTATCCAGCCGGAGCTGGCCGAACAGTTTGCCAATTCCCCGGAAGACGCGCGGAAGAAAACCCTCGAATTACTCAGCCAGTATCCTAAAGGCAAACTCGATGCCATTCATGTCGCCTGCTGGGATCAGCCGGCCATCGGTATCGTTCAGGCGCTGGAAGAGACCGGCCGCGATAAAGATGTGAAGGTTACCGCTATCGATGCCGGTCCGGAAACGCTGGAGATCATGGCCGAGCCGAATAGCCCGTTCGTCGCCAACGTGGCTCAGCAGCCGCATCTGATTGGCCAGACCTCCGCCGATAACGTCGCGCGCTACTTCGCCAAAGAGAAACTGCCGCTGCAGACCTTTATTCCGGTGGTCCCGGTCAAAGGGCCGCAGGAGGCGAAAGCAGTCTATAAACAGCTGGGATATGGCGAACTGCAGTGATCACTCAATCCTCCGGCGGGACTCACCCCGCCGCTGGTCTGGCGATGAACCAGATCAGCAAAAGCTTTGCCAACGTGACTGCATTAAATGCGGTCACGCTGCTTCTGAATCCCGGCGAAATTCACGGTCTGATCGGCGAGAACGGCGCCGGAAAATCGACGCTGATCAAAATCCTCGCGGGCGTTTACCAGGCCGATAGCGGCAACGCCACCCTCGACGGCGCGCCGCTGCCGCTGGGTAATCCGGCGGCGATTGAAGCGCTGGGCATCCGCGTCATTCACCAGGAGCTCAATCTGATCCCCCACTTTACGGTGGCGGAATCGGTATTCCTCGGCCAGGAGTACCGTACCCGCTGGGGGGCGCTGGACCGGCGGCGAATGAATGCCGCCACCGCGGCGTTTTTCCGCGACAGCTGGCAGCTGGAAATCAATCCTCGCCGCCTGATCCGCGACCTCAGCCTCGCTGAACGCAAGCTGGTGCAGATAGCCCGTGCGCTGATCGACGGCGCGGCAAAGCTGGTGGTATTCGATGAGCCTACCGCACCGCTGGAAGCGCAGGAAGCCAGCCTGGTCTCCTCGGCGATTCTGCGCCTGCGGCAGCAGGGGATCGCGATTCTCTATATTTCTCACTATCTCAATGAAATCGCCGCCCTGTGCGATCGCGGCACGGTACTGCGTAACGGCGAGGTCGTCGGCTACCCCGATCGGGCGCTCCTGCAGAACACCGACGCGCTGATTAAAATGATGGTCGGGCGCGATATCGAACAGCTCTATACCCCGCGTCAGAGCAGCGCTCATCAGGTCGATACCGCCGTGCCGGTCCTGTCGGTGCGCCAGCTCAGCGACGGCGCGCAATTAAACGCTATTACCTTTGATATTCAGCCGGGAGAGATCGTCGGCGTCGCCGGTCTGCTGGGCGCCGGCCGCGACGTGCTGGTCGATCTGCTTTACGGGCTGCGCCGCGCCCGCAGCGGCACGATTAGCATCGACGGCCAGCCGAAGCGGCTGCGTACGCCGTATCAGGCCACCCGCGCCGGCATGGCGCTGGTGCCGCGCGACCGTCGCCATCAGGGGCTGATTCTTCCCTTCTCCACCGCCGACAATATTAATCTCGCCTCCCTGCCGCAGACCGCCACCTTCGGCTGGGAGCATCGCGGCCGGGCGCTGGAAAAAGCGCGCAGCTGGATCGATCGGCTCTCGATCCGCCCCGGTCGTCCGGAACTGCCGGTGCGTTTTATGAGCGGCGGCAACCAGCAAAAAGCCATTCTGGCCCGCTGGCTGGGTACCGACGCACGGCTCTTTATTCTCGATGAACCCACTCTTGGGGTCGATATCGGCGCCCGCAGCGATATTTATCAGCGCACCCGCGAGCTGGCGGATCGCGGACGCGCGGTACTGGTCTCCTCCAGCGATGCGCCGGAGCTGCTGGGCCTTTGCGACCGCATCCTGGTGATGTGGCGCGGCGAGCTGGTGGCTAATCTTCCGACCCGGGGGCTGACGCTCGACGCGCTGCTGGCGACGATTAACGGTGGACAGGAACAACAGGTATGAGTGCAGGTATCCAGCGCCGCCCGCTTCCGGGCATAACGACGCTTATCGAAAAATTCCCGCTGATTCTCTTTTTTGCACTGCTGGTCTGGCTCAGCCTCCAGTCGCCTTTCTTTTTAAGCTGGCAGAATATCAGCATGATGCTGGTGCAGAGCGTGCCGCTGGCGATCCTCTGCTTCGGCCTGGTGTGCGTGATTGCCGTCGGCGGCGATGACGTGGTCTCCGGCGGTATCGACCTCTCGCTTCCCGCTATCGCCGTGCTCGGCGTCGCCCTGCTGAGCCTCGGGATGGTCGAATGGAACACTCCGTATCTGCTGCTGTTACTGCTGCTGATCGCGGTCTCCCTCGCCTGCGGAGCGGTGAACGCGATACTGGTGCTCGCCGCCGGCCTGCCGCCGCTGCTGGCGACGCTGTCGACTTCCGTCGCCTTTACCGGCCTGACGGATCTGCTGACCGGTCAGCGGCGCATCGCGGTCAACGACCCGCTCATGGTCGCTTTTCGCGACAACGCGGTGCTCGGGGTTCCCTGGCCGCTGATCTATCTGCTGGCGGTATTCGTGCTGTTTCAGTTTTTGCTCCATCACTCCCGTTTCGGCCAGCACTTACAGGCGGTAGGCGGCAACCGCGATATGGCGCAGATGAGCGGCCTCAACGTCCGTCGTCTGACGATTATGGTCTGGCTACTGGCCGGGATCGCCGCCGGGCTGGCGATTTTGCCGCTGCTCAGCCAGGGCTCCGGTAGCTCCAGCGGCACGGCAACGCCGTTACTGCTGGAAACTGTCCTCGCCACCTTTATCGGCGCGGCGTTCTCGCGGCGTCGCGTGGTCACCATCTGGGGGGCGCTGCTCGGGGCGGTACTGGTCAACGCGCTCTCCAACGGCCTTGGCCTGCTGGGGGTGAATATCTTCTGGATGGGCGCCATCAAGGGTGGCCTGATCCTCATCGTCCTGGCGGCCTCGGCGGTCAGGCATCAAGGAGGCCGCTGATGAGTCAGCTGACGCTCAAATCCTCAGCCAACCGGTCGGGCAGCAGCCCGCTGGCGTGGCTGTCGCGGGCCGGGTTCGGCATTATTACCCTGCTGGCGGTCGCCCTGTTTGGCTGGGCAAATCCGGTCTTTCTGACCCTCGATAACTGGGCGAATTTACTCCAGGGAAGCGCCATTCTGCTGATTGTGGCGATGGCGATGACCTTAATCGTCAGCGCCGGCGCCATTGACCTGTCGGTAGGCGTGGCGCTCGATTTCGGTGCCGCCTTTGCGCTGGTCGCCTTAAAAACCTGGCACCTGCCGTGGCAGGCGGCGGTGGGCTGCGCCCTGCTTGGCGGGGTGATGATTGGCCTGCTGAATGCCTTCCTGATCCTTATCTGCCAGATTCGTCCCTTCCTCGCCACCCTCGGCACCTGGTTTATCGCCAGTAGCGCCGAACGTATCTATACCGACGGCGGCGGCTCTATCTCCTATCGCAGAATGGCTCCTGAGTATCATGACCTGGCGGTCGGCAATATCGCCGGCATTCCGACGCCGGTGGTGATTGTCCTCGCGCTGGGGCTGGCGGCCTGGCTGATAACCGAACGCACGCTGTTTGGCAAATATGTCCGCGCCATCGGCCAGAACGGCGAAGCGGCGCGCATCGCCGGGATCCGCGATCGCCTGACTCTGCTGTGGGTACTGGTGGCGGCCTCGGCGCTGTGCGCCGTCGGCGGCGTTATTCTTTCCGCCAACCTGCGCCAGTTTACGCCGCTGGCCGGTCAGGCCTATTTGATGGACGCTATCGCCGCGGTATTTATCGGCACCGCCTTTAACCGACTGGGTCGGGTCAGCATCGCCGGTACCCTCGGCGGCGTGCTGTTCCTCGCCATTATTGATAACGGCCTGAACCTGATGGGGCTCAACTACCTGGTGAAAGATGCGCTGGTTGGCGTGATTCTGGTGGTGGCGCTGGCCCTCTCCTTCTGGCAGGCGCGTCTGCGCCAAACCCATCGTTAAGTGGAGCATTTATGGCAGCCTTTGACGCCGTCTTTGTCGGCCTGACTATTCTTGATATCGCCGGTCGCCCGGTGATGGACATCCCGCCGCGCGGCGGGGTGGCCTTTATCGAACAAATTCGCCTTAACCCTGCCGGTACCGCCGCCGGAGCCAATATTAACGCCGCAAAGCTGGGCATTCGTACCGCAGCGGTCGCCTGCCTTGGCGAAGATGAAAAAGCCGATTTTATCCTTGCCAGCTATGCGCGGCTGGGGATCGACTGCTCGCTGATCCAGCGCACGGCGCAGCAGGAAACGTCGGCGACGATCCTGCCGATCCGTCCCAACGGCGAGCGCCCGGCGCTGCACTGCCGGGGCGCTTCCGATGCCCTTTTCATCGGCGAAGAACAATTTGACGCGATTCTCAACTGCCGCTTCCTGCACCACGGCGGCAGCGGCCTGCTGGCGGCGATGGATCGCGGGCAAAGCGCCCTGCTGCTGCAAGAGGCAAAGGCCCGCGGCGTCACCACCAGCTTTGATTTGATCGCCCCCAACGAGCAGACTCTGGATCTGTTGCGCCCGCTGCTGCCGTCAGTGGACTATTTTATGCCTTCGCTGGAAGAGGCAAGCGACCTCAGCGGGCGCACCGACCCCGCCGACATCGCCCGTTTCTTCTTCGATCTGGGAGTCGGGACCTGCATTCTGAAGGATGGCGAAAACGGCTCGTGGCTGCTGAGCGGCGACGGTGGCGTCGAACATATCGCACCGTACCGGGTCGATGCCGTTGATACTACCGGCTGCGGCGACAGCTACTGCGGCGGCTTTATTGCCGCGCTGGCCCGCGGGATGAGCGTGAAAGAGGCCTGTGAAGTCGCCTCCGCGGTCGCCGCGCTGGTGGCGACCGGGTTAGGCTCAGACGCCGGAGTGGTCGACTGGGATCATACCCTGGCTTTTATGGCGGCCAACCGGGCCGGATAATCTCCGGCCCGCGGCTTAGCGCCACTGATAGAGCAGCGGCTCGCCAGCGACATAGCGCTGGAGGTCGGCGGCAATCATCGCCGTATGCTTAGCGATGCTCTCCCGCGTCGCCCCGGCAATATGCGGCGTGATGATCACGTTAGCAAACTCAGTGATAAACGGATGGTCGCGCCACAGCGGTTCACGGTGATAGACATCCAGCGCCGCGCCGCCGAGCGGGCCATGACGCAGCGCGTGAATCAACGCCTCTTCATCCACCACCGCCGCCCGCGAGGTGTTAATCAACAACGCGCCGGGCTTCATGCTATTCAACAACGCCGCGTTCACCAGACCATCGCTGTGCGGGCCGCTGCTCAGATGTAAGCTCACGATATCCGCCGCGCGGAACAGTCCCTCAAGCGTTGTTTTCTGTAGACCCGGCTCGTTGATCTCTTCGGCGGCGACAAACGGATCCACTACCAGCACCGCCATGCCAAACGCCCGCGCAATACGCGCCACCCGGCGACCGATATTGCCATAGCCAATCAACCCCAGGGTTTTGTTGCGCAGCTCGCTGCCTTTAAATACTTCATAGGGACTCTCCGGGCTCACGTCCCACACTACATCGCGGCGCAGTCCGCTCTGCGTGGCCTGCGTGGCGTTCTCGGCGCGGGTAAACTCACCGCGTTTCAGCGCCGCATGGGACTGCGGAATATGCCGCGCCAGGCTCAACATCAGCCCAATGGTCAGCTCCGCCGCGGCGTCCGCATTGCGCCCCGGCGTATAGAGCACGCGGATACCACGGCCCTGAGCGGCTTTGATATCAATGTTCACCGGATTGGCGCGGGTGCAGGCGATGACCTGCAGTCGCGGGCAGGCGGCAATCACCTCTTCCGTCACATCGTCATAGCTGGTGATCAGAACCTCGGCATCATGGGCCAGCTCAATCAGCTGGCCCGCGCTCAGTTTCGGTTTGCCCAACGCCCAGCCTTCCACCAGCAGCTCGCCGAGTTGCTGAAAGGCTGCGAGATCGCCGGAATGTTCGGCGGTAAAAACGATTTTCATGAATGTTGTTCCTGAGAAAGACGGTGAAGAGCATCCTGTCGGGCCTGCCAGACCGGCAGCATCTGCTCGCGCAGCAGCCGGTAAACCGGGTACAGGGCAGCGTAGCGGGCGTGGGCCTGCGGATCGGGCTGATAGCGGGTCTGCTCCAGCCGGGGATAGTGCGCCAGCGCGCCGACGCTGCGGGCGGCCAGAATCGCCGCCCCGCGCGCGCTGAGTTCATTAAAGGTACTGGAGACCACCGTGCGCCCGGTACAGTCGGCAATGATTTGCAGCCAGGTTGCCGAGGCCGCGCCGCCGCCGGTCAGGTACAGTTCGCCCCCCTGCGGATAGCCCTGCAGCGAGTCAACGATGGCGTAAGCCAGCCCTTCAAACACCGCCCGCTGCAGTTCCGCGCGGGTGGTATGCTGGCTGATGCCAAAATAGCCGGCCCGCGCATCGGGGCTGAAAAACGGCGCGCGTTCGCCGTTGAGGTAGGGCTGCCAGAAGACGCCGCCGCTGCCCGGTTCGACATCGGCGATAGACTGCTCCAGCAGCTGGAGGTCCGCCGTCAGGGAAATATGCTGTTGCAGCCAGTCAATATTCGGCGTACCGGCCTGCATCGGGAAGAGATTGATAAAGCTCCCCGACTCGGTGTGGGTGACATAGCGAGTCCCCTCATTCACCGCCTGACGACCGTGGCAGACAATCCCGGTACAGCAGGTGGTGCCGAGAATGGTGTAGATATCGCCATCGTTGACCGCTCCGCAGCCCAGCGCGGCGCTGCAAACGTCGAGCGCGCCGGCGGCCACCGGCGTGGCGGCGGGGAGTCCGGTGAGGGCGGCGACCTCATCGCGCAGCGTGCCGGCCGGCGCATCGGGGGCCAGCCGCGGCGGGAACAGATGCTGCAGATCGGCCAGCCCCATTTCATTAAGCACAACCGCCGACAGTTCGCCGCTGTGCTGATTGAGCAGCGAAGTGCTGGCGTCGGTAACATCCAGCGCCGCCACCCCGGTTAAGCGAAAACGCACCCAGTCTTTGGCGAAAAACAGATAGTGCGCCTGCGCCAGCCGCTCCGGTTGATAATGCCGGAGCCAGCTCAACTGCATGCTGGTATTGCACGGCTGCAGGTGAGTGCCGGTGTCAGAGAAAAAGCGCCGGTCGAAACCCGGACGGCGTAACAGCTCGCTCATCAGCTCGCGGCTGCGGGTGTCGCTCCACAGGATCCCCGGGCCCACCGGTTCGCCCTCGGCATCGCTCAGCCAGACGCCTTCGCCCTGCCCGGCAAAGCCGATCGCCCGCAGACGTCCGGCCTTCAGTTCCGGCTGTCGGGCAATCTGTTGCAAAATGGTCAACACCGACTGCCACAGCTGCGCCATATCCTGCTCGGCATGACCGTTCGCCGACAGGCGCGGGCCGGTATTCTCCGCCGCGCTGGCCCGTGCCTGAAAATGCTCATCAAACAGCACCGCTTTAACGCGCGAGGTGCCGATATCGATTCCGAGATAAAAATCCATGCCTGACCCGTTAGTGGAGTGAAATTTAGTCGCGCTCGTAGCGGCGACGCATCAGCTCGCACTCGAACAGAAACTCCAGTCCTTCCAGCTGACGGCGGGCCTCATTAATATCTTTGCCCCAGCAGGTCAGGCCGTGGCCGCGCAGCAGGAAGCCATAGCGCAGCGGATTGGTCTGCGCATAATCTTCAATGCGCGCCGCCAGGGCGTCGATATCCTGGTCGTTATCGAAAATCGCCACCGGGACGGTATCGAGATGACTGTGCTGACCGGTCAGGGTTTTCTGCATTTCATAGCCCTGCAGCGCCAGCGTCCCGCTCTTCTCGATGCGCGACAGCACCGTCGCGTTGACGGTATGGACGTGCAGCACGACGTTAGCCTCAGGGAACAGGCGATACACCAGGGTATGCAGACCGGTTTCAGCAGAAGGTTTACGCCCGGAAGGCGCTTTATTGCTGGCGATCTCGACCTGGAGGAAATCCTCCGTCGTCAGGCTGCCTTTATCGCGTCCCGACTCGCTAAGCCAGCACCAGGTCTCATCCTGACGCACCGACATATTGCCGCCGGTCGCCGGCGCCCAGCCTTTCGCGCCGATCCAATGACAGGTGGTGACCAGTTGCGCGAGTCTTTCTTGCCACATAGCAGTTCCTTAGTTTAGCGATGTTAATTTGAGAACCTTTACGGCAGGTGTTGCAGGCAGTCTCGACACCGACAGCGCGGCACACCCGGAACGTACACCGGGTACGTGAGAGGGTGAGCCTGCCCAGGTCCAAAATGGCCAATAAAATAGCCTGGAGAAAGGTTCTTTAGCCGTCTAAATGGCTATTTACCCGATACTAACACCGCCAGCTTAAGTGAACAATATTTCAGGAAAGGCTTACATTGATAATGGTTATATCAGAAATGCATATGAAATTACTGCTTTTAACAATGATATAACCGAACGTTTTCATGAAGCCCCTATTACCAACTACCGGTGGTCAAAAAGACGGGGGATCGTTCTGCAGGAAAGAAGTGCGATGGGTCCGCAAAAATCGGGCGCAAAATGTGTAGAGACGGTGATGCCCGACAAGATCGTCAGGTGCGGGATTGCCGGCATAACAACCCAGCGCCGCCGCTCCCTGTCCGATCGTTGATCGCGTCCGCGTCGCGGAAACTGCCCGGTAACGCCAGCCCCCAGCCAACAGAAATGCGAGCACAATCGCTAAATCTCAGCGCCAGCCTGGGTAATCCGCCGGCCGCTGCCCCATCGCGGGGCAAAACTTTGCACCGTGCACACTATTCTGGCAAACATCGGCTGATAAACGACTTTTTATGTGCACACTGCCCATCGCATTGTGTCACCCATGCCTTGATTTTGTTGGCATATCTCTTGCTACCTCTCTGCCATCGCCATTCGGATAGCCACTCAGAGGTTCCACAATGTCAAACAGCAATGATTTTCCGCTCGTCGAAGCGCCCGCCTCCGGGCGTAAGGGCCTGTTTTCGATCTCCATGGTTCTGTTCAGCTTTACCTTTTTTACCGGCACGATGTTCGCCGGCGGCAAACTTGGCGTCTCTTTTTCGATCGTCAATCTCCTGTGGATTGCGGCGATCGGTAACTTTCTGCTGGCTCTGTATGCCGCTTCCCTCGGCTGGATTGCCGCACGCAGCGGGCTGAATACCGTACTGATGGGCCGTTTTTGTTTCGGGGAAATCGGCAGCAAGCTCGCCGATTTTATTCTCGGCTTCGCCGAACTGGGCTGGTACGCCTGGGGTACCGCGACGGTCGCCATCTCGCTGGTCAAAATCCTCGCCCTGCCCGCCGCCATGACCATCCCGCTGATGATCCTGTTCGGTATCCTGTTCTGCGTCACCGCGCTGGTGGGCTACAAAGGGCTGGATGCGCTGTCGCGCGTGTCGGTGCCGCTGATGTTCATTCTGCTGGTGGTCTCGATGTACCTGGCCGCCCACCACGCCGGCGGCTGGCAGGCAATGACCAAAATCGCCCCGGGCGAGACCATGACCTGGTCGGCGGCGATCACCATGGTCTTCGGCACCTTCGCCAGCGGCGCCACCCAGGCGACCAACTGGACGCGGCTGGCCAACTCCAGCCGCACCGCTATCCTCGCCAGTATGAGCAGTTTCCTGATCGGTAACGGGCTGATGATTGTGGCCGGCGCCTGGTGCGCCATCGTCTACCAGCAGGCCGATATTGTGGAAGTGCTGATTTTGCAGGGGCTGTCGGTCGCCGCGGTGGTGATGCTGTGCCTCAACCTACTGACCATTCAGGGGCCGACGATTTATAACGTCTCGGCGGCCGCCTGCCACCTGCTGCGCAGCGAGCGCCGCCGCACCCTGACCGTGGTCGCCGCCGGCGTTGGCATTCTGCTGGCCATTGGCGGGATGTATGAAATGCTGATTCCTTTCCTGGTGCTGCTGGGCAGCATCATTCCGCCCATCGGTGGCGTTATCCTCGCCGACTACTGGTTTTATCGCGGCGGCCGCTATCCGCGGCTGCACACCGCCCGCTTACCGCGCTTTAACTGGCTGGGGCTGAGCGCCTACGCCGTGGGCGCGGTGGTGGCTTACCTGTCGCCGTGGATCGCCCCGCTGGTTGGCATTACCGTTTCCGCGCTGGTCTATATCGCGCTGACTCGTCTGAGCAAACGTCAGCCCGCCGCTGATTCGGTCGCGGAGCAGGAGTTATGAGCCTGACGGTCAGCGAAATCCTCGCTCTCGAGGGACTCTCGGCGATGCGGCTGCGCGCGGGGCAGCAGGGGCTCCAGCTGGCGGTGCGCTGGTACTACGTCGCGGAAAATGAAAATATCGCCGAATGGGTCATGGGCGGAGAGCTGGTGTTTATCACCGGGATCAACCATCCCCGCGATGAAGACAACCTGATCCATCTGCTGATGGAGGGCAAGCAGCGCGGGATCGCCGGCATGGTGATCCTCACCGGGGACCAATATATTCAGACGATCCCGCCGCGATTGATCGCGCTGGCGGACGAGCTGGGCATTCCGCTCATCGAACAGCCCTATCTGCTCAAAATGGTGATCGTCACCGAACGCATCGGTACCGCGCTGGTGCGCAGCGAAAACGCGCTGCAGTCGCAGCGCGATATTCTGCTGCAGCTGTTAACCGGCGACTATCCCGATCTGCAAATCCTGCATCAACGCGCGCTCCACCAGCAGCTGGATTTTACCCGCCCGCTGCGAGTGGCGGCCCTGCGCCTGGAAGGGATCCCGCGCCTGTTTCGCCAGCTTCCGCCGGAACAGGCCGAAGCCTGGCTCCAGCAGGCCCGCCGCACCGTGCGCCAGCGCCTGCAGCAGCAGCTCAATCAGCAGGGCAACCCCTTTCCCCTGGTCGAACGCAGCAATATGTTTCTTTTCCTGCTCCCGGATGAAGAAGGCGAGTTTTATCAGCACAAAAAGTGGCTCCAGGCGTGGCTGTATGCGCTGGCGGAAGGCGATGACGGGCTGTCGCTGCTGTGCGGTCTTTCGGCGCCGGTGCAGCAGCTGCAGGGCTATCAGCGGGCGCTGTCGCAGGCGCGTCAGGCGCTGGACCTCAGCGATAGCCTGCGTCCGGCCCAGCGTATCAGCGATTACCAGCAGCTGGGCTTTATCAAGCTGCTCTCCGCCGTCAGCGACCCCACCCTGCTGAGCGATTTTATGCACGACACCCTCGGCTGCCTGATCGAGCCCGATCGTAAAAGTCCGTGGCTGCTGATGGAGACGCTGGAAACGCTGCTTCAGGAGAGCGGTAACGTGGTCAGGGCCGCCGAGCGACTGGGCATTCACCGCAACACGCTGCATCAGCGTATTCAACGTATTGAAAAGCTGACCCGCAATCCGGTCAGCCATCCGCAATTTCATCTCAACGCTTCGGTCGCCCTGGCGATCTGGCGTATGTCGCAAAACCATTTACGGGAACAACCATGAAAATCATCAACGCGCGTCTGCGCCATCAAGAAGCGCTCTATACCCTTGAATTACAGGACGGTCTGATTAACAGCATCACTCCGCAGGCCGCCGCGCAGGCGGCTGAAACCAGCGATATCGACGCGCAGCAAAAGCTGGTTATCCCGCCGTTCGTCGAGCCGCATATCCACCTGGATGCTACCCTGACGGCGGGCGAGCCGGAGTGGAATATGAGCGGTACGCTGTTCGAGGGTATCGCCCGCTGGAGCCAGCGTAAAGAGAGCGTCACGGTAGAAGATACGCGCCAGCGGGCGCTGAAAACGATCGGTATGCTGCGCGATAACGGCGTACAGCACGTGCGCACCCACATCGATGTCACCGACCCCTCCCTGACCGCGCTTGAAGCGATGCTGGAGGTGAAAAAAGAGGCCGCCCATCTTATCGACCTGCAGATCGTCGCCTTTCCGCAGGAGGGCATTGAGTCCTTCCCCGGCGGGCGCGAGCTGATGACCCGCGCCATCGAAATGGGCGCCGACGTAGTGGGCGGCATTCCGCACTACGAAAACACCCGCGATAAGGGCGTCAGCTCCCTGAGCTTTTTAATGGACCTGGCCCAGCGCCACGGCTGCCTGGTGGACGTACACTGCGATGAAACCGACGACCCGCAGTCGCGTTTCCTCGAAGTGCTGGCGGAAGAGGCCCGGGTGCGCGGCATGGGCGCGCAGGTCACCGCCAGCCATACCTGCGCGATGGGTTCCTACGATAACGCCTACTGCTCGAAACTGTTCCGTCTGCTCAAGGCCTCGGGCATCAACTTTATCTCCTGCCCGACCGAAAGCATTCACCTGCAGGGGCGCTTCGACAGCTGGCCGAAACGCCGCGGCGTGACGCGGGTGGCGGAGCTGGACCGCGCCGGGATTAACGTCTGCTTTGCTCAGGACTCCATTCAGGATCCGTGGTACCCGCTGGGCAACGGCAACATCATGCGCATTCTCGACGCCGGGCTGCACATCTGCCATATGCTGGGCTATGAAGATTTGCAGCGCTGTCTCGATCTCATTACCGACAACAGCGCCCGTACGCTGTGCCTCGGCGACAACTACGGTATCGCCGAAGGCCGCCCGGCAAACCTGCTGATCCTTGATGCGCATAACGACTATGACGCGGTGCGCCGTCAGGCCAAAGTGCTGACCTCCATTCGTCACGGCAAGATCATTATGCAGCGCCAGGCGGAACAGATTCACTACCCGGCCTAAGCGCAACGTTGACGCGGTACGCATCCCGCGTCAACCCGCTGCTCGCGCAGGGATTTATGTGATACCTTCTTACTACTTTTTTGTGCCGACCATGGGCTCCCGCGTCGGCATGGGCTTACTAAGAACAACCCGTACCCTGACACTATGAGCGAAAAAAAATGGATTAAGGCTGAGGATGTTGCCCGGCTCGCTGGGGTCTCCCGTTCCGCGGTATCCCGCACCTTTACGCCCGGCGCATCGGTGGCGGAAAAAACCCGGCAGAAGGTCCTCGCCGCGGCGGAAACGCTGGGCTATCAGGTCAATATCATCGCCCGCGCGATGAATACCGGCAGCAGCAACTTTATCGGCATCGTCACCGCCGGGTTTGATAACCCGTTCCGCAGCAAGCTGCTGTCGCCGCTGGTCCACCAGCTGGCGCTCAACGGGTTTATGCCGCTGCTGATGAACGCCGACGATCCGCAGCAGCTCGCCCCGTCGCTCAAGCAGCTGCTGAGCTATCACGTCGCGGGCGTCATTATCACCTCCGGAGCGCCGCCGCTATCGCTGGCGGAGGAGTATCTGGAGCGAAAAATCCCGGTGACGCTGATCAACCGCCACGCCGATCTGGCCGGCTGCGATCGCGTATGCAGCGACAACGCGCAGGGGGCGAAGCTGGTGGCCGACCTGTTTGTTCAGCGCCAGTGGCGACAGGCCGGGTTTATCGGTGAAAGTCTGGATAACTTCAGCACCCGGCAGCGCTACGACGCGTTCATTGCCCATGCGCAAGGCATCGACGTTGCCGCGCACTTCTGCGAAAGCAGCGGTTATCAGGCGGGCTTTAGCGCCGCCAGGCAGCTGCTCGCCGCGCATCCGCAGCTGCAGGCGCTGTTCTGCGCCACCGATATGCTGGCGCTCGGCGCGCTGGACGGTCTGCGGGCGGACAATCCTGCCGCCTCGCTACCTGCCATTATCGGATTCGATGATATCCCGCAGGCGGACTGGCAGCCCTACCAGCTGACCACCGTGCAGCAGAATACCGCTCTGCTCGCCCACCATGCGGTGGATCTCCTGGTCACGAGGATCGCTAAATTCAACCTGCCGTCACGTCATCGCGAAGTGCCAGTGAAACTAATTGTTCGTCATAGCGCGAAATGAAAAAATCATTTTATGCCAGAACGATCACAGAATATTATTTTTAATCCATCCACACTCACTTCGCCCTTCGGGGCTGTTTTTTTCACACACAATGCACACGTGTGCAAAATGGAGAATAAGCATGAAATCCCTGGAATCAGATGCGCTGCAGGCCCGCTATCGCCTGGCCTGCGAGCTGGCGCAAGCCGGTGCTGAACTGGCATTCGAATACTATCAGCAGCGCGACCGACTGGCGGTGGATCATAAAGGCGACGACCTGCAGGACGTGGTCAGCGTCGCCGATAAGCGGGTCGAGGCGTTTGTTAAGCAGCGCATTATCAGCGCCTTTCCGCAGGATGGTTTTCTCGGCGAGGAGAGCGGAACGCAGATGCCTGACGCCCGCGTGCTGTGGGTTGTCGACCCTATCGACGGCACCAGCTGTTTTCTTAACGGTCTGCACACCTGGTGCCTGTCGATGGCCATCGTCGCCGATGGCGAACCGGTTATCGGCGTGGTGTACGACCCCAACCATCGCGAGCTGTTCCACGCCCTGAAAGGCCAGGGCGCATGGCTCAACGATGCGCCCATCGCTCCGCATCCGGCGACGACGGTCAAAGAGGGGGTGATGGGCGTCGGGACTTCGCACCGCGTGACGCCAGCGGTTTTTCTGCCCTTTCTCAATGCGCTGCTTAGCGACGGCGGCATGTTTATCCGCAACGGCTCCGGAGCGCTGATGAGTGCCTGGGCAGCGGCTGGCCGGCTCATCGGTTACTACGAACCGCACATGAACCCGTGGGACGGGCTGCCGGGGCTGGTGCTGATGCGCGAAGCCGGCGGCCTGAGCAATGACTATCTGGCGGAGGATGGGATTCGTCATGGCAACCCGCTGCTGCTGGCCAGCAAGACGCTCTATCCACAATTAAAAAACATGCTTTATCACCCATTACCTTAACCCGTATCGGGTCAGGCTTTATCTGATTATGTACTCTACACAAAGACAATATGCCCTCAATAATTCGAGTTGCAGGACAAGGCACTTTTGCCGTGAACAGCGCTTGCGCTGGCCCCGAAGGGGCGAGGCCGGGTAACGCGGCAAGTGAGCGGGGTGAACGACAAATCTGTCTGGAACAGATTTGAACGCCGTGTAGCGGCTGCCCGTAAGGGCGAGGCCCATGAATGGGTCGAGTAGACCGCAGCCAACGCACAGGCAACTTGAAGTATGACGGGGATAAACCTCACGGACGAACCACGCTAATCAGTCAGGCCTCCGACCTTCGGAGATACCATTATGTCTGGAAGAATTATCGCATTTTTTCGCGCTTCGCCGCCCAAAGCAGGCGCGCAGTTCGATGAACAACGCTTTCGCCGCGTACGCTGGCAAACATTTTTAGCCATGACCGTCGCCTACGTGACCTTTTACGTCTGTCGGCTGTCATTTACCGTCGCCAAAAGCGCGCTCGTCGAGCTGGGTATTTCTCCTACCGAGCTGGGCATGATCGGCTCGGCGCTGTTTTTCAGCTACGCCATCGGCAAACTGGTTAATGGTTTCGTTGCCGATCATGCCAATGTGGTTCGCTATATGAGTCTCGGCCTGCTGCTGAGCGCCGGGATGAACCTGATGATGGGGATGACCAGCAATGCCCTGCTGCTGGCGGTTTTCTGGGGGATCAACGGCTGGGCGCAATCGATGGGGGTCGGTCCCTGTGCGGTATCGCTGGCCCGCTGGTACGGTTATAAAGAGCGCGGCACCTTTTATGGTATCTGGTCAACCGCCCACAACATCGGCGAAGCGCTGACCTACATGGTGATCGCCGCCGTCATTGCGGGTTTTGGCTGGCAAATGGGCTATTTGTCCACGGCAGCGCTCGGCGCCGTCGGGGTGGCGCTGTTGCTGCTGTTTATGCGCGACTCACCGCAAAGCTGCGGCTTCCCGTCAATCAACGTGATTCGCGACGAACCGCAGGAAGAGGCGGAAGTCCGCGGCTCGGTGTTTAAAAACCAGCTGCTGGCGCTGCGCAATCCGGCCCTGTGGACGCTGGCAATGGCCTCGGCGTTTATGTATATCGATCGCTACGCGGTGAACTCGTGGGGGATCTTCTTTCTCGAGCAGGATAAAGCCTACTCTACCCTTGAAGCCTCCGGAATTATCGGGGTTAACGCCATCGCGGGTATTGCCGGCACCATTATCGCCGGCGTGCTCTCCGACCGCCTCTTCCCGCGTAACCGCAGCGTGATGGCCGGGTTTATCAGCCTGCTCAACACCGGAGGCTTTGCGCTGATGCTCTGGTCGCCGCACGGCTACTACACCGACATTCTGGCGATGATTATCTTCGGCGCCACCATTGGCGCATTGACCTGCTTCCTTGGCGGACTGATTGCGGTCGATATTTCGTCGCGCAAAGCCGCGGGGGCAGCGCTCGGCACCATCGGTATCGCCAGCTACGCGGGTGCGGGACTCGGCGAGTTTCTCACCGGCATCATCATCGATAAAACATCGATTATCGAAAATGGCAAAACGCTGTACGACTTCAGTACGCTGTCGCTGTTTTGGGTAGGCGCCGGCCTGATGTCCGCGCTATTCTGTTTTACCACCGCGGCGATTGTCGCCAGACGACACGCGATAGAACGCCAGACCTCATTCTCGTCGTAACCATTTAATCTATAAGGAATATTTTATGATGCCTGTACGACATCAGGTTTTACTACGCTTGTTGTTTGCCTGCGCCCTGCCGCTGCTGATCGCACCGGGGCATGCCGCCGCGCAGTTTGAGCTGGAAAAAGTGGTTGAACTCAGCCGCCACGGCATTCGCCCGCCGACGCCGGGCAACCGGGAAGCCATCGATGCCGCGACCCAGCGTTCGTGGCCCCAGTGGACCACCCACGACGGCGAGCTGACCGGCCATGGCTATGCCGCGGTGGTCAATAAAGGGCGCGAAGAGGGCGTGCGCTTTCGCCAGCTGGGCCTGCTGACGGCGGGCTGCCCGGCGAACGGCGAAATTTACGTTCGCGCCAGCCCCCTGCAGCGCACGCGGGCCACCGCCCAGGCGCTGGTGGACGGCGCCTTTCCCGGCTGCGGCGTAGCCATTCATTACGTCAGCGGCGACGCCGATCCGCTGTTTCAGACCGATAAGTTTGCCGCCACGCAAACCGATCCCGCCCGCCAACTGGCGGCAGTGAAAGAAAAAGCCGGCGATCTGGCACAGCGTCGGCAGGCGCTGGCTCCGGTGATTCAGCTGCTGAAAAATGCGGTCTGCGTGCCGGACAAACCTTGTCCGGCGTTCGACCAGCCGTGGCAGGTCGAGCAGAGCAAAAGCGGCAAAACGTCGATTAGTGGACTGAGCGTGATGGCCAATATGGTTGAGACGCTACGCCTGGGCTGGAGCGAAAATCTGCCTCTCAGCCAGCTGGCGTGGGGTAACATCACCCGCTCCAGCCAGATCACCGCCCTGCTGCCGCTGCTGACGGAGAACTACGATCTGAGCAACGATGTGTTTTATACCGCGCAAAAACGCGGTTCGATTCTGCTCAACGCCATGCTGGAGGGGGTCAAAGAAGGCGCCACGCCGGACGTGCGCTGGCTGCTGCTGGTGGCGCACGACACCAATATCGCCATGGTGCGTACGTTAATGGATTTTAGCTGGCAGTTGCCGGGGTACAGCCGGGGCAATATCCCGCCGGGCAGCAGCCTGGTTCTGGAACGCTGGCGCGATACCCATAGCGGTAAACGCTATCTGCGCGTCTACTTCCAGGCGCAAAGTCTGGACGATTTACGTCGTCTGCAAATCCCGGACAGCCAGCATCCGCTGCTGCGCCAGGAGTGGCGTCAAGCGGGCTGCCAGACGACCGAAGTCGGAACCCTGTGCCCTTACCAGGCGGCGCTGACAACGCTCGGCCGGCATATCGATCCGCACGCGGCTCCGGCGGTCGATATGGTTCTGCCGTGATTGGGCGATCGTGCCCGCACGCTTGTCAGGCGGCGGCTGACGCCTTTCCTGACCGACAAAAGCCGATCTGATCCCGCCCCGTAAGCCCGGTAAGGCGTCAGCCGCCGCCGGGTATTTTAAAGAGGCGCGTTACTCATATAGCCTGACAGGAAGCGATGGGAATCACTGCGCTTTAACTCAGGCTTTTTCCGCTGCAAACGCCCCGGCCGCCACCTGTTCCGGGGTGACCACGCCGCTATCCAGCACCCAGCCGCTAATTAATGCCGCGGGGGTGACGTCAAATGCCGGATTGTAAACGGCGGCATCTTTCGGCGCCCACTGCACCGCGCCAAAGCTGCCGGCGACGCCGGTCACTTCCGCTGGCGCCCGCTGCTCAATCGGAATCGCCTCGCCGTTCGGACAGTGGCGATCGAGGGTGGTTTGCGGTGCCGCCACGTAGAACGGGATACCGTGATACTTCGCCAGTACCGCCAGGGAATAGGTGCCGATCTTATTCGCCACATCGCCGTTAGCGGCGATCCGGTCAGCCCCGACCCATACGGCGTCAACCTCTCCTTTGGCCATCAGGCTGGCGGCCATCGAATCGGTAATCAGCCGGTAAGGCACCCCCAGTTCACCCAGCTCCCAGGCGGTCAGCCGACCGCCCTGCAGCAGCGGTCGCGTCTCGTCGACCCAGACATTTTCCACCAGCCCGCGCTGATGGGCCAGCGCAATCACCCCCAGCGCCGTCCCTACGCCCGCCGTTGCCAGGCCGCCGGTATTACAATGCGTCAGCAGGCGGCTGCCCGGCGTCACCAGTGCGCTGCCCGCCTCGGCGATGCTGGCGCATAGCTGTTTATCTTCTGCGATCAGGCGCAGCGCTTCCTCTTCCAGTGCCTGGGCATGATTCTCTTCCGCCAGCGCCAGCTTCATGCGATCGAGATTATTCATCAGGTTTACCGCCGTCGGGCGCGCGGCCCGCAGCGTTTCCAGTGCCTGGGCCAGTTCATCCCGGCTGAGGCCGCGCCGGGCCAGAAGCGCCAGCAGCAGGCTGGCCGACAGGCCGATTAGCGGCGCCCCGCGAACCCGCAGGGCGTGAATATGGTCCACCAGCAACGAAACGTTATCCGCCGCCAGCCAGCGTTTTTCCTGCGGCAATGCCTGCTGATCAAGAATAAAAAGCTGATTTTCGCTTACCCGCAGGCTGGTGGTCTGTAGTGTCTGCATATCGTTAAATCCCTGTTGCGTTGTTGTATCACATTGTGTCAGGATGAAATCCAGAAGTATAGACGTCTGAACGGCTTAATCAGAACTTTTGAGGATCGAGGCAATGTCGCAATACCATACCTTCACCCCCGGCGATGCCGTGGCATACGCACAACAATTTGGCGGCATCGATGACCCGTCGGAGCTGGTGTCCGCGCAGGAAGTGGGGGACGGTAACCTCAACCTGGTCTTTAAGATTTATGATACCCACGGCGTGAGCCGCGTTGTCGTGAAGCAGGCGCTGCCCTACGTTCGCTGCGTCGGTGAATCCTGGCCGCTGACCCTCGACCGCGCTCGTCTCGAGGCGCAAACCCTGGTGGCACACTACCAGCACGCCCCGCAGCACACGGTGAAAATCCACCACTTCGACCCCGAACTGGCGGTGATGGTGATGGAAGATCTCTCCGATCACCGTATCTGGCGCGGCGAGCTGATTAACAATGTTTACTATCCGCAGGCCGCCAGCCAGCTGGGGGAATATCTGGCCCAGGCGCTGTTTCATACCAGTGATTTCTACCTCCATCCGCATGAGAAAAAGGCTCAGGTCGCCCGGTTTATCAATCCGGAGATGTGCGAAATCACCGAAGACCTGTTTTTCAACGACCCGTACCAGGTTCACGAACGCAATAACTACCCGGCCGAACTGGAAGCTGAAGTGGCCGCCCTGCGTGACGACGCGTCGCTCAGGCTGGCAGTCGCGTCGCTGAAACATCGCTTCTTCTCGCATACCGAAGCATTGCTACACGGCGATATTCACAGCGGCTCCATTTTTGTTGCCGAGGACAGTTTTAAAGCCATCGATGCGGAGTTCGGCTATTTCGGCCCGATAGGTTTTGATATCGGTACCGCCATCGGCAACCTGCTGCTGAACTACTGCGGCCTGCCGGGGCATCTGGGCATTCGCGATGCCGCCGCGGCTCGCGAACAGCGTCTGCACGATATTCAGACGCTGTGGAATACTTTTGCCGAACGCTTCCACTCTCTGGCAGCGGAGAAAACGCGCGATGCGGCGCTGGCCTGGCCCGGCTATGCCTCCGCGTTCCTGAAAAAAGTATGGAACGACGCGATTGGCTTCTGCGGCACCGAGCTGATTCGCCGCAGCGTCGGCCTGTCCCACGTCGCCGATATAGAGACGATTCAGGATGAGGCCATGCGCCACGAGTGCCTGCGCCACGCAATCACCCTGGGTAAAGCGCTGATTGTGATTGCCGACCGTATCGACAGCGTCGAAGAGCTGGTGGCACGGGTGCGCCAGTACAGCTAAGCGCAGTCTGTATGCCGGGTGGCGGCTGACGCCTTACCCGGCCTACGGCTCTTTGACATCTTCCCGGCATAGGGTCCTGACGCCTTCTCCAGCCTACGCGCCTGACGCCTTATCCGACATCTCGTCCGGGGTTTTGTAGGCCGGGTAAGCGCAGCGCCACCCGGCAAAAAACTACCCGAGATACTCAATCACCGACAACCCGCCGTTGTAATCCGTGCTGTAGATAATTCCCTGCGCATCAACAAACACATCGCAGGACTGAATGACCTGCGGGCGACCCGGACGGGTATCCATCATTTTCGCCGGTGCGGCCGGTACCAGCGCCCCGGTCTCCACCGGACGATAAGGGTTGGAGATATCGTAAGCGCGAACGCCCGCATTCTGGTAAGTGGCAAAAATCAGCGTTGAGCTAATGAAACTACCGGGGCGATTCTCATGCAGATTATGCGGACCAAAGTGCGCCCCTTTTGCCACGTAGTCGGCTTCATCCGGCGGCGGGAACGTGGCGATACTCACCGGGTTTGTCGGTTCGCGGATATCAAACAGCCAGATCAGCTTCTCCCCATCCTGCTGGTTATCAAGCACCGCTTCATCCAGCACCACCAGCAGATCCCTGTCCGGCAGCGGCAGCGCCGTATGGGTTCCGCCGCCAAACGGCGGGCTCCAGTTGCGATGGCTAATCAGCGTCGGCTGTGTTCTGTCCTTCACGTCGAGCAGCGTCAGGCCACCGTCGCGCCAGCTACCGTAGGCGGTATCCCCGGCGATAATGGCGTGATGCAACGCGTAGCGCTTGCCCTGTGGCCAGTCCGCCGTCTCCCCTGCCGCCAGGTTCATCCCCGGCAACCACCAGCGTCCGGCCACTTCCGGTTTGCGCGGATCCGCCAGATCGATGGTCAGGAAGATATAATCGCTAAAACCGTCGATCAGCGCAGAAACGTAGGCCCAACGACCGCCAACGTACCAGATTCGATGAATGCCGATACCGCTGAGCGACAAAAAACCTATCTCGCGCGGATGCTCCGGATGCGAAATATCGAACACCCGCAGCCCGGCGCTCCAGCCCTTATCCTGCACATCGCTGACCGTCTCGCCCACCGAACGGGTGTAGTAAACTTTCTCGTCGGCAAAGCGAGCGTCGGCAAACAGATCGCGGGCATTGATGACCAGCAGCAGATCATCATGCGCCTGCAAATGCACGTTCCAGGTCCCCGGCGGCGCGGCGATGTAGTTTACCGCTTTCGGACGCGCCGGATCGCGAACGTCGACCACCGAAAAGCCCTGCGATACCATATGACCGATATACGCAAAGCCACGGTGCACCATGAGCTGGACGCCGTCCGGGCGTCCTCCCTGATCGCTATGCCCAATCAGCCGCATATTGCGGCTGTAGTCGGGGCGCGGTAATTCAGTCTCACTCACCTTGAGCTCCTTTTGCCGGATAGCGGCAGCGCCTTATCGGGCCGACGAAACCGCAGACCCGGTAAGCGCAGCGCCAACGGGCGTTACTTGTTTTTTGCTTCCAGCGTGGCAAACCACGGGGCGATAAAGTCTTCCGTCTGGCCCCAGCCCGGAATGATTTTACCCAGCGAGGCAACGTTCACCGCCCCCGGCTGCGCCGCCAGCAGCGCCTGCGGAATAGCCGCCGCTTTGAAGTCATAGGTTGCAGGAGTCGGCTCCCCGGCAATCTTATTGGCGATCAGGCGCACGTTAGTGGCGCCGATAAGCTTCGGATCCACCGCCACGCTCACTTTCCACGGGCTGCCGGATTCACGCATCAGCTGCAAATCCTGGTTAGAAATATCAATGCTGTAGAGTTTGATTTCGCTGCGGCCGTTCTCCTTTAGCGCTTTATAAGCCCCCTGGCTGAACGCATCCCAGGTTCCCCAAATCGCATCGATCTTGCCTTTCGGATATTTCGCCAGAATCGCCCCAACTTTATTGGCGGTATCGCCCTGCACGTCGGAAGAGACGGCGCCAATCGACTCCAGCTCTTTAATCCCCGGGTTTTGCTTAAGCAGCGTCTGGTACGCGGCCTGGCGGCGTTCCATCGGCGGGAAGCCGGCGACCCACAGTTTGACGATGTTGGCTTTACCGTTGAAATCTTTCACCAGTTGGCCAAAGGAGAGCTCGGTCAGCGAAGCGTCATCCTGCTGGGTGACGGTGACACCCGGGATCTCGCCGTTAACCGCAGTATCGAACACGGCAACTTTAATCCCGGCGTCCACCGCTTTTTTCACCAGCGCGGTCGAGTACGGATCGCGTCCCTGGGAGAGAATAATGCCGTCGTATTTCTGGCTAATCGCCTGGTTAACGAAATCCTGGAATTTGGCGTCATCGCCGTTGCTCAGGAAGGTGCTGATTTTGAAACCGAGCTTTTTACCCTCCTGGATGGCCCCGGAGACAAACTGGGTGGTGTTATCGTCGGAACCAAGATTACGGATCACCGCGATACGAATCGGGCCGCTATGTTCGGCAATCGCCGCCGGAATCGGCGTCGGAGTTTCAGCAAAGGCCGCCGCAGAGTTGAACAACCCCAATGCGATGAGTGAAAGCGTTATCTTTTTCATGGTGTTTACCCTGTAAAATTTTATGTGCGGCGCTGAAAGTAGGTCAGTGCGAGCGCGCCAGCCAGCACCAGCCCTTTAATAATGTCCATGGCGTAGTACGGCACCGACAGCATCACCAGGCCGTTGGAGAGCACGCCAAGAATCACCGCCCCCACCAGCGTGCCCAGCGCGTTCGGTTTACCTGAACCCGCCAGTGAAAAGCCTATCCACGCCGCCGCCACCGCATCCATCAGGTAGCCGCTGCCGGCATTAACCTGCGAGGAACCGATGCGCGAGGCCAGTAAAATGCCGCCCAGCCCGGCCAGCAGCGAGGCGATAACATAGGCCGCCACTTTATAACGGGTGATGCGCAGCCCGGAGAGCCGTGCGGCCTCTGGGTTTCCGCCGATGGCGTACATTCTCCGCCCGTGCGTGGTGAACGAGAGCGCCAGCTGAGCCACCACGGTCACCACCAGCATCACGATCACAATCGTAGGCACCTGTCCCAGCGCACCGAAGGCGGCCGGAATCACCCCTTCCGCCATGTCGCCACTCGGCAATACCATGTTCTCGGTAATCGAGCCGCCGTAGCTGTAGGTCATTGCCACGCCCTGAATCACAAACAGGCTGGCGAGGGTAGCCAGCATGTCGGGAATGCGCAGGACGACAATTAAAAAAGCGTTGAACAGCCCCACCAGCGTACAGAGCGCCAGGGTGATAAGGATCGCCTCGGTGGTGCCGAAGCCGTGCCAGACAAACAGCGAAATCACCAGCGCGTTTGCCAGCGAAGCCGTTGACCCCACCGACAGGTCAAAGCCGCCAATGGTTAACGACACAGAGACGCCGATCGCAATCACCGTCACGATGGCGATGGAGCGCAAAATGTTGATGATGTTGAACGGGTCGAGGAAGTTGTCCGAGGCGAGGCCAAAAACGGCAATCAGCGCCACCACGGTCAGCAACATGCCCCATTTATAAAGAAAATCAAAAAATCGCTGACGACCCGATGCCGTCGCGTTAACTGTCAGGGCCTTGCTCACGCTGCTTCTCCTCCGGTGGAGTAATAAAGTAGTGTCTCTTCCCGGGCCTCAGCGCCCGGAATTTCTGCGACGATACGGCCATCCCACAACACGCAAATGCGGTCGCACAATCCCACCAGTTCAGAGAATTCGCCCGAGGCATAGATAATCCCCTTCCCGTCTCGCGCCAGCCCGTCGATCAGGGTGAACAGGTCGGTTTTTGCTTTCACATCGACACCCTTGGTCGGCTCATCGAATATCAAGACGTTGGCGTTGCCGCGCAGCCATTTGCCGATCGCCACTTTCTGCTGATTGCCGCCGGAAAGCCGGCGCAGGGTCTGAGCCGGACCGGTGGTACGAATCCCGATCCGGGCGATCACCTCTTCCGCCCAGCGCCACGCCTGGCGATGGCCGAACAGGCTCCAGCGCGAAAAGCTGTTATCGGCGCTGACCGCCAGGTTCATGCCGATCGGTTCTTCGATAAAAATGCCCTCTTTGCGTCGCTCTTCCGGTACCAGCGCCAGCCCGCGCAGCACAGAATCTGCCGGGTCGCGGGGCCGCCACGGCTGGCTGTTCAACTCCCCGCGCGTCAGGCGGCTTTTGCTGGCGCCAAACAGCGCTTTGCACAGTTCGGTTTTTCCCGCGCCGGCCAGACCGGCGATACCGAGAATTTCGCCTTTGCGCAGCCGCAGCGAAATATCCTGCAACAGCCCCTCGTCATGCAGACCGTCAACCTGTAACAGAACCTCTTCGCCGTGGGGCGGGCGTTTCGGCGGGAAGATATCGCTCAGCTCGTGGCCGAGCATCTTCTCGACGATCTGCTCGCCGCTCAGATCGTGCATTGGGCTGCTTTCAATCAGCTTTCCGTCGCGCAATACCGTCAGGGTGTCGCAGATAGCCTTCAGCTCATGAATACGGTGGGAGATGAACACCACGCCGATCCCCTGCTGCTGCAGACGGCGTACCACCGTAAACAGGCGCTCACTTTCATGTTGATCCAACGGCGCGGTGGGTTCATCCAGAATTAAAAACCGGCAATGGTGCGACAGCGCGCGGGCCAGCAGAATTTGCTGCTTCTCGGCCAGGGTACAGCTGTCGATGGGGCGACGCACATCGAGCGTAATATCCAGCTGGGCCAGAGCCTCGCGCGCCTGCTCACGCACTGCGCGCCAGCTGAAGCCCAGCCCCGGCTCCGCCAGACGATCCAGCATAATGTTTTCCGCAATGGACAGGCCGGGCACCAGCGCCACATCGACCTCCTGCTGCACCAGATGAATGCCCAGCAGTTTCGCATCCCGCGGCGAGCGAACGCTCACCGGCTGATTATTGATGACGATCTCGCCCTCATAATGGGCGTGCGTTCCGCACAGCACCGCCATCAGCGTCGATTTCCCCGCCCCGTTAGCACCGGTCAGCGCGTGTACCGACCCTCCCCGCAGGGTGAACGCCACATTGCTCAGCGCCCTGAAACCGGAAAAGGCCAGATTAATGTTGTTCATCTCAAGACGATTCACTGTCATCCGCCGGGACCTTTACGATTAATATTCTGATTTAACGAATTTTTCACAGCCGACCTTGACTGACAACTGCGTAAAAGGCATAAGATAAAACGAAATAATATTAGCCATCCGGATGTCCAGACATAACATCAGGTTAGCGAAACGAAATAAGGACAGCGTTCATGAGCAACAGCGATATCCGCGTGGTACCCGGCCCGGCTAACTATTTTTCCCATAACGGCAGCCTTGCCCACCTGCACGATTTTTACAGCGACGAGCAGCTTGCCCGCGCCATCTGGATCTACGGCGAGCGCGCCATCGCCGGTGCGCAGCCCTTCCTGCCGGAGGCGTTTCACGCCGTCGGCGCCAAAAAAGTGATGTTTAGCGGGCACTGCAGCGAAAGCGACGTCGCGCAGCTGGTCGCGGAAGCCGGGGATGACCGGGCCGTGGTGATTGGCGTCGGCGGCGGCGCGCTGCTGGATACCGCCAAGGCCGTGGCCCGGCGGCTGGGTCTGCCGGTGGTGGCCATCCCGACCATCGCCGCCACCTGCGCCGCGTGGACCCCGCTATCGGTGTGGTACAACGACGCCGGCCAGGCGCTGCATTTTGAAATTTTTGAT
The DNA here is from genome assembly GCF_003323835.1 of Klebsiella sp. X13. NCBI lineage: Bacteria > Pseudomonadati > Pseudomonadota > Gammaproteobacteria > Enterobacterales > Enterobacteriaceae > Klebsiella > Klebsiella sp. X13. Next base: position 3,884,944 of record NZ_CP030874.1, read on the forward strand.
GACGCCAACTTCCTCGTGCTGGTGGAACCGCAAATCATCCTCAACGCTCCGGCGGAATATCTGCTGGCGGGAATCGGCGATACGCTGGCGAAATGGTATGAAGCGGTGGTACTGGCGCCGCAGCCGGAAACGCTGCCGCTGACCGTGCGCCTGGGGATTAACGGCGCGCTGGCCATTCGCGACGTTCTGCTGCAAAGCAGCGAAACCGCGTTGGCGGATCAGCAGCGCGGCGAACTGTCGCAGGCGTTCCGCGACGTGACGGATGCCATTATCGCCGGCGGCGGGATGGTCGGCGGCTTAGGCGAGCGCTATACCCGCGTCGCCGCCGCCCATGCGGTGCATAACGGCCTGACGATCCTGCCGCAGACTGATAAATTCCTTCATGGCACCAAGGTTGCCTACGGCATTCTGGTGCAAAGCGCCCTGCTGGGTCAGGACGACGTGCTGGCCCAGTTGATTAACGCCTGGCAGCGTTTCAACCTGCCCACGACCCTGGCGGAACTCGACGTGGATATCCACAATCGGGACGAACTGGAGCGGGTCATTGCCCATACCCTGCGTCCGGTGGAGTCGATCCACTTCCTGCCAGTGGAACTGACGCCGCAAAGCCTGGCCGCCGCTTTTGAGAAAGTGGAAAACTTCCGCAGGCAGGTGCATTGACGGACAGCAATCTCGCTCTATACCTAATGATGCATCTCCCACTCACAGTACGAGGTCATCATGCAGATCGAGTTAACGGGTAAAAAAGCGTTGGTTACCGGCGCCAGTCGCGGAATTGGCCGCGCCATTGCGCTGTCGCTGGCGCAGGCGGGCGCCGATGTGGTTATCACTTATGAAAAATCCGCCGATAAAGCGCAGGCGGTGGTCGACGAGATTGTGGCTCTCGGCCGCCGCGGCGCGGCGATTCAGGCCGACAGCGCAAACGCCCAGGCGATTCAGCAGGCCGTCACACGCACGGTAGAGACCCTCGGCGGGCTGGATATTCTGGTCAATAACGCCGGGATCGCCCGCGGCGGCCCGCTGGAGTCGCTGTCGCTGGAAGATATCGATGCGCTGATCAACGTCAATATCCGTGGCGTGGTGATCGCCATCCAGGCAGCGCTGCCGCATCTGCCCGCTGGAGGGCGCATTATCAATATCGGCAGTTGCCTCGCCAACCGCGTCGCCTCACCGGGCATCGCGGTCTACGCCATGACCAAATCTGCGCTCAACTCGCTGACCCGCGGCCTCGCTCGCGATCTCGGGCCGCGCGGCATTACCGTAAACCTGGTGCATCCGGGCCCTACCGACAGCGATATGAACCCGGCGAACGGGGAGCAGGCCGACTCGCAGCGTCAGCTTATTGCCGTCGGACATTACGGTCAGCCGGATGACGTCGCCGCCGCGGTGACCTTTCTGGCCAGCCCGGCGGCCGGACAAATCTCCGGCACCGGTCTGGATGTTGATGGGGGACTTAATGCCTGACGCCTGAGAAGGCGACTAAAAGCCTATCCCCGTAGGCGTGTTGCCGCCAGTCTGGCCGCGGACAGCGCGGAATCACCGGAGCGTACACGCAGTAGGTGAGGATGGTGAGCACTGCCCTGGGTCAAAATGGCAAATAAAATAGCCTAATGGAATAGGCTCTTAGCAGCACTTCGCCCCCCCTTTTCCGCCGTAGCGTGCATCCTGTCGCTCGCGAAAGAACTCTTCATAGGTCATCGGCGTTTGCTCAGGATGCGTCAGGCGAATATGCTCGACATAATTATCGTAATCGGGCACGCCAATCATCATTTTCGCCGCCTGACCCAGATACTTCCCGGCTTTCGAAAGGGTATCAAACATAGTGCTCTCTCATGGTCCCCCTTTCCGCACGTGGAAAGGGGGTAGGGTTTAATGTGCGCGCTTCGCCTGCGCCGCCATCGGCTCTGCAGCGGCAGGTAACGCCTCATAAGGCGTCTCTTTCGCCGTCGGTTTATCCTCTTTCAACGCCGCCAACGCGGTTTTGATGGAGAAGAACGCCAGCACCACCACAACCACCATAAAGAAGATGGTTAATCCCGCATCCAGACGGTTGTTAAAGACCAGCTGCGCCAGCTGAGATTCGGTGTACTGAGGCGGAATCGTGCCGCTGTCGATCATCGCCTGGAACTTATTGGCAATCGCCAGGAAGCCGACTTTGGTGTCCGGACTGAACGACTTTTGCCAGCCGGCGGTCAGAGTGCAAATCAACAGCCAGGACGTCGGCAGCAGCGCAACCCAGGCATAGCGTTCGCGCTTCATTTTAAACAGTACCACCGCACACAGCATCAATGCCATCCCCGCCAGCATCTGGTTAGCGATACCAAACAGCGGCCACAGCGTATTGATGCCGCCGAGCGGGTCAACAACCCCTTGATGCAGGAAGTATCCCCACGCCAGCACGCAAAGCCCGGTCGCCAGCAGGTTGGCCGGCAGCGAGTTGGTTTTCTTCAGGCCCGGGCTGAGCACGCCCAGTAAATCCTGCAGCATAAAGCGCGCTGCGCGGGTGCCCGCATCCACTGCCGTCAGGATGAACAGTGCTTCAAACAGAATGGCGAAGTGGTACCAGAAGGCAACATCCATCAGACCGCCCAGCGAGCCGTGCAGGATGTAGGCCATCCCCACCGCCAGCGTCGGTGCGCCGCCGGCCCGCGAGATGATCGACTGCTCGCCCACTTCGCTGGCTATCTGGCGCAGCGTGTCCGGCGTAATGCTAAAGCCCCAGCTGCTGACCACCTGTGCGGCAGAGGCTACCACATCGGTGGTGCCAGCCGGCGCCAGTACCGCCATCGGGCTGTTCATCGCAAAGTAGACGCCCGGATCGATAACACAGGCCGCCACCAGCGCCATGATGGCGACAAAGGACTCCATCAACATACCGCCGTAGCCGATAAAGCAGGCCTGGCCCTCATTCGCCAGCATCTTAGGCGTGGTTCCGGATGAAATCAGCGCATGGAAGCCGGAGACCGCGCCGCAGGCGATGGTGATAAACAGGAACGGGAACATGCTGCCAGACCAGACCGGGCCGGTGCCGTCAATAAATTTGGTCAGCGCCGGCATGGTCAGCGTCGGACGCATAATCAGAATCCCAATCGCCAGCCCGACGATGGTGCCGATTTTCAGAAAGGTCGACAGGTAATCACGCGGCGCCAGCAGCAGCCACACCGGAAGAACGGCGGCAATAAAACCATAGCCCACCAGAATCCAGGTCAGCTGTACGCCGGTATAATCAAACCACGGCGCCCAGGTCGGGCTTTCCGCCACCCATCCGCCGGAGACAATCGCGAATACCAGCATCACCAGACCAATCACCGACACTTCGCCGATGCGTCCCGGACGCAGGTAGCGAATGTAGATCCCCATAAAGATCGCCAGCGGAATAGTGAAGGCCACGGTATAGGTGCCCCACGGGCTGTGGGTCAACGCTTTCACCACGATCATCGCCAGTACGGCGAGGATAATCACCATAATCATAAAGCAGGCCACCAGCGCCAGCACTCCGGCGGTTGGCCCCATCTCTTCTTTCACCAGCTCGCCGAGAGAACGTCCGTCGCGGCGCGTAGACACAAACAGCACCATAAAGTCCTGCACCGCGCCGGCCAGCACTACCCCGGCGAGGATCCAGATCATCCCCGGCAGATAGCCCATTTGCGCCGCCAGCACCGGTCCTACCAGCGGCCCCGCACCGGCAATCGCCGCAAAATGATGACCGAACAGCACTTTTTTATCGGTCGGGACATAATCAAGGCCGTCGTTATGCCGAACGGCGGGGGTCATGCGCGTCGGGTCAACCGCCAGCACATTTTTGGCGATGTAGAGACCGTAGAAACGATAGGCGATCAGATAAATGCAGACTGCCGCGACGACAATCCATAACGCATTAATCTGTTCACCTCGGTTTAAGGCGATATAGCCGAGGGCAAAGGCTCCGACAACCGAGAGCAATGTCCAGATGAGGTATTTCCCTGAATGATTCATCGTTGCGTTCCACCGGTAAGGTAATCAGGATGTTACATTTTGTTTCTAGAACACAACGCCGGGTTTAACAACATTGAAACCGTACAGATGTCGTACAAAGACAGGGATTTATCTCACATTGCTAGCGAGATCACTTCTGGGGGGAAAATGGAATGTATCGCCAGCAAGAAAGCGCTACATGATACGTCGTCAGACGACACCCCGGCTCGCGGCGTAAACGCCTGAACCAGGCAACCTTAGCGCACCGGTCCGTCGCCCGACTAAGCGTAGCGCCAGCCGGGAAAACAGAGAGGTTAGCCCGGGCCGTAAGTCAGCCGCAGAGTATGGCAACACCAAGGACATTTCCGGAGATGGCACATTGCGCTTTGTCCGGGCGACAAAATCACCGGCGGTTGTGGGCCCGTCGCCCGGCTTAAGAGTTCACCCCGCGCGCCGGGAGCAGACCTCCTCAGCCCAGTACCGCGGTGCCGAGGCGGCAGGTGCAGCAGCGACGGCCCCGCTCGTCGAACACCGCAATCTCCCAGCTCTGGTTCTGACGTCCCAGGTGCAGAGGGCGACACTCGCCGCGCACACGACCGCTCGAGACCGCCCGATGGTGGGTTGCATTCAGCTCGGTCCCCACCACGCACTGGCCCTCTTCGGTCATCAGCCAGCCGGCCATCGACCCCAGCGTCTCCGCCAGCGCCGCGGAGGCGCCGCCGTGCAGCAGGCCAAACGGTTGATGCGTACGCGCATCAACCGGCATACTCGCCTCCAGCAGCCCCTCTTCCAGCCGGGTGTAGACAATCCCCAGGTGAGCGACCATCGTATTGTCGCTGGTGGCATTAAGCGCCTCCAGCGTCAGCTGACGTTTCCAGGCCATTTATGCCCCCAGCGTCGAGCCGCCGTCCACCACGATATCCTGCAGCGTGATATGGCTGGCGTGATCGGAAGCGAGGAACAGAATCGTGCTGGCAATCTCCTGCGGACGCGCAATTTTACCCAGCGGGATCCCGAGCTTAAACTGCTCGCCGAAACCGCGGATACGGCGCTGCTCGGCATCCTCACTTACCCACAGCGTGCGCTGCATATCGGTGTCGGTGGAGCCCGGAGAGACCAGGTTGCAGCGTACGCCGCTGCCCGCCAGCTCCAGGCCCACGGTCAGCGCCAGACTTTTCAGCGCCGCCTTTGAGGCGCCGTAGGCGCTCATGCCGATGCGCGGCGTATGCGCGGCATCGGAGGCGACGGTGACGATTGCCCCGCCCTGCTGGCGACGGAACTGGCCCATCGTCTGCTGGAACAGGTTAAACGCCCCGCCGACGTTGACGGCGAAAGTCTGCTGCCATGCGTCCAGACTCAGCTCATCGGTCGCGCCCATGCGCAGAATCCCTGCGGCGTTAACCAGCACATCCAGCCGATCGATGCCTTTCAGCAGATGCCCGCATACCTCGGCCACCTGCTGCGCATTGGCAACATCCAGCGTGTGGGTGGCAAACGGATAGTCATCCCCCTCGAAAGCGAGATCGAAACCGCTCACCCGAGCGCCGGCTTCAACAAACGCCAGCGCCGTTGCGTAGCCAATCCCCTTACCGGCGCCGGTGACCCAAACGGTTTGCCCCTGAAAATCCAGCGCGGCCATTATTTCACCTCACGGGAGAGCAGCGCCCACCAGGCGTCAATGGTCGGGTTTTTCGCCAGCATCACGAAATCAATATCGCCGTGCACTTTGCGCCAGCGGGCGGCCAGCGCCATCATGCGTACGGAGTCCAGACCATAGTCGATCAGGTTTTCGTCATCCATGGGCTCGTCGGATTCATCGAGCAGCGGCAGTACCAGCGCACGCAGCGCCGTTTTTGATGCCGGCAGCGGCAGCAGCTCTTCGGTCATCACGACGCGGCCACAACGACCGGCAACATATTTCAGCGACATCAGATGCTCTTCGCGGCTAAAGTCAGCCAGCGCATCGGCGACGAAGAACGGTTTAATGTCGCGCATAAAGGCGTCGGTCGCGGTGGTCATACAGCCGATATGGGCATAGACGCCGGTGATAATCAGCTGATCGCGGCCGCTCTCTTTGAGCATCTCTTCCAGCGGCGAGCGGTGAAACGCGCTGTAGCGCCACTTCACCAGGACGGTGTCGTGTTCATCCGGCGCCAGCGCGGCAATCACCCGCTGCTGCTCCGGCGAACGGGTCAGGCCCGGTCCCCACATATCATTCAGCAGGGCGCGATCTTCATCGCTTTGCTCTTTCGGCTGCGCGGTGTAAAACACCGGAATATTATGCTGTTTGCAGAAATCACGCAGCGCGGCAATATTGGCAACGACTTTCGCCATCATGGCGCTGTCTTCACCCCAGAAGTTGAGGAAATATTCCTGCATATCGTGGATCAGCAGCGCGGCGCGGGATGGCTCAAAAGCCCAGTTCACTTTGTTCGCCGGGATGTCGCTGGCTTCCGGCAGCGTGTAAGCCTGTAATTCAGGGATGGCCATTCTCTTTTCTCCTTCAGCCCGGCTCGCGTGAAGCCAGCCACTGGCGTAGTTGTTTTTTATCGACTTTGCCCACCGGCGTCAGCGGCAGTGCATCCAGGCACTCCACACGGTCCGGCAGTTTAAATTCTGCGACGCCCTGTTCGCGCAGGAAGCGACGTACCGCTACCGCGCGCAGCGGCTCTTTCACCACCAGATACGCGCAGCTTTTCTCGCCCAGCAGGCTATCTTCCATGCTGACCAGCGCGGCATGGATCACCGCCGGATGGCGCAGCAGCAGGTTTTCAACTTCCTCCGCCGCGATCTTCTCGCCGCCGCGGTTGATCTGATCTTTTTCACGCCCCTGCACGGTGATATAGCCGTCCTCGTCGATCGAAATAAGATCGCCGGAGCAGTAAAAACCGTCGGCATCAAACGCTTCGGCGTTATGCTGCGGACTTTTGTAGTAGCCGCGGAAGGTGTATGGACCCCGGGTCATCAGACGCCCCACCTCACCACGGGGTAGCGGGTTGCCGTCGGCATCCGCCACCCAGACCTCATCGTCCGGACACATCGGGCAGCCCTGGGTATTGATGATACGTTCCGGGCTGTCGTTGAGGCGGGTGTAGTTCACCAGCCCTTCCGCCATGCCGAAGACCTGCTGAAGCTGGCAGCCAATCTCCGCCGGAATCCGCGCCGCCAGCGTTGCCGACAGACGCGCGCCGCCAACCTGCAGCAGCCTCAGCGAACGCAGCTGCGCGTTCCCGGCCCCCTCGCGGATCGCCTGTAGCCACAGGCTGACCGCCGGCGGTACCAGCGAAGCGACGTTAATCTGATGTTGTTCAATCAGCGGGAAGCAGAGCGTGGCGCTCGGATCGGCGGCCAGAATCACCCGACCACCGGCCAGAAACACGCCGAGGGAACCCGGCGAGCTCATCGCGTAGTTATGGGCGGCGGGCAGCGCGTTGAGGTAGCGGGTTTCCGCGCTGATGCCGCAAATTTCGTTACTGCGACGGATGCTGTAGTCGTAGTCGTTATGGGTGCGAGGTATCAGCTTCGGCGTACCGGTACTGCCGCCGGAGAGCTGGAAAAAGGCCACTTCATCGGCAGGCGTCGGATTAGCGATAAAGTTCTCCGCCGGCCGCGCGATCGCCGCCGCCAGATCGTATTCACCGCAATCGTTGCGCAGCAGCACAACCCGTACTGACGCATGCTGCTCAACAAAGCCATTCAGGAAATGATCATCGGCAAACAGCGCATGCTCACGATCGGCAATCAGCAGCGCGGGCTCAATTTGCGTCGCGTAGGCATTCAGCTCGCTGCGCTGATGGCTGAATAACGCATTCACCGGCGCCACTCCGATACGCAACAGCGCAAACAGGGTGATGTAGAATTCGGCGACGTTGCCCAGCTGCACCAGCGCGGTTTCACCGCGCTTCAGCCCCAGACGCTGGAGCGACGAAGCCAGGTTATCCACCTGCTGATTGAACTGACGATAGCTGTGCTGCTTATCACCGTCGATAATGGCGATGGCGTCGCTGTCGGCGTGACGGGTAATCAGGTTGGTTAATGGCAAATCCTGCCAGTAGCCCTTTTCGCGGTAGCGGGCGGCAAAACTTTCCGGCCAGCGGTTAAATGCAATCATCATTGCCTCTTAATTCAAGCCAAACACATTCAGCATGGTCGTCAGTTTGACGCCGGTTTCACGCCACTCACCCAGCGGAGAGGAGGCCGGAACAATCCCCGCGCCGGCAAACAGACGCAGCGTACGCTGATGCAGGCGAGCGCAGCGAATCGTCACCACCCATTCGCCGTTACCTTCGTCATCGCACCAGCCAACAATGCCGCCGAACAGCTGGCGATCGAACGGTTCAAGCTCGGCAATCAGTCGTTTCGCCACCTGATGCGGGAAACCGCTCAGCGCCGGGGTCGGATGCAGCAGGCAGGCCAGCGACATCGCGTTCTCCTGCGCCAGCGCGGTACCTTCAATCGGCGTCGCCAGGTGCCACAGCGTCGGCGTGGTGACCAGCTGCGGGGAATCCGGCAGCGACAGTTCGCGGCAGCGCGGAGTCAGCACCGTCTTCATTGCCTGGGTCACCAGTTCGTGCTCGTGGCGATCTTTTCCGGAAGCCAGCAGCTTGTTACCCGCCTCGCGATCGAGTACGTCATCCGGCTGGCGACGGGCCGAGCCGGCCAGCGGCAGGGAGCTGAAATGATCGCCCTCTTTACGCAGCAGCAGCTCCGGGCTGGCGCCCAGCAGCACGCCGCCGTCGGAGAGCGGCACGTGGAAGTTAAAGCTGGCCGGATTCTGCGCGATCAGGCGCTCGAGCAGCGCGCCGCTGTCCACGCGTTCGCGGGTGGTAATGTCGATCAGGCGCGACAGGACAACCTTGTCCACTTCCGGCGTCGCGGTCAGCTCCGCGGCCCGCTCCACCATCGCCATAAAGGCATCCTGTTGAGGAATCTCCTGACGATCCACGACATCCATTGGCGTCTGGGCGCTGAAGTAGCGCGCCGACTGCTGTTTACCGGTGCGGGAGAAATTCTCCCAGCTCTCTGGAATAAACAGCTCGGAAGGCTGGTTGGTATCAAACGGGATAGCGCCGACCATCACCGGCTTACGGATCCCGGCAGCCTTCGCGTCGGAGAACGCGGCCGCCATACTCCGCTGAAACTCCCCATCGAGCAGCGCGCCATCGGCGGCCGAGTGGGAAAAACGGCTAAAACAGCCCGCGGTACGAAAACTGCGGTACGGCGACATAAAGAAGAAGCTTTCCGGCAACAGGGTCATTTTTTGTTCCTGTACATCCTCGGCCAGTGACGTTTCCATATCATCCTCCAAAAACGATAAAGATATTACGAATAATTATCATTTATATTTTGGTTGGCTAACCTAAAAGGTATTGCCTGCCATGTCAACCGTACAAACGGCATGTTGTGCGACTTAGGCTTGCATCCACGCACGACAAAGCTGAAAATGAGACGCATTTATCCCAACTGAATCAGGATGCGAATTCGTGAATTTGTCCACATTATGCCGCCGTACCCTGCTGGCCTGCGGGCTGGTGCTTTTAGGAATTACCTCAGCTCTGGCGGCCGACTGGCCTCGTCAGGTGACCGATAGCCGCGGCGCACATACGCTGGAAAGCAAACCACTGCGCATCGTCTCCACCAGCGTCACCCTCACCGGATCCTTACTGGCGATTGACGCGCCGGTCGTCGCCAGCGGTGCAACCACGCCGAACAACCGCGTAGCCGACGATCGGGGATTTCTGCGTCAGTGGAGCGCCGTCGCGAAAGAACGTAAGCTCGCGCGCCTGTACATCGGCGAACCCAGCGCCGAGGCCGTCGCCGCGCAAATGCCGGATCTGATTCTGATCAGCGCTACCGGCGGCGACTCCGCCCTCGCGCTGTATGACCAGCTCTCCACCATCGCGCCGACGCTTATCATTAATTACGATGACAAAAGCTGGCAGGCGCTGTTGACCGAACTGGGGCACATCACCGGCCACGAAAAGCAGGCGACGGCGCGTATTGCTGAGTTTGATAAGCAGCTCGCCACCCTGAAGCACCAGATGAAACTCCCGCCGCAGCCGATCAGCGCGCTGGTCTATACCGCCGCCGCCCACAGCGCCAACCTGTGGACGCCGGAATCCGCTCAAGGTCAGATGCTTGAACAGCTGGGCTTTAAACTGGCGACCTTACCCGCCGGTCTGCATGCCAGCCAGAGCCAGGGGAAACGCCATGACATTATCCAGCTGGGCGGCGAGAATTTAGCCGCAGGCCTCAATGGCAACAGCCTGTTCCTGTTTGCCGGTGACGGAAAAGATGCCGATGCGATTTACGCCAACCCGCTGCTGGCGCACCTCCCGGCGGTAGAGAACAAGCGCGTCTATCCGCTCGGTACAGAAACATTCCGTCTCGATTACTACAGCGCCATGCTGGTACTGCAGCGTCTCGCCACGCTCTTCAGCTAACCATCATGCCCGGCAGGCGCTGCGCCTGACCGGGATGCCCCTGCGCGTTTAACTTTCGCTGACCGCCTCAGGACGCTGGAAACGACGCAGCTCTCCCAGCAGCCCAATCAGTATTACGCCGACAATCACCAGCACCCAACCGCTGGTGCTTGCCGACGCGACCGGCGTCATCATCGCCCCCAGTCCGCCGAGCAACGCGGCGCCAATCGCATCGCCAGTGACGTTCTGCGCGGTCCACAGACCGTTAATACGCCCGAGCATCGCTTCCGGCGTCTGGGTCTGAATCAGGGTGTACTGCAACAGCGAGCTGATCGCGCTCAGCCAGCCAAATAGCGCCAGACACAGCGCGCCCAATGCCCAGACCGGCATCAGGCTGAACAGCGCAATGGCCACAAATGAGCCGACCGTCGTCATCAGCATCAGAGCGCCCGGTTTCGCCGTTTGCGCCAGCTGACCGCTGGTCAACGCCCCAAGCGCTGCCCCCAGCGGAATAGCGGCATAAAGCAAACCAATCTGCGAGGCCGACATCTGCCAGCCGTCGGCCAGCGCCGGATAAAGCACCCGAACCGCGCTCGCCATTGTCAGCAGACCGCCCAGCAGAGCAATCCCGCCAATCAGCGGGCTATTGAAGAGGAACTTCAGCCCCGCCAGCAGCGACTTCAGCGGGTGTTCCCGCGGCTGAGGAGGCGGCGGTAGCAGCGGCAAGCGCAGCAGGGTCAGGGTGGTGATAAACGTCCCCGCCGCCGCCAGGCCATAGTTCCAGGCCACCCCGCCGGTGGCCAGCAGCAGACCGCCGATCATCGGCGAAATCACCGAGCCCAGACGCACCGTCAGCATGGTGATCGCGCCGGCCTGCATCAGGTTTTCACGCCCGACCAGCGCCGGCGTCGCCGCCAGCAGCGCCGTCACGCCCAGCGAAGCAAAAAAACCATCCCAGATACCCAGCAGATAGATAGCGATGAGCGACGGCTCAGGCAGCAGCGCGTTGAGGCACAGACCGACAAACCCCACGCCGCAGGTCCCACGCGCCAGCAGAATCAAACGTTTCCGCTCATAGCGATCCGCCAGCACGCCGCCGACCATCAGGCCAACAAACATTGAGCAGCCGGTCAAAGTGACCGAGAGCCCCACCTGCCAGGTAGAGTGGGTCATCATCTGGATTTGGACCGGAATCGCCACGCCCAGCAGGCCGAGCGACAGGATCGAGATAAAACGGGCGATAAAGACGGCGCGAAACGCCGGATGGGTTTGCAGCAGACTGAGATTCAGCAGCCGGGATTGTCGGTTCATTACAGCGCCTTGTTATTATTTTCCATCAACGCGCGATCGTTCAGGCAGCGTGCTTATTGGCTGTACTTCCTTAGCCCGGTCATACGGTTAGCGATACTTCCAGGCAAGCGTGCGTTTGCCGCCGCGATGCATTCTGAATGATTTTGCGTATACCATTCTTGTGGGCCGCCATGCTAACATAACTGAACAGAATCGATAACGATAATTACTATCATTATCATGTCAGGGATGTGAATTATGTCGTTTTCTACGACCACGGTGCGCGCCGTTGCCGTACCGGGTCTGTTACTCGTTTTAGCCTTTGCTATCGCTCTCAGCCTGCTGATTGGCGCCAAACCTCTTCCAGTGAGCGTCGTCGTGGATGCTTTTTCCGCTACCTGTCAGAGTGCCGACTGCACGATCGTGCTGGACGCCCGGCTGCCGCGAACCCTGGCGGGACTGCTGGCCGGCGCCGCGCTGGGCCTGGCAGGATCGCTGATGCAGACTCTGACGCGTAATCCCCTTGCCGACCCCGGCATTCTCGGCGTGAACTCCGGCGCCAGCTTCGCAATTGTGCTGGGTGCCGCGCTATTTGGCATCCACTCCCCGCAGGAACAGCTGCTGATGTCGTTTTGCGGCGCGTTTGGCGCCTCGCTGCTGGTGGCCTTTACCGGCAGTCAGGGCGGCGGTCAGCTCAGCCCGGTACGTCTGACGCTAGCCGGCGTGGCGCTGGCGGCCGTGCTGGAAGGGCTCTCCAACGGGATTGCGCTCCTCAATCCTGATGTCTATGACCAGCTACGTTTCTGGCAGGCCGGCTCGCTGGATATTCGCACTCTGCAGACGCTGAAAATCGTCCTCCTGCCGGTGGTGATTGCCGCCGTCGTGACGCTGCTGTTAAGCCGGGCGTTGAACAGTCTGAGTCTCGGCAACGATACCGCCACCGCGCTCGGCAGCCGGGTGGCCCGCACTCAGGTCATCGGCCTGCTGGCGATTACCGTGCTTTGCGGTAGCGCCACGGCGGTCGTTGGCCCCATCGCTTTTATCGGCCTGATGATGCCGCATATGTCGCGCTGGCTGGTGGGCGCTGACCATCGCTGGTCGTTGCCGGTCACCTTACTGGCAACCCCTGCCCTGCTGCTGTTTGCCGATGTATTGGGCCGCCTGTTGGTCCCCGGTGAACTGCGAGTCTCGGTAGTCAGCGCCTTTATCGGCGCGCCGGTACTGATTTGGCTGGTGCGCCGTCAGCCGCGCGGAGGTGCAATATGATCGCCCCTTCCCGCCGGCTGCTGCTCAGCTGTCTGCTTCTGCTGGCCGCCAGCCTGCTGGTCTCCCTCTGGGGTCTCGGCAGCGGGCTGGTGCCGTTAAGCGTCGAGCAGGTGCTTTCCGCTCTGCTGGGCGATGCGCCGCGTAACATCACTATGGTGGTCACCGAATGGCGACTGCCGCGGGTGCTGATGGCCCTGCTGATCGGTGCGGGGCTTGGCGTCAGCGGCGCCATTTTTCAGTCGCTGATGCGTAACCCGCTGGGCAGCCCGGACGTGATGGGCTTCAACACCGGCGCCTGGAGCGGCGTGCTGGTAGCGATGGTGATGTTCGGCCAGAACCTGGCGGCGATTGCGCTGGCGGCGATGGCCGGCGGCGTGTTGACCGCGCTGGTGGTGTGGCTGCTGGCCTGGCGCAACGGCATCGAAACTTTCCGCCTGATTATTATCGGCATCGGCGTTCGCGCCATGCTGGTGGCCTTCAATACCTGGCTGCTGCTGCGCGCCTCGCTGGAGACCGCTCTCTCTGCCGGACTATGGAATGCCGGCTCGCTCAATGGCCTGACCTGGAGCAAAACCTGGCCCTCGGCGCCGCTGATTGTGCTGATGCTGGTCACGGCGGCGCTGCTGGCGCGGCGCATGCGCCTGCTGGAGATGGGCGACGATACCGCCTGCGCGCTCGGCGTGCGGGTAGAACGTTCGCGCCTGCTGATGATGCTGGTGGGCGTGGTGCTGACCGCCGCTGCCACCGCGTTAGCCGGACCGATCTCGTTTATCGCCCTGGTCGCGCCGCATATCGCCCGTCGCCTGAGCGGCACCGCGCGCTGGGGGCTAACCCAATCGGCGCTCTGCGGCGCGCTGCTGCTGGCGCTGGCTGACTACAGCGCCCAGCGCCTGTTTATGCCCTATCAATTACCGGTGGGAGTGGTGACCGTCAGCCTCGGCGGTATCTATCTCATCGCGCTGTTAATTCAGGAGTCCCGCAAAAAATGACCGCCGAAACGACCCGTTTGCGCGGCGACCAGCTAACCCTGGCGTACGGCAAAAAGACCATCGCCGAATCGCTGAATGTGACCATTCCTGACGGCCATTTCACCGCGATCATTGGCCCTAACGGCTGCGGGAAATCGACGCTGCTGCGTACCCTGAGTCGCCTGATGACGCCGGCCAGCGGCCATGTTTATCTCGACGGTGAGCAGATCCAGCGCTATGCCAGCAAAGAGGTGGCGAAGCGCATCGGTCTGCTGGCGCAAAATGCCACTACGCCGGGGGATATTACCGTTCAGGAGCTGGTGGCGCGCGGCCGCTATCCGCATCAGCCGCTGTTTACCCGCTGGCGTAAAGAGGATGATGACGCGGTCAACAGCGCCATGAGGGCGACCGGAATAACCGACCTGGCACGACAAAGCGTCGATACGCTCTCCGGCGGCCAACGGCAGCGGGCCTGGATTGCGATGGTGCTGGCGCAGGAAACGGCCATTATGCTGCTCGACGAACCCACCACCTGGCTGGATATCAGCCATCAAATCGATCTGCTGGAGCTGCTGAGCGAGCTCAACCGCGAAAAGGGGTATACCCTCGCGGCGGTACTGCACGACCTCAACCAGGCCTGCCGCTACGCAACGCATCTGATTGCCTTGCGCGAGGGTAAAATCATTGCCGAGGGGGCGCCGAAAGAGATTGTCACCGCCGAATTGATCGAGCAGATTTACGGCCTGCGCTGCATGATCATTGACGATCCGGTCGCCCATACACCGCTGGTCGTACCGCTGGGGCGCCGGTAACGCCTCCCGCTTGAAGATCCGCCCGGTGGCGCAACGCTTACCGGGCCTACCGTCCTGCATCCTTGCGCAGACTCTGCACCGCTCCGTAGGCCGGGTCAGGCGGCAGCCGCCGCCCGGCAATATCCTCCGGGCTCACCCAGAATCTCCCGCACGACCGGATCATCAAGGCTTCGCCCGGTGGCGCTGCGCTTACCGGGCCTACCGTCCTGCATCCTTGCGCGGGTGCTGCACCGCTCCGTAGGCCGGGTCAGGCGGCAGCCGCCGCCCGGCAATATCCTCCGGGCTACCCGAGAATCTCCCGTACGACCGGAGCATCGAGGCTTCGCCCGGTGGCGCTGCGCTTACCGGGCCTACCGTCCTGCATCCTTGCGCAGGCTCTGCACCGCTCCGTAGGCCGGGTCAGGCGGCAGCCGCCGCCCGGCAATACCCTCCGGGCTCACCCAGAATCTCCCGCACGACCGGAGCATCGAGGCTTCGCCCGGTGGCGCTGCGCTTACCGGGCCTGCCGTCTGCATCCTTGCGCAGGCT
Source organism: Klebsiella sp. X13 (assembly GCF_003323835.1). NCBI lineage: Bacteria > Pseudomonadati > Pseudomonadota > Gammaproteobacteria > Enterobacterales > Enterobacteriaceae > Klebsiella > Klebsiella sp. X13. Next base: position 3,900,184 of record NZ_CP030874.1, read on the forward strand.
CTGCTACGCTCCGTAGGCCGGGTCAGGCGGCAGCCGCCACCCGGCAATATCCTCCGGGCTACCCGAGAATCTCCCGTACGACCGGAGCATCGAGGCTTCGCCCGGTGGCGCTGCGCTTACCGGGCCTACCGTCCTGCATCCTTGCGCAGGCTCTGCACCGCTCCGTAGGCCGGGTCAGGCGGTAGCCGCCGCCCGGCAATACCCTCCGGGCTCACCCAGAATCTCCCGCACGACCGGAGCATCGAGGCTTCGCCCGGTGGCGCTGCGCTTACCGGGCCTACCGTCCTGCATCCTTGCGCAGGCTCTGCACCGCTCCGTAGGCCGGGTCAGGCGGCAGCCGCCGCCCGGCAATATCCTCCGGGCTACCCCAGAATCTCCCGTACGACCGGATCATCAAGGCTTCGCCCGGTGGCGCTGCGCTTACCGGGCCTACCGTTCTGCATCCTTGCGCGGGTGCTGCAACGCTCCGTAGGCCGGGTCAGGCGGCAGCCGCCACCCGGCAATACCCTCCGGGCTACCCCAGAATCTCCCGTACGACCGGACCAATTGATTCGAAGGCCTGCGGGGAGATAATATCCACGTGGGCGCAGTTCTGGCTGAAGACCTCCAGTTCCCCCACCCAGGGGCCCCACGCCGCCTGCGGATCCATCCCCGCCTGGCGCGTTTTCTCCGCCACAAACAGCGTCGCTTTGCCATCAAACTTCGCGCTATGCGCGGTGGTCAGCAGGCGTACCGCATCGGCATAGTTGCCCTCAATGACACGGAACAGTTCACCGGAAGCCTGTCCCTGCTGGGCAGCCAGGAAGGCTTCTCGTTCACGTGCAATCTCGGCCAGCACTTCCGGGTCCAGACCGTTAGCCTCTTTCTCCGCCCAGTTCTGCGTCTCCGGCGGCCAGGTGTCCAGCAAGCCCAGGAACGCCACCGCTTCGCCGCGCTGGCGTAAGCGGGCAGCAATGCCCTGTGCCAGCGTCCCGCCGAGGGAATAGCCAAACAGGTAATAGGGCCCGTGCGGCTGCTGCGCCAGCAAGGTCTGCAGGTGCTGCTCGCACACTTCATCGAGATTTGCCGCGCTCATCATCGGCCCTTCCGGTCGCGGAGACTGAATGCCGGTAATCGACCAGCGCGGGCTAAGATAGCGGGCCAGCACGCTGAACTGCCAGGCAAAACCGGATGCCGGATGGAAACAGAACAGCGTTGGTCCGTCGCCGACGCGCAGCGGCAGAATCGCATCAAAGCCCAGGCGCTGCGCCTGCTCATCGCTGAGATCGGACGCCAGCAGCGCGCTCAGTTTCCCCACCGTCGAGGCCACCATCACCTGCCCGGGCGTCACCTGACGTCCCAGCTCGCGGCTGAGCTGCGCCGCCAGGCGCATCGCCAGCAGAGAATGACCGCCGAGGGCGAAGAAATCGGCTTCAATGTCGTTCACTTCACAGCCCAGCAGCCGACTGAACGCCTCTGCGACCGTCGTTTCCATTCCCGCCTCCGGCGCTCGTCCGCTGCGTTCACTGCCCAACGTCGGCAGCGGCAGCGCTTTGCGATCCAGTTTGCCGTTGGCGCTCAGCGGCAGTTCCGCTAGCTGAATCAGCACCACCGGCACCATGTGCGGCGGCAGCTGTTCGGCGAGGCGCGTTTTCAGCGCTGTCGTATCCAGCGGCAGGCCGGACTCTGACACCAGGTAGCCAACCAGCTGGCGGGCATCGCCGCCGGTCGCCGCCGCCTGATTGAAAACGCAGGCGTTGGTTACCGCCAGGGAAACGTCCGGTAGCGCAGACATGACGCGGTCGATTTCGCCCAGCTCAATACGCTGTCCGCGAATTTTCAGCTGGTCATCGCTACGCCCAAGGTACTCCACCGCGCCGTTATCCAGCCAGCGCGCCACGTCGCCGGTGCGGTACATCCGTTCACCGGCGGCAAACGGGTCGGCAATGAAGCGCGAAGCGGTCAGATCCGGGCGGCCCAGATACCCCTGAGCTAACTGAATGCCGGTCAGATATAAATCCCCGGCGACGCCCGGCGGAACCGGCCGCAGAGTGGCATCGAGAATACGCAGCCCGGTATTCCATACCGGCCAGCCAATCGGCACGCTGTTGCCGGTGACCGCCGCCAGCTCCGTCCCGCAGGCCGGATACCAGCTCACATCCACCGCCGCCTCGGTCGGGCCATAGAGGTTATGCAGCGGCGCGCCGGTCAACGCTTCCCACTCGCGGCACAGGTCGGTTGGCAGTGCTTCCCCGCTGCAGAAGACGCGCTTCAGCGTCCGGCAGGTCGTCACGTTTTCAGCATCCAGCGAAGCCACGAACGCCGCCAGCATTGATGGCACAAAGTGGGTGGTGGTCACTCCGTAGCGGGCAAAGAACTGCTGCATCGCCTGCGGGTCGCGATGGGCTTCCGGCTCGGCCATCACCAGCTGCGCGCCGGTGATAAATGGCCACCAGAATTCCCATACCGACACATCAAAGCTGCACGGCGTTTTCTGCGCCACCACATCCCCGGCAGTAAGCGGATAGTGATTTTGCATCCACAGCAGTCGGTTAACGATCGCAGTTTGCCCGACCATCACCCCTTTCGGGCGTCCGGTGGAGCCGGAGGTAAAGATGATGTACGCCGTATGCTCCGGCTGTGAGAGCGCCAGCGGAGTATCATCATCCGCCGCAAGCGGCTGCTGATAACACAGGGTTTCAAGACCCGGGATATCGCTAAAGCGGGCCAGCTGATCTTCTGCCGTAATCAGCAGCGTAGGACGCGCGTCCTCCAGCATCATACGCAGGCGGTCGTCCGGATACCCGGTATCCAGCGGCAGCCAGGCCGCGCCGGCCTCAACGATGCCGTGCAGCGCGAGGGTGAGGAACACCGAACGCGGCAACGCCACCGCCACGCTGTCGCCGGGCTTGACGCCGCGTTCACGCAGCAGCCGGGCCAGCGCCACCACCTGCTGACGCATTTCCCGATAGCTGAACTGCCGGGTGGCATCCGCCAGCGCCGGGGCATCTGGCGTTTTCGCCGCCTGTTCCGCCACCAGGGCACTGAGCGTCGTCGTCGGCAGCGCCACGCCGGTATCATTGACCTGCGCCAACTGCGCCGTCTCGTCGGCCGAGAGCAGATTGGCCTCTGCGCAGCGTAGCGCCGGATCGGCGGCAAACTGGGTCAGCAGCGCGGATAAACGCGCCACGTGCGCGCGCAACGTGGTCTGGTCGTAGCGCGCTTTGTTCGCCAGCACTTCCAGCGACAGTCCGCCGGACTCATCCGGAAACAGCGCCAGTTCAAGATCGTTCACCGGGCCGGTCGCCAGGGTGTGGGTCACCGCCTCGATACCGTCAATATCCAGAACATAATCAAAAACTTTAACATTGAGCACCGGGCCAAACAGCGGCTCATCGCCCGCCGCTTTGCCGCTATCGCGCACGATTTGTTCGGCGTCGTAACGCTGGTGGCGACGCATCTTTTTCAGCTGGGCGCTGAGACGCAACGCCAGCTCCGCCAGGGTCTCTTGCCCATCGATATGTATCGCCAGCGGCAGGACGTTCAGTACCGGGCCGGTTGCGGTCAATGCCGCCGAGCCCATCCGCCGCATAAAGATAAAGCCCGCAGCATAGTCCATGCGGTTGCATAAACGGCCGAGCCACAGGGTGGTTAGCGCCAGCGCCAGATCGGCTCGCTGACACTGCGGTGCGCCGGCGGCCAGGCGGCTGAACAGGCCGGCATCCAGATCCAGCTTCAGGCGCCAGATATCGGTACTGGTCGCCCGCCCCGCCAGCGGTGCCGCAGAGAGCGATGCCGGTGACGGCAGGGCGTTGCGTTGCGCCATCCAGAACGCTTTATCGCGCTGCCAGGCCTCGCTGCCGTAGTAGCGCTGATACTCTTCAACAACCTCAGCGAAAGGGGTAAACGGTGACGCCGGCGTCGCCTCCCCACGTTGCCAGGCGCGATAAATCGCCGCGATCTGGCGGGTAATAGCGGGGAAACTGAAGCCATCGACCAGTAAATGATGATAACGCTGATACCAATACCAGCAGTCATCCGCCACGCGCAGCAGCTGGTGACAAACCAGCGGATTACCGCCATCCACGCGTAAATTCTGCCCGAGGTCGGCCTGCATTAACGCCAGCGCGGCGTCGTGCGGATCGCGCGCCTCGCGCAGATCGCAATAGTCAGGTTCGGCAAAAGCGCGGTGCTCATCGACCCATTGCCAGGCTTCGCCGTTATCTTCGCAAAAGCGCATACTGAGCGTGTCGGCCTGCGCCAGACCAGTGACGATCGCCCGTCCCAGCAGCGCCGGGTCCAGATTGCCACGCAGCTCGACATAGTGGGCGACACTCCATGCGCCGGGCAGCGTAGAGAGCCGCTCCGCCATCCAGATCCCAGGCTGCGCCGCGACCAGCGGTAAACGAGTGCTCATGTCCGGCTCCTTGAGGTTGCATAGTGGGCAGGGGTAAGGGTTGACCAGTTCGCCGCCAGCCAGCCGTTGCACGCCTCTAAGGACTGCGGCGGGCATTCCACTACCCAGCCTTGCGGTAGCGCGCAGTGGTGCGGCCACAGGCTGTACTGCTGTTGTTCGTTGCGCAAAATGTAAAACTGCCCTTGCGGATTATCGAAGGGGTTGCTGAATTGCATACCAAACTCCTGTCTTTACTCGTCATCCTCCCGTCGGCTTTCGCCTTGGCTAGCGCCTCGGGGTATACGGAAGGATGTTGAGTCTGAAGCGCACTTTGTTATTGCGCGCGGCTCAACGGCTGCCAGAGCTGGATGAGCCCAGCCGTCAGCCCACCACGCCAGCAAAGCGCATCGTGCCCGCCGTCAACCTGACGCCAGAAAATCGTCTGCTGTGTCTGCTGTAGTTGTGATAAAAGCGCCTGATTGGCGCGAAAAATAAGCGGCTCACGTTCTCCGGCTTCCAGCCAGATTCGCAGGCCGTGGGGGCGGAGCACGCCCTGGCTCAGGCGTTCGATCAGCAGGCCGGTTTGCGCGCCGCCGCGATGCGGCCACCAGTAGGAACCAGACTGACTCAGCACGCAGCCAAAGCGCTGCGGCCAGTACAGCGCGGCAAACATCGCCGCCAGGCCGCCAAAGCTCTGACCGGCGACCACGGTGCGATCGGCGCGGTCGCTAAAAGGCGCGATTTGGTGTACCCGAGGCAGTAGCTCTTCCTGCACCGCCAGCCAGAAATCGGCGTGACAGGGCAGTTCCCGACTCCGGTGTTCGTTGTCGATAACATCAATCAGCAGATAGACCGCAGGCGGCAGTTTTGCCTCGCGCGTCAGCCCGGCCAGTGCGGACCAAACCGGCATACTCTCGGCCCAGAACTGGCCATCAAGCAGTACCGCCAGCGGACGCTCTGCGGCAACGGCCTCACCGGTGGTGTAAACCCATATCCGCCGCGTGTTACCCAGCCGGGCGCTGTGCCATTCAATGCACACTGGCGGTTGATAAGGTGTATTCCGCAGCGACCAGCCGGGTTGTTCCGGCGCCAGCGGCAGCTCCAGCGCCGAAACCGCGTGGCCGCGTCCGCCTTTCCAGCTTTGCGGGTTTAACGGATCGGCTATCGCCCGCGGCAGCAGTCTGCGCCAGCCTTCCCGCAGCAGCGTACGGTCCGGGCTACCGCCGTTGAAAATCTCAGGGGCAAAATCGTCATCGCGATCGGAGGGAATAAAGCAGTAGCTGCCGCGCCAGGCGGGCGACAGCGTGGTTTGCCATTGCCAGGCATCGGTACCGGGCACGCGCTTCAGGGTTTGCGGCACGGCATTTTGATGATGGTCGGTGACGCCGGTGATGTAAATCCACACCCGCTTCGTCAACGAGGTCTCTTCGCTGCCCGCCGGATCTCGCCACCAGAAGGTCACCCGATAGCCATCGCCAACGGCCTCAGCCTGCGGACCGGAGATCCCCTGCCACCAGTCATCACTTCCTGTCATTAACATTCCGTCATTAACCCTATGTTTACCGTGATTTTTCTCAATAAACGTAATTTTTATTGATAATATTATTGATAACTATTTGCATTTGCAATAGCGTATTACCGCGCTTTGGGAAGAGTCACTTCTAATTACACATGTCAGAAAGGGCCATTTGGTCAGCGATGGAATGCCTTCGCCCTCTACTGACCACATTTCTGCCGCCTCCCCTCCCGGTGGGAAGGGGTTTCAGGGGCATGCGGCAACGGAAAGCAGGACGTAAAATGAATAACAAGATCAAATCTTTGACCTTGCTGGTCAATCTGGGAATTTATGGGGTCGCCTTCCCGCTGTGTGCGGAAGAGACCCTCGACAGTAAAAAAACGGCTACCGAAGAGACGATGGTGGTTACTGCCGCCGAACAAAACCTGCAGGCGCCGGGCGTATCGACGATCACCGCCGAGGAAATTCGTAAACGTCCCCCCGCTCGCGATGTCTCCGAAATTATCCGCACCATGCCGGGCGTTAACCTGACCGGCAACTCTACCAGCGGCCAGCGCGGTAACAACCGCCAGATTGATATCCGCGGCATGGGCCCGGAAAATACCCTGATCCTGATTGATGGCAAACCGGTCACCAGCCGTAACTCCATCCGCCTGGGCTGGCGCGGCGAGCGCGATACCCGCGGCGATACCAACTGGGTCCCACCGGAGCTGATTGAGCGCATTGAAGTCATTCGTGGACCGGCGGCGGTACGCTACGGCAACGGCGCCGCGGGCGGCGTGGTCAATATCATCACCAAAAAAGGTGATAACGAGTGGCACGGTTCATGGAACACCTACATGAACGCCCCGGAGCACAAAGATGAAGGCTCCACCAAACGCACCAACTTCAGCCTGAACGGCCCGCTGGGCGGCGACTTCAGTTTCCGCCTGTTAGGCAACCTCGATAAAACCCAGGCCGATGCCTGGGATATCAACCAGGGCCATCAGTCAGAACGTACCGGTATTTACGCCGATACGCTACCGGCCGGCCGTGAAGGGGTGGAGAACAAAAATATCAACGGCGTCGTACGCTGGGATTTTGCACCGATGAACTCGCTGGAGTTTGAGGCGGGCTACAGCCGCCAGGGCAACCTGTACGCCGGGGATACGCAGAACACCAACACCAACGATCTGGTGAAAAAAAATTACGGCAAAGAGACCAACCGTCTCTATCGCCAGACCTACTCGGTGACCTGGAACGGCGGCTGGGATAACGGCATCACCACCAGCAACTGGGCGCAGTACGAGCACACCCGCAACTCGCGTAAAGGCGAAGGCCTGGCCGGGGGCACGGAAGGGATTTTCAGCAGCGATCAATTCTCTGATATCGACCTGTCCGACGTGATGCTGCACAGTGAAGTCAGCGTTCCGTTCGACCTGTGGGTCAATCAGAACCTGACGCTGGGTACCGAATGGAACCAGCAGCGGATGAAGGATCTGGCCTCCAACACCCAGACCTTTATGGGCGGCGACATTCCGGGTTTTACAAGCACCGGTCGCAGCCCGTATTCTCAGGCGGAGATCTTCTCGCTGTTTGCTGAAGACAACATCGAGCTGACCGACTCCACCATGCTGACCCCGGCGCTGCGCTTTGACCACCACAGCATTGTGGGGAACAACTGGAGCCCGTCGCTTAACCTGTCTCAGGGGCTCGGGGATGACTTCACCCTGAAGATGGGCATCGGCCGCGCCTATAAAGCGCCGAGCCTGTACCAGACCAACCCGAACTACATTCTGTACAGTAAAGGCCAGGGCTGTTATGCCAGCATAACCGGCACCGGTTGCTATATGATGGGTAACGAAGACCTGAAAGCGGAAACCAGCATCAACAAAGAGATCGGCCTTGAGTTTAAACGCGACGGCTGGCTGGCCGGCGTGACCTGGTTCCGTAACGACTACCGCAACAAGATTGAAGCTGGCTATGCACCGATCTCCCAGACCGGTACGAGTAAAGTGAAAACCGATATTTACCAGTGGGAAAACGTACCGAAAGCGGTAGTAGAAGGCCTGGAAGGAACATTGAACGTCCCGGTTAGCGAAACCGTTAACTGGACCAACAATATCACCTACATGCTGCAGAGTAAGAACAAAGAGACCGGCGACCGTCTGTCGATTATTCCGGAATATACGCTGAACTCAACGCTGAGCTGGCAGATATACCAGGATGTTTCGGTGCAGTCGACCTTCACCTGGTACGGCAAGCAGGAACCGAAGAAGTATAACTACAAAGGTCAGCCGGTCACCGGCAGCGAGAAGAACGAGGTGAGCCCGTACAGCATCCTCGGTCTGAGCGCGACCTGGGACGTCACCAAATACGTCAGTCTGACCGGCGGCGTGGATAACGTCTTCGACAAGCGCCACTGGCGCGCGGGTAATGCCCAGACCACCGGCGGCGATACCGGTTATATGTACGGCGCGGGCGCCGAAACCTATAACGAATCGGGCCGGACCTGGTACATGAGCGTCAACACGCAGTTCTGATTACGCGCCTGAAGACCAGGCCGTTCTCCCCCCGGAGGGCGGCCTGGCTTTTTGGCCTTCTGACGGGGCAACCGCCAGGCTATCCCCTCACCTGCATCCTGACGTAGGATGACACTATGCAAACGACACACTCCACTTTTCTTTTTGCCGGACATCGGCTGCATCAGATTGATTTCGACCCGGCCACCTTTGCGCCTCACGATATCCTGTGGCTCTCCCACCACCCGCAGATCGAACATTGCGGCCGGAAACGGCAGATGGAACATCTTGCCGGGCGTATCGCGGCGGCCTGCGCCCTGAAAGCAGTGGGCGTGAAAGGCGTTCCCGGAACAGGTGACCAGCGGCAGCCGCTGTGGCCTGCCCCGTGGTCTGGCAGCATCAGCCACTGCGACACCCGCGCGCTGGCCGTCGTCGCCGCCCGACCGGTCGGTATCGACATCGAAAACGTGCTCACCCTCGCGCTGGCGGAGGAGCTGGAAAGCAGTATTATCAGCCCGGCGGAACGCGGGGTGCTGAAGGCGAGCGGACTGCCCTTCGAACTGGCTCTGACCCTGGCTTTTTCGGCCAAAGAGAGTGGGTTTAAGGCCCTGCCTCTCGCGCAGCAGGCAGGAACAGGGTTTATGCACTTTCGGATAACTGACATTCAGGGCGAGGTCATCACTTTGTGGACTGCGCGGCAGGTGTTCCAGGTGCATTGGATGGTGGATGAGCCCTACGTCATCACGCTTTGCCAAACGCAACACCGGCAGTAAAGGAAGAACCCGCGCGGTCAGGGCCGCACGGGGGAAACGTCATACTGACTCAACACATCGTTTTGGCGAGAGCGATAATAGCCTGGGCATCAAAACCGTGGTGCTGACGCATCCAGCCACGATCCGCCGCCGCCGCATATTCACCATCAGGAATACCCAGCCGTTTCAGCGGAATACCGATACCTGCCTCCGCCATAACCTCTGCTACCAGGCTTCCCAGACCACCGTTCACATTATGCTCTTCAACCGTAATCACCGCGTTGCATCCCTTCAGCGCGGCCAGTAACGCTGAGGTGTCACAAGGGCGAATCGAAGGTACGCTAACCACCTGCGCCTGAATCCCTGACTCTGCCAGCGTTTGGGCGGCCTCGACAATTTCATGCACCGTCGAACCGGTAGCGACCAGCGCCAGATCGTGGCCTTCACGCAACGTGTTTACGGCGCCGGGAGCAAAACGATAGTTTTCAGCATACAGCTCCGGCAGCGCTTTACCGTCGAGACGGATGTAAACCGGCCCCTGATGATGAAGGGCGTAGTCGATTATCTGCCGACATTCCCGTGGCGATGACGGCGCGTAAATCTCAATGTTGCCGAATCCACGCATCACCGCAAGGTCATCAATAGCGTGGTGCGTACTCGCCAACGGGCCATAGCTGGCTCCCGCATTCAGACCAAATAATTTGACGTTGGTGTTGTTGTAACAGACATCGACTTTGATCTGTTCATTGGCGCGGGAAATCAAAAATGGCGCGGCATTGCAGGTCACCGCCACTTTCCCCCCCAGCGCCAGACCGGCCGCCATACCGACCATGCTTTGCTCGGCAATACCGACGTTAACCAGCCGGTCAGGGAAATGTTTAATAAATGGCGCGATTTTTGCGGTTGATGTTGAGTCGGCGACAACAGGCACCAGATCAACTCCATTTTCTACGGCATCGATAAACGCCTGAACCATCACGTTTGCCAGGTGTTCTGCATTACTCATCTTTCAGTTCCTCCAGTGCCAGCGCAATCTCCTCACCTTTCGGCACCCGGTGGTGCCATTCCGGACGCCCCTGGATAAAGGAGATGCCGGCGCCTTTCGTGGTATTCGCAATAACGACGTTGGGTTTCCCTTCCTGCTTTAATCCTTCAAGCGTCGCGACAACCGAGGCCATATTATTGCCCTGACATTCGGTCACGGTCATACCAAAGGCCTGCCATTTTTCGGCAAGCGGATCGGTATTCATAATTTCGCGGGTTGGTCCGGCCAGCTGCAGGTTATTTTTGTCATTAATAATGATCAGATTATCAAGACCGTAATGTGCGGCGGCCAGCGCGGCCTCCCAGTTACTCCCCTCAGCCAGTTCACCATCGCCGGTGATGAGGAAGACGCGGCGGGCGCTGTGGCTCTTTTTCGCTGCCAACGCCAGTCCTACCGCCACGGGCAAACCGTGCCCTAAAGCCCCGGTATTCAGCTCGATGCCCGGCGTCTTCTGGCGAACCGGATGACCGGGAAGGTGGGAGTTGGCATGCTGATAGGTGCTCAGCCAGTCGACCGGGAAGAATCCCGCCTCGGCCAGCACGCAGTAGTAGCAGCCCACCGCATGACCTTTCGACTGGATATAGATGTCACGCCCTTCATCGGCAATGCGGTCCGCTGCAACGTTCAAAATACGAAAATACAGCGCGGTTAAGAGCTCCACCTGCGACAGGTCGGCGCCGGTATGACCGCCGGCAGGGCTGTTGGCGTTCAATCTGATAATGTGGCGGCGTACCGCACGAGCCTGACGCTCAAGTGCCTGAACATCGTAGTTATAGGGATTCATTTAATACCTCTGAATTTAATTTCAACTTGGAATATTTATTCCGTAAGGGACTAAAAAAAACCAGATATCCCCTGGCAGCGCATCACAGCGCTTTCGCCGCTGCACCAGACTCAGGAACATTCTGCCTCCTCACCATCAGGCATACCTGCGCCTGGATAATTTTTCAGTTGACCTGAAATCATCATGAATATATATTCACACATGATTCTTTATTCAATTATGCAACCACTGTTCTGTTTTTGTCCATAGCTGTTTTAGAGGATTGATAAAAGTTAGAGTCTCATCACACTTAAATGTCTTTTTTTTTCGCGTATGATTACAGGCTCTAACATAATGGCTGCACGTTAATGATTTTCGGGGATATATATGGCTAAGCAGGATGAACAACGGCTATTAGTTAAGATTGCCACTCTTTACTACCTTGAAGGACGCAAGCAGTCCGACATTGCTCAACTTCTCTCGCTTTCTCAGTCATTTGTCTCCCGCGCCATCACCCGCTGCCAGAAAGAAGGGGTGGTCAAAATTAGCGTCGTGCAGCCCTCGAATATTTTCCTGAATCTCGAAAAAGGCATTGAGGATCGCTACGGCATAAAGCAGGCCATCGTGGTGGACACCGAAGAGGATGCCAGCGACCATACCCTTAAACGAGCCATCGGTTCGGCCGCGGCCCACTATCTTGAAACGCGGCTACGGCCAAAAGATCTGATTGGCGTCTCCTCCTGGAGCTCGACCATTCGGGCTATGGTTGACGAGGTTCACGCGCAGAACCTGAAAGCCAGCGGCGTGATTCAACTGCTGGGCGGAGTGGGTCCTAACGGCAATGTGCAGGCAACGATCCTCACTCAGACTCTGGCGCAACGGCTAAACTGTGAAGCCTGGCTGCTGCCTTCGCAAAGTATTGAAGGCTCGGTGGAAGAGAAAAACCGGCTGATTGCCAGCCAGGATGTAGCCGATGTGATTTCACGTTTTGATGAAGTCGATATCGCTATCGTCGGGATTGGTATTCTTGAACCTTCGCAGCTGCTCAAAACATCAGGCAACTATTACCACGAAGATATGCTGCAGGTGCTGGCGGAGCGCGGTGCCGTCGGGGATATTTGTCTGCACTATTACGATAAAAACGGGCAGGCGGTGTTACGTGATGATGAAGATCCTGTTATCGGCATGGCGCTGGAGAAAGTCAAAAAATGCCCCAATGTCGTCGCGCTGGCCGGCGGTAGCGATAAAGTCGCCGCCATCAAGGGCGCCCTCTCCGGCGGTTATATTGACGTTTTAATCACCGATTATCCGACCGCCAGGCTGCTCGTCACCGCCTGATCCGCCGCTAAAACATCTTTTCTCATGCCTTTGCGCCCTCCTGGAAGACGCAAAGGCACATCAAATAAATGCTTATATTTCAATTTAATAAATAGTTTAAGCGCGGTACCCACTCAGCATCCCCTGCACATTTCACGATCCAGATAAGTGTGATTGCCAGCACAATTGATAACTTTCCCTCTGGCCCCAGAGAAACTTTCTGGCTAAGGTATTAAATAAATAATCACTATCGAATATATATTCAGTGATTAAAAAAGTGATAACGAAATGTCACATCATGGCCTGCTAAGCAGCAATGCGATAACGAGGAATGCTCGCCCTTCCCTTCGCGCCAGGACGACGTGTGACTCAGGAGACTATCTAATGCTGGCAACACAGAAAGAGTTCATCATTGCGCTCGATGAAGGTACCACCAACGCCAAAGCGGTGGTACTTGACGGCCGTGGCAACGTTATTGTGAAGTTTTCTCAACCGTTAGCTATCCAGACACCGCGCGATGGCTGGGTAGAACAATCCGGAGAGGCGTTAGTCGAGGCCTCGCTGGCGGTAATAGCCAATGCTATCGACCACGTTGGCGCAGAAAACGTGGCGGCATTAGCCATCAGCAACCAACGTGAAACCGCCATCGGCTGGTACCGCCAGAGCGGCAAACCGATTAACGCCGCCATCACCTGGCAATGTACCCGCAGCGCGGGGTTCTGTGAAGCGCTGCGCCGCGATCGCAAAGAATCCCGGATTAAATCCACCACCGGACTGCCGATTGCCCCGCTGTTTTCCGCCTCAAAAATGCGCTGGCTGCTGGAGTCGCTGCCGGAAGGCCGGGAGATGGCTGAACGCGGTGAGATTTGCCTCGGTACCATCGATAGCTGGCTGCTGTGGAACCTGACGCAAGGCGCAGCATTCAGCTGCGACTATTCCAACGCCGCGCGGACACAGTTACTCAATTTACATACCGGTCAATGGGATGACGAAATGCTGGCGCTGTTCCAGATCCCTCGCGCCGCGCTGCCTGAGATTAAACCCTCCAGCGGGTTATTCGGTTATACCCGAGGGCTGGCCGCCATTCCTGACGGCATCCCGGTGATGGCGATGGTCGGCGATTCACATGCCGCGTTGTTTGGTCACGCGCTCGGTGAACTGGGCTGCGTTAAGGCCACTTATGGCACGGGATCGTCGGTCATGGCGCCGGTGAAGTCAGCTCAATGCGATATTGCCGCACTGGCCACCACCATCGCCTGGCACGATGGCGACAGCATCATTTATGGTCTGGAAGGCAATATCCCCCATACCGGCGATGCGGTGGCCTGGATGGCCGATAGCACGGGATTAAGCGAGCTCTCCGCGCACGAACTGGCCCACGAGCTCAATACCCTGCCGGCCTCCGTCGATTCCACGCTGGGCGTCTATTTTGTCCCCGCGCTAACCGGTCTTGGCGCCCCCTGGTGGGACGACAGCGCGCGCGGGGTTATCTGCGGGCTCAGCCGCGGCGTCAAGCGCGCCCACCTGATTCGCGCCGCGCTGGAATCCATCACTTACCAGATTGCTGATGTGGTGCTTACCATGCGCCAGCATGACGACTTTCACCTGGCGGCGCTGATGGTCGATGGCGGGCCGACAAAAAATGACTGGCTGATGCAATACCAGGCCGATCTGCTGGGTTGCCCGGTGATGCGCAGCGATGTCCCTGAACTGTCGGCGATTGGCGCGGCCCTGCTGGCCCGCAAAGCGATTCATCCCGGTACGCTGACTGATTTAAGCGCGTTCTTAACCGAACACAGCGAATTTCGCCCCGATATGGCGCGCCATCTGCGTTTACAGAAAAGATGGCAGGAATGGCGCCATGCGGTGGACAGAACATTATGGAAACCGGCCCCGTCCGCCTGACGCCCCACCAGGGATCCTGCTGCGCGACGAACCTGAATCATCAACATAAGGAGAGCCCCGGACCATACAACTGATTTTCAGGCCTTGCGTTGTTTCACCGTACCCGACAATAACAACATAGAGAGAACATTGTCATGAAATTACGTTTAACGCTGTTAACTGCTGCAACCCTGACCGCTTTTTCATTTTCTGCTCAGGCGGTAGAAAAAGGCACCATTATGATTATGGTCAACTCGCTGGATAATCCGTATTACGCCTCGGAAGCCAAAGGCGCCAGTGAAAAAGCCAAACAGCTGGGATATAAAACGACGGTTCTGTCACATGGCGAAGATGTCAAAAAACAGAACGAACTTATTGATACCGCTATTGGTAAAAAAGTTCAGGGTATTATTCTCGATAACGCCGACTCAACCGCCAGCGTCGCCGCCATTGAAAAAGCCAAAAAAGCAGGCATTCCCGTGGTATTAATCAACAGGGAAATTCCTGTCGATGATGTGGCGCTTGAGCAAATCACGCACAATAACTTCCAGGCGGGTTCGGAAGTCGCCAACGTATTTGTTGAGAAAATGGCGGAGAAAGGAAAATACGCCGAGCTCACCTGTAATCTTGCCGATAATAACTGCGTGACCCGCTCCAAATCTTTCCATCAGGTTATCGACCAGTATCCTGACATGGTCAGCGTCGCCAGACAGGATGCCAAAGGAACGTTAATCGACGGCAAACGCATTATGGACAGCATCCTGCAGGCTCATCCGGACGTTAAAGGGGTGATTTGCGGTAACGGCCCCGTCGCTCTGGGCGCTATCGCCGCGCTAAAAGCCGCGAACCGTACGGACGTCGTGGTTGTCGGCATCGACGGCAGCAATGACGAGCGTGATGCGGTTAAAGCGGGAACCCTGCAGGCCACCGTGATGCTGCAGGCCCAGTCCATCGCCGCTCAAGGGGTCACCGACCTCGATAACTTCCTGCAAAAAGGGGTGAAACCGGCGAAACAGCGCGTCATGTTCCGCGGCATCCTGATCACTAAAGATAACGCAGACAAAGTTCAGGACTTCAATATCAAGTCCTGAGTTCGGGTTGTTGCGCCCCTTGCGGGGCGCACAGGAGAGTCTCATGTATAAAAAAACCTGGCTGGCATTGGCCATCGTAGCACTGGGAGGTTGCCGCATTGTCTCTCAGCAAGAGCTGGCCGATCT
The DNA here is from genome assembly GCF_003323835.1 of Klebsiella sp. X13. Classification (NCBI taxonomy): domain Bacteria; kingdom Pseudomonadati; phylum Pseudomonadota; class Gammaproteobacteria; order Enterobacterales; family Enterobacteriaceae; genus Klebsiella; species Klebsiella sp. X13. The sequence continues at coordinate 3,915,554 of NZ_CP030874.1, forward strand.
TAAATCCCCGCCCAATCCGCACATGGCGCATATCGATCGGACGTGGCAGGAGAAAATTGTACCGCAGGTAGTCGCACAGGCTCGCCCCGCGGAAGCGTTAATGACCGCGCTACATGCGGCCAAAGATTTCGACAGCGCTTGTAAAACATTGGGTTATCGCGCTCAGGAAGAAAATCCGTGCATTTTCTTCGTCAAGGTTGAAGGTAAGGTCATCAAGCTTGACGCCACGTCACGCAGCGGAAAAATGACCGTTCAGGATCAAAATGGCCGCGCTATCGTCGTGCAAACGGGGCCGACGCTGCGTGGGACCCAGCTGCGCGATGGCTATAACGGTGCCAGCTATGCCGACTTTAACGATCAGGTCCTGTTTGGCGAATATGGCCGGGCCATTAATGAACAGGCCGTAAAAATGATTAACGGCGCACAGCTAAAATCCGGCGAAACGGTTGAGGTCTATGGCGTATTTTCCGCCTGGGATATACCGCAAACATTCCCTGATATTACACCAGCGAAAATTGTTCACCCCGGAGGACAATAAGATGTCAGCGCAAGAAATCGTCACTCCCCAACCAGTCGAAGCTGAAGTTATTATCGAAACCCGCGGATTATCTCGCGTTTACCCAGGCGTTATCGCCTTAGATAACGTCGACTACCGGGTTTATCGAAATAAAGTCAACGTTCTGATCGGAGAAAATGGTGCGGGCAAATCCACCATGATGAAAATGCTTGCCGGTGTCGAAACGCCTTCCTCCGGACAAATTATTCTCGAGGGTTCTCCCGTTTCATTAAATTCGACTCACCAGGCTGAAAAACAGGGTATCAGCATTATTTTCCAGGAGCTGAATTTATTCCCGAATATGAATGTCATGGATAATATTTTCATGGCTAATGAGTTTTTCCAGAAAGGAAGGATCAACGAAAAATACCAATACGAACTGGCTAAATCACTGCTGGAACGACTGGAGCTTGATGTTGATCCCTACACTCCGCTCGGGGAACTGGGTATTGGCCACCAGCAGCTGGTCGAAATTGCGCGCGCCCTGTCCAAAGATACGCGCGTATTGATTATGGATGAGCCCACCTCCGCCCTCAGCCAGTCTGAAGTCAAAGTCCTGTTCAATGTTATCGGGCAGCTTAAACGGCGCGGCGTCACCATCATCTATATCTCCCATCGTCTGGAAGAACTGATGGAAATTGGCGACCACATTACCATTTTCCGCGATGGCCGTTTTATCAGCGAACGGACCGTCAGCGATGCCAGCATCCCGTGGATCATTGAACAGATGGTCGGCGATAAGAAAAAGCATTTCGACTATCAACCGGCCCCCAAAGGCGAAGCGGTGCTGGCGGTGGACGGTCTGACCGCGCTGCACCATAGCGGCGGTTACAAACTTAATGATGTCACCTTTACCTTATGTAAAGGGGAAGTCATCGGCATTTACGGCCTGCTGGGCGCCGGGCGTACCGAGCTATTTAAAGGACTGGTCGGCCTGATGCCGTGCCAGAATGGCAGCATCCATCTCAACGGTGAAAACATCGGCAGGGCCCCTTTTCAGGCCAGACTCAAAAAAGGGCTGGCGCTGGTACCGGAAGACAGACAGGGCGAAGGCGTGGTGCAGATGATGTCCATTCAATCCAATATGACGCTCTCCGATTTCAGTCTTCAGGGGTTTCGCCGCGCCTGGCAATGGCTGAATCCGCATAAAGAGCATGCCAGCGTTAAAGAGATGATTCAGCAGCTTGCCATCAAAGTGAGCGATCCCGAGCTCCCCATCACCTCTCTGAGCGGCGGCAACCAACAAAAAGTGGTGCTGGGGAAAGCGTTAATGACGCAGCCGCAGGTCGTTTTTCTGGATGAACCCACGCGCGGCATCGACGTGGGCGCCAAAACGGACGTTTATCACCTGATTGGCAAAATGGCGCAACAGGGGCTGGCCGTGATGTTCTCCTCGTCAGAGCTGGATGAAGTGATGGCTCTGGCAGATCGTATTTTGGTGATGGCCGATGGCCGTATTACCGCTGATTTACCGCGTCATGCGGTCACCCGCGAAAAATTAATCGCGGCTTCAACACCTCAAGATTAATCAGGCTGGAACCCATCATGAACCAGAAATATATGATCTATATGTACCTGCTGAAGGCCAGAACGTTTATCGCTCTGCTGCTGGTTGTTGCGTTTTTCAGCGTGATGGTACCGAATTTCCTGACGACGTCGAATCTGCTGATCATGACCCAGCATGTGGCCATTACCGGCCTGCTGGCTATCGGGATGACGCTGGTCATTCTGACCGGGGGAATCGACCTTTCAGTCGGCGCCGTGGCCGGGATTTGCGGCATGGTGGCCGGCGCCCTGCTGACCAACGGGCTGCCGCTATGGAACGGTAGCGTCATCTTCTTCAACGTACCGGAAGTCATCTTGTGCGTGGCTATCTTTGGCGTGTTGGTGGGGCTGGTTAACGGCGCCGTGATCACCCGCTTTGGCGTGGCGCCCTTTATTTGTACCCTGGGAATGATGTACGTCGCCCGCGGTTCTGCCCTGCTGTTTAACGACGGTAGCACTTACCCCAATCTCAACGGCATGGAAGCGCTGGGCAATACCGGTTTCTCCACTCTCGGCTCCGGTACCGTCCTGGGAATTTATCTGCCGATCTGGTTGATGATCGCTTTTCTGCTGCTGGGCTACTGGCTGACCACGAAAACCCCGCTGGGCCGCTATATCTACGCCATTGGAGGCAATGAGTCCGCGGCCCGTCTGGCCGGCGTCCCGATTGTTAAGGCCAAAATCTTTGTTTATGCCTTCTCCGGACTCTGCGCCGCGTTCGTCGGGCTGATTGTCGCCTCACAGCTGCAAACCGCGCACCCGATGACCGGCAACATGTTCGAAATGGATGCGATCGGTGCCACCGTTCTCGGCGGGACCGCGCTGGCGGGCGGTCGCGGCCGGGTGACCGGGTCGATTATTGGCGCCTTCGTGATCGTCTTCCTCGCCGACGGAATGGTGATGATGGGGGTCAGTGATTTCTGGCAGATGGTGATTAAAGGCGTGGTCATCGTCACCGCCGTCGTCGTCGATCAGTTCCAGCAGAAGCTACAGAACAAGGTCATTCTCATGCGCCGCCACGAAGAAAAGCTGGCGACGGTTCACCCCAGCGGCGCGGCATCCAGTTAATTCACGCATAGCACCGATTCTTCCGCCGGGCGTAACCGCCCGGCTTCGCTAAAGGGAAAAAAGTATGCACAGAAATTTTCACAATAAAACCATCGTCATTACCGGAGCCTGCCGTGGTATTGGCGCCGGCATCGCCGAACGCTTTGCACGCGATGGCGCCAGGCTGGTGATGGTCTCTAATGCACCGCGCGTCCATGAAACCGCAGAAACCTTACGCCAACGTTATCAGGCCGATATTCTGTCGCTGGAGATTGATGTCACCGATGAAGCCCAGGTTCAGTCCCTGTACGAACAGGCCGCAGCCCGCTTCGGCACCATTGATGTCTCTATTCAAAACGCCGGAGTGATCACCATCGATTATTTCGATCGTATGCCAAAAGCCGATTTCGAAAAAGTGCTGGCCGTGAATACAACCGGCGTCTGGCTGTGCTGTCGCGAAGCGGCCAAATACATGGTCAAACAGAACTACGGCAGTTTAATCAATACCTCGTCCGGTCAGGGGCGCCAGGGCTTTATCTACACCCCGCATTACGCCGCCAGCAAAATGGGCGTTATCGGCATTACGCAAAGCCTGGCTCATGAGCTGGCACCGTGGAACATCACCGTCAACGCCTTCTGCCCCGGAATTATCGAAAGTGAAATGTGGGACTACAACGACCGGGTGTGGGGCGAAATTCTCAGCAATGAACAAAAGCGCTATGGCAAAGGCGAGCTGATGGCGGAATGGGTAGAAGGTATACCGATGAAACGGGCGGGGAAACCGGAGGATGTTGCCGGACTGGTGGCCTTTCTCGCCTCTGACGATGCGCGCTATCTCACCGGGCAGACGATTAACATCGACGGCGGCTTAATCATGTCTTAATACCCGCCAGGGTTTTGACCAGAAGAGTAATCACTATGATCGCAAAAGATTTTGCTCAACAGTTGTTTAACCTGCAGGACCGCGTTGCCTTTGTCACCGGCGCGGGCAGTGGTATTGGCCAGATGATTGCTTACGGGCTCGCCAGCGCGGGCGCGCGCGTCGTCGGTTTCGATTTGCGCGAAGACGGGGGACTTGCCGAAACCGTGCGTCATATTGAAGCGATAGGCGGCGAAGCCTGCTTTTATACCGGGGATGTGCGCCAGCTAAGCGATCTTCGCGCTGGCGTCGCGCTGGCCAAAAGTCGCTTCGGCCGTCTCGATATCGCCGTCAATGCCGCCGGTATCGCCAACGCCAACCCGGCGCTGGAGATGGAGACGGAACAGTGGCAGCGGGTTATTGATATCAATCTCACCGGCGTCTGGAACTCCTGTAAAGCGGAAGCGGAACTGATGCTGGAATCCGGCGGCGGCTCGATTATTAATATTGCCTCGATGTCGGGAATTATCGTTAACCGCGGGCTAGAACAGGCGCATTATAACAGCGCCAAAGCCGGCGTGATTCATCTCTCTAAAAGCCTTGCCATGGAGTGGGTCGGCAAAGGGATTCGCGTCAACTCAATGAGCCCGGGTTACACCGCGACGCCGATGAATACCCGTCCTGAAATGGTCCATCAGACTCGCGAATTTGAAAACCAGACGCCCATTCAGCGCATGGCAAAAGTTGAAGAGATGGCGGGGCCGGCTCTGTTTCTCGCCAGCGACGCCGCCTCATTTTGTACCGGCGTTGATTTGGTCGTTGATGGCGGATTTATCTGCTGGTAAGCCGCGCATATCGCGACATTCGCTCGAAAAAAGGCGCCCACAGGGCGCCTTTTTCCTTACTCCACCGTCCGCCGCCTACATCCCGGGAAACATCACGCTGTTCCCCGGCGCTTCCCGGTGCAGATGGATAAAGTTCAGGTGACGCTCGTACTGATCGAGAATATCGGTGATCACCTGCTCCTTGCTGTAGTCCATCAGGTCGTTGCCCTGGCTGCCCTCCAGCAGGAAAGTCTCCAGACGATAGTAGGTCGATTTACCGCTGCGCGCCCGGTAGGTGAAGCCCGGAATCGAATACTGCTGCGGCCAGATCTGATAGACAAAATTCTGTTCATCGCCCATATGCACCAGCAGGTCGAGATGGCCCAGATTATCCCCCTCCTCCGGCGGTAAACTTTTCAGATCCACATAGGCGCCGCGCAATTTAAGCTCCTGCGCCACCTCCTCCATCGCCGGGTAGCACACCGTCTCCATCATCTGACGCGTATAGCGGGTTCCCGGATAGTTCATCAACCGCGACAGGCGTTTCTTCCAGCTCAGTCGATCCTGCACGCCGAGCGGACGCGGGGCGGTATCGCGACTGGCGCTCTCGCGGCGATAATCTTCGACCTTCAATGATTTATACAACCCCGCCATCACAAAGAAGATCACGAAACTAAACGGCAGCCCCATGATCACCGTGGTGTTCTGCAGCGCCGAAATCCCGTTGGTCATCAGCATTCCGATGGTCAGCAGACCGATAGCAACCGACCAGAAGATACGCAGCCAGTTCGGCGCATCGCTGTTGATATCTTTGAGTTTCGAGGTGAAGTTCCCCAGCACCAGCGCCCCTGAGTCAGCGGAAGTCACATAGAACAGCAGCCCGGTGATGGTGGCGACCGAGGCGCTGAAGGTAAAGGCCGGGTACTGGGCCAGCAGGTTATAGAAGCCGCGCTCCGGATGAGCCATCGCCTCTTCGGCAAAGGCGACATTGCCGTGAATAATTTCGTACAGCGCGCTGTTACCGAAGACCGACAGCCAGAGTAAGGTGAAGGTAAACGGAATAATCAGCGTCCCCAGCACAAACTGACGAATGGTGCGCCCGCGCGAGATACGCGCCAGGAACAGCCCCACAAACGGTGACCAGGCAACCCACCAGGCCCAGAAAAACAGCGTCCAGTTGTTCATCCACTCGACCGGGCGATCGAAAGCGAAGCTGTTGAGGGTCATGCCCATAAAGCGGTTCACGTAGTCGCCAACGTTCAGCACCAGCGCGTTCATCAGAAACTCGGTATCGCCCATAAACAAGATGAACAGAATCAGCCCCAGCGCCAGCACCACGTTCAGTTCGGAGAGAATACGAATCCCTTTATCGACCCCGGAGGTCACCGAAATCGTGGCGATTATCACCGACAGGACAATCAACGCCGCTTTCGCCCCCAGCGAATCCGGAATATCAAACAGCACGTTCAGACCATAATTAAGCTGTACGACCCCGATCCCCAGCGTCGTGGCAATCCCAAAAATGGTCCCGACCACCGCCGCAATATCCACGCTATGGCCGATGGGACCATCGATTTTTTTACCGAAAATGGGATAGAGGGCGGAGCGTATGGTGAGCGGCAAATTATAACGATAGCTAAAGTATCCTAGCGCCATACCCATCAGAGCATACATCGACCAGCCGGTCAGCCCGTAGTGGAACAAGGTCCAGACCATCGACTGACGCGCGGCCTCCATGGTCTGCCCGGCCCCTTCCGGCGGCTGCATATACTGGGTGACCGGTTCGGCGACCGAGAAGAACATCAGGTCGATACCGATACCGGCGGCAAACAGCATCGCCGCCCAGCTCAGCATGCTGAACTCCGGTTTGGAGTGCTCAGGCCCGAGCTTCACCGAACCGAAGCGCGAGCACGCAATGCAGACCACAAACACGATATACAGCGTGGCCGCCAGCAAATAGTACCAGCCAAAAGTCGTTGAAACCCAGCTCAGGGTACGGCCAATCCAGGCCGCGGAAAAATCGCTGAAGAAGATAGTCATCAGGGAAAACAACAAAATCAGTCCGGCGGAAGTATAAAAAACCACCGGATTGATTTTGTCCTTTTCTCTGCTCGGCGAAAGGTCTGTCATCCAGTATCCTCACTGTTTTTGTAACTATTAAAATCCAAAACCGCAACAATTAAGACACATTTTATATTGAACGTCCAATCAAAAACCGCTTTAATAGATAAACAAATCTGATGAATGGAACCAAGGAAATGCCCAAACTGGGGATGCAACCGATACGCCAGCGGCAGCTTATTGACGCCACCCTCGAGGCGATAAACGCGGTGGGAATGCACGATGCCACTATCGCGCAAATTGCCCGACGGGCGGGCGTATCGACCGGCATCATTAGTCACTATTTCAAGGATAAGAACGGTCTGCTGGAAGCAACGATGCGCGACATCACCGGCCAGCTCCGGCTGGCGGTACTGAGCCGTTTGCACGCGCTGCCGGGCGCCAGCGCCGAACGGCGGCTGCGGGCCATCGTGGCGGGTAATTTCGACGACAGCCAGATAAGCAGCGCGGCGATGAAAGCCTGGCTCGCCTTCTGGGCCAGCAGCATGCATCAACCGATGCTCTACCGTCTGCAGCAGGTCTGCAGCCGACGTCTGCTGTCGAACATCGTCTATGAATTTCAGCGCGAGCTGCCGCGCCAGCAGGCGCAGGAGGCCGGTTATGGTCTCGCCGCCTTAATCGACGGACTGTGGCTACGCGCGGCGCTGAGCGGTAAACCGCTCGATAAAGCCCGCGCCGAAACGCTCGCCGACCATTTCATCAGCCAGTATCTGCCACCGACGTCTCAATAATGGAGGAAACCATGTCCCGAATGGCCGAACAGCAGCTTTATATCCACGGTGGTTACGTCCCTGCCACCAGCGGGAAAACCTTCGAGACCCTCAACCCTGCCAACGGGGAAGTACTGGCGACAGTCCAGGCCGCGGGTCGCGACGATATCGACCGGGCGGTAAAGAGCGCCCAACAAGGGCAAAAAATCTGGGCGGCGATGAGCGCCATGGCACGTTCGCGTATCCTGCGCAAAGCGGTGGATATTCTGCGCGAGCGTAACGACGAACTGGCGCGGCTGGAGACGCTGGATACCGGTAAACCGCTGAGCGAAACCGCCCATGTCGATATCGTCACCGGCGCCGATGTGCTGGAGTATTACGCCGGACTGATCCCGGCGCTCGAAGGCAGTCAGATCCCGCTGCGCGATAGTTCATTCATCTATACCCGCCGCGAGCCGCTCGGTGTCGTGGCCGGGATCGGCGCCTGGAACTACCCGATTCAGATCGCGCTGTGGAAATCCGCTCCGGCGCTGGCCGCCGGTAACGCCATGATTTTTAAACCGAGTGAAGTCACCCCGCTCACCGCCCTGAAGCTGGCGGAAATCTACCGCGAAGCCGGCCTGCCGGACGGCGTATTTAACGTCCTGCCGGGCATCGGCGCCGAAACCGGGCAGTACCTGACCGAACATCCGGACATTGCCAAAATCTCCTTTACCGGCGGCGTCGCCAGCGGCAAAAAAGTGATGGCCAACTCCGCCGCCTCATCGCTGAAAGAGGTGACCATGGAGCTGGGGGGCAAGTCGCCGCTGATTGTCTGCGACGATGCCGATCTCGACCTCGCCGCCGATATCGCGATGATGGCCAACTTCTACAGCTCCGGCCAGGTCTGCACCAACGGTACCCGGGTGTTTATTCCGACGCGGGCTAAAGCGGCGTTCGAGGAAAAAATTCTCACCCGCGTGGCGCGGATTCGTCCCGGCGACCCGTTTGAGGAAACAACCAACTTCGGTCCGCTGGTGAGCTTCCCGCATCGCGAAAATGTCCTGCGCTATATCGCCAGCGGTAAGCAGGAAGGGGCGCGTCTGCTGTGCGGCGGCGGTGTGCTGCAAGGCAATGACTTCGCCAGCGGCGCGTGGGTCGCCCCCACGGTATTTAGCGACTGCCGCGATGATATGACCATCGTACGCGAAGAGATCTTTGGCCCGGTGATGTCGATTCTGACCTATGACGATGAGGCAGAAGTGATTCGCCGCGCCAACGCCACCGAATACGGCCTTGCCGCCGGCGTGGTGACGGCGAATTTAAACCGCGCCCACCGCATCATTCATCAGCTTGAGGCCGGGATCTGCTGGATCAACAGCTGGGGAGAGTCCCCGGCGGAGATGCCGGTCGGCGGCTATAAGCACTCCGGTATCGGCCGCGAAAACGGCGTGATGACGCTCCAGAGCTACACCCAGGTGAAATCCATCCAGGTTGAGATGGGTCAGTTTCAATCCATATTTTAACCAGGAGGTCATTTTTGCAATTTGACTACATCATTATTGGTGCCGGCTCTGCCGGCAACGTACTGGCGACACGACTGACGGAAGATCCTCATACCACCGTCCTGCTGCTGGAAGCCGGCGGCCCGGATTATCGTTTTGATTTCCGCACCCAGATGCCCGCCGCGCTGGCTTTTCCGCTACAGGGCCGACGCTATAACTGGGCCTACGAGACCGAACCCGAACCGCATATGAATAACCGGCGCATGGAGTGCGGTCGCGGCAAGGGGCTCGGCGGCTCGTCGCTGATTAACGGCATGTGCTACATCCGCGGTAATGCAATGGACCTCGACAACTGGGCCACCGCGCCGGGGCTTGAGCAGTGGAGCTATCTTGACTGTCTGCCCTACTACCGCAAAGCGGAAACCCGCGATATCGGCGCCAACGACTACCACGGCGGCGATGGCCCGGTGAGCGTCACCACGCCGAAGCAGAATAATAATCCGCTGTTCCATGCCATGGTGGAAGCCGGTGTCCAGGCCGGCTATCCGCGCACCGACGATCTCAATGGCTACCAGCAGGAGGGATTCGGACCGATGGATCGCACCGTGACCCCGCAGGGACGCCGGGCCAGTACCGCCCGCGGCTATCTTGACCAGGCCCGCGCGCGCCCAAACCTGACGATTCGCACCCATGCGCTGACCGACCATATTATTTTTGCCGGTAAGCGCGCGGTAGGCGTGGAGTGGCTGGAGGGCGATAGCACCGCGCCGTCAAAAGCAACGGCCAGTAAAGAAGTGCTGCTCTGCGCGGGAGCCATCGCTTCGCCGCAGATTCTGCAACGTTCCGGCGTCGGCGATCCCGAACTGCTACGCCAGTTTGATATCCCGCTGGTGCACGCCCTGCCCGGCGTCGGTGAAAACCTGCAGGACCACCTGGAGATGTATTTGCAATACGAGTGCAAGGAGCCGGTGTCGCTCTATCCGGCGCTGCAATGGTGGAATCAGCCGAAAATTGGCGCTGAATGGCTGTTCGGCGGGACCGGCATCGGCGCCAGCAACCAGTTTGAAGCGGGCGGGTTTATTCGCAGCCGGGAGGCGTTTGCGTGGCCGAATATTCAGTATCACTTCCTGCCGGTGGCGATTAACTACAACGGTTCGAATGCGGTGAAAGAGCACGGCTTCCAGTGCCACGTCGGCTCCATGCGTTCGCCCAGCCGCGGCCATGTGCGCCTGAAATCACGCGACCCGCATGAGCATCCGGCAATTCTGTTCAACTATATGTCCAGCGAACAGGACTGGCAGGAGTTCCGCGACGCGATCCGCATCACCCGCGACATCATGAACCAGCCGGCGCTGGATAAATATCGCGGCCGGGAAATCAGCCCGAGTCTGGCGTGCCAGAGCGATGCCGAGCTGGATGAGTTCGTGCGTAATCACGCCGAGACCGCTTTCCATCCCTGCGGGACCTGTAAAATGGGCTATGACGAAATGGCGGTGGTCGATGGCGAGGGGCGGGTTCACGGTCTGGAAGGGCTGCGGGTAGTGGATGCATCGATTATGCCGCAGATCATCACCGGCAACCTCAATGCCACCACCATCATGATTGGCGAGAAGATAGCCGATGCCATTCGCGGCCGCGCGCCGCTGCCGCGCAGCACGGCGCGCTATTATGTGGCGAACGGCGCGCCGGTGCGTCGTCAGGCCGCTGTTAAGGGATAGCAAGCCTGCTCGGGCTTGTGTTCTGACATCTCTGCCGGGCGGCGGCTGACGCCTTGCCCGGCCTACGACAGCGAGTCTGTTCCGTAGAATCAGTCTACCGCCCCTGTTTGTCGCGAAGCCCTTACCTGCCTACCGGCACTGCGCCGGTAGGCCCATGCAGGCGAAGCGCCGCCGTATTTGTGAATAAGAAAGATTGACTGACTGGAGGTAGGCCCGCGCAAGCGAAGCGCCGCCGGGCAATTCCCGATGCACGCACTTTGTCCGCTGGCTGCAATCAGCGAAAATCCTCCAGTCGCTTCAGCTGTCTCCCTTCACTATCAAAATTCTCCGCCGCCAGCCATGCGCGCAGCGCCGCATCCCGCGCCGCCCACTCGCTATCAATAATCGACAGCTGGTCGCTATCGCGGGTGCGCCCTTTCCGCACCATTTTTTGCCGCAGACACCCTTCCCAGGTAAAACCCAGGCGCTCCGCCGCCCGTCGTGAGGCAATATTCATCGAATCACATTTCCACTCCAGCCGGCGATAGCCCTGCCCGAAGGCATTTTTCAGCAACAGCCATACCGCTTCCGTGCCCAGCGGCGTGTTCTTCATCTTCCGCGACCAGGTCACATGGCCGATTTCAACGGTCCCCATTGCCCGATCGATGGCCATATAGCTGACCAGCCCCACCGCCCGCTCGGTCTGCAGATCGATAACCGCAAACGGCACCAGCGCATCATCGTTGACTTTACCTGCCACCCAGTGGGTCGTCGCTTCCACGCTTGCCGGACAGGTGCTGGCCAGCCATGTCCAGTCGCTCTCATCTCCCAACGCGTAGGCGGCGAACAGATCGGCGGCATGGCGCTGCACCTCCAGCGGCTCAAGCCGGCAAAAGCGCCCGCTTAACGGCGTGCGTTTCAGGATCCTGGCCCCCTGCCAGTCTGCGACAACATCATTCACCACCTGACCATATTGATTGATTTCCGGCATGCCCGCACCCCGTTGAATTGTAATGAAATTGTTATATCAAGAAGCGCGGCGGACAAAAAGCGCGCCGCCGCTTTTTTTCATTAATAACCCATCGCTATGAATTATTCTTTTTAAGCATAAGCTTATCCGTATTTTGACTTTACGACTGCGGGGAAGCGGCCTAACGTAGCGAAGCATAAATAATCAAAACAACATTTTTTCAGGGATTGCACATGACCAAAAAACTGCTGTCTTTACTGGTGCTGACCGCACTCTCCGCCGCCGTCCATGCCGCGACACCGCCCTCCACCCTGGTCGTTGCCCAGGGTCTTGACGACATCGTCAGCCTCGACCCGGCAGAAGCCAATGAGCTTTCCAGCATTCAGACGGTACCGAGTCTCTACCAGCGCCTGGTTCAGCCAGATCGCGACAACCCTGAAAAAATCACCCCGATTCTGGCCGCAAGCTGGCAGGCCGACCCGGCGGCGAAAACCTTGACCATCAAGCTGAAGCCCGATGCCAAATTTGCCTCGGGCAACCCGCTGCGTCCGGAAGACATTATCTTCTCCTATACCCGCGCGGTGACGCTGAATAAGTCCCCCGCGTTTATCCTCAACGTCCTCGGCTGGCAGCCGGACAACATCGCCAGCCAGCTGAAAAAGGTCGATGACCATACGCTGCAGCTGCACTGGACCGCTGACGTCAGTCCGGCGGTCGCGCTGAATATCCTCTCCACGCCGATCGCCTCCATCGTGGATGAAAAGCTGGTGGCGCCGAACGTCAAAGACAACGATTTCGGTAACAGCTGGCTGAAAATGCACTCGGCGGGCAGCGGCGCGTTCAAAATGCGCGTCTATCAGCCGCATCAGGCCATCGTGCTGGAGGCCAACAACAGCTCGCCTACCGGGGCGCCGAAGCTGAAAAGCATCATTATTAAAAACGTCCCCGATCCGGCCTCTCGCCGCCTGCTGATTCAACAGGGTGATGCCGATATCGCCCGCGATCTCGGCGCCGATCAGATAGCCGCCCTGCAGGGGAAACCCGGCGTTAACGTGCTGAGCATTCCCTCCGCCGAGCAGAATTACCTGGCATTCAACACCGGCAACAGCGCTAACCCGCTGCTGAAAAACCCGGCCCTGTGGGAAGCCGCGCGCTGGCTGGTGGACTACGACGGCATCACCAAAGATCTGCTTAAAGGCCAGTATTTTGTGCATCAGAGCTTCCTGCCGGTTGGTCTGCCGGGCGCGCTGGATAATAATCCGTTCAAATTTGACCCGGAGAAGGCCAAAGCGATTCTCGCCAAAGCGGGGATTAAGGACGCGCACTTCACTCTTGATGTCGAGAACAAACCGCCGTTCATTACTATCGCCCAGTCGATGCAGGCCAGCTTTGCCCAGGGCGGCGTGAAGATTGACCTGCTGCCGGCAGCGGGCAGCCAGGTGTATGCCCGCGTGCGCGCGAAGCAGCACCAGGCAGCTATTCGCCTGTGGATCCCGGACTATTTTGACGCCCACTCCAACGCCAGCGCCTTCGCGTGGAATGATGGTAAATCCAGCACCGTTGCCGGTCTCAACGGCTGGCAGATCCCGCAGCTAAATAAAGAAACCCAGGCGGCGGTCGCCGAAGCGGATCCGGCAAAACGCCTCGATCTGTACAAAAAAATGCAGGAAGAGCTGCAGCGCAGTTCGCCGTATGTATTTGTTGACCAAGGGAAAACGCAGATCGTGGTCCGCGATAACGTCAAAGGCTATCAGCAGGGCCTCAACGCCGATATGGTCTGGTACGATAACGTCACCAAGTAATTTCCCTTGTTGCCGGGTGGCGCTGCGCTTACCCGGCCCGGGTTCTCGTTTTTTGTAGGCCGGGTAAGGCGAAGCCGCCTCCCGGTATGAAGAGACTTCCCATGCCACATCTTTCCACGCGCGTGCTTCAGGGGCTGCTTACCCTGCTACTCACGCTCTTTGGGCTGTTGCTCGTCACGTTCGCGCTTTCCGCGTTTTCACCTGTCGATCGGGTGCTGCAAATCGTCGGCGATCATGCCAGCCAGTCGACCTATGATCAGGTTCGCCACCAGCTCGGGCTCGATCGCCCGCTGCCGGTGCAGTTCTGGCACTATCTGGTTAACCTTGCCCACGGCGACCTCGGCACGGCCAGCTCCACCGGCCAGCCGGTGCTGCACGACCTGCTCGCCACCTTTCCCGCCACCCTCGAACTGGCCACCCTGGCGCTGATCGTCGGGGCGCTGTTCGGGGTGATTGCCGGCGTGCTGTGCGCCCGCTACGCCGGTTCGCCGTGGGATCTGGCGGTACGCACCTTGACCTTGATCGGCAACTCGGTTCCCATTTTCTGGCTCGGGCTGCTGATGCTGGCGTTGTTCTACGCCAAATTGCAGTGGACGCCGGGCCCCGGGCGACTGGACGATATCTATCAATATACCGTCGAACCGCGAACCGGCTTCGTGCTGATTGATACCTGGCTCTCTGGCGATAAAGAGGCCTTCAAAAACGCCATTGGCCATCTGCTGCTGCCGGTGCTGCTGCTGGGATACTATTCGCTGGCCAGCATCACCCGTCTGACGCGTTCCGCCTGCCTCAGCGAGATGAATAAAGAGTACATCCTGCTGGCGCGCGCCAAAGGGGCCAGCGAAATGACGATTCTGCTGCGGCACGTACTCCCCAACATTCGCGGCACTCTGCTGACGGTCATCGCCCTGGCCTGGACCTCGATGCTGGAAGGCGCGGTGCTGACGGAAACCGTCTTCTCATGGCCGGGAATTGGCCGCTACCTGACTACCGCGCTGTTCGCCGGGGATACCACGGCGATCATGGGCGGTACGCTGCTGATTGGCGCCAGCTTTGTGTTCATTAACAATCTCACCGACCTGCTGGTGCGGTTGACCGACCCGAGGGTACGCTGATGCCGGCTTATCTGTTTTTGCGTCGTCTGCGTCGCTCCCCCGCCGCCTTTTTCGGGCTGATCGTCATCGCGCTGCTCCTGCTGGTGGCGCTGTTCGCGCCGTGGCTGGCGCCGCTCGATCCCAACTGGCAGGATGCCGCGGCACGCCTGCAAAGCCCCGATGCCCGGCACTGGCTCGGCACCGACAGCTATGGCCGCGACCTGCTCTCTCGCCTGATTTACGGCGCGCGCCCGGCGCTGGGGCTGGTGGCGTTAGTCACGCTGATTACGCTCCCCGCCGGTCTGCTGGTGGGGATACTTTCCGGCTATTACGGCGGCTGGCTGGAGCGTATTCTGATGCGATTTACCGACGTGGTGATGTCAATGCCGCGGCTGATCCTCGCCTTTGCCTTTGTCGCCATGCTGGGGCCTGGGTTGGTTAACGGTGCGCTGGCACTGGCGCTCACCACCTGGCCCGCCTACGCTCGCCAGGCGCGGAGCGAAATTCAACGTCTGCGCCATAGCGATTATCTGGCCGCGGCGGAAATGATGGGCATTCGCGGCTGGCGGCTGCTGACTGGCCATATTTTACCGCTGTGCCTGCCTTCCGCCATCGTGCGCCTGGCGCTGGATCTCGCCGGCATTATTCTCGCCGCCGCCGGGCTCGGTTTCCTCGGTCTCGGCGCGCGTCCGCCGATGGCGGAATGGGGGGCGATGATCGCCGACGGAATGCAGGTCATTTTCGATCAGTGGTGGATTGCCGCCGCGCCCGGGGCGGTGATCCTGATAGCCAGCCTGGCCTTTAACCTGCTGGGCGACGGCCTGCGCGATGTTCTGGAGCCGCAACATGACTGATACCCGACTCACCGTTCAGGGGTTAAGCATCGACTACCCCTCTGCCCGGGTGGTGAATAACGTCAGCTTTACGCTCGGCAACGAGCGGCTGGCGCTGGTGGGCGAATCCGGTTCCGGCAAATCAATGACCGCCCGCGCGCTGATGGGACTGGTGCGTCGTCCGGGCGTGGTCAGCGCAGAAACGCTGAACGTGCTGGGACACGATCTTCTGACCCTCAACGATCGCCACTGGCGCGCGCTGCGCGGCAACGATATCGCCATGGTGCTGCAGGATCCGCGCTATGTGCTGAATCCGGTACAGACCATTCAGGCACAGCTGGAAGAGGCATTAACGCTGCATCAGCGCCTGAGCCGCCGCGCGCGGCAGGAGGCGGTGAAAGCCGCCGTTGCCGCCGTCGGCCTCGATTTACCCGTACTCAGCCGCTACCCCGGCGAACTCTCTGGCGGGATGGGGCAACGGGTGATGATCGCCATTGCGCTGTTGAACAACCCGAAGGTGCTGATTGCCGACGAGCCGACCTCGGCGCTCGATTCCCGCCTGCGCAATCAGATCCTCGAACTGCTGGTGGAACAGTGCGAGCAGCGGCAAATGGCGATGCTGCTGATCAGCCACGATCTGCCGCTGGTGGCGCAACATTGCCACCGGGTACTGGTGATGTACCAGGGGGCGCAGGTCGATGAGATGCCCGCCCGCGAGCTGCCTCAGGCCACGCATCCCTACACCCGTACGCTGTGGACCTGTCGTCCCGATGCGAGCACCTACGGCCAGATGCTGCCCACTCTCGACAGAACACTGGACTTTACGGAGGCGGCGCATGGCAGTCGTTAATCTCGATGCATTGCAGGTCATTTTTGCGGAAAAAACGGCGGTGTCCGCCGCCAGCTTCAGCGTTGAGGCCGGGGAAACTTTCAGCCTGATCGGCGCCTCCGGCTGCGGAAAATCGACGATTCTGCGGGTTCTCGCCGGGCTACAGCGCGAGTGGCGCGGCGGCGTTCAGCTGTTTGGCAAAGCGATAGCCCCCGGCGTTCGTTTTCAGGGCGAGCTGCGCCGCAACGTGCAGATGGTGTTTCAGGATCCCTATGCCTCTCTGCACCCCAACCATACGCTGTGGCGTACCCTGGCCGAACCGCTGAAAATCCACGGTCTCGACGCCATCCGGCAGCGGGTCGATACCGCGCTGGAACAGGTGGGGCTCCCCGCCGACGCCGCGCGTCGTTATCCGCATCAGCTTTCCGGCGGCCAGCGCCAGCGCGTGGCCATTGCGCGCGCGCTGCTGCTGCGCCCGCAGATCCTGCTGTTAGATGAGCCCACCTCGGCGCTGGATATGTCGGTACAGGCGGAAATTCTCAATCTGTTGAACCGATTGAAGCAGGAGCACGGCATGACCTATCTGCTGGTCAGTCATGATGCCGATGTGATTGCACATATGTCGGATCGGGCGGCATTTATGGCCGAGGGAGTCATTCAGCGCTTCTTCGATCGCGAGGCGCTGGTGAAAGGTGAACACCGGATGGCGGGATAGCCCGCCATCCGGGGAAACTCCCCGGTGGCGCTGCGCTTACCGGGGCTACGGGGTTGTGCGGTCGGGTAGCCCGGATAAGGCGCTGGCGCCGCTATCCGGGAAACTCTCAGGTGGCGCTGCGCTTACCGGGGCTACGGGGTCGTGCGGTCGGGTAACCCGGATAAGGCGCTGGCGCCGCTATCCGGGAAACTCCCCGGTGGCGCTGCGCTTACCGGGGCTACGGGGTCGTGCGGTCGGGTAGCCCGGATAAGGCGCTGGCGCCGCTCTCCGGGAAACTCTCGGGTGGCGCTGCGCTTACCGGGGCTACGGGGTCGTGCGGCCGGGTAGCCCGGATAAGGCGCTGGCGCCGCTATCCGGGAACAAGGTTGGCTTATTTCGCCAGCGTGGCGAAGCGGGCGAATACGCTGTCAAAAATCGCCAGCCCTTTCGCAATCTGCTCGGCGCTGATGGTACAGGGCGGCACCACGTGAATGCGGTTTTCCACCACAAAGGCCAGCAGACCGGCTTCGGTTAAGGCCCCTTTAATCGCCGCCATATCCGCCGCGGTTAGCGGTGTTTTAGCTTCGCGGTCGCTGACCAGCTCCAGCGCCTGGAACAGCCCGCGGCCGCGGACATGACCAATGATCGCATGTTTTTCCGCCAGTGCCTCCAGCCCCGGACGCAGGATGTGATTCCCCATCTGCGCCGCGTTTTCGACGATGTTTTCCTCTTTCATGGCATCGATCGTCGCCACAATCGCCGCCATCGCCAGCGGATGGCCGGAGTAGGTCAGGCCACCGGCAAAGAAATGGTCGTCAAAATAGCGGGCAATCGGGTCGCTAATCAGCACGCCGCCCGCAGGCACATACCCGGCGTTAACCCCTTTGGCAAAGGTCACCAGATCCGGCACCACGCCATCTTGCTCGAAGGCAAACCAGCTGCCGGTACGGCCAAACCCGGCCATCACCTCATCGAGGATCAGCACAATACCAAACTCGTCGGCCAGCGCCCGTACGCCCTGCATATAGCCATCAGGCGGCACTAGAATGCCAGCGGTTCCGGGAATTGACTCCAGCAAAATGGCGGCAATAGCGCCAGGGCCTTCGCACTCAATGATTCTGCGCAGATGCGCCAGCGCGCGCTGACACTCCTCCTCTTCCGTCACGGCATTAAATTCGCTGCGATAGAGGTAGGGGTTGAAAAAGTGAACGTGGCCGCGCGAGTACTCGTTCGGCACCCGGCGCCAGTCGCCGGTGGCGGCAATCGCGCTGCCGGTATTGCCGTGGTATGAACGATAGGCCGACAGTACTTTATCGCGTCCGGTATAGAGCCGCGCCATGCGGATAGCATTCTCGTTGGCGTCGGCTCCGGCATTGGTAAAGAACACTTTGCTGAAGCCTTCCGGCGCCAGCTCGACGATGCGTTTCGCCGCTTCGCCGCGGGCGAGGTTGGCGGTCGCCGGCGCAATTGTCACCAGCGCCTCCAGCTGCGCTTTCATCGCCGCCAGCACGCGTGGGTGCTGATAGCCGATATTGACGTTGACCAGCTGACTGCTGAAATCAAGGTAGGTTTTACCTTCATAATCCCACAGTTCACAGCCTTTGGCCCCGGCAATCACCAGCGGGTTGATGTTGCCCTGTACCGACCACGAATGGAAAACATAAGCGCGATCCAGTTGGCGAACGTCATCGTTGCTTACCGTTACATCGTTCTGTATTGCCAGCTTCATACCCTGCCCTCTGATGTCATTGTTGTTGGCTCCATCATTGGTCGCCCGACGGAAAAAGGGATAGAGCCAGTCGCTCGAAAAGGTTGTGACACCGTGTCACAACGCCACCTGACAACTGGCCCTGTGTCGCCGCCCGCGGCGTTTTTATAGTGAGGGCAACAATGCGCACAGGAGAGTGAAATGACCACCAACAACGTAGTGTTTATTACCGGGGCCACCTCCGGTTTTGGGGAGGCAGCGGCACAGGTGTTTGCCGAAGCGGGCTGGTCGCTGGTGCTGAGCGGCCGCCGCCTGGCGCGCCTGCAAAAACTGTATGACCGGCTGAGCCTGCTGGTGCCGGTACATATTATCGAGCTGGACGTGCGTGACAGCGAGGCCGTTGCCGCCGCGGTGGCAGAGCTGCCCGCCGCCTTTGCCGATATCAAAACGCTGATTAACAACGCCGGGCTGGCGCTGGCGCCGCAGCCGGCGCAGAAGGTCGACCTGCAGGACTGGAAAACGATGATCGATACCAACGTTACCGGCCTGGTTAACGTCACCCACGCGCTGCTGCCGACGCTCATTCAGCACGGCGCCGGCGCCAGTATCATCAATGTCGGCTCCATTGCCGGTCAGTGGCCCTATCCGGGCAGCCACGTCTATGGCGCCAGCAAAGCGTTTGTGAAGCAGTTCAGCTACAACCTGCGCTGCGATTTACTCGGTACCGGGGTGCGGGTGACCGATCTGGCGCCGGGCATTGCCGAGACCGAATTCACTCTCGTGCGCACTAAAGGTGACCAGGCGGCATCCGATAATCTGTATCGCGGCACCACCCCGCTGAGCGCGCAGGATATCGCCGGGCAGATGTTCTACATCGCCACCTTACCGGATCATATGAATATCAACCGCGTAGAAGTGATGCCGGTGCGCCAGGCCTGGCAGCCATTCGCCATTGACCGGGATTGATTGTAGACCCGCCCGATTGATCTCCCCCCTCCCCGGTGGCGCTGCGCTTACCGGGGCTACCTGTTTCCGGCCGCCTGCGGCCAGAGAAAAGCGCTGACAGCAACTTAAGTCATTCTGCAACAACAAGACTTCCCGCGATGCTCCGGTATCCGCTGAAATCAGCGAACCGGAGCTCGGCAGGCAGGGGCTGGACGCCAGGGATGGGACGAGTAGCATCGCGTTGAGCGTCGGGAGGCGAGCGCAGCGCCGATTTCTTTGCCGTACCGTGGGGATGGTGAAGCGGGAGAGGGTTTCTCCCCCTTTATCCGTTAACGTGCCACGATGAAACAGTTCTGTGAATGGATGGTGAACGGAACCAAATACCTTGCTACCGGAACACCTCCCCGGATAGCGGCGCGATGCGCCTTATCCAGACTTCCCGACCGCACGACCCCGTAGCCCCGGTAAGCGCAGCGCCACCGGGGGAGTTTCCCGGATGGCGGCGCGATGCGCCTTATCCAGACTTCCCGACCGCACGACCCCGTAGCCCCGGTAAGCGCAGCGCCACCGGGAGATTTTCCCGGATGGCGGCGCGATGCGCCTTATCCAGACTTCCCGACCGCACAACCCCGTAGCCCCGGTAAGCGCAGCGCCACCGGGAGAGTTTCCCGGATAGCGGCACTATGCGCCTTATCCAGACTCCCCGACCGCACAACCCCGTAGCCCCGGTAAGCGCAGCGCCACCGGGGAGAGCGGCCGCAGGCGATCGGGCCCCTCGTATTAGCGGCGGCTCTGCAAAAACTGGCGTACGCGTTCAGAATCCGGGTTGGTGAAAAATTTCTCCGGCGGCGCTTTCTCAATCAACAGCCCTTTTTCGAGAAACACCACTTCATCCGATACCTGGCGGGCAAAATCCATCTCATGAGTCACCACCACCATGGTGTAGCCCTCCGCCGCCAGCGCCTTCATCACTCCCAACACTTCGTTGACCAGTTCGGGATCCAGCGCCGATGTCGGCTCGTCAAACAGAATCACTTCCGGCGACATCGCCAGCGAACGGGCAATGGCCACCCGCTGCTTCTGCCCGCCGGAGAGGGTAATCGGCCAGGCGTCGGCCTTGTGCGCCATCCCGACCTTTTCCAGCTGCTGTATGGCGATTGCAGACGCTTCATCGCGCTTCATTCCTTTGACGTGGAGCAGCGCTTCGCTGACGTTCTGCTGCACGGTCAGGTGCGGCCACAGGTTAAAGCTCTGGAACACCATCCCCACCCGCTCACGAATCTTCGACAGCTGGCGATGGGACATGGCTTTGCCATTCTGTTCATCGATCCCCAGCCGCTGGCCGCCGATATGAATCTCCCCGCGGTCCGGCTGTTCCAGCCAGTTCATGCAGCGCAGCAGCGTCGATTTACCGGAACCTGACGACCCCAGAATACTGACCACCGATCCCTTTTCGACGGTCAGGTTGATATCGCGTAGCACTTCAATATTATCAAACTGCTTAGAGACGTTTTTAATGCTTACTGCAGTGGTATCAGGCATGACTCATTCCTCTTCTGGCTCCGAGGGCGCTCAGTCGCTTAATCAGCAACTCCAGCAAAATGCTGATCGCCCAGTAGAGTGCAATCGCGACGATAAAAGAGTTAAACGGGATGAACCAGGTCGCCTGCACGCTGTTGGCCGCGGCGGTAATTTCCTGAACGGTGATAATGCTGAGAAAAGCGGTATCCTTCAGGCAAATAATCAGCTGGTTGCCGAGCAGCGGCAGCGCCGATGAGACGATATTCGGCAAAATAATCCGCCGGTATATCTGGTAACGTGAAAAGCCCTGCGCCACCGCGGCCTCAATATATCCGGCGGAGAAGACCCGACGCTGGCTGCGCAGGATTTCAAAGAAATAGGCGCCGTGGTAGATCATCAGCGCCACCAGGCCGGCACTCCAGGCGTCCATACTGATCCCCACTTCCGGCAGGCCGTAATAGAGCAGATAGGCGAGGATTAAGAACGGAATCGCGCGCATCAGGCTGACAAAACCGATAATCACCCGGTTAAGCCAGCGCTTTTGATATTCGGTCAAATAGCACAGCACAATGCCAATGGCTAACCCCACAACGGCGGCCAGAATGAATAGCTCAAGAGTGGCGATCAGGCCGGCAATAAAGCTGTCGCGCGCTGACCAGATAATGGCCCACTGATTCATAGATCCTCCGGTTGTTATCGTGCCAGGCGTTTCGCTTTACGTTCCGCCAGTCCCTGCAGCTTCAGCAGCATGCCGATTATCACGACATAAAGCAGACCCGCCGCAAGAATCGGCGACAGGGGCTCATAGGTGACGGATGAGATGCGGTTGGTCACGCGGGTCAAATCGACCACGCCGATCACCGCAATCGCCGGGCTGCCTTTAATCAGGAAAGACATTTCGTTCACCAGCGCCGGCAGGCTTTCGATCCACATTTGCGGCAGCATGATGTAGCGAAAATAGGTCCAGCGGCGCATCCCCACGGATTCTGCCGCCTCACGCTGTTCACGCGGGAAGGTACGGAACGCATTGCGCCAGATTTCGGCGTTAAAAGCCGAGGTATTGAGGGTCAGCGCCACGATTGCCGCCACGTTTTTATCCAGATTAATCCCCACCGTCGGCAGCGAGAGAAACAGAAACAGCACCAGCGTCACCAGCGGCGTGGCGCGCGCCAGGCTGATATAGACCACCAGCAGCTGGTCAATAATCGGCAGACGCAGCATCCGCACCAGCGCGATCAGCAGACCAATCACCACCCCAAAGGCGATAGCGATGGCCGAAATCCAGAGGGTCGTCCATGCGCCTTCAATCAATAACTGCCAGGAAATTACATCCATATGGCCCTCCTGTGGATTAAAAACGCGGCGGTGACCCGCCGCAAAATGTTACAAACCAGCCAGTTTATGGAACTGTTCCGGGCTGGTAATCGCTTCCGTCGGGAGGTTATCGTAGGTTTCGCCAAACCATTTTTTCTGCAGCTCTGCAAGCTTGCCGGTTTCGCGCATATGGTTGATAAATTTGGTCATGTAGGCCAAAAGCTGCGGTGAGTTTTTCGGAATCGGCCAGGCCATATAGCCCGGGCCGGACACCGCCAGTCCTTTGGCGAAGACCTTCGGTTTGGCTTTCGCCAGGTCGTTGACGGAAATCACCACGTTAATCACGTAATCGAGGCGCTTATTGGCAAGGTCGGCGTAGGCTTCCGGATAGGAGGGATACTCCACCACCGGCCCGAGCTTGCCGCCGGTTTTTTCCAGCATCGCTTTCAGTTCAGGCAGTCGCGCCAGCAGCGCGCTGCCCGCCTGCAGCCCCACTTTTTTGCCGCTCAAATCGGCGATGGTGTTGAGAGAGTTATCGCCAGCGCGCTTGACAAAATAGTGCTGCGCCGAGGCCCACGGCGGCGTGAAGTCAAAGACCTTAAGTCGATCGTCGGTAATCACCGCGCCGGTTAACGCCATATCGTACTGACCGGTGGAGACCGCCGCTAACAGGCCGGTCCACGGCAGGATGCTCTGGTCGACGTGGAATTTCGCATACTTGCGTAGCTCCTCCAGCATATCTTTGTTAAAGCCATCGGCCTGGCCGTTGCTCATAAAGTTAAACGGCGCGTAATCATCTTCGGTCGCGACTTTCAGGGTGCCGGATTTTTCAATTTCCGGGAGATCTGCTGCCGCTGCGTGATAAGAGAAAGCCAGTGCCATAACGGCGCCCAGACACATTGAACCCAACGATTTGTTCATCAATCCACCCCTAATTAATTCGCCAGACGTGTTCATTCCCGAACATGAAAAGGTTTTGCAAAACTTGTGCCGACGGAAGTTCCGTTCCGCGACTGATGAATGCGTTTTTACTGTAGGGAGCGTTTTTGTTTTCCGGATAGAGCCAGTTTCGTTGCGTCCGTGTGTCAGACTTTTTCAGGGTGGTATGGAATTTGCTGCAGGGTAGACAGAGTATTCACGTAAGGAGCCCCGCATGATCCGTCACCTTTTGCACGTCGAGTTCGACCAACGTCGCGGTTTACAGGAGCAGGTGCGGGAGACGTTGGTTAACGCCATTCTGAGCGGTATTTTTTCCGCCGACACGCCGCTGCCCTCCTGCCGTCAGCTGGCCAGCCAGCTGCGGGTATCGCGCAATACTACGGCGCTGGTTTTTGAGAGTCTGGTCAGCGAAGGGTATCTCATCAGCCGCCCGCGCAGCGGATACTATCTGCATCCCGACTATCAGCATTCCGCCGCGACGGTTGCCGTGCAGGATGCACCGGATGACGAGCGCGCTGCACCACGCTGGGGCGCGCGACTGCAAATCACTCCCAGCCAGCAGGAGTCGATTCTTAAACCCGCCGGCTGGATGAATTATCGCTATCCGTTTATCTATGGCCAGCCGGATACCCGCCAGTTTCCGCTGACCACCTGGCGTTCGGCGGCCAACTGGCTGCACGGCGGCGTGCGCGATCCGGCCTGGGTCGTCGATCACATCGACCAGGACGTCCCGATGCTGATTGAGCAGATCCGCACCCGGGTGCTGCCCAAGCGCGGCATCGTCGCCGCAGCGGATGAGATCCTGATTACGCTCGGCTCGCAGAACGCGCTCTACCTGCTCACCCGCCTGCTGATGTCGTCCACAACCCGGGTCGGCGTCGAGAATCCCTGCTTCCGCGAGGCGATTAATACCTTCCTGCTGGCGGACGCCGACATCGTGCCGCACCCGGTGGACGAAGAAGGGATCGTGCTCGACGATGCTCCCTGCGATTACTACTACGTCACCCCCGGCCACCAGGTGCCGACGGGGGTGGCGATGAGCCAGGCGCGGCGCGGCCAGCTGCTGGAACATGCGGCCCGCCACGATGCGGTGATCGTTGAAGATGATTACGACTCGGAAAGTAATTTTATGCTGAACCCGCTACCGGCACTGAAAGCCAGCGACCGTAGCGGGCGGGTGATTTACGTCAGCAGCCTGTCGAAGGCGCTGTCTCCCGGCCTGCGGCTGGGATTTATGGTGGCCGACCCGGACCTGATTGATGAAGCCCGCGCGCTGCGGCGGCTGATTTACCGCCACCCGCCCACCAATATTCAGTATCAGATGGCCCATTTTCTCGCCCAGGGGCACTATGAAACCCACCTGCGCCGCTACCACTTTGACTCCGCCCAGCGCTGGGAGCGGCTGAATAATGCGCTGCACCGCTACCTGCCGGAGTGCCGGATTATTCCCGGGAGCGAACATGCCAATGCCTTCTGGCTGGCGACACCGAAACAGATCAATACCCAGCAGCTGACCTGGCGAGCCGCCCATGCCGGGGTGCTGATTGAACCCGGCGCGCGCCATTTTCTCAACGCCAACCCGCCGGAAAATTTTTTCCGCATGGGCTTTCACGCTATCAATCCCGATGCGATTGCGCCCGGCGTCGAGGTACTGTGCCACCAGCTGGCGCAGCTGGGGTAAACGAAGTCTGTCGTCGCCCCCCGCGCATCCAGCATCCCGTAGCCCGAATAAGGTGCGCGCGCCGCCATCCGGAGCAATCCCCCGGTGGCGCTGCGCTTACCGGGGCTACAGGGACGTGCGGTCGGATTGCCCGGCTAAGCGTCGCGCCAGCCGGAGCAATCCCCCGGTGGCGCTGCGCTTACCGGGGCTACAGGGGCTATGCGGTCGGATTGCCCGGCTAAGCGTCGCGCCAGCCGGAGCAATCCCCCGGTGGCGCTGCGCTTACCGGGGCTACAGGGGCGTGCGGTCGGATTGCCCGGCTAAGCGTCGCGCCATCCGGAGAAATCCCCGGTGGCGCTGCGCTTACCGGGGCTACAGGGCGTCGGTCGGGTTGCCCGGCTAAGCGTCGCGCCAGCCGGAGCAATCCCCCGGTGGCGCTGCGCTTACCGGGGCTACAGGGCGTGCGGTCGGATTGCCCGGCTAAGCGTCGCGCCAGCTGGGAAGATCCCGGGCGGCGGGTTACGCCACCTGCGCGTACTGCAGCATGACCTGCAGCAGCACGTTTGCGCCGGCGGTAACGTGCCCGGGAGAGGCGTACTCGATTTCGTTATGGCTAATCCCGTCTTTGCAGGGAATAAAGATCATCCCCGTCGGCGCCAGATAGCTCATATATACCGCATCATGCCCGGCACCGGAGACGATCTCCCGCGCCGGATAGCCAAGTCGCGCCGCCGCATCGGCAATGGCCTGCTGGCAATCCGGATGGAACGGCGCCGCCGGGTAATGGCTGACTTCCTGTAACGTCACCGCCAGGCCGCTCTCCTGCTGCACGCGGGTGATAAAAGCCCGCAGCTGGCGGTCCATCTCATCGACCGCCGCGTCGCTGATATTGCGCATATCGATGGAAAAGGTGACCTCGCCCGGCACCACGTTGCGGCTGTTGGGATAGACCTGCACCATCCCGACGGTACCGCGCCCCTCTTCGCTGCGCCCGGCAATCGCCACCACCTCCTGCATAATCCGGGTCGCTACCTGCAAGGCATCCTGACGTAGGCGCATCGGCGTTGGCCCGGCATGAGATGCCTGCCCCGTCACCACGCAATCGTACCAGCGGATCCCCAGCACCCCCTGCACCACGCCGATGATTTTCTCTTCATCTTCCAGGATCGGTCCCTGCTCGATATGGGCTTCAAAGTAGGCGCCGATCGGATGATCGCCGGGAGTCTGGCTGCCGACATAGCCGATACGCGCCAGCTCCTCGCCCACCGTTTTTCCCTGCGCATCCTGCGCGGCATAGATTGTTTCCAGCGGGAATACTCCGGCAAAGACCCCAGACCCCATCATGACCGGCACAAAACGCGAGCCTTCTTCATTGGTCCAGAACACCACTTCAATCGGCGCTTCGGTTTCAATATCGAGGTCATTCAGCGTACGCACCACCTCCAGCGCCGCCAGCACCCCGTAGTTACCGTCAAATTTCCCGCCGGTAGGCTGAGTATCAATATGGCTTCCGGAGACAATCGGCGGCAGCAGCGGGTTGCGCCCTTCCCGGCGCATAAACACGTTACCGATTTTATCAACCGTGACGCTCATCCCCGCTTCTTGCGCCCAGCCGATGACTACATCCCGTCCCTGTCGGTCGAGATCGGTGAGCGTCAGGCGACAGCAGCCGCCCTTCGGCGTCGCGCCGATTTCCGCCAGCGCCATCAATGAATCCCATAACCGCTCCCCGTTAATACGCCAACCCGTCGCCCCGGCAACCGGGGTAAAAAGAACCTCACTGCTCATCTTTGTCTCCTTGCGCAAATGCAACGGCCAGCTCCACCAGCAGACGATCGCTGCCGCGCGGCCCTAAAAAAGAGATGCCCAGCGGCAGACCGCCGGCCTGAGCCACCGGCAGCGTCACCTGCGGACGCCGGGTCATCACCGAAATCAACAATAAATCGTGGGAAAGACGCCGGGTGGTCTCAATCTCCTCAGCCTGCGCCGTCAGCAGCGGCGCACCGTCGGGCACAGTGGGCAGAACCAGTATCGCGTCGCCCAACAGCGCATCCCACCAACGGGTAAAGTGCTCCCGCCGCTGGCAGGCGGCCTCATACTGCGCCGGGGTCACCGCTTTTCCCCATAAGAAGCGTTCGCGTACATCCGGCCCCAGCTGCAGGCCATAGCGTTCTATCGTCTCCCCCTGCGCCTGCCAGGCCTCGAATCCCTGAATCTGCCGAAAGGCGAGGTAGATCTCATCGATGTCCGGCAGCGACGCATTCAGCGGCGTGAAGGTGCCAAAAACGCGCTCAAGCCGCTGCCGGACGGGCAACAATGCCTGCTGGCTACGCAGCGGCAGGCGGGAAAAAAGAGCGTCATGGCACGCCAGCGCCACGCCGGCAATCGCCGGAGGCTTCGCGTCCAGCAGGCAGTCAGCGACCGCCCGAAAGACCTCCGGCGTTTGGGCGAAGAAACCGCAGGTGTCCATCGTGGCGCACAGCGGCTGGCAGCCGTCGAGCGAAATGCGCCCGTGCGTGGGGCGCAGGCCAAACAAGCCGCAGTAGCTTGCCGGGGTACGCACCGACCCGCCGGTATCGGTGCCCAGCGCAAAATCGCACACGCCGTTCGACACCGCCGACGCCGACCCGGATGACGAACCGCCGGGTATATGGTTCGGCGCAGCGCCGTTGCGCGGCGTCCCGTAATGCACATTGTGGCCGCTCATCGAGTAGGCCAGCTCGCTGGTGTGGGTTTTACCGATAAAACGTGCGCCGTTATCCAGCAGGCGCTGCACCACCGGCGCCGTGCGGCGTTTAATGCCGGAGAGCGCCAGTAAATGTGGGTTACCGCCGCCGGTGGGATAGCCCGCAACATCAAACAGATCTTTGACGGCAAAGGTCATCCCGCTGAGCGGCCCGCTCAGCGCGTGGGGTACCGGCTGCGGCGGGTAAGGCATAAATGCGTGATTATCATCCTGCATGCGTATCACCTCTTTTACTCGGTCGACCGTTCAGGCATACAGCGCCGGTTTTTCGACGCCCGACGTCAGTTCTCGCCAGCGATGGCAACTCACCACATGACGCTGTCCCGCCTGTTCGGTCACGGGTTGAGTTTGCCTACAAACGGGTCTCGCATGCGGGCAACGGTCGGCGAACGCGCAGCCCGGCGGCAGGCGGGAAAGATCCGGCGGCGAACCGGGAATGCAATGCAGCGCGTCGCCTTTTTTCAACCCGTCTTTGGGACGGCTACCCAGCAGCACCTGGGTATAGGGATGGCGAGGACGGGACAAAATATCCGTCATCGACGCCTCTTCAACGATCCGTCCGGCGTACATCACCGCCACCCGGTCGGCTATCTCCACCGCGGCGCCAATATCATGAGTCACAAAGATAATCGCCAGCTCGCGCTGCTTTTGCTGCTCGCGCAACAGGATCAGAATCTGGATCTGCACCGTGGCGTCCAGCGCGGTGGTCGGCTCATCCGCCAGCAGCAGCTGCGGATTGCACGACAGCGCCAGAGCAATCATCGCCCGCTGGCGCATACCGCCGGACATTTCGTGCGGGTAGGCATCCAGCCGTCGTTCCGGACTGGGGATCCGCACCTGACGCAGCGCCTCCAGAGCCCGCTCCCTCGCCGCCTGACGCGACAGCCCTTCATGGCGACGCAGCCCTTCAACGATCTGCTGACCGACGGTATACACCGGATCAAACGCCAGCAGCGGCTCCTGAAAAATCATCGCGCAGCGGGCGCCGCGATAGGCCCGCAGCCGGGAAGCGCTCATCTTCAGCACCTCCTCATCGCCGACGCGCAGCGTCCCCGAGAGCACGCTGCTTGTAGGCGGATGCAGGCGCATCAGCGCCCTCAACGTGACGCTTTTACCGGACCCCGACTCACCGATCAACGCCATCACTTCGCCTTTATGGACATCAAAAGAGACACCGTTAACCGCATTCACCGTCTGGCCATCGCGGCGAAATTCCACCCGCAGATCGCGAATATGGACAAAAGCCTCATGCGACATGACTCACCTCCTGAATGGCGATGTTCTGATGCCAGGGCGACGACGGCTGGGCCATCAGGCAGGCACTTTGATGCCCCTCGCCGACGCTTTCGAGCTTCGGTTTCACCTCGGCGCACACCGCTCTGGCGTGCGGGCAGCGGGTATGAAACCGACAGCCCGAAGGCGGTGATATCGGGCTCGGCGGATCGCCGTTCAGCGGCGAGGTCAGGGTGCGGTTTTGCGGGTCCATCGACGGCATCGAGCTGAGCAATGCGCGGGTATAAGGATGAGCGGAGCGGGTAAACAGCTGTTCCGCCGGCCCAATTTCCACTACCTCGCCGAGATACATCACCAGAATGCGATCCGATAGCCAGCGCACCACGTGCAGATCGTGGCTGATAAACACATAGGTCAGCTCAAGGGTACGTTTTAGCTCCTGCAACAGCTGCAGAACCTGCGCCTCTACCGATTTATCCAGCGCCGACACCGCCTCATCGAGGATAACCAGCCGCGGCTTCATTGCCAGGGCGCGAGCGATGTTGACACGCTGACGCTGGCCGCCGGAGAGCGCATGCGGATAGCGGTGGGCAAAACGTTCGGGTTCGAGGCCTACGTGGGCCAGCAGATAGCGGGCATATTCGCTGGCTTCTTTGGCGCTCACACCGTGTACGCGCTGGCCGAAGGCGATACTCTCCTCCATCGTCATACGCGGATTGAGCGAAGCATAGCTATCCTGAAACACCATCTGTACCTGACGACGATACTCTTTCATCGGCAGGCGCGAGGACCCCACCGTCAGGCCATCAAAGATCAGCTCGCCGCTGTCCTGATTAAGCAGCTGCATCAGCAGGCGTGCCGTCGTCGATTTGCCGCAGCCGGACTCCCCTACCACGCCCAGCGTTTCACCTTTCATCACCGTAAAGCTGACGTTATCCACCGCCTGCACCACTTCACGGCTTTTTGCGCCACCGGCACGAAAATACTTCAACAGCTGATTGACCTTCAGCAGCGGCTGAGCCGGGCCGCCAAGGTCGATATTGATAAAAGGTTGCATCGTTACTCCTTAATCGCCATCGCCGTGCGCAGGCGGTCGGCGAGGATGTTGAACGAAATGGAGGTGATAAAAATCATCAGTCCCGGCAGGGCCGCCACCCACGGCTGGGTGTAGATGGCCGTGCGCAGGGTATTGAGCATCAATCCCCATTCCGGCTCCGGCGGCCGCACGCCCAGGCCAAGAAAAGAGAGGCCGGAGGCGAGGATCATGCACACCGAAATCAGGCCGGTGGAGAAGACAAAAATCGGGCCCAGCACGTTGCCGAGGACCTGGACGCGAATAATGGTAAAGGCGCTGGCCCCGGTAGCGCGGGCGGCCTCGATATAGTCCATATGGCGGACCTGGGCGGTAACGCTTTCCGCAATCCGCGCCACCTGCGGCACGAACACCAGCGTCAACGACAGCAGCGCATTGCCAATGCCCGCCCCCAGCGCGCCGGAGAGCGCAATCGCCAGCAGCACCGAAGGGAAAGCGTAAAACACGTCGACGGTACGCATAATCAGGGTATTGGTTTTACCGCCCGCATAGCCGGCGATAATGCCGATGGCGCCGCCGATGAAAAAGGCGAACACCACCGGAACAATGCCCATAAACAGCGACAGCCGGGCGCCGAGAATCAGGCGCGACAGCATATCGCGGCCCAGTTCATCAGAACCCAGAACAAAACCGTCGCTGCCGATAGGTTTAAGGCGTAAAAACATCGAAGTCTGATAAGGGTCTTTCACTATCAGCCACGGGCCAAACAGCGCCAGCGCCAGCAGCAGCAAAATGAGGGTGCCGACGATCAGGCCGCCGGGATCGCGCAGCAGGCGGCGAAACACGCCGCGCCAGTAGCCCTGCCGGACAGCCACAACCGGAGAAGCCGGCGCCATTTTTGTCGTCGCGGTATCCACCATAGTCAGCTCCTCTTAATTCGCGGATCGAGGGTGGTTTGCAGGATATCCACCAGCAGATTGAGCAGCACAAAGAACAGCGCCAGCACCCAGATAGTTCCCTGCAGCAACGGCAGATCGCGCTGGAAAATCGCCGTATTCAGCAGCAGGCCGGTCCCCGGCCAGGAGAAGACCGTTTCAACGAGAATCGAACCGCCCATCAAATACCCCACCTGCAGCCCCATCACCGCCAGCGCGGTCGGCGCGGCGTTTTTCACTACGTGGAGGAAGATGCGCGATTCGTTCAGCCCGCGGGCGCGCAGGCCGACGATAAACTCCTGGCTAAGAATATCCGCCACCTGCGAACGCACGGTGCGGGCGATAATCCCGGTCGGGATCACCGACAGCGTAATCGCCGGCAGCAGCATGAACTGCAGATGCTCCCGGTCCCACTGCCAGCCAATCTCGCCAATCGGTCCGCCGCCGGTGGCCGGCAGCAGGGAAAATTTGACGCTAAAGACGATGACCAGCAGCATTCCCAGCCAGTAATGCGGCACGCTGACGCCGAAAACCGACAGCAGTGACGCCAGGCGGTCAACGATGCTGTTACGAAAGTAGCCGGCGACAAAACCAAACAGACTACCCAGCACAAAGCCGATAATGGTTGCCAGCAGCGCCAGACGCAGCGAATAGCTGACCGCCGTCAGCACTTCGCCAAGTACCGGTCGGCCCGTCGCCACCGACATGCCTAAGTCGCCATGCAGCGCCCGCCATAGCCAGTGCACGAACTGCAGCGGCAGCGGTTTATCAAAGCCATAGGCCTGCATTAATGTCTGGCGCAGCGCCTCGGAGGCATCCGGCGGCATCACCGAAACCAGCGGGTCACCCGGGGCAATCTGCACCAGCATAAAACAGATCAGCGCCACGCCGAGCATCGTCGGGATGGCCAGCAGAATGCGGTATAGCAGCGTATTGATCATCTGTTCCCCCTGTGCGGTTACTCTTTCTTACTCATCAGGCTGAGATCGATAAACCAGCTTTGTGGCTGGACCACCCCGGTCACCGCAGGTGAAATCGCGCGCGGCCCAACGTCATGGGCGACAAACAGGAACGGCACCTGGTCGACCAGCGCCGCATGCAGTTCACCGGCCGCTTTGTCCATCTCCGCCGGGGTAAAGGCGTGTTTTACCGCCGTCGCCAGTCTTTCCGTCTCCGGCGTTGCGAAATAGCCCCAGTTGGTGGCGACCGGTGGGAAGGCTTTGGCGGTCGAGAAACGGATCAGGCCGAAGTAGGGATCGTTCACCGCCGCGCTGACATTGATCGCATCGATCCCCTTCGCCGACGGATCTTTCGCCCCCAGCCGCCAGTTGGTAAACAGGGTGTTCCATTCCGTCACTTTGATATCGACATTGAAGAAGCAGCTTTTCAGGCTCTGCTGGATGTATTCATTCATCGGCAGCGGCTGCATCTGCCCGGAGCCGGAAGCGGAAGTCGCCACCGTGACGTGCAGCGGTTTCGCGGCGCTAAATCCGGCCTCGGTCATCAGCTTGCGGGCGCTGTCCGGGTCGTATTTGATCTGGAAAGTGGGTTGGCCGTGCCACGGACTGTCGGCTTCATAGACGCCGGTCGCTTCGGTCATGTAGCCGCCGAGATAGCTTTTGAGTTCGGCGCGGTTAAGGCACAGGTTGGCGGCTTTGCGCACGCGAATATCTTTCCACGGCGAGCCTTCTGCAAAGGAGAACTGCCACGGCCACAGGTGCGGCTGAGTGTTGGCGTAGATTTTAAAACCCTGAGCTTTAATCTGATCGACCGAATCCGGCGCCGGGGCTTCAATCCAGTCCACCTGTTTTGACAGCAGCGCGGCGGTACGGGCATTGGCCTCCGGCAGCGGGATCAGCACCACTTTATCGACCCGTGGAATACGCTCTTTATTCCAGTAATCCGGGTTTTTATCGAGAATCAGCTGCTGGCGCGGAACCAGTTTTTCCATTTTAAAGGGGCCGCTGCCCACCGCCTGAGCGGCAAACGCCGTCCACGCCTGCTTGCTGCGGGCCGCCGCATCGCCGATGCTGGCCGCTACCGCGTCATACTGCTTTTGCCAGGCCGTCGGCGAGACAATAAACAGGTTGGTGATGTTGTACGGCAGCAGCGCATCCGGCTCGGAGGTGGTCAGCGCAACCGTATATCGATCGATTTTTTCCGCCCCGCTGAGCGTCGGCATACGGGACAGCGTATTGCCAATCTGCCCCGGCGCATATTGCGGCGCGGTTTTGTTCAACACCTTATCGACGTTCCAGACGATGGCGTCGGCGTTCACCTCGCTGCCATCATGAAACTTCACCCCGGGACGCAGGGTAAAAATCCAGCGACGTTGATTCTGCGGGTCAACGTGCCACTCCGTCGCCAGGCCCGGAACCAGGCCGCTGGGCTTTTCGCCCTGTGAAAGATCCCACTCGACCAGCGCATCGTATAGCGGGATACCGGTGAAGCGGTTGCCTTCATATCCTTGATCGGGCTGCCCAAGCGTCAGGGGGATATCGGCGGCGGTCATGGCGATCCGCAGCGTGGAGGCACTGGACGGCAGGGAGGCAAAGAGCGCCAGCGCGCCGCTCACAGCAACGGCGAGATGACGTTTGCGCAAAAGTACGGTGTTATTTAGCATCACATTGTCCCTGTTAAATAAAAGTCGTTATTTAACAGGCAAGATGCATACCAGTTTATCAGGGCGAAAAATAAGTGTGAAAGCGCTTATAAAATAAGAGCAACCTATTATATCCGAATGATTTTAATTGAAAAAATAAACAACCCTTATCTTTACGCACCATCTGAGTGAAATAAGTTGCACAATTGCACCAGCCCGTTTATTGCCGCACGGGCAAAGCCGGAATAATCACTTAACATCACTTTTATAAAATAAATTCATCATTTCCGCGCAGCGATCTGCCCGCGGCGAACCCATCTATACTTCGTTTATCGCGCTAATCAGGGAGTCACCATGCCGCTACCCGACTTTCACCGCTCCGCCCCCTTCACCCTCGGGATTGAACTGGAGCTTCAGGTGGTCAATCCGCCAGGATACGACCTGAGCCAGGACTCCTCGCGGCTCATCGACGACGTGAAAAGCGGCCTGAGCGTCGGAGAGGCTAAACATGACATCACCGAAAGCATGCTGGAAATCGCCACCGGGATTTGTCGCGATATCCACCAGGCCGCGACGCAGCTGGGCACCATCCAGCAGGCGGTTTTACGCGCTGCCGCCCGCCACCATCTGCAAATCTGCGGCGGCGGCACCCACCCTTTCCAGACCTGGCAGCGCCAGCAAATCAGCGATAATCCGCGCTATCTGAAAACCGTGGAGCACTTCGGCTATCTGGCGCAGCAGGCCACGATATTCGGCCAGCACGTCCATGTTGGCTGCCAGAACGGCGATGATGCGCTTTATCTTTTACATGGCCTGTCGCGCTTCGTTCCGCATTGTATTGCGCTGAATGCGGCCTCGCCGTGGCTCGACGGCGCCGACAGCGGTTTTGCCTGTTCGCGTCTGAATCTGTTCGCCGCCTATCCTGACAACGGGCCGATGCCGTGGGTCAACAGCTGGCAGGAGTTTACCCGCTTATTCCGGCGCCTCAGCTATACCAGCATGATCGACAGTATGAAGGATCTGCACTGGGATATTCGCCCCAGCCCCCGTTTTGGCACCGTCGAAGTACGGGTGATGGATACCCCGCTCACTCTCGCGCAGGCGATCAATGTCGCCGGATTCATCCAGACCCTCGCCTGTTGGCTGCTGACGGAGAGGCCGTTTAAACATCATCCCGATGACTACCTGCTGTATCCGTTTAACCGCTACCAGGCCTGTCGCTACGGTCTGGAGGGCATCACTACCGATGTTCACAGCGGCGAACAGCGCCAGCTTCGCGAGGAGATTTTACAGCTGATCCCTCGTCTCATGCCCTACGCCGAGCGCCTCAATGCCGCCAGCGCTCTTGCAGCGATCGGGCGCCAGCTGCAGCAGGAGGCGAGCGAAGCCCGGCAGATGCGCGAGTTTGTCGCCGCCGGCGGCTCGCTGATCGGTCTGGTGCAAAAGCACTGCGAAATCTGGGCGGCATAGTCCGGCAAAAAGGTATACTGCGGCCAATATTGCTTTCGCCGCCCCGCATCTTCCTGCGGCATACCTGGAACGTTCTCATGACTTTGCGCCTTCTGCCGCTGCTGCCAGCGCTGTTGCTTCCCCTCTCCGCGCTGGCCAGCGGGAAATGCACCCTCACCGACCCGTCGCTGACGCTACAAAGCTATACCGTCAATCCGCAGCGTGAGCGCATCGCGATGTACTGGAAAAAAGCGGATGGCGAGGCCTTCGGATCGCTGCGTGCGCTGCTGGCGGATATCAATCAGAGCGGACGCGTGCAGATGGCGATGAACGGCGGTATCTACGCGAAAAGCTACGCGCCGCTGGGGCTGTATATCGAAAAGGGCGTGCAGAAAGTTCCGCTGAATCGCGCTTCCGGCGGCGGCAACTTTTTTATCCGCCCCGGCGGCGTGTTTTATCTGCAAGGCGAACGGGCGAAAATCGTCAGTATCGACAAATTTAAGCCGACGCCGGGTATCGATTATGCCGTGCAGTCCGGCCCGATGCTGATTGAAAACGGCACAATAAACTGGCGTCTGAAGCCGTCTGCCGGCTCACGCAAGCTGCGCAATGGCGTCGGTATCACCCGGCAGGGCCAGGTGATTTTTATGCTCAGCGATCGCGAAACCAACTTCTACGATTTCGCCTGCTACGCGCAGTCAACGCTCAACGTGCGGCAGATGCTCTATCTCGACGGCACCATTTCAAAGATGTACCGGAAAGGCGGCAGCGTACCGTGGCAGTATCACCCGTTCGTCACCCTGATTACGGTGGAGAGCAAGCCGTCCCCGTAGCCGATTGGCTGTCCGTAGCACCACGCCAGCCGTGGCGGCGGCAACAGCAGCTCATCTCATTCAGAAACCACAAAACATGCGGCGATGCCCAGCTGTCCGCTGAAATCGGCGAACCGGAGGCCGGAGGACAAGGCTGGCCGACAGAAGCGCGCTTACATCCGCCGATGCCCCCATTCGCGCAGGCGCTGGAACAGCACGAACAGCGAGGGAATAAACACAATCCCGATCGCCGTCGCCACCAGCATGCCGCTGAACACCGTAGTGCCGATAATCCGCCGACTCTGCGCCCCGGCGCCGGTGGCGAGCATCATCGGCATAATACCGATGATAAAGGAGACGGCGGTCATCAGCACCGCCCGAAAACGCCGGGTGGCCCCCTCGCGGGCAGCATCCACCACCGACATCCCCTCTTCCCGTCTGGCCCGGGCAAACTCGACGATTAATATCGCGTTTTTCGCCGCCAGCGCGATTAACAACACCAGCCCTATCTGCACATACACATCGTTGGCATAGCCGGCTATCCACAGCCACAGCAGCGCTCCGCCGAGGGCAAACAGCACCGACAGCATCACGCTGGCCGGCAGCGTCCAGCTTTCATACTGGGCGACGAGGAACAACCACGCCATCGCCACCGCCGCCAGGACGATCCAGATGGCCTGGTTGCCGGTCTGCTGCTCCTGCCAGGAGATGCCGCTCCACGCGTAATCATACCCCTGCGGCAAATTCGACAACAGAATTTGCTCCATCACCGCCATCGCCGTGCGGCTGCTGACGCCCTGTGCCGCAGAGCCGCTCACCGACACCGACGGGAACTGGTTGTACTGCTGAATGAACGGCGCGCCGACGGTGGGGGTGACGGTCACCAGATTGCTCAGCCGAATCCGCTCGCCGTGATGATTTCGTACGTACAGCTCGCCGATTTGCTCCGCCCGCTCGCGCCACTGCATCTCGTTTTGCACCACCACCGGATAGACACGATTGTTGATGCTGAAATCCCCGGCGCGCGTCCCGCCAAACGCCGTTTGCAGACTATTGAAGATTCGCGATACCGGCACATCCAGCCGCGCCGCCTGGTCGCGGTCGACGTTGAGCGTCAGCTGCGGCACGTTGCTACTCCAGGTGGTAAACACCTGGCTCAGCTGCGGATGCTGGTTCGCCATCCTTAGCACCTGCTGCGTTACCTGCTCCAGCTCTGCCGTCGATTGCCCGGCCTGTGCCAGAATGCGTAAATTGAACCCGGACGCATTGCCCAGGCCCGGCAACGTGGGCGGCGCAAAGGCCATAATGGTCGCCTCCGGCAGGCCCATCAGCTGTCCCTGCAATTTGCCCATCACCTCATTCAGCGGCGGCCGCTGATGCCACTCCTTCAGCATCACCGAGATAAAGCCGCCGTTGGAGGCGCTGGTTCCGTTGAGAATATTAAACCCGGACACCTGAATCACATCCTCAACCGCCGGATTGGCCAGCAGCAGCTCGCGCGCCTGAGCCATCACCGCTTCGGTACGCTCCAGCGACGCGGCTTCCGGCAGCTGTACGCTGGCGAAGAAATAGCCCTGATCCTCCTGCGGCAGAAAACCTTTCGGCATCTGGCTAAGGCTGAAGGCCACCAGAGCGGTGGCGGCGATCGTCGCCACCAGCGCCAGCCACAGACGACGGTTCATCCACCCGACCAGCGCCCCGTAGCCGTCACGCACCGTCGCCAGAGCGCGGTTAAAAGCCCGCCAGATGGCAGCAGGCTGCGCGGGACGCGGACGCAGCAACAGCGCGCACAGCGCCGGCGTCAGGGTGAGCGCGACGATGCTCGACACCGTCACCGCCGTCGACAGAGTGACGGCAAACTGGCGATACAGCTCACCGACAATCCCCGGCAGGAGCGCCACCGGAACAAACACCGCCAGCAGTACCAGCGTTGTGGCGATCACCGGCCCGGCGATTTGCCGTAGCGCCAGCGCGGTCGCCTCCGCACGCCCCACGCCTTCGGCGAGATGGGTTTCTACGCTCTCCACCACCACGATGGCATCATCGACCACCATGGTCAGGGCGAGAATAATGGCGAATAGGCTCAGCGTATTGGCGCTATAGCCCAGCAGATAAAGCACGGCAAAGCTGCCGATCAGCGACACCGGGATCGCCAGGGTGACAATCAGCGTGGCCCGCCAGCTTTGCAGAAACAGCGATACCACCAGCACCACCGCCAACAGGGTCAGCACCAGCGAGACGCCAATCTCTTTAATCGTCGCCGCGACAAAGCGCGTCGTATCGAACTTCACCTCCCAGGTCAGATCCGCCGGAAAGCGGCTGTGCAAGCGGGTCAGTTCGGCGCGCACCGCGTCGGCGACCTGCAGGGCGTTGGCGGTTGGCGTCGGATAGATACCGAGATAGGCGGAGTCTTTGCCGTTCAGCTGCGCGCCGGAACTGTAGCTGCGCGCCCCCAGTTCAATGGTGGCCACTTCAGCGAGGCGAACCAGCTGACCGTGTTCCCCGCTGCGGATCGCTATCTGGCTGAAGCTTTCCGCATCGCTCAGGCGGCCGATGCCGTTGATGGTCAGCGTCTGCTGCTGACCGTTGAACACCGGCGGCGTGCCTACCTGCCCCGCCGCCCCCTGCACATTCTGCTCCCGCAGCGCCTGGGCAATATCGTCGGTCGTCACATTCAGCGCGTTCATGCGATCGGGGCGCAGCCAGACGCGCATGCTGTAATCACGGGCGCCGAACATTTGCACTTCGCCGACGCCCGGTAGACGGGCCAGCGCCTCGCGCACCTGGGTGCTGGCGTAGTTGCTGACGAACAGCGGAGAGAGCGTCTCCAGCGGCGAGTACAGGCTGACGCCCATCAGCAGGTTGCTCGCCCGCTTGCGCACCTGCACGCCGTTCTGCTGCGCATCGACAGGGAGTTGCGCCACCGCCTGCGACACCCGGTTTTGCACGTCAATCGCCGCCAGATCGGCATCGGTTCCGGCCGCAAAGGTCAGGCTCAGGCTGTAGGTGCCGTCATCGGAACTGGTGGACTCCATATACAACATATGGTCAACGCCGTTGAGCTGGGTCTCCAGCGGCGCGGCGATTGCCTCGGCGACGTCCGCCGCGCTGGCGCCCGGCCAGCTGGCGCTGACGTTGACCACCGGTGGCGTAATCTGCGGATATTGTTCCACCGGAATCAGCTTCAGTGCTACCGCGCCGATAAAGGTCAGCAGCAGCGCAATCACCATCGCAAAACGCGGGCGACGAATAAAAAACGTCAGCATCCCTTCTCCTTTCCTTATTTCAGCAACTGAACGGCGGCGCCGTCACGCAGACGCTGCGCGCCGTCCGTCACCACGCGCTCGCCCGCTTGCAGACCGTCCGCCACGACAAACTGCTGCCCCTGCTGGCCGCCCGATGTTAAACGGCGCAGCGCAACGGTGTTATGGTCCGTCACCACCCAGCTATAAAACCCCTGCGCATCCTGCTGGACGGCGGCAACCGGGATCATCAAACTCTCCTGCGCCTGTCGCGGGCGAAGAATGACCGGCACGTTGCCGCCCGGCAGCAGGCGATGCTGCGGATTGGCGAATTCGGCGCGCAGCACGACGCTGGCGGTGCGGGTATCAATCCGGTTATCGACCGAGGTCAACACCCCATCTTCCCGCCTGCCGTCGGGTTCAATCTGCGCCAGCCACGCCTGCTTCAGCGCGCCGATATCGGCATGCTGCCCGGCTTTACTGTAAAAGGCGGCTTCATCTAAGGCGAAAGAGACGCGAATCGGGTCGAGCTGGACGATATCCACCAGCATGCCGCTGGTCGGCCCCACCAGGCTGCCGACATGAAAACGACTGTGGCCAATACGCCCGCTGACCGGCGAGTCGATGCGCGTATAATCCAGCGTAATTTGCTGCGTGGTGACGCGCGCCTTCGCCTGTTCCACGGCGGCGGCGGCGACATCGCGCTGCATCCGGGCGTTATCGACATCGTTGCGGCTGATGGAGTGATTGTTTTTCAGCTGTTGATAGCGGGTCAGCAGCTGCTGGGCCTGACGCAGCGAAGCCTGCGCGCTTTTCAGCTCGGCCCCGGCCAGCGCCAGCGCAGCCCGAGGTTGGGCATCATCGAGGGTGAACAGCCGATCGCCTTCCCTGACGTACTGCCCGTCCTGGAAGTGGCGCTGCACAATGGTCCCCTCCGTGCGTGCGCGGATCTCCACGTCATGAATCGCTTCAATGCGGCCGGGAAGCGGACGTTCAGCCACATGCGGCAGCAGTTGAACGACGGTCGCGCGAACCGGGATGGCGGGCGCGGCGGTGGCCGTCAGGGCGTAACCGGCCAGGCCAAGGGTCAGGCAGACCAGGCGCAAAATATTTCTCATCGGGATTCCTTGCTGGCGATGCGGCGTCCCTCCCCTGAGCGGAGAGGGGCGCCGGGCGGATCAGGCGGTTTTACGTAACGGGCGGGTCAGACGCTTCTCGACTTCCACCACCAGGAACATCACGATGGCAATCGCCAGGGTGATAAACCAGTAGCGCAGCGGCAGCGACTCGGTGCCAAACATCGTCTGCATAAACGGCAGGTAGATAATCGCCAGCTGCAGGAGCAGCAGCACGCCGCTGACCAGCCAGATGCCTTTGTTGCGCAGCAGGCCAGTATTTAATGAGAAGCCCTCGCTGCGACGGCAGTTAATCATGTACACCCACTGCGCGGTCACCAGCATCTGTAACAGCACGGTGCGGATAAACTCGGCGCTATGGCCGCGCGGCGCCAGCCAGGCCTCAAGAATAAAGGCGGCGACGGCAATCATGGTTCCGACGAAGGCGACGCGCCAGATGGCATAACCATCCATGACGTGCTGGCCGGTTTTCCGCGGTGGGCGGTTCATGACGTTGCGCTCCGCGGCTTCGAAAGCGAGACCGAAAGAGAGCGTGGCGGAGGTCGCCATGTTCATCCACAGAATCAACACCGGCGTCAGCGGAATAATGTTCCCCGCTAACAGGGCAATGATAATCAGCAGCCCCTGCGCCAGGTTGGTGGGCATAATAAACAGAATCGTTTTCTTCAGGTTGTCGTAGACGCGACGCCCCTCTTTCACCGAGCTGGCAATGGTGGCGAAGTTGTCGTCCGTCAGCACCATGTCGGCCGCCTCTTTGGTGACTTCAGTGCCTTTGATCCCCATCGCAATGCCGACGTCGGCCTGGCGGAGCGCCGGCGCATCGTTCACCCCGTCACCGGTCATGCCGACGACTTCACCGGTATCCTGCAGGGCTTTGACCAGGCGCAGCTTATGCTCCGGACTGGTACGAGCAAAAATGTCGTACTCCACGGCGGCTTTCGCCAGTTCGCCATCGTCCATGTGCTCCAGCTGATAGCCGGTCATCGCCTGATGGCTGTTGGTGATCCCCAGCATCTGGCCGATGCTCATTGCCGTCTGCGGGTGATCGCCGGTGATCATTTTCACGCGGATCCCTGCGGTCTGGCAGGCGTGAATCGCCTCTATGGCCTCCGAACGTGGCGGATCCATCATTCCGGCGATGCCGAGGAACACCAGCCCCTCACGCAGATCGTCGTGGGTCAGCGTCGTGCTGCCGGCCCGCGCCGGTTTACAGGCGGCGGCAACCATGCGCAGCCCCTGGCTGGCGAAGCGAGAGATCTCATCCTCCCAGTACTGGCGCTCGAACGGAACCGTCCCCTGCTTTGTCATCTGCTCGCGGCACATCGCGAAAATCACATCCGGCGCGCCGGTGATCAACACACGCTCAGCGGTGTCGATTCTCTGCTGCGTCGCCATGTACTTATACTGTGAATCAAACGGAATTTTGGCAATCAGCTGCGTCTCAACCGGCGGCAGCTTTGCCTTCGCCGCCAGCACTTTTAACGCCCCTTCGGTCGGGCCGCCGGTGATGCCCCACAGGCCGCGCGCGTCCTGTACCAGCTGGCTGTCGTTGCACAGGTCAATGGTACGCAGATACGTTTCCAGTACGCTTCCGGCATGAATTTGTACCGGCTCATCGCTGCCTTCCAGATAGATATTGCCCTGCGGCTCATAGCTGTCACCCTCAACCCGGTAGCAGCAGTCGGCGGTGATAATCGCTTTGACCGTCATTTCGTTCATGGTCAGCGTACCGGTTTTATCCGAACAGACGACGGTCATCGCCCCCAGCGTTTCTACCGTCGGGAGCTTGCGAATAATGGCGTGTTTGCGCGCCATCGCCTGCACGCCGAGGGAGAGGATGATCGAGATAATCGCCGGAAGTCCTTCCGGGACCGCCGCTACGGCCAGGCTAATCAGGGAGAGCAGCAGTTCCCCCATGGGGATATCACGCAGGGCCAGGCTGAAGACAAACAGCGCCGCCATCATGGCGAGGATAATGACGAAAATCGCTTTACCCAGCTTATCCATCTGCACCAGCAGCGGCGTG
Organism: Klebsiella sp. X13; assembly: GCF_003323835.1. NCBI lineage: Bacteria > Pseudomonadati > Pseudomonadota > Gammaproteobacteria > Enterobacterales > Enterobacteriaceae > Klebsiella > Klebsiella sp. X13. The sequence goes on from NZ_CP030874.1 coordinate 3,957,920, forward strand.
CGATGCTTCTCGATACCGGCCATCATCTGGTTGATATGCCCAAGCTCCGTATCCTGCCCGGTCGCCGTCACGACGCCGACGCCACCGCCGGCGCTGATGGTGGTACCGGAAAACACCATGTTGGTCCGGTCGCCCAGCGGCAGTTCGCCTTTCAGCGCATCGGTGATTTTATCCACCACCGTTGATTCGCCGGTCAGGATCGCCTCTTCCACACGCAGGTTGTGAGTTTCGATCAGGCGCATATCCGCCGGAACGCGGTCGCCCGCCCGCAGAATAACGATATCACCCGGCACCAGATCGCGGGTGGGCAAGGTTTCGTGTTTACCGTTGCGCTGCACCCGGGCATTGCTGGAGAGCATGTTGCGGATCCCCTGCAGGGATTTCTCGGCGTTGCTCTCCTGCACGTGACCGATCAGGGCGTTGATGACCGTGACGCCCAGGATCACCAGGGTATCCACCCAGTGTCCCATCACCGCCGTCAGCGCCGCCGCCGCCAGCAGGACGAAAATCAGCACGTCGTTAAAGTGGGCCAGGAAACGCAGCCAGGCCGGCTTGCTTTTCTTTTCCGGCAGCGCGTTAGGGCCAAAGGAGGCCAGGCGTTCTGCGGCCTCGGCGGAGTGCAATCCCTCGGTGCGACTGTGGTTCTGCGCCAGTACCTGTTCAACGGTCTGCCGGTAGGCTGGCTGTGCCGCAGTATCTCCCGCAGGAGGCGAATTATGGGGGTGATGGATTCTGGTCAAATTAAATTTTCCTTATAAATTCCGTTATTCGGAAAGCCTGAAATCATTTCTGGCCAATGAATGAATATGATTTTATATAGCGAGATGAAAATTGATCCAGGACAATTAACGGCCCTCGCAAAATTTAAAATCTGTGATAAGTTAATTCCTCAAACAACTATTACAGAATATTAATAAACATATATTAAACGAGGTTCATTATGTCAGGAATCTACCGCGGACGCCGCCTGGTGCTGTACATCCTGCTGGCTATCAGTATTGCCACGCTGGTGGGATATAGTACCTATACTTTTGTAAAGTACACTCTTTAATAATGACGTTAATTGACATTAAGATGCTATTAATTTAATTACAAATAACGCCAACAATATTAACAGAAGGAATAAAAGCCCTGATATTAGCGCTACGTATAATGGCGTAAAATAATCACTCAGGAAAGGATATTGCGTTAAATGTCATTATACCTGACAATATGTTTTTTAACTGATGATTAACAAGTAATGAAACATCCGCTCGAAACGCTGATCGCCGCCGCAGGCATTTTATTGTTGGCCCTGATCTCTTGTTTACTGCTGCCAGCGCCATCCCTTGGGTTAACGCTGGCGCAAAAACTGGTCGATACCTTCCATCTGATGGATCTCAACCAGTTTTATACCCTGCTCTTTTGCCTGTGGTTCTTAGCGCTGGGCACGGGAGAATATGTGGTGTTGCGTTGGGTCTGGCGCCGCTGGTTTTCCCTTGAGCGCTAACCCGGTAAAGTCACGCATTCCCGCCACCAGCGCCTCGCACCAGGCGGCATAATCATGGCCGCTTGATGAAGGATGGAAGCTGACGCGATAGCCTTTATCGCGTAGCGCCTGTTCAAAGGTAAGGGTATTGCTGTAGATCCCGCCATCGGCTCCCGAGGTCTCAAACCGGCCTGCCTGGAGCCAGAAACGTATCGGATAGCGCGGCGACTGCTGATACTGGCGCGTCAGCCAGCCGGCTTCCTCGCCTTTGGGCGCCCACCAGTAAGAGCCCGACAGACTGAGGACATTGGCAAACAGCCGCGGATAGCGCAGCGCGACCCACGATGCGGCCAGGCCGCCGTAGCTGGAGCCGGCGACAACGGTTTTTTGGCGAATGGCATCCAGCCCCTGTTGTCGCAGCCAGGGCAGCAGCTCATGGGCCATAAAATCGGCGAAGAAGGGGTTGGGCGGCAGCTCTTTCGCCCGGCGCGGGTGATCGAGGCTATCAATAAACACCACATTGATCGGCGGCAGCACATGGCTGGCGATCAGGCTGTCCAGCACGTTGGCGAAGCGGTATTCATCCTGATAGGTTTTGCCATCAAACAACATCAGCGTCCAGCGCGCGGGCTGCGGCAGGCGCGGACGGTAGATCATCACTTCCCGGGTATTATGCAAAAAATCGCTGCGCAGCTGATGGCGGGTCAAAGTGCCATAGCGCAACGGCTGCGCCCTACGCTGCGGCGTGCAGTAGCGCGCCGGATTGAGCGCCAGCAGCGAATAGCGGTTCCAGCGATCGCTGGCGCGGTTGACGCTGTTCGGATTCAGCGGATCGGCCTGAGCGCTGACCAGAATCGCCCGCCGCTGCTCGTGCCCGACGCCGTCGACCTGCGGGACATCCGGCGCCAGCTTATATTGCATCAGGGTATCTGCCGGTACCACGTAGCTGCGAAACCAGACATCGGAATGGCCAAGCCGAAACAGCGGATCGTGATCGCCCGCCGGGGATCCCAGCAGGAAGACGTTTTTTCTCGCCCCGCGCCACAGGAAGGTGACGCGCTTGTGTCCTGCATCCACCGGTTCCACCATCGGCGTCCCTTCCTGTTCGCGCTCCTGCCAGAAACGCGTCGTAGAGCCACCCGCCGCCAGCTCCTGCATCAGCTGCTGCAAACGGGGACTGACGGGATCCAGTGCCTGGGTTTTCGCCAGCGCGGTGGTCTCCTTCATCCGCCAGCGGAAATGCCAGCGGGTGCCTTCTTCGCCGTGGAGCACCAGCGCTGAAGCGCGGTTCACCGGCAGGGAGAACAGCAGCGTTTGCTCGCCATCCGGCGGCCCTCCCGCCAGCAGCGTACGCAGCCGACGGTTATTTTCATCCAGCAGGCGGGCATCCGTTACCCCGGAAATCGTCGCCGAAACGTAGTTTTCCCCTAACGTCGGCAGATCAAAACAGACTTCGCCGCTGGCATCGAATTTTCCCTGCAGCTCTCCCTGCCGCGAAGAAGATTCGCAGTTCATTGCCACCGCCGGTAGCGCACTCATGCCGATCAGCAGACCACCCCATGCCATTTTCATCGCCCGATTTATCCCTGTAAAAATTTGTTACTAACGCTAATGCAAATGGTAATGATTTGCAATAACATCAACTCCGCTCGTTCAGGCCATTAGATTTTTCTGATGGGGGAAAGGGATGATTATGGCAATTTCAACCAAGGACATAGCAAATAAAATGTTTAAATATAATAAGATAACTAAACTCTGGGTCACGGGTCTTGCCGTGGCGACACTCGCCGGGCAGGCGCTGGCGGAGGAGACCCTCGTGGTCACCGCGAGCAGTAATGAAGATCCCACCGCCCCGGTCAAAGGGATCGTGGCGACGAAAACGCTTTCCGCGACGAAAACCGCCGCCGGGCTGGTGAAAACCCCGCAGTCGGTCTCGGTCATCACCCGCGATCAGATGGCGGCGCTGGACGTGACGTCGGTGTCACAGGCTCTGCGCTATAGCGCCGGGGTGTTCACCGAGTATCGCGGATCGTCCAACCGCAATGACGAAGTCTTCGTCCGCGGCTTCAGCTATGTACCGAAGTATCTCGACGGCCTGAGCTATGGCGCCACCGCGTCGTCGCAAACCGGCACAATGGATCCGTGGCTGCTGGAGCGCGTCGAGCTGGTACGCGGCCCGGCCTCGGTGCTGTTTGGCCAGGTCAACCCCGGCGGGCTTATCAGCATGACCAGCAAGCGTCCCACCAGCCAGCCGGTGCATCAAATCCAGTTCCGTACCGGCAACGACAATCTGGCGGAAGGCGCCTTTGATGTCGGCGGGCCGTTAAGCGACGACGGCCACCTGCTCTATCGCCTCAACGGTATCGCCCGCAGCCAGAACAGCCAGGTCGAGGATTATAAAGAGACGCGCATCGCCATTGCGCCGGCGCTGACGTGGTATCCCAACGATGCGACGCGCTTCACGTTGCTGACCAGCTATCAAAAAGATCCCGACGCCGGTTATCGCAACTTCCTGCCGCGCTACGGCACCGTCAACAGCGTCGATGGCAGCTATATTCCGCGCGACTTTAACGTCAGCGACCCCGGCTACAATCAATCCTGGCGCGAGCAGACTCTCATCGGTTATGAATTTGAGCATCAGCTCAACGACATGCTGACCCTACGGCAGAACGCGCGCTATGGGACGATAAAGCAGAAATATCGCTATCTGGTCTATTCCAACAGCGCAGCCAACAGCTCCGTGCTCTCACGTCGCGCCCAGCATGAGGAGCGGCAAACCGATGAGTTCGGTATCGATAACCAGCTTGAGGCGCAGTTCACGACCGGTCAGCTGGCGCACACCGTTCTCGGCGGCCTGGACTACAAAACCAGCAAGGATAAGCAGTACCTCGGTCGCGCCGGCGGTTCACAGTACGATCTCGACTGGCGTGCCCCGGTCTATGGTGTGAAGGTCGATGAAAGCACCTTCCGTACCGCCAGCGATGAACAGCAGAATCTCGATCAGGTTGGCCTCTACCTGCAGGATCAGCTGAGCCTGGAAAACTGGGAGCTGCTGCTTTCCGGCCGCTATGACTGGGCGGAAGTGCGTACCACCGACTTTACCGACAGCAGTCGCACCCAGAAAAACGACAGCAAGTTTACCTGGCGTACCGGTCTGCTGTATGCATTTGACTTTGGCCTGTCGCCCTATATCAGCTACAGCACCTCCTTCGAACCCAACCTGCAAACCAATCGTGCGCCGGGCGTCGCTCCGTTCGACCCCAGCGAAGGGAAACAGGTGGAAGTGGGTGTGAAATATCAGCCTACGCCGACGGCGTTGATGACTCTGGCGATGTACGACCTGACCCAAAGCAACGTTGCGACCTGGAACAGCGCGGCGGGATGGTATGAGAACAGCGGTAAGGTCCGCTCGAAGGGGGTGGAAGCCGAAGCGCACGCCACCTTCTTTGACAACCTCAACCTGATTGCTTCATACACCTGGACCGACGCGGAAACCGTGAATACCACCGTCGCCGGCACCGAAGGGAAAACCCCGGCGCGCATTCCGACCCATATGGCCTCGGCGTTCACCAGCTACACCCTGCCCAATGGCGCGCTAAAAAGCCTGACCGCTGGGGTTGGCGTGCGTTATATCGGCACCAGCTACGGCGATGCGAAAAACACCTTCAAGGTACCGGCGGTGGATCTGTATGACGCGATGGTCAGCTATGAGTTAGGCGAATTGAGCTCGAGCCTGAAAGGGGCGAAAGCGCAGTTCAACATCAACAATATCGCCGACACTAAATATGTTGCCTCGTGCGCCGGCGATAGCGCCTGTTTCTATGGCGTGGGTCGTACGGTGACGATGACGGTAAACTACGCCTGGTAGAAGCCCAAAATGCGTCCGCCGGTCTTTCCGGCGGACGCGCCTCAGTGGGCGCGATTGTGATTCTCTTTGCGGTAAGCACCCGGCGGCTGATGAAAGGTGCGGGTGAAAATGCGGGTAAACGTCTGCTGTGAATCAAAGCCGTATTTCAGGCAGATATCATAAACCCGCTGATCGGTGTCGCGCAGGTCGCGCGCCGCCAGCCGCAGTTTACGTTCGCGGATATAGCGCCCCAGACTCTCCCCTTTGTACTGCAAAAAGAGTCGTTGCAGATGCCATTTCGAATAACCAGAGTGACGCGCAATATCATCAATACGCAGCGGCTGATGCAAATTGTCATCAATCCACCCGACGATAGTCTCAATCACCTGAGCGGAAATAGTCATAAGTCCTCTCCTCTTTAATCAAACCCGTATTTATCGCCACCAGGTAGTAAATGATTGCGTCTTATCGGCAACCCAAACCGGCTCGCCAAGCATCGGCGTTAACAACCGCCACGGTCTTTGCTGGCTGGCCGCAGCCAGCCGCTTATAAGGATCGTCCCAGCTGTGTTTCGCCAGCACAAAGCGCCCCGCATGCCCCGGGAGCACCGCGCGCGTGCGGAGATCGTCGGCGGCCTGAGCCGTCTCGTCAGGCATCATATGAATGTATTTCCAGTCCTGGTCGTACTGGCCGTTCTCCATAATCGCCAGATCCACGGCGCCAAACTGTTCGCCGATGGCTTTAAAGTGCGGGCCGTAACCGCTATCGCCGCTGTAGTAAATCTTCTGCTGCGGGGTGACGAACATAAAGCTGGCCCACAGCGTTTGATTGCGCTTCAGCCCACGACCGGAGAAATGACGGGCCGGCAGCACATGCACGGTCAGTTCGTCGCTGACCTGCACCGCCTGATGCCAGTCCGCTTCGCTGATAATGGCGCTCTCCATGCCCCAGTAGCGCAGATGCGATCCCACGCCGAGCGGCGTCACCACGCGCTTGATTTTTGGCATCAGCGCTTTGATGGTGGCGTAATCCAGATGGTCGTAGTGATCGTGCGAAATAATCAGCAGGTCTATCTCCGGCATACGCTCCGCACGCCACGGATAGTCACCCGGGAAAGCTTTATTAATAAATGAGAACGGTGCGGCATAGTTGCTGAAGACCGGGTCAATCAGGATGCGTTTCCCCGCCAGCTGCACATACCAGGAGGAGTGGCCGAGCCACACCATCGTATCCTGCCCGATCGGCAGGCTGGCGAGATCGGTATTGACCAGCGGCAACGGCTGCGCGGGACGGGCATTTTCGCGTTTAGTCACCAGAAACTCCCACCAGGCGGCCAGCATATTTTTCTGCCCGGTGAAGCCCGGCGTGGGGAGCTGATTATGAAACTGGCCATCGCGATAGTGTGGCGACTGTTCCACCAGACTGAGCTGCGCGCCCTGCGGCGCCCGGCCAAACCCGGCATTTAAGACAAACGGCAAAGCTGTTGCTGAGGCTAATAACATAATGGCGACCACGCTGAAAGTGACACGGTTCATAACCTGACCAGATGAAACTCCCTATTATGAGAGTTTAGTGATATAACTTGATTATGAGTGAGTAAGCACTCATTATTAAGACGAATATGAAAGTCGTCAAGACGATTTTCAATTTTTTAACATCCACCGTTGCAGTGCCATGACATGGCGTGGTTAGATCGGGGTTTGATTTCGCGTGAGGTAAAATGTAGTGGCTCGTCCTAAGAGTGAAGATAAAAAACAAGCGTTGCTGGAGGCCGCAACGGCCGCCTTTGCCCAGTCGGGTATCGCCGCCTCAACATCGGCCATTGCCCGTAGCGCCGGGGTTGCCGAGGGGACGCTGTTCCGCTATTTCGCCACCAAGGATGAGTTACTCAACGAACTGTACCTCTCGATCAAATCGGGGTTAGTTAAAGCGATGGTCTCCGGACTGACGCCAAACGAAAAACGGCCGAAAGAGAACGCCCGCAATATCTGGGACAGCTATATCGACTGGAGTATTCGCCACCCGATGGAGCACAAGGCGATTCGCCGGATGGCGCTCAGCGAACGCATCACCGATGAAACCCGAACCCGCGTGAGAGAGATGTTCCCCGAGCTCAACGAAATGTGTCAGCTATCGGTCAAGCCGGTCTTTCTCAGCGACGCCTACAGCGCCTTTGGCGACGCCCTGTTTCTTTCGCTGGCGGAAACCACTATCGAATTTGCCAGCCACGATCCGCAGCGCGCCCGCGAGCTGATCGCCCTCGGTTTTGAGACCATGTGGCAAGCGCTTCACGAGAACGACGCCTGATGGACCGCGCTTCGCTGCACGCCAGCGCCCACCGGATTGCGCTCAGCTATCCGTTTACCGAACACTGTTGGCCGTTCGGCCCGGAGTATGACGTGTTCAAAGTTGGCGGGCGCATTTTTATGCTCACCATGACCCTTCGCGGTCGGGCGCTGGTGAATCTGAAAGCCGATCCGCAAAAATCGCTGCTCAATCGGGAGATTTACCGCAGTATTGAGCCGGGATATCACATGAACAAAAAACACTGGATCACCGTCGTCCCCGGCGAGGATATCAGCGAGGATCTGCTGGCCGAACTTATCGATGATTCATGGAATCAGGTGGTGAATAAGCTGACAAAAAAAGAGCGGATTCGGCTCCGTCCGGAAGGATTTTCAGGCTAGCGCGATAAGTGTTATCGCATTTTTGTCTCTTATCATTTCCCCGCCTTCGCTGTACTCTTCTCCCACTAAACGCCCCGTAAGGGGCTGTAAACTCGAATTATCTTGAGCATAAACCATGAGGAAGAGTTATGGATATCGTCTCCGTTGCCTTAAAGCGTCACTCCACAAAAGCCTTCGATGCCACAAAAAAACTGACGGCTGAAGAAGCGGAAAAGCTGAAAACATTGCTGCAATACAGCCCGTCGAGCACCAACTCCCAGCCGTGGCACTTTATCGTTGCCAGCACGGATGAAGGGAAAGCACGGGTGGCGAAAGCCGCCAGCGGCACCTATGTTTTCAACGAACGTAAAATTCTTGATGCTTCTCATGTCGTGGTTTTCTGTGCCAAAACCGCCATGGACGACGCCTGGCTGGAGCGCGTGGTGGACCAGGAAGAGGCCGACGGACGTTTCGCTACTCCGGAAGCCAAAGCCGCTAACCACAAAGGCCGCGTTTTCTTTGCCGATATGCACCGTAAAGATCTGCATGACGACAACCACTGGATGGCGAAGCAGGTTTACCTCAACGTCGGCAACTTCCTGCTCGGCGTCGCGGCAATGGGGCTGGATGCCGTGCCGGTTGAAGGGTTCGACGCCGCGATTCTTGACGCCGAATTTGACCTGACCGCACAGGGCTTTACCAGCGTGGTTATCGTTCCGGTCGGCCACCACAGCGTGGAAGATTTCAACGCCACGCTGCCGAAATCACGCCTGCCGCAGGCGACCACCATCACCGAGATTTAATCTCCCCGCGCACGCCGCTCGCCGGCGTGCCAGATTCGTTCTGCATAGCGGCCAATCACCGCCAGCGAAACGGCGAGGATCAGGAAGAACAGCACCTTGTGCATCCCGTCCCAGAAAAACTCGAAAAAACGCGTATAGAGATTGATAGCCAGGAAGGTCAGGCCAAAACCGCGCAGCATTCCGTCATCCGTTTTCAGACTGATATAAATACAGACGCCCGCCGCGACGCCGAATAACAGCGCCCACGGCAGCTGCTGCAGCGGTGAAATGCTGTACCAGGCGTCGGGATCCCGATAGCCAAAAATCGACAGAATCCATAACGCGATAAACAGATACGTCAGGCCCATGGCCTTACTGACGGTAAACAGCCGGCGCTGAAGCAGCCACTTTTGCAGCATAAAACAGAGCGCCAGCAGCACGCCACCGAACAGCACAAAACGCAGCGGATAGTTCATGCCCAGCCAGTAGGCCCCCCATCCCGCCAGGTAGCCGGTTTCCGCTCCGAACCAGTTGCCCAGCGCCAGCAGGAAGAACAGCCACACCAGCCCGGAACGGGCCGCCAGGCCGATAGCACCATAAATAGCGCAGCCGACCAGAAACAGTGGCGCAATATGGCCGCTGCCGTCATCCAGCCGCACGCCGAGTTGCCACAGCGCCAGCGCGGTAAACACCACGCCGACAAACAAAATCGCTTCACTGCTATAGTGCCAGTGCGAGGCCTGCCGCTGGCGACGGAATCCCCAGAGGTAGCAAACCAGCGCCACCGCCGCAGGCAGCGCAATCCGCGCCAGCGCCGAGTCGCTGAACAGGCTCACCAGCCAGGCAATCAGTTCACTATCGGCGAACAGGCTGCCCAGCGCGATCAGCAGGCAGGCCAGCGCCGTCCAGAAGGCATAGCGGCTCAGTCGCTGCCAGTCAAAGGTGCTCACGCGCAAAGTGCCCGCCAGCCGCTGGCTTTCCGCGTGGCTCAACTCCCCCGCGGCCTGCCATTCATCCAGCGCCTGCTGAATCACCCGCTGTTGTTTCCTGGTTACGTTCATCTGCGTTCCCTGTCGCTATAAGAGAGAATCCTGTTTATCCAGCCATGCCAGCGCCTGCTCGCCGGCGTCGTCCATCGGCAGGTACACCAGCAGCCGGGAGCCATTACGCGGGGCGGAATACCAGTACATCTGCTGCAGACTAAAGCGTCCGAGCTGGGGATGATTGAAATTCTTCACCTGATTTTCCACGCCGCGGACGTCATAACGCTGATGCCACAGCGTTTCAAATTCGGCGGAGGCGGCAAAAAAGCGCGCCAGCTTATTTTCCCACAGCGGGTCGCCCCGGTGTTCGGCCATGGCCGCGCGGAAATAGGAGACAAACGTCGGCAGCACATCGCGATTTTCAATACGGCTGCGCCAGGTCTCGTGGGTGAGATAGAGATAAATACAGTTACGGTTTTCTTCGGGAAGCGCGGCAAAATCGACGCCCATCAGCCGACAAAAACTGTCGTTCCACGCCACGATATCGAAATTGGGTTTCTGGATGCTGGCCGGCTGCGGCATCAGGCTATCGAGCATCCGCCGGGTCCCCGGAGCGATCCCTTCACATACGTTGACCTGCGTGGTTTCCGGCGGCGTCAGACCGGCCAGCACGAACAGATGGCGCGTCTCCAGCGGACTGCACTGCAGCGCATTCGCGACGCCCACCAGTACCGATTCCGACGGATTAACCTCCCGCCCCTGTTCCAGCCAGGTATACCAGGTCACGCCGACATCGGCCAGCATCGCCACCTCTTCCCGGCGCAGCCCGGGCGTGCGCCGCCGCCCTACTCGCGGCAGGCCAAGACGCTGCGGATCAAGGCTTTCACGCCGGGAGCGCAGAAAGGCGCCCAGCTGCTTACGGCTATCGTCGGGCGCTATCGGCACCGTTTCACGTTGCGGCATTCCCGTCATATTGACTCCAGCATGGTAGTACCAATACCAGTATAGACAGGAACTGGTACCCGTTTAATTTATCGGTAATGCTACGGCCATCCGCTGAATGACGCAATGGAGAGATCCGATGAATTCGTCTGCTGTTTCACCCGGCCGCGCCGGTTTACTGCTTCTGTTGACCGGCCAGATGCTGCCGCTGATCGACACCTCAATTACCAACGTGGCGCTGGACTCCATTACCCATTCACTGGATGCCAGCGCCACCCAGCTGGAGCTGATCGTCGCGCTCTACGGCGTCTCTTTTGCGGTGTGCCTGGCGATGGGCAGCAAACTGGGCGATAACTACGGCCGCCGCCGTCTGTTTATGTGGGGGGTCGCGCTTTTTGGCCTCGCCTCTTTGCTGTGCGGCATGGCCAACTCCATCGGCGGGCTGCTGGCGGCCCGCACGCTGCAAGGCGCGGGCGCGGCGCTGATTGTGCCGCAAATCCTCACCACCCTGCATGTGACGTTGAAAGGCAGCGCCCATGCGCGCGCGATCAGTCTGTATGGCGGGATTGGTGGGATTGCTTTTATCGTCGGGCAGATGGGCGGCGGCTGGCTGGTCTCGGCGGATATCGCCGGCCTGGGCTGGCGCAACGCGTTCTTTATCAATGTCCCGATCTGCCTGCTGGTGCTGGCGTTTAGCCCCCGCTATGTCCCGGAAACCCGCCGCGAAGCCCATTCGGCCATCGACTGGCAGGGCACCTTCAGCCTGGCGCTGATCCTCTGCTGTCTGCTGTTTCCGATGGCGCTGGGGCCGGAACTTCACTGGCCGTGGACGCTCCAGCTTTTGCTGGTGGCCGTGCTGCCGCTGCTGGTCTGGATGCGGGCCAGCGCGTTGCGTAAGCAGCAGCGCGGCGAACAGCCGCTGCTGCCGCCCCGTCTGCTGAAACTCACCAGCATTCGCTTTGGCATGGCGATCGCCCTGCTGTTCTTCAGCGCCTGGTCCGGCTTTATGTTCTGCATGGCGCTGACCATGCAGGCCGGTCTCGGCATGGCGCCATGGCAGTCAGGCAACAGCTTTATCGCCCTCGGCGTGGCCTATTTCCTCTCCGCGCTGTACGCGCCGAAGCTGATTGCCCGCTTCAGCATGGGACGTATTCTGCTGATTGGGCTGGTAGTGCAGATAGCCGGTCTGCTGCTGCTGATGGCGACCTTCGGTCACTTCGGCGCTCATACCTCGTCGCTGGCGATGGTGCCCTCTACCGCGCTTATCGGCTACGGCCAGGCGCTGATCGTTAACAGTTTTTATCGCATTGGCATGCGCGATATCAGCGCCAGCGATGCCGGTGCCGGGAGCGCCATTCTCAGCACCCTGCAGCAGGCGACGCTGGGATTAGGTCCGGCAATTCTCGGCTCGCTGTTTTTAACCCTCGCTCAACGCGGCGGCGGCACCTATCCGCAGGCGCTGATCGATTTCCTGGCCGTGGAGGTGGCAATGATGCTGCTCTTAGGCGCGATTGCCCTGCGGCTGCGCCATCATCTCAATATTCGTCCGGTGGCTACCGCCTCATAATCCATCATTGCATGACGCCTGATTTGCATAATATACATCCAGCGGTCATCATTACCGCTGGATGTACAGGAGACGTTATGCAGGAATTAATCTCACAAATTGCCGCCTTAGGCATCGAAATTACCCCCACCACTTCACTCATTATTATCTTCGGCATTATTTTACTGACCGCCATTGTCGTTCATTTTATTTTGCATAAAGGCGTGCTGCGCGCCTTCGAAAAGCGCGCGCAGGCCAGCAGCCATTTGTGGCTGCAAATCATCACCCAGAACAAACTGTTTCACCGGCTGGCCTTTACCCTGCAAGGGATTATCGTCAATGTGCAGGCGGTGTTGTGGCTGCAAAAAGGCAGTGAAGCCGCCAATATATTGACCACCTGCGCCCAGCTGTGGGTCATGATCTATGCCCTGCTGTCTTTCTTTTCACTGCTCGATGTGGTCTTCAATTTATCGCAGAAATTCGCCACCGCATCCCAGCTGCCGCTGAAGGGGATATTCCAGGGCATTAAGCTGGTCAGCGCGATTATTATCGGCATCCTGGTGATCTCATTACTGATTGGCCAGTCGCCGGCGATATTGATCAGCGGCCTCGGCGCCATGGCCGCGGTACTGATGCTGGTATTTAAAGACCCGATCCTGGGTCTGGTTGCCGGCATTCAGCTTTCCGCCAACGACATGCTGAAGCTCGGTGACTGGCTGGAAATGCCGAAATACGGCGCCGACGGCGCGGTCATTGATATTGGCCTCACCACGGTGAAAGTCCGTAACTGGGACAATACCATCACCACGATTCCCACCTGGTCGCTGGTCTCCGACTCCTTTAAAAACTGGAGCGGGATGTCCGCCTCCGGCGGGCGCCGCATTAAGCGCAGCCTGAATATTGATACCACCAGTATCCATTTTCTCGATGAGCGGGAGCAGCAGCGCTTAATTCAGGCCCGGCTGCTTAAGCCCTATATGGACTCGCGTCATCAGGAGATCAGCGAGTGGAACCAGCAAAACGCCACCGACCATTCGGTGCTGAACCTGCGCAAGATGACCAATATCGGCACCTTCCGCGCCTATTTACAGGAGTATCTGCGCAACCACCCGCGGCTGCGCAAAGATATGACGATGATGGTGCGCCAGCTGGCGCCGGACGCCAACGGCCTGCCGATTGAGATCTACTGCTTCACCAGCACCGTGGTATGGGCAGAATATGAAAGTATCCAGGCGGATATTTTTGACCACATTTTCGCCGTGGTGGACGAATTCGGGCTGCGTATCCACCAGTCACCGACCGGCAACGATATACGTTCGCTGGCGGCGGCAAATCACGGGTAAGGCTCAGGCACTGGCGCGGGCAATGATGCGCCAGTCCATCATCACCCGTTCGGCGGTGGCCTCCGGGTTGTCGATTTTCTTCAGCAGCAGGGTCACCGCCGTACGGCCAATGTCGCGCGACGGCTGTTCCACGGTGGTCAGCTGCGGCGAGACCATCTCCGCCAGCTCCGTACCATCAAATCCCATGACCGCAATATCGTCCGGCACCCGCAGTCCGGCCTGGGCGATCGCCCGCAGGGCGCCCGCCGCCAGCGAGTCGGCGACGGCAAATACCGCATCCGGCCGCTCTCTGGAGGCCAGCAGCGTTTCCATTGCCGCTTTACCGGCGGCGGCGCTGAGGTCGCTGGCATAAGCCACCTGCTGCCAGGCCAGTTCACGCACATGCAGTACGTTTTTATAGCCGCGCTCGCGCAGGCGGGCATAGCGATAGCTCAGATCGTGGTTAATCAGGGCAATGCGCCGATGACCGCTCTCCGCCAGCCGCGATACTGCCCCCTGCGCCGCATCGATGTCGTTAATGCCGACGCAGGAGATACTGCCGGCATCGGCATACTCGGCGCACTGTACCCACGGCGCATCACCGATCATCATCGTCAGTTCCGGCAGACTGGAGAGCGCGTTCATCGTAATAATCCCGTCGACCACTTTCCCCGACAGCAGCCTCAGCCCGGAAGTCGAGCGCGCCAGATCGGACCCGGAATTACACAGTAAAATACGGTAGCCGTGCTTCTCCGCCTCCTCTTCAATGCCCTTCACCACTTCCGCACAAAACGGGTTCGCAATATTCGACACCATCACCAGAATCATATAGCTCCGTGCCGTCCGCAGCTGGCGGGCCAGCAGGTTAGGCTGATAGTTGCTCTCTTTAATCGCCTGCAGCACGCGTTCGCGGTTCTTCGGTTTAACGGTATCGCTGTTATTCAGCACCCGCGATACGGTTGCCACTGAGACACCCGCCAGACGGGCGATTTTCTGAATTGACATAAAGGCGGCACTTCCTGGGATAAGGGGAATAATGCGCAGGCTACCATAAACGGGCCGTCGGTGTGCAGCGGGGCGCGCGCCAGCCCACTGATGCCCCTACGCATCGTGATGGAAAACTATTAATTATCAGGGCTATTATCCTTGCGCGTTAAGCGCGATGATTTTTCAGGTAACATAAACACCGCGCTCGGGCGCCGATAATTATAAAAGCTTACTATCAATACGTTAGGGATGATGTCATCAATGAAAATTCAAGTCGCACTGCTTGTCCTCGGCGGTTCTCTCGCCGCCCTCACCGGCTGCACCGCCTCAAAATCATCGCCGGAGCGCCATGCGTACTATTTTGTCGCCCATCGTTCTGATTTTGTCGGCGGTAATTTTGCCGTTAACCGGCAGGAAAATTACCGCTTAAATCTGCCGACCTTCACCGAGATCTATAACCGCGGCAAACAGGACCGAACCGCCGGCGTCAGCGAAAGCGATGCCCGACGCAATGCCGATGCCATTAAGCAGCAGGTTATGAAGGGTACCCGGTCACAACACACCTTCACCGGCAATGCCAGCGATAGCTGGAATAATGACATGGAGAATAAAGACGCGGTGCTGTTCGGCAACGAACTTTCCGCCGCCTATCTGGACGGGTATCTCGGCGTAAAATAAGTCATTGCGCGCCACCGGAGTGGCGCACAACCTGCCGCCTATCGCCTATCGCCTGACGCTGACCCAGCGCTGCTGCCGATGGCTTTGCAAAATCGCATCAACGATATACATCACATCCGCCCCTTCATAAAATGAGGCGAAACGCCGTTCGTCGGCTGCCGGCATCGTCCCGGCGCGTACCGCCTGATAGAAGCTCAACATCATATTCTTGAAGGCGTCCGGCCACCCCTCATTATGCCCGCCGGGGAAGTGGGCGCTGGCGGCGATGTCCGCCTGCATCAGACTCGGGTCATCGCTGAGCAGCTGATTTGGCTGCGCGCGCTGGCCAATCCACAGCCGCTGCGGAAGCTCCTGATCCCACGCCAGCGAACAGCGGCTGCCGTTAATTTCAACCGCCAGGCGGTTCTTTCTTCCGGCGCTGACCTGAGAAACGGTAAAACAGCCTTTGCTGCCGTCATCAAAGCGAAACAGCACGGACCCCATATCTTCCGTATCTACCTCGCGCACCTCAAAACGCGGAGATTCCCCCGTCTGGCTGAAGGTGGACTCGCCGGAAACGGCCGCGTGGCGCGTCGGCCAGACGATAGAAAGATCCGCCATCACCTCGGTGATGCGCCTGCCGGTCATAAACTGCACCGTGTCGCACCAGTGGGAGCCGATATCCGCCACCGCCCGCGAAGCGCCGCCCAGCGCCGACTCCACCCGCCAGTTATAGTCACTTTGCTGCACCATCCAGTCCTGCAAATAGCTGCCGTGCGCCGAAAACAGCCGTCCGACCTGCCCGGCGCGCATCATGCTGGCGGCCTGCTGGACCATCGCGAACTGGCGATAGACGAAGCTTACGCCGTGCACCACCCCCGCCTTCTCCGCCAGCGTGACCAGTTCACGCGCCTCATCCGGAAGCATGCACAGCGGTTTTTCCGAGAACAGATGCAGCCCGGCGTGCAACGCCTGGCGATTAATCTTCGCGTGCAGGTGGTTCGGCGTGCAGTTATGTACCACCTGTAAACCGGGATGTGCCAGGAGTTCCTCAACCTGACCATAAGCATGAGCTACATTCAGCTGCCGCGCTTTTTGCTGCGCCTGCGCCAGATTGCTGTCGCACAGCGCCACCACCTCGATGTCCCCGACCCGGCGCAGCGCTTCAATATGCGCCGGACCAATAAATCCAGTCCCAACAATGCCAACCTGAATCATGCTTGCCCCTCGCGACCGCTGGCGAAATCATCAAACGCCCGTTCGGAGACGGGAATAATATGGCGGCGGATAAATTCGCTGCCTTCGCGCGCGCCGGCCTCCGCCTCCTTCAGGCAGCACTCCCACTCCAGCACCGCCCAGCCGTCAAAGTCGTACTCGGTCAGCTTGCTGAAAATGCTCTTGAAATCAATTTGCCCATCCCCGGGCGAGCGAAAGCGCCCCGCCCGCTGCAGCCAGTTCTGATAGCCGCCGTACACGCCGCTGCGGCCGTCGCGACGAAACTCGGCATCTTTGACATGAAAGGCTTTGATCCGCGAATGGTAGATATCGATATACGCCAGGTAGTCCATCTGCTGGAGGTGCAAATGGCTGGGATCGTAGAGCATATTGCAGCGCGGATGGTTATCTACCCGCTGCAGGAAACGTTCAAAAGTCACGCCATCGTGCAGATCCTCACCCGGATGAATTTCATAGCAAAGATCGATCCCCTGCTCATCGTATAGATCGAGGAGCGGACGCCAGCGCCGCGCCAGTTCATCAAACGCCTCATCAATTCGTGACGGATTATGCGGCGGCCAGGGATAAAACAGAGGCCACGCCAGCGATCCGGAAAATGTCGCATGGGCCTGCAGGCCTAAGCGCGCCGAAGCCACCGCCGCCTGACGTACTTTTTCCACCGCCCACTGCTGGCGTGCCGGCGGATTTCCGCGTAGCGCGGCGGGGGCAAAGGCGTCGAACGCCGCGTCATAGGCCGGATGAACCGCCACCAGCTGCCCTTCCAGATGGGTTGAGAGCTCGCTGATGGTCAGACCATGTTCCGCCAGTCGCCCGCGAATCTCATCGCAGTAGGTCTGGCTCATCGCCGCGCGTTCAACATCAAAAATAGCCGGATGATTACACGGGATCTGTAGCGCCTGATAGCCCAGTCCGGCGGCCCAGGCGGCGATCCCGTCCAGGGTGTTAAACGGCGCCTGCGCGCCGATAAACTGCGCCAGAAAAATCCCCGGTCCCTTCATCGTTTTCATACCCCCTCCTGATAGTTAATGCTGCTCTTTCTCGCGATACTGGAAAGAGAAAAGGAAAATCAGCGCGATAACCGCCGCGGCCACCGCCGGGATCCACCAGAAGATGACCCACGCCTGCGGTACGGTCTGCCCGGCCACCAGCTGGTTATACAGCGCGCCGGAAATTTGCGATCCCAGCAGCATCCCGATGCCGTAGGTAAACATGACTATCATGCTTTGCGCCTGGCCTTTGACCTTCTCCCCCGCCACGCGGTCGGTATAGATAAAGCCGACGACAAAAAAGAAGTCGTAGCACACGCCGTGCAGCAGGATGCCGAGATAGAGCAGGAAGCGCCCCTCTTCGCTCACGCCAAGGGCAAAGAAGGCATAGCGCACAAACCACGCCACCATCCCGACCAGCAGCATGTACTTGACCCCGAGACGGCGAAACAGCAGCGGGATCACCAGCATAAACGCGATTTCCGACATCTGCCCAAATGACATCGCGGTGCTGACATCCGCCACGCCGGCATCCGCCAGCCAGGAGGCGGTGTAGGCATAGTAGGTCCCCAGCGGAATCGAGATCAGCGTGGCGCAGAGTGAGAAAATAAAGAAATGGCGCGTCTTGAGCAGCGCAAACGCATCGGCGCAGAGCAGGTCGCGAAACTTCAGCGGAATGCCTTTCGCCGCTGCCGGCGTATGCGGCAAAGTCAGGCTGTAGAGGGCCAGTAAGACCGAACACAGCGCCGCCAGATTAAATATAGCCGTGGTATCGGAAATTCCGCTCACGCCAATACAAATCCCGGCAATAATCCAGCCGATGGTGCCAAAGACGCGCACCACCGGGAAGGTTTTATCAACATTGTTCAGGCTGTGGAAAGCGATATTGTTGGTCAGCGCCAGCGTCGGCATATAGCACAACGTATAGCCAAACAGCAGGCCGATAAGCAGCGCGCCATTGTGCGCGACCAGCGCCTGGGGGACGAACCACAGGATCGCGGCTCCCGCCAGGTGCATCACCGCCATCACTTTCTGCGAAGCAAAGAAGCGATCGACCAGCATCCCCAGCACAAACGGCGACAAAATCGAGGCAATAGGCCCGGCAGAGAACGCATCGCCAATCAGCAGCGCCATATCGTAGCGCGTCATCACCAGCCCCAGGGTCACCGACCAGCTTCCCCAGATAAAGAACTGCATAAACATCATTAATGCCAGGCGCGGCACCAGAAACCGGTGCTGCACGCCAACGCTTTCACGTCCTTCCGTCGTTGATACCATTTTGTCCGCCCTCAAAAAGTAATCGATTACAAAACGTCACGAAATAAAAAGTAATCGATTACAAAAAGAAGATCCTGCGCTAATTACGCTAAGCGCGAAGACGATCACAATAAAAGGCAGATCGCCCCGGCGAAGGCCGGGGCAAGGAGGCATTACGCCGGACGGCGCAGCAGCTTAAAGACGATAAACAGGAACAGGATCCATACCGGCAGCAGAATGGCCGACAGGCGCATCCCGTCGATGGTGCACATCAGTACCAGAATCAGCGCAAGGAAGGCAATACAGAGGTAGTTGCCGCCCGGTGCCAGCAGCGCTTTGAACTTCGGCTCCCGCCCTTTTCGACGCTGGGCCGCGCGGAACTTCAGGTGCGCCATGCAGATCATGATCCAGTTCAGCAGCAGCGTTGCCACAACCAGCGCCATCAGCAGACCCAGCGCTTTCTGCGGCAGCAGATAGTTCAGCAGCACCACCAGCGAGGTAATCACCCCGGAGAGGATCAGCGAATTGACCGGCACGCCGCGTTTGCTGACGCGGGCCAGAAACTTCGGCGCATTGCCCTGTACCGACAGACCGAACAGCATGCGGCTGTTGGAGTAAACGCCGCTGTTGTAGACCGACAGCGATGCCACCAGAATGACGAAGTTAAGTGCAGAAGCTACCACGTTACTGTCAAGATTATGAAAAATCATCACAAACGGGCTGCTGTCGGACTTGATTTCCACCCACGGATAGAGCGCCAGCAGCACCACCAGCGAACCGATATAAAACAGCAGAATACGGTACACCACCTGGTTTACCGCCTTCGGAATGCTCTTTTCCGGATTTTGCGCTTCGGCGGCGGTAATACCAATCAGCTCCAGGCCGCCGAAAGAGAACATAATCACCGCCAGAGACATCACCAGGCCATGCCAGCCGGTGGCGAAGAAACCGCCGTGGCGCCACAGGTTGTCAAATCCGGCTTTGCTGCCGCCGTGGCCGCCAAACAACATCCACAGGCCAAAGCCAATCATGCCGATAATCGCCAGCACTTTAATTAAGGCAAACCAGAATTCCGCCTCGCCATACAGGCGAACGTTAACGAGGTTAACGGCATTGATGATGACAAAGAAGGCCGCCGCCCAGACCCAGGTCGGCACATCCGGAAGCCAGTACTGCATATAGATGCCGGCGGCGGTGAGCTCAGCCATCCCCACCAGCACAAACATCACCCAGTAGTTCCAGCCGGAGAGAAAACCGGCAAACGGGCCCCAGTATTTATACGCGAAGTGGGCAAAGGAGCCGGATACGGGCTCTTCGACCACCATTTCGCCAAGCTGGCGCATGATCAGAAAAGCGACGATCCCGGCGACGGCATAGCCGATCAGGACGGCCGGCCCGGCCATCTGAATCGCCGGTCCGATACCGAGAAACAGGCCGGTACCGATAGCGCCGCCGAGGGCAATGAGCTGAATATGTCGGTTCTGTAAACCGCGATGAAGCGTCGGGCCGCTCTCCGCTGTGGCATCTGACTGCGTTGACGCGTCTTTCACGTCTTTCCCCTGTGAGTTTTTATGAAGGGGCACCTTTTAACACTTCTGCTCGCCCGACTTCAAGTTGCAGATGCGTTGATTGCGCGGCAAGGGATGGTGACGAACGGCGGAAAAGGGATACACAGAAGGGGCGAGCGGCGTTGTCCCGCCCCGAATTTTACGATCAGAAATCGTAGCTCATCGATACTTTAACGGTACGTGGCTGGCCCTGGAACAGATAGGTGCCGGTATCATCAATACCTGACCAGTAGTTCTCATTGGTCACATTATCCACCCCGGCACGCAGGACCATCTGGTTTTGATTCTGGTTCAGCGCCAGACGGTAGCGTACGCCCAAATCGAGGGTCGTATAGCTGTCGAGTTTTTTGCTGTTCGCCGCGTCGGCATACTGTGAACCGGTGTGGTTCACCCGTGCGGTGGCCGTCAGCCCGTCAACCGGCTTGATGTCATACTCCGCGCCTAACACCGCGTAGAAGCGAGAAACGCCGATGGCATCTTTACCATCGTTGATCCCCTTCGCCGTTTTGGTTTGCTCCGGATCCAGCCACTGAACGCTGCCGTTCAGGCGCAGGCCTAGCGTCGGTTCGCCGAAGATGTTCAGTTCGACGCCGCGGTTACGCTGCTCGCCATCCAGACCGTAGTAGCCGTTAGCATCGGAGATAGCGTTAGGCTTTTTAATTTCAAACAGCGCCAGCGATCCCCCCAGGGTGCCATAATCAATTTTCACCCCAACCTCATCCTGTTTCGAATGAGCGATCCCGGTGCTCTGCCCGGCATTTGTCGCGGTATTTGGCGCCACGCTCCCCGGCTGCAGCGCTTCGGTGTGGTTGGCGTACAGCGACAGCGTCTCCCACGGCTTGTAGACCAGACCCACCGTCGGCGTCCAGCGGCTCTGGGTATAGCGGGAAGACGTATCTTCCAGACCGGTTTTGTTGCTGTAGTTACGCACCACCACTTTCTGATGACGCGCGGCGGCGGTGAGCAGCAGGCTGTTATCAAAGAAGCCTAGCGTGTCGCTCAGCAGCCAGCCCTGGGTACGGCTGCGTGACGTGGTGAGCGGGTCGAAGTAGTTGCCGCCAAAATAGGCGTTATCCGGCATCGCCACATCATGGTTGTCATAGATATTGGTGGTCGGGTTTTTCGCCGACATACGCCAGGCGGTGGCATCGGTTCTGACCTGGGCGGCATAGCCGACGTTGACCTGATGAGAGATAACCCCGGTGTTGAAATTACCCCGTACACCGCCCATTCCGCTGATCGAGTCGATGATGCGGTTGGTATCCAGACGCCCGACGGTAGCATCGCCGTTGTCGTTAACCAGCTTCGGCGCGCTATAGGTGCCGGTTTCATGCGAGTGCTGGCCGCCGAGGGCGCTGTACAACGTCCAGCTGTTGGTCAGGTCATACTCGGCTTTGGCCATACCGAATTCGCTTTCTATATCGCTATAGCCCCACTTCTGGCTGTAGTTTTTGCTGTTATCCGGCAGCGCAGGAACAAAATCGACGCCGCTGATATTGATCCCCATCGTTCCACCATGGAACGTCTTTTTCTGATAGCCGAAATCAAGAGAGGAGCGCAAACGTTCGCCGCGATAATCCAGCCCCAGTGACCCCAGCGTCGTGCGGCGCCGGTCATTATCAACCGCGCCCTCACCTTCGCGGTGAACCAGGTTCACCCGGGCGCCAAACTGATTATCTTCGCCAAAGCGACGGCCAAGGTCGAGGCTGCCGCCGACCTGAGAATCAGCGGTATAGTCCACGCCAACGCGGGTGGTCGGCACATCATCCGCACGTTTCGGTTCGAGGTTGATCATCCCGCCGACGCCGCTGCTGGCGACGCCATTGAGCAGACCGTTAGCCCCTTTGAAGACTTCAACGCGCTCCAGCATCTGGGTATCCATCACCTGACGCGGCACCACGCCCGCCAGGCCGCCCATGGTCATATCATCGCCATCCAGCTTAAACCCGCGAATGCGATAGGTTTCGGCAAAGTTACCGTAGCCCTGCACCGCCTGTACGCCGGCGTCATTACCGATAACGTCGGCGATAGTTTGCGCCTGCTGGTCCTGAATCAGTTTCGAGGTATAGCCGATAACGCTAAACGGCACATCCATCGCCTTTTGTTCGCCAAGCATACCGATACGGCCGCCGTGGGCAATTTGTCCGTCAAGGAAGGCCGGTACCACCAGGTCGCCGCCGGCTTTAAAATCGCTGCCTTCGGTCGCCTGAACGAGCATAACCTCTTCGTTTTTGTTGCTATCCGCGGTGTTGTCTGCAGCTACAGCGCTCTGGGTAATGGCGCCAATGGTTAACGCCAGCAGCGTTTTGCGCAGCGGGAATGGGGAAGACGTGATGTGCATAATGAGTCCGTGATGAAGATAAATGGAACAAATGGCCCGCTGCCGGGCCAGAATTTTTTATTGCGCGTTCAGGTCGATGCGGACAACGCTGTCCGGACCTTTGGTGGAGTGATCTTTGTTGAACGGTTGTTTAACGGTCACAAACAGCGTCTGCCCCTCGGCATCAAGCAACAGGCTGTTTGGATTCACGGGGATATCCCACTGTTTTTTCAGCGCATAGGTAGTGCCATCGAGGCTGATAACCTTGCCGGACTCGCGCTGGGAGATATAAATCTCATTGCGTTTCGGGTTGAACAGCACCGCCAGCGAGTCGCCCAGGTCGAGCTGCTTAATCACTTTGCCGCTGTGAATATCCAGCACCAGAGTGGTTTTCGCTTTTGAGTTATCGGTGACGAACAGGCGGCCGGTCTCGCTGTCTTCGGCGATATTCAGCAGCAGCGCCGGCTTGTCGCCCAGCGGCTTCCAGCGCTGTTCAATGCGGTTATTGCGCGGGTTGATTACGAGGATTTCCCCGCCGCCGTTGGCTGCATACAGACGTCCGGTTTGCGCGGAATAGTGCAGGCCGGTCATCCATTTACCGGTATTTTTAATCCGCGCTTTCAGCTTCAGCGTATTGGCATCAACCACCCAGATTTGCGCCGGGTCGGCAACGGCACCCACGTAGAGGGTATTATTCAGCAACAGGATCTGGCGCGCGCCGTACGGCAGCCCCTTCTCGTTGCGCTCGCTAAACAGCAGGCGCTTTTTGACTTTGCCGGTGGCGGTGTCAATGGCGCTGATGCCGCCGTCAAGCGAGTTGGTGACGAACAGCGTTGCGCCATCCGGCGTTATCTGGACGGCAAAGTTTTTCAGGTCGGTGTAGCTCAGGCCGATGGTCTTCAGCGTTTTCGGGTCGAGCTTATAGACCGCTCCGCCCTGCACGTCTTTAAAACCTTCGGCGCTGGCCACGTACAGCGCATCGCCCCGTGGGCTGAGCGCCATTTCGTACAGCCCCTCGGCCAGTTGACGTTTGAGCGGCTGTATGACGGTAACGGCGTTTTTCTCGGCGACCGGCGGGGTTACCTTAGTGGAAGGGGGTGTGGCGCAGCCGCTTAAGACGGCAGAAATGACCAGAGCTAATACCGGAATGGTGTATTTCATCATTGAAATCCTTAACAAAATCAATAAACCGGTGGTAGCTCTTCGCCGATATTATGTTGTTCCGGCATAGCAAGACTGAACCCCACCCTACGCCTTCGCTGTTTCCTTGTGAGCGGCTCACTGGCGCAGGTTAGTCCATTCTTAGCCTGCAAACAAAAAGAAGAATGAGAACTATACTCATTATCTTATAGCGTGCAAGCCTAATCACAACCGACCCGCGCAAAAGCGATAATCTGCTGAAAACAAGGCGTTCTTATGGGGGGAGCGGCTCTCACGAGCGGGAGAAAACGACAGACCCCGCGCGCTGACCGTACGGGGTAAGGGAAAATACGGGCCACATCCGACAAATCGCACGGCCCGATATACGATCGCTTCAGCACTATAGCGGCCGATGGCGCCGGACTAATAGCGTACCATCACCGATTTGAGTTCGGTGTAATCATCGATAAAGGCGCTGCCGAACTCGCGGCCAATCCCCGACCCTTTCATGCCGCCAAACGGCACCGCCGGATCGAGAAAGGTGTGCATATTCACCCAGACAATTCCGGCGTTAATCGCGTCGGAATAGCGCAGCGCCTTGCGGATGTTCTCCGACCAGACGCTGGCGGCCAGGCCAAACGGCGAAGCGTTAATCCGGGACAGCGCCTCCTCTTCGCTTTGGTAGCCGATAAAACTGCACACCGGACCGAAAGTCTCTTCCTGCATCAGCGTGCTGTTTTCGCTCCGGACCTTCACCGCCGTCGGTAAGACAAAATAGCCGTCGCCGGGCAGCGCTTCGCCGCCGCAGACAATGGTGTCGCCCTCTTCCCGCGCTTTTTCAATCAGCTGCAGCACCTTCTCAAACTGCACCCGATTAGCCAGCGGCCCCATCAGCGTCTGTTCATCCAGCGGTGAGCCGGGACGCAGCGCAGACAGGCGCTGCTTCAGTATTTCCAGCACCGCATCCAGCTTGCCCTGCGGCAGATAAAACCGCTCGGCGGCAGCGCAGATTTGCCCCTGGTTCAGATAACCTGCTTCGATAATGCCGTCCGCCATCGCCTCGGGGGTGAGATCGTCGAGAAACAGCGCGGCGTTTTTGCCCCCCAGTTCGAGGGTGACGCGTTTTCCGGCGCCGATCGCCGCATGCTGAACTTTCTCGCCGGTCGCCACCGAACCGGTGAAGCTGACCTTGGCGCAGGCCGGGTGGGCGATCAAGCGCTGGGCGATTTCACCGCCCGCGCCGTTCACCACGTTAATCACCCCGTCCGGGATCCCCGCCTCTTTCGCCAGCTCCGCAACCCGCAGCAGCGTCAGCGGCGTATACTCGCTCGGCTTCATCACGATGGTGCAGCCGCACACCAGCGCCGCCGCCAGCTTCCAGATAGCGATCATTATCGAAAAGTTCCACGGCACGATCCCTACCACTACGCCAACCGGCTGACGACGAGTAAAGGCCGTGTACTGCTCTCCCGCCATGGACGGGAGCGAGACATCCAGCGTTTCGCCGGTGACCTTGCCTGCCCAGCCGGCAAAGTAGCGCAGGAACGCCACCGACTGATCCAGCTCAAGCATTCGCGCCAGGCCGATGGTTTTACCGGAGCACAGGCTCTCCAGCTGCGCCAGCTCCTCACGATGGCTGGCCAGCAGATCGGCCAGCCTGAGCAGCAGCGTGCCGCGCTGCAGGGTCGGCATCGCACGCCAGGAGTCAAAGGCCTGGCTGGCGCTGGCCATCGCCCGATCCGCCTGCCCGACATCCGCCGACGTTACCCCGGCAATCGCTTTGCCAGTGGCGGGGTTTATCACCGCCAGCGTCGGTCCGTTGCCGGGCAAAGCCTCTCCGGCAATAAACTGCCCGTGCGGTTGGCGTAAAAAAGCTGCTACTTCAGCAAGTAAGGTCACGTCGCTCATCGGTGGCATCCGTTTTTTCAGGAAATGTTCCTCATCACATCACGCCAGAAACAGACTGCCTATCGTTCTAAAGAACGTCATTCTTTCGGACGATATTCAGCGCCCCGCCGCCATGCTGTGATGGAGGTCTTAGCCAGGCGAGACAGACAGGGTAACGCTATGAATATCAAAATCGATGCGCTGAACTACTACGGCGCCACCAAAAAATATCAGCTGCATTTTCCGGCGCTGCAGGATGATATTGACGCCGACGTGGTGATCATCGGCGGCGGCTTTTCCGGTATCAACACTGCGCTGGAGCTGGCAGAACAGGGCATCACCAACGTGGTCGTACTCGAAGCCCGTCATTTAGGCTACGGCGGCACCGGCCGCAACGGCGGCCAGGTCATGGCCGGCATTGGTCACGACATCGAAGCGGTGAAAAAACATGTGGGTAAAGAGGGGCTGGAGACGCTGTTTAAAATCTCGAACCTTGGTGCAGGAATCATTCGCGAACGGATTAAGAAATACAATATCGATGCCGACTTTGTTCCGGGTTACGGCTATCTGGCCTATAACCAGCGTCAGCTGAAGACCCTGCGCCAGTGGGAAAAAGAGTTTAAGGCCGCCACTCCGGATGAGGATATCGCGCTCTATACCGGCAGCGATGTGCAGCAAATTGTGGGCTCCGACGTCTACTGCGGCGCGCTCAAGCATATGGGCGGCGGGCAGATCCACTCCCTGAATATGCTGCTGGGCTCGGCAAAAGCGGCGCATTCATTAGGGGTGAAAATTTTCGAATCCTCTCCGGTCGTAGAGGTGAATTACGGCAAAGAGGTGCGGGTTCGCACGGCGATGGGCAGCGTGAAGGCGGCTAAACTGCTGTGGGCCTGCGACAGCTTCCTCAATAATCTGGAGCCGGAAATCTATAACAAGACGCTGGTGACCTACTCTTATCAGGTCTCAACGGAACCCCTTTCCGATGAGCTGATCGAACGCATCAGCCCGCTGCGCGGCGCCTTCAGCGACATTCGCCCGGTCATCAACTACTACCGAATTACGCGGGAAAACCGCCTGCTGTTCGGCAGCGCCACGCGCTACCTTGAATATACGCCGAACGATTTTGCCGCCTGGAATCGTACGCTGCTGGCGGAAGTGTTCCCCTATCTTAAGGATGTCAAAATCGACTTCGCCTGGGGCGGCCCGATGGCCTGTAGCGCGAACCTGTTCCCGCAAATTGGCACCCTGCGCGAGCACAATAACGTTTTCTACGTTCAGGGTTATTCCGGGTTTGGCGTCACCCCCTCGCATATCGTGTGCAAAATTCTCGCCGAAGGAATTAACGGCGGCTCAGATCGTTACCGCCTGATGAGCAGTATTCCTCACGCCACAATCCACGGTCGTGACAGCCTGCGTCTGCTGCTGGTCACCGCCGGAAAACTCATGCATCAAACCGCCGGTTACTGGAAAGGCCGGAGTTAACCAGGAGAACATCATGCAAGCATTTAAACTCGATCAACCGGTTCCTGAACTGCAGCCTATCGGCAGCGTCAGCCTGCTGGGCGCAACGCCAACCGAAGGCGATCCGCAGGTGGCGGGCGCTATGGTTTACGGCGAACCACAGGACGCCTTTACCTGCGGTCTGTTTTCGTCCACTCAGGGGAGTTTCACCATGACCTATCCGTTTACCGAACACGCCACCGTGCTGGAAGGCGAAGTTGAGCTGACCGTCTCTGGCGGCAAGCCGCAGCGCTTCGCCCCGGGCGACAGCTGGTTCGTGAAGCAGGGCACCGAAGTGGAGTGGAAAATCCTCACCCCGCGCTTCGTCAAACACTACCTGGCGAACGTCGAAAGCCGCTAACCAACGCAGACAATCCCCGGTGCCCGGCGGCGGGGATTGTATTCATGCACTGGGTCACAGATTCAACCGCCGTTCTCCACCTTCAGGACGATATTCATTGAGCCGGATGCCAACCTAAATTATGACTATCCGGAATGGCTATTCACTTCCAGCCACTCCCTGCCCTTACCTATCTTGTGCAGAGGTTGACTATGTTCAGTAAAAGACTCGCCAGCCATCTCGAACGCGGCGTCGTCGGCTTTCCTACTACCCTCGCCAGCTCCGTCGGACTGATTATGGCCAGCCCGGTGATCCTGACCGTGACCAGCGGTTTTGGGATGGGCGGCGATACCTTCGCGCTGGCGGTACTGCTGGCGTTTATCATGATGCAGGCGCAGGTCACCACCTTTGCCGAAGCGGCGACGCTAATCCCCACGACCGGCTCGGTATATGACTATATCGCCTGCGGGATGGGGCGTTTTTTCGCCATTACCGGCGCGCTGTGCGCCTATCTGATCGTGCATATTTTTGCCGGCACCGCGGAAACCATTCTGGCCGGGGTGATGGCGCTGGTGAACTTTGAGTCCATCAGCAGCCAGATGGCCGCCCATCAGAATACCTGGATGGTCGGTGTCGGAATGGTGGTGGTGTTCGGCCTGCTGAACGCCATTGGCGTCGAGATCTTCGGAAAGGTCGAAGTCGTACTGACCTTCGGGATGTGGAGCACGCTGACCATTTTCGGCCTGTGCGGAATTTTTATGGCGCCGGTGACCCATCTCTCCGGCTGGTTCGGCACGCCGCTTGATGTCAGCGATCTCTCAGGTCTGTTCGGCTATATCGGCATGGCGATGTTTATGTTCGTCGGCTGTGAACTGGTGACCCCCATGGCCCCGGAAATTAAACACGCGCACCGCACCATTCCTCGCGCGATGGCGCTCGGCCTGCTGGGCGTCGCAAGCTGCATGTTTATCTATGGTGCGGCCATTAACCGTCAGGTCGAGAACGTGGTACTGGACGCGGCGAACAACGTCCACCTGCTGGATACGCCGATGGCTATTCCGGCCTTCGCCGAACGGGTGATGGGCCACGCGGGACAGTACTGGCTGGGCGTCGGCCTGCTGCTGGCGGGCTGCGCGACCATTAATACTCTGATGGCCGCCGTACCGCGGATTATCTACGGCATGGCGCTGGATGGCGCGCTCCCGCGCTTCCTGACCTGGCTGCATCCCCGCTTCAAGACGCCGGTTATCGCCATTGCCATTGGCGTGGCGATACCCTGCCTGCACGCCTGGTATCTGAACGGCAATATCGATCGTATCGTGCCGCTGATCCTCGCCGCCGTCTGCGCCTGGGGCGTCGCCTATCTGCTGGTGACCCTTTCGGTGGTACTGCTGCGTATTCGTCGTCCGGATCTGCCTCGCGCCTACCGCTCGCCGTGGTTCCCGCTGCCGCAAATTATCTCCAGCGTCGGGATTATTATCGCCATCATCAATATCACCCCGCCGGGGATGGACAGCCGCGAAGTGCTGGTGCCATTTGGCATCATGCTCGGTCTGACCGCCGCCTATGCCCTCTTCTGGACGGTGTGCGTCCAGCGGGTCAACCCGTTCCGTCCGGTACCGGTTGAAGAGGTGGTGGAACGCGCGATTGGCAACTATGAGAAACAGAACCAAGGGGAGATGACGCCAGATGCCCTCCGTCCCCTCGTTTAGTACCCCGCTGATGAATGCGGTGCAGCGCGACCTGGCCGGCTGGAACAGCGAAAAGCTCAGCGAGCGCAGTGCGGTGCTGCACCTGAACGCCACCACCGACGTCACCTTCAGCGTTCGCCAGAAAAGGCTGTTTATGGCCAGCATTCACAGCTGCGAATTTGTCGTCGAGGGGCCGGTCACCCGGCCCGCTCAGGGTAACATTCGCGCCCATCAATCCGGCTGGCTTAAACGCCAGCCGGTGACCTTCCGGGCGGCAAAACCGGCCGCCGATCTCGCCCGTTACCTCAACCGTTTTCCGCGTTTACAGCAGACATTAAGCGAACTGGATTACCGCCGTTTCTCCTTAACCATTGATAATCAGCGCTGGCGCTGCTGCATTGAGCCGTGGGCCGCCAGCGAGGTGGTCTGCAAAATGCCGCCGCTGCGCCGCTATCTGCGTCTCGAAAAACATCAGCGGATGCTGCTGCTGAGCGTTATGAATATGCTGCATCAGGCGATCGGTCAGTGGATGGCGCAAACGGCGACAGAGAAGTGACATCAAAGAGAAGTGAAAAGTAGTCTCACACAGGAGAGCGCTTCTCCGCCTTCCTGGCGGAGAAGCGAAAGGAGATTACTTCAGCCCAAACCGGTGCGCCAGTTCGTCAATCGCCTGGCGCTGAAAGCGGGTAAAGGCCTCGCGCGGTTGCTGTTGCTGAATAAACGCCAGCAGCGGATCCTCAACCTCGGTTTTCACGCCGCTCAACGCCTCCATCACCGCCAGCCCGCAGAACGGTACATAGGATTCGGCATAGCCCCCTTCATGCACCATCACCAGCTTACCGCCGCACAGGCGATCGGCCGCCTCCTGCACCCGTTCGGTCATGGCGCGGAAACTATCGCTGTGGAGCAGCATTCGCGCCAGCGGATCCATAGCGTTGGCATCGTAACCGCAGGCGACGATAATCAGATCCGGTTCAAAACGAGCCAGCGCCGGCAGCACGATCGTTTCCAGCGCATAGCGCCAGCCGTCGTCCCCTGCGCCGGCCATCAGCGGAACATTAATGTTGTAACCTTCGCCGGCACCGGTGCCGCGATCTTCCTCTCCGGCATAGCCCGGTGGGAAACAGCCGTCCTGGTGCAGCGAGATTGTCAGCACATCGTCACGATGCAGGTAGATATGTTGCGTACCGTTGCCGTGGTGCACATCCCAGTCGAGGATCGCCACTTTACCCAGCCCGAACCGCGCCTTCGCCCGCTCCACGGCAATGGGAATGTTGGCAAGAAAACAGAAGCCCATCGATTGATCCGGCAGGCAGTGGTGGCCCGGCGGCCGCGACAGAGAGTAGGCATTATCCAGCTCGCCGCTCAGCACCGCCTCAACCGCGGCACAGGCCAGCCCGGCAGAAAGGCAGGCAATTTCATAGCTGCCCGGCCCCAGCGGCGCCTCTTTGCCCAGCAGACCGCCGCCGCTATCGCTGATCGCCTTAAAGCGCTCCAGATAATGTGCCGGGTGAATGCGGCGCAGATCCTCCTCGCCGGCGGCCGCACCGCCGCGTAGCTGAAGCTGCGCAGTCAGCCCCGCGACATCCATCAGGTTTTTCATCCGACGCTTGGTCTCCGGCGATTCCGCATGGCCGCCCCCTGCCGGAGGTTGTACCCAGCCGCCGACCGGTAGCGTCACCGCATGCAGGCCAGTACTGTGCCAGAAACAACGTTCATCAAAGAAGAAACCGGTTTTTCTTTTCACTCTATCCTCCCGTTGGCTCACTCTTCCCGGCGGACGATGCCGCCAGAATTAATCCTGCTGAGATCAGCGCGCAGCCGCCTGCCGCCGCAAGCAGCGCATCGGCGCTGGAAAAACGTTGTAGCAGCGCCCCGGCCAGCGCCGGACCGGCCGCCATTCCGCCGCCAATCACCAGATTGATGCTGTTCATCAGGCGACCGTTGTTATCCAGCCCGGCAACGCGCGCGAGAATAAAAGGCAGAACAAAGGTCCAGGTGAATTTGAACAGCAGCGCGGCCAGCGCGAAGCGCACCAGCAGCGGATGACTGACCAGCAGCACAATGCTGAGAATCAGCAGGCCGTAGCCCAGCCAGACCGGTATCCGGTCCGGGCGCCGCGTGCCGCGCAGAGCGGCGCCGCCCGCGCCGATAATGCCGCACACCGTCGCAGCCGCCAGCACCATGCCAATTTGCGCCGCGGTCAATCCCGCCGCGCTGCCGATGGTGCCGATAAAAGTCCACACCGCGCTGAGGCTTATATAAAACGTGAGGATCGCCAGCACCGCGCACAGCTTACGTCGCGGTGCGGCCGCGGGCGGCTGGCGGGAAGAGGCCGACATCGGCTGAAAGCGCTGAGGAAAGGCCGGGACCAGCGGCAGACAGCAGAGCATGATAGCGGCGAGGATCAGATACACCACCTTCAGGCCAAAGCTGGCAAACAGGGCGGGTAACACCAGCAGTCCCACCATTCCCAGCAGCAGTTGTCCCAGCACCCAGAAGGCATACACCCGGGAAGGATTGGCCGTCCCGGCCGCACAGCTGATACACAGGATCATCAGGGTGCCCCCCGCCAGCGAGGCGATGAAGCGGGCGATCAGCAGCGTTTCGTATTGACTGACCGCCGCCGAGACAAGATTGGCGACGAGAAACACCGCGCAGGCGCACAGGGCCACGCGGCGCCAGTTCAGACGACTCATCCACCACCATGCGGGCAGCGTCGCAAGGCTCATGGCGCCGAGTTCGGCGGAGAAAAGATAGCCAATCTCTGCCGGCGTCAGCTGCCATTCGCTGGCCAACTGCGCCGCGACCGCTGGCGCGGTCATCAGAATCCCCGGCGCAACGGCAGCGAAAATGACGATGGCCGCCAGCAGGCGGGCGGTGAAAACCAGCCCGGACGGCTGGGATAACAGCTTTTCGGCAACAGGCGTACTCGACATCGTGGTGCGTGCTCCAGTCAAAAAAGTCTCCCCCCGGGCAGCAGTCCAGGGAGTGATACCGTCAGGCATCAGGAAAACGCCGCGGTCGGCGGCGCGCGCGGGATGCGATGAGTCAGATTACAGATGCAGCGTGCGCTGAGCGGATGGCATCCAGGTTCGGGAAACGAGCTCGGTACGATTGACCACTTCGGTCTTGGCAAAAATATTGCGTAGGTGGGTCTTCACCGTGGAGAGAGAAATATCCAGCTGACGAGCAATCAACTTATTACTGGCCCCTTCGCGGACCATGCCAACAATTTCACGCTCTTTCGCCGTCAGCATCGCCGGCAGGTCTTCCTCTTCCTGGAGACAATCGTGGATGGCCAGCTCCACCAGCGGCAGCACCGCCTGGGCGCGCAGACGCTCTTCGCTGGAGAAAGCGACGTCGCGCATTAAGGAGATACCGGCAATAATCCGTCGGTCGCGGCGAATAAACACTTCGGTCATGTCGCGAACATTATTCGGCAACATAAACTCATGATAGTAATGACGGTTACGGTCACAGAGGCCTGGCGTCATCGCCGCCATGGTAATTGCCTGATGGCTAAAGCGGGACGGCAGCAGCGGATCTAACGGCTGAAAACACTCCAGATATTGCTGGTGCGTATTCGCAGAAATATTATGCAAAATATAGTGTTCTGGTTTTAAACGATGATTGACCCGATAAAACACCGCCGACGACAGTGGAATTAACTGTGAAATAGTCTGTAAACAACGGGCAATTATCGCATCATTACGACTGGCTTTTAATAAAGCAGACATGATCCCCTCCCGTCGAGGTGAAAGTGCGTTAAACGCGGATGACCAACGATACAAGAAGCATACATTTCACATTTAAGTAACACAATCATTAACATATTAACAATGTGATATTGGTTGCAAAATTTTATTTAACACACTGTTATTTAAAATATTATTATTGCGCATAGCGTTGTGTTATCGACCTAATATTAAAACATAAACAAAAGTTATTAACTTTATCCCCTGGCGCCGCGCGCTTCACATTCTCACGCTTTTCAGCGCCGAACTCGTCCTTTAGAACGATAGTCTTTTTCAACGACTCCTCTATACCTGATAAATAACACTCAGGTCATTTTCATCAGGCGCTTAACTCTGCAGGGAAGCGTAGGTTTTTCTGCTGCCCAAACAGAACCGCAGGCCGAAAAAATTAACCGGAGACGGAGTGCTGCCCCGCGCCAGAATGGCAAATAAAATAACTTAACCGGACAGGATCAAAACGATGCTGAATATCGCCGCACTACGCCAGCAGCAAATTCCGCTGGCTATGGAGCCTCGGGCAACGGTGCCCTTTCATCTTTTGATCAAACCCATTGGCCCGGCCTGCAACCTTGCCTGCCGTTACTGTTATTACCCACAGGGCGATACCCCGGTGCGGAAAATGGACGATGCGACGCTGGAGTCGTTTATCCGCCGCTATATTGCCGCCCAACCGGCCGGGGCCCGGGAGATTAATTTCGTCTGGCAAGGCGGCGAACCGCTGCTGGCCGGACTGCGGTTTTATCAGAAGGCGCTGGCGCTGCAGCAGCGCTATGCCCCCGCGGGCGTCACCATCAGCAACAGCCTGCAAACCAACGCCACGCTCATCAACGATGCGTGGTGCCGCCTGTTCCGGGAACATCACTT
Source organism: Klebsiella sp. X13 (assembly GCF_003323835.1). Classification (NCBI taxonomy): domain Bacteria; kingdom Pseudomonadati; phylum Pseudomonadota; class Gammaproteobacteria; order Enterobacterales; family Enterobacteriaceae; genus Klebsiella; species Klebsiella sp. X13. Next base: position 3,991,667 of record NZ_CP030874.1, read on the forward strand.
CACGGTCGGCGTCAGTCTGGAAGGCAGTGAAACACTGCAAAACCACCATCGTCCGGATAAACGCGGCCAGGCCAGCTACCCGGCGGCGCTGCGCGGCATCGCTCTGCTGCACCGGCATCAGGTGGAATTTAATTTACTGGTGGTGGTCCACGACGAGATGACCCGGCACGCGGCCTCCATTTACGACCATATTGTCAGTCTTGGCGCCCGCTACCTGCAGTTTCAGCCGCTGATGAGCGAAGGCGATGCCCTGGCGCAGGGCTACCGGCTCAGCGCCGATAACTGGGGGCGCTTTATGGTCGCTATCTGGCGCCAGTGGCGTAAGCGCGACGATATCGGGCGGGTTTTTGTGATGAATATTGAGCAGGCGTGGGGGCAATATTTTAGCCATACCAGCGCCACCTGCGTCCATGCCGCTCGCTGCGGCAGCAACCTGGTGATGGAGCCCGACGGCCGGCTCTACGCCTGCGATCACCTGATTAACGACCGGCATCATCTTGGCCAGCTCGACGACCGCCCGCTGGCTCAGGCGGTGGAGAGCGCGACCCGCCTGCCCTTCGGCAGCGAAAAAAGCCGACGCCGGGAGTGTCAGCAGTGCGCGGTAAAAATAGTCTGCCAGGGCGGCTGTCCGGCCCATCTTAACGACGCCGGCTACAACCGGCTGTGCGCCGGCTACTTCCATTTTTTTAGCGAAATTCTTGCTCCGCTGCGCCCCTACTCCCGCGATCTGAACGGCCTGCGCGCCTGGCGCGCCCGCTTTATCGACAGTCGGGTGACGCGCTAACCGACATTTTTCCATGGTCGCGCCGCCTTCATCTTCGGGCGCGATGAATCCCCGATCCTGAACAGGAGACCCGGTAGTGAAGAAAAAAACAGTGGCCGCCGCGCTGAGCATGATCCTCTCCGGCGCAGCGCACAGCGCGCAAACCGAGCGCCCCAACATCATCGTGATTATCGCCGACGATATGGGGTATTCCGATATCAGCCCCTTCGGCGGTGAAATCCCGACGCCTAACCTGCAGGCGATGGCCGAACAGGGCGTGCGCATGAGCCAGTACTACACGTCGCCGATGTCAGCCCCTGCCCGTTCGATGCTGTTGACCGGGAATACTAACCAGCAGGCCGGCATGGGCGGAATGTGGTGGTATGACAGCACCCTTGGCAAAGAGGGGTATGAACTGCGCCTCACCGATCGCGTCACTACCATGGCCGAACGATTTAAAGATGCCGGCTATAACACGCTGATGACCGGGAAATGGCACCTCGGCTTTGTACCCGGCGCCACGCCAAACGATCGGGGCTTTCGCCACTCGTTCGCCTTTATGGGCGGCGGCACCAGCCATTTTGACGATGCGATACCGCTGGGTACCGTCGAAGCCTTCCACACCTACTACACCCGCGACGGCCAGCGGGTTTCGCTCCCCGCCGACTTTTACTCCAGCGAGGCCTACGCCGCCCAGATGAACCAGTGGATCAAAGAAACGCCGTCGGAACAGCCGGTTTTTGCCTGGCTGGCCTTTACCGCCCCCCACGACCCGCTGCAGGCGCCGGATGAATGGATTTCCCGTTTTAAAGGTCAGTACGAGCAGGGCTATGGCGAAGTTTATCGCCAGCGAATTGCCCGTCTGAAGGCGTCAGGTATTCTCCATGACGACACGCCGCTTCCTGGGCTGGATCTCGATAAAGAGTGGGCGGCACTGACGCCGGAGCAGCAAAAATACACCGCGAAAGTGATGCAGGTATACGCCGCGATGATTGCCAACATGGATGCGCAGATCGGTACGGTGATGGAAACGCTGAAGCAAACCGGGCGGGATAAAAATACGCTGCTGATCTTTTTAACCGATAACGGCGCTAACCCGGCAGAAGGCTTTTACTACGAATCAGAACCCGCGTTCTGGAAGCAGTTCGACAATCGCTACGAGAATATTGGCCGCAAAGGTTCGTTCGTCTCCTATGGCCCGCACTGGGCGAACGTCAGCAACGCCCCTTACGCGCGCTACCACAAAACCACCAGCGGCCAGGGCGGCATCAATACCGACTTTATGATTGCCGGGCCCGGGATTGTCCATAGCGGCAAAATCGACGCCACCACCATGGCGGTGTATGACGTCGCGCCCACCCTCTATGAGTTCGCCGGTATCGATGCCACGAAAGCGCTGGCGAAAAAACCGGTCCTGCCGATGGTCGGCGTCAGCTTTAAACGCTATCTGACCGGCGAAAGCTTACAACCGCCGCGCTCCCGCTACGGCGTCGAGCTGCATAACCAGGCGGCCTGGATTGACGGTGACTGGAAGCTTCGGCGGCTGGTAAAAACCTTCCCGCAGGCGGGCGACGCGCCGTGGGGGCTGTTCAATCTTAAGCAGGACCCGCTGGAAACCCATGATGTCGCCGCACAATATCCGCAGCGGGTGCAGACCATGAGTCAGGATTACGCGGCGTTTGCCGGTCGCACCATGGTGGTTCACGCCGACGGCAAAGCCATCGACTATGTCGGCATCGACGCGAAAACCGGTCGCTACCTCGCGGTGGATCCTCAGACCATGAAACCCGTTGCGGCGCCACAGGCGATACCGGCGCCGCAGCACGATTGATTCATCCGGCGATCGTTCTTTCGGGCGATAGCCGGGAGCATATCCCCTTTCTAAGGTACAAAGCAGGCGTGTTGGGAGAGAAACGATGAGTAGAGTGGTAGTGATTACTGGCGGTGGCACCGGGATTGGCGCCGCCTGTGCACGACTGATGGCGGCGGCGGGCGAGACGGTGTTCATTACCGGCCGCCGTCTTGCCCCTTTGCAGGCGCTGGCGGAAGAGACCGGCGCGCTGGCGCTGGCGGGCGATGCCGCCAGCGGCGATGAGTGGCAGGCTCATCTGCTGCCGACGATTCTCGAACGCGCGGGCCATATCGACGTTTTAATCTGTAGCGCGGGCGGCATGGGCAACGGCGCCGTCGTGGAGACCAGCGACCGGCAGTGGCGTGCGGCGCTGGAGAGCAATCTCAACAGCGCGTTTGCCAGCGTCCGCGCCTGCCTGCCATCGCTGATTGCCCGACGCGGCAACGTGCTGTTTGTCGCCTCGATCGCCTCCCTCGCCGCCGGACCGCAGGCCTGCGGCTACGTCACCGCCAAACATGCAGTGATGGGCCTGATGCGTTCAGTCGCGCGGGACTATGGCCCGCAAGGCGTACGCGCCAACGCCATTTGCCCCGGCTGGGTGACTACGCCGATGGCCGATGAGGAGATGCAGCCGCTGATGGACGCGCAGGGGATCAGCCTTGAGCAGGCCTATCAGCAGGTGTGTCGCGACGTCCCGCTGCGCCGCCCGGCCAGCGCGCAGGAGATTGCGCTCGCCTGCCAGTTCCTCTGTTCCCCGCAGGCGTCGATTATCAGCGGTGCGACGCTGGTTGCCGACGGCGGCGCCAGTGCGGTTGATGTCCCGACGCTGGCATTTGCTTAACGTTCTTACACAACAAGGATCTCACATGACTTCAGAAGCCGTATTTATTCAGGTCGGCGCGCTTGCGGACGGCTTTGCGCCTCACGGCAACGTGCTGCCGGTTTCCTCTTTGCCCGGCGGAAAGCCACTGACCTTTTATTTGGCCGACGGCGCCAGTCATCAGCTGACGATGGCCGATGACCACGCCCTGCTCTGGGACGGGCAGCCCGTTTCCGGGCGCGTGACCGCCATTCGCCCCGATGTACTGTTTATCGATTTTCTCGATCCCGGCAAGGAGAACGCCAGCATCAGCGCGGTGTGCAACCTGACGCAAAATAACGCTACCCTGGTCTACGGTCAGCTGCCGACGGAGCAGGCCGCGCGCCTCGATGCGTTCAGCCGCGTCGAGCAGGGGCTGCCGCTGACGGCAGTCGAAGCCCGCTTCCATTTTGCCCGACTGAACCGCGAGCCGGGACCGCTACCGACCTTCACCCGCGCGCTGGTGGGAATGCGTAACCAGTACACCTACAGCCCGACCGAACGCTACGAGCATATTTATCTCAACGATAACTTCTATGCCTGGCAGTGTCTGGAGGGTGTGGAGAAAGGTCTGGCGGATGTCGATCGCTGTCACTATGTGCAGGTGGCGGACGATCTGACGCTGTTCGTCTGGCGCGAGAAAATCATTCCGACGCTGGGCGTGATCCTTATCGATCTGCAGCAGATGCGCACCGACGGCAAGATTCTCGGCTATCAGGGAAGTGATTTTGCCGCGCTGAGCAATTTCCCGGTCGGGGCCAGCGCGCAGATTCTGAATGTGACGAACCATTCTTCCTGAGCGTAGCGCCGGAGCCTGGCGGCTCCGGCACGTCGTCGTCAGGCGCTGGCAATCTCCAGCCGCGCCAGCTGGGCGGCATTCAGCGTCAGCTGAGCGGCACGAGCAAAGCTCTCGACCTGAGCCACGCTGGTGGCGCTGGCAATCGGCGCGGTCACCCCTTCCCGGCCCATCAGCCAGGCCAGCGCCACTTCGCCAGGTTTGGCATGATGCTGGGCGGCAACCTCTTCCAGGGTATCGATAATCCGCATTCCGCGCGGATTAAGGTATTTCCCGATGCCGCTGCCGCGCTGGCTTTGCGCCAGATCGGCCTGTTGACGGTATTTACCGGTCAGGAAGCCGGAGGCGAGGCTGTAGTAGGTGACGACGCCTATTTCCCGGCTGATGCACAGGTCGCACAGCGCCCCCTCAAAAGCGGAGCGGTGATAGAGGTTGTATTCCGGTTGCAGCACCTGCCAGGCCGGCAGCCCCTCTTTCCGCGCCACTTCCAGCGCCGCGGAAAGCTGCTGGGCATCCAGGTTAGAAGCCCCCGTCGCGCGAATTTTCCCCGCCTGCTGCAGCGCGTGAAAAGCGCTCAACGTCTCGGCAATGGGGGTTTCCGGGTCCGGCCAGTGGGCAAAATAGAGATCGATATAATCGGTGTTCAGACGGCGCAGCGAGTTTTCCACGGCCAGCTGGATCCAGGCTTTCTTCAGCCCTTTTTGCCCGGGCAGCCCTAAATCAGAGCCCACTTTGGTGAAGATTTTTACCTTATCACGCATCCCCGGACGCGCCTGCAGCCAGCGGCCAATCAGGGTTTCCGACTCGCCACCCTGGTTGCCATCCGCCCAGCGGGAGTAGACATCAGCGGTATCAATGGCGTCAAAGCCGTGGTCGACAAAAGCATCAAGAATGGCAAAACTGGTTTTTTCATCGCAGGTCCAGCCAAACACGTTGCCGCCGAAGACCAGCGGCGCGATGGAAAATCCGGTTTTGCCCAATGGACGTGTATTCATGCCGTTCACTCCTTATCGCTTATATTCTGCATCCTTCGCCAGGCCGCAAGGGGCGGGAAAGAACTATGAGTGGAGAGTCAGAAAAGGAATCTTGCGGCGGGCCCATCCGTGCCCGCCGGACGCATCACAACATTATGTCCCGGAATAGACGTCAAAGCTAAAATATTTACCCGACAGTTTTTTATAGGTTCCGTCGGCAAGAATCTGCGCGATCGCGCGGTTAATTTCCTGACGCAGCGCGTCGTCCTCTTTACGCAGGCCAATCGCAGCGCCGGCGCCAAACAGCTTATCGTCCTGCAAATGACCGCCAACAAAGGCGAAATCTTTGCCCTGCGGCTGCTGCAGGAAGCTGTAGTCCGCCATCATTCCGGAGAGCACCGCGCCATCAATACGCCCGGACTCCAGATCCCGCACGACGCTGTCAGCGCCCTGATAGGCCACGATATTAATTCCCGCCGGACGCCAGTGCTGGTTGACGTAAGTCTCCTGCGCTGAGCCCTGCTCCACGCCGATCGTTTTGCCTTTGAGCTGCTCCGGCGTATTGCCGGTCAGCGTATTTTTACGCGCCACGAGGAACACCGGGCCGTTATATAGCTTGTCGCTAAAGCCAATCTGCTCTTTGCGTTTCTCGGTCATATACATGCCGGAGAGAATCGCGTCGAATTTACGCGCCTTCAGCGCCGGAATAATGCCGTCGAAGTTGCTTTCCACCCACACGCATTTCGCCTGCAGCTGCTGGCAGATGGCGTTGCCTAAATCAATATCGAAACCCGCCAGTTTGCCCTGCGGGTCTTTCCATTCAAACGGCGCAAAAGTGGGATCGACGCCAAAACGAATTTCTTTTTGTTCTGCGGCCAGCGTCGATGCGGATGCCATCAGCGCGACCCACAGCAGTAGTGATTTTTTCATTATTTACGAGCTCCAGAGATCAACGGCAGTGTGTTTCAACTAACCGGGCGAAAAACGACGCCCCGGTGGTAATAATGTCATCGTTAAAGTCATAGCCAGGGTTATGCACCATGCAGCCGCCTTTATCGCCCTTCTCGCCGTTACCCAGCAGGAAATAGCAGCCCGGACGCGCCTGCAGCATAAAGGCAAAATCTTCGCTGGCATTCATCGGCGAAATGGATTCCAGCACCTGTTCGCTGCCAAAGAGTTCCGTCGCTAATGCTTTGGCGAACGCGGTCTCCTCCACGCTATTGGTCAGCACCGGGTAGGAGTCGTAGACCTCAATCTCGCTGGTCGCTCCGTAGCTTTTGGCGGTAAATTCGGTGATGTCGTGAATCCGTTTAATCAGCAGGTCGCGTACCTCCTGCTTCATCGCCCGCACGGTCAGTTCCATCACCGCGCTTTCCGGGATCACGTTGGAGGCGATGCCCGACTGGAAGGTGCCGACGGTGACAACGGCGGTTTCCCCCGGCGGCACGTTACGCGCGACGATACTTTGCAGGGCCATCACCAGCGCCGAGCCGGCGAGAATGGGATCGACCGCGCGCTCCGGATGGGCGCCGTGGCCGCCGTAGCCGTGAATGGTTATCTTGACGGTATCCGCCGACGCCATAAAGTTGCCGGCGTAGAAGCCCAGCTTGCCGACCGGCAGTCCCGGCATATTGTGCAGCGCAAACACGCAATCGCAGGGGAAGCGTTCAAACAACCCGTCTTTTATCATCAGGTCTGCGCCGCCAATCGCCTCTTCCGCTGGCTGGAAAATCACATGCACCGTGCCGTTAAACTGGCAGGCCGGCGAGGCAATATATTTTGCCGCCGCCAGCAGAATAGTGGTGTGACCGTCGTGGCCGCAGGCGTGCATTTTCCCTGGTACGGTGCTGGCCCAGGGTAATTCCGTGGTTTCAAAAATCGGCAGTGCGTCCATATCGGCGCGCAGCCCGATCGTGCGCGATGAATGCCCTTTCGTAAGCGACCCTACCAGCCCGGTTTTCCCCAGCTCGCGGGTCACCGCATAACCCCACTCCGCCAGTTTTTTCGCCACCAGCTCGCTGGTATTAAACTCTTCCAGACTTAATTCCGGATGGGCATGTAAATAATGACGGATCGCAATCATCTCTTCTTCAGCTGCTTTAATTTCTGGAATCACAAAATTGCTCATGCCGGTCTCCGGGAAATAAGAAATAGATATTCTGATTCATTCAGGCTTCAGGTAAACGGTTGTCGAAAAGTGGGATGCCAGAACCCCAAAACGTGAAGTATGAAGAATAATCTCAGACTCAATAACTTATCTGGATAAGCGTTTAATGCAAGCAAGATTTCTGATTTCCGGCGTGCGCTTCATCTCATTTACTAATGATTATTCAGCAAGTTACCGGCAATGCGAAAAAGAGTAAGGCGTTCAACAGAATGTAAAAAAGGCCAGCAAAACCATGCTAATAAACCTTATTTTAATAGTGATATAGCCCACAAATAAGGCAAAATTTAAATATAAACTTTTAATTATTGGATTGTTAACGAGTTTTTATTCTACGATCGCCACGCTTAAATCAGCGTATTAAATACCCGCATTTCCTCAGGAGGCGCCATGTTGCGGGCAGCGAGCATGCCGATAGCGCAGGCAGCGAAATCACCACGACATACCTGAAGATGATTCACGACGCCTCCTCCGGAACCAACGGAAAAATAAACGCGCGCCATAAGATGGACGCAGAATAGCGTAGAACTCAAATATGAAATATCAGGCTCTTTTCCTGGCGTCAGCGCTGGCGCTGGCAGGCTGTAGCGCCCAGGGTGATACCGCCAGCCAGCAGCGCGCCAGTATTCAAAAAATACGCAGCGAAACGCTGAGCAAACTCTATTCTCTCTACCCGGAAGCCCGTAGCGATATCCAGCACGCCGATGGCTATGCCGTATTTGCCAGCAACAGCAGCAAAATTCTGGTATTAGGATTTGGCAGCGGTTACGGCGTGGTTAAAGATCTCCGCACCGGCAAAGATACCTATATGAAAATGGCTCAGGGCGGCGCCGGGCTGGGGATGGGCGTGAAGCAGCAGCGCACCGTACTGGTGTTCCACGATAAAGCGGCACTCCACACCTTTATTACCCAGGGCTATATGGTCGGCGCAGACGCGAATGCCGCGGCGAAATATGATGATAAAGGTGTCGCGCCGGTCGCCGCGTCGGCAAGCGGCGTCGCAAAGGATACCTCTTCGCTGCCGTCGAAAGTGAACGTTTATGAAATTACCGAGAAAGGGCTGGCCGCTCAGGCGATGCTCAACGGCTATAAGTACTGGCCGGATGAGGCGTTGAATAAAAGATAGATTGCACGGGATAACAGGTCACCCGGCGGTAATCCCCTCTCCCTGAACGGGAGAGGGTTTGCCCGAGGGCGGATTCGCCCCTGCAGCATCGGTGCGAAATTAATGCGAAAGGACGCCGTTCACCAGAATAGACGTAATGATGCCGGTGGCCGCCGCAATCAGGACATAGTTGCCGTTAATATACGACCAGTGCTGCCCCTGCGGAGGCGGCGGCAGGCCGCGATCGTTCCAGTTGCTGACCCGATAATCATTCCCGCGATAACGCTCCGGCGCAGGTTGCCCCTTACGGAAGTCATGCCCGTTCCACGCAAAGTGGTCTTGTTCATGACGTTCCTGATGCGACTTCCCTTGTGCATGATTATTGCCGCGATTGTCGCCGGGGTTGTGACGATCCGAGCCGCGATTATCCGCGCCCTGACGATGGCTGTCGCCGTTGCCCTGAGGACCATTATTACCCGGTCCCTGCTGACGATTGCCGTCCGGACTACCGTGCCCAGAGCCGTTTTGCCACACCTGCTGTTGGCCTGGGTTACCGTTGCCGTTCGGGCCGTCGGCCCAGGCTAACGAGCTTAATGCGCAGGACAACATAACGGCCAGAGAAATCATTTTTTTCATTGTACACCTCCTGATATGCCTCCTTTTTACCGCCGGAATGTGGAGAAAGAGTGAGTATCAGGATATCCAGGACAATTCCTGGCATTATCGTTCGCTATCAACGCCGCGAGGGGCGTCGCCGCGACGTCATCACCGTCGCTGCCGATGAGGGGCAAAAAGAGGGGCAAAAAAAAGGCCGCTTTCGCGACCTTATTTTATGCAACGCTACCGGAATTATTCGGTGACTTTATTTTTCAGCTCTTCCGCACCCTGCTTGGTTTTATCCCAGCCTTTTTCGGTGGCGGCTTTAGTCTTATTCCAGCCTTTTTCCGTCCCTTCTTTGGTCTTATCCCAACCCTTCTCCGTCCCTTCTTTGGTCTTATTCCAGGTTTTTTGAGCACCTTCGCTCACCTGGCTGCCGACGCTGTCGCTTTTACCTTGCGCCGCGTGTTCGGCTTTCAGCTTCTGCTCTTCGCCCTCGTTCTGGGCCTGGTGCAGTTTTTCTTTCGCCGTATTCGCCCCTTCATGGGCCGCCGCGACGGTATCATCAGTTGCGTGTGTTGTCGCAGCAAAAACAGGGGCTGCTACCAGAATCGCAGATAACGCAATCATTGCTTTTTTCATCATTTCCTCTCTAACGTGCTTAATGTTATGAGTCATCAACAGCATGGCATAACATTCCGGTCATGACTTTAGGGATAGTTCTTAAAACCAGCGCCGTCTATTTTTCCCATTTTTCAGTCTTACCACCACGCTATTCAGGATGCACCAGCAAATTCCAGTAAGTTGTTACATTTTATGAAAATGCTTTTTCATATACCTGCCGTTTATTTTTATACGCGAATAATTATCAAAATCATTATATTTATAAATATGCAAACGGAACTCAAATTATGGCAAGAAAATCAGTAAGTTCACTCATTCTTACTGCCTTAATCTCGATCCCCGCGCTTAGCTACGCGACGCAATATCCCCTCACGGTTACCGACCTCGATGGCCGTCAGATAACGCTCCAGCATGAACCCCAGCGCATCATCCTGCAGGATGGACGGGATCTCATGTCGCTGGCGCTGCTGGATCGGGACAACCCGTTTCAACGCGTTGTGGCCTGGAACAACCTGGCGAAAAAGCAGGACGTGGCGACCTGGAAAATGCTGCAGCAGAAGTGGCCGCAGTCAGCAGCCATTCTTGATATGGGCTTTAGCGACAAAGGCAACGTTGACCTGGAAAGCGTCCTCTCCCGCCAGCCCGATCTGATGATTGCACAGCTGCGCGCAAAGCCGGCGCTGACCGAAAGCGGGGTGATCGGCAAACTTACCGCACTGAAGATTCCGGTGTTATTTGTCGATTATGAAGTCAATCCTTCCCGCGATACCGCCCCCAGCATCGACCTGTTAGGTCAGGTGCTTAACCGTGAGAGCAACGCCAAAGCTTATACCGATTTCTACCGCCGGCACCTGCACGCTATCGAGCAGCAAACGGCCACAATCACCCCAAAAGCCACGGTTTTCGTCGAAGCGCTGGCCGGCAATAGCGACGCCTGCTGCTTTACCCACGGGCACAGCGGTTGGGGCGGATTAGTGGAAGCCGTCGGCGCCACTAATGTTGGCTCCCAGCTGCTTCCCGGCGCCTCCGGATTTGTATCGCTGGAAAAAATTATCAGCATGAAGCCCGATGCCTACATCATGACAGGTTCGAAGCGCGGCAACAGCCAGGTACTGCCGCTAGGCTACCAGGTCAGCCAGCAGGAGGTTAATGCCCAGGGTGAAGCGCTGCTGGCGAGAACCGGCGTCAGCGATATCCCGGCGGTAAAAGCGAAGCGGGCCTACGGGGTTTACCACCATTTCTATAACCATCCGTGGAATATCGTCGGCATGGAGTACCTGGCAAAAGATATCTACCCGCGGGCGTTCACTACCCTGAATCCCGATGAGACGTACCACGACATCGTGCGTCGCTTTACCTCCCTGCCAGACCTGCCGTTCGTTTTTTCCTGGAAACAAGGTGAGTAACCCGCATGAGTTCGACCACTGAATCCGGCATCCGCATACGGAATACCGGTACCGACGGCGTGATGGCCCACTATCGCCAAATTCTGCGTCGCCGCATCGCATTGATGCTACTGTTGTTGCTGCTGATTGTCGCCTCGCTGCTACTCGATTTCGTGCTCGGGCCGTCAGGCATGTCGCTACATACCCTATGGCAAACCCTGACGAACCCCGGCAGCGCAGCGGCCGGAACGCGGGTCATTGTCTGGGATATTCGTATGCCCTACGCGCTGATGGCAGTGGTGGTGGGCCTTGCTCTGGGCCTGGCCGGCGCAGAGATGCAAACGATCCTCAACAATCCGCTCGCCAGCCCTTTTACACTCGGCGTCTCCTCAGCGGCGGCGTTCGGCGCAGCGCTGGCCATCGTGCTGGGGATTGGCCTTCCCGGCATTCCCAACCAGTGGTTTACCTCCGCAAACGCGTTTCTGTTCGCCCTACTGGCCGCCCTGCTGCTGGACGGCATCACCCGCTGGACCCAGGTCGCCACTTCCGGGGTCATCTTATTTGGTATCGCGCTGGTATTTACCTTTAACGCCCTGGTATCGATGCTGCAGTTTGTTGCCAATGAGGACACGCTACAGGGCCTGGTGTTCTGGACCATGGGCAGTATCGATCGCGCCTCCTGGCAAAAAGTGGGGATTTTATTTGCCGTCCTGGCGGTCGTGATGCCACTTTCCATGCTGAATGCGTGGAAGCTAACCGCGCTGCGCCTCGGCGAAGATCGGGCGATGAGTTTTGGCATCAACGTCCGTCGTCTACGTCTGACCACGCTTTTGCGCATTAGCATCTTATCGGCGCTGTCGGTGGCCTTCGTTGGCCCAATCGGCTTTATTGGCCTCGTCGCACCGCACATTGCGCGCCTGGTTTTTGGTGAGGATCACCGCTTTTATCTGCCCGCCAGCGCCTTTATTGGCGCCCTGGTGCTATCGCTCGCCTCGGTGGCGTCGAAGAATCTGCTGCCCGGCGCGATCATCCCGGTAGGGATAGTCACCTCGCTGGTCGGTGTTCCCTTCTTCCTGAGCATTATTTTACGCCATCGGGGAAACGTATGAGCCTGCACACCCCAGCGGAATCGGGACTGGCGCTCGGCCATTTCAACGCCGGTTATCCGAAACGTCAGGTCATTCACGATCTGACTGTCCCTCATCTACCGTGCGGTAAAATCACGGCGCTTCTGGGTCCCAACGGCAGCGGGAAATCGACGCTAATGCGGGCGATGGCGGGCCTCGGCCCGTCGACGGGGGAACTGTCACTGGCCGGAGAAAACCTGCTGACGCTACCGTTTGCCAGACGGGCAGAAAAAGTGGTCTATCTACCGCAAACGCTGCCTGCAGGCGTGCATCTGCACGTGCTGGAGTCAATTATCGTCGCCCGGCACGCTGCCGGAGGCGTACGTTCTGATAGCGAGGCGGAAGTCATGTCCCTGCTGCGCCAGCTGGGTATTGCACATCTGGCGTTAAGCTACCTGGACCAGCTTTCCGGCGGGCAAAAACAGCTCGTCGGCCTGGCCCAGTCGCTTATCCGCCAGCCGTCATTACTCCTGCTGGATGAACCGCTCAGCGCGCTGGATTTGAACTACCAGTTTCACGTGATGGACCTGGTACGCCAGGAGACCCGCCGGCGCAATATCATCACCCTGGTGGTGGTACATGATATTAATATTGCGTTGCGCCATGCCGATCATGTGCTGATGCTGAAGGGAGGCCAGCTGCTGGCCGACGGCGCGCCGTCGCAGGTGATTACGCCGGAGATACTTGCGTCGGCCTATGGCGTGCGCGGCCGGATTGAACCCTGTTCTCAGGGGATAATGCAGGTGATTATCGACGGTCTGGCAGAGGGATGATAAGACGCTGGCCAGGCACGTGAGTTGCCCGACCAGCGCCCGCTTAACGGCGTACGCAAACGACAGGTTAATGATCGAGATAAAGGTAGTTTTCCCAGCTTTTCATGCGGATCAGGATCTTCCTGATTAGCGACAGGTGCTCTAAATGGCCGGAGTAAACCGCCGCTTCAACATCGGTTCCCTGCGGCAGATGGTAGTTTTGTAGCCGCGTATCCGTCACCCGGAAGACCACCAGCGCCCGACCGCGGGTATCCAGATCGCGAGTTGTCAGCAATGTCCCCTGTCCCTGAAACTGACTCTCGCCAATCGCCGGCAGCACCTCGGTCACCTCGGCGTGAAATACCGTCCCCGGTACCGCCGGGAACAGGAGCTCGGCCTGCTCGCCTTTTTCCAGACGCTGCAACGAATTCTGGCGGAAGGCCGCCACGAACTCACGTTTGTCCGCTTCTCCCGTCGGGACAAAGGTCATCACCGGCTTCAGACCGAGGGCTGTCGACATCGTCCCGGGGCGTAAACCGACGGTGCTGACGTAGCCATCTGACGGGGCGCGAACGACGGTATTTTCCAGTTTAAACTCCGCCGCGCGCAGCTGCGCCAGCAGCGAGGCGACTTTGGTGTTTTCGCCGTTGACCACCGAATTCAGGTTATTGTGCGCCTGAACTACGCTCGCCTGAGCAGCGGCGACCGCGGCTTCATCGGCCTTCCAGCTCTGACGGCGGGTATCCACCATCTGATCTGAAAATGCGCCTTTGTCGTGGCCCGCCTGGAAGCGAGCATATTCCCGCTGCGCCCGATCGCGCAACGCTATCGCTTTTTGGAGATCGGCCTGGGCACTGTTGAGAGCGGCGTTGAGCGACAGCGCATCCTGGCTGGCCGCTTTGACCTGCGCTGTCAAATCATCAACCTGCGCCTGAAAGGGCGTCGGGTCGAGGGTGAACAAGACGTCCCCCTTGTGCAGCATTTGATTCGGCTGCACCGGCACGCTCATCACCCGGCCGCGCGTTTGCGAGACAACAGGCACCGTGCGAAAGACCTGTTTACCTATATCGGTGTAGGGGAAGTTATAGTTCATTCCCAGAATTAATGCGCCAATCAGTACCACCCCACCTAATACGGCGGTAGGCACCGTCCATTTATTCAGCGGAATACGGAAAATTTTAAATATCGCAATACTTAATGCGGCATAACACAGGAGCAGCAACGTTTCCATTATTCAGCCCCTTTATTATTTATATTGACTGCGGCACGCTGTTTCACCGCATTTAACTCCTGCTGAAGGGTGTCCAGACGAGTGCAGGCCTGTTCCAGGCGATGATGCAGGTCGCTCTGTTCTTGCGCCATTTTTTGCATCCCCCAGCCGCGGTCTTCACGCCACAGAGTGGCCCAAATCCACAGCAGCGGCCACAGGATATGCAGTGTAAACAGGCTCACCCATCCGGCGTAATGGATCGCATCCTGATGCGGATGATTTCTTTTTTTAGCAATTTCATAGGGGATATCGTGAATCACAATTACCCCGTAAAACAGGATCAGGACTACCGCAACGAGGATAGCCAATGCAACATAATCCAGGGTCATCGAATAACTCCAGAGAGATAATTAAATTAAGCCGTAAGCGGAATGAAGGCGTCACGACGCCGGGGAAATAATTAAAAATAATTTTCCATGCGAGTATTAATCAGAATTTTTCAGGGATTTTCCGGTCAATGGAAATAAGCTGCCCTTTTTTTACCGTAATATATCCCCCCTCTTTCAGCGCCGCCAGCACCTGATAGACATAGCTTCTTGAAAGATTCGTTCGTTTGATAATAAAAGCGGACAAACTTTCGCGCTTGCCGGTATCAATTTCGCGGCGGTACAGATAGCGAAAGAGCATCGACTTGATGGTCTGGAACCCCGACAGATTGCCTCTTTCATTGCTGACATCCAGTACGAAGATGCCCATATAAACCAGAATCGTCGTCAGCTCTTTCATGTACTGCGGCGACGAATGATAAAAAATACGTTCAAAATCGCTGGAGGCAATTTTGCTAAAGCGACAATTTTCCTGGCAGCGGTAGAAGAATCTGGCCGACGGACAATAGTGCTCCAGCAGGCCCAGCGGCATATTTTCAATAACAATACCCAGCAGATTTTGCTCATCATCTACGGCAAGGGTCACCTGCCCTTGCCGCAAAAAGTAGATGAACCCTTCTGCGGGCTGGAAACGCTCGCCGCTGGCCAGCTCAAGATCTTCACCGCAGGCAATAACCTCTGGCAGATGGCTTGTCAGCTCCAGCGACTGGTAAAAAGCGTGAATATTGCCAAAACGACTCACCATCTTTAAATACGCTCTCCCTCGCTCGCCGGCAGTGGGCAAATCATTGCTTCACAAAATATAGCGAAGAACACCAGGCAGTAAAAGTCCACAGCTGGAGTTCTGCCTCCGGGAACGATGCTCCCCGCTTCCGTCACGCCGTTTTTTGTCCTGCTTCTCACTTTATCGATCGCAGCGTTTCGTTCATCGGCGGGCTATGCTTAAATAAGCTAAACCGGTTTAATTAAGTTTAGCATTGAGGTGAAAACAGTATGAATGCAAAAGTTTGGGTGCTTGGGGATGCGGTAGTGGACCTGCTGCCGGAAAGCGGCGGTCGCCTGTTGCAGTGTCCCGGCGGCGCGCCGGCCAATGTGGCGGTAGGTATCGCCCGCCTGAGTGGCAACAGCGGGTTTATCGGCCGCGTCGGCGACGATCCTTTTGGCCGCTTTATGCAGCAAACTCTGCGCGAGGAACAGGTGGATACCCGCTACATGCGCTGCGATCCGCAGCACCGGACCTCTACCGTGGTGGTCGATCTCGATGGCGAAGGGGAAAGAACCTTTACCTTTATGGTACGCCCCAGCGCGGATCTGTTTTTACAGCCGGAAGACCTTCCGCCCTTCGCCGCCAACGAATGGCTGCACGTCTGCTCCATCGCGCTCAGCGCCGAACCCAGCCGCAGCACAACCTTCGCGGCGATGGAGAGAATAAAATTAGCCGGCGGTCGGGTCAGCTTTGACCCCAATATCCGCGCGGATCTCTGGCAGGACCCGGAGCTGCTGCATGCCTGTCTCGATCGCGCGCTGCGTCTGGCAAACGTGGTAAAACTGTCCGAAGAAGAGCTGGCGTTAATCAGCGGCAGAGACGATTTAGTCGAAGGGATAACCGCCCTGACCCAGCGCTACCAGCCTGAACTTCTGCTGGTCACTCAGGGTAAAGCCGGGGTGCTCACCGCTTTTCAGCAGCAGTTAACCCACTTCTCCGCGCAGCCGGTGGTCAGCGTCGATACGACCGGCGCAGGCGATGCGTTTGTCGCCGGGCTGCTTGCCAGTCTTGCCGCGAAGGGAATGCCAACGGATCCCGCGGCGCTGGAACCGGCAATCATGCAGGCGCAAACCTGCGGAGCGCTGGCCACTACCGCCAAAGGGGCGATGACCGCCCTTCCCTACCAGCACGATCTTAACCTCTCATTTTGATCCTTTCGGGCTGCTCTGGCGGCCCACTTTGTTGCATCCATCACATTTATTAAATCGGTTTAGCAATTTATATTCACAGATGTTAAAGGTCATGTTTAACATAGCGCCTAAACCGGTTTAGCAAAAACACAATAATGTCAATTTTACGTTTGGGATGCGACCTACATGTATAAAAAAAGCACACTCGCGGTTGTTATTACTTTGCTCACCGGCGCGGCCTCAGCTCATGCACAAACGGACCTCAGCAGTATCGAAGCCCGTTTGATCGCCCTGGAAAAACGCCTGCAGGATGCCGAAAACCGGGCTCAAACCGCGGAAAACCGCGCCGAGTCGGCGGAGAAGAAAGTCGAGCAGCTCACCACCCAGCAGCAAAAAACCCAGGACAACACCCAGCAGGTAGCCCAGCGCACCGCCCAGCTGGAGAAAAAAGCCGACGAGAAAAGCGGGTTTGAGTTCCACGGCTACGCCCGCTCCGGCGTAATCATGAACGACTCCGCCGCCAGTACCAAATCCGGCGCCTATATGACACCGGCGGGGGAAACCGGCGGGGCCATCGGCCGTCTGGGGAACCAGGCCGACACCTATGTCGAAATGAACCTCGAACATAAGCAGACCCTGGATAACGGGGCAACGACGCGCTTCAAGGTGATGGTGGCCGACGGCCAAACCACCTACAACGACTGGACGGCAAGCAGCAGCGATTTGAACGTGCGCCAGGCTTTCGTCGAGCTGGGTAATCTGCCCACCTTCGAGGGTCCCTTCAAAGGTTCAACCCTGTGGGCCGGGAAACGTTTCGACCGCGACAACTTTGATATTCACTGGGTCGACTCCGACGTGGTATTCCTCGCCGGGACCGGCGGCGGTATTTACGACGTGAAGTGGAACGACAGCCTGCGGAGTAACTTCTCTTTATACGGGCGCAACTTCGGCGATATTGATGATTCAAGCAATAGCGTGCAGAACTACATCCTCAGCATGAATAACTTCATCGGCCCGGTGCAGGTGATGGTCAGCGGGATGCGGGCGAAAGATAATGATGAGCGCAAAGATACCAACGGTAATCTGGTCAAAGGCGATGCGGCAAATACCGGGGTACATACGCTGCTCGGTCTGCACAACGACAGCTTTTACGGCCTGCGTGAAGGGACCAGCAAAACGGCACTGCTCTATGGCCACGGGCTGGGTGCCGAAGTGAAAGGCGTCGGTTCCGACGGCGGGTTGCGCCCGGGAGCAAATACCTGGCGCTTCGCCAGCTACGGCACCACGCCGCTCAGCGAGAACTGGTTTATCGCCCCGGCGGTGCTGGCGCAGAGCAGTAAAGATCGCTATGTCGATGGCGACAGCTACCAGTGGGCGACGCTCAACCTGCGTCTGATTCAGGAGATCACTCAGAACTTCGCCCTTGCTTACGAAGGCACCTACCAGTACATGGATCTCAAACCCGAAGGCTACAACGACCGCCATGCGGTGAACGGAAGTTTCTATAAACTCACCTTCGCCCCCACCTTTAAGGTCGGTAGCATTGGCGATTTCTTCAGCCGTCCGGAGATCCGTCTCTACACCTCGTGGATGGACTGGAGCAAAAAACTGGATAATTACGCCAGCGATGATGCCTTAGGCAGCAGCGGTTTTAAATCAGGCGGTGAATGGTCGTTCGGTATGCAAATGGAAACCTGGTTCTGACGGTTAGCGCCTGATGCCAGAAACACCGGGGCGGCGGCGAGTCGGCCATCGCCCCGGACACAATAACGACGCAGAGACTGCGCCCCCGTAAACCCGGGACCACAACACGATAATTATTACGCATTCAGAGGGTACTATGGATTTTGAACAGATTTCCCGCTCGCTGCTTCCGCTTCTGGGAGGTAAGGAAAACATCGCCAGCGCCGCGCACTGCGCCACGCGCCTGCGTCTGGTGCTGATCGATGATGCGCTCGCCGACCAGCAGGCTATCGGCAAAATTGAAGGCGTAAAAGGATGTTTTCGCAACGCCGGACAGATGCAGATTATTTTTGGCACCGGGGTGGTGAACAAAGTTTACGCCGCGTTTATTCAGGCCGCCGGCATCGGCGAATCCAGCAAGTCGGAAGCCGCCGATATCGCGGCGAAAAAGCTTAATCCGTTCCAGCGTATCGCCCGTCTGCTGTCAAACATCTTTGTACCCATTATTCCGGCTATCGTAGCCTCCGGTCTGCTGATGGGCCTGCTCGGCATGGTGAAAACCTACGGCTGGGTCGACCCGAGCAACGCTATCTACATTATTCTGGATATGTGCAGCTCGGCGGCGTTTATTATTCTGCCGATCCTGATTGGCTTTACCGCCGCCCGCGAATTTGGCGGTAACCCCTACCTTGGCGCGACGCTCGGGGGCATTCTGACCCACCCGGCGCTCACCAACGCCTGGGGCGTGGCCGCCGGTTTCCATACCATGAACTTCTTCGGCCTTGAGATTGCGATGATCGGCTATCAGGGTACGGTGTTCCCGGTGCTGCTGGCGGTATGGTTTATGAGCATTGTTGAGAAGCAGCTGCGCCGCGTCATCCCCGATGCGCTGGACCTGATCCTGACGCCGTTCCTGACGGTGATTATTTCCGGTTTTATCGCCCTGCTGATTATCGGTCCGGCGGGCCGCGCGCTGGGAGACGGCATCTCATTCGTGCTCAGTACGCTGATTACCCACGCCGGTTGGCTGGCTGGGCTGCTGTTTGGCGGTCTCTATTCGGTTATCGTGATTACCGGTATTCACCACAGCTTCCACGCTATCGAAGCCGGACTGCTGGGCAACCCCGCCATCGGCGTCAACTTCCTGCTGCCGATTTGGGCGATGGCCAACGTTGCTCAGGGCGGCGCCTGCCTGGCGGTGTGGTTTAAAACCAAAGATGCCAAAATCAAAGCCATTACCCTGCCATCGGCGTTTTCTGCCATGCTGGGTATCACCGAGGCGGCGATTTTTGGTATCAACTTACGCTTTGTGAAGCCGTTTATTGCAGCGCTGATCGGCGGCGCAGCGGGCGGCGCATGGGTCGTCTCCATGCACGTCTATATGACCGCGGTCGGCCTGACGGCGATTCCAGGCATGGCTATCGTGCAGGCCAGTTCGCTGCTGAACTACATTATCGGGATGGTCATCGCCTTCGGCGTTGCCTTTGTCGTCTCCCTGCTGCTGAAATACAAAACGGACGCGGAATAATGTCACTTCCATCACGCCTGCCTGCGATTTTGCAGGCCGTTATGCAAGGCCAGCCGCGCGCGCTGGCCGACAGCCACTATCCCCGCTGGCACCACGCGCCGGTCACCGGGCTGATGAACGATCCCAACGGCTTTGTCGAATTTGCCGGGCGCTATCACCTGTTCTATCAGTGGAACCCACTCGCCTGCGATCACACCTTCAAATGCTGGGGGCACTGGAGTTCTGCCGATCTGCTGCACTGGCGGCATGAACCGATTGCGCTGATGCCGGACGAAGAGTATGACCGCAACGGCTGCTACTCAGGCAGCGCGGTGGATAACAACGGGACGTTGACCCTGTGCTACACCGGTAACGTCAAATTTGCAGACGGCAGCCGGACCGCCTGGCAGTGCCTGGCGACGGAAAATCCCGACGGCACCTTCAACAAAACCGGCCCGGTCCTGCCGCTGCCAGAGGGCTATACCGGCCACGTGCGCGACCCGAAAGTCTGGCAGCATGAAGGCCGCTGGTACATGGTGCTGGGTGCGCAGGATCGGCAAAAGCGCGGCAAGGTGCTGCTGTTCAGCTCCGCAAATCTCCATGAGTGGACGAGCGAGGGCGAAATCGCCGGCGCCGGCATCAACGGACTGCACGATGCCGGTTATATGTGGGAGTGTCCGGACCTGTTCCCGCTTGGCGATCAGCATATTCTGATTTGCTGCCCGCAGGGGATTCCCGGCGAGAAAGAGCGCTACCTCAACACCTATCCGGCGGTGTGGATGGCCGGCGGCTTCGATTACGCCAGCGCCGCCTTCACGCACGGCGAGTTGCACGAGCTGGATGCCGGGTTTGAGTTCTATGCCCCGCAAACCATGCAGACAGCCGACGGCCGTCGGCTGCTGGTTGGCTGGATGGGCGTACCGGACGGCGAGGAGATGCGCCAGCCGACGCGGGCCAACGGCTGGATCCACCAGATGACCTGCCTGCGCGAACTGGAGTGGGTGGACGGCAAACTCTATCAGCGCCCGCTGCGCGAACTGAGCGCCCTGCGCGGCGAAGTCCGCAGCTGGCAGGGCAACGTTCTGCCGCTGGCCCCGCTGGAAATCGCCCTCGATACCGCCGCTGACGACGCGTTTAGCCTCGATTTCGGCGGCGCGTTGACTCTCGAGCGCGATAGCCACGGCCTTCGTCTGGCGCGGCGCAGCCTCGCCAGCGACGAAATGCTCTATCGCTATTGGCGCGGCACGGTTCGCTCGCTGCGGATCTTCATCGACCAGTCGAGCGTGGAGATTTTCATTAACGACGGCGAAGGGGTGATGAGCAGCCGCCTCTTCCCGGACTATCCCGCACAGCTGGTTTTCAGCGGCGCGACGCCGGTAACATTCTGCTACTGGTCGCTGGAGCCATGCATGGTAGAATAAGCGTTTTAAATTCAGGCGCATGTTGTCGTGATGAAAACCAAACGCGTTACCATTAAAGATATCGCCGAGCTGGCGGGTGTCTCGAAAGCCACCGCCAGCCTGGTGCTGAACGGTCGTGGCAAAGAACTCCGCGTGGCGCAGGATACCCGCGAGCGCGTGCTGGCCATCGCGCGCGAACAACATTATCAGCCCAGTATTCACGCCCGCTCGCTGCGCGATAACCGTAGCCACACCATCGGTCTGGTGGTGCCTGAAATCACCAACTACGGGTTTGCCGTCTTCTCTCATGAGCTGGAAATGCTCTGCCGCGAGGCGGGCGTTCAGCTGCTGATCTCCTGTACCGACGAAAACCCCGGCCAGGAAACCATGGTGGTCAATAATATGATTGCCCGCCAGGTTGACGGGCTGATCGTCGCCTCCTGTATGCACAACGACGCCGATTACCTCAAGCTCAGCGAACAGCTGCCGGTGGTACTGTTTGACCGCTGTCCCAGCGACAGCACGCTGCCGCTGGTGATGACCGACTCCATCAGCCCAACGGCGGATCTGATTTCCCGCATCGCGCCTCAGCATCGCGACGAGTTCTGGTTTCTCGGCGGGCAGCCGCGTCTGTCGCCCTCCCGCGATCGTCTGGCAGGGTTTACTCAGGGGCTGGCAAACGCCGGTGTCGAACTGCGTCCCGAGTGGGTGATTAACGGCAACTATCATCCGAGCTCCGGCTACGAGATGTTCGCCGCCCTCTGCGCGCGTCTCGGGCGGCCGCCAAAGGCGCTGTTCACCGCCGCCTGCGGTCTGTTGGAAGGGGTGCTGCGCTATATGAGCCAGCACCATTTACTGGATTCCGATATTCATCTGGCGAGCTTTGACGATCACTATCTCTACGATTCGCTATCGCTGCGTATCGACACCGTCCAGCAGGATAACCGTCAGCTGGCCTGGCACTGCTACGATCTGATAAGCCAGCTGATCGACGGCAACACGCCTGAGCCGCTACGGCGCTACCTGCCCGCGACGCTGCAGTTCCGCCATCGTTGATTCGCCAGGCGTTTTTAAATGACCAACTTGAATGAAACCGTGCGCGCGTATCTCTGCCGGGTGGCGGCTAACGCCTGACCCGGCCGACGAAAACCAAACACCGACCCGGCAAGGCATTAGCGCCACCGGGTGATAGCAGAGATGGTCTCTTGAATGGAACATCCCTGGCCTTTACCTCCCGTTAATAGAACACGCTCACGCATCCAGCCCGCTAATCCGCACCAGATGCACGGTGAGCCACAGCAGCTCGTTGCCGCCGAGGGTGATATCGAGCTGGGCCTTGACGTAATCGCGGATCCGCAGCGCGCAGCGGTAGGCCTCCGGATACTCCTTAATCACCTGCACCAGCAGAAAACTGTCCCGCGCGTCGTCCAGTTCCCCCTCCTGTAAACGCTGGAGGAAGAACTGCATATGGACCAGAAAGCGCGAGTAGTTAATCGATTCGGTGTCTATCTGCTGCTTAAAGTGGTACTGCACGAGATTAAAAATATCCTTCAGCATCTTCACCGACTGCATGGTCTGCGCCACGTCGTCACCCTCGCTCTGGCCGTTAACCAGATGAAAAGCGATATTTCCGGCCTCCTCCTCCGGCAGTTCAATCCCGTACTGCTGGCGAATAATCGTCACCGCGTCGCTGGCGACGCGGAACTGCTGCGGATAAAAACGTCTCACTTCCGGCAGCAGACGGTTTTGAATGGCGATCCCTTTGCGGCTGCGTTCGATGGCGAAGGTCAGGTGGTCGGCGAGGGTAAAGAAAATCTGCTCGCGAACCTTGCTGGCAAGCTGCATATTGGCGCGGGAAATAATCATCGCGGCCATTTCGATGACCTCGTCCGGGATGGCGGAGAGCGCCTCGAGATAGCCGCTGCGCGCGCCAAGCGCCTGGGTCACGAATCGCTTCTCTATCTTCTCCGGATCAATCTCATCCCCGGGTCTGCTGTTGAAGCCAATGCCTTTCCCCATGACGATAACCTCCCGGTCATCGTCATCCATAGAGAGCACGAGGCTATTATTGAGCACCTTCTGAACAATCATCTCTGCGACTCATCGTGGTTGCCGTTTTGCGCGATGACGTCCTTATACCACCAGAAGCTGCGTTTACGGATCCTTTGCAGACGCTTCAGGTCATCCTCACCGCGATCGACATAAATAAAACCGTAGCGCTTGGCATATCCCTGATGGGTGCTGACCACGTCAATTGCCGCCCACGGGCAGTAGCCCATCAGCTCGACGCCGTCGGCAATCGCCAGGCGCATTTGCTCAATATGCGCCTGTAAGAAGGCGATGCGGTAATCGTCATTCACCGTCCCGTCATGCTCGAGCTTATCCGGCGCGCCCATGCCGTTTTCGCTAATCAGAACTGGCAGACCGTAGCGCTCGCACACTTTGCGCAGCGTCAGGCGCAGCCCCACCGGGTCGACGACCCAGCCGTAGGGGGTTTTGCCGACCCACGGGTTTTCCGCCGGGCGATAAACCCCCTCTTCGCCCAGCATAATTTGCTGGTCGCCCGCGCGAGGCGCAACGTCTGCACCGTCGCCCCGACTGGCGGCAATAGTGGCGGTGGAGTAGTAGTTAATGGCGATAAAGTCCGGCCGCCCCTGCTGCAAAATCAGCGCATCCTCTGGCTGCACTTGCGGCGCGAGGCCGCGATCCTGCATATAGGCCCACGCCAGGGCGTTGTAGCGGCCATGCACCGCCACATCCAGAAAGCTCCAGCAGCGCAGTGTCTCCCAGTTATGCGCGGCAATGGCATCCTCCGGTTTACAGCTTTCGGCGTACATCGAGGTGGTATTTATCGCCGGGCCGATACGCACTCCGGGAAACTCGCGGTGGCACAGGGCGAAGATCTGCGCCTGGGCCAGCATCATATGGTGATTTTGCTGGTACAGCGCCTTCTTGTCCGGCAGTGGGCGATCGGCGGGCACGCCAATCGCCCCGGGGTGGAGGATCATGGTGTTTTGTTCGTTAATCGTCAGCCAGAGCGGGACTTTAGCGGCAAACTCGCTGAACAGCAGCCGGGCATAGCGCACGAAGGCCTCCCCGGTGTTGCGGTTCAGCCAGCCGCCTTTGAGCTCCAGCGCCCACGGCAGGTCGAAGTGGTACAGCGTCACAATGGGGGTGATCCCGTGGCGCGTCAGGGCGTCGATCAGCCGATGATAAAAGGCCAGCCCGCCCGGATTCACCGGGCCGTCGCCGTCCGGGATCACCCGCGACCAGGCCACCGAAAAGCGGTAGGCCTTCAGCCCCATCTCCGCCATCAGCGCGACGTCTTCCTCCACGCGATGGTAGTGGTCGCTGGCGATGCGGAAGTCCGCCGTTCCCGGCGGATGGCTGAGCATATCGACCACCGACGGCCCCTTACCGTCTTCATTCCACGCGCCCTCAACCTGATAGGCCGAAGTGGACGCCCCCCACAGAAAACCATCCGGGAACCGGGCCTGCTGTTGATAAATCATGCCTGCGCCTCCTTAGCGGATTGCACCATCAGCGGTTCACCGTAATCCACCTGCGCGGCGGCGGTGAGGCGCAGAGAGTGCCGCTCATCGCCGTTGACCACAATCACCGGGGTAATCAGGTCGTACCCGGCCTGCTCGATGGCCGAAATATCGAAGCGGATCAGCGCCTGCCCGGCCTCCACGCTATCGCCCACCTTCAGCGCCGAGCTAAAGTGCTGGCCGTTAAGATTGACGGTGTCGATACCAATATGGATCAGCAGCTCAAGACCGCTGTCGCTCTGCAGGCCAACCGCGTGGCAGGAGGGCAGAAACATCATCACCTTGCCGCTAAACGGCGCGCGCAGCACCCCTTCCTGCGGACGAATCGCCACGCCCTCGCCCAGCAGACCGCCGGAAAAAACATCGTCGTTCACTTCGCTGAGCGCTACCACCTGGCCGCGCAGCGGACTTAATACTTCAAACTCGCCCTCGCTTTTCGCGCTGACCGCGGGCTGCGGCGCCTCGCTCACCTCCTCTTGCTCCTGCGGAACCTCTTTGAAGGCGATAAACCAGGTCAAGGTAAAGGTCACCACGATGGAAATCGCGCAGGTCACCAGCGCATGGACGATATTCATCGGGTTTTCGCCGATAAACGCCGGCAGCGCCGCCAGTCCCGGGGAGACAAAAGCGTAGCGTACCAGCCCGCTCACCCCGGCGTAGACCCCGGCACAGCCGCCGCCGATCATCGCGGCAATCAGCACCCGGCGGAACTTGAGCAACACCCCGTACAGCGCCGGTTCGGTGATCCCCAGCAGCGCGGTAAAGCCCGACGAAGAGGCCAGCTGGCGCAGGTTGCTATTTTTGGTTTTCAGCGCCACGCACAGCGTCGCCGCGCCCATCGCCACGTTTGATGCCAGCATCCCCGGCCCGTTAATCATCTCGTAACCGCTTTTACTCAGCTGACCGGTGGCGATCGGCGTCATCGCCCATGCGGTACCGGTAATGATCAGGAAGGGCTGCAGGGTGCCCATCAGCATCGGGATCAACCAGCTGGCGTGGCGATCGATAGCCCCCGCCCCCGCGGCAACCAGGTCGTTAAGCAAAATGCCCGCCGGGCCGACAACCACCAGCGCCAGCGGCGCGGTAATCAGCAGAATCAGCATCGGCTTGACGAAAAACTTGATAATCGATGGCGACACTTTTTCGGCAAAACGCTCCACCCACGACATCAGCCACACGGTCAGAATGATCGGCAGCACCGACCCGGCGTAATCGGAAAGCAGGACGTTGATACCGACAAAATCGACCGCTTTACCGGCCGCCAGCATCTGGCCGATGCCGGGATGCAGCAGCACGCCCGCGAGAGTCATCGCCAGAATCGGGTTGCATTCAAACTTCAGCGACGCCCCGTAGGCCAGTAGCACCGGCAGGAAGAAGAAGGCGGCGTCGGCAATGATATTGAGCAGTTGCCAGGTCGAGCTGGTTTCGCTAATCACGCCGGTAAGCTTGAGAATGGCCAACAGCGCTTTAATCATCCCCGCGCCGGTGATCGCCGGGATCACCGGGGTAAACGTGGTCGAGATGACGCTGATAACCCGCGCAACGATGCCGGTCGGTTTGGCGTTTTTATCGCCGCCGGTCGGGCTTTTCTTCTCAGGCAGGGCCTTATTGAGCAGGCGATAAACCCGCTGCACCTCATTGCCGATAACAATCTGGAACTGGCCGCCCTTCTCCACGACGCTGATCACGCCGGGGATAGTGCCAATCTGCGCATCGTTAACCTTCGCGCGGTCGTTGAACTCCATGCGCAGCCGGGTCGCGCAATGGGTGAGCATGCGGATATTCTCCGCACCGCCCACCGCGTGGAGGATTTTGTCTGCTGTTTCGTTATAGTTCATAGTGTTCCCTGGTGTTGGGGCAAAAAAAAAGACCAAAACAGAGACGCTCCCCTTGGCGGGAGAGCATTTCTATTTTGGTCTTGCCTGCTTTCGCAGTAGCACGCCATCATAAAAATGGGTTATTTCGGCGGATTATCTAAGCGTCCCTGCGCAATGACAACGGCGACCGGACAAAAGTGTGAGCTGGATTAAGTAAATTCTTAAGTGAAGTTCATCCGAGGGCCTGCTGACGCAGCCAGCTCTGTAATAGCTTACCGTTGGGGGTCATATCGCTATCCTGACGCACGCAGAGATAGTAATCCCGGCCATCATCTATCGCCGTATCGAAGATTTTCACCAGCTCGCCGCTCTTCAGATAGGGGGCGATCAGCGGCTCGCGCATCAGCGCACAGCCCAGCCCGGCCTGCACCCCCGCCAGGGTCAGCAGGCCATCTTCAAACAGCGGCCCCGTCGAGCGCGGCGGCCGTTTAACCCCCTGCTGCACAAACCACTGGTTCCATGTCGTGCGCTCCTCGTCGTGCAGCAGCGGCATCTGCAGCAGCTGCTCCGGGGTATCGATATGCCCGTGCAGACGCAAAAAGGCCTGACTGCATACCGGCACCATTTTACCGGAAATCAGCTTTTCGCTTTGATAGCCCACCCAGTGACCGTTGCCAAAGCGAATCGACATATCGGAAGCATCGCTAAGGTAGTTGCGGTGGTTCGCGTAAACCACGTTGATTTCGGTATGCGGATTGGCGTGCACGAACGACGGCAGACGGGGAATAAACCAGCCCATGCCAAACAGCGGGATCAGGCTGATCGTCACCTGCTGGGTTTGCACCTGATCGACCAGATGTTCGGTGGCCTGGCGCAGCACGTTAAACGCCGCGCGGATCGAGCGGTAATACTCCCGCCCCTGCTGGCTGAGGGTCAGCCGCCGCCCCTGGCGTTCGGTAAGCGGGATCTGCAGATAGCCTTCCAGCACCTTCAGCTGGTGGCTTACCGCCGAGGGTGAAATCGCCAGCTCCTGCGCCGCCAGGGTCACGCTGCCCAGGCGGGCGATCGCCTCGAAGGCGCGCACCGCCCGCAGCGGCGGATCGTTGGCTAACGTACTCTCAGACCAGCTAACCGGCCCTTCTGACTGTTCTGTTTTTTTCATATATTGATTTTCTTAGCGTATTTCACTACTCGATGCTTTATTTAATTATATTAAAAATCATAAAGATAGTTAACAACGCATTTATCATAAGAAAGAATATATGCGTATTTTACAATTTAATTCATTTGTTGGATGGTAGCTATTATTTGAGCATCTTGTCGGAAGAACCAGTTGGACACACTCATACAACAAATCATCAACGGGGTCATGCTCGGCAGCATCTACGCCCTGATCGCGCTCGGCTACACCATGGTGTACGGCATTCTGCGCATTATTAACTTTGCCCACGGCGATATTCTGATGGTCGGCGCGTTAACCACCCTTTCCGGGATGAACGCGCTGAATGCCCATTTCCCCACTCTGCCGCCGCTGGCGCAGCTGGGGCTGGCGCTGCTGCTGGCCATGGCGGTCTGCGCCCTGCTGGCGATGGCGGTCGAACGCTTTGCCTACCGCCGCCTGCGTAACGCTCCGCGCCTGGCGCCGCTGATCTCCGGGATCGGCGTCTCGGTACTGCTGCAAACCGTAGCGATGATCGTCTGGTCGCGCAATCCGCTGATGTTCCCGCAGATCCTGCCGATGGATCCGATCGCCGTGACCCACGGCAGCGAAGCGCATCCTCCGGCGCTCATTACCGTCACCGGTATCGTCACCGTCACGCTGGCCCTCGCGGTAATGCTCGGCCTGTGGCTGCTGGTGGAGTACACCCGCTTAGGTCGCGGTATGCGCGCGGTGGCGGAAAATCCGCGCATCGCCACGCTGATGGGGGTGAACCCCAACGCGATTATCATCCTCACTTTCGCCATCGGCGGCGTATTCGCCGCGCTGGCTGGCGTGATGATGGCCAGCAACTACGGCAGCGCCAGCTTCTCCATGGGCTTTCTGCCCGGCATTAAAGCTTTCACCGCCGCGGTGCTCGGCGGCATCGGCAATATTCGCGGCGCGATGGTCGGCGGCCTGCTACTGGGCCTGATCGAATCCCTGGGGGCCGGCTATCTCGGCGACCTGACCAACGGCGTCTTTGGCAGCAACTACCAGGATATCTTCGCCTTTATGGTGCTGATTCTGGTGCTGGTCTTCCGCCCTGCCGGTTTACTCGGCGAACGCGTCGCGCACCGGGCCTAGGAGAAATATTATGACAACGGCACAACTCGATACGCCCGTCGTCTCCCGCCGCTTCTGGTCCGGGATGACCCTGTTCGTCTGCGCGCTGCTGGTGGCGCCGATGGTCGCCAGCCAGCTCGGCGGCAACTACTGGGTGCGGGTCATCGACTTCGCCCTGCTCTACATCATGCTGGCGCTGGGGCTGAATATCGTGGTCGGCTACACCGGCCTGCTGGATATGGGCTTTATCGCCTTCTATGCCGTCGGCGCATACCTGGCCGCTCTGCTGGCCTCGCCGCATCTGCTGGAGGTGTTCCCGCTGTTAAATAACCGGTTCCCGGAGGGCCTGCACACCTCGTGGCTGGTGATTATTCCGCTTGCCGCGCTGGTGGCGGCAGGCTGCGGTATCGTGCTGGGGGCGCCGACGCTGAAGCTGCGCGGCGACTACCTGGCCATTGTCACGCTCGGTTTTGGTGAGATTATCCGCATCCTGATGCGCAACCTCGACCGCCCGGTCAACATCACCAACGGCGCAAAAGGCATTTCCGGGGTCGAC
The DNA here is from genome assembly GCF_003323835.1 of Klebsiella sp. X13. Classification (NCBI taxonomy): domain Bacteria; kingdom Pseudomonadati; phylum Pseudomonadota; class Gammaproteobacteria; order Enterobacterales; family Enterobacteriaceae; genus Klebsiella; species Klebsiella sp. X13. Next base: position 4,020,934 of record NZ_CP030874.1, read on the forward strand.
TCGCTGAACCTGTTCGGGCTGAAGTTTAGCGGCGTCTATCACTGGTTTGGTTTTAAAGTCCCGGCGCTGTGGCTGTGGTACTACCTGCTGATGCTGGTGATTGTGGCGATTATTTTTGTCTGCCTGCGGCTACAGCATTCGCGCATCGGCCGCGCCTGGCACGCCATCCGCGAGGATGAAGACGTCGCCCGCGCAATGGGCATCAATCTGCGTAACTACAAACTGCTGGCTTTCGCTATCGGCGCCTCGTTCGGCGGCGTGGCGGGGGCGCTGTTCGGCGCATTTCAGGGCTTCGTTTCGCCGGAATCCTTCACGCTACAGGAGTCAATTGCGGTACTGGCGATGGTGGTGCTGGGCGGGATGGGTCATATCCCCGGGGTGATCCTCGGCGCGGTGCTGCTGACCGCGCTGCCAGAGCTGCTGCGCAGCCAGGCGGCGCCGCTGCAGCAGGCGCTGTTTGGCGAAGTGCTGATTGACCCGGAAGTGCTGCGCCAGCTGTTCTACGGCCTGGCGCTGGTGCTGGTCATGCTCCTGCGCCCTCAGGGCATCTGGCCCGCGCGTCATCAGGGAGTCAAAGCATGAGTCTGTTAAGCGTACGCCACATGTCAAAACGCTTTGGTGGCCTGACGGCGGTCGATGACGTATCGCTGACCATTAATGAAGGTGAAATCTACGGCCTGATCGGCCCCAACGGCGCGGGGAAAACCACCTGCTTTAACCTGATTACCGGGCTGTACCCGGCGGACAGCGGCGAGTTCGCTATCGCCGGTGAGCCCTACTTCCCGAAGAATATCGAGAAAGTCACCGCCGCCGGCATCGCCCGCACCTTCCAGAACGTGCGGCTGTTTAACCAGATGTCGGTACTGGAGAACGTGATGGTCGGCCGCCACGTGCGCACCCGCAACGGTCTGTGGGCCGCGCTTACCCGCCATAAACGCGCCCGCGCCGAAGAGGCGCAGACCCGCGAGCTGGCATGGCACTGGCTGGACTACACCGGCATTGCGCAGTTCGCCCACTACCGCGCCTGCGACCTCGCTTACGGCCACCAGCGGCGGCTGGAGATTGCCCGTGCGCTGGCTACCGATCCGCGCCTGCTGGCGCTGGATGAACCGGCGGCCGGGATGAACGCCGCCGAGAAGATGGCGCTGGGCGAACTGCTGCTGCGCATTCGTGATGACGGCAGAACGCTGCTGATGATTGAGCATGACGTCAAGCTGGTGATGGGGATCTGCGATCGCCTGATGGTGCTGGATTACGGCAAAACATTAACCAGCGGCACGCCGGAGACCGTGCGCCGCGATCCGGCGGTGATTGCCGCCTGGCTGGGAGGCAATGTCCATGTCTGATCTGTTAACCGTAACCGGCCTCAGCGTGCACTACGGCGGCATCCAGGCGGTACGCGACGTCTCATTCAGCGTTAAAGCGGGTGAGCAGACGACGTTGATCGGCGCCAACGGCGCGGGAAAAAGCTCCACCGTCCGCGCCATTACCGGGCTGGAACCCTTTAGCGGCGAGATTATTTTCAACGGTCAACCGGTTCGTCGACGCAAAGCGGAGTCGCTGCTGCGCGAAGGGCTGGTGATGGTACCGGAAGGCCGCGGCATCTTTACCCGCATGACGGTACTGGAAAACCTGCAGATGGGCGCCTGGCTGCGTCGCGATAGCGCGGCGGTCCGACAGGAGATGGACGAGATCTTCGCCAACTTCCCGCGCCTCGCCGAACGCCAGCACCAGCTGGCCGGGCTGCTCTCCGGTGGCGAACAGCAGCTGCTGGCGCTCAACCGCGCCCTGCTCAGCCAGCCGCGCCTGCTGATCCTCGATGAGCCCTCGATGGGGCTGGCGCCGCTGATGGTCGAGAACGTTTTCCGCGTGATCGCCACTCTCCGTCAGCGCGGCGTGGCGCTGCTGCTGATTGAGCAGAACGCGCGTCTGGCGCTGGAGGCCACCGACAGCGCGTGGGTGATGGACAGCGGCAGCATTGTGGAACGTGGTGCCTCGCAGGCGCTGCTGGCCGACGACCGTATCGCACAGATTTATTTGGGCGAAGTGCCCGCATAACACTAACCAGCATCAGGGAAAAACAATGAAAACAGTCAAAATCAGTGCGCTCAGCGCCGCTATTCTGCTCAGTGGCTTCGCCTCATCCGCCGCATGGTCTGCGGCCAGCGAAACCGTGATTATCGGCCTGGCGGGCCCGCTGACCGGCCCTTCCGCGCGTATCGGCAAGGATCTCGAAAACGGCGCGCAGCTGGCGATTGACGATATCAACAAGCAACACCCGACCATCGGCGGCAAGGCGGTAACCTTTAAACTGCAATCTGAAGACGATCAGTCCGACCCGCGTACCGCCGTTGCCGTCGCTCAGCGTCTGGTGGATAGCGGCGTCGCCGGCGTCGTCGGCCACTGGAACACTGGCACCAGCATTCCCGCCGCACGGGTTTACCACGATGCCGGCATCGCCCAGGTCGCGCCGGTCGCTACCGGACACGCCTATACCAGACAGGGTTTCGACACCAGCTTCCGCGTGATGGGCCACGACGATGACGGCGGCCAGTTTGCCGGGCAGTACGCGGTACAAACCCTGAAGGCCAAACGCATCGCGGTGATCGATGACCGTACCGCTTTTGGTCAGGGGCTGGCGGACGAGTTTATTAAGTCGCTGGACGCGCAGGGGATCAAAATCGTCGATCGCCAGTATGTTGACGACAAAACGGTGGACTTCAGCGCCGTACTGACCGCCATCCGCAGTAAAAATGCCGATCTGATTTTCTTCGGCGGCGTCGATAGCCAGGCCGCTCCGCTGGCGCGTCGTATCAAACAGCTGGGCATGAACGCCACCCTGATGGGCGCCGGCGGTTTCGTCAGCCAGACCTTCCTGCAGCTGGCGCAAAAAGAGGGTGACGGCGTGGTGGCGCTGGAGCCGGGACTGCCGGTTGAACAGATGCCGGGCGGCAAAGCCTTTGAGCAGGCCTACCAGGCGCGCTATCACACTCATATCGAGCTGCACGCGCCGTTCGCCTATGACGCCACCCGCGTGCTGGTGGCGGCGATGGAAAAAGCTGACTCCGTCGACCCGGCCAACTATCTGCCCGCGCTTCGCGCCATTAACTACTCCGGGGTCACCGGACACATCGCCTTTGATAAAGAGGGCAACCTGAAATCGCCAACCTTTACCGTCTACAAAGTCGTCGACGGCAAATGGCAGCCGCAAACCGTACTCGGCGGCGCAACAACGAAGTAACGCAGTGAGGCAATGTGATGAGTGATAATAATGAGCTGGGCATTCTCGCCCGCCGCAAAATTGAAGCCGAAATTATAAAGCCGATTTACGACATCCTGGTGCGCGAGATAGGTAAAGCTCGTGCCCAGGCGGTCATCGGCGAAGCCATTGAAAACGCCGCGATTGAGGCGGGAAAAACGTTTGCCCGCCAGGAGCCGAACGGCGCGAACATCCAGAGCTTTGTCGCCCTGCAATATCTGTGGGAAAAGGACAATGCCCTGGAGGTCAAGGTGCTGGACGCCGATGACCAGCAGTATAACTACAACGTCAACCGCTGCCGCTACGCCGAGATGTACCACGAGATGGGCCTCGGCGAGATTGGCCACCTGCTCTCCTGCGCCCGCGACGACAAGTTTATCGTCGGCTACGCGCCGGAGGTGGAGCTGACCCGCACCACCACCATCATGCAGGGCGGAAAGTGCTGCGACTTCCGCTATCGCGTGAAGAAGGACAAGCCATGATAGCCATCAACGCTGAACGTCTGTGGTCAACCCTCAACGAGATGGCGAGGATTGGGGCGACGCCGGCCGGCGGCGTCACCCGGCTGACGCTGAGCGACGAGGACCGCCAGGCGCGCGACCTGCTGCGCCAGTGGGCACAAGAAGCCGGTTTTCCCTGCGCAGTCGATAGCATGGGCAATATGTTTATCCGCCGCGCCGGAAAAAATCCGCAGCTGGCTCCGGTATTGACCGGTTCGCACGTCGATTCCCAGCCGCTCGGCGGCCGCTATGACGGGATTTACGGCGTGCTCGCCGGGCTGGAGGCGCTACGCACGCTGAACGAACGCGGCATTGAGACCGAACGCGATATCGTGCTGGTGAACTGGACCAATGAAGAAGGGGCGCGCTTTGCCCCGGCGATGCTGGCATCCGGCGTCTGGGCCGGGCAGTTCAGCGAAGCTTTCGCGCTGGCCCGCAAAGATCGCGACGGCATCAGCGTCGGCGCGGCACTGGAGGCGATCGGCTACCGCGGCGAGCGTCCGACCGCCGCGTTCCCGGTTCATGCCTGTTATGAGGTGCATATCGAACAGGGGCCGATTCTGGAAGAAGAAGACGTTGATATCGGCCTCGTCCACGCGGCAATGGGCCAGCGCTGGTTCAACGTCACGCTGGAGGGCTTTTCCGCCCACGCCGGCACCACGCCGATGGGCAGCCGCCGCGATGCATTGACCGCTTTCGCCGAGCTGGCGCTGGCGGTGGAGCACATCGGGATCGCCCACAACCCCGACGGACGGGCGACCATCGGCATGGCGCAGGTGATACCGGGTTCGCGCAACGTGGTGCCGGGGCGCGTCGAATGCAGCGTGGAATTCCGCCATCCGCAAAGCAGCGCGCTGGAGGCAATGGAACAGGCGTTGCGTCACGCTGCCGACAAGCTGGCCAGACGCGGGGTGCAGGCGCAGATCGAGCGCATTTTTGACTACGCGCCAATCGCCTTCAACGCCCAGTGTCTGGCGCGCAGCGAGCAGGCGGTTCAGATGCTCGGCTACAGCGCCAGAAGCATGGTCTCCGGCGCCGGCCACGATACCTGCTATATCAGCAAGGTCGCGCCCGCCAGCATGATTTTCATCCCCTGCGAGAAGGGAATTAGCCATAACGAGGCGGAGAATATTCTGCCCACGTGGGCAGAAAAAGGGGCCAACGTACTGCTGCATAGCGTACTGCTCGCCGCCAGGGAAAAGTAAGCGCCCTTCTGCTGATCGTTCTGGCGCCGCGCGGTGCCAGAACGACAGCTCACCGCCGTGACGGTACGCCGGCTCCTTCCGGGAAGGAGATAACTGCAGGCATAACCAAATTAAAACAATATCTTAGATTGTTTACCCGCGCGGACAAAAAGCCATTTATTTGTGGATTATCTGCTAAAATCAGCCAATAGATCGCATAGAGCAGGCAGGTATGCGGACATAACGGCATGACATTCCGTTGTATTTCAGTTCAATTCAATGATTTTCGAATCGCTTCTTTTTTACTGCTGACGCCCGGGTACGTGTGAAAACGAAAAAGAGATCCTCAGCATCGTCCAATATTCTCCGCTATATCTGGGGATCCGCGCTGGCGACGATTTTTTTAACCACCATTCTCTCCTTCTGGCTGCTTTCCGGCTCGTGGGGAACGTGGAAAAGCGCGCATAACAATGTTACCCAGTTCGATATTTTCTACCGGGTACTGCAGGTCTCTAATGACCTCGCCGGTGAGCGCGCCTTCGTTAACGAGCTGATATTAAGCTCGCCTGAGGAGAAAGAGTCACGCTGGCAGGCGCTGGTCGCCCATCGCGACATCACCGACCGCGACATGCAAAAGATCCCGAAAAACCTGCTCTCTCCGGCGCTGATGGGCGAAATGATGCAGCAGCTGGAGCGTTCCCGTCGTATTGCCGACCGCTTTCGCACCCAGGTGCTGAGCGACCCGCAGTCCGCAGATTTGGCCATTCACGATATGGTGGTGGCAACGGATTTCTATCATAAGGCGCTGTTCGAGCGCACCACCGAGTTTCTGCTGCTGGAGCCCAGCGCGCTGGGTCCGATTCTGCGCGCGCAGGCGCTGGGCGAGCTGCGCGATGCAACGGGTCGACTCGGTTCTCAGGTGCTGATTCCGCTGGCCACACACACCCCGATTCCGCGGGCCAACCGGGAAGGATTGATTCGCGGTATCGAACGGATCAATACCGCGTGGTGGCTGCTGCAAACGCAGGGCAATGAGGCCACCTATCTTCCCCACTTCCAGAAAACGCTGGAAAACACGCGCCGGGACTTTGAACATCAGGGCATTGCGTTAATCAATCAGTTAAGCGCTGAGAGCGACAGCGGTAAGCCCTATAGCGTGAGCGCCGAACAGTTTGCCGTCGATTATCACGCCAGCCTCAGTTCGTTTGATGATCTCCTCAATACCTATATGAACGGAGTAAAGGAGCACTACACCGCCGCCGAACATCGGGCCTTAGAGAATTTCCTGCTACGGCTGGTGGTGCTTGGGCTGGTGTATACCCTGACCATTGCGATGATTTTCTATATTCGCTCTCGCGTTTTACGCCCCATTCTGCGCTTAAATGAGCTCGCCGCGGCGCTGATTGCCGGAAAACAACTCCACGTCCAAATCGATGACGATACGGCAGAAGAGGTGCAGAGCCTGTTTTCATCCCTCGGGACCCTCGGGAAAAAACTCCGTGAAGATGCCCGCATCAGCCGCCAGTACCAGCGCCAGTCGGAAGAGGATCCGCTGACCCATCTGTTTAATCGCCGGGCATTTAACGCCCGGGCTGATGCGCTATTAAGTCAGTCCAGCAAGGCGCTTCCGGCCTGGTTAGTGATGCTCGACGTTGACCGCTTTAAGTCGATAAACGATAACTGGGGACACCCGATGGGTGACGAGGTGCTGGTTGCCCTGGCCAAAACCCTGAGTAAGTTGAGCCGCCCGGAAGACGTGGTGGGGCGCCTCGGCGGAGAAGAGTTCGCGGTCCTGTTTCTGGCCGCTTCGTCAGACGAAGTCGCCAGCTATACCGCGCGGATTCAGCAGGAAATCCGCAAGCTGACCCTCCATACGACCGGCGATATCACCTTTAAGATCACCGCCAGTTTCGGGGTAGCTAAAGGCTGGCAGTGCCCGCTGCAAGAGCTGATGTCGCGGGCCGACAGGGAGCTGTATAACGCCAAGAACAGCGGGCGTGACCGGATTTGCGGCCTCTCCTGAGCGCACCGGCGCCTGCGTGCCTTGCCATTTTAATCATCCCCTGGTTTAACAGCGCGAAGAGATAACCCTGATATCACCTCAGGGCTCTCTCTGCATTCGCTTAGTGCTTCTTACGGTTACGGCGCATGTCTATCGTCACCGCCGCAACAATAATAATCCCTTTGATAATATCCTGAACGTAAGCGTCGACGCCGACGAAGGTGAAGCCGCTTTTGATTAAGCCGAGAATCATCGCCCCAATCAGGGTGCCGGTGATGCGGCCGACGCCGCCCATCAGGCTGCTGCCGCCGATAACGGCCGCGGCGATAGCGTCCAGTTCGTAGGACATCCCCATACTGGACTGCCCGCTGCTGACGCGCGCCGCCAGCACAACCCCGGCCAGCCCCGACAGCGCGCCGGCGATGGTGTAGACGATAACCAGATACTTATTCACATTGATGCCGGATACTTTTGCCGAGGTCATGTTGCCGCCGATGGCGTAAACATATTTACCGTAGCGGGTGTGTTTCAGCGCGATGTGAAACAGAGCGGCAATCACGAAGAAAATAATCACCGGCATCGCCCCCTGACCAATCGACGTAAAGCTATCGGACAAGAAACTGATGGGATTTCCCTGGGTGTAATATTGCGCCAGACCGCGGGCAGAGACCATCATCCCGAGAGTGGCGATAAACGGCGGAATCCCGGTACGGGTGACCAAAAAGCCGTTGGTTAATCCGCAGATCAGCCCGACGCCAATCCCGGCGCAAATGGGAATGACCGCCGGTAGGTTAACCAGTGACGGGAACATCGGCGACAGGCTATCCGAGGTTTGTGCCAGGCTTGCCGCCACCACGGCAGCAAGGGCAATGACCGAGCCGGAGGAGAGGTCAATCCCGGTAGTGATAATGACCTGCGTGACGCCGACGGCGATAATCCCGATAATGGCGACCTGCAGGACAATCAACACCAGGCGGTTGGTGTTCATCAGGAAAGACTGGTCGCGGACAAACCAGCCGGCAATTTCAAAGGTCAGGGCGATGACCACCATAACAATAAAGATACCGGTATCTTTCGGTAATTTATGCCGTAAATTACCAAGGAAAGAGGATCGCGCATTTGCAGCTGTTGCGGTCAGTTTCATATTGCTCATTCTCTACACCTCAGTGGGATGCCAACGACAAAATGGTTTCCTGATCGGCCTCGTCTTTGTCGAGGATGCCGGTAATACGTCCTTCGTGCATGACCATAACGCGATCGCTCATGCCCAGAATTTCCGGCAGTTCAGAAGAGACCATAATCACCGCAACGCCGCGGTTCGCCAGTTCGCTAATCAGGTGATAAATTTCAGCTTTCGCCCCCACGTCAATCCCGCGGGTTGGCTCATCAAGAATTAATATTTTGGGCTGCGCTAAAAGCCAGCGGGCAATTAAGACCTTTTGCTGATTACCGCCGCTCAGGTTATTAATAATCTGATCCATGGTCGGGGTTTTAATATTCAGACGACGGATCTGTTCCATGCAGTCTTGCGCCATCTTCATATGTTTGACAAACCCGCTCTTGCCGATATATTCCGGCATATTGACGATACTCATGTTTTCCATCACCGAGAGCACGAGGAACAGTCCGGACTTTTTGCGGTCTTCGGTCAGCAGCGCCATCCCTTTTTCGATGGCCACGGAAGGCGAGTCGATGATCACCGGCTGGCCGTCAATCAACACTTCGCCACTGTCAAAGCGCTCCATCCCGAACAGGCTCTCCATCACTTCACTGCGCCCGGCGCCAACCAGACCCGCAACGCCGAGAATTTCGCCACGGCGGACGCTGAAATTCACCCCCTCAAAATAGCCTTTGCGCGACAGATTGCGGACCGTCAGCACCTCTTCGCCAATGGTATTATTGAATTTCGGGAACAGCTGAGTTAATTCGCGGCCCACCATCTGGGTAATAAGCGACTGACGGGTAAATTCGCCCGTCTGCCGGCTGCCCACCCAGGTCCCGTCGCGAAAGACGCTAATTTCATCGGTAATCGCGAAAATCTCATCCATCTTGTGGCTGATATAAATAATGGCTTTACCCTGTTCGCGTAAATCGCGAATGATGGTGAACAGGTGGGCCACTTCACTTTCCGTCAGCGCCGAGGTGGGTTCATCCATAATGACAATATCCGCGTTCCACGATACCGCTTTGGCTATTTCCACCATTTGCTGGGCGGCAATGCTGAGCTCGCCCACCAGCCGGTCGGCGGATAAACGGATATTCAGTTTATTGAGCAGTGTCTGCGTCTGGCGGGCCAACTGTCGATGGTCGACAAAGCCGTATTTCATCGGCTCGCGCCCCAGCCAGATATTTTCTGCCACCGTCATATGCGGCACCAGATTCAGCTCCTGGTGGATCATGGAGATCCCCGCGCGCAGCGCATCCATCGTATCCTGGAACTGCACCGGTTCGCCCTTCACCCGGATCGCGCCCTTATCGGGACGGTAAATCCCGATAAGGCACTTCATTAACGTCGACTTTCCCGCACCATTCTCCCCCATCAGGGCGTGCACCGTCCCCGGGCGCACGCGTAATGAGACATTATCGAGCGCCTTCACGCCAGGAAAGAACTTACTGATACCTTCGGCTTCAAGTGCAAAAGCGTTCATACCTCCCCCTCCGTACCGCTGAGCCAGAAATGATTATTTTTGATTACGGCTGACAAATTCAGACATATTCTCTTTGGTAATCAGCTGGTAAGGGACATCGATGACTTTTTCGACTTTTTCCCCGTTCGCCAGTTTGACGGCTGCATCCACCGCCCCTTCCCCCTGGCCTTTAGCATCCTGGAAAATGGTGGCGATCATCTTGCCGTTTTTCAGCATCTGCAGTGCGTCAGGGGTCCCATCGACGCCGGCAATCAGAATGTGCTTCGGATTGCTCCCCAGCGCCTGCAGCGCGCCAATCGCCATTTCATCGTTATTGGAGGCGATCGCCTGAATATCTTCCCCACTGGTCATCCAGTTACTCACCACATCTACGGCATCGTTACGCATGAATTTCGCCGTCTGCTTCTGAACGATCTTGATATCCGGGTATTTCGCAACCACCTCTTCTACGCCTTTGGTACGATCGCGAGTTGATTCGTTCGCCAGGTCGCCCAGCAGAATCGCCACGTTGCCTTTGCCGTTCATCGCCTTCGCCAGCGCTTCCATCTGCAGACGGCCGGCCAGCACCGAATCCGAACCGACGTAGGCCATTTTGTCGGTCAGCGTAATCTGCGGACGGCGGTTAACGAAGACCAGCGGAATGCCGGCTTTGGTCGCCTGATCGATAATCGGCTTCACGGCGTTGGTATCGACCGGGTTGACGATGATGGCATCGACGCCCTGACCAATAAAGTTCTGCACCTGCTGCAGCTGCTGCGCGACATCACCCTTGGCATCCTCTACCTGCGACTTCACCCCCTCTTTTTGCATCTCTTTTTGCATGGCGGTACGCAGGATAGTCAGGAAGTTATCGTCGAAAAGCGCCATGGAAACGCCGACGGAGAGATCTTTTGCCATCACCGCAGCGGGCAACATACAGACTAACAAAGAGGCAACAATCGTTTTCTTGATGTTCATAGTTGTTCCTTGGGGTTCAGTGATATGCCAGTTCATTGAGATGAAATGAAAGATTCATTTCGTAAATGCGTGTTGCTGATACCTGCCGGATCGCCAGCCAGAAGTTTCACTTCTGAGCGCGCTGTTTTTACACATGTTTATCAGAACCACCTAATTCAGTGGTTTTTTAGTGAATTATTAAAACAGCAGTTCATAAAACATACGATTTATCACCCGGAAAATTTCAGACGTTTTATTTCATTAACAACACATATGAAACTTTTATAATTAAATAACTGAAATGAAAATTTTAAAACTGCCTGATAACAGAACTTTGACAGATATCTAACATTGCGGCATAAACGCGCAAAAAATGAGAGGCGCCCAGCAGTTTGCAGACAAGTCACAGGCCCGCCGCTGGCAATCCGCCAGAGAAGATTTTCCGCCTAAAGAAGAGGGGGATTTGAAACGTCAGCGATCCTTTCAGGAGGGCCGTTACAAATTGATCCGATTTTCACTCCCGTCATGATGAGAGGAAAAGAGCGCCCGCTTTGTCATCCGCTGCCGGTATCAGGCTAACGGTTTCAACATGTTAGCGTGATGACCACGCTCACCTGGCTCGCACACGCCGCCGTGTACCGCCCGGCAGGTCTATTCCCATGACCATCGCAGGGGCATAGACTGCTCACATCTTTCATTGTGCCCCGCAAGGCAACCCGATATGTCGCGTCTCTTTTCGCTGAAATTCGCCCTTCCGGCGCTCGCACTTTCCCTCTCTTCGCAGGTTGCGGCGGCGCCCGATATAGAGGTAGGTTTTTCCCCCGAAGGCTCTGCCCGCCAACTGGTATTAGAGACCATTAATCAGGCGCAAACCTCGCTCAAGATGATTGCCTACTCTTTTCAGGCGCCTGATATTGCGCGGGCGCTTGTCGCCGCCCATGACCGCGGCGTCAAGGTGCAAATCGTGGTCGATAAAAGACGCAACGCGGTGGAAGCCAGCCAAAAGATAATGAAGTATGTTGCGGAGCACGGGGTGGCATTACGTATTGATGGCCACTATCACATCCAACACGATAAGACGATTATTGCCGATGGGGCGACGGTTGAAACCGGGTCATTTAACTATGCTCCGTCCGCCGAAACAAAAAATAGTGAAAACGTCGTGGTGATACGTCATCAGAAAGCCGTGGCCTGCCAGTATATCGCCCACTGGCAGTCGAGATGGGAGCTGGGTGTCCCTTATGCGGGGTAAATACGCGTAAAAAACGCCGTCTTCACCCGGCCCGCGGCGCAGCGTGAAGACGGCGGTTGCATACTGGAAAAGTCAGTCCGTGACTTTCAAAGCCAGCTCATAGGCACTGGTTTTTCCTTCATCGCGCGCGCCGCCCATCTGATACACGCGGACGGTATATTTTCCGTTGGTTTCGAGGCGCTGCTCAAAAGCACCTTCTGTCATCGAGCCATTAAAAATGGTTTCGTTCGCGGGGTTGATCACGTTGAAATAAGGATGGGGCCATTTGCTCTTCATGGTGACGTGCATTAGCTGACCAGCTTTCGCCACCAGCGTGTAATCTTTCACATCGGCGCCGCTCAGGGCATTTTTAATGGTGGTTCCGCTGGTACCTTTATCGAAATGAACCGGGATTGTATTTATCTTATAACCCGCCATGACAGATAATGGTGCGAATAAACAACCAGCGCAGATCAAGCTACCAACAATTAACTTTAAATTTTTCATTTAATTAACACCTTATGTTTTTATATCTGGTGTTATAACACATAAGGTATTCCAGAAAAATTTCAGGAAATAGATTGAAACGATTTCATCGTCGTCTCGCGGTGAAGTAAATCGCTATAGATAGCAGTTAATATCCCACCGGGGCGAAACTCTTTCTTTATCCACTGCGTCACCTGCCCACTGGCCGCATGCTGGGTCGCCAGCAGCATTCCTGAATCCTGGCGCGGGTTATGAATCTGGCGGGTAATCAGCCGGTTTTCCGCCATGGCCTCACGAACCATATAATCCGGCAGAAAACCAATGCCTTCACCGAGGATCTGGCACTGGCATTTGGTATTAAAGTCCGGCACCAGAATCGCCTCCTGCCCGTGCAGTAACCAACCCACTTTCTTATTAATGGTGCTGGCGGTGTCCTCCACCATAATATTGGGGTAAAGCCGTAGCTGGCTTTCCGCTATGGGTTCCGGCATAAACGCCAGCGGATGATCCGGGGCAATGGCGAAGACCCAACGAATGGCACCAATTTCAGTGTAGTCAATGCCGCCGCCGTCGAGCAGCGTATCCGGCGCGCCAATCGCGATATTAGCCTGCTGATTAATTATCGCATCCCAGACGCCGTTATACACCTCCGTGGTAACGGTAATCTGGCAGGTTGGAAACTGTTTTTTGAGCACCTGCAACAGACGCGCCGTGTGCCGCGGCGTATAAAGCAGCTGGTTGATGCAGATACGGACCCGGGCCTCAATCCCCTGGGCTATGGTATCTATGCTGCGCTTGATGGCATGGAAATCATTGAGCAAATCCGTGGCCTTACGGAAAAGATAGTAGCCGGACTCGGTCAGCTCGATGCTACGGGTATTACGGGTAAACAGCACCACGTCCAGCCCCGTCTCCATGCGCTTGATGGTGTAGCTGATGGCTGATGTCGTCAGCCCCAGCTCATCTGCGGCTTTGCTGAAACTGCCAAAGCGCGCCGCCGTGGTAAACGCCAGCAGATTTTCTTCAGTAAAAATTGAGTTCATTGGCCCGCTCCTGCTTTCGTCAACCGCTCATTAGCCCCACTCTGCAATCGACTCTATTTCCTGTCCCTGCCATCGGGCAATCATTTTTGAATATCTTTTAACACCATGCGAATTGTCGGCCCGCGTGGGCCGCGAAATTCTCCGCGGCGTCATGGTTCAGCGCGAGCTTTTTGAGGTTGCCTCGCTCAGTTTACGACCGGTATATTCGGAAATCAGCCCCACGCCGTTGCCGGCCAAAAAACCCAGCAGCGTCACCGGCCAGTTCATCCCGGAGGCGAAAAACAGCGTCATGCCAAGAAAGCCGCCGGGAATAAACGCGGTGAGGGAAAAGCGCCCCTGCCAGACAATCACCGCGGAGAACGGCACCGTGGTGATAACGCTGGCCCAGAAGGATGACATCCCGGTGGCGGCAGTCAGCCCACCCGCGGCCATCGCCGCCAGAAATGCCCACGCGGCGCCGGTGTAGTTGACAAAAAGACTCTTCACAAACCCCTCTTTACCGCCGCCTGCCGCATAAAAACTGCAAAAGGCGACAAAGCCGATCGTGCCAAGCAATCCCCAGCGCGGATCAAGCCCAACCTGCGAGGAGATCAGCTGCCAGATCCCGGCACAAATGCCGACAGTAATCCCCGTTGCGGTGAGTCCGTTCATCTCTTCCCCCTCGTGATAGTGGTCGTGGAAATTGGTTTCGTTCGGGAACTATATAGAAATAATCCCCTCTTGAATTACGGGAAATCGCATGCAAGAAACAAACATTGCACTGCCGCACAGTCTGCATCCATTGTTAAAAAATATTCAACAATGAGTGGGGTTATCGCGAATAAAATTTAAGCGGGTTCTTTTATCTATTTTTGGTTGCTATGCTCAGGTCATCAAAAAGTCTCAGCCGCCACCACAGGAGTAAGATGATGACCACGGAAAATATTATTGCTGAATATCTTTTGGCTGCGGAGCAAGGCAATGTCGAACAATTAAAAACCTGTTTAGCCCGTGGCGTCGATATTAATGCCAGCAATCGCCAGGGGCGAACCGCTATTACTCTGGCCAGCCTGAATAAACATTATGCCTGCGTGTCTGTGCTCATTGCCGCTGGTGTCGATATTGATAAGCAGGACCAGACCTGTTTTAACCCGTTCTTACTGAGCTGCCTGAATAATGACGTCGAGCTGCTGCATTTAATTCTGCCAGCGAAACCTGACCTTACGCGTTTAAGCCGTTTCGGCGGCGTCGGTCTGACGCCGGCCTGCGAAAAGGGTCATCTTGAGATCGTAAAAATTCTGTTGACCGAAACCGATATTAACGTCAACCACACTAACTTTGTCGGCTGGACGCCGCTGCTGGAAGCGATTGTTTTAAACGATGGCGGCGCAACGCAGCAGGAGATCGTTAAGCTGCTGCTGGACCACGGCGCCAATCCCCATATGACCGATAAATATGGCAAAACGCCGCTGGAACTGGCGTGGGATAAGGGCTTTGCTGAAATCGCCCACCTGCTGGTTGCCGCCGGCGCCTGAGGAAGGAGAACGGCCATCGACACCTCCTTACGGCGGTGTGTGCAAGCGCTAACTGCGGATGAGAGCTTTCTCACTCAACGCGGCGGCGGACGGGTCGAGCAGGTCTTCTCGCGTGCGGTCAACCTGCAGATTCCCGACAAGCCAGGGCTCCTGACGCTGCTGTGCGCCGCATATGACAATGCGCCCAACAGCTGTAGGTTAGCACTCACCTACTTTGACAACCTGTTCCGGCCAGGGGAAAGCGTCCGGTTCACCGATTCAGGAATGTATATTGGCAATGATAAATGGATAGACCTCCAGCGCTGTGAGCGCTGGCAAATGCCAACGGCCGTATTAAGCGCGGCAGCATTGACCCGGATAGCCTGGCGACGCTGGCAAAACATTATCATTGAGCAACTGCATGAGGACGATACCTTATTTCTTTATCGCGGCGACAACCCGTTTTATAAAGCGATGGGGCGCGAATTACAGCATCGCCGGAAAACATTATTTAACGCCCTTCGGCAAAATAAAAATATCAGTGCCGCCATCGCTAATATGCTCGGACTAGGTATTGGCCTGACGCCATCGGCGGATGATTACCTGGTAGGCCTTAGCGTTATTTTATTTATTAAAGGACATCCGGCTAATCAATACCGGGATGAATTTTTAGCGGCGCTGCAGTGTGCCAGACATAACACCACGCCGCTCAGCGCGATTACGCTGGAGGCAGCTATTAATCAGCGCTATCGCGCAAGTATCGCCGGGTTGATTAACCTCATGATTAATCAACCGACAATCTTTTCTATTGCGGCAATTGCCGATATTAAAAATATTGGCTCAAGTTCCGGCAGCGACATGCTATTGGGCATGGCGGATGCCTGCGCGCTGAGCCAAACGTATGGAGGGAATTATGTCAGTTAAAATAGTCGTGAAGAAGAATACCTATTTTGATTCCGTCTCATTAATGTCGATATCCACCCGCGCCAATAAGATCGACGGCGTAGAGCAGGCATTTGTAGCGATGGCGACCGAAATGAACAAAGGAGTCCTGAAGAATCTGGGACTGCTGACGCCGGAGCTGGAAGCAGCGAAAAACGGCGACCTGATGATCGTCATTAATGGCCAGGACGGCGCCGATAACGAGCAAATTCTCTCCGGGATCGAAGCGCTATTTAGCCAAAAAGCGCAAAGCGGCCAGCACGAAGCGCGCTATGCCACCCTCGCCAGCGCTAAAAAACATCTTCCGGACAGCAATATGGCGGTTATCTCAGTCAACGGACTGTTCGCCGCCCGCGAAGCACGACAGGCGTTACAAAACGGTCTCAACGTGATGTTGTTTTCCGATAACGTCTCTCTCGAGGACGAACGCGCGCTGAAACAACTGGCCCATGAGAAAGGTTTGCTGCTGATGGGGCCAGACTGCGGGACCGCCATCATTAACGGCACCGGTCTGTGCTTCGCAAATGCGGTACGCCGCGGCAACATCGGTATTATCGGCGCCTCTGGCACCGGTAGCCAGGAGCTGAGCGTGCGTATTCACGCGTTCGGCGGCGGCATATCACAACTTATCGGCACCGGCGGTCGCGACCTGAGTGAAAAAATCGGCGGCATGATGATGCTCGATGCCATTCAGATGCTGGAAGCTGATCCGCAAACGGAAATTATCGCCCTCGTCTCCAAGCCGCCCGCCCCGACCGTGGCGAAAAAAGTGCTGGAGCGCGCACGCGCCTGCCGTAAACCGGTTGTCGTGTGCTTCCTTGGCCGCGCCGAACCACCGGCCGATGAGCAAGGTCTGCAGTTTGCCCGCGGCACCAGAGAAGCGGCGCTGAAGGCGGTACTGCTGAGCGGCGTTAAGCAACAAAATCTCGATTTGCCCCCGCTGGACCCGGCATTGATTGCTGAAATTAGTGCACAGCTCACGCCGCAGCAGAAATACATTCGCGGCCTGTTCTGCGGCGGCACGCTGTGCGACGAAACCATGTTCGCCGTCCTGGAAAAACAGGCCGAAGTTTACAGTAACATTCAGCCGGATCCGGCTTATCGCCTGAGCGATATCAACCACAGCATCAAGCACACCTTCCTCGATTTCGGCGATGACGACTTCACCAATGGTAAACCGCACCCGATGATCGACCCAACCAACCGCATCAGCCGACTGCTGCAGGAAGCGCGCGATCCAGAAGTTGCGGCGATCGTGATGGACTTCGTGCTGGGCTTTGGGTCGCATGAAGATCCGGTCGGGTCGACGATCGAGGCGATCAAAGAGGCAAAAGCCATTGCCGCCGCCGATGGCCGTCGGCTGACGATCCTCGCTTACGTTTTAGGCACCGATATCGATACGCCATCGCGGGAACAACAGCGCCTGATGCTTAGCGAGGCGGGCGTCATTCTGGCCAACAGCAGTACCGAGACCGGCCTGCTGGCGCGTGAACTTATCTGCAAAGGGGAGAACGCCTGATGAATCAGTCACTATTCAGCCAGCCGCTGAACGTTATTAATGTCGGGATCGCGATGTTCAGCGATGATCTGAAAAAGCAGCATACGGCGGTGACCCAGCTCGACTGGACGCCGCCAGGCCAGGGCAATATGCGGGTGGTCAATGCCCTCGACGCGCTTGCCGACTCCGCGCTGGCGGATAAAATCGCCGCCGCCAACCAGCAGGCGCTGGAACGCATTATCCAGTCGCATCCGGTGCTGACGGGCTTCGACCAGGCCATCAACGTGGTGCCTGGGATGACGGCAAAAACCATTCTCCACGCCGGGCCGCCGGTAACGTGGGAAAAGATGTGCGGAGCGATGAAAGGTGCGGTCACCGGCGCGCTGGTATTTGAAGGGCTGGCAAACAATCTGGCTGATGCCGCCGAACTGGCCGCTTCAGGTGAAATCACCTTCTCGCCATGTCACGAACATGACTGCGTCGGGTCTATGGCCGGCGTCACCTCCGCCTCCATGTTTATGCATATTGTCGAGAACAAAACCTACGGCAACATCGCTTATACCAACATGAGCGAGCAGATGGCGAAGATCCTGCGCATGGGGGCTAACGACCAGAGCGTTATCAACCGTCTGAACTGGATGCGTGACGTCCAGGGGCCGATGCTGCGCGACGCCATGAAGGTGATTGGCGAAATCGATCTGCGCCTGATGCTGGCGCAGGCCCTGCATATGGGCGATGAGTGCCACAACCGCAACAATGCCGGTACCACGCTACTGATCCAGGCGCTGACGCCGGGCATTATTCAGGCCGGCTATCCGGTCGAACAGCAGCGCGAAGTCTTTGAATTCGTCGCCAGCAGCGACTATTTCTCCGGCCCGACGTGGATGGCGATGTGTAAAGCCGCGATGGATGCCGCCCACGGCATTGAGTACAGCACCATCGTTACCACCATGGCGCGTAACGGCGTCGAGTTCGGCCTGCGAGTCAGCGGGTTGCCGGGAGAGTGGTTCACCGGCCCGGCGCAGCAGGTGATCGGCCCGATGTTTGCCGGTTATAAGCCGGAGGATTCCGGTCTCGATATCGGCGATAGCGCGATTACCGAAACCTACGGCATTGGCGGTTTCGCTATGGCAACGGCACCGGCCATCGTCGCACTGGTTGGCGGAACGGTGGACGAGGCCATCGATTTCTCCCGCCAGATGCGTGAAATCACCCTCGGTGAAAACCCCAACGTCACTATCCCGCTGCTCGGGTTTATGGGTGTGCCGACCGCTATCGATATTACCCGCGTCGGCAGCAGCGGTATTCTGCCGGTGATCAATACCGCCATCGCCCACAAAGATGCGGGCATCGGTATGATCGGCGCCGGCATCGTCCACCCGCCATTTGCCTGTTTTGAAAAAGCCATTTTGCGCTGGGTCGAACGTTACGGCGCTTAAAAACATCCCCGGCCCGGGGCGAAAGCGCCCTGGCCGGGCGATAAATCTGATAACAACAACGCCATTACCTTCTGTACCGGGAACCTACACGATGAAAGAACTTGTGGTCGTTGCCATTGGCGGCAACAGTATCATCAAAGATAACGCCAGCCAGTCAATTGAACATCAGGCTGAAGCGGTCAAGGCCGTGGCGGATACGGTGCTGGCCATGCTGGCGTCGGACTACCATCTTGTCCTGACCCACGGCAACGGGCCGCAGGTCGGACTGGATTTACGCCGCGCTGAAATCGCTCATGAGTGCGAAGGTCTGCCGCTGACGCCGCTGGCCAACTGCGTTGCCGACACCCAGGGTGGAATCGGCTACCTGATTCAGCAGGCGCTCAATAATCGCCTGGCCCACCGCGGCGAACAAAAAGCGGTGACCGTCGTCACCCAGGTCGAAGTCGATAAAAATGACCCCGGCTTTACCCACCCGACGAAACCGATTGGCGCTTTTTTTAGCGAAGCCCAGCGCGATGATCTCCGGCAGACGCATCCGGACTGGCACTTCGTCGAAGATGCCGGGCGTGGCTATCGGCGGGTGGTCGCCTCGCCGGAACCCAAACGCATCGTGGAAGCCGAAGCCATTAAAGCGCTGACCCGACAAGGGTTCGTGGTGATCGGCGCCGGCGGCGGCGGCATCCCTGTAGTCCGCTGCGCGCAGGGAGATTATCAGAGCGTTGATGCGGTGATTGATAAGGATCTCTCAACCGCGCTACTGGCACGGGAGATTCACGCCGATATCCTGGCCATCACCACCGGCGTTGAAAAAGTGTGCATTCACTTTGGGCAGCCCCGGCAGCAGGCGCTGGGGACGGTCAATATCAGCGATATGACCCGCTATATGCAGGAAGGCCACTTTCCGGCCGGCAGCATGTTGCCCAAAATCGTCGCCAGCCTCGCGTTTTTAAAGCATGGCGGCAAGCGGGTGATTATCACCACGCCGGAGTGTTTACCCGCTGCGCTGCGCGGAGAGACCGGTACCCATCTTGTGCACGACTGAGCAAATGAAAAGAAAGAAAAAGGAAGATTCATGAATAAAGACAATAGCCGTCGCGAATTTCTCAGCCAGAGCGGAAAAATGGTCACCGCCGCCGCCCTGTTTGCCGCCGCCGCACCCGTCGTTTACGCCGATGAGCGCTCGATATCCGCGACGACCTGCGACAACCAAAAGGTTATCAGCCCCGACGACACCCACTACTATCTCGATAATGTCCTGCTGGAAAGCGGCTTTGAGTATGAAAATGACGTAGTAGTACACACTCGTACCGAACGGCAAACCCTCGAGATTGCCGACGGCAAAATTATCGCGCTCCACAACCATCGCAGCCACCCTGATGCCTCCCTGCCCCGCTATGATGCCGGCGGTAAGCTGATGCTCCCGGCGATGCGCGATATGCATATCCATCTGGATAAAACCTTTTACGGCGGCCCGTGGCGTTCACTCAACCGCCCGGCGGGCACCACGATTCAGGACATGATTAAGCTTGAGCAGAAGCTGTTGCCTGAGCTCCAGCCGTACACCCGCCAGCACGCGGAAAAACTGATCGACCTGCTCCAGTCAAAAGGGTCAACGATAGCCCGCAGCCACTGCAATATCGAACCCACCTCCGGGTTGAAAAACCTCGAAGATCTGCAGGCAGTCCTCGCGCACCGCCAGCCGGGTTTCGCCTGCGAGATTGTCGCTTTTCCGCAGCACGGACTCCTGCTGTCAAAGTCAGAACCGCTGGTACGTGAAGCCATGCAGGCCGGCGCACACTACGTCGGTGGCCTCGATCCGACCAACGTTGATGGAGCGATGGAGAAATCCCTCGATACCATGTTCCAGATAGCGCTGGATTATAACAAAGGGGTCGATATCCACCTCCACGAAACCAGCCCGGCGGGCGTCGCAGCGATAAACTATATGGTGGAGACCGTAGAGAAAACCCCGGCGCTAAAAGGCAAGCTGACTATCAGCCACGCTTTTGCGCTGGCGACATTGAACGAACAGCAGGTTGAGGCCATTGCCAGCCGCATGGCGGCCCAGCACATCACCATCGCCTCCACCGTGCCGATCGGTACCCTGCACATGCCGCTGCAGCAGCTGCGGGATAAAGGGGTATTTGTAATGACCGGCACCGACAGCGTGATTGACCATTGGTCGCCATACGGCCTGGGCGACATGCTGGAAAAAGCCAATCTCTACGCCCAGCTCTATATTCGCCCCAACGAACAGACCCTTTCGCGTTCGCTGGCAATTGCCACCGGCAACGTACTGCCGCTCAACGATCAAGGCCAGCGCGTCTGGCCGAAAGAGCAGGATGAGGCCAGCTTTGTGCTGGTCGATGCCTCCTGCTCCGCCGAAGCGGTGGCACGCATTTCACCGCGTACCGCGACCTTCCACAAGGGCAAGATGGTTTGGGGCAGCGTCGGCGCCTGAACATGACCGCATAAAAAGCCCCGGCAAACCGGTGCTTTCGCCCGGCGGCGCTACGCTTACCCAGGCCTCGAGGCTGAATGCGGTCGACAGGCCGGGCAAGGCGCAGCCGCCACCTGGCCAATAAACGCAAAACCCCGGCACCGGGCCGGGGTTTTATTTTTCACATCTCGCGGTTATTTCTGCGGACGCATCGCCGGGAACAAGATCACGTCGCGGATGGTGTGGCTGTTGGTAAACAGCATCACCATCCGGTCAATCCCGATGCCCAGACCGGCGGTCGGCGGCAGACCATACTCCAGCGCGGTGACGTAGTCTTCGTCGTAGAACATCGCTTCATCATCCCCGGCGGCTTTCGCATTCACCTGGTCCTGGAAGCGCTGCGCCTGGTCTTCCGCGTCGTTGAGCTCGCTGAAGCCGTTACCGATTTCGCGGCCGCCGATAAAGAACTCAAAGCGGTCGGTAATTTCCGGATTCACGTCATTACGGCGCGCCAGCGGAGAGACTTCCGCCGGGTATTCGGTGATAAAGGTCGGCTGAATCAGGTGCGCTTCCGCCACTTCATCAAAGATTTCCGTGACGATACGACCCAGGCCCCAGCTCTTCTCAACGTGAATACCGATGGACTCCGCAAGGGCTTTCGCCGCGTCGAAGTTATCGAGATCCGCCATCTCGGTTTCCGGACGGTATTTCTTGATAGCCTCACGCATGGTCAGCTTTTCAAACGGTTTGCCGAAGTCGAAGATCTGGTCGCCGTATGGAACTTCTGTTTTACCCAGCACGGTCTGCGCCAGGGTGCGGAACAGGGATTCGGTCAGTTCGATCAGATCTTTGTAATCCGCGTACGCCATATAGAGTTCCATCATGGTGAACTCTGGGTTGTGACGCACGGAGATGCCTTCGTTACGGAAGTTACGGTTGATTTCGAATACGCGTTCGAAGCCGCCCACAACCAGACGCTTCAGATACAGTTCCGGCGCGATACGCAGGTACATGTCCATATCCAGCGCGTTGTGATGGGTGATGAACGGACGGGCAGACGCGCCGCCGGGGATCACCTGCATCATCGGGGTTTCGACTTCCATAAAACCGCGGCCTACCATGAACTGGCGCATCGTCGCGAGGATCTGCGAACGGACTTTAAACGTGCGGCGGGATTCGTCGTTGGCGATCAGATCCAGATAGCGCTGACGGTAACGGACTTCCTGATCCTGCAGGCCGTGAAATTTGTCCGGCAGCGGGCGCAGGGCTTTGGTCAGCAGACGCAGCTCAGTACAGTGGATAGACAGCTCGCCGGTTTGGGTTTTAAACAGCTTACCGCGGGCGGCAATAATGTCGCCAAGGTCCCACTTTTTGAACTGTTCGTTATAGACGCCTTCCGGCAGATCGTCGCGCGCAACGTACAGCTGAATACGCCCGCCGACGTCCTGCAGAGTGACGAAAGAGGCTTTCCCCATGATGCGACGGGTCATCATACGACCAGCAACGGAGACTTCAACGTTCAAGGAGGTGAGTGCTTCGTTATCCTTGTCATCGAATTCAGTGTGCAACTGGTCAGAAGTATGGTCACGACGAAAATCATTCGGGAACGGGATACCCTGCTCACGAAGCTGAGCCAGCTTTTCACGACGGGTTTTCAGTTCATTATTAAGGTCAATTGCCTCATCGGCACTTTGTGCTTGTTGTTCAGACATGTTGGTTCCTCATAACCCTGCTTTCAAACTTGCTTCGATAAATTGCGCCAGGCCACTATCCAGCGCGGCCTGGTCAGTGCGGGTCTCTACACCAGTGCGCGGCCGATCGTTGACGTTATCGCCAAAGACCGAACGATAGAATCATAAATAACCTGGCCTTACTTAAGGCTGATATCACTCAGCAATAGCAAAACTAAAGTTTTTTTCATCGATGGATTGCCATCTATCCAGAACATCCTCCTCCTAACAGTCAAACGATGCAAGGCGCTGTTTTCGCACCTGCGTCGGCCATGTATTGATCCTTTCGCTTGGCGACATATCCCGGCGGCGCGCAGCGCCTGAGCGGGCGACGAGCCCGTAGCGCCTGGGTTTTGCCGCCCGGAAACCATGGCTACGCGCCCCCTCCGGGAAGTTCACCGGTCGCGGCGCGGCGCTTGCCGACGCTGCAGGCGGCAGCGAAGGCCAGGATGACAATCACCGTTACGCAGCCCAGCGTCCACTCCCCCATCTGGGAGAAGAAATGCTGATACGCGGCGATAGCCGTTTCGCTAATCTGTGATTCGGTGGTCTGCTGCGCGACGATACCCGCCAGCCAGTTGGCCACCGCGCCGGTCGCCAGCATATAAATTCCGGTCAGTACCCCGGTCACGCCCGGCATATTCAGGCGCGTGATCTGCGCCATCGCCACCGGGTCGATAAACAGCTCGGCGAAGCCCATCAGCGCCAGTCCGCCGACCATCAGCCCCATTGAGGCCTGGCCATCGACGGCGCCATGACGTGCGTTCAGGGCCAGCACAATAAAACCGCAGCCCATCAGCACCAGGCCAAAAGCAAATTTCAGCCACACGCGAAGCACCGATCGCGTGCTGCCTTCCGGGCGCATCAGCCAGGCCAGCGCCACGCCTGCCGCCATCACGGCAACGGCATTCACCGACTGGAAGAGAGCCGTCGGCACCTCAATGGTGAACAGTCGGCGATTAACAAAGCGATCGATAAACAGGCTGATAGAGCTACCGCCCTGCTGCGCCAGAACCCAGAACAGCGTGCCGGTCAGCATCAGCAGTACGATTTGCCACAGCGCGCGACGGTGCTGCGGAGAGTTCACCATAATGCGCGCCACCATTTGGGCGGCGAAGACGCAGACAATAGCCAGCAGATAGCCCGACCAGTTATTTTCCAGCAGCAGCGTGAAGAACACCGGCGCCACGCAGAGCATGACCACCAGCCAGCCCCAGGTCGGCAGCACAAATTTCACCGCGCACAGCGCCTGCCTGTCGACGCCGCGGGTGTGGCTGAAGTGACGATGGCCGCTGAGGAAAATCAGCAGGCCGATAAACATGCCGATCCCCGCCAGCGCAAAACCGATATGCCAGCCATACCACTGCGCCGCCAGCCCGCAGGCGATAGGTGCCGCGATGGAGCCGACGTTGCCGGCGGCGTACAGCAGCGAGAAACCGCCGTCGCGGCGATGGTCATCAACGGCGTAAAGCTCGCCCAGCAGGCAGCTGATGTTGGATTTGAACAGGCCGTAGCCGCAGATAATGATCGCCAGCGCGAGGTACAGACTCCAGGTTGCATCAGATTCAACGCCCAGCACGACGTGGCCGAGCGTCATCAACAGCGCGCCGGCAATGACCGCCGTGCGATTGCCGAGCAGGCGGTCGGCAAGCCAGCCGCCGAGAATGGGGGTAACGTAAACCAGGGAAGCGTAAGCGCTGAACAGACTGATGGCGTGGCTGTCATCAAAGCCAAGCTGATGGGTGAGGTAGAGGATAAGTAAGGCACGCATGCCGTAAAAGCTGAAATATTCCCAGATTTGGATCGCTACGATGTAATAGATCGCGCGCGGTTGTGAGGGTGTTTTCATGAGGTCTCCTGCAGCGTGAAAAAGGGAAGTGGCACGCCACTTCCCCTGGAGCTTCAATTACTTGTTGTTTTCTTCTTTCAGCACTTTAACGGTGTAGCGACCATCCGCCTGACGATATGCGCCGTGGATATCGGTTTCGAAGCCCGGGTAGTGGGCGCCGATTTCGCACAGCATCTGCAGGAACTCCAGCACCGGACGGCTCTCTTCGGTGATCATTTCACCCGGCATCACCAGCGGAACTCCCGGAGGATACGGCAGGATCATGTTGGCGTTGACACGGCCCACCATCTCTTCGAGATAGACCTCTTCCGTCTGACCGTGCAGCTCTTTCTGGAACGCAGCGTACGGCGTGATCATCATGGTCGGCAGCACTTCGAAAGCGCGGAACATCAGATCCGGCAGGTTGTGATGCGCAATCAGTTTGTGAATATTCTGCGCCAGTTCCTGAACTCGCATGTTTTCATAGAACTCCGGATCTTCACGATACAGAGACGGCAGCATGTTTTTCACGCGCAGGTTCAGGTCGAAGGCACGTTTAAAGTCGGTCAGCGCGCGCAGCAGGCTCAGCGCTTTGGTTTTGTCGATACCGATGCTGAACAGGAACAGCAGGTTGTACGGACCGGTTTTCTCTACCACGATGCCGTGTTCGTCGAGATATTTCGCCACGATGCTTGCCGGAATACCGAACTCATCCATGGTGCCGTCTTTCTTCATCCCCGGAGTCAGCAGCGTGACTTTGATCGGGTCGAGGTACATGTGTTCGTTATCGATGTTTTTGAAACCGTGCCATGCGCTATCAGAACGCAGCGGCCAGCATTCCGGGCCATCGATATGTTCCGGCTGCCAGACGTCGAAGAACCAGCCTTCGGATTCGCCTTTCAGACGTTTGATCTCTTTACGGAACTTGATAGAACGTTCGATAGAGCCATCGATCAGACGCTTACCGGCATTACCTTTCATCATCGCCGCGGCCGTTTCCGTCGAGGCAACCACGCCGTAGTGCGGAGAGGTGGTAGTGTGCATCATGTAGGCTTCGTTAAAGGTCTCTTCGTTAACATCGCCTTTAACGTGAATCATCGAAGCCTGAGAGAACGCCGCCAGCAGTTTGTGCGTGGACTGGGTTTCATAGATCACTTTCCCTTCCACACGGCCACCGCTCATCCCGCATTTACCGGCATAGATTGGCGAGAAGTTGGTGTAAGGCACCCACGCGGAGTCAAAGTGGATAGATTTCACATCCAGCGTTTTCTTGATGAAGTCGGTGTTATACAGCAGACCATCGTAGGTGGAGTTGGTGATAACCGCGTGCACCGGCCAGGTGGCGTTCGGCGTCTCTTTGACGCGTTTGGCGATAGTGGCGTGCTGGAATTCGCTCTGCGGAATACCGCCGAGGATGCCGTAGGCGTTACGGGTCGGACGGAAGTAAATCGGCGTAATATCGCTCATCATCATCAGGTGAGTCAGCGATTTGTGACAGTTACGGTCAATCAGTACGGTGCTGCCAGCAGGCGCAGAGTACATACCGACGATTTTGTTCGCCGTTGAGGTGCCGTTGGTCACCATGTAGCTGCGTTCGGCGTTAAAGACACGCGCAATATACTCTTCAGCTTCTTTATGCGGGCCGCTGTGGTCCAGCAGGGAACCCAGTTCAGAAACGGAAATCGAGATATCGGATTTCATGGTATTTGAACCAAAGAAATCATAGAAGATGCTGCCTACCGGGCTTTTCTGGAAGGCGGTACCGCCCATATGGCCTGGAGTACAGAAGGTGTATTTACCTTCACGCACATATTTGAACAGCGCTTTGGTCAGCGGCGGCAGAATGGTATCGATGTATTCATCGGTATTCTGTTTGATTTTATCGGCAATGTCGTCGGCCGCACCCAGTGCATATTCGAAGAAGCGCACCTGCATACGCAGATCGTTCAGGCTAACGTCCAGCGTCGAGTAGGTGTTGGCGAAAGCGTACAGCGGCATATATTCGTTCAGCTTGCTGATCTCTTCGCACAGTTCAAGATTGTATTTATCCCAGTCGAAGATCACGCCGCACAGACGGGCATTGTTTTCGATCAGTTTCAGTAAATCTTCGCGGTCGTTCGGATAGACAATACGGAAGTCCAGGCGTTCAAGGGCGCGATGCAGTTCACGGATAGGCTCTTCTTTAAAGTAGACGCCCATGTGATTCATGATTGCGATAACGTTCATAGTCGAATCTCCAGATATGGAGAGCCCCTCCCGTCACGTGGTGACAGGTGCAGGAAGGAGCTCCAGGAAAAGGGGTTACGGATTAATGCGCGCTGGCGGCAGAGCTGTCAGTGGTGTCGTTTTCGTGCTGACGCTGATGCATTTTGCGACCGTAGAACATCAGGATAATCAGGCTGACGATAAAGGTACCGGCCAGTTCGAAGGAGCTTGCCCCCATCAGGGCGATGAAGCAGAACGCACAGCCCAGGACGGAACAAATCAGGCTGACAAGGTTGCGAATGTTAATGCCTTCGAAACGAATCAGGTCAACGCAGGAGTAGAAGTAAGGCAGCATGGTCAGCAGGACGGCGATACCGGTCAGTTCACCGAACAGGTCAGACGCTTTACCACCGCTGGAGTTCATCAGGGTAATCAGCACCATCAGCGCGGTCATTTTCACCGCCGCCAGCAGCAGGCCTTTTTTCGGAATACCGTTGTTATCCACTTCACCGTACACTTTCGGGAAGTTGCCATCGTTAGCGGCACGGACCCCGGCCTGACCAACCAGCATCATCCAGGAGCCCAGAGAAGTCAGGCAGGCAAATGCGGTGAAGGCAGAGACGACCGGCGCAGCCCAGCCGCCAAGAATTGTTGAGGCGCTGATAGCGAACGGCGCACCGGAGGCAGCCATCTGAGCCGCAGGGTACATCCCGGCGATAACCTGAGTCGCAGCGATATAGACCACGCCGGCCATCGCGGTTCCCAGCATGGTTGCCAGCGGAACGGTACGTTTCGGGTTTTTCACCATCCCGGTGCTGACGGCGGCAGACTCAACGCCGACGAATGCCCACAGGCAGAGCAGAATACTTTTGATTACCGCATGGCTGTCTGGCGTGCTGGAGGTGTTCCAGTTTGCCTGATAGGTCGCCGCATCAAACCAGTGCCAGCCGATAACCGCGGTCATCACTACCGGAATTAATACCAGCACCAGACCAATGGTGGTCAGACGGCTTACCCAGGTCCCGCCGAGCATATTAACGAAGGTGAATATCCAGACGATCGCAATACACGCGATACCGGCTGGAATGGGGTTATTCAGAATCGGGAAGAAAGTAGACAAATAAGAAACGGCGGTAATACCGATGGCCAGATTACCAATCCAGTTTGCATGATAATAAAGGACGCCGGTCTGGAAACCGAACGCGGGAGATATTTCCCCGGCATAGGCAATTGGACCACCCTGCTGTGGGTTCTTGGTCGCCAGTCGGGCATAAACATAAGCCAGAGACATCGCACCAATAATAGAAATAACCCATCCCCAGATAGCAATACCACCGATGCTGGCGAGGTTCGCAGGTAATAATGCAATACCGCTCCCCATCATATTACCAGCGACGACGCCGGTACAGGCAAATAGCCCTATCTTCTTGGCAGAACTCATGTTTGCTTTTCTCCTAAGTTTATTTGGGAGGTACAGATCATGATATAGAACCTTTAATTGACCCGACCAACTGCCAACAAGATTACTGATTCAAAGAAGATAAGTCCTAAAGATAAAGTGAAATAACAACAAACATCAGACAAATGATATTTTGACCTTTTTCAATTAACATATCAGGATGACATGTTGATATCATAAAAAGATAAACATCGTTGTTTTACAGTAGGTTATAACCGATTCCGCGTGTTGAATTTGTGTTGTATTTCGCCATTGTGGCGTTAAATATATATAACAATCAGGGTGCTCATGAGAAACATAAAATTAACCTCACCACACTCAATATCCTGAGTATGGTGAGGGTTTACTTATTCTGAAGAGAGGAAATTATCGAGGTACGGGACCACGCGGGTAACCGAGGTCTGGAATACTGCATTTTCAATCCAGTAAAAGGTGTTCTCGCCCGGGCGTAAATTAAAGGCCGTCAGATAAGCATCCGCTGCTTCCCGGTTCTCCCCTTTCATCTCGTAGACTTTACCCAGCAGCACGTAATTCATCCACGACATCTCAAGGTCGATCCCGGTATTAATCGCGTTATACGCTTCATCGACTTTACCCTGGCCCAGCAAATCCACTGTTTTAATTTGGTAAAATACCGCCGTATCTTTGATCCCCGGCATATCGCCAACCCGGGTGATTTCAGCGTACAGCGCGTTGAGCTGCTCTTTATTTAACGGCTGCTGCGAATGACGCAAAACATCCACCAGCGTTTTTTCCGCATAGGCGTAAGCAAACTCAGGCGAGTCTTTAATCACATCATCAAGCAGCGCGCTGGCCTTACCTAAGGAATCGACATCACCGTTCATTAATAACTGATGCGACTCGTAGAAATGGGTCAGCGCCGTGCTGTGCGACGGTTGATACTGTTTCAGCATCGCCTGCATGCGTTCCGACCACGGCTGCTTTAAGGCCTCCGATAAGCTGCTCAGCAGATCGTTTTGAATCGCCAGCTGGTTGTCGCTGGTAATGAAATAACGTTTGTCCATCATCGTTGAACCGTCGGCGTTATCCACCATCTGCACGGACATAAAGCACTGCTGCGCGCGATAGTGCCGCTGGTTGACGAACTCAATCGTCAGCGTTTTACCTGAACTGCTTGGCTCATTAATGTTGTAGTTGGTTTTGTCATGCACCATAAAGGTCGAGAAGGTGTTGAGCGACGTGGTCACCAGACTGCCCAGGCCCACCGCATACGAATGCTGCGATGCCCAGTTGGTGCAGGAGTTACCTTTCAGCAGATGGATATCGATATCGCGCGGGTTCAGCAGCAGGCGCGCTTTATTCACCGGTGGCCGCGACTCGATCGACGACAGCGCCACCAGGGCCACGCAGGAACCCAGCGCCAGCAGGAACAGGATCCATACCCAGAAGGTAGTAATACGTCGGCGTTTCTCCGGTTTTGCGGACGGCGTCTGGCCTTGCTCAATCTCGCCGGCAGCGCGCGTCGGGGTCGTCAGGTCAGGCGTCGCAGCGGGGACCGCAGGGGAGATCGCCATCGCGGGCTCTTCCCCCTCTTCCGTGCACCAGATGACCGGCACCGTGAGCTTATAGCCGCGCTTGGGTACCGTCGCAATATATTCGAGGCTACTATCATTGCCATCTTTCAACGACTTACGTAGCTCGGAAATACTCTGCGTGACGACGTGGCTGGTGACCACGTTACGTGTCCAGACATTATCAATAAGCTCGTCCCTGCTGAGCACTTCACCAGGGTGACGGGCAAAGAAGACCAAAAGATCGATTAAGCGCGGTTCCAGAGTAAGCTGGCGCCCCTTCCGGCTGATTTGGTTAACAGAGGGTGTAACCAGCCATTCTCCCACGCGAACAACAGGTTGTTGCATAAAAAAGAGCCCAAAACGAAAAGGGAAAGGCGCGATGATAACACATTTCCCCTCCCTATTTATGATAGGGGTCATTACCTTGAACGCGTTATATCATTCTGCACTTATTTCGCTTAGCCAGTTTTTATTTCTAAACAAAACCGGCAATGGTTTATTAACATCTGCGTCATTACTTCAGAAAAATGAAGGCCTGTTGTGCCTCTGACGTTTCGGGAAGCCCCCGAGCGGCAGACTATTCATGGAGACACATGCTGCTATTCCCCCCGGCTCTCTACCGACATTGCCCAGGAAAAAGCGGATGATGATGCCCAATGCTCCGCTCATGCGGCGGGACAAGCTACGTCGCCGCACAGACCGAGAAGTATTACGCCCAGCGCAGCGACTGATTTTCCGCAGGACGCGGACTATTCCGAGAAACACCCGCACGCGGGCGCATTAAAGTGGCGTGCTTCAGCGGCGGTAAAGCCGGTTATCTGGACTCCCCGCCGTCGCCACG
This sequence comes from Klebsiella sp. X13, assembly GCF_003323835.1. Classification (NCBI taxonomy): domain Bacteria; kingdom Pseudomonadati; phylum Pseudomonadota; class Gammaproteobacteria; order Enterobacterales; family Enterobacteriaceae; genus Klebsiella; species Klebsiella sp. X13. Next base: position 4,051,633 of record NZ_CP030874.1, read on the forward strand.
CAACAGAGCCGCGGCCCCGGCAGGGACGAGCCCCGGCTTTCAGGCGGATTAAGCGCGATCCTGTCGATGCTGCGCCACCGCCTGCTCCAGCGCGCTAATATCCGGGCTGGAGAGCAGCGGCTGCAGGTTCAACAATGTCTCTTCCTCTAATTGATAGAGATCCAGCTTCAGCAGTCGCTCAATGTCCGGTTCGGGGAAACGATACTTAATAAAGGTAGCCGGATTTCCGCCGACGACGGCATATGGCGGAACGTCTTTGGTGACCACCGCTCCCGCCGCCACCACGGCGCCTTCGCCAATTGTGACGCCCGGCATAATCATCGCCCGCATGCCAATCCAGCAACCATCTCCGAGCACGGTATCACCGCGATGCTGATAGGCTTCGTTAACGCATGATACAAACGGATAGAGGCTGATCCAGTCCATCCGGTGCGTGCTGTTGCCGCCCATCAGGATCACCACTTCCGGCGCGATACAGACAAAATTACCAATAAAGAGCTTATCTACATGACCTAAGGGCTCCCACCCTTCGCTGACGGCATCGCCGTGCAGGTAGCGCACCACGCAACGTTCAAATCCGCGATCCCAGCAGTCGCTGTAGTAGCTGTGGCTGCCGCGAATGATCACATTCGGGTTGGTTACCGTCAGATGCAGGCGTTCGGTGATTGACCAGTGTTTATCGGCCATCGAGGCATTCCTTCTTGCGTTAATATATCCGCTTGCTGACCCGTTATCATAACCCGGAAAAACTCAATACCGGAGCAACCGCTGTAAGCGTTGCTGGCATCATGATGGCTGACTCAGGGAATATTTTGTTGAGAATAAACTGACAGGCATTATGTTTATTTTCTCGCGCCGCCATTATCCATAATTAAACAAAATAGCTCCACCCCGATCATATTCTTAATGATAAAAACGGGCACTTCCCCCACGCTGCCAGGTTTTTCTGTGTCCAGACTTCTTATTCTTACTTTAGTGTTACTGCTGACCGCCTGCGCGGGGTATTTTTCACCGCCGCCAAAAGAGACGGAAGGTGACAACGCCGGACAGTCCAGTTCGCTCCCTGACTGTCGTAGTCGTCACCACGTTATTATCTGCGACTGGGGGAAAGCGTAGCGAATAACCGCTCGCCTGCGGCCAGAGGCGAGCGGTTATCTTATGGCGCCCGATCGGCTTCGGGCGGATGAATCGTCGATAAGATGGGCCGGGAACGGCGGCTATAAAAATAGAGCCCGGTCAGCAGCAGCGTAAACGGAATGCCAAACCACAGCGTCATGCGGAAGAAATCGGTAAACGCTGTTGAAATCAGCAGCGCCAGCATCAGAGCAGCCCCCAGCAACGGGCTCCAGGGATAGCCCCACAAGCGAAATTTGAGCACCGTTTGCGTATGCTGGCGGCGGAAAAACAGGTGGGTGATAAAGATCATCAGCCAGGTGAAACAGGCTCCATAGACCGAAATAGACATCATCGCGGCAAACGCCTGCTGCGGGTAGAGCACGCTCAGGACAATAGAGACCATGATGCCGACGCAGGAGAGGGCCAACGCATTCACCGGGATCCCGCGCGCGCTGATCCGACCGAACGCAGCCGGTGCCTGCCCGGCACGCGATAGCGAGAACATCATCCGCGTGGTGATATACAGCTGGCTGTTCATGGCCGAGAGCGCCGCGATCAGGACGATAAAGTTAAAAATACCGCCGGCATACGGCAAGTGAATCACGTTCATCGCCACCAGGAAGGGGCTTTCGCTGGTGCCGGACTGACGCCACGGCACAATCGCCAGCATGAGCGCAATCGACAGCATATAGAAAATAAACAGGCGCAGGATGGTCCCTTTAAACGCAGACTTCACCGCCACCACCGGGTTTTTCGCCTCGCCTGCCGCCACGGCGATCATTTCAATACTCAGATAGCTGAAGATAGAAACAATGGTCGCAAACCACATGCCGCTGATCCCAAACGGCATAAACCCACCGCCATCGGTAAAATTATGCAGGCCGTAGGTTGGGTTGGCGGAGAAGGCCAGGATCCCCAGGCCGATGACGATAAAAGCCACGATCGCCAGAACCTTGATCGTCGATAGCGCATACTCCACCTGTCCGAACCATTTCACGCCAATAACGTTGATCACCATCACCAGGGCGGAGAACAGCAGCACCCAGGGCCAGACCGGCGTATGCGGGAACCAGAACTGCATATACATTCCAATGGCCGTCACCTCGGTACCCACCGCCAGCACCACGCAGGACCAGTAGGAGTAGCGCACCAGGAATCCACACAGCGGACTGAGATAAAACTCGGCATAGTCACCGAATGAGCCGGGGGTCGGATGCTCTGAAGTCATCTCCGCCAGGCAGCCCATCAGCAGCAGCGCAATCACCCCCCCTATCAGATAGCTCAGCAGCACCGACGGTCCGGCCATCTGAATGGCGTAGGCGCTCCCCAGAAACAACCCGGTACCAATCGCGCCGCCGATCGCCAACATCGACATTTGCCCGGCGGTAAGCTGTTTCTTCAGCCCGCCCTGGCGCTGTGCAATCTCATCAAAACGCTTGCGATCTTTCATTCGTTCCTGCCTTAGCGAGCGGCGGTGGTCACATCGAGAATAGCGGCGGTGACATAATCAATGTTGTCACCATTAAGACCGGGTAGACACATCCGTCCCGGTGCCACCAGATAAATGGCATAGCGCTGGCGCAGCTCGCTCACCTGCCGTTCGTCCAGACCGGTATAGCTGAACATCCCGCGCTGATCGCGGATGCGCCGGTAATCCAGCTGAGAACCGCCCTGTTCCAGGCCGGCGGACAAACGCAGGCGCATCTGCTGGATCCTCTGACGCATGGCCGCCAGCTCTTCCTGCCACAGCTGGCGGAGCTGCGCGTCGGCTAACACCATGTCGACGATCCGGCTGCCGTGGGTCGGCGGACAGGAATAGCTACGGCGAATTAAGGTCTTTAAGGCCCCCTGGACGTTGGCGGCGGTCTGCGCGTTGGCGCAGCGCACGGTTAATCCCCCGACCCGCTGGCCATACAGGGCGATATTTTTCGAAAAAGAGTTGGCGACGATAAAATCCAGATCGCTTTCCAGCGCCAGCCTCAGCGCATAGCAGTCCTCTTCCAGCCCGGCGCCAAAACCCTGATAGGCGATATCGAAAAATGGCAGCAGTCCCTGCGCCTGAACCACGCCCAAAAGCGTCTGCCACTGGCTGTGGCTCAGATCGGTCCCGGTTGGGTTATGGCAGCATGGATGCAGCAGCACCGCCGTGCCGGCGGGTAGCGTCTGCAGGGTCGCCAGCATGTCGGCAAAGCGCAGTTCGCCGCGGAGATTGTCAAAGTAGGGATAGCTGTTCACCTGCAGCCCTGCGCCGGAAAAAATCGCCTGATGGTTGGCCCAGGTTGGATCAGAGACCCAAATCTCTTTACGCTGTAAAAAGTGAACGAGAAAATCGGCCGCCAGCTTCAACGCCCCAGAACCGCCAACGGTTTGCACCGTCGCCAGCGCATGCTCCGGGGCGGCAGGCCCCAGCAGCAAGGTCTGTATCTGGCTGGCAAAGCTTACGCTGCCTTCAATCGGCGGATAGCCGTGCGGCAGCTGCTGCGCCAGCAGGCGCTGTTCTGCCAGCTCGACGGCCCGCATCAGCGGTACCTCCCCTCGCTCGTCATAATATAAGCCGATGCCCAAATTCACTTTCCGCGGATTGCGGTCCTGCAAATAGGCTTCCATTAACGACATAATAGGGTCGGGAGTCGACGGTTTAATTTCTGCGAACATAGGTATCCTTAGCCATAATAAATATGACTGGCAGGTGAATATTTATTTTTATTTTCAGGCCGTAGCGCTGACGGTAATTTCTATTTTCATTCCCGGCACCACTAATTTATCAACGATCACCGTCGAACGATTAGGATAAGGGGCATTGAAATAGCGCTGGTAAATATCATCAAGGCGTGCAACATCATTGACGTCAGTCAGATAAATAATAACCTGGAGAACATTATCGCTATGGCTCCCGGCCGTCTGTAGCGCCTGGGTGAGATTATCGAAAGTCAGGGCGATCTGCTGTTCCGCCGGGCCGGTTTCAATGGTGCCATCAGCCCGAACCGGGCCATGCGCGGTAAAGAGCATCCCGCCGCCGCGTGTCGCCCAGGAGAACGGCTGACCGATATCCGGAAGGCCGGTGTGAATTACGTCTCGCATAAAGGATTCTCGTCGTGGTAAAGCTGGCTGAAAAGTGCGCCATCGGTGGCAAACAGCGCGTCAAGGATGGTGTAGTGGTTAGCTCCCGGCAGGGCTATTACGTCAACCGGCCTCCCCCGCTGGCGCAACCGCTGAGCATAGTTTTCACTCTGCGCGATAAGCTCGGTTCGCTCGGCGGTGCCGTAAAACAGCGTCAGAGGGGAGATCTTCTCCGCTACATGACGCAGCGGACTGAGGTCGTTCACCTCCGCGGGCGTCAGCTGCAGTGACCGGTTGACCGCCGTACTCAGCAAAGGCTCAAGCTCATAAATCCCGCTGATTGCCAGGACCGCATCGGCGACCGGATGCGCCTGCCAGCAGGCTGCCAGATGGCCGCCTGCGGAGTGTCCACTCAGATAAACCGGGCTGCACAGACCCGGCTGGCGGCCAATGGCATCCAGCGCCGCGCCAATCTGCCGATGGATCTCTGTTAACGTCGTCTGCGGCGCTAACGTATATTCCACCAACATCACATCAAACCCGCGGGCCAGCGGCCCGGCAGTAATAAAAGCAAAATCCTCTTTATTACAGGATTGCCAGTACCCGCCATGAATAAATATTATCGTGCCCATTTTACTGGCGGCAGAAATAAACCAGTCAATACGTTCACGTGGACTTTCACCATAACAAAAAGTCATGATATTTTCGCCGCTCTGATATGCCTGCTGACTTCGCTGCTGAAAGTCAGCCAGTATTTCTGCCTCATTATCTACGGTTGTGCTGTTGTCATAACTCCCGACGCTGAGTTTCATATATTAAACTTTGTTTATTATTTAAGATGTGGCTTAACTATTAGCAATGAGAAAATATGTTGTCAAGCTTGTACAAAGTGGAATGCGTGAGAGTTAATAGAAATTAAATCTCAGGGCTAATAAGTTTTACCAGTGAAACTTTTATCGGCAAATGCGCTCGCAAAAATGATGGCGGTCAAGGATCGGCGCTCACCTGTCCGCGCATTCGTCTGCTTTTCCCCCCTTCCTGCCCGGCGTACTGTGACCGAGCCAACGTCCTGAGAAACCACTGAAGGGACAAACTGTACAAACATCGTGAAAAGTTCATACTCAACGCTATAAGTGAGTCAATATTTTGCTATTAAAATGGTCGTCGTCGTGTCAGGTCTCAGAACTTATAAAAAGGAATACAGACCAATGAAATACAAATTAGTCAAGCAGGTTGTCCATGATGATGTGTTAAGAAACAGCTTCATTAATTTGGCAATTAAGACCTTTGACCTCTCTTTTAAAGAATGGTACAAAAAAGGCTACTGGACCGAGTCCTATATTCCTTATGCGTTTGTTGATCATAATAAAGTGATTGCCAATGCGTCGGCTAACATTATCGATCTAATGTGGCAGGGGGAGCCCAGGCGCTATATCCAGATTGGGACCGTGATGACCGCCACCGATTATCGCGAAAAGGGTCTGGCCAGCCAGCTGATTAACCATATTCTGGCTGACTGGCAGGATCAGGCTGACGGTATTTTTCTCTTCGCTAACTCCACAACCGTTGATTTCTATCCTAAATTCGGCTTTGAACAGACCGATGAATACCAGTACGCCCTGCCGGTTACGCCCGTTGCCGGGGATTTTCGCAAGCTGGATATGGATAAAGAGAGCGATGTGAATATCCTCAAGTACTATTATCAGAAAGCCAACCCGTTCTCCCGCCTCTCGGCACACAATAACTTCGGTCTGCTGATGTTCTACTGCTCGGCGTTTATGAAGCACTTTGTCTATTACTCGGAGAAAAATAATGCCGTGGCGATCGCCATGCAAAACGATCATGCATTGCTCTGTTTTGATATTTTCTGTGACAGCACCAGTTCGATGACCAGGATCGTGAATGAACTTGCGGCGCAACATACCCGCCAGGTTATTTTAGGCTTTACGCCCAGGGAAGACCGGGCAGGTGAATACGAAAAAATTGAAATTGATGATTTTCTTTTCATCTATGCGGCAAAAGAAAATATCTTTAAAGAGCGTAAGCTGATGTTCCCGACGCTCTCGCATGCCTGATTCTCCTGGCCATATCGCCACTGGCGCAAGCTCGTAGCGACGCTGAAGCCCAGGCGGCAGCCGCCTCTCCCGCCATGCCCCACCGGGGCGTGACGGAAGAGGTGAAAGCATTATTTAGTGGCAATAAACAGGGACTTGCAGCGCGGACACATTAATGTCGCCCCTTTTTTAATTTTGTTCACCGGCTGCCGTGATTTATGCCCGCATTGCGGACAGGTTACCGTGGTATCAGAGGTGGAACTCAAGCGCTTCACTGCGTTGTCGAAGAATGACATAGACCTTTACCCGCTGAATGAATGTGGTCTATCATACCACTAACTGATTAAAAAACACACAACCCCAGGGCGCATCGGGAAATGACCATGATGAGGATTTTATCGGGTTTTAATCCGCTATTTACCTGATAGCATCGCGTTGCGCTGAAATCAGGATGCTTCATTCCTGATTTTCTGTTCATCTCTCGCGATGGTGATACTCCATCGTCAGATATTATTAACCGCATCCATATAACACCGGTTTTACTTATTTGTCGGAAGGTATCCCGCTGGTGGCAAACTCGGATTGAGGTATCATGATGCGCAAATTCAGGTGTTTTCACTAAAAACAGCACAATCACCCTATTAAATGCAGAAATCCCGATAAAAATAAGATAAATAGTATGAGTCTTAATTTAACGCTTATATGATGAATGAGATATGGTAATGTTTATTCATATCGAATGATTACAGACAAACAAGAGATAAGAAATGACTGAAAACTCAACAATTCACGCTCAAAATTGTCGTACCGATATCGGGATTGGGAAACAGGTCACGGCCAGCGTAAAAGGTTACGTCGATGGCCATCTCTATATGATTGACATCACCGTTCATCCTGTTGAGATCACATTTGATTTTGGTGAAGAAAAAATTATGCGTGGGTCTTATTTTAGTTCTAAGAATCAGGAGATGGTGTGGGCGGCGGAAAGAAAAGAGCTGACCATCTCCGATGAAAAAGGATCTTTTACAATAGCCTTTTAATGTTCAGGTTCAATGTCGATAAAACGTGCCGTCGCTATGCCCTGAGCCAATACGGCCCGCTTCAATTAAGATTTCATCGATAACATCTTCCAGGCACGCCGAACCATGATTCTCACAAATCATATGAACCTGTTTCAATATTTCTTCCTGGGACATCTCTCCGCGTAAAGCGGAGGTCAGCATCACCGATGCCCAGCGCCGAACTTCCGGGTGCGTAATCATACAACTTTACCTCGAATAGCAACACACGCCTTTAAATTATAGGCGCTCACCGGACATTCACCCATTAAATCATGCTGTCGCCCCTGTCGGCGCGGCATAGAAGTGGACTCATCCTGCCGCAGGCGACCGGCTATCGCCGCGCTATGACAACAGTTTTATCGCCGCGTTTTGAATCTCGGCTGAGGTTAAATCGCGATCGGAGGCAACATGCACAATGCGATGATCGCCCGTCAAGGAAGGAAATTCAGCAGACATGATCTGCAGCTGTTTTTGTTCACCGTTAGGATACTCACGTAATATTGTTGTTACCCCCGGCACTATTTTCGCGACAACTGCCGGTAATGCATTGAAAAAAACAATAACTTTCTTCATGAGTCTACCACCTGGCTGAAAGCATAATGATGGCGATGCCATCCATTGGGTGATGAAAAAGAAAAGGCCCCGTCCGGGGCCCTTTCGTTATTTCCGACACGCCATTGTCGCCGCGCCGTTGGAAATGTAAGGAGCAATATTATCAAATGTAATCATTGATGTTTTACAAAAGATACATTTTGCGCCAAAGGGATTTTTTTCCGTCACATCGTAATTCGATGTTCTGTATTGTGACCCATGACAACACGGGCATCTGAAATGAATGTATTCAGTCATAATGTTAACCTTTATGTGTGACAACATTCACTACCGCAGGGACTAGAGGTTATACTCTGGCGAAAACTCATCTGTGGTTTTCAAGGATAGTGCAGAAATCACCGTGCTGAACAGCAGGCCAAGAATACGCTTTCTTTTGCGACCGTTCTCTGCATGATTAATCTGAGGTTTTTCACCAACTTAATCATGACTTATTTTAGTGATTGTCTAAGATATGTTGTTCGTTTTTTTAATTTGCCCTTGGGCATATCTGGTCTGCAAAAAAACTTATCGAAGAGAAAAATACCCAAAAGGAGATATCAGAAGATAAATGCGATGAGAAAATTCCAGGAACTGTTGCAGATAATTTTTAAGACTCAAACCGTTGAAGCCATTAACGCACGTAAACCAGCCTTTGGCAAGCATTATTTTTCACAGCTTTTTAACAGTATTTTTTGCCAGTAAAACTATGCACAAACTGACTATAACTGACAACTTTATCAGGCGCTTATTCCTGCCGGCGCCCCATGTTACGCTTATTTTGTGGTATTCTGTCTCTCCCGGAGATTTTTGCTATGAAATCGGAAGACATCCTCGACTGGTACCCAGCCCAGCTCCCGCCCGTTAAAATCATTCTGGGTAATGCCGTGCTTGAAGTCGGAAAGCTTGGCCGCCCGATCAACGCCAGAACGCTACGTGAGTATCTGCAGGTGCTTCAGCGCACGCAAAAAAGCCGCGATGATAAAATCGCCCTGCAAACCGCAATCGACGTTTTGTCGGATAATCAACGCGTAAACGGAAAATTATAATGGTCACGGCGGCTGCACCGCTGTAAGACTCACTATCCCCTTCAATAACTTAAGTTTTTTTAAAATGTTCTCTGAAGGGAATTAATTTGTATCTTTCGCCTGTAAAAAGGTGCATCGTCGTAGGTGGCCCACAATGATATGCAGAGTCATTTGCCTGAGCCAACGTAAGAGCCAGCAACTCGCGCCGAACGCGTCCTTCGAGGTTTCAACATGAAAGCGGCAAACACTTTTTTTTGCCTTCCATCCGAGCTACCGACGGTCAGAGCGATTATCGGGGACGCCGTGCTTGAAATTATCAGAAGCGGTGCGCCTGTGGGTGCTGCAGGACTGCTGACGCTGCTGAAAAGCCCGGGAGCCAGGAAGAACTGGTCCGATGAAGGCCCCCTCTTGCAGATTGCGATTGATGCTCTGGAAGAGAGCTTATCGATTGATTTCAAAAAAATATAACCCACACAGATTAACCACACCGAAGGTCACACTATGTTTATGACACTATTTATTTATCTCGGAATTATCGGTTCCGTCGCCGCGCTGGCTTTATTTTCCCTGTCCCTGCTATGGATTGCCGTTTCAAATAACCCGGATAACACGGATATATAAACTTCAGCGCAATTTACTCTTCCGATAAAGGCCAGCCCCTCGACGCTATCTCTTCCTCAGACATCCTGTTGCATCGCTACCGGCTGCGTTTCAGATAGCATAACGACGTATCTCCGGCCAACCGCTCCCTGTCCTGCCCCGCATGTGGAAAGTCCGGCAATGCCTTTCATCACCGGACCGGGCATGCGCTTATTTTATCCCGCGACGCGAAACGTAATCCCGCGCCGCTTGTCCGGTGTAAATCTGACGTGGACGGTAAATATTCAGCGGCGACTCGTGCATTTCATTCCAGTGCGCGACCCACCCCAGCGTACGTCCCACCGCGGTCATAACGACAAACATCGACGAAGGTAGCCCCATCGCTTTCAGGATCACGGCGGTATAGAAATCGACGCTCGGCGAAAGTCCATTCTCCACAAAGTAGGGATCGTTGAGCGCCACCTCTTCCAGAGCCATTGCCACCTGAAGCAGTCGGTCCGACATGCCCAGCTCTGCCAGCACCTTATGGCAGGTTTCGCGCAGAATGGCCGCCCGGGGATCGAGATATTTGTAGCGCGAGTTGCCAAAGCCCAGCCGGCGGAAAGCCAAAGGATCCCTTTTCACCTTACTGATAAACGCCGGGATCTGTTCGATGCTCTCAATATCCCCCAGCATTTGCATACTGGCCTCGTTGGCGCCACCGTGCATCGGCCCCCACATCGACGCCAGACCGGCCGCCACGCAGGCGAAGAGATTCGCCCCGGAGGAGCCGGCCGCACGCACCGTTGTGGTCGATGCGCACTGCCCGTGATCGGCATGGAGCACCATAATCTGGTTCAACGCCTGCTCAATAACCGGGTTCACCTGGTACTTTTCCGCTGGAACCGCAAACAGCATATGCAGGAAATTCCCGGCATAAGAGAGATCGTTTCTCGGGTAGACCGCAGGTTGCTCGATGGAAAACTTATAGCTCATCGCCGCAAGCGTAGGCATTTTGGAAAGCAAGCGGGTGGCGGCCAGCGCACGATGCTCGGGGTTTTCGACATCCAGCACATCGTGATAGAACGCGGCCAGTGCGCCCACCATGGCACACATCAGCGCCATCGGATGGGAGTCGCGCCGAAATCCGCTGCACATTTTCGACATCTGCTCATGCACCAGGGTATGGCGGGTAATTTTTTCCCGGAAGACCTGATAACGCTCCTCATCGGGCGCCTCGCCGTGCAGCATAATGTACGCCACCTCCAGGAACTCACACTGCCGGGCCAGCTGGTCAACCGGGTAGCCACGGTGCAGCAGGACGCTATTTTCCGTATCGATATAGGAAATCGCCGACTCACACCCGGCGGTATTGCTGAAACCCGGATCAAAACTGCACATTCCTGAATTCGCGAGCGCGCGGAGATCAATACCGAGGTGACCCAGCGTCCCGGACACCGTATTCAGAGGGATGGCCTCTTGTCCATCCAAAGAAAGTATTAACGGTTTCGTTCCCATCCTGTAAATTCCCCTCAACAGCCAACGCATGATCACCCTGAAGACATTCTCCAGGCCGAATTTCCAACATAGCCAGGGTGATGCGGCTATTCTTTGATATAAACGGTTAAACACGCGATAAAAAGCGGGTTTTACCAGGGCTTCCTGTGCTCTAACCTGACTAAGGACTACCGTGTTAGCCAATACGCTTATTTTTGTCGTCGCCGCCATCCATATCTACATTCTGATTCTGGAGATGTTTTTGTGGGAGAGTAAAACCGGGCGCCGGGCATTCGGCCTTAGCGCCAGTTTTGCCCGTGAGACCCGGGTGATGGCAGCCAATCAGGGTCTGTATAACGGTTTTCTGGCCGCCGGTTTGCTGTGGGGACTGTGGAGTCCAGAGAGCGGGTTTGAGTTTAAAGCGTTCTTTCTGATCTGCGTGGTGATCGCCGGGCTGTTTGGCGCCGCAACCGCCAGTCGAAAAATACTGTATGTGCAGGCACTCCCGGCAACGGTGGCGCTGATAGCGCTGTACGTCAGTTAACCGAGAGCCCGGAAAAGACCGCCGCCGGCATTGACGGCGGCGGGACGTTAATCAATCCCCAGGCGGTAAGTGCCGGGATGCTTCCCAGGCCATTGGCGAAAGCACCCATATGCTCGCCACTTTATGGACCCGCGCATCGGACATCGCTGGCCTGATACTCAGCAGCGAAGCCATAAGTAACAGCAGATACACTCCTTTTCTCTTCATCTCGGTGATTCCTCATCGTTGCGCACGGAATGTAGTGCCGGCTTATGTCGTTCAATCATCGACAGGCAGCCTACCAGTACAACGATAATGGCCCCGAAGATCAGGCTGACGACGTTGGCGCCAAAGCCAAAACCGCCGTTTTCAACCGGCTGTGATAACAGGTCACCGCAGGCTGCGCCGAAGGGACGGGTCAGGATATATGCCGCCCAGAAGCAGAACACCGCATTGGCACGGAAAACAAAGCGTGCCGTCGCAATGATTAGAAGCCAGCCGCCAAAGAAGGCCGCTGCGCTGTAATAGCCCATGTTCAGCCCTTCAGCGAGACCATCCCCCACGGCGGTTCCCAGCGCAAAGGTAAACAAAATAGCCAACCAGTAGAAGCGCTCTCTGACGCGGTTATCGATATGGTGAATGGACAGGGTCTTTTCTCGCGCGTACCACAGAACAAAAGTCACCAGCAGCGCCAGGGCGAAAAAGAGTGAGCTATAGGCTAGCGGTACATGTAAAGCATCGGTTAAGTTATCGGTCACCAGGGTCCCGAAAATGCTGATAAACACCACCGTCAGCCAATAGATCGCCGGCTGATAGCGAGTTTCCCGCAGTTGAAAAACCAGAGTGACGAGCAACAGTCCGCCGACCACCCACGAAGTATTCAGCAGACCAAATCCCAAATCCATATTGAGGTAATCGGCCCCGGTTTCCCCGACCGTGGTCGACATCATTTTAATTAGCCAGAAGACCAGTGTGACCTCAGGCACTTTATTCAGCCACGGCGGTGATGTCGTCGACGTATTCATATATACCCTCTTATTACATATCTTTTGCTGGTACAGACCAGCGTTAACGTAGCGTGCAGACATACACCAGTGCGGGCGGCAGATTGCGCATCACCACAATGCGCTGCCAGCGGAAATAGCGGGAAAGCAGCGTTTCAGACAACGGGCTGTACTGAAACTGGATAAACAGCCCGTCCGCCGACATCTGTTGGCGGATCTGATTCAGAATGCGCATACTGATGCGCAGCGGAAGCGAGAGCAGCGGCAGGCAGGAAAAGACGATATCGTAGGGATTGATCAGCCTTTCCGCCGATGCCGCCACCACGTTAAGGCGGCGATCGTCAATGGTCCGTAGCTGGCCGATGAATCCCGGATTAATTTCATAGGCATCGAGCATCGCATCGCGGCGCATCCGCGACAGGATCCCTTTTGTTAACACACCGTTAGCCGCACCCAGCTCGGCAATCGACAGGCTGACGCCCCAGTCAACCTGATTCATCATCGCGCGACAGAGCACGGCCGACGAAGGCAGCAGCGCCCCGGTCGTCCTCGGGTCGGCAATAAACTGGCGTAAGTAAGAACAACCACGCGCCAACGCGGCGCCGGCAGAATGAGAATGTGGGTTGTTATGCATGATGATCACCTGACAGTCAGCGGATAATCCATTATCCGCTACCGTGGATGACTCAGGCTCAACGCCCGGATTACAATTTTGTTCGGTTGAGGGCGCTTTCGTTACGTTCAGGCAGGATCAATGAAAAACAGCTTCCCCGGCGCGGTGTGCTCGTCACAACGATCCTGCCGCCGTGCAGCTCCGCAATGGTTTTGACCAGCGCTAACCCCAGACCGGTGTTCTCTGCGTTGCTACGGGCGTCATCCATTCGGTAGAAACGGTCAAAAATATGCGGTAAATGTTCGGGGCTGATACCTTCACCATTATCTTCAACGCTGAGCACAATCTGGCCATTTTCCCGCCCGGCGCGCAGCACAATTTTACCGCCGGAGGGCGTGTGGCGTAACGCATTGGACAGCAGATTCGACAGCGCACGCTGCAGATGAATAGGGTCAGCGTAAAAATCCACGTCCCCTTCGCTGACCAGGGTGATGTTCTTCTCCTCCGCCAGCACATCATAGAGGTTTATCTGACGAGCAAACTCCGTCGCGCTGGTGAGGTGTTCAAGATGCAGCGGCTCGCGACTATTATCCGCCCGCGCGAGGAACAGCATCGATGAAATCATTCGCGACAGGCGCTCTCCCTCTTCCACAATGGCCGCCAGCGTGTCCCGGTACTCCTCCGCGCTGCGCGCTTTGCTTTGCGTTACGCTGGCGGCGGAGATGAGATTGTTGATGGGGCCACGCAGCTCATGGGCAATATCCGATGAAAAGCGGGTCAGCTGCGTAAAAGAGGCTTCAAGACGGGTCATCATGCCGTCGAAGGATGCCGACAGCGCATTCAGTTCCGATGGCCAACGCTGGCTCGACAGGCGGGTGTGTAACTCCCCGGCGTGGATATGCTCAATCTCCCGGCTCATGGTGCGCAGCGGCAGCAATCCCCTGCGCGCCAGCCAGTAGCCAAGAGCAGAAAAGAGGACCAGCGCCAGCGCCGCGACGATCTGCATTCGTCGCCAGTAGTCTTCAATGATCTCATTGTTTTTTGACACATTCAGCGCCGCCTGGACTCGCCACGGCTGATTATCTTTGAGGATAAACTCCGTTGAGACGATGAGATACTTTTCACTGACGTCGTGGCGGTGATATTTCCACTCGCTGTAGTGGAACTCACTGGACGGGGCCGGAAAATCCTGCTGCGGTACGTGCATATTTTTCGACTGCGCCCAGACCTTACCGCCCGGGCTGATAATCCGCAGCGACAGCCGTTCCTGACGAGCGATGAACTCGAATAGCTCCTGCTGCCAGAGATCCTTCGGCCCCTGGCGCTCGCTGATGGTCGTAGCTATCTCCTGCTGAAAACGCAGCGTACTGCGCAGTTCGTCAACATCCTTCTGCCCGAGCTGGTTACGCATCGTCGAGTACAGCAGGCCGGTCACGCTATACAATACCAGCCCCATGGCGAGGGAGAAGTAGAGCGTCAGCCGCAGCGTTATCGGAAAATTACGCGGAATCAGCATCGTTCCTCTCTTCCAGCACGTATCCCGCGCCGCGGATGGTATGCAGCAGTTTCACCTCATACCCGTCGTCAATTTTGCTACGCAGGCGGCGGACGGCAACATCAATCACGTTGGTCTCCGGGTCAAAATTCATATCCCAGACCTGTTCGGCCAACACGGTACGCGACAGCACTTCGCCACGGCGGCGCATCAGCAGACTCAGCAACAAAAACTCCTTTTGTGTCAACTCAATACGTTTGCCATTACGCGATGCGCGGTGCTTGAGAAAATCGAGTTGCAGATCGCTTATCTGCAGCACAGCCTCCTCGCTGCTGGCAGCATGAGGCGCGCCACGGCGCATAATCACCCGTACTCTCGCCAACAGCTCGCTGAAAGAGAAAGGCTTAATCAGGTAGTCTTCAGCCCCCAGCTCCAGGCCACATACCCGGTCTTCAACGTCATCACGGGCGGTGAGAAACATCACCGGCGTCATCTTTCCCGCCTGGCGGGCCAGCTCCAGGATCTTCCAGCCATTCATGCCGGGCAGCATCACATCGAGGATCGCCAGATCGTAATCGTTAGTCAGCAGAAAGTGTAAACCGTCTACGCCATCGTGCGCGACATCGACCACAAAGTCGTTCTCCCGCAGCCCCTTCGCAATATAGTCCGCCGCCATGGTTTGATCTTCGACCAGCAGTAGTCTCATTGTGCCTCCGTCTGCGGCGTCAGGGCCGCACTTTTCCGCGTAGTTTTCTCAAAGAGAAGATACAGTACTGGGGTAATAAACAGGGTAATCAATTGCGAGAACACTAGCCCACCCACCACAGCAACGCCCATCGGTTGACGCAGCTCCGCCCCCGCCCCCCAGCCAAAAGCAATCGGCAAGGCCCCCATCATGGCGCACAGTGTAGTCATCATAATTGGCCGAAAGCGCTGCATGCAGGCCTGGATAATCGCATCATGGGCGGAAAGCCCGTGGCTTCTTCGCGCCATCAGCGCGAAATCAATCATCATGATGGCATTCTTTTTCACAATACCTATCAGCAGCAAAATACCGATCATCGCAATAAACGTGAGATCCATGTTCATCAGCCGCAGCGCCAGCAGCGCTCCGACGGCCGCAGATGGCAACCCGAGGAGAATCGTCAGCGGATGAATCCAGCTTTCATAGAGCACGCCGAGGATAACGTAGATAACCGCCAGCGCCATCACGATAAGCCATATCTGGCTGCTCTGCGACTGTTGATATAGCGCCGCCTGCCCGGCGTAACTGCCGATAACCGCATTCGGCAGCGCAATCTCTTGCTGGATCTCGGCTATCGTTCGAGTGGCGTCCGAGAGCGACTTGCCCGGCGCCAGGTCGAAGGAAATCGTGATCGCCGGTAGCTGCCCCTGATGGTTTACCGCTGTCACCCCCTGCCCACGGGTAATCCGGGTAAAAGTGGTGACCGGCAGCAAGGTGTTCGCGGAGGAACGCACGTAGATTTTCGCTAAATCACTCTCATTTTGACGGAACGCGCTATTCACCTCCATGATCACCTCGTAGCTATCTTCCGGAGCGTAGATCGTCGAAACCTGCTGGGTACCAAAAGCGGCATACAGATTATTGCGGATCTGATCGATGTCGACGCCCATCAGCGAGGCTTTAGCGCGATCAATTTGCAGCCGGGCCTGAAGTCCGTTGAGTTCGGCATCACTGTTAACGCCAACAAAGACCCCACTCTGTTTCATCCCCGTCATCAGCTTATCGGCCCACGTATTAAGCGAAAGCCCACCGCTGCTGTTTACCGACTGCAGGGTATACTGGTAGCTGCTTTTCGACGATCGCCCGCCCACCTTGAGGTTTTGCACCGGGCTGTAAAACACGGTGATTCCAGGCAAATAGCGGGTTTCGGCGCGCATTTGCTGCACCACCTGCGCCATCGGCGGGCGCTGTGCGGCATCTTTCAGGGTCAGCATCAGTTGGGTCGTATCGTGATCAACCTTGGTGACAATATCGCTGACCGCCGGATCCGCCTGCAGCGTTTTTCCGATCCGCTGTGCCACCGCCAGCCGTCCGGCATAGGACATATCCTGCGGGGCATCGATGTTGGCGGCGATCTGACCAATATCTTCCTGGGGGAAAAAGCCTTTTGGCGCGTTCAGGTAAAGCACGACGCTGAGCACCACTGTCGCCACCGCAGTCAGCACCATAACCGCTTTGTGCGCTACCGCCCACTCCAGCGCACGGCCATATGCCTGGCGCAGCGTTTCAAAACCGTGATCAAAGTGACGACTCCAGGCCGGCGCACGGTAAGCGGTGTTATGCTGTCTGACCAGCAACGGCACCAGCAGAGGAATAATCGTTAGCGAGGCGG
Organism: Klebsiella sp. X13; assembly: GCF_003323835.1. Taxonomy (NCBI): domain Bacteria; kingdom Pseudomonadati; phylum Pseudomonadota; class Gammaproteobacteria; order Enterobacterales; family Enterobacteriaceae; genus Klebsiella; species Klebsiella sp. X13. The sequence continues at coordinate 4,068,608 of NZ_CP030874.1, forward strand.
CCGCTGACACCAGAATCGCCAGCGAGACGACCCAGGCAAACTCGTGGAATAACAGTCCCAGAGTACCGGGCATCAGGAAAATCGGAATAAAGACCGCCACCAACGACAGCGATATTGAGACGACGGTAAATGCCACTTCGCGAACGCCCAGCAGCGCCGCCCGCCATGGAGACTCCCCCTCCTCCCGGTAACGCATGATATTCTCCAGCACCACGATGGCATCATCGACCACCAGCCCGACGGCAATGGTCAGCCCCATCAGCGAAATGTTGTCGAGACTCATACCGAGTAAATACATCAGCGCAAAGGCACCGAGCAGTGAAACCGGCACGCTCAACGCCGGGATCAGCGTGGCGCGCAGATTACGCAAAAACAACAGGATAACCAGGATAACCAGCGCAATCGTCAGCAGCAGGGTGATGTTAACGTCATGAATCGCCTGGCGAATTGACAGGGAACGATCGTTGAGCAACTGCATTTTTACCGAAGGGGGCATCTGCGACTGCAGGCGCGGAAGCAGCTGTTTTATCGCGTCGATGGTCGAGACAATATTTGCTCCAGGTTGACGGTTAATGCTCAGTACAATCGCCGTATGACCATTGACCGCGCTATAGCTCAGGGCGTTCTCAATACTGTCTTCGACGCTGGCGACATCGGAAAGTCGCACCGGCTGGCCGTTGCGGGTCGCGATAATCACACTGGCAAAGTCTGCGGCATTTCTCAAATCCCCCTGAGTCTGTAGCATCATCATCTGCCGTCTGCCGTCCAGTTCACCAACCGGTGAATTCGCATTGGCCGATTTCAGGGCCGACTGTACATCGGTCAACGTCAGGTTCGTCGCCGCCAGGCGGTCGGGATCAATTTCAACCCGAACGGCATAGCGTTTTTGGCCAATGACGTTCACTTCCGCCACCCCTTTGATGGTCGATAGCGCCGGTGAGATAAGATCGTCGCTGTAGCGGTTCAGGTCAGAGAGCGTCATTGACGGTGAATCGATACCGATCGTCGCAATCGGCGCATCGGCCGGGTTGACCTTGCGAAACGACGGCGGCGTAGTCATCTGCGCAGGTAGATTCTTCATCGTCTGATACAGAGCCGACTGAACATCAACGGCCGCGGAGTCGATATTTACCGAGGGATCGAACGCCAGCACGATGGTCGTCGCGCCCTGCAGGCTGGTTGAGGTCAACAACGACAGGCCTTGAATCGTCGCGAGGTTCTTTTCCAGCGATGTCGCTACCGATGAGGCCATCGTTTCAGGACTGGCGCCGGATAGCGAAGCGTTAACGCGAATCGTTGGCATATCAAACGACGGCAGCGCCGCGACCGGCAGTTTTGTCCAGCAGATAGCACCGGTAACAATCACCGCCAGCCATAGCAACATCACTGCAATCGGTCGAGACAGACAGACTTCAGCCAGCTTCATTGCACACGCTCCGCCTGCCCCGCCGCCTTCGCTACGGCGACGTGCACCCCAGGACGCAGGTTATTGCTTCCTTCAACCACTACCCGGGTCCCCTGACTCACGCCTTCGACCACCGCCATCTGCTGCTGAATACGCAGCAGATTCACCGGCTGCGTCGCCGCCTGACTGTGGCTATCAATAAGGTAGACGAAGTGTCCCTGTGGCCCGTTCTGGATCGCCTGCGGCGGCAGCACCACAACCTGCTGCGTTCCGGCCTCGACGTTGACATGCTGAAATGTCCCCGGCCACAGCAGACGATCCGCGTTGGCAAAACGCGCCTTCAGCGCAATGGTTCCGCTCTCGGTGCTGACAGTGTTGTCGATAAAATCGAGGGTGCCGGCAATTTTTACACCTTTCGCGTTATCGACCAGCACCCTGACAGGACCCTGGGTCTGCGCCGCCAGTACGGCATTGAGATCATTTTCCGGGAGCGTAAACGCGACTCCCACCGGATCAAATTGATTCACGGTGACCAGCGGTTGACTGCTGCCCGGCTGCACCAGGCTACCGGGATGCACATTGAGCGCGCCGGTTTTGCCGCTCACCGGGGCATAAATCCGCGTATAGCCCAGCTGCGCTTCGGCACTAAGAATATCTTCCTGTGCCGCCTGCACCTGGGCCGCATATTGTTGCCGGGTACTGAGCAAAGTGTCCCAGTCGGAGGCAGAAATATAGTTCTGCGCCTTCAGCGCACGTCCGCGGGCCAGATCCCGCTGCGCTTTGTCCAGCTGCGATTGCGCCTGCATCCGGGACGCCTGGTCCCGATGCAAGGTTGCCTGTTGCGTGGAATCATCAAGAGTAAACAGCAGCTGTCCCTGCTGGACAAACGCCCCTTCCTGAAACGCCACGCGCTTAACCGTTCCGGTAATTTGCGATTGAATATCAACCTGATTAAGCGAGACCACATGTCCTTGCGTCGTCAGACTCAGCGGAAGCGAGGTAAGCTGCGCCGATGATAAACTCACCAGCGGCGGCGGCGCGTTTTTCGCAGAGGCCGACAGGGCATTCTGGCGGAAAAAAAGCAGATATAGCGCCAGGGCGCCAGCCAGCAAAAGGATGACCGGAAAGAGTCTGATGCGTAATACGTTCATGGCTATATGCCGTCAGAAAAACAGTCATACCAGTCTACTCATCGCCGCCCGACAAAAAGGCGCCAGCCGAATGACAATTTTGTCATCTGCGTGCAGCATCCCTGCTTTCCGAAATCGGCAAAAATGGATAACGCGAGCGGTTTTTATACCCGTTTGATAAATGCAATAGACGCATAAAAAAGATAATATTAATCCCCTACATCAGAACGGTCTTAGGCCGGATGTAATATTTAATCGCCGCAGAGCGAACCTGCAATAACCATCGCATTACCGTTTCAGGCAAGGTTTAACAAATGAAAAAAATCATAGTAATAATTCTGGTTGCCGCGTTTGGCGTCATGTCGGTTTCTGCAATCGCCTGTCCGAAAGGCACCCATCCGCATGGCGGAACAGGTTCACATCATGCTGGCGGTACCTGTTATTAATCATTATGGCGACCGTGGTCGCCATTTTTAATAACGACAATTCTGCGTTCGCTTACTGAAATCGACTAACAAGTTAATAAAATTATACATCTCCCCAAATGCATCTCCCTATATTTTTCCATGGTCTGACATTGACTATTTATCATGCAATGTTGATTCTGGAGGGTTCTCATAATGGACCAGTGCAAATAACTTTACCCGGATGGCATTTAATCAGGAAAAATTCATTACGGATTAAATCTGGGGTGAGCTCATTCAGATAATCAATTTCATGTACAGTGCTGAAGGTAAGGAATCTGAACACAGCCAGGCTCTGGATTGCTGGAGAACAAGGTTGATGCCAATCCGTCCGACCTCATCGACTGGCCTACTGATGAGGAGGGTATGATTCTACATATAACGTTCAAACTGCCACGCTGCGATGGCCACCAGCATGCACAAAACGATGAGGACAACGCCCAGCACCCTGCGTCTCGAACAGAGAGCCACCCCTGCAGAAAGACCAAGTAATGTCAGCGTGACGGGCCAGCCAGCAATTGCCGTCAGGTAGGCCACAATCAGGTAGTCCTTTATCAATTCACTTTCCTCTAACTAGATTGTCTGGTCGAACCGATGGCCGCCAGTTGGCTAATTCAGTCTGGCGTTCCGCTTTCTGTTCTACAGGCAGTGGGAACACGTAGAGATGATACGCAAAGATGCCACCTGACACCTCACCATTTCACGGAGCTGAGCGATAAATTGACGCCATTTTTGCAGAAGATGTCCCAAATATGTCCCACGAGGAAAAATCAGCGACTGGAGGAAGTTGATAACTGTTGATTTTGAATGGTACGCCCTACAGGGTTCGAACCTGTGACCTACGGCTTAGAAGGCCGTTGCTCTATCCAGCTGAGCTAAGGGCGCACTGAAATGCGGATGCTTCGACGAGTGAAACCGCCTGGAATTATACGGTCAACGCTCAGTGAGTCAATGCATTTTGCCATCAAACTGCGGCAGCATAACTAACTTGCCTACATATAAAACAAAGGTTGTGCAAAGATCGCCCGGCGCCGGTTTTCAGTACTGATACATCGGCGATAACAATAAAGAGTCCTGACGCCCCCAAAATGCCCCCAATAGCCCTTTAAACAGCGGTGTTTTTAGCCCTGAGTTTGCTCAAAGAGGGATAAAAACTCAAACGAGGACTGACAGCGAGGCTGGCTTCTGACAAAATATCCGCATCCCCCTTTCGATACGATACAGATGGAATCCTCTCTCTGATGGCAGCAAAAATTATTGACGGTAAAACGATTGCGCAGCAGGTACGCTCTGAGGTTGCGGAAAAAGTGAAGGCCCGCACTGCGGCCGGAAAACGCGCCCCAGGGTTAGCCGTTGTACTGGTCGGCAGTAACCCGGCGTCGCAGATTTATGTCGGCAGCAAGCGCAAAGCGTGTGAAGAGGTGGGATTTGTCTCCCGCTCATACGATCTCCCGGAAACCACCAGCGAGGCGGAATTACTGGAGCTTATTGATACGCTGAATGCCGATACCACTATCGACGGTATTCTGGTACAGCTGCCGCTGCCTGCCGGAATTGATAACGTGAAAGTACTGGAGCGTATCGCCCCGGACAAAGATGTTGACGGTTTCCACCCCTACAACGTCGGCCGCCTGTGCCAGCGCGCCCCGCGTCTGCGCCCGTGCACACCGCGCGGAATCGTCACTCTGCTTGAGCGTTACAATATCGACACCTATGGCCTGAACGCCGTGGTGATTGGCGCATCGAACATCGTCGGCCGTCCGATGAGCATGGAACTGCTGCTGGCGGGCTGCACGACTACCGTGACCCACCGCTTCACCCGGAATTTGCGTCAGCATGTTGAAAATGCTGACCTGCTGATTGTTGCGGTCGGTAAACCGGGCTTTATTCCGGGCGAGTGGATCAAAGAAGGCGCCATCGTTGTGGATGTCGGTATTAACCGTCTGGAAAGCGGCAAAGTGGTCGGAGACGTCGTCTTTGAAGATGCCGCAGAACGCGCGTCATACATTACGCCAGTCCCGGGCGGCGTTGGCCCGATGACCGTTGCTACACTGATTCAAAACACGCTACAGGCGTGCGAAGAATATCACGACATTCAGGAGGCCTGAGATGGCGAATTTTTCTCTGGGCAAACACCCACACGTTGAACTGTGCGATCTGCTGAAGCTGGAAGGCTGGAGTGAGAGCGGCGCGCAGGCAAAAATAGCGATTGCCGATGGCCTGGTGAAGGTGGATGGCGCGGTAGAAACCCGTAAACGCTGCAAAATCGTCGCCGGTCAGACGGTGAGTTTTGAAGGCCAGAGCGTCACCGTTACCGCCTGATCCTGCTTAATGAACGATCGCCACCTCCACAGGAGGTGGTTTAAGATTGATCATAAAAACGCCCGGCAAGCCGGGCGTTTTTTTATTGCTTACTTCCGGCGCCAGGTGGTTCCCTGCGGGCCGTCCTCCAGCACGATCCCCATCTCATTGAGACGGTCACGCGCCGCATCCGCAGCGGCCCAGTCTTTCGCTTTACGCGCATCCAGACGCTGCTGAATCAGCCGCTCGATTTCCGCAACTTCACCGTCGTCAGCCTGCGCACCGCTTTGCAGGAAGACATCCGGCTCCTGCTCAAGCAGCCCCAGCACGCCGGAGAGCTTGCGCATATGAGCGGCCATGGCGTTAGCCGCGGCGACATCTTCCGTCTTCAGGCGGTTGACTTCACGCGCCATATCGAACAGCACGGAATAGGCTTCCGGGGTATTGAAATCGTCATCCATCGCTTCAATAAAGCGCGCTTCGAAGGCGTCGCCGCCGGCCGGCTCTACCGATTTGTCGGTACCGCGCAGCGCGGTATACAGACGCTCCAGCGCAGAACGCGCCTGCTTGAGGTTTTCTTCGCTGTAGTTCAGCTGGCTACGATAGTGGCCGGACATCAGGAAATAGCGAATGGTCTCCGCATCGTAGTACTTCAGCACGTCGCGTACGGTAAAGAAATTGCCCAGCGATTTTGACATTTTCTCGCGGTCAACCATCACCATCCCGGAGTGCATCCAGTAGTTAACGTATTCCCCGTCGTGAGCACAGGTGGACTGGGCTATTTCGTTTTCATGATGCGGGAACATCAGATCCGAACCGCCGCCATGGATATCAAAATGGTTGCCCAGCTGTTTGCAGTTCATCGCCGAACATTCAATGTGCCAGCCAGGACGACCGTTGCCCCACGGCGACGGCCAGCTTGGCTCGCCCTCTTTCGACATTTTCCACAGCACGAAGTCCATCGGGTTACGCTTGACGTCAACGACATCCACGCGGGCGCCGGCCTGCAGCTGGTCCAGATCCTGGCGCGACAGCTGCCCGTAATTCGGATCGGTCGGTACCGAGAACATCACATCCCCGTTGTCCGCCACGTACGCATGACCGCGGGCGATCAGTTGTTCAGTGATTTCAATGATCTCGGGAATATGATGGGTGGCGCGAGGCTCCATATCCGGACGCAGAATATTCAGCGCATCGAAATCATTGTGCATTTCGGCAATCATGCGATCGACCAGCGCGACAAAGCTTTCGCCGTTCTCATTAGCACGCTTAATGATTTTATCGTCGATATCGGTAATGTTGCGCACGTACTTCAGCTTATAGCCGAGAAAACGCAGGTAGCGGGCAACCACGTCAAAAGAGACGAAAGTACGGCCATGGCCGATGTGACAGAGATCGTAAACGGTAATTCCACACACGTACATGCCCACTTCCCCGGCATGGATAGGCTTAAACTCTTCTTTTTGGCGCGTCAGTGTATTAAAAATTTTTAACATCGAAGATTCCGTGTAGACGTGTGTGAATATCAGGTCGCGTATTCTAACCTTAATTCAACCCCGAAGCAGCACACAATGCAAGGTGATCGAACCCGGCGGTTATGCTATAACAGCCCCCTATGTCACGCCCAACTTTGGGTTTAAGCACCACAATCATCGGAACAGGATGCAAAAATGGTTACTTTCCACACTAATCATGGCGATATCGTCATCAAAACCTTTGACGACAAAGCGCCGGAAACAGTTAAAAACTTCCTGGATTACTGCCGCGAAGGTTTCTACAACAACACCATTTTCCACCGTGTTATCAACGGTTTCATGATCCAGGGCGGCGGCTTTGAGCCAGGCATGGAGCAGAAAACCACCAAATCCCCGATCCAGAACGAAGCCAACAACGGTCTGAAAAACACCCGCGGTACTCTGGCCATGGCCCGTACTCAGGCACCTCACTCCGCCACCGCGCAGTTCTTCATTAACGTTGTCGATAACGACTTCCTGAACTTCTCCGGTGAAAACCTGCAGGGTTGGGGCTACTGCGTCTTTGCCGAAGTGGTTGAAGGTATGGACGTGGTCGACAAAATCAAAGCGGTGGCTACCGGCCGCAGCGGCATGCATCAGGATGTGCCGAAAGAAGATGTGGTGATCAAAAGCGTCACCGTCAGCGAGTAATTAGTGGCGACACTTTTTATTGCGGATTTGCATCTGCAAACAGAAGAACCGGCGATCACCGCCGGTTTTCTACGCTTTTTAGCCGGCGAAGCCCGCGAGGCGGACGCGCTGTATATCCTTGGCGATCTGTTTGAAGCCTGGATTGGCGATGACGATCCGAACCCGCTGCATCAGCAAATCGCCTCGGCAATCAACGCATTAACTCAATCCGGCGTGCCCTGCTATTTTGTTCACGGCAACCGCGACTTTCTCGTGGGCCAGCGCTTCGCACACGCCTGCGGGATGCGGCTGCTGGCGGAAGAAAACGTGCTCGATCTGTATGGCCGTCGGGTCCTGATCATGCACGGCGATACGCTGTGCACCGACGATCCGGGCTATCTGGCTTTTCGTGCCAAAGTCCATACACCGTGGATTCAGCGTCTGTTCCTTGCCCTGCCGCTGTTTATTCGCCGCCGTATCGCCGCCAGAATGCGCGCCGACAGCAAAGCGGCCAACAGCAGCAAGTCGCTGGAAATCATGGATGTCAATCCGCAGGCCGTGGTCGACGCGCTGGAAAGACATCAGGTGCAGTGGCTGATTCACGGTCACACGCATCGCCCTGCCGTCCACCCGCTAGAGGCCAACGGCAAACCGGCATTTCGCGTCGTCCTCGGCGCCTGGCACAGCGAAGGGTCGATGGTCAAAGTCAGCAAAGACGACGTTGAGCTGATCGCATTCCCGTTTTAATTTCCAGCGCATTTTCACCCCATCACCGGTGACGCAACCGTTTTCCTTGCCGAAAGATCATGTTATTCTCTGTGGCCTCTAAAGCAGTGTGAAGCACACCCACAGGAGTTTTAAGACGCATGTCTTCCCGCAATAATTCGGCGCGTATCGCCATCGTGATGGGGTCCAAAAGCGACTGGGCTACCATGCAGTTTACCGCAGAAATCCTTGATGCCCTGAACGTTCCGTACCATGTTGAAGTGGTCTCCGCACACCGGACGCCCGATAAGCTGTTTAGCTTTGCCGAAGACGCGGAAAGCAACGGTTATCAGGTGATTATTGCCGGCGCGGGCGGCGCGGCGCATCTGCCGGGCATGATTGCGGCGAAAACTCTGGTGCCGGTATTAGGTGTGCCGGTGCAAAGCGCGGCGTTAAGCGGCGTAGACAGTCTCTACTCTATTGTTCAGATGCCGCGCGGAATTCCCGTCGGCACGCTGGCCATCGGCAAAGCCGGTGCCGCCAATGCGGCCCTGCTGGCGGCGCAGATTCTGGCGGTGCACGATGCCGAACTGCATCAGCGCCTGAGCGCCTGGCGCCAGGCCCAGACCGATGAGGTGCTGGAGAATCCGGATCCGCGGGGTGCGGCATGAAGCAGGTTTGCATCCTTGGCAACGGCCAGCTAGGCCGGATGCTGCGCCAGGCCGGTGAACCGCTGGGTATCGCCGTCTGGCCAGTCGGTCTGGAAGCCGATCCTGAAGCGGTGCCGTTTCAGCAAAGCGTGATCACTGCCGAAATCGAACGTTGGCCGGAAACGGCGCTCACGCGTGAACTGGCGCGCCACCCGGCGTTTGTTAACCGCGATGTGTTCCCGATCATTGCCGACCGTCTGACGCAAAAACAGCTGTTTGATAAGCTGGAGCTCGCCACCGCGCCGTGGCAGCTGCTGGCAGATAAAAGCGAGTGGCCGGCGGTATTCGCACGTCTGGGCGAACTGGCTATCGTTAAGCGTCGCGTGGGCGGTTACGATGGTCGCGGCCAATGGCGACTGCGCGAAAACGACATTGCGCAGCTGCCGGATGAAAACTATGGCGAATGTATTGTTGAGCAAGGCATCAACTTTTCCGCCGAAGTGTCGCTGGTTGGCGCCCGCGCGCAGGATGGCAGCACGGTGTTCTACCCGCTTACCCGCAACCTGCACCAGGAGGGCATTCTGCGTACCAGCGTCGCCTTCCCGCAGGCCAATGCCCGCCAGCAGGACCAGGCGGAAAGCATGCTTACCGCCATTATGAACGAGCTGAACTACGTGGGCGTGATGGCGATGGAGTGTTTTGTCACCGCTGACGGCCTGCTGATTAACGAGCTGGCGCCACGCGTGCACAACAGCGGTCACTGGACCCAGAACGGGGCCTCGATCAGCCAGTTCGAACTGCATCTGCGGGCGATTACCGGCCTGCCGCTGCCGCCGCCGGTAGTGAACAGCCCTTCGGTGATGATCAACCTGATCGGTAGCGATCTGAACTACGACTGGCTGAAGCTGCCGCTGGTGCATCTGCACTGGTACGACAAAGAAGTGCGTCCGGGGCGCAAAGTGGGTCACCTTAACCTGACCGACAGCGATACCGACCGCCTGAGCGCCACGCTGGAAGCCTTAAAACCTATTCTGCCGCCGGAGTACGCCAGCGGTATCTTCTGGGCGCAATCCCAGCTGGCTTAACCCTCCTGACACATTCTGGCGCCCGGCGCATCCGCCGCCTGTGCGCCCGAATGAAAACGGCTATTTGCCGGGGAATTGATCTTCGCCCTTCCCCGGCAGACATTCAGGCGCGTAGAATCCCCTCCTTGCTTTAAAGATTTTCTTATTTTAAAGACGCTTTCAGTTTGACTTCAGAAGGATGACCCATGAAAAATGGGACGGATTACCGCACCATTCTCACGGCGGACACGCCAATCATTGACGTCCGCGCCCCGATCGAATTCCGCCAAAGCGCACTTCCTGCGGCACTGAATCTGCCGCTGATGGACGACGCCGAACGCGCCGCCGTCGGCACCTGCTATAAACGACACGGCGCGGACGCGGCATTAGCGCTGGGCCATCAGTTAGTCAACGGCGAGGTGCGGGAAAAGCGTCTCGCCGCATGGCGTGATGCCTGTTTACGTTATCCGCAGGGCTATCTGTGCTGCGCCCGCGGTGGCCAGCGTTCGCACATCGTGCAACAGTGGCTACATGAGGCCGGCATCGAGTACCCGCTGATCGTCGGCGGCTATAAGGCGCTGCGCCAGTCCGCTATCCAGTTCACCGAAGAGCTGGTCCAACGCCCGATAGTGCTGATCGGCGGCTGTACCGGCAACGGCAAGACCCAGCTGGTCTGCTCCCGACCCGACGGTATCGATCTGGAGGGGCTCGCCCACCATCGCGGCTCATCGTTCGGCCGCACGTTGCGTGACCAGCACGCCCAGGCAACATTTGAAAACCATCTGGCGGTGGCGATGTTGAAAAAAGCCGGGCAGCATCGTCGCTGGGTGCTGGAAGATGAAGGACATATGATCGGCGCGAACCACCTGCCGGAATGCATGCGTGAGCGCATGGCGCAATCGCCGCTGGCGGTAGTGGAAGACCCGTTTGAGATCCGCCTGGAGCGCCTGCGGGAAGAGTATTTTGACCGTATGCACCGTGATTTTATTGATGCTTACGGTGAAGAGAAAGGCTGGCAGGAGTACAGCGAATACCTGCATCACGGTCTGTTTGCCATTCGCCGTCGCCTGGGACTACAGCGTTTTGCCCAGCTCACCGCCCTGCTTGACGAGGCGCTGGCTTCGCAGCAGCGAGATGCTACGACCGATGCCCATTTTGCCTGGCTGGTGCCGCTGTTGAAAGAGTACTACGACCCGATGTATCGCTATCAGCTGAGCAAAAAAGCGGAAAAAATTATCTTTCGCGGCAGCTGGAATGACGTCGCCTCCTGGTTGACGAAGTAATCAAATTCCCTACAGCCCCGGCTTGCGGCGTCGACGCCTTAGCCGGGGCTACGGGTGAGCCTGTAACCCCGGTAAGCGCAGCGCCACCGGGGAGTCGCAGCCGCTTAGAAGTCGTAGCGCAGACGCACCAGGTTCATATCGCCCAGGTTGTCGGTGCTGGACGTAAAGACGTGCTCATAATCAACGCGGAAACCGTAATCCAGCTGGAAGCTGATCCCCAGCCCGTTATCAATTCGCTGATAGTTACGGCCGTTGACGTACTCCAGGCGATCGCCCATAAAGTACGGCTGAATCGTTTTCACCGCGTACTGACCAATCGGGAAGGTATAACCGGCGAAGTACTCAATCCCCCAGGCATCCCCGGCGAAATAGTCGTAAACATCGGTTTTCTTCGTGGTCATAAAGTTCTGATACCAGCCGCCACCGAAGGAGAAGGTCCAGTTATCCGGTTTCCAGCTCAGCGCCGTACCGAGGATATTCTGATCATAGGTTTTGTTGTCTGCTGTTGACGGGTCGCGCATCTCGGCACGGGTGTAGTTCCACGCGGTCCCCCAGGTCAGGTCCTTAGTGATGTGATAATCCACGCCCACGGAACCGCCGCCTTTACGTTTATAGCGCAGGCCATTGCCCGGCAGATATTCATTATCTTCAAACAAATAGGAGGCATAGAGGTCAACGTCACCCGCCGTTTTCTTATATTTCAGCATATTACGGGAACGATACGAACCATCGTAGTCGCCGTTGATGCCGTTACCCGGCGCCTGGGCGATCATGTCGTAATCCCAGATATCGGTTTTCGCCCCAACCACATCATAGTAAATACTGTTTTGCTGACCGTAGGTTAGTGTCCCCCAGGTGTCGCTCTTCAGCCCGGTGTACAACATACGGCGGCTCGTATTATTGGCGCCTTCCGCATAGTGGTTATCCCAGTCAAACAACGCCGGAATATTGACCCCCAGCTCGTAATAGCTGATCCAGCTAATATCATCAAACAGATAATAATCAGCGGCGAAGCGGAAACGGGTCCCGCCATCAAAACCATTACGTTTATAAGACCCTTTATCGCCGTCGCCGGACATCATGTTGAACTGCGGACGAATACTCCCGCCGACGGTAAAGTTGAGGCGGCTCAGCGGATCTCCGGCCTGCGGGTCCTGTTTCAGTAACGTAATCTCTGCCTGGGATGCGAAAGAGGTTAACGCCAGTGCTGCGCCGATCGTCACCGCCAGCGCTTTTATTTTATGTGCCATGCTTTTTCCTTGAGTAATAAGCAACCTTATAGTTTCCAGCTGAATATTAACCGTGATTTGGCATGACGTGTTGTTGGGTTTTTAATGTTTAGTGCTGTTAAAAATCAGTGAGTTATCATTTTGTGCGTTTAAAAAGTCAGCGATTATCATTTCATCGTTCTGTCATTAAAATGAAGTACTGCCGCTCAAACATTATCCATGGAGGAAGCATGTCGAAAAAACTACTGCAGCTGCACTTTGCCTTTAACGGCCCCTTCGGCAGCGAGATGTCCCGCCAGCTCGTGGAGCTGGCCGAGTCCATCAATCAGGAGCCGGGGTTTATCTGGAAGGTCTGGACTGAAAGCGAAAAGAACCACGAAGCGGGCGGGATCTATCTTTTCGAGGATGAAGAGACCGCCCTCGCTTATCTCAATAAGCATACCGCGCGCCTGAAATCACTCGGCGTTGATGAGGTTATCGGCAAAGTTTTCGACGTCAATGAACCGCTCACCGCGCTGAACCACGGTCATCTGCAATAGCGTTTATTTCGCGATAGCGCGCGTATTTTGCCGGGCGGCGGCTGACGCCTTACCCGGCCTACGGTTCCAATATATCAACAGGCTCTATTTTCCCGTCGCTTCGGGCAAGCGCAGCGTCGCCAGGCGCTTGCCCGATGAGGTCTCCCTCCAGTCACTGGCTGAACTGGCGAAACAAGGCTTTGCCTTTTAACAGACGCAACCCCAGCCAGCCGCCGCATAACGACAACAGGAGCGCGCCGCACAGCGGTAACATCACCCACAGTCGCCAGTCCGGCGACCACGGAAAATCAAACACTTTGGTTTGTAGCATCGCCAAAGCCACCTCCGCGCCGATGGCCGCCACTATTCCGGAAACCACCCCCAGCAGCGCAAACTCCGCCCACAGCGTGGTACGCAACAGCGACTTTCCGGCCCCCAGCGTGCGCCAGACCACCAGCTCCTGATAGCGCTGGCGCATACCGACCTGAACCTGCGCCAGCAGCAGCAAAATGCCGCACGCGGTCACCAGCACCACCATCACCTCCAGCGCCCGACTGACCTGCGTCAACACCTGACCCACCTGACGGAGAATCGCGCCAATATCCAGCAGGCTGACGGTGGGGAATTCGCGGTTAAGCTGCGTCAACAGCGTATTGCCGTTATCCCAGCGGAAGCTGGTCAGCCAGCTCTGCGGCTGCTCGTCAAGCGCATTCGGCGGGAAGATAAAGAAGAAGTTTGGCCGCAGACTTTCCCAGTCAACTTTGCGTACGCTGGTGACCGTCGCGCTGAACTCCTGAGTATCGCCGGTAAAGGTCACGCTATCGCCGGTTTTGATCGCCAGCCGCTGCGCCAGTCCTTCCTCGATTGACACCTCTCCGGCTTTGGGCGGCCAGCTGCCGGCCACCAGCGGATTATGATCCGGCCGCTCGCTGCGCCAGGTCAAATTCAGCTCACGGTTCAACGCTTCGTCTTTATTGCTCTCCGCCGCCTGGCCGTTAATTTGCGTCAGGCGGGCGCGCACGATCGGGTAAAATTCGGTCGCCGTAACATGGTGTCCGGCGAGGAACGTTTTCACCGCAGCGACCTGCTCCGGCGCAATATTGATCAAGAAGTAATTGGGGCTTTCCGGCGGCAGCTGCTGCTGCCAGCGATCCAGCAGATCGCCGCGCAGCACCAGCAGCAGCGCCAGTAACATAAACGACAGCGAGAATGCCGCCAGCTGACTCAGGGTTGACCACGGCTGGCGCAGCAGACGGTTCACCGCCAGACGCAGCGGCAGCGCTTTCAGCGTCAACCGCTTCAGCATCCACAGCAGCCCCCAGCCCAACGCGCCGCACAGCAGCGCCAGCACCACGGCCCCGGCCAGTACCGCCCATAGCAGCGGGCTTCCGCCCATCAGCCAGGCCAGCAGAAGCACCACCACCGCACACACCAGCGGAATATAGAATTTCAGCGGCCAGACGTTGGCAACGATATCCTGACGCAGAACCCGCAGCGGCAGCGTTGCCAGCAGCAGGCGATAAGGTCGTAACCCCACCAGCAGCGAAATCACCACCATCGCGCCGATCGCCCACAGCCACGGCCAGCCGCTGGCCGGCGGTAAGGCCGCCGGTAGCACCGGTTTTAGCATCAGCAGCAGAATCTGCTCTAGCCCCACCCCCATCGCGCCGCCGGCCACCGCCGCCAGCGCCAGTAGCATCAGCCACTGCCCGACGATCAGCTTACGCAGCTGCGCGCGTCCGGCGCCCAGGGTTTTCAGGATCGCCACCAGATCATAGCGGCTGCGGCAGTAATGGCTCATTGCCACTGCCACCGCGGCCACCGCCAGTAACAGAGTCAGCAGCGCGGACAGCAGCAAAAACTGCTGCGAGCGTTCCAGCGATTTGCCTAAGGCGCTGTCGTCCTGCTGCAGGCCGATCCAGCGATGTTCAGGCCCCAGCTTCGGCAGGAGCCACTTTTCATAGTCCGCCAATTGCTGCGGGGTTCCGGCGTACTTATAGCGCCAGGAGACGCGGCTGCCGGGCTGTACCGCGCCGGTTTTCGCCACATCGGCGGTGTCCATCATCAGCCGCGGCGCCATCTGGAAAGGGTTGAAGCCGGCATCCGGCTCTTGTATCACCTCGCCAGCAATGCGCAGCGTGGCATCGCCGACATCGAGTGTATCGCCGATTTTTAAGTTCAGCAGCGCCATCAGGCGCGGAGCCAGCAGCACGCTTCCGGCCTGGGGTTTCAGGCCCGGCGGCTGCGTCTCCAGCTGACCGTAGAGCGGATAGGTATCGTCGACCGCCTTCACGTCCGCCAGCTGCGGCGTATCGCCGGCAAAGGTCATGGTGGCGAAGCTCAGCTGCTCTCCGACGGTGAGCCCGAGCCTGCGCGCCTCGTCAATCCACTCCGCAGGCACCTCGCGCGAGCTGCGCAGCGTCCGGTCCCCGGCCATAAATTCGCGGCTCTGCTGGCTGAGCCCCTTTTCCATTCGGTCGCCGATCGACCCCAGCGCCAGTACGCAGGCCACCGCCAGGCTCAGCGCCAGCCAGACTATCAGCAGCGAGGGCGAGCGCCATTCGCGCCAGAACCAACGGGCAATCATGCTTCCTCCCGCAGCTGGCCGTCCACCAGACGCAGCCGCCGATCGCAGCGCGCCGCCAGCAGCGGATCGTGGGTCACCAGAATCAGCGTGGTACCATGCTCTCGATTAAGGGAGAACAGCAGATCGGCAATTTTGTCGCCGGTATGGCGGTCAAGATTGCCGGTAGGCTCATCGGCAAACAGCAGCTCAGGCCGGCCGTTAAATGCGCGGGCGAGCGCCACCCGCTGCTGTTCGCCGCCGGAAAGCTGCGCCGGCAGATGATGGAGACGTTTCCCCAGCCCCAGCTGCTCCAGCAAAGCCCGGGCGCTGCCACGGCTTTGGTTATCGGTCTCACCGCGAAGCAGCGCCGGAAGCTCGACATTTTCCAGAGCATTAAGGGTTGGAATCAGCATAAATGACTGAAAGACAAAGCCGACATGTTTAGCACGCAGCCGCGCCCTCGCCTCTTCATCCATCGTATGCAGCGGCTGGCCGAGTAAGGAGACCTCGCCGCTGCTGCCGTCATCCAGCCCGGCAAGGATCGCCAGCAGGGTCGATTTCCCCGAACCCGACTCACCAATCAGGGCGATGGTCTGCGCCGGTTTGACAACCAGCTCAACTCCGGTAAGGATGGAAAGCTGATGCTCTCCCTGACCGACGGACTTCTTAAGATGATGAACTTCAAGTATGTTTTCCGCTGGCATTTGCCTTTCCTGTTTCTGATTTTTTTTGCCTGCCGCGCCATGGCCGCAGACAAGCTATTGGTTCTTGGCGATAGCCTGAGCGCCGGTTATCGCATGGCCGCCAGCGCCGCCTGGCCTGCGCTACTCAACGATAAGTGGCAGACCACAACGCCGGTCATCAACGCCAGCATCAGCGGCGACACCTCGCAGCAAGGACTGGCAAGACTCCCGGCGCTGCTCAAACAGCATCAGCCGCGCTGGGTGCTGGTCGAGCTGGGGGGCAACGACGGGCTGCGCGGCTTCCCGCCCCAGCAAACCGAGCAGACTCTGCGGACGGTGATTCAGGATATCAAAGCCGCCAACGCTCAGCCGTTGTTGATGCAAATTCGCCTGCCCGCGAACTATGGCCGTCGTTATAATGAAGCCTTCAGCGCCCTGTACCCGGCCCTGGCCAAAGAGTTTGATATTCCTCTGCTGCCCTTTTTTATGGAAGAGGTCTATCTGAAACCCCAGTGGATGCAGGATGATGGCATCCATCCCAATCGCGATGCCCAGCCTTTTATTGCCGACTGGATGGCAACCCGGCTGGCACCCTTAGTTAATCATGACTCCTGATCTTCAGGCGTCGCTTGCAGGTAAAGTTATGCAAAAATCGGTTTTAGTTACAGGCTGTTCCAGCGGTATTGGTCTTGAAAGCGCCCTCGATTTAAAACGCCAGGGCTTTAACGTCCTGGCCGCCTGCCGTAAAGCGGATGACGTGGCGCGGATGCAGGAGCTCGGGCTGACCGGTATTTTGCTGGACCTCGACGACCCGCAAAGCGTTGAACGCGCCGCTGCGGAGGTCATCGCCTTGACCAATAATCGCCTGTACGGGCTGTTTAATAATGCCGGATACGGCGTCTATGGCCCGCTCGCCACCATTAGCCGTCAACAGATGGAGGCGCAGTTTTCCGCCAACTTTTTTGGCGCACACCAGCTGACGATGTTACTTCTGCCGGCAATGGAGCCGCACGGCGAAGGGCGTATCGTCATGACCTCCTCGGTCATGGGGATCATCTCCAGCCCCGGTCGCGGCGCCTACGCGGCCAGCAAATATGCGCTGGAAGCCTGGTCCGATGCGCTGCGTATGGAGCTGCGCTATAGCGGCATTAAGGTCAGCCTGATTGAGCCCGGTCCTATCACCACCCGTTTTACCACCAACGTCAACCAAACCCAGCGCGATAAGCCGGTGGAGAATCCGGGTATCGCCGCACGCTTTACCCTCGGCCCGGAAGCGGTGGTGGAAAAAGTGCGCCATGCTTTTACCAGCGACAAACCGCAATTGCGCTATCCGGTGACCCTTGTCACCCACGCCGTGGCGCTGCTCAAACGCCTGCTGCCGACGCGACTGATGGACAAAATTATCCAGGGCTGAGTTGAAGCTCCGGCTGTCGCCCCCATGTATACCCAAAATCGACTAAAGAGATGCGCTCATGTCAGTACAGAATGTTATCAATATTACCGAAGCTAACCTGCACCAGACGCTGGAGCAATCCGTTACTGCGCCGGTGCTGTTTTATTTCTGGTCAGCGCGCAGCCAGCACTGCGAGCAGCTGACGCCGGTTCTGGAAGGGCTGGCTGCGCAATACAACGGGCAGTTCACGCTGGCGAAAGTGGACTGCGACGCTGAGCAGATGCTTGCCTCACAGTTTGGCCTGCGCTCAATCCCGACGGTTTATCTGTTCCAGAACGGCCAGCCGGTAGACGGTTTCGAAGGCCCGCAGCCGGAATCAGCCATCCGCGCGCTGCTGGATAAAGTCCTGCCCCGCGAAGAGGAGCTGAAAGCTCAGCAGGCGCTGGCGCTGATGCAGGAAGAAAAATATCTTGAGGCTCTGCCGCTGCTGAAAGACGCGTGGCAGATGTCGAACCAGGACAGCCAGATTGGCCTGCTGCTGGCGGAAACGCTGATCGCGCTGCAG
The DNA here is from genome assembly GCF_003323835.1 of Klebsiella sp. X13. Taxonomy (NCBI): domain Bacteria; kingdom Pseudomonadati; phylum Pseudomonadota; class Gammaproteobacteria; order Enterobacterales; family Enterobacteriaceae; genus Klebsiella; species Klebsiella sp. X13. Next base: position 4,086,708 of record NZ_CP030874.1, read on the forward strand.
CGTTCCGACGAAGCCGAAGCGGTGCTGAAAACCGTTCCGCTGCAGGATCAGGATACCCGCTATCAGGGGCTGGTCGCGCAGATTGAGCTGCTGAAACAGGCGGCCGATACGCCGGAAATTCAACAGCTGCAGCAGCAGGTTGAACAGCATCCAGAAGACGCCGCGCTGGCCGCTCAGCTCGCGCTGCAGCTGCATCAGGTTGGCCGTAACGAAGAAGCGCTGGCGCTGCTGTTCAGCCATTTGCAGAAGGATTTAGGCGCCGGAGATGGCCAGGTCCGCAAGATGTTGCAGGAGATCCTTGCCGCACTGGGTACCGGCGATGCCTTAGCGGCGAAGTACCGTCGCCAGCTCTATTCGCTGCTGTACTAATCCCCTTATCCGTCTTAGTCCCCCCGGTCGCGCAGCGCTGACCGGGGCCGAGGGCGGTACTGTCGGGTAGCCCGGAGAAGGCGCACGCGCCGCCATCCGGGGAACTATCTCGTTTATACGTGCTTTTTCAACTGCGTCACCACCAGCTGATGGCGGGCGTTAAAGAACTTCCGGTAGGTCAGATAGCCGGCGATAATCGTCGACAGACTGGCGGTGGAGAGCAGCATAAACGTCACCATTATCTGATACTTAATGGCCTTCACCGGATCAATCCCGGCAAAAATCAGCCCTGACATCATGCCGGGCAAACTCACCAGCCCCACCGTTTTAGCCGAATCAATGGTCGGGATCAGCGACGCGCGAATACTGTCGCGAATTAGCCCGGCAGCCGCCATTTTCGGCGTGGCGCCCAGGCTGAGCTTCTCCTGAATTTGCTGCTGCTCGCTGTTAAAGCGCTGTCCCATATTGTTGTAGCACAGCCCGACCGCCACCATCGCGTTTCCGGCCACCATCCCGGCGATCGGAATCACCTGCATCGGCACAAAAGCAATGGAGCCGGAGAAGACCAGCACCGCCAGGGTCAGCCCTGCGCCGGTGGTAATGGCGATAAACGATGAGATGAAGGCCTTATCGATATATTTGCTGCGCTTTTGCGCGTTCCACGCCGCGTTAAAGCAAATAAACAGCACCATAAGCAGCGTCAGCAGCGCGTGGTTAACGTTGAAGATATATTTCAGGACGTAGCCGACAATAATCAGCTGCACCACCGCCCGGCAGATACTCCAGACGATATCTTTTTCCAGCGCCAGTTTTTCCCGGTAGCTTACAATAATCGCCACCAGTACCAGCACCATCGAAAGCGCCAGTGATTCGTTAGTAATATTATGCCCGTTCATGAGACACCTCCTGAGCGTTGCCGCCGGCGGGCTGCAACGTAATCACCTCATCAGCATGGGCAATTTCATTGCGATCGTGGGTGACCCACAGCACCGCAATATTTTTTTCCGTCACATAACGATGAATAATATCGTTGACGTTGTGTTTATTACTTTCGTCCAGCGCGCTGGTAATTTCATCGAGCAACAATACCTGGGGCAAAAATTGCAAATTACGGATCAGCGAAACCCGCTGTTTTTCTCCCCCAGAAAGCTCATTGATTGATTTTTCCAGCGTATTTTCCGCAAGACCAAAGCGTTGTAAATCAGCAATCAGCGCTTTAGGATCCGGCTGCTGACGGCGAATCTGCCAGGGAAAAATCAGATTGTCATAGACCGAGTCACCAAACAGCGACGGGGTCTGCGCGCAGTAGGAGACCTGCTGGCGGTAGGTTTCCGGCGACAACGTCGTAATATCGCGTTCGGCAAAAAAAATCTGCCCGGAGGTGGGGCTCAGCAGCGAGGCGATAATTTTCAGCAAGGTGCTTTTTCCGCAGCCGGAAGGCCCGGTAATCAGCTTAAATTCTCCGGCCCGCAGCTGGAGGTTTATATTATTAAGTATGACCGTCTCGTCGACCTGAAAGCCAACATGCTCAAGACGCAAAATAGCGTTATTTTCCTTCATTATTGTTCCACTTTTTTCCCACAACCCAGCTAGTTTACTCCAGTTTCCTTTCGCCTGGATGAGGAGAAAGATATACTCAATTTAAACCTGCGTCATTTTTTCTGGCGCCTCATCAGGCAATAAAACAGGAGGTTTTTTGATGCTGATCTTTATCCCCGTACTCATTTTCGTCGCGCTGGTTGTCGTTATGGCGGGCGTTAAAATCGTCCCCCAGGGCTTCCAGTGGACCGTTGAGCGTTTCGGCCGCTACACCATGACGCTGCAGCCGGGTTTAAGCCTGGTGGTACCATTTATGGATCGCATTGGCCGTAAGATTAATATGATGGAGCAGGTGCTTGATATTCCCTCCCAGGAGGTTATTTCACGCGATAACGCCAACGTGACGATTGATGCAGTGTGCTTTATTCAGGTCATTGATGCGCCAAAAGCGGCTTATGAGGTCAGCAATTTACAGCAGGCGATCGTTAACCTGACGATGACCAACATTCGTACCGTTCTTGGCTCGATGGAACTTGACGAAATGCTCTCTCAGCGCGACAGCATTAACACCCGCCTGCTGCATATTGTCGACGAAGCAACGAACCCGTGGGGCGTCAAAATTACCCGCGTTGAAATTCGCGACGTGCGCCCGCCGGCTGAACTTATTGCCTCGATGAACGCCCAGATGAAAGCCGAACGAACCAAACGCGCCTATATTCTTGAAGCCGAAGGGATACGCCAGGCCGAAATTCTCAAAGCCGAAGGGGAAAAGCAGTCGCAGATCCTGAAAGCGGAAGGGGAACGCCAGTCGGCATTCTTACAGGCTGAGGCCCGCGAACGTTCTGCGGAAGCGGAAGCCCGCGCAACGCAGATGGTCTCGTCCGCTATCGCCTCCGGCGATATTCAGGCGATTAACTACTTTGTCGCCCAGAAATACACCGATGCGCTGCAGAAAATTGGTTCCGCCAATAACAGCAAAGTGGTGATGATGCCGCTCGATGCCAGCAGCCTGATGGGCTCCATCGCCGGTATCAGCGAGCTTATTAAAGAAGGTTCTGGCGAACGGAAAAAATCATGATCGCGCTCATTCTCGCCCATCCGCATATTTTCTGGCTGAGCCTCGGCGGGCTACTGCTGGCCGCCGAAATGCTGGGCGGCAACGGCTATCTGCTGTGGAGCGGCATCGCTGGCGTGGTCACCGGACTCCTCTCCTGGGCTCTGCCCTTCGGCTGGGAGTGGCAGGGCACGCTGTTCGCCGCGCTGACTTTGCTGGCCGCCTGGCTGTGGTCACACTGGCTGCGCAGACAGGTCGCGCGCCAGAAACCGGCCGACGCGCAGCTCAACCAGCGCGGCAAGCAGCTGGTCGGCCGCGTCTTCATGCTGGAAAGCCCGCTGATCAACGGCCATGGTCACGTGCGCGTCGGCGACAGCTCGTGGCCGGTGGTGGCCGATGAGGACCTTGCCGCAGGCAGCCACGTAGAGGTACTGGCCGTCGAAGGTATTACGCTGCGCGTGCGGGCCACCGCGCCACGCCGCTAAGCCTGCGTCTTGCGGTGACAGCAGCCGGAAAGGTTGTCGATAATTGGGCAATCGGCGCCGTCATCGCCGGGACAGGATTCCGCCAGCGCCAGCAGATGCCTGCGCATATTTTGCAATTCGCTGATATGGCGCTCAATATCCGCAACTTTATCCAGCGTTCTGCGCTTAACGTCCGCACTGTGCCGCGACGGATCGTTAAACAGAAAGATCAATTCGCGGCACTCCTCAAGATTAAAGCCGACCTGCCGCGCCTGGCGCAGTAAGGTCAGTTCATCCAGGTGTCGTTGACTGTAGCTGCGATAGCCGTTCTCACTACGCAGCGGCGGCGTGACCAGTCCCTTCTCTTCATAAAAGCGAATCGCTTTACTGGTTAAGCCGGTTTTTTTTGCCACATCGCTGATATTCACGAGTCCTCCGTCGATTGGCGCCTACAGAGCATCATTATAACCCACTTCCCTTCATCGCCTACCGGTGACGCCTCAGGAAACTCTCTTCCTTGCAGCGTAGCGCGTCCGGGGAATCATTTTCTGTAACAATTGCCTGTTATAAGTGATCGCTTTCGCAATCCTGACTCTTTCATCTTTTAATTCTACGCGGGTAGATCTATTAATTTACCGAAGAAATATAATATCTACGCGAGTAGAACATGAAGCGTTAAAACCTGCGGCTTTTGTCGACAGCTTACTTCAAGGAGTTCTTATGAACACGCATTCATCCTCTGTTCCCCTGACTGACGGCCAGCAGGCTGCCCAGGAGCGCATGGAAACCCCCGAAGGGCGCCGCGAATTCTGGCGAGCGACGTTTTCCTGCTGGTTAGGCACCACGATGGAATATGCCGATTTTGCCCTCTACGGGCTTGCCGCCGGCATTATCTTTGGCGATGTCTTTTTTCCGCAGGCTACCCCTGTCATGGCGCTTCTCTCCAGCTTTGCCGCCTATTCCGTTGGTTTTATTGCGCGCCCCATCGGCGCGCTGTTGTTTGGCTGGATAGGCGACCGGCACGGGCGGAAAATTGTCATGGTGATCACCATCGGCCTGATGGGATTCTCAACCATGCTAATCGGCTTAATTCCCAGCTACGCCCAGATTGGCGTATGGGCGCCGGTGTGCCTGGTTATTCTGCGATTCTCTCAAGGGCTGGGGGCCGGAGCAGAACTCTCAGGCGGCACCGTGATGCTCGGAGAATACGCCCCCGTGAAGCGCCGCGGGCTGGTCTCTTCCATTATCGCTCTCGGCTCCAACAGCGGCACTTTACTCGCCTCTCTGGTGTGGCTCGTCGTCTTACAAATGGACAAAGATGCGTTGCTCAGTTGGGGATGGCGCATCCCTTTCCTCAGCAGCATTCTCATCGCCGCGACGGCGCTGTTCATTCGCCGCCATATCCGTGAAACGCCGGTCTTTGAACGGCAAAAAGCGCTGCTCAAGGCCGAACGTGAAAAATCGCTGCGCCGCGGCCAGGTAATGAAACAACACGACACCCGTAGCTTCTGGCGACGCACCCGGGCGTTCTGGACGATGGTCGGCTTACGCATCGGCGAAAATGGCCCTTCCTACCTCGCCCAGGGCTTTATCATTGGCTATGTCGCCAAGGTTCTGATGGTTGATAAATCGGTCCCGACGGTGGCGGTGTTTATCGCCTCGATTCTGGGATTCGCCATTATTCCGCTGGCGGGCTGGCTTTCCGATCGCTTCGGTCGACGCATCATCTATCGTTGGTTCTGCCTGTTACTGATCCTGTACGCATTTCCGGCTTTTATGCTGCTCGACTCCCGTGAGCCGTGGATTGTTATCCCTACCATTATTACCGGCATGGGGCTCGCTTCGCTGGGTATTTTCGGTGTCCAGGCGGCCTGGGGCGTTGAGCTGTTTGGCGTGACTAACCGCTATACCAAAATGGCCTTCGCCAAAGAGCTGGGCTCGATTATGTCGGGCGGTACCGCGCCGCTGGTGGCCTCGGCGCTGCTCTCGTTCTACGGGCACTGGTGGCCTATCGCCGTCTATTTCTCGCTGATGGCCGCCATCGGTCTGGTGACCACCTTTTTCGCTCCGGAGACGCGCGGGCGCGATCTCAATTTACCTGAGGACGCGATTTGAGTACGGAGAACGGCGAGTGCGCGTGCGTTACCAAAGATTTTTGGCTGACAACGCCTTATGCTGTGCGGAAAAGAGAATGCTCTGAACTCAACCAGGTAGGTGCCCCGTGACCCAATCACATTCACAGCGCGTAACACGTTCCGATGTCGCAAAGGAGGCGGGAACATCTGTCGCGGTCGTGAGTTACGTTATTAATAACGGTCCTCGCCCCGTTGCTGAAGCGACCCGACAGCGCGTGCTGCAGGCGATTAAGAAAACCGGTTACCGGCCCAATGGTATCGCCCGCGCGCTGGCCTCGGGGAGCACGCAGACATACGGGCTTGTGGCCCCGGATATCTCAAACCCGTTTATTGCCTCCATGGCGCACGCCCTGCAGCGCGAAGCGTTTGCTGACGGTAAGGTGCTCCTGCTGGGGGATGCGGGAGATAACAGCGGACGAGAGCGTGAACTGATCAACAACATGCTCAATCGCCAGGTCGACGGCCTGATTTATACCAGCGTTGACCGGCACCCGTATATTGAGTTGATTGCAGAGAGCGGCACGCCCTGCGTGATGTTGGATCGCGTCGAAGCCGGATTAAACGTCAGCGTTATTCAGGTGGATGAACAGCTGGCGGCCTGGCAGGTGACGAAACATCTTATCGATCACGGCTACCGCGATATCGGCATCATCTGTGGTCCGCGTGAAATGCTCAACACCCAGGATCGTATTCGGGGATGGCAGTTAGCGCTGGAAGAAGCGTCGCTTGCGGTCACCCCTGGCTGGATTTTTTCGACCAATTACACGCGGGCAGGAGGCTATGAGGCGACAAAACGTATGCTGCAGGGTAAGCCGCCGCGCGCGCTGTTTGCCACCAATGAACAGCAGGCGCTGGGCTGCTTACGCGCATTGGCAGAGCACGGGCTGCGTGTGCCCCAGGATGTGGCGCTGGTCTGCTTTAACGCTACACAAGAATCGGCTTACAACGTCCCTTCCTTAACGGCCGTCCGCCAGCCCGTCGACAAAATGGCCCGGGCGGCGATCGACATGCTGAAAAACTGGGACGGCAAGGTTCGCCGCGTTGAATTTGAGTTTTATTTACGAGTGGGAGAGTCGTGTGGCTGCCAGGGACATGAAGTACAACCTGAGACAAGATGAAAATGAATCCATGCGCGTGATTATCGACTGCGACCCGGGGAACGGCGTTCCGGGCGCCAATATCGATGACGGCCTGGCGCTGGCGCTGGCGATTGCCGCCCCGCAAATCACCCTGGAAATGATCACCACCGTGGCAGGCAATACGCCGGTAGAAACCGGCTATGCCGTCGCCAAAGCCCTCGTCCGACAGTTGGATATCCCCGTTCCGGTCTACCGCGGCGCCGCCCGCGCCCTCAGAGAAGACCCGCAGCCCTGGCGCGAAAAACTCGATCGTGGCGTCGATCGCGCTGGCTTACGTCAGCTATGGTCGGACGTCCCTGCGCCGCCAACGTGTCAGGCCGCGCAGCCTTTGGCACCGCAGGCCATCGGTGAGCTGATCTGCAGCCATCCCGGCGAGATAACGCTGATTGCCACCGGGCCACTCACCAACGTGGCGATAGCGCTGCAACTCTATCCCGAAATCGTTCATACGGTTAAAAACATCGTGATCATGGGCGGGGTGTTCAACGTTGCTGGCTATATCAAAGACACCAATTTTGGTTTGGATCCTGAAGCGGCACACGCCGTACTCACCAGCGGCGCGCCTGTCACGCTGGTGCCGATGGATGTCACCACGAAAACGCAAATGCTTCATCGCGATCTGGATCGTCTGACTTCGGTAAAAAACGGGCTTAGCCGTTACCTGGCCCAGACTGTTCGCCCGTGGATCGCCTACTCGATGCAGACCCGCAACCTGCCCGGATGCTGGATCCATGATGTTGTAACCGTTGCCTGGTTGCTCGATCCGACGATGGCGACGACGACAGAAGATTACCTCGACGTCTCTCTGGAAGGCATCACTCGCGGTATGACCTGCCGCTACGGCCGCGACGGCCTGCGCCTGGACGTAGGGGTTCCCGAGCCGCAAGGCGCGACAGTACGCATCCTCGAAAGTATCGATAACACCCATCTTCTGGCGCTGCTCGAACACTATATTCACCGTTACCGCACCTAGCATTCCGGCACAGGCAAGAGGAATACCATGGCTTCGCGGGCAGGGTTTTGCGGAGGAAAAATGAATACGTTGGCGGTTATCTTATCTGGCGAGGGAGAATCTGTTTTCATTACGCTATGCAAAATTGGCGTGGCTTTTATTCTCGGCGGCATCATCGGTCTGGAGAGAGAATCAAAAGGTAAACCGGTTGGCTTTAAAACCTGCGTGATTATTTCCGTAGCCAGCTGCGTCCTGACGATTGTCTCGATCCAGTCAGCGGAGTATTACGCTGAGATCTCCGCCAATATCCGTAGCGATCCGATGCGCCTGGCGGCGCAGATCATCAGCGGCGTCGGGTTTCTCGGTGCGGGCGTGATCCTCCACCGCCATGACGATGCGATTTCCGGGCTGACGACAGCGGCAATCGTATGGGCTTCCGCAGGGGTAGGCATTACCAGCGGCGCCGGTTTTTATCTGCATGCTCTTCTCGCCACCGGATTATTTCTGCTGGCGATCAAGCTCAGCTATTGCGTCATTTTTTTACAAACTAAAAATCAGTCACCCGGTAAAGTAAAAATCCGCATTATTCTTGATGAAAAATCCGGCTTAGAAACGCTAATAGCGAGTATTACGCAGCAAAAAAATATTATCGAAACCATCACCATTCGTGATTTAAAAAAGGGAAAAATAGAGGTCAACCTCAAGATGGTGGTGAGAAAAAAAATGACCCTACCCGAACTGTACAGCAGCCTTTCCTCTCTGGAACATGTCTGCGCGATTGCGCTGGAACACTAAACACGCCGTCGCAAATAAACACCTTGACCTTCCCCTTGCTGGAAGGTTTAACCTTTATCACAGTCAGTCATCCCTGTCATAAAGGAGTGTGTTATGTCTCAAACCATCGACCTGGCCCTGGACGGTTTGTCCTGCGGTCACTGCGTCAAACGCGTAAAAGAAAGCCTCGAACAGCGCCCGGACGTTGATCTGGCTGAAGTCACCGTCACCGAAGCACACGTGACCGGTAGCGCCAGTGCAGAAGCGCTTATCGAAACGATCAAGCAGGCCGGTTACGGCGCAGAGTTAAGCCACCCAAAGGCTAAACCGCTGGCGGAGTCATCAATCCCGTCGGAAGCGCTGACAGCGGTCTCTTCTGAGCTTCCGGCAGCGACGGCTGATGATGAAAGCCAACAGCTGCTGTTAAGCGGCATGAGCTGCGCCAGCTGTGTTTCCCGGGTACAAAACGCGCTGCAAAGCGTACCGGGCGTCACGCAGGCACGGGTAAATCTTGCGGAACGCACTGCGCTGGTTATGGGCAGCGCGTCCGCCGCAGAATTAGTTCAGGCGGTGGAGAAGGCAGGCTACGGTGCCGAAGCGATCGAAGATGATCTGCAACGCCGCGAACGCCAGCAGGAAACCGCTATCGCCACCATGAAACGCTTCCGCTGGCAGGCGATTGTTGCCCTGCTGGTGGGGGTGCCGGTCATGGTCTGGGGAATGATCGGTGACAATATGATGGTCAGCGATGATAACCGTTCCCTGTGGCTGGTTATCGGGCTTGTCACTCTCGCGGTGATGGTCTTCGCCGGCGGCCATTTCTATCGCAGCGCATGGAAAAGCCTGAAAAACGGTACCGCCACCATGGATACGCTGGTGGCGCTGGGAACCGGCGTAGCATGGCTCTATTCCATGAGCGTCAACCTGTGGCCGCAGTGGTTCCCGATGGAGGCTCGCCATCTCTACTATGAAGCCAGCGCAATGATTATCGGCTTAATTAACCTCGGCCATATGCTGGAAGCCCGCGCCCGTCAGCGCTCCTCAAAAGCACTGGAAAAACTGCTCGATCTGACGCCGCCCTCGGCGCGAGTGGTCAGCGAAGAGGGGGAAAAAAGCGTGCCGCTGGCCGACGTTCAGCCGGGGATGACCCTGCGCCTGACTACCGGCGACCGGGTTCCGGTTGACGGCGTAATAAGCCAGGGCGAAGCCTGGCTGGATGAGGCGATGCTGACCGGAGAACCTATTCCCCAACAAAAAACGGATGGCGACACGCTGCATGCCGGCACCGTGGTCCAGGACGGCAGCGTTCTGTTTACCGCCAGCGCCGTCGGCAGCCAGACGACGCTTGCTCGTATCATCCGCATGGTGCGCCAGGCGCAAAGCAGCAAACCGGAAATCGGCCAGCTGGCGGATAAAATCTCCGCCGTATTCGTGCCGGCCGTGGTGGTTATCGCCCTGTTCAGTGCGGCAATCTGGTACTTCTTCGGGCCGGCGCCGCAAATTGTCTATACCCTGGTGATCGCCACCACGGTGCTGATTATCGCCTGTCCCTGTGCGCTGGGTCTGGCGACGCCGATGTCGATTATCTCCGGCGTGGGTCGCGCGGCGGAATATGGCGTGCTGGTTCGCGATGCGGATGCGCTGCAGCGCGCCAGCCAGCTCGATACCATCGTCTTTGATAAAACGGGCACCCTGACCGAAGGTAAACCGCAGGTTGTAGCGGTAAAAACCTTTGCCGATGTTGATGAGTCCACCGCGCTACGTCTTGCGGCGGCACTGGAGCAAGGCTCCAGTCACCCGCTGGCGCGGGCGATCATCGAGAAAGCCGCCGATAGCCAGCTGCCGGTAGTCAACAACTTCCGCACCCTGCGCGGGCTCGGCGTCAGCGGCGAGGCCGAAGGCCATACTCTGCTGCTCGGTAACCAGGCGCTGCTCAATGAGCAAAAGATTGCCACCGCCGCCGTCGAAAACGAGATCGCCGCCCAGGCATCACAAGGGACAACGCCGGTGCTGCTGGCGATCGATGGTCAGGTCGCGGCACTGTTCGCTATTCGCGACCCGCTGCGTAGCGATAGCGTCGCTGCGCTGGCTCGCCTGCATCGCCAGGGTTATCGTCTGGTGATGCTGACCGGGGATAACCCCACGACCGCCAACGCGATTGCCAAAGAAGCAGGCATCGACGAAGTGATCGCCGGCGTGCTGCCGGACGGTAAAGCTGACGCTATCAAGCGCCTGCAAAGCCAGGGGCATCAGGTGGCGATGGTCGGTGACGGCATCAACGACGCGCCGGCGCTGGCCCAGGCCGACGTCGGGATTGCGATGGGCGGTGGGAGCGATGTAGCCATTGAGACGGCAGCCATCACCCTGATGCGTCATAGTCTGAACGGCGTGGCGGATGCGCTGGCAATTTCAAAAGCCACGCTGCGCAACATGAAACAGAACCTGCTGGGGGCCTTTGTGTACAACTCGCTGGGGATCCCTATCGCCGCCGGGATCTTATGGCCGCTGACCGGAACGTTGCTTAACCCGGTGGTAGCCGGGGCCGCTATGGCGCTCTCTTCCATTACCGTGGTCAGCAACGCAAACCGGCTGCTGCGCTTTAAACCGAAAGACTAGATGTTATGACCCATACGCGCTAGCATGAAGGCTTCACACTACGGAGCGCGTATGGGCCTGTTAAACCGAATAAAAATGCTGTGGCGTGCCGCCGTCGGCGCGTCTTATTCCTGGCCCGCACTGGATATTACCCTTCCCGGAGAGCGCTATTTGCATCTGGTCGGCAGTATTCATATGGGCACCCGCGACATGTCCCCTCCTCCCGCCAGGCTGCTGAAAAAAATTCGTCAGGCCGACGCCCTCATCGTTGAGGCGGATATCACCGGGAACGAAACGCCCTTTGCAGACCTCCCCCCCAGTCCGCCGCTGGCCGAGCGTTTAAACCCGCAGCAGCTCGTCGAGCTGGAGAGCCGGGCCGCGGAACTCGGGCTGTCGACGGCGTTGTTTGACAGTCAGCCGCTCTGGCAGGTCGCCATGGTGTTACAGGCGACGCAGGCCCAGAAGCTGGGTCTGCGTGCGGATTACGGTATTGACTACCAGCTGCTGATGGCGGCGCGCGAGAGCAACGTGCGGGTAATGGAGCTGGAAGGCACCGACAGCCAGATAGCGCTGCTGCGCAATCTGCCGGACGGCGGGCTGGCGCTGCTGGAGGATACGTTGACCCACTGGCGCACAAACGCCCGTCTTTTGCAGGTGATGATCGGCTGGTGGCTGGAGCAGCCGCCCGCCAAAGGCGTCACCACGCTGCCGACAACCTTTAGCCAGTCGCTGTACGATGTATTGATGCATCAGCGCAATCAGGCGTGGCGCGAGACGCTGCTGGCGCTGCCGCCGGGGCGCTATGTTGTCGCCGTCGGTGCGCTGCATTTATATGGTGAAGGGAATCTGCCCGATATGCTGACGTAAAAAAAATGGCCAATATTTCTATTGGCCCGTCAAAGAGGAATTTCATCATTATTATTATCCCGGAATTTGCATTCCGGATCGTTCGATTGTCGCTCAAAGTGACCATCACTGCCAATACTATTGCGCAAGATGGTACTATTTTTTACACATTCAACAGGCGTATGCTGACAGCACGTGAGATCGGTTGGTAAGAAGGATAAGTATGACTCCCGCCGTTAAGTTACTCGAAAAAAACAAAATTGCTTTTAAGATCCACAGCTACGATCACGACCCCAATGAAACCAACTTCGGCGACGAAGTGGTACGCAAACTGGGGCTGAACGCAGACCAGGTTTATAAGACGCTGCTGGTCGCGGTCAACGGCGATATGAAACATCTGGCCGTGGCGGTGACGCCGGTGGCCGGGCAGCTGGATTTGAAAAAAGTGGCCAAAGCCCTGGGCGCGAAGAAGGTGGACATGGCAGATCCCATGGTCGCCCAGCGTACGACGGGCTATCTGGTCGGCGGCATCAGCCCGCTCGGGCAGAAGAAACGGCTACCGACGCTGATTGATGCCCCGGCCCAGGCGTTTAACGCCATTTATATTTCTGGCGGCAAGCGCGGGCTGGATATCGAACTGGCGGCCAGCGATTTAGCGAAGATTCTCGACGCCAAATTCGCCGATATCGCTCGCCGCGATTAATTGCGCCTCGGCGCACAGGGACCTGTAAACCGGAACTATCCCGAAGGCGGCGCGTCGCGCCTGACCAGGCTACTCATCCACCAGATCGTGGCGAACCGGTAGCCCGGTCAGCGCAGCGCCACCGGGCTCATCCTCACGCGTTACTGCCAGCTCACCTCGCCTTTCGGCTCATAGGCGGCCGCGTCCAGCGGTGAGTTTTTCTGGATATACTCTTTCAGCACTTCGGCATCGATAAAACCGGTATTCACATAACCCGGCTTAGTGTCGATATGCGGATAGCCGTCACCGCCGGTCCCGTTAAAGCTCAACGTCGCCATCCGGTAGGTCTTCGTCGGATCGACCGGTTCGCCTTTGATTTTCAGATCGTTCAGCTTGCCGTCTTTCGCCACGAAGCTGACGTTGGCGAACTGCGGATAGGCGCCGGAGTCAGGTTTCATCTGCGCCACGGCGGTCAGATATTCCGTCACTTCCTTACCGCTCATATCGACATACACCAGCACGTTACCGAACGGCTGCACTTTCATGACATCTTTATAGGTAATATCCCCGGCTTCGATGGAGTCACGAATACCGCCGCCGCTCATCACGGCAAAATCGGCATTGCTACGCGCCATTTGTGCCGCCAGCAGCAGGCGTCCCATATTAGTCTGCACAAAACGTACCTTGCTGCGATCGCCTTCAAGATGCCCATTCACGCTGCCAATTTTGACCTGAAGCTGCGCTTTGCCTTTATTCTGGAATGGCGTCAGCAGCGACAGCATCTGCGGGTTTTCCGGGATTTGCGGCGTATAGAGCACGCGTTCGCTCTGACCGTTATCATAGGTCACCTTCTTCTTCAGATTGACCGGGATCAGCTGATAATGCACCAGCTTCATCTCGCCGTTGCGGAACTCAAAATCCGCGCGACCGACATATTTACCCCACTCGTGCGCCTGAACGATCCAGATACCGTTCTGTCTGTCCGGCGCACAGGGCGTGCCCGGTACATAATCGACCTGTTTTTTATTCTCCGAGGCCATACAGACCGGATCCTGCGAATGACCGCCGACGATCATCGCCAGCGATCCTGCCGGCAGGCTGCGCGCCATTTCGACATCGCCAGGGGCGTTAGAACCATGATTTCCGTTGTCATAATGGCCCATATGGGTGGTCGCCAGAATCACATCCGGTTTTTCATTCAGCTGCAGTTCCTGGATAACCAGTTTGGCCTCGTCCGCCGGTTTGCGGAATTCAATGTCGGTGAAATATTCCGGGTTACCTATCTTCGCCGTGTCATCGGTAGTCAGGCCAATGACCGCGATTTTTAATCCCCCGCGTTTAAACAGCGCCCAGGGTTTAAACAGACGCTCGCCGGTGCTTTTTTGGTAGATATTGGCGGAGAGGAACGGAAACTTTGACCACTTTTCCTGCTGGCGTAGCACGCTGAGCGGATTATCAAACTCGTGGTTGCCCACTGCCATCGCATCATAGCCAATCAGGTTCATACCGCGAAAATCTGGCTCTGCATCCTGTAAATCCGACTCCGGCACACCGGTATTAATATCGCCGCCGGACAACAGCAGAACGCTGCCGCCCTCAGCGGCGACCTCTTTGCGGATCCCGTCGACCAACGTCTTTTGCGCCGCCAGACCATATTCACCGTAATCATTACGCCAGAAGTGACCGTGGTGATCGTTGGTATGCAGGATGGTGATTTTATAGGTTTTATCCTGCTCATATGCCTGTGCGGATAAGCTTCCCAGAGACAGCGCGGTAAATAGCCCCAGCGCCACCGCCCGTTTTAAAAAATGCATATTTCTCTCCCTGACTTAATAAACAAGTGCCGAAAGTATAGCGAGTTACGTCGACAGACAAATATGTTTTCCGAATTGAGACTTCCTTCAAACCTTAGTGGCAGGTATGTTAGTCAGATAATAATTCCACCTGCATCCACAATAACACGCTCAAAGTGAACCTATGGCGACGAATCAGACCGTTCAACCCTTATCCGGCCCCGCTGCTGCGCCGCAAAAAGCACGCACCTCGTTTGGTATTCTGGGCGCAATCAGCCTTTCCCATTTACTGAACGATATGATCCAGTCGCTGATTCTGGCGATTTACCCGCTGCTTCAGTCGGAGTTCTCCCTGACCTTCGTGCAAATCGGGATGATCACTCTGACCTTCCAGCTGGCCTCTTCGCTGCTTCAGCCGGTGGTCGGCTACTGGACCGATAAACACTCGATGCCATGGTCGCTGCCGATCGGCATGTGTTTTACGCTCTGCGGCCTGGTTTTACTGGCGCTGGCGGGGAGCTTTGGCTCGGTCCTGCTTGCCGCCGCGCTGGTGGGTACCGGTTCTTCGGTATTCCATCCGGAATCGTCGCGCGTGGCGCGGATGGCCTCCGGCGGCCGTCACGGACTGGCGCAGTCGCTATTCCAGGTTGGCGGTAACTTTGGCAGTTCTCTGGGCCCGCTGCTGGCGGCGGTAATTATCGCGCCATATGGCAAAGGTAACGTCGCATGGTTCGTCCTGGCCGCGCTGTTGGCCATCGTCGTGCTGTCGCAAATCAGCCGCTGGTATGCCGCACAGCATCGAATGAATAAAGGTAAACCGAAGGCCGTCGTCGCCAGTCCGCTGCCGAAAAACAAAGTTATTCTTGCGGTCGGCATCCTGTTGATGCTGATTTTCTCGAAATATTTCTATATGGCGAGCATCAGCAGCTATTACACCTTTTATTTGATGCATAAATTCGGATTATCGATCCAGAATGCGCAGGTTCATCTGTTTATTTTCCTGTTTGCCGTTGCCGCAGGAACGGTGATTGGCGGGCCAGTTGGCGATAAAATTGGGCGTAAATATGTAATTTGGGGCTCGATCCTCGGCGTGGCTCCCTTTACCCTTGTTTTACCCTACGCGACGCTGGAGTGGACGGGAATTTTGACCATGATTATTGGATTTATCCTCGCATCGGCATTTTCGGCTATCCTGGTCTACGCCCAGGAGCTGTTACCGGGGCGTATCGGCATGGTTTCCGGTCTGTTTTTCGGCTTCGCATTTGGTATGGGTGGCCTCGGAGCCGCCGTTCTGGGGCTGTTAGCGGACCACACCAGTATCGAGCTGGTTTATAAAATCTGTGCTTTCCTGCCACTTCTCGGCATATTGACGATATTCCTTCCTGACAACCGCCAAAAACCCTGATTATCTGGCGGCTAAAGTGAAACTTTGGCCGCCGTAATCCCTTATGCTGACAGCACTCCCGCTCATTAGCTGCCGTAGTTTTCCGATCTGTGCCTTTTTTCGGGTTAATTCCATTTTTCTGCATAATTCAACAATTATTCATAAACAAAACAGCGAAAACTGTCATAAACTATTACTCGGTTTTTTAGGTTTAGACACAGCTTCATCCGGGTTGCCGCAAAGTAGCGCGAGTGACTGCCTGGAGCAGGGATGATTCGGTGAATGCGCGAAGCTAACGCAGAAGCAGCCTGAAGGATGGCGTGTTTAATACTGAAAATGGATTGGCTCACCACATACAAGGAGACGGAATGCACCACGCAACACCGCTTATCACCACCATTGTCGGTGGGCTCGTACTCGCTTTTATCTTCGGCATGATTGCCAATAAGCTGCGCATTTCGCCACTGGTGGGCTATCTATTAGCAGGCGTGTTATCCGGCCCCTTTACCCCTGGCTTCGTTGCCGATACCAAACTGGCGCCGGAGCTGGCTGAGCTGGGCGTCATATTGCTGATGTTTGGCGTCGGGCTGCACTTCTCCTTAAAGGATTTGATGGCGGTAAAGTCGATCGCCATTCCCGGCGCGATTGCCCAGATAGCCGTGGCAACGCTGCTGGGTATGGCGCTTTCTGCCGTGTTGGGCTGGTCGCTGATGACCGGCATCGTATTTGGCCTGTGTCTCTCTACCGCCAGTACCGTGGTGCTGCTGCGCGCGTTGGAGGAACGGCAGCTTATTGATAGCCAGCGAGGGCAGATTGCCATCGGCTGGCTCATCGTCGAAGATTTAGTGATGGTTCTGACGCTGGTTCTGCTGCCGGCCGTCGCCGGTATGGCGGAGAAAGGCGATGTTGGCCTGGCGTCGCTGGCCGTCGATATGGGGATCACCATCGGCAAAGTGATCGCCTTTATCGCCATTATGATGCTGGTGGGTCGTCGTCTGGTACCGTGGATTATGTCCCGCAGCGCCGCAACCGGCTCCCGCGAACTGTTTACCCTGTCGGTTCTGGCCCTCGCTCTCGGGATCGCCTTCGGTGCGGTTGAGCTGTTTGACGTCTCCTTTGCGCTTGGCGCATTTTTCGCCGGAATGGTACTGAACGAATCCGAACTCAGCCACCGCGCCGCGCACGACACGCTGCCGCTGCGGGATGCGTTCGCGGTGCTGTTCTTTGTCTCCGTGGGAATGCTGTTTGATCCGATGATCCTGCTGGAGCAACCGCTGGCGGTGCTGGCTACGCTGGCGATCATTATCTTCGGCAAGTCGGTGGTCGCCTTTTTCCTCGTGCGGATGTTCGGCCACTCGCCGCGCACCGCGCTGACCATCGCCGCCAGCCTCGCGCAAATCGGTGAGTTCGCCTTTATTCTTGCCGGGCTTGGCATGGCGCTGAATCTGCTGCCGCAGGCCGGACAAAATCTGGTACTGGCCGGGGCGATTATCTCTATCATGCTTAACCCGGTGCTCTTCGCAGTGCTGGAAAAATACCTCGATAAAACCGAAACGCTGGATGAACAGACCTTCGAAGAAGTGCTCGAAGAAGAGAAGCAGATTCCGGTCGATATTTGCAACCACGCGCTGCTGGTGGGCTTTGGCCGCGTCGGCAGCCTGCTGGGCGAAAAGCTGATGGCCCAGGGTATTCCGCTGGTGGTTATTGAGACGTCGCGTACCCGCGTCGATGAGCTGCGCGCGCGCGGTATTCGCGCGGTGCTGGGCAATGCGGCGAATGAAGAGATCATGAATCTGGCGCATCTGGACTGCGCCCGCTGGCTGCTGCTGACCATTCCTAACGGCTATGAGGCTGGGGAAATCGTCGCTGCCGCCCGCGAGAAATGCCCGAATATCGAGATTATCGCCAGGGCGCATTATGACGATGAAGTGGATTACATTACCGAACGCGGCGCGAATCAGGTGGTGATGGGCGAGCGAGAAATCGCACGCGCTATGTTGCTCCTGCTGGAGACGCCGCCGGCGGGTGAAGTCGTTACCGGATAATCCCCTACCATGGCGCCTCCCGGACAAGCGAGAGGCGCTCAGCCAGCCTTTGCTACTGTTGCGTTCTCCCCCCGCAGCGCAAGAGGAGAAACGGGCTTAACGCTCCCAGTATGCCTCTTCCAGACTATCTTCTCGCTCCGGCAGGCCGCGGGTTAAACGCGGGGAGTGCTGGTTCAATACCTGATAGCTGACGCGGTTGGCATATTTGCACACCTGCGCCAGTGACGAGTAGGTCAGCCACTTGCACTTGTGTTTGCTGGAGTTCGGAACGTTATTGCGGTGGTAGTTATTGGCGGTGATATCATGCAGCAGCGCCGCCAGCGCCCCGTCACCGGCACCGTTGGTATTCATGATTTTCTCAGGCCCACCCATGTACGGCGCAATATGCGAGTAAATCCGTAAGGGGTTCACGCAATCCTGATGACGCATTGCGCGGCTAAACTCATACTGGTTGAATTCGGCAATCGCCCCCGGCAGCAGCGGATGCTGAGTTTTACGTTTGGCTTCGTCTTCCGTAAAGCTGGCCATATACAGCCCCGCAGGTCCGGCGGTACACAGTACCAGGTCCACCCACTCCAGCGCCTTATCCGAAGCCAGCAGCGGATCGGACAGCCCGGTCAGCGCTTCGGCTTCTTCTTCATTCATCGCCAGAATAGAGACGTTCTCCTTGAGAAACTGCTGCCACCATTCCGGGTTATCGGCAATGACATACTTCGTTCCCAGCGTCAGCACCACCGGCACATCATGCTTTTTGGCATACTCGATGGCTTTCATCGTCGCATCCGGCATCGGCTCGCCGGGTTTGCAGCGCACCAGATACGAGGTCAGCACCAGCGCAGAGGCGCCGGCAATCACCTCTTCCGGAATGCTTTCCGGACGCAGCTTATTCATGTGGCCCGGACTGATGGCAAAGGTTCGTTCGCCCGCGTCGCTAATCAGGGTAAAGCAGCGACCGATGGCTCCGTCCACTCCTTGCAGATAGTTCAGGTCAGTCCGGCTGGAGGTGTTGCACAGATAGCGATAGGCGTAGCCGCCGATTTCGATATTGCTGCACATGACCCCCAGCAATACCGAGCGGTCATCTGCCAGCACCGAATAATTATGCATGGTATTGCCGATCGTTCCGCCGGCAAACTGGTGGGTAATTAAATGATTCCGTACCAGCTCCTGGTAGAGCGTTTCGGCGACATCATCTTCGATGACCAGCGAATGGCCGGCGCTGAGGCCGTAGCGCACGATAAACGCCTCATCTACTTTGGCTTCGATATCAACCAGCGTCTGATCGATACCGACCACCCACGCGACGTTGGCTTCATTTTCCGGCTGCGTTTGCTGCAGCAGCGGATCGCGGGCATTAACGGGAAAGTAGTGTTTGGATTTGCGTTTACCGGGAAATTTCATAGTGGCGATTTAATGGCAGTGAACAAGCGGGGAATAATAGCATATTCCCCCTGCCACACGCGATTAGCGATACGGCGCCGTCAGGTTCACCATCATTTCGATATGCGCCCTGTCCGCATTAAGCGCCGGGATATATTCATATTTCTGCCCGCCGGCTTCGAGGAAGACTTCCCGGTTCTGCACCGCAATCTCCTCCAGCGTTTCCAGACAATCTGCCGCAAAGCCCGGGCAGATGACCTGAATATGCTTCACCCCCTTCTCGCCCAACATTTTCAATGTTTCGTCGGTGTAAGGCGTCAGCCACGGCTCGCGGCCAAAGCGCGACTGGAAGGTCATCATGGCGCGATCCGGCGAAAGTCCCAGCGCAGAGACCAGTTCGCGGGTGGTATCGCGGCAGCGCTGCGGGTAATCATCGCCTTCGTGGGCAAAGCGTTGCGGTATGCCGTGATAAGAAAGCAGCAGCACATCCGGTTCGCCGTGCACGGCAAACGATGCGCGAACGCTGGCGGCCAGCGCATCGATATAGCTGGCATCATCGGCATAATCACGAATAAAAGAGATCCCGGGGATGGCCCGTTTTTTAGCCAGAATTCGCGCCAGCTCATCCCATACTGCCGCCACGGTGGAACAGGAGTATTGCGGATACAGCGGCAACACCACGATATGGTCAACATCCTGAGCCAGCAGTTCATCCACCGCGCTTTCCAGCGCAGGTGAGCCGTAGCTCATGCCTAAGGCAACCGGGGTATCGGGGAGACGCGCGGCCAGAGCCTGCTGCTGTCGACGGCTGTAAACCATCAGCGGCGAGCCTTCCTCCATCCACACGGACTGATAAAGTTTCGCGACCCGCGGCGCGCGCAGGGGCAGTATCACGCCGCGCAGAAGCGGCCACCACAGCAGACGGGGCGTATCAACCACCCGCTTGTCGCTGAGAAATTGTCGCAGATAGCGCTTCACCGCATCGGGCGTGGGCGCATCGGGAGTGCCTAAGTTGGCTAACAAGATACCTGTTTTCGTCTGATGCATTACCGCCTCTTAACCATTTGAATCGCAGCCAATTGTAGCTGAAATGGCGCTAAACGGAACCAATCAGAGAAAAAGGTAGAATGAGAGATGTTCTCATCCCGCCGCGGCAGGATGAGAACCAACGGGATTAACCGAGGATTTTTTCCAGTTCAGCGCGGACGTCGGAAACGGCTTTCGTACCGTCAACCTTCGCGTAGCGGGTGTTGCCCGCTTCAGCTTCTTTCTGATAGTAACCGATCAGCGGCGCCGTCATCTGATGGTATTCCACCAGACGCTTACGTACGGTCTCTTCCTGGTCATCTTTACGGGTGGTCAGCTCTTCGCCGGTCACGTCATCTTTGCCTTCAACCTTCGGCGGGTTGAATTTGATGTGGTACACGCGACCGGAAGCGGCGTGTACGCGACGACCAATGATACGGTCAACGATCAGTTCGTCCGGTACATCAAATTCCAGAACGTAATCAACGGCGATGCCCGCTTCTTTCATGGCGTCAGCCTGCGGAATGGTGCGCGGGAAGCCGTCGAGCAGGAAACCGTTACGGCAATCTTCCTGGGTGATACGCTCTTTAACCAGCGCAATCACCAGTTCGTCGGTCACCAGCTTGCCGGCATCCATAATGTCTTTTGCCTGTTTGCCCAGCTCGGAGCCAGATTTCACCGCAGCGCGCAGCATGTCACCGGTAGAGATTTGCGGAATTCCGTATTTCTCCATGATGAACTGAGCCTGAGTTCCTTTACCCGCGCCCGGAGCGCCAAGCAGAATAATACGCATTACGAAAATCCCCTCAAAAGTCGATTCAATTTTTCAAAAACGCTAAACCATACCACCAGAATGCAGATGGCTCAAGGAAGGCGGAGCGGCTGAAACGGTTAATGGAAGGTTTATTTTGCTTGAAAGGCGGATTTTACGCCATCAGAGGGGCGTCCACCCCGGCCCGCGCGTAAGCTGCGCAGGCCGGGGTGGACCAACAGCGAAGCGATCAGGAAGCCAGCAGCTGGTTCATGCGGCGAATAAACTGGTTAGGATCTTCCAGGGTACCGCGTTCAGCCAGCAGGGCCTGATCGAGCAGCAGCTCGACCCATTCGCTAAACCGGGCCTCATCCTGCGTGTCCGCCGTGCGTTTCACCAGCGGGTGAGCCGGGTTGAGTTCGAAAATGTACTTCACTTCCGGTGCAGACTGGCCCGCAGCGGCAAACAGTTTCGCCATCTGGGTGCTCATTTCGTCCGCGTCGGTGGTGACGATAGCCGGCGTATCGGTCAGGCGGTGCGTCAGTCGAACCTCCTTCACCCGCTCGCCCAGCAGCGTTTTCACACGCTCAACGAACGGTTCCAGCGCCTTTTCGGCCTCTTTGGTGCTTTCGTCGACTTCATCCGCCAGCTTATCCAGCGATTCGTCGGCTTTCGCAACCGACTGGAACGCCTTGCCGTCGAACTCGGTCAGGTAGCTCATCATCCACTCGTCGATGCGGTCAGAGAGCAGCAGAACTTCGATACCTTTCTTACGCAGCAGCTCGAGGTGCGGACTGCTCTTCGCCGCGGCATAGCTGTCCGCAGTGATGTAGTAGATCTTCTCCTGCCCTTCTTTCATACGAGAGACATACTCTTCCAGCGACACGGTCTGCGCGGCGGAATCGGTATGGGTAGAGGCGAAACGCAGCAGCTTAGCAATCGTCTGCTGATTCGCGCTGTCCTCCGCCGGGCCTTCTTTCAGCACCAGGCCAAACTGCTGCCAGAAGGTCTGATATTTTTCCGCATCGTCTTTGGCCAGTTTTTCCAGCATCTGCAGCGCGCGTTTGCTCAGCGCGGTGCGCAGGTTGCGGGTAACGCTGCTGTCCTGCAGAATTTCACGCGACACGTTCAGCGGCAGATCGTTAGAGTCGACGAGGCCGCGGACAAAGCGCAGATAGTTCGGCATGAACTGCTCGGCTTCATCCATGATAAACACGCGCTGCACGTACAGCTTCAGGCCATGCTTGTGATCGCGGTTCCACATATCCCACGGCGCCTGCGACGGGATATACAGCAGGCTGGTGTACTCCTGCTTGCCTTCCACGCGGTTGTGGCTCCAGGTCAGCGGGTCGCTGTAGTCGTGGGCAATGTGTTTATAGAATTCGTTATATTCGTCGTCTTTGATTTCCGACTTATTACGGGTCCACAGCGCCTGGGCCTTGTTGATTTTCTCCCAGGAGATCACCGTTTCACCGTCAACCTCTTCGCGCTTTTCAATCTCTACCGGCAGCGCGATATGATCGGAATATTTGCTGATAATCGAACGCACGCGCCAGTCGTTGAGGAAGTCATCTTCACCTTCGCGCAGGTGCAGGGTAATTTCAGTACCGCGATCGGCTTTGGTGATATCGGCAATGGTGTAGTCGCCTTCGCCGGCAGATTCCCAGAACACGCCGTTTTCCGCGCTATCGCCCGCCGCGCGGGTACGCACGGTGACTTTATCGGCCACGATAAACGCTGAGTAGAAGCCGACACCAAACTGACCAATCAGCTGGCTGTCTTTTGCCTGATCGGAACCCATTGATTCGAGGAAAGATTTTGTCCCGGATTTGGCAATCGTGCCGAGATGGTCGATCGCTTCCTCACGGTTCATCCCGATACCATTATCGGCGATGGTCAGCGTGCGGTTGTCTTTGTCAAAAGAGACGCGCACGCGCAGCTCGCCGTCGCCTTCATACAGGTCCGGCTGGGACAGCGCGCGGAAACGCAGCTTGTCGGCCGCATCGGAGGCGTTGGAAATCAGTTCACGCAGGAAAATTTCTTTATTGGAATAAAGAGAATGGATCATCAGGTGCAGAAGCTGTTTAACCTCTGACTGAAAACCACGAGTTTCTTGTCCTTTCATCTAAATCAACCTCAACAATGCCATTGTTAATGGTAAAAAAACCGTTGAAGGGGAGATGGGGACTGGAGGGGAAATTTTCAAGCGGAGGCGCCAAAAAGCGCCTCCGTTTGATTAAAAACGAATCTTGTGCCGGCCGGCAAGGGAGTGCGACAGCGTGGTGCCGTCAACCATCTCCAGCTCGCCGCCTACCGGTACGCCGTGGGCGATACGACTGGCTTCTACGCCATACTGCGCGCAAAGTTCGGCAATGTAGTTGGCGGTCGCCTCGCCTTCCACCGTCGGGTTGGTGGCGAGGATCACTTCCTGCATTGATTCGTCGCGCAGACGCTGCTCCAGACGATCGAGCCCGATATCATCCGGCCCGATGCCATCAAGCGGCGACAGGTGGCCCATCAGGACAAAGTAGCGCCCGGAAAACTGCCCGGTTTGCTCAATGGCGTAGATGTCCGCGGGGCTTTCCACCACGCAAATCTGACCATTTTCACGACGGCGCGGATTGCTGCAAATATTGCACACCTCCTGCTCGGTGAAGGTGCGGCAATCGGCGCAGTGGCCGATTTCCGACATCGCGCGCGTCAATGACTGCGCCAGACGCATCCCGCCGCTACGATCGCGCTGAAGTAGCGTAAACGCCATGCGCTGCGCTGACTTCGGGCCAACGCCCGGCAGACAGCGCAATGCTTCCATAAGCTGAGTTAACAGCGGGCTGGTTTGCATCAGAACGGCATCTTAAAGCCAGGCGGCAGCTGCATGCCGGAAGAGACGGAAGCCATCTTCTCTTTCTGGGTCTCTTCAATACGGCGCGCCGCATCGTTGAACGCCGCAGCGACGAGATCTTCCAGCATATCTTTGTCGTCTTCCAGAAGGCTCGGATCAATCTCCACGCGACGGCAGTTATGCGCACCGTTAATGGTCACTTTAACCAGACCTGCGCCAGATTCGCCGGTCACTTCCAGCTGCGCGATCTCTTCCTGCATTTTCTGCATTTTGTCTTGCATCTGCTGGGCCTGCTTCATCAGGTTACCCAGGCCGCCTTTTCCACCAAACATAGGCTTCTCTCTCAGTAAGTCATCGTTAAGGATGCTGACCGCAAGTCAAACTTGCAATCAAATGGGGCGAATACTCTCTTCATCCAGATCCGCATCGAAGAACCGGCGCAGCGTCTGAATGTTGTTATCCGCAATAATCGCTTCGCGCGCTTGCGCGAGCTTCTCTTCATAAATTGCCTGCCGCCACTCCAGCGGCGTGCGCATCGCAGGATTATCGTCTTCCACGATGGTCAATTCAACCGGTGAACCGTACAACACGCCGAGCGCTTCGGCCAACTTTTGCTGCGCGCCGGCGGAATTAAGATGCCGCTGGCTCGGGCGCAGATGCAGACAGATACGGTTACCGTCCTGCTCTTTCCACGCATTCAGCGCCACCTGCTCTACCAGCTTCGGCACCGCCAGCTGATTAACCTCTGCCGCCCAGCCGTCGCGTTCGACCGCTTCCAGCGCCAGTTTTGCCGCCAGCTCCGGCGTTTTTTCATGCTCCAGCGCTTTCTTCAGCGCCTTCGGCGTCGCGACCTCTTCCTTCACCGTTTCGACCATCGTCGTCGCTTTCCAGCGATAGGCTTCTTTTTTGGCCGGAACCTTTTCCTGCACCGCAGCGACGGCCGGGCGAGCCTGCACGCGCTCGGTTATTGAACTCAGTCGCTCCAGCGCAGCGTTATTCACCGGCCGCGCGCGGGATGCGGCTGCCGGTTCACTCTTTTTTGGGGTGGGCGCTCCCTGGCTACGCTGCAGCTGGCTGCGTGCCGCCAGTACCTGACTGGTGGTTTGCGGCAGATTCTGCGGCGGCGGCACCGGCGAAGCGGATACCGGCGCCGCCTGTACAGGCGCGGCCAGCGTTGCCGGTTGCGGCTTCACCTCCGGTTCCGGCAGCGGCGCTTGCGGATGGAATGCCAGCGCACGCAGCAGCGTCATTTCCACACCCATGCGCCGATCCGGCGCATACGGCAGCTCTTTGCGGCCAATCAGGAGCGTCTGATAGTACAATTGTATATCGGTGGGCGGCACGGTGCGCGCAAGTTCACGCATACGCAGCTCTACCGCGGCCATATCGGCGCCCAGCGCCGAAGGAGAGAGCTGGACCATCGCAATCCGGTGCAGCAGACTCTGCATTTCAACCAGCAGCGCTTCCCACTCAACGCCGCGGGAGGCCGCTTCGTTAACGCCCGCCATGACGCGTTCGCCATCGGCTGCCACCAGCGCCTCAATCAATGACAGCGCCTGATCGTCGTCGAGCGTGCCGAGCATGGTACTGACCGACTCCGCCGTCAAACGACCATCGCCGCTGGCAATCGCCTGATCGGTCAGGCTTAAGGCATCGCGCAGGCTGCCGTCCGCCGCGCGCGACAGCAGCTGCAGCGCGCGGGATTCAAAGGTAATCTGCTCTTCGCCGAGAATATGCTCAAGCTGATGGCGGATCTGTTCGACATCCAGCGCCTTGAGATGGAACTGCAGACAGCGCGACAGGATCGTCACCGGCAGCTTCTGCGGATCGGTGGTCGCCAGCAGGAATTTGACGTGCGCAGGCGGCTCCTCCAGCGTTTTTAACAACGCGTTGAAGCTATGGCGTGACAGCATGTGGACTTCATCGATCAGATAGACCTTAAAGCGGCCACGGGCCGGCGCGTACTGGACGTTGTCCAGCAGGTCGCGGGTGTCTTCGACTTTGGTACGGGAAGCGGCATCAATCTCAATCAGATCGACAAAGCGCCCCTGCTCTATTTCGCGGCAGTTATCACACACGCCGCACGGCGTGGCGGTAATACCGGTTTCACAGTTCAACCCTTTTGCGAGCAAACGTGCGATGGAGGTTTTCCCCACGCCGCGGGTGCCGGAAAAGAGATAAGCGTGATGAATGCGCCCTAACGATAAGCCGTTCGCCAGTGCGGTCAGCACATGTTCCTGGCCGACGACGTCAGCAAAGGTTTGTGGGCGCCATTTACGGGCTAAGACCTGATAACTCATGGGCTGGCTCTGAAACGCTGGAAGGTGAAATCACGAGGGGTCATGCTATCACAGCCCCGCTCAATCAGCGAGGCTATGTGGAGGGATTTGCTTAGTGACCCGGGAAAGGGACCAGGCTAAAGCAGTTGATTCCCAGTTTTTCCAGACGCTGCTCGCCGCCCAGATCAAACAGATTGATCACAAAGGCGGCATCGTGCACTTCGCCGCCCAGACGGCGAATCAGCTTCACGGTTGCATCGATGGTGCCGCCGGTCGCCAGCAGATCGTCAACGACGAGAACTTTATCGCCTTCTTTGATCGCATCGACATGAATTTCCAGCTGATCGGTACCGTATTCCAGCTCGTAGCTCTCGGCAATGGTTTCACGCGGGAGCTTGCGCGGTTTACGTACCGGCACAAAACCCACGCCCAGCGCCAGCGCAACCGGTGCGCCAAACAGAAAACCACGCGCCTCGGTGCCCACCACTTTAGTGATGCCGGCGTTTTTATAACGCTCGGTCAGCAGCTCAATGCTCAACGCATAGGCTTTCGGGTCTTCGAGCATGCTGGTGACATCGCGGAAAAGAATACCCGGTTTCGGATAGTCCTGAATGCTTTGGATGCTGTTCTTTAGATATTCAAGCTGCTGTGCAGTTGCGGTCATAAGTTTATGCCTGATAAAAACGGTGTTACTCACGGGCAGGCCAAACGGGTCAAAGAAACATTTGATTAACCTTTGACCAGGCGTACCCGCGCTCGAAAACGCTCGAATTTACTGTCTGTAAGCGACAATTGCAACACTCATTATGGCGCATCAGTGCTTTTGTTGCGTCGCGTCAACAACCGGAATACGCCACATAAATATCAACAGACAGGCCAGAATCACCAGCAGCATGATGCGAACCCACGTAAGCTTAACCAGCCACAGCGACACGGCGAAGGTCAGCAGAATCATCACAATCGCCCGCGGCTTGGCGCCGGGCGGCATCGCACGATATTGCTGCCAGTGACGAAGATAGCCGCCGAACCAGGAACGATACAGCAGCCAGTGGTGAAAACGCGGTGAAGAACGGGCAAAACACCAGGCCGCCAGCAGAATAAACGGGGTGGTCGGCAATAAAGGCAAAAAGACGCCCAGCGTCCCCAGCGCTACCGCCAGCCAGCCTATGATGATTAAAATGATACGTGGCATAATGCGAATCGTTATCAAGCAGATATGGCTACTGTAGCACAGTTGCCTATCAGACCAGGGAGGAGTTATTTGAAAACAACGCGGCTTTTACAAATGCTGGAAAATCAGTTGGCCCAGCTGGCCGCGCAGGTTGCGCCGCTGGCGCATCATGCCACGCTCAGCGCCCGCTTCGATCGCCAGCTGTTCCGTACTCGTAGCACCCTGATGCAGGACTGTCTCGAGGAGGCGCAGCAGCACTTTACTGAACTGCGGCAGGCCGTTGAACAGCAGCAGCTTCCGCAGGTCGCCTGGCTGGCGGAGCGGCTGGTCGCGCAAATCGCCGCCCTCAGCCGGGAGGCGGCGACCTGGTCGCTGCGTAGTTGGGACAGCGCCTCCCCCGCAATAAACCGCTGGCAGCGGCGGCGACTTCAGCATCAGGAGTACGAACGACGACTGCTGGCGATGCGAAACGATCGCCAGCGCCAGCTGGCGCTGGCGACGACGCTTGAGGAACAGCAGCGGCTGGCGAAAGAGGTCGAGGCCTGCGCCGGACGTTTAGCACGCTGTCGCGATGCGCTGGAAAAAATAGAGGGCGTGCTGGCACGCTTAACGCGCTAACAAAAGGAGTCACTATGTCGCTGGAAAACGCCCCGGATGAGGTCAAACTGGCCGTTGATTTGATTATGCTGCTGGAAGAGAACCAGGTGTCAGCGCAAACCGTCCTCGGGGCGCTGGAGATCATTAAACGTGACTATGAAAACAAACTCAACCGCAGCGGGCAGACGTCAGATGAAGCGGATACACGCTAACCGACGGCCCGTCGGAAACGGGGCGGCGCACTGGCCGCCCCTGCTGAGTCTTATCCAATAGCCGGAGACGGATCGTCTCCTTTGACCTCACGTTTGAGCTCCGTCACTTCATCCCCTTTTTCGTTACGCAGATGGACTTCCAGCTGGTTGAAGGCGATGTTGATGTCGTTTTCACGGCACAGGCGATCGATCGCCCGGTTCAGTTCATCGACGGTATAGCTGCGATCGCGCAGTTCGCGCACATATAAACGCAGCTCATGATCCAGCGTGCTGGCGCCGAAGGTGGTGAAGAAGACCGACGGCGCAGGCTCCTGCATCACTTTCGGATGCTCATGTGCCGCCTGCAGCAGAACCTCCTTGACCTTATCCAGATCGGAACCGTATGCCACGCCGATGCGGATCACCACGCGGGTCACGGTGTCGGACAGCGACCAGTTGATCAAACGCTCGGTCACAAACGCTTTGTTCGGGATGATCACCTCTTTACGGTCAAAGTCGGTAATGGTGGTGGCACGAATGCGGATCTTGCTGACGGTACCGGAGAAGGTCCCGATCGTCACCGTATCGCCGATGCGCACCGGGCGTTCGAAGAGGATAATCAGGCCGGAAACGAAGTTCCCGAAAATCTCCTGCAGGCCAAAGCCCAGACCCACCGACAATGCGGCCGCCAGCCACTGCAGCTTGTCCCACGAGACGCCCAGCGCGCCAAATACCGTCATCGCACCGATCGCGATAATCGCGTAGTTGAGGATCGAGGTAATGGCGTAGGACGTCCCCTGGCGCATGTTGAGCCGAGAGAGGATCAGCACTTCCAGCAGCCCCGGTAGGTTGCGGATCAACGCCCAGGCGACCATGGAGGCGACAATCGCAAACAGCAGGCTTCCCATCGTCACGCTTCTTACTACGCTGGCTCCAGCTTCGGTGCCGTTGTAGTGCCACAAGGTGATACTGTCGAGATAGGCGAAGACGGTGATGAGATCGGACCAAATCGCCCAGAACACAACGCCAAACAAGGCGACCATCACCAGCATGGTAATGCGCAGCGTTTGTTGGTTGACCTGCTCCAGGGCGATGGTCGGCTCTTCCTGCGGTTCAGCCCCTTCAGCCCCCTCTTTGACCATATGCTGGCGACGGGCCAGCGCACGCCGCCAGGCGATACGCCGTGCGGCAACGCTCAGGCCGCGCAAAACGGTCTGGTACAGCAGATTCCACAGCATCACCAGGTAGACGGTTTCAATCCAGCGGCCGGCCAGACGCAGGGTGGTATAGAAGTAGCCGGTAGCCGTCAGCACCATCAGCGCGACAGGCACAATCGAGAGTACGGTGACGGTAAGAAGACGCAGGCTGTGCGACTCTTTATCACGCCAGCTCTCGCGACACATCGGCCACACCAGTACCGCGATCAGCAGCAGATTGAGGAAGATAACGAACTGCCCCAGCACATCATCCATCAAATTCAGCGGCGACAGTTCAGAGACCACCGACCAGAAATTCAGCGGCAGCAGCGCAAGACTGACGCGCACAATTTGCCGACGCCAGTGGCTGGTCAGCTGCGGTGGCATATTAAAGTGGCTTACCGCCACGCCGTCTTTTTCCAGCACCTTCCAGCACAGGCCAAACACCAGCCAGAACAGCGCCAGTTTTTTACTGTATGCCCACAGCAGTTCGCTGATGTTCAGCTGCATCGTCAGCAGAATCAAACCTACCGCCAGAATCAGCAGTACGACAGGCAGTGCGCGGATCAGGTCGATCAGAATCGCTTTGGGCGTATGGAGCTGCGTGTCGTTACGCAGCTGACCGACCTGCGAGGCCAGCCGGGCCTGGTAATTACGCAACCACTGCAGGCGCCAGCGGATCAGGCCAGCAATCAGCAGCAGCGGCAGACCGGCAAGGAAGGCAACAAACACCGCCGGCCACGCTTTCTCCCAGTTTACGGTGATTTTCATCGCCTTAAACTGCCCTTTCAACGCTTCCGGGAAGGATTTAATCCAGTCCCAGTCCATCGGTTTGTTGCTATTCACCCAGAAAATCTGCTGGGTCAGGATGGCTTTCAGATTGCTTGAGACGCTCATTAACTGCTGCTGGTTGATCTGCAGGTTAATGGCCATCATCAGCTGATTGCCGAGCTGCTTGTTAAACTGATCGAGCAGTTCGCGGCGCATATCCACGACGTCCAGCAGAGCATTATGTACGTCAGGGGTCACTTCATTGCTGTGCCCTTCTTCCAGTTTGGCGACGAACGCATCGCTCTGGAACAACGCATCACGCTGCTGGTTGACCTCAAACTGTTCAAGACGCAGATCGGCAATACGGTTGGTCATATCTTCCAGCTCGTCCGCCGACGGGAGCGTCTGCTGCTGCTGGTATAGGATGCGCGACAGTAACAGGCTCCCTTTGAGGACTGAAATCTGCTCTTTGATATCACGTTCAGATTGCAGCGCCCGATCGAGCCAGTTTTTCACTTTAATGTTGCGCTGCACCAGCTGGTTGCCGTTCTCAGTCGCCGCGATGAGCTTCTGACTCAGCTGATGGTTAATATCCAGCTCTTGTTTGACCAGCGGGTTGGACTGGATACGCGCCGTCTCATCCGGCGTGACCGCTTCCTGAGCGGTTTTTTCCGTTAGCGTCAGGCGTTTGCTGTTAACCGCTTCCTGCAGCAGCTGCAGCTGATGTTCGAGACGATTACTGTTGGCGCTGACGTAATCACGTTGCTTTTGCAGCGTATCCTGCAACACGGTGTTACCTTCGAGGCTCTTACGCTGCTGCTCAATTTGCGCGTTAAGCAGCGCCTGCTGCGCCAGCAGCAATCCCTGCTGGCTCGGGCGCAGGGCTTCGTCGCCCGTGGTGGTGGTGCCGTTCAGACGGTTGCGTATCTGCTGTAGCTGCTGGGAAGCCGCGTACATCGCATTTTGCACGCGTTCCGGCTGGGTTTGCAGGGAGACCAGCTGACTGTTGTAGGTCGCCAGATCGTTTTGCGCGGTTTGCAGATCGTCCAGCGTCTGGGAGAGACGAGATTCCAGCTGCCGCAAAGAGAGCGTGCTGAGCGTTTTCCGCGTCGCCTCATCATCAGGCACCTCGCTTAAGGCGTTGAGGCTATCGACCGCCTGACGCATCTTCGCTGGCGCCTGCTCAACCTGTTGCCGCAGCTGAGTCGTTTCCGACTTAATCCGCTCGATTTTATCGAGTGCTTCCAGGGTCTGCACCAGGTCTTGCTGAACCAGCTTATCCTGTGGCGTCAGTTCCTTTTGCTTATTTAGCGTATTGAGTTGATTCTGAATATCAGATCGGTCAGGGACATCGGCAGCCAGAGCCTGATTAATGCTAAGACAGCCGACAAATAACAACAGTACAATTACAAAAGCGGAAGTGGCATTTCGCCAACGGATAGTATGCAGCATAGTGTTAACATGAGTGGTTGCAATAGCCGGAGAATACCGGGGGTCGTCGCAGCCCGCAGAATAGCACTTCTGCAATCGCACGAATAGCCGCGACCATCAGCAAATACTCACCTTTTTTATTTTGCCAGTACGTTAATTCTTAGCTTCCGAGGGAGCCCGGAGCGTAGGGCAAAACTGATACATTTCAAGAAGAATGGCAACATAGTCGCGCGCTTCTTTTTCAAGATCGAAGGAGTCCGGTGCAAAGAGCCAGTTTTCCATCAGCCCGGAGAGGTAGCTGCGCATTAAAACCGCCGCCCGGCGGGTTAACAAATTGGCCGGCAGCATGTTGGCCGCAATGCACTCTTTTAGCGTGTGTTCGATACGTTCATAGCTCTCAAGACATAAGCTGCGCTGGGCTTTCTGCACCACCGCCATCTCACCGACAAACTCACATTTATGGAAGATAATTTCCATCATCAGCCGCCGCCGCTCTTCTGTCACGGTGGCTTCAAGAACATGGACTAAGATCCCCCTGACAACT
This sequence comes from Klebsiella sp. X13, assembly GCF_003323835.1. Lineage (NCBI taxonomy): Bacteria > Pseudomonadati > Pseudomonadota > Gammaproteobacteria > Enterobacterales > Enterobacteriaceae > Klebsiella > Klebsiella sp. X13. Next base: position 4,118,658 of record NZ_CP030874.1, read on the forward strand.
GACAGTGGATCGTTGGGGAATTTTGCCCGATACTCAACTTCAAGATCGCTAATACTTGCGTCCGACAACACCCATATTTCATTAAATAAATCTGATTTATTCTTGAAATGCCAGTAGATAGCCCCCCTCGTTACCCCGGCAGCTTTTGCAATTGCTGCCAACGAGGTAGATGATACGCCTTGCTGCGAAAACAAACGCAGAGCAACATCCAGAATGTGTTGCCGGGTTTCAAGTGCCTGTTGTTTGGTTTTTCGTGCCATAGGTCGATGAGTTTACAGAGGTTACGTTTACATACATTTATGAATGTATGTACCATAGCATGACCATAATAGAAACACAGTAGTGGGTTTGTGGTCGTTTGAGCCACTGAACAATTTGAAATTGGACACTCGAGGTTTACATATGAACAAAAACAGAGGGTTAACGCCTCTGGCGGTCGTTCTGATGCTCTCAGGCAGCTTAGCGCTAACAGGATGTGACGACAAACCGGCTCAGCAAGGAGCCCAGCATATGCCGGAAGTCGGTATTGTGACGCTCAAATCCGCACCTCTGCAAATCACCACCGAGCTACCGGGCCGCACCAGCGCCTACCGTATTGCAGAAGTCCGTCCTCAGGTAAGTGGCATTATTCTGAAACGTAACTTTACGGAAGGTAGTGACATCCAGGCTGGCGTGTCCCTTTATCAGATCGATCCGGCAACTTACCAGGCCAGCTACGAAAGCGCAAAAGGCGATTTAGCCAAAGCACAGGCCGCGGCCAATATCGCGCAGCTGACGGTTAAACGTTATCAGAAACTGCTCGGCACCAAATACATCAGTCAACAGGATTATGATACTGCCGTCGCCGACGCTCAGCAGAGCAACGCCGCCGTTGTAGCCGCGAAAGCCGCTGTGGAAACGGCGCGTATTAACCTGGCTTATACCAAAGTGACTTCGCCTATCAGCGGACGAATTGGTAAATCCGCCGTGACCGAAGGCGCACTGGTGCAGAATGGTCAGGCTACTGCGCTGGCCACCGTTCAGCAGCTGGACCCTATCTATGTTGATGTGACCCAGTCGAGCAACGATTTCCTGCGTCTGAAACAAGAGCTGGCAAACGGAACGCTGAAACAAGAAAACGGCAAAGCCAAAGTCGAACTGGTTACCAACGACGGGCTGAAGTATCCGCAAGGCGGTACGCTGGAGTTTTCTGATGTCACCGTTGATCAGACCACCGGTTCTATCACTTTACGCGCTATCTTCCCGAACCCGGATCACACCCTGTTACCAGGGATGTTCGTCCGCGCTCGTCTGCAGGAAGGGACCAACCCGGATGCACTGCTGGTTCCACAGCAGGGCGTAACCCGCACGCCGCGTGGTGATGCCAGCGTTATGGTTGTCGGTGAAGGTGATAAGGTCGAAGTTCGTCAGGTTACTGCAACGCAGGCGATTGGCGATAAATGGCTGGTCACCAGCGGAGTGAAATCCGGCGATCGCGTGATTGTTACCGGACTGCAAAAAGTCAAACCAGGCGTGCAGGTTAAAGCGCAGGAAGTAGCCTCTGACGATCAACAGCAAGTTGCCAGCAACGCTCAGTCAGAACAAACCAAGTCTTAACTTAAACAGGAGCCGTTAAGACATGCCTAATTTCTTTATCGATCGCCCCATATTCGCATGGGTGATCGCCATAATCATCATGCTTGCCGGGGGACTTGCGATCCTGAAGCTGCCTGTTGCGCAATATCCAACGATTGCGCCGCCGGCGGTCTCGATCACCGCAACCTACCCGGGTGCTGATGCGAAAACGGTGCAGGATACCGTGACGCAGGTTATCGAACAGAACATGAACGGTATCGATAACCTGATGTACATGTCCTCCAACAGTGACTCAACCGGTACGGTACAGATCACCCTGACCTTCCAGTCTGGTACGGATGCGGACATCGCGCAGGTACAGGTGCAGAACAAACTGCAGCTCGCCATGCCGCTGCTGCCGCAGGAAGTACAGCAACAGGGCGTGAGCGTGGAGAAATCCTCCAGCAGCTTCCTGATGGTTGTCGGCGTTATCAACACCAACGGCACCATGACGCAGGAGGATATCTCCGACTACGTTGGCGCCAACATGAAAGATGCGATCAGCCGTACGTCCGGCGTGGGTGACGTTCAGCTGTTTGGTTCCCAGTACGCGATGCGTATCTGGATGGATCCGAACAAACTGAACAACTTCCAGCTGACGCCGGTCGATGTGATCAGCGCGATTAAAGCCCAGAACGCCCAGGTAGCAGCCGGTCAGTTAGGCGGTACGCCGCCGGTGAAAGGCCAGCAGCTGAACGCCTCTATCATCGCGCAGACCCGTCTGAAATCCGCTGACGAATTCAGCAATATTCTGCTGAAAGTGAACCAGGACGGTTCGCAGGTTCGTCTGCGTGACGTAGCGAAAGTTGAGCTTGGCGGTGAAAACTATGACATCGTCGCGAAGTTTAATAACCAGCCGGCTTCCGGTCTGGGTATCAAACTGGCGACCGGCGCCAACGCCCTGGATACCGCCAACGCCATTCGCGCTGAACTGGCGAAAATGGAGCCGTACTTCCCGTCAGGCCTGAAGATTGTTTACCCGTATGACACCACGCCGTTCGTGAAAATCTCGATTCATGAAGTGGTTAAAACGCTGGTCGAAGCGATCATCCTGGTCTTCCTGGTTATGTATCTGTTCCTGCAGAACTTCCGCGCCACGTTGATTCCAACCATCGCGGTACCGGTCGTCTTGCTGGGTACTTTCGCCATCCTGGCCATTTTTGGCTTCTCGATAAACACCCTGACCATGTTTGGTATGGTGCTTGCGATAGGTCTGCTCGTCGATGACGCCATCGTGGTGGTGGAAAACGTCGAGCGTGTCATGGCGGAAGAAGGCCTGCCGCCGAAGGAAGCAACCCGTAAATCCATGGGCCAGATTCAGGGCGCACTGGTCGGTATCGCGATGGTGCTTTCTGCGGTATTTATCCCGATGGCCTTCTTCGGTGGTTCAACGGGTGCGATTTATCGTCAGTTCTCCATCACCATCGTTTCGGCGATGGCGCTGTCGGTGCTGGTTGCATTAATCCTGACCCCGGCGCTGTGCGCCACGATGCTGAAACCTATCGCTAAAGGCGGTCATGGCGAGCACAAAGGCTTCTTTGGCTGGTTTAACCGCATGTTCGATAAGAGCACGCACCATTACACCGATAGCGTAGGTAACATTCTGCGCAGTACCGGTCGTTACCTGGTGCTGTATCTGATTATCGTCGTCGGAATGGCCTGGCTGTTCGTCCGTCTGCCGAGCTCGTTCCTGCCAGATGAAGATCAGGGCGTATTCCTGAGCATGGCGCAGCTTCCTGCCGGCGCTACGCAGGAACGTACGCAGAAAGTGCTGGATGAGATGACGGACTACTACCTCACGAAAGAGAAAGCCAACGTCGAATCTGTGTTCGCCGTTAACGGCTTTGGCTTCGCGGGTCGTGGTCAGAACACCGGTATTGCGTTCGTTTCACTGAAAGACTGGAGCGAACGTCCGGGCAGCGAGAACAAGGTTGAAGCGATTACCGGTCGTGCGATGGCCCGTTTCTCGCAGATTAAAGACGCGATGGTCTTCGCCTTTAACCTGCCGGCTATCGTCGAACTGGGTACCGCAACCGGCTTTGACTTCCAGCTGATCGACCAGGGCGGCTTAGGTCACGAAAAACTGACTCAGGCACGTAACCAGCTGTTTGGTGAAGTGGCGAAGCACCCTGACCTGCTGGTCGGCGTTCGTCCTAACGGCCTGGAAGATACGCCGCAGTTCAAGGTGGATATTGACCAGGAGAAAGCGCAGGCGTTGGGCGTTTCTATCAGCGACATCAATACCACGCTGGGCGCAGCCTGGGGCGGTAGCTACGTCAATGACTTCATCGACCGCGGTCGCGTGAAGAAAGTGTACGTCATGTCCGAAGCGAAATACCGTATGCTGCCGGAAGATATTGGCAACTGGTACGTTCGCGGTAGCGATGGACAGATGGTGCCGTTCTCAGCCTTCTCCACCTCACACTGGGAGTATGGTTCACCGCGTCTGGAACGCTATAACGGTCTGCCGTCGATGGAAATCCTCGGTCAGGCGGCTCCGGGCAGAAGTACCGGTGAAGCGATGACGATGATGGAAGAGCTGGCCAAAAAACTGCCTTCGGGTATTGGTTATGACTGGACCGGTATGTCCTATCAGGAACGTCTGTCCGGTAACCAGGCGCCGGCGCTGTATGCCATCTCGCTGATCGTGGTATTCCTGTGTCTGGCGGCGCTGTATGAAAGCTGGTCGATACCGTTCTCCGTTATGCTGGTTGTCCCACTGGGGGTTATCGGTGCACTGCTGGCGGCAACGTTCCGTGGTCTGACGAACGACGTTTACTTCCAGGTAGGCCTGCTGACCACCATTGGTCTGTCGGCGAAGAACGCGATACTTATCGTAGAATTCGCCAAAGATCTGATGGATAAAGAAGGCAAGGGTCTGATTGAAGCGACCCTGGAAGCGGTACGTATGCGTCTGCGTCCAATCCTGATGACCTCACTGGCGTTTATCCTCGGGGTTATGCCGCTGGTCATTAGCTCCGGCGCAGGTTCCGGCGCACAGAACGCCGTAGGTACCGGCGTAATGGGCGGGATGGTGACGGCAACGGTTCTGGCTATCTTCTTTGTTCCGGTCTTCTTTGTGGTGGTTCGCCGCCGCTTCAGCAAGAAATCGGAAGACATTGAGCACAGCCATCCGACTGAGCATCATTAATCTCTCCACTGAGGGCCGCATCAGCGGCCCTTTTTTTCGCCTGCGCCCCCGCTCGCTTCGGGATTCGTTGAGGAAATTTTTCGGATAGCGTATATTGAAACGCACGCATTGCTACGGTTTACTTTGTATCCTGATATACAATTTCCGGCGATAAGCTTTTACTTTGTTTTTATCAGATTATTCTTTTGCCGCTTTACCCTTATCTTAACTAAGAATATTCTTAACCCAGTGTTATCTGGGGGGTGAGAACTGGTGCCAAAGAAAAGTGCCTGCTAAATCAATGATCCATAAGCTTTGCTTTCGCAGAATCACCACATTGATTGCCGTGGCATAATAAGTTCAGATATTTTTAAGATAAATTAACGGCGATAATTGTAATTTTTCGTAATAGCACGGTGAAATCTTTTTAAGAGTGGATTATAGTTAAAACAACAGGATTACAATGTATGTGTCAGGTCTGTTAGTCGTGTTCATCCCACAACGGTGCTTGTTAGTCGTCGTTTAAACCACTAAAAAGGGGATGCGTTATGGACGAATACTCGCCAAAAAGACATGATATCGCGCAGCTTCGATTTCTTTGCGAAACCCTGTATCATGACTGCCTTGCAAACCTGGAAGAGAGTAACCACGGGTGGGTGAATGATCCAACGTCGGCTATTAATCTTCAACTTAATGAATTGATCGAACACATAGCCACGTTCGCGCTTAATTATAAAATTAAGTATGCTGAGGATAATAAACTGATCGCTCAGCTGGACGAATACCTGGATGACACTTTTATGTTGTTCAGCAGTTATGGCATTAACACGGCCGATCTACAGAAATGGCGCAAATCGGGAAATCGGTTATTCCGATGTTTTGTCAACGCCAGTCGGGAAAATCCGGCAAGTCTTTCTTGTTAGTATTATTACAATCAAAAGGTGAAGTTATGTCTGGTGAACCATTAACCAAAACAGACTATTTGATGCGCTTACGTCGCTGTCAGACAATTGATACGCTGGAACGCGTAATTGAAAAAAACAAATATGAACTTTCAGATAACGAACTGGCTGTATTTTACTCAGCGGCCGACCACCGTCTTGCTGAATTGACCATGAATAAGCTCTACGACAAAATCCCGACATCGGTGTGGAAGTTCATTCGCTAATTCATTTCACATCTCAGTCAGACGGTTAACCGGGTCCTCCCCTACTCTGGGTATAATTGTGATATTACTCGCATAAGTCACTAAAGCGCGCTCATGAAACCGGTTTCTTTTTTATACTGTGACGCCTACCTACCTTAATCAGGAAAGCATCATGAGTGAAGAGAAACGTAAAATGATCGCCGGTGAACTGTATCAGGCTGGTGATGCCACGCTACGGGCAGACCGCCTGCGCGCCAGGCAATTGCTGCATCGCTACAACCATTCGGCTCCGGACGAGCGGGAATGGCGGAAAATATGTCTGACTGAACTGTTTGGCCGGGCAAGCGATGCTTATATTGAACCCACTTTCCGCTGTGATTATGGTTACAATATTTTCCTCGGCACCAATTTCTACGCAAACTTTGATTGTGTGATGCTTGATGTCTGTCCGATTCACATCGGTGATAATTGTATGCTGGCGCCCGGCGTCCACATCTATACCGCCACGCATCCCTTAGATGCCGCCGAACGCAACAGCGGTAAAGAGTACGGTAAACCCGTTACTATCGGCCATAATGTGTGGATTGGCGGTCGGGCGGTCATTAATCCCGGGATTACTATCGGCGATAATGCCGTCATTGCATCCGGTGCCGTGGTCGTGAAAGATGTTCCGGCCAATGCCGTGGTCGGCGGCAACCCGGCGCAAATCATTAAGATGCTGACAGCGGAAAAAGCGTAACTGTTATGCTTTTCTGCAACTGATCTGTTACTTTCCCGAGAGATTCCCGCAACATAAAATAGCCTTCAGGCTGAGCCTTAGCAGAATTCGGGGACCAAGATGACAGAAATACAGCAACTGCTGACAAACACGATTGATGAGCTCAATGTGAAAGAGAAGCGCGACAACCGTCCGCGCTTTAGTATCAGTTTTATTCGCAATCATCCGTGGCTGTTCGTCGCAATGTACGCCGCGTTCCTCGCGACGTTCGTGGTCATGCTGACATCGGAAACGCTGGCCGATTCAGTTTGGCTACTGGTGGTTCTGTTCGCCCTGTTAAACGGCTTCTTCTTTTTTGACGTCTACCCGCGCTACCGCTACGAAGATATCGATGTCCTGGATTTTCGCGTTTGCTACAACGGGGAGTGGTACAACACGCGATATGTCCCTCAGCAGCTGATCGAACGCATTATGCAGTCACCCCGGGTGGCCGGCGAGCAGAAAACCCAGCTACAAAAAATGGTGGCGACGAAAGGTGAACTCTCGTTCTACGATATCTTCAGCCTCACCCGCGTCGATACCGCTCAATAAGACGATTCAACGTCCGCACCGCAGGGCCAAAATGCGAGGCGGACGTATTGCCATATCCCAGCACCAGCCCGCTTCGCGCGCGTTGTGTATCAAGGTAAAACCGGCTTAATGCCGCCGGTGCTTGTTGATACAGCCGCGCCTGTTCCACCACCGCTCCATCGTCTATCCCGTCAATGGCTACCGCCAGGTGCAGTCCGCCCTCGCCACCGAGAAGAGCAAAAGGTTGCGTCAGCTCCGCTGCCAGCACCTCACGGAGCTGCTGCTGTCGCCGGCGATACAAGCGCCGCATCGCCGCCAGATGACGCGCGTAATGCCCCTCTTCGATAAACAACGCCAGCGCTCGCTGTTCAGCCCGGTGACCACCGCGCAGCAGCGATCCCACGAATCCCTGAGCGGCTTGCGCCAGGGCGGGAGGCATCACCACGAAACCAATGCGCAGCGCCGGAAACAACGTCTTGCTGAAGGTGCCGATATAGACCACCGGCGCCTGTTTCATCATCCCTGACATGGCCGGAACAGGTTCCCCGCTATAGCGAAACTCGCTGTCGTAATCATCTTCAACAATCCATGCATCATGCTGGCGGGCATATTCCAGCAGCGCCAGACGCCTGCCTGCGCTCATCACCGCGCCACAGGGATATTGATGCGAAGGCGAGGTAAAAATCAGCCGCGGCGGCAGGTTCTCGTCCATGTCCGGACACATCCCTTCACTGTCTACCGGCATCCCTTTTACCTGTAACCCGGCCTTCATAAATACGCTCTTCGCGCCGGGATATCCCGGCTCTTCAACCCATGCGGTGTCACCCGCTTCGCTCAGCAGATGGGTACAGAGGTTGACGCCTTCGAGCGCGCCTTCGGTAATCACGATTTGCCGGGCGTCGCAGCGGATCCCGCGAGATAGCGCCAGATGACGGACAATCGCTTCCCGCAGCGCGGGTTCCCCTGCCGCCTCTCCGTAACCCAGCAGCGCGCTGCCCTCATCACGCAGCACCTTGTCGAGCAGCCGCCGCCAGAGCGGTAAAGGAAAATAGTTAATCGCCGGCGTGCCGGGAGTAAATATCAGCGTCGGCGAATCGCGACGGGTGCCGGGAGGTAGCGCGATCAGCCGCTCCGGCAACGCAATGGTCAGCGGTAGCCCTTCCCGCTCACCGGAGGCGGTCAGCGTCGCCACATACGTCCCCTGGCGGCTGCGCTGCAGGTAGCCTTCCATGGTCAGCTGCTCCAGCGCCCCGTTAATCGTATTACGCGACAAATTGAGCCGCGTCGCGATAGCACGTGAACCCGGCAGCCGACTACCGCCTGCCAGCGCTCCCTGTAAAATCGCCTCGCGCAGCGCACGATACAGCGTGCGCTGAAGGGTTTCATGACCTCGCCGGGACAAGGTGTGTTCCAGTAGGGTGAAGAAGGCATCATCAGGAATATTCATCTCGGCTCCTCGTGGCACCATCAAAACATACTCTGATGGATCTTTTTATGGAACCAGTAAAACTTTAGTCTCACGCTATTCCCCCGCAGATAAGGAGCCCCCCATGCAGCAACATAATTCGTTCGGACAACCCGTTGGCCAGGCCCTGCCCGACTGGCAGCCGCGCCCGTTTCCGCAACGTCAAATTCTCCAGGGACGTTATTGCCGCCTGGAGCCGCTGACTGCCGCTCACGCCAGCGCGCTCTTTGCCGCACATCAGCTGGCCCCGGATACCCGAAGCTGGACGTGGTTATTGCGCGAACCGGACAACTGCGTAGAGACGTTCAGCGCCTGGATAACCAGCGTGGAAAAGCTCAGCGATCCTCTCCATTTCGCCGTCGTGGATGAACGCACCCGACAGCCCGTCGGCTCCCTGGCGCTGATGCGTATTGATGCCCAAAATGGCGTGATCGAAGTCGGACACGTGCACTTCTCGCCGCTGCTCAGTCGGACCGCAATGGCGACGGAAGCCCAGTGGCTTCTGATGCGCTACGTCTTCGATACGCTCGGCTATCGCCGCTATGAGTGGAAATGTAATAGCCTGAACGAACCCTCGCGCCGGGCGGCGCAACGATTGGGGTTTCACTTTGAGGGACGTTTTCGCCAGGCGTTAGTGATAAAGGGCCACAACCGCGATACCGACTGGTTTTCGATAATCGACAGCGAGTGGCCACTGATAGATAAAGCGATGCAGCGATGGCTGGCCAGCGGAAACTTTAGCCCCGATGGTCAGCAGCGCGCCACGCTGGAGAGCTTCCGTACATCAGGAGATTAGCGTCTCTTCTTACGTCCCTGCACGGCTTTAAAACGAGGATTGCTTTTGCAGATAACGTACAGCCGCCCTTTGCGTTTCACAATCTGACAATCGGGGTGGCGCTGTTTCGCACTGCGCAACGAGTTGAGTACCTGCATCCTTAGTTCCTTTTAGCATCAATAAAGCCGCCGAAACGCTGGCGGAAACGTGCAGTGCTGCCTTCGCTGTTGAGGGCTTTCTGCTTACCGGTGTAATACGGGTGCGATTTGGACGACACATCGAGGGTGACATAAGGATAGGTCTCCCCATCCAGTTCAATTACGCGCTCGGTCTTGATTGTCGATCCCACTTTAAAATATTCATTCACGCTGGTGTCATGGAACACAACGGTACGGTAATGCGGATGGATATTGTCTTTCATGATAACCTCAACAGATATGTTATAACATAACAATAAGGTTACGCCGCAAAAAGACAAAGATCAACCATGAGAAGCTCAGGGATGTAAAATCGAGCGGCGCGAACCGCCCGTGAGAGATTAAGGATTCAGTTGATGTGCAAGCGCACGCAGCTGTTCTGCAATGGCCTGTAGGTCTTTACCCTGCTCCGTTTTTGGCCCGGTAGAATGACGCACGACCAGCCGGGCAGGCAGGATTGAAGAGGTATGCGACGTTTCGCCATCGCCGCTAGCAAGAATACGGCGTACGGCCTCTTTACCCTGCAAATCCAGATCCAGCGACACGGTGGTCAGCGCCGGATAGAAGAATGAGCTTTCATACGTATCATCATAGCCAATCACCGACTTCTCACCGGGAATCGGCACCTGATGCTGATGAAATGCGCTCAGTACCCCCAGCGCCATCTGGTCATTCCCCACCAGCACCGCCGTAAATTTCGGCGTCTCACGCAACATCTGCAGCGCGCCCGCATAGCCGCTCTGCGCGTCCCAGTTCCCGCGAATCACCGTCACCGGCTGTAGCCCATAGCCAGCCAGCGTCTCTATCCAGCTCTTCAGACGCAATTTTGCCGAGACGGAGCTTTCCGGCCCGGCCAGCAGCGCAATATCCCGATGACCCATTTCATACAGATATTTGACGCTCGCGCGGGTGCCGTCAGCCGGGTTAAACGAAACGTTAAACACGGAGCTATAGGGATCGACGTCGAGGAAGAGACAAAGGATATCATCATTGTCAGCCGCGATTTTCTGGGCTTGTTCGGTCTCCAGAGGCACGTTGATGATCACCTTATCAACCAGCTGGGACTTCAGCTCATTGATGGATTCCTGAATACTTTGATTGACGCTCTCATCAATCATAGAAATGAGCACCTGATAACCTTCCACATTCGCATAGCGTTTTACCGCTGCGGCAACTTGAGAAGGCGCGTGCAACGACAGTGAAATTGTCACCAGACCGACGGTCCGACTTTGCTTGCCCACCAGCTGTTGAGCCAGGCGGTTAGGGACATACCGCAATAGCTCAATGGATTTCTCCACCTTACGACGCGTGGCCTCGGATACATTAGCAGATTTATTGAGCACCCTGGACACGGTCTGATAGGAGACGCCTGCATGACGCGCGACATCTTCTAAGGTTGCGCTTTTCGACTTCATGGTCCGGTTCCTTATGTTGTTATCCCTGGATTGTAACAGGGGCCATTTAAAAAAACGCGCCCTGCAACGTTCCCATGCTAAAAAATGACAATAAAAGTATTACGCTCACAATACATCAAATTGTGAATGGACTCACTGACCGTAACAAATTACGCCATTTTATTTGCACTTAATCACACTATTACGATCATTAAATTGCCTGAAGTTACGTTTAGGCATTTCATGACACCGTTAATGTGAACGTAATACAAAACAATAAGAGGATAGACATGAACACTACGCTGCGCACAGTCTCTGTTGCGTTGGCCGCCGCGCTGATTTCACCATCCGTGCTCGCGGCTTCCGCCTCTGTTCCTGGAATCGATTTTCATGGTTATATGCGTGCCGGGGTTGGGGTCTCCGGGGATGGCAGTCTGGCCGAATGGCAAAAAAACAAAATTGGTCGTCTGGGTAACGAATCTGATACCTATGGCGAGCTGGAGTTGGGTTCTGAGGTGTATAAGAAGGATGACGTCAGCTTCTATCTCGATAGCATGGTCAGCATGGTCTCTGACGGTTCTAACGATAACGAAACCACCCTCAATGACGATGCGCAGTTTGGCCTGCGTCAGCTGAACCTGCAAATTAAAGGCCTGATCCCCGGCGATCCTAACGCGGTCATTTGGGGCGGCAAGCGCTACTATCAGCGCCACGATCTGCACATCATCGATACCAAATACTGGAACATCTCCGGTTCCGGGGCCGGGATCGAAAACTATACCTTAGGCCCAGGCGCCGTTTCACTTGCCTGGATCCGCGGTGATGCAAACGACGTCGATTACCGCGTCGACGGCGACAGCAACGTCAATATCAACTATGTCGATCTGCGCTATGCGGGCTGGAAACCGTGGTCCGGCGCCTGGACCGAATTTGGTATCGACTACGCGATGCCCAACACCACCAAAAAACAGGATAGCTACGGCGGGCTGTACGATGCCGATAACGGCGTGATGCTGACCGGCGAAATCAGCCAGGATATGCTGGGCGGCTACAACAAGCTGGTTCTGCAGTATGCAAATAAAGGGCTGGCGCAGAACATGGTCTCCCAGGGCGGCGGTTGGTACGACATGTGGAACTATGTCAACGATGCCACCGGCTATCGCGTGATCAACACCGGTCTGATTCCGATTACCGACAAATTCTCGATTAACCATGTGCTGACCTGGGGCTCCGCCGACGACATCACCGATTACACCAATAAAACGCGTTTACTCTCTCTGGTCGCACGCGGACAGTATCAGTTCACCGAGTATGTCCGTCTGATTGGCGAAGTCGGCGGTTTCTACCAGAAAGACAGCTATAAAAACAATACCGACTACAAACAAGCCGGCGAGAAATACACCATTGCGCTGGGTCTGGCCGATGGCCCGGACTTTATGTCACGCCCTGAATTACGTATTTTTGCCTCCTATCTCAATGATTCCGAGAATGGTAAACCGTTTGAAGATCAAACCGCCAGCAATACGTGGAACTTCGGCGTCCAGGTCGAAGCCTGGTGGTAAACGTATTTTTGTTATCTGAAGCTTTTTATCTCCAGCTGTAAGGTCGTAATTACCCTCCGGTAATGATTATTGCCATTGTTTTCTTTGTCTTGTTTTGGGGATAACTCTATATTGAGTTATCCCTTTTTATTTATGAATTTTATTTACGGCTGGTAAAATGCTCATCTAATAGTTGACGTAAGGTATCAGACTGCTTGCCAAAAATAGCGTGCACCTGTTGCCCGATAATAATTACACCCAGCGCCCCTTGCTGCTGTAGCGCCTGAGAATCGACGATAGCCAGATTATTCACCGTGACCCGTAAACGCGTAATACAGGCGTCGACATTAACAATATTTCCCTCCCCACCAAACGCCTGAATTAAATCCTGTAGCTGTTGCTTTTCAACATCACTTAACGGCACCGGTTGGCGAGGCTGGGCGAAATAATGCAGAAAGGATTTTAAACTTACCATCATGCACTCCTGATAATATCAAGGTAAAAAAAAGCCTGCTCGCAGGAGCAGGCTCGGATAACGCAGTGATTACGCTTTACGACTGAGAATACGGCAGTCCCATGCGGTTAAGGTCAACGGCGCGCTAATGGCCGCACCGGAGAGACTGTCCTGATAGCCCTGCGGCAGGCTTACGCTGTGCTGCTGAGCGCTGTAGTTCTGCAAGAAAACATAGGTCGTTTCGCCATCGGTGCGGGCCGTGGCGACCACGCCCGGCGGAAGCTCACTCTCGATCGCCCGCGGTAAGGCCAGCTCCCGGCTGATAACCGCGAAGAAATCGCGCTGGAAAGCCAGGTCGTTGCGTGAGGCGACATGCCAGGCCTTCCCCTTGCCGAAATGATTAACGGTCACCGCCGGGCGGCCGGCGTAGAAATCATCACGATAGGTTGCCAGCGGCCGGGCGCTTTCGGCATGAATCAGCTCGCACAGATGGCGCACCTGATACGGCCCCTGTAACCCGCCTTCGTTGCCTGCCAGCCCCTGAACCAGGTTGCGCTCGCCGTCATTCAGGCAATCAATCTCCTCCGCCCAAATCCCCAGCAGGTTGCGCAGCGGTCCCGGGAAACCACCAAGGTGGCAAAGATCGGACTCATTAACGATCCCCGTCCAGTAAGTGGTCACCAGATTGCCTCCGTCGGCGACAAACGCTTCGGCGCGCGCGGCAAACCCATCGCGAACCATATACAGCATCGGGGCGATAACCAGCTGGTAGGCGCTCAGGTCGCCATCGGCATCGATGATATCGACCGCAATACCCTGCTCCCAGAATGGCCGGTAGTGTTCATTAACGGTATTTTCATACTCCATCCCGAGATTACGCGGGCCCTGCGCATCATCCAGCGCCCAGCGGTTTTGCTGGTCAAAGATAATCGCCACTTTCGCATCGGTGCGACAGCCCACCACGCCAGGCAGACGACTGAGCATATCACCCAGCCGGCTGACTTCGCGGCCGACGCGGGTATCCAGATGACCAACGTGGTCAATGACCGCGCCGTGGAATTTCTCCACCGAGCCACGGCTCTTACGCCACTGGAAATACTGAACTGAGTCTGCCCCGTGGGCGACAGCCTGCATGGAGGAGAGAATATGCATCCCCGGTTTTTTCAACTTACTGGTCGGCTGCCAGTTGGTGGCGCTCGGCGTTGATTCCATCAGCACGAACGGCTTGCCGCCCTTCAGACTGCGCATCATGTCATGGTACATCGCGGTATAGCAGGCCAGCGTGGTTTCATCTTTGTCGCGATGCCACATCGGATAGCTATCCCAGGAGATGAAATCCAGCGCCTGCGCCAGCTGCCAGTAGTCGTAATCGTAGAAGTACTCCATGAAGTTGGTGGTCACCGGCAGGTCGGCATTCGCCGCCTTCAGCGGGGCAATCTCATGGCGGCAGAAGTCCGTGACCTGCGCCGTGTTAAAGCGACGCCAGTCAAGGTTCAGCCCGTGAATGGACACTTCCCCCTGCGGTGCCGGCGACTCAATCTGCGACCAGTCGCTGTAGGTATGGCTCCAGAAAGTGCTCCACCAGGCGTGATTGAGATTATCCAGCGTTTGATAACGCGCTTTCAGCCAGTCGCGGAACCGCGCCTGACAGCGTTCACAATGGCAATCTCCGCCATATTCATTGGAAATATGCCAGCCGAGAACCGCCGGATGCTGTGCGTAGCGTTCCGCGAGCAGGCTGTTGATTTTAAAAATCTTCTCCCGATAAACCGGTGACGTCATACAGTGGTTATGCCGTCCGCCGTGCAGCGCCGGTACCCGGTCGCGCCCCACTCGCAGCACCTGCGGATAGGCCTGCGACATCCAGGCCGGGCGCGCGCCGCTTGGCGTAGCCAGAAATACGTGAATACCGGCGGCGTACAGCTTATCCAGAATGCTGTCCAGCCAACCAAATTCAAATACGCCTTCCTGAGGTTCAAGTTTGGCCCAGCTGAAAATCCCCACCGACATGACATTGCATTTAGCCTGCTGCATCATGGCAATATCTTGATCGATAATACCGGGATAATTTTCCCACTGTTCCGGGTTATAGTCAGCGCCATGCAATAGCGCATTGACCTTCGGACTCAAAGGCGCAAATTTATTCATAATAAACATCCTGAAGTGTAAAACTTAACGATTAATTAAAGACTTTTGCTGAAGGTAATACTTTTCCCTGGCAATCAAACAGCGCCTGATTTTCCCGGGCATTACCCTGCTTCCATTCATCGTGGATATATTTCATTCCCGCCGGTGTAGCCCAGGTATTTCCCGGCACGGCGATCCAGGTCGGTTCCCAATAAAAAATACCTTTCCCGCGCTGGTCGGGAACATCGGCAACGGCCTGCATTAAATCGTGGATATAATTATATTGTCCCTGTACCGTGGCCGGATAACCGCCCTCTTTTTCTTCTTTGGCCTGGAAACTGTTTTCCGCGTTATCGCAATTTTCCAGGGTATAGGCATAGGCGGCTTCCACGACGATCACATCTTTGTTATAGCGCCTGCTGATATCATCCATATTCGCTTTCAGCGCACTAATCGGGCCGTTCCAGTAGGTGTACATCGACAGACCGATGATGTCGTACGGTACGTTGCGCTTACTGATTTCATCAAACCACCAGCGGAAGGTATCGTTCTTAGTGCCTTCAGCCAGATGAAGCATGATTTTCACCTGCTCGCCATTCTGCAGATTCTCTTTCAGGCCGTCGATTGCCGCATTCAGCAGGCCAGCCAGACGGTCAAATTCACCGCCGCCCTGCCCCCAGCTTTTGCCTTCCGGCCACAGCATGCCGCCATTTATCTCATTGCCAATCTGCACCATATCCGGCAGAACGCCTTCCTGTTTAAAGCGGGCGATGGTGTCACGGGTGTAGTCGTGAATGGTCGTTTTCAGCTGCGGATAATCCATTTTTTCCCAGGCTTTCGGTTTGAATTGTTTACCCGGGTCGGTCCAGAAATCGCTGTAGTGGAAATCCAGCAGCAGCTTCATACCCTGCGCTTTTGCCCGCTTCGCCAGCGCCAGCGTCGCCGCCAGATCGTTATCACCGCCGCCGTAGCCCTGACCCTGCGCATCTTTCGGGTCAACCCACAGGCGCAGGCGGACATAGTTCACGCCATCGGCCTTCAAAATGGCGATCGGATCCTGCTGCTGGTTGTTGTGGTTATAAAACTTTGCCCCGTGCTTTTCCGCATCCAGCAGCGTAGAGATATCAGCGCCTTTAATAAAATCCGCAGGCAGCGCGCGAAATGCGCGCGTTTGCAGCGCCTCGGCGGCCAGTGCAGCGGGGGAAAAACTGCATGCCAGACAAACAGCAAGCAACGCGGGTGTTAATCTTTTCATGGGGTTATCCTTTTGTACTGCCAGAGGTCAGGCCGGAAACAAAGTATTTTTGTAATGCCAGGTAGAGAATCGCGACCGGAACGGCAATCAGCACCGCTCCTGCTGCGTAAGTGGTGTAGCTGGCGCCCATTTTTTGCGCCACCAGGTTGTACAGGCCAATCGGCAGCGTGTATTTGTCCGGCGTACGCAGGATGGTGCTCGACAAAATAAAATCGCCCAGCGGACCGGTGAATGAAAACAGCGCCACCACCGCGAGAATCGGTTTTGACAGCGGCATAATGATCTCAAAGAAAATACGGAAGCTGCTGGCACCGTCCATTCTTGCCGACTCATCCAGATCTTTCGGGATCGCGTCGAGATAGCCCTTCATCAGCCAGGTATTCATCGGGATCATGCCGCCAACGTAGATCAGCACCAGCGCCAGATGGCTGTTGATCAGTCCCAGCAACTGCGAGAGCACGAAGATCGCAATCAGCGCAGAAAACTGCGGGATCATCTGCAGCAGCAGGAACAACATCAGTCCATTCTGCCGCCCTTTAAAACGAAAGCGGGAAAAGGCGTAGGCGGTAAAACTGACGCTGATTAAGGTCAGCACCATGGTCATGAAGCTGATTTTCATCGAGTTCCAGTACCAGGTGAGGTAGTTCACATTGCCGTTGAACAGGTCGGCATAGTGCTGGAATGACAGGTTCTCCGGAATAATCGAGGTGCTGAGCAGGCTGTTTCCGGCATTCAGCGACGCGCCGACGGTCCAGACCAGCGGATAGATAATCACCACCGAGACCAGGATAACAATCAGCCAGGTGAGTGACAGGCGAATCCACTTTTCGCGTTTAATACTGGGTGATTTAGCCATGTTGCTTCCCTTACGCCATGTCATCGTTTTTGAAGGATTTTGTGGCGCGGAACTGCCACAGTGCCAGGCCGACGACAAATATCGACAGCAGGATAGTAATGGTCGCCGCAATGGCATATTGCGAAGACGACATCGTCAGTTTGTAGATCCACGACACCAGAATGTCCGTCCCGCCGGCGTTCGAACCGGCGACCGCTGGACCGCCGTTGTTGAACAGGTAAATGATGTTGAAGTTGTTAAAGTTGAAGGTGTACTGGGTGATAATGATCGGCGCGATCGAGTACAGCACCAGCGGTAACGTAATGGTCCGCAGGCGGGTAAAGGCGCTGGCGCCGTCCATGGTCGCAGCTTCATAAAGATCGTCAGGAATCGCCTGCAGCACGCCGGTGGTCATGGCAAAGACAAACGGAAAACCCAGCCAGGTTTGCATCATGATCAGCGCGGTCTTCGTCCAGAACGGATCGGTCAGCCACGCCTTCGGGCCAATGCCAAAGAACGACAGAATCGCGTTGTTGATCACCCCAAACGAGTCGTTAAACATCCCCGCAAACACCAGGATCGTGACAAACCCCGGAACCGCCCACGGCAGGATAAAAATAGTGCGAATCATCGGTTTAAAGCGCAGATCTTTCTGGTTCACGAGGATTGCCAGCAGCACACCGACGGTGCATTGCAGAGTCGTTGCCAGCAGCGTCCACACCACCGTCCACTGCAGCACGTCAAAGAAGGTCGAGCGCCAGATAGAGAGCGTGAAAATATTGATAAAGTTTTTAAAACCCACCCAATCCACCAGCTTCGCCGGCGGCGTGTGGTAGAGGTTGTAGTTAGTGAACGCGATGGCAAAGCCAAAAAGAATCGGGAAGATGACAACGAACACCAGCAAAATAAAGCCGGGGCTGATCATCAGATACGGAAACCCCTGGTTCAACAGCATCTGATACTGTTTGCGCACGCTGTTCAGCGCCACGCCTTCATCGCGCTTTCTGCCGTTAACCCAGGCGTCGCGCAACGAAAGAGAGTAAATGAGCAGGCCAAAAGCGACGATCAGCACGCTGATGATCCCTTCCGCCAACAGGAAAATGGAGTTATCCCTCGGGACTTCCTCGCCCAGGGTGTAGAGCCCCCACAGGCCTTCCTGCAGGAAGTCATAAAAAACCCCCATGAAACTGCTCAGCAGGACCAGGAAGACAAGCCCCTTCAGCCACTGGCGATGATAAAACTGGCCAAAACCCGGCACGACAGCCAGCAGCAGGCCGCACCACGCATGACGTCCTGCGCCGCGCGACTCGGCAATATTTTCGCTGGGATTGATAATCACACACCACTCCTTCTGAAAACGGGAGGTCCTCCTCCCGCTTCTTTACATCTATGCCCTGATAATCCGGGTAACAGGTCAGCGGCCAACGCGCCTGTCACCTTAAAATGACGGACATCACGATTACTGGTTGCTGGCCTGCATAGCCTCGATCTGCATCTTGATCTGTTTCTCGGCATTATCGAGCGCCGTCTGCGGCGGCTGTTTGCCGGTCAGGCTGAGCTCCAGCGCCGCGTTCGCCGGCCCCCACACTTCGCCCATTTCCGGGATACCCGGCATCGCCGTGGCGCGAGCAGATTGCACCGCCACCGCGCTGGCTTTCTCGTCATTCTTGATAAGCGGATCGTCAATCATTGCTTTCAGCGCCGGGATCTCGCCGGTTGCCACATAGCGCGCCTTCACGTACTGAGGCTGGTTGATAAACTCAATAAACTGCTGCGCCAGCGCTTTGTCTTTGCTCCAGGTCGACACCACGTACCCTTTTACGCCAAGGAACGAGCTCATCGGTTTGCCGTCTGGCAGCATCGGCAGCGGCGCAACGCCGTAGTTAATCCCCGCCGCTTCGTACGGCTGGAACGCCCAT
The DNA here is from genome assembly GCF_003323835.1 of Klebsiella sp. X13. Taxonomy (NCBI): domain Bacteria; kingdom Pseudomonadati; phylum Pseudomonadota; class Gammaproteobacteria; order Enterobacterales; family Enterobacteriaceae; genus Klebsiella; species Klebsiella sp. X13. Next base: position 4,137,799 of record NZ_CP030874.1, read on the forward strand.
GGACCGTTGATCACCGCCGCCGCTTTCTTCTCCGTGAATAACGAGTCGATAGCATTCAGCCCGTTATCTCCGAGGATCCCCGCCGGGAAGACCTTGTCGCTATAGAATTTTTTCAGGAAGGTAACGGCTTCGACCGCGCCGGGTTTATTCAAACCGACGTCCTGCGGATTAAAACCGCCCTTCTCGTTTTTGCCGAAGATATAGCCGCCCATCGGGCCAATCGCCCCCCAGCTGTAATAGATCTGATCGAACTTGGCCAGCAGGCCATATTTGTTCTGCGCCCGCTGCGCTTTCGAATAGTCAAACCACGCCTGCAGGCTATCCAGCGGTTTGTCGATCAGCTCTTTGTTGTAAATCAGCACCAGGGTTTCCACCGCTTTCGGCACGCCATACAGCACGTTATCCAGCCGGAAGGCATTAATTGACGCCGGGGTGAATACCTCCTGCTTCGCCTGATCCAGCGTCAGCGGCGACAGCAGCCCCTGCACAACCGCCCCCCCGAGCTGGTCATTCGGGATCACCAGCACATCCGGGCCAATCCCGGCCGGACCATCAAGGCGCAGCTTTTCCAGCTGCTGTGCATAAGGCATCTCCTGCACGTTGACCTTAACGTCGTACTGTTTTTCAAAATCGCCGATCGCGGCTTTAATCCCGTCGGATTTCTTGATGTCTTCCCAGACGTTCAGCTGACCGGCGGCGTGCGCCTGCAGGCTGACAAGCTGCCCGGCAGCCAGAGTCGTGAGGATAAGTGCAGCAAGGATGTTCTTTTTCATTATCAACCTCATGTGAAGGTATAACAATTTATTGGTTTTTATTTGATGAATTCATTTATCGCTGTGTTTGAATCAACTGATAAATGGCGACTTACAACGCTAAATCCAGATTTTCCTGATTTGTTATACGCTACGCTTTGAAGGCGTATAAAACTACACCAGACTACCAGTTGTGTGATCGTGATTGCAGAAATGAAACATCGATGTAGGGCTCAAAAATACTGGAAGTTATAGTCATCCCATGATTTCAGCGCTGTTGAGCATTGTTCAGCCTGGTTGTTACACGTAATACAAAAAACCACTGCAACCCTAATCCCAACGGCAAATAACGATTACTAACCCCGGGGAATGTTGATGTCCAATATACGACTGAGGAATGTCACCAAACGGTTTGGTACTACCGTGACGCTGCACCAGGTCAATCTTGATATCGAAGACGGTGAATTTGCGGTCTTTGTCGGGCCATCCGGCTGCGGGAAATCGACCCTGCTGCGGATGATCGCCGGACTTGAGGAGGTCAGCGATGGCGAGGTGCTGATCGGTGATGAGGTGATGAATGATGTGGTGCCCGCCCACCGCGGGGTGGCCATGGTTTTCCAGTCCTATGCGCTCTATCCGCACATGACGGTGGCGGAAAATATGGGCTATGGCCTGAAGGTTAATAAAGTGCCAAAGGACGAGATTCGTCGTCAGGTCGAAATGGTGGCTAAAACGCTACAGCTGACCCATCTGCTGGACCGCAAACCGAAACAGCTCTCCGGCGGCCAGCGCCAGCGTGTGGCAATCGGCCGCGCCATCGTACGTAACCCGCGGGTGTTTATGTTTGATGAACCGCTCTCGAACCTGGATGCGGAGCTGCGCGTCGAGATGCGTCTGCACATCGCCAAACTGCACCATGAGCTAAAAACCACGATGGTGTATGTCACCCACGATCAGGTGGAAGCGATGACCCTGGCCGATAAAATCGTGGTGATGAACTACGGGAAAGTCGAGCAGATGGGGTCGCCGATGGCGCTGTACTACAACCCGGTCAACCGGTTCGTCGCCGGTTTTATCGGCTCACCGAAAATGAACTTCCTGCCCGCCACGGTCAGCGCCTGGCAGCCGGGGCAGCTCACCGTACAGATGGCGCAGCATCATAGCCTGACGCTGAATATCACCACCTCGCCGCTGCAACCCGGTGATGCGGTGACGCTGGGGATTCGCCCGGAACACCTGTCGACCGACGTTCGCAGCGGCACGGTCGTGGAGTTTCAATGTGAAGTGGTTGAACGCCTGGGGAACAACACCTACCTGTTCGGCCAGTGCTATGGACATGACAACGTAAAAATTCTGCTGCCCGGCGATGTTCACTTCCGCCCGTGGCAGAAAATCGACGTCGCCTTCGACGACCGCTTCTGTATGGTTTTCGATGAAAACGATCTGCGGATCAGCGCCGATATTACTGCGCCGGATGCTCATTAAAAAACATCTGGCTGTCATGATTACGCGGTAAACTGAACCCGGATGCTGATAACGCAAGCTATCGGCATCCAGCTCCAGCCCTCGTTTTAATTCGCACCGCTCATTGCCTCGACCGCTGCGGATCATCCACTGTTAGCCCGATATCCGCGCCATGTCGTGATTCGGGCATTTTTTAAATCCAATAATAATTGTCGCTCGTCTGCGACCTTTCTCCGCTATCGGATATACTCATCAAAACCCCAATAACATAAGGACATGCGCATGACGACCAGGAATCTGGTGAGTCTGGTGACCGGGGTATTGATACTCGCCGTTATTGTACCGATTGCCTTAAGCATCTGGCTGGCGACCAGCCAGGCAACAATACTGTTTTATTCCGAACTGGATAACTACTCTTCCCGCGTGCTGATGCGCATTCAGCAGGTGGCGAGCCAGGCAAGAGAAGCGCTGCAGGAAGCCGATGCCCACAGCGCTGCCGCCTGCAGCCCACAGCATCTGCTCGCGATGCGCCGAATCGCCTATACCCATCGCTATGTGCAGGAGGTACTGTGGCTCAAAGGTTCGGTACCGCAATGTTCTTCTCTTGAAGATCGCAGTACCCCGGTCTCCTTTCCAGCCCCCGACCACCTCACCACCGACGGCTATCGGGCCTGGCTCACTACGGTCAACGATCTCGGTCTGAAGCACAAAATGACGGCGTTAGGCAGTCAGAATCATGTCGTGATGATCGATCCCGCCTCATTTATCGATATCATCTCGCCCGGCCATGAAAATATTCACGCCATTCTGTTTGGCATGAAAGAAAAGCAGGTCATTACCAGCAGCGAACCTCTCGACCCGGTGGTCTGGGAGCAAATCAAGCACCTGGATGGCCAGACGCTCACCGTCGATAACACGGTTTATCGCCTCCATCGTATTCCTGAACTGGGGCTGGCTATCGCCACCTGGTCATCCACGCTACCGCTGCAGGAAAAATTCCGCCATCAGCTGGTGCTGTGGCTTCCCCTCGGCCTGTTTATCAGTCTGCTGACCTCATTTTTGCTACTGCGACTGCGCCGCACCTTACGCTCGCCGCGCTATGGGATGCTGGATGCGCTGCACTCCGACGCGATTCGGGTCCATTACCAGCCCATCGTCTCGCTGAAAGATGGCAAAATCGTCGGCGCCGAGGCCCTGGCGCGCTGGCAGCAGCCCGACGGCAGCTTTTTATCGCCGGATATTTTTATTCCGCTTGCCGAAGAGACCGGGCTCATTACCCATTTAACCGAAGATATTGTGCGGAAAATTTTCGCCGAACTCGGCCGGTGGCTGCACATGCATCCGGAACTCCACATTTCGATTAATCTGTCGGTCGACGATCTGCGCTCGCCTACCCTGCCAGCCCTTCTGGCCGATCTGTTGCGGCAGTGGGAGATCGCGCCGGCGCAAATTACGCTTGAGCTGACGGAGCGCGGTTTCGTCGATCCCGAGACCACTCTGCCGGTGATCGCCCGCTATCGTCAGGTGGGGCACCGTATTTCAATCGATGATTTCGGAACCGGCTATTCCAGCCTCAGCTACCTGCAAAAACTGGATGTCGATATCCTGAAAATTGACAAATCCTTCGTCGATACCCTCGAATATAAGCCGCTGACGCCGCATATCATCAAAATGGCAAAAGCGCTCCATCTGGCCACCATTGCCGAAGGCGTCGAAACAGCAGAACAGCGCGACTGGCTGTGTCAGCACGATGTGCTCTACGCCCAGGGCTGGCTATACAGCCCGGCCTTGCCGAAAGAGCAGTTTATTCTGTGGGCGGAAAATAACCTTAAAGCGCATTGCGCTACGCTTAAGGTAAATCCATGAAGGGAGACGTCCCAGATGCAAAAATATCCCTGGCCTTTACACGATGTGCGCCACTGGCTGGAACCCGGCGCCGTCGTCTTAATCAGCAGCCGCTGGCAGGATCGAAATAATATCATGACCCTTGGCTGGTATACGGTGCTGGAGTTTTCCCCCTCGCTGGTAGGTTGCATGATTTCCGCCGGCAATATCAGTTTCGACATGATTCGCCGCAGCGGGGAGTGCGTTATCAACCTGCCAGATGCCGCAATGGCGGAGACGGTCGCCAGAATCGGGAACTGTGACGGTGACGCGGTGGACAAGTTTGCCGCCTTCCGGCTCACCGCGGAAGCCAGTGAACAGGTCTCCGCGCCGTCCATTGCCGAATGCCACGCCAGCTTTGAATGCCGGATCTTCGACGATGCGCTGGTGGACAGCTATAACTTCTTTATTTTTGAAGTGGTGGCGGCACGCGTAAAACCGCAGCCCAGGTGGCCGCAGACCCTGCACTATAGCGGCGGCGGTCTGTTTCGTACCGACGGCGAGGTGCGCGATTATCGCCATCTGTTTACCAAAGTATCCTGACCCCGCCCCTGCCGTCCCCTTGCACAGGAAAGGGACGGCGGGACAGATTATTCATCCAGTAATGGCAGGAAGCCGCCGAAAATCATTCGTTTACCATCAAACGGCATGCTATCGCCGAACGCTTTCATCCTTGGGTCGGCCATCATGGTGGCATTCGCCGCGTCGCGCACCTCTTTTGACGGATATTCTATCCAGCTGAACACGACCTCTTCGTCGCTCTCGGCTTTCACCGCCATGCGAAAATCGGTGAGCTTACCGTCCGGCACATCGTCCGCCCAGCACTCCACCACCCGTAGCGCACCAAACTCTTTAAACAGCGGCGCGGCCTTTGCTGCCAGCTCGCGATAGGCCTCCTTATTTTTCGCGGGCACGGCAACGACAAAACCATCAACGTACTTCATGAGTATGATCTCCGAAGTGAACAGCGCGACCGGCGAACCCGGCCGCATCTGTAAGGCTAAGTTTAGCCCTCATCCCTGGTCACGGGATAAAATCAGGAGACGACCTCACCGGTAGCGTTGACCGCTTTGCGCACCGTCGGCTGGCGAAACCAGGGTAAACACAGCTGGATGAGCGGCCCAATCGTCAGCGCATAAAGCACGGTGCCGACGCCAACGGTACCGCCCAGCGCCCAGCCGATCGCCAGGACCGATAGCTCAATGACGGTGCGGATCCCCCGCAAAGACCATCCGGTACGGGCATGCAAACCGGTCATCAGCCCGTCACGCGGTCCGGGGCCAAAACCGGCGCCAATATACATCCCCGTGGCCAGAGCATTCAGCACGATAGCGCCGATCAGCATCAGACCGCGCAACACCAGCGACTCCATCGGCGGCAGAACGGCCAGCGTGGCGTTTGCCGCCAGCCCCAGCACGATCACATTGCTGACCGTTCCCAGACCCGGCATTTGACGCAGCGGGATCCACAACAGCAGTACCGCAGCCCCGGTCAGAATAATCACCGTGCCAAAATCGAGGCCAAACTGCTTACCCACGCCAAGATGAAAAACATCCCACGGATCGGCACCCAGATTGGCATGAACAAACAACGCGGTCGACACGCCGTACAGAACAAGACCGATATAGAGCTGCACTAATCGACGTAACATTTTTTATTTTACCTCTGGATGATTGCGGACCTCGCCATCATCAGCAAAAATGGATTGATAATTAATGGCCAGTTTTTTAAAAGTGGATCGCTATGGTTTCTCGTCGCTTCGGTACGCAATCGCTGGTACGCCTGCTGGGCCACTGGCAAGAGTCTTCGACCCGAACGCCGCTCTGGCGCCAGCTGGCGGACGCCCTGCGTCTGCTGATTCTCGATGGTCGCCTGACGCTGGAGACGCGCCTCCCGGGCGAACGGGAGCTGGCCGCGGCCCTGAACGTCAGCCGCACTACCATCGCCAGCGCGCTCGGCCAGCTGCGTGAAGAGGGATATCTTTACAGTCGTCAGGGAAGCGGTTCGCGTATCGCGCTGCCGGAACGAGCGGACACGGTGACAAAAGTGGACTTCCGTCCCTCATCGGTCAATCTGGCCACCGCCGCTCTGAGCGCCGGACCTGAGATTCACCAGGCCTATCATCAGGCCCTGACAATGCTGCCGCAGCATCTGTCCAATACCGGTTACGATCAGCACGGTCTGCCGGTATTGCGGGAGGCGATAGCCCGCCGCTACTGCGAACGAGGTCTTCCAACCCGCAGCGAGGAGGTGATGATTGTGAACGGCGCACTGAGCGCATTTTCGCTGGTGCTTCGCCTGCTAACCGGACCAGGCGACCGGGTGGTGATTGATGCGCCATCCTATCCCATGGCGCTCAGCGCCATTCAGGGCGCCTCCTGCCGGCCGGTCGGCGTCGCCCTGCCGCAGCACGGCTGGGACTGCGACGGACTGGCGGCAACCATTGCGCAAACCGCGCCGCGGCTGGCATGGCTGATGCCTGATTTTCATAACCCGACCGGTCGCTGTATGGATAGCGCCACCCGTCAGCGGGTGGCCGATATGGCGGCACAAACGCGTACGACGCTGGTGGTCGATGAGACAATGGTGGACTTATGGTACAACGCTCCGCCACCGCCGCCGCTGGCGACCTTCAATCCCGAGGCGCCGGTGATCACGATTGGCTCGGCCGGAAAAAGTTTCTGGGGGGGATTGCGTATCGGCTGGATCCGCGCCTCCTCACGTACCATTGCCTCGTTAGTTCAGGCCCGGGATTCACTCGACCTGGGCACCCCGCTGCTTGAACAGCTGGCCTGCAGCTGGCTGCTCGAAAACGATCGCACCTGGCTCCCGGCGCGTCGAGCAATGCTGGCCGCGCGCCGCGATATGTGTGGCGCGCTCATGACGGAATACTTTCCCCGCTGGCGCTTCACATCGCCTGAAGGCGGACTGTCGTTTTGGGTAGAATTACCGGGCATGCTGGCGACGATCTTCTCAGCAAGAGCGGAGAGTCTTGGGATTCATATTGGTACCGGGACACGCTTCGGTCTGGCTGGCGCCTTTGACCGCTACTTGCGTTTACCTTTCACCCTCGACGATGAGGAGTTGCGCAATGCGTTTACAACCCTGCAGCCAGTGTGGGCGGGTCTGACGCAACAGAGTGAAAATACGCGAATGCGTAAAATAATATAATAAAATATCGACGGGCTGGGTTCAGCCCGTCAAAAGTCATCATCCATGACGCATATGAGATGTTTTTTATAAATTGCACTTCATGATGTCATTGCTATATGTCAGCCCGATGACATCAATGAATAAATTTCATTAATGCTGGCGTGGGATAGGAAAGCTTTTTAACGAGATAATAAAACCATCTTCATCTTTTTTTATTTTCGCCCCGGTATCACACCAGTCGGAGGCAATGCGAAAGAACTCATCACTACCGATATTCCAGTTGAGGCGAACATGCTTAACATACCCTGAACGTAATAAGTCGCAGGCTTCGCTATAGTTGCTGGCTGTAGAGAGTTGTTGTTTCATTTTTTCTTCTTCAGAATTTTTCTTAATGCTTTGATTTCTTTAGGGGTTAATGGAGAAGCTTCCTCTTCGGTATGCTGGCTATCGATATCCTCTTCCGAAACCCCCGCCTCACCTGCTGAATCTGCTATTTGAAATGCCAGCAGCAGCAGTTTCTCCGTTGCAGTACCCAGATTCTCGTTATTTACTTCCGCATAATGACGCAGCTTTTCTTTTAACTCCGCATCAATTTTTACGTTCAAAACTACTGTAGTCATCGTCATGCTTCCCGTGCAATAAATTTATCATAATTAATACACGAAGTTAACAAACTGATCCAGACATATATTTTCAGCTGCCGATCGGGCAATAAATTCCCAGAGATAATCTGCCAGTTATTTGTGACATGAAAATGACATTAATATTTCATTATTATTTCAAATTTATGACATATGTTTTTAAAGCATAAACCGAGGGGGTTTTTAGAGGCGGTACTGGCAGGCACGATGATCCGCAAACTTTCCGCTACTTCTCGTGCTGGCACGATTCGGGAGCACAATAATCAGGGAAAAACAGTCCAACATGCAGAGTGCGAAAGCGGGTCTTTTTGCTGTACGCTGGAGCATGGGAAAAACAAGGAAAGAGACAGGGATCCCCAGAATTGGGTGGGGGCCCTGCCAGCTACATCCCGGCACACACGTCGTCTGCTCTGGCTGCTTCCTTCCGGATCTGACCTGGTAAACAGAGTAGCGTTGCGGGAGAACCAACAGAGCCCCCATTGAGAGCGTCGTTATCCAACGCGCAGCCGCATTATCCCTACTGGACCAACGAATTGCAAGCTCACCCCAACCGGATGCTGGTTTATTGTGCAGCGACGGGCGAAAAGCTTGTCTAACCCTGGCGAGACCGGCAACGCGACGTCGCCCCGGCTGCGGTGCTCTATTCCACGGTCAGCGTCCTGCGGCGTAGTGATTTGCGCAGACGGCCCTTCGAAGCCCGCGGCCGCCTCGTCTGCCCGATTCTCTGCGGGCCACGCTGATTATCAATCCTCGTTCCCGGTACCTGAAATTTTTCGAAAGCTTGATAGCCATCGGTTCGCACGGCAACGTGCACGGGATGTCGATTTCTGGCCTCGCACTCGATTTCACTATCGTCAACCCCTTATAGCCCCACGCTGTACAGCCACTCAGTCAGCGCTTATTCTGAGCCTTTCCCGGTTTACAGGACGCACGATGGATTCTCACGACACTTTTCCCCGGCGGGTCTGGCAAATTGTGGCCTCAATTCCGGAAGGTTACGTCGCCACCTATGGCGATATCGCACGGCTGGCGGGTTCACCCCGTGCGGCGCGCCAGGTTGGCGGGGTCCTCAAGCGCCTGCCTGAAGGCTCCACGCTTCCCTGGCACCGGGTGGTCAACCGCCACGGCGACATTTCCCTTACTGGCCCGGATCTGCAGCGCCAGCGCCAGGCGCTGCTGGCTGAAGGTGTCCAGGTGTCCGGCAGCGGCCATATCGATCTGCAGCACTATCGCTGGATTTACTGAAGGTAAAAAAATGCCCCTCGGCAGGGGCATAGATGGCTTACTGCGCGGCAGGAGCATCGCTGCTGGCGACCGGTACGGCCGTCTGCTGTACCGGCACCAGAATCAGGTCGGCCCGGTTCCCTCCCCCATTCACCACCGTCTGCACGGTATCGGTGATAAACATCATCTGACCGTTAACCGTAATGGCCGAGCTCAGCAAAATGCGGGCATTCGGTTTAATATCCGCCGGGTTGTAAGGCAGGACAAAGTTATACGGCGGCTGCTGACCTTCGGTACGAACCGTTTTCTGCGCCAGGACATGCGCCGGCGCATCGGCCAGTGACGCATCCGATAAGGTGACAGTCAGTACCGCATCCGGCGGTAGGGCGACTCTCTGCCGGATCGAGATAGTCCCTGATACATTAGGCTGCTGCTGCGAAGAAGTCAGTGACGCAATGCCATATGGATCGGGGGCAGCCGCGTTATTGGCCGTCGTGGCGCCGTGATTATTCGCGCAGGCGGTCAACGCGGTTGCAACGGCTAAAGCACTTAACATATAGGCAAATTTCATTATGTTCTCCTTTTCATCCCTTTACTTGCAGGAGTATGTCCTGCCGACTGGCGAGCAGTAACATTGGCATCGTGGATAAGTGTGGCACAGATCTCAGTTCTCTTCCTGCAAATGGCCCTTTATTCAGATTATTACACCCATCGGACCACTTGCGATTCCAGGTTATACTTGGCCTCAATACGCGCTGCGCAAGGCAGTTATCATTGATTGAGGGTAAATATGAGTCAGGCACTAACCAATCTGCTGGCATTATTGAATCTGGAAAAAATTGAAGAAGGGTTATTCCGCGGGCAGAGTGAAGATCTGGGTTTACGTCAGGTTTTTGGCGGCCAGGTCGTCGGTCAGGCGCTGTACGCGGCGAAAGAAACCGTGCCTGCCGAGCGTCTGATCCATTCATTCCACAGCTATTTCCTGCGCCCTGGCGATAGCCAGAAACCGATTATTTATGACGTCGAAGTGCTGCGCGATGGTAACAGCTTCAGCGCCCGTCGGGTCGCGGCCATTCAAAACGGGAAACCCATTTTTTATATGACCGCCTCTTTCCAGGCGCCAGAACCCGGCTATGAGCACCAGAAATCGATGCCGGCCGCCCCTGCGCCGGATGGTCTGCCTTCCGAAACCGACATCGCGCGCAAGCTGGCGCACCTGCTGCCGCCGCAGGCCAGAGATAAGTTCCTCAGCGACAAACCGCTGGAAATCCGCCCGGTTGAGTTTCACAACCCGCTGAAGGGCCACGTTGCGGAGCCGACCCGTCAGGTGTGGATCCGCGCTAACGGCGCGGTGCCGGAGGATATTCGTATCCATCAATATCTGCTGGGCTACGCTTCCGATTTCAATTTCCTGCCGGTGGCGCTCCAGCCGCACGGCGTCGGGTTCCTGGAGCCGGGGATGCAGGTAGCGACGATCGACCACTCGATGTGGTTCCATCGCCCGTTCAACATTAACGACTGGCTGCTGTACAGCGTTGAGAGCACTTCTGCGTCCAGCGCCCGGGGCTTCGTTCGCGGTGAGTTTTATACTCAGGATGGCACGCTTGTGGCATCAACGGTGCAGGAAGGGGTCATGCGTAACCGTAACGCGTAAGATGTCATGGGCGAGGGATAACGCCTGATGCTGTCCCTCATGACGAAAAAAAGCCTCCCGACGGGAGGCTTTGCTGCTACTGGAGATGACTCAATTTATCAGGCGTTGTAGGCGTTTTCGCCGTGGCTGTTGACATCCAGACCTTCGCGTTCCTGCTCTTCCGGAACACGCAGACCTACGGTCATATCCGCCACTTTATAACCGATGAAGGCCACAATGCCGGACCAGACGATAGTGATGCCGATACTTTCCAGCTGTACCAGCAGCTGATGGCCCATGGTAACGCCTTCCGCATAGCCGACGCCGCCCAGAGAGGTTGCGGCAAAGATACCGGTCAGGATACAGCCCACGATACCGCAGACACCGTGTACGCCGAACACATCGCACGGGTCATCAACACGCAACCAGCGTTTCAGAACCGTTACCCCCCACAGACCCGCCAGGCCGGAGGCGAGACCCACAATCAGTGAGCCGCCTACACCGATGTAACCACATGCCGGGGTAACGCCAACCAGACCAGCAATCGCCCCGGAACAGGCACCTAACAGAGAAGGTTTACCGCGGGTCGCCCATTCGCCGAAGGTCCAGGCCAGAATAGCCGCAGCGGTCGCCACAACGGTGTTGACGAAAGCCAGCGCGGCAATTTCGTTCGCCGCACTCGCGGAACCGGCGTTAAAGCCAAACCAGCCAACATACAGGATTGCCGTCCCGGTGAAGACCATCGGCAGGTTATGCGGTTTGAACGCTTCTTTGCCAAAGCCAACGCGTTTGCCCATCATATAGGCGCCCACCAGACCGGCAACGGCGGCGTTGATATGCACTACGGTACCACCGGCGAAATCCAGCGCGCCGTGCGTCGCCAGCAGACCACCGCCCCATACCATGTGTGCAATCGGCACATAGGAGAGCGTCATCCAGACGACGACGAAAATCAGCACCGCGGAGAAGCGAATACGTTCAGCCAGCGCGCCCACGATCAGGCCAACGGTGATGCAGGCGAAGGAGCCCTGGAAAGCGACGTGGATGTACTGATAGAAGGTCCCCATCAGCGCTTTCAGCTCTATGTTTTTCAATAATACCCAGTCGAAGCTGCCGAAGAAGCTGCCGCCGGTACCAAACGCCAGGGTGTAGCCATAAACCACCCACAGCACACATACCAGCCCAAAGGTGACGATGACCTGGGTCAGCATAGAGAGCACGTTTTTACCGCGAATCAGGCCACCATAGAACAGCGCAATGCCCGGAATGGTCATAAACAGCACCAGCGCGGTGCAAATCATCATAAAGGCGTTGTCGGCTTTATCTGCCACCGCCGGTGCGGCCATCGCCAGCCCCGGAAGCAGTGCCAGCGAACCCAGACCCGTTTTCATTGTTGCTATTTTCATTTTCTCGATCCCCATCACTGTGTGGTCTGGACGTTACAGTGCCGCTTCGTCGGCTTCGCCGGTGCGGATGCGAATAACGCGTTGCAACTCGGCGACGAAAATTTTGCCATCGCCAATTTTTCCGGTGTAGGCCGCTTTACTAATCACATCAACGACCTCATCAAGCTGATCGTCGGCAATCGCGACATCAATCTTCACCTTTGGCAAAAAATTGACGCTGTATTCGGCACCACGGTACAGCTCGGCGTGGCCTTTCTGACGGCCAAACCCTTTTACCTCAGTGACCGTCAGGCCCTGAATGCCGATGGAAGATAACGCTTCACGCACATCTTCCAGTTTGAATGGTTTGATTACCACGGTAACCAGCTTCATAAGTCCCCTCCGCTCTGAATTCGTAATGGCAGCAGCTAACACACAGGGAATAAAGCAAGGGCTATGCCAGAAATGAAAAAGGGCCGCATAGCGGCCCTTTTAACGAAGAAAACAGCACAACAGTGGCAGAAGGTAGCGGAAAAACGCCGACCACAGCCAAAAACGCACCATTTCAGTGCATCAGGCGTTGCATTTTTGCACCATGCTAAACCGCGCCAGCACGGGTGCTTGCTTATAGTGCATCAGGCGATCAGCGACTCTTCCTGCGCGCTGGCAGCCAGCTCTTCGCCGGCCAGCTGCAGCTGATACATTTGCCAGTAGCGCCCTTTTGCTGCCAGCAACTGCTGATGATTGCCACGCTCAACCGCCTGCCCACGGTGGAGCACCAGAATGGTGTCGGCATCAACAATCGTCGACAGACGATGTGCAATCACCACCAGCGTGGTGTGCTGACGAACTTTAGCCAACGCTTGCTGAATCGCCTGTTCGGTGCCGGAATCGATATTCGCCGTCGCTTCATCGAGAATCAAAATCTGCGGGGTATCCACCAGCACCCGCGCCAGCGCCAGCAGCTGCTTCTGTCCCACCGACAGATTATTCCCCTGCTCGCCCAGCTGCGTATAAATCCCCTCGCTCATTCCGCGCGCCAGTTCTGCCAGCTGCACCGACTCCAGCGCCTCCCAGACCTGCGCCTCGCTGATATCGCGACCGAGCGTGACGTTGGCATAAAAGGTATCCGCCAGCACCACCGGATCCTGCTGCACCATGGCAACGCCCTGGCGCAACGCGCTGTGGCTCAGTGAAGCGAGCGGGCGACCGTCGATACGAATTTCCCCTTTGCTCAGCGGGTAGTAGCCCATCATCAGACTGGCCAGGGTGCTTTTACCGCTGCCGGTGTGCCCCACCAGCGCCACAAAACCACGGGACGGAATATCCAGGTTAATGTCCTGCAGTACCAGACGATCGCCACGATAAGCAAAAGAGAGATTCTCAATTGACACGGTGCCGCTGCGCAGCGGCGCACTGTCCTGGCCCCACGCCTGACGCGGGCGATCCATCAGTTCGAAGACGCGCTCGCCGGCGACGACCGCCTGCTGAAGCATCGACTGCTGGGTTGTTAGCTCGATCAGCGGCTCATTCAGGCGCCCCAGGTAGCTGATAAAGGCGTACAGCACCCCGACTTCAATTGTGCCGGCCGAGCTGAATCCAAACAGCATCAGCAGCCCGCAGAGCACCAGCGTTGAGAACAGGCTCAGCAGCGGACGCAGCAGGAAACCATCGAGGCGCAGCGTTTGCATCCGCGCCAGATAGTGCGCATAGCTGGCTTCGCGCATCCGCTCGCCAAAACGCGCCTGCTGGCGGAACTGCTGGATCACACCCATCCCGTTGATGACTTCATTAAAGCCGTCGTTGATATCGGCCAGCCAGGCCCGTACCCGACGCACGATCGGCGTGCTGTAGCGTTGATAAATCATCATCACGATCAACACCGCCGGGAAAATAGTCAGCGCCACCAGCGCCATGCGCCAGTCAAGGCTGAACATCGCCACCAGCATTGCGCCTATCAGCGCCGCGCTACGCAGCACCGTCGCCACCACCGTGACGTACAGATCGCGGATCACTTCCGTGTCGTTGGTGACGCGGGAGATCAGTTGCCCGACCGGCTGGGTATCAAATTCGCTCAGCGGCTGGCGTAGCGCGGCATCCATCACATCACTGCGCAGCTGCTGCACCACGCCAACAGCGGCGCGGTTAAACAGCAGCGACTGGTTATAGTGCAGGGTCGCCGCAAGGATCTGCAGGCCGAGGTAGGCCGCGGCAAGACCGCAGACCAGCTTCAGCGGCACCGAGTTCTTCGCCACCATATTATCGATAAAGTAGCTAATCAGCAGCGGACCACTGACCTCGGCGGCCGCGGCAATCCACATCATCACCACCGCGATAATCAGCGGTTTACGCCACGGGGAACCGTAGGCCAGCAGGCGTTTTAACGTCGGCCAGAGCTCGGAAAAACTACGCATCAGCGGCCTCCTCGTGATCCTGCGGCGCATCGTCCAGCGCCGCTTCCAGCTGTTGATAGCGATACATATCGCGATACCAGCCGGGCTGCGCCACCAGTCCATCGTGACGACCACGCTGGACAATATGCCCGTGTTGCATCACCAGAATCTCGCTGGCCTCAGTCAGTGCCGACAGGCGATGGGCGCTGATAATAACCGTTCGCCCCTCTCCCCACTGCCGCAGATTATGCAATATCTGATGCTCGGTCCGGCCATCCACCGCCGACAGCGCATCGTCAAGAATCAGAATCTCGGCTTCCAGCAACAGCGCGCGGGCGATGGAAATGCGCTGTTTTTGCCCGCCGGACAGCATCACGCCGCGTTCGCCGACTTCCGTTTCATATCCCTGCGGCAGGCGCAGAATATCGTCGTGCACGCTGGCCAGCCGCGCAACATGCTCAATTTGCTCCGGCGTTGCATCGGGCCTGCCGAGCGCGATGTTGTTGGCGACGGTGTCGGAAAACAGAAACGGCGTCTGGTTCACTACCGCCAGCCGGGCGCGCCAGCTATCGAGCTGCAGCCGCGTCAGCGGAATATCATGGAAGCGAATATCCCCTTGCGTGACGTCAAAGTGGCGCTGAATCAGCGCCAGAATCGTGCTTTTCCCTGCGCCGGTTGGCCCGCAAATGCCCAGCATTTGCCCAGGCTGGAGCACGAAGTTGACCTTCTCCAGCGAGGCCTTATTCGCCTGCGGATAGATAAATTCGCGTACGGCGACGCTCAGCGCACCGCGCCCTTCCGGGGCCAGCTCATGACCATCGTTGACGGTCGGCGCCTCCTCGAGCATCGTGCGGATCCGACTGTAGGCCGCGCTGCCGCGTTCCACGATGTTAAACATCCATGCCAGCGCCAGCATCGGCCAAATCATCAAACCGAGATACATCACAAAGCTGGTTAGCTGGCCGAGGGTCATACTGCCCTGCAGCACCATCCAGCTCCCGCCGCCGATCGCCAGCAGGTTAGCCGTGCCAATCGCGATATAGATAGTCGGATCAAAGCGCGCATCAATCCGCGCCACGCGCATGTTTTTCCTGCCGGTATCCGCCGCATCGGCAGCAAACTGCGCCGATTGCCGGTCCTCCAGGCCAAAGGCCTTAATCATGCGGATGCTGGTCAGGCTCTCCTGAGTACGATCGTTGAGGCTGGAGAATGCCGCCTGCGCGACGCGGAAGCGTTCATGGAGCGCATCACCGTTACGCTTGATAACCAGGGCCATCACCGGCATCGGCAGCAGCGCCAGCAGGGTGAGCTGCCAGCTGATTTGCGTCGACATCACGATCAATACCGCACAGCCCATCACCATCGAGTCCACCAGCGTCAGCACCCCTTCCCCCGCAGCAAAAACCACTCGATCAACATCGTTGGTGGCGCGCGCGATCAGGTCGCCGGTGCGGTGGCGCAGGTAAAAAGCCGGATGCTGACGGCTGAGCTGACGGTAAAAGTCCTCCCGTAGCTCCACGGCCAGCTGATAAGAGGCACCAAAAAGCAGCACGCGCCAGACGTAGCGCAGCAGATAGACCATCACCGCGATCAGGACCAACGCGCCGATCCACATCCACACCTTCTCCGCGGTGTAATGTTGTCTGGTGACGCCGTCAACCACGATTCCCACCACCTTTGGCGGAATCAGCTGTAAAACGGCGATAATGGCCAGCAGGGCAATAGCACCGAGATAACGGCGCCACTCCCGGCGGAAGTACCAGCTAAGTTGAGCAAATAATCGCAAGCAGTTAAATCCTGAGTGTATAAATCGTCGCGGCAAACGCCGTTAATCAATAGGTAAGGCAGTGGTGTATTTTATCTGTTCCATCGCGAAACTCGAAGTGACATCAGACAGCCCGGGGACGCTGTTCACCAACCGTTTATAAAAATCATCGTAGCGTTTCATATCCGCCACCTGCACCCGCAGCAGGTAATCATACTCTCCCGCCATACGCCAGAAGCCGAGGACTTCCGCCATCTGCGTGACTTCGCTGACGAAGCGGCAGTACCAGTCGCTGCTGTGATGCTGGGTCTTAATCAGTACAAATGCCGTCAGACCGAGCCCCAGCTTTTCGGCATCCAGCAGCGCCACGCGCCCGAGCAGGATCCCCTCATCTTCCAGCCGCTTCAGCCGTTTCCAGCAGGGCGTGGTGGTCAGATTAACGGCATCAGCCAGCGCCTGCAAAGAGAGGGTGCAGTCAGTTTGCAGTAAAGAAAGCAGCTTACGGTCAATTTTATCTAGCATGAGGCACCTCCGGAGAAAAATTTTCTCCCTTCATTGTAATTGAAAGGCTAAATAGCAACAATTTTTCCTCACACTTCCGTTAAGCTGGGCACAAAATGACAAACAGGAAATGACGATGAATAGCGCCTGGGTAAAACACGCAATCAGTGAAATCAACGCCGATTATCAGCGTTCCGCCGACACGCACCTTATTCGCCTCGTGCTGCCCGGGTTCCCGGGTATTCAGATCTACCTGAAAGATGAGAGCACCCATCCTACCGGCAGCCTGAAACACCGCCTGGCGCGCTCTCTGTTCCTTTACGGCCTGTGTAACGGCTGGATTAAGGAAGGGACGACGATTATCGAAGCCTCTTCCGGCTCGACGGCGGTTTCTGAAGCCTACTTTGCGCGCCTGCTCGGTCTGCCGTTTATCGCCGTTATGCCTTCCTGTACGGCAAAACGCAAAATTGAGCAGATTGAGTTTTATGGCGGACGCTGTCACTTTGTCGAGAGCGCGTGTGAAATCTATGCCGCCTCCGAAAGACTGGCTCGCGAACTGAACGGCCATTATATGGATCAGTTTACCTTCGCTGAACGGGCGACGGACTGGCGCGGCAATAACAATATTGCCGACAGCATCTTCCGGCAGATGACCCATGAACCGCATCCGCAGCCCTCATACATCGTGATGAGTGCGGGGACCGGCGGGACTTCGGCCACGATTGGCCGCTATATCCGCTGTCAGGGCTATGATACGCAGCTGCTGGTGGTTGATCCGCAAAACTCGGTGTTCCTCGACTACTGGCAGAGCCGCGATGCCGGCCTGCGCAGCCCGGTCGGAAGCAAAATCGAAGGTATCGGTCGTCCGCGCGTCGAGCCATCATTTATTCCTGATGTCGTCGATGAGATGCTGCGGGTCCCGGACGCGGCCAGCGTCGCCACCGCCCTGTGGCTGGAAACGCTGCTTGGTCGCAAAGTCGGCGCCTCCACCGGCACCAATATGTGGGGCGTGCTTGAGCTTGCCGTGCGTATGCGCGCTGAGGGGCGTACCGGTTCTATTGTCACTCTGCTGTGCGACAGCGGCGAACGCTATCTGGAAAGCTATTACAACCCGCAGTGGGTCGCGAGCCAGATCGGCGATATCACTCCGTGGCAGGCAAAAATCGCGGCGATGGTGAACACCCAATAAAAAAAGCCAGACACCGAGGGTGCCTGGCTTGCTGGAAGGGTCTGTTTATTCGGGGGAATAAGGAAGATCGGGATTATCCAGCCAATGAGTTAAAAAATGGGAGACCGCTTCATGGCGACAGTCTCCAATAACCGGTAAATGCGGCAGTTCAGCTTTGAGCTGCGGCATTGCGTTACCCATAATGACCCCGCGCCCCACGCTACCGAGCATTTCGCGGTCGTTCATGGCGTCGCCAAACGCCATACAATCCTGCATCGACAGGCCCAGATGCTGGCTGAGTACCGCCAGCGCAGCGCCTTTATTACAACCATTCGGCAGCACTTCCAGGCAGTCGAACGCTGAAAAACAAATATGCGCGCGATCCCCGAGTGCTTCAGCCAGCTGAACGTTGAGCCGCTGGAGATCGTCGTGATCGCCGCAGAAGCAGACTTTGGTGACGTTATCCGTCGGCATCCGCCTGGGATCGTATATCTGATAGCGGAAGCCGCTGAAAATATGCGCTTTGAGCAACTCGGGCATCGCTTGCCCGGTAAACCAGCCACCGTCGTTAAAGACGTGCATACTGGCCGCCGTATCCCAGCGACGGTGGAGCACCGCTTCCGCGACGCCAGGATCAAGATCGCTACGGTGCAGTTCTTCACCATCCAGCGCGTGAATCCGCGTACCGTTGCCGGTAATTAAGTAAGCATCCAGCGAGAACTCACCGATGACGTGGCGCATTTCCAGCGCATGGCGTCCCGTGGCAAAGGTCAGGGTAATGTCACGATCGCGCAGGCGCTTCAGCGTTGAGAGCGTTGACGTTCCCAGACGATGGTCCGGCAGCAGCAGCGTGCCGTCCATATCAAAAGCAGCGAGTCTTGCCATGTGAGCTCCCAAAAGCACGGTGAGTTTTACTTGAGTTCCAGTATCACCTGAGATATACGGAAGTAATAGTGAATAGATAAATTTTATTGTTCCGGTTTTACAAACCGCGCTCGCGCAGGCTCCGAAGGGGCGAGGCCGAAGGGCAGCCTGGGTAACAGGTGTGAATAATCGCAAGCAGCACAGAGGCAGTCTTGTCAGGTGAGATGAATATACACAGAATCATCCGGCCTGCATCAAGGCGGCAAGTACGCGAATCCCCGGGAGCTTACTCCAGTAAATGACCGGGTGAGCAAGCGCAAGCAGCGCAGAGGCAGTCTTGTCAGGTGAGATGAATATACACAAAATCATTCGGCCTGCATCAAGGCGGCAAGTGCGCGAATCCCCGGGAGCTTACTCCAGTAAATGACCGGGTGAGCAAGCGCAAGCAGCGCAGAGACAGTCTTGTCAGGTGAGATGAAGATACACAAGATCATTCGGCCTGCATCAAGGCGGCAAGTGCGCGAATCCCCGGGAGCTTACTCCAGTAAGTGACCGGGGTGAGCAAGCGCAAGCAGCGCAGAGGCAGTCTTGTCAGGTGAGATGAATATACACAAAATCATTCGGCCTGCATCAAGGCGGCAAGTACGCGAATCCCCGGGAGCTTACTCCAGTAAGTGACCGGGGTGAGCAAGCGTAGCCAACGCAGAGGCAGGTTGAAGGATGAAGTGTATATGAGATTACTGAACCGGCTGAACCAGTACCAGCGCCTGTGGCTCCCCTCCTCCGGCGCGCCACAGCAGGTGACCGTAAGTGAGCTGGCAGAACGCTGCTTTTGCAGCGAGCGCCATATTCGAACGCTGCTTCGCCAGGCGCAGGAGGCCGGCTGGTTGAGCTGGCAGGCGACTCCCGGGCGCGGAAAACGCGGCACGCTGATTTTTCATACCGCACCAGATGCCTTACGTAATGAGATGATGGAGCTGGCGCTGAATAACGGCCAGCAGAAAAATGCGCTGGAGCTGGCTCAGCTGGCGACGGAAGAGCTGAAGGCGCTGCTGTCACCTTTTCTTGGCGGTCAGTGGCAAAACAATACGCCGACTTTGCGCATTCCCTACTATCGCCCGCTTGACGCTCTGCAGCCGGGGTTTTTACCCGGTCGCGCCGAACAACATCTTGCCGGGCAAATTTTTTCTGGCCTGACGCGCTTCAGAGCACAAAATAGCGCTCCGGCCGGTGATTTAGCCCACCACTGGCAGGTATCGCCGGACGGCCTGCGCTGGCAGTTTTATATCCGCTCAACGCTGTTCTGGCATAATGGCGATCCGATAGAAACGCTGCAGCTTCGGCGGCGGCTGCTGATGTTGCTGGAGCTGCCCGCCCTGCGTACCCTGTTTGCCAGCATTAACCGAATCGATGTCACGCATGCGCAGTGTCTGACGATTACGCTGCATCGCCCGGATTACTGGCTACCGTTCCGCCTCGCCAGCGACGGCAGCTTACTGGCGCATCCCGATGAACCAACGGTCGGTAGCGGGCCGTTCCGTCTGAAACTGTTCAGCCCGGAGCTGGTGCGGCTGGAGAATCATCCGCGCTATCATCTGAACCACCCGCTGATCCAGGCGGTGGAGTACTGGATCACTCCCCAGCTGTTTGAGCAGAATCTGGGCACCAGCTGCCGCCACCCGGTGCAGATTACCATTGGCGATCCGGACAAGCTGGCAAATCTTCGTCAGGTCAGCAATAGCATCAGCCTCGGGTTTTGCTACCTGGCGCTGCGTCAGAGCCCTCGCCTCAGCAAAGCTCAGGCGCAACGTCTGGTATCGCTGATTCACCGCTCTTCACTGCTGAAGACGCTTCCGCTCGACGAAGATTTGATTACCCCCAGCAACGAGGTGTTGCCCGGATGGACCATTCCCCAGGGGCCAGAGAATCAGGATATTCCTCTGCCCGAACAGCTTACGTTGCTGTATCACCTGCCGGTCGAACTGCACACGATGGCAGAACAGCTCCGCCTACGGCTTGCCGCCCTCGGCTGTGAACTGAAGCTCATTTTTCGCGACGCCAAAAACTGGCACGGTTGCCAGGAACTGGCGCAGGCGGATTTGGTCATGGGCGATCGGCTGATCGGCGAAGCGCCGGAATACACGCTGGAACAGTGGCTGCGTTGCGATACGATGTGGCCTCATTTATTGACCGGGGCACAGTATGCTCATCTGCAGGCCACCCTCGATGCCGTCCAGGCGCAGCCTGAAGAACGCAGCCGCAACGAAGCGTTGCGCAATGTCTTCAATATCCTGATGGACGATGCCATCATGACGCCGCTATTTAATTACAATTATCGCATCAGTGCCCCACCGGGCGTAAACGGCCTGCAGCTTAACGCCCGGGGCTGGTTTGATTTCACCAGCGCCTGGCTACCGGCATCGCCGCCGTGATGAAGCTGGTCGCCGCGCCCATCAGGCGCTACCATATCGCTTTCACTTTGATTGTCAGGAATTGCCATGAAACGCGCCGTAGTTGTCTTCAGCGGAGGACAAGATTCAACGACCTGCCTGGTGCAGGCTCTGCAACAGTACGATGAAGTGCACTGCGTCACTTTTGATTATGGCCAACGCCACCGCGCGGAAATTGACGTCGCTCGCTCTCTGGCGTTAAAGCTGGGCGCCGTTGCCCATAAGGTGCTCGACGTGACGTTGCTTAACGAGCTTGCCGTCAGCAGCCTGACCCGCGATAACATCCCGGTGCCGGACTATGAGCCGGAAGCCAGCGGTATCCCGAATACCTTCGTGCCCGGGCGTAATATCCTGTTTTTAACCCTGACGGCGATTTACGCCTACCAGGTTAAGGCAGAGGCGATCATTACCGGCGTGTGCGAAACCGATTTTTCCGGCTACCCGGACTGCCGCGACGAGTTCGTGAAAGCGCTGCACCATGCCGTCAGCCTCGGAATGGCGAAAGATATTCGCTTCGAGACGCCGCTGATGTGGCTTAACAAAGCCGAGACATGGGCCTTAGCCGATTACTGGGGCCAGTTAGCACTGGTGCGCCATGAAACCCTGACCTGCTATAACGGCATTAAAGGCGACGGCTGCGGACAGTGCGCGGCCTGTAACCTGCGCGCCAACGGGCTAAGCCAGTACGAGGCCGATCGGCCGGGTATTATGGCAGTGATGAAACAGAAAACCGGGCTACAGTAACCGGTCATTTCCCGGTAGCGGCTGACGCCATACCGGGCCTGTAAGATCCGCGCATGACATCAAGCCCGTAGCCGGTCAGCACAATTCCAGTACCAAATCCGCAACGCACCGTCGGCCGGGTAAGGCATCAGCCACCGCCCGGCATTTTCTCTATGGCCGTTAGCTGAGACGGATGCGCGATAGCGCATCCGGGACACATGCCTCCGACTGGCCTGTCAGCAAGGCTCCAGCTGAATCAGTTTCTCGCGCAGTTCCCCCTCCAGCGGCAGCGCCTTCTGCGTTTTAAGATCGATGCAGACAAAGGTGATTAGCGCATCGGCTACCCCTTCGCCGTTAGGATTGAGGGTTACCACCTGGCTTAATGTTCCGCTTTTCCCGTTCAGCTGTTCCAGTTTGCTGGTGACGGTAAGCACATCGCCTAACACCGCCGGGCGGCGATAATTGATATTGATATTCACCACCACGAAGGCGATGTTGCGTGCGGTCATCCAGTGAAAAGCCGGGCTGCTTTCCAGGCCGTCCCAACGCGCCTCTTCGAGAAATTCCAGATAACGCGCATTATTGACGTGCTGATAGACGTCGAGATGATAGCCGCGAACTTTGATTTGTGTCTGCATAGCGCACATGCCTTATCTTTCATTGTTGTTTTGAGGTCAGAGGTCACACCACTTATGTGACCTCTTCATTCTGGCAAATAATGACGACTGTGCAAACTTGTGCTGAAAATTTATAACTTCAGATGTGACAGATTTCTCTCCACCAGCGAGTGCCCCATCCCCGGGACCTGCTTAAGATCGTCAACGGTTTTAAATGGTCCGTACTCTTCGCGATAGCTCACGATTGCCTGCGCTTTCTTCAGACCGACGCCATTCAAAGCCTTTGCCAGCTCCTCTGCGCTGGCACTATTGATACTCACCCTGATTCCATCACTCTCAGTCGCGTTTAACGTCTCAGGCACCTTCGCCTGCGGCGTCTGCACGCTCTCCTTTGCCGTCGCCGACGTTTTCCCGCTGGAAGGGGCGGCAAGTACACCCTGATGTCCTGCCGCGCAAACCAGTACGGCGGCGGCAATAAGCGTTTTCAATCCACGTTTCATGCTGTTATCTCCTTGTTTGTAGACAGCGGGATCACAATAGCGAGGGTGGAAATGGAGTACAAAAGACAAACCGCAGAAATGGAAAAGGCCGCGAAAGCGGCCTTTGAGGATTACATCACGTTACTGATTTTTGCGAAGCGTCACGAAATTATTGCTGTTGGTCGATAGCATCGCCGAGTTTAATTTTCGCGGACTTACGCAGGTTGCTCATCAGCGCTTCGAAAGCAATCTGAGCATTGTTCTGCGTGATGCCTTGCACCATGGCTTTTTTCTGCGCTTCCGGCATGTCGCCGGCTTTGACCTCATCCAGCGCCAGCAGCACCACGTTGCCTTTGATGTCGCTACCCATACCGTAGACAGGTTTACCCTGCTGCGGCAGCGGCAGAGCAAACGCCGCCTGGCTCAAGGGATCCTGACCGGTACGTGCCAGCGTCTGCGCCGGGCCGAAGCTTAAACCTGCGGCTTTCATCGCCTCGTCACCTTTACCATCTTTGAGCGCGGCCAGCAGCTTGTCTGCATCCAGCTTCGCCTGCTGTTCAGCTTTGGTATGTTTGACGATATCGATAACCTGCGCTTTCACATCTGCCAGTGGCTTCACGGCTTCCGCTTTGTGCTCGCTGATACGCAGAACAAAGGCGCGATCGCCATCGACGGTGATGATATCGGAGTTGCTGCCCGGCGTACCGTTCTCGCCCACCAGACCGCCGTTGAAGATAGCATCGGCAACCGGTTTAAAGTTCAGCTCTTCTGGCAAATTGTCACGCCCAAACCAGCCGGTTTCGGTCACTTTCACATTCGCAGCCTGTGCGGCGCTGGCCAGCGATTCGTTATCATTGCTGGCGGCATCGCTCACTTTCTGCTGCAGCGCGTAGTAAGCATCCAGCGCTTTTTCCTGCTTCACTTTCGCCGCGATATCATCGCGAACTTCGGCCAGCGGTTTAACCTTCGCCGGCTGAACATCATCAAGACGGACAACCAGGAAACCAACGGAAGATTTAATCACGCCAGAAAGCTGGCCTTTTTCTTTCAGACCGGCATTTTTCAGCTCTGGTACCGTCGCAGCATCGTCCATCCAGCCCATATCGCCACCGTTGCGGGCAGAGATAATGTCGGTAGATTTTTCTTTCGCCAGGGTGGCGAAATCGGCCCCTTTCTTCAGCTCATCCAGAACCGTCTGGGCATCGGCTTCGGTCTTGGTCTGAATCACGCTGTAGCGGTTACGCTGCGGCTGCGTGAACTGATCCTGATGCTGATCATACCAGGACTGGATTTCCTCGTCAGAGGCGTTCTCCTGCATGCCAGCCGCATCCATTTTGATGTAGCTCACGCGGAACTGCTCCGGCGCCATGAAACGGGCCTGGTTTTGCTGGTAGTAAGCGTTGACTTCCTCATCGGTCACCGTCTGCTTCGCCGCCAGTGCATTGACATCGATGGTGGCTTCACGCACTACGCGTTGCTGGGATACCAGCGCAGCCAGCTGATCGGATTCACCGGGCAGCATAAAGTCAGTACCGGCAATGGCATTAATCAGCTGCTGAGTTGTCAGCTGGTTGCGCAGCGCCTGCGCGTACTGATCGGTGGTCATGCCCATTTGATTCACGATACCGCTAAAACGTTCGTTATCAAATTTGCCGTCAGTCTGGAAAGCCTGAGTCTGGAAGATAGCCTGTTTGACTTGAGCATCGCTGACGCTCAGTCCGAGTTCGCGGGCGTACTGGTCAAGCAGCGACTCGTCAATCAGACGGTTCAGCACCTGCTGACGCATGGTTTTCATGTAGTTTTCGTTGGCCGCCAGTTCAGAGAACTGATCGCCAAGCTGCTGCTGCATACGGTTACGTTCGCTGGCAACGGCATTTTCAAACTGTGAGCGACCAATTTCCTGGTCGTTAACTTTCGCGGCATAATTGTTACTGCCGCCAATCAGGTAACCACTCACCCCGGTCAAAATGAACGAGATAATGATGATACCGAAAATAATCTTGAGCACGACGCTATTGGCGGCCGTGCGTAGGTTGTCCATCATGGTGTAACAACGCTCCGCTGTAGATGACTTTAGCTCGCGCAGCATAGCACGTGATGGCTGCCGCGCGTGAGGACCTATTTTGACAAGAAAATGGGGTGATTGTCAGCCCACAAGTGCGTACAAACACACATAAAGTCGGGTTCCGGGCAAATAAAAAAGGCACATCTCGCGATGCGCCCTTGTACTTCGTCACATTCCCTGATGGGAAGCCGATCAGTTTACCGCGTCTTTCAGCGCTTTACCGGCACGGAAACCCGGCACTTTGGCAGCAGCGATGGTAATTTCTTTACCTGTTTGCGGGTTGCGACCAGTACGGGCAGCGCGCTCTTTCACAGCAAAGGTACCAAACCCGACCAGCGCAACGTCATCTCCAGCCTGCAGAGATTCAGTAACAGAAGCAATTAAAGCATCTAACGCACGTCCGGCTGCAGCTTTAGAAATGTCCGCACCCGCAGCAATTTTGTCAATCAGTTGAGATTTATTCACTGTTCTCTTCCTCTCTTTATAATTTATATCGCACCAGAATCCTTCGTGGTGCGACCGCGCAGCAGTTATATCAGGACTGTCATGCCCTTACAACAGAGTTGTAGATGACCCCCTGCCAGCGATCTAAGTTAGCTACACAAAAAAAGGCTGGCAAGTACGAATTTACTTCCCAGCCCCACTTTTCTTAGCGCTATTTGCGCGAAATCACTATTTTGCCGTGACGACCTGCATGCCGAATGGTTCGTTCTGCAACGCAAGTGTCAGAACTTCTTCGATTCGTTTCACCGGATGGATATCTAAATCGGCAATAACGTTATCTGGAATTTCTTCAAGGTCACGTTTATTTTCATCAGGAATCAGAACAGTCTTAATGCCGCCGCGATGTGCCGCCAGCAGTTTTTCCTTCAGACCGCCGATTGGCAGCACCTGACCACGCAGGGTAATTTCCCCCGTCATCGCGACGTCAGCGCGTACCGGATTCCCCGTCAGACAGGAGACCAGCGCGGTACACATCGCAATACCGGCGCTCGGACCGTCTTTCGGCGTCGCCCCTTCCGGAACGTGAACGTGAATATCACGTTTTTCGTAGAAATCCGAATTAATTCCCAGCTTATCCGCACGCGAACGGACCACGGTCAGCGCAGCCTGAATAGACTCCTGCATCACTTCGCCCAGCGAACCGGTATAGGTCAGCTTGCCTTTACCCGGCACACAGGCGGTTTCGATGGTCAGCAGATCGCCGCCCACTTCCGTCCATGCCAGACCGGTGACCTGGCCGACGCGGTTTTCGCTATCCGCACGACCGTAGTCATAGCGCTGCACGCCAAGGAAATCATGCAGGTTATCACCATTAATCGTGATGTGCTTCAGTGACTTATCCAGCAGCAGCTGTTTAACCGCCTTACGGCACAGCTTGGAAATTTCACGCTCCAGCCCACGCACGCCCGCTTCACGGGTGTAATAGCGAATAATCCCGACGATCGCGCTGTCCTCTACGGTCAGCTCGCCTTTCTTCAGCGCATTACGCTCAATCTGCTTAGACAGCAGGTGACGTTTGGCGATGTTCAGTTTTTCGTCTTCGGTATAACCGGACAGACGAATCACTTCCATACGATCCAGCAGCGGCGCCGGAATGTTCATGGAGTTAGAGGTCGCCACAAACATCACATCGCTCAGATCGTAGTCCACTTCCAGATAGTGGTCGTTAAACGCCACGTTCTGTTCCGGATCTAACACTTCCAGCAGCGCTGAGGCCGGATCGCCGCGCATGTCGGAGGACATTTTGTCGATCTCATCCAGCAGGAACAGCGGGTTTTTCACCCCCACTTTCGCCATTTTCTGGATCAGTTTGCCCGGCATTGAGCCGATGTAGGTCCGGCGGTGACCGCGGATTTCCGCTTCATCACGCACGCCGCCCAGCGCCATACGCACGTACTTACGGCCGGTGGCTTTAGCGATGGACTGGCCCAGCGAGGTTTTACCCACCCCCGGCGGTCCAACCAGGCACAGAATCGGCCCTTTCAGCTTGTTGACGCGGCTCTGTACTGCGAGATACTCAAGGATACGATCCTTCACGCGCTCCAGGCCGTAATGGTCGGTATCGAGGATCTCCTGAGCCTGACGCAGATCTTTTTTGACCTTGCTGCGCGCGCTCCACGGCACCTGTACCATCCAGTCGATGTAGCCGCGTACGACGGTCGCTTCTGCCGACATCGGCGACATCATCTTCAGCTTTTGCAGTTCCGCTTCGGTTTTTTCTTTCGCCTCTTTCGGCATTTTTGCCGCGTCGATCTTGCGCTTCAGCGCTTCGTTCTCGTCCGGGGCATCGTCCATCTCGCCAAGCTCTTTCTGGATGGCCTTCATCTGCTCATTCAGATAGTACTCACGCTGAGACTTTTCCATCTGCTTTTTCACGCGGTTGCGAATACGCTTCTCAACCTGCAGCAGATCGATTTCCGATTCCATCATCGCCATCAGATATTCCAGACGTTCGTTAATGTCGGACATCTCGAGGACGGACTGCTTATCTGCCAGCTTAAGCGGCATGTGCGCAGCAATGGTATCAGCCAGACGCGCAGGATCGTCGATGCTGTTGAGCGACGTCAGCACTTCCGGCGGGATTTTCTTGTTCAGCTTGATGTAGCCTTCAAACTGACCGATCGCGGTGCGCACCAGGACTTCCTGCTCGCGTTCGTCGATCGCCGGCGATTCCAGGTACTCTGCTTTCGCTGAAAAATGCTCGCCGTTATCAGACAGTGCAGAAATACGCGCGCGCTGCAGGCCTTCAACCAGCACTTTGACGGTGCCATCAGGCAGCTTCAGCATCTGTAAAATTGACGCCACGGTCCCGACGGTGAAAAGATCATTTACACCCGGCTCATCCGTCGAAGCTTCTTTCTGCGCAACCAGCATGATTTTTTTATCATGGTCCATAGCCGCTTCAAGACAACGGATAGATTTTTCCCGCCCTACAAACAGGGGTATGACCATGTGCGGATAAACCACCACATCGCGCAACGGCAATACGGGGATTTCAATGCGTTCAGAACGCTCAGGATTCATAGAGCTCTCTCTTAGTTTAAAGTCCGCCAGGTAGCCAGCGGCACGACTCGTCATCGCGACGCCGTTAATATGTAATCCAGTATATGGGGATGTATTCCACACATTCAACGGCGGGAATGCAGGAAAAATAAAAGGGGAGATAAAATCCCCCCTTTTTGTTAACTGCTTGAGCAAGTTGGCTAATTATTCACCAGACGCCTGCTGCGCTTCCGGTTTGCCATAGATCAGCAACGGCTTGCTTTGTCCGTCGATAACGGAAGCATCGATGACCACTTTTTCCACGTCTTCCATTGACGGAAGATCGTACATGGTATCGAGCAGCGCGGCTTCAACGATGGAACGCAGACCACGAGCACCGGTTTTACGCGCCATCGCTTTTTTGGCGATCGCGTCCAGCGCTTCATCGCGGAACTCCAGCTCAGCGCCTTCCAGGTTAAACAATGCCTGATACTGTTTGGTCAGGGCATTTTTCGGCTCTTTCAGGATCTGAATCAGCGCTTCTTCGCTCAGCTCATTCAGCGTTGCAACGACCGGCAGACGACCGATGAACTCCGGAATCAGACCAAATTTGATCAGATCTTCCGGCTCAACCTGAGACAGCAGCTCACCTTCGCTCGCTTTGTCAGATTTGGCTTTTACCGTCGCGCCGAAACCAATACCTGAACCGGTTTCGACACGATGGGAAATAACCTTATCCAGACCGGCAAACGCGCCGCCGCAGATAAACAGAATCTTGGAGGTATCAACCTGCAAGAACTCCTGCTGCGGATGCTTACGTCCGCCCTGCGGTGGTACCGCGGCAACGGTTCCTTCGATAAGCTTTAGCAGCGCCTGCTGCACGCCTTCGCCGGAGACATCGCGGGTAATCGACGGGTTATCCGATTTACGGGAAATTTTGTCGATCTCATCGATGTACACGATACCGCGCTGCGCTTTCTGTACGTCGTAGTCACATTTCTGCAGCAGCTTCTGAATGATGTTTTCGACGTCTTCACCGACATAACCGGCTTCGGTCAGGGTGGTGGCGTCCGCCATGGTGAACGGTACATCCAGCAGACGCGCCAGCGTTTCCGCCAGCAGCGTTTTACCGGAACCTGTCGGCCCGATCAGCAGAATGTTACTTTTACCCAGCTCAACACCGTTGCTGGTATCACCATTGCGCAGGCGTTTGTAGTGGTTGTATACCGCAACGGCCAGCACTTTTTTCGCCGGCTCCTGGCCGATAACGTAATCGTCCAGGTGGTGGCGGATTTCGTGCGGAGTCGGCAGCGCACTGCGTTCACGATGCGGCGCGACTTCTTTAATCTCTTCGCGAATGATGTCGTTACATAAATCAACGCATTCGTCGCAGATATACACGGATGGCCCGGCGATCAGCTTACGCACTTCATGCTGGCTTTTGCCGCAAAAAGAGCAATACAACAGTTTGCCCGAACCATCTTTGCGTTTATCTGTCATGAGTCCAAACCTCTTATTAAGTTCTTTGTGCCGCACACGACGACGCAAATGCCATTCTCAGGCGCAAGCCGCTGATAAGCGTTGTGCCGCCCTACTCCAGACAAGTATAGCGGCCCCCTTGCGCCAGGGGCATCAATTACGATGGGTCAAAATGGAATCGACCAGGCCGTATTCCACCGCTTCGGAGGCTGACAAGAAACGGTCACGCTCGGTGTCGTTCTCAATCTGCGCAAGGGATTGACCCGTATGGTGTGCCATCAGTTCATTCATCCGCCCTTTCACTTTCAGGATCTCGCGGGCGTGAATTTCGATATCCGTCGCCTGACCCTGATAGCCGCCCAGCGGCTGGTGGATCATCACGCGGGAATTCGGCAGGCAGAAACGCTTGCCTTTTGCCCCTGCGGTCAGCAGGAACGCGCCCATCGATGCCGCCTGGCCCATACAAATGGTGCTCACGTCAGGCTTGATGAACTGCATGGTGTCGTAAATCGACATCCCGGCGGTGATCACCCCGCCCGGAGAGTTAATGTACAGATAAATGTCTTTTTCCGGGTTCTCTGCTTCCAGAAAAAGCATCTGCGCCACGATCAGATTCGCCATGTGGTCTTCCACCTGGCCGGTCAGAAAGATGACGCGTTCCTTGAGCAGACGGGAGTAGATATCAAAAGAACGTTCACCGCGCGAGGTCTGTTCAATGACCATCGGCACCAGGGCCATATGGGGTGCAAAGTTATCTCGTTCGCCACTGTATGACATTTCCGTCTCCTGGATTAATTTTGAATAAACCTGCCGCACTGATTGTAACCTTATGGACGGATTATCAGCCAGAGTCTTCTGTCCGTCATCGTTCAAATTACCTGGATATCGGCCTTACGCCCGTAACCTGAACAAATCCCGACAGACACGCTTCGTCATTATGCATGATTTCACGCGTGCAGTTTCGTCTCCTCGTTGTGGGGACGATGCAATCATAATTCAAGCATAACAAGCTTTTGTCGTAACGCTATCATTGATATCGCGTTTTCGCACTCATCCTGAAGCTATTGCTGCGATAAAAAAAAACCCGCCGCCTCTCGGCAACGGGTTTTACCTGAACGTTAAACCGTGGGCGAAATTACGCCTGCTGGTTCATCAGTTCATTGAAGGTCGTGGCTTTTTCAGACACTTTCGCTTTTGCCAGAACGGCTTCAACAGCCTGCTCTTCCAGCGCAACGTTACGCATGTTGTCCATCAGTTCGTTGTTTTTGCTGTAGAACTCAACAACTTCTTTCGGATCTTCGTAAGCGGAAGCCATCTCTTCGATCAGGCCTTTAACACGCTCTTCGTCAGCTTTCAGCTCGTTGGTACGAATCACTTCGCCCAGCAGCAGACCGACAACTACGCGGCGTTTAGCCTGCTCTTCGAACAGTTCGCGCGGCAGTTCCAGAGCCTGCTTCTCATTGCCACCGAAACGCTGAGCAGCCTGACGACGCAGAACGTCGATTTCGCTGTCGATCAGGGCAGCCGGCACGTCGATGTCGTTCGCTTTAACCAGACCTTCGATAGCCTGAGACTTCACGCGGTTACGCACGGCGCCTTTCAGCTCGCGATCCATGTTTTTACGCACTTCAGCGCGCAGACCTTCTACGGAACCATCTTCAACGCCGAAACGTTTGATGAATTCAGCAGTCAGTTCCGGCAGCTCGCGCTCTTCAACTTTCTTCAGGTTGATAACGAACTTAGCCGCTTTACCTTTCAGGTTTTCTGCGTGGTATTCTTCCGGGAAGGTCACATCGATAGTGAACTCTTCGCCCGCTTTGTGGCCTTTAATACCGTCTTCAAAGCCTGGGATCATACGACCCTGGCCCATCGCCAGTACGAAGTCAGTCGCTTTGCCGCCTTCGAACTCTTCGCCGTCAACAGAACCGGTGAAGTCGATGGTTACGCGGTCTTCTGCATCAACAGCGCCATCTTTGTCTTTCCAGTTAGCCTGTTGCTTACGCAGCGTGTCCAGCATGGTGTCGACATCAGCTTCGGTCACTTCAACAACCGGTTTTTCAACTTCGATAGTTTCCAGACCCTGCAGCGCAACTTCCGGATAAACTTCGAACTCTACCGCGTAGGTGAAGTCTTCACCCAGCTTGTATTCGCCCGGAACGTAGTTCGGTGCGCCGGCTGGATTGATTTTCTCTTTGATGATCGCGTCAACGAAGTGACGGCTCATCAGGTCGCCCAGCACGTCCTGGCGAACGGATGCGCCATAACGCTGAGCAACAACATTCATCGGCACTTTCCCTTTACGGAAGCCGTCAATGCGAACTTTTTTCGCCACGTTGACCAGCTCGCTTTTGACAGCATTCTCGATGCTGTCAGCGGCGATAGTAATCGTTACACGGCGCCCAAGGCCCTGAGTGGTTTCAACTGAAACTTGCATCTTGTTACCTCAAAAAAATCACAGTGCTCGGTCAACTCTGGAAGCGCGTGTACGTTGCTTCGCAGAACCGGGATGCCCTCTTCAATCAGAAACACATTCCCTGTCGCCAGAATCATCCCGAAGACATTCATATAAGACGCGGCATTATAGCGGCATCACTTTTGTGAGTCGAGAACGGTTGTCGCCCACGGCTGCGGCATTTTTCACAATTCCCGCGCAAATTTGTCTTTAAAAGCGCCCACTGCACACATTTTCAGACAAAACAAAACGGCCCGCAGGCCGTTTTTTGATAAATCTTCACGCAACATACTGGAAAAGTTCCCGCGGTTGCAAATACGATTTCTAGGCGATACTTCCCGCACCGCGACAAGGAGGAGATGCAAATACCGTGTCCTGGAGCCCTTCCCACTCTTTAATCGTATAGGTATGCAGCGCCAGCGCATGCACAGTGCTCGACAGCTCCTCAGTCAGCGTACCGTAGATCATACGGTGACGGTTCAGAAAACGCTCGCCGGTGAAACGATCGCTCACCAACACCACTTTAAAATGACTTTCAGAGCCAGCCGGGACATTGTGGCGATAACTTTCATCCACGACTTCGAGATACACGGGGTCGAACGCTGCCCTAAGTTTTGCTTCGATCTGTTCACGTATCATCATGAATTTTCTCCTCCGACAACGCTGAGATGCCGCCATTCCTTTTAAATGTTAGCCGCTTTTACCGCTTCCATTAGGGGAAAACAACAAAAAATTAGCATTCTTCTGATATTTTCATTCAAAAGTATCAAGTTTACTCACTCTCTCCCCCAGAACGTCCGCCTGGATCGCGATAAAAATGGGAGGCGGCGATAAAATGTACAACGCGATGAATTTACATGCGTTGCCACTTCCCCTCGCCGTTGGCGATGTTATGATGGCGGTAATTTTCCTCAATGACCCGAAATAGATTTGAGCGACGGAAAGGCTACAAACGGGAGAGTCCTCAGGCGCTTGCTGAAGCGAGTGACGAGGGCGAACAAGAGCCGCTAACGCAACCGTTGCCTGAAGTATGACGGGTATAACAACACCATGCGCTGAGACCCTGAACATGTTTAAGAAAATTCTTTTCCCGCTGGTCGCGATGTTTATGCTGGCAGGATGCGCGACGCCTCCGACTACCATTGATGTATCGCCGAAAATGAGCCTGCCGCAGCAGGACCCAAGCCTGATGGGCGTCACCGTCAGCATTAACGGTGCGGACCAGCGTCCGGATCAGGCGCTGGCGAAGGTTACCCGCGATAACCAACAGGTTACGCTGACCGCCTCCCGCGACCTGCGCTTCCTGCTGCAGGAAGTGCTGGAAAAACAAATGACCGCGCGCGGTTATATGATTGGGCCGAACGGCGCAGTCGATCTGCAGATTATCGTGAATAAACTGTATGCCGACGTTTCCCAGGGCAACGTGCGCTACAACATCGCCACGAAGGCAGATATCGCGATTATCGCCACCGCCGCGAACGGCACCAAAATGACCAAAAACTATCGCGCAAGCTACTCTGTTGAAGGCGCCTTCCAGGCCTCCAACCAGAATATCGCCAATGCGGTGAACAGCGTCCTGACCGATACCATCGCCGATATGGCGCAGGACACCAGCATTCATGATTTCATCAAGCAAAACGCGCGTTGATCGTTCGCCAACCCGGCCTCGCGCCGGGTTGGCGCCATAAACCATGTCCAACCACTACTTACGCATTTTCCAGCAGCCTAAATCAGCTATTTTGCTGATTCTTGGGTTTGCTTCCGGCTTGCCTCTGGCGCTGACCTCCGGCACGCTCCAGGCGTGGATGACCGTTGAAAATATCGATCTGAAAACGATCGGCTTCTTCTCGCTGGTTGGCCAGGCTTACGTCTTTAAGTTTCTCTGGTCGCCGTTAATGGACCGCTACACGCCGCCGTTTCTTGGCCGGCGCCGCGGCTGGCTGCTGACCACGCAGTTTCTGCTGCTTATCGCCATTGCCGCCATGGGATTCCTTGAGCCTTCGACCCAGCTCCGCTGGATGGCCGCATTAGCGGTCGTTATCGCCTTCTGCTCCGCATCGCAGGATATCGTCTTCGATGCGTGGAAAACCGATGTGCTGACGGCAGAGGAGCGCGGCGCTGGCGCGGCCATCAGCGTGCTGGGCTATCGCCTGGGGATGCTGGTCTCCGGTGGCCTGGCGCTGTGGCTGGCTGACCGTTGGCTCGGCTGGCAGGGAATGTACTGGCTGATGGCCGTGCTGCTGATTCCCTGCATTATCGCCACCCTGCTGGCGCCAGAACCGAGCGATGTGATTCCGGTACCAAAAAGCCTCGAACAGGCGGTCGCCGAACCGCTGCGCGACTTCTTCGGACGTAACAACGCCTGGCTGATCCTGCTGTTAATCGTCCTTTATAAGCTCGGCGATGCCTTTGCGATGAGTCTGACCACCACGTTTTTGATTCGCGGAGTCGGTTTTGATGCCGGCGAGGTGGGAATGGTCAATAAAACGCTGGGACTTTTCGCGACGATTGTTGGCGCACTTTACGGCGGCGTACTCATGCAGCGCCTCACCCTGTTTCGCGCCCTGCTGATTTTCGGCGTGCTACAGGGCGTATCCAATGCCGGCTACTGGCTGCTGTCGATTACCGATAAACATCTTTACTCCATGGCGACGGCGGTCTTTTTCGAAAACCTGTGCGGCGGTATGGGCACGGCGGCATTTGTCGCCCTGTTAATGACCCTGTGTAATAAATCGTTTTCCGCCACCCAGTTTGCTTTGCTGTCCGCGCTATCGGCAGTCGGTCGCGTGTACGTCGGGCCCATTGCCGGCTGGTTCGTCGAAGCTCACGGTTGGCCGACATTTTATCTGTTCTCTGTCTTTGCCGCCGTCCCGGGAATTGTGCTCCTGCTGCTCTGCCGGCAAACCCTGGAGTACACGCAACGCACCGGAAGCTTTATTCCGCGCACGGACTATCCACAGACCTATACGCTGGCGCTGCTGATTCTGGCCGTGGGTTCGCTGATGCTGGGCATATGGCTGCTGTTGCTGATACTCAATGCCCTCGACTTCACCTCTTTTTCCTTCCTGCCCACGCTACTGGAAATTGCGGCCCTCACCGCCATCGCCGGCGTTGTGCTCGGAAGTCTGCTGGATTATCTGGCGT
Source organism: Klebsiella sp. X13 (assembly GCF_003323835.1). Classification (NCBI taxonomy): domain Bacteria; kingdom Pseudomonadati; phylum Pseudomonadota; class Gammaproteobacteria; order Enterobacterales; family Enterobacteriaceae; genus Klebsiella; species Klebsiella sp. X13. Next base: position 4,173,020 of record NZ_CP030874.1, read on the forward strand.
TACGGAAGAGTGCGCTGATTTAACGCATCATTGCGCTGTTATTAGCCGTTGTAATCACTGTTCGTAATTATAACGGCTTATTAACGATTTTATATTGTTCATTTTTCATTTGTTGTTTTGTGCGCTTTACATTTTTGGAAGTTATTGACAACTTTTATTCAAAACATTAAATAATTTAACCGATTCAGCAAAAGCGATTTATTATCGCCACCGCGCAATGTCTTTTATTTGATAATTAATTGTTAATTAGTTGTGTTATTTTTCGGGTGTTTATACTCATTACCCCATAAGCCCATCCATTCTTATCTCTTTCGTTATAGATCCTGCATATAACGTGCTTTGCAAGCATCAGCGTCACACTCGGTTACATATGTGACAAAGCGAGCAGAACCCGCTAACACAGAACTGACACAGCCCCAATCATGTTTACAGTAATGCAACCTTCCCGTAAAATGCCCGTACACTTTAAGCGCCACCAGATTCCGTGGAATTGAGGTCGTTCAATGAGACTTAGGAAATACAATAAAAGTTTGGGATGGATGTCATTAATCGCAGGTACTGTATTACTCAGTGGTTGTGATTCTGCGCTCCTTGACCCAAAAGGACAGATTGGACTGGAGCAACGTTCTCTGATACTGACGGCCTTTGGCCTGATGATGATTGTCGTTATTCCCGCCGTCTTAATGGCAGTAGGATTTGCCTGGAAGTATCGTGCGAGTAATAAAGATGCGAAGTATAGCCCGAACTGGTCACACTCCAACAAAGTTGAAGCTGTGGTCTGGACGGTTCCTATTCTGATCATCCTGTTCCTGGCCGTTCTGACCTGGAAAACCACTCACGCACTTGAGCCAAGCAAACCGCTTGCTCACGAAGAGAAACCGATCGTCATCGAAGTTGTTTCGATGGACTGGAAATGGTTCTTCATCTATCCGGAACAGGGTATTGCTACCGTCAACGAAATCGCCTTCCCGGCGAACGTACCGGTACACTTCAAAGTGACCTCTAACTCCGTGATGAACTCGTTCTTTATCCCACGTTTAGGCAGCCAGATTTACGCAATGGCCGGGATGCAGACTCAGCTGCACCTCATCGCGAATGAAACTGGCACTTATGACGGTATCTCCGCAAGCTATAGCGGCCCGGGCTTCTCTGGTATGAAGTTCAAAGCTATCGCCACGCCGGATCGTGCAACCTTCGATCAGTGGGTAGCGAAAGCGAAACAGTCGTCGAACACCATGGACTCCATGGCGGCCTTCGACAAACTGGCTGCGCCTAGCGAATACAACAAAGTGGAATACTTCTCTGACGTGAAACCGGATTTGTTTAAAGATGTTGTGAACAAATTTATGTCTCATGGCAAGAGCATGGATATGTCCCAACCTGAAGGCGAGCACGCAGCGCACGAAGGGATGGAAGGCATGGACATGAGCCACGCGGAAACCGCTCACTAAGGGGCCGAGGAAGAAAACGATGTTCGGAAAACTTACACTGGATGCAGTGCCCTACCACGAACCCATTATTGTGGTTACGGTGGCTGCGATTATCATCGGGGGACTGGCGCTTCTGGCGGCAATCACTTACTTCGGTAAGTGGTCCTACCTTTGGAATGAGTGGCTGACTTCGGTCGACCACAAACGACTCGGTATCATGTATGTCATCGTAGCAATAGTGATGTTGCTGCGTGGCTTCGCTGACGCCGTTATGATGCGTAGCCAGCAGGTGCTGGCCTCGGCCGGGGAAGCAGGGTTCCTGCCGCCTCACCACTACGATCAGATCTTTACCGCCCACGGCGTTATCATGATCTTCTTCGTAGCGATGCCGTTTGTTATCGGTCTGATGAACCTCGTGGTTCCGCTGCAGATCGGTGCGCGCGACGTTGCCTTCCCGTTCCTCAACAACCTGAGCTTCTGGTTCACCGTTGTGGGCGTGATTCTGGTTAACTTGTCTCTGGGCGTCGGTGAATTCGCTCAGACCGGTTGGCTGGCCTATCCGCCGCTGTCGGGAATCGAGTACAGTCCGGGCGTTGGGGTCGATTACTGGATCTGGGCTCTCCAGCTCTCCGGTATTGGTACGACGTTAACCGGTATTAACTTCTTCGTGACCATTATCAAGATGCGTGCCCCTGGCATGACGATGTTCAAGATGCCAGTATTTAGCTGGGCATCTCTGTGCGCCAACATCCTGATTATCGCCTCCTTCCCAATCCTGACCGTCACCGTCGCGCTGCTGACCCTGGACCGCTACCTGGGCACCCATTTCTTTACCAACGATATGGGTGGCAACATGATGATGTACATCAACCTGATTTGGGCCTGGGGCCACCCGGAAGTGTATATCCTGGTTCTGCCGGTCTTCGGGGTGTTCTCCGAAATCGCTGCAACCTTCTCGCGTAAGCGTCTGTTTGGCTACACCTCGCTGGTATGGGCAACAGTGTGTATTACCGTTCTGTCGTTCATCGTTTGGCTGCACCACTTCTTCACCATGGGTGCCGGCGCGAACGTCAACGCCTTCTTCGGTATTACCACCATGATTATCGCCATCCCGACCGGGGTTAAGATCTTCAACTGGCTGTTCACCATGTACCAGGGCCGCATCGTCTTCAACTCAGCCATGCTGTGGACTATCGGCTTCATCGTGACCTTCTCTGTTGGTGGTATGACCGGCGTTCTGCTGGCGGTACCGGGCGCGGACTTCGTGCTGCACAACAGTCTGTTCCTGATTGCCCACTTCCACAACGTCATTATCGGTGGTGTGGTATTCGGTTGCTTTGCTGGTCTGACCTACTGGTGGCCGAAAGCCTTTGGCTTCACGCTGAACGAAACCTGGGGCAAACGCGCTTTCTGGTTCTGGATCATCGGCTTCTTCGTTGCATTTATGCCGCTGTACGTGCTGGGCTTCATGGGGATGACCCGTCGCCTGAGCCAGCAGATTGACCCGCAGTTCCACCCGATGCTGGTTGTTGCGGCATGCGGTGCGGCGCTGATTGCCTGCGGTATCCTCTGCCAGCTGATTCAGTTCTACGTGTCTATCCGCGATCGCGAACAGAACCGCGACCTGACCGGTGACCCGTGGGGCGGCCGTACTCTGGAGTGGGCAACCTCTTCTCCGCCTCCGTTCTACAACTTCGCTATCGTTCCTGTCGTTCACGAACGTGACGCGTTCTGGGAAATGAAAGAAAAAGGCGAAGCGTATAAGAAACCGGCTGGCTATGAAGAGATTCATATGCCGAAAAACAGCGGCGCCGGCATCGTTATTGCTGCTTTCGCAACGGTGTTTGGTTTCGCGATGATCTGGCACATCTGGTGGATGGCGATTGCAAGCTTCGTCGGTATCCTGGTGACCTGGATTATTAAGAGCTTTGACGAGGACGTGGATTACTACGTGCCGGTTGCAGTAGTCGAAAAACTGGAAAATCAGCATTTCGATGAGATTAACAAAGCAGGGCTGAAAAATGGCAACTGATACTCTTGCGCATAACGCCCACGCGCATGAACACGGGCACCACGATACAGGGCCGATGAAGGTATTCGGCTTCTGGATCTACCTGATGAGCGACTGCATTATCTTCGCCACCCTGTTTGCTACCTATGCCGTTCTGGTGAACGGCACGGCTGGCGGACCGACCGGTAAAGATATTTTTGAACTGCCGTTCGTTCTGGTTGAAACCGCGCTGCTGCTGTTCAGCTCCATCACCTACGGCATGGCGGCTATCGCCATGTACAAAAACAACAAGAGCCAGGTTGTCTCCTGGCTGGCGCTGACCTTCCTCTTCGGGGCAGGGTTCATCGCGATGGAACTCTATGAATTCCATCACCTGATTGTTGAAGGTATGGGCCCGGATCGCAGCGGCTTCCTGTCAGCGTTCTTCGCGCTGGTCGGAACCCACGGTCTGCACGTCACCTCCGGTCTGATCTGGATGGCGGTGCTGATGGTTCAGGTTTCACGTCGTGGCCTGACCAACACTAACCGCACCCGTATCATGTGCCTGAGCCTGTTCTGGCACTTCCTGGACGTTGTGTGGATCTGCGTGTTCTCGGTTGTTTATCTGATGGGGGCAATGTAATGAGTCATTCTAGCGATCATAACGGCGCTTCTCACGGCAGCGTAAAGAGCTACATGACAGGGTTCGTCCTGTCGATCATTCTGACGGTTATTCCGTTTGCTATGGTTATGAGTGGCTCCGCATCGCATGCGGCTATTCTTGGAACTATCCTGGTCACTGCTGTTGTGCAGATTCTGGTACACCTGGTGTACTTCCTGCACATGAACAGCAAGTCTGACGAAGGTTGGAACCTGACCGCGTTTATCTTCACCGTAATCATCATTGCTATCGTTGTTGTTGGCTCCATCTGGATTATGTGGAACCTGAACTACAACATGATGATGCACTAAGAGCGGCAAGTATGTTTAAGCAATACCTGCAAGTAACGAAACCTGGCATCATTTTTGGCAACCTGATCTCCGTGATCGGCGGTTTCCTGTTGGCCTCCAAGGGCCACATCGACTATCCGCTGTTTGCATGGACGCTCCTTGGGGTGTCCCTGGTGGTCGCCTCGGGTTGTGTATTCAACAACTACATCGACCGTGACATCGATCGTAAGATGGAACGGACGAAAAACCGGGTGCTGGTCAAAGGGCTGATCTCGCCACAAGTTTCGCTGGTATACGCCACCTTGCTGGGTATTGCTGGCTTCATGCTCCTGTGGTTTGGCGCTAACCCTCTGGCCTGCTGGCTGGGGGTGATGGGGTTCGTGGTTTATGTCGGCGTCTACAGCCTGTACATGAAACGCCACTCCGTCTACGGCACGCTGATTGGTTCTCTCTCCGGCGCTGCGCCGCCGGTGATTGGCTACTGTGCGGTGACCGGTAATTTCGATAGCGGCGCGGCGATTCTGCTGGCTATCTTCAGCCTGTGGCAAATGCCTCACTCCTACGCCATCGCGATTTTCCGCTTCAAGGATTATCAGGCGGCGAACATTCCGGTTCTGCCGGTCGTGAAAGGTATTTCCGTGGCGAAAAACCACATTACGCTGTACATCGTGGCTTTTGCTGTCGCTACGCTGATGCTGTCGCTGGGTGGCTACGCCGGGTATAAATACCTGGTCGTTGCGGCCGCGGTGAGCGTCTGGTGGCTGGGGATGGCGCTGCGCGGTTACAAAGTGGCGGATGATAAAGTCTGGGCGCGTAAGCTGTTCGTCTTTTCTATCGTCGCCATTACCGCGCTGTCGGTCATGATGTCCGTCGACTTTATGGTGCCGGATTCACACAATCTGCTGGCCTACGTCAGATAAGATTGTCGCTCTGACAAACCCCGCTCCGGCGGGGTTTTTTATTGCCCGGAGTTATCCCACCAGCATCGCCTGCGCGCTATACAGCAGATCCAGATGGTCGCGACACAACGCATCCAGCGAAGTCCGCGACTGATGAGAGGTCAGGCTCAGCGCCCCCCAGTACATCCCTTCCCTGTCGGATAGAGGCACCGCCAGAACCAGCATCCCAATTTCAAACTCCTGCTCGATAGTGGCAAACCCCTGGCGCCGCACCAGCGCAATTTTGTCCATCAGCATCGCCACGTCCGTCACCGTATACGGCGTGCGCTGTTCGCGTTTGATTCGCCGCAAAATCATCTCGCACTCGTCTTCCGGCAGCGAGGCCAGCCAGAGTCGCCCGCCGGCGGTGCAGAATATTGGCACCCGCTCCCCTAACCGCACCGAGGTCGAGTTAAACGGCGTATGTTTGCTGCGCGCGATATACACCAGTTCATCTTCATCAATCACCCCTACCGACGCATGCTCTTCCGTGCGGCTGGCAATGTACTCAACGATGGGGCGGACCATGCGCGGGAACTGGGCCGAATCAACATAGGCCTGCCCCAGGCGCAGCGCTTTTGGCGTCAGCCAGTAGTAGCGCCCGTCGGTCTGTACATAGCGTTCGTGCAGCAACGTCAGCAGAAAACGTCGCGCGGCGCTCTGCGTCAGGCCACTCATTTTCGCCGCCTGAGGCACGCTGAGCCGGGGAAAATCTTTGGAAAAAAGCTGGATCAAGGCCAGTCCTTTTTGCAGACCGACTATCAAATCGCGCGGATGTATTGTGTTTTGCATATCAGCTCACATTTCTGCAACATTGCCATCGATTCACTGCGATTATCGCAGTGGTGGTGCGATTAACAACCAATACGTCCGAATTCTGCGTTGTCGCTCTCAGGTTCCGCTGAAATACTTTCACAACATTCATTTAACAAATGAGGTTTGAAATGGTCAGTGGATTCACGCAGGTCGTTGCCGTTATCGGCCATCCGATTACTCAGGTTAAATCACCGGAAAACTTCAACCGCTACTTCGCCGACCAGCAGATGGACAGCGTGATGATCCCGGTCGATATCGCCCCGGAAGCGGTGGCGGATTATTTGCTGGCGTTACGCGGATGGCTGAACATGAGCGGTGTACTGGTCACCGTGCCGCATAAACAGCGCGCCGCCACGCTGGTGGATGAGTTAACGCCGCGTGCCCGCCATCTCAACGCGGTGAATGTCATTCGCAAACTGGCGGATGGTCGTCTGCAGGGCGATATGCTGGATGGCGTCGGTTTCTCTCTGGCCGCGGCGGCCCACGGTTTTCAGGCTGAAGGGAAGAGCGCGCTGCTCTCCGGCTGCGGCGGCGTCGGCAGCGCCATCGCCTGGGGGCTGTGTGAAGCCGGCATCCGCCAGCTGGCGCTACACGACCAGAATCCGACCACGTTGCAGCTGCTGCATAACCGCCTCGCCACCCATTTCCCCCAGGTCCAACTCACCGCGCTGCCTGACACCCTGAACGGTCTCGATCTGCTGGTAAACGGCTCTCCGGCCGGGATGGCAAACTTCGATCCGCTGCCGCTGCCGCAGGCTTTACTGGAAACCCTCACCCCGACAACCCATGTCGCGGACGTCGTTACCGCACCGGCAATCACGCCGCTGCTGACTTTCGCCCAGGCGCGCGGCTGCGTGGTACAAACCGGCCCCGAAATGGCGCTGGCGCAGATGAAGCTCATGGGGCAGTTCATCGGAGCCATCCCGCAGGAACAGGGGGCCGCGGCATGAAAAGCTGGGATGTGATTGTCATCGGTAGCGGCGCCGGCGGATTTGCCGCCGCGGTCACGGCCTGTTGCAAAGGGCTGTCGGTGCTGATGCTGGAAAAAGCGCCGCAGTTTGGCGGTACCTCGGCAATCTCCGGCGGAGCGGTATGGATCAACGATACCGATCAGGCGCGTGCGCAGGGGAAAAGCGGCGCGGCGGACGCGATCAAAACCTACCTGAAAACGATCGTCGGCGAACAGAACTATCGTCCGGACATCGTCGATGCGTTTGTCGCTTCTGGGCGCGAGGCGCTGGCGTTCCTCGAAAAAGAGGGCGCGGTGAAGTACAGTCTGCGCCCCCTCTCACCGGACTATTATCCTGATGAGCCGGGCGCCGTTGATTGCGGACGCGCGCTGGAGGTTGTGGAGTACGACGGGCGCCAGCTCGGCGATCGCTTTCGCGATCTGCGCGCTCCCCCACCGGGAATGTTGTTATTTGGCGGCATGATGGTCAACCGCGTGGATATCCAGCATTTTCTGGACATGCGCCGCTCGCTGCGCTCGTTATCGCACTGCGCGAAGCTGCTGCTACGCTATGCGCGCGACCGCATCAGCCACCCGCGCGGTACCCGGCTGGCGATGGGTAACGCCCTGATTGCCCGCATGGCCACCGTGGCGCTGCGCAAAGGCATGACGCTCCGGCTGAACGTCAACGTCCTTTCTCTGATTGAGCACCAGGGCGCGGTCACCGGCGTCAATATTGAATGCGACGGCCGACAAGAGACCTTACAGGCGCGCTGCGGCGTGGTGCTGGCCGCCGGCGGCTTTGCCGCAGGAGAGCTGGCGGCACGCTACCGGCCGCATACCCGCGAGCATTACTCCATGTCGCCAGCCGGCAATGATGGTGCCGCCTTCCGTCTCGCCAGCGCACTCAACGCCTGCGAAGGCGCCGACCTGCCGTCCAATTTTTTCTGGGCGCCGGTCTCGGTACTGCGCCACGCCGACGGGCGCGAAGAACGCTTCCCGCACCTGGTCACCGACCGGGCCAAGCCGGGAGTTATCGCCGTCAACCAAAAGGCGGAACGTTTCGTCAACGAATCAAACTCCTACCACCACTTCGCCAGCGCCATGCAAAGCCAACCCGAAAACGCCCCCTGTTTTCTGATCTGCGATGCCCTGGCGATGAAACGCTACGGCCTCGGTCTTGCGCGGCCCGCGCCGGTTAACAACGATGCGCTGATCGAGGCCGGCTACCTGCACAAAGCGGACTCCCTCGCCCGGCTTGCTCAACAGTTGGGACTTGACGCACAAGCGCTCGCCGGGACGGTGGCCCGCTACAACCGCGATGCCGCGCAGGGAGAAGATCCGCAGTTCGCCAAAGGCGGCAACAGCTATAACCGCGCGATGGGCGATCCGGGCCATCAACCGAACGCCTGCAATGCCCCGCTGCTGAAGGCTCCGTTTTATGCCATCACCCTCTACACCGGAGATTTAGGCACGTCGCGAGGCCTGGTCACCAGCGAGAATGCCCAGGTTCTTAATCAACAACGTCAGCCGATCCAAGGCCTTTATGCCGTTGGTAACGATATGGATTCCATGATGGCGGGCACCTACCCCGGTCCCGGCATTACGCTCGGCCCGGCGCTGACCTTCGGCTATCTCTGTGCCCGTCATATGACACACCAACTAACCCCATCAACAGGAGAAACATCATGATCTATGAAAAACGCACCTACACCCTCAATCCGCTGAAAATGGCCGACTGGCTGGCGCTGTACAAAAGCGATGCTTACGCGGTCCAGACCGAGCACCTCGGTAAGCTGATCGGTTTTTTCTTCACCGAAATCGGCGTCGTGAATCAGGTGGTGCATATCTGGGCTTACGAGAGCCTCGACGATCGCCTGGTACGCCGGGCGCGCATGGCGCAGGACGAACGCTGGCTGACCTTCTCGCGTAAAAACCGCGAACTGGCGGCCGTTGAGCGGCTGGAGTCGGTCCTGCTGCGTCCTGTTGATTTTTCACCACTGCAATAAGGGGCCGGAGATGAGCGGGCATAAAAAGGTGGATGTGCTGGTCGTCGGTTCCGGCGCGGCGGGGCTTTCCGCCGCGGTGACCGCCGCCCTCAAGGGCGCCAGCGTCCTGCTGGCCGAAAAAGAGTCGGTCATCGGCGGCACCAGCGCCTGGTCAGGCGGCTGGCTGTGGATACCGCGCAACCCGCTCGCCCGCGAAGAGGGCATTCAGGAACAAGAGGACGCGCCGCTAACCTATCTGCAGCATGAAATGGGTGGTCAGCCCGCCGATGCCCGCCTGCTCACCTTCCTGCAGCAGGGCCCGGAGATGATCGATTTCTTCCGCCGCCATACGGCGGTGCAGTTTCTCTCCGGCAGTAAGATGCCGGATTTTCACATGTCACCGGGCTACGCCCAGGGGGGGCGTTCGGTGACGGCACAACCGTTTGACGGACGCTTGCTTGGCGACTGGCTGCATCGTCTGCGCCCGCCGCTGGAAACCATCAGCCTCGCCGGCATGGGCATCGCCGGCGGTAGCGACATGGCGCACTTTTTTAATGCAACCCGCTCCCCGCGATCGGCGCTGTATGCCGCCCGGCGTCTGCTGCGCCACGGCTGGCAGCGACTGCGAACTGGCCGCGGGCAGTATCTGGTTAATGGTAACGCGTTGATGGGCCGCCTGCTGCGTTCGGCGCTCGACGCTGGCGTCAGTATTCAATTGAATGCCCCCGTCGCTCGCCTGCTGACATCATCGACCGGGGTCAGCGGCGCGGTACTGCGTAGCGATGATGGTGATATTGAGGTTCACGCCGGCGCCGTGATCCTCGCCTGCGGCGGCTTTCCACACGATCGCCAACGCCTGGCGCAGCAGGTTCCCCATGCAGCGGACGGCTATGGCCACTTCTCCGCCGCGCCGCCGGGTAATCAGGGGGACGGTATCCGGCTCGGGGAGTCGGTCGGCGGTCAGTTCGACGCCTCGCTCAAACACGCCATGGCCTGGGCACCGGTCTCCCGCGTCACCCTCGCAAGCGGCCTGCAGCTGGTCTTCCCGCACCTGGTTGAACGCGCGAAGCCGGGGTTTATCGCCGTATTGCCCAATGGAAAGCGTTTTACTAATGAAGCCGACTCCTACCACGACTTTATTGCCGCGCTGCTGGCCGCAACGCCTGCGGGAGAGCAGCCGACAGCGTGGCTGCTGGCCGATAGCCGGACGCTGCGCCGCTATGGTCTGGGCCACGCCCGCCCCTTTCCATTTTCGCCGGCAGCATGGCTGCGCACGGGCTATCTCCACTCGGCCCCCACGCTGGCGGCGCTGGCGGAACATTGCGCCATCGATGGCGGGCAGTTGGCAGAGACGGTGGCGCGTTTTAACGACTACGCCGCGCGAGGAGAGGACCCGGAATTTCAGCGCGGCGTCTCGGCCTATAACCGGGCCCAGGGGGATGCCAGGCATCCTCATCATCCAACGCTGGGTCCGCTGCGCCATGCGCCCTTTTATGCGGTGCGTATTTTACCGGGTTCGCTGGGCTCTTTTAGCGGGCTGAAAACCGATGAACAGGCGCGAGTGCTGGATGCGCATCAGCAGCCGATCGCTGGCCTCTACGCCATTGGCAATGATATGTCGAGCGTGATGCAGGGGTACTACCCCAGCGGCGGTATTACGCTCGGTCCGGCCATGACCTTTGGCTATCTGGTGGGGAAAACACTGGCCGCCAATATAACAAAAACAGCATCGTAACCGACATCTTACCAGGGACGGCAGTACACATAACAACAATCACCTGCAACTGTACCGGAGTCTTTTATGAACATGCGAACCCTGTCCCTCGCCGCGCTCACCGTGCTCGACGTTCCGCCACCGGAACAGGTGCGGATCGCGGCACAAAGCGGCTTTACTCATGTCGGCCTGCGTCTGCTCCCTGCCACGCCGACCGATCCTGACTACGATATGCTCGGCGATACCGCGACCGTTCGCGCAACGCTCTCTGCGCTGATGGAGACCGGTATTCGCGTATCAGATGTCGAAATCGTGCGTCTGACGAGCGACTTTTCGCTTAATGCCCGCCTGGAAAGCTTCCTTGAAACCGCCGCGCGCCTGGGCGCTCGTCAGGTGCTGGTGGCCGGCAACGATAACCACCTGACCCGCAGCGCTGAAAATCTTGCCGCGCTCGCCGAAGCCGGCCGGGGGTATGGCTTAACCATGAATCTGGAGCCCATGCCGTGGACCCAGCTGCGTACTATCGCTGACGCCAGGCGGCTGATTTCGGCCAGCGGGCGAGCGGATATTGGGATTCTGATTGACGCCATCCACTTCTGGCGCGCGGGAGAGTCGCTCTCCAGCCTCGCCGACCTGCCGCCAGAGTGCCTCAACTATATGCAGCTGTGTGACGCTCCGGCGCAGATTCCCGATAACGAACAGGAACTGATCCACCAGGCCCGCGCCGCGCGGAAGGTGCCGGGCGAAGGCGGGCTGGATCTGCATGGGCTGATGTCCGCGCTGCCGACGACGCTACCGGTATCGCTGGAAGTCCCGTTAAGCGGCGCCCAGGGCGCTCTGCCCGCCCTCAACCGCGCGCGGTTGCTGTTCAATGCCGCGCAGTCTTACCTGCACACCTGCGCATAAGGAAAACCCTATGACTCAGACCCAACGCCTGGATGTCAGAGAGTTAATCAACGGTAATCCGCTCAGCCGTTTCCAGAAACTGGTGGTTTTCTTAGGCTTTTGCGTGATTGCGCTCGACGGTTTTGATATTGCGATTATGGGGTTTATCGCCCCGACGCTGAAGCATGAATGGGGGGTAACCAACTACGAGCTCGGCTTCGTCATCAGCGCGGCGTTGATTGGCCTGGCTCTGGGGGCGCTCCTCTCCGGGCCGCTCGCCGACTGGTTGGGGCGAAAGAAAATCATCGTCAACAGCGTCTTTTTCTTTGGCTTCTGGACGATCGTCACCGCCTTCTCGCAGAACATCGAACAGATGATTTTCTTCCGTTTTATGACCGGACTGGGACTCGGTGCGGCGATGCCCAATATCGGCACGCTGGTATCGGAGTATGCCCCCGAGCGCCAGCGCTCATTTCTGATTACGGTGATTTTTTGCGGCTTTACCTTTGGCGCGGCGGCGGGCGGCTTTTCCGCCTCGTGGCTGATCCCGCGCTTTGGCTGGCATTCGCTGATGGCGCTCGGCGGGGTTCTTCCGCTGCTGTTCGCGCCGTTGCTTATCTGGCTGCTGCCGGAGTCGGTGCGCTTTCTGGTGGTTAAACGCGCGCCGGCGGCACGAATCCGGGCGATATTACAACGGCTCTATCCGGGGCAAATTGCGGATAACGCTGAATTCACGCTCCCGGCGCAGCCCGCCAATACCAACGCCATGCGCCTGGTCCTCTCGCGCCACTACCGCCTCGGCTCACTGATGCTATGGCTGGTCTATTTTATGGGCCTGTTTCTGGTTTATATCCTCGGCAGCTGGCTGCCGACGCTGGTCAAAGAGGTGGGACTGACCGTCAGCCAGGCGGCGGTGATGACGGCGATTTATCAGGCCGGCGGCACCGTAGGCTCTCTGTTTGCCGGCTGGCTAATGGATCGCATCAATCCCCATCGCGCGCTGGGGCTGATTTATGCCATCGGCGGACTGTTTACGATGGCCATGGGCTACGCTGCCGCCAGTTTTGCGCTGCTGTGCCTGCTGGCCTTCGTCGGCGGCGCTTGCCTGAACGGCGCGAATACCGGCATGAATGCGCTCTCCGCCCGCTATTATCCGACCCAGGCGCGCGCTACCGGCTCCAGCTGGATGCACGGCGTCGGCCGAATGGGCGCCATCCTCAGCGCCTTTGCCGGCGCGGAAATGATGGCGCTCAATCTCAGCTTCGAAAACGTCTTTTTAATCCTTGGGATCCCGGCGGCATTAACCGTCGTCGGTCTGGTGGTGAAGGGGCTATTTGCCAGCGATGCTGAATCTACCTCCCCTGCCCCGTCCCCCACGCTGAGGAGTCTGTCGTGAGCAAAATTCGTCTTGCCGTCATTGGCGCGGGCGCCATCGGACGCAAACATATTGCGGTGATCCGCGCTAACCCACGGGCTGAGCTGGTCGCTCTGGCCGATCCTTCACCTCAGGCGCAGGCGCTGGCGCAATCGCTGGGTATCGCAGGGTATGACAACGTTGAAACCATGCTGGACGCGGTCCAGCCGCAGGGGGTGATTAACGCCACGCCCAATATTCTGCACCTGCCCTGCGCTCTGGCCTGCATCGAACGCGGGATCCCGGTGCTGGTCGAAAAACCTGTCGCCGACTCGCCGCAACGCGCCCGGGAACTGGTCGACGCCGCTGCTCGCCATCAGGTTCCGGTGCTGGTGGGGCACCACCGGCGGCACAACGCGCTGATCGCCGCGGCAAGGACATTGATCGACAGTGGCGAACTCGGGCAAATCGTCACCGTCTCCGCGCACTGGGTACTGCAAAAGCCGGATGATTATTTTGACGTTGCCTGGCGCCGTGAACCCGGCGCGGGACCGCTGCTGGTCAATCTGGTCCATGATATTGACCTGATGCGCTACCTGTTTGGTGAAATCGACCAGGTGCAGGCCTTTACCTCCCATGCCGTACGCCGCTTCGCCAACGAAGACAGCGCGGTGGTAAACCTTCGTTTCGCCAGCGGAGCATTAGGTAGCGCGGTACTCACCGATTGCGGCGTCGGCCCCTGGAGCTGGGAGATGAACTCGGGAGAAAATGCGATCTACGCCCACGCGCCGGAAAACTGCTATCTGATTTCCGGTACCCGCGGCGCGCTGGCGATCCCGCAGATGCAGTGGTGGCGCTATGGCGAAGCGCGCGGCTGGCTCCACCCGCTGCTGAGTGACAGGCTTCAGGTCGAAGCTATCGATCCCTTCATGCTGCAGCTTGACCACTTTTTGCAGGTCATCACCGGCGAGGAGAAACCGCTGATCGATGCTGCCGATGCGCTGCGTTCCCTGGAGATCGTTGCCGCCATTCAGCGGGCGGCAGGCCAGGCGGGCCAATCCACATAAACAGATGTCGGCGTAATCCCCCGTTGCGCCGACTTTTCCGCTGTCTTTATTGCGGAGAAAAAGAAAAATAAATTTCATTTAAATACTAAATGAAATCATATTGCTCATTATCTCAGCACATCCCCTCGCGCGCTCACACATCCCTGTCCATAAACATCAATAAAAGCAGGGTTAATCATCTAATTTGATACGCTTTTAGTCAAATCGTCGCTTTTCAGCGCCCCACTGGACGGTGAGGATAATCTTGATAATTTTTCGATCCCTCTCTCATAAATAAAAATTTAATTTCATATAATAATAAAAATGAAATAAATATTTTTAATCTACCTTGCCATTCCTCAGGCGACAGTTTCGTCGCCAGGAGTGGCGCCAGGGTCCTGTCCCGCTTCCTGGAGCAGGGAGCGAATCTCATCAGACATCCGTACTTTGTATCAAGGAGAACACCATGTTAAACGGCATGAAACCCCTGTCCCGCTCCCTGCGATGGGGAATGGTCGGCGGCGGAGCCACCAGCCAGATCGGCTACAGCCACCGCTCGGCCGCGCTACGTGACAATGTCTTTACCTTGCTGGCCGGCGCTTTTGATATTGATGCCGAACGCGGACGTCAGTTTGGTGAACAGCTCGGGATCGCGCCGGGACGCTGCTATGCCGATTATCAAACGCTGTTCCGCGAAGAGGCCCTGCGCCCTGACGGTATTGAAGTGGTATCGGTAACCACGCCGAACAATACCCACTTCGCCATTACCAAAGCGGCGCTGGAAGCCGGACTGCACGTCATCTGCGAAAAACCGCTCTGCTTTACCGCCGCGGAAGCCCAGGAGCTGCGGGAGCTGAGCATCAAGCATAACAAAATCGTCGGCGTCACTTACGGCTATGCCGGGTATCAGATGATTCAGCAGGCGCGCCAGATGATTGCCGACGGGCTGCTCGGACAGATTCGAATTATCAATATGCAGTTTGCCCACGGTTTTCATAATGAAGCCGTTGAGCTGCAGGCGGAGTCAACCCGCTGGCGCGTTACGCCGAAGTATGCCGGACCAAGCTACGTGCTGGGCGACCTGGCAACGCATCCGCTCTTTGTGGCCGAAACGATGGCACCGCACCTCAACATTCGCCGTCTGATGTGTTCCCGCCAGAGCTTCGTTGCATCGCGCGCGCCGCTGGAAGATAACGCCTTTGTGCTGATGGAATACGATAACGGCGCCGTCGGCTCAATGTGGACCAGCGCGGTCAATAGCGGCGCGATGCACTCGCAGAAGGTGCGGATCGTCGGTGAGAAAGCCAGCATCGAGTGGTGGGATGAGCATCCTAACCAGCTCAGCTACGAGGTACAAGGTGAGCCGGCGCGGGTACTTGAACGCGGCATGCCGTATCTCAGCGCCGCGGCCCTGGCAGACGATCGTATCGGTGGCGGCCACCCGGAGGGGCTGTTTGAAGCGTGGGCAAACCTCTACCGGCGCTATGCGATAGCCATCGATGCGATGGATCGGGGCGATCGCGCGTTTCTGGAGAGCTTCTGGTACCCGGACGTTGAAGCAGGTCTGCACGGCGTCTACTGGGTGGAGCAATGCGTGAAATCCGCCGATGCCGGCAGCCAATGGGTTGACTTTAATTTACAATAAATGCCATTAACCAGTGGAGTCTTCTCCACTGGTTTCTTTGTTTTCCCCGCGTTTACCTCATCATGCAACACAGCGGTAATATCTGTTAAACAAACATTTATTTACGCTTCTGGCTACCACCACTACACTAGTCGCAGTTTTTAGATTGAGGTGGTAATGAACGACAATAAAATGACGCCAGGTGAACTGCGCGCGACCTGGGGTCTGGGGACCGTATTCTCGCTGCGTATGCTCGGCATGTTTATGGTTCTGCCGGTTTTGACCACCTATGGCATGGCGTTACAGGGCGCCAGCGAAGCGCTGATTGGCCTGGCCATTGGTATCTATGGCCTGGCTCAGGCCGTATTCCAGATTCCGTTCGGCCTGCTCTCCGACCGTATTGGTCGTAAACCGCTGATTGTCGGCGGCCTGTTAATCTTCGTTATCGGTAGCGTAATCGCCGCGCTAAGCGACTCCATCTGGGGCATTATTCTTGGACGCGCGCTGCAGGGTTCCGGCGCTATTGCCGCAGCGGTCATGGCGCTACTCTCCGATTTAACCCGCGAACAGAACCGCACGAAGGCGATGGCCTTTATCGGCGTCAGTTTTGGCGTCACCTTTGCCATCGCCATGGTGCTGGGACCGATTATTACTCACCAGCTGGGCCTGCATGCGCTGTTCTGGATGATCGCCGTCCTGGCGACGATCGGCATCCTGCTGACGCTGTGGGTGGTGCCAGACAGTCACAACCACGTCCTGAACCGTGAATCGGGTATGGTAAAGGGCTGTTTCAGCAAAGTACTTGCCGAGCCGAAACTGCTGAAGCTCAACTTCGGCATTATGTGCCTGCATATCATGCTGATGTCCACCTTTGTGGCCCTGCCAGGGCAGCTGGAAGCCGCCGGTTTCCCCGCCGCCGAACACTGGAAAATTTACCTGGTCACCATGCTGATTTCGTTTGTCTCGGTGGTGCCGTTTATCATCTATGCCGAAGTGAAGCGCAAGATGAAACACGTGTTCCTGTTCTGCGTCGCGCTGCTGCTGGTGGCCGAAATTGTCCTGTGGGGGGCAGGCGGCTATTTCTGGGAGCTGGTCGCCGGCGTTCAGCTGTTCTTCCTCGCCTTCAACCTGCTGGAAGCCCTGCTTCCCTCTTTAATCAGTAAAGAGTCGCCGGCGGGCTATAAAGGTACCGCGATGGGCATCTATTCGACCAGCCAGTTCCTTGGCGTGGCGATTGGCGGCGCGCTGGGCGGCTGGGTAGACGGCTTCTTTGATTCACAAACCGTATTCCTGCTTGGCGCGCTGCTGGCGATGCTGT
This sequence comes from Klebsiella sp. X13, assembly GCF_003323835.1. NCBI lineage: Bacteria > Pseudomonadati > Pseudomonadota > Gammaproteobacteria > Enterobacterales > Enterobacteriaceae > Klebsiella > Klebsiella sp. X13. The sequence goes on from NZ_CP030874.1 coordinate 4,190,023, forward strand.
GGCTGCTGGTTGCCGGGACGATGAGCGAACCGCCGTACGTCAGCAGCCTGCGGGTCGAAATTCCCGATGAGGTGGTGGCCGATGGCGCGCTGCAGGAGCGTCTGCAGCGCGCAGATGGGGTCAAACAGGTTCTGGTGGTGCCCGACGAACGTTCGGTGTATATCAAAATCGACAGCAAGGTGACCAACCGCTTCGAAATTGAGCAGGCCATCAAAGGGGTATAAAAAAAGCGGGGAATGCCCCGCTTTTTTATTGGCTGACGTTTACAGATGATACGCCAGCGCACACCCGACTTAGTCGCGGAAGTTTTTGAACTGGAACGGCTGTCCCAGGTCGCCGCCGCGCACCAGCGCCATAACCGCCTGCAGATCGTCGCGCGCTTTACCGGTGACGCGAATCTCTTCGCCCTGAATTTGCGCCTGCACCTTCAGCTTGCTGTCTTTGATCAGCTTGACGATTTTTTTCTGCGTCGCGCTCTCAATCCCCTGCTTCAGCTTCGCATCGACAAACCAGGTTTTCCCGCTGTGTACGAACTCATCCGGCACTTCGATAGAACTGCCTTCAATGCCGCGTTTTAACAGCTTCGCACGCAGAATATCCAGCAGCTGGTTAATCTGGAAATCAGATTCGCTGAGGACCTTGATGGTCTCGTTTTTTTCGTTCAGTTCGAAGCTCGCTTCAACGTTACGAAAATCAAAACGCGACTCCACTTCACGGGTCGCATTCTCTACGGCGTTTCGAACTTCCTGAAGATCGACTTCAGAGACAATATCGAAAGATGGCATCTTTTCCTCTCCTTCTGTTTCTTTTGCGTTGCATAATACCCGCAACGCGACATAACTCAACTGGTTATCCCGCAAGCATAGCCGATGTTCAGATGCGCAATGCCCGCCAGGCCACCGCGGTGTGGGCTGCAGCCGGTAGCGCAACGAGTATATACTTTAGCTATAAATGCCTGGGGTAGTCGCAGGTGAGGAGGAACAATGAAAGTAACCGTACTCGGATGCGGTGCGCTGGGGCAGCTGTGGCTAACCGCGTTATGCAAACACGGACACGATGTCCAGGGCTGGTTACGCGTCCCACAACCCTTTTGTAGCGTCAATCTGATCGAGACTGACGGGACGATTTTTAATGAGTCGTTAACCGCCAACGATCCTGACTTTCTCGCCAGCAGCGACCTGCTGCTGGTGACGCTAAAAGCCTGGCAGGTCTCCACCGCGGTAAAAAATCTGGCGCACACTCTACCCGCCGCGTCTCCGATCCTGCTTATCCATAACGGGATGGGGACCATTGATGAACTGAAAGGCGTGCAGCAGCCGCTGCTGCAGGGCTCGACAACCCAGGCCGCACGCCGCGACGGCAACGTCATTGTGCACGTCGCCAACGGCACGACGCATATCGGCCCGGCGAAAGACTATCCGCAGGATTACAGCGACCTGGCTGATACCCTGCAACGCGTCCTGCCGGACGTCGCCTGGCATAATAATATCCGCCCGGCAACGTGGAGCAAGCTGGCGGTCAACTGCGTAATTAACCCGCTGACGGCGCTGAAAGAGTGCCGCAACGGCGATTTGCGCGACTACCCGCAGGAAGTTGAGGTCATCTGTCGGGAGGTCGCTGCGGTCATGGAGCGCGAAGGTATTCATACTTCACCGGAAAACCTGTTATTTTATGTCCATCAGGTAATTGAAAGTACGGCAGAAAATATCTCTTCGATGTTGCAGGATATCCGCGCGCAGCGTCGTACGGAAATCGACTATATCACCGGTTTTCTACTGAAGCGCGCCCGCGCTCACGGCCTTGCCGTACCGGAAAACGCCCGTTTGTTTGAACTGGTAAAGCGTAAGGAGAATGAATATGAGCGCGTCGGCACTGATTTGCCTCGCCCCTGGTAGCGAAGAGACCGAAGCGGTCACCACAATGGATTTACTGGTCCGCGGCGGCGTGCAGGTCACCACGGCCAGCGTCGCCAGCGATGGCAGCCTGACCATCGTCTGCTCGCGAGGCGTCAAGCTGCTGGCGGATGCGCCGCTGGTAGCGGTCGCCGACGGCGATTATGACATTATCGTTCTTCCCGGCGGGATAAAAGGCGCGGAATATTTCCGTGACAGCCCGCTGCTGGTAGAAACGGTCCGCCAGTTTCATCTTTCCGGACGCATTGTCGCCGCCATCTGCGCGGCGGCGGCGACCGTACTGGTGCCGCATAACCTTTTCCCGATCGGCAACATGACCGGTTTTCCGGCCCTCAAGGATCGCATCCCTGAAGAGCAGTGGCAGGACAAGCGCGTGGTCTGGGATCCGCGGGTCAACCTGCTCACCAGCCAGGGGCCTGGAACATCCATCGATTTTGCACTCAAAATGATCGACCTGCTGGTCGGGCGTGAAAAAGCCCATGAGGTTGCGTCACAGCTGGTCATGGCGGCGGGAATTTATAACTACTACGAAGCCTGATTTGCCGAGGCGGTCGCCCGGACAAGGCAGAGAGCCTTATCCGGGATGACCGTGATTGTTCGCGGTTTACGGGCGGTAAACCTTCACGTTCTCAAAGCCCTGCTCACGCAGGTACAGCGCCTGCAGACGGCTCATCACGCCGCGTTCGCACCACAGCAACCAGGTTTTGCTCTGGTCGAGATTGCCGAACTGGGTGCTCAGCTTGTAGAACGGCAATGACACAACGTCAACGCCTTCAACCTTCAGCGGCTTCTCATCCTGTTCGTCTACGGAACGAATATCCAGAATGACGTCGTTCGGGCTAAAGCCGGTCACGGTTTCAACTTCCACCACGTCCTGCTGAGTCTGCTGGGCGATATCGCGAATATCCACGTTATTCGCTTCCGCCACCACTTTATCGAGGATGCTAAAGTCGAAGTTCTCTTCTTCTGCTTCAATCTTCGCCTTCACCGCTTTCACGGTCGGGCTCTTCGAAATCACACCGCAATATTCCGGCATGGTGCGGGCAAAATCTTCGGTGCCGATTTCACGGGCCAGGTCGATGATGTGCTCTTTATCGTGCGAAATCAGCGGACGCAGAATCAGGGTGTCGGAGACATTATCAATCAGACGCAGGTTGGTCAGGGTCTGGCTGGACACCTGGCCCAGCGCTTCGCCGGTCACCAGCGCCTGCACGCCATAGCGCTCGGCGACTTTCGACGCCGCGCGGATCATCATGCGCTTCAGCACCACGCCCATCTGACCATCGTCGACTTTTTCGAGGATCTCCCCCACGACCGGTTCGAAGTTAATCGCCACGAAACGAACGCGGTGCGAACTGCCGAAGCGGTTCCACAGGTAGTGCGCCACCTGACGAACGCCAATTTCATGCGCGGCGCCGCCAAGGTTAAAGAAACAGTAGTGCACGCGACAGCCGCGACGCATCAGCATGTAGCTGGAGACGCCGGAGTCGAAGCCGCCGGAAATCAGCGACAGCACATCTTCCTGCGTGCCGATCGGGAAACCACCGATGCCTTCGTAGCGCCCTTTTACCAGCAGCAGACGATCGTTTTCAATTTCCAGATTGACCGTAATGTCCGGGTCAGTCAGCTTCACGCGCGCCGTTTCGATATGCTGGTTCAGGCCACCGCCGACGTAGCGTTCCACTTCGATAGAGGTAAACTCATGCTTGCCGCGACGTTTTACGCGCACGCAGAAAGTCTTGCCTTCCAGCGCTTCGCGCCACAGCGGCAGCGTTTTCTCAAAAATATCGTGCAGTGAGGTAAACGGGACGTCTTCGACTTCCAGAATATGGTGGATACCCGGGATTCGGGTCAGCGCATCGCGAATAACCGGACGCTGATTTTCGTCTTTCGCGCGAACTTCGATATGATCCCAATGACGAACGACGGCAAGCGTCTCATCATAGTTTTTGAGAACGTTACGAATGTTCCCGGTTAAGATCTTAATGAAGCGCAATCTCACGGATTGGCTTTTGATGGTGATTTCCGGGAACAATTTAATGATAAACTTCATGGCGACAATAGTTCGTTGGCAAGCCCGACGGGGCTTTAAGCAAAAGTTGTACTGCAGTGCACCGCGGTGCCTGCATCCAGGGAGCGCAGTATATCACCATTGAGTACATTGCGCCTCGCATTGCGCGTTTTACATAAAATCATTCAGGATGCCCGCGCGCGACGGGGGCATAACCCACTTGTCAGCCACCCGTTTGCGCGCTTTCGGCAACGATTCCGCGAAAGGATGAGGTGTATATTTGCTTAACCACGTGACTTCGTTACCATATTGGTGTCGCGACATTACAAGAGTCTATATTCACTATGCCAAAGAAAAATGAGGCCCCGGCCAGCTTTGAAACCGCCCTGGGCGAGCTGGAGCAGATTGTTAATCGTCTGGAAAGCGGCGCGCTACCGTTAGAAGAGGCGCTCAGCGAATTTGAGCGCGGCGTACAGCTGGCGCGTCAGGGGCAGGCCCGATTGCAGCAGGCCGAACAGCGCGTCCAGATTCTGCTGGCCGACAGCGAGGATAGCCCGCTGACGCCGTTTACACCGGATGCTGAATAAATGGACTTCTCGCAACAATTACACGCTTGCGTTGAGCAGGCCAACGACGCGCTACGCCGTTTCCTCGCTCCGCTGCCTTTTCAGAACACTCCACTGGTTGAAGCCATGCAGTACGGCGCACTATTAGGCGGTAAACGCCTGCGTCCGTTCCTCGTCTATGCTACCGGCGAAATGTTCGGCGTCAGCCGGACAACGCTGGACGCACCGGCCGCCGCCGTTGAATGCATCCATGCTTACTCTCTGATGCATGACGATCTGCCCGCCATGGACGATGACGATCTGCGCCGCGGTCTGCCGACCTGCCACATTAAATTTGGCGAAGCGAACGCAATTCTTGCCGGAGACGCCCTACAAACGCTGGCATTTTCTATACTGAGTGATGCGCCGATGCCTGAAGTGCCGGACAGCGATCGTCTGGCGATGGTTTCGACGCTGGCTCACGCCAGCGGCGTCGCCGGAATGTGCGGCGGACAGGCGCTGGATCTGGAAGCCGAAGGCCACCAGGTTGACCTGCAGGCGCTGGAGCGTATTCATCGCCACAAAACCGGCGCGCTGATATGCGCCGCGGTGCGCATGGGCGCGCTGAGCGCAGGTGAACGCGGTCGTGCGGCCCTGCCGGCGCTCGATCGCTATGCGCAAAATATCGGTCTCGCCTTCCAGGTCCAGGATGACATTCTTGACGTGGTAGGGGATACTGCGACCCTTGGCAAACGTCAGGGAGCTGACCAGCAGCTAGGCAAAAGTACTTATCCTGCGCTTCTGGGACTTGAACAAGCGCGTAAAAAAGCGCACGACCTAATTGAAGATGCCCGTCAGTCGCTGAGTGAGCTGGCCGCGCAATCTCTGGATACTACGGCACTGGAAGCGCTCGCGAATTACATAATTCAGCGCGATAAATAAACAATAAGAGTCTCTGATGAGTTTTGATATTGCCAAATACCCAACCCTGGCACTGGTGGATTCCACCCAGGAGTTGCGTCTGTTGCCGAAAGACAGCCTGCCGAAACTGTGCGACGAACTCCGGCGCTACCTGCTGGACAGCGTCAGCCGTTCCAGCGGGCATTTTGCCTCCGGCCTCGGCACGGTCGAACTGACCGTGGCGCTTCACTACGTCTATAACACGCCTTTTGACCGTTTGATCTGGGACGTGGGCCACCAGGCCTACCCGCATAAAATTCTGACCGGACGCCGCGATAAAATCGGCACCATTCGGCAGAAAGGCGGGCTGCATCCGTTCCCGTGGCGCGGCGAAAGTGAATATGACGTGCTGAGCGTCGGCCACTCATCGACCTCCATTTCTGCGGGTATCGGGGTGGCGATTGCCGCGGCGAAAGAAGACAAACAGCGACGTGCGGTCTGCGTCATTGGCGACGGCGCCATTACCGCAGGTATGGCGTTTGAGGCCATGAACCATGCGGGCGATATCAAACCCGATCTGCTGGTGGTGCTGAACGACAACGAAATGTCGATCTCCGAAAATGTCGGCGCGCTGAATAACCATCTGGCGCAGCTGCTCTCCGGAAAACTGTACTCCACGCTGCGCGAAGGCGGCAAAAAGGTCTTCTCTGGCGTGCCGCCGATTAAAGAGCTGCTCAAACGCACCGAAGAACATCTCAAAGGGATGGTCGTTCCCGGAACCCTGTTTGAAGAGCTGGGCTTTAATTACATCGGCCCGGTTGACGGTCACGATGTCCTCGGTCTGGTCAATACGCTGAAAAATATGCGCGACCTGAAAGGACCGCAGTTCCTGCATATTATGACCAAAAAAGGTCGCGGCTATGAGCCGGCGGAAAAAGACCCGATTACCTTCCACGCGGTGCCGAAATTTGACCATACCAGCGGGGTCCTGCCGAAAAGCAGCGGCGGCCTGCCCTCCTACTCGAAAATTTTTGGCGACTGGCTGTGCGAAACCGCGGCGAAAGACAGCAAGCTGATGGCCGTTACGCCGGCTATGCGCGAAGGCTCGGGGATGGTCGAGTTTTCCAGAAAATACCCTGACCAGTATTTCGATGTGGCGATTGCGGAACAGCACGCGGTGACGTTCGCCGCCGGCCTGGCGATCGGCGACTACAAGCCGGTGGTGGCCATTTACTCCACCTTCCTGCAGCGCGCCTACGATCAGGTGATCCACGATGTCGCTATCCAGAAGCTGCCGGTTCTGTTTGCCATTGACCGCGCGGGAATCGTCGGCGCCGACGGACAAACGCATCAGGGAGCATTCGATCTCTCCTTCCTGCGCTGTGTTCCGGATATGGTGATCATGACGCCGAGCGACGAAAACGAGTGCCGTCAGATGCTCTACACCGGCTATCACTACAATCAAGGGCCGAGCGCGGTTCGCTACCCGCGCGGGACCGGCACCGGCGCCACGCTGGAGCCGCTGGCTTCATTGCCGATCGGCAAAGGCGTGGTGAAACGCACGGGCGAAAAAGTGGCGATACTCAACTTCGGCACTCTGCTGCCGGAAGCGGCGCAGGTGGCGGACAAGCTCAACGCCACGCTGGTCGATATGCGTTTTGTCAAACCGCTCGATGATGCGCTTATTTTGCAGCTTGCCGCCGATCACGATGTGCTGGTGACGGTGGAAGAGAATGCCATTATGGGCGGTGCGGGCAGCGGCGTGAATGAGCTGCTGATGGCTCATCGTCGTGTGGTTCCGGTGCTGAATATCGGCCTGCCGGACTTCTTTATTCCCCAGGGAACCCAGGAAGAAGTGCGCGCCGACCTCGGCCTTGATGCCGCCGGTATCGAAGCCAAAATCACCGCCTGGCTGGCCTGAACCCTCTCCGCTAACGGCGCCTGCTATGCTTAAAGGATACCCTTTATGTTGATAGCAGGAGCCGTTCATGCACTACATCACACCTGAAGCAACCCACCTGCGGGTCTCCCGACTTTGCCTCGGCTGTATGACCTTTGGCGAGCCGGATCGGGGCAAGCACGCCTGGACCCTACCTGAAGAGAGCAGCCGTCCGCTCATTCAACGTGCGCTGGAAGGCGGCATCAACTTTTTTGATACCGCCAACAGCTACTCTGACGGCAGCAGTGAAGAGATTGTCGGCCGTGCGCTGCGCGATTTCGCCCGCCGTGACGAAGTAGTGGTGGCCACGAAGGTGTATCACCAGGTCGGGGATCTGCCGGAGGGCCTCTCGCGTGCGCAGATCCTGCGCTCTATCGATGACAGCCTGCGCCGCTTAGGTATGGAATATGTCGACCTGCTGCAGATCCATCGTTGGGACTACAGCACACCGATTGAAGAGACTCTGGAAGCGCTAAATGAGGTTGTTAAGGCCGGGAAAGCACGCTATATCGGCGCCTCATCGATGCACGCCCGCCAGTTTGCGCAGGCGCTGCAGCTTCAGGAGAGCAACGGCTGGGCGCGCTTTGTCACCATGCAGGATCATTACAACCTGATCTATCGTGAAGAAGAGAATGAGATGCTGCCGCTGTGCCATCGTGCTGGCGTATCGGTCATCCCCTGGAGCCCGCTGGCGCGGGGTCGCCTCACCCGTCCGTGGGGCGAAACCACTGCCCGCCTGGTCTCTGATGAGTTTGGCAAATCGCTCTACAGCGCAACCGATGAAAACGATGCGCAGATTGCGCAGAATCTTGCTGAAGTGGCGGAAGAACTCGGCGCCAATCGCGCCCAGGTGGCGCTGGCCTGGCTGCTGAGTAAACCCGGCGTCGCGGCGCCAATCGTCGGAGCCTCCAGACAGGAGCAGCTCGACGACCTGCTGGGCGCGGTGGATTTAACGCTGACGCCTGAACAGGTAGAAAAGCTGGAAGCGCCGTACCAGCCGCATCCGATTGTGGGTTTTAAATAAGCGGGCCGCCCGGGCCACTGGCCCGGGCAAACTCACCCGAGGAGTGAGCTCAGAAAAGACCAATCGGCCAGTGATGGCCTATGACATACAGCACGCCCGCCGAAATCACGCCGGCGACGATATCATCGACCATGATCCCCATCCCGCCGTGGATATTGCGGTCAAACCAGCGAATCGGCCACGGTTTCCACATATCAAAAATGCGGAAGATCACAAACCCGGCGGCGACCCATTGCCAGTCAAGCGTCGGTAGCGCCATCAAGGTGATCCACATCCCGACAAATTCGTCCCAGACGATGCTCCCGTGATCGTGGGTACCCATATCTTTCGCCGTGCGATGGCAGATATAAACCCCGATACAGATGCCCATCATCACCACCAGCGAATAGAGCTGCCAGGGAAGAAAGGTCATCAGATACCAGAACGGAATCGCCGCCAGCGAGCCCATTGTGCCTGGCACCACGGGGCTTAACCCGCTGCCAAAACCGGTCGCCAGCAAATGCCAGGGATTCAGCATATTGAGGCGGCTTTTTGCGATATCTTTACTACGCACCAAAGTGATCGTACCCCTGTAAATCCAGCTGGACCGGTTTACCGGATTGCATCAACTGCAAACCGTCCGCCTCGGCGCTAATCTGTCCAATGCAGGTAAAGCGCGCCCCAAGCTGGCCGATAGCCACATCAAGCGCGCCGCGATTAAGTTCAGGCACGGTAAAGCACAGTTCGTAGTCTTCACCGCCAGAGAGCGCCCAGCGCAGCGCCTGCTCCCTCTCTGCATGGCGCAGCAGCGCATCGGATAACGGCATTGCGTCAAGATCGATCCGCGCGCCGCAGCCGCTGGCCTTCAGAATATGCCCCAGATCGGAAATCAGACCGTCGGACAGATCAATGGCCGAGCTGGCCAGATCGCGCAGCGCCTGTCCTTGCAATACGCGCGGCATCGGGCGCAAATGGCGCGCCAGCAGGTAGTCGGCATCAGCGGCTGACGCCACCACCAGACGATCCTGCAAAATGGCCAATCCTGCGGCGCTGTCGCCGGGGGTGCCGGTGACGTATATCCAGTCGCCAGGTTTCGCCCCGGAACGCTTCAAAGCGCGCCCAGGCGGGACAAAACCGTGAATACCCAGGGTCATCGACAGCGGACCGCGAGTGGTATCACCGCCGATCAGCTGCATATCGTAATAGTTGAGCTGCATGAACAGGCTGTCGCTGAACGCTGCCAGCCACGCTTCATCCGCTTCCGGTAGCGTTAACGCCAGCGTCAACCACGCCGGTTCGGCGCCCATCGCCGCGAGGTCGCTCAGATTGACCGCCAGCGCCTTGTAAGCCAGATCGGCAGGATCGATATCAGGTAAAAAATGGTTGCCCGCCACCAGGGTGTCGGTGCTGATTGCCAGCGTTTTTTTCTCGGGAATGTTCAGGAGAGCGCAGTCGTCGCCGATGCCGGTTTCCACATCGAGACGCATGCTTTTTACGCGATCAAAATAACGGGCAATCAGGGAAAATTCGCCGCATGCCATACGTTATGCCTCAGCAAAAGAAAAGAATAAGGCCGGACCTTGCGTGGATGACATCCCGCGAGACCCGGCCTGGAGTTTACTTTTTGTTGGGACGAATTGCCGGGGCTGCTTTGTCCAGCACGCCGTTAACAAACTTATGACTGTCTTCGGCGCCAAAGGTTTTCGCCAGTTCGATAGCTTCGTTAATCGCAACTTTGTACGGAACATCGTCACGTTTAGACAGCTCGAACAGGGCGATACGCAGTACCGCTTTCTCCACCTGACCCAGCTCTTCAAGCAGGCGGGACAGGTACGGCTTCATCAGGCCGTCGAGGTATGCGCTGTTAGTCGCCACTCCGGACAGCAGTTCGCGGAAATACAGAACGTCGACATCTTTGACATCCTGTTCCGCCAGGAACTGGTATTCAACATCAGCGATGTCGTTCTGGGACAACTGCCAGGAGTAAAGCGCCTGGACGGCACACTCACGGGCGCGGCGACGAGCAGCAGGTTTCACGGAATTCCCCTTACAAAAAAATTCAGGCCTTGATGGCTTTCAATACGTTAATCATTTCCAGCGCGGTCAGCGCAGCTTCTGCGCCTTTGTTACCGGCTTTGGTACCAGCGCGTTCGATGGCTTGTTCAATGCTTTCTGTCGTCAGAACACCAAAAGCTACCGGGATTTCGCTGTCCTGCGCGACATGTGCGAGGCCATTGCTTGCTCCGCCAGCCACATATTCAAAGTGCGCGGTACCACCACGAATCACCGTACCCAGAGCAATCACTGCGTCATATTTACCGGTTTTAGCCAGCACGCCAGCCGCCAGCGGCAGCTCATACGCGCCTGGAACCCAAACAACGGTAATATTTTCATCTTTTACCTGACCGATGCGCTTGAGTGCGTCAATAGCACCTTCCAGCAGGCTGTCATTGATAAAGTTGTTGAAACGCGCAATGGTGATGGCGACGCGAGCGTCCGGGGTAGCAACGTTAGCTTCAATAATGTTCATACTCTTCCTTCGGGTTCATATAGCCCCGCAAGGGGGGCGGATTCTATCATAATAATTTATACACTTCATCCTTCAAACTGCCTCCGCGTTGGCTGCGCCTGTCGATCCCGGTCGCTTACCGCTGTAAGCAAGCGGGGGTTCTCGGGTTGGCTGCCTCGACGCATCTTGAATGATTTCGCGTAGCGATGCTGTTTTCCCTTGCCAGGGGGAGATCATGCGCCCACTAAATGCAGGCAAAGATCGGGGCCTACCTGGCGTATCTCGTTGAATTTGAAATGGGGGGCATCAGCCAGTTTCTCAAGCCCCGGCAGCACGCATAGCCCGCGTGCGTCGCTGCCTAACAGTTTAGGCGCAATATAGACGATAAGCTCGTCCACCAGTCCGGCCTGCAACAGCGCGCCGGCGAGCGTCGGGCCCGCTTCCACCCAAATGCTGTTAACCTGCTGTTTGCCAAGCTGCATCATCAGTAACACCAGATCGAGATGGCCGTTATGTTCCGGCACGATCAGCGTTCGCACGCTTTCCGGCCAGCTGCGATCATCGGCCTGAGTGCGGGCAAACAGCGTCTCTCCCGCCTGCTGCACGATGCGGTGCTCAGGAGTAACGCGATTATGGCTATCGATCACAATACGCAGCGGCTGACGCAGATTTTCCTGCGGGTAGCGGGCGCGAATATCGGCATCGAGCTCTTCCCAGCGTACGGTTAATGCCGGATCGTCTGCCAGGACGGTCGCGCTGCTGGTCAGGATCGCATGGCTTTGCGCACGCAGGCGCTGCACGTCGCGTCGCGCCTGCGGCGAGGTAATCCACTGACTTTCGCCGCTGGCCATCGCGGTGCGACCATCCAGCGAAGCGCCCATTTTTAGCTGTATGTAAGGGAAACCGGTGCGCATCCGCTTAAGAAAGCCTTTGTTCAGCGCTTCGGCTTCGCCCATCATCAGGCCGTGGCTGACGTCAATTCCTTCCTGCTGCAGGCGATACAGGCCGCGCCCGGCCACCTGCGGGTTAGGGTCCTGCATGGCGGCCACGACGCGGGTAACGCCCGCGGCAATCAGCGCGTCGCAGCACGGCGGCGTTCGGCCGTGATGACTGCAGGGTTCCAGCGTCACATAGGCAGTGGCGCCCCGGGCTTTTTCGCCGGCCATGCGCAGCGCATGAACTTCCGCATGCGGCTCGCCGGCACGATAGTGAAAACCTTCGCCGACAATCTCGCCGTCCTTGACGATCACACAGCCGACATTCGGATTGGGATGGGTCGTAAAGCGCCCGCGCTGCGCCAGCTTAAGCGCTCGCGCCATGTACATTTCATCATGCATGGCTTAGTCCTGTAAGCGGGCGATCTCTTCGCCGAACTCTTTGATATCTTCAAAACTGCGATAGACGGAAGCAAAGCGGATATAGGCAACTTTATCGAGCTTTTTCAGCTGCTCCATCACCAGGTTGCCGATCATTTTGCTCGGGACCTCGCGCTCGCCGGTACCGCGTAAATGGGTTTTGATATGATTGAGCGCCATTTCCACATCATCGGCGCTGACCGGCCGTTTTTCCAACGCTTTCAGCATTCCGCTGCGCAGCTTATCTTCATTGAAGGGCTCCCGCACATCGTTGCTCTTGACCACACGCGGCATCACCAGCTCTGCCACCTCGAAGGTGGTGAAACGTTCGTTACAAACCAGGCACTGCCGACGACGACGCACAGAAGAGCCCTCACCCACCAGACGAGAGTCGATCACTTTGGTATCTACGGCGAAACAGAAAGGGCAATGCATAGCGCGTCCTGACAGGAAGTTAAACTGACGGGTAGTTTACCGCGAAGTGCCCCGACAACAAAGAAAGAGCTTTTGAGACAAAGGATCTATGGCTCGTGGACGGAGACGATCTACCATAAAGTATCCCCTGAAAACGGAATCCATGACCATGACAAGACGTTATTTGAAGCTGGCGATGCTGACCACGCTGTTCACACTCAGCGCCTGCGCGCAGCAAAGCGAAGTCCGTCAAATGCATGAAAGCGTAAGCACCTTGAGCAAAGAGATGACTCAGCTTAATCAGCAGACGGTGAAAATTAACCAGCAAAACGCTCTGAATGCGAAATCCACCAGCGGCGTTTATCTTTTGCCCGGCGCCAGGACTCCGGCGCGCCTCGAAAGCCAAATCGGCACATTGCGTATGTCGCTGCGTGATATTGCCGCCAACGCCGACGGTACCCGCCTGACGCTGCGTATTCAGGGGGAATCAAACGACCCGCTACCGGCGTTTAGCGCCACCGTTGCCTGGGGGCAAATCAGCGGCACCACGCAGAATTATCAGGAAGTTAACGTGCACGATCGGTTGATTAGCGCCCCCGCCAGCATCCTGGCGCCGAGCGACGTTGATATTCCGCTACGTCTGAACGGCATCACGCCGGAGCAGCTCGGCTTCCTGCGCATTCACGATATCCAGCCCGCAACCGCACAATAATCCCCTTCACCGGGTGTCGCCGACACCCGGGCCCCCCGTCCAGAAATCCATTTACAATTTTTCTAAACAGTTCAGTAAAAATTGACTGTATGGATGAATTTCAGTGGCATTCTGTCAGGAAATGCATAGAATCGTGAACGCAATCGATTACGTATGTTTACGTTATGTGAAACAACACGTATTTTTGTGAGCAATGATTTCTATAATAGACCCCCACAGAAAGACGAAATATTTAGAAACGCTTCGGCAACGTTCTTAACGCCTTTTGGCTTAATTTAAACAGTGGCATCATTATGAAAAAAACATTACTGGCAGCAGGCGCCGTACTGGCGCTGTCCACATCGTTCACTGCTGGCGCGGCAGAAAACGAAAAACCGCAGTACCTGTCTGATTGGTGGCACCAGAGTGTAAACGTGGTGGGTAGCTACCACACCCGTTTTGGACCGCAAATCCGTAACGATACCTATCTGGAATACGAAGCGTTTGCTAAAAAAGACTGGTTTGATTTCTATGGCTATATCGATGCGCCGGTGTTCTTTGGCGGTAACAGCACGGCAAAAGGTATCTGGAACAACGGTTCTCCGCTGTTTATGGAAATCGAACCGCGTTTCTCTATCGATAAGCTGACCAACACCGATCTCAGCTTCGGCCCGTTCAAAGAGTGGTATTTCGCGAACAACTATATCTACGATATGGGTCGTAACGATTCTCAGGAGCAGAGCACCTGGTATATGGGTCTGGGTACCGATATCGATACCGGTCTGCCGATGAGCCTGTCTCTGAACGTCTATGCGAAATATCAGTGGCAGAACTATGGCGCATCCAACGAAAACGAATGGGACGGCTACCGTTTCAAAGTGAAATACTTTGTCCCGCTGACCGACCTGTGGGGCGGCTCGCTGAGCTACATCGGCTTCACCAACTTTGACTGGGGTTCCGATCTGGGCGATGACAACTTCTATGACATGAACGGCAAGCACGCGCGCACCAGCAACTCCATCGCCTCCAGCCACATCCTGGCGCTGAACTACGCGCACTGGCACTACTCCGTTGTGGCCCGTTACTGGCATAACGGCGGTCAGTGGGCCGATGATGCGAAGCTCAACTTCGGCGATGGCGACTTCAACGTACGCTCTACCGGCTGGGGTGGTTACTTCGTGGTGGGTTACAACTTCTAATCCTGCCTGATGGTCCCCGGCCTCTGCGCCGGGGATATCGATTGACGCGCATTATGGCTCACGCTCCTCGCACCTCACCTTACGCAGAAAATCACTCAATGAACGGTCGGCCCGCTCGCTGAAAAGGCGCCCGGTAGCAGCCACGTCCAGGCAGCGATCGAGACGAAAGCAGCGGTAATCGTCGCGGAGCTCGCACCAGCTCACCAGCAGCCAGCGTTCGCCCCAGAAAAAGAGCCCCAGCGGCAGCACTTCGCGCTGCGACACCTTTCCCGCTTCGTCGCGGTAGTGCAGCGCCAGCACCCGCTGACCGGAAACCGCCCGATGCACCAGATCAAACTGTGCCTTACTGTAGCCCTGGGCGCCAAAATCCGGCGCAAATAGCCGCGATTGTTCGGCCTTACGCCGACTCTCCTCAGGTAAAATCGCGAGCATCTTTTCCCGAGCCGACTCCAGCGCCTGGGACAGCGATTCGCCCCCCCAGGTTTGCAGCAGCCGAATCGCGGCCACCAGCGCTTCCGACTCCTGGGTCGTCAGCATCAGAGGCGGTAAGCTGTAGCCTGCCAGCAGGCGATATCCGCTTCCGGCCTCACCCTCCACCGGCACGCCGGAGAGCGACAGGTCGCGGATATCCCGGTAGATGGTGCGCTCCGATACGCCGAGCCGCTCCGCCAGCAGTCCGGCGGTGGTTAATCTTCTCCCCCGCAGGATCTGCACGATTTGAAAAAGGCGGTCGGCGCGTCGGCTCATTTTTAGCTTATCTCATGGTCAGGCCCGTCCCGCAGGCGTCAAACGCATTAATGGGGCAGGTATTTAGGTTGATGGAGGCCAATCCGGTTACCTTCGCTATCCATAAACAGCGCGATGGTGCCAATATCGTTCGACAGCTCAAGCGGGCCAAAGACGCAGCTCCCGCCAGCGGAATTCACGCGGTCGAGCGTGGCGGCCAGATTGTCAGTATGCAGATAGATAATACATCCCTGATCGGCAGGTTTAACCCCGTCAAACTTCGCCAGCGCGCCGCCGGGGGCCGGATCCTGATACGGAAAAACGGCCATTTCGGCACAATCCATATTTTCCCGACGCAGCGTCACCTGCAGCACCGGCTCGTAAAACGCCACGGCACGATCCATGTCGGCGACCGGAATTTCAAACCAGTTAATTACGTTGTTCATACATCCTCCTGTCCATTGTTTGGGTTCAGGAGGAGTGTATGGCAGGGCTCCTGACAGCGTACTGTCAGGAGCGATCGCCGTCTGCGATTAACCCGCCGAGCAAACCAGGGCCCGCTGCTTATCCAGCAGCCAGGGACGGAGATAGCCCACGGTGTTGGAAAACGGCAGCACCTCCTCCGGCAGGACAATCCCCAGCTGCTGGCGAATATAGGCCCGCCGGGTAACGATGCGCTGCCAGAGAGCCGGCCAGTTCTCCGCCAGCTCCTCACGTAGCGCCTCATCCGCAACCGCTACGGTATCTTCAATACTGGCCCCGGCATAGCCCGCCCGTGAGGGGATAATATCGATTTGCAGCAGCATGCCGCTGCGGATACTGGCCTGAGAGTCCGGCCCTACAGGAGAACACAGCCACTCTTCGTCGGCGACCAGATGGCCGGGGTTCAAATGCCAGTGATACTCTGCTTTCGGTAACACCCGCTCGATAAGATCATACATCTCACCGCCGCGCATACCGATACGCAGGTTCTCCAGCCAGCTGACTACCGCCCGGAAATAGGGCTTCGCCACCACATCGAGGTAGTCCGCCACCTCCGGCGCCAGCTCCGTTTCATCGCCGACTACATAGGCTGCCCGGCTGCTTAAGCCGCCTTTAAACCCGGTAGTGAGCGAAAACTTATCGCCGCGACGGATAACCTTATCGCCAGGATAGAGACGGGCATCGGCGAAACGATCGCCGGTAGCGGCAATCATCACCACGCTGTTGGGCTGGCCTTCTGCTGCCAGCAGCGCGCCGATCTGTTTTTCCGTTTTCCCCGGCTCGATGGCATTCAAAGCCGTGAGGATCGCCGTCGACGCCAGGTTGGCGCCATATTCATAATGCGCCAGCTCATTGGCTGAATTTACCGTTCTCACTCCGCCATCTGGCGCGATAAATATTGCCGTGGCATTGACCACAACCGCCTGCGGCCCTGCAGCCTGCCGAATGGCGTCAACGATAAAAGCAGGCAGATCGAACATCTGTGAACGGTCGTCAGCGCTGCCGGTGAATAGCTTCCAGCCTACCAGGCCCAGCGTTTTCCCGCTGCTAATACCGGCATCCTGCAGCAGCTGAGGCAGACTCTTTTCATTGCTCATGGGTTGATTCGGCAACGAGAACCACGGCGCATGGATCACCCGGTTTTCCAGCCGGGCAAAGGCCGCCAGCTTGAGGTTTTCATTGCCCAGCACCAGCACCGCCTCCCCTTCGCGATGCAGTACCAGCAATGCTTCTTCAAAACGAGGGATAAAGCCGGTGAGATATTCGAAGTTTCCGCCGTGCTCTTTATCGGCATACACGATCAGCGTGTCGTAGCCATGCCGGCGCATTTGCGCAAGTACCCTGGCTTTACGCTGGCGTAGCGTTTGATCGCTGAGCGTAACGGAAGGCACATCGTGCCAGACGGTGGGTTCGGCGACGGCAGAAAGGACTATGGCGGACATGGGGGATCTCCATCTCATTAAGCTAATGAGTGGAGAGTAGCGAAATTTGGCCGGGCTGTAATAAAAAAATCCCGGCCTTGCGACCGGGATTGCTTTATCTGAACGCGCCGGATTTACGGCAGAATTGACGGCTGATCCGCCCCTTCTTTTTCTACCTTCTGCTGCAGCATATGCTCACGCTTCATGCCCAGCTTCAGCGCCAGTGCGGACGCCACGTAGATAGACGAGGCCGTACCGATGGAGACACCGATCAGCATGGTCAGCGAGAAGCCTTCCAGAACCGGGCCACCAAAGAGATACAGCATCAGGATCACCACCAACGTGGTTCCGGAGGTGATCAAGGTACGATGCAGCGTCTGGGTCAACGACACGTTGAAGATCTCATACGGCGTACCGCGGCGGATCTTACGGAAGTTTTCACGGATACGGTCAGATACCACGATGCTGTCGTTTAGCGAGTAGCCGATAACCGACATCAGCGAGGCGACGATAGTCAGGTCAATCTCGATATGGAACAGCGAGAGGATGCCCATCGTAATGACCACGTCGTGCGCCAGAGCGATAACCACCCCGGCGGCAAGACGCCACTCGAAACGGAAACCAACGTACACCAGGATACAGATTAATGCCGCCAGCAGCGCCAGCGCGCCGCTTTGCGCCAGGTCAGCCCCGACGCTCGGCCCCACGAACTCGATTCGCTTAACCGTCGCGGACTGGCTGGTCGATTCGTTAATCACATTAACGACCTTGCTGCCCAGCTCCTGACTGATGTTGGCATCATGTACCGGCGGCATACGTACCATAATGTCGCGGCTGCTGCCGAAGTTCTGCACCTGCGGCTCTTCAAAGCCCGCCTTCTGCAGCGCCTGGCGCATCTGGTCCAGTTCGGCCGGTTTTTCGAGGGTAATTTCGATCACCGTACCGCCGGTGAAATCCAGACCCCAGTTAAAACCGCGCACGCCCATCACGACAATGGCGGCAATCAGCAGAAAACCTGAAATGCCGAAAGCCCAGTAGTCCCAGCGCATAAAGTCATAGACTTTACGGCCGTGGTTCAATTGTTCAACAGTATATTCCTGTGCCACAACGCACTCCTCAGATAGACAGCTTTTTAACGCGCTTGCCGCCGTACAGCAGGTTCACGATGGCACGGGTGCCGACGATAGCGGTAAACATCGAGGTTGCCACACCGATACCGGTAGTAATCGCAAACCCTTTAATTGCACCGGTACCGACCGCGTACAGGATGATAACTTTGATCAACGTCGTAATGTTCGCATCGAAGATCGAGCTGAATGCGCCCCGGTAACCTTCATCAATCGCCTGCTGAACGGAACGTCCGTTGCTCAACTCTTCTTTAATACGTTCGTTGATCAGTACGTTAGCATCGACCGCTACCGCAAGGGTTAACACGATACCCGCAATCCCCGGCATACTCAGCGTGGCCCCAGGAAGCAGGGACATGATACCGACGATCAGCACCAGGTTAGCCACCAGCGCAGAGGTCGCGATCAGACCGAATTTCTTATAGAAGAAAATCATGAACAGGATAGACACCACCAGACCGGCCAGACACGCTTCCAGACCCTGCTTGATGTTCTGCATACCCAGAGTCGGGCCGATGGTACGTTCTTCAACGATCTGAATCGGCGCAATCAGCGCACCCGCACGCAGCAGCAGAGAGAGCTGACGCGCTTCATTTGGGTTGCTGATACCGGTAATACGGAAGCTGTTACCCAGGCGAGACTGGATGTTGGCGATGTTAATCACCTCTTCCTCTTTCACCAGAATGGCACGACCGTTGGCATCTTTCTTACCGCTGTCTTTGTACTCCACGAACAGGGTCGCCATCGGTTTGCCGATGTTGTCCTTGGTGAAGTTAGACATGATGTTGCCGCCGGCGCTGTCCAGCGAGATGTTAACCTGCGGCTGGTTGAACTCGTCCATGCTGGAAGTGGAGTCGGTGATATGGTCACCGGTCAGAATCACGCGCTTGTACAGCACAACCGGCCGACCTTCACGGGTATCTTTCACTTCAGAGTCGCCAGGGACACGACCGGAAGCGGCTGCGGCGCTGTCAACGTTGCTGTTAACCAGACGGAATTCCAGCGTCGCCGTAGCGCCAAGAATTTCTTTCGCCCGAGCGGTATCCTGAATACCCGGCAGTTCAACCACGATACGGTCGGCGCCCTGACGCTGTACCAGCGGCTCGGCAACACCCAGTTGGTTAACACGGTTACGCAGAATGTTGATGTTCTGCTGCACGGCGTATTCGCGGGCTTCTTTCAGGCGCTCATCGGTCATCACCGCTTTCAGGCCAGTAGCGCCCTGCGTGGAGATAACCAGATCGCGGTGACGAGGGCTCAGCCAGGAGATGGCCTGATCGCGTGCGGCGCTATCGCGAAAAGCGATGCTCAGACCATAATTGTCTTCCTTACGCACGGTGGAGTAAGGGATGCCTTTTTCACGCAGCTCGCTGCGCAGGCTGTCGATATTTTGTTCCTGCAGTTTTCCCAGCGCGGTGTCCATATCCACTTCCATCAGGAAGTGTACGCCGCCGCGCAGGTCAAGACCCAGCTTCATCGGCTCGGCATGGATAGCCGCTAACCAGCGAGGAGTCGCCGGAGCTAAGTTCAGCGCCACGACGTATTTATCACCTAACACGTCCACCAGCACTTCACGTGCGCGCAGCTGGACATCGGTGGTGTCGAAGCGCGCAAGGATTGCGCCCTCTTCCAGTGCCACAGACTTAGCGGTAATTTTTTCTTCTTGTAACGTTTTCTGGACCTGGATCAGCGTTTGCTCACTGGCGGCGACACCGCGCGCGCCAGTGATTTGAACGGCCGGATCCTCACCATACAGGTTGGGGAGCGCATACATCAGGCCGACGATAATGACGACGACCAGCATGATGTACTTCCACAAAGGATAACGGTTTAACACGGCAGTTCCCTTAGGGAAAAGTGGATTACAGTGCCTTCATGGTGCCTTTCGGCAGAACGGCAGCGACGAAGTCACGTTTGATAACCACTTCAGTGGTATCGTTCAGCGCGATAGCAATGTATCCGCTTTCAGCCACTTTCGTGACGCGACCTACCAGGCCGCCATTCGTCAGCACTTCATCGCCTTTGGCGATAGAGTTCATCAGATTTTTATGTTCTTTGGTGCGCTTCTGCTGTGGGCGCAGGATCATGAAGTAGAAAATCAGACCGAACACCACCAGCATCAGAATCAGAGACATCGGGCTACCCTGCGCCGCGCCACCGGTTGCTGCTACCGCATCAGAAATAAAAAAGCTCATTCAAATTCCCTCATTATTAAAATTAATCAACGTTCAAAGGAGGAACAGGTCGCCCCTGACGTTGGTAAAAATCGGCCACGAAGCCCTCTAATTTACCCTCTTCGATAGCCTTACGTAAACCAGCCATTAAACGCTGATAGTAGCGAAGGTTATGAATGGTATTGAGGCGCGCGCCCAATATTTCGTTGCAACGATCGAGATGATGCAAGTAAGCGCGTGAATAATTGCGACATGTATAGCAATCACACTCGGCATCCAGCGGCGCGGTGTCGCTTTTATGCTTCGCATTACGAATCTTCACCACGCCATCGGTGACGAACAGGTGGCCGTTACGCGCGTTGCGCGTTGGCATGACGCAGTCGAACATGTCGATACCGCGACGCACCCCTTCAACCAGATCTTCTGGCTTGCCGACGCCCATCAGATAGCGCGGTTTGTCGGCCGGGATCTGCGGGCAAACGTGCTCCAGGATACGGTGCATGTCTTCCTTCGGCTCACCGACAGCCAAACCGCCGACAGCGTAGCCATCAAAGCCGATATCTACCAGACCTTTAACGGAGATATCACGTAAATCTTCGTAAACGCTGCCCTGGATAATGCCGAACAGCGCATTTTTATTGCCAAGAGAGTCAAAACGGTCGCGGCTGCGCTGCGCCCAGCGCAGCGACATTTCCATCGAGCGCTTAGCGTAATCCCAGTCCGCCGGATACGGCGTACATTCGTCGAAGATCATCACGATATCGGAACCGAGATCGTACTGAATCTCCATCGATTTTTCCGGATCGAGGAAAATGGGGTCGCCGTTAATCGGGTTGCGGAAGTGGACGCCCTGCTCGGTAATTTTGCGGATATCGCCGAGGCTGAACACCTGGAAGCCGCCGGAATCGGTCAGGATAGGCCCTTTCCACTGCATAAAATCATGCAGGTCGCCGTGCAGCTTCATGATTTCCTGGCCCGGACGTAACCACAGGTGGAACGTATTGCCGAGGATAATTTGCGCGCCGGTGGCTTCAACTTCTTCCGGCGTCATCCCTTTTACGGTGCCGTAGGTACCAACGGGCATAAAGGCTGGCGTTTCAACCACGCCGCGATCAAACACCAGGCGGCCGCGGCGGGCGCGTCCGTCGGTGGTATCCAGTTCAAATTTCATTTTAACTCCTGCGTCAGAAAAACAGTCTGACGTTAAACACTCATGTCGCGGAGTTATTCCCCGACACGCTCAAAAATAGCCTGCGGATTGTACGTGATAAACATCGCGTCCCCGTAGCTAAAAAAGCGATATTTTTGTTCTACCGCAGCCTTGTAGGCATTCATGGTGTGCTGATAGCCAGCAAAGGCGGAAACCAGCATAATCAGAGTTGATTCAGGGAGATGGAAGTTGGTCACCAGCGCATCAACCGCTTTGTACTGATACCCCTGATAGATAAAAATCTGCGTGTCGCCGAAAAACGGCTCAATCAGGTCGTTTTTCGCCGCCTGCGCCGCGCTCTCCAGCGAACGGACGGAGGTGGTGCCTACCGCGATGACCCGGTTGCCGCGCGCTTTCGCCGCCAGCACCGCATCAACGACCTCCTGCGGCACTTCGGCGTACTCGGAGTGCATGATGTGATCTTCAATGGTCTCCACGCGCACCGGCTGGAATGTCCCCGCGCCAACGTGCAGCGTCACAAACGCCATTTCAATCCCTTTCTCGCGCAGCTTCTCCAGCATCATATCGTCAAAGTGCAGGCCTGCGGTCGGCGCGGCTACGGCCCCCGGCCTGGTGCTGTAGACGGTTTGATACAGTTCGCGGTCGGCGTCTTCGTCCGGACGATCGATATACGGCGGCAGCGGCATATGGCCGATGCTGTTGAGGATATCCAGTACCGGACGTTCATCGTTAAATTCGACTTCAAACAGCGCGTCGTGACGTGCCACCATCGTGGCGTTGATGCTTTCATCATCGCCCAACAGCAGCTCGGCGCCCGGCTTCGGGGCTTTAGATGCGCGAATGTGCGCCAGAATACGTTTGTCATCCAGCATGCGCTCGACCAGCACTTCAATCTTGCCGCCGCTGGCTTTTCGGCCGAACAGGCGCGCCGGGATCACCCGGGTATTGTTAAAGACCAGCAGATCGCCCGGGTTAAGTTTGTCGAGTAAATCGGTGAAAGTCCCATGCGTCAGCGCTCCCGTCGGACCGTCTAACGACAGCAGGCGACAGCGACTGCGCTCCGGCTGCGGGTAGTGGGCAATCAGGGATTCGGGTAGTTCAAAGGAAAAATCGGTAACGCGCATGACGGTGGCTCAGACTAAATAAAGAGGCGGGTAGTCTAGTGCCGGGGCGTCCTCCCTGCAACCTTTACCCCTCTGGACGAATAACATAATCTATACACAAAACCATTCAAGATGCATCGACGCGGCAGCTGAATGACAAATTCGTCAGGAACAGATTTGAACGCCGCGGAGTGGCGGTCCGAGAGGACGAGGCTCAAAGATGAGCCGGGAAGCTGAAGCCAATAAAGAGGCAGTTTGAAGGATAAAAGGTATATGAATTTTCTTGCACACCTGCACTTAGCCCATCTCGCCGACAGCTCCCTGCCCGGCAATCTTCTGGCAGATTTCGTTCGCGGCAATCCCCAGGCGGACTACCCGGCCGACATTGTCGACGGTATTTTTATGCACCGGCGCATCGATGTCATGACCGATAATCTGCCGGAAGTCAAAGCAGCCCGCGACTGGTTTCGCCCGCAGACCCGCCGCGTGGCGCCCATTACGCTGGATGTGATGTGGGATCACTTCCTGTCGCATCACTGGGCGCGTATTTCACCTGATATGCCGCTCAACGAGTTTGTCCGCTATGCCCAGGCACAGGTCACGCCGGTATTACCCGATTCGCCGCCGCGCTTCGTGAATCTCAATGCCTATTTGTGGTCGGAGCGCTGGCTTGAACGCTATGAAGATATGGACTTTATTCAGCGCGTCCTCAACGGCATGGCCAGCCGTCGTCCGCGCCTTGATGCCCTGCGCGACTCCTGGCAGGATCTGGATACGCACTACGATAAACTCGAGCAGCAGTTCTGGCATTTTTATCCGCGAATGATGGCGCAGGCCACCAGGCGCGAACTATAAAGATTGCGCTTTCTCACAGAAAGGCTATTCTGAACACCGTTTTCCGATATAAATTGATAGGCAAAACCTATCTCATTGATTGTCAACGTCACGTTGAGTTCGCATGAACCTGTCCCTATACTTGCCCGCGTTGCGTTCCAATTAACCTTATTATTAACAGGAGAATCATATGGTTCTGGTCACTCGTCAGGCTCCGGATTTTACCGCAGCAGCTGTTTTAGGTAACGGCGAAATCGTTGAGAAATTCAACTTCAAACAACACACCAACGGTAAAGCAACCGTCCTGTTCTTCTGGCCGATGGACTTCACCTTCGTTTGCCCGTCTGAGCTGATCGCTTTTGACAAACGTTATGAAGAATTCCAGAAGCGCGGCGTAGAAGTCGTTGGCGTCTCCTTCGACTCTGAATTCGTTCACAACGCATGGCGTAACACCCCGGTAGACCAGGGCGGTATCGGTCCGGTTAAATACGCGATGGTTGCTGATATCAAACGTGAAATCCAGAAAGCTTACGGTATCGAACACCCGGACGAAGGCGTGGCGCTGCGCGGCTCGTTCCTGATCGACGCTAACGGCGTAGTTCGCCACCAGGTGGTTAACGACCTGCCGCTGGGTCGTAACATCGACGAAATGCTGCGTATGGTTGACGCGCTGCAGTTCCACGAAGAGCACGGTGAAGTTTGCCCGGCACAGTGGGAAAAAGGAAAAGAAGGTATGGCCGCTTCTCCGGAAGGCGTAGCTAAATACCTGACCGAGAACGTGTCCAGCCTGTAATCGGCCCATGTTCAGAAAAAGGCTCGCGCATGCGGGCCTTTTTTATCTCCTGCCGCAGCACATTTTGCGCTCTATCGCGCAGTCGCCGCTCCCTCATGCTTTTCAGATGGCTTTTTTTGTTAGCAAACTCAAACTTTGATAAAAAACTGCCATGATATTTGTGATACGCAAAACACTTCTAAAAAATAAATCGCTCTTATTTTTAATCTTTCCCACCTGATATTATTTCAATAATTGAATACAAAATTATAACTAATTGATAATTAACATAATAATAAATGTTATTTTCCCTAAAAAAATAACGCAAAAATCATTTCGCTGTGATCAACTTCAAGGTTTAAAAATTCAAATGTGATCTGAACCATGATTTCCTGTGTTCTATTTCGTCATGATTTAACTCAGAAAATAAATGCGTTAAGGATTGGATTATGGAAATCATTTTTGATCGCCGGTTAATCGCACTTGATCAGAACATTACCAGCGCCAGTCAGGCTATCGAATTATCCGGGACGCTACTTGCCCGCCAGCAAATTTGTCGCCCCGAATACATCACCGCGATGCTCGACGTCTATAAGGATTTTGGTCCCGCCATTGTTATTGATAGCGGCCTGGCGATGCCCCACGCGCGCCCCGAAAAGGGGGCCATCCGCACCGGCTTTTCTTTAATCACCACCCGCCAGCCGCTTCACTTTGGTCACGAAGAGTTTGACCCGGTGAGCGTCATTATCGGTATCGCCGGCGCCGACGCCGATAACCATATAAAAATGATCCAGATAATCGCCACACTGATTGAATCAGATATTGTGTCGTTCCTTCGCGAAGAGCATGACATCAATGCCGTATTCAATTTCATCCACAATAAAATGGAGTCGTCATTATGTTAGTTATCAGAACAGTTTGTGGTAACGGGATTGGCAGTTCATTAATGGCCGCAAGCAATGTCAAAAAAATATGTGATGAATTAGGGATCAAAGCTGACGTCGCCTCTGTTGATTTTGCTAATGCCGTCGGAGAGAAAGCCGATCTCTATATCACCATCAAAGAATTAGCCAATCAGTTCCCTGCGCATTGTCAGGTCGCCATTATTCGCAGCTATGTACATAAAGCAAAAATTGCTGAAGATATTACCGACGCTCTGACAAAAATTGCTGCAACTCATTCTTAATCATTATTAAGAGCCTACCCCAGCAGGCGTACATTGTTGCAGCCAGTTTGGACACGGACAGCGCGGAAAAACCGGAGCGTACACGCAGTACGTGAGGATTTTGAGCACTGCCCAGGGCCAAAATGGCAAATAAAATAGCCTAATGGGATAGGCTCTAAGGATACGATCATGCAGGCTATACTTACATTCTTATCAGAAATATTCAGCCAACCCGCATTTCTGATGGGGATTATCGCATTTGTCGGTTTAGTGGCACTGCGTTCCCCCGGAAATAAACTTCTCACCGGTACCTTAAAGCCCATCCTCGGTTATTTAATGCTCAGCGCCGGTGCAGGGGTTATCGTTGCCAACCTCAATCCGCTCGGCGGAATTATCGAAGCCGGATTTAATATTCGTGGCGTTATTCCTAACAACGAGGCTATTGTTTCCGTCGCCCAGAAGGTACTGGGTGTTGAAACCATGAGTATATTGCTGTTAGGTTTTATTTTTAACCTGCTTATTGCTCGCTGCACTAAGTATAAATATATCTTCCTTACCGGTCACCACTCATTCTTCCTCGCCTGTCTGTTCTCTGCGGTACTGCAGGCGGCAGAATTCCGCGGCTGGATGCTGGTACTGATTGGCGGGTTCTTACTCGGCTCCTGGTCGGCGATCTCCCCGGCAATCGGTCAGCGCTATACCAAGCAGGTCACCGAAGATGGCGGCATTGCGATGGGGCATTTTGGCTCTCTGGGGTATTACATCTCCGCGTGGATCGCCAGCAAAACCGGCAACCCGGCGAACTCTTTCGCCGATACCGAAATCTCTGAAAAATGGGGCTTTCTGCGCGATACCACGGTCACTACCGGGATCGTGATGTTCGTTATCTACTTTGTCTGTAGCGCCGTGGCCGGCACCGAATACCTGCGGACAATCACGGATCAGAACATGCTGATCTTCTCTATCCTGACCGGGCTGCAGTTTGCCGTCGGCGTCGCCATCGTCTACAACGGCGTGCGTCTGATCCTTGGCGATCTGGTACCGGCATTCCAGGGGATTAGCCAGAAGCTGATTCCCGATTCGATTCCGGCCGTAGACTGCGCGGTGTTCTTTACGTTTAGTCCAACGGCGGTGGTCGTCGGTTTTATCAGCTCCTTTATCGGTGGTCTGGTGGGAATGCTGCTGCTGGGCGCCTTCGGCATGGCGCTAATCATTCCCGGCATGGTGCCGCATTTCTTCTGCGGCGGGACCTCCGGCGTCTTCGCCGACAAGCTGGGCGGCAAGCGCGGCTGCGTCATTGCCTCGTTCATTGGCGGCATCTTCCTCGCCTTCCTGCCGGCGATGTTGCTCCCGGCTTTAGGCAGCCTGGGCTTTGAGAACAGCACCTTTGCCGATTTCGATTTCGCGGTATGGGGCATCATTATCGGTAATGCGTTTACCCAGTTTGGCCAGATAACCATCTATTTGATTTGCCTCGCCCTGCTCATCGCTCTGCTGGTGCCTTTCTGCTTCCGCTCAGTGCGCGTGGTAGGAGATACGCTCAGCTACGAAGCGCTGACGGCGAATAAGAAAAATGAATAGGGTTTCATTTTTCCCTGCGGGAAGCATTCTTCCCGCAGCTGACGACATTATCAGGAGTAGTTATGGCTATATTGTCCATAGGATTTTCATGTTTTGATCAGTTCTTCTTTCTGAATGAGTGGCCGCAGGAAAACACCAAAAACTTCTGCCACGACTTTATTGAAAGCGGCGGCGGTCCGGCGGCAAATGCCGCATGGCTGCTGGGATTATGGGGCGAGGATGTCTATTACATCGGTCATCTCAATGCGGATATTTACGGTCAGCGTATCGTCGATGAATTTGCTCAGGCCGGAGTCGATACCAGCCACATCGTCTTTTCCGATGAGATGATCACCCCGCTGGCATCGGTGCTGGTTAACCGTTTAACGGGCTCGCGAACCATTATTACCCGTAAAATGCAAACGCCACCTTCGTTGACCTACGATCAAAAACTGAAACTTGACGATCTCGCACAGCGCCTTATTGCTTCAGAAGAACCGGTGACCCTGTTAATTGATGGTCATGAAGCGGAAATCAGCGAGTATTTAATTAAAAAACTCCCCGCGGCCCGCGTGGTCATGGATGGCGGCTCATTACGTGCCAGTAATATCAAACTGGCGGCCTGGACTGATTATTTCGTCGTCAGTGAACATTTCGCCAGAGACTATATGAGCTACCGCGCGCTGAGCACTGAGAAAGAGCTAAAAACAGCCCTTCTCGAACTGAATAAAATCTGCCGGGGTGAGGCTTTTATTACTCTTGGAGAAAAAGGCTGTGCCTTTTTAAAGAGCGGGATGCTGCACATTGTCCCCGCCTGGCAATGTCAGGCCGTCGATACGACCGGCGCCGGCGATGTTTTTCATGGTGCTTTCACTTACGGCGTTCATTATTCATGGCATATCGATAATATTATTCTTTTTGCCAGCCTGACCGCCGCAATCTCTATTGAGAAAAAAGGTGTTCGTGAATCCATGCCGGATCTTGCCGTTGTTCATAATGCATTAAACAGCTACGAAAGAAACTTAACGCAGTATTTTGATGAATAATTGATTCCGAGGTGATTATGTTAGTTTCTATGAAGGACATGCTTCAGCATGCCCTACGGGACGGTTATGCCGTAGGGCAGTTCAATATTAATAATCTGGAATGGGTTGGCGCCGTATTAAGCACCGGGCAACAGCTCCGCTCACCCATTATTTTGGGGGTCTCCGGCGGTACGGTAAAACATATGCTGGGCCTGAAATGCATTCATGACATCGTGGTCAATGCGATGGACTATCTACAGATTGATATTCCTGTCGCATTGCATCTCGATCACGGGACCACGCGCGAGGCCTGCGAAGCGGCCATTGAAGCCGGCTTTAGCTCGATTATGTTTGATGGCTCCCATTTGCCGTTTGCGGAAAACCTGGCGATCACCCGCCATCTGGTCGACCTGGCGCACAGCAGAGGCATCTCCGTTGAAGCCGAGCTGGGAACCATTGCCGGCAGTGAAGATGGCATCGTGAATTCTGAGGTTATCTATGCCGATCCGCAGGAGTGCTTTACCCTGGTCAGCGAAACGCAGGTAGACTGCCTCGCGGCAGCGCTCGGTTCTACGCACGGGCTTTATAAAGGGAAGGCTAAACTCGGCTTTGCCGAAATGAAAGCCATATCAGAGCTTGTTAAAGTACCGCTGGTACTTCACGGCGGGACCGGTATTGCTGACGACGATATGCGCAAAGCAATTGCCTGCGGTACGGCAAAAATTAACGTCAACACCGAGAATATGTACGCCTGGTGCGAAGCCGTGAAAGCGCTGTTCGCCGCCGATAACGGTCACGATATTAACGATCCGCGCAAAGTTATCCGCCAAGGCTTGCTGCCCGTGCGCGAGATGGTCGCCCGCCGGATCCAGCTATTTGGCTCTCAGAACCGGGGCTAAGCCCGGCATATCGTTGATGCGTCATCAGATGGTCGCGCTCCGCGCTCCCCCGGCGGCCTCGCCGGGGGAGCGCGTTAACCTGTCAGAGGCTAAAACGCAAAGCAGGAACAGCCCATCACGCCCCAGAACGCCTGCTCGTCCGATACCGGCACCGACGACTGACGGGCAATATCATGCTGATGACCGTGCACGCCGCAGCTGCCGCAGCACTGGTGCATCTGGACTATCGCCCCGATTTTCGCCGCCGCAGGCGGAGCGGAACGATAGTGGCCCGGCACCTTGACCACCGGAGACCACTCCGGCAGAACAGGAATCGGCGGCGGCGCCAGCGGCGAAAAATGCCCTGCGGCATAAACCACTTTGCCATCAACCACCGTCAGCACCGACTCAATGCCTTTGATCTCCTCTTCCGGCACGCTGAAATAGTCTTTGGACAGCACCACCAGATCGGCCAGCTGATCTTTCTCAATACGCCCTTTTTTACCTTGTTCACTGGAGAACCAGGCGCTGCCCGCGGTCCACAGCTCCAGCGCCACCTCGCGCGGCAGACGGTTGCTGTCGTCATACATCGCCATGCCGCCCACGGTACGCCCGGAGACCAGCCAGTAGAGTGCGGTCCACGGGTTGTAGCTCGCGACACGCGTCGCATCGGTCCCCAGTCCCACCGGCACATCCAGCGCCAGCATTTTCGCCACCGGCGGCGTATGCTTAACCGCCTCTTTGCCATAGCGATCGACAAAATATTCGCCCTGGAAAGCCATTCGGTGCTGTACCGCGATACCGCCGCCGAGCGCCTTCACGCGTTCAATATTCCGCTCGGTAATGGTCTCCGCATGGTCAAAGAACCAGTGCAGGCCGTTAAACGGAATATCGCGGTTCACCTTCTCAAAAACATCCAGCATCCGGCTGATGGATTCATCATAGGTGGCATGCAGGCGGAACGGCCAGCGGTGTTCCACCAGATGGCGTACCACCCGCTCCAGCTCGTCTTCCATCCCTTCCGGCAGGTCCGGACGCGGCTGCAGGAAATCTTCAAAATCCGCCGCCGAGAAGACCAGCATTTCGCCGGCGCCGTTGGCACGGAAAAAGTCGGTCCCCTGTCCCGGTTTCAGCATATCGGTCCAGCGTTCGAAATCATCCAGCTCCTGTTTTGGCCGCTGGGTAAACAGGTTATAGGCAATACGCACGGTCATCTGCTCTTGCGCATGCAGCTGTTCAATAATTTCATAATCTTCCGGGTAGTTCTGGAAACCGCCCCCGGCATCAATCGCACTGGTGAGGCCAAGCCGGTTCAGCTCACGCATAAACTGGCGCGTCGAATTGACCTGCTGCTCCAGCGGCAGCTTCGGCCCTTTCGCCAGGGTCGCATAGAGAATCATCGCGTTAGGTTTGGCGATCAGCATCCCGGTGGGGTTACCGCGGCTATCGCGCACGATTTCACCGCCGGCCGGATCCGGCGTCTCTTTGGTGTAACCCACGGCTTTCAGCGCCGCACGGTTCAGCAGCGCGCGATCGTAGAGATGGAGGACAAATACCGGCGTATCCGGCGCCGCCTCGTTCAACTCCTCGAGGGTGGGCATGCGCCGTTCGGCGAACTGAAATTCACTCCAGCCGCCGACAACGCGCACCCATTGCGGAGACGGCGTGCGATCGGCCTGATCTTTCAGCATGCGCAGCGCGTCCGCCAGCGACGGAACCCCCTCCCAGCGCAGCTCGAGATTATAATTCAGCCCGCCGCGGATCAGGTGCAGGTGGGAATCGTTCAGGCCGGGGATCACCGTATGGCCTTGTAGATCAATGATCTGCGTCCCTTGCGCAGCAAAACTCATGATCCGATCGCGGCTGCCGGTGGCGAGGATCTTGCCGTTGGCGATCGCGATCGCCTCGGTCAGCGGGTTCGTGCGGTCAAGGGTATGAATTCGGCCGTTGGTCAGGATCAGTGTGGCAGTTTGCGACATAACGCTCTCCTTCAGGAGGCTGACTCAGTTTTTCTTTAACCAGCCAGCAAACAGACGGGTCACGATGGGCATCCAGAACCAGACCACCAGCGCGACCACACAGGCATCATTTATCAAATGCAGCAGCAGGCTTCCCCGCAACGAGGGAAGGAACATCCCGGTCAGCCAGGGCACCAGGTTAGTACTGGGAAAGATCACCAGCAGCGTCATCAGAAACTGCTTCCAGCGTAGCGGCTGGCGTACATTCGCTGCCGGTGGAGTGAACCAGAATGCGGGTTCGGTCCGCACTTCCGTGCGATCGCCTTCATTGAGCAGCGGCGCAATTTCCGCAACCAGTTCGCGACGCGTTTCTGACTGCGTCCAGGCATAGAGGTGTTCAATGGTGTCAAAACGAATAATGACGCTCCACAAATTCTGCCCGGCGGTCGGGCGAATCACGTTAGCGCCCAGATGGCCGGGAAACTCTGCCGCGACAGGCATAATTTTGCCTAACCACTGCTCATAGCGTTTCCCGTGCTCGGGATCGAGCGTATGGCTTATTACCAGGGTCACCGATTTCTGTTGCGTCATGACCGGGCTCCTTGCTGCGGAGAATGGCGGAAATTGCCGTTATTCTCCATCAATGACAATACACAAAATCATTCATGCTGCCTCGAGGCGGCAAGCTTGTACGTCCCCGGGAACTGACATAAGTCAGTGACCGGGGCGGGCCAACGAAGCCAACAAAGAGGCTGCCTGAAGGATGAAGTGTATTCAGGCTTTACGTTCCGGCGCACCGTGCACCATGGTGTAGGCGTAATCCACGCCCATCCCGTAAGCGCCGCTGTGTTCGCGAACCAGATCCATGACCGCGTCATACGTCTCTTTGCGTGACCAGTCGCGCTGGTATTCCAGCAGGACCTGCTGCCAGGTGACCGGAACTGCACCGGCCTGCACCATGCGGTCAATTGACCGTTCATGGGCGTCAACGGAGGTGCCGCCGGAGGTGTCGGTAACCACGTAGACTTCAAACCCCTCTTCCAAAGCCATCAGCGCCGGGAAGGTCAGGCACACTTCGGTCCACAGCGCAGAAATAATCAATTTTTTGCGTCCGGTGGCTTTGACCGCCTCAACAAAAGCGGCATCTTCCCAGGAGTTCATCGATGTACGTTCAATCGGTTTAACCTGCGGATGGACCGCCAGTAATTCTGGCCAGATATAGCCGCTAAAACTTTTGGTCTCAACGGAAGTATAAATAACCGGAACATTAAAAATTTTGCCGGCTTTAGCCAGGGCAACGGTGTTGTTTTTCAGCGTCTGGCGGTCAATATTGGCAACGCCAAACGACATCTGCGGCTGATGGTCAATAAAAATCAGGGTCGAGTTGGTTGGATCGATCAGTTCCCGAATAGACATGACATACCTTCTTAATCAATGAGTTAAAGAGATATAAAACAAGTTGCTGTGGGTCTGAATCGTGACGGATAAAGCCTGCTGAGTATAGTCAGTTATTTCTAACGAGTTATTAAAGAAATTCTCCGTGCTATTGCTAAATACATAAGCTACGGGCGATAAATTTCAGAGGTATGAAGGCGGAAAGAGAGCAAGACCATCGGGTCAAAATATAAAAAGTTGGCTGTCTGGTTAGCAATACTAATCAAAAATTTACGCGAAAGGGTTCTAAATTATTCACTGGCATTGACCATCCGGCTTCGGTAAAACTGAGTCACCCTTGTTAACCGGTAAGTAATGGATGCGCTTAAACCTTGATGTTCTGCTGATTCTGGACGCGTTAGATACCCACGGATCTTTCGCCACCGCCGCAGAGTCGTTGTATAAGACCCCTGCCGCCCTGAGCTATATGATCCAGAAGCTGGAAAGCGATCTGGATATCACCCTGCTGGATCGCAGCGGTCATCGGGCGAAGTTTACCGATACCGGCAGAATGGTGCTCGAGAAGGGGCGTTTGCTGATTAACGCCGCAAAAGATCTGGAAAAACAGGCCGTACAGCTGGAAGCCGGCTGGGAGCGGGATCTGGCTATCGCGCTCGATGCCTCTTTCCCTTTTGAACGTCTGCTGCCGCTGATCGACGCTTTTTACGCGCAAAATCCGCAAACCCGGCTCAACTTTACCCACCATACGCTGGCCGGATCCTGGGAAGAGCTGACCCGCAACGGCGCAGATATTATGCTCGGCGCCATCAACGAACCGCCCACCTCCGCCGAATGGTCGTGGAAAATGGTCGGTGCGCTGGATAATGTCTTCGTTGTCGCTCCCGCTCACCCGCTCGCCGAGGCGACGCAGCCGCTCAATAACAAGCAGCTGAGCCTGCATCGCGCGGTGGTGATTAGCGACAGCGCCCGCTATTGCCATCCGCTCAACAGCAATCTCCTCGCCGAACAGCCGCAAATTCGCGTCGACGATTTTGCCAGTAAGGTGGCGCTGCTGCGCGCCGGGCTGGGCTGCGGTTTTTTACCTCGCCATATCGCGCAGCCGTGGCTGGAGAACGGAGAGCTGATAGAAAAGCCGGTCCTCTCCTGCCGCGAGAAAGATCTCACCTATATCGCCTGGCGCAGCGACAACGACGGCCTCGCCCAGCGCTGGTGGCGGGAGGCGATTCTCCGCGACCCGTTCCTGAACCAGCTCTACTCCTGACGGCTGAACCAGACGCTGGCGGAAATAGCAGGCAGGCTCAGCACACCATCATGCAACGTGCCGGCGCCCTCTTTCACCTGCCATTCGCCAACGTCCAGCAGCGGCGAATCCTCGACAACGACTTCGCAGGCTTCGCCGCGGTTGATGGCCACCAGCACGCGCAGCTGCTTATACACGCGAGCAAATACCACCACGTTCTCTTCGGCATAAATCACCTGGCAGCCGCCGTATCGCAGTGCCTTATTGGCTTTGCGCAGCTTCGCCATCCGCTTATACAGTCCCAGCAGCACGGTATCCTGCAGGGCGGGATCCCACGGGAAGGGTTTACGACAGAAGGGATCGTTGTTGCCATCGACGCCCACTTCATCGCCGTAGTAGATGCAGGGGACGCCCGGCCAGCAAAACAGCCATACGACCGCCAGCGGCAGGCGTGCGACATCTTTGCCCAGCAGCGACTTAAAGCGCGCGGTATCGTGACTGTCCAGCTGGTTAAACATCCGCAGCTGCTGTTGATGCGACAGCCCGGCGCGATAGTTATCCATCCAGGCGACGCAGGTCTGCGCGTCAATCTTCTGCGGATCGTAAGAGATATCGGTATTGGCGAGGAATCCCCACAGCGGGAAGGTAAAACCGCGGTAGTTCATGGCGGCATCTTCAGCGTCCGCCTGGAGCCACTGGCGGGCGTCGCCAAAGTGCTCGCCGAAGACAAAGGATTCGGGCTGCGTCTGCTTCGCCGCCGCGGTAATACCGGCAATATGGCGCAGGTTGTTGCGCGCCCCGCCGCCTTCACCCAGCATATGCACCACGTCCAGCCGCCAGCCGTCCATGCTCCACGGCGCTTTCAGCCAGTGGCGGACAATGCTGTCTTCTCCGGCGTAGATTTCATTCACCAGGCTTGCGGACTGATAATCCAGCTTAGGCAGGCTGGCGTAGCCCAGCCAGCTATGTGCTTCCCCTTCTGGAGAGATGGTAAACCAGTCGCGCCACGGCGAATCGTCATGGTGACACGCCCCGCTGCTGCCGCGCTGGTGGCGGTCAAACCAGGCGTGCGAATCGCCGGTATGGTTAAACACACCGTCAAGAATCAGACGCATCCCTTCTCGCTGCGTGTTGTGGCGCAGACGCAGCAGCGCACCGTCGCCACCGAATTGCGGATCGACGCGGCGATAATCTTCGGTATCGTATTTATGCACGCTGGGGGCGACGAATACCGGGTTCAGATAGAGCGCGGTTACGCCAAGCTGCTTGAGATACGGCAGTTTCTCGCTGATCCCATCGAGGTCGCCGCCAAAAAACGTCGACCCGCCCGCTTCGCCGGTTAACGGCTCATCCCACGATTTCCGGACAATATCGCGCCCGGCGGCGTGATGATGATAGACCCGATCCTGTTCCGCTTCTCGTGTCTCGCTGCGCGCAAAACGGTCAGGGAAAATTTGATAAAAGACCTGATCGGCCACCCACTGCGGGCCGCTATCCGGCAGATCGACGGCGAACTGTTCCAGTCGCGCCGGCTGAAAACGGTTAAAGCCCTGCGGCGTGAACCAGCGCTGACGATCCGCCCACAGCAGCTTAAAACTGTAGCGCCGACGCGGCTGGCCGCTGGCAAGATTGATTTCGCCCCGCCACGCCACGACGCCCGGATGCGGCTCCTGGCGCAGTCGGTGCATCGGCAGCGAGAGCTCTTCATTATCTTCTTCCGCACGCAACGTCACCCGCTGCGGCAGATCGTCGCCGCTGAGCCATAAAGTGATAAAGAGTCGTTCCTGCTGCTCCTTGATAAACGGAGCCACAGGCAGGTGCCATGCCTTCAACATCGTCATTCCTCTCTCTTTAGAATGGGCACACCTTGCCACAGCCCACCGGCGTATGACTCATCATCACAGGAATTATTGGGGGAGGATAATGGGGGTGGAGAACGCGCCTGCCAAATCCGGCTGGCGCGGGGGAGCGTTACTGTGCCTGCGCCAGCTGGCGGTCGCGGCGAGTTTTCAACTTCCAGCCAGCCAATAGCAGCACAATCCAGGCGAAACCGACGTACAGCGAGATACGGGTATCCGGATGGTAGCCAATCAGCGCAATAATAAAGACGAGGAACACCAGACCCACGGCCGTCGTGGCGACGCCACCCGGCACCTTAAACTTCAGCGCTTTCGCCTCTTCCGGCGACAGGCGACGGCGGAAGGCAATCTGCGACAGCAGGATCATGATCCACACCCAGACGGTGGCGAAAGTGGCCAGTGACGCAATCACCAGGAAGACGTTTTCCGGCATGATGTAGTTAAGATAGACCGCAAACAGCAGCGCAACGGTCATCACCATCACCGTCACCCACGGGATCCCGCGACGCGAGGTTTTGGCGAAAATCTTCGGCGCGCTGCCCTGCTCGGCCATGCCGTGCAGCATACGTCCGACGCCGAAGACGTCGCTGTTAATCGCCGACAGCGAGGCGGTCAGCACCACAAAGTTAAGGATACTGGCGGCAAACGCAATGCCCATATGCTGGAAGGTCAGCACGAACGGGCTGCCGTCAGTGCCCACCTGATTCCACGGATAAATGGACATAATCACGAACAGCGTGCCCACATAGAACACCAGAATGCGCATTGGGACCGAGTTAATCGCGCGCGGAATCGATTTCTCCGGGTCTTTCGCTTCACCGGCGGTGATACCGATGATCTCTATCCCGCCGTAGGCGAACATCACCATCTGCAGCGACATCACCATTCCCAGCCAGCCGTTGCTGAAGAAGCCGCCGTGACTCCACAGATTATGGATACCGGTGGGCTGTCCGCCGTTGCCGATACCCCAGATAATGATGCCGAAACCGGCAATAATCATGATGATGATGGTGGCAACTTTAAAGAACGAGAACCAAAACTCCAGCTCGCCGAAGACCTTAACGCTCATCAGATTGACGGCGCAGATAATCAGCACCACGCTGAGCACCCAGATCCAGTGCGGTACCGTCGGAAACCAGACGCCCATATAAATTCCGAAAGCCGTCACGTCGGCAATCGCGACAATCAGAATTTCAAAGCAGTAGGTCCAGCCGGTGATATAGCCCGCCAGCGGGCCGAGATAATCCTGCGCATAGCGGGAAAATGAGCTGGCGGCAGGGTTATGTACCGACATTTCGCCCAGCGCGCGCATAATAATATACGCGGCCGCGCCGCCGATAATATAGGCCAGCAGGACGCTCGGGCCCGCCATTTTAATGGCGTCAGCTGAACCATAGAACAGGCCGGTACCAATTGCGGATCCCAGCGCCATAAAGCGGATATGCCGGGTACTTAGCCCGCGCTTAAGTTTGTTACTACTTTCCATCGTATTCCATGCCGTTTTTCTCTTCAGGCCTTCGCCGGAGCAGGCGCAAAAGAGGATTACCTGAAAAACAAAAAACCACGGGACCCAAAGTCCCGTGGCTTAACACTGATTAAAACCGTCGGTTAATGCGCGCTGGAGGTCACCTGACGTCCTGCCGCACGGTCCCAGATCACCGCCAGAACCACCATCACGGCGGTAGGCATCAGCCAGGCAAGACCCTGTTCAGCCAGCGGCAGACGCGAGGTCCAGGCCGGTAACATGTCCGCGAATGCCGACGATTTAATGCCGTCAATGATACCAAACATCAGGCTGATAAACATGGCCGGCGCAATGACGCGGGACGAATTATGCCACCAGTTGCGGGTAAAGCTTAAGACCACCAGGGCGATACATGGCGGATAGATAGCCGTCAGTACCGGAATCGAAATCTGAATCAGATGGCTCAGCCCCAGGTTGGAGACCGCCATCGAGAAAATACCGAGGATAAACACCAGCGAGCGATAGGATAACGGCAGATACTGCGCGAAGAATTCAGCGCAGGCGCAGGTCAGGCCCACCGCAGTGACCAGACAAGCGATGAAAATCAGCGCCGCCAGCATAAAGCTCCCCGCGCCACCGAAGGTGTGCTGGACATAGGCATGCAGAATCGCCGCGCCGTTAGCGGATTGATCCACCAGTGTCGCGCTATCAGACCCGAGGCGGAACAGCGCCAGATACAGCAGCGTCAGCCCCACGCCGGCCATCAGTCCGGCCCAGACGGTGTAGCGAGTCAGCAGGCGCGCTTCACTTACGCCGCGGGAGCGTGCGGCGTTAACAATGACGATACCGAATACCATGGCACCCAGCGTATCCATGGTCAGATAGCCGTTGACGAAGCCGTTAGAGAACGGCGCGGTGCGGTAAGCTTCCAGCGCATTGCTGATCGGGCCAGCCGGCCAGATAACTGCCGCAACGGACAAAATGATCAGCGCAATAATTTTCAACGGGGCGAGGAAATTGCCTACCGTATCCAGCAGTTTACCCGGATAGAGCGAAACCAGGATCACCAGCGCGAAATAGATCACGCTGTAAATCATCAGCGGCATCGCGCCGTCGCCGGTCAGCGGGGCAATCCCGACTTCAAAAGAGACCGTTGCGGTACGCGGCGTCGCAAACAGCGGGCCAACGGCCAGGTAGCAGACCACGGCCAGCAGGATGCCGGCCACTTTGCCGATCGGCGTACTCAGGCTTTCCACGCCGCCGCCGACTTTCGCCAGCGCCACGACCGTCAGCACCGGTAAACCCACGGCGGTAATCAGAAAGCCAATAGCGGCGGTCCAGACGTGTTCACCAGCCTGTAAACCCACCATCGGAGGGAAGATAATGTTGCCTGCGCCAACGAACAACGCGAAGGTCATAAAGCCCAACGCGATAATGTCGCGAGATTTTAACTGATGGGTCATAAATTCATTACTGCCTGTGGATGTGGTGTTGTTAACAAACGGAAAATACCGTGTCTTCCCCTGAGGGAGGATACAGCGGTGGTTGCCGGAAAAATCAGCGGGATATGCTCCCGAACACGCGTGGGAAAGAATTGTTTTTTGAATTACCACGCAAAAACAGTCTGTCTGCGACTGCATGGGGGGCAATTTAAACGCTTATAACGTTTTAATGCAAGGCGGGATCGCAAAAGCAGATGATTATGCTAAGTCTATTTTTGTGAGCGGGATTATTGACCATATCTAAGGAAAACCTCCGGCTAATCATGCGAACAAAAAAGCAGCAGGCGTTCATTAATTACGCGGCTAAAAAGTGACTGCAAACGAAAATGACCAGCCGACGCTGGTCATTGGCAAGTCATGTTGACAAGGGTGCGTTCAGGCGCTTTTTTTGGCAATTAAACGTTCCGGGAGTAAGAAACTAAAACGCGTCCCTTGGCCTACCGTACTCTCAATTTCCAGACGACTGTCGTGATGATTCACCGCATGTTTGACGATCGCCAGCCCAAGACCGCTGCCGCCGGTTTGCCGCGAACGCGCCTTATCCACGCGATAGAATCGCTCGGTCAGACGCGGAATGTGCTCGGGCGCAATCCCCGGACCGTTATCCTCGACGCTGAACAACGCGCCATGCGGCGCCCGTTGCCAGCTGACGGTAATCTCTGTCCCCGCTGGCGTATGGTTGATTGCGTTATACACCAGATTGGAGATCGCGCTGCGCAGCTGCTCTTCGTTGCCCAGTACCACCAGCGTCTCATCGACGTGGAAGTGGAGCGTCTGCTTCTGCTGGCTGAGCGTCTGGGCTTCCCGCTCCACCACCCGCAGCATCATCGGCACGTCGATTTTGTCATTCATGGCCAGCGTCGGCGCCGCTTCAATCCGCGACAGCGTCAGCAGCTGCTTGACTAACCCCTCCATGCGCTGGGTTTGCTCGCGCATCGTATGCAGCGCTTTTTCGCGCGTCATCCCTTCCAGCACCTGCTCCTGCATCATCTCCAGATAGCCCTGCAGTACCGTTAACGGCGTGCGAAGCTCATGGCTGACGTTGGCAAAAAAGTTGCGCCGCGCGCCTTCCAGCTGGTGCATCTGCGTGACATCGCGCGCCACCATCAGCCACTGTTTGTCGCTGTAGGGCATGACGCGGATCTCCAGATGACGAGCAGTATTGAGGACCAGATTGAGCGGCTTTGAGAAATCCCTGTTTTTGAGGTAATGGGCAAATTCAGGGTAGCGCAGGAGGTTGAGAATATTTTGTCCGCTGTCGTCCGGCCAACGCAAATTGAGGATCTGCTGGGCCAGGCCATTACACCAGAAGATGGCCCCCTCCTCCGTCGTCAGCACCACCGCATCGGGCAAAGACTCAGCCCCGCTACGAAAGCGTTTGATCAGACTACCCAGTTCGCGTCGGCGCTTTTTATTGCGCATCTGCATCTGGTGAAGGCCGTAGAGCAGCGGTTCCCAGCTGCCTCTTCCCGGCGGTGGCGTCATGCTACGGTCGACCCATAGCCACCATGAAAGACGTAATAAATTCCAGAAATGCCAGATGAGAAGTCCGGTTACTGCCGCCAGTAAAAACCACGGCAGATAACCCACCACCGCCCCAAGAATC
Organism: Klebsiella sp. X13; assembly: GCF_003323835.1. Taxonomy (NCBI): domain Bacteria; kingdom Pseudomonadati; phylum Pseudomonadota; class Gammaproteobacteria; order Enterobacterales; family Enterobacteriaceae; genus Klebsiella; species Klebsiella sp. X13. The sequence goes on from NZ_CP030874.1 coordinate 4,229,966, forward strand.
AGGGCCGGGATACAACATAAGAAAAGCTCAAGCGCCAGCCTTTTCCATGACAGCCGTTCCAGCACGGTTCACACTCCTGTCGAGATTCAGAAACGGGCGGAGAAACGATATCCCGTGCCGCGGACCGTTTGTACCATCCGGTCATGGCCGCTATGTTCCAGCGCTTTACGCAGACGGCGAATATGCACATCCACCGTTCTGTCTTCTACATACACATTGGTCCCCCAGACGTGATTCAGCAGCTGTTCGCGGCTGTAGACGCGTTCCGGGTGAGTCATAAAGAAGTGTAGCAATTTAAACTCCGTCGGCCCCATGTCCAGCGGACTTTCACCGGTCATCACGCGGTGGGAGGAAGGGTCAAGGCTAAGCCCTTGCATTTCAATCACTTCTTCCACCGCCATCGGCGAAATACGGCGCATCACCGCTTTGATTCGCGCCACCAGCTCTTTCGGTGAAAAAGGCTTAGTGATGTAATCATCGGCACCGGTTTCCAGACCACGTACGCGATCCTCTTCTTCACCGCGAGCGGTGAGCATGACGACCGGAATATCGCGGGTCATCGCCTCACGCTTGAGCAGCTTGATAAACTGGAGACCCGATCCGCCCGGCAGCATCCAGTCGAGGAGAATCAAATCAGGCCAGGGTTCATTGAGTTGATTCACCGCACTGTCATAATCTTCCGCCTCGACGGGCTGAAAGCCGTTTTGCTCAAGAACAAAGCAGACCATTTCGCGGATCGGAGCTTCATCTTCAACGACCAGAATTCTTCTCGCCATTATTTACCCTGTATTTTTTAGCCATCAGTATAGAGTGCGGCGCCATTATGCGTCAGTTTTGTGACAGATTTATGAAGAAAATGACCGTCATATGATAGCGGATTTTTAATAATGACAAGGAGTAACAATCGATCCTGCTGGCGTTAAAGGGGCAACCTGCGGGATGACAGGTATATAATGCGCCTATGCTTTTTCGCCAGGGAATACTTATGCGCATCATCCACACCTCTGACTGGCACCTTGGCCAGAATTTTTACAGCAAGAGCCGCGCCGCCGAACACTCGGCCTTTCTCGACTGGCTGCTGACCAGCGCGCAGGCGCACGAGGTCGATGCCATTATTGTCGCCGGCGACATCTTTGATACCGGCTCACCGCCAAGCTACGCCCGCGAGCTGTATAACCGATTCGTGGTTCAGCTTCAGCAAACCGGCTGCCAGCTGGTGGTGCTGGCGGGCAACCACGATTCGGTGGCGACGCTAAATGAATCCCGCGATATTCTGGCCTTTCTGAAAACCACGGTGGTGGCCAGCGCCGGCCATGCTCCCTTTATTCTGCCGCAGCGCGACGGCACGCCCGGCGCCATATTTTGCCCGGTCCCCTTCCTGCGCCCGCGCGAGCTGGTCACCAGCCAGGCCGGGCACTCCGGCGGCGAAAAACAGCAGCTGCTGTTGAACGCTATCAGCGACTATTATCAGCAGCAGTACGAAGCCGCCTGCGCCCTGCGCGGCGATCGTCCGCTGCCGATCGTCGCCAGCGGCCACCTGACCACCGTTGGCGCCAGCAAGAGCGATGCGGTGCGCGATATCTACATCGGCACGCTGGAGGCGTTCCCCGCCAGCCATTTTCCCCCCGTTGATTATGTTGCCCTCGGCCATATTCACCGGGCGCAGAAGATCGGCGGCAGCGACCATATTCGCTACAGCGGCTCGCCCATCGCCCTCAGCTTTGATGAGACGGGCAAAAGCAAAAGCGTCAATCTGGTGACCTTCAGCGACGGGCACCTGGCGGAGGTGCTTCCTCTGACGGTGCCGGTGACGCAGCCGCTGGCAGTGCTGAAAGGCGATTTCTCCAGCATCAGCGAACAGCTTACCCAGTGGCGGGACGCCCCTCAGGAGCCGGTCGTCTGGCTGGATATTGAAATTACCAGTGACGAATATCTCCATGATATTCAGCGAAAAATTCAGGCCCAGACCGAAGATCTGCCGGTGGAAGTGCTGCTGGTTCGCCGCAGCCGCGCCCAACGTGAACGCATCCTGGCGGGAGAGCGGCGGGAGACGCTGAGCGAACTGCAGGTCGAGGAGGTGTTTGAACGCCGGCTGGCGCAGGAAACGCTGGAAGAGGCGCAGCGGCTACGCCTGACGCAGCTGTTCAACGAAACGCTGCATAGTCTGAATGGTGAGGAGCACCTGTGAAAATTCTGAGTTTGCGCCTGAAAAATATCAACTCGTTAAAAGGCGAATGGAAAATCGACTTCACCGCAGAACCGTTCGCCAGCAACGGGCTGTTTGCCATCACCGGCCCCACCGGCGCCGGGAAAACCACTCTGCTGGACGCGATCTGCCTCGCGCTGTATCACGAAACGCCCCGTCTGAGCAGCGTGTCGCAATCGCAAAACGATCTGATGACCCGCGATACCGCCGAGTGTCTGGCGGAAGTGGAATTCGAGGTCAAAGGGACGGCCTATCGCGCCTTCTGGAGCCAGAACCGCGCCCGCAATCAGCCGGAGGGCAACCTGCAGGCCCCGCGCGTTGAGCTGGCCCGCTGCGACGATGGGCAGATCCTTGCCGATAAAGTCAAAGATAAGCTCGAACTGACCGCTTCGCTCACCGGACTGGATTACGGTCGCTTTACCCGCTCAATGCTGCTGTCGCAAGGCCAGTTCGCCGCGTTCCTCAACGCCAAACCAAAAGAACGCGCTGAGCTGCTGGAAGAGCTGACCGGCACCGAAATCTATGGCCAAATTTCAGCACAGGTGTTTGAAAAGCATAAGCTTGCCCGCAACGAACTGGAGAAACTTCAGGCCCAGGCCTCCGGCGTTCTGCTGCTGAGTGATGAGCAGCAGCAGGCGCTACAGCAAAGTTTGCAAGCACTTACTGATGAAGAGCGTCTACAGCTTTCGGAGCAATCCCGCCTGCAGGCGGCGCAGCAGTGGCTGCTGCGCCAGCAGGAGCTCAGCGCGGAAGCCTCGCAGGCTCAGGTCCGGCTGCAGGACGCGCAGCAGGCGCTGGATCAGGCCCAGCCGCAGCTTGCAGCGCTGCTCAACGCGCAGCCGGCAGAGCAGCTTCGTCCGCTGTGGACCCGACAGCAGGAACAAAGCGCCGCGCTGGCGCAAACCCACCGCCAGGTGGAGGAAGTGAATACTCGCTTACAGGACAGGCTGCGGCTGCGCGCCGGGATCCGCCTTGCCGCCAGCCGGCAGATGACCCGCTTGCAGGATGCCCATCACGCCCTCAACCTGTGGCTTAACGAACACGATCGCTATCGCCAGTGGGGAAACTCGCTGGCGGGCTGGCGGGCCGTCTTCCAGCAGCAGGCGAGCGATGCCCGGCAACAGAACGTCGTGCAACAGAGCCTGGCGGAAATCGCCCGCAAGCTGGCAGAGCTGCCGCCTGCGACGCTGACGCTGGATGCCGACCAGGTCACCGCCAGCCTGGCGCAGCACGCCGCCGCCCGCCCGTTACGCCAGCAGCTTTCGACGCTGCATAGCCGCCTGTTGCCGCTTCGCCAGCGTCAGCAGCAGCTGCAAACCACGGAGCAGGCTCGTCGTGAGGAACAGGAAAAGCTGGAAACAACCCTGGCCCAGCGCCGCCTGGCCTACAAAGAAAAACATCAGCAATTCAGCGATGTGAAGGCTATTTGTGAGCTGGAAGCGCGCATTGTCGGGCTGGAGGAAGAGCGCGCTCGCCTGCAGCCCGGAGCCCCTTGTCCGCTCTGTGGTTCCAGCGAACACCCGGCCGTCGCACAATACCGGGCGCTGGAGCCCGGCGTGAATCAGGCCCGCCGGGATAGTCTGGAGCGTGAAGTCAAACAGCTGGCGGAAGAAGGCGCCCAGCTGCGCGGCCAGCTTGAGGCACTGCTTAAACAACAGGTTAAAGAGAAAGAAGAGCTGGACTCTCTCCTTCAGCAGGAGCAAGCGCTCACCTCACAATGGCAGACAACCGTCAGCGGACTCCATTGCGACCTGCAGCCGCAGGATGATATTCCCGGCTGGCTGGCGGCCCAGCAAGAGAGCGAACAGCAGCTGTATCAGCACCAGCAGCGACTGGCCTGGCAGGCCCGGCAGCAGGCGGGCGAGCAACAGCTCAGGCAGCTCCAGCAGGAGCAGGAACAACGGCGCGCGCAGCTGGAGACAGAACTCTCGCCCTTCGCGCTCAGCGTTCCGCAGGCCGATCGGACGGCGGAGTGGCTGGCGCAGCGGGAAGCCGAGAGCCGCCTGTGGCAGGAACAACAGAACCAATCCGTCGCGCTTCAGGAGCAGCTTCAACAGCTGACGCCGCTGCTGGAAACACTTCCACCGACAGAGCCGGAGCCCCTTCCGTCAACGGACGAGATAGCCGATCCGGCGCCGCTGACGGGCTGGCGTCAGGTGCATGACGACTGCCTGGCATTGCAAAGCCAGTGGCGGACGCTGAGCCAGCAGGAGAGCCAGCAGCAGGAAGCGCTGCGGGAGACGCAAACCCGCTTCGCTGCCGCCCTCTCCAGCAGCCCGTTTGCCGACCAGCAGGCCTTTCTCGCCGCTCTGCTCGACGAAGAGACGCGCCAGCGGCTGGAGCGGCTTAAACAGGCGCTGGAAAATGCCGTACAGCAAAATAACGCTCTGGCGCTGCGCGCTCGCGACGCGCTCGCCCGACATCAGCAGCAACCGCCGACAGACGTCGACCTCACCCTACCGCTGGAACAGGTCCAGGTCCGTCTGCTCCAGCTGGCGCCGCAGCTGCGGGAAAACAGCGCCCGCCAGGGAGAGATCCGCCAACAGCTGAAACAGAATGCCGGAAACCAGCAACGCCAGCAGGCATTGCATCAGGAGATCGCGCTTGCCGGGCAGCAGCTCGAGGACTGGGCATGGCTTAATGCGCTAATCGGTTCTAAAGAGGGCGATAAGTTCCGCAAATTCGCCCAGGGGCTAACGCTGGATAACCTGGTCTGGCTGGCGAACCATCAGCTCAATCGCCTGCACGGACGCTACCAGCTCCAGCGCAAGGCCAGCGAAGCACTGGAGCTGGAGGTGGTTGATACCTGGCAGGCGGATGCGGTACGCGATACGCGGACCCTCTCCGGCGGTGAAAGTTTCCTTGTCAGCCTGGCGCTGGCGCTGGCGCTGTCCGATCTGGTGAGTCACAAAACGCGCATCGATTCGCTGTTCCTTGATGAAGGGTTCGGCACGCTCGATAGCGAAACGCTCGATACCGCGCTGGATGCGCTCGACGCCCTGAATGCCAGCGGTAAGGTGATCGGCGTAATAAGCCACGTTGAAGCAATGAAAGAGCGCATTCCGGTGCAGATCAAAGTTAAGAAAATCAACGGTCTTGGCTACAGCCGGTTGGATAAAATGTTTTCCATCGAGTAACCCCCGAGCCTTTCCCCTGCGCAGACCTTTCCTTTCGCGGAAAGGTCGCACTTCTCCGGTGCATTATCCTTGCCGCAATTTCATGAATTATCTTGATCATGCATGAGTATGCATGATAGTTTCGTTTTATTTTCTAAAACGAGAATAAACAGGCATAAACATGACGTTTAAACCACTAAAAGCGGAAAAAATCTATTATCACCGCCATTCGTGCACAAACGTGCAGAAGCAATGTCCCCGACAGATACGCGCCAGGTAAAAACGCCTTTGCGGATATCCATCGGGTTTCCCGTCTTCCCGCTCACATATTAAGAAGGTCTGAGAGATGAAAAGTTGTCTTATCCTGGTTGCGGGTCCCGTCCGCAGCGGCACCAATGATCGCCCGGAACTGATTGCTGCCAACCTGAACGCCATGGCACAGGTTGCGCTGAATATTTATCGTAAAGGGCATATTCCCGTGATTGGCGAGTGGCTCGCTTTACCTCTGGCCAAAGCCGCTGGTTCAAAGGAAACAGGCGATCCGATCAGCGAAGAGTTTTTATATCCCGTCGCCCATCGTTTGATTAGCCGCTGCGACGCGATTTTGCGTATACCGGGGGAGTCCCGGGGCGCCGATCTTGATGTCGAGGAAGGGAAAAAAAGAGGGCTGACGATTTACTCTCACCTGGATGAGATCCCCGCTCTGTGATTAACTCCCCGTTGCCCCTGCTGACCAGGGCAACGGGGTCACGCTGATTTACAGCGGCCACAGCCAGGCCGCGCCGCGCACGCCGCTGGAGTCGCCGTGTACGGCTTTTCGAATCGGCGTCTCGCACTCCCCGCCGAATACCCATGATTTCACCAGTTCAGGAACCGTCTGGTAGAGGCGTTCAACGTTGCTCATCCCACCGCCGAGGACAATCACATCCGGATCGAGGATATTGACCACGTGGGCCAGCGACTTCGCCAGACGCATCTCGTAACGCTTCAGCGCCTGCTCGGCCAGCGGATCCTGCTCGCTAACCCGCTGCATAATCGCGTTGCCCGTGAGCGACTGGCCGCTCAAACGCTGGTAGTCCGTGGCAAAACCGGTCCCGGAGATAAAGGTTTCAATACATCCCTGCTTACCGCAATAGCACGGCACTTCGGCGCGATAGCGTAGTTCATCATCATCCATCCACGGTAGCGGGTTGTGACCCCACTCCCCGGCGGTGCCGTTACCGCCAATATGGGAACGGCCCTGTATCGCCACGCCGGCCCCGCATCCGGTACCGATGATCACCGCAAACACGGTCTGCGCCCCGGCGGCGGCGCCGTCTACCGCTTCGGAAACCGCCAGGCAGTTGGCATCATTCGCCAGGCGTACTTCGCGGTTTAAGCGCTGGCTCAGATCGTTATCAAACGGCTGACCGTTGAGCCAGGTGGAGTTGGCATTCTTCACTACCCCGGTATAGGGCGAAATCGACCCCGGGATCCCGACGCCAACGCTGCCGCGCTGCCCGGTCGCGTCCTCCGCCATCCCGACCAGCGTCGCGATATTCTCTATTGTTTGCCGATAATCCTCGCGTGGAGTCGGCAAACGGTGGCGGAATAACTGCTCTCCCTGGTCACTCAGAGCAATGACTTCTGTTTTTGTGCCGCCCAGATCAATACCAATACGCACTGTAAGCTCCTCTCCCCGATTAACAATGCAAGCATAGCGACAATTCGCTATCATGCCCGCTGGATTTAACGACAACGCCGTGGAAATTATCATGCTGTGGTTCAAAAATTTAATGGTTTACCGTCTCAGCCGCGAGATTTCATTGCGTGCCGAGGAGATGGAAAAACAGCTGGCCGGGCTGACATTTACCCCTTGTGGTAGCCAGGATATGGCGAAGACCGGTTGGGTATCGCCGATGGGTTCGCACAGCGATGCGCTGACGCATACCGCAAATGGTCAGATCGTGATCTGCGCACGTAAAGAAGAGAAGATCCTGCCGTCACCGGTGATCAAACAGGCGCTGGAAGCAAAGATCCTCAAGCTGGAAGCCGATCAGGGCCGTAAGCTGAAAAAAACCGAGAAAGATTCGCTGAAAGACGAAGTGCTGCACTCGCTGCTGCCGCGCGCCTTCAGCCGTTTCAGCCAGACAATGATGTGGATCGATACCGTCAACGGGCTGATCATGGTCGACTGCGCCAGCGCCAAGAAAGCGGAAGATACGCTGGCGCTGCTGCGTAAAACCTTAGGTTCTCTGCCGGTCGTTCCGCTGGCGCTGGAAAATCCGATCGAGCTGACCTTGACCGAATGGGTCCGCTCCGGGAGCGTCGCTCAGGGTTTCCAGCTGCTGGATGAAGCCGAACTGAAAGCCATGCTGGAAGACGGCGGCGTCATTCGGGCGAAGAAACAGGATCTGGTCAGCGATGAAATCGCCGTGCATATTGAAGCCGGGAAAGTCGTGACCAAACTGGCGCTCGACTGGCAGCAGCGTATTCAGTTCCTGATGTGCGATGATGGTTCAATCAAACGTCTGAAGTTCTGCGACGAACTGCGTGACCAGAATGAAGATATTGACCGGGAAGATTTCGCTCAGCGTTTTGACGCCGACTTTATTCTGATGACCGGCGAACTGGCGGCATTGATTCAGAATCTGGTGGAAGCTCTCGGCGGAGAAGCACAGCGCTAATCAGCGCCGGATGCGCTCGACAAAGCGGGCAACATGCCTTCCTGCCGCGGCAGGAAGGCGAGGAATCACAGATAGCGGCACAGATAAGAGGTTGGCTCAGCCACCTGCAGATGAAACTCGCTGTTGCCTGGTACATTGAACACTTCACCGGCGGCATACACTTTCCACTCGGTTTCCCCCGGCAGCAGCACATTCAGCGCACCGCTCACCACCGTCATCTCTTCCGGCTGCGCGGTACCAAAGGTATATTCCCCTTCTGCCATCACCCCGACGCTCGCGCGGCCGGTGCTGCTGCTGGTGAAGCCAATCGATTTCACTTTTCCGTCGAAGTATTCATTGCTTTGAAGCATAAACAAGCCCTTATGATCTTTTGTTGAAGCCTCAATATAGGGGGCGCTCCTTGCCCCTGTCACGTAAAATTAATCTATCGGACCATGTTAAACTAATAGTTCTGCAGCCAGCCGGGAAACCAGCACATTTGACAGCAGAACCGGCACATCCAGCGCTTTTTGCAATACGTCGCGATGATGCTGGTGGTAACCCAGGCAGTCCAGCACCAGCACGTCGGCGCCCTGCTCCAGCAGCGCCCGTCCGGCGCTCAATAAATCACTATCGCTGCCGCTGATCGGGTTGGCCAACGCGTAGTAAGGCGCGTTTTCTAACGAAAGCCACTTTTGCTGCTGCATGGGCAGCACCTCCTCAACGGGAACGATAACCCCGACCTGATGCCCGTCAACAATCGATGCCACCAGCGGCGGAATAATCCGCTGCGGCTCCAGTAAAATAGCATTGCGCGCCGTGAGGCCACTGAGCATTTCGGAACTCAAAAACAGAATGACATCATATTCTTGCCTGTCGAGCATCGCGATAATATGCTTTAAATCACGCTCGACCTTCTGGCGCGAAACCTCGGCCGGCTGGTTATCATTCAATAACGTCAGCAGGCGTTCATCGCCGGAATCAAGGGCATAATCTTCCATAACATCTTCACGCGTCATTTTGCCTAACAGGCTAATATGAGTGATCTGCTCTTCCCTGATATGTTCGGTTAAAAGCGGCAAAACTTCAGCCACCGGTACCACGCCAACGGTTAAAATAGCCATCGTTGTACTCATATCACGTACCTTTTCACTACCACTGCTTCAGCACAGGCTTACTGCACACCACTTCGCCCCCCCGTTGACTAAAAATCAACCGTCCAGAAGCGTAGCAGCTTACCGCCGCCGTTGAATGTAAAGATTGATGTGGCCTCAGGCGCATGCCTGAAAAATCCGTACCTTAGGGAATCATCAGCAGCGCTGATGAATTAAAAATGTGATGGAGGCCCGGAATTGCTCTGAGCAAAGAGAATACCGGGCGGGCGAGATTATGATTTATCCGGGTCTTCGTAGCGCTGTTTCGCGTCCAGCGCTTCCTGTTCCGTGGGGTGTTCGCTGATCAGTGAATCGGGAGTCGGGAAATCGGCACGCAGCTGATACCAGGTCTCCCCCTGGCCTGCGGGACCTTTCGCAACGGCAACAATACGCGCTTCTCTCGGATATGGAGGTTGGGTTGGCATAGCTCTTCCTTCTTCGGCCATCAGAGCTATTAAGTATAGGGGCCCCTGCGTCGTTTACCGTCAGTAAAGTCTTAACTCACAGCGCGGCCGGCGTCCCGTTACTCTCTTGCGGCCTCGACGCATTGAGCCTCTTGCGGCGCGAAGACATTCTGTAAGGTCGCCAGAATGTGTCCGACGACGTCATCCGGCGTCGCGGTGGCATCAATAATATGATGCGCGGTTGCGCGATACAGCGCTTCCCGCTGCGCCAGCACTTCGCCGACTTCATCGCGCACCGGTTTACCGGTCAGCGTCGGGCGCTGCTCGGTTTTCGGATAGGCTTCAAGGCGTTCGATCAGCGCCGAAACCGGCACCTGCAGGTAAATCACCACGCCGTTTTCGCGCATGAACTGGCGGTTAGCTTCAGCCAGAATAATGCCGCCGCCGGTCGCCACCACCGTCTCCGGTCGCGCGGCCGCTTTCAGCGCCTCTGACTCCAGCTCACGAAAACGCGCCCAGCCCTCCTGCTCAACAATAGTCGCGACCGTACGCTGCTCGCGCTCCTGCAGCGCATGATCGGTATCGGTGAACTGGTAATGACGCGCCCGCGCCAGCGCATGGCCGATTGTCGTTTTACCACAGCCGCGTGGCCCGATGAGAAAGATTGGCAATGTCATTACCGAAGACCCCCTGGTTCCGCATATCGCGGGAAAATGAATACGAATAGTCAGCAATGGTACCGGCAAAATCGCCGGCAATAAGCGTAAAACAAACGTTACATTGCTCTAGCAAAACCTGCTCATCACAGGCAACAAAAGGATTTATCGCGTAAACCTATCATTGCATTAAGTGTGATTCCAGATTTACTTATTCAAAAAGATTATTTTTCAGCCGCTGGCTGGCGTAAACGGTAACACATTTATGCATAGCTTTACGCATCAACATATTTACAACATGGCATGTTCGGTCGCACTCTGACGCTAAACGACCAGTATGACAGAGGAAAGTACCATGCAATCTGAAGAACAACGCCTTATTGATGGACTGTTTTCCCGCCTGAAAGAGGCCGGAACGCAGAGCGCTTCGCGCGATGCCAGCGCCGAGGAGCGGATTGCGCAACACATCAAAGAGCAGCCCGCCGCGCCCTATTACATGGCGCAAACGATACTGATCCAGGAAGCCGCCATCAAGCAGCTCAACGATCGTATCCAGGCGCTGGAAAGCCAGGTGACGCAGCTACAGGCGGCAAAACCGAGCAGCGGCGGGTTCCTCTCCGGGCTGTTTGGCGGCGGTCAGAGCCGCGGCTCCGACCCCATTCCCGGGGCAGAACAATATGGTCGCCCTCAGGCCAGCGCACAGCCGCAGTATGCGCCGCAAATGCCGCAGCAAAACTATGCGCCGCAGGCGGCGCGCAGCGGCGGCGGCTTTATGGCCGGTGCGCTGCAAACGGCGGCAGGTGTGGCAGGCGGCGTGGTGCTGGGCAATATGTTGACCAATATGTTCAGCGGCTCGCATCCGCAGGAGATCGTCAATATTATTGAAGAAAAACCGCAGCCCGACCTCAACCAGACGCAGGAACTGTCCGGCGCGGAGGATCCGTTCCGTCAGGACGATAATCAGTTCCTCGCGGATAACAACACCTGGAACTCTGACTTCGACGCCGGGATGGGTAACGACGACGATTTCGGCGGCGATGACGACAGCTGGGTTTAACCCTGCGGGCGTTTTGTCTCTGACAGCCACTTCTCCAGCGCGGCGGCGAATTGTTGCCGATCGCGCTGCGACAAACTATCCGGGCCGCCGGTTTGTACGCCGCTGGCCCGCATCGTTTCCATAAAATCACGCATCGTCAGACGTTCGCGAATAGTCGCATCGCTGTAGCGCTCACCGCGCGGATTTAAGGCTGCGCCGCCCTTGGCCAGCACTTCCGCCGCCAGCGGTATATCGGCGGTAATCACCAGGTCGCCCGGTTCACACAGGCGGACGATTTCGTTGTCGGCCACATCAAATCCCTGCGGCACGCGCAGCGTGCGGATCACCCGCGACGGCGGCACCCGCAGCGGCTGGTTGGCAACCAGCGTCAGCGAGGTCTGTGTACGCTCGGCGGCGCGGAATAAAATCTCTTTAATGACGTTCGGACACGCGTCCGCATCAACCCAAATAGCCATTCCGGCTCCTGTCGACGAAAAAGGGAGGCATCATTGTCACCTGCTTTTGTCCCCCGGGGAAGCGCTGGAGTGATAAGCTAGAGAACTCACGACAAAATAAGCAAAGGGGAACGGTGATGGAGAAGAAAATTGGCTTTATCGGCTGCGGCAATATGGGTAAGGCCATTCTGGGCGGTCTGATCGCCAGCGGACAGGTGCAGCCTGGGCAAATTTGGGTCTACACCCCGTCGCCGGACAAAGTGGCGGCCCTGCACGACCAGTACGGCATCAATGCCGCGCAGAGCGCACAGGAAGTCGCTCAGGTCGCCGATATCATCTTCGGCGCGGTCAAGCCGGGGATCATGATTAAAGTGCTCAGTGAAGTCGCCTCCAGCCTGAATAAAGACTCGCTGGTTATCTCAATTGCCGCTGGCGTCACGCTCGATCAGCTGGCACGGGCGCTGGGCCACGATCGCAAGATCATACGCGCGATGCCGAACACCCCATCGCTGGTTAACGCCGGGATGACCTCAGTGACACCTAACGCGCTGGTGACCAGCGAAGAGGTCGCCGAAGCGCTGACGATTTTCCGCTGCTTCGGTCAGGCTGAAATTATCGCTGAGCCGATGATCCACCCGGTGGTGGGCGTGAGCGGTTCCGCGCCGGCCTATGTCTTCATGTTTATTGAAGCGATGGCAGATGCTGCCGTTCTCGGCGGTATGCCGCGCGCTCAGGCCTACAAATTTGCCGCTCAGGCGGTCATGGGCTCGGCCAAAATGGTGCTCGAAAGCGGAGAACATCCGGGGACGCTGAAAGATATGGTCTGCTCGCCAGGCGGGACTACCATCGAAGCTGTGCGGGTACTGGAAGAGAAAGGATTCCGCTCTGCGGTCATCGAGGCCATGGTCAAATGCATGGAAAAATCAGAGAAGCTTAGCCGCTCCTGATCCCCGCCTCGTGTCGATATCGGGTGAGGAGCCTCCTCACCCGTTTTTACCCCATCAGCTTCGACCCGCGCCCGCTTATCCCTGTTTCTTCAGGCAGGCACTCATAAACTTATTACGATCGTCCCCTTTCAGAGACTGCTGGGTCGCCTGACCGTTGCACTCGCGCATTTTTTGCTGCTGAGGCGTCAGCCCCTTACTTTCCGGCGCCGGCGCATCTTTCTTGAGGCACTGACTCATAAACGCTTTACGCTCATCCCCTTTCAGCGATTTCGACGAGGCCTCTTTGTTGCAGGTCGTCATTTTTTGCTGCTGGGGCGTGGGCGTTTTTTCCGCGGCATTCACCGCCGTCACAAAGATAAGACCAAAAAGCAGAGTTACCAACAATGTTATTTTCATCACACCATCCTTTTGTCAGTCAATCTCTGTAAGTCTGGTCGCTGATGGGAAAAAAACCAGCCGATGGCCACAATTCACCATCGGCGGCGGCTTATTTCAGACCCAGCGCGGCTTTCATGGTGTAGAACAGATCGGTCTGATCGGTTAAGCCCACCACGTTTGCGGCATGCGGACCGTAGGCGGCAATGCGCAGCTGCGTGCCGGTATGTTCCATCGACTCCTCTTCCGAGTTGCCGTAGCTAATGACCATCACCGAGCCGTCTTTGGTCGTCAGCGCCTGAGTCAGGCCCGGAGCTTTGGAATCGGCCGGAATAATCTGGCTGGCGTGCGCATGGTCAGCGGTGACAACGACCAGCGTGTTACCCTCTTTTTTGGCAAACTCCAGCGCTTTTTGTACCGCTTCATCAAGGTCGACGGTTTCGCCAATCTGACCGCACGGGTTCGCCGCATGATCCTGTTTATCAATGGAGGCGCCCTCAACCTGCAGGAAGAATCCTTTCTCGTTGCTGCTCAGAAGACCGATCGCTTTCTCGGTCATCTGCGCCAGCGTCGGAACGGAAGCGTCACGTTTGCCGTTCGGGGTGCAGGTTATCGCCGGCTTATCAATATTTCCGTGGTAAGAGGCTTTCGGCCCTTCCCAGCGCACCGGCATGTTGCCGTCGGCGAAAAGACCCAGCAGCGGTTTGCCCTGGTTGGCTTCGCTGACCGCGGCCAGCGAGCTGGCATCGGTGACAATCTGGTAGCCACGGGCAATGGCCTGCTCATGCAGCGTTTTGCCCTGCCATTCACCGGCCGTCGCGGTTTCGGCGAAAGTTTTGGCCCCGCCGCCTAAGGTCACGTCCGCGCGGGCATTCAGCAGCTGCTCGGTAATTGAGCCTTTACCGCCCTTTTCCAGCGCGTTGCCGGGACATTTTTCGCTGGTGACGCTCGGGCCATAGCATTTACGCGAAGTCACGTGTGCGACCAGCGCCGCTGGCGTGGCATCCTGCAGCTCTGCCGTGGAGACATTGCCGGTGGCAAACCCTGCGGCTTTCGCCAGTTCGAGGATGGTCTGATGATCTTTTTCATGGATATCAACCCCCAGCGCGCCGTTATAGCTTTTTACGCCGGTGGTCCAGGCGGTCGCGGACGCGGCGGAATCGGTGACGTAATCCGGTTTGCCGGTTTTCTTATCCAGAGAATAATGTGTGTACTGACCGGTCAGCGGCAGCGCATCAATGCCCTTAAAGAAACCGCCGGCGCCTTCGGCATAATTGCGCGCCGCCGTAATTTCAGAGTCGCCCATCCCGTCGCCAATCAGCAAAATAATATTTTTTGCGGGTTTGTTGATTAACGAAGCCTGCAGCGCGGCAGTTTGATCGCCGCTTAAGCGGCGCGCGCCGCCGGGCGTGGTGATATCGCCCTGAGCGGCACGATTTTCCAGAACCGGGGCAGCCGTGGTTTCTGCATGAATAACCGGGGAGCCCAGCAGAGGTAACAGGGCAATAAAGAGGGCGTTTAATTTCACTTTTGTCGTCTCCATGTAAAAATACTTAAAAAACAAAACGAGGGAGACTTTATAAAAGCGAGATGACAGTAAAATGACAGCATCCATGTCCTGTCAAAAGAACTAACTACGCGGATGCCGTAACAGCTTTTTTATATATTGCTGCAGCAGCTGAGCGTCGCGATCGTCCACCAGCGGACCGGGGCTCGCCTGCTCAATAGCGTGCTCAATATCGTTAATTAGTGCCTGCTGCGCATCCTGCGCCATATGGCGAAGCAGCGCCGTCACGACAACTTCCAGCGCCTCAACCTGCACCGTCAGTTCCTTCGCTTCTTCCTCCTTTTGCGCCAGGTTTACCAGTAGTTCAGCAATCAGATTCTTCACAGCACTGTATCCTTATGCGGGTTCCATTATTTGCTAGTTATGTCATACATTCGCCATCGGATACCAGTATTATTTTTTAAAAATGGTTGTTTATCTCTCAATATAATAAGCGAAACGTTTTGCTCATTCGACGATCGCCACCAGGAATAAACTCAAGGCAAGAACAATACCTTTCATAACTAAATTCAATAGATAATAATAAAAAAGAATATTGCTATTCCGGTAATAATTATAACGTATCGCCATAATATATCTGATAGGCCAAATTCACGCTATCTGGCGCGTCTTTCCCCGCCAGACGGGCAATCAGGATTTCACTCGCCGTTTTACCGATGTCATAACGAGGAGTAATGACGCTGGCGATTTTTTGCAGCCGCGCGCGACCAATTTCCAGCCCGTGGAAGCCGGCAATCGCTATCTCCTGCGGCACCGCAATGCCCTGCGCCTGACACTCCAGCAGCACGCCGACCGCCAGATCGTCATTGGTACAAAAAATCGCGTCGATATCCGGGTGCGACTGCTGCATTTGCAGGAACATCTGCCGGCCCAGCGCCACCGAGGAGATGGTACGCGGCGTGATGTGATACGCCTGCAGGCCACAGGCCGCCACCGCCTGTTCAGTCCCGCGGAAACGACTCACATCGCGGGGATCGTCCATCGAACCAAAAAAGGCGATTTTTCGTTTGCCGCTTTCGAGAAACGCATGAGCCATATCCCAGCCGGCTTTCTCGTTATCAAATCCCACCTGGATATCGAGCGGCTGCCCGCCGATGTCCATCAGCTCCGCGACCGGGATACCGCTGGCGCGGACATACTGGATCATGCGGTCAGTGTGCTGCTTGCCGGTGAGAATCAGCCCATCGATATTGTAGGAGAGTAAATTGAGCACTTCGCGCTCTTCACGCTGCGGATCGTAGCCGTAATTGGCAATCAGGGTCTGATACTGGTGGGCAGAAGTGACGGATTCAATACCGGCGAGCACATCGGCGAATATCTGGTTACGAAAGGAGGGAATCAGCACGCCGATGGTTTTACTGCGGGCATTGAGCAGAATCTCCGGCGCCCGGTTAGGAATATAGTTGTTCTCTTCCATGACCTTAGCGATCAATTCACGGCTACGCTGCGATACCTGGCCCGGGTCTCGTAAATAACGGCTGACCGTCATTTTATTAAGCCCGGCCAGGTTCGCGATATCCTGTAATGTCATCCGGTTGTTTTTCATCGGGTTCTCTGCGACAAACGACTCATATGCTCGCAGAGAACCTTACCACAGCAGCTTCGATTCTGTTAACCCGCAAGCTTTTTTGTCGTCATCAGCGCAGCCGTTCGATCGTCGTTGGCCCGCACGTTGTACATCAGCACCACCGATGCCAGCAGCGCAATGGCCATAAAGGTGTACGACGCGCCAGGCCCGCCCATGATGCCATTCAGATATCCCACCAGCCAGGCGCCAAGGAACGCACCGAGCGCGCCGAAGCTATTAATTAATCCCATCGACACCCCCGACACGTTGCGCGGCAGCAGCTCTGGGATCAGCGCGAAAAAGGGACCATACGGCGCATACATACAGGCGGCGGCGATAACCAGCAGCCCGTAGGAGAACCAGAAAGACTGATTGCCGATCATCCAGGAGCCGAAAAACGCCACGGCGGCAATCAGCAACAGCGGCCAGATGAACAGTTTACGATTCTGGAATTTATCCGACAGCCAGGAGACCGTCAGCATCAGACAAATCGCCGCCAGATAGGGAACCGCCGCCAGCCAGCCGACGGCAACGATATCCATCTGCGCGGCATTTTTCAGAATTGACGGCATCCACATCATGAAGCCATAAACCCCGATACTCCACAGCGCATGGACGGCGCACAGCATGATTACGTTTCGTGAACGCAGCGCCTCGCCATAGTTGCGCACCGGTTTGATATGGCTCTGTTCGCTATCCATCGCCTGTTGCAGAACCTGCTTCTCCTGCGCATTCAGCCAGGAGACTTCCGACGGTTTATCCCGCACCAGAATCCACCAGCAGATAGCCCATAGCACCGCCGGAATGCCTTCGATAATAAACATTTCCCGCCAGCCCCAGGACTGAATCAGGTAGCCGGAGACAATCGACATCCACAATACCGTCACCGGGTTGCCAAGAATCAGGAAGGTATTGGCGCGTGAACGCTCGGTTTTGGTAAACCAGTTGCTGATATAAATCAGCATCGCCGGCATCACCGCCGCCTCGACGATCCCGAGCGTAAAGCGAATAACCATTAACATCGGAATATTGCTGACAAACCCGGTGGCCGCCGCGCAAAAGCCCCATAATACCAGGCTGAAGAAAATCATTTTTCGTACGCTGCGTTTTACGGCGTACATCGCACCGGGAACCTGGAAAAAGAAATAGCCCAGGAAGAACAAAGCGCCAATCAGTGATGCCGTTCCTTTGGTAATACCTAAATCACTTTCAATACCGGCAGCGGCGGCAAAACCATAATTCGCACGATCGAGATACGCCAGACTATAGGTAATAAAAATTACCGGCATTAAATACCACCAGCGACGCGCTGGTAATTTCGCGAGCATTTGCATATGCCATCCTCAGATAAAGTGCATAATCAAACGGGGGGTCATTATTTTATATATTCATCAGCTTTTTGGCGGCCGACGTGCGGCCGCTAAAAGGCGATGCAGGACTCAAACGGCGGCAAGCATCCCGCCATCAACAAACAACAGATGTCCATTCACAAAATTAGCCGCCGGGGAGGCCAGATAGACCGCGGCGCCAATTAATTCTTCCGGTTTTCCCCAGCGCGCAGCCGGGGCTCTTTGATACAGCCAGGCAGAAAAATCCCGATCGTTAACTAATGCTGCGGTCATTTCTGTGGCAAAATAACCCGGAGCAATACCATTAACCTGAATATTATATTCAGCCAGTTCCACACACATTCCACGCGTCAGCATTTTGACCGCCCCTTTCGATGCGGCATACGGTGTAATAGTCTTACGACCTAATTCACTCTGCATTGAACAAATATTAATTATTTTCCCTGAGCGGCGCGTCATCATATATTTAGCCACCTGCTGAGAAACAAGGAAAACCCCTTTCTGGTTAACCTCAATCACCTGGTCCCATTCATCCTCAGGAAATTCGGTGAAGGGATAACGACGCTGGATCCCGGCGTTGTTAATCAAAATATCAATCGCCCCGATCTGCGCCTCAATCCGCGCAATGGCCTGTTCAACCTCGACGCTGCGGGTAACATCGAAAGCCACGCCCGTCGCACGATAGCCCTGCTCACGCAGCGCCTGCGCCGCGGCGTCTGCTTTCTGCTGCGTGCGGTCATTGATAATAATCTCGGCCCCATACTCCGCCAGACCTTCCGCCAGCAGATAGCCAATACCTCTGGCGGAGCCGGTGATCAGCGCGCGCTTGCCGGATAAATCGAATAAATTTCTCATAAAAACTCTTTTCCATGAACTGTTATGCGTAACTGTATACGCGTAACAGTTGTATTTTAAAGAGGGAAAAGAAGAGAAATGATCAATTTGTGATCAGTGCGACATTTACAGGAGACAGGCAGAAGATGGACATCTGAACGCGGCATTTACGCCCGGGCGTAAATGCCGCGAGAAAGGCGCTAGGCGGCGGTACGGCGACTGCGTTGCAGCATCACGGCCAGCTGCCAAAGGTTAATCAGCACGATAACTGCGGTTGCGATAAAGACCCAGCGAAAACCGGCCATTGCCGATACCGAAGCGCCAATCAGCGGCCCGACCACATTTCCCAGGTACATAAACGACTGGTTATAACCGAAAATACGCCCGGTCACCTTATCACTGCTGTATTTGAGCAGCAGAGTCTGCACCGCCGGCAACATTGCGCCATCGGCAAAGCCCAGCAGAAAACGCAAGACGCCCAGCTGCAGCGGGGTGGTGACGAACGACATGGCGAAAAACATCACCACCGCGCAGCACAAAGTGGCCAGCAGGATGCGCGAGGTTCCGATGCGATCGCCAAGTTTGCCTAAACGCGGCGCGGAGATCAGCGCGGAAACTCCGGGTACCGCGGCAATCATCCCGGCGAGAAAGGCGATATTGTTGCTGTCCGGCGCCATTGACTTGATAAACAACGCCAGTATGGGGCCGATAGAGCCATTGCACAGTTGAATGACCAGGGTTGTGAAAAACAAGCTAATCACCAGCCCAGGATAAGGTAGCGACGCCAGCACTTCCCTGCCGCTTAAGCGATCGGCCTTGCTGGTCTGCGGCCGGACGCCCTCTTTAATCAGAAATAGCGTGACAAGAAAACTGACCGTCAGCAGAATCGCGGTGATAAAAAAGACCGCCCGCAGCCCAACATGGTCGGCCAGGAAGCCGCCCAGTAGCGGCCCGCCGATAACGCCGCTGATTTGCGCCGTCGATAGCGTACTGAGCGCCCAGCCGCTGCGTTCCCGCGGTACCTGAGAGGCCACCAGCGCCATCGCGTTCGGAATATAGCCTGAGGTCAACCCCATTACCGCACGCAGGATAAACAGCTGCCAGACGTTGGTGGCGAAGGCCTGAAGCAGAATGGCAATCGCCATACCCAGCGAGGCGCGCAGCAGCATCAGCTTACGCCCTTTACGATCGGCCAGACTGCCCCACATGGGTGAGACAATAGCCGATACAAGGAAGGTGACGCTGAACGTCAGCCCCGACCACATCGATAACGCCTCGTGAGACGTCACGCCGAGCTGAGAAACATAAAGCGGCAAAAAAGGCAGAATTTGACTGATCGCCAGGCCGGTGAAAAAGCAACCAAACCAGACGGAGATGAGATTGACCTTCCAGGATTCCATAACTACACGTATTCATTAATTTTTTGTGAATTATTACCTAGCTTAGCAATTTCCACTCATCGACGTATTACCAGAGATGCGCTGAGCCTGAGTTTAGTGTTTTATCGCTCGATTAAATTTTTTGTCGAACATTATCAGGACCAACCGCCGCCCCTTCAGCGCGTTCTGCTGACCTGCAGGGTGCGCTGGACGGCAATCGAACAGCTTTTAGCCTGCCGCTTTCCAGGAGCAACATTCTGGCAGCCATGCGCGCATTGCACATGCTATGTTATGTGCTTTGTTGTCATCAGGATGGAAGTTGAAATGGCTAAGATGAGGGTTGGGATCGTTTTTGGCGGTAAGTCGGCAGAACATGAAGTGTCGCTGCAATCGGCGAAAAATATCGTTGAAGCAATTGATAAAACACGCTTTGATGTCGTTCTGCTCGGCATTGATAAACAGGGACTCTGGCATATCAACGATGCCGGTAACTATCTGTTAAACCCGCAGGATCCTGCCCGTATCGCCCTGCGTCCTTCCGACGTCACCCTGGCGCAAATTCCTGGCCGTGACGCGCAGCAGCTGATCAACGCCGACAGCGGCCAACCGCTGGCCGCCATCGATGTGATTTTCCCGATTGTTCACGGTACCCTCGGGGAAGACGGATCGCTGCAGGGCATGCTGCGCATGGCTAACCTGCCCTTCGTCGGTTCCGACGTCCTCGGGTCCGCCGCCTGTATGGACAAAGACGTCACCAAGCGCCTGCTGCGTGATGCCGGACTGGCGATTGCCCCGTTCATCACCCTGACCCGCGCCAATCGCCAGCAGTTCAGCTTTACGCAGGTGCAAGACAAACTCGGCCTGCCGCTGTTCGTCAAACCGGCCAACCAGGGTTCTTCGGTAGGCGTCAGCAAAGTCAACAGCGAAGAGCAGTACCAGCAGGCGGTCGCGTTGGCCTTTGAATTCGACCATAAAGTGGTGGTGGAACAAGGAATTAAAGGACGGGAAATTGAGTGTGCGGTGCTGGGGAACGATCATCCTCAGGCCAGTACCTGCGGCGAAATCGTCCTCAACAGCGAGTTCTACGCCTACGATACCAAGTACATCGACGATCAGGGGGCGAAAGTGGTGGTTCCTGCGGCCATTGCCAGCGATATCAACGATAAAATTCGCGATATTGCCATTCAGGCCTACCAGACGCTGGGCTGCAGCGGCATGGCCCGCGTTGATGTTTTCCTGACGGAAGAGAACGAAGTTATCATCAACGAAATCAATACGCTGCCAGGTTTTACCAACATCAGTATGTATCCGAAGCTGTGGCAGGCCAGCGGCCTGGACTACACCAGCCTGATCAGCCGCCTGATTGAACTGGCGCTGGAGCGCCATGCGGCAGACCGCGCGCTGAAGACATCCATGAACTGATTGTCTTTTCCCGGGTGACGGCGCGTGGCGCCTTACCCGGGCTATCTGAGACGCAGCGCCGCAATCCCGGCCACCTTCCCGCTACGGAGAACGCGTCCGGCCTAGGCTTCTTCCACCCCGGTCTGGCGGCGGCGGATAATCTTTCCTGCAATCCAGAAGCTAATCACCCAGGTCACCAGCCCGACGGCATAGGATTGCCAGCCTTGCGTTTCAAAGCCCAGCAGCCCCACCACGCCGTTCAGAATAAAAATTAATCCCAGCGCAAACGCGTAGTAATGCCAGTCACGGCGAATTTTTTCAGTGAGTTTCATGGCCCCTCCGACAACAAAAAAAGCATCTTCGCACAGCCGGAATCCGCGGTCTGTAGCCCCGGGGAGAATTATCACACATTGGGATATCGCTCTAAGTTCCGCAAAATGATCCGCCCACCCGCTCCCGGGTAGAAAACAGGAATATTCCTGGTCGTAAATTACCAGCAATCTGATACTGAGAACCCCTTCCCGCTGCCAGAATAATCGTTATGCCGCGATGCACACCAGCAGGTCAGTCAAGTTCGGAGGGTAAGATGGCTGAGTTCGCCTTTTCAAAATCACTTATTGCCGCTAAAAAAAGAAGTGCCATCACCCGCAGCAATATTGCCTATGCCCTGTTTGTGCTGTTCTGTTTCTGGGCCGGCGCGCAGATGTTAAGTATGCTGGTACATGCCCCCGGCGTTTTCGAGCACCTGATGCAAATCCAGGACAACAGCTCGCCCCGAATTAAGATTGAGCTGGCGGTGGGGACCCTGTTTGGTCTGATCCCCTTCCTGTTCGGCGGCCTGTTGATCGGCGTACTGGGGCTTATCCTGCGCTGGAGCGATAATCGCTAGCGACGCGCCATACAGCTGGCCCGCCTCTCATCAACGCGTTTCGCAAACCAGGCCGTGGTCAGATTGCGCGTAATTTTAGGGCTCTCAAGCTGAATCCCCGGCAGTATCTCCCGCGGCAGCGCTTTGCCTGCTTTCTTATCCGCCAGACGGAAAACCTGTTGGTACAGTTCGGTTTTTTCAAACGCCAGGCTGTCGCCTTTTTTCAACTGCCGGTGGATGTCATCATCGCTCATCGCCAGCTGCCCGGCTAAACGGCGTACCGCCAGCTCCGTCGTCCCTGCATCATCGCTATCATAACGAATTAAATCACCGTCCAGCGCCAGCTTCACGCCGCTCGCTTTACTGACGGCATTCTGAAACGCAGCATTGCGGCTGGCGTACCAGCCCGCGTTAAAATCTGCAAAACGGTACAGCGGCACGCTGTAGTTCGCCGGATAGTTGAGCAGGTGCCGGGTACCAAACCACAGGCCGCCGCGCAGGCTGAACACTTCCTGGCGCACGGTGCCGTTGATTTTCCACGGGTAGCCATCGGTATGCTGTTCGGCAAACGCAATGCTCACCTGCATTGGTCCGCCGGTATGCACCGGGTTAAGTGAACCGAATAACTTCTGCCCCATAGGCACCATGCCGATAAAATCGTCAAACACGGCGCTAAGCTGCTTTTCCGTTTTCACGTTATCCAGCCGCTCGCTGTAGCTTTTGCCGTTGGGTGACGGAATTTTCAGCGCCGTGTGCACAAGGAAAACCGGGATATGCATCTTCTCGGCCCGGCGGTCTATCTCTTGCCAGGCGATTTTGCTCAGCCCCGGCACCACCGGATCGGATTGATAGTTGGACTCCTGCTGCGCGACGGCCAGCACCGAACAGACGTTCTCTTCCGTCGGTGCCAGCTTCTGACTTTCGAAGGTTTTGGCAATCGCCTGCGCCCATTCATCCCTGTCCTTCACGCTGGCGGGCATTTTTTGCCGCACCACCGCGGCAACGTCAACGGGCTTTTCGCCCTCTTTCAGTACCGGCGCCGTGTTGCTGGTACAGGCGCTCAGAACAACCCCAGCCAACAGCGTCAGGGCGCAGGAAACTCGACGTGGTACCGCGGCTGCCCTGCACTTTCCTTGTCTTTGCATCATCCTTCAATCTGCCTCTGCTATGGGTGGGGATCGGTAATCAGTTTAGCGTCTGGGTAACAGGCTGCAGCTCTTTACCATCCAGTTCGCGTTCAAAACTACGCAGACGTTTGTAGATGGACATCAGTTCCACCAGCGTCGTCCACGAGCTAATCAGGTACTGGAACGAGCCGCGTACCTGGCCGAACACGTTGGTAATCTGCGTCATCAGGCCCAACGTAATCGTACCGGCAACGATCGACGGAAACAGCAGGAACAAACCGAAAACGTTATCCACCTGCAGATAAAGAATGCGGGCGATGTTGAAATACATGTAGTGGAAATAGAGGCGGAAATAGTTGCGACGAACGGCGCTAAACAGCTCGCGCACTGTCGGCGGCGTGGCGCGGGATTCATCATCTTCGCCATACACCAGCTCTTTACGATACGCCGCTTCCACGCGCTGGTTTTTAAATTCCAGCCCCGGCAGTTTGATCCCCACGACCGCCAGCAGGCCGGTCCCCATCAGTGACCACACCACCGCTGCAATCACCAGGCCATACGGCAGGTGACCTACAATCGGCAGATCCGGCACGTGTTCAGACAGCGTGACCAGCACCGGCAGGAAGGCAATCAGCGTCATCACGGCGTTGATAAAGCTCACGCCCATATCCTCAAGGGTAGAGGCAAAGCGCATGGTATCTTCCTGCACACGCTGAGCGGCACCTTCGATGTGGCGCAGGTGATGCCAGTGGGCCATATAGTGTTCGTTCATCGCCGTACGCCAGCGGAAAACGTAGTGGCTGACGAAAAAGTTGTTCATCACGCCAATTATCACCGCGATCACCGCAATGCCGAGGAACACGCCAATTTCCTGATAGAACTGGTTAATACTGACTTTATGCGGCGTGGCCAGCGCGGTCTGGATCAGATCGTAGAACGGCGCATACCAGGCGTTGATCGCGACCCCAACTTCCACCAGAAACCAGGTTACAAAGATGATCAAAGAGGTGCCGAGAATCGACCAGTATTGCCAGCGGTGTGGGCTGTAGGTAAACCAAAACAGCGCAAAAATGCCCACGCAGAAAACGTAGTAGGCATAAAATACCAGATAGTTCAGCGACCAGAATCGCGCAGCGCTGATGGCAACATTTTGTGATGCCCCGGTCAAACGCAGCAGCCAGTCGCCACCGCCCGCCTGCCAAAAGATCACTGCAAGCAGCGACCAGACAAAGGCAGAAAGAAAAAACGGCCCCGGTTTGGGGAAAAAAGATTTAAACATCATCTACTCCTGCTAACTTCTTTATCGTTCTGGCTATGCTGTGTACCACGAAAACGCCCGCCGCATCACTGTAGCAGCCTGGGGAGGGCGGTCGGATGATGAGACCAAATATCAGCAGCTTAGTTCGTCTGCCATTCGGCCAGAATTGTTTCTACGGATTTCACGCGTACGGGATTGCCGGGTACGGTTAGCGTACGCCAGACGTCGTTGTAGTGGTCAATCAGCGTTACGGCCTGCGCAGCCGGACGGTTCGCCGTGGTGTGCGCATCCTCAGCCACGGTGATGGCATAGCCGCGGCTGGCGCCGTTTTTGATGGTGGTATCGACACAGTAATCGGTCGCGCAGCCGCAAATCACGAACTGGTGGATTTGATGCTCGCTCAGTACCTGCTCAAGACGCGTTTTATAGAACGCATCGCAGGCGGTTTTGGTGACATAGAGGGCGTCTGCGGGGGGTTCCAGATCCGCCAGCAGCGCAAAGCCTGCACTCCCCTCTTCCAGACCGCCGTCCTCGGCATGCTGAATAAAAATCACGCGATCCGCGGCGCGAATCAGACGGTTAATATGCGCGACGCAGCGTTCGCGCTCAATACGCGGCGTCGCAAAGACGCCATTTTGCATATCTACTACCATCACCACTCGTTGAGCCGCCATGTTTCTCTCTCGTCACCCGATACATCAAACGCTCATCATACGCGCCCACCGGAGAAAGCGGATATCCGAAAGCATAAAAAAGTCCTTTTTACGCACGGTTACGTTTTTCTGCTAAATATTGTCGTTATTCCACTTCGTTCAGCCGCGCTTCGTAGTATAAATATGCCCTATATCTCTTCTTATCATTATGGATACCCCAGTTGAAACGTAGTCTGCTTATTTTTGCTGCGCTGTGTGCGGCGTCATGGACATCGGTCCAGGCAGCTCAACCGATCGTTGACCCGGAATTTGCCGCCAATGTGGTCGATCGTTACGCCAACCATATCTATTACGGTAGCGGTGCCACCGGCATGGCGCTGGTTGTTATTGATGGCAACCAGCGCGTGTTTCGTAGCTTTGGCGAAACGCGTCCGGGCAACAATGAGCATCCGCAGCTGGATTCGGTTATCCGCATTGCTTCGCTGAGTAAACTGATGACCAGCGAGATGCTGGTAAAAATGCTCGATCAGGGCGTCGTCAAGCTCAACGACCCGCTCAGTAAATACGCGCCGCCGGGTGCCCGGGTACCGACGTATCAGGGCACGCCGATTACGTTGGTCAACCTGGCGACCCACACCAGCGCGCTGCCGCGCGAACAGCCCGGTGGTGCGGCGCATCGTCCGGTCTTCGTCTGGCCAACGCGCCAGGATCGCTGGTCGTGGCTGTCGACAGCATCGCTGAAAGCGGCCCCGGGATCGCAGGCCGCTTACTCTAACCTCGCGTTCGATCTGCTGGCAGACGCCCTTTCTACGGCAGCGGGAAAACCCTATCCGCAGCTATTTGAAGAGCAAATCACCCGGCCGCTGGGTATGAAAGACACCACCTTTACCCCTTCACCGGATCAGTGCCGCCGCCTGATGGTCGCCGAGAAAGGCGCCAGCCCGTGCAACAATACGCTGGCGGCAATCGGCAGCGGCGGCGTCTACTCGACGCCGGGCGATATGATGCGCTGGATGCAGCAGTTCCTTTCCTCCGATTTCTATACCCGCGGGCAGCAGGCTGACCGTATGCAGACGTTGATTTATCAACGTAGCCAGCTAACACGGGTTATCGGTATGGATGTGCCGGGCAAAGCGGACGCTCTGGGTCTTGGCTGGGTCTATATGAAACCGAAAGATGGCCATCCGGGGATTATTCAAAAAACCGGCGGCGGCGGTGGATTCATTACCTATATGGCCATGAACCCGCAGGCAAATATCGGTGCCTTTGTGGTGGTCACCCGCTCATCGCTGACCCGCTTTAGCAATATGAGCAACGGTATTAACGATCTGGTCAGCGAACTCAGCGGCGGACAGCCGGCGCCGATCCCGGAGTCCTGATCGTCATCACGGCATGGGTTCCAGGGTAACGTGGGCTTAATGCTTCCTTTGGCGAAACATCTCACCGGAATTTCGGTTAGACTTGTTGTTTTCATTTCACAAAATCAGGCAAACCATGACAGATTTAATCACTCGCCCCCGCCGTTTGCGTCAATCCGCTGCGCTGCGCGCCATGTTTGAAGAGACAACACTGAGTTTGAATGACCTGGTGTTGCCGATCTTTGTTGAAGAAGAAATCGACGATTACAAAGCCATCGAAGCCATGCCTGGCGTGATGCGTATTCCGGAAAAATACCTGGCGCGGGAAATCGAGCGTATCGCCAACGCAGGTATCCGCTCGGTGATGACCTTCGGTATTTCGCACCATACCGACGCGACCGGCAGCGATGCCTGGAATGAGAACGGCCTGGTGGCGCGTATGTCACGCATCAGTAAGGACGCAGTACCGGAGATGATTGTTATGTCCGATACCTGCTTCTGTGAATACACTTCACACGGCCACTGCGGCGTATTGTGCGACCACGGCGTCGACAACGACGCTACCCTGGTGAACCTTGGCAAACAGGCGGTGGTTGCCGCTGCGGCAGGCGCCGATTTTATCGCGCCCTCCGCGGCAATGGATGGTCAGGTGCAGGCGATTCGCCAGGCGCTGGACGCCGCCGGTTTTACCCGTACGGCCATCATGTCCTACTCCACCAAGTTTGCCTCTTCATTCTATGGCCCGTTCCGCGAAGCGGCCGGTACCGCGCTGAAAGGCGATCGTAAAACCTACCAGATGAGCCCGATGAACCGCCGTGAAGCTATTCGCGAATCCCTGCTGGATGAAGCCCAGGGCGCAGATTGCCTGATGGTCAAACCGGCCGGCGCCTATCTTGATATTCTGCGCGATATCCGCGAACGCAGCGATCTGCCCCTCGGCGCCTATCAGGTGAGCGGCGAATACGCGATGATCAAATTTGCCGCTCAGGCCGGCGCTATCGACGAAGAAAAAGTGGTGCTGGAAAGCCTCGGTGCCATTAAGCGCGCCGGTGCCGATCTGATCTTCAGCTACTTCGCCCTCGATCTGGCTGAAAAGAAAATCCTGCGTTAATTTCCCGTCATTCCCCCGGTAGCCCTACGCTTACCGGGGCTACGGCCTGCTCCGGTAGCCCCGTTCAGGCGCCAGCCGCAACCCGGGGGAATGAACTCGCGCCAGTCCCAAATCTTCACTCAACTGTAATCTGAGCGACATCTGCACCTTCTACTGTCTGGGCAGGACGGAGGAGGAAGCGCTATGTTTAGTCTCGACAATGTACTCGACGACCTGTGGCCTCAGGCGAGGCCTGCCCCCTGGCAAAAAAAACTACTCAGAAAATTACTCCATGAGGAAGAGTTTCAACAATTTGCCGCTCGCCATCGCCACCTGAAAGGGCTTGATACGGTCGAACAGGTGCTCGAACATCTCAATATCCGCTGCGCCATCCCGGCACACGATCTGGAACAAATCCCTGAACACGGTCCGCTGGTGATCGTCGCTAACCACCCCACCGGCACGCTTGACGGCCTGGCGTTACTCTATGCCGTTTCCCGCGTGCGCCGCGATGTCAAAGTCGTGACTAACCGCCTGTTAACCCATCTTGAACCGCTGAGCTCGCTGTTTATTCCCGTTGACAATATCAACGGCCGTACCGCCAAAACTGCGCTGCAACAGATGGATAACCAGCTGCAGAACGGCGGCGTGCTGATCTTTTTCCCTGCGGGAGAAGTCTCACGCCCGACGCGCCGGGGGATCCGCGATAAAAAATGGCACTCTGGCTTTATCAAACTGGCGACCAGGTACCGCGCCCCGCTGCTGCCGGTATGGATCCGGGCGCACAACAGCGCGCTGTTTTACGCCAGCACTCTGCTCTCCGACAATCTGCCGCTGCTGCTACTCATGCAGCAAATGTTCCGCCGGCGTAACAGCAGCCTGCCGATCGCTATCGGTCAACAGATTGCCTGGTCCTCGTGGTACAGCGCGCAAACGCCTCCGCGCGAACTGGCGGATCGCTTCTATCGCCACGTTGAGCGGCTGGGCAAAGGGATGCCGGGGGTATTTAAAACAGAAAGCGCCATTGCCCGTCCCGAGGATCGCGCCCTGCTTAAGCGCGAGCTCAGCCAGGCGGAGTGCCTCGGGCGCACGGCAGATGGCAAAATCATCTATCTGTGGCAGCGCGACGGTAAGGAAGATGCGCCGCTGCTGCGCGAGCTGGGCCGCCTGCGCGAGATTGCCTTTCGCGCGGTGGGCGAAGGCAGCGGCAAACGCCGCGACGTTGACAGCTATGATGACGATTACCTGCACCTGATTCTGTGGGACGAAGAGGACCTGGAAATCGTCGGCGCCTATCGCTTTATGCCTACCGCCATGCAGCTGGAAAAACGCGGCCTGGAAGGGATCTATAGCTACAGCCTGTTTCACTACGACGCGCGGATGGAGGATATCCTCACCCACGGGATTGAACTGGGTCGGAGCTTTATTCAGCCGCGCTACTGGGGGCGTCGCGGGCTGGATTATCTGTGGTGCGGCATCGGGGCCTGGCTGGCGCGCTACCCGCACTATCGCTATCTGTTCGGCCCGGTCTCCATTTCCGGCGGCCTGCCGCCCGCGGCTCGCGATCTGCTGGTGGCATTCTACCGTCTGTGGTTCCCGGCGACGCATCCGCTGGCGGAATCCCGTCGCCCTTATCCTGCCTCCCTACCGGATGTGCTGGCGCAGTTTGGCGGGGAAGATTACAACGACGACCTGGCGCGGTTGAAATCCCTGCTCGGCAACCTCGGCTGCGCGATCCCGCCGCTGTATAAGCAGTATTCGGAAGTCTGCGAGCCTGGCGGCGTGCAGTTTATCGATTTCGGCAGCGACCCGGATTTCAACAACTGCGTGGATGGTCTGGTGCTGGTAGATTTGACCTATCTGAAGGCCAACCGCTATCAGCGCTATATTGGGGTGCATTTAGACGGGCAAAAATCGGCATAAAGACCTCTTCCCGGAGGCGCGCTATCAGCACTAAATCGGCGCGCATTTATCGCGCGTTATCTCCCGGCCTGCGGCGCGTTGCGCCTTAGCCGGGTGACAGAAATTACCCCGCCCGGTAATAGGGCTTATCCCCGAGAATCGTCGCCCGGTGCATAATGCGCCGCTGCGGCAGGTAATCGGCGTTGGCGTAGTGCTGGGTGACGCGGTTATCCCAAATCGCCACGTCGTTCGGCTGCCAGCGCCAGCGTACCTGAAACTCCGGCTTTGTGACGTGGGCGAACAGGAAGCTGAGCAGCGCCTCGCTCTCTTTTTCCGTCACGTCGACAATGCGGGTGGTGAACCCCTCATTGACAAACAGCGCCTGTTTGCCGGTCACCGGGTGGGTGCGCACCACCGGGTGCAGCAGCGGCGGGTTTTTCGCAACCGCCTCCAGCCAGCGCCGATGCTCCTCTTCGGTTTTGCGGTATTTATACTCCTGGAACGATTTACGAAAATCATGCTCCGCCCGCAGGCCGCTTAGCAGCTGGCGCACAGGCTCAGAGAGCGCCTCATACGCCGCAACGCCGCTGGTCCACAGAGTATCGCCGCCGGTTGAAGGCAGCTCTTTTGCCGCCAGGATCGCCCCGGCGGGCGGCGTCGCAATAAAGGTGACATCGGTGTGCCAGTTATCGTTATCCGGCGGATTATCGTCGTGGGTATCGAGAACGATAATCTCATCAACGCCCGGCGCATGGGGATAAACCGGATGAATATGCAGGTCGCCAAAGCGCAGGGCGAGATCCCGCTGCTGCTCGGGCGTAATGTTCTGCTCGCGAAGGAACACGACCTGATGGCGCAATACCGCGTGATACAGCTGCTCAAACTGGTTGTCGCTCAGCGGGCGGGTAATGTCGACGCCGGAAACCTGCGCGCCAATATATGGCCCCAGCGGGGTAATGCTTAAACGTTCGCTCATTGTACTTCTCCATGCCAGGGCGTCAGGCGACGCTGCAACGCGCGCAGCCCCAGTTCCAGTAAAAAGGCGATGATCGCAATCACCGCGATCCCGGCCAGCACCACATCGGTGGCGAGAAACTCACCGGCGGACTGCACCATAAAACCTAATCCGCGGGTGGCGGCAATCAGTTCGGCGGCCACCAGCGTTGACCAGCCCACCCCGAGCCCGATACGCAGGCCGGTGAGAATTTCCGGTAATGCGCCGGGCAAAATCACCAGCCACAGCACCTGCGCCCGGCTGGCGCCTAAAGATTGCGCGGCGCGAATCCGTACCTGCTGGGCGCTTTTCACCCCCGCCAGCGTCGACATCACCACTGGCGCAAAAATCGCGAGATAAATCAGTAATATTTTTGGCGTTTCGCCAATGCCGAACCAAATGATCACCAGCGGCAGCCAGGCCAGCGGCGGCACCGGTCGATACAGTTCGATCAGCGGATCGAGAATCCCGCGGATCGTCGGGCTCAGGCCCATGGCGATCCCGACCGGCACGCCAAGGATCGTCGCCGCAACCAGGGCGACCGCGATCCGTGTCAGGCTCGCCGCCAGATGTTGCCAGAGCGTGGCATCCATAAAGCCCTGCGGGCCGGCAATGACGATCAGTTTCTGTAATACCTGCTGCGGCGGCGGAAGAAACAGCGGGCTAATCAGCTGCAGGGCGGTCACGCCCCACCAGATCGCCAGCAGCACCGCCAGCGTGGCGAAACTCAGCGTCAGCTGGCGGGAGAGCGGCCAGCGCCACTTCAGCGTCCGCGGCTGGGGTTTGTCATTAATCACCACGCTCATGAGAAGGCCTCCCGTTGTTCAAATACCCGGCTCAGGACATATTCACGCTGTGCGATAAACTGCGGGTCAGATTTAATGCTGCGGCAGGATTCGCCGGCGATAAAGCGGCGACCAAAATTCAGCGGCAGCCGCTCCAGCACCCGGCCCGGCCCCGGCGACAGCAGCACCAGTTCGGTGGCCATAAATACAGCCTCTTCAATGTCATGCGTAATCAGCAGTACCTGTTTGCCGGTCTCGTGCCACAGGCTAAGCAGCAGGGTTTGCATCTGCTCGCGGGTGAAGGCATCCAGCGCACCAAACGGCTCATCCAGCAACAGCAGCTGCGGGTTTGCCGCCAGCGCTCTGGCAATGCCGACCCGCTGGCGCTGGCCGCCGGAGAGCTGCCAGATAAAGCGCTTTTCCGCTCCTTCGAGGCCCACTTTCTTCAGCATCCGCACCGCGGTTTCCCGGCGAGCAGCTTTGTCCACGCCCGCCAGCTGGAGTCCCAGCGCGACGTTATCCTGTACGTTGCGCCAGGGCAGCAACCCTTCATGCTGAAACACCACGCCGCGCTCGGCGCCCGGCCCTTCTACCCGCTGGCCTTCGAGGGTGATGCTGCCGTGCTGATAAGGCACGAATCCGGCAATCAGGTTCAGCAGCGTGGTTTTACCGCAGCCGGAGGGTCCGAGGACCACCAGCAATTCGCCGCTGTCCAGCGTCAGGTTGATATCCGCCAGCGCCGGTTTACCGCCGTAGTCGGCGGAAAGATGCGAGATTTGCAGCATCGTGGCCTCCTTTACTTCACAAAACGGTCGGTGACGTACTGGCTGTAGTCGGTGCCGGCCGTCGGGACTTTGCCCTGCTCTTTGAGGAACTTCGCGGTGTCGACGATCGCTTGATTCACCGGACCATTCAGCTCCTGGGCCTGCTGCGCGGCGGTGAGATAGGTATTGCCTTTTACCAGCCCCGGCACATCGGCATCCGGCACGCCGCTCAGGCGCGACAGCTTGCTGATATTATCCGGCTGCTTCAGCCACGCATCCGGATTGGCAATGTACGGTTGCTGGGCATCGATCGCGCTTTTCGCAAAAGCTTTCACAATCTCAGGGTGTTTCTCGGCAAAATCTTTGCGTACCACCCAGACATCCAGCGTCGGCGCGCCCCACTCTCCCACCTGGGATGAGTCGGTCAGCACTTTGCCCTCTTTTTCCAGTTCGTTCACCGCCGGGGCCCAGACATAGGCGCCGTCAATGTCTCCGCGCTGCCAGGCGGCAATAATCGCCGGCGGCTGCAGGTTGATAATCTGCACCTGACCCGGCTTAATGCCCCAGTGTTTGAGCGCCGACAGCAGGCTGTAATGGGTTGTGGAGATAAACGGTACCGCAATGCGTTTACCGATCAGGTCTTGCGGTTTGCTGATGCTCTTTTTCACCACCAGCGCTTCAGAGTTTCCGAGCTTTGACGCCAGCAGGAACACTTCAATCGGCACCTGTTGCGTGGCGGCGACCGCCAGCGGGCTGGAACCGAGGTTGCCGATTTGCACATCGCCGGATGCCAGCGCCCGCACGATGCTCGAGCCACTATCGAATTTGCGCCAGTCAACGGTTGCGCCGCTCGCTTTGGCAAAGGTGTTATCCGCCTGGGCGACTTTCGCCGGCTCAGCGGAAGTCTGATACGCGACGGTGACGTTGACCGCCTGCGCCTGGAATGCGGCCAGTGCCAGTGCGGCAATGAGTGTAATACGCGATGATAGTGCCATAGTGTCTGCTTCCCATAGTTGTTATGGGTGCAGTATTTCCGCCGCGATGCATTTGATGAAGTAATTAAAAATTCTTGCTAAGAACAAAGTGTTTTTAGAAAAAAAGCGGCAATGCTTATACACAAAACCATTCAAGATGCGTCGAGGCGGCAAGGGAACGACAAATCCGTCGGGAACGAATTTGTACAGCCGCAGGCTGCCCCCGAAGAGAAGCTGGGATGACTCTCATACAATCCCTGGAGCATAGATAACGATGTGACCGGGGTTTCTGACAAATCTGCGGGAGCGGATTTGAACGCTGCTCGCAGCGGCCTCGTAAGGGGCGGGCCGAGTAATCTACAGCCCACAAAGCGGCAGCTTGAAGGATGACGTGTATTAAGATTTCGTTACATTCGTTACATATCCGCACCCCGGAGATTGCCAGCGCAGCGGCGGCAGGCATCATACAACCATGATTCGCTATGAGAGTATGAATATGATTCGTGTTGTGCTGGTCGATGACCATGTGGTGGTGCGCTCCGGTTTTGCGCAGCTACTCAGTCTCGAAGAGGATCTCGACATCGTTGGCCAGTTCAGCAGCGCGGCGGAAGCCTGGCCGGCGTTATTACGCGACGACGTCAACGTGGCGGTCATGGATATCGCCATGCCGGATGAAAACGGTCTGAGTCTGCTCAAGCGCCTGCGCGCGCAAAAACCGCAGTTTCGCGCCATTATTCTCAGCATTTATGACACCCCGACTTTTGTACAGAGCGCACTCGATGCGGGCGCCAGCGGCTATCTGACCAAGCGTTGCGGCCCGGAAGAGTTAGTGCAGGCGGTCCGTTCTGTCGGCATGGGCGGACACTACCTGTGCGCCGATGCGCTGCGGGCGCTGCGCGGCGGTGAACAACCGGCGAGGGTGCTGGAGGGACTCACCCCGCGTGAACGTGAAGTGTTTGATTTACTGGTCAAAGGCGATAGCGTAAAAGAAATTGCCTTCAAGCTCGATCTCAGCCACAAAACGGTGCATGTCCATCGCGCCAACGTGCTGGGCAAATTGCACTGCCAAAGCACCATCGAACTGGTGCACTTCGCGCTCGACCACCAGCTGCTGGCAGGGCATTAATGTCGCGCAGCCTTCGCCACGGGGTCATTTCGCTGTTCATTGTGCTGGCCTGGGGAACCGGCTGGCTGATGCTGTGGACGCTCGGGTTTTATCTGACCCATAACGGCCAGCAGGCGGCGCTGTTCCTGCCGCACGGCGTCTATCTGGCGCTGCTGATCCTGCTTTCGCGTCGCTACTGGCCCGCGCTAGTGATCCCCCCTCTGCTGATGCTGCTCTGGCTGCGCAGCGAACAGCTGCTGAACGGTTATATTCTGCTGGCCGCGCCGTTGATTAGCCTGCTCCCTGCCGCTCTCGCTCAACAGTTCTGGCATCGTTTTCCTCTCTACTGGCAGCGGCTGACGCTGCTGCTGGCCACGGTGACCGCCAGCGCATTACTCAACACCGCCCTGCTCTCGTCGTTTGTCAAAAGCCCGGCGATGATGCTCGGCCTGGCCTCGTTTACCGGCGGCGTGCTGCTGACGCCGTTTGTCTATCTGATTTTTGAATTCCTGCGCCAGCAACACCGCTACCACCTGCTGGGGCTGGATACCAACAACCCGCCGTTGCGCACTTCGTTAATCATCTGGTGCAGTCTGTTCTTTATCATCGGCATCGGCACCCAGATGGTGCTGTCGCCGGAAATCGAGCGCCTGCTGTTAATTGTGGTGTTTTTGCCAAACGTGGTGATGGCGTGGAAGTTCGGCTGGCAGGGCGGCGTCCTCTCTGGCCTGCTGGGCAGCATGATGATCACTATCGCCCGCCAGGTTGGCGTCGGATTCAGTAATCTGGTGGAGCTGGAAATTTTTCTGGCGACTCAGGCGCTGCTCGGCATCGGGCTGGGCATTGCCATCAGCCGTCAGCAGCATCTGGCGCAAAACCTGCACCACTACCGCCAGCGGCTGGAAACGGAGCTGGCGGCGCGACGGGCGCTGACCGAAAAGCTGATCCACACCGAAGAGGACACCCGCAAAAACCTGGCGCGCGAACTGCATGACGAAATAGGCCAGAACATCACCGCCATTCAGATCCAGTCGCAGCTGGTAAAACGGGCGCGCGATCCGGCGCAGAGCCAGGCCGCCGCCAGCCAGATTAACGAGCTCGCCCGGCGTATTCACCACTCCACCCGCCAGCTGCTGCGCCAGTTGCGTCCCCCGGCGCTCGACGAACTGTCGTTTAAAGAGGCGCTGCACCATCTGCTCAATGAGTTTGCCTTTGCCGAGCGCGGTATCCGCTGCCATTTTGACTACCAGCTTACCGCCACCCCGGAGAGCGAAACGGTGCGTTTCACCCTCTATCGGTTGCTGCAGGAGTTGCTCAATAACGTCTGTAAACACGCCGACGCCAGCGAGGTCGCCATTGCCCTGTTTCAGCAGGGGACGCGGCTGCGCCTCGAAGTGAAGGATAACGGCGTCGGTATCAGCCCAGACAAAATTGCCGGATTCGGTATCCAGGGCATGCGCGAGCGGGTCAGCGCCCTGGGCGGCGAGCTGACGCTGGAATCGCAGCGCGGGACGCGGGTAATTGTTAACCTGCCCACAACTTTGCAACAAACAGCCTGCTAACCAGGAAAAAGTCTTAGCCACTGCGGACTTTCTCTCATCCCCTTTCGAATTCACTTTCTTATAGTCAGCAAAACGGAGACGGCTATGCACGCACGCTCAGCAACCGACATCAATCAACATTACCGGACGCTGCGTCCACAGCTGCTGATGTACATGGTGATCGGCTATGCCGCGTTTTACCTGACGCGTAAAAGCGTCAACTACGTACTGCCGGCGCTGCAAACGGATCTGGGGCTGGATAAAGGCGATATCGGCCTGCTGGGGTCGCTGTTTTATCTGGCCTACGGCGTGTCGAAGTTTACCGCCGGGCTGTGGCACGACAGCCACGGGCAGCGCTGGTTTATGGGCGTTGGCCTGTTCGCTACCGGCCTGCTGAACGTGGTGTTCGCCTTTGGCGAGTCGATGATGCTGCTGCTGGCGGTCTGGTCGCTGAACGGATTTTTCCAGGGCTGGGGATGGCCCCCCTGCGCCCGCCTGCTGACCCACTG
This sequence comes from Klebsiella sp. X13, assembly GCF_003323835.1. Lineage (NCBI taxonomy): Bacteria > Pseudomonadati > Pseudomonadota > Gammaproteobacteria > Enterobacterales > Enterobacteriaceae > Klebsiella > Klebsiella sp. X13. The sequence continues at coordinate 4,265,985 of NZ_CP030874.1, forward strand.
GTATTCGCGCAACGAACGCGGTTTCTGGTGGGGGTGCTGGAATATGTCGATCAATATCGGTGGGGCGATTATCCCCCTGATTAGCGCCTTTGCCGCCCACTGGTGGGGCTGGCAGGCGGCGATGCTGACACCGGGGATTATCAGCATGGCATTGGGGATCGGGTTAACGCTGCAGCTGAAAGGGACGCCTCAGGAAGAGGGACTGCCGTCAGTGGGCGCCTGGCGCCAGGATCCGCTGGAACTGCGGCAGGAGCAGCAAAGCCCGCCGATGGGGCTATGGCAGATGTTGCGGACCACGATGCTGAAGAACTCCATGATCTGGCTGCTGGGCGTCTCTTACGTGCTGGTCTACCTGATCCGCATTGCGCTCAACGACTGGGGCAACATCTGGCTGACGGAGAGCCACGGCGTCAATTTGCTCAGCGCCAATGCCACGGTCATGTTGTTTGAAGCGGGCGGGCTGCTTGGCGCACTGTTCGCCGGTTGGGGCTCGGATCTGCTGTTCAGCGGCCAGCGGGCGCCGATGATTTTGCTTTTCACGCTGGGGCTGATGGTCTCCGTCGCCGCCCTCTGGCTGGCCCCGGTGCATCACTACGCGCTGCTGGCGGTCTGTTTCTTTACGGTGGGCTTTTTCGTCTTTGGCCCGCAAATGTTGATTGGCCTCGCGGCGGTGGAGTGCGGACACAAAGCGGCGGCGGGTTCGATTACGGGTTTTCTCGGCCTGTTCGCCTATCTGGGGGCAGCGCTGGCGGGCTGGCCTCTGTCGCTGGTCATTGAACGCTACGGCTGGCCGGGCATGTTCAGTTTGCTCTCGGTCGCCGCGGTACTGATGGGTTTATTGCTGATGCCGCTGCTGATGGCGAGCATTACTACCTCTGCTGCTCAAAGGATAAAATAATGAAAAAAACGCTGGTCACTACCCTGATTGCTTCCGGCATTGCGCTGGCGACGCTAAGCGGCGCGGCGCACGCCAAAGGTCGACTGGTGGTCTACTGCAGCGCCACCAACGAAATGTGTGAAGCCGAAACTAAAGCCTTCGGCGACAAATATGATGTGAAAACCTCGTTTATCCGCAACGGTTCCGGTAGCACGCTGGCGAAGGTCGATGCCGAGAAGAAAAACCCGCAGGCCGATGTCTGGTACGGCGGCACCCTCGATCCGCAGTCCCAGGCCGGTGAAATGGGTCTGCTGCAACCCTATCAGTCGCCGAATCTTACGCAGGTGATGGAGCAGTTCCGCGATCCGGCGAAGCTGAAAGGCAACTACTCTTCGGCGGTGTACGTCGGCATCCTCGGCTTCGGCGTGAATACCCAGCGCCTGAAAGAGAAAAATCTGCCGGTGCCAAAATGCTGGAAGGATCTGACCAAAGCGGAATACAAAGGCGAAATCCAGATCGCCGACCCGCAAAGCTCCGGCACCGCCTATACCGCGCTGGCGACCTTCGCCCAGCTGTGGGGAGAAGATCAGGCCTTTGATTACCTGAAACAGCTCAACGCCAACGTCTCTCAGTACACCAAATCCGGTATCGCCCCGGCGCGTAACGCCGCCCGTGGTGAAACGGCCATCGGCATCGGCTTCCTGCACGACTACTCGCTGGAAAAAGAACAGGGCGCACCGCTGGAGCTGATCTCTCCCTGCGAAGGCACCGGCTATGAAATTGGCGGCGTCAGTATTCTGAAGGGCGCGCGCAACCTCGACAACGCCAGGCTGTTTGTCGACTGGGTGTTGTCGAAAGATGCCCAGGAGCTGGCGTGGAAAAAAGGCAAGTCTTATCAGATCCTGACCAACACCACCGCCGAAACCTCGCCGAACTCGCTGAAGCTCGACGACCTGAAACTTATCAACTACGACATGGATAAATACGGCTCAACCGACGTGCGTAAAGCGCTGATCAATAAATGGGTCAGCGAAGTGAAGATGGGTAAATAAGCCCACTCTTGCGGTTAATGCCGGGCGGCGGCTTCGCCCTGCCCGGCCAATACCTTCCTCAACACCGGAACCGCTATGTCACACACACTTGCACTCCATCCCGTGAAAAAACGGGATGCGATATTCCTTTGGGTTTTGTTTGGCTGGCTGGCGTTCGCCCTGCTGCCAAGCTGGAGCCTGGATTACGGTCTGCTGGAGTCCACGCGCGATGAAATCGTCGCGGCCTACGGCTGGTCACAGTTCAATATCAGCTGGCTGTGGTATCTGTTGCCGAGCCTGCTGCTGATTCGTCCATGGCAGGAAGCGGCGCGGGAGCAGCGCGGCCGCCACTACCTCGACGCGGGCTGGGCGCTGTTATGTATGGCGTTTATCGTCATCAGCGCCACCGTTGAAGGTCGTGGGTTAGGCTACGCCACCATCGTGCTGTTTGTCGCGCTGGGCGCTATCATGACACTGGCGCTCACCCGCCTTGAATGGCTGGGCGGCGACCGCTTTGTGATTGGTTCGCTGGTCACCATCGTCGCGTTAATTGGCGTCTTTATCGTCTGGCCGAGCATCGCCATTTTTATCCCGATGTTCACCAACGACACCGGCGAGTTCGCGCCGCTGGCGTTTATGGCCGTGCTGTCGCAGGCGCATATTGTCCAGGTGATCCTCAACTCCATCGCCCTGTCGATTGCGGTAGGCATCGGCTGTACCTTCTTCGGGCTGGTACTGGCGATTTACACCACCCGCATCGCCAGACGCAGCGCCGTTATTGGCCGCATCTTCTCGATTCTGCCCATCGTCACCCCGCCGTTCGTCGTCGGCCTCGGCGTAACCCTGATGATGGGCCGTTCCGGCTATGTCACCGAGTTTATGGTGGAGTGGTTCGGCTTAACCAACACCAACTGGCTGTACGGGTTTACCGGTATCTGGTTAGCGCAGGTGCTGGCCTTCACCCCAATGGCGTTTATGATCCTCGACGGCGCGATTAAGACTATCCATCCGTCGCTGGAGGAGGCGTCGTACACCCTGCGCGCCAGCCGCTGGCAGACCTTTAACGGCGTCTTCGTCCCGCTGCTGAAACCGGCGCTGGCGAATGCGTTTTTGATCGTCATCGTCCAGTCGCTGGCCGACTTCAGCAACCCGCTGGTGCTCGGCGGCAACTTCGACGTGCTGGCAACGCAGATCTACTTCTACATCACCGGTTCACAGCTCGATTATCAGGCGGCTAGCACGCTGGGCGCGTTCCTGCTGCTGTTCTCCCTGCTGGTGTTCTGTATTCAGTATATGTGGATCGGCAAGCGCTCCTACGTCACGGTCTCCGGTAAGTCCTATCGCGGCGACGTGCAGCCGCTGCCGGTGACCCTGGTGTGGAGCGTGATCGCCATTCTGGCGGTGTGGGTAGCCTTCAACGCCCTGCTCTACGGCAGCATTTTCTACGGCAGCTTCACCGTCAACTGGGGCGTGGACTACACCCTGACGCTGGATAATTTTATCAAGTTGTTCGGTCAGGGCATGAGCGACGGGGCGTGGCCTTCGCTACTCGACACCCTGCTCTACGCCGGGATCGCCGCGCCGATCACCGCCGCCTTCGGCCTGTTGATCGCCTGGGTCGTGGTGCGCCAGCAGTTTAAGGGCAAAAAGACCATCGAGTTCACCACCATGCTGTGCTTCGCGGTACCGGGCACCGTGGCGGGCGTCTCCTATATTCTCGCCTTTAACAGCGCGCCGGTGTACCTCACCGGAACGGCGGCGATTGTGATTATCTCAATGGTGATGCGTAACGTGCCGGTGGGCATTCGGGCGGGCATTGCCGGCTTAGGCCAGATCGATAAATCGCTGGATGAAGCCTCGCTCAGCCTACGCGCCGGAAGCCTGCGCACCATTACGCACATTCTGCTGCCGCTGCTGCGCCCGGCTATTTTGTCGGCGCTGATCTACAGCTTTGTGCGCGCCATTACTACCGTCAGCGCCATTGTGTTCCTCGTGACGCCGGATACCCGCGTGGCGACGGCCTACATTCTGAACCGCGTGGAAGACGGCGAATACGGCGTGGCGATCGCCTACGGTTCGATTCTGATCGTGGTGATGCTGGCGATTATTTTCATCTTTGACTGGCTGATCGGGGAAGCGCGTATCTCCCGTTCAAAAGCCAAAAACCAGGCGTAATGGAGCGCACTATGAGTCAGAAAAATTTTGTTGAGCTGCGCAACGTCACCAAGCGATTCGGCAGCAACATGGTTATCGACACTATCAATCTCACCATTCCGCAGGGGCAAATGGTGACGCTGCTCGGCCCTTCCGGCTGCGGTAAGACGACTATTCTGCGCCTGGTGGCCGGGCTGGAAAAACCGAGCGAAGGACAGATTTTCATTGATGGTGAGGACGTTACCCATCGCTCGATTCAGCAACGCGACATCTGCATGGTGTTTCAGTCTTATGCCCTGTTCCCGCACATGTCGCTGGGGGATAACGTCGGCTACGGTCTGAAGATGCTTGGCGTGTCGCGCAGCGACGTGAAAGCGCGGGTGAAAGAGGCGCTGGCGATGGTGGATCTGGAAGGATTCGAAGACCGCTATGTCGATCAGATCTCCGGCGGTCAGCAGCAGCGCGTGGCGCTGGCGCGCGCCCTGATCCTCAAGCCGAAGGTGCTGCTATTTGATGAGCCGTTGAGTAACCTCGACGCCAACCTCAGGCGCAGCATGCGCGATAAGATCCGCGAACTGCAAAAACAGTTTGATATCACCTCGCTGTACGTAACCCACGATCAGAGCGAAGCCTTTGCGGTTTCCGATACCGTGCTGGTGATGAATAAAGGTCATATCATGCAGATCGGCTCGCCGCAGGATCTTTACCGCCAGCCCGCGTCGCGCTTTATGGCGAGCTTTATGGGCGACGCCAACCTGTTCCCGGCCGCCTTCAGCGAGGATTTTGTCGATATTTATGGCTATCGGCTGCCGAGACCGCTGCATTTTGCCGCCCAGGGCGAAGGCAGCGTCGGCGTACGTCCGGAGGCGATTACCCTGAGCGATCGCGGCGAGGAGAGCCAGCGCTGCACCATCCGCCACGTGGCCTATATGGGACCGCAGTATGAGGTGACGGTGGAGTGGCACGGGCAGGAAATTTTGCTGCAGGTGAACGCGACGCGGCTGCAGCCGGATGTCGGCGAGCAGTATTACCTCGAAATCCACCCGTACGGGATGTTTGTGCTGGCCGATGCGGCGTAACGGATGCCGGGTGGCGGCTTACGGTTCGGATACCTTGCCGGTCGGGTAAGCGCAGCGCCGCCTGCGCATGGGGTCCTGCAACCGGATGACCCCAGAATCCACCCGGACCGGATGTTTGTGCTGGCCGATGCGGCGTAACGGATGCCGGGTGGCGGCTTACGCCTTACCCGGCCTACGGTTCGGATACCTTGCCGGTCGGGTAAGCGCAGCGCCGCCTGCGCATGGGGTTCTGCAACCGGATGACCTCGGAATCCACCCGGACCGGATGTTTGTGCTGGCCGATGCGGCGTGACGGATGCCGGGTGGCGACTTACGCCTTACCCGGCCTACGGTTCGGATACCTTGCCGGTCGGGTAAGCGCAGCGCTGCCTGCGCATGGGGTCCTGCAACCGGATGACCCCGGAATCCACCCGTACGGGATGTTTGTGCTGGCCGATGCGGCGTAACGGATGCCGGGTGGCGGCTTACGCCTTACCCGGCCTACGGTTCGGATACCTTGCCGGTCGGGTAAGCGCAGCGCCGCCTGCGCATGGGAGTTCGGATACCGGATGACCCCGGAATCCACCCGGACCGGATGTTTGTGCTGGCCGATGCGGCGTGACGGATGCCGGGTGGCGGCTTACGCCTTACCCGGCCTACGGTTCGGATACCTTGCCGGTCGGGTAAGCAAAGCGCCACCTGCGCATGGGAGTTCGGATACCTTGTAGACCGGGTAAGCGCAGCGCCATCTGCGCATGGGAGTTCGGATACCTTGTAGGCCGGGTAAGCGCAGCGCCACCCGGCGCCCACTCAGCGCTGCGCGTTCAGCTCAGCAATATCCTTCGGCGTCGTCCGGCAGCAGCCGCCAATCAGTTTCGCCCCTGCGGCCAGCCATCGAGGTAAATATCCCGCCAGCGTTTCACACGCTTCGCCGTGGTGATGCCAGGTTTTGCTCACCGGGTCATAATGCTCGCCGGAGTTGGGGTAGACCACCAGCGGCAGCGCCGTCAGGCTATGCAGATGCTCCAGCGCCGCGGTGGTCTCTTCCAGCGCAATACAGTTAATGCCCAGCGCCACAATCTGCGGGTAGTTTGCCAGTATGGAAATCACTTCCCGCAGCGGCGTCCCGTCGCTGAGATGCTGCGCATCGCGCAGGGTAAACGAGAACCACGCCCGCGCACGAGGATAGGTACTCAACAGCTCAGCCAGCGCCTTAATCTCGGCAAAGCCGGGCATGGTTTCACAGGCCAGCAGATCGGCCCCGGCGTCGAGCAGCGCTTCCACCCGCGGACGGTGGAACGCCTGAAACTCTTCGTGGCTACGGACATAATCGCCACGATACTCCGAACCGTCCGCCAGGAACGCGCCGTACGGCCCGACTGAACCGGCAACCAGCAGCGTGCCCGCCTGCGGGTTCTCCGCCAGATACGCTTCCCGTGCCTTGCGCGCCAGTTCAACGCTTTTACCGATCAGCGCCTTCGACTGCGCTTCATCCAGCCCGCGGGCGGCAAACCCCGCCGGAGTAGCCTGATAGCTGGCGGTAATCGCCACCTGCGCACCGGCGCGAAAGTAATCCAGATGGACTTCGCGGATAAGTTCCGGGTTGTCGACCAGCACTTTCGCCGACCACAGGCTGTCGGCAAGATTGCAGCCGCGCGCTTCCAGCTCCGTCGCCATCGCGCCGTCCAGCAAAATAAAGGGCTGTGCGTCCAGGATGGCGGTTAACGGATTATTCTGCGACATGTTGAGGCTCCTGGGTCAATGCCCGTGAACGAGTCAGGTAGTACGCACCATAACACAGGGCGACGAACGGAATCCCGCACCACAGCGCAATTCTCTGGCTGGGGTCAAAGGCGAGACCAATGCAGGCCACCAGACACAAAATAAAGCCCAGCACCGGCACCAGCGGGTACCACGGGGCGCGATAGTGCAGTTCGCTCAGCGCTTTCCCCTGCTGGAGGTGGCGGCGGCGGAACATAAAGTGCGATGCGCAGATGCTTAGCCAGACCGCCACCACCGCAAAGCCGGAGATAGCCGACAGCGCAACAAAGACCGTATCCGGCGCCACCACGCTGGAAAACAGCGCCAGTACGCCGCCCAGCATACTGACCGACAGGGCGATCAGCGGCACGCCGTTCTTGTTGACTTTGGCAAAACAGGCCGGCAGCGTCTTTTCATTCGCCAGCGACCACAGCATCCGCCCGGAAGCATACAGCCCGGAGTTGGCCGCCGAGAGAATGGCCGTGAGGATCACAAAGTTAAAAATGTCCGCCGCATAGGGGATACCCACCTTCTCGAACACCAGCACAAACGGGCTTTTTTCCACCCCCGCCTGCTGCATCGGGATCAGCGCCGCCAGCACAAAAACGGTGCCGATAAAAAAGATAATCAGCCGCGCGATGGTCGTGCGGATAGCGACCGGGATGACCTGATGCGGGTTTTGCGTCTCGCCGGCGGCAATCCCGATAAGCTCAGTACCGGAGAAGGCGAAATTCACTGCCACCATGGTCATCAGAATCGGCAATCCACCGTGGGGGAACCAGCCTTCGGCGGTGATGTTGTGCAGACCCGGCGCCGGTGAACCATCCTGCATAGGAATAAAGCCAAAAATGGCGGCGCCGCCAAGAATAATAAAGGCAATGATGGTGACGACTTTCACCAGCGAAAACCAGAATTCACCTTCGGCGAAGAAGCGTGTGGAGATGACGTTAAGGCCAAAGATCAGCGCGCAAAACAGGACGCACCAGATCCACACCGGCACCTGCGGAAACCAGTACTGCATGCAAAACCCGGCGGCGGTGAAACTTGAGCCCAGCGCCACCGTCCAGGTCAGCCAGTAGAGCCACGCCACGGTATAACCGGTCGCCGGACCGAGATAGCGTGCGGCATAGACGTGAAAAGCGCCGGTTTCCGGCATCGCCACCGACAGCTCGCCCAGACACTGCATCACCAGCCAGACCACCAGCGCGCCGATCAGATAGGCCAGCAGCGTACCCGCCGCGCCGGTCGTGGAGATGATATACCCGGTATTAAAGAATAACCCTGTGCCAATGACGCCACCCAGCGACAGCATAATCAGATGACGCGTCTTCATGGTGCGCTTTAACTGCCCACCTTCTTGTTGTGTTGTTTGCATATTACCTTCTAAACGTATGGACATCTAAACATCCAAAGAGGGTCTGTTATACCCTGACGATGGCTAAAATGCAAAGCGTGCTGCACCATCCCGTCGCGCGATTGCCCCGTCTTTTGCCCCATTTTTGTTCATCTTGTGCCGCCGGGTGAAGCGCAGACGCCAGCCCTGTTCTGGCATCCTCTTTGCAGCGTCCTGCTCATCTTCATCTGGCGAGGCAGCGAATATGACAGGGCACACCACGACATTAAAAAGAACGCTCGGCAGTTTCCGTTTATGGGGGATCGCCGTCGGGCTGGTCATCTCAGGCGAATATTTTGGCTGGAGCTACGGCTGGTCGCAGGCCGGGACCTTGGGCTTTATGATTGTGGCGCTGGCGATTGCCGCCATGTACTGCGCCTTTATCTTTAGCTTTACCGAGCTGACCACCGCCATTCCGCACGCGGGCGGCCCCTTCGCTTACGCCTACCGCGCATTCGGCCCGACCGGCGGTTTTATTGCCGGTTTCGCCACCCTGATTGAGTTTGTCTTTGCCCCGCCGGCGATTGCCATGGCGATCGGCGCCTATCTTAACGTCCAGTTCCCGGCGCTGGACCCTAAATGGGTCGCCTGCGGCGCCTACGTGGTCTTTATGACCCTCAATATTCTCGGCGTCGGTATTGCCGCCACCTTTGAGCTGATCGTCACCCTGCTGGCGATTTTCGAACTGCTGGTGTTTATGGGCGTGGTGGCGCCGGGCTTCTCATGGAGCCACTTTACCGCCAACGGCTGGGCAGGCGCAGAGAGTTTCAGCGGCCTGGCGCTGCCGGGAATGTTTGCCGCGATTCCCTTTGCTATCTGGTTCTTTCTGGCCATTGAAGGCGCATCGATGGCGGCCGAAGAGGCAAAAGATCCGCAGCGTACCATCCCACGCGCGCTGGGGGCGGGATCCTGACCCTCACCGTGCTGGCCCTTGGCGTGATGGTGTTTGCCGGCGGCGTTGGCGACTGGCGCACCCTGGCCAACATCAACGACCCGCTGCCGCAGGCGATGAAAATGGTGGTCGGCACCAGCAGCGGCTGGCTGCATATGCTGGTGTGGCTGGGTCTGTTCGGTCTGGTGGCTTCGTTTCACGGCATCATCATGGGCTATTCCCGGCAGATCTACTCGCTGGCGCGGGCGGGCTATCTCCCTGCCGGTCTTGCCACTCTCAACCGTCGAACCCGCACGCCGCATCTGGCAATCCTCGCCGGCGGCGTGGTTGGCGTGGCCGCGATTTTCTCCGACTCGCTGATTACCATCAGCGGGATGCCTCTGACCGCCTGTATCGTCACCATGTCGGTATTTGGCGCTATTGTTATGTATATCACCTCGATGGCGGCGCTGTTTAAGCTGCGCCGCAGCGAGCCAAATTTGATTCGTCCGTTCCGCGCGCCGCTCTACCCGTGGGCACCGGCGTTCGCCCTGGCGATGGCGGTACTCTGTCTGGTGGCGATGGTCTGGTATAACCCGCTGCTGGCGCTGATTTTCGCGGCGATGATGCTGGGAGGCTATCTGTGGTTTCGCAAAACCGCGTCCTCCCGCGAGCGTGCGCCGGCGGATCCACAGCTGCGCATTGTCTCCTGAGGAGGCGGCATGTATAAAACAACGCTATCGGGCCAGGTCTGGCGCTTTGATAGTCTGAAGACGTTAATGGCGAAGGCCTCTCCGGCGCGCTCCGGCGATGCGCTGGCGGGCGTGATCGCCGAAAGCGCCGAAGAGCGAATGGCGGCAAAAATCGCGCTGGCGGAGGTCCCGCTGACCGAGATTCTGGCCAATCCCCCGATCCCATATGAACAGGATGAGGTCACCCGGCTGATTATCGACACCCACGATAGCGGTGGATTCGCCGCTATTCGCCACCTGACGGTCGGGGATTTTCGCGACTGGTTGCTGGATGACGCGACCGATACCGCCACCCTGCAACGGGTCGCGCGGGCGATAACGCCGGAAATGGCGGCGGCAGTCAGCAAACTGATGCGCAATCAGGATCTGATCCTCGCCGCCAGCAAGTGCCAGGTCATTACCCGTTTTCGCAATACGATCGGGCTGCCGGGTCATCTTAGCGTCCGCCTGCAGCCCAATCACCCGACGGATGACATGAAGGGCATCGCCGCCAGCATGCTTGACGGCCTGCTGTACGGCGCGGGCGATGCGGTGATCGGCATTAACCCGGCAAGCGACAGCCTGCCGGTGCTGGCGCAGCTCAACCAGATGCTCGACGATATTATTCAGCGCTTCGCCATCCCCACTCAGTCCTGCATTCTGACCCACGTCACCAACACCCTGCAGCTGATTGAGCGCGGCGCGCCGGTCGATCTGGTGTTCCAGTCGGTGGCGGGAACCGAGGCGGCCAACAGCGGTTTTGGTATTAATCTGGCCTTACTGCAGGAGGCGCGTGAGGCGGCGCTAAGCCTGAATCGCGGCACCCTCGGCAACAACGTGATGTATTTCGAAACCGGCCAGGGAAGCGCCCTCTCCGCCAATGCGCATCACGGCGTCGATCAGCAGACCTGCGAAGCGCGCGCCTATGCCGTTGCCCGCCATTTTGATCCGCTGCTGGTCAATACGGTGGTCGGTTTTATCGGCCCGGAATATCTCTACGACGGTAAGCAGATCATCCGCGCCGGTCTGGAGGATCACTTCTGCGGCAAGCTGATGGGGCTGCCGATCGGCTGCGACGTCTGCTATACCAACCACGCCGAAGCGGATCAGGATGATATGGATACTCTGCTGACCCTGCTGTGTACCGCCGGGCTGACGTTCTTAATCGGTGTGCCGGGCGCGGACGATATTATGCTCAACTATCAGAGCACCTCCTTTCACGATGCGCTGTACGCTCGTCGCTTACTCGGCCTGAAACACGCCCCGGAGTTTGCCGCCTGGCTGACGAAAATGCGCATTATCGACCCGGATGGCACCCTGCGTCTGACCGATGCCCGCCATCCGCTGCTGTCCGTCCTGCCGCAAGGAGAACCGGTATGAATCCCCCCGACGCCTGGAACCCGCTGCGTGAATTTACCGATGCGCGCATTGCGCTGGGGCGCAGCGGCGCCAGCCTGCCCACGCGCGAAGTGCTCAATTTTGGTCTGGCTCATGCCAGAGCCCGGGACGCTATTCACCGGCCGTTTGACAGCGAACAGCTGGCACCGGGGCTGGCGGAAATGGGGCTCTCCTCGCTCACGGTACGCAGCGCCGCCGGCGATCGGCATATTTACCTTAACCGTCCGGATCTCGGGCGCCGACTGGATGAGGCCAGCCGCGCCGATCTCGCCGCCAGCGGCGTGCGCCCGGCGGATCTGCTGCTGGTAATTGGCGACGGGCTCTCCTCGTATGCCGTGCATCGTCAGGCTCTGCCGCTGATCCGCGCGCTGCTGCCCTATCTACACACGCTGGGCATAAGCCTTGCGCCGATCGTGCTTGCTCATCAGTCCCGGGTGGCGCTGGGGGATGATATTGGCGAAACGCTGAAGGCCAGGGCGGTGGCGATATTAATCGGCGAGCGGCCGGGGCTCTCTTCACCGGATAGCCTTGGCGTCTATCTCACCTGGCAACCGCATCGTCAACGGCTGGAGTCGGAGCGTAACTGTATTTCGAATATTCGCCCGGAGGGGCTGAGCTATGATGCCGCCGCCTTTAAGCTGGCGTGGCTGCTGGAGCAGGCTTTTTTACGTCGTTTGACCGGCGTGCGTCTTAAGGATGAGAGCGATAACCCGGCGCTGCATGGCAAGGTAAGGCCGCTGGGGATGGCACAGATTTAAAGCCGCTGGAGGCTGCGGCATGGCATCCCGCTCGCCGCAACCTCCAGCAGCCTCGCGCTACACAAAGCACACCTCGTTCCAGTAGGCTTCACGCGTCCAGCGTCGCTCAGTATGTCTTATCATGACGGAACCACCGTGTTTCAACATTGCCGATATCCACGCCGTAAAGGCTGGCGACCGGCAATATTGCCTCCATCATTCGTTGGGTATCCTGCTGCCCGGCTTCACCGTTAGATAAAAAAGCCAGCCAGCGCGTTAATCGTTGCCATAGAGCTACTTTCATTTTTCCTCCGTCGGGAAGCGATTTGCCTGACCGTATTTCAACCACAGATGACCCGAGCCTGGAAATATCAATTCCGGGTTTTCAATCCCGGAAGACGCATATCGTCCCGCCGGTCACGTCGGCAAATACCCATGCGCTCTCTAAGTTCTTTTTTGCTATAGATAAGAACTTTTTCTTCTTTGCCGGAGACGGTCGGTTTGTGGGAGCGTGATAAGCACAAAACAAAAACAGGGATTCAGGGGAAATAATCATGCGCATTGCAAAAACGAAAATCGCGCTGGCGCTGGGTGTTCTGGCGCTGACCGCACAGGTTCAGGCAGACCAGCTGGCGGATATTAAAGCCGCCGGCGTGGTGAAAGTCGCCACCTTCGACGCCAACCCGCCGTTTGGCTCGGTCGACCCCAAAACTCACCAGCTGGTGGGCTATGACGTCGATTTCGCCCAGGCGTTGGCAAAATCGCTTGGGGTAAAACTGGAGCTGGTCGCCACCAACCCAGCCAACCGGATCCCGCTGCTGCAATCCGGGAAGGCCGACCTGATCGTCGCCGACATTACCATCACGCCGGAACGTGCGCAGGTCATTGATTTTTCGACCCCGTATTTTGTTACCGGCCAGCAGTTCCTCGTGCCGGTCAAATCTGCCGATCGGCTCGACAGCTATAGCAAAGCACGGATCGGCGCGGTTAAAGGCACCACCGGCGAACAGGCGCTGCATCAGCGTTTCCCGCAGTCTCGCGTGCTCTCCTATGACGATATTCCGCTGGCGCTGACCGCCCTGCGTAACGGCAACGTCCAGGCCATCACCCAGGACAGCACCATTCTCGCTGGCCTGCTGGCAGAGGCGCCGGACAAAGCTAACTTTAAAATCATCCCCGATTTGCTGAGCAAAGAGGAGATCGGCGTTGGCGTCAAGAAAGGCGAACCGGCGCTGCTGAAAGCGGTCAACGACGAGCTGGTCAATCTGGAAAAATCGGGCCAGGCCGCCAAAATCTATGATGTCTGGTTTGGCCCTGCCACCAAAACTCCACAGCCGCGTGCGTTTACCATAGAAGCTAAATAATATGTTATCGGGTCTGTTTTCACGCTCCGCGGCTTCGTCCGCGGATTTTTCGCATTTGCAGCGCGCCAGTATTGAATTTCGCCAGGCGGCAAAACGCTACGGCGACCATCAGGTGCTCAACGGCATCAATCTGCAGGTAGAACCCGGGGAAGTAGTCGCGATCCTCGGGCCATCAGGATCGGGAAAATCAACGTTGATCCGTCTGATCAATCAGCTCGAATCCCTCAGCGGAGGCGAGATTCTGATCGACGGCAAACCCACTCGCCACCTCACGGACAGCGCGCTGCGTCAGCTACGCAGCCGCGTGGGCTTTGTTTTCCAGCAGTTCAACCTCTATGCCCATCTGACGGCGCAGGAAAATATCACCCTGGCGCTGGAGCGCGTGCACGGCTGGGAAAAAGCCGCCGCGCGCGAACGCGCGCTGGCGCTGCTGCAACAGGTCGGGCTGGAGGATAAAGCCCGCCAGATGCCGGCCCAGCTCTCCGGCGGCCAGCAGCAGCGCGTGGCCATTGCCCGCGCCCTCGCCTCGTCGCCGCAAATTATTCTTTTCGATGAGCCCACCTCGGCGCTCGATCCGGAAATGATCGGCGAAGTGTTGCTGGTCATGAAGAAGCTGGCGCACAGCGGCATTACCATGGTGGTCGTGACGCATGAGATGCAGTTTGCTCGCGAAATTGCCGACCGGGTGGTGTTTATCGACGGCGGCGATATTCTCGAAGTGGCGCCGCCGGCGGACTTTTTCGCCCGGCCACAGCACGCCCGCACGCGGCGTTTTCTGCAAAAGGTGCTCAATCCGCTGCACCAGGAGAGTCTCGAATGAACCCGGTTCTCGACTGGCACGGCGTGCTGAGCGGGCAGCCGCTGCAGTGGATCATCTCCGGCTTTCTGACCACCGTGTGGGTCAGCCTCGCCGGGATGATCCTGGCTACCGTCCTGGCGGTACTGCTGCTGGCGCTGCGCTTAGGCGGCGGCCGCGCCGGACGCGGCCTGGTAGCCTGCTGGGTCTCGCTGTTTCGCAATACGCCGCTGCTGGTACAGCTGCTGTTCTGGTATTTCGCTGCCTGGAACCTGCTGCCGCTGACGGCGCGGGATTTCATCAATGCCGACCACGCCTGGTCCATTCTGCCGGGTAACGTCTGGTGGCTGACCCCGGAGTTTCTCTGCTCGATGTGGGGGCTGGGAGTATTCACCTCGGCATTTCTGGTGGAAGAGATCGCCTCCGGGCTGCGTGCCGTCAGTCACGGTCAGCGGGAAGCCGCTCTTGCGCAAGGTTTTACACCGTGGGGCGAACTGCGTCATATTCTGCTGCCGCAGGGGCTGGCGAACGCCTGGCAACCGATTATCGGCCAGTATCTGAACCTGATGAAGCTCTCGTCGCTGGCCAGCGGCATCGGCTTTGCCGAACTGACCTATCAGGTGCGGCAAATCGAAAGCTATAACGCCCATGCGCTGGAGGCCTTCGCCGTCGGCACGGCGCTGTATCTGGTGCTTGGGGTGGTGATGGGGATGGCGCTGGCGCGTCTGGGTCCGGGCGCCACGCAGCACAGGAGCGCACAGCATGAACGCTAATCTGGCGGTCATCGCCGATAACCTCGATTACCTGCTGTGGGGACGGCTGGCGGACGGCATTCCCGGCGGCGTGGCGCTGACGCTGATGATGGCGATCGGCGCCGCGGCGCTGGCGCTTCCTCTCGGCATTCTGCTGGCAGGCGCCGCCTGGCGCTATGGCGGGCTGGTGCGCCGATTGCTGTTCCTGTGGGCCGAGCTGATTCGCGGCATTCCGCTTATTTTCGTCATTTTTTGGCTCTGGTATCTGCTGCCGATGCTGACCGGGAGCGACCTGCCGGGGGCGGTAACGGTCACCCTGGCGCTGGCGTGGTTTACCGCCGCCTCGGTGATGCATTCGGTGCTGGCGGGGCTGCAGTCATTGTCCGCCGGACAGTTTGAAGCGGCACGAACCCAGGGATTTTCTGCCGGACAAGCGCTGCGTTTAATCCTGCTGCCGCAGGCGCTGCGCAATGTTCAGCCTTCACTGGTGGGGATTTTTATCAACCTGCTGAAAGACACGTCGCTGGCGTTCATTGTTAACGTGCCGGAACTCACCACCGTTGCCGGCCAGGTCAATAACCGGGTGCAGATCTACCCGCTGGCGATTTTTGTCTTCACCGGCGCGGTCTATTACCTGCTGTGCTGCGGCCTGAGCCTGCTGGCTAACCGTCGTTATATCCGGCGCAACGGCGACAGGCGTTACGCCCGCGGATAAGACACGGCGGCGCATTCGTGCGCCGCCGGTCTGGCTTCTCTCCCGGGCAGATAGCGCAACATCGCTCGCGCAATAACCGCACCGTTCACTGTTTTTTCGTCTTACCGTCATATAACGATCACATAAAACGCCATTAATAGTGCCCAGTTTAATGATGAATCTGGACGCTCTTATGAATAGTTCTCTTGCCGCGGTAACCGACACCGATTATCCGCATTTTGGTCAGCCGAATACCGCCCGGCAGCGGAAAGTCTTAAGCGTGCGCAACCTGAATAAGTCTTACAGCGCGCAGCAACCCGTACTCGATAACATCAGTTTTGATCTGCATGCCGGCGAACTGGTGGGCGTGATCGGCCGCTCTGGTGCCGGTAAGTCGACCCTGCTGCATGTGCTGAACGGCACCCACAGCGCCACCGGCGGTGAAATCCTCAGCTACCCGGAAGTGGGCATGCCGCACGATGTGGCGAAGCTAAAAGGCCGCGCGCTGAACGCCTGGCGCAGCGAGTGCGGCATGATTTTCCAGGACTTCTGCCTGGTGCCGCGTCTTGACGTGTTAACCAACGTGCTGCTGGGTCGGCTGAGCCAGACTTCAACGCTGAAATCCCTGTTTAAAATCTTCCCTGATGCCGACCGGGCGCGGGCCATCTCCCTGCTCGAATGGATGAACATGCTGCCGCATGCGCTGCAGCGGGCGGAAAACCTCTCCGGCGGGCAGATGCAGCGCGTGGCGATTTGTCGCGCGCTAATGCAGAACCCCGGTATTTTGCTGGCCGATGAGCCGGTTGCCTCTCTCGATCCGAAAAACACACAGCGCATCATGAACGTACTGCGCGAAATCAGCGAACAGGGCATCAGCGTGATGGTGAACCTGCACTCGGTGGAACTGGTGAAAGAGTATTGCACGCGGGTTATTGGCGTAGCGAAGGGCAACATTATTTTTGACGACCATCCCTTACTGCTGACTCAGGATATTCTGCATCAGCTGTACGGGGATGAAATTAGCCAATTGCATTAATTTCCACTCACACGGACAAGATAATGAAACAATACATCACTGGTGCAGTTCGTATATCCGCCGCGGTCGCGGGAATGATGATGGCATGGCAGGCAGGTGCTGCGGAGCAGCCGAAAGAGTTAAACCTGGGGATCCTGGGGGGCCAGAACGCCACCCAGCAAATTGGTGATAACCAGTGTGTAAAACAGTTTCTCGACAAAGAGCTGAACGTCGATACCAAATTACGCAACTCCTCTGACTATTCCGGCGTTATTCAGGGTCTGCTGGGCGGTAAAGTCGACGTGGTGCTCAGTATGTCGCCTTCCTCTTACGCCTCGGTTTATATCAATAACCCGAAAGCGGTGGATATTGTCGGTATCGCCGTGGATGATAAAGATCAGTCCCGCGGCTACCACTCGGTGGTCGTTGTCAAAGCCGACAGCCCGTATAAATCGTTAGACGATCTGAAAGGCAAAGCCTTCGGCTTCGCCGATCCGGACTCCACTTCCGGCTATTTGATCCCGAACCACGCCTTCAAACAGAAATTCGGCGGTACTTCGGATAACAAATACAACAACTTCTTCTCCAGCGTAACCTTCTCCGGCGGCCACGAGCAGGACATCCTGGGCGTGCTGAACGGCCAGTTCGCGGGTGCGGTCACCTGGACGTCGATGGTCGGCGACTACAACAGCGGCTATAGCGTCGGTGCCTTCAACCGCCTGATTCGTATGGATCACCCGGATCTGATGAAGCAGATCCGTATCATCTGGCAATCGCCGCTGATCCCCAACGGACCGATCCTGGTCAGCAACGCGCTGCCGGCTGACTTTAAAGCCAAAGTCATCAGCGCGATCAAAAAGCTGGATACCGAGGACCACGCCTGCTTTGTGAAAGCCATGGGCGGTACTCAGCATATCGGCCCGGGTAGCGTGGCTGACTTCCAGCAGATTATCGATATGAAACGCGAGCTGGTAAGCGCCCGTTAATCCCGCCCCAACGCCGCCTCCGCGTAGGCCCGCGTGAGGCGGCGGCATACTGAAGACCCATCGACGTATGAATATACCGAATACCGAATTTGAACGTTATTACCAGCAGGTACGCGCGCGACAAAAGCGCGATACCTTTAGCTGGTCGCTGCTCCTGCTGGTGCTTTATTTCGCCGCCGGCAGCGCCGCTGAATTTAATCTCTTCACCATCTGGCGCTCGCTGCCGAATTTTCTCGATTACATGTTTGAGACGCTGCCGACGCTGCACGTCAGCGCTCTGTTCGCCGATGTCCACACCAAAGGCTCGCTGGCCTACTGGGGCTATCGTCTGCCGATTCAGCTACCGCTGATCTGGGAAACATTACAGCTGGCGCTGGCTTCCACTCTGATTGCGGTGGTCATTGCCACTCTGCTGGCGTTCCTCGCCGCCAATAACGCCTGGTCACCGCCGCCGCTGCGTTTTGCTATCCGCGTTGTGGTGGCATTTTTACGCACCATGCCGGAGCTGGCGTGGGCGGTGATTTTCGTGATGGCCTTCGGCATCGGCGCCATTCCCGGATTTCTGGCCCTGATGCTGCACACCATCGGCAGCCTGACCAAGCTGTTTTACGAAGCGGTGGAAAGCGCACAGGACAAACCGGTACGCGGCCTGATGGCCTGCGGGGCTTCACCGATCCAGCGCATTCGCTTCGCGCTGTGGCCGCAGGTCAAACCGATTTTTCTCTCCTACGGCTTTATGCGTCTGGAGATTAACTTTCGCTCGTCAACCATTCTTGGGCTGGTGGGCGCCGGCGGGATCGGTCAGGAGCTGATGACCAACATCAAGCTGGATCGTTACGATCAGGTCAGCATCACGCTGCTGCTGATCATCATCGTGGTGTCGCTGCTGGATATGCTGTCCGGCCGCCTGCGGCAGTGGGTTCTTGAGGGCAAAAAATGAGTCAATGGCAAAGCCAACCGGATGTCGCCGCCAGCCGTCGGCAGCATCGTCAACTGTATCAAGCCCAGGGGCGCTATTTGCGTTTCGTCGCTCTGCTGACGCTGGCAAGCTTACTTTACTACGTCTGGTTTTTTACCCAGTTTGGCATCAGCGGCGAGCAGCTCACCACCGGTCTGCAGCAAATTAGCCGCTATCTGCTGCGGATGTTTGTCTGGCACGACTTTTTCAACTGGCCGTTTGCCTACTACTTCACGCAAATCGGCATCACTCTGGCGATTGTCTTCGTCGGGACCCTGACCGCAACGGTGATTGCGCTGCTGCTCTCTTTCCTCGCGGCACGTAACATTATGCGCGGGTTGATTCCCGGATTTATCGCCCTGCTGATGCGCCGCCTGTTTGACGTGCTGCGCGGTATTGATATGGCTATCTGGGGGCTGATTTTTGTCCGCGCCGTGGGCCTTGGGCCGCTGGCCGGGGTGCTGGCAATTATTATGCAGGATACCGGACTGCTCGGGCGGCTGTATGCGGAAGGACATGAGGCGGTTGACCGCTCACCGGGGCGCGGACTAACCGCCGTGGGCGCAAACGGCTTGCAGAAGCATCGCTTTGGCATTTTTACCCAGTCTTTCCCGACATTTCTGGCGCTGAGCCTGTATCAGATTGAGTCGAATACCCGCTCCGCCGCGGTGTTAGGCTTCGTCGGCGCCGGCGGTATCGGCCTGATTTATGCGGAAAACATGCGGCTGTGGAACTGGGACGTGGTGATGTTTATCACCCTGCTGCTGGTCGTCGTGGTCATGGCGATGGACACGCTCTCGGCGTGGCTACGCCGCCGCTATATTGGCGGCAACGTGGTGCCCTTGTTCAAAGCGGAGTAACCTGCCTCCCCGGCTACCGGGGCAGCAGAGCCGGCAGGGATGATGCCGGGGGCCCGGTAAAAATCGGGCTCAAAGGCTCCACGCCAGCACCGGCCAGTTGTAGCTGGCATTCACCGCCGTCAGCTGCGGACACGGGTTAACCAGTCGGACATGGTCTGCATGCAGGCACAGAGGCAGGTCATTGATCGAATCGGTATAGAAGGTCACCTGGCCGCTCTCGTGCGGCCAGGTTTTCTGCCATACCGCCAGCCGCACCACTTTTCCCTGCTGGTAGCTTGGTGTACCGGCAATCACTCCGCTATAGCCGCCGTCGGCCATCTCCACGTCGATACCTAACGCCTGCTCAATCCCCAACGCCGAGGCCACCGCCTGCACCAACAGGCTAACCGAGGCCGAAATCACCAGCATCTGTTCGCCCTGTGCACGCAGGGTTTGCAGCAGATCCCACGCCTGCGGATAGACGCGCGGCATAATATCCTGCTGCACGCAGCGAGCCACCAGAGCATCGACCTCCGCCTTCGGCACGCCAATGAGCGGCGCCTGGATTAAGGCGACGTAGTCGGCGATATTCATTTCACCGCGATCGTAATCGTCCATCAGCATCGCCTCCCGCGCCAGATACGCCGGATCGCTCACCCACCCTTCCCGCACCAGGAACCGGCTCCATACCGTGCTGCTGTCGCCCTTAATCAAGGTATTATCCAGATCGAAAATCGTCAGATTTTTGGACATTGTTCATTTTCCCTAATCAGCAAAATTGGCTCGCCAGAGCATGCTTAACGAAGATGACAGGAGAATGACTCGCCTGCGCACCGGACAAAGGGTAGCAAAAAGAGAGGAAAAACGGGTCAGATTAGCGGATCGGTGGCGATATGCCGCGAACCATGACGACATTAATGTCGCCCTACGACTATCCCTGAAGGCTCATCACCAGCAGTACCGCTATCAGCAACAGCGGGTAAATCCGCGCGTGCCAGCGATCCGGCAGACGTGTCAGCCAACGGGCGGCTAACCGCAGTCCCAGCCAGCTGCCGGCGACCAGCAATGCCGCGGCCGACAGCCAGATATGCCCCAAAAATCCTGCCGGCAGCCCTGTGGGCGATACGCCGGTCATCGCCACCCACGTGGCGGTAGCGCTCGCCGACAGCGGCAGCGTCAGCACATTGGCCGTTGCCGCCGCTTCCGGCATCGTCGCGCCGCGACGACGCATCAACGGAACGGTCATGACGCTGCCACCGACGCCAAGAAACGACGCGATCAGGCCAATTACGCCTCCCGTCGTCAGCTCGCGCGCGGCAACCGGCGCAGAACGTCGGACGCCAGGGGCCATAAAACCCGGACGAAAATAGCAGTCGAGAATGGTCACCAGCAGATAGCTGACGAACAGCCAGCGAATCCACCGCCCGTTCGCCGAGAGCGCCAGCAACGCCCCGGCGATCCCCCCAAGGGCAATGCCCACGAACATCATCCGCAGAGGACGCCAGCACAGCGTTCCACTGCGAAGATGACGCCAGGTTGCCAGCAGCGCCGCGCAGAGCATCACCAGCGCAGAGGTGGCCACCGCAATATGCATCGCCTGCCCGCCGACATCGCTCTGCGCGCCCCACGCCGCGGTCACCAGAAGAGAGATCAGCGGCACGGTGACAAAACCGCCGCCAAAACCAAACAGCCAGGTCGTGACGCCACACGCTACACCGCAGATAAAAAGCCAGCACATCATTCGATTCTCCTCCATTCAGAGTCATCACGATATAGAATAACGACATGGCTGACTTACGATTAAAAGCCATCATCTTACGATTTTCAGCCAGAAGGATGCGTCATGCGCAATATTGCGGTGAACGATGTCGATGACCTCCCGCGCCGGGTGCTGGCGCTGGGTAGCGATTACCCGGCCAATACGCAGCTGGCGCGCCACAGCCATCGCCGGGCGCAGTTTCTCTATGCCATGAACGGGATGATGAAGGTGGAAACGGATGACGGGCAGTGGCTGGTTCCGCCCTACAGCGGCGTGTGGATCCCGGCTACCCGCCCGCACCGGGTGCTGATGCCGGGAGTCAGCACCCACAGCCTGTACATCGAACCGGATGCGGCGCCGCGTGCCGGAGAACGCTGCGAGGTGCTGCAGGTCTCTCCCCTGTTGCATCAGCTGCTGCTGAGCGCCTGCCAGCTACCGCTGCTTTACCACGAAGACGGACACGATGGCGCGTTAATCGAACTGGTTTTGCATGAGTTGAAGGCCGCTACTCCGCTGCCGATGTTTACCCCCCTGCCGCAGAGCGCGCCGCTGGTTGCGCTGTGCAGCGATTTTCTGCGCCAGCCGGATATTCACAGTACCCCGGAACAGTGGGCCGTCAGGCTGAATAAAAGCGCCCGGACTTTTCATCGCCTGTTTCGCCAGCAGACCGGCATGGCATTTCGCGACTGGCGCCAGCAGGCCTGCCTGATGTACGCCCTGACGGCGCTGCGAGAAGGCAGAACGATCACCGACGTGGCGCTCAGCCTGGGATATGAACACCCGGCGGCCTTTACCAGCATGTTTCGTAAAACGATTGGCCAGGCGCCCACCGCGTTTGTCCGCCAGATGAACGGCGGCCCGGTCTGACGCCGCCGCCCTTTCCAGTCGGCGTTACCGCACCGCGCTCTGCAGCCAGTCCAGCAGGCTCGCCACGGAGAGATCCGCCGGGGCCCGCGCCGTCGGTTGACCCGATTTCACCATCAGCAGCGCAGGTAAACCACGAACCCCCAGCGCTGTCGCCAGTTCCTGATGGCGATCGGCATCCAGATAGCGTGTCTCCAGCGCCGCCAGGTGGCTTGCGAGGTTCGCATGACCCAGCAGCTGCCACAGCTTACGGCAGTGGACGCAGCGTTCGGCGCCGACGAACAACAGCAGCGCAGACGCACTATGCAGCTCGCTTTCCGCGCTCAGCGGTGTGAACCGGCTCTCCGCGACGCGGAACAGTTTCGGGCTGCGACGCAGGGTATCGTTATCGGTCGCCACACACAGCGCATCGGCGCTTTTACTGTAGGGCTGCACGCCGGCGACGCGCACCACGCTCTGCGCCGGACCTGCCGCCGCTGCACCGGGCTGGCGTAAAGTCCGCACGTCAACCGCCGCAATCGGGACTTCGGACGGTTGCGCCAGCTGCGGGATCCAGGCATACGGAATACGGTAGGCGCGGTAAACCATATTGTTATTCAACGTCTTGCCCCAGAATGGCGAAATATATTCCCAGACAATTTCATGGTCGCGGGTCACTTCAAAAATGCGGCCGTTGGAACCTTCGTTGATGAGGGTATTGCCGTTTTCCAGGCGCTGCATATTGCTGATATACGGGCTATAGAACCGATACGAGTCGGTTGGCTGCGGGAGATCCGCCTCATACGGCGAGTAGCGCCATTCGATATCGAGCGTCACCGGGTTGATCTCAAGGATCCGCGAATAGTCGCGCCAGGCATTTTTCACCCCGTCCGCCGACGCCGGATTGGGGGCGCCGTACCCGGCCCAGCCGCCGTTATCGAAGATCAGAATATTGCCCGCCCCCGGTAGTCCCTGGGGGATCATATGCGCATGGTGCTGGCCGATAATCCAGCCGATGTGCTTCAGCTCCGGTTTGCTGTAGTCCGGGCCGAGCTGCCAGACGATCTTGCCGCTCTGTTTATCGATAATGGCGATAATGTTGGATTCGCGCGCGTCCCAGATAATGTTGTCAGGATGGAAACGCGCGTCGCCGGCGTCATACCATTTGTTCGGTCCCAGCGCCGACATGGAGTTGATGTGCATCCAGTCCCCCATCCCGCCGCCGCTGGCGCGCATATTGGGGTTATTACGCAGCGCCGCACGCGCCGCGTCGTCAAAACCCAGCTCGTGGAAATGATCGCTGCAGCGCCATTCCCACACCACATTGCCCTGCCAGTCGACCTCAATGATGGTGTCATCGAGCAGCAGCTTGTCGGAAATCTCTTCGTTCACCAGGTTGGTGTGGGCCAGAATCAAGGTGTTGCCGCCGTCAACCTGCGGCTCCAGCCCCGGAGCGTAATAGCCCACCGGATTCCCGGCGCGCTGATAATCATGGTGCGCGCGCGCCATCCAGCGCGGTGTCTGACCCGGGTCGCTCACCTGCTCATAGCGGTCAAATTTCCAGGTGATATTGCCTTCCCAGTCCACCTGAATCAGGTCGAGCATATCCTGCATACCGTAGCGGGGATCGCGTTCGCCGCTGTGGCCCAGAATCGTCCCGCCGGGCAGGATCTTATTCGGAAAGCCGTGCAGCTCGGGCCATTCACGGACCACGTTGCCATTCATATCGACCAGAATCGCCCCGCGTTCGGTGGCCTGAAAAACGGTATAGCCGCTCCATGCGCGCTGCGGATCGTAAAGCGTGGCGCCGGTCGGGTAGACGGAAGGATGTCCCATATTGTCACTCCTTAAATAGTCAAATCAGGCACAAGTAATCAAGTTACGAATCTGGCGGCAGGCGGCGGAGAACGACTCATCATCGCGCTGTCGCGGATGCGGTAGCGCCAGCGTCACCACCTCACGAATCCGACCCGGACGGGGAGAGAGCACCACGACCCGGTCGGCCAGCGCCACCGCCTCTTCCACATCGTGGGTCACCAGTAGCGTGGTGGTCCCCGCGCTGCGATGAATATGCAGCAGCTCCTGCTGCAGGGTATGGCGCGTCAGGGCATCCAGCGCGCCGAAGGGCTCATCAAGCATCAGAATTTGCGGACTGGCGATCAGCCCACGGGCAATCGCCACCCGCTGGGCCATCCCGCCGGAAAGCCGGGATGGCAGCGCATGGGCGAATTCCTGCAGCTGTACGCGCTCCAGCATCGCCAGCGCGCGCTGGCGCTTCACCCCACGACTCAGTTTTTCATCCGCGAGGCCCAGCATCACGTTGTCGATCACCGTCAGCCACGGAAACAGCCGTGGCTCCTGAAAGACGATACCGCGCTCTTTGCCCACGCCGCGTACCGGCTCGCCGTTGATGCGGATCTCCCCCTGCGTCACCGGCTCAAGGCCAATCAACATCCGTAGCAGCGTAGATTTGCCGCAGCCGCTGCTGCCAACCAGCACCACCAGTTCGCCGGCGGAGATATCGAGGCTGAAGTTCTGGAGTGCCGTCACCTGTTGCCAGGATTTACGCACGTGGCGAAAAGAGACCAGGGTCGAGGCGGTCATAGTTGCTCCTGTTGGCGCCAGCGGGTGGCGCGAGATTCCAGTAAACGTCCGGCTTTATCCAGCGCCGCGCCGGTGATTCCAATCAGCACCATGCCGCAGAGAATGGTCGGCATATCCAGCAGCTGCTGGGCGTTGATCATCAGACTGCCGATACCGGTCCCGGAGGACATGAAATATTCCGCGCCGATGTTGCCCAGCCATGCATAAATCAACGCCAGGCGCAGACCGGCAAATATGCCCGGCGCCGCCCCCGGTAAAATCAGCGCCCGCAGACGGGGCAGCGGGGCAAAGCGCAGCACCTTTGCCACTTCATCAAGCTGCGGATCGCGCTGGCTGACGGCCTGCAAGGTGCTGAAAAACATCGGGAAGAAAGAAGCCAGGGCGATAAACACGATTTTTCCGCCGTTATCGTTGCCGACCCACGCGGTCAGCAGCGGCAGCCAGGCAAAGAGCGCGATATGGCGCAGGATATTCAGCGTCGGGGTCAATATCTGCCCGGCGCGCGGGCGCAGGGCCAGCAGCAATCCGCACAGCAGCCCAATCGCGATCCCCAGCGCGCCGCCGGCAAAGGCCCGTCCCAGACTGGCCAGCATCGCAACGGGCAGTTCCCCGCTGACCGCTCCGGCCATAAAGCGCTGCGCCACCGCCAGCGGCGAAGAGAATAATGTGCTGTCGATCCAGCCGCGATGGCTGGCCAGCTGCCACAGCACCAGCAGGATCAGCGGCAGCTGGAATGCATGCCAGCTGGCCTGCGGCTTCCAGGCCAGCCGTCCGGTAGCGGCCTGCGGCCAGAAGACCAGCCGGGCATAGACCCGGTTGGCCGCCCACTCCATCAACAACCCGCTCAGCCCCACCACCGCGATGGTGACGAAGACAATATCCAGCTGAAACAGCTGGCGGCCCCAGACCATCAGGTAGCCGATCCCTTCCGACGAGGCCAGCAGCTCGACAACAATCAACGACACCCAGGCCTGGGATAGCGCCAGCCGCAGGCCGGTAAACCAGCCCGGCAGGCTCGCGGGAATCACCAGCCAACGCAGCCTCTGCCAGCGGGAAAAATTCATCACCTGCGCCGCTTCCCCCAGCGCTGGCGAGACGCTGGTCACCGCCAGTTGCGTGTGGATAGTCATCGGGACAAGAGTGGTTTTGACGATAACCGCCAGCTTCAGGCCGTTATCGATGCCAAACAGCACCATAAACAGCGGGATCCAGCCGAGGGTGGGGATCTGCGCCAGGGCATAAAATAGCGGTTCTACCCGCTGAGCCGCGGCCGGTACGAGACCAAACAACGCCCCCAGGAGGGTACCCGCCGCCACCCCCAGCAGCAGCCCGACGGCCAGGTGCTGGAGGCTAAACCCCCATTGCGCCAGCAAATCGCCGCTGAGGAGCGACAGCGCGGTATCGGCGACGACCGCCGGGGCGGGCAGGATCTGCTCCGGCATCCAGCGCTCTACGGCGGCGATGTGCCACAGCAGCACGATCAGCGCCGGCAGCAGCAAGGGCCAGCCGTTTAGCCTGATAGCAGGCCAGGAGAGCCTGCGTCTTTTCAAGATCATCTGCGACATAGCGGTCCGTTTTGAGTGAAATCATCACCCTATAAAACCGTCCTCGCCGTCTGGCGTCATTGCGTTTGGTGAATGATCCCGATGCAACAAATGCATCTCAGCCTGGCAGACAGGCGGGCTCTGATTTAGCTTATTTTTGCCTTTGCTCTGCGAATAAAAGCATTTAACAGGACGCGGTGAGCCTCTTTAGGGTGAGAAAAAACTCAGGGAGTCACCACCAATGATGAAAGCTATTTTTACCCGTACCGCGCTGGCGCTGGTTGCCGTAGTTACGCTGATTGCCAGCGCGCAGGCCGAGAGCCTGCGCACCATTCGCATTGGCGTGCCGGATCAAAGCGCCGGCAGCAAACCGTTTATTGAAGGGCCGGTCGGGATGGCCTTTATCCGTCATCAGCTGGAGACGGTGTTTAAACCGCAGGGTGTGGAGGTGCAGTGGCAATTCTTTAAGGGCGCCGGCCCGGCGGTGAATGAAGCGCTGGCCAACCGGCAGCTCGATTTTGTCTATCTCGGCGATCTGGCGGCGATTATCGGCAAAGCCAACGGTCTGCCAACCCGCCTGCTGCTGGGCAGCCGCGGGTCGGAATCCTACCTCGCGGCCACCAGAGCATCGGGAATTAAACAGCTGGCAGACCTGAAAGGGAAACGCGTGGCGGTCTATCGCGGTACCGCAGACCAGCTGGCTTTCGATCGCGCCTTGCAAACCGTCGGGCTTAGCGAACGCAATATGCAGGTCATTAATCTCGACTGGAGCGCCGGGAAAGCCGCGTTGGCCGCCGGTCGCGTGGATGCGGTGTGGGGCGGCGTCTCGCTGCTCGCGCTGCGCGGCGATAAGATTGACGTGGTGGTAAAAAGCGGTGATTCAGGCCGGCAAAATACGACCCAGGCGGCTTTTCTCGGAACTCAGGACTTTATTCAGGCCTGGCCGCAGGCCACCCAGCAAATTATTGACGTGCTGGTGAAAAACGCGGCGGAAATCAGCAACCCGGCGAATCGCGAGACCTGGTCGGCAGAGATGGCGCAGCAGAGCCAAATTCCACAGGCGCTGTTCCTTGAGGATCTGCAGCCGCAGGATCTCAACTTCAGCACTTCGCCGCGCATCGACCCCTTCCTGGCCGACAGCTTCAGCAGCAGCGTCGAGCAGGCCAAAACGGGTCGCCTCATTCGCAACGCCTTTGCGGTAACGCAGTGGGCAGACGGGCAGTTTGTCGAACAGGCGCTAAAGACCCTGCAGCTGGAAAACCACTGGCCGCAGTATGATAGCCAGGGCCAGGCGGCGAACGCCGGCTAAGCCTCCTCTTCCTGCGCCAGCAGCTGGATCTGATTCTGGCGGTCGGTATGCAGGATAATATCGATAAACCTGGCGACCAGCGGCGAAAGCGCGGCATGAACCGGGGAGATCACCGCGAAGCGGGTCTGCATCAGCCGCCACTCTTCCGGAAGGTTGCTGAGCTCCAGCTTCACCAGGCGATGGCTGTGCTGACACAGGGCGAAGCCGTCTTCGCTGGCAAAACTTATCGCCTGAGTGTGCGCTAGCGTCGACAGCAAGGCGTAGACGTGATCGCATTGAATCGCCGGGGTGAAATCCTGCCGCTGGCTGAGAGTCGCCAGCACTTTTCGCACCCCAGGAGGCAGATACGGCGCGGCGAAGGGATAGCGCAGCATCTCCTCAATGGCTACCGGGCCGATCTGAGCCAGGGGATGGTCGGCATGACAGATGAAAAAACAGCGCTGCGGGTTGAGCGGCTGTACCCGCAGCTGCGGATCCAGCTCCGCATGCCAGCTGTCGGCCACCACAAAGGGAAACTGCTGGGTCGTCAGCGCGTGATGCAGGGCAAACCAGTTATCGACCTGAAAGCGCACCCTCGCCTGCGGGAGACGGCGATGAAACTCTCCGATGGCCGCCGGGATCAGGCGCGCCGCGGGCGCCGGGCCACAACCGAACGCCACTTCGCCATTTTCACTATCGTCCGTTTCCCCCAGCAGGCTGCTCAATTCAATATTTAACTCCTGGAAACGGCGGGCGTAGGGCAGCAGCTTTTGCCCGTGTCGCGTCAGCGTCGGCAGCTTATTCTGCCGGTCGAATAAAGGATGGCCGACGCTCTGCTCCAGCGACTGAATACTGCGGCTGAAGGCCGATTGCGACAGGCATACCGCCTCGGCGGCGCGGTGAAAACTACCGTATTCAACCAACGCGACAAAATTGCGCAGCTGGCGAAAATCGAGATGCATAAGCTTGCCTCACAGGGACCTGGAGCGGACAAAGTACTGGACACCGCCCCCAGCGTGCAATGGCCGGATGATGAGGATCTTTCACCTTCGGCAAAGAGAAAAGAGTCATTAACATCAGATGCGTCTTATAGGCGATCGCGAAATAGTGTTTCATGGTGAAATAATTTATTAACAAGCGACACCACAGCTTTTTCTCTTATATTTAACTGGAGCAATGAAAAACGTGAAGTAACAAGTTTACTCTACGTAAGGTTTCGTAAATTTTTCAGCGAACCATTCTGACAATATAGCGGATACGCTATAAATACCCACGGCCCATTCCCCTCACGAAAAATAACGATATGACGCCTAAACTTGCTCACGCTTTATTATTGGTGCCTTTTTTGATTCTGGCAGGATGCTCATCTTCATCTAAACATCCGCCAAAAACCGCCGCCAAACACCAATATGCCCCGATCGATAGCGGATCTGACGATCTGATTCCGGTGGTTGCCGCCCTTCACGATCAAATGCACACCTGGCACGGCACCCCCTATGAATGGGGCGGTACCGAGCAAAGCGGCGTCGACTGTTCCGGCTTCGTCTGGCGAACGCTCAAGGACCGCTTCAATTTGCCCATGGATCGCGTAACAACGGGCGATCTCCTGCATATGGGCGTCCGCGTCAGCAAGCAGCAGCTCCGTCCGGGGGATCTGGTGTTCTTCCGCATTCGTGGCGGGATGCACGTCGGTTTCTATGACACCGAGCACAACTTCCTGCACGCCTCCAGCAGCCAGGGCGTTATGCGCTCCTCGCTGGACAACCCTTACTGGAACTCGGTCTTCTACCAGGCGCGTCGCCTGCCGAAAGAGTATAACGCGCAGATCACCATGAATAGCGACCATCAGCACCTGGCTAAAAATCATTAACCCATTTCAATAAAAAACCGCAGCAATAACGCTGTAATGCCGATCGTTTAAGGGTCGGCAGACCGATTTGGCAGAGATGTAAGAATCGGTCATCTCACCGAGATGACCGATTCTTATGCGGCGCTGTCAGGTTTTCAACATATCTGCAGGAGTTTCTGGCTCGTGTGTTCTGTGGAATATTCCGTTCACGTGAGGTTCCGCACGCTGCTTTTTCCTGCGCTGCAGGTGAACGGCCCCCTGCGGCATGTCCTGTTATTCCATGCTGACCATTCCGCCGCTGAAAAACCTTCTGCAAGGATATCGCAACGTGACGGCCACGGGAGGACAGCGCGGGAGTTAAGGCGCCTCAGGAAAACGGGCGAGAACGCAGGTGCGCATCGAGAACTGGCCGCCAGATGAAGCCGGAGTGGAGCATACCGCGCAGCGCCCGTTTTCAGCGCAATGCCGTTCCCCACAGCGGGTATGAGAAAAGGGGCGGATTCACCGTGAACGGAACATGCCACCGTTCTGGCAACAACAAACGTTCGCACAAACCACCGTTTACCGGCTCGCCCTGGCCTGCGATAAAGCAAAAAAATGCTGGTCACCTTTAAGTGACCAGCATTACAGCAATAACGCTGCGGTTTTTTGTTCCGCCAGCTAACCGCCTCGGGAGTCTCCTTCGGCGGTCGCGGATTAGAACTGGTAAGTCATACCCAGTGCGACGATGTCGTCATTGTTGATAGCGAGTTTATTATCGCTGTTCAGCTGGTTGATTTTATAATCAACGAAGGCGTTCATGTTTTTGTTGAAGTAATAAGTCAGACCCACGTCAATATAGTTCACCAGGTCCTCGTTACCAACGCCTTCAATATCTTTGCCTTTTGACAGCACATAGCCCAGAGACGGACGCAGACCGAAGTCGAACTGGTACTGAGCAACGGCTTCAAAGTTCTGCGTTTTATTGGCAAAACCACCGCTGATTGGCGTCATTTTGCGGGTTTCAGAATACATAGTGGCCAGGTAAATATTGTTGGCGTCATATTTCAGACCGGTCGCCCAGGCTTCCGCTTTTTTACCCGCGCCGCGCGCCAGCAGGTTCTGATCATTGGTACGGTCAGAGCTGGTATAGGCCGCGCTGATGGCAAAATCGCTGCCGCCGAAGTCATAGCTTAACGAGGTCCCGAAGCCGTCGCCGTTCTGTTTTTTCGCTTCGCGGCCTTCGTTTTTACCCTGATATTGCAGAGTCATATCCAGGCCATCCACCACGCCGAAGAAATCGGTATTGCGGTAGGTTGCCAGACCGCTGGCACGCTTGGTCATGAAGTTGTCGGTCTGAGCGGAAGAGTCACCGCCGAATTCCGGGAACATATCGGTCCAGGCTTCAACGTCATACAGGGCGCCGAGGTTACGACCGTAATCGAAAGAACCGTAGTTTTTCAATTTCAGGCCGGCAAACGCCAGACGGGTTTTCTGGGTGGAGTCGCTTTCCGTTTTGTTGCCGGAGAATTCAGATTCCCAACGACCGTAGCCGGTCAGCTGGTCATTAATCTGCGTCTCGCCTTTGATACCGAAACGGACATAGGTCTGGTCGCCATCTTTACTGTCATAGTCGCTGATGTAGTGCATCGCTTTGACTTTGCCGTAGACGTCCAGTTTGTTGCCGTCTTTATTATAAACTTCTGCTGCCTGTGTAGCTGAAGAAGCGACAAGACCCATCATCATTAATGCCAGTGAGCTCTTTTTCATTATTCAGTCCTGGTGATTTATTTATACGCGCTAATCAATTCCGGGCGAAGGCCCCGTGAAAAACAGGAGGTTTTTTAACGCTCCGATATTAAAAATTTATGACAATGTGGAACTTTTTATAAAAAAGAGTGTTTAGATGTTTCCGTCATAAATTTGTCATCGTGTTACTCCACAATGCCCGATCTCGCGCAATAAAGTGGCTCGTCCAATACGCCAGGTGTTGGCAAGCGGCCTGAGTCCTGTTACAACATCAGCTCGATATCGATATTCCTTTTGAACGGCAGAGAATCATGAGTGATAGCCAGACGCTGGTGGTAAAACTGGGCACCAGTGTTTTAACGGGCGGATCCCGTCGCCTGAACCGCGCCCATATCGTCGAATTAGTGCGTCAGTGCGCACAGCTGCACGCGATGGGCCACCGTATTGTCATTGTGACCTCCGGGGCGATTGCCGCCGGGCGTGAGCACCTCGGCTACCCGGAACTGCCCGCGACCATTGCGTCGAAACAGCTTCTGGCTGCGGTAGGACAGAGTCGTCTGATCCAGCTGTGGGAACAGCTGTTTTCCATTTATGGTATTCACGTTGGCCAGATGCTGCTGACCCGTGCGGATATGGAAGATCGCGAGCGCTTCCTCAATGCCCGCGATACCCTGCGCGCGCTGCTCGATAACAACATCGTGCCGGTCATTAACGAAAATGACGCCGTGGCGACCGCCGAGATTAAAGTCGGCGATAACGACAATCTCTCCGCGCTGGCGGCAATCCTTGCCGGCGCCGATAAGCTGCTGCTGCTGACCGACCAGCCGGGTCTGTTCACCGCCGACCCGCGCAATAACCCGCAGGCGGAACTGATCAAAGATGTCTACGGCATTGATGACGCCCTGCGCGCCATCGCCGGCGATAGCGTTTCCGGCCTCGGCACCGGCGGTATGGGAACCAAGCTGCAGGCCGCCGATGTCGCCTGCCGTGCAGGTATCGACACCATTATTGCCGCCGGCAACCGTCCTGGGGTGATTGCCGATGTGATGGAGAGCGTGTCGGTCGGTACCCGCTTCCACGCGCAGGAATCGCCGCTGGAGAACCGCAAACGCTGGATCTTCGGAGCCCCGCCGGCGGGTGAAATTAGCGTTGATGCCGGCGCCACCCAGGCGATTCTGGAACGCGGCAGCTCCCTGCTGCCAAAAGGCATCAAAACCGTCACGGGTAACTTTTCCCGCGGTGAAGTTATCCGCATCCGCAATAGCGAAGGTCGCGATATTGCCCACGGCGTCAGCCGCTATAACAGCGACGCGCTGCGCCTGATTGCCGGCCAGCACTCGCAGCAGATTGATGCCATTCTGGGCTACGAATACGGCCCGGTTGCCGTGCATCGTGACGATATGATTATCCGTTAAGGAGCTGAAAATGCTGGAACAAATGGGCATTGCTGCCAAGGCGGCCTCGTACAAACTCGCGCAACTCTCCAGCAGTGAAAAAAATCAGGTGCTGGAAAAGATCGCCGATTATCTCGAAGCGCAGAGTGAAGAGATTCTGCGTGCAAACGCCGAAGACCTGACGGAAGCACGCGCCAATGGCTTAAGCGACGCGCTGCTCGACCGCCTGGCGCTTAACCCGGCGCGTTTACGCGGCATTGCGAACGATGTTCGCCAGGTGTGCAACCTGGCCGATCCGGTCGGCCAGGTGATCGACGGCGGTCTGCTTGACAGCGGTCTGCGCATCGAACGCCGCCGCGTGCCGCTGGGCGTGGTGGGGGTGATTTATGAAGCCCGTCCTAACGTCACCGTCGATGTGGCTTCCCTGTGCCTGAAAACCGGCAATGCCGCGATTCTGCGCGGCGGGAAAGAGACCTGGCGCACCAATGCCGCCACGGTGAAAGTGATTCAGCGGACGCTGGAGGAGTGCGGGCTGCCGGCCGCGACGGTCCAGGCGATTGAGAACCCGGATCGCGCGCTGGTTGGCGAGATGCTGAAGATGGATAAGTACATCGATATGCTGATCCCACGCGGCGGTGCCGGTCTGCACAAGTTGTGCCGCGAGCAGTCCACGATTCCGGTGATCACCGGCGGGATTGGCGTGTGTCATATCTATATTGATGATTCGGCCGACATAGCTGAAGCGCTGAAGATTATCGTCAATGCCAAGGTTCAGCGCCCAAGCGCCTGTAACTCGGTAGAAACCTTGTTGGTCAATCAGCATATCGCCGACCGTTTCCTGCCAGCGCTGAGTAAACAGATGGCGGAAAGCGGCGTGACGCTGCATGCTGACGCCACCACCCTGCCGGTTTTGCAAAACGGCCCGGCAAACGTCGAGCCGGTGAAGGCGGAGCAGTACAACGATGAGTATCTGTCGCTGGATCTGAATGTCAAAGTGGTCGCCGGCCTCGACGAGGCCATCGCCCATATCCGCGAGCACGGTACCCAGCACTCTGACGCCATCCTGACCCGCACGCTGAGCAATGCCAACCGCTTTATCAACGAAGTGGATTCCTCTGCGGTATACATTAACGCCTCTACCCGCTTTACCGACGGCGGCCAGTTTGGCCTCGGCGCAGAAGTGGCGGTCAGCACCCAGAAGCTGCACGCGCGCGGCCCGATGGGCCTGGAAGCGTTAACGACCTACAAGTGGATTGGTTTCGGCGACGATACGATTCGTGCTTAATACTGAGCGGGTGATGCAAAAGTAGCCGTTTGATTCATAAGGCCATTGACGCGTCACCCACTTAGTTTTAACCTTTTACCCCGTGATTCACGTTCGTGGACGCGTCCTCTTCAGGGCCGATATAGCTCAGTTGGTAGAGCAGCGCATTCGTAATGCGAAGGTCGTAGGTTCGACTCCTATTATCGGCACCATCACGTAAAAATCCTTATAAATCAATGAGTTAGACTTAAAAATCTGTCTTTTATTCATCTATAAGAATCGGTAAATCATCCCTCATAACTGCCGTTATGGTTGATATGGCAATTGGGAATGTTAACTGTAACGGCCTGTAGTTGTACAGCTCGAACAGGTACAAGCTCAACTCGAAGCCTATGACGTTGCCAGCGTCTCTAATCAATCCCAACACTTTTAACCGTTCCACACTTAGCGCGGTGTCCCGTAACAGCCTGTCGTGATGACACGCCACGGATAAACGAGCAAATGATGGGAATCCTAACCAGTCCGGGAAAGGGGCTGGCTCTCTCGTGGTGTTCACCGTGCCATAAACGAACGGTACTCGATAAGAGAACGGTTAACTGAAAGATGCGCATAAGGCGCTTGTTATGGTGTCCCATCACGGCGCTAAATGGCTGCTATTGTCTTTAAATCACTCATGCCGATTCAATCAGGTGAGCCAATGCCAGCAATCTCACGCGCTGCTCTGATAATCCGCCCAATTTGTAACGTCCCGCGAGTTCATAGCCTACTCTGTCCAGCTTCTGTAGCATTGGGACAGGAATATTCAGGGCGAGATTTTGAGTTAACGGAATTGCATCCCCTTGAGACTTCAGAGGATTACACGGATAAAGCGTCATTCAAGCCTCCTGAGCATCTCACCGATTGCCAGTGTTAAACGCTGGTCTTCTGATACCACACCTTGACCAATCTGTTCAGAAAGCTTTTCCAGCTTTGTGATAAGCGATGGATGCAGCGTCATCAGAAGATTACAACTTACTTTCTGACCATATTCATTGAAGAGTTGATTCATTTACAGCCCTCCCATCGACTGAGCAACTTCAACCGCTTCTGAGGCTGCTGTTATGGCTTTGTTTCGTTTTGTCTGTGCTTCGAGGATTCGTACAGTTGCATCACGCTGCAAGCGGGTGACCTTTGAAGAAGCCGCTTTCAAAATCCCGTCACAGAACGCTTTATGCTGGTTACTCATAGCGCTGGTGGCCTTAACGTAATCAGCGGGATTGATACCTATAGCTTCACAGAAAGGCTGTACAGCGTCGATGGCAGTCACTGTATGACGTTGCATTAACTGAGCCTGTAAAGTGGCAATCTGAGCCTTGTAAGCGGCCTCAGTGACTTTGTTAGTCATTACCCACCTCATCAGCGACAATCACAGATAGATACGATTCAAGCGGTTTAATTCCCGATAACGCTTCTTCAGCCTGTTTCACC
Source organism: Klebsiella sp. X13 (assembly GCF_003323835.1). Taxonomy (NCBI): domain Bacteria; kingdom Pseudomonadati; phylum Pseudomonadota; class Gammaproteobacteria; order Enterobacterales; family Enterobacteriaceae; genus Klebsiella; species Klebsiella sp. X13. The sequence goes on from NZ_CP030874.1 coordinate 4,301,140, forward strand.
AATACGTTGTGAGCATGGGTAGCCTTATTTACCTTATTCGCTTTCTCAGTGATTCCTGCATCAACAAATTTCTCAGCGGCTTTCTTACATGCCTTTTCAATCTCAGCAAGCGGGTTATTTTTTGGTGACTGCTGTAATGGTACAAACTTGATAAATCCAGCGCCCATCTCATACACAACGTAATTCTCATTCATCATGTTCTGAATAATGGTCTGTACCATCGCTGGGTGTGTAACCTGTCGGATTCTGAATCCATAATCTTCGACTGGCTGAGACATTAGCTGCTTAGTCTTGATAGCAATAAGAGTATCTTTATTCAGGCTGTCTGCGTTGTAAATATCCTTTGCATCTTCGATATTTTCCAGTGCAGCTTTAATTTTGGGGATGAAATGTGATTCGATTTCAATTCGTTTCTGTGTAGGACTATTCATTATTAACGCTCTCGTGAAATTCAGATACAAAAATACACCACACAGGCCGTCTTTTACGTAACCCGTGTAGTGTCATCTGGAATGTGTAAGGGGTTGGCTAACCTGTCCCCGAGGAAGGGATGCCACAGGAAAGCCATTAATTTGTTAGGAAATCAATCCAATACATAAATGTTAACATTTTGTTAAATTATGTCAAGGGGTTTCAGTTTTCTGACAAATAGCCTTAATGATTTCATACCGTCTGGTTTTAGTCATCATACGAGGCGGGGTGTAATCGGTGGGGGATGTAATTCCTGTTAATTCGGAAAGACCCTTATATTGCATGTAGAACCGATGTGCCTTTTCAGCTACGACAGTAAAGTATTTCTTTCTTTTTTTCATTCATGTTAATACCCCTGAAACAGGAAAGCCCCCCCCATGATAAAACCTGAGAAAGTGACCTTCCAGCTATTCTCATCTATCTAAGACCCTGTTGACCGATTTTGATAAATGAGCATTACTGTATTATTATCATACGAAACTGTGTTTTTGTCCAGTAGTATTTTGTTATTGCAGTAATTGATGAATGGTTATTATTGGCGGGAGGGATGGGATTGCAGAAATACATATTTAGCACTTTTTGCTATTGACGGATTTTTTACGATTGATATAATGCATTAAGACCTTTAAAGTTTCTGATTATCACTAATTGAATACTACAATAAGAAAATGGCTTACGCCAAAAGCCATTAAAATCTTATTATCTCTTCAAAGATACTTAATCAATACCTTTAAAGATTACTGTTAAGATGTGGAATCACCAATCAAGGAATTATCCTTTCAACATTCGCATGGCTTCGCGTTGTCATGCTTCTTGCTTTCGCCTTGTCATCTATTCAGATAGCCTATCAGAACCCCTGTATGCCATTCTGAAGCGTTCCCAATATCAACCATACATTCTCCCCTCAAGGCCCATCATAAGCCCTCAGAGAGCGCTAAAATAGCTCAGGTTACAATTGCATCAAACCATTGCGTTTGATATAATAATCAACCTGTTAGAGATGAGTTCTCTTTGAGTTGTGGGAATATCTGGTGTCGTTGCTTAAGCCCCCGTTGAGTCGGGATAGCTTGAGAGTTCAACTAGTCCAGCCATATCTAAAGAGATTTATCAAATGGCAGACATTCACAATAAGAGTGAATACTAAACAACCCCAAATTGTTGAGTCACCTCACCCTACAGCAATATTGTGAATTGCAACTTTTCAGACTTTCCCATCTGTTAAGCCATAGGCAATCCATCACGGTGAAAAGGGTTCCTTCCCATCAAGCGTTAATCGCTGGTGGGCTGAATGATTTTCCACACCGGAGACTGGAAGAATGAAACCTACTGTACAGACATCAAACCGATTTTTGTTTCTTACCGGAAACGAAGACTTCACCATCCGAAAAACTGCTGCGGCAAAGATTGCCAGAGCACGCGGTCAGCGTTTCTTTGTTCACATCTGCAAGAGACATGGTGCTAGTGAACATTATTCAAGCTGCATGGCTTGTGTTGAATGCCAGAAACAATGGTACAGGGATAACGGTAAGCATAAGCCGGATCCAGACATCAAACCTTTCATCTCAGTTTACCCACTGGTTAAGATGACTTTCAGAGGGTTACAATTCCCTCAGATATTCTCCTAAGGGCCTCTCAATGGATGACGAAAAATTACACACCTACCTTAAAGCTATTGGTATGGGGTGCTTTGTGACGTATTACAGCAAGTTTGCCAACACAACCATTTCACGTGCTGACCTCATTGAACTGCTGCATACTCAGGAAGGATACACAGAAAAAAGCTGTGGGAGCCGCACCAGTAAAGCGAGAGCAATCATTTCCGCAGGGGCAAGTGAAGAAGCATTAAGGCTAATTATTGCGTCTAATCGTGTGAACGATGATTTAAGAGATGAGGCCAGAAAATTACTGATGAAAATTTTTCCGTAAAATCAGGGTGTCACTCGTTATTTTCGGCCTTCATTGATTACTGGAACATATCTGTGAAGGTCTGGAAGATTTGATGAGCAGATGAATACCTGCTTAGAAGGCGAACCTGAGAAAGTAGCGGTTAACAAGCAATTTCTCAACATATCTACAATGAAATCAATCAGAAAGCCCCGCACAAAGCAGGGCGTGACTCTTCACCAGTTAAATTAAGCTAATTCTTTGAGGCTCTTACTGACCTTTGCCACCGTTGCCCTTGAGCAATTCACCGTGTCCATTACGTCAGTGTAGGACATACCAGCCTGTAACAGCCTGGCTATTCTCTCATTGCGCTGTGTGTCCTCTGGACGGCCTTTGTACTTACCGTCTGATTTGGCCTTTACAATGCCCTGAGCCTGTCTTCTCTTACGGTCTGTGTAATCCTTTCTGGCAATGGCCGCTAACATGTCCAACATCATTCCGTTCAATGCTTCCAGCATTCTGCTGGTGAATTCATCCCCTGACTGAATAAGCTGGTGGCTTGTTGGCAGGTCTAAGGCAACCACCCTCACACCTTTCTCATTAATCAGTGACCGTAACTTGTTCCAGTCTTCACCGCTTAAACGTGACAGGCGGTCTACCTGTTCCACAAGCATCACATCACCTTTCTGTGCAATGTCTAGTAGTCTGAACAGTTCAGGGCGTTGAAGAGATGCACCGGATTCATTTTCCGTGAAGTAGGTGGCTATGGTCATGCCGTTGGATTGAGCGAATTCATCAAGCTGCTGTTTAGCGCGTGAGGCGTCTTGCTCTTTCGTTGAAGCTCTGAGGTACGCATAAACACGTGAAGTCATGATAGTGAACCGTAGCAGTCTGTTTAAGATGGTTCAATTATATCAGTCTGTTTTGTATGGTTCAATAAATCATTTTTGGGGTGAACTGGTTCAGTAAATCGGTGCCTCTTGAGGTATACCTTAACCAGACTGGAAACAGTGTGTAAATTACCAGTAAGTTCACTGTAATCACCACAGAACAGAAAAATGGCTTGAGGTCAGCGCTGGCAAGCCTTCTGAGAAGAAAACATGGAGTGTAAGAGAGCTGTTAATTACTGTTAAATAAATGAATAATCATTCAAATTAATCAGCATTCATGAGTTATTAATGTATAACCATGCACTTTTCATGAATGAAAAAGAAAGACCGTCAGATAATAGCGGCCTTAACCTGATGTCAGACAGGAATGTTAAAGTAGTGGCAAAGCGCATTAGTTAGTAAAGCAGGAGCGGCTGCACCAGCGATTTTAAGCCCTCCAGTGAAAGCCTTTCCCGTAATCTTACCAATCCAAGACCCAAAGCCCTTTTCAACCTCATCTTTTGAAGTCGGTTTAGCAGTCTGTTTAACAAGCTGCTCCAACTCTTTGACATCAGCATCATCAAGCCCCTGCTCTTTTAGCTGACGCGCAAGGGAGTTAAAATCACCTGAAGTAATACTGTTCTGTTGGTGAATATCTCCGGTATTGCCAGCACCAATAGCACCAGCATTATGCACGTTGCCGTTAAAGTTATTAATATTGTTAACAGTCATAACTGAAACCACCTTATCATTAGCAAGCATGGTAACATCTTGCGCCCCACTTTTGGTTATAACAAGAGTTGCCCAGTCGTGAATCTTGTTTCGAACAGCAAAGAGTATTCCTTGAATTTTACCAATGTGAATATCCCAGTAAAGCTCAATACCTTTCCCCCGCTCTTTAAGTAAAATATTTTTTAATTCCAATGGCATCATGAGTTGCCACTCCACACGCTCTTCAGCTAACTCTATAATCGTGGAGATGGGGTTAGCAATCTTGTAAGTCGAAAAAACATTAATTTGCTCTGGTGTCGCTTTTCCAAAGTCGAAATCAAGTGTTCTTTTTAGCTCTACATCCCACGCACTAATTTTCCCGACCCCAACACGATAATCTGGTATGGTTCCTGTTACTTGGTAGCCGTTTATTTCACAATTCAACCATTCTAAAAAATCATTATCCTCCATGCTCATAGCAATACTCTTTGCTTTGAGAAAAAGAGTGAGTATGTCTGTCTCAACATTTTCAGCCAAAGATTGTAATTCCGTTACAGCAGAAGCCATTTTTCCACCCCTCAGAAGTAATTTCGCATCATCATTTTACCTCTTCAGCATACTCTGTAAGCAAACTTTTCACAGCGGCTGATTAGGTTGCTCTTCCATCTCTTTCACCCACTCTGGAGCCTCTTCTAAGGCTATGTGTCGCGGCTTAGTCGAGAACCCTTCAAAATCGAATTCATCACCATCAATCAGCGGTAAAATCTCCAGCCATCGAGCACCGTCAACTACTTTATCGAGTGGAAAATTTAATAATTTCAGTCCGTTGTGTAATAAGACATCACATTTCTTTCCAGCCGTGTTGATTCGAATCTCTTTAACAATACGCTTAATTATTATTTGCGCTTCACTGTGACAAAAACCAGGATAATCAATCACTAATCGACTGTTTATGCACTTTTGAAATATGAAAACGTAAAGCCGTCAAGCTATACTGTCAAAATTGACCTGTTCCACGTACTGAGCAAGCTCTTTAAGTGAAGCCCCTTGACTGTAAGTCTTGAAAGACTCTGTACTCCCCCTTTCATGGCCTACAAGAAGCGCTATCCGGTCTTCAGGCACTTTGAGGCGGTCAAGTTCGGTGATGAACATACCACGCAATGAGTGAAAGACTTTCCTCTCTGTTTCCTTCTCGCCTAAAGCCTTTCGCTTTGCTCTGGTGAATTGCTGTGTATGCCATGCAGAGCGCTTACCATCAGCCCTGTCTGTTAACGCTGCGTGTCTGAAAAGAAACTTATCCGTATGATTTTGAATCAACTTGTCAATAAGCCCGTTAATTGAAGGGTGAACGGGGACTAATCGGGCTGCATTCTTTGTTTTGCCTTTTGAGATGCGTAAACACCTTACGTTTTCCTCTGTCACAATATCATCAGTGGTGAGGCTACAAATTTCATTCAATCTCATTCCTGAATAAAGGCCGATTAAGGTTACCTGTTTCATCTCATCATTGAGTAACTCAAAGACCTTGCTTAACTCAGAAATAAGGAAAGGTTCATAACTATCATGTGAACCTTTGGCCTCTAACCTGTGCCCTCTGAAAGGATTATCTTTAGGTGCATCGTGATAACGATTCTTTGCAAAATCGAATAGTTGAGCCAGTGCGCTTATATAGTTTTGTAGCGTTTGAGTTGCTTTCTCTTTTTTCAGTTGGTCAAGCCATCCGGTTACTACCGTTCTGTTAATATCCTGAAGCTGTGAATCACGCTTTTTAATGTGAGAAAGAATTAACTCAACGGCTTTAGTTATCTTTGATAGTGTTGTTAGTTTGCGTTTATCGCTATATTGCAGCAAATAAAGGTCACGTATATGTATTAGTGTAGGACAGCGCTCGATATTAGCCCCGTAATTCACTGGTGATTCCTTTGCAAAGTTGCTGATACCACGTAGTTCATTGATTATCTGCTCAACCTTTGAGCCGTTTTGTTTTGGCTTAAGCTGTTCCCTTAGCTTGATGAACTCTACCGCTACAGCATCCCTGAAAAGCCTTGCTTGCCTGATATCTTTGGTGGCTGTGGATTTCATGTAGTAGCGCTTACCGTTGAAGTAAGGCTTCATGTAGGACGGTATAACGATTCGCACCATGTAAACCCCGCAATGGTCGAGAATCAGATATCTGTCACGCTTGTAAGTCATGTAAACCCCTGATATTTTGTCGGGGCAGTTTCAGGGTTGATATATACCTTTTGTTGCTGGTGAAAAGTCTAATTAACTAAGTTTAATCAATCGGTTAGCTAGGCTTTGTAGATAATTCATTAGAGTCTGCGAAGGTCGTAGGTTCGACTCCTATTATCGGCACTCACACAATAAAATCCATTAAAAATAATCATTTGTGGAGACTTCTGGTCTCAAGTTACGATCTTTTTTTAGGGATTCTATGACCAACAGTTGCCGCTATGGTTAACGGTGACTACTCAGAGATGTTAGAGCACCTGGCGGCCTGTAGTTGTAAATCTCGAACAGGTACAAAGCGGGAACAGTCTCTACGAACCGCTATCAATTCGAAGCTGATGACGCTGCCCGCATCCCGAAACAATCCCACAACTTTTAAACCGTTCCACATTTAGCCCGGTGTCTCGTTACAGCCTGTCGTGATGACACGCCACGGATAAACGAGCAAATGTTGGGAATCCTAACCAGTCCGGGAAAGGGTCTGGCTCTGCCGGGCCGTCCACCGAGCCATAAAAGATCGGTACTCGATAAGAGAGCAGTTAACTGGCAAGACACATGTTGATGAACCTTCGGCGCTTAATGTTGGCATGCCCAACACGGCGCTAAATGGCTTCTATTGTCTAAAATCAGAACTTTCCCGGAAGAAAACTTTCCCCTGTCTGATTGCGTAGCTGTACGATTAACGATCAATACCTATGTAAAATAAAGGGTTAATATGGCTCTACATGGAAAGTTAATACTAAGCGGGGCTGATTACGTACCGCTTACTTTTGACGGTATCGGCGTGTTCATGGCCTTTTCTGGCAATGGTCTTTATAAGAACAAAGGCGCGTGTGGGATGATAATCAATGATGGTCCACTACCTCCGGGAAAGTATTACATCGTAGACAGGCCAACCGGAAGCAAGCTAAACCAGATTAGGGCGTGGGGTATCGACTTATTTAAAAGCACCTTCATGTATCACGTTGATCATTCTGAATGGTTCGCCCTGTATCGGGCTGACGATATGGTTGACGACACCACATTTTACAAGGGTATTTCCAGAGGTAGCTTTAGACTCCATCCGGGCCAGGTTTCTGACGGCTGCATAACCCTTGCTCACCAATCCGACTTCAACAGACTGCGTGGCGCTCTTTTACGAACAATGAAAGAGACAGTACCGGGAAAAAATTTAGACTCATACGGCACGATTGAGGTAGTAGCGAATGGCTCGAACACTTGCCCGTAGATTAGCCAGGGTTGCCTACTTTCTGTTAATCCTGCTTGTTATCGGGCGCACCTTAGGCGATCCGTACTTATGGGTTAACCATGACTTTGGCTATTGGGTTATACACCTGTTTTATGGCGACGACGATGCAGGAGTCGAGAATATAGAAGATGTGTTTTTCTATATTGCATTCATTACTGAGATCACAGCAGCAACAGCAATTTATCTCATAACGATGAAGTTAATCAGAAAAATACAGAGCAAATGAAATACCAATTCCTCCGTATATGTGGCTTAAAGATGATGGCGGCGCAGACATTAAAGGATCTGTAGATGTTCAGGATCGTGACGGCAGTATTGAGATTATCGGACTGAGCCACGGTATTAACTTACCTGTAGACAATGCCAACGGTAAAATTACTGGCACACGCCAGCATTCATCGATGATGATTGAAAAAGAAGTTGATAGCTCTACACCTTATCTTTATAAGGCTGCTGCAACGGGTCAGACGCTGAAAAGCGCGGAGATTCGTTTCTACCACATCAACAACTCAGGGCAAGAGGTAGCTTATTACTCCGTCCTGATGGAAAACGTGAAGATCACAGGCGTGAACTGCGGTGTACCTAACTGCAAACTTGCCGCCAATGACAAAATGAATCACATGGAATCGGTGGCTATGCAGTACGAAAAGATCACCTGGAAGATTCATGACGGTAATATCCAGTATACAGACGCCTGGAACGAGTGCCCAACCGCATAATACCACAGGGGCCGCAACGGTCCCTTTACTTATCATTATCGTCGGTGTTGAACGTCTTCCGACTACCGGCAGGGGCTATCTTTGCTTGTCGAACCTAATGGCAGCAAGAACCGGCAGTTTCGTTGTCATTACGCGCGTAAGTTCGAAATACTGTTGAAAAGACAGCCAAATGCCTGCACCAGATGCCTCCGCCATCATAGAGACATTTCCAACGCTATTTTCCCGTATGCAGGCGCAGCCAGTCGCTGAGGTTAAACCGTCAGTGCGGCTCAACATGTTAAGTAAAATTGCGATGCATGTCGGGGCGGAAAATGCCGGTCCATTTGCAGGCATTGTGGGGTTGAACCGGCACTGATTACAGCTAATGCGAGCTGAAAATCGGGAGGGCAAAAATGCCTGAGCGGATGATTATCGCGGCTGTAAACCACCGGCCGCGCCGTTGCAATGTGCTTTTTTGGCTGCACGCCTTCCGTTAACCGCGGGCGAGCTCGAATAGCTGGCCTGTCGCCGGGGTCAGACCTGACATATGGATACAGGCATGGACCATCCCCTGCAATCGCTCGCTGCGCACCTTAACGCCAGCTTTCTGAAGCCGTTGCGCATAATCTTCAGCCTCATCGCGTAACGGATCATATTCGCAGCTCAAAATGGTGGCCGGAGGTAAGCCGCTGAGTGAAGCGGCATGCAGCGGTTCGGCGTAGGGATGACGACGCAGGCCAAGATAGTTGTCCCAGCAAAACGCCATCGCATCTCGCGTTAAAAAGTAGCCTTCGGCAAACTCCCGGTAGCTCTCCGTCGCCATATCGCGACTTAACGCTGGATACAACAACAGCTGATGCTCGATATGAGGCCCCCCGCGGTCCCGAGCCAACAATGCCGTAGCCGCAGCCATATTTCCTCCAGCGCTATCGCCGCCCACCGCTAACCGACTGGCATCTATACCCAGACGATGCGCCTGCTCGTAAACCCAGCATAGTGCCTGATAGACATCTTCCAGGGGGCGAGGAAACGGATATTCTGGCGCCAGCCGGTAATCAACCGACAGAATTATCCGGCCCGTCGCGTTAGCCAATGCCTGGCAAGGTTGATCGTACAGCGCCAGAGACCCCAGACACCAACCGCCGCCGTGGGCAAACAGCATTGCTGGCCGGGCGCTCCCGTCATTTGCCGCTACGGGCTTATAGGCGCGAAGCATAATGCGATGGCCGTCATCAGCGACAACGATATAATCCTTAATACCTCCGCTCATTTCCCCTTTGCCCTGCAGCTGGCGCAAACCCGTTTCTGTCGCCATTCTCATATCGGTCAGCGACACGGGCGCCGGTGTTCCCGCCAAAGAGGCCAAAAACTCGGCAATACGCTTATCAAGCGGCATAACAGGTCCCCTCTGACAGAAATGGCACAATCAGCGTGATAAAAACCTCATGGCACTCTTCGGTAATAAAATGTCCGCAGTCGGCCACCGTCTCGCCGCGCAAATCATGCGCGTTGCCTCGTAAGGTGACCAGCGGCGCATCCCCCGTCGCGTGCTCCGCACCGATTGTTAGTACCGGCATGGTTAATGGCGTTTGCGCGCGTAATTGATTCTGTCGAATGGTTTCCGGGATCGCCCGATAGTACTCAAAACCCGCTCGCAATCCACCCGGAGTCGAATAAGCGGCAATGTAAACCTCTGCGGCGACCCGATCGCGGCGATGGGACCAGCGGTTGAAAATATAGGTGAGATACTGTGATTCACGCCCGTAGGTCAAGGTTTCAGGTAAATCAGTCAACTGATTGAACATGAAGTGCCACAGAAAAATGTTCTCCTCCGGCGCGACAAAAATCGGCGGTGGCGGAGCAAGACCAGGGATCACCGCTTCTGTCAGCACCAGGCGCTCAACGGCCTGCGGAAAATCGCTCGCCATAGCGTAGCCAATCCACATGCCGACATCGTGCCCCACCAGACGGTAACGCGAATGTCCCAGTTGCGTCATCATCGTATGCAACATCACGGCGATACTTCCGGTGTCGTAACCGTCGCGCGGTTTGTCCGAATCGCCGATGCCGGGCGGGTCTACGGCTATCGCCTGAAAACCAGCCGCGGCCAGTGCACGCATAACATGGCGCCAGGTATACCAGGTCTGCGGCCATCCGGGGATCAGCAGGACTGGCTGCCCTTTCCCTGCGACAACGCAGTGGATGCGTTGTCCGTTTACCTTCGTATAGACGTGTTGCGTCCCGGGATCCTGTTCCAGGATCTCGTCATATGGCTGTTTCATGGGGGACTCCCTGTGATATTACGGCTTAGCGAATGCCGAGTAATGTATTGATCTGATGAGGATTAACCTGTGCGCCGGCGAAATCGTCGAACACTTTATCAGTGACGTTAATGAGGTGGTCGCGGATGAAAGCAGCACCTTCCCGGGCGCCGTCCTGCGGGTGTTTCAGGCAACATTCCCACTCCAGGGTAGCCCAGCCGGAATAGTCATATTGTGCCAGCTTCGAGAAGATGCCATTAAAATCAACCTGACCATCCCCCAACGAGCGAAAACGGCCTGCACGGTCAATCCACGATTGATAGCCACCATAGATGCCCTGGCGACCGGTGGGATTAAACTCGGCATCCTTGGCGTGAAACATGCCAATAACATCTTTATAAATATCAATAAACTCCAGATAGTTAAGCTGCTGAAGCACCATGTGGCTGGGATCGAAAAGTACCTGACAGCGAGGGTGTTCCCCTACCCGCTGATGAAACATTTCGAACGTCACCCCATCATGCAGATCTTCGCACGGGTGGATTTCATAACACAGGTTAATACCCTGCTCATCGCAGGCATTGAGTACCGGCAGCCAACGTCTGGCCAACTCGTCGAAAGCCGCTTCGATTAACCCTGCCGGACGCTGCGGGAACGGAAACAGATAGGGCCAGGCCAGCGAGCCGGAGAACGTGCCCAGCTCGCTGAGACCAAGCCGTGCTGAGGCTTTGACGGCCAACAGCAGCTGCTGCCGCGCCCATTCACCGCGCGCCTGCGGATCACCATGCAGTGCCGACGGCGCAAAACTGTCGCACATGGCGTCGTAAGCCGGATGTACCGCCATCAGCTGGCCGAAAATATGGCTGGTCAGTTCACTGACGACCAGGCCATGTTCCGCCAGCATTCCGGTGAGGTCATCGCAGTAGGTCTGGCTCTCCGCCGCGGTGGCTACATCAAACAGACGCCGATCCCATGCCGGAATTTGCAATGCTTTGAAGCCGGTTTCCGAAGCCCATCGGGCAATCGCAGGCAAGCTGTTGAACGGGGCTATCCCATCACTGAATTGGGCGAGATGCAGGCTTGGGCCTTTGATGGTTTTCATCGTAAACTCCTATTGTTTGTCGATTGACAAACAATAGGAATAAAATCGGAGAACCACAAGAAAAATTTATAAATTCTTTGGTAATAGCGCAGGTTTAAGCGATCCTGTGTGACTGAACGGCAGGCAAAATGGAGCAGCACAATGGCAGGCAGACCGCGCGAATTTGATCGCGAATATGCGCTTTTGAAGGCGCGCAATCTCTTCTGGCGACAGGGATATGAAGGTACGTCAATGTCGGATTTAGTGGCAGAACTTGGCATCGCTTCCGCGCGCATTTACAAAGCGTTCGGTTCAAAAGAACAGTTGTTCCGACAGGCCATCGCCCATTATGAAAGCCAGGAAGGCGGGTTTGCAGATCGGGCCTTCACCGCTGAGAACAACGTGCAGGAGGCGATCAAAAAGATGCTTGTCGACGCCGTGCGCCTGTACAGCCAGGCGGAATTACCGCGAGGATGTATGGTCGTCGCCTCTGCCGCGAGTGTCAGCGCGGAAAATGATGAGATCAAAACCTGGCTGGCCGAGCACCGCCTGCAACGCACGCAACAGATCATCGACCGACTGAGACAGGCGGTGGATAACGGCGAGCTACCGGATACAACCGATGCCGACAGTCTGGGAGACTATTTCGCCGTCTTTTTGCATGGTCTTTCCGTTCAGGCGCGCGACGGTGTCTCAGAAGCGCGATTGTTAGCGGCAGTTAACGTCGCGCTTAACGCGCTGCCGTGCACAGCGTAACGCATTGTCGCCAGCAATAAATCTTTTAATATCAACGGGTCATTAGTTTACCATCGCAGGTCAGGAAGCCTCACGATGACCACGAGACGCCACCCGTTCTCGTTTGTCTCCTTTCGCACCTCCTCACTGTCTGCATGGATGGCTATGCCGACGGGAAACATCCCCGACGGTGTGTCGGACCGGGTTAAATAAAGGGCCTGCGGTTTCCCGCAGCCTGGGGCGCAGTCGCGTGGCTGACATCACTTGCCGTTTGCAAGCGCATTGACAGCACCAGCTGTAACGTTACACTAAACCGTTATTGTTGATGATCCTCATCAGAAAACGATGCAGGATCAGGCTTGTCGACCCCGTATAAAGCGGCGCGGAGAATCGCTCTCGTCCGCGCCTCGCCCACCGCTGCAAAGGAGATGTATGGCAAACATTCGCGATGTCGCAAAGCATGCTGGCGTGTCCGTCAGCACCGTATCCAACGTGCTCAATGGCCGTACCGACCAGATGCGCGAAGAGACGCTGGCGCGTATCCAGCAAAGCATGCAAACGCTCAATTACTTTCCTAATCGCGTCGCCCAGCAGCTGAAAACGGGCCAGGCCAAAATGATCGGCCTGCTGGTTCCGTCCATCGTCAACCCCAGCTTCGCCTCGCTGGTCCGTGAAGTGGATCTGGCGGCAAAAAAGCGCTTTTATCGCGTGCTGATTGGTAACACCTACCGTCAGATTGAAGAAGAAGAAGCCTTTCTGGAAGATATGTTTGCCCACGGCGTGCGCGGCATTATTGTCGCCGCCGGTGATATTGAAAAACCGCATTTTGTGCGTGCCGCCTCTCAGGGCATGATCATGGTCAACTACGACAGTCGTATGCCGGCCAGCGCCGGTTCCGGCGGTCTGGCGCTCGACAGCGTATCCATGGATAACGTCGAAGCCGGACGTTTAGCCACAGAGCATCTGATTGCGCGCGGGTGCCGACACCTGACCTTCGCCACCGTCGCCGGTATGATCCCGAGCCGCGCCCATAAAATCGAAGGCTTTCTCAGCGCGGTGCAACGCCACGGGCTATTTCGTGAGGGCATGATTGTCGAGGAGAAGACGCAAGCGGCGTACGGTGATGCGGAAATGACCGAACTGGGCCGATCGCTGGCGCAAAAAATCTGCCGCCAATCGCGCCGTCCTGACGGTATTGTGGCAATTAATGACGCGCTCGGCATTGGGCTGATGGCCGGCCTGCACGAAGCCGGGATTAGCGTGCCGGGAGAGATCTCCATCATCGGCATCGATAACATCCCGCTCTCCGGGCTGGTTTATCCCAGATTAAGTTCGGTGATGCCTCCGCTGAGTGATATGGCGGAGGTCATGGTACAACGCCTGATTGAGCGGACGGACAACCCCTCCCTCCCGCCGCAGGAGTTTCTGTTTACGCCTTCCCTGGTGTGCCGTCAGTCGGTACGCGATGCGCCCGAGGTCTGACTCTCGCGCCGCTGTGTTTGTGCCTGTGACGGGAGAAGAACACGTTGCCCTTCTCCCGCGTCACAGTAGCGTCGGGCCGACGGTGAGCAGAATATTGGCAAAGCGGCGGGTCTCGCCAGAGGCGACAACCAGCAGGGTATCCGACGATTTCGCCAGCGCGTAAAAGGCCTCCCGGGTCACATATTCCACTGCGGTCGACTCAGCAAGCAGAGTGCGATATTCACGCGCAATCGTATTATCAAAATCATCCGGGCAGGACATCAGCACAGCTTTTTCAATATTGATGTAGCCGAGCATTTTTTGCAGGATGACCACGCTGCTAATTAAACCCGGGGAAAAATTGAGATAAATAATCCGCGCCCGCGGAGATGAGTTGGTTAAAAATGAATAATTAGCATCGGCGATAAGAATATTGGCTTTATGGCCACACTGGGCCAACGCCTGGAGCAAATCCGGATGAATAATTTCTGTTTTGATCATGACTACGTTCTCTTAATATGGGCGGGATATAACCCGCCCTGAGATTTATGCCCGATAAATACCGCCGTTAATATCCAGAGTCGCCCCGGAGATAAAGCCATCGTATTCCGAGGCAAGGAAGCAGATCGCGCGTGCGATATCTTCAGGCGTACCGGCTCTTCCCAGCGGAATATCTTCGATAGTCCGATCGGCCGAGGCCTGAGTGGTATGCTGGTTATGAAAACGTGTCCCCAGAATCAGCCCTGGCGCCACCGCATTCACCCGAATACCAAACTCGCCAAGCTCTGCGGCAAGGGAGCGGGTCCACGTCAGCACCGCGCCTTTAGTCATCGAATAGACCAGCGATCCGGAGTGCCCGCCGGAGCGTCCGGCTAACGAGGCGAGATTGACGATACTCGCGCCGTCAGTCGCCTCTTTTAACCACGGCAGCGCCGATTGAGTCACATTGAGCATGGTCGTCATATTGACATCAATGACGGTACGCCAGAACTGCGGGTCAATTTCACCGAGCCATTTGCGGGCAATAATTCCCCCGACGTTATTCACCAGAATATCGATGCCACCTAAGAACGCTGCCCCCTCGGCAACGCAGCGCGCCGCATCCGCCTCGTTGGTCAAATCCGCATAGCCGCAGGCGGCCTTGCCTCCCCGCTGTTGGGCAATCGCGATTAATTCTCTGGGGCCTTCTTCACCGCTGAAATAGTGAATATAGATATCACATCCGGCCTCAATTAATTTTCTCGCAGTCTCTTTACCAATACCTTGCTCAGCGCCAGTAATAAAAACTTTCTTTCCCGTTAATGACCCCATTGCATACTCCTGTTTCAGAATAAATCCGCCATCGGCGCATAATATTTATCAGCGAGAGATTCAGGACGTTGTTATCCCCACCTGCAGGCGTGTTAAATATCAGAACCTGAGCGATACCTGTTGACCTTGCGCCCTGCCGATATTGACAGGACGCCTCTTTTAACCGTGTTTAAATAACGGAATACTGTTGACGACTGGATTCACAATTAATAACCAGCGAGCCCCGGCAACCATGTTGTTAATGGTGGGACCATAGCCACGATAATAATCCCGACGAAGACTACCGCCAGATATTTTGCCATGGGCCGAATAACGTGTTTCATCTCCACGCCGCAAATGGCGCAAGTGGTATAAAGACCGAGTCCGATAGGCGGTGAAAAGAGACCAAAACCCATTGCCATAATCATAATGATGCCGAAATGCAGCGGGCTGAAACCAAGCTGAACGGCGATCGGTACCAGAATCGGCGCAAAGATAATCAGCGCCGGAGCCCCTTCCAGAACGGCGCCAAAAATAACCAGAATAACGATGGTTAATAGCAGAAACAGCCAGGCTCCCTGCTCAACCCCAATGCTGACCAGTAATTCCGCTATTTGCTGCGGGATCATCTGTATCGTCAGCGCATAAGAAAGGCTGGTGGCGCAGGCGACGATAAACAGCAGCACTCCGGACATGGCGGCGATATCGATAAACATTTTTACCGTCGCTTTGAACGTCAGTTCACGAAATGCAAGGCGACCGACGACGATGGCGTAAATCACTGCAAAAGCTGAGATTTCTGTCGAGGTGGCGATCCCCATCATGACGCCGCGGCCAATCATAAAGATCATCACCAGCCCAACGGCGGCACCAAGGTAGAGCTGCGTGCGCGGCCGTAATACCGGATACGCTTCGCTAACGTTGATTTTGCCGCCAAACCGGTTGGCGGCAATCATCAGCAGTACCAGCAGGCAGACGGCGGGCACCAGGCCTGCAATAAACAGCGCGCCAATCGAGATGTTCGCGACAAAGCCCATAACAATCAGATTCACGCAAGGTGGGATTGTTTCGGCCATCACGGCCGAGGCGGCAAACACCCCGGCGGCCTCTTCGCCATCCTGTTTAGCCCGACGCACCGCCGGCATCAGCACGCCGCCAACCGCCGCAACATCTGCCAGTTTGGAGCCGGAGATCCCGGAGAAAAAGGCCATCGACAGTACGGTAGTCATATTGAGTCCGCCGCGAAAGCGCCCCATGCCACGCACGATAAGTTCAACGAGCCGCGTTGACATCCCGTTGATCTCCATGGCGGCACCGGCAAGCAGGAAGAACGGAATAGCCAACAGCACGAAGTGATCTACCCCCGCCGCGACCTGCTGGGAGAAAAAGACAAACGGTAATGACGGATCGCAGATAAAGAACACCATCGCCGACAGACCAAGGGTAAACGCAATCGGTACGCCGGCGAGAATACCGAGCACAAAGCAGATCAGCATTAGCCCGGCAGCAGCGCTGGCGGGATCGGCCATGAGCGAAAGTTTCATATAGCCAATGGCGGCCAGAACCACAATGCCAAGGCCGCTGAACAGCACAACCCGAACACGTTCTCGCAAGGCCAGCTCCAGCGCCGCCACCATCATAACCAGCGAACCAATCAGCACCGGAATGACGTAGATTGTCTGCGGTAAACCGGTCTCCGTGGTTTGCAATCGCGCGGCCTGCACCAGGTCGTAGCTGGAAACGACGAGCCCAACCGAGACCAGAAACAGGATCCAGCGGCTGGCATGAACGACATAGGGTCGAACCCGTTCAGGCAGGAAACGCAGGAACAGATCGACGCCAATATGACCCCCTTTCGCCGTCGAGGTGGCCACGCCGAAAAACACCAGCGCAATCATCAGCGCGCGAGCCACCTCTTCGGCCCAATGAATGGGCGAGTGCAGCGCATAGCGCCAGATGACGGATGCAAACACCACCAGCACGTTGATAAACAGCACCAGCGCTCCGGCCCAGGCGGTTAAGGTGGTTAAAAAGCGGCTCAGTTTGCCCAATAGCGCAAGGGCAACGCACCCGTCCTTTGCTTTAATAGAGATATCAGCCATGTTGAATCTTCTCCACAAGATTGCCAATCTCACCGCTTAACCCCGCCGTGGCACGGGCGGGTTAAGCGGCGCCGATCATGACGGGTCTTTTGCCGCCGCGGTAATTTCATCAACGATGGGCTTCATATCCGGATATTGCTTGAGGAACGACTGCCACACGGGCTGCACCTGCTGATAGAAGAACTGGCGATCGGTTTCGCGGAACGTCACCCCTTTTGCTTCAAGGTTCTTTATTGCTTCCTGTTCTTTTTTACCCGCTTGCATGCGTTCATAGTCCGTCGCTTCTTTCGCCGCCGCCAGCACGTCCGCACGCAGCTCCGGCGGGATTTGTTCGAAACTCTTTTTATTCATCGCAATCATCAGCGGGTTGTAGCTGTGGCGAGTCAGGGTGCCGTTTTTGATGATTTCATAATATTTGCTCGCATAAATCGTCGGGGCATCGTGCTCTACGCCGTCAATAACGCCCATTTGCAGGCTGGAATAGACTTCACCGCCCGGCATCGGGATCGCCACCGCCCCCATATGGTTTAACGTGGCAATGAAATTAGGCACCGGCAGCACGCGAATTTTCAGGTTCTTTAAATCCTCCGGCTTTTCAATCACCTTTTTGGTATAAATATTACGCGCGCCGAGGTTAAAGCCGTAGCCGAGCACCATCACGTTGGCTTTATCCATCATTAAGGCGGAGAGTTTTTCCCCGGCGCTGCCGTCCAGCGCTTTCCCTACCTGACTGTAATCTTTAAATAAATAACCCAGATCCAGGACGCCCATTTCAGGTACCAGCGTGGCCCAAATGGATGTACCGGAGATCATCATATTAATTGCGCCAATGCGAACCTGCTGCGTCGCATCGGCCTCTTTGCCCAACATGCCGTTGGCAAAATAGTTGAGCTTAATTTGCCCTTTCAATTTCGCATTGTTGTTAATGTTTTCCTGAAAACGGCTGAACCAGATGTAGTGCGCCGAGGAGTCGTCCGCGGGGAGAGAAGAATAAACGCGGAAGTTGAGCGCCGCATGGGCTAAGGCGCTCACCGCACTTCCCGCTATCAGGGCCGAGCTCAAACAAGCAAAAGCTAAAAAACGTCTGGCCGAACAAAACTGTGTCATTTTCATCATCGTTATCCTTTCACGTACCGTTGAGGTGTCTGTAGCACCTTCGGGCCTCGCTAAATCGCCAGGGACTTCACTCATAACCGGAGGGTAAATTTCTACTGTAACGTTTTAGTGTAACGTTACAGACCGTATTCGCCTCGCCAGATAAAAGCAAGTTGCTTCCCCCCGTCATCGCGCATGATGTGTGAATTTTGTGGCAGGCGTCGCGAATTCAGACGCTGGTTTTACATCGTGAAAACGTCGTCATCGCTGTTTAGTCACTGTTTAGTCGCTGCTGTCATCTGACTCTGGCGACTACACTAAACAAACACAGGCGTACCTGGCTGGCGTAAAAGAAGAGGGCCGGAAAAGTCTTTACCGGGCATGACGCGGGTTCGCGCCGAGAGACGTTGGTAAACGTGAAGGCTATCGCAAACGCCGCTTTTGATTCTCCGCTACGCTGGAGTACGCCGTTCAACCGTTAACCTTCTGAGACAGGAAATAACCATGCAACTGAATGACCTAACCTTGTTCCGCCAGCAGGCATTTATCAATGGTGAGTGGCGTGATGCCCTCAGCAGCGATGTCATTACGGTGACCAACCCGGCGAACGGAGAGGTGCTGGGCTCAGTCCCTAAAATGGGCGCAGAAGAGACGCGCGATGCGATCCAGGCCGCCCATCGCGCCCTTCCCGCCTGGCGACAGCTAACGGCAAAAGAGCGCGCCGCGATCCTGCGCCGCTGGTTCGATCTGATGATGGCAAACCAGGACGATCTGGCCCGACTGATGACCCTGGAGCAGGGCAAACCGCTGGCAGAAGCAAAAGGCGAGATTGGCTACGCCGCTTCATTTATCGAATGGTTTGCCGAAGAGGGAAAACGCATTTATGGCGATACCATTCCCGGTCATCAGGCCGATAAGCGCCTGATCGTGATTAAACAGCCGATTGGCGTTACCGCCGCGATCACGCCGTGGAATTTTCCGGCGGCGATGATCACCCGTAAAGCCGGCCCGGCGTTAGCCGCCGGCTGCACAATGGTACTCAAACCCGCCAGCCAGACCCCTTTTTCCGCGCTGGCGCTGGCCGAACTGGCCAGACGCGCCGGGATCCCTGACGGCGTATTTAACGTGGTGACCGGCTCCGCCAGCGCGGTAGGTAATGAACTGACCGGCAACCCGCTGGTGCGTAAGCTGTCGTTTACCGGCTCCACGGAAATCGGCCGCCAGCTGATGGCGCAGTGTGCCCAGGACATCAAAAAAGTTTCGCTCGAACTGGGCGGTAACGCGCCGTTTATCGTGTTTGACGATGCCGATCTGGATAAAGCGGTAGAAGGCGCCATGGCGTCGAAGTTTCGTAACGCCGGGCAGACCTGCGTCTGCGCCAATCGCCTGTACGTGCAGGACGGGGTGTATGCGCGTTTTGCCGAAAAACTGCAGCAGGCGGTGGAGCAGCTGCACCTCGGCGACGGCCTTCAGGCGGGGGTCACAACCGGACCGTTGATTGATGAGAAAGCCATTGCCAAAGTGCAGGAACATATTGCCGATGCCGTCGGGAAAGGCGCCCGGGTCATCACCGGCGGGAAAGTGGATGCCCTCGGCGGCAACTTCTTTCAGCCGACTATTCTGGTCGATGTTCCCGACGGTGCAAAAGTGGCGAAAGAAGAGACGTTCGGCCCGTTGGCTCCTCTGTTCCGCTTCACAGATGAAGCGGATGTCATCCGCCAGGCCAACGATACTGAATTTGGCCTCGCCGCCTACTTCTATGCCCGTGATTTGAGCCGCGTTTTCCGCGTCGGCGAAGCGCTGGAGTATGGGATTGTGGGCATCAATACCGGGCTGATTTCCAACGAAGTCGCCCCGTTTGGTGGCGTGAAGGCTTCCGGTCTGGGCCGCGAAGGCTCGAAGTATGGCATTGAAGACTACTTAGAAATCAAATACATGTGTATTGGCCTTTAATTCACGTCCGTTCCAGGCAGCGGAGTCCCGATGGGGTAACCCTTCGGGCTCTGTTTGCGCCGCCGGCTACTCGCTTTTCTTGTAGCGCGGTAGCTCAACAACCGGATAGGAATACGTCTCCTGTACAATGCAGCGGTCAGGTGTCGCCATCCCGGAATAGAAGAAATAATAGTCCTGGCTGTCGGGGAAAAAGACCAGATCGTCGCCATTTTGAAAACGCGTCACGCGAAACGGGACATTGCTTTTGGTTTGCGCCTGTCTTATTCCGGCAGCAACCTGGAAGTGATCGCCCCATTTCATTGTCGACAGCTGGTAATGGAATTTTGAGATCGTCACGCTTTTGCGTAACGAGCAGGACAATTTCACTGCAGTCCCGGCAAATGCCGGAGAAAGAAACAGGCTTAACAGACTCATTAGTAATACAATCTTCATAAATATCTTTATTTTACAGGGCCATGTGGTGACGGTAACACGGATAGCCTGTTCAGGCATTCTCTTGGAACACATTTCCTCGGCACGGCGCGCTTCTAAGAAAAATCCTATAAACAGGGTTATGGAAATAAGTCCGACATCACTCAACGACACCAGTGATTAATGAAAATCTGGCAGTTTGAGGGCGGGTAAAGGAATAAAAAAATCCACGCGCTCGGGCGTGGATTTTTTTCGATATAACCAGATAATCGGCGAGATATCAGGCGCGCAGTCTGAGCGGCTCGCTAAAGTCATCGGCGGGTTCCAGCTTCAGGCTGAATGTCGCCAGCAATGCGTTAGCCCGATCGTGGAAATCACGCAGCGTTTTCTCAAGTTTCTCGCTGACTTCCGGATCGTCAATAGCCACCGGCCGCCAGCTCCCTTCTTTATCGAACAGGCCAAACTGATAGCTGTAAGTGAAGCGTGATGCCTGCGCTTCCATCTCCATCCACCATCCCCAGAACTCTCGTTTTTCCGGGGCGGGTTTTACATTGACGCAAACTGCCAGGCAATCGAAAAAGAAGCGGTTGTCTTCACACTGTTCTTCACGAATATAAGGGCCAAGAGCCGTGAATTTCTTAATCAGCTTACTCTTGAGGTGTCCACTCGGTAACGTCATTGCGATCTCCTTTAGTGATGCAACTGTTTTACCAAATCAATAAAATTTAGCAATATATTAACTAAATCTCTGATTGATCCAGCGGGCAATCTGGCGCAATGCGCGATCGAAATTGTGATAAACGGGCTTAAATGGAATCTCCAGCAGCTTACCATCGGCGGATGACGACGTAATTAAGCGCGATTCCTCTTCCGGGCTGAACGGATCGTTTTTCCAGAAGCCAGAAAGCATCGGCGTCGGACAGCGACGGCCCAGAAGCCCCTGGGTTTTTAATGAGTAGCGGTTCAGCTCTATGCGCAATGCTTCATCAGATGCATCGTGCATGCCCAGCCGCGATGCCAGAACGTCGAGATACATTTCCGGAACCCGGCCCTGGTGCAGCGGATCCACCAGCAGGTTATGCACCACCGGGCCGAGGCAGGCCACGGCTTTTAAGCGCTGCGGTTCCAGATAACCCAGACGGACGGCCACATTCGCCCCAAAACGGAAACCGAACGCTGCAACCCGGGTATGATCGACCCACGGCACATTCGTCAGGTGCCGCAACGCATGCTGATGCAGCAGGCTGGTATCCTGGGTTAGCTTCCATTTTGACGAGAAGCCTATCGAAGGCATATCCAGCGTCAGCATGGCAATCCCCAGCGGCGCAAAATAGTTCTCATACAGGCTGTAGTAGTCCGTCTGCAGCGCATCCAGACCGCCGCACATCAGGACCACCGGGAACGGACCTTCGCTTTTCGGCATATGTAAAAAGCCGGTCACCGGCGCGCCGCCGGGCACAGGAAACTCCAGCTCGCGCAGCTCGCCCGGCAGGCGAAGAGCCGCCTCTTCATAGGCCCGATTAGCCAGCGCCTGCGCCTGCTCCGCCAGCTCATCACCTTTAATATGTGGGTAGGCGGCAATGCTATAGAGATTGGATGCATGCAGCCAGTGGCGCCCGCTGCTCAGCGGATCGGCTTCCTGCCCGGCCTTTTGCTGCCAGATCATCGCCTGTTTGGCCCATTCGAAAATCCAGTTGCCGCCGCGATAGCCCACCACGGTGTCATAAAGCTCCGGATCCGTACGCTCAGCATCGCTCATCACAATGCGCGCCTGCACATCCAGGATCTCCTGTGGCGCCACGCCGCGCCAGATCCACATCAGACGGTTAATCAAGCGATACCAGTGATCGACATTGCTCCCGTCGAGCGCAGAGTGGATCGGCTGTTGCGAACCTGACGCAAACCGGCGCACCAGCGTAGACGTTTCTGGATGTTTGAATCGAGGTTTAAACAGTGTTTCGCTAAGGTTAGCTTGTGACATGTGCAGCCTCCATCGTGTTGCCACTCCGGGCTATTGTAACCTGCATACGGGCAAAAAAAACCACGCCCGGCATAACCGGGCGTGGTAAATAGCACTCACCTTGTAAATTAACGACCTGAGATCGGCGGTACGAACACCACGCCCATGTCCCACGGTTGTTCAATCCAGGTATCCTGCGGGATATCAACAACATAATCATCAACCAGCGGACGACCAGCCGGTTTAGCAAAAATGGTAACGAAGTGTGCTTTTGGGTACATTTCGCGAATAGCGACGGCGGTACCGCCGGTATCGACCAGGTCATCGATCACGATGAAACCTTCACCATCACCTTCAGCGCGTTTCAGGACGGTCAGCTCACGCTGGTTATCGTGGTCGTAGCTGGAAATGCAAACGGTATCAACATGACGAATACCCAGTTCACGCGCCAGTAATGCACCCGGTACCAGACCACCGCGGCTTACGGCAATAATGCCTTTCCATTGTTCAGAAGGCATCAGACGATTGGCCAGTTTGCGGGCGTGAATCTGCAACATGTCCCAGGTGACGACGTATTTTTCGCTCATGTGAAGTGTCCCAGCCTGTGTTATACGGCTTAAATGATGTTCGAGGGGGAAAATGGTTGCGCGAGATTATAGAGATCTGACGCACTAAAAACCAGTGTTAAGCGGCCATCCCAGCGCTTTTTGCGTTGTTTACACTACCAGTCGGCGTGGAAAGTGGTATTCTCAACCCCACCGCGCAAGCCTGCGCCTGTTGTATTTTTTATTGCTAACCCTCGACCTGCAAAAGACTTTTGCAGGCGATCGTAAGGAGACTCATCGTGTCTGAATTGTCTCAATTATCCCCGCAGCCGCTATGGGATATTTTTGCCAAAATCTGCTCCATTCCCCATCCGTCCTATCACGAAGAACAACTCGCTGAACACATCATGGGCTGGGCAAAAGAAAAAGGCTTACACGCAGAACGCGATCAGGTTGGCAACATTCTGATTCGTAAGGCCGCCACGGCCGGTATGGAAAACCGTAAACCGGTTGTTCTGCAGGCGCACCTCGATATGGTGCCGCAGAAAAACAACGACACCGTTCATGACTTCACTAAAGATCCGATTCAGCCATATATCGATGGCGAGTGGGTCAAAGCGCGCGGCACCACCCTGGGCGCGGATAACGGCATCGGTATGGCTTCTGCGCTGGCAGTGCTGGCTGATGACAGCGTCGTACATGGCCCGCTGGAAGTGCTGCTGACCATGACCGAAGAAGCCGGCATGGACGGCGCGTTTGGTCTTCAGGCTAACTGGCTGCAGGCCGATATCCTGATCAATACCGACTCTGAAGAAGAGGGCGAAATCTATATGGGTTGCGCCGGCGGTATCGACTTTACCTCCAACCTGACCTTAACCCGCGAAGCGGTGCCGGCAGGTTTCCAGAGCTTTAAGCTGACCTTAAAAGGGCTGAAAGGCGGTCACTCCGGCGGCGAAATTCACGTCGGTCTGGGGAACGCCAACAAGCTGCTGGCCCGTTTCCTCGCCGGTCACGCGCAAGAGCTGGACCTGCGTCTGGTCGATTTCAACGGCGGCACCCTGCGTAACGCCATTCCGCGTGAAGCTTTCGCTACCGTCGCGGTCGCGGCCGATAAGGTCGATGCGCTGAAAGCGCTGGTCGCCACCTATCAGGACATCCTGAAAAACGAACTGGCGGCAAAAGAGAAAAATCTGGTGCTGCTGCTGGACTCTGTCGTCAACGACAAAGCGGCCCTGACCGTGCAATCCCGTGACGGCTTTGTGCGTCTGCTCAACGCCACGCCAAACGGTGTTATTCGTAACTCTGACGTGGCAAAAGGCGTTGTCGAGACCTCTCTGAACGTCGGCGTCGTGACCATGACCGATGATAATGTTGAGATCCACTGCCTGATTCGTTCGCTGATCGACAGCGGCAAAGATTATGTCGTCAGCATGCTGGATTCACTGGGTAAACTGGCGGGCGCGAAAACCGACGCCAAAGGCGCATACCCTGGCTGGCAGCCGGACGCGAACTCACCGGTGATGCATCTGGTGCGTGAAACCTATCAGCGTCTGTTCAACAAGACGCCGAACATCCAGATTATCCACGCCGGCCTGGAATGCGGTCTGTTCAAGAAACCGTACCCGAATATGGATATGGTCTCCATCGGGCCAACCATTACCGGCCCGCACTCTCCGGATGAGCAGGTGCATATCGAAAGCGTTGGTCAATACTGGACGCTGCTGACGGAACTGCTGAAAGCGATTCCTGCGAAGTAAGTTACGGCAATAAACGGTCCGGATAGCGGCGCGTGGCGCCTTATCCGGGCCGTCTCACCTTCTCCATACGGTAATTAATAAACGTCTCGCCGCGCACCGCCACCTGCTGTTCTTCCACGACCCTGAAACCATGCCGTTCAAAACACGGTTTTGCCGTAATGCTCGCGTCGACCGTCAGGGAGCCATGCGGTATCTGCGTAAACAGTTCCTGGAGTAGCGCGCTGGCAATACCCCGGCGGCCATACTCCGGCGCCACAAACAGGAGATCGATATAGCGGTCCACGGCGGTGATAAACCCCACAGGACGCTGGTCCATCGCCGCGACCCATACCAGAGACTCCCTCATTTTGTGCCGCCAGCGGGTCTCGTCTATCTGCGCCCAGGCGGCTATCTGGCGGGGTGAATAATCATGACTGGCGGTCTCTTGTACCGCGCGCAGAAAAATGGCGCACAGCGCAGTAAAATCATCGTCGCGATAAGGTCTGATCTTCAGCATCGTTATAACCCCAGTACCAGCTGCCGCTCCAGTTGAGGATCGAGCAGCGTCACATGCAACCCGACCAGCCGCACTCCGCGACCGCCCCGCCGTTCGTGCCAGGCTTTGTAGGCGGTGGAGAGCAAATCCTCTTTATTCAGGCGCGGCCAGACATGTTCCTGAGTGGTCAGCTGAAAATCATTGAATTTCAGCTTTACCCCCTGACGGGCAATCAGAAGGTCCGGTTTGACCTTCAGCACCCGCCGCTCCAGCTCTGGATAGAGGTGCTCAATGATGCTCTCACAGGCAGACCACTCGTGGATATCCTCCACCAGCGTACGCTCAACGCCAACCGATTTACGCTGTCGGGTGTTGTTGATCTCCCGCTCATCGATTCCCTGGCTACGCTCCCACAGGATCCGACCAAACTTACCAAAACGGCGGAGCAACATCGCCAGGTCGCTTTTCTGCACATCTTCGCAGGTACGCAGCCCCATGCTTTCCAGCTTTGCGGCTGAGACTTTCCCCACGCCGGGGATCTTCGCCAGCGGCAGCGTTCGGACAAACTCCGCGACCTGATGCGGCGCAATCACAAACTGACCGTTGGGTTTATTCATATCGGAAGCAATTTTCGCCAGAAATTTTACCGGCGCGATACCGGCAGAGGCGGTCAGTTCAAGCTCGTGAAAAATGGTCTGGCGAATCTCTTCCGCGATCAGCGTCGCAGAGCCCTGGCAGTGAACGCTATCGCTGACGTCGAGATACGCCTCATCCAGAGACAGCGGTTCAATTAACGACGTGTAGCGTGAGAAGATTTCACGGATATGGGACGAGGCCTCTTTGTAGGCATCAAAGCGGCCGGGTAGCAGGGTTAAATGCGGGCAAAGCTTGAGGGCCATCGCGGTCGGCATCGCGCTGCGTACGCCAAATTTGCGCGCCGGATAGTTGGCCGTGCTGATCACCCCCCGCTGTACCCGGCTACCGCCGATGGCAATGGGGATATCACGCAGGGCTGGATTATCCCGCATTTCCACGGCGGCAAAAAAGCAGTCCATATCGACATGGATAATTTTGCGCATACTCAGCCCTCAACGATTACTGGTTAAGTATACAGTAATAATACAAGGAATGAGAAGCGGGGTTTGTAGGGCTGATAAGCTTGCGCCATCAGGCAATAATGCCCGGCGGCGCAAGCTTGCCGGGCCTACGGAGAGATCAGAGGATCCGATTTTGCTGGCGCTGTGCTTCACGAGCCATGCGCTTTTTACGTGCATCGCACGGCTCCGGGCAGTCGCAGACCTTCTCAAGCCCCAGCGATGAGATACCGCCGCAGCTGCCCTGGAGACTTTTGCGCTTTATCAGATATCCTAAGGACATCCCCAGAATAACCAGCGCGAAAATGACGAAGGTTGCCACAAACACCGTCAACATCATTAACCTCCAAAGTCATCCAACATGATGTTGTCATCCTCAACGCCAAGATCTTTTAGCATCTTGATCACTGCGGCATTCATCACCGGCGGCCCACACATATAAAACTCGCAGTCCTCCGGCGCCGGATGATCGCGCAGGTAGTTTTCATACAGCACATTGTGAATAAAGCCGGTGTGGCCGTTCCAGTTATCTTCCAGCTGCGGATCGGAAAGCGCCACGTGGAAGGTAAAGTTCGGATTTTCACGTGCCAGCTGTTCAAACTCATCGTCATAGAACATTTCACGCAGCGAACGGGCGCCGTACCAGAAGCTGATTTTGCGCTTGCTGTGCAACCGTTTAAGCTGGTCGAAAATATGCGAACGCATGGGCGCCATACCAGCGCCACCGCCGATAAAGACCATCTCGGCGTCCGTCTCTTTCGCGAAGAACTCGCCGAACGGCCCGGAAATCGTCACCTTATCACCGGCTTTCAGCGACCAGATATACGAAGACATGATCCCCGGCGGCGCATCCGGCACTTTCGGCGGTGGCGTCGCAATACGCACGTTGAGCATAATGATGCCCTTCTCATCCGGATAGTTCGCCATCGAATAGGCGCGCAGCGTCGGCTCTTTAACCTCGGAAACATAGCGGAACAGATTAAATTTATCCCAGTCCGCGCGGTACTCGTCCGGCACGTCAAAATCGGCATACGCCACTTTATGCGACGGACATTCAATCTGAATATAGCCGCCCGCGCGGAACGGCACGCTTTCGCCTTCCGGGATGGCCAGCTTCAGCTCTTTAATGAAAGTCGCTTTGTTATCATTGGAGATAACTTCACACTCCCATTTTTTGACGCCAAAAATCTCTTCCGGCAGCGCGATCTTCATGTTTTGTTTCACGGCGACCTGACAGGCCAGACGGCAGCCCTCTTTCGCCTCGCGTTTGCTGATATGGGAAAGTTCGGTAGGCAGGATATCACCGCCCCCCTCCTTCACCGTCACCCGGCACTGGCCGCAGGAACCGCCGCCGCCGCAGGCAGAAGAGATAAAGATCCCGTTGCTGGACAGCGTATTCAGCAGCTTATCGCCCGCCGGCGTGCGAATCTGTTTATCCGCTTCATTATTGATTTCAATAACCACATCACCGGCGTTGACCAGCTTCGAGCGCGCCGCCAGGATCAGCCCCGACAGCACCAGCACGATCAGCGTGAACATCACGACGCCAAGAATAATTTCCATACTTTCCGCCCTTATAGCTGCACACCGGAGAATGACATAAAGCCCAGCGCCATCAGACCTGTGGTAATAAAGGTGATCCCTAACCCGCGCAGACCCGCGGGCACATTTGCGTATTTCATTTTTTCGCGGATGCCCGCCATCGCCACAATCGCCAGCATCCAGCCGATACCGGAGCCGAAGCCATACACGATGGATTCCGGGAAGTTATAGTCGCGCTGCACCATAAAGGAGACGCCGCCAAAAATGGCGCAGTTCACGGCAATAAGCGGCAGGAAGATCCCCAGTGCGTTGTACAGCGACGGGAAATACTTATCGAGGATCATCTCCAGAATCTGCACCAGCGCGGCGATCACCCCGATAAAGGTGATGAAGTTGAGGAAGCTCAAATCCACCCCGTCCACCAGCGCACCGTCGCGCAGTACGAGGTTGTAAATCAGGTTGTTCACCGGCACGGAAATGCCGAGCACCACCGTCACCGCTACGCCAAGACCAAACGCCGTGGAGACTTTCTTCGACACCGCAAGAAACGTACACATGCCGAGAAAGAAGGCCAGCGCCATGTTTTCAACAAACACCGCGCGGACAAAAAGACTGAGGTAATGAGCCATACTCGGTTACTCCTTCTCCTGCTGTTCCGGCTTCCAGCTGCGCAGCGCCCAGATCAGCAGACCGATGATGAAAAACGCGCTCGGCGCGAGCAGGAACAGGCCGTTCGGCTGATACCAGCCGCCGTTCTGCACGGTTTGCAGCACGGTGACGCCAAACAGTTTGCCGCTGCCGATAAGCTCGCGCAGGAAACCGACAATCATCAGAATGGCGCCGTAGCCCAGACCGTTACCGATACCGTCCATAAAGCTCGCCAGCGGCGGCGACTTCATGGCATACGCTTCCGCGCGCCCCATCACGATACAGTTGGTGATGATAAGCCCGACGAACACCGACAGCTGTTTGGAGACTTCGTAGGCGTAGGCGCGCAGCAGCTGATCGACGACGATCACCAGCGAGGCGATGATCGCCATCTGCACGATAATGCGCACGCTGTTGGGAATATGGTGGCGGATCATCGAGATAAACATGCTGGAAAACGCCGTCACCAGCGTTACCGCGATAGTCATGACGAATGCGGTTTCCAGCTTGGTGGTCACCGCCAGCGCCGAACAGACCCCCAGCACCTGCAGGGCAATAGGGTTGTTGCTAATCAACGGCCCGACCAGCACCCGTTTTACTTCTTTCATCTCATCGAGCTCAGCCATTGTTCAGGCCTCCTTCACGAATCTGCTTGAGGAACGGACCAAAGCCCTGCTCCCCCATCCAGAAATCAAAACTGTGCTGCACGCCGTTGGACGTGAGCGTTGCGCCGGAAAGGCCGTCAACCGCGTAGTCATCACCCTGACGCGCACCGCCTTTCACCACTTTCAGCGCCGGCATGCCGCTGTCGTCGAGCACTTTTTTGCCGATGAACTGTTTACGCCAGGCGGGGTTTTCCACTTCGCCGCCAAGGCCCGGCGTTTCGCCCTGATCGTAATAGGTGATGCCTTTCACGGTACGGCCATCGGTATCAAGCGCCACAAAGGCGTACATCATCGACCACAGGCCGTTGCCGTAAATCGGCAGCACCACTTCCTGAACCTTTTTCTGCTCGTCTTTCACGAGGTAGATTTCCACCACGTTAGTACGACGCTTGATGCCCGCCGGATCCTGGCTGGCCTCCAGCACGGTACTTTGCTCAGGATCTTTCAGCGCCAGCCCCTGATTAAAGGAGTCCGGATCTTTTTCCAGCAGTTCGCCGCTTTTCAAATCCAGCAGCCGCGGGCTGATGCGCTCGGCAAACACCGAGGCAATCTCCTCCTGCTTCATGTCCGGCTGCATCAGCCCGGCAACGGAGAGAATGTTACGCTGTTTATCGAGCGCTTTTTGCTCCTGCTGGCGCGGCTTCAGCCCCACCGCAGAACCGGCAACAATGACCGAGCAGACCAGGCAAAGCACCAGCACCACCAGCAGCGTTTTGCCGATGCTATCGTTACTTTTTTTCTCAGCCACGCGACTTCCTCCGCTTGATATTGGCCTGCACCACCAGGTAATCGAACAGTGGCGCAAAGAGGTTGGCAAACAGAATGGCCAGCATCATCCCTTCCGGATAGGCCGGGTTCACCACGCGGATCAGCACGCACATCGCGCCAATCAGCGCACCGTATGCCCACTTTCCTTTGTCGGTGAACGACGCCGACACCGGGTCGGTCGCCATAAACATCATGCCAAAGGCAAAACCGCCGAGCACCAGATGCCAGTACCACGGCATGGCAAACATCGGGTTGGTATCAGAGCCAACAAAGTTAAACAGCGTTGCCGTGGCAATCATGCCAATCATCACCCCGGCGACAATGCGCCAGGAGGCGACGCGACCGAAAATGATGATGGCGCCGCCAAGCAGAATCATCAGCGTCGAGACCTCGCCGATGGAGCCGGGAATATTGCCGAGGAAGGCATCCATCCAGCTGACCGGCTGGCCGCTGGTGACATTCACCAGCGCTTCACCGCCGCGGCTCGCCCACTGAGAAAGCGGCGTTGCGCCGGAGAAACCGTCCGCCGCCGTCCACACCAGATCGCCGGAAATTTGCGCCGGATAGGCGAAGAACAGGAATGCACGCCCGGCCAGCGCCGGGTTGAGGAAGTTACGCCCGGTGCCGCCGAAGATCTCTTTGCCAATCACCACGCCAAAACTGATGCCCAGCGCCGCCTGCCATAACGGCAGCGTCGGCGGCACAATCAGCGCGAACAGAATGGAGGTAACAAAGAAGCCTTCGTTGATTTCGTGTTTGCGCACGATGGCGAACAGCACTTCCCAAAAGCCGCCGACGATAAACACGGTGAGATAAATGGGCAGGAAGAACACTGCGCCCAGCCCCATCATGCTCAGCCAGCCCGCATCCGGGCCAAAGTTCACCCCCAGCCACTGCGCCACGCTATAGTGCCAGTGGCTGGCGATCACCTGCTGCAGCTGCTCCGCGCCGTAGAGTTTGTGTAGCGCCGGGATAGTTTGCAGCCCGACGTTGTACATGCCCCAGAACATCGCCGGGAACACCGCCAGCCACACCAGGATCATCATCCGCTTGAGGTCGATGGCATCACGGACGTGAGAGGCCCCTTTCGTCACCTGACCCGGGGTATAGAAAATAGTCGCCGCCGCCTCATACAACGGGTAGTACTTTTCTAGTTTGCCGCCGTGGGTGAAGTGCGGCTCAATTTTTTCCAGCAGATTTTTCAAACCCATCACTTATCCTTCCTGCTCAATGCGGGTTAAGACGTCACGCAGCAGCGGGCCGTATTCATATTTTGCCGGGCAGACGTAGGTGCAGAGCGCTAAATCTTCTTCATCCAGCTCCAGGCAGCCCAGCGCCTGCGCGCTGTCGGTGTCTCCCGCCAGCAAATCCCGCAGCAGATGCGTCGGCAGAATATCCAGCGGCATCACGCGCTCGTAGTTGCCGATGGGAACCATCGCACGCTCGCCGCCGTTGGTATCCGTTGAGAAACTGAACAGTTTGTGTTTGAGAAAATGTCCGAGCGTGGTGCGGGTAATCGAAAATTTGTCTTTGCCCGGCATCACCCAACCAAACAGCTCCTTCTCACGCCCTTCCTTCACGACGCTCACCTGCAGGTGATAGCGACCAAGGAACGCATACGGCCCCTGGGCGTGGGTACCGCTCAGCACCGAGCCGGAAATGACCCGGTTTTCCCCCTCCAGCAGCTCACCGGCCAGCAGTTCATCAAGACTGGCGCCGCAGCAGGTTTCGATCAGCCGCGGCTCTTTGACCTGCGGGCCCCCGAGCGCAATCACGCGTTTGCTGTAAAGTTCCCCGTCGAGAAACAGCCGGCCGATGGCGATAACATCTTGATAGTTAAGGTGCCAGACCTGTTTATTCAGGCTGACGGGCTCAAGGAAATGGATATGGGTGCCTGCCAGCCCGGCCGGATGCGGCCCGGCGAACTGGTTAAAGGTCACCTGCCCTGCGGGGTGGCCACCGAGCTTGCCGCCGCTGGCCTGGCAGACATGCACTTTGCCATCCGTCAGGCTGGTGAGCACGGTGAGTCCCGCATCGAAGGCCTCGCGGTGGGCCAGAATAATCGGTTGCGGATCTGCCGCCAGCGGGTTGGTATCAATAGCGGTCACGAAAATCGCCGCCGGTACGCTCCCCGGCACCGGCGTTTTACTAAACGGACGGGTGCGGAATGCCGTCCATTGGCCGGAAGTCAGCAGCTGCTGCTGCACAGTTTCCCGCGCCAATCCAGCCAGGTCGCCCGGTGCATAGCGGGGGAAGGAGACGGCCTCATCGCCGTCGACATCGATAACAATGGATTGCAGAACCCGACGTTCGCCGCGATGGATGGCGCCAATCACCCCAGCCGCAGGTGCGGTAAAGCAGACGCCGGGGTTCTTTTTGTCTTCGAAGAGGATCTGCCCTTTTTGTACCCGGTCACCTTCGCGCACCGCCATTGAGGGGCGCATACCGACGTACTCCTCGCCCAGCAGCGCGACGCGTTTGACGGCAACCTGAGAAGTTTTCTGCTGTGATGGCATGCCAGCTATGGGCAGATTCAGCCCTTTCGTGATTTTAATCATATCGTTAGCAGGTATCCGTAACTTAAACCTCGATATCAGACCGAGGCCAGCAACATTGATGGGAAATCAGAGAAAAGGAAAAGCTGAGTCCTGGCGGTTCACAAGACGGGAGAGAAGCATCCTTTCTTACCCTGATCGTTAAGCGGCGCAAGTGTAACATTTCGTGAGCGGCGTCAGTAGATAAACCACGATTAACTACCTATAAAATGAGATCTATTGCGCAAAGTTCTGACTGCGCTTTGACGTCAGATTCGCTATAAAGGACAACTAAATTGTAAACGCGGTAAGGCCGCGCTTGCGAAAAAATGCCGTGATGCTAATGTGAGCGCTCTAAATCCAGAAAAGTCTGATTTCGGGTATCTCTTGCCGTCCTGGCAATGTGGTTTTTGATTTATCAAGGAACAAGCAGTATGCGCAAAATCGCATTATTTATTGCGATGCTTCTGTTGCCGTGCGTTTCATTTGCTGGGTTACTCAGCAATAGCGGCTCGACGACGCCGGTTAGCAAAGAATACAAGCAACAATTAATGGGTTCCCCGGTTTACATTGAGATCTTCAAAGAAGAGCGTACGCTCGATCTCTACGTCAAAATGGGCGAAACCTACCAGCTACTCGACAGCTACCGGATCTGTAACTATTCCGGCGGTCTGGGGCCGAAGCAGCGTCAGGGCGACTTCAAAAGTCCGGAAGGGTTTTATAGCGTGACGCGCAATCAGCTCAAGCCTGACAGCCGTTTCTATAAAGCCATTAATATCGGCTTCCCGAACGCCTACGATCGCGCCCATGGTTATGAAGGTAAATACCTGATGATTCACGGTGCCTGCGTATCCATCGGCTGCTACGCGATGACCGATACCGGCATTGATGAGATTTTCCAGTTTGTGACCGGCGCGCTCGTGTTCGGCCAGTCCAGCGTGCAGGTCAGCATTTATCCTTTCCGCATGACCAATGCCAATATGGAACGCCACAAATACTCCTACTATGCGGATTTCTGGAAACAGCTGAAGCCAGGCTACGACTATTTCCAGCAAACCCATAAGCCGCCGGTTATCTCAGTGGCCGATGGCCGCTATATCGTCAGCAAGCCGCTCAGTCATGAAGTTATCCAGCCGCAGCTGGCTTCAAACTACACGGTCCCCGAGGCAAAATAACGCCCACTCGCCTGGCATGATTTTATGCCAGGTCTCGTTGCCGGTCAGCGGCTGAGTGGCGATAACGGTGACCACATCGTTAGGTGTGGTCTCCCGTTGAAAATCGATTTCTACGTCCTGATCCAGTAACGTTGCCACGCCAAACGGCGCCCGCCGCGTAATCCAGTGCAGATTCGTCGAGCAAAACGCCATCACGTAACGCCCGTCCGACAACAGCATATTAAAGACGCCTTTTTCCCGTAGCGAGCCCGCGAGGGTGGCGATAAAGCTGAACACTTCAACCATATCGTCCGGCGTCCCCGAATAGCGCTCGGTCAGGCAGTGCAGCAGCCAGCAGAAGGCTTTTTCGCTGTCGGTCTCGCCGATCGGCTGGAGATTTCCGGTATCCAGGGACTCATAGCCCTCTAACTGGCCGTTATGAGCATAGGTCCAGTTGCGTCCCCACAGCTCGCGGGTAAAGGGATGGGTGTTTTCCAGCGCAACGATACCGCGGTTAGCCTGGCGAATATGGGCGATGACTGAGCACGATTTGATGGGATAGTCCTGTACCAGTTTCGCAATCGGCGACTGGAAGCTGGGCTGCGGATCTTTAAATGTGCGACAGCCTTTACCTTCATAAAAGGTAATACCCCAGCCATCTTTATGCGGGCCGGTGCCTCCACCGCGCTGAACCAGCCCGGTAAAGCTAAAACAAATATCTGTTGGCACATTCGCGCTCATCCCGAGCAATTCGCACATACATCACCTCTTCGCACTTTCAGGCAGTGCCGGGTGGCGCGCAGCTTACCCGGCCGACAACTCAGCCCGCAGGTCGGGCAAACACAGTGCCGCCCGACACCATGTCATCAGGCCTTAACCATCTCTTTTTCGATCAGCATAATCAGAATATGAATCACTTTAATGTGAATTTCCTGAATACGATCGGCATAACCAAAATGCGGCACGCGAATTTCAACATCGGCGGAACCGGCCATTTTACCGCCATCTTTGCCGGTCAGCGTGATGACCTTCATCCCCTGCGCGCGGGCAGCCTCAATCGCCTTAATCACGTTGCCGGAGTTGCCGGAGGTGGAGATACCCAGCAGCACATCGCCAGCGCGACCCACGGACTCGACGTAGCGGGAGAAGACGTACTCATAGCCAAAATCGTTACTGACGCAGGACAGGTGGCTGACGTCTGAAATCGCAATCGCCGGATAGCCGGGGCGATTTTCACGATAGCGCCCGGTCAGTTCTTCTGCAAAGTGCATCGCATCGCAGTGGGAACCGCCGTTACCGCAGGAGAGGACTTTACCACCGGCCTTAAAGCTATCAGCCAGCAGCACCGCGGCACGCTGAATCGCGTGAATATTGGCTTCGTCCTGCAGAAAGTTAGCCAGCGTTTCCGCCGCTTCGTTCAGTTCGTTACGAATAAGATCCTGGTACATGAGGATAATCCTTCAGTATGGTTGGAATAACCCTGGCAGTGTACCGGATAGGCGCCGAAGCGAGAAGAAGCAGCCGACGTTATCCGCCGTGGTTTTGATTTTACGTGCCGCATTTACGTACAACAATGTGAGCAAGGTTGTAATTATTTTGTAAACACATTGCTAAAGCCAATAACATCCACTACAACCATATCATCACAAGTGGTCAGACCTCCTACAAGACAGGGAGCATTTCTCTATGATGATTTTGAGTATTGTTGCAACCGTTGTTTTACTCGGTGCGCTCTTCTATCACCGAATTAATCTCCTGCTGAGCAGCGTGATTTTGCTCGCCTGGACCGCGGCGCTCAGCGTTGCCGGGCTGTGGAATATCTGGCTGCTGCTGCCGCTGGCGATTATTCTGCTGCCGTTCAACTTTGCGCCGATGCGCAAGTCAATTTTCTCGGCACCGGCATTCCGCGCATTCCGTAAGGTGATGCCGCCGATGTCGCGTACCGAAAAAGAGGCCATCGATGCGGGCACGACCTGGTGGGAAGGCGACCTGTTTCGCGGGACGCCAGACTGGCAGAAACTGCACAACTATCCGCAGCCGCGCCTGACCGCCGAAGAACAGGCGTTCATCGACGGGCCGGTAGAAGAAGCCTGTCGCATGGCGAACGATTTTGAAATCACCCATGAAATGGCCGATCTGCCGCCGGCGCTGTGGGCCTACCTGAAAGAGCATCGTTTCTTTGCGATGATCATTAAGAAAGAGTACGGCGGCCTGGAGTTCTCCGCTTACGCTCAGTCACGGGTGCTGCAAAAGCTCTCCGGCGTTTCCGGTATCCTGGCGATTACCGTCGGCGTGCCGAACTCCTTAGGCCCGGGCGAACTGCTGCAACATTACGGTACTGAAGAGCAGAAAAACCACTATCTGCCGCGCCTGGCGCGTGGTCAGGAAATTCCGTGCTTTGCGCTGACCAGTCCGGAAGCGGGCTCTGACGCCGGCGCCATCCCGGACAGCGGCGTCGTCTGCATGGGCGAATGGCAAGGCGAGCAGGTACTGGGCATGCGCCTGACCTGGAATAAGCGTTATATCACCCTCGCCCCTATCGCGACCGTATTGGGCCTGGCTTTTAAACTCTCCGATCCCGACCGTCTGCTGGGCGGCGAAGAAGATCTGGGCATCACCTGTGCGCTGATCCCGACCAGCACCCCGGGCGTCGAAATTGGCCGTCGCCACTTCCCGCTGAACGTGCCGTTCCAGAATGGTCCGACCCAGGGGAAAGATATTTTCGTGCCGATCGATTACATCATCGGCGGCCCGTCGATGGCCGGCCAGGGCTGGCGGATGCTGGTGGAATGCCTGTCCGTAGGACGCGGCATCACCCTGCCGTCTAATGCCACCGGCGGACTGAAATCCGTGGCGATGGCGACCGGCGCCTATGCCCATATTCGTCGCCAGTTCAAAATCTCCATCGGTAAAATGGAAGGCATCGAAGAGCCTCTGGCGCGTATTGCCGGTAACGCATACGTGATGGATGCCGCCGCTTCGCTGATTACCTACGGCATCATGCTGGGAGAGAAACCGGCGGTGCTGTCGGCTATCGTCAAGTACCACTGCACCCATCGCGGACAGCGCTCAATCATTGACGCCATGGATATCACCGGCGGAAAAGGCATCATGCTGGGCGAAGGTAACTTCCTCGCCCGCGCCTATCAAGGGGCACCAATCGCTATCACCGTCGAAGGGGCCAATATCCTGACCCGTAGCATGATGATCTTTGGTCAAGGGGCGATTCGCTGCCATCCGTACGTACTGGATGAAATGGCCGCCGCGCAAAGCAACGATGTTAACGCTTTCGACAAACTGCTGTTTAAACACATTGGTCACGTCGGCAGTAACAAAGTCCGCAGCTTCTGGCTGGGCCTGACCCGCGGGCTGACAAGCAGCACGCCGACCCGTGATGGCACTCGTCGCTACTACCAGCACATGAACCGTCTGAGCGCGAACCTGGCGCTGCTGTCCGACGTCTCCATGGCGGTGCTGGGCGGCAGCCTGAAGCGTCGCGAGCGCATCTCCGCGCGTCTCGGCGATGTCCTGAGCCAGCTCTATCTCGCCTCTGCGGTGCTGAAACGCTATGACGATGAAGGGCGCAATGAAGCCGACCTCCCGCTGGTCCATTGGGGCGTCCAGGATGCGCTGTATCAGGCAGAACAGGCGATTGACGATCTGCTGAAGAACTTCCCGAACCGTTTTGTCGCGGGCGCCCTGCGCATTGCTATCTTCCCGACCGGCCGTCACTACAACGCGCCGTCCGATAAGCTGGATCATAAGGTGGCAAAAATCCTGCAGGTCCCGAGCGCGACGCGTTCACGTATCGGTCGCGGCCAGTATCTGACCCCGAGTGAACATAACCCGGTCGGTCTGCTGGAAGAGGCCCTGCTCGATGTCATGGCCGCCGATCCGATTCATCAGCGTATCTGCAAAGAGCTGGGTAAAAACCTGCCGTTTACCCGTCTGGATGAACTGGCCCGCAACGCGCTGGCAAAAGGTTTAATCAATCAGGATGAAGCCGATATTCTGACCCGTGCGGAAACCAGCCGTCTGCGCAGCATTAACGTTGACGATTTCGCAGCCGATGAGCTGGCGACCAAACCGGTAAAGCTCCCGGAGAAAGTCCGCAAGGTTGAAGCCGCATAAAACAATAACAGTTACCACATCACGACCAGGGCGGGGAATTTCCCCGCCTTTCTTTTTTACCCGGCGACCGACATTCAGCTGTCTGCGTTATCATTTTTTTAACAACATATTCCGCTGAGCAGCGAGAGACTGATATGGTGTTAAAATTACCCTGATGCTCTCATGATGATGGAGTTCAACACTGTGCCTGGTTTGAAAATTACGTTGTTGCAACAACCCCTGGTGTGGATGGATGGTCCCGCCAACCTGCGTCACTTCGATCGTCAACTGGAAGGCATTACCGGACGTGACGTCATAGTCTTGCCGGAAATGTTCACAACCGGATTCGCTATGGAGGCCGCAAAGCAGTCGATGTCAGCCGAAAACGTCATTGACTGGATGCAGAGTAAAGCGGTGCAAACAAATGCCCTGATTGCCGGCAGCGCGGCGCTGCAAACCGATCGCGGGCCGGTTAACCGCTTCTTGCTGGTCGAGCCCGATGGCACAACCCACTTCTATGACAAGCGCCATCTGTTCCGCATGGCCGAAGAACATCATCATTATGAGGCGGGTAACGAACGGGTTGTTTTTGAGTGGCGCGGCTGGCGAATTCTGCCGCTGGTGTGTTATGACCTGCGCTTCCCGGTGTGGTCACGTAACCATAACGACTACGATTTAGCGCTTTATGTGGCCAACTGGCCTGCCCCACGCTCACTTCACTGGCAGTCCCTGCTGGTGGCTCGCGCCATCGAGAATCTGGCCTATGTTGCCGGCTGTAACCGCGTCGGCACCGATGGCAACGGCCATCATTACCGCGGCGATAGCCGCATTATCAGCCCGCAGGGAGAAATTCTGGCAACGGCAGAACCCCATCAGGCAACGCGTCTGGATGCAGAGCTGTCGATGACGGCGCTCAAAGAGTATCGTGAGAAGTTTCCGGCCTGGCAGGATGCCGATCCGTTCACCCTGAACTGATCGTCTTCTCTCCCCTCGTTAACCGAGGGGACCCCGTTTTATACCTCGCCGCCGCCTCTTTTTCCCCCACCAGCCCGCAGAATAAGCGGGAGAAATAATATTTTTCCGGCGGGATTATTTCTGTTCTACACTCATTAAGTGGATAAAATTCAACAAGAACGAGCTTCATTTTCAAATAACTTTCAGCTTTTTTAAAACGATTCCATCTCGGTCCTGGTCCGGTTTTATTACCCGACCGGTACGGTTGTGCGCGCATTCTCAGCGAGAACAAACCATCATGGAAAATAATAATCTGCTTGTTGTTGAAAAAAGACTGGTTGCCCGTTTTCTGGATATGTTCATTCGCTTTGGACTTATCCTGGCATTAGCCTCTTTCTGCTATACCGTGTTTTCTCCGTTTCTTAATATGATGCTGTGGGCCGTTATCCTGGCCGTCACCCTCTACCCTCTTCATCAGTATTTTGCGACCAGGCTGGGAGGAAAACAGGGCTGGTCCTCAACCCTGATAGTCCTGCTCGGCATTGTGCTGATCGTGGTCCCCACGGTGCTGATGATTAGCTCTCTCGGCGAAAGCGTCAGCGTGATGATTGATAAGCTCAGCGGTCGTGCTTTCGTCATTCCGCCGCCATCAGCACATATCGCCACCATTCCCATCGTCGGAGAAAAAATTAGCGTCCTGTGGTTAAAAGCGTCCAACGATTTGCCGGGGCTGATTAGCAACTATCGCACTCAGATAGGAGACATCGCGAAAGCTACCCTCGGCATTCTTGCCAGTATGGGCGGTGGATTGCTTGGTTTTATCCTCTCCTTCATCGTGGCGGGGATTATCATGACCTGGGGCGCCGCCGGGGCAGACAGCGCCCGGCGCATTGCCATCCGCCTGACGGATGAGAACAAAGGACAATCTTTGGTGAAACTGTGCACCAGCACGATCCGTGCGGTGGCGCAGGGCGTTATCGGCGTCGCGCTTATTCAGGCGCTGCTGGTGGGCGTCATTATGATCGTGGCAGGTATTCCGGCCGTGGGGATCTTCTTTATTCTGGCGCTGATCCTCGGGATCGCGCAGATTCCGGTGATTCTGGTGACCGCACCGGCGATTGCGTTGATGTGGAGCCTCGGCGATCACGGAACGGCTATGAATATCGTCTATACGATCTTGCTGATTGTGGCCGGTATGGCTGACAACGTGCTCAAACCGCTAATGCTCGGGCGCGGTGTCGATGCGCCTATGCCTGTGGTACTGCTTGGTGCATTAGGCGGCATGGCGGCCAGCGGTATTCTCGGTATGTTTATCGGCGCGACCCTACTCTCTATCGGCTATCGTATCTTCATGTCGTGGGTCAACGATGGGCAGGTCGGCGATAGCCAGACTCCCGTCGTTCCGGACGACAAAGATGCTCAATGAGCGCCGTGCCTGGCGTCTCCTGTTCACCGCTGGCGCCGGCCTTGTTCTCACCGCATGCACGACGCTGGGGCCAGACTATCATCCGCCGAAAACGCCGGAGCTAAGCCACTGGCAACCGGCTACGCAGCGGATGGCT
Organism: Klebsiella sp. X13; assembly: GCF_003323835.1. NCBI lineage: Bacteria > Pseudomonadati > Pseudomonadota > Gammaproteobacteria > Enterobacterales > Enterobacteriaceae > Klebsiella > Klebsiella sp. X13. The sequence continues at coordinate 4,341,408 of NZ_CP030874.1, forward strand.
TCCCGGTCGACGCCTGCCGATTACGCGCGGTGGTGGACGCAGCTCAACGATCCGACCTTAACGGCGCTGATTAACGAAGCGCTGCGAAAAAATCCGGATGTCAAAATCGCCGGTTTGCGTCTGCTGGAATCCCGGGCGCAGCTGGGGATCGCCGAGAGTTTACTGGGACCGCAGGCGACGATCGGCAGCGGCGATCTGCTGCGCACCGGCCAGCAACGTTCGGGAAACTATAGCTCAGGGACCCGCTACAGCGCCGGGGTCAATCTGGGATGGGAGATCGATTTCTGGGGTAAGTTTCAGCGCGGCGTCGAATCCGCCGATGCCAGCTATTTCGCCACGCTAGCGCAGTACGATGATATTCAGGTGCTGATGGCAGCCCAGGTGGCGCAGTGGTACGTCAATATCCGCATGCTGGAAGCCCGCCTGCAAATTACCCGCGGCAATGCGAAGATTCAGCAACGTAGCCTGCAGATCACCGAGCGGTTATTCCTCAGCGGCAACAGCGCAGAGCTGGACGTTCAGCAGGCAAAAACCCAGTACCTCTCCACGCTTTCGACGATCCCCCAACTGGAAACCAGCCTCGCACAGAGCCAGAATGCCCTGAGCGCGCTGCTGGCACGCAAACCCGGCCCCCTGCCGGAAATGGCGAGCCAGACCGGCGATATCCCGTCAGGCGAACTCTCGTTAGTGTCTGAACTTCCGGCCAACCTTCTGCGCCGGCGGCCCGACGTCAGGGATGCTGAACGACAGATGGCCGCACAGTCGGCGCTTATCGGCGTGGCGGAGAGCGAGCTCTACCCGTCCATCTCACTGATCGGCAGCGTCGGAATAAGCGGCAGGAGCGAGAGTAATGGCACGCTCAGCTGGGCGGCGGGCCCGACGTTTAGCTGGAATCTGCTGGATCAGGGGCGGCTCGGGAATCAGGTTCTGGTTCAGGATTCCCGTTTTCTCCAGCTTCACGAACACTATCGCGATACCGTCTTTCAGGCCGCGCGTGAAGTCGACGATGCGGCCATCGCCTACGCCAATGATAAAGATGAAATTGTGTTGCTGACCCAAACGGGTAAGGCCGCCAGCCGCTCCCTCGAAATAGCCAACACACAGTATCGTGAGGGAATGGCTGACTTTCAGCGCGTCCTTGACTCACAGCGGGCGCTGTTCAACCAACAAGAACGGTTGGTCAGCAGCCGCGGTGCGGCGATGCGCGATCTGATCGCGCTTTATAAAGCGCTGGGCGGCGGCTGGGAAAGTGGCCGAACACGCCCGCTGGTCGATGCTGCGACGGAATCGCACCTACGCCAGCGTGATAACTGGCTGCCGCTGCTGAATACCCCGCTTCCTTCCGCCACATCCCCTTCAGAAGGACCTTCGCCATGAATGCCTCCTCCCCTTCACCAGGACAAGCCAGCCGTCGTACGGCCATCGGCCTGGTGGTGCTGATTGTACTGCTGATCTGCTTGTATTTAGTCACGGACAGAGTGACGCCCTATACCTCGCAGGCCAGGGTACAGGCCTTCGTCATTCCAGTCGCAGCGGAAGTAACCGGGCAAATAAAGAAGGTATATGTTCGTGACAATCAGCGTGTCGCTATGGGCGAACCGCTGTTTGAGCTGGATCCGGAACCTTATGATATCGCCCTGGCGCGCGCACGTTCGGATTATGCCACGGTGCTCAGCGCCGTGAAGGCCAACGGTGAAAGCGTGGTGGCGGCAAAGGCTGGCCTGCAGGCCGCCGCCACCGCTTACCAGAATGCCGCGAAAGATGCCGAGCGCCAGGAGCGGCTCTATCGTGAAGATCCCGGTACTATTTCCGTCCGGCGTCTGGAGATTGCCCAGGCCACCCGGGAAACCGCCCGTAGTCAGATGGCCGCCGCCGCCGCCGACGTGCGTCGTGCCATCGAAGCCGCTGGTGCAGCCGGCGACAATAATTCTCAGCTGTTAAGCGCCCGGGCCGCGGTGCGCAAAGCCGAACTGGACCGCAGTAAAAGCACCGTGATTGCCGGCAGCCGCGGGCTGATTACCGATTTACGCACCGAAGTTGGCCAGTTTGTTGGCGCGGGCGCCCCGGTGATGACATTGATTGCCCTGAACGATGTCTGGATCAACGCAGACATGACCGAAAATAACCTCGGTCGTATCCGGCCGGGTAATAAGGTGGCAATTCTTCTCGACAGCATGCCGGGACACATTTTTAGCGGCCAGGTACTCAGCATCGGCTATGGTATCAACGCATCTCAACCCCCGCCGGCCGGCGGCCTCCCTACCGTGGATAACAATCGTGACTGGCTCCGTCAGGCCCAGCGCTTCCCGGTTAAAATCGCCTTTGCAAGAGATGATGCCCCGCCGCCCACCAGCCTGCGGGTTGGCGGGCAGGCGGATGTGCTGGTTTATACCAGCGGCAGTAGCCTGCTGAACGTTGCGGGCTACCTGTATATCCGAGTCATGAGCCTGTTCTCCTGGCTCTATTAGGAGACCTGCGCGATGCATAACGTGGACCGCGCCGTACTGAGAATAAGCTGTGGTAGCGGACTGGCTGCGCTGGTCTGCTACGCCAGCGCGCTGCCGATGCCGCACCTCGGATGCATCATGGCCTGGATTGTGCTGTGCCAGGGGAAACCTTTAGCGCTGAAAAAAGGTCTCGTGATGGGTTCTCTCCTGATAGTCACCATGACGGCTGGCATTCTGATGGTGCCATTACTGACCTATTACGCCCTACCAGGCGTGCTGCTCACGGCGCTGTTGCTGTATCAGCTGATGTTAATGGGCCTTTACGGGAAGACCACGCTGTCGATGCTGCTGGTGGTGGCGATAGCGGTGATTCCCATTGCCGGGCTGATTGAGCAGGCGCTGGCGATGGGACTGGCGCAAATGCTGGGGATCGGTTTTATTACCGGTACGCTGGTCAACGGGCTGGCGGTGGCGTTATTCCCGCCATCGCCGGGCCAGGCGCCCCCGCCCAGGGAGTCGCCGGCGGTCAGATCTCCCCATCTCAGAGCGCTACGGGCGGTGATCATTGTGCTCCCCGTCTGGCTTCTGGCGCTGAGCCACCCGACGTTCTACATCCCGGCGGTGATGAAAACCGTCACGCTGGCGCAGCAGGCGACGACGCTCACCACGAAAACGTCGGGGAAAGAACTGGTGCTATCGACGCTACTGGGCGCGCTGTTGGCGCTAGGGCTGTGGTTCGGTCTTAGCCTCTGGCCGTCGCTGCTAATGCTGGTTCTCTGGCTGAGTCTGGCCAGTCTGTGGGTGGCCCGGCGACTGGTTCGCCTGGTGGCGGGACGGTTTCCGCCCTCTTTCTGGAGCAATGTCTGGATAACCGCCCTCATTCTGTTCGGGCCGGCGATTCAGGACAGCGATTCCGCAAAAGATGTCTGGACAGCCGCCGCGATGCGCTGCACGTTATATCTCATCATCGCGCTCTATGGCTGGGCCTGCATCGCCCTTCTCGAGCGCTGGCGCCCCCTTGACTCATCCTCAACAGAACTTCACTCAGGAGATTAACATGTTGCTTCCGCTGATTACGGGCATGCCCGTTATCCTGTGTAATATGCTGCTGCAATCTCTGGTGTCCATCTGGTGCATTCGCTTTTATCTCAAGCGTTTCCACCGCAAAGAGGGGCTACTTGCCGGCGTACTGGCGCTGTTTGGCACCATCATCATCATTTTAATGGGTAATTTGCTGCAGATTTTGCTCTGGGGAGTGCTGTTTGTCTGGCTGGGCGAGTTTCCGACGCTGCTGGATGCGGTGTATCACTCCGGGGTTAACTTCGCGACATTGGGGTATGGCGATGTTGTGATGAGCGCCAGATGGAAGCTGCTCGGCCCGCTGGAGGCGGTCAACGGGGCGCTGATGATCGGTCTGTCCGGTGCCTGCATGCTGGCCGTTATGCAACATCATATTCGCAAGCAATTGAAATATATGAAATGAACTCGGTGAGTTTGTTTTTACGAGCGCCGAAACGACGAAAGCCTGAATCATTGCTGATTCAGGCTTTCTGAATAGTGGCGGAACGGACGGGACTCGAACCCGCGACCCCCTGCGTGACAGGCAGGTATTCTAACCGACTGAACTACCGCTCCACTTACTGTTCCCTTGGGAACGAGGCGAATATTACGGATTCCCCGTAACGCCGTCAACGCTTTTTCTTCAGTTTTGAATCGTTTGCTGTAAAAATCACCCGCCAGATGATTTTTACAGCATATCTCAGTGGCTCAGGCGCGCCACAGGCAGCTTCCGCCTTTCTTTTGCACCAGATCGAGTCGGGATTCATGGCTCACGATCTCGTCATCAGTCGCATAAACCACGCGTAACTTGTTGGCGGCGCGAACAACCCGCTGTATTCCCATTTCTCCGGCCTGCTGCTGCCCCTCACCTTCCATTGAAAATGCCATCGTCGTCTGACCACCGGTCATCATCAGATAGACATCGGCCAGAATCTGGGCATCGAGTAATGCCCCGTGCAGCGTACGCTTACTGTTGTCTATTTCATAACGTGAGCACAGCGCATCCAGGCTATTACGCTTACCGGGGAACATTTTCCGCGCCAGCGCGAGGCTATCGGTGACTTTGCAGAAAGTATTCGTTTTCGCAATGCCGCGATTCAACTTGCTGAATTCATAATCCATAAAGCCGATATCAAACGAGGCATTATGGATGACCAGCTCCGCGCCGCGGATATAGTCTATAAACTCGTCGGCCACATCCGCAAACACCGGTTTATCCATCAGGAATTCATCGGCGATCCCGTGAACGCCAAACGCTTCCGGGTCCACCAGCCGGTCCGGTTTCAGATAAACATGGAAGTTGTTCCCGGTGAGGCGGCGGTTGATCACCTCTACCGCACCGATCTCAATGATCTTATGTCCTTCGTAGTGCGCACCGATCTGATTCATACCGGTGGTTTCAGTATCGAGAACAATCTGTCGTGTAATTGCAGTGCTCATATCAGTCATTTATGTCAGACTTGCCGTTTATCTATCGATTTCAATTACAGGAAGTCTACCAGAGATGCTTAAACAGGTAGAAATTTTCACCGATGGTTCATGCCTGGGAAATCCTGGGCCCGGTGGTTATGGGGCAATTTTACGCTATCGCGGAAAAGAAAAAATCTTTAGTCAGGGCTATCACCTCACCACCAACAACCGGATGGAGATGATGGCGGCAATCGTCGCTCTCGAAGCGCTGAAAGAGCAGTGCGAAGTGATCCTCAGCACCGACAGCCAGTACGTGCGTCAGGGGATCACCCAGTGGATCCATAACTGGAAAAAACGCGGCTGGAAAACCGCTGACAAAAAACCGGTTAAAAATGTCGATCTCTGGCAGCGCCTTGATGCCGCGCTCGGTCAGCATCAAATCAAATGGGAATGGGTCAAAGGCCACGCCGGTCACCCGGAAAATGAACGCTGTGATGAGCTGGCACGCGCTGCCGCCTCCAGCCCGACGCAGAGCGACACCGGCTACCAGCCAGAAAGCTAACTCTGCCCGTTGCGCCACTGCCGCGTGGCGCCAACCGTCTGACGCAGCTGCGTTTTTGCTTTTCCTGATTTCATCGGGTTTAGCGTCAGCGGAACCGTCCGTTTTCGGGCAACAATCAGCTGCAGGCAGCCCAGAGCCGGCAGGTGCGCGCTGAGGAGTTTGCCGCCATGCCTGGACCAGGGCAGTACCTGATAGCGGCCATAATGCAGCACCTCAAAATTCAATAACGCCAGCCAGTCCAGCTGGCGCGTCAACGTAAACATCCGGCTGTTGTAGGGGGTCGTCTTACGTAATACCGGCACCAGCTTACGCAGCCCCATCAGACTGACGGGGTTAAAGCCGGTCAAAATCATCCAGCCGTCATCAATCAATACCCGGTCGGCCTCACGTAGCAAACGATGCGGATCGCTGCACCACGGCAAAGTATGCGCCAGCAGGCAGGCATCAACCGATTTTTCCGCAAAAGGAAGATGCAGCGGATCGGCTTTCACCTGAATCGGGTTGCCCTGCAAAGATACATTCACCTGATGAGAGATAGCACAGGCTTCCGTATTGATTTCCGCGCTCAGATTGCCAATCTTAAGCAAATGAAAGCCATATAATTTAGCCAGCCACGGTTTCATCTGCCGTTCCAGCGATTCGCGATAGTATTCGCCCCAGGGCATACTGGACCAGTGCTCGGGCGCTGTGATTGTCTGAGGTATCCTTGCCGGCTTCATCGCAACCTTCCGCTACGCTTTGAGAGGTAATTAATGAATCTTATCAGCATTCCCGCATTTCAGGACAACTACATCTGGGTTCTTAGTGAGGAGAACGGCCGCTGTCTTATCGTCGATCCCGGCGAAGCGGCGCCGGTACTGGCCGCCATCGAGACCAATCACTGGCAACCCGAAGCCATTTTGCTGACCCACCACCACCACGATCATGTTGGCGGCGTAAAACAACTGCGTGAAAAGTTCCCGGATCTTGTGGTTTACGGACCGGCAGAAACCCAGGATAAAGGCACCACTCACCTGGTGGCCGATGGCGATCGGGTGATGATTTTGGGTCACGAATTTTCTATTTTTTCCACGCCCGGTCACACTTTAGGACACATCTGTTTCTACAGCGAACCTTATCTTTTCTGTGGCGATACAATGTTTTCCGGCGGCTGCGGAAGACTTTTCGAAGGAACGGCGGATCAGATGTATCAATCATTTAGGAAAATAAACGCGCTTCCTGAGGATACTCTGATTTGTTGTGCACATGAGTATACTTTAGCAAATATGAAGTTTGCATTGAGTATCCTGCCTCATGACAGGGATATAAATGATTACTACCATAAAGTTAATGAGTTACGTGCAAAAAAACAAAAAACACTCCCCGTAACTCTGAAAAATGAGCGACGTATAAATATTTTTTTACGCACGGATGACAATGATTTAATTAAAGAAATATCCAAAGAAACAAATTTGCAACACTCTGCGCAGAGATTTGCCTGGTTAAGGTCAAAGAAAGATGACTTCTGATATTTAATTCTTGTCATTCGCCGCCTTCACCGTTATTCTTGCTCGTCTTTTAAGCAACTATTGACACACACATGAAGGCACGAGCGATTTTACTCGCCTCTGTCCTGCTGGTGGGGTGCCAGTCGTCGAAAAACGATGGCAACGTCCAACAGCACGCACAGAGCCTTTCTGCAGCTGGTCAAGGGGAAGCAGGTAAGTTCACAAGTCAAGCGCGCTGGTTAGATGATGGAACCTTCTACGCGCAAGACCAGGATCTGTGGACTTCCATAGGCGACGAGCTAAAGATGGGAATACCGGAAAATCCCCGGATTCGCGAACAAAAACAGAAGTATTTAAGTAATAAGAGCTATCTCCACGATGTAACTTTACGGGCAGAGCCGTATATGTACTGGATAGCCGGGCAAGTTAAGAAACGTAACATGCCAATGGAACTGGTATTACTACCCATAGTGGAGAGCGCTTTTGACCCGCACGCAACGTCTGGCGCCAATGCCGCAGGCATCTGGCAGATCATTCCGAGCACCGGGCGCAATTATGGTTTGAAACAGACCCGCAGCTACGATGCGCGTCGTGACGTCGTCGCCTCTACAACGGCGGCGCTGGATATGATGCAGCGTCTGAACAAGATGTTCGACGGCGACTGGTTGTTAACTGTCGCAGCGTACAACAGCGGCGAAGGTCGGGTGCTGAAGGCAATGAAAGCGAACCGTTCGCGTGGTAAACCCACCGATTTCTGGTCACTTCCATTACCGCGGGAAACCAAGGTGTATGTGCCTAAAATGCTGGCGTTGAGTGATATTCTCAAAAACAGCAAACGTTATGGCGTGAAGCTGCCGACGGCAGACGAAAGCCGTGCGCTGGCGCGTGTTCGCCTCGACAGTCCGGTTGAGATTAGCCAGCTCGCAGATATGGCAGGTATACCCGTCGGCAAGCTGAAAACCTTCAACGCCGGCGTCAAGGGATCAACCCTCGGTGCCAGCGGGCCAAAGTACGTTATGGTGCCACAAAAGCACGCCGCTCAGCTGCGTGAATCACTGGCCTCTGGCGACATTGCCGCCGTGCAACCTACGCTGCTGGCGGACAACACGCCGTTGACCAGCCGTAGCTACAAGGTGCGTTCGGGTGATACGGTTTCCGGGATTGCTTCGCGTCTTGGCGTATCGACGAAAGATCTGCAGCAGTGGAATAACCTGCGCGGGTCTGGGTTGAAAGTGGGCCAAAACCTGGTGATTGGCGCCGGTAGCAGCGCGCAGCGTCTTGCCAACAACAGCGATAGCATCACCTATCGCGTGCGTAAAGGCGATTCGTTGTCGAGCATCGCGAAACGTCACGGCGTGAATACACGTGATGTGATGCGCTGGAATAGCGGCACGGGTGATCTGAAGCCTGGCGACCAGCTGACGCTGTACGTGAAGAACAGCGACAGGCCAGACTCCTGATATATCGACTTAATAGAAAAGGCACCGGCATCCGGTGCCTTTTTGTTTTAACGCGTTTTTTGTTTTAAAGCGCTTTATGCGCTTCAAACATAATCGTATCGCTGGTAAATGAGCCGTCCTGCTGCAAAGCGAAATAGGCTTTGACCTCTGCGGATGCGCTCTCCTGATATAAACGGATGGCCTCCACCAGCGGCGCTGGCGTGCGCATCCGGGCGACCCAGGAGGCAAATTCCAGCGGCAAGCGATCGGTCAACAGCTGATTGACGGCCAGCCCGGCCTCATTCGCTAACGCCAGCCATTCTCCGCTCGAGTAGTTACGCACATGGGACGTATCACGCAGCGCTTCAACGGTTTGCAGCCAGATATCGCGCACGGGATGCCCGGGCGACATCACATCCATAATAATCATCACGCCGCCCGGCTTCAGGACGCGCTTAACCTCACGCAGCGCCTGGCCGACATCATGCCAGTGATGGGCAGAATAGCGGCTTATCACCACATCAAAGCTGGCATCGGCAAACGGCAGCGTTTCAGCATACCCCTGTTGGGTAGCAATATTGGTGAAACCTTTATCTTTTGCGGCTTCAGCAACCACCTCCAGCATCTGGCTCGATAAATCATAAGCCGTGACCTGCGCCACCTGCCCCGCTGCGGTAAAGCTGGCGTGCCCTGCCCCGCATCCCATATCCAGCAACGTTGCCTGTGGGAAATCGGCCAGCCGTTCGGCCAGGCGCTGCAGATCGCGCCCGGAAGCGTGCACGGCGCTGGTCAGGTAGGCGCTAGCCTGTGAGCCGAACTGCTTTTCGACATTGTCATGGTGAGAGCGTGTTGTCATTGTGTTGTCCTTCGGTTGTGTGAGTAATTAAGGGCAGCATCGTGCTGAGCGCAGACCTGCCCGATGGCAGGCCTGACATACCTTAATTAATCAGGCTTGCCGGGACTGAATTCGACTAGTAGCGGGTTGTGGTCAGAGGCGCGCGTCACCAGCACGGAAGCATCGTGTACGCTTAACCCACGATAGAAGACAAAATCAAGCGGGCGACCAAACGCGCGGCGGCGCTGATCGTCAGGGAAGCGGACTTCGCGCAGCGACATTTCTCGCGCAAAGTGATAGAGCGCATTCATTCGTGAACGGCTCCAGGCATTGAAGTCACCGGCCATAATCACCGGTCCACTGTGATGGGCAATTTGATCGCCAATCGGCAGCAGCTGCTTGCTGTAGACATCGACGCCGAGGCTGAAATTTACTGCGTGAATATTCACAACCATCAGTAAACGCGTATCCGGCAGCGGATACACGGTCACTAACGCAGACTTTGCCAGCCGCAGAATCGGCTCACGCTCGCGCAGCGGGCAGCAGTACACCGGATGCGCCGAAGCCAGCGTCATGACACCAGAGGGGTGCTGCGGCAACACCAGAGCCGGAACCTGATCGGCGGCCAGGTAGTTCGTCGTCGCAAATCGCACCATTTCAGGGGTCGTTTGTGCTTCCTGTAACAGCACAAGATGGGCATCTTTACCGAAGTTCTTGAGAACGGACTTCCACTCAGCGCGCTGCTGCTTAAAGATATTCCACACCAGGACGCGGATCTTTTCATCTGTGCTTAATGGCACGCCGGCAGGAAATGCCTGGCCCACGCTTGCGAATGACCCCGGAGGCAAAATTCTCTCCGCGGGCTGTCCGGCAACGTAGCGCATAGCATAAGTGTTCTTTCGCAATTTGGGCATCAAACCTCGATAACAGGAAACCAGCCTGACTGCGGCTGGTTCTTCTGTTATAGGGACTTTCACGGGTACTTTCAATGCAATTCGCGAGAAACCTTTATCCTTCGACGTTCACCGTCTTTGCCGGTCGGTACTTATCAAGACGCCCACTGCGCACTACCAGCAGCAGCGCGGCGAAGACAATGATGGCCCCTATCCACGGCGTCTCGGCCAGACCATAGCGCTCCACCGTTTGCCCACCGATAACGGAACCTAACGCTATGCCAACGTTGAATGCGGCGATATTCAGGCCGGAGGCCACGTCAACCGCACCCGGCGTATACTGCTCGGCTTTTTGCACTACGTAAACCTGCAGCCCCGGCACGTTACCGAAGGCAAAAATCCCCATCACCAGCACCGTTGCCAGCGCAGCATACTGGATACTGGCGGTAAACTGGAACACCAGCAGCAGGACGACCAGGGCGGCAAAGATAAATTTCAGTGCCGCAACGGCCCCATGCTTATCGGCCAGTTTTCCGCCCCAGACGTTGCCAATGGCCACCGAGATACCATAGCCCAACAGAATCCAGCTCACCGTTGATGGACTAAATCCGGCCAGCTCCTGCATCATGGGGGCCAGGAAAGTAAACGCGGTGAAGACCCCGCCATATCCCAATGCGGTGATGGCATAAATCATCAACAGGCGCGGATGGGTGAGGACTTTTATCTGATCGCGCAGGCTTGCGCTGGCGCGGCCTGGGATGTTGTTCGGTACCAAAATCAGACTGCTCACCAGTGCAATGACGCCGAGAATGGAGACGGCGAGAAAGGTTTCTCGCCAGCCAAAATGCTGACCGATAAAGGTCCCGATCGGCACACCGGTCACCAGGGCGACCGTTAAGCCACCAAACATAATGGCGATGGCCGAAGCGGCTTTCTCTTTCGGTACCAGGCTCGTCGCGATAGTTGAGCCAATTGAGAAAAACACACCGTGTGCCAGGCCCGTCAGCAGGCGTGCAAAGACCAGCGTCGCATAGCCAGGAGCCTGCCAGGCCAGCAGGTTACCGGCGGTAAAGAGCACCATCAGCGCCAGAAGCAGCTGTTTACGCGGCATACGTCCGGTTAATGCGGTCAGCACCGGCGCCCCGATGGCGACCCCCAGTGCGTAGATAGAAACCAACAGGCCAGCAGAAGGCAACGAGATCGCCAGTTGTTCCGCAATCGTGGGGACCAGCCCCACAATCACAAATTCCGTGGTACCAATAGCAAAGGCACCGATTGTTAAGGCAAGTAGCGCCAGTGGCATAATTTACTCCATATCATCAGGATTAAGATGACACGTAGTATGAAGCGGTGTTTAAATAACAAAAACTATCAAAGTCTCAATAGAATTTTGCTACAGGTGCAATAATGAGAGCCACTTCAGAAGAGATAGCCATCTTTATCGCCGTCGTTGAAAGCGGGAGCTTTAGCCGGGCGGCCGAACAGCTGGGGCAGGCTAACTCCGCCGTCAGTCGGGCGGTAAAGAAGCTGGAATCAAAACTTGGCGTCAGCCTGCTGAACCGCACAACCCGTCAGCTCAACCTGACTGAAGAGGGAGAGCGCTATTTTCGTCGCATGCAGATTGTTCTGCAGGAGATGGCGGCGGCGGAGAATGAGCTTCTGGAGACCCGGACGACGCCGAGGGGATTGCTACGCGTTGATGCCGCTACGCCGGTGATGTTGCATTTCCTGATGCCGCTGGTGAAACCTTTCCGCGAGCGTTATCCGGAAATGACCCTGTCGCTGGTGTCATCAGAAACCTTCATTAACCTGATTGAGCGTAAGGTCGACGTCGCGATCCGCGCCGGCACGTTAACAGATTCCAGCCTTCGCGCCCGGCCGCTGTTTAACAGCTACCGCAAAATTATCGCCTCCCCGGACTATCTGGCTCGCCACGGTACGCCGAAAAATGTCGCTGACCTGAAAGATCACCTGTGCCTGGGCTTTACCGAGCCAGTCTCGTTGAATACCTGGCCTGTCTCCTGCTGCGATGGCCAACTGCTGGAAGTGAATTGTGAGATCTCGTCGAACAGCGGGGAAACCCTTAAGCAGCTATGTCTGGCGGGGAATGGTATTGCCTGTCTGTCCGATTATATGGTCAACCAGGAAATTGTGCGCGGGGAGTTTGTTGAACTGCTGGCCGAGAAACGCCTGCCGGTTGAAATGCCGTTCAGCGCGGTTTACTACAGTGACAGAGCCGTTAGCACGCGCATCCGGGCATTTATCGACTTTCTTAGCGAGCACGTAAAACAGCTCCCGCAGGAGCTGTGATACGCGCGTTCCCGACCCCTCTTTTCGCGCACTCGGCCAGGCACTGTACTGATTCAGACGATCAATCCCACTCAGGCGCCAGGCCTTCCGGGCTCACCAGACGATCGTTGCAATCCAGCGCGGCGATCGCTTTGCGATCCTCCTCATCCAGCTGAAGATCCTGAGCTTTCAGGTTGCTCGCCAGGTTTTCACGCTTCGTTGAAGAAGGAATCACCGCGTAGCCTTCCCCCAAAGCCCAGGCCAGAATCACCTGTGCCGGCGTCGCATTGTGTTTCGCCGCAATGCCCGCAATCACTTCATCTTGCAGCGCCTTACCATAAGCCAGCGTCATGTAAGAGGTGATATGGATACCGTGTTCCACAGCCCACTCCACCACTTTACGGTTTTGCAGGTACGGAGAGAGCTCAATCTGATTGGTCGCGATATTTTCTGCACCGACGGCGGCAATCGCACGTTCCATTAGCGGGATGGTGAAGTTAGAGATACCAATCTGGCGGGTCAGCCCCTGCTTTTTCGCTTCCAGCAGCGCCGGCATAAATGCTTCGACGGCAACGGTATCGTTCGGCGACGGCCAGTGGATCAGCGTCAGATCGACATAATCTGTACGCAGCTTCTGCAGGCTCTCTTCAAGACTGGCGATAAGCTTTTCCGGGCTCAGGTTTTCAATCCATATTTTGGTGGTGATAAACAGCTCATCACGCGCCACGCCGCTTTCGGCGATAGCCTGGCCAACGGCCGCTTCATTATCATAGATCTGGGCGGTATCTATCGTACGGTAGCCCAGTTCCAGCGCCGTTTTCACTGATGCGATGACAACGTCATCTTTCAGGCGGAAGGTTCCAAGACCAAATGCAGGGATTGCCATAAAATTCCTCTTTTTTTACTTAGTGTTAACTCATTGAGAATGATTATGACTGAGGCGATAGAGGGGAAAAAGATCGATAAATGCAGAGGATTTTTGCTGAAACAGCAACAATAGTACGACGGAAAAAGAAAAAGCCCTGAGCAAATGCTCAGGGCTTTTAATAAGTGGCGGAACGGACGGGACTCGAACCCGCGACCCCCTGCGTGACAGGCAGGTATTCTAACCGACTGAACTACCGCTCCACCGAATTTTTCTACAACTACTGATTTTTACATCAGTTTACTGCGTAATTTGATGCCTGGCAGTTCCCTACTCTCACATGGGGAGACCCCACACTACCATCGGCGCTACGGCGTTTCACTTCTGAGTTCGGCATGGGGTCAGGTGGGACCACCGCGCTATCGCCGCCAGGCAAATTCTGTTTCACCCCACATTTCTGCGTGATGATGAATCTGTAATCAAGCTGAACATTCGTCTCTTCGCCAAAACAGCTTCGGCGTTGTAAGGTTAAGCCTCACGGTTCATTAGTATCGGTTAGCTCAACGTATCGCTACGCTTACACACCCGACCTATCAACGTCGTCGTCTTCAACGTTCCTTCAGGACTCTCAAGGAGTCAGGGAGAACTCATCTCGGGGCAAGTTTCGTGCTTAGATGCTTTCAGCACTTATCTTTTCCGCATTTAGCTACCGGGCAATGCCATTGGCATGACAACCCGAACACCAGTGATGCGTCCACTCCGGTCCTCTCGTACTAGGAGCAGCCCCCCTCAATTCTCCAGCGCCCACGGCAGATAGGGACCGAACTGTCTCACGACGTTCTAAACCCAGCTCGCGTACCACTTTAAATGGCGAACAGCCATACCCTTGGGACCTACTTCAGCCCCAGGATGTGATGAGCCGACATCGAGGTGCCAAACACCGCCGTCGATATGAACTCTTGGGCGGTATCAGCCTGTTATCCCCGGAGTACCTTTTATCCGTTGAGCGATGGCCCTTCCATTCAGAACCACCGGATCACTATGACCTGCTTTCGCACCTGCTCGCGCCGTCACGCTCGCAGTCAAGCTAGCTTATGCCATTGCACTAACCTCCTGATGTCCGACCAGGATTAGCTAACCTTCGTGCTCCTCCGTTACTCTTTGGGAGGAGACCGCCCCAGTCAAACTACCCACCAGACACTGTCCGCAACCCGGATCACGGGTCTACGTTAGAACATCAAACATTAAAGGGTGGTATTTCAAGGTTGGCTCCACGCAGACTGGCGTCCACGCTTCAAAGCCTCCCACCTATCCTACACATCAAGGCTCAATGTTCAGTGTCAAGCTATAGTAAAGGTTCACGGGGTCTTTCCGTCTTGCCGCGGGTACACTGCATCTTCACAGCGAGTTCAATTTCACTGAGTCTCGGGTGGAGACAGCCTGGCCATCATTACGCCATTCGTGCAGGTCGGAACTTACCCGACAAGGAATTTCGCTACCTTAGGACCGTTATAGTTACGGCCGCCGTTTACCGGGGCTTCGATCAAGAGCTTCTCCTTACGGATAACCCCATCAATTAACCTTCCGGCACCGGGCAGGCGTCACACCGTATACGTCCACTTTCGTGTTTGCACAGTGCTGTGTTTTTAATAAACAGTTGCAGCCAGCTGGTATCTTCGACTGATTTCAGCTCCACGAGCAAGTCGCTTCACCTACCATCAGCGTGCCTTCTCCCGAAGTTACGGCACCATTTTGCCTAGTTCCTTCACCCGAGTTCTCTCAAGCGCCTTGGTATTCTCTACCTGACCACCTGTGTCGGTTTGGGGTACGATTCGTTGTTACCTGATGCTTAGAGGCTTTTCCTGGAAGCAGGGCATTTGTTACTTCAGCACCGTAGTGCCTCGTCATCACACCTCAGCGTTAACAGAAGTCCGGATTTACCTAAACTTCCCGCCTACATGCTTAAACCGGGACAACCGTCGCCCGGCTAACATAGCCTTCTCCGTCCCCCCTTCGCAGTAACACCGAGTACAGGAATATTAACCTGTTTCCCATCGACTACGCCTTTCGGCCTCGCCTTAGGGGTCGACTCACCCTGCCCCGATTAACGTTGGACAGGAACCCTTGGTCTTCCGGCGAGCGGGCTTTTCACCCGCTTTATCGTTACTTATGTCAGCATTCGCACTTCTGATACCTCCAGCAACCCTCACAGGCCACCTTCAACGGCTTACAGAACGCTCCCCTACCCAACAACACATAGTGTCGCTGCCGCAGCTTCGGTGCATGGTTTAGCCCCGTTACATCTTCCGCGCAGGCCGACTCGACCAGTGAGCTATTACGCTTTCTTTAAATGATGGCTGCTTCTAAGCCAACATCCTGGCTGTCTGTGCCTTCCCACATCGTTTCCCACTTAACCATGACTTTGGGACCTTAGCTGGCGGTCTGGGTTGTTTCCCTCTTCACGACGGACGTTAGCACCCGCCGTGTGTCTCCCGTGATAACATTCTTCGGTATTCGTAGTTTGCATCGGGTTGGTAAGTCGGGATGACCCCCTAGCCGAAACAGTGCTCTACCCCCGAAGATGAATTCACGAGGCGCTACCTAAATAGCTTTCGGGGAGAACCAGCTATCTCCCGGTTTGATTGGCCTTTCACCCCCAGCCACAAGTCATCCGCTAATTTTTCAACATTAGTCGGTTCGGTCCTCCAGTTAGTGTTACCCAACCTTCAACCTGCCCATGGCTAGATCACCGGGTTTCGGGTCTATACCCTGCAACTTAACGCCCAGTTAAGACTCGGTTTCCCTGCGGCTCCCCTATACGGTTAACCTTGCTACAGAATATAAGTCGCTGACCCATTATACAAAAGGTACGCAGTCACCTAACAAGTAGGCTCCCACTGCTTGTACGTACACGGTTTCAGGTTCTTTTTCACTCCCCTCGCCGGGGTTCTTTTCGCCTTTCCCTCACGGTACTGGTTCACTATCGGTCAGTCAGGAGTATTTAGCCTTGGAGGATGGTCCCCCCATATTCAGACAGGATACCACGTGTCCCGCCCTACTCTTCGAGTTCACAACGTGTGCATTTTAGTGTACGGGGCTATCACCCTGTACCGCCGGACTTTCCAGACCGTTCCACTAACACACGCGCTGATTCAGACTCTGGGCTCCTCCCCGTTCGCTCGCCGCTACTGGGGGAATCTCGGTTGATTTCTTTTCCTCGGGGTACTTAGATGTTTCAGTTCCCCCGGTTCGCTTCGTTAAGCTATGTATTCACTTAACGATAGTGTGTCGAAACACACTGGGTTTCCCCATTCGGAAATCGCCGGTTATAACGGTTCATATCACCTTACCGACGCTTATCGCAGATTAGCACGTCCTTCATCGCCTCTGACTGCCAGGGCATCCACCGTGTACGCTTAGTCGCTTAACCTCACAACCCGAAGCTGTTTCGTAAAACAGTCCGCGTTGCGAAAATTTGAGAGACTCGAACACACCGCTTTTTCCTCTCTTATTACGGAGAAAGGAAACAGTGTGTCGTTTCAATTTTCAGCTTGATCCAGATTTTTAAAGAGCAAAACTTCGCAGTATACCTTTTCAGGTACACTCTGAAGTTTTCTTGTTGTGCAGCAGTAAAGGATGGTGGAGCTATGCGGGATCGAACCGCAGACCTCCTGCGTGCAAGGCAGGCGCTCTCCCAGCTGAGCTATAGCCCCATCGTAATGCTAAATCTCTTGTACCGGTAATTCAGACTGAGACAAGGCGTGGAAGGACGAAGCATACTGAAGTATGCGAGTCGTTTCACAACGCAGTATTCAGGATGAATTTGGTAGGCCTGAGTGGACTTGAACCACCGACCTCACCCTTATCAGGGGTGCGCTCTAACCACCTGAGCTACAAGCCTGCAGAGATTTTTTACTGCTTATTTTTCATCAGACAATCTGTGTGAGCACTACAAAGGCAGGTTCTTTCAGGTAAGGAGGTGATCCAACCGCAGGTTCCCCTACGGTTACCTTGTTACGACTTCACCCCAGTCATGAATCACAAAGTGGTAAGCGCCCTCCCGAAGGTTAAGCTACCTACTTCTTTTGCAACCCACTCCCATGGTGTGACGGGCGGTGTGTACAAGGCCCGGGAACGTATTCACCGTAGCATTCTGATCTACGATTACTAGCGATTCCGACTTCATGGAGTCGAGTTGCAGACTCCAATCCGGACTACGACATACTTTATGAGGTCCGCTTGCTCTCGCGAGGTCGCTTCTCTTTGTATATGCCATTGTAGCACGTGTGTAGCCCTACTCGTAAGGGCCATGATGACTTGACGTCATCCCCACCTTCCTCCAGTTTATCACTGGCAGTCTCCTTTGAGTTCCCGGCCGAACCGCTGGCAACAAAGGATAAGGGTTGCGCTCGTTGCGGGACTTAACCCAACATTTCACAACACGAGCTGACGACAGCCATGCAGCACCTGTCTCAGAGTTCCCGAAGGCACCAAAGCATCTCTGCTAAGTTCTCTGGATGTCAAGAGTAGGTAAGGTTCTTCGCGTTGCATCGAATTAAACCACATGCTCCACCGCTTGTGCGGGCCCCCGTCAATTCATTTGAGTTTTAACCTTGCGGCCGTACTCCCCAGGCGGTCGACTTAACGCGTTAGCTCCGGAAGCCACTCCTCAAGGGAACAACCTCCAAGTCGACATCGTTTACAGCGTGGACTACCAGGGTATCTAATCCTGTTTGCTCCCCACGCTTTCGCACCTGAGCGTCAGTCTTTGTCCAGGGGGCCGCCTTCGCCACCGGTATTCCTCCAGATCTCTACGCATTTCACCGCTACACCTGGAATTCTACCCCCCTCTACAAGACTCAAGCCTGCCAGTTTCAAATGCAGTTCCCAGGTTGAGCCCGGGGATTTCACATCTGACTTAACAGACCGCCTGCGTGCGCTTTACGCCCAGTAATTCCGATTAACGCTTGCACCCTCCGTATTACCGCGGCTGCTGGCACGGAGTTAGCCGGTGCTTCTTCTGCGAGTAACGTCAATCACTAAGGTTATTAACCTTAATGCCTTCCTCCTCGCTGAAAGTACTTTACAACCCGAAGGCCTTCTTCATACACGCGGCATGGCTGCATCAGGCTTGCGCCCATTGTGCAATATTCCCCACTGCTGCCTCCCGTAGGAGTCTGGACCGTGTCTCAGTTCCAGTGTGGCTGGTCATCCTCTCAGACCAGCTAGGGATCGTCGCCTAGGTGAGCCATTACCCCACCTACTAGCTAATCCCATCTGGGCACATCTGATGGCATGAGGCCCGAAGGTCCCCCACTTTGGTCTTGCGACGTTATGCGGTATTAGCTACCGTTTCCAGTAGTTATCCCCCTCCATCAGGCAGTTTCCCAGACATTACTCACCCGTCCGCCGCTCGTCACCCGAGAGCAAGCTCTCTGTGCTACCGCTCGACTTGCATGTGTTAGGCCTGCCGCCAGCGTTCAATCTGAGCCATGATCAAACTCTTCAATTTAAGTTTGATGCTCGTGAATTAAACTTCGTAATGAATTACGTATGTTCACTCAGAGACTTGGTATTCATTTTTCGTCCGAGGACGTTAAGAATCCATGTCACTTTGAGTGCCCACACAGATTGTCTGATAAATTGTTAAAGAGCAGTGCGACGGCGCTGAGCGCTCTGTCGCGAGGTGGCGTATATTACGCTTTCCTCTTTCAGAGTCAACCTCATTTTTCAGAAGTTTTCTCTTTCAACCCGGCGGCTTGTTTGCCGTTGTTCCGTGTCGATGGAGGCGCATTATAGGGAGCCGAACGGGAATGACAAGCGGAAAAATACATTTTTATTTCAACCGCTCATCTTTTGTACTTAACGCCTATTTTTGCTGCTTTTTGATGGCTTCCGGCAGGTCTGCCAGGCTATTCAGCACCCAGTCTGCGGCATTTTCCGCTTCCGGCGTGACCGGCTTACCGGTACGAACCAGGACTTTAGTCCCAATAGATGCGGCGGCGGCGGCCTGCATATCTTCCACTTTATCGCCAACCATATAAGAAGCAGCCATATCTATATGAAGATAGTCGCGCGCCGAGATCAGCATCCCCGGGTGCGGCTTACGGCAATCACAGGTCTGACGGAACTCTTCAACCGTCCCCTGCGGGTGGTGCGGGCAGTAATAGATACCGTCCAGGTCGATACCGCGATCGGCCAGAGACCAGTCCATCCATTCGGTCAGCGTTTCAAACTGCGCTTCCGTGAACTTACCGCGCGCGATGCCGGATTGATTGGTGACCACCACCAGGGCGAATCCCATCTCCTTTAACTGACGCATCGCGTCAATGACGCCATCGATAAATTCAAAGTTGTCGATTTCGTGGACATAGCCATGATCGACATTAATCGTGCCGTCACGGTCGAGAAAAATTGCGGGTACTGACTTTGCCACCGGTTTGCTCCTGATAAAGGCTAGTCTGATTAGTATCGCATGTTTCTGCAGGCAAGAAAGTGCTCATTATACAGAGGCTGATTGATTTAGACGTCTGGATGCCTTAACATCCATTTCATTGACAGGCATCGCCTGGACACGGCAGAAGAAAATGCCACGGCAAACGGCTAAACGATAATAAATAACTGATGATTAAACTTTCGAATATCACCAAAGTGTTCCTGCAGGGGAATCGCACCATACAGGCTCTGGACAATGTCAGCCTGCATGTCCCTGCCGGACAAATTTATGGCGTGATCGGTGCATCCGGCGCCGGTAAAAGCACGCTGATTCGCTGCGTTAACCTACTGGAACGTCCGACCGAAGGCAGTGTCCTGGTTGACGGTCAGGAGCTGACCGCGCTGTCTGAAAAAGAGCTGACCCGCGCACGTCGCCAGATTGGCATGATTTTCCAGCACTTTAACCTGCTGGCCTCGCGCACCGTCTTCGGCAACGTAGCGCTCCCTCTGGAGCTGGATAATACCCCACAGGCGGAAATTAAGCGCCGCGTGACCGAACTGCTGGATCTGGTCGGTCTTGCCGATAAACATGACAGTTACCCGGCAAACCTCTCCGGCGGTCAGAAACAGCGTGTGGCTATTGCTCGCGCGCTGGCAAGCAACCCGAAGGTACTGCTGTGTGACGAAGCCACCAGCGCCCTGGACCCGGCAACCACGCGCTCCATTCTGGAACTGCTGAAAGATATCAACCGTCGCCTGGGCCTGACGATTCTGCTGATTACCCACGAGATGGATGTCGTCAAACGCATCTGTGATTGCGTCGCGGTTATCAGCAATGGCCAGTTGATCGAACAGGATACGGTGAGTGAAGTCTTCTCTCATCCGAAAACTCCGCTGGCCCAGCAGTTTATTCAATCCACGCTGCATCTGGATATTCCGGAAGACTACCAGGCTCGCCTGAAGCCGACCGCGCTACCCGATAGCGTTCCTATGCTGCGCATGGAGTTCACCGGCCATTCCGTCGACGCTCCGCTGCTCTCTGAAACCGCCCGCCGCTTTAATGTGAATAACAACATTATTAGCGCGCAGATGGATTACGCCGGCGGCGTGAAGTTCGGCATTATGCTGACCGAGATGCACGGCACGCAGGAAGATACCCAGGCGGCCATCGCCTGGTTGCAGGAACACCATGTAAAAGTAGAGGTACTGGGATATGTCTGAGGCAATGATTTGGCTGCTGTTGCGCGGCGTGTGGGAAACGCTGGCCATGACGTTCGTCTCCGGCTTTTTCGGTTTCGTCATCGGCCTGCCGGTGGGGGTGCTGCTGTACGTCACCCGCCCGGGACAGATTGTTGCCAACGCAAAACTGTACCGGACGCTGTCCGCGCTGGTTAACATTTTCCGTTCCATCCCTTTCATTATCCTGCTGGTGTGGATGATTCCGTTTACTCGCGTGATTGTCGGTACGTCCATTGGGCTGCAGGCCGCCATTGTGCCGCTGACGGTTGGCGCGGCGCCGTTTATCGCCCGTATGGTGGAAAATGCGCTGCTGGAAATTCCGACCGGGCTTATCGAGGCATCCCGTGCGATGGGCGCCACGCCGATGCAGATCGTGCGTAAGGTGCTGCTGCCTGAAGCACTGCCGGGTCTGGTAAACGCTGCAACCATCACCCTCATTACGCTGGTCGGCTACTCCGCGATGGGCGGGGCGGTAGGTGCCGGCGGTCTGGGGCAGATTGGCTATCAGTACGGCTATATCGGCTACAACGCGACGGTAATGAATACCGTGCTGGTATTACTGGTTATTCTGGTTTATTTAATCCAATTCTCTGGCGATCGTATCGTCCGGGCTGTAACTCACAAATAACATTATCTACACCTCCTCATTCGGGTCGTCTCCGTGCGGCCCAATGACTCGTGTACACACAGACTCTGACAGAAAGGAAATAACATGGCCTTTAATTTCAAAACCTTTGCGGCAGTCGGCGCATTAATCGGTTCTCTGGCTCTGGTGGGTTGTGGCCAGGATGAAAAAGATCCGAACCATATTAAAGTCGGCGTCATCGTTGGTGCCGAGCAGCAGGTTGCCGAAGTGGCACAAAAAGTGGCGAAAGAGAAATACGGTCTCGACGTTGAGCTGGTGACCTTCAACGATTACGTTCTGCCGAACGAAGCATTGAGCAAAGGCGATATCGACGTTAACGCCTTCCAGCATAAACCGTACCTCGATCAGCAAATTAAAGACCGTGGCTACAAACTGGTTGCCGTGGGCAACTCCTTTGTCTATCCGATTGCCGGTTATTCCAAAAAAATCAAATCACTGGATGAGCTACAGCCGGGCTCCCAGATTGCCATTCCTAACGATCCGACCAACCTCGGTCGTTCCCTGCTGCTGCTGCAACAGGTGGGCCTGATCAAACTGAAAGAAGGCGTTGGTCTGCTGCCGACTTCCCTGGATATCATTGAAAACCCGAAAAACCTGAAGATTGTTGAGCTGGAAGCACCGCAGCTGCCGCGCTCCCTCGACGATGCACAGATTGCGCTGGCGGTTATCAACACCACCTACGCCAGCCAGATCGGCCTGACTCCGGCCAAAGATGGTATTTTCGTAGAAGGTAAGGATTCTCCGTACGTGAACCTGATTGTTGCTCGCGAAGACAACAAAGATGCGGAAAATGTTAAGAAATTTGTTCAGGCTTACCAGAGCGATGAAGTTTACGAAGCCGCTAACAAAATCTTTAACGGCGGTGCAGTGAAAGGCTGGTAATCTCTTTTCACCGTAATATCATTCAGGACGGGCTTTATGCCCGTCTTGTCATTTATGCAAGCACCTGATTCAATAGCGCCCTGTTTGATCATTTATTGAGGAAATACTATGCGTGCTTTACCGGTCTGTTTGTTAGCACTCATGTTAAGCGGCTGTTCTATGCTAAGCAGATCTCCCGTCGAACCTGTACAAAGCACCGCAACCGCACCGGCCAAAACGGAGCCTGCCAAACCGAAAGCAGTACGTCCGGCGCCGGTAAGAATTTATACCGATGCCTCCGCACTGGTCGGGAAGCCATTCCGCGATCTTGGTGAAGTGACCGGCGAATCATGCCAGGCCAGCAATCAGGACTCGCCGCCCAATATCCCAACCGCCCGCAAGCGCCTGCAAATCAACGCAGCTAAAATGAAAGCCAACGCGGTCCTTCTGCACAGCTGTGAAGTCACCAGCGGCACACCAGGATGCTATCGCCAGGCCGTTTGCCTGGGTTCAGCGCTTAACGTCTCGGCGCAATGAGTGCTTTTCAGTTTGCGCAGATAGGCGTTATCCGCTCGCCATATAAAGAAAAATTTGCCGTCCCGCGCCAGCCAGGCCTGGTCAAACATGGCGGCGGCGAATTGCATCTGCTGCCACCTTATAACCAGGCTGATGCCGTCCGCGGCCTGGAAGCATTCAGTCATCTGTGGGTGCTGTTTGTTTTCCATCAGACGATGGAAGGCGGCTGGCGCCCCACCGTGCGCCCTCCCCGCCTCGGCGGCAACGCGCGCATGGGCGTGTTCGCCACGCGTTCAACGTTTCGCCCGAATCCCATCGGGATGTCGCTGGTTGAACTGAAAGGCGTTCGCTGTCATAAAGATCAGGTCATCCTTCAGCTTGGCAGTCTGGATCTGGTTGACGGTACGCCGGTCGTCGATATCAAGCCTTACCTGCCGTTTGCCGAAGCCCTGCCGGATGCCAGCGCCAGCTACGCCCAGCAGGCGCCGCAGGCGGAGATGACGGTCAGCTTTACCCCTGAAACGCAGGCGCAGCTCTTCGCCCTGGAAAAGCGCTATCCGCACCTTAAAGCGTTTATCTGCGAGGTGCTGGCGCAGGATCCGCGGCCGGCCTATCGTAAAGAGGAAGAAGCGGGAAAAACCTATGCCGTCTGGCTGCTCGATTTTAACGTACGCTGGCGCGTGATTCCGTCCGGTTTTGAAGTCTTTTCCCTTGAACCGCGCTAATTTTATTTTCCTCTCTTTTGGCATCTTTGCCACACTGGTAAACTAAACCACTTTTTTTGTTTCAGGCTGGTCCCCCAGCCTGTTCCGATCGTCCAAATGGAACCGTAACAACATGCGTACTAGCCAATACCTGCTCTCCACTCAAAAGGAGACACCTGCCGACGCCGAAGTCATCAGCCATCAGTTGATGCTGCGCGCCGGGATGATCCGCAAGCTGGCCTCCGGGTTGTATACCTGGCTGCCGACCGGCCTGCGCGTCCTGAAAAAAGTCGAAAACATCGTGCGTGAGGAGATGAACAACGCCGGTGCCATCGAGGTGTCCATGCCGGTAGTTCAGCCAGCGGACCTGTGGCAGGAGAGCGGTCGCTGGGAGCAGTATGGGCCGGAACTGCTGCGTTTTGTTGATCGTGGCGAACGTCCGTTTGTTCTCGGTCCGACGCATGAAGAGGTCATTACCGACCTGATCCGTAACGAGCTGAACTCTTATAAGCAGCTGCCGCTGAACTTCTTCCAGATTCAGACCAAGTTCCGTGACGAAGTTCGCCCGCGCTTTGGCGTAATGCGTTCTCGTGAGTTCCTGATGAAAGATGCCTACTCTTTCCATACCTCTCAGGAATCGCTGCAAGAGACCTACGATGCGATGTATGCCGCCTACAGCAAAATCTTCACCCGCATGGGTCTTGATTTCCGCGCGGTACAGGCTGACACCGGCTCAATCGGCGGTAGCGCGTCTCATGAGTTCCAGGTTCTGGCGCAGAGCGGCGAAGATGACGTGATCTTCTCTGACAGCTCTGACTTCGCGGCCAACATTGAGTTTGCTGAAGCCGTTGCGCCGAAAGCGCCGCGTGCGGCGGCAACTCAGGAGATGACCCTGGTCGATACGCCGAATGCGAAAACCATCGCTGAGCTGGTCGAGCAGTTCAACCTGCCGGTTGAGAAGACCGTCAAAACGCTGCTGGTTAAAGCCGTTGAAGGTAGCAGCTACCCGCTGGTTGCCCTGCTGGTGCGCGGCGACCACGAGCTGAACGAAGTGAAAGCAGAAAAACTGGCGCAGGTTGCCAGCCCGCTGACCTTCGCCACTGAAGCAGAAATTCGCGCTATCGTTAACGCAGGTCCGGGTTCTCTGGGACCGGTGAATATGCCGATTCCGGTGGTTATCGACCGTACCGTGGCGGCAATGAGCGATTTCGCTGCCGGCGCCAATATCGATGGTAAACACTACTTCGGCATTAACTGGGATCGCGATGTGGCGACCCCGGAAGTCGCCGATATCCGTAACGTTGTCGCCGGCGATCCGAGCCCGGATGGTCAGGGTACGCTGCTGATTAAACGTGGCATCGAAGTGGGTCACATCTTCCAGCTGGGAACCAAGTACTCCCAGGCGATGAACGCTTCGGTACAAGGTGAAGACGGCCGTAACCAGGTGCTGACGATGGGCTGCTACGGCATCGGGGTAACCCGCGTGGTGGCTGCGGCCATTGAGCAGAACCATGACGACCGCGGTATTATCTGGCCAGACGCGATTGCGCCTTTCCAGGTCGCCATCCTGCCGATGAACATGCACAAATCCTACCGCGTGCAGGAGCTGGCTGAGAAGCTGTATAGCGAGCTGCGCGCCCAGGGTATCGAAGTGCTGATGGATGACCGTAAAGAGCGTCCGGGCGTGATGTTTGCCGATATGGAGCTGATTGGTATTCCGCATACCATCGTGCTCGGCGATCGCAACCTCGACAATGACGATATCGAATATAAATATCGTCGCAACGGCGAGAAGCAGCTGATCAAAACCGGCGATATCGTGAATTACCTGGTTAACGCAATCAAAGGCTGAACCCACCGCTAAACGTAAAAAGGCCCCGCAGATGCGGGGCCTTTTTTATGTTGGCAACCAGGTTCGCCGCGGCCTTTGTTTGCCGCGTTCGCGAGAAAACGGCTTACTGGCTACAGTCTTTGCCCGGCACGAATTTAATATCTTTATCCGCCATCAGCGTTTTCACCATCTCCCCGCTATCGGGGTTGGCTTCCAGCGTAAAGTGCCCTTCTACCACCAGCAGCACCGGGCGCGTTTGCGTCCCGCGAGCGGCGGCATAATCGCGCTCAAGCTGGGCATTATTAGCCACCGCGATCCGCTTACCGGTCGCGCAGTCGGTGAAGGTGGCCGCATCCGCCATATAGAAATACATCCCGCGCATGGTCATCGGCGTCGTCGGCAGACTGGCTTTAACCGATTTCAGGGTGTAGTTGAGCGTTGACTCAATGGGGTTACCTTCCCGATCGAGCATTTCCAGGGTTTCCCCCTTCGCGCGATAGTAGGACTTCTCACCTTTGCTGTCGGTCAGGACCAGCTTATCGGCGGTCCGCGCCCAGGTCCCGTACGAGGCGAACGATGACGGCTCACGGCTGACGCCCTGGTAACGTTCGTTCATTACCCAGCTGCCATCCTTTTCGAGGAACAGCGAGGTTTCAATCCCTTCACAATCGGCGCAGGGCAAAATACCACGCCAGCTTTGCTGCATCGGCTTCAGTTCTTCCATCGGCGCCGGCTGTAACATCTCGACATCCGAACGATGGTTGCAGCCAAATAGCGCAAAGAGCGAACACGCTACGGCAACAGAGAGTACGATTTTCTTCACTGTTAATTCCTTATAATCCATTCCACCCGTTCGCCATGCCGCCTACTGACGAACTTTCCCACGCAGTGCTTTGACAGAGGACTTTTGCGCCTTCGAGGCAAGACGACGCTCTTTTGACGCCCGGGTCGGCCGGGTCTCACGGCGACTTTTTTGCACTGCGGTTAATTCTTTTATTAACGCAACCAGACGGGAAATGGCCGCTTCACGATTCATTTCCTGGCTGCGATATTCCTGAGCCTTAATGATAACCACACCATCGGCAGAAATTAAGTGGTGACTGGCAGCCAGCAATCGTTCTTTATAATACTCAGGCAGGCTGGATGCTTTTATGTCAAAGCGCAGATGGATGGCGGTAGACGCTTTATTCACGTGCTGACCGCCCGCGCCCTGCGCGCGTATCCCGGACAACGTTATCTCTTCATCCGGAATAACCACGCTGCGGCTAATCGTAATCATGCCGACGGCTGCCACGCCGTTAAATGAATTTCCAGATTATTCTTAGCGTCAGATAGCCAGATTCCGCCGTCCTGTAAAGTGGCCTGTAGCACCATTGAACGATCGGCAAAAGCGCTAAGCCGGGCGAGCTGCTCATCATCCAGATACCAGACCGTCAGTTTGCTAAACTGCGCCATTTTGCTCTTGTTCTGCTGCCACCAGATTTCCGCTGCCCGGCTATTGTAGGCAAACAACACCACCTCCTGCGCCCGTGAACACGCTTTTTTAATCCGCCGCTCATCCGGCAAACCAAGCTCAATCCACAGGTCAACGCCGAGATGATCGTTGAGCAGCCACAGCTCCGCCTCATCATCAGACGAGAGACCACGGGTAAACTGCAGACGTTCGTCGGCGTATTTTATCCACGCCAGCAGGCGTAGCATCATGCGCTCCTGGGTTTCCGACGGATGCTGAGCCAGCGTCAGGCTGGCATCCAGAAACTGGTTGCGATCGAGATCGGCAACGTTCACCGTAGCCTTATAAATTGTCGCTTTCAGCGCCATGAATACTCTCCTGAAATAAATGGCGTACATTGTAGCGAAACTGGCGACAAAAGGCTGCCGGCAATCGGCGGCTCTCTTTTCATCCTGCTGATATTGCTTAAATGACTATGGTATAGTCACCTTGCTAAACAGAGTGTATCTTCGTAGGCTTAAACTTGCATCCCACGGTTGAGTCAGAATACTGACAGGAGGGCATGTGGACCAATATTGTGAGTTAATACGCAAGCGGTATGCGGAAATAGCCAGCGGAGACCTAGGGTATATTCCAGATGCGCTGGGTTGCGTGTTGAAAGTATTGAATGAAATTGCGGCGGATGAGGCCCTTTCGGAGTCAGTCAGGGAAAAAGCCGCCTGTGCGGCAGCAAACTTACTGGTGAGCGATTATGTCAATGAATGATACTTATCAACCCATCAACTGTGATGATTATGACAACCTCGAACTTGCCTGCCAGCATCATCTGGTGCTTGTCCTGACGCTCAAAGATGGTGAGCAGCTGCAAGCGAAGGCGAGCGATCTTATCTCGCGCAAAAATATCGAGTATCTGGTGGTGGAACTGAGCGGAAACATTCGCGAGCTACGCCTGGATAAAATCGCCAGCTTCAGCCACCCGGAAATCGGTACCGTGGTGGTAAGCGAGTCCTGAATAAAAACGGGTGGCTCAGCCGCCCGTTTTCCTCCATATCATCTCTACCCCTTCGCCTTCCCGCGCTTCCCCTTCGCAGGTTACGAACAGCGAATCCGCCGCCGCAATCAGCGTCTCACCGTAGAACAGCAGCGGTGTGGTATCGCGGCGCCAGGGGGCAACGCCCAGCTCCTGCCAGATTTTCTTCAGCTTGCGGCCGCCGTGACGGCCGACAATATGCAGATTTCCGCTGGCGCGAAAGCGCACCGTCACCGGCTCTTCACCACGCGGGGCGCGTAACGGTCCGCCTGACCGCAGCGTCAGTTCGCCCAGACCTTCCGGCAGCCGTAGCGGTCGCCGGTAGTCCGGCCACGGTAGCACCACATCCGTCTGGCCAGGTTGATATCTGACCCACCACAGCCGCTGCTGATAACGACGCACGGAAAAATCGCCAAGTCGCAGGCAGGGAAAAGCATCCTCCCGCGCCAGCGCGACTTCGCGCCAGATACGCTCCGGCATCTCGCGCGAGGGCATCGGCGCAGAGTGCCCGGCCAGCCAGCGCCGCAGCAGCGCAGCGCGGCGCGGCGCGCTCATGGACGCCAGCGCGTCGATAGCTAACGAACCGTCATCCGCCACCAGTTTTGCCAAATCTTCCGCCAGCAGTTCATCCAGCAGCTGCTCCTGTTCGCCGCACAGGCTGGCGCTACGGGCAACCGCCTCGGAAAAATGGGGCCAGCGCGCGTTAAGCTGCGGAACAACGCGCAGACGGAGGAAGTTACGATCGTAGGTATCATCCTGATTGCTCTCGTCCTCAATCCAGCTAAGCTGATGAGCCAGCGCCCACTGGTGCAGCGTTTCACGACGGGTATTCAGCAGAGGGCGCAGCAGTCGCGTAGCGGCAAACCCCGAGGATGCCGCCATCGCCGCCAGCCCGGTTGGGCCGCTGCCGCGTTTGAGCGCCAACAGGAAGGTTTCACACTGATCGTCGAGGTGCTGAGCCGTCACCAGGGCTTCTCCCGGCTGCAGCGCCATCCGGAAAGCCTGGTAGCGAGCCTGCCGTGCGTGCGCCTCCACGCCCAGGCCATCATCCGCGAGAGTAACGCGCTCGACCACCAGCGGAACCTGCCAGTGCTGGCAAACCTGCAGGCAGTGCGTAACCCAGCTATCGGCATTCGCGCTCAGGCCATGGTGAATATGGATGGCCCGCAGCTGCAGCGTCGGGTCCCGTTCACGCCAGCAGACCAGCTGATGTAAAAGCACCGTCGAATCCAGACCACCGCTGAAGGCGACCAAAAACTGACGATAGGGGTGTAGGGTTTGCGCAATATCGGGCGTCATCATCTTGATAGTGTCGCTGGGGAGATAGCCCGGCACATTATCGGGCCGGGCGCGCTCTGGCAAGGGTTACTGCTGATAAATCTCCAGCGGCAGGCCGTCGGGATCGTTAAAAAAGGTGAAGCGTTTGCCGGTAAAAGGATCGATGCGAATCCCCTCACAGGCCACGCCATGCGCTTCCAGATGGGCCACCGCCGCGTCAATATCATCGACGCTAAAGGCCAGGTGGCGCAGCCCACAGGCTTCGGGACGGCTCGGACGGGCGGGAGGAAACGGGAAAGAGAACAGTTCGATGACATACTCGCCATTCAATGCCAGATCGCCCTTCCACGAATCGCGCTCTTCACGATAAAACTCGCTCTGCAACGTAAAGCCCAGAATATCGCAGTAAAAGGCTTTGCTCTGCGCATAATTGGTCGCGATGATAGCAATATGGTGAACCCGTTTTAAACCCAGCATGTCTACTCCTCCAGTTAATGCCATCCAGGTTACTCGCGCCGCTTAGCGCGGCGCAAGCAGTGAGTCATTTTTTAAGACTCGTACCCGGTAGACGCCGTCGTCATCGCGCTTCGCCCCGTGGATATCCGTTTCAAAGCCCGGATAATGGCGCCCAATCGAGCACAGCATCAGCAGGAAATCGAGCACCGCCCGGCTCTCTTCGGTAATCATCTCTCCGGGCATCAACAGCGGTACGCCCGGCGGGTACGGCAGAATCATATTAGCCGAAATGCGCCCGACCAGATTTTCCAGCTCAATGGTTTCGACTTCACCTTTGATTTGCCGCTGCCAGGCCTGATGCGGCGTCATTTTCATTTCCGGCAGCACGTCAAACGCGCTCAGCATCAGCTGCGACAACTGGTGCTGGCGGATCAGGCGATGGATCCCCTGCGCCAGATCCTGAATACGCATATTGCGATAAAAATCGGGATCTTCCGCGTAGAGATCCGGCAGCATGTTCTTCACTCGCAGGTTGAGATCGTAGGCGCGCTTAAACTCGGTTAAGCCACGTAACAACCCCATCGCCCGGGTTTTATCAATACCAATACTGAACAGGAACAGCAGGTTGTAGGGACCCGTTTTCTCCACTACCACGCCGCGCTCATCGAGGAATTTCGCCACCAGCGCCGCCGGGATCCCCTCATCGTCCATATTGCCCTGTTCATCCATTCCCGGCGTCAGGATCGTCACCTTCACCGGGTCGAGGAACATATGGTTATCGTCAGCATCTTTAAAACCGTGCCAGTTCTCACCGCCTGCCACCGGCCAGCACTGCACCTGCTCGATATCCTCCGGCTGCCAGATATCAAAGAACCAGCCGTCAGTCTCTTCGCGCAGACGCTGGACCTCTTTGCGGAAATCCAGCGCTCGCTCAATGGAGCGTTGGATCAAACGCTTGCCAGAATTGCCGCGCAGCATGGCCGCCGCGGTTTCTATCGAAGCAACGATCGGATAGCTCGGCGACGTCGAGGTGTGCATCATAAACGCTTCATTAAAGGTCTCTTCGTCGTAGCTGCCTTTAATGTGGATAAGCGAGGCCTGCGACAGCGCGGCCAGCATTTTGTGCGTTGATTGTGTTTCGAAGACGACCTTACCCGGAATGCGATCGCCGCTCATCCCGCTTTTCCCCTGGTAGATCGGATGGAAATGAGTGTAAGGCACCCAGGCCGAGTCAAAATGGATCGAGGGCACATCGAGCGTCTCTTTGATCCAGGTGGTGTTATACAGCAGCCCGTCATAGGTGGAGTTGGTAATCACCGCATGTACCGGCCACCCGGCGCCACCCGTGGTATTAACCTTCTGCTGAATGCTGTCGCGGGTAAATTCGCGTTTCGGTATGCCGCCCAAAATACCCAGCGCGTTACGCGTCGGTTTCAGCCACAACGGCACGACATCGCTCATCATCAGCAGGTGCGCCAGTGACTTATGGCAGTTACGGTCAATCAGCAGCGTGCTGCCCGCCGGTGCCGAATACATGCCGACAATTTTGTTCGACGTCGAGGTGCCGTTCGTCACCATGTAGCTCTGCTCGGCACCAAAGGCACGGGCGATATACTCCTCGGCTTCGAGATGCGGGCCGGTGTGATCGAGGAGCGACCCCAGCTCGGTGACCGAAATCGACACGTCGGCTTTCAGCGTATTGCCACCGAAAAAGTCATAAAACAGGCAGCCAACCGGGCTTTTCTGGTACGCGCTTCCCCCCATATGCCCCGGCGTACAGAAGGTATATTTTCCCTCCTGCACATAGTTGAACAGGGCTTTGGTAAACGGCGGGGTAATGTTATCCAGGTATTCGCGCGTGTACTGGGCGATTCGGGTGGCGATCTCTTCTGCCAGGCCAAGCGCGTATTCAAAGAACCACAGCGTCATACGCAGATCCTGGCTGCTGACATCCATCGTCGAATGCGCGTTGATGAAGGCGTATAGCGGGAGATACTCATTCAGCTGATTGATATCGCTGCACAGATCGGCGTTGTACTCATCCCAGTCAAAGATGACCCCGCAGATCCGCGGATTATGTTCGATAAACTGCAGCAGGTCGGCGCTGTTTTGCGGCCAGATAGTCTGAAAGCCTTGCCGTTGCAGGGCCGCTTCCAGCTCTTTGATCGGTTCGTCTTTGTGGTAGACGCCGTGGGGCCCCATGATGGCGATGATATTCACGCTTTCCTCCTGGAATTGACCTGAGTCAGGCATCATATCAATCGCGCTGGCGTATCGCACATAAAAAAGGGGCCGGAAAGTCCGGCCCCAGGCAATATTGACGCGAGAAATAATCAGGCGTAGCCGTAGCTCATCAGACGCTGGTAGCGACGATTTAACAGCTCCTCTTCACTCAGCGTGTCGAGGTCAGCCAGATCCGCCAGCAGCTGCGCCTTCAGGCTTGCCGCAATGGCTTCCGGGTTGCGATGAGCGCCGCCCAGAGGTTCCGGGATAATTGAGTCAATCAGCTTCAGCTCTTTCAGACGCGGAGCGATGATCCCCATTGCTTCGGCCGCCAGCGGGGCTTTATCCGCGCTTTTCCACAGAATGGAGGCGCAGCCTTCCGGCGAAATGACCGAGTAGGTGCTGTACTGCAGCATGTTGACCTTGTCGCCAACGCCGATCGCCAGCGCGCCGCCGGAACCACCTTCCCCGATAACGGTACAGATGACCGGAACGCTCAGACGCGACATTTCGCGCAGGTTACGGGCAATCGCCTCAGACTGGCCGCGCTCTTCCGCGCCCACGCCCGGATACGCACCCGGAGTGTCGATAAAGGTGATGATCGGCATTTTGAAACGCTCAGCCATCTCCATCAGGCGCAGCGCTTTACGATAGCCTTCCGGCGCCGGCATCCCGAAGTTGCGGCGAATCTTCTCTTTCGTTTCGCGCCCTTTCTGGTGGCCGATAATCATCACCGGACGCCCGTCCAGACGCGCAATACCGCCAACAATGGCTTTATCGTCAGCGTAAGCGCGGTCGCCAGCCAGTTCGTCAAATTCGTCGAATGCCAGGCGAACATAATCCAGGGTGTACGGGCGACGTGGGTGGCGTGCCAGTTGAGCAACCTGCCATGCACCCAGATCGGCGAAGATTTTACGCGTCAGTTCAACGCTTTTTTCGCGCAGACGATGCACTTCTTCGTCGATGTTAATATCGAGTTTCTCATCCTGACGGCTTACCGCAGTCAGGGAATCGATTTTCGCTTCCAGCTCTGCAATCGGCTGTTCAAAATCAAGGAAATTCAGACTCATAGTATTCCTGTATTAGTCAAACTCCAGTTCCACCTGCTCCGAGCCGATAAGGCTACGCAGATCGTTGAGTAAACGATCGCTCGGAGAGACGCGCCATGTTGCGCCAAAACGCAGCCGCGCGCGCGCATCCGCCCTCTGATAATAGAGGTGTACTGGAATGGTTCCCGAACGGTGGGGTTCCAGAGACTGACGGAGTCGGTTTAAAAGCTGGTCATCAATTTGCCTGTCCGTCAGCGAGATAGCAAGCCCGCGAGCATATTTTTCCCGGGCTTCGTCAATGTCCATGACTTCACGGGCGGTCATTTTAAGCCCCCCGCTGAAGTCATCAAAGCTGACCTGTCCGCTGACGATAAGTATGCGGTCTTTTTCCAGCAATTGCTGATATTTATCCAGCGCGTCGGTAAATAACATCACCTCCAGACGCCCGGAACGGTCATCCAACGTACAGATACCGATACGATTGCCGCGCTTGGTGACCATTACCCGCGCAGCAATAACGAGCCCCGCCGCCGTGGTGACTTTACCACGATCGGTCGGATGCATGTCTTTGAGTCTCACGCCGCCAACATAGCGCTCAATCTCTTTCAAATACTGGTTGATAGGATGGCCCGTCAGGTACAGCCCCAGGGTCTCCCTTTCACCATCCAGCACCACCTGCTCCGGCCACGGCTGGCAGTTGGCATAGGATTGCTCGATTTGCTCCGGCTCTTCCGCCAGCACCCCGAACATATCCGCCTGGCCAATCGCTTCGGCTTTCGCATGCTGATCGGCGGCCTTCAGCGCATCGCCCAGCGAATTCATTAATGCCGCGCGATGCGGCCCGAGACGGTCAAACGCCCCGGACATAATCAGTTTTTCCAGCACCCGGCGGTTCAGCTTTTTGGTATCGGTGCGGGCGCAAAGATCGAACAACTCGCGGAAATAACCACCGTTGTTACGCGCTTCAATAATGGCTTCGATCGGGCCTTCGCCGACCCCTTTAATCGCGCCGATACCATAGACGATTTCACCGTCGTCATTCACGTGGAAATGGTACAGACCGGAGTTAATATCCGGCGGCAGGATTTTCAGGCCCATCCGCCAGCACTCGTCGACCAGCCCCACCACTTTTTCGGTGTTATCCATATCCGCGGTCATCACCGCCGCCATAAACTCGGCCGGATAGTGCGCTTTCAGCCACAGCGTCTGGTAGGAGACCAGTGCATAGGCTGCCGAGTGCGATTTGTTAAATCCGTAGCCGGCGAATTTCTCCACCAGGTCAAAGATTTTGATCGCCAGCTCGCCGTCAATGCCGTTTTTCCTGGCCCCTTCTTCAAAGGTACCGCGCTGCTTGGCCATCTCTTCCGGCTTTTTCTTACCCATCGCACGACGCAGCATATCCGCGCCGCCGAGGGTATAGCCTGAGAGCTCCTGGGCAATCTGCATGACCTGTTCCTGATACAGGATAATGCCATACGTCGGCTCAAGCACCGGTTTCAGACACTCATGCTGCCACTGCACGTCCGGGTAAGAGATCTCTTCGCGGCCGTGTTTACGGTCGATAAAGTTATCTACCATCCCCGATTGCAGCGGCCCCGGACGGAACAGGGCCACCAGCGCGATCATATCTTCGAAGCAGTCGGGCTGCAGGCGTTTAATCAGATCTTTCATGCCGCGCGATTCAAGCTGGAAAACCGCGGTGGTTTCCGAGCGTTGCAGCATATCGAAGCTTTTCTTATCGTCCAGCGGGATCGCCGCGATATCCAGCGGCGGCTCGCCGTGTTTCGCCCGCCGCTTGTTGATCATCTCCAGCGCCCAGTTGATGATGGTCAGCGTACGCAGGCCAAGGAAGTCGAACTTCACCAGCCCGGCGTATTCGACGTCGTTCTTATCAAACTGGGTGACCGGATGGAGACCGGCTTCATCGCAATATAGCGGGGCGAAGTCGGTAATTTTGGTCGGGGCGATAACCACGCCCCCC
Source organism: Klebsiella sp. X13 (assembly GCF_003323835.1). NCBI lineage: Bacteria > Pseudomonadati > Pseudomonadota > Gammaproteobacteria > Enterobacterales > Enterobacteriaceae > Klebsiella > Klebsiella sp. X13. The sequence continues at coordinate 4,376,396 of NZ_CP030874.1, forward strand.
GCATGCTTACCGGCGTTACGCGTGACGCCTTCCAGCTTACGCGCCATGTCGATCAGCGCTCTGACCTCTTCGTCAGCTTCGTAGATCTCCGGCAGCTGCGGCTCGGCCTCAAACGCTTTCGCCAGCGTCATACCCGGGTCGGGCGGCACCAGTTTTGAGATCCGATCCACGAACCCGTACGGGTGGCCGAGCACGCGGCCCACGTCACGAATAACCGCTTTCGCTGCCATCGTACCAAAGGTGATGATCTGCGATACCGCGTCGCGACCGTACATCTCCGCCACGTGCTCGATAACCTGATCGCGCTTCTCCATGCAGAAGTCGACGTCAAAGTCGGGCATCGATACACGTTCAGGGTTCAGGAAACGTTCAAACAGCAGATCGAATTCCAGCGGATCCAGATCGGTGATTTTTAAGGCGTAGGCGACTAACGACCCGGCGCCGGAACCACGTCCCGGCCCTACCGGTACGCCGTTATCCTTGGACCACTGGATAAACTCCATGACGATCAGGAAGTAGCCGGGGAAGCCCATCTGGTTAATTACCTGAAGTTCGATATCCAGTCGTTCATCGTATTCAGGTCGGCGTTTAAGCCGCTCTTCAGGATCAGGGAACAGGAAAGCCAGACGCTCTTCCAGGCCCTCTTTTGATTTTTTAACCAGATAATCTTCCGTCGTCATATCCCCGGTCGGGAACTGCGGCAGGAAGTATTCGCCAAGACGCACGGTAACGTTGCAGCGCTTGGCGATTTCGACGGTATTTTCCAGCGCCTCCGGAATATCGGAGAACAGCTCGCACATTTCATCTTCGCTGCGCATATATTGCTGCGGCGAGTATTTGCGCGGGCGCTTCGGATCGTCCAGGGTAAAGCCGTCATGGATCGCGACGCGGATCTCATGCGCATCGAAATCACCGGTTTCCAGGAAACGCACATCGTTGGTCGCCACGACCGGTAAACCGCGTTCTTCAGCCAGCTGCACGGCGGCGTGTAAATAGGCCTCTTCATCAGCGCGGCCGGTGCGGATCAGCTCCAGATAGTAGCGATCCGGGAAATGCTGCTGGTAGAAAGAGAGACATTGATCGACCAGCGCCATATTGCCACGCGTCAGGCTGACGCCAACATCGCCTTTACGCGCGCCGGAAAGCAGGATCAGCCCTTCCTGATGTTCGGCCAGCCAGTCCCGGTCAATCCACGGCCCCAGCGCGCCATAGCCGCGTTGATAGGCACGTGAAATCAGCAGCGTCAGGTTTTGATAACCCACATTGTTGGCCGCCAGAACCGTGAGTTCGGTGAACTCATCGCCCATCAGTTCGCTCTGGACGTGAAAATCCGCGCCGACGATAGGCTTCAGGCCTGCGCCATGTCCCGCTCCGTAGAACTTCACCAGTCCGCACAGGTTAGTAAAATCGGTGATCGCCAGCGCAGGCATGCCAAGCGAGGCCGCCTTTTTCACCAGCGGCCCGGTTTTTGCCAGCCCATCGATCATGGAATAGTCGCTATGCACCCGCAGGTGGACGAAACGTGGTTCAGACATCTTCAGATTCCGGTTTACTTATTTCTCGACACAAGAATCAGGACGCAAGGCCCAGCGCGCGTTTTACCGGGCCAAAACTACGCCGATGATGCTCGGTTGCGCCATGTTCGATCAGTTTTTCCAGATGGAAAGCGGTAGGATAGCCTTTATGCTGCGCAAAGCCGTATTGAGGAAATTCAAGGTCCAGCTCAGCCATTTCCGCATCGCGCGCGACTTTAGCCAGAATAGACGCTGCGCTGATTTCTGCCACCCGGCTGTCGCCTTTGACCACCGCCTGTGAAGGCACAGGCAACGGCGGGCAGCGGTTGCCATCGATCAGCACAAACTCCGGCACAACCGGCAGAGCAGCAACGGCGCGCTGCATCGCCAGCATGGTCGCATGCAGAATATTCAGCTCGTCTATTTCGTGCGGTTCCGCACGGCCGAAACTCCAGGCCAACGCTTTCTCTTTGATTTCATCGAACAGCGCCAGACGACGCTTTTCGCTTAATTTTTTGGAGTCATTCAGACCCACAATTGGCCGTGCCGGGTCAAGGATCACCGCGGCGGTCACGACCGCTCCGACCAGAGGTCCCCGACCGACTTCGTCTACGCCGGCGACCAGGTGAGTATGCGGATACACAAACTCAATCATTTTGCTAACTCCAGTACTGCGTCCGCCGCCTGCTCATCCGCATTACAACGAATTTGTTGATGCAGCGCGCGGAAAGTGTCATGCATGTCATGGCTGGTTTTACCATCGGCCAGCAGCGGCCGCAGCGCATCCGCCAGCAACGCAGGCTGGCACTCATCCTGCAGCAGCTCTTTGACCAGCTCGCGGCCGGCCAGCAGGTTCGGCAACGAAACGTAGTCGGTTTTCACCAGTCGTTTCGCCAGCCAGAAAGTGAACGGCTTCATACGATAGCCAACCACCATTGGACACTTGGCCAGCATGCACTCCAGCGCCGCGGTTCCGGAAGCCAGCAGGGCCGCATCGCTGGCGATCATGGCATCGCGCGCCTGACCATCCAGCAGATGTACCGTAAGATCCGGCGCCGTTTCCGCTTTAATACGTTCGAACTGCTCCCGCCTTCTGGCATTCACCAGCGGCACCAGGAGCTGCAGGTCGGGATAATCTTTGCGCAGAATCTGCGCGGTTTTCAGAAAGTCTGCGCTGAGCATTTCGACTTCAGCACCGCGACTCCCCGGCAGCAGCGCCAGGCAGTGCACATCCCGGGCAATGCCCAGGCGATCCCGCGCGGCGCCTTTATCCGGATCCAACGGCATGGCATCCGCCATGGTATGGCCGATAAAGCGGCAGGGAACGTTAAATTTGTCGTAAAACGCTTTTTCGAAAGGCAGAAATGCCAGTACCAGATCGGTGGATCTGCCAATTTTGAAAACGCGTTTTTGCCGCCATGCCCAAACTGACGGGCTGACGTAATGGATCGTTTTGATACCCTGCTTCTTCAGATTACCTTCGAGGGTGATATTGAAGTCAGGCGCATCAATCCCGACGAATACGTCTGGTTTAAGCTCGGTAAATCGCCGGGTGAGATCGGCGCGGATATGCAGCAGGCGACGCAGGCGACCGAGCACTTCGACAATGCCCATCACCGCCAGCTCTTCCATCTCATACCAGGCCTCACAGCCTTCGGCCTGCATCAATGGCCCCGCCACGCCGACAAAGCGGGCATCGGGAATACGTGCTTTAAGGGCGCGGATGAGACCTGCACCAAGAATATCGCCGGAGGTTTCTCCGGCGACCAGGGCAATCGTCAGGGGACGCTGTGCAGACATTAACGAATCAGACCGCGCGTGGAGCGGGCGAAGAAATCGACAAATGGCTGAACTTCAGGATACTGAGTCGCCAGCTCGGCGATTTCCGGCTTCGCTTCATCCAGCGTTTTCCCGCTGCGGTACAGCAGTTTGTACGCATTGCGAATCGCGGTGATGGCTTCGCGGCTAAAGCCACGGCGCTTCAGCCCTTCAATATTGACGCCATACGGCGTTGCGTGGTTGCCCTGGGCAATCACGAACGGCGGGACATCCTGCGCGACGCCGGAGCAGCCGCCGACCATGACGTGTGCGCCGATAATGCAGAACTGATGGACTGCCGTCATGCCGCCGATGATAACGAAATCATCCAGCGAGACATGGCCGGCGAGCGTGGCATTGTTGGCCAGAATACAGCGGTTTCCGACCGTACAATCGTGCGCGACGTGAGCGTTGATCATCAGCAGGTTATCGCTGCCCACCTTCGTTAATCCACCACCCTGTACTGTGCCACGATGGATGGTGACGCTTTCGCGGATGCGGTTGCGGTCGCCAATTTCCACACGCGTCGGTTCACCAGCGTATTTCAGGTCCTGGTTAACTTCACCGATGGAAGCGAACTGATAGATCTCGTTATCACGACCAATTCTGGTATGGCCGTTAACAACAACATGAGACTTCAGTACGGTACCTTCGCCAATTTCGACGTTAGCACCAACAATACAAAACGGGCCAATGTGGGCGTTAGCACCGATAACGGCGCCTTCTTCCACGATGGCAGTCGGATGAACAAAGGCGGTTTTATCAATCACGTATCAGGCCTCCCGGCTACGCGCACACATCATCGTTGCTTCGCAAACCACTTTACCATCAACCAGCGCGACGCCTTTAAAACGAGTCAGGCCGCGACGGGTTTTCTCGAAAGTGACTTCCATAATCATCTGATCGCCTGGTACTACCGGACGTTTGAAACGCGCTTCATCAATCCCGGCGAAGTAATAGAGTTCACCCGGTTCGAGCTTACCTACGCTTTTGAATGCCAGAATGCCGGTGGCCTGCGCCATCGCTTCCAGAATCAGCACGCCCGGTAAAATCGGTTTACCAGGGAAGTGCCCCTGGAAAAACGGCTCGTTAACAGAAACATTTTTTACTGCGCGCAGAAAACGACCTTCTTCAAAATCCAGCACACGGTCTACCAGCAGGAACGGGTAGCGGTGAGGGAGAAGTTCCAGAATCTCTTCAATGTGCAGAGTATGAGTTTCAGTAGTCAAAATACTCTTCCTGTCTAAATATACTAAAAGGCAATAATAACACGGCCTGCGGCAATCTTATGAATGCAACAGGCCGAAAATTTTTACACTTCATCTCTCTGGCAGTGTCTTTGTCAGCGGTGGTTGCCGCCCGGATACTGCTTTGCATGATTTTGTGTGTCAACTGATGCGCTAATCTTGCTGATTAACCTTACGCTCAATCGATTTGAGGCGTTTGTTTATCTCATCAATATTCATCACCAGCGCCGCGGTTTTACGCCACACCTTATTCGGTTGCAGCGGAATCCCTGAAGAATAGACGCCAGGCTCGGTGATAGGACGCATGACCATCCCCATACCGGTGACGGTGACTTTGTCGCAGATTTCCATATGTCCGTTAATTACGCTGGCTCCGCCAATCATGCAGTAACGGCCAATTTTCAGGCTGCCTGCCATGATAACGCCACCTGCAACGGCAGTATTGTCACCAATCACAACGTTATGCGCAATCTGACACTGGTTATCAATGATAACGCCATTGCCAATCAAGGTATCATCCAGCGCACCACGGTCAATGGTCGTACAGGCGCCGATCTCCACGCGATCGCCAATGATGACGCGACCGAGCTGCGGGATCTTCACCCAGTTGCCGCGGTCGTTGGCATAGCCGAAACCATCGGCACCGATAACGGTGCTGGACTGAATCAGGCAATTCTCACCGATCTCAATCTCGTGGTAAACGGTCACGTTGGCCCACAAACGGGAGCCAGCACCAATTTTAGTCTTTTTCCCAACGAAGCACCCGGCGCCAATCACCACATTGTCACCCAGCACAACATCAGATTCGATCACGGCGTTAGGGCCAATCGAGACGTTTTTACCCAGCATCGCCGTGGCATCAATCACCGCACTCGGGGCGATATCCTGCGCCGGCTGCGGCGTGGTATCCAGAATTTGAGCCATTCGCGCATAGGTCAGGTAGGGATTATGCACTACCAGTGCAGCGCTTTGGGCAAAAGGTAAATCATCCTGCGTCATGACAACGGCAGAAGCCTGGCAAGCGGCCAGGTGCTCACGGTACTTAGGGTTGACCATGAACGTAATATGACCTGCTTTTGCAGTCTGCATGGACGCAACGCCGGTGATGACGATATCGCCATCACCGTGTAATTCTGCATCCAACTGCTGTGCTAGATCAGCCAGTCGAATAGAAGGCATTACTTATTTAACCTGTTTCAGCACATCAGCGGTGATGTCTTTTACATCGCTGCTGTTGTATGCAACGGCATTAGAATCAACAACCAGGTCGATGCTCTGGCTGCTCGCTACGCTTTTCACAGCAGTCTGGATACGGTTAACCAGTTTGCCGCGCTCTTCGTTGGAGCGACGTGCACGATCCTGCTCAAAAGACTGCGCCTTCTGAGAGAAGGTCTGGCGCTGAGCCATGACGTCTTTTTCCAGCTTGGTACGGTCAGCACCCGGTTTCATGGACTGCAGACGCTGCATTTTGGACTGCAGATCGCCTTCCATACGCTGCAGCTCGCTCGCGCGGCCTTTGAACTCGTTTTCCAGCGTGTTAGAAACGCCTGTTTTCTGGGCAACCTGTTGGAACAGGCTGTTCATGTTAACCATTGCAATTTTATCTGCCGCCTGAGCGGAAGTTACCATTGCTAAACCCAGACCTGCAGCTAATAACCACTTTTTCACAATTAACTCCTTACCATCCCATGAGTACCCAGGGGTACCGTTATTTGCGTGGCCAGGCGATAACCGTGATTATCGCCTAAAGTCAGCGCTATACTGCACTTACATTCCATTGCTGCCCGCAATTACCAGGTTTTACCAATGTTAAACTGGAACTGCTCGGCCTTGTCTCCTTCGTACTTTTTAAACGGTTGGGCGTAGGAGAATACCAACGGCCCCAACGGCGACATCCACTGTACCGCAATACCAGCGGACATACGGATGTTGCTCGGATCACCGTAATCCGGATAACCCGCGTAAGCGCTCGAATCCCAGTGAGTATCCCACACGGTACCCATATCCCAGAAGAAGGAGGTACGGACCGAGTTAGCATATTTGTCGCTGATAAACGGCGTCGGAGTAATCAGCTCCAGGCTGGCCACGGCCATGGCGTTACCGCCCACTGCATCATCCGATTTACACGGTGCAGATTCAGTGCTCTTACAGTTACTGTCATAGTTATCATCGCCATCGTGGCGATTGCTGGCCGGGAAATAAACCGCTTTCGGACCAATGGTGTTCGACTGGAACCCGCGCACGGTGCTTGAACCACCGGCATAGAAGTTCTCGTAGAACGGCATCTCTTTGCTGCCAATACCGTCGCCATAGCCGAAGCGAGTACGTCCCAGAACCACCCATTTGTGATCGTTATCGATCGGCACGTAGGTCGCGGTATCCAGCGTAGCTTTGTAGTATTCGTTATCAGAACCTGGAATGGTCACTTTACCATTCAGGTTGACACGCGAACCTTCCGTCGGGAAGAAGCCGCGGTCGAGCTTGTTATAGGTCCAACCGTAGTTGAAGGTGAAGTCGTTGGCGCTGAATGAGTTTTTATCATCGGTATTTTCCGGATATTGACCCATTGAGTTCAGATAACGCCACATCGACACCTGCGGCTGCATATTGGACAGGGAGTTATGGACATACCCTAAGCCCGCGCGCAGCGTATTGTATTCGTTAACCGGGAAGCCCAGCGTAACGTCCGTACCATAGCTTTTGTTGGTATAGTCAGACAGATCCGCATCGTTCGCGTCGAAGTCGTTATAGAAAATACGACCACCGAGACTCACGCCATCAACGGTGAAATACGGGTTAGTGACCGACAGTTCAGTATAGGTCTGGTAATCGTTTTTGGTGCCGTTAATTCCGACGGAATAGCCGGTACCCAACCAGTTGTCCTGCTGAACACCAGCCTGGAAGCTGACGCCACTTTCCGTACCGTAGCCGATACCAAAGTTGAAGCTACCGGTGTTACGTTCTTTGACTTTATAGACTACGTCGACCTGATCCGGGCTGCCCGGTACGCGCTGCGTATCGGTATCGACCGTTTCAAAATAGCCTAAGCGGTTGAGACGATCTTTACCCTGGTCGACCAGATCGCTGCCCAGCCATGCCCCTTCCATCTGACGCATTTCGCGACGCAGAACGGAGTCTTTGGAGGTGTCGTTGCCCTCGAAGCGAATTTTACGTACGTAGTAACGGTTGCCCGCATCGACGTTGACGTGCAGCTTCACGGTCTTATCGCTATCGTTAATTTCCGGCTGAGACTGGACGCGCGGATAAGCGTAGCCATAGCGACCGAGGAGTTTCTTAATATCATTCTCCATTTTGGTCACTTTGGCGCCGTTATACAGCTCGCCCGGCTCGACTTTGGTCAACGCTTCGATTTCTGCCGAATGTCCCGCCAGATCGCCCGTCACCTGAACACCAGAAAGCTTGTACTGCTCGCCTTCAGTGATATTCACAGTGATGTAGATGCCTTTTTTATCCGGCGTCAGGCTCACCTGAGTGGAGTCGATGTTGAAACGTGCGTAACCGCGATCCAGGTAGTAACTGCGCAGGGTTTCGAGATCCCCGGCCAGCTTCTGCTTCTGGTATTTGCGATCGCCGACCACGTTCCACCACGGCACTTCATCGCGCAGCTGGAATGTTGAGATCAGTTCATCGGTACTGAACGCATGGTTACCGACAATGTTAATCTGCTGGATTTTCGCCGAGACGCCCTCCTGGAATACCAGTTTCAGGTCGACGCGGTTACGCGGCAGCGGCGTAACGACAGCTTTTACGCTGGCGCTGTACTTACCGACGCTGTAGTAGAAATCTTCCAGCCCTTTCTCGATATCAGCGAGGGTCGTGCGGTCAAGGGACTCCCCAACGCGAACGCCGGATGCCTCAAGGTTTTGCTTGAGCATGTCATCCTTCACCGACTTATTACCGGAGAAAGTGATGCTGGCAATCGTTGGGCGCTCTTTCACCTGCACCAACAGGGTATCACCATCGCGCAGGACGCGGACGTCCTCAAAGTTGCCAGTGGCAAACAAAGCACGAATGGTGTTACTGATATCATCATCGGTCACCGTATCGCCAGGACGCACGGGCATACTGAGGAGGGCCGCACCAACAGCGACACGCTGCAAGCCTTCGAAATGAATGTCCTTCACCACGAACCCTTCAGCACCGTATACGGTTGCGCTGCTAAACAGCAGCGACGCTATGAGCAACTTTTTCATCGCCATCGTTATTATGCGTTCTTCCTAACAAACTCTCTTACAACCGAGAGAAATCATTGAAAAGTGCAAGCCCCATTAACAACACCAGCAGTATTGAGCCAATGCGATAACTAAAGTCTTGAACTCGCTCGGATACCGGCCCGCCCTTCAGCTTTTCAATCGCCAAAAATAGCAGGTGCCCCCCGTCCAGGACGGGAAGCGGGAACAGATTGATTATTCCGAGGTTCACGCTAATCAGCGCAAGGAACATCAGATAGTAAATCAATCCAAACTCCGCTGACATTCCAGCCCCCTGGGCGATAGAAATCGGCCCGCTGAGGTTGTTCAGTTTGACATCACCGGTTATCAATTTACCCAGCATCCTGACGGTTAATGACATCAGTTGCCAGGTTTTATCCGTGGCTTCAGCAATGGCGGCAAACGGCCCGTACTGACGCACTGTTTTATATTCATCAGGCAGCGGGATGACCTTAGGTACGACCCCTGCAAACCCTTCGGCTTTACCTTTTGCGGATCGGCTATCTGGCGTCAGCGTAACAGACAAGGGACTCCCCTGTCGCTCGATGTCCAGAATCAGCGCCTTACCCGGATTATCACGCACCAGATTTACAAACGTCATCCACTGCGTTAACGGTTGACCATCGACTTTAACGATCCTGTCGCCCGCTTGCAAACCGGCCTTCTGCGCCGCCGAACCAGATTGTACTTCAGCCAGCACCGTATCAATCTGCGCGCTGCGAGGCTGAATACCCAGCGATGTCACCGGATCTTGTTTATCCGGCTCAAACGCCCAGTGCCGCAGATCGAGGATTTTATCCTGGCGCTGACTGCTCCCGAAAGGGGCGACCGTAACTATTGTTTGCTCGTCGCCTATCTTCGAGACCAGCGCCATACGCACTGCATCCCAATCAGGCGTTTCGATGCCATCTATCGCTTTAAGTTCCGTTCCTTTTGCAATTTGTGCGTGTGCGGCAATCGAGTCGGGTACTATTTCACCAACAACCGGACGGATACCAGGGACACCGATGATAAACACCAGCCAGTAGGCAAAGATGGCAAAAATGAAGTTCGCGACAGGACCAGCGGCAATGATGGCCGCACGCTGGCCAACGGTTTTGTTATTGAAAGCGTAGTGGCGCATCTCAGGCGCCACCGGCTCGACGCGTTCGTCGAGCATTTTGACATAGCCGCCGAGTGGAATAAGAGCGATGACGAATTCCGTTCCCTGCTTGTCAAAACGTCGCCATAACGCTTTACCAAAGCCGATGGAAAAGCGTTCAACGCGAACGCCGCAGCGACGAGCCACCCAGAAATGGCCAAACTCATGCACGGTGATCAATACGCCCAGCGCAATGATAAAGGCAGCCAAATTCCAGAGAACGCTTAGCATAAAACCTTCCGTCAAATCGTCCTGAAGACCAACAATAGCAGACAAGCAAACACCGGTACCGCCGCCGTCAGGCTATCGATACGATCCAGTATTCCACCGTGTCCGGGAATCAGATGACCGCTATCCTTAATGCCGGCCTCTCGCTTAAACATACTCTCTGTCAGATCGCCCAGCACCGATGCCAGTGCCGCAACAACGGAACACACCAGTAATACCGTTGGGGTAACATCCAGATTCGCCCACTGACCGTAGGCCCAGGAGATGACCGCTGCCGTCACCAGGCCGCCGAAGAACCCCTGCCAGGTTTTACCCGGAGACACTTTCGGTGCCAGCTTATGCTTGCCGAACATCTTGCCAAACATATAGGCGCCAGAATCCGCGCCCCAGACCAGAATCATCACGTACAGCAGCCACAGCGCGCCGCTGTAATGGTTATCAGCATAATGCCAGGCGCGCAGCGCCAGCATGCCCCAGAAGAACGGGACGATGGTCAGAATACCAAAGATCAGACGCAGCGCTTTCGAGTTGCGCCAGAAAGCAGCGGAGGCCGGGTAAGAAAGCACCAGCAGCAGCGCCACAATCCACCAGCCAAACGACGCCCAGAGCGATCCCTCAACCAACGGTTGATGAACGTCGTAGTGATATTCCGGCATCAGGAAAAGCATCAACGCCAGTAGCAGGCCACACAGCAGCGCCAGCCAGATGCGTTGTGAAGTTGAAGTGAAACCGCTAAATTGCCCCCACTCCCACGCAGCGAGCATACACACCACGAGCGTGACGATGGCAAAACCCGCAGGCGGCAACAGAAAAAGCGCCGCAATCACCACGGGGATTAAAACGAAAGCCGATATCAGGCGATACTTCAGCAAAAGTGACCCCCATCAGGCATGATTGCCACCCGGCTCAGTGCCGCCGAAACGACGCTCTCGATTAACAAAGGCATGGAGTGCACCTTCAAAGTCCTGTTCAGCAAAATCGGGCCAAAGAACATCGGTAAAGTAAAGTTCGGCATACGCAATTTGCCAAATCAAAAAATTACTGATGCGATGCTCTCCCCCGGTCCTAATAACTAAATCTACAGGTGCCAGTTCATGCATACAGACCTGCTGACTCAGCATGTCTTCCGTGATCTGTTCGGGCCGAAGTAACCCGTTCTGAACCTGTTCGGCCAGATTGCGGACACCCTGAATAATATCCCAGCGCCCACCGTAGTTCGCCGCAATATTCAGCGTTAAGCCCGTGTTGTTCTCCGTCAGCGCTTCCGCTTTGCGGATACGCTCCTGCAGGCGAGCATTAAACCGCGTCGTCTCGCCGATGATCCGCAGACGAACGTTATGCCGATGCAAGCTTTTCACTTCGCTATCCAGCGCCCAAACGAACAGCTCCATCAGAGCACTGACTTCCTGCTCGGGGCGGTTCCAGTTCTCGCTGCTGAATGCATATAGCGTCAACGCTTCAATACCATTGTTCGCCGCGAAGGAGACCGCGCGACGAACCGACTTCGCCCCGGCTTTATGGCCGAATGCGCGAATTTTTCCTTGCTGTTTCGCCCAACGACCGTTGCCGTCCATGATAATGGCGACATGACGACAGCCATGCGCAGGCGATATTTCGCTGACAGTGTGATTAGCAGACAACATAACGCGTTTTAAGTCCATAATAAGGATTAGCCAAGCCACTAAACGCGAGCAACCGGTCAGCGCTGTATACGCATTTTTATCCAGTGCCGAAGCTACAGCTAATCGCAGAGAACAACCCAAAGCTTTACGCAAAAAAGCCGTGTTTTTCCACGGCCACCACAATCTTTTACAACAAAATGCAACGATTGGGTGGCGCAGACTATATCACCGAAGCCCAGCGCCCACAAATATCACAACTTGTCGGGAGGTTCAGCCCCGCGTTGTCAGATGTTTTATCTGCTTCTGCGCAACGACCCTGGCCTGAGCATCAATAACCAGCACTTCATCAATGCTTTGCGGCTCATCAAGCGCCAGCTGATCCAGTACCGCCAGGTTGACTCCCGCAATATCGGTAAAGCGAATCTCTTCAGCCAGGAAGGCCGCCACGGAGATTTCGTTGGCCGCATTCAGTGCCGTTGTCGCCGCCTGACCTTGATCAAATGCGTCCATCGCCAGCTTGAGACACGGATAGCGCCCGTAGTCCGGCGCGGAAAAGCTCAGCTGACTCAGCTGGCAGAAGTCTAACGCCGGCACGCCAGAGTTCAGGCGGTCTGGCCAGCCCATCGTATGGGCGATAGGCGTACGCATATCCGGTTCGCCGAGCTGCGCAATGACGCTGCCGTCAAGATAACGCACCATCGAGTGAATGACGGACTGCGGATGGATCAGCACTTCCATCTGCCGGGCTGAAGCGTTGAACAACCAGCGGGCTTCGATATATTCCAGCCCTTTGTTCATCATCGTGGCGGAATCGACAGAGATTTTGCGTCCCATTGACCAGTTGGGGTGACGGCAGGCCTGATCCGGCGTCATCGCCGCCAGTTCCGCTATCGCCGTTTCCCGGAAAGGACCACCGGAACCGGTCAGCAGAATCGACGATACGCCGTTCTGCGTTAAGTCAGCGTATCCAAGATTATGCTGTACGGTTACAGGCATACTCTGAAAAATCGCGTTATGTTCGCTGTCCACGGGCAGCAGGTGCGCACCATACTGCTGTACGGCATCCATAAACAGACGTCCGCAGGTGACCAGCGACTCTTTATTCGCCAGCAGCACCGTTTTGCCGGCACGGATGGCTGCCAGCGTTGGCACCAGCCCCGCAGCACCCACAATCGCCGCCATGACCTGGTCAACGTCGTCCAGCGCAGCCACTTCAGCGGCAGCCTGCTGGCCGCTCAATACGTCAGTGCGGCTACCGTTTTCACGCAGGCGGATGCGCAGCGCGTCGGCGCTTTGTACATCGTCCATCACCGCGTAGCGGGGAGAAAATTCCAGACATTGTTCAACCATGCGGTCGACATTTTTCCCTGCGACCAGCGCGGCGATGGAAAAGCGATCGGGGTTATGGCGCACCACATCCAGCGTGCTGCAGCCAATTGAACCGGTCGAACCGAGAACGGTTAATTGCTTCATGAGATGTCCAGAAGAATTGAGACAGGATAAAAAGAAAAACGCCGTCAGAAAGCCCTTACGCCACAATGACCCGGGAGCAGATCGGCGGTCTATCACCTTCAGCAAGCGTGCCAAAGGCTACAGGGCCGACCGTTTTAACACAATCCCAGGAATTGAGCGTTCGGTCTTCTGTACGGCGTTTCAGACTTAACGCCCGCAGCTCATCAATCAGAGTGGGCGGCGAGCGTATCGGCAGAGAATCAGAACTGCATCAGTTCCGCTTCTTTATCGGCCAGCGCCGCATCCACTTTCTTAATGGCGGCGTCAGTCATTTTCTGCACGTCGTCCTGAGAACGGCGATCGTCATCTTCGCTGATCTCTTTGTCTTTCAGCAGCGCTTTAACTTTGTCGTTAGCATCACGACGCACGTTACGGACAGACACGCGAGCCTGTTCGGCTTCGGCACGCACGATCTTAGTCAGATCTTTACGACGTTCTTCGGTCAGCGGCGGCAGCGGAACGCGGATGTCGGTACCCGCAGAGCTCGGGTTCAGACCGAGATCGGAAGCCATGATCGCTTTCTCAACGGCCGGGCTCATCGAGCGATCGAATACGTTGATTTTCAGTGTACGGGAGTCTTCTACCGTGACGCTTGCCAGCTGACGCAGAGGCGTCGGCGTGCCGTAATATTCCACGACAATGCCATCCAGCAGGCTGGGAGAAGCACGACCCGTGCGTATTTTGCTGATTTGGGTTTTGAACGCTTCGACGCATTTTTCCATGCGTACTTCAGCATCTTTTCTGATATCGCTAATCACGTTACGAATCCTTGAAAACTTGTCTCAGACAGACCAGACGGTCGCTCACCGTAAAAGTGAGCTAAGTATAGTCAGGTTTAATGCAAATCACCGGGCAATAAGCCCGCGAAAGTAAGGCGGAATATTACCCGGATTTGGCGCTGACGGGAATTATTCCGTAATCAATGTGCCTTCTTTTTCGCCCATCACCACGCGACGCAGTGCGCCGGGTTTGTTCATGTTGAAGACGCGAATCGGCAATTTATGGTCACGCGCCAGGGTAAAGGCGGCCAAATCCATGACTTTCAGTTCTTTATCGAGCACTTCGCTGTAGGTCAGCTGATCGTACATGGTGGCAGACGGGTCTTTGGCCGGGTCAGCGGTAAACACACCGTCGACTTTGGTGGCTTTCAGCACAACATCGGCTTCGATTTCAATACCGCGCAGACAGGCAGCGGAATCGGTGGTGAAGAACGGGTTACCGGTCCCTGCTGAAAGAATCACGACGCGATTGTTACGCAGCAGGCTGATGGCTTCCGCCCAGCTGTAGTTATCACACACGCCATTCAGCGGAATCGCTGACATCAGGCGAGCGTTCACATAGGCGCGATGAAGTGAGTCACGCATCGCAAGGCCGTTCATCACCGTTGCCAGCATGCCCATGTGGTCGCCCACAACGCGGTTCATCCCCGCTTTCGCCAGCCCAGCACCACGGAACAGGTTACCGCCACCAATCACTACGCCAACCTGAATACCCAGTTCAACCAGTTCTTTGATTTCCTGAGCCATACGGTCAAGTATGCTTGCATCAATACCGAAGCCTTCCGAACCCTGCAGAGCTTCGCCACTTAACTTAAGCAGAATACGTTTGTAGACGGGTTTTGCATTGGTAGCCATGTTTCTTTCCTGAGACTGTCAACGAGTGAGATGAGTTAATTCTGGCGACATTGTATGCCGCTTTTCAGCACCGCCACTATAAGCGATGAGCTGAATTTACAAAACGGGCACAAAAAGAAGCCGCCCTCAGGCGGCTCCTTTTGAAAATTAAGACTGCTTGGACATCGCAGCAACTTCTGCTGCAAAGTCAGTCTCAACTTTCTCGATGCCTTCGCCCACTTCAAAGCGGATGAAGCCAGTAACGTCGGCATTGTGCTCTTTCAGCAGCTGAGCAACAGATTTGCTCGGGTCCATAACGAAAGGCTGGCCGGTCAGAGAAACTTCGCCGGTGAATTTCTTCATGCGGCCTTCAACCATTTTCTCTGCGATTTCTTTCGGCTTACCAGACTGCATCGCGATGTCCAGCTGAACCTGGTACTCTTTCTCAACCACTTCAGCAGAAACGTCTTCCGGCTTAACGAATTCCGGCTTGCTTGCTGCGATGTGCATTGCCAGCTGTTTAACCAGCTCCTGGTCAGCGCCTTTAGCCGCAACCAGAACACCGATACGTGCGCCGTGCTGGTATGAACCCAGAACGTCGCCTTCCAGGGAAGCCACGCGACGGATGTTGATGTTCTCACCGATTTTAGCAACCAGCGCAACACGCTCTTCTTCGAACTGTGCTTTCAGAACTTCAACGTCGGTGATTTTGCCAGCGACCGCAGCGTCCAGTACTTTATTAGCAAATGCCTGGAAACCACCATCTTTAGCAACGAAGTCAGTCTGGCAGTTAACTTCCAGAATGATGCCGTAGGTACCGTCGATCTTAGTGATGATCACGCCGTCAGCAGCAACGTTACCTGCTTTTTTCGCCGCTTTGATTGCGCCGGATTTACGCATGTTTTCGATTGCCAGCTCAATGTCGCCGTTCGCTTCGGTCAGCGCTTTTTTGCAATCCATCATGCCTGCGCCAGTACGCTCACGCAGCTCTTTTACCAGGGATGCGGTAATTTCAGCCATTCTTAAATCCTCGGGAGATGTGAACTGCCCGGCCGGGGGCCAAACAGTATAAATTGAAAAAAGGGGCCGAAAATGGGCCCCTATTCATACACGGTACTAATAAGGGGTGAAACCTTATTATTCAGCTTCTACGAAGCTTTCTTCCGCCTGAGAAGCCAGATCCTGAGAACGACCTTCACGCACGGTTGCAGCTACAGCGCCCAGGTACAGGCTAACAGCGCGGATTGCGTCGTCGTTACCCGGGATAACGAAGTCTACGCCGTCCGGATCGGAGTTAGTATCAACGATAGCAAATACCGGGATACCCAGGTTGTTTGCTTCTTTGATAGCGATGTGCTCGTGGTCAGCGTCGATAACAAACAGTGCGTCCGGCAGGCCGCCCATGTCTTTGATACCGCCCAGGCTGTTTTCCAGCTTGTCCAGCTCACGAGTGCGCATCAGCGCTTCTTTCTTGGTCAGCTTCTCGAAAGTACCGTCCTGGGACTGAGTTTCCAGGTCTTTCAGACGTTTGATGGACTGACGAACGGTTTTCCAGTTAGTCAGCATGCCGCCCAACCAGCGATGGTTCACGAAGAACTGGTCGCAGCTGTTAGCAGCTTCTTTTACCGCTTCGCTTGCAGCGCGTTTAGTACCAACGAAAAGGATTTTACCTTTACGAGCAGAGATCTTGTTCAGTTCAGCCAGAGCTTCGTTGAACATCGGTACAGTTTTCTCAAGGTTGATGATGTGAACTTTGTTACGCGCGCCGAAGATGAAAGGCTTCATTTTCGGGTTCCAGTAACGGGTCTGGTGACCAAAGTGAACACCAGCCTTGAGCATGTCGCGCATGGAAACAGTTGCCATGTTTAAAACCTCTATAGATAAAGTTGGGGTTATGCCTCCACGTATCCCATATTACCGACCCTAAAGGGCACCCCGGAATATGTGTCGATACGTGTGTGTTATTTACACAAAGTGAGATTTGTCGCTTCAGTCCATCCTGTGTAGTACGAAATGGAACGGAAGTCCGGCGCGCTTTATACCACAAAACCCGATCGGAAACCAACTGTTGTTGACGCTGAGTGCTGTTAATGATTCTCAATTTGGCACCAGGACACCCGGACTGTTAACATTGGCAGGAATAACTCTATTATTGTCGAAAAAACCGACACAGCTGGACACAATCCATGGCTATATCTATCAAGACATCTGAAGACATCGAAAAAATGCGCGTCGCCGGCCGCCTGGCCGCTGAAGTGCTGGAAATGATCGAACCCTACGTTAAACCGGGCGTCAGCACCGGCGAACTGGACCGCATCTGTAACGATTATATTGTTAACGAACAGAAAGCGATCTCCGCCTGCCTCGGCTACCACGGTTACCCGAAATCCGTGTGCATCTCTATTAACGAAGTCGTCTGTCACGGGATTCCGGACGACGAAAAACTGTTGAAAGACGGCGACATCGTCAACATTGATGTCACGGTAATTAAGGATGATTTCCACGGCGACACCTCCAGGATGTTCATCGTCGGCAAACCGACGATTCTCGGCGAGCGTCTGTGCCGCATCACCCAGGAGAGCCTGTATCTGGCCCTGAAGATGGTTAAGCCGGGAATCAACCTGCGCGCGATCGGCGCAGCTATCCAGAAATTCGTCGAAGCGGAAGGTTTCTCGGTGGTGCGTGAATATTGCGGTCACGGTATCGGTCGCGGTTTCCATGAAGAACCGCAGGTGCTGCACTACGACTCTCCTGAAACCAATGTGGTGCTCAAGCCGGGCATGACCTTTACCATCGAACCGATGGTCAATGCCGGTAAGAAAGAGATCCGCAGCATGAAAGACGGCTGGACGGTGAAAACCAAAGACCGGAGCTTGTCTGCGCAGTACGAGCATACTATTGTGGTGACAGAGAACGGCTGTGAGATTCTGACGTTACGTAAGGATGACACCATCCCGGCGATAATCTCGCACGACGCATAACGAAAAGCCGGCGCCCGCCGGCTTTTTTTATGACGGGCGTCCTGCCCGTCACCCGATGGGCCGCCGCAAGCGACGTTAAAAATCGCTCCCGGCTTTTTTATGACGGGCGTCCTGCCCGCCACCCGATGGGCCGTCGCGGGCGACGTTAAAAATCGCTCCCGGCGATTTTTTATGGGCGATAGTTATTTTCTTATGGTGACGCGATGAGCAACTCTTTACCTGACACTGTCTCCCCTACCCTCTCCGGTCAGCCAGAGAATCCGGGTAGCTGGCCGCAAGGTGATTTGACCTGTGCCACCATCAAGGCACACCTCGATATTTTCCAGCGCTGGCTGGGTGAAGCGTTTGATAGCGGTATCGCCGCCGGGCAGCTAATCGAAGCGCGCACCGAATTTATCGACCAGTTGCTCCAGCGCCTGTGGATTGATTTTGGCTTTGGTCCGGTCAGCGATCTAGCGCTGGTCGCGGTCGGGGGGTATGGCCGCGGCGAGCTGCACCCGCTCTCCGACGTCGACCTGCTGATTCTCAGCCGCAAAAAACTCTCCGATGAGCAGGCGCAGAAGGTGGGCGAACTGCTGACGCTGCTGTGGGATATCAAGCTCGAGGTCGGCCACAGCGTACGCACGCTCGAAGAGTGCCTGCTGGAAGGACTGTCCGATCTTAGCGTCGCGACCAACCTGATTGAATCTCGCCTGCTGATTGGCGATGTGGCCCTGTTTCTTGAACTGCAGAAACATATCTTCAGCGATGGTTTCTGGCCTTCAGAGAAGTTTTTTGCCGCCAAGGTCGAAGAGCAGAACATCCGCCACCAGCGCTACCACGGCACCAGCTATAACCTCGAACCAGATGTGAAAAGCAGCCCAGGCGGCCTGCGAGATATCCACACCCTACAGTGGGTCGCCCGTCGCCACTTCGGCGCCACCTCGCTGGATGAAATGGTTGGCTTCGGCTTTCTCACCGAAGCCGAACGTAACGAGCTTAACGAATGTCTGCACCAGCTGTGGCGGATTCGCTTTGCGCTGCACCTCGAGTTAAACCGCTACGATAACCGCCTGCTATTCGACCGCCAGCTCAGCGTCGCCCGCCGACTGCGCTACGAAGGCGAAGGCAATCAGCCTATCGAATACATGATGAAGGATTTTTTCCGCGTCACCCGGCGGGTCAGCGAACTGAATCACATGCTGCTCCAGCTGTTTGATGAAGCAATCCTCGCCCTCACCGAAGATGAAAAGCCGCGGCCCATCGATGATGATTTTCAGCTGCGCGGCACGCTGATTGACCTGCGCGACGATACGCTGTTTATGCGCGAACCGCAGGCGATCCTGCGCATGTTCTATATTATGGTGCGTAACAGCAACATCACCGGCATCTACTCCACGACGCTTCGCCACCTGCGCCACGCGCGGCGCCATCTGACGCAGCCGCTGTGCTATATCCCGGAAGCGCGCACGATTTTCCTCAGCATGTTGCGCCACCAGGGCGCGGTCAGCCGGGGGCTGTTGCCGATGCACCGCCACAGCGTACTGTGGGCCTATATGCCGCAGTGGTCGCATATTGTGGGCCAGATGCAGTTTGACCTGTTTCATGCCTATACGGTCGATGAACATACGATCCGCGTGATGCTGAAGCTGGAAAGCTTCGCCAAAGAAGAGACCCGCAGTCGCCACCCGCTGTGCGTAGAACTGTGGCCTCGCCTGACGCACCCGGAGCTGATTCTGATTGCCGCCCTGTTCCATGATATTGCTAAAGGTCGCGGCGGCGATCATTCTGTCCTCGGTGCCCAGGATGTGCTGAAATTCGCCGAGCTGCACGGGCTTAACTCGCGGGAAACCCAGCTGGTGGCCTGGCTGGTGCGCCATCATCTGTTGATGTCGGTCACCGCTCAGCGCCGTGATATTCAGGATCCGGAGGTCATCAAGCAGTTTGCCGAAGAGGTGCAAACCGAAAACCGCCTGCGCTACCTGGTGTGCCTGACCGTCGCCGATATCTGTGCGACCAACGAAACCTTGTGGAACAGCTGGAAGCAGAGCCTGCTGCGCGAGCTCTATTTCGCCACCGAAAAACAGCTGCGTCGCGGGATGCAAAGCACGCCAGATATGCGCGAACGGGTACGCCATCATCAGCTGCAGGCGCTGGCGCTCCTGCGGATGGAAAATATTAATGAAGAGGCGCTGCATCAAATCTGGAATCGCTGCCGCGCCAACTACTTCGTGCGCCATACGCCTAACCAGCTCGCCTGGCACGCCCGCAATTTGCTCAAACACGACCTGAGCAAACCGATGATCCTGCTCAGCTCGCAGGCCACGCGCGGCGGGACCGAAATTTTTATCTGGAGCCCGGACCGCCCGTACCTGTTTGCCGCCGTCTGTGGCGAACTGGATCGCCGCAACCTCAGCGTTCACGATGCCCAGATTTTTACCACCCGCGACGGCATGGCGATGGATACCTTTATTGTACTGGAGCCGGACGGCAGTCCGCTTTCCGCCGATCGCCATGAGATGATCCGCCACGGCCTGGAACAGACCATCACCCAACGCAGCTGGCAGCCGCCGGCCCCACGCCGTCAGGCGGCGAAACTTCGCCATTTCTCCGTCGTTACCGAAGTCAATTTCCTGCCAACGCACACCGACAGAAAATCGTTTCTTGAGCTGATTGCGCTCGATCAGCCGGGCCTGCTGGCTCGCGTGGGTCAGGTGTTCGCCGACCTCAATATTTCGCTTCACGGGGCCAGAATTACGACAATTGGTGAGCGAGTAGAAGATTTATTTATAATCGCGACGGCGGACCGGCGTGGGCTTAATAATGCGCTCCAACAAGAAGTACAACAACGGTTGACAGAGGCCCTCAATCCAAACGATAAAGGGTGACGAACTTTTAATGTGTAAAGAGAAAGAGTAAAACAATGCAGCAATTACAGAATGTTATTGAGTCCGCTTTTGAGCGTCGCGCCGACATCACGCCGGCAAATGTGGATACCGTAACCCGCGAAGCGGTTAACCAGGTGATTTCTCTGCTTGATTCCGGCGCGCTGCGTGTCGCTGAAAAAATCGATGGCCAGTGGGTCACCCATCAATGGCTGAAGAAGGCGGTTCTGCTCTCTTTCCGTATTAACGATAACCAGGTTATCGACGGTGCGGAAAGCCGCTACTTCGATAAAGTGCCGATGAAATTCGCTGACTATGATGAAGCGCGTTTCCAGAAAGAAGGCTTCCGCGTGGTTCCGCCGGCGGCGGTTCGTCAGGGCGCATTTATTGCCCGCAACACCGTGCTGATGCCGTCCTACGTCAACATTGGCGCCTACGTTGATGAAGGCTCCATGGTAGATACCTGGGCCACCGTGGGTTCCTGCGCGCAGATCGGTAAAAACGTGCACCTGTCCGGCGGCGTCGGCATCGGTGGCGTGCTGGAGCCGCTGCAGGCTAACCCGACAATCATCGAAGACAACTGCTTCATCGGCGCACGCTCTGAAGTGGTTGAAGGCGTGATCGTTGAAGAAGGTTCCGTGATCTCCATGGGCGTGTACCTGGGTCAAAGCACCAAAATTTACGATCGCGAAACCGGCGAAGTCCATTACGGCCGCGTTCCGGCGGGCTCAGTGGTGGTTTCCGGCAACCTGCCGTCGAAAGATGGCAAGTACAGCCTGTACTGCGCCGTTATCGTGAAGAAAGTGGATGCGAAAACTCGCGGCAAGGTCGGCATTAACGAACTGCTGCGTACCATCGACTAAGCAGAATAAAAAGCGGGAGATATCCCGCTTTTTTTATATTTGAAGCTGGCGAAGATGGATCTTTTCGTTAATTATTCAAAGGTTATGATGATATCAAAGGTACCGTTATGTACGATAATCTGAAAAGTCTTGGCATTACCAATCCTGATGAGATCGATCGCTATAGCCTGCGGCAGGAAGCCAACAACGACATTCTGAAAATCTATTTTCAGAAAGACAAAGGCGAGTTCTTCGCCAAAAGCGTCAAGTTTAAATACCCGCGCCAGCGTAAGACCGTTGTCGCAGATGGCGTAGGCCAGGGGTATAAAGAGGTTCAGGAAATTAGCCCGAATCTGCGCTACGTTATCGATGAGCTGGATCAGATCTGCCAGCGCGATCGTACCGAAGTCGACCTCAAACGTAAGATCCTTGACGATCTGCGTCATCTGGAAAGCGTCGTCACTCATAAGATCAGTGAAATTGAAGCCGATCTGGAAAAACTGACGCGGAATAAATAAGTTGGTTTTCACTCCCTGGCCGGCGATGCTTTCCGGGGAGAGACCCACAGCAACCCGGAGAAGACACTGTGTCGCTATCCGGGCTATCTTCTAACGCTGTTCATCCAGCTGCAGCGCAATATAAAGCAGCAGACGATCGTCAAAACTCCCCAGGTCCAGTCCCGTCAGTTCAGCAATACGATTCAGGCGATACTCCAGCGTATTACGATGAATAAACAGCGCCTTTGACGTCGCCAGCGGCTGCACGTTATGGCGAAACCAGGCTTGTAGAGTACGCCGCAACAGACCGTTATTATCCATCGCCTTCAGCCGGACCAGAGGACGGGCGAGTTCATTGGCCTGCCAGCCGCCGCGCAGGCTATCGAGCAGCACCGGTAACATTAAATCCTGATAAAAATAGCTGCGGCTCTCGGGCATCCGCTGTTTGCCGACCATCATCGTGGTACGCGCGGTGCGCCAGGAACGGGCGATGCTGCCGGGGCCGGTAAAGAAGTTACCCAGCGCCACGCGAAAGCGCAGCTGGCCGTTTTCTTTCATTCGGGCGATCAGCTGATCGATTCGTTTGCGGTGATCCTCCGCGTCCCAGCGACCAAAGGCATTGAATGCCGGTTTGAGCACCACCATCTCGGTCAGTGAGACAATCGCCACCAGATTGTTGCGATCGGGCGTGGTCAGGGCGGTTTGCAGCTGCTGCAGTTCGGCCATGGCGCTATCTACACCGAGCTGACCGCTATCCACTTCAATCATCGCGACCACGCGAGGCTGGTTCAGATCGATGCCCAACCGCTGCGCCCACTCGGTTAAGGCGGGCGTATTCTCTTCTGCCTGAATCAGGTTCATGACCAGCTCTTCACGCAGGCGGCTATCCTGGGCCAGAAGATGCATTAACCGCGACTGCTCCAGCATCATCTCGGCGGTCATGCACACCAGCTCGCCATATTTGCGCAGCGTTTCTGGTTCGCCGGTGAGGCCAATCACGCCGACGATCTCCCCCTCCAGACGCAAAGGCAGGTTAATCCCCTGACGCACGCCGTGTAGATGACGAGCAACCGCATCATCAATATCCACGACCCGCCCCTGGGAAAGCACCAGCAGCGCCCCTTCGTGCAATTCCCCAATTCGCTCGCGATCGCCGCTGCCGATAATGCGCCCGCGGGCGTCCATTACGTTGATATTGGTATCAATGATGCGCATCGTTCGCGCAACGATATCCTGCGCCATGTTGGTATCAAGATGCCAGCCAGCCATGTAACCCTCCCGTCAACAGGGGGTCAGCATAAAAGAGTTGGCCGAACGTCGCATTGTGCATATGCATAAAGCCAGGCAGAGAAGTATGGAGTTGCGGGTGGAGTCACAGAAAGGAAAGCGCGGCGGATAGCGGGGCAAAAAAAAGCCCCTTCCCGCAACGAGGAGAAGGGGCTGGCTTAGCCGTTAGCGATTACTGCATCAGCAGATAGATAGTGCTATCGCCACGCTGGATGTTCAGCGCCAGCACCGAAGGTTTGGCATCAAAGATTTTGCGCAGATCGGCGATATTTTTCACCGGCTGCTGGTTAGCGCCGACGATGATGTCGCCTTTCTTGAGGCCAATTTGTGCCGCCGGAGTCCCCGCTTTCACATTATTGACCACCACACCTTTGTCCTGACCTTTGTTGCTCATTTCCGCACCTTCAATACCATTGAAGATGGTGCTGGAGTCAACCTGAGTCTGGTTGCTCTGCTGCAGTTCGACGGTCGCATTGACCGCTTTGCCGTCGCGTACCAGTCCCAGCTGGACTTTGCTACCGATAGGCATAGTACCGACTTGCGCACGCAGCGCCGCGAAGCTGCTGATAGGCTTACCGTTCAGCGAGGTAATCACGTCACCGGCTTTGATACCGGCCTTCGCCGCCGCAGAACCCGGCATAACCTGGCTGACGAAGGCACCGCGCTGCGCATCGACCTTCATCGCTTTCGCCAGTTCAGAGTTCAGCTCGGTCCCCATAATACCCAGCTCGCCGCGTTTCACCTGGCCATACTTAACCATCTGCTCGGTCAGGTTTTTGACCATGTTACTCGGGATGGCAAAACCGATACCGATATTGCCGCCGTCCGGCGCCAGGATCGCGGTATTAATCCCGATCAGTTCGCCGTTCAGGTTAACCAGCGCACCGCCGGAGTTACCGCGGTTGATCGCCGCATCGGTCTGGATAAAGTTTTCGTAGTTTTCAACGTTCAGGCCGCTACGGCCAAGCGCGGAGACAATACCCGAAGTGACGGTTTCACCCAGACCAAACGGGTTACCGATCGCGACGGTGTAGTCACCGACGCGCAGCGCATCGGAATCTGCCAGCTTAATCGCCGTCAGATTTTTCGGATCCTGAATCTGGATCAGCGCAATATCGGAACGCGGATCTTTGCCAACGACTTTGGCATCAAACTTACGTCCGTCGCTCAGCTGTACTTTAATCGTGGTCGCATTATCCACAACGTGGTTATTGGTCACGACATAGCCTTTAGCCGCATCGATGATCACCCCGGAGCCCAGCGCCATAAATTTCTGCTGCTGACCGCCATCACCCGGCGCCCCGCCGCCCTGTCCACCGCCCTGACAGAACGGAGAACTCTGGAACGGCGAACCATCCTGGCAGAACGGTGAATTATCACCAAAGAACTGCTGGAAGTTACGCGGCATCCGCGGAGTGTTGACCGTTGTGCTGCCTTCAACATTAATGCTGACAACCGACGGCATCACTTTTTCCAGCATCGGGGCCAGGCTTGGCATTTGCTGTGTACTTGAGGCCGAAGAGGACGTTTCTGCCGCGCTCGCAGAGAGCGGGGATAACGCCAGACCTAAACTCAGAGCCAGTGCACTCATTGCTA
Organism: Klebsiella sp. X13; assembly: GCF_003323835.1. Classification (NCBI taxonomy): domain Bacteria; kingdom Pseudomonadati; phylum Pseudomonadota; class Gammaproteobacteria; order Enterobacterales; family Enterobacteriaceae; genus Klebsiella; species Klebsiella sp. X13. The sequence continues at coordinate 4,401,390 of NZ_CP030874.1, forward strand.
ACGTGGTTTTTTTCATATGTCTCAATCTCGATTTTAGATAATGCAAATTGCTATGTATGTGACTATCAGAGTCATTTTATCGCGCTAAGTTCCGGAATTAAGCATCTGGAAAAAGTAAAAATTTATTGTTCGTCTTTACAAAACCTGTACTTATTCCACCGCCATCAAGCGTCGATATTCATCCCATGCATACAAATCCGTCATCCCACTGATATAGTCCTGTATCAGACGGCAGCGATAATAATATTCCATCACCGGAAATTCTTCAGCATCGCGCGAAACCTTATTTACTGCTTCAACATAGGCCAGCCGATGACGCGTCGAAAGTTTCTGGAACAAGCGCGAGGCGATAGGTAAGCTCCTCACCCGCTCTTTCTCCACTAATAAGCTAAACTCCGCCAGCGATAATTTTAACAGCGGCTCATAGATATCCAGAAGACCGCTAATCACCCGATAGCCTTGTAATTCCAGCTGTTCAACGTCTGGATGACTAAACACATGTTTTATCGCAACGTTTTTATATAGTTCCAGCAGCTGACTGCAGTCGCTATCGTCCTCAAGCAGCGCATGATTAAAATCACCGGCAAAGATCTTCGGTAAATTATCGATAAACCGGCGTGCCGCATACGGCACCAGTTTATTCAGCGTGTTGACCCGTAAATACATAAAGAACTGATCTTCTGTACTTCGACTCAGAGAATTCGCGCGCGATTTATCCCAGGCATTTTCTACCACTTGCGAAAATAAAGAGCCTTTTTCATGCTGCCCCCACGCCTCGTGAAGCAGCTGATAAAGTTGTTCTACGCTGAAAATACGTTTTTCTACCGCATCCTCAAGATCGGCCACACAATATGAGATATCGTCCGCCGCCTCCATAATCCAGGTCAACGGAAAACGATTGTAAGGAGCCAGCTCCAGTTCTTTACGCAACCTCGCAATATAGCCCTCTTCGGCTAAATAATAACCAGGTTTCTTCATTAAATAACTGTGGCTGGAGGGAAATTCTCCCCGCCACCACGCCGGGCGCGTATATTTTAGAATGCAGCCAACCTGCGCCCAGGTCAGATTCATCCGCATCAGGGTATGCACTAAGCGAATACCCTGCGCGTTGCCTTCAAACCAGCACAGATCCTGACGAACTTTGCTCCGCAGCACATTCAGTTCGTCAGCGCCCTCCTGCAAACGGAGCGCCTCCACCGTACAACGATCCTGCGCTAACGGCGCGCCGGCGGCATCGTCAGGCGCGAGCCGCTGACGGAACCAGTCATTAATTGCCGCCTCGCCAAAATGGCCGAACGGCGGATTGCCGATATCATGCATCAGGCAGGCCATTTCCACCACGCTCTCAAACGGTCCGGTGAGTTCATCCAGCCCGTAGGCTTCCAGCAGACGCTGCTCTTTCAGGCGACTGAGGATCTCTTTGGCGATATAGCGTCCCACCTGCTGAACTTCAAGGGAGTGGGTTAAACGAGTCCGCACCGCGGCATTACGTTCCAGCGGGAAGACCTGGGTTTTTTGCTGTAAACGGCGGATTGCCGGCGAGTTGATAATTCGCCCGCGATCGCTTTCAAAAATACGCAGGATCTCACGTTCCGTTTCGACCCCCTGCGGCGAGCGGTAGCGCCGACGCCAGTTAATCTTGTTGCGAAAATCAATCTTTGCCATGGCCTCTCCCGCGCGAGCAATAACGTTTCCCTTTGAGTGCATGATAGACTATGCAACTAAACCTGACACATCGCGAGTAAATCTATGAAAATCGGCATTATTGGCGCTATGGAAGAAGAAGTTACCCTTCTGCGCGACAAAATCGAAAACCGTCAGACTCTGACCCATGGCGGGAGCGAAATCTACACCGGCCAGCTGAACGGTACCGATGTCGCCCTGTTAAAATCAGGCATTGGCAAAGTGGCGGCGGCGATGGGCGCGGCCCTGCTGCTGGAGATTTGCAAGCCGGACGTGATTATCAACACCGGCTCCGCAGGCGGACTGGCGTCGACGCTGAAAGTCGGCGACATCGTCATCTCCGACGAGACCCGCTACCACGATGCCGACGTCACCGCCTTTGGTTATGAGTATGGCCAGCTGCCAGGCTGCCCGGCAGGCTTCAAAGCCGACGATAAGCTGATTGCCGCCGCGCAAAGCTGCATCGAAGCGCTGAATCTGCACGCGGTGCGCGGCCTGATCGTCAGCGGTGACGCCTTCATCAACGGCTCGGTCGGGCTGGCGAAAATCCGCCACAACTTCCCGCAGGCCGTAGCGGTTGAAATGGAAGCAACGGCGATTGCCCATGTTTGCCACAACTTCGGCGTGCCGTTCGTGGTGGTACGCGCGATTTCCGACGTGGCGGATCAGCAGTCTCACCTGAGCTTTGATGAGTTCCTCACCGTTGCCGCCAAACAGTCCACGCTGATGGTGGAAAAACTGGTACAGACGCTGGCGCGTGGCTAAGTCGCTAAAACGGGCGCTTGCCGCTCTGCTGCTGCTTACCCCGGCGTGGCTCTTCGCCGCGCCGCGGGTTATCACGCTATCCCCCTCCAATACCGAACTGGCCTTTGCCGCCGGTATTACGCCGGTTGGCGTCAGCAGCCATTCCGATTATCCGCCGCAAGCGGCCGGTATCGAACAGGTTGCCAGCTGGCAAGGGATGAACCTGGAACGCATTGTCGCGTTGCAGCCGGACCTGATTCTGGCATGGCGCGGCGGCAATGCCGAGCGGCAGGTTAATCAACTGAGCGCGCTGGGGATCAAGGTACTCTGGGTCAATACCGCGACGATTGAAGAGATCATTGCGACGCTGCGACAGCTGGCGCAGTGGAGTCCGCAGCCGGAAAAGGCTCACGCATCCGCACAGCGAATGCAGGACGACTATGATGCCCTCAAAGCCCGCTACGCACATACGCCGAAAAAACGCGTCTTTCTGCAGTTTGGCAGCAATCCCCTTTTTACCAGCAGTCGGGGATCGATTCAGGACCAGGTGCTGACGTTGTGCGGCGGTGACAACATTTTTGCCTCCAGCCCGGTTCCCTGGCCCCAGGTGAGTCGTGAACAGGTCCTGGCAAGGCAGCCTCAGGCCATTGTTATCGCCGGTGATGCCAGCAGACTCCCTGAAGTTGAACGTTACTGGCATAATCAGTTAAAAATTTCCCTGATTGCAGTAGATGGCGACTGGTTTGAACGCGCAAGCCCGCGTATTATCCTCGCCGCAAAACAGCTCTGCGAGGCGCTCGGGCAGGTCAAATAGCGCCGTTTGCGCAGGGTAATAACGACATCCGCTACAGAGAACGCCAGTGTAACCGACATACATACGGTTGGCGGACGCCGTGCGGGTGCAATTTGGTGAGTAAAAATAGCCTAAGGATCCGGGCGCTTAACGAGAACTGACGATGCTTGTCTATTGGCTGGATATTATTGGCACCGCCGTATTTGCTATCTCGGGCGTATTGCTGGCCGGTAAACTCCGGATGGATCCCTTTGGCGTGCTGGTGCTCGGCGTTGTCACCGCCGTGGGCGGTGGGACCATTCGCGATATGGCGCTCGCCAACGGCCCGGTGTTCTGGGTAAAAGACCCCACTGATCTGGTGGTGGCGATGGTCACCAGCATGCTGACCATTCTGCTGGTGCGCCAACCACGTCGACTGCCGAAATGGATATTGCCGGTGCTTGATGCCGTTGGTCTGGCGGTATTTGTCGGCATCGGAGTGAATAAAGCGTTTCTGGCCCACAGCGGCCCGCTGGTCGCTATCTGTATGGGTGTCGTCACCGGCGTAGGCGGCGGGATCATTCGCGACGTACTGGCGCGCGAAATTCCGATGATTTTACGCACGGAAATCTATGCCACGGCCTGTATTGTCGGCGGTATCGTGCACGCCACGGCCTATGACACTTTTCATGTTTCGCTGCAGAACTCGGCGATGATGGGCATGGTCGTCACGCTGATGATTCGCCTTGCGGCCATCCGTTGGCATCTGAAGCTGCCGACTTTTGCCCTCGATGATCACGGGCGATAGAACGGGGAAATTGCCCCGGCGGAGAAAAACTACCGGGGCGAGAATCCAGTGCGGGGATCAGACGCTGAATGAAGACCCGCAGCCGCAGGTACTTTTCGCATTCGGGTTGGTCACGATAAAACGCGAGCCTTCCAGGCCTTCAGTGTAGTCGACGGCACCGCCGACCAGATACTGCAGGCTCATCGGATCGACCACCAGGCCGACGCCCTGTTTTTCGATGGTCATATCGCCTTCGTTAACCTGATCGTCAAAGGTGAAGCCGTACTGAAAACCACTGCAACCACCACCGGTGATATACACACGCAGTTTCAGGTTTGGATTGTCTTCATCTGCAATCAGGAATTTTACTTTTTTGGCTGCAGCTTCAGTAAACTCCAGCGGCAACGCTACGTCATCACTCATTTTATGCTCCCATTGATACTTCTGACCGGTTAAAGAATAACCCGACCTTATGAGCCATTATCTAATACCCTGGTAAATCGTTCAAGTATTCTCCCCGGCAACCTGCTGCGCTTTTGCCGCCTGTTCTGCGGCCTGTTTCGCCAGCGTGCGCTCCAGGATCGTGGAATACAAAGGCTTACCGCCAAGGAATTGCGCCAGTAGTGTTGCGCCAAGACAGGTAATAATCATTGGCAGAATGAGCTGATAGTTATCGGTCATCTCCAGCACCAGCACAATCCCGGTCAGCGGAGCGCGGATTGACGCCGCCAGCAGGGCCCCCATTCCGGCAATAGCAAAGGTCCCGGCATCCAGATGATAGGCCGGCAGCATCGGCGTGACGGCCATCCCGAAGGCGGTTCCCAGCAAGGTTCCCAGCGCCAGCATCGGCGCAAAAATGCCGCCGGGCGCCCCGGAGGAGAAACAGAGTAACGTGGTTATCACGCGGGCGATAAAGATAAACAGCAGCAGGCCAACGGAAAAGTTGCCCGCCGCAGCAATCGGAATCAGGTTAAAACCGCCTCCTGCCGCCGCCGGTTGAATCAGCCCGAGAACGCCGCACATTCCGCCAATTAGCCCGCCGATCAGTACCCACTTTTTCGTATTGCCGCCATGAATACGCTGGAACATATCCTGGGTGCGCAGCACCAGGCTATTAAACAGCGGGCCAACGCAGCCAAAAATCATCCCCAGGATCAGGTACAGCCACAGCGTATTCACCGGCGCATCGCTCAGCTTGCCGACCTCAATAATCGCCGATTCGCCATTAAAGATACGGAACACAATGCTCGACATAATCACGCCGGTAAAGACGGCTTTAATCGAAATCAGGTTGTAGCGAAACTGCGGGCGCATCTCTTCGATAATGAATAAAATCCCCGCCAGCGGCGCGTTAAATGCCGCAGAGAGCCCCGCCGCGGCCCCGGTGGCCAGCAACGTGTGGCGCGCTTCGGGGCTGCGCATGCGGAAAATATCCAGCACCATTCGCCCGACGTTGCCGCCCAGCTGTACCGTTGGCCCTTCGCGACCGAGCACCATGCCGGCGCCCAGCGTCCCCATCCCGCCGATAAATTTTACCGGCAGCACTCGCCACCAGCGAACCGGACGCAGCTCTTCCAGCGCCCCTTCGATCTCCGGTATACCGGATCCCCCTGCCTCCGGCGCGAAACGGCGCACCAGAAAATAGCCCACCATCGCCAGCAACGCAGATAAAATAAAAGCCAGCGGCCAAATCAGGAACCCGTGATCCGCCACCTGCACCAGGGAACCGATGCGCATGTTCTGCACCCAGCTGACGCTCTTTTCAAAGGCGACCCCCACCAGCCCGGCCAGCGTGCCGACCACCGCGGCCATCAGCAGCACCGCCAGCGGCGTTTTGTCACGTTGAACTAATCGACGTACCACATCGCCACGACGCAAGCGCACGATTTGTTTTGCTTCAAAAGTAGAGGCTTCTGTTTTCATACTCTTATCGTCAATAGTCATACAAATACGAAGGGGACATTTTAGCCTTCTGAACGTCCTACGTCGCGGGAAAAATGCACCTGCTGCGCTTTGTTTCAATTGGGCAAAACTTTCATAACTATCCTGGAATAACTTAGAATAACCAGCAAAACATTTATCACGAACCAGGATCATGGCAATGAGCAAATCTGAAACACTCTATAGCGCCGCACGTGAACTCATCCCCGGCGGCGTGAACTCGCCGGTCCGCGCCTTTAGCGGCGTCGGCGGTACACCGCTGTTTATCGAACGCGCCGACGGCGCCAGGCTGTACGATGTCGACGGTAAAGCGTATATCGATTATGTCGGCTCCTGGGGCCCCATGGTACTGGGCCATAACCATCCGGCCATTCGCAATGCGGTGATTGAAGCCGCGGAGCGCGGCCTGAGCTTTGGCGCGCCGACGGAAATGGAAGTCAAAATGGCGGAGCTGGTGACCGAACTGGTCCCAACGATGGATATGGTGCGGATGGTGAACTCCGGTACCGAAGCGACGATGAGCGCCATTCGCCTGGCTCGTGGCTTTACCGGCCGTGACAAAATCATCAAATTTGAAGGGTGCTATCACGGCCACGCCGACTGTCTGCTGGTGAAAGCGGGCTCCGGCGCGCTGACCCTGGGCCAGCCGAACTCACCGGGCGTACCGGCTGATTTTGCTAAACATACCCTGACCTGCACCTATAACGATCTGGCCTCCGTTCGCGCCGCGTTTGAGCAATATCCGCAAGAGATTGCCTGCATCATCGTGGAGCCGGTAGCCGGCAACATGAACTGCATCCCGCCGCTACCGGCATTCCTGCCGGGCCTGCGCGCGCTGTGCGACGAATTTGGCGCGCTGCTGATTATCGATGAAGTGATGACCGGCTTCCGCGTGGCGCTGGCGGGCGCGCAGTCATACTACGACGTGGTTCCGGATCTGACCTGTCTGGGCAAGATCATCGGGGGCGGTATGCCGGTCGGCGCATTTGGCGGTCGTCGCGATGTGATGGATGCCCTGGCCCCGACCGGCCCGGTGTATCAGGCCGGAACCCTGTCTGGTAACCCGATCGCCATGGCGGCCGGTTTTGCCTGCCTGAGCGAAGTCGCCCAGCCGGGCGTCCACGAAACGCTGACCGATTTAACCAATCAGCTCTCTCAAGGGCTGCTGGATGCCGCGCGCGAAGCGGGCATTCCGCTGGTGGTGAATAATGTGGGCGGCATGTTCGGCCTCTTCTTTACCGATGCCGAAACGGTCACCTGCTATCAGGATGTGCTGAAGTGCGACGTTGAACGCTTTAAGCGTTTCTTCCATCTGATGCTGGAAGAAGGCGTCTATCTGGCGCCATCGGCGTTTGAGGCCGGCTTTATGTCGATTGCCCACACCCCTGATGATATCAACGATACCATCGCCGCCGCCCGTAAGGCGTTTGCGAAGCTGTAATTCAAGACCGGGCAGCGCAAGCTTGCCCGGCCTGTGTTTTTGTCGCCCCGGTAAGCGAAGCGCCACCGGGGAAAATTATCGGCTCTGTTTCCTCAGCAGATAAATAAAGTACGGCGCGCCGATAAAGGTCGACAGCAGACCTGCGGGGATCTGATACGGGAACATCATCATTCGCCCGCACCAGTCGGCAAAGACCAGCAGCAACCCGCCGATCAACCCGGCCATCACCATCTGCGGCATCGTCCGGCGGAATCCCATCATGCGCGCAATATGCGGCGCCATCAGGCCAACAAAACTCAGCGGGCCGATAGTCAGCGTGGCGGCCGCCGTCAGGCCAGCGGCCAGTAGCAGCAGAGCGACCCGCGACGGCGTCAGCGCCATACCTACCGCGCGTGCGGCTTCACCACCCAGCGGCAGAATCGTCAGCCAGCGCCGACACAGCGGCACCAGAATCAGCAGCAGCACCATCGCCATCCCGCTCCGAACGACCATCTCCGGCGTGGCGCCGTAAGTCGAGCCGGAAATCCACGTCAGAATCTGCGCCATGCGCGGATCGCCGCTGGCCTGCAGCATCATCAACAGCATAGTGAAGGCGGTGCTGAGCGCCATCCCCGCCAGCAGCATCCGGTGCGGCGAGAAACCGCCGCGCCCGGCAGCCACCAGGATCACCAGCAGCGTCGCCGCCGCCCCCAGGCTACCGGCCGGCAGCAGCCAGCCGAAAGCGTTGCCGGGAACGAAAAACAGCATCAGGACAATACCAAAAGCTGCGCCGGAGCTGATGCCCAGCACTTCCGGGCTGGCCATCGGGTTACCGGTCAGGCGCTGGATAATACACCCCGCGACCGCCAGCATCACCCCGGCGAACAGCGCGGCGAACACCCGCGGCCAGCGCCACGGCATCAGTTGATCCAGCAGCGTGCCGCTCGCCCAGTGCCAGCTCTGCGCATCCCGCCCAAAGGCCAGGGCGACGAGGAGCGCCAGCAGCAGGATCAGCAAACCGCCAAACGCAAATCCCCGTACGTTTTGCCGTTCCACCAGCACTTTATCGCCGGCATTCATCACCGGCGCACTGATGCTGCGCAAGCGCGGCAGCAGCCACAGCAGCAGCGGCGCGCCGATCAGCGCCGTCACGGAACCGGTGGACACTTCCCGCCATACCCGGGTCAGCCACAGAATGATCTGGTCTGACAGCCAGAGAATCAGCGCGCCAATCACCGCCGCCAGCAGCAGACGCGACAGCAGACGACGCGCGCCGAGCATTTTCGCCAGCAGCGGCGAAAACAGGCCGATAAAACCGATAATCCCCACCGCATTCACCAGCAACGCGCTGATAACGATCGCCAGCGTCAGCGTGGCCAGACGCGCCAGAGAGAGCGCCAGTCCGAGATTACGCGCCACGCCATCATCCAGCCCCATCAGCGTGAGGGGACGCAGCAGCAGCAACGTTAACATGAGGCCGCCGAGCAGCTGCGGCCACAGCCGTTGCACCACGCTCCAGTCGGTTTGCGTCAGCGTACCGGTGCTCCACAGGAACATACTTTGCAGCTGATCGTGATGGAAAATAACCATCAGCTGGTTCAGCGCCCCGCAGTACAGACTGACCACCAGACCGGCAAGAATCAGGGTTACCGGCGACAGCCGTTTTCCCCACGAGACGCCGAAAACCAGCGCCCCGACAAGACAGGCCCCCGCCAGTGCGGCGAATTGCGACGCCAGTACGCCGGGAATCGCCCACAGCGTCGTCACCGTCATCCCCAGCTGAGCGCCGGTCGCGACCCCGAGGGTGGTCGGTTCCGCCAGCGGGTTGCGCAGCACCTGCTGGAACAGCACGCCCACCAGTCCGAGCCCCGCGCCAACCAGCAGCGACACCGCCAGTCTCGGCAGCAGGCTGTAGTGGAACAACATCTGAGCGATATTGTCGATATCCGGCTGCCACAGCGCCTGGCGCCACTCGTGCTGCGGCAACGCCGCCTGGAGATTCAAGAAGCTGAGCGCAAATGCGGTCATCGCCAGCACCGTCAGCAGCAGTGCCGCCAGAGGAGACAGTCGCGATCTCATGCCTCACCTCCCTGGACATCCGCCAGCACGCGGGCAAAATGCATTGCCGACAGCGTCGCACCGTAGAACCAGACAGCCGGCACGCGCTGGAAGCGCCCTTCGCGGACAAACGGCATCGCCTGCCAGAGCGGCGTACTCATCAGTTGGCTCATTTCGGCACGATTACCGTGGTCGAAGCAGATAACATCGGTCTCTTTGTAGGCGGCCAGTCGATCGATTCCCACGCTGACGCTGCCCCAGAAGGCGGTTTCACCGCGCCAGGCATTTTTAATCCCCAGGCGATCGAGCACCTCCTGAAACAGGCAATTATTGCCGAAAACCAGGACATGGCGGGGATCGAGCAAGGTGATCATCAGCAGCGGACGATCGCCACGGCGGGCGAAACGCGGGCGCAGATTCTCCATCAGCGCGTCAAATTCCGCCAGATGGCGCTTCGCCGCCTGCTGCCGGCCAATCAGCTCGGCCATCTCGTTGAGAGATTGCTGCGCCATCTGCAGCGGTCGTTTACCGTCGCTGAAGGTGAATCCCCGTCCCGGGGCAATGCGCGCCAGCTTCTCTGGCGACGGCCCATATCCGGCCGACCAGACGATAAACGACGGTTTCATCTGCGTCAGCAGCTCAAGATTCGGCTCCGTACGCAGCCCGACATCAATCACCGAGGAAGGCAGCGCCGGTTCATTCACCCACAGGTTATAGTTCGGGATATCGGCCACGCCGTAGGGCGTCACGCCAAGCGCCAGCAGGAGTTCTGCCGGCAGCCACTCCAGCGCCACAATACGCTGCGGATCGAAGCTTGCGGCCTGGGCGCCGCGCATCTGCCACAGCAGGGGCGACAGGGCCATCGCCGTCAGCAGACGGCGACGGGTAATGAAAGGGGTCTTTTCCATCAATAGACAAAGCTTACCGGCGCGCTACCCGCCGGATGCGGCAGAATACCCATCGGAATACCGTAAATTTGCTCCAGCGTTTCGCTGCGCATCAGCTGCGCGGGCGTGCCCTGAGCAATCATCTCCCCACCACGTAACGCGACCAGATAATCACAGTAACGGGCAGCCATGTTGATATCGTGCAGAACGGCGATCACCGTTAACCCGCGCTGTTGACTCAAACGATGCACCAGCGCCAGGACATCCACCTGATGGGCAATATCCAGCGCCGAGGTAGGTTCATCCAGCAATAAACAGCGGCTGTCCTGCGCCACCAGCATGGCAATCCACGCCCGCTGGCGCTCACCGCCTGACAGGCTGTCAACCAGCCGGTGCGCCAGCGGCTTAAGGCCGACCAACGCAATCGCCTCTTCAACTTTTTCCCGGTCGGCGGCACCGAAACGCCCCAGCGCGCCGTGCCACGGATAGCGGCCGATGGCCACCAGCTCGCGCACGGTCATCCCTTCCGCCGGCGGCAGCTGCTGCGGCAGATAGGCCACTTTACGGGCAAAGGCCTTGCTGCTCCAGCTGTCCAGAGGCTGCCCGTCCAGCAGCACATCGCCTTCCGACGGCGGCTGATGACGGCCGAGCATTTTCAGCAGTGTGGATTTGCCGGAGCCATTATGGCCAATCAGCCCCGTCACTTTTCCCGCCGGGAAAGTTAAGGAGAGAGGATGCAGCAGCGTACGGCCAGGTACGCGAAAGGTAACGCGATTCAACGAAAACGTGGTATCAGAGTGCGGAGAGTTTTCCTGCATAGCGGCGACCTGGTGAACGGCGCGGCGAACCGCGCCCGGTAAGTGATTAGAAGCGGAAGGTTCCGGTCGCAATAACCTGACGTCCTGCGCCCCAGTAGCACGCGTATTCGCTGTAGCAGCTGGATACGTACTCACGATCGAACAGGTTGTTCACGTTGATCCCCACAGACGATCCTGGCAGACCAAAACGCGCCAGATCGTATTTCACCGTGGCATCCATCAATGCATAGCCGGCCACGTTGAAGGAGTCGTTTTTCTTCCCGGTGTCGGTATCATTTTTGTAGTAGCTCACCGTCGAGCCGATATAACGCGCCCCGGCCCCGACCGTCAGACCGCTCAGCGCGCTCTCGTGGAAGGTATAATCCGCCCACAGCGACGCCATGTTGCGCGGAACTTCCGCCGGACGTTTGCCTTTGAATACGGTGTCTTCGGTGTACTCCGCATCGGTATAGCTATAGGCCGCCGTCAGGTTGATATTGGCATTGACCGCTGCTTTTGCTTCCAGCTCAAAGCCGCGTGAGCGAATTTCACCTGTTTGAATGCTATAAATTCCGTACGGATCGTTGGGATCCGCGGTCAGGTTTTTGTCTTTGGTCAGCTGATAGACTGCCGCGGTCACCACCACCGGCATATCTTTCGGGACGTATTTCACGCCCGCTTCATACTGCTCGCCGCGAGAAGGATCGAACGGCTTGCCTTCGCGGGAAGAGCCGGAAACCGGTTCGAAGGACTGGCTATAGCTGAAGTACGGAGAGATGCCGTTATCGAACAGATAGTTAATACCACCACGCCAGGTAAACTGCTGATCGTGGTTTTCCGCGAGATCGTTAGAAGAGCGCGTCAGGGTCGAAGCCATGGCGTAATCATAGCGGCCGCCCAGCGTCATTACCCATTTGTCCCACTCCATCTGGTCCTGAGCATACAGGCCGGTCTGCTCCATGCGGTTCAGCACCGCGTAGGGGAAGTTCACGTTGACGTTCGCATTACCGTATTGCGGATTGTTCATGCTGATTGAATCGGCAGAACCGTATTCCGCATTCACATCGTTACGCATGCGCGAATAATCAACGCCGGTCAGCAACGTATGGTTAACCGCGCCGGTGGCAAAATCAGACTGCAGCTGCGTATCAACGGTGAACGTATTGAGATGTTCATCAGAACGCACATAGGCGCGGTTGATTTGGCCCGGAGCCGAATAGCCGTTACCGTAAACGGAGCGATACAGCGTCTTCACGTCGGTATAGCGCAGGTTCTGACGCACCGTGAAGGTGTCATCGAACTGATGCGAGAAGCTGTAGCCGACCATCTGCTGACGGCGGGACATCTTGTTATCCGGCTCGCCTTCGTTGTAATCAGTCGGCAGCTTATGGGCATTGCCGTTGGCATCGTAATACGGCACCACGGTCCCTTCGCGAGGCAGCCAGCCGTAGTAACCGGCATACGGATCGTTCTGGAAGTTGCTCAGGAAAGTGAAGTCGGTTTTATCATCCGGACGCCAGCTGAAGGAGGGCGCGACCGCGTAGCGAGTCGATTTCGCCATCTGCTGCTGCGCATCCTGACTGCGGCCTAAACCGGTCAGTCGATACGACCATACGCCGTTATCATCGATGGCATCACTGAAGTCAAAACCGGTCTGCCACAGATTATCGGTACCCATTTTGAACTGAATTTCTTTCAGCGGTTCGGTCGTCGGACGCTTGCTCACCATACTGACGATGCCGCCAGGGTTGCTGTTGCCGTACAGCACCGATGTTGGCCCACGCATCACTTCCACACGTTCAAGGAAGTAAGGGTCCATCGACACTTCTGAATAGTTATTCCCCTGCAGCTTCATGCCGTCCAGATACTGGTTGGTATTGACCGTTGTGGAGGTCGTGAAGCCGCGAATGGTCACCACATCATAGGTGGTAGAGCTGCCGCGGGTGGAGAAGACGCTCGGCGTATAGGACAGCGCCTCTTTCACCGTCGTCGGCTGCTTCATGTCCATCTCGGCACGGGTGACGACGGAGACAGACTGCGGTGTTTTTTCAATCGGGGTATCGGTTTTGGTCGCAGTTGCCGAATGTTTCGCCGCGATCGTGGGCGACGGGCCCCAGGCACTCTCTTGCGCGGCAGGTGCCGCGATAACGGTGATGGTTTCTTCTTGTTTCGGTTCAACTGCTGCCTGCGCATAGACAGACATGCCGCTAACCGCCGTGGCTACTACGACTGCGATTTTACGCAGCGAGTGATTTGGCTGAGCAGTTTTTGGACGCGCCATGGGTATATCTCTGATGAAAGTGAATGATAACGTAAACGAGAATTATTATTATGACCGTTGACATAATAGGCGAAACGCAGAATACAAGGCAAGTGGTATGCCCCGCGCTGAAGACTGAAGGATGAAATAATAACCAGGCAGTTATTGTGGGGTTAAGTGACTGTTAAGTAATGTGCAGAAATAAAAAAGCCCTCTGATACATCTGTATCAGAGGGCCTGGTGACGACGATCAGTTACCGCCGAACATATCCTTAATCCAGCCTGCTACGCCATCGCTCTTTTCCTGCTTCGCGGGCTGTTGCTGTTGCTGTTGCTGCTGTTGTTGCGCCGGCTGCTGCTGTCCGGACTGATTGAACGGATTGTTCTGCTGCTGCTGCTCCAGCTGCTGCTGTTGCATCTGCTCGCCCTGGCGACACAGCGCATCCGGCGTGGTTGTCCAGACCGGAAGCGAACGCATCCCCCCGCTACACACGAAGTTGCCATTGCTGTCCACGCCCATATCCACCACGTCTTCCGGTGCCGTCAACACCAGCGGCGTCGGCGTCTGGTTAGCCAGATAGCGCTGGTAAATAGACATGGCGCCGCTGGCACCATAGAGTTTCGTCGGCTGGTTGTTATCGCGACCCACCCAGGTAATGGTCACCTGACCGCCGTCAATACCGGCAAACCAGGTATCGACGTTATTGTTGGTGGTCCCGGTTTTCCCTGCCAGATGCAGGCCCGGATACTTCGCGCCAAGCTGACGGCCGGTACCGCGCTGCACAACCTGCTGCATGGTCCACAGCGTCATGTACGCCGCCTGCGCCGGCACCGCACGCTCTGCCTGCGGATAGCTCTGATACAGCACGGTACCATCTTCGGCGATGACCGAACGCAGCGCCGAAAGCGTCGCGCGGTTACCGCCGCTGGCGATGGTCTGGAACGCCTGCGCGACTTCGATCGGCGTCAGGTTCAACGCCCCGAGAATCATCGCCGGTACCGGGTGCAGCTGATCTTTCGGCACGCCCAGTTTGACCCAGGTGTCGGTTATCGCCGGCAGGCCCAGCGCCATCCCGAGGTTAACGGTCGGCACGTTCATCGAGCGCGTCAACGCATCCACCAGCATCACCTGACCACTAAAGCGACGATCGTCGTTCTGCGGGGACCAGGTCTGACCGTTTGGCAGACGGATGGAGATCGGTGCATCGGCAATCGAGGTGTTCAGGCGATACTGGTTCGGCAAGCTCAGCGCCGTCAGATAGGTCGCTGGCTTCGCCAGAGAACCGATTGAACGGCGGGCCTGCATCGCGCGGTTGTAACCGGCAAACTGCGGTTCCGCACCGCCGACCATCGCCCGCACTTCGCCCGTAAAGCGGTCAACGACCACCATCGCGGTTTCCAGATCCGGCAGCTTACGCTGTTTCTTCAAGGCCGGAATGCCGTCGGTCGCCGCTTTTTCTGCCGCATCCTGCGCAACGGAGTCAAAGGTAGTAAAGATCTTCACGCCGGAGAGATCTTTCACCTTATCGCCCAGTTTCGCCTGCAGCTCCTGACGAACCATCTGCATAAATGCCGGCTGTGGAGAGATCACGCCGCCGCGCGGCTGCACGCCCAGCGGACGCGCGCTCAGCATGTCATACAGCTCCTGATCGATCACGTTCTGCTGCTGCAGCAGACGCAGCACCAGGTTGCGTCGTTCCAGCGCCAGCTTCGGATTACGCCACGGGTTGTAAATCGATGCCCCTTTCACCATCCCGACCAGCAGCGCCTGCTGGTCGAGGCTGAGTTCTTCGACCGGGCGGCCAAAGTAATAGAGGCTCGCCAGCGGGAAGCCGCGAATTTCGTTGTCGCCGCTCTGACCGAGGTATACCTCGTTCATATACAGCTCAAGGATACGATCCTTGCTGTAACGCGCATCAACGATCAGCGCCATATAGGCTTCGTTCGCTTTACGCCAGTAAGAACGCTCGCTGGAAAGGAACAGGTTTTTCACCAGCTGCTGGGTCAGCGTACTGGCCCCTTGCACCGTGCGCCCGGCCGTCAGGTTCGCCAGCACCGCACGACCAATCGAGTACAGGCTGATCCCGTCGTGTTCATAGAAGTGACGGTCTTCGGTCGCCAGCAGCGTATCCACCAGCAGGTCCGGGAAACCGCTGCGCTTGACAAACAGACGCTGTTCGCCATTTGCCGACTGCAGCATCGTGATCAGCCGCGGATCGAGACGGAAGAAGCCGAACTGGCGGTTGTTCTCCATATTCTCAATCGTTTCCAGATGATCGCCGTCAAAGGTCAGACGTGCACGCACCTGCCCTTCTTTACTATCAGGGAAATCAAACGGACGACGGATCATCTCAATGCTGTTGGCCTGCACGGTGTACTCGCCCGGACGCGTCATCGCGCTGACCTGGCGGTACTGCGTGGCATTCAGCAGACGCACCATCTCATTTTTGCTGATCTGCATATCCGGTTCGAGGTTAACCATCCGGCCATAGACCGCCGCCGGAAGCTCCCAGACTTTGCCGTCGATACGGCTACGGATTTTCTGATCGAGATAGACACCGTAAGCGGCAACCAGCACCGCGACCACGATCCCTAGCTTGAACAGTAGCCATAGCCAGGTACGTTTACGGCGAGGCTTGTTACCTTTGCCTTTTGCTTTCTTCGGCATCGGCTCTTGATCCTCATAATCATCATCGTCGTAATCATCGTCGTAGTCCTCATCCCGGACCCGACGACGAGTCACTTTTTGTTTTGCCGGACGCGAGGGCTTTCCCTTACGTCCGATAGGCTCGCGGTCATCTCCCGCCATGCTTTTTCTCCGCAACTTTCAGGCGTAAAAGCCTGATTCTCAATACTTCCTCTTGAAAGAGGAAGAAGATATCTCTCAAATTCACGCCCGGAGGTCTCAACCCGCAGGCCACGACCTCGGTATCACAGCACTTCGCGTCTCAGGGCGCGGTCATGATGTATGTTTATGTACTCCTGGAGAATTCATAATATAAATCATCATGTTATACGCATCGCCTGACGAGAATTTTGGGACATAGCACAAATAGTCCAGGTGACACAGGATAGCACTAAACCGGGACAGGCTTAACCAGCATTTTACTCCCTCACGACGTAACAAAAGCGAAAATATTATGTTTTTTAATAACATAAAAAATATTCTCCGCCGTTCATCGTCTCAGCGGTCTGTCTGAGGACCTCTGCCACGATAAAAAACAAAAACCTCAGCGCGGATTGAATATTATATTCTGAGTGTGACAAGAAATATTCTGGCAAGAAGTAAAGAGAAACATTAAGCCATTTGACGATAAAAACGGGAGCGCCTTAACAAATATCTATAATAATATTTCCTGATGACAGCATGAAAATATTTGTTAAACTGTCCTTCAGTTAACCCGATCCCTTTAATATATTATGCGAACTTCCGTTATATTTCCGCTGCTCATGATTGCCGTTCTCGCGGGTTGCCAGCAGAACCGTTCGTCTACGCTCAGCCCCGCCATCAGCAACGAAGCGCAGCTGGAACAGCTCTCTTCCGTGGCCGCCGGCGCGCGTTATCTGAAAAATAAATGCAGCCGTAGCGATCTTCCTTCCGATGACGCTATCGACCGCGCGGCATGGAATGTTGGCAAAAAGAGAGGATGGAGTAATATTGATTACGCCACGCTCAACCAGCGCAGCACGCAAATGTATCAGCAACTGCAGCAGGACAGTACGCCGGAAACCACCAAATGCAGCCAGTTTAATCGCCAGCTGGCGCCCTTTATTGATAGCTTACGCAGTCAATAAAATGACGAAATAGCTCTGCTGTTTATTATTTCGCACCGCTTTATTCCCCTTGAGGGCTATCTTCAATAATGCCTCCCGGCCAGTCGTCGAGAGCCGCAAGGGTAAATGTCTTACCGTTAAAACTGAATAGCGTGACATCCTGCTGAATTTGCTCAATCACCAGATTCGGCAGCGGCGACTCCCCCTCTTTCCAGGACTGACCATTTAACACGATGCTGCGTTTCTCCGCCGAGGACGCGTAGACATGCGCGCTATAGCGCAGCGCCGGCAGATTATCGTCATCGACGATAGCCTCGGGTTTCGCTTTCTCAGGTTCCGGGGCGGCGACCGGCTTAACCTTTTTTTGCGCCGAGGAAGCCATTGGCACCAGTGCCGCATGCGCCGCCGGCACAACCAATGCTGATGTTACAGGGGGATTGCGCCACTGCTCGCCCGCAAACCAGCCGAGGGCAATCAGCAGCGCGGCATAGAGTGGCACAATCGGATACGGCACCTGCACCATGCGTCCAACCACCACCGGCGGTTCGCCCTCATGCGCAATTGACGCGGGCAAACGGCACGCTTTGTCATCAGAAACGATCACGCTCTCTCCTTTCCCCATAAAACAATAGCCCGGCAATGTCTGCCGGGCTATCAGGCTCCCTTCGCAGGGAGCGGCAAAAGCCCCGGCGTTACTTACTGCTCACCGGCAGCCCCGTCCCCTGGGCATCGCCCTGAGGTTT
The DNA here is from genome assembly GCF_003323835.1 of Klebsiella sp. X13. Classification (NCBI taxonomy): domain Bacteria; kingdom Pseudomonadati; phylum Pseudomonadota; class Gammaproteobacteria; order Enterobacterales; family Enterobacteriaceae; genus Klebsiella; species Klebsiella sp. X13. The sequence goes on from NZ_CP030874.1 coordinate 4,419,256, forward strand.
TTCCAGTACCGCCACGGACCAGGCTGGCAGGGTAATCGCGCCATTGGCCGCAATCTCCACGCCGCTCGCCAGCGATCCGTCACCGGCAGCCTGCTGGATGGTGCTCAGCTGCAGATTGTCGCCGATGAAATCATTGAGGGTCCGGCTCTCGGATGCGGCGTTGATCGCCACCACCAGCCCATCAACCCGGCTATCGAGACTCGCCCCTGCCTGCACGCCATCATCGATGGTCATGATCAGCAGACCGGCCTGCTGATCTGGCCCGGTATTACGGAAATCCACGCGCTTCATCACCGCGCTGCCGTCGCCTAAGGTGAACAGCGGGGAGGATTTACGCAGCCCGGTCAGCTCCTGGTAGAATGCGGTCATCTGCTTCAGCTCCGCTTCGCCAGGCGTGGCAACCATCTCTTTAACGCGAGAAATCACCTCATAGTTGCTGCCGTCATCGCTGATGCGCGGCATCCCGACATTAAAGTTATTGTCCTGCATGGCATAGTCCACGCGGTTAAACCAGTCGCCGGAGTCGTAGGAGTCGCGGGTAAAGGATTTCGAGCGCAGCAGTTCAGAACCCTGCTGGTCGAAAGCAATCCCCTGCCCCAGCATCACCGTCGCCAGCGACACCGCCTGCATCCGCACGCGCGTATTCAGGTCAGCCTGCTGCGCGGCTTTGTAGGTAATCATGTCCCACAGCGTCTGGTTGTCGTGCTTCGAAACATAGTTGACGACTTCCGTCGGGTCAGCGGCATAGCCGCCAGGTGCGCCGTTATAGTCAATTTCGCTGCCTTTCTTCACCGCGCCGTCTTTATCGATCAGGATAAAATCGGCAAGGTTACCGGCCATCCCCAGACGAGTCAGGTCGGCCAGGTGATGAACCTGGTCATCGTTCAGACGGGTCAGCTCGTTGGGCAACACGCCCGCGCCGCTGCCAACCCCCTGGTTTTCACGCAGCGCATCGCCGGAATCGAACGGGCCGCCGCCGCGGACGGCGTCGCGCAGACGATCGGAGAACGTACCGATGCCGGTGCCTTTCAGGTTGATCTGCGAGGCAATTTCAAAGCGATCGCTCTGGTTAGAGTCCCAGCCTTCGCCGAAGAAGTAGATATCCGGGTTCAGGGCCTTAATGCGATCCCACGCCGAAAGAATTTGCGCTTTCGGGTGATAGCCCATCAGGTCGAAGCGGAAACCATCGATTTTATAATCCGTGGTCCACACCGCCAGCGAATCGGCAATAAGCTTCGCAAACATCCGATGCTCAGGCGCTGAATCCGAACAACAGGTGGCTGACTCAACGCTGCCGGTGCTTTCATTCAGACGCTGATAGTACCAGGGCACTATTTTATCCAGCACCGACGTACGGTCAGTTGGTCCGGCGGCATTAGTATGGTTGTACACGACATCCATAATGACGTTCATGCCCAGATCCTGCTTGATCGTCTGAATCATGGTGCGAAACTCTTTGATGCGCGTCGTCCCTTCCGGATTGGTCGCGTACGAACCTTCCGGCACCGTATAGTGGAACGGATCGTAACCCCAGTTATAGGAGTCGGTCTGCGCCACCAGGGTGTTCAGCGCCTGAACCTGCGGATTGTCCTGGCTATCGCCCTGCTTCAGCTGATTGAGCACCTCTTCAACGGTGGAGCCGCTGGAGCAATACCCGGCAAATTCGCTGCTCTTCACCGCGCTGTTAACGTCGCACAGGTGGCTGAACGACTGCTGGATATCAGCGACTTTATCGCTGAACTCGTTGACCGTTGCCAGATCGAAGACCGGCAGCAGCTCAACGTGCGTGACGCCTGAAGCGGAGAGCTTCTTCAGATGCTGCACCATATTGCTGTCGCCGGCGGTCAGCGCAAGGTATTTACCGCGCAGTTCGGCCGGAACGGTCTGATCCCAGGCGGAGAGATCGCGAATGTGCGATTCATGAATCGTCATTTTCGCCAGATCGGCTTTGGTTTTCTGAGCATGCGGCATTGTCAGACTATCCCAGCCTTCTGGCTTAAGATCGCTGTCGTTGAGGTCAACGACCTGACTGTATTCCGAGTTAGTGGATAAGCTATGGGAGTACGGGTCAGTCACTTCATACTGTTCAACCTGGCGCGACTGCGGATGGTAAACCGTCAGCGCGTAGCGATAGAACGCCCCTTTCAGGTCGCTACCGCCCTGCCATGTCCAGGAACCCGATGCGCTGTCACGGGTCATCGGATGGCTGGCCACCACTTTTTTATCCGCGCTGTAGAGCACCAGATCGACCTGCTGCGCGGTGGGCGCCCACAGACGGAAATTGACCCCGCCGTCGCTCATCTGAGCCCCGTAATTCAGCGCTTCCGCCGCCGGCGCATAGGTATCATCCAGTACGCCCGCCGTCTGTACCTGGGTGGCGGAAATCAGGATCCCGTCCTCTGCGGCGGCAATGGCTACCGTTTCTCCCTGCAGCAACTCATCCGTTTTGGCATCATCCGGCAGTTTAAACGCCGCATAGCCTGAAAGCTGCGGGAAACGCATGCTGACCTGCTGGCTGATGGTGGTTGGCGTCAGCTTCAGGTAACGGTCGGTAAATTTTCCTTCGCTATCGGCCGCCACTTTGCTGCTGTGGCTGTAGTACAACCGGACGATTGGCTTGTCTTCGCCAGCCGGCCACAGCAGCGTCGTTTTATCAACCCAGTGCGCTTCGGCAAGCGCCACGCCGAAAGCGGCGCGGAAGGCGTCAGCGCGAGAGTCATAGATCGCGCTGTTACCCGCGATCACCGATACCGTGCGATCGGTGAAGTCGCCAAAGGACACGCGCAGGTCGCTGTCGATCAACTTGTTGGTGCCATCTCTGACGATGACGTTGATACAACCGCTCTCTTTATTCAGTGGAATGACCCAGTACGGGCCGTATTTATCGCTACCGGCCGGCGTCGTGCTGACGTCATTCCAGTCGGCTACCGGCGCGCTTAAAGCATCGCAGGTTTCATTATTCCAGAGATACAGGTTCTTACTGCTGTAATCCGCCGGGCTGGTACCGGTGATCCCGGCAATATCGACCAGATGGATGACGGCCTGATTCGCCGTCGCCATCACGGCCTCACCAGGAACCGCCACATCGGGTAAACGAACAACGACATCCTGGTTATCAGGATTGCCAGGGTTATCAGGTGAACCAGAGGAAGAAGATGAAGAACTATTATCGCAGCCGCTAAGTAAAATCAACGAGCCAAGGAATAGGGCATTACAGGTATATCTGAGCATTCGATAGTCCCTAATATGCTTAATAATTTATGAAAGGTAAGAAAAGATGTTTATCTGTAAAGCGTCGCAATTAGATATTTTTGTTTTCTCCGGTTCAATCATCCATTAACAATTAATGGGGGGGCGTAGGTGGCCGGGGGAGTAAAAATAAAAAGGGAATGACGACCCGGATCGCGAAACTCATTATGATTCGCGACGACAAATCCGGTTTCTCGCAATAAAAGCTCGCAATATAAAAAAACCACCCACCAATATAGGTAGGGGTACTGTATCGCCTCGAGGGAAATAAAATGAGCAACGGAATAAAAAGATATATTTCTGTGATGCAGTTAACACTAATAAATAAAAAATACATGCATTACGCACCGCATATTGCCATGCTCGTCACCTTATTACTGATTGGCCAACAGCTGGCAAAATTAAGCTGGCGAATGATACTCCCTGCTTCCTCTCCAGGTATTGAGATGAATGACGCGCCGGAGATCGCCGCGCTCATCCCGGCACCAAAAGCTGAATTACCGGTATTCACACTGTTCGGTCGCGCAGAAAAAAAACCGCCGTCATCAGCACATGACGGCAGCCTCGAACAGGCCCCGATCTCTTCCCTTAAGCTGCGGATTACCGGCCTGCTCGCCAGCAGCGACGCGGCCCGCTCGATTGTCATCATGGCAAAAGGAAATCAACAGGTTAGTCTGATGACCGGCGACAGTACACCGGGTAATGAAGCCCGGATTATCGCCATTCTGCGCGATCGCATTATTGTCAGCTACCGGGGCAGAAATGAAGCAATTTTACTCGCTGATGACCCCACGGCGAAAACCGCTGGCGCCCCTGGCACCGCGCTTAATTCATCACTCAGCCAGATTCGCCAGCAGCCGCAAAATATTCTTAATTACCTCAATATTTCCCCGGTCATGGTCAATCAACAGCTCAGCGGATATCGGCTTAATCCCGGCAAAGACCCCACGCTTTTCCGTGAATCTGGTTTACATGAAAACGATCTGGCGGTCGCTTTAAACGGACTTGATCTTCGCGATCGGCAACAGGCTCAGCAGGCATTAAAACAGCTCCCGGAGCTCAGTGAAATAACCCTAACCGTCGAACGCGAAGGCCAGCGACAAGATATCTATTTAGCATTGAGGGATGAATAATTGGCAAAGACAACGATTTTCCGCCTGATTTTCACCACTCTGATGATATTCAGCTCGCTGTTATTCAGGCCGCTGCACGCGGAAGAATTCTCCGCCAGCTTTAAGGGAACCGACATTCAGGAATTTATTAATACCGTGAGTAAAAACCTGAATAAAACGGTCATCATTGACCCCAGCGTACGCGGCACCATTACCGTCCGTAGTTACGATATGCTCAACGAAGAGCAATATTATCAGTTTTTCCTCAGCGTACTGGATGTCTATGGTTTTGCCGTTATCAATATGAATAACGGCGTGCTCAAAGTGGTACGTTCGAAAGATGCCAAAACCGCCGCGGTCCCGGTCGCCAGCGATGCCGCCCCCGGCGAAGGGGATGAAGTCGTGACCCGCGTGGTTCCGCTGACCAACGTGGCCGCCCGCGATCTGGCGCCGCTGCTGCGCCAGCTCAACGATAACGCCGGGGCGGGCAGCGTGGTGCACTACGAACCCTCTAACGTCCTGCTGATGACCGGGCGCGCGGCGGTGATCAAACGTCTGCTGACCATTGTCGAACGCGTCGATAACGCGGGCGATCGCAGCGTAGTCACGGTTCCGCTCTCCTGGGCCTCCGCCGCCGACGTCGTCAAACTGGTCACCGAGTTAAACAAAGACACCAGTAAATCTGCGCTTCCCGGTTCGATGGTCGCGAACGTGGTCGCCGACGAGCGTACCAATTCGGTACTGGTGAGCGGCGAGCCGAATTCACGGCAGCGAATTATCACCATGATTAAACAGCTCGACCGCCAACAGGCGGTACAGGGCAACACCAAAGTTATCTACCTCAAGTACGCCAAAGCCGCCGATCTGGTGGAGGTGTTAACCGGCATCAGCAGCACCCTGCAGAGCGACAAGCAGAACGCGAAACCGGTGGCCGCGCTGGATAAAAATATCATTATCAAGGCCCACGGCCAGACCAACGCCCTGATTGTCACCGCCGCGCCGGACGTGATGAACGATCTTGAGCGAGTGATCGCCCAGCTGGATATACGCCGTCCGCAGGTGCTGGTGGAAGCAATCATTGCCGAAGTTCAGGACGCCGACGGCCTCAACCTCGGCGTCCAGTGGGCCAACAAAAATGCCGGGATGACCCAGTTCAACAACAGCGGTCTGCCGATGTCGACGGTGATTGCCGGCGCCAATCAATACAACAAAGACGGCACGGTCACCACTTCGCTTGCCAGCGCGTTAAGCTCGTTTAACGGCATCGCCGCCGGGTTTTACCAGGGCAACTGGGCGATGCTGCTGACCGCGCTCTCCAGCAGCAGCAAAAACGATATTCTCGCCACCCCCAGCATTGTCACTCTCGACAACATGGAAGCCACCTTTAACGTCGGCCAGGAAGTCCCGGTGCTCAGCGGTTCGCAAACCACCTCCGGGGATAACATCTTCAACACCGTTGAACGTAAAACCGTCGGTATCAAGCTCAAGGTCAAACCGCAGATCAACGAAGGCGATTCGGTGCTGCTGGAGATCGAACAGGAGGTCTCCAGCGTCGCCGACTCCGCCTCCAGCACCAGCGCTGATTTAGGGGCCACCTTCAACACCCGCACGGTGAATAATGCGGTGCTGGTGGGCAGCGGCGAAACGGTGGTGGTCGGTGGACTGCTGGACAAAAGCGTCACCGATACCGCGGATAAAGTGCCTCTGCTCGGGGATATTCCGGTTATCGGCGCCCTTTTCCGCTCCAGCAGTAAGAAAGTCTCCAAACGGAACCTGATGCTGTTTATCCGCCCGACCATCATCCGCGATCGCGATAGCTACCGTCAGGCCTCTTCGGGCCAGTACAACGCTTTTAACGAAGCCCAGACTAAACAGCGCGGCAAAGAGAACAACGAGGCGTTGCTGAGTGACGATCGGCTGCATATCTACCCGCAGCAGGACACCGTGGCTTTTCGCCAGATAAGCGCCGCCATCGATGCCTTCAACCTCGGAGGCAAACTATGACGCCAGCAACCGAGGCTCGCCCGCTGCTGCCCTTTGTCTACGCCCGCGCCCACAATATCGTGCTGCTCAGCGATGGCGCGACGTCTCTGGTCCGCTGCCTGCGCAGCACGTCCGCTCAGGCGTTGCTGGAGGCGCGGCGGGTCGCGGATGGTCCGATCGCCGTTGAACATCTCTCCGCTGAAGAGTTTGAAAAGCTGTTACTGCTGAGCTACCAACGGGACTCCGCAGAAGCCCGGCGCATGATGGCCGATATCGGTAACGAGCTGGATTTATACACCCTGGCCGAAGAGCTGCCGGACACCGACGACCTGCTGGACAGCGAGGACGATGCGCCAATCATTCGCCTGATTAACGCCATGCTCACCGAGGCCATCAAAGAAAAAGCCTCTGATATTCATATCGAAACCTACGAACGCCATCTGCAAATTCGCTTTCGGGTGGATGGCGTCCTGCGCGAAATCCTGCGCCCACAGCGCCGTCTCGCCGCCCTGCTGATCTCACGCATTAAGGTCATGGCAAGCCTCGACATCGCGGAGAAACGCATTCCGCAGGACGGGCGCATGGCGCTGCGCATTGGCGGGCGCGCCGTCGATGTTCGCGTCTCAACGCTGCCTTCCAGCTACGGCGAACGCGTGGTGTTGCGTCTGCTGGACAAAAACAGCGTCAACCTCGATCTGCTCACTCTGGGGATGCCGCCCGCGCTGTTGCAGCAGGTCGACGATCTGATGGCTCGTCCGCACGGCATTATTCTGGTTACCGGCCCCACCGGGTCGGGAAAAAGTACCACCCTGTACGCCGCCCTCAGCCGGCTCGACGCCCGGGAGCGCAATATCATGACCATTGAGGACCCGGTCGAATATGAGCTGGAGGGTATCGGCCAGACCCAGGTCAACGCCAAAGTGGAGATGACCTTTGCCCGCGGGCTGCGTGCGATTTTGCGCCAGGATCCGGACGTGGTGCTGGTGGGGGAAATTCGCGATGGCGAGACGGCGCAGATCGCCGTGCAGGCCTCGCTGACCGGACATCTGGTGCTCTCCACGCTCCATACCAACAGCGCGCTGGGGGCCATTTCACGCCTGCAGGATATGGGCGTCGAGCCGTTTTTGCTCTCCACTTCGCTGCTGGCCGTCATGTCACAGCGTCTGGTGCGCCGCCTTTGCCCGCACTGCCGCCAGTCGCAGCCGGCCGATGCGCACACCGCCGGCCAAATGGCCATCGCCCGCGGAACGCCGCTGTGGCGGGCGGTCGGCTGCGCAGAGTGTAGTTTTACCGGTTATCGCGGACGCACCGGGATCCATGAACTGCTGCGGATTGACGATCGGGTGCGCATGGCCATCCACCGGGGAGAAAATGAATTAACGCTGATTCAGCAGCTGGGGTCGGACTACACCACTCTACGGGATGCCGGGCGGGAAAAGGTGCTGGCCGGAATCACCAGTTGGCAAGAGGTGGTCAGAGTGACCGAACAGCGCGCGGGAGAAGCAGACTAAAATGGCTATCTTCCGTTATCAGGCGCTCGATGAGCACGGTAAAACCCAGCGCGGCGTGCAGCAGGCCGATTCCGCCCGTCACGCCCGCCAGCTGCTGCGGGAAAAAGGCTGGCTGCTCCTGGAGATTCACGCCGTTGCGCAGGCCACGCCGGGCTCCCCTCGATCGCTGCTGACGCGGCGCACCAGTGCCAGCGATCTGGCCTTGCTGACCCGCCAGCTGGCCACGCTGGTGGCGGCCGCCATCCCGCTAGAGAAAGCGCTGGATGCCGTGGCGCAGCAGTGCGAAAAAGCCCATCTCAAGACCCTGATGGCGGGCGTGCGTGGCAAGGTGCTTGAAGGCCATTCGCTGGCGGAATCCATGCGCGGTTATCCGGGCTGTTTCGACCAGCTGTACTGCGCCATGGTGGCCGCCGGGGAAACCTCCGGCCATCTTGACGGCGTCCTGAACCGGCTGGCGGACTATACCGAACAGCGCCAGCAGCTGCGCGCCCGTCTGCTGCAGGCGATGATCTACCCTATCGTCCTGACGCTGGTCGCTATCAGCGTGATCGCCATTTTGCTCTCCACGGTGGTGCCCAAAGTCGTCGACCAGTTTGTCCATATGAAACAGGCGCTGCCGTTCTCCACCCGCCTGTTGATGGCCCTCAGCGATCTCGTCCGTACCGCCGGCCCCTGGCTGTTGCTGACGCTGATCGGCGGAGGCCTGCTGCTGCACTACGCCCTACGTCAGCCCGCGCGGCGCCTGCTGTGGCACAAACAGCTGCTGCGCCTGCCGCTGATCGGTCGGGTCGCCCGCAGCATCAACAGCGCCCGCTATGCCCGAACCTTAAGCATTCTGAACGCCAGCGCCGTTCCGCTGCTGCTGTCGATGCGCATCAGCGCGGAAGTGCTGAGCAACGCGTGGGCACGCCGCCAGCTGGAGGCGGCCACGGAGGCGGTACGCGAAGGCATTAGTCTGCATCGCGCCCTGGAAATGACCGCCCTCTTCCCGCCGATGATGCGCTACATGGTGGCCAGCGGCGAACAGAGCGGAGAACTCAACGGCATGCTCGAACGTGCCGCCGACAACCAGGACCGCGAACTGAGCGCGCAAATTCAGATGGCGCTCAGCCTGTTTGAACCTCTGCTGGTGGTGGCGATGGCTGGAATGGTGCTGTTTATCGTTCTGGCGATCCTGCAACCGATCCTGCAACTCAACACCCTTATGAGTATGTAATTGTCTTAATGGAGAAAAATATGCAACGGCAGCGCGGCTTCACGTTACTGGAAATTATGGTGGTGATTGTCATCCTCGGCATTCTCGCCAGCCTGGTGGTGCCCAACTTAATGGGCAACAAAGAAAAAGCGGATCGCCAGAAGGTGGTCAGCGATCTGGTGGCGCTGGAGGGGGCGCTGGATATGTACAAACTGGACAACAGTCGTTACCCCAATAGCGAACAGGGTCTGCAGGCGCTGGTCAGCCGACCGACCGCCGAGCCGCAGGCGCGTAACTACCCGGAGGGCGGCTATATCCGCCGTCTGCCTCAGGATCCGTGGGGCAACGACTATCAGCTGCTCAGCCCCGGACAGCATGGTCAGATCGACGTGTTTAGCGTTGGCCCTGACGGAATGCCGGATACCAACGACGATATTGGCAACTGGAATATCGGGAAAAAATAGTGCGACAGCGCGGCTTCACGTTACTGGAAATGATGCTCATTTTGCTGTTGATGGGCGTCAGCGCGGGCATGGTGATGCTGGCGTTTCCGACATCGCGCGAGGATGACGCGGCACAAACTCTTGCGCGCTTTCAGACGCAGCTGCGCTTTATCCGCGAACGCGGGCTACAGACCGGCCAGTTCTTTGGCATCTCGATTCACCCCGATCGCTGGCAGTTTATGCTGCTGCAACCGCGCGATGACGCTGAGGCGAATCCCGGCACGGAGGAGAGCTGGTACGGTTATCGCTGGCTGCCGTTACCGCCGGGTCGCGTCGCCACCACAGGCGAGGTCGCATCGGGAAAACTGACCCTGAGCTTCCCGCATGATGCCCAATGGACCCCGGGGGAACAGCCCGATGTTCTGCTGTTTCCCGGCGGCGAGGTCACGCCGTTTCAGCTGCAGATCGGCAGCGCCGAAGGGATCGCCGTCGATGCCCGCGGCACAATCCGCTCAGCCCGACAGGATGATGGACGATGAAAGCACAATCCGGAATGACGCTCATCGAAGTCATGGTCGCCCTGGTGGTCTTTGCTCTGGCCGGGCTCTCCGTCATGCAGGCGACTCTCCAGCAGACCCGCCATATGGGGCGGATGGAGGAGAAAACCCTCGCTGGCTGGCTCGCCGATAACCAGCTGGTACAGCTGAAGCTGGAAAATCGCTGGCCGGCGCTGAGCAGCTCGGAAACCACGGTACAGGCGGCGGGAAGCCGCTGGTATATCCGCTGGCAAGGCGTGGAAACGGAAATCCCGCAGCTGCGGGCGCTGGATGTCGAGGTCCGTCACGATAAGCGTGATAAGACGCCGATCGCGTCCCTGCGCACCTACGTGACTCAGCCATGACCAGAGGCAAGATGCACGGCTTCACCCTCGTGGAAATGCTGCTGGCGCTGGCTATTCTGGCGGCGCTGAGCATCGCCGCGATGGCGGTTCTGCAAAACGTCCTCCGCGCGGATAGCCTGACCCGGGAAAAAACGCTGCACGTTGAGGCGCTGCAACGCACCTTCAGCCAGATGGCCGCCGACTTCAATCAGATTATCCCGCGCCGCAGTCGCGAGAGCGCCAGCCTCTTTTTTGCCGGACGTTTTCAGCTCCACAGCGATGACTGGGCGCTAGCCTTCAGCCGCAACGGCTGGCCGAATCCATTGGGGATGCTGCCGCGCTCCGAGATCCAGAACGTCAGCTACCGCCTGCGCCAGCAGCAGCTGGAGCGGCTGAGTTATGATCAGCAGGACCCGCTCACCGGCGTCGAACCGACGGTGGACGTCCTGCAAGAGGGCATCCAGGCCTTCCGTCTGCGCTTCTATGCCAATGGCCGCTGGCAGGAGCGCTGGGACAGCACACAAAGCCTGCCCCAGGGGCTCGAAGTCACCCTGACGCTGGACGGCTACGGGGATATCACGCGCCTGTTTCTGATAACGCCCGGAGTCAGCCAATGAACCAGCGACAGCGCGGCGTTGCGCTCCTGATGGTGCTGCTGATCCTGGCCCTGATGATGGTGCTGGCAAGCGCGATGACCGAGCGCACGGCGCGCCTCTATCAGCAAACCGCCACCACCCTCGATAACCTGCAGGCAAAATGGTATGCGCTAGGGGCGGAAACCATGGCCGCCGCGCTGCTCCAGCGCGATGCGCTGGACTCTCCGAACCAAACTCATCTGGCGCAAAACTGGGCGCAGGAGGGGCGCCGCTTCACGGTCAACGACGGCGAGATTAACGCGACCATCACCGATGGCCAGGCCTGCTTTAACCTCAATGCGATCAACCGCGGCAGCGGCGAAGAGAGCGAAGAGATCCCCTGGCCGGCGCGCGCCTTTACCCGCCTGCTGGAAAACCTCGGCACAGAGCCGCTACGGGCGCTCCAGCTCACCGCCGCGCTACGCGACTGGATCGATGGCGACCGGGCGCCGCGCCTCAACGGCGGCGAAGATGAGGTATACATGGCGCGCTCGCCGGGATACCTCACCGCGAATCAGAAGATCCAGGACGTCAGCGAACTGCGGCTGATTGCCGGAATGGACGCCGCGCTGTATCTACGCCTGCTGCCCTTTGTTTGCGCCCTGCCGGACGACGCCCTGCAGCTCAACGTGAATACGCTCAGGCCAGACCAGGCCCCGCTGCTGATGGCGCTCTTTCCCGCCGGCGTCAATCTCCAGCAGGCGCGCCAGCTGCTGCAGGATCGCCCGCGCAGCGGCTGGAACAGCGTTGCCGCTTTCCTGGCTCTGCCGGCTTTACAGCAAAGCGATACCGCCGCCGCCCGCCCGTGGCTGACGGTTCACAGCGAGCGGTTTGTGGCCGCCTTCACCGTGGTCATGGGCAGCACGCGTTATCAGCAGCGGAGTGTCCTGCAAAAAGAGGGGCGGACTTTCCGTATTATCCAGCGGCGTTATGGACTCTATAGGGTGGCCGATGAATCACGATAAAACAGCGCAGCGGGAGATGCTCATTGTGCGTCTTGCTGCCCCCGAGCGCCCCATCGCCTGGCGACTGACCTGCCCGGGTGACCCGCAACGGGAAGCCTGCGGCGAGTGGTCCGCCACCGGCGCTGACTCCACGCTCCCCGATCTGGCGCAACGCTATCCCGCCTGGGTACTGGTCCCGGCCAGCGACTGCGCCTTCCACCACGTCACGCTCCCGGCGGGCCTGCGCAAAGCGCCGCAACAGGTGGTGCCGTTTTTACTGGAAGAGCAGTTGGCCACCGACGTCGACGAGACCCACTTCGCCCTGCTCCACCGTCAGCGCGAGCACTGTGCCGTCGCGGCAATAGCACGGCAGAAGATGGCCGCCTGGCTCACCCGCTGCGACGAGCCAGGGCTCAATATTCTTGCGCTGACGCCGGATGTATTGACGCTGCCCTGCCACCCCGATCGCTGGAGCGCGGTACAGGCCGATGACCAATGGCTGATTCGCCAGGACGCCTGGCGCGGGATGGCGGTAGAAACCCCGTGGCTTGCGGAATTACTCGCGGCCTGGGAAACGCTGCCGCCGATCGATTGCTATTCCCCGCCGCCTGCCACCTCCGTCCCCTGGCGCGCGCTCGCGCCGCAGGATGTGCTCGCCCTGGCGGCGGCGAACCCGGCGGCCCGGCGGATCTGTTTACGTCAGGGGGCCTTTGCGCCAAAGCGTCGCTGGCAGCCGGCCGGCCGGCGCTGGCGCCCGACGCTCGCCGCGGCGGCAGCGCTGGCGCTGCTATGGAGCACCAATACCGTGCTTGACCACCTTGCCCTGAGCCGCCAGGCGGATGCGGCCCGGGAGGCCAGCCAGGCGTTTTATCGCCACTGGTTCAAAAACGATAAAAACGTTATCAACCCGCGGCTGCAGATGCAGCAGCACCTGCGCCAGCTGGAGGCAACAACCGCCACCTCACCGCTGGTCGCCCATATTCGCACCTTGCAAAATATGGTCTCCGATACCCCGGGGATTCAGCTGCGGGCGTTGACCTGGGATGCTGCCCGCAATGCGCTTCAGCTCGATATTTCGGCGGTTTCTTCACGGGCGCTGGAGCAGTTCACCGCCCGCGCGCAGGCCGGTTTTCGCGTGCGTACAGGAGAAATGAAGCCCCGCCCCGACGGAATTGAAGGGCGTCTGACGCTGGAGGGCAACGATGGCTAACTGGCTTATGTTATGGCAACAGCGCACCCGTCGGGAACAGCGTCTGTTAATCGGCATGGGGCTGCTGCTGGCGGTGGGCATCATCTGGTACGCGCTCTGGCAGCCGTGGCTCAGTCGGGAAGCCCGCTGGCAACAAATGCTGGTCAGAGAGCAGGCAACCCTGCGCTGGATGCAGCAGCAAACGCCCCGGCTCCAGCAGCTAGCCCGCCACACGCCGGGGGCCGCGACCGCGACGAAGGAGGATCTCTCCGCGGTCATCATGCGTGAAGCCACCCGCCAGGAGCTGGCGATTGTCCGGCTACAGCCGCAGGGCACCCGAATAAACGTGACGTTGCCGGCCTGCACTTTTCAGGCGCTGATGACCTGGCTGGACGCCCTCGCCCGCCAGGGGATCCTCGCCTCTTCTCTGGCCGTCAGCGCTCAACCGACGCAACCCGGTTGGGTGACGGTGACAACCCTGGTGCTGGAGCGTCCGCATGCCCCGTAAAGTCGCGTTCGGCCTGCTGATCGCGGGGATCTATCTGTTCTGGCTGCTGTTGACCGCGCCGGCCCGTCTGCTGACTTTCGCCCTGCCGGACGGCGTCAGGGTCGGTGAGCTCACCGGAACCGTATGGCAAGGTGAGGCCCGACAGTTAGCCTGGCGCGGCGTCCGCCTTGACCACCTTCGCTGGACGCTGACCTTCTCGTCCGGCCTTCCCGGCTGGCGGGTCACGCTTGACGACCCCGACGGCTTACGCGGACACGTCTCGCTACAGGGCATGACCACGCTCCGCTTGCAGAACGGCCTTTTTACCATCCCCGCTAACCTTGCTAGGCGCTGGCTGACGCCGGCGCTGCCAGCCGAAGCCCGCGGCCAGATCACCCTGAATCTGTCGGAAGGTCGCTTTAACCAAACCGGCTGCCAGCAGGTGTCCGGCGGTCGCGTGCAGTGGCGGGAAGCGCAGCTAAGTTCTCCGGCCGGTTCCCTTGAGCTGGCCGACGTAAGCGGCAAATTTAGCTGCACGCCGGCAGGGGCGCTGGCGCTCACCCTCAGCCAGGACTCTCATCAGCTCAGCCTCACCGGCGAAGGCACCTTGAGCCCCGATGGTCGCTACGCCTTTCGCGGCAAGCTCCAGACACGTCAATCAACCCCAGCCCTCCTCACCCTGCTTGTTGCCCAACATCAGCGCCAGGATGAACAGGGACGCATTCCCTGGCAGCTGCAGGGAAAATGGTAATCACAGGAGACATCATGACGCTACTGAGCGCATTTTCGTTGCAGTTCCCCCTGTTATGGGGCGGATTGTTGTTTATTTTCGGCCTGACGTTTGGCAGCTTTTTTAACGTGGTTATCTACCGTTTGCCGCTGATGATGCAGCAGGAAGAGTCCGCACGATTCAACCTGTGCGTTCCCGCCTCCTTCTGCCCCCAGTGCCAGCGGCCCATCATCTGGCGGGATAATATTCCGCTGCTCAGCTATCTCTCACTCAAAGGGCGCGCCCGCTGCTGCCAGGCGCCCATTTCTCAGCGCTATCCGCTGACGGAGCTGGCCAGCGGACTGCTCTTTGTGCTGACCGGCTATCTGCTGACGCCGGGATTACCGCTGCTGGGGGGCCTGATCCTGCTCTCCACGCTGCTGGTACTGGCGATCATCGACGGCCAGACTCAGCTCCTGCCGGATCGGCTGACTCTGCCGCTGCTGTGGGCCGGTCTGCTGTTTAATCTCAACGGCACGTTTGTCCCGCTCAGCGAAGCGGTGATCGGCGCCATGACGGGCTATTTATCACTGTGGACGGTTTACTGGCTGTTTCGCCTGCTGACCGGCAAAGAGGCGCTAGGATACGGCGATTTTAAGCTGCTGGCGGCACTCGGCGCATGGTCCGGCTGGCAGATCCTGCCGCAGACGCTGCTGTGCGCCTCGGCCAGCGGCCTGATCTGGACCTTGCTGCAACGGCGGATCACGCTCCAGTCGCTGGATCAGCCGCTGGCCTTCGGCCCCTGGCTGGCGCTGGCGGGCAGCGGCCTGTTTCTGTGGACTCAGACGCTGTAACCGCGGCTCGATAAGCCCGGCTACGAATACTTTTTGGTGCGCCGCGTCGGCGCGGTATTGGCCGGGTCGTCCGGCCAGACATGTTTGGGATAACGCCCCTTCATCTCTTTTTGCACCTCGCGATAGGTCCCCTGCCAGAAAGCGCTGAGGTCACGGGTAATCTGCAGCGGACGCTGCGCAGGCGACAGCAGCTCAAGCACCAGCGCGATCCGCCCCTGAGCTATCGTCGGCGTGGTGGCTTCGCCAAACATCTCCTGCATACGTACCGCCAGCGCGGGCGGATTGTCGGCATGGTAGCGGATCGCTATCCGGCTTCCGGTCGGCACCGTGTAATGGGTTGGCAGTTCGCTGTCCAGCTTCTGGCGCAATGACCACGGCAACCCGTTTTGTAGCGCCTGGCGCACATCCAACGCTTTCAGCGCGCGCAGCGAGTGCACTCCGCTCATCTGCGGTAGCAGCCAGGCTTCAAGCGAGTCCAGCAGCGAAGCGTCGTCGACGGCCGGCCACGCCTCTTCTGGCAGCCATTGTGCCGCGCAGAGCAGGCGCAGACGCAGCTGTTCGGCTTCCGGCGTCCAGTTAAGCACGCCGAGGCCCTTATCGCGGATGCCGTTGAGCATCGCCTGATGCAGCTCCTCTTCCGAGGGTTTCGCCAGCGGCTGGGTTTTTAACACCAGTTGACCGATGCAGGTGCGTCGCCAGGCCTTCAGCGTCCCCTGCGTTTCATCCCATTCGACGGTATCGGAACGCTGCGCCAACCCGGGGCACTGCGCCAGCAGCGCATTGACATCCAGCGGCAGCGCCAGCAGAATCCGCGCGTCCGGCGAGGTGCTTCCCTGCAGGAGCAGAGGCGCAATCAGCCATTCGTGGCGCCCGAGCGCATCATCGGCGTCCAGCATCGCCCCCATCCCGTTGGCGAGCTGATAGCGCCCTTCCTGACCGCGGCGACGGGCAATCCGGTCGACAAATGCCGGTGCCAGCAGCGGCGCCAGGCGTTGCGCATCAGGCTGACCATCGCGGCTGCCCAGTCGCTTCAGAAGCTGTTGCGCCCGCTGCTGCCAGTTCGGCTGCTGGCGAGCAAACGCCGCGCCGAGATCGCTGTTTCCGCCGCGCGGAGGCTCTTCGAGGATCGCCGCCAGTTTCGCCGCAGTCGCCGCATCATCCGCATCAACTGCCGCTGTCAACATGGCCGCGAGCCGCGGGTCATTACCCAGGGTGGCCATTTTGCGCCCGCGCGCCGATAACCTGTCGCCCTCCAGCGCCGATAGCGCCGTCAGCAAACGTCGGGCCGCGGCCAGGTTTGCTTCCGGCGGCAAATCGAGCCAGTTCAGCTGCGCCGGATCGTGGCATCCCCACAGGAAGAGCTCCAGCAGCAGCGCCGAGAGATCGCTGTGCAGTATCTCAGGATCGCTCTGTACCGCCGCGCGTTCCGCCTGCTCTTTGCCGATCAAATGCAAACAAATCCCCGGCTCCAGACGGCCGGCGCGACCGGCGCGTTGGGTCATTGACGCCTGGCTGATGCGTTGCGTCACCAGTCGGGTTAAACCGGTACGGGCGTCAAAGCGAGCGACGCGCTCCTGGGCGCTATCGACCACCAGCCGGATACCTTCGATGGTTAAGCTGGTCTCGGCGATATTGGTTGCCAGCACCACTTTGCGCTGACCTTCGGCGGCCGGGAGAATCGCTTTACGCTGCTCGCTTAGCGGCAGCGCCCCGTACAGCGGGCAAAGCACCACATCGTCGGCCACCCGCTCAGCCAGCTGCGCCTGGACCCGCTGAATTTCCCCCACGCCCGGGAGGAACAGCAGCATCGAGCCGCGCTCCTGGCGCAGCAGCTCCGCAGCGACGATAGCGACCGCTTCATCGAAACGCTGATGAGCGGCAAGCGCCTGAAAACGTTTTTCCACCGGGAACGCACGCCCTTCAGAGGAGAGGGTCGGAGCCGAGGGCAGCAGCCGCTGCAGACGATCGTTATCCAGCGTCGCTGACATAATCAGCAGTTTAAGATCATCGCGTAGCCCCTGCTGGACATCCAGCAGCAGCGCCAGCGCCAGATCCGCCTGCAGACTGCGCTCGTGGAACTCATCGAGGATCACCAGTCCGACGCCGCTCAGTTCGGGATCGTGCTGGATCATCCGCGTCAGAATGCCTTCAGTCACCACCTCCAGCCGCGTATTCGCTCCGACGCAGGTTTCCGCGCGCATCCGGTAGCCGACGGTCGCCCCCGGTTTCTCACCCAGCAGCTCCGCCAGACGTTGTGCCACGTTGCGGGCGGCTAATCGCCGCGGCTCCAGCAGGATAATGCGCCCGTCGATATGGCCATCGGCGAGTATTTGCAGCGGCAGCCAGGTCGATTTCCCGGCGCCGGTTGGCGCAGTGAGCAATACCTGCGGCGCCTGCTGGAGTGCAGAAAGAAGTTCAGGGAGGATGGCGGCAACCGGCAATTGGGACACGAATGGCTCCGGAGGTTAACATTTGAGGGCAAGCATTGTAGCATCCTGATAATTCATTACCGAGTCTCTATCATGTCCGAGCCGAAAAGGCTGTTTTTCGCCCTTGAGCTGCCTGCTGAAGCCCAGCGGCAAATCGTTCACTGGCGCGCGGCGAACTTTGCGGAAGATGCCGGACGGCCGGTGGCCGCAGATAACCTGCACCTGACGCTGGCCTTTCTTGGCGAAGTCAGCGCGGACAAGCAGCGTGCGCTGGCGGCGCTGGCCGGACGCATCCGCCAGCCCGGATTTACGCTCACCCTCGACGATGCCGGCCAGTGGCTGCGTTCCCGCGTGGTGTGGCTCGGCACCCGCCGGCCTCCGCGCGGCCTGCTACAGCTGGCCAGCATGCTGCGCGCCCAGGCGGCACGCAGCGGTTGCTATCAAAGCCCGCAGCCGTTTCATCCGCATATCACCCTGCTGCGCGAGGCCCGCCACGCGGTGCCCATTCCGCCCCCGGGCTTCAGCTGGACTTTTGCCGTCAGTGAGTTTGTGCTTTATGAATCCCGTTTTTCCCGCGGACGCACCCGCTATACCGCGCTGGAACGTTATCCCTTCAACAAGGAAAGCTGATGCTGTTCAATCCACCTTTACAATCCGCCATCCTGATTAAGCGTTACAAACGGTTTTTGGCGGATGTGGTCACCCCCGACGGTCGGGAACTTACGCTACACTGCCCGAATACCGGCGCGATGACCGGCTGCGCGACACCCGGCGACACCGTCTGGTACTCCACGTCGGATAACCCGAAACGCAAATACGCCCATACCTGGGAATTAACGCAAACCCAACGGGGCGCGATAATTTGTGTTAATACTTTACGCGCGAATATACTGGCAAAAGAGGCGATACTGGCGGGGAACATTGTCGAACTTCCTGGCTATAACACGCTGAAAAGTGAAGTAAAATACGGCGAGGAAAAGAGTCGTATCGATATTATGTTACAGGCAGAAGAGCGACAAAACTGCTATATTGAAGTGAAATCGGTTACGTTGGCGGAAAATGACAGCGGTTATTTCCCCGATGCTGTTACCGAGCGCGGTCAAAAGCACCTTCGGGAGCTGATGAGCGTGGCGGCGGCAGGTGACCGGGCCGTAATCTTGTTCGCCGTGCTCCATTCGGCGATTGACCGTTTCTCACCCGCGCATCATATTGATGCCAGATACGCACAGCTGTTGATTGAGGCGCAAACCAAGGGGGTAGAAATTCTCGTTTATAAAGCGGAACTTTCTACCGAAATGATGACTCTGAATAAGCCGATTACCGCGGTGTTAACCCCCGGTAAATAAACGGCTAAATTGTGTCCGGGTCGCGAGCGCAAATACGCTTTTCTTCACAGGGTTGTCAAGTGTAACGTTTAGATAATTGCTATCCGGAAAAGCATCTGCTATTTATAGCGGCCTGATTTTTCCCCCAACATGGGGATCGATAGTGCGTGTTAAGGAGAAGCAACATGCAAGAAGGGCAAAACCGTAAAACATCGTCCCTGAGTATTCTCGCCATCGCTGGGGTGGAGCCATATCAAGAGAAGCCGGGCGAAGAGTATATGAACGAAGCCCAGCTGGCGCACTTCAAGCGTATTCTTGAAGCATGGCGTAATCAACTCAGGGATGAAGTGGATCGCACCGTATCGCACATGCAGGATGAAGCAGCTAACTTCCCGGATCCGGTCGACCGTGCCGCTCAGGAAGAAGAATTCAGCCTGGAACTGCGTAACCGCGACCGCGAACGTAAACTGATCAAAAAGATCGAGAAAACGCTGAAGAAAGTCGAAGACGAGGATTTCGGCTTCTGCGAATCCTGTGGCGTTGAGATTGGCATTCGCCGTCTGGAAGCGCGTCCGACCGCTGACCTGTGCATCGACTGCAAAACGCTGGCGGAAATTCGCGAAAAGCAGATGGCTGGCTAATCCGCTTCGCTATCGTATCTCCGGCGGGAGTCTCTCCCGCCTACATGTTTTATTAGTCACCCATGAATGACTCACACTATATTGGCCGCTTTGCCCCCTCACCTTCCGGCGAACTTCATTTCGGCTCTTTGATTGCCGCTCTCGGCAGCTATCTTCAGGCCCGTGCGCAAAACGGTATCTGGCGCGTACGCATTGAAGATATCGATCCGCCGCGGGAAGTCCCCGGCGCCGCCAGTACGATTCTGCGCCAGCTAGAGCACTACGGCCTGCACTGGGACGGCGAAGTGCTGTGGCAGTCGCAGCGTCACGAAGCCTACCGCGAACGGTTGGCCTGGCTGCACGAACAGGGGCTTTGCTATTACTGCACCTGTACCCGGGCCCGTATTCATGCCGTCGGCGGCGTGTATGACGGCCACTGCCGCGATTTACGACTTAGCGCAAACGACGCCGCCCTGCGCTTACGTCAGACGCGCCCGGTCCTCGCGTTTTATGACCGTCTGCGCGGCACCCTCGTCGCCGATGAAGCGCTGGCTCGGGAAGATTTCATTATCCATCGCCGCGACGGTCTGTTCGCCTATAATCTGGCGGTGGTGGTGGACGATCATTTCCAGGGGGTCAGCGAAATCGTCCGCGGGGCGGATCTTATCGAACCGACGGTGCGCCAGATTTCGCTGTATCAGCATTTTGGCTGGCAGGCTCCGGACTATGTCCATCTGCCGCTGGCAGTGAATGCCCAGGGGAATAAACTCTCCAAACAAAACCACGCCCCGGCGCTGCCGGAGGGCGATCCGCGTCCCGAAATTATGCGGGCGTTAATGTTTCTTAATCAGGATATTGAGCAGGAATGGCGAGCGTTAAGTATTGAGGATTTACTGAAGAATGCGGTAGCCAACTGGGACCCGCAAAAAATCCAGCATTCTCAAATGACTCTCGCTGAGCTATGATTAGCCGCTATTTTTCTCGTCGCCTTTCAAGTTGCTCCTGCGTTGGTGCACTTGTTCACCCCGGTCACATAGCGATCTATGCGCCTGGGACTCACAAGTTTGCCGCCTTGCTGCAACCCGAAATGCATAGAGTAATATTTTGATCTGAAGTCCGTCTGACACTACGAGGTGCAACATTTTTACCCGAGTCGCTAATTTTTGCCGTAAGGTGCTAAGCCGTGAAGAGCGCGACGCAGAAGCCGCCGTTGAACAAACGCATATGACGGTTATCCCGCGTGAACAGCATGCAATTTCCCGCAAAGATATCAGTGATAATGCCCTCAAGGTGCTCTATCGACTGAACAAGGCGGGCTATGAAGCCTATCTCGTCGGCGGTGGCGTACGTGACCTCCTGCTTGGTAAAAAACCGAAAGATTTTGACGTGACAACCAGCGCGACGCCGGATCAGGTGCGTAAACTGTTCCGCAACTGTCGTCTGGTGGGCCGTCGTTTCCGCCTGGCGCACGTGATGTTCGGGCCGGAAATCATCGAAGTCGCCACCTTCCGCGGCCACCATGAAGGACACACCACCGATCGTGTGACTTCACAGCGCGGCCAGAACGGGATGCTGCTGCGCGACAACATCTTCGGTTCGATCGAAGAAGATGCCCAGCGTCGCGACTTCACCATTAACAGCCTGTATTACAGCGTGGCTGATTTTACCGTGCGCGACTACGTCGGCGGCATGAAAGATCTGCAGGAGGGCATGATTCGCCTGATTGGCGATCCGGAAACCCGCTACCGCGAAGATCCGGTCCGCATGCTGCGCGCTGTGCGCTTTGCCGCCAAGCTCAATATGAACATCAGCGCGGAAACCGCCGAGCCGATTCCGCGTCTTGCCGCACTGCTCCATGACGTTCCTCCGGCGCGTCTGTTCGAAGAAGTCCTGAAGCTGCTGCAGGCGGGCTACGGCTATGATACCTACATGCTGCTGCGCGAATATAACCTGTTCCAGCCGCTGTTCCCGACCATCACCCGCTACTTTACCGAGCGCGGCGATAGCCCGATGGAACACATCATTACCCAGGTGCTGAAGAATACCGATAACCGCATCCATAACGATATGCGCGTTAACCCGGCGTTCCTGTTCGCGGTCATGTTCTGGTATCCGCTGCTGGAAATGGCGCAGAAAATCACCCAGGAGAGCGGTCTGGCCTATAACGACGCTTTCGCCCTGGCAATGAACGATGTGCTGGATGAAGCCTGCCGTACGCTGGCCATTCCGAAGCGTATTACCACGCTGGTACGCGATATCTGGCAGCTGCAGCTGCGCATGTCCCGCCGCCAGGGCAAACGCGCGTGGAAGCTGATGGAACATCCGAAATTCCGCGCCGCCTACGATCTGCTGGAGCTGCGTGCCGGCGCCGAGAAAAATGGCGAACTGCAGCGTCTGACCAAATGGTGGGGCGAGTTCCAGGTTGCCGCGCCGCCAGATCAAAAAGAGATGCTTAACGAGCTCGATGACGAACCCGCGCCGCGCCGCCGTCATCGTCGCCCGCGCAAACGCACCCCGCGTCAGGGTGGCGCATGACCCGCGTCTACATCGCGATCGGCAGCAATCTGGCCTCTCCTCTGGAGCAGGTCAATGCTGCCGTGACGGCGCTGGCTGCCATTCCGGACAGCCGGATGGTCGCCGTCTCCTCTTTTTACCGCACGCCGCCGCTGGGACCGCAGGATCAGCCTGACTACCTCAACGCCGCCGTCGCCCTGGACACGCATCTGCAGGCGGAAGCCCTGCTGGATCATACCCAGCGCATCGAGCTGCAGCAGGGCCGTCAACGCAAAGCCGAACGCTGGGGCCCCCGTACGCTGGATCTCGATATCATGCTGTTTGGCGATGCGGTGATAAACAGCGAGCGCCTGACGGTACCGCACTACGATATGAAAAACCGCGGTTTTATGCTGTGGCCGCTGTACGAGATTGCCCCGACGCTCCATTTCCCCGATGGCACCGCTTTGCGTGACGTGCTGGAAAACCTCGGTGCCGAAAAGCCGGCAATCTGGTCGTTCCCCCTTCCCCATTGTTAGCCATTACGGCGATCGTCGTTATCGATTGCCTAAAACCATTGCCCCTCTGAATGCTGCTGTTAGAATGCCGGTTAATATGACTTTCATCATCAGGAAACGTTATGAAACCGACCACTATCGCCCTGCTGCAGAAATGCAAACAGGAGAAGCAGCGCTTCGCCACCATCACCGCCTATGACTACAGCTTTGCGAAGCTGTTTGCCGATGAAGGGATCAACGTGATGCTGGTAGGGGATTCGCTGGGCATGACGGTGCAGGGGCACGACTCGACCTTGCCGGTGACCGTGGAAGATATCGCCTATCACACCCAGGCGGTACGTCGCGGCGCCCCCCATTGCCTGCTGCTCGCCGACCTGCCGTTTATGGCCTATGCCACCCCGGAACAGACTTTTGCTAACGCCGCCATCGTGATGCGCGCGGGCGCTAACATGGTCAAGCTTGAAGGCGGCGCCTGGCTTGCGGAAACGGTGAAAATGCTGACGGAACGCGCGGTGCCGGTTTGCGGCCACCTTGGCCTGACCCCGCAGTCGGTCAATATTTTCGGCGGCTATAAAGTGCAGGGCCGCGGCGATGCGGCGCAGGCGCTGTTCGACGACGCGCTGGCACTGGAAGCGGCAGGCGCACAGTTGCTGGTCCTTGAGTGCGTCCCGGTCGAGCTGGCTCAGCGTATTACCGAGGCGTTAACCATTCCGGTTATCGGCATTGGTGCAGGCAACGTCACCGATGGTCAAATTCTGGTGATGCACGACGCTTTCGGGATCACCGGCGGCCATATTCCTAAATTTGCTAAAAATTTCCTGGCTGAAGCGGGCGACATGCGCGCCGCAGTGCGGCAGTATATTGCCGACGTGGAGTCCGGCGTTTATCCGGGCGAAGAACACAGTTTCCATTAAGGAGTCTTGTTGTGCTGATTATTGAATCCCTGCCGCTGCTGCGCCAGCATATCCGCCGTTTGCGCCAGGAAGGTAAGCGTATCGCGCTGGTTCCCACTATGGGCAACCTGCACGACGGCCATATGCAGCTGGTGGATACCGCAAAAGCCAGCGCCGATGTCGTGGTGGTCACTATTTTCGTCAACCCGATGCAGTTCGACCGCCCTGACGATCTGTCGCGCTACCCGCGTACGCTGCAGGATGATTGCGAAAAGCTGAACAAACGTAAGGTGGATTTTGTTTTCGCCCCCGCGCCGGCAGAGATCTATCCGCACGGTACCGAAAACCAGACCTATGTGGATGTCCCGGGGCTGTCGACCATGCTCGAGGGAGCCAGTCGTCCAGGCCACTTCCGCGGCGTATCGACCATCGTCAGCAAGCTGTTTAACCTGGTCCAGCCGGATGTCGCCTGCTTTGGCGAGAAGGACTTCCAGCAGCTGGCGCTGATTCGTAAAATGGTTGCCGACATGGGTTACGATATTGAGATAATCGGCGTGCCGATTATTCGTGCTAAAGATGGTTTGGCGCTGAGCTCACGCAACGGCTACCTCACCGCAGAGCAGCGTAAAATTGCGCCGGGCCTGTATAAAGTGCTGAGCGCCGTCGCCGGTAAGCTTGCCGCCGGTGAACGTAACCTGGATGAAATCATTACCCTTGCCGGGCAGGAGCTGAACGAGAAAGGCTTCCGCGCCGACGATATCCAGATCCGGGATGCGGATACGCTGCTGGAGCTGACGGAAACCAGTAAACGTGCGGTGATCCTGATGGCCGCATGGTTGGGACAGGCGCGGTTGATCGATAACCACATCGTCGAGCTGGGTCAGTAGACAAGGGTTAAAAATCTGGCAATATTGCCGGACATTTACTCAAAGCGGATGTCATGTCCGCTTCGTATCATTAAGGTATAGACCCTGACTAATCCGGTTGCAGACCGGCGGCAGGCAAGAGCACTACCGTCCCCCATCAGGGGAAAGTCGCTCGCCCGCCACGACCCTGCACTCTGAAGCAGGAGGGGAAGAAAGGTAGACATCATGATTCGTAATATGCTGCAGGGTAAACTCCACCGCGTTAAAGTCACGCAGGCCGACCTGCACTATGAAGGTTCCTGCGCCATTGACCAGGATTTTCTGGATGCGTCCGGTATTCTTGAAAACGAAGCGATCCACATCTGGAACGTGACCAACGGCAACCGTTTCTCCACCTATGCCATTGCCGCCGAACGTGGCTCGCGAATCATTTCGGTGAACGGCGCTGCCGCGCACTGCGCCAGCGTGGGTGACATTCTGATTATTGCCAGCTTCGTCACCATGCCTGATGAAGAAGCCCGCCGCTGGCAGCCGAAAGTGGCCTATTTTGAAGGCGACAACGAAATGAAGCGCCAGGCAAAAGCCATTCCGGTACAGGTTGCCTGATAGCCGATAGCTGACGGTGCGTCGCCCAGGCGGGGCACCGTTTATTTATAACAGAATACTCAGGATAGACGTCGTTTAATCGCAGCCGTTATATAAACCACTATTGCCACGATGAGCAGTGAAGCAATACAAAGCGACAGAAAGTAATACTTATCCCATATATCACCAGGTATAACTTCTGTATAGCGTCTGATCAGATAGTAGGTTTTGACTTCAGGCATAAATAAAAACAGCAGTACGAACACTACTGCATATAGTAATGCTTCGCCAATCCATAATAGCGCGTATTGTATCGGTTTCATTAGTACACCTGTATGGTCCCGAAGGCAGTCAATGAGGCTGCTATCTGTATTGTGGGCGTATTAAGTAATGCAGCACGTAACAACATAAAATCAGATAGTCGGGGTAGAGTCATACAACCTTCACTAACCCCCTCCTTATAACCTGCTGGATGAAGTCTAAAATGTCCCCTCTGTACTTTTCCCACCCATGTTAGATCGTCTATCTGTGAATCGTGTCGATACAGGGCAAACCATATCGACCGCTCCGAACCAGAAATAAATGACGCTATGGGATCAGTTAACGCCGTAAGCAACCCTCCAGTACCACGCGTAACGATATAGTACAGGCCAGTCGGTAATGGTCCAATAGAAGGGACAGCCACCGCATCAGGATCGTTACGTGATGTTCCGGTACCCGAGTAGGCAGGGAAAAAACCGATTCCCGGACAACTAAGGTTACTTAGCTGATTTCCATTCAGACAGAAAGTACATCGAATCATCGCTCATTCCATGCGTCAGAAAAGAGAATATTGCCATCACAATGTTTCCATGTGATTTTTTCATAACGTAATGAAACTGCTTCCAGATGATTATATTTTTCAGTTGCCGGTTTTTTACAATCATGCATCATTGGACAAATAGAGATAACCTTAACGTTCTCAAGTAACATATTGAAGTATTCTTGTTCCTGTCCACCGTCGTTAATTTTATACCATTTAACTTCTACGCTTTTCAGCGTTTGCTCCTTTGCTACGGCTTTATAAATATATGGGCTTGATGAATCAAATTCTTTTTGAAATATTAATGGTGAATGTATACGTGTCCCCGTAATCTTACCGGTGCTGTTATCGGTTGGAAGATGTAAACCATGACTAAATCCGAGAATTTCAATACTCCCCTCACGATCCTGAACATCAACCGCGCCTTTGATATCAGCACCGCCATCATCTTTCATCCATAAATAAGCCGGAATTGCCATCCTGTACATCCTTTTTCTATGATTAGAGCAAATAACCATAAATAAAAATGGACTTCATGCCAGACAACAAATTCTGAAAATAAATAAGATGATCTCTGAAACACCTTGTCAGGAATTTATTCGCGGGGTGGCCGGTTTCGTATCACCGGCACCATTTATCCCTGCGGCTGATTGCTGATCAATCGCGACATCGTCTCCAGCGAATCGGTCCGCAGAATATAGAGTCTTTTTAGTAAGAACGGGTTATCGCCCGGCTTCACCTTCCCTCTCACCGTGGTCACCGCCATATGAAAACCGGCGTCGTTCGCCGCCCTGACCGCCGTCGCGTTATAGCCGCCAAACGGATAAGAGAGATACAGCACGTGCGGATTAAACTGGGCAAGCGCGCGCCGCGAACGCTCAAAATCGAACAGCACATTATGGTAGCTGCGGCTCAACAGAATCGGATGATGCAGGGCATCAACCCGGTGCAGGAAGTGGGTATGGGACTGTATATCAAAAACGTCCTGAATCTGCTTCAGCTCGGAAACACTCATAAACTGCAGCGATTTCGGCTCCCATTTCTGCGGGTGGCGTTTGATACGCGATGAGATAATAAATGCCGTCGCGTGAAAGCCATACTGCTTCAGAATCGGGTACGCGTAGCGGTTAACCGACTTCAGACCATCGTCAAAGGTAATCACCACCGAGCGGGCCGGCAGATTGATTTTATTACGCAGATAGCCTTCCAGCTGATACATCGTCAGCGTAGTGTAGCCCCGGTCGCGGAGCCAGGTCATCTGGTTGCTGAAGGCGCGTACCGAAGTCGTGGTAGAGGTGTGGCGAAAACGGGTGTTCTCTTCATCGCGCAGAATGTGATGGTAGGTCAGCATCGGGATACCGCGATCTTCCTGAGCATCCAGGCTGCTGACCCACGCCAGCCGGTTACCAATACGAATTTGAAACCAGGTCTGGTTGAGACGGTCTTTCAGCTTGCTGATAATGGGATAGCGCAGATTATTCGCCAGGGTGCCAAACGGCGCGCTACCGACGGAAGGCGCATCGTACACCGGCGTATCTTTCCAGGTGAGCAGATTCTGGTTGCTCAGCGGTTTATGCAAATCGCCGAGATTGTCTTCAACCCGCTGCTTGCCCTGCACCGGTTCGAGGTGGCCTTTATCGATAAAGCCGGTGCCGAAACCGAAGCTGAATTCATAATAATCGGCGGACGTCGGCACCACGGCGATAATTTGCCCGGCCCGAATGTTCCCCACGCTCACCACGTCATTTCCGACCTGCGCCCAGATAACCGCATCTTCCGTGGTCTGCATATAGCGGGCGGGGGTCCCCTGCTGGCTAAGCAGGCTGGCTGAAGCGCTGAGCGATGTCAGTAAAAGGAACAGGGCAACAATTCGGACAAACATGCAGGTCGGACCGCTAGAGAAATCAGCCGCCATTGTAACAAAAGCGGCATCAATACCAATGCTTAATTCCCGAACGCATCATGGCGCAGGCGGAAAGGCGGATTTTTTTGCTGTTGGTGCCAGAGGCTGCTGACGACCGGGCCTCCGCTGCTTACGATCGCCTCGCGAAACGCTTCGCTGCTCAGGGTGTAGCGCAGGAGATACATACGCTCCAGTAATGGATAGCTGATACCGGAGATCACTTCACAATGGGTATGTTTATGGCTCATCAGGGCCGCCACGCGATAGGGAGGTGCTCCGGTGTGGTCGGTCAAAAAAATCACGCCATCGCCGCTGTCCGTGGCGTGCAGCGCATCGCACATCATCCGGCTCAACATATTGCTGCTAAGATTACGCCAGTAATTTACCGCCCGGCATTGCGCCAGCGGGCCAAACTTTTTTTCCAGACGATCCAGCAGTTCCTCCGCCTTCTCATCATGACAGGTAATCACCCAACCCAACATAGACAGCCTCCTTAGCAGAGAAACACTGTAACAAAGGGGATGACGCAGATGAGTGATGGCAGTCAAGATTAGCGGATAGCGCCTCGCCTGGCGGCCAGGCGCTATTTGCCGATCCGCGGTTAGCTGCGCAGACCGCGTCCACGCTGGATCAGATACCAGCACAGGGCGTAGAACAGAACAATAAACACCACCAGCACGCCAAAAGTCGTCATCAGCGGAACATCGTTGATGCCGAGGAATCCGTAGCGGAAGCCGCTGATCATGTAAACAATCGGGTTAAGGTGCGACAGCGCCTGCCAGAATGGCGGCAGCAGGGTCAGGGAGTAAAATACCCCGCCGAGGTAGGTCAGCGGCGTCAGCACGAAGGTGGGGATCAGGCTGATATCATCAAAGGTTTTGGCAAAAACCGCGTTCAGCAAACCCGCCAGCGAGAAGAGGACCGCGGTCAGCATCAGCGTCAGCCCAACGAACAGCCAGGAATGCACCTGGAACGGCACGAAGAACAACGATATCGCGGTAACCAGAATCCCTACGCACAGCCCTCGCGCCACCCCACCACCAACATAGCCGGCGATGACCACGTGCGTCGGCACCGGCGCCACCAGCAGCTCTTCGATGTTGCGCTGAAATTTCGCGCTGAAGAACGAGGAGGCCACGTTGGCATAGGCGTTGGTGATGACCGCCATCATGATCAGACCCGGCACAATAAACTGCATATAGGTAAAGCCATGCATTTCACCGATCCGCGAGCCGATCAAATTGCCAAAGATGACAAAATAGAGGGTCATGGTGATCACCGGCGGTACCAGCGTCTGGATCCAGATACGCATAAAGCGGTGAATTTCCTTGGCCCAGATGCTTTTCAGCGCGACCCAATAAAGCTGCATCATGCTGATTCTCCTTTTCTGTCATGCACCAGCGTGACAAACAGCTCTTCCAGCCGGTTGGCTTTGTTACGCATACTTAACACCTGAACTCCCTGAGCACTCAGCTGGGCAAATACGCTGTTAATCCCCTGCTCGCGCAGCACTTCGACTTCCAGCGTGGAGGTATCCACCAGGCGATACTGGTAACCTTCCAGCGTCGGCAGCGGGCTTTTCGGCGCCAGATCAAGGATGAACGTTTCTGATTTCAACTTGGCAAGCAGCGCCTTCATCGAGGTGTTTTCCACCAGCTCTCCGCGTTGAATAATCCCGATATTGCGGCACAGCATCTCCGCCTCTTCCAGATAATGGGTGGTCAGGATGATGGTGGTACCTTTATCGTTCAAATCCTTGAGAAAACCCCACATCGAGCGGCGAAGTTCGATATCCACCCCTGCGGTGGGTTCATCAAGGATCAGCAGTTTGGGTTCATGCATCAACGCGCGGGCAATCATCAGGCGTCGTTTCATCCCGCCGGAGAGCATCCGTGCACGTTCGTTGCGCTTTTCCCACAGATCGAGCTGTTTTAAGTACTTTTCGCTGCGCAGAAGCGCTTCTTTATGCTCCACGCCGTAGTAGCCGGCCTGGTGAACGACGATCTGCTGGACGGTTTCAAACGGGTTGAAGTTGAACTCCTGCGGCACCAACCCGAGCTGACGCTTGGCGTTCACCACGTCCTTTTGCAGGTCGTAGCCAAAGACGTTGACCTCACCGGAGGTTTTATTTACCAGCGAACTGATAATGCCAATCGTGGTGGATTTCCCCGCCCCGTTAGGGCCGAGCAGCGCATAAAAATCCCCTGCTTCCACCTGCAGATCGATTCCCCGAAGCGCCTGAACCCCGCCGGGGTAGGTCTTGGTGAGCTGTTTTAATTCCAGAGCAATGGTCATTAAATATCTCTTCTCGTGTCATGACACGCGATGGGTTGTTTTAAATAAAGTGAGGTTAACCTATATTAGCCCAACGCACTTACTTGGTTACAGGCCGTAAACGTCCATGAATGATATAGATACACTCATCAGCAATAATGCACTATGGTCAAAAATGCTGGTGGAAGAAGACCCCGGCTTTTTCGCAAAATTGTCACAAGCGCAGAAGCCACGCTTTCTGTGGATTGGATGTTCTGATAGCCGTGTTCCTGCGGAACGGTTAACCGGCCTTGAGCCCGGTGAACTGTTTGTCCATCGTAACGTCGCTAATCTGGTGATTCATACCGACCTGAACTGTCTTTCCGTGGTGCAGTATGCCGTTGACGTGCTGGAAGTCGAGCATATCATCATCTGCGGCCACTACGGCTGCGGCGGCGTGCAGGCGGCAGTAGAAAACACCGAGCTGGGGCTTATCGACAACTGGCTGCTGCATATTCGCGATATCTGGTTCAAACACAGTTCGCTGCTGGGCGAAATGCCTGAAGAGCGTCGACTGGATACATTATGTGAACTGAACGTGATGGAGCAGGTTTATAACCTGGGCCACTCGACCATTATGCAGTCGGCGTGGAAGCGGGGTCAGAAGGTCACCATCCACGGCTGGGCCTACGGTATCCATGACGGGCTGTTACGCGATCTTGATGTGACTGCCGTCAGCCGCGAAACCCTTGAACAGCGCTACCGCCACGGAATTTCCAACCTCAAGAGCAAACACGTCAACCACAAGTAAGCCGCCCGCTTCAGAAAACCCCGGCAGCGCGGTGCGCCATCGTCCGGGGTTGCATGAAACCTTACTCGTCCAGCAGCACCACTTTGCCGACGTACGGCAGATGGCGATAGCGCTGAGCGTAATCAATCCCGTAGCCGACCACGAACTCATCCGGGATAGCAAAGCCAACAAACTCTACCGGCACGTTCACTTCACGGCGGCTAGGCTTGTCCAGCAGCGTACAAATAGCCAGAGATTTCGGCTCACGCAGGCTGAGAATTTCACGCACTTTAGACAGCGTGTTGCCGGAATCGATAATGTCTTCCACAATCAATACGTCTTTACCGCGAATGTCTTCATCCAGATCTTTCAGGATTTTAACGTCACGGGTCGTCGACATGCCGCTGCCGTAGCTGGAGGCGGTCATAAAATCGACTTCATGCGGCACCTGCACTTCACGACACAGATCGGCCATAAACATAAATGAGCCGCGCAGCAGCCCCACCAGCACCATCTCGCTGCCGCTGTCTTTGTAGCATTCGTTGATTTGACGACCCAGTTCGGCGATACGCGCTTTGATCTCGGCTTCCGGGATCATCACTTCTACAGTATGTTTCATTAAACTAACCATTTGATTCTTAAGATAAATCATCAACACCGCTGCGAATGCACCGACATTGACCGGCAAGCTATGCAGTATACCAGTAAAAAGAAATATGCGATGCAGGGAATAATAAAGCCCATTTTGTGATTCCGATCACACTTGTTAAATCCTATAATTAATTGCAATTAAAAAATTAACAAACAACCGAGTGTCTTTCTATGGCAGAAACAAAGTCTCAACAATCACGGCTTCTCGTGACGCTGACAGCTCTCTTTGCAGCGTTCTGCGGCCTGTATCTTCTTATTGGCGGGGTATGGCTGGCGGCCATTGGCGGCTCCTGGTATTACCCTATTGCTGGCCTCGTCATGCTGGCCGTCACCGTGATGCTGTTGCGGGGCAAACGCGCAGCGCTCTGGCTCTATGCCGCGCTGCTTCTCGCCACCATGATCTGGGGCGTCTGGGAAGTCGGCTTTGACTTCTGGGCGCTTACGCCGCGTAGCGATATTCTGGTCTTCTTCGGCATCTGGCTCATTTTGCCTTTTGTCTGGCGTCGTCTGCCGATCCCATCGGCCGGCGCGGTCGCCGGTCTGGTTGTGGCCCTGCTGATCAGCGGCGGTATCCTGACCTGGGCCGGTTTTAACGATCCGCAGGAAGTGAACGGTACCCTGAATGCCGATGCGACGCCTGCGGCGCCGATCTCCGCGGTTGCCGATGGCGACTGGCCGGCGTACGGCCGTAACCAGGAAGGCCAACGTTATTCACCGCTGAAGCAAATCAACGCCGATAACGTGAAAAACCTGAAGGAAGCCTGGGTATTCCGCACCGGCGACCTGAAGCAGCCCAACGATCCGGGTGAAATCACCAACGAAGTGACGCCGATTAAAGTGGGGAACATGCTGTACCTGTGTACAGCCCACCAGCGTCTGTTTGCCCTTGATGCGGCTACCGGGAAAGAAAAATGGCACTTTGACCCGCAGCTGAACGCGGATCCGTCCTTCCAGCACGTCACCTGCCGCGGCGTCTCTTATCACGAAGCGAAAGCAGACAACGCGCCGGCAGATGTCGTCGCCAACTGTCCGCGCCGGATTATCCTGCCGGTCAACGATGGTCGCCTGTTCGCCATTAACGCCGACAACGGCCAGCTGTGCGAATCCTTTGCCAACAAAGGGATTCTCAACCTGCAGACCAACATGCCGGTCACCACGCCGGGGATGTACGAACCGACGTCGCCACCGATCGTGACCGATACCACCATTATCATTGCCGGTGCCGTGACCGATAACTTCTCGACGCGCGAACCGTCGGGCGTCATTCGCGGCTTTGATGTCAACACCGGTAAACTGCTGTGGGTCTTCGATCCGGGCGCGAAAGATCCGAACGCCATTCCGGATGATGAACATCACTTCACGCTGAACTCCCCGAACTCCTGGGCGCCTGCGGCCTATGATGCGAAGCTGGACCTCGTGTACCTGCCGATGGGCGTGACCACTCCGGATATCTGGGGCGGTAACCGTACGCCGGAGCAGGAACGCTACGCCAGCTCTATCGTGGCGCTGAACGCGACCACCGGTAAACTGGTATGGAGCTATCAGACCGTTCACCACGATCTGTGGGACATGGATATGCCGTCTCAGCCTACGCTGGCGGATATCGACGTTAACGGTAAAACCGTTCCGGTCATCTACGCACCGGCCAAAACCGGTAATATCTTCGTCCTTGACCGTCGTAACGGCGAACTGGTCGTCCCGGCACCGGAAAAACCGGTTCCTCAGGGGGCAGCGAAAGGCGATTATGTCTCTAAAACTCAGCCATTCTCCGACCTGAGCTTCCGTCCGAAGAAAGATTTGACCGGCGCGGATATGTGGGGCGCCACCATGTTCGATCAGCTGGTGTGCCGCGTGATCTTCCACCAGCTGCGTTATGAAGGCATCTTCACCCCGCCGTCAGAGCAAGGCACGCTGGTCTTCCCGGGTAACCTGGGGATGTTTGAATGGGGCGGGATTTCCGTTGACCCGAACCGCCAGATGGCCATCGCCAACCCAATGGCGCTGCCGTTTGTATCGAAACTGATCCCACGCGGCCCGGGCAATCCGATGGAGCCGCCGAAAGACGCGAAAGGTTCCGGTACCGAATCCGGTATCCAGCCGCAGTATGGCGTACCGTTCGGCGTGACCCTCAACGCCTTCCTGTCGCCGTTTGGCCTGCCGTGCAAACAGCCGGCTTGGGGTTACATCTCCGCGTTGGATCTGAAGACCAACGAAGTGGTATGGAAAAAACGTATCGGTACGCCGCAGGATAGCCTGCCGTTCCCGATGCCGGTCCAGCTGCCGTTTAACCTTGGTATGCCGATGCTTGGCGGCCCGATCTCCACCGCCGGCAACGTGCTGTTTATTGGCGCTACCGCCGATAACTACCTGCGCGCATACAACATGAGCAACGGTGAAAAACTGTGGCAGGCTCGTCTGCCGGCAGGCGGCCAGGCGACGCCAATGACCTATGAAGTGAATGGCAAACAGTATGTGGTCATCGCCGCAGGCGGCCACGGCTCGTTTGGCACGAAGATGGGGGACTATATCGTCGCCTATGCGCTGCCTGATGAGGCGAAATAAGCCCCAGGCAAAAACGCAGTAACAAAACAGAAGGCCCGGTGAACACCGGGCCTTTTTTTACGCGTGCATAATATCCCCTGCGAGGGGGAGCTAGACCGTAAAGCCGAGCATCATGCCGGTATCTTCATGTTCCAGCAGATGGCAGTGCGCCATATAGGCATGCTCTTTCGACGCCTCGTGATCGAACTTCACCAGCACTTCACTGACGCCCCCCTCAACCCGTACGGTATCTTTCCAGCCGGAACGATGCGCGGCAGGCGCAGCGCCATTCTCCGACAGAATACGGAACTGGGTACCGTGAATATGGAACGGGTGCAGCATCATGTCGCCTTTGCCGGAAATCACCCAACGCTCATATTGCCCTTTTGCCGCGGCAAACATCGGGAGATTCATATCAAAGGCTTTGCCATTGATCCGGTTAGCATTATGGAAATCGAAACCGTCGGCACCGTGGTTCATCTGTCCCATGCCGCCGTGGTTCATGTTCCCCATATCGCCATGATTCATCTGCCCCTTGTCGCTCATATTGCCCATCATGCCGTGACCCATATTGCCGTGATCCATCATGCTACCGTGGTTCATGCCGGACATCGCCTGATCGCCATATTTTTGCATCAGCGCCTGCATTCCCATCATGTCCAGCATCGGATCCATCGACAGCTGGAGCGTGCGCTGTGTCAGCCCCTCCAGCGACGGCAGCGCCGGCATGCTGACCAAAGAATCCGGCAGTGTGCCGGATGCCTGGATCGTCAGCGGCTGGATGCGCAAGACCGGCTGCGGCTTGTCGAACGGCGCGATCGCCATCCCCATCTGGCTCACCGGCAAGGTGATCAGATCGAAGGCTTTACCATCGCGGGTATCCACCAGAACTTCAAAGCGCTCACCCATTAATACCGGCAGCCCGGTGACCTTCACCGGCTCGGCAAGCAGTCCACCGTCGCTGGCGATAACGTACATCGGCCGGTTATCGCTGGTGGAGAAATTCAGCGAGCGGGCGTTACAACCGTTCAGTAAACGCAAGCGAAGCCAGCCGCGCGGCGCGGCGTGTTCAGGATAGAGTGCCCCGTTCGCCAGTAAGGTATCGCCAAACCAGCCGACCGCCGCGCTCATCATGTCGAGCTGATAATCAATCTCTCCGGCAGCGGTAAAACGCTTATCCTGCACAATCACCGGTACGTCATCGATCCCCCACTGCTTCGGCAGCAGCAGCTGCTCGCTTTCTTCATCAGAAATCAGTACCAGCCCCGCCAGCCCCATCGCCACCTGGCGACCGGTTTTTCCATGCTGGTGCGGGTGGAACCAGCAGGTGGCGGCCCGCTGGCTGGGAGTAAAATTCACGCTGCGGGAGGCGCCTGGCGCAATGATCCCCTGTGGACCGCCGTCGACCTCACCCGGCACCTCCAGCCCATGCCAGTGAACGGTCGTCTCTTCGGCCAGGCGGTTGTGAATATCCACGGTCACCGCCTCCCCTTTTTTGAGCTTCAGCGCCGGCCCCAGCAGATTGCCGTTATAACCCCAGGTGGTCGCCTGATGCGGACCAAACTGCGTTTTTCCGGCCTGGATCGTTAATGTGATGCGATTACGTGCGTCGGCGGTCAGCAGATTAGGCACCGGCAGAGCCGGGCGGCTGGCGGCGAAAACCGAACGGCTCCAGAGCGGCAGCGCGCTGAATACGCCGGCCGCTGCGGTTAATTTGATAAATTCACGACGTTGCATTTTCACATCCTTTTTATTCTGCTGGTGAACTTTTGAGCTTAAACCTTCCACCAACAGGAAGGTCAAGCAGAAGAGTAAGAATAAAGCTCTACGTAGTGTAAAGAAGTATGCTAACTTTGAGCGTCCGTGATTCAATGGTAGAGAAAATGAAGACGCTTTTCAGAACAATAGTGCTCGGCAGCCTGCTTGCTCTATCCGCCAATAGCTATGCGTTAAGCGAGTCCGAAGCGGAAGATATGGCTGATTTAACGGCGGTATTTGTCTTCCTGAAAAACGACTGCGGTTACCAGAATCTGCCGAATACCCAAATTCGTCGCGCGCTGGTCTTTTTTGCTCAACAGAACCAATGGGATCTGAGCAACTATGACAGCTTCAATATGAAGGCGCTCGGTGAAGACAGCTACCGCGATCTCAGCGGTATCAAAATCCCCACCACGAAAAAATGCAAGGCGCTGGCCCGCGATTCGCTGAGCCTGCTCGCTTACGTTAAATAGGCCACCCGTCGGGCCCGGTCGCAATCCCGCCGCCTGTACAAGGTGGCCTGCTCCGCCCATCCCGCAGCCCGGCAATATTCCTGCTATTCAGCCCTGCGCCATGCGAACGGCTGAAATATCCGCCGTGCATCATCATCTATAGTTGGCTATGATGTTGCGCTCGTTTTTTCGAGTGTACCGGATGTTCACAATGGAGGAATCCGCCCGTGGCTGATAACAATCTGTGGCATGAAACACTGCACGACCATTTTGGTCAGTATTTTGCGGTTGATAATGTGCTGTATCACGAAAAGACCGATCACCAGGATTTGATCATTTTTGAGAACGCAGCCTTTGGCCGCGTGATGGCGCTGGACGGCGTGGTACAAACCACCGAACGCGATGAGTTTATCTATCATGAGATGATGACCCATGTCCCGCTGATGGCCCACGGCCAGGCAAAACACGTGCTGATCATCGGCGGCGGTGACGGCGCAATGCTGCGAGAAGTCTCTCGTCACAGCACCATCGAAACCATCACCATGGTCGAAATCGACGCTGGCGTGGTCTCGTTCTGCCGCCAGTATCTGCCAAATCACAATGCGGGCGCCTATGACGATCCGCGCTTTACGCTGGTGATTGACGATGGCGTCAATTTTGTTAACCAGACGACGCAAACGTTTGATGTGATCATCTCCGACTGCACCGACCCTATCGGTCCCGGCGAGAGCCTGTTCACCTCGGCCTTTTACGAAGGCTGCAAACGCTGCCTGAATCCCGGCGGTATTTTTGTTGCCCAAAACGGCGTCTGCTTCCTGCAGCAGGATGAAGCGATCGACAGCCACCGCAAGCTCGGCCACTATTTCAGCGATGTCAGCTTCTATCAGGCCGCGATTCCGACCTACTATGGCGGCATTATGACCTTCGCATGGGCGACCGATAATGATGCCCTGCGCGACCTGTCCAATGAAATTATCCAGGCGCGTTTTCACAAAGCGAACCTGAAGTGCCGTTACTATAATCCGGCTATTCACAAGGCGGCATTTGCCCTACCGCAATATTTACAGGATGCGCTGTCCGCCAGCGATCCTCAGTAAGGGGGTGAACTAAATTGAAAAAACTGAAGCTGCATGGCTTTAACAACCTGACCAAGAGCCTGAGTTTTTGTATTTACGATATCTGCTATGTCAAAACGGCAGAGGAGCGCGATGGCTACATCGCCTATATCGATGAACTCTATAACGCCAACCGTCTGACCGAGATTTTGTCAGAGACCTGCTCGATCATCGGCGCCAATATTCTGAACATTGCTCGCCAGGATTATGAACCTCAGGGCGCCAGCGTGACGATCCTGGTCAGTGAAGAACCCGTTGACCCACAGCTTATCGACCAGAGCGAACACCCGGGCCCGCTCCCGGAAGCCGTAGTCGCCCACCTCGACAAAAGCCATATCTGCGTGCATACCTACCCGGAAAGCCATCCGGAGGGCGGACTGTGCACCTTCCGTGCCGACATCGAAGTCTCCACCTGCGGGGTTATCTCACCGCTTAACGCGCTGAATTATCTTATCCACCAGCTGGAATCTGACATTGTCACTATTGATTATCGCGTCCGCGGTTTTACCCGTGATATCAATGGTATGAAGCACTTCATTGACCATGAAATCAATTCCATTCAGAACTTTATGTCCGAGGACATGAAAGCGCTGTATGACATGGTGGACGTCAATGTCTACCAGGAAAATATCTTCCACACCAAGATGCTGCTGAAAGAGTTCGATCTGAAGCACTACATGTTCCACACCAGACCCGAAGATCTCAGCGCAGAAGAGCGCAAGTCCATCACCGATCTTCTGTGGAAAGAGATGCGGGAAATTTACTACGCCAGAAATATCCCTGCCATCTGAACATTCGACGGCGCCTGCGGGCGCCGTGACTCGGGCTGAACCCGTCTGAGGGTAACGTTCTGCTCTTTGAGCGCGTTCTGTACCGCCTGCGAGCGATCGACGTCGGTTGCCACTACACTAACACCGGCAAGCGGCGCCCGGTCAATAGCGGCCGCATAGCGCGCGATCGCAGTGGCAAAATGATTATAATCAGTCAGGGCAAAAAAAAGCCGGGAGTTCGGCTCCCGGCGTGAATGCATGAAGGGGGTCAGGCTTTGCTGACAAACTCGCGGTACGCGGCCACCACCTGTAAAAAATCCTCAACGCCGCACAGAGAGAGGCTTTCTTCGTCGTAGTAGCTCATCCCCTCTTCGATTTCATCACCTGAAATCTCCAGCTGATTGGCGCGAATCATCACCTCTTCGCCATCCAGCCATAGCGTGTATTCATGTCCGGCACGCTGCCAGGAACGCTCGCTGCCTTTTACAGTGCGCGCGGCCTGTTCCACTTCATCCAGCAGGGCGAGGTTATCTTTCACCTCTTCGTTAAACCAGTGCCCCACCACCTCGTGGCCCATCGACATTCGCACCTTTACCACTCCGGTAATATCGCGCAGAAATTCGTAATCCATAGTGTCTTCCTCTGCAAGGGCAATGCGTCACCGCTACATTGTACCCATAGGGTAATTATCGCAGCACCCGGGCAGAAAAAAAGTGGACCAGATAGAGCAACAGCAAATAAAAGCGCCTCGGTCAGTTAACCGGTCATCTTACCGCCAACCGGCGGGCATTATTCCCCCCCTTCTTTACCCAATGCAGCTCTGCCGGCGTCAAATCCCTGAGCCTTTGCCCGATGCCGACGGCAATCGGCGTACCTTTAGCGCAGCAATAAAAAAGCCACTCCGAAGAGTGGCTTTGAGCAGCAAGATTCGTTTATACCGCGGTCTGGAAAATCACACCATCCGCTTTATCAGTGTACTGTTCCAGCTGGTTGAAGTTCAGATAGCGATAGGTATCCGCCGCGGTCTTATCGACCTGAGCGACGAAGGTCTGGTACTCTTCCGGCGTCGGCAGTTTGCCGAGCAGGGAAGCGACCGCAGCCAGCTCCGCAGAGGCCAGATAGACGTTAGCGCCGGTGCCTAAACGGTTCGGGAAGTTACGGGTTGAAGTGGAAACTACCGTCGCACCGTCCGCCACGCGCGCCTGGTTCCCCATACACAGGGAACAGCCAGGGATTTCGATACGCGCACCGCTCTTACCAAACACGCTGTAGTAGCCTTCTTCAGTCAGCTGTGCCGCATCCATACGGGTTGGCGGAGCCACCCACAGGCGAGTTGGCAGCTGGCCTTTGTGACTGTCCAGCAGCTTACCGGCGGCACGGAAGTGGCCGATGTTGGTCATGCAGGAACCGATGAAGACTTCGTCAATCTTCTCACCCTGCACGTCGGACAGCAGACGCGCATCGTCCGGATCGTTCGGCGCACACAGGATAGGCTCTTTGATATCCGCCAGATCGATATCGATCACCGCGGCATACTCGGCATCGGCATCCGCTTCCAGCAGCTGTGGATCCGCCAGCCATTTTTCCATCCCCTGGATGCGACGCTCCAGCGTACGGCGATCGCCGTAGCCTTCTGCGATCATCCACTTCAGCAGGACGATGTTGGAGTTCAGATACTCAACGATCGGTTCCTGATTCAGCTTAATGGTACAGCCGGCAGCAGAACGTTCTGCGGAAGCATCGGTCAGCTCAAACGCCTGCTCAACTTTCAGATCCGGCAGACCTTCAATTTCCAGAATACGTCCGGAGAAGATGTTTTTCTTCCCTTTCTTCTCAACGGTCAGCAGCCCCTGCTTAATCGCGTACAGCGGGATCGCATGGACCAGATCGCGCAGGGTGATCCCCGGCTGCATCTTGCCTTTGAAGCGAACCAGCACCGATTCCGGCATATCCAGCGGCATGACGCCGGTCGCGGCGGCAAAGGCCACCAGACCAGAGCCCGCCGGGAAGGAGATACCAATCGGGAAACGGGTATGAGAGTCACCACCGGTACCGACGGTATCCGGCAGCAGCATACGGTTCAGCCAGGAGTGGATAACGCCATCGCCCGGGCGCAGAGAAACACCGCCACGGTTCATAATGAAGTCTGGCAGCGTATGGTGCGTGGTGACGTCAACCGGCTTCGGATAGGCCGCCGTGTGGCAGAAGGACTGCATCACCAGGTCGGCAGAGAAACCAAGGCACGCCAGGTCTTTCAGTTCATCACGGGTCATCGGACCGGTGGTATCCTGGGAACCGACGGAGGTCATCTTCGGTTCACAGTAAGCGCCCGGACGAATACCGGCAACGCCGCAGGCGCGGCCAACCATTTTCTGCGCCAGCGAGTAGCCGCGGCTGCTTTCCGCCACGTCTTTTGCCTGACGGAATACGTCGCTGTGCGGCAGACCCAGCGCCTCACGCGCTTTCGTGGTCAGGCCGCGACCGATGATCAGCGGAATACGGCCGCCGGCGCGGACTTCATCAACCAGCACATCGGTTTTCAGCTCGAAGCTTGCCAGCAGTTCGTTGGTTTCGTGGTTACGCACTTCGCCTTTGAACGGGTAAACGTCAATCACGTCGCCCATATTCAGGTTGTTCACGTCCACTTCAATTGGCAGCGCGCCCGCATCTTCCATGGTATTGAAGAAGATAGGTGCAATTTTACCGCCGAGGCAGAGACCGCCGCCGCGCTTGTTCGGCACATTCGGGATATCATCGCCCATAAACCACAGCACCGAGTTGGTGGCGGATTTACGCGAAGAGCCTGTACCCACCACGTCACCGACGTAGGCCAGCGGGAAGCCTTTTTGCTGAAGCGCTTCAATTTGCTTAATCGGGCCAACGGAACCCGGCTGGTCCGGCTCGATACCTTCACGGGCGTTTTTCAGCATCGCCAGCGCGTGCAGCGGGATATCCGGGCGGGACCAGGCATCTGGTGCCGGAGACAGGTCATCGGTGTTGGTTTCGCCGGTAACCTTGAATACGGTAACGGTGATTTTCTCAGCCAGCTGCGGACGGTTCAGGAACCACTCGGCGTCAGCCCAGGATTTCATAACCTGTTTAGCGTACTCGTTACCCGCTTTGGCTTTCTCTTCTACGTCGTAGAAGTTATCGAACATCAGCAGGGTATGGGACAGCGCTTTGGCGGCGATCGGCGCCAGTTTAGCATCGTCCAGTGCATCAATCAGCGGGTGAATATTGTAACCGCCCTGCATGGTGCCCAGCAGTTCAACGGCTTTTTCAGGGGTAACCAGTGGGGAGGTCGCTTCGCCTTTGGCGATAGCGGCAAGGAATCCGGCTTTAACATAGGCGGCTTCGTCGACGCCCGGCGGTACACGGTTGATTAACAGGTCTAACAGGAATTCTTCTTCACCCGCAGGCGGGCTCTTCAGCAGTTCTACCAGCGCGGCCATTTGGGTTGCATCTAAGGGTTTGGCAACAATCCCAACGGCTGCACGCTCAGCTACGTGCTTACGGTATTCTTCTAGCACGACGGTTCTCCTCGCTCTCATTGTAAAATGCGGTAGGCGATTCTCTTCACGCTCCTGTGAGACAGCAGTTTGTAGGGTAAATGCCCGATACCGCGTCGGCAGCATAGCAGGATTTTGGCGAGGTGTTAATCTGTTTACAAAAAAGCAACATTAAAATTTAGCTGAATCGTTAAGGGCAGGATTTTACAGGCTTTACGTACATTTCCCGGGATATAAATTTAATTCTGTTACAGAAAACTGAGCAAAATCCCAACAATCATCAAAAATCAAAAATAGACCTGCTTATACTCCGTCGCGAGCGCTATTTTCGGCGATACTCAGTGGAAACGGGCCCACTATAGCGCCGGGAGCTAACATGATACGACCTTTGAAACCCCACGTGATTGCCCTGGTGTGCAGTGCAGGGCTATTAGCCGCCTCTGGCGCTCTGTACGTCACAAGCCGCGCCGCAGAAACGCCGCCCGCGCCCGCTCCTGCCGCCCAACCCGCCGCTCCCGCTGCCGTTGAGCCCGCTGCTCCGACGGCGCAACCGGTCGCTGCCACCTACACGGCGGCGCAAATCGATCGGTGGGTCGCCCCCGTCGCCCTTTACCCGGATAACCTGCTGTCGCAGGTGTTAATGGCGTCGACCTATCCGAGCAACGTCCTGCAGGCCGTCCAGTGGTCGCAGGATAACCCAACGATGCAGGGAGACGCCGCCGTGCAGGCCGTGGCGAACCAGCCGTGGGATCCCAGCGTGAAATCGCTGGTCGCCTTTCCGGCGCTGCTGTCGCTGATGGGTGAAAATCCGCAGTGGGTGCAGGACCTGGGTAACGCGTTTCTCGCGCAGCCACAGGACGTAATGAATTCGGTGCAGAAACTGCGTGCCATCGCCCAGCAAACCGGGACGCTGAAATCGTCGCCGCAGCAGAAGGTGACCACGAGCAAAGTGACGCCGCCACCGACGACTTCCGCCGCCACGACAACAGTGAAAACCACCACGGTAGTCGAGCCTGCGCCCACCACCGAAATCATCAAGATTGAATCTACCGATCCGAACGTGGTGTATGTGCCAACCTACAACCCCAATACGGTTTATGGCACCTGGCCGAACACGACTTACCCGCCGGTCTATCTGCCGCCAACACCGGGCGAACAGTTTACCGATAGCTTCGTCAACGGTCTTGGTTTCAGCCTGGGGGTAGCCACCACCTATGCGCTGTTCAGCAGCATCGACTGGGATGATGACTATCATCACGACGATGACTGGGATCACGGCGGCTACCATGGCGGCGGGAACAACAATATCAATATCGACGTCGATAACTACAACCATTTCAACAAGCAGCGCTTTGACGGCAACAACGCCGGCTGGCAGCACAACCCGGCGTTCCGCAACAACGTGCCGTACCCGAACAATAACGTGGCGCAGCGTTTCCACCAGACCAACGTTCCCGGCGGCCTGAGCGCCACGCAACGCACTCCGGCGAACCTGACCAACCAACGTCAGGCGGCGCTCGACCAGTTCCAGCACAGCACTCACAACGGCGCGGCCAAAGGTCTGACCGCGGGTGGAGTGGCGACGGCAGGCAACAGGGATTCCCAGCGCCAGGCGGCCTCACAGCAGCTCAACAAAATTACCCAGCGCAGCAACTACCGGGGCTACGACACCCCGGAAAACCGCGCAGCGGCGAAGCAGAAGCAACAAAATTCGGCGGCCCAACAGCAGCGGCGGGAAAAGGCAAAATCGCACGTCCAGAACCCGACGGCGCAGCAGCAACAGCATCGCGATACGGCGAAGTCGCAGGTTCAACAGCGCCGCACCAACGCAACGCCGCCGCAGCGCCAACAGAGAGTGCAGAATGTTCGTTCGAATGCGTTCAGCGGCAACGACAGCCGGTCGCCATCGTGGGAGGCCCAGCGCCAGCGGGGCACCCAGAGCCGCAATACGGCGCACCTCAACACTAACCAGCGTGCGGCGGCGCAACAGCGCACCGGTCAACATCGCGAACTGCGTCATCGCTAAGGAGCGGTCATGAAAAAAGTCCTGATTTCTGGCTGGCTGGCGCTTTTTGCCCTGCCCGTTTTTGGCCAACAGTATTTTGCCACCCCGGAGAAGGCCGCCACCGCGCTGGCGGACGCCGTTTCGACACAAAACGAGACGGCGCTCAACGACCTGCTGGGGGAGGACTGGCGTCAGTACCTGCCGCAGCGAGAGGCAGACCCGGAAGCCGTCGCCCGT
Source organism: Klebsiella sp. X13 (assembly GCF_003323835.1). Lineage (NCBI taxonomy): Bacteria > Pseudomonadati > Pseudomonadota > Gammaproteobacteria > Enterobacterales > Enterobacteriaceae > Klebsiella > Klebsiella sp. X13. The sequence goes on from NZ_CP030874.1 coordinate 4,462,962, forward strand.
TTTCTTCGCGACTGGAAAGTCGGCCATAAGATTGTCGAGCAGGGGGACATGGCACACCTCAACGTAGGCCGGGAAGCGTGGCAGCTGCCGATACCGATGCTGAAAACAGCCGAGGGTTGGCACTTCGATATGGCGCAGGCGGCGGATGAGATCCAGACGCGGGAAATCGGCCGTAACGAGCTGTCGGCAATTCAGGCGATGCACGCCTACGTTGACGCGCAAAATGAGTATTACCAGCACTTCCAGCGCTACGCCAAAAAGCTGTTCAGTACTCCGGGGAAAAAAGACGGTCTGTACTGGCCAACTGAACCCGGCGAAGAGCCGAGCCCGTTGGGGCCAGCCTTTAGCCCCGTCGAACCGGGCGAAGGCTATCACGGCTACCGTTTCCGCCTTATCCACGACGGTGACAAGCAGACGGTCGCCCTGTTGGCGTGGCCCGTTGCATGGGGTGAAACCGGCGTGATGAGCTTTATGATCGATCGACGCGATCGCGTTTATCAGGCAAATCTGGGTCAGGATACGGCGACGTTAGTGCAGGCGATTACCCGCTTTACGCCAGACGAAAAGTGGCAGGCTATTGAGCAATAACCCCCTGCCCGGCGCATCCGTATGCCGCCGGGCGGGTTCCTCATCTGACGACGTTTAGCCCTGATGCGGCATCAGCTGTGGATAGCCGCTGAAGGCTGGTTTACTGCTGCTTAAGGCCGCCTCATCACTGTGAATACTGCCCGAGTTCGCCGCCCATACGCCTTCCGTGGTTTTGCTGATCGCCTGATGCTGTGCATTCAGGTTCTGACCCATGGCTGCGATATGGGTGTTTTCCGTACCACCGCTATTGTCGGCCCAGGGAATGGCAGGATCTGCGGCGCAAGCCGCAGCAGAAGCCAGGGTAGCGGCAAACAGGGCTGTTGTTAAAACGAGTCTCATAATACACCTCACCAGATAGTTAACTGCCTATAAGTTTATGGCGTAATTATTTTCAATGTATCTATAAGATGTGCCGATTTATTAACGCAGACACAGTTCTAAACATCGGGCATAAAAAAAGCGGCTCTCAGAGCCGCTTTTGCATTTTGCCGGAAAGAAAAACTTACTTTTTCTTCGCTTTCGCATTCGGCAGGTCGGTGATGCTACCTTCGAACACTTCTGCCGCCAGGCCAACGGACTCGTGCAGAGTCGGGTGCGCGTGGATGGTCAGCGCGATGTCTTCTGCGTCACAACCCATTTCGATAGCCAGACCGATTTCACCCAGCAGCTCGCCGCCGTTGGTGCCGACAATCGCGCCGCCGATAACACGGTGGGTCTCTTTGTCGAAGATCAGTTTGGTCATACCGTCTGCGCAATCAGAAGCGATCGCACGGCCAGACGCTGCCCACGGGAAGGTGGCAGTTTCGTAGCTGATGCCTTTCTCTTTCGCTTCTTTCTCGGTCAGGCCAACCCAGGCAACTTCTGGCTCGGTGTAGGCGATTGACGGGATCACTTTCGGGTCGAAGTAGTGCTTCAGACCGGAGATAACTTCGGCGGCAACGTGACCTTCGTGAACGCCTTTGTGCGCCAGCATCGGCTGACCGACGATATCGCCGATAGCGAAGATGTGCGGCACGTTGGTACGCAGCTGCTTGTCAACGCGGATAAAGCCGCGTTCGTCAACTTCAACGCCCGCTTTGCCTGCGTCAAGGTTTTTACCGTTCGGTACGCGACCGATAGCGACCAGCACCGCGTCATAACGCTGTGCTTCAGCCGGGGCTTTTTTGCCTTCCATGGAAACATAGATACCGTCTTCTTTTGCTTCAACGGCAGTCACTTTGGTTTCCAGCATCAGGTTGAATTTCTTGCTGATGCGTTTGGTGAAGACTTTAACCACGTCTTTGTCGGCAGCCGGGATCACCTGGTCGAACATTTCAACCACGTCGATCTCTGAACCCAGCGCATGGTACACGGTACCCATTTCCAGACCGATGATACCGCCACCCATAACCAGCATACGCTTCGGTACGGATTTCAGCTCCAGCGCATCGGTGGAGTCCCATACGCGCGGATCTTCGTGCGGAATGAACGGCAGCTGAATCGGACGGGAGCCCGCTGCGATGATCGCATTGTCGAAGTTAATCACGGTTTTACCGTTTTCACCTTCCACTTCCAGGGTGTTAGCGCCGGTGAATTTACCCAGACCGTTAACCACCTTCACTTTACGACCTTTGGCCATGCCAGCCAGACCACCGGTCAGCTGAGTGATGACTTTTTCTTTCCAGGTGCGGATCTTGTCAATGTCGGTTTTCGGTTCGCCGAAAACGATGCCGTGCTCGGCCAGCGCTTTCGCTTCTTCGATAACTTTAGCAACGTGCAGCAGTGCTTTAGAAGGGATACAGCCGACGTTCAGGCAAACACCGCCGAGGGTGCTGTAACGTTCTACGATGACGGTCTCCAGACCTAAATCAGCGCAACGGAAGGCAGCAGAATAGCCTGCAGGACCTGCCCCAAGTACCACGACCTGAGTTTTAATTTCAGTACTCATCATGACCTCTGTAGTTTGTATCCGGCGGGTCTGACGCTATTGTTATACACTTCATCCTTCAAGCCGCCTCTGCGTTGGCTGCGCTCGCTCACCCCGGTCACGTACCGCTTGTACGCTCCAGGGATTCACTCCCTTGCCGCCTTGACGCAACTCGAATTTTTTTGTGTAAATTACGCCCATGTCCACCGGGACGTTCTATCCGCCTGCATTTTACAAAATTGTTAACAATTTTGAAACAACAAACGGCAAACGATTTTGTCCTTTGTTGCTGATAACCCCGAAACGAAGACAAGATTACCAGAAAAAAGCCGGCCGTCAGGCCGGCTTTTCGCTTACATCACCAGGCGGCGAATATCGCTCAGCATGTTGTTGATGATGGTGATAAAGCGCGCACCATCAGCACCATCGATCACGCGGTGGTCGAAGGACAGAGAGATAGGCATCATCAGACGCGGTACAAACTCTTTACCATTCCACACCGGTTCCATCGCGGATTTGGACACCCCGAGGATAGCCACTTCCGGCGCGTTAACAATCGGCGCGAAGTGGGTTGTCCCCAGGCCACCGATGCTGGAGATAGTGAAGCAACCGCCCTGCATTTCGCCAGCCGTCAGCTTACCATCACGCGCTTTCTTAGAGATAACCGTCAGTTCACGAGACAGCTCGGTAATGCTCTTCTTGTTCACATCTTTAAAGACCGGAACAACCAGACCATTCGGCGTATCAACCGCCACCCCGATGTTGATGTATTTCTTCAGCGTCAGACGCTGTGCATCTTCGGACAGCGAGCTGTTGAAGCGTGGCATCTGCTCAAGCGCAGCGGCAACCGCTTTCATGATGAAGACAACCGGGGTGAATTTCACGTCCAGTTTGCGCTTCTCAGCTTCAGCATTCTGCTGCTTACGGAAGGCTTCCAGATCGGTGATATCGGTTTTGTCGAAGTGCGTAACGTGCGGGATCATGACCCAGTTACGGCTCAGGTTAGCACCAGAGATTTTCTGGATACGGCCCAGCTCAACTTCTTCCACTTCACCAAACTTGCTGAAGTCCACTTTCGGCCACGGCAGCATGCCCGGCAGACCACCACCGGCGGCAGCGGCAGGCGCAGCTTCAGCGCGTTTCACCGCGTCTTTCACGTAAGCCTGAACGTCTTCGCGCAGGATACGGCCTTTACGACCGGAGCCTTTCACTTTCGCCAGGTTGACGCCGAATTCGCGCGCCAGGCGACGAATCAGCGGTGTCGCATGAACGTAAGCGTCGTTTTCAGCAAACTCAGATTTGCCTTCCGCTTTCGCCGCAGGAGCAGCAGCCGGTTTAGCCGCCGGAGCCGGGGCAGCAGCTGCCGGAGCAGCAGCCTGAGCCGGAGCTGCGGCAGGCGCAGCGCCCTCCACTTCGAAGACCATAATCAGCGAACCGGTAGAGACTTTGTCGCCGGTGCTGATTTTGATTTCTTTGACGGTGCCTGCAAACGGTGCCGGCACTTCCATAGAAGCCTTGTCGCCTTCTACGGTGATCAGAGACTGTTCAGCGGCAACTTTGTCGCCCACTTTCACCATCACTTCGGTGACTTCGACTTCATCACCGCCGATGTCCGGTACGTGAACATCTTTCGCGCCAGCAGCGGCTGCTGGTGCTGCGGCAGCGGCAGGAGCGTCTGCCTGTGCCGGAGCTGCAGCAGGTGCCGCGCCAGCAACTTCGAAGACCATGATCAGCGAGCCGGTAGACACTTTGTCGCCGGTGTTGATTTTGATCTCTTTCACGGTACCCGCGAACGGCGCCGGAACTTCCATCGAGGCTTTATCGCCTTCTACGGTGATCAGGGACTGCTCAGCCGCAACGGTATCGCCCACTTTAACCATGATCTCGGTGACTTCAACTTCGTCGCCGCCGATGTCCGGCACGTGAACGTCTTTTGCCGCCGCTGCAGCAGGTGCTGCTGCCGGGGCCGCTTCTTTCTTCTCTTCTGCCTTGGCAGGTGCAGCATCAGCTGCACCGTCGGCGGAATCGAAAATCATGATCAGTTTACCGGTCTCAGTTTTGTCGCCGACAGAGACTTTGATCTCTTTTACGACGCCAGCCTGCGGAGACGGGACTTCCATAGAGGCTTTATCGCCTTCTACAGTGATCAGCGACTGTTCAGCTTCAACTTTGTCGCCTACTTTGACCAGGATCTCGGTGATTTCAACTTCATCAGCCCCGATGTCCGGTACATTGATTTCGATAGCCATTATTCTTTTACCTCTTACGCCAGACGCGGGTTAACTTTTTCTGCATCGATGTTGAATTTGATGATGGCATCCGCCACCACTTTCTTATCGATTTCGCCACGTTTAGCCAGTTCGCCCAGTGCTGCTACAACCACATAAGAAGCATCTACTTCGAAGTGGTGACGCAGGTTCTCACGGCTGTCGGAACGTCCGAAGCCATCAGTACCCAGCACGCGGTAGTCGTCAGCCGGTACATAAGTACGGACCTGCTCGGCGAACAGTTTCATATAGTCGGTTGATGCTACAGCCGGAGCGTCGTTCATCACCTGAGCGATGTACGGAACGCGCGGAGTTTCCAGCGGGTGCAGCATGTTCCAGCGCTCACAGTCCTGACCGTCACGGGCCAGTTCGGTGAAGGAGGTGACGGAGTACACGTCAGAGCCCACGCCGTAGTCTTTCGCCAGGATCTGCGCTGCTTCACGAACGTGACGCAGGATAGAACCGGAGCCCAACAGCTGAACTTTACCTTTGCTACCTTCAACGGTTTCGAGTTTATAGATACCTTTACGGATACCTTCCTCGGCACCTGCTGGCATGGCCGGCATGTGGTAGTTTTCGTTCAGCGTGGTGATGTAGTAGTAAACGTTCTCTTGTTTCTCACCGTACATACGCTCCAGACCATCGTGCATGATGACCGCAACTTCGTACGCGTAAGACGGATCGTAAGAGATACAGTTCGGGATAGTCAGAGACTGAATATGGCTGTGACCATCTTCGTGCTGCAGACCTTCGCCGTTCAGCGTGGTACGACCGGAAGTCCCGCCGACCAGGAAGCCGCGAGCCTGCTGGTCGCCTGCCTGCCAGCACAGGTCGCCGATACGCTGGAACCCGAACATGGAGTAGTAGATGTAGAACGGGATCATCGGCAGGTTGTTGGTGCTGTAAGACGTTGCCGCCGCCAGCCAGGATGCGCCTGCGCCCAGTTCGTTGATCCCTTCCTGCAGGATCTGACCTTTTTCGTCTTCTTTGTAGTAAGCAACCTGCTCACGGTCCTGCGGGGTGTACTGCTGGCCGTTCGGGCTGTAGATACCAATCTGACGGAACAGGCCTTCCATACCAAAGGTACGCGCTTCATCGGCGATGATCGGCACGAGGCGGTCTTTGATGGACTTGTTCTTCAGCATCACGTTCAGGGCACGAACGAACGCGATAGTGGTAGAAATTTCTTTGTTCTGCTCTTCCAGCAGCGGCGCGAAATCTTCCAGGGTCGGCAGCTCCAGCTTCTCATCGAAGTTCGGCTGACGGCTCGGCAGATAGCCGTGCAGTTTCTGACGCTGAGCGTGCAGATAGGTATGCTCTTCGGAGCCTTCCGGGAAGGTCACGTACGGCAGTTTTTCGATATCCGCATCGGCAACCGGCACATTGAAACGATCGCGGACATAGCGAACGCCGTCCATGTTCATTTTCTTCACCTGGTGAGCGATGTTTTTACCTTCAGCGGTATCGCCCATGCCATACCCTTTAATGGTATGAGCCAGGATAACGGTCGCTTTGCCTTTGGTCTCCTGCGCTTTTTTCAGGGCAGCAAAGACTTTCTTCGGATCGTGACCACCGCGGTTCAGAGCCCAGATCTGCTCGTCAGTCCAGTCGGCAACCAGCGCTGCGGTTTCCGGATATTTACCGAAGAAGTGCTCACGAACGTACGCGCCATCTTTGGATTTGAAGGTCTGGTAGTCACCGTCAACGGTTTCGTTCATCAGCTGAATCAGCTTACCGCTGGTGTCTTTACGCAGCAGCTCATCCCAACGACCGCCCCAGATAACCTTGATAACGTTCCAGCCGGCACCGGCGAAGATACCTTCCAGCTCGTTAATGATTTTACCGTTACCGGTGACCGGGCCGTCCAGACGCTGCAGGTTGCAGTTAATGACGAAGACCAGGTTATCCAGTTTTTCACGGGTGGCGATGGTGATAGCGCCTTTAGATTCCGGCTCGTCCATCTCGCCGTCGCCCAGGAAGGCATAAACGGTTTGTTTGGAGGTATCTTTCAGACCACGGTGTTCCAGATACTTGAGGAATTTCGCCTGATAGATAGCACCGATTGGGCCCAGACCCATGGAGACGGTCGGGAACTGCCAGAATTCCGGCATCAGTTTCGGGTGCGGATAAGAAGACAGACCGTTACCGTGAACTTCCTGACGGAAGTTATTCATCTGCTCTTCGGTCAGACGGCCTTCGAGGAACGCACGTGCGTATACGCCCGGAGAAATGTGGCCCTGGAAGTAAACCAGGTCGCCGCCATCCTGCTCGTTGCGCGCACGGAAGAAGTGGTTAAAGCACACTTCATAGAACGTTGCGGAGGACTGGAAGGAAGCCATGTGGCCACCCAGTTCCAGATCTTTTTTCGATGCGCGCAGAACGGTCATGATGGCGTTCCAACGAATCGCAGAACGAATTCGACGTTCCAGATCCAGATTCCCCGGATATTCCGGTTCATCTTCAACGGCAATAGTGTTGACGTAACTGCCTGTAGATGTGCCAGCAGCAACCTTCACCCCGCCTTTGCGGGCTTCAGAAAGGAGTTGGTCAATCAGATACTGAGCACGCTCAACACCTTCTTCACGGATGACCGATTCGATCGCCTGTAGCCAGTCGCGAGTTTCGATCGGATCCACGTCATTTGGTAAACGTTCTGACATGGGGGGTATTCCTTATCTATCTAATCGTTGATTAATCTGGAACCTGTCCCATTGCACTCTTTGTTCTTCATATTTCAGGTTATCTCTTTGTTGGCTGCGCTTCCTCACCCTGGCCACATAGTTAGCTATGCTCCCGGGGATTCACGCGCTTGCCGCCGCGATATAACCCGAACTATTTGAACAACCAAAAGCACAATAAGACAGGTTCTGCGTTTAGTTGCCGCGCTCTAAAAAATGGCGCTTAAGAACCGGAGTTCTCATCTTTCCGTTGCTGTAAACGACGCAGTGAGCGTTCTCGACGACTCTCCTCACGGCTACGATCCAGCAAAATTTCTTCAATGAACGCCAGGTGTCGATGCGACGCTTCACGCGCCTGCTCCGGCTCTCCGGCGATTATCGCCTCGAAAATACGAGTGCGATGGTTGCTGACCTGCGGAAGCATCTCCCGACGGGCATACAGCAATTCAAAGTTCTGACGAACGTTTTGCGCGAGCATCGGCTCCATGCAGCGTAGCAGATGGAGAAGCACGACATTGTGCGCCGCTTCGGTGACGGCAATTTGATACTGGACGACGGCGTCAGATTCGGCGTCAAGATCGCCGGACTGCTGAGCCCGTTCGATAGCCTGATGCAGCTCGCGAATACGTTCGCGGTCAGCATCATTGCTGCGCAGCGCCGCGTAATAAGCCGCGATGCCTTCCAGCGCGTGGCGGGTTTCCAGCAGATCAAATTGGGATTCAGGGTGATCGGACAGTAGCTCGACCAGCGGGTCGCTGAAGCTCTGCCACAGGCTGCTCTGTACAAAAGTTCCACCGCCCTGGCGACGAAGCAACAAGCCCTTGGCTTCGAGGCGTTGAATAGCCTCACGCAGCGAGGGGCGGGAAACGTCGAACTGTTTGGCCAGTTCGCGTTCAGGCGGGAGTTTTTCACCGGGGCGTAAGGTCCCCTCAAGGATTAAAAACTCAAGCTGCTGCTCTATCACATCAGATAGTTTTGGTTGGCGGATTTTGCTGTAGGCCATATTCCCTGTCTCTGCCATTAGCCCGTAGTCAATTGGTCTTACCAATTCGCAGTTCGTAGCGGTAAAGTAACAAAGTATTCACCTTCTGTCCATACAGGTTTTGATTGAAATCAGGAAACCACGCACATTTTAACAACCTTACAGAAATAACATTTCAGAATTGTAACTTCACACAAATGATGTGTTTACTCCATAAGAGGTAGCGTTAACGTTTATGAAACGAAAAATTAGGCTATCTGAACCGATTCAACTCCGTAAAACTCAATTATTTATTCACAAAGAGTGAATATTCAGCCACTTCAAGCGGATCGCGTTCACCGGCCTGCTATTTACAAATGGTTTCTTTTTGCTCGCTTCGTCATCATCCCTTCATAAAGCAGGTGCATTCACTCGCGCTTATCACTATTCTCGGTGAGACGAAAGGCCTTTTGGTGTTTTTATGTTTCGCCTTCCGTAAAGAAATCAATACGAAAACGGAATTTCGGAATTACACCACACAACAATATGTAAGCTGAATCAATCAGGACCGAGCTGACTAAAACGCCCTTGAATTTAGATAGCTATGCTATCTGGCAGGGACAGACAACGAAGCAGTAGCCTGAAGGACGACGCGTATAAACATAATAACCACACACGAGGTTTCATGATGGAAGGTCAACAGCATGGCGATCGGCTCAAGCGCGGCCTGAAAAACCGCCATATTCAGCTTATTGCTCTGGGCGGCGCTATCGGCACCGGCCTGTTTCTGGGCAGTGCATCCGTTATTCAGTCCGCCGGCCCCGGGATTATTCTGGGCTATGCGATCGCCGGTTTTATCGCCTTCCTGATCATGCGTCAGCTGGGTGAGATGGTCGTAGAAGAGCCGGTAGCAGGTTCATTCAGTCATTTTGCGTATAAATACTGGGGCGGTTTTGCCGGCTTTGCTTCCGGTTGGAACTACTGGGTACTGTACGTTCTGGTGGCCATGGCCGAGCTGACTGCGGTCGGGAAATATATTCAGTTCTGGTGGCCCGAGATCCCAACCTGGGTGTCCGCTGCGGTGTTCTTTATCGCCATCAATGCCATTAACCTGACCAACGTGAAAGTGTTTGGTGAAATGGAGTTCTGGTTCGCCATTATTAAAGTAGTGGCCGTTGTGGCGATGATTCTGTTTGGCGGCTGGCTGCTGTTCAGCGGCAACGGCGGCCCACAGGCAACCGTACGCAACCTGTGGGACCAGGGCGGGTTCCTGCCGCATGGCTTTACCGGACTGGTGATGATGATGGCGATTATCATGTTCTCGTTTGGTGGTCTGGAGCTGGTCGGGATCACGGCAGCTGAAGCGGACAATCCGGAACAGAGCATCCCGAAAGCCACCAACCAGGTTATCTACCGTATCCTGATTTTCTATGTGGGCTCGCTGGCCGTTCTGCTTTCACTGCTGCCGTGGACGCGCGTCACCGCAGATACCAGCCCGTTCGTGCTGATCTTCCACGAGCTGGGCGATACCTTTGTGGCCAACGCCCTCAACGTCGTGGTGCTGACCGCTGCGCTGTCCGTGTATAACAGCTGCGTATACTGCAACAGCCGCATGTTGTTCGGTCTGGCCCAGCAAGGGAACGCCCCGAAAGCGCTGATGAGCGTCGATAAGCGCGGCGTGCCGGTCAATACCATTCTGGTCTCTGCCGTGGTCACCGCGCTGTGCGTCCTGATTAACTACTTCGCACCGGAGTCGGCCTTTGGCCTGCTGATGGCGCTGGTGGTCTCCGCGCTGGTCATTAACTGGGCGATGATTAGCCTGGCGCATATGAAGTTCCGTCGCGCCAAGCAGCAGCAGGGCGTAGTTTCGCGTTTCCCGGCGCTGTTCTACCCGGTCGGCAACTGGGTCTGCCTGCTGTTCATGGTGGCGGTACTGGTGATTATGCTGATGACGCCGGGCATGGCGATTTCCGTTTACCTGATCCCAGTATGGATTGCGATTCTGGGCGTCGGCTATCTGTTTAAACAGAAAAGCGCCAGCGCACTAAAAGCACAATAATACATCTCTGGATTCTGTGCCCGCCCCGTCATGGCGGGCACAGAGCATTGTTATCTGCTTCACACTTTCCCTCCAACAGTCGTTTTATCCATATCGTTGACCTGATACTGCAACGCATTTATCGGCAATTCCGCAAATAATTCTCTCCATACCGCAACGGGGAGATCTCCAGATGGCAGGCAATAAACTTTCAGTGAGAGAAAAGATTGGCTATGGGATGGGCGATGCCGGATGCAACATCATATTTGGCGCCATCATGCTGTTTGTTAACTACTTTTACACCGATATTTTTGGCCTCGCGCCCGCGTTAGTGGGCGTTTTGTTGCTCTCCGTACGCGTCATCGATGCCGTAACAGACCCGATCATGGGCGCCATGGCCGACCGTACTCGCAGTCAATATGGCCGCTTCCGTCCGTGGCTGCTGTGGATGGCTTTCCCCTACGCGCTGTTCAGCGTCCTGATGTTCACCACGCCGGAATGGACCTATCACAGCAAAGTTATCTATGCCTTCGTCACCTACTTCCTGCTCTCGCTGACCTATACCGCGATTAATATTCCCTACTGCTCGTTAGGCAGCGTGATTACTAACGATCCGCAGGAGCGCGTAGCCTGCCAGTCGTATCGTTTTGTGCTGGTCGGTATTGCCACGCTGCTGCTGTCGCTGACGCTGCTGCCGATGGCCGACTGGTTCGGTGGCGCCGATAAAGCCAAAGGTTATCAGATGGCGATGACCGTGCTGGCAGCAATTGGTATGTGTATGTTTTTATTCTGCTTCGCCACCGTTCGTGAACGCGTGCGTCCGGCGGTACAGACCCACGATGAACTGAAGCAAGACTTTAAGGACGTCTGGAAAAATGATCAGTGGGTTCGCATCCTGCTGTTAACGCTGTGCAACGTCTGTCCCGGGTTTATCCGCATGGCCGCCACCATGTACTACGTGACCTGGGTCATGCAGCAAAGCACCCACTTTGCGACGCTGTTTATCAGCCTCGGCGTGGTCGGGATGATGATCGGCAGTATGCTGGCAAAAGTGCTGACCGATCGCTGGTGCAAGCTGCAGGTTTTCTTCTGGACCAATATCGCCCTGGCGATTTTCTCCTGCGCGTTCTACTTCTTCGACCCACATGCCACCATGATGATTATGGTGCTCTACTTCCTGCTCAACATCCTGCATCAGATCCCGTCGCCGCTGCACTGGTCCCTGATGGCTGACGTCGATGATTACGGCGAGTGGAAAACCGGCAAACGCATCACCGGGATCAGCTTCTCCGGTAATCTTTTCTTCCTGAAAGTCGGGCTGGCGGTAGCCGGCGCGATGGTCGGTTTCCTGCTCTCATGGTACGGCTACGATGCCGGCGCCAAAGAGCAGAGCGCCTCGGCGGTAAACGGTATCGTGCTGCTGTTCAGCGTCATTCCGGGTGTTGGCTATCTGATTACCGCAGGCGTCGTGCGGATGCTGAAGGTCAACCGCGAGTTTATGTGCCAAATCCAGTCGGACCTGGAAAAGCGTCGCGCTAACTACGAGGAACTCAATACCTGGCAGGATCTCAAAACCAGTGAACACATAAGGAAAGCTTGATGAGCAACTGGCCTAATCCGTTTATTGAACAACGCGCGGACCCCTATATTCTGCGCCATCAGGATCACTACTATTTTATCGCCTCGGTTCCGGAATATGACCGGCTGGAGATTCGTCGCGCGGCGACGCTGGAAGGTCTGTGCGAAGCGCCGCCGGTGGTGGTCTGGCGTAAAGCGGAGAGCGGCCCAATGAGCCAGCTCATCTGGGCACCGGAACTGCATGAAATTGACGGGAAATGGTATATCTATTTTGCCGCTGCTCACACGCAAGACCTGGACCAACTCGGGATGTTCCAGCACCGGATGTTTGTCCTCGAATGTGCCGACAGCGACCCGCTCAGCGGTCAGTGGGTTGAAAAAGGCCAGGTAAAAACGCCCTTCGATACCTTTGCGCTGGATGCCACCACCTTTCAACATCAGGGCAGGCAGTGGTATCTATGGGCGCAGAAAGCCCCACATATTGCAGGCAACTCCAACCTCTACCTGGCGGAGCTGGCAAACCCGTGGACGCTAAAAGGTGATCCCGTGATGTTGAGTAAACCGGAGTTTGACTGGGAATGTCGCGGTTTTCGGGTCAATGAAGGCCCGGCGGTTCTGGTCCACGGCGAGCGGCTGTTTGTCAGCTATTCCGCCAGCGCAACCGATGAAAACTACTGCATGGGACTCTTGTGGATAGACCTGCTGGCCGACCCGCTGCGCCCGGAGAACTGGCATAAATCACCGGAGCCCGTATTTCGTACCAGCGATGAGAACCGTCAGTATGGCCCCGGTCACAACGGTTTTACGCAAACGCCGGAAGGGGAAGATGTGCTGGTCTACCATGCGCGGAACTATACCGAAATTGAAGGCGATCCGCTGTACGATCCGAATCGCCATACGCGGCTCAAGCGGGTTCGCTGGCAAGAAAACGGGATGCCTGACTTCGGCATCCCGCCCGCCGATACGTATTGATCGCCTCCCCTGCCCGGCAGCGGGCGGGGCTTAAATCAAGGTACCGTAAATGGTGAGTAGCGCCATGATAACGACCACCACCAGCGACGTTTTTTTGGCCATTGAGACCGCCGCTTTAGGTGTCTCGACCTTATCCACATGCGGTTCGCGCGCCAGCGAAAACTGAGCCAGTCGGGTCAGAACCTGGTACTGCGACGAGTGACGGTCGCCCAAAGAAGCAAACCAGGCCGGCAAGGCTCTTTCCCCGTGTCCCACCAACGCATAGACCACGCCGACCAGACGTACCGGCAGCCAGTCCACCACGTGCAGAATGGCATCAATCCCCGACTGTAAGCGATGGCGCGGCGTCTGATAACGCGCCAGCCACGTCTGCCAGGCGCGCAGCACGCAGTAGCCAATCAGCGTAATAGGTCCCCATGGCCCGCCAACCACAAACCAGAACAGCGGAGCCAGGTAGTAGCGGTAGTTAATCCACAGCAGCGCATTTTGCAGTTCGCTCAGAAACTCGCGATCGTCACAGCCTGGCGGCACGCCGTGAATCAGCGTCAGCTCGCTGGCCATCGCGTCACAAGCATGACGATCGTTGCGTGATGCGGCTTTCAGATACGCATGATAGTGCAGCCGTACCCTGCCCGCGCCAATACACAGCAGGCCGAGCAAGATCCAGAAGACCAGAAGAGGGACGTTAAACAGCACCCCGTGCAGCAGGCGCTGGATAAGATAAACCACCGCCATGGCCAGCGCCGTCATCAGCAGAGTCGCAGGGAGTGAAAAGTGTTTTACCCGGCGAAACAGCACTTCCAGGCGGTGATCGAGCTGCCAGTGCTCACCCAGCTTAAACAGCCGCTCAGCGATGAGAACCAGCAGCGTAGTAAACAACGTCATGGCATCTCCTTTTCTGACGAAGCGGCCAGCAGGCCGCGAAATTTTGCCCAGTCAAAAGCCGGACCGGGATCCGTTTTTCGGACTGGCGCAATATCGCTGTGGCCAGTCATATGGCGTGCGATGGCCGGGTACAACGCGATCAGCTGTCGCGTCACCGCCACCAGCTGCTGGTACTGCGCATCGGTATAAGCCAGCGTGTCGGTTCCTTCCAGCTCAATGCCGATAGAAAAGTCATTGCAGCGTTCACGCCCGTGATAGCTGGATACGCCCGCGTGCCACGCTCGCTTATCAAAAGGAACATACTGCACAATTTCACCATCGCGACGAATAAGACAATGCGCTGAAACGCGCAGGTGCGCGATTTCCGCAAAGAAAGGATGAGCGCTGGGATCGAGCGTTCCGGTGAATAAAGCATCGATCCACGGGCCGCCAAACTCCCCCGGCGGCAGACTAATATTATGCACCACCAGTAAGGAAGGGGCTTCATCATCCGGGCGGCAATCATGGTGCGGCGAAGGAACCCGACGCGCATCCACCAGCCATCCCCCATTCAACTGCATGCGGAATCTCCTTTCGCTAACTCATGCTCCCGGGCCGCCCGTGGCCCAAAGGATGCTGATTATCATACACAAAATCGTTCAGCCTGCGGTCCAGCAACCCACAAATCATCGCTGAAAAGCAGAGACATAGCCGATACAGAGGCGCCCCGAAGCGCGAAGTCTGTATGGTGTAGAAACGCTGTTCAGGTTAGCATGTTTCCCACTGCTGAATCTTATCTATCTGGAGCTTTATCATGTCGCCTCGTCGCTACAATCCCGACCGCCGCCGTGACGCGCTGCTGGAACGCATTAACCTGGATATCACCGATGCCGTCGCCCAATCCCTGCGGGAAGATCTGGGTGGCGAGGTCAATGCCAACAACGATATTAGCGCCCAATTATTGCCGGAAGACGCACGCTCACATGCGGTCATTATTACGCGCGAAGACGGCGTATTTTGCGGTAAGCGCTGGGTGGAAGAGGTCTTCATTCAACTGGCTGGCGACGATGTCAGCATCACCTGGCATGTCGAAGATGGCGATCTCATCAAAGCGGACCAGCCGCTGTTCGAGCTGGAGGGGCCTTCCCGGCTGCTGCTGACCGGTGAACGCACCGCGCTGAATTTCGTGCAGACCCTGTCCGGCGTCTCCAGCGAAGTACATCGTTACGTGGAGCTGCTGGCCGGAACCAAAACCCAGCTGCTCGACACGCGTAAAACGCTGCCAGGCCTGCGCACCGCACTGAAGTATGCCGTACTGTGCGGCGGCGGCGCCAACCACCGTCTGGGTTTATTCGACGCCTTCCTGATTAAAGAAAACCACATTATTGCCTCAGGCTCAGTGCGTCAGGCGGTGGAAAAAGCTTTCTGGCTGCATCCGGACGTTCCGGTTGAAGTGGAAGTGGAATCGCTTGATGAACTGGATGAAGCGCTTAAAGCCGGCGCGGATATCATTATGCTCGATAATTTCACCACCGACCTGATGCGTGAAGCGGTGAAGCGGACCAACGGCAAGGCGGCGCTGGAAGTATCCGGCAACGTGACGTTTAAAACCATCCGCGAATTTGCCGAAACCGGCGTTGATTACATCTCCGTGGGCGCCCTGACCAAGCACGTACACGCCCTGGACCTCTCCATGCGTTTTCGCTAATCGCCCGCCCCGGAGCGACAACGCGCCGGGGCTTTTTTTGCGAGACAGCGAGCATCTCTGACTCCCCCACCTGCAAGAACACCAGAAAACCTGGAAAGTCGTTTCCCACCTCATCATTTGTCATTCGCCGCGGCGGCGCCAGCGCGTCACAGTGCTTCCTTCACCACAAGGAGCATATATGGACAGACAACGCGGATTTACCCTGATCGAACTGATGGTGGTCATCGGCATTATCGCCATTCTGAGCGCTATCGGCATTCCGGCTTATCAGAACTACCTGCGCAAGGCGGCCCTGACCGACATGCTGCAAACCTTTGTCCCCTACCGCACGGCCGTTGAACTATGCGCACTCGAACACGGCGGACTGACAAGCTGTGACGCCGGTGCCAACGGCATCCCTTCTCCAGCGACCACGCGCTACGTCGCCACCATGAGCGTCGCGCAAGGTATTGTCACGCTGAACGGACAAGAAAGCCTGAACGGACTGAGCGTCACCCTGACGCCGTCCTGGGACAATGCAAGCGGTATCACCGGCTGGGGGCGCGTCTGCAACATAGCCAGCAGCAGCGCACTCCAGCAGGCCTGCGAAGATGTGTTCCGCATAAACTGAGGCCGCCACGATGAAAACCGATCGGTTAATCTCCCTTTGTCAGCGCCATCAGGCGCTGCTGTTGAACAGCGATGAGCAAACCATCGCTATCGCGGTTGTCGATGCTCCGACGCCTGAACTGATGGAGGCGCTGCGTTTCGCTACTCAGAAGCGAATCGATATCGAATGCTGGAGCCAGGCGCAGATGGATAAGCGTCAGCAGACGGCAACCCACCCCTCGCCCCCTGCCCACAGCGATACCGCGGCCGATGTAATCGGCCAGGTCCAGCAGATCCTCGAGCAAGCGCTACGCCAGCGGGCTTCCGACATTCATTTTGAGCCCGAAGAAAATCACCTGCGCATTCGCCTGCGTGTCGATGGCGTACTCCATGCACTTTCGCCCCTTCCCCCCGAACGTGCAGCCCCGGTCGCCGCGCGGCTTAAAGTGCTCGGCAACCTGGACATCGCCGAGCATCGCCTGCCGCAGGATGGCCAGTTTACCCTGCCCCTTGCCGGTCGCCCGGTCTCTTTCCGTATAGCCACACTGCCCTGTCGCCACGGGGAGAAAATCGTGCTGCGTTTACTGCATCAGGTCGAGCAGGCACTCGAGCTGGGGGCGCTGGGACTTTCGTCAGACCAGCTTAATGCGTTTCGCTCGGCCCTCGACCAGCCGCAGGGACTGCTGCTGGTTACCGGCCCAACCGGTAGCGGTAAAACCGTTACCCTTTATAGCGCGCTGCAAACCAGAAACCACGATGCGGTCAATATTTGTAGCGTGGAAGATCCGCTGGAGATGCCGATAGCCGGAATGAACCAGACACAAATTAACCCCCGCGCCGGACTGACTTTTCAAAACGTTCTGCGCGCGCTGTTACGCCAGGATCCTGACATTGTGATGGTCGGGGAAATTCGCGATGCGGAGACCGCAGAGATTGCGATTAAAGCGGCGCAAACCGGGCATCTGGTCCTTTCGACGCTGCACACCAACTCCACCAGTGAAACCCTCACTCGCCTACAGCAAATGGGCGTTGCCGGCTGGATGCTCTCTTCTGCACTGTCGCTGGTTATCGCTCAACGCCTGGTGCGTAAACTGTGCGTACACTGCCGCCGTGAAACCGGGAAGACGATGGATATACCGCGCCGCCTGTGGCCCCGACCTCTCCCGCGCTGGCAGGCAGTAGGCTGTCAGCACTGCTATCACGGCTACTATGGTCGCCAGGCATTATTTGAGCTATTGCCGGTGAATGCCCCGCTACGTCAAGCGATCGCCCGTGGCCCGAGCGCGCTGGAAATCGAATCTCTGGCACGGGAAGCGGGAATGATGACGCTGTTTGAAAGCGGCTGTCTGGCGGTCGAGCAAGGGCTGACCAACCTTGAAGAAATCGTCCGCGTACTGGGGATCCCTCATGACCGCTAACCGTCTCTGGCGCTGGCAAGGCGTGGATATGCAGGGCCAATTTTGTCAGGGAACACAGTGGAACCCTGGCCGACTGGAAGTATTCCAGGCGCTTCAGCATGAACGCATTATTCCACTGGCCATTCGCCGCTGTGCGGTCAAAAACACGCTCTGGCATCCGCGCTATGGCAGTCAGGTTGTTCGCCAACTGGCGGTGCTCCTTCAGGCCGGACTTTCTTTAGCTGAAGGACTCGAACTGCTGGCGCAACAGCAACCGAGCGCGCAGTGGCAGGCGCTGCTGCGCACACTGGCTCAGGATCTGGCGCAAGGCGTCTCGCTTTCTGCCGCGCTGGAAAAGTGGCCTCAGGCCTTTGCACCGCTTAGTCTGGCGATGATCCGTACCGGCGAGCTCACCGGTAAACTGGATTTTTGTTGTCTTCAGCTGGCGCGTCAACAGCAGGAACAGCAGCAGCTGGCAGAAAAAGTAAAGAAAGCGGTGCGCTACCCGGCCGTTATTCTGGGTCTGGCCCTGATGGTGGTGGTGGCGATGCTGTGCTTCGTTCTGCCGGAGTTTGCGGCGATCTACCAAACCTTCAACACACCGCTACCGCTGCTGACGCGCCTGGTTATTCACGCCAGCGAGAGCCTTAGCTATGGCTGGCCACTGCTGATTGTGCCGATTGTGCTGCCCGCCGTCCTTAATCTGATAGCCAGTCGCCGCCCGCACTGGCTGCTGCAGCGACAAAAAATGCTCCACGCGCTCCCGGTTGTGGGAAAACTCAAACGCGGGCAGCGGCTTAGCCAGATCTTTACCGTACTCGCACTGACCCAAAGTGCAGGTATTAGCTTTCTACAAGGTCTGGAAAGCGTCGAGGATACGCTGAACTGCCCGCTATGGCGCCAGCGGATCCAGCAGGTGCATCTGCACATTAGCCACGGAGCTCCCATCTGGCAGGCTCTTGAGCGAAGCGGCGGTTTTACCACGCTATGCCTGCAGCTGATCCGTACCGGTGAAGCATCCGGATCGCTGGATACAATGCTGGAAAACCTCGCCCGTCATCATAGTGAGCAGACGCATTATCAGGCAGAAAATCTGGCAACGTTACTGGAGCCGGCCCTGCTGTTGATAACCGGAACGATTGTCGGTGTGCTGGTGGTGGCGATGTATTTACCCATCTTTCATCTGGGTGACGCCATTAGCGGAATGGGCGGATAAGTGCTGGCGCAAAACGCGCCAGCATCAGGCATTACAGGCTGTTGAACACGCGGTTCTCTTGTTCCTGCACGCGAATGAAGGTCGTACGCTTGGTCAGCTCTTTCAGGCGAGAGGCGCCCACATAGGTACAGGCAGAACGCAGGCCACCGAGGATATCGCGAGCCGTGTTCTCTACCGGTCCACGCAGAGGCAGCTTAACGGTTTTGCCTTCCGCGGCGCGATACTGCGCAACGCCGCCAACGTGGCGCGTCATGGCGGATTCGGAGCTCATGCCGTAGAACAGCATGAATTTCTCGCCGTTTTCTTCAACGACGGTACCGCCGCTCTCTTCATGGCCAGCCAGCATTCCCCCCAGCATGACAAAATCTGCACCGCCGCCGAAGGCTTTCGCCACGTCACCTGGCATCGTGCAACCGCCATCGCTGACGATCTGGCCGCCCAGGCCATGCGCCGCATCGGCACACTCGATAACGGCAGACAGCTGCGGATAACCGACGCCGGTCTTCACGCGAGTGGTACATACGGAGCCCGGGCCGATGCCCACTTTCACAATATCAGCACCGGACAGAATCAGCTCTTCGCACATTTCGCCCGTCACAACGTTACCCGCAATAATGGTTTTTTGCGGCCAGGCTGCACGCGCTTTGGCGACGAACTGAACAAAATGTTCAGAATAACCATTCGCCACATCGATGCAGACGAAGCTAAGCTGCGGGTTCTGAGAAAGGATCTGCTGGGTTTTTTCGAAATCGACATCCGAGGTGCCGGTGGACACCATGACGTACTTCAGCACATCTGCGGACACCGACTGGACAAACTCCTGCCATTGTTCAACGGTATAGTGCTTGTGAACCGCGGTCAGAATACCGAAAGAGGCCAGCGCTTTCGCCATGCCAAACGTCCCGACGGTATCCATGTTAGCGGCAATGATCGGCACGCCAGACCAGGACAGACCAGAATGTTTAAAAGTGAATTCACGTTCCAGCTGAACATCAGAACGGCTTTTGAGGGTAGAGCGTTTTGGGCGGATAAGAACGTCTTTAAAACCAAGCTTCAGATCTTCTTCGATACGCATGTACGAATTCCTGGGGTTAATTGCATTATTGTGAGAGCACAACTCCAGTGACGTTATCATACGCACGAATCATGGCTGCGCAAGACTGCGATTTTCACTTTTTTTACGCTACAATCGTATAAATTTACCTGGTGAACAGTGAATGGCGCGAACGCAATAATCGACGCCCGGCGTATCATTTTTAACCACTTGATTTATATATACAAAACAATCCAGTATATACTGTGATGGCCTTTTATTGGCCTGCAGCCACCTTGATGGGGATAGCGTTCACCGGGGCGTGGTGCGCAGCAAAACGAGCGCCTCTGAAGAGTAATGTGTATATGGTCAGTTCAGGATCGGAGCGTATGAGGTATACGGTAGCGTTAACAGGCGGCATTGGCAGTGGCAAAAGTACCGTGGCCGATGCATTTTCCCGGCTTGGGATTAACGTTATTGACGCTGACATTATTGCCCGTCAGGTAGTAGAACCCGGAACCACCGCGCTTCAGGCCATCGCCGCTCACTTTGGTTCACCGATGCTCAATGATGACGGCACGCTGAACCGCCGCGCTCTGCGTGAAAAAATCTTTGCTCACCCTGAAGATAAAACCTGGCTTAACGGGCTATTGCATCCGCTCATCCAGCAGGAAACTCGCCGGCAGATGCAGGCCGCGAGCTCTCCTTATATTCTTTGGGTCGTCCCCTTACTGGTAGAAAACCGGCTGGCTACGCAGGCCGATCGCGTGCTGGTCGTTGATGTTCCAAAAGAGACGCAGATCGCGCGTACGATGCTTCGCGATCGGGTCAGTCGTGAACATGCAGAACATATTCTTGCCGCCCAGGCGACGCGCGAACAGCGCCTTGCCGTTGCGGATGATGTCATTGAAAACATGGGCTCTCCGGATGCCGTCGCATCGGATGTTGCCCGCCTGCACGAAAAGTATCTAATGCTGGCATCGCAGGCCGCCTCACAGGAAAAACCGTAATGCACACCCCCGTTCTGTTTGAACATCCACTCAACGAGAAAATGCGCACCTGGCTGCGTATTGAATTTTTGACTCAGCAATTGTCCGTTCATCCGACAATCGCCAGCTACGCCGATGCACTCCATTTTTTCCGCAACGCGGGCGATCTTTTAGATGTACTGGAACGTGGAGAGGTCAGGACGGACCTGCTAAAAGAGCTGGAGCGCCAGCAGCGGAAATTACAGTCATGGGTAGACATTCCCGGCGTCGATGGCGAACGCATTGACGCCTTGCGTCAGCAGTTGAAGCAGTGCGGCGCCACGCTGATGTCCGCGCCGCGCATCGGCCAGTTCCTGCGTGAAGATCGTTTGATTGCGCTGGTACGCCAGCGTCTGAGCATTCCCGGCGGCTGCTGCAGCTTTGATTTGCCCACGCTGCATATCTGGCTGCACATGCCGCAGGCATACCGTGACGAACAGATCGGCGTCTGGATAGCCAGCCTTGATCCGCTGACTCAATCTCTGGTGCTGATCCTCGATCTGATTCGTAATGCCGCCCCTTTCCGTAAGCAGACCAGCCTCAACGGCTTTTATCAGGATAATGGCGAAGATGCCGACCTGCTACGTCTGCGGCTGGATATTGCCAGCCAGCTCTATCCTCAAATCTCCGGGCATAAGAGCCGTTTCGCTATCCGCTTCCTGCCGCTGGATAGCGAGTTCGGGGTCGTACCTGAGCGTTTTGATTTTGAACTGGCCTGTTGTTAAGGAGAAATAATGTCAGAAGAGACGATCGTCAATTGCCCCACCTGCGGTAAACCCGTGGTCTGGAACGCACAGAGCCTGTACCGCCCCTTTTGCTCTAAACGCTGCCAGCTGATTGATCTAGGTGAATGGGCTGCAGAAGAAAAACGTATTCCCAGCGCGAGCGATCTGTCCGATAGCGATGGCTGGAGCGAGGAACAGCAACCGTGACCGGTTCCCGGGCAAGGCAACATCGCGCCTTGTCCGGGAAACGCGGGTTCAGGAAGCCGCCTGCACTAATTTGGTAATAATGGGTTCATTCGCCGGCGGAAACGCCTCAGAGTCTAATGCCCGTTGCGCAATCCACTGCCCGGGCTGTCCCTCTTTCCCCCACGGCTCGCCGGACCACTCTTCCACCAGCCAGAACCACAGGGTAATGTGGCGGTCCGGGAACTGATACTCAAGCTTATCAAACAGGCGGGATGAGCTTACCGTAATCCCCACTTCTTCCTGCAGTTCACGCACCAGCGCCTGTTCCGCAGATTCTCCGGCTTCAATTTTACCGCCGGGAAACTCGAGTTTGTTGGCCATATGGGCATCGGCGGCGCGCTGGGTGATAAAGATCTCCCCCTGCGGATTGCGGATAATACCCACGGAAATTTGCAGTTGTTTCATCGTGATCATTCCATAAAAAAGGCGCAGATATCTGCGCCTTTATTTTTCATGCTCTGAGCTTAGCTCAGACGGCCATGGCACTGCTTATATTTTTTACCGGAACCACATGGGCACGGATCGTTGCGCCCCACTTTACGCTCGCCGGTCTCCTCAGCCAGCGCAGCCGCGGCGGCAGTATCGTCGTCCTGATGGCTAAGCTGTTGCATCTGCGCCAGACGTTCGGCTTCCTCGCGGCGCTGCTGCTCCATTGCTTCAACTTCTTCCGGCATGCGGACCTGAACCTTGCTCAGGGTGCTGATCACTTCATACTTCAGCGATTCCAGCATCGCGGCAAACATAGAGAAGGACTCACGCTTGTACTCCTGCTTAGGATCTTTCTGCGCATAGCCGCGCAGGTGAATACCCTGACGCAGGTAATCCATCGCCGCGAGGTGCTCTTTCCACAGCGAGTCCAGAGTCTGCAGCATGACGCCTTTCTCGAAATGACGCATCATTTCAGCGCCCACAACTTCTTCTTTACGCTGATAGGTCTCAATCGCGCTCTGCAGAATACGCTCGCGCAGCGTCTCTTCATGCAGCTCCGGCTCTTTATCCAGCCACTCTTTCAGCGGCAGCTCGAGGTCGAAGTCATTTTTCAGACGTTCCTGCAGACCTTCAACATCCCACATTTCTTCCAGAGACTGCGGCGGGATATGGGCATCGATGGTCGCTTTGAACACATCTTCGCGGATGCTGTTAATGGTTTCGCTAACATCAGAAACGTCCAGCAATTCGTTACGCTGACTGTAGATTGCCCGGCGCTGATCGTTAGCAACATCATCATATTCCAGCAGCTGCTTACGAATATCAAAGTTGCGGCTTTCGACTTTACGCTGTGCGTTAGCGATAGCCTTGGTGACCCACGGGTGCTCAATCGCTTCGCCTGGTTTCATCCCCAGCTTGCGCATCATGCCGGAGACACGGTCGGAGGCAAAGATACGCATCAGAGCATCTTCCATCGACAGGTAGAAGCGGGAAGAACCGGCATCCCCCTGACGACCAGAACGGCCGCGCAGCTGGTTATCGATACGACGGGATTCATGACGCTCGGTACCGATAATATGCAGGCCGCCTGCTGCCAGAACGGCATCGTGACGAACCTGCCAGTCGGCTTTAATCTGCGCGATTTGCTCCGGTGTCGGATCTTCCAGCGCAGCGACTTCGGCTTGCCAGCTCCCGCCGAGCATAATATCCGTACCACGACCCGCCATGTTGGTTGCGATGGTTACCGCTGACGGGTAACCCGCCTGGGCAACGATATCCGCTTCGCTGGCGTGGAACTTCGCGTTCAGAACATTGTGCTTGATACCGGCTTTGGTCAGTTCATGGGAAACCACTTCTGATTTTTCAATCGAAATGGTACCAACCAGAACCGGCTGGCCAGCGGCGGTGCGCTCTTTGATATCTTCGATGATCGCCTGAATTTTTTCCGCTTCGGTCATATAGACCAGATCCGCCATATCTTTACGGATCATCGGGCGGTTAGTCGGCACCACTACGGTATCCAGCTTGTAGATAGAGCTGAATTCAAAGGCTTCAGTATCTGCCGTACCGGTCATCCCCGCCAGTTTCTCATACAGACGGAAATAGTTCTGGAAGGTGATGGAGGCCAGCGTCTGGTTTTCATTCTGGATATCCACGCCTTCTTTCGCTTCAACGGCCTGGTGGAGACCATCAGACCAGCGACGTCCTTGCATCGTACGACCGGTATGCTCATCGACGATAATCACTTCGCCATCTTTGACGATATAGTCAACGTCGCGGGTGAACAGCACGTGCGCGCGCAGCGCTGCCGTCACGTGATGCATCAGCATAATATTGGACGGTGAATACAGCGATTCGCCTTCGTCCATGATCCCTTCCTGCACCAGCAGCTCTTCGATCAGCACCAGACCGCGTTCGGTCAGGTTAACCTGGCGCGCCTTTTCATCAACGGAGAAGTGGCCTTCACCGGTGAAGGTGTCGGAATCTTCTTTATCCTGACGAACCAGGTGCGGGATGATCTTGTTCACGCGCTTGTACATTTCCGAGCTGTCTTCCGCCGGACCGGAAATGATCAGCGGAGTACGCGCTTCATCGATCAGAATGGAGTCCACCTCATCCACCAGCGCATAGTGCAGTTTACGCTGAACGCGCTCTTCCGGGCTGAACGCCATATTGTCGCGCAGGTAGTCAAAGCCGTATTCGTTGTTGGTACCGTAGGTAATATCCGCACCGTACGCTTCACGTTTGGCTGGCGCCGGTAAACCGGACATGTTGATCCCGACGGTCATACCGAGGAACTCAAACAGCGGGCGGTTGTTTTCAGCATCACGCTGTGCCAGATAGTCGTTGACGGTAACCACGTGAACGCCTTTACCGGACAATGCATTCAGGTACGCAGGCAGCGTTGCGGTCAACGTTTTACCTTCACCGGTACGCATTTCCGCGATGCAACGCTGGTTAAGCACCATACCGCCCAGCAGCTGGACGTCGAAGTGGCGCATACCGAATACACGTTTACTGGCTTCACGAACCACGGCAAAGGCTTCCGGGATCAGGCTCTCCAGGCTTTCGCCCTTTTCCAGGCGAGCACGGAACTCGGCGGTTTTGCCTTTCAGCTCGTCATCGGAGAGCTTTTCCATCTCCGGTTCCATGGCATTGATGAGGCCAACGGTTTTGCGCATACGGCGCAGGGTACGATCGTTACGACTACCGAAAACTTTAGTTAATAATTTGATTAGCATAATAAAATCTCAAACGCCCCGCGATGCGGAGTCACAAAAAAGAATCATCCGTTTTTAGTTCAGCTGAGACGTTGAGGTCCTGCGCGAATCCCTGCCACCTGGCTAATCCAGGCCGAGACAGAAAATGCAGAATGGGACGGGGTATAAGCCGCCTGGCGAACGATTACCGGCGGTTTACTCTCCTGCGTCAGCAGTGCGCTGAGCGTGTCAAGTAAAGCCAGATGCTGCGCCTGGAAGGGCGAAGACTCTTCGGCAACCGGCAGCGCTTGCGGCGCCATCGCAAATGAGAGATGACGAATAACCGTGCGGATAGCATGCTGATGCCAGTAATCGACGGTAAAATTCGGTCGACGGCTGGCGTCAAGCAGCGCCAGCTGGGAGAAATTAACTTTATTCGGGCTGTGGTTGCTGGCCGTGGTTTTCGTCGGCGAAGCCGTTTCGTGGCTGTTGCTAAGCGCAGGCAGGCCAAAGCTAGCCGCGACCATCCCCAACAGGAGATGCGGCCAGAAATACCGTCTGCCAAACTGTCGCCAGCGCGTCAGCAATCCACTCACGTACGTTACCTTTAGTTGAAGCAACCCCAGGAAATATTTTTTGCGCCCAAATACTACCATTAATACTGCACGACAGCAGCAGGAATGACGGTTGCGACAAGGCAAAAACGTTCAATAAATCAGCGAACGAACAATGAACAGCGCCGCAGAATCAGGGCAGAACCAGCAGAGGAAGGCAAAAAAAGAAAAAAGACTGGCTCCCTGGCCGGAGAGAGTACCAGGTTACCAGTCTGTTTTACTGAATGGTCAGGCTTATGCCATAACCATTGACGGTGCGCGGAATGCCAGCGGCAGTTCTGCTTCGTCTTCGAAAGTCACATACTCCCAGGCTTCCTGTTTTGCCAGAACAGCCTGCAGCAGTTTGTTATTCAACGCGTGACCTGATTTGAACGCCGTGAATGCACCGATGATATTGTGACCACACATAAACAGGTCACCGATCGCATCCAGCATTTTGTGGCGGACAAACTCATCTTCAAAGCGAAGACCGTCTTCGTTCAATACGCGATAATCGTCAACAACGATGGCACAATCGAAGCTGCCGCCCAGGCACAGACCGCGGGACTGCAGATATTCGATATCACGCATAAAACCAAAAGTACGAGCGCGACTAATCTGGCGCATAAATGCATCAGCAGAGAAGTTCATCGCATAGCGCTGGCTGCTTGCATCAATCGCCGGGTGGTTAAAATCGATGGTAAAATCCAACGAAAAACCATTGTACGGTTTGAATTCAGCCCATTTGTCGCCATCTTCGACCCGAACGGTCTCTTTGATGCGTACAAATTTCTTGGCACAGTTCAGCTCATCGATGCCGGCATCCAGCAGCAGATAAACGAACGGCGCAGCGCTACCATCCATAATTGGAATTTCCGGCGCATCGACTTCAACAACGATGTTGTCAATGCCGAGACCTGCCAGTGCGGCATTCAGGTGCTCGACAGTCGAAATCCGCACGTCATGCTCGTTCACCAGGCAAGTACAGAGCATGGTATCACGCACAGATTTGGCATCAGCCGGAAAATCAACCGGTGGATTCAAGTCGGTGCGACGATAGATGACCCCGGTATTTGCCGGCGCAGGGCGTAACGTCAGGGTGACTTTCTTGCCGGTATGCAAACCGACGCCAGTCGCCTGAACGATACGTTTAAGAGTCCTTTGTTTGATCATCGTATAATCTCGCCAAGTTACCTATCCAACCGAAGTGTACAATACATTCGGATGGGCAGTTTAGCACAAAGAGCGCTGATGCCCAACTTCCAGCCAATTCTTAATCAGCTTGCTTACGCAGGAACGCTGGGATATCCAGATAATCCGGCTCTTTCGCAGTTTGCGGTGTATTGTCGTTCACCACCTTCGCAACCGGTTTCTGCTCTTGAGTTAACGGAGCCATACCGTGCTGCTGGTAGCGATCCATGACCGGCTGCTGAACCTGCTTGTTGGTCACCAGGGTAATTTCCGGACGCTTGTCCATACCGATACCGGTGGCCACAACGGTCACACGCAGTTCGTCGTTCATATCCGGGTCAAGGGAAGTACCGATAACCACGGTCGCATTATCCGAAGCGAAAGCACGGATAGTGTTACCCACGGTTTCGAACTCATCCAGACGCAGGTCGAAGCCGGCCGTAATGTTGACCAGAACGCCGCGCGCGCCGGACAGATCGATATCTTCCAGCAGCGGAGAAGAGATAGCCATTTCAGCCGCTTCTTCCGCACGGTCTTCACCGCTCGCCACGCCGGAGCCCATCATCGCATAGCCCATTTCGGACATTACGGTACGCACATCCGCAAAGTCGACGTTCATCAGACCCGGACGGGTAATCAGTTCGGCGATACCCTGTACTGCGCCTTTCAGCACGTCGTTTGCTGCGCCGAAAGCGTCCAGCAGAGAGATACCGCGGCCGAGAACTTTCAGCAGCTTGTCGTTCGGAATGGTGATCAGCGAGTCCACATGCTTGGACAGCTCGGTGATCCCCTGCTCGGCGAACGCCATGCGCTTTTTGCCTTCAAAATTAAACGGTTTAGTGACCACCGCAACGGTCAGGATGCCCAGATCCTTCGCCACTTCAGCGACGACTGGCGCTGCACCGGTACCGGTGCCGCCACCCATACCTGCCGCGATAAACACCATGTCTGCACCATCAAGAGCAGCACGCAGCGCTTCACGGTCTTCATCAGCCGCATTGCGACCGACTTCCGGGTTTGCACCGGCACCCAGACCTTTGGTAATACCGCTACCGATCTGAATGGTCTGGCCAACAGCCGTTTTACGCAGCGCCTGCGCGTCGGTGTTCACCGCAAAGAATTCAACACCTTCGATACGCTCGCGCACCATGTGCTCGACGGCATTGCCACCGCCGCCACCGACGCCGATGACTTTAATCACCGCGTCGTTGGTCAGTTCCATAGGTTCAAACATAGTTTCTCTCCGTTTTGTGCCTGTCGCCTGAGAACGCTAATTTTCTGCGTTCTCTTAAAAAATTAAAACTCTTTTCGCAGCCAGCTATTAAGTCGCTTAATCCACGAGCCAACTGATGCAGTTACGCGTTTTTCCACTTCTGCTTCACCACTGAGATGCGATTCCTTCCCGTAGTGCAGCAACCCAACCGCCGTCGAATAATACGGCTCCTGGGCATAATCCGTTAAACCGGTAATATTCAGCGGCGCGCCAATACGAACCTGCGTATGGAACACGCGCTGAGCACAGGCGGCAAGGCCTTCAATTTGCGCGGCGCCGCCCGTTAAAACAATCCCTGCCGCCAGATGGTGCTTCACCCCTTGCTGGCGCAGCTGCTCTTGCAGTTGCAGAATCTCTTCATTCACCAGGTTGAGCAGCTCGGTATAACGCGGCTCAATCACCTCTGCCAGCGTCTGGCGCTGCAGACTACGCGGCGGACGCCCGCCCACGCTCGGTACTTCGACGTTTTCGTCTTTACCGACAATGGAACCCAGCGCACAACCGTGGCGAACTTTAATCGCTTCGGCATCGCTCGGCGGCGTTCCGAAAGCGTAGGCGATGTCGCTGGTGACCACGTTGCCCGCGTACGGGATCACTTTGGTATGGCGCAGCGCGCCGCCGGTATACACGGCGATATCCATTGTACCACCGCCGATGTCCACGACGCAGACACCCAGCTCACGTTCATCTTCCGTCAACACGGAATAACTGGCCGCTAAACCGGCGAAAATGAGTTGGTCCACTTTCAGACCGCAACGTTCCACCGCTTTAACAATATTTTTCGCCATATCGTTATGGCAGGTAATCAGATGGACTTTTGCCTGCATACGTACGCCGGACAGACCGACCGGGTTTTTAATCCCTTCCTGGTAGTCGATAGCGTATTCCTGCGGGATAACGTGCAGAACACGATGCTCATCGCGTACGCGGACCGATTTCGCGGTATGCACCACGTTCTCAACGTCGTCCAACGTGACTTCTTCTTCTGAAATCGGCACCATGCCAATTTCATTTTGACAGCTAATATGTTTACCTGAAAGCGCCAGATACACTGACGAAATCTGGCAATCCGCCATCAGCTCGGCCTGATCAATGGCGCGCTGAACGCATTTCACCACGGATTCCAGGTCGTTAACCCCGCCTTTATCCATACCACGCGATGGGCAGCTGCCCACGCCAATGATATTGACCACGCCGTCGGGCAGAACTTCCCCTACTAAAGCGGCAACCTTCGCGGTGCCAATCTCCAGTCCAACTACCAGTTTTCTGTCCGTCGCCTTGATCATTGTTGTTCTGCCTGTGCCTGATTCTGTTGTTGATTAGTTTCCTCTGCGGGAGCAGGTACCCAACCTACCGCCGCGCCCGAGTCATAACGCAAATCAACGTAGCTTATCCGTTTGCCGTCGGTCTGCGCTTGCTGCTGTAGAACCGGGTAGAGTTCCATAAAGCGCTGAAGCCGTTTCATGGTATCGCCTCGGCCAAGGTTGAGCTTAATATCGTTATTCAGCGTCAACTGCCAGGAACGACGAGCGGTCATCGCCGCCACTTTCAACGTGAACTTATCCTTTGCCAGCACCTGCCCCATGTCGCGATACCCCTGCAACACTTCGTTCTCACTGCCTTCCGGGCCATACAACATCGGTAAATTCTGCTTATTGGTCCGATCCGCCGGGACGCTGAAGGAATTCCCTTCTACGTCGACCATATGTTGATCATTCCAACGCGCAATCGGCACATATTCAACCAGATGAATCTTCAATTCGTCCGGCCACTGCTTTCTGACGCTCGCCTGCTTAATCCACGGCAGGCGCTCAATCTGACTCTGGATGATGTTGACATCCTGCGTCATAAAGGTCCCCGGGGAACCCAGCGCCAGAATTGCCTGGCGGATATCATCGTTACGCGTGTAGTGACGCTCACCGGTAACAACCATCCTGGACAGAGGCAAACGCTGTGCATCCTCCATCCAGCCCAGAACCATCCACCCGCTGACCAACACGGTACATAGCACCGTCAGCAGGAAGACAATCCCGGCCAGACGAGTTCCATTACTCCGACGCGAAGAAGAGGCTTCCTCTTCTTCGTGGTTCCGCGTATTCAGCGCAGCCTGCGACATATCACCCCGCCAGGTCCAGAATTCGAACAACAAGCTGCGAGAAGCTCATCCCGGCCTGACGCGCCGCCATCGGCACCAGGCTGTGGCTGGTCATGCCAGGGGAAGTATTTGCTTCCAGCAAATAAAACTGGCCATCGCTGTCCAGCATCACATCAATACGCCCCCAACCTTTACAACCGAGAACATTCCAGGCTTTAACTACCAGGGCCTGAATTTCTGACTCGCGGGCAGGATCTTCACAACCTGGGCAGAAATATTGCGTCTCATCAGAGAGATACTTCGCCTCATAATCATAGAAGGTTCCAGCCACCTGGATACGAATTGACGGTAAAATTTCTTCACCGACGATAGCGACGGTGAATTCAGGCCCACTAAGCCATTTCTCAATCAGAACATCTTCATCATGCTGAAAAGCCAGCGCCAATGCATTATGTAATGCACAACTTTCGCTGACTTTCGACATGCCGACGCTCGAGCCTTCGCAAGCCGGTTTAACAATCAGCGGCAGACCCAGTGCGGCAATCTGCTGTTCAACTTCAGCAGACAGGCCAGCATTGAACTGCGCACGCGTCAGCGCGACCCATGGAGCGACCGGTAATCCCGCGCCCTGCCACAACAATTTGCTGCGAACTTTGTCCATAGAAATCGCCGACGCCATCACGCCGCTGCCGGTGTAAGGCAGCTGAATCAGCTCCAGCAGCCCCTGCAACGTCCCATCTTCGCCACCGCGACCATGCAACGCAATAAACGCTTTCTTAAAGCCCAGCGCTTTCAACCGGGTAACATCCACGTCGCGCGGATCGACAGGGTGCGCATCCACGCCAGCTTCACGCAGGCCCGCCAGTACCGCAGTCCCTGAATTGAGCGACACTTCGCGCTCAGCAGAGGTACCGCCGAAAAGAACCGCGATTTTATCAGCCATGGCGCTCCTCCTCCGCTTTTTGCGGCACGAGTTTGATTTCAGCCAGGTGGCGTGCGATTTTTCCTATGTTTCCCGCGCCCTGCACCAGGATCAGGTCATTCCCGGTCAGCACCGATGCCAGCATCTGTGCCGCCTGGGCCGGATCGGAAAGCAGAATCGGATCCACCTTGCCGCGACCGCGAATCGTACGGCACAGCGAACGGCTGTCGGCGCCAGGAATCGGCGCTTCACCGGCGGAATAAACGTCCAGCATCAGCAGGGCATCAACCTGAGTCAGCACGTTAGCGAAATCGTCATACAGATCGCGCGTACGCGTAAAACGGTGCGGCTGGAATAACATCACCAGATTTTTATCCGGCCAGCCGGCGCGCGCCGCTTTGATCGTGGCATCCACTTCAGTCGGGTGATGACCATAGTCATCGATCAGCATCGCGCTGCCGCTTTTGCCATTGACCTCAGCCAACGGATATTCACCGAGAAAATCAAAGCGACGGCCGGTTCCCTGGAAACTTTCCAGCGCCCGCAGGATCGCGCTGTCATCAATTCCCTCTTCCGTCGCGACCGCAACCGCCGCCGCCGCGTTCAGCGCGTTATGGCGACCGGGCGCATTCAGCGTCACCTGAAGCACTTCTTTATCCTGACGAACCAGGCGGAAGTGGCCCTGGGCGCCGACCTGACGATAATCTTCTACGCGCACGTCGGCATCTTCGCTAAAACCGTAGGTGGTGATCTGACGGCCAACGCGCGGCAGCAGTTCACGAATCACCGGATCATCGACACACATCACCGCGCGACCATAGAACGGCAGGTTGTGCAGAAAGTTAATAAAGGTCTGCTTCAGATTTTCAAAGTCGCCATGATAGGTATCCATGTGATCGGCTTCGATATTGGTCACAATCGCGACCATCGGCTGCAGATGCAGGAACGACGCATCGCTCTCATCCGCTTCCGCAATCAGATAGCGGCTATGGCCGAGGCGGGCGTGAACGCCTGCTGCTTTAACCAGTCCACCGTTGACAAAAGTGGGGTCAAGACCTGCTTCCGCGTAAATACTGGAAACCATTGCCGTGGTCGTGGTTTTACCGTGAGTGCCGGCAATCGCAATGCCATGACGAAAACGCATCAGCTCTGCCAGCATTTCCGCGCGGCGAATGACCGGAATACGCGCTTCATGCGCGGCAACAATCTCCGGGTTTTCCGCAGAGATTGCGCTGGAAACGACAACCACGCTCGCATCGCGAACGTTTTCCGGGCGATGGTTGAAATAGATCGTGGCGCCAAGTTGCGACAGCTGTTGCGTAACCGGATTCGGCGCCAGGTCGGAACCGCTAATCTGGTAGCCTTCGTTAGCCAGAACTTCGGCAATACCGCCCATACCGGCACCACCGATGCCAACAAAGTGAATATGCCGGACGCGACGCATCTCGGGCACTATGGAACGCAGTTTCGCCAGATCTTGTGTATTCATTCTTTACGCCATCAACTTCTTTATACGGGCGGTGAGATTCACCGCGATTAGCGCGCCAGTGCTGCAGCGCTCACTTCTTCTGCTACCCGTTCGGTAGCATCCGGAATCGAGGCTCTACGCGCTCGTTCCGCCATATCCAGCAGCGTTTCCCGATCCCAGCCAGCCAGCGTCTGCACGACGGCATCAACGGTGAACTGAGGTTGTTCGAGAATTTTCGCTGCGCCCGCTTTCTCCAGCGGCAGTGCATTCCAGTACTGCTGACGATCCTTGTGCTGAAACGGCACAAATAACGCCGGTAAACCTGCAGCGGCAATTTCACTCACCGTCAGCGCACCGGAACGACACACAACAACATCGGCCCAGGCATACGCCGCCGCCATGTCATCAATAAATTCAGTCACTTTATGCTGCGGCTGCCCGGCATCCGCGTAGGCCTGCTGGACCGTCTGCTGGC
The DNA here is from genome assembly GCF_003323835.1 of Klebsiella sp. X13. NCBI lineage: Bacteria > Pseudomonadati > Pseudomonadota > Gammaproteobacteria > Enterobacterales > Enterobacteriaceae > Klebsiella > Klebsiella sp. X13. The sequence continues at coordinate 4,495,900 of NZ_CP030874.1, forward strand.
CGCCTTTCCCGCTTTGATGCCAGATAGTGACCGCCGGGCCCAGTTTCCCCGCCACCTGCGGCATCGTCTGGTTCAGCACGCGAGCGCCCTGCGAGCCCCCCACCACTAGCACGCGAATCGCTCCCTGGCGCCCGACCAGACGCTGTTCCGGTAACGGCAGCGCCAGCACATCAGTACGCACCGGGTTGCCCACCACGTCAGCATGCGGAAACGCACCTGGGAACGCCTGCAGCACCTTCTTCGCGATCTTTGCCAGCCATTTGTTTGTCAGGCCAGCAATGCCGTTTTGCTCATGCAGCACCACCGGGATACCCAGCGACCAGGCCGCCAGGCCGCCAGGGCCGGAAACGTAACCGCCCATCCCCAGCACGACGTCCGGCTGGAAACGCTTCATGATCTCCCGCGCCTGACGCCAGGCGTTGAAGATACGTACCGGCGCTAACAGCAGCGCTTTCAGCCCTTTACCGCGCAGGCCGGATATACGGATAAAATCAATCTCAATGCCGTGTTTCGGCACTAAATCCGCTTCCATACGATCGGCGGTGCCGAGCCAGCGAACCTGCCAGCCCTGGTCCATTAAATGGTGCGCGACCGCCAGCCCAGGGAACACATGCCCACCGGTACCGCCCGCCATCACCATTAACCGCTTTTCCTGACCGCTCATCGAACACCCCGTGTAAACGCCTGGGCTTTTTCCAGACGCGTTTCATAATCAATTCGCAACAGCAACATGATGGCCGTCGACATAATCAGCAAACTGGAACCGCCGTAACTGATAAGCGGCAGCGTCAGGCCTTTAGTGGGCAGCATGCCTGCCGCCGCCCCGACGTTAACCAGCGCCTGGAAGCTAAACCAGATTCCAATGGCGCAGGCCAGGAAGCCGGAAAAGCGATGATCAATCTCCAGCGCCTTACGCCCAATCGACATGGCGCGAAAGGCGACGAAGAATACCATTAATAGGGCCAGTACCACACCGATATAACCGAGTTCTTCGCCGATAATGGCGAAGATGAAATCGGTATGCGCTTCCGGTAAATACTCCAGTTTCTGTACCGAGTTGCCTAAGCCCTGCCCCCACATTTCACCGCGGCCGAAAGCCATCAGCGACTGAGTCAGCTGGTAACCACTGCCAAACGGGTCTTCCCACGGGTTCCAGAAAGAGGTTACGCGGCGAATACGATACGGTTCGGCAAGGATCAGCAGCACCACCGCCGAAATCCCCATGCCGATAATGGCGATGAACTGCCACAGCTTGGCGCCGCCGAGAAACAGCATCGCCAGGGTGGTGACGAACAACACCACTACCGTACCGAGGTCCGGCTGCGCCAGCAGCAGAATCGCCAGCACGAAAATGACGCCCATCGGCTTTAAGAAGCCGCGCAGGTTATTCCGCACCTCATCGCCTTTACGCACCAGGTAGTTGGCGATGTAGCAGAACAGCGACAGCTTGGTAAACTCCGCAGGCTGAATACGCAGCGGACCCAATGCAATCCAGCGCGATGCCCCGTTTACCGAGCTACCGACGACCAGGACGATCAGCAACATAACGATCGAAGCAATCAACATCGCCGTACTGTGCCGCTGCCAGAACTCCATCGGCAGACGCAGCGTCACGAGAGCCAGGCCCAGCGCCAGAAGAATGTATAACCCGTCGCGCTTGGCGAACAAGAAAGGATCGTTAGCCAGGCGCTGCCCTACCGGCATAGAAGCCGAGGTCACCATAATGAAACCCACGGCGGCCAGGCCAAGCGTCAACCACAACAGCATCCGGTCATACATCACCAGGCTATCGTTATCTTTCTGCCGCGAGCCCATCACCCAGCCTTTCAGCGCCGCAAACAGCCAGGCGAAGATAAACATCCCCGGCAGGCGCGGCAGTCTCCACTGAGGCATTTTCAGGCGCGGGAGGGATAAACGCATCAACCTAACTCCTTCGCCAGGCGGGCAAAGACATCGCCCCGTTGTTCGAAACTCTTAAACTGATCGAGGCTGGCACAAGCTGGCGATAACAGCACCATATCGCCCGACTTCAGCAGCGGGGCAATCTGGCGCATCGCCTCTTCCATCGTCCCGGTTTGCGTCGCCACTTCCGGACGCAGTGCCGCCAGCTGCTCGCCATCGCGACCGAAGCAGTACAGGCGGATATTGTCGCCCGCCAGATAACGCTTCAGCGGCGTGAAATCAGCGGATTTCCCATCGCCACCCAGCAGCAGATACAGAGTACCGTCCAGATGCAGCCCGTTCAGCGCCGCTTCGGTACTGCCGACGTTGGTGGCTTTGGAATCGTTGATCCAACGCACGCCGTTATGATCCAGCACCAGCTGAAAACGATGTGCCAGGCCGGTAAAGGTGGTCAGCGCCTTGAGACTGCTGGCCCGCGGCAGACCGGCGGCATCAGCCAGCGCCAATGCCGCCAGCGCGTTGCTGTAGTTGTGCTGCCCGGTGATGTGCATCTCTTTGACGTTCAGGATCTTCTCACCTTTCACCCGCAGCCAGGTTTCTCCCTGCTGGCGGTTAAGGTGATAGTCGCCGACATCAACGCCGAAGCTGATGCAGCGCTCATCGGCGCCGCGTACCGGCATCGTCAGCCCATCATCGGCATTCACGATGCAGGTTTTCGCATTTTCATACACCCGCAGTTTGGCCGCACGATACTGCTGCAGGCCCAGCGGATAGCGGTCCATATGATCCTCGGTCACATTGAGGATCGTCGCGGCCACCGCCCGCAGACTGGAGGTAGTTTCCAGCTGGAAGCTGGAGAGCTCCAGAACGTACAGTTCGCGGTCCGCATCGAGTAACATCAGGGCCGGCAGGCCGATATTGCCGCCGACGCCAACATTCATGCCGGCCGCTTTTGCCATCTCGCCTACCAGCGTCGTCACGGTGCTTTTCCCGTTAGAACCGGTAATAGCGATAACCGGCGCCTGCGCTTCGCGGCAGAACAGCTCAATGTCACCGACGATTTCCACGCCGGCATCCGCTGCCGCGCTCAGCGCAGGGTGCGCCAGCGCGATACCAGGGCTTGCCACAATCAGATCCGCTGCCAGCAGCCAGTCTTCATTCAGGCCCCCCACGTAGCGTTCCACTTCTTCCGGCAGCTTCTCCAGCCCGGAAGGCGCGACGCGGGTATCCATCACGCGCGGCGTCACGCCGCGCGCCATGAAAAAGTCCACGCAAGACAGCCCGGTAATTCCCAGGCCAATAATGACGACTTTTTTACCCTGATAATCTGCCATGATTAACGTACCTTCAGCGTCGCCAGGCCAATCAGCACCAGCATCAGCGAAATAATCCAGAAGCGCACGATAACGCGCGGCTCCGGCCAGCCCTTCAGTTCATAGTGGTGGTGAATCGGAGCCATACGGAAGATGCGCTGACCGCGCAGCTTGAAGGAACCGACCTGCAAAATAACCGACAGAGTCTCCACCACGAATACGCCACCCATAATCACCAGCAGGAACTCCTGACGCAGCAGCACAGCAATGATGCCCAGCGCGCCGCCGAGAGCCAGGGAACCGACATCGCCCATAAAGACCTGCGCCGGATAGGTGTTGAACCACAGAAAACCGAGACCCGCGCCCACGATCGCCGTACAGACGATGACCAGTTCCCCGGCGTGGCGCAGATAAGGGATATGCAGATAGTTGGCAAAGTTCATGTTGCCCGTTGCCCATGCCACCAGCGCGAAGCCCGCCGCCACAAATACGGTCGGCATAATCGCCAGGCCATCAAGACCATCGGTCAGGTTGACCGCATTGCCGGTACCGACAATCACGAAGTAGGCCAGCAGAATGTACAAGAGCCCCAGCTGAGGCATGATGTCTTTAAAGAACGGTACAACCAGCTGAGTCGCTGGCGTATCTTTACCGGCCATATACAGCGCAAACGCAACGCCCAGCGCAATCACCGACATCCAGAAGTACTTCCAGCGGGCGATCAACCCTTTGGTGTCTTTACGCACGACCTTACGGTAGTCATCGACGAAACCGATGATGCCGTAGCCTATCAGCACGGTCAGCACACACCATACGTACGGGTTGGACGGATAGGCCCACAGCAGGACAGAGACCACAATGGCGGTCAGGATCATAATCCCGCCCATGGTTGGGGTGCCTTTCTTGCTGAAATGCGATTCCGGGCCGTCGCTACGTACGACCTGACCGAAGGAGAGTTTTTGCAGACGGGCGATCATGCGCGGGCCCATCCACAAAGAGATGAACAGCGCGGTCAGCAGGCTGACGATGGCGCGAAACGTCAGATAGGAAAAGACGTTAAAGCCGGAATAATATTTGACCAGATGTTCGGCCAGCCATACTAACATGTTCCATTCTCCTGTAATGCGCGTACTACCTCTTCCATGGCGGCACTACGTGAACCCTTCACTAAAATGGTGATGATCTTGTGTTCCGCCGTCAGCTCGCGTAGTCGGGCCACCAGCGATGCTTTATCGCTGAGATGCTCGCCCACGCCGCTGGCGCGGCTAATTTCTGCGCTCAGCACGCCGGTGCTGAGTACCCGATCAAGCCCTGCCGCTTTTGCCGCTTCGCCAACCTGACGATGGCATGCCTCGCTTTCCGTACCCAGCTCGGCCATATCGCCCACGACCAGCACCCGGTAGCCCGGCATCTCGGACAGCACCTGCACTGCGGCAGTCATTGAACCGACGTTGGCATTGTAGGAATCATCAAGCAGCAGCTGGTTTTCGGCGAGCGTAATGGGAAACAGCCGTCCCGGCACCGCTTTCAGCTGCGCCAGACCGGCTTTCACCGCATTTAAGTCGGCGCCCACCGCCATCGCCAGCGAGGCAGCAGCCAGCGCGTTGGCGATATTGTGGCGACCCGGCAGCGGCAGCAGAACATCCACGCTTCCCATCGGGGTTTGCAGCGTAAATTCTGTCCCGTGGCTGGTAATATGAATCTGGCTAGCCGCAAAATCGCTGTTGGCCGCATTCGGCGAGAAACGCCATACCTTGCGTGCGCCAATCACGCTTTGCCAGTTCAGCCAGTCGTTATTGTCAGCATTCAGGATGGCAATGCCATTTTCCGGCAGACCGGTAAATATTTCGCCCTTCGCTTTCGCCACGCCCGCCAGGGAGCCGAAGCCTTCAAGGTGAGCGGCGGCCAGATTGTTGACCAGGGCAGCTTCCGGGCGCGTCAGGCTGACGGTCCAGGCAATTTCGCCCTGATGGTTAGCGCCTAATTCGATTACCGCATAGCGATGCTCTGGAGTCAGGCGCAGCAGCGTCATCGGGACGCCAATGTCATTATTCAGGTTGCCGGCGGTATAGAGCGTATTGCCGCACTGACCGAGAATCGCCGCCGTCATCTCTTTCACCGACGTTTTCCCGGAAGAGCCGGTCAGCGCCACAACGCGAGCCGGCACCTGCTGACGAACCCACGCCGCCAGCTCGCCAAAGGCCAGGCGGGTATCTTTCACCACCACCTGAGGTAAATCACACTCCAGCTGACGGCTGACCAACAGCGCGCCGGCGCCGGCTTCTTTCGCCTGCTCCGCGAAATCGTGAGCATCAAAACGCTCGCCCTTTAAGGCAACGAACAGGCAGCCTGCCGTAATCTTACGGGTATCCGACGTGACCTCATCGACGGCCAGATCGCAACCATGCAGTTCACCGCGCGTCACGTCGGCGAGCTGGCTTAACATCAAGCGAATCATGCTACCGCTCCCAGCAGACGGGCTACGGTGACGCGATCGGAGTAGTCAAGACGACGGTTGCCAACAATCTGGTAATCCTCATGACCTTTGCCAGCGACCAGTACGACATCCCCCTCGGCAGCCTGCATCACGGCGTTTGTCACCGCTTCAGCCCGGCCTTCTTTCACCTTCGCGTGTCCGGCGTCAACCATACCAGCGAGGATATCGTTGATGATGGCGCGAGGCTCTTCGGTGCGCGGGTTGTCATCGGTCACCACAACAATATCGGCAAACTCTTCGGCGATGGCGCCCATCAGCGGACGTTTGCCCTTATCGCGATCGCCGCCGCAGCCGAAGACGCACCACAGCTTGCCGTTACAATGCAGACGCGCCGCCTGGAGCGCTTTTTCCAGCGCATCCGGGGTATGGGCATAATCCACCACCACGGTCGGTTTACCCGGCGCGCTGAACACTTCCATACGGCCACAGACCGGCTGCAGACGAGCCGCGGTTTTCAGCAGCTCAGCCAGCGGATAGCCCAGGGCCAGCAGCGTGGCCAGCGCCAGCAGTAGGTTGCTGACGTTAAAGGCGCCCATCAGGCGGCTTTCAACTTCGCCCTTGCCCCAGCTGGAATCAAACTGGATGGTGGCCCCGCTATCGTGATAGTTCACCGCCGTAGCCTTCAGCCAGCGGCCGTGACAGTCCGGGTTAATACGATCTTCCATCGATACGGCAACCGCGTCCGGCAGCTTCGCCAGCCAGCGGCGGCCCACTTCATCATCGGCGTTGACGATAGCCTGTCCGCAATGATGGGTGGAATAAAGCAGCCATTTTGCCGCTTCGTAATGTTCCATATCACCGTGATAATCCAGGTGATCGCGGCTCAGGTTTGTAAAGACCGATGCGGCAAACTGCAGCGCCGCCACGCGGTGCTGAACCAGACCGTGGGAAGAGACTTCCATGGCCGCGAAGGTAGCGCCCTGCCCTGCCAGACCTGAAAGCACGTGCTGAACATCGACTGCTGAACCGGTGGTATTTTCCGTCGGAATGACCTTGTCCAGCAGACCGTTGCCAACTGTTCCCATCACCGCACTGGTTTCGCCAAGCAAGCTGGCCCACTGCGCCAGCAGCTGCGTGGTGGTGGTTTTACCGTTGGTACCGGTGACGCCAATCAGGCGCAGTTGCTCTGAAGGCTGATGGTAAAAACGCCCGGCCAGCGCGGATAAGCGCTCGTTGAGCTGGCTGAGATAAATGACCGGCACGCCGTGCATTTCACGGATTTCGCCGTCAGCAGCCTCATCTTTGGCCTCTGCAATAATGGCAGCAACACCTTGCGCTATCGCCTGCGGGATATAACGACGCCCGTCCGCCTGATGACCTAATACCGCGACAAAGAGATCGCCGGAAGCAGCCACCCGGCTGTCCAGCGTCATCTCTCGCAGAATTCGCTCCGGCGCATTTGGCACCCACGGAGCGAGAAGGTCGCGCAAATTACGATCTGCCACCTGTTCCCTCGCCTTGATTAATCACAAATTCACTTTTTTCGCCCGTTGCCAACGCATCCGGCTCGATGTTCATGGTGCGCAGTACGCCGCCCATGATGGCACCGAAGACCGGCGCGGAAACGGCGCCGCCGTAGTATTTACCCGCCTGCGGGTCGTTGATCACCACCACCAGCGCAAAACGCGGGTGGCTGGCGGGCGCAACGCCTGCGGTGTAAGCAATATATTTGTTGATGTAGCGGCCATCTGGCCCCACTTTCTTCGCCGTACCGGTTTTGATCGCAATGCGGTAGCCTTTAATGGCCGCCTTCACGCCGCCGCCACCGGGCAGCGCCACGCTTTCCATCATATGCACGACGGTACGAACGAGAGGTTCCGGGAACACGCGCTCACCGGGAACCGGTGGATCAACTTTGGTAATCGACAGCGGGCGATAGATGCCATAGCTGCCGATCGTTGCATAGACTCGCGCTAACTGTAACGGCGTTACCATTAGCCCGTAGCCGAAAGAAAAGGTGGCCCTCTCTATGTCAGACCACCGTTGTTTTTGAGGATATAAGCCACTGCGTTCTCCGACCAACCCCAAATTGGTCGCTTTTCCGAGTCCAAAACGTGAGTAAGTATCTACTAACGCTGAGGACGGCATCGCTAACGCCAGTTTGGAGACACCGACGTTACTCGACTTCTGTAATACCCCGGTCAGGGTCAATTCGCTATAGCGCGCCACGTCTTTGATCTCGTGGCCGTTAATCCGGTAAGGAATGGTATTCAGCACGGTATTTTCGTTCACAATGCCGCGCTGTAGCGCCGTCATCACCACCATTGGCTTGACCGTCGAACCCGGTTCAAACACGTCGGTGATGGCGCGGTTACGCATGATGTCTTTCGCCGTACCGGAGAAATTATTCGGGTTATAAGAGGGGCTGTTCGCCATCGCCAGCACTTCGCCAGTGCTGACATCGACCAGAACCGCACTCCCCGATTCGGCTTTGTTAAACGCCACGGCATTATTCAGTTCGCGATAAACTAACGCCTGCAGACGCTCATCGATACTCAACGCCAGATTGTGCGCGGCCTGGCTGTCGGTAGAGGAGATATCTTCAATAACGCGGCCGTAGCGGTCTTTACGCACGATGCGTTCCCCGGGTTGACCGGTCAGCCATTTATCAAAGCTCTTCTCGACGCCTTCAATCCCCTGGCTATCCACGTTGGTGAAGCCAATGAGGTGAGCGGTAACTTCACCTGACGGGTAGTAACGGCGCGACTCTTCGCGCATGTGAATCCCTGGCAGCTTCAGCTTCTTGATGTAATCCGCCATATCAGGATTAACCTGACGCGCCAGATAGATAAAACGCATTCTCGGATTGGTGTTGATGCGCGATGCCAGCTGATCCAGCGGCATGTTTAACGCATCGGCCAACGCCTTCCAGCGGTTATCGAGAGTGACACCGCCGGCATCGTGCAGCTCTTTCGGATCCGCCCAGATAGCCTTCACCGGCACGCTCACCGCCAGCGGGCGGCCGGAGCGGTCGGTAATCATTCCGCGGGCGGTGGAGACTTCCTGCACGCGTAAAGAACGCATATCACCCTGACGAACCAGCATGTCCGGGCTGATCACCTGTAGCCAGGCCACGCGACCCAGCAGGAAACCCAGCGCGATTAAAATACACCCGCACAGCAACGCAAAACGCCAGCTAATAAAGCTGGCCTGTTCTTCCTGACGTTTTGGTTTTAGCGTTTTCGGCGCTGCTTTCATGCGTCGCAATAATCCTTATTTTTGTACAACGATATTTTCTTGTGATGGATCAACGTGTTGCATCTGCAACTTCTCGGTCGCGATCCGCTCAACCCGACTATGATCGCCGAGCGCGTTCTCTTCGAGGATCAGGTTTCGCCATTCAATATCCAGCGCGTCACGTTCCAGAACCAGTTGTTCACGCTGCGCGGTTAGCAGACGGGTATGGTGAGCCGTCGTCACCACGGTAATCGCCGTAATGATGATGCAAATGAACAGGCAGAGTGGCAGCTTCCCAAACCGCAGAAGATCGTCCCCGATAACGCCAGGCAAGGCATGGCGCTCGTTGCTTCCTAACGATCCTTTAACTTTGCTTAAGGCTTCTGTCACTCTGCCGATCATGCGTTCGTCCTCTCTGCAATGCGCAGAACTGAACTACGGGCCCGTGGATTCTCTGCCACCTCTTCTTCGCCCGGCATCAACTTGCCTAGTGCTCGCAACTCACGGCCACCCAGTTTTTTGAGCTGCTCTTCGGTCATCGGTAACCCGGCCGGAACCTGCGGACCGCGGCTTTGCTCACGCATGAAGCGCTTCACAATCCGGTCTTCCAGCGAGTGGAAACTGATGATCGAAAGCCGCCCGCCCGGGGCCAGCACGCTGAGCGAGCTTTTTAGCGCCTGCTCTATCTCCTCCAGTTCACTGTTCACCCAGATGCGCACCGCCTGGAAGGTACGGGTCGCGGGATGTTTGAATTTGTCCTTCACCGGCGTCGCCGCCGTCACCACTTCCGCCAGCTCTTTCGTGCGGGTCATGGGCTCGATACGGTTACGCTCAACGATGGCGCGCGCGATGCGCTTACCGAAGCGCTCTTCGCCAAAGGTTTTAATCACCCAGGCGATATCCGCTTCGTCCGCCGTCTGCAACCACTCGGCGGCAGACTGGCCGCGAGTGGGGTCCATACGCATATCCAGCGGACCATCGCGCATAAACGAGAAGCCACGCTCGGCATCATCAAGCTGAGGTGAAGAGACACCAAGATCGAGAAGAATACCGTCGATCTTGCCAGTTAGTCCGCGCTCACTCACATAATCAGCCAGCGCAGAGAAAGGTCCATGTACGATGGAAAAGCGAGGGTCATCGATGGTCTTCGCCACGGCGATAGCCTGCGGATCGCGATCGATAGCCAGCAAGCGTCCTTCCGCTCCCAGTTGGGAAAGGATCAGGCGCGAGTGTCCACCGCGACCAAAGGTCCCATCAATGTAGATACCATCCGGACGAATATTCAGGCCGTTAACCGCTTCATCCAGAAGTACCGTAGTGTGTTTAAAATTTTCCATCATGTTATAGAGACAAATCCTGCAGACGCTCCGACAACGCGTCGGTCGACGACTGCTCAGCGTCGATATCTTCCTTGACCCGTTGATACCAGGTCGTTTCATCCCACAGTTCAAACTTATTGAACTGTCCGACCAGCATCACTTCTTTTGTCAGCCCGGCATGCTGCCGTAACACCGGCGCAATCAGGAGACGCCCGGCATTATCCATCTGACATTCGCTGGCATGACCCAAAAGCAGGCGCTGGACGCGCCGCTCAACGGGATTCATGCTCGATAAACGCGACAATTTTTGCTCGATGATTTCCCATTCAGGCAAGGGGTAAAGCAGCAGGCACGGGTGATGAATGTCAATGGTACAAACCAGTTGACCGGAAGCGTCTTCGATCAGCCCGTCGCGGTAACGCGTCGGTACGGCCAGACGGCCTTTGCTGTCGAGATTGACTAACGTTGCCCCACGGAACATGCCAGCCTCACCCCTTTTCGCCACTTTAACCCACAAATTCCCACCAGAAGGAGTTTACGGAGCGGAGGAAAAGCTTGTCAAGCCAGCACGAATACCAACGAAGCTCAAAAACCCATTATTTGCAGCCGATATTAGGCCTGATGAAATAATCATCAACAAACGAGGCAAATTAACGCTATGAATACGTGTAAGAAAACAACCAACAAATTCGTAACAGTTAAAAGCAACAAAATATCTTCGGTGGGAAAATATAAAGTGTCAGTTTGCGACGCGAGCGGCATTTTAGGCGATTATGATGTCCGTTAACAGTGCCTGTTACCGTCAGAGAAGCACTCTTGTCGCGGGTTGCGGGGAGATGAGCGGGTGATGAGCCGTAAAATGAGTGTTAATTCAGCGATTAACTTAATGAATGTAACAAAATAATACAAACAAAGACTGATTTAACTTTTTTTTATCGCTAACGGGGGCCGGAAAGCGGTAACTCCAGAATAAAACAAAATAATGCGTAAAGAAGTTTAGGGATTTGTCTGAAAGCGATTCAAATTTACTTTTTTATGGTAATTTGTACGGATTATCGCCAGACGACTTTCGTCTGGCGAGTCACGCCACTCTTTTCCGGGTTTTTGACACACGCAGAGGCCGGCGATCGAAAGCCTGGCGCATCAGCGACGGTTCAAACTTCCCCGGCGATACAAATTACGACGGATACGGCTTAATCCTGGTTTTGGCTTACGCGGCTCATCAAGGCTGGCGAGGACAATTTCCAGCACGCGTTCCGCCACATCGCGGTGGCGCTGGGCCACGGCCAGTACCGGACACTGCAGGAAGTCGAGCAGCTCATTGTCGCCGAAGGTCGCAATAGCCAGTTCGGACGGCAGCTTCCCTTCCCGACGCAGCGTCACATCCATCACCCCCTGCAACAGCGGAAATGAGGTGGTGAACAGCGCCTGCGGCATGGGATGCGTTTCCAGCCATTTCTCAAACAACTGCCCTGCCGCTTCGCGTTCAAAGCTGTTGGCGTACAGATACTGCACTTCACGCGGATCGTCATTCCACGCGGTACGGAAGCCCTGTTCACGCAGGAAACTGACCGACAGCTCCGGTAGCGCACCAAGATACAGGACGTTTTCCCCCGGGAATTTGCGCAGTTCAGCGGCCAGCATTTCGGCGTCATCCTGATCGGCGCCAACAACGCTGGTGAAATGCTCGCGATCGAGCGCGCGATCCAGGGCGACAATCGGGAAAGGATCGTTGGCCCAGCGTTGATAGAACGGGTGCTCAGGCGGTAATGACGTCGAGACGATAATGGCATCCACCTGGCGCTGTAGCAGATGCTCAATGCAGCGCATCTCGTTGTCAGGCTGATCTTCCGAACAGGCGATCAGCAGCTGATAGCCGCGCTGGCGCGCCTGACGCTCAAGATAGTTAGCAATACGGGTATAGCTGGTATTTTCCAGATCGGGAATCACCAGACCAATAGAACGCGTGCGTCCTGCACGCAAGCCAGCAGCGACCGCATTCGGATGGTAGTTGTGCTCACGAACGACGGCCATCACCTTTTCGACCGTTTTGTCGCTGACGCGGTACTGTTTCGCTTTACCGTTAATCACATAGCTAGCGGTGGTACGCGAGACACCGGCCAGCCGGGCGATTTCATCCAGTTTCACAATTGCCCCTTGGGTAATGAGTACAGAACATAACCTTTCTTCAGCTATGGATTCATTTTCATAACATCTAAACGCAGAATAGTTAGCGCAGCAACCGGTTTTGTCTACAGTTCCCACCGATTTCGCAAAAAAATAACCCGACAGATTGTGTCGGGCTATTTTTACGTCAGTTTCAGGGACTCAGCGCATGATTTTGTCGCCGCGCGAGAGTCCTACCACACCGGAGCGTGCCACTTCAACAATCCGCGCAACGTCGCGTAACGAAGCAATAAAGGCATCCAGTTTATCGCTGGTCCCTACCAGCTGGACGGTATACAGTGACGGCGTGACATCGATGATTTGCCCGCGGAAAATCTCCGTGTTGCGCTTCACCTCTTCACGGCCAAAACCGCTCGCCTGGACTTTCACCAGCATAATTTCACGCTCAACGTGCGAATTCTGCCCCAGCTCGCTGACACGCAGTACATCCACCAGCTTATGCAGCTGTTTTTCAATTTGCTCGATCGCTTTCTCATCGCCAACGGTCTGGATAGTCATTCTCGAAAGCGTCGGATCGTCGGTGGGGGCCACCGTCAGGCTTTCAATGTTATACCCGCGCTGTGCGAAAAGGCCGATGACGCGTGATAAGGCGCCTGATTCGTTTTCCAGTAAGACAGATAATATCCGGCGCATAATCAGGTTCTCTCCGTTTTGCTCAACCACATCTCATCCATGCCGCCGCCGCGGATCTGCATGGGATACACATGCTCGCTGCCGTCCACCGTCACATCAACGAACACCAGACGATGATTACGCACCTGTTCCAGCGCTTCGGCCAGCTTAGACTCCAGCTCCTGCGGCTCGCTGATGCGAATCCCTACGTGCCCATAGGCTTCCGCAAGCCGGACGAAATCCGGGAGCGACTCCATATAAGATTGTGAATGGCGACCGGAATAGATCATATCCTGCCACTGCTTCACCATTCCGAGGTAGCGGTTGTTCAGATTCAACACCAGCACCGGCAGCTCATACTGCAGCGCGGTGGAAAGCTCCTGAATATTCATCTGAATACTGCCATCGCCGGTCACGCAAACGACCGTTTCTTCCGGTAAGGCCATCTTCACGCCGAGTGCAGCGGGCAAACCGAAGCCCATCGTGCCGAGACCACCTGAGTTAATCCAACGTCTTGGCTTGTCGAAAGGATAGTAAAGGGCGGCAAACATCTGGTGCTGACCAACATCGGAGGTCACGTAAGCATCGCCGTTGGTCAGGCGCCAGATGGTCTCGATGACGGCCTGCGGTTTGATCTTGCCGCTTTGGGTGTCGTATTGCAGACAATGGCGCGCGCGCCACTGCGCTATCTGCTGCCACCAGTCGCGGATCTCATCCAGCGGCTGCTGCGCTTCTTCCTGCTCAAGTAGCTCAAGCATCTGCTCCAGGACCTGACGCGCATCGCCAACGATCGGCACATCTGCCGGAACCGTCTTCGAAATGGACGTCGGATCGATATCAATATGCAGCACCGTCGCATTCGGGCAGTACTTCGCCAGATTGTTGGTCGTGCGATCGTCAAAACGCACGCCGACGGCAAAGATGACATCGGAGTGATGCATCGTCATGTTGGCTTCATACGTTCCATGCATCCCCAGCATACCTAACGCCTGGGAATGGCTGGCCGGAAAGGCACCGAGTCCCATCAGCGATGAAGCAACCGGCAGATTCAGTTTTTCTACCAGGGTACGCAGCTGTTCTTCACATCCGGCGTTAATCGCCCCGCCGCCGACGTAGACAACCGGATGTTTTGCCGCCACCAGCGTCTGCAGAGCGCGTTTAATTTGCCCTTTATGACCGCTGGTCGTCGGGTTGTAAGAACGCATGCTGACGCTATCCGGCCACGCGTACGGTAGCTTGTTCGCCGGATTGAGGATATCTTTTGGTAAATCAACGACCACCGGACCAGGACGCCCGCTGGCAGCCAGCCAGAACGCTTTTTTCAGCACGCCGGGAATATCTTCCGTCTGCTTAACCAGAAAGCTGTGTTTCACCACCGGTCGGGAGATGCCGACCATATCGCACTCCTGGAAGGCATCATAACCAATCAAGGAAGTCGCGACCTGCCCGGAGAGAATCACCAGCGGAACAGAATCCATGTATGCCGTGGCAATACCGGTAATGGCATTCGTCGCGCCCGGGCCCGAAGTCACCAGCACAACCCCTACTTCACCGGTCGCTCGGGCAAGGCCATCCGCCATATGCACTGCCGCCTGCTCGTGGCGTACCAGAATATGGTCAATACCCCCCAGGGTATGTAATGCATCATAGATATCGAGGACCGCGCCTCCGGGGTAGCCGAATACTTGCTTGACGCCCTGATCGACAAGCGATTGGACGACCATCTCGGCTCCTGACAACATCTCCATGGTTTGCCTCCAGGCTTATTGTTTCTAACGACAGCAGAATTCAATTTCCGCGCGTTCGCACAATGCCAGGAATCGGCTCCTGGCCATTGAGGTGAATGGACTGCGTGCTCTTACCATAACTGCTCGCCAACGGGCAGGCAATTAGCGACCTCAGGCGCATGTCAGCCGCCAAAAGAATAAAAGATAAGAATTTGATATGAAATGTGGTTGAAAGCTTCATAAATAAGAAACGAGCGCTGAAATTACTCGGACAAATTGTCTGATGACAGAAATTCATCCATTTTTCACTTGCTGCACGCCCTGGCAAAGAGCGGCAAACAGGATAAAATTCTATATTTTGTGGTTTTGATCACATAAAGCGAGAGCGAGCGCCCCCGCTCAGGCACAGCTATATTTAGCGCTGGCAAATTCGCACCAGCAGATCCTGCATCCACTGATGACCTTTATCTCTACCGGCGGCCTCATGCCAGGAAAGAAAACAGGTGCGGTTATTCACTTTTAGCGGTAACGGCAATAATTGCAGGTTCAGCTTTTCTGCATACTCCCTCGCCAGCCAGCTCGG
Source organism: Klebsiella sp. X13 (assembly GCF_003323835.1). Lineage (NCBI taxonomy): Bacteria > Pseudomonadati > Pseudomonadota > Gammaproteobacteria > Enterobacterales > Enterobacteriaceae > Klebsiella > Klebsiella sp. X13. The sequence goes on from NZ_CP030874.1 coordinate 4,511,217, forward strand.
GGCAATGGCCACCATGTGGGTTTGTGATACCACATTAAGCACGCTGACCATAGCATTCCCTTGATATGCAATTTGCGTCTGTTTATTGACAGAGCTATACCAGGGAAGGCTAAACGAAGCATAGCGATCCAAAGCCACAACCGCATGTTCTTCGCGATAAATATCCGCTTCCGTCACCGGTCCGGAAATACGCGGGTGTTTACAGCTGGCTACTAATATCATTTCATCTTTAAACAAGGGCACACAGGCAAACTCGGGGCGGCGAAACTCCTCATAGCCAACCACAAACTCTATTTCCTGATAACGTAATTGATGCTCGGTGTTTTGATTAAGTGATGCTTTAAAAATCAAATGAATATTTGGTGCAACTTCGTTAACTTTGTTAAATATAATCGAAGTAAGATAGTTATCTAACGGGCTGCAAATGCAGAGATTAAATACGCGCTCACTGCTTATCGGCTCAAAATCGGAACCCGGCAACTCATTTTGCACCAGCTGCAGCGCCTGGCGTATTGAGCCAAATAGCTGAAATGCACGAGCCGTCGGCTGAATACCCCGCCCATACCGTACAAACAGCTCATCGTTAAACATTACTTTTAGTCGCGCTACGGCATTACTCACCGCAGGCTGAGACATCCCCAGCGAATGCGCCGCCCGCGTAATATTTTGTTCCTGCATGACCGCATCAAAAACGGTAAGCAGATTAAGATCGACCGTTCTAAGCTGAGGTTTAATCATTCCTCTTTCGAGGGCGGGTTCAGGTTCAGAGGTTTCAATTATCATATCTAACTCCACCATCAGATAAATTCCCTTTATTAAAATGCGGCAATGGGCAAAGGAAATATCATTTACCATACATATGTCACATACAAAAGAGCAAGAATGCATTTTAGGAATATATCAAAACCATTAGTTGCACGGACCTCCGTTAAATTATCAGAAAAAATCCTAAAGGCCTGAAAGCCCATTGATGAGTGGATAGCGTTAAAGGAATACATAACTGGCAGAAAAAACGCTACACTCCCCATCGCCAACGTTAATTTAAGCGTTTTTCAATGCATTGACTCAGCGTCAACCTGCACTATCTGCTTATTATCATTGACGTTCTCACAATACTTAAATCAATATATTCATAAGACCGATAAACCAAGGGCTGTAATTAAGATAATTCCAACCCATGTCGGGCGGTGACGCGGCAAGAAGGGAAAAGTCAATCGCAGCGGCAGCGTTAACTGAGAGTCTGCCAGAGTGAATTGAAAAATAATTCTCGGCAAATAAGGCCATTTCTCAGAACAATACACTAATTCCATTGTGAGGTAAAAAGCGGTTTTTGTTGCCCAGGGGTTGACATCAAAACGCGTATCCAGTAACTCTAAAAGCATATCGATTTCATCTGGAGCATGACGCAATGATTCGCACCACTCGTTTCACCGGCCTACTACTACTAAACGCATCCACTATGCGCGGTAGGCTGTTGGGCGACGTTCAGCGTTAAGTCATCTTCCAGCAAGACTATAAAACCCGCGCCGTTGCGCGGGTTTTTTTATGCTCGTAAGCAAGGCGCCCAGGACACCGATTAAGGATCTAAACCATGAGCCAGCAAGTCATTATTTTCGATACGACCTTACGTGACGGGGAGCAAGCGTTACAGGCCAGCCTGAGCGTGAAAGAGAAGCTGCAGATTGCGATGGCCCTGGAGCGGATGGGCGTTGATGTGATGGAAGTCGGCTTCCCGGTCTCATCTCCTGGCGACTTCGAGTCCGTACAAACCATCGCACGCACCATCAAAAACAGCCGCGTCTGCGCCCTGGCTCGTTGCGTCGAGAAAGACATTGATGTGGCGGCAGAATCCTTAAAAGTCGCCGAAGCGTTCCGAATTCATACCTTTATCGCCACCTCGCCGATGCACATCGCCACCAAGCTGCGTAGCACCCTGGATGAGGTCATTGAGCGCGCAATCTATATGATCAAACGCGCACGCAACTATACCGACGACGTCGAATTCTCCTGTGAAGATGCGGGCCGTACGCCGATCGCCGATCTGGCGCGCGTGGTCGAAGCCGCCATCAACGCCGGCGCCACCACGATTAATATCCCGGACACCGTCGGCTATACCATGCCGTTTGAGTTCTCCAGTATCATTACCGGCCTGTACGATCGCGTCCCGAATATCGACAAAGCCATCATCTCCGTGCACACCCATGACGATTTAGGCCTGGCCGTCGGTAACGCGATTGCCGCGGTCCACGCCGGTGCTCGCCAGGTTGAAGGCGCCATGAACGGTATCGGCGAGCGCGCGGGCAACTGTTCGCTGGAAGAAGTGATTATGGCCATCAAGGTGCGCAAAGACATTATGGATGTCCGCACCGGCATTAATCACAACGAAATCTGGCGTACCAGCCAGACCGTCAGCCAGATTTGCAATATGCCCATTCCGGCCAACAAAGCCATCGTCGGTACCGGCGCCTTCGCCCACTCCTCCGGCATCCACCAGGACGGCGTGCTGAAGAATCGCGAAAACTACGAAATCATGACCCCGGAATCGATCGGTCTGAATCAGGTGCAGCTGAACCTGACTTCCCGCTCCGGCCGTGCGGCAGTGAAACACCGTATGGAAGAGATGGGCTACAAAGATACCGACTACAACATGGATCACCTCTACGACGCCTTCCTGAAGCTGGCAGACAAAAAAGGCCAGGTCTTTGATTACGATCTGGAAGCGCTGGCGTTCATCAACAAACAGCAGGAAGAGCCGGAGCATTTCCGCCTGGATTACTTCAGCGTGCAGTCAGGCTCCAGCGATATCGCCACGGCCTCCGTAAAACTGGTCTGCGGTGAAGAGACCAAAGCGGAAGCCGCTAACGGCAACGGCCCGGTCGACGCTATTTATCAGGCTATCAACCGTATCACCGGCTATGACGTGGAGCTGGTCAAATATGACCTGAACGCCAAAGGTCAGGGCAAAGACGCGCTGGGTCAGGTAGATATCGTCGTAACCTACAACGGTCGCCGCTTCCACGGCGTCGGTCTGGCGACGGATATCGTTGAATCCTCCGCGAAAGCCATGGTCCACGTGCTGAACAATATCTGGCGCGCAGCAGAAGTCGAAAAAGAGTTGCAACGCAAAGCTCAAAATAACGAGAACAAGAAGGAAACCGTGTAATGTCGAAGAATTACCATATTGCTGTTTTGCCAGGTGATGGCATTGGCCCGGAAGTCATGAACCAGGCGATGAAAGTACTGGAAGCCGTTCGTCACCGTTTTGATATGCGCATTACCACCAGTCAGTATGACGTCGGCGGCATCGCTATCGACCGTCAGGGCACCCCGCTGCCGCAGGCGACGGTAGAAGGCTGTGAGCAGGCCGATGCGATTCTGTTCGGCTCCGTAGGCGGCCCGAAATGGGAACATCTGCCGCCGGCCGGTCAGCCGGAGCGCGGCGCGCTGCTGCCGCTGCGTAAACATTTTAAACTGTTCAGCAACCTGCGTCCGGCGAAGCTGTACCAGGGGCTGGAAGAGTTTTGCCCGCTGCGTGCGGATATCGCGGCAAACGGCTTCGACATTCTGTGCGTCCGCGAATTAACCGGCGGGATCTACTTCGGCCAGCCGAAAGGCCGCGAGGGCAGCGGTCAACACGAAAAAGCATTTGATACCGAGGTCTATCATCGCTTTGAAATCGAGCGCATCGCGCATATCGCGTTTCAGTCCGCACGCAAACGGCGTAATAAAGTGACTTCTATCGATAAAGCGAACGTTCTGCAGTCATCTATTCTGTGGCGCGAAGTGGTCAGCGAGATCGCCAAAGAATACCCGGACGTTGAGCTGGCGCATATGTACATCGACAACGCCACCATGCAGCTGATTAAAGACCCGTCCCAGTTTGACGTTTTGCTGTGTTCCAACCTGTTCGGCGACATCCTGTCTGACGAATGCGCCATGATCACCGGCTCAATGGGCATGCTGCCGTCGGCCAGCCTCAATGAACAAGGTTTTGGTCTGTATGAACCGGCAGGCGGCTCAGCTCCGGATATCGCTGGTAAAAATATCGCCAACCCTATCGCGCAGATCCTCTCTCTGGCGCTTTTGCTGCGCTACAGCCTGGATGCCGATAACGCGGCAACAGCGATTGAGAGTGCGATCAACCGTGCATTAGAAGAAGGCGTGCGTACCGGCGATTTAGCGCGCGGCACGGCGGCGGTCAGTACCGATGAAATGGGCGATATCATTGCCCGCTATGTCGCTGAAGGGGTGTAATCATGGCGAAGACCTTATACGAAAAGTTGTTTGATGCGCATGTTGTTTATGAAGCGCAAAACGAAACCCCGCTGCTGTATATCGACCGTCATCTGGTGCATGAAGTGACCTCACCACAGGCCTTTGACGGCCTGCGCGCGCACAACCGTCAGGTTCGTCAGCCGGGTAAAACCTTCGCCACCATGGACCATAACGTTTCTACCCAGACGAAAGATATCAACGCGTCCGGCGAAATGGCGCGCATTCAGATGCAGGAGCTGATCAAAAACTGCCAGGAGTTCGGCGTTGAGCTGTACGATCTGAACCACCCGTATCAGGGTATCGTCCACGTGATGGGGCCGGAACAGGGCGTGACCCTGCCGGGGATGACCATCGTCTGCGGCGATTCCCACACCGCCACTCACGGCGCATTTGGCGCGCTGGCTTTTGGTATCGGCACCTCCGAAGTTGAGCACGTCCTGGCGACTCAGACCCTGAAGCAGGGCCGTGCCAGGACCATGAAGATTGAAGTGAATGGCAAAGCAGCGCCGGGCATCACCGCTAAAGATATCGTGCTGGCCATCATTGGTAAAACCGGTAGCGCCGGCGGCACCGGCCACGTGGTGGAGTTCTGCGGTGAAGCCATTCGCGATCTGAGCATGGAAGGTCGTATGACGCTGTGCAATATGGCCATCGAAATGGGTGCGAAAGCAGGTCTGGTCGCGCCGGATGAAACCACCTTTAACTATGTGAAGGGTCGTTTGCACGCGCCAAAAGGCCAGGACTTCGACGCGGCTGTTGAATACTGGAAAACCCTGAAAACAGATGCTGACGCCACCTTTGACACCGTCGTGACCCTGCAGGCAGAAGAGATTGCCCCGCAGGTTACCTGGGGTACAAACCCAGGTCAGGTCATTTCCGTTAACGAGATGATTCCCGACCCGGCCTCTTTCGCCGATCCGGTCGAGCGGGCGAGCGCGGAAAAAGCGCTGGCCTATATGGGCCTGAAACCGGGTATCCCGTTAACCGACGTGGCTATCGATAAAGTGTTCATCGGCTCCTGTACCAACTCGCGTATTGAAGATTTGCGCGCCGCGGCCGAAGTCGCTAAAGGCCGCAAAGTCGCGCCGGGCGTGCAGGCATTGGTGGTCCCGGGTTCTGGCCCGGTGAAAGCTCAGGCGGAAGCCGAAGGTCTGGATAAGATCTTTATCGAAGCCGGTTTTGAATGGCGTCTGCCGGGCTGCTCCATGTGCCTCGCCATGAACAACGATCGCCTGAATCCTGGCGAGCGCTGCGCATCAACCAGCAACCGTAACTTTGAAGGCCGTCAGGGCCGCGGCGGACGTACCCACTTAGTCAGCCCGGCTATGGCCGCAGCGGCAGCCGTGACCGGCCATTTCGCCGATATTCGCGACATCAAATAAGGAGACCATCATGGCAGAGAAATTTACCCAACATACGGGCCTGGTGGTTCCGCTGGATGCCGCAAACGTCGATACCGATGCGATCATTCCTAAGCAGTTCCTGCAGAAAGTGACGCGCACCGGTTTTGGCGCGCATCTGTTCAACGACTGGCGTTTTCTTGACGATCGTGGACAACAGCCAAACCCGGAATTCGTCCTTAACTTCCCGGAGTATAAAGGCGCATCGATCCTGCTGGCGCGGGAAAACTTCGGCTGCGGCTCCTCCCGTGAGCACGCGCCGTGGGCATTGACCGATTACGGTTTTAAAGTGGTTATCGCCCCCAGCTTCGCCGATATCTTTTACGGTAACAGCTTTAACAACCAGCTGCTGCCGGTGACGCTGAGCGATGAACAGGTCGACGAGATGTTCAAGCTGGTTCAGGCGAACCCCGGCATGACGTTCGAAGTGGATCTGGAATCCGAAGTGGTGAAAGCGGGCGACAAAACCTACAGCTTTAAAATTGATGCCTTCCGTCGCCACTGTATGCTCAACGGACTTGATAGCATCGGCCTGACGCTGCAGCACGAAGAGGCGATTTCAGCCTACGAAAACAAACTGCCGGCCTTTATGAACTAACCACGCCGTTGATCCCCGAGCCCGGTCCTTGTGACCGGGCATTTTTTTAGGTTTTTCGCGCGGCTTACGGCAAGAAAAGAGCCCGCCCTGACCGATGGACCCGCACATGACGACCGCTGTCACCATTAAAAATATCACCTTCCAGGAAGGCACCACGTTAATTTGCGTGCCGCTAATCGGCCAGACGCTCGACGAGCTGAAAGCCCATGCCCGCACGCTGGCGGAGGCCGGAGCCGATCTTATCGAATGGCGTGTCGACCATTTTACCGCTGTCGGCGATCGGGATCAGGTCCTGCTGGCGCTGACGGAGATTCGCCGGCTGCTCGCCGATATACCGCTGCTGTTCACCTTCCGCAGCCACAAAGAGGGAGGTGAAACGGAGATCGGCGATGACGCGTACTTCGCACTCAACCGTCTGGCCGTTGCCAGCGGGCTGGTGGACATCATTGATATTGAGCTCTTCAATGACGAAATGCCGATCCGGGCGCTGATCGATGAAGCTCATGCCGCCGGGGTAAAAGTGATTATGAGCAATCATGATTTCCAAACAACACCGGCGCAGGAAGAGATTATCGCCCGGCTACGCCGCATGCAGGAGCTGGGCGCCGATCTGCCGAAAATCGCGGTCATGCCTCAGTCGCCGCAAGACGTGCTGACATTACTGTCTGCCACTCTGGTCATGAAAGAACGGTACGCCACCCGCCCGTTAATCACGATGTCGATGGGCAAACTGGGCGGCGTCAGCCGGGTCACCGGACGCCTGTTCGGCTCAGCGATGACGTTTGGCAGCGTGGGCCAGGCATCGGCACCCGGACAAATTGCCGTGCGTCAGCTGCGGGAAATGATGAATATTCTGTCCTGAAAGCACGCCGCATCGCAGCAATCTGCGGTGCGGCGCCTGGCTAAATATCTTTGACTTTGCTGGTCAGAAACAGCGTCAGCAGCGAGATGGCGGCAATGACCCAGTACACGCTGGCGTGGCCATAGTTTTGCGACAGCGCTCCCTGCAGCACGCCGGCGAGAATCACTCCGGTGGAAATACTGTTGGTAAACAGCGTGGTGGCGGCCCCGGCCCGTCCAGGCATCAGATCCTGGAACCACAGCATGCCAATCCCGGCGACAATACCGATAAAAATGGCGTTGAACAGCTGCAGCGCCAGCAGCGCGGTACGTTCGTGGAACACAATCAGGCCAAGATAGAACAGCACGCCGGCAGCCACCGCGGCGACCATCATTTTACGTTTGCCCCAGCGCTTGACGTAATACCCCGCCAGGATCATCGCCGGGATTTCCAGCCCGGCCGCCGTCCCCATCAGGATCCCGGCCAGGCTATCCGGCAAGCCAAGATCGCTACTGATCCACAGCGGCATATCGATGATATACATGGTGTTGCAGGTCCACATCAGCGTCGACGCGATAAACAACATACGTACGTTTTTATCTTGCCAGCCGCCGGCCTGCACTACGACGCCCGCCGCTTCCGCAGGCTGTTCCACTCGGGCAACCGACGGCAGCTTAACGGCAATTAACGCCAGGCTAATGACGAAAATACCGGCCGCAATCGAGAACATGGTGGTAAAGCCATAGTTCAGCGCCAGCATGAAAGCCAGCGGCGGTCCGATCACCCACGCCAGCGACAGCTGCGCACGCATCACCGAGCTGAACATCACCACTTCCCGCGCCGAACTATCGGCATATTCCCGCGCCAGGGCGAACAGCTGGGGCATCGCGGCATTGGCAATCGACGCCAGCATCACACCGCAGGTGATCAATGTTAAGTAGTGACGGTTAAAAGCAAACAGTAGCGCGTTGCCCACCGCCATCAGACAGCAGAACATGATCAGCCGGCGGCGATCCCCCTGGCTATCGGAACGTTTCGCCAGCGCCAGGCTCACCAGAATACCGGCGATCGCGTTAACGGTATAAAACAGGCCGACCCAGAAAGGCTGTGCGCCCACTTCGCGGCTGAGGAACAAGCTGAGGGTTGGCGCCTGCAGCGCGCCCGCAATACCCATCATAAAAGCGACCAGCATAAACGCCGCGTATACACCGTTAAGCCGCCGTCCCATCGTCATCAACCAGAGCATGTCATGTCCTTAAAGCACGCGAAGAAAACGAAAAAAGCCAGCAGAAGTCATCTGCTGGCGGGTGATTTTATACTCTATCTGTTTCAAGTGACAGGCTGGCGACCGAAACGTTATGGTTCAGTCAACTGGCCTGGGTCTGAAAGAGGATAAGTACACACCAATACTCAGTCACACATGATGTGGGCAAGTCAATGATCAGAGGTCTGTGACGTAACTCCCCACTGCATCAGCTCGCCAAGAATCTTCTGCTGTCTCCCTGCCATCAGGCGGGCCAGCCATGACGCGTCCTGCGTCGCAGAAAAGTAGCGTTGGTAGAACTGTTTCGCGGTAGACCTCATCATATTCACCTCCTCGCTTCATCGGAATGCATTATTGGCCTAATATAGGGATTAATAAATTGCTGAGTTTTCATCAGGAGTTCCCCTTTTATGTCTTCTGCTCGTCTGCAACAACAGTTCATCCGCTTATGGCAGTGCTGCGAAGGTAAATCGCAGGAGACAACCCTTAACGAACTGGCGGAAATGCTCTGCTGCTCGCGCCGCCATATGCGTACGTTGCTGAATATGATGGAAGAACGCGGCTGGTTAACCTGGGAAGCGGAGGCCGGGCGCGGCAAGCGTTCAAAGCTGGCTTTCCTCTATACCGGCCTGGCGCTGCAGCAGCAGCGGGCCGAGGATCTGCTGGAACAGGATCGTATCGATCAGCTGGTCCAGCTGGTGGGCGACAAGGCCGCGGTGCGTCAGATGCTGGTCTCGCATCTGGGCCGCAGCTTCCGTCAGGGGCGGCATATTCTGCGCGTACTCTACTACCGACCGATGAAAAACCTGCTCCCCGGCAGCGCGCTGCGCCGCTCGGAAAATCATATCGCCAGGCAGATCTTCAGCGCATTAACGCGGGTAAATGAGGAAAACGGGGAACTGGAAGCCGACATTGCGCACCACTGGCAGCAGCTTTCGCCCACCCACTGGCGCTTTTTTCTCCGCCCCGGCATTCATTTTCACCACGGGAGAGAGCTGGAGATGGAGGATGTCATTGCTTCGTTGCAGCGCAGCAACAGTCTGCCGCTCTACTCACATATTGAACGTATTGCCTCCCCCACCGCCTGGACGCTGGATGTACATCTGACGCAACCCGATCGCTGGCTACCGTGGCTGCTCGGCCAGGTGTCGGCTGTCGTATTGCCGCGTGAATGGCAGTCGATGGAGAATTTCTCTGCAATGCCGGTAGGTACCGGGCCTTATGCGGTGGTTCGCAACAATCAAAACCAGCTGAAGATCCATGCTTTTGACGATTATTTCGGCTACCGGGCGTTAATTGATGAAGTTAACGTCTGGGTCCTGCCAGAGATTAGCGAAGAGCCCAACGGCGGCCTGACGCTACAGGGGACCACGCAAAGTGAGAAAGCGGTTGAGAGCCGGCTGGAAGAAGGGTGCTACTATCTGCTGTTTGATGCCCGCAGCCCCCTCGGCAGCAACCTCGCGGTTCGTCAGTGGCTCAGCTATCTGTTACAGCCCGCCAATCTGCTTTATCACGCCGGTGAACAGTATCAGGGCAACTGGTTCCCGGCCTACGGTCTGCTGCCCCGCTGGCACCATGCCCGCAGTCATGCCTGTGAAAAACCGCCGGGATTGGAGTCTGTCACCCTCACCTACTACCGGGATCACGTCGAACACCGCGTGATGGGCGGGATCATGGCAACACTGCTGGCGGAGCATCAGGTCAAGCTGGAGATTCAGGAGCTGGACTACGAAGAGTGGCACCGCGGCGAGGTGGTCAGCGATGTCTGGTTGAACAGCGCCAACTTTACCCTGCCGATTGATTTTTCTCTGTTTGCCTTGCTGTATGAGGTCCCGCTGATACGGCATTGTATTCCTGTCGACTGGGAGCAGGATGCCCGTCGCTGGCACGCAGGCGAGCTAAACCCGGCCACCTGGAGCCAGCAGCTGCTGGCCAATCAAACCATCGTGCCGCTGATCCACCACTGGCTGATGATCCAGGGGCAGCGCAGTATGCGTGGCGTAAGAATGAATACGCTCGGCTGGTTTGATTTCAAATCCGCATGGTTCGCGCCGCCGGATCCCTGATAGCACTCCCGGCAGGCGCTGAAGCGCTTTCCGTCAGTTCACAAAATCATTACACTATCGCCGTTCTCAACGGGGTGCTGATATACGTACACAAAATCATTCGGGTTGCATCAAGGCGGCAAGCGGGTGAATCCCCGGGAGCATAGATAACTATGTGACCGGGGTGAACACGCGATGCTAACGCAGAGGCAGCGCGAAGGATGAAGCGTGTATACACAAAATCATTCGGGTTGCATCAAGGCGGCAAGCGGGTGAATCCCCAGGAGCATAGATAACTATGTGACCGGGGTGAACACGCGATGCTAACGCAGAGGCAGCGCGAAGGATGAAGCGTGTATACACAAAATCATTCGGGTTGCATCAAGGCGGCAAGCGGGTGAATCCCCGGGAGCATAGATAACTATGTGACCGGGGTGAACACGCGATGCTAACGCAGAGGCAGCGCGAAGGATGAAGTGTATTGGCTGAGAAAATACCCGTCGAACCTGATCCGGATAACGCCGGCGAAGGGATTTGAGGCCTACTCAAAATCCTTTGCCCCCCCTTGTTTATGAGGTGCAAAGTGTTGAAAAAATTACTCCCGCTGCTGGCGCTGGTCGCCGTTCCCGCGTTTGCTAAACCTGTACTCACCGTCTACACCTATGACTCCTTTTCGGCAGACTGGGGTCCTGGACCGGTCGTGAAAAAAGCCTTTGAAGCCGACTGCAACTGTGAACTGAAGTTCGTGGCGCTGGAAGATGGCGTTTCGCTGCTTAATCGTCTGCGGATGGAAGGCAAGAATAGCAAAGCCGATGTGGTGCTCGGGCTGGACAACAACCTGCTGGAAGCGGCTACGCAGAGCAAATTGTTCGCCAAAAGCCAGGTACCGGCCAGCGCAGTCACGGTACCGGGCGGCTGGGATAACGACACGTTTGTGCCGTTTGATTACGGCTATTTCGCCTTTGTCTACGACAAAAACAAGCTGAAAAACCCGCCGAAAAGCCTGAAAGAACTGGTGGAAAGCGATCAAAAATGGCGCGTGATCTACGAAGATCCCCGCACCAGTACCCCGGGCCTGGGGCTGCTGCTGTGGATGCAAAAAGTGTATGGCGAGAAGTCGCCGGAAGCCTGGCAAAAACTGGCGGCGAAAACCGTCACCGTCACCAAAGGCTGGAGCGAGGCTTACGGTCTGTTCCTGAAAGGGGAAAGCGATCTGGTTCTCAGCTACACCACATCGCCGGCCTACCACATCATTGAAGAGAAAAAAGACCAGTACGCGGCCGCCAGTTTCGCCGAAGGCCACTATTTGCAGGTTGAAGTCGCCGCGCGTACCGCCGCCAGCAAACAACCGGAGCTGGCGGAGAAATTCCTCAAGTTTATGGTGTCTCCCGCCTTCCAGAATGCCATCCCGACCGGCAACTGGATGTATCCGGTCACCCAGGTTGCGCTTCCCGCGGGCTTTGAGACGTTGCCGAAACCTCAAACCACGCTGGAATATACTCCGCAGCAGGTCGCCGCAGAACGTCAAAACTGGATTAATGCATGGCAACGCGCCGTCAGCCGCTAAACATCGGCTGGCTGGCGCCGGGTCTGACGGCCGCCGCGCTGCTGGTCGCCGTCGCACTGGCCGCATTCCTGGCGCTCTGGAGCAGTGCGCCGGAGGCGGCGTGGCGCTCGGTTTTCAGCGACAGCTATCTGTGGCACGTTATCCGTTTCTCTTTCTGGCAAGCGTTTCTCTCCGCGCTCTTCTCCGTTGTACCGGCGATTTTTCTCGCCCGCGCGCTGTATCGTCGCCGCTTCCCGGGGCGTACGCTGCTGCTGCGCCTGTGCGCCATGACGCTGATTCTGCCGGTATTAGTGGCCGTCTTTGGCATTCTCAGCGTCTATGGCCGTCAGGGCTGGCTGGCGACACTGTTTAACGCCATCGGCTGGCAGTGGGATTTCTCGCCGTATGGACTGCAAGGCATTCTGCTGGCGCACGTTTTTTTCAATATGCCGATGGCAACCCGGCTGCTGCTGCAGGCGCTGGAGAATATCCCCGGAGAGCAGCGGCAGATCGCTGCCCAGCTGGGCATGCGCGGCTACCCTTTTTTCCGTCTGGTGGAGTGGCCCTGGCTACGGCGGCAAATTCCCCCGGTTGCGGCACTGATCTTTATGCTCTGCTTCGCCAGCTTTGCCACCGTGCTGTCGCTGGGCGGCGGCCCACGGGCCACAACGATTGAGCTGGCGATCTACCAGGCGCTGAATTTTGATTATGACCCGGCCCGTGCGGCGATGCTGGCGCTGATCCAGATGGTCTGCTGCCTCGGGCTGGTGCTCCTCGCCCAGCGTCTGAGCAAGGCCGTTGCTATCGGCACCACGCAAGTTCACGGCTGGCGCGATCCGGACGATCGCCTGCACAGCCGCCTGAGCGATACCGCGCTGATCGTTTTCACGCTACTGTTACTGCTGCCTCCGCTGCTGGCGGTGGTGGTCGACGGTCTGAATAACAATCTGCTCAGCGTCCTGGCGCAGCCCGCGCTGTGGCAGGCATTCTGCACTTCGTTACGCATCGCGCTTTCCGCCGGTCTGCTCAGCGTGATGTTAACGATGATGCTGCTGTGGAGCAGCCGTGAACTGCGCCTTCGCAACCGACTGCTGGCGGGCCAGACGCTGGAACTCAGCGGTATGCTGATTCTGGCGATGCCGGGAATCGTGCTGGCGACCGGCTTCTTTTTACTGCTCAATAACAGTATTGGACTGCCGGCTTCCGCCGACGGTATTGTGATCTTCACCAACGCGCTGATGGCTATCCCCTATGCCCTGAAGGTGCTGGAAAACCCGATGCGCGATATTGCCGTACGCTACGGTATGCTCTGCCACTCTTTGGGCATGAGCGGTTTTACCCGCCTGAGGGTCGTGGAGCTGCGCGCATTAAAGCGTCCGCTGGCCCAGGCGCTGGCGTTTGCCTGCGTCCTGTCCATCGGCGATTTCGGCGCCGTCGCGCTGTTCGGTAATGAACAATTCCGTACGCTGCCGTTCTATCTGTACCAGCAAATAGGCTCTTATCGTAGCCAGGACGGTGCCGTCACTGCCCTGCTGCTACTGCTGCTGTGCTTTTTACTCTTTACCGTGATTGAGAAACTTCCGGGACGTGATGTTAAAACTGAATGATGTGACCTGGCTTTACCAGCATCTGCCGATGCGCTTCACGCTCTCCGTCGAGCAGGGTGAACGCCTCGCCGTGCTCGGCCCGAGCGGCGCGGGCAAAAGTACGCTGCTCAATCTGATCGCCGGCTTTCTGCCGCCGGTGAGCGGCACGATTTTGATTAACGGCCAGCCGCATACCACGACGCCGCCGGCCCGGCGCCCGGTATCAATGCTGTTTCAGGAAAACAATCTCTTTCATCATCTTACCGTCCGCCAGAATATCGCGCTCGGGATGCATCCGGGGCTGAAGCTTAACCCGACGCAGACCGCCAGCCTGCAGACGATAGCCGGGCAAATGAGCATCGATTCACTGCTGGACAGATTGCCGGGCGAGCTCTCAGGCGGCCAGCGCCAACGCGTGGCGCTGGCGCGCTGTCTGGTCCGGGAACAGCCGGTCCTGCTGCTGGACGAACCTTTTTCCGCACTCGACCCCGCACTGCGCCAGGAGATGCTGACGCTGGTGAACGATGTCTGCCAGCGTCAACATCTGACGCTGCTGATGGTGTCTCATAGCGTGGAAGATGCCGCCCGTATCGCGCCGCGCTCGCTGGTGGTGGCCGACGGGCGGATCGCCTGGGACGGCGCGACCGAAACGTTGCTCAGCGGCAACAGCAGCGCCTCTCACCTGTTAGGCATTAGCGCGCGATAACCTTGTGCAGAATATCGAGATAGACGGGCATCAGAGGATGGCGAATCACCAGGGTTAGCGCTGCGCCGGCCAGCACCACCGTCACCGGCGTCAGCCACAGCAGACGCGCGCGGGGTAAGAGTCGCGTCAGGCGATCGCGCATTTTTGCGCTGCGCCACAAGCGCCAGCACAGCCAGCCCGCCAGCCAAACCAGCAGCGCGGCAGCCAGCAGCAGCCACTTGAAGCTGGCGCTGTGCTCATTGGTGGGGATATCAATCGCCGCGCCGGCCAGAATACCTGGCAAGAAGTACAGCGGCGGCCACAGCAGGCAACCAATAATATTGGGCAGAATAAACTTCGCCACCGGGAGATCGAGCATGCCGGCGACCATCGGCACCAGCGGCCGCGTCGGACCAACAAAGCGGCCGATAAGAATCGTGATCATGCTGTGCTGATGCAGCGCATGCTCGGTTTTATCCAACAGCGCCTTGTTTTTCTTCATAAAAGACCAGCGATGGAGCGGTTTTTTAAACCGCCAGCCGAGCCAGAAAGAGATCCAGTCGCCGAGTAAACACCCGATAATCCCCGCCAGCCACGCCTGCCAGAAATTCACGTCTCCGCTGCCAATCAGCGCCCCCAGCCCGGCCATCATCACCGTTCCCGGTAATATCAGCCCCACCAGCGCCAGTGATTCAAGGAAGGCGACCAGCATCACGGCTATCAGGGAATAGACCGTAGACTGGGTGATAAAATGTTCCAGCAATGCTTGCATAATGTGCCCGGTATCAAAACGAAGCACGGATTCTCCGGAGCCGTCGCGCCTTCGTCAAGTCATCAATTGTCAGAATAAACCCGTCATACCTCAAGTTGCATGAGCGTTGGCTTTCCTCGCTCACCCCAGTCACTTACTTGAGTAAGCTCCTGGGGATTCCCTGCGTTGCCGCCTTCCTGCAACTCGAATTATTTAGGGTTTAGTTTACTGGTTGTGACAATTATCCGGCGCAACATTTCATTTTCTTTACGTTTTATTCACACCCCGCACGGAATTCACTGGGGCTGGCGCCGGTGCATTTCTTAAATACCCGCGAAAAGTAGAGCTGGTCTTCGAACCCGACGTTGCGCCCTACCGTGGCGATGGGCATACGCGTGGTACTGAGCAGCAGCTTCGCCTGGCTGATGCGCTGGTCTTCCCGCCACCCCAGCACGCTGATACCCAGCTGCTGGCGGAACAGATGGGACAGGCGCGAAGGAGACAGACAGACATGCTGGGCGACGCTGGCGATATCGAAATGGCTATCCGCGAGGTGATCGCTGATGTACTGGCAGGCATCGCGCACGCGATTGTCCAGCGGCGGATGCAGAGACTCATTAATCGCCTCCATGCGCCGTAACAGCAGCTGCTCGAGCAAATTGATCGCCAGCAGCTCCGAATAGCGTCCGGCCCCCTGACCAGCCTCAACGATCTGCCCAAACAGCTCGCAAAAACGCGCCTGCCACTGCTCATCAGGACGGAAAAAGCCGGTCTGGGCGAAGATCGTCGGCCAGTTCAGCCATTCATGCCAGTAGGCACGCGGCCGGAAGTAGACCCACTGGTGATACCATTCACGGGCATCGGGATGGCGGCCATAGTGATGAATTTCTCCCGGCGGAAAAAGCAAAATATCTCCCGGCCGGCAGATAAACTGCTCATCGTGATTGTTAATCACCCCTTCACCGCGCACCGTCAGGTTCAGAATATATCCCTTCATACCGAGCGGACGATCAATAAAGAAATCCAGATAGCCATCGGCATCAATCGGCGTCAGCCCCGTCACCAGATGGGCATTAAACGAGTAGCCCGGCAGCAGCGGATCGTTTTGTGTTTCAGCCATAGGCTCAGCTCTCCTGGATATATTATGGAAACCAATTGTCCATATTCAACATTGTACTGCTAACGCAGCTCGCCGTACTGGGACGCCGGTTGAAATTTCGATCAAAACCCGCCTCGTCACAGCAAAAATCGATGACAGCGCACAATTAAAGCACTTTTTCCGCATAACAGAAGTGTCTATAAATACGGCAGAAATGTCCACATTGAATATTTGCACGGCGTCACACTTTGCGATGCAATAGCAACATAGTCCATAAGATTAGCGAATACGGCCTGACGGTTTTTGGCGTGAATATCTACTGTTTCACCATGAATGGTTTTCTGCATGGAGTAACAGCATGGCAATTGCGATTGGCCTCGATTTTGGTAGTGATTCCGTACGCGCACTGGCAGTGGAATGCGCCACCGGCGAGGAGCTGGCCACCAGCGTAGAGTGGTATCCGCGCTGGCAGGAGGGGCTGTTTTGCGATGGCCCGAATAACCGGTTTCGCCACCATCCGCGCGACTACATTGAATCGATGGAAGCCGCGCTGAAAAGTGTGTTGACATTGTTAAGCCCCGAACAGCGCGCCGGGGTGGTGGGCATCGGCGTCGATAGCACCGGCTCAACGCCGGCGCCGATCGATGCCGACGGCAACGTGCTGGCGCTGCGCGAAGAGTTTGCCGATAACCCCAATGCCATGTTCGTGCTGTGGAAGGACCACACGGCGGTCGAAGAGGCGGAAGCCATTACTCGCCTGTGCCATCAGCCGGGCAAAGAGGACTACTCCCGCTACATTGGCGGCATCTACTCCAGCGAGTGGTTCTGGGCCAAAATACTCCACGTCACCCGTCAGGACCGCGCCGTCGCCGAGGCAGCCGCTTCGTGGATTGAGCTGTGCGACTGGGTGCCCGCCCTGCTTTCCGGCACCACCCGCCCGCAGGATATTCGTCGCGGACGCTGCAGCGCCGGGCATAAATCATTGTGGCACGAAAGCTGGGGCGGACTGCCGCCGGCCAGCTTCTTCGATGAGCTCGATCCGATTATCAACCGGCACCTGAGCTGGCCGCTGTTTAGCGACACCTGGACCGCCGATGTCCCTGTCGGCACGCTCTGTGCCGAATGGGCGCAGCGCCTGGGCCTGCCGGAAACCGTCATTCTGTCCGGCGGCGCCTTCGACTGCCATATGGGCGCAGTCGGCGCCGGCGCGCAGCCTAACGCCCTGGTCAAAGTCATTGGCACCTCCACCTGCGACATTCTGATCGCCGATAAACAGAGCGTGGGCAATCGCACGGTCAAGGGGATCTGCGGCCAGGTCGATGGCAGCGTGGTCCCTGACTTTATTGGTATGGAGGCCGGACAATCTGCCTTCGGCGATATTTACGCCTGGTTTGGCCGTATTCTCGGCTGGCCGCTGGAACAGCTGGCGCAGCAGCATCCGGAGCTGAAAACGCAGATTGCTGCCCAGCAAAAACAGCTGCTGCCATCGCTGACCGAAGCCTGGGCCAAAAATCCGTCGCTGGAACATCTGCCGGTGGTTCTGGACTGGTTTAACGGCCGTCGCACCCCCAATGCCAACCAGCGACTGAAGGGGGTCATTACCGATCTGAATCTCGCCACCGATGCGCCGGCGCTCTTTGGCGGCCTGGTGGCGGCCACCGCCTTCGGCGCGCGCGCCATTATGGAGTGCTTCACCGACCAGGGAATCCCGGTCAACAACGTGATGGCCCTGGGCGGTATTGCCCGTAAAAACCCGGTCATTATGCAGGCCTGCTGTAACGTGCTGAACCGGCCGCTGCAAATCGTCGCATCCGATCAGTGCTGCGCGCTCGGCGCGGCGATCTTCGCCGCCGTCGCCGCAGGCGTGCATCAGGATATCCCCACCGCCCAGCGCAGCATGGCAAGTGAGGTCGAAAGCACCCTGCAGCCGCGTCCTGCCCAGGCTCAACGCTTTGAACAACTTTATCAGCGCTACCAGCAGTGGTCGGTCAGCGCAGAACAACAGTATCTCCCTTCGGCTGCGAAGGCGGAAAAAGCCCCGCTTTCTCAGGCAGCTCTCACCCATTAAGGACACGAAAATGACGATTTTTGATAACTACGAAGTATGGTTCGTGATTGGCAGCCAGCATCTGTATGGCCCGGAAGCGCTGCGTCAGGTCACGAAGCATGCCGAACATGTGGTGAACAGCCTGAATGCGGAAGCAAAGCTGCCGTGCAAGCTGGTGTTAAAGCCGCTGGGCACCACGCCGGATGAGATTACCCATATCTGCCGCGACGCTAACTATGATGATAAATGTGCCGGCATGATGGTGTGGCTGCATACCTTCTCTCCGGCCAAAATGTGGATTAACGGCCTGACTATCCTCAATAAGCCGCTGCTGCAGTTCCACACGCAATACAACGCGTCGCTGCCGTGGGACAGCATCGATATGGACTTTATGAACCTGAATCAGACCGCGCACGGCGGCCGCGAGTTCGGCTTTATCGGCGCGCGCATGCGCCAGCAGCACAGCGTGGTTACCGGCCACTGGCAGGATCAGAGCGCCCATCAGCGCATCGGCTCCTGGATGCGCCAGGCGGTTTCTAAGCAGGATACCCGTCATCTGAAAGTCTGCCGTTTCGGCGACAACATGCGTGAAGTCGCGGTCACCGATGGCGATAAAGTTGCCGCCCAGATCAAATTCGGCTTTTCGGTCAATACCTGGGCGGTGGGCGATCTGGTTCAGGTGGTCAACAGCATCAGCGAGGGGGATATCAGCGCGCTGGTTGATGAGTATGAAAGCAGCTATCGCCTGACCCCGGCGGCGCAGATCCACGGTGATAAGCGGCAGAATGTGCTCGACGCCGCGCGCATTGAGCTGGGGATGAAACGTTTCCTTGAGCAGGGCGGCTTCCATGCTTTCACCACTACCTTTGAAGATTTGCACGGCCTGAAGCAGCTCCCGGGCCTCGCCGTACAGCGTCTGATGCAGCAGGGCTATGGCTTTGCCGGCGAAGGCGACTGGAAAACCGCCGCCCTGCTTCGCATCATGAAGGTGATGTCAACCGGTCTGCAGGGCGGCACCTCCTTTATGGAGGACTACACCTACCACTTCGATAACGGAGACGATCTGGTTCTGGGCTCGCATATGCTGGAAGTCTGCCCGACCATCGCCACGGCAGACAAACCGATCCTCGACGTTCAGCCGTTGGGCATCGGCGGTAAAGCCGATCCGGCCCGCCTGATCTTCAATACGCAGACCGGTCCGGCCCTCGTCGCCAGCCTGATCGATCTTGGCGATCGTTTCCGCCTGCTGGTTAACACCGTGGAAACAGTCCCGACGCCGCACGATCTGCCGAAGCTGCCGGTTGCCAATGCATTGTGGAAAGCCCAGCCGGATCTGTGCACCGCGTCTGAAGCCTGGATCATCGCCGGCGGCGCACACCACACCGTCTTCAGCCACGCGCTGACGCTCGATGATATGCGTCAATTTGCCGAGCTACAGGATATCGAACTGGCGGTAATCGATAACGAAACCCGTCTGCCGTCCTTTAAAGACGCGCTGCGCTGGAACGAAGTCTATTACGCTTCAAAACGTTAACCACGGCAGCCAATTGCCCGGCGACACGTGGTTTGCCCGGCCTACACACTGCGGTTTTGTAGGCCAGGTCAACGAAGCGCCGCCGGCAAGGAGAACCCAATGCTCGAAGCATTAAAGCAGCAGGTGCTAGAAGCTAACCTGGCCCTGCCGAAAAACAATCTCGTCACCCTCACCTGGGGCAACGTCAGCGCCGTCGATCGCGAACGCGGTGTGCTGGTGATTAAGCCGTCGGGCGTCGACTACAGCGCAATGGGCGCCGACGATATGGTGGTGGTGAGTCTTGAAAGCGGCGAAGTGGTCGAAGGGAAAAAGAAACCCTCTTCGGATACAGCAACCCATCGCCTGCTCTACCAGGCCTTCCCGTCATTGGGCGGGATTGTCCATACCCATTCGCGCCACGCCACCATCTGGGCGCAGGCCGGGCAAGCTATTCCGGCGACCGGTACCACCCATGCCGATTATTTCTATGGCCCGGTGCCCTGCACCCGCCTGATGACCGATGAGGAAATCAACGGCGAATATGAGTGGGAAACCGGGCGCGTTATCGTCGAAACGTTCCGCGAACACGGTATCGATCCGGCGCAAATGCCCGGCGTGCTGGTGCATTCGCACGGCCCGTTCGCCTGGGGGAAAAACGCCGAAGATGCGCTACATAATGCAATCGTGCTGGAAGAGATCGCCTATATGGGGATTTTCTGCCGCCAGCTAGCGCCGCAGCTGCCCGCGATGCAGCAAACGCTGCTGGACAAGCACTACCTGCGCAAACACGGGGCAAAAGCCTACTACGGGCAGTAGCGCCGCGGCTTTCGCCGTCGCCAGGCGATTCGTCGACAGCCGTTAGCGAACCGCCAGCCCGGATAGCGGCGTCGGCACGACAAGCCCATACCTGTATAAAACCCCAGCATCATTGATTGAACCAGGCTATAATCAGGCCTGGTTTTATTTGATGAGAGCACGGCGTGACCCAGCCACGAGAAGGTTTCCTCCTGACCCGTCACTGGCGGGATACCCCGCAAGGCACCGAGCTGTCCTTCTGGCTTGCCACCGACGACGGCCCGCTTGAGATCACCCTGCCGCCGCAGGAGTCGGTCGCCTTCATTCCTGAAGCACAGCGCGCCCAGGTCGAACGTCTGTTGCAGGGCGAAAACGGCCTGCGTCTCGCTCCGCTCACCTTAAAAGACTTTCATCGCCAGCCGGTCTTTGGCCTCTATTGTCGCGCTCATCGCCAGCTAATGCGCCTGGAAAAGAAGCTGCGTGAAAACGGCATCACCGTTTACGAAGCCGATATCCGCCCACCGGAGCGCTATCTGATGGAGCGCTTCATTACCGCTCCGGTTTGGGTCGAAGGTGACGCGCGCGGCGGGCGGCTGATCAACGCCCGCATGAAGCCCAACCCGCACTACCGGCCGCCGCTGAAGTGGGTGTCGCTGGATATTGAAACCAGCCGCCACGGTGAGCTGTACTGCATCGGGCTGGAAGGCTGCGGGCAGCGGGTGGTCTACATGCTTGGGCCGCAACCGGCGACCTCTCCCGCCGTCGATTTCCAGCTGGAGTACGTCTCCAGCCGTCCGCAGCTACTGGAAAAACTCAATGCCTGGTTTGCCTTGCACGATCCGGATGTCCTGATCGGCTGGAACGTTATCCAGTTCGACCTGCGGGTCCTGCAAAAGCATGCCGAACGCTATCGCATTCCGCTGATGCTCGGCCGTGGGAATACGGAACTGGAGTGGCGCGAGCACGGGTTTAAGCAGGGCGTCTTCTTTGCCCAGGCCAACGGCCGGCTGATTATTGACGGTATCGAGGCGCTGAAATCCGCCTTCTGGAACTTCTCCTCTTTTTCCCTTGAAGCGGTGGCGCGTGAGCTGCTCGGCGAGGGGAAAGCGATTGATAATCCCTGGGATCGGATGGACGAAATCGACCGCCGTTTCAACGAAGATAAACCGGCGCTGGCGACCTATAATCTGCAGGACTGCGAGCTGGTCACGCGTATCTTCCATAAAACGGAGATCATGCCGTTTCTGCTCGAACGAGCCACGGTCAACGGTCTGCCCGCCGACCGCCACGGTGGTTCCGTCGCCGCCTTTAGCCATCTCTATTTTCCACGCATGCACCGGCTGGGTTACGTCGCCCCTAACCTGGGCGAAGTGCCGCCGCAGGCCAGTCCCGGCGGTTACGTCATGGACTCGCGCCCCGGTCTCTATGATTCGGTGCTGGTTCTGGATTATAAAAGCCTTTACCCTTCGATTATCCGCACTTTTTTGATCGACCCGGTCGGGCTTATCGAAGGGATGGCGCAGCCGGACAATGCGCACAGCACCGAGGGTTTTCTCGGCGCCCGTTTCTCGCGTCAGAACCACTGTTTGCCGGGGATTGTCGGCCAAATCTGGCACGGCCGCGATGATGCTAAACGGCACAAGAACAAACCCCTGTCTCAGGCGCTGAAGATTATCATGAACGCCTTCTATGGCGTGCTCGGCACCAGCGCCTGTCGTTTTTTCGATCCCCGTCTGGCCTCTTCTATCACCATGCGCGGGCATGCGATTATGCGCCAGACCAAAGCGCTGATTGAGTCGCAGGGCTATGACGTTATCTACGGCGATACCGACTCTACCTTCGTCTGGCTTAAGCGACCTCATTGCGAAGAAGAGGCGACGCAAATCGGGCGCTCGCTGGTCGCTTTCGTCAACGACTGGTGGGCCGCTGAGCTGAGTAAAGACCAGCTCACCAGCACCCTCGAGCTGGAGTTTGAAACCCACTTCAGCCGCTTTTTAATGCCGACCATTCGCGGAGCCGACACCGGCAGCAAAAAACGCTACGCCGGGATGATTCAGGAGGGAGAGGCGCAGCGGATGGTCTTCAAAGGACTGGAGACGGTGCGCACCGACTGGACGCCGCTGGCCCAGCAGTTCCAGCAGGAGCTGTATCTGCGCATTTTCCGCCACCAGCCCTATCGCGACTATATTCTGGAAACCATTGCTAAGCTGATGAGCGGTGAGCTCGACGATCGCTTGATCTACCGTAAGCGCCTGCGCCGCCCGCTGGCCGAATACCAGCGCAACGTGCCGCCGCACGTGCGCGCCGCACGGCTGGCCGATGAGCAAAACGTCAGGCTGGGCAGGCCGCAGCAGTACCAGCAGCGCGGCAGCATCCAGTATGTCTGGACCACCAGCGGCCCGGAACCGGTGGATTATCAACTGTCGCCGCTCGATTATGAGCACTATTTGTCAAAGCAACTTCAGCCGGTCGCGGAAGGAATACTTCCCTTTGTCGACGATGATTTTGCTACAATAGTAACAGGGCAACTGGGGCTATTTTGATTTCCTCGCCATTGCAATTTCCAGCCAACATATCTGCAAATTGAAGGACGAGGAGGACGTGACGAACGAGCTGCCATCCAGTAATATAGCGCCCTTTCCATTCCTGGACCCAATCTTGATCTCTCTCTGGCTTGCCTGGAGAAGATTAACTATTGCCTGCAATTTAAGAACACAAGAGCTGAACATATATGCCTTTTACACTTGGTCAACGCTGGATTAGCGACACAGAGAGCGAACTGGGATTAGGGACGGTAGTTGCGCTGGATGCGCGCATGGTGACCCTGCTTTTCCCCGCCATCGGCGAAAACCGTCTGTACGCACGCAATGATTCCCCGATCACCCGCGTGATGTTTAACCCGGGTGATACCATCACCAGCCACGAAGGCTGGCAGCTCCAGGTTGACGAAGTTAATGAAGAAAACGGCCTGCTGGCCTACACCGGTACCCGTCTTGATACCGAAGAAGCCAACGTCACGCTGCGCGAAGTGCTGCTCGACAGCAAACTGGTGTTCAGCAAACCGCAGGACCGCCTGTTCGCCGGCCAGATCGACAGAATGGACCGTTTTGCGCTGCGCTACCGCGCCCGCAAATACCAGAGCGAGCAGTACCGGATGCCGTGGAGCGGCCTGCGCGGACAGCGCACCAGCCTGATTCCCCACCAGCTGCATATCGCCCATGACGTCGGCCGCCGCCACGCGCCGCGCGTTCTGCTGGCCGATGAAGTCGGTCTGGGTAAAACCATCGAAGCCGGGATGATTCTGCATCAGCAGCTGCTTGCTGGCGCCGCCGAACGCGTGCTGATCATCGTTCCGGAAACCCTGCAGCATCAGTGGCTGGTCGAGATGCTGCGCCGCTTCAACCTGCGCTTCTCGCTGTTTGACGATGAGCGTTATGCCGAAGCCCAGCACGATGCCTACAACCCGTTCGAGACCGAACAGCTGGTGATCTGCTCGCTGGATTTCGTGCGCCGCAGCAAACAGCGTCTGGAACATCTGTGCGACGCCGAATGGGATCTGATGATCGTCGATGAAGCGCACCACCTGGTGTGGAGCGAAGAGGCGCCGAGCCGCGAATATCAGGCAATCGAGCAGCTGGCAGAACGTGTGCCGGGCGTGCTGCTGCTGACCGCTACGCCGGAACAGCTGGGCATGGAAAGCCACTTCGCCCGTCTGCGCCTGCTGGATCCCAACCGCTTCCACGACTTCGAGCAGTTCGTTGAAGAACAACAGAATTATCGTCCGGTGGCCGATGCTGTCGCGCTGCTGCTGGCCGGCAACAAGCTGAGCGATACCGAGCTGAACACCCTCGGCGATCTGATCGGCGAACAGGATATCGAACCGCTGCTGCAGGCCGCTAACAGCGATCGCGACGACGCCCAGGCCGCCCGCCAGGAGCTGGTCTCAATGCTGATGGATCGCCACGGCACCAGCCGCGTGCTGTTCCGTAATACCCGTAACGGCGTTAAAGGCTTCCCGAAACGCGAGCTGCACACCATTCGTCTGCCGCTGCCCACCCAATATCAGACGGCGATTAAAGTCTCCGGCATTATGGGTGCGCGTAAAACCGCAGAAGAGCGCGCGCGCGATATGCTCTACCCGGAACAGATTTATCAGGAATTTGAAGGCGATACCGGTACATGGTGGAACTTCGACCCGCGCGTCGAGTGGCTGATGGGCTATCTCACCAGCCACCGTTCGCAGAAAGTGCTGGTGATCTGTGCAAAAGCGGCCACCGCCCTTCAGCTGGAGCAGGTTCTGCGCGAGCGCGAAGGGATCCGCGCCGCGGTCTTCCATGAAGGTATGTCCATCATTGAGCGCGACCGTGCCGCCGCATGGTTCGCCGAAGAAGACACCGGCGCCCAGGTGCTGCTGTGTTCTGAAATTGGCTCCGAAGGCCGTAACTTCCAGTTTGCCAGCAACCTGGTAATGTTCGATCTGCCGTTCAACCCGGATCTGCTGGAGCAGCGTATTGGCCGTCTCGACCGTATCGGTCAGGCGCACGATATCCAGATCCACGTTCCGTATCTGGAAAGAACCGCGCAGTCCGTGCTGGTTCGCTGGTACCACGAAGGGCTTGATGCGTTTGAACATACCTGCCCGACCGGACGCACCGTGTATGACAGCGTGCATAACGAACTGATTAATTATCTTGCCGCCCCGGAAACCACCGAAGGCTTCGATGAGCTGATCAAAGCCTGCCGTCAGCAGCACGATGCGCTGAAAGCGCAGCTGGAACAGGGTCGCGATCGCCTGCTGGAGATTCACTCCAACGGCGGCGAACAGGCGCAGAAGCTGGCCGAAAGCATTGAAGAGCAGGATGACGATACCAACCTGATCGCCTTTGCCATGAACCTGTTCGATATTGTCGGCATCAATCAGGACGATCGCGGTGAAAACCTGATCGTGCTCACGCCGTCCGATCATATGCTGGTTCCGGACTTCCCGGGCCTGCCGGAAGACGGCTGCACCATCACCTTTGAACGTGATGTCGCGCTGTCCCGCGAAGACGCTCAGTTCGTCACCTGGGAGCATCCGCTGATTATCAACGGTCTGGATCTTATCCTCTCCGGCGATACCGGCAGCAGCACCCTCTCCCTGCTGAAGAACAAAGCGCTGCCAGTCGGTACGCTGCTGCTGGAGCTGATTTACGTGGTGGAAGCGCAGGCGCCGAAGCAGCTGCAGCTTAACCGCTTCCTGCCGGCGACGCCGGTGCGCATGCTGCTGGATAAAAACGGCAATAACCTCGCCGGTCAGGTGGAGTTTGAAAGCTTCAACCGCCAGCTGAGCGCCGTCAACCGCCATACCGGCAGCAAACTGGTCAACGCGGTGCAGCAGGACGTGCATGCGATCCTCCAGCTCGGTGAGGCGCAGGTTGCCAAAGCCGCTCAGGCGCTGATCGACGCGGCCCGTGATGAAGCTAACGACAAGCTGTCGGCGGAACTCTCTCGTCTGGAAGCATTAAAAGCGGTTAACCCGAACATCCGTGACGACGAGCTTTCCGCTATCGAGAGCAACCGTCAGCAGGTGATGGACGCGCTGGCGCAGGCAGGCTGGCGTCTCGACGCGCTGCGCTTAATCGTGGTCACCCACCAGTAACGGAACGCGAATATGGCGATGGAAAACTACAATCCGCCACAGGATCCCTGGCTGGTTATCCTCTATCAGGATGAGCACATCATGGTGGTCAACAAGCCGAGCGGCTTGTTGTCCGTCCCGGGGAGACTGGAGGAGCATAAAGACAGCGTGATGACGCGCGTACAGCGCGACTTCCCGCAGGCTGAGTCGGTGCACCGCCTCGACATGGCTACCAGCGGCGTGATTGTGGTGGCGCTGACCAAAGCGGCGGAACGCGAGCTGAAGCGTCAGTTTCGCGAGCGTGAGCCGAAGAAGCAGTACGTCGCCCGCGTGTGGGGACATCCGGAAAAAGCGGAAGGGCTGGTAGATTTACCGCTGATCTGCGACTGGCCGAACCGGCCAAAGCAGAAGGTGTGTTACGAAACGGGCAAAGCGGCGCAAACTGAGTATGAAGTGCTGGAGTACGCGGATGATAACAGCGCCCGCGTGCGCCTGAAGCCGATTACCGGACGTTCACATCAGCTGCGCGTGCATATGCTGGCGCTGGGTCATCCGATTCTTGGCGATCGCTTTTATGCGACGCCAGAGGCGCTGGCGATGGCGCCGCGGCTGCTGCTGCACGCCGAAACGCTGACCATTACCCATCCGGCCTTCGGCAACGCGATGACCTTTCGCGCGCCTGTCGATTTCTGAATGCCGGTATTCCCGGCACAGCATAACCCGTAAGCCCCGGAAGCCACGTGCGACCGGGATATGGCCCCGGATGATGCCTTAACGGCCTATCCGGGCGACATATTCACGATATCATCCGTTAATCGCGGGCAAACCACGCATCGATCATCTGCTCAACGCGGGCGACAACCTCTTCGCCATCATGGCGATGCAGGCTCTCGCAGGTCTGCGCGACATCATCGCACAGCAGGCAACGACGGGTGCGGTCATCCTGCGCCTGCCGTCCTTGCTGCGGACAAATCACCTCGATATTCCATAAGCGGCCAAGCGGATGAGTCTGTAGCAGCTCCGTGCATAGCGCATTGATTTCGCTGGCAGAATGCTCAACGCACCACAGCGCCTCCGGCCCGGTTGGCAACCACAGCACCTGACGGTCCAGCGTTTTCCAGCGGCGTTTCCACAGCAGCTGGTCGCAGGCCTGCAGCGCCACGCCCATCATATTGCGATAGCGGATGCTGTCTTTTACCGCGCCCGGTGTCACCAGCGTCAGCGCAATGACCGGTTGTTGATAATGGCCAAGCCACTCGGCCTGGCGGGCTGCGCGCTGCGCTTTCGTCGCCAGCTCGGTTTCTACGCTGGCGCCCGCACGGGCGGGAGTATCCACAGACATTAATTCCTCTCCTTCACTTGATAAAATGACGACGGCAAAGCCGCCGCCGCGATAGCGGATTACGCTGCTGATTGTATCGCTAAACGAACAGAATTTAGGACACAGGACAAAGAAATTTTCTTCGTCCTGTGGAGGAAAATTGCAGATTTTCCTGTTAGCACAGAGCTAAATCATGCAAGGAAATGACTGAGGAACAGCAGACCCAATGAAACATTAATCGCGCCGCCAATGCGGGTCGCGATTTGGGCGAACGGCATCAGGCTCATGCGGTTGCCGGACGTCAGAATCGCCACATCGCCGGTGCCTCCCTGACCACTCTGGCAGCAGGAGACAATTGCCACATCAATCGGGTGCATCCCTATCTTTTTACCGACCAGGAACCCGGTCGCCACCAACGCCGAGACGGTGCTGACGATCACCAGCAGATTCGTTATCGTAAAAGCGTTCACCAGCTCCTGCCACGGCGTAATGGCGACGCCTACGGCAAACAGAATCGGGTAGGTCACCGCGGTGCGGAAGAATTTGTAGACCATCTGCGACCCTTCCTGCAGGCGCGG
Organism: Klebsiella sp. X13; assembly: GCF_003323835.1. NCBI lineage: Bacteria > Pseudomonadati > Pseudomonadota > Gammaproteobacteria > Enterobacterales > Enterobacteriaceae > Klebsiella > Klebsiella sp. X13. The sequence continues at coordinate 4,539,178 of NZ_CP030874.1, forward strand.
CGAGACGCCGTTAACCAGCTTGAGCAGTACCGCCAGAAACAGCATGCCTACCGGCGCCGGTAAACCGGTCATTTTCTGTCCCAGCATCCCCAGCATATACAGCAGCACGGCCAGCAGAGCGCCGGATGCCAGCGTCGTTACGTCGGTTTTGCCGGTGGAAGTCTCAACTTCGTCTGCACGATGCGTTTCGTTGCTGCGGTTCGGCATCAGCTGGCCTTCACCGGTCAGATGCGGGAAACGCTTGCCCAGTTGGTTCAGGCAACCGGCAATCACTATCGCCGTCAGGCTGCCCAGCATCACCATCGGCAACACGCGGCCTAATGCCACGCCCTGATCCATATGCATCAGGGCGGCATAGCCGATTGACAGTGGAATCGCCCCCTCTCCTACGCCGCCGGCCATAATCGGCAGCACGATAAAGAAGAACACCTGAAACGGCTCCATCCCCAGGGCGGTACCGACGCCGATGCCCACCAGCATGCCAACGATTTCACCGCACAACATCGGGAAGAAGATGCGCAGAAAGCCCTGAATCAGAGTCGTGCGGTTCATGCTCATAATGCTGCCGACGATAATGCAGCAGATATAGAGATAAAGAATATTGGTCGATTTATAGAATTTGGTCGTGGATTCCACCACCACCTCCGGCAGCAGGCCGTAGTGCACCAGCGCGGAAGGGATAAAGGTGGCGCAGATCGCGGCCGCCCCCAGTTTACCGAGGATCGGCAGACGCTTGCCAAACTCACCGCAGGCAAAACCAAAAAAGGCCAGCGTCGCGACCATGACCACGATATCGCTCGGCAACTTTCCGCCCAGACAGTCGAGGGCGATTAAGCCGCCGGCCAGCAGGAACAAAGGCAGCGGGATAATCCCGACTTTCATATTATCCATCACGTGCCACCAGCGTTGTTTCAGGGTGGCTTTCGGGGTGTCGATGGGATCGAGGGTCGCAGAGAATGCATTGTCAGTGGTGCTCATAGGTTTGGCCCTTTCGTTATTATTCATTTTTGAGATTAGGGGGCCTGATGCAGACTTAATGTGAGGCGTGACGAATTAGAAATGAAGTTTTAATGGTCATTATGGTTTTTATGGTTTCTATTCCGGGGCGTGATATCTCTCTGATTTATTAGCGTGGTTTTTATGGTTTTTATCGCCGAGCCAGTGCGCAATCGACCGAAGGGCGGATCGGCGATGCCTCGTCATCACCGACCACAGCGGGCTCCGGCGGATTGAGTGACCTCCGGCGCGCTCGTCCACGGGCGATCTGGCGGAATGGGCGGCCCGCAGTGGCATCTTGATAAATCATCGCCGGTAGATGATGCTGGTTTCTCATCGCTGCGGTAACGCTCACCCCGTTGCCGCCTAACCCATGCCGGCACCAGGAAATATTACCGTGCCGGTATCGTAGAGACGCTGCGCACGACTTATGAAGGTTTCCTTTCAATTTAAGCTGTTTATTTCGCTGGTCGCCTTTTTCTCCGTATTATTCGCCCTGCTGGGCGTCTATTACTACATCGATGCCAGCCATCAGCTTTATCAGGAAATGAGTACCCGCGCCAAAATACAGGCTGAAGAGATCGCGCTGATGCCCGATTTACGCCGGCAGGTTATCCAGGAAGATCCGCAGTCGCTAACGTCATTTATGCAAAAAATCGCCGCCCGCAGCGACGCGAGCTTTATTGTCATTGGCAATGCGCAGGGCGTACATCTGTTTCATTCCGTCCACCCGGAGTGGGTCGGTACCCGGCTGGTGGGCGGGGATAACCAGGCGGTGCTGGAAGGGAAAAGTATCACCACCATCCGTAAAGGAGGGCTCGGGGTATCGCTGCGCAGCAAAGCGCCGATCTTCGACATCTCCGGCCGGGTTGTGGGCATCGTCTCCGTAGGCTACCTGACCAGTTATCTCGATAGCATCACGCTGACAAAGGTGATTAATATCTTCATCGCCGCCGTACTGCTGCTGATCGCGCTGTTTATTTTTTCCTGGTATTTTACCCGCAGCATTAAAAAACAGATTTTTTCGCTGGAACCACGAGAAATCGGCCTGCTGGTGCGTCAACAAAAGGCGATGATGGAATCAATCTATGAAGGGGTTATCGTTATCGATCGCCACCGACGTATCGAGGTGATCAACCACGCAGCGCGCAGCCTGCTGGGACTGAGCCAGCCCGCGCGGCTGCTACGCGGCCAATCGATCGACAGCGTCATCGCCCCGCAACCCTTTTTCGCCAGCGGTGAAATGCTGGAAAACGACACTCACGATGAGCTGTGTCGCTTCAACCAGCTAACCGTACTCGCCAGCCGGGTGCGTATCATGCTGGAGGAGTCGCTGCAGGGCTGGGTAATTACTTTCCGCGATCGTGACGAAATCAACTCCCTCAGCGCCCAGCTAAGCCAGGTTAAACGCTATGTTGATAACCTGCGCATCATGCGCCATGAACAGCTGAACCGAATGACCACGCTCTCGGGTCTGCTGCATATGGGTCACTATGACGAAGCGATTCGCTATATTCAGGCTCAGTCGGAACATGCGCAGGAGCTGCTGGACTTTATCTCTTCCCGCTTCAGCTCGCCAACGCTCTGCGGCCTGCTGCTGGGTAAGGCTGCCCGCGCCCGCGAAAAAGGGGTGGCGCTCAGCTTTGACCCCGCCTGTCAGCTCGACCGGCCGCTGCCTTCATTAATTGAATCGGAGCTGATTTCGATTATCGGCAACCTGCTGGATAATGCGATTGAAGCCACGCAGCGCGCCGAACTGCCGCACGAACCGGTGGAAGTGCTGATTCAGCTGAATGCCCGCGAGCTGATGATTGAAGTTGCCGACCGCGGCATCGGTATTGACCCGGCTATCCGCGATCATATCTTTGAACGCGGCATTACCACCAAAACCCGTGGCGATCATGGTATCGGCCTGTATCTTATTGAACATTATGTGACACAGGCGGGCGGCACCATTGAAGTCGCCGATAACTCACCGCGCGGCGCGATCTTTACTCTGTTTATCCCCGCCGACGGCCCTGTTCATTCCCGACACGAGGCGAACTATGCATCATGATCTGGTCGATGTGTTGATCATCGAAGATGAAAGCGAACTGGCGAGGCTGCATGCCGAGCTGATTCAGAAGCATCCGCGTATGCGGCTGACGGGCATGGCCGCCTCCCTCTCCCAGGCGCGGCAGATGCTCAATAGCCAACCGCCGCAACTGATACTGCTCGATAACTATTTACCTGACGGTAAAGGGGTCACATTGATGACCGACCCGATTCTGGCAGAGGCCAACTGCTCGGTGATTTTTATTACCGCCGCCAGCGATATGGAAACCTGTATCCAGGCGATTCGCAACGGCGCTTTCGACTACATTCTTAAGCCCGTCTCCTGGAAGCGCCTGAGCCAGTCGCTGGAGCGTTTTGTTCAGTTTTACGATCAGCAGCGAGAATGGAAAATCGTCGATCAGCAAAACGTTGATTCGCTGTACCAGCTACAGGCGAAGAACTATCGCGCCGATAGCGGCAGTAAAGGGATCGAGGAGAAGACGCTGGCGCTGGTGCAGAATCTGTTCAACGGCCGGGAGGAGCACAGTTTTTCCGTGGATGAGGTGGTGAATGATGCCGGGTTAAGTAAAACCACCGCCCGCCGTTACCTGGAACACTGTGTGGAAATCGGTTATCTGGAAGTCGAAATGTTGTACGGAAAGATTGGTCACCCGCGACGGATGTACCGACGCGCGCAAGGCGCATCATGAGGCCTCTCCCGCCAGGGAGAGGCCTGCGGCTCAGAACCCGCGCTGCTCTTTGATCAGCTCCCAGGCCTTCTGAATATCCTGTGCTTTCTGCTTCGCCATCTCCATCATTTCCGGCGGTAACCCTTTTGCCACCAGCTTATCCGGATGGTGCTCACTCATCAGCTTGCGATAGGCGCGTTTCACGGTCGCGGCATCATCGGTAGGCTTCACCCCCAGCACGTTGCACGCATCCTCCAGCGTTGGTCCACGCTGCGCCTGCTGCCAGCCGGCATTTCCGCCGCCCTGCCCGTAAGAGCTCTGCTGAGAACCGCCGCCAAACTGAGCGCCGCCCTGCATCATTCGCAGGAACTGCTCGAACTGCGCGCGGGAAATCCCCAGCTCATCGGCAATCACAAACAGAACTTCACGTTCATTAGGATGTAATTCGCCATCGGCGAAGGCCGTCTGCAGCTGAATTTCCAGAAACATCCGAATCAAATCGAAGCGCCCGAAACAGACGCTGCGCAGCTGGCGCATTTTTTCACGCAGCGGATAATCATCGGATTTCCCTACGCGAAAAGCCTGCTGTGCCGCCGTACGCGACTCGCCATGCAAATTCATGCGATCCATCAGGATGCTGGCGACATGAATATCGGCTTCGGTGACGCGACCTTTGGATTTGGTTAAATGGCCCATGACCTCAAAGGTGGTGGAGAAAAACAGCGCCTGCCGCTCCTGCTGATTGGCAAACACATTGATACGGCGGCTTCGCGCCCGGTCAAATATATGGCCGACCAGCAGGCCCAGCACCAGTCCCCAAAAGCCTGCGCCCATCATCAGCGCGACCGCAACCCCAATTATTTTTCCCAAATACTGCATAGACTCCCCAATCTTTCCGCCGCCAGTTAAGCTATATATGACCGCACGTTACAAAGCACTGACGCTTAGGTCAATTGTGGGACATAGCCTATATTTTGCTTTATCATACTCGTCATTCTACACGGTGCCTAACGCTCGGGATCCAAACCGGCAGGATTAACACTAGCGCGATGAAGATGAGTACGTTAGGCTCTGACCGTTTGCAAGCCGCTGCCACAAGATGACGGAACAACAAATACAACGTATGAAAAAACGTATTCCCAGCCTCCTGGCCACCATGATCGCCAGCGCCTTGTATAGCCAACAAGGCCTCGCCGCCGATCTCGCCACGCAATGTATGCTTGGCGTACCAAGCTATAATCGTCCCCTCGTTGAAGGTCAAACTAACGAGCTGCCGGTGACGATCAACGCCGATCATGCGAAGGGCAATTATCCTGATAACGCCGTATTTACCGGTAATGTTGACATTAACCAGGGTAATAGCCGTCTCCAGGCGGATGAGGTCCAGCTTCATCAGCAGCAGGCTGCTGGCCAGCCGCAGCCCGTTCGCACGGTTGATGCGCTCGGCAACGTTCACTATGACGATAATCAGGTTATCCTGAAAGGCCCGAAAGGCTGGTCAAACCTGAACACCAAAGATACCAATATCTGGCAGGGCGATTACCAGATGGTTGGTCGCCAGGGCCGCGGTACCGCCGACCTGATGAAACAGCGCGGCGAAAACCGCTATACCATTCTGGAAAACGGCAGCTTTACCTCCTGTCTGCCGGGTTCTGACACCTGGAGCGTCGTCGGTAGCGAAGTGATCCACGACCGCGAAGAACAGGTCGCCGAAATCTGGAACGCCCGTTTCAAACTCGGTTCGGTCCCTGTTTTCTATAGTCCTTACCTGCAGCTGCCGGTAGGCGACAAACGTCGTTCAGGCTTCCTGATTCCTAACGCCAAATACAGCACCAAAAATGGCGTAGAGTTTTCGCTGCCGTACTACTGGAATATCGCGCCGAACTTCGACGCCACCCTGACGCCGCACTACATGAGCAAGCGTGGCGGCGTGATGTGGGAAAACGAATTCCGCTATCTGACCAAAGCGGGCGCGGGGCTGTTCGAGTTTGACTACCTGCCGTCCGATAAAGTCTACCAGGACGATCACTCCAGCGACAGCAACAGCCGCCGCTGGTTGTTCTACTGGAATCATTCGGGTGTCATTGACCAGGTATGGCGTCTTAACGCCGACTACACCAAAGTCAGCGATCCGGACTACTTTAACGATTTCAGCTCGAAATACGGCTCCAGTACCGACGGCTACGCCACGCAGAAATTCAGCGCGGGCTACGTTAACCAGAACTTCGACGCCACCGTGTCAACCAAACAGTTCCAGGTCTTCAACCGTGAGTCGAGCAACTCCTACGCCGCTCAACCGCAGCTGGACGTGAACTATTACCAGAACGATGTCGGTCCGTTCGATACCCATCTCTATGGTCAGGCGGTGCACTTCGTTAACACCAACGGCAACATGCCGGAAGCCACGCGTGTTCACTTCGAGCCGACGATCAACCTGCCGCTGTCTAACGGCTGGGGCAGTATTAATACCGAAGCCAAACTGCTGGCGACCCACTACCAGCAAAGCAACCTCGACAATTACAATTCGACCAATAATGCGGACTTAAAAGAGTCTGTTAACCGCGTCATGCCGCAGTTTAAAGTCGACGGTAAAATGGTCTTCGAGCGCGATCTGCAGGAGGGGTTCACCCAAACCCTCGAGCCGCGCATGCAGTATCTGTATATCCCGTATCGCGATCAGAGCCAAATCGGTTCCTATGACTCCACGCTGCTGCAGTCAGACTACAGCGGCCTGTTCCGCGACCGTACCTACAGCGGCCTGGACCGTATTGCTTCCGCGAACCAGCTCACTACCGGCGTGACTTCGCGCGTATATGATTCCGCCGCCGTTGAACGTTTTAATATTTCCGTTGGTCAAATCTATTATTTCACCGAGTCCCGGACCGGTGATGACAACATCAACTGGGAGAACAACGACACAACGGGTTCACTGGTATGGGCCGGCGATACTTACTGGCGCATCGCTGATAACTGGGGTTTACGCGGGGGAATTCAGTACGATACGCGTCTGGATAACGTCGCTACCGGTAACGGCACCGTGGAATACCGTCGCGATGAAAACCGTTTAATACAGCTTAACTATCGTTATGCCAGCCCGGAATACATTCAGGCCACGCTGCCGTCGTACTCCACCGCTGAGCAGTACAAAAATGGTATTTCTCAGGTGGGCATGACCGCCAGCTGGCCGGTTGTCGATCGCTGGTCGGTGGTGGGCGCATACTACTTTGATACCAATACCAGAAAGAGCGCCGACCAGATGTTAGGGGTCCAGTATAACTCCTGCTGCTACGCGATTCGCCTCGGCTATGAACGTAAGATCAACGGCTGGGATAGTAACGGCAACGGCGAGAGCAAATACGATAATACCTTTGGCATCAACATTGAGCTACGTGGCCTGAGCTCCAACTACGGTCTCGGCACTCAGCAGATGCTGCGTTCGAACATTTTACCGTACCAGAACTCCCTGTGATGTGGCTGGTTTAAAACGTAATCCGCATTTGCGGTTAATTGAAATGGAAAAAGTATGAAGAACTGGAAAACGCTGCTTCTCGGTATCGCCATGATCGCGAATACCAGTTTCGCTGCCCCACAGGTTGTCGATAAAGTAGCGGCTGTCGTCAATAATGGCGTTGTTCTTGAAAGCGACGTCGATGGCTTATTGCAATCGGTTAAGCTCAATGCTGGCCAGGCCGGTCAACAGCTGCCGGATGACGCGACCTTACGTCATCAGATCCTCGAAAGACTGATCATGGACCAGATCGTTCTGCAGATGGGCCAGAAGATGGGCATGAAAATCACTGACGATCAGGTCGATCAGGCGATTGCCAACATCGCGAAACAGAACAACATGACCATGGATCAGATGCGCAGCCGTCTGGCCTATGACGGTCTTAACTACAACACCTACCGTAATCAGATTCGTAAAGAGATGCTGATTGCGGAAGTGCGTAACAACGAAGTCCGTCGTCGCATCACCGTGCTGCCGCAGGAAGTAGAATCGCTGGCGAAACAGATTGGCGATCAGAACGATGCCAGCACCGAGCTGAACCTCAGCCACATCCTGATTCCGCTGACAGAAAACCCGACCTCTGACGACGTAGCGAAAGCGCAGGAACAGGCTAACGCGATCGTTGAGCAGGCGCGCAGCGGCGCTGACTTCGGCAAACTGGCTATCACCTACTCTGCCGACCAGCAGGCGCTGAAAGGCGGCCAGATGGGCTGGGGTCGTATTCAGGAACTGCCGGGGATCTTCGCCCAGGCGCTGAGCACCGCGAAGAAAGGTGATATTGTCGGCCCGATTCGCTCTGGCGTCGGCTTCCATATCCTGAAAGTGAACGATATGCGCGGCGGCAGCAAGAACATCTCCGTCACCGAAGTTCACGCGCGTCACATTCTGCTGAAGCCGTCGCCGATCATGAATGACGATCAGGCGCGGGCTAAGCTGGAGCAGATCGCCGCGGATATTAAGAGCGGAAAAACCACTTTCGCCAAAGCAGCAAAAGAGTTCTCCGAAGATCCGGGTTCCGCAAACCAGGGCGGCGATTTAGGCTGGGCAACGCCTGATATCTTCGATCCGGCGTTCCGCGATGCGCTGATGCGTCTGAACAAAGGCCAGACCAGCGCACCGGTGCACTCCTCCTTCGGCTGGCACCTGATTGAACTGATGGACAGCCGTCAGGTAGACAGAACCGACGCCGCGCAGAAAGACCGCGCGTACCGGATGCTGATGAACCGTAAGTTCTCTGAAGAAGCGGCAACCTGGATGCAGGAACAACGCGCCAGCGCTTACGTCAAAATTCTGAGCAACTAATATCACGGCCTCATACACAACAGCACTCGGGGTGTATTGAGGCGGCAAGCCGTCGAGCCCGGATAACTCACGATGTGAGCGGACCCGACGGCGTTGCCAACAGAAAGACGTCCTGAAGGATGAAGTGTATGAAACGAGTTGTTATCACTCCCGGTGAACCTGCCGGAATCGGCCCCGACCTTGTTGTACAGCTTGCGCAGCGCGACTGGCCGGTAGAGCTGGTGATTTGCGCCGACGGCGCCCTGTTATCTGACCGAGCTCAACAGCTCGGTCTTCCTTTATCTCTCCTGCCCTACGATCCTTCTCTTCCCGCAGCGGCCCAGCGCGCTGGCACTCTGACGCTCCTCCCGGTCGCGCTGAACGCCCCCGTCGAACCCGGCGTGCTGAACGTGCGCAACGGAAGCTATGTGGTTGAGACGTTGGCTCGCGCCTGTGACGGCTGTCTGAGCGGCGAATTTGCGGCATTGATTACCGGGCCGGTCCATAAGGGCAATATCAACGACGCGGGTATCGCCTTTACCGGCCATACCGAGTTCTTTGAAGAGCGCGCCCACGCCAGCAAAGTGGTCATGATGCTGGCGACGGAAGAACTGCGCGTCGCCCTGGCAACCACGCACCTGCCGCTGAAAGCGATCAGCGACGCGATTACGCCGGATTTGCTCCGTGAAGTGATAACGATTCTGGACCACGATCTGCGCCATAAATTTGGCATCGCCCGGCCGCACGTGCTGGTCTGCGGTCTGAACCCGCACGCCGGCGAAGGTGGGCATATGGGGACGGAAGAGATTGATACGATTATTCCCGTGCTGGAAGAGATGCGCGCCCGGGGGATGAATCTGAGCGGCCCGCTGCCGGCAGATACCCTTTTCCAGCCCAAATATCTCGACAATGCCGATGCGGTACTCGCGATGTACCACGATCAGGGCCTTCCCGTGCTAAAATACCAGGGCTTTGGCCGTGGCGTGAACATTACGCTCGGTTTACCTTTTATTCGCACCTCTGTTGACCACGGTACCGCGCTTGAACTGGCGGGCCAGGGAAAAGCGGATGTCGGCAGTTTTATCACGGCGCTTAATCTCGCCATCAAAATGATTGTTAATACGCAATGAATAATCGAGTCCATCAGGGCCACTTAGCCCGTAAACGCTTCGGGCAAAACTTCCTCAACGATCAGTTCGTGATCGACAGCATTGTCTCGGCCATTAACCCCCAGAAAGGGCAGGCAATTGTCGAGATCGGTCCGGGCCTGGCGGCGCTGACCGAACCGGTCGGTGAACGCCTGGACGCACTTACCGTTATCGAGCTGGATCGCGATCTGGCCGCTCGTCTGCAGACGCATCCGTTCCTCGGGCCGAAGCTGACCATTTATCAGCAAGATGCCATGACCATGAACTTCGGCGAACTGTCGCAGACCATGGGCCAGCCGCTGCGCGTGTTCGGCAACCTGCCGTATAACATCTCAACGCCGCTGATGTTCCATCTGTTCAGCTATACTGATGCCATCGCCGACATGCACTTTATGCTGCAAAAAGAGGTCGTCAATCGTCTGGTTGCCGGACCGAACAGCAAGGCGTATGGTCGACTGAGCGTTATGGCGCAGTATTACTGCCAGATTATCCCGGTACTCGAAGTGCCGCCGGGTGCCTTTACGCCGCCGCCTAAAGTGGATTCCGCCGTTGTGCGCCTGGTGCCTTACCGCACGCTGCCGCATCCGGTGAAAGAGGTTCGCGTGCTGAGCCGAATCACTACCGAGGCCTTCAACCAGCGTCGTAAAACGATTCGTAACAGCCTCGGCAACCTGTTCAGCGTTGAGGTACTGACCGAGCTGGGCATCGACCCGGCAAAACGTGCAGAGAATATTTCCGTGGCGCAATACTGTCAGCTGGCTAACTGGCTATCTGACAACTCGCCCACCAAGGAGAGCTAACCATGATTAATTCGCCTCGAGTTTGCGTGCAGGTGCAAAGCGTCTATATCGAATCGCAGTCTTCCCCGGAAGAAGAGCGCTACGTTTTCGCTTATACCGTCACGATTCGCAATCTGGGGCGGACTCAGGTTCAGCTTCTTGGCCGCTACTGGCTTATCACCAACGGCCACGGTCGTGAGACTGAAGTGCAGGGTGAAGGGGTTGTCGGCGAACAGCCGCATATTCCCGCAGGCGGTGAATTCCAGTATACCAGCGGAGCCGTCATTGAAACGCCGCTGGGCACCATGCAGGGACATTATGAAATGATCGACGTGAACGGCGCGCCGTTCTCGATCGATATCCCTGTTTTCCGTCTCGCAGTACCAACGCTCATTCACTAAAACAATGTCTACATACCTTATTGGCGACGTTCACGGTTGCTACGATGAACTGCTCGCGTTATTAAAGCAGGTGGCGTTTACCCCAGGGAGCGATACGCTGTGGCTCACGGGCGATTTAGTCGCACGCGGCCCGGGTTCGCTGGAGGTTTTACGCTACGTTAAATCCCTTGGCGATAATGTGCGCCTTGTTCTCGGCAATCACGATCTGCACCTGCTGGCCGTCTTCGCCGGCATCAGCCGCAACAAACCCAAAGATCGCCTGAAATCGCTGCTCGAAGCCCCGGATGCCGACGAGCTGCTCAACTGGCTGCGCCGTCAGCCGCTGATGCAGATTGATGAAGAGAAAAAGCTGGTGATGGCCCATGCGGGCATTACGCCGCAGTGGGATCTGGAAACGGCAAAACAGTGCGCGCGCGATGTTGAAGCCGTGCTCGCCAGCGACTCCTATCCGTTCTTCCTCGACGCGATGTATGGCGATATGCCGAATAACTGGAGCCCTGAGCTGAGCGGTCTCGCCCGCCTGCGCTTTATCTCCAATGCCTTTACCCGTATGCGCTACTGTTTCCCGAACGGGCAGCTGGATATGTATGCCAAAGAAGCGCCGGAAAACGCCCCTGCGCCGTTAAAACCGTGGTTTGCCATTCCCGGTCCGGTGAGCAACGAGTACAGCATTGCGTTTGGTCACTGGGCTTCGCTGGAAGGTCGCGGTACGCCGGAGGGGATATACGCCCTCGATACCGGCTGCTGCTGGGGCGGGGATCTCACCTGCCTGCGCTGGGAAGACAAGCAGTACTTTACTCAGCCCTCAAACCGGCAGAAAGAGCCGGACGAAGGCGAGGCGGTAGCCTCCTGAAAAAAATCCCGGATAGCGGTAAGCGGTATCCGGGATATCATCATCTTGCCTCGGCCAACGCTACGCGCTGCCCGGCATACCCTCAGCGACGTTCGAGAATCTCGAAGCAGTAGCTATGCGAGTTCTGCGCATCGGCATCGTGAAATTCGCTGAAGACCGACTCCCACTGATCCGGATCGTAGTCCGGGAAATGGGTATCCCCTTCCACTTCGGCGTCAATGTGCGTCAGATAAAGCTTCCGGGCCTTCGGCAGGAACTGCTCATAGACACGACCGCCGCCGATCACCATTATCTCTTCAACGTCGCCGCAGGCGGCGATCGCTTCATCAACCGACTTCACCCACTGCACGCGATCGTCGGTGCCCGGCTGGCTGCTGATAACGATATTCTTACGCCCCGGCAGCGGGCGACCAATAGACTCCCAGGTCAGACGCCCCATCACCACCGGCTTGTTTAAGGTATTGCGTTTAAACCAGGCGAGATCGGCAGGCAGGTCCCATGGCATGGCGTTTTCCATACCAATGACGCGATCTACCGCTAACGCCGCAATCAGACTGATCATTGAAAATTTCCCGAATGCAAAAAATTGCCGCCACTATACGTAAAGCGTAATACTTCGTCGACTGCGCGGAGAGTAAAGAATAAGAAAATTTTCGGATTTGCAGGCGGGCCCACGTAAGCTACGTGAGCCGCCTGCTGAGGAACTAAACTGAAAACAAAATGTTAACTGTAAACAAAACGTAACGGCCGCCGCACGACTCAGGCAGAAGGTTTACTCTCCGGTTCATCGGCAATATCTCCGGTGTGTCGACCCTCTTCCGTTCCCTGCCAGCCATGCCGCTGAACCAACGACAGATGGTTACGATCCTCGTTAATTATGGTGGTCAGCATGTCGCTGGTGCGTTTAAAGACCGCCACGCGGGAAGCCGCGTCGTTTTCCGCCATCGCCACCATCTCCTCGACCATTTTCTGGTTGAAGCGACGGAACAGGTCGGCGCGCTCGCGCGCTTCATAAGCGCCCAGGCCCAGGGCCTCCAGCGCCGTTCGCCCGGATTTCAGCGCCGCCTCGAAGGTTTCACGCTCCGGGGCCTCCACGCCAGCCTGACGCAGCTGGATATAGTGATCCACATCGCGGGCGCGGGAGATAATCTGCAGATGCGGGAAATGCTCTTTTGCCAGCTCAACCAGCTGCAGGCTGACCTGCGGATCGTCAATCGCATTGATCAGCACCTCGGCTTTTGCCGCCCCCGCTGACTCCAGCATATCGACGCGCGTGGCATCGCCATAAAACACTTTCATATCAAATTTACGCAGCGTATCAACGTGGTCAGGATCGTGATCGAGGATCACCATCTTCACCCCGCCGGAGAGCAATACACGACCGGCGATCTGCCCGTAGCGGCCGAAGCCGGCAATAATCACCCGCGGCTGCTCTTCATCAATCTCATCCGCTTCGCGTTCCTCGCCGCGGGATGATTTCTCCAGGCGGGTCAACAGCACCAGCAGGATCGGCGTTGCCGCCATTGACAGCGCCACCGCCAGCGTCAACGCTTTCGCCCAGTCGCTATCCAGTACGTCGGCCATCTGCGCCGCGCCGAATACCACAAAGGCAAACTCACTCCCCTGCCCCAGCAGAACCGCAAACCAGCGGCGCTGGGCGCGCGGCACCCCGAGCGGCTTCGCAATCAGCCACAGCATCGCGCCTTTAATGATCAGGAAACCAACCAGCAAAACCAGAATGCGCAGCGGATGGCTCATCAGGGTACCGAAATCAATCGACATCCCGACGCCAATGAAGAACAGCCCCAGCAGCAGCCCCTTAAACGGCTCGATGTCGCTTTCCAGCGCGTGGCGATATTCCGAGCTCGCCAGCAACACGCCGGCGAGGAAGGCCCCCATCGCCATCGACAGTCCGACCTCCTCCAGCAGCAGGCCAAAGCCGAAGACCAGGAACAGGGCTACGGCGCTGAACACTTCGCGCAGACCGGAACGGGCCACGAAGCGTAATACCGGACGGGTCACATAGCGCCCCAGCGCCACCACCAGGACCAGCGCGCCAGCCACCTTGAGCGCGGACAGGGCAAATGCCGCCAGCGTCGTAGAGCCACCGCTGGCGGCCAGCAGCGGGATCATCGCCACCAGCGGGATCGCCGCAATATCCTGAAACAGCAGGACGGCAAATGCGCTCCGCCCCATCTGTGAGACCGTCAGATTACGTTCGTTCATCGCCTGCATCGCGATCGCCGTCGACGACAGCGCCAGCGTCATGCCGATCAGCTCCGCCACCTGCCAGCGCATCCCCAGCAACATGCAAAACAGGCCAATCAGTACGCCGCACACCACCATCTGCAAGGCGCCGCCGCCAAACACCGACGCGCGTAGCTTCCACAGACGCTGCGGGTCGAGTTCCAGACCAATCACAAATAGCATCAGCACCACGCCGATTTCAGCAAAGTGCAAAATCGCCTCGGCGTCGGTCACCAGCCTCAGCCCCCACGGCCCGATAATACAGCCGGCAATCAGATAGCCGAGTACCGACCCCAACCCAAGGCGTACGGCGATCGGCACAATCAGCGCGGCGGATCCCAGATAAATCAGCGCCTGTATCAGCGTATGGCTATCCATGATGCGTCTCCTGCCATTCGATAAGGCGTTGTCGGTAGCGGCGTGCCTGCGCCTGAAGGGTTTCATCGTCGCAGATAAATGTGCAGTGCATGGCGAAAGGCGGCAGCCACTTCATTCCACAGTAGAGACCGGTCGCCTGGAGCGGTTGGGAAAGCACATCAAACCCGGGAAATGCACCGATATCAAAGTGGCTCTCGCCGCCGCCGGTGGTCACCGCCCACATCAGCGATTTACCTCGCAGGGCGATGCCGTTATGTCCGTAAGCCCAGCCGTGCGATAACACTTTATCCATCCACAGTTTCATTAGCGGCGGCACACTGTACCACTGCATCGGATGCTGCCAGATAATCAGCTCGGCGCGTGCCAGCGCCGCCTGTTCGGCGGCGACGTCGATATTAAAATCGGGGTAAAGTTGATAGAGGGAGCGTATTTCTACGCCATCCAGCGTCCTTGCCTGCTCAAGCATCCGCTTATTCGCATGCGAGTGATGCGGATAGGGATGGGCATAAATTATCAGAATCATTGATTAGCCTGCGTTAACTCTCGTTGTAATCAGCAAGAGTGTAGTCAGTTAATCGAAGTGCTTACAATCACAACCTGTTTTTATCTCAACACCCTTCAGGCATTTCGCGGCTGCTTGCTGACGGCGACAGCGGGCTCGCCGATCTCAAGATCGCAGCGTTTCGGCAGCAGGAAGGTCATGGTCCCGGCAATGAGGAGCGATCCTGCCAACGCGCAGACCGCCACGTTCTGGCCATACAGATAGATCATCACCCCAACCAGATAAGGACCGCAGAAGCCGCCGAGATTGCCCAGGCCGTTAATCACCCCCCGTGCGCTACCGGCAACTTCCGCGGAAGCGATACGCCCCGGCATCGACCAGAACGGGCTGGTAGCCGATTTAAGGAAGAAACCGCAAATCACCAGCGCAATATAGGCCGCCACCACGTGCTCACGCAGTACCACCGAGGCCACCAGCGCCGCAGCGAAGCTGTAGAGCGAGAAGCGTACCCACAGACGACGTTTGCCGCTGCGATCGCTGAATAGCGAAATCACATAAATACCCGCCAGCGTGGCCACAAACGGCAGCACCGCCAGAAACCCGACGCTGGCCATACTGCCGCCGGTCAGCCCCTTCAGAATAGTCGGCAGCCACAGGGTATAACCGTAATCGCCGGTCTGATAAAAGAAGTTGAGGATCACCAGCTTCATCAGCCCGCTATTGCGGAAAACATCTTTGACCGGCGCGTTGCTGACCGCATCTTCCGCCAGCTTTGCCGCCCGCTCTGCGGCCAGCGTGGTAACCAGATAGTGACGCTCTGCCTCCGGCAGCCAGCGCGCCTCTTCCGGGCGGTCGCTGATCATAAACCACCACACCGCCAGCACTACCACGGATAGCAGGCCTTCGATAATAAACAGCCAGCGCCAGTCGAGCGCGGCAATAATCGCCCCGGAGACCGGCGCGGTCAGCATGCCGCCCAGCGGAGCAAACATCATGACGAAGGCATTGGCGCGTCCCAGCTCTTTTTCCGGGAACCAGTTGCTGACCATCGTCAGCACCACCGGTAGCATCCCGCCCTCGGATACGCCGAGAATAAAGCGTAGAACCAGCAGTTGATATTCGTGGGTCACAAAACCGGTGGCAATCGACACCACCGCCCAGGCCATCAGCGACCACGCAATAAAGCGTTTACCGCTGCCGTTTACCGCAATACGCCCGCCGGGTATTTGCAGAAATAAATAACCAATAAAAAATATTCCGCTGGCCACACCGGCCATTTGACTGGTAATACCTAAATCAGCTTCCATGCCACCGGGCAAAGCAAAACTAATATTCACCCGATCCATAAACGAAATAATACAGGCAATCAACACCGGCGTGATAATACGCAGCCAGCGGGTGCTGGGAATTTTATCATTCATATTTCGTACTCTCTATGCAGAGGTTATTGTTGTCATTAAATTAGAGCCGGGCACAGAAATAAGAGATGAGAATTAATTAATGGCGTTCGGCAATACGTTACCGGAGAAATAAGCCGTGACGTTTGCCAAAACCACTTCGCTCATTTTCTGTCGGGTTTCATGGGTGGCGCTGGCCACGTGCGGCTGCAACACCACATTATCGAGCGCGATCAATTCTGCCGGGACATGAGGCTCATCTTCAAAAACATCGAGGGCAGCACCGGCGATAACACCGTTTTGTAACGCCTGAATCAACGCCTTTTCATCCACCAGCGAACCGCGGGCGATATTAATCAGCCACGCATGTTTCGGCATGACGTTGAAGACCGAAAAATCGATCAGCCCGCGATTTGCCTCACCGCCGGAGGCGGCAAGCACCAGAAAATCACTCTCATGGGCCAGCGTATGCAGATCGGCGCACCACTGGTAATCCAGCCCCGGGACCGGTTTACGGTCGTGATAAAGCACCTGCATATCAAAACCGCGGGCGCGGCGGGCAATCGCCTGACCAATATTCCCCATCCCCAGCAGGCCGATACGTTTCCCGCTCACCTGAGTAGCCAGCGGCATGCCTCCCTTCTCCCAGCGGCCTTCACGTACAAAACGATCGCCCTGACACAGATTGCGGGAACCGGCCAGCAGCAGTCCCATCGCCAGGTCCGCCACGTCGTTGGTCAGCACGCCGGAAGTGATGGAGACCTGAATCTGCCGGGAGCGAACGTACTCTAAATCCACCGCATCGGTGCCAACGCCGAAAATGGCAATCAGACCCACGTGCGGCAGCAGTTCAAGGACGCTGTTCTGTACCCCGATATCCCCTCGGGTGACAACGGCTGCAATATTCTCTCCCTGCTCACGCAGGAAGGCGATGGGATCCTCCTGCTCGTACAGACGCAGCAGCGGGAAGTCGGCCGCCAGCTGTTCCTGCAAAGCATCAATAACGGGGGCCACTAAGAGGATGGCGCGGGTAATAGTACTCTTCATCAGATCACCTGTTTGACGGTTCATTACGACGGTAGCCACTATCAAACGGTTTTTTAGCCGAACGTTTTGCGATCTGCATCACGCTGAATCGTGTTAAAAATTACTGTTACCGCGTCCGTGATCGCTAAGACAAAAACCCGGTTTTAAGCGGGGACAAGCGACGAGGCGTTAACGTTCTGCTAACACGACTGCGCCGCCGTTCAGGCAGGATTAAATGGTTTCGCCCATCGACAGGCGGTAGTGCAGATCGACTTTCTCTATGGTTGGCAGTCCTTTGATTTTCTTAATTAAAATCTCAGTGGCTACCTTACCCATTTCATAGCGCGGGGTCAGGACGCTTGCCAGCCGCGGGGTGACGATCTGGCCAATCTCCAGGCCATGAAAACCGGCGATCGCCAGCTCCTGCGGCACTGCGATACCCGATGCAAGGCACTCCTGTAACACGCCTACCGCCAGGTCATCATTAGTACAGAGGATCCCGTCCATCGCGGCGTACATCTGCCGCGCCAGATTCATCATGCCGGTGCCAATCGACACCGACGACACCTTATTGGGGGCAATGCGCCCCGTCGGCAGTCCGGCATTCTCCATCGCCTGACAGTAGCCGGCGTAGCGCTGTTCATCGCGGACATCGGACATTGACCCAAAATAGATAATGCGCCGCTTGCCGCTCGCCAGCAGCATCGTGGTCATGTCAAAACCGGCTTTGAAGTTGTCAAAACCGACATTGATTCGCCCCGGGTTCTCCGCCAGCCCCATCACCTCCGCGATCGGAATCTTTGCCGCATTGAGGTATTTGTCCGCCCGCAGCGTATGGAGCGACTCAGTCAGCAGCAAGCCTTTGACATGAAAGGCCAGTACGGCGGCAATCTGCTCCTCTTCACGCTGACGGTCGTAATCGTAATTGACCACCAGCGTCTGGTAGCCGTGGGCCGCGGTCACCGACTCGATGCCGGCCAGCAGGTCGGCGAAGATTTGATTATGAAAAGAGGGAATCAGCACGCCGATGCGTGGGACGGCGACGCTGGTCATCGCCGGATTATCGGGATCGGGCTCGTAACCAATTTCTGCAATCACGCTGGCGATACGCTCCGCCGTCTCCGGTTTCACTTTATCCGGCGTACGTAAATAGCGGCTGACGGTCATTTTGGTTACGCCAGCCAGCGCTGCAATATCATTGAGCGTAATGCGTTGTGCTTTCATCTATCGACCCGTCAAATACATCCACTGCATCAGGCCATTATGCCTGCCGCTGAAGAAAAAGAGAATCGAACCCTTCCAGCGTTAACCCCTTGAGCAGCGGTAATTTCCACGCGGCTTCACGTTTAACGTAACCCCTTTTCGTAACACTGTTTTGAGTGATCTCTGTCACAGATTTAAGCGGCAAAAATCCGTGATATAGAGCACAGGTTCTTCCGCTTCACCTTTTTGTGGATCAGGAATAAAAGCGCACACCGTCATTTATATTCAGCCGTTAATCAGGATATCAAGATGAAAGATCTTTTCAGCTTACAAGGCAAACGTATTTTAATTACTGGCGCAGGACAAGGCATTGGTTTTGTCATGGCGCAGGGCCTTGCACAATATGGCGCCGAAATTATTATCAACGATATTTCAGCGTCCCGGGCAGATGATGCGGTGATGAAATTACGTGATGAAGGCGCGATTGCTCATTCGGCCGTATTTAATGTGACCGATGCCGATGCTGTCGAAAATGCGATTGCTAAAATCGAAGAAGAAATCGGCGCGATTGATGTGTTATTCAATAATGCGGGTATTCAGCGTCGCCATCCGTTTACCGAATTTCCGGTACAGGAATGGAACGATGTTATTTCCGTGAACCAAACCGCGGTATTTCTGGTCTCGCAGGCCGTGGCTAAACGTATGGTGAGCCGCCAGCGCGGAAAAATCGTCAATATCTGTTCCATGCAGAGCGAGCTGGGACGCGACACCATTACGCCTTATGCCGCCGCCAAAGGGGCGGTCAAAATGCTGACCCGCGGCATGTGCGTCGAGCTGGCGCGCTATAACATTCAGGTCAACGGTATCGCACCGGGCTACTTTAAAACCGCCATGACCCAGGCGTTGGTGGACGATCGCGCCTTTACCGACTGGTTGTGCAAACGCACGCCAGCCAACCGCTGGGGCGATCCGCAAGAGCTGGTCGGTGCGGCGGTGTTCCTCTCCTCCAGAGCATCCGATTTCGTCAATGGTCATCTGTTGTTTGTCGACGGCGGCATGCTGGTTGCCGTCTGATTAAGGAGCGCATTATGGCAGGGCAATGCATTATTTTGATGGGCGTTTCAGGCACCGGCAAAACCACCGTTGGTCAGGCGCTGGCCCAGGCGCTTGGCGCAAAGTTTATTGACGGCGACGACCTTCATCCACGGCAGAACATCATCAAAATGGCCGCCAGCCAGCCGCTTGATGATGACGATCGCCAGCCCTGGCTGGAGCGCATCGCCGACGTGATTTTCAGCCTCGAGCAAAAGAATGAATCCGGCGTACTGGTCTGCTCGGCGTTGAAAAAACGCTATCGCGATCGCCTGCGTGAAGGCAGCGGTAATCTGCGTTTTCTGTGGCTGACCGGGGAGTATGAGTGCATTCTTCAACGCATGCAGCGACGTCAGGGCCACTTTATGCCGGAAGCGCTGCTGCGCAGCCAGTTTGCCGCCCTGGAAACACCGGATGCCAGCGAGGGTGATATCGTCGCCGTTGATATCGCCCCCGACGTCGCCACCATCGTGGCGCAATCGCTCACATTACTTACCCCTCAACCAGCACAGGGAGTTCCGGCATGATTATCGATACCTTAAGCGCCGCCGCCAAAAATGCGTTCTATCCGGCGGTCATTAAAAAAGCGCTCCAGGCCGTTGCGCAGCAGGATCCCCACACCCTGCCTCCGGGCAAATATACCGTCGATGGCGATAACCTGTTCTTTACCGTCGTTGAGGGTCAGACGCGTCCGCTGTCGGAGCAGCGCCCGGAATTTCATCGTCAGTATATTGATATTCATATTGTACTGGCGGGCGTTGAGATAATCGGCGCCGGCAACAAAGGTCTGCCGATCGCGCCGGACGGGCCGTTCAAAGAGGCCCATGATATTGGCTTTTGTGAGGCAATCAGCAGCGAAACGCTGATTCATCTGCACCCGGAAGAGCTGGCCATTTTATTCCCGGGCGAACTGCACCGCCCGATGGGCGCGATGGATGCCGGCGCGCCGCTGCGCAAAATTATCGTTAAGATAGATAACGCTCTGCTGTAGCGGTCCCGCCGTAATCAGCCCCACGAGATCCTTCGCGGGGCCCCGGATAACCCTTAGTTATCCAGTTCATCCATCGACTTCACCTGATCGCGATTGATCTGTTCAGTCCGGCCGGTTTCCGCATTTTTGTACGACACCATACCAGTATCATCATCCACCTGCGGCTTGCCATCAGTCACGATCGTTTTACCGTCTGTCGTTTTCAGCGACTGGTTCGATGAACAGCCCGCCACAAACAACATTGCCGTCGCCGCCAGCGCGGATGCCATCAGAATTTTGTTCCGCATTGTATCCTCCTGTCTTTCCGTCAATTGATATCGTTATGATGCTAACTATAGTTAGCCTCACCGGACGGACCGTGAAAAGCAGAACTCTCCGAAGATGGCGCGGATAAAAAAAGGGCCGACGATTTCTCGTCAACCCTTGGTGTTCCGCGACCCGATATTATCGAGGCAGCTTACTTTTTAATTTGCGCGTGCATTTCCTGAACCGAGGTCACTTTCTCGATGGCGTTGGCGTTGAGCGCCATCGCCGTCGCGAAACCGCCGTTCAGGGTGGTGTCGTAATGCACTTTGTACTGCAGGGCGCTGCGGCGAATCAGCTTGGAGTCTTCAATCGCCTGACGACCTTCGGTGGTGTTGATGATGTAGGTGTATTCGCCATTCTTAATACGGTCCTGAATGTGCGGACGACCTTCATGCACCTTATTCACCAGACGTGGGTTGATCCCCGCCTCACCCAGCACAATCGCGGTACCGTGAGTCGCATCCAGTTCGAAACCAAACTTCAGCAGTTTCGCCGCCAGGTCTACGACACGCTCTTTGTCGCCTTCGCGAACGGAGAGCAGCGCGCGGCCCTGTTTTTTCATCGTTGAGCTGCTGCCCAGCTGTGCTTTAGCGAACGCTTCGGCGAAAGTACGGCCCACGCCCATCACTTCCCCGGTAGAGCGCATTTCTGGCCCTAACAGCGGGTCAACGCCCGGGAATTTGTTGAACGGCAGCACCACTTCTTTCACCGAGTAGTACGGCGGGATAATTTCTTTGGTGACGCCCTGCTGGGCCAGGGTCTGGCCAGCCATCACTCGCGCCGCCACTTTGGCCAGCGGGATACCGGTGGCTTTAGAGACGAACGGTACGGTACGCGCCGCACGCGGGTTCACTTCAATCAGGTACACTTCATTGTTTTTCACCGCGAACTGGACGTTCATCAGGCCACGGACCTGCAGTTCAAAGGCCAGCTTCTGTACCTGCTCACGCATCACATCCTGAATTTCCTTGCTCAGGGTGTAGGCCGGCAGAGAACATGCGGAGTCGCCCGAGTGCACGCCCGCCTGTTCGATGTGCTCCATGATGCCGCCAATCAGCACCATTTCGCCGTCGCAGATAGCGTCAACGTCGACTTCGACCGCATCGTCAAGGAAGCGGTCCAGCAGAACCGGCGCGTCGTTCGAGACGCTGACCGCGGTCTGGAAGTAGCGCTTCAGGTCGGCTTCGTCGTAGACGATTTCCATCGCCCGACCGCCCAGGACGTAGGACGGACGCACCACCAGCGGGTAGCCAATCTCTTTCGCCTTCTCAACGGCCATCTCAATGGTGGTCACGGTGGCGTTCGCCGGCTGTTTCAGCTTCAGACGGTCAACCGCCTGCTGGAAACGTTCACGGTCTTCGGCACGGTCAATCGCATCCGGGCTGGTTCCGATAACCGGTACGCCGGCCGCTTCCAGCGCACGCGCCAGTTTCAGCGGCGTCTGGCCGCCGTACTGGACGATAACGCCCTTCGGCTTCTCGATACGCACGATTTCCAGCACGTCTTCCAGCGTCACCGGCTCAAAGTACAGACGGTCGGAGGTGTCGTAGTCGGTAGACACGGTTTCCGGGTTACAGTTAACCATAATGGTCTCGTAACCATCTTCACGCAGCGCCAGTGAAGCATGTACGCAGCAGTAGTCAAATTCGATACCCTGACCGATACGGTTCGGGCCGCCGCCAAGGACCATGATTTTATCGCGGTCAACGGACGGGTTCGCTTCACATTCGTCTTCATAGGTGGAGTACATGTAGGCGGTATCGGTGGCGAATTCCGCCGCGCAGGTATCCACGCGCTTGTAGACCGGGTGCAGGTCGTACTGGTCACGCAGCTTACGGATTTCACCTTCACGAACGCCGGCCAGTTTTGCCAGACGAGCATCGGCAAAGCCTTTACGCTTCAGCTGACGCAGGAAGTCAGGCGTCAGACCGGTGATGCCAAGGTCAGCCACTTTCTCTTCCAGACGTACCAGCTCTTCAATTTGTACCAGGAACCAGCGGTCGATGTTGGTCAGGTTGAAGACGCCGTCCACGGACAGCCCCGCGCGGAACGCATCGGCGATGTACCAGATACGCTCGGCGCCGGCATCTTTCAGCTCACGGCGAATTTTGGTCAGCGCTTCCGGGTCGTCGAGGCTGACTTTCGGGTCGAAACCGGTGGCCCCTACTTCCAGGCCGCGCAGCGCTTTCTGCAGGGATTCCTGCTGGGTGCGGCCAATCGCCATCACTTCACCCACGGATTTCATCTGGGTGGTCAGGCGGTCATTAGCGCCAACGAATTTTTCAAAGTTGAAGCGGGGAATCTTGGTCACGACATAGTCGATGGACGGTTCGAACGAGGCCGGCGTACGGCCGCCGGTGATGTCGTTCATCAGCTCATCCAGGGTGTAGCCGACCGCCAGTTTGGCCGCCACTTTGGCAATCGGGAAACCGGTCGCTTTGGATGCCAGCGCGGAGGAGCGTGATACGCGCGGGTTCATTTCGATAACAATCAGGCGGCCGTCTTTCGGGTTAACGGAAAACTGCACGTTAGAGCCGCCGGTTTCGACGCCAATTTCGCGCAGCACCGCCATCGATGCATTACGCATCACCTGATATTCTTTATCGGTCAGGGTTTGCGCCGGGGCGACCGTGATGGAGTCACCGGTATGGATGCCCATGGCGTCGAAGTTTTCGATGGAGCAGACGATGATGCAGTTGTCGTTCTTATCGCGCACCACTTCCATCTCGTACTCTTTCCAGCCGATCAGCGATTCATCAATCAGCAGTTCGTTGGTCGGAGAGAGATCCAGCCCGCGGGCACAAATTTCTTCGAACTCTTCACGGTTGTAAGCGATACCGCCGCCGGTGCCGCCCATAGTGAAGGAGGGACGGATGATACACGGGTAGCCCACGTCAGCGGCCACCGCCAGCGCTTCTTCCATGGTGTGCGCAATACCGGAACGTGCGGTATCCAGACCGATTTTCTTCATTGCCACATCGAAGCGACGGCGGTCTTCCGCTTTATCAATCGCGTCGGCGGTGGCGCCGATCATGGTGACGCCGAATTCGGCCAGCACGCCCTGACGTTCCAGCTCCAGCGCGCAGTTCAGCGCCGTCTGGCCGCCCATAGTCGGCAGTACCGCATCCGGACGCTCTTTTTCGATAATTTTGCGCACCACTTCCCAGTGGATCGGCTCAATATAGGTCGCATCGGCCATTTCCGGGTCGGTCATGATGGTGGCCGGGTTGGAGTTCACCAGAATGACACGGTAACCTTCTTCACGCAGGGCCTTACAGGCCTGGGCGCCAGAGTAGTCAAATTCGCAAGCCTGGCCGATAACGATCGGGCCAGCGCCAAGAATCAGGATGCTTTTTATGTCTGTACGTTTTGGCATGGCTCTTTTCTCCTGATTATTTCGCGGACTGGCGGTACTGCTCAATTAATGCAATAAAATGGTCGAACAACGGCGCGGCATCGTGCGGGCCTGGGCTCGCTTCCGGGTGGCCCTGGAAGCTAAACGCCGGTTTGTCAGTGCGGTGGATGCCCTGCAGCGTTCCGTCGAACAGCGACTTGTGGGTCACGCGCAGGTTAGACGGCATGGAGGCTTCGTCTACCGCAAAACCGTGGTTCTGGGCGGTAATCATCACCACATTATTATCGATATCTTTAACCGGGTGGTTGCCGCCGTGGTGGCCGAACTTCATCTTAACGGTCTTCGCACCGCTCGCCAGCGCCAGCAGCTGATGGCCGAGGCAGATGCCGAATACCGGAATATCGGTCTCGAGGAATTTCTCAATCGCGGCAATGGCGTAATCGCACGGCGCCGGGTCGCCAGGGCCGTTGGACAGGAAGATACCGTCCGGATTCATCTTCAGCACCTCTTCGGCAGAGGTTTTCGCCGGCACAACCGTCAGACGGCAGCCGCGGTCAACCAGCATGCGCAGGATGTTGCGTTTGGCGCCAAAATCGTAGGCTACAACGTGGAACGGCAGCTCGCTTTCCGCTTTCGCTTCCGGCAGGTCGCCCGCCAGCGTCCAGCTTCCTTGCGTCCAGCTGTAGGTTTCTGAAGTGGTGACTTCTTTCGCCAGGTCCATGCCGTTCAGGCCCGGGAACGCTTTGGCTTTTTCCAGCGCCAGCTGCGCATCCAGGTTATCACCCACGATGATGCAGCCGTTCTGTGCGCCTTTTTCACGCAGCAAACGCGTCAGCTTACGGGTATCGATATCGGCAATCGCCACGATGTTATGGCGCTTGAGGTAAGAAGAGAGGTCTTCGGTATTGCGGAAGTTGCTGGCAATCAGCGGCAGGTCGCGAATGACCAGACCCTGCGCATGTACCTGAGAAGATTCTTCATCGGCGGCGTTGGTGCCGACATTACCAATATGGGGATAAGTAAGAGTGACAATTTGGCGGGAATAGGAAGGATCAGTGAGGATTTCTTGATAACCGGTCATTGAAGTATTGAAAACGACTTCCCCAACCGCCGTGCCCGTTGCCCCGATGGCCCGACCGTGAAACTGGGTTCCGTCTTCCAGAACCAATAGCGCTGACTTAATCAAAACACCCTCCAGAGAATATTCACTCACTTTATTTGCATATTAATGCATGTGCATGACATGAATCAATGCAAATTTGCTTACCTATGGATTTCTGGCAAACGGCGGCATTCTGGAGAGATGTCGGGTAAAAGTCAACTTAAAGCCGATATTTTTTATCTCTTTTCACGTCACTGACCTCTCAGCACTGCGTTAGCAGGCAAAAAGATCAACAAACTATGCAGAGAAAACGCTTGCGGACCTGGAAGATTGCAAAACAGAGCGTGCAAGAGCAAAAAAGTAGACCAGATGGTCAAAATTTACAATAACACAACAAAAAACGAATGGATAAGTTAATATTATAGCCACTTCATCATCTTTTATTGATGAAGAAGCAAAAAATAAAAAGGGCAATAAAATATTGCCCTTTGCAATCAATTACATATTGAATGCAATAACCACATCACGATGGGTAATAAACCTTATAAAGCATTGAGATCAAGCACGTCACGCATATCGAAAAGGCCTGATTTCTTATCTTTTAACCACAATGCGGAACGAACGGCACCATTGGCAAAAGTCATCCGGCTGGATGCCTTGTGGCTGATTTCAATACGCTCACCAATATCGGCAAACATAGCGGTATGCTCGCCAACGATATCCCCGGCGCGCACGGTGGCAAAGCCGATGGTCCCAGGGACGCGTTCGCCGGTATGCCCTTCACGGCTGCAGACCGCGCAATCCTTCAGATCTTTGTTCAGCGCGCCGGCAATCGCCTCGCCCATCGCCAGTGCGGTGCCCGACGGTGCGTCCACTTTGTGGCGGTGGTGCGCTTCAATAATTTCGATATCGGTGTAGTCGCCCATCACCTTCGCCGCTTTCTCCAGCAGCTTTAACAGCACGTTGACGCCGACGCTGAAGTTGGCCGCGAAAACGATGGCAATATCCTGCGCCGCATCGCGAATGGCCTGTTTCCCGGCCTCATCAAAACCGGTGGTACCAATCACCATCCCTTTGCCGTGTTCGCGGCAGAAAGCAAGGTGGTTTAACGTACCTTCCGGACGGGTGAAATCGATTAGCACATCAAAATCATCTTTGACCGCCGCAAGACTGCTTTGCACCGCGACACCCGCTTTACCGGCCCCGGCCAGTTCACCGGCATCGCTCCCAAGGAGGGAAGAACCTTCGCGCTCCAACGCAGCGCCCAGCGCCACGCCGTCCATCTGCTGTACTGCCTGAATTAACTGGCGTCCCATCCGGCCGCCCGCGCCTGCGATGGCCACGCGGATTTGTGCATCATGCATAGCTATTCTCTTTTGTTAACTTAACGTAAATTGTTTCCAGATTAACCAGCCCGTCGATGAGCCGCTACTGTAAAACACCGATAATTAGAAATTTATGACAAACGGCGTTCGATATCAGTAAAAACTATACGCCGGCATCGTTTCTCACTCGTCCGGAGCGTTAATCCTGTGCCGAAAACCGCAGGATTCGCGAACCACCAGCGCCGGCGGCAAAATAATGCGCTTCGGCGGTTCATCATTGCCCTGAATACGGCTATACAGCAGCTCGCCGGCTTTGCGGCCAATCTCCTTCGCTGCCACCGAAACGGTCGTCAACGCCGGCTGAACCAGCGCGGCTTCGGTAATATCGTCAAATCCCACCAGCGCAAAATCACGGCCCGGCTCACGTCCGGTTTTACGCAGCGCCTGCATCACGCCCAGCGCAACAATATCCTGGTAACAAACTGCGGCCGTGATTTGCGGATAGCGGGTCAGCAGCGCTTCGGCCACTTTCGCGCCGTCGATCTGGCTGGCCTGAGCCGTGACGATCCACTCCGGACGCGGCGAGATCCCGCTCTCCAGGAGCGTGCTGGTGAACCCGCCAATACGCTGTGCGCGGGTACCGGAACTCAGGCTACCGCCGATAAAGGCAATCTGTCGGTGCCCCATTTTCAGCAAGTGTGCCGTGGCCATCTGCGTGCCGAGAAAGTTATCGGTCCCGACAAAATCAAAATCCGGATCGCTGAGCGGGCGCACCACCATAATGGCGGGAATATTGCGTCTTTTCAGCGCCTCAAAAAATGAGGCCGGAGTTTCCCGCGCCGCGCACAGCACCATGCCGCAGGCGCTATTGCGCATCAGCGAGTCGACAAACTTTTGCTGCCGCTCGCCTGACTCTTCGCTGTTGGCCAGAAATAACAGCAAATCATGCCGCTCCATTTCATGGCTTAAGCCTGCCGTCATCTCACCGTAAAACGGGTTGGTGATGTCATGCAGCAGCAGCCCAACCTGGTTGCTGCTGCGATTACGCAGATTGGCGGCGGTCTGATTGTAGACATAGCCAGTTTCATCCAGCGCCTTCAGCACACGTTCGCGCGTAGCCTGCGAAATCCGCCCGCGGTTACGCAACACCATCGAAACGGTGGCCGTGGATACCCCTGCCCGTTCAGCCACCTGTGCCAGCGTCACTGTTGTCATGATCTCTCCCGTTCGTTTAGCGAAGGTTAATCGAATAACCTAAAAATTGCATTTTTCCTTGTGACAGGACTCACAATAACGCTCACCTTGCCGCTTTACTTGCTCATTATGGCGGGTTAATCGCGTTAACCATACTGTCAAAACAAGGTTAATCGATTAATCTTCATTTAGCCAATACGGAGACAGATAATGCAAACGACCTATGATAAATTCCCTGAAGTTACGGTTCAGGGTTATGACGACCAGGCCTGGCAGGGCTGGGAATCCATCGAAGCGACGCTTAACCTCAGGGCTTCAGCCTCCTCCAGAACCGTACTGGTTGTGGACTGCTATCCCGGCGTCCGGCTTGACGAACTGGAGCAGCGTCTGCTGCCGTCACTGAACGCGACGCGGGTGCTGAACGTCGAATCCGCCCGCCGCGATCAGCAGGCGCTCCACGATTTGCTGGCGCGTAACCTGACCGATGACCGTGTTTTCGGGGTCCTCTCCTGTCATCACCTGGAGGAGTTTTTTAACGCCGACAAGTTACATCAGTTGCGTCAGCAGGTCGATGCCGTGACCGAAGGCCTCATCGTTATTTATGGTCCCGGCGCCGCGCTCGTTCATCCGGGCGATGTGCTGGTCTATGCCGATATGCCGCGCTGGGAAATTCAGCAGCGCATGCGCCATGACGGCCTCGGAAACTGGGGGGCGGACAACCAGGACGAGGACATCCTCCGTCGCTATAAGCGCGCCTTTTTTATCGAATGGCGCGTCTTCGATCGCCACAAAACGCCGCTGCTCAAACGCGCCGACTATCTGCTTGATACCACGCAAAAAGAGGCGCCGACGCTGGTCAGCGGCGAAGCGCTACGCGCCGGCCTCCGGCAAACCACCACCCGTCCGTTCCGCGTGGCCCCGTTCTTCGATCCCGGCGTCTGGGGCGGTCAGTGGATGAAACAGCAATTCGATCTCGATCCCTCCGCGCCCAATTACGCATGGTGTTTTGATTGCGTGCCCGAGGAAAACAGCCTGTTACTGCGCTTTGGTCAGGTGCGGATCGAGATCCCCTCACAAAACCTGGTTTTACTTCACCCTCGCGCGCTGCTGGGTGAGAAGGTTCACGCCCGGTTTGGCGCTGAATTTCCCATCCGCTTTGATTTTCTCGACACTATCGGCGGCCAGAACCTGAGCTTCCAGGTTCATCCCGTCACCGAGTACATCCAGCAACAGTTTGGGATGCACTATACCCAGGATGAAAGCTATTACATTCTCGAAGCGCAACCGCACGCGGTGGTCTATCTCGGAACCAAAACCGGAATCGAGCCGCAGGCGATGCTGGACGATCTCAAGGCCGCCGCGCGCGGGGAGAAAACCTTCGACGATGCCCGCTTTGTTAACCAGATCCCGGCACGCAAGCACGATCACTTCCTGATCCCTGCCGGCACGGTTCACTGTTCGGGCAGCGGCACGATGGTCCTCGAAATCAGCGCCACGCCGTACATTTTTACTTTCAAGCTGTGGGACTGGGGGCGTTTAGGTTTAGATGGTCTGCCGCGCCCCGTCCATCTGGAACACGGGGAGCAGGTTATCGACTGGCAGCGTGACACCCGCTGGGTTGCCGACAACCTGGTAAACCAGGTCGAACCCGTAGCCGAAGGCGAAGGCTGGCGTGAAGAACGAACCGGGATGCACGAGCGTGAATTTATCGAAACCCGCCGCCACTGGTTCACCGCGCCGGTCACTCATCATACTCAGGGTGGAGTGAACGTTCTCAACCTGGTCGAAGGTGATGAGGCCATCGTCGACAGCCCGAGCGGCGCCTTCGCGCCTTTCGTCGTCCACTATGCCGAGACCTTTATTATTCCCGCCGCAGTGGGCGAGTATCGCATTTCACCGTCGGGCAAAGGCTCAGGACAGCCGCTCGCCACCATTAAAGCCTGGGTAAGAGGATAAGCGCATGATCAACGTTATTGTTGCCACCCACGGCCCGCTGGCGAACGCCCTGCTTGCAAGCGGCCGCATGGTTTACGGCGAATTACCTCATGTCTTCGCCGTGACGCTCGGCGAGCAGGCCGGCATTGAAGGCTTCAGAGAGGATTTCGCCCGCACGCTGGCCAGCGCCGGACAAAACGCCGATGGCGTGCTGGTGCTGTGCGATATGCAAAGCGGTACGCCGTGGAACATCGCCTGCCAGCACGCGTTTTCCTCTCAGACGATCCCCCCGGTCGCCGTCGTGGCGGGGGTCAATTTTCCGATGCTGCTGCAAAGCGACGAGGTTCACCATTTAACGGATGTGCACGATGCTGCCGCACAGCTGCTGGCGTTAACCGTACCGACACTGGTCATGGCTGCCCCGACGATATCCGTTCAGTCCGATGATTTTTAAAGGAAACCGCTATGAGTATCTCTTTTGTACGTATCGACGACCGCGTTATTCATGGGCAGCTCGTGACACGCTGGGCCAAAGAGCTGCCCTGCGACGGCATCGTCGCCATTGACGATGCCGTCGCGGCCGATCCGCTGCTCTCATCCGTGATGAAAGGCGCGGTTCAGGACACCAAAGTCTGGCTGTTCGACACCGCGACAGCTATCGAAAAATTGCCCAAAGTGATCGCCAGCGATAAGCGTTACTTCGTGATCGGCAAATCCCCCGTCACGCTCCAGCGCATCGAAGCAGCCGGTATCAGCCTGAAAAATGCCAACGGCAAAATTAACGTTGGCCCAATGAGCGCCCGCGCCGATACCCGAACCATTGGCCCGAACCAATCGGTCAACGCGGAGGAGATAGCCGCCTTTGACTGGCTGGTGCAGCACGGACATCTTGTTGAATTCCGCCTGGTCCCGGATGCCGGCTGTTACAGCTGGCAGGACGCCCGGCAGAAGCTGAAATAAGGAGCGGATGATGATTATCGAAGCGACATTGATAGGCTTTCTTTGCTATCTGGGCGCCCTCAGTAGCCCCTGGCTTTTGGGGCTGACCGGCGGCTGGTATCTGATCACCCGGCCGCTGGTTTCCGGCATGCTGGTCGGGCTTATTCTCGGCGATGTCAAAACCGGCATTATGATCGGCGTGGCGGTCCAGGCCGTCTATATCGCCATGGTGACACCGGGCGGGTCGATGCCGGCCGACCTTAACTTTGTCGCTTACCCGGCCATCGCCCTCGGGATCCTGTCAGGGAAAGGACCGGAAGTAGCGGTGGCGCTGGCGGCCACCATCGGTATCGCCGGAACCATTCTGTTTAACGCCATGATGGTACTGAACTCTTTCTGGAACCATCGGGCCGATGTTGCGCTGGATCGTGGCGACGAACGCGGAATTTATCTCAACAGCGCCATCTGGCCCCAGGCGACGAACTTCGTTTTACGCTTCGTACCGACTTTTATCGCCGTCTATTTCGGTGCGCAGTACATCAGTAGTTTTATGGACAGTTTGCCCAAAATCATTCTGTCGACGATGAACGTGCTGGGCGGCATTCTGCCTGCGGTGGGGATCGCTATCCTGCTCAAACAGATCATCAAAAACTACACCATGCTGATCTATTTTCTCGTCGGTTTCGTCTGCATCGTCTTTTTAAAGCTCAATATGGTCGCGCTGGTGATCGTGGGCTCGCTGCTGGCGTTAATCCATTACAACTACAAACCGGAGCCGCAGCAGAGCACTGGCGCAAAACCGGTCGTCGATGATGAGGATGAATTCTGATGGAAGAACGTACCCTGACCCGCAAAGACCTGCGCCGCTGCTGGCGCGCGTGGATGATGCACAACCTCTCTTCAATGAGCTTTGAACGCCTGGAATCCTTCGGCTTTTGCCTGAGCATGCTGCCGGTGGCGAAAAAACTCTATCCCGATGCCGCCCAGCGCACCGAAATGCTGCGCCGTCACGCATCGTTCTATAACACCGAGCCGCAGATCGGCGCGATCGTCAACGGTATGGCGCTGGGGCTGGAGGAGAAAAAAGCCAACGGCGAACCGATCGATGGTGAAACGATCAACACCCTGAAAGTCGGCCTGATGGGGCCGATCGCCGGGATCGGTGATTCAATGATCCCCGGCATGCTTATCCCGATTTTGCTGAGTATCGGTATGGCGCTGGCGGCCGGTGGCAGTATTCTCGGGCCGCTGTTCTATACCGTCGCCTGGCTGGGCATCATTATTCCCGGCTCCTGGTTTCTGTTTCTCAAAGGCTACAAAATGGGTTCCGGATCGGTAGAGATGCTGGTCAGCAGTAAGTCTACCCGCCTGCGTGAAGCCTTGTCGTTGCTGGGCGTTTTCGTCATGGGTGGCGTTGCGGCAAGCTACGTTAAACTCGGAACCGGGCTGGAATTCGTCACCAAAGACGGGGTCAATATTCACGTTCAGCAGATGCTGGATGGCATCTTCCCGCAGCTGCTGCCGCTTGTGGTGGTGCTGGGGACGTGGTATTTGATGGCCAAACGCGGGGTTTCACCGGTAAAAGCGATGGTGCTGCTGCTGGTACTGGCCGCACTCGGCGTGGTGAGCGGTCTGTTTGCCGGCTGATATCGGATGGTGTTGTGAAAATGTCCCGGTCGCGTCGCGCGGGCCGGGACAAACGCAGCGGATAGCGTGAATATCCGCCCAACGTCAAAAAACCGGGGCGATGCCCTAATGCGGGTCACTTAAAGGTGACCCGCATTTTTTGGGTTTATCGCAGGCCAGCGCAATGCCGGTAAACGGTGGTTTGTGCGAACGACGGGACAGAAACTCCTGCAGATATGTTGAAAACCTGACAGCGCCCATAAAAAATCGGCAATCTCTTTGAGATGGCTGATTCTTACACCTCTGCCGGATCGGTCAGCCGCCCCTTAAACGATCGGCATTAGGGCATGCCCCGGTTTTGCTATGGATGGAAATTCCGCCATAATTCCGCTGTCTTATCCGGGCGGGAGATAAACTGGAAGCGGGCAGGATCGTCAATAAACTGCTGATAAACTGGCGCGGAGGTAATGCCAAACTCCGTATACTGCCGGGGGGTAATAGCCTGTAAGCGCCCGGGAATATAGTGCGAATTATGCAACCAGATAATCTGTTCATCCTGCAGCAGCGGATACCAGGCCAGCCCTTTTCGGGCGCGCACGGCATCATATTCAAAACCGTACTCGCGATCGCACCATGCGCCAAAAGTTAAGGGTTCATCCGGGCTCGCCGAAATGGTGGCATGGCCCCAGCCGGGCGGCACCAGTACCTTTTCTCCCGGCCCGGCGATGACCGCAAAGCAGCGACCGGGGTCGTCCTCCACATACTCTTGCATGTAGATAATGGCTTTCCCCTGCCAGATTTCATACAGCTCCGGCGGCGACCAGCCGCTGTGCTGGCTGATGCGATGGACATGTCCCTGACTGCGAACCGGTTCATCCCCCAGTCGTCCGGCGGCATAGGTCACCACGCCAAACAGCAGCATCCGTTTTTTCAGCTCTTCACGATCCTGCATCCGCGCCACATCCATGGCGATGGCATACACCTCCTCCGGCCCTTCGCAGTGGGGATCGCGCAGCGAAGCGCGAATCTGATCGAGACGACGGATTTCCGGCATCGGCCCGGTGACATCATTGCCGTAGCTAAAACCCAGCGGTTGATGATGAATCGCCATATCCAGCCCGTAACAACAGTCAGATTTCGTCATTCTGCACCGCCTTTACCTGGAGAGTCCGATGCTCTTCAAAGACCCGCAGCGCAAAGCCGTTTGCCAGCGCTGCGTAATCGTGCCCCGCGACGCCGGGCCAGACCGCCAGCGCGGAAAGCGTATCGCCCCCGGTATTAATCAGCCTGTGCGCGGTGAACCCAGGAATAATATGTACTGACCCGGCAAAAACCTGCTCAAAGCGCGCTTGCCCTTGCTCATCTTGCAGGAGCAGTAGACCACTTCCCCGCAGACCAAAGTAGACTTCGCCTTGTTCACGACGGGCATGAAAATGCCCGCGGGTCATAAAATACTCGTTGCCCACTTTTCCGGGATAAAGATGGGTGACGCCGGTATACAGCGCCCCTTCCGCTGAAGAGGTATCAAGCATTTCCACATCATAAACGACCAGCTCGCCCACCATTCCCTGACGCGCGCGCTCATCGGCGAACACCTGCGCAAGATCCGCAATGCGCGTTGATTTACGTAACAACGGGCCATCGGCAAGTGCGCCGCTGGCCCAGACCACCTGCGGTGGCTGAATAAAGGAAGGATTCATATTTGTCTCCGGCCCGAGGAGAACAACAGAATAAGATTAGCAGATTAATCGATTAACCTCAGATGAGTCGGGCGACTTTGCAACTGATATCACACAAAAATCCGCCAGCGTCGCCGCTCACTCCAGCGTATAACTCACGATCAGCTGACCTTTTTTGATTTTTACCTGGCTAATCGTCACCATCCCCAGTTCAGACAGGCTGGCAACATGCGTTCCGCCGCAGGGATAGGCCGGTAATGATCCAAATCCGACCTGACGCCGCCCATCCTCAAAAGTCAGATGCCGCGGCAGATTTTCCGCCTGCCAGCCCGCGATCGTCGCCAGCAGTGCACTGGCCTCCGGCACGATGGCGGACCCGATAGCGGTGAACGTTATCCGCCCTTCTCCGGGCCAGTGGTGCGCCTTGACCGGGCGCCAGCCGGCCCGCTCGCCCGCCAGGCCTATCAGATGTCCCGCTGAGTGCAGCCGCGAGTGCAGACGCCTGGCAGCCTCATCCACCCGAATCTCCACCTCTCCAGGCGGCAGCGGTTGCGCGACAATGTGCAGGACGCTGTCGCCTCGCGCCACCACGCCTTCAACAGCAATACCGCCAATCCAGCCGCGATCGGCCGGCTGCCCGCCGCCCTGCGGGTGAAACAAGGTCTGGTTCAGCTCAATAGCGTAACGGCCATCGGCCTCACTCTGGCAACTCACGACCAGAGCTCGCATCTCGGTCTCATCGCAGGTGTAATAAAGACGTTCAGTCATGGTTGTCCTCCTCTCAGTCAGGACAGTATATTGATATTATCCATGACGATAATCCCGTCATTCATCAATGCACTTTTGCCTCAAGAGCACAAATGAATCTCAATTTACTCCCCGACCTTGCCCTGTTCGTGCAAATTGTCGATCAGGGCAGTTTTTCTGCCGTCGCCCGTATTTCCGGAGCAACGCCTTCGGCGATCAGCCGCAGCGTCTCGCGGCTGGAACAGCAAATGGGCTGTAAGCTGCTGCACCGCAGCACGCGTAAATTACGCCTGAGCGATGCCGGGAAAACGGTGTATGCGCACGCACAGGAGATGCTGGAATCGGCTCGCCAGGCGATGAATTCCGCCAGCAGTGCGCAGGAAGTGGCGCAGGGCAAACTGACGCTCAGCGTGCCGAAGGCCGTCGGGCGGTTTGTGATTCATCCGTTAATGACGGAGTTTCTCACCCGCTACCCCGGCGTGGACGTCTGTCTGCGGCTTGAGGACCGCTATCTGGATCTGATTGATGATGGTATTGATCTGGCGCTGCGGATTACCCACACCCCCTCTCCCGGGCTACACGGCAAGCCGCTGATGCCGGTGACCCACGTGATCTGCGCCACACCGGATTATTTGCAGCAGCATGGCACGCCGCAAACGCCGGCGGAGCTGCGCGCTCACAGCTGCATCAGCCTGGGCGAAACGCCGGCCGACTCACGTTGGAAATTCCGACGGGCGGGTAAAACGGAAACTATCCAGACTCACGGACGCTACGCCGCCAACCATACTGCCGTGCGCCTTGATGCGGTGCAGCAGCATTTAGGTATCGGCAGCCTGCCGCTGTTTACCGCCCGCGACGCGCTGGCCCGGGGCGATATCGTCCAGGTTCTGGCAGAATGGGAGTTTATCAGTAGCTATACCGGACAGCTGTGGTTGCTGTGGTCGGGCAATAAACATATGCCCGCCAGAATGCGGGCCATGATTGATTTTCTGAGCGAGAAAATTGACGGTCGTCTGGCTGCTTACGGCGCCAGGGCCAACACTTCCGCCACCCAGCGCTGAAAACCGTCCACATCCAGCGCCAGCGCAACGTTCGCGTTCGCCGGCTGCCCCAGTCGCCCTTCGATATCGACGACGGTGGTGCCGGATGTCCAGGTCCCCTGCGTTTCCACCGCCACAAAGCACGGTTGCAGGGTAAACAGTTCAGGGCGCACCAGCCAGGCAATGGCGCACAGGTCATGCATGCGCAGCCCGCTGCTCATGCTGCCGCTGCGATAATGGCTGAACAGCGCGTGGAGCATCTTTCCGGTCTTGTTCAACGCGGGCAGCGTGGCAAGGTACTCCGGCGTCAGCATTGCCCGGTTCGTCACGTCGAGCCCGCACATCACGGTCTCCAGACCGCTGCGAAATACGCTGGCCGCGGCTTCCGGATCGATAGCAATATTGAACTCCGCATTAGGCGTAAAGTTACCGCGCCCGGCGGAACCGCCCATGATCACCAGCCGGCGAATATTAAAGCGACATTCCGGGTACTGCGTCAGGAGCAGCGCAATATTGGTCAACGGACCAATCGCCACCAGCGTAATCGGCTCCTGAGCATGCATCAGCGCATCGCGAATGGCCTGAAAGGCCGGTTTCGGCAATGGCTGACAGTCATGCTCGACAAAATCATACCCTTCCATGCCGGACTCGCCGTGCACGGAGGCCGCATCGCGCAGCGGGCGCAAGAGCGGCATCGACGCTCCCTGAGCCAGAGGAACCTTCGCCTGCCAGAAATGCAGCAGCTGCAGGGCGTTACGCGTGGTTTTTTCCACCGACACGTTCCCCGCCACCGTCGTCATCAGCTGCAGATCGAGCTCGGGGGCGAATAGCGCGGCGGCGATCGCCGCCGCGTCGTCAATGCCGGGATCGGTATCAAGAATGATCGGTAAGCGCATCGTTTCTCCCAAAAAAAATGCCAGACGTTAAGTCTGGCATCTTCTCACATCCGCCGGCGAAAGAACTTAGTCTACTTCACGGACATCAACCCGCAGCTCTTTCGGTACTTCGAAAACGATATTCTCTTCACGCCCTTCCAGCGGGACGGCTTCTCCACCGCCCAGCGCCTGCAGACGCGCAATCACGTTCTGCACCAGGATATCCGGGGCCGATGCGCCTGCGGTCACGCCAACGCACGCGGCCTCTTTGACCCACGCTTCCTGAATATCCGTCGCGTCGTCAATCAGATAGGCTGCTTTCCCCATCCGCTGAGCGAGCTCCGCCAGGCGGTTGGAGTTAGAGGAGTTTTTCGACCCCACCACCAGCACGACATCGGCCTGTTCCGCCAGCGCGCGAACCGCTTCCTGACGGTTGGTCGTTGCGTAACAGATATCGTCTTTACGCGGCCCGACGATTTTCGGGAAACGTTGGCGCAGCGCGTCGATCACATCCGAAGTGTCATCTACCGAGAGGGTAGTCTGCGTCATAAACGACAGCCGGGCGTCGTTTTTCACATCCAGCGTCCAGACATCATCGGGTGATTCCACCAGATACATTCCCCCTTCCGGGTTGCTGTACTGGCCCATCGTCCCTTCCACTTCCGGGTGACCGGCATGGCCAATCAGGATCGACTCTTCGCCGCGACGGCTGGCGCGGGCGACTTCCATATGTACTTTGGTCACCAGCGGACAGGTCGCGTCAAAGACCGTCAGATCGCGGTTTTTCGCTTCATTACGTACCGCCTGAGAGACGCCGTGCGCGGAGAAAATCAGGATCGCGCCATCAGGCACTTCGCTAATCTGTTCGATAAAAATGGCGCCGCGCTTGCGCAGGCTATCGACCACATAGCGGTTATGCACCACTTCATGACGCACATAGATCGGCGCGCCGTAGAGCGTCAGCGCGTTTTCGACAATGCTGATAGCGCGGTCAACGCCGGCGCAAAAGCCGCGCGGGTTAGCCAACAGGATCTGCATTTCACTCCTCCAGCGCCGGATCGATTTCCAGCACTTCAATATCAAAATGGACGGTGCGCCCGGCCAGCGGGTGGTTGAAATCCACGGTGATCGAATCGCCGTTCACTTCACGAATCACGCCGGGCATTTCGCTGCCATCCATTGCGGTAAAGAGCATAATCGCGCCGATTTCCGGCTCGCCCGCATCGATAAATTCGCGGCGGGAAAAATACTGGATAAGATCCGGGCTTGGTATGCCAAACGCAGCATCGGGCTCCAGCGAGAATACCTTTTTCTCCCCCTCTTTCAGACCAAGAAGCTGTTGTTCCAGACCTTCAGACAGGGAGGTGTCGCCAAGGCGAAACAGGGCAGGTTTGCCGTTATTGCGGGTGGATTCAGCCGTTGAGCCATCATCCAGTTTCAGCGTGAAGTGAACGAGGATCGCGCTGTTGCTCTGTACGGATTTAGACATGCAGGTTTGCTCTTTAAAATTTCAGCCGCCTGTTTGCCCGGTGGCGCTACGCTTACCGGGCCGACAAGGAGCGCAGTACATTATAGGCCAGATAAGCGCCAGCGCCATCCGGCAATGTTTATGCGGCTTTTTTCTCTTTAGAAGGCAGGAAGCCTTCCAGCACAATCAGCGCTGCGCCGATACAAATTGCGGTATCAGCGAGGTTGAAGGTGGCGAAATGCCAGTCCCCGACGTAGAAATCAATCATATCGACGACGAAACCATGCCATAGCCGATCAAACAAATTCCCCAGCGCACCGCCAATAATCAGCGCGTAGGCAATGTTGTTCAGCTTTTGCGTGGCTTTTGAGCGATACATCAAGACCGCCAGAATCACGCAGATACCGATGGCAATGCCGGCAAAGAACCAGCGCTGCCAGCCGCCGCTATCGGCAAGGAAACTAAAAGCTGCGCCATAGTTACGCGCATAGTGCAGATTAAGCGACGGAAACAGCGATACCGTATCCCCCAGAGCAAAGTTCTGGAGGATCAGGAATTTACTGCCCAGGTCAATAATCAGCACGGCTACGACGACCCAAAGCCAGCGTAGCCCCGTTGAACAGACAGATTTACTCATCAGGCAAACTTACGTTTTTCGCCGTCACCGGCGACGTTGCTGACACAGCGACCGCAGATTTCCGCGTGTTCCGCCACCTTGCCGACATCGCTGGTGTAGTGCCAGCAGCGTGGGCATTTCTCGCCTTCGGCTTTACTCAGCACGACTTTCAGACCTTTCAGCAGTTCACTCTGCCAGGCATCAGCCGGCGCCTGTGCATGATCGGCAACCGTCGCCCCGGAGGTCAACAGGACAAATCGTAATTCGCTGCCCAGCGCGTTCAGCTTCGCGGCCAGATCGGCATCGGCATACAGCGTGACCGCCGCTTCCAGAGAACCGCCCACCCGCTTGTCAGCACGCGCCTGCTCGATGACCTTATTGACTTCACCACGTACCTGCAGCAGATCGTCCCAGAAGCCGTCGTTCATCGCTTCGTCGTCGGCCAGGCCAAACAGACCTTCATACCACTCACCGGTGAAGACGTATTTTTCGCGGGAACCCGGCAGGTAGCCCCAGATTTCGTCTGCGGTGAAGGACATGATCGGCGCCATCCAGCGAACCAGCGCTTCCACAATATGGAACAGCGCGGTCTGGCAGCTGCGACGCGCCACGCTGTCCGCTTTCGCGGTGTACTGGCGATCTTTGATGATGTCGAGGTAGAACGAGCCCATCTCAATGGAGCAGAAGCGCATCAGGCGCTGCACCACTTCGTGGAAGTCGTAAGACTCATAGGCCTTCAGGATATCTTCCTGCGCCGCTTTCGCGCAGCCTACCGCCCAACGATCGAGCACCACCATCTCTTCCGGTTTCACCATGTCTTTAACCGGATCGAAACCGTTAAGGTTCGCCAGCAGGAAGCGCGCGGTGTTACGGATACGACGATAGCTGTCGGCGGCGCGTTTAAGGATCTCGTCAGAGACCGCCATTTCGCCGGTGTAATCGGTCGACGCGACCCACAGACGCAGGATATCCGCGCCCAGCTTGTTCATCACATCCTGCGGAGAGACGGTGTTACCGATGGATTTGGACATTTTACGTCCCTGACCATCAACGGTGAAACCGTGCGTCAGCACCTGGCGGTACGGCGCTTTGCCCTTCATCGCCGTGGAGATCATCAGCGAGGACATGAACCAGCCGCGATGCTGGTCGGAACCTTCCAGATACATATCGGCGGCGTGACCGGAGAATTCCGGGCGTACGTCAACCACGGAAGAGTGGGTAGAACCGGAGTCGAACCATACGTCCAGAGTATCCGGCACTTTCTCGTAGCTGTCG
Organism: Klebsiella sp. X13; assembly: GCF_003323835.1. NCBI lineage: Bacteria > Pseudomonadati > Pseudomonadota > Gammaproteobacteria > Enterobacterales > Enterobacteriaceae > Klebsiella > Klebsiella sp. X13. The sequence goes on from NZ_CP030874.1 coordinate 4,579,185, forward strand.
GCATCGGCACCGAGGATGTCGCGGGAGTCGAGATCCCACCACGCCTGAATACCGTCCACCTCAACGCGCTTCGCCACTTCTTCCATCAGTTCCAGGGTGTTCGGGTGCAGTTCCTGGGTCTCTTTGTGCACAAACAGAGACATCGGCACGCCCCAGGTACGCTGACGGGAGATACACCAGTCAGGACGGTTGGCCACCATCGATTCGATACGCGCCTGGCCCCAGTCCGGGATCCACTGCACGCCTTTGATCTCTTTCAGCGACTGCGCGCGCAGGCCTTTCTGATCCATGCTGACGAACCACTGTGGGGTCGCACGGAAGATGATCGGCGACTTGTGACGCCAGCAGCATGGATAGCTGTGCTGCATTTTCTCAACGTGTAGCAGCGCGCCGCTTTCGCGCAGCATCTCGACGATGATGTCGTTCGCTTTAAAGACGTTAATACCGTCCAGCGCCGGCCAGGTCCCTGGCAGGTAGGAACCGTCCGGGCCGACCGGGTTAGCAATTTCCAGACCGTATTTCTGGCTGATGGTGTAGTCGTCCGGACCGTGGCCGCCGGCGGTATGCACCGCACCGGTACCCGCATCGAGGGTAACGTGGTCGCCGAGGATCGCCGGAACATCGAAGTCGAGGAACGGATGCTTAAAGCGCATCAGCTCCAGTTCATCACCTTTCACCGCCGCCAGGATGGTGTAATCCGCCATACCCGCGCGTTTCATCACGCTTTCAACCAGATCTTTCGCCAGGATCAGCGCCTGACCTGCAACCTGCACCAGCGCATAGTCGAATTCCGGCGACAGGGAGATAGCGCGGTTGGCAGGCAGGGTCCACGGGGTGGTGGTCCAGATAACCAGGGATACCGGGCCGGTAACATCGGCAACGCCGAATTTCGCCAGCACCGCGGCTTTGTCTACCGCGTGGAACGCGACGTCGATAGAAGGAGACGTTTTGTCGTAATACTCGACTTCTGCTTCCGCCAGCGCAGAACGGCAGTCAACGCACCAGTGCACCGGCTTCGCGCCTTTGTGCAGGTGGCCGTTGCCAATGATTTTACCCAGCGCACGGATGATGTTGGCTTCGGTTTTGAAGTCCATGGTCAGGTACGGACGCGACCAGTCGCCCAGCACGCCCAGGCGGATAAAGTCTTTACGCTGGCCGTCAACCTGGGTCGCGGCATATTCGCGGCACTTGGCGCGGAATTCAGCGGCGGTGAATTTCTCACCCGGCTTGCCATATTCCTGCTCCACTTTCAGCTCGATCGGCAGACCGTGGCAGTCCCAACCTGGAACGTAAGGCGAGTCATAGCCCGTCAGTCCTTTGGACTTAACGATAATGTCTTTCAGAATCTTGTTAACCGAGTGACCAATATGAATGCTGCCATTCGCATAAGGAGGGCCATCATGCAGAATGAAGGTTTTTTTGCCTTTTTTCGCTGCACGGATGATGCCGTACAGGTCATCATCGGTCCAACGCGCCAGCATTCCCGGTTCGCGCTTGGCGAGATCGCCACGCATCGGGAACCCTGTTTCCGGCAAATTCAGGGTGGATTTATAGTCACTCATCAGATTCTCGGTTCCGTATTTCGGTTTGATAAACACCAACAGACTTATGCCTGCCTGGCCAGCCCAAAGAACTCGCGGGCCGTTAACTCATCACGTGCAATTTGCGCTTTCAGCTCATCAAGCGACGCAAATCGCTGCTCGTTACGTATTTTTTTACGCAGTATTACGTCTATATGGCGACCATAAAGGTCCATTACAACGTCCAGCAAATGCACTTCCAGCTGCTGGCGAACGCCAGCAACCGTTGGACGGGTGCCAATGTTGGCGACGCCCACCAGCGGTTTGTCGCCCAGTCCTGTTACTTCCACCGCATAGACCCCTTTTACCGGGGAAACCTGACGGCGTAGCGGTAAGTTCGCCGTCGGAAAACCAATAGTGCGCCCCAGCTCATCGCCGTGGACCACGCGTCCGGAGATCGTAAAGGGATGACCCAGCAGGTTTTCCGCCTGCACAAGGTCGTCATCCGCCAGCGCCTGGCGCACCGCCGTGCTGCTGATACGTACGCCGCCTTCGCAGAAAGTTTGGGTGCTGGTTACGTCAAAACCATATTCCGCCCCGGCTTTCTGTAATAACAAGAAATCCCCCTGGCGACCAGCGCCAAAGCGGAAATCATCCCCCACAGCGAGGAACTGCACGCCTAACCGGCGCACCAGCAGTTCGCTGATAAAATCCTGGGCGGTCAGGGCGGCGAAGCGGCGGTCAAAGCGCACGCACAGCACATAGTCGACGCCGCTTTCAGCCAGATAGCTCAGCTTTTCCCGCAGACGCGTCAAACGGGCGGGCGCCTTATCGGCGGCAAACAGCTCCAGCGGCTGTGGTTCGAAAATCATCACCACCACCGGTAAACCACGCTGGCGGCCCTCGGCGCGCAAACGCTGCAGCAGCGCCTGATGCCCGCGATGCACACCGTCAAAATTACCAATGGTCAGCACGCACCCGTGCGGCGCCTGACTGAGATTATGTATGCCGCGTATCAGCTTCATGTCTGGCTCAAAACAGTGAAAATCGTCCGAGTATACCTTGTACAACTGACGACGTTAACCAGCGATTGCACCTCTTAACCGAAAGATCCCGGGAATTCATCAACTCAGCGCGGGAATGCGGCAAAAACTACCCGAGCCCAGCGATTTTTATGGTGGAAAGGCTGTATTCGCCAGCAACAAGCTGGTAGAATCTTGCGCCATCACTACGTAATAAAGCGTCGTTGTTTTAAGCGGCGCTTATTTGCACAAATCCATTGACAAAAGAAGGCTAAACGGGCATATTCCTCGGCCTTTGAATTGTCCATATAGAACACATTTGGGAGTTGGACCTTGGCTAATATCAAATCAGCTAAGAAGCGCGCCGTTCAGTCTGAAAAGGCCCGCAAGCACAACGCTAGCCGTCGCTCTATGATGCGTACTTTCATCAAGAAAGTATACGCAGCTATCGAAGCTGGCGACAAAGCTACTGCACTGAAAGCATTTAACGAAATGCAACCAATCGTGGACCGTCAGGCTGCTAAAGGTCTGATCCACAAAAACAAAGCTGCGCGTCATAAAGCAAACCTGACCGCTCAGATCAACAAACTGGCTTAATCGTCTGCTTGTTATCGCTTTGTAAAAAAACCCGCGAAAGCGGGTTTTTTTATGCCTGTCAGTTACGGCTGCGGCGTCGTGAAGAGTGACGAATAGTCGCGATTGCAAATCCGTTGCACCGCCGGATGCTGAATCATCCTTTCGGCAAAAATGGCGTGATACTCCTCCATCACATTCTCCATCCGTCCGATCTCAATAATCGTCTCGTCCTGATAGAAGTCATGCGCGTAAAGCGTCGGCGCGACAAAAATCGCATTATGCGCCGCACCGAACGCCTTCATCAGCGCCGCATCGTCAAACTCACCGAGAATCTCGACCTTCAGCCCCTGGGAGTTGAACCAGTTCAGAAGCTTGCGTCCCAGCATCGAGCGCCGACCGGGGATCAGCAGACGACGCTCCTCCAGACAGGCGGGGAACGGTTTTTCCGGCGGCGGGTTCATACACCAGAAGCTCACGCTGCACTCGCCGATACGTACGGAGAACAGCCCTTCCTGCTGGGTGGAATCGATGGGGCAGTCTGAGATGATCATATCGAGCTTGTGCTGGCTGAGCTGCTCAAGCAGCATTTCGTGGGTCGATTCAAAGCAACGCAGATGAATCTGTTCATTATCCACTACCGCCGCATCCAGCACCCCGCTCACCAATCGTTTCGACAAAGCATCGGCAACGCCGACATCGAACAGTAGGTTAGACTCTTTGCGGTAGTTCACAATATCGAGCATCTCCTGGCTCAGCGTGAACATGCGGTCCGCATAGCGGAATACCAGCTCGCCCAGTTCACTCGGCTCCAGCCCCCGCCCCTTGCGTTTAAACAATTTCCCCTGCAAACGCTCTTCGAGCGCTTTGATTTGCCCGGTAATGGTCTGCGGCGTCAGAAACAAAGCCTCCGCGGCGCCGACAACAGAACCTTCTTTGTAAACGTGCCAGAAGTAATACAGGTGGTTGTAATTAATATGCGACATGTTTCTCTCCCTGATAATGCCAGGGGAGCCCTTACAGGCTCCCCGTCGAATGTTAAGCCGTCGTGGTATCCGCAATACGCCTGCGTAGTATCATATACCCGGTCACGGCCGACAGGACCGATCCAATCAGGATGCCCAGCTTGGCCCAGTTGATTAAGCCAGGGTTAACGCTGCTGAAGGCCAGACTGGCGATGAAAATCGACATCGTGAAGCCAATCCCGCACAGAATGCCGACCGCCACAATCTGCTTGCAGGTCGTCCCTTCCGGCAGCGATGCCCATTTCAGTTTTAACGCCAGCCAGCAGAACAGGCTGATACCCAGCGGTTTGCCGATAAACAGCCCGGCAATAATCCCCAGCGGCAGCAGTGACGTCAGTCCTTCAATCGTTACCCCTTGCAGCGAGACGCCTGCGTTAGCGAAGGCGAAAAGCGGCAGAATCAGGTAAGCCACCCATGGATGCAGGACATGCTCAAGCTGCTTAGCCGGTGATTTACCGCCCTGCTCCTTCAGCGGGATCATAAAGCCAACGATCACCCCGGCTAACGTCGCATGAACCCCGGACTTCAGGACCGCAGTCCATAGCACCGCGCCGACCAGGATATAGATACCGGTGCGTCGGACGCCGCAAAGATTGAGCGCGACCAGCACGGCAATCGCCCCAGCCGCCACGCCCAGCGACAGGACGGAAAGGTCACTGGTATAAAACAGGGCAATGATGATAATGGCGCCCAGGTCGTCGATAATCGCCAGCGCCATCAGGAAGATTTTCAACGCCGGCGGTACGCGACTGCCCAGCAGCGCCAGCACGCCCAGCGCAAAAGCGATATCGGTCGCCGCCGGAATCGCCCACCCCTCCCGGGTAATCGGATCCTGAGCATTAAACGCCAGGTAGATCAGCGCCGGGACAATCATCCCACCTAAGGCAGCCACGACCGGGAAAACGGCCTGACGGCGGCTGGCCAGCGCCCCCTGAATCATCTCTCGCTTCACTTCCAGGCCAATCAGTAAGAAGAAGACGGCCATCAGCGCATCGTTAATCCACAGCAGCATGTTCTTATTGATTTCTAACGCACCAACACGCAGCTGAACGGGTGTTTCCAGAAAGGAATGGTAAATACCGCTGGTCGCGTCAGTATTAGCCAACAGCATGGCCAACGCGGCCGCAAAAATGAGGATAATGCCCCCTGAAGCATCGCTACTGAAAAAACGCTGCAGATGTTTCACTTTTACTCTCTCTATAAGGCTAATTCATCGATGAAACTATTCTAGTCGCCATAACACTTCGAAAAAATAAGATTATTATTGCGTTATAGCTCGATTTTTACGATATAAGGCAGACGGCAAAGTGCGACTCTGACCGGGGGATTCAGCCATCATTAACAGATAGCGGGCTGGAAACAAAAAAGCCACTTTAACAATAAAGTGGCTTTTCAGAATCGCAGTAGATTAGCGCGTCAGGTCGTCGAAGAATTTCTTCACGCCATCAAAGAAACTTTTGGAGCGCGGGCTGTTTTTTTCACCCGTTGGGCCGCCAAAACTTTCCTGAAGATCCTTCAGCAGCTGTTTCTGTTTTTCATTAAGCCCTACCGGCGTTTCAACCACCACGCGGCACAGCAGATCGCCCTGCGCGCCACCGCGTACGGATTTCACGCCTTTGCCACGCATGCGGAATAGCTTACCGGTCTGCGTTTCGCCAGGCACCTTCAGATTGACGCGGCCATCCAGCGTCGGGACTTCAATCTCGCCGCCGAGGGCAGCCATGGTGAAGTTGATCGGCACTTCGCAGTACAGGTTATTGCCTTCGCGCTCAAAGATAGCGTGCTGCTTAACCTGGACCTGAACGTACAGATCGCCAGCCGGAGCGCCGTGCTCGCCCGCTTCGCCTTCGCCTGAAAGACGAATACGATCGCCGGTATCAACACCAGCCGGGATTTTGACCGACAGGGTTTTAGTCTTCTCGACACGGCCGTGACCGTGGCATTTGTTGCACGGATCCTTAATCAGCGTACCGCGTCCCTGGCAATGCGGACAGGTTTGCTGAACGGCGAAGAAGCCCTGGCGCATCTGCACCTGACCGGCACCGTGACAGGTTGGACAGGTTTGCGGTTTGCTACCGGCTTTCGCGCCGCTGCCGTGGCAGACGTCACACTCTTCCAGCGTCGGGATGCGAATCTCTTTAGTCACGCCGCGAACGGCTTCTTCCAGCGTCAGGTCCATGTTGTAGCGCAGGTCAGCGCCACGCGCCGCACGCTGACGGCCACGACCGCCGCCGAAGATATCGCCAAACACGTCGCCAAAGATATCGCTGAAATCGGCACCGCCGCCAAAACCACCGCCGCCGCCGCCCATGCCACCTTGTTCAAAGGCGGCGTGGCCGTACTGATCGTAGGCCGCACGCTTCTGGTCATCAGTCAGGATTTCATACGCTTCTTTAATTTCTTTAAACTTCGCTTCGGCTTCTTTATCACCCTGGTTACGGTCCGGGTGGTATTTCATGGCCAGGCGCTTGTAAGCCTTTTTGATTTCACGCTCTTCCGCTGTTTTGGAAACGCCCAAAATCTCGTAATAATCTTGCTTTGCCATTGGTGTTTTTCAGCCCCTTAACATGCGTGCACGGGCGGAGAGGAAACCTCTTCGCCCGTGCCAGTGTTTTACCCGTTCAAAGGGCGATTATTTTTTGTCTTTCACTTCTTCAAACTCGGCGTCAACGACATCGTCGTCTTTCGCGTTGCTTTCAGAAGCTTCAGCACCGCCAGCCTGCTGCTGAGCGTGTTGCTGCTGAGCAATTTCCATCAGCTTCTGGGAAGCCTGAGCCAGCGCCTGCATTTTCGCTTCAATGTCCGCTTTGTCTTCACCTTTCAGTGAAGTTTCCAGCGCGGTCAGCGCAGACTCGATGGCAGTTTTGTCGTCAGCCGGCAGTTTGTCGCCCGCTTCTTCAACCTGCTTACGCGTGCTGTGCAGCAGATGGTCGCCCTGGTTACGGGTCTGAACCAGTTCTTCGAACTTACGGTCAGATTCAGCGTTCGCTTCCGCATCACGAACCATTTTGGCAATTTCTTCTTCGTTCAGACCAGAAGAGGCCTTAATGGTGATTTTCTGCTCTTTACCGCTGTTTTTGTCTTTGGCGGACACGTGCAGGATACCATCAGCATCGATGTCGAAGGTGACTTCGATCTGCGGCATACCGCGCGGTGCCGGGTTAATCCCATCCAGGTTGAACTGACCCAGTGATTTGTTATCGGAAGCGCGTTTACGCTCACCCTGAATCACGTGGATGGTTACCGCAGACTGGTTGTCTTCTGCAGTAGAGAACACCTGGCTGTGCTTGGTCGGGATAGTGGTGTTCTTGTTGATCAGCGCAGTCATCACGCCGCCCATGGTTTCGATACCCAGCGACAGCGGGGTAACGTCCAGCAGCAGAACGTCTTTGACTTCACCAGTCAGTACACCACCCTGAACCGCAGCACCGATCGCCACAGCTTCATCCGGGTTAACGTCTTTACGCGGCTCTTTACCAAAGAACTCAGCCACTTTCTTCTGCACCATTGGCATACGAGTCTGACCACCAACCAGGATAACGTCCTGGATGTCAGACACGGACAGACCCGCGTCCTGCAGCGCAACCTTCAGCGGCTCGATAGAACGGTTCACCAGATCTTCAACCAGGCTTTCCAGTTTCGCACGAGTCACTTTGATGTTCATGTGTTTCGGACCGGTGGCATCTGCAGTGATGTACGGCAGGTTCACGTCGGTCTGCTGAGCGGAAGAAAGCTCGATTTTCGCTTTTTCAGCCGCTTCTTTCAGACGCTGCATGGCCAGCGGATCGTTACGCAGGTCAATGCCCTGATCTTTCTTAAACTCATCAACGAGGTAGTTGATCATACGGCTATCGAAGTCTTCACCACCCAGGTGGGTATCACCGTTGGTTGCCAGAACTTCGAAGGTTTTTTCGCCGTCAACTTCGTCGATTTCGATAATAGAGATATCGAAGGTACCACCACCGAGGTCGTAAACCGCGATAGTACGGTTGCCGACTTCTTTATCCAGACCGTAAGCCAGTGCAGCGGCGGTCGGTTCGTTGATGATACGTTTGACTTCCAGACCTGCGATACGGCCGGCATCTTTCGTTGCCTGACGCTGAGCATCGTTGAAGTATGCAGGTACGGTGATAACCGCTTCAGTTACCGGCTCACCCAGGTAATCTTCAGCCGTTTTCTTCATTTTTTTCAGCACTTCAGCAGAAATCTGCGGCGGCGCCATTTTCTGACCTTTCACATCAAGCCATGCGTCGCCGTTGTCGGCGCCGATGATTTTGTACGGCATGATGGATACGTCACGCTGAACTTCTTCGTCCTGGAAGCGGCGACCAATCAGGCGTTTAATCGCAAACAGGGTGTTTTGCGGGTTTGTCACTGCCTGACGTTTAGCCGGCTGACCAACCAGAGTTTCACCATCCTGGGTATAAGCAATGATAGAAGGCGTGGTGCGATCGCCTTCGGCGTTCTCCAGCACACGTGCAGTAGTGCCATCCATAATCGCTACACAAGAGTTGGTAGTACCCAGGTCGATACCAATAATTTTACCCATCTAAACGTCTCCACTAAAAATTCGATCAACATGTGGTTGTAAACCTGTAATAAGGGCGAAACCTATGGTTTCAACTGCCCAGACATCATTTTTTTCAGGTTCATTCACTGCGGTTGACTACAAGATGGGGTCGCCCACCGCTTCCTCAAGGGGGCAAGCAAAAAAATTTTTCACTTTCTTGCCGGGTAAAGAGACGAATAAACAAGGCCGACTGAATAAACCGGTAAAAAAGCGGCTTTTATCGATAACACGCGTCCCGCCAGACGCCTCCGCACCCGGCTGCCGATAGCGAACGATCGCCATTTATCCGCGCCAGCGTAAATTGGCGAAAAATACCCCGCCAGATCATAGACAGTTACCCTGCGCCTCATTATGATGCCGCGCCCCGTCACCGAGTGGCGGGGTAATGCTTCCCTTTCTAATCATTATTCTGAGGAATTATGGGCAACACTAAGTTGGCTAATCCGGCACCGCTGGGCCTTATGGGCTTCGGCATGACCACTATTCTGCTTAATCTGGCAAATAGCGGCCTGTTCGCGTTTGATGTAGCTATCCTGGCGATGGGCATTTTTTACGGCGGTATTGCGCAGATTTTCGCAGGCCTGCTGGAATTTAAAAAAGGCAATACCTTTGGTTTAACCGCTTTTACGTCCTACGGTGCCTTCTGGCTGACGTTGGTCGCTATTCTTCTCATGCCGAAAATGGGCCTGGCAGAAGCACCTGATGCGCACTTCCTCGGCATGTATCTCGGTCTGTGGGGAGTCTTCACATTGTTTATGTTCTTCGGTACCCTGAAAGCCGCACGAATGCTGCAATTCGTGTTCCTCAGCCTGACCGTTCTGTTTGCGCTGCTGGCAATCGGTCACCTGGCAGATAATGAAGGTCTCGTAAAAATCGCGGGCTGGATTGGTTTAGTCTGCGGCGGTAGCGCTATTTATCTGGCAATGGGTGAAGTACTGAACGAACAGTTTGGTCGCACCGTACTGCCGATCGGCGCACCTCATTGATAAAAATACCCTCGTCCCGACGGGCGAGGGTATTGCTCGCAGAACGTTAAGGCAGGCGCTGCAACTCCCCGCCGGCGGCAGCCACATCACGGTTCATCCCCTGGCGCAGCCAGATCCCTAATCCCAGCCCCATCAGCGAAAGCGCCAGCACGTACCATGCAGGTGCCATCGGCGAAACGCCCATCAGCATGGTCACGGCAATCGGCGTCAGACCGCCAAAAATGGCGTAAGAGACATTATATGAGAAGGAAATGCCGGTAAAGCGAACCTCCGCCGGGAAAGCGCGCACCATGACGTAAGGTACGGCGCCCACAACCCCGACGCATAATCCCACCGTGCCATACAGCAGGAACAGCTGCTGTGGACTGCTGCCGGAAAGGTGATAGAACGCCCAGCTGGAGAGCGCCAGTAGCAAACTGCCGACGATGAACGTGCGGCTGGCGCCAAAACGATCCGCCGCCAGCCCTGCCAGCAGACAGCCGATGCAGAGCATAATGGTGGCAATACTGTTGGCCTGCAGGGTGATGGCCGGGGCAAAACCGTAGTGCTTTTGTAGCCAGACCGGTGACATCAGGATCACCACCACCACGCCGGCGGATAACAGCCAGGTCAGCAGCATGGAAACCACCACCGCTTTCTGGTGTTTCAGCACCACCGATTTGACCGGCAGCTCCTGTGCTAACGCCTTACGCTGCTGCATTTCGAGAAATATCGGCGTCTCCTGCAGCCAACGACGCAGATACATGGCCACCAGACCAAATACGCCGCCTAACAGGAAGGGAATACGCCAGCCGCCGTCGTGAATCCCCTGTGGCGTCAGGCTGGTATTAATCAGCGTCGCGACCACCGATCCCAGTAGAATGCCAACCGTCAGGCCCGCAGTGAGGGTGCCGCAGGCGATACCAATGCGCTTTTCCGGCACGTGTTCGGCGACAAAAACCCAGGCGCCGGGCACTTCCCCTCCGATTGCCGCCCCCTGCAGAATGCGCATCAGCAACAGCAGCAGCGGCGCGGCAATGCCTGTCGACGCGTAGGTCGGCAGCAGACCAATCGCCAGCGTCGGCAATGCCATCAGCAGAATGCTCAGGGTGAACATCTTCTTGCGCCCGACCAGATCGCCGAAGTGGGCCATAATAATGCCGCCCAGTGGACGCGCCAGGTAGCCCGCGGCAAAGATGCCGAAGGTCTGCACCTGACGCAGCCATTCCGGGATATCCGCCGGGAAGAACAGTTCGCCAACGACGGCGGCGAAGAAGACAAAGATAATGAAATCATAAAACTCCAGCGCGCCGCCAAGGGCGGCCAGCGTCAGGGTTTTATAATCTTGTCGATTCAGAGGTCGGGTATGTTGTGACATAACGAGCGATTCATCCAGAGGTGTGTAGGTGTCATCACGAAATGTGTAAAGTAAAAAACACTATATCGTAAATAAAACGGCACACCACCGACAATGCAGGTTATGTCAGGAAAGTATTAAATTCAGGATAAAGTTTCGCGCCTCGCGCTTTTTGGGCGAAAAGCCGCTACAACTTCCGCGTCTGTCTCCACATACGGCCCCTCCAGCAACTGTACACAATAAGGTACACTTGCGAAGATCCCGTGCACCAGAACCTTGCCGTCAGCATCTTTAACGCCTTCAAGGGTTTCCTGAATGGCTTTCGGCTGGCCCGGCAGATTCAAAATCAACGCCTGCTTGCGGATAACGCCAACCTGACGAGAAAGGATAGCCGTCGGAACGAAGTGTAGGCTAACCTGGCGCATTTGCTCACCAAATCCTGGCATAACGCGGTCGGCGACGGCCAGGGTGGCATCCGGCGTCACGTCGCGTCGGGCCGGACCGGTCCCGCCGGTAGTTAACACCAGATGGCAGGCCATCTCGTCAACCAGCTCACACAGCGTTTGTTCGATAATCACCTGTTCGTCAGGGATCAGACGGGTCTCGAGCTCAAAGGGGGTCGTCAGCGCACGCGCCAGCCACTCTTCAAGTGCCGGGATGCCTTTATCCTGATAGACGCCGCTGGAGGCGCGATCGGAAATGGAAACTAAGCCGATTCGTAAGGTATTCATCGTTATTCCGTTCAAACAGTACAATTAGACGGAATGATACACGCTGGAAGGAAATACAGACAGAGTTCAGGAGAAGTAGCGTGACCAGGAGCCCGGCCACGCCCAAATGATTACAGCAGGTCGCCGATCATTTTTTCCAGTTTTTCCTGGTCGATCGCAAACTTACGGATACCTTCCGCCAGCTTGTCCACCGCCATCGGATCCTGGTTGTGCTGCCACAGGAACTGGGCTTCGGTGATGCGTTCCGGACGCGCTTTTACTTCGCCGCTGAACGCCAGTTTACGCTCGATAGCCCCTTCGCTTTCCGCCAGCTCTTTCAGCAGAGCCGGAGCGATGGTCAGGCGATCGCAGCCGGCCAGCTCAAGGATTTCACCGACGTTACGGAAGCTTGCGCCCATCACGACAGTTTCATAACCGTGCTGCTTGTAGTACTCGTAGATCTCACTGACGGAAACGACGCCCGGATCTTCAGCCGGCGCGTACTCTTTCTTATCGGTGTTCGCTTTGTACCAGTCGAGAATACGACCAACGAACGGAGAGATCAGGAATACACCCGCTTCAGCACAAGCGCGAGCCTGAGCGAAGGAGAACAGCAGAGTCAGGTTACAGTTGATGCCTTCTTTTTCCAGCTGCTCGGCAGCGCAAATACCCTGCCAGGTGGAAGCCAGTTTAATCAGAATGCGATCGTTGCCGATGCCCGCATCGTTATACAGTTTGATGATGCGTTTCGCTTTCGCGATAGATGCCTGGGTGTCATACGAGAGGCGCGCATCAACTTCGGTCGAAATACGGCCTGGAATCAGCTTAAGAATTTCGAGACCAATGTTCACCGCCAGCTTATCGGAAGCATCGATAATCTGCTGAGCGCGATCGCTGCTCTGGCCGCGGGCCCACTCGACAGCGTCATCAATCAGCTTACGGTACTCAGGAATCTGAGCCGCGCCGAGGATCAAAGAAGGGTTAGTCGTGGCATCCTGAGGCTGATACAGCTTCATTGCCGCAATATCTCCGGTATCAGCTACGACAGTGGTGTACTGACGCAGAGAAGTCAATTTATCCGTCATGATAGTGTTTCTCTTAAACAGCAGTTAAGGGGATGTAACCGGTCTGCCAAGATGATAACACGCTGCATGTTCAGCGCAACTGCGGACCATGCAAGAGCGCAGAGTGTGATAAACTGGATGAATTAATTCTCTGAAAGCTAAGGGATTGTCACTGAATTGGTAACGCTTACACTAGCGTTCCGGCATGGACAAGAGGATGGTTAATGCCTGATTTTTTCTCTTTTATCAATGAAATACTCTGGGGCTCCGTAATGATTTATCTGTTACTGGGCGCCGGCATCTGGTTTACCTGGCGAACAAAATTCATTCAGTTTCGTTATGTTCGCCAGTTTGGGAAAAGTCTAAAGAAAAGCCTCCAGCCTCAGCCCGGCGGATTAACCTCTTTCCAGGCCCTGTGCACCAGCCTCGCGGCGCGCGTGGGCAGCGGCAACCTGGTCGGCGTCGCGCTGGCTATCTCCGCCGGCGGACCCGGCGCCGTCTTCTGGATGTGGGTTTCTGCGCTGCTCGGCATGGCCAGCAGCTTTGCCGAATGTTCTCTTGCCCAGCTCTACAAAGAACGCGATGCCCACGGGCAATTTCGCGGCGGCCCGGCCTGGTATATGTCCCGGGGTTTAGGAATGCGCTGGATGGGCATCGTGTTTTCTATCCTGCTCCTGCTGGCCTATGGGGTTATTTTTAACACCGTGCAGGCCAACTCCATCGCGAATGCGATGACCTATGCCTTTGACCTTCCCGCTATCGTTACCGGTTGCGCGCTGGCACTGGTGATCCTGCTGGTTATCGTGCGGGGTTTGCGGGGCGTGGCGAAGCTATTGCAGTGGATTGTGCCGCTGATGGCTCTGCTTTGGGTGACCACCAGCCTGCTGATTGGCCTCTGGCACATTACGGCGCTGCCGGCCATTTTCGAGTCCATTTTCCGCAGCGCGTTCGGCTGGCAGGAAGCCGCCGCCGGCGCAGTGGGCTATACCATCAGCCAGGCGCTGACCAGTGGTTTTCAGCGCGGTATGTTCTCGAACGAAGCGGGGATGGGGTCAACGCCTAACGCCGCGGCGGCAGCGGCTTCCTGGCCTCCGCATCCGGCGGCGCAGGGGATCGTGCAAATGATTGGCGTCCTCATCGATACGATAGTTATCTGTACCGCCAGCGCCGTCATTATCATGCTGGCGCCGCTAGACGACGCGGAAGATGCCGCGAACGGTATCCAGAGCATCCAGCACGCCATGACATCACTGGTCGGCGGCTGGGGGGCGGGATTCGTGGCGATCGTCGTGCTGCTCTTTGCCTTCAGTTCTATCGTCGCAAACTACATCTACGCTGAAAATAACCTGATATTTCTGCGCATTAACAGCCCTCGTCATATCTGGGCGCTGCGGATCCTCACTCTGGTCATGGTTATCGCCGGCACGCTGGTCGGTTTGCCGGTTGTCTGGCAGCTGGCGGATACCATTATGGCGCTGATGGCCATCACTAACCTGACCGCTATTTTACTGCTGTCGCCTACGGTACGGATCCTGGCCAGTGATTATCTCACCCAGCGACGACTGGGCGTACGACCGACCTTTGACGCCACGCGCTACCCGGAAATTAACCAGCAGCTGGCGCCTGGAGCCTGGGATGAAGTGCCGCGTGAATAGCGCGGCAATCGCAGCTATCGATCCCACCGCGCTCTTTTTTTGTTAAAGTCACGGAAAATTCCCTGCAAGGACCGGATATGCTGATTCTTATTTCACCTGCCAAAACGCTCGACTACCAAAGCCCGCTGGCCACAGCACGCTACACCCAGCCTGAACTTCTGGAGTATTCCCAGGAGCTGATCGGCGTCGCGCGCCGGCTCTCGGCGCCACAGATCGGCAAACTGATGAGCATCAGCGATAAGCTGGCGGATCTGAATGCGACCCGCTTTCATGACTGGCAGCCGGACTTCACGCCGCAAAACGCGCGCCAGGCCATTCTGGCTTTTAAAGGCGACGTTTATACCGGACTGCAGGCAGAAACCCTCAGCGAAGACGATTTCGATTTTGCCCAGCGACATTTGCGTATGCTTTCCGGCCTCTACGGCGTGCTGCGCCCGCTGGATCTGATGCAGCCCTATCGTCTGGAAATGGGCATTAAGCTGGAAAATAGCAAAGGCAAAGATCTCTACCAGTTCTGGGGCGAGGTGATTACCGATAAACTCAATCAGGCGCTGAAAGCTCAGGGAGACGATATCGTGATTAACCTGGCTTCTGACGAATACTTCCGGTCGGTGAAGACAAAACAGTTGCAGGGAAGAATCATTAAGCCCGTGTTCCTCGATGAGAAAAACGGCCAGTTTAAAGTGATCAGTTTCTATGCCAAAAAGGCGCGCGGGTTAATGAGCCGCTATATCATTGAAAACCGCTTAACCCAGCCTGAACAGCTAACCCGTTTCAACAGCGAAGGCTATTTCTTCGACGCCGAAGCCTCCGGTCAGAAAGATGAGATGGTCTTTAAACGCCACGAACGCTAATTCCCCTCCCGGCCGCCCTCATGGCGACCGGGAGGGAAGACTTAGTGATGGCGCCAGTCACGATCCGGGCCGCGGCCGCGATCGTGGTCATCATGATGATCATGGCGATGCTCATCGTGCGCGCGCCAGTGGTTATCGCGCCAGTCATAATGACGGCCCCACCATTCGTGGTCGCGCCAGCGACCGCCGTCCCAGTAGTTACCGTAATTGTCGCGATCGCCAATTTGCAGTTTGACTGCCGGCACCAGCGTGATCTCCGATGCGTGAACCACAGCAGGAGCCACCAGCGACATCGAAAGCGCAAGGATCACAGACTTCAGCGTTGACATAGGTTTCCCCTTCATTAACAGTCCCCGCATGGGGGCGATAACCAAAGATTACCCCTGAGCAACGGTGCGGGTTATTCTCCGCAATCCTAATCTTTGCCCCCCGGCATTTATTGGTAATTCATCCATTTTCCCTGCCTTTTTTCTGCATAATTCCTCCTTTTTCGCCGATAAAAAAGCCGGGCGTAGAGGCCCGGCCTGAGAACATCGTGCGGCGAAAAAAGGCCGTTATGCTTTGCCCATCATCAGCTGGCGCAGCGCGGCGAAATCCGCCGGCAGATTATGCGACAGCAGCGGCAGGTCGGCGCGATCGGCCAGCTCTTTCGGTAGCGGCAGCGTCTCCTGGAGGATCTCTTCGACGCTCTCCTTGAATTTCGCCGGGTGCGCGGTACCGAGGAACAGACCGTATTCGCCCGGCTGCAGCTGGTCGCGCAGCGCGCGCCAGGCGATGGCGGCGTGCGGCTCTGAGGTGTAACCAATAGCTTTTAGCTCGCGCATCGCCTGTTTGGTGGTTTCATCGTCCACGGCGGCATAGCCCAGCTCGTTCAGACGCCAGATTTTGCGACGGAACAGCTCTTCCACGCGCGGCCAGTTGTTCGGCTGGCTGACGTCCATGGCGTTAGACAGCGTCGCCTGAGTCGCTTTCGGCGCCCAGTTGCCGTCCTGCAGGAAGCGCGGCACGGTGTCATTGGCGTTGGTGGCGGCAATAAAGCGCTTAATCGGCAGCCCTAAAGACTTCGCCAGCAGACCGGCGGTCAGATCGCCAAAGTTACCGCTCGGTACGGAGATGACCAGCTGGTTGCGGGCTTCCTGCGGCAGCTGTGCGACCGCTTCGAAGTAGTAGCAAATCTGCGCCAGCAGACGACTGATATTGATGGAGTTCGCCGAGTTCAGGCCCAGAGCAACCTTCAGCTCTTCGTCGTCAAACGCCTGTTTCACCAACGCCTGGCAGGCGTCGAAATCGCCATCAATCGCCACGGTTTCAATGTTGCCGCCCAGGGTGCAGAACAGTTTTTCCTGCAGCGGGCTGATCTTGCCGCGCGGATACAGAATAACGACTTTGACATTCGGCAGGCCGTAAAACGCATGCGCAACTGCCGCGCCGGTATCACCGGAGGTGGCGGTCAGAATCGTCACCGGTTTGTCGCCGGCGATATGGGTCAACATCTGCGCCATAAAGCGGCCGCCGAAATCTTTAAACGCCAGCGTCGGGCCGTGGAACAGCTCCAGGCAGCCAATATCATCCTGCACCTTGCTGACCGGAGCCGGGAAGGTGAAAGCGGCGGCGATGCGCTCTTTGAGGATCTCCTGCGGGATCTCGTCGCCAATAAAGGCCGACAGAATTCTGGCGCTGCGGGAGGCCAAATCCATCTCCAGCATGTCGTCAATTTCAGTCAGGCTAAATTCCGGCAGATCGTGCGGAAAGAACAGCCCCTGTTGCTTGCCAAGCCCCTGCGTAACGGCCTGCGCAAAGCTGACCTGTTCGTTATGATCTTTTAAATTATAGAGTTTCATTGGTTATCCCACTACTCGTGCGCCCGCCGTATCCAGCCGGCAAATATGAACGAAGCCTTCCTGATTCTGCAGATAATGCGTGCCCAGCCAGTCCGCGACGCGCTGCGCGGTTTCCGGCTTATCGCATAGCGCAAACAGCGTCGGGCCGGAGCCTGAGATGCCGCACGCCTGCGCACCGATCTCCATCGCCGCCTGACGCGCTTCGCTGAAGCCCGGCAGCAGTTTGGTGCGATACGGTTCGGCAATTACATCTTTCATCAATTTCGCTGCCAGCTGCGGCTGGCGGGTGTAGCAGGCATGAATAAAGCCCGCCAGGTGACGACCGTGAGCGATACAGTCCTGGCGGCGATACTGCGCCGGGAGGATGGCACGCGCTTCCGCCGTCGAAACTTTAATTCCCGGATAAGCCAGCACCCACAGCCATTCGTCAAAACCCGGAACCTGCTGGCTGATGATGCCATTCTCTTCAATCATCAGCTGCATGCCGCCCAGGTAGCAGGGCGCAACGTTGTCATAGTGGATGCTGCCGGAAATGAGCCCTTCCATCTCCCCCATCAGCGCCAGCATGCGCATCTCATTCAGCGGCTTACCGCAGAATTCATTCATCGCCACCAGCGCGGCGACGACAGAACAGGCGCTGGAGCCGAGACCGGAACCAATCGGCATGTTTTTTTCCAGTACCATCGACACCGGAACCTTTTTGCCGATTTCCTGACAGAAACGCTCCCAGCACTGGTAAACAATGTTTTCCTGCGGCGCTGAGGGCAGCTTGCTGGCAAAGCGGCCAACGTTTTGCAGGCTGAAACTGTCCGCCGCCTCGACCGAAACGTTGTCCCCCAGCAGGGTGCCATCGACCGGCGTCACCGCCGCGCCCAGCACATCAAACCCGACGCTCATATTGGCACTGGAAGCCGGGGCATATACTTTGACCATCTTAAACTCCTAACTTCCATGACAGGGTGCGCAACAGGTCAGCAAACACACCGGCCGCCGTAACGTCATTACCTGCACCATAGCCGCGTAGCACCAGCGGCAGCGGCTGATAATAATGGCTGTAAAAGGCCAGGGCGTTTTCACCATTTTTCACTTTGAACAGCGGATCGTTACCGTCAACGGCGGCAATTTTCACGCGACAGGTTCCATCCTCTTCGATGTTACCGACGTAACGCAAGACTTTACCTTCATCACGAGCCTGGGCAACCCGGGAAGCAAACTCGTTATCCAGCGAAGGCAAGCGTGCCATAAAGCTCTCAACGTCGCCGCTGGCATCAAATTGTGCAGGCAGTACCGGTTCGACGACAATGTCAGACAGCTCAAGCTCACGGCCGGTTTCACGAGCCAGAATCAGCAGCTTGCGCGCAACATCGACGCCTGAAAGATCGTCTCGCGGATCCGGTTCGGTATACCCCATCTCGCGCGCCAGCGTTGTTGCCTCGGAGAGATTCATGCCCTCATCCAGCTTACCGAAAATAAACGACAGTGATCCGGAAAGAATACCGGAGAAGTGCAGCAGCTCATCGCCAGCGTTGAGCAGGTTTTGCAGGTTTTCAATTACCGGCAGACCGGCGCCAACGTTGGTGTCGTAGAGGAATTTGCGTCGCGAGCTGCTGGCGGCATGGCGCAGCTGATGGTAGTAATCCAGCGAGGAGGTATTGGCCTTTTTGTTCGGCGTCACCACGTGGAAACCCTCGCGCAGGAAATCGGCGTACTGATCGGCGACCGCCTGACTGGAGGTACAGTCGACGATAACCGGGTTCAGCAAATGGTACTCTTTGACCAGACGAATCAGGCGGCCCAGGTTCAGCGACTCTTTCGCTTCGGCCAGCTCCGCGCGCCAGTTCTCGAGATTCAGCCCGTGCACGTTAGTCAGCAAGGCCTGTGAATTAGCCACGCCGCAGACGCGCAGGTCGATATGTTTGTTCTTCAGCCAGCCCTGCTGACGCTTGATCTGTTCAATCAGCGCGCCGCCGACGCCGCCGACGCCGATAACAAAGACCTCAATCACCTGATCGGTGTTGAACAGCATCTGGTGAGTTACGCGTACTCCGGTGGTCGCATCATCATTGCTGACCACCACGGAAATAGAACGCTCGGAAGAGCCCTGGGCAATCGCCACGATATTGATATTAGCGCGGGCCAGCGCGGCGAAGAACTTCGCCGAGATCCCGCGCAGCGTACGCATACCGTCGCCCACCACGGAGATGATCGCCAGACGATCCATGATCGACAGCGGCTCCAGCTGGCCCTCTTTCAGCTCCAGATAGAACTCATCTTCCATCACCCGTTTTGCGCGTGCACAGTCGCTCTGCGGTACGCAGAAACTGATGCTGTATTCCGATGACGACTGGGTAATCAGCACGACTGAAATTCCGGCGCGGGACATGGTGGCAAACACGCGGGCGGCCATACCGACCATGCCTTTCATCCCCGGACCGGAGACGTTAAACATCGCCATATTATTGAGGTTAGAAATGCCTTTGACCGGCAGACCGTCTTCATCAAGGCTAGCGCCGATCAGCGTGCCTGGCGCCTGTGGATTACCGGTATTCTTGATCAGGCAGGGAATCTGGAACTGAGCGATAGGAGCAATGGTGCGCGGATGCAGAACTTTCGCCCCGAAGTAGGAGAGCTCCATCGCTTCCTGATATGACATCGACTTCAGCAGACGCGCATCGGGAACCTGACGCGGGTCGCAGGTATATACCCCATCGACGTCGGTCCAGATTTCACAACAGTCGGCGCGCAGGCAGGCGGCCAGCACGGCAGCAGAGTAGTCTGAGCCATTGCGTCCCAGCACCACCAGCTCCCCTTTTTCGTTCCCGGCGGTAAACCCGGCCATCAGCACCATATGGTCGGCCGGAATTTGGCTGGCGGTAATGCGGCGAGTCGATTCAGCGATATCGACAGTGGATTCGAGGTAATGGCCAACGGCCAGCAGTTTTTCGACGGGATTTATCACGCTAACTTTGTGCCCGCGAGCTTCCAGCAGGCCCGCCATGACGGCGATAGATAGCTTCTCACCGCGGCAAATCAGCGCGGCGTTGACGCTATCCGGGCACTGACCAAGCAGGCTGATACCGTGCAGCACGTGTTTAATCTGGGCAAACTCTTGCGCGACAACGGCTTTCAGCTGTGCCAGCGGGAACCCCGGTTGCGCGTCGGCGAGGCCCTGCAGCAGTTCAGCAAAAATGCGTTCAGCGTCGGAGATATTGGTGAGCGCGTCCTGGCCGCCGATGGTTTTTTCAATCATCGCAACCAGATGGTTGGTAATTTTCGCCGGGGCAGACAGGACGGTTGCTACCTGCCCCTGCCTGGCATTGCTCTCCAGAATATCGGCAACCCGCAGAAAACGTTCTGCATTTGCCACTGATGTACCGCCGAACTTCAACACGCGCATGGTTGTTACCCCTAGATTTTTTGTCGAAAAAAAAGCCCGCACTGTTCAGGTGCGGGCTTTTTTCTGTGTTTCCTGTACGCGTCAGCCCGCACCGTTACCTGTGGTAATGGTGATGGTGATAATGGTTGTCATCATGCTGATGCGTTTCATGGATGTTGTGTACTCTGTAATTTTTATCTGTCTGTGTCCTGTGCCTATATTGGTTAAAGTATCTGCCGGTTTAAGTCAACGAATTTTTACATTTCACCCGCTACGCTGCAGCGGGCCAATGCGCCACAATGACCTGACAATTCACCTGAATTTGCGATACGCAGCGCTTGATACTGGCAGATATAACCATACTTAAAACTTATAGCAGAACTTTACTCTGGCAGGTTTTTTTCAATATCGTGTAGTAATCGGTGCAACATTGCGGTGTCTCGCTGCTCTAAAAGCCCAATTCGCTGCTGGAGCCAGTCGGTCAGTTTGAGGTCTTCAGCCACGCCCAGTCGGGTCAATAAATCGAGCGCCCGCAGACGTAATGCCTGCAGCTGATTTTCATCGACGCCGGCAGAAACGGCCGACGTCTGCTGAACCAACGCGCTCAATTGATAGCAATAAACCATCACCGACTGCCCTAAGTTAAGCGAAGGATAGTCGGCCACCATCGGCACGCCGGTCAGCACATCAGCCAAAGCCAGCTCTTCGTTAGTCAGCCCGGAATCTTCCCGACCAAATACCAGCGCCGCATGGTTCATCCACCCGGCTTTCTCCGCCATCAGCGGCAGCAGCTGCTGCGGCGTGGCGTAGTAATGGAAGCGCGCCCGGCTGCGGGCCGTTGTCGCAACGGTAAAGTCAACGTCATGCAGCGCCTGTTCCAGCGTTGGATAAGTGCTTATGTTATCGAGAATATCTCCGGATCCATGCGCAACCCAACGCGCCGCAGGCTGAAGGTGGGCATCGCTGTCAACGATACGCAGGTCGCGAAAACCCATTGTTTTCATCGCGCGTGCCGCCGCGCCAACGTTTTCTGCCCTGGCCGGGGCGACTAATACAATAGATACGTGCATGGTGGCTCTCTTCTACTCTCTCACGCGGCGAAAATGAAAAGCATCCCCATTTTACGCGGCGAAAATTTACAAATTTGCAACAAAAATCACTAAAATTGCGCGTTATTACCCATAAAAAAGCCTAAACTGTTTCCAACGAACCACGGGACGGAGTATGTTAACAGAACGCATTTATCCATATGTTTGCCAATGATATTTGTCGCAACCGCGCTGAACGGTCATTGGATTCAACATGTTTATCAATTTACCAGCGCAACCATTTGAGCTGTGTAAGATTTGTAACTATAAATAGCATTTTAATGCAATGATTTCACAAGACTGTTAACGTGCTACAATTGAATTTGATATATGTCAACGAAGCGTAGTTTTATGGGGTGTTCAGCCTCTCTTAGCCTGTTATATTGCTGTTAAAATGGTTAGGATGACAGCCGTTTTTGACACCGTCGGGTCCAGAGGGAAAGTACCCACGACCAAGCTAATGATGTTGTTGACGTTGATGGAAAGTGCATCAAGAACGCAATTACGTACTTTAGTCATGTTACGCCGGGCATGTTAATTTGCGACATGTACCAGGCAGGTCAGGGACTTTGGTACTTCCTGTTTCGATTTAGTTGGCAATTTAGGTAGCAAACATGCAGACCCCGCACATTCTTATCGTTGAAGACGAGTTGGTAACACGCAACACGTTAAAAAGTATTTTCGAAGCAGAAGGTTATGAT
Organism: Klebsiella sp. X13; assembly: GCF_003323835.1. Taxonomy (NCBI): domain Bacteria; kingdom Pseudomonadati; phylum Pseudomonadota; class Gammaproteobacteria; order Enterobacterales; family Enterobacteriaceae; genus Klebsiella; species Klebsiella sp. X13. Next base: position 4,601,506 of record NZ_CP030874.1, read on the forward strand.
GTGTTCGAAGCGACCGATGGCGCGGAAATGCATCAGATCCTGTCTGAAAATGATATCAACCTGGTGATCATGGATATCAACCTGCCAGGTAAAAATGGTCTCCTGTTAGCGCGTGAACTGCGTGAACAGGCTGACGTCGCGCTGATGTTCCTTACCGGCCGCGATAACGAAGTTGATAAGATTCTGGGCCTCGAAATCGGCGCTGATGACTATATCACTAAACCGTTCAACCCTCGTGAACTGACTATTCGCGCACGCAACCTCCTCTCCCGTACCATGAATCTGGGTACCGTGAGCGAAGAGCGTCGCAGCGTAGAAAGCTACAAGTTCAACGGCTGGGAACTGGATATCAATAGCCGTTCGCTGGTCAGCCCAAATGGTGAGCAGTACAAGCTGCCGCGCAGTGAATTCCGCGCGATGCTGCACTTCTGCGAGAACCCGGGCAAGATCCAGTCACGTGCTGAACTGCTGAAGAAAATGACCGGCCGTGAGCTTAAGCCGCACGACCGTACCGTTGACGTGACCATCCGTCGCATTCGTAAGCATTTCGAATCTACTCCGGATACGCCGGAAATCATCGCCACGATTCACGGCGAAGGTTATCGCTTCTGCGGTGACCTGCAGGAATAACATTCGTTTTCCTGCTCCCGCAACGTAAAAACGGCGCTTAATGCGCCGTTTTTTTATGTGCGAATCAGATGCCACGATGCGCCGCGTTATTTATTCCACGGCATGATAGGTACGGCGCTGAGCGCATTCTTCGGCGAACCGTCAACGACTTTATCCGAATAGCTGAGGTAGATCAGCGCATTACGTTTGCTATCGTAAAAACGGACCACCTGCAGCTTTTTAAACACCAGCGAAGTACGTTTCTGGAAAACCACGTCGCCCTGCGACTTACCGTTTTTGATTTTATCGTTCAGTTCGATCGGCCCTACCTGCTGGCAGGAAATTGCCGCATCTGACGTATCTTCCGCCAGACCCAGACCGCCTTTAATCCCGCCGGTTTTCGCCCGGCTGATATAGCACGTCACGTTCTGAACATCCGGATCGTCGAAAGCCTCAACGACGATTTTATGATCCGGACCAAAGAATTTGAATACGGTATCGACGGAGCCAATTTGTTCCGCCTGCGCAACCTGACATCCCGCCAGTAAAAGCAGCCCCGCAACTAACCTCTTGTATTTCATATTGTTACCATTTTCTTAAAATTTTGCTAAGTGATGATTATAGACTCAGCGGAAAAGGTTTATAGATCACAGCGTTACCAAAACAGCTAAAAAACTTGCTGACAAATCGCATTTATAAGCAAAAAAAACACTGAATGCTAAAACATCAAAAAATGCTATTATCCGCTACCTTAGTAGCAGGCACCTGAGTTTAAGGATGAGGACATTTTATGGATCAAGCAGGGATTATTCGCGATCTCCTTAGCTGGCTGGAAGGTCACCTAGATCAACCGCTCTCACTAGATAATGTGGCAGCCAAGGCGGGTTATTCCAAGTGGCATTTGCAAAGAATGTTTAAAGACGTGACCGGCCAAGCCATCGGTGCCTATATTCGCGCTCGCCGTTTATCCAAATCAGCGGTCGCCCTGCGCCTGACCGCCCGCCCGATTCTCGACATTGCGCTACAGTATCGTTTCGACTCGCAGCAGACCTTCACCCGCGCGTTTAAAAAGCAGTTTTCGTTAACGCCGGCGCTGTACCGCCGCTCTCCTGACTGGAGCTCTTACGGGATGCGTCCCCCGCTGCGCCTGGGTGAATTCACAATGCCGCAGCATGAGTTTGTCACCCTGAGCAATACCCAGCTGATTGGCATCACTCAGAGCTACACCTGCAAGCTGGAGGAGATCTCCGACTTCCGTAACCAGATGCGCGTTCAGTTCTGGCGTGATTTCCTCGGCAATTCGCCGTCGATTCCGCCTACGCTGTACGGTCTGCATGAACCGCGTCCTAGTCTCGAGAAAGATGACGAGCAAGAGGTCTTCTACACCACTGCGCTGACGCCGGAGATGGCCAACGGCCACCTGCACAACTCCCATCCGATAATTCTGGAAGGCGGCGAGTATGTGATGTTCACTTATGAAGGGTTAGGAAGCGGACTGCAGGAGTTTATCCTGACGGTGTATGGCACCTGCATGCCAATGCTGAACCTTACCCGCCGCAAGGGTCTGGATATCGAACGCTTCTTCCCTGAGGATGAAAGCCGGGATCAAGAAACGCCGATTCAGCTGCGTTGCGAATACCTGATCCCGATTCGTCGTTAACGCTGCAGTTCATCCATCGCGGGGGCGTCAAGATGCGACACATCCCCCGCGGTTTCCACGACCCAGCCCGATGCCAGCCACAGACTCTGCTGATAATCAACGCGAGAAATTGAGCAGTTACGCAGACGCAGGCGGCGTTCCGCATGTGCCGGCAGTCCCAGAATCGTACTGACCAGACAGCCCAGCGCAATACCGTGACTCACCAGCAGCGGCCGGCTTCCGGCAGGCAGTTCCAGGCAGGACGCCAGCGCCGCGTGCATACGCTCGCTCAGCTCCAGCATCGACTCCCCCTGCGGGATACGGCCGTCCGGGGTCCCATCAACCAACCGGCGACGCCACTCTTCTTCTTCCTCGCTTAACGAGTCGATATGACGTTTCTCAAGAACCCCCATATCCAGCTCACGCAGCCGTGAATCAAGGATGACATCGCAACCGCAGGCTTCCGCGATAATCTCTGCCGTCCGGCGCGTACGCCCCAAATCGCTGGCAATGATATGCGTAATGCCTAACGTTCTGGCGCGTTCGCCGACCTGCCAGGCCTGGCGCTCGCCGTGAGGGGTTAACGGGCTGTCTGACTGGCCCTGAATGCGCCGCTCGGCGTTCCACTGCGTTTCGCCATGGCGAACAAGGTGTACCTGTAACATGCTATTTTTCCGTTCTGTGCTCTTCACAATTTCGGTTGCCGGCGTCGCGCGCTGCAACGAAAACGATTTGGAGTATACTGCGATGACGTAAATTTATTCTGAGTTGTTTGATTATGCACCATGTTGTCTCAGCTACCACTAATCCCGCCAAAATTCAGGCAATTCTACAGGCTTTTAACGAGATCTTCGGCGAAGGATCCTGCCACATTGAGTCCATCTCCGTCGAGAGTGGTGTGCCGGAACAACCGTTTGGTAACGAGGAAACGCGTGCTGGCGCACGAAACAGGGTCGCCAATGCGCGCGCCGTGCAGCCAAATGCCGACTTCTGGGTGGCCATTGAAGCCGGGATCGATGAGGGCAGCACCTTTAGCTGGGTAGTGATCGAGGATCGTCATCAGCGCGGCGAAGCGCGCTCGGCGACGCTGCCGCTGCCGGCGGTGATTCTGGAAAAAGTGCGTGCCGGGGAAGCACTAGGGCCGGTGATGTCACAACATACCGGCATCGATGAAATTGGTCGTAAAGAAGGGGCTATCGGCGTCTTTACCGCCGGGAAGCTCACGCGCAGCAGCGTCTACCGCCAGGCGGTAGTACTGGCATTAAGCCCGTTCCATAACCTTATTTACCGTTAAGCAGCGCCTGCTCCAGCCACTGTCGTAGCTCGGGTGGCGCTGATTTCAGACTGTTAGAGCCACGGGTAATGGTGGCAATTCCGGCGCCGAGCTCGCTTTTCAGCTCGCGCTGGCTCATCTCGCCACGCAGCAACTCTTCAATAATCCGTACGCGCGTGCCCAGCGCCTCGCGCTCGTCGGGCGTCAACATTAATTGCAGCAATGGCAGATGCAGATCGTCGGTGTACGCCTGCTGGAGTAACGCCACAAAGCGAAGCCATTCCTGATGACGCTGTTCGGCTACAGCCGCTGAATAAGGGGATTGTTGGGTCATGTTACGCCGCCATGTTGAGACAGGCGACCAAGGCCGCCTGTCGGATGTACTCATTAACGAGTACAAAGCATAACATACTCCGGTCAATACTCTATGGCTTTCGCATAACAGCACGGCGTTCAGCCCGTTTTGTCACGCGTAATCTGCTGAGCATCAGTAACGCTGCTGCCACTCCGCATCGCTCAGCATGGACGCTTTCTGTCCCATAAAGTAACGGTAATAGGCATCGTAGGAGAGTACGTTCTTCACATAACCCCGCGTTTCCGAGAACGGAATACTCTCGATAAACGCCACCGCATCGATGCGCCCGGCGCTATTACCCTGCCAGGTTCGCACCCGCCCCGGACCGGCGTTGTAGGCCGCGGAAGCATAAATGCGGTTATTGCCAAACTGCTGGTATACATACTGCAGATAGCTAGTGCCAATATTGATATTGGTCTCGGGATCCAGCAGTTGCGACGGACTGCTGTAGCCTGGGATACTGAACATACTCACCGTATGGGTCGCCGTACCCGGCATGATTTGCATCAGGCCGCTGGCGCCAACCGGAGAACGGACTTTCGGGTTCCACGCGCTCTCCTGGCGAGCAATCGCCATAGCATAGCTCTGCGGAATGGCTTTGCCGCTGATATAACGCGCGAAGAGATCGTTGTAGGCCAGCGGGAAACGTTCCTCCAGCTGATCCCACAGCTTCCCGGCGATGGTTGCCTGTACGCTGAGATCCCACCAGTGCTGGTTGAAGGCATAGCGCGCCAGCTGCGCCTGCTGCTCTTTCGTCCGGCTGGTCACCAGATTTGCCCATTCGCTGCGGGCGGTGTTGTCCATATTCCAGTACATCAGCTCGCGTACCCGAGCCATTTCCGGCCCGGAGGTCAGCGCAGGATCGAGATTCTCTGGCGCTTTATCGATCCGGAAGGTGAAATCCTCTCCCAGACGCTGGGCGGCAATCATCGGGTAGAAACCACGCTGCTGCATCAACGAACGGAGAATCGCTTTTGCTTCGTCATCGCGCCCGCGCTCCAGCAGCAGATCCGCCTGCCAATAGCGCCACTCATCTTTCTCTTTCGCCTCCATCGGCAGGCGGGCCAGCCAGGTATTCAACCCGTGGCGATCCCCGGCGCCCAGCGCCATTCGCACCCGGCGCTCTACTAGCGCGGTGGATTGCGAACGCATAATAGCGTCATCGCGCCAGACGGCCTGCTCTTCGGTCACATCGTTGCCCATCAGGCGCCAGGCAACGATATCCCGCAGCTCCTGGGTTTGATCTTCATTCAGCTTCTGTGCCTGCACCAATGACGGAATCATCAGCCGGGCGTTTTCGACGTCCTGGCGCGCCACGCTGGCGAAGGCCACCGCCGCCATCTGGCGGGTAAAGTCCGTCGCGCCAGTGGTGCGGGCAAAGGTCATGACGGTATTCGGATCGTTTGCCAGCGCCACAACCGCTGACGAAATCGTCTGGTATTCAGGCGGCATCTGCTGGGCCAGCACGCTGACCAGACCGGTGTTACCCGCCTTCATTGCCAGGCGAATACGCTCAAGATATGCCAACGGATCCTGCTTGCCGGAAGAACGCCAGGCGCTAAACAGCGCGTCGCAGGCATTAGGCTGGCTTTTACCGGTCAGCCACAGCGCTTTCGCGCCGTCCCAGGCTTCCTGCGCCTGGCCCACGCTCAGCTTCGCGTAGTAGTAATTACATTGCGCTTCGGTGCTGGTGGGTTTTTCCGGGCTGAACGCCAGCAGTCCGCTCCAGTCGGTACGGCGCGCCAGCTCGTTAACAAAGCGCGATTTCAGGGTGCGCGCCGGCGGCAGCGTCGGGTTCGCTTCAATGAAGTTTTTCACCACCAGCGCCGGCTGGTTCATCAGATCGTCGGTGATCTGCCGGTACTGAAGGTAGGGGTACAGCGGATAGGTGGTCAGCGTTGGCATAAGCTGTTCGACAACGGACATCTGTCGGCTATCCCATGCCTGCTTAATTTGAGCGTAGCGGCTGCGCTGTTCATCCAGTGAATCCGCATGTGCCAACTGGCTGAGCGTCAGCAGACTCACGCTGGCCGCCAGAAGACGCCATGCCATCGTTTTGGCTTTTTCCACAAGCTCTTCCTCTGTTAAAAGTACATCTCACTACATCAGAGCAGCATCATGCCGCTTTTTAAATGTCCCGGTGTCGCTATAGATATGCTAACCAGACAACGCCAAACGTGCCACGTCCTGGACATTTTTTTACTCTTCTGTGAATCCCATCGCCTCTCTGGGCTTAACGCGTGAAAAAGGCTACACTTCGCCTTTGAAAACTATTCATCAAAATAAAAGAGGCGAAGTCCACCGTGGCTCAATTCGTTTATACCATGCATCGTGTCGGCAAAGTGGTTCCGCCGAAACGTCATATTTTGAAAAATATCTCCCTGAGCTTCTTCCCTGGCGCGAAGATCGGCGTTCTCGGTCTTAACGGTGCCGGTAAATCTACCCTGTTACGTATTATGGCCGGCATCGATACCGACATCGAAGGCGAAGCCCGTCCGCAGCCTGGCCTGAAAATTGGCTATCTGCCGCAGGAGCCGCAGCTCAACCCGGAGCAGACCGTACGTGAGTCGGTAGAAGAAGCGGTAGCCGAAGTGGTTAACGCGCTGAAAGGCCTGGATGAGGTGTATGCCAAATACGCTGAGCCAGATGCCGACTTCGATAAACTCGCGGCGCAGCAGGGCAAGTTTGAAGAGATCATTCAGGCTCACGACGGTCATAACCTGAACGTGCAGCTGGAACGTGCGGCCGATGCCCTGCGTCTGCCGGACTGGGAGGCGAAAATCGCCAACCTGTCCGGTGGTGAACGCCGCCGCGTGGCGCTGTGCCGCCTGCTGCTGGAAAAACCAGACATGCTGCTGCTCGACGAACCGACCAACCACTTGGATGCTGAATCCGTGGCCTGGCTGGAACGCTTCCTGCATGACTTCGAAGGGACCGTCGTGGCGATTACCCACGACCGTTACTTCCTCGATAACGTGGCTGGCTGGATCCTCGAACTGGACCGCGGCGAAGGGATTCCGTGGGAAGGGAACTACTCCTCCTGGCTGGAGCAGAAAGATCAGCGTCTGGCGCAGGAAGCTTCTCAGGAAGCGGCGCGCCGTAAATCCATCGAGAAAGAGCTGGAGTGGGTACGCCAGGGCGCGAAAGGCCGTCAGTCTAAGGGCAAGGCCCGTCTGGCGCGCTTTGAAGAGCTTAACAACGTCGAATATCAGAAGCGTAACGAAACCAACGAACTGTTTATTCCGCCTGGAGCCCGTCTGGGAGATAAAGTTGTTGAAGTCAGCAACCTGCGTAAGTCTTACGGCGACCGCGTGCTGATTGACGATCTGACCTTCTCGGTACCGAAAGGGGCAATCGTCGGGATTATCGGCCCTAACGGCGCCGGTAAATCGACCCTGTTCCGCATGATGTCCGGTCAGGAACAGCCTGATGCCGGTTCCATCACCCTGGGTGAAACCGTGAAGCTGGCTTCCGTCGATCAGTTCCGCGACGCGATGGATAACAGCAAAACCGTCTGGGAAGAAGTCTCCGGCGGGCTGGATATCATGAAGATCGGCAACACCGAAATGCCTAGCCGCGCCTACGTCGGTCGCTTTAACTTTAAAGGCGTCGACCAGGGTAAACGCGTGGGCGAACTCTCCGGCGGTGAGCGCGGTCGTCTGCACCTCGCGAAGCTGCTGCAGGTTGGCGGTAACGTGCTGCTGCTCGATGAACCGACCAACGACCTGGATATCGAAACCCTGCGCGCGTTAGAAAACGCCCTGCTGGAGTTCCCGGGCTGCGCGATGGTTATCTCGCACGACCGTTGGTTCCTCGACCGTATCGCGACCCACATTCTGGATTACCAGGATGAAGGTAAAGTCGAATTCTTCGAAGGTAACTTCACCGAGTACGAAGAGTATAAGAAACGCACCCTCGGCGCCGATGCGCTGGAGCCAAAGCGAATCAAGTACAAGCGTATTGCGAAGTAATAAAAACGGGTGGCCCAGGCCACCCGTTTTTTTATGCTCAGCGCGCGCCAGAACTCTCCAGGCAGTAGTTAGCCCGGTTCACCCATCAGCTGCTTGACCAGATCAACGCAGCGCAGAAAGCGCGTGTCGTAATCCGACTCTTTCACATGCACAAAGTCGATCTCATTCTCTTTGAGCAGCGACACCAGCAGCGTCTGGAACTCCTTGCGATCCACCGAGCTACCGAGGCTACGTAAGCCGTCGGCAACCCACGGCGTATTGTTCTCCAGCAGAATCACCAGGTCAAAACGGTACTCGTCGATCAGCGCCTGAACGAAGGGGTGCTCGCGCCCTTCATACTTCAGGCAAAATGCCTGGGTGCTGACGAAATCGGTGTCGATAAACGCCACCTTATTGGCATATTTAACCGCGAAATCAATATACTGCGCGTGGCCAAGCGCAATTTTGTCATAGTCGGAATACTGCAGCGCCATCTCATCGCCGCCGAGGTGCGAGAAGACGTAATCGCGACCATACTCCCAGGCGCTGGTGGTGTTAAAGATATTCGCGAGCTTATTGACCAGCGTCGATTTCCCGCTCGATTCGCCGCCCAGAATCGCCACCGTACGTACAAAGAACGGTTTCACTTCCGTCGGGATGTACTCCCAGTAGCGGAACGGGTTTTCACGGATCTGCCCGCCGCTGATGCTCATAAAGGTGCGTTTCGGATCGATCAGCACGGTTTCGATCGCCAGATGCTGCCGATATTGCTGCGCATCGGCCTCTTCCGAGGTGTAGATCCAGTTCGGCTGGATCCCTTTATCGCTCATAAATGCGCGGATCCCGCGGCTCCAGACGTCCCAGCCGTGGGGATAAGGTTCCATCCCCTCTTCATTAAACGCATGGATACGGATATTTTTCTGATATTTGAAGGTTTGCAGCAGCCAGCGCAGACGATCGGATACCGTCGGCTGTTGCGACATCGCGCTGTCTTCAAACAGCTGACGATCGCGCGTATCGTCGTAACCCATGATGATATGCAGCTCATCCACCTGGCTACAGGCGCGCTGAATCAGATAGATATGCCCGGTGTGCAACGGATAGAACTTACCAAATACCACGCCGACGCTCTTTTGCCGACGCGGGAATTCCAGGCCAAGAAAACGGTGCAGGGCTTCCAGCTTCTGCGCGCTTGGGCTTTTGATTTTGGCATTCAGCAGCTGGCTCAAATAGCCTTTGGTCATTCCGCTGGCTTCCGCGACCTGTTGCAGCGTACAGCCCTTTTGCTTAATCGCGGTTTTGAGATAGTCGAAAGATGACACAAGAGCCTCCTGCTTTAGCAAAACTGAAGAAATACCCTGTTGCGGCCGGCAGACGGACGAAGCACGATGAACCGAGGCAACTCAGTCGTTCATACGGACCCACGCAGCCAGCCCCTCTGCCGCCGGACAGGCGGCGGGTATTTAATTATAAGTCGTCAAACACGCTTAGCGCGTCTGAAAGCTTTTTCACACCAAAGATTTGCATCCCTTCTGGTGCTTTTTTCGGCACGTTGGCCGCCGGGACGATGGCGCGACGAAAACCATGTTTCGCCGCCTCGGAGATGCGCTCCTGGCCGCTGGGCACCGGGCGGATTTCGCCGGACAGCCCCACTTCACCAAATACCACCAGATCGTGCGGCAGCGGACGATCGCGCAGGCTGGAAACCATGGCCAGCAGCAGCGCCAGGTCAGCGCTGGTTTCCGCCACCTTCACCCCGCCGACAACGTTAACAAAAACATCCTGATCGGCCATCTGCAGACCGCCGTGACGGTGCAGAACCGCCAGCAGAATCGCCAGGCGGTTCTGCTCCAGCCCTACCGCAACGCGACGCGGGTTAGACATCATTGAATGGTCGACCAGCGCCTGAATCTCCACCAGCAGAGGACGAGTGCCCTCCCAGACCACCATCACCGAGCTGCCGGAAGTCACTTCATCGCCGCGGCTGAGAAAAATCGCCGAAGGGTTGCTGATTTCACGCAGCCCCTGCTCGGTCATCGCGAACACCCCCAGCTCATTCACCGCGCCAAAGCGGTTTTTATGGCTGCGCAGGGTACGAAAGCGAGAATCGGCATCGCCATCCAGCAGCACCGAGCAGTCAATACAGTGCTCCAGCACCTTCGGCCCGGCCAGCGAGCCATCTTTGGTCACATGACCTACCATGATGATCGCTACATCGCGCGTTTTCGCAAAACGCGTCAGATAGGCCGCCGTTTCGCGTACCTGGGCGACGCTGCCCGGCGACGACTGAACGTCAGCCATATGCATCACCTGGATCGAGTCGATAACCATCAGCTGCGGCTTTTCGTCATCGGCTATCTGGCAGATTTGTTCAATGCTGGTCTCGGAGAGCATATTGAGATTAGCGGTCGGCAACCCCAGGCGGTGAGCGCGCATCGCTACCTGCTGCAACGACTCTTCCCCGGTGACGTACAGCGTTTTCATGTTTTCCGACAGTCGGCACAGCGTCTGCAGCAGCAGCGTCGATTTACCCGCCCCCGGACTGCCGCCAATCAGAATTGCGCTGCCCGGCACCACGCCACCGCCGAGCACGCGGTCAAACTCTTTAAAACCGGTGGAGAAACGCGGTAGCGCCTCGAGGCTAATCTCCGACAGTTTTTGTACCTTCGACGCACCGGCATTCCCGGCGTAGCCCGTCAGACGCTCGTTTCTCGCCACCTGCGGCGAAGCGGCAATACGCACCTCGGTGATGGTATTCCAGGCATGACAGGCGCTGCACTGCCCCTGCCAGCGCGGGTAATCCGCACCACATTCATTACAGACAAATGCGCGTTTTGGAGCTTTCGCCACGTGTTACCTCTTACTTTTGATTCATGCTGCCTGAGAGAATACAGAAGACGCCCATCAGATCAGCGTGACGGATTGTCACTTCCGCCTGTTCATTCACTTTTGGCTTAGCATGATACGCGATCCCCAGCCCCGCCGCTTTGATCATCGGTAGATCGTTGGCGCCATCGCCGATCGCCACGGTCTGCGCCGGCGGGATTGCATATTTTTCCGCCAGTTTTCTCAGCGTGGCGGCTTTATATTTGGCATCGACAATATCGCCGATGACGTTCCCGGTCAGCTTGCCGTCCATAATCTCCAGCTCATTAGCGACCACGGCGTCAAGATGCAGCTTGTCGCGCAGGTATTCGGCGAAGAAGGTGAATCCGCCGGAGGCAATCGCGACTTTCCAGCCCAGCGTCTCCAGCTTCAGCACCAGCTGCGCCAGCCCCGGCATCAGCGGGAGCGATTCGCGCACCTGCAGCAAAATATTGGCATCGGCATCTTTCAATGTCGCCACCCGCTGACGCAGGCTGGCGGTGAAATCCAGCTCGCCGCGCATCGCACGTTCGGTCACTTCCGACACCATTTCGCCGGTTCCGGCCAGTTTGGCGATTTCGTCAATGCACTCGATTTGAATCGCCGTGGAGTCCATATCCATCACCAGCAGCCCAGGCGTACGCAGATGCGGAATTTTCCCCAGCGGGGCGACATCCAGCCCCGCTTCGTGCGCCAGCCGGGTTGCCCGCAGCGTCAGAGAGCCCGCCAGACGAATAACCTGATAATCTTCGACAACCCAGGAGGCAACGATAACCAGCGCGGCACCCAGCTCACGCTGCCAGGCGGTCAGCCGGCGTTTATCAAGGCCGCGTCCGTAGAGCAGCCAGCCGCTGCGTCCGGCATGGTAATCCAGCGGCATGACCTCATCACCGCTCAGCGAAAGCGGTAATCCAGGCCACAGGGAAACATCTTCGGGCAGATCGCACCAGGTCAAACTGTTTGGCATTACGGCTCCACATTTCTTTATTCAGGCCAGGAAAATAACGCATGAGGCTACCTTGTAACCAGCGCTTCTGGCAACATTAAGCTGTAAATATTAAAGGTGGAATATGGTACGCGCAAAACTGAAATTCCGACTGCATCGCGCCGTCATTGTTCTTATCTGCCTCGCGCTTCTCGTTGCCCTGATGCAGGGAGCGTCGTGGTTCAGCCAGAACAGCCAAAAGCAACGTAATCCACAGTTAGAAGAACTGGCTCGCACCCTTGCGCAGCAGGTTACGCTGAATCTGGCGCCAATGATGCGCAGCGAGACCCCTGATGAAAAACGGATCGGTGAGCTGCTGGAGCTGCTCACCCGCCAGAGCCGGGTCCTCGATGCCGGAGTCTATGATGACCAGGGCGATCTGGTCGCCCGCTCGGGCGAAGGGGTCAACGTGCGCGACAGGCTGGCGCTGGACGGCAAAAAAGCGGGGGGTTACTTCAATCAGCAGATCGTGGAGCCGATTCAGGGTAAAAACGGGCCGCTGGGCTACCTGCGCCTGACGCTGGATACCCATACGTTAGCCACCGAGGCGAAACAGGTGGATAATACCACCAATATTTTACGTCTGATGCTACTGCTGTCGCTGGCCATCGGCGTGGTGCTGACCCGCACGCTGCTGCAGGGCAAGCGCACCCGCTGGCAGCAATCGCCCTTCCTGCTCACTGCCAATAAGCCGGTGCAGGACGAAGACAAAGATGAATAAGAATAAGGAAATCGCTGATGTCGACGCTACGCCTGCTGCTCTCAGACTCCACGGATCCCTGGTTCAACCTCGCGGTTGAAGAGTGTATTTTCCGCCAGATGCCCGCCACCCAGCGCGTGCTGTTTCTGTGGCGCAATGCCGACACGGTGGTTATTGGCCGGGCGCAAAACCCGTGGAAAGAGTGCAACACCCGCCGGATGGAGGAGGACAACGTGCGCCTGGCCCGCCGCAGCAGCGGCGGCGGCGCCGTTTTTCACGATCTGGGCAACACCTGCTTTACCTTTATGGCGGGCAAGCCCGAGTACGATAAAACCGTCTCCACCCGGATTGTGCTGGCTGCGCTGGCGGCTCTGGGCGTCGCGGCTGAAGCCTCCGGGCGCAATGACCTGGTCGTCAAAACAGCCGAAGGCGATCGTAAAATCTCCGGCTCAGCCTATCGCGAAACCCTTGATCGCGGTTTTCACCACGGCACGCTGCTGTTGAATGCCGATTTAAGTCGTCTGGCAAACTATCTCAACCCGGATAAAAAGAAGCTGCAGGCGAAAGGTATCACCTCGGTGCGCGGCCGGGTGGCCAATCTGGTTGAGCTGCTGCCGGGTATTACGCACCAGCAGGTCTGCTCGGCGATTGAAGAGGCCTTTTTCGCCTACTACGGCGAGCGCGTCGCCGCGGAAGTGATTTCGCCCGATAAGACGCCGGATCTGCCGAACTTTGCCGAGACCTTCGCCCGCCAGAGCAGCTGGGCATGGAATTTTGGTCAGGCGCCGGCCTTCTCCCACCTGCTGGATGAGCGCTTTGTCTGGGGTGGGGTTGAGCTGCACTTCGACGTTGAGAAAGGCCATATCACCCGTACGCAGGTCTTTACCGATAGTCTCAATCCGGCACCGCTGGAAGCGCTGGCTACGCGATTGCAGGGCTGCCCGTATCGGGCTGACGTGCTGCAGCAGGCGTGTGAAGCATTAATAGTGGATTTCCCGGAGCAGGAGAAAGAGCTGCGGGAGCTGTCGGGGTGGATTGCCGGCGCGGTGCGCTGATAAAAAAGCCGGATGGCGGCTACGCCTTATCCGGCCTACAGATTCGGCACCATTTTGTTGGCCCGGTAAGCACGAGAATAGCGGTTACGCCCTATCCGGCCTACAGATTCTACGCGGTTTGCCAGGCCCGGTAAGCGCAGCGCCACCGGGCAATAGCCATACAACTTTTACTCTTTATCGCCCAGCAGAACGGATTCCAGCGCGATTTTGATCATATCGTTGAACGTCGTCTGACGCTCAGCCGCAGTCGTCTGTTCATGCGTGCGAATATGATCGGAAACGGTGCAGATAGTCAGCGCTTTCGCCCCGAACTCCGCGGCTACGCCGTAGATACCGGCGGCTTCCATTTCCACGCCCAGGATGCCGTATTTTTCCATCACGTCGAACATGGACGGATCCGGGGTATAGAACAGGTCTGCGGAGAAGATGTTACCGACGCGGGCATCAACGCCCAGCGCTTTTGCAGCATCAACCGCGTTACGCACCATGCCGAAGTCAGCGATAGCGGCGAAATCATGATCTTTAAAGCGCAGACGGTTGACTTTGGAGTCGGTGCACGCGCCCATGCCAATCACCACATCACGCAGTTTCACATCAGCACGTACCGCACCGCAGGAGCCCACGCGAATAATCTTCTTCACGCCGAAATCGGTGATCAGCTCTTTGGTGTAGATGGAGCAGGACGGGATACCCATACCGTGGCCCATGACGGAGATCTTGCGGCCTTTATAGGTACCGGTAAAGCCCAGCATGCCGCGCACGTTGTTCACTTCGCGCACGTCTTCAAGGAAAGTTTCCGCGATGTGCTTCGCGCGCAGCGGGTCGCCCGGCATCAACACGACGTCAGCGAAATCACCCATTTCTGCATTAATATGAGGAGTTGCCATCTTCAGTTCCTTTTATATTGTTGTTTTTGCCGGGCGGCGCCTGCGCCTTGCCCGGCCTACAAAACCGTAGGCCCAGTCAGCATAGCGCCACCGGGCAATGACCTTAGAACATGGCCTTGCCATATTCCATGTCGGACGTACCAAAGTATTTCGCCAGGGTCTGGCCGATATCGGCGAAGGTTTCACGGTGGCCCAGCGAGCCCGGTTTAACTTTCGGGCCGTAGACCAGTACCGGGATGTGCTCACGCGTATGGTCAGTACCCTGCCAGCTCGGGTCACAGCCGTGGTCAGCGGTCAGGATCAGAATGTCATCTTCACCCACCAGCTCCATCAGCTCCGGCAGACGACGGTCAAACAGTTCCAGACCCGCCGCATAACCGGCGATATCGCGACGGTGGCCCCAGGAAGAGTCGAAGTCCACGAAGTTAGTGAAGACGATGGTCTTATCACCCGCTTCTTTCATCTCTTTGATGGTCGCGTCAAACAGTGCATCGAGGCCGGTCGCTTTCACCTTTTTGGTGATCCCGCAGTTGGCATAGATGTCTGCGATTTTCCCAACGGAAACCACGTGGCCGCCTTTCTCGTCAACCAGCTTTTGCAACACGGTCGGCGCAGGCGGTTCAACGGCCAGATCGTGACGGTTGCCGGTACGCTGGAAGTGGCCCGGTTTATCACCCACGAACGGACGCGCGATAACGCGGCCAATGTTGTAGCCACCTTCAGTCAGTTCCTCACGGGCGATTTCGCACAGCTCGTAGAGTTTATCCAGACCAAAAGTCTCTTCGTGGCAGGCAATCTGGAACACGGAGTCAGCGGAGGTATAGAAAATCGGCTTGCCGGTTTTCATATGTTCTTCGCCAAGCTCATCCAGAATCACCGTCCCGGAGGAGTGACAGTTACCGAGATAGCCCGGCAGGTTTGCACGTTTAACCAGTTTATCCAGCAGCTCCTGCGGGAAGCTGTTCTGATGGTCACTGAAGTAGCCCCATTCGAACAGAACCGGTACACCGGCGATTTCCCAGTGGCCGGACGGCGTATCTTTACCGGAAGAGAGCTCATGCGCCCAGGCGTATGCGCCAATGACGTCCGCACTGGCGTCCATCCCGGCAGCGATTTTGCCGGTCGAGCCCTCGTGAGCTTTGACCAGCCCCAGACGGGTCAGATTAGGCAGATTCAGCGGGCCTTTGCGACCATGGTCAGCCTCGCCCTTAGCGCAGGCTTCAGCAATGTGGCCCATAGTGTCTGAGCCGACGTCGCCAAAGCGAGCGGCATCTTCAGTCGCACCGATGCCGAAAGAGTCCAGCACCATGATAAATGCACGTTTCATATTATTCTCCGTACCTTTTGCGCTGCAAAAAAGCGATCAGATCAGTATACCGTTATTCGGTGATTCGGCGATAGACCGTCGGGGTTTCTTTCGGCGCCTTATCGTCCAGTTTAATTGCCGCTTTGACGGCTTTCGCCGATTCCTGCCAGCTGGCTTCGTCTTTAGCATGGATAACCGCGAGCGGACGCTGTCCGTCAACGCTGTCACCCAGGCGCGCCATGTCGGTAAAGCCGACGCTATAGTCAATCGGATCGGACGCCTGGCGACGACCGCCGCCCATCGACACCACCGCCATACCCAGCGCCCGAGTGTCCATTTCAGCGACAAATCCTTCACCATCAGCGTAGACCGCTTTGCTCAGCATCGCGGTAGGCAGATAGTTATCGTAGTTCTCGACGAAATCGGTCGGCCCTTTTTGGGCGGCAACCATGCGGCCAAAGAGTTCCGCCGCTTTGCCGTTATCCAGCACCGCCTGCAGTTTCGCCCGTGCGTCGGCGTCATCCTGGGCCAGCTTGCCGGAAATCAGCATTTCCACGCACAGCGCCATGGTCACATCAAACAGACGCGGATTGCGGTATTCGCCGGTCAGGAAGCGAACCGCTTCACGGACTTCGACGGCGTTCCCGGCGCTGGATGCCAGCACCTGGTTCATATCGGTCAGCAGCGCGGTAGTCCGCACGCCGGCACCGTTGGAAACGCCAACGATCGCTTCGGCAAGCGCTGCGGAGAGTTCGTAGGTCGGCATAAAGGCGCCGCTGCCTACTTTAACGTCCATCACCAGCGCATCCAGGCCTTCCGCCAGTTTTTTCGCCAGAATCGAGGCGGTGATGAGCGGGATGGAATCCACCGTCGCGGTAATATCGCGGGTGGCATAGAAACGTTTGTCGGCAGGGGCCAGCGAACTGGTCTGCCCGATGATGGCGACGCCAACATCTTTAATAATGCCGCGGAAACGGGCGTCATCCGGGAAAATATCGAAACCCGGAATGGCTTCCAGTTTGTCGAGGGTGCCGCCGGTATGACCGAGGCCGCGCCCGGAGATCATCGGCACATAGCCGCCGCAGGCGGCAACCATCGGGCCAAGCATCAGCGAAGTCACATCGCCCACGCCGCCGGTAGAGTGTTTATCGACAATCGGGCCGTTCAGATTGAGGCTTTTCCAGTCCAGAACGGTTCCTGAATCCCGCATTGCCATGGTTAACGAGACGCGTTCTGGCATAGACATATCGTGGAAAAAGATGGTCATCGCCAGCGCCGCGATCTGCCCTTCAGAAACGGTGTTATCACGGATCCCGTTGATGAAAAAGCGAATTTCGTCATCGCTCAGCGCATGGCCGTCACGTTTTTTACGAATAATTTCTTGTGCGAGAAACAAGGTAACCCCCTGAGGAATAAGGTCAAATTCGGCGGGCGGCGTTATCTGCGCCCGCGCTAAGTTCCTGTAGCCCGGCCGAGCGTCGCGACGCCGGGAATCTCCCGGCGTCGGCGCAGCTGCGCCTCATCCGGGCTACGGTTTTGTCACCGTGACGCCTTAGTAGCTGCTGGCGCTCTTACCGTCGCCGTGCCCCAGCGCTTTCAGCAGGCTTGCCAGCAGGCTGGATGCGCCGAAACGATAGTGGCGAGAATCCGCCCAGTCGGCACCGAACAGTTCATCGGCAATGGCCAGGAACTGCTGCGCATCTTCAGCGCTGCGGACGCCGCCCGCAGGCTTAAAGCCAACGGTTTTCTGTACGCCCATATCGCGGATCACTTCCAGCATGATACGTGCGCTTTCCGGCGTCGCGTTTACCGGGACTTTACCGGTCGAGGTTTTGATGAAATCCGCCCCGGCTTTAATAGAAATTTCAGAAGCTTTACGAATTAACGCTTCTTCTTTCAGCTCACCGGTTTCGATGATCACTTTCAACAGCACGTTGGCCGCCGCGCAAGCCTCTTTACAGGCCTTCACCAGATCGAATCCGACCTGCTCGTTACCCGCGATCAGCGCGCGGTACGGGAATACCACGTCAACTTCGTCCGCGCCATAAGCGATAGCCGCACGGGTTTCCGCCAGCGCGATATCGATATCATCGTTACCATGCGGGAAGTTGGTGACCGTGGCGATACGGATATCCGGGGTGCCTTGCGCGTTCAGCGTTTTACGCGCGATCGGGATAAAGCGCGGATAGATGCAGATAGCCGCTGTATTCCCTACCGGTGTTTTTGCCTGATGGCACAGAGCGATCACCTTTTCATTGGTGTCATCGTCATTCAGCGTGGTCAGGTCCATCAGTTTCAACGCGCGCAGGCTGCTTGCAGATAAATCAGTCATTTTACACTCCGACGGCTTATTGCCGGTTCAATAGTTTGTTCACCTTGCGAGTCTGTTACTATTGTAACATCACCTCGCCGTTACACTTCGACATTCATCACAGTTAATGAAAACTCATAGAGAATTTGCATTACTGTAATGTGACACAGGTCACCTTTATGAGTGCAGTATTGCGCTGCAAAACGCCATGTTTACTTTAAGCATAATCAAAATCCGCAGACGCAACTTAATGTTAATATAATAACATAAAACCACAGAATACCTCGACAACAGCGAGTGCATTTTGTGCTAAAAATTGAAAAACAGGCAATAACCAATGAAAAATAAGTAAGTTACTAAAAAAAGGAAATGATGGAATTATAACATCCGCAGAGGAGTGAGAAAGGGAGGTATCCGGGAATACCGGCGATGAAGCCGCAGCCTCTTCACCGCGGCTGACGCACGAGCGTCATCACTGAGAGTGGGACGTCACAGGGTACAGAACAACGCTTTCGTATTGTGAATCAACGCATTGGCAATGACATCCGCAGGTTCCTGCCGCAGTTCACATAGCGAGGCAAAGACACGGGCCACCTGCTCGGGCCGATTTGGCTGCCCCTGAAAACCATTGAGCGGCATATCCGGCGCATCCGTCTCCAGCAGCAGTGCCGATAGCGGTAGACGCGCCATGACATCACGCGTTTTACTGGCGCGTGGGTAGGTTATGGTTCCGCCGACGCCAATTTTATAACCTGCCTGAACGAAACGTTCCGCTTGCTGCAGGCTTCCCGCGAAACCATGCACCACGCCGGTTCTCGGCAGAGCATGTTTTTTCAGCAGCATCGCCAGCTTATCGTGAGTACGTCGGGAGTGCAGAATCACCGGCAGATCGTAACGCTTCGCCAGCCGCAGCTGCGCTTCCAGCATGACCTGCTGGCGCTCAAACTGCGGATCGTCACGATACAGATCGAGCCCCGTCTCCCCCACCGCGACCAGCTTTCGGTGGCGTTGGCGCAGGCACTCCTCCAGGCGCTCAAGACTGCGCTCATCATGCCGCTCGATCGCAATGGGATGCAGTCCCACGGCGGCATAAATCGCTTCATGCTGCTCCGCCAGCGCTAATACGCGGGGGAAATTTTCCGCTTCAATGGCCGGAACAATTATCTGCGTCACCCCGGCTTGCGCCGCCCGGGCAAGACTCTCGGCGGCATGGCCGGCGAAGGGCGGGAAATCAAAATGACAATGCGTATCGATAAACGTCCACGTCATGCCAGATCCTCGTTATCAAAGCTGGCATCATTAGCCTGCGGGGCGGTCACGAAAGTGGCCGGGTGAGAATCGTTGGCGACGGAAGCCGCCGGCACCACAACCGAGGCCGGCTGCGTGATTCGCGGCAGATGACGCACCAGCGGTGGACGGTCGGCCAGCATTTTGCCGACCGTCGCGAGGAAATAACGTCCGCACTGTCGCCCGGTCTTGTAGTCTTCCAGCAGCGCCGGTAAACGGCTTCCCAGCGCCATACTTTTAAGCGGTTTCTGCGGATAAATTTCCAGGATGCGCAGCTTACCCGGCGGCTTCTCAATAAACTGTTGGGTAGTGCGATAGGTGGCCTCGTGATGCTGGACCAGGTTCACAAACGGCTGCAGGCTGCTTTCCCCCAGCCAGCGCTCCATTCGCTTAAACCACTGCGGGGTATAGAACATCTGCGAAGGCACCGTACGGATAACCACGATGGTTTGCGCCCCGCGTCGGGCCGCCTCCTGTACGGGAATCGCATCGCTGACGCCGCCATCCAGATAGCTGATGCCGTCCAGCATGACGCCGCTGCGATAGAAACCGGGGATCGCGCTGGAGGCGCGGATCAGATCGAGCCACGTGGTCTGGGTGGGAGCAAAATAGTCTGGCGTATAATCATCGCCCCGGCAGGCGCACATCCACAGCTCTTTCCCCAGGGCGAACTGCTCCTCCGCATAGCTCATCGCCAGCGGCATTTTTTGCGCCGTGGTCTCCACCAGCCAGTCAAGATCGATGAGATTACCGCCGCGGACAAAACGCATAGGATCGAAAAATTCCCGGGCCGTGGTGTAACGGGTGATGACCTTGCGGGCGTAGCCCTGCTGGTTGCACATGTAGGCCGACAGGTTCTGCGCCCCGGCGGATGTCCCCAGCATAATGTCAAAGGGGTTGAATCCCGCGCGCATAAACTCATCCAGTACTCCGGCGGTAAAAATACCTCGCTGACCGCCACCCTCGCACACCAGGCCAAGCTTGCCCGGAAGAAATGGTTTGACAGACAACGGCGCAATGTTGCCAAGCGTTACGGGAATTCGATGTCCCACCCTGCTTTCCTGTTATGTTTTATTGTACCAGCCCAAAATCATTCGGTAGGGTCTCCCCCCGGCGCTCCCGGCCCGTCGGGCGGCATTCACCGCCCGCAAGGGATCTGAAATCCTGACGTCCATCGCCGCGCCGTCCTGCAATTATTACCCCCCTGAAACCACGAAAGCCAGTCCTGAGGACTGGCTTTATGTAAAACGCTATGTCATTAAAACGCCTTTCGCGTCTTGCGCGGCAGGGAAAGACCGCTTTCTATGGGCGCCGGCGCCCGGTAAACAGGCTAACCAGGAACAGAATAATACCGACGACAAAGACGATTTTTGCAGCCCAGGCAGCCGTACCCGCCAGGCTACCAAATCCTAACGCGGCGGCAATCAGTGCAATGACCAGAAAAATAATGCCCCATCGAAACATAATGTGCTCCTTACCATAGTGGATAACGGTCGCTTTTCTGCGCGCTCAGGCCGCGCATAAATCAACCCTGTCATGCTCTTTTTCTTCACTCGTCATACGTCGAATTGCTGGTGGTCGGGCGATGCCCGTGTTCCTCGATAAAATGACCTGAATAAGCGCCAGAGGATTCATTTGTTTACCTCCCGCATGTCATTCAACGCATAATTCAAAGAGTTGAATAGTTAGCGGGAAATAACGTTATTAAATGAATGGGTTTATTTAACGCTGAGATTATTTTCTACGTTTTTAACACCAGAAACGGCTTTGGCAATGTCTGCCGCGCGATCCGCCTGCTGACGTGAATCAACGGTTCCGGATAAATGTACGGTCCCGTCACGGGTCTCAACCGTTACCTTTCGCGACGGCACAATGTCATCCGCCAACAGTTTGGCTTTAACTTGACTGGTAATGGCCGTATCGCCCGCGTACCCTTCCAGGCTGGCAGACTTCTCTGCGACCACGTTCAACTGGTCATTCACGGTGGTGACGCCTTTGACCGTTTTCGCGGCGTTCACCGCCAGATCTTTTTGCTCCGCGCTGTCAACCGAGCCGCTCAGTGTCACCACTTTATTCTCAGTTTTCACAGAGATATCGCTGCTGCGAATATTTTTATCGTCAATCAGCGCCGCTTTCACTCTGGCGGTGATGGTGCTGTCATCCATAAAATCGCCGACTTTATTCAGCGAGCTGTCGACGGCCTGACCGGCGCTGGTGGCAACCGATTGTGCGCTGTTCGCCGGCGGATTTTCTGCATATGCCGAGGCGCTTATCATGGCTGAGCCTAAGAAGAGAGCCAGCAACGTCCCGGCATCCTTTAGTCTTGTCATCTCTCTGTCCTCGTTATTTCTATATCGCTAAAGCAAAATAAGTAGCTTATTAAGCCAGAATCTTAAAAATTACTTATTAAATATAGTAGAAGGTCATGAAAGAGACGGAAAATATGTACAAAAAGTCACGCTGACGGGGATCTTTAAGAACTTTCTATAACGCGGGAAACGACGAAAAAATAGCGTGGAGCGCGGTGAGAGCCGCGCTCCGGAAGGGATTAGTGCTCGCGAGTTTTACGGAACAGAACGTCAGGATAGCGTTCCTGCGTCAGGTTCAGGTTAACCATAGTTGGCGCGATATATGTCAGATTATCACCGCCATCGAGGGCCAGCTGAATTTCGTTTTTACGCTTAAATTCCTCAAATTTTTTCACGTCGGTGGATTCCACCCAACGCGCGGTCGCCACGTTCACCGATTCGTAAATCGCTTCAACGTTGTATTCACTCTTCAGACGAGCCACGACCACATCAAACTGCAGCACACCGACCGCGCCGACAATAAGATCGTTATTGGCGATCGGACGGAAGACCTGTACCGCGCCCTCTTCAGAAAGCTGTACCAGCCCTTTCAGCAGCTGTTTCTGCTTCAGCGGATCCTTCAGGCGAATACGGCGGAACAGCTCCGGTGCGAAGTTCGGGATACCGGTGAACTTCATCATCTCGCCCTGGGTGAAGGTATCGCCGATCTGAATCGTGCCGTGGTTGTGCAGACCGATAATATCGCCCGGCCAGGCCTCTTCCACATGAGAACGGTCGCCGGCCATAAAGGTCAGCGCATCGGAAATCACCACGTCTTTGCCCGTACGGACCTGACGCAGCTTCATGCCCTTCTCATACTTACCGGACACCACGCGCATAAAGGCCACGCGGTCACGGTGTTTCGGATCCATGTTGGCCTGAATTTTAAAGACGAAACCGGTAAATTTCTCTTCTTCCGCCGTCACTTCACGGGTATCGGTTTTACGCGGCATCGGCGCCGGCGCCCACTCAACCAGGCCATCCAGCATATGATCCACGCCGAAGTTACCTAAGGCCGTACCAAAGAAGACCGGGGTGATTTCGCCGGCGAGGAACAGATCTTTATCAAACTCGTTTGAAGCGCCCTGTACCAGCTCCAGCTCATCGCGCAGCTGCTGCGCCAGATCTTCGCCGACGGCCAGATCGAGATCCGGGTTATTCAACCCTTTCACGATCCGCACTTCCTGAATCGTGTGGCCCTTACCGGTCTGATAGAGATAGGTCTCATCTTTGTAGAGATGGTACACGCCCTTAAACAGCTTACCGCAGCCAATCGGCCAGGTGATCGGCGCGCAGGCAATACGCAGTTCGTTCTCCACCTCATCCAGCAGCTCCATCGGATCGCGGATATCACGGTCGAGTTTGTTCATGAACGTCAGGATCGGCGTATCGCGCAGACGGGTAACTTCCATCAGCTTACGGGTACGATCTTCAACGCCTTTTGCCGCATCGATGACCATCAGACAGCAGTCCACCGCCGTCAGGGTACGGTAGGTATCTTCGGAGAAGTCTTCGTGGCCCGGGGTATCCAGCAGGTTAACCAGGCTGTTGTGATACGGGAACTGCATCACCGACGTGGTAATGGAGATACCACGCTGTTTTTCCATCTCCATCCAGTCTGATTTTGCATGCTGGCTGGAACCACGGCCTTTAACGGTACCGGCGGTCTGAATCGCCTGTCCGAACAGTAATACCTTCTCGGTGATGGTCGTTTTACCGGCATCCGGGTGAGAGATAATGGCAAAAGTGCGGCGTTTGGCCACCTCTTGCAGATAAGGAGACAACGTCATAATTGATTCTTCTTAGTAAACGCGGCAACCGGCCACGCATGTGGAATACGAAAAATTGCGGCTATTTTACCCATCAATGGGGGGGAGGCAATCAGTGTTTACACAGGAGCTGCTCCAGGTCGCTTAAAGAGGTCACCGTCCAGTCGGGGTGAAGATCGGCAGGCAATTCACGCTGATGGGCATTCAGCCAGCAGGTGGCAAGGCCGGCATTCACCCCGCCGCGGATATCGGACTCTGCCGTATCGCCGACCATCAGCACGCGGGAACGATCGGGATGACCCGCCTGCGCCAGCGCATATTCAAAAATGCGCGCGTCCGGCTTCGCCACGCCGACCTCTTCAGAAATAATCAATAAATCAAAGTGATCGCGTAAGCCGGTGCGTTCCAGACGAATCTGCTGCAGCGAGGTAAACCCGTTGGTGATGATCCCCATCTTCACCTTCCCCTGCAGCGCATTCAGCAGCGATATCGCCCCAGGCAGCGGCGAGCAGATCTCGGCCATCGCATTCATAAAGGCGTCGTTGAGTTCGCCCGGCGGCACGCTGAGGCGCTCCGCCCAGCTATTAAAACGCTGATGTTGCAGCTGCAGCGCAGTGATCGTGCCGTTTTGATAGTCCACCCACAGGGGTTTGTTCACGGCCTGATAGTCCTGAAAATCTTCAGCGCTAAAGGTCACGCTATAGTCGAGAAACATTCGCTGCAGACCGGTAAAAGAATCAAATGTAAACAGCGTTTCATCGGCATCAAAGAAAATCCAGTCCCACTTCATCATATCACCCTGTCATTGCCCGCCACACAGGCGTCTTGTTACAGCAGGTCTGAACAGCACAGCGTCAGACTTACCCTTAAAAAAGCCTGGCGAACAGGCCGTTACATACTGACTGGCAACGCCATTATGATCGCATCCTCACGCCCGTCGGCCGTGGGATAATAGTTGCGACGAATGGTTGCCTCGTTAAAACCTAAGCTCTCGTAAAGTGCGATAGCGGCTACGTTCGACGCACGCACTTCCAGCCACAGCGTTGCGACCCCGCGTTTCTCGACCTCATCAATCACCTGCTCCAGCAGCGCTCGCCCAAGGCCACGCCGCTGAAAAGCCGGGTCGACGGCGATGTTAAACAGCGTCGCTTCATCGAGGATAATTTGCGTAATCGCGAAGGCCGCCATCTCGCCATCAACCGTTAGTTGAAGGTTGAGATAACGTTCCCCCTGATTGCTGGCAAAGGTTTGTTCGCTCCACGGAAAAGCGTGGGCGCGTTGTTCTATTTGCCAGGCACGGGGCAAATCAGCCGTGTTGAGGGTAGAAATCGTGTTCATGAGCGCAGATTTGTTGCCAGAGCGCCATACGGGCAGGCGCGCTGGTCTGGAGTTCATCAAAAGCGGGCGTCGAAACCTGCGCGCCCGCCAGCAGTAACGGTGCGTCAGTACCCAGCCGCCAGCTGTTGCAGCGGCTATCCTGCGGCAACATAGCCACGCGATCCGGCGTGAGCTGCAGTACCTGATCCGGCGACAGCGCCAGAGCACGTAGAATATCGCTGATGAGCGGTTCAGTCAGCGACGGCGGGTTTTCTGCCACCATCACCAAACGAATATGCCCTGGAAGCGAGATAGCGATTTCACCCTGTAACGCCCCGGGGCGACGCAGCGACCACCGGGTGATACCCAGCTGCTGTAATTGCCACTCTCGTCGGGAAGTCATAGCAAAACACTCCTGTTAATTAAGCGCGCAATATAGCAAATCCCGCTTATCTGCGCCAACAAACTACGAACGACGCGCCCGCCGCTCGCTCAGAGGTGAGGCGTATAGCGTTATCCGCGCGCAGGCGGCGCCAGCAGCGCCAACAAAGAGGCAGCATTCTGGATAACGTGTATAATCGGCGCCAGTCTTAATGAAGGAGTGTTTCATGTCTGCTTTTACCCCGGCAAGTGAAGTCTTGCTGCGCCACAGTGATGATTTCGAACCCGCACGCGTTCTGTTTGCCGGTGACCTGCAGGATGACCTGCCCGCACGTCTGGACACCGCGGCCAGCCGCGCCCACACCCAGCAGTTTCACCACTGGCAAGCCCTGAACGGCCAGATGGGCGAAAACGTACGTTTTAGTCTGGTCGCCGAAGCCAGCGACGTTGCCGATTGCGACACGCTGATTTACTACTGGCCCAAGAACAAACCGGAAGCGCAGTTTCAACTGATGAACCTGCTGTCGCTGCTACCGGTCGGCATTGACGTTTTCGTCGTCGGTGAAAACCGCAGCGGCGTTCGCAGCGCCGAACAGATGCTGGCCGAATATGTCCCTCTGACGAAAGTGGACAGCGCACGTCGCTGCGGGCTGTATCACGGGCGTCTGGAAAAACAGCCGACGTTCGATCCGCAGCAGTACTGGGGCGAATACCCGCTGGAAAATCTGACCATTAAAACGCTGCCAGGCGTATTCAGCCGTGACGGACTGGATATTGGCAGCCAGCTGCTGCTCTCAACGCTGACGCCGCACACCAAAGGTAAAGTGCTCGATGTCGGCTGCGGCGCAGGCGTGCTGGCGACCGTCCTGGCCAGCCACTCGCCGAAGGTCCGCCTGACGCTCTGCGACGTCAGCGCGCCGGCGGTCGAAGCGAGCCGCGCAACGCTCGCTGCCAACGGCATTGAAGGTGACGTGTTCGCCAGCAATGTGTTCTCCGAGGTGAACGGTCGTTTCGACATGATTATCTCCAACCCACCGTTCCACGATGGCCTGCAGACCAGCCAGGAAGCTGCGCAAACGCTGATTCGCGGCGCGGTCCGTCATCTGAACAGCGGCGGGGAGCTGCGTATTGTCGCCAACGCCTTCCTGCCGTATCCGGATGTGCTGGATGAAGTCTTCGGCTTCCATGAAGTGATTGCCCAAACCGGTCGCTTTAAAGTTTACCGTACCGTCATGACCCGCCAGGCGAAAAAATAATTTTCATCTTCTCCGGCGGCAGGGCAACCCCGCCGCCGGTTCCCCCCCTCAAATTCGACCATTTTTGCAACAATCAATCCAGGCCACACAATTAACTATTGACGTATAGCTGAAAACCACTAGAATGCGCCTCCGTGGTAACGATACTTTCATAGTGTCGATGGTATGCGAAGGTGGCGGAATTGGTAGACGCGCTAGCTTCAGGTGTTAGTGTCCTTACGGACGTGGGGGTTCAAGTCCCCCCCCTCGCACCATAAACCACGCAGATATCGCTCGCACTGTGCGAAGGTGGCGGAATTGGTAGACGCGCTAGCTTCAGGTGTTAGTGTTCTTACGGACGTGGGGGTTCAAGTCCCCCCCCTCGCACCAACGAGGCGATATCAAAAATTAAGAATACTGTGCGAAGGTGGCGGAATTGGTAGACGCGCTAGCTTCAGGTGTTAGTGTCCTTACGGACGTGGGGGTTCAAGTCCCCCCCCTCGCACCAATATTCTTACCCTTCTCTGTATTACCCCATCAGCTTCAAATTCAACGCCATCAGCATCATTCCACTGATTAACGCTACGCATGACGGCAACAGTACGAAATGCCGTAAACGCCGGTGCCAGATCATCAATGCCGTCATCAATAGACCGACCGCGATCAGCCCACGCCAGGCATCTACCGACAGGCCAGCCCCTCCCAGTACAGCAACCAGTATCCCAGGCAACAGTACTGCCCATCCACTGCCCAAAGCTCGCTGCAACATGTTCCCACCTTTCCAATCGATAATGATAACCAATATCATATGATAGCGTTTATCATTTGTCATGTTTTGCCCATCAGGATATTTCGTTCTTTACGTTCGGCCTGATGACATAGATTGGTGAAGGTGATAAATTAAACGCGCCGTAGTAATGTATTAAAATATTTGATTATTTCGCAAAAAACCGCACTGTGTGCAGTGCTTTTTATCGTTCATTTTTGGCAGCCATCATTTTGAAATTTAATGACTAATAACGACACGCCCAATATGACTGCACAATCCTGGCAAAAACATTATGATAAAAAATATCAATATTCCTTACGGCTCTTTTTGCTGCTGAATTTTATTTCTGCGGTTTTCTCGCTAATCAGTCCGCTCTATACCCCCGTCAGCTTTACCTTTCCCTGCGCCCTGATCGTTATACTCAGCGCCGCCCTGGCGCTATGGCACTGGAAATTTTCACGGCGTAAAATAAGTATTCCTTTTATTTCTCTGATATTTGGTGTGCTGTGGGCGTCGCATATAACGGAAAAAGCATTGTTACTGCCGGTGCCTCATTTTAACTTTCTGGTCATTGCGTTATTAAGCATATTGTTTATTGGCGCTATCGCATTCCCCAATAATATCATTGCCTTTACCCTGCACTCTTTACCCACGTTTATTGCCTGTCTGTTTCTTGCCGAAGGTGAACAGTGGTTACGTATGTTGTATTGCCTCACGCTCCCCATTGCCGGCATTATGTTGCAGAGCATCATTCAAAAACGCAGCGATGCCTTCACCCAGGGGCTGATGGATAAATTACTGCAGGAACGCAACACCCTGAACGATCTGAGTATGTTGGACCCTCTCACCGGTTTATATAACCGGCGCGGCCTGCAGAACCGCCTGGATACCCTTCTGGCGGTGAGTGACAGTGACCATCATGTGCTGCTGCTGGATATTGACCACTTTAAAGCCTACAACGACCACTATGGTCATATGATGGGCGATCAGGCATTGATTCAGGTCTCCGCTGCGATTCGCAATGCCGTACGATCGCGTGATATCGTCGCGCGCTTTGGCGGTGAAGAGTTTATGGTGCTGTTAACAAACAGCACGGCGGAAGCGGCTTCGCTGGCCGCCGAGCGTATCCGCCAGCAGGTTTACGATTTGAAAATTCCCCATATGTTTAATGAAAGCGTCGCCACCAATGTCACCATTAGTATTGGCATGACGCCCCTCATGGACTCCGATATTGATGGCGCCCTGAAAAGAGCCGATACGGCGCTCTATGAAGCAAAGGGCCAGGGACGCAACATTATCCTCGCCAGCTGATCCCGCCGCCGCGTGGTACAGCGCACGCGACGCAGACAAATATCTTGCCATCGCCCGGACAACTAACTAGTATCACTAATCATTATCATTTAGATTCATATCTGGCGATTTGATGGCTTACCGTTCTGTTTCATTCCGCAATGACATCATCTGGCAGGCTCCGTTGCTGCCGGCCGAAGATGCGTTGGCGAATGCGATTCGGGAAAAAATCACCACCCTTCGTCCCCATCTGCTGGATTTTCTTCGCCTTGATGAAGAGGCCCCGTCTTGCGCATTGACGCTCGCAGAATGGTCAACGCCCACGGTACTCAGCTCTCTGCTGGCAACCTGGTCCGATCATATCTATCGCAACCAGCCGACGATGCCACGTGAACAGAAACCGCTGCTCTCACTTTGGGCGCAATGGTATATCGGCCTGCTAGTGCCACCGCTGATGCTGGCGCTGCTGAGTGAAGAGACCGCCATCAGTGTTGCCCCGGAGCGTTTTCGCGTTGAATTTCATGAAACGGGCCGCGCGGCCTGCTTCTGGATCGATGTCAAAGCAGACTCCTCCGCCAGACCCCATTCGCCGCAAACGCGTATGGAAACGCTGGTGACCCACGCCCTGCTGCCGGTGGTACAGGCGCTGGAAGCGACCGGTGATATCAATGGCAAGCTTATCTGGAGTAATACCGGCTATCTGATCAACTGGTATCTGGGAGAAATGAAAGCGCTGCTGGGGGACGAACAGGTTGCCGCCCTGCGTCAACACTGCTTCTTTGAAAAGCAGTTTGCTGATGGCCAGGACAATCCGCTGTGGCGAACGGTGATTTTGCGGGAAGGATTGCTGGTGCGCCGCACCTGCTGTCAACGTAATCGTCTGCCAGACGTTCTTCAGTGCGGAGACTGCACGCTGAAATAATGCCATTCACGGCGGGCGGCATTCGGGCCGCCCGCCGGTTATCTTATGCTGTCTGCTGACTCTCTTCTTCCAGACGCTGAGCCTCTTCAGCCTCCTGCGCCAACAGCTGTTTCTCATACACCTTAAAGAACGGGAAGTAGATAATCGCGGAGACGCAGGCCAGAATAACCACCAGAATTGCCGCCCGGAAATCCCAGCCCAATGCCCACGCGCCGCCAATGGGCGCCGGAGCCGTCCACGGTACAACTGAAATCACTCGTCCAATCAGATCCAGCTTCATCGC
The DNA here is from genome assembly GCF_003323835.1 of Klebsiella sp. X13. NCBI lineage: Bacteria > Pseudomonadati > Pseudomonadota > Gammaproteobacteria > Enterobacterales > Enterobacteriaceae > Klebsiella > Klebsiella sp. X13. The sequence goes on from NZ_CP030874.1 coordinate 4,631,042, forward strand.
CGCCCAGGCCAATACGGCGTTAACCATCGGTGCCAGCAGGAACGGAATAAAGAAGACCGGGTTCATGACGATAGGCGTGCCGAAAATAACCGGCTCGTTAATATTAAACAGGCTTGGCACGACGCTCAGCCGACCGATTGAACGCAGATGCGCCGACCGGCTGCGCAGATAGCAGAAGACCAGGCCCATTGTGGCGCCAGACCCCCCGATAACAATAAAGAAGGTCCAGAACGCCTCCATAAAGATATGCGGCAGCGGCGCGCCCTGAGCCAGCGCCTGCTGGTTCATCCCGAGGTTAGTCAGCCAGAACATTTGCAGCATGCCAGAGACAATCGCCGCGCCGTGGATCCCGGCGAACCACAGCAGATGGCCGATCAGCACCGCCAGTAAAATCGCCGGCAGCGAGTCCGCTGCGGATACCAGGGGTTTAAAGATGGCCATGATGGCCTGCGGAATAAGCATGTCAAAATGGTGCTGAATAAACAGGCTGAGCGGATAGAGCGTCAACACCACCACCAGCACCGGAATGAGCAGATCAAAGGAGTTTTTGATCATCGGCGGCACCTGATCCGGCAGGCGAATACCGATATTGTGCGCCTTCAGGAAACGCATCATTTCAACGCAGTACACGGCCACCAGAATCGCCGTAAAAATCCCCGTACCGCCGAGGCTATCGACCGGCAGGGTGCCGTTCGTTTTTGGCGCCGCCACCAGCAGAAAAGCCATAATGGACAGCATGCTGCACATGAAGGGATCGAGCTGATGGGTCTTCTCATAATGCTTGCCGAGGTTATAAGAGATCGCGGCGCAAATGTAGATAGACATAATGCCCATCGTCATATCAAACGGCGTCAGAATCCGCCCTTCAAACTCTTTCGCCAAATCCAGCCAGGCGCGTGCAAACCCCCAGGTGGTATCAGGCGAAAACGGCGGGTAGGCAAAGACCAGCAGGAATGACCCGACAATCATAAACGGCATTGCCGAGATGAAACCGTCACGGATAGCCATCACGTGGCGCTGCGACGAGATTCGCCCGGCGACAGGGCTTATATAATTTTCTACAAAGCGAAATATCAGATTAAACGCAGCATGGTTAGCAGACATAGCAGCCCTCCTGACAGGCTTTAGATACTGGCCCAACAACGATTATTCTGCCGTTGTGATGAAAGATGTTCTGTGAACGGACAGCCACGCCGGCCATTCCATTCTCTATACTGTTCAAGTCAGCACGATTCATACACGGCTCTTTGTTATATGTGATACAGGGAAGTTACCCATCCAGTATTCATCTGAGCGAGCAGAACAGCAACCGGTTACAGTAACCGGTTACGGTGATTGTGAAGAAGATCCAGAAATTGGAATAATTCCTGATTCTCAATCAACAATATTTACACTCCTCCGGCCTTGTGACAGATTAAATCGGTCATTAATCAGGAGATCCCAATGAGCCTGCAGTCCGTGCGGCAGTTTTTTGCCGAACATGCCCCCGATATCGACATCATCGAGCTAAATCAAAGTACGGCCACCGTTGCCCTGGCAGCCGCCGCGCATCATGTCGAACCCGGGCAAATCGCCAAGACCCTTTCGTTAAAAGTGAAAGAACAGGTCATCCTTGTTGTCGCCAGCGGCAACGCCCGGCTGGATAATAAAAAACTGAAGGACGCATTTGGCGCGAAAGCTCGCATGCTCAGCAGTGATGAGGTCGTGATGTTGACCGGGCATCCGGTGGGCGGCGTGTGTCCTTTCGGGCTGGAAAATCCGCTGGCGATCTACTGCGATATTTCGCTAAAACAGTACCCGGAAGTCTTACCGGCAGCAGGCGCTATCCATAGCGCAGTGCGCATTTCACCGGACAGAATGGCGCAGTTGACCGAAGCGACCTGGATTGATGTTTGCCAGTAGCATACCTGGAGCACGGCTACGCTATCCCTTCCCCCGCAGCGTCCTGGCAGCATGGCGGCGGGAAATGGATCAAAATATCGGCTGCGCTCAGCAGCCCGAGATCGGAGCTGATACCCAGCCTGGCCATCGCATTGCACTTGTGGGCGCGAATGGTTTTGATATTCCGCTCCATCTGCACCGCTATCTCTGACAATGAATAGCCACAGGCTATATAGCGAAGAATTGTTTGCTCCATAGAACTGAGGCGATGACCGTAGAGCGCCTTGCGGCTGGCAGGTTCATTACGGGGGGCTATTTGTTGCTCAAGTAGCCGAAATAGCTGCTCCTGCAGCGTTTCACGGCCGCAGGCTTTATTTAAAACGCCGTGCAGCTGGAATGGCACCAGCTGAGTAATTAAGTCACGCTCTGCTCCGCTATTCGCCAGAATAATTCGCAGAATATTTGGATGGGTATAAGCAGCCTCCTGAAAAAAAAGCAAACTTTCCAGTCGCAGCTGACGATGACCGGAAAGCGAAAAAATAATCGCAGTGACCTGCCTGATATTCATCGTTTGCGTCAATGACTGAACATCTTTGAAAAAATGAATGCTACTATTTTCGTTATAACGATCGTTTAAGATAAAACGAAGCGCCGTCTCCGTCATTACGCACGGTTCGATGACAGCAATGCGTTGCGCTTCGCTACGCTTCTCCATTCCTGCAGCTCTCCATGTTCTGAGTATATATTCAACTCTTTCATCCCTTGTTCACTATTAATCCAGGCATACATCTGCGCATTGCCATTCAAAGATAAACGGCGCATAGCGCTATTTTTTTGCGCGCTAATCGTCTTATTACTTTTTTTCAATAACGAGGCTATTTGATTAATTCCCCAGCCCTTTGCCAGAAGCCGTAAAACCTTGCGCTCAGATAAAGTCAGCGTGCTTATCATCTCCGGGCTCATCGATACCGTATCGGTTGGCGTATTGAGAAAAGTCGCTTTATCATTCGTGACAGCCACATCCTCCGGGCGCCTCGCTTCTGCCGCGCATATCGCTGCGCCTAAACGTACCACCGGCGCCATGTCGGAAACTAATGTACTGTTATCACGGACTAAAAATATCTGGGCCGCGCGATCGCTGGCGCGCCCGACAATATAAACCCAGTGAATATCTTTATACTGACTCATTAAAAAACAATAATATTCACAAACTTCCTGAGGCTGGCTGAGGTCACCGGACAGGTCGACAATAACCTGCCGGGTTCGACCCAGTTCGGTTAGCGTGAGCTCCTCCGGCGAACGGCAGCAGCTGAATATATAGTCGGGGAGACATTCACTGGTGATGGTTTTTAAGCCGGACTGCATAACCGGTATTTTGCTGATGATGATGCCGCACTGATCATGTCCTGATAACATAAACCCTCCGTTTTCTGTAGAAGATTCACGTCTGGCATAAAACAGATGGCCCCCCTGGCAACCATAATATTATTTTGCCAGGTGAATCCGTGTCACCCCTGGCGAACGTTTCGGCCTTACGCTCTGTACCAATTTTAGTGTGGGGAATTGCATTGCTGGCCTTAGCAATAAACGACATTAGCATACATAAAGAGCAACAATAAATTAGAAAAAATGAAAGCAGACTTTAGAAAGAATTACGCAAAACCTGTCACATCATATTTTATTTAATTTCATTCCTGAATGTTTTTGGCGATACGCCGCTATAGCGACGAAAAAAACGGGAAAAATAAGTCGCATCTGAAAACCCCAAATAATCAGAAAGTTGAGTCACAGTCATCGTGGTATATTGCAAATTACGCCGCGCCTCCAGCATCAGTCTTTGGTGCAAAACCCCTAAGGCACTGCAGCCATGAAATTCACGACACAAATAATTGAGGTGCGTCGCCGACAGCCCAACCTGGCGGGCGTATTCCGCCAGCGGCAGATGTTCGCGGTAATGACTTTCAATAAGACGAGAGAAATGGCGCATGACGCTGCGCTTTCGTTCCGCTTTCCCTTCGGCGACCGACGTCGGGCGGCACTGCCGGTTCAGCCAAACCAGCAGCGCCCCTAAAAGCGAGTGCAGCATCATTTCCCGGGCATCCAGCTCTTCGCAATACTCTTCCCGTAATGCCGTAAACAGCGCACGGATATGCCCGCGGGAGTGCTTAACGGGCACGCACTGCGGCTGGCCGAGGACATCAAGCTGGCGGCCAAACTGGCGTTCAAAATGGCTGAGCAACGGCAGCGCCAGCGACAGAACATAGCCCTGCGTGCCGGGTGAAAAACGAAACCCATGAATGCACAACGCCGGCACCACCTGAATACAGGATTCGGTCATCACGGTGGTAGTCCCTTCAATTTCGATCTCCGCCCTGCCTTTATGCAAATAGAGCAGCTGCACCATCTCCGCATGCTGATGCATGCGGATATGCCACTCATACAGGCTGCTGCGCTGCAAAATCGACTCGCAGTGCAGGAGATCGGGCGTAGGCCAGTCGCGCTCTTCGCCATACAATTTAAAAACGGGAACGGTATTGGTGGCCTGCATGACAACTCCAGCTGTTGATTCCCTACGCCACACGCTCCATGGGCAAACCCACATAGTTTTCCGCTATGGTGGTCAACCCGGCGCGCGATCCGAGGTAATAGCGACGGTCCGCCGCCTGCATTTTTTTATCAAACTCGCTTTGCTGCGGAAAATCATGCAGCAGGCGGGTCATAAACCAGCTGAACCGTTCCCCCTTCCACACCCGATCAAGAGCAAAACGAGAATAACTCGCCAGCAGATCGATGCGACCGCGGTGATAATACTCCCGCAGAATGCGCCACAAATAGTTCACATCGGAAGCGGCCAGATTCAGCCCTTTTGCTCCGGTCGGCGGCACGATATGCGCCGCATCGCCCACCAGGAACAGCCGCCCGTACTGCATCGGCTCCACCACGTAGCTACGCAGCGGTGCAATGCTTTTCTCAAGTGAGTGACCAGTCACTAACTTGCCAGACAGCTCATCCGGCAGACGGCGTTTCAGCTCATCCCAGAAACGTTGGTCCGACCATGCCTCAACCTTGTCGCTCAGCGGGACCTGCAGATAGTAGCGGCTTCTTGTTAGTGAGCGCTGACTACACAATACAAATCCCCGCTCATGGTGAGCATAAATCAGCTCCGGGTTGACCGGCGGCGTGTCCGACAGCAGCCCCAGCCAGCCAAACGGCCAGATGCTTTCATACTCTTTAAGAATGTCACGCGGGATGCTTTGTCGCGAGACACCGTGAAAACCATCGCAACCGGCAATAAAATCACACTCGAGGCGGCAGGTTTCCCCGCCGCTGACGAAGGAGACTGACGGCCGATCGCTCTTCGCATCCTGAATCGTCACGTCGCTGACGCCATAAATAACCGGCGCTCCGCAGTCAGCACGCGCCGCCATTAAATCCCGGGTCACTTCGGTCTGGCCGTATACCATCACGCTTTTGCCACCGGTCAGCTCTGTCAGCGCAACCGGTACCCGCTGCCCCTCAAATAAAAACTCAACCCCATGATGCACCAGCCCCTCCGCATCCATGCGCTGCGATACCCCGGCCTCTCGCAGCAGGTCGACGGTACCGCTTTCCAGAATCCCCGCCCGGATGCGCCCCAGCACATATTCCGGCGTTTGCCGCTCGAGAATAACGGTTTCGATCCCGGCTCGATGCAACAGTTGTCCCAGCAGCAGCCCGGAGGGGCCCGCCCCGATAATCGCGACCTGTGTTTTCATAGGATTGCCTCACGCTCGATGGTTAATTATTTGTTTGTTTTTTGTTTAATAAAAGTTCTCTCCTGCATTTTTGATAACCCGGACGAGAAAAAGAAGGCAAAAATCCGTACAAAAAATGCACTTTTCAACAGTTTTAAGAAAGTGTGGCGGAGTTCAAATTCTATTTCGGCCGCCTGCGGCGACTTTTTGCACATTGTTTGATCCGGTCCCCCTCAGAGAAAGCGCGAGTTCAGGTTAAAGTAGCAACAGACATGACGGCATCGGATGTGACGGACAGCGGGTATTTATGCAAGCAGATCGGGCAGTTCAGCGCACAATTACGCGACTATGTATTCAGTGTGGACTTTTCTTGTTACAGCATGGCGCAGAGAGCGCGCTGGTTGAGGAGCTCTCGACTCGTCTGGGGCGGGCGCTCGGCATGGACAGCGTTGAAAGCGCCATCTCCTCGAATGCGATTGTGCTCACCACGATTAAAGACGGCGAGTGCCTGACCTCTACGCGTAAAAACATCGATCGCGGCATTAACATGCACGTGGTGACGGAAGTGCAGCATATTGTGATTATGGCCGAGCATAAGCTGCTGGATTATAAAGATGTGGAGAAGCGCTTTACGCAGATTAAGCCGCTGCGCTATCCGCGCTGGCTGGTGGTTCTGATGGTGGGGCTCTCCTGCGCCTGTTTCTGCAAGCTCAACAACGGTGGCTGGGACGGTGCGCTGGTCACCTTCTGCGCCAGCACTATCGCCATGTATATCCGCCAGCTCCTGACCCATCGCTCGATGCATCCGCAGATAAACTTCTGCATCACCGCCTTTGTCGCCACCACCATCTCCGGGCTGATGCTGCGCCTTCCCGCCTTTACCAACACGTCAACGGTGGCGATGGCCGCCAGCGTACTGCTGCTGGTGCCCGGCTTCCCGCTGATTAACGCCGTTGCGGATATGTTTAAAGGGCATATCAATACCGGCCTGGCGCGCTGGGCGCTGGCCAGTCTGCTGACGCTGGCCACCTGCATTGGCGTGGTGATGGCAATGACCATGTGGGGGCTACGCGGATGGGCATAATCTCGTATCTGTGCGCGCTGCTTCAGGATATGGCGCTGTCGGCCATTCCGGCCGCCGGGTTTGCCATGGTGTTTAACGTACCGCAGCGCGCGCTGCGCTGGTGTGCGCTGCTGGGAGCGATCGGCCACGGTTCGCGTATGGTGATGATGACCGCAGGATTCAATATTGAATGGGCGACGTTCCTCGCCGCTCTGCTGGTTGGCAGCATCGGCATTCAATGGTCCCGCTGGTACCTGGCGCATCCCAAAATTTTCACCGTCGCAGCCGTGATCCCGATGTTCCCCGGTATTTCTGCCTATACGGCGATGATCTCGGCGGTGAAAATCAGCCATTTTGGCTACTCGGAAGAGATGATGATCATGCTGCTGAGTAATTTCCTCAAGGCTTCCTCCATCGTTGGCGCCCTCTCTATCGGTCTTTCCATTCCGGGTCTCTGGCTGTACCGTAAGCGCCCGCGGGTATAGCAGGGATTTGGCCCGACGCTGTGCTACTATAGCCAATGGATTTCAGTTTGCTTTACTGCGACAGCCGCGGGGATCCCGATACGCTGCCTGAAACCAGCGGGTCGGATTAACGCCCGTAGTCAGCAATGAAGCACCTGAAAAACGACAGGTATCCGGGGGCGATTACCCCTCTCTATTGTTGTTCAGAATTGAGATAGTGTTATGTCTTCGCGAATATTAACCACCGATTTTAGCGGCCTGGATGATTTTATTCAGGACCATGCGGCCGTTCTCGCAAAATCGGCCAGCGGCGCGGTTGCCGTTTTTGCTAACAATGCCCCAGCGTTCTACGCGCTCACGCCGGAACGTCTGGCGCAGCTGCTGGAGCTGGAAGCAAAACTGGCTCGCCCCGGCAGCGATGTTGCGCTCGATACGCAGTTTTTCGACGAACCCGGCGCAGCGCCAACCGCTATCCCCGTGGGGAAATTCGCCATGTATGCCGACTGGCAGCCGGACGCTGATTTCCAGCGCATGGCCGCGCTGTGGGGCATCGCCCTCAGCCAACCGGTGACGCCGGAAGAGCTGGCGGCGTTTGTCGCCTACTGGCAGGCGGAAGGCAAAGTCTTTCATCATGTGCAATGGCAGCAAAAGCTGGCGCGCAGCGTACAGATCGGCCGGGCCAGCAACGGCGGCCAGCCGCGGCGCGATGTGAATACGGTCAGCGAACCAGATAGCCATATTCCACGAGGTTTCAGAGGATGAGCATGAAAAACGTTGGCGACCTGATGAAGCGTCTGCAAAAAATGATGCCAGCCCATGTCGAACCGGCGTTTAAAACCGGCGAAGAGCTGCTGGCCTGGCAAAAAGAGCAGGGCAAACTGCGTTCTGAAGCGCTGGAGCGCGAAAACCGCGCCATGAAAATGCAGCGGACGTTTAACCGCTCCGGCATCCGTCCGCTGCACCAGAACTGTTCGTTTGAAAATTATCGGGTCGAGTGCGAAGGCCAGATGAACGCGCTGTCCAGAGCACGCCAGTACGTTGAAGAGTTTGACGGCAACATCGCCAGTTTTATCTTTTCCGGCAAACCCGGCACCGGCAAAAACCATCTGGCTGCCGCCATTTGCAACGAGCTGCTGCTCCGCGGGAAATCGGTATTGATCATCACCGTCGCTGATATTATGTCGGCGATGAAAGAGACGTTTGGCAATCGGGAAACCAGCGAAGAACAGCTCCTTAACGATCTGAGCAAGGTCGATCTGCTGGTGATCGATGAGATCGGGATGCAGACGGAGTCGCGCTACGAGAAAGTGATCATCAACCAGATAGTCGATCGCCGCTCCTCATCAAAGCGCCCGACCGGGATGCTGACCAACAGCAACATGGACGAGATGAACAAGCTGCTCGGCGAGCGCGTCATGGATCGTATGCGTCTTGGCAACAGCCTGTGGGTCATCTTCAACTGGGACAGCTATCGTCATCGGGTCACCGGCAAAGAGTATTAAGATATTTCCGAACTCTGCCGGGGTTATACTGCAGAAATGCTTAAGTAACCATGATGAGTACACTGATGAAATCTGCAAAATTCTTATTCCGCACCGCCTTGATTGCCGGCGTTTTTTTTGCCGCCGGCGCCCACGCAGCCTCCTGGCAGGACTCTCTTTCCAGCGCCGCCAGCCAGCTTAGCAGCCAGAGCGGCTCTCAGGAAAGCGGCGCCCTGTCGATGTCTTCGCTGACCAGCCTGCTGAACGGTGGCAGTCAGTCCCTGACCGCCAGCAGCATGAACAATGCCGCCGGGATTATGTCCTACTGCGCCAAACAAAAACTGGCCTCGGTCACCAACACGGAAAACGTCAAAAATCAGGTTCTGGATAAACTCGGCCTCAGCACGCCGGAAAAACAGAAAGAGGACACCAGCTATCTGGAAGGGTTGCAGGGGCTTCTGAGCAATAATAGCGGTCAGCAGCTGAACCTCAACACGCTCGGCAGCAGCCCGCTGGCGGAGAAAGTGAAAACCAAAGCCTGCGATCTGGTCTTAAAACAGGGCGTTAACTTCCTCTCCTGATTTTTTTCACTGACGCCGCGTTTAACGCCTTAGCGCTGTTAACGCGGCTCCAGCCATGATTTTCGTCATTCTTCAGCACACGATCCTCGTTGTTCAGGGATGTGACCCCGATCAAAAACGACCATTTCTAAACCAATTCTGAACTACTGCACAGTTTCATGACTCTACAATTGCAGCCATATGGCACTGCAATTACAGTGTAGCGTGGAAAATAGTCTATCCTGCCAGCGGTCAACTGGCGCTAATGAGGATGAATTGTGTCAGAGTTGTTATCCATCGCCTTGTTCCTCACCTCGGTGGTGATTTATGCCTTAAAAGCCGGTCGTAACACCTGGTGGTTTGCCGCCACGTTAACGGTGCTGGGGCTGTTTGTGGTGCTTAATATTACCCTCTATGCCAGCGACTACTTCACCGGGGACGGTATTAACGACGCGGTCCTCTATACGTTGACCAACAGCCTGACCGGGGCTGGCGTCAGTAAATACATTCTTCCCGGCGTCGGGCTGGTAGCGGCGCTGGTGACCGTATTCAGCGCGCTGGGATGGGTGTTGCGCCGTCGCCGCCACCATCCTCATCATTTCGGCTACAGCCTGCTGGCGCTGGTTCTGGCGCTGGCCTCCGTGGATGCCAGCCCGGCGTTTCGTCAAATCAGCGAACTGGTCAAATCGCAGTCCCGCGACGGCGATCCCGATTTTATCGCCTATTACAAAGAGCCGGCGAAGAGCATTCCGAACCCGAAGCTGAACCTGGTCTATATCTACGGGGAAAGCCTCGAACGCACCTATTTTGATAACGACGCCTTTCCCGATCTGACGCCCGAACTCGGCAAACTAAAAAACGAAGGCCTCGATTTCAGCAACACCACCCAGCTTCCGGGTACCGATTACACCATCGCTGGCATGGTGGCTTCCCAGTGCGGTATTCCTCTGTTTGCGCCGTTTGAAGGCAACGCCTCCGCCTCGGTCTCCAGCTTCTTCCCGCAGAATATCTGCCTCGGCGACATTCTGAAAAACTCCGGCTATGAAAACTATTTCGTACAGGGCGCCAACCTGCGTTTCGCCGGCAAAGATGTGTTCCTGAAATCACACGGTTTTGACTACCTGTACGGCGCTGAAGAGCTGAAAACCACGGTTGCCGACCCCGCTTACCGCAATGACTGGGGCTTCTACGATGACACCGTTCTGGATGAAACCTGGAAAAAATTCGAAGAACTTTCTCAATCCGGCAAACGCTTCTCGCTCTTTGCGCTGACGGTCGACACCCATCATCCGGACGGTTTTATCTCCCGCACCTGCCAGCGTAAAAGCTATGACATCGGCGGGAAAAAGAATCTCTCCTTTAGCGCGGTCACCTGTAGTCAGGAGCATATCGCGGCATTGATTGAGAAAATCAAAGCCTCTCCGTATTTCAAAAATACGGTCATCGTGGTCTCTTCCGATCATCTGGCGATGAAAAACACCGCCTGGGACTATCTCAACAAACAGGATCGCAGCAACCTGTTCTTTGTTCTGCGCGGCGACCAGCCGCAGCAGGAGACGCTGGCCGTGAAGCGCAACACCATGGACAACGGCGCCACGGTGCTGGACATCCTTGGCGGCGATAACTTTATCGGTCTGGGCCGCAGCAGCCTGTCCGGACAATCGCTGTCCGGTATTTTCATGAATATGAAAGAGAAAGTGCTGGCCTGGAAACCGGATATCATCCGCCTGTGGAACTTCCCGAAAGAGATGAAAAACTTCACCATCGACAGCCAAAAGAACACGATCTCATTCTCCGGCAGCCATTTCCGCCTCCCGCTGCTGCTGCGGGTATCCGATAAACGCGTTGAGCCGCTGCCGGAGAGTGAATATTCCGCCCCGCTGCGCTTCCAGCTGGCCGATTTTGCCCCACGGGATAACTTCGTGTGGATCGATCGCTGCTACAAAATGGGCCAGCTGTGGTCCTCTGAGCTGGCGCTCTCCACCGACTGGTGCGTTTCCCAGGGCCAGCTCGGCGGCGAACAGAAGGTGCAGCATGTTGATAAGCCCCGGTGGCAGGGAAAAACGGCGTTTAAAGATACCGTTATCGATATGCAGCGCTACAAAGGCAACGTCGATACCCTGAAGATCGTCGATAACGATATTCGTTACAAAGCCGACAGCTTTGTCTTTAACGTTGCCGGCGCGCCGGAAGAGGTCAGGCAGTTCAGCGGGATCTCCCGCCCGGAATCGTGGGGCCGCTGGTCTAACGCCCAGCTCGGCAGCGAGGTGAAGATTGAATATAAAGAGCCGCTACCGGAAAAATTCGATCTGGTGATTACCGCCAAAGCCTACGGGCCGAACGCCAATAAACCGATCCCGGTCCGCGTGGGCAACAGCGAACAAATCCTCACCCTGGCCAACGAGGTTTCCACCACCACTCTGCATTTCGACAATCCGTCGCGCAGCGATACGTTGATTATCGTTCCGCCGGATCCGCAGTCCACCAACGAAGGGAATATCCTTGGCCACGCGCCGCGTCAGCTGGGAATCGGCATGGTGGATCTTAAAGTGGTAAAAAGCGACGGTTAACGCTGCCGCCCCGGCTCATGACCTGAACCGGGGCGCCTTCACGCATTCGCTAGCATTCGGCAGGCGGTAACCCGCTGAACTCCACGCACATCTCATACTGCTTCAGCGCCAGGGTCGCATACCCTGCCGCGCTAAACAGCGGCGTAAATGATTCGGGAATGATCACCGAAGTACTCAGGCCGGGGAACTGGCGGGCCAGCGCCCTCAGCATCTCATGCGCCAGCCCGCGGCCGCGAACGGAGGGCTCAACCCACAAAAACTGTAGCTGCGGCGTGGAGGTTAAGGTTGCCAGCACGGCAAAAGCCTGCTGGTTCAGAGTGAGCGCCCGGCATGGCAGCGTGGCGAAGGTCAACGGATCCATCAGCCACGGCAGACGACCGTTGATCTCCGCTCCGGCTCTGCGCAACAGAGGGAGCACATCCCCCTCTTCCAGCACCGCCGCGGTATCCTCCGCCCGGGTACTGACAAATCCGCATAGCCCATGATGTACAACAAAGCCTAAAGACTGGTACAGCGCCACCGCCGCATAGTTTTCGCGGATCACCTCCAGCCACATTCGCCGCACGCCCTGCTTCCGCAGCGAGGCCATGAGCGGCGTCATCAGCCGACGGCCCATGCCTTTGCCGCGCCAGGCCGGACGCACCGCAAAAGCCGCCAGTCTCGCCTCATCGCCGCGCCGGGCCACGATGGCGATTGCCGCCGGCGTCCCGCCATCCAGCCAGACGCAGGAGTCGAGCAGGCTCAGTCCCTCGGAACCGAAGCGCTGAACGAACACCGCCACCGGCAGTGAAACCGGCACCAGGTAATCTTCAAAACAGTCGCTGAGGATCGTGCTTAACTGCTCGCTGCTAAAACCGGTAGCTGGGACGGCTATCAATGCCATGCATTTCTCCCGAAAATTGCTATGCTGAAGCGATGAAAAATAACACTATAACCGCCGCAACGACTTTTCGCCTGACTCAGGAGAACGACATTCCTCTCCTGCCCGCGATTGAGCGCTCGGCGGCCCAGTCTTTTCGCCAGATTCCGGCGCTGGCCTGGCTGGCGGAAAGCGAAGTCATAAGCCCCGAGCGCCACCGCCTGTTTCTTGAAACTGACCATAGCCTGCTGGCCGTGGCCGATAAACGACCGATAGGCTTCCTGCTGACCGAACCGCTGGACGATGCCCTGTTTATCGTCGAGATCGCCGTTCATCAGGCGTGGCAGGGGCGAGGCATTGGCCGCATGATGCTGGAGCAGGTCATTGAGAGCGCCCGGCAGGCGGCGTATCCGGCGGTCACCCTCACCACCTTTCGCGACGTGCCGTGGAATGCGCCGTTTTATACTCGCCTGGGGTTTTCAATGCTGAGCGAGCTAAGGCTGCCGGCGGGACTGGCGGCAAAAAGGGCGCTGGAAACGGAACACGGTCTGCCGCCGGAAACGCGCTGCGCCATGCGCCTGACGCTGTAAGTCGTCTCCGGCCAGGGCTGTGTTTATGGGGTGAATATGGTACAAAGTATCATGCTAATTTTACCGTCTGGTACTCCCTATGGCCTACTCGATCGATATCATTTCCTGCATCACCGATCGCTTTCTCGAGCTGACCGTCACCGAAAAGCGCATCGCCCAGTTTATCCTCGATGATGTCGCCGCGGCGGCAGAGTTACCCATCGCCGAAATCGCCCGTTTGACCAACACCAGCCAGGCTTCGGTGACCCGTTTCGCCCGGGCGTTGGGGTGCAAAGATGTCCGTGAGCTGAAGATGAAGCTCGCGCAGTCTCTGGCTGTCGGTCAGCGCTTTATTCTCGATGTGCCGGATCTCGAAGGCGTGCAGGGCATTTACGAATCCATCATCGGCGTGCTGGAAACCAACCGCCGGGCGCTGGATATTGAGGCGCTGAAGCGCGCCGTCTCCTGGCTGAGCGACGCGCGGCAAATTCTGGCCATCGGCATGGGCGGCGGTTCAACCATCTGCGCCCAGGAGATCCAGTACCGCCTGTTCCGCCTCGGCCTGCCGGTCGTCAGTCAGAACGACGGCCTGCTGGTACGGATGATGAGCTCCGCCGTGACGCCAAAAGACGTGGTGATCGTCCTGTCGCTCGGAGGATATACCAAAGAGATGATTGAAAGCGCGGCTATCGCCAGGCAGTACGGCGCGAAAGTGATTGCGATTACGCCAGCGGGAACGCCGCTGGCCGATCAGGCGGACCTCGTCTTACCGCTGCTGGTACGCGAAAACGACTATATCTTCAAACCCAGCACGTCCCGTTATGCCATGCTGGCGATGGTGGATGTGCTGGCCACCGAACTGGCGATGGCCAACAAACCGCAGGCGAAAGATCGGCTGCGCCGTATCAAGCTGGCGCTCGACAGCCACCGCGGCGGCGTCGACCGTCAGCCGCTGGGTGATTAAACCAGGCTTGCAGCGATAAAGCGTCTGGCCTGCTCCCGGGTCTGTTCCGGCGGCTGCCCGGGGCGATAGAGATCGCTGCCTAATCCCGCCCCCGAACAGCCGGCCTGCACCCAGGTCGCCAGGTTTTCCGGCGTCACGCCGCCAACCGCCAGCACCGGTACGTCAGGCGGCAGCACCGCCTTAAGAGCACGAATATAGTCCGGGCCAAAGCTGGATGAAGGGAAAATCTTCAGCCACTGTGCCCCGGCCTCCAGCGCGCTAAAGGCCTCTGTCGCGGTGGCGCAGCCGGCACAAACCAGCATCCCCTGCTCGACCGCCCGGCGAATCACCGCCGGCTGCGTATTGGGCGTCACGATCAGCTTCGCCCCGACCTGCGCCAGGATATCAACCTGCCCGACGTTAAGCACCGTCCCTGCGCCAATCACCGCCCGGGCGCCGAACTGCGCCACCATCTGCGGAATACTGCGCTGCCACTCCGGCGAGTTGAGCGGGATTTCGATATAGCGAAAGCCGGCGTCAATCAGCATCTCAATATGCTCCGCCGCCTCTTGCGGACCAATGCCGCGCAAAATCGCGACCAGTTTAAACGTGTTCATGGATAATCCTCGCGATGCCGCGCAGAAATGCCTCATCCCCGCGACAGCTGTTGACCGTCACTCCGTGGGCCGCCATCGCCCGACGATAGCGTTCATTTAGCGCCGGTTCCCCCACCAGCGTGATGTGCGTCGCGCGGTAGCGTTCGCGGAGCGCCGCCACCTCCGCGCCAATCAGGAGACCTGAGAGATAGTCGCTGACCGATGTCGGCGACAGCGCGCCCAGTATCCGCGCGGCACGGGCGCCGAACAGGTCAACCACCAGCGACGGCGCCTCCCTCCCCTTTTCCAGCCCAAGGGTAAATGCCGCCTCATCCGCCTGCTGGTCGGGAAGCTGTTTACCGATCAGCGACTGGCTAAGCAGCAGATGATGCAGCTCTCCGGTCATCGCGGTGGCGAAGTGGCGCACCACGCCCTGTTCAACCTGCACCCATTTACAGTGCGTACCCGGCATCACGTAGCACGTCGCCGGCGCTATCTGCGATGCGCCAAGCAGCTGCGTCTCCTCCCCGCGCATCACGTTGTAATCCCCGCGCTGTTCTACCTTAAGGCCGGGAACAATCCACACGCCGTCAGCAACGGCAAACAGCTGACGCCCCGGTTCATCAATCGCCGCCGGGCAGGCCAGGTAGGGCACCGCCTGCCAGCCCGCATCGCTACCGATCATTCCGGCCATGACTACCGGTAGCTCCGCGGCTGCGCGCCACGGCGTCAGATACCGGTGGAAAACCTCCGCCGGCGATTGTCCGTTGAGCCGCGAGACCCCGAGAGGAAGCTGCATTGTCTCCACGCATTTTCCGTCGCGAATCAGCCAGCCGCGCAGCTGTGTCGAGCCCCAGTCGACGGCAATATAGCTCTTCATTACGCCTCCCTTAGCTCTGCGACGGATGGCGTTTGCCAATCGGCAGCGGCGGTGCCGCCGGACGGCTTTCACGTTCGCGGGTGATCATCTCCAGCGCCTCTTCCCGGCTCATGCTGCTGGCCGGCGTGATCAACGTCACCACCACCGACGCGACCAGGCTGGTGAGTACCGACGGGATACACGGATTGCCCCAGAAGGCCAGCCAGTCGCTGTTCATCAGCACTGCCACCGATGCCCCAGCCCCACCAGCCAGAGCGGCTACCGCCCCCTGCCAGTTAAAGCGCGTCCAGAAACGGCCGAGCATGGTGCAGATGAACATGCCGGACATGATCATCGAGATCATTTTGGTGATGTAGCTGATGATGTCGTTAGAGGTCAGCGCAAACACCAGCGCCAGGGCAATAACCAGCACGAGGAACATTCGCGACAGACGAATCGCTTTCTCCGGCGCGGGCATATGGCCGGTCACAAGGGTATAGAGGTCGCGCAGCATAATAGACACCGCGGCAATCGCATCAGAGCTGCCGGAGGACATATTGGCCGACATCCCGGCAATCAGGATCGCCATCGCCAGCACCGGCGGCAGCACCTGAGTGGCAAACAGGAAGGCAAAGCCGCTGTTTTCGAGGTTCGCATTCATGGTCCACACCGCCATGCCGATAATCGCCGGCAGGAAGGAGAAACCGAGGTATAGCAGTCCGGTGATGGTGAAGGACTGGCGCACGGAGGAGACGGTTTTCGCCGAGTAGATACGCTGACGATAGGACGGCGTCGCCAGGACGCCCACGCCAATGACGATCGCCAGCGAGAGCGCGGGCAGCACCCCGAGTTTATCGACGGCAAACAGGCTCTGTGCTGCCGGGTCGACGGCCTGCTGAATATGGCTCCAGCCGCCCACGTGCTGGACGGCAAAAATCGCCATCAGAATAAAACCCACGAACAGCACAATCGATTGAACCGTATCGATCCAGACGACCGCGGAATAGCCGCCAATACCGACATAAACCACAAATGCCAGCGCGATAATGACTTTGGCGACATTAATATCAATACCGCTGGCCCATGCCAGATAGAGCCCGCCACCTAATATATGCGCGCCAAGCCAGCCAATTGAGGCAATAAAAATAAGGATCGCTACCAGGTTTTTAATAATTTTACTGCCACCGGTATAATAGGACATCTCTTCGCTCATAGTCATAAAGCGAAATTTACGTACCGGCGCAAATAACCACGCGACCAGTAAAATGCCCACCGCGCCGCCGAGGCCATACAGCATCCCCGCCCAGCCGTTGCTGTAGCCAAAGCCCACGGCACCCACGCTCGAACCGGTGCCGACCATGGTGCCCACCGTCGAACCCAGCGTCAGAAACATCGGCAGAGAGCGGCCGCCCAGTAGAAAATCATCACCGTTTTTTTGCTTGCGAGAAACATACCAACCTAAAGTAATCATGGCGCAGGCATAAACAGAAAACCAAATCAGGAATGACATATTATTCATTGCTCACATCCAGGCGTAATAAATAATATTCGTACCGCTGAATATTATGAGTTAATCGTAACGATGCCAGAAAAAAGGCAAAGCAACCCTGCTCGCGCCGATTGATGGAGTCAATTTGGCACGATTGTCACATTTTTATGGGTCACTCCCCACCCGGCGGTGGGGAATTCTTATTTACACGCGAGCGACGTTATAGCAGGTCACATCCACTTCGACTTTACAATCCACCACCAGATCGGCAACGCAACAAATGCGTGCGGGGGGATTCTCAGCAAAGAACTCGCGGAACACTTTATTGAATGACTGGAAATAGCGTGAGTCGGTCAGAATCACTTTCACATGCACCACATCCGCCAGGCTGTAGCCTGCTTCGGTCATGATATCGACGCAGTTCTGAATCGCCAGCCGCGACTGCTCAACAATGCCGCCTTCTACCACTTCTCCGTTTTTCATCGGTGTCTGGCCGGAGACATACAGCCAGCCCCCGGCTTCAACCGCCCGCGCGAAGGGCAGATGCTGCCCGCCGGTTCCGGTCCCGCCTTCAACGCCATAACGTTTGATACTCATATTCCGCTCCTTAGTCCATCTGGCGACGCAGGAAACGCCCTGCCCGCCCGGTAATTTTTTTATCGCTGCCGTAGCTCATGATGCCGTTCACCATCACCGCTTCGATCCCTTCCGCGGGCTGTTTCGGGTCGGAGAAGCTGGCCACATCACGCACCGTCAGCGGATCGAACAGCACCAGATCGGCAAAATAACCGACTTTCACCAGCCCGCGCTGCGCGAGCCGGAAGCGCGCTGCCGACAGGCCGGTCATTTTGTGAATCGCCGTGGTCAGCGGAAACAGCTGCTCATCACGGCTGTAATGGCCAAGCACCCGGGGAAAAGCGCCCCATAAACGCGGATGCGGCATCGGGTCGTTGGGCAACCCATCGGAGCCGATCATCGTGACGGGATAACGCATCACCCGCCGGACATCCTGCTCATCCATGTTGTAGTAGATAGCCCCGGCAGGCATCAGCTGCGCCGCCGCCTCATGCAGGCTCATCTGCCACGCATCGGCAATCTGCTTAAGCGTTTTTCCCGCCTGTTCCGGCCGGGATTCCGACCAGGTGATCACAATATCGAACTCATCGGCGACCTGTTTCATATCCAGCGTTGAGGAGCTGGCGGAATACGGGTAGCAGTCGCAGGCAATCTCCTGGCGCTGGCGCATCTCATCGAAGAAGGCCAGCGTCTCCCGCGTGCGTCCCCAGTTCTTTGCCCCGGCGCATTTATGATGTGAAACCACCACCGGGACGTTGCCGTGACGCCCGATGCGGAACGCTTCGTCGAGAGCATCCAGAATAGGTTCAAATTCAGAACGCAGATGGGTCGTATAAATGCCCTTCTCCGCCGCCAGCTCTTCCGCCAGCGCCATCACCTCTTCGGTGGTGGACTGGAAAGCGCTGGCATAGGCCAACCCGGTGCTCAGGCCAAGCGCTCCCTGGCGTAACGCATCGCGCAGCTGGACGCGCATCCCGGCAATCTCGCTCTCCGTTGCCGGACGGAGCAGATCGTCCATATGGTTATTGCGCAGCGCGGTATGACCAATCAGCGTCCCGACGTTGAGCGACGGCCGGGCCGCTTCCACAGCGTGCGCGTATGCTTCAACGGTGGGATAGATAAACTGCGCCTGTTCACCCAGCAGGTTCATCGGATCAGGAACGTCGCCGCGCATTGTCGCCATCGCCGCGCTGATCCCGCAATTCCCGACAATAACCGTCGTCACGCCCTGGCTCAGTTTTGGCAGATACTCCGGAATACGAATGACGTTGATATCGTCATGGGTATGCACATCAATAAACCCCGGCGCCAGCACGCGCCCCTCGCCGTCAATCTCGCGGTCAGCCGCCACATTCAGCGCCGGCGCGATGTCGACAATACGATCGCCCTTCACCGCCACGTCGCCGCGATACTGCGGTCCGCCGCTTCCATCAATCACCGTGACGTTCTTGAAAAGCCAGTCAACCTTCATTTGCAATTACTCCCTTTCGACTATGCCGACAAGCTAACCATTTACAAGGTGAAAAAACAGTGGAAAACTACGCAAAACCCAGATCGTTTTGTGATACTTTTATTCACAACGGATAATATTTAAGTATTAAAACGATTAATATCAATAAGTTATATATGATACCCATCTGAAACCCGTACCTGAACCTTGAAAGGATAGTGTTATGAAATACCACTCCGATACGCTTGTCCCGCATAAATCCGCCGTCATGGCCTGCCCGGCCAACCTGCTGGCTGAAGAGGTCTGCCTGCCCGCGGCGCTGGTGAAAAAAACAGCGCTGGAAAATAACATTGCCTGGATGCAGCGCTATGCCGATACCCGCGGCGTCTCGCTGGCGCCGCACGGGAAAACGACGATGACGCCATGGATTTTTCAGGCCCAGCAGCGGGCGGGAGCATGGGGTATCGGGGTGGGAAGCGCCTGGCAGGCCAGCGCAGCGATGGCCAGCGGAATTGAGCGCGTCTTAATGGTCAATCAGCTGGTCGGTCAGGCCAACATGCAGGTGGTTTCACAACTGAAGGCCCATTACCGGGCGGTGGATTTTCTCTGCTGCGTGGATAGCCTGGCGAATGCCCGCACTCTGTCGGCGTTCTTCAGCGCGCGCCAGCAAACGCTGGATGTTCTCATTGAGCTGGGCGTTCCCGGCGGGCGCTGCGGCTGCCGGAGCGTGGACGCGGCGCTGGCGCTGGCCCAGGAGGTCGCCACGCTACCGGGCCTGACGCTTCGCGGGCTGGAACTGTACGAAGGGGTGCTGCACGGCGACGATCCGCAGCCGCAGGTTGAAGCGCTGCTGCGTCAGGCCGCCGGGCTCGCCTGCCAGATGGCGCCGCTGGTTGAGGGTGAGTTTATTCTGACCGGCGCGGGGACCGTCTGGTATGACGTGGTGTGCAACGTGTGGCTGGCCGCACAGAAGCCGGATCGCTGCCGGGTGGTGATCCGACCGGGCTGTTACATCACTCATGATATGGGGATCTATGAGATTGCCCGGCAGGAGCTGATCGCCCGCGATCCGATCGCCTGCGATCTCGGCGGCGACCTGACCTCTGCGCTGGAGCTAATGGCGATGGTGCAGTCGGTCCCGGAGGCGGATCGCGCGGTGGTCAATTTCGGCAAACGCGACTGCGCCTTCGATGCCGGACTCCCACAGCCTGTCGCCCACTATCGCCACGGCAAAGCATTACCGCTGCAGGCCGACGAGATAGTCAGCGTCGGGATTATGGATCAGCACTGCATGCTGCGCCTGGCGCCGGGCTGCGATGTGCAGGTCGGCGATATTGTGCTGTTTGGCACCTCTCATCCGTGTCTGACCTTCGATAAGTGGAAAACCCTGCTGCTGGTGGATGACGAGTACAACGTGCTCGAGGAGCTGGACACCTTGTTCTGATGACGTTTACGGTTAGCGGCTGACGTCTTATTCGGTTGCCAGAAACCACCGCTCTCTGTCGCCCCGGTAAGCACAACGCCACCGGGGAAACCGCCGCTCTCCTGTCGCCCAAGGCCCCGATAACTCCGCGGGCGGTTCAACTACTCGCTCAACGCGGAAATCTCATCAAACAACGAACGGCTAATGGTGACGCCCTGGCATTCACTCTCCTGGCGGCAGAGATAGCGCCGTTCGCCCGGGAGTCTCGCCCCTTGCGCCTGCATGCTGTTAAACAGCGTCTCCGCGCGAGCCAGATGTGCATCAGCCTCCGCACCGAGGAACCGCTGCGGATCCAGCGCCAGAATCAGCTCGCCGCCGTAGGGTAGCCCGCCCGCGCCACCGTCCCACGCCAGCGATTCCGCGCTGGTCATGTCGCCAATCAGCGGCCCGGCAAGCAGCTCGACCATCGCCGCCAGCGCCGATCCTTTATAGCCACCAAAGGTCAGCATCGCCCCGGCCAGCACAGCTCCGGCGTCCGTAGTCGGCTGGCCCTGACGATCAATCCCCCATCCTTCCGGTAACGCTTTCCCGGCACGTTGATGCAGTTGAATCTCGCCGCGCGCCGCCACGCTGGTGGCCATATCAAAAATAAACGGCGGCTTATCCCCCCGCGGCCAGCCAAAGGCGACAGGATTGGTGCCAAACAGCGGCAGGCTGCCGCCCGCAGGCGCCACCCATGCATGGCCCGGCGTGCAGGCCAGCCCGACCAGGCCGGCATCCGTCAACGGTTCGATATCGGCAAACAGCGCCGAAAAATGCACGCAGCGGTTGATGGCCAGCGCGGCGATACCGCTGCGGCGCGCCTTCTCCACCAGCAGCGGCAGCGCGCGCTCAAACGCCAGCAGCGAAAACGCGCCGCCGGCATCGACGCGCACAATCCCCGGCGCCCGATCGTCAATCTGCGGTTCGGCATCCGGGGAGACTTTACCTTTACGCAGGGTGTCCACGATCCCCAGTAGCCGCCACAGGCCGTGGGAAGCGCAGCCATCGCGCTCCCCACCGGTGACGTTGCGCGCTACCGCCGCCGCGTGATCCTCGCTGAATCCATTAGCGCTCAGCGCCCGCATCGCCAGCGTATAAGCTTCGGGTAACGACAGGGTTACCGTTTCCATGACCTTCTCCTCTACTCTTCTTCGTCTCCGCTAAAATTAGCCTGGGGGAGACAGCTGCGCGCGCCCCAGTAATAAATTCCCAGCGACATCACCGCTACCAGCACCGTATCCCAGGGGTGAGCTATCTCATTAGTACCACCAAAACTGCCCAACCAGGAAAAGAGCATGATCAGCGCATAGAAGACGATCAGCCACAGCGAGGATTTCACCTGTTGCGCCAGGCTGACGGTATGTACCGGCACTTTGCCTTTGCACAGGATGTAGACCACAAACATGACGATTTGCAGCCCCAGCAGCCAGGAGAGCGTGGTCCAGCCGGACCAGTAGACGATCAGCGCGGAGATCATAAACGACACCGGTCCAATAATCGCGAACGCCCGCACGCGGAAGGGACGCGGCAGATCCGGCGCGTTACGGCGCAGCCCTGCGGCGGTCACCGGCGCGATCGCATAGCTCAACACCAGCGCGGCCGAGACCACGCTGATCAGCTGCTCCCAGGAGGGGAACGGCAGCGTCCAGAAGATGGACAGACCGAAGGTCAACCACAGGGCCGGACGCGGAATGCCGGACTCTTTATCAATGTGGGTAAAGGCTTTAAAAAAGGTTCCGGCTTTCGCCCAGCCGTAGATAACGCGCGGCGTGGCGTTCATGTAAATATTGCCGGTGCCGCTCGGGGAGATGATCGCGTCGCTAATCACCATAAAGGCCAGCCAGCCCATACCGAGAGTGATAGCGATATCGCGATACGGCAGCGAGAACTGTTTACTCACTTCCGCCCAGCCGCCGCTTAGCATTTCCGTCGGAATGCTGCCGAGAAACGCCAGCTGCAGCAGCACATAGATAATGGTCGATAGCACCACCGACAGAATCAGCGCCACCGGGATCGTGCGCTGCGGATGCTGAACCTCGCTGGCAACGGAAATAATCGGCGTCAGCCCCAGATAGGCAAAGATAATCCCGCCGGCGCTGATCGCCGCTTCCACCCCGGACATCCCAAACGGCGCAATCCCCTGAGTATGCAGGTTTTCCGGCTTAAAGAAGGTGAACAGGGTAATCACTACCAGCAGCGGCACCAGAAACTTCAGCACGCTGATAAAGTTATTCGAGCGGGCAAAGGTTTTGACGCTGTAGTAGTTAAGCGCAAAGAAAAAGCACAGCAGCAGGAACTGCACCACCCAGCCCAGCAGAGTCGGCGAGCTGGATCCCGGCTGGGTCAGCGCCGGGAACCAGGCGGCGGCATACTGACGGGCGGCGACAATTTCGATAGAAATCAGGCTTGAGAAGGCAATCAGCGTAATAAAGCCGAGCAGATACCCCATCAGCTCACCGTGCGAAAAGACCGGATAACGGATAATCCCCCCTGCGCGCGGCAGCGCCGCCCCCAGTTCGCAGTAAACGATGCCCAGCAGCAAAACCGCAAAGCCGCCGATCACCCAGGAGGCGATCCCGGCGGGCCCGGCAATCGACGCGACGTGGCTGGCGGCAAAGAGCCAGCCGGAACCAAAAATCGCCCCCAGGCCAATAAACGTCAGATCGGTTAAGGTCAGCTGCTTTTTAAACTTACCCGACTCAGCAACGCGGGTTTGACTGTTATGCGTAGTGTGAATAGTCATCGTGATGCCCTTCCGTCAACATGAGGGGGAAATCGCTTCCCGGGTCCACTGGCCGTTCACCAGGCGCAGCAGGTTTAAAGGGTTAGCATCCTGCAAGGCCGGCGGCAGCAACGCGGCAGGGGCGTTCTGCAGACAAACCGGCCGCAGAAAACGTTCGATCGCCCGGGTCCCAACCGATGTGCCGCGCGCGTCGGTGGTGGCCGGCCAGGGGCCGCCGTGCACCATCGCATCGCACACTTCCACGCCGGTGGGATAGCCGTTGAACAGCACCCGTCCGGCTTTATCGCTGAGCAGCGGCAGCAGACGCGCCGCCAGGGGACGATCGTCCGTATCGGCATGCAGCGTCGCCGTCAGCTGTCCCTGCAGCGTACTGACCAGCGCCATCATCTGCGTCTCGTCCGCCACTTCCACCAGTACCGACAGCGGGCCAAACACCTCGGTTTGCAGCACGCTATCCGGCGCCATGAACGCCTCCGCCGTCGCCAGGTACAACAACGCCTGCGCCCGCGGGCCGCCGGCCGCTTCACCGCTGGCCAGCCGCTGCACACCCGGACAGGCGTCGAGCGTCTCGACACCGGCGCGATAGTGTTGCAGGGTCGGCGCATTGAGCAGAACCTGAGCGGGCGCGGCCTGAACCTGTTCACATAACGCGGCAGTAAAGCGCGTCAGCCCTTCGCCCTTGAGCGCCAGAATCAACCCTGGGCGAGTACAAAATTGCCCGCCGCCGAGGGTAAACGACGCCACCAGATCTTTGGCCAGCGACGCCGCGCGCGCGGCGAGCGCCTGGGGCAGAATAATCAGCGGATTAATCGCCGACATTTCCGCAAACAGCGGGATTGGCTGCGGGCGCTGCTGCGCCAGCTGGAGTAGTGCTTTCCCCCCCGTCAGCGAGCCGGTGAATCCCACCGCCTGAATCGCCGGATGGCGCACCAGTTCGGCCCCGATATCGGTACCAAAAATCATGTTGAACACCCCGCCGGGCAAGGCGCATTTCTCCACCGCCCGCACAATGGCCTGCGCCGTCTGCTCTGCGGTTGCCATATGTCCGGGATGAGCCTTAACCACCACCGGGCAACCGGCCGCCAGCGCCGAGGCGGTATCGCCGCCGGCGGTAGAAAAGGCCAACGGAAAGTTGCTGGCGCCGAATACCGCAACCGGGCCAAGCGCCACCTGATACTGGCGCAGATCCGCTCGCGGTAAGGGTTGACGCGCCGGCAGCGCCGTATCAATGCGCGCCCCCAGAACATCGCCGCGGCGTAACAGACCGGCAAACATCCGCAGCTGACCGCTGGTGCGTGCCCGCTCGCCCTGTAAACGCGCCAGCGGCAGCGCGGTCTCAGCATGGGCAATGGCAAAAAAGCTCTCGCCCAGCCCGTCCAGTTCATCGGCAATGGTCTCCAGAAAGCGCGCGCGCGTCTCTGGCGAGGTTCCGGAATAGGCGGCAAAAGCCTGCGCCGCCGCCTGCGCCGCCAGTGCGGCCTCCTCCCGGGAGGCCGGATAAAAACGGTGGCCGGTGGCCTCGCCGTCCGCAGCCTTCAGGCTGAGGAGCGTGGCTTCGCCGCTGGCGACGCGGCGCCCGGCGATAAACTGCCGACCCGCCGTCATTTCTGTTTCGCTCATCGTCGCTCCCCGCCTCACAGGCCCACGTCCGGCAGCACAGGACGCGTCGCCAGCGCCTGTTCCACGATGTTCACCACCTGCTGACGGGTCTCCCCTTCCAGCGCCAGACGCGGCGGACGGGTGACGGCGCTGCCGCGTCCCAGCAGCTCTTCGCACAGCTTGATGCACTGCACCAGATCCGGACGCGCATCGAGGTGCAGCAGCGGCATAAACCAGCGATACAGCGCCATGGCTTCGTCATAGCGTTTCTGTGCGGCAAGACGGAACAGGGTTTCGCCTTCGCGCGGGAAAGCGTTCGACATGCCGGAAATCCACCCTTCCGCGCCCACGGCGATGCTCTCCACCACCACATCATCCAGCCCGGCAAACAGCACGAAGCGGTCGCCGACGGTGTTACGCAGATCGACGAAACGACGGGTGTCCCCGGATGAGTCTTTGAAGCAGACGATATTGTCGCAATCGGTGAGGGTGGCGAGGATATCTGGCGTGACGTCGTTCTTGTAAATCGGCGGGTTGTTATAAACCATAATCGGCAGGTCGGTGGCGGTGGCCACGCTGCGGAAGTGGGCGGCGGTTTCGTGCGGCTTCGAGGAGTAGACCAGCGCCGGCATCACCATAATCCCGTCGACGCCAACGCGCTCGGCCTCTTTCGCCATCTTCTGTGCAAACGCGGTAGTGAACTCGGCGACCCCGGCGATCACCGGAATTTTGCCGCCCGCCGCATCTTTCGCCACTTCAATAATCTGCAGTTTTTCCTCGGTTGTCAGCGAGGTGTTTTCCCCGACGCTGCCGCACACCACCAGCCCGGAGACGCCGTCTCTGACCAGGTTTTTCATCACCGCATGGGTGGCATCTAAATCGAGGGAGTAATCTTGACGAAACTGCGTGCTGACTGCCGGAAATACGCCGCTCCAGTGAATCGCTTTTTTGCTCATGCTCGGTTCCTTGTCGTCATTTTGTTAAGTCAAAGTGAATGAATGGTGAATTTTCACTGACAGATTGACGTTTCATGGACCCGGCGGCTTGTCGGTTTTCTTCCAATACGATGACGAAATTAGCACAGTCGCAAAAAGTGTGAGCCGACGATTATCCCGCCAGCGTCAGGCGAAAATCGCGCGGCGTGGAGCCGGTCATCGCTTTAAATTGACGGCTGAAGGCGCTGTGATCGGTATAGCCGCACTGCAGCGCAATATCGGTAATCGGCGTCTCTCCCGCCAGCAGCTCGGTGGCTTTTTCGAGGCGGACCTTGTGGATCATTTGCCGCGGCGTGAGGTGAAAGATCCGTTTGCAATAGCGTTCGATCTGCGCCACGGACATGCCGCTTAACCCGGTCAGCTCTTCCATGGTGATCGGGCGATGGTAGTGGCGACGAATATGATCATCGACGATCGCCAGCCGCTGCCAGGCAGGATGTCGGGCATGCGCCTCCTGAAGATCGTGCGAGATCCCTGCCATGCCGATCACCTGGCCGTGAACATCGCGCAGCGCCAGCTTTTGCGTCAGACACCAGCCGCGTTCACGCCCGTTATAGAGGTGCATTTCGAGCTGGTCGCGCAGGGTCACCCCCTCTCTCAACACCCGCAGATCCTGTTCGGTATAGCCCTGCCCCAGCGCCGATGGAAAGACGTCGGCCGAGGTTTTGCCTAACAGCGAGGAGACGCTTTTAAAGCCGCAGCGACGAGCCAGCGTCAGGTTCGCCAGCAGGTAGCGCGCCTGGGCATCTTTGATAAAAAAAACCACATGGGGAATCGCGTTCAGCAGCGGCGCGATGAGCGCCAGCGCATTGAGCAACGATGGCATGTTTTCCGGGCGCTGGCGCGCCAGCCCTTCGCAAATCTGGCTCAGCTCATCCACGGCCAGATCCGTATCCTCAACCGGAGCGTGCTCCGAAGCAGCAGCAGTAACACAGAACATAAGGCTTCCTCATGGCGGGTGACGGGAGGATATTTATTCACCTTTTGGTAACACATCAAGCGGCAATACCGCGTTTTGCGATCCTGACTCCGGTTTATATTTTCCCCTGAGTACGCCGCTGGCGCGATCGCGACTTTCGGTTTACCACAGCAATAAGCGAATGATTAATAAGAAATAACTATGTCATTCATAAACAGGCGCCGCCGTTTATTGTGCCGATTTCGTCATTTTCTCTGGCGAAAGCGTTCAAGCCGGAGGCGGTCTGTTGCGCCAGCATGATGAAACAAATCGTTAACCTCCGGAGATAGCCATGACTGCGCCACGTCACCCCATTGAACTCAGAGCCATTGATTCTCATACCGGCGGCGAACCGACCCGCCTGATTGTGGACGGTTTTCCGGATCTCGGTAACGGCAGCATGGCGGAGCGCCGCGAACGTTTCGCCCGCGAATTCGATCGCTGGCGCCAGGCGGTTATCCTGGAGCCGCGCGGCAACGATGTGCTGGTGGGGGCGCTGCTGTGCAAGCCGGTCTCACCGCAGGCAACCGCCGGGGTGATTTTCTTCAACAATGCCGGCTTTCTGAACATGTGTGGGCATGGCACCATCGGGCTTATCGCTTCGCTGGCATGGCTTGGTCGCATCAAGCCTGGCACCCATCTGATTGAAACGCCGGTGGGCAACGTCAGCGCAACGCTGCATGAAGATGGCAGCGTCTCGGTGGAGAATGTTCCGGCCCGGCGCGGTAAAAAACAGCTCAGCGTCAGCACATCGGTGGGAACCGTCACCGGTGATATTGCCTGGGGAGGCAACTGGTTTTTCCTCATCAACGATCATCCCTTCACCCTCGAACCCGCCCAAATTCCGCAGCTTACCGAGTATGCGTGGGCCGTACGTGCAGGGCTGGAAGCCGCCGGGATCCGCGGCGATGACGGCGGCGAAATCGACCATATCGAACTCTTTGCCGACGCCGCCGATGCCGACAGCCGCAGTTTCGTACTGTGCCCGGGGAAAGCCTGGGATCGCTCGCCGTGCGGCACCGGAACCAGCGCCAAACTGGCCTGTCTGGCCGAAGATGGCAAGCTGCAGCCCGGCGAACTCTGGCGCCAGGCCAGTATTATCGGCAGTCAGTTTACCGCCAGCTATACGCGCAGCGACGCCGGTATCATTCCGACGATCCGCGGCGAAGCCTGGGTTTGCGGCGATACCCGGCTGATCCTCAACCCGGACGATCCCTTCTGCTGGGGGATCGTGTCGTGAACCACGGCGATGTCATCGTGATCGGTGCCGGGATCGTCGGCGCCGCCTGCGCATGGCAGCTGGCGAAACGCGGGCAAAAAGTGATTTTGCTCGACGATCGCCAGCCGGGCGCCACCGCAGCCGGCATGGGCCATCTGGTGTGTATGGATGACGATCCCGCCGAACTCGCGCTCTCCGCCTGGTCACTGGCATGCTGGCGCACCCTCACGCCGCGGATGCCCGAGCGCTGCGCCTGGCGCGGCTGCGGCACTCTGTGGCTGGCGGAAACTCCCCAGGAGCTGGAGATTGCCCGGGAGAAGCAGCGGCGAATGGCCGCATATCAGGTCTCCAGCGAGATGCAGACCCCCACACAGTTGACGCAGCGAGAACCGCTGCTGCGTGCCGGCCTGCAGGGTGGGCTGTGGGTGCCCGGCGACGGTATCGTCTATGCCCCTGAAGTCGCGCGCTGGTTTATCGCCGACGCGGGAGACAACCTGACCTGTCTCAGCGAAGGCGCCACGGAAATCGCCGAGCCGGCGGTGACGCTGACCAGCGGAAAACGGCTGCGGGCGCCGGCTATCGTGGTCGCCTGCGGCCTCGGCGCCAATGGGCTGCTGGGGGAAAACTGGCTGCGGCCCAAGAAAGGTCAGCTGGCGATCACCGACCGCTACGGCCCGTTACTCCATCATCAGCTGGTCGAACTGGGCTACGGCGCCAGCGCCCACGGCGGCGGTACCTCGGTGGCGTTTAACGTGCAGCCGCGCCCCACCGGACAGCTGCTGATCGGCTCTTCGCGGCAGTTTGATCACTCAGAACGCCAGCTGGATTTGCCGCTGCTGGCACAGATGCTCGACCGTGCCCGGCACTTCCTGCCCCCCCTCGCCGGGCTGAATATTATCCGCTGCTGGAGCGGCTTTCGCGCCGCATCAGAGGACGGAAATCCTCTGATTGGTCCCCACCCGTCACGTCCCGGTCTGTGGCTGGCGCTGGGTCATGAAGGGCTCGGCGTCACCACCGCCCCCGCCAGCGCGGCGCTACTCGTCGCCCAGCTATTGGGCGAACGCAGTCCGTTAGCCCCCGACGCGTGGCTCCCGGCCCGCCTGCTGAAAAAAGAGGCTATCGCATGAGCCAGACTATCCCGGTGATGATTGAAGGTGAAAAACGCGATGTGCCGGTGGGAATCAGCGTCGCGGCAGCGCTGTCATTGACGGCGAATCCCACCACACGCATAGCCGTCGGCGGCCAGCCCCGCGCCCCTTTTTGCGGCATGGGCATTTGCCAGGAGTGTCGGGTGACCGTCAACGGACGGCGGGTACTGGCCTGCCAGACGCTGTGCCAGCCCGGAATGACGATTGAAAGGAGCTGCCATGCAAACCCTGCGTTGTGACATTCTGATTCTCGGCTCCGGCCCGGCGGGTCTCGCCGCCGCGCTGGCGGCCGCATCCTGCGGTAAGCAGGTCGTGATCCTCGACGATAATCCGCGCCCCGGCGGGCAGATCTGGCGCGAGGGTCCGCAGGTGCAGCTCCCTGCTCTGGCACGCCGCTACCGGGAAGCCGTTGCCGCGGAGAAAAACATCACCTCGCTGAACGGCGCCCGGCTTATCGCCCGCCCTTCGGCACATCGCGTCCTGTTCGAAACCGCCGACGACAGCGGGGTTGTCGAATGGCAAAAACTGATCCTCTGCTGCGGCGCACGCGAACTCTCGCTGCCTTTCCCCGGCTGGACGCTGCCCGGCGTCACCGGCGCCGGGGGGTTACAGGCGCAAATTAAACACGGTCTGACGCTGCGGGGGCAAAAGGTGGTGATTGCCGGCAGCGGTCCGCTGCTGCTGGCGGTGGCCGCAACGGTGAAAAAAAGCGGAGGTGAAGTTCGACAAATTGTTGAGCAGGCCCCGCTCAGCGCCTTACTGCGTTTTGGCAGCAGCCTGTGGCGCTGGCCGGAAAAACTTCGCCAGCTGGCCACCCTCGCCCCGCGACGCTATCTCAGCGGTAGTCAGGTGATTCGCGCCCATGGCGAGACGCAGCTTGAAGCCATTACGCTGCGCGATGCTCGCGGCGTAGAGCGGACAATCGCCTGCCAGCGGCTGGCTATCGGTTACGGCCTGGTACCCAATATTGAAACCGCGCTGCACTTCGGCTGCACGATAGCTGACGAGGCAATAGCGGTGAATCGCTGGCAGCAGACCAGCGTCGCCAACATCTACGCCGCGGGCGAATGCACCGGCTTCGGTGGCAGCGAACTGGCGCTGGCAGAGGGTGAAATTGCCGGCTTTGCGGCAGCTGACGCCGAGGCTTGCGCCCAGGCCCACTTTGCCCGTCGCGAGCGCTGGCAGACATTTGCTCAGGCGGTCAACCGCACATTCACCCTGGCAGAGAGCCTGAAAAACGCCTCCACGCCGGATAGCCTGCTGTGCCGCTGTGAAGATGTGCGCTGCGGCGAAGTAGCCGATGCCGATAGCTGGCACCAGGCAAAACTGACCCGCCGCTGCGGAATGGGCGCCTGTCAGGGGAAAACCTGCGCGACCACCGCCCGCTGGCTGTACGGCTGGCCGCTACCGCAGCCGCGCGAACCGCTCTCTCCCGCCAGAACCGAAACCCTTATCGCGCTGGCCGACCCCCGAACGATGCGCTGATCTACTCTTCCTCATCACTTTCATCACTGCGCCCGGCGCCCTGACGGTTGCCGAGCGCAATAAACTCTTCCAGCAGCGCGGTCAGCTGCTGCATCTTTTCACTGGTGAACTGCGCTTCAATCAGGCGATAGGCCTCTTCCACCTGCGCCTGCGCGCTTTCATACAGCGTGTAGCCCGCCGGCGTCAGCGAAATATACAACTTGCGCTGATCGTTGACCGGCTTGAGACGCAGCACCAGACCGTCGCGCTCCATACGGGTCAGAATACCGGTCAGGCTGGGGCGCAGGATACAGGCGCGGAACGCCAGATCGTGAAAGTCCATCGACGGATTTTCCGCAAGGATGCGCACAATACGCCACTGCTGCTCGGTGAGATTATGGCGTTTAACGATCGGTCGGAAATGGCCCATCGCCGCTTCCCGCGCCTGCAACAACGCAATGGTTAACGAATCATGCATCACATACCCTCAACATCGCACTCTTATGTTTATTAATAAGTTAATAATTAGCGCCTATCCTGCCATGACGCAACCGGTTTCTGCACCTGAAAAGTACCAGCCGAGACGACAAAAAACCATAACAAACTGATTAATAACATATAAAATTTTATACTGTAAATTTATTGTTAATCAGATCACAAAACATTCACTTCTGTTTGCCAAACTCCGCCACAAGGAATAAAAGATGATCATTAACATATTAATGAATATCCCTTAGCATCCGACATCAGTACCAGAGGAGTGGTGAATGAAAGGTACCATCTTCGCCGTTGCGCTCAACCATCGCAGCCAGCTTGACGCCTGGCGCGATGCGTTCCAACAGGCCCCTTACAAAACGCCGCCGAAAACCGCGGTCTGGTTTATCAAACCTCGCAATACCGTCATCGGCGCCGGCGAGGCAATTCCCTATCCGCAGGGTGAAACCGTGCAGAGCGGCGCAACCGTCGCGCTGATTGTCGGCAAAACCGCGCGTAAGGTTTCCGCCGACGCCGCCGCCTCTTTTATCGCCGGCTATGCGCTGGCCAATGACGTCAGCCTGCCGGAAGAGAGCTTTTACCGCCCGGCGATTAAGGCCAAATGCCGCGATGGCTTCTGCCCAATCGGTTCCCTCGCCCCGGTGGATAGCGTGGACAATCTGACCATCATCACTGAAATCAACGGCCGCGAGGCCGACAGCTGGAATACCGGCGATCTACAGCGCAATGCCGCCGAACTGTTAAGCGCGCTGAGCGAGTTTGCCACCCTGAATCCCGGCGATGCCATTCTGATCGGCACCCCTCACGCCCGCGTCACGCTGCAGCCCGGCGATCGCGTGCGGATCCTCGCCGAAGGTTTCCCGGCGCTGGAAAACCCGGTTGTTGCAGAAGGAGAGCTGGCATGAAACAGGCACGTATTGAATGGCAAGGCGCTCGCTACGACGTACAGGTCGATGAACGCGACCAGGTTCGCCTCGCCGATGGCACCCTGCTTCAAGCAGGCGACTTTCGCTGGCTGCCTCCCGCCGACGGAACGCTGTTCGCGCTGGGTCTGAACTATGCCGACCACGCCAGCGAGCTGGAGTTTAAGCCGCCGGAAGAGCCGCTGGTCTTTATCAAAGCGCCGAACACCTTTATCGGTCATGAACAAGAGTCGGTACGCCCGGACAACGTGGAGTACATGCATTACGAAGCCGAACTGGTGGTGGTGATAGGCAAAACCGCGCGCCGCGTCGCCGAAGCCGATGCCATGGACTATGTCGCCGGCTACACCGTCTGTAATGACTACGCCATTCGCGACTATCTGGAAAATTACTACCGGCCGAATCTGCGGGTAAAAAGCCGCGACACCCTGACCCCTATCGGGCCGTGGATCGTGAGCAAAGAGGCGATCCCGGATCCGCATAACCTGACTCTGCGAACCTGGGTCAACGGCGAGCTGCGCCAGCAGGGCACGACGGCCGATCTGATCTTCAGCATCCCGTTCCTGATCGCTTACCTGAGTGAATTCATGACCCTGCAACCGGGCGACATGATCGCCACCGGCACGCCGAAAGGGCTGTCCGACGTGGTGCCGGGTGACGAAGCGATCGTCGAAGTCGAAGGCGTCGGCCGCCTGGTCAACCGCATCATCAGCCAGCAAGCGTATGAGGAGAAGCTGTCATGAAAAAAATTAACCATTGGATCAACGGCAAAAACGTCGCGGGCGCAGAATATTTCCATACCACCAACCCGGCCACCGGCGAAGTGCTGGCGGAAGTCGCCTCCGGCGGTGAAGCCGAAGTGAATCAGGCCGTTGCCGCCGCGAAAGAAGCGTTCCCGAAATGGGCCAACCTGCCGATGAAAGAGCGCGCGCGCCTGATGCGCCGCCTGGGCGATCTGATTGACCAGAACGTCCCGGAGATCGCGGCGATGGAAACCGCCGATACCGGCCTGCCGATTCATCAGACCAAAAATGTGCTGATCCCGCGCGCTTCGCACAATTTCGAGTTTTTCGCCGAAGTGTGCCAGCAGATGAACGGCAAGACCTATCCGGTTGACGACAAGATGCTCAACTACACCCTCGTGCAGCCGGTCGGCGTATGCGCGCTGGTGTCGCCGTGGAACGTGCCGTTTATGACCGCCACCTGGAAGGTCGCGCCGTGCCTGGCGCTGGGCAATACCGCGGTGCTGAAGATGTCTGAGCTGTCGCCGTTGACCGCCGATCGTCTGGGCGAACTGGCGCTGGAAGCCGGTATTCCGGCCGGCGTACTCAACGTGGTGCAGGGCTACGGCGCCAGCGCCGGCGATGCCCTGGTGCGTCATCACGACGTCCGCGCAGTGTCGTTTACCGGTGGTACCGCCACCGGGCGCAACATTATGAAAAATGCCGGTCTGAAGAAGTACTCCATGGAGCTGGGCGGTAAATCACCGGTGCTGATTTTTGAAGATGCCGATATCGAGCGCGCGCTGGATGCCGCCCTGTTCACCATCTTCTCAATCAACGGCGAACGCTGTACCGCCGGGTCGCGCATCTTCATTCAGCAGAGCATCTACCCGGAATTCGTTAAACGCTTTGCCGAACGCGCTAACCGCCTGCGCGTCGGCGACCCGACCGATCCGAATACCCAGGTCGGGGCGCTGATCAGCAAGCAGCACTGGGAAAAAGTCTCCGGCTATATTCGCCTCGGCATCGAGGAAGGCGCCACCCTGCTGGCCGGCGGCCCGGACAAGCCGTCCGATCTGCCTGCGCATCTGCAAGGCGGCAACTTCCTGCGTCCGACGGTGCTGGCGGACGTCGATAACCGCATGCGCGTTGCGCAAGAAGAGATTTTTGGCCCGGTGGCCTGCCTGCTGCCGTTTAAAGACGAAGCGGAAGGGCTGCGCCTGGCGAACGACATCGAGTATGGCCTGGCGTCCTACATCTGGACCCAGGACATCAGCAAAGTGCTGCGTCTGGCGCGCGGTATTGAAGCCGGCATGGTGTTCGTCAATACCCAGAACGTCCGCGACCTGCGCCAGCCGTTTGGCGGCGTGAAAGCCTCCGGCACCGGCCGCGAAGGCGGCGAGTACAGCTTTGAAGTGTTCGCCGAAATGAAAAACGTCTGTATTTCCATGGGTGACCATCCGATCCCGAAATGGGGCGTATAACCGTCATCCGTCGAGCCGCACCCTGGCGGGCTGCGGCTCATACTATTCAGGTTATGTAAGGAGAACACCGCATGGGCAAATTAGCGTTAGCCGCCAAAATCACTCACGTGCCGTCAATGTATCTCTCTGAACTGCCGGGGAAAAATCATGGTTGTCGTCAGGCTGCCATCGACGGCCATAAAGAAATTGGCAAGCGCTGCCGAGAAATGGGCGTCGATACCATTATCGTTTTCGATACCCACTGGCTGGTCAACAGCGCCTACCACATTAACTGCGCCGACCATTTCAAAGGCGTCTATACCAGCAACGAACTGCCGCACTTTATCCGCGATATGACCTACGACTACGACGGCAACCCGGAGCTGGGTCAGATGATTGCCGACGAAGCGGTCAAACTGGGCGTGCGGGCGAAAGCGCACAACATCCCCAGCCTGAAGCTGGAGTACGGCACGCTGGTGCCGATGCGCTACATGAACAGCGATAAGCATTTCAAAGTGGTGTCGATTTCCGCGTTCTGCACCGTTCACGATTTTGCCGACAGCCGCAAGCTGGGCGAAGCCATCGTTAAAGCCATTGAAAAGTATGACGGTACCGTGGCGGTCTTCGCCAGCGGCTCACTGTCGCACCGCTTTATCGACGACCAGCGCGCCGAAGAGGGGATGAACAGCTACACCCGCGAGTTTGATCATCAGATGGATGAACGCGTGGTCAAGCTGTGGCGTGAAGGCAAGTTCAAAGAGTTCTGCACCATGCTGCCGGAATATGCCGACTACTGCTACGGCGAAGGCAATATGCACGACACGGTGATGCTGCTCGGCGTGCTCGGCTGGGATAAATATGACGGCAAGGTGGAGTTTATTACCGACCTGTTCGCCAGTTCCGGCACCGGCCAGGTCAACGCTGTGTTCCCGCTTCCGGCCCAGGCGTAAGGAGCCACCATGCCGCATTTTATCGCTGAGTGTACCGACAACATCCGCGAACAGGCTGATTTACCCGGCCTGTTCGCCCAGGTCAATCAGGCGCTGGCCGCTACCGGCATCTTCCCGCTGGGTGGCATCCGCAGCCGCGCCATCTGGCTGGACACCTGGCAGATGGCCGACGGCAGGCAGGATTACGCCTTCGTGCATATGACGCTGAAAATCGGCAGCGGGCGTAGCCTGGAGAGCCGTGAAGAGGTCGGCGAAATGCTGTTTGGGCTGATAAAAAGCCACTTCGCCGCTCTGATGGAGAGCCGCTATCTGGCGCTGTCATTTGAGATTGAAGAACTGCACCCGACGCTGAACTACAAACAGAATAATGTCCACGCCTTGTTTAAATAGCGCGCCACCGGGTCGACAACGGCCAGAACAATGCACCAACCGTAGGCCGGGTAAGCGTAGCGCCACCCGGCGCCGCGACACCGCGACACCGAACGAGGTAACAGGAAGCCACTATGCTCGATAAACAAACCCGCACCCTGATCGCCCAGCGACTGAATCAGGCCGAAAAACAACGTGAGCAGATCCGCGCGATCTCGCTGGATTATCCGTCGATCACCATTGAGGACGCCTACGCCGTCCAGCGCGAGTGGGTTGAGATGAAGATCGCCGAAGGGCGGGTGCTGAAGGGCCATAAGATCGGCCTGACCTCAAAAGCGATGCAGGCCAGTTCGCAAATTAGCGAGCCGGACTACGGCGCGCTGCTCGATGATATGTTTTTTCACGACGGTAGCGACATTCCGACCGACCGTTTTATCGTGCCGCGGATTGAAGTCGAGCTGGCTTTCGTGCTGGCGAAACCGCTGCGTGGTCCGAACTGCACCCTGTTCGACGTCTATAACGCCACCGACTATGTGATCCCGGCGCTGGAGCTGATCGACGCCCGCTGCCACAACATCGATCCGCAAACCCAGCGCCCGCGCAAAGTCTTCGACACCATCTCCGATAACGCCGCCAACGCCGGGGTGATCCTCGGCGGGCGGCCGATTAAGCCCGACGAGCTGGATCTGCGTTGGATCTCCGCCCTGCTGTACCGCAACGGGGTGATCGAAGAGACCGGCGTTGCCGCCGGGGTGCTCAACCATCCGGCAAACGGCGTCGCCTGGCTGGCGAATAAGCTGGCGCCATACGATGTCCAGCTGGAAGCCGGGCAGATCATCCTCGGCGGCTCGTTTACCCGCCCGGTACCGGCGCGTAAGGGTGATACCTTCCACGTCGATTACGGCAACATGGGCGCAATCAGCTGCCGCTTTGTGTAAGGGGAAGATGATGAATAACACGTTTAAAGAGGCGCTGCAGGCCGGACGGCCACAAATCGGCCTGTGGCTGGGGCTGTGCAGCAGCTACAGCGCCGAACTGCTGGCCGGCGCCGGGTTTGACTGGCTGCTGATTGACGGCGAACACGCGCCGAATAATGTACAAACGGTGTTGACCCAACTGCAGGCGATCGCCCCCTACTCCAGCCAGCCGGTGGTTCGCCCGTCGTGGAATGACCCGGTGCAGATTAAGCAATTGCTGGATATCGGCGCACAGACGCTGCTGGTGCCGATGGTACAAAACGCCGAAGAAGCGCAGCTGGCGGTGAAAGCCACCCGCTATCCGCCGGCCGGTATTCGCGGCGTCGGCAGCGCCCTGGCGCGCGCTTCTCGCTGGAACCGCGTTCCGGACTATATCCATCAGGCCAACGATGCCATGTGCGTGCTGGTGCAGATTGAAACTCGCGAGGCGTTGAAAAATCTACCGCAGATTCTCGCGGTAGAAGGCGTCGACGGCGTGTTTATCGGCCCGGCGGATCTGAGCGCGGATATGGGCTTCGGCGGTAATCCGCAGCATCCTGAGGTGCAGGCGGCCATTGAAAGCGCCATCGTCCTGATTCGCGAGGCGGGTAAAGCCCCGGGCATTCTGATGGCCAATGAACAGCTGGCGAAACGCTACCTCGAGCTGGGGGCGCTGTTCGTCGCCGTCGGTGTCGATACCACCCTGCTGGCCCGCGGCGCAGAAGCGCTGGCAGCACGGTTTACCGACGCAATCACCACCACAACTGATAACAATAAATCCGTCTACTGAACGGATAATGTGGAGTGCATCATGACAACCTCTACCCTGCAACACAATGAAAATAAAGTCGTTGAAGTAGAAAATCGGGTGATCAAAAAGCTGTTCCGCCGCCTTATCACCTTCCTGTTCGTGCTTTTTGTTTTCTCATTTCTGGACCGCATTAATATCGGCTTCGCCGGGCTGACGATGGGCAAAGATCTCGGTCTGACCTCCACCATGTTTGGCCTGGCGGCGACGCTGTTTTACGTCACCTACGTGATGTGCGGGATCCCCAGCAATATCATGCTGGCGAAGGTCGGTGCCCGCCGCTGGATCGCCGGGATCATGGTGGTGTGGGGGATCGCGTCAACCTGTACGATGTTTGCCACCAACCCGCATACGCTGTATATCCTGCGCATGCTGGTTGGTATCGCTGAAGCCGGCTTCCTGCCAGGGATCCTGGTCTACCTGACCTGGTGGTTCCCGGCCTATCACCGCGCCCGCGCCAACGCCCTGTTTATGATAGCGATGCCGGTGACTATGATGCTTGGCTCTATCCTCTCCGGCTATATTCTGGCGCTTGATGGCCTGTGGAACCTGAAGGGCTGGCAGTGGCTGTTCCTGCTGGAAGGGCTGCCGTCGGTGGTGCTCGGCGTGGTGACCTGGTTCTTCCTCAACGATACCCCGGATCAGGCCAGCTGGCTGGATAAGGAGGAGAAGCAGGCGCTGAAAACGATGATTGCACGCGAGCGCGAAAGCGCCACCGTGATTCCAGCCTCCGGACGCTCTACTCTGCGGGAAGTGCTGACGCCGGCGGTGCTGATGTACACGCTCGCCTACTTCTGTCTGACCAATACCCTGAGCGCCATCAATATCTGGACTCCGCAGATCCTGCAAAGCTTCAACACCGGCAGTAGCAACATTGTGATCGGGATGCTGGCGGCGATTCCGCAGTTCTGTACGATTTTCGGGATGATCTGGTGGAGCCGGCGATCCGATCGGCGAAAAGAGCGCAAGATGCATACCATCCTGCCCTATCTGTTCGCCGCTGCCGGATGGCTGCTGGCCTCCGCCACCCACCACGCGCTGATCCAGCTGATCGGCATCATTATGGCCTCCGTGGGCTCTTTTACCGCCATGGCGATTTTCTGGACCACCCCGGATCGGGTGATCAGCCTGCAATCGCGGGCGGTGGCGCTGGCGGTCATCAACGCTATCGGCAATATCGGATCCGCCGTCAGCCCGCTGCTGATCGGTATTTTGCGTGATGCTACCGGTAGCTTTAGCTCCGGACTGTGGTTTGTCGCCGGACTGCTGGTCGTCGGCGCGCTGGTGCTGACCCGAATTCCGATGAGTGCGCGGGAAGACGCCGCCGCTGAGGCAGGACTCGCCGCCCAGAAAAGTCATTAAGGAGTGCCCATGTGTCAGCCCTCAATCGCTAATATCGATATCAACAAAGATTACGATGAGAGTCTGGGGACCGAGGATGTGCACTATCAGTCGTTTGCCCGCATGGCGGCCTTTTTTGGCCGCGACATGCAGGCGCATCGACACGACCAGTACTTTCAGATGCACTTTCTCGATACCGGGCAGATTGAACTGCAGCTCGACGATCACCGCTATTCGGTGCAGGCGCCGCTGTTTGTCCTGACGCCGCCGTCGGTGCCGCACGCTTTTATCACCGAGTCCGACAGCGACGGGCACGTGTTGACCGTGCACGAAGATCTGATCTGGCCGCTGCTGGAGGTCCTCTATCCCGGAACGCGGGAAGCGTTCGGGCTGCCGGGTATGTGTCTGTCGCTGGCGGATAAACCCGATGAACTGACGGCGCTGGCGCACTACTGGCAGCTGATTAAGCGCGAATCGACCGCGCAGCTGCCGGGGCGCGAACATACCCTGGCGCTGCTGGCGCAGGCGGTGTTCACTCTGCTGCTGCGTAACGCCAGGCTCGACGATCATGCCGCCAGCGGTATGCGCGGCGAGCTGAAGCTGTTTCAGCGCTTTAACCAGATGATCGACAGTCACTACCACCAGCACTGGGCGGTACCGGACTATGCCAACGAGCTGCACGTTACCGAATCACGGCTGACCGACATCTGCCGCCGCTTTGCCAACCGACCGCCGAAGCGGTTGATCTTCGACCGCCAGCTACGTGAGGCCAAACGGCTGCTGCTGTTTTCCGATAGCGCGGTCAACGAGATAGCCTGGCAATTGGGGTTTAAAGACCCCGCCTATTTCGCTCGTTTTTTTAATCGCCAGGTCGGCTGTTCGCCCAGCAGCTACCGTGCGCAAAAAGTACCGGTGTCTTAATTTCCCGCTGGCGCTACGCTTAGCGAAGCGACGGCCCGCAGGTCGGGTAAGCGCAGCGCCAGCGGCCGAAATACCGCCAGGGACATCACCCGGCCAGCGTAGCTACGCCGGGAAAAAGGCTGGCCTCTGCAGCGAAAACACCACCTCGATCACAGAACCACACTCCCCCTGAAAAGTACCTGCCGTTGTCGCAAACGTCCCTTCACGAATGACGCAATAACCGCTTCAATTGAACAACAAAAACAAAACATAAATTTAACATTAATGCCCGAAATCATTCGCAGGCAGCCACCAGACAGGCAGCCCGAAGCAGGACGGGATATTCCGATAAATACTGAAGAGGCCCCTATGAAACCTGAAGATTTCCGCACAGACGCGAAACGCCCGTTAACCGGTGAAGAGTACCTGAAAAGCCTGCAGGATGGCCGCGAGATTTACATCTACGGCGAACGCGTCAAAGACGTCACCACGCATCCGGCCTTCCGCAACGCCGCCGCCTCCGTCGCCCAGCTGTACGATGCGCTGCATAAACCGGAAATGCAGGACTCCCTGTGCTGGAACACCGATACCGGCAGCGGCGGCTATACCCATAAATTCTTCCGCGTGGCGAAAAGCGCCGACGATCTGCGCCAGCAGCGCGATGCGATTGCCGAGTGGTCGCGCCTGAGCTACGGCTGGATGGGCCGTACCCCGGATTACAAAGCCGCCTTCGGCTGCGCGCTGGGTGCGAACCCGGCTTTCTACGGCCAGTTCGAACAGAACGCCCGCAACTGGTACACCCGCATTCAGGAAACCGGCCTGTACTTTAACCACGCCATCGTCAACCCGCCGATTGACCGTCATAAACCGGCCGACGAAGTGAAAGACGTCTACATCAAGCTGGAAAAAGAGACCGATGCCGGGATCATCGTCAGCGGCGCGAAAGTTGTCGCCACCAACTCGGCGCTGACCCACTACAACATGATCGGTTTTGGTTCTGCGCAGGTGATGGGGGAAAACCCGGACTTCGCCCTGATGTTCGTCGCGCCAATGGATGCCGAAGGCGTCAAACTGATCTCCCGCGCCTCCTATGAGATGGTTGCCGGGGTCACCGGATCGCCGTACGACTATCCGCTCTCCAGCCGCTTTGATGAAAACGATGCGATCCTGGTGATGGATAAGGTACTGATTCCGTGGGAAAACGTATTGATCTATCGCGATTTCGATCGCTGTCGTCGCTGGACGATGGAAGGCGGCTTTGCGCGTATGTATCCGCTGCAGGCCTGCGTACGCCTGGCGGTCAAACTCGACTTCATCACCGCCCTGCTCAAACGCTCGCTGGAATGTACCGGCACCATGGAGTTCCGCGGTGTACAGGCCGATCTCGGCGAAGTGGTCGCCTGGCGCAATATGTTCTGGGCGCTGAGCGACTCCATGTGTTCCGAAGCGACGCCGTGGGTGAATGGCGCCTGGCTGCCGGATCACGCCGCGCTGCAGACCTACCGCGTGATGGCGCCGATGGCCTATGCCAAGATCAAAAATATTATCGAACGTAACGTGACCAGCGGCCTGATCTACCTGCCATCCAGCGCACGCGATTTGAACAACCCGCAGATCGACCAGTATCTGGCGAAATACGTTCGCGGCTCCAACGGCATGGACCACGTTGAACGTATCAAGATCCTCAAGCTGATGTGGGACGCGATCGGCAGCGAATTCGGCGGCCGCCACGAGCTGTATGAAATCAACTATTCCGGAAGCCAGGACGAAATCCGCCTGCAGTGTCTGCGTCAGGCGCAAAGCTCCGGCAACATGGACAAAATGATGGCGATGGTCGACCGCTGCCTGTCCGAGTACGACCAGAACGGCTGGACGGTGCCACACCTGCACAACAACTCTGATATCAATATGTTGGATAAGCTGCTGAAGTAATTCGCAGCGGGAGGTCACAATGCAATTAGATGAACAACGACTGCGTTTTCGCGATGCCATGTCCAGCCTGTCGGCTGCGGTCAACGTCATTACCACCGAGGGTGACGCCGGCCGCTGCGGCATCACCGCCACCGCCGTGTGCTCGGTCACCGATACGCCGCCGTCGGTCATGGTGTGTATCAATGCCAACAGCGCGATGAACCCGGTATTCCAGGGCAACGGCAAACTGTGCGTTAACGTGCTGAACCATGAGCAGGAAGTGATGGCCCGCCATTTCGCCGGCATGACCGGGATGGCTATGGAAGACCGCTTTAGCCTCTCCTGCTGGCAAAAAGGGGCCCTGGGACAGCCGGTTCTGAAAGGGTCGCTGGCCAGCCTTGAAGGGGAGATAAGCCAGGTACAGACCATCGGTAGCCACCTGGTCTATCTGGTCGAGATCAAGAACATCACTCTGAGCCAGGAAGGCCATGGGCTGATTTACTTTAAGCGCCGTTTCCATCCGGTGATGATGGAAATCGAGGTCGCGGTATAACGTTCTGCCACCTTCGCTTCTGACATTCTCTTTTCTGTGCCCTGTTCTCTGTTCTCCTCTCTTTTTCCTCTCCCCTGCGGGGAGGAAAAAGAGGTGGAAAAAAATCTTGTGATCTCAATCACATGTTTACCCGCTGCTCATTTCCTGCCCAACCGCTTATCCCGCCTGGCAACCGCTTAACCCCACATATAACCACTCACAGATTTACCCAACTTTACGCGCGCGGAGTTCTGGCAAGATCGTCTCCAGCATAGCTAACCAATACCTCCTCAAACCCTAACTTAAACCCAGACGGC
The DNA here is from genome assembly GCF_003323835.1 of Klebsiella sp. X13. Lineage (NCBI taxonomy): Bacteria > Pseudomonadati > Pseudomonadota > Gammaproteobacteria > Enterobacterales > Enterobacteriaceae > Klebsiella > Klebsiella sp. X13. The sequence goes on from NZ_CP030874.1 coordinate 4,673,414, forward strand.
TTCGGCCCATTATTCATCTTATTAACGCCAGGTTTTACTATGGATACTAAAAAGTTATTCAAGCACATACCCTGGGTGATTCTTGGAATCATCGGGGCATTTTGCCTCTCAGTCGTCGCTCTGCGCCGCGGTGAGCACGTCAGTGCGCTGTGGATCGTGGTGGCGTCAGTTTCCGTCTACCTCGTCGCCTACCGTTATTACAGCCTGTATATCGCGCAAAAGGTGATGAAGCTCGATCCTACGCGTTCTACGCCGGCGGTGATTAACAACGATGGTCTGAACTACGTCCCGACCAACCGCTACGTGCTGTTCGGCCACCACTTTGCCGCTATCGCCGGTGCCGGTCCGCTGGTGGGTCCGGTTCTCGCCGCGCAGATGGGCTACCTGCCGGGTACCCTGTGGCTGCTGGCGGGGGTGGTACTGGCCGGGGCGGTACAGGACTTTATGGTGCTGTTTATCTCCTCGCGTCGTAACGGTGCCTCGCTGGGTGAGATGATCAAGCAAGAGATGGGGCCGGTTCCGGGTTCCATTGCGCTATTCGGCTGCTTCCTGATTATGATCATCATCCTCGCGGTGCTGGCGCTGATCGTGGTAAAAGCGCTGGCAGAAAGCCCGTGGGGCGTCTTCACCGTCTGTTCGACCGTCCCGATCGCCCTGTTTATGGGGATCTATATGCGCTTCCTGCGCCCGGGTCGCGTGGGTGAAGTGTCGGTGATTGGTATCGTCCTGCTGGTGGCTTCCATTTACTTCGGCGGCATCATTGCCCACGACCCGTACTGGGGTCCGGCGCTGACCTTTAAAGACACCACCATCACCTTTACCCTGATCGGCTACGCGTTTATCTCCGCGCTGCTGCCGGTGTGGCTGATTCTGGCGCCGCGTGATTACCTCGCGACCTTCCTGAAAATCGGCGTTATCGTTGGCCTGGCGCTGGGCATCGTGATCCTCAACCCGGATCTGAAAATGCCGGCGGTCACCCAGTACATCGATGGTACCGGTCCGCTGTGGAAAGGTGCGCTGTTCCCGTTCCTGTTTATCACTATCGCCTGTGGCGCGGTATCTGGCTTCCACGCGCTGATCGCCTCCGGCACCACGCCGAAGCTGCTGGCTAATGAAACCGACGCCCGCTTTATCGGCTACGGCGCGATGCTGATGGAGTCCTTCGTGGCGGTGATGGCGCTGGTTGCGGCGTCGATCATCGAGCCGGGCCTCTACTTCGCGATGAACACCCCGCCGGCAGGCCTGGGCATCACCATGCCGAACCTGCACGAAATGGGCGGTGAAAACGCCGCGTTGATTGCCGCACAGCTGAAAGATGTGACCGTCCACGCCGCGGCGACCGTCAGCTCCTGGGGCTTTGTGATTTCACCTGAGCAGATCCTGCAAACGGCGAAAGATATCGGCGAGCCGTCGGTACTGAACCGCGCGGGCGGCGCGCCGACTCTGGCCGTTGGTATCGCTCACGTGTTCCACAAAATCATGCCGATGGCGGATATGGGCTTCTGGTACCACTTCGGTATTCTGTTTGAAGCGCTGTTTATCCTTACCGCGCTGGATGCCGGTACCCGTGCAGGCCGCTTTATGCTGCAGGATCTGCTGGGCAACTTCGTGCCGTTCCTCAAGAAAACCGACTCGCTGGTGGCCGGCATTATCGGTACCGCGGGCTGCGTCGGACTGTGGGGCTACCTGCTGTATCAGGGCGTGGTCGACCCACTGGGCGGCGTGAAGAGCCTGTGGCCGCTGTTCGGTATCTCTAACCAGATGCTGGCCGCCGTGGCGCTGGTGCTTGGTACCGTGGTACTGGTCAAAATGCAGCGTACTAAATACATCTGGGTTACGGTGATCCCGGCCGCATGGCTGCTGCTGTGCACCACCTGGGCGCTGGGTCTGAAACTGTTCAGCACCAACCCGCAGATGGAAGGCTTCTTCTTCATGGCTCAGCAGTATAAAGAGAAGATTGCTTCCGGCGGCGAACTGACCGCGCAGCAGATTGCTAACATGAACCATATCGTGGTGAACAACTACACTAACGCCGGTCTGAGTATTCTGTTCCTGGTGGTGGTTTACAGCATCATCTTCTACGGCATCAAAACGTGGCTCAACGTGCGTAACAACAAAGTCCGCACCGACAAAGAGACCCCGTACGTGCCGGTACCGGAAGGCGGCGTGAAAACCTCTTCCCATCACTAAGCCTTAATACCGGATAGCGCTACGTTTATCCGGTCTGCAAAGGTCCTGTAGGCCCGGTCAGCGTAGCGCCACCGGGCTTTTTCTATCTGGAACTCACGATGTTTGGTAACTTAGGCGAAGCAAAAAAATACCTGGGTCAGGCAGCCAAAATGCTGATTGGCATTCCGGACTACGACAATTACGTCGAGCATATGAAAGCCAACCATCCGGATAAGCCTTACATGACCTATAACGAATTCTTCCGCGAACGCCAGCAGGCCCGCTACGGCGGCGACGGCAAAGGCGGCGTACGCTGCTGTTAATGGAGGCAAACATGGCACCGATTGCAGTCACCCTGTTGACCGGGTTTCTTGGCGCGGGTAAAACCACCCTGCTGCGCCATATTCTTAACGAACAGCACGGCTTTAAAATCGCCGTTATCGAAAATGAATTTGGCGAAGTCGCCGTTGACGATCAGCTGATTGGCGACCGCGCCACGCAGATCAAAACCCTGACCAACGGCTGCATCTGCTGCACCCGTTCCAACGAGCTGGAAGACGCGCTGCTCGACCTGCTCGACAGCCGCGATCGCGGCGACATTGATTTTGACCGGCTGGTGATTGAGTGCACCGGCATGGCCGACCCTGGCCCGATTATTCAGACCTTCTTCTCTCATGAGATTCTCTGCGAACGCTATCTGCTCGACGGGGTGATTGCGCTGGTGGATGCGGTCCATGCCGACCAACAGATGAACCAGTTCACCATCGCCCAGTCGCAGGTGGGCTACGCCGATCGTATCCTGCTGACAAAAACGGACGTGGCGGGCGACAGCGACAAGCTGCGCGAACGGCTGGCACGGATCAACGCCCGGGCGCCGGTTTATACCGTAGTCCACGGTGATATCGACCTGAGCCAGCTGTTTAATACCAGCGGCTTTATGCTGGAAGAGAATGTCGTGAGCAGCGTGCCGCGCTTCCACTTTATCGCCGATAAGCAAAACGACGTCGCGTCTATCGTGGTCGAGCTGGATTACCCGGTCGATATCAGCGAAGTGTCGCGGGTGATGGAAAACCTGCTGCTCTCTTTCGCCGAACAGCTGATGCGCTACAAAGGGATGCTGTGGATTGACGGCGAGCCAAATCGCCTGCTGTTCCAGGGCGTCCAGCGCTTATACAGCGCCGACTGGGATCGCCCGTGGGGCGATGAAGCGCCTCACAGCACGCTGGTGTTTATCGGCATTAATTTGCCGGAAGAGGAGATTCGCGCGGCGTTTGCCGGCTTGCGCAAATAACGGTTTGGGCGTTCCCTCTTCCTGGGGGAGAGGGGCAACGCGAGGGCATCAGGCGGTACAAAATTCCTTTCGGGTATCACGATAAATAATGTTCCCTTCGGTGTACTTCCAGACGATGGCTTCATGATGCAATTCAGGCTTTCACTTAAGATATTAGAGTCAGTTTTAATCACAAAAATGTAAATTTAAGTATTTACTTATAACTATAGAAATATTTCTGGAAATTATTAGAAAGCAAATTAGTTCAGCCCCAATCAATATCTCCCCTCTGTTCAATTGCTGTTTAGGCAAAAAATTAAACTGACCCTAAACGGCAAAACGTTAATCGTTGACGCGGCGACAAGGTAACGCATTCACAACATCAAAAAAGTTTTTCAATAACATTTACGGTATAAAACATCGATTAACATCACATTTGCAGCCGTAAATATCACCTGTTAGGGTATCTGCAGATTAATTTGATGACGAGGCATAAACCATGAAAAAGTTCAATATCCTTATCCTTTCTGCGCTGACCGCAGTTTCCGGCTCCGCAATGGCGATGGGCTTTACCGTCGAGCAGGGGAAAAACTTTACCAACCTTAATATGGAACTGGGTAAATCCTCCTCCGGTCTTTATGCCGAAAGTCACTGGCTCAAAAATACCGACGATGGTACTCAGACCGGCGGCGTTGGCGCAGGTTATAACCTGGAAGTTGGCCCGGTGATGCTGAATGCCGGCGCGAAAGCCATCTACCTTGGGCCGAAAAAAGGCGATAACGGCGTGGCGTTCCCAATCGGTGGCGGCGTTAACGTTGCGCTGACCGACAGCATCCACGTATTTGGCGAAGGTTATGCCGCGCCGGAAGGCCTGAATAACAGCGTGAAAAACTACGTTGAAGCCAACGGCGGCGTGAGCTGGACTCCGATTACCCCGGTAACGCTGAAAGTGGGTTACCGTCACGTGAGCGTCGACGGGAAAGACGGCCGTCCAAACCACACCCTGATTGACGGCGCCTATATTGGCGGTGGTGTCACCTTCTGACCCGCCGATAAGCGTAAAAAAACCTGCCATCCGGCAGGTTTTTTCTTTTAGCATCCTAATCTTACCGGCGAATCACCACCAGCTTCTGGTTCACAAACTCTTTAATCCCCAGATCGGACAGCTCGCGGCCAAAGCCAGAGCGCTTCACGCCGCCGAACGGCAGCTCCGGCGCGGTATCGGTTAACCAGTTGATATAGACCATCCCGGTTTCGATCCGCGACGCCATCCGTTTCGCCCGTTCGATATCCTGGCTGAACACGGCGCCCCCCAGACCATAGTGCGAATCGTTCGCCAGCTTCACCGCCTCGTCGTCGTCCTTCACTACGTAGATTTGCGCCACCGGGCCGAAAAACTCTTCAAAGTACGCCGGGTTATCGCGAGTAATGCCGGTCAGTATGGTTGGCTCGAAAAAGCTGCCTTCCCGCGGCGCCGGTTTGCCGCCCAGATGCACTCTGGCGCCGTTTTTCACCGCCTCATCCACCTGTCTGGTCAGCGTTTCCAGCGCATCTTTCGAGGAGAGCGGACCCAGCGTCGTACTCTCGTCCAGCGGATCGCCGATTTTCACCTGGCGGAAGGCTTCAGTAAATTGGCTCAAGAACTGGTCGGCAATTTTTTCGTGCAGGATAAAACGTTTCGCCGCAGTGCACACCTGACCGGCATTGTTGAGCCGTGCCTGTACGCCAGTCTTCACCGCCTTCTCCAGACTGGCATCGTCCAGTACCACAAACACATCGTTGCCGCCCAGTTCGAGGGTTGCCTTTTTGATGTATTTTGCCGCCTGGGACGCCACCACGCTGCCGGCCTTTTCCGAACCGGTCAGCGCCGCCCCCTGGACGCGATCGTCGGCAATAATTTTCGCCACCTGCTCCTGGGAGATAAAGAGGTTGGTCCACGCGCCGTCCGGCGCTCCCGCCTCACGCACCAGATGGGCGAAGGTCTCCGCACAATGCGGAACGATGCTGGCATGTTTGGCGATAACCGGGTTCCCCGCCGCCAGATTTGGCGCCAGTACCCGCATCAGCTGGTAGTAAGGAAAGTTCCAGGGTTCCACGGCCATCAGCACGCCGATGGGATGGTGTTCAACCCAGGCCTCGCCGATGGCGGAAGGATATTTCACCGGAGCCAGAAACGATTTCGCATTATCGGCATAGTAGCGGGCGATTTGCGCACAGAGCTTCACCTCGCCGCGGCTTTGCGCAATCAGTTTCCCCATCTCCTGACTGGCGATTTTCGCCAGTTCTTCAACCCGGCTGTCGATCAGATCCGCCAGCCTGTGCAGAACGGGTAAACGCCGGTCGATATCCCCCTTCGACCACGCGGAATGGTAGAGCGCATCCGCCTTCTGCAGCGCCGCTTCGACGTCCGCATCGCTGTGCGCAGCATACTGTTTAATCAGCTGATTATTTGCAGGATTCACCGTCTGATAAGCCATATCGTATGTCTCCTTGTTATCGCTATTTACGTAGTCATAAAAACTACTCAGGGTATTAAGGTTAGTAGAGATGGCTGGGCATGAAGGTAAAGTTAGGTATTTACGGAGGATTCTGGCCGGAGATCGTCAGACGATATCCGGCGCGGAACAGGCTTAACGAGGAAGTCAGTAATAGCGGCCAGGCCGCCTGATCAGGCCATGTGGCGACACAATTAACGCTTAGCGGCGGTAATCTCCTCTTCTGACAGGCCGGTGATACGCAGCACCGTCTCCAGAGCGATGCCATTCGCCAGCATCGTACGGGCAATGCGTAGCCCTTCGGCTCGCTGGCCTTCGCGGCGCCCTTCAAGCTTACCTTTTCTACGCCCAACTTCCTGGAGTCTTTCCGCAATAGTCATCAGCCCCTCCTTATGATGCTGCGGCGCCCGCCGGGCAAGCTCACGAATAAACCTGCCAAAACGGGGGGCATCGCCGGAATATACCAGGTAATTAAACAACGTTTTTAGCTGGCCGTCATTAGTATATTCCTTAACCAAAATGACAATTAGCTGCTCAACCAGCCCCGTCAAATCGCGCTGGCGGATATGCTTTTGCATGAACTCCAGCAACGCTACGCGTCGGTGCTGGACGATCTCGTCATCCGGGATCACCGTAATATCCACCAGCGGAAAAGCGGTCGCATATAATCCGCGGGCATGAGCCGGGTGGGTAAAGCCATCCAGCCAGCACAACGAATAAGGGTAAGGCGTGGCGATACCGTGATAGAACAGCATGGGTATCACCAGAGGCAGGCGTTTATGTCCGGCATCCAGATGACGCTGCATCGCCGCAATGGCATAGCGCATCAGCCTGAAGGCCATATGGGCATCCGGCGAGCTTTGGTGCTCAATAACGACGTAACTATAGCCCTCGCCGGCGGTGGTTTTTAGCGACCAAAGCACATCGGAGTAGCAAGCACGCAGGTCCTCCTCAATAAAACTTGCGGATTCAAGCCGTAGCGTCTCCAGCTCGCAAAGCTGGCGTAGCGAGGACGGCAGATGGATATCCAAAAAATCTCGCGCGGTATCCGTATGCCGGAGAAACTTTTTGAAAACCGCATCATGCGGCGTCGACGTTGAGCCTTTTTGCATGGTCAATAGCCTGCGCGGAGGGACACTAAAACGACTCTACCCGCCGCTAGCCCAGCGCACACGCCGCCGCTTATCTCTTTGCGCGCCGGGACGGAAGATATTTTTATCCGGCGGTAACAACGACAATTTTTTTCCTGCCCGCTCGCAGAACGCCCCGCAGACAGGCGTCAGCGGGCGTGCTATAAACCCCTATCCCCTTCGCTAAGGAGTCTTTCGTGAACCATACGCGCGATATCCTACAAACCTTCTGGCGCGACGAGCAGCTGCCCTGGCTGGAACTACGCAGCACCCGGCAAAGCCGCCAGGCCTATAAACGGCACCGCCATTCGCAGCTCTCTGTGGGGGCGATTATCGAAGGGGAAACGTGCTGTCTGTGCAACGGGCGGGAATATCTGCTGCGTCCCGGCGATCTGATCATTATCCCCGCTCAAGCGCCGCACAGCTGTAACCCGCGCGATGGCCGGCCGCGCAGCTACCATATGCTGTACCTCGATATGACGTGGTGCCGGCAACAGCTGCCGCTTTTCCCGAGTCAGGCGCAGGTACACGCGCCGCAGCCCGTGATCCGCGATCCTGAGCTTTTCAAACGATATCAGCAGATTGTGGCGCTGATGGAGCGGCAGAAAACGGCAGCGCTCCCCGAACAGGTCGCGCAACTGCTGCGGGCGCTCCCGCTATCCGCCGCCCCGCCACTACCGCTGCGCGCGACCAGTTCACGGATCTTCAGTCGCCTGGCGGCCGATTTACAAGAACCGCCCTCTCTTGATGCGCTGGCCCACGAGTTCGCCCTGCGCAAAGAGACGTTGATTCGCACCTTTAAGCAGGACACTGGCCTGACGCCCGCCAGCTTTATGAATATGGCACGCATCGAATTTGCCAAAACGCGCCTGCGCGCCGGAGATGAGATCGCCGACGTCGGCTACCAGGCCGGGTTTGCCGACCAGAGTCATTTCCACAAAACCTTTGTCAGCTACACCGCCGCTACGCCGCGCCAGTATGCACTTGGCCGATCAATATCAGACAATAATTAGCGCCCCGCTTGCCATAGGCTGATCTCAGGTTCTTTGTGAGGTCGCTATGGATATGCTTACGTCGTTTTTCCCGCCCGCGTTTCCGGCGCTGGCGCTCTCCCACTTCGTTGCTCTGCTTAGCCCGGGGCCAGATTTCTTTTTACTGATGGGCTACGCCATTCGCTATCGCCTGCGCGGCAGCGTCGGCCTGTGCGTCGGTATTGCCGCCGGGAACGGGCTGTACATTATGCTGGCGATTATCGGCTGGGGCGTACTGCGTCAGGCGCCGCTGCTGTTCACCGTCGTCGAGCTGCTGGGCGCCGCATATCTGCTGTGGATTGGCAGCCTGCTGCTGAGAAGCCGCCCGACGACGCTGGATGTCCGCAGCGCCTCGGCTTCACGCCCGTCGCGGGTAAAACAGCTTCTTCTCGGGCTGGGTTCTTCGCTACTCAATCCTAAAAACGCCCTGTTTTATCTGGCGCTGATGACCTCGTTGCTGGGTCCGGACGTCACGCTGGTGCAGCAGGCCGTCAGCGGAGTCTGGATGACCAGTATCGTGCTGCTGTGGGATCTCTTACTGGTGACGATGATTGCCCTGCCGGCGGTGCAGCGTCGCCTTTCCACCGTCGTCTGGCGCGTTGAGCGGGCGGCCGGCGGCGTACTGATGGCTTTTGGCTGCTGGATTGTGTGGCAGTTTTTGCACGAGTCCGCCGTCAGGCTATATGCTTAAGCCTATGGAAAAAATCGCTGAACTGAAACGCGCCAAACTGCTGGCGCTGTCGCTACTGCTGATTGCGGTCGCCATTTTTATCACCACCCTGCTGCTACCGCCGACGCCGTGGGTCAGCGCACTCAAAGCCATCTCCGAAGCGGCGATGGTCGGGGCGCTGGCCGACTGGTTCGCGGTGGTGGCTCTGTTTCGCCGTATCCCGCTGCCGTTTATCTCCCGACATACGGCGATTATTCCCCGCAATAAGGACAGGATCGCCGATAATCTTGGTTATTTCGTGCAGGAAAAATTTCTCGATACGCCCTCGCTGGTGGCGCTCATCCGTCGCTATGAACCTGCCCTGATGCTCGGCAACTGGTTCAGCCAGCCGGAAAACGCCCGCCGAGTGGGCCATCATCTGCTGCAGGTCATGAGCGGTTTTCTGGAACTGACCGACGACGCCCGTATCCAGCGTCTGCTGCGCCGGGCGGTACATAAGGCGATTGATAAGGTCGATCTGACGCAGACCAGCGCCATGATGCTGGAGGGATTAACCCGCAACAATCGCCATCAGAAGCTGCTGGACTCGCTCATTACCCAGCTCATTGCGTTGCTGCAGCGCGACAGTTCGCGCGCGTTTATTGCCCGCGGTATTGTCCACTGGCTGGAGACCGAGCATCCGCTGAAGGCCAAAATTCTGCCCACCGAATGGCTGGGCGAGCACAGCGCCGACATGGTGACCGACGCGGTGAATACGCTGCTCGACGAAGTCACCCAGGATCGCAGCCATCAGATCCGCCAGGCGTTCGATCGCGCCACCTTAAAACTGATCGATAACCTGAAAACCGATCCGCTGCTGGCGGAAAAAGCGGAGGGCATCAAGGCGTACCTGAAAAATGATGAGGCCTTTAACCGCTATCTCAGCGAGGTATGGGCCGACCTGCGGGCGTGGATCAAGAACGATGTCACCCGCGACGACTCGCGGATTCAACAGCGGATTGCCGATGCCGGGCAGTGGTTTGGCGAAACGCTGCTCCACGATGACGCGCTGCGCGAGTCGCTAAACGAACACCTGGAGCAGGCGGCCCATCGGGTGGCGCCAGAGTTTGCCGCCTTCCTGACTCGTCATATCAGCGATACGGTCAAAAGCTGGGATGCGCGGGATATGTCGCGGCAAATTGAACTCAATATCGGCAAAGACCTGCAGTTTATCCGTATCAACGGCACCCTGGTCGGCGGCTCTATCGGCCTGATACTGTGGCTGTTCTCGCAGATCCCGACCCTGTTTCTGCATTAAGCGAGCGCAAAACAGCGGCCCCGCGCGCTGGCGGGGCCCTGTGTTTAGCCGATGCGGGTAAACCCGGCCTCCAGATCGGCAATCAAATCGCCGACATCCTCCAGCCCGATATGTACCCTGACCAGCGTCCCGCTGAAATCCACCTCGCCGGCCGGACGAATACTGTTCAGCTCTTCCGGCTGGTTTGCCAGAATCAACGACTCGAACCCGCCCCACGAGTAGGCCATATGGAACAATGAGAAGTTATCGAGGAACGTCGACATTTGCTCATCCGTCAGGCGCTTTTTCAATACGAAGGAGAACAGGCCCGAGCTGCCGGTAAAATCCCGCTGAAAATATTCGTGGCCCGGACACTCTGCTAAAGCCGGATGATTCACCCGCGCCACTTCCGGCCTCGCCGACAGCCAGCGAGCAATGTGGATACTGCTCTCTTGATGCTGTCTGAGGCGCACCGCCAGCGTGCGCAGCCCGCGGCTGCCGTTATAGGCGGTATCCGCATCCAGCGTCTGGCCCATCAGATAGGAGTTTTCGCGCAGACGATCCCAGCAGCGGGCGTTGGAGACCGCCGTGCCCAGCATGGCGTCGGAATGGCCAATGGTGTACTTGGTGCCAGCCTGAATCGAAATATCCACCCCGTAGTCCAGCGCCTTAAACAGCACTCCCGCCGCCCAGGTGTTATCGATCATGATAACGATCTGCGGATTTACCGCGCGGATCGCGTTGACCATTCCCGGCACATCCTGGACTTCCATGGTGATTGAGCTGGGGGACTCGAGAAAGACCACTTTCGTCTCCGGGCGGATCAATTCGGCAATCCCGGCGCCGATCAGCGGATCGTAATAGGTGGTTTCAACGTTGAATTTGCTGAGGATCTTATTGCAGAAGTCCTGGGTTGGCTCATAGGCCGCGCCGGTCATCAGGATATGGTCGCCGCTTTGCACGAACGCCAGAATCGCATTGGTCACCGCCGCTGCCCCGCACGGATAGAGCGCGCAGCCCGCGCCGCCTTCCAGTTCACTCATCGCTTTCTGAAATGCGAAATGGGTGTAGGTCCCGCGGCGGCCATAGAACAGCTCGCCGTTGGCGCGATTGGCGGTAGCAAACTTTTTATCTTTTACCGTCTCAAAGACCAGCGAAGAGGCGCGCTGGATAACCGGGTTTACCGCCCCCTGAGTGTAGCGTTTGTCGCGTCCGGCGATAATTAACTGCGTGTCGAGCTTGAGTGAGTTCTTCATAACGTCTCCTGTAACATCCTTATATCCGTGCGAAAGCTTATACGGCGGCAGCCGTGGATTTCAGTTCAGCCTGTGCCGGCTTTTTTCCGGCGAAGCGTTCCACAATCTGCGCGGCGTTCAAATCATGAATCACGTTGATCAGGGTCGCCGGAGCATCGGTGATGGTGCCCAATACCACCAGCATCGGGATCGCCTCCATCGGCAGCCCCAGCGTGGTGACGATAAAAATTTCACCGAGGAATGCGCCGCCCGGTACGCCGCCGACGATAATGGCGGAGAGCACGGCGATCAGCATGGTCAGGAAGAAGGTGTCGGTGGTGAATTCCATCCCCAGCACCGAATAGATAAAAACAATCTTCAGTGCGGCGATCATGGCCACGCCGCCCTTATTCAGGTTAACCAGCAGCGGAATAGAGACATCGACGATTTCCGGGTTAATGCCCATCGCTTTACCGGCGCGCAGGGTGACGGGCAGCGTCCCTAATGAGGAGCAGGTCCCGAGCGCGGTCGCCGATGGTTCAACCGCATTACGCCAGAATGCTTTCACCGCCGGCATGCCGCCGCCGATCCAGGAATAGAGAATCGAACCGAAGATAAAATAGGCCAACGTGGCAACCATAAACAGGCCGATCGCCCGGGCAAAGGTCAGCAGCAGCCCCGAGTCCTGGCTGGCCATCGTCGCGGCAAAATAGCAGCCCAGACCTATCGGCGCGACTTTCATAATGATCGAGACGATCTTCATGATGACGGTATTGGCATCTTCCAGCAGCGAGGCAATGCGTTTACCCGCCTGTTCCGATTGCCCGATGGCCACACCGGCAATAATCGCCATCACGATCAGCGCCAGAATATTGGACTTCGAGAACAGCCCGAGAAAATCGCTGGTGGTGATCATACTGACAAAATCCATCTTCCCGCTGCCCGCCTGCACCGACTGCGACAGATCGATGGTGACTCCCTGCGCCGGGTTGTACCATAAGGCGAGCGCGACGATGCCGGCCGCGGGAATAAAGGCCATCGCAATCGAGACAATAAAGATAATCGCCATAATGCGTCCCAGCCTTTTCAGGTCGGTCATACTGGCGATCGATGACATCACGCTGATTCCCACCAGCGGGACAATAATCATGAATAGCAGGTTAAGGAATATCTGACCTATCGGCTGTAATTTACCCGCCAGTCCCGGGGCGTAAATACCTGTCAGGCCGCCGATCACCAGGGCAATTAATAAAATAATAGAGGATTTGTAGGGTTCGAGTCGTGACCACATAACCGGTACCTTTTAATTAAAATTATATTAAATGAGATTAAATTCACAATTTAATGACTTTATGCGACGCCTCCTTTTATTTTGTGATGCAACTCACTTAAGTTGTTATTTTTTCATTTTGCCAGCAAGTTGTTTCCTGTGATTCAATAGTTGCATGTTTAAGATACGAATGTAACGGCTCATTCGTACCGTTTTTGCAAATCACTTGTGAATTAAAGGAAAAAATGAGCACGCCAATTTCACTCAAGCATCTGGAGTTTTTTATCAAAATTGTCGACTGTGGGGGATTATCTGAGGCCGCCGTACAGCTTAACGTCTCGCCCTCTGCGGTCAGTAAAAGCCTCTCGGCAATGGAAGATACGCTGGGCACAACATTAATTAAGCGTACCACCCGCAGTATTACGCTGACCGATGCCGGGCAATATCTCTTTAATCGCGCCAATAAGTTACTAAAAGAGTTTGATGATACGTTAAATACCACGTCCGGCTATTATCACAACCCGCAGGGTGAATTACGAATTACCTGCTCCATTGCCTTTGGCTACTCCCGGTTAGTCAACCTGGTGGATAAATATCGCCAGCAATACCCGGATGTGAATCTGTATATCGATTTGAACGATAATTTCGTCAACCTCAATGAAACCGACTTCGATATCGCTCTGCGTATCTCCACCGCACCGCCGCAAAACTACGCCATGCGCAAACTGGTTTCGATTCGCTGGGCCTATTGTGCATCCCCCGGCTATCTGGCTAAAAAAGGGATGCCGGTGCGGCGCAGCGATCTGGTGAATCATGATTGCCTGGTTTATCCCGGTTTAACGCCGGTGCTGAAGGTGACCGACGAACACGATCGCCCGCATCAGCTCAAGCTGCACATGCCTATCCAGGCCAACAGCAGCCTGGTGCTGTTAAAATCGGTGCTGGAAGATCAGGGCGTTGCCTACCTGCCGACCTACCTGATCGGCGATCATATTCAGAAAGAGGAGATCACGCCGCTGATCCTCGATGGGACGATCGCCTGCGAAACCCACGCACTGTATGCGCTCTATTTCCCCAGCAAATACAGCAATCCTAAAGTACGATCGTTTATCGATTTCCTGGTGGCAGAACTCGGCCCGGTGCCCACATGGGATAGCTGGATCCCCAGCTAGCCTTATCTCCTCTGCCATTTGATTTATTCAGAGTCCATTTAAGGAGCAAAAATGGCTGATATTACCCTGACGACCGGCGAGCGCGATCTGCTGCGCGAAAAGCTATGCGCATACTGCGAACAGAATTTTGACCTTGAACTGGAGCAGTTTGACGCCGAGTTCTTTGTCGATTTTATCGCGAAAGAGCTCGGCCCTATGTTCTATAACGCCGGGATTGAGGAGGCGATCCGCACCCACGTGGCTTACAGCGAGCGCATTCAGGAAGAGATGGATTTGAAGAAGGTCTACTAACGCCGCGGGATGGGTGGAAGATCAACAAATACACACAAACAACATGGTTATAATGGCGACTCTTTCATCATCTCCCGTGTACGGGGAAGGAAAATCATGTCGCTCATCACCGATCTACCCGCCATCTTCGACCAATTCTCGGACGCTCGTCAGAAGGGTTTTCTCACCGTCATGGACCTTAAAGAACAGAATGTGCCGCTAGTCGGCACCTACTGTACCTTTATGCCACAGGAGATAGCCATGGCGGCGGGCGCTGTCGTCGTCTCGCTGTGTTCCACTTCCGATGAGACCATCGAAGAGGCGGAGAAAGACCTGCCGCGCAACCTCTGCCCGCTGATTAAAAGCAGCTACGGCTTCGGCAAAACCGATAAATGCCCCTACTTTTATTTCTCTGACCTGGTGGTTGGCGAAACCACCTGCGATGGCAAAAAAAAGATGTACGAATACATGGCCGAGTTCAAGCCGGTGCACGTGATGCAGCTACCGAACAGCGCCAGCGACGCCGCCTCCCGGGCGTTGTGGAAAGCGGAGATCAAGCGTCTGCAGCAGGTGATTGAAACGCGTTTCGCAACACCAATCAGCGAAACGGCGCTGCGTGAAGCCATCGTGTTGAAAAATCGCGAACGCCGGGCGCTGGCCAATTTCTATCGCCTCGGGCAGTTAAATCCACCGGCGCTCAGCGGCGGCGAGATACTGAAAGTGATTTACGGCGCGACCTTCCGTTTCGACAAAACCGCGCTGATTGATGAACTCAACGCGATGGCAGAACGTATCCATCAACAATGGCGGGAAGGTCAACGACTGGAGGCCCGCCCGCGTATTCTGATCACCGGCTGCCCGATCGGCGGAGCGGCGGAAAAAGTGGTCCGCGCCATCGAAGACAACGGCGGCTGGGTGGTGGGTTATGAGAACTGCACCGGCGCGAAAGCTACCGAGCACTGTGTGGCGGAAGATGGCGACGTCTACGATGCCTTAACCGATAAATATCTCGCTATTGGCTGCTCCTGCATTTCGCCCAACGATCGGCGCCTGCAGTTGCTGAGCCAGATGGTCGAGGAGTATCAGGCCGATGGCGTGGTCGACGTCATCCTGCAGGCCTGCCATACCTACGCCGTTGAATCGCTGGCGATTAAGCGTCACGTACGTCAGCGGCACGACATCCCCTATATCGCGATTGAAACCGACTATTCGACGGCAGATCTCGGCCAGCTCAGTACCCGCGTCGCCGCATTTATCGAAATGCTGTAAGGAGCGCGCGTGATCTACACGGTAGGTATTGACTCTGGTTCCACAGCGACAAAAGGCATCCTGCTGGCAGACGGCGTCATTACGCGCCGTTTCCTCTGCCCGACCCCTTTTCGCCCCGCCGACGCCATCAACGACGCCTGGGAGACCCTGCGCGCAGGCCTCGCGGAAACCCCTTTTTTAACCCTCACCGGCTATGGTCGCCAACTGGTCGATTTTGCCGATAAACAGGTGACGGAGATTTCCTGTCACGGGCTCGGCGCACGTCTGCTGGCGCCGGAAACCCGCACGGTTATTGATATCGGCGGCCAGGACAGCAAAGTCATCCAGCTGGATGCGCAGGGCAACCTCAGCGACTTTCTGATGAATGACAAATGCGCGGCCGGCACCGGTCGCTTTCTGGAGGTGATTTCGCGAACCCTCGGCACCAGCGTCGAGCAGCTGGACGCCATTACCGAAGGCGTTGAAGCGCACGCCATCACCAGCATGTGCACGGTATTCGCCGAATCGGAAGTTATCAGCCTGCGTTCAGCCGGAGTCGCGCCGGAGGCGATTCTGGCCGGGGTGATCAACGCCATGGCCCGGCGCAGCGCAAACTTTATCGGCCGCTTGTCCGCGCAGGGGCCATTGCTGTTTACCGGCGGCGTCAGCCACTGCGCCGCCTTCGCCCGCATGCTGGAGACGCATGTCGGTATGCCGGTCGCCACCCATCCCGACGCCCAGTTCGCCGGGGCGCTCGGCGCGGCGCTAATCGGCCAGCGTCTGCGGAGGCGCGAATGAGCAGTTGGCTGTATCTGTTTCATTCAACCGTTGGCGTGGTACAGACCCGCAAGGCGCTGCAGGCCGCCGGGGTTACCTTTCAAATCAAAGATATTCCGCGCCAGCTGCGCAGCGGCTGCGGTCTGTGCGTGTTGATTGAGGGAACGGAAGACGCGGCGCGAAGCTGGATAATCGCGGGGCATACGGCGGCGCTGTATCAGCAGAGTGGGGAAGCGTGGCAGTGCATCGCCAGCTTCCCGCAGAAGGATTAATCGGTAATCACGAACCGCGTCGGCGCAAAACAGTTCAGAATCCGGTGCACGAGGAAAACCAGCGTCAGCGTGACGATAAGCGAGGTGGTCACCGAGGTAATCCGGTACAGATCGCTGAAGATCAGATCCTGGTCCGGATGCAGGTTCTGGCCGAACATGATCCCGATGGTGGTGATGCTGGCGAAGCCCACCCCGGCGCCTACCTTTTCCATCACGTGCAGGCGAGCGCTAAAGGCCAGACCCAGGCCAATCAACGGCATCATCAATACCATATGATTGCTGAAATCGTAGATAAGCAGCTGCACCACCAGAATATACAGGCAGGACAGCACCACCCCCGCGACGCGCCACACCGAGCTTATCACCGCGCCGCGGTAGTGCATCGGGAACAGGATCAGGATCCCCGCCATCAGCGCCGAAAGGGAATCGCTGAGATCGCAGATCTGGAAGACCACGAAAATCAGGGTGGCAACGGTGCCGGAGAGCAGCGATTCATGCCGCACCCTGGCGGCGTCTTTCTCGATTCGCGGCGGCGGCTTACGCGGTTCGACGTCCGGAATCAGGTAATTCATTAACGCGCTGAGCGCCACCGCCATCACGCAGGCTTCCATATTAGAGAACAGCAGCGTGTGCCAGTTGCTGGTGGGATAGCTCATAAAGTTGAGCATCGTGCTCTGACAGACCACCCCCATCGATCCCAGCAGAAACAGCGGTCCCTGACTCATGAAGCGAAAACGCATCACGTAGAGGCCAAAAACCACCAGCGTCATCACAATCGGCCATTGCGACAGATAGCCGACGATCAATACCATTTCAACGCAGTTTACTGCCGCACTAAAGATAAACTGCCTGGCGACGTGACGATTAAAAACCGGCACCAGCGACAGCAGCATCAGCGGATAGACCACAAAGAAGACGCCGTACTGCACATCGTAGAAGGTCGAGATACTCAGCGCTATCATCCCGGCAAAGGCGATCCGCAGCGTCTGACGAAAGTCATTCGCCGTGTAAACGATATTACCGTGCGGGGTGAAAACGCGAGCCAGCGTATTAATAGACATAGTGCAGCAGGCTCACCAGATGGATCTGCAGGCCGGCAAAGGTGCGGGCGAACGGACCCTCGCTGTTATAGAGCTGAACCGTGGCACGGGCGCCGGTCGGCAGCGGTTTGTCCAGCGGTTCATCAAGCGCGACGTGGATCCGCATCCGCTGGGCATCGCGCACCCAGCGGGTGGACTGCTCCGGCTGCGACAGCTGGCCGTTAACCTCTTCCTGGCCGGCTAAAATCCCGGCGTCGCTGCTGGTCACGTGCGCCGGAAATACTCTCCCCGGCAGCGCATCGAAAACCACCGCAGCGTCGGTATTCACCCCGGTGTGGCGCAGGCTCTTCTCACGAAAATCAGCGACGATATCGGTATGGTTGCTGACCAGCGCCAGCAGCGGCGTGGCGGCGGTAGCATACAGACCCGGATTGAGCTGCAGGTTGCTCACCATCCCGTCCGTTTCGGCATAGACTTTACTCCAGCCAAGGTTGAGCTGCGCCTCTTCCAGCGCGTTGCGGTATTTTTGCAGCGTCACGTTACGGTTATCGTCGCGCTCTCCGCGCTGGATCAGCAGATTCTGGATGCTGGCATTCAGCGCGCTGACCGACTGTTCACTGGTCTGCCAGGTTGTGCGCACCTTATCGAGATCCGATTGCGAAACGTTCTGCATGGTGCTCAGCCGCTGATAGCGATCCAGAGTCACTTTATCGTTGCGGGCGGTGAACTGCGCGGTGCGCAGGTTGGCGCGTGCGGCGGCAAGCTGGGCATCAAGCTGCTGATTGCTCAGTTTTGCTTGCTCATAGGCGATCTGCGCGGCCTGGACTTTGTTGATAAACGGCGTCGGATCCAGCTCATAGAGCAGATCTCCTTTCTTCACCTGGCTATTGTTGTGCACATAGACCTGCGACACATAGCCGGAGACACGCGGTGAAACGGGCGTCACGACCCGCATGACGGTCGAGTCCGGCGTCAGCGGGATCCAGATATCGGCAACGATAAACCAGGCGAATATCGTCAGGAACGCGACAATACTTACCCTTACCCAGCGGGCAAATTTTTGTTCAGGGGTCATCATAGTTTTTTAGATCTTGTTATCTTCTTCGCGGATTGTCCGCAAATTGCAGGCGATGTGATTTAAGGTGGCGCTGAAGGTGGCGAGATCCGCCGCAGGAATGGTCCGGGTGACGCGGGATTGATAGGTCTCAATCACACGATTCAGTTCTTCCAGTATCGACCGGCCTTCCGCCGTCAGCGTCAGCAGGCGTATGCGTTTGTCATATGGCGATGTGGAACGCACCAGATAGCCCTGGTTTTCCAGCTGCGTGAGGGTGCGCATCAGCGGCGGCAGTTCAATACCCTGCACCTCCGCCAGTTCGCTGACCGAGACGTTATCCCCCAGCTGATGCAGCTGCATCAGCACCGTCCAGCTTGACTGGGTCAGGCCGGTATCGGTGATAGCAGAGTCAATAGTCGCGCGCCACTGGCGTACCACCATCGCCATCCGCATTCCCATCGGGCGGCGGGCGAACAGTTCGTCTTCGGTCATGTTTCTTTCCTCAGTTAGCTGAGAAGAAAATAATACTTATCAGGATAAGTATCAAGAAACGGTGGACGCAGAAGCATTAATTGATAAATATTGTGAATGTAATAACCCTGGCGGACATTTCCCCGGTCGCGCTACCGCTTACCGGGGCTATGAATTGGTCACCCGGGTAGCACGTTTACGCCGTCATCCGGGGAAAAGCGCATTTTTTAATTGAGCTGATCTCGCCTCAGCCCGACATCCTTGAGCTGTTCATCGCTCATTCGCTGCAAAATCCGTCGCGTTTGCTGCCGTAACCACCATTTTCTTATCATTCGGCCCAGTAATACGAAGCCGATAAACGGCTGTTTTGCCCGGTTCTCGTGAAATTCCATCCTCTACCTCCTCGCCTTGCCAGAGGCTTTATCTTCGCGGATCTGAAGCCCAACAATACAGATGCACAAAATACTTTTCTTTAACATACAGATTGATTAAAACGGTATCTGCGTGGCTTTTTTTTCATCCATCTGTACTGGTTTATCTATCTGTATGGCGGCAATAAAGGATACAGCATGACGCGTTACCAACATCTGGCCAGTCTGCTGGCAGAACGTATTGAGCAAGGGCTGTATCGCGACGGCGAAAAACTGCCGTCGGTACGCAGCCTGAGTCAGGAGCACGGTGTCAGCATCAGTACCGTCCAGCAGGCCTACCAGACGCTGGAACAGCAGCGGCTGATCACCCCGCAGCCGCGTTCCGGCTATTTTGTCGCCCCGCGTAAAGCCCAGCCGCCGGTACCGCCGATGTCGCGCCCGGTTCAGCGCCCGGTGGAGATCACCCAGTGGGATCAGGTGCTGACCATGCTCGACGCGCGCAATGATAAAACCATCATCCCCTTCGGCGGCGGCTCGCCGGACGTCACTCAGCCCAGCCTGAAACCGTTGTGGCGTGAGCTTAGCCGGGTGATTCAGCATAACCTCAGCGAGGTGCTGAACTACGACGAGCTGGCCGGGCGCCGCGAACTGCGTGAACAAATTGCCCGCCTGATGCTCGACGGCGGTTCCGTGGTGACCGCCGATGATTTAGTGATCACCAGCGGCTGCCATAGCGCCCTGTCGCTGGCCCTGCTGTCGGTGTGCCAGCCCGGCGATATCGTTGCCGTCGAATCTCCGTCCTATTACGGCACCATGCAGCTGCTGCGCGGTCTGGGGATCAAAGCCATTGAGATCCCTACCGATCCGGACAGCGGGATCAGTATCGAAGCGCTGGAGCTGGCGCTGGAGCAGTGGCCGATCAAAGGCGTTATCCTGGTGCCGAACTGCAATAACCCGCAGGGTTTTATCATGCCGGATGCCCGCAAGCGCGCGGTGCTGACCCTCGCCCAGCGTCACGATATTGTCATTTTCGAAGATGATATTTACGGCGAGCTGGCCACCGACTACCCGCGTCCGCGCACCATTCACTCGTGGGATATCGACGGCCGGGTGATGCTCTGCAGCTCGTTTACCAAAACTATCGCGCCGGGCCTGCGCATCGGCTGGATCGCGCCAGGCCGCTACTACGATCGTCTGCTGCAGATGAAATACGCCGCCAGCGGGACCAACGTTCCTTCAACCCAGCTGGCCGCCTGTAACTTCATCCGCGAAGGCCACTACCATCGCCACGTGCGGCGGATGCGGCAGATCTACCAGCGCAATATGGAGATCTACACCTGCTGGCTGCGGGAATACTTCCCCTGCGGCATCTGCGTTACCCGGCCGAAGGGCGGCTATATGCTGTGGGTTGAGCTCCCCGAGCACGTCGATATGGTCTGCGTCGCGAAGCAGCTGTGCCGCCTGAAAATCCAGGTCGCGCCGGGTTCGCTGTTCTCGGCGTCCGGGAAATACCGCAACTGTTTAAGGATCAACTGCGCCCTGCCGCCGATCGATAAGCACCGGGAGGTGATGGTGAAGCTGGGGGAGGCGGTGAAGGTGGCGATGGAGTGAGTTTTTATTTCAACTAATTGGAACAATATATGCCCAGTAACCTAAAGTCATTCCTGATAAATGCATTAAGTATTATGCCAGGATATGATTTCCTTTCGGAAATGTATATATTCATTAAACACCCGGAGATATATGATGGCACTCATGAATATGCTCCACTGGTAAACTCTGGCGCTAATCTTTTCAAGTCAATACTAATTGTAGGATCCTTGATAGCGGCATTCAGTTTCCTTTCAATAAAAGTAGCCCCCATAGCTAGTTTTAAATTAATATTTAATCAACTATACTGGTACACTCTTTTGTTAATTCAACCTATAAAGTTTGGTGTATTTTTCTGGCTGTGTATGTCTACAGTAACCAGATTCAAAAAAAAAGTGTGGCACAGTGTTTACTTCTTTCAAGTAATTCAAACCTACGCGGTTATCAACATAATAGTTTTTTTCTTATTTTGCATCGCAATCAACAGGGTTTTCCTTACTGGACATTTTAACAAACCATCCGGAAATATTGATCTATTCATAGGTTTTATACTGTCGATGCTTGCTCTTATACTTACATACAGATTATTAATAGTCCCATCATTCCATTACTTATCGATATACTACAAAAGACCAGCCAGTGCAGTTATCCTACTTTTATCACTAAGCATTTCTTATTATTTATCCAGTCAAATAAGATTGGTAGACGGAAAGGAAATAATAAACAAAAAAGAATTTTGCGAATTATCTTATCATTTAAAAACCAATCCATTACACATTAATGAAATCAATAAAAACTTATTCTTGAATGCGTGTATAAATATCTTCTCCCGGTATTGATAATTATGTAAAATCAGAAAGTTCCTGTTCACGTAAAGAGAGCACTATGGCCGACCTGAACCTGAGTACCCTGACGGAAGCAGACATCATCACCAAACGCGTTATGCCCGCCATCCTCGATGCTGGCTGGAACGACACAACGCAAATCAGACAAGAAGTCAAACTCCGGGACGGCAAAGTCATCGTGCGCGGTAAGGTTGCAGCGCGTAGAACGGTGAAATCCGCCGATATCGTGTTGTATCACAAGCCGGGCATTCCGCTGGCAGTCATTGAAGCCAAAGCCAACAAGCACGAAATCGGCAAGGGGATGCAGCAGGGCATCGAGTACGCGCGCCTGCTGGACGTTCCTTTCGTCTTCGCCACCAACGGCGACGGTTTTATTTTCCGCGATGCCACGGCAGCCGAAGGCGAGCTGCTCGAAAAACATATTACTCTGGACGAGTTTCCGTCGCCAGATGAACTCTGGCATAAGCTCTGCGTCTGGAAAGGCTACACCGCAGCCCAGCTCCCGGTGATTACCCAGGACTACTACGACGACGGCAGCGGTAAATCGCCGCGTTATTACCAGCTACAGGCCGTCAATAAAACCATTGAAGCCGTCTCTGCCGGGCAAAACCGCGTTCTGCTGGTGATGGCTACCGGGACGGGGAAAACCTATACCGCTTTCCAGATCATCTGGCGCTTATGGAAAGCGAAAAGTAAGAAGCGGATCCTGTTCCTCGCCGATCGCAACATTCTGGTCGATCAGACCAAAAATAACGACTTCCTGCCATTTGGCGCGGCGATGACCAAAGTCACCGGGCGCACTATCGATCCGGCATTTGAAATCCACCTCGCACTATACCAGGCCATCACCGGCCCGGAAGAAGATCAAAAAGCCTTTAAACAAGTGGCGCCGGATTTCTTTGATCTGATTGTGATCGACGAATGCCATCGCGGCAGCGCCTCGGAAGACAGCGCCTGGCGCGAAATCCTCGACTACTTCAGCGCCGCCACGCAGGTTGGTTTAACCGCCACGCCGAAAGAGACTCATGAAGTCTCCAGCACCGATTACTTCGGTGATCCGGTGTATATCTATTCGCTTAAAGAAGGTATCGAAGACGGCTTCCTCGCCCCGTATAAAGTGGTGCGCGTCGATATCGACGTCGATCTTCAGGGCTGGCGTCCCACCAAAGGCCAGACGGATAAAAACGGCGAGCTGATCGACGACCGTATCTACAACCAGAAAGATTTTGACCGCACGATGGTGATTGATGAGCGCACCGAACTGGTGGCAAAAACCATCACGGATTACCTCAAGCGCACCAACCCGATGGATAAAACCATCATCTTCTGTAACGACATCGATCACGCGGAGCGCATGCGCCGTGCGCTGGTCAATCTCAACCCGGAACAGGTGAAAAAGAACGACAAGTACGTGATGAAAATCACCGGCGATGACGACATCGGCAAAGCCCAGTTGGATAACTTTATTAACCCTAAAAAAGCCTATCCGGTTATCGCCACCACCTCCGAGCTGATGACCACCGGCGTGGATGCCAAAACCTGCAAACTGGTAGTGCTGGACCAAAACATTCAGTCGATGACCAAATTCAAGCAGATCATCGGCCGCGGCACCCGTATCGATGAACGCTATGGCAAGCTGTGGTTCACCATCCTCGATTTCAAAAAGGCCACCGAACTGTTCGCCGATGAGCGCTTTGACGGCATCCCGGAAAAGGTGATGGAGACCACGCCGCAAGATATCGCCGACCCGGAGTCTGATTTTGAAGAGCAGTTCGACGAGCACGAGGAAGAGGCCGACGACGACATCACCGGTGCCGATGAAGATCCCGCGCCTTATACCACCACCGGTTCAGACGATGTCGGTCCGTTGCCAGAAGACGACGAGAACAAGGTACGCAAGTTCCACGTCAACGGCGTCGCCGTCGGCGTGATCGCCCAGCGCGTGCAGTATTACGACGCCGACGGCAAGCTGGTCACCGAATCCTTCAAAGACTACACCCGTAAAACGCTGCTCAAAGAGTACGCCTCGCTGGATGATTTCACCCGCAAATGGCAGGGCGCCGAGCGCAAACAGGCCATCATCAAGGAGCTGGAACAGCAGGGTATAATCTGGGAAGTGCTGGCGGAAGAGGTCGGTAAAGAGCTCGACCCGTTCGACATGCTGTGCCACGTGGTGTATGGTCAGCCGCCGTTAACCCGCAAAGAGCGGGCGGAGAACGTGCGTAAGCGCAACTACTTCACCAAATACTCCGACGCCGCGCAGGCGGTGCTGAATACGCTGCTGGATAAATACGCCGACACGGGCGTGCAGGAAATAGAGAGTATTCAGGTGTTGAAGCTCAAGCCGTTCGACAGCATGGGTACGCTGCCGGAGATCATTAAAAGCGGTTTCGGCGACCGTAACGGGTATAATCAGGCCATCAGCGAGCTGGAGAGCGAAATCTACCACCTACCGCCCCGCTCCGCGTAACCACTCCCCTTTTGTGCCTTCTGCTGCCACCGCGTAGCAGAAGGCCTTATTGTTAATGAAACATGGAACACATCATGTCGATCAGTTCAGTTATCAAATCATTACAGGACATTATGCGCAAAGACGCCGGCGTGGACGGCGATGCGCAGCGCCTCGGCCAGCTCTCCTGGCTGCTGTTTCTGAAAATCTTTGACGCCCAGGAAGAGGCGCTGGAGCTGGAACAAGATAACTACCAGTATCCGATCCCGCAGCGCTACCTGTGGCGCACCTGGGCGGCAAATGCCGAGGGCATTACCGGCGATTCCCTGCTGGAGTTCGTCAACGATGACCTGTTCCCGACGCTGAAAAACCTTACCGCGCCGATTGATAAGAACCCGCGCGGCTTTGTGGTCAGGCAGGCGTTCAGCGATGCCTATAACTACATGAAAAACGGCACCCTGCTGCGTCAGGTGATTAACAAGCTGAACGAAATCGACTTTACCAGCGCCAGCGAGCGCCACCTGTTCGGCGATATTTACGAACAGATCCTGAAAGATCTGCAATCGGCAGGCAATGCCGGTGAATTTTATACCCCGCGCGCCGTCACCCGCTTTATGGTCGATCGCGTCGATCCGAAGCTCGGTGAGTCGATTATGGATCCGGCCTGCGGCACCGGCGGCTTCCTCGCCTGCGCGTTCGATCACGTAAAAAATAACTACGTGCAGAACGTGGCCGATCACCAGACGCTGCAACAGCAGATCCACGGCGTGGAGAAAAAACAGCTCCCGCACCTGCTGGCAACCACCAATATGCTGCTGCACGGCATTGAAGTGCCGGTGCAAATTCGTCACGACAACACCCTCAACAAGCCGCTGTCGTCGTGGGATGAACAGCTGGATGTCATCGTCACCAACCCGCCGTTCGGCGGCACTGAAGAGGATGGCATCGAGAAGAACTTCCCGGCAGAAATGCAGACCCGTGAAACGGCGGATCTGTTTCTGCAGTTGATCATTGAAGTGCTGGCGAAAAACGGCCGCGCGGCGGTGGTGCTGCCGGACGGCACGCTGTTTGGCGAAGGGGTGAAAACCAAAATTAAAAAGCTGCTCACCGAGGAGTGCAACCTGCACACCATCGTGCGTCTGCCGAACGGCGTGTTTAACCCGTACACCGGGATTAAAACCAACCTGCTGTTCTTTACCAAAGGCCAGCCGACCAAAGAAATCTGGTTCTACGAGCACCCGTACCCGGCGGGCGTGAAGAACTACAGCAAAACCAAACCGATGAAGTTTGAGGAGTTCCAGGCCGAGATCGACTGGTGGGGTAACGAGGCCGACGGCTTCACCAGCCGTGTCGAAAACGAGCAAGCGTGGAAGGTCAGCATCGACGAGGTGATTGGCCGCAACTTTAACCTCGATATCAAGAACCCGCATCAGGCGGAAACCGTCAGCCACGATCCGGACGAACTGCTGGCGCAGTACGCAAAGCAGCAGGAAGCGATCCAGACCCTGCGCCACCAATTGCGCGATATCCTCGGCGCGGCGCTCGCCGGTAAGGAGGCCAACTGATGGCGGTGGAAAAACTGATTGTCGACCATATTGATACCTGGACCACGGCGCTGCAAACTCGCTCTACGGCCGGGCGCGGCAGCTCCGGCAAGATCGATCTGTATGGGATTAAGAAGCTGCGCGAGCTGATTCTGGAACTGGCGGTGCGCGGCAAGCTGGTGCCGCAGGATCCGAACGACGAACCGGCGTCAGAGTTGCTGAAACGCATTGCAGCGGAAAAAGCCGAGCTGGTGAAGCTGGGGAAAATTAAAAAGCCCAAGCCGCTGCCGGAGATTAGCGAGGAAGAGAAGCCGTTTGAGCTGCCGGAGGGGTGGGAGTGGGTACGGCTGGGTGATTTTACCAATATTATTCGCGGTATAACTTTCCCTGGAAGTGAAAAAGCTCAAACTTATTCTCAAGGTAAAATAGCCTGTTTAAGAACAGCAAACGTTCAGGAACAAATTGATTGGGATGATTTAATATATATTTCAGACAGTTTTGTAAAAAGAGAAGATCAATTTCTTCAAGAAAACGACATCGTAATGTCTATGGCTAATAGTCGGGAATTAGTTGGTAAAGTTGCATTAGCTTCTCTGCCTAACCATAGCAAATTCACCTTCGGCGGCTTTCTGAGTGTGCTTAGACCATTATTTGTGAATGAGCAATACCTAATGGCTCTACTCAGATGCGAGACGTATAAATCACAACTAATTGAATCTGCTAGCCAAACTACAAATATTGCTAATATATCATTAGCAAAACTGAATCCCTTACTTGTATGTCTTCCCCCAGCTAACGAGCAAAATTGTATTGCCAAAAAACTGAGTGAACTCATGTCCCTCTGCGACCAACTGGAACAGCACTCCCTGACCAGCCTGGACGCCCATCAACAGCTGGTTGAAACACTGCTAACCACGCTAACCGACAGCCAGAACGCCGATGAACTGGCCGTAAACTGGGCGCGTATCAGCGAGCATTTCGACACCCTGTTTACCACCGAAGCCAGCATTGACGCCTTAAAACAGACCATTCTGCAACTGGCGGTGATGGGAAAACTGGTACCGCAGGATCCGAACGATGAACCGGCCTCTGAACTTCTCAAACGTATTGCGCAGGAAAAAGCGCAATTGGTGAAAGACGGGAAAATGAAAAAGCAAAAACCGTTGCCACCGATTAGTAGCGAGGAAAAACTGTTCGAATTACCGAAAGGTTGGGAGTGGTGCAAACTTGAGTACATTGCAAAAAATGAAGAGAATTCTTTAAAAGCAGGACCATTCGGTTCAGCACTAAAGAAATCAATGTATGTTGAGGATGGATTCAAAATCTATGGACAAGAACAAGTTATTTCTGGAGACGAAGATTATGGTGATTATTTTATCAGTGAAGATAAGTATAATTCATTAATCTCTTGCAAAATTCAACCTAAAGATATGCTTATAAGTCTTGTTGGAACTATTGGAAAGGTTCTGATTTTATCAGAAAAATGTAAACCAGGAATAATAAACCCTCGATTAGTAAAACTTAGCCTTTACGACGATATATCTCGAGATTATGTCAAATACTTGCTTTCCAGCCCATTAATACAAAACATGCTTTTTGAAGATAGTCATGGCTCCACCATGAATGTTCTTAACTTAGGGTTGCTAAAAAAATTAGCACTTCCATTACCTCCGGTTAAAGAGCAATTTGAGATTGTCAAACGAATCCATTTATTAAATATTCTAATTGATAATTTAAAATCACAGATCAAATCTGCCCAACAAACCCAGCTCCACCTGGCCGACGCCCTCACCGACGCCGCCATAAATTAAACGACCTCCAGAAACCAATAAAGCGGCTAAATAGCCGCTTTATTCCCATCACCAGAAATAATCCTTCCCTTTTGTCACCGCCGTTATTTTCATTCATTTTCAGCTGGACTTTTCTTCTATTCCCTGATGATATGTACAGGTATTTATATCCTGCGCTCGTTCACCCCAGTCACGTACTCATGTACGCTCCTGGGGATTCACTCCCTGGCCGCCTTCATGCAACTCGAATTATTTTGGGTATAACGCAAGACGCCCGTGCAGCAACACGGGCGTCTTGCTCATCACAATCACTATTTTCAAGGAATAGCAATTATGACTATCGAGCATTCTATTTCAGATCCGTGCGATCCAGAAGTCTCTCCAACGAATAACCGTCATTTAACCGTGAGCTATGCGACGCGTCATCCTGATTACCAGCGTATTCCGGCGTTGACCATGAAGGGTCAGTGGCTGGAGGCGGCAGGTTTTACCACCGGCACCGAAGTGGATCTTAAGGTGATGAACGGCTGTATCGTCATTATCGCCAGGCAGTCGGAGCCTGAACTCACCGCCTCTCTGCGCCGGGTCAGCAAGCTGTCGGCGCGCAAGCAGAAACAGGTGCAGGTGTTAATCGACGCGATCGTCGGGCAAAAACCTAAGCTGGCATAAGCTCAATCCCCGGGAGCACAGCGCTGACCGGGGCTACAACTTTACCTCCATCTGCAGGTTCGGAATCCCTGACAGGTGCGCAACCCCGCCTCGAGGAAGCCAGGTTCCCTCAGGCCGAAGCTCGTTTATCCCTCCGCTGACACAGCGATCGCTTTTTCTTTTTTTCCGAAAGGGTATGCTTCGTATGATAAAAACCATTTGTAAAACGGATATCGCTCGGGGAGAACGGAATGGAGTCACATCAGCAGACTTTAGCACTATTTTTTAAATCACTGACTCAGAAAAATAGTGAGTTTGATCCCGAATGGGGGGCCGGATACCGGGACATGACCTCCCGGGGGCGGCGTGAAAATCCAGATTTTAGCCACCGGACCATCCAGGATTTGTGGTACACTCGCGACAACAGAGTGGCCAGCCTAAAACAGGGTGGTATGTCTTATGAAGAATTTAATCAAGCACAGGACCAGCTTCGCGAATTAACAAAAATTATTGCCTCGGGCTGTACAGCGGAAAATTTTGATCGTGCCTATCAGTTTTTACAACAGCTAAAAGAATATGGCATCGTGAAGAAGTTTTATCGTGCGCTTCTTTGCCGCACCTTTTCCGCATTTTACCCTGACCAGCTAACCAGTATCATTAAGGAAGATGTTTTCTTCCGGGTTTATAATTACTGCAACAATAAATTCAGTCTCGGACTCCCGGAAGACTATAACTGGGATACGGCAACCTGGTTCAGGTTAAATCTGTTACTAAAAAAAGAGCTTCGGCAGCAGCTCCATGATGAGCAGGATGATATTGAGTTAAATATGTCTCTCTGGCATCTGTATAATCTGGAAATTGCCGAAGAAAGCAATGTTGCAATCGAAGCAAGTATTACAGAATCGACGGCAGCAGAGCAAGATGATGAGCCAATCGATATTTTACCGCCAAAAAACTTAATCCTTTACGGCCCTCCAGGAACCGGTAAAACCTACAAGACCATTGAAATTGCGGTACGTGCCTGCGAACCTCAGGCATTCTCCCGCCTTGATGGTAAAGAAAAAATCGAACGTCGGGTAGAGCTCAAAAAACTCTACGACGCGCTGGTTGAAGAGAAGCGCATTCGCTTTATCACATTCCATCAAAGCTTTGGTTATGAAGAATTTATTGAAGGATTAAGAGCGGAAACCAGCGACGATGGCAGCGTGCGCTATGATATTAAACCGGGCGTGTTTAAGCAGATCTGTGAGGACGCTTCTTTCGGTGACTCTGGAATGCAGCTCGCGCTGGACGAAGCCGTAGAAAAGCTTAAAGAGCAATGCGCCGAGCAAAATGGCGTGACGCTCAAAACGACAAATGGCAGTATGTTCAAAGTGACCTACGCCAATAACAGCACCTTCCGTATCTTCCCTTCACAATCGAAGAACGACCGACTTGAAAGCGGCTACCCGGCGTCTATCGAGAATATTCGTCGCTTATATCATGGCGAGACCGAAAATATTTACAACATCTCCTACGTGCGCGGCATTCTTAATTATCTCATTCATCATTTCAACATTCCCGCCACGCCGCTGGCAATAACAGAAAAGAAAAAACAAAACTACGTCCTCATTATTGATGAAATAAACCGCGGGAATATTTCTAAGATTTTCGGCGAGCTCATTACGCTGATTGAGACATCAAAACGAGCGGGAGAAGCCGAAGCGCTGAGCGTAAGTCTCCCCTACTCCGCTAAACCGTTTTCTGTTCCTGGCAATCTCTTCATTGTTGGCACCATGAATACCGCAGACCGTTCTCTAACCGCTTTGGATACAGCGCTGCGTCGACGCTTTGAATTTGAAGCGCTGATGCCCGATGCCTCGGTGCTGAATGATACTCATATTCATGGTATCGACCTCAAAGCGCTGCTGATTACCCTGAACGCACGTATCCAGGCCCTCTACGACAGCGAGCATACGCTAGGGCATGCCTTTTTCATTCCGGTGGTGCAGGCAAAAGATAATCCCGTCGAGGCGCTAAAAAGATTAAAACGCGTAATGAAAAATAAGGTTCTTCCGTTACTGGAAGAGTATTTCTACAACGACTGGCAGAAAATCCGTCTGGTCCTTGGCGATAATCAAAAAGCGGACCAGACGCTGCGCTTTATCCGTTCCGTCGCTAATCAGAACGACGTGTCAACGCTGTTTGGCCAGACGGCAATTGAGGACCTTGAAGAAGCCGGCGTGAGCTATCAGCTATGCAAGGATAATGATCCGGTATGGGATAACCCGCAGGCTTACCAGCAGATTTACCAACCGCAGGCTAAAGCCGCGGAGCAGCACTGATGGCGGGCACCTCGTACTCCATTTTCGAATATGGCTACCTGGTTAATGAAGAGGACAGCGGCAAATTAACCGATTCGGTGTCTTTACCCGCATCGGCGTTTCATTGGCTGGAACAACGCTGCCTGAACGATGAAGACAGTGAGGATCGGCGTTTACTATCCTTACGCGCCCTGAACGGCATCAAAGTCATCCAGGTGAAGAACTATGTTGGCGTCATCGCACTCCCCCAGCAGAGAATGATTGAAGTTCTGCCGAAGGCGGATAAGAGACAGGAAAACGCATCGCACGCGCGTTCTCGACTGCTGATGATGCTGTCGACATTACAAAATTTTCGTCATATCGAGACCTCGGCAGCGAGCATCATGACGTCGAAGATGACCTTAATGGATATCTTCGTTCAGCAATTTGTGACCAGTCTCGAAGCTATCGTCCGCAAAGGTCTCAAACACGATTATCTTCGTCAGCAGAACAATTTGCCGTGGCTGAAGGGAAAACTCCTGGTCAGCGAGCAGCTGAAAAAAAACAGCGTTCGCCGCGATCGTTTTTATGTCGAATATGATGAATACCGCATCGAACGGCTTGAAAACAGATTGCTAAAAACCGCGATCGATAAGGTGTATGGCTACACCAGTAGCCCCGCGCTGCTGCAGAAATTGAATCGTCTACAAGCGCTATTTGAGCCCATCCCCGGGATCGGTAATGTTGATATGGCTTTCCGGCAGGTTCACCTCGATCGCCACATGCAACATTATTCTCCGGCGCTGGAGTGGGCAAAGCTCATTCTAAAAGGTCATTCACCGCACTGTATGCAGGGGCATGCTCAGGCCATTTCACTTCTCTTTCCTATGGAGGCAGTGTTTGAATCCTTTGTCACTGCCTGGCTGCGTTATCGTTGCCATGCTCACTGGCAGGTGAAGCCGCAATCAAAGTCACATTATCTTGTCCACCAGGGCGAAACGCCCAGATTTCAGCTCCGGCCAGATGTATGGCTTATCCCGCGTAACGGCCCGGAGGTCTCTGCCGTCATTTGCGATATGAAATGGAAAATAGTGGATGCCACGCAAGATAAGCTTAACCTCGCGCAAAGCGATTTGTATCAGATGCTGGCATACGGAATAAATCATCTACGCGGCGAGGGGGATATGTTGCTGATCTACCCGCACCATAAAGGCTTCACGGCGCCGCCGATTCATCCGTATGAGTTCCGCCATTCCGAGAGTAAAACGCTACGGCTGTGGGTCGTTCCCTTTGAAACAGGAACCAGCCTGAATACCTCAACGCTGCATATGCCTGAAAATCTTGCACTTGCGGGCATAAACTAACCCCGGTGGCTCTGCGCTGACCGAGGCTGCGGGTTGGTCTTCCGGGCAAGGCGCGTCGCCGCCTTCGGGAACGCAGAGGCCTGGCAGATAGAAGCTTATTTCTCGCTCAGATCGCGAATCATCGCTTCTCTTAAAATCGCGTTCAGCCGCGTTTGATAGCCTTTTCCCGGGCGTTTAAGCCACTCCATCACATCTGCATCGATGCGCACAGAGGCCTGCGTTTTTAATGGCCGATAAAATTTACCACGAACCGCCTCTGACCACGGCTCATCGTCCGAAGAGGGGATATCGCTGTAATCAATGTCATCATCTGATTTTTTCGCCAGCGCTTTGAGTTCGTCTTCACGCTGAGCGGTAAGCGCTGTCGGGTTATCGCGTTTATGTTTAACCATGCTCATAACGACTCCTCTCTTTTTTGTCCGCCTTCCGGGCGCTGATAATACGAATGACCTCCGTTCCACTTTCAAATCGGATCGAATGCGCCACAAGAACAACAATCACGCCATGAACAAGCCCGATGGTTTGCCATCGATACTCACCATTTTCATAGCGATCATGTCGGGAAAGATGCTGCGGATCGTCAAAAACCAGTACCGCCTCCTCGAAGCGAATCCCATGTTTTCTTAGATTGCTTGCTGCCTTGTTTGCATCCCATTCAAACTCCATTGGCATAGCATTCATCCCGATTGTATATACAAAAAAGTATAGACAATTATCAGGCAAGTATACTATCAATGTTGGAAAAAACCTCACATTTCCAGAGGCTAATTTGTAAAGGTTATTCCCATTCACTCGTCATAAAACACCATCCCTTTATACGGCTGCTCGCGGCACGCCGCCAGGCGCAGGGCGAGGCTGCCGACGTGCAGCTCCAGCTTGTGGCCGTCAGGGTCGAGGAAGTAATAAGACGCCCCTTCGCTGCGGTTCACCTTCCACACCGCCACCCCGGCCGTTTCCAGCCGCGCGCTGAACCCGGCGAAGTCGGCTTCGGCGACGCTAAAGGCGTAGTGGGTATAGTCGCTCTCTTCCGGCGGAGTGACGCGCCGCTGCGGATCCAGCGACAGGCACAGCCACAGATCGCCGCAGGAGAGATAGGCCCCGCCGTCCCAGCGCGCGTGCAGCGTCATCCCCAGCAGCTGGTGATAAAACGCCACGCTCGGCGCCAGGCTGCTGACCGCCAGGGTCAGGTGATTCAATCCGCTTAACATGGCTCAATCCTCCAGTGAACTCACAATTTGCTGGCGCAGCCAGCGGTGCGCCGGGTCGCGGTGCCAGCGCTCGTGCCACAGCATCAGCATATCAAACCCGGCAATCGCCAGCGGCGGCTCGATAACCGTCAGCCCGCTCATCCCGCGCAGCAGCCGCTCCGGCAGCATGGCGACCAGATCGCTGCTGCGCAGCGTTTCCAGCATAAACAGGAAATGTGGCACCGAGAGGACAACCCGCCGAGAAAGCCCAAGGTTGGCCAGCGCGATATCGGTCGCGGCGCTGAAGCCGCCGCCGTCCGGGGAGACCATAACCTGATCCAGCTGGCAAAACTGCGCCAGGCTCAACGGCGCCCGCAGCGCCGGATGCCCCGCTCTGCCCGCCAGCACGTAGCGCTCGCTGAACAGCAGCCGCTGATGCAGCTCCGCCGGTGCGCCATCCCGGGTATGGAAAAACAGATCCACTTCGTCCCTCTCCGCCTGCTGCACCAGGCGCGAAGGCTGGAGATCGAAGACCGCCAGCCGGCTGCCCGGGGAAGCCCGACGCAGCGTGTGCAGCGCCGGGAGCAAAATCGCCGAGGCCATATAATCCGTGGCGGCCACCCGCCAGGTCTGCGCCGCCGTCGCCGGGTCAAAATGGCTGGCAGGCGCCACCGCCAGTTCAAGCGCGGTGAGCGCATCGCGCAGCGGTCCGCGCAGTTCATCGGCGCGGGCGGTCGGCAGCATCCCGCGCGGCCCGGGCAGCAGCAGCGGGTCGGCAAAAATGTCCCGCAGGCGCGCCAGCTGGATGCTGACCGACGGCTGCGACAGGTTGAGCCGCTGCGCCGCTCGCGTGACGTTATGCTCACTCAGCAACACGTCGAGGGTGCGCAGCAGGTTGAGATCCAGACGATGTAAATTAATCACGGCTATACCTGAGATTTAAGCAATTAATTTCTACTATAGCGGCCAGCCGCTTACTCTGCAGCTCTCCATGACTCAGAGGTGATTTCCATGAAAGTACTGCTGATTTACGCCCATCCGGAACCGCGCTCGTTGAACGGCGCGCTAAAAGATTTTGCCGTCCGGCATCTGCAAAATGCCGGTCATGAGGTGCAGGTTTCCGATCTCTACGCCATGCGCTGGAAAGCAGGTTTTGATGCCGACGACAGCAGCGCCCCGCCGGTCGGCGAGTTCTGGCGCTCGACGCTCGATTCAAAGCAGGCTTTTGAACAGGGCACCCAAAGCGCGGATATCGTTGCCGAGCAGGAGAAGCTGCTGTGGGCGGATACGGTGATTTTCCAGTTCCCGCTGTGGTGGTTCTCGATGCCCGCCATTATGAAAGGCTGGATCGACCGGGTTTACGCCTACGGTTTCGCCTACGGCGTCGGCGAGCACAGCGACCGCCACTGGGGCGACCGCTATGGCGAAGGCACCCTGGCGGGCAAACGGGCGATGCTGGTTGTCACTACCGGCGGCTGGGAGGAGCACTACGCCCCGCGCGGCATTAACGGACCGATTAACGATATCCTGTTTCCGATCCAGCACGGGATGCTGTTTTACCCCGGCTTTGCGGTGCTGCCGCCGCTGGTGTTCTACCGCACGGAGAAAACGGACGAGCAGCGCTTTGCGCAGCAGTGCCAGGAACTCGGGCAACGGCTGGATACGCTGGCGAGCACTGCGCCAATTCCCTTCCGCCGGCAAAATCACGGCGACTATCTGATCCCGTCCCTGATGCTGCGCCCGGATTTGGCGGTCGGGGAAAGCGGGCTGGCAATCCATCAGCAGGTGGATTAAGCGCAGCAAGGCGATGCCCGGCCGCCCGGCGTCGCCGTTCAAATACGCTGATTTAGTCCCTGACACGCTTATTTATCCCGAAACGGCTATTTGTTGTAGTCAGACGCCCGCAACTTCGCTTCTCGTCTCTTTCTCATCGGCCAGGATGGTGTATGTTCTCAAACATCACCTTTAAGCAATCCGGTAACGAGATGAGACGTATTGAGGTAGTACTGCGTGAACTGGAGCGGCTGACGAAGACCATCAGCCGGGACGACCTGGCCGCTGGCGCTGGCGCTGGCGCCTTCACCGCAGAGCAAATCGGTTTTAACCTCGGCCTGGCGCGCAACTCCGTCAGCAAGGATTTAAACCAGCTGTGGAGCGACGGGCTGGTTATCAAAACCCGCGGACGCCCGGTATTCTTTCTGCATCTGCAGGCGACTCAAACCCTGCTGGATCGGCCGCTGGCTGAATCGGAGCGCGAAATCGGCGCCATTAGCGACCTGCTGCCTGATCGGGATCAGCCATCGGTTAGCGATCCGTTCTCGCTGCTAATCGGCCACGATCGCAGCCTGCGGGATGCGGTGGAAAAAGGTAAAGCGGCGGTGCTCTATCCGCATGGGCTGCACGTGCTGCTGACCGGCCCCTCCGGCGTCGGGAAGACTTTTTTCGCCGAGCTGATGCACCGCTACGCCTGCGAACATAGCGACGATAGCCCTCCGCCGCTCGTGTACTTTAACTGCGCCGAGTACGCCAACAACCCGGAGCTGCTCTCCTCCCATCTCTTTGGCCATCGACAGGGGGCGTTTACCGGCGCAACGGAGAGCAAGACCGGCCTGATTGAACAGGCCGACGGCGGCTATCTGCTACTCGACGAAGTCCATCGCCTGCCCTATGAAGGTCAGGAAAAACTCTTCTCGCTGCTGGATAAAGGCGAGTATCGCCCGCTGGGCGCCAGCGGCCCGGCGCGAAGCATCACCGTTCGCCTTATCTGCGCCACCACCGAGCCGGTGAACTCGTCGCTGCTGCGGACTTTTCAACGCCGCATTCAGGTCGCCATCGATCTCCCCGGCATCCGCCAGCGCTCGCTGGAGGAGCAGATCGAACTGATTATCGGCTTCCTGCAGCGGGAGAGCCGCAAGATTGAGCGCTCGGTAAGCATCGATAAAACGCTGCTGCTGTGGCTGCTGAATAAGCCGCTGGAAGGCAATATCGGTCAGCTAAAAAGCGATATCCAGTTTTTATGCGCCCAGGCCTGGGCGTCAGGGATGGCGGCGCAGCACGATGTCCTGCTGCTGGATGGCAAGCTGGCGGACGGTTCCACTAACCCCACCCAGGAGCAGCGGATGCTGGTCGACGCGCTGTTCAATGGTAAAACCCTGCTCAGTATTGACGCCCGCACGCTGCCCCAGCTTAAAAGCCCGGCGGGCGGCGATGGCGGCATCGAAGAGAGCGATCTGTTCTATAGCTTCCTGACCCGCGAATACGTCAATCTGCGCAACAGTAACGTTCCGCCCGCAGAGACGCTGGCCATTCTCAAAAACAAGCTCAGCTCCATTTTCGAATATGGCCTCTACAGCCGCGACAGCGGTACGCGATCACCGCGCTATGGCGACCAGATTGAAGAGCGCGTCGCCCTGCTGATTAGCTATGTCGAGCAGATCCTGGGCTTTTCCCTGCCGGAAAACCTGGTCAATCCGCTGCGCAAGCACCTGCTGGCGTTGATCGGCTACGTCCAGCGGGGGCTGATCCCGCAGCTCTACTCCTCCAGTTTAATTCTCGATCGCTGTAAAGATGAATA
Source organism: Klebsiella sp. X13 (assembly GCF_003323835.1). Taxonomy (NCBI): domain Bacteria; kingdom Pseudomonadati; phylum Pseudomonadota; class Gammaproteobacteria; order Enterobacterales; family Enterobacteriaceae; genus Klebsiella; species Klebsiella sp. X13. Next base: position 4,709,911 of record NZ_CP030874.1, read on the forward strand.
TGAGAACGCCACCCAGCTATGCAGGAAAATCAACGACCTGCTGAATATTCAGTGCCCGGCGACGGAGGTGGTCTGGCTGTGCCTGTTCCTCAAAGAGTGCCGCCATTACCGCCAGCGGATAGGCGTCAGCCCCGACTGCGGAGTGATACTGATCGCCCACGGCGCCACCACCGCCACCAGCATGGCGCAGTACGTCAATCGGGTGCTGGAGCGCGAACTGTTCAGCGCCATCGATATGCCGTTCGAACAGTCGGTGCACGACACCCTGGATGCGTTAATCCGGCTGATGCAGGCGCGGCGCTGGCAGCGGCTGATCCTGATCGTCGATATCGGCTCGCTGGTGCATTTCGGCAGCACCATCAGCAAACTGTTCCAGATAGACGTCCTGCTGCTGCCGGATATCACCCTGACCAGCCTGCTGGAGATTGGCCTCGATCTAAGCTACGAGACCAGCGACCTGCCGCGGCTGGCGGCGCTTATGCAGGAAAAAGGCATCCCCAGCCAGCTATGCACCCCGCAGCAGGAAAACGTCGGCAAGGTGCTGGTCATCTCCTGCATTACCGGCATGGGCACGGCGGAGAAAATCAAAACCGTGCTGGAGGAGAGCTTCGGCGAGCTAATGTCGCAGGATACCCGCATGGTGATCCTCGACTATAACGAAGTGCGCAGCCCGGAGCGCGTGCAGCAGGCCATTAACGCCCACGAGCGGCTGGCGGGGATTGTCGGGACCTTCCAGCCCGGACTGCCGGATATTCCGTTTATCTCGCTGGAAGAGCTGTTTTCCGAGCAGGGTCCGGAGCTGGTGTTAAGCCTGCTGACTCCCGATCTCTCCAGCGCCGAGCGGCGGCTGGAGATGGAGCGCAGCGCGTCCCGGTTTATCAGCGCGCTGACGATGGAAAGCATCATCAACCATATTTCGGTGCTCAACCCGCAGCGCATCCTCAAAGAGATGGAAGGCGTCCTCAGCCAGCTGCGCGCGACCCTGGCTGTCGCCCCCAGCCGCCAGGTGACACTACGCTTCCTGATCCATTGCTGCTGTATGGTCGAGCGTATCGTGATTAACCGCAAACCGTTACAGATGGCGCTGGAAATGAAGCCCGATATGGATACTCACGCCTTTAGTGTCATTAAATCCGCCTTTCACCCGGTGGAGGAGGCCTACGCCATCCGCTTATCGGATGCGGAATATATTTATATCTACGAATTATTGTATAGCTGATCCCTTTACTGGCGCGGCCCATCGCCCCGCCAGCCCCCTCCTCCCCCGCAGATGACACTAATGCTGGCACGGCCTTTGCTCTATCCATAGCGTCTATAAAACGGCGCCAGGAGGCCACCTTGTCATCTACTGTACCTGCACACCCATTACCGCAAATTCTGCTGCTGACGCACGGCGGCTGGGGTACGCCGCTTTGCAACAGCCTGCGCATGGTCACGGGCGAAATCGAAGGCGTGACGGAAATCGCCCTGATGCCCGTCGATACCCTCGGCGAGTATTACCAGCGCGTTGAAGCGATGGTGAAGTCGATGCCGGAAGGCTCGCTGATCCTCACCGACTTTATTGGCGGCACCACCTCTAACGTCGCCGCCCGCCTGAGCGCCGATTATCCGATCGCCGTGATTTGCGGCCTCAACGCTTCGCTGCTGCTGGAAGCGCTGGATAAACGCGAACAGGGGCCGCTGACCCGCTGCGTCAACGAGCTGGTGGAAGCCGGACGCAGCAGCTGTCGCGACGTCGTCGCCCACGTGAACCAGTTAAATCATTAAGGAGCCCTTCATGGCAAAAATCGTTTTATGTCGCATCGATAGCCGTCTGATCCACGGCCAGGTTGTCACCAAGTGGGTCGGCCAGTCGCAGGCTAACCGTATCGCCGTGGTCAGCGACGAGCTCGACGCCGATCCGTTTATGAAAAATATCTACCTGATGGCGGCGCCGCCGAATATCAAAGTCGACTGTTTCAGCAATGCCAGCTTTACCGCGGCCTGGCGGGAGAACCAGCTCGGCGAGGGGAACGTGCTGGTGCTGTTTCCGTCCCTCAGCGCAATCCAGCAGGCCGTGCAGCAGGGTTTCGACGTCACCTCGATTCAGGTCGGCGGACTTGGCGGCGGGCCAAACCGGAAAGCCGTATTTCAGAACATCACCCTCGATGAAAAAGACGTCGGCATCCTGGGTGAGCTGAAAAACAGCGGAATTCAGGTGTTCTTCCAGACGATCCCGGAAGATAAGCCCCAGTCACTGGACGACATCCTGAAAAAATTCTAACCAGTTGATAAGCAGGTAAAAACTATGGATACATTACTTTTTGCGAGCCTGATGGGACTCTATTACTGGTTCGCTCGATTACGTTTAGGCTATACCTTCTCCGCCATGCTGCTGCAGCCCGTGGTGATTGCCGTTTTCGTCGGCCTGCTGCTGGGCGATATGAAAACCGCGATGATCATCGGCGCAGGTATGCAGCTGGTCTATCTGGGCGTTACCTCCACCCCGGGCGGTAACGTCCCGTCGGATCCGGCGCTGGCCGCCTGTATCGCCATACCTATTGCCGTGAAGGCGGGGATGGAGCCGAATCTGGCGATCGCGCTGGCGATTCCGTTTGGCGTGATCGGGGTATTCCTCGATCAGCTGCGCCGGACGCTGAACGCGGCGTGGGTGCATATGGCCGATAAACATGCCGAGAGCGCCAACATGACGGGGATCATGCGCTGCGCCTTCATCTACCCTGCCCTTCTTGGGCTGCTACTGCGCTTCCCGGTGGTCTTTGCCGCAAACTACTTCGGACAAAGCGTGGTCGAGAAGTTCCTCAAGCTGATGCCGCACTGGCTGACCCACTCGTTTGAAATTATGGGCGGCATCCTGCCCGCGCTGGGCTTCGCCATCACCATCATGGTGATTGGTAAGAAGAGCCTGCTGCCGTGGTTTATCGGCGGATTCTTTGCGGTGCTCTACCTGAAGGTGGACATCATGGCGATGGCGATTTTCGGTACCTGCGTGGCCTTCCTGATTAAAGGCCTCGCCAAAAATGAAGGGGCGGCATAATGAGTAGCGATGTCATGCAACATGAGCTGGTTGAACGGGCCCGTGAAAGTCGGGCGCTGAGCAAAGCTGATATCACCAAGGCCTGGCTGATTTACTGGCTGGGGGCGGAAGTATCCAGCTCCTACGAGCGTCTGCAAAGCCTGGTGTTCTGCGCCTCGATGACGCCGATCATCAAAAAGCTGTATCCGGAGAAGGAAGAGCAGGCCGAGGCCCTGAAGCGCCACCTCAACTTTTTTAACTCCGAGCAAACTTTCGGCTCTGTTATCCAGGGTATTTCTATCGCCATGGAAGAGCAGAAAACCCGCGGCGAACCGATTAGCGACGCCTCCATTACCGGTATCAAAACCGGCCTGATGGGGCCGCTGGCCGGGATGGGCGATTCGATAATCTGGGCCGCGGTCATGCCGCTGCTGATTGCGATCTTTATCCCCTTCGCCGCCGGCGGCAGCGCCTTTGGCGGTATCGCGCCGCTGATCCTCTACCCGGCGATCACCATGGCGATAAGCTACGGGCTGGTGCATAAAGGCTACACCCTCGGGCGGGATTCGATAATCGGCCTGCTGCAAGGGGGGCGCATCAAGGAGCTGATCTACGGCGCCAACGTGCTGGGCCTGATCATGATGGGCGCGCTTTCGGCAAGCTACGTCAAAATCACCACGCCGCTGAAAATCAGCGCGCTGAAAGGCTCCGAGGTGGTAGTGCAGCAGATCCTCGACTCTATTGCTCCGGGCCTGCTACCGCTGGCGGCGGTCTTTGCCGTCTACTTCTATCTGCTGAAAAAGGGTCCGCGCTACACCACGATTTTACTGTCGATTGTCGCGATCAGCATCGTTTGCTCGCTGACGGGAGTGCTGTAGGCCATGAACGATAATATTTATCAACGGCTTGGGCTAAAGCGGGTGATTAACGCCTGCGGCAAAATGACGATCCTCGGCGTATCGTCCGTTGACCCGGAGGTGATGCAAGCCGCGGCCGAAGCCGCCAGCGCGTTCGTGGAAATCGATAAGCTCACCGACCGCACCGGGGAGCTTATCTCCACCCACACCGGCGCCGAGGATAGCTACCTGACGTCCTGCGCCTCGGCGGGCATTGCCATCGCGGTGGCCGCGGCGATCACCCGCGGCGAGCCGGATAAGGTCGCTCAGATGCCGGACAGCAGCGGTCTGGCCAACGAAATCATTATCCTGCGCGGTCACAACGTCGATTACGGCGCGCCGATAACCAGCGCGATCCGCCTCGGCGGCGGACGGGTGGTCGAGGTCGGGTCCAGCAATCTCGCCGCGCGCTGGCAGCTGGAGAGCGCCATCAGCGACCGTACAGCGGCGCTGCTGTTTGTGAAATCGCACCACTGCGTGCAAAAAGGGATGCTCGCCATCGACGACTTTGTGCAGGTCGCCCGGCGGCACAACCTGCCGCTAATTGTCGATGCTGCCGCCGAAGAGGATCTTCGCCGCTGGGTCGCCACCGGCGCGGATATGGTGATTTACAGCGGCGCCAAGGCCTTCAACGCCCCCACTTCCGGCTTTATTAGCGGAAAACGCACCTGGATCGCGGCCTGTAAGGCGCAACATAACGGCATCGCCAGGGCGATGAAGATTGGCAAAGAAAATATGGTCGGCCTGGTGTACGCCCTCAATCGCTATCAGGCAGCCGCTCCGGTTCCCGATGCGGCCGCTCTGCATCCCTTCGCCGAGGCGATTTCCGCCTTACGCGGGCTGAAGGCGGATATCGAACAGGACGAGGCCGGGCGAGCCATCTGGCGCATTCGGGTCAAGGTCGATAAAGAGACTCTGGGCCTCGACGCCGGTGAAGTCGAAGCCCGACTACGCGGCGGCGAAATCGCCATTTATGCCCGCCGCTACGCTTTGCACCAGGGCGTGTTTAGCCTCGATCCGCGGACCATTGCCGAAGGTGAGATGGCGCTTATTATCGCGCGACTCAAGGAGATTACCGAACATGCAGCAGATTAACTTTTATCGCCAGCGGGTCGCGATTAACGTTCTGGCAAAAGATATCGCCAACGCCCGGGAGATTTACGATGCCTCCGAAGGCCATGCGGTGATTGGCGTTTTATCCGCACAGTTTTCTACCGTGGATGAAGGCGTAGCGGAAGTGCGCCGCTGGATGACGGAAATTCCCGCTATTTCCGTCGGCCTGGGGGCAGGCGATCCGGCCCAGTTCTGTAAAGCGGCGATGATTTCGGCGAAGCTTCATCCCGCCCATGTTAATCAGACCTTTACCGGCTGCGGCTTTGCGGCAGGCGCGCTGGCCGCCACCGGCGGGAAAAACACGCGGATCAATGCACTGATAAGCCCCACCGGCACGCCCGGAGAGGTACTTATCTCGACCGGAGTCAGCAGCGCGCAGGGAACGCCAGCCAGGGTCTCCGCTGATGCGGCGGTGAGGATGATTCAGGATATGGGCGCACACGCCGCTAAGTTCTTTCCCATGGGCGGCGAACGCTCGCTGGATGAGCTAAAGGTTCTCGCCCAAAGCGCCGCGTACAACGGCATGACGCTGATTGAACCCACCGGCGGTATCGACCTGAATAACTTCGCCGTCATTCTGCAAGCCTGTCTTCAGGCCGGCGTTGCGCAGGTGATGCCACATATCTACAGCTCAATCATCGATCCACAAAGCGGTAATACCCGCCCCGAAGATATTCGCCTGCTGATGAATATCGTCAAGGATCTTGTCGATTAAAGACCCGGCCTCGTGCGGCAGCGACTGTCGCACGCCACGCGCTGATTCATATGACGAATTGTGACCCCCCGCGCAATAACGACAATTCACTGCGCGACACCGCCCCGCATCTTGATCGCTATCAAAAATAATCATACCGTCTGGTCGGTATGATTCGGGCCATGAATATGGAAGCCCAGCACCGAAAAAAAGATCCTGCACGCCTGCATCAGCAGCTGCTGGAGTCGGCGGCAATGATTGCCGGCCGGGATGGCATCGCGTCGCTCTCGCTGAATGCCGTCGCGCGTGAAGCAGGCGTCAGTAAAGGCGGGTTGCTGCACCATTTCCCCAACAAGCAGGCGCTCATTTTTGCGCTGTTCGCCCGTCTGCTGGCCATTATGGAAGAGGCCATCTCGGGGCTGATGGCGGTCGATAATGTCTCTTATGGCCGTTTTACCCGCGCCTACCTGCACTATCTCTCTGACCTGACGGATACCCACGAAAGCCGGCAGCTGATGGTGTTGTCCCTGGCGATGCCGGATGAGCCGGTGCTGAGAAAATGCTGGCGAGACTGGATGCTGGGGCATCTGGCACAGGGTGATGCGCTGGATAATAGCCATACCGGCACCCTGGTGCGCTATGCGGCGGACGGTATCTGGCTGTCGGAACTGACGGAGGGACGCACCATGGGCGCCGACCACCGCCGATCGCTGGTGCGCGATCTGACGCGGATGACGCTGCCGGCGTGATGCCGGAAAAGCCTGCCCCGTCAGGCGTTATGGATGGTTGCAGGCCGTCTGGAGCACCCGGGCATACGTGAAATACGTAGACGCTCCCTGGACCAGACTGACAAATAAAATAGCCTCATGTAGGCTCTTAGATTGAGGCCGCGATGCGCTACAACATCAATGCCCGTCTCATTTATGATGCAACGGACGGCACACTCACCCTACCGGGAAGCACCGAACCTGACAGCCAGCTGTCTATCACTGCCAGCGCGCTGCTCTACTATTTCCTGCGCCATACCGATGTTATCAGCCGCGATGAGGTACTAAAAAAAGTGTGGGATGACAACGGATTAACGTCATCCAACAGCAACCTCAACCAGTATCTGAGCATGCTGCGCAAAACCTTCCGTCATTACGACATCGAGAACATCATCGTCACGGTGTCGCGCGGTATGCTGCAGCTCAACCCCGAATTAACCATCGCCATTATTGACGACATAGCGGAGGCGCCGTCTGAGCCCGCAGCAGAAGTCGCGCCGATGCAGGAGTCCGGGGCCCCCTTCACCCGCGCCGAGGAAGATCCCGCCCCCTCCCGGCATGCGCGAGGCACCTGCTGGTATATGGCCGGCGCCAGTCTGCTGGCCATCGCGCTGCTGTTGCTGGCGTTTGCTTTCGTCGGCGGCGGCGAATCCCGTCCCATCACCCTGACGCAGATGACCCACAGCCAGTGCGAACTGCTGGCCAGTGACGAGATGCTGCGTTCGGTCTCCGCCACCGCCTACGCCAGGAATTTTGATGAGGTACGCCAGCGGCTGAAGCTGGAGTGCAAACCCGGCGAACGCTTCGTCTTCTTCTATGGCGACAGGCTGGAAACCAACGGGCTGGGCCGGGTGTTCCTCGCCCACTGCGCCATGCATGAAGACAACCCGTTCAGCTACTGCGATAACTATTTCTACTACTCCTGGAAGCCGCAATGAGACTCGCTCCTCGCCCCTTTTTCGCCCTCTCTACGCTGGTATTTATCGTCGCGGCCGGGGTCAGCGCCTGGAAACTGCTGCCCGTTGAAAAAGACGGGGTGATGAGCTGCTCGACCAAAGCCATCATGCGTTTTGAGAACATGGAGAAGGAGAACGTCAACGGCAATATTCATTTTAATTTTGCCGCCAACGGCAAGGGCTCGATGGTCGTCGAGGGCTATACCGACTCCGCGGCCGGCTGGCTCTATCTGCAGCGCTACGTCAAGTTTAACTGGACCAGCCAACGCATCTCATCGACCGAACGCCACTACCGCATCAGCAAGTGGGAATCCAGCGCCTCGTCAATCGATGAGTCACCGGACGTTATCTTTGCCTACTTTATGCGAGAAATGTCCGACAGCCATGATGGCCTGTTTCTCAACGCCCAGAAGCTCAACGAGAAAGCAATTCTGCTGAGCTCCATTAACTCCCCGCTCTATGTCTGCACCCTGAAATCCGGCAGTCAGTTCGATTAATCTCCCTCCCCTGCTTTCCCGGTATCGCCCTCGCCGCGAAAGCGCACTTTTTGCATTTATCTGGCGCTAAAAAACATGACCATACCCACATTTAAATGAGGGATATATTACCCCGCGTCCGCAATAAATTAGCACCCCGTTAACATTCCCCGCGGCGCGTCTCAATGCGCAAAAAACCGCGCGAGGTAACGCCAAATCCCTTACGTCAAATCAGCACAAACAGATAAATAATCGGCAAAAAAAGGCTAAATCACAGAGTAAAAACCTAAAAACAAACATTTAACGGATTTAAATTTCACTCCACCTTCATTTCCCTATAGTGGACGTCGAACGCCGCTGCCGCGTGTTGACGCCGTTACGCGGACGGTTTTCCCGAATCACAAAACCTGTTCTGGAGGAGATCACAATGGGTGATGCATTGGGGCTTATTGAAACCAAAGGCCTGGTGGCCTGCATTGAAGCAGCGGATGCCATGTGCAAATCCGCCAACGTCGAGCTGATTAGCTATGAAAACATCGGCTCCGGCCTGGTCACCGTCATGGTGAAAGGCGATGTCGGCGCGGTGAAAGCAGCGGTGGATTCCGGCGTGGAATCGGCGCAGCGCATCGGAGAAGTGGTGACCTCGCTGGTGATTGCACGTCCGCATAACGACATCAACAAAATCGTCATTAAACACAAGGCTTAAGGCCAGGAGAACGCAAATGGGTGATGCATTAGGTCTGATTGAAACCAAAGGTCTGGTGGCTTGTATCGAAGCGGCGGATGCGATGTGTAAAGCCGCCAACGTCGAGCTGATCGGCTATGAAAACGTCGGCTCCGGCCTGGTCACCGCGATGGTGAAAGGCGACGTCGGCGCGGTGAAAGCGGCGGTGGATTCCGGCGTGGAATCGGCACAACGCATTGGGGAAGTGGTGACCTCGCTGGTTATCGCCCGTCCGCATAACGACATCAACAAGATCGTCGCACATTACAAAGTGACGGAATAACGGGAGACAACATGATGAAAGAAGCGCTTGGTCTGATCGAAACCAAAGGTCTGGTGGCCTGTATTGAAGCCGCCGATGCGATGTGTAAAGCCGCCAACGTCGAGCTGATTGGCTATGAAAACGTCGGCTCCGGGCTGGTCACCGCGATGGTAAAAGGCGACGTCGGTGCGGTCAATGCGGCCGTTGACTCCGGCGTGGAGGCGGCAAAACGCATCGGTGAAGTGGTCACCTCTCGCGTCATTGCGCGTCCGCATAACGATATCGAAAAAATCGCGTCGCAGCATAAAGCATGACCTGACAGGGCGCGCCCCGTCTCCACTCTTTTAGTCTGATGAAGGATAGACTCATGATTGAACTGGATAACGATTTGCAGTCCCGCCAGAACGCGCGGGAACTGGTGCGCAGCGCCAAAAAGGCTCAGGCGATTCTGGCCACCTTTTCGCAGCAACAAATCGACGCCATCGTGAAAAACGTGGCCCAGGAAGCCGCGCACCACGCCGAAGCGCTGGCGAAAATGGCTGCGGAAGAGACCGGATTTGGCAACTGGCAGGATAAAGTGCTGAAGAACCGTTTCGCTTCGCTGCGCGTTTACGACGCCATCAAAGATATGAAGACCGTCGGCATCATTCATGACGATCCGCTAAAAAAAGTGATGGACGTGGGCGTGCCGCTGGGCGTGATTTGTGCGCTGGTCCCGTCAACAAACCCAACCTCTACCGTGATCTACAAAACGCTGATTGCCCTGAAAGCCGGCAACGCGATTATCTTCTCCCCACATCCGGGCGCACGTCAGTGTAGCTGGAAGGCGATCGAGATCGTCAAGCGCGCCGCCGAAGCCGCAGGCGCACCGGCAGGCAGCGTTGACGCCATTAGCCAACTGACCCTCGAAGCCACTTCAGAACTGATGCACAGCAAAGACGTCTCGCTGATTCTGGCGACCGGCGGCGAAGGCATGGTTCGCGCGGCCTACGCTTCCGGCACCCCGACCATTAGCGGCGGCCCGGGAAACGGACCGGCCTTTATCGAGCGCAGCGCCGATATTCATCACGCGGTGAAAGATATTATCACCAGCAAAACCTTCGATAATGGCGTGATCTGCGCCTCCGAGCAGTCAATCATCGTCGAACGCTGCATTTATAACGATGTGCATCGTGAACTCGAAGCCCAGGGCGCCTACTTCATGAATGAAGGTGAAGCGGCCAAAATGGCGGCTCTGCTTCTGCGCCCGAACGGCACCATCAATCCGAAAGTGGTGGGTAAAACCGCGCTGTATCTCAGCCAGCTTGCCGGTTTCAGCGTTCCGGCCAGCACCAAAGTGCTGATCGCCGAACAGACCACCGTCTCTCACCAGAACCCTTACTCCCGCGAAAAACTGTGTCCCATTCTCGGCCTGTACGTGGAAGAGGACTGGAAAGCGGCCTGTCACCGGGTGATGGAACTGCTGACCAACGAAGGCCTCGGCCATACGCTGGTTATCCATACCCGCAATCAGGATGTGATTCGCCAGTTCTGCCTCGAAAAACCGGTTAACCGCATTTTGATTAACACCCCGGCGGCGCTGGGAGGCATCGGTGCCACCACCAATATCACGCCGGCGCTGACGCTCGGCTGCGGCGCAGTTGGCGGCGGTTCCAGCTCCGATAACGTCGGACCGATGAACCTGCTCAACATCCGCCGGGTCGGCTACGGCGTACGCTCCATCGATGAACTGCGCGCCCCGGGCAGCCGCCCTGAACCGCAGCCGACCATCGTCACACCGACAGATAACCCGCAGCGCAGCATTCTCGACGACGTGCGCTTCACCTCTCCAGGCGCCGCGACCCCGGTCGCTACCGCCGGCGATACAGGGGCTGATAACCGCTTTGCTGTCGCCGCCGCCGTCGAAGCGGAAGGCGAGATCAACGAGCAGAACGTGGAACGCATCATCCGCCAGGTGCTTGAGCGCTTAGGCCAGTAATGCATTGAAATAAGGCGATAAAAACAATGATTCTCGCAAAGGTAGTCGGACATGTCGTCGCCACGCAGAAATGCGCAGAGCTACGCGGCAGTAACCTGCTGCTGATCGTCAAACTGGACGATGACCAGCAGCCCATGAAGGACCAGACCTGGGTCGCCGTCGATAGCGTCGGCGCCGGCATGCACGACATCGTCCTGGCTGAAGAGTATTTCGCGCTCAACGCCGAGCGCTACAAAGCCATGTCGGTGGTCGCCATTGTCGAGAACGTGTTTCGGGACGCTTAAGGAGTGAATAACCCAATGAGTGAATTTTTGCTGAAACCCCGGATCCGCTTTGGTCAGGACGCGCTAGCGGTTCTGGACGAGCTCCCCGCCCGCAACGTCCTGCTGGTGACCGACAAGGCGATGGTCAAATTTGGCCTCGCCGATCGCGTGACTGGCCCCTGGCGCCAGCGCGGCATCGCTTTCCAGGTCTGGGATGACGTGGTGGCGGATCCGGATATTGCCACCATCGTACGCGGGATGAAGTTGATGGATGCCAGCTATCCGGATCTGGTGGTGGCGCTGGGCGGCGGGTCGGTCATTGACGCGGCCAAAGCGGTTATTTTCGCCCTTGCGCAGACCCGTCCGCAGGCCGGGCGCCAGCGTCCCTGCTTCGTGGCGATCCCGACCACCAGCGGTACCGGCTCAGAAGTGACCGCCTTTTCGGTCGTCAAGGCCCATGCTGAAAAACTGGTGCTGGTGGATCCGACGCTGCTGCCGGATATCGCCATTCTCGACCCGGCGCTGGTGGCCTCGGTCCCGCCGTCCATCACCGCCGATACCGGGATGGACGTCCTGTGCCACGCGCTGGAAGCCTACGTCTCCCGCGCCGCCAGCGACTTTTCCGATGCGCTGGCGGAAAAAGTGGTGCAGCAGGTTTTCCGCTATCTGCCCACCTGCTGGCGCAGCGGCGACAACCTGCTGGCCCGCGAAAAGATGCACAACGCCTCCTGTATGGCGGGCATGGCGTTTACCAACGCTTCGCTGGGTATCACCCACAGCCTGGCCCATGCGCTTGGCGGCGTCTTTCGCGTCCCCCACGGCCGCGCGAACGCGCTGTTAATGGCCGAGGTGGTGGCCTGGAACGCCGATTATCACGGGCAGTGCGCGACCGATGCCGCGCGCAAATATGCGCGCTTAGCCCATCTGCTGGATCTGCCGGCGGCCAATACCCGCCAGGGCGTCGCCAGCTTACTGGTCGCGATTCAGACATTAAAAGACGAAATGACGATGCCGGCCGGCATTAGTGATACCGGCATTTCCAGCGCTGAGTTTGAGCAACGCCTGGCGGAGATGGTTGGCCAGGCGCTACGCGACAGCTGTACACCGACCAACCCACGTACGCCGGACGCTCACGCTTTAAGCGAACTCTATCGCCGGGCGTGGACCGGTCACCTGGAATTGACCGGCGTCGCTCCGCTTGCGCGGGCCTGCGGGTAACAGATAACCGGTTGATCATTGAGTGATTTGTAGGCCGGGTCAGGCGACAGCCGCCCCCCGGCAAGCAGGCGGACACAGCATCCACAGCCGGGTTGTTAATCAGCCGCGGAACAGAACATCTGGAGAATACTACATGGCACACTACAGCTTAACGCCGCGCGTCCACGTGCTGGCTGAACGTTTACTCTCACATAAAAGCACCCTGTGCACCGAGCATGCCGCCACGTTGAACGCCCTTGATGGCGATATCGCGGGCATTCCCGCCGCCGTCAAGCCGGCGCGTCGTTTCTATGAGTTGATGCGCCAGCTGCCGCTGTGCATCAGCCCCGATGAGCTCATTGTCGGCGACCAGACCCGCAAACCGCACGGGGCAATTTTTCACGATGAAAGCGCCGCGCAGCGTCCGTCGGCGTTCCGTTTCCTGAATCTCAGCAGCGACCTGGACTCCCCGGATTACCGGCTGATTGTTGAAAAAGGCGCGCTAGCGATTAAACACCAGCTGGAAGAGAAAACCCGCAGCCTGGGTAGCGCCGTCAGCCGCAGCGGTATGGATGAAGTCAACGGCTGCCGGGCCGCCATTTACGCCTGCGACGCCCTCCTCGCCCTGGCGCAGAATCTGGCCACCAGCGCCGAAACGCTCGCGGCGGCGGAAAGCAACCCGTACCGCCAGGCCGAGCTGCTGGAGAGCGCGGCGATTCTGCATCACGTTCCGGCCCACCCGGCACGTAACTTCAAAGAGGCCTGCCAGGCATTTTATCTGTTTCAGCTGGCGCTGCAGCTGGACAACGGCAGCTATGCGGTAAACCCGGAAGGTGCCGATAAGGCTCTGCTGCCGTGGTATCAGCGCGACATCGCCAACGGCACCCTGACGCCGCAACGGGCCTATGAAATCGTTGAGTGCCTGTGGTTCAAACTGGCACAGCTGAGCGAAGTCCGCGCCGCCTGCGCCATCGACGGCTACCCGATGTTCGACGCCCTGCGCCACGGCGCCAGCCTCGATGACCCCAGCACAATCATCAACGAACTTTCCGCACTGTTCCTCTGCGCACAGCGGAATCTGAGCGCGCTCAATCTGCCGGTGCGTCTGTTCCACGGCGAACAAAAGGTCTCCGCCGCGCCGTTTGCCGCCTGTAGCGAAACGACAACAGCAGAAGGGCTGACTCCGCGCATGCAGCGCCTGCGCAACCACTACCTGACGGTACGCCCGAGCGTCTCTATCTATCGCGCGCTGGCCTTTACCGAGGTGGTGAAAGCAAATCCGGGTATGCCGACCATTCTGCTGCGCGCCAAAGCTTTCCGTCACGCCTGCGAAACCGCGCCGATCCTGATTCAGGACGATGAGCTGATCGTCGGCCATCCGTGCGGCAAGCCGCGCGCCGGGGCCTTCTCGCCGGATATCGCCTGGCGCTGGGTGCGCGACGAACTCGATACCATGAGCACCCGACCGCAGGATCCGTTTGAGATCAGCGAAGAAGATAAGAAAACCATCCGCGAAGAGATCGTCCCGTTCTGGGAAGGCCGCTCGCTGGATGAGATCTGTGAAGCCCAGTACCGCGAAGCGGGCGTGTGGGCGTTCAGCGGCGAAACCTTCGTCAGCGACCTCTCCTACCATCAGATCAACGGCGGCGGCGATACCTGCCCGGGCTATGACGTGCTGCTGTTCACCAAAGGGATGAACGGCATTAAAGCCGACGCGGAGGCGCATCTTGCCAGCCTGAGCATGGAAAACCCGGAAGATATCGACCGCATCTACTACTACAAGGCGGCGATTGAAACCTGCGAAGGGGTGATTAACTATGCGCATCGCATCGCCGCGCGCGCCCGTGAGCTGGCCGCTATTGAGCAAAACGCCCAGCGTCGCGCCGAGCTGCTGACCATTGCCGAAGTGAACCAGAACGTCCCGGCGAACCCGCCGAAGACTCTGCAGGAAGCGCTGCAAAGTATCTGGACCGTGGAGTCGCTGTTTGAAATTGAAGAGAACCAGACCGGCCTGTCGCTGGGCCGCGTGGACCAGTACTGCTACCCGATGTTTGAAGCCGATATTCGCGAAGGCCGCCTGACTCACGAAGCTGCGCTGGAGCTGCTGCAGGCGTTTATCATCAAATGCGCCGAACTGATGTGGATGTCGAGCGAGCTGGGGGCGAAATACTTCGCCGGTTATCAGCCGTTTATCAACCTGACCGTTGGCGGTCAGAAACGCTCCGGCGGCGATGCCTGTAACGACCTGACTTATCTGATTATGGATGCCGTGCGCTTTGTGAAGGTTTACCAGCCGTCGTTGGCCTGCCGTATTCACAACCAGTCGCCGCAGAAGTACATGGAAAAAATCGTCGACGTCGTCAAGGCGGGGATGGGCTTCCCGGCCTGCCACTTCGATGACTCCCATATCAAGATGATGCTGCGTAAGGGCTTCGATTTCGAAGATGCCCGCGACTACTGCCTGATGGGCTGCGTCGAACCGCAGAAATCCGGCCGCATCTATCAGTGGACCTCCACCGGCTACACCCAGTGGCCTATCGCCATCGAGTTCGTCTTAAACCGCGGCCGGATGGTGCTGTTCGATAGCTATCAGGGGCTGGATACCGGCGACCTGCGTGAGCTGCGCACCTTCGAAGAGTTTGACGCGGCGGTGAAACAGCAGATTGCCCATATCGTCCGTCTGTCGGCAATTGGCACGGTGATCAGCCAGCGCGTGCACCGCGACGTGGCGCCGAAACCGCTGATGTCGCTGCTGGTGGAAGGCTGCATGGAGAGCGGCAAAGACGTCGCCGCCGGCGGCGCGATGATCAACCACGGCCCGGGGCTGATCTTCTCCGGTCTGGCGACCTACGTCGATTCGATGGCGGCGATTCGTAAGCTGGTGTTCGAAGATAAGAAGTACACCCTCGAACAGATGCGCGATGCGATGCTGGCGAACTTTGAAGGCTTTGAGGCCCTGCGCCGCGACTGCCTGAACGCGCCGAAATACGGTAACGACGATAACTACGTTGACCAGTACGCGCTGGATATTACCGAGTGGACCGAGCGCGAGTGCCGCAAGTACAAAATGCTCTACTCCACGCTGAGCCACGGCACCCTCTCTATCTCCAACAACACGCCGATTGGCGAGCTGACCAACGCCACGCCGAACGGCCGTCTGGCATGGATGCCGCTTTCCGATGGTATCAGCCCGACGCAGGGGGCGGATAAGCAGGGTCCAACCGCCATCATCAAGTCAGTCAGCAAGATGAACGTGGAGACCATGAATATCGGCATGGTGCATAACTTCAAGTTCCTCAAAGGGTTGCTGGACACACCTGAGGGTCGCCATGGCCTGATTACCCTGCTGCGCACGGCATCGATTCTCGGCAACGGTCAGATGCAGTTCAGCTACGTCGATAACGAAGTGCTGAAAAAAGCCCAGCAGGAGCCGGAAAAATATCGCGACCTGATCGTCCGCGTCGCCGGCTACAGCGCCTACTTCGTTGAGCTGTGCAAAGAGGTACAGGACGAAATCATCAGCCGTACGGTGATTGAGAAGTTCTGATAAACACGGACGTTTTTGGACACGGATGTCCCGATCGTTTTACTGGAGGTATGTGTGAGCGCAAAACAAGAATTAACCGGACGAATATTCAATATTCAGAAATATTCGATCTACGACGGCGATGGCATTCGCACGCTGGTTTTTTTCAAAGGCTGCAATATACGCTGCCCATGGTGCGCTAACCCGGAGGGGCTGAATAGCCAGTTCCAGGTCATGTTCTCGCACGACAAATGCATTAACTGCGGCGACTGCGTCAATGTCTGCCCGGCCGGCATTCACTATCGGGCAGAAGAAAACGGCGAGATGAAGCATTTTGTCGACCGTAATAAAGACTGTATTGGCTGCCGCAAATGCGAAGAAATTTGTACCCAGAACGCGCTGGATATTATGGGTAAAGACGTCACCGTCAGCGAGCTGATGGACATCATCATGCAAGATTATGACTTCTACATTGCTTCCGGCGGCGGCGTGACCATCGGCGGCGGTGAAATGAGCCTGCAAACCGATTTTGCCGTGGCGCTGTTCAGCGAATGCAAAAAGATGATGCTCAATACCGCCATCGAAACCCAGGGCACGACCCCGCTGGCCAATTATCAAAAGCTGGCGCCGGTGACCGACACTTTCTTATTCGATATTAAGCAAATAAACAGCGAACACCATAAAGCGTTATTTGGCATCGGCAATGAAGGTATTCGCCGCAATCTGGAATGGCTGGTGGACTCCGGCGCTAACGTGATTATTCGCATGCCGCTGGTTCGCGGATATAACGACTCATTTGATGCCATTACCGGGGCTATTGATTACGTGCAGAAACTGGCGAAGCGCGGAAATATCCGCCGCATCGACATGCTGCCGTACCACCAGCTGGGCCGCAAAAAATACGAGCGCCTGGATATGCCCTACCCCATTACCCAGGACCCGTCTTATTCGTCCGAAGAGCTGAACCAGCTGGAGACGTTCTTCACGCAGTTTGATTTTGATATTCGCTTAGTCCGCCATTAACAGGAGCCGACAATGAAAAGTTTAGGCGTAATTGAAACGCGAGGGCTGGTCACCGCCATTCAGGCCGTAGACGCCGCCTGTAAAGCCGCAGGCGTGACCTGCATTGGCTATCGCAAAATCGGATCGGGGCTGGTCAGCGTCTGCTTCGAAGGCGAGATCAGCGCCATCCACACCGCCATTGAGCGCGGCGTCGAGGTGGCGGGCGCTGCGCAGCACGTCAAGTCGCTGGTCATCGCCCGTCCGGAACCCAGCGTGGTGGCGGCGCTGAGTCATCTGAAAGGCCGCCCGGAGGCAAAACCGGTCGCGAACCACGCCGACATGAAAAACGAGGACCTGAAAAACGCAGTGCCGGCAGCGATGGAAAAAGTCGAGCCGCAGACGCCGCCTTCCCCGCCAGCGCCGGGGGAGCCGGAAGATAAAAATGCCGCGATGAAGAAAGGGAAGAAGGCATGATCGACACCCTGCTACATGAAAAAATCACCGCCCGACTGACGCGCTGCGCGCCCGATATCCCGGTCGGTATCTCTAACCGTCACGTTCATCTGTCTCAGCAGGATGTCGAGGCGCTGTTTGGCCAGGGTTATACGCTGACGCCGTTTAAACCCCTGCGCCAGCCGGGGCAGTTTGCCGCCCAGGAGTGCGTGACCGTCGTCGGCCCGAAGGGCTCGCTCGCTCAGGTTCGCGTCCTCGGGCCAACCCGCCCGGTGACTCAACTGGAAATCTCCCGCGCCGACTGCTTTACCCTCGGCATCAAAGCGCCGGTTCGCGAATCTGGCCAGCTGGAGAACGCAGGTAACGCGCTGCTGATCGGCCCGGCCGGCCACGTCGAACTGCGCTCTCAGGTGATCTGCGCCTGGCGGCATATCCATATGTCGCCGCAGGATGCGCAGCAGTTGAATGTCGCCAATGGCCAGAAGGTGAGCGTCCGCAGCAACGGCGAACGCCAGCTGACCTTCGACGAAGTGGTGGTGCGGGTGCGCGATGACTTCGCGCTGGAGTTTCATATTGATACCGAAGAAGCCAACGCCGCCGGACTGAAAAACGGCGCGCAGGTCACGCTCATCGCTTAACGGAGGCCAGCCATGACCGACGAACAGATGGAATACCTGGTGGAACGCATTATCCAGCGTCTGCGGCCGCCGGTGCTGGTGATGGTTGGTCCGGCCGCGGGCTATCGCCAGGCCATCCGCAGCCGTCTGGCGGGATGCGGACAGCGTCTGCAGCTGGCGCTGGACGAAAGTGTGACGGATGCCGCGCTGTGGCAGGCGGTCGGTGAAACGCTGCCGTCCAACGCCTGGCAGGAAGCGCTGCCGTCGACAGCCTGGCGGGCCGTAGTGGTGCCGTTTCTCGACTATCCGCTGGCGGCCGATCTGGTTAACGGCACCTTGCAAAACCCGCAAGCCAGACGATTGCATGCTGCTCTGCTTACCGGCATGCCGGTACTGGCGCTGCGCTATCACTGCGATCCGGCCAGCGAGTTAAACCAGCTGCGCGGAGCAGATAGCACGACGCCCTACGCCGGACATATGCAGTCCACGTTGACGCGGCTGACGGCATGCGGTGTCACGCTGTGCACCATGAATGAGCTACTGGCGAAGCTGGCAGCAGGAACGGAGGCGCCCGCTCAGGCACCGACCGCCGGCGCGCGGCGTTATCTCACTGTCACAGACATCGTGAATAATCCGGCGCTGGCCTGTGCCCCCGCAGCGCAGTTAACCGATGCCGCTATCGATTTTTTGAAAAACAGAAAAAAAGAACCCTACCTTAATAAATAGATCCGGAGTTTATTATGTCTTCAAAAACAAAATGTTGGCTATGGATGCTGTTGGTTATCCTTTCGGAAACCTCGGCCACTTCCACCCTGAAAATGTTCGGTAGCAGCGAAGGGACCACCAAAATGCTGCTGCTCGGGCTGCTGGTGCTGCTGTACTGCACCTGCTACTACTCCCTTTCCCGCGCGGTGAAAGATATTCCCGTTGGCCTGGCGTACGCCACCTGGTCCGGTACCGGGATTCTGGTGGTTTCGACGCTGGGGATGGCATTTTACGGTCAGCATCCGGACACCGCGGCGATTATCGGCATGGCCGTTATCGCCAGCGGCATCGTTATCATGAATCTGTTTTCCAAAATGGGTAGCGAGGAGAGCGAAGATACGCCAGTTAAACCGGTTGCTTCACCCTCATCCCTGGACAAAAAAGTCGCCAACTAACGAAAAAGGAATCGCATATGTTTAATCTCGGATTTTTATGGTTGGCGCTGTCTATCGGCTCCGAAATCACCGGTACCTCGATGATCAAAAAGACCAACGGCTTTAGTAAACTGGCGCCGTCGGTACTGGTGGTCTGCGCCTACGGCCTGTGCTACTTCGCCCTCACTCGCGCGATGAGCACCATTCCGGTGGGCGTCGCCTACTCGCTATGGTGCGGCTTTGGCATCGTCGGCGTCACCATCTGCTCGATGATCCTCTACAAGCAAAAACCGGATCTGCCGGCGATCCTCGCCATGGTGCTGATTATTTCCGGCGGCATCATCATGAACGTCTTCTCCAGCATGTAAGTTTCGCCTGCGCCTTCATTGAGTTCGATGAGGGCGCAAAAACCGCACTCAATAACATGTTATTGCCGCAATAAAAAAACAAAAAACCATCGCCTGCTAATCAAATAATCAATAACGCTAAAAACACGACCAACGTCAAATTTTGCTGCTCCGTTTAGCCATAAATAACTTTTTGTGATTTTAATCGTAGTTATTTTCTCATTTTGCCTTATTTTTATCACATCCCTTCACCTACAGAGGACGATGTAATGACGCAAAAATCGATTTATCGCCTCATTGCCCAGGGCGGCCTGGACGACTGGTATAATTTGGATCACCGTATCTCCAACGACTTCCCTCGTTAATTCTCCGCTGCTGTTTACCCTCTAAATAAAATTAATTTAGCACTGCGTTTAGTCGCTATTTGTTGCGCCTGTTATTTGTCGCCGAATAGCCAAACGCGGCACAGCATTCCCATGGAGAAAATAAATGAAACGCATCCCTGAGCCGTTCCGCATTAAAATGGTCGAAAACATTCGCATGACCACCTTTGACGATCGCGTCAAAGCCCTGGCAGAAGCAGGCTATAACCCGTTTTTGCTCAATAGTCAGGACGTTTATATCGACCTGCTGACCGACTCCGGCACCGGCGCGATGAGCGACCATCAGTGGGCCGGGCTGATGATGGGCGATGAGGCTTACGCCGGGTCGCGTAACTATCAGCACCTGTGCGAGAAGGTCAAAGAGATTATCGGCTATCCGTACACCATTCCGACCCACCAGGGGCGCGGCGCAGAGCAGATTCTGTTCCCGAGCCTGATTGCCCGCCGCAAGTCGGCGCATCCGGTGTTTATTTCTAACTTCCATTTCGATACCACCGCCGCCCACGTCGAACTCAACGGCGCGAAAGCGATTAACGTAGTGACGCCAAAAGCCTTCGACACCACGTCGTGGTACGACTGGAAGGGCAATTTCGACATTGATTTGCTGAAAGCGACCATCGCCGAACATGGCGCAGAAAATGTGGCGGCCATCATTACCACCGTCACCTGTAACAGCTCTGGCGGCCAGCCGGTATCGCTGGCGAATATGCGCGAGGTATATCAGATTGCCCGCCAGAATAATATTCCGGTGGTGATCGACTCCGCCCGCTTCTGCGAAAACGCCTGGTTTATCAAACAGCGCGAAGAGGGTTACGCCGATAAATCGGTGAAAGAGATTATTCTCGAGATGTACCAGTACGGCGATATGCTGACCATGTCTGCCAAGAAAGACCCGATGGTGAATATCGGCGGCCTGTGCTGTTTCCGCGATGACGAAGAGCTATTCAACGAAGTGCGTATTCGCTGCGTACCGATGGAAGGCTTTGTCACCTACGGTGGTCTGGCGGGACGCGATATGGAGGCGCTGGCTATTGGTCTGGAAGAAGGCACCAACGAGGATTACCTCGCTTATCGTATCAATCAGGTGGAATACCTTGGCGAACGCCTGCGCGAAGGCGGCATTCCGATTCAATATCCGACCGGCGGTCATGCGGTATTCGTTGATGCGAAACTGCTGCTGCCGCATATCCCGGCGGAGCAGTTCCCGGCGCACGCGTTAAACAACGAGCTGTATCTGGAGGCGGGTATCCGCAGCGTGGAAATCGGCTCCCTGCTGCTCGGCCGCGACCCGGAAACCGGCAAGCAGAAGGCCTCGCCGATGGAGCTGCTGCGCCTGACCATTCCGCGCCGCGTTTATACTAACGATCATATGGACTATATCGCTGATGCGCTGATTGCCGTTAAGGCCCGCGCCGCCACGATTAAGGGCCTGACCTTTACCTATGAGCCGCCGGTATTACGCCACTTCGTCGCCAGACTGAAACCGGTGAAATAACCCAACCCCGGGCGCTCTCGCAACGGGAGCGCCTTTAATTTCGCATACAGAAAAATAAGCTCAATCGCTCGGGTTGCGTCTCGGTAGCCGTTTTTCCGCAACCTGTTACTTAATATATAGCCACGTGAGGAATAACCTTATGGCTACATTATCGGTCGCAAAAGCGGTCTCAACAAATACGCCATCGCTTATTGGCGGGGCGATGATTATCGGCGGCACTATTATTGGCGCAGGCATGTTCTCATTACCAGTGGTCATGTCCGGCGCCTGGTTTTTCTGGTCTCTGCTGGCGTTGGTATTTACCTGGTTTTGTATGTTGCATTCGGGGTTAATGATCCTCGAGGCGAATCTGAATTATCATATTGGCGCCAGCTTCGACACTATTACGAAAGATTTACTGGGCACCGGCTGGAATATTATTAACGGCCTGACCGTGGCCTTCGTATTATATATTTTAACCTATGCCTATATATCCGCCAGCGGTTCGGTTATTCAGCATACTTTTGCGCAAATGCATCTCGCGGTTCCCGCGCGCTCAGGCGGCCTGGCGTTCGCGCTGGTCGTCGCCTTTATCGTCTGGCTGAGCACTAAAGCGGTCAGCCGGATGACCACCATCGTACTGGGCGCCAAAATTCTCACCTTCTTTATGACCTTTGGCGGTCTGATGTGGCACGTGGAGCCCGCGATTCTGTTCAATCGCGCGGAAGCGAATGCGTCGTATCTGCCCTACGTGCTGATGACGCTGCCGTTCTGTCTGGCGTCCTTTGGCTATCACGGCAATGTCCCCAGCCTGATGAAGTACTACGGTAAAGACCCGCAGGTCATTCGCCGCTGCCTGCTGCTCGGCACGCTGATGGCACTGGTGCTGTATATTATCTGGCTGGTCGGTACGATGGGCAATATTCCGCGTCCGGCGTTTATCGATATCGCCGGGAAAGGCGGCAATATCGACGTGCTGGTGCAGACGCTAAGCGGCCTGCTGAACAGTTCAAGCCTGGATTTACTACTAACCGTCTTTTCCAACTTCGCCGTCGCCAGTTCGTTCCTTGGCGTCACGCTCGGCCTGTTTGATTATCTGGCGGATCTGTTTAAGTTCGACGATAGCCGTCAGGGGCGCTTTAAAACCGCGCTGGTCACCTTCCTGCCGCCCATTGTCGGCGGGTTGCTGTGGCCCAACGGTTTTATCTATGCCATCGGTTTCGCCGGTCTCGCCGCCACCGTCTGGGCCGCTATTGTTCCCGCCCTGCTGGCGCGCGCCTCGCGCAGGCGTTTTGGTAGCCCTGCCTATCGGGTCTGGGGCGGCAATGCCATGATTATCCTGATTTTATGTTTCGGTGGCGCCAACGCGATCATTCATATTTTATCCAGCTTTAACCTGCTGCCGGTGTATCGCTAACTAAAAACCGCTTTCACTGCCGCCGCGTTTCGTGGCAGGATAATCCGATGAACAGAATCGTCGTCATTGTCCGCCCATATCGTTGGTGGCTGCCTGCATAACAGGCGGCACGATTCACATATCCATTTTAAAGCCGCCGGAAGGCGGCTTTATCGTTTCTCAGCGACGTCTTTCGGCTTAACAGCATCGTAAGGAGTCTCTGATGAATACCAACCCGACCATTCTTACCGGCGATCGCCCCACCGGCCAGCTGCATCTCGGCCACTACGTGGGATCGCTCCGCCAGCGCGTACAGCTGCAGCACGATCATCAACAGTTTATCCTGATCGCCGATCTGCAGGGATTAACCGATAACGGCAGCGACCCGCAGAAAATCAGCAGCAATATCTTTGAAGTGATGGCCGATTATCTGGCGGTAGGTATCGATCCGCACAAAACCACGATTTGCCTGCAATCAGCGCTGCCTGCCCTGGCGGAACTGAGCGCGCTGTATATGAATATCGTCACCGTCGCCCGCGTCGAGCGTAACCCGACGGTCAAAAGTGAAATCGCCCAGAAGGGATTCTCCCGTTCACTACCGGTCGGTTTTCTGGCCTATCCCATTAGTCAGGCGGCCGATATCACCGCGTTTAAGGCCGGTCTGGTACCGGTTGGCGACGATCAGCTGCCGATGATCGAACAGACCAATGAGATCGTCCACAAAATGAATAGCCTGACCACGACGCCGGTACTGCAGCACTGCCGGGCGCTGCTCAGCGATGTCAGCCGCCTGCCGGGCATTGACGGCGGCGCCAAGATGTCAAAATCGCTGGGCAATACGCTCACGCTCTCGGCCAGTGAAGAGCAGATTCATCGTGCGGTCGGCGCCATGTATACCGACCCGACCCATCTGCGGGTCAGCGATCCAGGCCGAATCGAAGGCAATGTTGTCTTTACTTACCTCGATGCTTTCCATCCCAATCCTGCCTTTGTCACCGAGATGAAGGCGCATTATCAACGCGGCGGGCTGGGTGACCGACAGTGCAAAAACGCGCTGGAGGAGTGTCTGCAGACGCTGCTGGCGCCCATTCGCCAACGCCGGGCAACGTATATAGCGGATAAAGGAATGTTGCTGGAGCTGCTGCGTCAGGGGAGCGAGCGGGCGCATCGCCTCACGCAGCAAACGTTGCATGAGGTGATGCGCGGATTAGGATTGCCGGTTCTGTTCTGAGCGCCGGGGGGCGACGCTTTAATGCTGCGGGTCCTGCTCAACCTGGTGCATCTTCACGCAGTCGCGTCCGCTGCGCTTGGCCACGTACAGCGCACTGTCAGCGTCGCGCAGCAGCCGATTATAGTCCGGATGGCCGGTATGCACGGCGAAGCCGGCGCTGGTGGTAATGGCGATATTCGTCTCGCCGCCGACATTAAACGGGAGCTGGCTGATGCTTTTACGTAAGCGCTCAAGGAGCGCAAAAGCCTCGGCCGCGCCGGTTTCCACCAGAACCAGCAGAAACTCTTCGCCGCCGTAGCGAAAGATATAATCGCTGGAGCGGATGTTATTGCTGAGCAGATCGGCAACGTGCTTGATTGCCCGGTCGCCCACCATATGACCCCAGTTATCATTAATCTCTTTAAAATGATCGATATCGACAATCGCCACCGTCATCGGCAGTTCATGCTCCATGGCGAGCGTGACCTCATGCTTGAGGACGACCGGCAGATAGCGGCGGTTGAGCAGGCTGGTCAGGGAGTCTTTACCGTTCTGCATCTGCGACAGACTGCTGAAGATGACCCCGAGCTGGCTGCTGATTTTCTGGCAAAGGATGTGGATGCTCTGGAGCAAAGTTTGCGTATTTTTATATTCAGCGCCGCTGTCTGAGGATTTCCAGCCGATGATCAAATTGTCTACCTGCGTAATCAAGTCGGCGATCTCTTCCATCTGCGCGTTCTTGTTAAAATAACGCACGCATTTATGACGGAACCACAGGCCAAACTCAGATTCAGATAATAACGTCCCGTTAATATCGTTCTTATTTTCACTGACAATATTAAAAATCGCGCTATTTTCCCAGCCGGAGAGCGAGGCCTGCTGTTTGCCATATTCCATTGGCACATTATCCATCAGGCTATACAGACGATAGGCTTCTTCATTTTTCGTCGCCCGATAGTGCGATAAGGTGTAGGCATGGCACATCATCTCGATCGCCATATTAATCGCCATCACCGCGTAGTGGATGGTCGCAAGGCCGGTCTGGTGGTCAATCTTATCGTTATCCCGCACATATTCAATCAGCCCGGCCTTAAGCTGGCGTGCGCCGCGCAGTACGGCCTCAGCGGGGATGCCGATGCGCGCATGAATACTGCCGATATGATATTGCCTTTCTGCCAGCGCCTGCAGCTGCTCTTTCTCGCTGGTCAAAATGTCGTTGACCCACACGGCCAGTGAACGGCTAAGACGTTCCTGAACCAGATCGTAAGTCAGATGGCGGGCGATATCAGGATCCTGAAAAATGAAGTCATAAAAACGAGCGGCCAGAGCTTCAGACTGCTCAGCGGCAATATTTTTAAGAATCGCCTTCACTTCCGGCTTCAGGCCGTCATACAACGGCAACCACTCCTTAAAAATAACTGAGATATATTTTTTGCTTTCATCGCTCATGAAATAAAGCACTCGCCGACATAGGTCTATTTTCAAGGCCGCAAATCATACAACAGTTCGCCCAGGTCAACCAGATTAAAAATGCAGCAGCCGGGCTTTCCCCTCTCCTGTCCGACCGTTTGCGGTGATTGGCGCTGCGACATCAATAACCCATGTTTATCGTATGGACATACTCACGGTAAATGCTAGTATCCCATAGACAGTAGCTATATTTATGCGTGTTTCATTTAAGGCCAGGATTGCTGATGATGACCACATTCGTAGCACATCTATTTCACCGGGTAGTCGCGCAGCTGGACGTGCGCGCCGGTCGGCCTTGCCCCTCCCCACCTCTGCCTTACAAAGGGATAACGCTCCGTACAACGGAGGGAAGAGACGCGCATCACTCAGCAATATGGAACAGAGCGAGTAGCGTATGGACAAAATCAAACAGCACTGGGCCTGGTGCCTTATCGGCCTGCTGGCGGTTATCGCCGCCCTGATATGGTGGGCATTACGTCCGCCGGGACTTCCGCAGGGCTTTGCCAGCAGCAACGGCAGAATAGAAGCCACTGAGGTGGATATCGCCACCAAAACTGCCGGACGCATCGACGCCATTCTGGTCAAAGAGGGGCAGTTTGTTCACAAGGGCGAGGTGCTGGCGCGGATGGATATTCGGGTGCTGAACGAACAGCGCCTCGAAGCGGCCGCCCAGATTAAAGAGGCGCAAAGCGCGGTCGCCGCCGCCAAAGCGCTGCTCGATCAGCGACAAAGCGAAATGCGCGCCACCGAAGCGGTGGTGAAGCAGCGGCAGGCGGAGCTGAACTCCACCGCGAAACGCCACGTGCGCTCCAGCGCGCTGTCGCAGCGCGGCGCGGTGTCAGCCCAGCAGCTTGACGACGATCGGGCGGCAGCGGAAAGCGCCCGGGCAGCGCTCGAATCCGCCAGAGCCCAGGTCTCAGCGGCAAAAGCGGCAATTGAAGCCGCCCGTACCAGCATTATTCAGGCCCAGACCCGCGTTGATGCCGCGCAGGCAACCGAACGGCGCATCCTTGCCGATATTGACGATAGTGAACTCAAAGCGCCACGCGACGGCCGCATTCAGTATCGCGTCGCCGAACCGGGCGAAGTGCTGGCCGCCGGCGGTCGGGTACTGAATATGGTTGACCTCTCCGATGTCTATATGACCTTCTTCCTGCCTACCGAGCAGGCAGGCTTGCTGGCACTGGGTAGCGAAGCACGCATCGTGCTCGACGCGGCCCCGGGCCTGGTGGTGCCTGCTCATATCAGCTTTGTCGCCAGCGTCGCGCAGTTTACGCCAAAGACGGTAGAAACCAGCGATGAACGCCTGAAGCTGATGTTCCGCGTGAAGGCCCGCATCCCGCCGGAGCTGCTGGAGCAGCACCTGGAGTATGTGAAAACCGGTCTGCCCGGTATGGCGTATGTTCGCCTGGATAGCCAGCGGGCGTGGCCCGATACGCTCACGGTGAGGTTACCGCAATGAGAGGCGTTCAGCAGGATACTCACCCACCGGTCGCCCTGCTGGAACACGTCGGCCAGCGCTTTGGTGCCACCGTCGCGCTGCGGGATATCACGCTAAGCATCCCCGCTCGTCAGATGGTCGGTCTGATCGGCCCTGATGGCGTCGGTAAATCCAGCTTACTGTCGCTGATTTCCGGTGCGCGGGTCATTGAACAGGGTAACGTGATGGTGCTCGGTGGCGATATGCGCGATGCGCGTCACCGCCGGGATGTTTGCCCCAAAATCGCCTGGATGCCGCAGGGGCTAGGCAAAAACCTCTATCACACTCTGTCGGTATATGAAAACGTCGATTTCTTTGCCCGTCTGTTTGGTCATGACAAAGCCGAACGCGAGAACCGCATCGATGAACTCCTGCGCAGCACCGGACTGGCCCCTTTCCGCGATCGCCCTGCCGGGAAATTATCCGGCGGGATGAAGCAGAAGCTCGGCCTGTGCTGCGCGCTGATCCATGATCCGCAGCTGTTGATCCTTGATGAACCGACGACCGGCGTTGACCCGCTTTCTCGCGCCCAGTTCTGGGAGCTGATTAACAGCATCCGCCAGCGCCAGCCGGAGATGAGCGTACTGGTCGCTACGGCCTATATGGAAGAGGCGGAACGCTTCGACTGGCTGGTAGCCATGAACGCGGGGGAAGTACTGGCAACCGGCAGTGCCGAAGAACTTAAAGCGCAAACCCACAGTCAGACCCTGGAGCAGGCGTTTATCGCCCTGCTGCCGGAAGCCCAGCGCAAGGCGCATAAAGAGGTGATCATTGCGCCGCGTAACGCCCAGGAAAATGACATCGCGATTGAAGCCCGCGGCCTGACCATGCGCTTCGGCAACTTCGTGGCGGTCGATCACGTGAACTTCCGCATCGCGCGCGGCGAGATTTTTGGTTTCCTCGGTTCGAACGGTTGCGGTAAATCAACCACCATGAAAATGCTGACCGGCCTGCTGCCCGCCAGCGAAGGCGAAGCCTGGCTATTTGGTCAGCCGGTCAATCCCAGGGATATCGAAACCCGTCGCCGCGTCGGCTATATGTCGCAGGCGTTCTCCCTCTACAGCGAATTGACCGTCAGGCAGAACCTCGAACTGCACGCCCGTTTATTTCACATTCCGGATGCCGAGATCCCCGCTCGGGTGGCGGAAATGAGCCAGCGTTTTATGTTAACGGAGGTCGAAGATGCGCTGCCCGCCTCTCTGCCGTTAGGCATTCGTCAGCGCCTTTCGCTTGCCGTGGCGGTGATCCATCGTCCGGAAATGCTGATCCTTGATGAACCGACTTCCGGCGTCGATCCGGTCGCCAGGGATATGTTCTGGCAGCTGATGGTCGATCTCGCCCGTCAGGATCGGGTAACGATTTTTATCTCGACCCACTTTATGAATGAAGCCGAGCGCTGCGATCGCATTTCGCTAATGCACGCCGGGAAGGTACTGGCCAGCGACACGCCGCAGGCGCTGGTTGCGCAGCGCGGCGCGGCGAACCTTGAAGAGGCGTTTATCGCCTGGCTACAGGATGCCCAGCGGCCCGTCGAACAAATACCGCCCGCCCCGCCGGTTAGCTCTCCCGCCGGAACGACGGCCCCGCGCCAGGCGTTCAGCCTGCGCCGACTGTTTAGCTACAGCCGACGTGAAGCGCTGGAGCTGCGGCGCGATCCGGTACGTTCGACTCTGGCGCTGTTGGGTACCGTGATTCTGATGTTCATCATGGGATATGGCATTAGTATGGATGTGGAAGATCTGCGCTTCGCGGTCCTCGATCGCGACCAGACTCTCAGCAGTCAGGGCTGGTCGCAGAATATCGCCGGTTCGCGCTACTTCATTGAGCAACCGCCGCTGCAGAGCTATGACCAACTGGACAGGCGGATGCGCAACGGCGAACTGGCCGTCGCCATTGAAATTCCACCTGATTTCGGCCGCAATATTGCCCGCGGTACGCCGGTAAAAATTGGCGTCTGGGTGGACGGCGCGATGCCTAACCGGGCTGAGACGGTACGCGGCTACGTCCAGGCGATGCATCTGGCCTGGCTGCAGGAGATGGCCGGACGGCAGGCGACGCCCGGTCGCGATACGTCGCTGATATCCATTGAGACGCGCTATCGCTATAACCCGGACGTGAAAAGCCTGCCGGCCATTGTTCCGGCGGTGATCCCGCTGCTGTTGATGATGATCCCAGCGATGCTCAGCGCGCTGAGCGTGGTCCGTGAAAAAGAGCTTGGTTCAATCATCAATCTGTACGTCACGCCGACGACCCGCAGCGAGTTTTTACTGGGCAAGCAGCTGCCGTATATCGCGCTGGGTATGTTTAACTTCCTCCTGCTGTGCGCGCTGTCAGTCGTGGTGTTTGGCGTGGCGCATAAGGGCAGTTTTCTGACCCTGACGCTGGCGGCGCTGCTCTATGTCACCATCGCCACCGGGTTGGGGCTGCTGATCTCGACCTTTATGAAAAGCCAGATTGCGGCCATCTTCGGCACCGCCATTATTACGCTGATACCGGCCACGCAGTTTTCCGGCATGATTGACCCGGTCGCTTCGCTGGAGGGGCCAGGGCGCTGGATTGGGCAGATTTACCCGACCAGCCACTTCCTGACCATTGCCCGCGGCACATTCTCAAAAGCCCTGAGCCTGACCGATCTGTGGGCGTCCTTTATACCGCTGCTGATTGCCATCCCGCTGGTGCTCGGCCTCAGCGTGTGGCTGCTGAAAAAACAGGAGGGATGATGCGCGGATTACGCAATATTTATAATCTCGGCGTCAAAGAGCTGCGCAGCCTGCTCGGCGATAAGGCGATGCTGACCTTAATCCTGTTCGCCTTTACCGTGTCGGTCTATTCCTCAGCGACCGTGATGCCGGGGTCGCTGCATCTGGCGCCTGTCGCGATTGCCGATATGGATAAATCGCAGCTCTCTTCGCGTATTATCAACGGCTTTTATCGGCCGTGGTTTTTACCGCCTGAGCTGATCAATGAAGATGAGATGGATGCCGGGCTGGATGCCGGGAACTATACTTTTGCCATTAATATTCCGCCCAACTTTCAGCGTGATGTGCTCGCCGGACGGCAGCCGGAAATTCAGGTGAACGTCGATGCCACGCGTATGAGTCAGGCGTTTACCGGCAATGGCTATATCCAGAATATCATTAGCGGGGAGGTGAACAGCTTCGTGGCTCGCTACCGGGGTAATGATACCCTGCCGGTCGAGCTGGCGGTGCGCATGCGCTTTAACCCCAATCTCGAACAGGAGCGTTTTGGCGCGGTCATGGCCATCATCAATAACATCACCCTGCTGGCCATCGTGCTGACCGGCTCGGCGCTGATCCGCGAGCGCGAGCACGGGACAATCGAACACCTGCTGGTCATGCCGGTCACGCCATTCGAAATTATGCTGGCAAAAATCTGGTCGATGGGACTGGTGGTCCTGGTTGTTTCCGGGCTGTCGCTGCTGCTCATGGTCCAGGGGGTGCTACAGGTGCCGATTGAAGGCTCCATCCCGCTGTTTATGCTGGGCGTGGCCCTGAGCCTGTTTGCCACCACCTCAATCGGTATCTTTATGGGAACGCTGGCTCGCTCGATGCCGCAGCTGGGGCTGCTGATGATTCTGGTGCTGCTGCCGCTGCAGATGCTGTCTGGTGGGTCGACCCCGCGGGAAAGCATGCCGCAGGCGGTGCAGGATATTATGTTAACCATGCCGACCACGCATTTTGTCAGCCTGGCGCAGGCGATTCTGTATCGGGGAGCTGACTTTGCTATCGTCTGGCCGCAGTTTTTAACCCTGATGGCCATCGGCGGCGTGTTCTTTACTATTGCACTGCTACGTTTTCGTAAAACGATTGGCACAATGGCATGAGTGATGCGCGGTGGCCGTACGTCAGGTGACGGCCACCGGCGATAAGGGACGAGGTTAGTGCTTGCGGTTTATCACGCGACGTAGCAGCCAGGTAAAACCCATCGCCATGCTGAACAGGATAAAGAGCAGAACCACCCAGCTCAGCGAAATACGCACTAACGCGCTGAACGTCATCAGCGGCTGCAGGTAGACGGTAAAGGATTCGCTTACCGGTTTCCCCATCAGCAGCATTGCGCTGTCAACGGCCCAGACGCACACCCGGCAAGCAACCCAGATAATCGCCGGCCAGCACAGCAGAACCAAAAAGGTGAAGCGTTCCTGCAGGTAACGGATGAACCGTCGCACAGGCGACCATTTTAAAAGGATCTTCATTTATATTCTCATCGTGTCGCTCGATAACATTGATGCCACACCCATGAGACTGCGTGGAGTAGAGGAGGATCTCAGCGACATCGGGATAGCATTAATACTGATCGTACGCGCTACATTATATCGATATTACAGTGACACGAACTCGATCGAGTTAACAAACTGTTAATGACACTAAAACATTTTCCCTCGAAAGTCCAGTTACAACAGCACATGTCGTTAAATACAAACAAACTATTTTAATATATTGATAAATAATGATTAAAATTAAAAATATAAATCAATCAAATACTTTTAAATATAAATATGGATTTTTGGATTTATTTATTACGACAATAACAAACTCAGGAAATAATATTTAATATTAATAAATAAAGCGTCATAAAGAGAAGCGGGATATATTCTGCACCACGAGAGATGAAAAGCAGTATTTTCGCAGAATAAAAGATGAGCGTTGCAGTGAATCTCTCGTTGCGCAGTGCCTGAGTGAGGTATGACGCCTGTTTCACCATCCTGAAGGGGGGTTACGCGTGACATCTGTCCGGGATGCCCGATCGCACCTGTCTGTCAGGCCAGATTGTGTACCGACAAAAACGCAAAAAGCCCGTCGGTGAGGACGGGCTTCTGACTGATTTGATGCCTGGCCGTTTATGGCGGGCTTTCCGCCCCCCTTCGGGCCGTTGCTTCGCAACGTTCAAATCCGCTCCCGGCGGATTTGTCCTGCTCAAAGAGTCACTCTCCGACAAACAACAGATAAAACAAAAGGCCCAGTCTTTCGACTGAGCCTTTTGTTTTATTTGATGCCTGGCAGTTCCCTACTCTCACATGGGGAGACCCCACACTACCATCGGCGCTACGGCGTTTCACTTCTGAGTTCGGCATGGGGTCAGGTGGGACCACCGCGCTATCGCCGCCAGGCAAATTCTGTTTCACCCCGCATTCCTGCGCGATGATTTAATCTGTAATCAAGCTGAACATTTCGTCTCTTCGCCAAAACAGCTTCGGCGTTGTAAGGTTAAGCCTCACGGTTCATTAGTATCGGTTAGCTCAACGTATCGCTACGCTTACACACCCGACCTATCAACGTCGTCGTCTTCAACGTTCCTTCAGGACTCTCAAGGAGTCAGGGAGAACTCATCTCGGGGCAAGTTTCGTGCTTAGATGCTTTCAGCACTTATCTTTTCCGCATTTAGCTACCGGGCAATGCCATTGGCATGACAACCCGAACACCAGTGATGCGTCCACTCCGGTCCTCTCGTACTAGGAGCAGCCCCCCTCAATTCTCCAGCGCCCACGGCAGATAGGGACCGAACTGTCTCACGACGTTCTAAACCCAGCTCGCGTACCACTTTAAATGGCGAACAGCCATACCCTTGGGACCTACTTCAGCCCCAGGATGTGATGAGCCGACATCGAGGTGCCAAACACCGCCGTCGATATGAACTCTTGGGCGGTATCAGCCTGTTATCCCCGGAGTACCTTTTATCCGTTGAGCGATGGCCCTTCCATTCAGAACCACCGGATCACTATGACCTGCTTTCGCACCTGCTCGCGCCGTCACGCTCGCAGTCAAGCTAGCTTATGCCATTGCACTAACCTCCTGATGTCCGACCAGGATTAGCTAACCTTCGTGCTCCTCCGTTACTCTTTGGGAGGAGACCGCCCCAGTCAAACTACCCACCAGACACTGTCCGCAACCCGGATCACGGGTCTACGTTAGAACATCAAACATTAAAGGGTGGTATTTCAAGGTTGGCTCCATGCAGACTGGCGTCCACACTTCAAAGCCTCCCACCTATCCTACACATCAAGGCTCAATGTTCAGTGTCAAGCTATAGTAAAGGTTCACGGGGTCTTTCCGTCTTGCCGCGGGTACACTGCATCTTCACAGCGAGTTCAATTTCACTGAGTCTCGGGTGGAGACAGCCTGGCCATCATTACGCCATTCGTGCAGGTCGGAACTTACCCGACAAGGAATTTCGCTACCTTAGGACCGTTATAGTTACGGCCGCCGTTTACCGGGGCTTCGATCAAGAGCTTCTCCTTACGGATAACCCCATCAATTAACCTTCCGGCACCGGGCAGGCGTCACACCGTATACGTCCACTTTCGTGTTTGCACAGTGCTGTGTTTTTAATAAACAGTTGCAGCCAGCTGGTATCTTCGACTGATTTCGGCTCCATGAGCAAGTCACTTCACCTACCATCAGCGTGCCTTCTCCCGAAGTTACGGCACCATTTTGCCTAGTTCCTTCACCCGAGTTCTCTCAAGCGCCTTGGTATTCTCTACCTGACCACCTGTGTCGGTTTGGGGTACGATTCGTTGTTACCTGATGCTTAGAGGCTTTTCCTGGAAGCAGGGCATTTGTTACTTCAGCACCGTAGTGCCTCGTCATCACACCTCAGCGTTGAATAAACGACCGGATTTACCTAATCGTTCCGCCTACATGCTTAAACCGGGACAACCGTCGCCCGGCTAACATAGCCTTCTCCGTCCCCCCTTCGCAGTAACACCGAGTACAGGAATATTAACCTGTTTCCCATCGACTACGCCTTTCGGCCTCGCCTTAGGGGTCGACTCACCCTGCCCCGATTAACGTTGGACAGGAACCCTTGGTCTTCCGGCGAGCGGGCTTTTCACCCGCTTTATCGTTACTTATGTCAGCATTCGCACTTCTGATACCTCCAGCAACCCTCACAGGCCACCTTCAACGGCTTACAGAACGCTCCCCTACCCAACAACACATAGTGTCGCTGCCGCAGCTTCGGTGCATGGTTTAGCCCCGTTACATCTTCCGCGCAGGCCGACTCGACCAGTGAGCTATTACGCTTTCTTTAAATGATGGCTGCTTCTAAGCCAACATCCTGGCTGTCTGTGCCTTCCCACATCGTTTCCCACTTAACCATGACTTTGGGACCTTAGCTGGCGGTCTGGGTTGTTTCCCTCTTCACGACGGACGTTAGCACCCGCCGTGTGTCTCCCGTGATAACATTCTTCGGTATTCGTAGTTTGCATCGGGTTGGTAAGTCGGGATGACCCCCTAGCCGAAACAGTGCTCTACCCCCGAAGATGAGTTCACGAGGCGCTACCTAAATAGCTTTCGGGGAGAACCAGCTATCTCCCGGTTTGATTGGCCTTTCACCCCCAGCCACAAGTCATCCGCTAATTTTTCAACATTAGTCGGTTCGGTCCTCCAGTTAGTGTTACCCAACCTTCAACCTGCCCATGGCTAGATCACCGGGTTTCGGGTCTATACCCTGCAACTTAACGCCCAGTTAAGACTCGGTTTCCCTGCGGCTCCCCTATACGGTTAACCTTGCTACAGAATATAAGTCGCTGACCCATTATACAAAAGGTACGCAGTCACCTAACAAGTAGGCTCCCACTGCTTGTACGTACACGGTTTCAGGTTCTTTTTCACTCCCCTCGCCGGGGTTCTTTTCGCCTTTCCCTCACGGTACTGGTTCACTATCGGTCAGTCAGGAGTATTTAGCCTTGGAGGATGGTCCCCCCATATTCAGACAGGATACCACGTGTCCCGCCCTACTCTTCGAGTTCACAACGTGTGCATTTTAGTGTACGGGGCTATCACCCTGTACCGCCGGACTTTCCAGACCGTTCCACTAACACACGCGCTGATTCAGACTCTGGGCTGCTCCCCGTTCGCTCGCCGCTACTGGGGGAATCTCGGTTGATTTCTTTTCCTCGGGGTACTTAGATGTTTCAGTTCCCCCGGTTCGCTTCGTTAAGCTATGTATTCACTTAACGATAGTGCAACGAATTGCACTGGGTTTCCCCATTCGGAAATCGCCGGTTATAACGGTTCATATCACCTTACCGACGCTTATCGCAGATTAGCACGTCCTTCATCGCCTCTGACTGCCAGGGCATCCACCGTGTACGCTTAGTCGCTTAACCTCACAACCCGAAACTGTTTCGTAAAACAGTCCGCGTTGCGAAAATTTGAGAGACTCGAACACACCGCTTTTTCCTCTCTTATTACGGAGAAAGGAAACAGTGTGTCGTTTCAATTTTCAGCTTGATCCAGATTTTTAAAGAGCAAATATCTCAAACGTGATTCCTGAGAATCAGTTTTGAGATATGGAGGTCGGCGACTTTCACTCACGAACCAGCAAGTGGCGTCCCCTAGGGGATTCGAACCCCTGTTACCGCCGTGAAAGGGCGGTGTCCTGGGCCTCTAGACGAAGGGGACACTGAAGTCTCAATCGCAAGACGCCTTGCTATTTACTTTTCATCAGACAATCTGTGTGAGCACTACAAAGGCAGGTTCTTTCAGGTAAGGAGGTGATCCAACCGCAGGTTCCCCTACGGTTACCTTGTTACGACTTCACCCCAGTCATGAATCACAAAGTGGTAAGCGCCCTCCCGAAGGTTAAGCTACCTACTTCTTTTGCAACCCACTCCCATGGTGTGACGGGCGGTGTGTACAAGGCCCGGGAACGTATTCACCGTAGCATTCTGATCTACGATTACTAGCGATTCCGACTTCATGGAGTCGAGTTGCAGACTCCAATCCGGACTACGACATACTTTATGAGGTCCGCTTGCTCTCGCGAGGTCGCTTCTCTTTGTATATGCCATTGTAGCACGTGTGTAGCCCTACTCGTAAGGGCCATGATGACTTGACGTCATCCCCACCTTCCTCCAGTTTATCACTGGCAGTCTCCTTTGAGTTCCCGACCGAATCGCTGGCAACAAAGGATAAGGGTTGCGCTCGTTGCGGGACTTAACCCAACATTTCACAACACGAGCTGACGACAGCCATGCAGCACCTGTCTCAGAGTTCCCGAAGGCACCAAAGCATCTCTGCTAAGTTCTCTGGATGTCAAGAGTAGGTAAGGTTCTTCGCGTTGCATCGAATTAAACCACATGCTCCACCGCTTGTGCGGGCCCCCGTCAATTCATTTGAGTTTTAACCTTGCGGCCGTACTCCCCAGGCGGTCGACTTAACGCGTTAGCTCCGGAAGCCACTCCTCAAGGGAACAACCTCCAAGTCGACATCGTTTACAGCGTGGACTACCAGGGTATCTAATCCTGTTTGCTCCCCACGCTTTCGCACCTGAGCGTCAGTCTTTGTCCAGGGGGCCGCCTTCGCCACCGGTATTCCTCCAGATCTCTACGCATTTCACCGCTACACCTGGAATTCTACCCCCCTCTACAAGACTCTAGCCTGCCAGTTTCGGATGCAGTTCCCAGGTTGAGCCCGGGGATTTCACATCCGACTTGACAGACCGCCTGCGTGCGCTTTACGCCCAGTAATTCCGATTAACGCTTGCACCCTCCGTATTACCGCGGCTGCTGGCACGGAGTTAGCCGGTGCTTCTTCTGCGAGTAACGTCAATCATCAAGGTTATTAACCTTAATGCCTTCCTCCTCGCTGAAAGTACTTTACAACCCGAAGGCCTTCTTCATACACGCGGCATGGCTGCATCAGGCTTGCGCCCATTGTGCAATATTCCCCACTGCTGCCTCCCGTAGGAGTCTGGACCGTGTCTCAGTTCCAGTGTGGCTGGTCATCCTCTCAGACCAGCTAGGGATCGTCGCCTAGGTGAGCCATTACCCCACCTACTAGCTAATCCCATCTGGGCACATCTGATGGCATGAGGCCCGAAGGTCCCCCACTTTGGTCTTGCGACGTTATGCGGTATTAGCTACCGTTTCCAGTAGTTATCCCCCTCCATCAGGCAGTTTCCCAGACATTACTCACCCGTCCGCCGCTCGTCACCCGAGAGCAAGCTCTCTGTGCTACCGCTCGACTTGCATGTGTTAGGCCTGCCGCCAGCGTTCAATCTGAGCCATGATCAAACTCTTCAATTTAAGTTTGATGCTCGTGAATTAAACTTCGTAATGAATTACGTGTTCACTCAGAGACTTGGTATTCATTTTTCGTCCGAGGACGTTAAGAATCCATGTCACTTTGAGTGCCCACACAGATTGTCTGATAAATTGTTAAAGAGCAGTGCGACGGCGCTGAGCGCTCTGTCGCGAGGTGGCGTATATTACGCTTTCCTCTTTCAGAGTCAACCCTGAATTTCAGAATTTTTTCTCTGCCGACCCGGCTTAATCTGTGAACTCGTTCACGTTTGCCGTGTCAGTGGGAGCGCATTATAGGGAGTTTTGTTTGCATGGCAAGCCTTAAAATACAAAAAACTTATCAAACGCTCATTATTTGAACTTTCTCGTTTTCTCCCCGGTGGCCCTGAAACGGAGAAACCCAGTATCCACGCGGCTTACAGCGGTAACAAGGCCAAATCCTGCTCGGTGTAAAAAAGCGCGCGCGGTATGGGTCATCGCCATTTTTCCACCTCTCTTTCTTTACTCCTCTCACCGCGTACCGTCGCAGATGGCGAATTAAGCGGCTGTATTGACTCATGACAAAGCGCCGCTGGCCGACTCCTTTCTATAATCAGGCCCGTTTCTACATTACTGGTGTGAACCTATGGCTTATCAACTGAACATCAACTGGCCCGAGTTTTTAGAGAAGTACTGGCAAAAGCAGCCGGTGGTATTAAAGAATGCTTTCCCGGACTTCGTCGATCCGATTACGCCGGATGAGCTGGCCGGTCTGGCCATGGAACCAGAAGTCGACAGTCGCCTGGTGAGCCTGGTTAACGACCGTTGGCAGGCGAGCAACGGACCGTTTGAACATTTTGACGGCCTGGGCGAGAGCGGCTGGTCTCTGCTGGCGCAGGCGGTAAACCACTGGCATATGCCGGCTGCTGAGTTGGTACGTCCCTTCCGCGTTCTGCCGGACTGGCGCCTCGACGATCTGATGATCTCCTTCTCCGTCCCCGGCGGCGGCGTTGGCCCGCATATCGATCAGTATGATGTCTTTATTATTCAGGGAATGGGCAGCCGTCGCTGGCGCGTGGGCGACAAGCTGCCAATGCGCCAGTTCTGTCCGCACCCGGCGCTGCTGCATGTCGATCCTTTCCCGCCAATCATTGATGAAGATCTGGCGCCAGGCGATATCCTCTATATCCCGCCGGGATTCCCGCACGATGGCGTTACCCACGAAACCGCGCTGAACTACTCCGTCGGCTTCCGGGGTCCTAATGGTCGCGATCTCATCAGTAGCTTTGCCGATTACGCGCTGGAAAACGATCTCGGCGGCGAGCACTACAGCGATCCGGACCTCACCTGCCGTGAGCATCCCGGCCGCGTGGAAGAGTATGAGCTCGAGCGCTTGCAGTCGATGATGATCGACATGATTAAGCAACCGGAAGACTTTAAGCAGTGGTTCGGCCGCTTTGCGACCACCCCGCGCCATGAGCTGGACATTGCCCCGGCCGAACCGCCGTATACTGAAGAGGACGTTGTGGATGCGCTGACGGGGGGTGAAAAGCTGTGCCGCCTGAGCGGACTACGAGTTCTGCATATCGGCGACAGCTTCTTTGTCAACAGCGAGCAGCTGGAAACAACCGACGCGAATGCGCTGGACGCTCTGTGCCGGTATACCACTGTGGGTCAGGGCGAGCTGGGCGAAGCGCTACAGAATCCGGCATTTGTGGCGGAACTCGTCCGCCTGATCAATCAGGGCTACTGGTACTTCGAAGAGTAATCCCGCTGCCCCGCACGGGTCTACCCGAAAGCCTGGTTTTGCCAGGCTTTCGCCGTTTATGGCATCTGTTTTGGCAAGGTCAGGATAAAGCGCGTTGAGCGGCTATCGGACTCCACCACCACGCTGCCGTGATGCGCGGTGACAATAGACTTCACGATCGCAAGGCCAATACCGCTCCCCTCACCTTTACGCTGCCGGGAAGGATCGACGCGATAAAAACGGTCGAACAGCCGAGGCAAGTGCTCAGGCGCAATCGGCGCCCCCGGATTTTCCACCACCAGCTTCGCCTGCCCGGCGCTTTCGCTGACCTGAATCGTCACCGCCTGCTGACCCGGCGTGTAGCGAATGGCGTTCGACAGCAGGTTGCTGATTGCCCGCCGCAGCATCAGCGGGTCGCCGTTCACCCAGCATGCATTTCCCGTAAAACGCAGCGTCACCTCTTTCTCCTCCGCCCAGGCTTCAAAGAAGTCGAACACTTTATTGACCTCATCGGCCAGGTTCAGGGTTTTCTGCTCGGGGATCAGCTGATTATTATCCGCCTGCGCCAGAAACAGCATATCGCTCACCATCCGCGACATCCGCGAAAACTCTTCCAGGCTGGAGTACAGCACATCTTCCAGCTCTTTCTGGCTGCGGGTCTGACTGAGGGCGATTTCCGTTTGCGTCACCAGGTTGGTAATCGGCGTGCGGATCTCATGGGCAATATCGGCAGAAAAGTTGGACTGGCGAGTGAAGACATCTTCAATACGTTCCAGCATATGGTTAAACGAAATCACCAGCCGCTCCAGCTCCACCGGAACACTCCCGGGATTTAACCGTACGTCGAGATCTTTGGACGTGATGTTTTGGATCTGCCGGCTGACCTGGCGGATCGGTTTGTGTCCTTGATAAACCACGAACAGCACAATAAAGATGATAAGAATGCTGATCACCGACGCCGCCGAAATCAGTTTCGCCTTCAGTTCGTTAATATAGTGCAGGTGGAAATCAATCGATAACGCCATCAGCAGGTAATAAGCCGGTTTGCCCTCCGCCGTTTTGCCGAGCGGCAGCATAATCAGCCGCCAGGCGCTGCTTTGCAGTTGATGGTTATCATGCGTCATCGCCCGCGGATGCGGATCGCTCCACGAGATCACACTCCCGTCCTGCAGGCGAGCCACCAGCCCGGGGGTGTTCATGATATGGCTCAGATCCGGGCCATTCGGCGACTGGAAAAGCGTCTGTCCGTTAGCATCATCGAGGCAGATAAAGACGTTGGCGTAGCCATCAATGACGTTTTTCACGATGTCCAGGCGCTGGGCCTGCGGATAGTCGCCGTGGTTTAGCACCGTTTCAAGCGTTGTCGCGAGCTGCTTTAAGTCGTGAACGTCACGCTCCTCAAAGTGCGCTTTTACCGAATGGATCATTATCCAGGTGAAGGCAAAGAACGCCACGATCGTGGCCAGGCTGATAAAAAAAGTCAGCCGCGAAGCCAGCGAAAAGGGCCGCGGAAACCACTTACTCAACATCCGGGACCTCGAGCATATAGCCCACGCCGCGCACGGTCTGGATAAGCTTCGGTTCAAAGTCATTATCGATTTTAGCCCGCAGCCGTTTGACCGCCACGTCGATGGCATTGGTATCGCTATCAAAGTTCATGTCCCAGACCTGGGATGCAATCAGCGACCGGGGCAGGACTTCTCCCTGATGACGCAGAAAGAACTCCAGCAGCGTGAACTCTTTGCTGGTCAGGGTGATACGCGTTCCGCCGCGGGTCACTTTACGGCTCACCAGATCGACGAACAGATCCGCCGCCTGAAACTGGCTTTCAACCATGGTCGACGCACCGCGGCGCAGCAAGGTTCTGACCCGCGCCAGCAGCTCGGCAAAGGCAAAGGGCTTCACCAGATAGTCGTCCGCGCCCAGCTCCAGTCCCTTGACCCGATGCTCAACGGTGCCCAGAGCCGTCAGCAGCAGGACGGGCACCCCTTTATTGGCGGCGCGCAGCATTCTGACAATATCCCAGCCATTCACATCGGGCAGCATAATATCGAGAATCAACAGGTCATAATCGCCGGTCATCGCCAGGTGATAGCCGTTCAGACCATTATCGGCCAGGTCGACGACAAAACCGGACTCCGTTAGCCCTTTGGTCAGGTACTCCCCGGTTTTTTTCTCATCTTCGACGATCAAAATCTTCATGACATGCTCCTTCACGCGCCTTTTGTGCGGGTTTCCAATTCTAGTGGAGCCAAACCGGATAGCAATGAATTCTCAGGTAAATGACAGCTTTGTCATTTTCCTGTCACGCATCGAACAGAGGCCGTTTTGTACAGTACCCGTCATTCATTCGTCGTCGAAAACGTCCTGCCCTATGCGCAAATTAAAGCTCATCACGCTCAGCGTGACTTTTGTTCTGACCGGCTGCCTCTCTTTAGCTCCGGAGTACCAGCAGCCAACCTCGCCGGTGCCGCAGCAGTTCTCACGCAGCCAGAACAAACTGGTCACGATGCCGGTAAATTATCAGGATAGCGGCTGGCGGACATTTTTCGTCGACCCGCAGGTGAAGTCGCTAATTGGCGAAGCGCTGCTGAACAACCGGGATTTGCGCATGGCAACGCTCAAAGTCCAGGAGGCAAGAGCGCAATATGGCGTCACCGACGCCGATCGCTACCCGCAACTTGATAGCGCCGCCAGCACCACCTGGAGCGGCAAACTCAAAGGTGACACCACCACCGCCAGCGACTATCAGGCCGGGCTTAACCTCAGCTTTGATCTCGATTTCTTCGGCCGTCTGAAAAACTTAAGCGAGGCGGACAGGCAAAACTATTTCGCCAGCGAGGAAGCCCGCCGGGCGGTTCATATTCTATTAGTCTCGAATGTCTCGCAGAGCTATTTCAACCAGCGCCTGGCCTGGGCTCAGCTGCAGGTGGCGAAGGAGACGTTGCAGAACTACCAGCGTTCCTACGCCTTTGTCGAGAAACAGCTGTTGACCGGCAGCACCAATGTCCTGGCGCTGGAGCAGGCCCGCGGGGTCATCGAAAGCACCCGTGCCGATATTGCCAAACGTGAAGGCGAACTCGCGCAGGCCAACAACGCTCTGCAGCTGCTGCTGGGGAGCTACCAGCATCTGCCTGATGACGCGGCCAGCAGCCTCCTTGATATCAACGGCGTCGCCTTGCCGCCGGCGCTCTCTTCGCAGATCCTGCTGCAGCGCCCGGACATTTTAGAAGCCGAGCACGGTTTACGCGCCGCGAACGCCAATATCGGCGCCGCGCGCGCGGCCTTTTTCCCGTCGATAACCTTAACCAGCTCGGTATCCGGCAGCAGCGCAGATCTGTCGAGCTTATTTAATCCCGCCAGCGGGATGTGGAATTTCGTCCCCAAAATCGAACTGCCGATTTTTAATGCCGGGCGCAATCAGGCCAACCTCGATTTAGCGGAAATCCGCCAGCAGCAGTCGGTGGTGAATTATGAGCAAAAAATTCAGGCCGCCTTCAAAGAGGTCGCCGATGCGCTGGCCCTGCGCCAGAGCCTGGCAGACCAAATC
This sequence comes from Klebsiella sp. X13, assembly GCF_003323835.1. Classification (NCBI taxonomy): domain Bacteria; kingdom Pseudomonadati; phylum Pseudomonadota; class Gammaproteobacteria; order Enterobacterales; family Enterobacteriaceae; genus Klebsiella; species Klebsiella sp. X13. The sequence continues at coordinate 4,752,074 of NZ_CP030874.1, forward strand.
AGCGCTCAGCAACGCTACCTCGCTTCGCTGCAGACGACCCGGCAGCGAGCCAGAGCGCTCTATCAGCACGGCGCGGTGAGCTATATCGAAGTGCTGGATGCCGAGCGTTCGCTCTTCACCACGCAACAAACCCTGCTGGACCTCAACTACGCCCGTCAGGTCAACGAAATCAAGCTATTCACCGCCCTGGGTGGCGGCTGGATGGAATAACCCCTCATTTACTTTCAGGAGCATGAATGATGAATCACCTTACTAAAACCCTCATTTTCGGCCTGCTTTCTACGGTGATGTTCGGCGCGCAGGCCAACGAACATCAGCATGGCGAAATGATGAACGCCGCGCCCGCCGCGCAACAAACGCCGGCCATCAGCGCCACCGGCGAGGTTAAATCCATTGATATGGAAAGCAAAAAAGTCACCATCGCCCATGATGCGATTCCGGCGGTGAACTGGCCACCGATGACCATGCGTTTCACCTTTACCCCGCAAACGCCGCTCAACGACATTAAAGCCGGCAGCAAAGTCGCCTTTACCTTTATTCAGCAGGGCAATCTCTCCTTATTACAGGATATCCATCTCGCACAGTAACGCCCACGGAGATAGCTTCCCAATAACACCGGAATGGACACAGATATGGCCTCGTTAACCCTCAAAAACAGCGCGCTGATTATCGGCAGTATGCTTATTGGCGGCATGATCTCCGCAAGCCTGTACGCCTGGTTCTCGCCACCAACCGCCGCGGACAGCGCGGCACCGACCGGTACAAAAGAGGCCCGTAAAGTGCTGTTCTGGTATGACCCGATGTACCCTAATACGCGCTTTGATAAACCGGGAAAATCACCGTTTATGGATATGGACCTGGTGGCGAAGTATGCCGACGAAGAGGGAGCCTCCCCGTCTACACCCGGCGTGCGTATCGATCCCACGCAGACCCAAAACCTGGGGCTGAAAACCGAACCCGTTCGCCGTGGCCCGCTGCATTTCGAGCAGCTGCTGCCGGCGAGCGTCAGTTTTAACGAATATCAGTTTGTGATTGTGCAGGCGCGCTCGGCGGGATTTATCGAGAAAGTATATCCCCTGACCGTTGGCGATAAAATTCGCCAGGGCACGCCGCTGGTCGATCTGACCATTCCGGACTGGGTCGAAGCCCAGAGCGAATATCTGCTGCTGCGGGATACCGGCGGAACCGCCACCCAGGTGGAGGGGATCCTCGAGCGTCTGCGCCTCGCCGGTATGCCGGAAGAGGATATTCGCCGCTTAAAAGCGACGCGTAAAATTCAGACCCGCTTCACCCTCAAAGCCCCGATCGATGGCGTTATCACCGCCTTTGATTTGCGCAGCGGGATGAACATCACCAAGGATAACGTGGTGGCGAAAATTCAGGGAATGGATCCGGTGTGGATCGGCGCCGCGGTACCGGAATCTATTGCCTGGCTGCTTAAAGACAGCTCGCAGTTGACGATTTCCGTTCCCGCCTGGCCGGGGAAAACCTTCACCATCAGCAAATGGACGATTCTGCCCAGCGCCGATGCCACGACCCGCACGCTACAGCTGCGCCTGCAGGTGGATAACCCCGACGAGATGCTCAAACCGGGGATGAACGCCTGGCTGCGGTTGAACACCCAAAGCCAGCCGATGCTCTTGATTCCGTCAAAAGCGCTGATCGATACCGGTACGGAGCAGCGGGTGATCACGGTTGACAACGACGGGCGTTTTGTCCCGAAACGTATCGACGTATTCCAGCAATCCGGCGACGTCACGGCGGTCAGCGCCGGCCTCAGCGAAGGCGAAAAGGTGGTCTCCAGCGGTCTGTTCCTGATTGATTCGGAAGCCAATATTTCCGGCGCGCTGGACAGGATGCGCGCGCAGACGCCTGCCGCGCTACCGACACCCACAGCGCACGCCCACTGAGGAGATGACAAATGATTGAATGGATAATCCGTCGCTCGGTGGCCAACCGCTTTCTGGTGATGATGGGCGCGCTGTTTCTCAGCCTCTGGGGCGCGTGGACCATCGTCCATACGCCGGTCGATGCTCTGCCGGATCTCTCGGATGTACAGGTTATCGTTAAAACCAGCTATCCGGGGCAGGCGCCGCAAATCGTCGAAAATCAGGTCACCTGGCCGCTGACCACCACCATGCTGTCGGTGCCAGGAGCCAAAACGGTACGCGGCTTCTCGCAGTTTGGCGACTCCTATGTGTACGTCATTTTTGAGGATGGCACCGACCCCTACTGGGCGCGCTCCCGGGTACTGGAATATCTCAATCAGGTGCAGGGTAAACTGCCGGCGGGCGTCAGCGCCGAAATGGGACCGGATGCAACCGGCGTGGGCTGGATCTTCGAATATGCGCTGGTCGATCGCAGCGGTAAACACGACCTCGCCGAACTGCGCTCGCTGCAAGACTGGTTTTTAAAATATGAGCTGAAAACCATCCCCAATGTCTCGGAAGTGGCATCGGTCGGCGGCGTGGTCAAAGAGTATCAGATTGTCGTCGACCCGCAGAAACTGCCCCAGTATGGCATCAGCCTGTCGACGGTGAAATCCGCGCTGGATGCCTCCAACCAGGAGACGGGCGGTTCCTCCGTCGAGCTGTCGGAAGCTGAGTATATGGTGCGCGCCAGCGGCTACCTGCAGACGCTGGATGACTTCAATAATATCGTGCTGAGAACCGGCGACAACGGCGTGCCGGTCTTTTTGCGCGATGTGGCGCGGGTACAAATGGGCCCGGAAATGCGCCGCGGCATTGCCGAACTGAACGGTGAAGGCGAAGTGGCCGGCGGCGTGGTGATCCTGCGCTCCGGCAAAAACGCCCGCGAAGTGATTTCCGCCGTTAAAGACAAGCTCGAGACCCTGAAAAGCAGCCTGCCGGAAGGGGTAGAAATCGTGACGACCTACGATCGCAGCCAGCTGATCGACCGGGCGATCGACAACCTCAGCAGCAAGCTGCTGGAGGAGTTTATCGTCGTAGCACTGGTCTGCGCGCTGTTCCTGTGGCACATCCGCTCCGCGCTGGTCGCGATTATCTCTCTGCCGCTTGGTCTCTGTATCGCCTTTATCGTCATGCATTTTCAGGGACTGAACGCCAACATCATGTCGCTGGGCGGTATCGCCATTGCCGTAGGGGCGATGGTTGACGCCGCCATCGTGATGATCGAAAACGCCCATAAGCGGCTGGAAGAGTGGGAGCACCATAACCCGGGGCAGAAACTGGCCAACGACACGCGCTGGAAAATCATCACCGACGCTTCGGTGGAGGTCGGCCCGGCGCTGTTTATCAGCCTGCTGATTATTACCCTGTCGTTTATCCCGATTTTTACCCTCGAAGGACAAGAAGGGAAGCTATTTGGTCCCCTCGCCTTTACCAAAACCTGGTCGATGGCGGGTGCGGCGCTGCTGGCGATCGTGGTGATCCCGATCCTGATGGGCTTCTGGATCCGCGGTAAGATCCCGGCGGAAACCAGTAATCCGCTCAACCGTTTTCTGATCCGCATTTATCACCCGCTGTTGCTGAAGGTGCTGCACTGGCCGAAAACCACGCTACTGGTTGCACTGCTGTCGATCCTGACGATCATCTGGCCGCTTAACCGGGTCGGCGGCGAGTTCTTACCGCAGATCAACGAAGGCGATCTGCTGTATATGCCCTCGACGCTGCCGGGGATCTCAGCCGCGCAGGCGGCGGATATGCTGCAAAAAACCGATAAGCTGATCATGACCGTGCCGGAAGTGGCCCGCGTGTTTGGCAAGACTGGTAAGGCAGAAACCGCCACCGACTCCGCACCGCTGGAAATGGTCGAAACCACTATTCAGCTCAAGCCGCAGGCGCAGTGGCGGCCGGGGATGACCATGGAGAAGATTATTGAGGAGCTGGATAAGACCGTGCGGCTGCCGGGGCTGGCCAATCTGTGGGTACCGCCGATTCGTAACCGCATCGATATGCTCTCCACCGGGATCAAAAGCCCGATCGGCATTAAGGTTTCCGGCACGGTGCTCTCCGATATCGACGAGGTCGCCAAGCGGATCGAAGTGGTCGCCCGAACCGTGCCGGGCGTCACCTCGGCGCTGGCAGAACGCCTGGTGGGCGGGCGCTATCTGAATATCGATATCAACCGCGAAAAAGCGGCCCGCTATGGCATGACCGTAGGCGACGTTCAGCTGTTTGTGTCGTCGGCCATCGGTGGCGCTATGGTGGGTGAAACGGTAGAAGGCGTTGAGCGTTATCCGATCAACATCCGCTACCCGCAAAGCTATCGCGACAGCCCGGACGCCCTGCGCCAGCTGCCAGTCCTGACCCCGATGAAGCAGCAAATCACCCTCGGTGACGTCGCTGAAGTGAAGGTGGTGACCGGTCCTTCGATGCTGAAAACCGAGAATGCCCGCCCGGCCAGCTGGATCTACATCGACGCCCGCGATCGCGACATGGTCTCCGTGGTTCATGACCTGCAAAAAACCATCGCCGAACAGGTGCAGATGAAACCGGGGATCAGCGTGTCGTACTCCGGGCAGTTTGAGCTGCTCGAACGCGCCAATCAGAAGCTGAAGCTGATGGTGCCGATGACGCTGATGATCATCTTCGTCCTGCTCTACCTGGCGTTCCGCCGCTTTGGCGAGGCACTGCTGATCATTACCAGCGTACCGTTCGCCCTCGTTGGCGGTATCTGGTTCCTGTACGGGATGGGGTTCCATCTGTCGGTTGCCACCGGCACCGGGTTTATTGCGCTGGCCGGGGTGGCGGCGGAGTTTGGCGTGGTGATGCTAATGTACCTGCGCCACGCGATTGAAGCTCACCCGTCGCTGGAAAATCCGCAGACCTTTAGCGTCGAAAAGCTCGACGAGGCGCTGTATCAGGGGGCGGTGCTGCGCGTGCGGCCAAAGGCGATGACCGTGGCGGTGATTATCGCCGGCCTGCTGCCCATCTTATGGGGCACCGGCGCAGGATCGGAGGTGATGAGTCGCATCGCCGCCCCGATGATCGGCGGGATGATCACCGCCCCGCTGCTGTCGCTGTTTATCATCCCGGCAGCGTATAAACTGATGTGGCTGTACCGGCACCGGCAGACGCGGAAAGCGATATCGGCTTGATACCAGGCGGGGGCCAGAACGGCTCCCGCTTTTATAACTTCAGCGCCGTATTAACGACCCAGTAATTTCTCATACTGCGCCTGGAACTGCGGCGCATTCCACGAACCGTCAAACAGGGTGTAAGTGATGTAGCCCTTATTTAACCAGCCGCTGTCGGTATCCTCCGTCGTTGGCGTCAGCGACGCCGGGTTCATGCCCTGCTTCGCCGTGCCGTCAGCCTGTAGCTCATAGCTAATCTGCGGGACAGGGAACTGCTCATTGTCGATGTAATGGACGCCTTTAATCTCCGTTGTCGGCAGCGGCGGATAGTTGATACTCAACCCCGACCCTTTGGGTAATAAGGCGGCACCCGGCTCGCGGGTGGCGTTCAGCTTATCCACCACGGTCACGACGTAATCCACCGCATCGGGCCAGTATTTATGCGTGCTGGGCCATTTGTTTTTCATCTCCTCTTCCGTGAAGCGATAGCCGATGCTGGCCGCAATAGCCGGGAAACCGTAGCGCAGCGCGCGGGCCGCGGCGCTAACGGTGCCCGAGTTCACCTGCGCCATGCCGGTATTGGGGCCATCATTCACCCCAGAAATGACCAGGTCCGGCGCCGCCTCTTTCATCACCCCCCACAGGCCAAAATCCACGGCATCCGCCGGCGTGCCCGGGAAGCAGTAGCGCTTGTCAGCCACTTTCTTAACATCGAACGTTTTACCCGGTTTGAAGGTTATCGCTGAGCCGATGCCGCTCTGGTTGGTCGCAGGCGCCACCATCCACACGTCATACCCTTTGGCGGCCAGCTTTTCCTGTAACGACGTTGTGCCAACCGACTGGCAGCCATCGTCGTTAACCAGCAGGATTCTGAGCGGTTTTTCCGCCGCCTGAGTCGAGGCGGTCAGCATGGTGAGCAGCGCAGCGGCGAGGATGTTGATTTTCACGATCACTCCTTAGTCAGTATCAAGATATTTATCTGGCGCAAAAAAAAACCTAAGGGACCTGCACGCAAATTGACTTGCGCCAGGTCCCTTAGGTTTTGCCGTTATTCCGTTACAATCCCAGGACGTTGGAAAAATACTCCCTATCGGCAGAATAATCCAGAGGCAGCAGGCTTATTATGTGACTACGGTCAATAACAACAAACTATTCCCACTAAAAACAAAGGCTGAAAAATGATATTTCACCTGAATCCCAACAGCTAATCATTGCGAATTATCCCTGCTGCTTTTTGACGATATTGGCGGGGGGTTGGAATGTTATTGGTAACAAACCACAGGGCATGCGAACGATCACATTTATTAATATAAAAACAAATTCCGCCTGTTTTTCCATCGCTAACATGATAAAGTCGGCCACATTGGATTGTTACTGTTTTCAACACAGGCAAAACCTACGTCATATACTCTGGCGGCATCGTGCAACACATGCCCAACCCGAGTCGCTGACGTAGGTTTTTTTTTGGCTTTAAAATAATAAAAAGGAGAACAAAATGAACAAATGGCTAACCGCAATCATCATGATCGCCAGTGCCGCAACCTGTTCAGCAGCGGAAATGAAAGACGATGGCAGCATTAATATTTATTTTGCCCGACACGGGAAAACGCTATTAAATACCTTTGACCGCGTGCAGGGATGGGCCGATTCTCCGCTGACGGAAGACGGTATCCGCGTCGCCCGTTATCTCGGCGAAGGTTTAAAAGAGGTGAAGTTCGACCGTTTTTATTCCAGTGATGCCGGGCGACAGCGGGAAACCCTGGCGGTGATTCTGAAACAGGCCGGGATCGCCGATTATCACCCGATCGAGCTGCCTGGCCTGCGCGAAGCCTTTTTTGGCAGCTTTGAAGGCGGCTTCAACAAGGATATGGCCGCAGCCGGCGCAAAACAGCTGGGGTTAAAAGACAGCGCCGCCCTGTTCAGCAAAATGAAAGCAGGCACTCTGCCGGTGGCGGAAAGCCAGAACGCGCTGGCCGCTGCCGACCCGCAAGGTATGGCAGAAAATTATCAGCAGGTGAAGAGCCGTACTCAGGCGGCGTTGCATACCATCGTTGAAAATGCCGAGTCCCAGGGTGACAAAAATATCCTCGCCATTTCGTCCGGCACCTCGATGCAAATTATGATTTCCGACCTGACCGACGACACGGCGAAAAATAAACCGCTGGCCAACGCTGCGGTGGTGAAAATTGTCTATAAAAATGGCATCTATTCGGTTCCAGAAATCGGCACCATGAAATATGTCGAAGCCGGCAAGCAGGCTCTCAATAACAATAACTGATCGCTTAATTATATTATTGCAGATGACTGTTGAAGCCAGCCCCAGCTGGCTCGCAGCATCTCGCCTCGGGGTTTATAATGAAAAATAATATTATTACTATGATGCTGCTGACGCTTCCTGCCTGTGCCTGGTCAGCGAATGACGTTGCGCAAGCGGATATGATTGATACGGTATTTGCCGATCCTTTTTTTAGCCAGTCCCATATGACGCTGTCGCTTAAAAACTACTGGAAATATCTTAAGGAAGAAGAGACAGAACCCAAGAAAGTGCACAATGCCTGGGGCCAGGGCGTTGCCGTGGATTACCAGTCAGGTTATTTCGCCGATATCATCGGTTTCGATGCAACTTATTACGGTGCCATCAAGCTGGGTGCCAGCGACTATTTTAACTCGCGCGGCGTGCTCTATAATAACGGGACCGGTAATAAAAAGAGCAATGCCGAAGGTTTCTCCAAGTTTGGTCAGCGCAGCATGAAGCTGAAATATCAACTCGCCGATCTCAATCTGAACGCCCGCTGGGGCTGGCAGATGATTAAAAACACTGGCGTCATCTCCACCTCTACCCGTCTGTCGCCCACCACCTATCTCGGCTGGACCGGCGGCGTCAACTACGGTGACGTGACCCTGCGCGGCGCCTATATCGAAAGTTCGATGGACCGTAACTCGCCGGATAAGAAGCGCTTCCAGACCAACACCGGACGCTATCTTAACCATATCGCCAGCGGCGATATTCTGTGGCAGAGCGACCGGCTGAATTTACAGTACGGCTATGGTGAAAGCGATAACTACCTGCGCCGCCATGTGCTGTTCACGCAACTCAAACCGCTGAAGCAGTTAAATATTGGTACGCAGATTTATGCCACTCATGCTTTGGATGAATATAAAGCGATGCCGGCCAATAAGCGCGATTTCGACAGCAATGCCCGGCATTATGCGATTGATGTCAAATGGCAGGCGGATAACTGGAGCACGAAGTGGGGGCTGGGCTATACCGATGCCGAAAAAGCCCACGAAATCGGCTTTTTCCCCCGGCATATGAGCAAGAACTCACGCGGCACCTTTATTTCGATGGCCTACGCCGGCAGCGACTACATGCGTGACGGGGAGCTGGTGCTGGCAAATATTTCAGACTACAACCTGACGCCAGAGCTGGCGATAGGTCTGGCGGGCAACATTGCGCAGTTCAACTACAAGGGCAACCACGTGCGTACGGGTGAAATCAACGCGTTTAGCCGCTGGGTACCAACGCATCCGAAGCTGAAAAATCTGACCGTCTGGGCGATGTTCGGGCCAGGATGGTCCTATCGTATGAACGGAAAAACGCCGGTGCTGAACGATGGACACTATATCCGGGCTAATTCCCTCTCTTCCGAGGTCATCATCGAGTATCGCTTTAGTCTGTTCTGATCATTCATCCTGCCGTAAAAGAACAACTCTCGCTGCAGACCATCAGCGCCGATAAATAGCAAGAGGCGCTGTTGAGTCTGCACTCAACAATCATGACCGCAAAAAGCGTTTTGCCGGCGCGTGTGAACGAAAAAATGTGATGTGTGGCCGCGTCGCTGACAGGCCCTATTTCCGGGCTCTGTTGCTGGCTTGCCTGGCGATGGATTGACTCTAGCGGGCTGATAAATCTATCTTTGCCTGCCGATGTTTAATATGCGCCTTTAGCAGACTCTCTCTCTCCTCTACTGTCGCGGCGGGATCCATCTTTTCATACTCAAAGGTCATGGTGTGCTGCCGATAGGGTATGAGTAACGAGTTATTGTTGAGCAACAGCTCACCAATCGCGTTTACCCGGCTCGGTTCAATTCCCGGTACCGCTTTAATAATAACCCCGCACGGAATATCACCATTATCCTGCACGATAAGCAGTGAATAAAAATCGTCCAACGCGGCGGATTTCCAGGCGGGAACATCAAATTGATTATATTTAATGCCCTCGCCATTCGCAGGCATAAAGTCAACGGTATAGAAAGGTATAAAATCGTTTTCCCGTAATGCCAGTGAAATAAAGTCCCGATCTTCTGTCTTTTGGATCGTGGTTAATAATAGCCCCAGTAGATACTCCATCTGAGTCAATGCCAGATCGATAGCGACCACGCTATCATTTTGCAAAAAGAACAAAAACGTGACCCGTTCCTGATACGGCTTCATCACAAAATCGATCGTCCGCAGAGCGACATCGGGCTGCTGGACCTCATCAAGCGTGACGACAGGGATCCGGCTATTTAACGCTTCAGACTGGGCAATCACCTGCTCTCTGACGCCCTCAGCATCCTCCCGGAACATCATCTGCAGCCTGCGATAACCGCTAAAGACGGCAAAAAGCAAGGACTGTAGCCGATCGGGCGGCAGATAAATGAGACTTTCGGAGCCCGATGCACTGTGTGCTTTCAGCGCCAACGCTAGTACGCCTGCCGCTGATTTAATAATCCCGGTATTAATACCCATTAGTTTGTTCATAAAATGATTCTCTTAATAAAATATGACGTCACGGTGTGATTTTTGCCAAATCAATAATCCTGTCGGCACAGGCAATAGTCGAAGGACGATGAGCAATAATAATCCGGGTAATATTTAAGGATTCAATCGCTGAATTAATTATCTTTTCATTATTGATATCGAGATGACTGGTCGCTTCATCCATAAATAATATTCGTGGTTTTTGATAAAGCGCGCGAGCTATCAGCAGGCGCTGCTTCTGGCCGCCAGAAATCCCGGCACCCAGTTCCCCGATAATCGTTTCATAGCCCATCGGCATGCGTAAAATCTCTTCATGGATATTACATTGCATCGCACACTCGATGACCAGCGCCTCATCTACCTCATCGTCAAACCCCGAAATATTATCGGTAATGGATCCGGAAAAAAGACGATCTTCCTGTAAGACGCAGGCGATATTGCTGCGGAAATTATTAATGCCAATTTTGTTAATATCGAAACCACCGATAAATATCTCGCCTCGTTCAGGCGTGAGCAGACCCGACATGACTTTTAATAGTGTCGTCTTACCAATGCCCGACACGCCGACCAGCGCGACGGACTCTCCTGCGGCCACGCTAATATTGACGTTAGAAAAAACAGGTTTTGACAATAAATCATACTGATAGGCTAAGTCCCGAACCTCCAGAGAGACGCCAACATTCTCTTCGAAAACGTTTCTTAACGGGGAGTCGACCTCCGGCTCACTATAGACAATTTCAGAAATACGTTCGTTGTGCAGCGACAGCATTTTCAGCTGCATCGTCAAATCGATTAACGAGGCGGCACGTTGAGTAAACTGGCCGCGATAGGCATTAAACGCCATAAACATACCAATGGTCATAGTATTATCCATCACCATCTGCGCGCCCAGCCATAAAATCACAACCTGATCGGCTGAATTAATGAACGTGTTTATGCCGCCGAACAGCATATCAAAACGCGTCTGTTTCAGACCGGCATTGCTGACATCAATATTGGTGTTCAGCCAATGTTGCGAGCGTCTGTTTTTGAGATTAAGCGATTTTATCGTCGCAATACCGTACAACGACTCCATAAAATGCGAGCCAGAACGCGCACGTTTGACGATTAACTCCTCGCTGACGGTACGATAAAACTTATAGGTCAGCGCTCGCATGATGGCGTAGCAAACGGTAAAACCTAATACTACCCAGACCAGCCAGCCGCCATACAAACTCAGCATGATAAGCAGGCCAATAGTCATGATCGAGTCGATCATTCCCGTCACGATGCTGTTGGTAAACGTTGCGCGAATGATATCCAGAGAAGCAAACCGCGACTGTATATCCCCTAACTGGCGCTTTTCAAAAAATGCCAGCGGCAGGCTCATCAGATGATCAAAAAAGCTGGTTTTCCACTGCACGTCGGTCAGCGTATTCAACTTGAGAGAGACCCACGCGCGGATCATGCTGACCCAGGTTTTAAAAATGGTAAAAAACATTAACCCGACGCAGATGACCAGCAGCAGGTTTTCGTCATGTGCGGTAATGACATGGTCAGTCACGATCTGCGTCCCCATCGGCAACAGCAAATTCACCGTTTCAATCACCACGGACAGCATGAATATTTTGATCAGTGCCGACTTGAGGCCAACCATGTTGTGCATTAAGTCCAGTAGCTTAAGTCGGGAGCGCTGCTTTTCCTGGCGAAAGTCGCTATCAGGCCATGCCTCCAGCGCAATACCGCTGAAGTTTTCTGATAATTCCTGAAGATGCACCACGCGTCTTCCCAGCGCCGGATCGTGAATAATGAAACGCTTCCCTTTTATCGCCACCAGAACGACAAAATGGTTTAACGACCAGTGCAGGATGCACGGCAGCCGGAGTTCCTTGATCTCGGCAATATCCAGCGACAGGGCCCGCGTCTTGAGTCCAGCCTTCTGCGCAATCGCCGCCAGAACGTTTAATGTCGCCCCTTGTGAAGTGGAACCGTAGCGGTTACGAAAATTAAACAGATCGATATCTTTCCCGTAGAAACCGCAAATCATTGATAAACAAGCATTACCGCATTCCGTTGACTCAGACTGGATAATAACCGGAACTTTGTTTTTCATGGAAAAATTGATTCTTTTAAAAATAGAATCAAGCACATCTTTATTCATCTCCGGGTCCCTTCAGACTCTGAACGACTTTATATACTGGCGAGAATAGCCACTGGTACAGCGGTCTTTCCTCAGTAAAAACGATACTTTTCGCCTTGAGACCATTCGCCAGAACCAGCCTGCGATCTTTATAGATAAATTCTTTGTCTTTAATATTGATGATTGCTTTATATAACGTAGGCGCTGGCGCATTGCTCATCTGGTTATTACTATATTCAGCCAACTCCCGTCGGGTCGCCGGCATCGATGATATCGACAGCACTTTCCCCGAAAACTGACCAAATTTATCGGAAGGAAATGCATCGTAGCGAATATTAACGATATCGCCAATTTTGACATAGGGTAAACTGTTGTCGGGTAACCACAGCAATAAATAGTACTCAATACCGGTAAGTTGTTTTACCTGAGCCAGGCTGCTCCCGGCTTCCACCATTTGACCGCGGGTAACCGCAATCGATTCGACCCGGCCATCAATAGTCGACTTCACTACAATTTTACCGTTGGCGCTATTTTCAATGAGCTGCGTCTGCAGATCTCTCAGCTGAGAATATTGCGAGGTAATCTGGTTATCAAGTTCTGCCGTCTTGACGGTTAAATCACTCCGCGTCTGCGTGAGCTGTAATTCCAGCTGCATTTTTTGCGATGATAATGACTGAAACGCATTTTGCTGTTGCACAAAAAGAGAGTGCTGATTATTGTACTGATCTTTATTGATTAACCCTCTCTTAAGATAGTCGCTATAGTTTTGTAGCGATTTCTCTATGTGGGTGAGCCCCTTTTGCGCCGTAGTCAGCATCTTTTCAGTTTCATTCAGGGAGTGTTCATAACGCAGAATCTGACGGTGCGTTGTCTCAATGAAACCATCTTTGTTTACCTTAAGCTTCGCGATGATATCTTCAGCATTAACTATCTTTGCTTTCACCATTGCAACATTAGTATCACTGACGTTCCCACCATCGGTACTTTTAGATACATCAAGTTCAAATAATACCTCACCCTTCTTAACCACATCCCCGACCTGAATAGACTGCCTGGAGACTGAACCAGGCTGCGGTGAAGATATGTTAAGAGGATGCGGTAACGTGATAACCTCACCAACAACATCGATTCTTTTGGTATATTTAAACAGACAAAGCATCGCAATAATCATCACTAGAAAAGCAACGCAGCATGCGGAAATGATTAATGGTGAAACGCCTCTGAGCAGAATGACTCTTCCTTTCCAGTAGCTTCTCTGATGCTCTATCGCTTCCCGCCTGAACAATCTTTTACCCATGAGTACCCGGCCTGATATTAAAAGGCCCGACGCATCGGGCCAAACTAGATGCTACTTTAAAATCAAGGTTTGAAAGTACCGTCAAGGAAACCGTCAAGCAGCGTTTTGGTATACTTCCAGGTCTCCTCGTAACCCACAATCGCCCCACCGACACCGCAGGTAATGCCACCAATAATACCGCCAACGATCATGCCAACGCCCTGACCAATAGTACCAAAGCCAAGGACCCCACCACCGTCACCGCCGTGTTTACCGCCAATAACTGCTCCGGCGGCAAAGCCCGCCACCGCGCCCAGCGTCGCACTAACCACCGCTTCGCCGATATTACCAAAGATATCCCACGGACTGCTCCAGGAGTACGCCCCGGAAACCACATTCATTTCTTCAAAAGAAAGTTCTTTCATCAATTTAGTCCTTATATAAACTTGTATATTCCAGATGGTATAAATTTATCAATCACATATGCTGTGCTGATGGGTGGCTATTTTCAGGTCTTCCGCTAAAAAAACAACTTTAGTTTCATGAATGTTCTACAGTGCAAAATGAAATAAGAAATAAGAAATATAATTCAGGCCCAACCTGACATCAGCGGTAATAAACATCAGACGTTAAACAGCCTGCGATGACCGGTACGCCCTTTCATGTATATCGTAGTGTTGGCAGAAGAAAGAGCCGGACTGGTCAGTCGCAGAAAGAGAAGCGAGAGAAATGATTAAGTTTTCTGAATCACAAAAAATTAGATTCACCCGGGTAATATTAAAAGCAATATAGCTGGTGATGTCAGATACAAGTCAGCGTAACAGATAACAGAAAAACCACAGAACCGATACGACAAATGTTTCCCGCGTTAGCCACAGCAAGTTTAACTCTGTACATATCTCTACCCTATCCTCATTTTACCTGTTGCACCACAAGATGTTTCAAGGTATCGCAGAGACCAGTAAAGACGATAATACAACAGTCATTAATAATAAACCTAAAGTTATTAACAACATCGCCATTATTATAAACGTTCCACTAATGTGCTGTCGTAATAAAAGCAAACTATACGCCATCATTAAGATTAAACCCGATCATTTAAGCACTTAACGGTTATTAACTTTGTTTAACTTTATAATTTTTCTCTGCGCATCATTTTTTACGCCTGAGCTCCCGGTTATGGCGGCCGGTGCATCCTGTTCCACTTAAATCAGTAAACCACATCCAGAGGTTAATCGACAGTTATTCACCCCCTTCAGCTTTATTAAAGAAAAATCAGATGAGTATTTGTGCGAGCCGCGATTAATATAGCACCGCTTACCCACACAAACCGTTAAATGGTTAAAAGAGTAAGTATATACGGATACATACGGGATCAGTTTCTGAAGTCTAATTTCGGCACCTTTTCCGGTATTAATAATTTAACTTTAAATGAATGGATTAAACGGATGAAAAAAACAATTCTGGCTATGGTTATTACTGCCTCTGCGGCTTTCAGTGCTCAGGCTTTGGCAACAAACCAGGCTGAAGTGACTATCCTGGGCGAAGTGGCAGACTCCAAAACCTCTTGCGTCGTCACGCCAACCGGTACGCTTAACAACGGTATTGTTAAGCTGATGACGGTGACCACTGCTGAAGCTACTGGTCAATCAGTGAATACCTTATTTAAACACCAGCAGTTTGGTTTCCAGGTGACTGATTGCGCTATTGGCGGCCCGGATGAAAACAACGTAACCGGCCTGAGCGTTAAAGTTACCGGTACGACCTCTTCATCACCTGAAATTCTGGATAACGTGGCAGCTAACGGTGCCGGAAACATCGGTATCGGTATTCAGAAAAAGAGCAACAGCGCGCGTATCCAGTTTGATGGCACTCCGCTTGCCGAATCCTATACCCCACACCAGGCAACTAACCTGGAATATCTGGCAGGTTATGTGAAAGTCAATGCCGCTAACCCGGTCACTGAAGGTCCGGTGAAAGGCGTTGCGACCTTTACCATTGATTACACCATCTAATTAATTTTTAAAGGGTCTGTCATTCCGGCAGACCTTTTTAATTAAATGCTGAAGGAATCTAATGTACCAGATGATGATCAAGGCAACCCTTGCCTTCGCCATGATGCTGAGTGGTTTTGCGCATGCAGGAATTGTTATCGAATCAACCCGCTATCTTTATAAAGAAGGCGCTCGTGAGATATCTGCGCAAATTGATAATAAAGACGAAATGCCTTATCTGATCAAATCATGGGTTGAAGCGCCAGAAGGGAAAACGCCGGCCTTCATAGTGACCCCTCCGCTTTTTCGCCTGGAGATGAAGCAGAAGAATACTGTCCGTATATTCTCTGTAGCTAGCATCAATGCTCCCACTGACCGCGAATCATCCTATTTTTTTAACATCATGGCGATACCGCCGTCTGATGATACCTATGCGAACAGCAATACTATACAGCTCGCCGTCAGGCATCGCATGCGATTAATCTATCGGCCCAAAGCGTTAGCTGAGTTATCCAATAATACCGAAGCCAAAAAAATAGAGTGGCGCAAAGCGGGTAAACAGCTCACCATTAAAAACCCGACACCTTTCTTTTACTATTTTAGAAACGTACAAATTGGCGCCAATGAATATCAGGCAAAAATTAAATTCATTGAACCCTTTTCATCAAAAGTTATAACGCTAAAAGATAACGGTAATGCTACCAAAGTCACGTGGAAAATAGTGAATGATTATGGAGGAGCAGGTTCCCTCTATTCATCGCAACTGCCATAAACAGTTCGCATTTATAAATGGATGTTTTTATGCCTATAGAACACAACAATACCTTCAGGCTATCTACGATCTGCATAGCTATTATTACTATAATGACGGCGAGTATTCACACTAAAGTGAACGCCCGTGAATTCTTTGACCCGGCATTCATTTCATCAGTCAATGGAGGTGATACATCCAACATTCCCGACCTGTCAGTTTATCAGTCGGTCAATGCCCAGGCTCCGGGAGACTATCGGGTTGATGTTGTTTTTAATGGCCGTTACCTGGAAACCAAAAATGTTACATTTATCACGGACACCCGGAGTAATAAACTCGATAAAAAGCTCAATCTTATTCCCTGCTTTACGTTAGATGTACTCTCGCAATATGGTGTCAGAGTCAAGTCATTCCCTGAGCTCAAGGAGAGTGAACAAGGGTGTAGCAATTTCGATATCATCCCGGACAGCAAAACCATTTTCGATTTTGCCGCTCAGCGCTTAGATATTTCCGTGCCTCAGGCCGCGATAAGTACCGTGGCCAATGACTACATCCCGCCGGAAAAATTTGATGACGGCATCAACGCCATGTTTGTGAACTATCAATTCAATGGTTCTCAGGATTATAAAAGCGATAATGAATACTATAGCCTGAACCTGGAATCCGGGATAAATATCGGCCCGTGGCGGGTCAGAAACCTGAGCATGTGGAATAAAAGCAAGGGTGAATCAGACCATTTTGATTCCGCTTATCTTTATCTCCAACGCAGCTTACGCTCTATCAGCAGCAATCTGATCATCGGTGAAAGCTCTTCCCTGTCCGGCATATTTGACAGCGTCCCCTTTTCCGGGGTGCAGCTGGCGACGGATACCAGCATGCTGCCAGAAAGTATGCGCGGCTATGCTCCGGTAATCCGCGGTATTGCTAAAACCAACGCCCGCGTTGTCATCAAGCAGAACGGCTATCAGGTTTACCAGACCTACGTCGCCCCAGGCGCCTTTGAAATTACCGACATGTATCCGAGCGGCGGCAGCGGCGATCTGTACGTGACGGTTGAAGAGTCCGACGGCTCAAGACAGAACTTCATCGTGCCGTTCGCGGTCCTGCCGGTGATGCTGCGCGAGAAGCAATTCGAATATGAAATCACCTCCGGGAAGTACCGCCCGTATGTGGGCACCATTGACGACACGCCCTTTACGCAGGCCACTGCCAAGTATGGATTGACATCCAGCGCCACGATTTTTGGCGGCGTACAGGCATCGGCCAAATATCAGGCTCTTTCTAGCGGGATTGGCTATAACCTTGCCAGTCTTGGCGCCCTCTCGGCAGATGTGACCCAGGCATGGTCTAAAAAACGCTATGACGATAAAACGTCCGGCCAGTCGTGGCGTTTACGCTACGGTAAAAATATTATTGAAACCGGGACCAACTTTACCATTGCCGGCTATCGCTACTCGACAAAAGGGTTTAACACGCTCTCGGAGGTGCTTAACACCTATGCCCATAACGGGTATTACTACTCCGGCCGTTCTTTACGTAATCGCACTAACTTCACACTGAACCAAAGTCTGGGAAGAGCGCATGGCAGCGTATCCATCAGCGCGCTTGTAGAAGATTACTGGGATAACAAGCGTACGAATAAATCATTGAGCCTGGGTTACAACGGCGGCTGGCGGGGAATTAACTACTATCTCGGCTACAGCTATAGCCGCTATACCTGGGGGATTCACAGTTCCAGCCGCGAATCGCGAAACGATCAGCGCGTTGCCCTCACCATCTCTATACCGCTGAGCAACTGGTTGCCCAATACCTATGCCAGCTATCAAATCACCGAAAGTAGCCCAGGCTCCACGGATCAGTACGTCTCTGTAGGCGGTATAGCGTTGGAAGACAACAACCTCGACTGGAACATCCAGCAGGGATATAGCAATCGTGAATACTATAGCGGCGACATTCGGGGAGCATACAACGGCTCTCGCGGCAGCGTAAGCGCTGGCTACAGCTACGACAACAACAGCCGACGGTTCGACTACGGCGCCAATGGCAGTCTGATTGCACACGCGGACGGCATAACGCTTGGGCAGAATATCAGCAACGCAGCGGTCCTGATCAAGGCCCCTGGTTTAGACAACGTCAGGCTCAGCTCGGACTCCACTATCGTCACGGACGGTCGCGGCTATGCCATCGTTCCCTATATTACCCCCTACCGCAGTACCGACATCACTCTGGATAGCACGTCCTTTGGCGAAGAGATGGAGCTGATGCAGACCACCCAGCGGGTTGTCCCTACGCGAGGCGCCATTGTTCGCACAAACTATGCCGGGAATATTGGGCTGCGGGCATTTATTCATCTTAAAACGCCTTCAGGCCGCGAAGTGCCTTTTGGCGCCATGGTCACGCTTTCCGGTGCTGCCAAATCTCAAGCCAGTATCGTGAGCGACGCGGGTATGGTCTATATGACCGGCCTTCAGCCAACTGGCGTACTGACGGTAAGCTGGGGGAAAAAAGCAGGCCAGCAATGTACCGCCATATATACCTTGTCCGCCGGCCAGAAGAAAAATTCCGGAGTCAGTCAGGCTGAAGCCTTGTGTCGATAATCATCATAACGAGATGAGTGAAATGAAAAAAATGATTGTACTGCTGGCCGCCGTCTTTTTCAGTAGCGGGGTTTCAGCTGCACGGCTATGCACTTATACGGATGCTGCCGGCAACGATGGAGGTGTGGAAGAGCGCCAGGGTATGACGTTATATCCTAAGATATCGGCCGATCCTGCGCTTCCGGTTGGGGCAATTCTTTATTCCAGGACCATAGGCGGCATGGATTTGCACCACAGGCTGTTCCGGTGCAATCCCGGCGCAGAATATGTCGTCGAAGTGAGCACTTCGCAGGTTCCAGGAGTGACTCTCCGCGGTATGCCCGTTTATGAAACGGGCGTACCCGGTATTGGTATTCAATTTAGCGATATATTTGCCAGCCGGATCGGCAAACAGGTTCCCGGCGAGGCCGGGTCCTGGCCGACGCCTTTTGACAAATCGGTACAGTTTCCCGCAGTGCCGCACTTCTCTGCATGGCTGGTTAAAACGGGCCCCATCGATACCAGCGGGGCGACCAACATCAATGTCGAAATTACGTTTCGCGTGAGAGACCCGGCCTATCCAACGTATGAAAGGGGAGGCGCGATCTACTGGGTAAATCCCAAAACAACAAGAAAAATTTCCTTTCGTAATGAGAGCTGTAATATTTCGGTGAAGGGTCCCAGCACGGTCAATCTGCAAAGAATTAATAAAAGCGAGTTGTTAGCGCTTTCCTCCGGCGCGGCAACCGGCAAAGGCAAAACCATTGACATGAATATTACCTGCCCCAGTGAATTGCAAGGCCAGAAGCTCACCTACTGGTTTAACCCAAAAAGCTCGGTGACCGGCGATATTGGGGTAATGGAAAATGCTATCCTCCCAGCGCCGGGAGGTAGCGGCGCCAAAAATGTCGGGATCATCCTGAAAAAAGAGGGTAATCCAGTGAAATTTTATGATACCGATGCGTACAATATTACCTCCCTTAGCCTCGATCAGGATATCAGCTTAACCGCTGATTATTTCAAGATGAATAATGATATTTCAGATGGTCTGGTCAAAGCGGTGATAGAGGTTGTGATCCAGGAAGATTGATCCCCGGGCCCGGAATATATAATGCCCTCCACAAGGGGGCATTATTCATCGGGCTGGTACAACTATTATAAATATCATTAGACAATTTATCCCACATGCACTCTTGAATCCTGAGTTTCACAAACTGCCCGCGATACACAGCAGACTCATGCAGCACAAAAACCTTTTGCCGCAAATCGTTATCACTTAAATAATCTGAGTGGCAGAAAACGGCAACGCCGGGAGCCCGTACCAGCTGTACCCCAGTAAATGACCGGGGTGAGCAACAAATCTGTCCAGAACAGATTCACATGCTTCGACGCGGCAACACGTAAGGGCGAGGTTCCCGGATGAGCCGGGTAATAAAACCAACGCCCATGCGCATAAAGTATGGCGGCGCCACGGCGGGCGTTCGTGGTGATCCAGTGTGGAGACAGGCAGCGCGCAGAAACCAGCGCGTACGCGTAGTACCTGAGAATTTCGGCACTGCTCAGGTCCAAAGTGGCAAGTAAAATAGCCATGATAGGACAGGCGCTTAGTCAGACCTGAAGTTCAGCACAGCATATCGCCCCCCAGCCTGGCTGCCATTAACGCAGAGATGAGCTCTTTCTACGCTTTCGTTTGACACGTCCAACCTCCTCAACAGGCTGCAGCCCTTCAGCCGGCATCACGATGAGGTAATATCTCTAGGGTCAAATAAAGCAAAAATAATAACAAAGATTCATTATGTAGCTTTCCTGTTTACGTGATTATGTATCCCTTTTCGCCAGGAGATCAATACAATGAAAAATGGCAGCAATGAACGATATAAATGGTTAGCAGATGCGCATACGTATTATGTTATTAACGACTGCGTGACGTTTCAACCTGCGACCAATATGTTATGCAATATCCATAATCCGGCGTTGAAGGTAACGCTGAGTGTCCCCGCAGGTCGCTGTTTGCAGTTACTCATTAATAATATCGGTAATATCGTGACACAGCAGGATTTTATGGATATTGCCTGGAAACAGAGTGGTATGAAGGTGACCAGCAACACCTACTATCAAAATATCTCAATTCTCCGCAGAAGCCTTATCCACGCCGGGCTGGAGGATAATACCATTATCACCCTTCCCCGTATTGGGCTTACTCTGGCTACAGGTACCCAGATTCGGAAATTAGTCACGGAAACCACTCCTGAAGTCGAAACTGGGGCTGGCCAATCCGACGAAAACACGGTGGTGGAAGAATATAGCCATCGGCCCCCCGCCACCACCCTGCCGACTACCTGTGAATATGCGGAACAAGTTTCCCCATCTCCTGCAGCAGAGCACCGTTTCCTTCCCCCCTCGCTTACCAGAACAAATATATACCGGATGGGCTTTAGCGTAAAAAATGGCGTTCTGCTGGCGATAAGCCTGGCATTCATCACGCTGCTTTTCTCATATCTGACAGCGATAAAAGACAACTATTTCTCTGACTATGTAAAGATTGCTACAGCTCAGCGCTGCCACGTGCTATCGGCAAAAGCGGTATCCGAGAGTGTGAAAATGGAGGTACTCAATAAATATGACCAACATATCACCGGTGATTGTGTGAACTACCCCTGGGTATACGTAACAACGCTGGCTGACTTTCCCCGAACGTCGATCATCCGCTGTAATAAACCATTCACGCAATCTACTTTATGTATTTCAGAATACTTCATTGAATAACAGCTTAAGCACTACGCGATCATTTTCCACTTTTCCGGTTTACAGGCGCAGGAAAAAGCAATATCGGCCGTGGATTGTTACTTAAACGGTGCCGGCCAGTCAGCTATCCACTCTGCGGCAGACTCCCTCTCCCTCACATAACTCCGCTTACCCTTTCATGGCTTACGAAAGCAGCTCATACACCCCGAGCACATCGGCAGATCGCCCGACGACAACGCTGTGACGCCAGATCAACAGTGGCTTTCCTTACTTACGTTAAGACGACAGACATGAACTCCAGGAGAGGTAGCGCCCTCTGCCGTACAGTCAGAAATTATCTTGATGAACAGAATACCCCTCCCACATGGCTGGCGAGCAATCATGGTGATTCACCGTAACGGTATAAATAAGAATTTTCGCCAGGCGCCATAATATGCAGAGCTTAATCTATCATTTATAATTTTTTTTGAATGTGAAAAGTTCTTAATTTTTATCTGCATCCGCCGAGATAAAGCCCTCCTGTTCCTGAAAGAGTTTTATATAATCCATGCATAGATATTACATTATTAACAACATTGTTGAATTTCACCCCACGACTCGCCAGTTAAGGAACCTTATCAATCCCACGCAAATGGTGGTCTTAAACTCTCCTGCAAGTCGTTGTTTATTACTATTAATTGAGAGTTCAAATACGATAGTTACACAGCAGGAATTTATGTATAACGTCTGGGAGAAACTCGGGCTCGTCGTTTCTGCAAATACCTACTATCAGAATATTTGTCTACTCCGAAAGGGTCTGAAAGAAGTTGGATTTCCCGCCGATCCTATTACCACGATACCGCGTATCGGTTTAACGTTGGCCCGTGAAACGCAGGTTCAGGTTATTGAATCCGCCGATGTCCTGCCGATCGCTAATGTTGAGGAGCCAAAAACCGAGGAGGGTGCCCGGCCTGTCCACCACGATACGCCTGACTCAGCGGACTCAGACCATATCGGCAGTTTACGGGCGTCGGAACCGGTATCAGGAATAGTCGCAGCGGTTCCCGACATACCTGCCGAACAAAGTCTGAATAAAGCAGGTATCAGGAAATTCAGTAAGCTTTTTTTTTTAATCACCGCTCTTATTTTTTCTATCCTGCTGGCCGATATCAAAGTCATACTCGCTCAGTTCCAGGGAAGTCGATACTTCGAAAACTACATGCTTGCCGTAAACACCAACGGCTGCCACTTTTTTCTCAATAAAGAGATTCATAACACCGATGAGAAAGCGGCGGCGCTCACCTATGGCAATCAATTCAAACCTGACTGTAAAAAATTCCCATGGGTATACATCAGCCGTTATGCCATGCTACCCAGGGCTTCCGTTATTCGGTGTAACAAACCTATGACCCGTCCCAACTACTGTATTTCAGATTATTTTATTGAGGATCATTAAAATGATACATTACCGAACTTCGGTGTATGTGCTTTGCGTATGCCTGTTTTTTACCTTAATCCTGGCAGGCTATTCATTATGGAAACGCTCTCAGCCTCCTGAATTTACATGCAAAGCTAACTTTGTACAGCATAATACTGATGAACAACTCAATATTTCACTCACTTACAGGATAAACAAAGATAGCGGCCTGCTCAGTATGAATGGCTACTCCGTTAACGACAAAACGAAAAGATTTAACCGCAAGATATTCTTCAACATTCAAAGGAAGAATAACACCTACCATTTGACCTCAGTGACCAATGTGATATTTCCTGATGAAAGCATCAGCAGCAGTTGGTTGGAAAAATATGAGCCATTATTTTTCATCTATCCCCAAAAAGACATTTACGTAAAAATGATTGAACAGCAGCATAGCTATTTATTTATCTTCTCTACGTTACCGGCCTATGTATGTCATAAACAAGACGATATCTGAGGCGTATTATTAATCAGACTCATCGTTCTCGCCGCTCTCGTCTAAGGAAAACCGCAAAAGCGAAGCAGATGCGCAGCAGTAAACGACTCAGATACACCAGTGATACGCAACAGCATACGCTATCCTGATGGCGAGATAATCCATAACACCAACGTATCATATTGTCCGCAAGGCGGCCTGTCGGTAACGGCAGTTAAGCCAATAGCAGATAGCGTGAATCATTGCCGACAGCAGGCGGCATTTTTCTTCGTATTTAAATGTCTCGATATTTTTTACAATAGAATGTTGGCATGCTGTGCAAATAAATCACTGGGTTATGATATTCATCATATTCAATTTTAAACGTAATCTCTTTCCCTGGTTCATAAAAGAAAGCCGGAAAATGGTCATCCGCATTGCTGTCGCTACTGCTATCGGTGCTAAGATGCTCAACATATTGATTTTTAAGAACATAGATATCATCATGATTAATATAGGTAAAATTAATCACTCTACTGATCTGCGATCGTCTGCCGTTCTCCTCGGCGATGCCATAAATCGTGAGTTCACCTTTATGGTTTCCTAGCGTAAAGCCAATGTTTGAATCCAGACGAAAATCATCATGAATCAGAGTGTGGCGGCTCTGACATACTATTATTTTATTTGGAATAAATGGTTCAAAATAATAAAAAATGATAAACAGCACCACGACCAATAACGCAGAAAGACAATATATTTTAACGCGCATTAGTGTACCTTCATGGTTTTCATTATTGTCAGGGAGCGACAGTTTTGATTCTTTTTAGTGTAAACAGAACAATACATAAAATTTAAGCGGGTATTCATAGGGGAAGCGGTAAAATAGACAATAGTTTTGTCAGAACACGGCAGGCCTAGCGTATTGAGGATTTTCTTAATTTCAGTGACAGCGTATTTTTGGTCTGCCACAAAGACAGTACAGCCCTCAAAAGAGAGTTTGGTATAGTCCGAAAAGGCTTCACCTCCCGGTTTATGAAGAAATGTCATGATGCTGAATAAAACAATAGCGGATATAGTGACAATGCCTGCATTTCTTAGCCACTTAATATGCCGTTTGCTACCTTCATGAATCCCCCCTTCTGCTGCTGAACTTTCAAAAAAATCGGCCTCTTGTGGCGCGTTTCCTGAATCATCTGACTCGACATCGTCAGCCTCAACACGCTCAGACCTGTCAATGACAATACCCATAATATCATTATGGATACTTCCTTCCATGTCCTGATTTATATTGTTGTCAGTTTGTTGCTCATTATTCTTCTCAGGATACAGATATGTTACTTTGAGCCTGTTATTAAACCGCAAACCATGTCTGGGCACCGTATCAATAACATCCAGACATCCTATTGCGGCCAGCGACTTTCTGAGATGTAAAATACATTGATAGTAGGTGTTTGGACTCACCCCGGCATTACGTTTCTCCCCCCAGCCACAAAGAATCAATTGATCCTGAGAAACAATTTTTCCCTGATTGTTGAGTAAAATTTCAAGGCAGCAGCTCGCAGGTACATGAAGCTTAACTTCTTTTGAATTCAGCCTGTCCACAATCATTCTTTGGGATGGCGTGAATACAACATCCTCGCCAATAATATAGCTTTGGATGTTATCTGAGCGATCCATATTGCGACACCCTTTGTTGCATGCATTTTTAAAATCAAATAGTTAGTCGTTAGACTAAAGAAAGTTCAAAATAGTTAAGAAGATATAAACCTATCAACTTAAATTTAACGCTATCCAATGGCAAAAAATCCATATTAAAACATTAAAAATGCGATAGGTATCGATTTATTTCATCAACGCTCACCAACTGATGACTAATTTGTTTCCAAATTGATATTGATGTAACTGATTATAAATTACAACAAGTCGTTACAGGATAAGAAATTTGTTACCCGTAAAGCCACGACATTAATTACCAATTCCCGTTAAATGTTTCGAACTTTTCATCCAAAAATTTAACGTATTGGTAACCAATGCTATATTCAACTGATATTTGGCGTTCAATAAAATAGAGCGGGTCCCTGTTTAGATCTTTTATGCATGGACAGGCTTATTCGATAACGCCACTCTTTTTTTTGCTGAACGTCATGGATAACGCGCACAGCGCTCGGTGGCAACAATAATTGCTATCTGGATTTAAGAGGGGGAGTGCAGATTTGTCAGCAGGCGACATAAATGGACGGGAACGGGGGCTGGTCTCGGTAATTCGCGGCCATTATCAGGTCGGCAGACTGTATATCATGCTGGATGCCTCCTTCCATCGCCGGGGGCTGCACGCCAGGCACAACTGAGTGGCGGCAAGGGGCTGGGAATAAGGTGGCACACAGGCAGCAAATCACGCTGTACCATAGGTATTTTTCATCGCCATATCCCCAATAACCCCCAGGCAACGGCAGGGATTGCCGGTTGCTGAGAAACCACGGAGGAAGCAGATGATTCATCTGGCCGGTGCTACGCTTTAGCCGGCGCGGTGAATCTGCGCCGGCGACGAGAAATGCGACCAGACAACTATTCGGTGGGCAATACGCCTCCTTTAGCCCAGTGCGTTTTGGGTATTTCGACAATGACCACATCCACGCTCTCCGCTTTGCATTTCAGCGTTTCAACCGCGACCCGGGTCACTTCACGGGCAAAATCGCGCTTCTGTTCAGGCGAGCGGCCAGGCTGTAATTCTAAACGTAAAACAGGCATATTTTTTCTCTCCGGTTGAGACCCCGTCTGAGGGTCGATGAATTAATCTTTACCGAAAGGTGAGGACCAATAAATGTGTGTTAGGTTGAGTGAATCAGAACCTACAGGTTGTTAATCATGGATAAACTTGCCGGAATGGAGATGTTTGTCAGAGTTGTCGAGTGCGGCAGCTTTGCCTCAGCGGCCGATGTCAGCGACGTATCGGCCACGATGGTTGCCAAACAGATCCGGGCGATTGAACAACGGCTTGGCGCACGTTTGCTGCACCGAACCACGCGTCGCCAACAGTTAACCGAAGTCGGGCAGCTCTACTATGAGCGTTGTCGCCGCGTACTGGCAGAATTCTCTCTCGCCGAGCATAGCGCCATGGAACTGCAATCGACTGCCAAAGGGCTGGTTCATATGGTCGCGCCGGTCAGCTTCGGCTGTCAGATACTGGTCCCGGCGTTGAGCCTCTACATGGCGCAAAACCCGGAGGTCAACGTCATGCTGACGCTGGATAACCAGACGCCAAACTTGAGTAGCGGGAATGCTGAGTTAGCTATTCATATTGGTGAGATTCAGCAGAAGGATATCGTTGCCCGGCCGCTGCACGCCTATCGTCGGATCCTTGCCGCCTCTCCCGACTACCTCCGTCAGCACGGGACACCGACGCATCCGGATCAGCTGAGTCACATGAGCTGTCTGGGGATGTCCTACTGGATACATCAGGATCGCTGGGAGCTGATGGGGCCCGATGGCGAGATCGTTAAAGCGGTAGTGAAAGGCCGGTTTATGTCTAACCAGG
This sequence comes from Klebsiella sp. X13, assembly GCF_003323835.1. Lineage (NCBI taxonomy): Bacteria > Pseudomonadati > Pseudomonadota > Gammaproteobacteria > Enterobacterales > Enterobacteriaceae > Klebsiella > Klebsiella sp. X13. The sequence continues at coordinate 4,778,743 of NZ_CP030874.1, forward strand.
GCCATGCGCTGAGGATTGCCGCACTGAACGGCTGCGGTATCGTGCTGCAACCGGAATCACTGCTAAAGGAAGATATCGCCGAGGGACGCCTGGTGCCGGTGCTTCCCGAGTGGTCCTATAAGCCAACGCCGATGTATCTTATTTATCAACAGGATACCCGTCCATCAGCCAAGCTGCGCAGCGTGATTGATTTTCTGATACAGCGCTTTGGCGCGCAGAATAATGGATGAAACGACTGCAGACCGATGTCTGCACCGCCCCGTCGGGTCAACACGCCCGTTTTAACGGCGGCAGAAAACACGCGGCCGGAGGCCCTGGCCTCCGGCAGACAGATTTATGACGACGTCTTCTCCAGCGCCTCCCACAGCCCCAGCAGGTAGGTTACCCCCAGCGCGCGATCGTAAAGGCCGTATCCGGGACGCCCGGTTTCACCCCAGATAAACCGGCCGTGATCCGGGCGGATGTAGCCGTCAAAACCGTTATCATGGAGGGCCTGCATAACGCGATACATATCCAGCGAGCCATACTGCGACGGATGAGCGGATTCGTAGAAATCTTTATCCTTAATCAGCTTAATATTGCGCACATGGGCAAAATGGAGGCGCTTACGACGCGTGAATTCGGCAAGAATTTCATAGACGTTATTATCCGGATCTTCCGCAATTGACCCGGTGCACAGCGTGATGCCATTCGCCGGTGAATCCACGGCATCACAAATCTTCGCCAGGTCATCGCGATTCTTCACCACCCGCGGGAGGCCAAAAATAGAGTACGGCGGATCGTCCGGGTGAATCGCCATTTTCACCCCCACTTCCTCGCACACCGGGATAATTTCTCTGAGGAAATAAAACAGACTTTCCCGCAGCTTAGTATCATCGACACCGCTATAACGGGCGAACAGCTCCTGCACTTTCGCCAGCCGCTCGGGCTCCCATCCCGGTAACGCAAAACCGTTGGCGTTATCGAGAACCTCTTTGACGACCTCTTCCAGACTCTTATCGATACCGCTTTTTTCGAAGGCCATCGTCAGTGAACCATCCGGCAGGACGTAGTTCATGTCGGTCTTCATCCAGTCGAAGACCGGCATGAAGTTATAACAGATGACCTTGACGCCAAAACCCGCCAGATTACGGATCGTCTGTTTATAGTTTTCAATGTAGCGATCGCGTGTCGGGGTGCCTATTTTGATGTCATCGTGAATGTTAACGCTTTCAATCACTTCCATTGTCAGGCCCGCGGCATGGGCCTGATCAACCAGGGCTTTAATCTTTTCGACTGGCCAGACTTCTCCGGGAGCAACGTCATACAGTGCCCCGACAACACCTTCCACACCCGGCACCTGTCGGATGTATTCCAGTGGGATTTTGTCTTCCTGTGGCCCAAACCAGCGCATTGTCATCTGCATTTTTTATCCGCCTTAATCGTTGCTGCTATGCATTTTACGAGATGTACCATACTAGTATTGAGTAGCATATGCAGTAATTATCGTTTGATCAACCACCTCGTTAAAAAAGAGTGACGACGCGATAAAAAGGCTCATGGGCTGAGCGGATCTTCATTATCTCTGTTGCGGTTAATTGTTTTTATATTGTAAAAAAATAACAAATTCAGTTTAAATTAATCATCCTCTATAACACGATTTTATTTTTAGCCATTTAATTCATCCCGGTTTTTATTTCAGGTTATGAATATCGACGACGGAATACATGCGTTAAGTCACAATTTTATCATTACATCTTGTATGGTAGTAGACAATCAATGAAAAGGAAGCTTACCCTCAACGCCATTATGTTCCCGTCATACACCGGCCCCGGCTTAACGCTGGGGATGCGTAGTAAAAGCGACATCGTGTACGGAGTTTTTATGTCACTGATAAACAATAGTTTTATGATAACCAACGCGCCAGGTCAGCGGCTGTATTCTGAGATAGCAAAAGCGTTACCGATTATTGATTACCACTGTCATCTTGATGCCAGAGCCATTTGGGAAAATAAACCGTTCACGGATATTACTCAGCTCTGGCTGGAGGGCGATCATTACAAATGGCGGGCAATGCGGGCGAATGGAATATCTGAACAAAAAATTACCGGCAATGCTTCCGCCGAAGAAAAATTTGCAGCCTGGGCGCAAACTGTCGAAGCCAGTTTTGGCAATCCCCTTTATCACTGGACCCACCTTGAGCTGAAACATTATTTTGCGATCGACGAAACGCTTAATAGTAAAAACTGGCGCGATATTATGGCACGGTGTAATGCGCAATTACGCCACGACGACTTTTTACCCCAGGCGCTCATCCGCCGTTCAAACGTTGAAGCGCTGTGCACGACCGACGGGCCGCTCGACGACCTGGAATACCATCGGCTGCTGGCAGCAAAAAGCGATTTTTCCCCTCGCGTTTTGCCAACATTTCGTCCTGATGAGCTGTTCGACGCCTGCCCCGATCGCTTCCTGACGTTCGTCTCCCGACTGGCGCAGAAAACCCAGCGGGCGATAACCTCGCTGGATCGGTTCCTGGCCGCTCTCGAAGCGCGTGTTGATTTTTTCCACAGCACGGGCTGTCGCGTATCGGACCACGGTCCGCTGGCGATCCGGTTTTGCCCGCTTGATGAGGCCGGGCAGGCCGCGCTGTTTCAGCGTCGACTGGCAGGAGAGACGCTGGATGAGCATGCCCTTCAGGCCTGGGAAAGTATGATTTTTGTCGCGCTGGCCAAAATGTACAAACAGCGCGACTGGGCCATGCAGATTCACTTTGGCGCCATTCGTAACAACAACGCGACCATGTTCAACAAGGTCGGCATCAACTGCGGCTTTGACTCGATTGGCGATCAAACTCACCTTGCGCAGAGTCTGAACGCGTTGCTTAACGCCATGGTGGAGAATGACGGTCTACCGAAAACCATTCTTTATAACCTCAATGCCAGCTATAACGACGTGGTCGCCTCGACTCTCGCCAACTTCCAGAGCGGCGAGGATGGCATGAAATCACCGCTGCAGTTCGGCTCCGGATGGTGGTTTAACGATACCCGACGCGGCATGGTTAACCAGCTCAATACACTGGCCGATCAGGGGCTGCTGGCCAACTTTATCGGCATGCTGACTGATTCGCGCAGCTTTGTCTCCTACACCCGACATGATTATTTCCGCCGGATCCTCTGCGACCTGGTTGGTGGTTGGGTAGAGAAAGGTGAAGTGCCGGAAGATCGCGCCATCCTCGACGCCATGATCCGCGGTATTTGCGTGGACAACGCCCGTCGTTATTTTCGTTTTTGACCCGTCAGATACAGGGATAAACTATGACTCGTAAGAACAGAAAAGTGACCATCCCCGTCAGTATCGGCTACGGTCTGACGGATATTATGGGCGGCGGCGCATTTACCGTCATTGGCGCATGGCTGCTTTTCTTCTATACCACGTTTGTCGGTCTGTCGCCGATTGAAGCGGCGTCGATTGTCGCGATCGCGCGTATCGTGGATGCTATTGTCAGCCTGTTTATGGGCAGCTTCACGGACCATTTCTATAAAAACTATTTGGGTAAGAAATTTGGCCGGCGGCGCTTTTTCCTGCTGATCGGCGCGCCGCTCATGCTGGTTTACACCCTGCTGTGGCTAAACGGCATGAACTACTGGTTCTATCTCGCGGTGTATCTGGCTTTTGAGATCATTGCCGCCATGGTATTGATCCCGTGGGAAACGCTGCCCTCCGAGATGACCAAAGATTTTAATGGCCGCACCAAGCTTTCCACATGCCGGATGTTCCTCTCGGCATCCGGGACCTTTCTCGCCACCTTTATCCCCGGTCTGCTGATTGGCGCACTGGGTGAAAATAATGCCGACGCCTATCTGGTTAACGGCGTGGTGTTTGCCGTGATGTTCATGGTCTGCGTCTTTATCTCGTGGAAAGTGACGTGGGAACGCGAGCTGACGCCGGAAATGCTGGCGGAAATGGAAAAAGAGCGCAAGTCCACCACGGCGGCCGAGAAGTTTGTCGCCTTTGGCAACCTGTTTAAGGAGTATGCCTCTACTCTGAAGGTGCGGGCGTTCCGTAAGCACCTGGCGATTTATCTCTTTTCCTTTACGGCGAAGGACGTCTACAACACCGTGTTCGTCTTTTTCTGCGTCTACTGCCTGAACGTCTCGTCCTCTCTGGCGGGCACGCTGCTGTCGATGAGTATCGTCGGGCTGCCGGTTACGCTGGCGGCGGGCGTAGCGATCATTAAGTATGGTCCCTCTCGCCTCTATGTCTTCGCCTATAGCCTGATGCTGCTGTGCCTCGGCGGGTTCTTCCTGGTGTATCAGTTCCCGACCGACAACAAGGTGATGCTGCTGGTGATCATCGCCGGTATCTATCAGGTTGGCCGCTGCGTGCTGGAATTTACGCCGTGGAACGTCTTTCCGTTTATTCCCGATATTGACGAAATGATTACCCGCCAGCGCCGTGAAGGCCTGTTTGCCGCGGTGATGACGTTCTCGCGTAAAACGACGGTCGCCATCGCTACCTTTGCCGTGGGCCTGCTGTTGCAAAGCGGCGGTTTCGTGAAAGGGAGCCAGACTCAGCCTCAGGAAGCGATTAATACCATCGCGACGCTGCTGTTTGCCGGCACCGCCGTGCTGCTGCTGATTGCTCTGTGGCAGGCGCTGACCTTCCATCTGAACAAACGTACGCACAAGATTTTTGTCGATGAGATTGAGCGCCTGAAGGCGAACGGTCTTCAGCAGGACGTCACGCCTGAAGCGCGCCATGTGGTTGAAGACCTGACGGGTTATCGCTATGACACGCTCTGGCGCGATACCCCGCCCGAGCGAGCAAAGGCGGGCGAACCCACCTCGGTACTGAACTGACAGATACCGCCGGCAGCGGCATCACGCCCGCTGCCGCGCGGTTGCCCTGCCCGGCTGACCCGATTAAGGTCAGCCGAACCATCGCCGTCTCTTATCCGCCAGACATGCTCCTGATTTGATCATTCGGCGACGACAGACGCGTAAGCCGCGCAAGTGAAGCCGGAGCAGTGCAAAGAGGTGGATTTAAGGCACATTCTCGCGCTGGGGCAAGCGGATTATTTCACCATCTTCTGCGTTTTCTCGACATCCTTCAGTCCGCCTTCGTTGACGGCATTCTTATAGCCCATACTTTGCAGCATTTTTTCAGCTTTGCCGGACTGGTTCCCCGTATTGCAGTACAGGTGCAGCGTGTCATTCTTATCTTTTGCCACTTTGCCGATGCGCGCATCCAGCTGTTTCAGGGGAATATTCACCGCTCCTTCTACATGCGTTTCCTGAAACTGGTCTGGAGTGCGGACATCAATCCAGTGCTCAGCCGCCCACAGTGAGGTGGACGCCATCAGCATGGCGCCGGTCAAGATCGTTTTTTTCATTACCCGGGTCAGATTAAACATGACGATAGTTCTCCTTGTTTGTTTTTCCTGCTCACCAGGGATGATACTAGCGAAGGCATCCCGGGCAATCTTTGACCTGATCAGGAAAATGGGCAGAAAGCGGATACTCGATGATATGCGCGCAGAGGCAACACGGCAGGCAAACTGGCGGTCTCCGTTAAAATTACTATGCTTAAAGACAGCGTCACCTGTTTCAACGTTGATTTTTATAGGGAGTATGTATGGGGTTCTGGAGAATTGTTTTAACGATTATTTTGCCGCCACTTGGCGTATTACTGGGTAAAGGATTCGGCTGGGCATTTATTCTGAATATTGTACTGACCTTGCTGGGTTATATCCCCGGCCTGATTCACGCATTCTGGGTGCAAACGCGCGATTAACCAATATCATCATGACGGCGCAACGGCGCCGTTTATTTTCTCAGGTATTTTTCATCTGAATCTTATTTTATTTTTACGCGACTACCTGCCGCTACCGAATGGCGAATGGATTTTAATTCGGCAAACTGAATGCAACAAAAAACCCGCACAGGGCGGGTTCATTTTATTATCAGCGGAGCTTATCTGCTCAGGCTATCGCCTTCATCGCTATTGTAAACGTCGCTGATAATGAGCGCGGCTTACAGCGGAGTGACGTTGCCGGCTGCCGGGCCTTTCGCGCCATTTTCAATGGTGAAAGAGACCTGCTGGCCTTCATCAAGGGTCTTGAAGTTGTCACTCTGGATAGCAGAGAAATGTACGAATACATCTTTGCTGCCGTCGTTCGGAGTGATAAAGCCAAAACCTTTATCTGCGTTAAACCATTTTACTAAACCAGTCATTTTATTAGACATAGATAATTCCTTAATTAATGAGCCACTAAGCGCGGCGATGATGGCCTGTATTTAGAGTTACTTATTTGGCACTTAGGAGGAGGCTCATGAAGAAGGGTATCTGTGGATAGCTCTTGAACTGAGGACTGCTTTACTAAAACTGCTGTCATAAGGTCTGTGTTCCAAACCGATGACGTTATTAAGACATAGAGAAATTATTATAGCAAGGTTTATGTTTTTTATTTTGACCGCTTAAACACCCGGATGGCCATATGTCTGTAAAAGGTAGCCGCTATCAACAATCGCTATCTCAATTTCGCACAAGAGTAATGCGTCCGGTATTTCACGAATTCGTTTTCGTTTTTTGCACTCATGAAGCATCTCTGTGCCGCGGGCATAGATATCGAGAGAAAACTGGAACCAATGAGCAAATGAACCGACGCTACACGCAGGCCGGACTGGCTAAACATGGATAAAAACCGGCTGAACGGACAGGCGTGAGGCCGACTTAAATGGCGGTGGAAACAGGAATGTGCCCTTCTCCCCGCTCACGCTATCTATCCTGCCGGTGATCACCGCCAGCCGGTAGCCGGATCGACTGCCTTGCGCAAGGGCATCCGCTCCTGCCGTCACACGCGGATTATTCACCCTTTTACACGAATCCGTTTCTTTCTGTCGATCGGGTTGCCCTGCCGATCGAAGTAGCGACTCGGCCATATTTCCGCAGGATCGATACCCAGCGCCTGCGCGATTAAAAACTCCCCCTTAGGCCAGGGACGAGACAGCGTGTTGGCTAACGTTGACGAGCTTAGCCCCGCCTGGCGGGAGACCGCCGCCAGAGACAGGTTGCGCTTTTTTAATTGCGCAATGATATCAGCCGGATGCATATCAGTTCTGTTCATCTCATTCATTCCTTTGCGTTAGTGAAGCCGTTCATATTATCGCCACAACACTAAGTAATACTTAGTACATTTTCAACTAACAGCTACCAGAATCGTGATTCTGTTTCCAGTCTTTCAGGATCATCATGCTGCCGCACCGTCTAAAAGAAGCGCGCCTCAGAACGGGACTCTCCCAACAAAAGCTGGGTATCCTCGCGGGTATTGATGAGGCGACGGCGAGCGCGCGGATGAACCAGTATGAACGCGGCATCCACACCCCTGACTTCGCGCTGGCCTGTCGGCTGGCAGACGTGCTGAAGATCCCGGCCTGTTATTTCTATACCGTTGAAGACGATCTGGCGGAAGTGGTCGCCGGCTGGTATCAGCGCTGAGCGTCAGGCGAGTTTATCCGGATCACACTTTTTAACCCGGGCTATTCCCTGATAAAAAACAGGTGTTATCATTCACCCCGTAAATACCTATCTACTCAACCCGAGGCTTTGATGCTGGAGAATGTCATCATCGGATAATCAGCTCCCCGACCTTTTCAGGCCGGACTGATTATCAATGCGCCGAAATCGAATGCGGACACCGCTGTGTGTTTGCACGTTTTGCACATGATGATTAAACAGGTTTTCCAGTATGAATTTATCCCGTCAGGAACAACGTACCTTACACGTTCTCGCCAAAGGTGGACGTATTGCGCACGTCCGCGATGCATCTGGCCGCGTCACTTCCGTGGAATGCTACAGCCGAGAAGGGCTTCTGCTCGCCGACTGCACGCTCGCCGTCTTCAAAAAACTCAAAACCAAAAAACTGATCAAATCCGTCAACGGCCAACCCTATCGCATTAATACCACCGGGCTGAACAACGTTCGCGCCCAGCTCGATAACCGCTAAGGAGAGCATGATGGATATCAGCACCCTTATTTTCGCCCCCCGGCACATCCAGCTGTCAGCGGAAGAAAGCTGTTTGCTCTGCTGGCTGAAAAAGCAAAAACCTCACAGGAACACCCTCTTCATACTCAACGCTATATAAGGAATTTAACATTGGATATCCCACGTATTTTTACGATTAGCGAAAGCGAGCACCGCATTCATAATCCGTTCACCCCGGAAAAGTACGCCACGTTGGGTCGCGTGTTACGCATGAAGCCGGACACCAGCATCCTTGACCTCGGCAGCGGCTCGGGGGAGATGCTCTGCACCTGGGCCCGCGATTATGCCGTGACCGGCACCGGCATCGATATGAGCCCGCTGTTCACCGCGCAGGCCAGGCGGCGCGCGGAAGAGCTCGGCGTCAGCAGTAAGGTGCATTTCATTCATGACGATGCCGCAGGGTATGTTGCAGAAGAGAAATACGATGTGGCCGCCTGCGTCGGCGCGACATGGATTGCCGGTGGGTTTGCCGGGACAGTCGGGCTGCTGGCGCAGAGCCTGAAACCGGGCGGGATCATGCTTATTGGCGAACCCTACTGGCGTCAGCTACCTGCGTCGGAAGAGATAGCCCAGGCCTGCGGAGTCTCCTCGGTGGCTGATTTTCTCCCCCTTCCCGACCTTGTGGCCTCTTTCGACAACCTCGGCTATGACGTGGTGGAAATGGTGCTGGCGGATCAGGAGGGCTGGGACCGCTACGAAGCCGCGAAGTGGCTCACGATGCGCCGCTGGCTGGAGGAAAACCCTGACGATGACATGGCCCCCGAGGTTCGAAATGAGCTGACGACAGCCCCCCAACGTCATGTCACCTGGACCCGGGAATACTTTGGCTGGGGCGTGTTTGCATTAATCGCCCGATGAAATGAAGCTGGCGGTATAGCTCAAACCGGCTATACCGCCATGACCTCCCGCGATGGCGCCCCCTGCGACAGATTGCGCTTTTGCAATTGCGCAATAATCTCCGCTGGGTGCCAGGGTCGTCGCCCACTAAAACTGGCTACCGTGTTCGCGTTTTTCAGTATCGATGCGACACACCAGAAGGATAGCGTCTTAACGAGACATCAGAACCACGCTTCAAACATGCCGCCGACGTTCAGGGAGTCCAGCTGCTCGTCGCGGGTGCCGTTCACCTTCGCGGTATGGTTATTATCGACCTGACCGCCAGTGACGTAGAAGCGCAGCATCGGACGGAACTCCGGCCCCATCCCGATGGCGATGTTCTGCGACAGCGTCAGCTTCCAGCCGTGGTTATCCCCGCCCTGATCGTAGTCAACGCGCTGGTAGCCCGCTTCCAGCCAGGTGGAGTGCACATCGTTCCAGAAGTACATCGGACGGACGATGGCGCCGTAGTTCTTGCGGTTGTCGGTGTTGTCCTTGCTGTTGTCATAGTCATGGAAGGCCAACAGGTATTCGACCTGCGCCTGCCGGGTGAACTTATAGTTACCTTCGAAGCTGGCGTAGACGGTGGTCAACCCGTCCGTTTTGTTGTAAACGCTGTTATCGGCGTTATCGGAATAGCGCAGGATAACTTTGTTCACGCCGCTGTCGTCGCTGTTGGCGTGGCTCAACAGCAGGCCGCCCTGCCAGGCATCAATCTGCGCGTCGTTGTCCACCGCTTTGGAGTCAAAGCCGTAGTTGGCGTAGACCTCGACATCGATGGGGCCGGCCTTAATGTTGTGGGTTTTGGTGGTCAGCGCATAGTGACCGTCGTCGCCGGTGCCGGAGCCGCCGGTACAGGTGATGCGCGACGGGTTAGACTCATCGGCCATGACTTCCGGACTACAGGACTCGACCTGCGAAACCGCGGCGACATCGAACTGAACGCCGCCGATATCGAAGTTTTTCACCCCGGCCCCCTGGCCGTCGTGGTTCATCCAGAAGTAGTCGTTGATCCCCTGCTGTGGACGCTGGTGGAAGTCACGACCGGCCCAGATATAGGCGCCGGGATTGGATGCCAGCACGTTGGTGACGCCAACGTAGGCCTTCTTGAGGTTAACTTCGTCGCTCCAGTGGTCGAACATCACGTTGATATCCCAGATGGCGCCCTGGCTGCTCTTAAAGGCTTTGGTAATCTGGAACTCGCCGCCGTTGCCTTCGTTACCCAGACGACCAATCGCCGAGGCGCCGTTATAGGAGCCATCGACGCCAACGAACTTCTGATCGCCGCTCTGGAACTGGGCGCCGTAGCGGGCGTAGCCGCTAAACTTCAGACCAAACGGAATCGCCATGTCCGGCGAAGCGGCGGCAGTTTGTGGGTTGGTTTCCAGATCCACCTTCCTGGCGGCGGCGGCGTCCATTTTCGCCTGGCGGTCGGCCAGCGCCTTATCGACGGCTTTCGCCACAATGGCGTCAATTTGTTCCTGAGTAAATTCTTGGGCCATAACAGAGGAAAAAGGGCAAAGCGCGGCGATAACCGCCATCGTTAATGGAAGTTTTTTTATCATGTTCATGTCTATCTCAATATAGTTTAATTGTATTCAGATAATAACAATCCCATTCTGGGTGACAGAATATGTCGCTATCATAAGAACAATATCATTGTTATTTTTACGGTCGCAGAGGCTTTACGCTATTATCGTGATAATGTCTCCATGAGTGATATTTGCTGATGCGCGCTGATGCAGATGAATCATATCTTCGGATAATTCACCAACCAGCATTATCGATGATTGCCATTACAGCGGTCTTTGGCCCTCCTTCTCGGTTTGTCGTAGACAACAGGTGCTGCCCCAGCAGAGGTTGTCGGCAAAGGCAGGTTTCATCAATGGTTCTCTTTAACTTTATTCCCCGCAATTTCTGTGGCCCGAGGATTCTCTGTATTTTTTTGCTCTTCGGTAGTGCTGAGAGTGTATTTATCAGTACGCAGAAGTCATCTATATATCAGTACCGCATCGGGTTCACAGCGAATGCGCCGAAATAAATTCCAGTCATGATAAATAACACCGGCAATAAATGCCCCCGCAGGGGCATGCAAGCAGGATTCAGTCGAAGAGATACGCGTTAACCAGGTTTTCGAGTAATTCCTGATGTCCGCTTTGATGCTGAGGATTAAGGTTATGCTGTTCAGCGTAGCGAGCAGTTTGCGCCAGCGACATTTTCCCTTGCAGAATTTGCTGACCCACTTCATCGCTCCAGCCGGCATAGCGTTTTGCAACACGTTGCTCCAGCTGACCGTCTTCAATCATGCGAGCGGCCTTTTTGAGTGCCAGCGCCATCACATCCATCGCGCCAATATGGCCATGGAACAGGTCATATTTATCGGTGCTTTGGCGACGGACTTTGGCATCAAAGTTCAGGCCACCGGTGGTAAAGCCGCCGGCTTTAAGGATCTCGTACATGACCAGCGTGTTTTCTTCTACGCTGTTCGGGAACTGATCCGTATCCCAGCCGAGCTGGGCATCACCGCGGTTGGCATCAACGGAGCCGAAAATATCCAGGGCAATGGCGCTGGCGATTTCATGGTGGAAAGAGTGCCCGGCAAGCGTTGCGTGGTTGGCCTCAATGTTCACCTTGATCTCTTTTTCCAGGCCAAATTGCTTGAGGAAGCCATAGACCGTCGCGACATCGTAATCATATTGATGCTTCGTGGGTTCCTGCGGTTTAGGTTCGATAAGCAGCGTGCCACGGAAACCCGTTTTGTGTTTGTGCTCAACCACCATCTGCAGGAAGCGGCCAATTTGCTCGCGCTCCTGGCGCAAATCCGTATTCAGCAGGGATTCGTAGCCTTCGCGACCGCCCCATAGCACATAGTTTTCGCCGCCCAACTGGTGGGTGGCATTCATGGCGGCAACGACCTGGGCTGCCGCCCAGGCAAAGACGTCCGGATCGGGGTTGGTTGCCGCTCCGGCGGCGTAGCGCGGGTTGGTAAAACAGTTAGCAGTCCCCCACAGCAATTTCACCCCGCTTTCCTGCTGTTTTTGCGCCAGCACTTCGGTCATTCTGGCGAAGTTATTCAGATATTCTTTTAACGATGCGCCTTCTGGCGAGACGTCCACATCGTGGAAGCAGTAATACGGCACGTTGAGCTTATGGAAGAATTCGAAAGCGACGTCAGCTTTATATTTTGCCTGGCTCAGCGCGTCCCCCGCTTGTTGCCAGGGTCGTTCAAAAGAACCGCTGCCAAACATATCGGCGCCATTCCAGCAGAAGTTGTGCCAGTAGCAGGCAGCAAAGCGCAGGTGGTCTGCCATCCTTTTTCCCAGCACGATTTCATCCGGGTTGTAGTGGCGAAAAGCCAGCGGGTTTGCTGTTTTTGGACCTTCAAAACGTATGCGGTCAAGCTGTTCGAAATAAACTGGCATAATGAACTCCGTCATTCAGGAAGCGAGAAATAAATAATTTTGACCTATCCTGTATTTTCCTGGCAGGTGGCTCAATTACGTTATTTCATTCGGCAATTAAGAAAATGCGCAAATGTGAACCATCTCGCAAATAATAACGTCATATATTAAATACATTGATAACCATACTTCCCCTTCCCTTCCCGAGGGTTTCAGGTGACAATCACTAAAATAAAAATCAGCTGTTGCCGGGGGACATTTACCTGCCGCAGATATTGCCTGTCAGCGGCGCGTCAACAGGCGGGATACGCGGCCTCGAGAGAGCCTGAGTTTCGATGATCACAGAAGTAAAAAAACATAATTACTTAATGTAAAATCGTAATGGATTCCCGGAGGTCATCTGTGTCAGAAAGTGTTTCACATTCTCAAAAGAAACCGGAGACTTGATTAGAATGAGCAAAAACATAATGCAAAGTCGGCATGATGAATATCATAAATTAACTCGTGGGGAACGCATTGGTTATGGGATGGGTGATTTTGCGCAAAACCTTGTTTTTGGTACGATAGGCGGTTTTCTTGCTCTTCACATGTTGACGGTAAATACCATCAGCACCGCGACGGCGGGGTTTATATTTCTGTTTGTGCGCATCGTTAATGTTTTCTGGGATCCGATGGTCGGCACCTATGTTGACAAAAGAAGTTCAAGTGCGGGTAAATATCGTCCCTGGCTTTTAAGAGCGGGCATTCCCCTCGTGATTCTTTCCGCGTTGCTTTTTGCGCCTATTCCCGGAATAAGAGGTTCGGTTCCATTTGCGTTTATCATTTATCTGGCGCTGGATTTAGTTTATTCATTGGTGAATATTCCTTATGGTTCGCTTAATGCATCATTGACGAGAGATCCTGAATCGATTGATAAACTGACCAGTACCCGCATGATGCTGGCAAACAGCGCCAACCTGCTTGTTTATACCCTGTTCCCGATGTTTGTGCAGATGGCCTCCCCCAAAGATCGCAGCCTCAAGGATACGGGTTTTTTTGGCCTTCAGCTGAATATGGGTAACTATACCGACCCTTCGGCTAACTATGCGTGGTTTGGCGTTTACTCAATTTATATGTTAATCGGCGCAGCGGCGCTTTTCTTCTGCTATAAATTCACCAAAGAGCGTGTGGTTGCGACAGCAGAACAGACGGCTAACGTAAAAGCGACAGATTTATTCCTTGAACTCAAAAATAACCGGCCGCTTGTCATTCTCGGATTCTTTTTCATGTTAGCTTTTACCTTCATGTTTTTCATGAACACGGTAAATGGCTTTTTCAATCAGTTTGTTGTCGGTCATTCTGAATGGATGGGAGCGATTGGTCTTGTCGCCTCAATTCCCGGCATCATCTTCCCTATTTTCTGGTCCAGACTGAAGAAAATCTTCGGTAAAAAAGGCTTCTTCCATCTTTTCCTTGGCATGTTTATTGTGGGTGAATTACTGACCTACGTGTGGTCACGCGAAGGCATGCACGATGCCCTGTGGCTTGCTTACGTCGCAACCTTCATTAAACAATGGGGCTTAACCTCGGCGACTGGCTTCATGTGGGCGCTTGTTCCAGAAGTGATTGCCTATGGCGAATTAAAATCAGGCAAACGCAATGCCGCAATCATTAATGCGATTATGGGACTGTTCTTCAAGATTGGTTTCACGATTGGCGGCGCGATTCCACTTTGGTTACTGGCCGCCTATGGCTTTAGCGAAACCGGCGCGCAACAAAGTGCCAATGCGATCGACGGAATCATTATGACCGCGGTGTGGATGCCCATTGTGTTAGCCGCTATTTCGATGATCATTATTCAACTCTATCCTATCTCAGACAAAAATGTCACCGAGATCAACCGTCAGCTGGATGAGATCCGGGTATAGTTAAAAATTAATAAAAATTCAGAAATATAAATTTGGAAATTTTAAAAAGGTAGAATGATATGTCACTTATCCAAAACCCTGTATTACCCGGATTTAATGCAGACCCCAGTATTATCCGTGTTGGGGACACCTACTATATCGCCAACTCGACATTTGAGTGGTTCCCTGGCGTTCGTTTGCATGAGTCAAAGGACCTGCAACACTGGAATCTGCTCCCCAGTCCCTTGTCGACGACGACCCTTTTAGATATGAAAGGCAATCCTTCATCAGGTGGGATTTGGGCGCCGGCGCTCTCGTATGCCGATGGCCAATTCTGGTTAGTGTATACCGATGTGAAAATCACCGAAGGCGCCTTTAAAGACATGACCAACTATCTGACCACCGCGACCGATATCCGTGGTCCGTGGACAGATCCTGTCAAACTGAATGGCGTCGGTTTTGATGCCTCGCTTTTCCATGACGATGACGGGCGTAAATATATCGTGCAGCAAACCTGGGACCATCGAGAGTACCATCACCCCTTCGATGGCATCACGTTAACTGAGCTTGATACCAGGACACTGAAATTAAAACCGGCAACCGCGCGGACCATCTATCGGGGCACCGCCGTTGCACTCGTCGAGGGGCCACACCTCTACAAACTGAACGGCTATTATTATCTTTTCGCCGCGCAGGGGGGGACCGTCTTTACCCACCAGGAGGTTGTTGCACGCTCCAGAACCTTAGAGGCCAACAGCTTTGAAACCGAGCCAGGGGAAGTGTTCTTAACGAACGTCGATACCCCGGACAGCTACATCCAGAAGCAGGGGCATGGCGCTTTGGTCTCCACCCCCAAAGGTGAATGGTATTATGCCTCGCTCTGCGCCCGTCCGTGGAATCGTCCAGGTGAGTCGGCCTATGATCCGCGTGGCTGGTCAACTCTGGGCAGAGAAACCGCGATCCAGAAAGTGTATTGGGATGCCGACGGCTGGCCGCGTATCGAAGGGGGCCACGGCGGGAAAACCTTTGTCGAAGGACCCACCGATGCCATTTACACCGAAAGTGCCAAAGACCATAGTCAGTACGATGCGTTTAAAACAGCAACGCTCGATCCTAACTGGAATACGCTGCGGGTTCCGTTCACAGAAAAAATGGGGACCACCGGCGATGGCAAGCTGACGTTAATCGGCCAGGGTTCATTAGCCAATACGCATAACCTGTCGCTTATTGCCCGACGCTGGCAAGCCTTCTATTTTGATGCCCAGGTTAAAGTGAAATTTAATCCGTTCAATTATCAACAGATGGCAGGATTAACGAATTACTACAACGATCGCCACTGGAGTTTTGTGTTCATCACCTGGAATGAGATTAATGGCTCAGTCATTGAGGTCGGTGAAAATAACCGTGGGAAATACACGTCATATTTGAAAGATGATGCCATCAAGATCCCCGAAGGGACCGAGTTCGTCTGGTTCCGCAGCAAAGTTCGCAAACAAACGTATAGCTATGAATACAGTTTTGATGGGGTCAATTTCACGGAAATCCCCGTTAAATTAGATGCCGCCATTCTTTCCGACGATTACGTGCTGCAAAGCTATGGCGGATTCTTTACCGGGGCGTTCGTTGGCCTTGCGGCTGTAGACTACTCAGGTTATGACGCCAGCGCAGAGTTTTACGATTTCCATTATCAGGAGCTGGGCGATGCGTTAATGGCCGATGGTACGTATAGCTGGCAAGCCAGCGAATCACGGTTTAATTAAATAATAATGAACCTACGTTATCTTAACGATAACGTAGGTTTTTGTTGGTAATCGCTCGCCGCTATATTCCATCCACCCATACTCTGTTATTCCGTACGCTGAACCGATAAAACGCCGACGGCCGGGTTTCTCTTATCCAGCACGAGGGGTCTCTTTTAGCCAGTAGAGCTGATGATAATCAGGCCATAGGGCAGCATCCGTATAGTACAGTATTCCACCTCTTGCCCGACATCGTTAATGACAGCCATACTTCTCGTTCCAGGAATCAGAGTGAAGAATGTTACCGTCTTTATAAAGGTGCGTGATTTTCTCATAACTCAGGGAAATATCTTCCATGTGACCCGTCCCGGTCACCGATCTCGTGTCGTGCATAACAGGGCTATAGTGAACCACTCTCACATTTTCTAACGTGATGATGTAGTAGATTTCCTCTTGTCCACTGTAGTTAATTCTGTAGAAATTAAATTCAGCACTTTTCAGCGTCTGGCCTGTCGCAACAGCCTTAAACAGATACGGCGATGAACTGTCAATCTCTTTGGTGAAGTTAAAAGAACAGTGTTGACGGGAACCCGTGACTTTACCAGTGAGGGGATCTGTAGGGATAATTACGCCGTGCTGCAAACTTCGTAGTTCTATGCTGCCATCTCTTCCGTGAACATCACACGACCCCACGATCTGCGATCCGCCATCATCTTTGAAAATTAGGTGAACAGGTACAGCCATTTATTAAGCTCCTCACAATTAGTCGAACAACCATTTCCCGGCCTTAGCCGATTGAATAAACATGTCAATCGTGAAATCAGGAACATCCACAGGGTCAGGTTTTTTGAATAGATTCCATGAAAACTTAACTTCGGGGTAGTAGGCTTCAAGATGGAAATTAGACATATCAACGCCAAATTCCTTTGCAAACTCTTCAACCAACTCTTCAACATCATCCTGATCAAGCTGCACATCAAAATGAATGCTTGACTCTGCTGTGTACGTATCGTATTTCTTTTTCCTGAATATGTAACAACCACTACGAATAGTGATCATTTCGATTACTCGTTGTTCAATAGGGTCTACCATAACTTATCGTTGCCTCTCGCTATGGTGTTGTATTCTCGGATCGAATTGTAGGTAATTTGTGAAACATCAACCAAAAGAACGACCTCGCCAACTAACGGGATAGTTCGACCTACCCACGCTCCGATACTTCTGACCATTCTACGTTTTACCGTCCACGGCGTATAACCACCGACCCACGTAGGAAGTTTAATACCGAACGGAAAGAACCGTTTTCCGAATGCTTTTCTAATCCCTTTCGAAAGGCGTGAAGTCCCTTGAATCGCTGTACCGGGTTTAGTGCGCGTCTTCTGATCGTTTATACCTGCATACAGCGCACAAGCTGCGACAATGTCTTTAATACCGAATTGATCAGCGGTGTTGAAAATAAAAACCATAAAAAACAGTTCAGCGGCGGTAAGATTCAATTTCCCCGCATAGAAGTATGTTCCGTTTAGTTCTTCGACTGTATCCATCAGCACTCCTTCAAATCTTTAATGATTTATAGGTTTATCATACGCCTTACACAATACTGAACGTCTACAGCGCCCTTAATACCTGCGCCGCCATCGTCTTTAAGCAACATATAAGCCGGAACAGGCATTCTACAAACTTCTTTTGGTGGTGATTTTATTCATGATGAACCAATAGCAAGCCGTCGTTAGCAGCAGATTGAACGCCACGGCAGCCGCAATAATGAAAGCAGGATATGTTTCTCCATCAGTAAAAACAGACGAGTAAGGCAGGAAGCGGAACAGTGTCCAGAACAGGAACGTGAACGCGAATACCTTAACAAGACGTCGCAGGGTGGATAAAATCCAGTCATCAAAGAGGTTGGCTGGATTAACTTTGCGTGTCATGCCGTTGTAAGCGGTGATCATCATGCTCATAGCAGGAACACTGATCAGGGTATTGATCAGAATAGCGAAGTAAATATGTAACGATTCCCACACTTCTAAATCGGGTTCACCGAGTATGAAACGAGTAAAACGACGGGCGCTGTGGAAATCAAAAAGACCGATGATTGAACTGACTAAACCGTCGTAAGGAATCACCTTCGCGACAATCAGCATAACCACAGAAAACAGCATTATTTTAAGAAACAAGCTAAGGGCATGTTTTGCCATTGGCGATCGCCTCAATTGTGCCGTATGCCTTGAGTTTACTCATACAAGGAACAACTACCCGCTGTGTTCTCAGTAATGCATTGCGCAACATGGCAAAATCTGAATCATGTGGCAGAGTAATACTGCCTTCTGATCGCACGCCAGAATGTAGTGTTCCTACCCCAGGAAACGTTAAGGGAGAATAATGCGCATCGCCGCTTACAAATTTTTCATGCAGAGTCATAAACCACCCAATACCCTTTTGTGAACTGTGGTTTAAGGTACAGATTGCTTAGTAGACAATCCATTTTAAAAGTATGATTTTATTTAAAATAATCTTATTTTATGTTGGTAGTAAGGCAAATATACCTGTTTTAGGGATTATATCCCCTCCTTCCAAAATGGATAGAGCAATGTTACATTACTGTTCAGTATCGATAAGAAAAAATAAAGTTCTCATAAGTGAATCAAGATACTATTCATAAACCAACTATGCCCCTCAAAAGAACTTCACCCGTTATAATTTTTCCCCCACGGTAGGTAATATAAGTAATTCAAATCGTCTAGTTTGAAATTTATATAATCACCAGCATTACTTCTTACAGGCGGTAACTCACTGAAAATAAATAGATAAAGCGGTCTTGATGCCAATGATAGTTTATCTAAAGTTTCCCTTGACGTTCTTTTGTATTCTGAGCTATCAACAAGTCTGGCGGGGATGAAAAAAGTTGGTTTGCACCTTAATTCCCCTGCCCGCATTTCACTATCAAAACGTACAAGATAGTAATTATCCTTACGGTTAAGCCATGCCTTCCCGAAAAAAATGCGCGGTTCATCTGAATATGTACTCAAATCTTTGCTATCGTTAACTTTTATGAAGAAATCTCTAAGGGGAAGTTTCCCGTCTGCCGTATTGAGGAAAAAATTCTCTTTTCTAATAAAGGAATGAACGAGGCCAGAAAGTCGCTTCCTTGAATGTCGGTGTTTCAGGCTTTCTTCGTCATCATTGACGACTGGTTTACGCAGCCGTTTTGCAATTGCGTCCTCATCCTCTAATGTGGGTAAATCATGAACAATACGTTTGCCTGGCGGGGATAAATCTATATCTACTACATCGTCGAGTATGAATGGGAGTGCTTCAGGATCTTCTTGAGTTGTTTTCACATAGCGTATCTCTTCATCAGACTCTGCTTCAAGTCGGCAAGTTGAGCTATGTTCGGATACAAATTTGAAGTAAGGATCTCGCTTACGAAGGCGTTTTGGCCTATCCAAATTTGCACAGGTAACCTGAGCATTGCAGCCCTGCTCAGGACATTCAAAAAGATGCTTTGAAGTTAAAGCTCCCTCAGAAAAAAATTTATCAGCCTCGTCTGCTGTGATGTCCTTACCTAATTCCAGACTATATGCTTGCTCCAGTCTCATCAAGTCTCCTTCCTGATTAAGGCTACCTTTGTTTAAACATCACTTTGCATTTAAAAATTTCATTACACATTAATAAATTGATTTTATTGAAAGAGGGTTGTTTGAAATCAACTTACAGTGCATTTCTCTTCTGTTTAGAAAAAAACGATCTCACTATTCATTAGTGATGTAATATTTCGAGACTGGATAACTAAGCATGTAGCATTTTGGATACATGTATTATAGTGAGCAAATTCACCAAGGATCAAACATTACGCCACCGTCTGCTGGAGATTGTGTTGCAGTCGGAGGTATGGCTGACGACCACTTATCTTTGAGCTGCGTTTAATATTGAGCATCAGCTGACGAGCCATCCAGGCCCATCATAATCAACCGTGTTCTTGATGATGTTGCAGCATGCAGTCATGCAGTCATGCAGTCATGCAGTCATGCATTCATGCAGCAGGTGGTCACCTTTCTGAGTGGAAAAGCGAACGCCTTCTCCGTCACGCTAGCGGATGAGCCGGTGCTCTCCCTGACCGGCTTCCCGGTCGTCACCCTCCCGCACATAGACAATGACGCCACCAACACGCCCGGCGAGCGTAAGGTCTGGCAGAAGCAGGAGAAAACGCCGCCTGTTGCGGAGCCGGTCATCCCCCCCGTAAAGTGCAGGGCTGCTACAGCTCGCCATATCGCCATTAATCAGGGGAGAACTGACCATGACCACCCTTACGCTACAGCAAGCTTTGAGGCCTGTCAGAAGAACGAAACCGCCTGGCTGAATCGTAAAGCCGAACTCGCGGCCGCAGAGCAGGAATACCGCGAGCAGATGCTGGCCGGGGATGACCGTATACCGGGCAGAATGCAGACATTGCGCGACATTATCGACGTCAAAAAATGGGAGATTAATCAGGCCGCCGGGCGCTATATCTGCTCCCATGAAGCGGTGCAGCGCATCAGTACCCGCAACCGGCTGAATGACTTCATGCAGGCACACGGAGCAAAGCTCGCCGCCACGCTGGCACCTGAGCTGATGAGGATTAAAATGCAGCCTGCAAAGATAAAAAACCATACGCTCGACCGTTCGGCGCATTGCCTGCGCGAAGCGCTGCCCGTGTGGCTGAGTACCGGTGAAGTAATTAATTATGCCGCAGAAGACAGCGATATTTTAACGGCCATCGGATTCAGGCCTGACGCGGCTTCGCGGGTGGATAATCAGGAAAAATACACCCCCGCGCAGAGCCTGATTTATGCCCGCCGGCGCACGGAACTGGCCGGCAGGTAGCCCCCGCAAAAAATCCCCGAAAATACCGCTATTTTTCCTGAATTAAGCCATGCATCCACAGGGGGCATGGTTTTGCATGCGCTTTCCCGTCCCGTCATTCCCTTCGCAGACCCGTCCCGGCGCAGTCTGATCCCCCCGATGCACCTGCATGAAAACCGACCCACGAAGCGGGCAGGCGTGGCGGGGAGAGCACTGCGCGCCAGCGGTAAAGTATTTATTTAATGATATTTAATTTCGCGCCCTGAGCGCGTCGCTGCGCTGCGCGGGTTTGCATGAGTATCTACGATGCTTTCAAGGGTTTGGAGAGCTTCTGATACGCTCTGAGACGGGGGGAAGCTACAACCGCCCTCATTCGGGTATAATCACTTTTAGTGTTGAGAGTATAGATTTGAGCAGAACATCTCATTCTCCCCCCTCCTTTCCAGCTCCAAGCCTGATGTAACCTGCTCCAAAACGAGTATATTCCCTCATAAAGCTTCTCAGTAACGTATTGAACGCAAGATATTTTAATATTGTATTTATGGTTACTTTTTCTTCTTCATCATGTGTAGTAAATTGAAGGGACAACTTCCTGACGACATCAATGGATAATGATCATGGCTACCAATCCTGACGGATACCTCTCTTATTTGAAACCAGGCAGTACTGACTGGAAAGCATTAGATTATAAATCATATATATATTGGCGTGATCGCAGGCAGAACCAAATATTAGAAGATGCAGGCACACCAATTCCGCAACCATTACCTCTATCCGAAGGAGAAAATAAAAAATTAAAAGACAACCAAGCATATATTAATGAATTTTTATTAAAATCATTACAATTCCCGAACCTCTCATTCTTCGCTGGTAGCGGCACGTCACTAGGTGATGTTGGTGGACCAAGCATGTGGGATCTTTGGAAGTTTGCAATGTGGGAAAACCCTTTATTGCTAGAAAATGGGCAATTGAAGCCAGATGCAATAACTGTTTGTGATAAAGTAAGATATTCAGAACGAGACTACCCAAACATTGAACACTTTCTTTCAAATTGTGAAGCATACTTAGCTTTCCATGATGATGAAAATGTATTGAATTTTTTAAACCAAGTTAAATTGATTATTTTAGACAAATGTCGTTCATTTATTGATGATGGAAATTGCGATCTTACAGCCTACGTGAATTTACTTCAAAAAATGGCAAGAAGAAGAGTAAGAGACCCTAGGCTTAAAGTTTTTACCACTAACTATGATTTAACTTTTGAAACAGCTGCTTCAGAATTAGGAATGATGGTAGTAGATGGTCTTTCCTATACAGGCCTTCGTAGGTTCGATGGTAAGTACTTTAACTATGATGTCGTGAAAAGAGATGAAAACGAGCACGAATTTATAGAAGGTGTATTCCAATTATTCAAACTTCACGGCTCAGTTAGTTGGATAAGAAAAGATGGGCAAATCTATGAATCTAACAAACCTGAAGCCACAAACGCTTGTCTAATTTATCCTGCCAAAGGTAAATACCAACAAGCTTTTATCCAACCTCACTTGGAGTTACTTTCAAGACTTCTTGATTTCTTAAGAAAAAAGAATAATTGTCTAGTGATATCTGGGTTTGGTTTTAATGATGATCACCTTTCTGAACCAATTTATTCAGCAATTAAATCGAATCCGAGCATGCGATTAATTGTTGTGGATTATAAATGTGCAACCCATATACAAAACAATGGAGAAAACGGCTCAAGCAAATATTGGCCATTGCTAATGGAACTTGCATTATCAGGATATGATATACATTTTATAAACTCCTCATTTATTGATTTTGTCAAACTAGTTCCTAATCTCAAAGCATTAACACCAGCCGAACAATTAGCTAAAATCATAAAACAAGTTGGAGCTAACGATTAAATATGAAAAACATAACACTTCAACTTGGAATTCTAAGAAATGATCTAAAGGTGGGAGTTATTTCATCAATTTTCGCTCAAACCGTCAGAGTTAACCTAAATTATGCCGGTGAAATTAGCGGCACATATTTAGATGGCTCTAGATATGGTAAAGGCGAAGTTGGGGAAATATTATTAATTGAAGGTCAACAATCCATAGTATTAGGGCGATTAATAGAAGTTAAACTACCCGAACGTGATAGAGGAGAGATATCTGGTGAGTTACATAAGAACTATAAAGTTGATGCCGTAGGGGTAATTCAATTACTTGGTACAATAGATCCATCGAATTTCCGTATTGATTCAGGAATAAAATCCTACCCTCGATTAGGTGATAGAGTTTACTCTGCTCCTTTGGACTTTATATCTTTAATCCCAGAACTAATTAATAAAGGTCTCGTAAGTGATGAGGAAGAACGGGTCGGAATTGTTTTAGGAAATATTTCAGGAGGTTCTACAAGTATAGTCACAGTTGAGCCAGATAAACTTTTTGGAAGACATTGCGCCATTCTTGGTGCTACTGGAGGAGGAAAAAGCTGGACAACAGCTAAACTGATAGAAGAATGCTCTAATTATGAAAATTCCAAGACAATAATCATTGATGCAACAAGCGAATATAGATCATTTCAATCAGAACACTGCTTACATTACCATTTAAGCTCACCAATAAATAAAAACATTAACTCCTTAGAGTTTAGAATACCACCTACTGATTTCATTGAATCAGATTTTGTTGCTATGTTTGATCCCTCTGGTAAGGTTCAGGGACCTAAACTTAAAGAGGCCATAAAAAGCCTTAGATTAGTATCATTAGACCCAACCATTGCAACTGATGGTATTTTGAAAAAAATAAACCAACCTAAAACAGATTATCGCCGCGCGATGAATACAGGAGATAACTCAAAACTTGTTGATAATCCATCCCAACCTTTTGATATAACTAAACTCATAAAGCAAATCGTTCAGGAATGTTGTTACGACAATGGTGACAATTCTTGGGGAAACGCTGCAACTCAAGACTTAAGCTATTGCTCTTCTCTTTTAACAAGAATTCAAGCTGTCACTTATGCGAGCTCATTAAAATCTGTTTTTAATAGTGGCGAGGAAATTGAAACATTAGGAACAATATTAGAATCCTTTTTATTGTCTAATAAACGGGTGCTCAGGTTATGCCTTAGTGATGTAAGCTATGAATTCTATGCAAGAGAAATTCTTGCAAATGTTATTGGAAGAAAGCTTTTAACACTAGCTCGTCTAGAAAAATTCAGACTTAATCCATTATTAGTCATAGTAGACGAAGCCCATAACTTTCTTGGTAAGCGAGTGGGATCAGAAGATCATGCGGTTAAACTTGATGCTTTCGAGATGATCGCAAAAGAAGGTCGAAAGTATGGCCTAAATATTTGCCTAACAACACAAAGGCCTAGAGATATTACAGAAGGTGTACTTAGTCAAATTGGAACCTTGTTAGTCCATCGTTTAACGAATGATAGAGATAGAGATGTTGTTGAGCGAGCTTGTGGTGAAATTGATAAATCTGCAGCATCATTTTTACCAAGCCTCAAGCAAGGAGAAGTTGCTCTGGTTGGTGTTGATTTCCCAATCCCCATGACTATACAAATAGACAAGCCTATATATCCTCCTGAATCTGATTCTCCAGGATACAGTAAAATATGGAAAAAATGATATACAGGGTCTTACGACCCTGTTTGAAGTAACATCAATTAAATAGGGCTTTTACCAAAATCATAGGGCGTTATATAGCCCTGTGCATTTATATAAAGGTAATCAGCCCACCACTGCACCATCAGTCTCCGCTCATCCAAATGCTCGGACGTATGGATATAAGCTGCACGCACATTGTTACGCTCTGAGTGGCTCAACTGACGTTCTATCGCATCATCGCTCCATAACCCTGACTCACCGAGCGCACCACGCGCCATCGTCCTGAATCCATGCCCGCAAACCTCGGTTTTCGTGTCATACCCCATAGCACGCAATGCGCTGTTTACCGTGTTTTCACTCATAACCTTTGTTGCGTCATGATCACCCGGAAAAAGCAGCTCTTTATCACCACTAATCTGCTTTAACTGGTTTAGCAAAATCATCGCCTGCCGACTAAGCGGAACTATATGCTCCTCTTTCATCTTCATGCCACGGTATGAGTAACGCACGCCTTTAATTTCTTCTCGCTTTGCAGGCACACGCCAAAGAGATTTATCGAAATCAAACTCTTCCCAACGAGCAAAGCGTAACTCGCTGGAACGTACAAAAGTTAGCAGAGAAAGCTCAACCGCGATCCGCGTCATTACACGGCCACGATATGCAGCAAGACGAGCAAGAAACTCAGGGAACCGGCTAGAGGGTAAAGCAGGATAGTGTCTTGCTTTGGTTGTTGATAAAGCACCAGCCATATCACTGGCCGGGTTAGAGTCTATGTAATCGTTCTGGACGGCATAACGCATAATGGCCGTGACACGCTGCTGAAGACGCTGCGCGACGTCATGCTTGCCACTGGCATCAACCTTTTTAATCGGGGCTAACAGGTGGCTGGTTTTGAGCTGGCGAATGTCGGACGAACCGATATGAGGGAAGATATAAAGCTCAAGATAGCGAAGAACTCTCGCTCTATGGTCTTCACTCCAGCGCTTGTTGCTGGCATGCCATTCGCGAGCAATGGTTTCGAAAGTGTATGTCCCCGAACTCTCAGCCTGAGCTTCTTTCTGTTCGGCTTTTGGGTCAATGCCCTGCACTAACAGCTTTTTAGCTTCGTCGCGCTTTGCTCTTGCCTGAGCAAGCGTCACAGTAGGCCAAACACCAAAAGCGAGGCGATCCTCTTTTTTGTCTGAGGGGCGTCTGTATTTCATGCGCCAGTATTTAGAACCCTTAGCCGAAACCTCCATATACAAACCGCCACCATCGGCCATTTTGTAGGTTTTGTCTTTAGGCTTTGCGGTCTCTACCTGCCTGGCGTTGAGCTTCATTTTGGGGGCACATTTCTAATCGAAGTTAAGATGCCCCCAATGACATCCTGATTTCAACGGACAACCTCGGACGACGCAGGACGTAAAAATCGCTGCAAGCATTGATTTTTAAGGGATGATTGGACTTTCTCGGATGGTCTTGGAAGTACTAATGGTGCCGAAGGCCGGACTCGAACCGGCACGTATTTCTACGGTTGATTTTGAATCAACTGCGTCTACCGATTTCGCCACTTCGGCACTGAAGGGATACGGAAACGTTGTGGATTATACCTGTCGATGGCCGCCATGCAAGCAGCAGCGTGTCTCCGCCACGCTAAGTGTCGAAAAAAACAGCGCCCGGCCTGCTCAGGAGCGTCTCAGGTCACATTTTCCCCTTCGCCAGCCCGGCAAGCTTACCCCTTACCCCTTACCCTTCCCTCTTCGATTGCCCCGTCTGCCTGCCTCCTTCTGCCAAGCGTCGCCCCGCCCCATGCTCTACACTTTCTGTTTATCTACGCCAAAGCAAGGAAATCGTGATGAGCACAATTAAAAGCTACGCCGCCAAAGAAGCGGGCGCCGATCTGTCGCTGTGGGAGTACGACGCGGGCGAACTGCTGCCGCAGGATGTCGAAGTACAGGTTGAATACTGCGGCATCTGCCACTCCGACCTGTCGATGATCGACAACGAATGGGGCATGTCGAGCTATCCGCTGGTTGCCGGCCATGAGGTGATTGGCCGCGTGGCGGCGCTGGGCAGCGCGGCGCAGGATAAAGGGCTGAAAGTCGGCCAGAAGGTGGGCATCGGCTGGACGGCCCGCAGCTGCGGGCACTGCGATGCCTGCATCAGCGGCAACCAGATCAACTGCCTCGAAGGCTCGGTGCCGACCATCATCAACCGCGGCGGCTTTGCCGATAAGCTGCGCGCCGACTGGCAATGGGTGATCCCGCTGCCGGAGAGTATCGATATCGAATCCGCCGGCCCGATGCTGTGCGGCGGGATCACCGTCTTTAAACCGCTGCTGATGCACCACGTCACCGCCACCAGCCGCGTGGGCGTCATTGGTATCGGCGGCCTCGGCCATATCGCCATTAAGCTGCTGCGCGCCATGGGCGCCGAAGTGACTGCCTTCAGCTCCAGTCCGGCAAAAGAGCAGGAAGTGCTGGCGATGGGCGCCGATCGAGTGGTGAACAGCCGCGATCCTGAAGCCCTAAAAGCGCTGGCCGGCCAGTTCGATCTGATCATCAACACCGTAGCGGTGGATCTCGAATGGCAGCCGTACTTCGAAGCGCTGGCGTACGGCGGCAACTTCCATACCGTCGGCGCGGTGATGAAGCCGCTACAGGTTCCCGCCTTTACCCTGATTGGCGGCGACCGCAGCATTTCTGGTTCAGCTACCGGCAACCCGTCCGAGCTGCGCAAGCTGATGAAGTTTGCCGGACGCAGCAAAGTGGCCCCGACTACCGAGCTGTTCCCGATGTCGCAGATCAACGAGGCGCTGAAACACGTGCGCGAGGGTAAAGCCCGCTATCGCGTGGTGCTGAAAGCCGACTTCTAGCCCCCCTTATCCGCCGGGCGGCGCGTCTGCCCGGCCTGTTCCCTCAGCCGGCGCCCGCTGAAGGTTCATTAAACGGTCATCTCCCCGCCATCCCCTTGCAGTCATTCGTTCTCACAATCCGGGCTTCCATAAACGCCTGAACGAGACGTCTGCCACCATGAGAAAAACCTGGCTCCCCTGGCTGATACTGTCGCCCTCCCTGCTGTTTTTACTGCTGTTTACCTGGTTCCCGCTGGGCCGTTCGGTGTACGACAGCCTGTTCGATACCCGCATGGCCAGCGACAACGCGCCGTTCGTCGGGCTGGATAACTTCGTCCGCCTGTTCGCCGATAACGTCTTCTGGCAGTCGCTGCTCAACAACCTGCTCTATATCCTGCTGACGGTGGTCCCCGGCGTGACGCTGGCCCTGCTGCTGGCCGTCGCGCTGAGCGAAAACCACCGCGTTAACCGCTGGCTGCGCACCGCCTTTTTCTTCCCGATGATTATCCCGATGGTCAGCGCCGCCGCGCTGTGGCTGTTTATCTTTATGCCCGGGCTCGGCCTGCTCGACCACTATCTGGCGAAGCTGTTCGGGCCGATGAACAACAACTGGCTGGGGCGCAGCAACAGCGCCCTGCTGGCGCTGGCGTTGATCGGCGTATGGAAGTTCGCCGGCTACTACATGCTGTTCTTCCTCGCCGGGTTGCAGAGCATCCCGGCTTCAACGCGCGAAGCGGCGATCATGGAAGGCGCCACCCGCAGCCAGGTGTTCTTTAAGGTGACGCTGCCGCTGCTGCGCCCGACCCTGAGCTTCGTGATCACCACCGCGCTGATCTACTCCATCACCCAGATTGACCACGTGGCGGTGATGACCCGCGGCGGGCCGGATAATGCCACCACCGTGCTGCTCTACTACATCCAAAATCTGGCGTGGGATACCCACGACCTCGGCAAAGCCTCCGCCGCCACCTTCCTGACCCTGGCCGGGCTGTTCGCCTTCTCGCTGCTTAACCTCAAACTGCTGGAGAAAGGAGCCCACTATGAGCGCTGAAGCCTCGCCGCTGGTTGTTCGTTCGCCGGTCGCCTCACTACCGCTGTGGCTGCGCCTGCGTCGCTCGCAGCCGTTCACCCTCAGCGTGCTGATGTGCTGCCTGGCTCTGCTGTGGGTCAGCCCGTTTATCTGGATGCTGGCTACCGCGTTCAGCGCCACCACCTTCGGCGAGGATATGGCCTCCCTGCTGCCGCGCCTGCCGCTGACGCTGGATAACTTCCGCGACGCCTGGGCCAGCGCCGACTGGCTAAGCCTCTACGCCAACACCCTTATTTTTACCTTCGGCACCTTCTTCGTGCAGCTGTTGACCATCACCACCGCCGGCTATGTCTTCGCCTGCCACCAGTTCCGCGGCAAGCAGACCCTGTTCCTGCTGTTCCTGGTCCAGCTGATGATCATGCCGGTGGTGATGATGGTGCCGAACATGCTGACTCTGAAGACCTTCGGCCTGCTCAACACTCTCACCGGGGTGATGATGCCCTACTTCACCTCGGCGTTCGGCGTGTTCCTGATGCGCCAGGCGTTCCTCGCCATCCCCAAAGAGCTGGAAGAAGCCGCGCTGATGGAGGGCTGCCGCTGGTGGCAGGTGCTGTTCCGCGTGCTGCTGCCGATGTCCTGGCCGTCGGTGCTGGCCTTCGCCACCGTCAGCATTACCTACCACTGGAACGAGTATCTGTGGCCGCTAATGATGCTCAACGATCCCGATAAGCAGGTGCTGACCGTGGGGCTGGTCTCCTTCGCCATGGGCGCCGAATCCGGCGGCCAGTGGGGCACCATCGGCGCCGGGACGCTGATGGTCTGCCTGCCGCTGATGCTGGCGTTCATCCTTTTCCAGAAACAGTTCCTGCGAAGCTTCGGCTTCTCCGGGATCAAATAAGGAGTTATCTATGCTGTTAGCCCAGATTTCCGATACCCATTTCCGCAGCCGCGGGCAGAAGCTGTACGGCTTTATCGACGTCAACGCCGCCAATGCCGACGTGGTCTCCCAGCTCAACGCCCTGGCGGAGCGCCCGGACGCGGTGGTGGTCAGCGGCGATATCGTCAACTGCGGCCGCCCGCAGGAGTACGAGGTTGCCCGCCAGATCCTCGGCTGCCTGAACTATCCGCTGTATCTGATCCCCGGCAATCACGACGATAAAGCCCTGTTTCTCGAATACCTGCATCCGCTGTGCCCGCAGCTCGGCAGCGACCCGCAGAACATGCATTACGCGGTGGACGACTTCGCCACCCGCCTGCTGTTTATCGACTCCAGCCGCGCCGGCACCTCCAGCGGCTGGCTGACCGACGAAACCATCAAATGGCTGGAGGCCCAGCTGTTCGACGGCGGCGATAAGCCGGCGACGGTGTTTATGCACCACCCGCCGCTGCCGCTGGGCAATGCCCAGATGGACCCCATCGCCTGCGAAAACGGCCATCGTCTGCTGGCGCTGGTGGAGCGCTTCCCTTCCCTGACGCGCATCTTCTGCGGTCATAACCATAGTCTGACCCTGACCCAGTATCGCCAGGCGATCATCTCCACCATCCCGGGAACCGTCCATCAGGTGCCCTATTTCCACGAAGACCGCCGCCCGTACTACGACCTGTCGCCGGCGTCGTGCCTGATGCACCGCCAGGTCGGCGAGCAGTGGGTCAGCTACCAGTACCCGCTGACCCACCACGCCGGGCCGTGG
Source organism: Klebsiella sp. X13 (assembly GCF_003323835.1). Classification (NCBI taxonomy): domain Bacteria; kingdom Pseudomonadati; phylum Pseudomonadota; class Gammaproteobacteria; order Enterobacterales; family Enterobacteriaceae; genus Klebsiella; species Klebsiella sp. X13. The sequence goes on from NZ_CP030874.1 coordinate 4,808,668, forward strand.
CTGTATGACGAAAACATCAGTTGCCCAACGGAAGAGCGTTAATTCTCATGCTTAGTTTACAAAACATCAGTAAGCGTTTCGACGGTAAACCGGCCCTCGACGCCCTCTCCCTCGATATTCACGAAGGCGAATTCGTGGTGCTGGTCGGCCCCTCCGGCTGCGGCAAAAGCACCCTGCTGCGCCTGCTGGCCGGGCTGGAGCCGGTGAGCGAAGGCGAGATCTGGCTGCACGACCAGAACATCACCGCCCTGTCGCCGCGCGAGCGCAACTTCGCGATGATCTTCCAGAACTACGCCCTGTTCCCGCACCTGTCGGTGCGGGACAACATCACCTTCGGCATGAAGGTGCGGAAAGAAGATAAGGCCAGCTGGCAGCCGCGGGTCGATAAAGTGGCGCAGATGCTACAGCTGGAAACGCTGCTGGACCGCAAGCCGGCGAAGCTCTCCGGCGGCCAGCGCCAGCGGGTAGCGATGGCCCGCGCCATCGTGCGCAACCCGCGCCTGTTCCTGATGGACGAACCGCTCTCCAACCTCGACGCGCGTCTGCGCAGCGAAGTACGCGACAGCATCATGGATCTCCACCAGCAGCTAAAAACCAGCACCGTCTACGTCACCCACGATCAGACCGAGGCGATGTCGATGGCCGATCGCATCGTGGTGATGAACGGCGGCCACGTCCAGCAGGTCGGGCGGCCGGAGTACCTCTACGCCCATCCGGCCAACCTGTTCGTTGCCGGGTTTATCGGCTCACCGGCGATGAATCTGCTGTCGCTGCCCTGCGCCGACGGCGAGGTGCAGCTCGGCGACCTGCGCCATCCGCTGCCGCCGCACTACCGTGACGAGTCCCGGGTCTGGTTCGGCATTCGTCCGGAACATATCAGCGATCGCGTGGAGGAGGGGCATCTGCGCCTCTGTGCCACCGTCCTGCAACGAGAACTGATGGGAGCCGATTATCTGCTCCACGTCAGCACCCCCATCGGCACCCTGCGCTTTAGCCGCCGCCATCGCGGCGCGGTACCGGAGAAAGGCGACACGCTGATCCTCGGCTTCTCGCCTGCCGATATTCATCTTTTTCATGCTGAGCAACAGCACAATTTACTCCAGGAGATTGACCATGCTTAAACCTCTGACGGCTCTCGCGGTTGGGTTAAGCCTCGCGCTGAGCGGCGCGGCGCTGGCAAAAGAGAAGATCGATTTCATGTTCCCGGCGCCGGTAGACGGCAAGCTGACCATGGAGATGACCCGCGTCATCAAAGCCTTTAACGATTCGCAGCAGGATGTCGAAGTGCGCGGGATCTTCACCGGCAACTACGACACCACCAAGATCAAAGCGGAATCGGCGCAGAAGGCCGGACAGCCGCCGGCATTGGTGATCATGTCCGCCAACTTCACCACCGATCTGGCGCTGAAGGATGAGATCCTGCCGATGGACGATCTGTTCCAGTATGGCGATCAAAAAGCGGGGGACTTCCTGGTCAAGGAGTTCTGGCCGGCAATGCATAAGAACGCCCAGGTGATGGGCACCACCTACGCTATTCCGTTCCATAACTCGACGCCGATCCTCTACTACAACAAAACGATGTTCGATCGGGCCGGGATCGCGCAGCCGCCGCAGACCTGGGCCGAGCTGCTGGCGGATGCCAAAAAGCTAACCGACGAGAGCAAAGGCCAATGGGGGATCATGCTGCCGTCGACCAACGATGACTACGGCGGCTGGATCTTCTCGGCGCTGGTACGCGCCAACGGCGGAAAATACTTTAACGAAGACTATCCGGGCGAGGTCTACTACAACGCGCCGACCACCATCGGGGCGCTGCGCTTCTGGCAGGATCTGATCTACAAAGACAAAGTGATGCCCTCCGGCGTGCTCAACTCGAAGCAGATCAGCGCCAGCTTCTTCTCCGGCAAGGTCGGGATGGCGATGCTCAGCACCGGCGCGCTGGGCTTTATGCGCGAGAACAGCAAAGATTTTGAGCTCGGGGTGGCGATGCTGCCGGCGAAAGAGCAGCGTGCGGTACCGATCGGCGGCGCCAGCCTGGTGAGCTTTAAAGGTATCAACGACGCGCAGAAGAAAGCGGCCTATCAGTTCCTGACGTATCTGGTGAGCCCGCAGGTCAACGGCGCATGGAGCCGCTTCACCGGCTACTTCTCGCCGCGCAAAGCCTCGTACGATACGCCGGAGATGAAGGCCTATCTGCAGCAGGATCCGCGCGCGGCGATTGCTCTGGAGCAGCTGAAGTACGCCCATCCGTGGTACTCCACCTGGGAGACCGTCGCCGTGCGTAAAGCGATGGAGAACCAGCTGGCGGCGGTGGTTAACGATGCCAAAGTGACGCCGGAAGCGGCGGTGCAGACGGCGCAGAAAGAGGCCGATACCCTGATGAAGCCGTACGTCGACAAAACCGCCCTCGCTGAGGTGAAGTAAGCCCCTTGTCGCTCCGGCGCCTCTCCCCGGTGGCGCGCTGCTTACCGGGGATACAGACCAGCGCCGTACCGTAGCCCGGGCAAGGGGTTTACCCCGCCGCCCGGGAACCTCCCGCTGGCGCGACGCTTACCGGGGATACAGACCAGCGCCGTACCGTAACCTCCCGCTGGCGCGACGCTTACCGGGGATACAGACCAGCGCCGTACCGTAACCTCCCGCTGGCGCGACGCTTACCGGGGATACAGACCAGCGCCGTACCGTAGCCCGGGCAAGGGGTTTACCCCGCCGCCCGGGAACCTGCTCCCCGAGGTGATATTGCTCGCCCTTTCCACGCCAGCCGTTTGATTTTTCAGCGTAAAAAGGGTACGTTTTCACCTTCCCCCCAGCGTGAGCAGTCGTGCATTATGCCTATTATTCAGTCTGTTGAACGAGCCCTGACGATCCTCGACCTGTTTAACGAACAAGCCACGGAACTGAAGATCACCGATATCAGCAAACAGATGGGCCTCAGTAAAAGCACCCTCCATTCGCTGCTCAAAACCTTACAGCTGCACGGCTATATCGATCAGAATCCGGAAAACGACAAATACCGCCTGGGCATGAAGCTGGTTGAACGCGGCCATTTTGTCGTAGGGACGATGGATATTCGCCAGAAGGCGAAAAGCTGGCTGACGGATCTCTCGCAGCGCACCGGGCAGACCACTCACCTCGGCATTCTTGACGGCCACGAAGGCGTCTACATCGAGAAAATCGAAGGCAGGCTCGCCGCTATCGCCTACTCGCGCATCGGCCGTCGGCTCCCCATCCACGCAACGGCGATCGGTAAGGTCCTGATCGCCTGGCTGAGCGAGGCGGAGCAAAATACTCTGCTGGAAGGCTATCAGTACACGCCGTTTACCCCCGCAACGCTGACCTCCCGCGAGGCGCTGCTGGCGGCGCTGGCGCAAACCCGCGCCCAGGGCTATGCGCAGGACAGCGAAGAGAATGAGCAGGGCGTGCGCTGCGTGGCGGTACCGGTGTGGAACCATGAATCGCGGGTCATTGCCGCACTGAGTCTGTCAACGCTCACCTCTCGCGTCGATGAGGCTGAGCTCGCGCGCTATCGCGCCTTGCTGGAAGAGGCCGGGCGCCAGCTATCGAAAGCGCTGGGCTACCCGGCCTGAGGGGTTATCCGACTACCGGCTCATAGCTGAAGTAGTCAAAGTCCGCATAGCAGCCGTCGCCGCTGATATCCTCGCAGTGCAGGCCGACAAAGGCGCCGGTAAAGAACCCGCGCCCGCCGATGTAATCGTCCGACAGCTTCCAGGCGGCATATTCCACCGGCACGGTGTGCCACTGCTCGCCGTCAAACGAGTAGCTGTAGCGATAGACGAGATGGTCGACGTCGACCCGGAGCCATATGCTCTGCTCGGCATCCGGTACCGCGATCGGGTGTTCATGCAGCGGCCACGACGGCACGTTATGATCGAGCTGCAACACCTTAATGGTTCTGCCCTGTCCCTCTTCATAGTCAACGAAGCAGTAGCTCCAGTTTTTGCTGTTGTAATAACAGGTTAATCCGGCGCTCTGTTGAAAATTCTGCGGGGCAAACTCCATTCGCGTTTCGGCGCGGAAGGCAAAGTGCTGCCAGCGCCGGGCGACGGTGGACTGGGTGAACGTCGAGTTGAGCGAATCGTTGCCGTACAGGCGCAGAAAGCCGGGACGGGCATTCAGCGACCCTAAGGTGTCATCGAAGGGAATACGCAGCGTTTGCAGTTCCGGGTTGAGCGTCGGGCGGTTGAACTCTTCTCGCCAGCGCTCATCAGCCACGACACGACTTTCAGCCATTTGCGGCCCCGGCACGTTTAGCTGCGCGTGTTTTCCCCCTTCCACCGACGGCCAGCCGTCGTGCCAGGCGATGCGCGCGATGCCGGTTTCCCGCCCCAGCGAGCAGTAGCCGCGCCCGCCGGAGGCCAGCAGCGGCACACCGGGCAAGCGCTGCGGACGGCTGGTGAGATAGGCCATATACCATTCGCCGGTGTGGGTCTCCAGCAGCGAACCGTGGCCGCTTTTCTGCAGCGGATTTTCCGGCAGATGCCAGCTGGTCATCAGCGTCCCGTCCGGATGCAGTTCGTACGGCCCGTCGATATTTTTCGCTCTGAGCACCACCACCGCATGTTCATAACTGGTGCCGCCTTCGGCCACCAGCAGATAGTACCAGCCCTCTTTATGGTACAGATGGGCCCCTTCGGTATAGCGCAGCGCCGTGCCGGTAAACAGGGTTTTTCGCGTCTTCGACAGGGTCTGCGTCTGCGGGAAATACTCCTGCAGGACGATCGTACAGTGCGGGTCACTGTGGTGACGCGGCCCCCACGGGCGGTAAATATAATATTTACGCCCGTCCGAATCGTGAAACAGCGACGGGTCAAAGCCGCCGTTACCCATCGCGATCGGTTCACTCCACGGCCCCTCAATAGAGGGGGCGGTGACCAGATAGTTGCGACCGTTTTTCCACGGCGAGTCGACGATTTTCACATCGGTATACAGCAGCCAGAACAGCCCGTCGGCGTAGCTCAGACACGGCGCCCAGATCCCGCCGGAGTCGGGGTTGCCTTTCATATCCAGCATCGACACGCGATCCAGCGGCGTGCTCACCAGCGACCAGTTTTTCAAATCCCGCGAGTGGTAAATCCGCACTCCCGGAAACCACTCGAAGGTGGAGGTGGCGATGTAGTAATCCTCGCCCTGGCGACACATTGACGGATCCGGGTTAAAACCGGTCAGAATCGGGTTAGTTATCGTGTACATATTGCCTCCTGCTTAATGGGATGTCGCGGCAGCGGCAGCAGGGACGCCCTCTTCCTGCGCCGCGCGATGTTGACGTAACTGCTGGCTGATGGCCTCCACCCGGGCATCGGTCAGCTTGTAGAGTGAGAGCATGGTGAACATGCCGATATAGAGCACCACCGGCACCACACAGAACAGGATTTTGATGGTGGTTAGCACCTCAACCGGCTGCACGCTGCTGCTGGCGGAGTAGTTCACGTAGGCCAGAATCCAGCCCACCACCGCGCCGCCAATGGCCAGGCCAATCTTCAGACTGAACAGGTAGGTGGAAAAAACCAGTCCGTCGAGACGGCGGCCGCTGCGGCTTTCTTCGTAATCCACTACGTCAGAGGCCATCAGCCACTGCAGCGGCGTGGTGGTGTTGAAAACGAACAGGAAGACGATGTTGAGCGCGAAAATCAGCGCGATATAGTCAGCCGGGGTAACGAAAATCAGCAGGCTAATCAGGGAATAGACCACGATAATCCCTTTAAAGGCCTTCACCCGATCGAAGCGCCCGAGCAGGCGCGAAGAGGCCAGCGAACCGAACATGGTGGCGATGCTGCCGTAGAGCAGAAACTGCATCGCCAGCTCCGGGTGGTCCATCACGTATTTCACGAAGTAGAGCGTTGCCCCGCCGCGAACCACGTTGGAGCAGGTCGCCATCATTTTGAAAGCACACATGATTCGCCACTGAGTGTTGCCGAACAGCAGCTTAAGATCTTTCGCCACCGATGCGCCCGGCTGCACGTCGAAGGTATAGCGCTCTCTGGTCGTGAAGAAGCACACATACAGCAGCACGACGCCGGTCAGCCCGAGCACGCACATGGCGCCAAAGTACCCCACCTGCTCGTTGCCTTTGCCAATGATGCTCACCAGCGGCAGCGCAATCCCGCTAATCGCCAGCGATCCCGCGGCCGCGAGGAAAAAACGCCACGACTGCAGGGCATGGCGCTCTTTCGGATCCGCCGTAATCACCCCCGGCATCGCGCAATAGGGGACGTTAACGAAGGTGTAGACCAGCGTCAGCAGAATATAGGTCACGCAGGCATAGATAATTTTGCCCTGCGCGGAAAAGTCCGGCGTGTAGAAGGTCAGCATACAGACGATGCCGAACGGAATGGCGCCCCACAACAGGAACGGGCGGAACTGGCCGTAGCGGGTACGGGTGCGGTCCACCAGCAGCCCCATCAGCGGATCGGTGACGGCATCCAGCACGCGGGAAACCAAAAACAGCGTGCCCATAATACCGGCGGAGAGGCCAAACACATCGGTGTAGAAATAGGCCAGCAGAAACATCGTCGCCTGCCAGACGAAACCGCACGCGGTATCGCCCAGCCCGTAGCCGATTTTATCTTTCATGGTTAATTGCATATTTATCCCCAACCCCAATGAGTGGAATGGCGCAAACGTCAGGGACCTGAAAAGGGAATACATACCCGCTGCAACGTCAGGAAATCACCCATTATACGTGTGCTTACTGTTCACGTTTTCGTGTTAATAGAGTGTAAGAAGATGTGCATTTTTACGGCAATGGTCATTTTTAATTTATGAATTATGTTTTTTGGTTTTTGTGATTGCCATCGTTATAAAAAAGGGAAGGCCATAATATTTTTTCGTCTTAATTTTTAAATGGTTACAAAAAACAAAAAATAAGCATAATGGTATTTAATGCAGACGCAAAAAAGCCGTCCGCGGACTATTTCCGCAGACGACATTGCAGCTGAATTTAATTAAATACCGAGCGCTTTTTTACCGGCGTTTATAACCTCGATAATTTTATCTGTATCGTATATACAGCCTTTCCATGTCCCGCCGCTGACCGATTGCAGCGCCGCCCACAGGCGGGTATCGTCCGGTAAAAAATCATGGGCGTGCAAATCGGGATGCGGCGTTCTTGCCGCCAACTCTGCCGCCCCCTCTTCCGGCGTCAGCCGCTGGTGCGCCGTACCGATAAAATTGACGTGACCGGTGAGCGCCAGCCTGTCGACGACGATCTCAATCACATCGTCATCGCGCAGCTTGCCGATGGGTCCGCCCGCCAGCGCTTCCGGGGCGACGTGGCCGAAGCAGGCGCCGGTCGACACGCCGGAGAAACGGGCATCGGTGATCAGCGACACCGTCTTCCCCCACGAGACATGTTTCAGCGCCGAGGTGAGCTGATAGGTCTCTTCCATGCCGGTCCCGGACGGCCCGCCGCCGATCACCACCATAATATCGCCCTGCTCGATCTCGCCGTTTTTGATCGCCTTGATCGCCCGGGCTTCCGAAACAAATACCCGCGCCCGTCCGGTGTGGCGATACACGCCGTCGTCATCCACCACCGACGGATCGATCGCCGTGGCTTTGATCACCGAACCTTCCGGCGCAATATTGCCTACCGGGAAGGCCACCGTGGAAGTGAGGCCTTTGGCTTTCGCCCGCGCCGGCGGGAGGATCACATCATCCGGATCGACGCCGTCCTGTTCGCGCAGACACTGCCGGAATTTCTCACGCCGCTCGGAAGTCTGCCACCAGTCGAGGTTTTCTCCCACCGTCTGACCGGTGACCGTCATCGCATCCAGATGCAGCAGACCAAGATCGCGCAAGTGCAGCATCACTTCCGGTACTCCGCCGGCGAGGAAAGCCCGCACCGTGGGGTGGTAGTCCGGCCCGTTCGGCAACACGCTGACCAGACGCGGGACGCTGCGGTTGATCCGCGTCCAGTGTGCGACATCAGGAATGGTGCACCCCGCCGCATGGGCGATGGCGGGAATGTGCAGCAGAAGGTTGGTCGAGCCGCCGAACGCCGCGTGGATAACCATCGCGTTTTCGATCGCCTTATCGGTCAGAATATCGCGCGTGGTAATGCCGCGATTATCCAGCTCACTCACCGCCCGCGCCGACTGGCGAGAGATTTCCAGCCAGACGTCCTGCCCCGACGGCGCCAGCGCCGAGTGCGGCAGCGCCATGCCGAGCGCTTCCGCAACGACCTGCGAGGTCCCCGCCGTGCCCAGGAACTGGCAGCCGCCCCCTGGCGAAGCGCAGGCGCGACAGCCTAATTCCGCCGCTTCCTGCAGCGACAGCTCGTGGTTGGCGTAGCGTGCGCCGATGGTCTGGACTTTACCGGCATCTTCGCCAAAGGTCGGCGGCAGCGTCGCCCCGCCGGGCACCAGAATCGTCGGCAGGTCATGCATTGCCGCCAGGGCGATCATGGTCGCCGGCAGGCCTTTGTCGCAGGTCGCCACGCCGATCACCGCCCGACGCGTCGGCAGCGAGCGGATCAGACGACGAAACACGATCGCCGCATCGTTGCGGTACGGCAGGGAGTCGAACATGCCGTGCGTACCCTGAGAGCGCCCGTCGCACGGGTCGCTGACGAAGGCGGCGAAAGGAATCCCGCCATTGCGGGTAATCTCCCTGGCCGCCGCCTGCATCTGCAGGCCAATTTCCCAGTGGCCGGTGTGGTAACCCAGCGCCACCGGGCGGCCGTCGCCGGCGCGAATCCCACCCTGAGTGCCGATAATCAGCACCTCTTTGCCGGTGAGTTTGTTGGCGTCCCAGCCCATGCCGGCGTTTTGCGTCATCCCGAACAGATTGCCGCTCGGCGACTCCATCAGCATTTGCGGCGTCAGCGGCAGCGCACCCTGCGGGCCGGCAGCATGGGTGATGACCGCATAAAACGCATCATTCTGGGGCGTGAAAATCGTCTCTATTGCCATCTTAATTTTCCGGTTCAGCAGAGTCTGAGCTGTTGTAGTAGCGTTTTGAGCTGCCGCTTTTTCGCCTCGTCCAGCGGAGAGGACGGGGGCAGCACATGCGTGGAGATCGGCCGCCCGCACAGCACGATCGCCTCTTTAATCACATTCACAAACGGCGTATCCAGCTGGTACAGCTGCGGGATTTGCAGCAGCGTCTGATGGTAGCGCGCGGCTTCCGCCAGGTTGCCGTCGCGGAAGGCCTGCAGCAGCTTTACCGAGATCTGCGGGGCAAAGTTACCGCTGGCCGAGATGGCCCCGTCGCCGCCCAGCAGCAGGGTGTTAAACAGGTGGTCATCGTAACCGCACAGCACCGAGAAGTGCGGGTGCGCCGATTTCACCGTCTCAATCATGCTACGCAGATGAGCCACCGAGTCGATGGTGTCTTTGATGCCGACAATATTGCTGCGCGAGTCGGCGAGAGTTTTGACCAACGCGGGCGTCAGATCCTGACCGCTCAATGCCGGGAAGTTATACAGCAGCACCGGCAGCGTGACGCTCTCGGCTACCTGCTGGAAGTAGCGAATCAGGTTGGGCTCAGAGACTTTCCAGTAATAGGGGTTAATGACCACGATCCCGTCGGCGCCGGCCTGCTGCGCGTGCTGGCTGAGTTCGATGGTCTCCCGGGCGTTGGTGCCGCCGGTACCAATCAGTACCGGTACCCGGCGATCGACGTGGGCGATGGCGAAGGCGGCAATGGCTTTGCGCTCATCGGCATTAAGCTGCGAGAACTCCCCGCCGCTGCCGAGGAAGAACAGGCCGTCGACGCCCGCGGCGATCATGTCGTCGATCAGCGCGGCGGTACCCGGTTTATCGAACTGGCCATCGGCGGTAAAAATGGTGGAGACAGGCGGAATAATCCCCGAGAACTGCACGGTTTGCGGCATGAGATCTCCTTGCTGAATCATTTTGTTCTACATTATAGAACAGTGTTCGTTTATTTAACGACCATACTATGTCGCCTGCAAAGAGAAGGTAAATGGGGTGACGGACGTAAGTGCACGTTTTTCAGACTGGATCACAAAATGCTGCAACGCCTTATGCGTGCGACAAACCGGCCTCTCTTGCCCGGGCTACGCACCGACACCCACCGTACCCCGGTAAACATAGCGCCAGCGGGGAGGTTCCCGGACAGCGGGATAAACCCCTGGCCCGGGCTACGCACCGACCCCAGCCGTAGCCCCGGTAAGCATCGCGCCACCGGGGAGTGTTCCTGGATTACAGAAGATGAACTGTTCGCTGTGCGGCCCGTTCGGCAGCAGCAGCGCGGTGCGAGGGGGATTATCAGGGCGTTAACCTGCCATGGACGGGTTTTGTGGTGCGGCCCGTAAAGCGGAAAAAAAGCAGGCCACAACGCTGTGTGGCCTGAAAGTGGATCAACGATTAGATTCCTGCCGTTTCACGAATGTATTTACGCGCTTTGAGGGCGTATTCGAAGGGGTTAGCCAGCGCCGGATCCTGCTCGGCTTCAACCACCATCCAGCCTTTATAGCCGCGATCGTCCAGCAGTTTGAACACCGGACGGAAGTCGATCACGCCATCGCCAGGCACGGTGAAGGTGCCTTTCTTCACGCCATCAAGGAATGACAGCCCTTCACGACGAACCTGCTCAATGACCGACGGGCGCACGTCTTTCAGGTGCACGTGGTTAATACGCGGCAGGTATTTCTCGAGGATCGCCAGCATCGGCGCTTCGCCCCCTTCGGAATACCAGGCATGTCCGGTGTCGTACAGCAGGAAGACTTTGTCATCGACCAGCGACATAAATTTGTCGATCTCTTCGGTGGTCTGAATACCGGTTCCCATATGGTGGTGCAGACACACCTGCATGCCCTTCTCGGCGGCCAGGCGCCCCAGCGTGTTGTAGCCTTCGGCGACACGCTGCCACTCTTCCTCGCTGAAGCAAGGTTTTGCCTCGCCGAGAATCGGTTTTTCCAGCCCCTGAATGCTGCCGCTTTGCTCGGAGCAGCCAATCACTTTCGCCCCCATCGCCTGCAGGAAATTCATGTGATTCACAAACTCGTCAATGGTCTTTTCCCGCTGCCCGTTGGCAAAAAAGGTGCTGAACCAGGCATTGCAGATCTGAATGCCGCGAATATCCAGCATCGGCTTGAGCACCGCCGGATCGCGCGGGTATTTGCTGCCCACTTCGCTGCCGCTAAACCCCGCCAGCGCCATTTCGCTGACTATCTGCTGAAAGGTATTTTCGCTGCCCAGTTCAGGCATATCATCGTTGGTCCAGCCAATAGGGGCGATCGCCAGTTTTACATTATCTTTGTTCATAAAAATGCTCCTGTTGCCGCGCTTTAGCGACGCAGCAATTCACGTTCGATGAGTTCACGGGTTTCCACTGCCTGGTATTTCATTTTTTCCGGGTAGCCAAATAGCGAGGCGGCCACAATCGGCGCGCCGCCGACTTTGAAGGTTTGCTCAGCAAAGTTCATTTCGCGCAGCGTGCGGAACAGCGCGTCGAAATCCACGTCCCCCTCGCCAACGCCAACGTGCTGGTGGACCGCGGCATCCACGCCCGGCGGATTAACGATATAGCGGCAGTGCTTTGTATGATTTCGGGTATCGGCAATCAGCACGTGTGAGAGATCGCCGCCGGCATAGCGCAGCATTTTCTCGACCTCACCTTTCCCTTTGTCATAAAAGAAAGTGTGCGGAACGCTGTATACGTACTTCACATTCTCGCTACGGAACGACTTCACGATATCGACGGTTTCGTTATGTTCTTCGCAGAAGTCCCACGGATGCGCCTGAATCTCCACGCGAATACCTTCGCGCTCGAAAATGGGCAGCAGCTCGTCCATCGAGCGATAGAACATCTCTTCACAGATCTCCGGCTGATTCGGATCGCCGGAAAACTCGGTGTTGATCACCTGCACACCCATTTCTACCGCCACTTCGATCAACCGTTTCCAGTTTTTTACCGCCGCCTGACGGCGCAGTTCATCCGGGCCGGACCAGCGGTAAACGCAGATAAACGAAGAGATCTCCACGCCAGTTTCACGCAGCGCCTGTTTGTACTCGGCAATCACTTCCCGACCGGCGCGCGGGTGTTTGTAGAACGGGTTAATCTGCGGATGGGGCGATTGCTCAATGTACTTGTAACCCCATTCCGCAACCTGGTGGACCATCCGGGTAATCCCGAGATCGCGAATCACATCAACGTCGAAAGCAATTTTCATCGTCGTTACCTGTTCAAAGAAGTTCCGTAAGCGGGAGACGGATTAGCGCTGATAGAACGCCGGGCACTCGGGCAGCGTCACCGCGACCGGTTCGCTGCTCTCCTGCGCCTGCAGGCAGGCATCGGCCGCAACGGAGGCCGCATAGCCGTCCCATGCCGACGGTCCCTGCAGCTGGCCGGCTTTCACATCATTGATAAAGGCCTGCAGCTCCACGTCGTAGGCTTTGATAAAACGATCTTTCCAGTCGGTCAGGATCGCGGTCGACAGATTGGCGCTTTTACGCATCTGGATCGCAGATGGCTCCGGCAGACGGGCAATCCCCGTTTCCCCGACTACTTCGCACTGGATGTCGTAGCCGTACTGGCAGTTGACGAACACTTCGACGTCGATCAGGGTGCCTTTACGCGTTTCGAAGGAGACGATCTGCGGATCTCTCAGGCGCGGATGGGTGTGAGAGGTCGAGCGCGGGAAACGCACCTGTACCGAACGGTAGTCATCGTTGAGCAGCCAGCGCAGCACGTCCAGCTCGTGGATCAGGGTGTTGGTGATCGCCATGTCGGTGGTGTAGTTCTCGCCGACCGACTGGTTACGGTGCGCGCAATGCAGCATCAGCGGCGCGCCAATATCGCCATCATCAATGACTTTTTTCAGCGCCAGGTAGCCTTCATCGTAAGGGCGCATAAAGCCGACCTGCACCAGGCGGCGGCCCGCTTTCATTTCCGCATCGACAATGCGTCGGCAGCCTTCCGCACTCATCGCCAGCGGCTTCTCGCAGAACACCGGTTTGCCGGCGGCGATCGCCGCGAGGGTATACTCTTCGTGCGTCGGATCCCACGAGGTGACAAGGATAGCGTCGACATCGCCGGAGCGGATAACATCGTGGCCGTCGGTGTAGATTTCCGCCTGCACGCCCGGCAGCGCTACCGCCGCACGTGCGCTCTCCGCATTGATATCCGACACCGCCACCACGGTGGCTCCCTGTAAGACCTGGGTGCAACGACGGATATGTTCTTTACCGATGGCGCCAGCGCCGATGACACCTAATTTGAGTGACATAGTGGTTTTCTCCGTGATTCTGTAGGGTTCAAGGTGAGCGTTCTGTTCTAGTAATCCCGCGCTTCGGCGCGTTTTTCATTAATCATTTCAGCAACTTTGCGAATACGTTCTGACAAGGCCGTTTGGGCGACGCCGACGTTCCACCAGCTGCCGTAGGAATGCACCATGGTCTTCGGCAGCACTTTAATATCAATCAGCGTGCTGATCGTCTCGCGACGCGCGGCATCCAGCGCCTGACGCAGCTCATTCAGGGTAGTGACGCGCCAGGTTTTGCAGCCGTAGCCCGCCGCAATAGTGGCGAAATCGACCGGCACCAGGCCGCCCTGCAGCTGCCCGTTCTCCGCTGAGCGATAGCGAAACTCGGTGCCGAAGCTGCCCATACCGTGGCCAATCTGCAGGTTGTTGATGCAGCCGTTGGCCATATTGTCGAGCAGTACAACGTTGATCTTCGCCCGCTCCTGCAACGAGGTCACCAGCTCAGAGTGCAGCATCATGAAAGAGCCGTCTCCGACCAGGGAATAGACTTCGGTTTGCGGCTGCGCCAGCTTCACGCCCAGCGCGGCATTCACTTCATAGCCCATGCAGGAGTAGCCGTACTCTACGTGATAAGTGTTGGGTGCCCGGTTACGCCAGACGCGCTGCAGATCCCCGGGCAAGCTGCCCGCCGCCGCCACAATCACCGCATCCGCCGGAAGCGTTTCATTGAGTACGCCCAGCACGCTACTCTGGGTCAGCGTGGAGTCGGTTATCTGACGAAATTCCCGATACACCGACTCGCGATCGAGAGCATCATCGACTTCCGGGACAAAAGCCTTTTCCTGCCAGACGGCCTGATAGACGCGCTGGGTCTCTTTCAGCTGGCGGCTCTGGACGCTGTCGATCTGCGCCCCCCAGCTCGCCTGCCAGCCTTCGCCGGCCAGCGCGCTGTCCAGTGACGTCAGGGCTTCGCGGGCATCGGCCAGCAGCGGAATGCCGTCAAGCTTCCAGGCATCGAAGTTGCTGACGTTCACATTCAGAAAACGCACGCCTGGGTGCTGGAACAGCCATTTTGAGGAGGTGGTGAAATCGCTAAAGCGGGTGCCGATACCGATAACCAAATCGGCCTCTTTCGCCAGCAGGTTGGCGGCCAGGCAGCCGGTTTCACCGACGCCGCCGACGTTCAGCGGATGAGAGGAGACTACCGTCCCTTTCCCGGCCTGGGTTTCCGCGAACGGAATGCCGTAGCGTTCCGCGAAGCGGGACAGCGCTTCCCCGGCACCGGCATATTTCACACCGCCGCCGCAAATAATCAGCGGCTTGCGGCTGGCCTTAATGGCCGCGACCGCATCCGCCAGCTGGGCAGCGCTGGCCGGGCGGCGATCGAGACGATGCACGCGGCGCACAAAGAACGACTCCGGGTAATCCCAGGCTTCGCCCTGCACATCCTGCGGCAGACAGAGAGTGACGGCACCGGTTTCCGCCGGATCGGTCAGGACGCGCATCGCATTAATGCAGGCGCTCATCAGCTGTTCCGGACGCGTAATGCGGTCCCAGTATTTGCTGACGGCCCGGAAGGCGTCGTTGGTGCTGATGCTCAGGTCATAGCTCTGCTCAACCTGCTGCAGCACCGGGTCCGGCTGACGGGTAGCAAACACATCGCCGGGCAGCAGCAGCAGAGGAATGCGGTTGGCGGTGGCCGTCGCGGCGGCGGTAATCATATTGGCCGCGCCCGGACCGACGGAAGAGGTGCAGGCGATGATCTGGCGGCGCAGAGACTGGCGGGCAAAACCGGTGGCGACGTGCGCCATACCTTGTTCGTTACGCCCCTGGAAGACCCGCATGTCGCCGCTGTCTTGTTCCAGCGCCTGGCCCAGCCCCAGCACGTTGCCGTGGCCAAAGATGGCGAAGATACCTTTTACGAATTTATGCTCTTCGCCATCGACGTCGAGAAACTGGTTATCAAGGAACTTCACCAGCGCCTGCGCCATTGTCAGTCTCAGTTTGCCCATCTTGCACAATCCTTATTGTTCAGTATTTGTGTGTGGGTTAGCGCGTTTTCCCCGTGCTACACGCTTGTCACAGCCGCGGGAAATCGTTAACGTCCACTGGAATACTTTTGGATTATAGGCAAACATTTTTTTCATTAAATAGAAATACAGAAAAAATATTTCATTTTGCGAGAGGGATCAAACTCTCTCCCTGTTTCACCCGTTTCACCCAGCCCGGTCACCCCGCCATCGGCCGTTCAAGGCGCGCCGCCGCTTAATTATCCCTTTTAAAATCATGCATAAAGCACTCACCTACTGAACCATGCCGCACCAGACGTCACCCGCGCCCTCGATCCTGTGCAGAATGGGGCCTGGCGCGGCAGAGTGGTAGATCCCTCACACTTTTGGTTTTTTAATTTCGATCTCATTTGCAAATGAAATATTTATTTCTCAAACTAGGGATAACCGTTCACCCTCAGGCTGTGTGTGGAGACCTTGTCGGCATTCCGACCCTTCCGTACAGCAGATATGCAAAAGGAAAACCTAGCTATGAATGCAGCAGTAAAGCGGCTCGACGTCATCTGTATTGGCCGGGTGGCTGTCGACCTCTATGCCCAGCAGATTGGTGCAAGGCTAGAAGATGTTGCCAGTTTCTCTAAATATCTGGGCGGATCTTCCGGCAACGTAGCCTTTGGTACCGCCATTCAGGGATTAAAATCAGCCATGCTGGCGCGCGTCGGCGATGAGCACAATGGTCGTTTTCTACGCGAAACGCTCGCTCGGGCCGGGGTCGACACCGAATACCTGATCACGGATAAACAGCGTCTTACCGCGCTGGTGATGCTGGGCATTAAAGATCAGGAGACCTTCCCGCTCATTTTTTACCGTGATAATTGTGCCGATATGGCGCTGGTGCCTGAGGATATTAACGAAGAGTACATCGCCTCTTCCCGTGCGCTGGCGGTAACGGGCACGCACCTCTCTCATGCCAGCACCCGCGCGGCCGTCCTGAAGGCGCTGGAATACGCCCGCCGTCACGGTCTGCGCACCGCGCTGGATATCGATTACCGTCCGGTGCTGTGGGGATTGACCTCGCTGGGAGACGGTGAAACGCGTTTCATCGAATCCGGTCCGGTCACCAGCCAGCTTCAGGAAGTGCTCCATCTGTTCGATTTAGTGGTCGGTACAGAAGAGGAGTTCCATATTGCCGGCGGCAGCACCGATACGCTGACGGCGCTGAAAAATGTCCGCCATGCGACTAAAGCGACGCTGGTCTGTAAACGGGGTCCGATGGGCTGCGTGGTGCTGGAAGGCGACATTCCCGATAGCTGGGACAGCATTCCGCTCCAGCAGGGCGTGCGGGTTGACGTACTCAACGTGCTGGGCGCGGGCGATGCCTTTATGTCCGGTCTGCTGCGCGGCTGGCTGAATGATGAAGGCTGGGAGCAGGCGTGTCGCTACGCCAATGCCTGCGGCGCGCTGGTAGTCTCACGCCACGGCTGCGCGCCGGCGATGCCGACCAAAGTCGAGCTGGATGATTATCTGCTGCGGGCGGAATCCGTCCCGCGTCCGGATATCGACGCGCGATTAAACCATTTACACCGCGTCACCAGCCGCCGTCAGCAGTGGCCGGAGCTGTGCATTTTCGCTTTTGATCATCGTAAACAGTTGGCGGATCTGGCCCATGAAACCGGATGCGATCCGGCCTCTATTCCCCAACTCAAGCTGCTGCTGCTGGCTGCCGCCGAAGCGGCCGCCAAAGAGGCGGGGCTGGAACAGCGGAGCGGTATTCTCGCTGACGGCACCTACGGTCAGAGCTCGCTGAATGCCATTACCGGTAAAGGCTGGTGGATTGGTCGCCCTATCGAGCTGCCGGGTTCGCGCCCGCTGCGTCTGGAACACGGCAATATTGGTTCCCAGCTGATCGACTGGCCGCTGGAGCATGTGGTCAAATGCCTGGTCTTCTACCATCCGGCAGATCCGGCACCGCTGCGGGCTGAGCAGGATGCGCTGCTGCTGGAAGTCTGGCAGGCCTGCAACAAGTCCGGACACGAGCTGCTGCTGGAGGTGATCCTCCCGGAAAATGGCCCGGATAAAGACGAGCGCCACTACCACACGATGCTGGAACATTTTTACCAGCTTGGCATTCAGCCGGACTGGTGGAAGCTACCGCCGCTCTCCAGCGCCAGCTGGGAGAAGATCGCGGGTCTGATCGCACGCGAAGATCCCTGGTGTCGCGGGATCCTGCTGCTGGGCCTCGATGCGCCGTCAGATCGACTGCGCGCCGGGTTTGCCGAGGCCGCCGGCCACCCGATCATCAAAGGTTTCGCCGTCGGACGTACCATTTTTGGTCAGCCTTCACGACGCTGGATGGCGGGCGAACTGAGCGATGAGGCGCTGATTGGCGAGGTGAAACAAAACTACCTGAGGCTCATCGACTACTGGCGTGAAGCCCGCGGTTAACCGCGATAAAACCCGCCCGCACCTCCCGGTGCGGGTTTTTTTTCTGTTTCTTCGTGAAATGAATCGCGTATTTCATCGCAAAAAATGAAAAATTCGCTTCATTTGGTACACTGGAAGTTATATTCCTTTCATTTTCTCAGAGCGCAATCTATGGCCAATAATCCGACCCAACTGACCATCCTGCAGGATGAAATCCGGCGTCGCTACGACACATTAAGCAAACGCTTAAAACAGGTGGCACGCTATATTCTGGATAACAGTAATAGCGTCGCTTTCGATACCGTCGCTTCCATCGCCCAGCAGGCGGATGTCCCGCCATCGACGTTAATCCGTTTCGCCAATGCGTTCGGTTTTAGCGGCTTTAACGAAATGAAGCAGATGTTCAGACAGCATCTGATGGAAGAGACCGCCAACTACACCGAACGCGCGCGCCTGTTCCGCCAGACGACCAACGATGAAACGTCGCCGCCGGAAACGCCAACTGAAATTCTCAATATGTTCACCATGGTGAATACCCAGGCGCTGCAGCAGCTAGCGATGCAGACCTCTGGCGATGATCTCGAGCGCGCGGTCGGCCTGCTGGCGGAGGCGGAGAATATCTATGTGATTGGCCTGCGCCGCTCGTTTAGCGTCGCTTCCTATTTGACCTATGCGCTGCGTCATCTTGATCGTAAAGCGTTCCTGATCGATGGTCTCGGCGGCATGTTCACCGAGCAGCTGAGCCTGGTGGGGCCGAAAGACGTGGTGGTCGCCGTGAGCTTCTCGCCCTACGCGCGTGAAGTGGTCGAGCTGGTTGAACTTGGCGCCCAGCGCAAAGCGCGACAGATTGCAATAACCGACAGCCAGGTCAGTCCGCTCGCGGCCTTCAGCGATGTCTGCTTTGTAGTACGTGAAGCGCAGGTTGACGGTTTCCGCTCCCAGGTAGCCTCTCTGTGCCTGGCCCAGACGCTGGCCGTTTCACTGGCGCTGAACAGCAGCAAAGAACCGCAAACCCAGCAGAACCTCGCCTGACCCTGCCCCCTCTCCCGATGTAGCCCCGGTAAGCGCAGCGCCACCGGGGAAGATCACCGGCGCCGTCGCGAAACCTCCCGGATTGCCGCACCAGCACCTGATCCGGGCGCCCCTCTCCCGATTGTAGCCCCGGTAAGCGCAGCGCCACCGGGGAATACCTCCGGAAGGCCACCGGGGAACAACAGAAGACAAAAAGGGCCGCTAAGCAAAACTTAGCGGCCCTTTTAACTCTTGCGATCCGTCAGTCGTGACGAGGATAGTCAGGACTATTGATCCACGCGTGGTCCTCTTCCCAGGTAAACAACCACTTGCGCTCCGGCCCGGCCATCACGTTCAGATAATAACTGTCATACCCGGCAATCGTCGCGACCGGATGATAGCCGCGCGGCACCATCACCACATCGTGGTTGTACGGTGCCATGCAGGCATCCAGGCTGCGGTCATCGGTATACACTCGCTGGAGTGCGAAGCCCTGCGGCGGATCGAAACGGTGATAGTAGGTCTCTTCCAGCTGGGTCTCTTTGCCCGGCTGCGCGGTATCGTGTTTATGCGACGGCCAGGAGCTGGTGGCGCCTTCGTCGGTATACACCTCCACCACCAGCAGACAGTCGGCCTGCGCATTATCCGGCAGGATATTGTGCACCAGACGCTGATTACGCCCTTTGCCACGATGCTCAACGCCCACATCCTGCGGACGAATCACCCGCGCCGGCAGCGTACCTTTACCCGGCGCGCTGCACACCGCCAGTTCAAGGTCAGAATCCGCCGTCACTTCCACCTTGTCCTGCGTCGGGACGTACACCGCCCACGGCGGGGTACGTTCAAACGGCGACATGCGCTGTCCCAACCCTGGGAAGTCGGCCTTCGTCGTTTTGACCGACGCCAGCCCGGCAACCAGCACCAGACACAGCTCGCGTTCGCCGCTTTCCAGCGTAATGCTCTGCCCTTTTTTCAGCATCCACACATCAAAACCGATATAGCGCCAGCCGGCGCTTTGCGGCGTGATGTGCTGGATCTGCCCCTCTTTTCGTGATTTAGCCAGTAACGACATGGCGTTCTCCTTCGCCGATTAACCTAAGGTCGGCATGCTGAATTCAGATACGGTTTGCTGCCCTTGCGGCCAACGCACGGTGGCGGTTTTCATGCGGGTGTAGAAGCGCACGCCGTCAGGACCATGGACGTTGAGGGCGCCAAATACCGAGCGCTTCCAGCCGCCGAAGCTGTGGAAAGCCATCGGTACCGGAACCGGCACGTTCACCCCGACCATCCCGGCCTGGACATCATGCACGAATTCACGGGCGGTGTGTCCATTGCTGGTAAAGACGGCGCTGCCGTTGCCAAATTCGTGGCTGTTCACCAGCTCCAGCGCGCTGTGATAGTCCGCCACGCGGACAATACCCAGTACCGGTCCAAAAATCTCTTCCCGCCAGATGGTCATATCCGGCGTCACGTTGTCGAACAGCGTACCGCCGACATAGTACCCGTCATCATAGCCTGACACGCGCAGCTTACGCCCGTCGACGACCAGTTTCGCCCCTTCGCTGGCGCCTTTATCGATATAGCCCAGCACTTTCTTCTGATGGGTATCGGAAACCACCGGGCCCATTTCGTTCTCTTCTTTGCCGCGCATACATCCCGGCCCGACTTTCAGCGCTTCCACCAGCGGCTTCAGACGTGCAATCAGCTTATCCGCCGTTTCATCGCCCACCGCGACCACGACCGGCAGCGCCATGCAGCGCTCGCCCGCAGAACCAAACGCCCCGCCCATAATCGCATTCACCGTGGCATCCAGATCCGCATCCGGCATCACAATCGCGTGGTTTTTCGCTGCGCCAAAGGCCTGCACGCGTTTGCCGTGGGCGCTGGCAGTTTTGTAGATATATTCGGCAACACCGGAAGAGCCCACGAAGCTGACCGCCGCAATACGCGGATCGGTATACAGCTGCTCGGCATCGTCGTTGCTGCAGTGCACAACGTTAAAGACGCCATCCGGCAGGCCTGCTTCCTTCAGCAGTTCAGCCAGGCGTACCGCGGCCGTCGGGGCCAGCGCCGGTGGCTTGAGGACGAAGCTGTTGCCGCAGGCCAGCGCCAGCGGGAACATCCACATCGGCACCATCGCCGGGAAGTTAAACGGCGTAATCCCCGCCACAACACCCAGCGGCTGCATCAGCGAATAGCTGTCCACGCCGGTGCCGACATCAGAGGAGTATTCACCTTTAATCAGATGTGGAATACCGCAAGCAAATTCAACCACTTCCAGACCACGTGTCAGCTCGCCCAGTGCGTCCGACCAGACTTTACCGTGCTCGCTAACGATGATTCCCGCCAGTTCTTCAGCATGTTGCTCAAGCAGCATTTTAAAGTTGAACAGGACGCGGGCGCGGCGTAGCGGCGTGGTGCGCGACCAGCTTTCAAACGCATCACGGGCAACCTGAATGGCATCAGAGACTTCCTGAGCGGTCGACAAAGTGACTTCGCGCACCACCTTGCCCGTCGCCGGGTCATACACCGGCATCGTTTCATTGCTGCTGCTGGTGACGGTTTTCCCGCCAATAAAGTTTCCTGTGATCGTCATCTTCTCGCCTCATGATGTGGGAAGGCCAACGCTGCGGCCCCGTTCCGATTTTGCTGTGCTATAACCGTAGTAAAATGAAACTTATATTTCAATGTTGACGTAGAATGAAATTCTATTTTGGTGATGACCGTCGCATTTCCCGGCCGCGGTGCGCGAGTTTCGTCAAGAAAGCGCCCCCGATAAGATTCAGCTGCGACGCCATCTGTACCCGATGTGACTTAGAGCTGGAAAGTACGATTATTTGCGAAGCAGCTCAAAGATCCACCATTTCATCCATTGCTAATTATGAAATAAATGTTTTGACTTACAGTCGATCGAATAAACCCAATCTATCGTCATTCAGGAGAGCCACATGGCTATCGCACTGCAACGTTTCTGTCTTAATCGCAAGATCGCCCCATCCCTGAGCATCGAGGCCTTTTTCCGTCTGGTGAACAGTCTTGGGCTGAATAAGGTCGAGCTGCGTAATGATTTGCCCACAGGCAAAGTGACCGACGATCTGAGTCATCAGCAGGTGCGCGAGCTGGCCGACCGCTACCATATTGAGATTTTGACCATCAATGCGGTATACCCATTTAACCGCCGCACGGAGCAGGTTCGCGGCCTGGCCGAATCTTTGTTGCAAGAGGCCAGAGCCATTGGCGCCAAATCGCTGGTCCTGTGTCCGCTCAACGATGGCAGCGAGGTGCCGGCCAGCGAAACCCTGAGTGCGCTGCGCGATCTGTCGCCGCTGTTTTCGTTTTACGGCGTGCGGGGCCTGGTTGAACCGCTGGGTTTCCCACAGAGCTCACTGCGATCTGCGGCACAGGCGCAGACGCTCATCCGCGATGCGAAGGTACCGTTTAAGCTACTGATTGATACCTTCCACCACCATCTCTATCCGCAGGCGGATGCCGAGTTTAGCCAGGTGGATATTGCTGACATCGGGCTGGTGCACCTTTCCGGCGTGGAAGACGCCCGCCCACGGGAAAACCTGACCGACGACGAACGAATCATGCTGACGGAAAAAGATCGGCTGCAAACCTGTGAGCAAATCAAACACCTTGAAGCCCGGGGTTATCAGGGGGTGTATGCGTTCGAACCGTTTGCGCCGGAGCTGGCATCCTGGAGCGAAGAGGATATCCGCCGCGAGACGGAACGGAGCATCGCGCTCATTCAACACCATTGCGCCTGAGAGAAATCAACGTCACGCCAGGCGAATATAGCGATTTCTCACATCGGTTTACGGCCAGTTTGCCTATAATCGACGCAGGATAAATGGAGGAATCGATCATGAGCGCACCCCTGCTGATTGCCCGCACGCGGGAAAAACAGCTGCATTTACTGCCGGGAATGGCTAACCGTCACGGCCTGATTACCGGTGCGACCGGCACCGGTAAAACCGTCACCCTGCAAAAGCTGGCGGAGTCTTTTTCAGAAATCGGCGTGCCGGTCTTTATGGCCGATGTGAAGGGCGACCTGACCGGGATCGCCGCAGCGGGCCAAAATTCGGAGAAACTGCAGGCGCGGCTGGAAAAAATCGGCGTCACCGACTGGCAGCCCCACGCTAACCCGGTGGTGACATGGGATATTTTCGGCGAGAAAGGCCACCCGGTCCGGGCGACGGTGTCCGATCTCGGGCCGCTGCTCTTGTCACGATTACTGAATCTTAACGAAGTCCAGTCCGGGGTGCTGAATATTATCTTCCGCATCGCCGACGACCGCGGTCTGCTGCTCCTCGACTTTAAGGATTTGCGCGCCATCACCCGGTATATCGGCGACAACGCCAAAGCTTTTCAAAACCAGTATGGCAACATCAGCAGCGCCTCGGTCGGCGCCATCCAGCGCGGCCTGCTGACTCTGGAACAGCAAGGAGCGGAGCACTTTTTCGGCGAGCCGATGCTCGACATCCAGGACTGGATGCGTCTCGACGAGAACGGCAAAGGGGTGATTAATATCCTCAGCGCCGAAAAGCTGTATCAGATGCCGAAACTCTACGCCGCCAGCCTGCTGTGGATGCTCTCGGAGCTCTACGAGCGCCTGCCGGAAGCCGGAGATCTGGAAAAGCCGAAGCTGGTCTTTTTCTTCGATGAAGCGCATCTGCTGTTTAACGATGCGCCTCAGGTGCTGCTGGATAAAATCGAGCAGGTTATCCGCCTGATTCGTTCCAAAGCCGTGGGGGTTTACTTCGTGTCGCAGAACCCGTCGGATATTCCCGATGCGGTTCTCGGCCAGTTGGGCAACCGCGTTCAGCACGCCCTGCGCGCCTTTACACCAAAAGATCAGAAAGCGGTGAAAACCGCGGCGCAGACCATGCGCGCCAACCCGGCTTTCAGCACCGAACAGGCCATCCAGGAGCTGGGCACCGGTGAAGCGCTGATCTCCTTCCTCGATGAAAAAGGCAGCCCTTCGGTGGTCGAGCGCGCGATGGTAATTGCCCCCTGCTCACGAATGGGGCCAGTGACCGATGATGAACGCAACGGGCTCATCAATCACTCCCCGCTGTATGGCAAATATGAGGATGAAGTGGATCGGGAGTCCGCCTTCGAGAAATTGCAGCAGGGCGTGCAGGCCACCAGCGAACAGCAAAATGCGCCGCCGGCAAAAGGGGCCACCGCTGACCTCGACGACGGCATTTTAGGCGGCCTGAAAGATATTCTGTTCGGCACGACCGGCCCGCGCGGCGGCAAGCGCGACGGTCTGGTACAAACGGCAGCGAAAAGCGCCACGCGGCAAATCACCAATCAGATTGTGCGTGGCATGCTCGGAAGTTTGCTGGGCGGCAGACGGCGCTAGTCAGACGCACACCGCTGCCGGGGCGATAAGGGTGCCTTTTTCGCCCCGCAGGATGGCTGGGGCATCGCGCAGCGCGCCGATGTACGCCGGGTGACCAGTCATCTCAACAAATTGGATCGCGGCTTCCGCTTTCGGCCCCATTGCACCATCCGGCACGGCCAGCGGCCGAAGATCGTCCACGGTGGCCGTGCGCAATGCGCGCGCTTTTGGGGTACCCCAGTCAAGATAAACGGCGTCAGCCTCGGTGAGGATCAGCAGCGCTTCTGCCTGCAGCGACTGAGCCAAAACCGACGCCGCCAGATCTTTATCCACCACCGCCTCCATGCCCTGATAACTGCCGTTTTCCTCCACCACCGGCGTGCCGCCGCCGCCCGCACAAATCACCACGTTGCCGTCGGCCAGCAGCTGACTAATGGCCTGCCGCTCAAGGATTTTTTGTGGTCTTGGCGACGGCACGACCCGGCGAACATAGTCGCCGTCTTTTTTCATCTGCCAGCCATAGCGGGCCTCCAGCGCACTTTGCTCCTCCGCAGCCCACACCGGACCGATATATTTCCCGGGCTGGCGAAACGCCGGGTCGGCGGCGTCCACTTCCACTCGGGTCAACAGGGTGACGACCGGTGGGATCCCGGCCCGGCTGCCCAGCACCTGAGCAATCATGTAGCCCAGCATCCCCTGGGTCTCGGCCACCAGCACATCCAGCGGCCACGCCGGGCTGTCGCTGTAAGCCTGATTTTGCAATGCCAGCAGCCCCACCTGCGGGCCATTACCATGCACAATCACCACCTGATACTCCTGGCTCAGACTGGCCACCACATCGGCAATTTGCGCAATATTACGGTACTGATTTTCGGCGCTTAACGCTTCACCGCGTGCCAGCAGAGCATTCCCCCCAGCGCAATGACGATGGTCTTTTTCATGTTATTCTCCGGTTAATAATATTGCCTGAAAACATAACGAAATAATCATCATAAAATGTGAGCAATATCATTATTGACCGACTCGAAAGAACAATTTAAAAATTAAACCTCAGTCCACCATGGTTATTAAATTAATTCTAACAATGGCTTCTTTTAAATATTTTTAATAATCCAGACGGCGTGAAGAAAAAAAATCTCACAATCAGGCGAGTGTGATCTGCTTCACCAGAATACCCCTGTTTCTACTGTAGGTTTAGCCACAGAACACCCGCCGGGACTGGCGGCGGCAACATTATCTACAGGAGACAAACCATGTCTGCACAACTCAACGATGCGGTGGCCCCGCACAAAAGAGGGATCCCCGCCTGGTGGGTGACCATCTTTTTATTCTGGCTCGGCTGGATATTTATGTATGCCGACCGCACGGTATTAAACCCGGTCATGGGGGAACTGGAAAAAGAATTTGGTTTATCAGGCACCCAGCTCGGATTAATGAATTCGGTCTTTTATTTCTCTTACGCTTTATTACAGGTTCCGGCCGGGATCCTCGGAGATAAAATAGGCAAGAAAAAAGTCCTTATTCCTGGATTTTTACTGTTCGGGGCCTTTACCGCCGTCACCGGCTGGGCCAAAAGCTGGAGCACCCTGCTGTTCGCCAGGGTCGTCACCGGCGCTGGCGAAGGCACCTACTACGGCCCGCAGTACGGCCTCTCCTCAGAGCAAATCCCAAAAAAATACCGTTCGCTCGGCAGCGCCATCATCAACAGCGGTATGGCTTTTGGTATTGCGCTGGGGCTGATGGCCTCCAGCTGGCTGGTGTATGACCAGGGCTACAGCTGGCGTACGCCGTTCTTTGTCATGTCGATCCCTACTCTGCTGACCGGGCTGGCTATCTGGCTGTTTGTCAAAGAGAAAAAGCGCCAGCCCGTCGAGGCAGGCGGGGTGGCGAAACCGAAAAGCAAATTCACCGATTTGTTCAAAAACCGCAATCTGCTGCTGGTCTATCTGATGGTGTTTTGCAGCCTGTTTGGCTTCTTCGTGATCCTCACCTGGCTGCCCTATTACCTGCAAAGCGAGCGCGGCATTGCGGGCAGCGAAACCGGCTTTATCACCTCGCTGGTCGCCTGGATCTCAATCCCTGGCGCGCTGCTCTTCTCCTCGCTCTCCGACCGTCTGGGTAAACGTAAGCCGCTGATTCTGGTACTGGTGCCGGTGGCCATTCTCAGCATGCTCTCCATCATCTGGATGCCGAATATGACCGGGGTAATCGTCGCCCTGTGCGTTTACGGCCTGGTCGGCAAGCTGGCGCTGGATCCGGTTCTGGTGGCGCTGGTCGCCGACAGCGTCGATGAGAACAACTACAGCTCCGCCTTCGGCCTGTTCAATTTTATCGGTATGAGCTCCTCCATACTGGCTCCGGTGATTGCCGGCGCCGCTCGCGATATGACCGGCAGTCTTGCCTCCAGCTTCTACGTCTCCGCGGCGTTACTGGTCGTGGGTCTGGTCGGCATGCTGTTCCTGAAAGAGAAGAAATAACCCGAGGTCTGTGATGATTTACGCATTCGTAAAAAAAGGCAGTTTTCAGGACTCCGTCAGCCTGATGCTTATCTCCCGTAAGCTGAGCGCCATTGACGATGTCGAAGAAGTCTCGGTGATGATGGGCACCCCCGCTAACAAAGCGCTGCTGGAGTCGACGGGCTTCTGGCATGAAGAATTTGCCCAGGCAACGCCGAACGATATCTGCGCGGCAATCCGCACCCGTCAGCCGGTCGCCGATATTCTCACCCTGATCCAGCAGCGACTGGACGCCGAGCTAAACACCATTGCCCAGGGGCAAAGCAGCGGCCTGCGTCTGCAAAAGGCGCGCCGCTGGGAGAGCGCCTGCGCGAAGCTGCCGGAGGCAAACCTGGTGCTGATCTCCGTCGCCGGGGAGTACGCGGCGGGCGTGGCCCGTCAGGGGCTGGAGAGCGGTAAAAATGTGATGCTGTTTTCTGACAACGTGCCGCTGGAGCAGGAGCGGGCCCTGAAACAGTACGCCCGCGAGCGCGGTCTGCTGGTGATGGGGCCCGACTGCGGCACCGCCGCCATCGCCGGAGCGCCGCTGGCCTTCGCCAACATTCTGCCTGCGGGCTGTATCGGGGTGATTGGCGCTTCGGGCACCGGCATCCAGGAGCTGACCTCACAGGTAGCGCTGCTCGGCCAGGGCGTGACTCACGCGATGGGTTTAGGGGGACGCGATCTGAATCAGCAGATCGGGGGCCTCAGCGCCCTGACGGCGCTGGAGATGCTGGCGGCAGACGAGCAAAGCAAGGTGATCGCTTTCGTCTCCAAGCCCCCTGCTGAATCAGTCAGGCAGACCATTATCAGCGCCATGAAAAAGCTGTCTAAGCCCGTCGTCGCCTTGTTTCTCGGCAGCAAACCCGCCCGGGCGCAGGAGGGCAATATCTGGTTCGCCAGCTCACTGGCTGAAGCCGCGCGCCTGGCCGCTATGCTGGCGAGCGTCGAGCAGATAGCGGCTTCGCAGGCACCACAACGTGGTAAGCAGATCCTTGGCCTGTATGCAGGCGGTACGCTCGCCGCTGAGGCGGCGATGTTACTGGCGGAGCATCTGGGAGTGGAAACCGATGCTCATCACCCGGACGGCGTGATGCTGGAAGCCCAGGGTCATCGCCTGATCGATCTTGGCGACGACGCCTGGACGGTGGGACGCCCGCACCCGATGATCGACCCAACCACCCGTTCTCTGGAGATCGAGAAACTCAGCCAGCAGCCGGAAACAGGGGTGCTGCTGGTAGACATCGTGCTCGGCTATGGCGCCTGTGACGATCCGGCGGGCGCGCTGCTGGAGGCCATTAACACCGTCCGCAGCGCCCGTGGCCCTGAGCAACCGCTGACGGTTATCGCCACCGTCACCGGCACCGAACAGGATCCCCAGCCTCGCTCCCAACAAATCGACGCCCTGCTCAACGGCGACGTCATCGTAATGAACACCTTGCAGGAGGCGGTGCTGCTGGCGCATTACCTGGTGGCTCCCCGTCAACACCCGGCGCCTGTCGCTCTCCCGGCGCTGCTCAACGGCGTGCAGGTGATCAACGTTGGCCTGCGCAGCTTTGCCCGTGATTTGCAGCAGGCCGGTTGCCCGGTGGTGCATTTCCAGTGGGCGCCGATAGCCGGCGGCAATCCGCATCTGGCGGCCCTGCTTAAGCAACTGAACTTTTGACTCTATTTTTGTAAGAGGTAGCTATGTACACCAGCATTAATCAAGCAAACGACGCGGTGATCGCCCGTATCAAAGCCGCCCGCCCGCACTGGCTCGACGTTAAACCCGCCGCCAGCGTTATCCCTGAACTGCGTGAAGGCCGCGTGTTGCTGCATGCCGGGCCGCCAATCCGCTGGCAGGAGATGACCGGCCCGATGCGCGGGGCCTGTCTCGGGGCCTGTCTGTTTGAAGGCTGGGCTGATGATGAAGCCCATGCTTTGCAGCTGCTGGAGCAAGGAGAGGTCGCCTTTGTCCCCTGTCATCACGTCCGGGCAGTGGGTCCGATGGGCGGTATTACCTCCGCCAGCATGCCGGTGATTGTGGTGCGCGATGCGGTGCACGGCAATGAAGCCTATTGCAACCTCAACGAAGGAATCGGCAAAGTGATGCGCTTTGGCGCTTACGGCCCTGACGTGCAAACCCGTCTGCGCTGGATGCGCGATACCCTCGCCCCGGTACTCAGCGACGCGCTAAGCACCTTCGAAGAGGGCCTTGACCTGTCGGCGCTGATGGCGCAGGCCATCACCATGGGCGACGAGTTCCACCAGCGCAACATCGCCGCCTCGGCGCTGCTGATGCGTACCCTTGCCCCGCGCATCGCCGGACAGGAACGAGATAAAACCCAGACCGGTGAAGTGCTGGAGTTCCTCAGCGTCACCGATCAGTTCTTCCTCAACCTGGCAATGGCCTACTGTAAAGCCGCCATGGATGCCGCCGCAGAAATTAAAGCAGGCTCGGTGGTCACCGCCATGACCCGCAACGGCCAGATGTTCGGCATCCGCGTCAGCGGCCTCGGCGACCGCTGGTTTACCGCGCCGGTGAATACCCCGCAGGGGCTGTTCTTTACCGGCTACAGCCAGGCAGATGCCAACCCGGACATCGGCGACAGCGCAATAACGGAAACCTACGGCATCGGCGGCGCGGCGATGATTGCTGCCCCAGGCGTTACCCGCTTCGTTGGCGCAGGCGGGATGGAGGCGGCCCAGGAAACATCAGAGGAGATGGGCGAGATTTATCTTCAGCATAACCCGCTGTTGCAGATCCCGTCGTGGAACTTCCAGGGGGCCTGCCTGGGGCTCGATATTCGTCGGGTCGTGGAAACCGGCATCACGCCAATCATTAATACCGGCATTGCCCACAAGGAGGCCGGGATTGGCCAGGTGGGTGCCGGAACCGTCCGCGCCCCGCTGGCCTGCTTCGAGCAGGCGCTGGAAGCGCTGGCCCAGGCGATGAATATCCAGGCAGCCTGATATGATCCTGACGCCGCTTGCCTCTGGCTGCAGCCATCCGCTCCCGGACGGCGAGTGGCGTTGTCATAGCCTGTTTAACCAGGCCATTAATCTGCAGCATGAGGATGGCACGCTGTTGACCCTGCTGCGCGGCGGAACAAACCTGCCCCCCATGGGCTGGCTGCTGCGCTGTCAGGAGTATGATTATCTGCGCAGCATCCTCTCTCCTGGCACCGTGCTCACTCTGTTTGCCGGCGTTTTACACTGGCGGGCGCTGCGATTGCGCGCTCCTCGTCGGCATATTACCCCCTCACTCCCTACTCATCCCTTACAGCCACTGGCGACTTTTTTATCCGCTTATCCTCAGAATACCGGGCTTTGCGGCAGCCTCTCAGAAGCGGTGAACCGTGCAGATGCGCCACAGCAGCGCCTGTTCAGGCTGCTGAACAACGACTTTGCCGACGCAGAAACGCTGATCGGACTCGGCCCCGGACTGACCCCCTCCATGGACGATATGCTGGTCGGTGCGCTGGCCGTTCTGTACTGCGCCGCGCCACTTCGCGAGTTGCCTCGCAAAATCGAGCAATTCCCCCCGGCCCGGACGCTGCAACAGCTGACAACGACGGTAAGCGCTTGTTATCTTCTGCACGCCAGTCAAGGGCGCTTTTCGACCACGCTTATCCATCTCCTGCGTCACCTGGCTGTCGGTGCTCATCGCACAAGGACTCACCACGCCATTCGTCACCTGCTGGCACATGGACACACCTCTGGCGCAGACACTCTGCTGGGAGTGCATGTTGCGCAGCAGTGTCTGGTAACGCATGTATCAGGGGGACACTGTAATGATGGACCATGAAACGATCCGCACCTTTATTCGCGTGGCGGAAACCCGGAGTTTTTCCCGCGCCGCCGAGAGCCTGTTCAAAACCCCGGCCGCCATCAGCTACCGCATCAAAATGCTGGAAGAATCGTTGGGTACACCGCTGTTTCTGCGAACCACACGCTCGGTCAGTCTGACCCCCGCCGGCACCCATCTGCTTGAGCGCTGCCTGCAGTGGCTAAGCTGGCTGGAGGCGATGCCCGATGAGCTAAGCCAGGTCAATGACGGCGTCGAACGCCAGGTGAATCTGGTTATCAACAATCTGCTGTACGACAACCTCGCCGTGGCCCTGCTGCTCAGCCATCTGCATCAGCGATTCCCGTTTACCCAGTTTCAGGTCTCCCGCCAGGTCTATATGGGGGTCTGGGATGCCATGCTGTATGGCGACTACCACCTGGCGATTGGCGTCACCGGTTCGGAATCGCTCTCCAACTCAATTAATCTGTTGCCGCTCGGGGAAATCAGCTGGGTCTTTGTGGTGGCGCCGCATCATCCGCTGGCGGCCGTCGAAGGGGTGATTAACGATGCACCGCTGCGCGCTTTCCCGGCTATTAATATCGAAGATACTTCCCGCAATCTCACCAAGCGCGTGGCCTGGCTGCTCTCCGGACAGAAGGAAATAAAAGTCCCGGACATGCAGACTAAATTACAGTGCCATATTACCGGGGTGGGCGTCGGCTTTCTGCCGCGCAATGTCTGTCAGCCGTGGCTTGATAACGGCAGTCTGATAGCCAAAGAGGTGGAGAATCGTCGACAGCCTTCACCGCTGTCGCTGGCATGGAGTAAAGAACGGGACGGTAAGGCGGTGAGTGAGATAGTGACGCTGTTCCGTCATCAGGAAAGCTGCGTGAAAGGGTTTTTAAACAATATTGACAGGCCGCCCGCGCTGTAACGACTCCTCCCGACGGGAGGAGTCGCGGGTCGTTTACGCCTTACGCATCATCAGCCAGAGGCTGATCAGGAAGAAGCTGGCGCTTGGCAGCAGCGCGCCGATAATCGGCGGGATGCCGTAGACCAGCGTCAGCGGGCCAAAAATCTGGTCCAGCACGTAGAAGATAAAGCCAAAGCTGATCCCGGTGACAACCCTTACCCCCATCGCCACGCTGCGCAGCGGGCCGAAGATAAACGACAGCGCCATCAGCATCATCACCGCCACCGACAGCGGCTGGAAGATTTTGCTCCACATGTTGAGCTGGTAGCGTCCCGGGTCCTGTCCGCTGGATTTCAGATAGGTCACGTAGTTATGCAGGCCGCTGATCGACAACGCATCCGGATCCAGCGCCACCACGCCCAGCTTGTCGGGCGTCAGCTTAGTTTTCCAGGTGCCGCTGACCATCTGCGAGCCGGTGATCTGTTTCGGGTCGGTCAGGTCAGACTCATCAACCTGCGACAGGCGCCAGACTTTATTATCGTTGTCGAATTTCGCCGAGGCGGCGTAGCGAACGGTCTGCAAACGGCGCTGGTCGTTAAAGGCGTAAATACTCACGCCGCCCAGTTCATCGTTTCCTTTCACCCGTTCGATATACACGAAGTTATGGCCGTCTTTCGCCCACAGCCCCTGCTGGGTCGACAGCAGCGAACCGCCGTACATCTGCTGGGCGCGATAATTACGCGCCATCTGCTCGCCCTGCGGCGCCACCCACTCCCCGATCGCCATAGTCAGCAGAACCAGCGGAATCGCGGTTTTCATCACCGCCAGCGCTACCTGTAACCGGGTGAAGCCGGAGGCCTGCATCACCACCAGTTCGCTGCGCTGCGCCAGCATCCCCAGGCCAAGCAGTGCGCCAAGCAGCGCTGCCATCGGGAAGAAAATCTGCACATCTTTTGGCACGCTGAGGATGGTATACAGCCCGGCACCGAGCGCGTCGTAGCTGCCCTGGCCGGCTTTTTTCAACTGGTCGACAAACTTGATAATGCCCGAGAGCGAAACCAGCATGAACAGCGTCATCATGATGGTGTTG
Organism: Klebsiella sp. X13; assembly: GCF_003323835.1. Classification (NCBI taxonomy): domain Bacteria; kingdom Pseudomonadati; phylum Pseudomonadota; class Gammaproteobacteria; order Enterobacterales; family Enterobacteriaceae; genus Klebsiella; species Klebsiella sp. X13. The sequence goes on from NZ_CP030874.1 coordinate 4,840,921, forward strand.
AAAATCGTCCTACCGATATAACGGTCGAGTACGCCAAACGCCTGCATCACACCGCTCCTTTGTTAAAACGGGCACGGAAGCGGCGCATCGGCACCGTATCCCACAGGTTCAGCAGCACGGCCAGCGCGAAATAGAGCAGGTTAATCCCCCACATCCAGATCATCGGGTCGATTTTACCTTTACCGCCGTTTGACTTAATCGAGGTTTGCAGCAGGAAGAAGACCAGATACAGCAGCATCGCCGGCAGCATCGACAGCACGCGGCCCTGACGCGGGTTCACCACGCTCAGCGGAACGACCATCAACGCCATAATAAACACCGTTGCCACCAGCGTGAAGCGCCAGTGCAGCTCAGCGCGCGCGCGGTCGGTATCGGTGCGCCACAGCGCGCGCATGCCCATCTGTTCGGTGTCGTCAGGATCCGAAGCCACCGCCTGATGGCCAATAATGGCCTGGTAATTTTTAAAATCAGTAATGCGGAAATCGCGCAGCATCGCCGTACCTTCAAAGCGGGTACCCTGATTCATGGTCACCACCTGCGAGCCGTCTTTCTTCTGCGTCAGTTCGCCGGAATCGGCCACCACGACGGAAGGTCGCGCGTTACCTTTTGGCTTCAGCTGCGCCAGGAAGACATCATGGAAGCGCTTGCCGTTGACGTTTTCAATAAACAGCACGGCGCTGCCGTCGCTGGCCTGCTGAAACTGGCCCTGGGCCAGCGCCGCCATACCGGGGTTGGCTTTCGCCTCCGCCAGCACTTCATCCTGATGGCGAGACGACCAGGGGCCGGCCCACATCACGTTGACCGCCGCCACCGCGCCGGTAAACAGCGCGAGGATCATCGCCGCTTTCACCAGCACGGCCTTACTCAGGCCGCAGGCATGCATCACCGTGATTTCACTTTCGGTATACAGTTTGCCCAGCGTCATCAGCAGCCCGAGGAATAAACTCAGGGGCAGAATGAGCTGCGCCATTTCCGGTACGCCCAGCCCTAACAGCGAGAGCACCAGATTTGTCGGGATATCGCCATCCACCGCGGCGCCAAGGATCCTGACCAGTTTCTGGCAAAAGAAGATCAGTAACAGGATGAACAGGATCGCCAACTGGCTTTTCAGCGTCTCACGAACCAGATATCTTATGATTATCACTATAAATACGCCCGTAAAAACCCGTCTTATTGCAGGAAAATTGCTTGTTTCATGGCTTAAACGTCATTTATTCTCTTTGGTCTTCGAAATCATCGCTAAGATTAAATGACTCACTGGTTCCGCGTATCAGGTTTTTTTCTGACGAACCAAAGCCGTAATAACGTTAAGATTAACACGAAGTCACCGCAACAGCGGACATGAGTTACGAAAGCTTTCAATTCTATCCGTAGCCACCGTCGTTGTCTTTAAGATTCAGGAGCGTAGTGCATGGAGTTCAGTGTAAAAAGCGGTAGCCCGGAGAAACAGCGGAGTGCCTGTATCGTAGTCGGCGTCTTTGAACCGCGTCGCCTCTCCCCGATTGCCGAACAACTCGATAAAATCAGTGACGGCTATATCAGCGCACTGCTGCGTCGCGGTGAACTGGAAGGTAAGCCTGGCCAGACGCTGCTGCTGCACCACGTGCCAAATATTCTGTCAGAACGTATTCTGCTGATTGGCTGCGGCAAAGAGCGTGAGCTGGACGAGCGTCAGTACAAGCAGGTCATTCAGAAAACCATTAATACTTTGAATGATACCGGTTCAATGGAAGCCGTCTGCTTCCTGACCGAACTGCACGTGAAAGGCCGTAACAACTACTGGAAAGTTCGCCAGGCCGTTGAGACCGCCAAAGAGACGCTGTACAGCTTCGATCAGCTGAAGACCAACAAGAGCGAGCCGCGTCGTCCGCTGCGTAAAATGGTCTTCAACGTGCCAACCCGCCGCGAGCTGACCAGCGGCGAGCGCGCCATCCAGCACGGCCTGGCCATCGCCGCCGGTATCAAAGCAGCCAAAGATCTCGGCAATATGCCGCCAAACATCTGTAACGCCGCCTATCTGGCCTCTCAGGCCCGTCAGCTGGCCGATACCTACAGTAAGAATGTGATCACCCGCGTCATCGGCGAACAGCAGATGAAAGAGCTGGGTATGAACTCTTACCTGGCGGTTGGCAACGGTTCGCAGAATGAATCGCTGATGTCGGTGATTGAATACAAAGGCAACCCGGCGGAAGACGCGCGTCCGATCGTTCTGGTCGGCAAAGGGCTGACCTTTGACTCCGGCGGTATCTCCATCAAACCTGCCGAAGGCATGGATGAGATGAAGTACGACATGTGCGGCGCGGCGGCGGTCTACGGCGTGATGCGTATGGTTGCTGAACTGCAACTGCCGCTGAACGTGATCGGCGTCCTCGCCGGCTGTGAAAACATGCCTGGCGGCCGCGCCTATCGTCCGGGCGACGTCCTGACGACCATGTCCGGTCAAACCGTTGAAGTACTGAATACCGACGCCGAAGGCCGTCTGGTGCTGTGCGATGTGCTGACCTATGTTGAGCGTTTCGAACCGGAAGCGGTGATTGACGTCGCCACGCTGACCGGCGCGTGCGTGATTGCCCTGGGCCATCACATCACCGGCCTGATGTCGAACCACAACCCGCTGGCTCACGAGCTGATCGGCGCATCCGAACTGGCGGGCGACCGCGCATGGCGCTTACCGCTGGGCGACGAATTCCAGGATCAGCTGGAGTCTAACTTCGCGGATATGGCCAACATCGGCGGACGTCCTGGCGGCGCGATCACCGCCGGCTGCTTCCTGTCGCGCTTTGCCCGTAAGTACAACTGGGCACACCTGGATATCGCCGGCACCGCCTGGCGTTCCGGGAAAGCGAAAGGCGCCACCGGCCGCCCGGTCGCCCTGCTGTCGCAGTTCCTGCTCAATCGCGCCGGGTTTACTGGCGAAGAGTAATTGCCGTCTGATGCCCGGCGGCGCTACGCTTGCCGGGCCTACGCAAAGATGCCGTTTGTAGGCCGGGTCAGCGCAGCGCCACCCGGCTTAAGCATTTAAAGTCACCACAAGAAGCCCCATATATGAAAAACGCAACGTTCTACCTTCTGGACAACGACACACAACAAGACGGTTTAAGCGCCGTTGAACAACTGGTGTGTGACATTGCCGCAGAACGTTGGCGTAGCGGCAAACGCGTGCTTATCGCCTGTGAAGACGAACAGCAGGCCATCCGTCTGGATGAAGCGCTGTGGGCCCGCCCTCCGGAAAGCTTCGTCCCGCATAATCTGGCGGGAGAAGGCCCCAGAGGCGGAGCGCCGGTGGAGATCGCCTGGCCGCAAAAACGCAACAGCAGCCCGCGGGATATTCTGATCAGTCTGCGGCTAAACTTTGCAGATTTTGCCACCGCTTTCACAGAAGTGATAGACTTTGTCCCTTACGAAGATTCTCTGAAACAACTGGCGCGCGAACGCTACAAAGCGTACCGCATGGCTGGTTTCAACCTGAATACGGCAACCTGGAAATAATGGAAAAGACATACAACCCACAAGATATCGAACAGCCGCTCTACGAGCATTGGGAAAAGCAGGGCTATTTCAAACCGAATGGTGATGAAAGCCAGGAGAGCTTCTGCATCATGATCCCGCCGCCGAACGTCACCGGCAGTTTGCATATGGGTCATGCCTTCCAGCAAACCATCATGGATACCATGATTCGCTACCAGCGCATGCAGGGTAAAAATACTCTGTGGCAGGCCGGTACCGACCACGCGGGTATCGCGACCCAGATGGTGGTTGAGCGTAAGATTGCCGCAGAAGAAGGGAAAACTCGCCACGACTACGGTCGCGATGCCTTTATCGATAAAATCTGGCAGTGGAAAGCGGAATCCGGCGGCACCATTACCCGTCAGATGCGTCGCCTGGGCAACTCCGTGGACTGGGAGCGCGAGCGCTTCACCATGGATGAAGGCCTCTCCAATGCCGTAAAAGAAGTCTTTGTTCGTCTGTACAAAGAAGACCTGATTTACCGCGGCAAGCGCCTGGTTAACTGGGATCCGAAACTGCGTACCGCGATTTCCGACCTGGAAGTGGAAAACCGCGAGTCTAAAGGCTCGATGTGGCACATCCGCTACCCGCTGGCCGACGGCGCGAAAACCGCCGACGGTAAAGATTACCTGGTCGTGGCGACCACCCGTCCGGAAACCCTGCTGGGCGACACCGGCGTGGCCGTTAACCCGGAAGATCCGCGTTATAAAGATCTGATCGGTAAATTCGTGGTGCTGCCGCTGGTTAACCGCCGCATTCCGATCGTCGGCGATGAACACGCCGATATGGAAAAAGGCACCGGCTGCGTGAAAATCACCCCGGCGCACGACTTTAACGACTATGAAGTCGGGAAACGTCACGCTCTGCCGATGATCAACATCCTGACCTTTGACGGCGACATCCGCGAAAGCGCGCAGGTGTACGATACCAAAGGCGAAGAGTCCGACGTTTACTCCGCAGAGATCCCGGCGGAATTCCAGAATCTGGAGCGTTTCGCTGCGCGTAAAGCCGTGGTGGCAGCCATCGATGCGCTCGGCCTGCTTGAAGAGATCAAACCTCACGATCTGACCGTGCCGTACGGCGACCGTGGCGGCGTGGTGATCGAGCCGATGCTGACCGACCAGTGGTACGTGCGTGCCGACGTGCTGGCGAAGCCTGCCGTAGAAGCGGTTGAAAACGGCGACATTCAGTTCGTGCCGAAGCAGTACGAAAACATGTACTTCTCCTGGATGCGCGATATTCAGGACTGGTGTATCTCCCGTCAGCTGTGGTGGGGTCACCGTATCCCGGCGTGGTATGACAACGAAGGCAACGTCTACGTAGGCCGCACCGAAGACGAAGTGCGTCAGGAGAACAACCTCTCCGCTGACGTCGCGCTGCGCCAGGACGAAGACGTGCTCGACACCTGGTTCTCCTCCGCGCTGTGGACCTTCTCCACCCTCGGCTGGCCGGAAAACACCGATGCGCTGCGTCAGTTCCACCCGACCAGCGTGATGGTTTCCGGTTTCGACATCATCTTCTTCTGGATTGCCCGCATGATCATGATGACCATGCACTTCATCAAAGATGAAAACGGCAAACCGCAGGTACCGTTCCATACCGTCTACATGACCGGTCTGATTCGTGACGACGAAGGCCAGAAGATGTCCAAATCCAAGGGCAACGTTATTGACCCGCTGGATATGGTTGACGGCATCTCCCTGCCAGAGCTGCTGGAGAAACGCACCGGTAACATGATGCAGCCGCAGCTGGCGGAGAAAATCGCCAAACGCACCGAGAAACAGTTCCCGAACGGTATCGAGCCGCACGGCACCGACGCCCTGCGCTTCACCCTGGCGGCGCTGGCCTCCACCGGCCGCGACATCAACTGGGACATGAAGCGTCTGGAAGGTTACCGTAACTTCTGTAACAAGCTGTGGAACGCCAGTCGTTTCGTGCTGATGAACACCGAAGATCAGGACTGCGGCTTCAACGGCGGCGAGAAAGTCCTGTCGCTGGCGGACCGCTGGATCCTTGCCGAATTCAACCAGACCGTAAAAGCGTACCGCGAAGCGCTGGATAACTTCCGCTTCGACATCGCCGCCGGCATCCTGTATGAGTTCACCTGGAACCAGTTCTGCGACTGGTACCTGGAGCTGACCAAACCGGTCATGACCGGCGGATCTGAAGCCGAGCTGCGCGGCACCCGCAACACGCTGGTCACCGTGCTGGAAGGTCTGCTGCGTCTGGCGCATCCGATCATTCCGTTCATCACCGAAACCATCTGGCAGCGTGTGAAAACTATCGTCGGTATCGATGCGGATACCATCATGCTGCAGCCGTTCCCGGCTTACGATGCGGCGCAGGTTGATGAAGCGGCGCTGGCCGATACCGAATGGTTGAAGCAGGCGATCGTTGCCGTACGTAACATCCGTGCGGAAATGAACATCGCCCCGGGCAAACCGCTCGAACTGCTGCTGCGCGGTTGCAGCGCTGACGCTCAGCGTCGCGTGACCGACAACCAGAGCTTCCTGCAGTCCATGGCGCGTCTGGAAAGCATCACCGTACTGCCAGCCGACGACAAAGGTCCGGTTTCCGTGACCAAAATCATCGACGGCGCCGAGCTGCTGATCCCGATGGCGGGTCTCATCAACAAAGAAGATGAGCTGGCGCGTCTGGCGAAAGAAGTGGCGAAGATCGACGGTGAAATCAGCCGCATCGAAAGCAAACTGGCCAACGAAGGCTTTGTCGCTCGCGCACCGGAAGCGGTGATCGCCAAAGAGCGTGAGAAGCTGGACGGTTATGCCGAAGCGAAAAGCAAACTGATCGAACAGCAGGCGGTCATCGCCGCGCTGTAATCCTCCCGCCCCTTGCCTGCTCAGGCAGGGGGCGTTTTAATCCGCGATCCCCGCTTGCGCTCCCCCCGCTCCCGATGTTATTAACAACACCATCCGTCATTTTTTTGCTATGAGTAATCGTATGAATACGATCGCGACCGTTACGGCGTCGCTGCGCCGCATCACCGCTGAAGACAATGCTGCTATCGCCAACGTTATCCGCCAGGTTTCTGCGGAATACGGGCTGACGGCTGATAAGGGCTACACCGTAGCCGACCCCAACCTCGATGAGCTGTTTGAACTCTACAGCCAGCCGGGCTCCGCCTATTGGGTGGTTGAGCAGGATGGTCGGGTGGTCGGTGGCGGCGGCATTGCTCCGCTGGCACATAGCGAACCGGATATTTGCGAACTGCAGAAAATGTATTTTATGACCTCTGCCCGTGGGCAGGGACTGGCGAAAAAGCTGGCGCTGCTGGCGTTAGATTATGCCCGCGAGCAGGGTTTCAAACGCTGCTATCTGGAAACCACCGCCTTCCTGAAAGAAGCCGTCGGGCTGTATGAGCGCCTGGGCTTCGAACATATCGACGGCCCGCTGGGCTGCACCGGTCATGTAGATTGCGAAGTGCGGATGCTGAAAACGCTGTAAGCGCTCGTGCCCGTCAGCCGCACGTCCCCGGTCTTACCGGGGCGACGGGCTCTCCCCCTCAGATACCCCGGATAAGGCGTGCAGCGCCGTTAGCCGGGCCTCGTCAGGTTTGGTCGTCCGGACCCGCCTCCGGGGAAAGGCACTTTACGCCGCGACCATCGGTACGCCGCTGTGGAAGCGGAACTCCGCCTCAGGTCGGAGAATTAACGCCGCCTCCGCCTCGCCAAGCTGGTGAATACGTTCACTGATATCCTCTTCGGTAATCTGCTGCGCCAAATCCAGATAGTCCTGATAGTGCCGCGCTTCGGAGCGCAGCAGCGACAGATAGAACTTCTGCAGATCGTCATTCAGCCACGGCGCCAGCGCGGCAAAGCGCTCGCAGGAGCGCGCTTCAATGTAGGCTCCGCAAATCAGCTTATCGATGAGCATCACCGGTTCGTGGGAGCGTACCTCTCTGCGCAACCCGCGGGCATAATTACTGGCGGTGATTTTGACGTACGGGATAGCGTGAGCCTGCATCATCTCCCGCACCTGCCAGAAATGGTGCAGCTCTTCTTTAATCAGCAGTACCATGCTGTCCACCAGCTGACGGCTCCAGGGATCGTCGGTTTGCGGCATGGCGCTCTTATTAATCCGTTTATGCAGCGCGACGAAATCCGGCTCGGGCCCCCGGCGATAGGTAAAGTCCTCATACGGCTTCAGGCAGGCCAGCAGCTCGTCGGCCCCTTCTTTATCAGCAACATATTTACGCACCAGTAGCAGCGCGTTTTGCGCCGCTTTTAGCTCACAAACCATATGATCGGTCAGCAGCAGCGGGAGATTTTCCGGCTTACGGGCTTCATCAATCCACGCCTGTGGCGTCGGGCAGTGCAGGAAGTGACTTACGGGGGCGAGTATTTGCGGGTAGTCCATTGAGGTTCCTTGCTATACGGTAACGGCTGCCGGCCGTTATCGCATCCAAACAGACACAATATTATTGTTCAGGGTATAACGAGACGAAAACCCCGACAACATAGAGAACGATGTCGCCGGGGTTCCTGTGCGTAGCCAGCAAAGACGCGGCCTGAAGGATGACGTGCAGATTTACTTAGTGGCGAACGCCGTCATCGTCTTCATCGACGAGATCGTCGTCATCTTCTTCATCGCCCTCTTCACCGTTCGGGTCTTCATAGTAAGTACCCCAACCGTCATATTCGACGCCGAATTTTTCCGCCAGAGTCATCAGTTGTTCAACCTGGGCATCAATCAGCTCCACCTTCAGGGCGCTTTCGCTCAGGATGTCACAGCAGATAACCACTTCGCCTTCTTCCACTTCCAGCTCTTCCGGCTCGGTCACTTCGTAACCCAGTTTGAAGGCCTCGACAGCCACTTTCTCCAGCGTTTCAAAGTCGTCGGCAGAGAGATGGTGTTCAATCGTGTACAGCGCGTCCGGATCGCTGCCGTCTTCGAGCAGCTCTTCGATAATCAGACGCGTTTCTTCACGCTGTTCTTCCAGTAGTTCCGGGTTTGCCATGGCTCGTTCCTCATAATGTGCGGCAGATACTTCTATTGTCACATACCGCCGTGATTGCCTCCACCTTTGTGCGAAAGATTTGTGTCACGGGGTTGCAAATGAATATTCATACATATAAATTGAATTTTAATTCAATAAGGGGCTTAAGCCATGTGAGGGAATCATGTCCGCGTTTTACCAGAAGCATTTTTTAAAGTTACTCGATTTTACCCCTGCAGAAATCACCGCTCTGCTGAAGCTGGCGGCCAGACTGAAAACCGATAAAAAAAACGGTATTGAAATCCAGCATCTGGCTGGAAAAAACATCGCGCTCATCTTCGAAAAAGACTCTACCCGGACACGATGCTCTTTCGAAGTTGCCGCATTTGATCAGGGTGCCCGCGTCACTTATCTCGGGCCAAGCGGCAGCCAGATCGGCCATAAAGAATCCATTAAAGATACCGCCCGCGTGCTGGGCCGGATGTATGACGGTATTCAGTACCGCGGTCATGGTCAGGAAGTGGTCGAAACGCTGGCCAAATATGCCGGTGTTCCGGTATGGAACGGTCTGACCAACGAGTTTCATCCCACCCAGCTGCTGGCAGATCTATTGACCATGCAGGAACATCTGCCGGGGAAAGCCTTTAACGAAATGACCCTGGTCTATGCAGGCGACGCCCGCAACAATATGGGCAACTCCATGCTCGAAGCCGCGGCGTTGACCGGTCTGGATCTGCGCCTGGTGGCTCCGAAGGCCTGCTGGCCCGAAGAAAATCTGGTGGCAGAATGCCGGGCGCTGGCACAGAAAAACGGCGGCAACATCACTCTGACCGAAGATATCGCGGCGGGCGTGCAAGGGGCGGACTTTATCTACACCGACGTGTGGGTCTCGATGGGCGAAGCCAAAGAGAAATGGGCGGAACGCATTGCGTTACTGCGCGCTTATCAGGTGAATAGCAACATGATGGCGCTGACCGGTAATCCGCAGGTGAAATTTCTGCACTGCCTGCCCGCGTTCCATGACGATCAAACGACCCTTGGTCAGCAGATGGCGGAGGAATACGGCCTGCATGGCGGCATGGAAGTGACTGACGAGGTCTTTGAGTCGCCGGCAAGCATCGTCTTCGATCAGGCGGAAAACCGGATGCACACCATCAAAGCGGTGATGGTGGCAACGCTGAGTAAATAGCGCATCTGGTACGGATCATCCCGGAGCGGTGCTATCGCGCCTGACCGGCTAGCGGATGATCTCCCCGGATTGCGGCACAAGAGCCTTCATCCGGATGACCTCCCCCGTAAGCGTAGCGCCTGCGGGGGATTTTTTACGCCATCAGGATCTTCACTACCGCCTTACGCACTTTGGCCGGTTCGCCCACGGCACACAGCGGCTTATGCACTTCTCCAGGGTAAAAGACCACAAAATCCCCCTCGTTCAGAATGACGGTTTTCTCCTGTTCGCCGGCCGACAGAAACGCAATATCTCTCTCCGCCAGCCCGTCGATGTCCGCTGCGCCGGCGGCAGGGCGGGTGCTGAAGGTCATGGCCTCCTGGCCGCGCAGCACAATCTGGATATCCAGATAGCGCGCATGGTATTCCGCGCGGCGGGCGGCAAGAGGTTCGGTCGTATCTTCTGAAATCATATAAAACACGTTGTTACCGTCAATATCGTATTTGCCGGGCGACGTCTCTTCGCTCACGTGGGCTTTAACGTGCTCAATCGCCTGACGCAACGCGTCCGGTAGCCAGGCCTGCAGATGGTGAATGTGACCAACGATCATAGTACCTCTCAAAGATAAAACAGCTTTTCATTTTTGTTTTTATACGCCCCTTCACACTGCCATACCACCTCTTTTTTACGGTTTTTTGCGCTGGCGCAGCCTTATCGAAGCAATCGTTTTCTTGTTTGTGTACTAATCGCTTGATCCGAAATTTGAGCTGCGTATAATGCCGGTCGATTTGCCGGGAGGAAGCATGGTCTACTGCGTACGACATTCTGTCTTACCGCGTCTGAACACAGGCGCTGGCGTAGCGTTTTTCTTTCCGTTGCTCAATGAATTCTCGAAGCCCCTTATTTAAGGGGCTTTTTTTTGCCCAGGCGTCAGGAGATAAACATGGCTAACCCGCTATATCAAAAACATATCATTTCCATAAACGATCTCAGCCGAGAAGACCTCGAACTGGTCCTGGCGACCGCTGCAAAACTGAAAGCGAATCCACAGCCGGAACTGCTGAAGCATAAGGTTATCGCCAGCTGTTTCTTTGAAGCCTCCACCCGTACCCGCCTGTCGTTTGAAACCTCGATGCACCGCCTCGGCGCCAGCGTGGTGGGCTTTTCCGACAGCAGCAACACCTCGCTGGGCAAAAAAGGGGAAACCCTGGCCGACACCATTTCGGTCATCAGCACCTACGTCGACGCCATCGTGATGCGCCATCCGCAGGAAGGGGCTTCGCGTCTGGCGACCGAGTTTTCCGGCGGTATCCCGGTCCTCAACGCCGGCGATGGCGCTAACCAGCACCCGACGCAGACCCTGCTGGATCTCTTCACCATTCAGGAAACTCAGGGCCGCCTGGAAAACCTCAACGTCGCGATGGTTGGCGACCTCAAATATGGCCGCACCGTCCATTCGCTGACCCAGGCGCTGGCGAAATTCAACGGCAACCGCTTCTACTTTATCGCCCCGGATGCGCTGGCGATGCCGCAGTACATCCTCGATATGCTGGATGAGAAAGGGATTGCCTGGAGCGTGCACAGCGCCATTGATGAAGTGATGGGAGAGCTGGATATTCTGTACATGACCCGCGTGCAGAAAGAGCGTCTTGACCCGTCGGAATACGCCAACGTGAAAGCGCAGTTTGTCCTGCGTGCCGCCGACCTCGACGGCGCCCGTCACAATATGAAAGTGCTGCACCCGCTGCCGCGCATTGATGAAATCACCACCGATGTCGATAAAACGCCGCACGCCTGGTACTTCCAGCAGGCCGGCAACGGCATCTTCGCACGCCAGGCGTTACTGGCACTGGTACTGAATAGCGAGCTGGCTCTGTAAGGGGAAACGACCATGACACACGATAATAAACTGCAGGTAGAAGCCATTAAACGTGGCACCGTTATCGACCACATCCCTGCGCAGGTGGGCTTTAAACTGCTGACGTTGTTTAAACTGACCGAAACGGATCAGCGGATCACCATCGGCCTGAACCTGCCGTCAGGTGAAATGGGCCGCAAGGACCTGGTAAAAATCGAGAATACGTTCCTGACCGACGAGCAGGTAAACCAGCTGGCGCTGTATGCCCCGCATGCGACGGTCAACCGCATCGATGATTATGAAGTAGTCGGTAAGTCACGCCCGAATCTGCCGGATCGGATTAACAGCGTGCTGGTCTGCCCGAACAGCAACTGTATCAGCCATGCCGAGCCGGTTTCCTCCAGCTTTGCGGTGAAAAAGCGGGAAAACGATATCGCGCTGAAGTGCAAATATTGTGAAAAAGAGTTTTCGCATTATGTGGTTCTGGCCAACTAATTGAGGTTGGTATTGGCAACCCGGCTCCCTATAATGGCCGGGTTCCATACGCGCTATCCTTCAAGCTGCTTCTTTGTCGGCCGTGCGGGCGGTTAGCCCCTTGCCGCGTCGCTGCAACTCGAAGGATTTTGCGTCACTACTTAATAATGCTGTTATTCAGGAGAACTCATGTCTAAAACTATCGCGACGGAAAATGCACCAGCAGCAATCGGCCCGTATGTTCAGGGTGTTGATCTGGGCAGCATGATCATCACTTCCGGCCAGATCCCCGTCGATCCGAAAACCGGTAGCGTGCCGGAAGATGTCGCCGCTCAGGCGCGTCAGTCTCTGGACAACGTCAAAGCTATCGTTGAAGCCGCAGGCCTGAAAGTCGGCGACATTGTTAAAACGACCGTATTCGTTAAAGATCTGAACGACTTCGCCACCGTGAATGCCGCTTATGAAGCGTTCTTCACCGAACATCACGCGACCTTCCCGGCGCGCTCCTGCGTGGAAGTGGCTCGCCTGCCGAAAGATGTGAAAATCGAGATCGAAGCGATCGCCATTCGTCGCTAAGCCTCGCATCCCCTCACCCATGCGCCTTTATTACCGCGCCGGGTGAGGGAGTTTCACTACTCGACCTTCGTCGCCCGCAGCAGTTTCTCCAGCGGATAAACCGCCGCAATCACCAGCTCATCCTGCGTTTTCGCCGCCTCGTCCAGCTGCGCCTGAACCGACGCATACTCTTTATCATCCAGCGTGCCCTGCCGCGCCACCAGATCGGTCAACCGTATCCCCAGCGTCGCCAGCTTATCCACCTGCGCCACCACCGGCTTTATCGCCGCCAGCTGATAGCTGTTTTCCGTCAGCGCCTGCGCATCGGCGATATTATTTTGCCAGAGGGTAAAAATATGGCGCAGCGCATCCGCGCTTTCGCTGTCTTCCGCATCGCTGATCAAACGCGACGCCCAACGATCGAGGTTGCGCACGGTCGTACTTTCTGCCGGTAACGCATCGGCGAGGCGGTTCAGCGGCTCAAACAGATGATAATGATTAGCCTGGAATTTCAGATGCTGGCGGGTGTAGTAGTGCGCCGGCTCCAGCGCCTGGGCGAGAATTTGCAGCGGCAGCGTGCTGCCGCCGTTGGCTAAGCGCGTGAACTGCACCAGCTGCTGGGTATGTTGCTGCAGGCCAACCGACACCGTAGACCAGCTGTCCATCGCCTGTAGCCGCTGATACATGTTATCGCTGTCGTTGACATCCTGCGCCGACCACAACCGCTCCGCCACCGCAAAGGCCCGCGGCCAGAGTTTAATATCCAGCACCGGCGCCGCCACGTTTTCCGCCCATAGCGCCGCCTCGCCGCCGAGCAGGTTCTTCTGCTGGTCCGCCTCCGGGACCACCGGCGGCGTACCCTGGGGCACCGCTTCCAGCCTTTGCCCGCTGACAGGATAGCGGGTGTTGCCCAGCAGGAAATAGCCGCCCAGCTTATCGTCGTTCACGGTCAGCACCGGTCGGGTTTCCCCCATCCAGGTGTCGACGCGAAAGGTCAGCCGATCGTCGCCGCCCCATTCAATATCCTGCACCGCACGACGAGATTTGCCTTTGAAATCAATAAACCCGCGCCAGCCGCTCTCGCCTTTAACCAGTGTAAAGCTTCCCTCCACCGCGCTGCCCTTCAGCCGTGGCATCGAGAAACTCCAGCTCTGCGCGCTGTCGTTATCACTTATCGTATCCACGCCGTTCAGCCCCTGGGGCACAATTTCATTACGATAGTGATAGGCAGTGTACTGCGGCTGGTCGAGATAGAAACCGGTGGAGAGGATCCCCCGATAGCCCTGCTTTACCACCTCGCCCAGCGCGTCCTGTCCCTGCCAGGACTGAATCAGAATGCTTTTCGGCAGGTCCGGGTGATAAATCTCATCCCAGCCGACCATCTGCCGGTGGTATTTTTCGAGGATCGCCTCCAGCCTGCGGTTGAAGTACGCCTGCAGCGCGTGGCTATCGGCCAGCCCCTTCTCGCGCATAAACGCCTGGATAGTCGGGTTCGCTTTCCACTGACTGTCGTCCACTTCATCCCCGCCGATATGCAGATACGGGTCGGGGAAAATAGCCGCCAGCTCGGCGATCATCGCCTCGGCAAAGGCGTAGGTGGTCTCTTTGCTGGGATCGAGCACGGGTTTCAGTACGCCCCAATGGCGCTCCATGCCGTAGGGCCCCGGGGCGCTCATCAGCTCCGGGTAGGCCACCGCAATCGCCGACGCGTGGCCGGGCATATCGATTTCCGGCACCACGCGAATGCCGCGGTCCGCCGCGTAGCGCACCACCTCTTTCATCTGCGCCTGAGTATAAAACAGCCCGTCGCTGGCCTTCTGTTGCAGTTTCGGATACCGCGTGGAGGCGAAGCGCCAGCCCTGATCGTCGGTCAGATGCCAGTGGAAGACGTTGAGCTTGGCCGCCGCCATGCCGTCAATCTGGCGTTTGATCGCCTCCAGCGGCATGAAGTGGCGAGCGGAATCCAGCAGCAGCCCGCGCCACGGAAAGCGCGGCGCATCATCAATCGTGACGTAAGGAATTGCCGTGTTCTCGGCGCCGTTCTGCATCAGCTGGAGCAGCGTTTCCATCCCGCGCATCGCGCCAAACCGGGTATTCGCCTTGAGGGTAACGCCCTCGGCAGTCACCTTCAGCTGGTAGCTTTCATCACTGTCAGGACGAGGAATCGCCGGCACTTTTTTGGCCACCACCACGTTAATTGTCGGCGTGGTAACCGGCGCCATTTGCGGTTGTAACGTCCAGCCGGTCTGGCGGGCAATGCGCTCGCGCCAGCGGCCCACGGCGTCGCCGGGCACGTCGCCGGTCACGTTCAGCGTCAGCGCGTTATTCACCACCAACGCCCCCGGCGACTGCGGGCGTTCGACCTGAGCCGGCCATGGCATCAGCGGCAGATCGCCGGCCGGAGCGGCATGTGCCATCGCGCCAAATAATAATCCGCTGGTCAGCAGGCCATAGCGCACAGAGTTAAGCATGAGTTTTCCTTTTGATGACGGGCCAAAAAAAAGCAAAACATTGGGTTAACATGCGCGCAAAAGAGCGTCAAGCAAACGGGATGACGGGGTTCACAACTTTCTGAGATTTAAGAGAAATGCCAAAAAGACCGTCCTCCCCTGAGGGAGAACGGTCGGCACAAAGACGGGTTATTGCCAGCCGTAGCGACGGCTGTAGAAGCCTTTTACCATCTGCGTCAGCGTCATGTAGCCTGCCAGAATAGCAATCAGCCACGGGAAGTAGCTCAGCGGCAGGGCCTGCAGCTGCAGATAGCCCGCCAGCGGCGAGAACGGCAAAGCGATGCCAACCAGCATCACCACCAGCGTCATGGCAAACAGCGGCCATGCGGCGCGGCTCTGAACAAACGGAATCCGCCGCGTACGGATCATATGCACAATCAGCGTTTGCGACAGCAGCCCTTCAATAAACCAGCCCGACTGGAACAGCGTCTGGGCTTCCGGCACGTTGGCCTGGAACACCCACCACATCAGGCAGAAGGTCAGGATATCGAAAATCGAGCTTATCGGGCCAAAGAAGACCATAAAGCGCCCCAGTTCCGAGGGATTCCAGCGCTGCGGTTTTTGAATCTGCTCGTCGTCGACGTTATCAAACGGGATCGCCACCTGGGATACATCGTACAGCAGGTTCTGGATCAGCAAGTGCAGTGGCAGCATCGGCAGGAACGGCAAAAAGGCGCTCGCCACCAGCACGCTGAAGACATTACCAAAGTTCGAACTGGCGGTCATTTTGATGTATTTCAGCATGTTGGCGAAAGTACGGCGACCTTCGATCACCCCCTCTTCCAGCACCATCAGGCTTTTTTCCAGCAGAATAATATCCGCAGCTTCGCGCGCAATATCCACCGCGCCATCCACGGAGATACCGATATCCGCCGCGCGCAGCGCCGGAGCATCGTTGATGCCGTCGCCCATAAAGCCGACCACATGGCCTTCGCGTTTAAGCAGCGTGACGATGCGCTCTTTATGTAACGGCGCAAGACGTGCAAACAGGGTCGTGCGTTTGGCCAGCGCCGCCAGCTCGTCATCGCTCATGTCTTCAATCTGGCTACCGGTGACCACCTCGCCGGCGTCCAGCCCCACTTCATGGCACACCTTCGCCGCCACCAGCTCGCTATCGCCGGTGAGGATTTTGACGGTAATGCCGCTAGCCTTCAGCGCTTTCAGCGCCGGGGCGGTGGTCTCTTTCGGCGGGTCGAGGAAGGCGATATAGCCTTCAAGGATCAGATCGGACTCGTCAATCCGCTGATAGTCACCTTCGCGGGCGGGCAGATATTTAGTCGCCACCGCCACCACGCGCAGCCCCTGGCGATTCAGGGTATCGGTGACGCGTTTGATACGGCGCAGCATGGTATCGTCCAGCGGCACGATTTCACCATTGTGGCGCACCTGGGTCGAGACGTTGAGGATCTCCTGGAGCGCACCTTTGCAGATCAGCTGATGCACGCCGTCTTGTTCACTCACCACCACCGACATACGGCGACGTTCGAAGTCGAAGGGAATTTCATCGACTTTCTGCCAGCGTTCAGAAAGCTGGCGCGCCGCATCCAGATCCACGCCTTCCAGCACGGCCTTATCGAGCAGGTTTTTCAACCCGGTCTGATAGTGGCTGTTCAGCCATGCGCAATGCAGAACCCGCTCGCTGACCTTACCGGAAATATCGGTATGGTTTTCCAGCACGATTTTATCCTGAGTCAGGGTGCCGGTTTTATCCGTGCACAGGATGTCCATCGCGCCAAAGTTCTGAATCGCGTCGAGGTGCTTCACAATGACTTTCTGTTTCGACAGCTTCACCGCCCCGCGTGCCAGGGTCGAGGTGACAATCATGGGCAGCATCTCCGGCGTCAGGCCCACCGCCACCGACAGGGCAAACAGCGCCGCTTCCCACCAGTCGCCTTTGGTGTAGCCGTTGATCAGCAGCACCACCGGCGCCATCACCAGCATAAAGCGGATCAACAGCATGCTGACGCGGCTGATGCCTTTCTGGAAGGCATTGGGTTCGCTCTCCTGCTCGCTTACCCGCCCGGCCAGCTGACCAAACCAGGTGTTGCCGCCGGTGGCGAAGACCATCGCCTGCGCCGTTCCGCTCACCACGTTGGTGCCCATAAAGCACAGGGTATCGCACTCAAGCGGGTTGCCCTGCTGCGGGTCGCGGCTGCTCGCCACTTTTTCGACCGGCAGCGATTCACCGGTCAGCGACGCCTGGGCCACGAACAGATCCCGCGCCTGAAGAATACGCAGGTCTGCCGGGATCATATCCCCGGCCGACAGCTTCACGATATCGCCAGGCACCAGCCGATCAATCGGCAGTTCGCACCAGCGGCTTTCGCCCTGTTCGTTGACCACCCGCAGCACCGTCGCGGTGTTGCTGACCATCGCCTTCAGCGCATCCGCCGCTTTGGTCGAGCGGGCTTCCTGAATGAAATTGAGCAGCGTGGAGATCCCCACCATCAGCGCAATCACGCCTGCGGCAAACAGGTCTTCCGTCGCATACGAGACGATACCCAGCACGGTCAGCAGCAGGTTGAACGGGTTGCGGTAGCAGGTCCAGAGGTGCACCCACCACGGCGCCGGTTTTTGTGCCGGAATTTGGTTATCGCCGTAGCGGGCAATTTTCCGCGCAACGTCGGCGTCGTTAAGCCCTTCCGGGTGGCTTTCGAAGGCGCGCCAGATTTCATTTTCGTCCATTGCCGCCACGTTCAGGCAGTGCTTACCCAACGAATCCGGAATCGGCGCAGTGGCCAGATTGCGGGCATCAGGTAACGGATCGCGCTGAACCAGTCGGCGCGGCAAATGGCGGCTGAGCTGTGCAAACAGCTGCCGGGTGATATTTTTCAGCATAAACAGTCCCTCCACGCTCGTACAGACGAACGCGGCAAAACAGACAGGCACGATAGAACCTTACCTGTCAGGTATTATTTTTTTATGGCAGGGACATCAAGGACGTCACTGCTTTACGCTTCCGGTAAAGCAGTGCTAAGCAGGCTTACCGGAAAAGGATGTAACTCCATCGAGGATGAGGAGTGGGATCGGGGTCCATATAATCTCCGGTAAGTGAGTAAAAGCGGCGCGAGAGTACCGCGAGCAACAGGCAATTTATAGCCACTGTCTTAATGATAACCCCGCGTAACTAAACAAGACGTAAACCAGACTTTGCTCATTGCGGTTTGGTTGAGTAGCATTAGGCTCACTTTTATCGGACCACGACGAGACCTCTGCATGCAAAACCGGCTGACCATCAAAGATATCGCGCGCTTAAGCGGCGTCGGGAAATCGACGGTATCCCGCGTGCTTAATAACGAAAGCGGCGTCAATGAGCGCACCCGTGCACGGGTCGAGGCGGTGATGCAACAGCACGGCTTCTCGCCCTCCCGCTCAGCGCGGGCGATGCGTGGTCAGAGCGATAAAGTGGTGGCGATTATCGTCACCCGTCTGGACTCGCTGTCGGAAAACCTTGCCGTACAGACCATGCTGCCCGCCTTTTACGAGCAAGGTTACGATCCGATTATGATGGAAAGCCAGTTCTCTCCCGCGCTGGTCGGCGAGCACCTGGGGATCCTCGCCCGCCGCAATATCGACGGCGTGGTACTGTTTGGCTTTACCGGCATTAGCGAAGAGATGCTGACGCCGTGGCGGGAATCGATGGTGCTGCTGGCCCGCGACGCGCCGGGATTCGCCTCCGTCTGCTACGACGACAACGGCGCGGTGAACATGCTGATGCAGCGTCTGTACGATGGCGGTCATCGGCATATCAGCTTCCTCGGGGTACCGCATAGCGACGTCACCACCGGGCAGCGCCGCCATCAGGCCTACCTCAATTTTTGCGAGCAGCATCAGTTGATCCCGTCCGCCGCCCTGCCGGGCCTGGCCATGAAACAGGGTTATGAAAATGTCGCCGGCGTATTGACCCCCGATACCAGCGCGCTGGTGTGCGCGACCGATACCCTCGCCCTCGGCGCCAGCAAGTATTTGCAAGAGCAACGCATTGGACATCTGCAGGTCGCCAGCGTCGGCAGTACGCCGCTGATGAAGTTTCTCCATCCGGAAATCCTGACCGTGAATCCCGGTTACGCCGAGGCCGGTCGCCAGGCGGCCCAACAGCTGATCGCCCAGATCGGCGGCCAGGCAGAACCTCGTCAAATCGTCATTCCCGCCGCGCTGATTTAAGCCCGTTTGTTGGATTTATGTGATCGTTGCTGCGTTTCGGGAACGTTCCCATTTTGAAAGTTGAACGGAGCGGTTAGGATTCGTCTCAGGTCATTACGCAATCTCTTCCCTCTGTTTTGAGGCCTCATAATGAGCAAAGTAAATCAGCAGGACATCGATAAATTAATCGAACTGGTCGGCGGGCGCGATAACATTGCGACCGTCAGTCACTGTATTACCCGTCTACGCTTTGTGCTGAACAATCCGGCCATCGCCAAACCGAAAGAAATTGAGCAGCTGCGCATGGTGAAAGGCTGCTTTACCAACGCCGGGCAGTTCCAGGTCGTGATCGGCACAGAAGTCGGCGATTACTACAAAGCCCTGCTGGCGACCACCGGCAAAGCGTCTGCCGATAAGGAACAGGCCAAGCAGGCGGCGCGGCAAAATATGAAGTGGCACGAGCAGCTGATCTCGCACTTTGCCGAGATCTTCTTCCCGCTGCTACCGGCGCTGATCAGCGGCGGTCTGATCCTCGGTTTCCGCAACGTGATCGGCGATCTGCCGATGAGCAACGGCCAGACGCTGGCGCAGATGCACCCGTCGCTGAAAACCATTTATGACTTCCTGTGGCTAATTGGCGAAGCCATCTTCTTCTATCTGCCGGTGGGTATCTGCTGGTCAGCGGTGAAGAAAATGGGCGGCACGCCGATCCTCGGCATCGTGCTCGGCGTCACGCTGGTCTCTCCACAGCTGATGAACGCCTATCTACTGGGCCAGCAGGTGCCGGAAGTGTGGAACTTCGGCCTGTTTACGATTGCGAAGGTCGGCTACCAGGCGCAGGTCATCCCGGCGCTGCTGGCGGGTCTGGCGCTCGGCTTTATCGAAACGCGCCTGAAACGCATCGTGCCTGACTACCTCTATCTGGTGGTGGTACCGGTCTGCTCCCTGATTCTGGCGGTGTTCCTCGCTCACGCCTTTATCGGTCCGTTTGGCCGCATGATCGGCGACGGCGTCGCCTTTGCCGTGCGCCACCTGATGACCGGTAGCTTTGCGCCGATTGGCGCCGCGCTGTTCGGCTTCCTCTACGCGCCATTGGTCATTACCGGGGTCCATCAGACCACGCTGGCTATCGATATGCAGATGATTCAGAGCATGGGCGGTACGCCGGTATGGCCGCTGATTGCGCTGTCCAACATCGCTCAGGCCTCGGCGGTAGTCGGCATTATTATCGCCAGCCGCAAGCAGAATGAGCGTGAAATCTCCGTCCCGGCGGCGATCTCCGCCTACCTGGGCGTCACAGAGCCGGCAATGTACGGCATCAACCTCAAGTACCGCTTCCCGATGCTCTGCGCGATGATCGGCTCCGGTCTTGCCGGGTTGCTGTGCGGCCTGAATGGCGTCATGGCGAACGGGATCGGCGTCGGCGGCCTGCCGGGCATCCTCTCCATTCAGCCAACTTACTGGCAGGTATTCGGCTTAGCGATGGTCATTGCGGTGGTGGTGCCGATTGTTCTCACCACCGTCATCTATCAGCGTAAGTTCCGTCAGGGCACATTACAGATTGTCTGATTTTTACTTCCGGGGCGCGCTGGCGCCCCTTCGTTGTAGCAGGAAAGCGATATGAATACCCTCCCCCACTGGTGGCAAAACGGCGTTATTTATCAAATTTATCCGAAGAGTTTCCAGGACACAACCGGCAGCGGTACCGGCGATCTGCGTGGGGTCACCTCGCGCCTCGACTACCTGCAAAAACTTGGCGTGGACGCCATCTGGCTGACGCCTTTCTACGTCTCACCGCAGGTCGATAACGGCTACGATGTGGCGAACTATACCGCCATCGATCCCACTTACGGCACGCTGGATGATTTCGACGAGCTGGTCGCCCAGGCAAAAGCGCGCGGGATCCGTATCGTGCTGGATATGGTTTTCAACCATACCTCTACCGCCCACGCCTGGTTTCGCGAGTCGTTGAATAAAGCGAGTCCGTACCGCCAGTTTTATATCTGGCGCGATGGCGAACCGACGACGCCGCCCAATAACTGGCGCTCGAAGTTTGGCGGCAACGCCTGGCAGTGGCACGCGGAGAGCGGGCAGTACTATCTGCATCTGTTCGCCGCGGAGCAGGCAGATCTCAACTGGGAAAACCCGGCGGTCCGTGCGGAACTCAAAAAGGTGTGCGAGTTCTGGGCCGACCGCGGCGTCGACGGCCTGCGCCTCGATGTGGTCAACCTGATTTCGAAAGATCAAACCTTCCCGTCGGATACCCAGGGGGATGGCCGCCGTTTTTATACCGACGGTCCGCGGGTCCACGAATTCCTGCAGGAGATGAGCCGCGATGTCTTCACGCCGCGTAATCTGATGACGGTCGGCGAGATGTCCTCTACCTCGCTGGAACATTGCCAGCAATATGCCGCACAGGACGGCCGCGAGCTGTCGATGACCTTTAACTTCCACCATCTGAAGGTGGACTATCCCGGCGGCGAAAAATGGACCCTTGCGCGCCCGGACTACGTGGTGCTGAAAGCGCTGTTCACTCACTGGCAGCAGGGCATGCACAACCGGGCGTGGAATGCGCTGTTCTGGTGTAACCACGATCAGCCACGTATCGTGTCGCGTTTTGGCGATGAAGGGGAATACCGGGTACCGGCGGCGAAAATGCTGGCGATGGTCCTGCACGGCATGCAGGGCACTCCCTATATTTATCAGGGTGAAGAGATTGGCATGACCAATCCGCACTTCTCGCAGATCGGCGATTATCGCGACGTCGAGAGTCATAACATGTTTATTGAGCGCTCGGCGCAGGGACAGGCTCCCGATGAGCTGCTGGCGATTCTGGCCAGTAAATCGCGCGATAACAGCCGCACGCCGATGCAGTGGGACGCTCGCGACCAGGGCGGGTTTACCGCCGGTGAACCGTGGATTGCGCTGTGCGATAACTATCAGACGATCAACGTCGAGGCGGCGCTGGCGGATGCGGATTCCGTCTTTTACACCTACCAGCGGCTGATTGCGCTGCGTAAAACCACGCCGGTGCTGACCTGGGGCGACTATCTGGACCTGCTGCCTGATCATCCGTCGCTGTGGTGTTATCGCCGCCAGTGGCAAGGGAAAACGCTGGTCGTCGCGGCGAACCTGAGCCGCGAGTTCCAGAGCTGGCAGCCGGAGGAGGTGGACGGCGACTGGCAGGTATTGATGAGCAATTACGCGGAAGCGGCGAATCGCCCGGCCGCCATGACCCTACGGCCGTTTGAAGCGGTATGGTGGCTGCAGGAGTAACCCCTGGAGCGCTGCCTGTAACCGGGCTACGGGTTCGCCAACTTCGGCGAGCCGGTAGCCCGGACAGCGGCGCTGCCGCGCCGGAGTGAGCAGACGTTACGTGCGGTCAGCCGCAGACAGCGTAGCGCTCACTTCCGACTGCGTCGCCGCATGTTCCTCTTTCGCTTTCAGACGATCCCACGCCCGGAAGAACGGGTAATAGACCACCAGCGAAATACTCAGGTTAACGACCTGCAGAATAGTCCCGGAAATATGCCCGCCCGTCGCCAGGTAGCCGCTGATAAAAATCGGCGTGGTAAACGGTAGCGCAATCCCCGCCGGCGGCGCCACCAGCCCGGTGGCCATCGCGGTATACGAAACAATCACCAGCAGCACCGGCGTCAAAATAAACGGCAGGAAGAACCAGGGGTTCATCACCAGCGGAATGCCGAATACCATCGGTTCGCTGATGTTGAACAACGCGCCCGGCGCGGCGATTTTCCCTAACTGCTTCATCTGCTGGCTACGGCTTCTGAACAGCATAAAAATCACCAGCCCAAGCAGCGCTCCGGTACCGCCCGGGGCGATCCACAGGTCGTAAAACTGCTGCGTAATAATGTGCGGAATCGGCTGGCCGTTCTGAAACGCCGTCAGGTTTTCGGACATATTCGACAGCCACACCGGCTGGATAAACACCAGCACGATAGCATCACCGTGCAGGCCCAGCGTCCACAGGATACCGATCAGGATAACCGAGATAATCATCCCCGGTAGCGTACCGCCGATATGGTGCATCGGAATACCGATAATGGTCGCGATCATGCTGTTGATATCGCCGAACGAGGAGGCTTCCACGGCCAGACGCAGCGCCAGCACCACCGCCAGCACGCAGAATCCGGGGATCAGCGCGAGGAAGGATTTCGCCACCGCCGGCGGTACACCGTCCGGCATGCGAATAACCAGATTACGCCCGGCGACAAAGCGGTAAATCTCAGTAGAGAGCAGCGAAATCACGATCGCCACAAACAGCCCCTGGCTACCGACCAGCCCGACCGGAATCACCCCTTTCACCACCTCCGCCGCCCCGTGGACCGGGGTGAACAGCGTGTGCTGTGGAATGGTCATCACAAAAGCGACCAGCGACAGGGCGCCTGCGGTCAGCGGATCCAGCGTACGGTATTTCTCTGCCAGCCGGTAAGCGATGCCGAAGCTGGAGATCAGCGCCATGATGTCGTAGGTCGCTTTCACCGGATAGAGAATTTTATCGCGCCAGACATCGCCGAACAGGCCGCTCATCATATCGGCATAGCCCGGAATCGGCAGATAGGCAAAAATCAGGAAAAACGAACCAATCAGCATAAACGGCATATTAAGAATAATGCCGTCGCGTACGGACAGAACATGTTTTTGCCCGGCGAATTTCAGCGCCGCAGGCATGACGTAACGTTCAATGAAGGTAGTGTTCGACATTTGCGATCCCCGAAGGAAATAATGGTCAGTTAAATTGCGTCAGCCACTGACGGTTGATAGTTAACACTTCATCCAGTAACGCCTGCGCATCGGTGACGTTCCCCACCAGCGGGTTGGTCACCAGCGCCAGCAGCGCGCTGTCGCGACAGCCGTGGACCGCGGCTTCAATGGTCAGCCGTTCGAACGCTTTCACCTGTTGCGTCAGGCCATTCATCGCCGGAGGCAATGCGCCAAAGGTGAGCGGCCGTGCCCCCTGGGCATCAATAATGCTGTTGGTCTCCACCACCGCGTCATCATCCAGCCCGTGAATCGCACCGTTGTTGCGGGTGTTGACCACCATCTCCTTACCGAGATTGTTGTGGATGGCGGTAATCAGTTCCACGGCAACTTCGGAGTAGTAGGCCCCGCCGCGGAAGCTGAGCTGCGCCGGTTTCTCAGCCAGCCCCGGATCGGCGTACAGCGCGAACAGCTCCTGTTCGACCTTCATCACCTGCTCGGCGCGGGTGCCTTTGCTTTTCGCCGCGGCGATCTCTTCCGCCAGCATCGCCGGCGTCAGCCAGAAGTAGCGGTGATACGGGCAGGGAATCGCGTTCAGCGCCCGCAGAAATTCCGCCGGCCACGGCAGCTCCTTGATGTTATTCATCGACAGCGCCTGGCCATCACACAGCATGTCGATCGCCTTGCGGGTGACATCTTCGCCCCCGCGCATGACCTTATGCACCCAGACCATATGGTTGAGGCCGGCAAAACGCAGTTTGACCTCCTCCTCTCTGGCGCCCAGCATGCCGGCGATCATGTGCTGCATATTAATGGGCACGTTGCACAGGCCAATGATCTTTGCCTTGCTGTAGCGGCTCACCGCTTCAGTGACGATCCCCGCCGGGTTGGTGAAGTTGAGAATAAACGCCTCCGGCGCCAGCGCTTCCACTTTGCGCGCCACCTCAAGGATCACCGGAATGGTCCTCAGTGCCTTAGCGAATCCGCCGACGCCGGTAGTCTCCTGCCCCAGCAGATGATACTTCAGCCCAAGGCGTTCATCCGCCGCGCGCGCTGCCAGCTGGCCGACGCGCAGCTGGGTTAAGACAAAGCTGGCGCCGCGAATCGCCTCATCAAGCGTAAAATGGACGCTGACGGTAACGTGCTCCAGCCCTTTGTGTTTCAACATCCGTTGCGTCAGCGCGGCGATAATCCCGACCTTCTCCCTGCCGGATTCAACATCGACCAGCGCCAGCTCGGTGACCGGAAGCTGCTCATAACGAACGATAATTCCTTCAATAAGCTCCGGCGTGTAGCTACTGCCGCCGCCAATCACGGCGATTTTCAGTGTTTGCATAGAGGCCCCTTTCGGCATGCAGAGAGCCGCACGCAACCGGCATGATTGCGCGTGGTGGTTCAGATTTAAGAGAGAAAAATCAGTGATTAAGCAGCGAAAGCGCCTTATCGAGCACGGCCGCTCCGCGCATCATGCCGTAGTCGGCCATATCAATCACCGCCACCGCTTTACCGTGCGGAGCGGCCAGCGCGCTCAGGCGCCCGGCTTCATACTTCACCTGCGGACCCAGCAGGATCACATCGGCATTGGCCAACTCGCGCTCAAACTCCGCCACCGCAACGGCGTAAATATCCAGCGCCAGCGCGCGCTGCTGCGCTTCCGCCTTCATTTTGTTGACCAGCATGCTGGTCGACATGCCCGCCGCACAACACAGAACGATTCGTTGCATCGCGTTTTCCTCTTGTGGTTTCGTGATCTGGCCCGTCAAGGCATACATGAATATATTGTTAAGATTGTGTAAGAGTGAAGGCTATATGAAAATAATTTTCACCGATGTGATCGGGGATGAATTTTTCAGCATTATTATTGCGTTTTTCAGCGCTGACTTCGCCTGTCATTAGGAAAAACTCTGTACTGGTGCTATAAATGGCAGAAAGCGATAAGTGAAAAATATTTTCAAATCATCTTCCGGAGAAAGGGACAGTCAGGATGGATATCGTAGGTCAGTTGCAGGAAGGGTTAGTTCGTTTTAGCGCTCAGGAGTCGCGAGTCGCCGCGTTTATCCTGAAAAACTTAAGCTTTACCGCCAGCGCTTCTATCGACGAACTGGCCGCCAGCGCCGGCGTCAGCCCGGCGACGATCACCCGCTTTGCCCGCTCCGTCGGCTGCGAGGATATTCGCGATCTGCGCAAACAGCTGGCGCAGGCCAGCGAGCGCCGCGCCAGCTGGCTGGCGCCGGACAGCAATGCCCTGCCCGCCGCCTGGCGGGACGCGCTGAGCTATCTTGGCTCCACCCTCGCCCAGCAGCTGGCGAATACCTCGGAAACGGCGGTGGAAAAGCTCAAATCCCGGCTGCGCGAGGCCCGCGCCGTCCACTGCTTTGCCCTCGGCGCCCAGGATACGGCGCTGGCATCGCTACTCCAGCATCAGCTGCTGCCCGCCGGCATTGCCATTAACCTGTGTCAGGATGCCTCGCTGATGCGCATGACCGCCAGCACCCTCAGCGACGATCATCTGCTGCTGGTGCTGGTGACCGCCGAGGCCGATACGGTTTTACAAAGCGCAACGCTCCAGGCGCGAACCCAGGGCGTCACCATCATCGCGCTAACGCCGCCACAGCATGCGCTGGCCAATATGGCCGCCGATATTATTCCCCTTCCCGATAGTCCGCAGCTGGCACGCTATGCCCTGCTGCTGCTGGTCGATCTGCTTAATGACACCCTGATGGCCTGACGCAGGGCATTTCCGGCCTGAATACTTCCCCCTTCAGGCCATTTTTTGCTTATTTTATAGTCAGATAAATTTACATAACGCCCAGCGCCCACCATCCGTACTCTCGTCTTTTTACTTTGTTCTGCGTCAATAAAATCGCAAACATCTTTGATGCAAATCACTACATATAGAACTTAGAATGCATCCCGGCCCTACATCTTGTATTAATCGTCTATTATGTCAGCACATCCCATCGTTCTGTGGCGGTGGTGGGATGTGGATAAAAAGGGCCGGAACCGACGCAAAACGGCGGCAGCTAAAGCCCCCGCGACGCCGGCGATACTTCCGCCTCTGTGGATAACCTGTTTTATAAAGTATGGAGTGATCATGACACCGCATGTGATGAAACGTGATGGCTGTAAAGTGCCGTTCAAATCTGAGCGCATTAAAGAAGCAATTCTGCGTGCAGCTAAAGCAGCGGGAGTCGATGACGCAGACTATTGCGCCACCGTCGCAGAAGTCGTTAGCCAGCAAATGCAGGACCGTAGCCAGGTTGATATCAACGAGATTCAGACTGCCGTTGAGAACCAGCTGATGTCAGGGCCGTGGAAACAGCTGGCCCGGGCCTATATCGAATATCGCCACGACCGCGATATCGAGCGTGAAAAACGCGGCCGCCTGAACCAGGAAATTCGCGGTCTGGTTGAGCAAACCAACTCGTCCCTGCTTAACGAAAATGCCAACAAAGACAGTAAAGTCATCCCGACCCAGCGCGACCTGCTGGCCGGTATCGTCGCCAAACATTACGCCCGCCAGCATCTGCTGCCGCGCGATGTGGTGCTTGCCCACGAGCGCGGTGAGATTCACTACCACGATCTCGACTATTCGCCGTTCTTCCCGATGTTCAACTGCATGCTGATCGATCTGAAAGGGATGCTGACGCACGGGTTTAAAATGGGCAACGCGGAGATTGAACCACCGAAATCGATCTCCACCGCCACGGCGGTAACGGCGCAGATTATCGCCCAGGTCGCCAGCCACATTTATGGCGGCACCACCATTAACCGCATCGATGAAGTGCTGGCGCCGTTCGTCAAAGAAAGCTTCAACAAGCACCGTAAAATTGCCGAAGAGTGGCAGATCCCTGATGCGGAAGGCTATGCCCGCTCGCGTACCGAGAAAGAGTGCTACGACGCCTTCCAGTCGCTGGAATACGAAGTCAATACTCTGCATACCGCCAACGGGCAGACGCCGTTCGTCACCTTTGGCTTTGGTCTCGGCACCAGCTGGGAATCCCGCCTGATTCAGCAGTCTATCCTGCGTAACCGCATCGCCGGCCTGGGCAAAAACCGCAAAACTGCGGTATTCCCGAAACTGGTATTCGCCATTCGCGACGGCCTGAACCACAAGTTCGGCGACGCGAACTATGACATCAAGCAGCTGGCGCTGGAGTGCGCGAGCAAGCGCATGTACCCGGACATTCTCAACTACGATCAGGTGGTGAAAGTCACCGGTTCGTTTAAAACGCCAATGGGCTGTCGCAGCTTCCTCGGCGTCTATGAAGAAAACGGCGAGCAGATCCACGACGGCCGCAACAATATCGGCGTGATCAGCCTCAACCTGCCGCGCATTGCGCTGGAAGCGAAAGGTGATGAAGCGACATTCTGGAAGCTGCTGGATAACCGTCTGGAGCTGGCTTACAAAGCGCTGATGACGCGCATTGCCCGCCTGGAAGGAGTGAAAGCGCGCGTGGCACCGATCCTGTACATGGAAGGCGCCTGCGGCGTACGCCTGAAGGCCGACGACGATGTATCAGAGATCTTTAAAAACGGTCGCGCCTCTATTTCGCTGGGCTATATCGGTATCCACGAAACCATCAACGCGCTGTCTGGCAACCAGCATATGTACGATAGCGACGCGCTGCGTGAAAAAGGCGTCGCCATCGTCCGACGTCTGCGTGACGCCGTCGACCGCTGGAAAGAAGAGACCGGCTACGGCTTCAGCCTGTACAGCACGCCGAGCGAAAACCTCTGCGATCGCTTCTGCCGTCTTGATACCGCCGAATTCGGCGTCATTGAAGGGGTGACCGATAAGGGCTACTACACCAACAGCTTCCACCTCGATGTCGAGAAAAAGGTTAACCCGTACGACAAGATCGACTTCGAAGCGCCGTATCCGCCGCTGGCCAACGGGGGCTTCATTTGCTACGGCGAATACCCGAATATCCAGCACAACCTGAAAGCGCTGGAAGATGTCTGGGATTACAGCTACCAGCATGTCCCCTATTACGGTACCAACACGCCGATCGATGAGTGCTATGAGTGCGGCTTTACCGGCGAGTTCGAATGTACCAGTAAAGGCTTTACCTGCCCGAAATGTGGCAACCACGATGCCGCCCGGGTGTCGGTCACCCGACGGGTCTGCGGCTATCTCGGCAGCCCGGACGCCCGTCCGTTCAACGCCGGCAAGCAGGAAGAAGTTAAACGCCGCGTTAAGCATTTGGGTAACGGGCAGATCGGCTAATTTCGCCACCGTCATCCCGGATAGCGACGCCAGCGGCCTGTCCGGGCTACAACGCTAATCTCACCATCGTCCCCCCGGAGGCGCCGCCAGCGGCTTATCCGGGCTACAACGCACCAGCGTAGGTTTCCTCAAATCAGTTGGCGTTGTAGCAAGGCGGCAAACGAGTCAGTCCCGGGGAGCTTACTGTAGTAAGTGACCCGGGCGAGCGAGCGCAGCCAACGCCGCTGCAGCGTCAAATGAGAAGAGGAAACAATGAATTACCATCAGTATTACCCTGTCGACATCGTCAACGGCCCCGGCACTCGCTGCACCCTGTTCGTCTCCGGCTGCGTCCACGAATGCCCCGGCTGTTATAACAAGAGCACCTGGCGACTCAACTCCGGGTTGCCGTTCACGACCGAGATGGCCGACCGTATCATCGCCGACCTCAACGACACGCGGATCAAACGCCAGGGGATCTCCCTTTCCGGCGGCGATCCCCTGCATCCGCAGAACGTGCCGGAGATCCTCGCGCTGGTGCGCCGCATCCTCGCCGAATGCCCCGGCAAGGATATCTGGGTCTGGACCGGTTATAAGCTCGACGAGCTGAACGACGCGCAGCGGGAAGTGGTTGATCTGATTAACGTACTGGTCGACGGCAAGTTTGTCGAAGATTTAAAAGATCCGGCGCTGATCTGGCGCGGCAGCAGCAATCAGGTCGTCCACCGCTTGAGATAGTGACGTTCAAAAACGGCTGACGCACTCCACCGCCACCGCTTTGAACTCATCGAAACTGCGTGTCTCGGCAAGCCGGACCATCGCGCGCTCGCGCAGGAAAGTGACAAAAATATCGTAGATCGCCATCGCCTCTTCATACTCGCTTTTGCTGATCGCCAGCAGGAAGATGATATGGGCCGTTTCATCACCCCAGGCGATACCATTCGGCGCAATGACGGTATAGACCACGGTTTTTTGCGCCAGCAGGCCAAGGGCGTGAGGCAACGCAATACCGTCGCCCAGCATGGTGCTGACGATGGCCTCGCGTTCGACCACCGAGTCATGGAACCCGGCATCGACAAATCCTTCCTGCTGCAACTGCTGGCATAGCCCGGCAAACAGCGTCTGCCGATCGATCGGCGCATCGATCACCTGGAAATGGGCCGCATCGAAATATTTATTCAGCACCCACGGACGGGTCCTGTCCACCAGCACCAGCTTGCCGATTTGATCCAGCTGATAATCGGTCGGAAATGGCGCAATGGTCACCACCGGCTTGTCTTTTTCACCAATCCGCACGGTCGAGATGACAAAATCTTCAGCGACCGCCGCCAGCTGTTCATACTCCCTCTGCGACAGGGTGGCGGCGATTTCTAACTGCGGATATTTACGCTGCAAAATGGCTTCGATCATCCGCACCATCGCATTGCTGGTATCGCATACCAACAGCACCCGCGGCTGCCGCTGATAGCCAATGTTGTAATGACGTTCCAGTCCGACGCCAATATGCAATACCAGGAAACCAATCTCGTTTTCACTGATGGCATAGGGCGTGTATTTCCCCCAGCTGGTCACCGCCGCGAGAGTCATGTCCCACGCCATCGGGTAGTGCTGCTTAATATTATCGAGCAGAGGATTGGGGATCATGATCTGGTAGCGGACTCGGGTGATCATGGTCTTAACGTGGGTCAGCAGATCAGCATGTAGCTGAGTGTCGTCCAGCAGGTTGTAGTTATACTGGCTGTTGATGTAGCGCAGAATGTAGTTTACCAGCGCTTCGCCATCGTCGGCGCTGATGGTACCCGGATCGATGTCCTGAACCTGACGGGCGGCAAGATGTACGCACAGCCACGCTTCCTCTGCCGGAGAGAGGGCCTTTCCCGCCAGCTGCTGCAGCACGGCAGCCAGATCCCGCGCGGCATCCCGCACGTTTTGCGCGACATCCTCCGCGCTGAATTCCGCCAGCGGATAACCCTGGCTGACGCGACGCACCGTCACTGCGCTGTACATCCGGATAAAGCGCTCGCCTTCATCGGTGAGGCGCACGTGGTGCCGGGTCAGGATCTCCTGCAGCATGTCCCCAAGCTGCTCCTGCACATCCGAATTCAGCGCTTCTTCATCGATCAGCGGGTTTATCCCCCCCTGCTGCGCCTGTTGCCATAACAGATCGGTCAGGCAGGCGCGAATCGATACTTCGCTGCCAAACAGCCTCATACCGTGCCGTGGGCGGGTCTCGAGAGTCAGCTGGTAGCGCTGAAAGCGCTCGCGCACTTCGGCCATATCGCTTTGTAACGTCGCCCGGCTGACAAACCACTCGTCCGCCAGATCTTCGAGCTTAATGGAGAACGCAGAGGTCAAAAAGCGCACCAGCAGAAAGTTGATGCGATCCGCCGCCGTACGCGGAATCTGCTGCGGCTTCGGCGCATGCTCTTGCAGAGTCTGGTAGCGGGCCGGGTCGTCGATTTTCAACTGATAGCCGCTGCCGCGAGTGAGTATGAATTGCGCGCCATACTCCACTAACAACGCGTTAAGCGCGGTAATGTCGGCGCGCACGGTACGAGTAGAAACCGACAGCCGCTGCGCCAGCTCATCCTGCGGCAGCGTTTCGTTTTGCAGCAAAGTAAACAGTTGCGCTAAACGTTGGTTGGGAAATCGCATGTCAGTTCCTTCATCTTACGGCTCAAGGTTGAGCGGATATCACCATCTGTGATGGGCTGCCTACCGGGGTGTAGTCCGGGGCAAAGGTCAGCTTACCGCTCTGAGGCGCCACGCTAAAACGGGTAATATTATCGCTACGCTGGTTCATGACGTACAGCCACTGCCCCTGATTATCCAGCGTCAGCGTGCGGGGGTAGTCGCCGCGGGTCCAGATATCTTCCTGATGACTCAGGCTGCCGTCGGCCATCACGCTAAAGTGCGCAATGCTGTTATGTAAACGGTTGGCGACATACAGCTGTTTTCCGTCGGCGCTCAGCGCCAGCCCCGCCGCGAAACTGGTGCCTTTATACGCTTGCGGTAACGCGGAGACCGTTTTGCCCTCGCGCAACAGCCCACTTTTCTTATCAAGATGATAGAACGTCAGCGTCGAGGATTCTTCATTAATCAGCCACAGACCATCCCCTTTCGGCGTAAAGACAAAATGCCGCGGCCCGGCGCCGGCAGAAGAGGCGGCGATAAACGGCGGATCGTTCGGCGTGAGCTTGCCGCTGCCGTTGTCCAGCCGGTACTGATAGATCCGATCCAGCCCCAGATCGGTAGAATAAACATATTTCCCGCTCGGATCGGCGGCGATCATATGGGCATGGGGACCGTTATGATCGCTGATAGCAAAGCTCCCCTCGGCGGCCGCAGCCGGCCGTTCTGCGCCGGCAGGGCCCTGATCCTGATGGCTATCAACCGCCTCGCCGAGGCTGCCATCGTCTTTGATCGGCAGCACCGCCACCGTTCCGCTGACATAGTTTGCCACCAGCAGATGACGACCGTCCGGTGTCAGCGACAGATAGACCGGCCCGGCCCCCGCCGAAGAGACCTGATTGAGATCGGTTAGCTCACCGTTGGCTTCAATCCGCCACGCCTGTACCACCCCTTTTTCCACTTCGCTGGCGGCATACAGGGTTTTACCATCATGCGATACGGTGAGCTGGGCCACGTTCGGCAGCGAGCTGACCAGGGCCTTATCGCGCAGCGCGCCGGTTTTACCGTCGACGGTAAACCGGTAGAGGCCTTCGCCATTCGGGTTGTAGGTACCGACCCAGGCATAATGCGTTTGCGCGGAGGCGGTGGCAGCCAGCAGAGAAAGTGAAGCAACAAGCAGGTGACGAGCGGTGGGCATAGTGACTCCTTGATGGTTCGATGAGGGGTTTCCGCACGCGTCTCTCACAAAGCAACGCGTGCGGCGGGACAGCAAACCTATTTGACGAGAGCTTTGGTCATCTCCAGCAGCTGGCGAACGTCCGCCGGACGGGTATTGCCACTGGCTTTATCAATAATCGAGCTATAAATGTGCGGAATAATTTTGCTGACGCCCGCGTCCAGCGCGATCTGCAAAATTTCACTGTAGTTTTCCAGATCGATGCCGCCGGTCGGCTCCAGCCAGAAATCATGGCGGGCGCAGGCCTGTGCCACTGCGACGAACTCATCGCGGTGTTTCAGGCCCCCCATCGGGAAGTATTTGATTGAGCTGCCGCCCATATCCTTCAGCAGGGCGATGGCGGTTTCCAGCGGCACAATGCCGTCCGCTGCGCCGCTGCTCAGCGGCCCGGTCGAGATCTTAACCTTACCCGGTGTGCCGGTCGGCGACACCAGGCCGTTGACCACGGTCTGGTTCTGCCCGAGCAGCGCACGGCTGGCGCCGACGCCGGTGAACACCTGATTGACGTGCTGCGGCTGTACCTGACGCGAGATTTCGCTGACCATAGCCGACTGGTTCGGATCGCCCGCTCCCAGCCCTACTGAGAGTGCGTTATCGATGAGCTGCGCATATTCACGCATATCCGCCACCGCGCTCGCCACGTCCGGGTAGTTTTTGGAGAGCACGCCAACCAGAACGTGACCTTCCGCCGCCTCGTAGATCTCGCGGGCGTTGTCTTTGCTACCCGCCAGAACGTTCAGACATACCCGATCGCGGTAAAAGTTGGGGGTCAGTTTCATGCGTTTTTCTCCTTGTTCAGAACCTCGGCGATGCGACGAGAGACAATCTCCAGCTGCTGCGCGTTCACGCTGCGAACATCGGCTTCAATAATCCCTTCGTTGGCCTTATAGCCGCGGAAATAGATGGCGTATTCGCCCTGTTTCAGCGCATCCACCAGTTCGCCGGTGGCGATGCCGGTAACGGCTTCATCAAATTTGATTTCGCTACGGGCGATATCACGGCCGGCGCTGTCCCAGACAACACGGGCGGTGACGCCATTAAGCGTGTTCAGCTGGTTAATGAACGGCGTCATTTTGGCAACCATCTCATCACCGCTCTCTTTGCGCGCCAGCAGATAGTGTTCAATCGCGCAGGTCAGACCGAGGATCCCCTCTTTACCTACCTTCATCGCCCGACCAATACCCGCCGACTGGCGTTTCACCCACTCAACGTACTGAGTTTTTCCCACCACCAGACCGCTGGTCGGCCCTTCAATCGCTTTCGCGCCGCTGTAAATCACCAGGTCAGCCCCGGCCCGGTAGTAGCATTGCAGGTCTTCTTCTGCCGCCGCATCGACGATCAGCGGCAGGTTATGTTTGCGCGCCACGACCACCGCCTGCTCTACGCTGAGCATGCTTTTCTGCACGCAGTGGTGAGATTTGATATACAGAATCGCCGCGGTGCGCGGGGTAATCGCTGCCGCCAGCTGGTCAGCGGAACATTCGTTGGCGTAGCCCGCCTCCACCAGCTTACCGCCGCCCAGCGCGACCATCGAACCCACCGGCGCGCCAAAGTTGACGTTGTGGCCTTTCGGCAGCACGATTTCATTGTTCTCAATCGGCGTAACGTGCAGATTCTCCAGCAGCCAGCTGCTGTCTTTCACCAGCACCGCCGCGACCGACTGCGCGATCCCCGCCGAGGCGCAGGAGACGACGGTCGCCCCCTCCACATCCAGCAGCTGCGCAATGTATTCCCCGGTTTTATTCACCAGGTCTTTGATTTCGAAATAGTGATTCATGCCGCTCATCACCGCCTCCACCACTTCCGGACGCGGAGTGGAGACACCCAGCGCCGTCATGCGGCCGGAGGTATTGATGACTTGCTTGAGATGGTATTTTTCAAAAATCGAAGGCATTTTCCGCGCTCCCTTGTTCGGTCAGATAGCCCTTGCCTGCGCGAATCGCGGCAAGCGGCACCAGAATATTGTCAGCCTGCAGGCTCTCTTTTTCCGCGTCGACCAGTAACGTCGGCGCATGCTGCACGGTAAACAGCGTTAAATCGGCATCATAGCCCACGGCCAGCTGCCCTTTGCTCTTCAGGCGCAGCCCACTCGCGGCATTCACGGTGACACAATCAATGACCTGCGGCAGCGTCATGCCGATGGCGAGGAACTTCGACATCACCAGCGCCAGCGAGCGAACCGGGCCGTCAATACGGTTGCGGCAGTAAATATCGGAACTGATGCTGTGCGGCAGAATGCCCATCGCAATGGCCCGTCGGGCCACTTCGAAGCTGAAGCTGGCGGTACCGTGGCCGACATCAAGCCGCACGCCGCGCTGCAGCGCGCGGGTAATCGCGCTGCGCAGCTCACCTTCTGGCGTCAGGATGCGGTTCGGTTTGCCGTTATAGCAGTGGGTAATGATGTCGCCTGCGCTGAGCCGTTCGGCGATTTCATCGAGGTTCGGCGGGTTGTTGCCGATATGCACCATCAGCGGCAGATCGCCGTTTTCCCGCTGGATGGCTTTCGCCCGCTCCAGCGGCGTAATTCCGTTCTCGCCGACAACGCTGCTGCTCATGCGCGCCTTCAGGCCGACGATAAAATCCGGGTGGCGTGCGACCGCCTGCTTCACCGCATCCGCGTCAATGTTGGCCATATTGGCCAGCTCGTTCTGGGCAATCAGCCCGACGCGGGAGATATTGAGCAGCGCATAAACGTCGGTAGCCGCTTCGCGGGTCAGCTGATAAAAGTCATCGACATCGTCTGCACCGGTGCTCCCGGCATCAATCACGGTGGTGACGCCGGTAGCAATACCGATGCTGTCCGGCTGGTCATGATAAATCGGTGACTTCGGGTAGCAGTGAACGTGGGAATCAATCCAGCCGGCGCTGACATAATAATTACCATGCAGATCGACGGTTTTGCGCGCAGACGCGCTAATCTCGCCCAGCGCGGCAATTTTTCCGTCCTGGATGGCGATATCGGTCAGGGTATCGTCGACGAGGCGCGCACGGCGCAGGAGTAAATCAAACATACGTATCTCCTGTTAAGGCGGGCGCATAGGCGCCCGTTGGTGTCACAGCGCTACCGGGAATAGCGAACCTAAAATCATTGCGCCGAGGATGGCGCCGCCGGTGATCGGCTTCTGCCAGATGTAGAACAGCAGCGCGCCGACCAAAGAACCGATACCGATAGGAATTGAGGCGGTCATGGCGCTGAGGATAATCAACGGCCCGAGGAAACGGCCCGAGGCGTTACCGGCCCCCATCATCACATCGGCACCGTAGGTGGAGTCGCTCTGATTGATGGTGAACTTACGCGCCAGAATAATGATGTAGCCAATCGCCAGGCCCAGCGCGAGACCGGTCGCCAGCGAGGCGGCAAAGTTCGCCACCGGGAAGACAATACCAGCCCCGAGCAGCAGCGCCGGAACGCCAAGACCGACGCCGGTCTGAATCGCGCCGCCGATATCGAGGATCCCGACCAGCGAACCTTCGATAATACGGGCGAAGAGGAAGCTGGCGCCGAACGCGGCTACCGCGCCATAAGCGCCGGTATCAATACCCGCTTTCAGCATGGCCACGAAGGCCACTTCGTTAAATGCGCCGATGCCGTAGAGGTAATACATGTGGGTCCCGGCGAAAACACCGGACGAAAGCAGACCAACAAAAATCGGAAACGACCAGTCGGCATACCAAAAACCTTTATTCTGTTCCATTTAGAGGCTCCTGTTATTTGCCGCTGAGCGAGTTGTGGATCAGATCCAACCAGTTCGGCACGGTCAGATGGAAGGATTGCAGTGTCTTAATGTCAAAGCCGCGGAAGAAGGCGCTCAGGACAAACAGCGCAATAATGGCGGACATCATCACTTTGGTGACGCGGTTCCAGCCGCTCTCTTCTACGCCTTTACCGATCAGGATCCCCAGTACCAGGCCCGGTACGGCGTTGCCCATAATCAGCTGCGCCGCGCCGCCGAAAATAGTGGCCCAGAAGCCCGATTTTTTTCCGGCGTCGATGGCCGCCAGCCAGAAGATAACCGGCATTACGGTGTTAACCAGCAGGTTGGCCGCCGGGACCAGCACCTTCACCGCGGTGACCTGCAGCGCTTCCGGTACGGAAGAGGCGGTCAGGTTTAAGAAGGCGACCACCAGCATGCCGATGATGCCGCAGGCAATCGCCATTTTCTTCGGATCGTGCAGCGTTTCGCCGACGTTACGATTTTTCAACATCAATGCCGCAGCGCCCCAGTTCGGGATAATGCGATGATCGACGTCCTGGGTGAATGAGCCTGCTGCAACGGAAGAGGCCCAGGCGTTAAAGAAGAATCCCAGACCAAAGGAGAAGTGAGAAGCCGGATCGCCTTCGCAGGAATTCAGCTCGCCCAAGGTACGAAACGCCCCCATCCCCTGGGTGGTAGGCGCATGAAACATGCGTGCCGCTCCGGCGCCCACTCCGACGCCGACCAGGCCGCCGATAATGAGCGATTTTATTAAAATTATCAGGAACATAGTTTAACCCTATGATGAAATTCAGGTTTGCGTGACGAAATCCACTTTATCGACATTAATGGCCGTCACGTTGACGGTGACATCCAGCTCCACGCTGTAGGTCCGTCGTTCACGACGCAAAAAGAAGAACAGAAACGCTTCTTTGCGCGTCGCTTCATGCGCACGAACAACCTTCACATCCTGTGGCTCAATACGCAGTAAGATATGCGGCGAGGTTTTCATCACCGCTGCCTGTACATGGCTCAGGGCGTCGGCGAAGGCCCGTGCTTTGCTTTCGCCTTTACCCTTCACGCTCACCGTCGTGGTGAATTGCTCTTTCATGCTCACGCGCCGTATTTCTTTTTCCAGGCTTCCACCAGGCGCTCGCCCAGCTCTTCTTTATCCATAAAGCCGAAACCCAGTACGTTGTAGCCTTCGTTGATCGCAGTCACGCCTTCATCAACGGAGCGCATGCCATATTTTGCCTTGTAGCCGTGCTTGTTCTGCGCAGTGATGGCGCCTGCGCCGCCGCTGCCGCAGAATGAGATGCCGAAGGTGGCGTTTTCTGCTTTCATCATGTCGCCGAGCTTCATATCAGCGGCAACACCCGGTACAACAACAGCACGAGCACCGGCTTTTTCCGCGCCAGCGGCCACTTTTTGCCCTTTACCCAGGCGGTCGCCAATTACCACAGTAATCTGTTCCATTTTATTGCTCCTTACAGGTTGTCTTTTGCTACTTCGAAGTGGACGGACAGCAGCCAGGACTCTTCTTCTGGCAGGTTGCCGAATTCCGCGACCACTTCGCGGGCCAGCATCATTGAATCTTCTGAAATTTCTTCAAACAGGCTGGCATCCACTTCCGGCAGCGGCTCGCCGCTAATCGACCGGTGGGCCATCGCCCGCACGTGGGAGGTCAGCATCTGCTCCTGGACGGCGTTGGGGATGATATTGCGACGGCTTAACAGTGCATAAACCCGTGGCAGCATCTTCTCAGCCAACTGCTCCGTTTGCTTTGCCTGTTCCCCTACGTCGTTTATTACCGCTCCGTTATTCACTTGTGTTACCCCGTTGATGTCTCTGGGGATAAAACTAGCGCCGGGGGGAAGGAGTTTGTAGCGAGTTGTTTTCCACTTCGAAGTGGAAAGGCGGACGGCATGCGTGATCTATTGCACATAATCGACGTGAAACTGTCGCGGAGAGGACGTTTTGGGCGAAATCACGTGATGAGCATCACAAGAAAATCATTGCGTTGGCGGTTGCCGTTGCCTGAATAAGCGGAAAAGAAAAAGGGAAAAGTGTGATGCCAGCAGGGTTTTATCGCGGGAGACAAGCAGGAGGTCTCGACAGAAACCTCCTGCAACAGACGTTAACGGTATTTCTGATGGTAGGTATTACGGGTTGTTTTGAACCCTTCAGCGGCAGCCTGCGCCTCTTTTATTTTACCTTCCTCCGCCAGCTTCAGCGCACCGTCAATCTGACCAATCAGAATATCCAGACCGTGACGATAGTCTTTCATTTCCGCACTGTCCGCCGCTTTGCCTTCCAGCTTCTGCGGGGTGGCTTGCTGCGCATCCACGGCGGCACCGCGCATCTTCGTCAATGCCGCTTTCAGTTCGCCCGCATCGGAGGTCTTCTGCACCACCTGCAGGTTTTGCGCGATAGTATCCATATCTTCGCCCAGTTCAGCGGCGAATGCCGAAACAGACCCCATCGTAAGGGCGGAGACGGCCAGCATTGCTAACAGTTTTTTACGCATTGCTCACATCCTTTTTTATTATTTAAGCAAACGGGCGCCGCAGGGAGCGCCCTTCTGTACAGATTATTCTGCAAACTGGATGGTGAATAGTGGGGATAATCCGCTATTACTGTCCGGCGATTTTCATCTCAGGCAACAGCACGGAACCGCACTGGATATTGCTACGCGTTTCAATATCGTCACCCACGGTCACGATATTACGCCACATATCTTTCAAATTGCCGGCGATGGTAATTTCGCTTACCGGATACTGAATTTCACCATTCTCAACCCAGAAGCCAGAAGCGCCGCGCGAATAATCGCCGGTCACGCCACTGACACCCTGCCCCATCAATTCGGTGACGACAAGTCCGGTGCCCATCTCTTTAAGCAACTTTTCAAAACTCAGACCGCGGCCGTTAATCCGCCAGTTATGAATGCCGCCCGCGTGTCCGGTGCTCTTCATGCCCAGCTTGCGCGCCGAGTAGTTGGTCAGTAGCCACTGCGTCAGCACGCCGTCTTTAATAATGTCACGACGTTCCGTGCGCACGCCTTCGCTGTCGAACGGCGTCGAGGCCAGTCCTTTCAGCAGATGCGGATGCTCTTCAATCGTCAGCCACTCCGGCAGAATCTGCTGGCCGAGGGAGTCGAGCAGGAAAGTGGATTTGCGATAGACCGCGCCGCCGGCGATAGCGCCGACCAGGTGACCAAACAGCCCGGTGGCGACTTCGTTGGCAAAGATAACCGGTGCTTTCATCGTCGAGAGTTTACGCGGCGCCAGGCGCGACAGGGTGCGGCGGGCGCATTCGTCACCGACCCACTCCGGGGTATGCAAATCTTCGAGCGCACGGCCAATGGTGTAAGCGTAATCGCGCTCCATATCGCCGTTCTCTTCCGCGATAACGCAGCTGGAGAGCGAATGGCGAGTTGAGCAGTAGCTCTGCAACATGCCGTGGCTGTTGCCGAACACTTTAATGCCGTAGTGGCTATTGAAGCTGCCGCCTTCGGTATTGGTAATGCGTTTATCCGCCTGCAGAGCGACCTGTTCCGCGCGCGCGGCCAGCTCGATTGCCTGCTCCGGAGTCACTTCCGCCGGATGGAACAGGTCAAGATCCGGGGCGTCAAAGGCCAGCAGCTCTTTATCCGCCACGCCGGCAAACGGATCCGGGGAGGTATAGCGGGCAATATCCAGTGCCGCCTGTACCGTGCGGGCTATCGCCTGCGGGCTCAGATCGGTTGAAGAGGCGCTTCCCTTGCGGTTCTGATGATAAACGGTGATGCCTAACGCACCATCGCTATTAAATTCTACGTTCTCCACCTCGCCGTAGCGGGTGCTGACGCTGATGCCGGTGGTTTTGCTGACGGAGACTTCCGCACCGTCTGATTTGCCTGCCGCCAGTTCCAGCGCCGTGGTCACGGCCTCTTCCAGCGTCTTGCGCTGTTGTGCAACTTGAGAGATGACTTTCATCGCTAATGCCATAATGTAGGAAGGTGTTAAGTGAAGTCTAACAGAGAACCGTTTTTCAGTGCGCGCCTTAACTGGTAACATTAGCCTCTTTTTTTAAGGAGCCTGAGATGACTAAGCAGCCCGATGACTGGCTCGACGACGTGCCCGGTGATGACGTTGAAGATGAAGACGATGAAATTATCTGGGTCAGTAAAAGTGAAATTAAACGTGACGCGGAAGAACTGAAGCGTCTTGGCGCTGAAATGGTTGAGCTGGGAAAAAACGCGCTGGATAAAATCCCGCTCGATAGCGACCTGCGCGACGCCATTGAACTCGCCCAACGTATCAAGAAAGAGGGTCGCCGCCGCCAGATGCAGCTGATTGGTAAAATGCTGCGCAGCCGCGATGTCGATCCGATTCGCCAGGCGTTGGACAAGCTGAAGAACCGTCACAACCAGCAGGTTGCGCTGTTCCATAAGCTGGAAATGATTCGCGATCGCCTGATTGAAGAGGGTGATGATGCGGTCCCGGAAGTGTTAAACCTGTGGCCTGACGCCGATCGTCAGCAGCTGCGTTCGCTTATCCGTAACGCCAAAAAAGAGAAAGAAGGCAACAAGCCGCCGAAATCCGCGCGCCTGATCTTCCAGTATCTGCGTGAACTGGCTGAAGGCGAAAGCTAACTCCGCGTTTGCCCGCCAGATTTTCCCGGAGGCGGCGCTTTGCGCCTGTCCGGGCTACCGGATAACGCTGTACCTGTAGCCCGGCAAGCGATAGCCTCGCCGGGAATATCCGCTCTCTACGCGCGCCCTCACCTTCATTCCTGATTCCTGATTCCTGATTCCTCATTCCTGTTTCCTGTTTCCTGTTTCCTGTTTCCTGATTACCGCCCTGGCGTTCGCCCGGTTTTTACCATTCCCCAAAAAGCTGAATCGTTAAAGCTAATGATGCTTAAATTCACATATTTAAAGTCGAATTAATTTCATATTGCTTATAAAAAGCGATCTTTATCGCATTTAAAAATTTAAAAATGCGCATTTACTCACCAGGTGAGGCACTTCACGTTTTAATCGGCCACTTGCAATTAGATTCCCTTCATCGGAAACACAATCGATTCAGCAAAAGGGATGAAAAATGAAAAAGACTCTGATTTTGACGGCCATTTCCATGCTTATTTCCGGTCAGGTAGCGGCGAAAACGTGGGTGCTGACAAGCGCTGAAAGCGGCACTGACAAAGGAAACTGGCAGATAACAAGCGATCAGCTGAAGATAAAAGATCGCGATTTCAGCATTGAGCAAAAAGTCCTCCACGGCGGCAAACAGGAAGGCAGTAAAATTCTGGTCATCCGCAGTAAAGATGGCCTGACTATCGCCCTCAGCCCGACCC
Source organism: Klebsiella sp. X13 (assembly GCF_003323835.1). NCBI lineage: Bacteria > Pseudomonadati > Pseudomonadota > Gammaproteobacteria > Enterobacterales > Enterobacteriaceae > Klebsiella > Klebsiella sp. X13. Next base: position 4,882,921 of record NZ_CP030874.1, read on the forward strand.
GGGGCATGAACCTGCTGAAAATTGAAGGTTTCGGCACGCGAATGGGCTGGGATTCACCGGTGAAAGAGGTCGTCAATCCGGCCTTTATCAACCTCGAAAGCCGGAACGGGCTGGGCTGGCTGGAAGGTTTCAATGAGATGATGGTGCGCTGCGGCTATGAGTGGACCGGCCACCCGGTCGCTGCTGACGGGCAAATTTATACCCTGCACGGTAAAGCCGGGAATACGCCGGCATCGCAGGTGGAAGTCGAAGTGGCGGATACCGCCCCGTATGAGATCCGCATTCGCGGGCTGGTGAAAGAGAGCACCTTCAAAAAAGCCGATTTGCAGACCATGACCGAACTGCGCTATGTCCCCGGCAGCAACAGCTTCAGCCTGCATGATGTCTTAACCAACCACGCGGATTACCCGCATGATTACCAGATCATTTATCACAGCAACTTCGGTACGCCGATTCTGGAAGAGGGAGCGCGTTTTCTGGCACCTATGTCCAGCATCAGTCCGTTCAACGACTATGCCAAAGCGGGCCTGAAGACCTGGCAAACCTACGCCGGGCCGACCAAAGGGTTCGACGAGATGGTATTCAATATTCAGCCGCTGGCGGATGACAACCACCAGACCCTGGCCGCGGTGGTTAACAAGGCGGGAGATAAAGGGGCGTCAATTCAGTTTGATACCCGCCAGCTACCGGTGCTGACGCTGTGGAAAAACACCGACAGCGAAAAACAGGGCTACGTCACCGGTATTGAGCCGGGCACCAGCTATGCCTATCCGGTCACCATTGAGCGCGAACAGAAACGCGTGAAACAGCTTCAGCCAGGAGCCAGCACGCAGTTTGACCTGACCTATACACTGCTGCACAGCAGCGAACAGGTTGCCGACGTTGAGAAGAAAATTGCCGCAATTCAGGGTGATACCAAAGTGGCAGAAGACGAAACGCCTATCGCGAAGGAGTAATTTAACACCTGAAGCATGCCCCGGGTTGCGGCCAACGCGTCGGACCCGGGCAGCCTGCCTACGCCATCACCACCTGACGTAAATCCTCAGCAAAACGCCGATACTGCGCTTCATCAACCGCCTGAGGGTAGCCCAGCACCAGCAATGCATGATCGGCGATGCCGGCATGATAGCTTGGGTGAGAATGCGGCCACGAACTGGTGCGAAAACCCATCGTTTCATAAAAACGCAGCCGCTTCTGGGCAATGTCGCTGGTTAACGGGTCGATTTCCAGAATGGTCAACGGCGCGCGTTCAAGGATCCCGGCCAGCAGGCGTTTGCCATAGCCGCGAGAGCGCAGCGTATCGTCAATCGCCAGATGTTCAATATAGCTGTAGCCGCTAAACTGCCAGCAGCCGCTCAGGCCAATAAAGAGCTCCCCGTCAAACCACGCTTCCAGCGCATAGCGCGGATCGCGCAGCGCCTGCTGCTTTGCCGCCGGTTCTCGCTGTTCATGCCACGGAAACGCTTTGACGTACAGCGCATCAACGGCAGAAAAATAAACCGAGTCGATAGCGGTGATTTTTTTCGCTGTGAGCATGACAAATCCAGAGTCACAAAAGGAGATCTGCCCTCGCGCGGAGGGCAGAACGGGACAGGCCGCGCAGTTATTCCGCTGCGGCGGCTTTGCTGGCCAGCTTATCGAGCAGCTTCTGATGAATGCCGCCAAAACCACCGTTGCTCATCACCAGAATATGATCGCCCGGGTGCGCGGTTTTGACCACCATATCGGCCAGGACATCGACATCGGCGCTCCAGTGCGCAGGCTGCACGCAGGCGTCCGCCACTTCCGCAACCTGCCACGGAATGTGCTGCGGCTGCAGCAGGAACACTTCGTCGGCACGGCCCAGGGACGGCGCCAGATCGTCTTTGCACACCCCCATTTTCATGGTGTTGGAGCGCGGCTCCAGTACCGCGAGGATTCGCGCGGTTCCGCCGACTTTACCGCGCAGCGCCTGCAGCGTCGCCAGGATCGCCGTCGGATGATGGGCGAAATCGTCATACACGGTCACGCCGTTGGCTTCGCCGCGCAGCTCAAGGCGGCGACGTGCGTTGATAAAACCGCCCAGCGCATTGGCGGCATCGGCCGGCAGCACGCCAACATGACGAGCCGCGGCAATCGCCATCAGGCCGTTATGCATGTTGTGTTCACCGACCAGATCCCACTTCACTTCCCCGGCTTTCTCGCCGTCCAGCCAGACTTCCCACTGCGAAGCATCGGCGTTGAGCTTCTTCGCCTGCCAGTGGCCCTGCTCGCCCACCAGCTCCTGCTCGCTCCAGCAGCCCATCGCCATCGTCTGTTTCAGATTGATGTCGTTTTCCGGCAGGATAATTTTGCCTTTACCCGGCACAATTCGCACCAGATGATGGAACTGTTTCTGAATCGCTTTCAGGTCGTCAAAGATATCCGCATGATCGAATTCAAGGTTATTGAGGATCAGCGTACGCGGGCAGTAGTGGACAAATTTGGAACGTTTATCGAAGAAGGCACAGTCATACTCATCGGCTTCGATAACGAAGAACGGGCTGTCGCCCAGACGGGCGGAAACATCGAAGTTACCCGGTACGCCGCCGATCACGAAACCAGGCTTATAGCCACAGGCTTCAAGGATCCATGTCGCCATTCCCGCGGTGGTGGTTTTCCCGTGGGTACCGGCAACCGCCAGAACCCAGCGATCGCGCAGGACGAAATCATGCAGCCACTGCGGGCCGGACATATACGGAATGTTATTTTCCAGTACCGCTTCGACGCACGGATTGCCGCGGGTCATTGCATTACCGATGATCACCAGGTCCGGCCGGGGCTCCAGCTGGCTGGCATCATAGCCTTGAATCAAATCGATGCCCTGGTTTTCCAGCAGGGTACTCATTGGCGGATAGACGTTAGCATCCGACCCCGTTACCTCATGACCGAGAGAACGAGCCAGCATCGCCAGTCCTCCCATAAACGTGCCACAGATACCTAAAATATGAATGCGCATTCGTCGTTTCCCTTTTTAATCTGGGGCACATTTTACCCATATGTACGGCATCAGAGAAATGCATTTCAGGCGAATCCGTTTTTTGCTGGCGCGATTCACCTGTGCGTATTTTTTTTATTCTTTGTTAAGATTGTTGCGTTCGTTTTACTTCACATAAACATGCAGGGAACGGGTTATGAAAACGTTAGGTGAATTTATTGTCGAAAAGCAACACGAGTTCTCCCACGCAACCGGCGAGCTTACTGCTTTGTTGTCGGCGATAAAGTTAGGCGCCAAGATCATCCACCGCGATATCAACAAGGCCGGTCTGGTCGATATCCTGGGTGCCAGCGGTGCTGAAAACGTCCAGGGTGAGGTACAGCAAAAACTCGACCTGTTCGCCAATGAAAAATTGAAAGCTGCACTGCGAGCGCGCGATATCGTGGCAGGGATTGCCTCCGAAGAAGAAGATGAGATCGTCGTCTTTGAAGGCTGTGAACACGCGAAATACGTGGTGCTCATGGACCCTCTGGATGGCTCCTCTAACATCGACGTTAACGTCTCCGTCGGGACTATCTTCTCCATCTACCGTCGCATAACTCCGGTTGGAACACCGGTCACCGTTGAAGATTTCCTGCAGCCGGGCAGCAAGCAAGTCGCGGCAGGCTATGTGGTTTACGGCTCTTCCACCATGCTGGTCTATACAACCGGCTGCGGCGTACATGCCTTCACCTACGATCCTTCTCTTGGCGTATTCTGCCTCTCTCAGGAGCGCATGCGCTTCCCGGAGAAAGGCAACACCTACTCCATTAACGAAGGTAACTACATCAAGTTCCCGATGGGCGTGAAGAAGTACATCAAGTTCTGTCAGGAAGAAGATAGCGCAACCCAGCGCCCCTACACCTCGCGCTATATCGGCTCGCTGGTGGCGGATTTTCACCGCAACCTGCTGAAAGGCGGCATCTATCTGTATCCGAGCACCGCCAGCCACCCGGACGGTAAGCTGCGCCTGCTGTACGAATGCAACCCGATGGCGTTCCTCGCGGAACAGGCGGGCGGTAAAGCCAGCGATGGTAAAGAACGTATTCTCGATATCATCCCAACCAGCCTGCACCAGCGTCGTTCTTTCTTCGTCGGCAACAACCATATGGTTGAAGACGTCGAGAACTTCATTAAAGAGTTCCCGGACGCGTAACGCTTCCCTTCCCCTCCCGTTCGGGAGGGGAGTTTTCCGCTAACGATGCGCCGTTCCGCTCACCCGGGTAACCGGGGAATTCTGCCGGTTTTCCCACAGCACCGTCAGACCACGCTGCAAGGCGATAAAAACAAACAGCAAAATCCCGATGGCAATTTTTGTCCACCATGAGCTCAGGGTGCCGTCGAAGTTAATGTAGGTCTGAATCAGCCCCTGAATCGCCACCCCGAACAGCGTTCCCAGCACCGTCCCGACGCCGCCGCTCAACAGCGTGCCGCCAATCACCACCGATGCGATCGCATCCAGCTCAACGCCAACGCCGGCGAGAGCATACCCGGCCTGGGTATAGACAGAAAACACGATCCCCGCCAGCGTCGCCAGCCCGGTGGACAGCATATAAATTCGAATGGTCGTACTGCGGGTCGAAATGCCCATCAGGTTCGCCGAGACCGCGCTACCGCCGATGGCGTAAACCTGGTTACCGAAGCGGGTGCGATGGGCCATAAAGATACCCGCCACCACCACCAGCAGCATCAGCAGCCCCATTGCGCTCAGACGTCCGCCGCCGGGAATCGTCCACGCCAGCCCGGACAGGGTGTCATACAGCGGATGATCGATAGGAATCGACTCTTCGGACACCAGATAGCTGACGCCGCGCAGAAAGAACATCCCGGCGAGGGTAATAATAAACGCCGGGATTTTCAGCGCATCGATCAGCCAGCCCATCAGCGCACCAAACCCGCAGCCCATCGCCAGCACCAGCGGGAATGCCAGCAGCGGATCGACGCCCCAGGCACCAATGGCCTTCGCCAGAAACACGCCGGTGAAGGCGATAACCGATCCGACCGAAAGATCGATCCCGCCGGAGAGGATCACGAAGGTCATGCCGACGGCAATGATGCCCAGAAAGGCGTTGTCAGTCAGGATGTTGCAGATAACCCGCGTCGAAGCAAAGCCGGGAAACTGGGTCAGGCAGTACAGATAGCCCAGCACAAAGACGGCCAGGGTGATCATCAACGGTAAATTACGTTTTATCATGGCCGCGTACTCCTTTCAGTAAGCCAATAAAGCGCGGCGACTGGACGATCAATACGCACAGAACCACCACCGCCTTCACCACCTGATTCATCTCCGGCGGGAAGCCCGACAGCAGGATCCCGGTATTCATTCCCTGGATGATCAGGGCTCCGACCACCGAAAGTAGCAGGTTAAAGCGCCCGCCCATCAGCGATCCGCCGCCGATCACCACCGCCAGGATGGCATCCAGCTCCAGCCACAGCCCGGCGTTATTGGCATCGGCACCGCGAATGTCTGCCGCCACGATTATTCCGGCAATCGCCGCGCAGATACCGCTCAGCACATAGGCCAGCATCACCACAATCCGGGTATTCACGCCGGCGTTTTTCGCTGCCCGAATGTTGATCCCCACCGCTTCGATAAACATCCCCAGCGCCGTTTTACGGGTGAACAGCCAAAACAGCAGCAGCGTCGCGGCCGCGATCAGGACCGGTGTCGGCAACAGCAGCAGCGAACCGCTCCCGAGCCAGGCCAGGTGCGGTGAATCGAAGGTCACGATCTGCCCGGAGGTAATCAGCTGCGCGACGCCGCGCCCGGCAACCATCAGAATCAGCGTGGCCACGAAAGGCTGGATCTTCAGGATCGCGACCAGAATACCGTTCCATAAGCCCGCCAGCGCCCCCGCCGCCAGGGAGGCCAGCAGCACCACCGGCAGACTGTGTCCGGCAACGGTCATCGAGGCCGCTGTCGCGCCGGCAATCGCCATCACCGCGCCAACCGACAGATCGATTCCGCCGGTAGCAATTACCAGCGTCATACCTATCGCCAGCAGCGCCACCGGTGCCGCGCGGTTGAGAATATCAATCGGGCTGCCGAACAGGCGCCCGTCCTGTAACACAATCTGAAAGAAGTGCGGCGCCACGAAGCTATCCACCACCAGCACGAGGATCAGGGCGATAATTTGCGGCATACCTTTCGGCCAGCTGAAGCGCCGCTTTGGCTGGCCGGTTTGTGGAACTGATCGAGGCATCATGGGTTACTCCTTATGCCGCAATAGCGTTCATGATCGCCGGGACAGAAAGCTCGGCTAGCGGGATCTCCGCTACCTGCTTACGATCGCGCATAATAATCACCCGATCGGCATAGCCCACCAGCTCTTCCAGCTCCGAGGAGATGACCAGCAGCGCCAGACCATCGGCGCACAGGGTTTCGATCAGGCGGATGATCTCCGCATGGGCGCCAACATCGATCCCGCGCGTCGGCTCATCGAGGATCAGGAACTGCGGTTTGGTCAGCAGCCAACGGGAAAGCAGCACCTTCTGCTGATTGCCGCCGGAGAGAAATTCGATCGGCTGTTCGGCGCTGGGGGTGCGAATACCGAGCTGGCGGATAAAGCGATCGGCAATGTCATTTTGCTCGCGTCGCGGAATCGGCCGCAGCCAGCCGCGCTGCGCCTGCAGCGCCAGGACTATATTTTCCCGCACCGATGCCGCGGCAATAATCCCGTCGGTTTTACGATCCTCAGGACAGAAGCCGATGCCCAGGCTTGACGCCTGGTGCGGCGAACGCAGCCCCTGCGCTTTACCTTTGATCCACGCGGTGCCGCTGTCTGCCGGTTTGATGCCGAAAATAACCTCGGCAGTTTCCGTGCGTCCGGATCCGAGCAGTCCCGCCAGACCGACGATCTCGCCGGGACGAACCTGAAGGTCAAACGGCGCAATAACGCCTTTCTTGCCAAAGCCCTCAAAGGCGGCGACCGGTTTGTCGCTCAGTAAAGTACGACCCGCGCGATGCAGGGCATCGTGCTCAAGCTCGCGGCCAAGCATCATCTTCACTAACTCGATCTGCGGCAATTCGCGGGTTTCCCGGCAGCCGACAAAACCGCCGTTGCGCAGAACGGTAATCCGGTCGCTGACGGCATACACCTGATCGAGGAAGTGGGTGACGAAAATCAGGCTGACGCCATCGTCGCGCAGCTGGCGCATCAGGGTGAAGAGCATCTCCACTTCCTGGGTGTCCAGACTGGCGGTCGGTTCATCGAGGATCAGCACTCTGGCCGACAGGTCGATGGCCCGACAAATCGCGACGATCTGCTGCATCGCTACCGAAAAGCGGTTCAGCGGTTCGCGAACGTCGAGGGAAAAACCGTAGGAGGCCATCAGCGCGGTGGCGCGCTTTTCCATCTCTTTGCGCCGTAGCAGGCCAAAACGACGGGGTTCACGTCCGAGGAACAGATTGTCCGCCACCGACATGTTTGGCAGCAGGTTAACCTCCTGATAAACCGTCCCGATGCCCAGTTGCTGGGCATGAGCGGTATTTTTCGGCGATATTTCCTGCCCCTCCAGCCAGATCGCCCCGCGATCGGCGTGGTACACGCCGGTGAGGGCTTTAATCAATGTGGATTTACCCGCCCCGTTTTCGCCCAGCAGCGCCATGATTTCACCGCGCCGCAGACTGAAATTGACATTATCCAGCGCTTTGACGCCGGGGAAAAACTTGCTAAGCCCTTCCGTGCGAAGGATTTCCTGGCTTACCTCGGCGTTCATATTCAGTCTCACCTTCAGAGGATGAAAGACGGCTCCCGGTCGCACAACGCTGACCGGGCTACCGACAGGCGCGGATCGATGGACCGCCAGCATTAGCCGGGGAGCCATTCAGGCGATGCGGCACATCGCCTGGTTATTGCTTCTCCCGACGGACTCAGTAGCCCATGTTTTTCTTCTTCTCGAGCTCTTCTTTCGCCGTATCCGGCAGATAAAGCGTCGATTTGGTGATGGTCAGCTTCTCTGGCAGCGTGCCGTCCTTTTTATATTTCTCCAGCGCATCAAATGCGGGGCCGGCCATATTTGGCGTCAGCTCGACGCTGGCGTTCGCTTCCCCCGCCATCATCGCTTTATAAATATCCGGGACGCCGTCAATTGAGCCGGTGAGGATATCTTTACCCGGTTTCAGCCCGGCTTCTTTAATGGCCTGAATCGCGCCAATAACCATGTCATCGTTATGGGCAAAGACCATGCAGATGTTCTTGCCGTTATTTTCCGCTTTAATAAAGCTCTCCATCACCTCTTTGCCTTTGCTGCGGGTAAAGTCGCCGGACTGAGAGCGAATGATTTTGATGTTTGGCGTTTTGGCGATAACGTCAGCAAACCCTTTCTTACGATCGATCGCTACGCTGGCACCAACGGTGCCCTGCAGCTCAACCACGTTACACGGCTTGCCGTCGACCGTTTTCACCAGCCAGTCACCAATCAGCTGACCTTCAAGCACGTTATTGGCGGTGACGGTGGTCATGTAGAGATCTTTGTCTTTGACATCAATCGAGCGGTCGAGCAGGAATACCGGAATTTTGGCCTCTTTGGCCTCTTTCAACACCGGTTCCCAGCCGGTCGCCACGACTGGCGCGATAAAGATGGCGTCAACGCCCTGGGCGATAAAGGAGCGAACGGCTTTAATCTGGTTTTCCTGTTTTTGCTGGCCGTCGGCAATCTTCAGAGTGATTCCGCGTTTGGCGGCCTCCTCTTTCGCAACGTTGGTTTCGGCCGCACGCCAGCCGGATTCAGATCCGACCTGCGAAAATCCTACGGTCAGAGGGGCAGCCATTGCCATAGACGACATAGCTGCGGAAACTGCTGTGACAAGAAGTAAGCGCTTCCACATAAAAAGGTCCTCATCGGGTTACTTTGGGTTAAACCGTCATCTGCGGACAAACTATAGACAACTCGTGATGTAACTGAATGCGTTACATCACACTTCGAAAAAGTAAATTAAATGTTAATTCCCGTGATTTAATCCAGCTGAGAGCGGATAAGGCTTCCCGCAGCTCGCATCTGCCGACGCATGAGGTGAAATTTTGCGCACGTTGAGAAATCAAACAGATGCAATGTAAACGGTTACATTGTTTTATTCAGGATGCGGCTATGTTTATGGATTTTCAGGTTGTTTTTCAGGGGGAAATTCAGACTGATTACCGGCGGGCAAAATAAAAAGAAGCCAAGACATTCGATGTGAGTTGGCTATAATACCAGGCACTTGTTTGCCATACATTTTAAAGGAAACAGACATGAGCTTACTCAACGTACCTGCGGGTAAAGATCTGCCGGAAGACATCTACGTCGTGATCGAGATCCCGGCTAACGCAGACCCAATCAAATACGAAGTCGACAAAGAGAGCGGCGCGCTGTTCGTTGATCGCTTCATGTCCACTGCGATGTTCTATCCGTGCAACTACGGCTATATCAACCACACCCTGTCTCTGGACGGCGACCCGGTTGACGTACTGGTCCCGACGCCGTACCCGCTGGAGCCAGGCTCTGTGATCCGCTGCCGTCCGGTTGGCGTACTGAAGATGACCGACGAATCTGGTGAAGATGCGAAACTGGTTGCTGTACCGCACACCAAGCTGAGCAAAGAGTACGATCACATCAAAGATGTGAACGACCTGCCGGAACTGCTGAAAGCACAGATCACCCACTTCTTCGAGCACTACAAAGACCTGGAAAAAGGCAAATGGGTGAAAGTTGACGGCTGGGACAATGCTGAAGCGGCTAAAGCTGAAATCATTGCTTCCTTCGAGCGCGCTAAGAAGTAATTCTGCCGCACTCAGATTGTCGAAAACACCGCCTCAGGGCGGTGTTTTTGTTTCTGACGCGAGCCATTTCCCGGGTGGCGGCTCACGCCTTACCCGGGCTACAAATACTCGCAGACATCACTCCGGGCAACCCCCCCAAACACCGCACTTACCCGTAGCCCCGGTAAGCGCAGCGCCACCGGGGAACAAACGGTGCCAGTGCCGCAGCCTGCCACAGCCTGCCACAGCCTCCAGGGCATTACTCCGGGCAACCAACCCAAACACCGCCCTTACCCGTAGCCCCGCTAAGCGCAGCGCCACCGGGGAATAAACGGTGCCAGTGCCACAGCCTCCAGGGCATCACTCCGGGCAACCAACCCAAACACCGGCCCTTACCCGTAGCCCCGGTAAGCGCAGCGCCACCGGGGAACAAACGGTGCCAGTGCCACAGCCTCCAGGGCACCACTCCGGGCAACCAACCCCAAACACCGGCCCTTACCCGTAGCCCCGGCAAGCACTGCGCCACCGGGGAACAAACGGTGCCAGTGCCACAGCCTCCAGGGCATCACTCCGGGCAACCAACCCCAAACACCGCACTTACCCGTAGCCCCGGTAAGCGCAGCGCCACCGGGGAACAAACGGTGCCAGTGCCGCAGCCTGCCACAGCCTCCAGGGCATCACTCCGGGCAACCAACCCAAACACCGCCCTTACCCGTAGCCCCGGTAAGCGCAGCGCCACCGGGGAACAAACGGTGCCAGTGCCATAGACCTTTCCGCCGGTCGGTTAATAAGGTTTTTTATGTCTGCCATTGTCCTGTGCCAGGTGAATGGCAGACATAAAAAAACAACGCCACCCGAAGGTGGCGTTGTCGTGGTTAATACTGGTCTCTGTCTAACCAGTTGCCGTTCTCTATCAGCGTAAAGCCCTCTACGGGGCGCTGATAGACATACATCCATGCGCTGCCATAAGGCGTCTGGATCAGGTGACGTGCGTACTCACCGCCCTTAGTGCGCAGCGCGTCCAGTTCGGCCAGCGTTGATGCGTCAATACGATACACTTCACCATGTACTGTGCCTTCGCCAGGCACCGCGCCTGGATAGTGGCCCAGGCTGTACAGCTGATAATCGTTGACACTATGATCGCCCAGCCACTGAGCGTTGGTCATCCAGTGGCTGTTGCCTTGTTTGCGTCGTAAACTGCCGTAAACAAATATTCGCATTGCTAAAACTCAAACTGATAGAGCAAATCGAGAGCCTGGTCTACGCCAGACACCGCTTCCATATATAGCTTAGGCATCAGGCGATAGCGTAACGTCAACGTCGCCAGGGAATCAAAGATCCCTACCCCATATTTTACCTGCAGACCTGGCAGTACATAGCCGCTGACCACCACCTGGGAGGAGTCGCCCACTCCCTCGGTATCCAGCGCCAGATTGCTTACGCCAAACGTCTCGCCGATTTTACCCACAACCTGACCACTTTGTGCAACCCCCATACCAATAAGCATTGAAGTCATTGCGGCACTATCGCTCTGTCCGCTGCTTAAACCCTGTCCTCTCAGCAGGTAAGAAAGCGCTTCTTGCTGCGACATGACCGGGTCAGAGAAAATCTCTGCTTTCGGCTGATCGGCCGAACCAGTGACGCGAACGCCAGCGATCACGTCGTCTTCTGTGGCATCCGGGTTACGAATGGCTTCGATATTCAACAGCGGCTGATCCGGCGGACCGGAGAACAGCAGCTCGCCTTTACGTACGATCAGGTCCTGACCGTAGGCATGGAAGCGACCTTCCGGGATATTAATCTGCCCGTTCAGTCCCAGCCCCTGTTTATCCTGAGCCACTTTCAAATCGCCGGTCAGACGCGCTTTCAGGCCGAAGGCGCTCAGACGGACGTTGTTACCAACGTGAATCGTCAGGTTGCTGTTGATGGGAATACCGGCGCTCTGCTGCTGAATCGGCTGCAGATTTTTATCCAGCATCACTTCATCAGAAGAGACCCCAACGGCACTTTCCGGCACATCGTTGACGACGATACGCGCCCACGGAACATCAACGCTGCCATCAAGGCTAAACAAACTCGGGGTGGCGGTAAAGACCACATCCGGCGAAACATCCAGCCTTACCATCGGCGGCACGGTAATACGAACCCGGCTGCCTTTGGCCGCTACCTGCGCACGCCAGTTGTCAATCTGGGTCCAGTCGGCGTTACCGCTCAGACTGATTTGGCCCTGTTTGGTATTCACGGTGCCCTGCAGCGTTGAACGGGTGCCGTTGAAGTTCATCGCCAGCTGGCTCGGCTGCATATCAAACGGCATAAAGTTACCGTCGATGTCGATACCGCCCAACTGCATCTGGCCAAACAGCTGCGGGTTTTGCAGATCGCCGCCGAGGCGCAGGTTCGCATTGAGCTTCCCTTCCGCCTTCTCTCCGCGGGCGAAGATCGGGTTAATCATCGCCAGCGAGAAGTTATTGATATTCACATTACCGCCGAGGTTACGGCGCCCCTGCGGGTCGGTAATCTGCACCTGGCCATCCAGCTGACCGTTGTTGGTCAGGCGAATCAGCCAGCCGAGCTGCGCACGGTTGTTATGCAGTTCGGCCGTCAGGTTCAACGTATCGAAGGCCACCGGCAGCGGCGCATCGTTGACCATCTGGGTGACTTTGACATTGCGACCGTTCAGCGTCACTTTGCCCTGCGGCAGCCCCTCTTTGGTGGTGTCCCAGCTGACATCCGCATTGCCGCTGAATACGCCGCTGGCCTGGGTCGCCTCCGGCATAAACGGCTTCAACATCGCCAGATCAAAGCGGTTCAGATTCACCACCGCCCGTCCGCTGGCACCGGCGTCGATGGTCTGCGGCACGCACAGCTCGGCGTTCGGGTTAGCCCAGCAGTGCGGCCCGATACTGATTTTTTGTTCGCGATTACGGTAATCCAGCGCGATGTTGCGCGTCAGGGAAACCGGCCCTACCGGCGTCTGGAAGCGGGTATTGCTCAGCGTCCCTTTCCAGCGTTCCTCTTTACGATCGAAACTCCCCGCCAGCGACAGCTGCCCGGAAACCGGATCGCCCTGCACTTTCAGCTGCAGATCGTGTTGCTTTTCGTTCCCTTTGGCATTCAGCTGCACGAGGCTGATATTAACCCCCGGCTGGCTGATCCGGTCGACGCGCACATCAAGATTGCCGCCGATCTGGTCGCTGGACTTTACGTCGCCCTTGACGTTGACCTGAGCAACGGTCAGCTCCTGCCAGCGCAGCGCACGCGCGGTGATATCCGCCAGCAGCTGCGGCGCATCAACGGTACCGCGCACCTTCAACAGCCCCTTCGCCGTGCCGCCCAGCCCCGGCAGCGCATTATCCAGATTGGGCGCATCGATGGTGGCATCCAGGTTGAGGTCTTTCACCCCCAGCTCTCCCTTCACCTCGGCGCTGTTCTTACCCAACGCCAGGTGCAGACCGGGGATTTTCCACTGCATGTAGCTGTTACCCTGCAGTGAACCGCTGACATCGACCTTGTTCTGCTTAACGTTACCGGTGATTTTCAGCTCCGGTACCGACATCTGCCAGCTCCCGCCGTACAGGCTGCCCTGCGTTTTAATCATCCCGTTCAGCTTCGACGGCCAGTCCGGTACCTCTTTGGCGGTGTTGATGCCGTCGAGCGTCAGCTCGCCGCGCCAGCTGATAGCCTGCTGCCAGTCCAGCAGCGCTTTCAGTTCGGTTTTCCCCTCCAGCGCCGCAACGGTCAGCTTATCGAGGTTCACCTGCTGTTCGTTCCCTTTGGCATTGAGGGTGATTTTCGCCGGCGGCAGCGATTGCCCCTTCACCGCGGTGCTGAACGCCATGGTGTAGTCGGTCATCTTGCCATTAAATTTCAGCAGCACATCGTCGGCCTGGAACTGTTTTTCTCCGCTGAACGGCCAGTACAGCTGTTTACTCTTCAGTTCCATATTCAGCGGCAGTCCGGCTTCCGCCAGCTGCGCGTCGGCACGCAGCGTCATCGCCACGGAACCGGCTAAATCCACGCCGATCTGCAGCGTTTTACGCATTTCGCCGCCGACGGTCAGCTTCACCTTTTCGCCTTTCAGCGGATCGATGTTCAGCGTACTGTTGAGGGTGATGTCTACCGGCCAGTTATCCTGCAGTTGCGCGGTGCCCGCGGCATTGATCTTGCCCTGATCGGAATCGATATCCAGCGTATCCAGCTTCATGTGTCCGTCGATGCTGCTGACTTTCAGCAGCATGCTGTAGACGGTCATGTCGGTATCGCCGGTGACGCGCAGCTGCTCGCCGCGGAACGACTGGATATTCAGGTTCAGCGGCAGATGAACGTCGGTCATCTCCGGCAGCACCGGCTGGGAGAACAGCGCTTTCATCGTCTCGCCGAGCGGTTTTTCTTCCGGCTTCGGATTGTCGATCTTCGGTTCAACCACCTGCTCCTGCGCCACTTTCGCCACTTTCGGCAAGGCGATAAGCAGCCCCTGCAGCGAGGTTGGCGTCAGGGTCAGATTCTTCTCCTGCCAGTTCAGGCCGGTGGAAAAGTCCCGCACCGAAACGGCGGTATTATCAATTTTGACGTTCACGTTTTGCAGCGCGATGCGGCTCAGCGTCACAGGATACGGCGTCGAAAGATTCAGCGGCCCCGTCTCCTCCTCTTCTACCGGCGCAGAAGGCGGCATCTTGCTGGTGTCGATCGCCACGTAGATATCGCGCAGCGAAATATCGTTCACGCACAGGCTGCTGTCCCACAGGCACTGTAATTTGACCGCCAGATGGAACTGACCGGCCGTGACCGCGACGCCCGGCTGCGCAAAACGGACGTTTTGCAGCGTCAGGTCACGCCAGCCGCCGGTCACCTTGCCGATTTCCAGACCGGGGACCCAGCGGTCCGCCGCCTTCAGCACCAGGTGCAGGCCGCTGGTCGTGCCGACCAGGAACGCGACCGTCCCCAGCAGCAGAACCAAAAAGATCAGTACCCCGAGGCTTATCTTCTTCCATAAACTCATAATTCAGGCCCCAGACCGATGTAAAACTGTAAACCGTGTTCGTCTTTGTCGCCGACCGGCGCGGCAATATCCAGCTTGATCGGGCCAACCGGCGACTGCCAGCGCACGCCGACGCCGGCGCCGGTTTTAAAATCGCTTTTGCGGATATCGCTCACCGCTTCGCCGCTGTCGACGAAGACTGCGCCCCACCATTTTCCGCTGACGTTGTACTGATACTCCAGCGAACCTGTCGCCAGCTTCGAGGCACCAATCAGTTTGCCATCGTCATCCTTCGGCGAGATCGATTTGTATTTATAGCCGCGAATACTGCGGTCGCCACCGGCGAAGAAACGCAGATCCGGCGGGACTTTGTTGAAGTCATCGGCTTCAATCCAGCCGAGGTTGCCGCGCACCACAAAACGGTGGCGGTCGTAGAGCGTGCGGATCCACACATCCTGCGCCTGGGCGACGATGAAGTTAATATCCGAGCCCCACATGGTGTTGGAGTAGTCCACCGAATAGCGCTGGGAGTCACCCCAGGTCGGCATCAGGCCACCGCGGGAGCGGGTACGGTTTACCGACACCCCGGGATAGATAAGCATCGTGGTGTTGGTGACGTTGGCCTGGGTAAAGTGGTCAAGGCTCCAGCGCAGGTTAAGCGCGCGCTGCCAGCCGCTCGACATCTCCCAAAAACGTGATACCCCGAGGGTCGTTGAGTCGGCCTTCGTATCGTTGAGGTCCGTACGTTTAAAGCCGCCCTGCACCAGGTAGTATTGCTCCAGCGGACTTTTTAACAGCGGCACCTTATAGCTGAAATCAAGCTGCTGTTCAGGAGCGGAAAGGCTGAGGCTGGAAGTCAGGCTATGTCCGTAGGAGTTCATCCACGGCTTTTTCCACGTTCCTTTGACCCGCGGCCCGACGTCGGTTGAGTAGCCGACACCGGTTTCCACGGTATTCTCTTTACGCGGGGAGACCACGCCCTGCAAAGGCAGAACTTTAGTCTTGCGGGACTTTTCAAACTGCGGCGCCACAACGACGGAGCTGAACCAGCCGGTTGCCGCCAGGCGGCGGTTGAGTTCGGCGAGATCCTGCGAGGTGTAGTAGTCGCCCTGCTTGAACGGCACCAGGTTTTGCAGATATTCGTCGCGAATTTGCGAGCCTTCAAAAGTGACCGGACCAAAGCGGTAGCGCTCGCCGCTGTTGTAGTCGATATCCCAGAAGGCCTGATGACGGTCGAGAGAAACCCCGAGTTGGCTTTTGATGAATTCGCTGTCAAAGTAGCCCTTACGCAGCGCAACGTGAGTGAGCGAGCTCTTGAAGCTATCATAATCGCCATGATCCAGGACGGTGCCGATAGCCGGGCGCTTTTTTAACAAATCCAGATAGTCACGGTCGGTGCGCGCCCCGCCTCGCAGGATGACTTCCGTGCCGCCAATACGTACCGGTTCACCTGGCGTGACTTTGGCAATCAGCACCTGCCGGCCTTTTTTCGGCGGCGGACGGAGGTCGAAAACGATTGTCGGTTCGTAGTATCCCAGGGCCTTCAACCCTTCGCGAATCGCATCATCGACGCGCGCACGAAAGCGGCGATCCGGCGTCACTTCGTCGCTCTGGATCGTAGAAAGTTGAGCTCGGACGTTTTTTTCCAGCTCTCCGGATAACCCCTCAACCTGCAAACGCACGCTCGCGGCGCTAGCGACCCCGCTGACCAGCAAAAGGCTGGTGATACATAACTGGCGGATTTGTAGCACGTTTTCTCCTGAATATCCTTGTTTCCCCCCGAAGGAAACGAAAGCGCCGTTCCACGGCTTAATAAAACCCCAACGACATAGGGTTGAAAAAGAAACGCTAAACCAAATAATTCTTATGTTTAAATCTAGACGTATCGGGCATGTTTATTGTGTAAAAAGACACGCTTCGTTACAACCTTAACCACGACTTATGTTTTGAGAGGCCAACCGTGAGTCTATTTGATAAAACGCATCTTGTCGCCCAGGCGGATGCGCTGCCAGGACGCAACACCCCTATGCCAGTGGCAACACTCCACGCTGTCAATGGCCACTCCATGACCAATGTCCCGGACGGAATGGAAGTTGCCCTGTTCGCGATGGGCTGTTTCTGGGGCGTGGAGCGTCTGTTCTGGCAGTTGCCTGGCGTCTACAGCACCGCCGCGGGCTATACCGGCGGCTATACGCCGAACCCGACCTACCGTGAAGTCTGTACCGGTGACACCGGCCACGCCGAAGCCGTACGCATTGTGTACGATCCGCAGGTCATCAGCTACGCGCAACTGCTGCAGGTTTTCTGGGAGAACCACGATCCGGCCCAGGGCATGCAGCAGGGTAATGACCATGGCACCCAGTATCGCTCCGCCATCTATCCGCTGACTCCAGAGCAGGATGAAGCGGCGAAGGCCAGTCTGGCACGTTTCCAGGCCGCCATGCGTGATGCCAACGACACGCGCACAATCACCACGGAAATTGCCACGGCGAAGCCGTTTTACTACGCTGAGGACGATCATCAGCAGTACCTGCACAAAAACCCGTACGGCTACTGCGGTATCGGAGGCATTGGCGTCTGTCTGCCCCCGCAGGCATAATACCGTTTATCACTGAGGTGAATAATTAACGCTCTGGCGGCTTTACAGTCGCTTACGCTATACTACCCTGTGTTATAGCCGGTCCAGAGCCTTCGGACCGGTTTTTTATGTATTCCACTATAGAGTTATCAACTTCCCTTCCGAGGATCTGGCCTCAACGGCTGGATAAACTATGTTAAATAGTATTTTAGTTATTCTTTGTCTGATCGCTGTCAGTGCGTTTTTTTCGATATCGGAGATCTCGCTGGCAGCTTCACGTAAGATCAAACTCAAACTGCTGGCCGATGACGGCAACGTGAACGCCCAACGCGTTCTCAAAATGCAGGAAAACCCGGGCACTTTCTTTACCGTCGTACAGATCGGCCTCAACGCCGTCGCCATTCTTGGTGGTATCGTCGGTGATGCGGCATTCTCGCCGGCGTTTCACAGCCTGCTGAGCCAGTACATGTCGGCTGAGCTTTCAGAGCAATTGAGCTTTATCATCTCCTTTACCCTGGTCACCAGCCTGTTCATTCTGTTCGCTGACCTGACCCCGAAACGCATCGGTATGATTGCGCCAGAAGCCGTTGCTTTGCGTATCATCAACCCGATGCGCTTCTGCCTGCTGGTCTTCCGCCCGCTGGTGTGGTTGTTCAACGGCATGGCTAACAACATCTTCCGTCTGTTCAAAATACCGATGGTGCGTAAAGACGATATTACTTCCGACGACATCTACGCCGTGGTAGAAGCCGGCGCGCTGGCCGGGGTGCTGCGTAAGCAGGAACATGAGCTGATTGAGAACGTTTTCGAGCTGGAATCGCGTACCGTTCCGTCGTCCATGACCTCGCGTGAAAATATCATCTGGTTCGATCTGCACGAAGACGAGCAGAGCCTGAAGAACAAGGTGGCGGAACATCCGCACTCCAAATTCCTGGTCTGTAACGAAGATATCGACCACATCATCGGCTACGTGGACTCTAAAGATCTGCTTAATCGCGTGCTGGCGAACCAAAGCCTGGTGCTGACCGGCGGCGTACAGATTCGCAATACGTTGATTGTCCCGGATACGCTGACGCTCTCTGAAGCGCTGGAAAGCTTTAAAACCGCCGGTGAAGACTTCGCGGTGATCATGAACGAATATGCGCTGGTAGTAGGGATTATCACCCTCAACGACGTGATGACCACGCTGATGGGCGATCTGGTCGGTCAGGGACTGGAGGAGCAAATTGTCGCTCGCGATGAGAACTCATGGCTGATTGATGGCGGTACACCGATTGACGACGTCATGCGCGTGCTGGATATCGACGAATTCCCGCAGTCCGGCAACTACGAGACCATCGGCGGTTTTATGATGTTTATGCTGCGTAAGATCCCGAAACGCACCGATGCGGTGAAATTCTCCGGCTATAAATTCGAGGTGGTGGATATCGACAACTACCGAATTGACCAGCTGCTGGTAACGCGCATCGACAATAAACCAACCGTGCTGGTACCGAAACAGCCGGACGCCGCCAATAGCGATAAAGAGCCGGCGTAAGATATTGGGTCGAACATAAAAGGCGGATGAAAACTCCGCCTTTTTTATTGCCCGAATGTGAAGCGGCTCACGCCTCTCAGCCGATAGCAGATTTTTACTACTCCATAGCGAAACGTTCATGACTCCCCTCCGCGCAAAAAGGTAACTTTGCTCGCGTCTACACGATCATATTCCTGTTCAACGGGAGCGAGGATTACCATGATTGAATCAAATAAAAATTACTATATAAGCTGTCTGTTCTTCCTGTTCTTCTTTATTGGCTGGGGATGCTGCTATCCTTATTTATCATTGTGGTTAACGGAAACCATCGGTATTAATTACACTGATGTCGGTCTGGTTTATTCCTTTACTGCGATTATTGCCGTTTGTGTCCAGCCACTATTCGGATTCATCTCCGACAAACTGGTCTATCGTAAAAACCTTATGTGGATGCTGGCAATCATTATCACTTTATTTGCCCCCTACTGGATTTACGTCTTTGCGCCATTATTAAAAATTAATGTTTTTCTCGGAGCGCTGGCGGGCGGTATCTATATTGGTATGGCCTATGGCGCTGGCTGCGGTATTTGCGAAGCCTATATTGATAAAGTCAGCCGCGCGTCCGGGTTTGAGTTTGGTCGCGCCCGAATGTTTGGCGGTATTGGCGCGGCTATCGGCACCTTTGCGGCAGGTAAACTCTACGGGATCGACCAGAATATGATTTTCTGGCTGGCCAGCTGTGCGGGAGTTTGCCTGCTGGTGATTGTCTGGAAAATGCAGATTAGCGCGGATAAACAGGGCGCGATGCCGAGCGGGAAAGCCTCGCCGGTCACCTTGAGCGACGCCGCATCGCTGCTGAAAATGAAGAAATTCTGGTTCTTCGCCATCTATATGATTGGCGTCGGCGCGGTATATGAAACCTACGACCAGCAGTTCGCTATCTATTACAGCCACTTCTTTGAGAGCAAAGCGCGCGGCGCGGAGGTCTTCGGCTATTTAACCACCGGTCAGATTTTCCTGGATGCCGTCGTGATGTTCTTTGCCCCATGGTTCGTAAATAAAATCGGCCCGAAAAATGCCCTGCTGTACTGCGGGATGATTATGAGCCTGCGCATTATCGGTTCGGCCTGGGCTATTGGCCCGGTGTCCATTAGCCTGATTAAACTGCTGCACGGCTTTGAAAGCTCGGTGCTGCTGGTTGCGGCATTAAAATATATCTTCGCCAATTTCAACCCAATGCTGTCCGCCACCGTTTACTTAATTGGCTTCCAGTTCTCTAAAAGCTTTAGCTCTATTTTTCTTTCTACCGGCATCGGCCATATGTATCAGAGTATGGGCTTTACCAGCAGCTATATCGTACTCGGCGGTATCGCCCTGTGCTTTACGCTGATTTCATTTATTACGCTGGACAAAGCGCGCGTTTTTTCCCCGCAGCCGGCACCCGTGCATTAATTTAAGGAGGTAACCTGTATGTCTGATTTATTTTATGGCGTAGCGTATTACGATGAATATATGCCGGAAGATCGGTTAGCGAAAGATATCGCCTTAATGCGCGAAACGGGCATTAACGTGGTGCGGATTGCCGAATCAACCTGGAGTACGCTGGAGCCTCAGGAAGGCGAGTATAACTTCTACCATATCGACCGGGTGCTGGACGCCATGCATGAAGCGGGGATCGCGGTGATTATCGGTACGCCGACCTACGCCGTCCCGGCCTGGCTGGCGGCTAAACATCCGGACATTCTGGTCACCACCGTCGACGGACAGCAAAAATATGGCCCGCGACAGATCATGGATATCGTTAACCCGACTTTTCGCCGCTATGCCGAAAAGATTATCCGTACTCTGATGGCGCACGTGCAGCATCATCCGGCGATTATTGGCTGGCAGCTGGATAACGAAACCAAGCATTACGATAATATCGGCCGCTATATGCAGGAAGGATTTGTGCGCAGTCTGCGGGAACACTATCCCGATCTCGCCAGGTTGAATAAAGATTTTGGTCTGGACTACTGGAGCAACCGCATCGATAGCTGGCAGGATTTTCCGCCGGTCGAAAATACCATTAACGCCAGCCTCGCCTGCGCGTTCTCCCGCTACCAGCGCCAGCAGGTAACCGGGTACCTCGCCTGGCAGGCGGACATCGTGCGTGAATATGCCCAGCCGCATCAGTTCGTCACCCACAACTTCGATTTTGAATGGCGCGGCTACTCCTATGGCGTGCAGCCGCGAGTCGACCACTTTGCGGCGGCGCAGGCGCTGGATATTGCCGGTGTCGACATCTATCACCCGAGCCAGAAGCACCTGACCGGGCGGGAAATCGCGTTTGGCGGCGCCATTACCCGTTCACTCAAGCAGGGTAAAAACTACTTCGTACTGGAAACCCAGGCGCAGGGCTTCGCCCAGTGGACCCCTTTCCCGGGGCAGCTGCGCCTGCAGGCCTTTAGCCACGTGGCCTCAGGTGCGGCGATGGTCTCCTACTGGCACTGGCATTCGATTCATAACTCGTTTGAGAC
This sequence comes from Klebsiella sp. X13, assembly GCF_003323835.1. Classification (NCBI taxonomy): domain Bacteria; kingdom Pseudomonadati; phylum Pseudomonadota; class Gammaproteobacteria; order Enterobacterales; family Enterobacteriaceae; genus Klebsiella; species Klebsiella sp. X13. The sequence continues at coordinate 4,904,244 of NZ_CP030874.1, forward strand.
CTACTGGAAAGGGCTGTTAAGCCACGACTTCTCGCGCAATGCCACCTGGCAGGAAGCGACCACTATCGGGGCTGACTTCGCCCGCCTGTCGCCGCAGCTGGCGGAGCTGAAAGCAGAAAACGACGTCGCGCTGCTGGTGAGCAATGAAGCCATGGACGCCCTCAATCAGTTCCGCCCCGGCGATACGCAGGGCAATATTTATAACGATATTTTTCGCCGCTTCCACGATGCGCTATACGACCACAATATCAGTGTCGACATTATCCATGATGTTAATGAGGAGACCTCGCGCTACCGCGTGCTGATCGTGCCCGGACTTTACGCCGCAGATGACGGCCTGCTTACGCGCATCAATCGCTATATTGAACAAGGCGGCAGAGCGCTGATCGGCTTTAAATCAGGCTTTAGCGATGAAAACGTCAAGGTGCGAACCGGCGCGCAGCCGGGGATTTTGCGCGAGAGCTGCGGCGTGAGCTACAGCCAGTTCACCCTGCCGGAAGAGACCACGGTGTGTTCATGCTGCGCAGACATTGATTGCAGTAAAGACAATCAGGCCGAACTGTGGATGGAGCTGCTGACGCCGGACTCCGGTACCCGCACGCTACTGCGCTATCAGCATCCGGCATGGGGCGAATATGCCGCCGCCACCGACGCGGATTACGGCCAGGGTCGGGCGATTTACGTGGGCTTCCTGCCGCAGAAAACGCTGGTTAGTCAGCTGTTTGACCTCCTCACCTCCGGCCTGGATCTGCGATCGCGCACGTCGGCGTACCGCTATCCGCTGGTGGTTAAACAGATGCGCAACCGCAACGGCAACCGCATCCACTTCCTGTTCAACTACTCCGGCGAGCCGCTGGAGTTTATCAGCGAGACATCGGGCAACGCGCTGTTGAGCGGGGATGAGGTCAGCTGCGGCCAGCCGTTGCGTCTCAAGGCATGGGAATTTAGTATCATCGAAAGTTAAGCGGCAGCGGCGTTCAGGCGGGAGAAACGATGGAACTGGATATCAATGAGCTACTGAATTTCTCGCCATTGATGAAGACTTTTACCTTCAACGCCTGGGTCGTCGCCGGCTTTACCCCCATCACCCGCGGGTCAAAGCTGGACTACTACATTAACCGCCCGCAGGGGATGAAAGGTTACATCATCAATCTGACCCTGCGCGGCCAGGCGCGCGCGAAAGCGGGCGACGGCTCCCTGCTGTTTCGTGCAAACGATCTGCTGCTCTTCCCGCCCGGTGTTCCCCACCATTACGGACGGGATGAACACAGCGAGCACTGGGATCATTTATGGATCTACTTTATCCCCCGGCCCTACTGGATAGACTGGCTGAAATGGGATCAAACGACCCACGGCATCGGCAAAACAACGGTCAACGATCCTGAGCAGCTGCAAAATCTGCGCGATCTTTTCTATGAAGTTATCCGCCATCATTCCGCTTCCGCCCCGCTTTCTGAAGCGCTGGCGATGAATGCGCTGGAACGCCTGATCCTGAGCTGCTTTCAGCGACAGCCGATCAGCAATCGCCACGCTCACGATCCGCGGATTAACGCCGTGTGTGACTATCTTAACGAGCATATTGCACAGGAGATTAAGATTGAGACCCTGGCAGCGATGGTTTTTATCTCGCCTTCACGACTGGCGCACCTGTTCAAAAATGAGCTGGGGCAAACGGTATACGCCTGGCGCGAGGCGCAACGCATTAACCGCGCGCGATGGCTGATCCAGAGTACTTCCCTGCCGCTTAACAAAATCGCCCTGTCGGTCGGTTACGGAGACCCGGTCTATTTCACGCGCATTTTCCGCAAACACAACGGCATTCCGCCGGGCGAGTACCGTAAACGCTATGCGGAAATGAAGGGATAGGCCAGAAACATCAACGGCTCCATCAGGAGCCGTTTTTTTACCGCATAGCTATATCGTTATTCAGGTTAAGCCATCTCTGTTTGCAGACGCAGAACCTGACGATTGACTTCAGACATCACAGACAAATGCTGCTTGTCTTTAACCTTCGGGATAAGAATTTTGCCCTTATCAAACTCAAAAGCGCCAACATCCTTGATGTATAACCGTCCACGGAACAGGATCTTCACGTACTTCGCCACTTGCAGCGGATTGTAGCGTTGGAAAATTTTCATTGTTGTCTCCTGCCAGGGTTACGCTCTTGTGGTGCCACACTTGGCCCACGATTCGGGAGCGCAAATTTTAATGCCCTGAAACTATAGTCCAGAACTTCTGTAATACCCAGCATGCATAAGTTTATTTACCTTTTGATGACAATAATTAAGAACTTTCTTTTCAAACATACGTAGAAGTTAGTATAAGTCGCCGATTTCCTTCGAATATGTGCGTTAACACGCAAACTGGCACCCTGATTGCGTGTAATGCCGGGAAATCGCATTTATGCTTAAACGAGACCAAGTGGTCGGATCACCTGCATAAAAATAAGGACTCATCATGACCCTACGTAAGCTACTGGCGGTTTCCTGCCTCCTGTTACCGCTGATGGCCTCAGCGCATAATTTTGTCGATGGCCAGCGCGTCGCGCCGGTTGGCATTGCCGACCGGGGAGAATTAATTCTGGATAATGATAAGTTTAGCTATAAAAACTGGAATAGCTCGCTGCTGGCAGGAAAAGTTCGCGTGGTGCAGCACATCGCCGGACGCACGTCGGCAAAAGAGAAAAATGCCACTCTGATAGAGGCGATTAAGGCGGCCAAATTCCCGCACGACCGCTACCAGACCACCACCATCGTCAATACCGATGACGCCATTCCAGGCTCCGGCATGTTCGTACGTAGCAGCATTGAGAGCAACAAACAGCTCTACCCGTGGTCGCAGTTTATTGTCGACAGCAACGGCCTGGCCCGTAAAGCCTGGCAGCTGCAGGAGGAGAGCTCAGCGATTGTGGTACTGGATAAAGACGGTCGCGTGCAGTGGGCCAAAGACGGCGCGCTCACGCAGGATGAAGTGCAGCAGGTGGTCGCCCTGCTGCACAAACTGCTTAGTAAATAGAGACCCGGAAGCCGGGGTTCAGGAAGGATTCACGCGGGGTATAGTCCAGAGTGCGCCCCTGCCAGTCGTGAACGTGCGCCCCGGCAGCCACCGCCACGGCATGGCCAGCGGCGGTATCCCAGGTACTGGTTGGCCCAAAGCGCGGATAAAGCTGGGCCTGACCTTCCGCTACCAGGCAGAATTTCAGCGACGAACCGATCGACGTGGTCTGATGCTCGCCAATATGTTCCAGGTACTCCTGCAGTTCCGGATCGTTACCGTGGGAGCGGCTGATCACTACCAGCGGCGGCCGGGCATCCCGCACCTGAATCTGCTTGCGCATGCCGCATTCGTCTTTCCACGCCTTGCCGCCTTCCGCGCTGTACAGCACTTTTAAGACCGGCGCGTAAACCACGCCAAGAACCGGTTTTCCTTTTTCAATCAAGGCAATATTGACGGTAAATTCACCGTTACGTTTAATAAATTCTTTGGTGCCGTCCAGCGGATCCACCAGCCAGTAGCGCTGCCAGTGCTGCCGCACCTCCCATCCGGGGGGATCTTCTTCAGAGAGCACCGGGATATCGGGCGTCAGCGCCAGCAGGCCATGCATAATCACCTTGTGCGCGGCGAGATCTGCCGCGGTGACCGGAGAATCGTCCTTCTTGCTGGCAACGTCCATCGGCTGCTTTCCATCATAGACTTCCATGATGGCATCACCTGCAATCCGTGCAAGTTGACATACTTGTTCTAACATTCTCCACCTCATCTGGTTACAGTGGCGTTAACTCGTTGTTTTAGTTATATCGCATCGGTGCGAGTTCCGCTATCTGTGATAACGATGGCGGTTTCATGAGCCAGTTTTCGGCATGATTCACATTTCTGTAAGCAACAGGATGTACATACATTTTCTTCTGTGCCATTGCTCATAAAAAGGACGCCTCTGATGATTAAGTTTAGCGCAACGTTACTGGCCACGCTGATTGCCGCCAGCGTGAACGCCGCGACGGTCGATTTGCGAATTATGGAAACCACCGATTTGCATAGCAATATGATGGATTTCGACTACTACAAAGACGCCGCAACGGAAAAATTTGGCCTCGTGCGCACCGCTACGCTGATAGAAAAGGCCCGCCAGGAAGTCAAAAACAGCGTGCTGGTCGATAACGGCGATGTTATTCAGGGAAGTCCGCTGGGTGACTACATGGCCGCCAAAGGGCTCAACAGCGGTGATGTCCACCCGGTATATAAGGCAATGAATACGCTGGACTACGCGGTAGGTAACCTCGGCAATCACGAGTTCAACTACGGCCTTGATTTCCTGCACAAGGCGCTCGCCGGGGCGAAATTTCCCTACGTAAACGCCAATATTATCGATACCAAAACCGGTCAACCGATGTTTACGCCGTACCTGATTAAAGAAACGGCGGTGCAGGATCGCGACGGCAAAACGCAGACGCTGCGTATCGGCTATATCGGTTTTGTGCCGCCGCAAATCATGACCTGGGATAAAGCCAATCTCAGCGGCAAAGTGACCGTCAACGATATCACCGAAACCGCGCGTCAGTATGTGCCGGAAATGCGTAAAAAAGGCGCAGATGTGGTGGTGATCGTCGCACATTCGGGACTATCTGCCGATCCTTACCACGCGATGGCGGAAAATTCGGTGTACTACCTCAGCCAGGTGCCCGGCGTGGATGCCATTATGTTCGGCCACGCCCATGCGGTGTTCCCGGGGAAAGATTTTGCCGCCATTCAGGGGGCGGATATCGACAAAGGTACCCTGAACGGCATCCCGGCCGTGATGCCTGGGATGTGGGGTGACCACCTTGGCGTCGTCGATCTGGTGCTGAACAACGATGCCGGTCAATGGCGGGTCGCTCAGGCCAAAGCCGAGGCGCGCCCTGTCTATGACGCCGTGGCGAAAAAATCCCTGGCGGCGGAAGACGCGAACATGGTGAAGGTACTAAAAGCCGATCATGACGCCACCCGCGAGTTCGTCAGCAAACCCATCGGCCAGTCTTCAGACAACATGTACAGCTATCTGGCGCTGGTGCAGGACGATCCTACCGTGCAGGTGGTCAATATGGCGCAGAAAGCCTATGTCGAACACGCTATTCAGGGCGACCCGGACCTGGCAACGCTGCCGGTACTTTCTGCCGCCGCGCCGTTTAAAGTCGGCGGCCGCAAAAACGACCCGACCAGCTTCGTCGAGGTGGAGAAAGGCCAGCTCACCTTCCGCAATGCCGCCGACCTCTATCTCTACCCGAATACTCTGGTGGTGATGAGGGTCAGTGGTAAAGAGGTGAAAGAGTGGCTGGAGTGCTCCGCCGGGCAGTTTAACCAGATTGACCCCACCAGCAGCAAACCGCAGTCGTTAATCAACTGGGACGGTTTCCGCACCTACAACTTTGATGTGATTGACGGCGTAAACTACCAGATTGATGTTACCCAGCCGGCGCGATACGACGGCGAGTGTCAGATGATTCACCCGCAGGCGGAACGCATTAAGGATCTGACCTTTAACGGTAAACCGATTGACCCGACGGCCACCTTCCTGGTGGCCACCAATAACTACCGCGCCTACGGCGGTAAATTTGCCGGAACCGGCGATAGCCACATTGCTTTTGCCTCGCCTGACGAGAACCGTTCGGTGCTGGCGGCATGGATCGGCGCAGAGTCGAAAAAAGCGGGCGCTATCCACCCGGCGGCCGACAACAACTGGCGTCTGGCCCCGGTCCACAGCAAGGTGCCGCTGGACATCCGCTTTGAAACCTCTCCGGGTGCAAAAGCCGCGGCATTTATTAAAGAGAAAGCGCAGTACCCGATGCATCAGGTCGCAACCGACGATATCGGTTTTGCGATTTACCAGCTGGATTTGCGGCCGTAATGCCGCTTCCCCGCTGGCGTGATGCTTTACCCGGCGGGAAACCGCCCGGGTAAAGCCTCGGCCGCTGCCCGGGCATTCGCCGTGGTTATGCCATCTGCTCGTGGTTCGCCAGAACCGCGGGCAGATTAAGCTCAATCCAGTCCGCCAGCGCCGCCACTTTCGCGCTAACCTGCTCGCCAAGCGGTGTCAGGCTATACTCTACGTGCGGCGGGACGACCGGTCGCGAGACCCGATTGATAAAGCCATCCTGCTCCAGCGCCTGCAGCGACTGAGCCAGCATCTTTTCGCTGACCCCGCCCATTTTACGGCGTAGCTCGCTGAAGCGATGGGTTCCTCCGCGCAGCGCCACCAGGATTAATACCCCCCAGCGACTGGTCACGTGCTTCAGCACATCGCGTGACGGGCACTGCTCGGCAAACAGATTCCCGTCGCGCATTTTTTCGCTCAGCGTCGGATTCGCCATTTTCATACTTACCTTTTTGTACGTACTTACTAAAAGTTAGTTAAGGTGTTAGCTTACCACAACTGTCACGCAACACGAAGGAGAAGACTGATGATCGCTATTACCGGCGCGACCGGCCAGCTTGGCCACCTCGTCCTACAGAATCTGTTAAAAACCACGGCCGCCAGCCAGATTGTGGCCATTGTGCGTAACCCGGCAAAAGCCGAAGCGCTGAGCCAGCAGGGTATTGTGGTCCGCCAGGCCGATTATACCGACGAAGCGGCATTCACCGCGGCGCTGCAGGGCGTCGATAAACTGCTGCTGATCTCCTCCAGCGAAGTCGGTCAGCGTACCCCGCAACACCGTAACGTCATTCATGCCGCCAAAGCCGCCGGGGTAAAATTTATCGCTTACACCAGCCTGCTGCATGCCGATAAATCGCCGCTTGGCCTGCACGTTGAGCATGTTGAAACCGAGAAAATGCTCGCCGACTCCGGTATCCCTTATGCTCTGCTGCGCAACGGCTGGTACACCGAGAACTATCTCGCCAGCGCGCCGCCGGCGCTTGAGCATGGGGTGTTTATCGGTGCTGCGGGCGACGGAAAAATCGCCTCGGCGACCCGCGCCGATTATGCCGAGGCCGCCGCACGCGTTATCGCTGAAGAGGGCCATGCCGGGAAAGTGTACGAGCTGGCCGGCGATGAAGCCTGGACCCTGAGCGAACTGGCTGCCGCACTGAGCAAGCAGAGCGGTAAAAACGTGGTGTATCAGAACCTGAGCGAAGCCGACTTCGCCGCTGCGCTGAAGAGCGTTGGCCTGCCGGCAGGGCTGGCGGACATGCTCGCTGACTCCGATGTCGGCGCCGCCAAAGGCGGCCTGTTTGACGACAGCCGCACCCTGAGCGCGTTGATTGGTCGCCCGACGACACCGCTGGCTGAGAGCATCAAAGGCATTCTGTAACGGTTACAAAAAGGTTAATTTTTGTAGCTTCCCGGCGGGTCATCCCCAATAATAAAAGGATATCCGTCGGGAGAAACACAATGCAGGGCGTACCGGAACAGTTCAACGATGAGAGAGACAGCGCGCGCTTTCGCCATCCGGCGCAGCTGCCTGGCGTTGAGTTGTACCATGCCCATATCTCCCGCTACGCCTTCGAACCCCATACCCATGAAGCCTTCGGCATCGGTGCAATTGAGCTCGGCGCCGAGCGTTTTCGCTATCGCGGTAGCCAGTACGTCGCTCCGGTTAACTCCATCGTTACCATGAACCCTGACGAACTGCACACCGGAGAAGCGGCCACCGCCGACGGCTGGCGCTACCGTATGGTCTATCTGGAACCGCAGATGCTGGAAGAGGTCACCGGCGTGCGCCACTGGTGGTTCAGTGAGGTGGTTCGTCAGGATCCGCAGCGCTCGCAGCGGCTCTGTCAGCTTATTTATGGCTTATGGCATACCGACGATCCGCTGGCTCAACAGGGTCTGTTGCTCGACGTGATTGATACCTTCCGCCCGCTGGCCCATCACGCCCCGGTTATCGCGGAAGCCACCCACCGTTTCGAGCGCGTGCGCGATTATCTGCATGACAACTATATGCACGCCGTCTCCCTTGATGAGCTGGCGCAGGTTGCCTCCCTGAGCCCGTACCACTTTCAGCGCCAGTTTAAGGCGCATTTCCACGTCACGCCCCATCAGATGCTGATGGCCATTCGCCTGTGGCGCGCCAAAGCCTTCCTCACCCACGGAATGCCCGCTGCCGAAGTGGCCGCCGCCAGCGGTCTGACCGATCAGTCACACCTGACCCGCGCCTTTACCCGCCGCTATGGCATCACCCCGGTGCGCTATCAAAAGCAGGTCGCCCGGCGCTAATGCGCAATCTCATACAATATTCCCGACGCGGCCTCTTCTACACTTTAGCCAACTGAAACCGGTACGGATGGCGTGATGATTAGTGGTGTGTTGTATGCCCTGCTGGCGGGGATGATGTGGGGGTTAATATTCGTCGGCCCGGTGCTGGTGCCGGAATACCCGGCGGTACTGCAATCCATGGGACGCTATCTGGCGCTGGGGTTGATTGCCCTGCCGCTGGCGTGGCTCGGTCGCGCGCGACTGCGGCAGCTTTCCGGGCAAGACTGGTGGACGGCGCTAGGGCTGACCATGATGGGCAACCTGATCTATTACGTTTGTCTCGCCAGCGCCATTCAGCGCACCGGCGCGCCGGTATCGACGATGATTATCGGCACGCTTCCGGTCGTGCTGCCGGTGATGGCTAACCTGCTCTACAGCCAGCGTGACGGTAAGCTACCGTGGCGACGTCTCTTTCCGGCACTCTCCTGTATCGCTGTCGGCCTGGTGTGCGTCAATATTGCCGAACTGCGCCAGGGACTGCCCAATTTCAGTATCTGGCGCTACGGTTCCGGTATTGGTCTGGCGCTGGTATCGGTGGCCTGCTGGGCCTGGTACGCGTTGCGCAATGCGCGCTGGCTGCGGGAAAACCCGGATAAGCATCCGATGATGTGGGCGACGGCGCAGGCGCTGGTGACGCTACCGGTCTCGCTGGCCGGTTATCTGATTGCCTGCGGATGGCTGCATGCTCAGCAGGTCGACTTCCCGCTTCCCTTTGGCCCGCGCCCCCTGCTCTTCGTAACGCTGATGCTGGCCATTGCCGTCCTCTGCTCCTGGGTCGGCGCATTGTGCTGGAATATCGCCAGCCAGAAGCTGCCAACGGTCATTCTCGGGCCGCTCATCGTCTTCGAAACGCTGGCGGGCCTGCTGTATACCTTCCTGTTACGACAAAGCATGCCACCGCTGCTGACGCTCAGCGGCATCCTGCTACTGGTTGTTGGCGTGGTCTACGCGGTCTGTTCCCGACCACAAAAACCGGTGGTCGTGGAGCGGGTCTGCGAGAATAAAAAATAGCCTGGTATCCGAAAGGGGTATTCCCTTGCCCATAAGATGCATTTAATATACATCTTATATTTTTAAAGACGAGGTATTCGCTATGGCTTTTCGTGACCAACCTTTAGGCGAGCTGGCGCTGACGATTCCGCGCGCCTCCGCGCTATTCCGTAAATACGATATGGACTACTGCTGCGGCGGCAAACAGACGCTGGAACGCGCCGCATCGCGCAAGGAGCTGGACGTCGCGGCGATCGAAGCCGAACTGGCCAGACTGGCGGAAGAGCCGGTAGAGAAAGACTGGCGTAGCGCACCGTATGCCGAAATCATCGACCATATCATCGTTCGCTACCACGATCGCCATCGCGAACAGCTGCCGGAGCTTATCCTGCAGGCGACCAAAGTTGAACGAGTGCATGCCGATAAGCCCAACGTGCCGAACGGCTTAGCCAAATACCTGACCATGCTGCATCAGGAGCTCTCCAGCCACATGATGAAAGAGGAACAGATCCTGTTCCCGATGATCAAACAGGGCATGGGGACTCAGGCCGCCGGCCCTATCAGCGTCATGGAAAGCGAACACGACGAAGCGGGCGAGCTGCTGGAAGTGATTAAGCATGTCACCAACAATGTCACCCCGCCGCCGGAAGCCTGCACCACGTGGAAAGCGATGTACAACGGCATTAACCAACTGATCGACGATCTGATGGAACATATCAGCCTGGAGAACAACGTTCTGTTTCCGCGTGCCCTCGCCGGAAAATAAAAAAGGCGCCCGCAGGCGCCTCGACATTGTCAGTCTTATTGGCCACCCCGGTGGCCTTTTTTTATGACGGGCCGTTGCAAGCAACGTTAAAAATCTTTGCCGAAGATTTTTTATTTCGCCAGACGCTTCTTACCGGCAAAGAACCAACCTGCCGCCAGCAGAACAAACCACAGCGGGGTGACGATCAGCGCTTCGCGCGTGTCGGCTTCCAGCGTCAACAGCACCAGCACGAAGACGAAGAACGCCATACAGACCCAGCACATCAGCTTACCCAGCGGCATCTTATATTTGGACTGCTCATGCAGATGCGGACGCTTTTTACGGTAGACCAGGTACGAGCACAGAATAATGGTCCAGACGAACATAAACAGGATCGCCGATACCGTGGTAATCATGGTGAAGGCGGCAATCACGCTCGGGTTCACCATCAGCATCACCACGCCGCCCAGCAGGCACATACAGGAGAAGGTCAGCCCTTTCGCCGGTACCGCACGTTTCGACAGCTTGGCAAACATCGACGGCGCCTGACCATCCTGCGCCAGACCGAACAGCATACGGCTGGTTGAGAACACGCCGCTGTTAGCCGAAGAGGCGGCCGAAGTCAGCACCACAAAGTTAATCAGGCTGGCCGCCGCCGGCAGGCCCACCAGGACAAACAGTTCGACGAACGGACTCTTGGTCGGCACCACGGAGCTCCACGGCGTCACCGACATAATCACGATCAGGGCGAAGACGTAGAACATAATAATACGCAGCGGGATAGAGTTAATCGCGCGCGGCAGGGATTTTTCCGGATCTTTGGTTTCTGCAGCGGTGGTCCCTACCAGCTCAATACCGACGAATGCGAAGACCGCGATCTGGAAGCCGGCAAAGAATCCGCTGATACCTTTCGGGAACCAGCCGCCGTCATTCCACAGATGGGCAAAAGACGCCTCCACGCCGGTCGGCGATTTGAAATGCATCATCACCATCACCAGGCCGACCACAATCAGCGCCACAATGGCGACGATTTTGATCATTGCGAACCAGAACTCCATCTCACCGAACATTTTCACGGTGGCAAGGTTAAGGCTCAGCAGCAGCAGGATCACCGCCAGCGAAGCGACCCAATCGGAAAGTCCAGGGAACCAGAACTGGGCGTAGGCGGTAATCGCCACCACGTCGGCCATCCCGGTCACAACCCAGCAGAACCAGTAGGTCCAACCGGTAAAATAGCCGGCCCACGGCCCCAGAAGGTCGGCGGCAAAATCACTGAACGATTTATATTCCAGATTCGACAGCAGTAATTCGCCCATCGCGCGCATCACGAAAAACAGCATAAAGCCGATAATCATATAAACAAAAATAATGGATGGCCCGGCGAGGCTGATGGTTTTGCCGGATCCCATAAACAGCCCCGTCCCGATGGCGCCACCAATGGCAATGAGCTGAATATGTCGATTCGTGAGATTTCGCCGTAGCGATTGTTCAGTCGGAGCCTGCTCTTCGGCAGCGACTTTAACCTGATCTACCATGTGATTTTCTTCCTGTTGTACCTGTCTGTGTTGTTCAGGCTCTGATGGCCCGTCATTTGTCATTACCCTGAAAAAGGGTTTATCGATATTAGGTAAGAATCAGAGGGATGAATACTATGATTTAGATATAATGTTAATTTTATGTTTAAAGTGAGTGTTATATCACTCCTGCAGCGCGAAACAGCTCACAAAAATACACTTAAAAAGCCTGAGAGCAACATAAAATTCCAACAAATTCCTAACTTAAGTATTTTGCGCTATTTTTAGTCGCTCCCTCCCCCTTAAGGGAGAGGAAGCACCTGCTGATTAGATAATATCCAGCAGTTCGACTTCAAAGATCAGGGTGCTGAACGGAGGAATAGAAGCACCGGCGCCGCGCTCACCATAGGCCAGGTTGTGCGGAATAGTCAGTTCCCATTTGGAACCCACCGGCATCAGGGTCAGCGCTTCAATCCAGCCGCCGATCACGCCGGTCACCGGGAACTCAGCCGGTTCGCCACGGGCCACGGAGCTGTCAAATACGGTACCGTCGATCAGTTTACCGGTGTAATGCACGCGGACGCGGTCGGTACGCGCCGGGATCGCGCCTTCACCCTGGGTCAGAACGCGGAACTGCAGACCGGATTCGGTGCTGTTCACGCCTTCACGCTCGCGGTTTTCATCCAGGTATTTCTGGCCATCGGCCGCCATCTCCTGGAAACGCTCGCGACGTACCGCGTCAGCGCGTTCGTGGATTTCACGCAGCGCGCGGTGAACGGCTTCCACCGGCACCTGCGGCTGATTGCCTTCCAGCGCATCGGCAATGCCGGCAACCAGTGCTTCAGGCAGCAGCCCCTGCAGGCCGGATTCGCTCAGCTGTTGTCCAACCTGCAAGCCGATGCCGTAACTTGCCTGCGCTTCAATAGTGTCAAAAGTCGGGGTTGCCATCTTCTTTCCTTATTTTTCGGGGGGGAAATTTCATACTCGACGGATTCCAGATAGCAAGAAGGCGGCATGCGGATGATTCACCGGCAGGACAGGCCACAGTGTGGTCAGTGCAGGCAGGCGCAGCCAGCGCATCAGCAACTCGAAGCGCGACGAGCATAAAGTGGTGGGCAGCATATCAGCCATCGTCCGATGGGTAAAACTTTGTCGCGGAGATGATGACAAATCTGAGGGAAACAGAAACAATAGGAGATATCAGGTTAACCTCACGAAACATATCTTTGTCTCGGCCATCAGGAAGTTAGCCATCTATACTCTACGGAGAGCAGGATAAAAATATGCGGAGCAGGAGGAAAGCCATGCCCGGGCGCTTTGACATCACACCTACCCTGGCGAAGATCTGGCACGCCCCGGATCATATTCGCATTATGGATCCGCTGCCGCCCATGCATCGCCGGGGCATCATTGCCGGCGCGTTGCTGGTGATTATCGGCATACTGCTCCCGTCAGAGGAGAGCAGCAGCCCGGTACAAAGTGGCCGCGAAGCCAATATCGACCTGCAATCGCAGTCCCAGCCGCAATCTTCCCAACAGGCCATGCCGCTGCCACCGATTACCACTACGCCGACGGTGAATGACGCCGATCAGATGGCGCCGGTGGCGCCGGAGCCGGTTCAGGACGAACCGGTGGATCAGGGACAAAGCCAGGCCTACTCTCAGCCGCAGCAGCAGCAGTCGGCACCGGGAATTGAGCAGCAGTGGCGTACCTATCGCATAGAAGCGGGTAAAACCCTGGCCCAGCTGTTCCGCGATCATAATCTGCCGCCAACCGACGTCTATGCGATGGCCCAGGTAGAAGGTCCGGGCAAACCGCTCAGTTCGCTGCAAACCGGGCAGACGGTGCAAATTCGCCAGAATGCGAATGGCGTGGTGACCGGCCTGACAATTGATACCGGCGGCGGACAGCAGGTGCTGTTTACCCGTCAGGCGAACGGCAGTTTTATTCGCGCGCGCTAATCGCCGTAAAGAATCCACGGGTCATGCCGGGTATCACGCCCGGCCTGCGCAAAGGCGCCCCGTCTCCTTCCCGTGCCCTTTTTCCCGCTTCATTTGGTACCGCGTCGCGTCCGCTCATACCAACGCCTCCCACTCAAAGGATTGGTCATTGACGGCCTGATATTGCAATTGTGTCAGGAGAGAACCACAGAAGGGGAATGCAGAAAAGCAAAACGCCGGCACAAGGCCGGCGTCTCGACGCGAACTGAGTAAAAAATTACTCAGCTACAACGTTAACAACCAGTTTCGCGAAGACTTCGCTGTGAACCTGGAAGTCCACTTCGTGCTCACCGGTGGTGCGCAGAACGCCGTTCGGCAGACGAACTTCGCTCTTAGCAACAGCAACGCCAGCTGCAGTTACAGCGTCAGCGATGTCGCGGGTACCGATGGAACCGAACAGTTTACCTTCGTCGCCAGATTTAGACGCGATGGTAACGGTGCCCAGTGCGTTGATTGCTTCAGCACGTGCGTTAGCAGCGGCCAGAACGTCAGCCAGTTTGGCTTCCAGTTCAGCGCGGCGCGCTTCGAAGAACTCAACGTTTTTCTTGGTAGCAGGAACAGCTTTGCCCTGTGGTACCAGGAAGTTACGAGCATAGCCCGCTTTAACGTTAACCTGATCACCCAGGCTACCGAGGTTTGCTACTTTATCAAGCAGAATAACTTGCATTACCTTATCCTCTCAAAGTCGTATTAATGGACCGTGACCGATTACTGATGACGATCAGTGTACGGCAGCAGGGACAGGTAGCGTGCGCGTTTGATAGCGCGAGCCAGCTGACGCTGATATTTTGCACGGGTACCGGTGATACGGCTTGGGACAATCTTACCGCTTTCGGTGATGTAGTTTTTCAGCGTTGCGATATCTTTATAGTCGATCTCTTGAACGCCTTCCGCGGTGAAACGGCAGAACTTGCGACGACGGAAATAACGTGCCATTTGGCTAGTCTCCAGAATCTATCAATTCAATCTGCTCGGCATGCAGAACCATTTTGCTCAGGCCGTTCTTTGCCTTGTGGCAAGAGATGAACCCCTGAACGGTCACTGCGCTACCGACCGTTATACTGTGAGTAATGGCCTGGTTCTCGTGTCCGCTAATAATCACGGGCATTTGACACCATGCCTGCCGGTGAAAACCGGCTTCCTCCTGCACTGAACGATGCTCAAGCACGAACTGGCAGTGTGGAATTCCTGACGGGCTGACCTTACGAAGTGGCGTCCTGCAAACAATGCCGGACAGCTCCAGACGATTGGTCATCAGGATTACTCTTCAGAATCCCCAGCTTCAGAATCATCTGCGGTTTCGTTTGCGAAATCTTCGCGACGCTCACGGCGCTCGTCTTTCGCTTTAACCATCGGAGATGCTTCGGTAACAGCGTGCTTAGTACGCATTACCATGCTGCGGATAACGGCGTCGTTGAAGCGGAAGTTAGTTTCCAGCTCATCGATCGCTTCCTGCGGAGCTTCAACGTTCAGCAGAACGTAGTGAGCTTTGTGCAGTTTGTTGATCGGGTAAGCCAGCTGACGGCGGCCCCAGTCTTCCAGACGGTGGATCGTACCTTCTGCTGCAGTGATTGCACCAGTGTAACGTTCGATCATACCCGGAACCTGTTCGCTCTGGTCAGGATGGACCATAAAAACGATTTCGTAATGACGCATCGAATTGCTCCTTACGGATTATTCAGCCTCCTGTCTGGGTCAGCCGCGGCCCATGGAGGCAAGGAACGTGTTAAAGGGCGGCCGAAAAATTGACGCGTCATTCTACTTTCGCCGCCCCTTTAAGACAAGCAAATTGCGCAAATAATTCGCACTAACGGTAAAGCCGCGCTAAGTCAGTGATTTAAAATTAATCAACGGCACCAGCGACACTTTTTTGAACAACTTCATCAGAAATGGTCGCGATACCCACGGTAGCCAGAGATTACACTTATATCAGAGCTATCGGTAACCCAGGAGGATCCCGGATTTAACGCCAGCATGGCCGACAGAACGTCAGGAGCGTAGAGTATGAAATACATCATCATTGCCGCTTTGGCTGCGCTTTTACTGAGCGCCAACGCGCTCGCAGCCATCAAAATCGATGGGCGCCAGGCACGCAACATGGACGATGTGCAGAGCCTGGGCGTTATCTATATCAACCATAATATGGCGACTGAGCAAGAGGCCGATCGGGCACTTAATCAGCTGAGCGATGCGCAAGGCGCAAAATATTTTCAGCCGATCCTGATTCACGAACCGGAAAGCAACGGCGTGATTCATGCCAGCGCAGCCATTTATCGCTAATAGCCGACTCTTTGACTTCGCCCCGTCACGGGGTGAAGTCTTAATGCCATCGCCTCGACGTTTTCGCCGAAGCGATAGTTTGTCAACGGACGCTTGCTGGCATGCGTTTGCCAGCGATACGAAAATGGCTCCGGAGCACATGACTTACTTTTGCCCGTAATAGGCATTTGGTCCGTGCTTTCGCATAAAGTGTTTGTCCATCAGCCAGCTATCGATCGGCTTGAGCAGCGGATTGATTCCGCGAGCAATCCACGCCATCCGCGCCACTTCTTCCATCACCACCGCGTTATGCACCGCATCGTGCGCATCTTTACCCCAGGTAAAAGGTCCGTGTTGATACACCACAATCCCCGGCGTAAGGAGCGGGTCTATCTCGCCCAGCGTTTCGATGATCACGAGCCCGGTGTTCAGTTCATAAGCCTCTTCGACTTCCCGCGGGCTCAACGCCCTGGTGCAGGGGATATCGCCAAAGAAGTAGTCTGCGTGGGTCGTTCCCAGCGCGGGAATGGCCAGCCCGGCCTGCGCCCAGGCCGTCGCGTGTGTCGAGTGGGTATGCACCACGCCGCCAAGGCTCGGATAGCGGCGATAGAGCGCAAGATGGGTGGCGGTATCGGAAGAAGGACGATACCGTCCTTCCACCACGTTACCCTGCAGATCCACAACCACCATATCGTTCACTTTCATCGTCTCATAGGCCACACCGCCAGGCTTAATTACCACCAGCCCGCGTTCGCGATCGATCGCGCTAACGTTACCCCAGGTAAAGGTCACCAGGCCGTAGCGCGGTAAATCCATGTTGGCTTCAAAAACCTGCTGCTTAATTTTTTGCATTATGCCGCCTCCACCAGCCCGGCACTGGCCATCCGCGCCATCACCCAATCGCGGGCTTTCGCCACCTCCGCTGCCGGATCGTCGGTCGTTTCGCTCCACATTTCAATCAGGTAGGGTCCGCAGTAGCCGGTTTGTTTGAGCGTTTCAAAGCAACGCTCGAAATCAACGACCCCTTCACCAAACGGGACGTTTTTAAAGATGCCGGGTTTAGTATCCTTCACATGTACCGCCACGATATGACCCATCCCGGCCTGTAGCTCCATCTGCACATCGTTATCCCATGCTGACAGGTTGCCGATATCCGGATAGAGCTGGAACCACGGATTATTCAGGTAGTGTGCGTAGCCCAGCGCCTTACTGATCGAGTTCATCAGCGGGTAATCCATAATCTCCATCGCCAGCGTCACCTGCGCGCGGCTCGCCATTTCGACGCTCTCTTTCAGGCCATCCCGGAAACGACGGCGCGTCTCGTTGTTGGCTTCCTGGTAGTAAACGTCATAACCCGCAAGCTGAATCACCCGAATGCCTACATCCTGCGCCAGCTGAATGGCTTTGCGCATAATCTCCAGCCCCTGCGCCCGTACCGCGTCATCTTCGCTACCAAGCGGGAAGCGCCGGTGGGCGCTGAGGCACATAGAGGGCACCCGTACCCCGGTTTCAGCAATCGCATTGACTAGCTCCAGGCGCTGCTCCCGGCTCCAGTCAAGCCGTTCCAGCCGAGCGTCAGTTTCATCCACCGACATTTCGACAAAGTCAAAACCGAGTTTTTTCGCCAGTCGCAAACGATCCAGCCAGCGTCCCCCGGCAGGGAGCGCCTTTTCATAGATGCCGAGCGGAATTTTTTTCGACAACATAACCGCTCCTTAGCCCCATAACTGGGCAATAGAACGTTTAAACTGCCGTGCAGCTTCTACCGGGGAAGCAGCGTCGCGAATGCTGCGACCGGCAATAAAGACGTGAATCGGAATACCCTGGAACAGCGGCAGATCTTCCAGCGCCAGGCCGCCGGTAACGGTGACTTTAAAGCCCATGTCGGACAAGCGCTTGATGGCGCTGATATCCGCCTCCCCCCACGCTACGCCAGCGGCCTGCGCATCGCGGCTACGGTGATAAACCACTTGTTGAATGCCCGCATCGCGCCATTCCTGCGCCTGCTCCCAGGTCCAGTAGCCGGTTAGTTCGATCTGTACATCACCGTTAAATTCTTTCGCCACATCCAGCGCACCTTTGGTGGTGTTGATATCTGCACAGCAGATAACAGTCACCCAGTCGGCATGCGCTTCAAAGCACATCCGAGAGAGAATTTTGCCGGCATCGGCAATTTTGGCGTCCGCCAGCACGATTTTGTGGGGATAGAGTGCTTTCAGGTCGCGCACGGCGCGTACGCCCTCGGCAATACAAAGAATGGTGCCAACTTCGATAATATCCACTTCATCGGCAATCAGGCGTGTCGTTTCATACGCGGAAGACATTGATTGATTATCCAGCGCAACCTGCAACATAGGTAATGACATTTGATGCTCCTTTTAGAAGGCCGCCGTCGTGGCGTTATCAATTAAATTCAGTACTTCCTGCACGGTGCGGCAGGCACGTAAACGGTCGAAATTCGCTTCATCGTCAAACAGATTGACGATCTGCATGATGCCCACCTCCTGATGGGTGTTGGCATCAACGGCCGCCATGGTGATCAGGATGTCGACCGGGTCGTTATCCTCATGGTTGAAAGCCAGTGGCTTCCTCAGCGTGACCAGCGCAAAGCCCGTTTTCTTAACCCCCTCTTCCGGGCGTCCGTGCGGCATCGCCAGACCGGGCGCAATCACAAAGTAGGGCCCATGCTGGGCAACGCCATCCAGAATGGCCTGGTAGTAGCGCGGCTCAACCACGTCAGCCTTCACCAATAAATCAACGCTTAGCTTTACGGCTTCCTGCCAGGTACTGGCATCTGCCTGCAAAAGAATGGAGTTATTCTCGACAAGCGAATCACGTAATTTCATTTGGCGTCCTTACTTCACATCCTGTGGGAAATGTTCTTTGATCACTTCCAGCAGTTTTGGGCCAAAATCCGCAGGCGATAGCATGTTGCGCACGCCGACCACGTATTTGTTGCCGGAGACAGTAATCTCCCCGGCAATATGAGTAGAGGCGATGATGATATCCGCGCCGCTTAATTCACTTTTGTATTCACCCACCGCGCAACTGTTCACTGAGTGATCAATATTTGATTGAGTCAAAAACTGGTCCACTTTCATCTTCATGATCATGGAACTTCCTTGCCCGTTGCCACATACAGCCAGAATACGTACGGTCATAGTCAAAACTCCTTATTGAGCAGAAGCATCTGCCAGTTGTTTTTCCGCGTCCTCTTCAGCACGCAGCGTGCGTCCTGCGAAGAACATATAGGCCAGTGCAATAATGATGATGACGGTCATAAACGCGATACCGATAGAGGCAAAGCCCTGCATCATCGGCGGCGCCAGAATTGACCAGTCCGCCATGCCCATCCAGGCGCTCATACCGGTGAGCTTCACCGCCCAGACGCAGCCGAAAATTTCAATCATCCCCATCACCAGACAAATCTTGAGCGCCGCGCGCCAGCCGCCAAAGTGGTTCGCAAAGACGCCGATAGTCGCGTTCGAGAAGAACATCGGAATAAAGCCCGGAATAATCAGGATGGAAGAACCGAAGCCCACCAGGATAGCGACAGCGATAAGCTGGCCAATGGTGCCCCACATAAAGCCCCAGACAACGGCGTTCGGCGCAAAGCTATAAATCGCCGCACAGTCAATCGCCAGCACGGCACCAGGGATCAGGCGTTGGGAGATCCCGTTGAACGCCTCGGAAAGTTCGGCGACGAACATACGTACGCCCTGAGTGATAATAAAAATAGCGACGGCGAACGAAAAACCAGTTTGCAGGATATACACCGTCCAGTGAGTTTTTCCCGCCATCGCCTGGACGGTGTCGATGCCGAAGGAGAGCAGGATCGCACCAAAGAAAATGGTCATTACAATAGCCGTGGAAACGATGTTGTCGTGGAAAATATTCAGCCAGCCTGGCAGCTTAAGATCTTCAACGCTCTCTTCTTTTTTCCCCAGATAAGGTGCGGCCTTATAAGCAATCCATGAGGCGAACTGCTGCTGATGTCCGATGGAGAATCCGCAGCCGTCGGTAACTTCCTGGGTCGGCTTGTACATCATGTTGGAGGTAATGCCCCAATAGAGAGACACCAGTACCGCCGTGCAGATAATAGTCGTCCACATCGGATACCCGAAGATATAGAAAGAGACGGCAATCAGCCCCGCCTGCTGGAACATGATGTGCCCGGTCAGCATGATGGTGCGAATACCGGTAATGCGCCGCAGCAATACGTAACAAATATTCAGCGCCAGAGCTAACAGCACGGCATAGCCCACCCAGCTGTAGGCCTCCCCCATCCGCTCAATGGTCGCCATCATAGAGGCATAGGTATCGGAGATAGCACCGTTGATGCCGTAAACCTCAGACATTTTCGCGACGACGGGTTTAAAGGTACTGGTCAGAATGCCGGACCCTGCCTGCAACAACATAAAACCGATAATCGTTTTAATCGTACCTTTTACAATCACGCTGGCGCTTTTACGCAGCAGGATATAGCCCAGGCACGTCACGATCCCCAGCAGCAGAGGGGCGTTGGTCATCACCTGATTAAAGAAAACGGTAAAGATGTTGTAGAGAATCTCCATAACACACTCCAGAAGGTGGAATCTCTGAACGCACGCTACGCCCAGGGTTTGTTGTTGCAATCACTCTAATAATCAAAAGTAATCACAACAAGATTATATTTGATTAAGTGTGACACACGCCGCAAATAATCATTCAAACCGTTACCGTATTAATTCTCATTTTCTAAAATCACAAAATAATCAATATAAATCAATTAAATGATGACATGAAGGCATCATGAAACAAGCATTTACCTCCCATTCACCTACCAAAAACATCTCGTAGATGGCGAAATGCAGGATTGCAATCCTGAAAAAATGGTGCCAGTATTTATCAAAATGAATCAACAAATGATTTCTTTTGACAAAACGTGAGGTAAAAATCAATGAGTAAAGTACAAACCATCACCCGCGAGTCATGGATCCTGAATACTTTTCCAGAGTGGGGCAGCTGGCTGAATGAAGAAATTGAACAAGAGCAGGTTGCGCCTGGCACTTTTGCTATGTGGTGGTTGGGTTGTACGGGCATCTGGCTGAAATCCGAAGGCGGAGCCAATATCTGCGTCGATTTCTGGTGCGGTACCGGCAAACAAAGCCACGGGAACCCACTGATGAAAGCAGGCCATCAGATGCAGCGTATGGCAGGCGTTAAGAAGCTCCAGCCAAACCTGCGTACCACTCCGTTTGTACTGGATCCCTTCGCTATTCGCCAGATTGATGCGGTGCTGTCCACACACGATCATAACGATCACATTGATGTAAACGTTGCTGCCGCCGTCATGCAAAACTGTGCGGATGACGTGCCGTTTATCGGCCCGCAAACCTGCGTCGATCTGTGGATTGGCTGGGGCGTCCCGAAAGAGCGCTGCATCGTGATGAAACCGGGCGATGTCGTAAAAATAAAAGATGTTGAAATCCACGCGCTCGACGCTTTTGACCGTACCGCCCTGATAACCTTACCTGCGGCTCAAAAAGCGGCTGGCGTGCTGCCGGACGGAATGGATGAGCGCGCGGTAAACTACTTGTTCAAAACGCCGGGCGGTAATCTGTATCATAGCGGCGATTCTCACTACTCCAACTACTATGCGAAACACGGTAACGAACACCAGATCGACGTGGCGCTGGGGTCCTATGGCGAGAACCCGCGTGGTATCACCGACAAAATGACCAGCGCCGATATCCTGCGCATGGCCGAGTCTCTGAACACCAAAGTAGTCATCCCGTTCCACCACGATATCTGGTCAAATTTCCAGGCTGATCCGCAGGAAATACGCGTTCTGTGGGAGATGAAGAAAGACCGCCTGAAGTATGGCTTTAAGCCTTTCATCTGGCAGGTGGGTGGGAAATTCACCTGGCCACTGGATAAAGACAACTTCGAATACCACTATCCGCGCGGATTCGACGACTGCTTTACCATGGAACCGGACCTGCCTTTCAAGTCATTCCTGTAAGATTCATCCGGCGAGCGGAAGTCCTTGCCCCCTCGCCGGAAATTATCCCGTCAGCATTAGTATTTTCACCTGATTTCAAATATCATCTTTGCTTATCACTTTTAATCGGATTTGCTCATGACGGAAGCGCAAAGACATCAAATTTTACTGGATTTGCTGGCACAAACGGGATTTGTCACCGTGGAGCAGGTGATTTCCCGGCTGGGAATTTCTCCGGCAACGGCACGACGCGATATCAATAAACTCGACGAAAGCGGTAAGCTGAAAAAAGTCCGCAATGGCGCTGAAGCCATCAGCGAGCAGCGCCCGCGCTGGTCGCCGATGAACATTCACCAGGCCCAAAACCACGACGAGAAAGTACGCATTGCGCGGGCGGCTTCGCAACTGGTTAACCCGGGCGAAAGCATCGTCATCAACTGCGGCTCTACCGCATTCCTGCTGGGGCAAGAGCTGTGCGGTAAGCCAGTACAGATCATTACTAACTATCTGCCGCTGGCCAATTACCTGATCGACCAGGAACACGACAGCGTCATCATTATGGGTGGACAGTATAACCGTAGCCACTCCATCACCTTGAGCCCGCAGGGCAGTGAAAATAGCCTGTATGCCGGGCACTGGATGTTCACCAGCGGCAAAGGGCTGACCGCCGAAGGGCTATATAAAACCGATATGCTTACCGCGATGGCCGAGCAAAAAATGCTTAACGTCGTTGGCAAACTCGCGGTGCTGGTAGATAGCAGCAAAGTTGGCGAACGCGCCGGAATGCTGTTCAGCCAGGCCGGGCAAATCGACCTGGTGATTACCGGAAAACAGGCGGATGAAGCGATCCTCAAGCAGCTTGAGGATCAGGGTGTTCAGGTCATTCGCGTTTAAAGGCTGCGCTGAAAAAATGCCACCGTCGCCGCTAACGCCTCCGGCGTTATCCGGTGGCGAACCCCTTTTTGCCAGATGCAGGTCAGGTGAGTATCCAGATCGTTTTGCCGCAGCGCCTGCTGGAGCCTGAAGGTACCTTCAGGCGGCACCACGTCATCTTCCTCGCCGTGCCAGAGCAATAGCGGTCTGTTGGCCAGCGTGCTGAGCTGCTGAGTGACATCCCACTCAGCCAACCGTTCGGCACTGACGGCAGGCGAAGGGAACAGGCTCTGCGAGAGCTGGGTAAAATAGCCGGAGCCCATCAGACAAGCCACGCTTTTTAGTTCCGGATGGTGGGTCATTATTCCCAGCGCCGTCATGCCGCCCATTGATGCCCCGGCGACCGCCAGACGATCCCCTTCAACCCAGCCCTGCCCGATAACCGCCTCGCGCAAGGCCGGAAACTCGGCAAAATTTTGCAGTAAAATCGGCCAGAAGCGCTGCATTCGTCCGCGATCATCGCCATCGTAACGTGCGCCATGCTCTGGCGCATCGGGCATAATGACCCGAAAACCGGCTTCCGCCAGCGCTACGGCGAAGTAGCTGTACACCAGCTTTGAGGAGGTAAAGCCGTGATAAAAGATGATGCAGGGCAATGGCTTATCCAGTGCATACTGCGGGCAGGCATGTAGCACTTCGCCCCCCGCCAGACGACGTATTTCGAGAGCAATCATTGACCATCTCCTTTCACTAAAATGAGGGTATGTCATAGGCTGACATATTCAGCAAGAAACCAGGTTCGCCATGATTCATAATGTTGAGAACTCGGTTACGCTTTCACGATATTTTCATTCGAAAATCGCGTCAGAGATAACACTTCGGGAACATTCCCCGGAAATGACATTCAGGCTACCACTACACTATGACTATCAGGAAACGAGATATGGTTATGCGCAGGTTAACACCGTGGTTTCTGGCTATCGCACTGAGCGGTTGTAGTGCCCTGCAAGGGACGCCAGAAGCGCCACCACCCGCAACCGACCATCCGCAAGAGATTCACCGTAACCAGACGACAGGGCTACAAAAAATGGGGACGGTGAGCGTGTTGATGTACGGTTCGCCGATGGATGTCGAAGCGGCGTTGAAAGCGAAGGCAGAAACGGCTAAAGCGGATTACTACGTCATCATCATGATTGATGACACCATGGTTCCCGGCCAGTGGTATTCGCAAGCGATTCTGTACCGTAAATAGCGGTACACCGTCTTTTAGCCAGCTTTACACTGCTTTGCGTCCATTCACGTTCTCCTGTGCATAATAACGTTCGGCCAGCCAACCTGGCAGGACGTTAGCAACGGACTGCCCTCGGGACTACGTGAAATGGAGCTGACGACGATGAAACGATCTTTTACCCTACCCGCTCTGCTGCTGACCACAGCGACAGCAAACACCTGCGCACAGTCAGCGGAATTCGCCAGCGCGGACTGCGTCACCGGCCTCAATGAAATTGGCCTGATCTCGGTCAATAATATTGCCGGCAGCCAGCAGGACGTCGAGCATGCCATCGCCGTAAAGGCCGATGAACAAGGAGCATCGTGGTATCGCATCGTACAGATGTACGAGGAGCAGCAGCCGGATAACTGGCGAGTCCAGGCCATTCTTTACGCCTGAGGCGCCTGACGTCCACGCCCCATCGCACGTAGCAGTAAATCCTCCAGCGTCGGCTCATCCAGCCGCATACCGCCGCGCGTGTCGAGCATCATGCGACACCAGGCCTCCGCCAGCGGCGGCGAGGCGTAGCGTAGCATCTGCGCACCGACGCCGAGCATATAAACCCGGCGGGCTATCTCTCTACCCTGCTCTTCCGCAGGCCGCCGTAGCAGCTGGTGCAACTGCCGCCACGTACGGTCGAAATGGCGATTCTGCCCCTTCACCTCTGCGCACTCCGCCGCCAGCAGCTCCAGCGCCGCCGGATGTTTACCGAGTACCCGCATCACGTCCAGACACATGATATTGCCTGAGCCTTCCCAGATACTATTGACCGGCATCTCACGATACAGGCGCGGCAGCTCGCTCTCTTCACAGTAGCCAATCCCGCCCAGCACCTCCATCGCCTCTGCGACGAACGGAATCCCGGATTTGCAGATGGCAAACTTCGCCGCCGGCGTAAATAAGCGTGCCCAGAGGACCTCTCTGGCGTCATCACGGCTATCCCACGCCCGCGCCAGACGGAATAGAAAGGCGGTCTGCCCTTCAAGGCGCAGCGCCATCTGGCCCAGCACCTGACGCATCATCGGCTGATCGACCAGATTCTTACCGAATGCCTGGCGCTGCAGCGCGTGATAGAGCGCCACCGAATAGGCCCGACGCATTAAGGCGTGGCTGCCGAGCGCGCAGTCGAAACGGGTGAGCCCGCCCATTTTGAGGATTTGCCGAACGCCATCGCCCTCTTCACCCACCAGCCAGCCGCAGGCTTCAACGAATTCGACTTCGCTGCTGGCATTCGAGCGGTTGCCGAGCTTATCTTTCAGCCGCTCCAGATGCAGCGCATTGCGCTGACCGTCGGGAAGCAGACGGGGCACGAAAAAGCAGGAGAGACCTTCCGGCGCCTGAGCGAGAACCAGGTGCGCATCGCTTTGCGGAACCGAGAAAAACCATTTGTGACCGACCAGATGATAAAAGCCTTCGGCAGTTTTTTCCGCCCGGGTGGTATTGATCAGGACATCAGATCCCCCCTGCTTTTCCGTCATCCCCATGCCAATTAGCACCCCACGTTTCTGAGCGCCCGGCGCCAGATGCGGATCGTAGCGGTCGCTCAGCAAGGGGGGCAGCCAGTCGCTAAAAGGTGTGGGTAGCGCCTGCTGTAACAGTGGCGTAGCCGCAAAGGTCATGGTGACCGGACACAGCGTCCCCGCTTCCACCTGCGCATGCAGCATAAAGCGGGCGGCGCGCGCGACAAAGGCGCCTGCGCGGGCTTCCTCCTGCCAGGCAAGGTTATGTACCCGGTTCGCACACAGCCCCTGCATCAACAAGTGCCAGGCAGGGTGAAACCGGACATCATCAAGCCGGCTACCGGTCGCATCGTAGCGCAGCAGCTCCGGCGGATTACTGTTCGCCAGTCTCCCCAGCTCCAGCGACTCCGCCGCCCCCAGCTGTTGGCCGATACTGGCCAGTAAATCACTGTCCCATCCGGCCCCTTCGCGCGTTACGGCTTCACGCAGCGCACTATCCGACAGAAATAAATTGCTGTTCATCAGCGGCGCAGGCTGATTGAACACGGTATGCGTTTGCCAGGCCATACTGTCTCCTTGCGTCATTGGCATTACTATTCAGTATGGCTACCCTCACCGGACATCGCCCGCGAGTCCGGTCACAAATAAACCATCTGCCCCTTCGTGAAGCCCATCACAGCCACAAGAATTTTAAATTTCATAATAGGAAATGTATGGAATAGTTTATTCATTTGTAACTTTTTTGCTCATATCAGGATGATTTATGCAGACCGTAACAACCACAATGGGCGCGCATAAACGCGCGCTGATCGCCGGCTCTATCGGCAACTTTATTGAATGGTACGAGTTCGCGGTATATGGCTTCCTGGCGACGGTTATCGCCCGCAACTTCTTTCAGCTTGCAGGGGAAGCGCCGCTGACCGGCCTGATTCTGACCTACGCGTCGTTCGCGATCGCTTTCTTCTTCCGCCCGTTAGGCGCCATTATTTTTGGTCGGATCGGCGATCGTATTGGCCGTAAGCCCACGCTGATTATCGTGCTGGTAATGATGACCCTGGCGACGACAGCCATTGGCCTGGTGCCGGTTTATGCCAGTATCGGGATTGCCGCACCGCTGATTCTGACGGGACTGCGCATTCTTCAGGGCCTGTTTGCCGGCGGTGAGTATGGCGGCGCGGTATCGCTGATGACCGAGTTCGCCCCACGCGGCAAACGCGGGCTGTATGGCGCCTGGCAATCCTTTACCGTGGCATTAGGGCTGCTGGCGGGGGCGGGCATCGTGGCGTTGATTTCAGTCGTTCTGAGCCCGGAGGAGCTGTACGCCTGGGGCTGGCGCCTGCCCTTCTTCCTCGCCATACCGATGGGTGGCGTGGCGCTCTGGCTACGGGTGAAGATGGAAGAGACGCCGGGCTTTCTCCGTCAGCAGAAGCAGCAACAACAGTATCCGCAGCCCACGGCGAACGTCGGCCAGACGCTGAAGGCCATTCTGACCGGCATTGGCCGCCTGATGGTCTGGTCCGCTGCGGGGTACACCTATCTGGTGATTATGCCCGCCTATCTGCAATCCTCGCTGCATACCGGTTTTAATCAGGCATTGCTGATTGCGGTGATCTCCAATATTGGTTTCGCCATGACGATTCTGCCCGCCGGGATACTTAGCGATAAATGGGGACGCCGCAACGTGATGGTGGTTGCCGCCGTGCTGCTGCTCATTCTGGCGCTCCCGCTGCTGAAAATTCTGCAGGCGGAATCCAGCACGCTGCTGGTAAAAGCGCTGGTCGTGTTGGTGGCCGGGGGATTAGTCGGCATGCTGGCGGGCCCAGGACCCGCGATGCTGTCAGAGATGTTCCCGACCAAAGTACGTTACACCGGGCTTGGGCTGGCGTATTCACTGTCGAACGCGATTTTCTCGGGATGCGCAGGGCTGATTATCACCGGTCTGATTAAGCAGACGGGGAACCTCGATATTCCGGCTTATTACGTGATGGCAACGGCGGTGGTGAGTATTTTCGCGCTGATGACGCTGAAGAAAAACGACCATTTGCGGTCGCTGGATGAGTGACAAAATTGCCCGGCGGCGCAAGCTTGCCGGGCCTACGGTTCTGGAGGCCGGGTAAGGCGCAGTCGCCACCCGGCAAACATATCAGCTACGCTGGCGCACCGCTTCAAACAGGCAAATCCCGGTCGCGACAGAAACGTTCAATGAAGAGACGCTGCCCGCCATCGGGATACTGATTAACTCATCGCAATGTTCACGGGTCAGACGACGCATCCCTTCCCCTTCCGCCCCCATGACCAGCGCCATCGGGCCGGTCATTTTGCTCTGGAACAGGGTATGGTCCGCTTCGCCGGCGGTGCCGACGATCCAGACATTCTCTTCCTGCAGCAGGCGCATGGTGCGCGCGAGGTTGGTGACGCGGATCAGCGGGACATTTTCCGCCGCGCCGCAGGCCACTTTTTTCGCGGTCGCGTTCAGCTGGGCGGAACGGTCGCGCGGTACAATCACCGCGTGTACTCCGGCGGCATCGGCGCTACGCAGGCAGGCGCCGAGGTTGTGCGGATCGGTGACGCCATCGAGGATCAGCAGGAACGGCTGCTCAAGCGAGGCAAGCAGGTCCGGGAGATCGTTCTCCTGATACTGACGTCCCGGCTTCACCCGGGCAATAATCCCCTGATGCACGGCACCTTCGCTTTTCTCGTCAAGAAACTGACGGTTAGCCACCTGAATCACCACGCCCTGCGCTTCCAGCGCATGGATCAGCGGCAGCAGGCGTTTATCCTCGCGGCCTTTCAGAATATAAACTTCCTGAAAACGCTCTGGAGCGCGCTCGAGCAGGGCCTGCACCGCGTGGATGCCGTAAATCATTTCACTCATTAAAGGTACTCATCTGGGGCGGTATGCGCCGGGTTAATTGGGCCGTGAACCACTTCACTTGCGCCTATTATAACCGACATAGCGTTCAAATCGACTCTTGTCCGATTAAACTGCCCGCCGCCGGGCGTCGCGTTTAACCTAAATGCCGTTTTGCCTCCTGGCGCACCCGGTGCAAAACGTGATGCTTAATCTCGCTGTAGCGCGGGTGTTCCGCCAGGGTTTCGATATCCCGTTCGCGGTCGAAGGGCAGGATAATCTCTTCGACAATTT
This sequence comes from Klebsiella sp. X13, assembly GCF_003323835.1. Taxonomy (NCBI): domain Bacteria; kingdom Pseudomonadati; phylum Pseudomonadota; class Gammaproteobacteria; order Enterobacterales; family Enterobacteriaceae; genus Klebsiella; species Klebsiella sp. X13. Next base: position 4,932,710 of record NZ_CP030874.1, read on the forward strand.
TTCCCGGTTTCGCTGACATAATCAGAATGCGGTCGGCGAGAAACAGCGCCTCTTCGACATCGTGCGTCACGAACAGCAGCGTGGTGCCGGTCGAAAGCCAGGCCTCGCGCAGCAGCTCCTGCATCATCAGCCGGGTTTGCGCATCCAGCGCGCCGAATGGCTCATCCAGCAGCAGCACCTCCGGGCCGGGTAGCCAGGCGCGCGCCAGCGCCACGCGCTGTTTCATGCCGCCGGAGAGCTGCCAGGGGGCATGATGCTCAAACCCTTTCAGGCCCACGCGCCCCAGCCAGTCCAGCGCCCGCGCGTTGACCTCCTGTTTGCGGTATTTGCCCAGCCGCGGGCCAAAGGTGACGTTATCCAGCACCGACAGCCACGGGAACAGATTCGGCTGCTGGAAAATCATGCCGCGATCCGGCCCCGGCGCGCGTACCGGTTTGCCGCCCGCCGCCACACGCCCCCGGTCCGGTTGGGTAAACCCGGCCACCAGGTTGAGAATGGTAGATTTCCCGCAGCCCGAAGGGCCGAGCAGAACGACAAACTCCCCTTTATTCAGCGACAGGCTGATATCCTCAAGCACCGTGAAGGGCTGCGGCCTGGCCGCAAAAGAGAGCGAGACATTTTCCAGCGTGATGGCGCTCATTATTCTTTCCCCGCCCAGGGCACAAACAGGCGCTGTAGCCCCAGCAACAATAAATCCAGCAGATAGCCAATGCCGCCCAGCAGCAGAATGCCAAGCATGACGATGTCGGTACGCAGATAGGAGCTGGCGTTAATCACCATCCAGCCCAGGCCCGAACTGGCCGCCACCATCTCCGCCGCGATCAGCGAGGTCCAGCCGATACCAATTGACAGCCTGACGGTGGTGAAGAGATCGGGGAGCGCATCCGGCAATACCACCCGCAGGAAAATTTGCTTACGCGAAGCGCCGAGGGTTTGCGCCACGCGAATGCGCGAGCGGCCAATCCGCTCGACGGCGGCAGAGGCTCCGACCACCACGCTTAAAAAGGTGGCGATAAATATCAGGAAGAATTTAGAGGCTTCGCCGATCCCCAGCCAGACCACGGCCAGCGGGATCAGGGCGATTTTGGGCAATGGACGCAGGAACTGCACAAACGGGTTTAACACGGCGGCGAGGCCATCCGACAGCCCCATCAGCAGCCCCAGCGGAATGCCGATGATAATTGCGACCGCAAAGGCGCTGAGGGCGCGCGCGAGGCTCACCGCGATATGCTCCCACAGCGGCACCTGACGATAGCCATCCGCCAGCAGCTCTTCGGTGGTGAGGCCGATATCCGTCAGGGAAGGCAGCAGCAGCGGGTCGACCCACTGCCGCGTCGCCGCCACCTGCCAGACGATAAAAAAAACCGCCACCGAGACGATGCTGATAGCGATATGTTGGCTCAATCTCATTGCGCGGCTACCGCCGCTTCGCGGATATAGCGTGAATCAATCGCAGCATCCCAGTTCGCCGGAATATCGCGTTTGCGGATTTCACCAATCCCCGCGAGGAAGCCGGAGGTTTTGCTCAGCGCTTTGCCGATCCCGCTATCGGAGGTTTGCGTCCCGTTACCCAGCCATGCCGCCGTCCCTTGTTGGCTCAGCGTGGGGTATTCCAGGCCGCCAAGCGTATTCGCCGCGGTGGTCACCGGGGCACCAACTTCTTTCGCCACGATAGCCGCTGCGCGCTCCGGGTCTTGCTTAAATTCGTCAACCTTTTGCTGGTGAACGCGCAGGAAGGCGGTCACCACCTGGGGATATTGCTCGGCAAAGGCTTTACGCACCACGTAGTTGTTGTAAATCAGGTAGCCATCTTTTTGCAGATCTTTGGTGGCGAAGACCTGGTGTCCGCCGGAGGACTCCAGCTCCTGGGCAAACGGCGCCCAGACGTAGCCGGCATCGATATCGCCGCGCTTCCAGGCCGCGACCATATCGGCCGGACGCAGCGGCAGCAGGGTGATCTTACTGCGATCCAGTTTGTTGACCTCGATAGCGGCTTCCAGGGCGTACTGCGCCGTCGAGTTCGGTGGATAGGCCACGCGCTTGCCTTCGATATCTTTAAGGCTGCTGATGCCCTGTTTGCCAATCAGCCGCTCATAGCTGGCAATGACGCCGGAGACGCCAATAATCTCCACCGGCAGTTTTCTGACAATCCCCGCCGCTGCCGGGCTGGATCCAAAATTAGCAATATCGATCGCATTGCTGGCGAAATAATTTAACGCATCGGCGCCAGAGGCAAACTGCACCCACTTCACTTTACTGTTTAACGCTTTATCCAGAGAGCCGTCGGCCTTCGCCAACATTAATACCTGAGAGCCGCCGCTATAAGCCACCCGGACTTCGGCCGGGGTATCGGCAAAGCTGACATTGACCCATAAACTACCCGCTGCAAGGAATAAGCAGAGAATTTTTTTCATTATATTTACCCTTCGAAAGTTCGGAAATTTCACGCCCGGATAAAGAACCGGACTCAATCATATTCAGTGAGATTTTAACGGGCTTGCCATAATTGCGAACATCGCTCGGCCAGCGCCTGGGCCGGATCGAACGTCAGGTCATTAAACGGCGCCTTCACCGCCGCAAGCGCGACGGGAACCTCGGTGCAGGCCAGAATCAGCTTTTGCGCGCCGCGTGTGAACAGCGCGTTGGCCTGGCGCACCAGCAGTTCGCCCCCCTCTTCCAGCGCACCGCGTTTGACCGCGTAACAGCCGGGGACAAACCAACGGGCCAGCTCCTGCTCCGTCGGTTCAACCACCTCCACCCCCTGCGCCGCCAGCTGGCGCTGATACCAGCCCGCCTCCAGCGTGCCTTGCGTGGCGATAATCCCCACCCGCTGGGGTTTATCCGCCTGCTGCGCCAGCGCGGCTGTCGCCGCATCAACGATGTGCAGAATCGGGGCATCGCTCACCTGACTGAGGGCGTCATACCAGTGATGCGCCGTATTACAAGGGATGGCGATATGGCTGGCCCCGGCCTGATTGAGTTTTTCGATACCATGGATAAGCTGCGGCAGCGGCGATGGCCCGCTTCCCGCCAGCGCCTTTTGTCGGTCCGCGATCTGCGGGACGTTCCACACCACCGAAGGGATCTGCTGCCGATCGTTCTGCGCCGGCGTGGCGTCCAGCAGGCGCCGCTGAAAGTCCAGGGTGGCGAGCGGCCCCATCCCTCCCAGCACACCAAGCAGAAACGGTTTAGTCATGGCGGGTCTGCGCCTCTAACAGCTGGCGGTAGCCGAACAGTCCGGCAGAGCCGCCGGTATGGATAAAGACCACGTTCTCATCCTGACGAAAGTGGCCCTGACGAATCAGATCGATAAGCCCGGCCATCCCTTTCGCGGAGTAGACCGGATCCAGAAGAATGCCCTCGTGGCGTGCCAGCAGCGTCAGCGCTTCCAGCGTTCCCGCGGTGGGCAGACCGTAGCCCTCGCCGACATAATCGCTATTGGCTACCACGGCGCTGCGCGGTAGCTCGCCCGCCACGCCCAGCAGGTTGAGCGTTCTCACCGCCAGATGCCAGACGTTCTCTTCCTGCTTCGCCTTCGGCGCACGCACGCTGATGCCCAGCACCGGAACGTGGCTGTTGGTCGCCGTAAAGCCCGCCACCAGCCCTGCCTGAGTACCGGTGCTGCCCGTGGCGTGAACCACGTGATCGATGCGCAGGCGTAGCTGAGATGACTGATACAACAGCTCTTCGGCGCAGGCGACATACCCCAGCGCGCCGATAGGGTTAGAGCCGCCGCCGGGGATGATATACGGTGTGTGTCCTTGTTCACGCAGCGTGGCGGCATACTCCTCCATCGCCTGCTGCATATCGCTGCCGCCCGGCAGATGAGCAACGATCTCCCCACCCAGCAGCTCATCCAGCAACACATTGCCGGAGCGTTGATAATCCTCGCCAAAATCCGTCACCCGCTGTTCCAGCAGCGCTTTAGCCTGCAGGCCAAGACGCGCCGCGCCGGCAATGGTCTGACGGACATGGTTAGACTGCGTGGCTCCCTGGGTAATCACCACGTCCGCGTTTTTCGCCAGCGCATCCGCCAGTAAAAATTCCAGCTTGCGGGTTTTATTTCCCCCGCTCGCCAGGCCGGTCGCATCATCGCGCTTTATCCATATTTTTGGCCCGCCTAATAATTTCGACAAATTATCCAGCGGCTCAAGCGGAGTCGGGAAATGACCAAGTGACACACGGGGAAAACGGGCCAGATGCATATAGATTCCTTGCACATAAAAAGGGGGTGATGCGAAAGTAAAATCCACTATACACAGTGAGAAAATATGGCTAATCAAAAAGAATAAATAACGATTGCTGAAAACAGACTAAGCAGGAAACAGGCGGGGAAAGGAACAATATCTATTCTGTTGTGGAATGACTTACGGCAAAAAAGAATAACCCCCTCCGGCTGGAAGGGGTTATATACCCGTTATACTTCGGGCTGTCAGAACGCTGGCGCCAGTCATTTCCCCGGCCACATTGTTATCGATGTGGCCGGAGCTTCCCGGCACCCCAAATGATTGAGGGGCCGGAGGCGCTTACTCAGCGACTTTTTTCTTCGCCGCGCGCTTCGCCTTCGTCGCCGCCGCTATTTTTTGCGTCTTGGCCGACGGTTTTTTCGCGCCCTTCTCTTTCTTCGCTTTCGCTGGTTTCGGTTTGCCCTTATCACCACGGAACGCGCTGTCTGGCTCGAAGTTCACCTGTTTGCCGGCCTGACGGCGACGGCCGGACGGTTTGCCGGCATTATTGCTGGCGCCGTTAGCCTTCTTCGTCTTCTCCCGGGCGGTCTTGCCGACGTTACGCGGTCCACGCTCGCTGGAGATCAGCGAGAAGTCGATTTTACGTTCGTCCATGTTGACCGCTTCCACGCGGACTTCCACGCGATCGCCCAGACGATAAGTCTGGCCGCCCGACTCACCGATCAGACGTTGCCCGACCTGGTCGAAACGATAGTAGTCGTTATCCAGCGAGGAGACGTGCACCAGACCATCGATAAACAGTTCATCGAGACGCACGAAGAAACCAAAGCCGGTCACGCTGGCAATCACACCTTTAAAGACGTTACCCACCTGATCCAGCATAAAGTCACACTTCAGCCAGTCGGAGACTTCGCGGGTAGCTTCGTCGGCACGACGTTCGGTCATCGAACAGTGTGCCCCCAGCTGCAGCATTTCATCCATGCTGTAGTGCCAGCCGCCGGTTTCGGTACTGTTGCCTTTATGGCCCTGCTCTTTCGCCAGCAGGTACTTAATCGCACGGTGCAGCGACAGGTCCGGGTAACGACGAATCGGCGAAGTGAAGTGCGCGTAAGATTGCAGCGCCAGACCAAAGTGGCCGCGGTTTTCCGGGTCGTATATCGCCTGCTTCATCGAACGCAGCAGCATCGTTTGCAGCATTTCATGATCCGGACGATCGGCAATCGAGATCAGCAGCTCAGCGTAATCACGCGGCTCTGGTTTATTGCCGCCAGGCAGCTCCAGCCCCAGCTCCGCCAGTACGGAACGGAATGCGGTAATCGCTTCGGTGCTCGGCTTATCGTGGATACGGAACAGCGCCGGCTCCAGCGCCTTCTCAACGAAGCGTGCGGCGGAGATGTTCGCCAGAATCATGCACTCTTCGATCAGTTTGTGCGCATCGTTACGCTGCGTCTGCTCAATGCGCTCAATACGACGTTCAGCGTTAAAGATAAACTTCGCTTCTTCGCTCTCAAAGGAGATCCCGCCGCGTTCTTCACGGGCGCTATCCAGCACTTTATAAAGCGCATGCAGCTCTTCAATATGCTTCACCAGCGGCGCATAGTGCTCACGCAGCTCCTGGTCACCCTGCAGCATATGCCACACTTTGGTGTAGGTCAGACGCGCGTGTGAGCTCATCACCGCTTCATAGAACTTGTAGCCGGTCAGACGTCCCTTGGACGAAATGGTCATCTCGCAGACCATGCACAGGCGATCGACCTGCGGGTTCAGGGAACATAAGCCGTTGGAGAGGACTTCCGGCAGCATCGGTACGACCTGAGACGGGAAGTAGACCGAAGTACCGCGGCTGCGTGCTTCAGCGTCCAGCGGCGTACCAGGACGGACATAGTAGCTGACGTCGGCAATCGCCACCCACAAACGCCAGCCGCCGCCGCGTTTTTTCTCGCAGTAAACGGCGTCATCAAAGTCGCGGGCATCTTCACCATCGATAGTCACCAGCGGCAGGTCGCGCAAATCCACGCGGCCCGCTTTCGCCTCTTCCGGCACCTGCTCTTTCAGCACCGAAACCTGTTTCTCTACCGCCGGCGGCCAGGTGTAAGGGATTTCATGGGTGCGCAGCGCCATGTCAACCGCCATGCCGGTGCCCATATTGTCACCCAGCACTTCGACGATTTTACCGATCGCTTTAGTGCGTCGGGTCGGGCGTTGGGTCAGCTCCACGACCACTACGAAGCCCATTCGCGCGCCCATCACCTCTTCCGGTGGGATCAGGATGTCAAAGCTCAGACGGCTGTCGTCCGGTACGACAAAGCCCACGCCGGCATCGGTGAAATAGCGGCCGACAATCTGGCTGGTTTTTGGCACCAGAATGCGCACGACGCGCGCTTCGCGGCGACCTTTACGGTCCGCGCCCAGCGGCTGCGCGAGGATCTGATCGCCATGGATGCACATTTTCATCTGCTCGGAAGAGAGATAAAGGTCATCTTTACGCCCTTCGACCCGCAGGAAGCCATAGCCGTCGCGGTGGCCGATAACGGTGCCTTTAAGCAGGTCGAGACGCTCCGGCAATGCGTAGCACTGGCGGCGGGTAAAGACCAGCTGCCCGTCACGCTCCATGGCGCGCAGGCGGCGTCGCAGCCCCTCGAGTTGTTCTTCTCCTTCGATATTCAGTTCTGTCGCCAGCTCGTCGCGACTGGCCGGTTTTTCACGTTTTGCTAAATGATCGAGGATAAATTCCCGGCTTGGGATTGGATTCGCATACTTTTCAGCTTCGCGTTCCTGGAAAGGATCTTGTGACATGTCGGTTCCTCCGTTGTCATCTCTGATGAGAGTTTATGTCACTCCACCAGTAATAATTTATAAAGCGGTTGATTTTCTTCAACCAAATCAGCCAGCGTGTAGTTATCTAGTTCCTTGAGAAAACTTTGCGCCGCTTCAGCCAGCGCCTTTTTCAGGCGACAGGCGGGTGTAATATGGCAAAACTCGCTGCTGCAGTTGACCAGCGACAGCGGTTCCAGATCGCGGACGACATCGCCAACCCGAATGGTTTTCGCCGGCTTACCCAGGCGAATCCCCCCGTTCTTACCCCGCACGGCCATGACATAGCCAGCACGACTTAACTGATTGATTATTTTTACCATATGATTACGGGAAACGCCGTAAACCTCCGTCACTTCGGAGATACTGGTCATTCTTCCATCCGGCAACGAGGCCATATAAATCAGCGCCCGTAATCCGTAATCAGTGAAACTCGTTAACTGCACATCAACCTCAGGGTAAGGGGGAAAGCGGCATACACTCATCATTCAGGTCACTGCTGCGTTGTGCGATCGGACGCATCCTGAAAGCTTGTGTGTATTAATCCTCGGGTAAGACCGTATTGATACTGTATTGATGATAAACCAGCCAGCGCTCAGGCCGCTAATTTATTTGAAATGGGGCGGGTGAACAGCAAAAACAAGGGGCGCCTTAGCGGCGCCCCAGGAGATGATTATGCGTCAAACGGATCGCGCAGAATCATCGTCTCAGAACGGTCGGGACCGGTAGAGATGATATCAACCGGCACGCCGGTCAGCTCTTCAATGCGCGCGATATAGTTCAGCGCTGCCTGCGGCAGACCGCTGCGCGTTTTCACGCCGAAGGTGGTTTCAGACCAGCCCGGCATGGTTTCATAAATCGGCTCAATGCCTTCCCAGTTGTCAGCAGCCAGCGGAGTGGTCGTCACTTCGCGGCCGTCCGGCAGACGGTAGGCAACGCAGAGTTTCACTTCTTTCAGGCCGTCCAGAACATCCAGCTTAGTCAGGCAGAAGCCAGACAGGGAGTTGATCTGCACCGCGCGACGGATTGCAACGATGTCCAGCCAGCCGGTACGACGACGACGGCCGGTAGTGGCGCCGAACTCGTTACCCTGCTTGCACAGGAACTCGCCGATATCATCAAACAGTTCAGTCGGGAACGGACCTGCACCGACGCGAGTCGAGTAGGCTTTGATGATTCCCAGAACGTAATCCACGTAACGCGGCCCCAAACCGGAACCGGTCGCCACGCCACCCGCGGTGGTGTTAGACGAGGTCACGTACGGATAGGTACCGTGGTCGATATCCAGCAGCGTCCCCTGCGCGCCTTCGAACATCACGAAGTCGCCGCGCTTACGCGCCTGGTCCAGCAGATCGGAAACATCAACAACCATCGCCGTCAGAATGTCGGCAATCGCCATGACATCATCCAGCACTTTCTGATAGTCAACCGCTTCTGCTTTATAGAAGTTCACCAGCTGGAAGTTGTGATATTCCATCACTTCTTTCAGTTTGACAGCGAAGGTTGCTTTATCAAACAGGTCACCAACGCGCAGACCGCGGCGTGCGACTTTATCTTCGTAAGCAGGGCCGATGCCGCGACCGGTGGTACCGATAGCTTTCGCACCACGTGCTTTTTCACGCGCAACGTCCAGCGCGACATGATAATCGAGGATAAGCGGACAGGCTTCGGACAGCAGCAGACGCTCACGAACAGGGATACCACGGTCTTCCAGACCTTTCATCTCTTTCATCAGCGCAGCCGGAGACAGCACAACACCGTTACCGATGATGCTGGTGACATTCTCGCGAAGAATACCTGATGGAATAAGATGGAGGACGGTTTTTTCACCGTTGATTACGAGAGTATGGCCTGCGTTGTGACCACCCTGGTAGCGCACAACATATTTAGCCCGTTCAGTCAGGAGATCGACGATCTTCCCTTTACCTTCGTCACCCCATTGGGTGCCCAGTACGACGACGTTGTTACCCATTTTTCAAAATCACCGTTTGCTTAAAAATGGATTCTACCATCGCTTTTTCAGAGTTACAGCACTTTTTGCAGGCAATTCCAGGCAAGTCTGACCACTTTTTGATCAAGTCATCGATTTCGTCAACATGTAGTAGATGACAAACCCGGCAACCACAAGACCACCGCCAAAACGGCGTAATAAATTATCCGGCAGCTGGCTCATTGTCGCGACCATCCGACGCCAGGCGCGCGGATAAAGCAGCGGCCCGAGCCCTTCGAGTACTAAAACCAGCGCCAGTGCCAGCCAGATTGTTGCGTTCATTATTGACCCTTAGAAAGAAAGCGTCCCCACCCACAAGAGGCATCGACGGGAGAGCAATGCGGAAACAGACCTTTTGCGGCATTGTCCGGTATTTCACGTTCATTATGAACTGGTATCGTACAAAAAAGCCCATAACTTATTGTGTTACAAGTTATTTATAAACCCGCACCTATAAAAAAGGCGCCTTTCTCAAGGCGCCTTTTTACTCACAATATAACTTACTTGCGAACCGAATCCGGCGATTTCATATAGCGGAAGAAATCGCTGTCCGGGCTGAGAACCATCACGTCCTGATTGCTCTGGAAGCTATTCTCATAGGCGCGCAGACTACGGATAAAGGCATAGAAGCCCGGATCCTGGCTAAACGCATCGGCAAACAGCTTCGCGGCATCCGCATCACCTTCACCACGCATGATACGGCCCTGACGTTCCGCTTCAGCCAGCGTCTTGGTGACTTCATAGTCCGCCGTTGCGCGCAGCTTCTCAGCCTCTTCCTGGCCCTGTGAACGATGGCGACGGGCAACCGCTTCACGCTCGGCGCGCATACGGTTGTAAATCGCTTCGGACACTTCAGCCGGCAGGTTGATCTGCTTGATGCGTACGTCGACAACTTCAATACCCAGCGCCGCCATACTGTTCGGGTTAATAACCGGCACCTTACCGTTGGTTTCTGCCGATACGCGCTCCGCCGCTTTAGCGATAGCATCGTCGGCCGCCGGCGTACTGACTTCGTCTTCTGTGCCCGCTGAACCGGAGTTCAACGCATCACGCACTTCCAGCGTCAGACGACCGCGGGAATCGGTCACGATATCCTTCACGTCCAGGCGACCAATTTCAGAACGCAGACGGTCAGAGAACTTACGCTTCAGCAGTACTTCGGCCTGGGAGACGTCGCCGCCGCCGGTTGCCAGGTAGTAGCGGCTGAAGTCGCTGATACGCCATTTGATGTAGGAGTCAACGATCAGGTCTTTCTTCTCTTTGGTGACAAAGCGATCGGCCTGGTTGTCCATGGTCTGAATGCGCGCATCCAGCGTTTTCACTGATTCAATAAACGGGAGCTTGAAGTGCAGACCCGGAGAATAGACCAGCGGTTTGTTTTCACTATCGCGGAGAACTTTACCAAAGCGCAGCGTAATCCCACGCTCGCCTTCTTTGACGACAAAGATCGACATGTAAAGCACTACCAGCACGATGACAATTATCGCAATAACAGATTTACGCATCGTTATTCCCCCTGACGCTGGTAGTCGTTACGCTGCGCGTTAGCGCGGCGTTGGTCCATAATGTTGCCGTCCGTGGTGGTCGGCGTGGTGCTGGCACTGCTTGAGCTGGATGCAGGCGGCAGACGCAGCAGATCGCTCGCGCCACTGCTACCGCTCTTTGCCGCCGGGGCTCCGGCGCCTTTCAGCATCTGGTCCAGAGGCAGAACCATCAGATTGCCACCCTTATCGTTCACCAGCACTTTACGGGTATGGCTCAGCACTTTTTCCATGCTTTCGATATACAGACGTTCACGGGTGATTTCCGGTGCAGCTTTATACTCAGGCAGAATCTTCGCAAAGCGCGCAACTTCACCCTGCGCTTCAAGAACGGTCTGAGTTTTGTACGCACGCGCCTCTTCAAGGATACGCTGCGCCTGACCATTGGCTCGCGGCTGAACTTCGTTGGTATAAGCTTCGGCTTCACGGATGTATTGCTGCTCGTTCTCACGCGCCGCAATTGCATCATCAAATGCCGCCTTCACTTCTTCCGGCGGACGCGCCGTCTGGAAGTTGACGTCCAGCAGGGTGATCCCCATGTTGTACGGGCGAATCGTCTCTTCCAGCTCACGCTGGGTATCGCTACGAATAACGGTACGACCTTCGGTCAAAATGCGGTCCATCGTGTACTTGCCGATCACGCCGCGCAGGGCGCTGTCAGTGGCCTGACGCAGGCTATCGTCCGCGCTGGCCACGCTAAACAGGTAGCGCTCAGGATCGGTCACACGATACTGGACGTTCATCTCAACGCGCACGACGTTTTCATCGGACGTCAGCATGACGCCAGAAGCCGCCAGTTCACGTACCGACTCAACGTTAACGGCCTGAACGTTATCGATAAAGGTTGGCTTCCAGTTAAGACCAGGCTCAACCAGATGGCTGAATTTACCAAAGCGAGTGACCACACCACGTTCAGCTTCCTTGATGGTATAGAAACCGCTGGCAGCCCAGATAATAACCGCGGCAGCCGCCACGATGCCGACAATGCGTCCGCCCATCGGGCCGCGTGGTCCCTGAGAGCTGCTACCGCTCCCCTGGCCCCCTTTGCCGCCACCGAGACCGCCAAGTTTTTTACTTAACTTGCGGAAGATATCATCCAGATCGGGCGGCCCCTGCTCGCGACCACCTTTATTGCCATTTCCCCCGGAGTTGCCGCCTTGGTTATTGCTGCTCCCCCACGGGTCGCGGTCCTGTCCGTTATTACCGGGCTGATTCCACGCCATGTATATGCTCCATATTTGTTTTTGATATCCCCACAGGGGTTAATATCTTCAGGCAAGCTGCAAGGTCAAATCACGTAATCAACCAGCGCTGGCTCTTGTTTACAGAGGCGACGCCAGTCAACGATCGGCATGCGCACCTGCAGACCCACGCTGCCGTCATCCTCCAGCCACTCTTTTTCTATCGCCTGAAGCTGATAGAACCGACTTCTCAGTCGCCCTTCCTGTGGCGGTAGACGCAACGTGTGCTGCGCTACTTCACCGGAAAGCCGTTCCGTCAAAGCCTGAAAAAGCAGTGGTACGCCAACCCCGGTCTGGGCGGAGAGCCAGACCCGAATCGGTTTATTCTCTTCATCTCTATCGATACGCGGTTCAAAATCATCCAGCATGTCGATTTTGTTCATCACCAGCAGCATCGGGATCTCATCGGCCTCAATTTCCGCGAGGACCGTATTGACTGCATCAATGTTTTCCTGCACCCGAACATCGGCTGCATCAATCACGTGCAGCAGCAGCGTCGCCTGACGCGTCTCCTGCAAAGTGGCTTTAAACGCCGCGACCAGGTCGTGCGGCAGATGGCGAATAAAGCCCACGGTATCCGCAAGCACGGTCTCGCCGACATCGGTAACATCAATGCGGCGCAGCGTCGGATCCAGCGTCGCGAACAGCTGGTTCGCAGCGTAGACCTCGGCTTCCGTTATCTGGTTAAACAGCGTTGATTTTCCGGCGTTGGTGTACCCCACCAGCGAGACGGTTGGAATATCGGCTTTGGCTCGTGACCGCCGTCCTTGCTCACGCTGTTTTGACACTTTCTCCAGTCGCGACAGGATCTGCATTATCCGATTGCGCAGGAGCCGACGGTCAGTTTCGAGCTGGGTTTCACCCGGGCCGCGCAAACCAATCCCGCCTTTCTGTCTTTCAAGGTGGGTCCAGCCGCGAACCAGGCGCGTGGCCATATGGCGCAGCTGTGCCAGCTCAACCTGCAGTTTCCCTTCATGGGTACGCGCGCGCTGGGCAAAAATATCTAAGATAAGACCTGTGCGATCGATAACCCGGCATTCGCATAAGCGTTCCAGATTTCGTTCCTGAGCCGGGCTCAGGGCATGATCGAACAGCACGACTGACGCGCCGGTCGCTTTTACGGCTTCCGCAATTTCGACAGCCTTACCTTCACCAACAAAATATTTTGGGTGCGGTGCTTTACGGCTACCGGTAATCACCTGCATTGCTTCGACACCGGCAGAGGAGACCAGGGATTCAAACTCCTGAAGGTCTTCCATATCTTTGTCTTGCGAAAAATAGATGTGTACCAGCACCGCCTGCTCACCGGCATCATAACGGTCAAACAAGCGTAAACCCCTTATAAAATACCAGCGGGGAACACAGTTACCCGTTGTCTTTCAGGCCGCATGGACGTTGGCTTTCTTGCCCGACTCTGGCCGGGCCGCCACACGCGTCGTTCAAATCTGCCCCTGGCAAATTTGTTATTCACCCCAGTCATCTACTTACGCAAATGGCTGGGGAGTCACTACGCGCCGCCTTTCTGCAACCTGAAACGCATCGAATAAACCTGGCTCCCCGGCATGGAAAAACAGCATCAACCTTATTCGGTGTCTTCGCTGTCTTGCTGCGGCGCAGATGAACCCTGCGCGCTACCACCGTGGTGATAGTTGCTTGTACCGCCGCCAGCATTATTGCTGTGGTGAGACACCGGGCGAGACGGGACAACAGTAGAAATTGCGTGCTTGTAGACCATCTGGCTGACCGTGTTTTTCAACAGGATCACGAACTGATCGAAAGACTCAATTTGCCCTTGCAGCTTAATACCATTCACCAAATAAATAGAAACCGGAACGCGTTCCCGACGCAAAGCGTTCAGGAACGGATCTTGTAAAGATTGCCCCTTAGCCATTCTCTCTTTTCCTTATATGTATGCTTGTTTTGTACTCAGAACCTTACGATTCTTAAAAAAAATTACGCACGATACCGTTTAATTGTACACGTTCAGTCCTGGCTCGCACCAACTACCTGTAATACTTTGTTGAGCGCCTGTTCAGGATGTTCACTATCTAACCAGTGAATATCTTCCCAGCCACGTAACCAGGTCATCTGACGTTTCGCTAACTGTCTCGTGGCGCAAACACCTCGATAAACCATTTCATCATACGGGATCTCGCCATCAAGATATGACCACATCTGGCGGTATCCGACACAACGAATGGAAGGCATATCCGTATGCAAATCTCCGCGGGCAAAAAGCGCCCGTACTTCTGCTTCAAAACCCGAAGCTAACATCTGATGAAAACGCTGCTCTATGCGTTGATGGAGCAGTTCACGGCTCGCCGGGGCGATGGCGAACTGATGCACCTGGTACGGCAGAGCGTCTCCTGACGTTTGCGTCAGTTCCGTTAAAGTTTTACCCGAAATGAAAAAAACTTCCAGTGCCCGGGAAAGTCTTTGCGGATCATTTGGATGAATACGCGCGGCGGCAACGGGATCGATCTCCTGTAGCTGCCGGTGCAACGCGTGCCACCCCTGCTCTGCTGCCTGCTGCTCAATTTTAGCCCTGACCTGTGGATCCGCCGACGGTAACGGCGACAATCCTTCCAGCAACGCTTTGAAATACAACATTGTTCCGCCAACCAGTAGCGGAATACGCCCGGCTGCGACGATCTCCGCCATTTCAGCCAGCGCATCGCGGCGAAAATCCGCCGCGGAATAAGCCTCTGCCGGATCGCGAATATCCAGCAGCCGATGCGGCGCAGCGCTCAGCTCCGCGGCATCTGGCTTGGCAGTGCCAATGTCCATTCCTCGATAGATAAGGGCGGAATCAACACTAATCAACTCTACCGGTAAAATTTTACGCAAAGCAATCGCTAAGGCGGTTTTACCGGAGGCCGTCGGGCCCATTAAAAATATTGCCTTAGGCAGGCTCGCCGTGGTGGTATCACTCATCTTTCAGGGCAGTCATCGCCGAATGTAAATCAACAGGTTGTAACAGACCACCCGGCGGCGCTTTTACCAGTTGCGGGCACAAACGTTCAACGTCGGCCAGCACGGTAATCGCCTGCGCCATATTCCACTGCGCATGTTCGCTCGCCAGATTACGCGCAATCCACTGCGCGATGTTGCCGACGTCGAATGCCTTTTGCTGCGCCAGGTAGCCTATCAGTTCAGGAATCAAGATTTGTAAATTTTGTTGTCTTAAGGGTAAAGGCACGGCGCGAACCGTCAAATGTTGCGCGTCAGACTGCAGATCGATACCCAGTAACGCCAGCGCCGACTGCGCTTTATCCAGCGCCGCTTTCTCCGCGGCGGACGCTTTCAGCCGCAGCGGGATCAGCAGCGGCTGAGCGCACACCGGCTCAACCTCCGGCGTCAGCTGCGCCTGCCGCAGCCAGCGTTCAGCAACCGGCAACGACAGCAGCGCCAGCTTGCCGTCTCGCTCCAGCAGGGCGCAATCACCAGCCACGATAGTCAGTACGCGGCCAAAGCTTTGGCTGTGCCCGGAGAGGCCGTCCGCTGCAGGCGCCGGCGCGCTGCTTTTGCGTTCCACCGCCGGTGTTTCCAGCAGCTGGCGATAGAGCGCCCCCTGCTGTTTCTGATAGCCGGGCTGCGCATGCGGCCAGCTGGCTGCGCCCGCAGCCGCGGCTCCCGGCGACGGGCGCGGCGCCTCGCTGCTATAGCGTGGTGCGGCGGGCTCACGAGCCGCCGCCGGCTGGGCAAAGTGGTTGCCGCCCGCCGCCACCCGGTTTTCCGGGACCGTCGGGCGCACCGGCTCAGCTTCGTGTTCTTCTGCCAGCGGGGCGTTAAGCTGCTGCTGGAGCACGCTCAATACGCCCTGATAGATAAAATCATGCACCAGACGCGACTGGTGGAAACGGACTTCATGCTTCGCCGGGTGGACGTTAACATCCACCTGGTGCGGATCGATCTCCAGGTAAAGCACAAATGCCGGCTGCTGGTCGGCCCCCAGCTTATCTTCGCAGGCCTGACGAATCGCATGATTGATTAAACGATCGCGCATCATGCGGCCATTGACGTAGCAATACTGAATTTCCGCCAGCGTCGGGTTGGTATGTAAAGGATCGGCCACCCAGCCGCGCAGAGTCAGATCGCCATGCTGCCACTCGATCGCCAGGGCATGTTCGAGAAACGGCATGCCGCAGATCGCGCCCAGCCGCCGTTCGCGCTGGCCGCCCTCAGGCACCGCACGATACTGGCGCACCGCTTTGCCGTTATGGCTGAGGTTAATGGTGACGTCAAAACGCGCCAGCGCAATGCGTCTGACAATTTCATCGATGTGACCAAACTCGGTCTTTTCGGTGCGCATAAACTTGCGTCGCGCCGGGGTATTGTAAAACAGATCCAGCACTTCCAGCGTGGTACCAACCGGATGCGCCGCCGGTTTGACGGTCACCTCCTGATCGCGCCCCTCGGCGTAGGCCTGCCAGGCCTCCTGCTGCTCCGCTGTGCGGGAAGTCAGCGTCAGTCGGGCAACCGAGCTGATGCTGGCCAGCGCCTCGCCGCGAAAACCGAGGCTGATAATCGCTTCCAGGTCATCGAGCGTGGCAATTTTACTGGTGGCATGACGGGCCAGCGCCAGCGCCAGCTCGTCCTTTTTGATCCCGCAGCCGTTATCGCGAATGCGGATAAGCTTTGCGCCACCGCGCTCAATATCAATATCAATGCGCGTCGCGCCAGCGTCGAGACTGTTTTCGACCAGCTCCTTCACCACCGACGCCGGACGTTCCACCACCTCACCTGCGGCAATCTGGTTGGCGAGCTGCGGCGGTAGAACCTGAATCGGCATGACTGACTCCTTAATTGATCAACGTCCTGCCAGGCGAAGTGGCGCTGGCGGTTTGGGCTGTCTCTCCGCGCGGTGCCGACTGAAGCGGATGTTGCATAAAGTAGTTACGCAGACCGTTATAAATGGCTTCGGCAATCTGCTGCTGATAATTGTCGCTGCCCAACAGGCGCTCTTCCCCGGTGTTGCTGATAAAACCGGTTTCCACCAGGATCGACGGGATATCCGGCGAGCGCAATACGCCAAGGCTGGCATGCTCAGGACGGCGTTTATGCAGATCGCCTACCCGCTGCAGCTGGCTTAATACGTTGGTTGCCACATCATAGCCAACGCGCTGGGAATGGCCGAACTGTAAATCCAGTACCGCCTGGCTGAGGTAGGGATCGGACTGGCTGTTCGCCAGCACATCGCCCGCCCCGCCAAGCAGTTCAGACTGCTTCTCATGCTGCTCGAGCCAGCCGGCCATCTCGCTGTTCGCGCGACGGTTGGAGAGCACCCATACCGACGCGCCGGTAGCATCGCGATTCGGTGCCGCATCGGCATGAATGGATACCAGGAAGTTAGCGTTCTGCTTACGCGCCACGTCCGAACGCCCCATCACCGAAATAAAGTAATCCCCATCGCGGGTCAATACCGGCTTAAAGAGTGGATCGGCATTTAACAGCGCGCGCAGTTTGCGGGCAATAGCAATCGTGACATTCTTCTCTTTGGTGCCGTTCGGTCCAATCGCACCGGGATCCTGCCCACCGTGACCGGCATCAATAGCGATAATCACCTTATCATCCGACGCCACCGCACGGCTCACCGGGCGCGTCACGCTCTGGCTGCTGGTCATCGCCGTTTGTCGCTCGCTGCCCGACGATTTGAACGGATTCCGTGCGGGCTCGGCCGGGCGTACAGGCTGCAGCGGGGCTTCGACCCGTTTAGCTACTACCGGCGGCGGCGGAGGTGGCGGAGGCGGCGCATCGGCATTAATCGTGAAAACCACGGTGTAGTTTGAGCCATTCTGCTGCTTCACCGCGCGGGTTTTACCATCTTCCGTCAGGTCCACCAGCAGGCGCAGAGTCTGAGTATCCTGCGGCGTTCCCGCCCGAATGCTTTTCACCAGGTTGTTGCCGCTAAACTGCAGCGGTAGCCCCTGAAGCACACCGCTCTGCTTAATATCCAGCGCCACGGTACGCTTGCCCTGTGGACTGAACGAATATTCTGGATCGCCGATAAAGCTAATCGTAATACGGGCCTGCTGATCTCCATTTGCGACCTGGATATCGGATAAACTTGCCGCAGTGGCCTGAATGCTAAACAGCATCAGCGTCGCGGCCAGCCAACTGGTTATGCGATAGATCATCCCGTTATCCTTCAGGCTAAACGCGTCAATATAGACTCACCCAATGCAGAGACCGCCGTTACGCGCGCCTCACGCCCTTGTGCCTGATAGGCAAGATGGATTTCGACATCCGGCTCAGGCAATACACCCGCACCTTGTTGGGGCCACTCCACCAGGCAGATGGCATCGTTAGCAAAATAATCACGGATCCCCATAAATTCGAGTTCTTCAGGGTCCGCCAGACGATACAGGTCAAAGTGGTACACCATCAGATTGTCGAGCGTGTAGGGCTCCACCAGCGTATAGGTCGGGCTTTTGACATTCCCGCGATGGCCGAGCGCGTGTAAAAAGCCGCGGCTGAAGGTCGTTTTCCCCGCCCCTAAATCGCCATACAGATAGATAACCGTCGCGCCAGTACAGGCCTGCGCAATACGGTCACCAAGGTCTAAAGTTGCCTGCTCATCGGCTAAAGGAATCACTCGGTTCATCATGGTTCAGGTCAATCACATCCGGGTTAACAACACGCCTGAGCGTGGAAAAGAGATCGGTCGCCAGCATCCCGCGGCTGCCATAGCGGGCAGCCAGTCGGTCAGCGGCTTCGCCATGCGCCACGCAGCCGGCGCAGGCAGCATCATACGGCGTCAGCCGTTGTCCTGACAGTGCGGCGATAATACCGGTCAGTACATCGCCCATTCCGCCGCTGGCCATCCCGGCGTTGCCGGCATCGATAATAGCCATCTCGCCTGCTTCGCTGGCCACCACCGTGCCCGCGCCTTTCAGCACCACCACGCCTCCGTAACGTTTTACCAGACGTTGCGCAGAAAGTAAGCGATCGCTTTCAATTTCTGCTACGTTACAGTTCAGCATACGGGCGGCTTCACCGGGGTGCGGCGTCAACACACGATTGTGACGTTTATCGGGATTGATTGCCAGCAGGTTCAACGCATCCGCATCCCATACCATCGGCTTGCGGCAATCCCACACCTGGCGCAGGGCCTGGGCTCCCCATTCGTTTTGCCCAAGGCCGGGGCCAATCGCCACCACATCGGCCCATTGCAGGCTGTCATCAATACTTTGCGTGGTCAGCTCGTGGACCATTAATTCAGGCCTGGCGGCGACGACAGGGGCAATGTTTTCTTTATGAGTGAGCACTCGCACCAAACCCGCCCCCGCCCGTAACGCCGCTTCACCGGCCATGCGGATAGCGCCAGCGGTACCGCGATCGCCACCGATAATCACCAGCTTCCCGTGATCGCCTTTATGCGACGTCGGACGTCTTGGCGGGAGCCAGTCGGCCAGCTGTGACGCATCGAATCGCCGCAGCGGCACCGTCTGCGCAGCCAACCAGCTTTCGAGTCCCAGCGCGTGGTAGTGCAGACGGCCAACCACATCCCGGGCTTTGCCCGTCAGCAGCCCGGGCTTGAGGCCAATAAAGGTGATCGTGCAGGCCGCATCTATCACCGCCCCGGGGGTGGTCCCGGTTTGCGCATTGAGTCCCGAGGGGATATCCAGCGCCACAACCGGCGCAGGATGCGCATTCGCTCGCTGGATTAAGGTCGCGATGTTCTCCCGCGGAGCGCTATGCAGCCCGGTGCCAAGAAGCCCGTCGATAATGAGTGAAATATCCTGTGGCCAGGGAATATCTGCGGCGTGGATGGTTCCACCGGCGTTCAGCCACGCATCACGGGCGGCGCTGGCTTCTTCCGGCAGCGGTTTCTCGCTCTCGAGGGCCAGCAGCGTGACCGCGATGCCGTCGGCCTGCGCCAGGCGCGCCACCACGTAGCCATCACCACCGTTATTGCCATGACCACAGAGGATCAGCCAGTGCTTGCTGGCAGGGTAGTCGGCTCGCGCCCGCTGAAAAGCCGCTTCCCCGGCCCGCATCATCAGCTCAAACAGCGTCAGCCCCAGACTGTCCGCCGCCGCTTTTTCCGCGCGCCGCAGCGCATCTGCAGGCCAGATGAAGTGTGGTATACTCACAGGGTTTTTCGTCATCGTATGGTCCATCATGTCTCAGCCCCTCGATCTCAATAAGTTAGCGCAGCAAATCAAGCAGTGGGGCACTGAACTGGGGTTCCAGCAGGTCGGGATTACCGATACCGATCTCAGCGCCAGCGAACCTAAACTGCAGGCATGGCTGGATAAACAATACCACGGCGAGATGGAATGGATGGCGCGTCACGGAATGATGCGCGCCCGTCCCCATGAGCTTCAGCCCGGTACGTTACGCGTGATCAGCGTGCGGATGAACTATCTTCCCGCCAACGCCGCTTTTGCCCGCACCCTGAAAGATCCCTCGCTGGGTTACGTCAGCCGCTACGCCCTCGGGCGTGATTATCATAAGCTATTGCGTAACCGCCTGAAAAAACTCGGAGAGATGATTCAGGAACAGTGTGCTTCGCTCAATTTTAGACCGTTTGTCGATTCTGCGCCCATTCTGGAGCGCCCTTTGGCGGAAAAAGCCGGGCTTGGCTGGACCGGCAAGCACTCGCTTATTCTCAACCGCGATGCCGGATCGTTCTTTTTTCTCGGCGAACTGCTCGTTGATATTCCGCTCCCTATCGACAGCCCGGTGACGGAAGAGTGCGGCCGTTGCGTGGCCTGCATGACTATCTGCCCCACCGGCGCGATCGTCGAACCCTATACCGTGGATGCCCGTCGCTGTATCTCTTATCTGACCATTGAGCTGGAAGGCGCCATTCCCGAGGCGTTTCGCCCGCTTATCGGCAACCGCATCTACGGCTGCGATGACTGCCAGCTGATTTGCCCGTGGAACCGCTTCTCGCAGTTAACGGACGAAACGGATTTCAGCCCTCGCAAAGCGCTGCATGCGCCGCCGCTGATAGAACTGTTTGCCTGGAGCGAAGCGCATTTTCTGAAGGTGACGGAGGGTTCTGCCATTCGCCGGATTGGCCATCTGCGCTGGCTACGGAATATTGCCGTTGCATTGGGCAATGCGCCCTGGGATGAAGCGCATCTGACGGCACTGGAAAGTCGCCGAGGTGAGCACCCACTACTCGATGAACACATTGAGTGGGCGGTCGCGCAACAAATTGAGAAACGTAATGCCAACGTCATTGAAGTGCAGTTGCCGAAGAAACAGCGTCTGGTCCGGGTGATTGAGAAAGGGTTACCGAGGGATGCCTGATTCATTCACAGGCTGTGAATAAAAACAAAAATACATTGCGTTTCAACACGCAGACGTTCGTCAAGTGATCGGATTAACACTTTGAAATGAAATTTATTTATTAAATATCAGATAGATAGAGAGATATCATTCAAGAAGTGAAGTTTTTCGACGTCAGGCGGCGAGCGTTTAACCTGTGGATAACTCTGTTTACAGTATTTTTCTTGCGACGGCGGAAAGCATCCCCGGTGCGATTTTGCACTGTGGATAAACTGGAGATGAGAAGAAATTTTGGAGCGGGAAACGAGACTCGAACTCGCGACCCCGACCTTGGCAAGGTCGTGCTCTACCAACTGAGCTATTCCCGCTTGGGTATGGTGACTTTCAAATTTTGGAGCGGGAAACGAGACTCGAACTCGCGACCCCGACCTTGGCAAGGTCGTGCTCTACCAACTGAGCTATTCCCGCTTGGGTATGGTGCTTTCAAATTTTGGAGCGGGAAACGAGACTCGAACTCGCGACCCCGACCTTGGCAAGGTCGTGCTCTACCAACTGAGCTATTCCCGCGTACTTCTTGCCATATTTCTACGGCGCCGTGATGTGCATTTCTGCTTCGTCACGGGAGGCGCATTATACGAGAATTCGATTTACCTGCAACCCCCCTGCGAACACTTTTTTGTGTTTTTTGTCTGAATGGACATTTTATCGCCAGACACACCGCCAAATTGTACAAATAAGCATCGGACAAGGCAAAATAACTTTTTCCAACCGCGCTAAAGGCGCAAAATCGCTCAGATTTCCGGGTCGCGATACCCGCTAACGGTCAACAACCATGACAAACAGGGAAATTCAGATGACAAGAGCGCTTTCCGTCCTGCTGCTGACCACGCTGCTTGCTGCAGGGACAGCATCTGCGACGACGCTGCATTTCGGCACCACGACGGCCAATCCGCCCTTTGAAACCGTGAATGCGAAAAACCAGCCCTCGGGGTTTGATATCGATCTGGCCAAAGCGCTGTGCAAACAGATGCAGGCCGAATGCAAATTTACCCCTCAGGACTTCAATACGCTGATTCCCGCGCTGCGCTTTAAAAAATTCGATGCCATCATTGCCGGTATTGAAGTCATTCCCATGCGCGAAAAGCAGGTTGCCTTTACCCAGCCCTATCGTCAAACGCTCTCCGGCGTGGTGGTGACGACAAAAGGGGCCGCCCACCGCTTCGCCGATCTGAAGGGCAAGAAGCTCGGCGTCGTTAAAGGCACCGTCCACCAGCGTTATTTGCACGATAAACAAAAAGGGGTCAACGTCATCGAGTATGACAATGACGCCAGCGCTCTGGCCGCGCTGAAAGAGGGGAACGTGAATGCCGTGATGGGCGACCAGACGACCCTCGACCCGTGGCTGCAGGAGAATCCTGACTACGCCATGATGGATGAGCGAGCGACCGACCCGAAATATTACGGCAAGCAATATGCCATTGCGCTACGTAAAGACGATCCGGAGCTGCTCAATGCCATGAATGCCGCGCTGGAGGTGGTTAAGGCGTCGCCTGACTTCCAGGCGATGGAACAGAAGTGGTTTAAATAAGATAGCAACGCCGGGGCCAGCTGACCCCGGCGCCGGCATTACAGCTTGATAAAGTTCTCGCGATAGTAAGCCAGTTCCGCTACCGACTCGCGAATATCATCCATCGCCTGATGGGTACCCTGCTTTTTAAAACCATCAAGGATTTCCGGCTTCCATCGGCGCGCCAGCTCTTTCAGCGTGCTGACGTCGAGGTAGCGGTAGTGGAAATAAGCTTCCAGCTCAGGCATATATTTGAACAGGAAACGGCGATCCTGACCAATGCTGTTGCCGCAGATCGGTGATTTGCCCGCCGGCACCCACTGTTTAAGAAATTCGAGGGTGGCCAGTTCCGCTTCGCGATCGCCCAGGGTGCTGGCCTTAACGCGTTCGACCAGCCCGCTCCCGGTATGGGTGCGCACGTTCCACTCATCCATCAGCGCCAGCTGCGCATCGGACTGGTGAACCGCAATCGTCGGCCCTTCCGCCAGAATATTCAGGTGCGCATCGGTCACCAGAGTGGCGATTTCAATAATGCGATCGCGCTCAGGATCCAGCCCGGTCATTTCGAGATCGATCCAAATCAGGTTGTTTTCATCTGCACTCATGCTATTTTCCACCCATAATTTTACAATTCTGGCCCGTAAAGCTTCAGGATGCAGGCAAAGCAACGTACCAGCATCTTGCAAGATGACGGGTCGATATTCATCTTAGATAGCGTGTATCATAGAGGTTTTGCCCACTTAGGGCGACCAGGAGCCAGTCCGATTGAGTAAAAATAAACTCTCCAAAGGCCAACAGCGCCGCGTGAAGGCCAACCACCAGCGCCGCCTGAAAACGACTTCGGAGAAGGCCGATTACGATGACAACCTGTTTGGTGAAACCTCTGAAGGGATCGTCATCAGCCGCTTTGGCATGCATGCCGATGTCGAATCCGCCGACGGTAGCGTTCACCGCTGCAACATTCGCCGCACAATCCGTTCGCTGGTTACCGGCGATCGCGTCGTCTGGAGACCAGGTAAAGATGCTGCCGACGGCGTCAATGTGAAAGGGATTGTCGAAGCGGTACATGACCGCACCTCCGTCCTGACCCGTCCAGACTTTTACGATGGCGTCAAACCCATCGCCGCCAATATCGATCAAATCGTCATTGTTTCCGCGATCCTACCCGAACTGTCTCTGAACATTATCGACCGCTATCTGGTCGCCTGCGAGACGCTGGACGTTGAACCGCTGATTGTGCTCAATAAGACCGATCTGCTGGATGCCGACGGCATGGCCTTCGTGAACGAGCAGATGGATATCTACCGCGGCATCGGCTATCGCGTGCTGATGGTTTCCAGCCGTACTCAGGATGGCCTCAAGCCGCTTGAGGAAGCGCTCACTGACCGTATCAGTATCTTTGCCGGGCAGTCCGGGGTAGGGAAATCCAGCCTGCTGAATGCGCTGCTGGGTCTGCATGAGGATCAGATCCTGACCAATGACGTGTCTGACAACTCGGGACTTGGCCAGCACACCACCACCGCCGCGCGCCTCTATCACTTCCCGCACGGCGGCGATGTCATTGACTCCCCCGGCGTTCGCGAATTCGGTCTGTGGCACCTGGAGGCGGAACAAATTACCCACGGCTTTGTCGAATTCCATGATTATTTAGGCCGTTGTAAATATCGCGACTGCAAGCACGATACCGATCCGGGCTGCGCCATTCGTGAAGCGGTAGAAAATGGCCACATCGCCGAGAGCCGTTTTGCAAACTATCACCGCATTCTGGAAAGCATGACTCAGGTACAGGTAAAAACGCGTAAAAGCTTTTCATCATCCGATGACTGACATTTAAGCTGAGCATCGTTAGAATCGTCCCCTTTTTTCAGGACCCCGCACGTTGACGGGGTCAGGAACGACAAATCATGGCCTGGAGGCTACCTTGTTAAACGATCTTAAACTTTCACTGCAATACATTCTGCCTAAACTGTGGCTCACCCGCCTCGCAGGCTGGGGTGCGAGCAAACGAGCGGGTTGGCTGACAAAGCTGGTCATCGATCTGTTCGTGAAATGCTACAAGGTCGATATGAAAGAGGCGCAAAAGCCTGATACCGCCAGCTACCGCACCTTTAACGATTTCTTCGTGCGCCCGCTGCGCGAAGACGCCCGTCCGCTGAATACCGACCCTAACGTGCTGGTCATGCCTGCCGATGGCGTAATCAGCCAGCTGGGCGCCATCGAAGACGACAAAATTTTGCAGGCCAAAGGCCACAACTACACGCTGGAAGCGCTGCTGGCAGGGAACTATCAGATGGCCGATCTGTTCCGCAACGGCACCTTCGCCACCACCTACCTGTCGCCGCGTGACTATCACCGTGTACACATGCCGTGCAACGGTATCCTGCGTGAAATGATCTACGTCCCGGGGGATCTGTTCTCCGTTAACCACCTGACCGCACAGAACGTTCCGAATCTGTTTGCCCGTAACGAGCGCGTTATCTGCCTGTTTGATACTGAATTTGGCCCGATGGTGCAAATTCTGGTGGGGGCCACGATTGTTGGCAGCATTGAAACCGTCTGGTCCGGTACGGTGACCCCGCCACGGGAAGGCGTTATCAAACGCTGGACCTGGCCGGCGGGCGACAGCGAAGGTTCCGTCGCGCTGCTGAAGGGCCAGGAGATGGGCCGCTTTAAGCTCGGTTCTACGGTAATCAACCTGTTTGCTCCGGGTAAAGTAAAGCTGGTTGAACAGCTGCAAAGCCTCTCCGCCACCCGACTCGGCCAGCCGCTGGCGACTGCCGTAGAGACGATGTCCGCGACCGCAGATGGCGTCAGCCCACTGAGCGACGCGACGCAAGACGAAGGTTAATTCCTGACAAAAAAGGGTTATGCCGTGCGCCTGATATATATTTTCCTGCTGGCCTGGAGCCTCAGTCTGGGGGCGTATGCAGCGACAGCCCCCGATGCGAAACAGATCGCTCAGGAACTGGAACAGGCGAAGGCGGCAAAACCCGCTCAGCCTGGTACCGTTGAAGCCTTACAATCTGCACTGAACGCGCTCGAGGAACGCAGCGCCTCCCTTGAGCGCGCGCGCCAGTACCAGCAGGTTATCGATAATTTCCCCAAACTTTTCCAGACGCTGCGTTCGCAGATCGGCAATCTGCCCGATGAGCCGCGCCAGGTCGCAACCAACCTCTCCACGGATGCGCTGAACCAGGAAATCCTGCAGGTCAGCAGTCAGCTGCTCGAAGCCAGTCGCCAGGCCCAGCAGGAGCAGGAACGCGCCCGCGATATCGCCGACTCGCTTAACCAGCTTCCGCAGCAGCAGAGCGACGCGCGTCGCCAGCTCAATGAAGTTGAGCGCCGCGTCGGCACGCAAACCAGCAATACGCCGCTGGCGCAGGCACAGAATCTTGGTCTGCAGGCGGAATCTGCGCGCCTGAAAGCGCTGGTGAACGAACTGGATCTGGCCCAGCTCTCGGCGAACAATCGTCAGGAGCTGTCGCGGATGCGCGGCGATCTGGCGCAGAAACAGGGCAAGCTGCTCGACGGCTATCTGCAGGCGCTGCGTAATCAGCTCAACAGCCAGCGTCAACGTGAAGCGGAGAAAGCGCTGGAAAGCACCGAGCTGCTGGCAGAGAACAGTGAAAACCTGCCGCCGGAGCTCGTGGCCCAGTTTAAAGTCAACCGTGAGCTGTCACAGGCGCTGAACCAGCAGGCCCAGCGTATGGATCTGGTGGCCTCGCAGCAGCGTCAGGCGGCCAACCAGACGCTGCAGGTGCGCCAGGCGCTGAATACCCTGCGCGAACAGTCGCAATGGCTGGGATCCTCCAACCTGCTGGGCGAAGCCCTGCGTGCCCAGGTAGCCCGTCTGCCGGAAACGCCGAAGCCGCAGCAGCTGGATACCGAGATGGCGCAGCTACGGGTGCAGCGTCTGCATTATGAGGATCTGCTCAGCAGCCAGCCGCAGCTGCGTCTGATTCGCCAGGCGGACGGCGAGCCGCTCACCAGCGAACAAAGCCGCATTCTGGAAGCGCAGCTGCGCACGCAAACTGAGTTGCTTAATTCGCTGCTCCAGGGCGGCGATACGCTGATTCTGGAGCTGACCAAGCTGAAAGTCTCCAACGGTCAGCTGGAAGATGCGCTGAAAGAGATCAATGAGGCAACGCACCGCTATCTGTTCTGGACGTCAGACGTCAGCCCGATCGGTTTTTCGTGGCCGCTGGAAATCGTCCACGACCTGCGCCGCCTGGTCTCTCTCGATACCGTCAGCCAGCTTGGCAAAGCCAGCGCCATGATGTTAACCAGCAAGGAGACGCTGCTGCCGCTGTTTGGCGCGCTGATCCTGGTGGGCTTCAGCATCAGCTCGCGCCGTCATTTTACCCGTTTCCTCGAACGCTCCAGCGCCCGCGTCGGCAAAGTCACGCAGGATCATTTCTGGCTCACGCTGCGCACGGTGTTCTGGTCGATTCTGGTGGCCTCTCCCCTCCCCGTACTGTGGATGACGCTGGGCTACGGTCTGCAATCGGCTTGGCCCTTCCCGCTGGCGGTGGCGATCGGCGAAAGCGTCACTGCCACGGTACCGCTGCTGTGGGTGGTGATGGTTTGCGCCACCTTTGCACGTCCGAACGGCCTGTTTATCGCGCATTTCGGCTGGCCGCGCAGTCGCGTCAGCAAAGCCATGCGCTACTACCTGATGAGCATCGGCCTGATCGTGCCGCTGATTATCGCGCTGATCATGTTTGATAATCTTAATGACCGGGAGTTTTCCGCTTCGCTCGGCCGCCTCTGCTTCCTGCTGATTTGCGGGGCGCTGGCGCTGGTCACCCTGAGCCTGAAGCACGCCGGGATCCCGCTTTATCTCGATAAAGCCGGGAACGGCGATAATATGGTTAACCGCATGCTGTGGAACCTGCTGCTCGGCGCGCCGTTAATCGCCATGCTGGCGGCGGCGATCGGCTATCTGGCCACCGCCCAGGCGCTGCTGGCAAGGCTGGAAACCTCCGTTGCTATCTGGTTCCTGCTGCTGGTGGTCTACCACATCATTCGCCGCTGGATGCTGATCCAGCGCCGCCGGCTGGCCTTCGACCGCGCGAAACATCGACGGGCGGAAATTCTCGCTCAGCGTGCTCGCGGGGAAGATGACGTCGCCCACTCCAGCAGTCCTGAGGGTTCCGCAGAGAACGAAGTGAGTGAAATCGATCTCGATGCGATCAGTACGCAGTCCCTGCGCCTGGTCCGTTCGCTGCTGATGCTGATCGCGCTGGTCTCAGTCATCGTCCTGTGGTCAGAAATTCACTCCGCCTTCGGCTTCCTCGAAAATATCTCGTTGTGGGATGTCACCTCGACGGTGCAGGGCGTTGAAAGTCTGGAGCCGATTACCCTCGGCGCCGTGCTGATTGCCATTCTGGTGCTGATTATCACCACCCAGCTGGTGCGAAACTTACCGGCGCTGCTGGAGCTGGCGATTCTGCAGCACCTCGATCTCACCCCGGGGACCGGGTATGCCATCACCACCATCACCAAATATCTGCTGATGCTGATTGGCGGCCTGATGGGCTTCTCGATGATTGGGATTGAATGGGCCAAGCTGCAGTGGCTGGTCGCCGCCCTCGGCGTGGGGCTGGGCTTTGGTCTCCAGGAGATCTTCGCCAACTTTATCTCCGGCCTGATCATCCTGTTTGAAAAGCCGATACGTATTGGCGATACGGTCACGATCCGCGATCTGACCGGCAGCGTCACCCGCATCAATACCCGCGCAACCACCATCAGCGACTGGGACCGTAAAGAGATTATCGTGCCTAACAAGGCCTTCATCACCGAGCAGTTTATCAACTGGTCGCTCTCTGACTCGGTCACTCGCGTGGTGTTAACCATCCCGGCACCGGCGGATGCCAACACCGAAGAGGTCACGCAGATCCTGATCGCCGCCGCCCACCGCTGTTCACTGGTAATCGATACGCCGGCACCGGAAGCGTTCCTCGTCGACCTGCAGCAGGGGATTCAGATTTTCGAGCTGCGTATCTACGCCGCCGAAATGGGGCATCGCATGCCGCTGCGTCACGAACTCCACCAGCTAATTCTGGCCGGCTACCGCGAACACGGTATCGATATGCCGTTCCCGCCGTTCCAGATGCGTCTGGAAAGCATTGATGGCAGAAAAAGCAGTCGGGCGCTGACGTCGGCCGGGAAATCCAGCCGCACGGCGGGGAGTCTGTAAGACCCATCGCGCCGGTACGGCGCGATATCCGTTCCCCCATCACCACGCTTCCCTTAGCCCGTTCGGTAAGGGAAGCGGCCGGGCAAATCAGGCGCGATCGACGGTAAAGGCAATCACTTCGCCGATGCTTTCGGCGCCCAGCGCCAGCATCACCACGCGATCGACCCCCAGCGCCACGCCGGAACAGTCCGGCAGTCCGGCGGCCAGCGCATCAAGCAGATTCCGATCGATAGGCTGCTGCGGCAGGCCGCGAGCCGCTCGTTTGCGGTTATCCTGCTCGAAACGCTGCTGCTGTTCACGCGCGTCGGTCAGCTCGTGGAAACCATTCGCCAGCTCAATACCCTTGTAATAGACCTCAAAGCGCTCCGCCACGCGATGATCTTCAGTGCTGATTTGCGCCAGAGACGCCTGACTGGCCGGGAAGTGATAGACAAAGGTCGGGCGATCTTTACCAATATGCGGCTCGACGCCCATGGTAAACAGCAGCTGCAGCAAGGTATCCCGGTCTTCTTCCGTATCGGCAATGTTGCTCAGATCGAGCTTCGCCGCCGCTTCACGCAGCTGCGTCTTATCGGCCGACAGCGGATCAAGCTCAAGATGACGCAGGAACGCCTGCTGATACGAGAGGCTTTCCGCCGGCTGGCACTCCAGCACCTGCTGAAGCAAGTCATCGACTTCGTTAATCAGCCGATACATGTCATAGCACGGACGATACCACTCCAGCATCGTGAATTCCGGATTGTGGTGACGCCCCATCTCTTCATTGCGGAAGCTACGACACAGCTGGAACACCGGGCCACAGCCCGCGGCCAGCAGGCGCTTCATATGGTATTCCGGGCTGGTCATCAGATAGAGATCCATCCCCTGCGAATAGCCAGGGCCGACGAAACGGGTCTGGAACGGAAACATGTGAATATCCGTCACGGTTGCCTGACTCATGCAAGGCGTCTCCACCTCCAGCACGCCGCGATCGCTAAAGAAACGGCGAATTTCCGCCATTATCGCCGCGCGTTTCAACAGGTTTGGAATGGACGCGCTCGGCTGCCAGGTTGCCGTCTCGCTCATGTTACTTTCTCCGATTTCATACAAGGGCACGAAGTCTACTCGTAACCGTCGGGTGAAACAAATTTTGTGCGAACCGCCCCCCCTGTGACCGACGGGAAAGGTGTTGCCGAAGAGAATTCATCACCAGAACTGATAAACCGGCGCACATATTGACAAAAAAATCGAACACATCAATTTTCCCCATCAACCCTACGGCTATACTCCTTTACCTATAAAGGAGCAGTGATACTTTTTCGCCAGTCCGGCGGCGAAATATACAAAAACTGGAGGAATGTCGTGCAAACTTTTCAAGCCGATCTTGCTGTTATTGGCGCTGGCGGAGCTGGTCTTCGCGCCGCTATTGCCGCGGCGCAGGCAAATCCACATGCCAAAATCGCACTGATTTCAAAAGTCTATCCCATGCGCAGCCATACCGTTGCGGCCGAGGGAGGTTCTGCTGCCGTTGCACAGGATCATGACAGCTTTGAGTACCATTTTCACGACACCGTCGCCGGTGGCGACTGGCTCTGCGAGCAGGATGTCGTCGATTACTTTGTCCACCACTGCCCCACGGAAATGACCCAGCTTGAGCAGTGGGGATGTCCGTGGAGCCGCCGTCCGGACGGTAGCGTCAACGTGCGCCGCTTCGGGGGGATGAAAATCGAACGTACGTGGTTTGCCGCCGATAAGACCGGCTTCCATATGCTGCATACCCTGTTCCAGACCTCCCTCCAGTTCCCCCAAATCCAACGCTTCGATGAACACTTCGTCCTCGACATTCTGGTCGACGATGGTCAGGCCCGTGGCCTGGTGGCGATGAATATGATGGAAGGTTCGCTGGTCCAAATCCGCGCAAATGCGGTGGTTATGGCGACCGGCGGCGCGGGACGTGTTTATCGCTACAACACCAACGGCGGCATCGTTACCGGCGACGGGATGGGCATGGCGCTGAGCCACGGCGTACCGCTGCGCGATATGGAGTTTGTTCAGTATCACCCAACCGGCCTGCCCGGCTCCGGTATTCTGATGACGGAAGGCTGTCGCGGTGAAGGCGGTATTCTGGTTAACAAAAATGGCTACCGCTATCTGCAGGATTACGGCATGGGTCCGGAAACGCCGCTGGGTGAGCCTAAAAACAAATATATGGAGCTCGGTCCGCGCGACAAAGTCTCCCAGGCCTTCTGGCACGAATGGCGTAAAGGTAACACCATCCCGACGCCGCGCGGCGACGTGGTCTATCTCGACCTGCGGCATCTCGGTGAGAAAAAGCTGCTTGAACGCCTGCCGTTTATCTGCGAGCTGGCCAAAGCCTATGTCGGCGTTGACCCGGTGAAAGAGCCGATTCCGGTCCGTCCGACCGCCCACTACACGATGGGCGGCATTGAAACCGACCAGCAGTGTGAAACGCGGATTAAAGGCCTGTTCGCGGTTGGCGAATGTTCTTCCGTCGGCCTGCATGGCGCCAACCGCCTCGGCTCCAACTCGCTGGCAGAACTGGTGGTATTTGGCCGCCTCGCCGGTGAACAAGCGATGAAGCGCGCCGCACAAGCCGGTGAAATGAACGTTGCGGCGCTGGACGCGCAGGCCGCCGATGTAGAAAAACGGCTGAAAGATCTCGTTAATCAGGAAGGTAACGAGAACTGGGCGAAAATTCGCGATGAAATGGGGCTGTCGATGGAAGAAGGCTGCGGTATCTATCGCACGCCGGAACTGATGCAGAAAACCATCGATAAGCTGGCGGAGTTGCAGGAGCGCTTTAAGCGCGTGCGCATTACCGACAACTCCAGCGTCTTCAACACCGACCTGCTCTACACCATCGAACTGGGCCATGGCCTGAACGTTGCCGAATGTATGGCGCACTCCGCTATTGCACGTAAAGAGTCACGCGGCGCGCACCAGCGCCTGGATGAAGGCTGCACCGAACGTGATGATGTCAATTTCCTCAAACATACGCTGGCTTTCCGCGATGCAGATGGCACCACACGCCTGGAGTACGGCGAGGTGAAAATCACCACTCTGCCGCCGGCGAAACGCGTATATGGCGCAGAAGCGGAAGCAGCCGAGAAGAAGGAGACGGCAAATGGCTGAGATGAAGAACCTCAAAATTGAAGTGGTGCGCTACAACCCGGAAGTGGACGCCGCACCGCACAGCGCGTTCTATGAAGTGCCTTATGATGAGCAAACCTCGCTGCTCGACGCGCTGGGTTACATCAAAGATAACCTTGCGCCGGACCTCAGCTATCGCTGGTCCTGCCGCATGGCGATCTGCGGTTCCTGTGGGATGATGGTCAATAAAGTGCCGAAACTGGCCTGTAAAACTTTCCTGCGCGAATACACCAAGGGCATTAAGGTTGAGGCGCTGGCCAACTTCCCGATTGAGCGCGATCTGGTGGTCGATATGACCCACTTTATCGAGAGCCTGGAGGCCATTAAGCCCTATATTATTGGCAACCCGCGCACACCGGATCAGGGGCCAAACAAGCAAACTCCGGCGCAAATGGCCAAATACCATCAGTTCTCCGGCTGTATCAACTGCGGCCTGTGCTACGCCGCCTGCCCGCAGTTTGGTCTTAATCCGGAGTTTATCGGCCCGGCGGCCATCACCCTCGCCCATCGCTACAACGAAGACAGTCGCGACCACGGCAAGAAGGAGCGCATGGCGCAGCTTAACGGTCAGAACGGCGTCTGGACCTGTACCTTCGTGGGCTATTGCTCGGAAGTCTGTCCGAAGCATGTCGATCCGGCAGCCGCCATTCAGCAGGGCAAGGTAGAAAGCTCGAAAGACTTTCTTATCGCGACCCTGAAACCACGCTAAGGAGTGCATGATGACGACTAAACGCAAACCCTACGTGCGGCCGATGACGTCCACCTGGTGGAAAAAACTGCCGTTTTATCGCTTCTATATGGTGCGTGAAGGAACCGCAGTGCCAACGGTATGGTTCAGTATCGTGCTGATTTACGGTCTGTTTGCCCTGAAGCATGGCGCAGAAAGCTGGGCTGGCTATGTGGGCTTCCTGCAAAACCCGGTGGTGGTGGTCCTGAACCTTATCACCCTGTGTGCCGCCCTGCTGCACACAAAAACCTGGTTTGAGCTGGCGCCGAAAGCCGCCAATATCATTATTAAGGGTGAAAAAATGGGGCCAGAGCCGGTGATTAAAGGGCTTTGGGTGGTGACCGCGCTGGTGACCGTGGTGATCCTGTTTGTTGCCCTGTTCTGGTAAGGAGGCTGAAATGATCAATCCCAACCCGAAACGTTCCGATGAACCGGTATTCTGGGGGCTGTTTGGCGCAGGTGGCATGTGGGGCGCGATTGTCGCTCCGGTCATGGTGCTACTGGTCGGTATTCTGCTGCCGCTAGGCCTGGCGCCAGGCGATGCATTCAGCTACGAACGCGTGCTGGGCTTTGCCCAGAGCTTTGTGGGCCGCGCCTTTATCTTCCTGATGATCGTCCTGCCGCTGTGGTGCGGGCTACACCGCATCCATCACGCCATGCACGACCTGAAAATTCACGTTCCGAATGGTAAGTGGGTCTTCTACGGCCTGGCCGCGATCCTGACCGTTGTGACGCTGATTGGCGTGTTATTCATTTAACCTCCCTGAAGCCCGGTAGCATTCTGTTATCGGGCTCTCTTTTGCAGAAAATATCCCCACTTTTCTCCAGACAGAATCTACACTTAGCTAAAAAGCCAGCAAGGAAAATGCTATGCGTGTGCTGCCTGTTATTGCGGTTGTTGCCGCCTCGTTTCTGCTTGTTGCCTGTAGCACGCCAACGCCGCCACCAGGCGTAACGGTGGTCAGTCCATTTGATACCCAGCGCTATCTCGGCACCTGGTATGAAATAGCCCGCTTCGACCATCAGTTTGAAAGTGGTCTTGAAAAAGTGACCGCCACCTACAGCCTGCGCGATGATGGCGGACTAGATGTGGTAAACAAAGGCTATAACCCCGACCGGGGCATGTGGCAGAAAACCGATGGCGTGGCCTACTTCACCGGCCAGCCGACCCGAGCAGCGCTGAAAGTCTCCTTTTTCGGCCCTTTCTACGGCGGCTACAACGTGATCGCCCTGGATAAAGATTATCGCTACGCGCTGGTCTGCGGGCCAGACCGCGATTATCTCTGGCTACTGGCCCGCTCGCCGAAAGTCTCACCGGAAGTGAAACAGCAGATGCTGGACATCGCCACCCGACAGGGCTTCGACGTCAGCAAACTTATCTGGGTTAACCAGCGCTATTAGTCAGTGCGCGCTGATTTTCAGCCCGATAATACCGACAACGATACACGCCAGGCTGGCAATACGCATGGCGCTGGCGGACTCGCCCAGCAGGACGATCCCGGTGATCGCCGCGCCTACTGCGCCAATTCCCGTCCACACCGCATAGGCGGTGCCGACAGGCAGCGTTTTCATCGCCCATGACAGCAGCGCCATGCTAAGTACCATAGCCACAATCGTGATCACGCTTGGCACCAGGCGACTAAAACCGTGGGTGTATTTCAGACCAACCGCCCAGACCACTTCCAGCAGACCGGCGATAAACAAGATAAACCAGGACACAAAACCCCCTTGATGGGGCCGTCCCCGAATGCGATACGCTTACAGGTCGTCCCGTAAGGTGTGGATGAAAGCACGGAGATTATAACCAGCAGCAGGGACGATGGAAAGAACGGTACGGCCAGTCACCGTACCGTCAGGGTCTATTGCTGAGCTTTTGTCGCAGCCCCAGAAATGGCACTGCCGCCTTCTGAAATATCCTGACCCACACCACGTGTTGTATTACATGCGGTCAGCACAGAAGAGAGGGCCAAAACCGTAAAGAACGCTGCAATTGCTTTTTTCACCATAATGTCATCCTTATTACCAGTTTTAGTTATCGTGCCCTATAAGCATAGACAACCTGACCCAGGATGGCGGAATCTCAGCGTTTTTTAAGAGAAAAGGAGAGAATTAGCGGAAGGTGTAAGCGAAACGGTACAGCGAAGCGGTGATCAAAGCAAAAGATCGGCCAAAAAGGCGCTTAGCTGACCGCACGCGAAATCGCATGCCCCAGCCCCTGGATGTCTTCGCCAACGCCACGGGCGGTATTGCATCCGGTAAGCAACGTTGCGCTCAGAGAGAACACCAGCAGAAGTTTTATCGCGTTGTTCATCTTCCCTGCCTGCGGTTAATGACCTGCGGTTTCCCTAACGGCTATTTCCTTAACGGCTATAGCAGGCGCAGCACGCTGCTGCGCCAACCCTCTATGGCATGAATTACTTCACGCGGGATACGTATTCGCCAGAGCGGGTATCCACTTTGATGACTTCGCCAATCTGAACGAACAGCGGAACTTTAACCACTGCGCCAGTAGACAGCGTCGCCGGTTTACCGCCGGTACCTGCGGTATCGCCTTTCAGGCCCGGATCGGTTTCCACGATTTCCAGCTCAACGAAGTTCGGCGGAGTGACGGAGATAGGCTGGCCGTTCCACAGGGTCACGATGCACTCAGCCTGATCCAGCAGCCATTTTGCGTTATCGCCTACGGCTTTCGCATCGGCAGCCAGCTGCTCGAAAGTGGAGTTGTTCATGAAGTGATAGAACTCACCGTCGTTGTACAGGTAGGTCAGGTTCATATCAACAACGTCTGCGCCTTCGGCGGAATCGGTAGATTTGAAGGTTTTCTCTACGCGAGTCCCGGTCAGCAGACGGCGCAGCTTAACGCGGGCAAAAGCCTGGCCTTTGCCTGGTTTTACGAATTCACTGGCTTCAACGGCATAAGGTTCGCCGTCCATCATGATTTTAAGACCGGCACGAAAATCGTTGCTATAGTAAGTCGCCATAAGGCCCTCTAAATTTGTTAATTGGTAGCTAAGCCACAAAATGGCGCATATTGTAACCCTAAATACCCCATCCAGAGAAGATTGGTTAACGCAACTTGCAGATGTTGTGACCAGTCCCGATGAACTGCTGCATCTTTTAAATGTAGACGCTGACGCGAACCT
This sequence comes from Klebsiella sp. X13, assembly GCF_003323835.1. Taxonomy (NCBI): domain Bacteria; kingdom Pseudomonadati; phylum Pseudomonadota; class Gammaproteobacteria; order Enterobacterales; family Enterobacteriaceae; genus Klebsiella; species Klebsiella sp. X13. The sequence goes on from NZ_CP030874.1 coordinate 4,968,512, forward strand.
GCTGGCGGGACGCGAGGCAAAACGCCTCTTCGCCCTGCGCGTGCCGCGGGCATTTATCGCCCGTATGGAGCAGGGGAATCCCAACGATCCCCTGCTTCGTCAGGTACTTACCTCGCAAGATGAGTTTATTTCAGCACCGGGTTTTTCCACCGATCCGCTGGAAGAACAGCACAGCGTGGTACCCGGTCTGCTGCATAAATACCGCAACCGGGCGCTGCTGCTGGTCAAGGGCGGCTGCGCGGTAAATTGCCGCTATTGCTTCCGCAGACACTTCCCTTATGCCGAAAATCAAGGCAATAAGCGTAACTGGCAGGCGGCGCTGGAGTACATTGCCGCGCATCCGCAGCTCGATGAAATTATTTTTTCCGGCGGCGACCCGCTGATGGCGAAAGACCATGAGCTGGACTGGCTGCTCACCCAGCTGGAAGCTATCCCGCATATTAAGCGTCTGCGCATTCACAGCCGCCTGCCTGTCGTCATCCCGGCGCGGATTACCGATGCGCTGGCCGCACGCTTTGCCAGCTCATCGCTGCAGGTGCTGCTGGTCAATCATATTAACCACGCCAATGAAATTGATGCCGATTTCCGCGCTGCGATGGCGCGCTTGCGTCAAGCCGGTGTCACGCTGTTGAATCAAAGCGTTCTGCTGCGCGGCGTCAACGACAATGCACACACGCTGGCCGCTCTGAGCAATGCCCTGTTCGATGCTGGCGTCATGCCTTATTACCTGCACGTGCTGGATAAAGTCCAGGGCGCGGCCCATTTTATGGTCGAAGATGAAGAGGCCCGGGCCATTATGCGCGAACTGCTGACGTTGGTTTCAGGTTATATGGTACCAAGACTGGCACGGGAAATCGGCGGTGAGCCAAGTAAGACGCCGCTGGATTTGGGCTTAAAACAACATTCGTGAAAAGGTCTGCCGGGGAAAAGCTGGCAGACCTCCGATTCACAGCCTGACTGAACGCGCGGAGATCGCCCGAGCCTCTCTTACCCTCGTCGGAAGAGGCCCGGAATCACATCAGTTCGGGCACTTATAGACCTGGCCGTTCATTTCGCTATCGGTTGGCACAAAGCTCGACAGCAGGTTCTGCGTCGGGCTGCTCACGCCATAAATCACGTTGCCGCCCATCGCCGCGGCCTGGTTGCGCAGCGCGTTAGCTGCACCACGCATGGAGCCGCCTTCATCACCGTTTTGCCCGGACAGCCAGTTGCTCTGCTTGCCCGTCGCGGTCCCCAACAGCTGGCAATCCGCACCCGGCTTATCTTCAACAAAGCGTACGCTCTGTCCGCCTGAGCTCAGTTCGTTGCTGGAACTGCAACCCGCTAACAATAATGCTGCGCCGACAATCCCTGCTAAATATCTTACCTGCATGTTATTCCCCATGATCAATGAGCTGGACGCGCTGGCCCGGATGTACACCTTATACTAAAAAGATGAGAAAAAGAAAAACCCCCGAGCATTTCTGCCCGGGGGTTTCTTTGTTTCTAAGGGGTATAGCGCACGATTACATCATGCCGCCCATACCGCCCATGCCACCCATGCCGCCAGCAGCGCCTAAATCGGCTGCGTCGCTTTTCGGCAGGTCGGTCACCATGCACTCGGTGGTGATCATCAGACCAGCAACGGATGCAGCGTACTGCAGAGCAGAACGAGTCACTTTAGTCGGGTCCAGGATACCGAAGTCGATCATGTTGCCGTATTCTTCAGTTGCCGCGTTATAACCGTAGTTGCCTTCACCCGCTTTCACGTTGTTAGCAACAACAGACGGCTCTTCGCCGGCGTTGGACACGATCTGACGCAGCGGAGCTTCCATCGCGCGCAGCGCAACTTTGATACCGACGTTCTGATCTTCGTTCTGAGCGGTCAGGCCAGCCAGTTTAGCGGCAACGCGAACCAGCGCAACACCACCACCAGCAACAACACCTTCTTCTACCGCAGCACGGGTTGCGTGCAGAGCATCGTCAACGCGCGCTTTTTTCTCTTTCATTTCAACTTCGGTAGCTGCACCGACTTTGATTACCGCAACGCCGCCAGCCAGTTTCGCTACGCGCTCCTGCAGTTTTTCACGGTCGTAGTCGGAAGTCGCTTCTTCGATCTGCTTACGGATCTGAGCAACGCGGCCCTGAATTGCGCCTTCTTCACCCACGCCATCGATGATGGTGGTGGTGTCTTTGTTGATCACAACGCGTTTTGCCTGACCCAGGTCTTCCAGAGTCGCTTTTTCCAGCTCCATACCGATCTCTTCTGAGATAACGGTACCGCCAGTCAGGGTAGCGATGTCCTGCAGCATAGCTTTACGACGGTCGCCGAAGCCCGGTGCTTTAACAGCAGCGACTTTCACGATACCGCGCATGGTGTTGACCACCAGAGTTGCCAGCGCTTCGCCTTCAACGTCTTCAGCGATGATAACCAGCGGCTTGCCTGCTTTCGCAACGGCTTCCAGAACCGGCAACATTTCGCGGATGTTGGAGACTTTTTTGTCAGCCAGCAGGATGAACGGGCTTTCCAGTTCAACAGCGCCAGTTTCCGGCTTGTTGATGAAATACGGGGAGAGGTAGCCGCGGTCGAACTGCATACCTTCAACGACGTCCAGTTCGTCTTCCAGACCGGTACCGTCTTCAACTGTGATAACGCCTTCTTTACCGACTTTGTCCATCGCTTCCGCGATCAGTTTACCTACGGTTTCATCGGAGTTAGCGGAGATGGTACCAACCTGAGCAATAGCTTTAGAGTCGGAGCACGGTACGGAGAGCGTTTTCAGTTCTTCAACGGCAGCCACGACAGCTTTGTCGATACCGCGTTTCAGATCCATCGGGTTCATGCCAGCAGCAACGGCTTTCAGGCCTTCTGCGATGATAGCCTGAGCCAGTACGGTTGCGGTGGTGGTACCGTCGCCTGCAGCGTCGTTCGCTTTAGAGGCAACTTCTTTCACCATCTGCGCACCCATGTTTTCGAACTTGTCTTCCAGCTCGATTTCACGCGCTACGGAAACACCATCTTTGGTGATGGTCGGTGCACCGAAAGATTTATCCAGAACCACGTTACGGCCTTTCGGGCCCAGGGTCACTTTCACTGCATCTGCCAGTACGTTCACGCCGCGCAGCATTTTTACACGAGCGTCGTTACCGAATTTTACGTCTTTAGCTGCCATTTTTTCTATTCCTCAAATTCGTTCAGTTTCGCGCGCGAATTACGCTTCAACAATTGCCAGAATGTCGCTTTCAGACATGATCAGCACTTCTTCATTGTCGATTTTTTCAGATTTCACACCGTAGCCGTCGTTGAAAATAACGATGTCGCCAACTTTAACGTCCAGCGGCTGCACAGTTCCGTTTTCCAGGATGCGGCCCTTACCGACAGCGATGATTTCGCCACGAGTTGATTTGGCTGCCGCAGAACCGGTCAGAACGATGCCGCCTGCAGATTTGGTTTCAACTTCTTTACGTTTGACGATCACACGATCATGTAACGGACGAATACTCATTGATAGCTCTCCTTTGAGAAAGTCATTATCAGTTATGGGTGACACCGGCCCGTATACGGTTTTCCGGCTAGTGCCTGAGAGATGGGGGTGGGTTTTCGCGCTTCAAGGGGGGAAGTTAAAAAAAAATTTTCCGCGTGCGCTAACGCACAGAAACAGATGCAGGTCTGCCACCGTCATAAGCAAAAACGATTGTGATACCATCGATCTTTTGTCACGGCAGGATGGCATCATGAGTGGTTTAAAACAGGAGTTAGGTCTGGCTCAGGGAGTGGGGCTGCTTTCTACGTCGCTACTTGGCACCGGCGTTTTCGCCGTTCCCGCTCTTGCCGCGCTGGTTGCGGGAGATAACAGCCTGTGGGCGTGGCCCGCGCTCATTCTGCTGGTCTTCCCGATCGCGATCGTCTTTGCCGTTCTTGGTCGCCACTTCCCCAGCGCGGGCGGCGTGGCGCACTTCGTCAATATGGCGTTTGGTGGCCATATGGAACGCGTCACCGGCTGGCTGTTCCTGTCGGTCATTCCGGTTGGGCTACCGGCGGCGCTGCATATCGCCACCGGCTTCGGTCAGGCGTTGTTTGGCTGGCACGACAGCCAGCTGCTGCTCGCGGAGCTGGGTACGCTGGCCATCGTCTGGTGGGTCGGGTCGCGGGGCGCAAGCTCCAGCGCGAATCTACAAACGCTGGTAGCGGTTCTGATCGTCGCGCTGATCGCCGCTATCTGGTGGCGCGGCGGGATTAGCCCGGCGCAAATTCCCTTTCCGGCGCCGGAAGATATCGATCGCTCCCGGCTTTTTGCCGCCCTGTCGGTGATGTTCTGGTGTTTCGTCGGCCTTGAAGCCTTCGCCCACCTGGCATCGGAATTTAAACGCCCGGAGCGCGATTTCCCCCGTGCGCTAATGATCGGTCTGCTGCTGGCGGGCTCCGTTTACTGGGCCTGTACCGTACTGGTCCTGCATTTTCACGCCTTCGGCAGCGATATGGCCGCCGCCGCATCGCTGCCCAATATCGTGGTGCGTCTGTTTGGCGTGCAGGCGCTGTGGATCGCCTGCGTCATTGGCTATCTTGCCTGCTTCGCCAGCCTCAATATCTATATTCAGAGCTTTGCCCGTCTGGTCTGGTCGCAGGCGCAATACAAGCCAGAAAGCTACCTCGCCCGCCTCTCGCCGCAGCAAATCCCACGCAATGCGCTCAACGTGGTGCTGGGCTGCTGTGTCATCAGCACGCTAGGCATCTACTGGCTGGATATCGACCTTGATGCGCTGATCGTCTATGCCAACGGCATCTTTATTATGATTTATCTGCTGTGCATGCTGGCGGGCTGCCGGTTGCTGCGGGGGCGCTATCGGGTTCTGGCGTTCATCGGGAGCCTGCTCTGCCTGTTGTTACTGGCGATGGTCGGCTGGAAAAGCCTGTACGCCCTGCTGGTTATGGCCGCGCTGTGGCTGCCAAAGCGCCGTGCGGCAGCACTGCCCTCCCCTCATCGGAAATGAAACATCGCATAAAAAAAGCCGGATAGCGCAACGCATATCCGGCTCATCATCTTTATTACCGTATCAGACCGGCCATGCCGGGGCTGATGGCTTAGCGGTCGTCTTTGTGATCCAGACGGTCGCGCTCTTCATCTTTGCGCTGGTACTCCCCGTCAAAGGTCTCACCGCCTCCGGTTCCGGCGCTAAAACCACCGCCGGGCATCCGGCTAAAGCGCAGGTGCGGCATCAGCTTCAGGGTCAGGTGTTTTTGCACCGGCGGCAGCAGGAGCAGCAGGCCGAGGAAATCGGTAAAGAACCCCGGCAGCAAGAGCAGCAGACCGGCAATAATCAGCGATACGCTTTTAATCATTTCTGCAGCCGGGCTTTCACCAGCCGCCATTTTCTGCTGCATCAGCATAAAGTTTTTAAAGCCCTGGTTGCGCACCAGCGACATACCGACCACCGAGCTAAAGATCACCAGAATCAGCGTCAACAGAACGCCAAGCACGTGAGCCACCTGGATAAAGATCGATATCTCAATGTAAACGTATAAAAAAATGGCAATAAACGGAATCCAACGCACTGGCGTCTCCTTCATTAGCGGGGTTCACTATCGGCCCCCGCAGTCATCGGTGTGCTTTTCGCATCACATCAATATTGGGCTAAAACAGCGCATTTCAATCGGCAGAAGCGCTTATTTTTTTCAAGAACGGCAAAGCGGTGACTCATTTCACAGATTAATAATTCTTATACCCTTCTCGACATAATAAGTGATCAAGGTTGCTGACATTCGCTATCATCAGCATATGATCGTGGGCACCGGGCCGATTAAGGAAATAATCTTCGGCAAGAAAATGCGCAAAATCCCATAAATTCTGCGTATTTGGTGAATTCATTGGCAGCTTGAAAAAGAAGGTTCACATGTTAAACAACATTCGTATCGAAGAAGACCTGTTGGGTACCAGGGAAGTTCCAGCTGACGCCTACTATGGTGTTCATACTCTGAGAGCGATTGAAAACTTCTACATCAGCAATAGCAAAATCAGCGATATCCCTGAGTTCGTGCGCGGCATGGTGATGGTCAAAAAGGCCGCCGCGATGGCCAACAAGGAACTGCAAACCATTCCTAAAAGCGTCGCGAACACCATTATTGCCGCATGCGATGAAGTTCTGAATAACGGTAAATGCATGGACCAGTTCCCGGTTGATGTGTTCCAGGGCGGTGCAGGCACTTCCGTCAACATGAACACCAACGAAGTGCTGGCCAACATTGGCCTTGAGCTGATGGGTCATCAGAAAGGTGAATACCAGTACCTGAACCCGAACGACCACGTTAACAAATGCCAGTCCACCAACGATGCCTACCCGACCGGTTTCCGTATCGCGGTTTATGCGTCCCTGCTGAAATTAACCGACGCCATCAACCAGCTGGGTGACGGTTTCCAGAATAAAGCCGTCGAATTCCAGGATGTCCTGAAAATGGGGCGTACCCAGCTGCAGGACGCCGTGCCGATGACGCTCGGCCAGGAGTTCCACGCGTTTAATGTGCTGCTGAATGAAGAAATCAAAAGCATTCTGCGTACCGGAGAACTGCTGCTCGAAGTTAACCTCGGCGCCACCGCCATCGGTACGCGCCTGAATACACCGGATGGCTACCAGCAGCTGGCGGTACAAAAACTGGCGGAAGTCAGCGGCCTGCCGGTGGTTCCGGCGGAAGATCTGATTGAAGCCACCTCCGACTGCGGCGCCTACGTGATGGTACACAGCTCGCTGAAGCGTCTGGCGGTGAAACTGTCCAAAATCTGTAACGACCTGCGCCTGCTCTCTTCCGGCCCGCGCGCGGGTCTGAACGAAATCAACCTGCCAGAGCTGCAGGCGGGTTCATCGATCATGCCGGCGAAAGTTAACCCGGTCGTCCCGGAAGTGGTCAACCAGGTCTGCTTCAAGGTCATTGGCAACGACACCACGGTGACCATGGCCTCGGAAGCCGGTCAGCTGCAGCTGAACGTCATGGAGCCGGTTATTGGCCAGGCGATGTTTGAATCTATCCACATCCTGACTAACGCCTGCTACAACCTGCTGGAAAAATGCATTAACGGCATTACCGCCAACAAAGCGGTGTGCGAAGGCTATGTGTATAACTCCATCGGTATCGTCACCTATCTCAACCCGTTTATCGGCCACCACAATGGCGATATTGTCGGCAAGATTTGCGCCGAAACCGGCAAGAGCGTAAGGGAAGTGGTTCTGGAGCGTGGATTACTGACCGAAGCGGAACTGGACGATATTTTCTCGCCACAAAACCTGATGCATCCGGCCTATAAAGCGAAGCGTTATACCGATGAAAGCGAACAGTAAGCTTTCAGGTTAAACTACCCAGAGGCATGTCAGCAATGACATGCCTTTTTTGCATTTTTAGGTTTACTAAATCACAACAATTCAATATCAACTTGTTAAAAAACAAGGAAGGCGTATATGTTTGGTGCAGAACTCGTGATTGTCCTGCTGGCGATTTACCTGGGAGCCAGGCTCGGCGGTATCGGCATCGGCTTTGCCGGTGGTCTGGGCGTCCTCGTCCTGACGCTCCTCTTTCAAATCAAACCTGGCGCGATTCCCTTCGACGTCATTGAAATCATCATGGCGGTTATCGCCGCTATTGCCGCAATGCAGGTGGCCGGAGGCATGGATTATCTGGTCAGCCTTGCCGAGCGTATGCTCAGACGCCATCCGAAATACATTACCTTCCTTGCTCCGCTGGTCACCTGGTTTATGACCGTGCTGGCGGGAACCGGTCATACCGCGTTCTCTACCCTGCCGGTCATTACCGAGGTCGCCAAAGAACAGGGCATTCGCCCGTCCCGTCCGCTTTCTATCGCCGTCGTCGCCTCGCAGATTGCCATTACCGCCTCGCCGATTTCCGCTGCGGTGGTCTTTTTTGCCGGGATCCTCGAGCCGCTGGGCGTGAGCTATCTGACGCTGCTGGCCATCTGTATTCCGGTGACGCTGATTGCGGTAATGATCACCGCGGTGGTCTGTAACTTCCTCGGCTGCGAACTGAAAGACGATCCGATTTATCAGGAACGTCTGGCAAAAGGTGAAGTGAAGCTGCGCGGGAGCCAGGTTTTCGAGCTGAAACCTCATGCAAAGCGTTCGGTGCTGCTGTTTCTGATCGGCATCGTGGCGGTCATGTTCTACGCGACCGCCATCAGCGATACCGTCGGGCTGATTCAGAACCCGGTGCTGCCGCGTAACGAAGCGATCGTGGTGTTCATGCTGACCATCGCCACGTTGATTAGCGTCACCTGCAAAATCGACACCAGCGAAGTGCTCAACGCCAGCACCTTTAAATCCGGGATGAGCGCCTGCGTCTGCGTCCTGGGCGTCGCCTGGCTGGGCGATACCTTCGTCAAAGCGCATATCACCGACATCCAGACCGTAGCCGGCGACCTGCTGCACAACTATCCGTGGCTGCTGGCGGTGGTGCTGTTCTTCGCCGCGACCCTGCTCTACTCCCAGGCCGCAACCACCAAAGCGCTGATGCCGGCTGCGCTGCTGCTTGGCGTCACCCCGCTGACCGCCATCGCCTCGTTTGCTGCCGTCTCCGCGCTGTTCGTGCTGCCAACCTATCCTACGCTGCTGGCGGCGGTCGAAATGGACGACACCGGGTCAACGCGTATCGGCAAGTATGTCTTTAACCATGCGTTCCTGATCCCAGGGGTGATTGCCATCACCCTGTGCGTCATTCTGGGTTTCATTATCGGCGGCATCATGCTGTAAATCTGCTTAAATTCGGGCCAGTTTCCTGGCCCGTTTCATTATTCCCCTCATCGTGCGTGCTATAGTGCCTCTTTTCGCTGATACGAGGTTCACGATGACTACGCCTGATGCTGTTGTTGTTCTCTGTACCGCGCCGGATGAAGCCACCGCCCAGGATCTGGCGGCCAAAGTACTGGCCGAAAAGCTCGCCGCCTGTGCCACACTTCTGCCTGGAGCGACATCGCTCTACTACTGGGAAGGCAAGCTGGAGCAGGAGTATGAAGTGCAAATGCTGCTGAAAACCGACCGGGCTCACCAGCAGGCGTTACTGGATTGCCTGAAGTCCCATCACCCGTATCAAACCCCCGAATTACTGGTTTTACCCGTCACTCACGGAGACACTGATTACCTCTCATGGCTCAACGCATCATTACGCTGATTCTGCTGCTCTGCAGCACATCCGCTTTCGCCGGCTTATTTGACGCCCCCGGGCGCTCTGACTTTGTTCCCGCAGACCAGGCTTTTGCCTTTGATTTCCAGCAGAGCCAGCGGGACGTCAACCTGACCTGGCAAATCAAAGAGGGTTACTACCTCTACCGCCAGCAGATAAAACTGACGCCGGCGAATGCCACCCTCGCCGCATCGGCGCTACCGCCCGGCACGTGGCATGAGGATGAGTTTTACGGCAAGAGTGAGATTTACCGCCAGCGGCTCACCATCCCGGTCACGCTGAGCGAGGCGGAACAAGGCGCAACGCTCACCGTGACATATCAGGGCTGCGCCGATGCGGGTTTCTGCTATCCGCCGGAGACAAAAGTGGTGCCGCTTCGCACGGTACTGGCCGTATCCAACGGCGAGTCGGTCCCCGCCCATCCGGCGCTCCCCTCGTCCGGGCAACCCAAATTTAATCCGCCGCTGCCGGTTGAAAAGCGTCCTGAGCTGGCGACCAAACCCGAGCAGCCTGCCCGGCAGGAGAAGAGCGACGCCGGCGAGAATGCGCCAGCCAGCCTGCCCTTCTCCGCGCTATGGGCGCTGCTGATAGGTATCGGTATCGCCTTCACGCCGTGCGTGCTGCCGATGTATCCGCTGATCTCGGGTATTGTCCTCGGCGGAAAACAGCGACTCTCTACCGGGCGAGCGCTGCTGCTGGCCTTTATCTACGTGCAGGGGATGGCGCTCACCTATACCGCGCTGGGACTGGTGGTCGCCGCCGCCGGTTTGCAGTTTCAGGCGGCGTTGCAGCATCCGTACGTACTGATTGGCCTGTCTGCGGTCTTTATCCTGCTGGCGCTGTCGATGTTTGGTCTGTTCACGCTGCAGCTGCCCTCATCGCTGCAAACCCGCCTGACGCTGATGAGCAACAAACGCCAGGGCGGTTCACCCGGCGGCGTCTTTGCGATGGGAGCCATTGCCGGACTGATCTGTTCGCCCTGCACCACCGCGCCGCTGAGCGCCATCCTGCTGTATATTGCCCAGAGCGGCAACCTGTGGCTCGGCGGCGGCACGCTGTATTTGTATGCGCTGGGCATGGGGCTGCCGCTGATCCTGGTCACCGTATTTGGCAACCGTCTGTTGCCGAAGAGCGGCCCGTGGATGAGCCATGTGAAGACCGCATTCGGTTTTGTGATCCTGGCGCTTCCGGTCTTTTTGCTGGAGCGTATCGTCGGCGAACCCTGGGGCCTGCGCCTGTGGTCGCTGCTGGGCGTGGCCTTCTTTAGCTGGGCTTTTATTACCGCGCTCGGCGCATCCCGCCCCTGGCTGCGCCTCGTGCAAATCATCATGCTCGGTGCGGCGCTGGTCAGCGCACGTCCGCTGCAGGACTGGGCTTTTGGCGAGCCGGTAGCCCGGCAGCAGTCACCGCTGTCCTTTACGCAGATCGGTAACGTCGCGGAGCTCGACCAGGCGCTGGCGCAGGCAAAGGGTAAACCGGTTATGCTCGACCTGTACGCCGACTGGTGCGTCGCCTGCAAAGAGTTCGAAAAATACACCTTTAGCACGACCGAAGTACAACAGGCCCTGAAAGAGACCGTTCTGTTGCAGATAGACGTGACGAAGAACAGCGCCGAGGATGTGGCTCTGCTGAAACACCTGAAGGTGCTCGGCTTGCCGACCATTCTGTTCTTTAACAGGCAGGGCGAAGAGCAGCCCGCGCAGCGCGTCACCGGGTTTATGGATGCGGCGACATTCAGCGCCCATTTGCACGATTGGCAACCGTGAACGACACTTTAGGAGGAAAAATGGAGGAGAAGACCGTGCAACGTGAAGATGTCCTGGGTGAAGCCATACAAATTCTCGAAATTGAAGGTATTGCCAACACCACGCTGGAAATGGTCGCCGAACGCGTCTCTTACCCGCTCGCTGACCTCAAGCGTTTCTGGCCCGATCGTGAAGCGCTGCTGTACGATGCGCTGCGTTACCTCAGTCATCAGGTTGATGCCTGGCGCCGTCAGCTGCTGCTCGACGACACGCTCACGCCGGAGCAAAAGCTGCTGGCGCGCTACGGCGCATTAACCCAATGCGTGAGCAACCATCGCTATCCCGGCTGCCTGTTTATCGCCGCCTGCACCTTTTATCCGGATGCCCAGCACCCTATCCATCAGCTGGCGGAACAACAAAAGCAGGCTTCTCTGGCCAATACCCACGAACTGCTGACCCAGCTGGAAGTGGACGACCCGGCGATGGTGGCCAAACAGATGGAGCTGATTGTTGAAGGCTGCCTGAGCCGTCTGCTGATAAAACGCAGTCAGGCCGATGTCGATACCGCCCAACGCCTGGCAGAAGATATTCTGCGCTTTGCCCAATGTCGGGCGGGTGGCGCCTTAACCTGATTGCGCTTTTACCGACGTTAAGCCGCCCATCTCTCCCCGGAAGAGGACGCGTCAGGGCAGCCGTGTCCTCATGACCTACGGCAGGTCATGAGGTACCGCACCCGTTGTCAACAGAGATGCAACTTGAAGTGCGAAGGGTATAATTCCCCCTACATCGATATGTCTACAGGGATTTATATGCGTCCTCTCCTATGGGCTGCCATCATGGGGCTATGCCCTGCATCGCTCCTGGCCGCGCCTGTTCAGGGTTTTTCTTTCGCGCATAAAGACTGGGAAGTCGCCTGCGATAATACCGGCACCTGTCGGGCCGCAGGTTATGGCGTCAACATGGGAGAAATCAGCGTCCTGTTGACCCGTAATGCGGGCGCCGGACAGCGCGTAAGCGCTCAGGTGACCTTCGCCCAGACCGATCATGATATTCCCCAGGACGCCACGGTTAACCTGCTGATCGACAACCAGGATCGCGGTACGCTGGAGGCCAAAGACGACAGCCATTTTCGCTTCGACAGCAGCCAAACCGCCGCCCTGATTCAGGCGCTGGAGCATGATAATCGTATCGAAATTGCCCTTAACGGCCAGCGTAAACCGCTCTCCAGCGCGGGCAGCAGCGCGGTGTTTCTGAAGATTGATGAGTTTCAGCAGCGCCTGGGCAGCACAGATGCGCTGGTGCGAAAAGGCGATGCCGACGATGACAACACGCTCAGCGCCATTCCGGCTCCGGAAATTATCGCCGCCCCGACGCTCCGCAACGCCCAGAGCGAACCGCTGACGGCAAAACAGCGGCAGAAGCTGCTGCCAGAACTGACCCCGTTGCTGAACAGCCGCTGTGATGACTGGCAAAATAAAGATATTCCGCCTCAGGAACGGCAGATAACCACAACCCCTCTCGATAAAACCCATTCACTCATCGAGGCCCTGTGCTGGCGCGCCGCATATAACGACGGGTACGCAATGTGGGTGGTGGAAAATACCCCTCTCGCTAAACCACAGCCGATCACCACCGATGCATCCAGCTATGCCGATGGCGTGATCACCTTTTTCACCAAAGGGCGCGGCATCGCCGACTGCGTCAACGGTGAAGAGCGGGTGTGGGACGGCAGAACCTTCGTGCAGAGTCTGAAATACACGACCGGTATGTGTCGTGAAATCACGCCTGGCGGCACCTGGATGCTGCCCACGTTCGTCAGTCAGGTGCGGCCAAAACAGCAGAAGGATGCCGATAATCTGGCGCTCAAGGCGCTGTATAACGCGGTGCTGAAAGAGCAAAAGAGCAACCCGGAACTGGCGTTGAAAAAAGTTGCCGGGCAGTTCCCGCTCACCGGGCACGTCACGAATTTTACGCTGACCTACGCGGATGACTCTCTGGTATCGACCAACAAACCCGCGGTCGATATCAGCGACGATGAGTGGCAGGCTTTTCTTCACTCCGATATCAGCGCCGACTCAGAAAACGGTAAGGTCAGCTTCACGCTGGTCGATCTTGATAATGACGGTAAGCGCGATTTAATCATCGACAGCTATATCGGCGGGACCGGGCTCTTCAGCTACACCGGCGTGCTGAGGCGGGGGGATAATACGTTTGATACCGTAGATCATAGCGATACCGATGACGACGATGATTTCGATGCTGGCGTACCCGGGGCGCTGTTTTCCCTCAACGGCCGCGGCGCCAATCAGTGGAACCAGTGGGTCAGAATCAACGGCCAGGTGTATGCACTGTGGTACAACGGCCAGTTCGGCGAAGACAACCTGTATCTGCTGCGCCCCTTCAGCCCGACGGACAGGAGTCCCGCCGTGACGATTCGCTATCGCTACAGGCTGGAGACGCTAAGTTCACCGGAAAAAGATCGGCCGCTGACTCCGGCGCTCACGGCACAGGAGCGGGACGATTTACTCAAATCGCTGGAACTGATGCAAAGCAACCTGCTGAAAGATAAAAAAGGTCACGCGGAAGACGGGCCCATCTGCCCTATCCCGCCCGGTACATCATCAGATGAAGCGGATAACTACTACAGCGGCGTCGCCTCTTACTACGTCTATGAAACGGTGGCCTATATCCCCGTCTGGCTCGGTGGGAAATGCTTTATTGGTACCGTCATCAGCCATCATGGCGCCTACCGCCACGGCGTCGATGCGGAAATTATGATCGGCTCGCCGCGGGAAGACGAAGACCTCATCGGCGGTTACTCCGTATCCGGATTGCGCCGCGTTATCTCTGCCGTCAGCGGCTGGAAAATCCGCGAAGGTGACAACGGGATGATGTGATGAACCAGCAAAATGCCCCTTTCGCGGCAAAACTGCCGCAAAGTTAAGCAATCAGCAGGGAAATCAAGAAATTTGGTTGACGCACAGGATGGATTACGGTTTAATGCGCCCCGTTGCCCGGATAGCTCAGTCGGTAGAGCAGGGGATTGAAAATCCCCGTGTCCTTGGTTCGATTCCGAGTCCGGGCACCACTTATTTAAAGAAACCAGCCTGAGGGCTGGTTTTTTGCTTTCTGCAATACGGACTCTCCATCGAACTCCGTTCGATTATTCGCGGCACACCGCTCACCCCTTCGGGGCCAACGCGACAAGCGCGCTGTTCAACGCCTGCGGCGTTAGTCCGGGTCCGGGCACCACTATTTAGAAGAACCCGCCTTTGGCGGTTTTTTTGCTTTCTGGGGTTCCGGTAGATTTCTGGTCGCCTTAGCACTGTAACCACCACTCGCCGCCTGAGCCTTTACCTTTAGCACCTCCCTGCCCTTCTGGTCGCTGTGCCAACGTCTGCTGGTCTTCACGCTGCCAATCAACACTATTTCCAACTTATAGCCTATCTCGTGGATTCATCACAGCAAGGCAGAATCCGGTCTTTGTCTGGTCTGGGGTAGGAAAGTATCGTCGCTTCGATTCTGATATGTGCAAAACATTACCGTGCCGACAGGCTTGTTCAACCCCTCACAACCCTGGGAAGGATTCCCAACCTTGTTCACGGTTCTCAATACAATCAGTTACCAGCCCTCCTTCAATCAACTTACTCCCTTCTCCAGTAAGTGATGCGGGTTACAGGGATGCTTACACTCACCAATGATCTTATTGTGCATTGCCTCTGACTTCGAAAAGCAGATGGTCTTGCGCGCAGGCCGCAGCCAGCAGGTTAAGATTATGTCGTTCTATTCTCTGGGTGTATTTTTTGCTGATAGCATGGCTGGTTGAGGCCTGCGACACAGACCCGGCTTCGGTCATATAGAAGGTAAAGTTAGCGCCGTCAGGTCTCAGGCATTAATTACAGCGATAAAGCTGCCTGAACTGGAATGACCGCTTCGGATTACACCATGAGTTTCAGAACAACGGGGAGGAACTACATCAATGCCTGCCATCAATCACCCAGAAGACAAAAAACACAACAACATTAAATTTGCGTCACGACTCTAAAAAGCCATAAAAAAGAATTTTTTTCTCTCTCAAAGCACGTTCACAAACTAAAGATGCAACTTTTTTCTCTGGCGGGTGCGGTAATATTCTTACTATCGTTTCTGTCGTTCGGAGCTACGTCGTTCTGACAAACTCGGGCTGCAGACGCAAATCAAGGTCGAGAACACACTCAATAACTCGACGGACATTTTTCTGTACCGACCCAGAGGCTCAGTCATGTCACACCGGGAAAACCGTGTTGAATGGAACGCGTTTATTAATGCTCTGAAACAGGAAGTCAAACCCGCTTTAGGCTGTACCGAACCCGTATCGGTTGCCCTCGCCTGCGCCGTAGCGGCGCAGCAGCTGCCAGGCGCAATTGTGCGTATCGAAGTAGCAGTCTCGCCAAACTTAATGAAAAACGGTATGGGTGTGACAATCCCGGGCACGGGAATGACCGGTCTGCCCATAGCAGCCGCCTTAGGCGCTATTGCAGGCGATCCGCAGGCTAAACTCGAAGTGCTCAAAAAAGCAACTAAGCGTGAGATTAACGCCGCCAGAGCTCTGCTGGAGGTCGGTGCTGTGCGCGTGTCGTTGCAGGAACCCTGTGATGAAATCATCTTCGTTCGTGCCAAAGTTTACGCCGGGGATCAGCACGCCACGGTAACTATCGTTGGCGACCACACCAACGTGGTGGCAATTGAAAAAATGGGGCAGTCTCTGTTTATCAAGCCAGAGAACAATACCTGCGAAGATACTATTAACCCGCTGGACAGGGTCGCCAGCAGCTCGCTGCGTGATATCTACAATTTCATTTGTGATATTCCCCCGGAAGAGCTCGATTTTATTCTCGACGCAGGATCGATGAACAACGCCCTTTCAAAAAAAGGTCTCGCAAAGGAGTGGGGGTTGCATATCGGCCCGACGCTGAAGCGCCAGGTCGACAAGGGGCTGGTTTCCGATGATATGTTTACCGAGATCCTCTACCGGACCAGCGCCGCGTCTGATGCCCGAATGGGCGGTGCAACGCTACCGGCAATGACCAACTCTGGTTCAGGCAATCAGGGTATAACGGCAACCATGCCGGTAGTGGTGGCCGCTGAACGTCTTAACGCCAGCCAGCAGCAACTGGCCCGTGCGCTGGCGCTCTCGCATCTGGTGGCTATCTATATCCACTGTAAACTTCCGCGGCTGTCGGCTTTGTGCGCCACTACAACCGCCGGTATGGGCGCTGCAGCGGGGATTATCTGGTTAATGGACGGCAGTTATGAAAACATAGCTATGGCGGTCAATAACATGATTGGCGACGTCAGCGGCATAATTTGCGATGGTGCTTCTGGCAGTTGTTCAATGAAAGTATCCACCAGTATCTCTTCTGCCTGGAAAGCAATTCTGCTGGCGCTGGATAATACTGTCGTTTCCGGAAACGACGGGATTGTCGAGCGTGATGTGGAAAACTCCATTTGTAATCTTTGTGCTATCGCCGGACAGGCCATGCAGCACACCGACCGACAAATTATCGAAATCATGGCGCACAAGCGTTATTAGACTGTTTGCGCGACACTAAATATTTCAGGTCGGGCAAGGTTGCCCGTCGTCGCCCGGCAGAAATCCCCTCAGACTCCCCCGTTTTATATTCCCTGACCATGACACGTAAAAAAACCACTCCGGCCCGCTGGCACTGGAGTGGTTTGAATTCTCGTTTAAAGCAGTAAATCAGACGTGAGGATAGTAAGCAAAGAGCGCTGGTGCGCCGCCGGTATGGATAAACATCACTGGCCCACTACCGTTGAAGCGCGATTTTTTCACGCCATCAATCAGACCTGCCATCGCCTTACCGGTGTATACCGGGTCTAACATGATGCCTTCCAGACGCGCCAGCAGTTCCACCGCATGCATCCCTTCGGTATTCGGCATGCCGTAGCGCGGTGCAAAGTAGTCATCCCACAGCGTCAGAGGCAACAATGACGCCACGTCCAGCATCGCGGATAATTCGCGCTGTAGCTTCTCCACTTTGGGCTGCTGATCACCAACAAGGCGAGAAACGGTCACGCCCACGACCTCCACATCAGGCTGGAAATGGGCAAAACCAACGGCTAACCCGGCATGCGTTCCTGCACTCCCGGAAGGTACCACCACGGACTGCACATTGAGATTCATCCGATCGCACTGTTCCGCTATCTCCAGCGCACATTCAACGTAGCCCAGTGAACCGAGAGCGTTTGAACCGCCGACAGGAACAATATAGGGCTTCGCTCCATTTGCCGAAAGCCTGGCACTAAACTGCTGCAACTGCGCGTCTGGATCGTTAAGTTCATCAACCATTTCAACCTTGCAGCCCATCAGGCTATATAGCAGATGATTGCCGTTCCAGAGATAGTTAGATTCTGCGGTTTGAATCGGGTTGTCCAGCAACGCCACGCATTTTAACCCAAGATGTGCGGCGACTGCCGCAGTCTGGCGTACGTGGTTGGATTGAATTGCCCCGGCGGTCACCAGCGTATCGCAACCTTTATTGAGGGCATCTGCCGCCAGAAACTCCAGCTTTCTGAGCTTATTGCCGCCCATACCAAGATGCGAAACATCGTCGCGTTTGATATAAATATCTCGCTGTAAATATTCCGACAGTCGCTTCAGATGCTGAACGGGCGTGACGCCCCCCACCAGCGAGACGCGCGGTAAGCTATGCAAATAGTTTTTTACAGACATAAACTTTCCCTTCAAATAAAAACGGCAGCTGATGAGCCGCCGTAGAGTCGTATTTACATTGAATTAGCTTTGCCAGGCCACTGCTTCAATTTCTACTTTCACATCTTTCGGTAGCCGGGCGACTTCTACACAAGAACGCGCAGGGAAAGAAGCATTATGCAGGGTGAAAAACTCAGCATAAGCATTATTGATTGCGGCAAACTCATTCAGATCTTTCACAAAAATATTAATTTTACAAATATTGTCGACCGTCAGTCCTCCGGCCTCAATAATAGCCTGAATATTTTCCAGGCTCTGCCGGGTTTGGCCTTCGGCGCACTCAGGAATGCTTCCCGTCTGCGGATTAATGGGCAACTGGCCAGAAGTAAAAATAAAATTACCGGTTCGCGCCCCCTGGATGTAGGGGCCAATTGCTTGTGGAGCATGTTCTGTCGTAATAACCTCAGTCATAGCCAATCCTTAAATAATGTTTGGGTTAAAGAGTAAAACCGACAATTAAATAGACAATGAGAGCAAGTCCTCCGGTCACCAGCGCATAAGGCATCTGAGTACGAATATGTTCAATATGGTCACAATTAGTCGCCATTGAGGCGACGATAGCATCGCTGGAGATGGGGGAAGTCATATCGCCAAAAATTGATCCTGAAATAGCTGCACCAATCATAAAATGCGGGTCAATGCCTAATGACACACCCAGTTGAACACCAATCGGGATCATAATGGCAAAGGTTCCCCATGAGGTACCTGTTGCCAGAGACATTACCGCCGCAATCAGGAAGATAAAGCCGATGGAGAAGCCGGATGGAATCACACCGGAGGTTATAGAAGCAATATACTGCCCGGTATTCAGCTCCGCAGAAATATGCCCCATCAGGAAGGCCAGAATCATGATTGAGCTAATTTTAACCATGCTGGCATAGCCGATATACAGCTCTTTGAAAAAGTTCTCAACGTTGAGAATGCCGCGCACTTTGAACCAGATGAATGAGACCACGGTACCGAACATTACGCCGGAATAGACCGACATAGAGCCGCTGCCTTTGGAGAACTGCCCATCACCGGTGATATACAGAACAACAGGAACCATTAATACCGTGGAAAGAATCGGGATAAAGAAGTTCAGCAATGAATTACATGCCGGGTGGTCAATCACCGGATCTGCATCTTCTTCACCATGTTCTTGTTCTATTTCCGTCAGCGCAGTTTCAAACTTCACTTCAGCCTTTTTCATCGGTCCCCAGGTGCAGCCAGAGAGGATGTAAAAGAGAACGGAACCTAATGAGAACCAGGCCATGACATTCCAGACCATCGAACTGGCCAGCACCTCAAAAGGTTCGCCAGTAAGATAACCCTGCGCAATCTGTACGCCGATAACCCCCATCATCGCCGCCCCCCAGCCGTTGATCATCACTGATGAGCAGACGGAAACACAGGAGGTCTGGATAATGTAGGACATCTTTTCTGGCGAAACTTTGTAGCGTCGGGCAAGATTTTTAGTGGATGCACCAGCGATCAGCTGATTTATTGAACTCTCGATAAATATTAACGATGTCACCACCATTGCCAGCAACTGTACTGACTTTTTATTAGTGACAAAATCATTTTTCTCCGAGAGAAACTGCACCAGTTTACGCACACCGCCAGTCACCACAATCAGCCGCATAATGCCGCCGATCATCACCATAAACACAATCGTTCGCGTATTACCGGCGGAAGCAAATGTTTCTATGATCCCGTTCAGGGTACCGCCACCCCCCTGAATAATACTGTGGTTAATCACCGTGTAGCCGACGAAAATGCCGGTAAGCAGCGAGAGGATCACCTGGCGGGTAAGGATCGCCAGAATAATGGTGACCAGCGGGGTAATAATCGTCCAGATTCCATAATCATGCATGATAGTTACCCTGTGTGATGTCCATAGAAGCGAAGGCTATGTCCAGGTCCTGTAGCAGATCATCGATATGTTCAATGCCAACGGAAAAACGCAGCGTAGTGTCATAAACCCCGATGGCTTCCCGCTCTTCTTTTGACATCGAACCATGGGACATAGAAGCCGAATGGTTAATCATGCTTTCCACCCCACCCAGCGACTCCGCCAGCACAAAATAGTGCAGCCCACCGATAAAACGTTTAAGACTCTGGATATCACCCTTCAACGTCGCAGTTACCACCGCACCACCTGAGCGCATTTGTGCCTTGCACAACTGATGCTGAGGATGCGATGGCAGGCCAGGATAATAGACGCTGGCAATCGCCGGATGGTTTTCCAGATATTCCGCAACACGATGAGCGTTGCTGCACTGGCGTTCCATGCGCAGATCAAGCGTTTTCATACCGCGCAAGGCAAGATAGGCATCAAAAGGTGAGGCAATAGAACCGATAGTCGTTTTAATAAAGTCGAGTCGGGACGCTAAAGCTTCATTATTGGTAATTACCGCACCGCCAATTAAATCTGAATGCCCGCCGATATATTTACTGGTAGAGAGCATCACTATATCCGCTCCCATTTCGAGTGGTTTATGGTTCCAGGCGCTGGCAAAAGTATTATCGACACAGGTGGTGATAGCATGTTCTTTAGCAATACAGCAAACCTTCGCGATATCGACTAGTTCCAGCAACGGATTAGTTGGCGTTTCAATCCAGATTAAGGCCGTATTTTCCTGAATACTGTTAACCAGGCTTTGCTCATCATTAAGATCAATATAGGAAATAGTTGCGCCGGTGGTGTGAGTTTTTAGCTTCTCAAACAACCGCCAGGTTCCGCCATAGACACCTTTCATTGCAATAATATGGGCATCTTTAGGCAATAATTCCATCACGATATTCGTAGCAGCCATTCCCGAAGCCGTGGCTGTAGCATAAATTCCTCCTTCCAGTTCTGCCAGAGCAGATTCATAGGCTTTTCTCGTTGGATTAGAAACACGGGAATAACAAAAATCACCGCCTTCGTGAAGATTAGGTTGTATAAATGAGCTGGCTGTGACAATTGGGGTAAATATAGCGTTATTTATCGGATCGGACTGATTTCCGGCGTGAACGGCCAGAGTTGCAATATCTTTAGTTCTGGTTTTCATAGGGTACACTCAAACTATTATTAGTCATAAAATATCGTGAGCTTATATTTATGTGGTCAGCGAAGCTGGCGAATAAAACAACAACCAAAACCTCGTTTAATAGCCAGAGAATAGATGGCCATTTCATCATCAACATAGTGATTTGCGTCCTTCAACCACAGTTAAAATGTATATTAGGCAGGGAAGAAAATCTTACCTATTTTCCCTCTAATCAGGCAAAAATGGAGAAAAATATTCTCCTTACAAAAACAAAGGATATCATTAACATTCTGATATATATAAAAATTATTAAAAATGGTGATGTTAATCACAAAAAAATAGGGAAAAATATACTCTTTCCCTGAAACTTAACGCATCAAAGGTATCAACACACTGAGCTTGTGTGTCTGGACTGCCCCCCCGGTAGACAATCCTGCCCTATAGTTTGAGCATAGCAACTGTCTTTCGAGCGCGGCTACGAAGCATGCTGGTGATACATCGGATCCCATGCTTCATTCTTTTTCAGCATTGCGTTCAGGATGGTCAGCAATTTTCTGATGCAGGCCGTCAGTGCAACTTTTTTGGGCTTTCCTGCGGCAACCAGGCGTGTATAGAACTCTTTTATTACCGGGTTGTACCTCGTCCCAACCAGAGCTGACATACAGAGAGCTGTACGGACGGAAGCTCGCCCTCCGAATACTGTTCAGCGACCGCGCATCGTGCCGGAATCCCTGTTTACTGGAGCAACCCCAATAAGAGCGCTAATTTCACGTCGAGAGAGCGAACCAGGCTCAGGAACTTCAGCCAGCAATACAGCAACAGTCGCAGCCCCAACACCTTTAACTGCACTCAGTAGATCAGATAACTCACTGAAATGGTCCTTGATGTGAATCGCCATTTCACCTTCAATGCGAGCCAGCTCACCCAATTATTTTCCAAGGACCTTCATTTTCTCAGAGAAAAAGTCCTCGAAAGGAATATATCGAAATTCGGTCTTGTCAGGATTTCATGTCGAATGCTATCAGTAACGAAGCTAGTTTTGGTTTGAGTTCTCGACAATGTTGAAAACCCAGATGAAAAACTGAAAATTTCCCGCTCATCAGGGGATGATTCAACGCTTAAATCTCTAACATTTTCTCTCTAAATCTGACACGGACTTTGAAAATCCCCGTGTCCTTGGTTCGATTATTCGCGGCATGCCGCTCACCCCTTCGGGGCCAGCGCGACAAGCGCGCTGTTCAACGCCTGCGGCGCTAGTCCGGGTCCGGGCACCACTTATTTAAAGAAACCAGCCTGAGGGCTGGTTTTTTGCTTTCTGCAATACGGACTCTTCGTGACGCCTTACAGCGAAAGCGTGATGTGAAGAACTCACCGCCAGGTGGGCTCTTGCGGCTCTGAATCCTCAGTTACCGCCGGCCTTCTTAATCGCCGCATCCAGCGAATCTTTATCAGCCAGTCCCGGGAAGACGGTGATCGTGGCTTCGGTCGCGCCGGTGGTCGGCATCACGATCACGCCCGGCGTTCCGCTTAAGCCAATCTCCTGCGCCAGCTGGTTGGTGCTCTCGAGGACAGCTTCAACATCCGGCGCTTTCTTCGCGTCGAAATTCACCTTCTTCGCCTGCTGCTGTACATCCGCGGCCGTCAGCTTCCCTTCGTTATGCCCGGTGGCATAAATCCCGTTATGGTAGGTCAGGTAAGCTTCTGCGCCCTTCTGCTGGTAAATTTGCAGGCCGGTCTTCGCCGCCGTCAGCGAGCTTTCCCAACGGCTGCCGAAAATAGGCCACTCTTTAAATGCAAACCGGGTCTGCGGATTTTCTTTAATCACCTGCTCCATCACCGGTGCCAGACGGCTACAGTAAATGCACTGATAATCAAAGAATTCGATCACGGTTACCTTGCCATTCGCCGGTCCGTAGGTCGGGGTATTTTTATCCTGGGTCAGCGCAGCCTGGTTTTTAATCACGGCCTGAGTTGCCGCGCTCGCCTGCTGTTCCTGCTGAATCTGCTGAAGCTTCTGGCTCGCCTGCAGCAGCACCTCCGGATGCGCGACTAAGTAATCCGCGGCAATCTTGCCAATGCGGGCTTCCTGCTCCGGGGTAAAGGTTGCTGCGGGCGCCGGCGCGGCAATGGCCAACGCCGGAAGAAGCGTGGTGCCCAGCAACGCGCCAGTCAATATTTTTTTCATACCAGCCATGAGGATAATCCTTGCGATGAGTAAACGGCAGGTGGATCTGACAAAACAAAGTACCATCCTTTTGCGGTGAATCATCCCGACACGATGCATTGATTCGTAACTATATTTTTCAATATCGCGCACGGGCAACTCCCGCGCTCTTTTTCCGGGCGGTGGTCAATGCGCCAGAACAGAGGTACGCTTGCTGCGGTTTTTCCCTTGGGGATACATTTTTTAAAATGATATGAGTCAGGCATGAACGCGCTATTTAATCAGTGGGATGTTGTTGTTATTTTGCTACAAATCATCGCAATCGATCTGCTGCTGGGCGGCGATAATGCGGTGGTGATCGCCATGGCGTGCCGCAAGCTGCCGCCCGAACAGCGTACAAAAGCGATTGTTATTGGCACCTTCGGCGCCATTCTGGCCCGCGTTCTGCTGCTGGCCATTGCCGTCTACCTGCTCTCTCTGCCGTGGCTAAAAATTGTCGGGGCGCTCCTGCTGCTGTGGATCGGTATCAAGCTGGTTGCCCATCAGGATGAAGATGAAGAGATCGGCAGCTCAGGCAGCCTGTGGCGGACCGCCGTCACCATCACGGTGGCCGATGTTATTATGTCGATGGATAACGTGCTGGCGGTCGCCGCCGCCGGGAAAGGCCACCTGCTGCTGGTCGCGCTGGGCGTATTGATCAGCATTCCGATTATCGTGGCAGGCAGTAAACTGGTGCTGGCTATCCTTAACCGCTTCCCGGTTGTTATCCTGCTGGGAGGTGCCCTTATCGGCTGGATAGCCGGCTCGATGTGGGTTACGGACCCCACCATCGTACGCCTGTTTCCCCAGGCACCCGATGCGCTACCGCTTATCGCCGGCGCTCTCGGCGCGGCGCTGGTGCTGCTGGAAGGACTTCGTCGCAACGGCCGGGCACGCCCGGCCAGCTGAACGCCCGCCGCTGACAGACGCCGTCAATCCCGACGGCGTCAAGTTTCCGCCAGATTCCTTCCCCACCTGCACTCATTTGCCCTAAGCTTATGACTGAAAGTCGTGACCACTGCAGTAAGTCAAATGAGATAACGCCATGGAATTAAAGGATTATTATGCCATTCTAGGGGTTAAGCCAACAGACGATCTAAAAACAATTAAGACCGCCTACCGCCGCCTGGCTCGTAAATATCACCCCGATGTCAGCAAAGAAACCGATGCCGAAGCGCAATTTAAAGATCTCGCCGAAGCCTGGGAAGTCCTGAAAGATGAACAGCGCCGCGCAGAGTATGACCAGCTCTGGCAGCACCGCAACGACCCGCAATTTGGCCGTCAACAGCACTCCCGTGAACAAAGCTACAGCCAGCAGGATTTTGACGACATCTTCTCGTCGATGTTTGGCCAGCAGGCGCACCAGTCCCGCCGCCAGCATGCCGCACGCGGCCATGATTTAGAAATTGAAGTCGCGGTATTCCTTGAGGAGACGCTGGCCGAGCAGACGCGTACCATCAGCTACAAACTGCCGGTCTATAACGTCTTCGGAATGGTCGAAAGCGAAACGCCGAAGACCCTGAATGTGAAAATCCCCGCCGGCGTCAGCGACGGGCAGCGTATTCGCCTGAAAGGCCAGGGAACGCCGGGAGAAAACGGCGGGCCGAATGGCGACCTGTGGCTGGTTATCCACATCGCTCCGCATCCGCTGTTCGATATTGTGGGCCATAACCTGGAAATCGTTCTGCCGCTCGCACCGTGGGAAGCGGCGCTTGGCGCCAAAGTGACCATCCCGACGCTCAAAGAGAGCATCCTGCTGACCATCCCGCCGGGTAGCCAGGCGGGACAGCGTTTACGAATTAAAGGGAAAGGGCTGGCCAGCAAAACGGCCACCGGCGATTTATATGCCGTGATTAAAATCGTCATGCCGCCCAAACCGAATGAGAAAGCCAGCGCGCTCTGGCAACAGCTGGCCGATGCAGAGGCCGGCTTCGAGCCGCGTCAAGCATGGGGGAAAGCATAATGGCTAAAATGGCAGTGACTTTTACGATAACGGAGTTTTGTCTGCATACCGGCGTTTCTGAAGAAGATCTGCGCGAGATCGTCGGCCTGGGCGTG
The DNA here is from genome assembly GCF_003323835.1 of Klebsiella sp. X13. NCBI lineage: Bacteria > Pseudomonadati > Pseudomonadota > Gammaproteobacteria > Enterobacterales > Enterobacteriaceae > Klebsiella > Klebsiella sp. X13. The sequence continues at coordinate 4,993,461 of NZ_CP030874.1, forward strand.
ATTGAGCCACGTCAGCCGCAGACGGAGGTCTGGTTGTTCGATGATAGCGCGGTAATGATTGTCCACCGTGCGATGCGCCTGCGTCGGGAGCTGGAGCTGGACTGGCCGGGTATCGCAGTGGCATTAACGCTGCTGGATGAGAATGCGCGGCTGACCCGCGAAAACCGGCTGCTGCAGCAGCAGCTCGCCCGCTTTCTGGCACATAGTTAAGCCTGTAGCACAGCAGGCTCTTCTGCCATGGCCCGCCTGCGCGGGCCGGCAAGGTCGATACAAGACGCGACATTCTTTGATGACATAGAGCCTGTCGGCCGGGCAAGGCGCTAGCCGCTGCCCGGCTGAAATGCAGTACCCTGCCGCATACAGAACCGACTAACGATGTACCCACTCCGGTAGCCAGTCGCCATGGCTGGCAATCAAATCGTCCACCAGCGCATAAATCTCTTCGATGCCCAGCGCCGCGGACGTATGCGGATCCATCATCGTGGCATAATAGATGTAGTCCCGGTTCTCGGTAAGAATGGCCTCGGTCAGCAGAGTCTGGACGTTAATATTGGTCTGCATCAGCGCCGCCAGGTGCGCAGGCAGCTTCCCGACTTTGGTGGGCTGAATACCGTTCGCATCCACCAGACAGGCCACTTCCACGCAGCACCCTTGCGGCAGGTTGTCGATGAGCCCTTCGTTGCGCACGTTACCGTACACGACACTCGGCTCACCGGTCCAGATGGCGTTCATAATAGTGCTGGCATACTCGCGGGAGGGTTTAATCTCAATCCGCTCGCGGGTTTTATACTGTTCCAGCTCTTTGTGCCAGTTGGCCACCTGCTCCACGCAGCGTTTGGGATATTCATCCAGCGGCACCTGATAGCGTTCAATCAGATCTTCGCGCCCCGGCTTGATAAACCACGGCGTATATTCCGCGAAGTGCTCTGACGACTCCGTCACGAAGTAACCCAGCTTTTTGAACATCTCATAGCGAACAATATTCTGGCAGCGCGAGTTCTCCCGATGCTTCGGCGCCCGTCCCTCGGCAAAGGCCTGCAGCATATCCGGATAAATGTTGACGTAGCTGCCGTCTGCGCGTTTTTTCTCCAGCGACAGATAGAACGCCATATGGTTGATGCCCGCGCAGCGATAGCGTAAATCCGCCGGGTCGAGATCGAGATCGTGCGCCAGCTCTTCCGCCGTTCCCTGCACCGAATGGCACAACCCAACCTGTTTAATATGCGGATAGCGCGCATACATCGCCCAGGTATTCATCGCCATCGGATTAACATAGTTCAGCATGGTCGCCTGCGGGCACACCTCCATCATGTCCTCGCAAATGCGCCACAGGTGCGGAATGGTGCGTAATGCGCGCATGATTCCGCCCGGGCCGAGCGTATCGGCAATGGTTTGTTCCAGGCCATGCAGCTTACAGACTTCAAAATCGGTGACGGTACAGGGCTGATAGCCGCCAATCTGAAAAGCCACCACCACAAAATCCGCATCCTTCAGCGCAGTTCTCTGCTCGCGATGGCAGCTAATTTCACCGTCGGCGCCGACGGAATCCATCAGCTTACGCACCACAATATGCGACTCTTCCAGGCGGGTCGCATCGATATCCATCAGCGCAACGTGCGCCGATTTCAACGCCGGGCGCTGAAAAACGTCACCGAGAATATTTTTGACGAAAACCGTTGAGCCAGCGCCGATAAACGTAATTTTTGGGGCAGACATAGTGCTCTCTCCATCAGGTCATTGAACCCCTGCAGAGTGGCATGTCCGCGCCGCCTCCCGCTGCCCTCTTCCCGACAGAGCCTTCCCGGAAACTCAGATCGACAGCGGGATAACACGAAATCTGAGTTTATGGGAACGAATCGGCGAAAAAGTAGAGAAAACGGGCCGTTTATTCCGCTAAGATAACGGCATACCGGTGCAAAAAACCAGCACGTGTGATGATTCAGGAACCCACGCCGTCATGGAACCAAACCGCCCGCCTTCGCGCCACGACCCGCATATGAGCAGCAGCGACGAGAAACAGCCCCGCAGCCCGCTGGCGCTCTATTCCGAATATCAGCGGATGGATATTGAGCTGCGCCCGCCCCACGCGATGGCCACCAGCCACTGGCACGGCCAGGTGGAGGTCAACGTGCCGTTCGACGGCGATGTGGAGTATCTGATTAACAATGAAACGGTACTCATCAAACAGGGCTATATCAGCCTGTTCTGGGCCTGTACGCCGCACCAGCTGACTCGCCCCGGCAATTGCCGGCAAATGGCTATCTTTAATCTGCCGATGCATCTGTTTTTATCCTGGCCGCTGGATCGCGAACTGATCAATAACGTCACCCACGGGATGGTGATTAAATCGCTCTCCGCCCAGCAGCTCAGCGTCTTTGAAGTCCAGCGCTGGCAGCAGGAGCTCAACCACGACAACGAACAGATTCGCCAGCTGGCGATCGATGAAATCGCGCTGATGCTTAAGCGCTTTAGCCTTTCCGGCTGGCAGCCGATCCTGGTGAATAAAACCTCACGCACCCACAAACACAGCGTCTCACGGCATGCGCAGTTTTACGTCAGCCAGATGCTTGAATTTATCGCCGCCCACTACGATCGGGCGCTGACCGTCGATGCCGTCGCCGAGCATGTCAAACTGAACCCCAACTACGCCATGGGCATTTTCCAGCGGGTGATGCAGCAAACCATGAAGCAGTACATTACCGCGATGCGCATCAACCACGTGCGCGCCCTGCTCAGCGACACCGATAAGACGATCCTCGACATTGCCCTGACCGCCGGTTTTCGCTCCAGTAGCCGCTTCTACAGTACCTTTAGCAAGTACGTTGGTATGCCGCCGCAGCAGTATCGTAAGCTCAGCCAGCAGCGCCGGCAGGGCCTGCCGCCCGCTCAGCCATAAACGGGCATAAAAAATGCCGCCGGGGAAGCCCACGGCGGCATGATTTAACGCAAGAACCGATTATTCGTTAATACGCGGGTGCTGCTGCACCAGTCGGGAGCGTTTTTCCTGCAAATCGGCAATCTCCTGATCGAGATCTTCGATTTTGTGTTCGATGTTATCGTAGTGCTCGCCGAGAATTTCTTTCGCTTCCTGGATATCCGAAGCCGCAGGCGTCGCCCCTTTCAGCGGGCGGTTTGCCGTCTCTTTCATCGTCAGACCGGTCATCAGCCCGATAACCGCAATCACCATCAGATAGTAAGCCGGCATCATCAGGTTCTGCGAGGTTTCCACCAGCCAGGCCGCCAGAGTCGGCGTCAGACCGGCAATCAGCACCGAAATATTAAAGGCGCTGGCCAGGGCGCTAAAACGAATATGGGTCGGGAACATCGCCGGCAGGGAGGACGCCATCACCCCGATGAAGCAGTTGAGCACCACCGCCAGCAGCAGCAGACCCGCGAAAATCAGGCCAATAATGTTGCTGTTAATCATGATAAAGGCCGGAATCGACAGGGTAAACAGCGCCACGCTACCGATCAGAATAAACGGACGACGGCCGAAGCGGTCGCTGAGCATGCCGATAATCGGCTGGACGAACAGCATACCGACCATGATCGCAATAATAATCAGCACCCCGTGATCTTCCGAGTAGTGCAGGTTATGCGACAGGTAGCTCGGCATGTAGGTGAGCAGCATGTAGTAGGTCACGTTGGTAGAAATCACCAGACCGATACAGGTCAGCAGGCTGCGCCAGTGTTTGGTCGCAATCTCTCTGAACGATACCTTCGGCCCTTCCTGCAGCCCTTCGCGATCGCCCTGCTCAAGGGTATCAACGTGCTGCTGGAACGCCGGAGTCTCTTCCAGCGCATGACGAAGATAGAGACCAATCAGCCCTAACGGCAGAGCCAGGAAGAACGGTAAACGCCATCCCCAGCTGAGGAAGTTCTCTTCACCCACCACGCTAGAAATCAGCACCACCACGCCGGCGCCCAGGACAAAGCCGGCTATCGAACCAAAGTCCAGCCAGCTGCCCATAAAGCCGCGCTTGCGGTCGGGAGAGTATTCAGCGACAAAGATGGATGCACCGGTATACTCGCCGCCCACCGAGAAGCCCTGCGCCATTTTACACAGCAGCAGCAGAATCGGCGCCCAGATACCAATCGAGGCGTAAGACGGAATCAGACCGATACAGAAGGTACTGATCGACATGATGACAATCGTGATGGCCAGTATCTTTTGCCGACCATATTTATCGCCCAGCATGCCGAAGAACAGGCCGCCTAGCGGACGGATTAAGAACGGAACGGAGAAGGTCCCTAACGCGGCAATCATCTGCACGCTGGGATCGGCATCGGGGAAGAAGACTTTACCTAAGGCATACGCCACAAAACCATACACACCAAAATCGAACCACTCCATCGCATTACCCAGCGATGCTGCGGTAATCGCTTTCTTCAGTTTGCTATCATCAATGATGGTCACATCCCGAAGCGTGATGGGTTTTACTTTTTTCCTTTTAAGCATAATTATCCTCTTTTGCTCTCGCCTTGAGCGCACGAATCTCCGCCGAATGACAAAGTCATTCGCGTCATGCGTTGGGAGCGGCGAATTGCTGTGCTCCACATTTCAAGCGTAGCAGGTTTGCCTGCACTGTCTGCTGACAGTCCGTACAACCGAACCTGTTGACGCCTGCTCTGGCCATAATGAATATGCGGTGCCGCTAAATAAGTGTAGTGAATTTGCGATCTCGCCTTTTTACCCTAACAGCGTTTAAATTTGGGATCAACTTCACAAAAATTTACCTACCCTTAAACAGAGTCGGCTAAAACCAATAAGTTCAATGAATATTGGAACTTAGCAATACATTTCCGGAAATATCTGGCGGTTTTGATGGAAATAATCCCGTCACTCTTCACGTGATATATTCATTTTCTTCCCGGCGGTAACTCATAAAAAAGGCCCGACAAAAGTGCGGGATTGCGCTATAATCACTTACACTTTCGGCTATCAGCCACCATTTAATGGACCAACGTCCTGTTTTACCCTGTAATCACGAGGAACGTCATGCAACTCCCACACTGCCCGAAATGCCAGTCTGAGTACACCTATGAAGATAATGGCATGTTTATCTGCCCGGAATGCGCCCATGAATGGAACAATGCCGAGCCCGCTGACGATAATGACGCCCTGGTGGTAAAAGATGCTAACGGCAATTTACTCGCCGATGGCGACAGCGTGACCGTCATTAAAGATCTGAAGGTAAAAGGCAGCTCTTCAATGCTGAAAATCGGCACCAAAGTGAAGAATATCCGACTGGTGGAAGGCGATCATAACATCGACTGTAAAATTGATGGTTTTGGTCCGATGAAGTTGAAATCTGAGTTCGTCAAAAAGAACTAATTCTATTTCCTCAGCAGCGGAGATTTATTTTCCCGCGCCTGAAACGGCCGCCGGGATAAATGAACGGATATATTTCCGCCGCGCCGCCTGATTATTTCCCGCGTGCCGCAGCATCCAGACCCGGCTCTACCGCCTGGTCTGGATGACTCATCACCTTCTACACTTAATGGGTCTTCGTTACCTGAGGTAATGGTTATGCCCTTAAGTCCTTACATCACCTTTAGCGGCAACTGCGCAGCGGCGATAGCGTTCTATCGACAAACGCTGGGCGCCGAACTTGTCCACCAAATCACCTACGGCGAAATGCCGCAGAATGCCCAGGATGCCCAGGATGGCTGCCCTTCCGGCCAGCATTTATCCGCCGACTGTATTGCTCACGCCAGTCTGCGCGTCGCGGGCAGCGAGCTCATGCTCGGCGACAGCCCGGGCGGCGAGAGCGATCGCTACGCCGGCTTTACGCTGGTACTCGATACGCAGGACCTGGCCGAGGGCAAGCGCTGGTTCGATAGCCTCGCCGACGGCGGGAACATCGAGATGGACTGGCAGGAAACCTTCTGGGCCCACGGCTTTGGCAAAACCATCGACCGCTTTGGCGTCCCGTGGATGGTGAACGTCGTCAAACAAGCTTAACACTTCCCCCTTCGGGCGGGTTCTCCCGCCCTGTCACTCAGCTGGCACCAACTCTTCATCCTCCGGTCATTGTGTGTTAACCGGAATGTAACAAAAACGCGTCAGGATCGGGCCACTCTCAGAGGGAAATCCCTTCTTCTGCTTAGTGAGGCTTGACTGACATGTACTTATCCAGACATCCGACCAGTTATCCGACCCGGTATCAGGAAATTGCCGCCAGACTTGAGCAGGAACTACGCCATCACTATCGCTGCGGCGACTACCTTCCGGCTGAACAACAGCTGGCCACGCGCTTTGAAGTCAACCGCCATACCCTGCGCCGGGCGATCGATCAGCTGGTTGAACGCGGCTGGGTCCAACGCCGTCAGGGGGTTGGCGTGCTGGTGCTGATGCGCCCAATCGACTATCCGCTCAATGCCCAGGCGCGCTTCAGCCAGAATCTGCTCGATCAGGGCAGCCACCCGACCAGCGAAAAGCTGCTGTCGGTACTGCGCCCGGCCAGCAGCCACGTCGCCGAAGCCTTTGGCATTGAGGAAGGCGACAACGTCATTCATCTCCGGACCCTGCGCCGCGTCAACGGCGTCGCGCTGTGCCTGATAGACCACTACTTCACCGACCTGCGCTTCTGGCCGGCGCTGCAAACCTTCACCCAGGGGTCACTGCACGATTTCCTGCGCCAACGGCTGGATGTCGAACTGACCCGCGCGCGCACCAAAATCAGCGCCCGTCGCGCCCAGGCCAAAGAGAGCAATATTCTTGGGATCCCCAACATGGCGCCGCTGCTGTGCGTGAGAACCCTGAACCACCGCGCGGGCGAACCGCAGGCTACGGAGTACTCCGTCAGCCTGACCCGGGCGGACATGATTGAATTCACCATGGAGCACTGAATGCACTTTGATACCGCAACCCGCCAGCGCTGGATGTCCGTGCTGGCCCACAGCGACCCCGAGGAGCTGCTGGCACGGATGCAGACCCTGCAGCTGGCGCCGGACTATGAACTGATTCGCGCGCCGGAAACCGGCCTGGTACAGCTCCAGGCGCGGATGGGCGGGATTGGCGATCGTTTCTTCGCCGGAGACGCGACGTTGACCCGCGCCGCCATTCGCCTGACCGACGGCACCCTCGGCTACAGCTGGATACTGGGCCGCGATCGGCCGCACGCAGAACGCTGCGCAACCATCGACGCGCTGATGCAATCGCCCCACCATTTTCACACCTTAATGGAAGCCCTGATTACCCCGCTGGAAGCACAACGAAGCGCACGCATTGAAGCCCGACGCGCCGAAGTCAACGCCAGCCGGGTGGACTTCTTTACTCTGGTTCGCGGAGATAACGCATGACCTTACAAACCGCTTTTACCCTACCGGTGCAGGATGCCCAGCACAGTTTTCGTCGCCTGCTCAAAGCCATGAGCGAGCCGGGCGTCATTGTCGCACTGCAGCAGCTCCAGCACGGCTGGCAGCCGTTGAATATCGCCTCCACCAGCCTGCTGCTGACCCTGGCGGACCACGAAACGCCGGTCTGGCTCTCATCGGCGCTGCATAACGATCTCGTCGGCCAGAACTTACGTTTTCATACCGGCGCACCGCTGGTGGAACTGCCGCAGCAGGCGGTCTTCGCCGTCACCGATGAACGTATCAGCAGCGAACAGCTTAACGTCCTGTCCGCCGGTACCGTCGCCGCGCCGGAAACCGGCGTCACGCTGATTGTCCAGCTCGCCAGCCTCAGCGGCGGGCGCATGCTGCGCCTGACCGGGGCCGGTATCGCCGAAGAGCGCATGATCGCCCCGCAGCTGCCGGACTGCATCATTGATGAGCTGACCGAACGCCCGCACCCGTTCCCGCTGGGCATTGACCTGATCCTCACCTGCGGCGAGCGCCTGCTGGCTATCCCGCGCACCACCCACGTGGAGGTTTGCTGATGTACGTTGCCGTCAAAGGCGGAGAGCGGGCGATCGAAGCCGCTCACGCCTTACAGGAACATAAACGACGAGGCGATGGACGGCTTCCCGAACTGAGCATTGAACAGATTACCCAACAGCTACACCTGGCGGTCGATCGGGTGATGACCGAAGGCGGCATCGCCGATCGTGAACTGGCGGCGCTGGCGCTCAAACAGGCCAGCGGCGACAACGTCGAAGCCATTTTTCTACTGCGCGCCTACCGCACCACCCTGCAGCGGCTGGCGGTGAGCGAACCTGTCGATACCGCCAGCATGCGCCTGGAGCGCCGTATTTCGGCGGTGTATAAGGATATTCCCGGCGGCCAGATGCTCGGCCCGACCTACGATTACACCCACCGCCTGCTTGATTTCACTCTGCTGGCCAACGGCGAAACGCCGACGCTGAATACCGCCGAACGGCCGCCGGAAGCCACACCGCACGTTTTCAATCTGCTGGTACAGCAGGGGCTGGCGAAAGCGGAACAGGAGTCCCACGCCCGGCCCGACGACATCACCCGCAATCCGCCGGTCTATCCCTGTTCACGCTCGTCACGCCTGCAACAGCTGGTGCGCAGCGATGAAGGCTATCTGCTGGCGCTGGCCTACTCCACGCAGCGCGGCTATGGCCGCAACCACCCTTTTGCCGGCGAGATTCGCAGCGGCTACGTCGCCATTGAGATCGTCCCCGAAGAGCTGGGTTTTGCGGTCAATATCGGCGAACTGCTGATGACTGAATGCGAGATGGTCAACGGTTTCGTGGCGCCGGAAAGCGAACCGCCGCACTTTACGCGCGGCTACGGCCTGGTATTCGGCATGAGCGAGCGCAAAGCGATGGCGATGGCGCTGGTAGACCGGGCGCTCCAGGCGCCGGACTACGGCGAGGAGATAGCCGGGCCGGCGCAGGATGAAGAGTTTGTCCTCGCCCACGCCGATAACGTCGAGGCGGCCGGTTTCGTCTCGCATCTCAAGCTGCCCCACTATGTCGATTTCCAGGCCGAACTGGCGCTGCTGAAACGCCTGCAACGGGAGAACGAACGTGGCTAACCCACTCACTGGCTACAACTTTGCTTATCTTGATGAGCAGACCAAGCGCATGATCCGCCGGGCAATTCTCAAAGCGGTGGCGATTCCCGGCTACCAGGTACCGTTCGGCGGCCGCGAGATGCCGATGCCCTACGGCTGGGGAACCGGCGGTATTCAGCTGACCGCCAGTATCATCGGTGAGCATGATGTGCTGAAGGTGATTGACCAGGGCGCCGATGACACGACCAATGCGGTGTCGATACGGCAGTTTTTTAAGCGCGTCACCGGCGTCGCGACCACCGAGGCGACCTGCGATGCCACGCTGATCCAGACCCGTCACCGGATCCCGGAAACGCCGCTCAGCGAAGATCAGATCCTCATCTTCCAGGTGCCGATCCCGGAGCCGCTGCGCTTTATTGAGCCGCGCGAGACCGAAACCCGCACCATGCATGCGCTGGAAGAGTACGGCGTGATGCAGGTGAAACTGTATGAAGACATTGCCCGCTTCGGTCATATCGCCACCACCTATGCCTACCCGGTAAAAGTGAACGGCCGCTATGTGATGGACCCGTCGCCCATTCCTAAATTCGACAACCCGAAAATGCACATGATGCCCGCGCTACAGCTGTTCGGCGCCGGACGGGAAAAGCGCATTTACGCCGTGCCGCCGTTTACCCCGGTGGAAAGTCTCGATTTCGACGACCACCCCTTTACCGTCCAGGAGTGGGATGAACCCTGCGCCATTTGCGGGTCTCGCCACAGCTACCTTGATGAAGTGGTACTCGATGACAGCGGCAAACGGATGTTTGTCTGCTCCGATACCGACTATTGCCGTCAACAGAGCGAGGCGCTGAACAAATGAGCCATCCGTTACTCGCGGTCAATCATTTGACCCATCTTTATGCGCCGGGCAAAGGCTTCAGCGACGTCTCTTTTGAACTGTGGCCTGGTGAAGTGCTGGGCATCGTGGGTGAGTCCGGATCGGGGAAAACCACCCTGCTGAAAGCCCTCTCGGCGCGCCTGGCGCCGCAGGAAGGTGAAGTGCGGTATGAAAACCGCTCGCTGTATGCGATGAGCGAAGCGGATCGCCGCCGTCTGCTGCGCACCGAATGGGGCGTGGTACATCAGCATCCGATGGATGGTCTGCGCCGTCAGGTGTCGGCGGGCGGCAACATCGGTGAGCGCCTGATGGCCACCGGCGCACGCCACTACGGAAATATTCGCGCGACCGCCGAACAGTGGCTGAACGATGTCGAAATTCCACCGTCGCGTATTGACGATCTGCCCACCACTTTTTCCGGCGGAATGCAGCAGCGTTTGCAAATCGCCCGCAACCTTGTGACCCAGCCGAAGCTGGTATTTATGGACGAGCCGACCGGCGGTCTGGATGTATCGGTGCAGGCGCGTCTGCTCGATCTGCTGCGTGGCCTGGTGGTAGAGCTGAACCTGGCCGTGGTAATTGTCACCCATGACCTGGGGGTGGCGCGCCTGCTGGCTAACCGTCTGCTGGTCATGAAACAGGGTCAGGTGGTGGAAAGTGGCTTAACCGACCGGGTGCTGGACGATCCTCATCACCCGTATACCCAGCTGCTGGTGTCATCGGTATTGCAGAACTGAGGTTGCTGTCGCCGGGTGGCGCTGCGCTTACCCGGCCTACGAACGCAGCACCCACAGGCCGGGTAAGGCCCACGAACGCAGCACCCAAAGGCCGGGTAAGGCCTACGAACACAGCACCCGTAGGCCGGGTAAGGCGAAGCCGCCACCCGGCACCCAAACCACGAGGCTAAAATGATCCACGTTGAAAATGTCAGTAAGACCTTTGTACTTCACCAGCAAAACGGCGTGCGCCTGCCGGTGCTGCAGAATGCCTCTCTGGAGGTCAGCCATGGCGAATGTGTGGTGCTGCACGGCCATTCCGGTAGCGGCAAATCCACCCTGCTGCGTTCGCTGTACGCCAACTACCAGCCGGACACCGGTCATATCCATATCCGCCACGGCGACGAATGGGTTGACCTGGTCAACGCCTCGCCGCGTAAAGTGCTGGAAGTCCGCAAGCGCACCATCGGCTGGGTCAGCCAGTTTCTGCGAGTCATCCCGCGAATCTCGGCCCTCGAAGTGGTGATGCAACCGCTGCTCGACCTCGGCATTGCGCGCGATACCTGCGCTTCGCAGGCTGCCCGCCTGCTGACGCGCCTGAACGTTCCGCAACGGTTATGGCATCTGGCGCCCTCCACATTTTCCGGCGGGGAACAGCAGCGGGTCAATATCGCCCGCGGTTTCGCGGTGGACTACCCGATTTTACTGCTTGATGAGCCAACCGCCTCGCTGGACGCCACAAACAGCGCCGCCGTAGTGGAACTGATTAACGAAGCCAAAGCGCGCGGCGCGGCTATCGTCGGTATTTTCCATGATGAAACGGTCCGCAATCAGGTCGCCGACCGACTGCACCCGATGGGAATAACAGCATGATTATCAATAATGTAAACCTGGTTCTCGAGGATGAAGTGGTGCACGGGTCGCTGGAAGTGCAGGAAGGCAGAATTTACGCCTTTGCCGAAAGCCAGAGCCAGCTACCGCAGGCGCTCGACGGTGAAGGCGGCTGGCTGCTGCCCGGGCTGATTGAGCTGCATACCGATAATCTGGACAAATTCTTTACTCCGCGCCCGAAAGTCGACTGGCCCGCCCACTCGGCGATGAGCAGCCATGATGCGCTGATGATCGCCAGCGGGATCACCACCGTGCTGGATGCGGTGGCCATTGGCGATGTCCGCGACGGCGGCGACCGGCTGGAGAATCTGGAAAAGATGATCAACGCCATCGAAGAGACGCAAAAGCGCGGCGTTAACCGCGCCGAGCACCGCCTGCATCTGCGCTGCGAGCTGCCGCACCACACCACCCTGCCGCTGTTTGAGAAGCTGGTTGGCCGCGAGCCGGTGAGCATGGTCTCCCTGATGGACCACTCTCCAGGACAGCGCCAGTACGCCGATCGCAGCAAGTACCGCGATTACTATCAGGGAAAATATCATCTGACCAACGAAGAGATGGACCGCTTCGAGGAGGAGCAGATGGCGCTGGCGGCGACCTGGTCGCAGCCGAACCGCGAGACCATCGCCGCCATCTGCCGCGAGCGTAAGATCGCCCTCGCCAGCCACGATGACGCCACCCGTGAACATGTCGTCGAATCACACCAGCTTGGTAGCGTGATCGCCGAATTTCCTACCACCTTAGCCGCCGCAGAGGCCTCGCGTCAGCACGGCATGAACGTGCTGATGGGGGCGCCGAATATCGTGCGCGGCGGTTCGCACTCCGGCAACGTCGCGGCCCACCAGCTGGCGGCCAGCAACCTGCTCGATATTCTGTCGTCAGACTACTATCCCGCCAGCCTGCTCGATGCGGCGTTCCGCATCGCGGACGACCACGACAACGCCTTCTCGCTACCGCAGGCCATTCGTCTGGTCAGTAAAAATCCGGCCCAGGCTCTGGGATTAGGCGACCGCGGCGTGATTGCGGAAGGTAAGCGTGCCGATATGGTGCTGGCGCACCGTCGCGGCGAACATGTCCATATTGACCACGTCTGGCGTCAAGGAAAGAGGGTCTTCTGATGAGCGGAAAATTGATTTGGCTGGTGGGCGCCTCAGGCTCCGGAAAAGATAGCCTGCTGGCGGCCTTACGCCAGCGCGAAAATGCCCGGCTGCTGGTGGCGCATCGCTATATTACGCGCCCGTTCAACGCCGGCAGCGAAAATCATATTGCGCTCAGCAAGCAGGAGTTTTTCAACCGCGCCGAGCGCCAGCTGTTCGCCCTGAGCTGGCATGCCAATAACAATTACTACGGAATTGGCATCGAAATTGACCTGTGGCTGCACGCCGGTTTTGACGTGGTGGCCAATGGCTCTCGCGCCCATCTGCCTCAGGCCCGGGCGCGCTACGCTGACGCCCTGCTGCCCATCTGCCTGCAGGTCACGCCGGAGGTGCTGCGCCAGCGCCTGGAACAGCGCGGGCGAGAGAGCGAAGCGGAGATCGCCCTGCGCCTGGAGCGCGCGGCGCGCTATACCCCCTCCGACTGTCTGACGTTGAACAACAACGGCAGCCTCGGGCAATCCGTCGACCAGTTCCTCACGCTGCTGCGTCGCCACTACGCCCGACAAGAGAATCAACATGCCTACCTGTGAACTCCGGGCCCCGACCCTGGACGATGTCGATGCCGTATATGCATTAATTTGCGAATTAAAGCAGAAAGCGTACGATCGCCACCATTTCACCGCCGGGTTTGCCATGAACCTGCAAAATCCAACCCTGCGCTATCAGCTGGCGCAGGTGGAGGGGGAGACGGTCGGGTTGATTGGGCTACAGTTGCAGTTCCCGCTTAATTTCAACGCCTGGATCGGGGAAGTGCAGGAACTGGTGGTGCTGCCGCAGAGACGCGGCCTGCACGTCGGTCAGGCGCTGCTGGCCTGGGCGGAGCAGGAAGCCCGCGAACACGGTGCACAAATGGTGGAGCTCTCCAGCGGAAAATCCCGTCCCGACGCCCACCGTTTCTATCTCCGTGAAGGGTATACGCAAAGCCATCTGCGTTTTAAAAAAGCGCTGTGAGGAGGAAGTATGGGCCTGACTATTCGCTTAACCGGCACCGGCGGCGCCCAGCTGGTTCCGGTCTTCGGCTGCGACTGCGCAGCCTGTCAGCGTGCGCGCAGCGATGAGGCGCATCGTCGTCGCCCCTGTAGCGCGGTCGTGACCTTCAATGACGCCGTCACACTTCTGGATGCCGGGCTACCCGACCTGATGGACCGGTGGCCCGCCGGCCAGTTTCAGCAGTTTTTACTTACCCACTATCATATGGATCATGTTCAGGGATTATTCCCGCTGCGCTGGGGCGTCGGTGCGCCGATCCCGGTGTTTGGGCCGCCGGATCCTGAAGGCTGCGATGACCTGTTTAAGCACCCCGGCCTGCTCGATTTCAGCCATACCGTTGAACCGTTTGTGGTGTTTAACTTACAGGGATTGCGGGTGACGCCGCTACCGCTGAATCACTCGAAGCTGACGTATGGCTATCTGCTGGAGTCGGCGCACAGCCGGGTCGCCTGGTTGTCGGATACCGCCGGATTACCGGAAAAGACGCTCAAATTCTTACTGAATAACCAGCCGCAGGCGATCGTGATCGACTGCAGCCATGAGCCGCGCCCGCAGCCGCCGCGCAACCACTGCGATTTGAATACGGTACGCGCTATCAATCAGGTGCTGGCCTGCCCGCGGGTCATTCTGACCCATATCAGCCATCAGTTTGATCTCTGGATGATGGACCATCCGTTGCCGCCGGGGTTTGAGGCCGGCTATGACGGTATGGAGATCGTGCTGGATTAATCTGTAACCCGATTAGGGCTATCGTCACTCCGGTGAGCGCCATGTCACCACGACCAGAAACGACGGCGCGGTTAATAATCGTCATCCAGCCGCCGCTGGTCGTTCTCCAGCTGCCGGCGATCCTGATCCAGCTGGCGCTGGCGATCGTCGAGCTGACGGCGACGATCCTCTATCTGTCGCTGCCGATCGTCATACTGCCGCTGGCGATCGGTGCTTTGTTGGCGGCTGCCCTGGTAACGTCCGTCATCATAGCGGTCGTTATCATCATCAGAGCGGCTATTGCCGGGGTTGTAGGCATCACTAATCGCCTGCTGAATATTACCGATTGCGTCGTCAATAATGTCAGCGTGCGCCAGCTGGCTGCTCAGCGACAGCGTGCAGAGGATTAAAGCGGTAAAGTAACGTTTCATAGAGCCAGTCTCTTCAGGGGGCTGGCCCTACGTTAATCAACGGTCGTTGCGGCGAGTAGCGGAGGAATCTCAAATCCGCGGCTGTTCAAGCGCGGTAATCGCATCAATTCGCGTCTGATGACGTCCGCCTTCATAATCGCTCCCCAACCAGGCATCGACAATCATTTTTGCCAGTTCAAGACCTATCACGCGCGCGCCGAAGGCCAGCACATTGGTATTATTATGTTGCCGCGATAGCTGGGCCGAATAGGGTTCACTGCACACCACCGCGCGAATGCCGGGGTATTTATTGGCGGTTATGGAGATCCCGACGCCGGTGCCGCAGATCAGGATCCCGCCCTCAGCTTCACCTGTCAGAATGGCCTGCGCGACAGCGCTGGCATAACGGGGATAATCGGTACGCTCAGGTGACCATGTTCCCTTATCCAGCACCTCGATTCCCCGCTGTCGGAGATGCGTTACAATATCGTTTTTAAGGATAAACCCGACGTGATCGCAGCCAATTGCAATCCTTTTCATACTTAACCTCGCCTGTTTTTACTTTACGAACATAGATAGAGTTGTGATTTAAACCGCAAAACCCGGCCAGAAAATCGGCACAAATCCGGCCTGACGTGCCATTTCTACCTCTCTAAAATTCACAAATCAAGCGAGAAAAATAGACGACTCATATTAACTATCGTTTTAAATTTTACAGATAAATCTAAAAAAACCTTGTTTTATAAAGAGTTAATTAAAAATACTCCGACGCAAAACCACCCCTGAACTTTACAAAAAGCAAAACTTTATAAAACTTATAATTTTGTGAAGTTGATTGTATCTTTTCTGTTTTGACTGTGGTGATATAGTGACGTCTTCACTTTATGGACAAGAGAAAGCGATGAGTCAGTCAGAATCCAGTTCGCTCCCCAACGGTATCGGTCTCGCCCCCTGGCTACGCATGAAGCAGGAAGGAATGACCGAAAACGAAAGCCGAATCGTCGAATGGTTGCTTAAACCCGGCAATCTGAGCGACGCTCCCGCCATTAAAGATGTGGCGGAAGCGCTGTCGGTTTCCGAAGCGATGATCGTTAAGGTCTCCAAACTGCTCGGTTTTAGCGGTTTTCGTAACCTGCGTAGCGCCCTGGTGGAGTATTTTTCGCAATCTGAACAGGTCCTTCCGGCAGAGCTCTCCTTTGATGAAGCACCTCAGGACGTGGTGAATAAGGTTTTTAACATTACTCTGCGTACCATTATGGAAGGTCAGTCGATCGTTAATGTCGATGAAATTCATCGCGCGGCACGTTTCTTCGCCCAGGCCAACCAGCGCGATCTGTACGGAGCCGGTGGATCAAATGCCATCTGCGCCGATGTGCAGCATAAGTTTTTACGGATCGGCGTGCGCTGCCAGACATATCCGGATGCGCATATCATGATGATGTCGGCCTCATTGTTGAAAAAAGGCGACGTCGTGCTGGTCGTCACCCATTCCGGGCGCACCAGCGATATTAAATCGGCAGTAGAGCTGGCCAAGAAGAACGGTGCTAAAATTATCTGTATTACCCATAGCTACCATTCACCGATTGCTAAATTAGCTGATTTTATTATTTGCTCGCCAGCACCAGAAACTCCTTTATTAGGGAGAAACGCCTCAGCGCGTATTTTACAACTTACCTTATTAGATGCTTTTTTCGTTTCGGTAGCCCAACAAAATATTGAACAGGCCACTTTAAACATGCAAAAAACCGGCGCCATTGTTGATTTCTTTTCACCAGGAGCGCTGAAGTAAATAATAAACGCCGATCCCACCACGGTGGGATCAATATTACTGTATCCTACACCGAGAATACTGTCATGAATAAATACCTGAAAATTTTCAGCGGCGCGGCTATGGGCGTAATGTTATCTACCAGCGCTTTTGCCGCGGCCGATTACGCGGTGGTATTAAAAACATTATCAAATCCTTTCTGGGTTGATATGAAAAAAGGTATTGAAGATGAGGCCAAAACGCTGGGAGTCAGCGTCGATATTTTTGCCTCGCCTTCGGAAGGGGATTTTCAATCACAGCTGCAGCTATTCGAAGACTTAAGCAATAAGAACTATAAAGGCATCGCTTTCGCGCCTCTCTCGTCGGTCAACCTGGTGATGCCCGTGGCGAAAGCCTGGAAGAAAGGGATTTATCTGGTCAATCTCGATGAAAAAATCGATATGGATAACCTGAAGAAAGCGGGCGGTAACGTTGAAGGTTTCGTCACCACGGACAACGTCGCGGTGGGGGCAAAAGGGGCCGATTTTATTATCGAGAAACTGGGTGCTGAAGGCGGCGACGTTGCCATCATCGAAGGAAAAGCGGGTAACGCGTCAGGCGAAGCCCGTCGTAACGGTGCAACGGAGGCATTCAAAAAAGCCAGTCAGATCAAGCTTGTTGCCAGCCAACCAGCCGACTGGGATCGCATTAAGGCGCTTGATGTTGCCACTAACGTGCTACAGCGGAACCCTAACCTGAAAGCCTTTTACTGCGCGAATGACACAATGGCAATGGGCGTTGCCCAGGCCGTAGCCAACGCCGGTAAAAGCCAGACGGTTCTGGTGGTCGGCACTGACGGTATCCCTGAAGCGCGTAAAATGGTGGAAGCCGGTCAGATGACCGCAACGATTGCGCAAAATCCGGGCAATATCGGCGCGACGGGACTGAAGATGATGGTTGATGCCGAAAAAACCGGCAAGGTGATTCCACTGGATAAAACACCAGAATTCAAACTGGTGGATTCTATTCTGGTCACAAAATAATTTTCCAGCAACGAGTCCGATGCTCTCCCCTTACCCTCCTGAACTCAGGAGGGTAAAAATAAGTAAGGAGTTATTATGCTCACGCCATATATTTCAATGGCGGGGATCGGCAAATCCTTTGGCCCGGTTCACGCATTAAAATCGGTCGATTTAACCGTTTACCCGCACGAAATACATGCATTACTCGGGGAAAACGGTGCGGGTAAATCAACGTTAATGAAAGTTTTGTCGGGAATACATGAACCGACCAAAGGCACCATCACGGTTAATAACGTTAATTATGACAAGCTCGACCATAAATTAGCGGCCAGACTCGGCATCGGCATTATTTATCAAGAGCTCAGCGTCATTGATGAATTAACCGTAATGGAAAATTTATATATCGGCCGCCATCTGACGAAAAAAATCTGCGGCGTCAATATTATCGACTGGAAAGAGATGCGCATCAGAGCGGCAATGATGCTGCTACGCATCGGATTAAAGGTCGATTTAGACGAGAAAGTCGCGAATCTGTCGATCAGCCATAAACAGATGCTGGAAATCGCTAAGACACTGATGCTCGACGCCAAAGTGCTGATCATGGATGAACCCACCTCTTCGCTGACCAACAAAGAGGTGGACTACCTGTTCCTGATCATGAACCAGCTGCGTAAAGAGGGAACCGCCATCGTCTATATCTCGCACAAGCTGGCGGAGATACGCCGGATCTGCGACCGCTACACGGTGATGAAGGACGGTAGCAGCGTATGCAGTGGCATGGTCAGCGAGGTCAATAACGACGATATCGTACGTCTGATGGTCGGCCGTGAGTTGCAAAACCGCTTTAACGCGATGAAAGAGAACAGCGGAAATATCGCGCGCGAAACGGTATTCGAAGTAAAAAATGTCACCAGCCGGGATAAGAAAAAGGTCCGCGATATCTCCTTTAGCGTCAATCGCGGTGAAATTCTCGGCTTTGCCGGCCTGGTGGGCTCCGGGCGTACCGAACTGATGGATTGTCTGTTTGGTGTTGATAAGCGGAGCAGCGGCGAAATCATCCTCAACGGTAAAGCCATTACCCCGCGCTCGCCGCTCGATGCCTTAAAGAAAGGAATGGGCTACATCACGGAGAGTCGCCGGGACAACGGTTTCTTCGGCAATTTCTCTATAGCGCAAAATATGGCTGTCAGCCTGAGCCTGAAACACGGCGGCTATAAAGGGGCGATGGGGCTGTTCCATGAAGAGAACGAGCGTAAAACGGCGGAGGCACAGCGCAAATTACTGGCGCTGAAGTGCCATTCTGTCGATCAGAGCATCACCGAACTTTCCGGCGGTAACCAACAAAAGGTCCTGATATCCAAATGGTTATGCTGCAACCCCGACGTCATTATTTTCGATGAACCGACGCGCGGAATCGACGTCGGCGCGAAAGCCGAAATTTATAAAGTGATGCGCCAGTTGGCGGATGACGGAAAAGTCATTCTGATGGTGTCATCCGAGCTTCCTGAAATTATCGCCGTCTGTGACCGCATCGCCGTGTTCTGCGAGGGGCGGCTGACGCAAATTCTGACCAATCGCGACGACATGAGCGAAGAGGAGATTATGGTATGGGCACTGCCGCAAGAGTAAAAGGGGAGTCTGATGGCAAAAAGCCGTTCAACTTCGCACTGTTCTGGGATAAATACGGCACCTTTTTTATCCTCGCGATTATTGTCGCGATCTTCGGCTCGCTGTCGTCGGAATACTTTCTGACGACCAATAATATCACCCAAATATTTGTTCAGAGCTCGGTGACGGTGCTCATCGGAATGGGAGAGTTCTTCGCTATTCTGGTAGCAGGCATCGACTTGTCCGTGGGGGCGATTCTGGCGCTTTCCGGCATGGTGACCGCCAAACTCATGCTGGCAGGCGTCGATCCGTTCCTCGCAGCGCTGATTGGCGGCGTGCTGGTCGGCGGCGCGCTAGGCGCGATTAACGGCTGCCTGGTCAACTGGACCGGCCTGCACCCGTTCATTATTACCCTCGGTACCAACGCGATTTTTCGCGGCATCACCCTGGTTATCTCCGACGCCAACTCGGTCTATGGCTTCTCTTTCGAGTTCGTCAATTTCTTTGCCGCCAGCGTATTGGGGATCCCGGTACCGGTCATCTTCTCGCTTATTGTGGCCGTGATTCTCTGGTTCCTGACCACCCGGATGCGGCTGGGCCGCAATATCTACGCCCTCGGCGGCAATAAAAACTCCGCCTTCTACTCTGGCATCGATGTGAAGTTCCATATGTTGCTGGTGTTCATTATATCCGGCATCTGCGCCGGGCTGGCGGGAGTGGTCTCGACGGCACGTCTCGGCGCCGCGGAGCCTCTGGCCGGAATGGGCTTTGAAACCTACGCCATCGCCAGCGCCATTATCGGCGGTACCAGCTTCTTTGGTGGTAAGGGACGCATTTTTTCAGTGGTGATTGGCGGCCTGATCATCGGCACCATCAACAACGGGCTGAATATTCTCCAGGTACAAACCTACTACCAGCTGGTGGTGATGGGTGGATTAATTATCGCGGCTGTCGCCCTCGATCGTCTTATCAGTAAGTAAGGAATTTATGATGAAAATTGCCCCCTCTTTAATGTGTATGGACCTGCTGAAATTCAAAGAACAGATCGAGTTTATCGATCGGCATGCAGATTACTTCCACATCGACATCATGGACGGTCATTTTGTCCCTAACCTGACGCTATCGCCGTTTTTCGTCAGCCAGGTGAAGAAGCTGGCCAGTAAACCACTGGACTGCCATCTGATGGTCACCCGGCCACAGGATTACATCAGCCAGCTGGCGCAGGCGGGCGCAGACTTTATCACCCTGCATCCGGAAACTATTAACGGTCAGGCTTTCCGCCTGATAGAGGAGATTCGTCGCCATGGCATGAAGGTCGGCCTCATTCTCAATCCGGAAACGCCGGTTGAGACGATGAAATATTACCTCCACAAGGCGGACAAAATTACGGTGATGACCGTCGATCCGGGTTTCGCGGGCCAACCCTTTATTCCTGAAATGCTGGAGAAGATCGGCGAGCTAAAAGCGTGGCGAGAACGTGAAGGGCTGGCCTACGAAATTGAGATCGACGGTTCGTGCAATAAAGCGACCTATCAAAAACTGATGGCGGCAGGCGCGGACGTCTTTATCGTCGGGACCTCCGGTCTGTTTAACCATGGCGACAATATTCACGACGCGTGGCAGGTCATGGCAGAGCAGATTCTGGCGGCCAAAAACGAGGTATTCCCTCATGCAAAAACAGCGTAAAGTCGTCGCAGGAGTGGACATGGGCGCAACCCATATCCGCTTTTGCCTGCAAACCGCACAGGGCGAGACTCTGCATTGCGAGAAGCTGCGCACCGCTGAAGCGATCGCCCCTGACGGTCTGGTGAGCGGGATCACGATGTTGATTCAGCAGCAGCTTGACCGCTTTCAGGCACATTGCTGCGGCCTGGTGATGGGCTTTCCGGCATTGGTCAGCAGAGATAAACGGACGATTATCTCCACCCCCAACCTATCGTTACCGCCAGAAACCCTGCGTACGCTAGCCGATGAGCTGGAGCATTCGCTGGCCTGTCCGGTCGAATTTTCCCGCGATGTGAATCTCCAGCTCTCATTTGACGTGCAGGAAAATGGTTTGCAGGCTCAACAGGTGTTAGCCGTTTATCTTGGCACCGGCATGGGCTTCGCCATCTGGTTAAACGGCGGGCCGTGGACAGGTGCACATGGCGTGGCGGGAGAGCTGGGTCATATCCCGCAGGGCGACAACGCGCTCATCTGCGGTTGCGGTAATCCCGGTTGTCTGGAAACCGTCTGTTCCGGCATCGCGCTCAAACGCTGGTATGAACAACAGCCGCGCGGCTATGCGCTTGGTGAACTGTTTTTACACGCCGCTGAGGAACCGTTTGTACAGGCCCTCCTGCACCACGCCGCCCGCGCCATCGCCACCAGCATCAACCTGTTCGACCCCGATGCGGTGATCCTCGGCGGTGGCGTGATGGACATGTCCGGGTTTCCACGCGAGGCGCTGCTCGCCATGATAAAAGCGCATATTCGCCGCCCGTTGCCTTATCAGGCGGTGCAGTTTCTTGCCGCATCGTCCTCAACATTTAATGGTGCTCAAGGGGCTGCGGCGCTGGCCCGCAGCCGCTATTTGCCACAACCTGTCGCAGCGCCTGCATCAGCTGTGTCCGACTGAAGGGTTTACGCAGCAGCTCAACGTCCGGCAGCGCAGGATTGTGCGCCGGACGCAGATCCTGGCCGCTGATCAGCAGCACCGCCACCGTCGGGAAACGGCGCAGGGTTTCGTTGATCACCTCGGCTCCGCTCAATCGGCCCGGCAGCATCAGGTCGCTAATCAGCAGCGCAATTTCCGTCGAAGCCTCAAGTAACTGCAGCGCCTGCTCTCCGTTCCCGGCCTCCAGGGTTAACCAGCCGAGCTGATGAAGCTGTTCACAAAGGGTCTGGCGCACATCGGCCTCATCCTCGAGCACCAGCGCCAGCCGCTCACCGCTCACCGTCTGCTCGACTTCCGGCAGCGGGCCACCGCTCGGCGCCTGTACCGCCGCGCGCGGCAGCTGTAAACGCACCGTTGTCCCCTGGCCCGGCGCGCTCTCAATGGCCACCCTCCCGCCGGACTGGCGGACAAAACCATAGACCATCGACAGCCCCAGACCGCTGCCGCTGCCGGTTTGTTTGGTGGTAAAGAACGGTTCGAACACCTGGGCTTTGACCTCCTGCGACATCCCGCTGCCGTGATCGATCACCTCCAGCGCCACCATATCCTGCCGCCGCCCGTCGCTGCGAGCCACCCGCTGGTTCCAGGTGCGCAGCCTAATTACCCCTGAACGCCCTTCCATTGCATCGCGAGCGTTCATCACCAGATTGATAATGGCGTTTTCCAGCTGGCCGACGTCAATCCACGCCGGCCACGCGGGTGACTGTGCCTCAATCTCCAGACTCAGCGTCGTCGGCAGAGAATGGCGCATCAGTTCGCCCAGATTCTCCAGCAGCGGTTTCATCGCCACGGCATTGGGGTGTAGCGACTGCTTACGCGAGAAGGCCAGCAGCCGCTGGGTAAGCAGCGCGCCGCGTTCTGCGGCTTTTCGCGCCCGGGAGATCCGCGGCACGTCCGCGTCCTGCGGCTGAACCAGTTCAAGGCTGCCGATAATCACCGCCAGCAGGTTATTAAAATCATGCGCCAGGCCGCCGGTCAGCTGGCCGACCGCTTTCATTTTCTGGCTGTGTACCAGCGCCTGCTCCAGCCCTTTGCGTTCGGTCCTGTCGAGAACCACGTTCACCAGCCCCCGCCCGGGAACCGGACTGAAGCGCAGCTCAATGGTGCGGTCGCTCGCCAGCTGTAGCTCCTGGGGTTTGGGTAGCGGACGGGACAGGTTGTCACGAATATGTTCCGCCAGAGGGGCGGCCTGACCCAGCAGCTGCTGATAGTGAATGCCGCGCTGCAGGTCATTGGCTGCCAGCCCTAACAGCAGCGGATACTGCGGATTCCACACCACCAGCAGCCCCTGATTATCAAACAGCGCGAAGCCGTCGCGCATGGCATGAAAGGTGGTCTCCAGCAGGGTACTTTTTTCTTTCAGCAGCTGAGAGGTATGGGCCAATGACGCGGTATTGCGGGCAAAGACGTTGAAGGCGCGCGCCAGCTCTCCCAGTTCATCGCGTCGCTGGAGCCCCGGGACAGACACATCCTGCTCGCCGTGGGCCAGGCGCGACATCGCCCGGGAGATAGCGGTCAGACTGGAGCCAAGGTTACGGTAGATATACCAGCCGGCGAAGCCGGTTATCACCAGCGCCAGCAGCGCCGACAGCAAAATAAACATGCTGATAGAGCGCAGCTCCTGATGGCTCTGTGCCGCCCGCAGTTCAGACGCCTGAGCCACGCGGGCAACGTACTGATTAATATCGCTGTTGAGCAGCGCCACCAGCGCCTTAATGTGAAACATATACCAGCCGATGGCCAAATCGCTCTCCTCCAGCTGCGCCGAGAGCGGCTCCAGCCTGGCCAGCTCGCCGTTGAAATCCTGCAGAATCGCGGCCAGCGTAGGATCGCGGCTGGTTGTCGGTAGAAAACCTCTCACCTTATCCAGCTGCTGGACGATCGATCGCGGCGTCGAAGTATGGATGGCCGCAACGATCAGCCGATCCATCTCGGCCAGCGGCCGGGGATCGATCGCGTCTGCGCCATGCCGATCGTTAAGATCCTGAATATGCCGGAGATAGCTCTGGTTCTGATACAGCGAGCTGAGCAGTTCATTACGCTGCAGGTGACGACGCTGACCGCGTTCCAGCATGCCGCCCACGCTCTGCTGCAGTTCATTGCTGCGGCGAATAATACTGGCCACCAGCGTCAGTTCCTGTTGCGCCAGCGGCGCGGCGGCGAGGTGCGAGAGTGAATATTTCAGGGCCTGCTGGGTCGCCAGCAGGCGTTCAGCTTCGCTTTTATACTCCAGCGCACCGACCACCTGGGAGAGGCGAACCGCCGCAGTGGCGACGTTCGCGGTGTCGCGCGCCAGATTCATACTGCCGGTCATATCATCCAGCGTCTGCCGCTGCACCTGTTCTTGTAGCAGGCTGGCATGGCGAAACCCCAGCAGCGCTACGCCGGCCACCATCAGCGTGACCGCAACCATCAGCAAATTAAACGACAGCAGACGCCCGCGAGCGCTGGTGAAAAACGGGTAGCGATGGGATGGCATGGTCAGCTCCACGATCTTTTTATTTATCCTGGCGGTTGCTGACCCTGACCGGGAGAGCCGCATCGCGTAATTGTGAGCCAGGTTAACTATTCATCAATATGACAAATATGAACGGCGTCTGACATTTTGTATTTATCGTCGTGTGGTGCACTGCGATTCTCGATCACACTCGCAGGAGAGCCGCCATGCAGGGGACACCGGTACTATCCATGCGCAATATTGCCAAAGCCTTTGGCAAGTTTTATGCGCTGAAAGGCGTCGATCTGACGGTCTGGCCCGGTGAGATCCACGCCTTAATGGGGGAGAACGGCGCCGGCAAAAGCACGTTGATGAAGATCCTCGCGGGGGCATATACCGCCACCAGCGGCGAGATCCTGATCGACGGACGGCCGCACGCTATTAAAGGGCCAAAAGATGCGCTGGCCGCCGGGATCACTCTGATTTACCAGGAGATGCAGCTGGCGCCGAATTTAACCGTCGCCGAGAACATTTTCCTCGGCAGCGAGCTGGCGCGCGGCGGGCTGGTACAGCGCAAAGAGATGATTAATCAGGCCCAGGCGGTGATAGATCGTCTCGGCGCTCAGTTTAAGGCCAGCGACCGGGTGATGACCCTGACCATTGCCGAACAGCAGCAGGTGGAGATCGCCCGCGCTCTGCATCGCAACAGCCGGGTCCTGGTGATGGATGAACCCACCGCCGCCCTCTCCTCCCGTGAGACCCAGCGCCTGTTTGAGCTGATTCTGCGCCTGCGCGATGAAGGGATGGCCATTATCTATATCAGCCACCGCATGGCGGAGGTTTATGAACTCTCCGACCGCGTCAGCGTATTGCGCGATGGCCAGTACGTCGGCAGCCTGACCCGCGACAACCTCAACGCCTCCGAACTGGTGCGAATGATGGTCGGCCGTCCGTTAAGCGACCTGTTCAATAAAGAGCGCGATATTCCGCCCGGTCAGCCGCGCCTGCGGGTAGAGGATTTGACCGACGGCGGTAAAGTGAAAGCCAGCAGTCTGGTGGTACGGGCCGGGGAAATCGTCGGTCTGGCCGGTCTGGTCGGCGCCGGCCGCTCGGAGCTGGCGCAGCTGATTTTCGGCGTGCGTCGGGCCACCGGCGGCGTCATCGAGATCGACGGCGAACCGGTGGTCATTCACTCTCCGCGTGCAGCCATCGAGCTGGGTATCGGCTTTCTCACCGAAAACCGCAAGGAGCAGGGGCTGTTCCTCGAAATGGCGGCGCAGGAGAACATCACCATGGCCACCCTCGAACGGGACGCCCGCTGGGGTATGCTCAATCGCAAAAAGGCGCAGACCCTCTCCGACGATGCGATCTCCCTGCTTAATATTCGCGTGCCGCACGCACAGGTGCGGGCCGGCGGCCTTTCCGGCGGCAATCAGCAAAAGCTGCTGATCTCCCGCTGGGTCGCCATCGGTCCGCGCATTTTGCTGCTTGATGAACCGACGCGCGGCGTCGACGTCGGCGCCAAAAGCGAGATTTACCGCATCATGACCCAGATGGCGCGCCAGGGGGTGGCCATCCTGATGATCTCCAGCGAACTCCCCGAAGTGGTCGGCATGAGCGACCGGGTCTACGTCATGCGCGAAGGCAGCATCGCCGGCGAACTCCAGGCCGGCGACATCAGCCAGGAAAGCATTATGACGCTGGCCACCGGCGTAAACGACTCTCACCTTAAGGCGGTATCACCATGACAACACAGAAAGAGACCGCCGCGCAGCCGGTGGCAAAATCGGTATCAGCGAAGAAAATCCTGATGGGCGATCTGGTACAAACGGTCGGTATCCTGCCGATTTTAATCCTGATTGTCGCGGTATTTGGCTTTATCGCCCCCAACTTCTTTACCGAAAGCAACCTGCTGAATATTACCCGGCAGGCATCGATCAACATCGTGCTCGCCGCCGGGATGACTTTCATCATTCTGACCGGGGGGATCGATCTGTCCGTCGGCTCGATTCTCGGCACCACCGCGGTGGCGGCGATGGTGGTGTCGCTGATGCCGGAGCTCTCCCTGCTCTCCATTCCGGCGGCGCTGATGCTCGGCCTGCTGCTCGGTTTGTTTAACGGCGCGCTGGTGGCCTTCGCCGGGCTACCGCCGTTTATCGTGACGCTCGGGACCTATACAGCCCTACGCGGGGCCGCCTATCTGCTGGCCAACGGCACCACGGTGATTAACTCCGATATCAGCTTCGAATGGATCGGCAACGATTACCTCGGGCCGGTTCCGTGGCTGGTGGTGATCGCGCTGATGGTGGTAGCGGTGTGCTGGTTCATTCTGCGCCGCACCACCCTTGGCGTTCATATCTACGCCGTAGGCGGCAATATGCAGGCGGCAAGGCTCACGGGGATCAAAGTGTGGCTGGTGCTGCTGTTCGTTTACGGCATGAGCGGCCTGCTCTCCGGGCTGGGCGGCGTCATGAGCGCCTCGCGGCTGTACAGCGCGAACGGCAACCTCGGCGTAGGTTATGAGCTGGATGCCATCGCCGCCGTTATTCTCGGCGGGACCAGCTTCGTCGGCGGCATCGGCACTATCACCGGCACGCTGGTGGGGGCGTTGATTATCGCCACGCTCAATAACGGCATGACGCTGATGGGCGTCTCCTATTTCTGGCAACTGGTGATCAAAGGGGCGGTGATCATCATTGCGGTGCTGATCGACAAATACCGTACCCGACACCATCAAAGTGCATAACAACAATACCCTACAGACAGAGGAAAACAGCATGCGTTTGAAACCCGTAGTAACCGCACTCTGTGCCGGCGCGTTGCTTGCCGCAGCGCCCTTTACCCAGGCCAAAGAGCTGAAGTCAATCGGCGTCACGGTGGGGGATTTAGCCAACCCGTTCTTTGTACAAATCACCAAAGGCGCGGAGCTGGAAGCCCGTAAGCTGGCCGGAGACAATGTGAAAGTGACGCTGGTCTCCAGCGGATACGATCTGGGTCAGCAGGTGGCGCAGATCGATAACTTTATTGCCGCCAAAGTCGACATGATTATCCTCAACGCCGCCGACTCAAAAGGGATTGGCCCTGCGGTAAAACGCGCGAAAGATGCCGGGATCGTGGTGGTTGCGGTGGACGTGGCCGCCGAAGGCGCCAATGCCACCATCACCTCTGATAACACTCAGGCGGGAGAAATGGCCTGTAAATACATCACCGACCGCCTGAAAGGCAAAGGGAATGTCGTGATTATCAACGGGCCGCCGGTTTCCGCTGTGCAGAACCGCGTCGAAGGCTGCCAGGCCGAGTTTGCACGCCACCCGGATATCAAAGTGCTCTCCTACAACCAGAACGCGAAAGGCAGCCGTGAAGGTGGTCTGGAAATTATGACCTCATTGCTGGCGGCGAATCCGAAGATCGATGGCGTCTTTGCCATCAACGATCCGACCGCGATCGGCGCCGATCTGGCGGCAAAACAGGCGCAGCGTCATGAGTTCTTTATCGTTGGCGTCGACGGAAGTCCGGACGGTGAAGAGGCGTTGAAACGTAAAAACTCGCTGTTTGTGGCGACGCCGGCGCAGGACCCGCAGGTCATGGCGGCGAAAGCGGTAGAGATCGGTTATGACATTCTGCAGGGGAAACCGGCACCGGCCGCACCGGTGTTGATCCCGGTGACCCTGATCGATAAAAACAATATCGGCAGTTACAAAGGCTGGACCGTGAAGTAAGAGTCCTGTCTCCCCGCTGGCCCCGCGTCTGCCGGGGCTACGCCGCCCTGTCGCCGTGGATAACATCCGCGGCGAACACATAGCCCAGACCGCGTAGGGTTTTGATCAGCGTCGGCTGATGCGGATTCGGTTCGATTTTGCGCCGCAGGCGCATGATCAGCACGTCAATCGTCCGGTCAAAGACTTCGGTGCTTTCGCTATGGGTCAGGGCCAACAGCTGCTCGCGATTGAGCACCCGGCGGGCGTTTTGCGCCAGCGCCAGCAGCAGGCTGTACTCTCCCTGGGTCAGCGGCACCGCTTGCTGTTGCGAGTTAAACAACTCGCAGCGAAACGTATCCAGCCGCCAGCCGTTAAAGAGCAATCCCGTGCCGCCGCTCGCGCCTTCGGCACCCAGCGCACCGCTACGCCTGAGCACCGCTTTCACCCGCGCCACCACCACCCGGGAGTTGAACGGCTTGGCAATATAATCATCGGCGCCCATTTCCAGCCCGACTACGACGTCGGATTCGCTGCCGAGGCCGGTCAGCATCACCACCGGTAAATCAGGTCGGCTACGCTGCAGCTGTTGCAGCACCAGCAGCCCGTTGGTGTCGGGGAGAATCATATCCAGCAGCACCAGCGAGATATCCGTCCGCTGGGCCGCTACCGCCAGCGCATCGCTGCCGGTCTGGCACAGCAGCACGTCAAAAACATGCGCACTGAGCACATCGCTAAGCAGTTCGCCAATCGCGCTGTCGTCATCCACAACCAAAATGACCGGTTTCATTACTTGCCTCTGCCCGCACGGAACGATCTCTGTCTGATTAATTCAGCAAAGCCCCCTCGACAAATCCATTACCGGATCGCGTTTCTTCAATCCATGTCACATCTCACCGCCCTTCGACACGTCAAAACTGACGACGCCCTGCTTTTCGTCAGCATTTAGCCCAAAAAATCGACGTATCATCAGTCAATACCCACAATGAAAACATGGCATAGAAGATGCATATTGACGGCGTGATAGCGCATATGCGCCCATTGATGAACTGGAGCAAGACCGATGAAAAAAGTCGTCACGGTTTGCCCGTATTGCGCATCAGGTTGCAAAATCAACCTGGTGGTCGATAACGGCAAAATCGTCCGGGCTGAGGCGGCACAGGGGAAAACCAACCAGGGAACCCTGTGCCTGAAAGGCTATTATGGCTGGGATTTCATTAACGATACCCAGATCCTCACCCCGCGCCTGAAAACCCCTATGATCCGCCGTCAGCGTGGCGGAAAACTGGAATCCGTCTCCTGGGAGGAGGCGCTCGACTACGTCGCGACCCGTCTCAGCGCCATTAAGGCGAAGTACGGTCCGGACGCCATTCAGACCACCGGTTCGTCCCGCGGGACGGGGAACGAAACTAACTATGTGATGCAAAAGTTCGCGCGCGCCGTTATTGGTACCAATAACGTCGACTGCTGCGCTCGCGTCTGACACGGCCCTTCGGTTGCAGGTCTGCACCAGTCGGTCGGTAATGGCGCCATGAGTAATGCCATCACGGAGATTGATAACACCGATCTCGTCTTTATCTTCGGCTACAATCCGGCCGACTCACACCCTATTGTGGCGAATCACGTCATTAACGCCAAACGCAACGGGGCGAAGATTATCGTCTGCGATCCGCGCAAGATTGAAACCGCGCGCATTGCCGATATGCATATTGCCTTGAAAAACGGCTCCAACATCGCGCTGCTCAACGCCATCGGCCACGTCATTATCGAAGAGGATCTCTACGATAAATCCTTCGTCGCCAGCCGTTCTGAGGGCTTCGAGGAGTATCGTAAAATCGTCGAAGGCTATACGCCGGAGTCGGTGGAAGCCATCACCGGCGTCAGCGCGCAGGCGATCCGCGCCTGTGCCCGGATGTATGCCGGCGCGAAATCCGCCGCCATCCTGTGGGGCATGGGCGTGACCCAGTTCTATCAGGGCGTGGAGACCGTGCGCTCGCTGACCAGCCTGGCGATCCTCACCGGCAACCTCGGCAAGCCGAGCGCCGGCGTCAACCCGGTGCGCGGCCAGAACAACGTGCAGGGCGCCTGCGATATGGGGGCGCTGCCGGACACCTATCCGGGCTATCAATACGTGAAATTCCCGGAGAACCGCGAGAAGTTCGCCAGAGCCTGGGGCGTCGGGAGCCTGCCGGCGCATACCGGCTATCGCATCAGCGAGCTGCCGCACCGCGCGGCGCACGGTGAAGTACGGGCAGCGTACATTATGGGCGAAGATCCGCTGCAGACCGACGCCGAGCTCTCTGCCGTGCGTAAAGCGTTTGAAGAGCTGGAGCTGGTGATTGTCCAGGATATTTTCATGACCAAAACCGCCGCGGCGGCCGACGTTATCCTGCCGTCCACCTCGTGGGGCGAGCACGAAGGCGTCTATACCGCAGCGGACCGCGGCTTCCAGCGCTTCTTTAAGGCGGTAGAGCCGAAGTGGGACCTGAAAACCGACTGGCAGATCATCAGCGAAATCGCCACCCGGATGGGCTATCCGATGCACTACAACAACACCCAGGAGATCTGGGACGAGTTGCGGCATCTGTGCCCGGACTTTTACGGCGCCACCTACGAGAAAATGGGCGAGCTGGGCTACGTGATGTGGCCGTGCCGCGATGAGTCCGACGCCGACCAGGGGACCTCTTATCTGTTTAAAGAGAAGTTCGACACCCCGAACGGCCTGGCGCAGTTCTTCACCTGCGACTGGGTTGCGCCGATCGATAAGCTCACCGACGAGTATCCGATGGTGCTCTCCACCGTGCGGGAAGTAGGCCACTATTCGTGCCGCTCCATGACCGGCAACTGCGCGGCGCTGGCCGCGCTGGCGGATGAACCGGGCTATGCGCAAATCAATACCGCCGATGCCGCGCGACTGGGTATTGAGGATGAGGCGCTGGTGTGGGTGAACTCACGTAAAGGCCGCATTATCACCCGCGCGCAGGTCAGCGACCGTCCGAATAAAGGGGCGGTCTATATGACCTATCAGTGGTGGATTGGCGCCTGTAATGAGCTGGTAGCGGAGAACTTAAGCCCGATAACCAAAACGCCGGAGTACAAGTACTGTGCCGTGAACGTTGAGCGCATCGCCGACCAGCGCGCCGCCGAGCAGTATGTAATTGATGAGTACACCAGGCTGAAAGCCCGCCTGCGCGAAAGCGCAATGGGTTAAGGCAGACGGCGCCCCCGGCCACATAATGCTGGCCGGGGGCGCATTTTCGCCATCCGGGTTGCGGGATAGCTGGCGCAGCCCACTTTTATCGAACCTGGCAGCCGCCGCCATTTTCTTCTTTTTCACCTCCCTTTATACTGCGCGCTGTGTTCCTGACCGATAATAAAAAATGAAATACCTCTATTTACTTCTGATGCTGTTCTCTCTTGCCGCGGGTGCCACGGATCCCGGCAGCCAGTACAAACACCAGGCGGAAGCCGGCGATCCGCGGGCGCAGTACTATCTTGCCGATACCTACGTCAGTTACGGTGATTATCAGCAGGCCGAATACTGGGCGCAGAAATCGGCCGATAACGGTGACGGGGATGCGCTGGCGCTGCTGGCCCAGCTGAAAATCCGCAACCCGCAGCAGGCCGATTACAAACAGGCCAGAGAGCTGGCGGAGAAGGCGGTGCAGGTTGGCAGCAAGGCTGGCGAAATTATCCTGGCCCGCGTGCTGGTCAACCATCAGGCCGGGCCGACGGACTATTCACATGCCATCACCCTGCTACAGGATGCCGCCCAGGATCCGGAAAGCGACTCCGCCGTCGACGCCCAGATGCTGTTAGGTCTGATTTACGCCAGCGGCGTCCAGATGACAGAGGATGACGCCAGGGCAACGGACTATTTTAAACGCAGCTCCTCGCTGTCCCGTACCGGTTATGCCGAATACTGGGCCGGGATGATGTTCCTGCAGGGAGAACAAGGCTTTATCGAACCCAACCAGCAGAAAGCGCTGCACTGGCTCAATGTCAGCTGTCAGGAGGGGTTTGATACCGGCTGCGAAGAGTTCGACAGGATAAGTAAAAGATAAGAAAAAGCCCGGCGGTCGCGCCGGGCTTTGAGACGGTTGATAAACCTGTTGGAACCCGGTGCCCGCGTTTTGCCGGGTGGCGGCTGACGCCTGACCCGGCCTACAACACCCGCAGTCTCAACACTTGCACACGCTCTGTCGGCCCGCGCAAGCGCAGCGCCGCCGGGCAATTTAAGCACGCTTTGTCAACACGCTGAGCCCGACGCGGTCGCGCCGGGCTTTGCATTTTATTGCGCCGTTTTATCAAATTTGCCCAGCACTTCACGCTCATAGGCCAGCGCTTTCTTGCGGTCAAACTTGTGCTCCCACTTGGCAATCACCAGCACCGCCAGCGCATTGCCCACCACGTTCAGCGCGGTACGCGCCATATCGAGGATACGGTCAACGCCGGCAATAAAGGCCAGCCCTTCCAGCGGAATCCCTACGCTCCCCAGCGTCGCCAGCAGCACCACGAAGGAGACGCCCGGCACGCCGGCAATCCCTTTCGAAGTTACCATCAGCGTCAGTACCAGGGTGATTTCCTGCCACAGCGACAGGTCAATACCGTACAGCTGGGCAATAAAGATCGCCGCGATACTCTGATACAGCGTTGAGCCATCGAGGTTAAACGAGTAGCCGGTCGGCACGACAAAGCTGGTAATAGAAGCCGGTGCGCCATAGGCTTCCATCTTCTCAATAATACGCGGTAGTACGCTCTCGGAGCTGGCGGTGGAGTAGGCCAGAATCAGCTCGTCTTTCAGAATACGGATCAGAATCCAGATACTTAATCCGCATACCCGCGCCACGATCCCCAGCACCACCAGCGCGAAGAACAGAATCGCGAAGTAGACCAGGATAACCAGTTTGGCCAGCGGCCACAGCGAGGCGAAGCCAAAAGTGGCAACGGTCACCGAAATCAGCGCAAACACCCCGACCGGCGCATAGCGCATCACCATGTGGGTCACTTTGAACATGGTTTCGGAAATAGAGCGGAAAACGGTCACCAGCGGTTCACGATGGGTCGCCGGCAGCGAAGAGAGTCCCAGACCGAACAGTACCGAGAAGAAGATAATCGGCAGCATATCGCCTTTCGCCATCGACGCGACAATGTTGGTCGGCACCAGTGACAGTATCGTTCCCATCAGGCCGTGAGCGTGGCTTTGCACCTCTGCCGTTGTACTTTGATATTTCGAAATATCCACCGCGGCCAGCTGCGACATATCAATGCCGCTACCCGGCTGGAAGACGTTGGCCAGGGTAATCCCCAGCACGATCGCCACGGTGGTGATCACTTCAAAATAGATAATGGTTTTCGCGCCGATTCGGCCCAGCTGCTTCGCGTCGCCAACGCCGGCAATCCCGACAACCAGCGTCGAGATAACAATCGGAACGACGATCATCTTGATCAGGTGGATAAAGATATCGCCCGCCGGCGTCAGGAAATTCGCAATTAACCAATCACGACCGTCGGCATGGTAATGCAGATAGCTGCCCAGCAGAATACCCAGCACCAGGGCCAGCAAAATCTGCCAGGCCAGGCTGACTTTTGTTTTTTTCTTCACTA
The DNA here is from genome assembly GCF_003323835.1 of Klebsiella sp. X13. Lineage (NCBI taxonomy): Bacteria > Pseudomonadati > Pseudomonadota > Gammaproteobacteria > Enterobacterales > Enterobacteriaceae > Klebsiella > Klebsiella sp. X13. The sequence continues at coordinate 5,026,911 of NZ_CP030874.1, forward strand.
CTGACTTCCTCAATGAGAGGCACCATTCCCGGAAGTCATGATGCCCACTGAAAGGGATATGAATTGTGTTGCGTTGCTCTATGGGTTTTTTTAACGCGCGGTATCAGTATCATCTGCACGGCATGCTACGCAAGCGTTTAAGAACAGGGCTTTTCTCTGGGTTTCTGCATAAATTCGCTAACTTTCCCCACTTCCGTTGCATAAGTATCTGTTATAAAAAAAATTTCATAGCTTCCATTTCTATAAATACATTTCTGAAATTATTTCACTTCAAAGTTTCATTTGATTGATTTTCATTCAGTTGAATCAATGCGTGATCTGTCCCCCAAATAGCAAACAAAGCCGTGAAAGACCCTACTCTTAACGTTTACTTGACATATATTTAACAACCTACAGGAGAAAAAAAGCCATGAGCCAAATACATAAGCACTCTATTCCCGCTAACATTGCGGACAGCTGCCTGATTAACCCGGAACAGTACAAGGCGCAGTATCACCAGTCTGTCACCGACCCGGATGCGTTCTGGGGTGAGCAAGGCAAAATCCTTGACTGGATGCGGCCCTATACGCGCGTGAAGAACACCTCATTCGCTCCGGGCAACGTCTCTATTAAATGGTATGAAGACGGCACGCTGAATCTTGCCGCTAACTGCCTCGATCGCCACCTGGCCGAACGCGGCGACCAGACCGCGATTATCTGGGAAGGCGACGACGCCAGCCAGAGCAAACACATCACTTATCGCGAGCTCCATCACGACGTCTGCCGCTTTGCTAACGTCCTGCTCGACCTCGGCATTAAAAAGGGCGATGTCGTCGCTATCTATATGCCAATGGTGCCGGAAGCCGCCGTCGCCATGCTGGCCTGCGCCCGTATCGGCGCGATTCACTCGGTGATCTTCGGCGGTTTTTCTCCCGAAGCGGTTGCCGGACGTATCATTGACTCGAACTCGCGTCTGGTCATTACTTCCGATGAAGGGCTGCGCGCCGGACGCGCAATTCCGTTGAAGAAGAACGTCGACGACGCGTTAAAAAATCCGAACGTGAAAAGCATCGAGCACGTGGTTGTGCTTAAACGCACCGGCGGCAAAATCGACTGGCAGGAAGAACGCGACCTGTGGTGGAGCGACCTGATTGCGCAAGCCAGCGACCAGCACCAGCCGGAAGAGATGAATGCGGAAGACCCGCTGTTCATCCTCTATACCTCCGGTTCAACCGGTAAGCCCAAAGGGGTGCTGCACACCACCGGCGGCTACCTGGTCTATGCCGCCGCCACCTTCAAATATGTCTTCGACTACCATCCGGGCGACATCTACTGGTGTACTGCCGACGTAGGCTGGGTGACCGGCCACAGCTATCTGCTGTACGGCCCGCTGGCCTGCGGCGCCACCACGCTGATGTTTGAAGGGGTGCCGAACTGGCCGACGCCGGCGCGGATGTGTCAGGTCGTCGATAAGCACAAGGTCAATATTCTCTACACCGCGCCGACGGCGATCCGTGCGCTGATGGCGGAAGGCGATAAGGCCATCGAAGGCACCGACCGCTCTTCTCTGCGTATTCTGGGCTCGGTCGGCGAGCCGATTAACCCGGAAGCCTGGGAGTGGTACTGGAAGAAGATTGGCAACGAGAAATGTCCGGTGATGGATACCTGGTGGCAAACTGAAACCGGTGGCTTCATGATTACTCCGCTGCCGGGCGCCATTGAGCTGAAAGCGGGTTCCGCCACGCGTCCGTTCTTCGGCGTGCAGCCGGTGTTGGTCGACAATGAAGGCACTCCGCTGGAGGGCGCGACCGAAGGTAACCTGGCCATCGCCGACTCCTGGCCGGGACAGGCGCGAACCCTGTTCGGCGACCACGAGCGCTTTGAACAGACCTACTTCTCCACCTTCAAAAATATGTATTTCAGCGGCGACGGCGCTCGTCGCGATGAAGATGGCTACTTCTGGATCACCGGCCGCGTGGACGACGTTCTGAACGTATCTGGCCATCGTCTGGGGACCGCAGAGATCGAATCGGCGCTGGTATCGCATCCGAAAATCGCCGAAGCGGCCGTGGTCGGTATTCCGCATAACATCAAAGGTCAGGCGATTTACGCTTACGTCACGCTCAATCACGGTGAAGAGCCGACGCCGGAGCTGTATGCGGAGGTGCGCAACTGGGTACGCAAAGAGATTGGCCCGCTGGCCACGCCGGACGTGCTCCACTGGACCGATTCATTACCGAAAACCCGCTCGGGCAAGATTATGCGTCGTATCCTGCGCAAGATTGCCGCGGGCGATACCAGCAACCTCGGCGATACGTCAACACTGGCGGATCCGGGCGTCGTGGAAAAACTGCTCGAAGAGAAGCAGGCTATTGCGATGCCGTCGTAAACGGACTCATTCCCTACACCCTCTCCCCGTCAGGGGAGAGGACATAAATCATACGCCCTAAGGATTCCACGTAGCAGGACAGCAGGAAGCACCCTCTCTTCCCGACAGCACATTGCCGGGCGGATAAGTGCTGCCGACGGTCAGCGCGCGGATGACAAAAAGGGTACCTCTGGAGACGCTGTAATGAATGAGCAACTTTGTCAGCGGATAGAAGATAGTGCGCATTTCAGGGAGTTAGTTGCAACCCGGCAAAGGTTTGCCGCCATCCTGTCACTGATTATGTTGGTGATCTACGTGGGCTTTATTCTACTCATCGCTTTCGCCCCTGGCTGGCTGGGCACGCCGCTGCATGCCGGCACCAGCGTCACCCGAGGCATCCCGATCGGCATCGGCGTTATCGTTATCTCTTTTGTCCTCACCGGGATTTATGTCTGGCGGGCTAACGGAGACTTTGACCGTCTGACCAAAAGCGTTATCAACGAGGTGCACGCATCATGAAGAAAGTCCTGACGGCGATTGCCGCCACGCTCCCTTTTACCGCGAGTGCCGCTGACGCCATCACCGGCGCGGTACAACGCCAGCCGACGAACTGGCAGGCGATCGTCATGTTCCTGATCTTTGTCGCCCTGACGCTGTATATCACCTACTGGGCGTCAAAACGCGTTCGCTCACGCAGCGATTACTATACCGCGGGCGGAAATATCACCGGCTTTCAGAACGGGCTGGCGATTGCCGGCGACTTTATGTCGGCCGCCTCTTTCCTCGGTATTTCCGCGCTGGTCTACACCTCCGGCTACGACGGGCTGATTTACTCCCTCGGTTTCCTGGTCGGCTGGCCGATAATTCTGTTCCTGATCGCCGAGCGCCTGCGTAACCTCGGGCGCTACACCTTCGCTGACGTCGCCTCCTATCGCCTTAAGCAGGGGCCGATTCGTACCCTCTCCGCCTGCGGTTCGCTGGTGGTGGTGGCGCTGTATTTGATTGCTCAGATGGTCGGCGCAGGCAAGCTGATTCAGCTGCTGTTCGGCCTGAACTACCACGTCGCGGTGGTACTGGTCGGCGTGCTGATGGTGCTCTACGTCCTCTTCGGCGGCATGCTCGCCACCACCTGGGTGCAGATTATCAAGGCCGTCCTGCTGCTGTGCGGCGCCAGCTTTATGGCCTTCATGGTCATGAAGCACGTCGGCTTCAGCTTCAACAACCTGTTCAGTGAAGCGATGGCGGTGCATCCGAAAGGGGCGGCGATTATGAGCCCAGGCGGACTGGTGAAAGACCCGATATCGGCGCTGTCGCTCGGTCTCGGTCTGATGTTCGGTACCGCCGGTCTGCCGCATATTCTGATGCGTTTCTTCACCGTGAGCGATGCGAAAGAAGCGCGTAAGAGCGTGTTCTACGCCACCGGGTTTATGGGCTACTTCTATATCCTGACCTTTATCATCGGCTTCGGCGCGATCATGCTGGTGGGCGCAAATCCCGCGTTCAAAGATTCCGCGGGCGTGCTGATCGGCGGCAATAATATGGCGGCGGTACACCTGGCCGATGCGGTAGGCGGCAACCTGTTCCTCGGCTTTATTTCAGCGGTCGCCTTCGCCACTATTCTGGCGGTGGTCGCCGGCTTGACGCTGGCGGGCGCATCGGCGGTTTCTCACGACCTGTATGCTAACGTCTTCCGCAAAGGCGCCAGCGAGCGCGATGAGCTGCGGGTTTCGAAAATCACCGTTCTGGTGCTGGGCGTCGTGGCGATTCTGCTGGGGATTTTGTTTGAAAATCAGAACATCGCCTTCATGGTGGGTCTGGCCTTCTCCATCGCCGCCAGCTGTAACTTCCCGATCATACTGCTGTCGATGTACTGGTCGAAGCTGACCACTCGCGGGGCCATGGTGGGCGGCTGGCTTGGGCTGCTGACCGCCGTGATTCTGATGATCCTTGGCCCGACGATTTGGGTCCAGATCCTCGGCCACGAAAAGGCGATATTCCCGTATGAGTATCCGGCGCTGTTCTCTATCGCTATCGCCTTTATCGGTATCTGGATTTTCTCCGCCACCGACAACTCGGCGGAAGGGATGCGCGAGCGTGAGCAGTTCCGCGCTCAGTTTATCCGTTCGCAAACCGGGATCGGTATCGAACGCGGCCAGGCGCACTAACCTGACCCTCCCCGGCCGCCCGGCCGGGGAACATTAAAACATCAGCAGGCGCACCAGCGGTGCCGCCAGTACCATCACCACGCCAGACAACATCATCACCAGACTAGCCACCACCCCTTCCTGCGGCCCCAGCTCATATGAACGGGCGGTGCCTGCGCCGTGCGAGGCGGCGCCAAACCCAGCGCCTTTTGCCATCCCTTCACGAATGGCGAGCCGCATAAACAGCGCATCGCCCACCGCCATGCCAAACACGCCGGTGATCACCACAAACAGCGCCACCAGCTCCGGCTGACCGCCGATCGGTTTTGCCGCGGCCAGCGCAAACGGCGTCGTGATCGAACGCACCGCCAGGCTACGCTGAATCTCATCCGGCAGCGTAAACAGTCGCGCCAGCCACACGGAGCTGGTCACCGCGACCACCACTGCCGTCGTCACCCCTGCGGTCAGCGACATCCAGTGCCGTTTAATGACCGCGAGGTTGTCATATACCGGGACGGCAAACGCGATAGTTGCAGGCCCCAACAGCCATAACAACCAGTGGGCCTCGCCCATATAGTTCTGATAGGAAATGTGGCCAAACACCAGAATCAGCACCAGCAGTATCGGAGTAAACACCAGCGGCATCAGCGGCAGCCTGTGGAAGCGGCGATACAGGCGCTTATTGGCGAAATAGAGTGCCAGCGTCACAACCAGGCACAGGACGCTCAGTTGAAAATCACTCATGCTTCATCCGGCTGACTTCATAGCGATACACTTTATCCACCACCCATGCCGTAGCCCCCAGCACCATCAGGGTACTCAGCGCAATCACCAGCATGATCCGCCAGCCATCGACCATCAGCAGCTGGGTATAGTTGACCACCGCCACCACTGCCGGAACAAAGAACAGCAGCATTTCCGCCAGCAGCCAGCGCGCGCCCGCCCGCACCCATTTTAGCGGGATAACCCGACAGACAATCAGCGCCAATAGCATCAACATACCGACCAGGTTCGCCGGCAGCGGTAGATGCAGCCAGTTAACCAAATATTCAGCGCAAACGAACAATCCGGCATAAATCAGCACCTGAACCGGGACCTGGAGGCGCTGTACAACGAAGGGGGTCACACGAGCTGGCGCGAAGGCCATGAGCGAAATTCCTGAAAAAGAAGCGAGGTGTGCAGTATAGAGAGCCGCCTGAGCGGACAGAAATGAATTAAAATCATCACAGGTATAGTCTCTGGGAATAATTATGGATATCCGAACGCTGCGCTATTTTGTCGAAGTGGTGCGTCAGCAGAGTTTTACGCGCGCTGCGGAAAAACTTTTCGTCACACAGCCCACGATCAGCAAAATGCTCAAAAATCTGGAAGATGAGCTGAACTGCACCCTGTTGATTCGCGATGGACGCCGGCTCCTGTTGACCGATACCGGTCGGGTTGTTTTTGAGCGTGGGCAGGCGATTCTGGGGGAATTTCATCAGCTGGAATCGGAGCTGAGCGATATTAATCACCTGCACAAAGGGATCCTGAGACTGGGGATTCCGCCGATGGTCGGGATGCTGATGGCAGAACCGATCGGCCTGTTTCGCCAGCGCTACCCGGGCGTGGAGCTGAAAATTGCTGAGTTCGGCGGGCTGACGGTTCAGCAGGCGGTGAGCAACGGCGAACTGGATCTCGCCATGACGGCGCTGCCGGTAGACGAAGACAGCGGCCTGAGCACGCTGCCGCTCTTCAACCATCCGCTGTGCGTGCTGACGCCGAGAACCGAGGCGTGGGAAAACGTTCAGTCACTCTCGCCGGAAGCCCTCGCCGCCCATCCCCTGGTCATTTATAACGAAGATTTCGCGCTGAGCCGGCAGCTGATGGCGCTGTTTACCTGTCATGATGTGAAGCCCCGCATCGCGGTGCGCAGCGGACAGTGGGACTTCCTCGCGGCCATGGTACAGGCGGGCATCGGCGTGGCCATACTGCCGCAACCGATCTGCGAACGTCTCGACGCGCAGAATTTTTGCTGGATACCGCTGCAGAGTGAGTTGCACTGGGAACTGGGGATGATCTGGCGGGAAGGCGTTTATCTGTCGCACAGCGCGCAGGCGTGGCTGGAATGCAGTAAGGCGTTCTGGCTGGAGTGAGTGCCCGGAGGCGGCGCGTTGCGCCTGGCCGGGCGACAAAAACAGTCATACTGAATTCATCGCCCGGCCAGCGTAGCGCCGCCGGGGAAGCGGTACGCTGCTACTGATCTTCGATTAGCAGCGCTTCCAGCAGGTCAAGGTCGTGGAGCAGCTTCTGCAGCGTTTCATTGCTGATCTGCCGGGTCGCACGAAGATGATACAGCTCTCCGCGTTCTGAACGCAGCGCCGCCAGGCGGAACCGACGCTCAAGCTGCTCTTCGAGGATGGAGGTTTCGACATCGTTGCGTCCGTCGACGCGGCGGCGCAGATTACCAATCACCCGCGAACTGACCTCGGTCAGCAGCTGGTTATCAATATTCTCTTTGGTGTCAGCCGCCAGACGCTCCTCCATTTTCTGAATCGCGACAATCGCCACATCTGCCGTCGCCGCGCGCGCCAGCCGCTCTTCTTTACGCTGCTGAACATGGTCGCTCGACTCAATGTGGCGGAGCAAAATCGGTAGCGCAATCACCCCGACAAACAGCGAGAACAGAATCACCCCGGCGGCCAAAAAGATCAGCTCATAGCGGGCCGGGAAGACGTTACCGTCAGGCAGCAGCAGTGGAATCGACAGCACACCGGCGAGGGTTATCGCCCCGCGTACCCCGGCAACGGAGGAGATCAGCAGTTCACGAGTGGTCCACGAGCCAAACTCCATCGGTTTCCTCTTCAGGAAACGCTGGCTTAATTTGCGCATCGTCCACAGCCAGCCAAAACGCACCAGCATCAGCGCGGCGTAGATCAGGATAATGTCGGTAAACAGCATCCAGGTTTCAACATTAGGATCCGCTTCCGCCGCCACCAGCGACGTTGACAGAATGTCCGGCAGCTGCAGACCCAACAGCAGGAAGACCATGCCGTTAAAGACAAATTCCAGCATCGCCCAGGTACTGTTCGCACGCAGACGCATGGCCAGCGGCGCGGTGCGCATCACGCCGGAACGGGTGATGGTCATCCCCGCCGCCACCGCCGCCAGGATCCCGGATACACCGATATGTTCCGCGATCAGGTAGGAGGCAAACGGCAGCAGGAACAGCAGAACAATCTGCGTCGCCGGCTCGTCGCCGCCCCAGCGGCTGAGGAAGCGCATCGAACGACCATACAGCCAGCTCACGACAAACCCGGCGAGGATACCGCCGATGGCGACCTTGAGGAACTCGACCGTGGCACCGCCGACGGTAAAGACCATCGTGCCCATCGCCACGGCGACGGCAAACTTCAGCGAGACCAGGCCGGAGGCATCGTTCATCAACGCCTCGCCCTGCAAAATTCCCATAATTTTTTTCGGAATGCGCCCTTCGCCCACGATACCTGACAGCGCCACGGCATCGGTCGGTGACAGCACCGCCGCCAGGGCAAAGGCGGGAATCAGCGGAATACCCGGCACGATCCAGTAAATGAGGAAGCCAATACCTACCACCGTCACCAGCACCAGCGCCAGCGCCAGCCCGAGGATTTCTCGTCCGTGCTCAATAAATTCACGGGTCGGCGTCTTCCAGCCGTCGGCAAAAAGCAGCGGCGGGATAAACAGGACCAGGAACAGCTCGGGGTCGAATTCAACATGCAAACCAAACGTCGGCCACGCCAACAGCGCGCCAATGGCGATTTGCATCAGTGGTAGTGGAACCTGAAAGGGCAGTACGCGTGTAACCACCCCGGAGAGAGAGACCACGAGGGTCATAATGAGTATGGTGAAGAATATTTCCATGTGTTCCCTGTTTGCTGGGTTTTCTTATTTTATACCCTCAATAATTCGAGTTGCAGGCAGGCGGCGACGCAGGGAATCCCCAGGAGCTTACTGAAGTAAGTGGCTGGGGTGAGCGAGGACAGCCAACGCTCATGCAACTTGAAGTATGACGGGTATACACCGGAGGCGTCATGTCTCTGGATAATACGCTACTCAGATTAACGCAAAAGGAAACAGGATGTGGCTTAAAAATAAAACGGGCGGCCTGAGCCGCCCGCTATTCGCAAGAAAAGCTTAAATAGCCCACCCACCGGCGTAGAAGATCACCAGCGCGGCCGCGATGATAACGGTTCCCAGATTCAGCTTGCGCCACTCGCCGGACACCAGACGGCCAATGACCAGGGCGGCAAAGCCGATCATGATGCCGGTTACGATGTTACAGGTCAGCACAATAAAGACCGCGGTGATAAGCCCGGCCATCGCATCGACGAAATCATTAAAATCGATTTTCGCCACGTTGCTCAGCATCAGCAAACCGACATACATCAGCGCTGGCGCCGTGGCATACGCAGGTACCAGATAAGAGAGCGGGGAGAGGAACAGAATCAGCAGGAACAGCACGCCAACGGTCACCGCGGTGAGGCCGGTTTTGCCGCCCGCCGCAGTACCTGCCGCGGATTCGATATACACCGCCGCCGGCGCCGCCCCGACCACGCCGGAGAAGACGCTGCTCAGGGAGTCGGTGGTCAAGGCTTTACCGCCGTTGATAATCTGCCCGTCTTTATCCAGCAGGTTTGCCTGCCCCGCCACGGCGCGAATAGTGCCGGTGGCATCAAATACCGCCGTCATCACCAGCGCCAGAACGCTTGGCAGAACTACCGGGTTCAGCGCGCCGATGATATCGAGGCTGCCAATCAGCGAGTTGCCTTTGTCGTCGCTCAGCGACGGCATCGCGAAAATACCGGAGAAATGAACGCTCGGGTCAAAAATCAGCCCGACGATCGAAATGCCGATAATGGTCAGCAGAATTCCGCCCGGCACTTTCATTTTTTCGAGACCAATAATCACCGCCAGCCCCACCAGCGACATAATCACCGGGAAGCTGTTGAAGTGACCCAGCGCCACCGGCAAACCGTCCAGTGGGTTTTTAATCACCAGGCCCACGCCGTTGGCGGCGATCAGCAGCAGAAACAGGCCGATACCTATCCCGGTGCCGTGCGCAACGCCCTGCGGTAAATTGCGCAGGATCCAGCTACGAATACCGGTGGCGGAGATAATGGTAAACAGCACGCCCATCAGGAACACGGCGCCCAGCGCAACCGGAATACTGATGTGCTGCCCCAGCACCAGGCTGAAGGCGGTGAACGCGGTCAGCGAAATAGCACAGCCGATGGCCAGCGGCAGGTTTGCCCACAGCCCCATCACCAGAGAGCCTACGCCGGCGACCAGACAAGTGGAGACGAACACGGCTGCCGGAGGAAACCCGGCTTTACCCAACATGCCCGGGACAACAATGACCGAGTACACCATCGCCAGGAAGGTGGTTAAACCGGCAACAATCTCCTGACGAACGGAGCTGCCACGAGCTGAAATTTTAAACCAGGCGTCTAATGAACCGCCGGTACGCGCTGAAGGCGTAGACATAGAAAACTTCCCCTGAAAATTTTAATCGTTCGTCCGTATGCGTGGTGGACCATCCACTGCCAGCTAAACGCGATCTCCTTGTGCGACCTCGCAGCGCCAGGGGGGCTGCAAAAAAGCAAACGTTTAACTCCGCGCATACAATAACGGTGGTCAGAATGTATTTGCTCCCCCCAGAACAGGGATAAATAGCGAGCAAAATACAAAGGCAAACGATTATCCAGCCTTTAGACGGGCCTTTTCAACTGAAGTTTGTGTTAATTCGCTAAATTTTGCTTATGGCGTTCATGAAATAACCAGCCGATGCGCAAACGTTGTCGTCTATGCGCAATCCGGTAACATTTTTGTATTGCGCTGATAGCAATTCACCGCGGTCATCACAAAAATCACTACCTCATTCCGGCAGGGTGAACGGGCCGCCGCGTTCAATCGCTTTCTGCCAGGCCGGACGTTGCTCTATACGCTGCACCCACTGTCCGATCCGCGGCAGATCCTTGATGCCGCCGCGCGCCAGCAGCGCCATGACCGGAAAGCTCATCTGGATATCGGCCATGCTGAGCTGCGCGCCGGCAAACCACGGCTGACGGGAGAGATGATCCTCAATATAGCGAGCGTGCGTGGCGATTTGCCGGTCCAGCCAGGCCTTCTGTACCCCTTTGCCCAGGGCATTGCCCAGCGTGCGCATCCCGAGCGGAATGGGCGGTTTACCGAGGCTGGCAAACACCAGTTTCATCAACATCAGCGGCATCAGTGAACCCTCGGCATAGTGCAGCCAGAAACGGTATTGCAGCTTATCCGCCATCGCCTGCGGTCTGAACCGTTGGTCGCTATCGTAGGTTTCCTGCAGGTACTCCAGGATGGCGCCCGATTCCGCCAGCACGTAGCCGTTATCTTCCACCACCGGGGATTTTCCGAGCGGGTGGATCTGCTTTAACGCCGGCGGCGCCAGCATATTTTTTTCCCGCTGGTAGCTGACAATGCGATAAGGCAACTGGAGTTCTTCAAGCGCCCACAGCACACGCTGGGATCGCGATTGATTGAGATGATGTACCGTCAGCATGGAGGTCCTCCCGTAATTCGTTCAAATTAACTATAGGAACTGACGGCGATTGGCGGAAAAATTTCGCCGAAATAAACGGGTGAAAAAGCCGGGCTGTGCCACAATTAAGTTGTCGGCGCAATCCGGAACCTCCATCAACATCTTGCGCAATACCGAGGTGAGCCGACGTCGGGGGAAACCCTCCTGCGAACGACCAGGATAGTATTAAAGACAAAGACCGGAAAACAACTAAAGCGCCCTGTTGTGGCGCTTTAGTTTTATACGTCATCCTCCAGTAGCCGCGCGCCGGTCCCCTCTTCACCCAGCTTATCTCCCGGGTTGCGCAGCGGGCAGTCGCGTCGCGACAGACAGCCGCAGCCGATACAGCCATCCAGCTGGTCGCGCAGCGCGGTCAGGGTATGAATACGCCGATCAAGCTCCTCCCGCCACTGCGATGAGAGCTGTTTCCACTCCTTCGCGCTGAGGTTATGCCCTTCCGGCAACACGCCGAACGCATCACCAATGGTCGACAGCGGAATGCCGATTCGTTGGGCAATCTTGATGATTGCCACCGCGCGCAGCACATCGCGGCGATAGCGCCGCTGATTACCGGCATTACGCTGGCTGTGAATTAACCCTTTGCTTTCATAGAAATGCAGGGCGGAGACGGCAACGCCGGTACGCTTTGCCACCTCGCCGGGGGTCAACAGCATTTTAATACGGGGGGATTTCTTTTCCATAAAAGCGCTTTACCTCAAGTTAACTTGAGGAATTATACTCGCCCGCAGACAAAACGACGAATCGAGAATTGAGAGAGGCCGCTTTATGTCCCATCAGGATATTATCCAAACGCTTATTGAATGGATTGATGAACATATCGATCAACCACTTAACATTGATGTAGTCGCCAGAAAATCCGGGTATTCAAAATGGTACCTCCAGCGGATGTTCCGCGCCGTGATGCATCAAACGCTGGGCGATTACATCCGCCAGCGCCGGCTGTTGCTGGCCGCAGAGGCGCTTCGGACAACCCAGCGACCGATCTTTGATATTGCGATGGATCTGGGCTACGTGTCGCAGCAGACGTTCTCACGGGTATTTCGCCGGGAGTTCGATCGTACCCCCAGCGATTATCGTCATCAAATTTCCGCCTGAGCGTTCACATGCAAGGGCTGAGCAGCCCGGGATCGTTGGCCAGCCACTGCCTGAACTCCTGTGGCGGCATCGCTTTCGCAAAGTGCCAGCCCTGACAATACCGGACCCCGCGTTTTCGCAGCCAGTTAACCTGGTCCGCCGTTTCGACGCCTTCGGCAACGGTCTTTAAATGCAGGCTGCGGGCCATTTCAATAATATGCTCGGCGATCGTGTAGCTGGTGCTATTGGTAGTGAGCGTATCGATAAACGATTTATCGATCTTCAGGATATCCACGTTAAGCGAGTGGAGATTATACAGATTGGAATAGCCGGTGCCGAAGTCATCAATGGCAATTTCATACCCGGCTTCGCGGAATGCCTGGATGACCGGCATCGTTTTCTGCACGTCAATAAATCCGCGCTCGGTGACTTCAATTTTAATTTGATCGATATTCACCGCATAGCTCCGCGCCTTTTCACCGATTTGGGCAATGAGCCGCGAAGAGTGGAAATCGGTGGCCGACAGGTTAATCGCAATATACAGATGCGGATGCCCGGCCAAAAACTCCCCGAGTTCGGAAAATAACTCATCCACCACGTAATCGGTAACCTGCGCAATCATCCCTTCGTTTTCCGCCAGAGGGATAAACTCCGCCGGCGTCATCACCGGCCCGTCAAATCCCGGCCAGCGCAGCAGCGCTTCGGCTCCGACGCAGCGGTTGTTTTCGATATCGATTATCGGCTGATAATGCAGGCACAGCTGACGCCGATTGAGCGCGCGTTGCAGCATATTTCGCGGCGAATGGTATTGCTGCCGGGTGCGCCACCACACCAGTAAGATCAAAATGCTGCAAATCCCCCCCAGCGGCAGGGTGAGCGTCACCTGATCATAAAAGCTCTGGTAATAACTGGCGTATGAGGTAGACATAATCACGGCGATCGGGCGGATGGCGGAATGAGCCACGGTGTACACCCGGTTACCGTGCCGAAAAAAGGCATCTTCCTGACGAATCAGACCATGCAGTACCGCGGGGTCGGCATTTTTACTGGTGGAAAAAAACTGATTCGTTTTTGTATCGTACAAACCGTAGGATAAATCTTTATCACTCGATATTAACGAACTGTAGGAGAGCGGATTAATAACCGCAATGTAGTGCCCTCGCTGCATATAGTTCATCGCAAAACCGGGATAGAAAGGCGTATCGCGATAGTAGTAGATAGCGATATCCGGCTTTTTTGTATAATTCGCCGGCGGAATACGCCATGCGGTATCGGGGCGGACCGCAGTCGAGCAAAACAAACGCGTACCGTCGGCATAAATTAAATCATCGACATAAAGCAGGCTGCGAACAACCGACAACATATATTGCTGATGTGCGAAAGAGCATATTGTCCCCTTAAACTGCAAGGCTTTTTCACGCGCGCGATCGGCTTCATAAACAACCATTTCCGTTTTCTGTAGCGCCAGTTGTGAAAATGCATGAAGCCGGTCGGAGGTTTCGGCTTTGGCTCTGATTTGCGCAAACCACAGCGCCAGCACGACGGGGAGCAGAACCACCAGCGTCACTCCCAATATTCTCAACACGTTGTGCAATGTGCGACGATTCATTTCCGTTTTTTATCCATACGATATGCCTTATCACGGTAAAAGATCACACTCGTTGTTATACAACAGAGACTATTTTCAGCAACCAGTCGTTTGATGTAAAAACCCCACCCTCAATAATGATGAATAATACTAATTTCGCAGAGAATCGAGAAACACTCTCGGCATTATAAAAACAGTGTCGTTCGCTGATTCGGTTTATCCGTCCGATCGGCAAGAATATGTAATAAAAGCCGTAGATAACGAGCACAAAAAAAGAAACCGGACGCCGCGAAAATCAGGTTGCCTGTTTGAGGTCGCGGTAAAATGCCCCCACCCTCATTATCCACAATAAAAGCACGGCTTTAAAAACCACCAAAAACGCGCATTTTGGGCTGGTGAATAAAACAGCAAATGTGATATAGTTCACACAACTTGATGAAACAAGAACAATGTTTCATTATTCTCCTGATTGCCCGTAGATAGCCAGAGCGCCACGTCATCGTCAGTCTCGCCAGGTTGTCAAAGGCAGCCGATTTTCTTTGAGGATGAGGTTGATGGCTTCCATAACTACCAGTGTCATACTTTTGCGCTGGCCGCTGGTGAGCGCGGTTCTGATGTTTTTGGCCAGCTCGATGAACATTCAGCTACGCAAAAGTGACTATGCCGGTTTAGCCGTTATTTGTAGCTGCATCGGCCTGGTGGCGGCCTGCTGGTTCGCCACCGGCTTGTTGGGGATCACGCTGCTGGATATCGCGAAAATCTGGGGCAATATCAAAGACGTCATGATCGAAGTCATGAGTCAGACGCCCCCCCAATGGCCGATGGTCATGACCTGATAATAAAAAAGCTTCCTGCGGGAGGCTTTTTTATTTATCGGCAAAGCCTACTCGCAATCCTTTGATATTTTAATAAATTTATCATTATAGATAATGTATTTATTCCCAGGCTGGCGCAGCGCCGCCTGGCGAACCACATCTCCTGGCCGTAAGTACCAGGCCTCACCCTCTTCTTCGGTTGCATCGCATCCCGGCTTGATCAGCAGTTTAAACCAGGTATTGCCGCTGTTGCTGACGCTTCCCGCCTGCCGATCGAAGGCCCATTTGAACTGCACCTGCCGCGGGCGTACCACCATAATAGTTTCCATCACCACCACCGGATCAATACCTACCGATCCACCGGCCGCAGTACGGCCAATGCGGTTTCGGGTGGGAATTTCGCGAAACGAAACCCGGTAATAACGTTCACGATTATCCTGCGGGCCATGATAATAAAATTTAAAATATTCCCCTTGCCCGGCCTGCAAAGTGAGCTGACGCGGGGCAAAGAGCAGTTCGCCATCTGCCGGACGAGAGCGAACCTCATTACCTCCCGGCCGGTCTATCCCGACGACGGAAATCTGATAGAGCCGCGCGCTCGGGTTGTTATTCAGTACCCGTTTGGCGACAAAGCTCTCCTCTGCGCCCAGCGAAAAGGTTAAATTACCGACGGAAATCGCCAGGCCCGCCGTTGGTAGGCCCAGGAGCAGCAACCACGCGACGGTCTGGAGCAGGTTAATTAATATTGCGCCATGTCGCCTGAACATGAATCTCTCCTGAAGCACTCACTTCACCAAACCAGCCATCGTCATCTACCGTTCTCAACGAAATACTGTCGTTCATCGGGATGGAAAATTTCACCGTCGTCTTGTTCATCACGCCAATATCGCCGGAAGCATCTGTCCACGGCGTCGTCAGCCACAGCGCATCCGTCATATCGCGCCAGCTGTCATCACAGCCGGCATCATAATTTTTGGTCGTTCCGGTCTGGGTGGTAAACGTCAGCAGCCCGGGGAAAGGCACCTTTGTCACCCCGTCCGCAGAACTGAACAGGCAATATGAACGCCCGGCGATCGACTGCGACGGGCCGGTCACTTTGATCAGGACTTCATCGGCGGCGGTTTTTCCGCTGGTGGTGACGATATAACCAAAATCCAGTGACGGCTGCCCCGCCCCGACATACCCTTCGCGCGACGGCGAACTGCTGTACTCATCGGAAATAATGCTGATGCTGAAATCACGCGGTTTGATAATCAGCGAGTTGGAGGTAGAAAACTCATACCAGCCGGACTCCGGCGAAGTGGTGTTCTGGAAGCGGAAATTAAACAGATCCTTGGTATTAATATCACTGATACCCAGCGCCACCATCTGCTTAAAGAAGTTGCTGGAAAAGAAGATGTAGACCGAATCCGAGGATTTCATCTCGTTAAACGTATAGTAGTAGGCATTGCTGCTGACCGGTTTCCAGCTGTTACCATCGAGGCTGAACTGCATATCATAGATATTCACCGCCGAGGTCAGCGACGTGTTGTTAATCGCCGGGAAAATATGAATCGAAGTGTTGCTCAGCCCATTATGCTGTAACGCATAGTTGACCATCTTGCAGCTCAGACCGCTACGGGTACCAATCGTCTGCGCGCGACAGTTCGAGCTGCCCTCGCCCAGCGTCGGGATCCCATCGCTATTGATAAAGACTTCGGTCAGAGAATGGGTGTTAATCAGCTTTAAGTTTGCCGCTTTAGTATGGGTCACTTTACGCACGTACCAGGCGCCGGAGGCCTGATCTTTGCAGCGCGCTCCGCTGCTTGCATCGTAGGAGACGGAAGTCTGGCAGGCGTTGATCGTCATCGACATGCTGCCGCCTACCGGCATCTGCTGCAGATACTGGTAGAAAGCGTCCGACATCATGCCGTGCATCCATTTTTGTCCACCGGAGGTCACCGTCACACCGTAAAAGCCGTTCGCATCGGTGACCTGAGGCAAAATCAGACTGGTCGCCATATCGCAACCGGCGTACCAGTTGATGCAGCGCAGCCCGCTCAGGGGATTCGACACCGGCGAGTTTTCCAGCCACATGTCAAACTTCCAGTTGGCATTCAGCCCGGTGTTATAGCCGTTATCGATATAGCCCAGACTCTGCTGGTAGATAGTGCCGCTACCGGTATATTTCAGCCCGGTCCAACGACTGGCGCCGGTCATGCGCGGATCCAGCACGCCGCCCGGCGTGGCGAAAAAGTTATCATCGGAGTTGTTTTCCACAAAAACAAACTGCACCGCTGCCGCGTCCGCCCAGGTTGTTTTCGTTACCGCCGCCTCTGCCCGCACCGCGCACAGCGCGACGATAAACAGGCTTACCAACGGGAACCACTTAGCTTTCATGACCTTCTCCTGCCTGCTGCGCGCTGGCGTAAGTTTTCAGACCCGTGCAGACGACATCGCCGACCCACACCGCCCCGCGCGCCTGACTTATCTCAAGCCCGACTTCACAGCTTTGGTTATTGCCGTAGGTGAAATCGATGGTGGGATATTTTTTATCCACGTCCATAACGAATCCTCCGGTGTTATCGGTACGGGTCCGGCCAATATGGTTATTGATGTGTGCATTGGCCAGCAGCGTTCCATCTTCGGCGCGGATGCGCCCGGAAACGGTCACCATCTGTTTCACTTCCGGCTCGATCACCGCCACGTTGCCCGGGTAGAGCGTCAGACTGCTCTTGCGGTTGCTGACAATGTCGTAGCTGTCGATTGAGTTCTTACTGTTTTGCAGCTCGACTTCGTAACGGCTGTACGGCGAAAGCGGCAGATAATTGCGTTTGCCGGTCAGCTGGATGACCCGTCCGTTGACCCTGGCGCTCAGCTTGCCGTCATCATCGAGATCGGTGTTAAAAATCACGCCGGCGTTGCCATCGGTGCGTCCGCTGGCGGCAATATTTCGCCCCTGCCAGCCGACGCTACCGCTGGCGGTCAGGTTGGTATTCACATAGCCGTCAGCGCCGCTGTTAATATTGAGGGTGCCATTGGCATAGCGGGTATCGAACTGGGCATAGCCGCCGCCGCTCAGCGTTTTGTCATCGCCGGTATCACCGGAGATCGCCCGCGAAATATTGGCCCCAAGGGTACGTACCACGCCCTCATCAAACTGTTTACGGGCGGAAAGGTTTGCCATCGTATAGCCGTTCTGGTGGGTCATACCGGCGCTGAACCAGTTCCCCAGGGGGAGTGAGAAGTCGAGCGCGATATATTTCCCGGTACTGCTACTGCTACCGCCGCCGCCATTATTGAAGCGCTGAATACCGGCACGCAGGCCCAGCGAACCGAAGGCCCCGCTAAAGAGAGTCTGATAATAATCCGCCGTGTAGTAATGGCTGTTGTAGCGACGGTCATCGTTGTAGCTAATGCTAAAGGTCCCCAGCTTTGACCACAGCGGGTTCAGGTTAAGGGTTCCGCCAATCGCCCGGTTGTCGGCATCGCTGCGCCGCAACCTGTCGCCAATAATGGTTTTTTCCTGGTTAACCCAGACGGTGCTAAAACCGCCGGGCAACGCGGCGCTGATGCTGCCAATGCTGCTCCAGGAGCTATCGCTGGCCAGCATATTTTGCAGGTTAACGTTGACAGACTCCGTCAGTGGTACGGTCAGACGCGTCTCGGCGACGGCATTGCTATCATAACCGTAGCCGGTTGCCGCCCAGCTGAGCGTGCCCACGGAGCCGGATGTCGACGCCCCTGCCAGCCAGCTCTCTTTTGCCGGTTTGCTCTTCTTGCCGCTCTCTGACCAGCGATCCATATGGAAGCTGCCGCCCCACACCTGCCAGGCCAGCGGTGCGCCCGCTCCGCGCCCGCGACTGAAGAGTTTATTCACCCGCTGAGTACGCTTGCTGACCACCCGGCCATTGACGATCACCTCAACGTCCACATCATAAATGCCATATGGCAGGCCCCGGGTGTCCACTTCGTGGTTACCCATCACGAAGTTCTGTACGCTCAGCAGACGCCCGTCGCGCGACAAATGCACTTCACCCGCGGCAGGCAAGAAAGCCACGATCGGCGTGACCGATTGTGAATTATCAAACACCGTTGAGCTGGCCTGGTTTCCCCAGGATGCGCCGTAGATTTTCCCGGCAGAAATGGCGGTCATCGGTCCAAGCGACTGTAAATTCCACGTATCCAGCATCCCGCCGGCAAAGCGATGCCCGGCGAAATCACGCTCATACATGGCCTTATAAATTTCGCTATCCTGATTGCTGGTTCCGGTGCCGTAGAGCGACCCGTCCAACACAATATGGTGCTCGCGCAGGGAGCTGACGCTGTTTAACGACAGATAGCTGGACGTACTGTTGCCCGCGTTACGCATCTGGTTGTTATAGACGCCGAGGTTATAGTTCAGACTGCTGCTGATGCTGTTAACGCTGGACTGGCCGATATCTTCACTGCGCGAGCGCAGGACGGTTCCCAGCGCTTCTCGTTTCACGACCAGTTGCAGCAGCAGTTGCCGCAGGCTGAGCTGCAGCTGCGCATCGCGGGTGAGCGCGATGTGTAAATCGCTGTTGAAGGGTTCATTCGCCAGTTCAGTCAGCGTTTTTCGGGTTTGTTCGCTCACGCTGGCGTTGTCACCGCGCTCTTCCAGCTGAATATGACGGACGCGAAGCGTGCCGGCATCCAGCCAGATAAACGCACTGCCAAGCCGCTGGTCGTCCTGCGTCCCCGCACTGCCTTCCAGGTGAAGAAACAGTGGAATACTCATTCCATCCTGTAGCGCCTGGCTGAATGCCTGGGGAATCACCACGCCGCCAATTTGCTGCACCTGCTGCGGAGCAGCATTCACACTAAGCGGAAGAGTAAAAATGGCCATACCACAGGCAATGAGCGTTTTCAGCTCAGGTGAAATCCGTCGTAAAGGCATAACCTGATTCCGTCAGCACAATTGTTATTTTACGGGAACAAACTGCTCGCCTTGCCAGAGTGCGACCCGCCCTTTTTTATCGGCAACATTCACGCGGGTGAAACGGCGCTCTTTGCCGGGCATGAGGTAATAGTTTTCTTTGCATTCTTTGCCATCTGCGGGCTTCAGGCAGGGGCCGTAAGCCAGGATACGTAGCGTGGCATTGCCGGTATTCACCAGCGTTCCGTTGGCATACTGATAGCGGTAATCCGCCTTGCGTGGGGCAACGACCAGGATGGTGCCGATACGGGCCGATGCGGTAGCAACCGCACTGCGCCTGGCACTATCGCGCTGCGCATCGCTCAACGCCTGATCGAACCAGACGATGCGGTAGTAGCGCTCTTTACTATCCGCCGGGCCTTTGTAGAAAAAGCGAATGACATCACGACTCTTCGCGGGCAGTAGCAGGCTGGCGGGTGTCAGCAGCACTTCATCCTGAGTGTCCATCGGAATCACGCTGCCGCCTTCAAGCGGTGAGGAAAGACGTTCAACATGGATATTGATTAAACGTCCACTCTCGGTGGTATTTTTAATCTCTTTACTGAGCACGCTGGCGTCGCTGTTCATAAATGAAGAAATATCGCCAACATCCAGTGCCAGGGCCGGCATGATGGCGCAAAAATACAGGCTGATAGCCAGAATGCGGTTTTTCATATGAATTCGGTCCGTGGAAGAAAGCAGGGGGAATCCCCCCTGCTCGTGCTACAGAGAAATCAGCTGGTCCAGGTCGCGTCGAACTGGACGCTGACGTCACCGCTCCAGATCCCTTCCGGCAGCGTGCTGTAATCGTTGACTGCATTCGTACCATCGGCGGTGCCGCTGATGATTGAGAAGTTGAAACCATCCTGTGCAGTAGCGCGGCCAGCCTGGTTGTAACCGTTAGACAGCGCGCTAAGGTTGCCGCCCAGAACGCCATTCGCCGTATCGATCATGACGGTATCAGCCGCTTTTTCGACGGCAACGCCGTTATAATCCACACCGACATTCAGCGTCGAACCGGAGGTATCCAGCTGAGTCAGGGTGTTGGTAATCAGACGGGAGGTCAGTTTAAATGCTGTCGCAGTCGCATCCCCTTCAATCGCAACATCGAACAGACCTTTCTGGGTGTTAAAGCCTTTAATTCCTTCTGCATACTGGAAAGCCAGGCTACCCAGAGGTGTCACAACCAGTTTGCTGGTGGTGTCTTTTTTTGCCGTTGCCGACCAGGTTGCGACGGCCTGAGCCGTAACGTCTGCTGCCTGAACAGCGCCCACACAGAAAGTCGTCACAAGAGCTGCTGCTAACATTTTCAATTTCATATTCATCACCTGAGAAAAATAAAAGGCTTTATATCGCCCGTGCTGTTCCATAGTTATTTATGGAGCCATTACCCTTAAGAACAGGATGTTCTTAAATGCAAAAATTGAATACAATCGATAAAACTTAATAGATTTCCGTGAAAATAAAACGCAATAACACTGCAGTAATACAACATTAAATAAGAATCATGTCGGTCCCTGATGCCGGCAAGATAAAACGCATTAAGGCAAGCATGGTAATGTTGTTGTTATTCAACAAGCCGACCTTATTGCTGGTATTACTTTTATGTAAACTCACTGTCTTGATACTCAGACCAAGTGTTTTAGAAATGTCATTAATTAAGTTACCAATAATCAGCAATGACATAATCTTCTCTTCACGAACCGTGAGGTTTCTTTTTCTGACTTTAAACTTCTTCAGTTTAAGGATACTTTCAACCGTTTTAACGCTCGCATCAGCAGACAGAAAGCAGATATTGTTGATGTCAGAAACATCAGTGACAAATTTGGCATCTGGAGCCACAATCACTTTCGCCGGACTGTTCATCAAATAATACTGATACGAGCAAAGCATTTTATCTATCTGTGCAAAATGGATAATGACGTAATCATCGGCGCTCAGTGCCTGGCACTGCTGGTGCGCATACTCATTGTCAATGTTATCGACCCAGGTGATGTTGCACTCATCGTCAGCCATGCTGACCAGACCCTGCATATAGAAATAATTATCTGTTACGATCAATACAGCCATGATAACAGAACCTCCATTCCATTGAGCCTGTTGACCCCATCCGTCGGCAGACGCCAACATCCATGATGACGTTGGCCCCTGCTTTTTTACTTTTCTTTTATGAAAGGTGACAAAACATCACTATTATTTTTGTTACGGTAGCACCGCCACATTTCATACACAAATAGTAAGCTTAATAAGCAAAATTTATTACTCATAAAGTTATGAAGGGCAAAAAAATCACATCTGTTGAGCATTTGTTAAAACTCAAGCCATTGATAAATATCAGAATAGTTAGTAAATTTAACAAATAAAAAGCAATTCAGAAAAACTCTCACCCGGGGATTAAGATTATTCTTAGTTATGAGTGAATGTCAGGTTTACTCTTTGGTGCTAGTATCGCGGCATCAAACCCCAGATAAATGACACAGTGGTAACTATTCTCACAATAAGAAATCATATATGGCTACTATTTACGTTATCGAGAACACGCTGCGATTTAACTCAGAAGCGCATACTCTCCATTCCATAAAAAGTAATGAACGCATGGCCCTGGCAATACCCGCAAGCCTTTGCTTTGATTTGTTAATAAGAAATCAGGGACGAATTGTCACCCAGGCAGAGCTGCTGCAAAATGCGTGGGGAGAAAGAGGGATGAGTGTTACGCCAAATACTCTATATCAAAACATCTCTTTGCTGCGTAAATCTTTAAATCGCTTCAATGTGAATGGCACACTTATTCAAACAATCCCTAAACGGGGTTTCATGATTGCGGATGAAGCGAATATCCGGATTGAGGCTCCCGGGACTCCTGCGGAGAAGGCTAATGATATCGCCGCTGCAGAAATAAATCAGATAAACAGAGCGGTGACGGAAGGACATGGCGCTCATGATGAAGGGAGCCAGCAACTTCACGCCGACCCACCGACGGCGCAAGACAAAGGTGACGTCCTGTCGAGGACAATCATCGGGGCCGTGAGAAAAAGAAAGACAGGATGTCTTGTCGCCGGTATTACAAGTTTGTTGATTATTCTGTTGCATATCTTCATTAATCAGTCAGCAACAACCGATTCACCTTTCGCGTCGTATACACTGATCACGACAATCAATAGCTGCAAGATTTTCAGAAACGATGACCTAAGATTTGATGAGTACTATATTAATTTTCTCAAAGAGCATAATATCAGCTGCTCAAATGGACGGACTATTTATATAACGAATCATTACCCATCGAGCAGGACATCACTGATCTCCTGTCGATATCCAATAAAATCTAATAAAAAATCATTCTGTACCTCATTTTATTACTTAAAATAACACAACATGAAAACACGAAAGATAAATAAAGCTCTTGCATATACAGTCATTATTATCACAATAAGCCTTGCTTTTTATTACATCAGCTCATCTGATGACGGTGAAAGCATTAACTGCACGTCCGCTTTTTCAATAGTTAATGATGGTAAAGAATTTGCTTTCTCTGTCACTTTCTTTGCCAGCGATGGTGATGGATTAATTACATTCACCGGTAGCTCAGGAAATTCAATGGATAATATCAGCATCAGAAAATATATAACCTATGTAAAAAATAAAAATAACATTTATATTTTCAGAAGTAGCGACACGAATATTCGCTCGAATGCCACTGCGCTTCCTGAAAAATTCGATGAGATTCTACCGCCGTTCTTTACGGAGATCAGAAAAGAAGATCGGTTCATTATCAAAATATTAAAGATAAAACATGACTCATGGGTCTTTATGTCAACAAACACCCCTTATTTTATTTGTGAAAATACAAATAGTTAGCATGGGTTTCGTTAGCACAACGCGTGGTGCTTGAAACTGCCAGGGCAACGTTTAATCGCACAATGCGGCTGATAACAGCAACCCTCTATCGTGGTAGCCCCGAAATCATAGGGGCAGGATGGCCTTTCCCTTAAGGCTTCCCATTGTGCATGGCTGTAGGTTGAAATATTATAGACCTTAATATAATGATATTTTCCATTAACTAATACTTTCGAGGAATACAGTTTCATGGATTCCCCGGGAAGCAACAGAATATCGGCTTCATACCATATGATAAATTTTAAAAAGCGCAATCTCGAGATGCTTGAAAATGCCACACCAGAATGTGGGCAGATAATTGTATTCTGAATTGTCCATTTCATGTCGCGTCCTTGTGCTTTCCGGGAAATAGCCACGTAGATAGTCATAGCAAAGATTATAATTATCCGCAAGCCCTCCCGGCAACATTATGATGTAAAATCACGATGAGCTGTCAATGAACAGATAAATAGTCAGCGGAGAACTAATATAAAATACGTAGGCATTAAGAATATAAATACATAATTCTACATTGCGCCGGGTATAAATTTACAATACGCGGATGAGCGATGTGCCGGCTACAGTTAAAAAGGACGCGACGGGTTGTCATCAACCCATCGCATTATTTGTGGATATTTACCAGGTTTTCCCGATATTAAACTGAAACTGCTCCGCTTTATCGCCATCATATTTTTTAAATGGTTCGGCCCAGGAAAAGACCAGCGGCCCCAGCGGCGACATCCATTGCACGGCAATCCCTGCCGACATACGAATATGCAGCGGGTCGCCGTAGTCAGGGATCCCGGCAGCCTGCGTCTGAGCGGTATTTTGCCATGACGTACTCCATACCGTCCCCGCATCGACGAACAGCGAGGTACGTAAACTGTCGGCATATTTATCATTAATAAACGGCGTCGGAATAATAAATTCGCTATTCACAACCGCCATGGCATTTCCGCCCACCGCATCCGAAGAGCTTTCAACCGGGCAGTGACTGTAGCTGCTTTCAGTCCCGTTACAGCGATAGTAGGCTGCTTTTGGACCAATCGTATTGGAAGAGAACCCCCGCACTGACGACGACCCTCCGGCATAGAAGTTATCGTAAAACGGAACCGAATTCCCGTTCAGACCGCCGGCATAACCTGCTTTCAGATGCTCCATCCAGACCCAGCTTTTCCCTTCATTAAGAGGGAGATATTGCGTGGTATCGAGGGTGAGTTTGTAGTAGCTGTTGTCTGATCCCGGCACGGTCACTTTACCGCTCAGACTGCTTTTATTGCCGGAACGAGGGAAAAAACCGCGATCGAGATTGTTGTAGCTCCAGCCCAGACTGGCAAAAATGTCGTTGGCGCTATACTTCGCCCCGCTGTCACCATCTTTGGTGACCACGTTCGGATAAATACCTCGCGAATTAAGGTAATTCCACGTCGTCAGCTCCGGATCCATGTTCGTCAGGTAGTTATGGACGTAATCAATACCCACATTCAGCGAGTTATTCTCGCTAATCGGGAAGCCAAGATTACTCCCCAGCCCGTAACTTTGCTGGTTATAGCTCCCGGCATCTGCATCGGCGGCATCGTAGCTGTTGTAGAAAATTTTCCCGCCCAGGCTGACGCCATCAACGGTAAAATAGGGATCGGTGGCGCCCAGTTCAACATAGGACTGGTAGCTGTTACGCGTGCCGTTAAAACTCACGCTGTTGCCGGTGCCTAACCAGTTATCCTGAGTGACGCCAAGCTGATAGCTGATGCCGCTGTCTGTCCCAAATCCCAGGCCCACGTTAAACGAACCGGTGTTACGTTCTTTCACTTTATAGATCACGTCGACCTGATCCTGGCTCCCGGCAACCGGGGTGATTTCTTTATCCACCGTTTCAAAAAAGCCCGTACGATCCAGCCGCTCTTTCCCTTGCTGTACTTTTTCGTCGTTGAGCCACGCCCCCTCCATTTGCCGCATTTCACGACGCAAGACGGCGTCACGCGAAGTATCATTGCCGGCAAAACGGATCTGGCGCACGGAATAACGACGTCCGGCATCAACATTGATATGTAGAGTCACACTTTTGTTGGCCTCATCAATTTCCGTACGGGTATTCACCTGGGGCCAGGCATAGCCATATTTACCAAAGCGTTTTTTGATGCTGTTTTCAACGGCGGTAATGTCGGCTCCACTGTACCATTTGCCCGACAGAGGCTGCGCCAGCGCTTCTGTCTCTTGCGTGTGCCCGGCCATCTCACCGCTCACCCGCGTACTGGTGACTTTATAGCGCTCGCCTTCAGAGAGATTGACCGTAAGATACAGCGACTTTTTATCCGGTGTGATGCTGACCTGACTGGAGTTAATAGCAAAGCGCGCATAGCCACGATCGAGATAATAACTACGCAGGGTTTCCAGGTCTGCTTCCATTTTTTGTTTCTGATATTTCTTGTCGCCAATCACGTTCCACCACGGAACATGATCACGCAGCTGCAGCTGGTCCAGTAGCGTTTCCTCGCGGAAGGCTTTATTGCCGATAATATTAATCTGGGCAATCGTCGCGGCGATACCTTCCTGAAAAACAAACTTTAAATCGACGCGGTTTCGCGGCAGCGGCGTGACCACAGCATGAACCTGCGCGCTGTATTTCCCGACGCTATAATAGAAATCCTGTAATCCTTTTTCTATTTCACTGAGAGCATTACGATCTAATGCACTTCCTTCTTCGACGCCGCTGGCTGCCAGATTGTCCTTCAGGGCATCATCCTTCACCGCTTTATTCCCCGAAAAACTTAATTTGGCGATCGTCGGACGCTCTTTAAGTTGTACCACCAGCGTCGTGCCATCGCGCAGGATCTGGACATTTTCAAAATTACCGCTGGCATATAAAGCGCGTAGCGACTCGCTAATATCATCATTAGATACCGGTTCTCCGGCATGGATGGGCATGCTTAATAGCGCGGCCCCTACCGTCACGCGCTGCAACCCTTCAAAACGAATATCATCAATTGTGTACGTTGTTGATGCATAAAGTGTTAAGGGAGACATTAATAACCCGGCAATGATATTTATTTTCTTTAGCATGGACGTTTTCGTCTAAGAGATATTTGGCGATAGCAGAATTCTGCTGGGATTTGCGTAAGCAACGCGCAGAATTACACTTCATTATGGCGAAACAATGGAGAAAAAATGGATGTTATTGGCTGGAGAAAAAAATAAAACTTAACGGAACTTCGTTCGAATAAATTAGTCTGAGCAGCAACCTGATAACCGAATGAGAGCGCACAATGACTGTAAGGTATAAAACAAAAAGCCCCCTTTCTAATGGGGTGAAAGGGGGAATGATCTTGTCAGGAATGATGCTCTCTGGGATAAACCAGGAACACCGGAAATTTACCCTGAAATACCGAACTTAAAATGAAGAGATATTGAATAAATTATGCAGTAACGCTCCGTAGTACCCGCAAGGGTTGCGGGTGTCAATTTGTATGCATTCTTCATATTTTCCTCAAAATAGCAGAATAGAGTATGAGAGGCTTATGGGAACATCAAAGCACATCAAGCGTTATATCAAAAAAGTAAAGTAGTGGCGCCTTACCATGGAGGGTGAGGCATTTACCTGGCCGCCTGCAGCCCTCCCGCCACGTGATGGAGGGGCCCGGTCCTGGAATGAGCATGAATCATGCGTAGAAATGAGATCCAGCAGTCCGTTCTCAACGAACTGGTGCGCTGGATAAAAAACAACCTCGAGAAAAAACTCACGGTCAATGCACTCAGCGCGTTTTCCGGGTATTCCGAGTGGCACCTCTTTCGTTTGTTCCGCCATCATTTTAATATGTCGCCGATGGAATATATCAGGCAACAGCGCATGTCGCTATGCCGTGATTTATTACAGGTGCAGCCGGCTTTCCGTATCGTCGATATTTGTATTATGGCCGGATATGAAGACATCAGCGCATTTAACCGGACATTTAAGAGGTATTATTCGGTCACTCCCACGCAGTTTCGCCGGCGCATCAATGAACAATCTGGATAATGTTTCCTGGCGATAAAAATAAAAGGCCGGGAACAGCGCAATGTTCCCGGCCAGGCAGAACAGGATCAGAAATGTGTATTTACACTGACATAGAAGGTCCGCCCTGACTCATTATAGGTCTCCGCCCCGGCACCGTATAAATAGGCGCCGGTGGTCGCGTTCCCGGTCGTTTGTGCATTCCCGGCACGATAGTGGCGTATATCAAAGAGGTTATCCACGCCGCTGGTCAGGCTCAGATTTTTGTTCACATCCCAGGTCGCGCTCAGCCCGACGATGCTGTACGGACTCACTTCGTTCAGCTCACTACCGGATACCGCCTCACCTTTGTAATTGAAACGCTTAGGTTTCTGCCGCCCGTACCAGGTAAAAGTGCTTTGCAACGAGAGATCGTCGCGGACCTGCCAGCCGAGCGTAGAGTTAAGGGTAAACTGCGGAATCACCGACAGGCGATCGCCGGTCGTCTTGTTCTTACTTTGCAACATCCAGGTCAGGTTATTACTCCAGTTGACCGTTTCACTCACCGGCAGGTTAAGCGAACCTTCCAGCCCCTCCACCAGCGCTTTGGGGACGTTCTCCCACTGATAAATATTCGTTGTTCCATTGCTCGCCGTACCGACGGCTGAATACCCGGACTCAATTTTATTGTGGTAGTCGTTACGGAACCAGGTTATCCCCGCCTGATAGCCTTCGTGCTTGTATTCCAGACCAATCTCTTTGTTAACGCTGGTTTCCGCCTTCAGATCGCTATTTCCCATCAGATAACAAGCCGAACTGCTGGCGTAGCACCCCTGGCCGTTACTATAGAGAATATAGTTGGGGTTAAGCTGATAGAGGTTCGGCGCTTTATAGGCGCGGGCAATGCCGAGCTTCAGGGTCCAGTCGTCGCTCAGTCCCTGCGACAGATTAAGCGACGGGCTCCAGTTATTACCGACGAGGCTGTGATGGTCAAAACGCAGAGCCGGCGTCAGCATCGTACTCTCGGTTAGCGCGATATTATCTTCCGTAAACAGCGAGAAAATTTCGGCGCTGCTGTAAGGAGTGCGGCCGGAGGTCGAAATACCGTCGATGGCGCCGTAAGAGAGCGCCTGGGTGGTCGACACGCCATCTTTCATACGCTGCTGATTCCACTCGGTGCCCAGCGTCAGGTTCTGCTCAACGCCCAGGGTAAACGGAATATTGACCTCGCTGTGCAGCAGAACGTCCGCCAGATCGATATCCGAGAATTCGCTGCTGGAGAAGATGCCCTCGGTCCCGCCCGCCAGACCTTCATTCATACGGGAGTTACGGGTATGTTCATACTGCGCATAGCTGTTGCTGGTAACGCCGTTGTCCCAGCCTCCGGTCCAGGTAAGGCCGTAGGTCTGACGGTAAATTCGGTTGGTCTCTTTACCGTACATGCTTTTCACTAGCGTACTGGTATTGGTGTTCTGCGTATCGCCCGCGTAGAGGTTGCCCTGGCGGCTATAGCCGGTTTCAAACTCCAGCGCCTGCATGGGGGCAAATTCCCAGCGCAGCTTACCGTGGATATCTTTGTTCACCACCCCTTCACGCCCGGCAGGATAAGATCCGGCATAGCTGCCGGTCCGCTCCGCCTCATGGCCGGCGTTAATATCCTGGGCATCAGCCTGGGTTTTACTCAGATTGCCCCATAAATTAAAACTCACGCTGTCCGACATCGGCCCCTCAAGGCTGAAGTTCGTCCGCTTCGTCGCCCCCTCTTTTCGGTGCTGAGGCGCATTCATGTAGGTATTCCAGGAGCCATGCCATTCATTATTCACAGGCTTAGTGATGATATTCACGACGCCACCCATTGCGCCGTTGCCATAGCGCGCCGCCGCTGGGCCGCGAATCACATCAATGTGGTCGATCATCTCCGCGGGAACCCAACCGGTGTCGCCACGCGTATCGCGATCGCCGCGCCAGCCATAGCGTACCGAATTGCGACTGGTCACCGGCTTACCATCGATCAGGATCAGCGTATTCTCTGGTCCCATACCGCGGATATCGATCTGCCGGTTATTCCCGCGCTGGCCGCTGGTCGAGTTGCCGGTGAGGTTCACCCCCGGCTGAGTACGAATCAGTTCGGAGATATCGCGTGCCGGCGGGTGTTTGCGTATTTCGTCAGCCGTGAGCGTTGAAACGCCCGGCGCCTGTAAGGTCTGTCTGGCAGCGGTCACGACCATCGTCTCTTCGTTTTTGGCCGCAGCGCTGTCGGCGTCCTTTGCCTCTTCCGGTATGCTGCTGTCGGCGGCCTGCGCGGGTAGCGCCGCGCCCCAGATAGCCAGATGAATTAGCACGGCCAGCGAGTAGTGTGAGTTTCGTTTCATGGAGTATGCCCTGTTTTCTTTTTTTGCTGTCGGGGCGCGCCTCCTTCATCCTGAGATAAACAGCGGCAATCATTTTCATGCGAACAACTTCATGCCTGGTTTTGGCATAGCAAGGCCCTCCCGGAGAATGAACGGGATATAACTAGCCTGTGGCCAAAATATAAAATCTCACCCTGTCAAAAATGAAAAATACGCGCCTGCACTATTCTTAGATAGCGTCTTTCGATCAGCCTTAGAGATGATTATTGTGCGTTATCACGTTATTAGAAATGAGATTCATTATCAAGCTGATAATGTAAAACAGCGGAAACAGATTAAAATATAACAAATAAAACAACAGGATAAATTACAAACAATATTCTCAAGACACTCAAATAATTAATAACAACACTTACAACAACATAAAAAAAACATTATTCAATCATATTATCTCCATAATCATTTATGGCTGCTGATCCCTTTATAAAAATAAAATGAATACCCCACAACAGAGAGCATAGCCCGCCCAGCAATATGCCTGCCAGAATCGAGGCAAAGAGTCTCTCTTTTTGCAGCACAAAAGTCGCGCTCGCCTCTGACACAACCGGCGATGTCTCCCCGCGCGGTCGGGAAAACGAACAGGCTAACCCCCCCAGAGTTGACTAAAATAAAGGGATGCACCTGCGGAGCCTCTCTCCATGAACATCCTCTCATTTCAACGACCCGCTATCGCCAGCTTTGCCTGCCTTATTGCCCTGCTGTTTGCCGGTTCCGTTTATGCGGCAGTTGGGGAAAAGAAACCACCGCCTCAGGAAAAACGAGAGGCGCTGGAACTCAATACGCAAGAGATGCAGAAGCCCTGGCAAGGCGATCTCCCCGGTATGCTCGACAGACGCGTCATCAGAGTGTTAACCACTTACAGCAAAACCTTTTTCTTTATCGACAAAGGCACCCAGCGCGGGGCAACGCATGACATCTTTATTGAGTACGAACGCAGCCTTAATCAACAGTTGATGAAGGAGAAAAAGCTCAAACATCGCCATCTCAAGGTACGGATCATTTTCGTCCCGGTGGCCCGCGACCAGCTTTTCAGCGCACTCGTTGCCGGCAAAGGAGATATCGTCGCCGCAAATCTTACGGTTACCGAGGAGCGGCAGCAGCAGGCTGACTTCACGATACCGCTCTATTCCAATGTTCAGGAGCTCCTGCTCTCCGGGCCAGGTTCACCGGAAGTCGCCAACCTGGAACAACTTTCTGGCAAAGAGGTATTTGTTCGTCAGTCATCAAGCTATTACCAAAGCCTGGTCGCCCTGAATGCCCACTTTGCGAAAGAATCTCGTCCGCCGGTTATTATCGCAGCCGCTCCGGAATCGCTCGAAGATGAGGACCTGATAGAAATGCTCAGCGCTGGCCTTATTCCGTTGACGGTCGTCGATCGTCATAAGGCTCTGTTCTGGAAACAAGTTTTTCCCAAAATTGAGGTGCATCAGGACATTGTCCTGCGTAAAGATGCCAGCATCGGCTGGGCGGTACGTAAAAACAGCCCGCAGCTTCTCGCCTCGCTAAACCACTTTGTGAAGGCTAACGGTCAGGGCAGCAAGCTGGGAAATACCATCCTGTTGCGCTATCTGAAGAACGCGAAATATGTCAAAAATGCCGCCGCGCAGAAGGAACGGCAGAAATTTCTGGCGATGGTGGATATCTTCCGTAAATACGGCGATCGATATGACGTTGACTGGCTGTTAATGGCGGCCCAGGGTTATCAGGAATCGCGCCTCAATCAGTCGGTTCGTAGCCACGTGGGCGCCATCGGCGTTATGCAGGTGATGCCGCGGACCGGCAAAGAGCTGAAGGTCGGAGATATCAGCAAGCTGGATCCGAATATCCATGCCGGGGTGAAATATATGCGCTGGATGATCGACCATTACTATGGCGACGAGCCGATGACCCGACTCGACAAAGCGCTCTTTTCATTCGCATCCTATAACGCCGGGCCAGCCCGTATCGCCCGCCTGCGGACAGAAACCAGCAAGCGCGGTTTTAACCCTGATATCTGGTTTGGCAATGTGGAATATCTGGCCGCGGAGAAGATCGGTTCCGAGACCGTCACTTACGTCAGCAATATCTATAAGTACTACATTGCCTATCGGCTGATCGTCGATGAGATGGCGCGGAAGCAAAAAGCCACGGCCCACTCCAGCGGCGCGGCAGCGCCCGCCGCGGAACAGAGCGCTCCCGCCACGCCGTGAGGCGGTCGCATCGCTGGATACGCGGAGAGAGCAGACATAAAAAAGCCCCAAAACGGGGCTTTTTCTTATGCTTTAACGGCAGTGTCTAAGGATGGTCTTAGAACGGGATATCGTCATCGAAATCCATCGGGGGTTCGTTAGAAGGTGCTGCCGGTGCCTGCTGCTGCGGACGAGACTGTGCGCCGCCGCTAAACTGGTTGCCGCCCTGCGGCTGCTGAGGCTGACCCCAACCGCCCTGCTGCTGACCGCCGCCTGCCGGAGCGCCTGCGCCCTGCTGACGACCGCCGAGCATTTGCATCGTGCCGCCAACGTTAACCACGATCTCGGTGGTGTATTTTTCCTGACCAGATTGGTCAGTCCATTTACGGGTACGCAGCTGGCCTTCAATATAGACCTGAGAACCTTTACGCAGATACTCGCCGGCCACTTCCGCCAGTTTGCCGAACAGCACAACGCGGTGCCATTCAGTCTGCTCTTTCATCTCACCGGTCGCTTTATCACGCCAGGATTCGGAAGTAGCCAGCGTAATGTTGGCAACTGCGCCACCACTCGGCATGTAGCGTACTTCCGGGTCCTGGCCCAGATTACCGACGAGAATCACCTTGTTTACGCCTCTGCTGGCCATGTTTGTGTCTCCTGAATGCGTTTCTTAATAGTGTAAACGCGCGAGTGTACCATTTCCAGGCGCTATGTTGATAGCTGGGAAGTATGTTCCAGATAACTCTCGCGGTAAGACATTTTTGCACACCCCGCAGGAAAATGCATTCCGATACTGTATATTCAAACAGGTTAAATTGTGTCATAATTAGCCGTTTCTGCCGTTTGTCCTTCTAACAAACCAGGCAATCCGCGTATCTACCGGGAAAGGTGAATGGATAAGATCGAAGTTCGGGGCGCCCGCACCCATAATCTCAAAAACATCAACCTCGTCATCCCACGCGACAAACTGATTGTCGTCACCGGGCTGTCAGGGTCAGGCAAATCCTCATTGGCTTTCGACACACTGTATGCCGAAGGGCAACGTCGCTACGTTGAATCACTCTCTGCCTATGCGCGCCAGTTCCTGTCGCTAATGGAGAAGCCGGACGTCGATCATATCGAAGGGCTGTCGCCGGCGATTTCCATTGAACAGAAATCAACGTCCCATAACCCTCGCTCTACGGTGGGGACCATTACCGAAATTCACGACTATCTGCGCCTGCTGTACGCGCGCGTCGGCGAGCCGCGCTGCCCGGACCATGATGTTCCTCTGGCCGCACAGACCGTCAGCCAGATGGTCGACAACGTGCTCTCGCAACCGGAAGGCCAGCGCCTGATGCTGCTGGCGCCAATCATTAAAGAACGTAAAGGCGAGCACACCAAAACGCTGGAGAACCTAGCCAGCCAGGGCTATATCCGCGCGAGGATCGACGGCGAGGTCTGCGATCTTTCCGATCCACCGAAGCTGGAACTGCAAAAGAAACACACCATTGAGGTGGTGATCGATCGCTTCAAAGTGCGTGACGATCTGTCCCAGCGTCTGGCCGAATCCTTTGAAACCGCTCTGGATCTTTCCGGCGGTACCGCCGTTGTCGCCAATATGGACGATGAAAAAGCGGAAGAGCTGCTGTTCTCCGCCAATTTTGCCTGCCCGATTTGCGGCTACAGCATGCGTGAACTGGAACCTCGTCTGTTTTCGTTCAACAACCCGGCAGGCGCCTGCCCGACCTGTGATGGTCTGGGCGTTCAGCAGTACTTCGATCCCGACAGGGTTATCCAGAATGCGGAGCTGTCGCTGGCGGGCGGCGCCATTCGCGGCTGGGATCGCCGTAACTTCTACTACTTCCAGATGCTGAAGTCGCTGGCAGAGCATTATCAGTTCGATATCGAGGCGCCGTGGGGCACCCTGAACGCCGACGTACAGAAGGTCATTTTGTACGGTTCAGGCAAAGAGAATATTGAATTCAAATACATGAACGACCGTGGCGATACTTCAGTACGCCGTCACCCGTTCGAAGGCGTGCTGCATAATATGGAACGCCGCTACAAAGAGACGGAATCCAGCGCGGTGCGCGAAGAGCTGGCGAAATTTATCAGCAATCGCCCGTGCGCCAGCTGTGACGGTACCCGTCTGCGCCGCGAAGCCCGCCACGTCTTTGTCGAAAATACGCCGCTGCCCACCATCTCTGACATGAGCATTGGCCACGCGATGGATTTCTTCACCAATCTGAAGCTGTCCGGCCAGCGGGCGCAAATTGCGGAGAAAGTGCTGAAAGAGATTGGCGATCGCCTGAAATTCCTCGTCAACGTCGGCCTGAACTACCTGACGCTCTCCCGTTCGGCAGAAACGCTCTCCGGCGGTGAAGCCCAGCGTATTCGCCTGGCAAGCCAGATTGGCGCCGGCCTGGTCGGCGTGATGTATGTGCTGGATGAGCCGTCCATCGGCCTGCATCAGCGCGATAACGAACGTCTGCTCGGCACGCTGGTTCATCTGCGTAATCTGGGCAATACGGTGATTGTCGTCGAGCATGATGAAGACGCCATCCGCGCCGCCGACCACGTCATCGACATCGGCCCAGGGGCCGGGGTACACGGCGGCCAGGTCGTGGCTGAAGGAACGCTGGACGCGATCATGGCGGTGCCAGAATCCCTGACCGGGCAGTACATGAGCGGCAAACGCAAGATTGAAGTACCGAAGCAGCGCGTGCCTGCCGACGCGGAAAAAGTGCTCAGGCTCACCGGTGCGCGCGGTAACAACCTGAAGGATGTGACGCTGACGCTGCCGGTCGGCCTGTTTACCTGTATCACCGGGGTCTCCGGTTCAGGTAAATCAACGCTGATTAACGATACGCTGTTCCCGATTGCCCAGCGTCAGCTCAACGGCGCCACCATCGTCGAACCTGCGCCATATCGCGATGTGCAGGGGCTGGAACACTTCGATAAGGTCATCGATATCGACCAGAGCCCGATCGGCCGTACGCCGCGCTCAAACCCGGCAACCTATACCGGCGTCTTCACACCGGTACGTGAACTGTTTGCCGGCGTGCCGGAATCGCGCTCACGCGGCTATACGCCTGGGCGCTTCAGTTTTAACGTCCGCGGCGGGCGCTGTGAAGCCTGCCAGGGTGATGGCGTGATTAAAGTCGAAATGCACTTCCTGCCGGATATTTATGTGCCGTGTGACCAGTGCAAAGGCAAGCGCTATAACCGCGAAACGCTGGAGATTAAGTACAAAGGCAAGACCATTCATGAAGTGCTGGATATGACCATTGAAGAAGCGCGTGAGTTCTTTGATGCCGTTCCGGCGCTGGCGCGTAAGCTGCAAACGCTGATGGACGTCGGCCTGACCTATATTCGTCTCGGCCAGTCCGCCACGACGCTGTCCGGCGGCGAGGCCCAGCGCGTGAAGCTGGCGCGCGAGCTGTCAAAACGCGGCACCGGCCAGACGCTGTATATTCTCGATGAGCCGACGACGGGGCTGCACTTTGCCGATATCCAGCAGCTGCTGGACGTTCTGCACCAGCTGCGCGATCAGGGCAACACCATCGTGGTCATTGAGCACAACCTGGATGTCATCAAAACGGCGGACTGGATCGTTGATCTTGGGCCGGAAGGCGGCAGCGGCGGCGGTGAAATCCTCGTCTCCGGTACGCCAGAGACCGTTGCAGAGTGCGAAGCCTCGCACACCGCGCGCTTCCTCAAACCCTTGCTGAGCTAATCACCGTGAAAGCTGCTGTCGGGTTGGTTCCGACAGCAGCCGTACCGCCTGCTGGTAGGAGGCATCCACCAGGTAGTAAATCTGCGAATCCGGCAAAGACCCATCAAGAAAGACCGTACTCCAGTGGGCTTTATTCAGATGTCTGCTGGGGCGGATATCCACATGCTGTTCCCGCAGCAGTTCGGCAAGCTCCGGACTGGCTTTCAGCGACACGGCTGGCCGCTTATCTTCCACTTCTTTCACTAATGCAAAGAGCACGTCCGACACTTTAATCTGCGTGGCCTTCCAGTCGCTGTGCACGCTTTGCTCTGCGCCCGGTTTTGCCATGCAGTACAGCAATAACTCCGAAATTGTCATCTGTTATTCCCCCGTGAGCGTCGCAACGATATGCCGCGAACCGCCGTGAATACGATGTTCCCCTAACCAGATCCCTTGCCAGGTCCCCAGACTGACGCGCCCGTCCTGCACCGGCAGCAACAGGGAGACGCCAAGCATCGACGACTTGATATGCGACGGCATATCATCAGGACCTTCATAATCATGTTCGTACGGCGCATTATCCGGCACCGCGTTGAGAAAATACTGCTCCATGTCGTAGCGGACGGTCGGATCGCAGTTTTCGTTAAGCGTCAGGGAAGCGGAAGTGTGCTGGAGCAGCAGATGCAACATACCGACTTTGACGCGCGACAGCGCGTGGAGCTGGCCGAGGATCTCGTCAGTTACCAGATGAAAACCGCGAGATTTTGCGCCTAACGTCAAAGTTTGTTGATGCCACATAAACGACCCCTGTTGCGAATGAATCTCTCTAAGTGTGCAGCAATAAGCGAAAAGGTAAAACCTCCCCACGCGCTTTTTCGTACAAAAAAGCGGCAGCCCGGAGGCTGCCGCTTTCGCTTCTGACACATTTGCGCAGAAGGTGAAATTAGTATTCTGAATTGACGATCACTTCTTCACCCTGCGCTCCGGCCATCGGCAGAGGTTTATATGACGAGTTTGACGCGCGCAGTACGCGAATGCCGCGAGCCCCGGCATCACGCGCGGCAGAGATGTCGTTATCGGAATCCCCGTAGAAGACCTTAATATTCTTCTCTTTCAGCCATTGGACTTTCGTATTCTGCCCCGGCTTGTCGCCGGCAAAAATAACCGGGTTCATGTTTGCCGCCGGTATCAGGAAATCATCCTGCAGCGTTTTCGAGACCGTTTCAGTTTTGGTCTGACTGCGCCCGGTAACGAAATAAATGCTATCGCCGCGCTTCACATGCATCGCAATCAGATGGCGCGCCACCTCTTTTGGCATGCTGAATTCGTCCCAACCGTTATTCATTTTTTCCCAGAATTCCGGGTTTTTCAGGTAAGCATCGCTGCCGGGAGAGAAAGTTTTTTGGCCGCGCCAGAAACCTGGGCTGGAAAACAGAACGGTGTCATCGATATCAAAACCCACGGCAAACGGCTGACGACCCAACAGGCTGTTTTCAATCTGTGCGACGGAAACCCAGTGAACAGGCGCCTGCTCAGCCAGTCTGGCGACGTTGGTACCTGGATTTAATTGTGACGGAGAAGACTCCAGGGCGATTGCCGAGTGATTTAACGTGAAAAGTAAACAGAAGGCGCTAAAGGCCAAAGTTATCTTGCGCATAGTTATCCCTTTTAAGCGTCATCCTGCCAACTGCCGCTTTGCTGGCCGCAAGGCGCCTGAGGCAGCCGTCGCGATACAGCGCGGATGACGGTGCGTATGAGTCGTCGAATCGTTATAATTTTCAATAATGTGGCTGCTTATTACTGGACCCTGACCTTAACCCCGGCCTTCGCCGATGAAAAGAATTTTCTGCTCAGATGTCATAGAAAAAGAGAATGATCACACTTCGGAAGGGAGTAGTCCTTTCCCGCAGACGGGAAAGGACATGATATTCGCGGAAAATTAGATAACGGCAGAAAATGCCTGCGCGACGCGCTGGACGTTACGTGAATTGAGACCCGCCACGCACATCCGGCCGCTGGAAATCAGATACACGCCAAACTCTTCACGCAGACGATCAACCTGTGCCGCACTCAGGCCGGTGTAGCTGAACATCCCACGTTGTTTGAGCAGGTAGTCAAAATTGACGCCCGGTAGCGCTTCTTTCAGGACATTCACCAGCTCCTGACGCATCGCCAGAATACGCGAACGCATCTCTTCGACTTCCGCCAGCCAGCAGGCTTTCAGCTCCGCATCATTCAATACGGTCGCGACAACCTGAGCGCCAAAGTTCGGCGGGCTGGAGTAATTGCGACGGACGGTCGCCTTCAGTTGCCCCAGCACGCGGTTTGCGGTTTCTGTGTCTTCGCAAACGATCGACAGGCCGCCCACGCGCTCACCGTACAGCGAGAAAATTTTCGAGAAGGAGTTGCTGACCAGCATCGGTATGCCGGCGTGGGCGATCGCGCGAATCGCGTAAGCATCATCATCCATTCCCGCCCCAAAGCCCTGATAGGCGATATCGAGGAAAGGAATCAGGTTGCGCGCTTTCAGCACCTCGGCGATTTGATCCCACTGGGCATGATTCAGATCGGCGCCCGTCGGGTTATGGCAGCACGGATGTAGCAGCACAATATCGCGCTCAGGCAGGGTCTGCAGTTTCGCCAGCAGCGCATCAAAACGCACGCCGTTGGTCTCGTTATCAAACCAAGGGTAAGTGCTTACTTCGAAGCCAGCCCCTTCGAATATGGCGATATGGTTCTCCCAGGTCGGGTCGCTGACCCAAACGCGAGAACCCGGGAAGTAGCGTTTTAGAAAATCGGCACCCACTTTCAATGCGCCGGAACCGCCCAGCGTCTGAATAGAGGCGACGCGCTTTTGCACCAGCACCGGGTGTTCTGCACCGAACAACAGCGGGGCAATCGCGTTGCGATAAGCGTTCAGCCCTTCCATCGGTAGATACAACGAGGCGCCGTGCGGCTGAGCGTTAAGACGCGCTTCCGCTTCAGCAACCGCCTGTAGCTGCGGGATAATCCCGTCTTCGTTGTAATAGAGGCCGATGCTAAGGTTTACTTTGTCACTACGCGGATCTTCTTTGAAACGCTCCATCAAGGAGAGAATGGGATCGCCAGCGTAGGCGTCAACTTTTTGAAA
Organism: Klebsiella sp. X13; assembly: GCF_003323835.1. Lineage (NCBI taxonomy): Bacteria > Pseudomonadati > Pseudomonadota > Gammaproteobacteria > Enterobacterales > Enterobacteriaceae > Klebsiella > Klebsiella sp. X13. The sequence goes on from NZ_CP030874.1 coordinate 5,065,641, forward strand.
CACGTGATGTTTCTCCGGGTTTACGAGAGGCAGGTCATAACACAATAAACCGGAAGCAGAAGAAGATCGAGAGGATGTTGGCGGAAAGTCGGCGAAGATCGCACGCATCTCGCTCGCCCTCAGGGGAATCTCCCGACTCGCAGCGTAAAGCCTGCGTCGGTTCCTGACGACACCCCCGGTCAGCGCAGCGCTGCCGGAGATGTCACAACCGCGATGTATCGACCCGACGTACGCTTAATCCACGTACTTCATCGAGACTCTGGAAGTCAGGCGGGTAATAAGTTCGTAAGCACTCACATTCGTCAGTGCGGCAATACGCTCGACGGGCAGGCCTTCCCCCCAGAGCACCACCGGGTCGCCGGACCTATCCTGCGCCTCAGGCCCAAGATCGACGCAAATCATATCCATCGCCACACGACCAACAATCGGCACTTCCCGGCCGTTAACCAGCACCGGTGTACCGGTGGGCGCCGCGCGCGGGTAGCCGTCGCCGTAGCCCATCGCCACCACGCCTAGCCGGGTATCTCGTTCGCTCACCCAGGTACCGCCATAGCCTACCGGTTCACCCGCTTTATGTTCGCGTACGGCAATCAGGCTCGACGTCAGCGACATCACCGGCTGACAACCAAAATCTGCGCCGGTGGAAGGGCTATCCAGCGGCGATACGCCGTACAGGATGATGCCCGGGCGGACCCAGTCAAAATGCGACTGCGGCCACAGCAAGATTCCGCCCGATGCCGCGATGGAACGCAGGCCAGGCTTGCCTTCACTGAAGGTGGTGAAAATATCCAGCTGGCGTTCGGTGGCGCCGCATTCGGGCTCATCCGCCCGCGCGAAGTGGCTGACGATATTGACCGGCTGGCGCACGTTTTTACACTGGCTTAAACGCTGCCAGAAGGCACCCGCCTGCTCCGGCAGGACGCCCAGACGATGCATCCCGGTGTCCAGTTTCATCCAGACGGTGACGGGCTCAGGCAGCTCAGCCTGCTCCAGCGCTTCCAGCTGCTCCGGGCTGTGTACCGCCGTATGCAGTTGCTGCGCGGAAATAACCGGCAGATCGGCCGCATCAAAGAAACCTTCCAGCAGCAGGACCGGTTTCGTGATACCGCCAGCGCGCAGGCGCAGGGCTTCTTCGAGACGGGCGACGCCAAAGGCATCGGCATCAGGGAGCGTTCGCGCGGTCTCGAGAAGACCGTGTCCGTAAGCGTTCGCTTTCACCACTGCAACCAGTTTACTGGCAGGTGCCAGTTCACGCAGACGTTGCAGGTTGTGTCGCAGAGCGCGGCGGTTAATGACAACAGTTGCCGCTTGCATTTAAATTCCTTGATAAAAAGATCGCCTAAATCATGCGTGTTCGCGCAGGCGTTTCTGAACAGCGCCTGCGCTGGCCCGAAGGGGCGATCACGCAACAAACCTGAGAGTCTCCGGGAGCTTAGTACACTAACTGACCGGAGCGAGCCGGTGCTGTCAACGCACCGGCGGCGCGAAGGATGACGGCGATTTATTCGTCGTCGTACTGTGGTCCCGCATAATTATCAAAGCGCGACCACTGCCCGTTAAAGGTCAGACGTACCGTCCCGATGGGCCCGTTACGCTGTTTACCAATAATAATTTCCGCGATGCCTTTTAAATCACTGTTCTCGTGATAGACCTCGTCACGATAGATAAACATGATTAAGTCGGCGTCCTGCTCAATGGAGCCTGATTCACGCAAGTCGGAGTTCACCGGGCGCTTATCGGCACGTTGTTCCAGCGAGCGGTTAAGCTGCGACAGCGCAACCACCGGCACCTGAAGCTCTTTCGCCAGTGCTTTTAACGAACGGGAAATTTCCGCAATTTCCAACGTACGGTTATCGGAGAGCGACGGTACGCGCATCAGCTGCAGGTAGTCGATCATGATAAGACCGATGCCGCCGTGTTCACGGGCAATACGTCGTGCGCGGGAACGAACTTCCGTCGGCGTCAGGCCGGAGGAGTCATCGATGTAGATATTGCGTTTTTCCAGCAGGATACCCATGGTGCCGGAAATGCGCGCCCAGTCTTCATCGTCCAGCTGGCCGGTACGGATACGGGTCTGATCGACCCGAGACAGCGATGCAAGGGAACGCATCATAATCTGTTCTGATGGCATCTCAAGGCTGAAGATAAGTACCGGCTTATCCTGCAACATCGCCGCATTCTCGACGAGGTTCATCGCAAATGTTGTCTTACCCATCGATGGACGCGCGGCGACAATAATCAGATCCGACGGCTGCAGGCCGGCGGTCTTTTTGTTCAGATCGTCATAGCCGGTATTGACCCCGGTGACGCCGTCATGCGGCTGCTGGAACAGCTGCTCGATACGCGCAACGGTCGCATCGAGGACGTCGGCGATATTTTTCGGGCCTTCATCTTTGTTGGCGCGGCTTTCCGCAATCTTGAACACCCGGGATTCGGCCAGGTCGAGCAGGTCTTCGCTGGTACGCCCCTGCGGGTCGAAGCCCGCCTCGGCGATTTCATTCGCCACCGAAATCATCTCACGGACAACGGCGCGTTCACGTACGATGTCCGCATAGGCGCTGATGTTCGCCGCACTTGGCGTGTTTTTTGACAGCTCAGCCAGATACGCGAATCCGCCAACGCTGTCCAGCTGCCCCTGTCGCTCCAGTGATTCCGCCAGCGTAATCAGGTCGATCGGGCTACCTGTCTCCTGCAGACGCGCCATTTCCACAAAGATATGGCGGTGCGGACGCGTATAAAAATCTTCCGCCACAACGCGCTCGGCGACGTCGTCCCAGCGTTCGTTGTCCAGCATTAAACCGCCCAACACCGACTGTTCCGCTTCAATCGAGTGCGGCGGGACTTTTAGCCCGGCGACCTGCGGATCGCGCTCACGGGGTTCAGTCTGCGGTTTGTTGAAGGGTTTATTTCCTGCCATATTGAATACAGATACCGGGATAGAGATGGGGTCGAAATATTAGCACAGGTCTCTGTTTTGACCCACCCAAATGAAACTGGAGATAATCATGGCAACACGAATAGAATTTCATCAACACGGTGGGCCGGATGTACTCAAGGCCGTAGAATTTACCCCTGCGGAACCGCAAGAAAACGAGATCCAGGTAGAGAACAAGGCCATCGGCATTAACTATATCGACACCTACATCCGCAGCGGCCTCTACCCGCCGCCCTCTCTGCCAAGCGGCCTGGGTACCGAAGCCGCGGGCGTGGTGACGAAAGTCGGACGCAGCGTGCAGCACATTAAAGCTGGCGACCGCGTCGTCTACGCTCAGTCAGCGCTGGGCGCCTACAGCTCAGTCCATAACGTGATTGCCGATAAGGCCGCTCTTTTGCCGGACGGTATCTCCTTTGAACAGGCTGCCGCATCGTTCCTGAAAGGGCTGACGGTCTATTACCTGCTGCGGAAAACCTACGAAATCAAGCCCGGTGAACCGTTCCTGTTTCATGCGGCGGCCGGTGGCGTCGGGCTGATTGCCTGCCAGTGGGCGAAGGCGCTGGGCGCTAAACTGATCGGTACCGTCGGCAGCGCGCAAAAAGCGCAGCGGGCAAAACAGGCCGGCGCCTGGCAGGTCATCAACTATCGCGAAGAGAATATCGTTGAACGCCTGAAAGAGATAACCGAAGGGAAAAAAGTCCATGTGGTCTATGATTCCGTGGGCAAAGATACCTGGGAAGCATCGCTGGATTGCCTGCAGCGCCGGGGGCTGATGGTCAGCTTCGGGAACTCTTCCGGCCCGGTAACCGGCGTCAACCTGGGGATCCTCAACCAGAAAGGATCGCTGTACGTCACCCGCCCTTCACTGCAGGGCTATATCACCAACCGTCAAGAGCTGGCGGAAGCCAGCAGCGAACTGTTTTCGTTGATTGCCAGCGGCGCGATTAACGTTGACGTGGCGGACAGCCAGAAATATGCCCTGACCGATGCCCGGCGCGCGCATGAAGTGCTGGAGAGCCGCGCCACCGAAGGCTCAAGCCTGCTGCTGCCGTAACGAGTAAATCGAGCAAGGTTAACGCTGCCAACGTTTCGGTCTCTTAATCGCGTATTTATGGAGGCTCTGCCTAAATAATTCGGGCGACAGGAAGGCGGCAAGAGAGCGAATCCTCGGGAGCTTACTCCAGTAAGTGACCGGGGTGAGCTAACGTAGCCAACGCCCCTGTAGTCTGAAGTATGACGGGAGGGACGGGAGGGACGGGAGAGCAGAAAAGTTTAGGGCTTCCATAAGGAAGCCCTGACTTTTTTTAGTTCGGCTGTATGTAGGGTACAGCGCGATGAATTCGTTAACGCGCTAATAGTGACAGATTTAATAAGCAAAACCTACGCTGTTCTATGCAAAATTCTTCAGGTTGTGACAGACCGCTCACTCCCTTAATAACGCCAGCGGTTGTTACTACGGTAGCCTGTCGTTTTTGGCGTATTTATCGACCGAATCACCCACACGACCGCAATGGCTAACAGCAGCCACGGCAGCAGCTTAATCATCATCGCAAACAGCCCGCCGACAAACATCAGCACTGTCGCAACGACAATCGCGGCAAGAATCCCCAGAATCGACACGCCGGTGACCAGCAACATGACAAAAAATCCAATGACAAATAAGAGTTCCAGCATCGTCTTCTCCCCAAAGAAATAACCGAATGACTCTCCGGGTATTACAAGAAACGTGCCAAAATTAACATATTGAATTTAAAGGAAAACGCCCTGACGATTAAATCAGGGCGTGGCGTATTTGACTAAATTTTAGCGCAAGACTAACGCTTATCGGCAACCAGCTTCAGCGCATGTTCCAGCACGTTAATATCCGCCCCCGCCTTGTGCGCATTTTCACTCAGGTAGCGACGCCACTGCCGTGCGCCTGGGATACCCTGGAACAGGCCCAGCATATGACGCGTGATATGGCCCAGATAGGTGCCGTTGGACAGCTCACGCTCGATATACGGGTACATCGCGCGCACCACGGCGACCGGGTCGCTGTCGGCACCATCCACCGCAAAGATCTCCCGGTCGACCGCGGTCAGGATCCCCGGATTCTGATAGGCCTCGCGCCCCACCATCACGCCGTCCATATGCTGCAGATGCAATTTCGCCTCTTCCAGCGACTTAATCCCGCCGTTGATCGCCATCGTCAGGTGCGGGAAGTCGCGTTTCAGCTGATAAACGCGCGGATAATCCAGCGGTGGAATTTCACGATTCTCTTTTGGACTCAGGCCGGAGAGCCAGGCTTTGCGGGCGTGGATGATAAACATCTCGCACTCACCGTTTCCGGAGACGGTATTGATGAAATCACACAGGAATTCATAGCTATCCTGGTCATCGATGCCGATACGGGTTTTTACCGTGACCGGGATGGACACCACGTCGCGCATCGCTTTGATACAGTCCGCTACCAGCTGCGCATTGCCCATCAGGCAGGCGCCGAACATCCCGTTTTGCACGCGGTCGGACGGACAGCCGACGTTGAGGTTGATCTCATCGTAGCCGCGCGCTTCCGCCAGTTTCGCACACTGCGCGAGTGCAGCAGGATCGCTGCCGCCCAGCTGCAGGGCCAGCGGATGCTCTTCTTCGCTATAGGCCAGATAGTCGCCTTTGCCATGAATAATCGCCCCGGTTGTCACCATTTCGGTATACAGCAGCGTATGGCGCGACAGCAGGCGCAGGAAATAGCGACAGTGCCTGTCTGTCCAGTCGAGCATCGGCGCGATGGAAAAACGATGGGCGGCAAAAGCGTGAGATGTTGATTCTGGCATCATGGCGATAAACAGGCATCCGGGTAAAAAGGGGCGCTACTATAGCACAAAGATAAATCACAGAGGCATAGCACCGCGACGGGTGCTGTGCATCTGCTGGACGGGCTAGCGCCTGCGCGGTTTACCATCGTGCGGGCCGAAAAATTGCGGCGGATGATCGACCCAGCGATCCTGACGCGTAGCGGCATATTCCGGGTTCAGCGGATAGTAGATGCGGTTAAATTTCTTGTTCGACTCCCCCACCACTAACAAGCGAACTTCCTGGTCGGTATTATTCAAAAAGGTGTGACACACTCCGGTTCCGGCCGGAAAACCGACGCTGTCGCCCGGCTCAAGCTTCCACAGATAGCCGTTAATCCAGACTTCGGGGTAGCCATCCAGCACATAGATAAACTCCTCCTCATCACTTTCAGCATGGGGATAAGAGGTTCGACGGCCCGGAGGCAAACGTTCATGATGAATACCCAGCCGGTTGAGCCTTAATCCCCGCGCCAGCGGCGCGCCGATGGAAAAACGCTCCGGGTTATTGGGATAAGTGGCATCATCTGGGCCTTCCAGTTCGCGCCAATGTCGAATGCAATCAGGTCTTTTCATCGTTTTCTCCCGAAAATGAGATGCATCAGGTATAGCACAAGCCGCCGGTTCTCGGCGTTTTGCCTGGATCGTGATAAAGTAACAACTTCAGACTCACGCAACCAGAGGATGCTCATGAATAAGACCACTTCGCAAGAAATGTTAGCGCATGCTGAAAAGCTCTGCGCACAGCGCGGCGTGCGCCTGACTCCGCAGCGCCTGGAAGTGTTGCGTTTGATGAGCCTCCAGCAAGGGGCGATTAGCGCGTATGACCTGCTCGACCTGCTGCGCGAGAAAGAGCCGCAGGCGAAACCGCCGACGGTCTACCGGGCGCTGGAGTTTCTGCTGGAACAGGGATTCGTGCACAAGGTGGAATCGACCAACAGCTACGTGCTGTGCCATCTTTTCGATCAGCCGACCCATAGCTCAGCCATGTTTATCTGCGACCGCTGCGGCGTGGTCAAAGAAGAGTGTGCCGAAGGCGTTGAAGACATTATGCATACGCTGGCGGCCAGAATGGGTTTTGCGCTACGCCACAATGTGATTGAAGCACACGGCCTGTGCGCGGGTTGTGTCGAGGTCGAAGCCTGTAGCACCCCGGGACACTGCCATCACGACCATACCATTCAGATTAAAAAGAAAGCCCGCTGAGGCTATCGCCGCAGCGGGAATCCAGGTTGCCGGTACCTCCATGTACCATCGGGCAGGCAATAACAAAGGGTTAATTCGTTAACACTCACCGCTACCAGCGGTGATCGTTTTTTCGTTCCCAGTCAGACACTTCTTTCTCCGCCTGATCTTTAGCGTATCCATAACGCTCCTGGATTTTCCCGACCAGCTGGTCACGCTTACCTTCAATGACGGTCATATCGTCATCGGTCAGCTTGCCCCATTTTTCTTTCGCTTTACCTTTCAACTGTTTCCAGTTACCGCCGATTTCGTCTTTGTTCATAATTCAATCCTCATCGTTCGGTGAGTTAACAGCCCGCTGTGTGCCGGACATAGTATTAACTATAGATAAGAATTCTGAGTTGAATTTATTATTCGGAATCTTTAACCAATTACATATCAAAAATCGCTACGAAAACCAGGTGCCACGCCGCCAGTGTCGCCGCCAGATGACCGCCAGCGACAGACCGCGCAGCGCGAGGAAGACCGCCAGCGCCAGCCATAGCGCGTGGTTGCCAAGGACCGGCAGCGTCAGCAGCGTCAGGGCAAACCCCGCCGCCGCCACCGCCATGCTGTTGCGCATCTCAGCCCCGCGCGTCGCGCCGATGAACATGCCATCCAGCAAATAACACCACACGCCAATCACCGGCAAAACGATCTGCCAGATCAGATAGCGATCGGCAAGCAGCTGAAGCGAGGGTAGCGAAGTCAACAGGGCGATAATCTGCTGCCCGGCTACGGCATAGGTTGCCGCAAAGGCCAGCGCCACCATTCCCGACTGGCGGCAGGCCGCCCGCCAGACATCAAGCAACTGGCTACCGTCACGCGCGCCGTACGCCTGTCCGGAGTGCGCTTCCACGGCATAAGCAAAACCATCCAGGGCATAGGCGGTGAAGGTCAACATGGTCATCAGGAGCGCGTTGACGGCAACGATCTCACCGCCAAGACGAGCGCCGAAAACGGTCACCGCACCAAAGCACAACTGAAGCAGCAGAGAGCGCAGCATGATATCGCGATTGAGCGCCAGCAAGCGGCGCACATCTCCGCGCCACGCGCGCTTGAGCAGGGCAAATGACACGCCGCGTAGCGCCAGCACGCGCCTTGCCATCAGCAGCCCGATGATAAAGGTGACATATTCGGCGGTGACCGTCGCCAGCGCGGCCCCCTGCACGTTCAGGTGCAGGCCCATCACCAGCCACAGATCGAGCACAATATTCAGCAGGTTGCCAACGATCAGCAAAATCACCGGCGCCCGGGCGTACTGTACGCCCAACAGCCAACCGAGCAGCACCAGGTTTGCCAGCGATGCCGGCGCACTCAGCCAGCGGATGTCGAGAAAGCGCCGCGCCTGCTCCAGCACCGCGTCATTGCCGCCAACAATATGCAACGCCAGACCGATAAGCGGGGTTCGGAAAATCACAATCAGCAGGCCGGCGCCTGTTGCCAGCCCCAGCGGCTGCACCAGTGCCCGCGCCAGGCGGAGAGGATCTTTGGCGCCAAAGGCCTGCGCCGTCAGTCCGGTGGTGCTCATCCGCAGGAAAAGCAGCAGCATGAAGAGAAAACTGGTGGCCGTCGCGCCGACCGCGACACCGCCGAGGTAAACCGGGCTGTCGAGATGGCCAATCACGGCGGTATCCACCAGTCCCAGCAGCGGAACGGTGATATTGGAGAAAATCATGGGTAGCGCCAGGCGCCACAGGGCCTTATCAGCGGCGTTAAAGAACATGAGAAAGAGCCTGACCGGGAGGAGACAGCGCAGCATCATGCATCAGACGATGCTGCGTGGGGAAGGTGTTACAGCCACTCGCCGTTGCGAATCACGCCAACGGCCAGCCCTTCGATAGTGAAATTTTGTTCGCGTAGATTCACCACGATAGGGGAAAACTCGCTGTTTTCTGGCAGAAGTTCGACGATATTGCCCTGTTTTTTAAGACGCTTAACGGTGACCTCTTCGTCAATACGCGCCACGACAACCTGGCCGTTGCGTACATCCTGCGTTTTATGGACCGCCAGCAGATCGCCATCGAGAATACCGATATCTTTCATTGACATGCCGCTTACCCGCAGCAAAAAGTCGGCGTTCGGCTTGAACATCGCCGGATCGACCTGGAAGTGGCCTTCGATATGCTGCTGAGCCAGCAGCGGCTCACCGGCCGCCACGCGGCCAATCAACGGTAAACCCGGTTCTTCTTCCGTAAGCAGGCGAATCCCCCGGGAGGCGCCGGAGATAATCTCGATCGCGCCCTTACGCGCCAGCGCTTTCAGGTGTTCTTCCGCCGCGTTTGGGGAACGGAACCCCAAGCGCTGAGCAATTTCCGCACGCGTCGGCGGCATGCCCGTCTGGCTGATGTGATCCCGAATGAGATCAAACACCTCTTGCTGCCTGGTCGTTAACGCTTTCATCCCGCCCCCTGGGTGTATATACAGTTATGCTGTGAGTATATACAGCTAACGGTGATTTTGGAATCAAATTTCACACAAAAATCAGGAGATTCTTTCCATTTTGCGTCCCCGATAGCCCATTGCGCCAGGGGTGATTGTCGCCAGCCGGGCAAAACCCATCGGGGGTCGGCCGATCGCCGGGAGGACATCGCCAGGCGGGGGCATCTCACAAAGTGGTCACTCAGTGATAGCGGGCCCACAGCAAGAGGCCCCAGGTGATCAGCGCGATCACAATGGCCAGCAGCACCGCCGCAGAACCCATATCTTTCGCCCGACCGGACAGCTCATGATGTTCCGGGCCAATACGGTCCACCACCGCCTCAATCGCGCTATTAAGAATTTCGACTATCATCACTATCAGGACCGAGCCTATCAGCAGCACACGCGTGATGGCGTCAACGTCCAGCCAGCAGGCGATCGCGACAGCAACAATGGCGGCGATGCCTTCTTGACGAAATGCGGCCTCATTTATCCATGCCGCACGGAACCCTTTCCAGGAATAACCTGCCGCTTTAATGATTCGGGTTAACCCAGTGGTATTATTGGCCATCAAAAGAACCTTTTTATGTAAATGACGTCAATGAGTGTACGCGTTTGCCGCGTGGCAACGGAAATTTTGCGCGCTTTCTGTTATTCTTGCCGCGCATTTGCATGATTAACCAGAGGCTTCACATCGTTTATGTCCGGCTGGCAACGAATTTACTATAAATTACTGAATTTACCATTACGGGTGCTGGTAAAAAGCAAGTCTATTCCCGCAGAACCTGCTCAGGAATTAGGGCTGGATACCTCGCGTCCGATCATGTACGTCCTGCCTTATAATTCCAAGGCGGACCTGCTGACCCTGCGCGCCCAGTGCCTGGAGCACGATTTACCCGATCCGCTTGAACCGCTGGAAATCGATGGCGCGCTGCTGCCGCGCTACGTATTTATCCACGGTGGCCCGCGCGTCTTTACCTACTACGCGCCGAAAGAAGAGTCGATTAAGCTGTTCCACGACTACCTGGATCTGCACCGCAACCATCCTGACCTGGACGTGCAAATGGTGCCAGTCTCGGTGATGTTTGGTCGTGCGCCAGGGCGCGAAAAAGGCGAAGTAAACCCGCCGCTGCGCATGCTGAATGGCATTCAGAAGTTCTTCGCCGTTCTGTGGCTGGGCCGCGACAGCTTTGTCCGTTTCTCGCCGCCGGTTTCTCTGCGCAGAATGGCCACCGAACACGGCACCGATAAAATTATCGCCCAGAAGCTGGCCCGCGTCGCGCGTATGCACTTCGCCCGCCAACGTCTGGCCGCCGTCGGCCCACGTCTGCCGGCACGTCAGGATCTGTTCAATAAGCTGCTGGCCTCCAAAGCCATCGCCCGCGCGGTGGAAGATGAAGCGCGCAGCAAGAAAATTTCCCATGAGAAGGCGCAGCAAAACGCCATCGCGCTGATGGAAGAGATCGCCGCGAATTTCTCTTATGAGATGATTCGCCTGACCGACCGCGTTCTCGGTTTTACCTGGAACCGTCTCTATCAGGGGATCAACGTCCACAACGCCGAGCGCGTACGTCAGCTGGCCCATGAAGGGCACGAGATTGTGTACGTACCGTGCCATCGTAGCCATATGGACTATCTGCTGCTCTCCTACGTGCTGTATCACCAGGGGCTGGTGCCGCCGCATATTGCCGCCGGTATCAACCTGAACTTCTGGCCAGCAGGCCCCATTTTCCGCCGCGGTGGCGCATTCTTTATTCGCCGTACCTTTAAGGGCAATAAGCTCTATTCCACGGTGTTCCGCGAATATCTCGGCGAGTTGTTCAGCCGGGGTTACTCCGTGGAGTACTTCGTTGAAGGGGGCCGCTCGCGTACCGGCCGTCTGCTGGATCCGAAAACCGGCACCCTGTCGATGACCATCCAGGCCATGCTGCGCGGCGGGACCCGACCGATCACGCTGGTGCCTATCTACATCGGTTACGAGCACGTGATGGAAGTGGGCACCTACGCCAAAGAGCTGCGCGGTGCGACGAAAGAAAAAGAGAGTCTGCCGCAGATGCTGCGCGGCCTGAGCAAGCTGCGTAACCTCGGTCAGGGCTATGTTAACTTTGGCGAACCACTGCCGCTGATGACTTACCTGAACCAGCATGTTCCGGAATGGCGTGAGTCAATCGATCCGATCGAAGCGGTGCGCCCATCGTGGCTGACACCGACGGTCAACAACATTGCTTCCGATCTGATGGTGCGCATCAACAACGCCGGCGCGGCCAACGCCATGAACCTGTGCTGCACCGCGCTGCTGGCCTCTCGTCAACGCTCGTTGACCCGCGAACAGCTGACGCAACAGCTGGAGTGCTACCTCGATCTGCTGCGCAACGTACCGTACTCCCCGGATGCGACCACGCCGGCGGCCTCGGCCAGCGAACTGATTGACCACGCGCTGAAGATGAATAAGTTCGAGGTCGAGAAAGATACCATCGGCGATATCATCATTCTGCCGCGCGAGCAGGCGGTGCTGATGACCTACTATCGCAACAACATCGCCCATATGTTGATGCTGCCGTCGCTGCTGGCGGCGATCATTACCCAGCATCGTCGTATCACCCGCGCGGAAGTGCTGCGTCACGTTGAGATGTTCTATCCGCTGCTGAAGGCCGAGCTGTTCCTGCGCTGGGAAAAAGCAGAGCTGGCTGGCGTCATCGATGCCCTGGCGGCGGAAATGCAGCGTCAGGGACTGATTGTCCTGAGCGATGATGCCATCAGCATCAATCCGTCCCACTCCCGTTCCTTGCAACTGCTGGCCGCAGGCGCGCGTGAAACGCTCCAGCGCTACGCCATTACCTTCTGGCTGCTGAGCGCGAACCCGTCTATCAACCGCAGTTCGCTGGAGAAAGAGAGCCGCACGGTGGCGCAGCGTCTGTCGGTGCTGCACGGTATCAACGCGCCGGAGTTCTTCGATAAAGCGGTATTCAGTACGTTAGTGCTGACGCTGCGCGATGAGGGCTATATCAGCGATACCGGCGATGCTGAGCCGGCAGAGACGCTGAAGGTCTACCAGATGCTGGCCGATCTGATTACGTCGGATGTGCGCTTGACGATTGAAAGCGTCACGCAGGATGAAGCGTAACGGCTGAGGCGGGCCTTCCTCTCCCCCGGCCATGGCGTTCGCGCCGCACGCCGGGGGAAGGAAGAGACTACTGCAGATAGCTCATTGCCAGACCGAGAAACACCACCAGTCCGACGTAGTTATTATTTAAAAACGCTTTAAAGCAGTCGTCCCGTTCGCGCCGGAAAATCAGCTTCTGCTGCCAGAAAAAAAGCCCTGCGGCGATAAACAGCGACCAGTAATATTCCCAGTGCAGCCCGTTCAGCCAGCCGATGGCAGCCAATAGTATCAGCACCCCAATCTGCAACATACCGATAATGGTACGGTCATGTTCGCCGAACAAGATCGCCGTTGATTTAATCCCAATTTTGACGTCATCGTCCCTGTCGACCATCGCGTACTGGGTATCGTAAGCCACCGCCCACAGAATATTGGCGAGGAACATCAGCCAGCAGCTCAGCGGCAACGCTTCGCTCACCGCCGAGAAGGCCATCGGAATCGACCAGCCGAACGCTGCGCCCAGCACCACCTGCGGCAGATGAGTGTAGCGCTTCATAAACGGATACACCCACGCCAGCGCCAGCCCGGCAACCGAAAGCAGGATAGTCATGGTGTTTAAGGTCAGCACCAGCAGGAACGAAAGCAAAACCAGCACGGCAAACAGAATCCGGGCCTCTTTCTCCGAGACATCGCCGCTGGGTAACGGACGGCGGGCGGTGCGTTTGACATGGCCGTCAAACTTTCGGTCGGCGTAATCATTCACCACGCAGCCGGCGGCGCGCATCAGCCAGACACCGGCGACAAAAACGGCCAGAATCCACAGCGGTGGAATCCCCGGCGTCGCCACCCACAGTGCCCACAGCGTCGGCCACAGCAGCAGCAGCGCGCCAATGGGTTTGTCAGTACGCATCAGGCGATGAAACGCCAACAGCTTATTCTGCGCCAGACTCCTCTCCATTTTCTTTTCCTCTTAATACAGCGGCGACGCAGGCAGAAAAAGTTCTGTCAGCAGCAGCGGTTTGCCGCTCAGCCGAAGGCGAGAACGACGCCCCCACAGCTCTGCCGTGCGCCCAATTTCAATAAAATCGCGGGTTAATGTGGATGACGTGAACAAATAACGCCCCAGCGGCGTCTGCCCCAGCTGCTGCAGAGCCAGCTCCGGGCCGCACAGCGTCGACCCAGGCACCACCGTTCGGCCAGCGAGCCAGGGTTCACCATTGGCGCAAAGGATGATTTCCCGCAGCCAGTAACGCGCTTCATCCGGCAGCAACGCCTCTTCACCCACCAGCGCTTCCCGGCCGACGAAACCTTCGTTGACTCGATTAACACTGACCTTTTTCCCTTGTTGCTCAAAGCGTTGAGTCATTGAGTCTTCCAGCAACAGCCAGTCGCGCAGGTGCGGTTCCAGCGGGGGTATCGCGGCAAAATAGCGCAGCGCACGCAGTTGCGTAAGCGCAGGATGTGACATGCCTGGTTCTCCGTTACATAACGTAGCAGCATTGTATCGCAGAATAAGCCAGTCAGGGCGGGCAAAGCGTCAAGATACGATCATCGGCGTAACAGCCATGCAACAGCAGCCGCCACGCGATAAAAAAAGGTGCGTCCAGGCGGACGCACCTAAAGGCTGTGCCTAAACATCAGCATTGTGGGGAGACGATCACCCCTTGCCTTTTACACTGCTGATAAAGGTGGAACGAGCAGATTTCGAACCGAGGCGTTCGGCTTCGTTCATCAATTTGAGGGCTTTATCGATATCACCTTTCGCAACCGCCTGTTTGATGCCGTTGTTAAAGTAGGTTTCCGTATCGTCAAGCATCGGTTCGCTCTTCGCAGCCGGCGCTGGCGCCGCAACTGGAGCAACAACCGGCGCGGCGGCTGGCGCGTTGTAGACTGGTGCCGCCGTATTGCCGACGGTCACTGGCCCTGGACCGGAGGAGCCAAACAGCGGCCCAACCAGCACGCTGGAACCGGAAGAGGTTTTCACCTTCAGACCCAGGGTACCTTCGGTGGTATGTTTGGCGATCGGATCCGGAATATCCGGCACCGCATTACCGGTACCTTTGGCGTAGGCCTTCGCCGGATCGATTAATTTGGTGGTCTGCTGCAAATCCTGCGGGGTAGTAAAGACCAGCACATAGATTTTTTGCTGACCTAAAGCCGGCGTCAGGCGCATCACCCCTTCCAGGCGATCCGAGCTCATCACGCCCGGCTCCAGATAGGTGAAGTAGCTGCTTGGGAAAAACGCCGATGGCGTCATATTCTGGTCAAGAATCAGCACATTTGGCGCATAAACGCTGGTTTGCTTATTGACTTCACTGGTCAGAGTCAGGGTCAGCTCACCGATATTTGCCGGGACGCTGTAGGCCGCCACGGGGCCGACGATGCCGGGGATGTTCAGCGACTGGCCTGCCGTCGCTAACTTCGTGGTTTGCGTTTTCGATTGGTCGACCGGCGTCCAGGTTAGCTGTTGTAACGCGGAAGCAGGGATGGTCGGTGCGGCAGAGGTATTCTGCGGCACAAAATTCACATCAGCAAAACTGACTGCGGGTACGCTGGCCAGCAGGCCGGCGGACAGGCAGAGGGCAACGAGACTTTTCTTCATTTTCATTGTTATCACCTCAATTCCGATGGCCAAGCGGTAGCCAGGCAATAGCCCGCTGAGCCGAAGATAGAGGGGCTTGCGCCCCTCTTTTGGTCATCACACGTCAGGTTGGATTACCACCAGATTTCCATCTGGGCACCGAAGGTCCACTCGTCGCTATCGCCACGGCTGAAGGTCTTCGCAGAAGTGTCGTTGTACGCCACGCCGGAGGTGTAGCCCGCACCGGAATCACCGTTCGCGTAGCCCCATTTCTCATCCCACTTGGCGTAGGTTGCGAACAGACGAATTGCCGGACGGGACCAGATGCTGTCGCCCGCCTGCCACTGTTGCGCCAGGGTAATTTTGTACTGGTTGTTGCTGTCGCCAGTTTTCTGCGACTTCACGTTGTCGTAGCCGACTTCCAGCAGGGTGCTCATGATCGGCGTCCATTTGTACATAGGACGTACGCCGACGGTCCACCATTTGGTGCCGTTGTTGTTGTCGAGGTTGATATCCTGGTACATCGCCACGTACATCATGTCCCAATCGTCAGCCAGAGAGACTGCACCGTGGTCAAGCACGCGCCACATGGAACCGTCGTTGTTGATGCTGCCGCCCTGCGGAACGCCTTTACCGTTAGAGGTCATCGCGTCGGTGGCGTACTGCAGAACAAACTTGTTGTAGCCTTTCAGGATGCTCTGGGTGTGTTCAGCGGTGAACATCCAGCCATCTTTAGACGCGTCTGGCTGCAGGTAGTAATTATCCGGAACGTTGGTATGACCGTAGTCAACACCCAGCTCCAGAGTACCGCCCGGGTTGATTTCCATCTGTGCTAAACGCACGTCGAAGACGTCGTTCGGAACGATGTTGTCATATACGCGGTTACCCAGCGCATCACGATCGGCGAAGGTCGCAGAGCCGCCGGATTCAGAAGAACGGGTCGCCGCCAGAGAGAGTTTACCGAAGCCAACATCGATGTTTTCAAGACCCGCACCAGGACCGGAGATATCCCAGTAGTAGAAGTCGATCATGTGGACGTCATGACGCTGGTAGAAGCGCTTACCGGCCCAGATGGTGGAGCCTGGCAGCCAGTCGATCAGGTTTTTACCCTGCACGTTGGCTTCACGGAATGCCGGGCTGGTGGATTCCCAGTCATTTTGCTGCGATACGGAGTAGGCAACGTTAGTATCGAAGTAGAAGCTCTTATCACCTTCTTTCCATACTTCCTGGCCCAGTTTTAATTCCGCATAGGTTTCACATTCGTTACCAAGACGGTATTTACTTTGAGCACCGGTTGCCTGGAAGCACTGTTGTTCACCGCCGCTACCGGTCCAGCCGATACCGGAACGAGCATAACCGTGGAAATCAACGGCCAGCGCCTGAGCAGACATAACGCCTGCCGCGACGGCGACCGCCAGTGGAAGTTTGCGCAGAGTAATCATCATTCTATCTCCTGAGATCATTGCTTTTCTTTGAACACTTCGCCCGTCGTTATGCCTGGTTGCAGCGCCCTATGGGGTTCGTGTTTTTTTTTAATGGGAAGCCTTACACGCCCGGCTCTTTATGCAACCGACGACACGCCGTACCATCCTCACGGAATAAATGGCAGCGCTCTGGTGGCAAACCGATAGCGAATGTGGCTCCCTCTTCTACCAACACCACGTCGTTCTGGCGGTAAACCAGGTTTTGACGGATGGCGGGGATCTGGATATGAATTTGTGTTTCGTGACCAAGCTGCTCAACCACCTGAACGACCCCTTCAAGGGTGACGTCGGCGATATCGCTGGGCAGCAGGTGTTCCGGACGGATACCTAAGGACATGTTGGCGCCAACCTGAACGCGGGCGCTGTCCACCGGCAGCCAGACGTGCTGGCGGTTCGGCAGTTCGACCTGAACCTGCTCAATGGCGGTTGCGGTGACTTTTACCGGCAGGAAGTTCATCTTTGGCGAACCAATAAAGCCCGCAACAAAGCGATCGGCCGGGTAGTGATACAGTTCCAGCGGTTTCCCGACCTGCGCCACGCGGCCGGCGTCCAGCACCACAATTTTGTCGGCCAGCGTCATCGCTTCGACCTGATCGTGGGTAACGTAGATCATCGTGCGCCCAAGGCGCTTATGCAGACGGGAGATTTCGATACGCATCTGCACACGCAGCGCGGCGTCGAGGTTAGAAAGTGGTTCGTCGAGCAGGAACACGCGGGGTTCAGCAACCAGGGTACGGCCAATCGCCACACGCTGACGCTGTCCACCGGATAATGCCTTCGGCTTACGCTCCAGCAAATGCGCCAGCTGCAGCACTTCCGCCACCTGGGTGACGCGCTGGTTAATTAACTCTTTTTTAGCACCGGCCAGCTTGAGGCCGAAGGACATGTTTTCCGCAACGGAAAGATGAGGGTAAAGCGCATACGACTGGAACACCATCCCGATACCGCGTTCGGCAGGAGGGATATCGTTCATTCGCGCATCACCAATAAATAAATCACCACTGGTTATGGTTTCCAGCCCGGCAATCATACGCAGCAGGGTTGATTTGCCGCAGCCCGATGGCCCGACAAACACCACGAACTCCCCTTCCTGGATGTCGAGATTGATATCTTTCGACACCACCACGTCACCCCAGGCTTTCGTTATATTTCGCAGCTGTACGCTCGCCATCCCCATCTCCCTTCGTTACAACCTGTCACTAAAAGACACATTCAAGATGGGCTGACTATGCGGCATTCATTCACCTGGTGAATCCTCCACCCCCGCCTTTTTTATGGGGGAGGAGACGGGAGGATGAGAGATTGCCCCTCGCTGCGGGGGATGGCGTGGCAAAGCCATTTTCGTGATGCAAGTAGCAAAAATGGCCCCGTTTTTATGTGCTCCAGACCCCAATACGGGCATTTCTGCAATGCAGATCACACAAACCACGGGTGGGGCGTAGACATAGGGAGGATGGAAAGGGGTTGTTAAAAAAGGAAACTCATCACCGTTAAGCCACCTAAGTGTATCCACGAGCACATCACCAAAAAGGACTGGTATATGAAAATCAAAACCGGCGCTCGCATCCTCGCGTTGTCTGCATTGACCACGATGATGTTTTCCGCCTCTGCCCTCGCCAAAATTGAAGAAGGTAAGCTGGTTATCTGGATTAACGGCGACAAAGGCTATAACGGTCTCGCCGAAGTGGGTAAGAAGTTTGAAAAAGATACCGGCATTAAAGTTTCCATCGAACACCCGGATAAGCTGGAAGAGAAATTCCCGCAGGTCGCGGCGACTGGCGACGGCCCGGACATCATCTTCTGGGCTCATGACCGTTTCGGTGGCTATGCGCAATCTGGCCTGCTGGCTGAAATCTCCCCGGACAAAGCTTTCCAGGACAAACTCTATCCGTTTACCTGGGACGCCGTACGCTATAACGGCAAACTGATCGCCTACCCTATCGCGGTTGAAGCGCTGTCGCTGATTTACAACAAAGACCTGGTCCCGAATCCGCCGAAAACCTGGGAAGAGATCCCGGCGCTGGATAAAGAACTGAAAGCGAAAGGTAAGAGCGCGCTGATGTTCAACCTGCAAGAACCGTACTTCACCTGGCCGCTGATTGCCGCTGACGGCGGATATGCGTTCAAATTTGAAAACGGCAAGTATGACGTCAAAAACGTAGGCGTGGACAGCGCTGGCGCGAAAGCCGGTCTGACCTTCCTGGTTGACCTCATCAAGAATAAACACATGAATGCCGATACCGATTACTCCATCGCTGAAGCCGCCTTCAACAAAGGCGAAACCGCGATGACCATCAACGGTCCGTGGGCATGGTCGAATATCGATAAGAGCAAGGTCAACTATGGCGTCGCGCTGCTGCCAACCTTCAAAGGCAAAGCGTCTAAACCGTTTGTCGGCGTACTGAGCGCCGGTATCAACGCCGCCAGCCCGAACAAAGAACTGGCGAAAGAGTTCCTCGAAAACTATCTGCTGACCGACCAGGGTCTGGACGAAGTGAACAAGGACAAACCGCTGGGCGCCGTTGCGCTGAAATCCTTCCAGGAAAAACTGGAGAAAGATCCGCGTATCGCTGCAACCATGGCGAACGCCCAGAAAGGCGAAATTATGCCGAACATCCCGCAGATGTCCGCCTTCTGGTATGCCGTACGTACCGCGGTTATCAACGCAGCTAGCGGTCGTCAGACCGTCGATGCCGCGCTGAAAGACGCACAGTCTCGTATCACTAAATAAGAAAATGGCGGGTGGCGCTTACGCTTACCCGCCTTACAACTACGGCCTGGGCCGTAGGTCAGGCGAGCATAAGCGCGGCCTGACAAATAAGTTTTCACCGCTGTAGAGGATGATCCCCATGGATGTCGTTAAAAAGAAACACTGGTGGCAAAGCCCGCAGCTGACATGGTCTGTGATTGGCTTGCTGTGCCTGCTGGTGGGTTACCTTGTCGTTTTGATGTACGCCCAGGGGGAGTACCTGTTTGCCATCCTGACGCTGATTTTAAGCTCAGCTGGCCTGTATATCTTTACCAACCGCAAGGCCTATGCCTGGCGCTATGTCTACCCGGGGCTCGCCGGGATGGGGCTGTTCGTCCTGTTCCCGCTGGTCTGTACCATCGCCATCGCCTTCACCAACTACAGCAGCACCAACCAGCTAACCTTTGAGCGCGCTCAGGAAGTGCTGATGGATCGCTCGTTCCAGGCCGGTAAATCCTACAACTTCTCGCTGTTCCCGGCGGGAGATGAGTGGAAACTGGCGCTGACCGATGGCGACAGCGGCAAAAATTACGTCTCCGATGCCTTTAAACTCGGCGGCGAGCAGAAACTGGCCTTAAAAGAAGCTGAAGCGCTGCCGGAAGGTGAACGCGCAAACCTGCGGATCATCACCCAAAACCGCACCGCGCTGAACCAGCTGACCGCCATCCTGCCTGACGACAGCAAAGTGATCATGAGCTCACTGCGCCAGTTCTCCGGTACCCAGCCGCTGTATACGCTGGCCAATGATGGCACGCTGGCCAACAACCAGAGCGGCGTAAAATATCGTCCGAACAATGACGTCGGTTTCTACCAGTCCATCAACGCCGACGGTAGCTGGGGCGCTGAGAAGCTGAGCCCGGGCTACACCGTCGGGATCGGCTGGGATAACTTCACCCGCGTCTTTACCGACGAAGGGATTCAGAAACCGTTCTTCGCTATCTTCGTCTGGACGGTGGTCTTCTCAGTCCTGACCGTGATTCTGACCGTGGCCGTGGGCATGATCCTCGCCTGCCTCGTACAGTGGGAATCCTTGAAAGGTAAAGCGATTTACCGTGTTCTGCTGATTCTGCCTTACGCCGTACCGTCGTTTATCTCGATTCTGATTTTCAAAGGGCTGTTCAACCAGAGCTTTGGTGAAATCAACATGATGCTCAGCGCGTTGTTCGGCATCAAACCGGCCTGGTTCAGCGACCCGACCACCGCGCGTTCGATGATCGTCATCGTCAACACCTGGCTGGGCTACCCGTACATGATGATTCTGTGCATGGGCCTGCTGAAAGCGATTCCTGACGACCTGTACGAAGCATCGGCAATGGACGGCGCCGGTCCGTTCCAGAACTTCTTTAAGATTACGCTGCCGCTGCTGATTAAGCCGCTGACGCCGCTGATGATCGCCAGCTTCGCCTTTAACTTTAACAACTTCGTGTTGATTCAGCTGTTAACCAACGGTGGTCCGGACCGTCTCGGCACCACCACGCCGGCCGGTTATACCGACCTGCTGGTCAGCTACACCTACCGTATAGCCTTCGAAGGCGGCGGCGGTCAGGACTTCGGTCTGGCGGCAGCGATTGCCACCCTGATCTTCCTGCTGGTGGGCGTACTGGCGATTGTTAACCTGAAAGCCACACGAATGAAATTCGACTAACTGGAATAACCAGGCGTCATTGACGCAGCCAGTTTGGGCCCGGCCAGCGCGCAAGAACCGGAGCGTACACGTAGTACGTGAGGATGATGAGCACTGCCCGGGTTCAAAATGGCAAGTGAGATAGCCTGGAGCGGTATCAAGGGGAATAAAAATATTATGGCTATGGTACAACCCAAATCTCAGAAGCTGCGTCTGCTCACCACGCACCTCCTGCTGCTGGTTTTCATCGCGGCGATTATGTTCCCGCTGCTGATGGTTATTGCTATCTCTCTGCGCGAGGGTAACTTCGCCACCGGCAGCCTGATCCCGGACCAAATCTCCTGGGAGCACTGGCGGCTGGCGCTGGGCTTCAGCGTCGAACACGCTGACGGCCGCGTCACCCCGCCACCTTTCCCGGTTCTGCTATGGTTGTGGAACTCGGTGAAAGTGGCCGGGATCACCGCCATCGGTATCGTGGCGCTGTCCACGACCTGCGCCTACGCCTTTGCCCGTATGCGCTTCCCGGGCAAAGCGACCCTGCTGAAAGGGATGCTGATTTTCCAGATGTTCCCGGCGGTGCTGTCGCTGGTGGCGCTATACGCCTTGTTTGACCGCCTCGGCCAGTATTTACCGTTCGTCGGCCTGAACACCCACGGCGGCGTCATCTTCGCCTATATGGGCGGCATCGCGCTGCACGTCTGGACGATTAAGGGCTACTTCGAAACCATCGACGGCTCGCTGGAAGAAGCGGCGGCGCTGGATGGCGCGACGCCGTGGCAGGCCTTCCGTCTGGTCCTGTTGCCGCTGTCGGTACCGATTCTGGCCGTCGTATTTATTCTGTCGTTCATTGCTGCGATTACCGAAGTCCCGGTAGCCTCGCTGCTGCTGCGCGATGTGAACAGCTATACCCTGGCCGTAGGTATGCAACAGTATCTCAACCCGCAGAACTACCTGTGGGGTGACTTTGCCGCTGCGGCGGTGCTCTCCGCCATTCCGATTACGGTTGTATTCCTGCTGGCCCAGCGCTGGCTGGTTAACGGCCTGACGGCAGGCGGGGTGAAAGGTTAAGTTTCATCGTTATACCCGCCCCAAATTTCAGAGGAGGGACGGTGACTTAGTTGCTGTACACGAACCCCAACCGGGTACGGCAACTACCGCCCTCAGCTGAAAAAGTAAGGCAAATGCCACTGCTATCCTCAACTGGACCCTACATAAATTAAGTTTTGTGACTGTTGGTCAGCGGCCTCTGGAGGCCGCTTTTTTTTATTCGCGTTTCAGGCGGTTGGAGTTACACAGCCACAGCGTAATCACCAGAATCAGGATCGCTGCCGAATAGATAAGCACCGCCATCGGCGATTCGTGATCGACAATAATCAGACGCACAATCGCCGTAATGCCGATATAGACAAAATAGCGCAGCGGAAAGTGAAAGCCCGACTCAAAGTACTTCACAATCAGCGCGATAAACTCGAAATAGAGAAAATAAACCACCAGCCCTTCGACCAGCTTGTACTTACTCACCGGCTCCGGAGTAAACAGGACATGCGCCAGATGGAACGTCTCTTTCCCCAGAAAAACCACCAGGATGACCCCCAGACACAGCAGCGCCAGATTCAAAACTGCCTGCATGGCGGTCGCCACAAAATTGACCAACGGACGATAGACCGACGGCATATGCGTACCTCTTATATTCGTTATTCCTGCCGATCTGTATAACGCAAAAACGTGATCCAGATCGATATTATTCGTTAACTTTTTGCGTCTGTTGCGTCAAATGTAACAATCACTTGCCAGACTGGCGGGTTAAAAAGGATACAGCAATGCTGACAATACGTACGGCGCACCGGGAAGACGCTCCCCTGCTGAGTGAAATGGGGAACGCCAGCTATCGCCA
Source organism: Klebsiella sp. X13 (assembly GCF_003323835.1). Taxonomy (NCBI): domain Bacteria; kingdom Pseudomonadati; phylum Pseudomonadota; class Gammaproteobacteria; order Enterobacterales; family Enterobacteriaceae; genus Klebsiella; species Klebsiella sp. X13. The sequence goes on from NZ_CP030874.1 coordinate 5,088,484, forward strand.
CCACTTCGCCCCCCTCTGGCACAGCGCCAGCGAGCTGGCGCACTTCCTCCAGCAGGAGTACTCCCTGCCCGCCCTTCACCGCAGCCTCGCCGATGAGCGCAGCTGCTGGCTGATTGCCGAAGCCCGGCATCCTGTCGGCTTCGCGAAATACAGCTGCCATCAGCCGATAGCGTCCGACGGTCCGCGCGGCACGTTGCTGCATAAGCTCTATTTACTGCCGACTGAAACAGGGCATGGCTACGGTGAGCAGATTTTTAGCGCCGTTGAAGCGCGGGCAAAGGCGGCGGGTGACGACTGGCTGTGGCTGGAAGTCCTCGCCAGCAACCCCGGCGCCAGGCGTTTTTATGAGCGTTCAGGTATGCAATATGTGAAAGACAGCGTATTCCGCTCCGCAACCCAGACGAGCACGCTACATATTCTGGCCAAACCTATCTGAGAGGCGCTATGCACACTCTTCGTGAAACCGGCATCCGCAACGTCACCAGCGGCGAGAACGTGGTGATTTATCAACCTGCCAATCTCTATGACTGCACGCTTGGCGATAACGTCTTTGTCGGGCCATTCGTCGAAATTCAGGGCAATACGCGCATCGGTGCCGACAGTAAAATCCAGTCCCATACCTTTATCTGCGAGTATGTCACGATCGGCGAGCGTTGCTTTATCGGCCACGGCGTGATGTTTGCCAACGATATGTTTCGCGAGGGCCGTCCCGATGCCAACCGGGAAAACTGGGGGCGAATTACGCTTGGCAACGATGTTTCTATCGGCAGCGGCGCGGCCATTCTGGCGGTCAGCATCTGCGATGGCGCGGTGATTGGCGCCGGGAGCGTGGTCACGAAATCGATAACAGAAAAAGGCGTCTGGGCGGGTAACCCGGCGAAACTGCTGCGGCGGCTATAAACAAAAATGCCGCCCCGGAAGGTCGGCATTGAGATCGGTTCGCTGGACGTCTGCCGGACGGCGGCTGACGCCTTGCACGGCCTACAAAACACAGTCGTCGGCCCGCGCAAACAACGCACCGCCGGGTGAATGCAGAAAGCACATAGCCTGAATACCGATCGCCCTGACCGGTATTCAGGCACCGGCGCCTTATGCGCGCCAGGCTTTGTAACGGTTAATCAGGCCGTTCGTCGAGCTGTCGTGGCTGCTGATTTCTTCGCCATCTTTCAGCTCTGGCAGAATGCGGTTTGCCAGCTGTTTACCTAACTCAACGCCCCACTGGTCGAAGGTGAAGATGTTGAGGATCGCGCCCTGGGTGAAGATCTTATGTTCATACAGGGCAATCAGCGCGCCGAGGCTGAACGGGGTGATTTCACGCAGCAGGATGGAGTTGGTCGGGCGGTTGCCTTCGAACACTTTGAACGGCACCACGTGATCCAGGGTTGCCGGATCTTTACCCTGGTCACGATACTCCTGCTCAACCACTTCACGGGATTTACCGAACGCCAGCGCTTCGGTCTGCGCAAAGAAGTTAGACAGCAGCTTCGGATGGTGATCGGAGAGCGGGTTATGGGTAATGGCCGGGGCGATAAAATCGCACGGTACCATTTTGGTCCCCTGGTGAATCAGCTGATAGAACGCGTGCTGACCGTTGGTGCCCGGCTCACCCCAGATGATCGGGCCGGTCTGGTAATCTACGGCGTTGCCGTTACGGTCAACGTATTTGCCGTTAGATTCCATGTTGCCCTGCTGGAAATACGCCGGGAAGCGGTGCATGTACTGGTCGTACGGCAGAATGGCTTCGGTTTCAGCACCGAAGAAGTTGTTGTACCAGATACCGATCAGCGCCAGCAGCACCGGCAGGTTTTTTTCTGGCGCGGCGGTGGAGAAGTGTTTGTCCATCGCATGCGCGCCGGAGAGCAGCTCAACAAAGTTGTCGAAGCCCACGGACAGGATAATGGACAGGCCGATGGCTGACCACAGGGAGTAACGGCCGCCAACCCAGTCCCAGAACTCAAACATATTGGCAGTATCAATCCCGAACTCGCCCACCGCTTTGCCATTGGTGGAGAGTGCGGCGAAGTGTTTCGCCACGTGCTTCTCATCGCCCGCGGTCGCCAGGAACCAGTCGCGCGCGCTGTGGGCGTTGGTCATGGTTTCCTGGGTGGTGAAGGTTTTCGACGCAACCAGGAACAGGGTGGTTTCCGGGTTCACCGTTTTCAGCACTTCGGCGATGTGGGTGCCATCGACGTTAGATACAAAGTGCATATTGAGATGGTTTTTATACGGGCGCAGCGCTTCGGTCACCATGAACGGGCCGAGGTCAGAGCCACCGATACCGATATTCACTACATCGGTAATCGCTTTACCGGTATAGCCTTTCCAGCTGCCGGAGATGATCGCTTCAGAGAAATGCTTCATCTTTTCGAGAACAGCATTCACTTCCGGCATCACATCTTTGCCATCAACAATAATCGGGGTATTGCTACGGTTGCGCAGAGCAACGTGCAGAACAGCGCGATCTTCAGTGCGGTTGATCTTCTCACCGGAGAACATGGACTTGATCGCCCCTGCCAGATCGGTCTCTTTCGCCAGATCCTGCAGTTTGGTCAGCGTCTCTTCAGTGATGCGGTTTTTGGAGAAATCCACCAGCATCAGATCGTCGAACGTTGCGGAAAACTTAGAAAAACGGTCGCTATCTTGCGCGAAAAGCTCGCTGATAGTGACATCTTTCATTTCATCAAAGTGTTTCTGTAATGCCTGCCAGGCAGAGGTCTGCGTTGGGTTGATGTTTTTCATTAGCAATACTCTTCTGATTTGAGAATTGTGACTGCGGTAGATTGTAGCGCCGGCGGCAAAAAATTGTGATGATTTTTATGTTATGCCTATGACACGTGTCAGGAATAGGGTCAGTTCGGGGCAAAAAGCCTCTACTAGTATAGCCATCATAAGGCTTTTTTCTGTTAATCACCCCCGCATGAAAAATCCGCATAACCGCAACGTTGACATACCTACTCCGAAGCCTTTATATAACTGCACTGCCTGCATTTATGCAGGTTTGTATTGCTCGCGCATTTCACGCTACAGCGAAAGGGTATTGCAGGGGGATCATCACCAGCGCCCCCAGGCAAAGTGAAAGACGTCGGTAATTGCCAGAAGAGGTGCGTTGCCCAGGTAACCGTATTGGAGGAACCAGTCCGGCGAAAATACGTGAGGGGGAGCAACGCCGAGGTGATAAAGCGTCTGGTACGCACATCACCGGCCACAGGGGCTGAATCCCCTGGGTTGTCACCAGAAACGTTCGCAGTCGGGCGTTTCATACCCAGGAACTGACGCAAGGCGTTGGGGAGCGGGTCTACAAGGTGGAGCACTTCTGGGTGACATCGTAGCTGTTTATTGCTCTGCGCCCACCCTGTTTTTCGCTCTTCCCTTGTGCCATGGCTGAATAATTTGGCCTGGCTTATTAAGACATTTTATTACTGTAAGTTGGTGTCCAGCCCAGCCCCACTCAGGAATCGTTTTAATAAGTCAGGCCCCCCCTGACACGAGGTTGTTATGACAGATTTAGTTGTAGCCAAATTCGGCGGCACCAGCGTTGCCGATTTCGATGCCATGAATCGCAGCGTTGATGTTGCGCGACTTGATGAGAACACGCGCGTCGTGGTGTTATCGGCCTCTGCGGGTGTGACCAATCTTCTGGTTGCTTTGGCTGAAGGGCTGGAACCCGCTGAGCGTTTTGAAAAGCTCGAATCGCTGCGCCAGATTCAATTCAATATCCTGGAGCGTCTGCGCTATCCCAACGTGATTCGCGAAGAGATCGAGCGTCTGCTGGAAAATATCACCACCCTGGCAGAAGCCGCTGCGCTGGCAAGTTCCGCTGCGCTGACCGACGAGCTGGTCAGCCATGGCGAACTGATGTCCACCCTGCTGTTTGTCGAAATTCTCCGCGAGCGCGGTATTGCGTCACAGTGGTTCGATGTACGTAAGATTATGCGCACCAACGATCGCTTCGGCCGCGCCGAGCCAGACATTGCCGCACTCGCCGAGCTGACGCAGCTGCAGCTGACTCCGCGGCTGGCTGAAGGTCTGGTGGTCACCCAGGGCTTTATCGGCAGCGAAGCCAAAGGCCGTACCACAACGCTGGGCCGCGGCGGCAGCGACTATACCGCCGCTCTGCTGGGCGAAGCGCTGAACGCCAGCCGTGTCGATATCTGGACCGATGTCCCGGGTATCTACACCACCGACCCGCGCGTCGCGCCGGCGGCAAAACGCATTGATGTCATCGCATTTGCCGAAGCGGCAGAAATGGCCACCTTTGGCGCCAAAGTGCTTCATCCGGCCACCCTGCTGCCCGCCGTGCGTAGCGATATTCCGGTGTTCGTGGGATCCAGCAAAGAACCCACCGCCGGCGGAACGCTGGTGTGTAATAAAACCGAAAATCCGCCGCTGTTCCGCGCGCTGGCCCTGCGCCGCCGCCAGACGCTGCTGACGCTGCATAGCCTGAATATGCTGCACTCTCGCGGCTTCCTGGCGGAAGTATTCGGGATCCTCGCGCGCCACAATATTTCCGTGGATCTGATCACCACGTCCGAAGTCAGCATCGCGTTGACTATGGATACCACCGGTTCAACCTCCGCCACCGATACTCTGCTGACGCAGGCGCTGCTGACCGAACTCTCCTCCCTGTGCCGCGTAGAAGTGGAGCAGGATCTGGCGCTGGTGGCGTTAATCGGTAACGAGTTGTCGCGCGCCTGTGGCGTGGGCAAAGAAGTTTTCGGCGTCCTGGAGCCGTTCAATATTCGTATGATTTGCTACGGCGCATCCAGCCATAACCTCTGCTTCCTGGTGCCTGGGGCGGATGCCGAGAAAGTCGTGCAGAAATTGCATCATAATTTGTTTGAATAATATTTCTTCACGCGATAAAAATTACCTATAGCCGGGCTCGAACCCGGCTTTTTTATAACTATATCAACACAACATCCCCTCAATCGTTCGGGCGACGGGCCGGTGCGACGCCCCCTGATGCACAGCAGACAACGTGCCCGGGGAAACAGACACCGCCTGCGCACGCGTTGCCCGAAGGATGAGGCGTTAATCGCAAGGAAAACAACATGCTCGCTACTCTGACGAGGCTGTTCCCGTTATGGGCGCTGCTGCTCTCTGTTCTGGCTTATTATACCCCGTCGACCTTTACGCCCGTCGGGCCGTGGGTCACCACGCTGCTGATGCTCATCATGTTCGGAATGGGGGTGCATCTGAAACTGGATGACTTTAAGCGCGTGCTGTCGCGCCCGGCGCCGGTTGCTGCAGGTATTTTTCTTCACTATCTGGTGATGCCTCTCGCCGCCTGGGCGCTGGCGCTGCTGTTCCATATGCCGCCTGAGCTGTCAGCCGGCATGGTACTGGTCGGGAGCGTCGCCAGCGGGACAGCATCGAACGTGATGATCTATCTCGCGAAAGGCGATGTGGCGCTGTCTGTCACCATCTCATCTGTTTCTACGCTGGTCGGCGTGGTTGCCACGCCGCTGCTGACGCGGCTGTATGTGGATGCGCACATTCAGGTCGACGTAATGGGGATGCTGCTCAGCATCCTGCAGATCGTCGTGATCCCGATTGCGCTGGGCCTGGTGATTCACCATACGCTGCCCAAAGTGGTGAAAGCGGTTGAACCTTTTCTGCCCGCCTTCTCGATGATCTGCATCCTGGCGATTATCAGCGCCGTCGTCGCCGGCTCCGCCTCCCATATCGCTTCGGTGGGCCTGGTGGTGATTGTCGCGGTGATCCTGCATAACGCCATCGGTCTGCTCGGCGGCTACTGGGGCGGACGGCTGTTTGGCTTTGACGAGTCAACCTGCCGGACGCTGGCGATTGAAGTAGGGATGCAAAACTCTGGTCTGGCTGCCGCGCTGGGGAAAATCTACTTCGGCCCGCTCGCCGCGCTGCCCGGTGCGCTGTTTTCAGTCTGGCACAACCTGTCCGGTTCGCTGCTGGCGGGCTACTGGTCCGGGAAACCTACCGCCAAAAACGTGAACAAACGCTAATATTCCCTCACCCGGGCCAACGGCCCGGGTAATTTCCCCGTTTACGCGTTCCTCAACGGGACTAACGCGCTGTCCGTCGGCCCGCGATTACCGTACACTGGGTTATCCGGCAGACTGAGGGCACCACTATGGCACTTCCCCGCATTACGCAAAAAGAGATGACAGAGCGCGAGCAACGCGAACTCAAAACGCTGCTTGACCGGGCCCGAATTGCGCACGGCCGTCCGCTGACCAACGCGGAGACCAACGCCGTCAAGAAAGAGTACATCGACAAGCTGATGGTGCTGCGAGAAGCCGAAGCGAAAAAGGCCCGCCAGTTAAAGAAAAAGCAGGCCTACAAACCCGATAACGAAGCATCATTTTCGTGGTCGGCGAGCACGCCAACGCGCGGCAGGCGTTAACGCCCTTTCTTTTTACGCCCCGGCTGAGTAAAACGTTTTCCGTTAGACGCCGGGCGCCCTTTCTCGTTTTTCTCACTGCTCTTTTCAATCTTCACCACCGGACGTTTGATCCCGGCGGTTTTCGGTTTGGCTTTCGCCTTCGGTTTGGCCTCAGAGGATGAATTCTCAATCAGCTTAAACAGCGCCACCAGCTCATCATCCGTCAGGTCGCGCCACTCACCAAGCGGCAGTCCCGACAGCCCGACGTTCATGATCCGCGTCCGTTCCAGCTTCGTGACCTCATAGCCAAAGTGCTCGCACATCCGGCGAATCTGCCGGTTCAGGCCCTGAACCAGGGTAATACGAAACACGAACGGCGCTTCCTTCCTGACTTTACACTTCTTCGTCACCGTGCCAAGAATCGGGACGCCAGCGCCCATACCGCGAATAAACTCGTCGGTCACCGGCTTGTCCACCGTCACCAGATACTCTTTCTCGTGATCGTTGCCGGCACGCAGGATCTTATTCACCAGATCGCCGTGGTTGGTCAGAAAGATCAGCCCCTGAGAGTCTTTGTCCAGTCGACCAATCGGGAAGACACGCTTGCTGTGGTTAACAAAGTCCACAATGTTATCGCGCTCGCTGTCTTCCGTTGTGCTGACAATACCGACCGGTTTATTCAGGGCGATGAAGACCAGATCTTCGGCCTCGCGCGGCTCGATCAATTGACCGTTGACCTTCACGACATCGCCAGGATTAACCTGATCGCCAATGGTCGCACGCTTGCCATTGATAAAAACATTGCCTTGTTCAATGTAGCGATCGGCTTCGCGACGCGAGCAAATTCCGCTTTCACTGATGTATTTATTGAGTCGGGTTGATGAGTCGGGCAGCATAAATTCTCCTGTAAAAGCGAAATATACCTCAGGCCGCGGACAATCAAAAATAATCGCGTCTCCACGACTCGCCGCTAAATGTGATCCGTCACACCTTTCTACACAAAAGTGTTCCACCCCGTGCCGTGCAATTCTGCCCGGCGAAAATAAGCAGAATCAAACCATTAGCTCATCACGCACAAACGTGCCATCTCCAGGCAGGTCAGCAATCAAATGTGCAAAACAAACCGCCATCTTATGGTGATGATATAGCGGAAAATTGCTTTGTCGCCGGCGATAGTTGGGGTTATATCAGATCAAGAGAGCAAGAACACCGTTTGCACAAATGTGCAGGAGCCCAAAGATGGCGATCGAAAATAGCGATGATATCCGCTTAATCGTTAAAGTTGCCCAGCTCTATTATGAGCAGGAGATGACCCAGGCGCAGATTGCCCGTGAGCTGGGTATTTACCGCACCACGATCAGCCGCCTGCTAAAACGCGGTCGTGAGCAGGGTATTGTCACCATCGCCATCAACTACGACTACAACGAAAATCTGTGGCTGGAACAGCAGCTGAAGCAAAAGTTCGCTCTCAAAGAGGCGGTGGTCGCCTCCTGCGAGTCATCACAGGAAGAGGACCAGCTGAGCACCATCGGGCAGCATGGCGCTCAGCTGGTCGACCGCCTGCTTGAACCTGGCGATATTATCGGCTTTTCCTGGGGGCGGGCGGTTCGTGCGCTGGTCGAAACGCTACCGCAGGCCAGTCAGTCGCGGCAGGTGATTTGCGTACCGATTATCGGCGGCCCCTCGGGCAAGCTGGAGAGCCGGTATCATGTGAACACGCTGACCTACGGCGCCGCCGCCAGGCTGAAAGCCGAATCGCATCTTGCTGACTTCCCGGCGCTGCTGGAAAACACATTGATTCGCAACGGTATTATGCAGTCCCAGCATTTTAAAACGATTTCATCCTACTGGGAGAATCTCGATGTGGCGCTGGTGGGTATCGGTTCCCCGGCGATTCGCGATGGCGCCAACTGGCATGCGTTTTATGGTAGCGAAGAGAGCGATGATCTTAACGCGCGACACGTCGCCGGCGATATTTGTTCACGCTTTTATGATATCAACGGTATCGCCGTTGAAACCAATATGAATGAAAAAACGCTCTCCATCGATATTGCCAGATTAAAACAGGTGCGTTATTCCGTGGGTATCGCCATCGGCGAAGAAAAATATACCGGAATTATTGGCGCATTGCGCGGGGGTTATATTAACTGTCTGGTGACGAATCGAGAGACCGCAGAACGGTTACTGAAATAAAAGACGTTTTCTTTTGACGCAGCTCGCGCTGCGTGGGATCCCTTTACCTGAAAATGAGATGACGATTATGCAAACATGGCTAAATCTGCAAGATAAAACAATTATTGTTACCGGCGGCGCGTCGGGAATTGGTCTGGCAATTGTTGACGAGTTATTAAGTCTCGGTGCAAATGTCCAGATGATCGATATTCACGGCGGTGACAAGCATCACCACCATGACCATTACAGGTTCTGGCCTACGGATATTTCCAGCGCCAGCGAGGTGAATCACACCGTCGAACAGATTATTCAACAATACGGTCGTATCGATGGTCTGGTGAATAATGCCGGGGTGAATTTTCCGCGTCTCCTCGTCGATGAGAAAGCCCCGGCAGGACGCTATGAACTCAATGAGGCCGCCTTTGAAAAGATGGTGAACATCAACCAAAAAGGGGTCTTTCTGATGTCGCAGGCGGTGGCCCGGCAGATGGTGAAACAGCGCGCAGGCGTCATTGTTAACGTCTCGTCAGAAAGCGGGCTGGAAGGCTCTGAAGGTCAGAGCTGCTATGCCGCGACCAAAGCCGCGCTGAATAGCTTCACGCGTTCATGGTCCAAAGAGCTGGGGAAACACGGTATCCGCGTTGTGGGCGTGGCGCCTGGCATCCTCGAAAAAACCGGGTTGCGCACGCCGGAATACGAAGAAGCGCTGGCCTGGACGCGCAATATCACCGTCGAGCAGCTGCGCGCGGGCTATAGCAAAAACGCGATACCGATTGGTCGCTCCGGTCGTCTGAGCGAAGTAGCCGACTATGTCTGCTACCTGCTGTCAGAGCGGGCAAGCTATATAACCGGAGTAACCACTAACATCGCCGGCGGAAAAACCCGCGGATAAGGAGTCGATATGGTGAATGTGATTTTCTGCGCCCACGGTCAGCTGGCCTGCGCCATGCTGGATTCGGTGCGCATGGTCTATGGTGACGTGCAGGCCAGCGCCGTGGCATTTATGCCCGGCGAAAACGCCAGCGACATCGCCACCAGGCTGGATGAGTTAGTAAGCACTCACAATGACAGTGAGTGGCTGATCGCCGTCGATTTACAGTGCGGCAGCCCGTGGAATGCCGCTGCCGGGCTGGCGATGAAAAACCCGCGGCTGCGGGTCATCAGCGGCCTCTCATTACCGCTGGCGCTGGAACTGGTGGATAACCAGCAGACCCTGACCGCAGACGCCCTGTGTGCACATCTGACGACCATTGCCAGCCAGTGCTGCGTGGTCTGGCGACAGCCGGAAACCATTGAGGAGGATTTTTGATGAACATTACGCTTGCCCGTATTGATGACCGCCTGATCCATGGCCAGGTGACCACCGTGTGGTCAAAAGTCGCCAACGCCCGGCGCATTATTATCTGCAACGACGAGGTCTATAACGATGAGGTACGTCGGACCTTACTCCGCCAGGCCGCGCCTCCGGGCATGAAGGTCAATGTCGTTAACCTCGAAAAAGCAGTCGCCGTTTATCACAACCCGCAATATCAGAACGAGACCGTTTTTTATTTATTTACCAACCCTCAGGATGTTTTAACGATGGTCAAACAGGGGGTCAATATTGCCACCTTAAATATTGGCGGAATGGCCTGGCGACCGGGTAAAAAACAATTAACCAAGGCAGTCTCTTTAGACGACGAGGATATTCATGCATTTCGTCAACTGGATAAGCTGGGCGTAAAACTGGATTTGCGTGTGGTGGCATCAGATCCGTCCATTAATATCCTCGACAAAATAGCCGAGCACACTGCCACAGAATAAAACAGCGCCTGTATTTTGCACATCGTTATTCTGCATGGCACACCCTGGAAATAGACTTAGCACAATCTTTGGTGACAGGTTTAAAAATATAAAAGCCATACCGTGACCGTCAGAGTAATACCGTGTTAATGCCGTAACAGGCAGGGATTTGCATACCCTCAAGGTGACATATTATGGAAATCAGTACCCTACAAATAATCGCCATATTTCTTTTTTCCTGTATTGCCGGAATGGGCAGCGTACTGGATGAATTTCAGACGCATCGCCCGTTAATTGCCTGCACGGTCATTGGCTTAATTCTCGGTGATTTAAAAACCGGGATTATGCTCGGCGGCACGCTGGAACTGATCGCACTCGGCTGGATGAACGTCGGCGCCGCGCAATCGCCGGATTCGGCGCTGGCCAGCATTATCTCCGCGATTCTGGTTATCGTCGGCCATCAAAGTATCGCCACAGGGATCGCCATCGCGCTGCCGGTGGCCGCAGCAGGCCAGGTGCTCACCGTTTTCGCCCGCACCATCACGGTGGTCTTTCAACACGCAGCGGACAAGGCGGCGGAGGACGCGCGTTTTCGCACTATTGACATGCTGCATATCTCGGCGCTGGGCGTACAGGCGCTCCGCGTCGCGATTCCGGCACTGGTGGTCTCGCTGTTTGTCAGCGCCGACATGGTCAGCAACATGCTGAACGCCATTCCGGAATTTGTCACCCGCGGCCTGCAAATCGCCGGTGGTTTTATTGTGGTGGTGGGCTACGCCATGGTGCTGCGCATGATGGGCGTCAAATACCTGATGCCGTTCTTTTTCCTCGGTTTTCTGGCGGGAGGCTATCTCGATTTCAGCCTGCTGGCCTTCGGCGGCGTGGGCGTCATTATCGCGCTGATTTATATCCAGCTGAACCCGCAATGGCGTAAGGCTGAGGCCCCGCAGGCCTCCGCCTCTTCCGCCGCCCTTGACCAACTTGACGACTGATGGAGCCCGTTATGGAACCGAAAAAACTCACCCAAGGCGACCTGGTTAACATCTTTCTGCGCTCCAACCTGCAGCAGGCCTCCTTCAACTTTGAACGCATTCATGGCCTCGGCTTTTGCTACGACATGATCCCGGCGATCAAGCGTCTCTATCCGCTAAAAGAGGATCAGGTGGCGGCGCTAAAACGCCATCTGGTGTTCTTCAACACCACTCCCGCCGTCTGCGGCCCGGTGCTGGGCGTCACCGCGGCGATGGAAGAAGCGCGCGCCAACGGCGCGGCCATCGACGATGGGGCGATCAACGGCATCAAAGTTGGCCTGATGGGGCCGCTGGCCGGGGTCGGCGATCCGCTGGTCTGGGGCACGTTACGCCCGATTACCGCGGCACTCGGCGCGTCGCTGGCACTCTCGGGAAACATACTAGGCCCATTACTCTTTTTCTTCATTTTCAATGCAGTACGCCTGGCAATGAAATGGTACGGCCTGCAGCTTGGTTTCCGTAAGGGGGTCAATATCGTCAGCGATATGGGCGGTAACCTGCTGCAAAAACTGACCGAAGGGGCCTCTATTTTAGGTCTGTTCGTGATGGGCGTGCTGGTCACCAAGTGGACCTCCATCCACGTGCCGTTGGTAGTGTCGCAAACGCCAGGGGCCGACGGCACCACCGTCACCATGACCGTACAAAACATCCTCGACCAGCTTTGTCCCGGCCTGCTGGCGCTGGGCCTGACGCTGTTGATGGTGCGCCTGCTCAATAAAAAAGTTAACCCGGTATGGCTGATCTTTGCCCTGTTTGGTCTGGGGATTATCGGTAACGCACTGGGCTTCTTGTCCTGATTATTCGGCCCCGGTCGCGCCGGGGCCACTTCAATAAGCTAACCCCGCAGTAAAAGGGGATGAGGTGGTAAACATGAAAACGACAGCTCTACGCCTTTACGGTAAACGCGACCTGCGTCTGGAAACCTTTGCACTCCCGGAAATGCAGGATGACGAGATCCTCGCCCGCGTGGTCACCGACAGCCTGTGCCTCTCTTCCTGGAAGGAGGCCAACCAGGGGGAAAACCATAAAAAGGTGCCGGACGACGTGGCGGTGAATCCGATTATCATCGGCCATGAATTCTGTGGCGAAATCCTCGCAGTCGGGAAAAAGTGGCAGCATAAATTCCAGGCCGGCCAGCGCTATGTGATTCAGGCCAACCTGCAGCTGCCGGATCGCCCCGATTGCCCCGGCTACTCCTTCCCGTGGATCGGTGGCGAAGCGACTCACGTGGTGATCCCGGATGAGGTCATGACGCAAGATTGTCTGCTCACCTGGGAAGGCGATACCTGGTTTGAAGGCTCGCTGGTCGAACCGCTCTCCTGCGTGATCGGTGCATTCAACGCCAACTATCATCTGCAGGAAGGGAGCTATAACCATGTGATGGGCATCCGGCCTCAGGGCCGCACGCTGATCCTCGGCGGTACCGGCCCAATGGGGCTGCTGGCGATCGACTATGCGCTGCATGGACCGGTGAACCCTGCCCTGCTGGTCGTGACCGACACCAATAAGCCGAAGCTGAGCTACGCCCGCCAGCATTATCCGTCAGAGCCGCAAACGTTGATCCATTACCTCGACGGTCACGATGCCGGACGCGAAACGCTGATGGCGCTGACCGGCGGCCACGGCTTCGATGATATTTTTGTGTTCGTGCCGAATGAGCAGCTGATTACCATGGCGTCTTCGCTGCTGGCCCCGGACGGCTGCCTGAACTTCTTTGCCGGTCCGCAGGATAAGCAGTTCAGCGCCCCGATAAACTTTTACGACGTGCATTATGCCTTTACGCATTACGTCGGGACTTCCGGCGGCAATACTGACGATATGCGGGCCGCCGTGGCGCTGATGCAGGCGAAAAAAGTCCAGGCGGCGAAAGTGGTGACCCATATTCTCGGACTGAATGCGGCGGGTGAAACAACCCTCGATTTGCCGGCCGTCGGCGGTGGTAAAAAGCTGGTGTATACCGAAAAATCGCTTCCCCTGACCCCTCTTGGCGCTATTGCTGACCCTGAGCTGGCGGCCATTATGGCGCGTAATCACGGGATCTGGTCCGCCGAAGCGGAACGGTACCTGCTGGCCCACGCACCGGACATTGCTCATGATTAATCGCGAAACACAGCTCTGCATGTCGCTGGCCGGCCGGCCAGGCAACTTCGGCACCCGCTTTCATAACTATCTGTATGAGAAGCTGGGGCTAAATTTTATCTATAAAGCCTTTACCACGCAGGATATCGCCGCCGCGGTGGGAGGAGTACGGGCGCTGGGGATTCGCGGTTGCGCGGTCTCGATGCCGTTTAAAGAGAGCTGTATGCCTTTCCTTGACGCCATCGACCCTTCGGCCAGGGTGATTGATTCCGTCAATACCATCGTGAACGACAACGGCAGATTGACCGGGCTCAACACCGACTATATCGCGGTGAAGAGCCTGATCGACAGCCACCAGCTGGATACCCGTGCCAGCGTGATGATTCAGGGCAGCGGCGGCATGGGGAAAGCGGTTATCGCCGCCTTTCGCGACGCCGGCTTCCGCGATGTGGTTATCGCCGCCCGCAATCGCGATAGCGGCCTGGCGCTGGCGAAACAGTACGGTTTTCAGTGGCAGCCGCAGCCTGAAGGGATCAGGGTCGATATTCTGGTCAACGTCACGCCGCTCGGCATGGCCGGCGGCACGCATAGCGACACTCTGGCGTTCAGCCAGTCGATGGTTGGGCAGGCTCAGGTGGTGTTCGACGTGGTGGCGCTGCCGTCGGAAACACCGCTGATTCGTCTGGCGCAGAAGCTGGATAAGCAGATTATCAGCGGCGCAGAGGTGATTGCGCTGCAGGCGGTGGAACAATTCGTGCTTTATACCGGCGTCCGTCCGGATGCCGCTCTCGTCAACGAGGCGGCGGCATTTGCGCGGGCGGGGTAAGCCTGAGCGCCAGGGAGGGCGCTCTTTCTCCGGTGTCCTACTCCGGTTCCATACGCTTTGCCTTCCGTTAACCGTCCCCCTCTTCTCACGCGTCACCGCAGCAAGAGGCCCGATGACGCGCCGCCACCTTGCAACATCGTGAGCCATATCAGTGAGCCTGCGGGCAAGCGGTGGTAGGATCCTCTGCGACTCTGTAACCTGGCTAAATGGAGAAAAGATGGAACTGCTGTTATTGAGTAACTCGTCGCTGCCTGGCAAAGCATGGCTGGAACATGCGCTGCCGCTAATTGCCGGACAGCTAAACGGACGCCGTTCCGCGGTGTTTATCCCCTTTGCCGGAGTGACGCAAACCTGGGATGACTACACGGCCAAAGCCGCCGCGGTGCTCGCCCCGCTCGGCGTTTCCGTCACCGGTATTCACAGCGTCGCCGACCCCGTGGCGGCGATTGCAGCCGCTGAAGTGGTGATTGTCGGCGGCGGCAATACTTTTCAGCTGCTGAAAGAGTGCCGCGGACGCGGGCTTCTGGCGCCCATTGTGGACGTTGTGCAGCGTGGCGCGTTGTACATTGGCTGGAGCGCGGGCGCAAACCTCGCCTGCCCGACCATCCGCACCACCAACGATATGCCGATTGTCGATCCGCAGGGGTTTGACGCGCTGGGGCTGTTCCCGCTGCAGATTAACCCGCACTTTACCAACGCGCTGCCGGCAGGACATCAGGGCGAAACCCGTGAGCAACGTATTCGCGAACTGCTGGTCGTGGCCCCGGAGCTGACGATCATCGGCCTGCCGGAGGGCAACTGGATTCAGGTGACACAGGGGCAGGCCACCCTCGGCGGCCCGAATCCGACGCTGCTGTTTAAAGCCGGTGAGGAAGCGCTGCCTCTGCAGGCTGGTCACCGCTTTTAAAATGACGGTTCCCGGCTTGCGGCGTCAGCGTCGCCGCCGGGATATCGCCCCCGTGACCGGTTAATCCGCCGACGGGGGAAACGACTTAGTATTCATCCCGATCGTCATCTTCATCCGGCTGCTCCATCACGCTATAAGCCACCGAGCAGAACAACGAGTTCAGGCGTTTCATATCCCCCAGTAACCCTAGATGCAGCGAGCTGGTCTCGATACTCTGCACGTTCTGCTGGTGCAGACGGTCGACGTGCGCGTGCGAGTAGCGGCGGTTCAGGATGCGGAAACGATGCTTGTTGCGGCGCAGGCGTCGGGCGCTCGGGACATCGCTGGAGAAAAAGACCGACATCGCCAGCTGTAGGTTGCTGAGCAGCTGCTCGTACAGCCCGTCCAGCTCCTTCAGCCCTTCCACTGAAAAGGCGCGGCGCGCCGCCAGCGATTTATCGGCGATTTCGCTGCCCATTCTCTCAACGATATCGGAAGCCTGCTCGAGATTGAGCGCCATTTCGATGATCTCCGCCCAGCGGCGGGACTCTTCTTCGGCCAGCTCGTCTTTCGGCATGCGGGCCAGATAGAGCTTGATCGCGGTGTAGAGCACGTTGATATCGTCCGCCAGCCTGCGCAGCTCTTTCTCCTCCCGCGGCTCGCCGTGCATCACCTTGTGCAGCCCCTCGAGCATCTGCTCCATCGCGTCGCCAATGCGCAACGTTTCGCGCGCGGCATTGGCCAACGCCAGCGCCGGCGTATCCAGCGCCGTAGTATCCAGATGTTTTGGTTTGAGATGGAGGTCCTGCTCGGGATCTTCATGAATCATCCGTTTGCAGAGTCTGGCCATGGGCTCGGCAAAGGGCACCATCGCCACGCAGCGAATCAGGTTGTAGAAGACGTGGAAGTAGATAACCAGTTCCGATTCCGGCAGCGGCATACGATGCATCGCATCGGCCAGCACATGCACAAACGGCAGAATAATCAGGCTGCCCACCAGCTTGAACAACAGACTGCCGAGCGCCACGCGGCGCGCAGAAGCGTTGGCGGCGCTGTTGTTGATCATCGCCAGAATCCCCGAGCCGAGGTTGGCGCCAATCACCAGGCACAGCGCAACCGGAAATGAAATCACCCCGGTTGAAGTCAGCGTTGCCGTTAGCAGCACGGCCGCCAGGCTGGAGTAGCTGATAATGGCAAACATGGCACCAATCAGCGCGTCGAGCATAATGTCGCCGGTCAGCGAGGCGAAAATCACCTGCACGCCATTTGCCTGGGTGATGGGATGAACCGCCTGCACAATCAGTTCCAGCGCTAACAGAATCAGCCCCAGGCCGATCCCCACCCGTCCGAGCTGGCCGGCACGCGTTTGTTTGCGCCCGAGGAAAAAAATCACGCCGATAAAAATCAGCAGCGGCGACAGCCACGACAGATCGAAGGTCAGCACCCTCGCCATCAATGCGGTCCCCACATCGGCCCCCAGCACAATCACCAGCGCAGGCGTCAGCGCGACCAGATCCTGAGCGACGAATGAGGTCACCAACATGGTGGTGGCATTGCTGCTCTGGACCAGAGCCGTGACGCCAATCCCCGCGCAGAAGGCGAGCGGTTTTTTCTCAACGCTACTACTGAGGACGGAACGCAGGCGCGCGCCAAATACGCGCATCACGCCGGTACGAACAATGTGGGTGCCCCAGACCAGCAGGGCAACAGCAGACAGCAGATGCAGCAGAGTTAACACGGATTCTTATTCTCCTTATTACCCGACGGACAGATACCGATAACCCGTCCTGAACGCACCGGGCTTATCCGGGAGATATCGTCCGGGGCGATATCAGTCGATGCCGGCCGTTGTGGATCAATACACCAGTATAAGGGTTTAACCACAATAAAGAGACAGGGCGCCATAATGGCGCCCTGTAAGTTGTAAGCTAAGTTGTCAGCTAAGTTGTCAGCTAAGATGACGGATTGGTGACTGCTCGCCTTCTAGTCCGCGTCATATCCCAGGTTTGGCGCCAGCCAGCGTTCAACTTCCGCAGGCGTCATCCCTTTACGCCGGGCATAATCTTCCACCTGATCGCGCTGAATTTGCGCCACCGCGTAATACTTACTGTCAGGATGGCTGAAGTACCAGCCGGAAACCGATGCGCCCGGCCACATGGCGAACGACTCGGTCAGCTTCATGCCGGTATGCGCCTCGACATCCAGCAGTTCCCAGATCACCGCTTTTTCGGTGTGCTCCGGACAGGCCGGGTAGCCCGGCGCAGGGCGAATCCCCTGGTAGTTTTCGCGGATCAGCTCCTCGTTACTGAGGTTCTCATTCGCCGCGTAGCCCCAGTAGACCTTACGCACACGTTCATGCAGGTATTCGGCAAACGCTTCCGCCAGACGGTCGGCGATGGCTTTGACCATGATCTTGTTGTAATCATCGTGCTGCGCATCAAACGCTTCCGCCAGCGCGTCCTCTTCCAGCCCGCCGGTCACCGCAAACGCGCCGAGGTAGTCAGCTTTGCCGCTGAGCTTCGGCGCCACAAAATCGGCAAGGCAGTAGTTGGCAAAGCCGACTTTTTCCGTCTGCTGACGCAGATGGTGGCTGACCGTCAGCACATGGGTGCGGGTTTCATCGCGATAGATTTCAATATCATCCCCCACCCGGTTGGCCGGGAATAACCCCACCACGCCGCGCGGATTCAGCGTCTTCTCTGCGCTCAGTTTATCCAGCATCTCGTTCGCATCGTGGAACAACCGCTTCGCTTCTTCGCCCACCACCTCGTCTTCGAGGATACGCGGGTATTTGCCGGCCAGCGACCAGGTCATAAAGAATGGCGTCCAGTCGATGTAGTTACGCAGGGTTTCGATGCTGGCTTCCACGCTCTGCACGCCCAGACGATGAGCAACCGGCGGCGTGTAGCTGGCCCAGTCAAAGGCCAGATCGTTATCACGAGCGGCAGCCAGGGTCACCGGCGGCGTGCGCGGTTTCTTGCGAGCGTGCTGGATACGCACGGTTTCGTACTCGCGACGCGTGCGCGCAACAAAATCATCGTGCTGCGTGTCGGAGAGCAGAGCCGAGACCACGCCCACGGTGCGCGAGGCATTCTGAACGTAGACCGTCGGGCCGCTGTAGTTCTGCTCGATTTTGACCGCCGTATGGGCCTTCGACGTCGTGGCTCCGCCAATCAGCAGAGGAATCGTAAAGCCCTGGCGTTCCATCTCTTTCGCCACATTGACCATTTCGTCCAGCGACGGGGTAATCAGCCCGGAGAGGCCAATCAGGTCGGCATTCACTTCGCGGGCGGTTTTGAGGATTTTGTCCGCCGGCACCATCACGCCAAGATCGATAATTTCGTAGTTATTGCACTGCAGCACCACGCCAACGATATTTTTACCGATGTCGTGGACGTCGCCTTTCACGGTCGCAATGACCATCTTGCCGTTGCTGGAGCCCTTTTCCTTGCTGGCTTCAATATACGGTTCCAGATAGGCGACCGCCTGTTTCATCACGCGGGCCGACTTTACCACCTGCGGCAGGAACATTTTGCCTTCGCCGAACAGATCGCCGACCACGTTCATGCCGTCCATCAGCGGGCCTTCTATCACTTCTATCGGACGAGCGGCCTGCTGGCGCGCCTCTTCGGTATCCAGCTCGATAAACTCGGTAATGCCTTTTACCAGCGAGTATTCAAGCCGTTTTTTCACGTCCCAGCTACGCCATTCCGCCTGCTGGGCGTTGGCGGAGTCGTCCGTTTTGCTACCGCGGTATTTTTCCGCCAGCTCCAGCAGACGCTCGGTGCCGTCAGCATGACGGTTGAGGATCACGTCTTCAACGGCATCGCGCAGTTCCACCGGCAGATCGTCATAAATCGCCAGCTGGCCGGCGTTAACGATCCCCATATCCATGCCGTTACGGATGGCGTAGTACAGGAAGACGGCGTGAATCGCTTCGCGAACCGGATCGTTGCCGCGGAACGAGAAGGAGACGTTCGAGACGCCGCCGGAAATCAGCGCGTGAGGCAGCTCGCGTTTAATGTCTTCACAGGCGCCGATAAAGTCCTGCGCATAGTTGTTGTGCTCTTCAATGCCGGTGGCGACGGCGAAGATATTGGGGTCAAAAATAATATCTTCCGGCGGGAAGCCCACCTCTTCGGTCAGAATCTTGTACGCCCGGCGGCAAATTTCGATTTTCCGCGCGCGGGTATCGGCCTGGCCAATTTCATCAAAGGCCATCACCACCACGGCAGCGCCGTAGCGACGCACCTTCTTCGCATGCTCAACGAAGGCCTCTACGCCCTCTTTCATCGAGATGGAGTTGACGATACCTTTGCCCTGAATACATTTCAGACCCTTTTCGATGACCTCCCATTTCGAGGAGTCGATCATAATCGGTACCCGGGCGATATCAGGCTCGCCGGCGATCAGATTAAGGAAACGCACCATCGCCGCTTCGGCGTCGAGCATCCCCTCATCCATGTTGATATCGATAATCTGCGCGCCGCTTTCCACCTGTTGACGGGCAACGTCCAGCGCTTCGTTATATTTTTCTTCTTTAATCAGGCGCTTGAATTTAGCTGAACCGGTCACGTTGGTCCGCTCGCCGACGTTAACAAACAGGCTGTCGTCGCCGATATTCAGCGGTTCCAGGCCGGCCAGACGGCAGGCGACCGGGATCTCCGGCAGCACGCGCGGCGCGAGGCCCGTAACGGCGCGCGTCATGGCGGCGATATGTTCCGGCGTGGTGCCGCAGCAGCCGCCGACGATGTTCAGGAAGCCCGATTCCGCCCATTCGCGAATCTGCGCCGCCATGGTGTCAGCGTCCAGATCGTATTCCCCAAAGGCGTTCGGCAGCCCGGCATTGGGGTGTGCAGTGACATAGCATTCGGCAATGCGCGACAGCTCCTGCACGTACTGGCGCAGCTCATCTGGCCCCAGCGCGCAGTTCAGGCCGAAGGTGAGCGCATCGGCGTGGCGCAGCGAGTTGTAAAAGGCTTCGGTCGTTTGCCCGGAGAGCGTACGGCCGGAGGCATCGGTGATGGTACCGGAGATCATGATCGGCAGTTCAACGCCCAGCGCCTCAAACTCCTCTTTCACGGCGAAGATCGCCGCTTTGGCGTTCAGGGTATCGAACACGGTCTCGATCAGAATCAGGTCAACGCCCCCTTCCACCAGCGCTTTGGTGGACTCGCGGTAAGCCTCCACCAGCCCATCAAAGGTAATATTGCGGTAGGCCGGGTCGTTAACATCGGGGGAAATAGAAGCGGTGCGGTTGGTCGGGCCGAGCACGCCCGCGACGTAGCGCGGTTTTTCCGGCGTGCGGGAAGTCCACTCATCGGCGCAGGCGCGCGCCAGCTTTGCCGCGACAAAGTTGATTTCCGCCGACAGGGATTCCATCTGGTAATCCGCCATCGCGATAGTCGTCGAGTTAAAGGTGTTGGTTTCAATGATATCCGCCCCCGCCTCAAAGTAGGCGTCATGGATAGCGGTTATCACCTCCGGCTTACTGAGCACCAGCAGATCGTTATTGCCTTTCAGATCGCACGGCCAGTCGGCAAAGCGTTCGCCGCGGAAGTCCTCTTCACTCAGACGATAGCCCTGGATCATGGTGCCCATGCCCCCATCCAGAACCAGAATACGTTTTTTTAACTGCTGATGCAGTTGTTCAACTTTGCTGCTCACACTCGCTCCCGACAACGCTCAACCAGACCGAAAAAACTCAACGGACCATACTGGCATAAAGCACCAGAGCGGAAAAGAGAACGACGGGCAATATGAGACATGTTCAGCTTCACTCCTCCGATCAGTCCGGTTGTGATTGCAAATCCGGCAAATAAAATGAAAACTATTTCCACGATACAGAAAAAAGGAATCTGCGATGGCTACTCCCGTTCCCGCTAAGCGCGGCAGAAAACCCGCGACGCCCGCCGCCCCTCAGGCTGGCGGCCAGGTTCAGTCGCTCACCCGTGGATTAAAATTGCTTGAATGGATTGCTGAGTCTCACAGCAGCGTGGCACTGACCGAACTGGCCCAGCAGGCCGGGCTGCCGAACTCCACCACCCATCGTCTGCTGACGACTATGCAGCAGCTGGGCTTTGTCCGCCAGGTTGGTGAGCTGGGCCACTGGTCCGTGGGCGCACATGCCTTTGTGGTCGGCAGCAGCTTTCTGCAAAGCCGCAATCTGCTGGCGATCGTCCACCCGATCCTGCGCCAGCTGATGGAAGATTCCGGTGAAACCGTCAATCTGGCGGTGCTCGATCAAAGCGATCACCAGGCAATTATTATTGATCAGGTGCAGTGTACGCAGCTGATGCGCATGTCGGCGCCGATTGGCGGTAAGCTCCCGATGCACGCCTCCGGCGCGGGTAAAGCGTTCCTGTCACAGCTCAGCGAAGAGCAGGTCACCGGTCTGCTGCATCGCAAAGGACTGCATGCTTATACTCACGCCACGCTGGTCTCTCCGGTCCATCTGAAAGAGGATTTAGCCCAGACGCGCAAGCGCGGCTATTCATTTGACGATGAAGAACATGCCCTCGGTTTACGCTGCGTCGCCTCCTGTATTTATGACGAACACCGCGAACCGTTTGCCGCAATCTCTATTTCCGGGCCGATTTCCCGGATGACCGACGATCGCGTCACCGAACTGGGGGCGCTGGTTATTAAAGCGGCGAAAGAGGTAACCCAGGCCTACGGCGGTATGCGC
Source organism: Klebsiella sp. X13 (assembly GCF_003323835.1). NCBI lineage: Bacteria > Pseudomonadati > Pseudomonadota > Gammaproteobacteria > Enterobacterales > Enterobacteriaceae > Klebsiella > Klebsiella sp. X13. The sequence continues at coordinate 5,110,309 of NZ_CP030874.1, forward strand.
TAACCTCCGGCAATAAAGCAATAAAAGGATCCTATGATGAGCAAGCCGCTCGCGTTCTGGCAGGAAAAGTACCCGCAGGCCTTCTGCTGGTCTTTTGGCGATTCACCAGAAATGGCCGATGAACTGGCCTCTCTGGTCATTGCCGGGAAAAAACGTGCCACCTGCGGCTCTTTCGCCAGCTATCAGGCTGAGGAGCGCCCGGTGACGCCTGGTGCGGTACATATTGTGCTTAACGGCGCGGGCGAAGCAGTCTGCGTCATACGCACGCTGTCGCTACGCCTCATCCGCTTTAATGAAATGAGCGCGGAACTGGCCGCGCTGGAAGGGGAAGGCGATCTCAGTCTGGCGTACTGGCAGCAGGCTCATCAGGCATTTTTTGCCCGGGAAGGCAGCTGGTCGCCCGATATGGAGCTGGTCTTTGAAGAGTTCGCCGTGATCGAGGTGGCCTGAGAAGCACGCCTACCCCGCCTGCTGCAACGCGGCGTAGCGAACGCAAAAACGCTGACGGCGACGGTAGGCATAGACATCCTCCACATGGCCGTGACGAATGCGCGTCTGCAGCGCTCGCCAGTAGTCCGCCCGCAGCAGATCGGCATGCATCTCTTCAAACAGCGGCCCGATGCGCGGGTCAGCGCACAGCCAGTGTCGAAACTCTTCCGGGAAAACATCGCCCGGCGACACGCTGTACCACGGTTCGCTCGCCAGCTCATCTTCCGGGTAGCGCGGCGGCGGAATATCGCGGAAATTCACTTCGGTCATGTAGCAAATTTCATCGTAATCATAGAACACCACCCGGCCATGACGGGTCACGCCGAAATTTTTAAACAGCATATCGCCGGGGAAAATATTGGCGGCGGCAAGCTGGCGAATCGCGTTGCCATACTCCTCCACCGCATCGCGCAGCGCCTGGCCATTCACCTGCTCCAGCCAGATATTCAGCGGGACCATCCGGCGTTCGATATAGAGATGGCTGATGGCAATGCGATCGCCTAGATCGGTGATTTTTGCGCCGGCTTCCGTCTGCAGTAACGCCATCAGCGCCGGGGCAATCTGCCGTTTTTCCAGCACGAAGTTTTCAAACTCCTGGGTATCGGCCATTCTCCCGACGCGGTCATGTTCTTTTACCAGCTGATAGCAGGCGCGAACGTGGGCGGCGGTCATCTCCTTTTGCGGCGCAAAGCGGTCTTTGATCACCTTAAATACCCGGTCAAATCCCGGCAGAGTAAAGACCAGCATCACCATGCCGCGGATGCCCGGCGCCTCAATAAACTGCTCATCGCTGCGGGCAATATACTGCAGGTATTCGCGATAGCTTTCCGTCTTCGCATGCTTCTGGCAGCCAATCGCCATATACAGTTCGGCGGTGGTTTTACCCGGCAGAATATCGCGCAGCCATTCAACCAGCGCACCGGGCAGCGGCGCGTAGACCATAAAATAGGAGCGGGCGAAGCCAAACACGATGCTCGCTTCGGCATGAGTCGTCAGACAGGTATCAATAAACAGTTCGCCCTCCTCGCTGCGATGGAGTGGCAGCAAAAACGGCAGGGTTGCCACCGGCGTAACCAGTTTACCCACCAGCCAGGCGGCTTTATTGCGGTAAAAGAGTTCGTTCGCGATCTGCAGGTGGGAGCGGGATAACATCTCGCTTCCCAGCGCCTCCTGCAGGCTGGCGCTAATGTAGCCGATGTCGCGCGCCTTGTTTTGCCACGGCAGGCGCAGGGGTAAGTCGGTGAGAACTTTGCTTAACAGCACCTCCCAGCCGCGATCGGGAAAGAAGTTTTTTGCCAGTGGCCGTGGCAGGGAACGAAAGCTGCGTTCCGGCTGAGAAGTGAAAATAAAAAGCCGCTCGGGTGTCAGCGAGCGGTGGTCAAACAACCGGCAATAGACAGAATTAAAAAAGCTCTCCGCAATCTCAAAGCGAGGGTAATCCGGCAGCAGGTGCGTGTACTGCTCTTTCACCCGCAGTAAAAAATCCACGTCGGTGCTTTTGCCTTCGGTAATACAGCGCAGCTGTTCCACCACCAGCCCGACGTGATGATCATAAAGGTGAATTCGCTGCTTCATGGCCTGCTGAACCGCATGCCAGTCGGCATGTTCAAAACGCTGCTGCGCGCCTGAAGTGACTTCCAGAAAACGCCCGTACTGCGCGTCGAAGCCCTGTAAAATCGTTTGTGCAATCAATAATTCCAGGCCACGCGTCATCGCTTTTCCCCATCCGGCATCCGCTCATGCCGGATGGCGCGTTCGCTTATCCGGCCTACCACTTTCGTAGGCCCGGTAAGCGCAGCGCCACCGGGCAGCAATCAGAACTGCTCTTCTTCCGTCGAACCGGTCAACGCCGTGACCGAGGAAGCCCCGCCCTGGATAATCGTGGTGACTTTATCAAAGTAGCCAGTCCCCACTTCCTGCTGGTGAGAAACGAAGGTGTACCCTTGCGACGCGGCGGCAAACTCTGGCTGCTGCACTTTCTCAACATAGTGTTTCATGCCTTCACCCTGTGCGTAGGCATGGGCCAGGTCGAACATGTTGAACCACATGCTGTGGATCCCCGCCAGCGTGATGAACTGGTATTTGTAACCCATATCAGACAGCGACTGCTGGAAATGGGCGATGGTATTGTCATCAAGATTTTTCTTCCAGTTGAACGACGGCGAACAGTTGTAGGCCAGCAGTTTGCCCGGGAAACGCGCGTGAATCGCCTCGGCAAAGCGGCGAGCCTGCTCCAGATCGGGTTTCGAGGTTTCACACCACACCAGGTCCGCGTACGGCGCATAGGCCAGACCGCGACTGATCGCTTGTTCGATACCGGCATGGGTACGGAAAAATCCTTCGCTGGTGCGTTCGCCGGTGACAAACTCGCGATCGTACGGATCGCAGTCAGACGTAATCAGATCGGCTGCATCGGCATCCGTTCGCGCAATCACCAGCGTCGGTACGCCCATCACGTCCGCAGCCAGACGCGCCGCGACCAGCTTCTGAATGGCTTCCTGCGTCGGCACCAGCACTTTGCCGCCCATATGGCCGCACTTCTTCACCGATGCCAGCTGATCTTCAAAATGAACGGCCGCTGCACCGGCCTCAATCATCGATTTCATCAGCTCGAACGCGTTAAGCACACCGCCAAAACCCGCTTCGGCATCCGCCACGATCGGCAGGAAATAGTCGGTATAGCGCGGATCGCCCGGCTCAACCCCCGCCGACCACTGGATCTGATCCGCGCGACGGAAGGTGTTGTTGATCCGATCGACCACCGCAGGTACCGAGTTTGCCGGATACAGCGATTGATCCGGGTACATGCTGGAGGCGAGGTTGGCATCCGCCGCCACCTGCCAGCCGGAGAGATAAATCGCCTCGATCCCGGCCTTCGCCTGCTGCAATGCCTGCCCGCCCGTCAATGCGCCGAGGCTGTTGATGTAGCCTTTTTTCGCTTCGCCATGCAGCAGTCGCCACATTTTGGCCGCCCCCAGCTGCGCCAGCGTGCATTCCGGATTGACCGAGCCGCGCAATTTCACCACGTCCTCAGCGCTATAGGGGCGGGTAATGCCTTCCCAACGCGGTTGTGTCCACTCTTTGTTTAATTCTTCGATTTGTTGGGTACGGGTTTTCATGTGCAGATGCTCCATTATTTTCTCCTGGCTTCCCAGGCGTTATCGGTGAAAGCAGTTTGGCCGCGGCCAAAAAGACAAACAAAATTGCCCGCTGATTACGCCAGCAGGCGGTAGCCCGGCAGCGTCAGGAAGTCGATTAACTCCTCTGAGGTGGTGATCTGTTCCATCAGGCGAGCGGCATCGTCAAAACGTCCGCTGCTGTAGCGGTGTTCGCCGAGCTCCTCCTGAATGACCATCAGCTCTTCCGCCAACCACTGACGGAACAGCGTCTTGGTGACCGGCGTACCGTCATTGAGGGTTTTCTGATGGTGAATCCATTGCCAGATGGAGGTCCGCGAAATTTCGGCGGTCGCCGCATCTTCCATCAGACCGTAAATCGGGACGCAGCCGTTGCCGGAGATCCAGGCTTCGATATACTGCACCGCGACGCGAATATTGGCGCGCATCCCCGCTTCCGTACGTTCGCCCTCACAGGGCGCCAGCAGCTGGTCGGCGGCGATCGGCGCATCTTCTTCCCGGCTGACGAACAGCTGGTTAGGACGTTCGCCCAAGACCTGGTTGAAGACCGCCATGGCGGTATCCGCCAGCCCCGGATGGGCGATCCAGGTGCCGTCGTGGCCATTTTTCGCTTCCAGCTCTTTATCTGCGGTAACTTTGGCAAGGACCTGGCGGTTACGGTCAGCATCTTTGCTGGGGATAAACGCCGCCATTCCCCCCATCGCGAACGCGCCGCGTTTATGGCAGGTCTTAATCAACAGACGCGAATAGGCGCTGAGGAACGGCTTATCCATCGTGACAACCTGACGGTCGGGTAAGACGCGGTCGCCATGGTTTTTTAATGTTTTGATATAGCTGAAAATGTAATCCCAGCGTCCGCAGTTCAGACCGACGATATGGTCCCGCAGCGCATGCAGAATTTCATCCATCTGGAACACCGCCGGCAGGGTTTCAATTAACAGCGTGGCCTTGATCGTGCCGCGCGGCAGTGCAAAACGATCTTCGGTGTAGCTGAAGACATCGCTCCACCATGCCGCTTCCTGCCAGGCCTGGGTTTTCGGCAGATAGAAGTAAGGACCGCTGCCTTTTGCCAGCAGGTTTTTGTAGTTGTGGAAAAAATAGAGCGCGAAATCAAACAGGCTGCCGGGAATCGACTCACCGCGCCACGTAACATGCTTTTCCGGCAGATGCAGGCCGCGCACGCGGCATACCAGTACCGCCGGATCGGGTTTCAGCTGGTAAATCTTGCCGGCTTCATTGGTGTAGCTGATGGTGCCATTTACCGCATCGCGCAGGTTAATCTGGCCATCAATGACTTTGTTCCAGTCCGGTGCCAGCGAGTCCTCAAAATCTGCCATAAAGACTTTCACGTTGGCATTGAGGGCGTTAATCACCATTTTGCGCTCTACCGGTCCGGTGATTTCCACCCGACGATCCTGTAAATCGGCGGGAATACCGCGGATCGTCCAGTCACCATTTCTAATGGAAGCTGTTTCCGAAATAAAATCAGGCAGTCTTCCTGCGTCAATCGCCTGCTGTTGCTGAATACGCGCCGCCAGTAGTTTATTGCGCTCAGGCGTAAACCGGCTCACCAGTTCCGTCAGAAACTCCACCGCCTCAGGCGTTAAAATCTGCTTTTCCTGCTCGCCATATGGCCGGCCGAAGGCCAGTTCGTCAGTTATTGTCGCCTGTTGCGTCATTTTGTAGCTCCTATTGGTTGATCCAGTTGGCGCGAGTGAACGATCGTTGTCTGGTTTTCGCTCAACACAATTAAGACTACTCAATAAAATCACAAAATCAAAAACAATTTCCATTTTTAATTTAATTAAAACGCAACATACTGATAACATTAAAATTAAAGTTATTCTTTATCGTGAGTTGAATTTCGGAAACAAAAAAGGCACCCGAAGGTGCCAGAGGCAAAATGCTGAAACGCTTTAGGATCGCGTTATCTGGAGGATTAATCCAAAGTCGGATTCATATTCCGCAGATCGTATGGAGTGATCTGGTAGACGTAATAGTTAAGCCAGTTTGCAAACAGCAGATTTCCATGGCTGCGCCAGGTGGCTCGCGGTTTGTTTTGCGGATCGTTTTGCGGGAAATAATTATACGGGATGTCCGGACTCAGGCCGGCTTCCACATCGCGGAAATATTCGCTGGCCAAAGTGTTGGCATCGTATTCCGGGTGGCCGGTCACAAAGGCAATTCGCTTATCTTTGCTGGCAAACAGGTAGGCATCACCCTCTTCCGTTTCTGCCAGGATCTCTAAATCGGTGTAGTCGCGAATCAGCGCCGCCGGGAAATCCGCGTAGCGAGAGTGTGGGGCGAGGAAAGAGTCATCAAAACCGCGGGTCAGCAGCGCGTGAGGATGCAGAATATGATGCTCATAAACGCCGGAAATTTTTTCTGCGCGGGTCTGCTTAGGAATGCCATACAGAATATTGAGTGCAGCCTGTACCGCCCAACAGACAAAAAGCGTAGAAGTGACGTGATCTTTCGCCCACTCCAGCACCTGTTTGATCTGCGGCCAGTAGGCAACATCATTAAATTCAACCAGCCCCAGCGGGGCGCCGGTGACGATCAGGCCGTCAAAGTTCTGGTCGCAAATATCGTCGAAGTTACAGTAGAAGTTATTCAGGTGTTCACTTGGCGTATTGCGGGATTCACGCGCATCGATGCGCAGAAGCTGGATATCAAGCTGCAGCGGAGAGTTCGAAAGCAGGCGCAGGAACTGATTCTCCGTCTCGATTTTTTTCGGCATCAGGTTAAGGATAAGTACCTTCAGCGGACGAATTTCCTGAGTTGTTGCACGCGTAGTCGTCATCACAAAGACGTTCTCACTACGCAAGAAATTGACGGCTGGTAGCTCGTCCTGCACCCGAATCGGCATAACTTGATTACCTCATAGCATACGTATAAACGTTTAGACATCCAGACAGCTAACAATAACCAGGAATAATGAAAATGTCGAGTCTGCAAGCGGAAGGTGAGAAAGTTTCAACCATCTCCAGGATAGAATACAGCGGTTAATCGCAAGGAAATATCATGAATATAGTGATTCGACGTTCGCGCAGCGATGAGAGCGAACAACTGATTGAAATCTGGCGCCGTTCCGTTGATGCAACGCATCACTTTCTTTCAGCGCAGGACCGAAGGGAAATTGAGCGGCAGGTGTGCGCATTTTTTCCTCAGGCGCCGCTATGGGTTGCGGTCACGCATGAGGACAGGCCCTGCGCATTGATGCTGCTGTCCGAACAGCATCTGGAAGCCCTTTTTGTTGATCCTGACTTTCGCGGTATGGGCGTGGGTCGCCAGTTAGTCATGTATGCTCTGGGATTGATCCCCCGACTCACAACCGACGTGAATGAGCAGAACGCGCAGGCGGTAGGATTTTACGCGAATATGGGGTTTGTGGTTAGCGGGCGATCCGATCATGACGACCATGGCCGACCCTATCCGCTGCTTCATTTGCGTTATGACGCGCGTTAAAACGCAAAAAGCCCGTCGGTGAGGACGGGCTTCTGACTGATTTGATGCCTGGCCGTTTATGGCGGGCTTTCCTGCCCGCCACCCTTCGGGCCGTTGCTTCGCAACGTTCAAATCCGCTCCCGGCGGATTTGTCCTGCTCAAAGAGTCACTCACCGACAAACAACAGATAAAACAAAAGGCCCAGTCTTCCGACTGAGCCTTTTGTTCTATTTGATGCCTGGCAGTTCCCTACTCTCACATGGGGAGACCCCACACTACCATCGGCGCTACGGCGTTTCACTTCTGAGTTCGGCATGGGGTCAGGTGGGACCACCGCGCTATCGCCGCCAGGCAAATTCTGTTTTCACCCCGCATTCCTGCGTGATGATGAATCTGTAATCAAGCTGAACATTTCGTCTCTTCGCCAAAACAGCTTCGGCGTTGTAAGGTTAAGCCTCACGGTTCATTAGTATCGGTTAGCTCAACGTATCGCTACGCTTACACACCCGACCTATCAACGTCGTCGTCTTCAACGTTCCTTCAGGACTCTCAAGGAGTCAGGGAGAACTCATCTCGGGGCAAGTTTCGTGCTTAGATGCTTTCAGCACTTATCTTTTCCGCATTTAGCTACCGGGCAATGCCATTGGCATGACAACCCGAACACCAGTGATGCGTCCACTCCGGTCCTCTCGTACTAGGAGCAGCCCCCCTCAATTCTCCAGCGCCCACGGCAGATAGGGACCGAACTGTCTCACGACGTTCTAAACCCAGCTCGCGTACCACTTTAAATGGCGAACAGCCATACCCTTGGGACCTACTTCAGCCCCAGGATGTGATGAGCCGACATCGAGGTGCCAAACACCGCCGTCGATATGAACTCTTGGGCGGTATCAGCCTGTTATCCCCGGAGTACCTTTTATCCGTTGAGCGATGGCCCTTCCATTCAGAACCACCGGATCACTATGACCTGCTTTCGCACCTGCTCGCGCCGTCACGCTCGCAGTCAAGCTAGCTTATGCCATTGCACTAACCTCCTGATGTCCGACCAGGATTAGCTAACCTTCGTGCTCCTCCGTTACTCTTTGGGAGGAGACCGCCCCAGTCAAACTACCCACCAGACACTGTCCGCAACCCGGATCACGGGTCTACGTTAGAACATCAAACATTAAAGGGTGGTATTTCAAGGTTGGCTCCATGCAGACTGGCGTCCACACTTCAAAGCCTCCCACCTATCCTACACATCAAGGCTCAATGTTCAGTGTCAAGCTATAGTAAAGGTTCACGGGGTCTTTCCGTCTTGCCGCGGGTACACTGCATCTTCACAGCGAGTTCAATTTCACTGAGTCTCGGGTGGAGACAGCCTGGCCATCATTACGCCATTCGTGCAGGTCGGAACTTACCCGACAAGGAATTTCGCTACCTTAGGACCGTTATAGTTACGGCCGCCGTTTACCGGGGCTTCGATCAAGAGCTTCTCCTTACGGATAACCCCATCAATTAACCTTCCGGCACCGGGCAGGCGTCACACCGTATACGTCCACTTTCGTGTTTGCACAGTGCTGTGTTTTTAATAAACAGTTGCAGCCAGCTGGTATCTTCGACTGATTTCAGCTCCACGAGCAAGTCGCTTCACCTACCATCAGCGTGCCTTCTCCCGAAGTTACGGCACCATTTTGCCTAGTTCCTTCACCCGAGTTCTCTCAAGCGCCTTGGTATTCTCTACCTGACCACCTGTGTCGGTTTGGGGTACGATTCGTTGTTACCTGATGCTTAGAGGCTTTTCCTGGAAGCAGGGCATTTGTTACTTCAGCACCGTAGTGCCTCGTCGTCACACCTCAGCGTTGAATAAACGACCGGATTTACCTAATCGTTCCGCCTACATGCTTAAACCGGGACAACCGTCGCCCGGCTAACATAGCCTTCTCCGTCCCCCCTTCGCAGTAACACCGAGTACAGGAATATTAACCTGTTTCCCATCGACTACGCCTTTCGGCCTCGCCTTAGGGGTCGACTCACCCTGCCCCGATTAACGTTGGACAGGAACCCTTGGTCTTCCGGCGAGCGGGCTTTTCACCCGCTTTATCGTTACTTATGTCAGCATTCGCACTTCTGATACCTCCAGCAACCCTCACAGGCCACCTTCAACGGCTTACAGAACGCTCCCCTACCCAACAACACATAGTGTCGCTGCCGCAGCTTCGGTGCATGGTTTAGCCCCGTTACATCTTCCGCGCAGGCCGACTCGACCAGTGAGCTATTACGCTTTCTTTAAATGATGGCTGCTTCTAAGCCAACATCCTGGCTGTCTGTGCCTTCCCACATCGTTTCCCACTTAACCATGACTTTGGGACCTTAGCTGGCGGTCTGGGTTGTTTCCCTCTTCACGACGGACGTTAGCACCCGCCGTGTGTCTCCCGTGATAACATTCTTCGGTATTCGTAGTTTGCATCGGGTTGGTAAGTCGGGATGACCCCCTAGCCGAAACAGTGCTCTACCCCCGAAGATGAATTCACGAGGCGCTACCTAAATAGCTTTCGGGGAGAACCAGCTATCTCCCGGTTTGATTGGCCTTTCACCCCCAGCCACAAGTCATCCGCTAATTTTTCAACATTAGTCGGTTCGGTCCTCCAGTTAGTGTTACCCAACCTTCAACCTGCCCATGGCTAGATCACCGGGTTTCGGGTCTATACCCTGCAACTTAACGCCCAGTTAAGACTCGGTTTCCCTGCGGCTCCCCTATACGGTTAACCTTGCTACAGAATATAAGTCGCTGACCCATTATACAAAAGGTACGCAGTCACCTAACAAGTAGGCTCCCACTGCTTGTACGTACACGGTTTCAGGTTCTTTTTCACTCCCCTCGCCGGGGTTCTTTTCGCCTTTCCCTCACGGTACTGGTTCACTATCGGTCAGTCAGGAGTATTTAGCCTTGGAGGATGGTCCCCCCATATTCAGACAGGATACCACGTGTCCCGCCCTACTCTTCGAGTTCACAACGTGTGCATTTTAGTGTACGGGGCTATCACCCTGTACCGCCGGACTTTCCAGACCGTTCCACTAACACACGCGCTGATTCAGACTCTGGGCTCCTCCCCGTTCGCTCGCCGCTACTGGGGGAATCTCGGTTGATTTCTTTTCCTCGGGGTACTTAGATGTTTCAGTTCCCCCGGTTCGCTTCGTTAAGCTATGTATTCACTTAACGATAGTGTGTCGAAACACACTGGGTTTCCCCATTCGGAAATCGCCGGTTATAACGGTTCATATCACCTTACCGACGCTTATCGCAGATTAGCACGTCCTTCATCGCCTCTGACTGCCAGGGCATCCACCGTGTACGCTTAGTCGCTTAACCTCACAACCCGAAGCTGTTTCGTAAAACAGTCCGCGTTGCGAAAATTTGAGAGACTCGAACACACCGCTTTTTCCTCTCTTATTACGGAGAAAGGAAACAGTGTGTCGTTTCAATTTTCAGCTTGATCCAGATTTTTAAAGAGCAAATATCTCAAACGTGATTCCTGAGAATCAGTTTTGAGATATGGAGGTCGGCGACTTTCACTCACGAACCAGCAAGTGGCGTCCCCTAGGGGATTCGAACCCCTGTTACCGCCGTGAAAGGGCGGTGTCCTGGGCCTCTAGACGAAGGGGACACTGAAGTCTCAATCGCAAGACGCCTTGCTATTTACTTTTCATCAGACAATCTGTGTGAGCACTACAAAGGCAGGTTCTTTCAGGTAAGGAGGTGATCCAACCGCAGGTTCCCCTACGGTTACCTTGTTACGACTTCACCCCAGTCATGAATCACAAAGTGGTAAGCGCCCTCCCGAAGGTTAAGCTACCTACTTCTTTTGCAACCCACTCCCATGGTGTGACGGGCGGTGTGTACAAGGCCCGGGAACGTATTCACCGTAGCATTCTGATCTACGATTACTAGCGATTCCGACTTCATGGAGTCGAGTTGCAGACTCCAATCCGGACTACGACATACTTTATGAGGTCCGCTTGCTCTCGCGAGGTCGCTTCTCTTTGTATATGCCATTGTAGCACGTGTGTAGCCCTACTCGTAAGGGCCATGATGACTTGACGTCATCCCCACCTTCCTCCAGTTTATCACTGGCAGTCTCCTTTGAGTTCCCGGCCGGACCGCTGGCAACAAAGGATAAGGGTTGCGCTCGTTGCGGGACTTAACCCAACATTTCACAACACGAGCTGACGACAGCCATGCAGCACCTGTCTCAGAGTTCCCGAAGGCACCAAAGCATCTCTGCTAAGTTCTCTGGATGTCAAGAGTAGGTAAGGTTCTTCGCGTTGCATCGAATTAAACCACATGCTCCACCGCTTGTGCGGGCCCCCGTCAATTCATTTGAGTTTTAACCTTGCGGCCGTACTCCCCAGGCGGTCGACTTAACGCGTTAGCTCCGGAAGCCACTCCTCAAGGGAACAACCTCCAAGTCGACATCGTTTACAGCGTGGACTACCAGGGTATCTAATCCTGTTTGCTCCCCACGCTTTCGCACCTGAGCGTCAGTCTTTGTCCAGGGGGCCGCCTTCGCCACCGGTATTCCTCCAGATCTCTACGCATTTCACCGCTACACCTGGAATTCTACCCCCCTCTACAAGACTCAAGCCTGCCAGTTTCAAATGCAGTTCCCAGGTTGAGCCCGGGGATTTCACATCTGACTTAACAGACCGCCTGCGTGCGCTTTACGCCCAGTAATTCCGATTAACGCTTGCACCCTCCGTATTACCGCGGCTGCTGGCACGGAGTTAGCCGGTGCTTCTTCTGCGAGTAACGTCAATCACTAAGGTTATTAACCTTAATGCCTTCCTCCTCGCTGAAAGTACTTTACAACCCGAAGGCCTTCTTCATACACGCGGCATGGCTGCATCAGGCTTGCGCCCATTGTGCAATATTCCCCACTGCTGCCTCCCGTAGGAGTCTGGACCGTGTCTCAGTTCCAGTGTGGCTGGTCATCCTCTCAGACCAGCTAGGGATCGTCGCCTAGGTGAGCCATTACCCCACCTACTAGCTAATCCCATCTGGGCACATCTGATGGCATGAGGCCCGAAGGTCCCCCACTTTGGTCTTGCGACGTTATGCGGTATTAGCTACCGTTTCCAGTAGTTATCCCCCTCCATCAGGCAGTTTCCCAGACATTACTCACCCGTCCGCCGCTCGTCACCCGAGAGCAAGCTCTCTGTGCTACCGCTCGACTTGCATGTGTTAGGCCTGCCGCCAGCGTTCAATCTGAGCCATGATCAAACTCTTCAATTTAAGTTTGATGCTCGTGAATTAAACTTCGTAATGAATTACGTGTTCACTCAGAGACTTGGTATTCATTTTTCGTCCGAGGACGTTAAGAATCCATGTCACTTTGAGTGCCCACACAGATTGTCTGATAAATTGTTAAAGAGCAGTGCGACGGCGCTGAGCGCTCTGTCGCGAGGTGGCGTATATTACGCTTTCCTCTTTCAGAGTCAACCTCGTTTTTCAGAAGTTTTCTCTTTCAACCCGGCGGCTTGTTTGCCGTTGTTCCGTGTCGATGGAGGCGCATTATAGGGAGTTCTCGAGCGCCCGCAATAGAAAAATTGCAGAAAAATGACTGACTGCTGCATTCCCCAGCAAAACCCCGCTTTATACCCTGTTACACACAGAATTATCCACAGATCGCGCCCCTTCTTACCTGATAAAGTCCGTCAAAAGCCCCTTCTATATAGAGAAGAGAGCGGCAAAAAAGAGAAAGATAAAAATTCGCGAGCGTTGCGCAAACGTTTTCGTTACAATGCCGCGCTATGACAAGGATGCCCGGTTGGGTGCGTTAGGTGAGTTTTTCGACAAAAACTCACCTAACGCTCTCTGTAATGTTCAAATCCTGGGGATTTAATACCATGCAACAACGTCGTCCAGTCCGCCGCGCTCTGCTCAGTGTTTCTGACAAGGCCGGTATCGTCGAATTCGCGCAGGCTCTTTCCGCTCGTGGTGTTGAGCTACTGTCTACGGGTGGTACCGCACGCCTGCTGGCTGAGAAAGGTCTGCCGGTAACCGAAGTCTCTGACTACACCGGTTTCCCGGAAATGATGGATGGACGCGTTAAGACCCTGCATCCAAAAGTACACGGCGGTATTCTCGGCCGTCGCGGCCAGGATGATGAGATCATGGTCCAGCACGCGATCTCTCCTATCGATATGGTTGTTGTTAACCTTTATCCGTTTGCCCAGACCGTCGCCCGCGAAGGGTGTTCGCTGGAAGATGCGGTAGAAAATATCGATATCGGCGGCCCGACCATGGTGCGCTCCGCGGCCAAGAACCATAAAGACGTGGCTATCGTCGTGAAGAGCCATGACTACCACGCCATTATTAAAGAGATGGATGCTAACGACGGTTCCCTGACTCTGGAAACCCGCTTCGATCTCGCCATTAAAGCTTTCGAACACACCGCTGCCTACGACAGCATGATTGCCAACTACTTCGGCAGCATGGTTCCGGCCTATCATGGTGAGACTCAGGAAGCCTCCGGCCGCTTCCCGCGTACGCTGAACCTGAACTTCATTAAGAAGCAGGATATGCGCTACGGCGAGAACAGCCATCAGCAGGCTGCCTTCTATATAGAAGAAGACATTAAAGAGGCGTCGGTTGCGACCGCCACTCAGGTTCAAGGCAAAGCCCTTTCTTATAACAACATCGCCGATACCGATGCGGCGCTGGAGTGCGTGAAAGAGTTCAGCGAACCGGCCTGCGTGATTGTCAAACACGCCAACCCGTGCGGCGTCGCAGTCAGCACTTCAATTCTGGATGCTTACGATCGCGCCTACAAAACCGACCCGACCTCCGCATTCGGCGGCATTATCGCCTTCAACCGTGAACTGGATGCGGAAACCGCACAGGCCATCATTTCTCGCCAGTTTGTTGAAGTGATCATTGCCCCATCCGCCAGCGAAGAGGCCCTGAAGGTGACGGCGGCCAAGCAGAACGTCCGCGTTCTGACCTGCGGCGAGTGGGCGGCACGCGTCCCGGGTCTCGATTTCAAACGCGTTAACGGCGGCCTGCTGGTTCAGGATCGCGACCTGGGCATGGTCACCGAGAGCGATCTGCGCGTCGTGACGAAACGCCAGCCTACCGAGCAGGAACTGCGCGACGCGCTGTTCTGCTGGAAAGTGGCGAAGTTCGTGAAATCCAACGCGATTGTCTATGCAAAAGAGAACATGACCATCGGGATAGGTGCAGGCCAGATGAGCCGCGTTTACTCGGCGAAAATTGCCGGTATCAAAGCGGGCGATGAAGGTCTGGAAGTGAAAGGCTCGGCAATGGCTTCTGACGCCTTCTTCCCGTTCCGTGACGGTATCGACGCTGCTGCTGCAGTGGGCATTACCTGTGTTATCCAGCCTGGCGGTTCTATCCGTGACGATGAAGTCATTGCCGCAGCTGACGAACACGGCATTGCGATGATCTTCACCGACATGCGTCACTTCCGCCATTAATTCACGGAGCAGAACATGAAAGTATTAGTGATTGGCAACGGCGGCCGCGAGCACGCGCTGGGATGGAAGGCGGCACAGTCTCCGCTGGTCGACACCGTCTACGTGGCGCCGGGTAACGCCGGCACCGCCCTGGAGCCTGCGCTGCAAAACGTGAATATCGGCGTGACCGATATTCCGGCGCTGCTGGACTTTGCACAGCGCGAAAAGATCGATCTGACCATCGTCGGCCCGGAAGCGCCGCTGGTGATTGGCATTGTCGATGCATTCCGCGCTGCGGGCCTGAAAATCTTCGGCCCGACCGAAGGCGCCGCCCAGCTGGAAGGCTCAAAAGCCTTTACCAAAGATTTCCTCGCGCGGCATAACATTCCGACCGCGGAATATCAGAACTTCACCGAAGTCGAACCGGCACTGGCCTATCTGCGCGAAAAAGGCGCCCCGATTGTTATCAAGGCGGACGGTCTGGCGGCCGGTAAAGGCGTGATTGTCGCGATGACGCTACAAGAAGCGGAAGAAGCGGTTCAGGATATGCTGGCCGGCAACGCATTTGGCGACGCGGGTCATCGGATCGTGATCGAAGAGTTCCTCGATGGTGAAGAAGCCAGCTTTATCGTCATGGTCGACGGCGAGCACGTCCTGCCGATGGCCACCAGCCAGGACCACAAACGCGTAGGCAATGGCGATACCGGTCCGAATACCGGCGGTATGGGCGCCTACTCACCCGCCCCGGTGGTCACGGATGAGGTGCATCAGCGCACGATGGATCGCATCATTTGGCCAACGGTCAAAGGCATGGCGGCGGAAGGCAATACCTATACCGGTTTCCTGTACGCCGGTCTGATGATCGACAAACAGGGCAATCCAAAAGTCATCGAGTTCAACTGCCGTTTCGGCGATCCGGAAACGCAGCCCATTATGCTGCGTATGAAATCCGATATGGTGGAGCTGTGCCTCGCCGCCTGTGACGGTAAGCTGGATGAGAAAACCTCCGAGTGGGACGATCGCGCCTCGCTTGGCGTGGTGGTTGCCGCAGGCGGCTATCCGGGCAACTACGCCACCGGCGACGAAATCTTCGGCCTGCCGCAGGAAGAAGCGGTGGATGGCAAGGTCTTCCATGCCGGGACGAAGCTTGCCGACGATCAGCGCGTGGTGACTAACGGCGGCCGCGTACTGTGCGTGACGGCATTGGGCGACACCGTAGCCCAGGCGCAGCAGCGTGCCTACGAACTCCTGACCGGTATTCATTGGGAAGGAAGCTTCAGCCGTAGCGATATCGGCTGGCGCGCTATTGCCCGCGAGCAACGCTAGCGTCTGAGCGTAACCTCATAACAGGCCTCATTAACGGGCGGCTTCATTCTGGAGTCGCCCGTTTTTTATCGTCAGCCCGCCAACCTGTCACGGAGGATGTGCGGCTACCCGCCTCAGAGAAGCGTATGGTGGAGGAGGACAGAGGGAATGGTAACCGCGCCGATAGCGCAAAGCGTCTCTGACAGGAGGTCAGAAGGTTTTTTCCTGCGGCTGCCAGGTACAGAAGTCTTCGTTGGCCACCAGCAAAAGCTGAGCGCCGTCTGAGGCTTCCAGCCACGCCACGCTCACCTCAACGGAGGAGTGATTCTGGCGGCGTTCAATATGGGCTAAGGCCCGCGCATCCAGATCCGGCTTCACGGTTTGCCCTTCACAGGTCGTCACCGTCTGGTTGGCATGCCAGCGCCCCTGACGCAGAACAACGCGCCCTTGTCGCAATGCGTCGCTGGTCCGGCGAATCTGCGTTGCCCGGTAGCGGTAAAGCGCCACCTGATCGCTGGAAAGCTGCTGTTTTTGTCCGTCCACTTCGCGCTGCATAAAGCTCAGTTCGCCCTGATCATCAAAACGGGCGCGAATGTGTTCCGTCGGTTTGCCGTAGACGTTGAGTTCGATAAGCGTGAGCCGGTCGCCCTGCCAGCGGTATTCGCTGGTTGAAGTGTTGCCGTGACGCCACGGGCTGAAGGCGGCAAGCAGATGCACTTCGCCGTTGGAGTCCAGACGCCAGATACGCATCGCGCCCTGGTTGTCCGCATACCCGCTGGCGGTAAAAGGTGGGACAGAAGAATCATGGCTACAGGCAGAGATCAGCACGACGCCTGCCAGCATCAATGCGCGACGCCAGATAGACAAAAGGGGCTTTAAGGCCCCTTCGTTAAAACTGTACACTGCCACGCGGTCTTACTTAACTGCGTCTTTCAGTGCTTTACCAGAAACAAACGCCGGCACGTTAGCAGCGGCAATTTTGATTTCGTTACCGGTCTGCGGGTTGCGGCCAGTACGCTCAGCGCGGTGGTTCACTTTGAAGGTACCGAAACCAACCAGTTGAACAGCATCACCTTCTTTCAGAGACTCAGTAATTGCAGCCAGGGTAGATTCCAGGGCAGCTTTTGCCTGTGCTTTGGACAGGTCAGCTTTGTCCGCAATTACATCAATCAGTTGAGTCTTGTTCATAAGTTATCCTTACAATGTGTTTATCGCTTGCTAAGCACCGAGTGCGACGGAAATGCCTGAAAAGCACTCTCCTGCATACACGCACCGATAGCCACTTTTTTTCGCCCTCCAAATGTAGACCAGACGGGGGGCGGAATGGAAGCCTTCAGACGCTACAATTCAGGCGGTAAATCACGTTTTCTGGTCTCACTGCTGAAAATTTATACCGATATTGCTCTCACCGGCTTCACGAAGGTCTGCACGCAGCCCTTTGATCAGTTCAATATCGCGTTCTTCACAGTCGGCCAGCAGGCGGAAAATTTCCCACTGAATATCCCATTCTTGCTCAACCGCCGGGTTCTCTTTGAGCTCTTCATCGGTCATTTCACGACCTGCCTGGGTCATTTCCAGCATCGCGACGGTCGTAATCGAACTCTTGCTCACCTCAATGGCGTGCTCAAGCGTTTCTCCGCTCAGACGCGAATGAATCAGTTCACTCAGAGCAACGCAGGCATCGATAGCCGGGTACACGCCGTACAGATCATAGTCGTCGGCCACCGGAATCGCCTCTTCCAGTTTTTCCAGCTGGCTATCGAAATTCACCTTCGCATCTTTGACGGTCAGAGTTTCCCAAATCAGATCGAGGATACGACGATACAGCTGGCCGTCGGCAAATCCGGTTTGCTGGCAGAACATCGCGTAATTGGGGTACATGCGCTCGCACAAACAGGCCATAAAGGTGACGTGCTGCCAGCTTTCCAGCTTCTCCAGGCGCAGATGAATCGGGTTTTGTAACATGATGAATTCTCGAAGTCAGAAATTAGCCGCAGTGTACCTGAATCAGCGGTGATTTGCTTGCCAACGCACAAATGCCGGACGCCGCGAGGCAACCGCATCGGCCCAGCGCGTAGGCTCCGGCAGGCGGTAGCCCTTGATGCAGCGCTGAACCCATGTCAACGCACTATCGAGCGCCACCCGGTGACCGGTGCTGACAAACAGCGGGTTGCAACGCGCTTTGCTGCGCCAGACCCACGCCAGCTGCTCGTTTTTATCCATCAGCGGCGCCAGCGCTCCCGGCTCATCGCCGGGCAGCATAAACTGACCGCACAGGCGCTTTTTTGCCACGCCAATGGTCGGAACATCCACCAGCAGGCCAAAATGGCTGGCGACGCCCAGGCGCCGGGGATGAGAAATCCCGTGGCCATCGACAAAGAGCAGGTCTGGTTTTTGTGCGAGCTGCTGCCATGCCGCCAGCAGCGCGGGCGTTTCACGAAAGGAGAGAAAACCGGGGATATACGGCATGGTGGTGGCAACGCGCGCCACCTGATACTCAACCAGTTCCAGAGATGGATAAGCGAGCAGCACAATAGCCGCCCGCGTCACTTCACCTTCTTGCTCGAAGCCAACGTCCGCACCGCCGATCAGCCGGGGAGGATCCCGATCCAGTCGATCCTCACGAATGACCAACGCGGCCAGCTCCTGCTGCCGTTCGCGTAGCGACGCCAGATCCATATTCGCTCCTTAGCGATGGTATTGCGCCGACAGCCGGTGCACCGCTTCTACAAATACGCCGGCGTGTTCAGGATTCACATCCTGATGGATGCCATGACCGAGGTTGAAGACATGGCCCTCTCCCTGACCAAAGCCGGCCAGTATGGTCGCGACTTCTTCTTCAATACGGCCCGCAGGCGCATAGAGCATGGAAGGGTCCATATTGCCCTGCAGCGCCACTTTGTGACCGACGCGGCGGCGCGCATCGGCGATATCGGTGGTCCAGTCGAGACCCAGCGCATCACAGCCGGTTTCGGCCATCGCTTCCAGCCACTGTCCGCCGCCTTTGGTGAATAAGGTCACCGGTACGCGGCGGCCTTCGTTTTCACGCAGCAGGCCATCAACGATTTTGTGCATGTAATAGAGCGAGAACTGCTGATAATCGCGGCCGGTCAGCACGCCACCCCAGGTATCAAAAATCATCACCGACTGGGCGCCCGCTTTGATTTGCGCGTTCAGGTACAGCGTGACGCTTTTGGCCAGCTTTTCGAGCAGCGCATGCAGCGCCTGCGGGTCGGCATACATCATTTTCTTGATCACAGTGAAGGCCTTGCTACTGCCCCCTTCAACCATATAGGTCGCCAGCGTCCACGGGCTACCGGAGAAACCAATCAGCGGAACCTCGCCTTTTAGTTCGCGGCGAATCGTCCGCACGGCGTTCATCACGTAACCGAGCTCATCTTCCGGATCGGGCACCGGCAGTTTGTCGACATCGGCTTTGCAGGTAATCGTCGAGGTGAAACGTGGGCCTTCGCCGGTTTCGAAATAGAGCCCCAGCCCCATTGCGTCAGGGATGGTCAAAATGTCCGAGAAGAGGATCGCCGCATCCAGCGCATAGCGGCGCAGCGGCTGCAATGTGACTTCGCAGGCCAGCTCGGCGTTTTTACACAGCGACATAAAGTCGCCCGCCTGGGCACGAGTGGCTTTGTACTCCGGTAAATAGCGGCCCGCCTGGCGCATCATCCACACCGGGGTCACATCAACGGGTTGGCGCAGCAGCGCACGCAGATAACGATCGTTCTTCAGTTCGGTCATTTTGCAGTTCCTTAAGCGTCAGGCCGTTATTGTATCACGTCATTCCTCGTCGGCCCGACACATTGCCACGGTGTCTTCTATCAGGCGGCGCGCTACGGTACCCGGCGGCGGCAGCAGCGGTAAATCGTCATAGCGATACCAGCCAGCCTGCAGCAGCTCTTTCTTGTCGATCACAATCTCGCCGCTGTCATATTCCGCCATAAATGCGGTCATCAGCGACTGCGGGAACGGCCACGGCTGGGAGGTCACGTAGCGCAGATTTTTCACCTTCAGACCGCACTCCTCCATCACCTCGCGGGCAACCGCCTGCTCCAGCGTCTCTCCCACTTCGACAAACCCGGCCAGCACCGTATGTACGCCATTGCGATGGCGGGTATGCTGTGCCAGCAAGATAGAATCGTCCCGGCGAATCGCCACGATCATGCAGGGCGCAATTTGCGGGTAATAACGTTCGCGGCAGTGGCTGCATAGCATCGCCCATTCGGTTTTGCTGGGATGCATAGGATGCCCGCAGTAGCCGCAGAATTTATGCGAGCGGTAAAATTCGGCCAGCTGGATCCCGCGTCCCGCCAGTTGAAACAGCCCCGGATCCTGATCCAATAACTGACGCAACGATCCCATATCATGCCGACGATCCTGGCGCACCATCCACACCGCGTCGCCTTGCCATTCGCCAATATGCAGTGCGTGCTGGCCGACAAGATTGAAATTTACCGCTTCGCCATGTGGTAATTCCCCGTCGGGTAACCATAATTTTTGTTCGTGACTGACGATCCACCAGCCGCGATCTAATTTTTCAATAATACGATCCATATCTATTGCACTACCTTCGTTTTACTGGCACTTTTAACATTATATTTACATTTTGGTGAGCAACGTTATTTTCTTAATCTTGCGGAGTCAACCATGTTAAACCAGCTGGAAAACCTAACGGAACGTGTTGGAGGCAGTAATGAACTGGTCGATCGCTGGCTGCATGTACGTAAGCATTTGCTCGTCGCTTACTACAAGCTGGTTGGCCTGAAACCAGGAAAAGAATCCTTTATGCGGCTTAACGAAAAGGCGCTGGATAGCTTTTGCCAAAGCCTGGTGGATTACCTCTCCTCCGGCCATTTTAGTATTTATGAACGTATTCTTGGCGAAATGGAAGGTGATACGCCACTTTTGGCGGCCACCAGACTCTATCCGCAGCTGGAAGCCAATACCCAGCAAATTATGGATTACTACGACTCCTGCCTCGAAAATGCTATCGATCATGATAATTATCTTGAGTTCCAGCAGGCGTTGTCCGATATCGGCGAAGCGCTGGAAGCCCGCTTTGCGCTGGAAGATAAGCTGATCGCCCTCGCCATTTCGTACAACCTGCGGGACAACGTCAGCGACAATATCGCGCCGACTGCTTGAGTTGTGAACCGTTAACGAGTAATTTACAGACATTCTCCCTCTGCGGAGGGAGCGTTATCTTGTCGGAGTGCCTATTTTCCACACTGGAAAAGGCTGAGACCGTTAATTCGGGATCCGCGGAACCTGATCAGGCTAATACCTGCGAAGGGAACAAGAGTAAACTGCAAAGAGCGGCCGTCCCTCAGGGACTAAACGCATCTGTTACTCCATCCGTCGTCTGACAAGCCATCTCCTTTTCATCTGGAATGAGCTATGTCTACAGAAAAACTGACCCGCCGACAGCAGCGCGAACGCGCTCAGCGTTTTATCGACACGCTTGAAGGCTCGGCCTTCCCCAACTCGCAGCGTATCTACATTCAGGGTTCGCAGGATGATATTCGCGTCCCGATGCGTGAAATCCAGCTTAGCCCCACGCTTATCGGCGGCGGCAAAGAAAATCCGCGCTATGAAGATAACGAAGCGATCCCGGTGTACGATACCTCCGGTCCCTACGGCGACCCCAATATCCCGATCGATGTCCACCAGGGTCTGGCAAAGCTGCGCCAGCCGTGGATTGACGCGCGTAACGATAGCGAACCGCTGAGCCATCGCAGCTCCGCTTACTCCCAGCAACGCCTGGCTGATGACGGCCTTGACGGGCTGCGCTTCAGCCGCCTGCTGACGCCAAAGCGGGCCAGAGCCGGCCGCCGCGTGACTCAGCTCCACTACGCCCGCCGGGGCCTCGTCACGCCGGAGATGGAGTTTATCGCCCTCCGCGAAAATATGGGCCGCGAGCGCATTCGTAGCGCAGTGCTGCGCCACCAGCACCCGGGAGAAGGGTTCGGCGCCCATCTGCCGGACAACATCACGCCGGAGTTTGTCCGCGACGAAGTGGCTGCCGGGCGCGCCATTATTCCCGCCAATATTAACCATCCCGAGTCGGAGCCGATGATCATCGGCCGTAATTTTCTGGTCAAAGTTAACGCCAATATCGGCAACTCCGCCGTCACCTCGTCCATTGAGGAGGAGGTCGAAAAGCTGGTGTGGTCAACCCGCTGGGGAGCGGATACGGTGATGGATCTCTCCACCGGCCGCTATATCCACGAAACCCGCGAGTGGATCCTGCGCAACAGTCCGGTGCCTATCGGTACGGTGCCGATCTATCAGGCGCTGGAAAAGGTCAACGGCATTGCCGAAGACCTGAGCTGGGAAGCCTTTCGCGACACCCTGCTGGAACAGGCGGAGCAAGGCGTTGACTACTTCACCATCCACGCCGGCGTCCTGCTGCGCTACGTGCCGCTGACCGCCAGACGCCTCACCGGTATTGTCTCCCGCGGCGGTTCGATCATGGCGAAATGGTGCCTGTCGCACCATCAGGAAAACTTCCTCTATCAGCACTTCCGCGAAATTTGTGAAATCTGCGCCGCCTATGACGTTTCGCTTTCGCTCGGCGACGGTCTGCGCCCGGGTTCGATCCAGGACGCCAACGATGAAGCGCAGTTTGCCGAGCTGCGAACCTTAGGCGAGCTGACGAAAATCGCCTGGGAGTACGACGTGCAGGTGATGATTGAAGGTCCGGGTCACGTGCCGATGCAGATGATCCGCCGCAACATGACCGAAGAGCTGGAGCACTGTCACGAAGCGCCGTTCTATACCCTCGGGCCGTTAACCACCGATATCGCTCCCGGCTACGATCACTTCACCTCCGGTATCGGCGCCGCGATGATCGGCTGGTTTGGCTGCGCGATGCTCTGCTACGTCACGCCGAAAGAGCACCTCGGGCTGCCGAATAAAGAGGACGTGAAGCAGGGGCTGATTACCTACAAAATCGCCGCCCACGCCGCCGACCTCGCCAAAGGCCATCCCGGGGCGCAGATCCGCGATAACGCCATGTCCAAAGCGCGTTTTGAGTTCCGCTGGGAGGATCAGTTCAACCTCGCCCTCGACCCGTTCACCGCCCGCGCCTGGCACGATGAAACCCTGCCGCAGGAGTCGGGAAAAGTCGCCCACTTCTGCTCCATGTGCGGACCCAAATTCTGTTCAATGAAAATCAGCCAGGAAGTGCGCGACTACGCCGCCCGCCAGGATATCGAAAGCGGAATGGCCGATATGTCGCAGAACTTCCGCGCTCGCGGCGGCGAAATCTATTTACGTAAGGAGCAAGCCTGATGTATCAACCCGATTTTCCGTCCGTCCCGTTCCGTTTAGGCCTCTATCCGGTTGTTGATAGCGTGGTATGGATTGAGCGCCTGCTGAAAGCCGGCGTGCGTACCCTTCAGCTGCGCATCAAAGATAAGCGCGACAGCGACGTTGAGGACGATGTGATCGCCGCTATCGCGCTCGGTCGTCAATATCATGCCCGGCTGTTTATCAACGACTACTGGCAGCTGGCCATTAAGCATCAGGCCTACGGCGTGCATCTGGGCCAGGAGGACCTGGAAACGACGGACCTGAGCGCGATCCGCAACGCCGGCCTGCGTCTTGGGGTCTCGACCCATGACGATATGGAGATCGACGTTGCGCTGGCCGCACGCCCCTCCTATATCGCCCTGGGCCACGTTTTTCCTACGCAAACCAAACAGATGCCTTCCGCCCCTCAGGGGCTGGAACAGCTTGCCCGCCATATCCAGCGTCTGGAAGATTATCCGACGGTGGCGATCGGCGGCATCAGCCTCGAACGCGCGCCAGCGGTACTGGGCACCGGCGTTGGCAGCATTGCCGTGGTCAGCGCAATCACCCAGACGGCGGACTGGCAGCAGGCTACCGCTCAACTGCTGACGATCGCGGGAGCCGGTGATGAATGACAATGATTTTATGCGCTATAGCCGCCAGCTGCTGCTGGAGGATATCGCCATCGAAGGGCAGCAAAAGCTGCTGGCCAGCCGGGTATTGATCGTCGGTCTCGGCGGGCTGGGCTCGCCTGCTGCGCTGTACCTGGCCGGGGCCGGTGTCGGCACGCTGGTGCTGGCCGATGACGACGACGTGCACGTCAGCAACCTACAGCGGCAAATTCTGTTTACCAGCGATGATATCGCGCAACCCAAAACCACGGCCGCCAGAGCAAGGCTCGCTCGTCTCAACCCGCAAATTGAACTGATTGCGCTGAAGCAGCGGTTAGGCGGAAAGGCCCTGCTGGATGAAGTGGCGAAGGCCGATGTGGTACTGGATTGCACCGATAATATGGTGACCCGCCAGGCGATCAATGCCGCCTGCGTCGCCCTTGCAACACCGTTGATTACCGCCAGCGCCGTCGGGCTGGGAGGCCAGCTGATGGTACTGACGCCGCCGTGGGAACAGGGCTGCTATCGCTGCCTGTGGCCGGATGCTAACGAGCCCGAACGCAACTGTCGTACGGCGGGCATTATCGGCCCGGTAGTCGGCATGATGGGTACCCTGCAGGCGCTGGAGGCTATCAAGCTGCTCAGCGGCATGGCAACGCCGCGTAATACTTTGCGGTTGTTCGATGCCCGCACCAGCAGCTGGCGCGCACTTGCATTACAGCGGGCTCAGGGTTGTCCAGTATGTGGAGGGCAGCATGCAGGTGTGGTTTAACGATGAACCGTTGCAGTGCGCCGAAGCGACATCCGTCGCCGCCCTGCTCACTCAGCTGGAACAGCATCAGCCGGGCGTCGCGCTGGCGCTCAATCAACACATCCTGCCGCGCGAGCGGTGGGAACACCATCTTCTGCAGGAAGGCGACCAAATCCTGCTTTTTCAGGTTATCGCCGGGGGCTGACATGTTACGTATTGCGGATAAAACATTTGAATCACATCTTTTCACCGGTACCGGTAAATTCGCCGCTCCCGACGTGATGGTGGAGGCCATTCGCGCCTCCGGCAGTCAGCTGGTGACGCTGGCAATGAAACGCGTCGATTTACGTCAGCATAATGACGCTATCCTCGCACCGCTACTGGCGGCTGGCGTGAGCCTGCTGCCCAATACCTCCGGGGCCAAAACGGCAGAAGAAGCCGTATTTGCCGCCCGTCTGGCGCGGGAAGCGTTGGGTACCCACTGGCTGAAGCTGGAAATCCATCCGGATGCGCGCTGGCTGCTCCCCGATCCGATTGAAACGCTGAAAGCGGCAGAAATTCTGGTACGGGAAGGCTTTGTGGTGCTGCCCTACTGCGGCGCCGATCCGGTACTGTGCAAGCGTCTGGAAGAGGCGGGCTGCGCGGCGGTGATGCCACTCGGCGCGCCGATCGGTTCCAACCAGGGGCTGGAAACCAGAGCGATGCTGGAAATTATTATCGAGCAGGCCACGGTACCTGTGGTGGTTGATGCCGGTATTGGCGTGCCGAGCCATGCAGCGCAGGCGCTGGAAATGGGTGCCGACGCGGTACTGGTGAATACCGCCATCGCCGTCGCCGACGACCCGGTCACCATGGCCCGGGCTTTCCGCCTGGCGATTGATGCCGGATTGCTGGCGCGACAGGCTGGCCCGGGGGCGCGCAGCGCGCAGGCGCAGGCCACCAGCCCACTGACCGGCTTTCTGGAGGCGCTGGTATGAATACCTTCACTGACCGCTGGCGGCAGCTGGACTGGGACGATATTCGCCTGCGTATCAACAGTAAAACCCCCGCCGACGTTGAACGCGCCCTGGCGGCAAAACAGCTCAGCCGCGACGATATGATGGCCCTGCTCTCTCCTGCCGCCGCGGGTTATCTGGAGCCGCTGGCGCAGCGTGCGCAGCGCCTGACTCGCCAGCGTTTTGGTAATACCGTCAGCTTTTATGTCCCGCTGTATCTCTCTAATCTGTGCGCCAACGATTGTACCTACTGCGGTTTCTCAATGAGTAACCGTATCAAGCGCAAGACTCTGGATGAGGCGGAAATTGCCCGTGAATGCGCGGCGATCCGCGAAATGGGCTTTGAGCATCTGCTGCTGGTGACCGGCGAACATCAAAGCAAAGTCGGCATGGACTATTTTCGCCAGCATCTGCCCGCGATTCGCCGCCAGTTCGCCTCGCTGCATATGGAGGTCCAGCCGCTGGCGATGGCGGAGTATGCCGAGCTGAAAACCCTCGGGCTGGACGGCGTGATGGTCTATCAGGAGACCTATCATGAAAGTATGTATGCGAAACATCATCTGAAAGGCAAAAAGCAGGATTTTTTCTGGCGACTGGATACGCCGGACAGGCTTGGAGAGGCGGGAATTGATAAGATTGGCCTTGGCGCATTAATTGGCCTCTCCGACAGCTGGCGCGTGGATTGCTTTATGGTGGCGGAACATCTGCTGTGGCTCCAGCAACGCTACTGGCGCAGCCGCTACTCCATCTCCTTTCCGCGATTACGCCCTTGCGCCGGGGGCATCGAGCCCGCCTCATTAATGGATGAACGGCAGCTGGTGCAAACCATTTGCGCCTTCCGCCTGCTGGCCCCGGAAGTGGAGCTCTCGCTTTCCACCCGTGAATCCCCCTGGTTCCGCGATCGGGTGATCCCGCTGGCCATCAACAACGTCAGTGCATTTTCGAAAACGCAGCCCGGCGGGTATGCCGATAACCATCCGGAGCTGGAGCAGTTCGCGCCTCACGATGACCGTCGCCCGGAAGAGGTTGCCAGCGCGCTGGTAGCCAGCGGACTGCAGCCGGTATGGAAAGACTGGGATAGCTGGCTGGGACGCGCTTCCCGCTCATCATGATGAGGAATGTAACGTCGTAAACGTTCTTCGTGGACGATCGTAATGAGAGAAACGGGAGATTGTGGTCATATTTCCGTTTCTCTATTCTGCCCTGGTCAGCAGCGGATGCTGACCAGGGCGAAACTTCTCTTCCTCATTTTCGCCCTGCTTCATCGCATTCATAGCTCTCACGATCGAAGATAAATCCCATCCTCCCGCTGGCCACAGTTATAATTAACCAGGCAACATCTGATTCGCTTGCCAGGCATTGCGACTAATCCTGCGCTTCTTCCCATGGAAAAAACCTTCTGGAACGATTTAAAACACATGGCTCGTCACAGTAGAAAGCTCTCTTTTACTATGCCAATTCTTATTGGCTTTGCCGGGATTTTACTCAGCTTTTTGCTGATCGCCGTATTCGTCACCACGACGCAGAGACAGAACTTTCTCGAGGACTATCACCACGTTAATCGCAATTTCACCCATAACCTGGCCGTGAACTATACGGAATCGCTGCTGCGTGGAAATGATTATATCCTCGCCAGGGCAACCAAGTTCTTTGCGAACAACGATAAGTTAAATCAGGCCATTAATATCGATCCGCAAAGTGGGTTGCAGGAATTAATGCAGCTGCAGGAGCTGATGCCAACCGTCTCTTCTATTTCGCTGGCGGATACCCAGGGCCATTACCTCCGGGCGCCTGAAGTGCTGGAAAATGATAACAGCCGCGCCTTCGATCCGAAGTCCAGACCGTGGTTTATCAAACAGGCGGAGGCCAGCACGTTCAGCCACTATACCAGTCCCTATCTGGATTTCTTTACACAGCATCCGACCATTACGCTCTATAAACCGGTCATCTCACCGGAAGGCCGGCTCAAAGGCAGCCTCGCATTTCATCTGGATCTGACCTCAATGGGATACGCTTTACGCCAGATGGTCGCACCTGTTCAGGGCGAGTTTTTCGTCGTGCAGCGCGACGGGAAAGTCGTACTCCATCCGGATACCGGCGCGCTTTTTAAACCCTATGTCCGCGACGATCTCATGGACAAAATGACCAGCGCCGAGGGTCAGCTGTATGACGAGAAAAAGGGCATCTGGTATTACTATTATTCGTTCACCAATCCAGACTGGTTTGTCATCTACCGCGTGGATAACACCACGCTGGTCGATTTAACCCGGTATGAAACCGATATCGTGCTTTGGGGGTTTGCCCTGGCCGCCATTGTGATTATTCTCTTTGGCCTCTATCTGCGCCACGCATCCCACACGGTGCTGATGAATATCATCAACGCGATTAAAACCGGCGACGTTAACCGTGCTCCGCGGCTGGAAGCGATGCTGAGTAAAGCCATCGAAAGTAATAAACAGCGCGAACTGATCTATGTCCGCCAGGCTACCATCGATGCGCTCACCGGCTGTAAAAACCGCCGCGCCTTCGACAGCGATACCGCCGCGCTAATGAACGATCATCAACCTTTCGCGCTGGCCCTGGTCGATATCGATAACTTCAAATCGATTAACGACACCTGGGGTCACCTCAACGGCGATATTGTTTTACGCAACGTCGCACGTGAAGGACTGCAAATCCTGCAACCTCAGAATATTTCACTCTACCGCTATGGCGGCGAAGAGTTTGCCGTGATTTTCACCGGCGAGCATATTGCCAATGCGCCGGCGATACTGGAAAGCTGGCGACTCAACATTGCCCAACGCACCTGGCGTGAAGAAGGACTGATGGTAACCTTCAGCGCGGGCCTGGGCGAATGGAATATGGAGCCTCTGGAGCAGCTAGTGGTGAGCGTTGATGAAGCGCTTTATAAAGCCAAGCAGCAGGGCAAAAACCGTATCGTCCGCGCTTAAAACCACCTGCATCTGCAGGCCCGTCAGCCCGGATTTTACTGTTTCCAACCCTAAAACCGAAACCGGTTTCATTATTTTGTGATGCCTTACACACAATCACGGCAAAGCGGTTGTCGTGTCTGTCGGCCCGCGATAAAGATGATGCATCAAGGGAACATAAGGGCCATCAACTATGAAGAATATCGTTTTATGCTGCGCCGCTGGAATGTCCACCAGCATGCTGGTTCAACGCATGCAGGCCGCGGCACAACAGAAAGGTGTGGAAGTCTCCATCAAAGCCGTACCGGTTGCCGAGTTTAAAGATAATCTTGCTACTGCCGATATTATCCTGCTCGGTCCTCAGGTGAAGTACGAGCAAGCTAAGCTCCAGGCGCTGGCCGACCCGTTTGGTAAAAAAGTCGCCGTTATCGATATGATGGATTACGGCATGATGAAAGGCGATGCTGTTCTCGATAAAGCCCTGAAGTTGATGGAGTAAGTCATGGAAGATTTAGAAACGATCATTATGGAGCTGTTGGTGAATGCGGGTTCTGCCCGCAGTTCGGCATTAACGGCTCTGCAGCTGGCCCGCAAAGGTGATTTTGCGGCTTCTGAGCAGGCAATGGCAGAATCACATGAGTTTGTGAAGCATGCGCATAAAATCCAGACCCAGCTCATCGGTCTCGATGAAGGCACAGGTAAGCTGCCGGTGAACCTGATTACCGTTCACTCCCAGGATCATCTGATGAATGCCATGGTGATACAGGATCTGGCAACCGATATGATTGAACTGTATCGTCGCACCGCGTAGTCAATAAATGCAGTGAATAGCAGG
Organism: Klebsiella sp. X13; assembly: GCF_003323835.1. NCBI lineage: Bacteria > Pseudomonadati > Pseudomonadota > Gammaproteobacteria > Enterobacterales > Enterobacteriaceae > Klebsiella > Klebsiella sp. X13. The sequence continues at coordinate 5,139,569 of NZ_CP030874.1, forward strand.
TGCCCGCCAGGCACCTGCTTTTTTTATTACAAGAAGCCGTAAAGCGCGGCGAAGACCCAGCCAAACACGCACGAAACGCTGACGCCAATGAGCCCCGGCAGAATAAAGCTATGGTTAATCACAAAGCGGCCGATATGCGTCGTCCCTGAGCGATCGAACTGAATCGCCGCCAGGTCGCTCGGGTAGGTTGGCAGAATATAATAGCCATAGCAGGCTGGCGCGGAGGCGACAATGTAGGCCGGATCGACGCCAATCGCCAGCGCCACCGGGACAATCGCCGCCAGCGCTGCGGCCTGGGAATTGACAAACTTGGAGACCAGCAGCAGTACGATGGCATAGGCCCACGGATACTCCTTCACCATTTCGCCGAGCACGCCTTTAATCTCCGTCATGTGCGCGCCGAACATCGTTTCCGCCATCCAGGCAATACCGTACACCGCCACAATGGCGATCATCCCCGAGCGGAAAACCTCATTCTTAGAAATCGACGCCGGGTTAGTTTTGGTGATGATGATGATGAGTGCGCCGGAGAGCAGCATGAACATCTGAATCACCAGTACCATCGACAGCGGCTTGCCGTTGAATGCCGGGCGCAGTTCGGAGAAGGCCCCCAGAACGGCAACCACGGCAATCGACGCCAGGAAGATCCACATGGCGACCCAGTTACTGGTCGGCAGTTTTCGATCCAGCAGCGTTGCCGTATCGCCATAAACATAATGACGGTTTTCCGGCGTTGAGATGAAAGCCTGAAACGCGTCGTCTTTATCTAAGTCTTTACCGCGAAACCAGCTAAAAATACCGATTGCCAGAATCCCCAGCAGCGTAGAGGGAATGGTAATAGCCAGCAGATCGAGAAATTCGAGATGCTTACCGTTGAAGGTAAAGTTGCCCAGCATCGCCACCAGTGACACCACCGCTACGGACACCGGACTGGCGATAATCCCCATCTGTGCGCCAATGGAGCTGGCCGCCATCGGGCGCTCGGGACGAATATTGTTCTTGATAGCGACGTCATAAATAATCGGCAAAATCGTATAAACCACGTGGCCGGTGCCGCAAAGAATGGTCAGCGTACAGGTGACGAAAGGAGCCACAATGGAGACATATTTTGGATTGCGCCGCAGAAGTTTCTCAGCGATCTGCAGCATCACATCTAACCCGCCGGAAGCCTGAAGCGTCGCCGAAGCGGCAACAACCGCAATAATCACCAGCATCACATCAACCGGTGGCTTACCCGGCTGAAGATGAAAGACAAAGACCAAAATAACCAGCCCGATACCGCCTAAAAGACCCAGTGCGATACCGCCCTTTCTGGCACCATAAAAGAGACAAATTAAGATAATGATGAGTTGTATTGCGAATTCCATGCATCCCCCAGCCCCTGGCTATGAAAATCAAAAGACTTATCTTCTGCTGCCGTATTATTTAGCCATCTCCCGCATCGCGTTTTACGGGTATAAACCGCCCTCCTCGGCTTTATGAACCCGAAGATAAAAGAAAAAGTAATCACATGATTAATTGGACTTTTTGACTATATCGCCTTTGATTTGCTGATTTTTTGATACGTGTAGAATTTTTACCCATCAATAAGTGTGGGTATTAAGAAAAAACAGCCAGCCAACTTTTATATGAATTGTTTGCTGCTTAATTGAGGGGGAAATATTAATGGAATGTAATTCATTATGAGGGGACGGAAGCGGATATTATCGTGGCAGATGTCGGGATAATAAAAAAGCCAGTCAGGAGACCTGACTGGCTTTTTAAGCGTAGCGTCAACGATTAATCGTTGTCGGAACCGCCCAGACCTGCGTTCAGCAGTTCTGCCAGGTTAGCAGAAGCTTCTTCCACGCTCACCTGAGGTGCTGCAGGCTGTTCGCCCGCGGCGCGGCGGCGCATACGATCCTGGTGGTACGCATAGCCGGTACCCGCCGGGATCAGACGACCGACGATAACGTTCTCTTTCAGGCCGCGCAGTTCGTCGCGTTTGCCCGCAACGGCTGCTTCGGTCAGGACACGCGTGGTCTCCTGGAACGATGCGGCAGAGATGAACGACTCGGTTGCCAGAGACGCTTTGGTGATACCCAGCAGGTCGCGGGAGTAAGTCGCCGCCACTTTGCCGTTCGCTTCCAGATCGCGGTTAGCAATCTTGACGCGGGAGTATTCAACCTGTTCGCCTTCCAGGAAGTCGGAGCTACCTGCGCTTTCGATGGTCGCTTTGCGCAGCATCTGACGAACGATAACTTCGATGTGCTTATCGTTAATCTTAACGCCTTGCAGACGGTAAACGTCCTGTACTTCGTTGGTGATATAACGCGTTACCGCGTGTACGCCACGAAGACGCAGAATGTCGTGCGGTGCTTCCGGACCGTCGGAAACCACATCACCACGTTCTACACGTTCACCTTCGAACACGTTCAGCTGACGCCATTTCGGAATCATCTCTTCGTACGGATCGCTGCCGTCTAACGGAGTGATAACCAGACGACGTTTGCCTTTGGTTTCTTTACCGAAGGAAATGATACCGCTGATTTCCGCCAGGATAGCCGGCTCTTTCGGACGACGTGCTTCGAACAGGTCCGCAACGCGCGGCAGACCACCGGTGATGTCCTTGGTACCGCTGGATTCCTGAGGAATACGCGCCAGAGCGTCACCCGCACTGATCTGTACGCCATCTTCCAGCTGGACAATCGCTTTGCCCGGCAGGAAGTACTGAGCAGGCATATCGGTACCTGGGATCAGAACGTCGTTGCCCTGTGCATCAACAATTTTCAGCGCTGGACGCAGATCTTTACCGCCCGCGGTACGTTCTGCAGAATCCAGAACAACCAGGGATGACAGACCGGTTAATTCGTCGGTCTGACGGGTAATGGTCTGGCCGTCAATCATGTCAGTAAAGCGGATGAAACCACTAACTTCAGAGATAACCGGCATGGTGTGCGGATCCCAGTTTGCCACGGTTTCACCGCCGGCAACCTGCTCGCCATCGCCTTTCGCCATAACGGCGCCGTAAGGCACTTTATAGCTTTCTTTAGTACGACCGAATTCGTCGATCAGCTTCAGTTCGGTGTTACGCGAGGTCACAACCAGCTTGCCAGCGGAGTTCACAACCGACTTGGCGTTAGACAGCTTGATGCTACCCTTGTTTTTCACCTGAATGCTGGATTCAGCAGCCGCACGAGATGCCGCACCACCGATGTGGAACGTACGCATCGTCAGCTGTGTACCCGGCTCACCGATGGACTGTGCCGCGATAACGCCGATTGCTTCACCTTTGTTGATGATGTGGCCACGCGCCAGGTCACGACCGTAGCAGTGCGCACATACACCAAAGTCGGTGTCACAGGATACAACGGAACGCACTTTGACGGAGTCAACGGAGTTCTCTTCCAGCAGGTCACACCAGTGCTCGTGCAGCAGCGTGTTGCGTGGAACCAGAATGTCCGCGGTACCCGGCTTCAGAACGTCTTCAGCGGTCACACGACCCAGTACGCGATCGCGCAGCGGCTCTTTAACATCGCCACCCTCGATAACCGGGGTCATGGTGATGCCTTCCAGGGTGCCACAGTCATCTTCAGTGACAACCAGATCCTGGGCAACGTCAACCAGACGACGGGTCAGGTAACCGGAGTTCGCTGTTTTCAGTGCGGTATCCGCCAGACCTTTACGCGCACCGTGAGTAGAGATGAAGTACTGGAGTACGTTCAGACCTTCACGGAAGTTCGCGGTGATTGGCGTTTCGATGATGGAGCCATCCGGCTTCGCCATCAGACCACGCATACCCGCCAGCTGACGAATCTGTGCCGCAGAACCACGCGCACCGGAGTCGGCCATCATGTAGATGCTGTTGAAGGAAACCTGCTGCTCTTCGACGCCGTCACGGTTAATCACGGTTTCGGTTTGCAGGTTATCCATCATCGCTTTGGATACACGATCGTTCGCCGCAGCCCAGATATCGATAACTTTGTTATAGCGTTCGCCCGCGGTAACCAGACCGGACTGGAACTGTTCCTGGATCTCAGCAACTTCGGCTTCCGCCTCAGAGATGATCTCGTGTTTTTTCTCCGGGATGACCATGTCATCAATACCAACGGATGCACCTGAACGCGCTGCATAAGCAAAGCCGGTGTACATCGTCTGGTCCGCAAAAATAACGGTCGGTTTCAGGCCCAGAATACGGTAGCAGGTATTCAGCATCTTAGAGATGGCTTTCTTACCCAGCGCCTGGTTCACGATAGAGAACGGCAGACCTTTCGGCACGATCATCCACAGAATCGCACGGCCAACGGTCGTGTCTTTCAGGCTGGTTTTCGCAACGAACTGGCCGTTTTCATCTTTTTCGTATTCGGTGATACGCACTTTAACGCGCGCATGCAGAGAGGCCAGACCGGCGCGATAAATACGCTCCGCTTCTTTCGGGCCAGTCAGCACCATGCCTTCGCCTTTGGCGTTAACACAGTCACGGGTCATGTAGTACAGACCCAGTACAACGTCCTGAGACGGAACGATGATTGGTTCGCCGTTCGCCGGGGACAGGATGTTGTTGGTAGACATCATCAGCGCACGCGCTTCGAGCTGGGCTTCCAGCGTCAGCGGTACGTGAACAGCCATCTGGTCACCATCGAAGTCGGCGTTATAGGCCGCACAAACCAGCGGGTGCAGCTGGATAGCTTTACCTTCGATCAGTACCGGTTCAAATGCCTGGATACCCAAACGGTGCAGGGTTGGTGCACGGTTCAGCAGTACCGGGTGTTCGCGGATAACTTCGTCCAGGATATCCCAGACAACCGCTTCTTCGCGCTCAACCATTTTCTTCGCGGCTTTGATGGTGGTGGCCAGGCCACGCAGTTCCAGCTTGCCGTAAATGAACGGTTTGAACAGCTCCAGCGCCATTTTCTTCGGCAGACCGCACTGATGCAGACGCAGGTATGGACCTACGGTGATAACAGAACGACCGGAGTAGTCAACACGCTTACCGAGCAGGTTCTGACGGAAACGACCCTGTTTACCTTTGATCATGTCGGCCAAAGATTTCAGAGGACGCTTGTTAGAACCGGTGATCGCACGACCGCGACGACCGTTATCCAGCAGGGCATCAACCGCTTCCTGCAGCATACGTTTTTCGTTGCGTACGATGATATCCGGCGCAGCCAGATCCAGCAGACGTTTCAGACGGTTGTTACGGTTAATGACGCGACGATACAGATCGTTCAGGTCAGAAGTCGCGAAACGACCACCATCCAGCGGTACCAGCGGACGCAGATCTGGCGGCAGAACCGGCAGAACGGTCAGGATCATCCACTCCGGCTTGTTGCCAGACTGAACGAACGCTTCCAGCAGCTTGATACGCTTGGTCAGCTTTTTACGTTTGGTTTCGGAGTTAGTTTCGTTCAGCTCTTCACGCAGCTGCTCGCACTCTTGCTCCAGATCCATGCTTTTCAGCAGGGCCTGAATAGCTTCCGCACCCATCTTCGCATCGAATTCGTCACCAAACTCTTCCAGCGCATCCAGATACTGCTCTTCAGTCAGGATCTGATTACGTTCCAGGTTGGTCATCCCGCCTTCGATAACCACATAGGATTCGAAGTACAGAACACGTTCGATATCGCGCAGCGGCATATCCAGCAGCAGGCCGATACGGGACGGCAGCGATTTCAGGAACCAAATGTGGGCGGTCGGAGAGGCCAGTTCGATGTGGCCCATGCGCTCACGACGCACTTTGGTCTGGGTCACTTCAACGCCGCACTTCTCACAGATAACACCACGGTGTTTCAGGCGCTTGTACTTACCGCACAGGCACTCGTAATCTTTTACCGGCCCAAAGATACGGGCGCAGAAAAGGCCGTCACGCTCTGGTTTGAACGTACGGTAGTTAATGGTTTCCGGCTTTTTAACTTCACCAAAAGACCATGAACGGATCATGTCTGGCGATGCCAGAGCAATTTTGATCGCATCAAACTCTTCGGTTTTAGTTTGCGCTTTCAGAAACTTTAATAAGTCTTTCACGGATTTGCTCCCGTCGGAGTTAGCACAATCTGGCGCCGGGGGTTACCCCGGCACCAGTGACCTGTTTGAGCGAGAGTTACTCGTCTTCCAGTTCGATGTTGATGCCCAGCGAGCGAATCTCTTTCAACAGTACGTTGAAGGATTCCGGCATGCCCGGTTCCATCTGATGGTTGCCGTCCACGATGTTTTTATACATCTTGGTACGACCGTTGACGTCATCAGACTTAACGGTGAGCATTTCCTGCAGGGTGTATGCCGCGCCATAAGCTTCCAGCGCCCACACTTCCATCTCACCGAAGCGCTGACCACCGAACTGAGCCTTACCACCCAGCGGCTGCTGAGTAACCAGGCTGTAAGAACCGGTAGAACGCGCATGCATTTTGTCATCAACCAGGTGGTTCAGTTTCAGCATGTACATGTAGCCAACGGTAACCTGGCGCTCGAATTGCTCACCGGTACGACCGTCGAACAGAGTGATCTGACCGGAAGTCGGCAGGCCACCCAGCTGTAACAGTTCCTTGATTTCAGACTCTTTCGCACCGTCGAAGACCGGCGTTGCGATCGGCATACCTTTTTTCAGGTTTTCAGCAAGACGCAGAACTTCATCATCGGTGAAGGTATTCAGATCGACCTTCTGACGAACATCGGTACCCAGGTCATACGCTTTCTGGATGAACTCGCGCAGTTTGGCGACTTCCTGCTGCTGTTTGAGCATCGCGTTGATTTTCTCACCGATACCTTTCGCAGCCATACCCAGGTGGGTTTCCAGAATCTGACCGATGTTCATACGAGATGGTACGCCCAGCGGGTTCAGTACGATGTCGACCGGCGTACCGTTTTCATCGTAAGGCATATCTTCGATCGGGTTGATCTTAGAAATAACACCCTTGTTACCGTGACGACCTGCCATTTTGTCACCCGGCTGAATCTGACGTTTAACGGCCAGATACACTTTAACAATCTTCAGCACGCCCGGTGCCAGATCGTCGCCCTGAGTGATTTTGCGGCGTTTCGCTTCGAGTTTTTTCTCGAACTCGTGTTTCAGTTCGTCGTACTGCTCAGCCAGCTGTTCCAGCTGATTTTGTTTCTCTTCGTCGGTCAGGCCCAGTTCCAGCCAGCGATCGCGCGGCAGCTTGTCGAGCTTCTCAGCTTCAACACCACCGGCAACCAGCACCGCGTAGATACGACCAAACAGGCCAGCTTCGAGGATCTGCAGTTCTTCAGACAGGTCTTTTTTGGCCTGCTTCAGCTGCATCTCTTCGATTTCCAGCGCACGTTTGTCTTTTTCCACGCCATCGCGGGTGAAGACCTGAACGTCGATAACAGTACCGGAAACACCGTTTGGTACGCGCAGAGAAGAGTCTTTAACGTCAGACGCTTTCTCGCCGAAGATCGCACGCAGCAGTTTCTCTTCTGGCGTCAGCTGGGTTTCACCTTTCGGCGTGACCTTACCAACCAGAATGTCGCCGCCGGTCACTTCTGCACCGATGTAAACGATACCGGATTCATCCAGTTTAGAGAGCGCAGCTTCACCCACGTTCGGGATATCAGCGGTGATCTCTTCCGGCCCCAGCTTGGTGTCACGGGACACACAGGCCAGTTCCTGAATATGAATCGTGGTGAAACGATCTTCCTGAACCACACGCTCGGAGACGAGGATGGAGTCTTCGAAGTTGTAGCCGTTCCACGGCATGAACGCTACGCGCATGTTCTGACCGAGAGCCAGTTCACCGAGGTCGGTGGACGGACCGTCTGCCAGCACGTCGCCGCGCTCAATTGGCTCACCCAAGGACACGCAAGGCATCTGGTTGATGCAGGTGTTCTGGTTAGAACGGGTGTACTTGGTCAGGTTATAGATGTCGATACCTGCTTCGCCCGGGTACATCTCGTCTTCGTTAACTTTGATAACGATACGGGATGCATCGACGTACTGTACGGTACCGCCACGTTTAGCAACTGCAGTAACACCGGAGTCAACGGCAACAGCACGTTCCATACCGGTACCCACCAGCGGCTTATCAGCGCGCAGAGTCGGAACCGCCTGACGTTGCATGTTCGCACCCATCAATGCACGGTTGGCGTCATCGTGTTCCAGGAACGGGATCAGCGACGCACCGACAGAAACCACCTGCTGGGTGGAAACGTCCATGTAGTCAACCTGATCGCGGCTGAACAAGCTGGATTCGCCTTTGCTACGGCAGGTAACCAGGTCTTCTACAAAGTGGCCTTCGTCATCCAGGTTGGAGTTCGCCTGAGCGATAACGTAGTTGCCTTCTTCGATAGCAGACAGGTAGTGAATTTCGTCGGTCACAACACCGTCGGTCACTTTACGATACGGAGTCTCGAGGAAGCCGTATTCGTTAGTCTGTGCGTACACGGACAGGGAGTTGATCAGACCGATGTTCGGACCTTCAGGCGTTTCGATTGGACATACGCGACCGTAGTGAGTCGGGTGTACGTCTCGAACTTCAAAGCCCGCACGTTCGCGGGTCAGGCCGCCTGGGCCGAGTGCGGAGATACGACGTTTGTGCGTAATCTCGGACAGCGGGTTGTTCTGGTCCATAAACTGTGACAGCTGGCTGGAACCAAAGAACTCTTTCACTGCCGCAGAAATCGGCTTGGCGTTGATCATATCCTGAGGCATCAGGGTATCCAGATCGCCCAGAGACAGACGCTCTTTCACCGCACGCTCAACACGTACCAGGCCAACGCGGAACTGGTTTTCCGCCATTTCGCCTACGGAACGGATACGACGGTTGCCGAGGTGGTCGATATCATCGACTTCGCCTTTACCGTTACGGATATCGATGAGCTTCTTCATCACTTCGATGATGTCGTCTTTGCTCAGGATACCGGAACCTTCGATTTCGTCACGCAGCAGAGAACGGTTGAACTTCATACGACCTACCGCAGACAGATCGTAGCGGTCTTCGGAGAAGAACAGGTTCTCAAACAGGCTTTCAGCCGCTTCACGAGTCGGCGGCTCACCCGGGCGCATCATGCGGTAGATTTCAACCAGCGCGCTCAGACGATCGTTAGTTGGGTCGACGCGTACAGTTTCAGAAATGTACGGACCGTGGTCCAGATCGTTGGTGAACAGAGTCTCGATGCGCTTGTGACCGGACTGGCTCAGCTTCGCCAGCAGATCCAGGCTCAGCTCCATGTTCGCCGGGCAGATCAGTTCGCCAGTAGCTTCATCGATATAATCTTTGGCCGCAACTTTACCCGCAATATATTCCACCGGAACTTCGATATGCTTGATATCGTCTTTTTCCAGCTGACGGATATGGCGAGCGGTAATGCGACGGGCTTTCTCGACGTAGACTTTGCCGTTCGCTTCGATGTCGAAGGAAGCCGTTTCACCGCGCAGACGCTCCGGAACCAGTTCCATCTGCAGCTTGTTGTCGCGAATTTCAAAGACCACTTTCTCGAAGAACAGGTCAAGGATCTGCTCAGTGGTGTAATTCAGCGCGCGCAGGATGATGGTGGCCGGCAGCTTACGACGACGGTCGATACGGACAAACAGGTTGTCTTTCGGATCGAACTCGAAGTCCAGCCAGGAACCGCGGTAAGGAATAATACGTGCGTTATACAGGACCTTACCGGAAGAGTGAGTCTTACCTTTGTCAGAGTCAAAGAAGACGCCCGGGCTACGGTGCAGCTGAGAAACGATAACACGTTCAGTACCGTTGATAACAAAGGTACCGTTGTCGGTCATGAGCGGAATTTCGCCCATGTAGACTTCTTGTTCTTTAATGTCTTTAACGGTGCCTTCCGGCGCTTCACGCTCGTAGATCACCAGACGCAGTTTAACGCGCAGCGGTGCCGAGTAGGTCACGCCACGGATCTGACATTCTTTAACATCAAAAACAGGTTCGCCCAGACGGTAGCTGACGTATTGCAGCTCAGAGTTACCGCTGTAGCTTTTAATCGGGAACACGGAACGGAAAGCTGCTTCCAGACCGTACTGCCCTTCAGGATCTTGCTCGATAAACTTCTGAAACGAGTCAAGCTGGATGGAAAGGAGATAAGGTATGTCCAGAACCTGCGGACGTTTACCAAAATCCTTACGAATACGTTTTTTCTCGGTATAGGAGTAAACCATAGGGTTCCTCAGCTCGCTGACAAGTCGACCCGTCTGCCCAAATAAGGCAGTTTTTTATGCAACACTATTTTGTGGACCGGAAAATGGAACACTTTCCGCAATGCCTGTTTCTATCACGCTTAAACCATTTCGTTGCGATTTACACAGCTCAGGGGCCCTGACCTGTCGCAGTATATTAAGTCGTCTATAGAAACAAGCATTGAAAGGACAACCCAGTAGTCAAACAGCGTGAAACGCTACTGGTGCCTTACAGCGCAAAAAGGCTGGTGACCAAAAAGTCACCAGCCTCAGCCTGATTTCTCAGGCTGCAACCGGAAGGGTTGGCTTATTTGACTTCAACTTCAGCGCCAGCTTCTTCCAGAGATTTTTTCAGAGCTTCAGCGTCGTCTTTGCTGATGCCTTCTTTCAGTGCAGCCGGTGCAGATTCTACCAGGTCTTTAGCTTCTTTCAGACCCAGGCCAGTTGCGCTACGTACTGCTTTGATAACAGCAACTTTGTTAGCGCCTGCAGCTTTCAGAATTACGTCGAATTCAGTTTTTTCTTCAGCAGCTTCAGCCGGGCCAGCAGCTACAGCTACAGCAGCAGCAGCGGAAACACCGAATTTTTCTTCCATTGCAGAGATCAGCTCAACAACGTCCATTACGGACATAGCGGATACTGCTTCAATGATTTGATCTTTAGTGATAGACATTTAAATTGTTCCTGAATATCAGAATAAGTTTATACGTAAGCGAGCGCTTTATAAAGATAACTGCGATTAAGCAGCTTCTTTCGCATCGCGTACAGCAGCCAGAGTGCGAACCAGTTTGCCAGCCGAAGCTTCTTTCATGGTTGCCATCAGGCGTGCAATTGCTTCTTCGTAGGTCGGCAGAGTTGCCAGGCGGTCGATTTGCGACGCCGGGATCAGCTCACCTTCAAAGGCTGCAGCTTTGACCTCAAATTTTGCATTCGCTTTCGCGAACTCTTTGAACAGACGAGCAGCAGCGCCCGGGTGTTCCATAGAGTATGCAATCAGGGTCGGACCAACAAACGTGTCTTTCAGGCACTCAAACTGAGTACCTTCAACGACGCGGCGCAGCAGGGTGTTACGAACAACACGCATGTAAACGCCAGCTTCACGACCTGCTTTACGCAGTTCAGTCATTTTATCCACAGTAACGCCACGGGAATCCGCAACTACTGCAGACAGCGCACCTTTGGCTACTTCGCTGACTTCAGCAACAATCGCTTGTTTGTCTTGAAGATTTAAAGCCATTAGCTTTGCTCCTGGATGTTTGCCAGAGCTTATGCTCTGGAACTCACTTCACTCTTTCCAACGAAAGAGCGTCTTTAATACGGTGAGCAGAAACAAGCCAGAGTATCCAAAAAATAATCTTAGCGTTCTGTCACCGTCTACGCAGGGGATTAAGTTTCTGACGAAACACCTGCGGTCTTCGACGGAGGCCTGGATAGGCCAGGCTCCAACGAACAAATTCTTCCTATGACTTCGTCCTTCGAACCGCAGCGGCGTTAGCTGCTCTCGCTCACACCGGTCATGTAGTTAACTACACTCCCGGTGATTCACTCGATTGCTGCCTTGCTACAATTCAAATGACTCGCATAGCGTCTGTCTTATTGACAGAATCGTGGGGGTAGAATTGTAGACAAATCCACCGCCCACGTAAAGCTAATCTTAGTTCGCAGAAGCGCTCAGACCAGCCTGATCAACGGCAACACCAGCACCCATGGTGGTGGAGATGCTAACTTTCTTGATGTACACGCCTTTAGCCTGAGTCGGTTTTGCTTTTTTCAGCGCAACCAGCAGAGCTTCCAGGTTTTCTTTCAGTTTGTCAGCGTCAAAGTCCACTTTACCGATGGTGGTGTGGATGATGCCGTTTTTGTCGTTACGATAACGAACCTGACCTGCTTTAGCGTTCTTAACAGCTTCAGCAACGTTCGGAGTAACGGTACCCACTTTCGGGTTTGGCATCAGGCCGCGTGGACCCAGAACCTGGCCCAGCTGGCCAACAACGCGCATTGCATCCGGAGAAGCAATAACAACGTCAAAGTTCATTTCGCCTTTTTTGATCTGGTCAGCCAGATCTTCCATACCTACCAGCTCGGCGCCTGCAGCTTTAGCAGCTTCAGCGTTCGGGCCCTGGGCAAATACGGCTACGCGAACGGAACGGCCAGTACCGTGCGGCAGTACAGTCGCGCCACGGACGTTCTGGTCAGATTTACGCGCGTCGATGCCGAGGTTAACGGCAACGTCTACGCTTTCAACGAACTTAGCAGTAGCCAGTTCTTTCAGCAGAGAGATGGCTTCGTTGATGTCGTACTGTTTGGTCGCATCAACTTTGTCACGAATCACGGACATGCGCTTGGTCAGTTTAGCCATTTCTTAGTCCTCCACTACCAGGCCCATGGAACGTGCAGTACCTTCAATGGAGCGAGTCATCGCTTCAATGTCGGAACCAGTCATGTCGGCAGCTTTGGTCTGCGCGATTTCCTGCAGCTGAGCGCGGGAAATTTTACCAACTTTGTCTTTGTTCGGTTTACCGGAACCAGACTTGATACCAGCCGCTTTTTTCAGCAGAACTGCTGCCGGCGGAGTTTTGGTAACGAAAGTGAAAGAACGGTCAGCGTAAACGGTAATAACAACCGGAATCGGCAGACCTTTTTCCATGGATTCAGTTTTGGCGTTGAACGCTTTGCAGAATTCCATGATGTTCACACCCTGCTGACCCAGTGCTGGACCAACCGGCGGACTCGGGTTTGCCATACCAGCTGCAACCTGCAGCTTGACGTAGGCTTGTACTTTCTTAGCCATTTAAATTTCCTCGTTTGGGTGTAGCGCCTGAAAAGGCTCCCCGTGATAAATATCGCTTTATGGGAATCAGACCCATAAAAACAAAAGGCGCGAAATTGTATGTCAATTTCGCGCCTCATGCAACGATTAAATCGCTGCTTTTTTGATCGCCGGTTAGGCTTTCTCTACCTGAGCAAAGTCCAGTTCAACCGGAGTCGCACGACCGAAGATAGAAACAGAGACCTTCAGACGAGACTTCTCGTAGTCAACTTCTTCAACCACGCCGTTAAAGTCAGCAAACGGACCGTCGCTGACGCGAACCATTTCGCCCGGCTCGAACAGCGTTTTCGGACGCGGCTTATCGCCAACCTGCTGCAGGCGATTCATGATCGCATCAACTTCTTTGTCGCTGATCGGTGCCGGACGGTCAGAAGTACCGCCGATAAAGCCCATCACGCGCGGTACGCTGCGCACCAGGTGCCAGCTTGCGTCGTTCATTACCATCTGGACCAGAACGTAACCCGGGAAGAATTTGCGCTCGCTCTTGCGGCGCTGGCCACCACGGATCTCGACCACTTCTTCGGTCGGCACCATGACTTCGCCAAACAACTCTTCCATATTGTGTAATTTGATATGTTCACGCAACGAGGTAGCTACGCGACCTTCAAAACCGGAAAACGCCTGAACGACGTACCAACGTTTTTTAGGAGCTTCAGACATCTCAGAACCTCAGGCCAGTGATAAAGGATACCAGGCGAACCAGAATACCATCCAGTCCCCACAGGATCAGTGACATTACCGCAGTAACCGCAGCAACAATCAGCGTGGTGTGCAGCGTTTCCTGGCGAGTTGGCCAGATAACCTTGCGGACTTCGGTTCTCGCTTCGCGGGCGAAGGCGACGGTCGCCTTACCTTTAGTGGTTAACAGCGCGACGCCACCGGCAGCAGCGATCAGAATCACTACAGCCAGCGCACGCACCGCCAGCATAATGTCACGATAAAGGAAGTTGCCTACGATGGCCACAATCAGCAGCGCAGCAACGATCACCCACTTCATCGCTTCCAGGCCGCGCCCGCTCCCTTGAGCTTCGGTATTCGCACTCATAAACCAACCTGTCACAAGAATTCAGACAAATAATTTTGCCCCGCGAGAGCGAGGCAACCAAACCGAAATGCTCTGCTGCGTTTCGGACTTAACGCCCTCTACAGAGCCTGTCTCAGCAATGATTATGGCAAAAAAAATCACTGATGAGCCAGGTTCTGGTTCGAAAGCGTGCAAAAAGGGCATCAAATGATGCCCTTTTATTGCGCATTGCGTCAAATGTTATCAGCGATTAGCCGAGAACTTTTGCTACCACGCCCGCGCCAACGGTACGGCCGCCTTCACGGATTGCGAAACGCAGACCATCGTCCATCGCGATCGGGTGAATCAGGGTAACAACCATTTTGATGTTGTCGCCCGGCATTACCATCTCTACGCCTTCCGGCAGTTCGATGGTGCCAGTCACGTCAGTTGTACGGAAGTAGAACTGCGGACGGTAGCCTTTGAAGAACGGAGTATGACGGCCGCCTTCGTCTTTGGACAGAATATACACTTCAGATTCGAACTTGGTGTGCGGCTTGATAGATAGCCAGTACCTGACCACGTTCGATTTCTTCACGTTTGATACCACGCAGCAGAACACCAACGTTCTCACCAGCACGGCCTTCGTCCAGCAGTTTGCGGAACATTTCAACGCCAGTACAGGTAGACTTCGCAGTCTCTTTGATACCAACGATTTCAACTTCTTCGCCCACTTTGATGATACCGCGCTCTACACGACCGGTAACAACGGTACCACGACCGGAGATGGAGAATACGTCTTCGATCGGCAGCAGGAACGGCTTGTCAATCGCACGCTCTGGTTCCGGGATGTAAGAATCCAGGTAGCCAGCCAGTTCGATGATTTTCGCTTCCCAGTCTGCTTCGCCTTCCAGCGCTTTCAGAGCGGAACCACGAACGATCGGCGTGTCGTCGCCCGGGAAGTCGTACTGAGACAGCAGCTCACGGACTTCCATTTCAACCAGCTCCAGCAGCTCTTCGTCATCAACCATGTCGCATTTGTTCAGGAACACGATGATGTACGGAACGCCTACCTGACGACCCAGCAGGATGTGCTCACGAGTCTGCGGCATCGGGCCGTCAGTCGCAGCAACAACCAGGATCGCGCCATCCATCTGAGCAGCACCGGTGATCATGTTTTTAACATAGTCGGCGTGGCCCGGGCAGTCTACGTGTGCGTAGTGGCGAGTCGGGGTGTCATATTCAACGTGAGAAGTGTTGATGGTGATACCACGAGCTTTCTCTTCCGGCGCGTTATCGATCTGGTCGAATGCGCGAGCAGAACCACCGTAGGTTTTAGCCAGAACGGTAGTGATTGCAGCAGTCAGCGTTGTTTTACCATGGTCAACGTGGCCGATAGTACCGACGTTAACGTGCGGTTTTGTACGTTCAAACTTTTCTTTAGACATCGATTGTCCCTCTAAGACACGGATAAATCGGTGATATCACCACATCAACCGGGCAACATGCCCGACTTGTTGAATGCAATAAACAGAGAGAAACAGGGAAGGAGAGATAAAGAAGTGGTGCTGATACCCAGAGTCGAACTGGGGACCTCACCCTTACCAAGGGTGCGCTCTACCAACTGAGCCATATCAGCACGTCTGGAGCGGGCAGCGGGAATCGAACCCGCATCATCAGCTTGGAAGGCTGAGGTAATAGCCATTATACGATGCCCGCATCCTGAAACTCGGCTACCCAGTTCTTTCTATAACAAAAAAAAGAGACTTATCTCTTTTTCTGTTTGAGTTGATTAGTTCAACCAAGCAACTCTGGCTCCGCAAAGCGTTGCCGAAAGATGGTGGTGGGGGAAGGATTCGAACCTTCGAAGTCGATGACGGCAGATTTACAGTCTGCTCCCTTTGGCCGCTCGGGAACCCCACCAGGCACTTGATGGTGCCGACTACCGGAATCGAACTGGTGACCTACTGATTACAAGTCAGTTGCTCTACCTACTGAGCTAAGTCGGCATCAAGTAGCGCGCATTTTAGGGAGACCTGCGAGTTCATGCAACTAAAAAATTGCATAAAATGTTCCATTGCTCATATTTTGTGCTCAAACAAGGAAAATCGTTGCAATTTCAAACAACGGAGCACAAAAAAACGGCATTTACCTAAGCGTAAATCGTACGCTGACCCGGGATATTTTGTTCAAGACCGGCATTTTTGACCTCCCGGGCGATTTCCTGAGCACCTCTGCATACGATAATCGATCTTTTAGCCCGCAAAGCAGATATTCCAGCTTCGCCTGGCTGCATCGCTGACGACTCCCTTCCGCGGCATTTATCGCTCACGTAACCTGAGCGCTCTATTCACCTGTTTAGTAATTACCTGCGCACCCCGCTCTTGTGATGTCTGCATTAGAAAGCACTATCCGATGAGTTTTTTTCTTATTATTCCTCGCAATCTGGTGTTACCCTCCTGCCCATTGTCCTGATTAACTTGTGTGAAGCATCCCTCGCTGCATTTGATTCGGCGATGCTAAGAACATGCTTATGAGCAAAAAAGAGCAGACGTTAATGACACCCTATCTACAATTTAACCGCAACCAATGGGCTGCACTTCGTGATTCCGTTCCGATGACGCTGACAGAGGAAGAAATCACGCGGTTAAAAGGCATCAACGAAGATCTTTCTCTTGAAGAAGTTGCCGAGATCTATTTGCCGCTGTCGCGTTTGCTTAATTTCTATATCAGTTCTAACTTGCGCCGTCAGGCCGTGCTGGAACAATTCCTCGGAACTAACGGGCAACGCATTCCCTATATCATCAGTATTGCCGGGAGCGTTGCGGTAGGGAAAAGCACAACGGCGCGCGTATTACAGGCGCTGCTCAGCCGCTGGCCGGAACATCGTCATGTTGAATTGATAACGACCGATGGCTTCTTGCATCCTAACGCCGTATTGAAAGAACGCGGGCTGATGAAGAAGAAAGGCTTCCCGCAATCCTATGATATGCATCGTCTGGTCAAGTTCGTCTCCGACCTGAAATCCGGTATCCCTAACGCTACCGCTCCGGTTTATTCGCATCTGATTTATGATGTGATCCCCGATGGAGATAAAACCGTCGCGCAGCCGGACATTTTGATTCTGGAAGGATTAAATGTTTTACAAAGCGGGATGGATTATCCTCATGATCCGCACCACGTATTTGTATCTGACTTCGTTGACTTTTCGATATATGTTGATGCGCCCGAAGAGTTGCTAAAAACATGGTATATCAACCGCTTCTTAAAATTCCGTGAAGGGGCTTTTACTGACCCGGACTCTTATTTCCATAATTACGCAAAGCTTTCCAAAGACGAAGCTGTGAACATTGCCACCTCATTATGGAATGAGATTAACCTGCTGAATTTAAAAGAAAACATATTACCAACTCGTGAACGAGCCAGTCTTATCATGACGAAAAGTGCTAATCACTCCGTTGATCAGGTTCGGTTACGGAAATAACGATTACAGAAAATAAAAAGGGAGCCTGGGCTCCCTTTTTATTCAGTTTATTCTGCACTGCGCAATGATATCTCACCACCAACCCAGGGTTTTATCACGCCATCCTGCTCAAGCAATAACGCGCCCTGAGTATCGATACCGCGCGAAATACCAAATATTTCTTTATCGCCAATAATAAGCTTCACCGGGCGGTTGAGGAAGTTATCTAATTTCTCCCAACGCGTCAGATAAGGCGCCAGGCCATCCTGCTCAAAGAGCTGCAGGCCCGCACGAAGCTCTTTAATCAGGCGCGCGGCCAGCGTATTACGATCGATCGATACGCCAGCTTCCTGCAAGCTAATCCATCCCTGGTTTACGACATCTGACTCGACGTGACGCATGGCCAGGTTGATCCCCGCCCCGCTGACTATCTGTGCCGCATCGCCGGTTTTTCCCGTCAGCTCAACCAAAATACCTGACAGTTTACGATCCTGAAGATAGAGGTCATTTGGCCACTTCACCCGAACTTTATCAGCCCCCAGGCTCTGGAGCACTTCTGCAATAACAATCCCGATGACCAGACTCAATCCCACTGCGGCAGCGGGCCCTTGCTCAAGCCGCCAGTACATCGAGAGATAGAGGTTTGCGCCAAAGGGAGAAAACCACTTGCGCCCTCGACGACCACGGCCGGCCTGCTGATATTCAGCAACACAGGCATCGCCGGATTGCAATTCATTAAGACGATCCAGCAAATACTGGTTCGTCGAGTCAATAACGGGAAGCACTGTTACCCGTCCATGTTCGATCTGTGCAGCGATTCGCTGTTCATCTAATAGCTGGATCGGCTCTGGCAGGCTGTAACCTTTTCCTGGGACGGTGAACACATCAACTCCCCAGTCGCGGAGAGTCTGAATATGTTTATTGATTGCCGCCCGACTCATTCCCAGACGCTCGCCAAGTTGCTCTCCGGAATGAAATTCGCCATCCGCTAAAATTGATATCAATGTCAGGGGGATTGTATTATCTCTCATGCAATAGCCTCCTCGGCATTCACTTCACCGGTTGCGCCAATAAAGCGGACTTCCGGCTGGAGCCAGACATTGAACTTCTCGCCTACCTGCTGACGGACATAATGCGCCAGCTTAATGACATCGTCGCTGGTTGCCTGATTAGCATTGATTAATACTAAAGCCTGCTGACGATGCACCGCGGCCCCGCCGATGGTTTTCCCTTTCAGCTGGCATTGATCGATTAGCCAGCCTGCGGCCAGTTTTATACGCCCATCTGCCTGCGGGTAGTGCGGAGCATTCGGGAACATGGCCAGTAGCGTCTGCCCTTTCCCGGCATCAATCACCGGATTTTTAAAGAAACTGCCGGCATTTCCACTCACCTTCGGATCAGGGAGCTTAGTCATTCGCATATGACAAACGGCGTCAAACACCTGACGCGGAGTCACGGTCTGTCGGTCAAGGCGGGTCAGGTCACCGTAGGTTAATATCGGATCCCAGACCTTTGTCAGGCGGAGACCTACCGCAACGATGGCAAAGCGATCCTGGTATTCATGTTTGAAAATACTGTCACGATAGCCAAAACGGCATTCACTCGCAGAAAGACGCTGCTTATGGCCAGTTGCCAGCTCGATACAATCAACATACTGGCAAACACGCTGTAGCTCGACGCCATATGCGCCGATATTCTGAATTGGGGAAGAGCCTGCACACCCAGGAATCAAGGCGAGGTTTTCCAGACCCGGCATGTCATTATCCAGCGTAAACTGCACCAGTTGATGCCAGTTTTCTCCGGCGCCAACGTGTAGATGCCAGGCATCAGGCGTTTCCGTGACCTCAATTCCCATAATGCGGTTGATTATCACCGTACCGGCATAATCCTTCAGGAAGAGTACGTTGCTCCCTTCACCAAGGATCAAAACGGGCTGATCCTCTGCAGTGGCCTGTTGCCATGCGGACAATAGCTGCTGTTCATTTTCAGCACGTACAATCGCTTTGGCCATGCGGTCAATGCCAAAGGTGTTCCAGGGTTTGAGGGAGTGATTCATAGTGGCTTCCTGATGCAAAATCTGCACTAGTTTACCGTATCTGCTGGGGGAAGGCTTGCTTGATTGCGGCCAGGCGGCTATTCAGGATGTTTTAGTTTTTCATGGATAAAGACGCAAAAAGCCCGTCCGTGAGGACGGGCTTCTGACTGATTTGATGCCTGGCCGTTTATGGCAAACAGCAGACAAACAAAAAACCCCATGCTTTCGCATGAGGTTTCTTCGCGTGTTTGATGCCTGGCAGTTCCCTACTCTCACATGGGGAGACCCCACACTACCATCGGCGCTACGGCGTTTCACTTCTGAGTTCGGCATGGGGTCAGGTGGGACCACCGCGCTATCGCCGCCAGGCAAATTCTGTTTCACCCCGCATTCCTGCGTGATGATTTAATCTGTAATCAAGCTGAACATTTCGTCTCTTCGCCAAAACAGCTTCGGCGTTGTAAGGTTAAGCCTCACGGTTCATTAGTATCGGTTAGCTCAACGTATCGCTACGCTTACACACCCGACCTATCAACGTCGTCGTCTTCAACGTTCCTTCAGGACTCTCAAGGAGTCAGGGAGAACTCATCTCGGGGCAAGTTTCGTGCTTAGATGCTTTCAGCACTTATCTTTTCCGCATTTAGCTACCGGGCAATGCCATTGGCATGACAACCCGAACACCAGTGATGCGTCCACTCCGGTCCTCTCGTACTAGGAGCAGCCCCCCTCAATTCTCCAGCGCCCACGGCAGATAGGGACCGAACTGTCTCACGACGTTCTAAACCCAGCTCGCGTACCACTTTAAATGGCGAACAGCCATACCCTTGGGACCTACTTCAGCCCCAGGATGTGATGAGCCGACATCGAGGTGCCAAACACCGCCGTCGATATGAACTCTTGGGCGGTATCAGCCTGTTATCCCCGGAGTACCTTTTATCCGTTGAGCGATGGCCCTTCCATTCAGAACCACCGGATCACTATGACCTGCTTTCGCACCTGCTCGCGCCGTCACGCTCGCAGTCAAGCTAGCTTATGCCATTGCACTAACCTCCTGATGTCCGACCAGGATTAGCTAACCTTCGTGCTCCTCCGTTACTCTTTGGGAGGAGACCGCCCCAGTCAAACTACCCACCAGACACTGTCCGCAACCCGGATCACGGGTCTACGTTAGAACATCAAACATTAAAGGGTGGTATTTCAAGGTTGGCTCCATGCAGACTGGCGTCCACACTTCAAAGCCTCCCACCTATCCTACACATCAAGGCTCAATGTTCAGTGTCAAGCTATAGTAAAGGTTCACGGGGTCTTTCCGTCTTGCCGCGGGTACACTGCATCTTCACAGCGAGTTCAATTTCACTGAGTCTCGGGTGGAGACAGCCTGGCCATCATTACGCCATTCGTGCAGGTCGGAACTTACCCGACAAGGAATTTCGCTACCTTAGGACCGTTATAGTTACGGCCGCCGTTTACCGGGGCTTCGATCAAGAGCTTCTCCTTACGGATAACCCCATCAATTAACCTTCCGGCACCGGGCAGGCGTCACACCGTATACGTCCACTTTCGTGTTTGCACAGTGCTGTGTTTTTAATAAACAGTTGCAGCCAGCTGGTATCTTCGACTGATTTCAGCTCCATGAGCAAGTCACTTCACCTACCATCAGCGTGCCTTCTCCCGAAGTTACGGCACCATTTTGCCTAGTTCCTTCACCCGAGTTCTCTCAAGCGCCTTGGTATTCTCTACCTGACCACCTGTGTCGGTTTGGGGTACGATTCGTTGTTACCTGATGCTTAGAGGCTTTTCCTGGAAGCAGGGCATTTGTTACTTCAGCACCGTAGTGCCTCGTCATCACACCTCAGCGTTAACAGAAGTCCGGATTTACCTAAACTTCCCGCCTACATGCTTAAACCGGGACAACCGTCGCCCGGCTAACATAGCCTTCTCCGTCCCCCCTTCGCAGTAACACCGAGTACAGGAATATTAACCTGTTTCCCATCGACTACGCCTTTCGGCCTCGCCTTAGGGGTCGACTCACCCTGCCCCGATTAACGTTGGACAGGAACCCTTGGTCTTCCGGCGAGCGGGCTTTTCACCCGCTTTATCGTTACTTATGTCAGCATTCGCACTTCTGATACCTCCAGCAACCCTCACAGGCCACCTTCAACGGCTTACAGAACGCTCCCCTACCCAACAACACATAGTGTCGCTGCCGCAGCTTCGGTGCATGGTTTAGCCCCGTTACATCTTCCGCGCAGGCCGACTCGACCAGTGAGCTATTACGCTTTCTTTAAATGATGGCTGCTTCTAAGCCAACATCCTGGCTGTCTGTGCCTTCCCACATCGTTTCCCACTTAACCATGACTTTGGGACCTTAGCTGGCGGTCTGGGTTGTTTCCCTCTTCACGACGGACGTTAGCACCCGCCGTGTGTCTCCCGTGATAACATTCTTCGGTATTCGTAGTTTGCATCGGGTTGGTAAGTCGGGATGACCCCCTAGCCGAAACAGTGCTCTACCCCCGAAGATGAGTTCACGAGGCGCTACCTAAATAGCTTTCGGGGAGAACCAGCTATCTCCCGGTTTGATTGGCCTTTCACCCCCAGCCACAAGTCATCCGCTAATTTTTCAACATTAGTCGGTTCGGTCCTCCAGTTAGTGTTACCCAACCTTCAACCTGCCCATGGCTAGATCACCGGGTTTCGGGTCTATACCCTGCAACTTAACGCCCAGTTAAGACTCGGTTTCCCTGCGGCTCCCCTATACGGTTAACCTTGCTACAGAATATAAGTCGCTGACCCATTATACAAAAGGTACGCAGTCACCTAACAAGTAGGCTCCCACTGCTTGTACGTACACGGTTTCAGGTTCTTTTTCACTCCCCTCGCCGGGGTTCTTTTCGCCTTTCCCTCACGGTACTGGTTCACTATCGGTCAGTCAGGAGTATTTAGCCTTGGAGGATGGTCCCCCCATATTCAGACAGGATACCACGTGTCCCGCCCTACTCTTCGAACTCACAGAATGTGCATTTTAGTGTACGGGAGTATCACCCTGTACCCTGCGACTTTCCAGACGCTTCCACTAACACACAAACTGATTCAGGTTCTGGGCTGCTCCCCGTTCGCTCGCCGCTACTGGGGGAATCTCGGTTGATTTCTTTTCCTCGGGGTACTTAGATGTTTCAGTTCCCCCGGTTCGCTTCGTTAAGCTATGTATTCACTTAACGATAGTGTGACGAATCACACTGGGTTTCCCCATTCGGAAATCGCCGGTTATAACGGTTCATATCACCTTACCGACGCTTATCGCAGATTAGCACGTCCTTCATCGCCTCTGACTGCCAGGGCATCCACCGTGTACGCTTAGTCGCTTAACCTCACAACCCGAAACTGTTTCGTAAAACAGTCCGCGTTGCGAAAATTTGAGAGACTCGAACACACCGCTTTTCCTCTCTTATTACGGAGAAAGGAAACAGTGTGTCGTTTCAATTTTCAGCTTGATCCAGATTTTTAAAGAGCAAAACTTCGCAGCATACCTTTTCAGGTACACTCTGAAGTTTTCTTGTTGTGCAGCAGTAAAGGATGGTGGAGCTATGCGGGATCGAACCGCAGACCTCCTGCGTGCAAGGCAGGCGCTCTCCCAGCTGAGCTATAACCCCATCGTAATGTTTCTCTCTGTTTACCGTAATTCGATATCGGGCAAGGCATGGTGATACGAAGCATACTGAAGTATGTGAGCATCGCCATAACGCAGCACGGTAGCGAATTTGGTAGGCCTGAGTGGACTTGAACCACCGACCTCACCCTTATCAGGGGTGCGCTCTAACCACCTGAGCTACAAGCCTGCAGAGATTTTTTACTGCTTATTTTTCATCAGACAATCTGTGTGAGCACTACAAAGGCAGGTTCTTTCAGGTAAGGAGGTGATCCAACCGCAGGTTCCCCTACGGTTACCTTGTTACGACTTCACCCCAGTCATGAATCACAAAGTGGTAAGCGCCCTCCCGAAGGTTAAG
Organism: Klebsiella sp. X13; assembly: GCF_003323835.1. Classification (NCBI taxonomy): domain Bacteria; kingdom Pseudomonadati; phylum Pseudomonadota; class Gammaproteobacteria; order Enterobacterales; family Enterobacteriaceae; genus Klebsiella; species Klebsiella sp. X13. Next base: position 5,163,033 of record NZ_CP030874.1, read on the forward strand.
CTACCTACTTCTTTTGCAACCCACTCCCATGGTGTGACGGGCGGTGTGTACAAGGCCCGGGAACGTATTCACCGTAGCATTCTGATCTACGATTACTAGCGATTCCGACTTCATGGAGTCGAGTTGCAGACTCCAATCCGGACTACGACATACTTTATGAGGTCCGCTTGCTCTCGCGAGGTCGCTTCTCTTTGTATATGCCATTGTAGCACGTGTGTAGCCCTACTCGTAAGGGCCATGATGACTTGACGTCATCCCCACCTTCCTCCAGTTTATCACTGGCAGTCTCCTTTGAGTTCCCGGCCGAACCGCTGGCAACAAAGGATAAGGGTTGCGCTCGTTGCGGGACTTAACCCAACATTTCACAACACGAGCTGACGACAGCCATGCAGCACCTGTCTCAGAGTTCCCGAAGGCACCAAAGCATCTCTGCTAAGTTCTCTGGATGTCAAGAGTAGGTAAGGTTCTTCGCGTTGCATCGAATTAAACCACATGCTCCACCGCTTGTGCGGGCCCCCGTCAATTCATTTGAGTTTTAACCTTGCGGCCGTACTCCCCAGGCGGTCGACTTAACGCGTTAGCTCCGGAAGCCACTCCTCAAGGGAACAACCTCCAAGTCGACATCGTTTACAGCGTGGACTACCAGGGTATCTAATCCTGTTTGCTCCCCACGCTTTCGCACCTGAGCGTCAGTCTTTGTCCAGGGGGCCGCCTTCGCCACCGGTATTCCTCCAGATCTCTACGCATTTCACCGCTACACCTGGAATTCTACCCCCCTCTACAAGACTCAAGCCTGCCAGTTTCAAATGCAGTTCCCAGGTTGAGCCCGGGGATTTCACATCTGACTTAACAGACCGCCTGCGTGCGCTTTACGCCCAGTAATTCCGATTAACGCTTGCACCCTCCGTATTACCGCGGCTGCTGGCACGGAGTTAGCCGGTGCTTCTTCTGCGAGTAACGTCAATCGCCAAGGTTATTAACCTTAACGCCTTCCTCCTCGCTGAAAGTACTTTACAACCCGAAGGCCTTCTTCATACACGCGGCATGGCTGCATCAGGCTTGCGCCCATTGTGCAATATTCCCCACTGCTGCCTCCCGTAGGAGTCTGGACCGTGTCTCAGTTCCAGTGTGGCTGGTCATCCTCTCAGACCAGCTAGGGATCGTCGCCTAGGTGAGCCATTACCCCACCTACTAGCTAATCCCATCTGGGCACATCTGATGGCATGAGGCCCGAAGGTCCCCCACTTTGGTCTTGCGACGTTATGCGGTATTAGCTACCGTTTCCAGTAGTTATCCCCCTCCATCAGGCAGTTTCCCAGACATTACTCACCCGTCCGCCGCTCGTCACCCGAGAGCAAGCTCTCTGTGCTACCGCTCGACTTGCATGTGTTAGGCCTGCCGCCAGCGTTCAATCTGAGCCATGATCAAACTCTTCAATTTAAGTTTGATGCTCGTGAATTAAACTTCGTAATGAATTACGTGTTCACTCAGAGACTTGGTATTCATTTTTCGTCCGAGGACGTTAAGAATCCATGTCACTTTGAGTGCCCACACAGATTGTCTGATAAATTGTTAAAGAGCAGTGCGACGGCGCTGAGCGCTCTGTCGCGAGGTCCCGTATAATACGTTTTCCTCATTCAGAGTCAAGCATTTATTTTTGCTTTTATCTGCCGGCGTTCATCGCTGAACCCCGCTAACCCGGCGGCCTGTAAGCCGTTGTTCCGTGTCAGTGGAGGCGCATTATAGGGAGTTCTGAGACGTTGACAAGCCCTGTTTTAAAAAAACTTTTCAACCGCTCAAATTCCCGCCATCACGCCCATTTTATGGGCTATTTGCTCGTCATTTGTGCGACTTCCCGCGCAAAATTGGCAACCTGCTTCCAGTCGGTATAGACAACTTCTTTACTGGTATCCGTTTCACCGCCGGTCATCTTCATTATCAGACGAATCATGACGCGATCGTACCAACTATAGCGCGGGTAGCGCAGCGCGCCGGCAAACACCGCGCTGCGCTGCGGTTGCCATGGTGAATTGAGCAGAAACTTACGCGTATAGCTATTTGTCTGCGGCGTGCGCTTCTCCGGCTTACGCGCCACGAGGTTCACCGAGAAAAACGCCCCCGGCAGCGCATTCAACGACTGCAGGTGTTTCTTCACGAAACGGTCCAGCGCCGGATGAAAGTGTCCGTAACGAATCGATGCACCAATCACCACGCGATCGTAGTGGCGCCATTCAACCTCTTCAGTACGGTTGAGATTAACCGTATCCGCATCGATACCCAGCTCTTTCAGCTCAGAGGCCAGGAAGGAGGCAATTTCACGCGTCTGCCCGTCGCGGGTAGAGAATAATATCAACGTTTTCACAAGCACTCCTGTTATTCACGCCAGAAAGTGGGGGTAAAGAGCACCAGTAAGGTGAACACTTCCAGACGACCAAACAGCATATTAGCAATCAAGATCCATTTCGCGACCGGGTTCATTGTCGCGAAGTTGTCCGCCACTACGCCAAGTCCTGGCCCGAGGTTGTTTAACGTTGCCACAACCGAGGCGAAAGCAGAAAAGTCATCCACTCCGGTCGCGATGATCGCCAGCATGCTAATAATGAACACCAGCGCATAGGCAGAAAAGAATCCCCACACCGCCTCCAGAATACGTTCCGGCAGCGCACGGTTACCTAACTTAATACTGTATACCGCATTCGGATGCACCAGACGCTTGAGTTCCCGGTTCCCCTGTTTGAACAACAGCAGTATACGGATAACCTTCAGCCCGCCGCCCGTCGACCCGGCACAACCGCCAATAAATGCCGAGCACAATAGCAGCACCGGCAGGAATAACGGCCAGCGCGCGATACTGTCGGTGGTAAAGCCCGCGGTCGTCGCCATTGAGACGACCTGGAAGAAGGCCTGATTCAGCGTCGTCAGCGCCGAGCTATACACATCATGCAACCACAACACCAGCGTACAAATCACCACCAGCGTCAGTTGGACACCAATAAACATGCGGAATTCAGGATCGCGCCAGTACACCTTCAGACTGCGCCCGCTGAGCAATGAAAAATGGAGGCCATAGTTACAGCCTGAGATCAGCAGGAAAACCGCAATAATCGTGTTAATGGTTGGACTGTTAAAATACCCTACGCTGGCGTCATGCGTAGAAAAGCCGCCAATCGCGATAGTCGAAAAGCTGTGACCGATAGCATCAAATGCCGGCATACCCGCGAACCAGAGCGCAAGCGCACAGGCGACCGTCAACAGCACGTAGATAAGCCACAGCGTTTTGGCCGTCTCGGCGATACGCGGGCGCATCTTATTGTCCTTCAGTGGCCCCGGCATTTCCGCCCGATACAACTGCATCCCACCGACGCCCAGTATCGGCAGTATTGCTACTGCCAACACAATGATCCCCATACCGCCAAACCACTGCAGCATCTGTCGATAAAAGAGGATGGCATGTGGTAAAGAGTCCAACCCCACCAGCGTGGTGGCGCCGGTCGTAGTCAGGCCTGAGAATGACTCAAAAAACGCATCTGTTATCGTCAGATTCGGTTGTTCGGCGAAAATAAACGGTAGCGCACCGACGCTGCCCAGCACGGTCCAGAAGAGGACGACAATCAGAAAGCCCTCGCGGGATTTCAGTTCGCCCTTTTCACGGCGGTTCGGCCACCATAATAAAGAGCCTATCGCCAGCGCGACAAAAAAGGTCTGGGTAAACGCCCGCCCCGCGCCATCGCGGTATATCAGGGCCACTAATCCCGGAAGGATCATCGTCCCCGAAAACAAAATGACCAACAGTCCAACGATTCGGGTTATGGCGCGAAAATGCATCTCTGGCGCTTCCTTTGGTATGCAAAAAATCAGGTGGGGATTATTCGTCAATCTTCAGTAATTGCAACGAACCACGACTAAAATCAGCCAGTTTTGTCGAAAAAGACGCCACTTCAGCTTGCGGAAGCGCCACACGAAGCTGGACGGAGGCCTGATAGTCACTGGCGACAATTTGTCCTGAGAACTGAGCCAACAGCGTTTCAACTCCGGCTAACTGCCCGTACTCACACTGCAAAGTATATGCGGTCAACGGCGTCTTGCGCTGCGTTGTCAGCCCGGCAAGCGCCTGATGGACGCCGCCGCCATACGCTTTAACCAGACCGCCGGTACCAAGTAAAATACCGCCGTAGTAGCGTACCACGACGGCCGTTATCTCGCCGACGCCGCTGCCCATCAGCTGCGCCAGCATAGGTTTACCCGCGGTGCCTGCCGGTTCGCCATCGTCAGAAAAACCCAGCTGTTGAGAGTCATTGGGTGGCCCGGCCACCCACGCCACACAATGATGACGGGCGTCAGGGTGCTCCGCCCTGACGGACTCAACAAACGCCTTTGCCGCTACCACGCCGTCAGTATGTGCCAACAGCGTGATAAAACGACTTTTTTTGATCTCTTCGACAAAAGTCACCGGCGCGGCCGGTATCAACCAGCTTTCCATTACGCCAGTTTCAGGTCACGCGTCATATTTTCAACACTGTTTTCGTGGATGACGACGTTATCTTCAATACGGATGCCGCCAAACGGCTTCAATGCTTCAATTTTTTGCCAGTTGAAGTGTTTGCTAAACTGCCCTTCACGCCACGGCGCCAGCAGAGATTCAATAAAGTAGATGCCCGGCTCGATGGTCAGCACCATACGCGGCTGCAAAATACGCGTGCAGCGCAGATAGGGATACTTCGACGGCGCCGCCAGATGGGTACCGGTATCATCCTGCATGAAACCGGCCACATCATGGACCTGCAGGCCCAGCGGATGGCCAATACCGTGCGGCATAAACGGTCCGGTCAGATCGTTTTCAACCATGGCCTCTTCGCTCATGTCGGTCACGATCTGGTGCTTACGCAACAGTTTAGCAATGCGTTGGTGGAACTGGATGTGGTAATCCACATAGCTTTTTCCAGCCTTCATCGTGCTAATCAGAGCCAGCTGCTCATCGTTAACGTCTTTAATCAAATGGGCAAAGTCATTATCGCCGTGTGCCGCCCAGGTACGCGTCAGGTCTGCCGCATAGCCGTTATATTCCGCTCCGGCATCCAGTAAGAAGCTGCGCGCTTCTGCCGGCGCACGATGATCCAGTTTGGTGTAATGCAGTACAGAGGCATGTTCGTTAAGCGCCACGATATTGCTGTAAGGCACATCGGTGTCGCGATGACCGGTAGCCGTCAGATACGCCTGGTTGATATCGAATTCGCTCATTCCTGAGAGGAATGCTTCATGGGCCGCGCGATGCCCGTTAACCGCCGACTTCTGCGCTTCGCGCATGCAGGCCAACTCATAATCGGTCTTAAAGGAACGATAGTAGTGCAGGAAATCAATCACCCCTTTCGGGTTGATATGACTGGCAGCGATCTCCAGACCAAGCGCACGCTCCGGCACCGGCCCGATATAGGCGATATTGCCGCGCGCCGCAGGCAGCTGGCTGCCAATACCGTCGGCTTTCGGCAGGGCAATCACTTCAACCTCTTCCGTCCAGAACGAGGTCGGCAGCGGTTCAACGTTATGCCAGTAATCAACCGGCAGGTAGAACCACAGTTTCGGTTTGTTGACGCCATCAACCAGCAGCCAGCAGTTGGGCACCTGCGTCACCGGGACCCAGGATTTAAATTGCGGGTTGACCTTAAACGGGTACGGATGATCGTCCAGGAAGACATTGACCAGCTCACCGGAGTGAATCAGCAACGCATCAAGGTTAAAACGAGCTAAAGCATCACGGGTACGTTCTTGTAGGGTAACGATATGATTTTTATAGAGCGCGGCTAGTGATTCCATCTTTCATCCTTTGCTTTTATTCGATCGTAATTCCCCGCATCTTAGCACATCGGCCCCGGGCAGGGTGATTTCCGCCAGGTGTGATCAGACCAGCATTTATTTAAAGACTCATTTGCAATTCTTTAACATAAATCCCACACTCCGTTGCATCTGGTACGACCAGATCACATTGCTGGATTCAGGAGACTGACATGCTCTACAAAGGCGACAACCTGTACCTCGACTGGCTGGAAGATGGCATTGCCGAACTGGTGTTCGATGCTCCCGGCTCGGTGAACAAGCTCGATACCGCAACCGTAGCCAGCCTCGGTGAGGCGCTGGACGTACTCGAAAAACAACACGATCTTAAGGGGCTGTTGCTGCGCTCCGGGAAAGCGGCCTTCATTGTCGGCGCTGACATCACCGAATTTCTGTCCCTGTTCCTGGTACCACAGGAGCAGTTGAGCCAGTGGCTCCATTTTGCCAACAGCGTCTTTAACCGCCTGGAAGATTTACCGGTACCGACTATTTCTGCGGTGAACGGCTATGCGCTGGGCGGCGGCTGCGAGTGCGTGCTGGCGACGGACTACCGTCTGGCTACGCCGGATCTGCGTATCGGCCTGCCGGAAACCAAACTGGGTATCATGCCGGGCTTTGGCGGCTCAGTACGAATGCCGCGTCTGCTCGGCGCCGATAGCGCGCTGGAAATTATTGCCGCCGGGAAAGATGTCAGTGCCGATCAGGCGCTGAAAATCGGCCTCGTCGACGGTATCGTTAAACCAGAGAAACTGCGCGATGGCGCACTCGCCATTCTGCGTCAGGCCATTAACGGCGACCTGGACTGGAAAGCGAAGCGCCAGCCGAAGCTGGAGCCATTGAAGCTCAGTAAAATTGAAGCGGCCATGAGCTTCACTATCGCCAAAGGCATGGTGGCGCAGACCGCCGGGAAACACTATCCGGCGCCGATAACAGCGGTAAAAACCATCGAAGCGGCCGCTCGTTTCGGCCGCGAAGAGGCGCTGAATCTGGAAAACCAAAGTTTTGTCCCGCTGGCGCACACCAAAGAGGCCCGCGCACTGGTCGGTATCTTCCTTAACGATCAGTATGTCAAAGCCAAAGCGAAGAAGCTGACCAAAAACGTTGAGACGCCGAAACAGGCCGCCGTGCTGGGGGCCGGGATCATGGGTGGCGGTATCGCGTATCAGTCCGCCTGGAAAGGCGTACCGGTGATCATGAAGGACATTAACGACAAATCGCTGACGCTCGGCATGAACGAAGCCGCTAAGCTGCTCAACAAGCAGCTTGAGCGCGGCAAAATCGATGGGCTGAAGCTGGCCGGCGTTATTGGCACGATTCACCCGACCCTCGATTATGCTGGTTTTGAGCGCGTAGATGTCGTGGTCGAAGCCGTCGTCGAGAATCCGAAAGTGAAAAAGGCCGTGCTGGCGGAAACCGAAGAGAAAGTCCGCCCGGATACGGTTCTGGCTTCTAACACTTCAACGATTCCAATCGGTGAGCTGGCCAGCGTCCTGAAACGTCCGGAAAACTTCTGCGGTATGCACTTCTTTAACCCGGTGCATCGCATGCCGCTGGTAGAAGTGATTCGCGGGGAAAAAACCTCAGATGACACCATCGCAAAAGTCGTGGCCTGGGCGAGCAAAATGGGCAAAACGCCGATCGTGGTTAACGATTGCCCCGGCTTCTTCGTCAACCGCGTGCTGTTCCCCTACTTTGCGGGATTCAGCCAACTACTTCGCGACGGCGCGGACTTCCGCAAAGTCGATAAGGTGATGGAGAAACTGTTCGGCTGGCCAATGGGCCCGGCATACCTGCTCGACGTGGTCGGCATCGACACCGCACACCACGCGCAGGCGGTGATGGCCGCCGGCTTCCCGCAGCGCATGCAGAAAGATTATCGCGACGCGATCGACGCGCTGTTCGACGCCAGCCGTTTCGGCCAGAAAAACGGTCTCGGCTTCTGGCGGTATAAAGAAGACAGTAAAGGCAAACCGAAGAAAGAAGAAGACCCGGCCGTCGACGCCCTGCTGGCGGAAGTCAGTCAGCCAAAACATGACTTCAGCGACGATGAGATTATCGCCCGGATGATGATTCCGATGGTCAACGAAGTGGTCCGCTGCCTGGAGGAAGGCATTATCGCCAGCCCGGCGGAAGCGGATATGGCGCTGGTTTATGGTCTCGGCTTCCCTCCGTTCCACGGCGGCGCATTCCGCTGGCTGGATACCCTGGGCAGCGCAAAATATCTCGATATGGCGCAGCAGTACCAGCACCTCGGTCCGCTGTATGAAGTGCCGGAAGGACTGCGTAATAAAGCACGCCATAACGAACCCTATTATCCCCCGGTAGAACCAGCCCGCCCGGCGGGCGTTCTGAAAACGGCTTAAGGAGTCACAATGGAACAGGTTGTCATTGTTGATGCAGTTCGCACCCCGATGGGCCGTTCGAAGGGCGGCGCCTTTCGCCACGTGCGCGCGGAAGACCTCTCTGCGCACCTGATGCGTAGCCTGCTGTCGCGTAACCCGTCGCTTGATCCGGCCGCGATTGACGATATTTACTGGGGCTGCGTACAGCAAACGCTGGAGCAAGGTTTCAACATTGCGCGTAACGCCGCGCTGCTGGCCGAGATTCCGCATTCGGTACCGGCCACGACGGTCAACCGCCTGTGCGGTTCATCGATGCAGGCGCTGCACGATGCGGCGCGCATGATCATGACCGGCGACGCCAGCGTCTGCCTGATTGGCGGCGTGGAGCATATGGGCCACGTCCCGATGAGCCATGGCGTGGATTTTCACCCGGGTCTGAGTCGTAACGTGGCAAAAGCGGCCGGTATGATGGGGTTGACCGCCGAAATGCTGGCGCGTCTGCACGGCATCAGCCGGGAAATGCAGGACCAGTTCGCCGCGCGTTCCCACGCTCGCGCATGGGCGGCAACGCAGTCCGGCGCATTTAAAGCGGAAATCATTCCGACAGGCGGCCATGATGCCGACGGCGTGCTGAAGTCATTTAACTATGACGAAGTGATCCGCCCGGAAACGACCGTGGAAGCGCTGGCTGCATTAAGACCCGCATTCGACCCGGTGACCGGCACCGTCACGGCAGGAACTTCATCCGCGCTCTCCGACGGCGCAGCCGCCATGTTATTAATGAGCGAAAGCCGTGCCCGCGAACTGGGGCTGAAACCGCGCGCTCGCGTGCGCTCCATGGCGGTGGTCGGCTGTGACCCATCGATTATGGGTTATGGTCCGGTACCGGCATCAAAGCTGGCGCTGAAAAAGGCCGGACTGGCTACCAGCGATATCGACGTTTTTGAAATGAATGAGGCCTTTGCCGCGCAGATCCTGCCGTGCATTAAAGATCTTGGCCTGGTGGAGCAGATCGACGAGAAGATCAATCTCAACGGCGGCGCGATTGCCCTGGGTCACCCGCTTGGCTGCTCCGGCGCACGTATCAGTACAACCTTGATTAACCAGATGGAGCGTAAAGACGCACAGTTCGGTCTGGCTACCATGTGTATTGGTTTAGGTCAGGGCATTGCGACGGTATTCGAGCGTATTTGATTAAAGAGTTATCTCAAAACCATGGGTGCCAGAACAAGGCGGCAAGCGAATGGCCAATTCGTCAGGAACGAATTTGAACAGCCGAAGGCTGCCTTTGGTGAGGGACGCGGATGTCCCTTATTCATCCCGATGAACTTACCCACCGTCAGTGATTCGGGTGAATAAGCGCAGCCAACGCAGTTATGGTGACCATGGCGAAGAGAGGGGGTTTAGTTGCCGTTTTTCCCGCCTGTCAGGGGCGGGTTTTTTATTTCTGCCGTTCTCTTCCCTCTCCCTGAAAAAGAGGGCATGAGAATCAGATAAAGGCAAACGCATCGCCAAACAGGCGATCTTCGCGGGCATTGCGCTCATTGCAGAACAGCTCACGGGCAATTTTTGCCATTTCGAAGCGGCCGGCAATATAAATATCATGCTCTGCCAGAGTGCCATAGTCCTGCAGTACCGCGGTCAACACGGTGCCAGAGCGCCCACGCCACTCTTCTTCCGGCTGTTCCACCACCGGCTCAACACGCAGACCCGGGTGCTCCACGCTCAGCGCTTCCAGCTCTGCCAGATCGTAGAGATGTTTCGCTTCGCGACCGCCCCAGTACACTGCGATATCGCGGTTCGGGTTACGAGCCAGCGCCGTGAGCAGAATGGAACGCACATAGGAGAACCCGGTTCCTCCGGCGATGAGAATGAGCGGACGATCTTCGTCCTCACGCAGCCAGGCCTCACCATGCGGAATATCAACCTCGATCTCGCGCTCTTTCAGAATGCGATCCATCACCGCCATCGCATACAGGTTGAGCTCAGAGGCGCCGATATGCAGTTCAATACATTCCTGCTCCGCCGGAGTGGAAGCCATGGAGAACGGACGCTTGTCACGCTCGTCCATTACCACCATCAAATATTGACCAGCGCGGAAAGAAAACGCCGCTTCCGGCACTAATCGAACGCGATACACGGTATCGGTAATTGCCTCCACCGAGGTCACTTTACAGCTTAAGGTTGTCATGCGTCCCCTCTGTCGGGTCTATAGAGCAAAACAGCGGCGTTAGCCCCGCTTACTGTTATTTAAAGATAGCCAGCTCATCCCAGATGGCGTCAACGCGCGCCGTCACCTCAGGATCCTTCTTAATAGGACGACCCCATTCACGCTGGGTTTCGCCTGGCCATTTATTTGTGGCATCCAGCCCCATTTTTGAACCCAGGCCGGAAACCGGCGAGGCAAAATCCAGATAATCGATCGGCGTATTTTCTACCAGTACCGTATCACGAGCCGGGTCCATTCGGGTAGTAATCGCCCAGATCACGTCGTTCCAGTCGCGTGCATTAACGTCATCATCGCAGACGATCACGAACTTGGTGTACATAAACTGGCGCAGGAATGACCACACGCCCATCATGACGCGCTTGGCATGTCCGGCGTACTGTTTCTTCATCGTGACCACGGCCAGACGATAAGAGCAACCTTCCGGCGGCAGGTAGAAATCAACAATTTCAGGGAACTGCTTTTGCAGAATCGGCACGAAGACTTCGTTCAGCGCGACGCCCAGGACCGCAGGTTCATCCGGCGGGCGTCCGGTATACGTTGAATGATAAATCGCATCTTCACGCTGAGTGATATGCGTAACCGTAAATACCGGGAAATTATCCACTTCATTGTAGTAGCCGGTATGATCGCCGTACGGCCCTTCCGGTGCCATTTCACCTGGCTCAATATACCCTTCCAGCACAATTTCCGCGCTGGCCGGTACTTCAAGATCGTTGGAAATGCACTTGACCACTTCCGTTTTGGTGCCGCGTAGCAGGCCGGCAAACGCATACTCTGACAGCGTATCGGGAACCGGAGTGACGGCCCCAAGGATGGTCGCCGGGTCAGCGCCCAGCGCCACGGAAACCGGAAAACGTTCGTCCGGATGAGCCGCACACCACTCCTGAAAATCCAGCGCGCCGCCGCGATGGGAGAGCCAGCGCATGATCAGCTTGTTCTTACCAATGAGCTGCTGGCGATAGATGCCCAGGTTCTGCCGTTCCTTATGCGGACCGCGAGTAACCGTCAGTCCCCAGGTAATCAGCGGGGCAGCATCTTCTGGCCAGCAGGTCATGATCGGGATACGCGTCAAATCAACGTTGTCGCCTTCAATGATCTTTTGCTGGCAGGGTGCTCCGCGCAGGCGCTTTGTCGGCATATTCAAGACCTGCCTGAACTGCGGCAGCTTATCGAACAGATCGCGAAAGCCTTTCGGCGGTTCCGGCTCTTTCAGAAAAGCCAGCAGCTTACCCACTTCACGCAACGAGCTGACATCCTCCTGCCCCATTCCCATGGCGACGCGGCGCGGAGTGCCAAACAGATTGCACAACACGGGCATGGTGTAGCCTTTGGGGTTTTCAAAAAGCAGGGCCGGGCCGCCGGCACGTAAAGTGCGATCGGCAATTTCGGTGATCTCAAGGTGCGGATCGACCGGCAGGGATATTCTTTTCAGTTCGCCCTGCTGCTCCAGTAATGTCAGAAAGTCGCGTAGATCGTGGTATTTCATGGAGTTATTATTAACCTCTATACAGGCGGCTGATTATACGGTGTTCGCCAGCGCCATGCTGTACTTTTGTTAAATTAGAGTGAAAGAACATAGAATTTTTGATTTCACTTATATTGGCTTTCGCGATCGCCCCAGGCTTTTGTTATGCTTGCAGCTAATAGAGTGGAAAGAGTTATTATGCAAGCCTGGTATTTACTGTATTGCAAACGTGGGCAGCTTCAGCGCGCCCAGGAACACCTCGAACGACAGGCAGTGAATTGCCTGATGCCGACGATCGCACTGGAAAAAATCATCCGCGGCAAACGCACTACGGTCAGTGAACCTTTGTTCCCCAATTACCTGTTTGTCGAATTCGATCCGGAAATTATCCACACTACAACTATCAGCGCCACGCGAGGTGTGAATAACTTCGTGCGCTTTGGCGCCCAGCCAGCCACGGTACCGTCCGCGGTCATTCACCAGCTCTCTATCTATAAGCCGGAAGGCATCACCGACCCGGAAACGCCGCACGAAGGTGACTTCGTCTTGATTACCGACGGCGCGTTTGAAGGCCTGCAGGCTATCTTTAGCGAACCGGATGGTGAAGCGCGCTCCATGCTGCTGCTGAATCTGCTTAACAAACAGGTACTGCAAAGCATCAAAAATACCGACTTTCATAAAATCTGACGGTACGCTTAAAAACGGATGCCAAAGAGCGTTCTGACATTCGTGTCAGCGATCTCTTCCAGCCGCTGAGCCTCCTCCCCGCGCCATCCCGCAATACTGGCCAGAATATGCGGCAGATATACCGGTTCATTGCGCCGGGAAGCGGGCTTCGGGCTAAGGTCGCGGGGCAGCAGATACGGGGCATCCGTTTCAATCAACAGGCGTTCTGCCGGGATATCCGGCAACAGCGCGCGCAGCTCCAGTCCGCGTCGCTCGTCGCAGACCCAGCCTGTAATGCCAATATACAAACCGTGGTTCACACAGGCACGCATTTCTTCGCGGGTTCCGGTAAAGCAGTGCAGCACCGCACCAGGCAGTTTATCCAGCCAGGGCGTCAGGAGCGTCAGAAAACGTTCATGGGCATCGCGGCAGTGCAAAAAAACCGGCATAGACAGCTCGGTTGCAAGCGCCAGCTGTGCGCTGAAGGCGGCCTCTTGCTCCTGAGGGGTAGAAAAGTTGCGGTTGAAGTCCAGCCCACATTCGCCGATAGCGACGACCTCCGGCTGGCGCGCCAGCTGAAAGATGGAGTCGGCCACCGCTGCCGTCCAGCTGCTGCTGTCATGCGGATGCACGCCGGCGGTTGACCAGCAGCGGGTATAGCGATGTGCCAGCTGCCGGGCCTGCTCGCTTTCATGCAGGTTAGTCCCGGTGAACAGCATGCCGGTCACGCCCGCCGCCTGAGCGCGGGCCACGACCTCATCGCGATCGCGGGAAAACTGTGGACTGGTCAGATTGACGCCGATATCAAACATCGCTTCTCCAATATGACAACCGCCCTGACGGGCGGCTGGTTACTCTTCTTTGCTCCCCGCTTCTTCAGCGGCGGCATCCTCGTCACGCGTCAGACGTTTTCCGGTATAGAAACGCGCAAAGAAAACCCCGATCTCAAACAAGCAGTACATCGGAATCGCCAGCAGCGTTTGCGAGAAGACATCCGGCGGCGTCAGCAGCATGCCGACGACGAATGCTCCCACCAGCACGTACGGCCGCTTCTTACGCAAATCTTCCGGGGTCGTGACGCCCATCCAGCACAGCAGCACGATCGCAACCGGCACTTCAAACGAAACGCCAAAGGCGATAAACAGCGCCATGACGAAATCGAGATAGCTGCGAATATCCGTCGAGACCTGCACGCCCTCCGGCGCCGCGTGGGTCAGGAAACCAAACGCCAGCGGGAAAACGACAAAGTAGGCAAACGCCATACCGATATAGAACAGCAGCGTACTGGAAACCAGCAGCGGCATAACCAGCCGACGCTCATGTTTATACAGCGCCGGGGCAACAAACGCCCAGACCTGGTAAAGAATAACCGGCACCGACAGAATCACCGAAACCATGAAGGTCAGTTTGATCGGCGTAAAGAAAGGGGAAGCCACGTCGGTGGCGATCATCGTTGCACCCACCGGCATCTGCCGGATAAGCGGTGCGGAAACCAGCTGATAGATGTCGTTGGCGAAGTACACTAACGCCAGAAAAATGACCAGTATCGCGATGATGCTATTGATCAGGCGCTTGCGCAGCTCAATCAAATGCGAAATTAGCGGTTGAGTATCTTCTACGCCCATTTTTACGGTTTATCACTCGATGCAGGGGAGGAATCGGAAGCTGTCACGGCAACTTTTTCTTTGGCGACCGGGAGAGGGTCAGGCTGCGCAGCCGGCTGCTCTGACGCCACGCTCTCTTCCGCGGCTGGAGCGTGAACGGGCGCGCTGGCCTGATGTTCAGCCGTCGCCGGCGTAATGTCCTGGCGCTGCGCTTCACTGCCCTTCACTACCGGGTTATGAATCGTGTTCGCTTCGTCGCTCGCTTTCTCAGGATCGTGGGCGGTATAAGAACGTTTCATAGATTCAGCGGCTTCACGCAGCTCATCCATCGACGCTTTCAGCTCCGGCGTCAGGTTATCCAGGCTCGCCTTTTCCACTTTCTTCAGGCTTTCCTGGAACTCCTGCAGTTTTAGTTCCTGAGTGATCTCATTTTGTACGGTGGCCGCCAGCGATCGTAGCGTACGAATCCAGCTGGCCACCGTTTTTACCGCTACAGGCAATCGCTGTGGCCCCAGAACAATGAGGCCAATAACGAACACCAGCAGTAGTTCACTAAAACCGATATCGAACACGAATTACACCTGCTCTTTGTCGTGGCGTTTTGTCTCGTCTTTTTTCGCATCATCCGGCTTATCGGCGATCGATTTCGCCGTGAAATCTGCATCCGGAGCAGACTTTTCAGGTTTTTCATCATCGCTCATGGCCTTTTTAAAGCCTTTAATCGATGCACCCAAATCTGACCCCAGCGAGCTCAGCTTTTTCGTCCCGAAAAGCAGAACCACAATGACGACAACAATTAATAACTGCCAAATACTGATACCACCCATACACATTCCTCTATGACAGATGATGAATTATTAGGACGCATTATACACGTCATCCCACAAGCCGCCTCTTTGTCAGGCCGCTCGTATGACTTCGCGCAACAACGAATGCGCGGTGATAAAGGCGCTTCCCATCAGTGCGTTTTCCGCCAGCCAATCAGCCAGGACACCGCGCCAGCGGCCATCAGCCAGCCTGGCATCATGCCCCATTCCGGGCGGTGGATAAATAACAGCGTACCACTCAGTAACAGAACCGCGCCTATACCAAACAGATAACGGGACTGCCCCTGACGAACATGTCGCACCTGGAAGTCGCGCACGATGGTATCCACGCTGGTCTGCAGCTGTTTGCTTTGCTGCAAAGTCTGGTACACCAGCTCAGGTATTTCCGGCATTCTTTCGATCCAGAACGGCGCTTTTTCTTTAAACGCACGCACCAGCGCCGGAATGCCGACCTGATCTTTAATCCACGACTCAAGGAAAGGTTTCGCCGTTTTCCACAAGTCTAACTGAGGATAGAGCTGGCGGCCTACCCCTTCTACGTAAAGTAATGTCTTCTGCAGTAATACCAGCTGCGGCTGCACTTCCATATTGAAGCGCCGGGCGGTGTTAAACAGGTTCAGCAGCACATGACCAAACGAGATCTCAGCCAGCGGCTTCTCGAAGATCGGCTCGCAGACGGTGCGAATAGCAAACTCGAACTCTTCAACATTGGTATCCGCAGGAACCCAGCCTGAATCTACGTGCAGCTCGGCGACTTTACGATAATCGCGGTTGAAGAACGCAATGAAGTTTTCCGCCAGGTAGCGCTTATCTTCTTTGTTCAGCGACCCCACGATACCGCAGTCGATCCCGATGTACTGGGGGTTCTCCGGATGGTCGTAGCTAACAAAAATATTGCCTGGATGCATGTCTGCGTGGAAAAAGCTGTCGCGGAACACCTGGGTGAAAAAGACCTGCACGCCGCGTTCCGCCAGCAGCTTCATGTTCGTGCCCTGCGCTTCCAGCGCCTCCACGTCGGAAACCGGGATCCCGTAAATCCGCTCCATGACCATCATGTTTTCGCTACAGTAATCGGAGTAGACCTCCGGTACATATAGCATCGGGCTGTCTTCAAAGTTGCGCCGCAGCTGAATGGCGTTCGCCGATTCACGCAGCAGGTTAAGTTCATCCAGCAGCGTTTTTTCGTATTCGCGAACCACTTCCTGCGGGCGCAGGCGGCGACCGTCGGGCAGTAAACGCGGCACCCAGCGCGCGAGACGATAGATAAGCTTCATGTCCGCTTTAATCACCGGCACGATATCCGGGCGGATCACTTTGATAACGACCTCTTTACCGTTTTCTTTCAGCCGTGCGGTATGGACCTGCGCAATAGAGGCCGATGCCAGCGGTTCAATCGAGAAATCGTCAAACCAGGCCTCTACGGGAAGACCGCCCATCGCCTGTTCGATCTGCTGTTTTGCCAACCGGCCATCGAAGGGCGCTACGCGATCCTGCAGCAGCGCGAGCTGATCGGCGATTTGCGGCGGGAACAGATCGCGGCGGGTGGAGAGCATCTGGCCGAACTTGATCCACACCGGCCCCAGCTCCTGCAGCGCAAGGCGCAGACGTTCGCCGAGAGGTTGGTTTTTATGACGATTCGGCATCCAGAACAGCATCCGCCGCCCGATACGCAGCGGCAGCGTGATACGCATTTTGGGAATGAGCTCATCAAGCCCATAGCTCAAAAAGGTGCGGATAATAAGATACAGGCGCCGTAATTCTCCTGGCGTCATTTGCCCTCCAGCGTTTCCAGCCGTTTTTCCAGTGCGGAAAGCGCGCGTTCCACAGCCGCGGTCTCTTCGCCAAACCAGGCCATTTCCAGCGGCCCAGGCGCCATACGCCACTCTTCGGTCAGCGCTTCAGCGACATACCGCTGCTGACGCTGAGCGCCGTGCAGCAGAAAACGAGCTCCGGAGCGAAAGACCTTACTGACCCCTTCTGCAACGATATCGCCGGTGTAAGGCGCCAGCAGCTCAGCCGGATCGAATTCCGCCAGGTCACATAGCGCCACCGTGTTCTGCACCACCTGCAGGTCGCCCTGCACTTCCAGATCACCGCTGCGAATAAGCGCCGTGAGCTGTTGACGGTTGCGCAGCTGTGGCAGCACGCTGAGACGAGTAATGACGGTACAGTCGGCATCGCCTTCCCAGGTCCCCAGCACATCCACCTGACGCTCGCTGAAGACCAGCACAACCGGCGTCGACAGCTCCTTCAGCTCAACGCGCAGCACCTTCCCCAGCAGACGCTGGCGAGCAGGTTTTAACGCTTTGTCGCGCCAGAGAAAGGTATTGAGGGCGGTTTCAATGCCAGCGGTAACCAGTGGTTTGAAAGGCATGCGATCCCTCCTGTCAGAACTTATAACCGCGGTGCAACGCAACGATACCAGCCGTCAGGTTGTAGTAGTCGACGTTTTCAAAACCGGCGTCCTGCATCATGGCTTTCAGGGTGTCCTGATTCGGGTGCATACGAATAGATTCCGCCAGGTAGCGATAGCTTTCACCGTCTTTGGCAACCAGTTCCCCTACGCGCGGCAGCACGTGGAAGGAGTAGGCATCATAGGCTTTGCTGAGCGGCTCAATAATCGGTTTCGAGAACTCGAGCACCAGCAGACGACCGCCCGGCTTCAGGACGCGATACATTGAACGCAGCGCCTTTTCTTTATCGGTGACGTTACGCAGGCCAAATGAAATCGTGATGCAGTCAAAAGTGTTGTCGGCAAACGGCAGCGCTTCTGCGTTAGCCTGAACGTATTCAACGTTGCCGACGATGCCGATGTTGCGCAGCTTTTCGCGCCCCATTTTCAGCATAGAGTCGTTGATATCTGCCAGCATGACGCGCCCCGTTTCACCCACCAGGCGAGAGAACTTCGCCGTCAGGTCGCCGGTACCGCCGGCCAGGTCCAGAACGGTCTGTCCACGGCGTACGCCGCTGCAATCGATGGTGAAACGCTTCCACAAACGATGAATACCGAACGACATCAGATCATTCATAACATCATATTTTGCGGCCACAGAATGGAATACATGTGCCACCATGTCCGCCTTCTGCTCTTTGGCTACCGTCTGAAAACCAAAGTGCGTCGTTTCTTGTGAATCCTCAACCATCTCAATGCCTGCTTATCAAGAAAATGTTCGCCGAGTGTAACAGATTCAGCGCATTTCCCATACGGTTCAACGCGGCATAGAGGACTCGCCGGACATCGTCTCATCGGCCGGATCGGAGGTAAATTCGTTATCTTCAAGCGCTTTTTCGTCTTCTTCAGAACGATATTCGTCATCCTGAGCCGTTGCCTGATCGACTAAATCAGGATTAATCCCGCGCTTCACTTCAACGCCAAGACCGCGGAACGCTTCTGCCTGCACCAGCAGATTTCCGCGCCCGGAAGCAAGCTTTTTCATCGCCTGGCGATAGTTATCCTGGGCTTTATCCAGGCTCTGCCCGATGGCGGACATATCATCAACGAACAGTCGCATTTTGTCGTACAGACGACCTGCGCGCTCAGCGATTTTCTGCGCATTGCGGCTTTGATGTTCATAACGCCAGAGATTGGCAATCGTCCGCAGCGCCACCAGCAGCGTCGTCGGACTGACCAGCATAATGTTGTTCTTCAGCGCTTCGCTGATAAGTTCAGGCTGGCGGTCGATAGCCAGCAGGAAAGCCGGCTCCACGGGAATAAACATCAGCACATAGTCGAGCGAGCGCAGGCCCGGCAGCTGTTGATAATCTTTACGTCCGAGCAGGCGAATATGGTTACGCACCGAGGCGATATGCTCCTGCAGCGCCGCCTCGCGGGTGTAGTCATCTTCGGCATTGAAATAGCGTTCGTAGGCCACCAGCGTCATTTTGGCATCAATGACCACGTCTTTCCCCTGCGGCAGGCGAACGATGACATCGGGCTGCATGCGCGAACGACCTTCTGTTTCGATGCTGACCTGGGTCTGGTATTCATACCCTTCGCGTAGCCCGGAAGCTTCCAGCACGCGGGTTAGCACCACCTCTCCCCAGTTACCCTGCGTTTTGTTATCCCCTTTCAACGCCCGGGTCAGGTTCAACGCCTCCTGCGCCATCTGCGCGTTCAGCTGCTGCAGATTGCGGATCTCATGGGCCAGCGTATGCCGCTCACGCGCCTCCTGGCCAAAACTGTCCTGCACCTGGCGGCGGAAACCGTCCAGCTGTTCACGCAGCGGCGTCAGCAGGCCATGTAAACTCTGCCGGTTCTGCTCATCGACGCGCCGGTTGCTGTGTTCGAAAATGCGGTTTGCCAGGTTTTCAAACTGCTCGCTCAGACGCTGTTCGCTGTTCACCATCTGGCGGATTTTATCCTCGGCGTGGATCCGGGTAGATTCAAGGCGGGTGGTGACTTCGCGGAGATCGGCCTCCAGAGAGCTATTGATATCACGCAGGCTGCGCAGTTCGTTATTCAGCAACTCACATTCATCGCGCCAGTGGGCCTCCTGCACCAGCTGCTGGCGCGCGGCGCTGAGCTCGATATCCAGTTCACGGCGCTCCTCGATAAGGTCGGCGCGAATTTGGTCAGCTTTGGCTTTGGTCGCCAGCCACCCTGCGACCAGCCCTACGGCCAGCGCCACGATGGCACTTATCACAATCGAGATATCCACAACGCCCCCTGCGGCAACAACTTACGGCACAAAAATAGAATTGTGCTGTACAAACGTCCAGTTTAAAAGAGATTTCCTGCGAGGCGCAGCGCAAAAAAGAAAGGCCGGAAGATCCGGCCCTGGGTGGAGAGGCGAGGAATTACAGCAGACGGCGAGCCGCTTCGACGACGATTTTTACCGCGTGGCTTTCGGTTTGCTTCATGGTTTCCGCGTTCGGAATTTCCTGCTGGGTACGGTTGACGATAACCCCGGCAACCATCCCGGCACGCAGCCCCTGGCTGGCACACATGGTCAGCAGAGTCGCAGACTCCATCTCGTAGTTCATGACCCCCATTGACTGCCACTCTTCCATAGAACCTTTAAAACGGCTGACCACGCGACCGGAGAAGGTGTCGTAGCGCTCCTGGCCCGGGTAGAAGGTGTCAGATGATGCGGTCACGCCGATATGGGTGGTCGCGCCGATCGATTTGGCCGCTTCAACCAGCGCAGTGGTGCAGGCAAAGTCAGCCACGGCCGGGTATTCCATCGGCGCAAAGTGCAGACTCGCGCCATCGAGACGTACGGATGCGGTGGTAACCAGCACGTCACCGACGTTAATGTGTGGCTGGATAGCGCCGGTGGTGCCGATACGCAGGAAGGTACGAATCCCCAGCTGCGCCAGTTCTTCAACGGCGATGGACGTTGACGGGCCGCCGATACCGGTAGAGCAGACAATGACCGACTTGCCATCCAGTTCGGCACGCCAGGAGGTAAATTCGCGGTGAGATGCCAGCTTGACCGGCTTATCCATCAGCGCGGCGATCTTTTCCACACGCTCCGGATCGCCAGGGACGATAGCCAGCGTAGCCCCTTGTAAATCGTTTTTGGTGAGGCCGAGATGAAAAACATCAGACTTAGACATAAAAAACTCCTCTGTGGGTCGAATTATCAGCAGAAGCAAAACGGTACTTTACAGAAGCTACCCGCTTAGTTTTGTGACAAAAATCACCATGAACAAAAATCATTGCAATGATTTTCCATCAAAAAGTGATAAACATCACATTAACAAGTTATATTCATCGTGTCTGAACAAAAGATAGCCTGTTTCAGGCACTGTGCTTTGTTAACGTCCGGTCGATAGCGTCTATAGTTATCGATGCGCTAATAAATAAGGGTACGGAGAATACCATGACCACAACCAAGCAACCTGGCTTTGCGCCTGCAGCCACGCCGCACGCTTCTACCGCCGTTCATACCTCGGAGGAGAGCATCATCACAGGCGAAACGTCGATCCCCACTCAGGGAGAGAATATGCCGGCCTATCATGCTCGTCCGAAGAACGCCGATGGCCTGCTGCCGGTCGTTATCGTTGTTCAGGAAATTTTCGGCGTCCATGAACATATCCGCGACATTTGCCGCCGTCTGGCGCAGGAGGGATATCTGGCTATCGCACCAGAGCTCTACTTCCGCCAGGGCGATCCGAATGACTATACCGATATCCCCACCCTGTTCCAGGAGCTGGTCAGCAAAGTGCCGGATGCGCAGGTGCTGGCCGACCTCGACCATGTCGCCAGCTGGGCCGCACGCCACGGAGGCGATGCTCATCGTCTGCTGATCACCGGCTTCTGCTGGGGTGGACGCATTACCTGGCTTTATGCCGCCCATAACCCGCAGCTGAAAGCCGCCGTCGCCTGGTACGGGAAGCTGGTCGGGCAGAAAACCCTGAACTCAGCGAAATATCCGGTGGATATCGCCGTTGATCTCAACGCGCCGGTGCTGGGGTTGTACGGTGGCAAAGACGCCAGCATTCCGCAGGATACGGTGGAAACCATGCGTCACGCGCTTCGCGCGGCCAACGCCAAAGCGGAGATCATCGTCTACCCGGAAGCCGATCACGCCTTTAACGCCGATTATCGCGCCAGCTATCATGAAGAATCGGCCAAAGACGGCTGGCAGCGTATGCTGGCATGGTTTGCGCAGTATGGCGGGAAGCGCGCGTAAGCCGCTATCGGTTGCCGATATGGCGGTTAATCATATCGGCGATCGTTCCGTCACTCTTCCATGCCGCCAGACAACCACAGACAAATTCATAGTGCTGTAGCCGGTTTCGGGGAACGCAAATCGCTTGCTGTATCTGGCTGAAACTATCAGGCAGGAGGCGAAACTGGGGATATTCCCGCGCCACGCTGGCAAGCGGCTGACGGATCCCGGCAACCATCTCCCCTTCCCCGGCGATAAACGCGCGGATCGCCTCCTGGGAGGTAGCGTACTGCTGCATCACCGCATGGCGTAGCGTTCGAATCAGATACAGTTCATAGGCCGCCCCTCTCCCGACGTTAATCGTTACTCCCGGGCGATCCATCGCTTGTACGGAGTGAATATCGATGTCGTTTCTGACCAGCACTGAACTTTCAATCGTGACATACGGCGGGGTGAAGCACAGTTTGTCTTCACGAGCGGGATCAATCGCCAGGAAAGCAATATCCCACTGGTCCAGCAAAGCTACATCAACCACTTTCCCGGCCGTCGGCCAGGTCACAAATCGCGCCTCGCAACCGCATTCCGCGGCCAGTTTTTTGGCTAACTCAGCGGTGATGCCACCCGGGGTATTATCCGGCAATAACGTGGCGAGAACCGGGTTCCCCAGATTAATAGCAAAACATAAGGACCGCTGCGGATCGTCGAGCCTGGTCATCATTCTCCCCCGGAAATGTCTGTGCTTGCTCAGTGCAGCTAAGCGTAGCCCAGCCGCAGGCACTCCGCAGGTTAGACGGGACATTTGCCAGCACGAAAGAGAAAAGAAAAAGAGAAAAGAAGAGGAGGCCTGGGCCTCCTCCGGGACGAGGGTTAACGGAGTTATGCCTGACGCAGATTCTGCGCGGCTTTCACCATGTTAGCCAGCGCGGCGCGGGTTTCCGGCCAGCCGCGAGTTTTCAGGCCACAGTCCGGGTTGACCCACAGACGCTCTGCCGGGATACGCTGCGCCGCTTTCTCCAGCAGTGCTTCAATCCACTCCACGCTCGGAACGTTCGGCGAATGGATGTCATACACGCCCGGTCCGATTTCGTTCGGGTATTCGAACTCTTCAAACGACTCCAGCAGCTCCATGTCAGAACGCGAGGTTTCAATGGTGATCACGTCCGCATCCAGCGCGGCAATCGAATCCATGATGTCGTTGAACTCGCAGTAGCACATATGGGTGTGGATCTGAGTATCATCCCGCGCCACCGCGGCATTGATCCGGAAGGCTTCCACGCCCCACTGCAGATAAGCATCCCAGTCGCTACGCTTGAGCGGCAGTCCTTCACGCAGCGCCGGCTCATCAATCTGGATGATGCCGATACCGGCCGCCTCCAGATCCGCCACTTCGTCACGCAGCGCCAGCGCAATCTGTTTGGCGATGGTTTCGCGACTGACGTCTTCACGCGGGAATGACCAGCAAAGAATCGTCACCGGACCGGTCAGCATGCCTTTCACCGGCTTGTCGGTCAGCGACTGGGCAAACTTCGCCCACTCAACGGTGATTGCTTCCGGGCGACTGACATCCCCGATGACCACCGGCGGCTTCACGCAGCGGGAGCCGTAGCTCTGTACCCAACCGTTTTGCGTGAAGATGAACCCGTCGAGGTGCTCACCGAAGTACTCCACCATGTCGTTACGCTCGGCTTCGCCGTGAACCAGAACATCTAGCCCTAAACGTTCCTGCTCAACAATCGCCTGCTTGATATGCTCCGCAATACCGGTGCGATAGTGGTTGGCATCGAGATTGCCTTTTTTGAAGTCCAGACGCAGGCCACGGATCTCGGTAGTCTGTGGAAAAGAGCCGATGGTCGTGGTCGGCCACGCCGGTAGATTGAAGCGCGTACGCTGCGCCCTGGCGCGTTCAGCATATGGGCTGTTGCGCTGGCTGTCCTGAGCGGTAATGGCCGCCAGACGTTTTTCTACCGCCGCATTATGTACGCGGGTAGAGTGACGGCGAGCCTGAATCGGCGCGCTCCATTCAACCAGTTTTGCGGTCTCGCCGCTATTCAGCGCATCGCGCAGCAGGGCCAGCTCGGTACATTTCTGCAGGGCAAAAGCGAACCAGCTTTTCACTTCCGCATCGAGACGGGTTTCCACGCTCAGGTCGATCGGGCTGTGCAGCAGGGAGCATGAGGTCGCGATCCACAGCGCACGCTGGCCGACGATGTCTTTAATTTGCGCATACTTCTCCGTCAGATCGGCGCGCCAGACGTTACGGCCGTTGATCAGGCCCGCAGAGAGCAGCCAGTCGGCTGGCAGACGCCGGTGCAGATCGGCCGCATCATCTTTACCGTGAACCAGGTCAACGTGCAGACCCTGCACCGGCAGCGCGGTGATGGTGTCGAGGTTGGCGGTGATGCCTTCAAAGTAGGTGGTCAGCAGCAGCTTAACCTGACCTGCGAGCGCGTCATACGCCGGTTTGAACGCCTCCAGCCACGCCTGCGGCAGTTCCAGCACCAGAGCCGGCTCGTCAATCTGTACCCACTCGATGCCGCGTTTTGCCAGCTCTGCCAGCACCTGCTGGTAAACCGGCAGGATATCCTTCAGCAGGCTCAAACGGTCAAACTGTTCGCCTTTGACTTTGCCCAGCCACAGATAAGTGACCGGCCCCAACAGGACGGGTTTAACCTTATGACCAAGCGCCAGCGCTTCGTCCACTTCATCCAGCAGCTGGGTCCAGGTCAGTTTGAACGACTGCCCTTTCACAAACTCTGGCACCATGTAGTGATAGTTGGTGTTAAACCATTTGGTCATTTCTGCCGCTGCCGCCGGTTCGCCGGTCGGCGCACGGCCGCGGCCAATGCGGAACAGGGTATCGATATCAACCGAGCCATCTTTGTTCTGATGACGAGCCGGCACGTTACCCAGTAGCAGGCTGGTAGTCAGAACATGGTCGTACCAGGCGAAATCACCCACCGGCAGCAGGTCAACGCCCGCCTGCTTCTGCTGCTCCCAGTGACGGGCGCGCAGCTCGCGGCCCACCGCCAGCAGTTCTTCGCGGGTTGAGTTACCCGCCCAGTAGCTCTCTTGCGCTTTTTTCAGCTCGCGACGTAGACCAACGCGAGGGAAACCGAGGGTGTGATTAATAATTGTCATTTTTTGAGCCTCATGATTGCAATCCGAAAGATTTCGGATTCAGGGAAGGCGGCAAACTTGCTCATTCCCAGGAGCTTACTGAAGTAAGTGACCGGGGTGAGGAAGTGCGGCCAACGCACCATAAATTCGAAAGATAAAGGATTTAGACGTCCAGATGTTTACACATCCATAATTGGCGGTTACTGTATATTCCTCAAGCGCAAATTATTCATGCCGAAGTGAAGGACTTTCATGATCGAAATAAAACACCTGAAAACGCTACAGGCGTTGCGGAATAGCGGGTCGCTGGCAGGCGCTGCGGCAGCTCTGCATCAAACTCAGTCCGCCCTGTCTCACCAGTTCAGCGATCTGGAACAACGCCTTGGCTTCCGCTTGTTTGTGCGTAAAAGTCAGCCTCTGCGCTTCACCCCACAGGGGGAGATCCTGCTCCAGCTGGCAAACCAGGTTCTGCCGCAAATCAGCCGCGCGCTGCAGGACTGCCACGAGCCGCAGCAAACCCGTCTGCGCATCGCTATCGAGTGTCATAGCTGTATACAGTGGTTGACCCCGGCGCTGGAGAGTTTCCGCGCCCGCTGGCCGCATGTCGAAGTGGATTTTCAGTCCGGCGTAACCTTTGACCCGCAGCCAGCTCTGCAGCAAAGCGAGCTGGACCTGGTCATGACCTCCGATATCCTGCCGCGTAGCGGCCTGCACTATTCGCCTATGTTCGATTTTGAAGTTCGCCTGGTGCTGGCGCCGGAGCATCCGCTGGCAGCGAAAACGCGCATCTCGCCGGAAGATCTGGCATCGGAACTGCTGCTGATTTATCCGGTTCAGCGCGGTCGCCTGGATATCTGGCGCCACTTCCTGCAGCCGGCCGGCATCAGCCCGCAGCTCAAAAGCGTCGACAATACCCTGCTGTTAATTCAGATGGTCGCCGCGCGGATGGGCATCGCCGCCCTGCCGCACTGGGTGGTGGAAAGTTTTGAGCGCCAGGGTCTGGTCGTCACCAAAACCCTGGGCGAAGGACTGTGGAGCCGACTGTACGCCGCGGTACGCGACGGCGAGCAGCGCCAGCCGGTCACCGAAGCGTTTATTCGCTCAGCGCGGAATCACGCTTGCGATCATTTGCCGTTTGTCCGGAGTGCGGAGCGACCCAACGGCGATGGACCCACAGTGAGGCCAGGATCACCAGAGCTCCTGTAATAAAGCTCGGCCAGTGGGGCTGTTCTTGCCAGATGGCAAGGTTAACCAGCAGCCCGGCGGGGACATGCACGTTATTCATAATGCCCAGCGTTCCGGCATCCACCTGCGTAGCCCCGTAGTTCCACATAAAGTACCCCAGCCCCGACGCTGCCACGCCCAGCCAGACCAGGACCCCCCACTGTAGGGTTGTGGTTGGCAGCCTCTGCGGATTGCCCAGCATAAACCAGGCCGCCACTGCCACCAGGAAAGCCCCCATATAGAACCACGCAAACGCGTTGTGCTGCGGCATAGGACGTAGCTCCATCAGCCGCTTATAGCCCACCATTCCGATAGCAAAGCTAAGGTTCGACAGCTGAACCAGCAGCAGCCCCGTCCAGAAATGATCGCTCACTTTGTCATAGCGAATAATGGCCGCGCCCAGCACCGCCAGCCCCGCGCTCAGCAGATATCCCCAGCGGAGCTTGCGTCCGCTGAGCAGATCGTAAATCAGCGTGATATAAAGCGGCGTAAAGACGGTAAACAGCAGGAATTCAGACACCGTCAGGTACACATAGGCGCGGAATGCCAGCAGGTACATGATGCCAAGCTGCATGGCGCCGACCAGCATGTAGAGCACGATAGTACGCGGCGATTGCCCGCGGGTACGCAGAAACGGCAGAAACACCAGTGCCGCCAGCCCCACGCGCATTAGCACGGAAAAGTAGCTATCGACGCTGCCAGCCAGGTATTCGCCTATCAGGCTAAAGGAAAAAGCCCACAGGATAGTGGTAATAATCAGTAGCGCCACAATGAATGTCTCTCAGGAAGAAGAGCACTCATTGTAGCGGAGAGTCAGGTTGACGACTGAGCAATAAACAAACAGTCGTCAATCTTTATCAGGCGAGATAGAGCTTACGCAGATAGTGCGGCACCGCATCGTCAGCGTTGCTGCCGATCACTTCCAGATCCGGATGCAGGTCTTTCAGCCGCTGGTGAGCATTCTGCATAATGCAGCCTTTTCCCGCCATCGACAGCATTTCTGCGTCGTTCATGCCATCACCAAAAGCGATGCAGTCTTTCAGGCGATAGCCCAGCATTTTGGCGACCGCTTCCAGCGCATGCCCCTTCGACACGCCACCGGCCATCACTTCCAGACAGGTCAGCGTGGAGAAGCTGACGTTCACGCGATCGCCCCAGCGGGCGTTGATCGCCTGCTCCAGCGGCAGCAGATGCTCATGATCCTCGCAGGTGAAAAACACTTTGCTGATCCCCTGCGGATCAAGCTCGCCCGCTTCGTAGAGCTTATAGTTGAAGACGGCCTCTTTGAAAAAACGCATCTCTTCCGGGCGGTGGCGGTTCATATACCACTCATCTTCGCGGTAGACGTTGGTCACCACTTTCGGGTCATTGCGCATCATTTCAAACAGATCGGCCGCAATGTCGCGGTCAAGGTTATGGGCAAAGATCTGTTTCCCCTCGCCGTCGTGCACGCGCGCGCCGTTGGAGGTGATCATGTAGGACCGGATGCCGAGATTATCGCGAATCTGACCGACATCGATGTAATGACGACCGGTGGCAAAGACAAAATCGATCCCGCGCGCGGTCAGCAGCTGCAGCGTCTCTTTTGCGTAGGGAGTTAAGTAGTGATCGGGAGAAAGCAGCGTGCCATCTAAGTCAGACGCAACAACCTGGTACATAAAAATTTTAACCTCTAAGCAGGGCGACGAGCGTTTTCGTCGGATTCATTGTGTCGACTGAAAAAATCGACGATGGCATTCAGCGCGACTGAGCGCATGGCGTCCTTTTCAAAAAGGATCTCATGGTATGCCCCTTCTATAACAAGCGGCTTATTACCTTCGCAGGGCCGACCTGCCGCGGCACGGAGTTCGCAGTAGCGTTCGTGCATGCGGTTATCGACTACGCGTTCTTCTTCTGCCTGCAATAACAATGTGGGAGTGGTGTCTTTCTCTACGCCCGCCAGCGCCTCTTCACCTGCGAGGATCCCCTCACGCACCCAGTGGTAGGTTGGCCCGCCGACGCGCAGCTGTGGTTCATCGGCATAGAAGCGCAGATTACGACGATAGCGTTGGCGACTGTGCGTCAGCACGTTGACCGAAAAGGGCAGCGCCCGCCAGCGACCGGTACCCAGCGCATACTCTTCACGAATGCGCTGATGGCCCTCAGCCCAATCGAGAATATGGCGTACCATCCAGTCCGGGAAACGCATGACGATACCGAACATAGGCGCGCACAGCGCAATAGCGTCGCAATGCTGCTGGTGACGCTGCAAAAACAGCGTCGCAATGGCGCCCCCCATCGAATGGGCGAGGATAAACCTTTTTCGCCAGTGGCCGGGAGCAACTTCCTGCTGCCAGAGCGCAGCCAGATCGTCAACATAATCGCTAAAGCGCACCACGTGGCCGCGATGGCTGTCGGTCAATATTCGCCCGGAACGCCCCTGGCCGCGATGGTCGATAATCATCACGTCGAAACCGCTGTGGAACAGATCGTAAGCCAGCTCGGCGTATTTCACATAGCTTTCAATACGCCCCGGACAGATGACCACGACCCGATCGTTTTCTTTGGCGCAAAAGCGAACAAAACGGACCGGGACATCATCAACGCCCCTGAATTCCGCCTCTTCCCGCTGATGCCAGAAATCGGTAAGTGGCCCCATCGTAAAAGCCGCAAACGCGTTTTCTCGTGTATCCCAATCCTTTTGCTGCCGAAACATCGGGCTTACACCCCTGTTAACCACTGAAAATCGTTTTTTTAGCGCGCATCACACAATGCTTACGCAATAGCGTATTGTGGCATAAAAACAGACAACCAGGGAGTTTCTCATGACGTTCGAGTGGTGGTTCGCCTATCTGCTGACATCCATTATCCTCAGCCTGTCGCCAGGTTCCGGGGCCATTAATACCATGACGACCTCGATCAACCACGGCTACCGCGGCGCGGCCGCCTCGATTGCCGGATTACAAACCGGACTGGCGATTCATATCGTCCTTGTTGGTATCGGCCTGGGAACGCTGTTTTCCCGCTCGGTGCTGGCCTTCGAGGTGCTGAAGTGGGCCGGGGCGGCCTATCTTATCTGGCTGGGTATTCAGCAATGGCGCGCGGCGGGATCGCTCAATCTCAATACCCTGGCAAAGGCGCAAACGCGTGGAAAACTGTTCCAGCGCGCGGTTTTCGTCAACCTGACCAACCCGAAAAGCATTGTCTTTCTGGCGGCCCTGTTCCCGCAGTTTATCGTGCCGCATCAGCCGCAGGTCATGCAGTATCTGGTTCTCGGCGTTACCACGATTGCGGTGGATATCATCGTGATGATTGGCTACGCGACGCTGGCGCAGCGTATTGCGGCATGGATTAAAGGACCGAAACAGATGAAGGCGTTGAACAAAGTCTTCGGATCGTTGTTTATGCTGGTGGGCGCGCTGTTGGCTTCCGCACGCCATGCCTGAGGCGAGAACCCCGGTTTGCCTTCAGCAAACCGGGAAAACCAGCGCTTAGCGCGAAATGATCAGATGAATACCGAAACCGGCGAACAGCGTTCCGGCAATGCCGTCGATCCATTTTGCCATCCGCTGGTAACCACGACGCATAGCCGGTAAGGCAAACAGGCTGGCCACGACGGTAAACCAGGCCAGCGTTTCCAGAACGATCAGCAGGAAAATCCCCCAGCGCTCGCCCGTGCCGACGTTATCGCCGACAAAGAGTGAGAAGACGGAACCAAAATAGATAATCGCCTTCGGGTTAGCGAGGTTGGTCAGCAGCCCTTTCAGGAAGCTACGGCCACTGCGGGCCAGCTCGACCTGCGGCTCCGGCGCCGGCGCATCGCTTTTCTTCAGCGCACCGCGCAGCATCTGATAGCCCATCCAGCACAGGTATAAGCCGCCGCCGACCATAATAATGGTGTGCAGCCAGGCCATTTTTTCGATAATCAGGTGCAGGCCAAGCAGCGCGACGCCCGCCCAGACCATGACGCCACAGGTAATCCCCAGCACGCCCATCAATGCCTCTTTACGAGAACGGCTAACGGCGGTCTGAGAAACAAAGAAAAAGTCCGGACCTGGACTCATCAGCGCAATGATATGCACCAGCGCGACGGTGAGGAAAAGCATCAGCATGATTGAACCCTAATCTATCGGCAATTTGGATCGCAGGAATATAGTGAAGACCGAAACTATCCTGACACTTTTTCGTCCGGCTGACTACTCATCTTCACCATCAATGTGCGCGCGGATCAGCGCCATAAACTCTTTCCCGAAACGCTCCAGTTTTCGCGTTCCCACGCCGTTCACGCTCAGCATCTCGCCGGCGGTTATCGGCGACTGCTCCGCCATTTCGATCAGCGTCGCATCGTTAAATACAACGTACGGCGGGATATTTTCTTCATCGGCAATCGCTTTACGCAGCTTGCGCAGCTTGGCGAACAGCTTGCGGTCGTAATTGCCGCCGAAGGATTTTTGCATCGCCTTCGGCTTCAGCGCCACGATACGCGGAACGGCGAGCTGCAGCGGAACCTCGCCACGCAGCACGGGACGCGCGGCTTCGGTCAGCTGCAGCGCCGAATGCTGGGCGATGTTTTGCGTGACCAGGCCAAGATGAATCAGCTGACGAATCACGCTCACCCAGTGTTCATGGCTCTGTTCGCGACCGATGCCGTATACCGGCAGCTTGTCATGCGCCATTTCGCGGATACGCTGATTATTCGCCCCGCGCAGCACCTCCACCACATAGCCCATGCCAAAGCGCTGATTCACGCGGTAAATGGTCGAGAGCGCCTTACGCGCATCCATTAATCCGTCGTACTGCTTCGGCGGATCGAGGCAGATATCACAGTTGCCGCATGCTTCCTGGCGCCCTTCGCCAAAATAGTTCAGCAGTACCAGACGGCGGCAGGTTTGCGCTTCGGCAAAAGCGCCCATCGCGTTCAGCTTATGGCGTTCAATATCCTGCAGCGGCCCGGCGGGTTTCTCCTCCAGACAGCGACGCAACCACGCCATATCGGCCGGATCGTAAAACAGCATCGCTTCCGCCGGCAGGCCATCGCGACCGGCGCGACCGGTTTCCTGATAGTAGGATTCAATATTACGGGGAATGTCGAAGTGCACCACGAAGCGGACGTTGGGTTTATTGATCCCCATGCCGAAAGCTACCGTGGCCACCACGATTTGCAGATCGTCGCGCTGAAATTTCTCCTGCACATCCGCACGAACGTCGTTCTCCAGCCCGGCATGGTAGGCGGCCGCGCTGATTCCACGGCTTTGCAGTCGAGCGGCGGTATCTTCCACTTTCGAACGGCTGTTGCAGTAGATAATGCCCGATTTGCCGCGCTGGTCCTGCACGTAGCGCATCAGCTGATCGAGCGGTTTAAACTTCTCCATCAGCATGTAGCGGATGTTCGGGCGGTCGAAGCTGCTGACCTGAATCAGCGGGTCATTCAACCCCAGCAGGCGAACGATATCGCGGCGGGTGGTGTCATCGGCGGTGGCGGTGAGCGCCATAAACGGGATCTGCGGCACGCGCTGGCGCAGCTGGCCCAGGGCAGCATATTCCGGCCGGAAATCATGTCCCCACTGGGAAATACAGTGCGCTTCATCCACCGCCACCATTGCCAGGTTCCAGTGGCTGAGATGCTCAAGGAAGTTATCCAGCATCAAGCGTTCGGGGGCGATATACAGCAGGCGAATCTGCCCACTGCGACAGCCGGCCATGACTTCCTGCTGCTGTTCGCGGCTCTGGGTCGAGTTAAGACAGGCAGCGGCCACGCCGTTCGCCAGCAGCTGGTCGACCTGATCTTTCATCAGCGAGATCAGCGGCGATACCACCACCGTCAGGCCGCCCAGCACCAGCGCGGGCACCTGATAGCACAGCGATTTGCCGCCGCCGGTGGGCATTACGACCAGGCAGTCACGCCCGCCCAGCGCCGTATCGATAATGGTTTCCTGGCCTGGGCGAAACTGCTGGTAGCCGAAGGTTTCCTGTAAAACCTGCTTTGCCAGCAATGTTTGATTCAATACTTCCGCCTGCGCCACGTTGACCCCGTCTGCCTGAAAAGAAAACAGGCGCTATTTTCAGCGCCAGTGAGCCAGAGTGCAACGATTAAAACAGATCGTTGAGCGTCACACCGACGCCAACCCGGGTCTGGTTAAAGTTATAATCAATGAGCGACTCGCCATAACCGCTGTAGACCTGGGTGTAGAAACGCACGTGGCGGGTGATCGGATAGCTGACGCCGAGCTCTGCGCCGCCATAACCGCTGTTCCAGTTATATTGCCCCTGGGCGCTCAGGATAGCGTCACCGAGTTGATAACCAACCTTCAGGCGGTAATAGCCCATATATTTCGTGATATCCGGATTATCGTTGGTGCTCCCGACAACGTACCAGGGCTTCACCTCCACCAGCCAGTTGCCATTTTGCGCCATCAGGCGGGCATACAGGCGGTTCCAGCTGCGGGAAGTGGGATCCGAGCGGCCGTTAGAATCGTGGTTGTAACCCATTTCGACATCACGCAACGTCCAGCCGGCAAGCTGGTAATCCGTCGCAAAACCCAGGAACAGCTGCGGTTCATAGTTGGTTTCACGAAACGGCGCGGACTCTTTGCTGTTGGAGAGCTGCCACCAGGACTTCTGCGTATAGGAAGCCCCGAGCAGCGAGTTCTCGCCGAGGATCCCTCGCCACAGCGGAAACGCCAGACTGAGCTGGAATTTCACTTCGTCCTTGCGGGCATTTTCCGCCCAGTCATAGCTGGAGATCGCTTCCTTGTTGATATCGCTACTCCACGTATAGAGCAGGTAGTTGCTCTCGTAGGGATACAGCAAGAAAGGATTATCATGGTCCTGTAACAGGTTAGCGATAATGCTACCGCGTACCGCAGGGGTATCATGAACAGGATGACTAACCGGCGCATCCTGCGCCAAAACGCCAGCCGGAAGCGCGCTCAGCGCTAACAGCCAGGCCAAAGAGATACGCATTACTGTTCTCCTGAATGAGTGATTATTATTTCTGTTTTACCCGGCATCATTCTACCTGTTTACGGGCTCCCCGCCCGGTTATCCGTTCTGAAAGTGGAAATCACCGTTTTAGAAGCATAAAATCAACATTTCATTAACGAATGGATACAATCGTCATGTCTGAACTCACAGCCGAAGCCGCCCTTAAGCTGGTGGGAGAAATCTTTGTCTACCACATGCCTTTTAATCGCGCCTTAGGACTGAAGCTGGAGCGTTACGAAAAAGAGTTTGCTCAGCTCAGCTTTAAAAACCAGCCTATGATGGTTGGCAACTGGGCGCAAAGTATTCTGCATGGCGGGGTCATCGCCTCCGCGCTGGATGTGGCCGCAGGGCTGGTGTGCGTGGGCAGTACGCTGACCCGGCATGACACCATTAATGAAGAAGAGTTACGCCAGCGGCTGTCGCGGATGGGGACCATCGATCTGCGCGTTGATTATCTGCGCCCTGGGCGCGGCGAGCACTTTACCGCCACCAGCAGCCTGTTGCGTGCCGGGAATAAGGTCGCGGTCGCCCGCGTGGAGTTGCATAACGAAGATCGGGTCTATATCGCCAGCGCCACGGCGACGTATATGGTGGGTTGATCGCGGTAAATAAAGTAACATCGTTGTTTTGGCGTAACGGATTTTACCGATGGATGCAAAACAAACGCGGCTGGGGGTGATGCTGGCTCTTGCCGCCTATTTTATCTGGGGCATCGCACCTGCCTACTTCAAACTTATCTACTATGTTCCCGCCGATGAAATCCTGACGCATCGCGTGATCTGGTCATTCTTTTTTATGCTGGCGTTAATCAGCCTCAGCCACCAGTGGCCGCAGGTGAAAAAACTGCTGCATATGCCGCGCAAGATTTTCCTGCTGGCGCTGTCGGCGGTGCTGATTGGCGGTAACTGGCTGCTCTTCATCTGGGCGGTGAATAACCACCACATGCTGGAGGCCAGTCTCGGCTACTTCATTAACCCGCTGGTGAATATTGTGCTGGGGATGATTTTCCTCGGCGAGCGTTTTCGCCGCATGCAGTGGCTGGCGGTGCTGCTGGCCGTGTGCGGTGTGCTGGTACAGCTGTGGACCTTTGGTTCGCTGCCGGTTATCGGCCTTGGGCTGGCCTTCAGCTTTGCCTTTTACGGGCTGCTGCGTAAAAAGATCGCCGTGGATGCGCAAACCGGAATGTTAGTTGAAACCCTGTGGCTCCTGCCGGTCGCCGCCGTATACCTGTTTGCCATCGCCGACAGCCCAACCAGCCATATGGGAGAGAACCCGTGGTCGCTGAACCTGCTGCTGATGGCGGCGGGCGTTGTCACCACGATTCCTCTGCTGTGCTTTACCGGGGCCGCCACCCGCCTGCGTCTCTCCACGCTGGGATTCTTCCAGTATATTGGTCCGACGCTGATGTTCCTGCTGGCGGTCGTATTTTACGGGGAAGTGCCGGGGGCAGATAAGATGGTGACCTTCGCCTTTATCTGGGTAGCGCTGGCGGTGTTTATCGTCGATGCGCTGTATACCCAGCGCCGGCTGCGTCGGGCATAACGCCACTACCTCCACATCACGCACCTGCCTCTCGTGCGTAGAGGCAGGTGCGTTATTTTACTGCTCGGTGAGCTCCAGTTCGGCAATCAGGGGTAAATGATCGCTGGCGGATGACCAGTTAAAGGCCGGTGAGTTGTGCGGCACCTCGATGTTTTTCACATTCCATTTTTGCCCTTTGAAGGTGAAAATATGGTCAATATCTATTGCCGGGTTAACCGCAGGCCAGGTGCGGTAATCCGTCCCCTGCTTCGCCACGGGGTTAAAGAAATAACCGACCTCTTTTAGCGGCTGCTCATCGTGCGTGGAGTTAAAATCACCCGCGAGAATTTTGATTGATGAGGCGATATCTTTGAAGTCCGATGGGGCATCGCCGATGCTCACGTCCAGAAGATGGCGGACCTGCTCAATGCGCATCGTCGGATCTTTTTGCCAGTCGAGATGGGTCACCATCACCAGCACCGGGCTATCAAAGCCGGGAACGGCGATTTGCGCCAATAGCGCTATTCGCTGCTCGGCATCCCCTGACGGCAGTTTAATAACCTGAGTGTGCTCAATTTTATATTTAGACAGAATACCGACACCGTACTCTCCGCCGTCGAACTCCAGCGCTTTGCCGAAGGCATAGTGGTAGCCGTTAGCGTCCGCGATGGTTTTGAGCTGATCGATTTTTTGGCTTCTGGCGGTTTTATTATCGACTTCCGGAACCGCAATAATATCGGCGCCAATGTTCTTAATCGCTAAATTGAGTGAAGTAAAATCCGCAACGTTATCGGAAGCTTCATTCTTGCCGATGTTATAGGTCGCAATCTTCAGCTGAGGATAATTCTCGGCATAGACTTTATCCGCAACGCCGCCTTTTTGAACCGCGAGAATTTCATTACCTGCAAGTTTTTCAACAGCTTGTGCATTGACAGAGAGGCAGGCAAGAGCCAGAAATGTTAATGTAAAGATACTTTTCATTGTAAAATTTCGCCTTTTTTTACCGGGAATATTGCGATGGTAACAATTATCCCACCCCCTTTTTGTGATACACGGCCCACACTTCTGGTGCGCAGAGAATTAAGCGGCGGCGATAATAAAAGCATATTTCCGGTGGCCACCGCGATGGCAGCCATAAAGGCAAAAAAAAGCCGGCCCCCCAGAAGGGAGCCGGCTTTGATATAATTTATTGTTTTAAAGCCAGTTTTTACGCTTGAAGTAGAGATACGGCGCCAGACCGGCAAGCATCATAAAAACAATCGCGCCGGGATAGCCAAAGCTCCAGTGCAGCTCCGGCATAAACTCGAAGTTCATCCCGTAGCTGGAAGCCACCAGCGTAGGCGGCAGGAAGACCACGGAAACCACCGAGAAGATCTTGATGATGCGGTTCTGCTCGATGTTGATAAAGCCCATCGCCGCTTGCATCAGGAAGTTGACCTTCTGGAACAGCGATTCGTTGTGCGGCAGCAGGGATTCGATATCTCGCAGGATTTCGCGCGCCTGCTCCAGCTGCCCCGCAGGTAAACGCGCCTTGCGTACCAGGAAGTTCAGAGCGCGCTGGGTATCCATCAGACACAGGCGGACCTTCCAGCCGATATCTTCCTGCTCGGCAAGCGTTGAGAGCGCGTCATCGTACTCATCGCCCTGACGACCTTCCATGATCACGCGGCTGAGTTTTTCCAGGTCGCTATAGATATTTTCGATTTCATCCGCCAGCTGTTCGATTTTGGTTTCGAACAGATCCAGCAGCAGTTCATAGGCGTTGCCATCA
The DNA here is from genome assembly GCF_003323835.1 of Klebsiella sp. X13. Classification (NCBI taxonomy): domain Bacteria; kingdom Pseudomonadati; phylum Pseudomonadota; class Gammaproteobacteria; order Enterobacterales; family Enterobacteriaceae; genus Klebsiella; species Klebsiella sp. X13. Next base: position 5,199,209 of record NZ_CP030874.1, read on the forward strand.
ACCATTAGCTGGTTGCGAACGCGCATGCGATAGAGGCGAAATGCCGGTAATTCACGTTCGCGCAGGGTAAACAGGCGCCCTTCACGAATCGTAAATGCCACGGTGGAGTTACCGGCGTGATCCTCTGCATCTTCAAAAAAGAAAAAAGAGTGAATGTGTAAACCGTCTTCATCTTCGAAGAAACGCGCCGATGCTTCGATATCTTCCAGTTCCGGGCGCGTTGCCAGGTTCTGACCCAATTCCGTCTGCACGCGGCTTCGTTCTTCGTCGTCGGGCTCGACCAGATCGACCCACACCGAACTGGCGAGATGCTTGATCTCATCAGCTTCCAGGCGTGTTAAACGATTATTTTCCAGTTGAAATGCGCTCAGCATGACCGGGACTCCCAATGCAAAAAAATTATCGGACAGTTCGGTGGGCACACAGAAACAATTTGGGTTTCAGACCATTAAGCCTGACTCAGAGCGACGGGTATGACGGGTCGCTGACAACCGCTAAGGCTATCAGCATAAGAGGATAGCCTTAGGAGTTGTTCCTGACGGACAGGAAGTTGAGCCAGCATCTACTGGGTGTGTCCAAGGCGAATGTCCTCTTAGCGTAATCGTGCGCGCATGTTACGCCAGCACAAAAACGGCGTCAACACGCAACGGAACGCTAAAGAGCAAATCCTGCCCTTTAGCATATAAGGCTAGCAGATTATTACAAAAAAACGATATTTTTCTTACTGTTACACTGTTTCCAGCCGGGCATAGGCCGCCACTAACCATTTAATACCTTGCCCCTGGAAGGCGACCTGCAAACGGCTATGCTCGCCGCTGCCTTCCAGATTCACGATGGTGCCTTCGCCAAACTTCGGATGGCGTACGCGCTGTCCCAGTTTGTAGCCAGTATCGTTTTCCGCCATCGGCGTCCCCATCCGCTGATGGCTGACTGGACGGCTCACCGTCGCGCGCAGGCGTACCTCTTCCACACAGGCCTCCGGCAGCTCGCCGATAAAGCGCGACGGGCGATGGTAAACCTCTTTGCCGTACAGACGGCGGGTTTCCGCATAGGTGAGAGTCAGTTTCTGCATCGCGCGCGTCACGCCGACGTAAGCCAGACGACGCTCCTCTTCCAGTCGGCCACCTTCATCCAGCGCCATCTGGCTCGGGAACATCCCCTCTTCCACGCCGACGATAAACACCTGCGGGAACTCCAGACCTTTCGCCGAGTGCAGCGTCATCAGCTGCACCGCATCCTGCCAGGTATCCGCCTGCCCTTCACCCGCTTCCAGCGCGGCGTGAGAAAGGAAGGCCTGCAGCGGCATTAAATCCTCATCTTCATCGTTGTAGCTGAACTGGCGCGTTGCCGTCACCAGCTCTTCTAAGTTTTCTATCCGCGTCTGGCCTTTTTCGCCCTTTTCCTGCTCGTACATCGTCCGCAGGCCGGAGTCGTTAATCACCCGGTCGGTCTGCACATGCAGCGGCATATCCGCCGTCTCCTGCGCCAGGGCGTCAATCAGCTCCATAAAGCGTTGCAGCGCGCTGGCGGCGCGCCCGGCGAGGACTTTATCTTTTAACAGCTCGCGGCAAGCCTGCCACAGCGTGAGCTGACGGTCGCGCGAGGTCTGGCGCACCACGTCCAGCGTGCGGTCGCCGATACCGCGAGTGGGCGTATTCACCACCCGCTCAAACGCCGCATCGTCGTTACGGTTGGCGATCAGGCGCAGATAGGAGAGCGCATCTTTGATCTCCTGGCGTTCGAAGAAGCGCATGCCGCCATAGATACGGTACGGCATGCTGGCCTGCAGCAGCGCCTCTTCCAGCACGCGCGACTGGGCGTTACTGCGGTAGAGAATGGCGCACTGCTCAAGCGCCCCGCCGTTCTCCTGCCAGGTTTTGATGCGGTTGACGACAAAGCGCGCTTCATCAAGATCGTTAAACGCGCAATAGAGGGAGATAGGCTCACCGTCGGCCCCGTCGGTCCACAGCTTTTTGCCCAGACGCCCGCTGTTGTTTTCAATCAGGGCGTTAGCGGCGCTCAGGATATTGCTGGTCGAGCGGTAGTTCTGCTCCAGGCGGATGGTCTGCGCGCCGGGGAAATCGGTGAGAAAGCGCTGAATATTCTCCACCTGGGCGCCGCGCCAGCCGTAGATCGACTGGTCATCATCCCCCACAATCATCACCTTGCCGCTATCGCCCGCCAGCAGGCGAATCCAGGCATACTGGATGTTGTTGGTATCCTGAAACTCATCCACGAGGATGTTGGTGAAGCGTTCGCGGTAGTGCTGGAGAATATGCGGTTTATTGAGCCACAGCTCGTGCGCGCGCAGCAGCAGTTCAGCAAAGTCCACCAGACCAGCGCGATCGCAGGCCTCCTGATAGGCCTGATAAACTTTCTGCCAGGTCTGTTCCACCGGGTTGCCGTAGCTCTGAATATGATGCGGGCGCAGCCCTTCATCTTTCTGGCTATTGATGTACCACATCGCCTGACGCGGCGGCCACTGCTTCTCGTCGAGGTTCATCGCCTTAATCAGACGCTTCAGCAGACGCAGCTGGTCTTCGCTATCGAGGATCTGAAAATCTTGCGGCAGGTTAGCGTCCAGATGGTGGGCCCGCAGCAGGCGATGCGCCAGCCCGTGGAATGTCCCGACCCACATGCCGCCCTGGGTTGTCCCCATCAGCTGGCCAATACGATGGCGCATCTCCGCTGCCGCTTTGTTGGTAAAGGTCACCGCCATAATCGAATACGGTGAGCAGTTTTCCACGCTCAGCAGCCAGGCAATACGGTGTACCAGAACCCGCGTCTTACCGCTGCCCGCTCCCGCCAGAACCAGCATATTGGTGCGTGAAGCGGCTACGGCTTCACGCTGTTTATCATTGAGGCTGTCGAGCAGGTAAGAAACGTCCATTGGCACCGCCGGAAATGAGCTGCCCGGCCACGCATCGTCTACCGGGCATACTGTTAATATATACAGAACTAGTGGTGATTATATCAGCGAGGTCAGAGATGCCAACCGTGAAATTTCAATGTGCGGAAGCAGGCGGCTGTCGGTCGCACGCATCAGATCGGCCCCCTGCGGTTTGATCCAGCAGGCCTGCATGCCGCAGCGAATAGCGCCCGCCACATCGGTGGTCAGATCATCCCCCACGTGAAGTATCCGATCCAGCGGCAAATCAAGACGCTCCGCCGCCAGATGATACATATCGGCAAAGGGTTTCGATCGCCCGTCCGGACCAGCACGCAGAACAAAACGGAAATAGTCGCTCAAACCAAAGAGTTCAGGTTGCGCGTTGCCGTTGGTTACCGCCACCAGCGGCCATTTCTCCGCCAGCGCAGCCAGCGTATCGTGAGTTTCCTGCGGCACATCGATCAAACTCCGCCAGTGGGCAAAATTCGCCATTGCCGCATCCGCGCCCGCGGCAGCCTGCCCGGGAGAGAGCCCGGCATTGGTCATCCCCAGCACCAGCGCGCGTCGCCGCCACTCGGTCACGTCGTGGTAAATCTCCGGTTCTGTCTCGAGCAGCGTCTGACGCAGCTGTTGCAGCTCGTTCGCATCAAACCGGCTCAGTGACGGATGGTAGCTGCGCACAAAGGCCAGCGACTCGTGCAGCGTCCGGTCGATGACCGGGCGGTTGTCGTAAAGGGTATCGTCCAGGTCAAACGTCAGTGCAGAAATTTGGCCCAGCGGTCGGTAAAAACGCATTATTTCCCCCGTTTGGCGCGCGGATGCGCCGCATCATACACCGAGGCAAGGTGTTGAAAATCAAGATGGGTATAGATTTGAGTCGTCGAGAGATTGGCATGACCCAGCAGCTCCTGTACGCCGCGCAGATCGCCGCTCGACTCCAGCATATGGGTGGCAAAGGAGTGGCGCAGTTTATGCGGATGCACGTGGCTATTCAGCCCCTGCTTAATGCCCCACTCGGCAAAGCGCTTCTGCACATTACGCGCGGAAATACGTTTCCCGAGTTTAGATAAAAACAGCGCATCGTCATCCGTGCCAAACAGACCGCGTAAATCGAGCCAGTGTTCGATCCACGCCACCGCGCTGCGCCCAATCGGCAGACGGCGTTCTTTGCTTCCTTTGCCCATCACCCACACCTCCCCGGATTCCAGATCGAGGTGTTTAATATCAAGATTGACCAGCTCGGAGAGACGCAGACCCGCGCCGTACATGACCTCCAGCATCGCCCGATCGCGTACCGCCAGCGGATCGTTAAGATCGATATCCAGCAGCCGGTTGACGTCATCGACATCAATATTTTTAGGTAAGTGACGGGGAATTTTCGGGGCGGAGATACCTTTCGCCGGGTTCGCCGCCAGCTCGCCCTGCGCCACCAGCCAGTCAAAGAAACTGCGCAACGCGGAAAGCCGCAGCGCAAGACTTGCCGGCCCCAGGCCCTGTTTACGGCTACGGACCGCCAGGCCACGAACCTGAGCGGCATCGCACTGCTGCCAGCTTTTGAGCCCCGCCTGTTCAGCGAGCGCCATCAGCGCATCAAGCTGACGCCGGTAGTTCAGTAGCGTGATCGGGCTCAGCTGACGCTCCACGCCCAGGTAGCGTAGAAAGCGGTCAACGGCGGTGAATAAGGGAGAGTCGGTCATGCGCGTTCAACCCAGCGCTCCAACAGACCCGGCAGCATTAACGCAATTTCCTGCAGCAGCTGCGTTCCCTGGCCTTGTTGATAATGCTGGGCATCGCGACTGCTGAAAAGCATCACGCCAGGGGCGTCATCGCCGCCCAGCAGCGACATCGCCACCGAGCCGATAGCTTTCGCTTCCGGCAGCACCACCAGCAGTTCAGGTCCGTGCAGCGGCCCGAGATAATGACGAGCCTGCCCAAGACGCTGAATGCGGATCGGCTCAAATGCCTGCCGGCTTAGCGCCAGATGGGTGAATTTTGACGGTGCGCCCAGCCGCCAGCTATCGGGAAACAAACGCACCGTCGCGCCCGCCAGGCCTATCTCGCGCGCCCAGCGATGAAAACGGTTCAGCATCTCATCAAGGCTTTCCGCCGCCGCCAGCCGCGTCTGCAGATGCAGCAGACGCTGGAACAGGCTCTCATTCGCCGTTGCCTGCTCCATCAGCAGCATCATGTTCTCTTCCAGCACGTTGATATGGTTACGTGCCCGCACCATGTGCCATTCCACCAGCGAGATCGAGCCGCGTACCGGATGCGGAACGCGCATGTGCTCGACCAGCGCAGCATTACGAATAAAAAATTCAGGATGTTGCAACAGATAGTCCACCACCGCGCGGTCATTCAGCGCGCCGGTGATTTCCTGCTGTTCTTCCCCGACTTGTTTCATAAGTGAATAAATCCGTCGTAGACATGTGCCGCCGGGCCAGTCATAAACAACGGTTGGCCCGGGCCTTTCCAGGCGATATCAAGACGCCCGCCTGGCAATTCCACGCGTACTTCTTCGGCCAGCAGTCCCTGTTGGATACCAACCGCTACCGCCGCACAGGCCCCGCTGCCGCAGGCCTGAGTTTCGCCTGCGCCGCGCTCATAAACACGCAGACGAATGCGATCGCGCTCGACCACCTGCATAAAACCGATGTTGGCGCGCTCCGGGAAGCGTTCGTGGCTTTCCATCACCGGACCGAGAGTTTCCACCGCGGCGGTTTCCACATTACCGACCTGAATGACGCAGTGCGGGTTCCCCATCGAGACCACGCCGCACAATACTGTCTGCTCGGCGGCGCGCATAATATAGGTCTTTTCCGCTTTGTTGGCGCGGAAGGGTACCTGAGAGGGCTCGAAGTTCGGCTCCCCCATGTTGACGCGCACCAGATCGTCTTCCGTTACGCTTAATACCATACGACCGTTCGCCGTGCTCACGCGGATGTCACGTTTATTGGTCAGGCCTTTCAGACGGACAAATCGGGCAAAGCAGCGCGCGCCGTTACCGCACTGCGACACTTCGCTGCCGTCGGCGTTGAAGATACGATAATGGAAATCCAGATCCGGATCGTAAGGCGGCTCAACAACCAGCAGCTGATCGAAACCGACGCCCAGATGCCGATCCGCCAGGCGGCGAATCAGCTCCGGTGAGAAAAAAACATTCTGCGTTACCGCGTCAACGACCATAAAGTCGTTGCCAAGGCCATGCATTTTAGAGAACTGCATCATCTACTCCAGTCGCGCGGAACAGAACGTTATCGTTAATAGTTTACCTGGGTCGGGCCGCCGCTATCGCCGCGATCGTTACGATCTGGCGCCGAGCTCTGGATACCGCTATTGACCGGTTTGGTTGGCGGAGCCGCCGTCTTTTCTGCCGGAGGGAAATAAAGCGGTCCCTTCAGACCACAGCCGGTCAGGCTGAAGATCGCCAATAAAACGGCAAGCGTTGGAAAAACGTTTTTCATTGATAGTTGCCCGTGATTCACTCTTTCTGCTTTCTATCATCGCAGGAGAAGACGTAAAAGCAAGCGTTTAGCATCCGACTGCGCGCGCTTTTGTTTCGCGCTATACTGCCGCCATCTTCAAAAAAGCAGGGTAGAACCATGAACGACAGTGAATTCCATCGCCTGGCTGATAGCCTGTGGATGACCATCGAAGAGCGTCTGGACGAGCGGGACGGCGATAGCGATATCGACTGTGAGATCAACGGCGGCGTGCTGACTCTCAGTTTTGAGAACGGCAGCAAAATTATTATCAACCGTCAGGAGCCGCTGCATCAGGTGTGGCTGGCGACCAAGCAAGGCGGCTACCATTTTGATCTTAAAGGTGATGAGTGGGTGTGCGACCGCAGCGGTGAAACCTTCTGGGATCTGCTGGAGCAGGCGGCGACCCGGCAGGCTGGCGAAGCCGTGAGTTTTCGCTAAGCCCGCACTTTCATCGTAACCGGAAAAGCAAAACCCCGGCGAAAACACAACGTCGCCGGGGAAATAGTGACTCAGGAATGTCGATCAGGAATAGTGCTGCTGCAGCATGGGCGACGCCACGGCATCCGGGCTCACCGGCGCGGCAGCCGCCCCGATCGCCTGGCTGCGGAACGGAATCACCTGAGGTCGACCGTCAACGTCGACAATCTGATAGAACTGCGGCAGGTTGAAGTTGATAAAACTGGAGCCGTAGGTGAAACGATCGTGGGATGAAGAGTAGAAGCGGCTCACGTCACGCACCAGCTCCTCTTTACTGCCTTCACAGTGATGATAAACCTCGGCGCGGTTGCTCTCGTCGAGAATATAGATATTAAATCCGCTCTCGTTATCCGCCTCTTCAAAGAAGAACTGAATAATCCCTTCGCTGGCAAAGCCATCCACTACCGCCGGCAGCTTAACATGGTTGGTTTCCACCTGAACCGACAGACCATGCAGCTTGTTATGCGAGATGGCGCCGTAGAATTCAATGGCGTTCTCCAGCTTCTGCACCGACACGTTAAGACGTTCGAAGAACAGTCCCCAGGTCTGCCCGGAAACGCGCAGCGCCTTAAAGCGCCCGGTATCCTGACGGGTACTGGAAAGGCGCAGTTCAATGCACTCGGAGACCATCTGCTGCACGCGGGTGCGGATTAGACCGCGCAGATGCTGACTGTAGCAGAACACTTCCACGCTATCCGGCGGCGCAGCATCCTGATGCATTTTACCCAGAATGGTCTTCAGCGCTTCGATCATCGCCTGCTCGCCGTTAAAGTGCAGGGTTCGCACTTCGTTCCACGAGTTGCGGTACAGCAGATCGACGCTGCCGATTAAACACTTCTGCTCTTCGCCAAAGCTAAAGACATCCAGTTTACGGAAGTCAAAATGCACGACCTGATTACGGAACGCCGCCGTCGGGTCATATTCGAGGTTGACGATAATCGCCAGGTGGCGGATTTCACAGGGACTATACAGCGCTTTAGGCGTTGGTGACGGCAGACGCAGCGGGAAATGGTGCGCAACGTCGGCGACCATCTCCTGAAGCTTCGCCAGATCGACGATGCCGTTGCCCTTAATAAACAGGCGAGTGCGTGACGTCAGCAGGCCGTTAAACCAGGCCCATGCCACCAGCTTATTAAGATAACGGTTATATTCCAGCGGCTGATGGCTGATGATCGATTCCATATCCGGCGCACGGTTATACACATACCAACCGGTACGGTTGGCGCGGCCAGGAGGCACGTGGATAAAGGTCAGATTCGGCTCGGAGAGATCCGGAGAGATTTGCGGGTTCACCAGCGTCACTTTGCCCGGCAGCGCTTCAAACGCCGCATACAGCTTACGGGTCAGTACACCGATATCCTGCGGACTGGCGGACACGCTGAGGTTGTTACGCCGCGCAAAGCGGATCAGGTTGCGATAGCTTTGCATCATCGCATCCAGCAGTTCGTTGTGCGCTTTGCGTACTTCGTCGATCTTCCAGTTAGCCCGGTTGTCCAGCATCATCAGACGCTTTTCATCCCAGCCCCACTCTTTCACCAGGTGGCTCACGACTTCACGACGCCAGCCCACGCAGGCGCGCTCGCGGCTGAGTTTTTCGCACACCTTCAGATAGAAACAGCGGCGCACCAGATCGAGACGCGTGTCGTCTTCAATGGCCTGCAGATAGGCGGTCACGCGCTCCAGCATCATGCAGTAGGGATCGAGCCCAAACGAGACGATTTCTCCGTCATGCAGACGCTGTTTAATGTCTTTTGCCAGCAGGCGGTTGTTCGGGTACTCCCAGGAGTAGGCTTCCAGCAGCAGCGTTTTCAGCACCGCTTTATACGGTGAATCGATACTTTTATAGAGCTGCCACAGGCTGGCGCCGAAATATTCTTCCGCCGACAGCGAGCTCAGGCCGCCCAGATCGAGCCACTCATTGGGCGTCAGTACGCCTTGCGCGTAGAGTCCCATCACGTAATCGTCGTAATGATCCTCTTCGTCGCACGGCACCATATTCCACAGAATACGTTTCCCGGCGAGGCGCACGGCGGTGCGGTAGAACTCATCCAGCAGCAGGATATGCTGCGTCGACCCGCAGTCTTCGCCGCCAAGGCTGCCGCTTTCGTTATGGCGGAAGCGGTTTTCGTCAATCAGGAAGAAGCTGACTTCAACCCCCAGTGATGCCGCCCAGCTTTCCAGCAGGCTACATTTGCGCTGCAGCAGCTGACGCTCTTCGGTATCAAGCCATGCCTGATGACAAACCCAGATATCCAGGTCGGAAGAGCAGCTTTGGCCTACGGAGGAGGTACTGCCCATCGAGTAGACGCCGGTAATCGGCAGTTCGCCTTTCGGCGGCTCCTGCGCCAGCATGCCGCGGTGCAGTTCTAACTCGTCAAGGTAGTGGCGTTGGGTTTCATCAGGCGTGTAGAGGCAAATGCCGCGGGGAACGTTACCGTCAAGGTAACCCGGCATCAACGGGTGATGATAATGTAGTAATGTCGGCAGTAGACTGTAAACCTGCTGGAAAGCGGGTCCCATGGCAGCAAGCGCGCGATCCACGCGCAGTTGGTTGATGGCATCCAGTCTCTGTTTCAGTGTCTCAATATAGAGGTACAAGACATATCGCCTGATGTTCAAAAACCCGTCGTACAATAGTACGGAGGATTTCAGTATTTCAACAAAAACCGTCACCATTTGTCGTCGGTGTGGTTGTGATGAGCTGCTGACGGACAAATGGTTTAAAACGTGATCAATCTAACACCTTGCTCATTGACCGTAAAGAAAGATGCGCTACATACAAGTGTAGCACCGTTTACTGCGTGTAAATTCCTCACTACGGTTGTGGCAACCGCAATGGCACCAAACGCAAATAACGCAAAAAAAGAAAGAGCCGCCCCCCTAATCCCACAAAACTAACATCCATAAGGCAACAATGTTAGGATAGTTTGTGGTCGACAATGACGGTAACAAGCATGTTAGACAAAGTTTTGAGAATTGCCACACGGCAAAGCCCACTTGCGCTATGGCAGGCGCATTATGTGAAAGAGCGCCTTGAGTCCTGCCATCCTGGGCTGGCGGTGGAACTGGTGCCGATGGTCACTCGCGGCGACGTGCTCCTTGATACTCCGCTGGCAAAAGTGGGCGGCAAGGGCTTGTTTGTCAAAGAATTAGAACTGGCCATTATGGAAGGGCGCGCGGATATCGCCGTGCATTCCATGAAAGATGTTCCCGTCGAGTTTCCCGAGGGACTGGGGCTGGTCACGATTTGCGAGCGCGAAGATCCGCGCGACGCCTTCGTCTCTAATCACTATGCGTCAATCGATGCACTGCCGCATGGCAGCATCGTTGGCACTTCAAGTTTACGTCGCCAGTGCCAGCTGGCAGCTCAACGTCCCGATCTGGAGATCCGCTCTCTGCGCGGTAACGTCGGGACCCGCCTCGGCAAGCTCGATAGCGGCGAATATGATGCGATTATCCTTGCGGCGGCCGGGCTGAAACGCCTGGGGCTGGAGTCGCGCATTCGTCAACCGTTAACGCCTGAGCAGTCGCTGCCCGCGGTCGGCCAGGGCGCGGTCGGTATTGAATGTCGTCTTGACGATCAATGGACGCAAACGCTGTTAGCACCGCTGAATCATGCGGAAACCGCCATTCGCGTCCGCGCGGAACGCGCGATGAATACCCGGCTGGAAGGCGGCTGTCAGGTTCCGATCGGCAGCTACGCTGAGCTGATTAACGGTGAGCTGTGGCTGCGCGCCCTGGTCGGTGCGCCGGACGGTTCGCAGGTGGTGCGCGGTGAACGACGCGGCCAGCCGGAAGATGCCGAGCGCCTCGGCGTCTCGCTGGCGGAAGAGCTGCTGGATAGTGGCGCCCGCGACATTCTCGCCGCCGTGTATGCAGGAGAAGCGCCTCGATGAGTATTCTGGTCACCCGTCCGTTGCCCCAAAGTGAAGAGCTGGTCAGCCGCCTGCGCGCGCTGGGACATGTGGCCTGGAGTTTTCCACTCATTGAGTTTACGCCCGGGCGCGAACTGCCTGCGCTAAGCGGCCAGCTGGCCGCCTTATCCACAGGCGATCTTTTGTTTGCGCTCTCGCAGCATGCGGTAGAGTTTGCCCATGCTCGCTTGCATCAACTGGGCCAACGCTGGCCGAAAGCACCCGGCTATTTTGCGATTGGCCGCACTACGGCGCTGGCCCTGCATACGGTCAGTGGGCAGAATATTCGCTACCCATTAGATCGGGAAATTAGCGAAGTCTTGCTACAATTACCTGAATTACAAAACATTGCCGGGAAGAAAGCCCTTCTTCTTCGCGGTAACGGCGGGCGGGAATTATTAGGCGAAACGCTCCGCGAGCGCGGCGCCGACGTCACTTTTTGTGAATGCTATCAACGTAGTGCAAAGCATTACGATGGCGCAGAAGAAGCAATGCGCTGGCAGTCCCGCGGCGTCACTACGCTGGTCGTCACCAGCGGCGAGATGCTGCAACAGCTTTGGGCGCTGATACCCCAATGGTATCGCGAACGGTGGCTCCTTCGCTGTCGCATTTTAGTTGTCAGTGAACGCCTGGCCCGGCAGGCCCGTGAATTGGGCTGGCAGGATATCCAGGTTGCCGATAGCGCCGACAACGATGCGCTGCTACGCGCATTACAATAACTCTCAACATTGGAAGCCATAATGACGGAACAACAAAACCAATCCGCCGTGGTTGAAGAGACCAGGGAGGCCGTGGACAAGGCGCCACAGCCAGAGAATACCGGAAAGAAAAACGGCGGCAATAAAACCAGCCTCGTTCTGAGCGCGGTTGCTATCGCCATTGCCCTCGCCGCTGGCGTCGGCCTGTTTGGTTTAAATAAACAGCAAGTATCACGACAGAACGAGACCAGCACGGCGCTCGCCGATCGGGTGGCGGAACTGCAAAAAGCGCAAGAAAGCCAAAAAAATGAACTCGAAGGGATTATCAAGCAGCAGGCGGACCAGCTAGCCGATGCGAAGCATCAGCAGGAGACGCTGGCGAAGCAGCTGGAAGACGTGCAGCAAAAAGTGGCCGTCATTTCCGGCAGCGATGCCAAAACCTGGCTGCTGGCGCAGGCTGATTTTCTGGTCAAATCGGCCGGGCGTAAGCTGTGGAGCGATCGGGACGTCACCACCGCCGCTGCGCTGTTAAAAAGCGCCGATGCCAGCCTCGCCGATATGAACGATCCCAGTCTGATTAGCGCCCGCCGCGCCATTACCGACGATATCGCGTCGCTGTCGGCCGTCAGCCAGGTCGACTACGACGGTATCATTCTCAAGGTCAACCAGCTTGCTAACCAGATTGATAACCTGCGCCTTGCCGACAATAACGATGACGACTCCCCGATGGACTCCGACAGCGAAGAGCTCTCCAGCTCCATTGGCGAATGGCGCGTGAATCTGCAAAAGAGCTGGCAGAGCTTTATGGACAGCTTTATTACCATTCGACGCCGCGACGAAACGGCAGTCCCGCTGCTGGCGCCAAACCAGGATATCTATCTGCGCGAAAATATTCGCTCCCGTCTGCTGGTTGCGGCACAAGCGGTACCGCGCCATCAGGAAGAGACATACAAACAAGCGCTGGATAATGTTTCCACCTGGGTTCGCGCGTATTACGACACGGAAGATGCCACGACCAGGGCATTCCTGGAAGATGTCGATAAGCTGAGTCAGCAAAGCATCACGATGAATGTGCCGGAAAATCTGCAAAGCCAGGCCATTCTCGAGAAGCTGATGCAAACGCGGGTACGCAACCTGATGGCGCAGCCTGCCGTGACTCAGAGCAGTGCCCCGGCGCCGACGCCCCCTGTACCTGCACCCGCACCTGCACCTGCGCCACAAGGAGAGTAACGCATGCTGAAAATTCTCTTACTCTTCGCACTGCTGATCGCCGGGATCGTTGTCGGCCCGATTATCTCCGGGCACCAGGGCTACGTTCTGATCCAGACCGATAACTACAATATCGAAACCAGCGTAACCGGACTGGCGATCATCATGATCCTCACCATGGTGGTACTGTTTGCGATTGAGTGGCTGTTCCGCCGTATTTTCCGTACCGGCGCCCATACCCGCGGCTGGTTCGTAGGTCGCAAACGCCGTCGCGCACGTAAGCAAACCGAACAGGCATTGCTGAAGCTGGCGGAAGGCGACTATCAGCAGGTTGAGAAGCTGATGGCGAAGAATGCCGATCATGCCGAACAACCGGTGGTGAACTATCTGCTGGCGGCGGAAGCGGCCCAGCAGCGTGGTGATGAAGCCCGGGCGAATCAGCATCTGGAGCGCGCCACGGAGCTGGCCGGAGACGATCTGATTCCGGTCGAGATTGCGCGCGTGCGCCTGCAGCTGGCCCGCAATGAAAACCATGCGGCCCGCCACGGCATTGATAAGCTGCTGGAGATTACCCCACGGCATCCGGAAGTCTTGCGCCTGGCCGAGCAGGCCTATACCCGCACCGGCGCGTGGAATTCACTGCTGGATATCCTGCCGTCAATGGCAAAAGCCAACGTCAGCGATGAAGAGCACCGCGCCGCGCTGGAGCAGCAGGCCTGGATTGGCTTGATGGACCAGACCCTGGCCGATCGCGGAAGCGATGGGTTACGTGAGTGGTGGAAAAACCAGAACCGCAAAACTCGCGGCCAGGTGTCCCTGCAGGTGGCGATGGCCAGTCTGCTCATCGAGAGCGACGATCACGATACCGCGCAGCAGATTATTATCGACGGACTGAAGAAGCAGTATGATGACCGCCTGGTGATGCTTATTCCGCGTCTGAAGACGAATAATCCGGAGCAGCTGGAAAAAGTGCTGCGTCAGCAGATTAAATCGGTCGGCGATCGGCCTTTACTGTGGAGCACGCTGGGGCAATCCCTGATGCGCCACGGCGAGTGGCAGGAAGCCAGCATCGCGTTCCGTGCTGCGCTGAAGCAGCGTCCGGATGCCTTTGATTATGCATGGCTGGCCGATACGCTCGACCGTATGCATCAGCCAGAAGAAGCGGCATTAATGCGCCGTGATGGCCTGCTGTTAACGCTACAGAACAATCCTCAGCCTTAACCTGCCCTTTCGCTATCGTCTCTTCCAGAGGCGATAGCGCGCTTCTCTTCGCTCTCTTCTGCTCATCCCGTCGCGGGCATAAAAAAACGCCTGCACTGAAATCAGGGCAGGCGTTAAAACAGGTCTGTTTGACAACAAATTGGGTGCTTCACTCAACGTTATGTCCATGGTGTTTGATGAGACGATACGCTGTATCTCTCAGGCTGCGTCGAAGCAGCGTGAAGAACGTGCGTATAAACGCGACATCTGTCAGTGGACGATAAGCACCGTAAACGGCTCTGCATCATTCCTGAGTTTATGAGGCCCGAGGGCGAACATAAGAGATGGAATGAGCATCTACCCGTTTATTATCGCACAGGTTCCGTGGAAATTGCATTAGCCACAACGGTAAATTGGGAGGATTCCGGCCAAGAAATTACGCGTTCACATAGCGCACGGATAGCCGTTTTTTATTCGGGAGATCAGGGAGATATAAGATTGTTGCGGTACGACAGAAAACAAAAAACCCCGCCGAAGCGGGGTTCAAAATTGGTCGGCGAGAGAGGATTCGAACCTCCGACCCACTGGTCCCAAACCAGTTGCGCTACCAAGCTGCGCTACTCGCCGATGTACTGCTTTTTGAATTTTTAGTTCAATTCGTTAAAGTCGTGGTGCGAGGGGGGGGACTTGAACCCCCACGTCCGTAAGAACACTAACACCTGAAGCTAGCGCGTCTACCAATTCCGCCACCTTCGCATTTCACAACTCTATCAAATAATGGGGTGGCTAATGGGATTCGAACCCACGACAACTGGAATCACAATCCAGGGCTCTACCAACTGAGCTATAGCCACCACTGCAAATCTTTTCACGCGGCACTGTTAAATTAACAGTCCACCGCAGCTCAAGCACCGGGTTAAATGGTGCGCCCGACAGGATTCGAACCTGAGACCTCTGCCTCCGGAGGGCAGCGCTCTATCCAGCTGAGCTACGGGCGCTTAGCGCCGTTGCGGGGTCGGATAATACGGACTTCCCCCCCCGCTGTCTAGTGCCTTTTTAAATAAAATTTCTGTTTGCTCACGCTTTGTGCACTTTGGCGTTTATTCCGTCGTTTTATCGACATTTCCATGTCGACCGAGACCAAACACCTTATAAATAAGCGTCACGAGGGCCAGGAAAAGTATTCCGACGAACAGCGACATACGGGTGTCGTCATTAAAGCCCATGCCGATCAGCACACAAACCAGAAACGCCATCGTGAAATAGTTCGCCCACGGGAACAGCAGCGAACGGAACGGGTGGCTGGCCATCTCCTTCTGATGCGCACGGCGAAAACGCAGCTGACTAATCAGAATCACAAACCACGGCACCATGCCCGGCAGTACGCTTGCGCTATAGACATAGACGAAGACCCGCTGCGGATTGGGAATAATATAGTTCAGGCAGGAGCCAATCAGCAGAATCAGAATCGACAGCGCGACGCCCACGGCCGGTACGCCATTGCGCGAAACTTTCGCCATCGCCGCAGGCAGCTGCCGGTTGCGCGCCAGCGCGTAGAGCATACGACCGCAGCTATACATCCCGCTATTACAGCCGGAAAGCGCCGCCGTCAGCACCACAAAGTTGATAATACCCGCCGCCGCAGTAATACCGATTTTCGCAAAGGTCAGGACGAACGGACTGCCGCCGGAACCAATTTGATTCCACGGGAAAATCGTGACAATCACGAAAATCGCGCCCACATAAAAAATCAGGATACGCCACAGAACCTTACCCACCGCGCTGCGCAGCGTGACCTGCGGATTCTTCGCCTCACCGGCGGTGATGCCGATAAGTTCAACGCCCTGATAGGAGGCCACCACGATACACAGCGCCGTCAGGAACCCTTTCCAGCCGCCGGCAAAGAAGCCGCCGTGCTCGGTCAGGTTGCCAAAGCCGATAGAGTGCCCACCATTACCAAAGCCAAAGAAAATAACCCCCAGCCCGACGACAATCATCACAATGATGGTGGTGACCTTTATCATCGCGAACCAGAATTCGATCTCACCGTACAGGCGTACTGCGGCCAGGTTTGCCAGCGCCACCAGCCCGACGGCAATAAGCGCCGGTATCCATTGCGCCATATCCGGGAACCAGAACTGTACATACACCCCGATAGCCGTAATCTCCGAGATCCCGACCGCCATCCACATAAACCAGTATGACCAGGCGGTAAGATAGCCGAAAAACGGGCTCATATAGCGGTGTGCGTAAACGGCGAATGAACCGGTCACCGGCTCAAGGAACAGCATTTCGCCCATTGAGCGCATGATAAAGAAGACAAATAAACCGGCGATAATATACGCCAGCAGGACCGAAGGACCGGCCCACTTCAGCGTGCTTGCCGCCCCCATAAACAAACCCACGCCAATCGTCCCGCCAAGGGCGATAAGCTCAATGTGTCTGGCCTCCAGTCCGCGCTGGAGTTCCGCTTTTTTCTCTGTCATATAACCTCTTGTGTTTGCCCTGCTTCCGGTTTTTGTTCCTCGCCCCTCGAACGGCACGCCTGATGGCCAGCCTCACACCTTCCCGTAGCACAGCGATTCATGCCGCCGGGGAGTGACAGGTTTGCCATGGCGCGACCTGCGAATGGTCTTGCCCATATACCGGTTATTTTTATTAATGAATGAAAGGAAATGTTCTTGCCTGCACGACGGCACACGCTGCCCGCCGTGCATTAAGCATGCGAATGGTTAATGAATTTTCAGGAAATGGCAAATAAAGTATCAGGCGAGTTACTGTAGTAAACACAATACGTACGTAAACTCGCCAGTTTGCAGTGGAATATCAGAGCTGACCGGTATAATACCAACGTAAATATCGCAGCAGGCGAATCTGTCTTTTAATCCGGCTCGGCTGAGAGACCAAACGATAGAACCACTCCAGCCCCAGGTTCTGCCAGAATTTTGGCGCCCGGTGGACATGGCCGGTGAACACATCGTAGGTGCCGCCAACCCCCATATACAGCGCCTGCGGATAGACCTCCCGGCAGTCGCGCATCAGGATCTCCTGACGCGGTGAGCCCATCGCCACGGTCACGATTTTCGCACCGCTATCGCGAATACGCTCGAACAACGCCTGGCGCCGATCGGCAGCGAAATACCCATCCTGACTGCCGACAATATTGACCTTCCAGCGGGCACGCAGCTGCGCCTCCGTCTGTGCCAACACCTCCGGCTTGCCGCCAACCAGGAAAACCGGGGTCCCCTGTGCGCCCGCCCGTTCCATCAGCGCTTCCCAGAGGTCAGCGCCCGCCACGCGCGATACCTGCGCCTGAGGATATTTTTTACGTAATGAACGCACCACGCTAATGCCGTCGGCATATTTAAATTCAGCCGCTTCAATCAGCGCCCGAACCTCGGGATCGTCCTCGACTGCCAACATCTTTTCGGCGTTGATTGCCACCAGCGTTCCCTGGCGGATAGTGCCGTCCGCATACAGATAGTCCAGAGCGTGCTGCATATTGCGCCAACCAATGAGTTGTAACCCTCTCAGCAGATACAACGGCGCAGAAATAGTCTCAGTCATGTCCATCCTTATCTGACCTGAGGTTGCGAAAGCGGTTTAACCCGCCGGTGAATCAGTCCCGCGCTATCCAGGAACCAGTACAGCAATTTCGCCGCCAGTAAGCAGATACCAAAGATCACGAGGAAAAACACCACGCGGGAGCCAAATGAGTCCAGCCCTTCGCGCGCCAGCACTATCATGTTGAAGATAGCGCCAAAACAGAAACTGTGCAGAATAGCCGCTTTATAACGGTTACTCTCGCGGTTACCCAGCTCATACAGCCAGTCAAACCACTTAATAATCAGTCCGACCGCCACCGCGCCCAGCGGAACAAACCAGATCCCCCCCATCACCACCAGCGAGCCGATCAGCGTCGGCGAGATTGCCAGGCCGGAGTGGTTATTCAGCACTTCCCAGGTAAAGTAGTTAGCGGTATTGAGCACCATCGATGGTCGGCTATGCCACATCCAGCTGGGGATAAAGACGTAGAAATCCCTGATCATCGGCGCCAGCCCCTGGAAGGCAATCTTGTCGTAGTTTTGCAGCAGCAGCGCCAGATTTTCCCACGGCGAAAACGTATCGCGGGTCAGATAGAGGAAGGTATAAAACGCTTCATCGCCGCTGACGTTCATGCCATAGCGCTTAAGCGCCAGCCAGAACATTCCCACGATGCCCAGGACGCCAGCCGCCGCCAGCATCCACAGGCTGATCCAGCCGCGAATAATGCCGATAAACAGGAAAATGGCGAAAGCGATAATGATATTCGCGCGGGTCCCGCCGACGATGGCATAGGTCAGCAGCCCAAACGCCACGGTGCTGAGCAGGAAGAATATCCACGCCTTATAATCCTGGCGCAGGAAATAGACCACCAGCATCGCCGGGATAAAGAAATAGAAAAAGCGCTTCAGCGCCACGCCGGAGACTTCGGCAGAGAAGATCTGACTGTAGGAGTTGAGCTTAAACAGCAGGAAGCCATTGTGGGCAAAGAAAATCCCGACGCACAGCAGCGCCAGGCCCAGCAGAATGATCCATGTCAGATGCGTTTCCACGCGGTTCATCGTAAAGAGCGGCCGCCGCTGGCTGTCTTGCGTGGCCGAACGCAGACGCGTTTTATAGGTCACGTAATAGACCGCATAGAAACAGACCGACACCAGTAAGGTTTGCAACAGCACATCCGGCGGAGCAACGCTGACATCAAAGCGGAACACCAGGATACTGGTCAGCGGGAAACCAAAGAAGAAAGTCAGCAGAAACAGCAACGAGAAGAACACATTGAAGTTAAAGCGCACGCGGCGAAACTCAAAATACGTCGCGGTGGCGATAAACAGCGTTGACAGCAGCCAGACCACCAGCAGCCCGCAAAATTGCATTAATGTCATGCGTTGACCCCCGCGGCAATCTGCAATGCCTGCTGCCAGCCCGCCAGGTAGTTCGGCCGGAAGAAAGCAATCTGGTTCTTATCAACGCTTGCCAGCTGACGCTGGGCTTCACGCACCACGGCAACATCCAGCGCATCGCCGGTAAACAGCACCGGAATATTCTGCTCCGTCATATCCTGCCAGAACGGGTTTTCCCGGTTCAGCACGCAGGGTATCCCTGCCTGAATTAATAAACATAGTGTGCCGATGCCCTGCTGGCGAGCAAACAGGAAATAGCCCAGATCGCAGCGGCGCAGCAGATTCAGATAATCGGGAAACGCCAGCTTCTCACTGAGAATCTGCAGGTGCGTGGCGCTAAATAGCGCAGCGCCCGCTTCACGGACCTCGTTAATATAGTCCGTATTGTTTTCCGGATACCCCATCGGCACGATCACGTTTACCGTATCGCCAAATTGCTGATGGATAGCGCGCAGCGCCGCAATATGCTCATTACTGCGGTCACCCGAGTTCCCGACCAGAATCGTCAGCGTCTCGGCGTGCGGTGCGCTATCGGCCAGCGAATTGAGCGCCGGATCCATGCGCGTCGGAAAATAGAGTAGTTCGCCGGGCACGCGCGGATGACGGCGAGCAAACCAGCTGAGATCGCCCCGGGTGGCAAAAACGCGCCCGACCCGGCCCTGGGCAAGACGCCGCAGCGGATAGAACAGGCGAAACTTCAGGCTGGACGAATTTTCATACAGATCGGCACCCCAGATATGCCAGTTAAACTGGGCAGGACGAATCCCCCCGCTCAACAGCGCCAGCCACAGCCCGGTATTAAACTGGCCGTGGAAGAAAAAGCGCTGTTGGCGATCGGCTTTTGCCAGAGCTATCACCGCCTGTGCCAGGGATTTTTTTCCGGGATAACAGGTGACAGACAAGGCCGGACAGGCCTCGCGCACTCCCGTTGCATCACCGACGACCATAAACCTACGCGCCTGCTCGTCATGGACGGCCAGCTCGTCGTTAAAGAACCGCAACACGGTCTGGTTGTGGTGTGGGATATCCGATCCCAGTACATGTATCAGTGCTGTCATGCCCGTTTACGCCAGAGTAAAAATACGCCACTACAGAGGGCGAAATAAACAATATACGTAGCCATATACGCCTGCGCTGCGCCAATCGCGCCGTGCGCCGGGATCAGCCAGTGCGAGAATGCGGTCAACAGCGTGAACTGGCTGATTTCCGTGAGTATATAAAAACGCAGCGACGCTTTCGCAATCACCAGATAGCCATAAACATAGGCGCCGACCTTCAGCACATCGCCGACCAGTTGCCAGGCAAACAGGTCGCGCATCGCCGTAAAGCGGTCAGAAAACAGCAGCCAGATGGCAAAGTCGCGCAGTAGCCAGACGGTTAAGCTCGCCACTGCCACCGCCGGCAGGACAAATTTTAATGATTTGCCGATCTCACGGGTAATCTCTGATTTGGCCGTCAATCGGGAGAGCGTAGGCAGCAGGTAGACGCTAAACGATGCGGTGATAAACTGCAGGTAGGCATCGGAAATGCTGCTGACCCCTTGCCAGATCCCAACCGCCTCCCAGTCATAATGCTCCGCCAGCAGGTTACGCATCATCACGTAAGCCACCGGCAGCGTCACCGAGGTAATCAGCGCCATCAGGGTAAATTTGGAAAGCTGTCCCGCAAGGCCGTTATCCCAACGCGGACGCAGTGCGCTGAGCGGGATTGTCCCGCGCCGCCATAGCACGATTGCCGCCGGGATCACCACCAGCGCCGGCACCAGCGCCAGCCCGAGCAGCGCCCCCTGATAGCCCGCGAAGTGATAGCAGGCGTAATAGGCCACGACACCAATCAGGCTACCGGCGATCAGCGACAGGGCATTACCCGCCGCATCGCGAAAACCTTTCATCAAGGCCAGCAGCAGGTTTGCCCAGGCAATGCCCATCTGCACCAGCGCCACCAGCCGCACCAGCCCCTGATAGTGCGTATGGCCGAACAGCCCCTGGCTGACCGGCGCGGCCGCCAGCAGAAAGACCAGCGCCAGCAGCGTTGAGAAGCCAAGCACCATCGCTGAGGAGGTGCCGACGACCTTATTCAGCTGCTGGCGATCGTCATGATGCTGCGCGACCAGTTTGGTGACGCCGTTGAAAATACCGGCGCCCGCCAGTACGCCAAGCACGGTCACCAGCTGGCGAAAGTTACCGGCCTGACCCACCCCTGCCGGGCCAAAGGAGACAGCCAGTAGTTTAACCACCAGCAGTCCGGCCCCAATTTTGACCAGCGTGGACGCGGCGGTCCACAGTGAAGCTTTAGCCAGCGACATATCAGGAGAAATAGCTCAGCAGCGAATTAATCACCGTACGCTGATTGGCTGACGACAGGTTATAGAACAGCGGCAGGCGCAGCAGACGTTCGCTCTCCTGGGTGGTATGACGATCGTCACCGCGGAATTCGCCAAAGTGCTCCCCCGCCGGGCAGCTATGCAGCGGAATGTAGTGGAACACGGCCAGAATTTCGGCCTCTTTTAGCCAGGCGATCAGGTTACTGCGATCGTCAATATCGCGCAGCTTAATATAAAACATGTGCGCGTTGTGCCCGCAGTCGGCCGGAATGACCGGCAGATCGATGCGACCGGCCCGTGCCAGTGGCAGCAGCGCATCATAATAGCGCTGCCAGAGAGTTAAACGTTGCTGGTTAATCTGTTCCGCCGCTTCCAGCTGCGCCCACAGATATGCCGCCTGCAGGTCAGACATCAGATAGCTGGAGCCGATATCGCGCCAGGTGTATTTATCCACCAGCCCGCGGAAGAACTGGCTACGGTTGGTCCCTTTTTCGCGGATAATTTCCGCACGATCGATCAGCTTACGATCGTTAACCAGCGTCGCGCCACCTTCACCACCGGCAGTATAATTTTTGGTTTCATGGAAACTGAAACAGCCGATATGGCCGATCGTGCCCAGCGCTCGCCCTTTGTAAGTCGACATGACGCCCTGCGCGGCATCTTCCACCACGAACAGATTGTACTTGCTGGCAAGGGCCATGATGGTGTCCATCTCGCAGGCCACGCCGGCATAGTGTACCGGCACAATAGCGCGGGTTTTCTCAGTGATTGCCGCTTCAATTTTGGTTTCATCGATATTCATCGTATCGCGACGAATATCGACAAAGACGATTTTCGCCCCGCGCAATACAAAGGCGTTGGCGGTGGAGACGAAGGTATAGCTCGGCATAATCACTTCATCGCCCGGCTGGATATCCAGCAGCAGCGCGGCCATTTCCAGCGAAGCGGTGCAGGAAGGCGTCAACAGTGCTTTGGCAGTCCCGAACCGCTGCTCCATCCACTGCTGGCAGCGGCGGGTAAATCCGCCGTCGCCGCACAGTTTTCCGCTGTCCATCGCGGATTGCATATAATCAAGCTCGGTTCCCACCACCGGCGGTGCGTTAAATGGAATCATCATGTCACCTGTATAACCAGTACGCGGTGTTTTCCACATTCGCACCGCTGAGAATATAACGTTTAAGCGCGGCGGTGTTCCCCATCTGGGTTGCCACCCGCAGTGTAGACAGCCCGCGGAGTTCGGCCCAATGCCGTGCGGCCTGTATCAGTTCAGCACCCGCGCCGCGACCGGCCAGCAGGCCGATTCGGGCATCCGTCTCATTGAGCTGACGCAGTGAAACAAAAGCGCGAATGTCGCCATCGGCGGCGCGAAAAATCAGACACTGGTTATCGAAGGTTCCCCGCACCGCGTTTTCAATCCATTGGGCGTAGAAACGGCCGCTGGCATCGGCAGCATACCAGGGCGCGCGGAAGCGGCTTTGCGCAAAGGCCTGCGCCGCCAGCTCGCGCAGTCGTGGAATCTCTGCCGCCGTAGCCACTTCACAGCCCGCATCGGCAGACCGACCAACCGGCAGTGCCAGATCGACTTCGCCTTCTACGAGCTGGAAACCCAGCTGCTGTAGCGCATCCAGCCGCACGCCATCATCCGCCGCAATCTTCGCCTGCAAACGCGTCCAGCCGGCCAGCGCCTGAGCCGTCAGCGGCGGGGCATCATCGCCAAAGCGCACAATCGCGCTCTGGATGCCGAAGAAGCGATTTTCCCACTCCAGGGGTTCAATACTGGCGCGCAGAGACATGGAAGGAGTCCTGGTTAGATTGGTCACGGCCAGAGGCTGGCATAGAACACAGGCTTGCACCGGTGACCAGAACCGTACTCACCGCCACACCCCTTTGGTATCGACAATATAATCCTGCGTCACACTATCGCCGCTGATGGCTTTAAACTCGTGATGGTCAACCAGCATCACCAGCACATCGGCGTTCGCCAATGCGTCATCCAGCAAGGCCAGCGTACACAGACCGTCAAGTTTCGCCGGAAGCTGGTGAATATTGGGTTCCACGACCAGCGTTTCACCGCTGTGCCAGCGGGCGATTTGCATAGCGATCGACATCGCCGGGCTTTCGCGTAAATCGTCGATATTCGGCTTAAAAGCCAGGCCAAAACAGGCGATCTTCAGCTCGCTGGCGCGTTTATTACTGGCGGCCAGACAATCGGCGACCCGGGCTTTGACCTGCTCGATAACCCAGTCAGGTTTATGGTCGTTAACTTCACGAGCGGTGCGAATCAGCCGCGCCTGCTGCGGATTTTGCGCCACGATGAACCACGGGTCGACGGCGATGCAGTGTCCTCCTACCCCAGGTCCCGGCTGCAGAATATTCACGCGCGGATGACGGTTCGCCAGGCGAATCAGCTCCCAGACGTTAATGTCCTGCTCAGCGCAGATCAGCGACAGCTCGTTCGCAAACGCAATGTTAACGTCGCGGAAGCTGTTTTCGGTCAGCTTACACATCTCGGCGGTGCGAGAGTTGGTGACCACGCATTCGCCTTCGAGAAAAATTTTATACAGCTCGCTGGCGCGGGCGGAGCAAACCGGCGACATACCGCCGATAACGCGGTCGTTTTTAATCAGCTCGACCATGACCTGGCCTGGCAACACGCGCTCCGGGCAGTAGGCAATATTGACATCCGCCGCTTCACCAGCCTGCTGCGGGAAGCTCAGGTCCGGGCGCATTTCAGCGAGCCACGCGGCCATTTGCTCCGTCGAACCAACCGGAGAAGTGGACTCCAGAATCACCAGCGCCCCCTTCTTCAGCACTGGCGCAATGGATTTTGCCGCCGACTCGACGAAGACCATATCCGGTTCATGCAGATCTTTGAACGGGGTGGGTACGGCAATCAGGTATGCATCTGCCGCAATCGGCTCGGTCGTCGCACATAAATAGCCCTGCTCAACCGCCGTTTTGACCACGCTCGCCAGATCCGGCTCTACGATATGAATCTCGCCACGGTTAATGGTCTCCACGGCATGTTGATTGATATCAACGCCGACCACCCGCTTTTGCCGGGAGGCGAACGCGGCAGCGGTTGGCAGGCCAATATATCCAAGGCCAATCACTGAAATGGTAGAAAAACTCATAGCGTTACCTGATTATTTTTAAGTGCGGACAAAATACGGCGACATGCCTGACCATCGCCGTAAGGATTATGCGCCCGGCTCATTGCCTGATACGCGGCATCATCCTGCAGCAAATGCGTGACTTCAGCGACGATACGCTGGCTGTCGGTCCCGACCAGACGCACGGTACCTGCGGCAATCGCCTCCGGGCGCTCCGTCATCTCACGCATCACCAGTACCGGTTTCCCTAACGATGGCGCCTCCTCCTGAATACCGCCGGAGTCGGTGAGGATCAGCCATGCGCGATCCATCAACCAGACAAACGGCAGATAATCCTGCGGTTCAATCAACATCACGTTATCGACATGACCGAGAATACGGTTCACCGGCTCGCTGACGTTCGGGTTCAGGTGCACCGGGTACACAATCTGGACATCGGGATTGCTGGCGGCGATTTCTGCCAGCGCGTGGCAAATTTGCTCAAACCCGCGGCCAAAGCTTTCCCGGCGGTGGCCGGTGACCAGAATCATCTTCTTGCCGTTCGCCAGGAAAGGGTAGCGCTGCATCAGTACGTTACGCAGCGCCTCATCGCCCAGCACCCGGTCGCGAACCCAGAACAACGCATCAATGACCGTATTGCCGGTGACCGTGATATGGCCATCGGTGATATTTTCGCGGAGCAGATTCTGCCGCGAGGTTTCTGTCGGGGCAAAGTGGTAGGTTGCCAGATGTCCGGTCAGCGTACGGTTCCCCTCTTCCGGCCACGGCGAGCTCAGATCGCCGGTTCGCAACCCCGCTTCGACGTGTCCGACCGGGATACGCTGATAGAACGCGGCCAGACTTGCAGCCATCGTCGTCGTGGTATCGCCGTGAACCAGCACAACGTCCGGTTTGAACGATTCCAGCACCGGTTTTAACCCTTCGAGGATACGGCAGGTGATTTCCGTCAGGCCCTGACCTGGCTGCATAATATTGAGGTCGTAATCCGGCACAATAGAAAAAAGTTTCAACACCTGGTCGAGCATCTCCCGATGCTGCGCCGTGACGCAAACTTTCGCCTCAAAGTGAGGATCTTTTGCCAGCGCATGAACCAGAGGTGCCATTTTGATGGCTTCGGGTCTGGTGCCAAATACCGTTAGTACTTTCACATCGATTCTCTTCGATTAGGTGATGAAGTTGATTAATGCTCCATCACAGGCCGCATTCACTGGACTCTGCGTCGCGATAATGCAACGCCTGCGCCGATGAGCGCGCCCACGATACCCCACATCACCATCAGAAATACGCGCCGCGGGCTATCGCGTTTTACCGGTTCTTCCGGCGTACGCAAATACCGGTAAGTCTGAAAACGTGGATCTAATGTCGGTCCGACGTTGAGCGTATTCAGCATGGCCCGGCTTTGGTCATAGTCGAGATCGTATTCCGGCCCCACCGCTTGCAAGTTTTCCAGCCGCGCCTGCAGCATTGGCCTGCCGAGCAAGAACAGCTCGGAATCCGGCAGCTGATCGGCCGGGATATCCGTTTCACTGCGGGAGATGTTGTGCTGCTGCGCCACTTTCAACGCCTCTTCCACGCTGTGAGTACGACGGTTGAAAATTTCGCGCGCCACCTCTTCCTGGCGCTTCACCTGTGCTTTCATCTGCACGGTGCGGGCCGCCCAGGCACCTTTCAGCTCGTCATTCAGATGCCCTGCCGCACGCTGGCTGGCGAAGGCCACGTACTGGCGCAGCAGATTATTGGCATCCGCCGCGGTCTCGGCCGTCAGCTTCACGCTGTCGTTAACATTTTTTAGCGGGTCGCCGGGCATGAACTGAATATTGTTAATCAGATCGTCCAGCAGCGCAGCGTCCGCGCGGGCATTGCCCGACTGGCGCTGTTTGTAATAGTCGGTTTGCAACCAAAAATCGCGGCGGGTATCCCAGGATCCCTGCTGCATGATGAACTCTTTGTAGGCTTGATCCATCGCCGACGGCTGGTCGACAGGAACCAGATTGGCTTTAATATCCAGATTGCGTAAGAACTGCTGTTGAGAATAGTAACCGCCCAGCATATTCACGGTTGGCCGATCGGTTATCGCCGTTGCGCTCCACTCCTGGCGAGCAAAGAAGGCGTAAACCAGAACGATCAGCGCAAATAGCACGGCCATACCGGCTATCCAGATTTTTCCTGCCCATAAGGCGCGAAACAGCCCGCGAATATCCAGCTCATTCTCAACGTTCACTGCTTGTGCTCCCGGTAATGGTTGAGTCATCACGTCCCCAGTTCTACTTGGTTAATTTTGGATTATTGCCGCTGTGTCGCCGTATTCTGCGTCTGATGCGCTTAACCAGTCGCGCCACTTTCCATGCGCGTTTAATGCAGTAGCCATAAAGGAAAAAGGCCAACAAAAAGAGAATTAACATCACCCATTCAGGAACGATACGGGTATATTCCGCCACCACGCCCACCAGCGCCAGCAGCGCGGCCGCCAGCGTGATCAGGACAAACGCCTGTCGGGAAGTAAACCCGGCACGCATGATCAAATGATGAATATGCTGGCGATCCGGAGAGAACGGACTCATGCCTTTACGCAGGCGACGATACATAATCGCCACCATATCCATCAACGGAATCGCAATAATCCACAGGGCGGTCACCGGGCTAATGGGATGCGTTTTGCCCTGGGTCGTTTCCAGCAGAATCCAGATGATGGTGAAGCCAATCATGGTACTGCCGGCATCCCCCATAAAAACTTTATAACGACGGCCAAGCGCGCCGAGGTTAAGTAAAATATAGGGCAGAATGGCGGCTATCATCGCAAAACACCACATTGCCAGGCTGTATTGGCCGTCAAACCACAGAATAATGCCGGTTGCCGCAAAGGAGACCGATGACAGACCGCCGAGCAGGCCGTCGATACCATCGACCATATTAAAGGCGTTAATCGCGGCCCAGACGGCAAAAAGGGTGAGGAAGAAACCAAAGGGGCCGAGGACCAGCTCCCACGAACCAAAAATATAGCCCAGACTACTCAGGTGCAGATTTCCTGCCGTCATCATGACAACGGCAATGGCGGCCTGAATCACCGCGCGAATTTTTACACTGATATCAAACCGGTCATCCAGCGCACCGACCAGCACAAGGATGCCGGCACAGGCCAGATATAAGGATGAATGGGGAATGTAATAATCAGCGATGGCAAAAGTAAAACAAATGCCAGCATAAACTGAGATGCCACCCACTAACGGAACCAAACCCTGGTGCCGTTTTCGATAGTTAGGTTTATCCACTAACCCGACTTTTTTTGCTGCTTTTCGGGCAACAAATATAAAAAGGGTAGTGAATAAGAAAATACTGATTAATTCAGTAATAGCAGTGAGTAAATTCACAACACATGTGCTCTCAGCATGGTTAATCCGGGAAGTATAACGACGATGTCTCAACTCCTGAAGGGGTAAAGCAGAACATTACAAATTTATTGTATAGATTTTAGTCTGTTAAAATCATCTCTGCCTGGAGTGGTGCGCTAATCATACGATAATCCCTGCTTCCTTTTCCCTTCCTGGATCATACAAACCCAAAAAACAAAACGCCACGCGATTGCGTGGCGTTTTTGGGCTTTTTTTTAACTTACGAGCGCTTCATCATATCGAAGAAGTCATCGTTCGTTTTGGTCATCGCCAGTTTGTTGATGAGGAATTCCATCGCGTCAATCTCACCCATCGGATGGATAATTTTACGCAGGATCCACATCTTCTGCAGCTCTTCCTGGGTGGTGAGCAGCTCTTCTTTACGGGTACCGGAACGGTTGTAGTCGATAGCCGGGAAGACGCGTTTTTCAGCGATTTTACGCGAGAGATGCAGCTCCATGTTACCGGTGCCTTTAAACTCTTCGTAGATAACCTCATCCATTTTGGAGCCGGTATCAATCAGCGCGGTGGCGATGATTGTCAGGCTGCCGCCCTCTTCCACGTTACGTGCTGCACCGAAGAAACGCTTCGGACGATGCAGGGCGTTGGCATCCACACCACCGGTCAATACTTTACCGGAAGCCGGAACAACGGTGTTGTAGGCACGTGCCAGACGAGTAATGGAGTCGAGCAGAATGATAACGTCTTTCTTGTGCTCAACCAGACGTTTCGCCTTCTCGATAACCATCTCGGCAACCTGAACGTGGCGAGAAGCCGGTTCGTCAAAGGTAGAAGCAACCACTTCACCTTTAACCAGACGCTGCATCTCGGTCACTTCTTCCGGACGTTCGTCGATCAGCAGCACCATCAGCACGCAGTCAGGATGGTTGTACGCGATGCTCTGCGCGATATTCTGCAGCAGCATGGTTTTACCGGCTTTCGGCGGTGCAACAATCAGACCACGCTGACCGCGACCAATTGGCGAAGCCAGATCCAGCACACGTGCGGTTAAGTCTTCGGTTGAACCGTTACCACGTTCCATGCGCAGACGTGAGTTCGCATGCAGCGGCGTCAAGTTCTCGAACAGGATCTTATTACGCGCGTTTTCCGGCTTGTCGTAGTTAACTTCGTTAACTTTCAACAGCGCAAAGTAACGCTCACCCTCTTTAGGAGGACGAATCTTACCGGAAATGGTGTCACCAGTGCGGAGGTTGAAACGGCGGATTTGGCTTGGGGATACGTAGATGTCATCGGGACCGGCGAGGTAGGAGCTGTCTGCGGAGCGGAGGAAACCAAATCCATCCTGCAGTATCTCCAGTACGCCATCGCCAAAGATATCTTCGCCACTCTTCGAATGCTGCTTGAGGATGGCAAAAATAATATCCTGCTTACGCATACGGGCCAGGTTTTCCAGCCCCATATTTTCGCCGAGAGTAATCAGCTCAGAAACCGGCGTATTCTTTAATTCGGTAAGATTCATAATGGTGTGGGTTCTTAAACTCGGGGTAGAACTCGAACTTAATGTTGTGAATGGTATGGCAGGAACATCCATGCCTGTTAACGGCCTTCATCTCGTGCCTGTACGTTGCCTGGTCACAGGAAAGAACGCAGAGCTGGAACGACAAAACGGAATGAGTGAAAAGCCCGGAATTTGTAGCCTCTCGCGCATTTTCTGCGGGACGCTTCGGGTAAAACAAGATTCAAACAATAAGGTATGTTTAAAACGAAGTCTGAAGTTAACTTAGCACGACTCTGGCCGGGCGTCCAGAGTTCCGCTAAAAATAGGAACCCGGACGCCGGAATGGCAAACTGCTTACGCCAGGTTGGCGTCGAGGAAATCTTTCAGCTGGCCTTTAGACAGTGCGCCAACCTTAGTTGCCGCCACTTCGCCGTTCTTAAACAGCAGCAGAGTCGGGATGCCGCGAATGCCGTATTTCGGCGCAGTACCCGGGTTCTGATCGATGTTCAGTTTAGCTACGGTCAGTTTGCCCTGATACTCTTCAGCGATCTCATCCAGAATCGGGGCGATCATTTTGCACGGACCGCACCACTCTGCCCAGAAATCGACGAGGGTTAGCCCGTCAGCCTTGAGTACGTCCGTGTCAAAACTGTCGTCAGTCAGGTGAATAATTTTATCGCTCATATTTAACTCCACAGGAATAAGCCTGGTGTGTTGGTGTCGCAGACATCAACGACGTGCCGATGCTACGTTATACACGTTATTTTTCAGGATGCCTCTATTACTGGCCACTGCGCGATCCGATCCCTCATGGATGTCGTCTTGCAGGAGCCAAAGCAAACCGCCTTCAAACCGTTCCCGGTAGATTAATTCTCCTCGACTCGCTGAGTAGTCTAAGCTTTCGAGGATTCATCAGGTTGCCGTAGATGCACCTTAAGTCATTTCGCGTATAGCCAACGAAAGGTTGACGTTATTTCAACGGATACGCTTTCTTAATGCAATAGTTAGCTGATATTCTACCACACTATGAGCAAAACACATTTAACAGAACAGAAGTTTTCCGACTTCGCCCTGCACCCGGCAGTGATTGAAGCCCTTGAAAAGAAAGGGTTTCATAATTGTACGCCCATTCAGGCACTCGCTCTTCCGCTAACGCTGGAAGGTCGTGATGTCGCCGGGCAGGCGCAAACCGGTACCGGAAAAACGATGGCGTTCCTGACGTCAACGTTTCATTACCTTCTCTCTCACCCGGCCAGCGCTGACCGCCAGGTAAACCAACCGCGTGCGCTGATCATGGCTCCTACCCGTGAGCTGGCGGTACAAATTCACGCTGACGCAGAACCGCTGGCTGCGGCCACTGGCCTGAAGCTGGGTCTGGCGTACGGCGGCGATGGCTACGATAAGCAGCTGAAAGTGCTGGAAAGCGGCGTCGATATTCTGATCGGTACCACCGGTCGTCTTATTGATTACGCTAAACAGAATCACATTAACCTTGGTGCGATTCAGGTCGTCGTACTGGATGAAGCCGATCGCATGTACGATCTCGGCTTTATTAAAGATATCCGCTGGCTGTTCCGTCGCATGCCGCCGACCAATCAGCGTCTGAACATGCTGTTCTCCGCAACCCTTTCTTACCGTGTCCGCGAACTGGCGTTTGAACAAATGAACAACGCCGAATATGTTGAAGTCGAGCCGGAACAGAAAACGGGTCACCGGATTAAAGAAGAGCTGTTCTATCCTTCCAACGAAGAAAAAATGCGCCTGCTGCAGACGCTTCTGGAAGAAGAGTGGCCGGATCGCGCTATTATTTTCGCGAACACTAAACATCGTTGCGAAGATATCTGGGGCCACCTGGCAGCAGACGGTCATCGCGTCGGCTTGTTAACCGGCGACGTCGCACAGAAAAAACGTCTGCGGATTCTTGAAGAGTTCACCCGTGGCGATATCGACATTCTGGTGGCGACCGACGTTGCTGCACGTGGTCTGCATATCCCGGCCGTAACGCATGTCTTTAACTATGACCTGCCGGACGACTGTGAAGATTACGTCCACCGTATCGGCCGTACCGGTCGCGCGGGCGCCAGCGGTCACTCCATCAGCCTGGCCTGCGAAGAGTACGCGCTGAATCTTCCGGCGATTGAGACCTACACCGGTCACTCTATTCCGGTCAGCAAATACAACCCAGATGCACTTATGACAGATTTGCCTAAGCCGCTGCGCCTGACGCGCCCGCGCACTGGCAATGGCCCGCGTCGCAGCGGTCCGCCTCGTAACCGTCGTCGTTCAGGTTAAATACATTTATGCTCAGTTCCACCTCGCTTTATGCAGCTATCGATCTTGGTTCTAATAGCTTTCATATGTTGGTTGTACGCGAGGTGGCCGGGAGCATCCAGACGCTCAGCCGCATCAAGCGCAAAGTGCGTCTGGCCGCTGGCCTGAACAGCGATAACACGCTCTCCGCGGAAGCGATGGAGCGTGGATGGCAGTGTTTGCGTCTGTTTGCCGAACGCCTGCAGGATATCCCCTCCATTCAGATTCGCGTTGTGGCCACCGCCACGCTGCGCCTGGCCGTCAATGCCGACGAGTTTTTAGCCAAGGCCCGGGAAATTCTCGGCTGTCCGGTGCAGGTAATCAGCGGTGAAGAAGAAGCCCGTCTGATTTATCAAGGCGTTGCCCATACGACCGGCGGCGAAGACCGGCGCCTGGTTGTCGATATTGGCGGCGCCAGTACCGAACTGGTGACTGGTACGGGGGCACAGACCACCTCTCTTTTTAGCCTGTCGATGGGGTGCGTCACCTGGCTGGAACGCTACTTCGCCGATCGCAACCTGACAAAAGAAAACTTCGATCTCGCAGAAAATGCGGCTCGGGAAGTTCTGCGTCCGATTACTGACATCCTGAATTACCACGGCTGGAAAGTTTGCGTCGGCGCATCCGGTACCGTTCAGGCTCTGCAGGAAATCATGATGGCGCAGGGAATGGACGAGCGTATCACCCTGGCTAAATTGCAGCAGCTCAAGCAGCGTGCGATCCAGTGCGGGCGCCTGGAAGAGCTGGAAATCGAAGGTTTAACCTTAGAACGAGCGCTGGTTTTCCCCAGCGGGCTGGCCATACTTATCGCCATCTTCAGCGAACTGAATATTCAGTGTATGACCCTCGCGGGCGGTGCGCTCCGTGAAGGCCTGGTTTACGGCATGCTGCATCTGTCCGTCGATCAGGATATCCGTAGCCGTACGCTGCGCAATATTCAACGCCGCTTCATGATCGACACCGAGCAGGCCCAGCGTGTAACCCAACTCGCAGCGCATCTGGTGAATCAGCTGGACGATGCCTGGGAGCTGGAATCGCTCAGCCGCGAGCTGCTCGCCAGCGCCTGCGAGCTGCACGAAATTGGCCTTAGCGTCGATTTTAAACGCGCCCCGCAGCACGCCGCCTATCTGGTGAGCAACCTCGATCTCCCCGGCTTCACGCCGGCGCAGAAAAAACTGCTCGCCACGCTGCTGCTCAACCAGACCAATACCATCGACCTCTCCTCGCTCCATCAGCAAAATGCTGTGAAACCGCGGGTTGCTGAGCACTTGTGTCGGCTGCTGCGTCTGGCGATCCTGTTTGCCAGCCGCCGTCGCGACGATCTGCTGCCGGCCATTTCACTCGCCGTCGACGGCGAGAAACTGGTGCTGACGCTGCCGGAGGGGTGGCTGGAAAGTCATCCGCTGGGTCGGGAGATGGTGGAGCAGGAGTGCCAGTGGCAAAGCTATGTCCACTGGGCTCTCGAAGTGGCTTAATTTCGCCTGATAAGCAGCGGGCTCAGTAAAATCTCCCGCTGTGTGCCACCGGGAGATACGCGGTCGTACTACTTCCCTTTCGCTTTTGCCAGCATCGCGCGAATATTGGCGACGTTGGCCTGCCCTTTATGCATCCGCTCCTCCGGCGAGATAACCTTGCGCTCCTGCTCCCAGATCAGGTCATCCTGCGGTAGCTCCAGCAGAAAACGGCTGGGCTCAGGGCGCACCAGCTCTCCGTACTGACGACGCTCTTTACACAGCGTGAAGGTCAGCTCTTTTTGCGCGCGGGTAATCCCGACATACGCCAGGCGGCGCTCTTCATCCACGTTGTCTTCATCGATGCTACTCTGATGCGGCAGCAGCCCCTCTTCCATACCCACCAGATAGACGTAGGGAAACTCCAGCCCCTTTGAGGCGTGCAGGGTCATCAACTGCACCTGATCCGACTCTTCATCGGACTCGCCGCGCTCCATCATATCGCGCAGAGTAAAACGGGTGACCACCTGGGTCAGGGTCATTGGCTCGTCTATGTCGCTGCCCTCGAGCATCTCCGTCATCCAGCTGAACAGCTGATTGACGTTTTTCATCCGCATTTCTGCGGCCTTCGGGCTCGGAGAGGTCTCATACAGCCAGGATTCATAATCCACCCCGCGAATCAGATCGCGCACCGCGGCGACCGGTTCGCGCTCCGCCAGGCGCTGGATGTCAGCCAGCCACTGCGTAAACCCGGTGAGCGCATCATAGCCGCGACCGGTTAGCGTCTGGTTGAGGCCCATATCAAAACTGGCGGTAAACAAGCTTTTGTTACGGGTCATCGCCCACTCGCCCAGCTTTTGCAAGGTGGCCGGGCCGATTTCGCGCTTTGGCGTATTAACGATACGCAGGAAAGCGCTGTCATCATCCGGGTTGGTCAGCACGCGCAGATAGGCCAACAGGTCTTTAATCTCGGGCCGTGAAAAGAACGACGTACCGCCCGAAATTTTGTACGGGATGCGGTTTTGCATCAGCATCTTTTCAAAGACCCGCGACTGATGGTTGCCGCGGTAGAGAATGGCGTAATCTTTATATTGCGTCTTATTGATAAAGTGGTGGGCGATCAGTTCCCCGGTCACCCGCTCCGCTTCATGTTCTTCATGGTTCGCTGAAAGCACTTTAAGCTCTGCGCCATATCCCAGCTCGGAAAACAGGCGTTTTTCGAAGACGTGCGGGTTGTTGGCAATCAGGATGTTAGCGGCTTTTAGTATGCGCCCGGAAGAACGGTAGTTCTGTTCCAGCTTAATCACCTGCAGCGCCGGGAAATCCTGGCTCAGCAGGACCAGGTTCTGCGGCCGTGCTCCGCGCCAGGAGTAGATCGACTGGTCATCATCGCCGACGACGGTAAAGCGCGCACGCTGCCCCACCAGCAGCTTCACCATCTCATACTGACTGGTGTTGGTATCCTGATATTCATCCACCAGCAAATAGCGAATCTTGTTCTGCCAGCGTTCACGCACCTCTTCATTGCGCTGTAACAGCAGGGTCGGCAACAGGATCAGATCGTCAAAATCCAGCACGTTGCAGGCCTTCATATGGGCATCATAGAGCCCGTAGCAGTGGGCAAAGATCCGATCCCGTTCACCCTTTGCGCCTGCCGCGGCCTGTGCCGGGGTTTGCAGATCGTTTTTCCAGTTGGAGATCGTCGAGATCAGCTGCTGTAACACGACTTTATCGTCGTCGATGAGCCCTTCGGTCAGCTCTTTAAGCAGCGCAACCTGGTCGGTATCATCGAACAGAGAAAAGTTAGATTTCATCCCCAGCGCAGCATATTCGCGCTTAATAATATCCAGCCCCAGGGTATGGAAGGTGGAAATCATCAGGCCCCGCGCTTCTTTGCGCCCCAGCGTTTGCCCGACACGTTCTTTCATTTCACGTGCCGCTTTGTTGGTAAAGGTTACCGCCGCAATATGGCGCGCCTGATAGCCGCATCCGCGGATCAGGTGAGCGATTTTATTGGTGATAACGCGGGTCTTACCGGAACCGGCGCCCGCCAGCACCAGGCACGGTCCGGTAACAAATTCGACGGCTTGTTGTTGGCCAGGGTTTAAACGCATGGGAGTCTTGCTCAATCTTCGAACGGGGTGGGGATTGTAGCAGAAAGCCGGGTGGAGATTTACCGGCTAATGGTAAAGTGTTGGCAACACCGATAATCCAGAGAACAAAACAATGGCAAAGTCCGCAGCAGCCCTGCATATCCTGGTAAAAGAAGAGAAACTGGCCCTGGAGATCCTCGCTAAACTGGCGCGAGGCGTCAGTTTCGATCACCTGGCAAAACGCTATTCGAAATGCCCGTCCGGACGCAACGGCGGCGATCTCGGTGAGTTTACGCAGGGGGCGATGGTCGGGCCGTTTGATAAAGCCGTCTTCACCTGCCCGCTGCTAAAGCCCTACGGACCGGTAAAAACGAAGTTCGGCTACCACATCATTAAGGTGCTCTACCGCCGCTAGCGCATGCTAATATTGCCCTCTGATTCATCGTCAATTATCAAGGTACGATCATGGCAAAAACAGCGGCAGCAATGCACATCCTGGTGAAAGAAGAGAAACTGGCACTCGACCTGCTGGAGCAGATTAAAAACGGCGCCGATTTCGAGAAGCTGGCGAAAAAGCACTCCACTTGCCCGTCAGGCAAAAAGGGCGGTCATTTAGGCGAGTTCAAACAGGGCCAGATGGTTCCGGCATTTGATAAAGTCGTCTTCTCCTGCCCTGAGCTGGAGCCGACCGGCCCGCTGCACACTCAGTTTGGCTACCACATTATCAAAGTCCTGTACCGCAAATAAAAAGCCGGGTGGCGGCTACGCCTTACCCGGCCTACATCTTGCGGTTGTGTAGGTCGGGTAAGCGGAGCGCCACCCGACAATCGGGTTAACCCGCTACTGCAATACGCTTCATATCAGTCATATAGCCGCGCAGTTTCTTACCCACCTGCTCAATAGCGTGGCTGCGGATGGCTTCATTCACGTCGCGCAGCTGAGCGTTGTCTACCGCGCCTTCGGCAATCGCTTTGCCCAGGTCGCCGGTCTGCAGGGTAGTCATGAACTCTTTCAGCAGCGGTACGCAGGCATAAGAGAACAGGTAGTTACCGTATTCTGCGGTATCGGAGATAACCACGTTCATTTCGTACAGACGCTTACGCGCGATGGTGTTCGCGATCAGCGGCAGCTCATGCAGTGATTCGTAGTAAGCAGACTCTTCGATGATACCGGAATCAACCATGGTTTCGAACGCCAGCTCAACGCCCGCTTTCACCATCGCGATCATCAGAACGCCTTTATCGAAGTACTCCTGCTCGCCGATTTTGCCTTCAAACTGCGGTGCGGTTTCGAACGCGGTTTTACCGGTCTCTTCACGCCAGGTCAGCAGTTTCTTATCGTCGTTGGCCCAGTCAGCCATCATGCCGGAGGAGAATTCGCCGGAGATGATGTCATCCATATGTTTCTGGAACAGCGGCGCCATGATCTCTTTCAGCTGTTCGGACAGCGCATAAGCACGCAGTTTCGCCGGGTTAGACAGGCGATCCATCATCAGGGTGATACCGCCCTGCTTCAGCGCTTCGGTGATGGTTTCCCAGCCGAACTGAATCAGTTTTTCGGCGTATGCCGGATCGGTACCTTCTTGCACCAGCTTGTCGAAGCACAGCAGAGAACCGGCCTGCAGCATACCGCACAGGATAGTCTGCTCGCCCATCAGGTCAGATTTCACTTCCGCAACAAAGGATGATTCCAGAACGCCCGCACGGTGACCACCGGTTGCCGCGGCCCAGGCTTTAGCAATCGCCATGCCTTCGCCTTTCGGGTCGTTTTCCGGGTGAACCGCGATCAGAGTCGGTACGCCGAAACCACGTTTGTACTCTTCACGCACTTCGGTACCCGGGCACTTCGGCGCCACCATCACGACGGTGATGTCTTTACGAATCTGCTCACCCACTTCGACGATGTTGAAGCCGTGGGAGTAGCCCAGCGCCGCGCCATCTTTCATCAGCGGCTGAACGGAACGCACAACGTCGGAGTGCTGTTTGTCCGGCGTCAGGTTAACCACCAGGTCAGCCTGCGGGATCAGCTCTTCGTAGGTACCCACTTTGAAGCCGTTTTCGGTCGCTTTACGCCAGGATGCGCGCTTTTCAGCAATCGCTTCTTTACGCAGCGCATAGGAGATATCCAGGCCGGAATCACGCATGTTCAGGCCCTGGTTCAGACCCTGCGCGCCACAGCCGACAATGACCACTTTTTTACCCTGAAGGTAGCTCGCGCCATCGGCGAATTCGTCGCGGCCCATAAAGCGACATTTACCCAGCTGCGCCAGCTGCTGGCGCAGATTCAGTGTATTAAAGTAGTTAGCCATGGTGATACCTCGTGATGTTGTACTGTCTTATTGTTCGGTTCGCTTGCCGTGTCTGTGCAAGAGAGAATGAACTTACTATATGACAGGAAATTTATTGCGGAAATTGATATATTCACAACGTCACGTTGCAATTTCTGCAATGCAAAACCGTGGAGTACGGAGTGTGGATTTACGCGATCTGAAAACCTTCCTGCATCTGGCCGAAAGCCGCCATTTTGGCCGCAGCGCGCGGGCGATGCACGTCAGTCCTTCCACCCTTTCACGCCAGATCCAGCGCCTGGAAGAAGATCTCGGGCAGCCGCTGTTTGTTCGCGATAACCGTACCGTCACCTTGACCGAAGCGGGCGAAGAGCTGCGCCTGTTCGCACAGCAGACGCTGCTACAGTACCAGCAGCTTCGTCATGCCATCGATCAGCAAGGTCCTTCGCTTTCCGGCGAGCTGCATATCTTCTGCTCGGTAACGGCAGCCTACAGCCATCTGCCGCCGATTCTCGATCGCTTCCGCGCTGCCCACCCTTCGGTGGAGATCAAGCTTTCCACCGGCGATGCCGCCGATGCGATGGAGAAGGTCGTCACCGGCGAGGCAGATCTCGCGATTGCCGGCAAGCCGGAAACGCTACCGGGCTCCGTGGCGTTTTCGATGCTGGAAAACCTGGCGGTCGTGCTGATCGCCCCGGCATTAGCCTGTCCGGTGCGCACCCAGGTGAGCCAGGAGAAGCCCGACTGGTCAACCGTACCGTTTATCATGGCCGATCAAGGGCCGGTGCGTCGCCGCATCGAACTGTGGTTTCGCCGCCATAAAATCAGCAATCCCTCGATTTACGCCACCGTGGGCGGCCATGAAGCGATGGTGTCGATGGTCGCGCTCGGCTGCGGCGTGGCTTTAATTCCGGAAGTAGTACTGGAGAACAGTCCGGAACCGGTACGCAATCGCGTGATGATTTTAGAGCGCAGCGATGAGAAAACGCCGTTTGAACTGGGCGTATGCGCACAAAAAAAGCGGCTGTATGAGCCGCTTATTGATGCTTTCTGGTCGATTCTGCCTAACCACTGACGTTTTTGCCGGGTGGCGGCGAAACGCCTTACCCGGACGGGGATCTGATTGTCGGCCCGCTAAGCGCAGCGCCATCAGGCATTAGCCCGCGAGAAAGAACCTGAACGCCGGGTTATTGGTTTCGTCGTGGCAGTCGTAGCCCAGCTCATGGAGTCGGGTTTCGAAATCCGGCTCATGCTCGCCAAGCTCGAACGCCGCCAGCACGCGGCCATAATCGGTTCCGTGGCTGCGGTAATGGAACAACGAGATGTTCCAGTGGGTCCCTAACGTATGCAGGAACTTGAGCAGCGCCCCCGGTGATTCGGGGAATTCGAAGCTGAACAGTCGCTCCTGCAGCGGTTTTGACGGCCGCCCACCGACCATATAGCGCACATGAAGTTTCGCCATTTCGTCATCAGAAAGATCGACAACGCTATAGCCGCCTTCGTGCAGCAGACTCAAAATCTCTTTGCGTTCCTCCAGACCGCGGCTCAGACGAACCCCGACAAAAATGCAGGCATCTTTGGCATCAGCAAAACGGTAGTTGAACTCGGTCACTGAACGACCGCCCAGCAGCTGACAGAACTTCAGGAAGCTGCCCTTCTCTTCCGGAATGGTCACCGCCAGCAGCGCTTCACGTTGCTCTCCCAGCTCGCAGCGTTCGGAAACGTAGCGCAGGCCGTGGAAGTTAACGTTGGCCCCGGAAAGCACATGTGCCAACCGCTCGCCGCGGATGTCATGCTGCGCGATATACTTTTTCATTCCTGCCAGCGCCAGCGCACCAGACGGTTCAGCCACGGCGCGGACATCTTCGAACAGGTCTTTCATCGCCGCGCAAATCGCATCGCTGTCGACGGTGACGATATCGTCAAGATACTCCTGGCAGAGGCGGAAGGTCTCGTCACCGATACGTTTCACCGCCACGCCTTCGGCAAACAGCCCGACGCGCGGCAGATCGACCGGATGCCCGGCGTCCAGCGCGGCTTTCAGACAGGCGGAGTCCTCTGCTTCCACCGCGATCACTTTGATCTGCGGCATCAGCTGCTTGATCAGCACCGCTACGCCTGCGGCCAGGCCACCGCCGCCTACCGGGACAAACACGCGGTCCAGATGTGCGTCCTGCTGTAGCAGCTCCAGCGCCAGCGTTCCCTGCCCGGCAATCACCATCGGGTGGTCAAACGGCGGGACCCAGGTGAAGTTCTGCTGTTGCGCCAGTTCGATAGCTTTCGCTTTTGCTTCATCGAAATTAGCGCCGTGGAGCAGGACCTCACCGCCAAAGTTACGCACGGCATCCACTTTGATATCCGCCGTGGCAACCGGCATGACGATCAGCGCCTTCACGCCAAGACGCGATGCCGAGAACGCAACCCCCTGGGCGTGGTTGCCCGCAGAAGCGGTGATCACGCCCTGCGCTTTTTGCTCTTCCGTCAGGCCTGCCATCATTGCGTAGGCCCCACGCAGCTTGAAGCTATGAACCGGCTGGCGATCTTCGCGCTTCACCAGAATCACGTTATCAAGACGCGACGAGATTTTTTCCATTTTTTGCAACGGCGTAATTTGCGCCGCTTCATAGACCGGTGCGCGCAGCACCGCCCTGAGATATTCCGCCCCCTCGGGGGCGGCAGACAGGGGTTGTGATTCAGCCATCATTAACCCCCCAGTTTTGATTTATCGCGAACCGCGCCCTTATCGGCGCTGGTTGCCAGGCTGGCATACGCGCGGAGTGCGAAGGAGACCTGACGTTCACGCGCTTTCGGCGTCCAGGCACGATCGCCGCGGGCCTCTTGTGCTTCACGACGCGCGGCAATTTCGGCATCGCTCAGCTGCAGCTGAATACCCCGGTTTGGAATATCAATGGCAATCATATCGCCATCTTCAATGATCGCAATATTGCCGCCGCTGGCTGCTTCCGGCGAGACATGGCCAATCGACAGGCCCGAGGTACCGCCAGAGAAACGTCCGTCGGTGATCAGCGCACAGGCTTTACCCAGGCCCATGGACTTCAGGAAGGTCGTCGGATAGAGCATTTCCTGCATTCCCGGACCACCCTTCGGCCCTTCATAGCGAATAACCACGACGTCGCCCGCCACCACTTTACCGCCAAGGATCGCGTCAACGGCTTCGTCCTGGCTTTCGTAGACTTTCGCTGGGCCGGTGAATTTCAGAATACTGTCATCCACCCCTGCGGTTTTAACGATACAGCCGTTTTCCGCAAAGTTGCCATACAGCACCGCCAGACCGCCGTCTTTGCTGTAAGCATGCTCCAGCGAACGGATACACCCTTCGGCACGATCGTCATCCAGCGTATCCCAGCGGCAGTCCTGCGAGAACGCCTGAGTCGTCCGAATACCCGCCGGGCCGGCGCGGAACATTTTTTTCACCGCGTCATCTTTGGTCAGCATGACATCATATTGATCGAGCGTTTGTGGCAGAGTCAGACCGAGAACGTTTTTCACATCGCGGTTCAGCAGCCCGGCACGATCGAGCTCGCCGAGAATACCCAGTACGCCGCCCGCGCGGTGCACATCTTCCATATGGTACTTCTGCGTGCTCGGCGCCACCTTACACAGCTGCGGAACCTTGCGGGACAGCTTATCGATATCGCTCATCGTGAAGTCAATTTCCGCTTCCTGCGCGGCGGCCAGCAGGTGCAGAACGGTGTTCGTCGACCCCCCCATGGCGATAT
The DNA here is from genome assembly GCF_003323835.1 of Klebsiella sp. X13. Classification (NCBI taxonomy): domain Bacteria; kingdom Pseudomonadati; phylum Pseudomonadota; class Gammaproteobacteria; order Enterobacterales; family Enterobacteriaceae; genus Klebsiella; species Klebsiella sp. X13. The sequence continues at coordinate 5,240,187 of NZ_CP030874.1, forward strand.
CCAGCGTCATGGCGTTTTCGAACGCCGCTTTGCTGGCGATATAACGTGGCAGCGCAGATTCGTCATCCTGCTCGTAATAGCGCTTCGTCAGTTCGACGATACGTTTACCTGCGTTGAGGAACAGCTCTTTACGGTCGGCGTGAGTCGCCAGCAGAGAACCATTACCCGGCTGGGACAGACCCAGCGCTTCGGTCAGGCAGTTCATCGAGTTGGCGGTAAACATCCCCGAACAGGAACCACAGGTCGGACAGGCGGAACGCTCGACCTGCTCACTCTGTTCGTCGGAGACTTTTGGATCCGCCCCCTGAATCATCGCATCGACAAGGTCGAGTTTGATGATTTTGTCAGAAAGCTTGGTTTTCCCGGCTTCCATTGGGCCACCGGAAACAAAAATCACCGGAATATTCAGGCGCAAGGAGGCCATCAGCATCCCCGGGGTGATTTTGTCGCAGTTGGAAATGCAGACCATGGCATCGGCACAGTGCGCGTTAACCATGTACTCAACCGAGTCGGCGATCAGTTCACGGGATGGCAGTGAATAAAGCATACCCCCATGCCCCATGGCGATCCCATCATCCACCGCGATGGTGTTAAATTCTTTGGCAACGCCGCCTGAGGCTTCAATCTGCTCAGCAACCAGCTTACCCAGATCGCGCAGATGTACGTGACCCGGTACGAATTGGGTGAAGGAGTTAACAACGGCGATAATCGGCTTACCGAAATCAGCATCGGTCATCCCGGTTGCGCGCCACAGCGCGCGGGCACCCGCCATATTACGGCCGTGAGTGGTGGTGGCGGAACGGTACTTAGGCATGCTTTAGTTACTCCCAGTCTCTGTGACATGGGGCGCTGCGTGCCACCCCATTTTTTTATGCTTATGCTTGAAATATGACGGGTATATTTATTGGTTAACCTGATCCAACCAGCCCCATTTGTCCTCGGTTTCACCGGTGAAGAGACCAAAGAAGGCCTGCTGAATACGCTTGGTGACCGGGCCACAGCGACCTTCGCCAACCTGAATACCGTCCACGCTGCGCACCGGGGTGATTTCCGCAGCAGTACCAGACATAAAGACTTCATCAGCCAGATACAGAGATTCACGGGACAGCACCTGCTCGCGGACTTCAATATCCAGATCTTTTGCCAGTTTAATGATCGCGTCGCGGGTAATGCCCGGCAGCGCAGAAGAGGTAAATGGCGGCGTGAACAACACGCCATCTTTCACTTCAAACAGGTTCTCACCCGCGCCCTCGGAGATATAGCCGTTAACGTCCAGCGCGATCCCTTCCTGATAACCATGGCGGCGCGCTTCGCTGCCAACCAGCAGGGAAGAGAGGTAGTTACCACCGGCTTTTGCAGCGGTCGGGATGGTGTTGGGCGCGACACGGTTCCAGGAAGAAACCATCGCATCGATCCCCTGATCCAGCGCTTCAGCGCCAAGATAAGCTCCCCACGGGAACGCCGCGATGATCACGTCAGTGCTGTATCCCGCAGGCGGGTTAACACCCATGCCGACGTCGCCAACAAAGACCAGTGGACGAATGTACGCGCTGGTCAGGTTATTTTTGCGGATAACTTCGCGGCAGGCTTCCATCAGCTCATCAATGCTTTGAGAGACCGGAAAACGATAGATTTTGGCTGAGTCATGCAGACGCTGCATATGTTCGCGATGACGGAACACCACCGGTCCTTTATGCGAGTCGTAGCAACGGATGCCTTCAAACACGGAAGTACCGTAGTGAAGCGCGTGAGACATCACGTGAACCTTCGCCTCTCCCCACGGAACCATCTCGCCGTTGAACCAAATGTAATCAGCTTTTTTCGTCGTCATTTTTCTTCCCTTGCGCTTATGCGCGGATTTGTTGTGATGTTGGTTGCTGGATCTCGACGCAGGCGACGTCGACCAGCTTACTTAATTGACTAAACAGTAATTCGACGGGCCGCTGGCTGGCAACGGTCAATTCGATATTTATGTTGCCGGCATCTGCCGCGGTTTCCATATTCATGGAACAAACCTGAAAGCCGCGGTGACGAACCACGCGCAGCACGCGTTCTAAGGTTTCCGGGTTGAAGCGAGCCTGTAAAGCGACCTGATGTTGCATCATGATAATTTCTCCAGCATTTCTGCATTACTGGCACCGGGCGGTACCAACGGCCAGACGTTCTCAAGCTCATCGATTGAGACATGAAGCAGGTATGGCCCCTGGCTCGAAAGCATGGTGTCGAGAGCCGCTTCAACCTGGTCTTTACGGGTGATGTGCTGTCCAGGAATGCCGAAGGCGCTGGCCAGCGTGACAAAATCGGGATTATCGGTGAGGGTGGTTTCGCTATAGCGCTCCTCAAAAAACAGCTGCTGCCACTGACGCACCATGCCTAAACGCTGGTTATCCAGTAACAGGATCTTCAACGGCAGCTGTTTACGCTTCACGGTACCCAGCTCCTGCACGTTCATCATGAACGAGCCATCGCCGGAGACGCAGATAACGGTATCGTTCGGACGTGCAACTTGAGCGCCAACCGCCGCCGGCAGGCCAAAACCCATCGTGCCCAAACCGCTGGAGGTAATAAAATTCTCAGGACGTGTATAGGTCATATGCTGCGCTGACCACATTTGATGTTGACCCACGTCGGTTGTGACAACGCTATCGGCCGGCTTACGGTCGGAGAGCTGTTTGAGCAGCAGCGGTGCGTAAATACCCTCACCCGGGTGGTCGTAGCGCCATGCGTGCTCATCACGCAGCGCCTGATTATGCTGGCGCCAGGCGTCGATGGTCAGCGGCTTCTGCAACGCTGGCAGCAATGTATTCAGATCGCCCGTCAGGGCAACATGTGCCTGACGCAGCTTGTTCAGCTCCGCCGGATCGATATCCAGATGGATAACTTTGGCGTGCGGAGCAAAGGTGTTCAGCTTCCCGGTAACACGGTCATCGAAGCGGGCGCCAACAGCGATCAACAGGTCACATTCCTGTACCGCCAGATTGGCCGCTTTGGTGCCGTGCATCCCCAGCATTCCCAGATAGTACGGATAGGCCGCATCAACGGCGCCCAGACCTTTCAGCGTGCAGGTGACCGGCATTTGCGTAATGGCGATAAACTCGCGTAACGCAGGAACCGCCTGCGCCATACCCACGCCACCGCCGACGTACAGCATCGGTTTTTGCGCGGCGGCTAACATCTGCAGCGCCTGCTCAACTTCTGCATGGGGGAAGGCAATGTCGTTATCAACCGTCGAGAAATACGGTTCAAGCTCGCCCTTCGCCAGCTGGATATCTTTAGGGATATCAACCAGAACCGGACCTGGGCGGCCAGAGTTTGCGACCTGGAAAGCTTCAGCGATCACTCGCGGCAGCTCTTCCAGCGACTGCACGAGAAAACTGTGTTTCGTACAGGCCAGCGACAAACCAAGGACGTCCACTTCCTGGAAAGCATCGGTGCCGATAAACGGCGCCGCGACCTGACCGGTGATGGCGACAACAGGGATAGAGTCCAGTAACGCATCAGCCAGGCCGGTGATCAGGTTCGTCGCACCTGGACCTGATGTGGCGATGCATACGCCGGTTTTGCCGGTGGCGCGAGCATAGCCGATAGCTGCCATGGCCGCTCCTTGCTCGTGGCGGCACAACAGGTGTTCCACGCCGCCGTCATACAATGCATCGTAAACCGGCATAATCGCGCCACCAGGATAGCCAAAAACCGTGTCGACCCCCTGTGCCCGCAAAGCATGTACTACCCACTGCGCCCCATTCATAGTTAGTTCCCCGTCATAGATCGGGAGAAACAGAATTTTATGCTATTCGTCATTGTCTGCTCCTCGCTTATCATTTTTAAGTTATAAAAAAACCCCCGGACCTTTCGGTGCGGGGGTCTTAGTTCGTTAAGGCTTGATTTCTAAGCCTTTCCTCGTCCAAGTGCAGCCCCGCACGGTGGGATAATAATCACCACCACGCTAATCACGACCAGGCTAATCACTCGTAGAAGGGCTGTCATTTTCTGTACTTTCTGGCTTCTTGTTCGAAGGAATACCTAAAGAGTTACCACAGACATCACAATAAACACAAGATTTTTTTATACATCACTTACTGATCGCGCTAACAGTTTTTTGTAAAACAATTGTTTTTAATAGAAAAAATATAAAATGAAAAAAATTCAATTTATCACCCTTTTCTATGATGCTGCGGCGGTTTCCGCCAATACGCTCTTTCACCATGATGAGCGTCTGCGATGCCGCTTCCATCATGTGTGAAATGTCACAATATCCGGCGATATTCGCTGGAACATGCCGCATAAAATGCATTTCTTACTCATTACTGCCCCTTTTTCTGCCGACATAATGCTCGTACTCAGGAGGCATTATGTCACTCGCGATTATCTACACACGGGCTGCTTTTGGTATCAGTGCCCCGCTTATTACGATCGAAATTCATATCAGCAACGGGCTTCCGGGATTAACCATGGTAGGGCTTCCTGAAACCACGGTCAGAGAGGCTCGCGACCGGGTACGCAGCGCGATAATTAACAGCGGCTATACGTTTCCGGCCAAAAAGATCACCATCAATCTGGCCCCTGCCGATTTGCCAAAAGAAGGCGGGCGATACGATCTCCCCATCGCTCTCGCGCTTCTGGTCGCGTCGGAGCAGTTAGATGCGTCCAGGTTGAAGCAATATGAGTTTATCGGCGAGCTCGCGCTCACAGGGGCGCTACGTGGCGTTCCTGGCGCTATCTCCAGTGCAATGGAAGCGATAAAAGCCGGGCGACAAATTATCGTCGCTGAGGATAACGCGGCGGAAGTGGGGCTCATTGAGGGCCACGAGTGTCTTGTCGCCGGGCATCTGCAGGAGGTGTGTGCGTTTCTCGAGGGACGCCATGCGCTCAATCCTTCCATACCGGAGGAAGAGCATCCTGATGACTCTCTACCTGATCTGAGTGATGTGATTGGCCAGCAGCAAGGAAAACGTGCATTGGAAATCGTTGCCGCAGGGGGCCACAACCTGCTGTTGATTGGCCCTCCCGGAACAGGAAAAACCATGCTTGCCAGCCGGCTGCCAGGTCTTCTGCCACCGTTAAGCAATCAGGAGGCGCTCGAAAGCGCCGCTATCCTTAGTCTGTTGAGCCGCTATCGCGCAACAAAACAGTGGCGTCGGCGACCGTTTCGCAGTCCACATCACAGTGCTTCTCTCGCGGCAATGGTGGGGGGCGGTTCAATCCCGATACCCGGAGAGATCTCGCTGGCACACAATGGGGTGCTGTTTCTGGATGAACTACCGGAGTTTGAACGTCGGGTATTGGATGCTTTGCGGGAGCCGATAGAGTCAGGAAAAATACATATTTCACGAACCCGTGCGAAAATTGACTATCCGGCACATTTTCAGCTTATTGCGGCCATGAATCCCAGCCCCACCGGGCATTACCGGGGCCATCATAATCGCGCATCACCGGAACAAACCCTACGCTATTTGAGCCGCCTGTCCGGACCGTTCCTCGACCGGTTCGATCTCTCGCTGGAAATTCCTCTACCGCCCCCGGGAGCGCTTAGCCAGGCAGCCTCTGGCGTGGAAAATAGCGCCAGCGTGAGGAAGCGGGTTCTCGTCGCCCGAGACAAACAGCTGGCCCGGCAGGAGAAACTCAATGCCCAGCTGGAGAGTAACGAAATGAAAATCTGGTGTCCGCTCAGTAAAGAGGATGCTATCTGGCTGGAACAGGTATTATCGCAGCTGGGGCTTTCTATCCGCGCCTGGCAGCGTCTGCTGAAAGTCGCCCGGACCATCGCCGATATAGGAGGGGAGCCCTGTATTGAGCGCCACCACCTGCAGGAGGCTCTTGGCTATCGAGCGATAGACAGGATGTTGAACCATTTGCAAAAACTCATGGCATAAAAAAAGGGCTTACGCCCTTTTTTGTTAATCATCGCTTTCGGTGTAATCTTCAGCGCCTTCAACCTGCGGTTTACCGCCGGACAGCGTATGAAAACGCTTAGGCCGCTTAATACGCGCCATATACTTAATCCAGACGCGTTCCATTTCCGTGGCTGGCTCACGTTCACCACGACATACCGAAACAAACTGTTTTTCATCTTCGGTGACAGGTTCGCGTTTACCCAGTTCCAGTTCGTTAAGAGCATAACCATGCTGTTCCAGCAGTTGTGCCTCTTTGATGGTGAAATCACCATGACGGGAGAACCCGCGCGGATAATGTTTATTATCGAAAAAACGATTAGTCGTCATAAAGCTTTCCGCCATCCTACACGCTCCTGATTCTTTGGCCGAGCTATTTATGGCGCGGAGTATTAGTTACGCTTGACAGAGTGTAAAACAAAAGATTTAAATCATTACGACAAATAATTTTGCGGAGAAGAGTGTGGATACGGAATTGCTCAAAACTTTCCTTGAGGTGAGCAGAACTCGCCACTTTGGACGAGCAGCAGAGGCGCTTTATCTGACGCAGTCGGCCGTCAGCTTTCGTATTCGTCAGCTGGAAAACCAGCTTGGCGTGAACCTTTTTACCCGCCATCGCAATAATATCCGCCTGACGTCAGCCGGCGATAAGCTCCTTCCTTATGCCGAAACCCTGATGAACACCTGGCAGGCGGCACGAAAAGAGGTTGCGAATGCTTCCCGACATAATGAATTCTCAATTGGCGGCAGCGCATCTTTGTGGGAATGCATGCTTAACGGATGGCTGGGGAAGCTCTACAAAGAGCCCTGTAACCTGCAGTTTGAAGCGCGGATTGCGCAGCGACAATCGCTTGTTAAACAGTTACATGAGCGACAGCTTGATCTACTGATCACGACAGAATCGCCGAAAATGGACGAATTAAGCAGCCAGTTGCTTGGTAATTTTACGCTGGCACTCTACTGTACCTCGCCATTTAAAACTAAGAATGAATTGAATTATCTGCGCCTTGAATGGGGCCCGGACTTCCAACAAAATGAGGTCGGACTGATTGGCAGTGATGATGTTCCTCTGCTGACAACCAGCTCTGCTGAACTGGCCTATCAGCAACTCGCCGCGCTAAATGGTTGTACATGGCTGCCGACACGCTGGGCGAAGGATAAAAGCGGCCTGCATACGGTGACGGACAGTACAACGCTATCTCGCCCCCTGTACGCTATCTGGCTACAAAACAGCGATAAACAGGTACAGATCCGCGAAATACTGAAGACAAACATACTGGAATAATGCACGCCTCCAGGGACGGAGGATGTTGGAAGATTCTGGGGATGGTAAATAACAGACAAAAAAAATCCTTTGCCTGAGCAAAGGATTATATATGGCAGGGGCGGAGAGACTCGAACTCGCGACACCCGGTTTTGGAGACCGGTGCTCTACCAACTGAGCTACGCCCCTAAATCTCTTACTATTAAGCCCGCTAATTAAATTAGCAGGCTTAACTTTTAATAAGTGGCGGAACGGACGGGACTCGAACCCGCGACCCCCTGCGTGACAGGCAGGTATTCTAACCGACTGAACTACCGCTCCACCGAATTTTTCTACAACTACTGATTTTTACATCAGTTTACTGCGTAATTTGATGCCTGGCAGTTCCCTACTCTCACATGGGGAGACCCCACACTACCATCGGCGCTACGGCGTTTCACTTCTGAGTTCGGCATGGGGTCAGGTGGGACCACCGCGCTATCGCCGCCAGGCAAATTCTGTTTTCACCCCGCATTCCTGCGCGATGATGAATCTGTAATCAAGCTGAACATTCGTCTCTTCGCCAAAACAGCTTCGGCGTTGTAAGGTTAAGCCTCACGGTTCATTAGTATCGGTTAGCTCAACGTATCGCTACGCTTACACACCCGACCTATCAACGTCGTCGTCTTCAACGTTCCTTCAGGACTCTCAAGGAGTCAGGGAGAACTCATCTCGGGGCAAGTTTCGTGCTTAGATGCTTTCAGCACTTATCTTTTCCGCATTTAGCTACCGGGCAATGCCATTGGCATGACAACCCGAACACCAGTGATGCGTCCACTCCGGTCCTCTCGTACTAGGAGCAGCCCCCCTCAATTCTCCAGCGCCCACGGCAGATAGGGACCGAACTGTCTCACGACGTTCTAAACCCAGCTCGCGTACCACTTTAAATGGCGAACAGCCATACCCTTGGGACCTACTTCAGCCCCAGGATGTGATGAGCCGACATCGAGGTGCCAAACACCGCCGTCGATATGAACTCTTGGGCGGTATCAGCCTGTTATCCCCGGAGTACCTTTTATCCGTTGAGCGATGGCCCTTCCATTCAGAACCACCGGATCACTATGACCTGCTTTCGCACCTGCTCGCGCCGTCACGCTCGCAGTCAAGCTAGCTTATGCCATTGCACTAACCTCCTGATGTCCGACCAGGATTAGCTAACCTTCGTGCTCCTCCGTTACTCTTTGGGAGGAGACCGCCCCAGTCAAACTACCCACCAGACACTGTCCGCAACCCGGATCACGGGTCTACGTTAGAACATCAAACATTAAAGGGTGGTATTTCAAGGTTGGCTCCACGCAGACTGGCGTCCACACTTCAAAGCCTCCCACCTATCCTACACATCAAGGCTCAATGTTCAGTGTCAAGCTATAGTAAAGGTTCACGGGGTCTTTCCGTCTTGCCGCGGGTACACTGCATCTTCACAGCGAGTTCAATTTCACTGAGTCTCGGGTGGAGACAGCCTGGCCATCATTACGCCATTCGTGCAGGTCGGAACTTACCCGACAAGGAATTTCGCTACCTTAGGACCGTTATAGTTACGGCCGCCGTTTACCGGGGCTTCGATCAAGAGCTTCTCCTTACGGATAACCCCATCAATTAACCTTCCGGCACCGGGCAGGCGTCACACCGTATACGTCCACTTTCGTGTTTGCACAGTGCTGTGTTTTTAATAAACAGTTGCAGCCAGCTGGTATCTTCGACTGATTTCAGCTCCACGAGCAAGTCGCTTCACCTACCATCAGCGTGCCTTCTCCCGAAGTTACGGCACCATTTTGCCTAGTTCCTTCACCCGAGTTCTCTCAAGCGCCTTGGTATTCTCTACCTGACCACCTGTGTCGGTTTGGGGTACGATTCGTTGTTACCTGATGCTTAGAGGCTTTTCCTGGAAGCAGGGCATTTGTTACTTCAGCACCGTAGTGCCTCGTCATCACACCTCAGCGTTAACAGAAGTCCGGATTTACCTAAACTTCCCGCCTACATGCTTAAACCGGGACAACCGTCGCCCGGCTAACATAGCCTTCTCCGTCCCCCCTTCGCAGTAACACCGAGTACAGGAATATTAACCTGTTTCCCATCGACTACGCCTTTCGGCCTCGCCTTAGGGGTCGACTCACCCTGCCCCGATTAACGTTGGACAGGAACCCTTGGTCTTCCGGCGAGCGGGCTTTTCACCCGCTTTATCGTTACTTATGTCAGCATTCGCACTTCTGATACCTCCAGCAACCCTCACAGGCCACCTTCAACGGCTTACAGAACGCTCCCCTACCCAACAACACATAGTGTCGCTGCCGCAGCTTCGGTGCATGGTTTAGCCCCGTTACATCTTCCGCGCAGGCCGACTCGACCAGTGAGCTATTACGCTTTCTTTAAATGATGGCTGCTTCTAAGCCAACATCCTGGCTGTCTGTGCCTTCCCACATCGTTTCCCACTTAACCATGACTTTGGGACCTTAGCTGGCGGTCTGGGTTGTTTCCCTCTTCACGACGGACGTTAGCACCCGCCGTGTGTCTCCCGTGATAACATTCTTCGGTATTCGTAGTTTGCATCGGGTTGGTAAGTCGGGATGACCCCCTAGCCGAAACAGTGCTCTACCCCCGAAGATGAATTCACGAGGCGCTACCTAAATAGCTTTCGGGGAGAACCAGCTATCTCCCGGTTTGATTGGCCTTTCACCCCCAGCCACAAGTCATCCGCTAATTTTTCAACATTAGTCGGTTCGGTCCTCCAGTTAGTGTTACCCAACCTTCAACCTGCCCATGGCTAGATCACCGGGTTTCGGGTCTATACCCTGCAACTTAACGCCCAGTTAAGACTCGGTTTCCCTGCGGCTCCCCTATACGGTTAACCTTGCTACAGAATATAAGTCGCTGACCCATTATACAAAAGGTACGCAGTCACCTAACAAGTAGGCTCCCACTGCTTGTACGTACACGGTTTCAGGTTCTTTTTCACTCCCCTCGCCGGGGTTCTTTTCGCCTTTCCCTCACGGTACTGGTTCACTATCGGTCAGTCAGGAGTATTTAGCCTTGGAGGATGGTCCCCCCATATTCAGACAGGATACCACGTGTCCCGCCCTACTCTTCGAGTTCACAACGTGTGCATTTTAGTGTACGGGGCTATCACCCTGTACCGCCGGACTTTCCAGACCGTTCCACTAACACACGCGCTGATTCAGACTCTGGGCTCCTCCCCGTTCGCTCGCCGCTACTGGGGGAATCTCGGTTGATTTCTTTTCCTCGGGGTACTTAGATGTTTCAGTTCCCCCGGTTCGCTTCGTTAAGCTATGTATTCACTTAACGATAGTGCAACGAATTGCACTGGGTTTCCCCATTCGGAAATCGCCGGTTATAACGGTTCATATCACCTTACCGACGCTTATCGCAGATTAGCACGTCCTTCATCGCCTCTGACTGCCAGGGCATCCACCGTGTACGCTTAGTCGCTTAACCTCACAACCCGAAACTGTTTCGTAAAACAGTCCGCGTTGCGAAAATTTGAGAGACTCGAACACACCGCTTTTCCTTTCTTATTACGGAGAAAGGAAACAGTGTGTCGTTTCAATTTTCAGCTTGATCCAGATTTTTAAAGAGCAAATATCTCAAACGTGATTCCTGAGAATCAGTTTTGAGATATAGAGGTCGGCGACTTTCACTCACGAACCAGCAAGTGGCGTCCCCTAGGGGATTCGAACCCCTGTTACCGCCGTGAAAGGGCGGTGTCCTGGGCCTCTAGACGAAGGGGACACTGAAGTCTCAATCGCAAGACGCCTTGCTATTTACTTTTCATCAGACAATCTGTGTGAGCACTACAAAGGCAGGTTCTTTCAGGTAAGGAGGTGATCCAACCGCAGGTTCCCCTACGGTTACCTTGTTACGACTTCACCCCAGTCATGAATCACAAAGTGGTAAGCGCCCTCCCGAAGGTTAAGCTACCTACTTCTTTTGCAACCCACTCCCATGGTGTGACGGGCGGTGTGTACAAGGCCCGGGAACGTATTCACCGTAGCATTCTGATCTACGATTACTAGCGATTCCGACTTCATGGAGTCGAGTTGCAGACTCCAATCCGGACTACGACATACTTTATGAGGTCCGCTTGCTCTCGCGAGGTCGCTTCTCTTTGTATATGCCATTGTAGCACGTGTGTAGCCCTACTCGTAAGGGCCATGATGACTTGACGTCATCCCCACCTTCCTCCAGTTTATCACTGGCAGTCTCCTTTGAGTTCCCGACCGAATCGCTGGCAACAAAGGATAAGGGTTGCGCTCGTTGCGGGACTTAACCCAACATTTCACAACACGAGCTGACGACAGCCATGCAGCACCTGTCTCAGAGTTCCCGAAGGCACCAAAGCATCTCTGCTAAGTTCTCTGGATGTCAAGAGTAGGTAAGGTTCTTCGCGTTGCATCGAATTAAACCACATGCTCCACCGCTTGTGCGGGCCCCCGTCAATTCATTTGAGTTTTAACCTTGCGGCCGTACTCCCCAGGCGGTCGACTTAACGCGTTAGCTCCGGAAGCCACTCCTCAAGGGAACAACCTCCAAGTCGACATCGTTTACAGCGTGGACTACCAGGGTATCTAATCCTGTTTGCTCCCCACGCTTTCGCACCTGAGCGTCAGTCTTTGTCCAGGGGGCCGCCTTCGCCACCGGTATTCCTCCAGATCTCTACGCATTTCACCGCTACACCTGGAATTCTACCCCCCTCTACAAGACTCTAGCCTGCCAGTTTCGGATGCAGTTCCCAGGTTGAGCCCGGGGATTTCACATCCGACTTGACAGACCGCCTGCGTGCGCTTTACGCCCAGTAATTCCGATTAACGCTTGCACCCTCCGTATTACCGCGGCTGCTGGCACGGAGTTAGCCGGTGCTTCTTCTGCGAGTAACGTCAATCATCAAGGTTATTAACCTTAATGCCTTCCTCCTCGCTGAAAGTACTTTACAACCCGAAGGCCTTCTTCATACACGCGGCATGGCTGCATCAGGCTTGCGCCCATTGTGCAATATTCCCCACTGCTGCCTCCCGTAGGAGTCTGGACCGTGTCTCAGTTCCAGTGTGGCTGGTCATCCTCTCAGACCAGCTAGGGATCGTCGCCTAGGTGAGCCATTACCCCACCTACTAGCTAATCCCATCTGGGCACATCTGATGGCATGAGGCCCGAAGGTCCCCCACTTTGGTCTTGCGACGTTATGCGGTATTAGCTACCGTTTCCAGTAGTTATCCCCCTCCATCAGGCAGTTTCCCAGACATTACTCACCCGTCCGCCGCTCGTCACCCGAGAGCAAGCTCTCTGTGCTACCGCTCGACTTGCATGTGTTAGGCCTGCCGCCAGCGTTCAATCTGAGCCATGATCAAACTCTTCAATTTAAGTTTGATGCTCGTGAATTAAACTTCGTAATGAATTACGTGTTCACTCAGAGACTTGGTATTCATTTTTCGTCCGAGGACGTTAAGAATCCATGTCACTTTGAGTGCCCACACAGATTGTCTGATAAATTGTTAAAGAGCAGTGCGACGGCGCTGAGCGCTCTGTCGCGAGGTCCCGTATAATACGTTTTCCTCATTCAGAGTCAAGCATTTATTTTTGCTTTTCTCTGTTGGCGTTCATCGCTGAACCCCGCTAACCCGGCGGCCTGTAAGCCGTTGTTCCGTGTCAGTGGAGGCGCATTATAGGGAGTTCTGAGACGTTGACAAGCCCTGTTTTAAAAAAACTTTTCAACCGTCTCTTTTTTGTGCAAAACGCCATTAAAGTGGCAGTTTTTCGAGCTTCTCAAAGCCGTAACGCTGTAAAACGGGTAAAAGTTGTTCAGTTTCTGCCGTCAGCGCCATGCAATAAGCCATATTCGGGTCACTGGATTTCGCATCTGGCGCCTCATGTTCCAGCAGCCAGACGGTACGACGAGCAATCGCAGCACCGGAATCAATCATCCGGGTACCTTCCGGCAGCACCTGCTGCAGCTCTTCCTGTAAAAGAGGAAAATGCGTGCAGCCCAGCACCACCGTATCAGGCGGCTCCGCCATTCGCAGCCACGGGCGCAGAATACGCCGCAACTCCTCCAGCGGGACCGGTTCGCCGTGCAGCTTCGCTTCCGCCAGCTCGACCAGCTCCGCGGAGCCCAGCATCTCTATTTTGCATTCATTCGCAAAGCGGCTGATCAGCTCACGCGTATAGGGGCGTTTGACCGTACCGCGCGTCGCCAGCAGGCCGACGACGCCATTCGCCGTCAAGCGGGCCGCAGGCTTAATCGCCGGGACGACGCCCACAACAGGAAAGGCGAATTTTTCACGAAGGGCGGGAAGAGAGACCGTGCTGGCGGTGTTACAGGCAATGACGGCCAGCGCCAGCGGATAACGTTGTTGAACGGCAGTGACGATTTCGAGCACGCGTTCAACGATGAATTCTTCACTCTTCTCCCCGTAAGGAAAAGCCACGTTATCGAAAGCGTAGATGTAATGCAGATTCGGCAGCAGCTGCCGAATCTCATGATAAACCGACAACCCACCGACGCCGGAGTCAAACACCAGCACGGTGGGACGTGGATCAGAAGGTGTAGCTGCCAGACAAGTAGTATTCTCGTCCTGCAGTTTGGTAGCCATAAGCTGTCTCGTAATCTTTATCGAACAGGTTAGCTATTTTACCACGAACTGTCAGGCGATCGGTGATCGGATACGCGGCAGATACATCAAGCGTGCTGTAGCTTGGCAAAATGCGCTGCGTATTATTGTACTGAGACGTGTTGTTATCGTAGCGTTTACCGTAATACTGCCACGATACATCCATATCGACGTTGAACATCGTCCAGTCCACCTGGTACTTCGCCTGTCGCTTAGAGCGTCTGGCCAGGACTTCACCATTGTCATCATTACGCGGGTCGACGTACTGCAACGTGACGCGGTGGCTGAAAATGCCGGTGTCGATATTACCGGTCCACTCAACACCTTTAATGGTTGCGGCATTGATATTGTCATACTCGCCTTCATAGGTGACAGGATCCGAGTAATAGGTAATCAGATTGGTGATCTTGTAGTGATACGCAGACAGGCGCCAGTCCAGCGGGCCGGTGAGACCATCAAGTCCGGCTTCCCATTGTTGGGACTCTTCAGGTTTCAGGTTCGGATTTGAACTGATACCAAAACGGGTCGAACCAAACTGCTGTCCCAGTGAAGGCGCGAGGAAGCCGGTACCATAGCCGAGGGTCACGCGATAGTTTTCCACAAACTCCCAACCGGCGGTGGTCTGCCAGGTCCCGTGCCAGCCAAACTGCTCGTCATGGTCTTCGCGACCGGACGCTTCAAGCGTCACATCGCCAAACTGCTGCTGACCGGTCAGATACAGGCCGGTGTTATCACGCTTGTAGGTATCCGATATGACCGTATCCGACGAGGTCAGCCGCTGCTGTTGCCAGTCGACGCCGGCGCTCACCGAACCGTGGCCAACAATAACGTTATTGCCCCACTGCAGGTTACGCTGAGTCATCCGATCGAGCGTCGTACCATCATTGTACCGGCCGTATATGCTGCTGTAGTTGTAGTCTTTGACCTTCTGGTAGCTGGCAATCAGTTGTGAAGAGTAGATCCCGGAGCTGAATGCCAGACCCGCGTCCCAGCTCTGGTTATAGAGCTGCTCTTCATCTGCACTGTAGGCAGGGCTGTATGGCGGGCTCCCCAGATCGTAATCGCTATTATTGGTATAGCTACGCCCGCGGAAGAAGCCATTCAGATTATCGTTAAATTTATGTTCAAGACCGCCCCAGAACGCTTTGCTGCGGAAACCATCGCGATCCTGATCGTGAGACCAGCTCGAGTCAGGCTGAACGTTAAAGCCCTTGTTGCCCTCATAGGAACCGGCGACCGTCGCCACCGTATCACCGAAACGATGGCGAAGCGTGCCGTCGTATTGCTGATAGCCTTCAGAACCGACGCCTGCGGTGACCTTAGATTCTTCTTTATCAGAATGGGTGATGACGTTAATTACGCCACCCATCGCGCCGGAACCATAAATAGCCGAACGCGGGCCGCGGATGTATTCCACGCGTTGTACCAGAGAAAGCGGTATTTGATTGAGGTCAGGGTTGTTTGTAATACCGGGGCGCGGCATGGGAACGCCATCGATCAGCACCAGAACCTGTTTGGCCTCGGTCCCGCGGACAAATAAAGAAGAGCTCTGTCCCATCCCCCCATTCTGGGCAATATCCACCCCAGGCAGTCGACGCATAACGTCATTCAAATCCTTCGCCTGCCAGCGATCGATATCTTCCCGGGTAACTACGTCGGTCGGTGCAAGAACCGTGTTGACCGGCTGTTGAAAACGATTTGCTGTCACCACTAACGTATCTGAATTGCTGTCTTGCGCCCAGCCGGAAAATGCCGTGACGGAGAGAGCCGTCATCAGCGAAGCTTTTTTAATCATTGTAAAAGCATCCGTAACATATAAAGGATGCCGCTGGTTTCATCAGTAGCACGCGATGATAGAAACCAAATGCGACGTATTCCGGCAGGTCTTCGGGCTTGGGGCGTGTTATGGATGAGGACTTCCCACCTGACATCGGCAGTGTCTGCATAATGCGTTCATCCCACCTTCCTTACCGCTGCGCGTCAGCCCCAGATTTGCACTGGGTTCCCTTTTAACTCACAGGACCGGTTACACAATGCTATAATTAGAAACATATAGATGTCCAGACTTCTATAATTATATTTGATCCCTTCTCCGGGCTGGACATCCCCTACGCTTTCCCTACAATCCCCGCGTACTTATTTTATTCAGGATGCATCATGACCCCAGAACACCTTCCGACCGAACAATATGAAGCGCAGCTGGCAGAAAAAGTCGTCCGTCTGCAAAAAATGATGGTGCCTTTTGCCGCGCCGGTTCCGGAGGTGTTTCGTTCGCCGGTAAGTCATTATCGTATGCGTGCTGAATTCCGCCTGTGGCATGACGGTGACGACCTGTACCACATCATGTTCGATCAGCAGACGAAATCC
This sequence comes from Klebsiella sp. X13, assembly GCF_003323835.1. Lineage (NCBI taxonomy): Bacteria > Pseudomonadati > Pseudomonadota > Gammaproteobacteria > Enterobacterales > Enterobacteriaceae > Klebsiella > Klebsiella sp. X13. The sequence continues at coordinate 5,256,365 of NZ_CP030874.1, forward strand.
CGGATTCGCGTCGATAGCTTCCCGGCGGCAAGTGAGCTCATCAATCAACTGATGGTCGAGATTCTTGACGGCGTGCGCGATAACCCGGTTCTGCGCCATAAATTGTTCCAGGTCGATTATCTGACGACCCTGAGCAACCAGGCCGTGGTATCGCTGCTGTACCACAAAAAACTCGACGATGAGTGGCGCCAGCAGGCCGAGATCCTGCGCGATGCGCTGCGCGCGAAAAACCTCAACGTGCATCTGATTGGCCGGGCCACCAAAACCAAAATCGAGCTCGATCAAGATTACATCGATGAGCGTCTGCCGGTTGCCGGTCGCGAAATGATCTACCGCCAGGTAGAAAACAGCTTCACTCAGCCGAATGCCGCCATGAATATCCAGATGCTGGAGTGGGCGCTGGACGCCACCAAAGAGGCGACGGGAGATTTACTGGAACTGTACTGCGGCAATGGTAACTTCTCGCTGGCCCTGGCGCGCAACTTCGATCGCGTACTGGCAACGGAAATCGCCAAACCGTCGGTCGCGGCAGCGCAGTACAACATTGCGGCTAACCATATTGATAACGTGCAGATTATCCGTATGTCGGCGGAAGAGTTTACGCAGGCCATGAACGGTGTCCGGGAGTTTAATCGTCTGCAGGGTATTGACCTGAAAAGCTATCAGTGTGAGACGATTTTTGTCGATCCGCCGCGCAGCGGGCTGGATAGTGAAACCGAGAAGATGGTGCAGGCGTACCCGCGTATTCTGTACATCTCCTGTAATCCGGAGACCCTGTGCCAGAATCTGGAAACCTTAAGCCAGACCCATGACGTCACGCGTCTGGCGCTGTTCGATCAGTTCCCGTACACCCATCATATGGAGTGCGGCGTCTTATTAACCCGCAAGTAGGCGATTTTTACAGAACCCGGCCCCACGATACTTGCCGGGTTCTGGCGTTAAGCGGTTACTCTGCCGCCGCATCCTTCCGGTTACGAATCCGGTAGCCGATCCAGAACACGGTAATCACCGACAGTACGGCCGGGAAGAAATTGGAGCCGATGTCCGGATATTCCGCGCGTACCACGGTGCTATACAGCAGAACGCCGAGAATAAAGCAGGCCGCCGCCAGGCCAGGCAGCCCCACGGGCATACTGCGGTTCTGGTAGCGCTGATGCAGACAGTAAACTGTCAGCAGCAAAGACAGAACCGGGAAGATGGAAAAGGGAACAATCGAGCTGAACAGCGCGGCGAAGGTTCCATTAATGGATAAACCAGCGATCAGCGCCAGCAACAGCGTACCTTTATCTTGAACTGAGTGTTTCATTGCTCGTCCTTCACGTTATTCGGAATGATTTGACATTTTTTCTTGTTCGCGGCGATACCAGTAATACGCGCCTTTCGAGATCATTCTGAGCTGCAGTACCAGTCGCTCTTCCAGCTGCCGACGCTGTTCAGGACTGACGTCCAGCGCCTCAGCGCCCGCGCTGAAAACGATAGTGACCATAGCTTCAGCCTGCGCTTCGGTAAAGGCGCGCGGCATATGGTTTTCGATTTCTAAATAATCGGCAAGTTCCGCGATGAAATGTTGAATTTCACGCGCCACGGCGGCACGAAACGCCGCGGATGTGCCAGAACGTTCCCGCAACAACAGACGGAAAGCGTTTGGGTTATTACCTATAAATTCCATGAATGTGGAGACAGAGGTGCGAATCACGCTGCCGCCTTTGGCGATACGCTGCCGCGCCTGACGCATCAGCTGACGTAGCATGAGCCCGCTCTCGTCGACCATCGTCAGACCGAGTTCGTCAACATCGCGAAAATGGCGATAAAAGGACGTTGGTGCAATCCCCGCCTCGCGCGCAACTTCGCGCAAACTCAAGCTGGCGAAACTCCGCTCAGCGCTCAGCTGGCTGAATGCGGCCTCGACCAGCGAACGTCGGGTTTTCTCTTTTTGTAGCGCTCTTACGCCCATCACGATGTCTGAATCCTTCCAATAGACCTGTTGGCACTATACCAGAGATTAAAACTAATCGGTTTAGCCAGGTTTGTGAATGATTGTTTACGAGCCGAATCTGCTTTTATGCCGCAAAAAAGCACAACGATAATTGGGTTAAAGCCCGGCGAATGTTATCATCGTGTTTATTTTATGTATAAAACAGGTGAGTAATGCCATGTCACACTCTTGGGATTATGATGCAATAGTGATTGGTTCCGGCCCTGGCGGTGAAGGTGCTGCGATGGGACTGGTTAAACAGGGAGCGCGTGTCGCCGTTATTGAGCGCTATCATAACGTCGGCGGCGGCTGTACCCACTGGGGTACCATCCCGTCGAAAGCCCTCCGCCATGCCGTCAGTCGTATTATCGAGTTTAACCAAAACCCTCTCTACAGCGACCATTCCCGTCTTCTTCGTTCTTCCTTCGCCGACATTCTTAACCATGCCGACAGCGTCATTAACCAGCAGACCCATATGCGTCAGGGTTTCTATGAGCGCAACCACTGCGAAATATTGCAGGGCAACGCGCACTTTGTTGATGAACACACGCTCGCCCTGGAATGTCACGACGGCACCGTCGAAACGATCACCGCGGAGAAATTCGTCATCGCCTGCGGCTCCCGTCCGTATCATCCGGCTGATGTCGACTTTTCCCACCCGCGCCTTTACGACAGCGATTCTATTCTCAGCCTGCAGCACGAGCCCCGCCACGTCATTATCTATGGTGCCGGGGTGATTGGCTGTGAGTACGCGTCCATTTTCCGCGGTATGGAAGTCAAAGTGGACCTGATAAATACCCGCGATCGTCTGCTGGCATTCCTCGATCAGGAGATGTCCGACTCCCTCTCCTACCACTTCTGGAACAGCGGTGTGGTTATTCGCCACAACGAAGAGTACGAGAAGATTGAAGGCGTTGATGACGGCGTGATCATGCATTTGAAATCGGGTAAAAAACTAAAAGCAGATTGCCTGCTGTACGCCAACGGGCGTACCGGTAACACCGATTCCCTGGCACTGGAAAATATTGGTCTGAAAACCGATAGCCGCGGTCAGCTCAAGGTCAACAGCATGTATCAGACCGCGCTGCCGCATATCTATGCCGTAGGCGACGTCATCGGTTATCCAAGTCTGGCATCAGCCGCTTACGATCAGGGTCGCATCGCCGCGCAGGCGCTGATTAAAGGTGAGGCTTCTGCCCATCTGATCGAGGATATCCCCACCGGCATCTATACCATCCCGGAAATCAGCTCCGTCGGTAAAACCGAGCAGCAGCTGACCGCCATGAAGGTACCGTACGAAGTGGGCCGCGCGCAGTTTAAACATCTGGCACGGGCGCAAATCGTCGGCATGAGCGTGGGCACGCTGAAGATCCTGTTCCATCGGGAAACGAAAGAGATCCTTGGGATTCATTGCTTTGGCGAGCGCGCGGCCGAGATTATTCATATCGGCCAGGCGATTATGGAGCAAAAAGGTGGTGGCAACACCATTGAGTACTTCGTCAACACCACCTTTAACTACCCGACCATGGCGGAAGCCTATCGGGTTGCCGCGCTAAACGGCTTAAACCGCCTGTTTTAACGCTTTGTCGAAATGGCCATCCATGGTGCTGCGGATGGCCTCCGCCAGATGTTCGTAGCGGCTGCGCAGCGGGGAACCGGGGCGGTAAACCAACCCGATCGTTCGTCTCGGTTCCGGCTTAATGCACGGAATATAGACCACGCCATCGCGTTTTCTCTCCTGCGGCACCGCTAACGCCGGCAGCAGCGTGATCCCGCTGCCTGCGGCCACCATGTTACGCAGCGTTTCGAGACTGGTCGCGCGGAAATGCGTATCTTCATCCGCACCGGCCTCAAAACAGAACCCCATCGCCTGATCGCGCAGGCAGTGGCCATCTTCCAGCATCAGCAGCTTCTCCCCGGCCAAATCGGACATCGGCACGCGATCGCGATTTGCCCACGGGTGATCTTCGTAGATTGCCAGCATCATCGGCTCGTCAAACAGCGGCACCTCGATAAAGGCCTCGCTCTCTTTCACCAGCGCGAGGATCGCGCAGTCCAGCTTGCCGCTGTCCAGCTGGGCCAGCAGCTGATGCGTTTGGGCTTCATGCAGGTACATTTCCAGCTTGGGAAACGTCTGGTGCAGCATCGGTATGATTTGTGGCAACAGGTAAGGGCCAATGGTCGGAATCAGGCCAATATGCAGCGGCCCGGACATGGTCTCACCCTGTTGACTTGCCATTTCCTTGAGCACTTTGACTTCGCGTAACACGGTACGCGCCTGATCCACCAGCAACAGTCCGGCCTGGGTAAACAGAACCTTACGGCTGGTGCGCTCCAGCAACATGACCCCAAGTTCATCCTCCAGCTTGCGGATTTGTCCGCTAAGCGTGGGTTGGCTGACGTGGCAGGAGTCCGCCGCGCGCCGGAAGTGGCGGTGCTCGGCTAGCGCAACCAGGTATTCAAGATCGCGAATATTCATTATTCATCCTCCGTCGCCATGATAGTTCATGGCGATAGATAGCATAGCAACGAACGATTATCCCTATCAAGTTTTCTGTTCAATAATAAACCCAGAAACGAGGCAAAAGTCAGAAAATCACGACATTGCCTCAGCATATTCCCTGACCAGATAACTAAAGCCAACGTGAACTTTTGCGGACCTTGTGTCCGCTTTTTTTTGCATAAAAAAGCCCGGACATAGCCCGAGCCTCTTTTCTCACTCATCCCACTGGAATCATTCAGGGGCGGCGAGGATTTACACCAGACGCTGTTTCGCGTCAGCAATCGCCTGGGCAACCTGCTTCGGCGAGACGCCGCCTTTTGCCGAGCGCTTATCCAGACAAGACTGCAGCGACAGAATCGGATAGACATCGTCGGCAATCACGCTGCTAAACTTCTGCAGGTCGGCCAGCGCCAGATCTTCCAGCGGTTTGCCCTGGGCGATCGCTTCAACAACCGCTTCCCCGACGATATGGTGCGCTTCACGGAACGGTACGCCTTTCGCAACCAGATAATCCGCCAGTTCGGTCGCATTTGCGTAGCCCTGCTGCGCCGCCTCTTCACAACGCGGACGCTTGACCTGAATACCATCCAGCACCAGCGTCGCCATATGCAGGCAGTCAAGCCAGGTATCGAGCGCGTCGAACAGCCCTTCTTTGTCTTCCTGCATATCTTTATTGTAGGCCAGCGGCAAACCTTTCAAAGTCATCATCATTCCAGTCAGGGCACCCTGAACACGGCCACATTTTCCGCGGATAAGTTCGAGCGCATCCGGATTCTTTTTCTGTGGCATCAGCGAGGAACCGGAGGTAACGCGATCGGATAATTCAATAAAACCGGCTTCGCCCGTATTAAAGAAAATCAGATCTTCGGCGAAACGTGACAGGTGAACCATGCCAATCGACGCATCGGAGAGCAGCTCCAGTACGTGGTCACGGTCAGAAACGCTGTCCAGGCTATTGCGGGTCGCCGAAGCAAAACCCAGCCAGTCAGCCAGCTGCTCGCGATCGATATCATAGGCGGTACCCGCCAGCGCACCGCAGCCCAGAGGGCTGACGTCCAGACGCTTAAGGGTATCCTGCAGGCGGCTTTCATCCCGCGCCAGCATCTCAACGTAGGCCAGGCACCAGTGGGCGAACGTCACCGGCTGCGCACGCTGCAGGTGGGTATAACCCGGCATAACGGCATCCTGGTTGTTCTGCGCCGTATCCACCAGCGCGCTTTGCAGCTGGCGGTTCGCAGAGAGTAGCTCCGCAACAGTATCTTTACACCACAGCTTCAGGTCGGTTGCGACCTGATCGTTACGGCTCCGCCCGGTATGCAATTTTTTACCCAGCTGGCCCACTTTGTCGATCAGTTTACCTTCCACCCAGCTGTGGATATCTTCCGCATCGCTTGCAAGAATTTGCTGCGGATTCGCCCGCACCTCTTCCAGCAGCACGCTGAGCGCCTCTTCCAGCTGCTGCTGCTCAGCGGCACTCAGAACGCCCACCGTCACCAGCGCTTTAGACCAGGCAACAGAGCCAACGATATCCTGCTCCGCCAGGCGATAGTCGAAGCGCAAAGAGTCGTTGAACTGCTTGAACCGCTGATCTGCTGCCTGAGTAAAACGCCCGCCCCAAAGTGCCATAACCATTTTCCTTAAATTCGTTTAGTTCTGCCGGGTGACGCTTCGCTAACCCGACCTACAGTCTTGTAGGCCCGGCCAGCAATACGCCGCCGGGCATGAAATATTAAGCCAGAATACGCGTGCCGATAGGCGTGCCATTAAATAATGCCGGCAGCTGTTCCGCGTGACGCCAGGAGGCGATATCCACCGGGCGTCCCAGCGCGCGCGCCGCATCCAGCGCGGCATTCACCTTGACGATCATGCCGTCAGTGATAATGCCTTGTTCGATCAGCTGCTCCGCCTTCGCCGCGGTCATCTCCGCGATGCGCTGGCCTTTACCATCGAGAATACCGCTGACATCGGAAAGCAGAATCAGATCCGCGCCGAGGGTCGCCGCCAGCGCAGTGGCCGCCTGGTCAGCATTCACGTTCATCAGCTCTCCTTCATCGGTCACGCCGATCGAACTGACTACCGGCAGGTAGCCGCCGGCCAGCAGGGTGTTAATCAGCGCCGGCGATCCCGGCTGCGCCAGGCCAACGTGGCCCAGATCTTCATCAAGCTGAGTGACCTTCACGCTATCACCATCGCCAAGGAACAGGCCAACGGACATAATATGGTGTTTCTTCGCCCATGCCAGCAGCGTCTTATTCGCGGTTCCCGCCAGCGCACCGGTAATAATGTCGATCTGATCCGCAGGCGTCACCCGCAGACCGTTTTTCTTGTTCACCGGCAGGTTGAGCTGCTTCATCAGCTCATCCACCACACAGCCGCCGCCGTGAACAATAACCAGCGGGCGATGATGCGTTTCACGATAATTGACCAGCGCGGTAAACAGACGCTCCAGCGCTTCTTCGCTGTCGAGTAAAACGCCGCCGAGTTTGATAATTAATGGGTTCATCATCACACCTTAAATAAGAGACTGCGTTTCAGCGAAGCCGAAACGAATATTCGCGCACTGTACTGCCTGTGCTGCCGCGCCTTTCAGCAGGTTATCTTCCGCCGCCACCACGATGATATGCTGGTCCTGAACCGCAAAACCGATATCACAGAATGGCAGACCTACGACGTTTTTCAATGCGGGCACGCCTTTATCGTATAAACGTACCAATGGCTTATCGGCATACGCCTGCTGGAACACACCGGCAACCTGCTCTTTGCTGACGCCCGGCTTCAGGCGGCAGGTAATGGTTTCCAGAATCCCACGTTTAAAGTTGCCGAGATGAGGCGTAAAAATCACCTCTGCGCCAAGATGGGTCGAGATTTCCGGGTGGTGACGATGGTTGAACACGCCATACGGCTGCAGACTGACTTCACAGAAGCTATTGCCGATGGCCGCTTTACGTCCCGCACCGCTGACGCCGCTGGTGGCGTTGATCACCGGCCACTGGGTAAGATCCAGCAGGTCCGCATCGATCAACGGCTTCAGCGACAGCTGAGCCGCCGTTGGATAGCAGCCCGGTACGGCGACCAGATTCGCCTCTTTCAGTTTGTCGACGCTCCACTCTGCCAGGCCATATACCGCCTGCTCAAGCAGGGCCGGATGCTGATGAGTAAAGCCGTAATATTTTTCGTAGAACGCACCGTCATTTACGCGGAAGGCGCCGGATAAGTCGAACACCACGCAGCCTGCGGCAAGGAACTGCGGCGCCAGGTCGTGGCTCACTTCATGGGCGGTAGCGAGGAAGACGACATCCACCCCGGCGCTAAATTCGCTGATATCTGACATCGGCTGCAGCGGTAAATCCACAATGCCTTTCAGCTGCGGATGCAAATCGGAAATTAATTTCCCTGCATCATTGCTTTGCGCGGAGACCGTCAAAGCGGTTATGGTCATATGAGGATGGCGATTTACATAGGTCACTAGCTCTGCGCCGGCATAACCGCTGGCACCCACAATCAGCGTCTTCAACATCGGGGCTCTTCACCTTCTTACGTCATATTTGTCCAGGAAGCATTTCTCTTCCTCACCCTGTTAAGCCGTAAGCACTTTCCCTACATTTTATGGGTTTTCTTACGCTCAACGATAATGTATTTTTATTCACTAATACTGCATGAATATTGATACTATCATGACCCGAGGTGTGTCAACAATGAAAAACAATTTACCACCCTTTATCGAGATTTACCGCGCATTGATCGCCACACCTTCCATCAGCGCAACCGAAGAGGCGCTGGATCAAAGTAATGAGACTTTAATCAATTTACTCGCCGGCTGGTTCCGCGAAATCGGCTTCAATGTCGAAGTGCAGCCGGTGCCAGATACGCGCAACAAATTCAATATGCTGGCCAGTACCGGCCACGGCGCTGGCGGCCTGCTTCTCGCCGGCCATACGGATACCGTTCCCTTTGATGACGGCCGCTGGACCCGCGATCCTTTCACCCTCACCGAGCACGAAAACAAGCTGTACGGCCTCGGCACCGCCGACATGAAAGGCTTTTTTGCCTTTATTCTTGATGCACTGCGCGATGTCGATGTCAGTAAGCTGAAAAAGCCGCTCTACATCCTGGCTACCGCCGATGAAGAGACCAGCATGGCCGGCGCCCGTTACTTTGCCGAAACGACCCTGCTACGCCCGGATTGCGCCATCATCGGCGAACCAACCTCTCTGCAGCCGGTACGCGCGCACAAAGGCCATATGTCCAACGCCATCCGTATCCAGGGGCAGTCCGGCCACTCCAGCGATCCGGCGCGCGGCGTCAACGCCATTGAGCTGATGCACGATGCCATTGGTCGCATCATGCAGCTGCGCGACTCGCTGAAAGAGCGCTATCACTACGATGCCTTCACCGTACCCTATCCGACGCTCAACCTCGGGGCTATCCATGGCGGCGACGCGTCAAACCGAATCTGCGCCTGCTGCGAGCTGCATATGGATATTCGCCCGCTTCCGGGCATGACGCTCAACGATCTCAACGGACTGCTGGATGAAGCGCTGGCACCGGTTAGCGAACGCTGGCCGGGTCGCCTGACCGTCTCCGAGCTGCATCCGCCGATTCCGGGTTACGAATGCCCACCGGACCACCGGCTGGTCCAGGTCGTTGAAAAGCTACTCGGCGCACAAACTGAAGTCGTGAACTACTGCACCGAAGCGCCGTTTATTCAGACGCTCTGCCCGACGCTGGTTTTAGGTCCAGGCTCTATTAATCAGGCCCACCAGCCGGATGAATATCTGGAAACCCGCTTTATCAAGCCGACCCGTGAGCTGATTACGCAGGTTGTCCACCATTTCTGCTGGCACTAAAAGCCAGTGGATCCCGCCCCTTTTCCTGGGGCGGGACGGTGATTCTGGTCACATTTCCATAAGCAACGCTTATCAAGCGACGTCTGAGTTAAATTTCGCAAATTGCCGCCATTTATTCGTTTGCTGAAGCGATTTCGCAACAATTGACGTGGGGGTTTTTACGTGGCTTTATAAAAGACGGCTGCTTATCCGCCGCTCAACGTTGCAGAGTGCCGGGTATAACAAAATAAAATGAGATGGGGTGTCTGGGGTAACATGAACGAACAATATTCCGCTTTGCGTAGTAATGTCAGTATGCTCGGTAAGGTGCTAGGCGATACCATCAAGGATGCACTGGGAGAGAACATTCTTGATCGTGTCGAAACTATCCGTAAATTGTCCAAGTCTTCTCGCGCCGGCAATGAAGCCAATCGCCAGGAATTGCTCACCACGCTGCAAAACTTGTCCAACGACGAGCTGCTGCCGGTCGCTCGCGCCTTCAGCCAGTTCCTGAACCTGGCGAATACGGCGGAGCAGTACCACAGTATTTCGCCAAACGGCGAAGCGGCCAGCAATCCGGAAGTGATTGCCCGCACCCTGAGAAAACTCAAAGACCAACCTCATCTCAACGAAGACACCATTAAAAAAGCGGTGGAGTCCCTGTCTCTGGAGCTGGTGTTAACCGCTCACCCCACCGAGATCACCCGCCGTACGCTGATCCACAAAATGGTGGAAGTGAACAACTGCCTGAAGCAGCTTGATAATAAAGATATCGCGGATTACGAACACCATCAGCTGATGCGCCGTCTGCGCCAGCTGATCGCCCAGTCATGGCATACGGATGAAATCCGTAAGTACCGCCCGACCCCGGTTGATGAAGCGAAATGGGGTTTTGCCGTTGTTGAAAACAGCCTGTGGGAAGGGGTACCAAACTACCTGCGCGAGCTGAATGAACAGCTGGAAGAGAACCTCAACTATCAGCTGCCGGTTGACTTTGTACCGGTGCGCTTCACCTCCTGGATGGGTGGTGACCGCGACGGTAACCCTAATGTGACCGCCGATATCACCCGTCAGGTGCTGCTGCTGAGCCGCTGGAAAGCCACCGACCTGTTCCTGAAAGATATTCAGCTGCTGATTTCCGAACTGTCGATGGTCGAATGTACCGACGAACTGCGGGAGCTGGCCGGTGCGGAAGGCGCGCAGGAACCGTATCGTTATCTGATGAAAAAACTGCGTACCCAGCTGATGGAAACCCAGGCCTGGCTGGAAGCTCGCTTGAAAGGACAGAAGCTGCCGAAACCTGTCGGCCTGATTACCCAGAACGAACAGCTGTGGGAACCGCTTTATGCCTGCTATAAGTCGCTACAGTCCTGCGGCATGGGCATTATCGCCAACGGCGAACTGCTCGATACCCTGCGCCGCGTGAAATCGTTCGGCGTACCGCTCGTGCGTATCGATATTCGTCAGGAAAGCACCCGCCATACCGAAGCGCTGGGGGAGATGACCCGCTATCTCGGCATCGGTGATTACGAAAGCTGGTCAGAAGCCGACAAACAGGCCTTCCTGATCCGCGAACTGAACTCCAAACGCCCGCTGCTGCCACGTCAGTGGGAGCCAAGCAATGAAACCCGCGAAGTGCTCGATACCTGCCGGGTGATCGCCGAAGCGCCGCACGGATCCATCGCCGCTTACGTGATCTCCATGGCGAAGACGCCATCCGATGTGCTGGCGGTTCACCTGCTGCTGAAAGAGTCCGGTATCGGCTTTGCTCTGCCGGTTGCGCCGCTGTTTGAAACCCTGGACGATCTGAACAACGCCAATGACGTCATGACCCAGCTGCTGAACATCGACTGGTATCGCGGCTTTATTCAGGGCAAACAGATGGTCATGATCGGCTACTCCGATTCGGCGAAAGATGCCGGCGTGATGGCCGCGTCCTGGGCGCAATACCAGGCGCAGGATGCGTTGATCAAAACCTGCGAAAAAGCCGGTATTGAACTGACGCTGTTCCACGGACGCGGCGGCTCTATCGGTCGCGGCGGCGCCCCGGCGCACGCGGCGCTGCTTTCTCAGCCTCCGGGAAGCCTGAAAGGCGGCCTGCGCGTGACGGAACAGGGCGAGATGATCCGCTTTAAATACGGTCTGCCGGAAGTCACCATCAGCAGTCTGTCGCTGTACACCAGCGCAGTCCTGGAGGCCAACCTGCTGCCGCCGCCGGAACCCAAACCGGAATGGCGTCACATCATGGCCGAGCTGTCGGACATCTCTTGTGACATGTATCGTGGCTACGTGCGTGAAAATAAAGACTTTGTCCCTTATTTCCGCTCCGCAACGCCGGAGCAGGAACTGGGCAAACTGCCGCTCGGCTCGCGTCCGGCAAAACGTCGCGCCACCGGTGGCGTCGAGTCCCTGCGCGCTATTCCATGGATTTTCGCCTGGACCCAGAACCGCCTGATGTTGCCGGCCTGGCTGGGCGCAGGTACCGCGCTGCAAAAAGTGGTAGAAGATGGCAAGCAGAGCGAGCTGGAAACCATGTGTCGCGACTGGCCGTTCTTCTCTACCCGTCTGGGCATGCTGGAAATGGTGTTCTCGAAGGCTGACCTGTGGCTGGCGGAATACTACGATCAGCGTCTGGTGAAACCGGAGCTATGGAAACTGGGCGCGGAGCTGCGTGAGCTGCTGTCCAACGGGATCAAAGTGGTGCTCGATATTGCAAACGACTCCCACCTGATGGCCGACCTGCCGTGGATCGCCGAATCTATCCAGCTGCGTAACATCTATACCGACCCGCTGAACGTCCTGCAGGCAGAACTGCTGCACCGTTCGCGTCTGGCGGAAGAAGAAGGTAAAGAGCCGGATCCGCGCGTCGAACAAGCGCTGATGGTCACCATCGCGGGCGTTGCCGCAGGTATGCGCAACACGGGCTAATTTATCAGCCGTTCCCGGTAAGACGATATTTACCGGGAAAAAACCGGATCGCGCCCGATCCGGTTACGCTTTCCCCGGTCCGCATCACGCGGCCGGGGATTTTTATTAATGGTGCAGCATTTCGTCGACAATCTGCTCTTTATGCAGAGCATAAGGATAATACGTCGGCCAGTTATCCATCTCTTTCAGTAGGGCCTCCTGCGAGTCATTGCCCATGAAGATATGGAAATGCTGTGATTTACGCGGTGCGATAATATGATCGCTGAACTGAACAAATTTCGGCGCTTTTGATTCCGCCTGCTGACATTCGAACAGGTAACGCACGCCTTTCTTGCCGGAAGCATAGGTCAGGATCTTATAGCCGGAATAGGTGTATTTACAGGCATTAACGGTTTTGCCAACGTGGAACTCCATCACGTTATCTTCGATCCCAATCTGGTCCACATCGGTGGCATACCCTTTCTTATAATATTCCCGATATTCCGCCACGCTCTTGCCGCCCGCTTTTTTGGCTTTTTGCTCCAGCACCGGATCCAAATCCCCCTTCAGCAGATACGGATTCACCGACTGCCAGATCCCATCCCAGTCGCTCAGCGCCCGATCTTTAACGTCGGCATCGGCAAAAATACCCTCGCTGGCCTTCACCTCCGCCTCCGTTAACGCGGGGCCATGGCTATGGTGGCCGTGAGCAAAGGTCTGAGCACTGGCTAACAGCATGCCAACCCCCAGCGCAAGGGCAGAAATCTTTTTGGTCATCACTCTCTCCTGAGTTAACATTTGCAATGATATGTTACGATATAACATATCATATATAATCTGCAATACGATTCCCCTTCATTACCCTCTGCTTTTACCCTTTCCACGCTGTCCGGTATGATAAAAATGTGGCGCCTTCTACGGAGCAAGAATGGATACCGATCTCAATCAACACATCGACGCGTTAATCAAAAGCCCGGCGACGATCCGGCAGATCCGATTTGCCACCGACAGCCGTCCGGCTTCCGGTAACGTGCAGAAGGCGGATTTTCCACGCCTCGACATCATGCTTGATGGGCAGCTTCACGATGCCGGTATCAAAGCCGATCCGCCCGTGCTGTCCCGGCACGACGTGCTGTTTATTCACGCCGGCGGATGGCATTCTCCCCGTTGGCAGTCGCCCTGTACCGTTCTGAGCATTGTGTTTGGCAAGCAGCAGTTAGAGCTCACCCTGACGCGCTGGAACGGCAGTATGTTGAATGTTGAGGAGAGGCTTCAGGTGCCGCGCCGCGGCCCCCGGACCGGCTCCTTCCTGCTCCAGGCGCTCAATGAGATGCAGATGCAACCGCAGGAACAACACACCGCGAGATACATCGTTATCAGCCTGCTGAGCCACTGCGCCGACCTGCTTGGTAGCCAGGTGCAAACCGCCTCCCGAAGTCAGGCGCTCTTTGAAGCGATCCGCAAATACATCGACGCTCGCTTTGCCGAACCGTTAACCCGCGAATCGGTGGCACAGGAATTTTATCTCTCGCCAAACTATCTCTCCCATCTGTTCCAGAAATGCGGGCCCATGGGGTTTAACGAGTATCTGAATCACATCCGACTTGAGCAGGCCCGAATGCTGTTAAAAGGCCACGACATGAAAATCAAAGATGTCGCTCACGCCTGCGGTTTTGTCGACAGCAACTATTTCTGCCGTCTGTTTCGCAAGAATACCGAGCGTTCTCCCTCCGAGTATCGCCGCCAGTATCACAGCCAGCTGACGGAGAAGCCGCGCTAAGCAGAAACTAGATTTTTGTAAGTAAGCCATCGCGTTTTTACGCTCGCCCTGCCCAGGTTCGCCAGATATAGCTGGAAAATGTGATCTAAATCATCCTTACCCGCAATGCGTACATTTATCCAGTTTTTGGCAAATTTGTCATCTGGCGACCCGCCGAGGAGAAGCCGTATCCTTACCTCAACATCACTGAATTGAGAATTGAGGAAAGGCTATGGAACTCTATCTGGACACCGCGAACGTAGCAGAAGTTGAACGTCTGGCACGAATCTATCCGCTGGCCGGAGTGACCACCAACCCGAGCATTATCGCCGCAGGCAAAACGCCGATCTGGGATGTTCTCCCGCGTCTGCAAAAGGCCATTGGAGCCGATGGAACGCTGTTTGCCCAGACGATGAGCCGCGATGCTGAGGGCATGGTGGCGGAAGCCAAACGGTTGAGTAATGCCGTTCCGGGCATCGTGGTTAAAATCCCGGTCACCGCTGAAGGCCTCGCCGCTATCAAATTACTGAAGAAAGAAGGCATCCCGACGCTGGGTACCGCGGTCTATAGCGCCGCGCAGGGGCTGCTGGCAGCGCTGGCGGGGGCAAAATATGTTGCCCCTTATGTCAACCGCGTCGATGCCCAGGGGGGTGACGGGATTCGCATGGTGCAGGAGCTGCAATCCCTGCTGGAACAGCACGCGCCGGGGAGCAAAGTGCTGGCCGCCAGCTTTAAAACTCCGCGTCAGGCGCTGGATTGCCTGCTGACCGGCTGTGAAGCTATCACCCTTCCCTTAGACGTAGCGCAACAAATGCTTGGCACCCCTGCGGTAGAGTCAGCCATAGAGAAGTTTGAGCAAGACTGGAATAACGCTTTTGGCAATCTGAACCTGTAACCCGATTGTCGCGTCGCCAGAGGGCGGCGCCACGATCAACCAGGAGGAATCGAAATGGATCGCATTATTCAATCCCCAGGCAAATATATTCAGGGTGCGAATGCTATCACCCGCCTTGGCAACTATCTCAAACCGCTGGCCGAACGCTGGCTCATTGTCGGCGACAAGTTTGTGCTGGGTTTTGCCGAAGAAAAGCTGCGTAAAAGCCTGACCGATGCGGGTCTGGCTGCTGAAATCGTGCCGTTTGGCGGTGAATGCTCGCATAATGAAATCAATCGCTTGCGTGAAATCGCCGGCGCTGCTCGCTGCAATGCCGTGCTGGGAATCGGCGGCGGAAAAACGCTGGATACCGCGAAAGCATTAGCCCACTTTATGAATCTTCCGGTAGTGATTGCCCCGACAATTGCCTCAACGGATGCCCCCTGCAGCGCCCTCTCCGTTATCTATACCGACGAAGGCGAGTTTGACAGCTATCTGATGCTGCCGCGCAACCCGAACATGGTGATTGTCGATACGCAAATTGTCGCCGGCGCTCCGCCGCGCCTGCTGGCAGCGGGCATCGGTGATGCGTTGGCCACCTGGTTTGAAGCCCGGGCCTGTTCACGCAGCGGCGCCACGACAATGGCCGGAGGCAAATGCACTCAGGCGGCGCTGGCGCTGGCTGAGCTGTGCTACAACACGCTGATTGAAGAAGGTGAAAAAGCGATGCTGGCGGCGGAGCAACATGTCGTCACGCCGGCGCTGGAGAAAGTTATCGAAGCCAACACCTATCTCAGCGGCGTTGGTTTCGAAAGCGGCGGACTGGCGGCAGCGCATGCGATCCATAACGGCCTTACCGCCATTCCGGACGCGCATCACTACTATCACGGTGAAAAGGTCGCCTTCGGGACACTGACGCAGCTGGTTCTGGAAAATGCCCCGGTGGAAGAGATTGAAACCGTCGCCGCGCTGTGTCACAGCGTCGGGCTGCCTCTCACCCTGGCTCAGCTGGATATTAAGGGCGATATTCCCGGCAAAATGCGTACCGTCGCGGAAGCGGCCTGCGCAGAGGGAGAAACTATCCACAATATGCCCGGCGGCGCGACCGCTGATGAAGTCTACGCCGCGCTACTGGTCGCCGATCAGTACGGCCAGCGTTTTCTGGACGAGTGGGAATAAAACAACATGGCCCTCGATGAGGGCCATTTTTTATACCGCCGGACGCACGCCCAGCGTATGGCAGATGGCGTAGCTCATCTCAGCACGGTTCAGCGTGTAGAAGTGGAAATCCTTCACCCCTTCACGGCTTAAAATCTTCACCATGTCCATGGCGATATTCGCCCCCACCAGCTGACGAGTTTCCGCATCGTTATCCAGCCCTTCAAACATTTTAGACATCCATACGGGAATACGGACGTTAGTCATGTCGGCAAACTTTTTCGCCTGTTTGAAGTTAGAAACCGGCAGGATGCCTGGAACAATTTCGACATCGATACCGGCGGACACGCAGCGATCGCGAAAGCGCAGATAGCTTTCCACATCAAAGAAGAACTGGGTAATCGCGCGGTTAGCACCCGCATCGACTTTACGCTTCAGGTTCAGCAGATCTGCCTGCGCGCTTTTGGCTTCCGGGTGAACTTCAGGATAGGCCGCAACGGAGATATCAAAATCCCCGACCTCTTTCAGCAGCGTCACCAGATCTGCGGCATACATATCAGGCTTACCGCTACCCGGCGGCAGATCGCCGCGCAGGGCAACGATGTGGCGAATACCGTTGTTCCAGTAGTCTTCGGCGATCGTGCGCAGTTCATCGCGGCTGGCGTCAATACAGGTCAGATGCGGCGCCGCTTCCAGACCGGTACGCTCCTTAATCCCCTTTATGATGCTATGAGTACGGTCGCGCTCGCCGGAGTTGGCGCCATAGGTCACCGAGACAAACTTTGGCTTCAGGCTGCTTAAGCGATCGATGGATTTCCACAAGGTTTGCTCCATTTCACTGGTGCGCGGCGGAAAGAATTCAAAGGACACATTAATCTGGCCCTGCACTTCTGCCAGGCTCTGATTCAGGGCTTCCCGCTGATTGGCGTGAAAAAAGCTCATACCTTACCTCATCAATCGCATTTTATTGTTTGTTGTGTTGCGAACTTCTATACGTTTAGACGTCCAGATGTAAAAATGACGGAAAAGAGAGCAGGCGTCAATAGAAAAATCAGCGTAAAGAGTGAGGAATATTCAGTGAAGATGAGATTAATTCATGCAACTCAACGCTAAGATAATGATTCCTCAATAAACGGCAGCAACCACGCGCGCAAAGCTTCATCTTCCGGTCGCGTCACTAATCCCAGCGACAAACGCAAGCGAGTCCCCTCCAGCGAATGAAATACCACCCCCTGACGCTGTATCGCGGCAAATGATGCCGGCAGCAAGATCATCCCTTCTCCGCGTGCGATACGTGCCAGCAGTACGTCATGCTCAGCGGGCTCCTCCACATACGCCGGCACGTAGCCAATACGCTCAAAAATGCGCCGGGTTGCGTCAAAAAAGGCCGGATTACGTTCGCGCCTGAACCAAAACAGCGGCCGATGATTCAGCTGTTCTAAGACCAGCCGGGAGATTGCGGATTCCGGCCATGACGCGGGTAGCGCCGCAATCAGCGGTTCATGATAGGGCAAAGGAGAAAGCGTTAACCCAGCGGCATCCAGCGGCAGCGCAATCAGCGCGGCGTCCAGCTTGCCTTTGCGCACCTGCTGAGCCAGGGCAGGCGAGGAGTGGCGAAGGAGGGAGAGCGCCCTGACCTGGCGACCCAACGCCGATTCCAGAGACGCAAAAATACCCTGTTCGAAGGCAGTCGTCAGCCCCAGACGTAAGGGCTGCTGCCGGTCATCGGACAGCTGCCCCAGCGCACTCAGCGTCGCCTCCTGCAGCGCCAGAAGCGGACGAATAAGCTCCAGCACCCGCTCACCCTCTGCGGTAAGAATCAGCCCTTTGGTATGGCGGACAAAAAGCGTCACGCCCAGCAACGTTTCCAGATGACGGATATGACGGCTCAGCGGCGGCTGCGAGATACACAACCGCTGCGCCGCCCGGCTGATATTATTCTCTTCCGCCACCACGGCAAAATAGCGCAGCAGGCGAATATCAAGAGTCTGTAAGCGTAAACTTGTCATACCTGAAAGGTATCACGAAAAGGGTATTACTCAAGTCCGATCAACGCCTCTAACCTTCTTCCCAACCCATCATCATTATGAGGAAAGATCATGACATCCGAGCGTTATACCACCGGCCTGGACATGTTGCAGCGCGTTGACGGTAAAGGCGGCGATGCCGTCGTCAAAAGCCTGCAGGCCATCGCCCCGGACTTTGCCCGCTACCTGATTGAATTCCCGTTTGGCGATATTTACGCCCGCCCGGGGCTCGATTTACGCAGCCGTGAAATCGCCACCATTGCCGCCTTAACCGCGCTGGGCAATGCCGCACCGCAGCTAAAAGTGCATATTGCCGCCGGGTTGCACGTCGGTTTGTCGCAGGAGGAGATTATCGAAGTCATCATGCAGATGGCGGTGTATGCCGGATTCCCGGCGGCCTTAAATGGCCTGTTCGCCGCCAAAGAGGTCTTTGCGGCGCATTGATGTTCCGAGACCAGACGCCGGTCTGGTCTCGGGCAGAGGCAGGATTAGAGCAGCTGTGCCAGACGGTTAATATCCGACTGAATAGCGCCAGCGGTCACGTCGCGGCCGGCACCCGGGCCGCGGATAACCAGCGGGTTATCGCGGTACCAGCGGCTCTCGATGGCAAAGACGTTATCGCACGGCAGCAGCGCCGCCAGCGGATGCTCCTCGCGGACGGCTTCAACGCCAACCCGCGCTTTTCCGTTGGCATCAAAACGCGCCACGTAGCGCAGAACCAGCCCCAGTTCACGGGCGGCCTCCAGACGTTGCAGCATCTGTTCGTTCAGCTCTTCGCCATTCTCAAAGAAGTGATCCACAGAGCCCTCTTCACAGTGCGCAGGCACCAGCGATTCGACGCGCACCTGATCGGGCTCGATGTCATAACCGGCTTCGCGCGCAAGGATAACCAGCTTACGCATCACGTCTTTCCCCGCCAGGTCAACGCGCGGGTCCGGCTCCGTCAGCCCCTGCTGCCAGGCCTGATCGACCAGATCGGTAAACGGCACGGTGCCGTCAAACTGCAGGAACAGCCAGGAGAGCGTGCCGGAGAAAATACCGCTCAGCGCCAGAATAGTATCGCCGCTGTCAATCAGGTCGCGCACGGTATGGTTCACCGGCAGACCCGCGCCGACCGTAGCGTTGTACAGCCAGTGGCGGCCCGTTTTCTCGAACGCATCGTGAATCTGACGATATTTATCGCTGCTGCTGGCCCCGGCCAGCTTATTGGCGCTGATGACGTGGAAGCCGTGGCTGGCAAAATCAAGGTACTGATCGGCCAGCTGCTCGCTGGCGGTCACGTCCAGCACCACTAAATCATCATAGGGATGAGCGCGCATCCACAGGAACAGCGACTCTTCATCCTGCTCAACGGCTTCATCGTTAAAGAACGCTAACGCGCGGCTGGCATCCAGACCGTCGTAGTTAAGCAGGCTGCGGCGGCTGTCCACCACGCCGGCGAGGACAAACTCGAAGCCGGTGCGGGCTGAGAGCGTACTCTGTTCACGGGCAAACAGCTCCAGCCAGCGCGAACCGATGTTGCCTTTACCAAACAGGACCAGGCCAATACGTTTTTCTGCCCGGAACAGGGACTGATGCAGGCCCTGAATCAGGCTTTCCGTCGGGCCTGCGCGCAGCACCGCCACCAGGCTAATCCCCTCTTCAGACTGCCAGGTAAACTCGACCGGCTGTCCTTTCAACTGCTGCCAGAAACGGTGGCAATGCAGCGGGTTACGGCTGACGCCCGCCCCGACCATCGCCACCAGCGCCAGCTTCTGACGCAGACGCAGCTCGCCCGGCAGACCCGCTTCATCGAGCAGACGCAGCGCGCTGTCGGCCACTTCCGAGGTATAGCAGAACTGCAGCAGCTTACGATCGGCATGCACCCCCACCGCCAGCGGGCGCAGCTGGGCGCGTTTAAAGATAAGATCCAGCTCCTTGTGCGCCAGCTTGAAATCCTGACCGGCGGGCACCTGGAACTCAATCAGGCAGACATCATCATGGCTGGTGACAATTCGCGCGCCGGTGCCGGACGCCAGCACGCGCTCAATGCGCGTGGAGCCTTGCTCAGGCGTGTAGCTACAGCGCAGCTGCAGATCGATATCGCTACCGGAGACCGGTTGAAGGGTACGGGCGTGCAGGACCGGAGCCGCCAGGCGCGCCAGCTCGCTGGCTTCATCCAGGCGCAGCAGCGGCAGCAGGCACGCATCCTTCACTTTACGCGGATCCGCGCTGTAGACCCCGGCCACATCGCTCCAGATAGTGACGCGAGACGCCCCGGCCAGGGCACCAATTTGGGTCGCGGAATAGTCAGAACCATTACGCCCCAGCAGGACGGTTTCCCCGGCGCTGTTGCGCGAGATGAAGCCGGTCACCACCAGACGTTTGTTGGGATGTTGTGCCATCAGCTGTTGCAGCAGCGGATAAGACAGACCTTCATCCACCTGCGGCTGCGCAGCGCGTTCGGCGCGCAGGAAGCTACGTGCGTCAAGCCATGCCGCTTCCAGTCCCAGCTGGTTGAGCACCGCGGCCATCAGACGTGCAGACCACACTTCGCCATGGCCGACCACTTCAGCATAGACCGCATCGGTCACGCCGCTATCCAGCAAGCCGGCGAGACGCTCGAGGTCGTGAATAAACGACGCGATCAGCGTATCTGCCGCTTCTGCCGACAGCAGGCTGGCGATCAGCTCCATATGGTAACGGCGCAGCGACTGCTGTACCTGATGCGCAGAAAGGCGATCGGTCTGGCTGAGCTTCAGCCAGCTAATCAGCTGGTTGGTGGTGCTGCCAGCGGCGGAGACAACCATCATGTCACCGGCCTGCGAGTATTCCGTCATGATCCCCGCGACGCGCAGGTAACATTTCGCATCCGCTAAACTACTCCCACCAAATTTGTGCAGCTGACGACCCTTCGCCCCTGCCTGCGCATTCACACTCATGTTTATTCCTCGTTTGCTGCCCGGAAGCCATTTTCCAGGTCGGCAATTAAATCTTCACCATCTTCAATACCGGTCGAAATACGCAGAAGCGTTTCTGAAATCCCCGCCGCCGCGCGCGCCTCAGGCGCCATACCTGCATGGGTCATCGTCGCAGCGTGCGAAATCAGACTTTCTACGCCCCCCAGCGATTCGGCCAGCGTAAACAGCGATAATCCGCTCAGAAAACGACGCAGCGTCTGCTCATCGCCCTTCAGCTCAAAGCTTAACATCGCGCCAAAACCTTTTTGCTGACGGGCAGCAATCTCATGCCCCTGATTTTCCGGCAGAGATGGATGATACAGTTTTTTCACCAGCGGCTGGGTTTTCAGATAGTCGACAATCGCCAGCGCATTGCGCTGTGCGACTTCCATACGCGGAGAGAGCGTACGTAAACCACGCAGCAGCAGGTAGCTGTCAAATGCGCCGCCGGTTACGCCGATATTATTCGCCCACCATGCCAGTTCGGTGACAACAGCCGGATCTTTCGCAATCACCACCCCGGCGACCACGTCAGAATGCCCGTTCAGGTATTTTGTGCACGAATGCAGCACCAGATCGGCTCCCAGCGCCAGCGGATTTTGCAGCGCCGGGCTCAGGAAGGTGTTATCCACCACGCTCACCGCACCCGCTTCACGAGCCAGCGTGCAGATTTTCGCAATATCCACCACGCGCAGCAATGGATTACTTGGGCTTTCGACCAACACCAGCTTCGGTTTTTCAGACAATGCCGCACTCAGCGCCTGTTCATCGTTCTGATCGACAAACAGAACCCGATAGCAGCCGCGCTTCGCCAGGCTATCAAACAGACGATAGCTGCCGCCGTAGCAGTCGTGAGGGGCCACCAGCAGATCGCCGGGCTTCAGGAACACGGTCGTCACCAGCAGAATCGCCGACATACCGGTATTGGTCAGAACGGCGCCCGCTCCCCCTTCCAGCTCCGCCAGCGCGCGCTGCACCACATCGCGGGTAGGGTTACCGCGGCGGGAGTAGTCGTGGGCACGGGGTTCATTAAAGCCGGTAAAGTTGTAGGTACTGGAAAGGTGAATCGGCGGGACAACGCAACCGTATTGTTCGTCGTCATTTAAACCGCTACGCACTGCGATGGTGGCCTGTTTACGCGTCATGTTGGGCAGTTCCTGGGCTGAATCGGTGAAAAGTCAGGCACCAGAGTAATCATTGTCACAATAGACGTCAATACATCTGGACATCTAAACTTCTTTGCGTATAGATTGAGCAAATAGAGAATAGCCGTTAAAATTATATGCATTAGCGCATCTCTGCAGGGGCTTATCAGGTGTCAGAACGCCCCCTCTACGGTAAACTACGCGCAATTATGGCCCGGACCGTGGTTCTGGCCCTTAACTAATGACTAGAGGATTAAAGGTATCTCATGGCTGAATGGAGCGGCGAATATATCAGCCCATACGCTGAGCACGGTAAGAAGAGTGAGCAAGTAAAAAAAATTACGGTATCCATTCCTCTGAAGGTGTTGAAGATCCTCACCGATGAACGCACGCGTCGTCAGGTCAACAACCTGCGCCACGCCACCAATAGCGAACTGCTGTGTGAAGCGTTCCTGCATGCATTTACCGGTCAACCGTTACCCAACGATGAAGACCTGCGTAAAGAGCGCAGCGATGAGATCCCGGAAGCGGCGAAACAGATTATGCGCGAGATGGGTATCGACCCGGATACGTGGGAATACTGAGTCAATAAAAAAGGGCGGAAGTGACCTTCCGCCCTTTTTTACGTCTCTGCCCACCCTGAATCTGCATGCCGGGCATAACGACAGAAACAAAAAAAGCCGCCCGTGGGCGGCTTTTTCTTCCGGCAACTTACTTGCTGGTGCCTGGAACGCTGAAGCGCTTGTTGAAGCGGTCAACGCGGCCACCGGTCGCAACATCACGCTGCTTGCCAGTGTAGAACGGGTGGCATTTACCGCACACGTCGAGGTTCAGGTCGTGACCTACGGTAGAACGGATTTTCATGACATTACCGCAAGAGCAAGAAGCAGTAATTTCTTCGTATTTCGGATGAATATCTTTTTTCATGGGAGAACCTCAGTTAAGGCCGCGTCGCTCTTCCAGCCCTAACGCCAGACACCACGCGATGTTAATAATTTCCCGGCGCAATTCCGCTAAGCGTAATCCCCGGGTAATAGATTCTGATGCTGCACGAAGCGCACCAAAGGCGGCGAATCATACAGAATTTGACCAGCATATGCAAACTGATCCGCGAGCCCTTATCACAATGTGTATACTAACCGGCCAGATTTCAAGTCAGGAAGATGACATGCCCGTCGCCCACGTTGCCCTGCCCGTCCCGCTGCCCCGTACCTTTGACTACCTGCTACCTGAGGGAATGCCGGTCAAAGCAGGCTGCCGCGTGCGCGTGCCGTTCGGTAAGCAAGAGCGTATTGGGATTGTGACCGCCGTCAGCGAACGCAGCGAGCTGCCGCTGGATGAGCTCAAGCCGGTCATCGCCACGCTGGATGCCGAACCGGTATTTTCTTCTGCCGTCTGGCGACTGCTGCTGTGGGCGGCCGACTACTATCATCATCCCATCGGCGATGTGCTGTTCCACGCCCTGCCGATCATGCTTCGCCAGGGGAAACCAGCCAGCGCAGCGCCGCAGTGGTACTGGTTCGCGACCGAGCAGGGCCAGGCTGTCGATATCAACAGCCTCAAACGCTCGCCGAAACAGCAGCAGGCTCTGGCCGCACTGCGTCAGGGAAGGATCTGGCGTCACCAGGTTGCGGAGCTGGAGTTCAACGATGCGGCGTTGCAGGCCCTGCGCGGGAAAGGGCTTTGCGAGCTGGCAAGCGAAGCGCCCGCCCTCACCGACTGGCGAACCCACTTTGCTGTACCCGGCGAGCGGCTGCGCCTCAACACCGAGCAGGCCACGGCCGTCGGGGCGATTCACAGCGCATCGGATCGGTTTTCAACCTGGCTGCTGGCGGGGATTACCGGCTCCGGGAAAACGGAAGTTTACCTCAGCGTGCTGGAAAACGTGCTGGCGCAAGGCCGACAGGCGCTGGTGATGGTGCCGGAAATTGGCCTGACGCCGCAAACCATCGCCCGTTTCCGTCAGCGATTTAACGCCCCGGTTGAAGTCCTGCACTCCGGCCTTAACGACAGCGAACGTCTTTCCGCGTGGCTGAAGGCCAAAAATGGCGAAGCAGCTATCGTCATCGGCACGCGCTCCTCGCTGTTCACGCCATTTAAAAACCTGGGCGTGATCGTTATCGATGAAGAGCACGACAGCTCCTATAAGCAGCAGGAAGGCTGGCGCTATCACGCCCGCGATCTGGCGGTGTGGCGCGCTCATAGCGAGCAAATCCCGATTATTCTTGGCTCGGCAACCCCGGCGCTGGAGACGCTATACAATGTCCGCCAGGGGAAATATCGCCAGCTGAAGCTGACAAAGCGTGCGGGTAACGCTCGTCCGGCGCAGCAGCACGTGCTGGATCTGAAAGGACAGCAATTGCAGGCGGGACTCTCCCCGGCGCTGATTGCCCGCATGCGTCAGCATTTGCAGGCCGATAATCAGGTGATTCTGTTTTTGAACCGCCGCGGTTTCGCCCCGGCGCTGCTGTGCCATGACTGCGGCTGGATCGCAGAGTGTCCGCGCTGCGACAGCTACTACACCTTGCATCAGGCACAGCATCATTTACGCTGCCACCACTGCGACAGCCAGCGTCCGATCCCGCGCCAGTGCCCCTCCTGCGGCTCTACGCATCTGGTGCCGGTCGGACTGGGCACCGAACAGCTGGAGCAGGCGCTGGCGCCGCTGTTTCCCGGTGTGCCGGTCTCTCGCGTCGACCGGGATACCACCAGCCGTAAAGGCGCGCTCGAACAGCACCTCTCCGATATTCATCGCGGCGGCGCACGCATCCTGATCGGCACTCAAATGCTGGCCAAAGGTCATCATTTCCCGGATGTTACCCTGGTGTCGCTGCTGGATGTCGATGGTGCGCTGTTTTCCGCCGATTTCCGCTCGGCAGAACGCTTCGCTCAGCTCTATACCCAGGTCTCTGGCCGCGCAGGACGCGCGGGTAAACAGGGAGAGGTGATTTTGCAAACCCACCATCCGGAACATCCGCTGCTGCAAACGCTGTTATATAAAGGCTACGACGCCTTTGCCGAACAGGCGCTGGCCGAAAGGCAGACCATGCAGCTGCCGCCGTGGACCAGCCATGTCCTGATTCGTGCCGAAGACCATAACAATCAGCAGGCGCCGTTGTTCCTGCAGCAGTTGCGTAATTTACTGCAGGCCAGTCCGCTGGCCGATGACAAACTGTGGGTGCTGGGTCCGGTTCCGGCGCTGGCGCCCAAACGCGGGGGCCGCTGGCGCTGGCAAATTCTGCTCCAGCACCCTTCACGCGTTCGCTTGCAGCATATCGTCAGCGGTACGCTGGCCTTGATCAATACGCTGCCGGAAGCGCGCAAGGTAAAATGGGTCCTGGACGTCGATCCTATTGAAGGTTAAGCCTTCTCTTGCGAGACGGATCGAAAAAATTCAACAACCATCACGTTTTTCATGAAAATTCTGTAACTCTCTGCGTCGACTATCTGCTAAAAATGTTGCTGATGTCAGAACACAAGGGAAGTGTCTGCGCCAGTCAGCGAGGAGAAAACAGGTGAAGCCCAAAAAACAGGTGGTTGCCGCCACAATGAAAGACGTCGCCCTGAAGGCAAACGTTTCAACGGCAACCGTGTCCCGAGCGTTAATGAATCCGGATAAGGTTTCTCAGACTACCCGTAACCGGGTGGAGCAGGCGGCGCTGGAAGTCGGCTATTTGCCGCAGTCGCTCGGACGCAATATGAAACGTAACGAGTCGCGTACGATTCTGGTCATCGTACCGGATATTTGCGATCCCTTTTTCAGCGAGATTATCCGCGGCATTGAGATTACCGCGGCAGAACAGGGCTATCTGGTGCTGATCGGCGACTGCGCCCACCAGAACCGGCAGGAAAAGACTTTTATCGATCTGATCATTACCAAGCAGATCGACGGTATGTTGTTGCTAGGCTCCCGTCTGCCGTTTGACGCAGGCGTTGAAGAACAGCGCAATCTACCGCCGATGGTGATGGCGAATGAATTTGCGCCGGAGCTGGAGCTGCCCACGGTGCACATCGATAACCTCACCGCCGCATTTAATGCCGTGAATTATCTGCACGAACTGGGTCACCAGCGTATTGGCTGTATCGCCGGCCCGGAAGAGATGCCGCTCTGCCACTATCGCCTCCAGGGCTATGTGCAGGCGTTGCGTCGTAGCGGGATCACCATCGATCCGCACTATATCGCTCGCGGTAACTTTACCTATGAAGCCGGGGCCAGCGCGCTGGAACAGCTTCTGGCGCTGCCGGTGCCGCCGACCGCGGTCTTCTGCCATAGCGATATCATGGCGCTGGGGGCGCTGTCGCTGGCAAAACGCCGGGGACTGAAGGTACCTGACGATCTGTCTATTGTCGGTTTCGATAATATCTCTTTATCCGAATTTTGCGATCCGCCATTGACGACCGTTGCGCAACCGCGCTTTGATATTGGCCGCGAAGCAATGCTCCTGTTACTGGATCAGCTACATGGTCACAATGTGAACAGCGGTTCACGATTGCTGGACTGCGAACTGATCGTTCGCGGCAGTACACGCAAAATCAGAGCATAACCATCAGGTTTTCGGGCCTGCTCTTCTGGTCAAAGGCCCGCCGCTTAAGTAACATGGCGGACTGACGAACGAATAAAACAGCGAAACGATAGTGGCACAACGAGATTATGTACGCCGCAGCCAACCGGCTCCTTCGCGGCGCAAAAAGGGTAATACCCGAAGCTCAAGGAATAAACAGAGCAGCCTTCCGGCGGTTTCACCGACTATGGTTGCGATCGCGGCGGCAGTGCTGGTGGCCTTTATCGGTGGGCTGTACTTCATCACGCACCATAAAAAAGAAGAAGCGGAAGCGCTGCAAAACCGTCAGGTGGCAGGTAATGGCCTCCCGCCGAAACCGGAAGAGCGCTGGCGCTATATCAAAGAGCTGGAAAGTCGCCAGCCTGGCGTACGTGCGCCTACTGAACCGACGGCCGGCGGGGAAGTCATGAAGCCCGAGCAGTTGACCAATGAACAGCGCCAGCTGCTGGCACAAATGCAGGCGGATATGCGCCAGCAGCCGACCCAGCTGACCGAGGTGCCGTGGAACGAACAAACCCCGGCTCAGCGCCAGCAAACGCTGCAGCGCCAGCGTCTGGCGCAGCAGCAGGTACAACAACAGCAGCAGGCTCAGCAACAATGGGCGCAAACCCAGCAGCAGGCGCCGGTGCAACAACAGCCGCGCGCGCAGCAGCGCGTTGCAGAGCAGCCGTACCAGCAGCCAAAGCCGGTACAACAGCCGAAACAAACCGCCTCGACGCAACAGCCGTATCAGGATCTGCTGCAGACGCCTGCGCATACCGCCGCACAGCCTAAAGCCCAGGCAGCTGCGCCGGTTGCTCGCGTTGAAGAGGCGCCGAAAGCAGCGGCGGAGAAGAAAGACGATCGTAGCTGGATGATTCAGTGCGGCTCCTTTAAAGGCGCAGAACAGGCGGAAACCGTTCGGGCGCAGCTGGCGTTTGAAGGGTTCTCCTCGCGCATTACCACCAACAATGGCTGGAATCGCGTGGTCATTGGGCCACTGAAGGGCA
Organism: Klebsiella sp. X13; assembly: GCF_003323835.1. Classification (NCBI taxonomy): domain Bacteria; kingdom Pseudomonadati; phylum Pseudomonadota; class Gammaproteobacteria; order Enterobacterales; family Enterobacteriaceae; genus Klebsiella; species Klebsiella sp. X13. Next base: position 5,284,029 of record NZ_CP030874.1, read on the forward strand.
AGGAGAGCGCCAACGATATGATCACTCGCCTGAAGATGGCCGGACACGCAAACTGCATTCGTCTCGCCGCCAGGGGTTGAAACCCTAAAAATCCCCCCCATCTATAATTGCATTCTGCCCCGCGTGAAGCGCGGGGCCCCTATTCCGCTTTTGTAACCAAGGGGTCTGCTCGTGACAACAATAGTTAGTGTTCGCCGTAACGGCCATGTGGTTATTGCCGGTGATGGCCAGGCCACGCTTGGCAATACCGTCATGAAAGGTAACGTGAAAAAAGTGCGTCGTCTCTACAACGACAAAGTGATCGCGGGCTTCGCCGGCGGCACCGCCGACGCCTTCACGCTATTTGAACTGTTTGAACGTAAACTGGAAATGCATCAGGGGCACCTGGTCAAAGCCGCCGTGGAACTGGCGAAAGACTGGCGTACCGATCGTATGCTGCGCAAACTGGAAGCTCTGCTGGCCGTGGCGGATGAAAACGCTTCGCTGATCATCACCGGTAACGGTGACGTGGTGCAGCCAGAAAACGACCTGATTGCTATCGGCTCCGGTGGTCCCTACGCTCAGGCCGCTGCCCGCGCTCTGCTGGAAAATACCGATATGAGCGCACGCGATATCGCAGAGAAGGCGTTGAATATTGCAGGTGATATCTGCATTTATACCAACCATTTCCACACCATCGAAGAATTAGCCTCTAAAGCGTAAGGATCTCCCATGTCTGAAATGACCCCACGCGAAATTGTCAGCGAACTCGACAAACATATTATCGGCCAGGACGCGGCGAAGCGTTCTGTCGCTATCGCGCTGCGTAACCGCTGGCGCCGTATGCAGCTGAACGAAGAGCTGCGTCACGAAGTCACGCCGAAAAACATTCTGATGATCGGTCCGACCGGTGTGGGTAAAACGGAAATTGCCCGTCGTCTGGCGAAACTGGCCAACGCGCCGTTCATCAAAGTTGAAGCCACAAAATTCACCGAAGTGGGCTATGTCGGGAAAGAAGTGGATTCGATTATCCGCGACCTGACCGATGCGGCGATCAAAATGGTCCGCATGCAGTCGATCGATAAAAACCGCTATCGCGCGGAAGAGCTGGCGGAAGAGCGCATTCTTGATGTGCTGATCCCGCCGGCAAAAAACAACTGGGGCCAGGCGGAACAGCCTCAGGAACCGTCTGCCGCCCGTCAGGCATTCCGCAAAAAACTGCGCGAAGGTCAGCTCGACGATAAAGAAATCGAGATCGATCTTGCCGCTGCACCGATGGGTGTGGAAATCATGTCCCCTCCGGGCATGGAAGAGATGACCAGCCAGCTGCAGTCGATGTTCCAGAACCTGGGCGGCCAGAAGCAAAAACCGCGCAAGCTGAAAATCAAAGACGCAATGAAGCTGCTGATTGAAGAAGAAGCGGCGAAGCTGGTCAACCCGGAAGAGCTCAAACAGGATGCCATCGACGCCGTAGAACAACACGGTATCGTATTTATCGATGAGATCGACAAAATCTGTAAGCGCGGCGGCAACAGCTCCGGCCCGGATGTCTCTCGCGAAGGCGTGCAGCGCGACCTGCTGCCGTTGGTCGAAGGCTGCACGGTGTCGACCAAACACGGCATGGTGAAAACTGACCACATTCTGTTTATCGCCTCTGGCGCATTCCAGGTGGCCAGTCCGTCTGACCTGATCCCTGAACTACAGGGTCGTCTGCCGATTCGCGTCGAGCTGAAAGCGCTGACGACGGAAGATTTCGAGCGCATCCTGACCGAGCCGAACGCCTCCATCACCGTTCAGTATAAAGCGTTGATGGCGACCGAAGGCGTCAACATCGAGTTTACGGAAGACGGCATCAAGCGCATTGCGCAGGCGGCATGGCAGGTTAACGAAACCACCGAAAACATCGGCGCTCGTCGTCTGCACACCGTGCTGGAGCGTTTGATTGAAGACATCTCCTTTGACGCCAGCGAAATGGGTGGTCAGAGCATCATTATTGATGCCGAGTATGTTGGTAAGCATCTGGATGTGCTGGTGGCGGATGAAGATCTGAGCCGTTTTATCCTATAATCCGGTTCAATGTATTTTCATCACAATCGATGGGGCTATATATAGCCCCATTTTTTTGGCCAGGAATTATGACTGAACAACCGATAAACCGAACCCAGGCCTGGCTGGAAAGCCTGCGGCCAAAAACGCTACCGCTGGCCTTTTCCGCCATTGTTGTCGGTACGACGCTCGCGTGGCATCAGGGGTACTTCGATCCCTGGGTGGCGCTGCTGGCGCTGATCACCGCCGGCCTGCTGCAAATCTTATCCAACCTGGCGAACGATTATGGCGATGCCGTTAAGGGCAGCGATAAACCCGACCGTATCGGGCCGCTACGCGGCATGCAAAAAGGGGCCATTACCCAGCCGCAGATGAAACGCGCGCTGATCGTTACCGTGGTGCTGATTTGCCTCTCCGGGCTGGCGCTGTTGTTCTGCGCCTGGCAGACGATGGCCGATTTTATTGGTTTCATGGTGCTGGGGAGTTTAGCGATTATCGCCGCGATCACCTACACCGTCGGCACCCGGCCCTATGGCTACATCGGCCTTGGCGATATCTCGGTGCTGGTCTTCTTTGGCTGGCTTAGCGTCGCAGGAAGCTGGTATCTCCAGGCCCACACGATTGAAGCAACCATTTTCCTCCCCGCTACCGCCTGTGGTCTGTTAGCCGCCGCGGTGCTGAATATCAATAATCTGCGCGATATCGACAGCGACAGAGAGAACGGCAAAAACACGCTGGCAGTACGTCTGGGGCCGCTCAACGCTCGCCGCTATCACGCTTGCCTGCTCATCGGTGCGCCGCTGTGCCTGGCGCTGTTTACCCTAATTTCTCTGCATAGCCCATGGGGTTGTCTGTTCCTGCTCGCCACGCCGCTGCTGGTGAAGCAGGCGCGATTTGTGATACGCGAGCGCGAGCCGGTGGCAATGCGCCCGATGCTGGAACGCACGGTGAAAGCAGCGCTGCTGACCAACCTGCTGTTTGTCATTGGGATTATTTGCAGCAAGCTGGTAGGTTAACTGACAAATATCAATTAACAATTGATGATTTTGCCAACAATACGATTCGCGAGATATACTAAAATCTCTCGCAGCAACTGAACGTTAAGCCTATGAAATACGATACTTCCGAGCTTTGTGACATCTACCAGGAGGATGTCAACGTAGTGGAACCTCTGTTCTCCAACTTTGGGGGGCGGTCGTCGTTTGGTGGACAAATCATCACGGTGAAATGTTTCGAGGATAACGGGTTGCTATACGATATGCTCGAACAGAACGGCCGTGGTCACATCTTGCTGATCGATGGCGGGGGTTCCGTCCGACGTGCGTTGATTGACGCTGACCTGGCGCGTCTTGCCGTACAAAATGAGTGGGAAGGGATTGTCGTCTATGGCGCGGTGCGTCAGGTTGACGACCTTGAAGATCTGGATATTGGCATCCAGGCGCTGGCCGCCATTCCCGTGGGGGCTGCTGGCGAAGGTATCGGCGAAAGCGACGTACGCGTCAATTTCGGCGGCGTGACCTTCTTCTCCGGTGACCATCTGTATGCCGATAATACCGGGATCATCCTGTCCGAGGATGCACTGGATATCGAATAGCCTGCCCACTAATTAAAAAGGCCTTCTCTCTGAGAAGGCCTTTTCGTTTGTTTCACGCCAGAATTAGTACAGTTTCTTCGCGCAATCCAGCCAGTCATTTTTGAACGGACGCTTCATGTTCTCGATAGCGTCGATGATGTCGTGGTGCACCAGCTTCTCGTTCTGAATACCGACGCAGCGGCCACCGAATCCCTGCTGCAGCAGTTCAATCGCGTAGGCGCCCATGCGGGATGCCAGAATACGGTCATAAGGAACCGGGGAACCGCCGCGCTGAATGTGGCCCAGAACGGTCGCCCGGGTTTCACGGCCGGTTTCTTTCTCAATGTAGTGCGCCAGCTCGTCCACGTCGCACATATGTTCGGTAATGGCCACGATGGCGTGTTTCTTACCTTTGGCGATGCCGGCTTTGATTTCAGCGACCAGATCGTCACGCGTGTATTCCACTTCCGGCACCATGATGAACTCACACCCGCCGGCAATCGCCGCAGCCAGAGTCAGATCGCCGCAGTAACGCCCCATCACTTCAACAACCGAAATACGCTGGTGGGAAGAAGAGGTATCGCGCAGGCGGTCAATGGCTTCCACTACGGTGCTCAGCGCGGTAAAGAAACCGATAGTGTAGTCAGTGCCTTTGATATCGTTATCGATGGTGCCTGGCAGGCCGATGCACGGGAAGCCCATTTCAGTCAGACGCATCGCCCCCATGTAAGAACCATCACCGCCGATAACGACCAGCGCATCCAGGCCACGCTTTTTCATGTTCTCGAGCGCAACGGCACGAATATGTTCTTCGCGGAACTCGGGGAAGCGTGCTGACCCGAGGAAAGTGCCACCACGGTTGATCATGTCGGAAACACTGTAGCGGTCGAGCTGAACCATGCGATCTTCATACAGGCCGAGGTAACCGTCATAGATTCCAAAAACTTCCAGACCTTCCGTTAATGCTGCGCGCACAACGCCGCGAATTGCTGCGTTCATGCCCGGAGCATCACCGCCACTTGTCAATACACCGATTTTCTTAATCATGACTACCTCTGAACTTAGGAAGCAAAAAATAATCCTGTTGCCTGAAGCGCTCCTTCACCAGGAGTGCACGACGATAATTGCAATAGTATATCAAACGCTTCTGGCTGAATTGATTCAGGTCAGACCAAATGGCGGTAATTTATACAAAAAATGCCGATCTGCCCCACACTTTTACATCGAGTTTACAGACTATAACCCAAAGCTCAAAAAACGCCCTGCCGCGCCAGCGGCACCACAGAACAGGGATCCTGATGGATAATGACATCAGAACCCGGGAAACGGTGCAGAATTGCCTGCTCCACCTGATCGGCAATCACGTGTGCCTGAACCAGCGGGAGGTTATCTTCCATTTCCAAATGTATTTGAATAAAGCGAGTCGGCCCTGACTGCCGCGTCCGTAGATCGTGTGCCCCGCTGACGCCTGGCCATTCGGTCACGATATTGATAATTTCCTGACGTTCCTCGTCAGGAAGCGCGCGGTCTAACAACGACTGAATGGCGTCATAACCCATACGCAGAGCGCTATATAAAATATAGATGCCAATCCCGAGAGCAAACAGCGCGTCGGCACGATGCCAACCATACCAGGAGAGGCCCAGCGCCACCAGAATTGCGCCGTTCATCATAACATCAGACTGATAATGAAGCATATCTGCTCGCACCGCCTGACTTTGCGTTTTTCTGACCACCCAACGCTGGAACGTTACCAGCACCAGCGTGCTGACCAGCGCGATCAGCGTCACGGCAATACCGACACCCGCCGCCTGCATCGGTTCCGGACGCGCCAGGTGCTGAATACCGGTCAAAAACAGAAACAGAGCCGACCCGGAGATAAACATACTTTGTGCCAGCGCGGCCAGCGATTCTGCCTTACCGTGACCAAAAGTATGTTCCTCATCTGCCGGCTGGAGCGAATAGCGCACGACCAGCAGATTCGTTAACGAGGCGGCAATATCCACCAGCGAGTCCACAAGCGCAGCCAGAATACTCACAGACCCGGTGTACCACCACGCAAAAATCTTGATCAAAAGTAACGCGGACGCCATCACCGTCGCCGCAATAGCCGCACGGCTCACCAGCCGCCCATAAGATTGATTCATACATGCTCCTCTTCGGCGATGCGCTTAGTATAACCTGAACTGTTGTCGCAACGAGGAGCAAGGCGGGAGTCGTTTCGCCGAATGACAGGCAAAAAAAACCCCCACATCATGTGGGGGAAGACAGGGATGGTGTCTATGGCAAGGAAAACAGGGTCTACTACTGGGGTTGCACGGTATTGCTACTACTCGACAGCATGGTTGCTGAACCTTTTTGCATCCTTGCAACCTCGCGCAACTGATCCATTCGTTGCTGGTGTTTCGCATTAAGAACCGCTTGCTGCTCCGGCGTTAACAGGTGGTACATCTGGTTGCGAACCTTCGCCATTTCAATCTGGCGAGTAACCTGTTCCTGCGCCATTTTATTAGCCTGAGCGCGCACAGCGTTTTCATCAAAATTTTCTGCGGTGACAAGACGATGCATTGTCTCCATTTCGCTAACATTAATGGGTTGCCTGTCATGGCGTGCCCGTTGCATAAGATCTCGTAACTGCTGGCGTTGCTGTTCGGTTAAACTTATGCCGTCAAACATATGACTCTGGCTGGTGCGCTGCGCCCCGTCATCTCCGGGGAGCCAGTTAACGCTGGTAACGACTTCAGCGGCTTGGCTATATGCACTTAGCGCCAGCGTTGAGGCCATGACGGCAGCAATAACATTGCGCATCACATACTCCCAATACGTTTGTGTCTGTGTAGCGATTCAACGAGATACAGTCTACGATTCGGGCTGCAAACATGCGTCAGGGGGTGTAAAACAACGTAAAGTCATGGATTAGCGAGCCTTGATGACGTAATTTCTGCCTCGGAGGTATTTAAACAATGAATAAAATCCTGTTAGTTGATGATGACCGGGAGCTCACCTCCCTGTTAAAAGAGCTGCTCGATATGGAAGGATTTAACGTGCTCGTGGCCCATGACGGGGAACAGGCGCTGGCCCTTCTGGACGACAGCATCGATTTACTTTTGCTTGATGTGATGATGCCGAAGAAAAACGGTATCGATACGCTTAAAGAGTTACGTCAGACACACCAGACCCCGGTTATCATGCTAACTGCCCGCGGCAGCGAGCTGGATCGCGTTCTCGGCCTCGAGCTGGGCGCGGATGATTACTTGCCTAAGCCCTTCAACGATCGTGAGCTGGTGGCGCGTATACGCGCGATTCTGCGCCGTTCTCACTGGAGTGAGCAGCAGCAAACTACCGAAGTCGGTTCCCCGACGCTGGAAGTTGACGCCTTGAGCCTCAACCCCGGCCGCCAGGAAGCCAATTTCGATGGTCAGACCCTGGAACTGACCGGCACGGAATTCACCCTGCTCTACCTGCTGGCACAGCATCTTGGCCAGGTTGTTTCTCGTGAACATCTGAGCCAGGAAGTATTGGGAAAACGCCTGACGCCGTTCGATCGCGCCATCGACATGCATATTTCCAATCTGCGTCGTAAGCTGCCGGAACGCAAAGACGGCCATCCGTGGTTTAAAACCCTGCGCGGACGCGGCTACCTGATGGTTTCGGCTTCATGATAGGAAGTTTAACCGCACGCATCTTCGCTATTTTCTGGCTCACGCTGGCGCTGGTGTTGATGCTGGTTCTGATGTTGCCCAAGCTGGACTCGCGCCAGATGACCGAACTGCTGGAGAGCGAACAGCGTCAGGGCACCATGATTGAACAGCACGTCGAGGCCGAACTGGCGACCGATCCCCCCAATGACCTGATGTGGTGGCGTCGGCTGTTTCGCGCTATCGATAAGTGGGCTCCGCCGGGACAGCGTTTATTGCTGGTCACCAGCGAAGGCCGCGTGATCGGTGCAGAACGCAACGAAATGCAGATCATTCGTAACTTTATCGGCCAGGCCGATAATGCCGATCATCCGCAGAAAAAACGCTACGGCCGTCTGGAAATGGTCGGGCCGTTTTCCGTCAGGGATGGGGAAGATAATTACCAGCTCTATCTGATCCGCCCTGCCAGCACATCCCAGTCAGACTTTATCAACCTGCTGTTCGACCGCCCGCTGCTCCTGCTTATCGTCACGATGCTGGTCAGTTCGCCGCTGCTGCTGTGGCTGGCCTGGAGTCTGGCCAAACCGGCCCGCAAGTTGAAAAACGCCGCCGATGAGGTCGCCCAGGGCAACCTGCGTCAACATCCGGAACTGGAAGCCGGCCCGCAGGAGTTTTTAGCCGCCGGGGCCAGTTTTAACCAGATGGTCACGGCGCTGGAACGCATGATGACCGGTCAGCAGCGCCTGCTGTCCGATATTTCCCACGAGCTGCGTACGCCGCTCACGCGCCTGCAGCTGGGTACGGCCTTACTGCGCCGTCGCAGCGGCGAGAGCAAAGAGCTTGAACGTATTGAGACCGAAGCCCACCGGCTGGACAGCATGATTAACGACCTGCTGGTGATGTCGCGCAATCAGGCGAATAACGCGCTGGTCAGTGAAACGGTGAAGGCCAATCAGCTGTGGGGCGAAGTGCTGGATAACGCGGCGTTTGAAGCCGAGCAGGTTGGAAAATCCTTCACCGTCGAGTATCCGCCGGGTCCCTGGCCGCTGTACGGCAATCCTAATGCGCTGGAAAGCGCGCTGGAAAATATCGTCCGTAACGCGCTGCGCTACTCGCACACCAAAATTTCGGTCAGTTTTTCGGTGGATAAAGACGGCATCACGGTCAACGTCGATGATGATGGTCCGGGCGTCAGTCCGGAGGATCGCGAGCAGATTTTCCGTCCGTTCTACCGTACCGACGAGGCACGCGATCGCGAGTCCGGCGGCACCGGTCTGGGGCTGGCGATTGTCGAGGCGGCGATTCAGCAGCATCGCGGCTGGGTCAAAGCCGATGACAGCCCGTTAGGCGGTTTGCGGCTGACCATCTGGCTGCCGCTGTATAAGCGCACCTGATCGCTCTTCTCCGGCTTACGCTGCGCTTAGCCGGGCTACCACAACCGTCCGCAGACGGGTAGCCCGGACAGGCGCAGCGCGCCGCCTCAGGGATCGTTCGCAGCCAGCGCCTGCGGCGTTATCGGCGAATTATTTTCCCCACAATCTCCGCGAATTGTCTTCTATCTGCCCGCTCAGGCGCCGTTTCTGCATGGTACGGCTCCAGCTCACCGACAGCCCCGCCGCCGAGAGCAGGCGATGGTATTGTTCGTCATCGAACGGCATATGCCAGGCAATGGCCCCCGCCTCATGGACGCTCACATCGCTTAGTCGGGAAACCAGCTCCAGCGGCGCATCGCCGGATACCCGCCCGCCCGCCACGACCCGATACAGCCAGCCGGTTTTACCGCTGTTCTGCATAAGCTGCGCCATATCGCTGACAGCAAAATGATAGTTAAGCTTGAAGCACGGTGAACGCGGCTGCGTCACCTGAATCAGCGCCTCTCCCCAGCGAAAGATGTCGCCGATACAGACCTCTTTTTCGGTCAGTCCTTCGGTCGAGAGATTCTCGCCAAACGCCGGGGCGCAGAAAAGATCCGCCTGCTGCGGAAGTTCAAGAGCCCAATGGGCGTAGTGTTCACGGGGATAGTGGCACAGCGCGCGGTCCGGCCCGCCATGTATTTTCGTCTCCGCCTGTTCATCGCCCTCCAGCCCCAGTTCGCCGAGGGTCAGTTCACCGTCGACCTGAATTTTCCCGATGGCGCTTGGACGGCTGCCGTCGTAATCCCTTACCTTGCCCACAAAGACATTCACCGGATAGTGCATCGCTGCTCCTTTGCTGCGGATATAAAAAAAGCGAGTCATCAGACTCGCTTCTCGTTCAGCACAATGCAACCTTATTTTTTGGCGGCAAAACGTGCTGCTGCTTCGTCCCAGTTAACCACGTTCCAGAACTCTTTGATGTAGTCCGGACGACGGTTCTGGAATTTCAGGTAGTAAGCGTGTTCCCAAACGTCCAGGCCCAGAATCGGGAAGCCGGAAGCGCCGGAGATAGCTTCGCCCATCAGCGGGGAGTCCTGGTTAGCGGTAGAAACCACGGCCAGTTTGTCGCCCTTCAGCACCAGCCATGCCCAGCCAGAACCGAAACGGGTCGCAGCCGCTTTTTCAAACTCCGCTTTGAAGTTATCAACGGAACCGAAATCACGTTCGATAGCGGCTTTCAGGTCGCCCTGCAGGGTGGTACCGGTTTTCAGGCCTTTCCAGAACAGGCTGTGGTTAGCGTGGCCGCCCGCGTTGTTACGCAGTACGGTTTTTTTGTCAGCCGGCAGCTGATCCAGTTTGGCGATCAGTTCTTCAGCAGACAGGTCAGCAAATTCCGGCAGGCTCTCCAGCGCAGCGTTGGCGTTGTTAACGTAGGCCTGGTGATGTTTAGTGTGATGGATTTCCATCGTCTGCTTATCAAAGTGCGGTTCCAGGGCGTCATAAGCGTACGGCAGGGCTGGCAGTGTATAACTCATAATCATCTCCATTATTGTCAAGCGGCAGGAAGTGTTAATGCCGAGTAAGCAGTTGGTTCATTATAGTTAATTAAATGATATTGAAAACGCTTATCAATGCCGTATTTTTAATAAGGTTATAACCACAGGGTATACCTGCAATTTTGTGAGCTGGAACAAGTAATTAAGTTGTTGGTTGCCAGAGTTCAGCGTCACATGGCAACAGCCTGAAGGCGAGAAAACTGACCGATTTTTACACTCATCGTGTCGGAAGAAGATTTATCCGATAAAAAAATAGATGAGGATAAAATCAATGAATCACGCGATTACGATGGGTATTTTTTGGCATTTGATAGGTGCGGCCAGTGCAGCCTGTTTCTATGCCCCGTTCAAACAAGTTAAACAGTGGTCATGGGAAACCATGTGGTCAATCGGCGGGATTGTCTCCTGGCTGATTCTTCCCTGGGCTATCAGCGCGATGCTGCTGCCTGATTTCTGGGCCTATTACCGTTCCTTCAACGCCTCCACGCTCCTGCCGGTGTTTCTGTTTGGCGCCATGTGGGGGATCGGCAATATTAACTACGGCCTGACCATGCGCTACCTCGGTATGTCGATGGGGATCGGTATCGCCATCGGGATTACCCTGATTGTCGGCACGCTGATGACTCCAATTATCAACGGGCAGATCGATGTGCTCCTTCATACCCAGGGTGGCCAGATGACGCTGCTCGGCGTGCTGGTTGCGGTGATCGGCGTGGCGATAGTCACCCGGGCCGGCCAGTTGAAAGAGCGCAAGATGGGCATTAAAGCCGAAGACTTCAATCTGAAAAAAGGGCTCATGCTGGCGGTGATGTGCGGCATTTTCTCTGCCGGGATGTCCTTTGCGATGAACGCCGCCAGGCCAATGCATGATGCCGCGGCAGCGCTGGGAGTTGACCCGCTGTATACCGCGCTGCCCAGCTATGTGGTGATTATGGGCGGCGGCGCGCTGGTCAACCTTGGCTTCTGCTTTATTCGTCTGGCTAAAGTCAAAAACCTGTCGATCAAAGCCGACTTCTCGCTGGCAAAACCGCTGATTATCGCCAACGTGCTGCTGTCGGCGCTGGGCGGTCTGATGTGGTATCTCCAGTTTTTCTTCTATGCCTGGGGCCACGCCAGCATTCCCGCGCAGTATGACTACATGAGCTGGATGCTGCATATGAGCTTCTATGTGCTGTGCGGCGGGCTGGTCGGGCTGGTGCTGAAAGAGTGGAACAATGCCGGGCGTCGTCCGGTCAGCGTGTTAAGTCTGGGCTGCGTGGTGATTATCATCGCCGCCAATATCGTTGGCCTCGGCATGGCCAGCTAATGCCCTATGCGGCAACGCGACTGCGTTGCCGCCACTGCCCTGGGGTCATGCCAATTTCGCGATTAAAGACGACGGAAAAGTAGTTACTGTCTTCAAATCCGCACTGCATCGCAATGTCACCAATCAACCGCTCGGTGTGCTGCAATAAATACTGCGCGTGGCAGATACGCAGCTGACGCAGGTAATGGTTGATCGTCATCCCGGTCTGCTGGCGAAACTGCTGACGCAGCGCACGCTCGCCGCACCCCTCCCGCTCACAAAACAGCTCAAGAATAAAAGGTCGATTCAGGCTGCCGGCCAGTTCGGTCAGCAGCTTATCGAGGAGCGTTTCGCTTTGGGTCGCCGCCCGGTTATCGGTCGCATAGCGGTGGCGATGAAGAATCAACGCCAGCTGCGCAAACAGCAGCTCGGCCATGTTATTAGACTGCGCATCGCCGCGGGCGCTCTCCTGCTCCAGCTGAGTAATCACCTGGCGAACCTGAGCCATACCAGAACTGCCGATCCGCCAGTGCGGCATCCACGACGTCCCAAACAGACCGGGAATATGGGCCGCCCAGTCAAAGTTAAGCCGCAGACGATCCGGGCAATAGATGACGTTTTGCAGGACTAAATCATTCACCGAGGCGTAGGAGTGTTTGTCTTCGGCGCGAATATAAAACAGGTCGCCACGGGTAATGCGCCATGGGCGATCGTTAAGGACATGCAGGCCATTTCCCCGCCATACCAGTACCAGTTCGCAGAACTCGTGGGTATGCTCGGCGAAGACATTTTGCGGATAACGGTCGGCAACCGCTACCGCCTGAGAAGGAGAGGCAAAAAACTCATCTTTGCGCAGAATCAGCTGACCAGCCACTACCAGAACTCCACCGCCAATAACGGTTTATTATTCGCGTTTTTGCTCGCTAAAACGTTGACTGCTCTCGCGTTACTGAAGAATGGCGTCCCGTCCCTGACGGATATCGCGCGGCGACCAGGAAAACTCGCGGCGAAAAAGCGTCGAAAAGTGGTTACTGTCGCCGAAACCGCAACGATAGGCGATATCCGTGATGCTCTCATCGCTATGGCGTAGCAGGTGACGCGCCTTCATCAGTCGCACCCGATTGAGGTAGCGCTGCGGCGTCAGGCCGGTCTGTTGCTTCAGCTGGCGATGCAATGTCCTCAGCGACAGGGAAAACTTATCCGCCACCTCTTCCCAACAGACATCCTCGGCAAAGTGATCTTCCAGCCAGGCCATCAGATGATTCAGCCGCGCTTCGTTGTCGGCCGCCCCTTCCGCGAGGCTGCTTTTACGCAGCAGGACAAGCAGCTGCATAAAGAGAATCTCCCGTCCGGCGAGCGTATGCATATCCGGTTCGAGGCCGACGTCTTCCATCTGTCCGACGATCTGTCGTACCTGCTGTAGCACGGCCTGGTTCACCCGCCAGTGAGAGAGGTAATTCCCCTCTTGCTCCTGCGGTAACAGCTGATTGACGCCATTCAGAAAGCGAAAGGCATCCGGCGCGCGATAGAGCACGTTAGTCAGGCATAAATTGTCCGTATGTTCATAGAGATGACGATCGTGATCGCGAATAAAGCACACCGAACCGCCGCTGATGGTATAGGGCTGACCGTTGAACACATGAATCCCCGTGCCGTGCTCAACGATGACGATTTCATGGAAATCGTGATGATGTTCCGGGAACGCCGCCTGAGGGAGGCGTGGCTCAATGGCCACAGCAGAAGTCCCGGACTTAAAGAAATCCACGCTGTGCAAAATGGTCATAACGGCACCCTCGAAATGAGAAATGTTATCAATCAGTGCCACAAATAGTAATTAAGGGTCCGCAATCCAGCCTTCAATTTTTGACCGCAAAATTCGTAAAACCTGCCGCTTTTTCAAGAAACAGCCGGAAAGATCGGGAACTGCGGACAACATCACATCCTCTTCCCTGATGCTCATGAAGAGAATCTGTGACCTCCCTCACGGTCATCTTTGCTTTCTTGCCAGCCGCCTGTTTTCCCTGTCAGTGGCAAGAAGGTGCGCGATTCACGACTTTTTTAGACTGCTGACAATGATTTTTACAAGGATCTCCCCATGAGCTTTCGTCATTGTGTAGCCGTTGATTTAGGCGCCTCCAGCGGGCGGGTGATGCTTGCCAGCTATGAATGCGGCCCGCGTACGCTAACGCTGCGCGAAATACACCGCTTTACCAATAGCCTGCAAAAGGTGGATGGCTACGACTGCTGGGATGTCGACCGTCTGGAAGGCGAAATTCGCCGCGGGCTGGTGAAGGTCTGCGAGCAGGGTATCCTCATCGACAGTATCGGTATTGATACCTGGGGCGTGGATTATGTCCTGCTGGATAAGCACGGCGAACGCGTGGGTCTGCCGGTCTCCTATCGTGACCCACGAACCCAGGGCCTGATGCACCATGCCGAAGAGCAAATAGGCCGCGCCGAGATCTACCGCCGTAGCGGCATTCAGTTTATGCCCTTCAATACCCTATATCAGCTCCGCGCGCTGGTTGAGCAGCAGCCGGAACTGGTCAGCCAGGTTTCACATGCGCTGCTGATCCCTGACTACTTCAGCTTTCGCCTCACCGGCCATCTGAACTGGGAATACACCAACGCCACCACCACCCAGTTGATCAATATAAACAGCGATAGCTGGGATGAAGAGCTGTTGAACTGGAGCGGAGCGCCGCGCGAATGGTTCGGCACGCCAACGCATCCCGGTAACGTAATCGGTCACTGGTTATGCCCGCAGGGCAACGCCATTCCGGTGGTGGCCGTCGCCAGTCACGATACCGCCAGCGCGGTCATCGCCTCGCCGCTGGCCAGCAAAAACGCCGCGTATCTCTCTTCCGGCACCTGGTCGCTGATGGGCTTTGAAAGCAAAACCCCCTACACCGGTAGCGACGCGCTGCAGGCGAATATCACCAATGAAGGTGGCGCCGAAGGGCGCTACCGGGTGCTGAAAAATATCATGGGACTGTGGCTGCTGCAGCGGGTGCTGAAAGAACAAAACATCAGTGACCTGTCGGCGCTCATCGCCCGTACCGCTCGTCTTCCGGCCTGCCGTTTCGTCATTGACTGCAACGACGATCGTTTTATCAATCCGGCCAATATGAGCGCCGAAATTCAGTCCGCCTGTCGCGAGTCCGGGCAGCCGGTTCCCGGCGATGACGCCGAACTGGCGCGCTGCATTTTCGACAGTCTGGCCCTGCTCTATGCCCGCGTACTTCGTGAACTGGCCCAACTCCGCGGCCAGCCGTTCAGCCAGCTGCATATTGTCGGCGGCGGCTGCCAGAACGAGCTGCTCAATCAGCTGTGTGCCGACGCCTGCGGTATCACGGTGGTCGCTGGGCCCGTAGAGGCCTCCACGCTGGGCAATATCGGCATCCAGCTGATGACCCTGGACGAACTGAATAACGTCGACGATTTCCGTCAGGTGGTATGTCGCAACGCCGCGCTTACCACGTTTACCCCCAATCCTGAACATGAAATTGCCCGTTTCGTGGCGCAGTTTCAGCCACAACAGACTAAGGAGCTTTGCGCATGACCACTCAACTTGAACAAGCCTGGGATATTGCTAAACAGCGCTACGCTGCCGTTGGCGTGGATGTCGAGGAGGCCCTGCGTCAACTGGACCGACTACCCGTTTCGATGCACTGCTGGCAGGGCGATGACGTCGCCGGCTTCGAAAACCCGGAAGGGAACTTAACGGGCGGGATTCAGGCCACGGGGAACTATCCGGGCAAAGCTCGTAACGCCGGCGAGCTGCGCGCCGACCTTGAGCAGGCGCTGAGCCTGATTCCGGGGCCGAAACGCCTGAATCTGCACGCGCTCTATCTGGAATCAGATACGCCGGTGGCGCGCAATGAAATCAAGCCACAACACTTCCGCAACTGGGTTGAGTGGGCCAAAACCAATAAGCTGGGGCTGGATTTTAACCCCTCCTGTTTCTCCCACCCGCTGAGCGCCGATGGCTTTACCCTGTCGCACGCCAACGACGAAATCCGCCAGTTCTGGATCGATCACTGCAAAGCCAGCCGCCGTATCTCTGCCTGGTTCGGCGAGCAGCTGGGCACCCCGTCGGTGATGAATATCTGGATCCCGGACGGCATGAAAGATATTACCGTTGACCGTTTTGCCCCGCGCCAGCGTCTGCTCAATGCGCTGGATGAGGTCATCAGCGAAAAACTCGACCCGGCGCATCACATCGATGCCGTAGAGAGCAAACTGTTCGGTATCGGCGCAGAAAGCTATACCGTCGGCTCCAACGAGTTCTATATGGGATACGCCACCAGCCGCCAGACCGCGCTGTGCCTCGATGCCGGCCACTTCCACCCGACGGAAGTCATCTCTGACAAAATTTCCGCCGCCATGCTGTACATCCCGCGACTGCTGCTGCACGTCAGCCGCCCGGTGCGCTGGGACAGCGACCACGTCGTGCTGCTGGATGACGAAACCCAGGCTATCGCCAGCGAAATCATCCGCCACAACCTGTTCGACCGCGTGCACATCGGTCTCGATTTCTTCGACGCCTCGATTAACCGCATCGCGGCGTGGGTGATTGGTACCCGCAACATGAAGAAAGCGCTGCTGCGCGCCCTGCTGGAACCGACGGAACAGCTGCGCCAGCTGGAAGCTGACGGTGACTACACCGCCCGTCTGGCCCTGCTGGAAGAGCAGAAATGCCTGCCATGGCAGGCCGCCTGGGAGATGTATTGCCAGCGCCACGATACCCCGGCGGGCAGCCAGTGGCTGGATAGCGTACGCGCTTATGAAAAAGCGGTACTAAGCCAACGCGGCTAATCATCATTGCCGGACGGCGGCTGATGCCACAACCGCAGCCCGTAGGGTCAATCTTCTTTATGGTGCGGGGCTCCCCCCGCATCGCAGCAACAGGAATACAAGACTATGCAGAACATCATCAACGCCTGGTTCGTTCAGGGCATGATTAAAGCCACTTCCGATGCCTGGCTGAAGGGCTGGGACGAGCGTAACGGCGGTAACCTGACGCTGCGCCTCGACGACGCGGATATCGAACCGTTCGCGGCCGATTTTTACGCTAAGCCGCGCTACATCGCCCTCAGTCAGCCGATGCCCACGCTGGCGAACCAGCCATTTATCGTCACCGGTTCCGGCAAATTTTTCCGCAACGTCCAGCTCGATCCTGCGGCCAATCTCGGCGTGGTGAAGGTAGACAGCGATGGGGCGGGATACCACGTGCTATGGGGACTGACGGACGATGCGGTGCCGACCTCTGAATTACCGGCGCATTTTCTCTCCCACAGCGAGCGCATCAGGCTAACCAACGGCAAAGACCGCGTGATCATGCACTGCCACGCCACCAACCTGATTGCCCTGACCTATGTACTGGAGAACAACAGCGATCTGTTCACCCGCAAACTGTGGGAAGGCAGCACCGAATGTCTGGTGGTCTTCCCGGACGGGGTCGGCATTCTGCCGTGGATGGTGCCGGGCACCGATGAAATTGGCCAGGCCACCGCGCTGGAAATGCGCAAACATTCGCTGGTGCTGTGGCCGTTCCACGGCGTCTTCGGCAGCGGCCCGACGCTGGACGAAACCTTCGGTCTCATCGATACCGCCGAGAAGTCGGCCGAAGTGCTGGTGAAAGTCTATTCGATGGGGGGCATGAAACAGACCATCACCCGCGAAGAGCTCATCGCCCTGGGCAAACGCTTTGCGGTGCAGCCCATGCAGTCCGCGTTAGACCTGTATCAATAACAACATCGCGCCCCGCTCACCGAGACGGGGCGAACTCTGTCACCTGCAAATCATTCCCCGAGTATGTCGCACTGCAGGAAGGGGGCGGAGTCCACGGATGGACGGGTCATACAAGCCAACGCATCTGTAATGTGAATGACAACGGGAATCTAACTCAATCATGTGGAGTAAAAGCAATGAAAACAAAGACAAGCTTGATCCTCACCGTTGCCATTATGGCGTTGTCCGGTTCTGCTTCAGCGGAAGTGAAAATCGCCCTCGTGGCAAAATCGTTGGGAAATGGGTTCTTCGAAGCTGCGAACGTCGGCGCCCAGCAAGCGGCCAAAGAGTTAGGCGATGTTAAAGTCATTTATACCGGCCCGACCACCACCACGGCAGAAGCGCAGATCGAAGTCCTTAACGGATTGATCGCCCAGGGCGTGGATGCGATCGCCATCTCCGCCAACGATCCTGATGCCGTCGTCCCGGTGCTGAAAAAAGCCATGCAGCGCGGTATCAAAGTGGTCTCCTGGGATTCCGGCGTGGCGCCAGCGGGTCGGCAAATCCATCTCAACCCCTCCAATAATGCCCTGATTGGCGAAACCAACGTCCGGCTCGCCGCCGAGGCATTAAAAGCGCTGAATGTCGATAAAGGCGATGTGGCCGTGTTAAGCGCCACCCCGACCTCGACCAACCAGAATATCTGGATCGAGGAGATGAAAAAGGTGCTGCCGAAGTACCCTTCCGTCAATCTGGTCACCGTGGCCTACGGCGACGATCTGTCGGATAAGAGCTACCGCGAAGCGGTGGGCCTGCTGAAGTCATATCCCGAGCTGAAAGTGATCGTCTCGCCTTCTTCGGTCGGGATCGTCGCCGCCGCGCAGGCGGTCAAGGATCAGGGCAAGATTGGCAAGGTCTACGTGACCGGGCTCGGGCTGCCGTCTGAAATGGCCGGGGCGATTAAATCCGGCGCCAGCAAAAGCTTCGCTATCTGGAACCCTATTGATCTGGGCTACGCCGCCACTTATCTGGCCGACGATCTGGTAAAAGGGACGGCGAGTAAAACCGAAGCCAGTATGGGCAAGCTGGGTAAAGTCCAGCTGGATGCCAACGGCAACGGCGCGATGGCGCAGCCGTTCGTTTACGATGCCAGCAACATCGATAAATTCTCAAAAATCTTTTGACCCCGTTCCCCTCACCGATACCGGGAGGGGAAAAACTGGAGAATTATCATGACGGCATCCACTCCTCTGCTGTCGCTTAAGGGCATCACCAAGGTTTTCCCCGGTGTGCATGCCCTTGAGAACGTACAGCTCGATCTCTGGCCCGGCAAAGTGACCGCCTTAATCGGCGAAAACGGCGCCGGCAAATCCACGCTGGTCAAAGTAATGACCGGTATTTATCAGCCCGAAGAGGGCGAGATCCTCTATAAAGCAATCCCTATCCAGCTGCCGAACCCCGAGTCGGCGCATAAGGTGGGGATCACCGCCATTCATCAGGAAACCGTGCTGTTCGACGAGCTGTCGGTCACCGAAAATATTTTCGTCGGCCAGTATCTGTATACCGGCCTGCTGAAGAAACTCGACTGGCCCGCCATGCACCGCAAAGCCAGCGAAATCCTCACCCGCCTTGAGGTGCAGATTGACCCACGCGCGACGCTGAAAACCCTCAGCATCGCCCAGCGGCATATGGTGGCGATTGCCAGAGCGCTCTCCTTCGACGCCCAGGTGGTGATTCTCGATGAGCCCACCGCCGCCCTCTCGCAGCATGAGATTCTGGAGTTCTATCAAATCGTTGAACGCCTGAAGCAAGACGGGAAAGCGATTTTGTTTATCTCGCATAAGTTTGACGAAATTTTCGAACTGGCCGATTACTACACCATTCTGCGCGACGGCGTCTTCGTCAGCGCCGGCGCCATTAATGACATCACCGAAGAACGGATGGTGGCGATGATGGTCGGTCGCGCCATCACCCAGACCTACCCGAAAGTCGAGTGCACGCCGGGCGCAACGGTCCTGGAGGTGAAAAACCTCTGCCATCCCACCGAGTTTGCCAATATCCATTTTTCGCTGCGTAAAGGTGAAATTCTGGGCTTCTACGGACTGGTCGGCGCCGGGCGAACCGAGCTGATGCAGGCGCTCTCCGGGGTATCTCGTCCCGCGAGCGGGGAGATCGTGCTGAACGGTAAAACCATGCACTTCCGCCAGCCGGCGGACGCCATCCGGGCGGGAATTGTCTGCGTGCCGGAAGAGCGGCAGAAGCAGGGGGCGATTATTGCCCTGCCAATCGCCCAGAACATTAGCCTGCCGCAGCTCAGTCAACTCAATCCCAATGGCGTATTGAACGCCACCCGCGAATGGCAGCTGGCGAATGAATATGCCTCACGTCTGCAGGTCAAAGCGTTTAACTGGCAGCAGACGGTAGAAACCCTCTCCGGCGGCAATCAGCAGAAAGTGGTGATCGGCAAATGGCTGGCCACACACCCGGAGGTGATCATCCTCGATGAGCCAACCAAGGGGATCGACATCGGCTCAAAAGCGGCGGTGCATCAGTTTATGTCCGAACTGGTGGGCCAGGGGCTGGCGGTGATCATGGTGTCATCCGAGCTGCCGGAAGTCATGGGGATGGCAGACCGCATAATCGTGATGCATGAAGGGCTGATGGTGGCCGAATATCGCGCGGGGGAGGCAACGGCAGAAACCATCGTCAGCGCCGCCAGCGGCCTCGGTCGGGAGGCAGCATAATGGGGCGACAACTGCTTAAACACCGTGAAACGCTGCTGGCTGTCATCATCATTATGATGATCAGCGCGATCGGCAGCCGGGCACCGTCATTTGTCACGCCCGGTAATCTGGTGGAGATGTTTAACGACACCGCTATTCTGATCATCCTTGCCCTCGGTCAGATGATGGTGCTGCTGACCAAAGGTATCGATCTGTCGATGGCCGCCAATCTGGCGCTAACCGGGATGATTGTCGCGCTGCTCAACGCCCACTATCCCGAAGTACCGGTTTGGACGCTGTTGGTTCTGGCGACCCTGCTGGGCCTGCTGATGGGGATGATCAACGGCCTGCTGGTGTGGCGGCTCGGCATCCCGGCCATTGTGGTCACCCTCGGTACCATGAGCATCTACCGCGGCATTATTTTCCTGCTTTCCGACGGCGGCTGGGTCAACTCGCACCAGATGAGCGCCGATTTTCTCGGCCTGCCGCGCGCCTCGCTGCTTGGGCTACCGCTGCTGAGCTGGTGCGCCATCGCCGCGCTGTTGCTGGTGGGCTACTTTCTGCGTTACAGCCGTACCGGCCGGGCGCTGTACACCGCGGGCGGCAACGCTACCGCGGCGTATTACACCGGGATTAATGCGGGGAAAATGCAGTTCATCAGCTTCTGCCTCTCCGGCGCGCTGGCGGGCTTTTGCGGCTACCTGTGGATCTCGCGCTTTGCCGTCGCCTACGTTGATGTTGCCAACGGTTTTGAATTACAGGTCGTGGCCGCCTGCGTGATTGGCGGCATCAGTACGATGGGGGGAACCGGGCGCGTCATCGGCTGTCTTTGCGGCGCGCTGTTTCTCGGCATCATCAATAATGCGCTGCCGGTGATGGGTATCTCACCGTTCTGGCAAATGGCGATCTCCGGCGCGGTCATCGTTATCGCGGTGGTACTCAATGAGCGCGGCAACAAACGACACGGGCGGTTAATTCTGCGCAGTGCGGTGGTTGCCGCGCAAAAACAGACGGTGAAATCATGAGTAAAATAATGACCCCGGAAGAGACGATCAACATCGCACCTGCGCCGTCACCGCTGCACCGCCTGCTATGCTGGGAAGGATTTTTACTGGCGGTCACGCTGGTGGTCTTCGTGGTCTGCGCGCTGGCCTCGCCCTACTTCCTCAATATCTGGAATTTGTCGGACGCCACCTTCAACTTTACCGAGAAGGCGATTGTGGTCCTGCCGATGGCGATGTTGATTATCGCCCGGGAAATCGACCTCTCTGTCGCCTCCACCATGGCGCTGAGCTCAACGGTGATGGGCTTCTGCGCGGCGGCGGGGATGGATACGCCGCTGCTGGTGGCCGTCGGGCTGGGAGTGGGTCTGCTGTGTGGTCTGTTTAACGGCCTGCTGGTCACGCGTCTGAATCTGTCGTCGATCGTCATTACCATCGGCACCATGAGCCTGTATCGCGGTATGACCTACATTCTGCTGGGCGACAAAGCGCTGAACCACTATCCGGACAGCTTCGCCTGGTTCGGCCAGGGCTATGTGTGGGGTGCGCTCTCCTTCGAGTTCGCGCTGTTTATTCTTCTCGCAATCGCCTTCGCTTTCCTGCTGCACAAAACCAACTTTGGTCGCCGCACCTACGCCATTGGCAATAACCCGACCGGCGCCTGGTTTTCCGGTATCAACGTTAAGCGCCACAACCTGGTGCTGTTTGCGCTGGTCGGGCTGATGTCCGGGCTGGCCGCCGTGCTGTTGACCTCCCGGCTTGGCAGCACCCGCCCGACCCTGGCGATGGGCTGGGAGCTGGCGGTCGTGACGATGGCGGTACTCGGCGGCATCAATATTCTCGGGGGTTCCGGCAGCATGGTGGGGGTGATTATCGCCGCCTTTCTGATGGGGCTGGTGACGTTTGGCCTGAGCCTGCTCAACGTGCCGGGCATTGTTATGTCAATCATCATCGGCGCGATGCTGATTGTGGTGATCTCGCTGCCCATTATTACGCGGCGAGTGATGCAGCGAAGACGGATCTAATGTCGGACGGCGCTGTGGCTACGAGCGCAGCGCCGCCGGGCATAAAAATCACGGTAATTAAGGAGAATTATGATGAGTTTTATGTTGGCACTTCCCAAAATCAGCCTCCACGGCGCGGGCGCTATCGGTGATATGGTCAAGCTGGTAGCAGATAAACAGTGGGGCAAAGCGCTGATCGTCACCGACGGCCAGCTGGTAAAGCTCGGGCTGCTGGACAGCCTGTTCGCCGCCCTGGATGAGCAGCAGCTGCCTTATCATCTGTTTGACGAAGTCTTTCCCAATCCCACCGAGGCGCTGGTGCAACAAGGCTATGCGGCGTATCGGGAGGCCGGGTGCGATTACCTCATCGCCTTTGGCGGCGGCAGCCCAATCGATACCGCCAAAGCGGTAAAAATCCTCACCGCTAACCCGGCGCCCTCCACCGCTTACTCCGGCGTCGGCAAGGTGAAGAATGCCGGCGTACCGCTGGTGGCGATCAACACGACGGCCGGTACGGCGGCAGAGATGACCAGCAACGCGGTGATTATCGACGCCGGGCGTCAGGTCAAAGAGGTGATTATCGATCCGAATATCATCCCGGATATTGCGGTGGATGATGCCAGCGTAATGCTGGATATTCCGCCGTCCATCACCGCCGCAACCGGGATGGATGCCCTGACCCACGCCATCGAAGCGTTTGTTTCCGTCGGCGCCCATCCGCTTACCGATGCCAACGCGCTGGAGGCCATTCGCCTGATATCCCGGTGGCTACCGAAAGCCGTTGAGGACGGGCATAACCTCGAGGCGCGCGAGCAAATGGCATTTGGCCAGTATCTGGCGGGCATGGCATTTAACAGCGCCGGACTGGGATTGGTCCATGCGCTGGCGCATCAGCCTGGCGCCACCCACAATCTGCCGCATGGCGTATGCAACGCTATCCTGCTGCCGATCATCGAAAACTTTAACCGTCCGAACGCTATCGCTCGCTTTGCCCGCGTGGCGCAGGCCATGGGCGTGGACACCCACGGTCTGAGCGAGGAAGCCGCCAGTACAGAAGCCATCAACGCGATTCGCGCGCTGAGCAAACGGGTCGGTATCCCGCAAGGTTTCAGCCAGCTTGGCGTCACCAAAGCCGATATCGAAGGCTGGCTGGATAAGGCGCTGGCTGACCCCTGCGCACCATGCAACCCGCGCAGCGCCAGCCGCGATGAGGTCCGTGAGCTTTATCTGGAGGCCTTATGATCCGCAAAGCCTTTGTCATGCAGGTCAATCCCGACGCGCATGAGGAGTACCAGCGCCGCCATAATCCCATCTGGCCGGAGCTGGAAGCGGTACTCAAAGCGCACGGCGCGCATCGCTACGCGATTTATCTCGATAAGGATCGCCATCTGCTGTTCGCCACGGTGGAAATTGAATCTGAGGAGCGGTGGAATGCGGTCGCCAGTACCGATGTCTGCCAGCGCTGGTGGCAACATATGTGCGATGTGATGCCTGCCAATCCGGACAACAGCCCGGTGAGTGCGGAGCTCAAAGAGGTGTTTTATCTCGCCTGAATCGCCCGGGAAGCGGGTATAAAAAACGACGCCGCAGTTCACTGCGGCGTCGTGCCTGGCGCGCGGCCACGCCGAACGGTGCCAGGTGCACGATCAGGTCGTCATCGCCTTGCCCTCAACGCTGCCCAGGGCGGCTTTCCCTGACAGAGTGAACGCCGAGATAACCGTCACCACCAGCGCGATACCGCCGAGGATCATATAGGTGTCCTGGAAGCCAATCCGGTCATACATATTGCCGGCAAACGCGGAGAGGAAAATCGCCGCCACCTGTTTGGCAAACTGAAAACCGACCAGGTAGATCGTCGCCGACAGGCGAGTATCGAAGACGCCGGTGATGTATTTAAATGCCCCCACCAACAGGAACGGAACCTCGAGCGCATGGAGCATTTTTAGCGCCACGACTTCAGCGGCCGTCGTGGCGAACGATGAACCGATCATCCTTGCCGCCATCACCATCCCGGCAATCAACAAGGTATTTTTGGCGCCGATGCGGTTAATAATCCACGGCGAGCAGAACATGATAATAGCATTGCAGATCTCCCCGGCAGTGGTGGCAAAACCAAACGCCCGGGTCCCCGCTTCCGGGGTGGTAAAGAAGGATTTAAAGAAGGTAGCAAACTGCTGATCGAACACGTCATAGACGCAGGCCACGCCAACCACATACAAAATAAACATCCACATTTTGCGCTGGCGGAACATGCGCACCGCGGTTTTCAAATCTACGGCGGAACGATTGGCCCCCAGGGAGCCCAGCACCTGAGTCGCCTGGCTGGCCTGCGGCTTAGCTATCGCAACCAGTACCAGCAGCAGCAAGGCCGCGACCGATCCCATCCAGAAAACCCATTCCGGATTGACGCTAAACAACATGCCTGCGGTGGTCGCGCACAGCGCCCATCCCAGGCAACCAAAGGTACGCGCTTTGCCGTACTCAAATCCGCTATTCCGGCTGACGCGCTCGATGTACGCCTCCATCGCCCCGGCGCCCGCGGAAAACACAAAGCCGATGTAGGCACCGCCGCTTAACGCGCCGATCCAGATATTGGTTTTTAATAACGGAGCAAACACGTAGAGGAAGAATGGCGCAATCAGCACCAGCAGGACGGAGACGACCCACATCAGATGTTTCTTTAGCCCCAGCTTATCCGAAATAACGCCCAGCACCGGCTGAAAACAAATCGCAAACAGAGACAGGCTGGAAAACACAATACCGGTCTCGGTTTTGTTCAGCCCGATAACGTCCGATAGCCAGATCGGCAGAAACGGAAAACAGGTGGCCATGATGAAAAAGTAGAGAAAAAAGAACAGCCCGAAAATCCAGAAGTTAGGGTTGTTTTTATGGGTACAGGCGGTCGGGTTCATTTTATATTCCTCAATAAGGGCCGCCGGGCGGCCCATTGCCATCACACGCGTTGCAGACCAATCAAAATGGCGCTTTCCGGGTCGAGAATCGGCAGCGCCAGTCCCGCCTGTTGCAACCACTCGCCGCTTACCGTCTGCGGTGAGGTCATCCACGCCGGCAGCTTGCGCATGGTGTGGCCGCCCTCCCCCGTTACCTGAATATTGGGGTGATCAAGGAGCGTAATGTGATACCGCGCCCCCGCCTCCAGACCCGCAATGCGCAGCGGCGCCATCAGGCTGTAATCGGGCATTGCCAGCTGGCTCACCAGAAACAGCGCCTGCCCCTTATCTTCACTGACCACGCCGTGTGCGAGGGTGGTGGTATCCGGCATATCCAGCCGCCACTGCACGCCATGATGAATCACGTCGCGCCACTGCTTATGTAGCGCCGCATACTTGCGGTAGCCGGCACGCTCCTGTTCATCGGCGCTCACCGGATCCAGCTCCAGCCCCATATGACCAAACAGCGCGGTCAGGCCGCGAAAAGCGATACTGTGCTGACGGAAAGTAGCGTGACAGTGACGGTTGCCGATATGCGCCCCCATCACTTCCGGCGGGAAGAAATAACTCATGCCGCGCTGGATGGTATTACGCTCCAGCGCATCGTTATTGTCTGAAGCCCAGAAGCGGTGGCTGCGTTTAAGCACCTCGTAATCAATGCGTCCGCCGCCGGAAGAACAGGATTCAAACTCGATCTGCGGGAAGCGGGCCACTAAGGTATCCAGCAGGCGATAAAACTGACGGGTTTGCGCGTCGGCCGCCGCTTTGCCGTTATGCGCCGGCTGCACCAGCTCGCGGTTCATATCCCACTTCACATAATCAACCGCATGCTCGCCCAGCAGCCAGCTCATCCGCTCCAGCAGATAGTCGAACGCCTGAGGGATATTCAGGTTCAGAACATACTGATGACGTCCGGTCGGCGACTTATAGCCCGGCAGCGCTAGCACCCAGTCAGGATGCGCGCGGTATAAATCGGAGTTCGGGTTAATCATTTCCGGTTCAACCCAGATGCCAAACTCCATGCCCAGCGACTTCACATGGTCAATCACCGGCGTCAGGCCATTGGGGTATTTCTGCTCATCGAGATACCAGTCGCCGAGCGCCGCCCAGTCGTCGTTGCGCCCTTTAAACCAGCCGTCGTCTATGATAAATCGCTCGACGCCCAGCGCTGCCGCCTCATCCGCCATGCGCATGATGTATTGCGGGTCATGGTCGAAGTAAATCCCTTCCCAGGTATTGAGATGCACCGGTCGCGGTTTATTGCCCGGAAAGCGAATGATCTGCTCACGCAGATAGCGGTGGAACTGCTGACTCATGCCGTTCAGCCCCTGAGCGGAATAGCTGGCATAGAGGCTGGGTGTCCACAACGTTTCCCCTTCCGCGAGCGCCATTTCGCCCGGCAGATACAAGGCTTCCGCCTGTAGGTAGCGGCGGCCGTCGGTTTTCACCTCCGCGCGCAGACGGTGGTTGCCGCTCCAGCCCAGATGCACGCCCCAGACCTCTCCCTTCATTTCGCAAAACGCCGGGCTACCGGTAATCAGCGCCGGGAAATGTTCATGGGAGGTGCGTCCACGGCGATTTTCCAGCACAAAACTATCGTGTTCGAGAGTCAGACGATGCGGCTGAAATTCGCGAATCCAGCGGCCGTGGAACGCCATAACTTCGCGGGCACGCTCGGCAACCGGTAGCGTTACGGCCAGGCGATCGACCTGCCAGGGCTGCGGGCGAAGATTGGTTACGCCGTGTCGGACGCGCAGAACGCCGCTGCTATCGAGCTCAATGTCGCTTTCCAGACGCAGACCGGCCTGCTTGTCTTCGCTGGTCAGCGTTAAGCGCTGCCCCTCCTGCAAAGCCCCGGTAGTGACAAAGACCGGCGAACCATCCAGGCCCTGACGATGCCCCTCAATCCCCGGCGCGCCGAACAACCCGTGGCCCAGTTCGGCCATCAAGGTGACCGGCGAGTCAACATCAAGGCGACCGTTGGCGATCGGGCGAGCAAGCGTGTCAGCATCCTGCGGCGAAAAGTGAGCTAAATGCGGCCCCCAGTAGATTATTTCGGCGAACGGCTGGGTTTTGATCACCACATCAACCGTAGCGCTTTGCAGACGTAAAATCGAATCAGACATCAGACATCTCCACAACAAGGAATGCCTTACTGTTGATCCGAAACGTTTCGGGTAACAACCAAAACGTTTCGGATCCGTGATCGAGTGCAGAAATTAACGTTGTGGAGAGATGATCAGGCGGTTTCGCCAGGGATGAATTCAGGTTGCCAGAGCACCTGTAAAGAGGAGAGGTCGTCACCGGCGATCAGCCGCCGGACCATCTCTGCAATCTGCCGGCCGACGCCCTGACGGGTGGACTGAATCACCGCCGCGACCTGAGTATCGATAATGCTGTCCTGCGGCAATCCGTCATAAACCACTAATGACACGCGGCTATCGCCGGTCAGGCGACCCAGCTGCGAAAGCGCCATCGCCGCGCCGTCGCCGTGGGTATTGCAGTCAGTGACGATCGCCGTCGGCGGCTCCGGCAGGCGCAAAAGCTCCAGCGTAGCCTGGTATCCGCCGCGGCGGGTGGGCGACACGCTACGCAGCCAGCTATCGGACAGACCGGCTTCGCGCAAGGCGTCCAGGTAGCCGTTACGCCGCTGAGTGATAAACGCCTGGCTGTTGTTTTCCCCCAGCAGGGCGATGCGCTGATGGCCCTGGCTGATTAAGTGGCGAGTCGCGCGATATGTCCCGGCATAATTATCGAAATCAAACCAGGCGTAGGGCTGCGGCAGGCGGCTGCGGCCAAGCGCGAGAAAGGGGAATCCCGAGGAGAGCAACTGCGTCAGACGCGGATCGTCATCCAGCGTATGCGCCACGATCAGCGCATCGACTCGCCGGCTTTGCACCATGCGCATATAGCCATGTTTATCCGCCTGTTCATCATCCGCGATCAGCAGCAAATCAATTTCATAACGCGCCAGCTCATGGCTAATCTCCCCGACCATCTCGAGAAACACCGTGTTATTCAGCGGAGCCGGACGGACGGGGAACACCAGACCCACGGCATCGATTTTGCCCATTTTAAGGCGCCTGGCAAAGGTATTGGGCCGATAGCCGCGGCGTTTTGCTTCCGCCTCGACGCGGGTTCGCGTCTCCTGTGACACGTCGTCATAGCCGTTTAATGCCCGGCTGACGGTGGTGACCGAGATCCCAAGTTCTTTAGCAATGGCTTTCAGCGACATATGTATCCCTGTCTTCGCGGAGAATGCGGCTAGTTTCCCGCAATACGGAGATGGCGTCCAGCAACAGCCGCAGCGCCGGTGTTCTCGCCATCCCGTTAGTTTTGTTCAGCAACCAGTATCGCCTGGGTATCCGGTTCCAGCGCCTGGAAAACATGTTCCTGATCCGCCGGATAGCAGATGTAATCCCCCTCACCGAGCTCTTCCGGCGCTTCGGTCAACCCGACCCGCGCGCGCCCCTGGGTGATAATAATATGCTCAACCGAACCCGGCGGATGGGGGTGAGAAATCCGATCGGCACCTGGCTGCGTCAGTAATAAATAGATATCGCGACGGGCGCCCGGCGGACAGGTCGCCAGTAAAATGGCCTGGTAATGAGCCTGTTCGGCCACCACTTTGGTTCCTTCTCCGCGACGCAAAACCTGTGTCTTTTGCGCCTGCGGCTCCAGCAGTTGCGCAAAAGGAATATCGAGCGCGACGCAGAGGGCCCACAAGGTCTCCAGGCTCGGATTACCGTTGCCCGATTCCAGCTGCGATAACGTTGATTTGGCAATGCCTGCCCGGCGCGCCACTTCCGCCAACGACAGTCCGGTACGTGCACGTTCACGTACCAGGCTTTTGGCAATCAGGCTAATTGGCTGTGTCATACACGGCTCCGCGTTTTTTATATCGAACGATTCGTTCGTCTTGAAAATCGATATTGATGCGTTCATTATAATGGAAATTCGTTCGATATGGCTAAATAGTATGAAGCAGCACTTCTCCTGTCTCAAAGCAGACACCATCAAAGCAATCGCGTTAGTGTGCCTGGCGGTCGGCATCGTCGGCATGTCCTACGGTTCGCTGGCGATGGCCTATGGCTTCCCGGTATGGGTTCCGTTTGCGCTCTCCCTTTCGGTACTGGCAGGCGCCTCCGAATTTATGTTTATCGGCATTATCGCCAGCGGCGGGAACCCGCTAGCCGCTGCGGCGGCAGGCTTGCTGGTCAACGCCCGCCATATTCCGTTCGGCGTCACGGTGCGCGACCTCGTCGGCAAACGCGGCGTCAGCTTGCTGGGTTGCCATATTATGAATGATGAGAGCGTGGTGTTCGGGCTCTCGCAAAAAACGCCGGAACAGCGTAAAGCCGCCTACTGGCTGTGCGGGCTCGGCGTGGCGATTATCTGGCCCGTAGGGGCGCTACTCGGCGCCATGGTCGGCAAGCTATTGCCCGACCCGGAAACCATTGGTCTGGATGCGGTATTCCCGGCTATTTTGCTGGCGCTGGTGATTCCGGCGTTTAAAAACCGCACCACCTTAATCCGCGCCTGCAGCGGCGCGGCGCTATCCCTGGCCACCGTTCCCTTTGCTCCGGTGGGTCTGCCGGTGCTGCTCTCATTGTTTGGCTTGATGACGAGGAAAAAATAATGGCTGATATCACGCTGTTCATCGTCGGCATGGCGATTTTATCGGCAGGAACCTATTTGATGCGTCTGGGCGGGGCGAAGCTCGGCAGTCGTTTAGCGCTTTCTGAACGTTCTCAGGCACTGCTTTCCGATGCGGCAACGGTATTGCTGTTTTCTGTTGCCCTGGCGACCACCTTTTATGAAGGTGAACATTTTGCCGGCATGGCGCGAGTGCTGGGCGTCGGTTTCGCCGTCTTTCTTGCCTGGCGCAAAATGCCGCTGATCGTGGTGATTATTTCGGCGGCGGTGATCACGGCGCTGCTGCGTCTGGCCGGGCTTTCGTAGGCCGGACAGGCGCAAGCGCTATCCGGCAAGCAGACGCTCCGTCAACCCAGGGTCTGCTTAATCCACTCCGATAGCCTGATAATATCCAACGGTTGCTGTTGATCCACCGTGAAGACCGGGCCAAGTCGCATCGGCTCAGCCCGTTCAGCCAACAGGGCAAGCTCCGGCAGATATTCTTCTCCGGGGTGGCCCGCCCGACGATCCTGCAGACGCGTGGCATAGCGTGACACGGCAAGCTCAGGAGAGATTTGATTCCAGATCTCAACCACTTTCTCAACTCCCGCCTGATGCAGCCATCGTTGTAGCGTTTCCCGGGGCTGGAAACCGAACCAGGCGTCGACTAACCAGATAACGTTGGCTGGTGAATGGCCGATGATCGACCAGATAACCTCGTAGGCCGCGCATCCCAGCTGACGATTAAAAGGCCGATCGATGTCGGTAAAGCACGCCATAAACGGCTCTTTAATCTCATCGATGGTCAGGAGCGGCAGGCCAAAGGTTTGCGATAGCGCCTGGGTTATCGTGCTCTTTCCCGAAGCGGGGACGCCGTTAATTAAGATCACGGTTTTACAGCCGGCAGTGAGATGTCTGTTCATAACAACGCTATCACCTCTTCTCTGGTACTGGCGGCGCGAAGCCTGGCCATGGTTTCGTTATTGTCCAGCAGTGCAACAATCGCCCGAATTCCCTCTTCAATATGCGCATTGCTATCCTGGGCGCCGAACATAATGACGATATCCGCCCTGTCGCTTCCGGCAAATTGAATCGGTTTATCTAATACCACCAGACTGAAGCAGTTTCGCTTCACCCCGCACTCCGGTCTGGCGTGTGGAATGGCAATCCCCTCTTCAAATACGTAATAAGCACCGTGATTGAGAGTATTATCAATCACCGCTTTACTATAACTCTCAGAGATATACCCGTTCGCCACCAGGGGACTGGCGGCAAGCTCAATCACTTTGCGCCAGTCAGACTCCAGCACGCCGATCTGAATGGCATCGGCCTCAATCAGCAAATCTTTTATGGTCATTACGCCTCCCTAGATATTACGGCGAATAATATTGCGTAACTCATCAATACGAATAAATAGTGCGTCGATATCCTGACGATGTATTTTGCTTTTAGCATACACCGATAGCGCCCTGTTATACTTCAGCATCAATGCCTTCTGGATCTCACCATTGCCAGGCTCGCCCTGTAGTTCATTTTCCAGCGTCTTTATTTCCTCAGCCAGTTCGCGGGACAGCCGATCATAATCCTGCGGCGGATGATTCTCTTTTTTCCACAACGCTTTCAGTGATTGAAACATAATCTTCTCCCGCCCTGACGGGTGCAGGGCTAACCTGGTAATGACAATTTATTATTGCGGATTTAACTATTTAAATAATTCCATTTTTTCCATCAGCACCTGGGTGACCGCATTATTGGCGGGAATTAAAAACTTACGCACGCTGTCATTAACCTTACCTTTTTCAAAAGTGGTTTTACATTGGTCAACCCACTGCACGTTCATTTCTGTGCCCACATTGACCTTATTAATCCCTTCAGTCACCGCTTTACGCATATCCTCATCACTGACGCCGGTACCACCGTGCAGCACCAGCGGAACGCCCGTAGCCCGGCTAATCTCCTGAAGGCGCTGATGCTGGATCTGCGCCTTGCCGGTATAAAGGCCGTGCACGGTGCCGACGGAGACAGCCAGCATGTCAACCCGGGTCTCAGTTACGAAGCGCGTGGCGTCTTCGACGGTGGTAAAGCTGATATCCTCTGCGGCAACGGCTTTACCATCTTCTGAACCCCCGATGGCGCCCAGCTCCCCTTCAACGGTGATATTCCGCGGCCGCGCCATTTCCACCACAATCCGCGTATTGCCGATATTTTCCTCGAGCCCCAGGTGTGAACCGTCGTACATGACCGATGAAAATCCGGCATTCATGGCTGTTTCAATCGCACTGATATCAGAACAGTGATCCAGATGCAGACAGGTTGGCACATTTTCACTTTCCGCCAGTGAACGGACGGCATCCACCAGTAAACGATAGCCAAGATATTCCGCCGTACCGGTCGAGATTTGAATCATTAAAGGGCTATTGCTCTTTTGCGCGGCTTTAAAAAAAGCCGGTAGCATTTCAATACAATGCAAATTAAATGAGCCAATAGCTTTGTAATTTCTTTGCTGAGCGATTTTCAGAATATCGTTAAAATTATACAGACTCATGAATCTTTTCCCCTTTAGGCTTAGATGATGTACCGTTTACGAACCATGCCAGTGCGGCAACAAAAACAATAAACAAGGCGACAAATAACCAGTTGTTCTGTAAGGCATGGCCTAATACCAGGCCTGAACTAATAACATCTGAATCACTGAATGTGACGCCGGTAAAACCGTAGCTTTCAAGCATCGGTACCAGAATGGCAGGCAGGAAAGTAATAAACAGACCGTGAACCACACCGCCAATCATTGCCCCGCGACGCCCACCCAGCGCATTACCAAAGACGCCCGCCGTACCGCCGGCAAAGAAGTTGGTTAACAGTCCAGGGAGGATCATCGCCAGGCCAAACATCGGGAAGACCAACATGCCAATGATCGAACCCACCGTCGTTGCGAGGAATCCCACGATGACCGCGTTAGGGGCATAAGGGAACAGGACGGGGCAGTCCAGCGCCGGTTTCGCATCCGGCACAATACGCATGGCAATACCGCGAAAAGCCGGGACCAGTTCATTCAGTAACAAGCGCACGCCGCTGTAGAGGACAAAGACCCCTGCCACAAACTGAACAGACTGCATAAAGGCATACATCAGGTAGTTCACACCGCCGGAAAACTGGGCGATATACTCGGGTCCGGCAGCCAGCGCCGGGATCAGGTACATGGGGACCATCACCACCGCCATGGCGAGATAGGTATCCTGCAGAAACTTGAAGTTATCAGGCAGTTCAAGATCTTCTGTGGAGCGGGAACCTTTACCCACCACTTTGGCCACCGCCGCCTGGACTAAATATCCGATGGTGCAAAAATGCCCGAGAGCCACATCGTCAGAATCGGTAATACGTCTGACCACCGGCTGCGCTAACGCCGGCATCAGTACCGCCATGACGCCGCCAAAGATACCGCCGGTCAGGATCAGCGGCAGCCCGGTCAGCCCGGCTTTGTAGCCAATCACCGTGCCAATCGTTGCCATCCACAGCAGCGCCTGTCCGGTGAGGAAGATATATTTCAGCGGTGTCAGGCGGGCGATAATAATATTAACGGCAAAGATCACCATCAGCGTCAGCGCCACTTCAGAACCCAGTTCTCGATTCGCCAGACCGGCGATAGCAGCGACATCGGTGATGTATCCTTTCATCCCGAAACCGTGGGTGAAGATATCGTTAAGGAAGCTCAGGGTGGCGACAATAATATTAATGCCGGCCATCATAATTAAGAACCCGAGCAGCGTTTTAAACGTCCCCTCAACCGTTTTACCCACTGACTTCTTCTGTAAAATCAGACCCAGCATGGCAATAAACGCGATTAATATCGAAGCCTGGCCGAGCAAATCTTTTACAATAAACTCGATAAAGCTATTCATGATCGGTCACCTTCAGATTGCGCTCTTTCAGGAATGAGACAATTTTCCGCTCAATTTCATCTTTATCCGTCAGGCGGTTGAGGACCACTACACGTTTTATTTCCTCTTCATTAGCGTCGGCGGTTAATATGTCGGCGAATGTTTTTTGCGTCAAAATAATGTCGGATTTAAATGCTCCAGCTTCAGATACGGTGGTATGTTCAATATGTGCAGGAATTTCCAGCTTCTTTAATACTGCTTTCGCCGTCATTTCGATGGCAAAGCTTGAACCGAGGCCGCAGCCACATACGCAAAGAATTTTCAGCATGTAGGGTCTCCTCAAATAATATTGAGTTGTTTGGCAAGTTTATAATGATGTCCTTCGATATCTACCAGACGTTTTTTCATACTGACTAAGTCAATTGGAATAGGTTTATTGCTTGAATTTATAATAATGGCTTTATTTTTCATTCCTGACTGAATACAGCGAACGACTTCGTTCGCCATGATCGTGCCCTGGTAAATTTCTTCGCAGGTCGGGTCGCCGCTGCGCAGTCCATAGCCGATGATGGTTTTACGGATGCGGACACCGATGCGTGGCTCAAGCTGTTTGATCATCGTATCGATAGCCCCTTGAAACCCAGGGGAATACTCCCTGGTGTAACCTTCAGAGCAAAGTATCACCACGCTGTTTTGCTCGCGAAGCTTGCGTCTGACGCGCTCGGCCAGATCCTCTAATGGCATCTGTGCTTCCGGGATCAGCGCAATATCGGCATTACTTTTAATTGCTGACTGCAGCGTTAGCTCTCCACAATACCCTCCTAATATTTCAACCATAAACACCCGCCCAGGTAATGCTCTGCCGGTATTTCTTAAACGAGAAACCTCCTTGATAATTTGTTCGCAGGCTGTAGAAAAACCGATAGTATAATCACTACCGTATACATCATTATCGATAGTCATCCCGACACCGAAACAGTTAATATCAAATTCGCTAAGCGTATTAAGGAACTGTAGGCTGCCATCACCGCCGGCCATAATGAGTACATCAAGGCGCAGCGACTTAATTTTCCTGGCTATAGTTTCATACTCACTCCGCAGCAATTTACGCGTGGTTCGGCCGGACGTAATAACAGGCAGTGAACAAATAGAGAAATCGACAAGATCCCGCCAGGCGATTTCCTGATGATTTTTATCGAGCAGCCCAGGTATTCCACCATTAAAAATGGTGATCTCCGCGCTTGCGAGCTTCGCAACCTGAAAAATGAAATTATTAATTCCCGATACATCGCCACCGCTAATAACAATACCGATTTTCATGGTCACCACCGTCATATTTCCTTGCCCACATTTATCCCTAAGTTCAAGACCTGGATTTGCAACGAAGATCACATAATTATGATTAATTGATCCGTGGTAACGATTGACAGACGTAAATATGGGGTGTTTTTTGTGATGTGCGTCTCACTTAAAAGATGAGATCGCCTTAACAGTTATTTTCAAATAACTTTATTATTCATTAGGTTAAATATTGAGAGGATAGCGTGTCATTTTGCTTGCCAGCGGGTTAATTTCGTCGCCAAAAGCAAAGAAGAGAAACGTGATAAACACCACATTTTTTTGAGGAGAAGTGGAGGTGTCGGGCGGAGAGTTTTCCGGATGGTAAAAGCACAAAAACAAAAAAAGCGCCCGCAGGCGCTCTTTCGACGGTGATGCCGGTTTTATTTGTTCAGTTCTGCCGTCATATGCACGCGATTACCGGTGAAGGCTTCGGTGATGGTGTAAGAAGAAGCACCGGCGGCCTGAGCCTGAGCGGCGATTTTCGCTTCCGCACCGTCCATTGTAGAGGCGGTTGCGCTCACTGACTGCGCGGCGAAAGAACCAAAGGAAGCGGTAAGAGCGATAACTGCAGCAAAAGTTTTGATGCTTTTCATGATGTAAATCCTTCATTAAGTTGTTTGGGTAAGGCGTTGTGCCTTGATGTGATAAATAATAGACCTCACAACCCACGACTAAAAGCGGAAGGATTTGCTCTCATCGTTCAAAAAAATTGACTTATTTTTAACCGGCGATCAGCCGCTGCGGATGGGTGTAAACCGTTGCCCTGCCCGGGCGGCAAAAGCCCACCAGCGTCAGGTTGCAACGTTCCGCGACCTCCACCGCCAGCGCGGTAGCGGCGGAAACCGCAAACAGAATTTCCACACCGCACATTGCCGCCTTCTGCACCATCTCGTAGCTGGCACGGCTGGAGACTAGCGCCGCCCCGCATTGCCAGTCATCGCCCTCTTCTACCCGTCGCCCCAGCAGTTTATCCAGCGCGACGTGACGCCCGACATCCTCATGTCCGCCCGCCAGCTCACCGGACGGACGCAGCCACGCCGCCGCATGGGTGCAGCCGGTGATATGGCCAATCGGCTGAACATCACGAAGCTGCTCCAGCGCGCGATCGAGATTCCCCAGGCTAAAGGTTTGGGTGAAAGGTAAAGGTTGCACCGGCTTGCCGATATCGTTGAGCTGCTCAACGCCGCAAACGCCGCAGCCGGTGCGCCCGGCCAGCGCGCGACGGCGCTCTTTCAGCCCCATAAAACGACGACTGGAGAGTTCAATCTGCACTTCCAGACCGTTGCAGGCCGGCACCACTTCCATCCCGTAGATCTCGCGCCGGTTTTCAATAATCCCTTCGGATAATGAAAAACCGACGGCAAATCGTTGCAGGTCGGTGGGAGAGGCCATCATGACAACGTGTGAGATACCGTTATAGACCAGCGCCACAGGAACTTCTTCGGCTAATTCGTCAGACTGCGGATGTTGCAAATCATCGCGCTTCCAGAGCGCGACCTGACGACATCCTGTGATGTTTGTCACATTTTCAATTTGTTCGGGAGGGTTCTTGTTCACTTTGTCTTAACCGTATTGGAACAGGCATACACACAATGTGGTATTCTTTGCATACCCCTTCAAGTGAAAGGGTGATCACCCCCAATTCTGAACCTTTGCGGCGCTTACCGCAAAGTAAATAACTACATGTGACAATGTCGATACAAGGAGTGAACCATGCAGGTCAGCAGAAGGCAGTTCTTTAAGATCTGCGCTGGCGGTATGGCAGGCACAACGGCTGCAGCGCTGGGTTTTGCCCCAGGCGCCGCGCTCGCGGAAACCCGGCAATATAAACTGCTGCGTACCCGTGAAACCCGTAACACCTGTACGTACTGTTCTGTCGGTTGTGGGCTGTTAATGTATAGCCTCGGCGACGGTGCGAAAAACGCCAAAGCATCCATCTTTCATATCGAAGGTGACCCTGACCATCCGGTCAACCGTGGTGCGCTCTGCCCGAAAGGGGCGGGTCTCGTCGACTTTATCCATTCCGAAAGTCGTCTGAAGTTCCCGGAATATCGTGCGCCAGGCTCCGACAAATGGCAGCAAATCAGCTGGGACGACGCGTTCGATCGCATCGCGAAGCTGATGAAAGAAGACCGCGATGCCAACTTTATCGCCAAAAACGACGCCGGCACCACCGTCAACCGTTGGTTGACCACCGGCATGCTGTGCGCTTCAGCCTCCAGTAACGAAACCGGCTATTTAACGCAGAAATTCACCCGCGCGCTCGGTATGCTCGCGGTAGACAACCAGGCACGCGTCTGACACGGACCAACGGTAGCAAGTCTTGCTCCAACATTTGGTCGCGGTGCGATGACCAACCACTGGGTTGACATCAAAAACGCCAACCTGATCGTGGTGATGGGCGGTAATGCCGCTGAAGCGCACCCGGTAGGGTTCCGCTGGGCGATGGAAGCCAAAATCCATAACGGCGCGAAGCTGATTGTTATCGACCCACGCTTTACGCGTACTGCGTCGGTAGCCGACTTCTATACCCCGATTCGTTCCGGTACTGACATTACCTTCTTGTCAGGCGTCATCCTGTACCTGCTGAATAACGAAAAATTCAACCGCGAGTACACCGAAGCCTATACCAACGCCAGCCTGATCGTGCGTGAGGATTACAGCTTCGACGACGGGTTGTTCAGCGGCTATGACGCGGCAAACCGCAAATACGATAAGACCAGCTGGAACTATGAGCTGGACGAAAACGGCTTCGCGAAACGCGACACGACGCTGCAACATCCGCGCTGCGTATGGAATCTGCTGAAACAGCACGTTTCCCGTTACACCCCGGAGGTTGTGGAAAATATCTGCGGTACGCCGAAAGCGGACTTCCTGAAAGTCTGTGAGTACATCGCTGAAACCAGCGCCCATGATAAAACCGCGTCATTCCTCTACGCGCTCGGCTGGACGCAGCACTCTATCGGTGCGCAGAACATCCGTACCATGGCAATGATCCAGCTGCTGCTTGGCAATATGGGTATGGCCGGCGGCGGCGTGAACGCCTTGCGCGGTCACTCCAACATTCAGGGGCTGACCGACCTGGGGCTGCTGTCGCAGAGCCTGCCGGGTTATATGACGCTACCGAGTGAGAAACAGACCGACCTGCAAACCTACCTGGCCGCCAACACGCCGAAGCCGCTGTTGAAAGATCAGGTGAACTACTGGGGTAACTACCCGAAATTCTTCGTCTCAATGATGAAGGCCTTCTTTGGCGATAAAGCCACGGCGGAAAACAGCTGGGGCTTTGACTGGCTGCCGAAGTGGGATAAGGGCTACGACGTCCTGCAGTACTTCGAGATGATGCACCAGGGCAAGGTCAATGGCTATATTTGCCAGGGCTTTAACCCGGTGGCCTCGTTCCCGAACAAAAACAAAGTGGTCGCCTCGCTGTCGAAACTGAAGTTCCTGGTGACTATCGACCCGCTCAACACCGAAACGTCCACCTTCTGGCAAAACCACGGTGAGTCGAACGATGTCGATCCGTCGAAAATCCAGACCGAAGTGTTCCGTCTGCCCTCCACCTGCTTCGCCGAGGAGAACGGCTCTATCGTCAACTCCGGACGCTGGCTGCAGTGGCACTGGAAAGGCGCGGATGCCCCGGGGATTGCGACCACCGATGGCGAAATCCTCGCCGGCATCTTCTTACGTCTGCGGAAAATGTACGCTGAAAACGGTGGTCCGGCGCCTGAGCCGGTGCTGAATATGACCTGGAACTACTCCACGCCGCACGAGCCCGCTTCGGAAGAGGTGGCGATGGAGAGCAACGGCAAGGCGCTGGCGGATATTACCGATCCGGCCACCGGCGCAGTGCTTGTGAAGAAAGGCCAGCAGCTCAGCTCCTTCGCGCAACTGCGCGATGATGGCACCACCGCCAGCGGTTGCTGGATCTTCGCCGGTAGCTGGACGCCGGAAGGTAACCAGATGGCACGTCGCGATAACGCCGACCCGTCCGGGTTGGGTAATACGCTGGGCTGGGCCTGGGCATGGCCGCTCAACCGTCGCATTCTGTATAACCGCGCCTCTGCGGACCCACAGGGAAAACCATGGGATCCGAAACGCCAGTTGTTGAAATGGGACGGCGCAAAATGGGGCGGCGTGGACATTCCGGACTACAGTGCCGCCGCACCGGGCACCGACGTCGGGCCGTTCATCATGCAGCCCGAAGGCATGGGTCGTCTGTTTGCCCTCGATAAGATGGCGGAAGGTCCGTTCCCGGAACACTACGAGCCGTTTGAAACGCCGCTGGGCACCAACCCGCTGCACCCGAATGTGGTCTCTAACCCGGCCGCCCGCGTCTTTAGCGGTGACCTGCAACAGATGGGTAAAGCGGATAAGTTCCCGTACGTCGGTACCACCTATCGTCTCACCGAGCATTTCCACTACTGGACCAAGCATGCGCTGCTTAACGCCATCGCCCAGCCGGAACAGTTCGTGGAAATCGGCGAGAAGCTGGCGAACAAGCTCGGCATCGCGCATGGCGATACCGTTCGCGTCTCCTCCAATCGCGGTTATATCAAAGCCAAGGCGGTGGTGACCAAGCGTATTCGCACGCTGAAAGTGGACGGTAAGGATATCGATACGATCGGTATTCCTATCCACTGGGGCTATGAAGGGGTGGCGAAGAAAGGCTTTATCGCCAACACGCTGACGCCGTTCGTCGGCGATGCGAACACGCAAACGCCGGAGTTTAAAGCCTTCCTCGTGAACGTGGAAAAGGTGTAACGGAGACGACTTATGGCTTATCAATCGCAAGACATCATTCGTCGTTCCGCGACTAACGGTTTCACTCCCGCGCCTCAGGCGCGGGACCACCAGCAGGAAGTCGCGAAGCTTATCGACGTCACCACCTGTATTGGCTGTAAAGCCTGTCAGGTCGCCTGTTCAGAATGGAATGACATCCGTGATGAAGTCGGCAGCAACGTCGGGGTGTACGATAACCCCGCGGATCTGACCGCCAAATCCTGGACGGTAATGCGCTTCTCGGAAGTGGAGCAGAACGACAAACTGGAGTGGCTGATCCGTAAGGATGGCTGTATGCACTGCGCCGATCCGGGCTGCCTGAAGGCCTGTCCGTCGGAAGGGGCCATCATTCAGTATGCCAACGGCATCGTCGACTTCCAGTCCGAACAGTGCATCGGCTGCGGCTACTGCATCGCCGGCTGTCCGTTTGACGTCCCCCGGCTCAACCCGGAAGACAACCGCGTCTACAAATGTACGCTGTGCGTAGACCGCGTCACCGTGGGCCAGGAACCGGCATGCGTGAAAACCTGTCCGACCGGAGCGATTCACTTTGGCTCCAAAGAGGACATGAAGGTGCTGGCCGGCGAACGTGTCGCCGAGCTGAAAACCCGTGGGTATGACAATGCGGGCCTGTACGATCCGGCTGGCGTTGGCGGAACGCACGTGATGTACGTGCTGCACCACGCCGACAAGCCAAATCTGTATCACGGCCTGCCGGAAAACCCGGAAATCAGCGCCACCGTGAAGTTCTGGAAAGGGATCTGGAAACCGCTCGCGGCGGTAGGGTTTGCCGCGACCTTTGCAGCCAGCGTCTTCCACTATGTCGGGGTCGGTCCGAACCGTGCGGAAGAGGAAGAGGACAACCTGCATGAAGAGAATGACGAGGTGCGCAAATGAAAAGACGTGACACCATCGTGCGCTACACGGCGCCGGAACGCATCAACCATTGGGTCACCGCCTTCTGCTTCATGCTGGCGGCGATAAGCGGACTGGGATTCTTTTTCCCGTCCTTCAACTGGCTGATGCAAATCATGGGCACTCCGCAGCTGGCGCGCATTCTGCACCCGTTTGTCGGGGTCATTATGTTTGCCTCATTCATCATCATGTTTTTCCGCTACTGGCACCATAACCTAATCAATCGGGATGATATCTTTTGGGCGAAGAATATTCGTAAGATCGTCGTCAACGAGGAAGTGGGTGACACCGGGCGCTATAACTTCGGCCAGAAATGCGTATTCTGGGCGGCGATTATTTTCCTGGTTCTGCTGCTGGTAAGCGGTGTGATCATCTGGCGTCCGTATTTTGCGCCTGCGTTCTCAATCCCGGTAATCCGGTTAGCGCTCATGCTGCATTCATTTGCCGCAGTAGCCCTAATTGTGGTTATCATGGTGCATATTTACGCCGCCCTGTGGGTGAAAGGCACCATTACCGCGATGGTGGAAGGCTGGGTTACCAAAACATGGGCGAAGAAACATCACCCCCGCTGGTACCGAGAAGTTCGCCAGAAACAGGAAAATAAGACTGAATGAGTATTCGCATAATCCCACAAGATGAGCTGGGGTCGAGCGAGAAACGCACGGCGGATTATATTCCGCCGTTGTTATTCCCCAGACTCAAGAACCTCTACAATCGCCGCGCAGAGCGTCTGCGCGAGCTGGCAGAGAACAACCCGCTGGGCGATTTTCTGCGTTTTGCCGCGCTGGTCGCCCACGCGCAGGAAGTGGTGCTCTATGACCACCCGCTGCAAATGGATCTGACCGCGCGCATCAAAGAAGCCAATGCGCAGGGCAAACCGCCGCTGGATATTCACGTCCTGCCGCGCGACAAGCATTGGCACAAGCTGCTGCATTCGCTAATTGCCGAGCTGAAGCCGGAGATGAGCGGTACCGCGCTGGCAGTTATCGAGAATCTGGAAAAATCCTCCGATCTGGAGCTGGAAGAGATGGCAAGCGCGCTGTTCGCTTCCGACTTCGCGCTGGTGAGCAGTGATAAAGCGCCGTTTATCTGGGCTGCCCTGTCGCTCTACTGGGCGCAAATGGCCAGCCTGATCCCAGGCAAAGCCCGCGCAGAATACGGTGAAGCACGCCAGTTCTGCCCGGTATGCGGCTCAATGCCGGTTTCCAGCATGGTGCAAATTGGAACCACCCAGGGGCTGCGCTACCTGCACTGCAACCTGTGTGAAACCGAATGGCACGTGGTGCGCATCAAATGTAGCAACTGCGAACAGACCCGCGATCTCAACTACTGGTCGCTGGAAAATGAAGACGCGGCGGTGAAAGCCGAAAGCTGCGGTGACTGCGGGACTTACCTGAAGATTCTGTATCAGGAAAAAGATCCGAAAGTGGAGGCCGTGGCCGACGATCTCGCCTCGCTGGTGCTGGACGCTCGCATGGAGCAGGAAGGCTTTGCCAGAAGTTCGATTAACCCGTTTATGTTCCCGGGTGAAGGGGAGTAAAACCCCTCGTAGTGCCGGGTAATCCAGATTACCCGGTACTCTCCCCTCCCCGATGCGTAAGCACCTCAGCACAGGAAGGCCTTCGCTTTAGTACGCCCTTCTCCCGTTCCCGACGCGCATTTTTGATAAAAAACCCCTTTTCTATCGACTACAACCCAGGCTATAACACTGTATATCCATACAGACAAAAGGAATATAATGATGGCACTGGAACACGGTATCGCCCGGCTGGTTGAGGAGTTTATCGCCGCTGGGCGCCCCTCTTCACGACAGCAGAATATTGATGACCGGAGGGCGGGCTATGTAGCCAGTGCGGTGCTGGCCGGAGAAAGTGAAACGCGTGTGCAGGTGGACGACATCACGCTGGAAGGGATCAATTTTCGCGTGGTATCGCCGCAGAATGCTGCCGGTCCGCTGCCAACCGTTATCTACTATCACGGCGGCTGTTTTGTCAGCGGCAGCTTCGCCACCCACGATAAACAATGGCGTCAGCTGGCGTATGACAGCGGCTGCCGGGTGATTGCCGTGCAATACCGGCTGGCACCCGAGCAGACGTTTCCTGCCGCGCACGATGACGCGGAACGGGGAGCGCAGATTATCCGCCGCCACGCAGAAGCGCTTGGGGTGGATACCTCGCAAATCACCCTTGCGGGCGATAGCGCGGGAGGAAATCTGGCTCTCGTCACCGCGCTACGGCTGAAAGCCGCGGGTGCCTGGCTGCCCGCGCAGCTGATTCTGATTTATCCCATGCTGGATGCTACCGCGGCGTCCGCAAGCTACGTCAGCAACGGAGAGGATTACATTATCACCCGGGATACGCTCCTGAGCGGTTATGAAATGTACCTGCCCTCGACGGAGTCTGCACACCCGGAGGCCAGCCCGCTCTGGCGTGATGACTTCAGCGGCCTGCCCCCCGTGCATATCCTCACCGCCGAATATGATCCGCTGCGTGATGAAGGCGAAGCGCTGTATCAGCGAATGGTTGAGCAAAACGTGGCCTGTACCTGTCAGCGCTATGCTGGGGTGATTCACGGTTTCTTTCAGCTGGGTGGCATCAGTCTGGCGGCGCGCCATGCCATGGGAGATGTCGCCTGGCGAATCCGTTCACCAGGTCGGTCGCGATAATCACTGCGACGGGAATTACTCTTCTTCGTTCCCGCCCTCTTCATACGAACCAAACGGCTTCGCGGGCAGAACGATGTAAATACCTTCAAAAATGGCGCCCAGACTCTCACCGCCAAATAACTCAACCTGCAGCTGCACGCGGGCTTTACGTCCGCGCGCCAGGCGGTCGAGATCGCCGCTGAGCGACCCCAGATCGGCCACTGCGCTCGGGCGGCCGCTGATCGGCTGGCTGTAACGGATATGGGCATCGGCGAGAATAATCGTGCCGCCCAAATGCCGCTCGCGCAGCATCAGCCAGATCAGCCCCCAGCCGGTCAACGTCGCCAGGGAAAACAGACTTCCGGCAAACAGCGTATGGTGCGGATTCTGGTTACCGGCTTCGGGCATGGTGGTGATGAAATTTTTGCCGGTGTACTGCTGAATGCGCACGCCCATTTTTTCGCTGAGCGGAATGTGCTGATACCAGGCCTGCTGCAGCTGCCCGCACCAGTCGCCGCGATGCAGAATATCGTCCAGCGAGGCGATCGGTTTAATCATCAGGAAGTGGCGGATAGGTGTGGTGGTTGGCGTGGTAATCTCGCCCTGGTTAACAAAACCGAGCTTGGCAA
Organism: Klebsiella sp. X13; assembly: GCF_003323835.1. NCBI lineage: Bacteria > Pseudomonadati > Pseudomonadota > Gammaproteobacteria > Enterobacterales > Enterobacteriaceae > Klebsiella > Klebsiella sp. X13. The sequence goes on from NZ_CP030874.1 coordinate 5,327,697, forward strand.
AGAAATCCATCGCGTCTTCGCGAGCGCTACAGGTCACGCGCTTAACGCCTTCCTGACGAGCGACGGACTCCAGCGTCATCGCCATCAGCGTCCCCAACCCTTTATCCTGCACCGACGGGTGTACGGCCATAAAACGAATAGAGGCTTCGTTCTCCGCGTTTATATATAGCCGCCCGACGGCCACCAGGTTGCCTTCTTCATCCACTACCATCTGGTGATGCGCCATCGCATCCCAGGCGTCACGCTCCGATCCTTTGGGCTGATGAAGCGGCTTGCGCAACATCTCCCAACGGAACTGATAGTAGCTCTCGAGTTCGTCTTCTGTTTGCGGTACACGAAGGTGATACATAGCTGTACTCTCTTTTGTTACCCGCAGCCGGCCCGGAAGCTGGCTCATACCTGTAACCAAAAGGTCACAGGACCATCATTTACCAGTGATACCTGCATATCCGCAGCGAATCTCCCGGTTTGTGTGTTCATCTCCTGCTGGCGACAGCGCGCGACAAAATAGTCATACAGCGCTTCTGCTCTGTCAGGAGCGGCCCCTTTGGAAAAACCCGGGCGCATGCCCCGTTCGGTATCCGCTGCCAGCGTGAACTGTGAGACGACCAGCACGCTGCCGCCGGACTGCTGCACATTCAGGTTCATTTTTCCTTCGGCGTCGCTGAAGATACGATAGCCAAGCACGCGTTCGCACAGGCGATTCGCTTTTTGCTCATCATCGTCTTTCTCGACGCCCAACAACACCAGAAGCCCCGGGCCGATTTCACCCGTCACTTCGCCCTCCACGGTTACGCTTGCACGGGATACGCGCTGAATTAATGCAATCATAGTTATTCTGTTTCTTCTTTTTTAAGTTTGCGGTATTCCTCGAGAGTGACAGTAATTTCTGCCCCAAGCAAGACGATACACCACGTCCAGTACACCCAGACAAACAAAATAGGCACCACGGCTATGACGCCGTAAATCAGCTGATACGACGGAAACGCCGTGATATATAAGGCAAATGCTTTTTTACCCGCCTCAAATAACAGCGCCGCCACCAGCGCTCCAATAATCGCATCGCGATTGCGTACTTGGGTCGTCGGTACAATGCTATAAAGCAGCCAAAACGCCGTCCACGATAAAATCAGCGGGAAGAGACGCAGCACATCATCAATCACGCTGTTCAGTTCGCTTGCCCAGCGCAACGACAGCAGATAAGAGCTGATGGCCAGGCTCGCCCCCGCCAGCAGCGGCCCCAGCGTCAGAATCATCCAGTAAACGGCAAACGAGTAAATTTTGGACCGGGTGCGGGTGCTGCGCCAGATGGTGTTCAGCGCGCTATCAATAGAATACATCAGCAGCAGTGACGTCACGATCAGCCCGAAGGCGCCGACGGCCGTCATCCGGCTGGAGTTCGCAACAAACTGTTCGATGTATCCCTGGATGACATCCCCGGTCGCCGGGATGAAGTTAGCGAAGATAAAATGGCGAATCTGCCCGCTGACCTCAGAGAACATCGGAAATGCCGAGAACAGCGCAAAGACAACGGCGATCAGCGGCACCAGAGAGAGTAACGACACGTAGGCGAGATTCCCCGCCAGCGTCGTCATATGGTCTTCATCAATGCGCCGCCACAGCAGTTTTATCCAGGCCATCAGGGGCCGGACGCGATGCTTTGCTTTTTGATGAACGGTTTTGAGCATAGTTATTTCGCAAAGTAGGCGGGAATGGTCTCCTTTCCGGTCACCAGAATACTGGTGATCCCCAACTGGTTAGCCCCCGCTATATTATCGGCGTTATCGTCAAAAAAGACCGTATCTTCAGCAGAAAAACCTTCAGACTGCAGAACACTTTGATAGATCCGCGCCTCGGGCTTACGCATTCCCATCTCCTGGGAAAGATAGATATGGTCGGCGGCGGCCCGCACCTGCGGATATTCATCCGGCCAGAAGGTGGTATGCAGGCGGTTGGTATTCGACAGGACAACCACGCGGTGTCCCTGCTCACGCAGTTTTTGCATAATCGCGGTCACTTCCGGGCGCAGAGAGACAAAAACGGCCTGCCAGCCGTGGGAAAACTGCTCATAGCTCAGCGGCATATTCATTTCATGGCACATCGCTTCGGCAAAGGCCTCATCGCTAATTTCGCCGCGTTCGTGCTGATGGAACGCCTCGCCCATGGTGAAATGCTGCTTGAGCGTCGCGAGTGGGATGCGGCTCAAATCGCTCCATGTCCCGAGTACCCGGTTGAAGTCGATGTCGACAATCACATTACCTAAATCAAAGATATAGAGCATTTTTGTCTCCTTGCGCGCCATGAAAGATTAACTGTAGCGGGAAAGGCGGTATTTGACTATGTATGGTTTTTAAACCGAGGTACAGAACGATTTATGTCCGCCGGATAAAGCAAAGCCGCAGAAATCTGCGGCTTTGAGCGAACGAGGTGAGGGCAGATAACCGGCTCTAGGCCTCCGCGGTCTCTAAGACTCGTTTTCTTTGGTTAATACGCTTCACCAGCAATACTGAGGCGACGGCGCCGCAGAACGCAAAGCAGGCCATGATACCAAAGACAATTTTATACCCCAGAATGCCCGGGTTAAGATCCAGAATATAGCCGTAGAGGCTGAAACAGAACATGGCAGGGGCATAGCCGATAAAGCTACCGAGCGCCATGGCGGCACCGGTCTGGCTTTCCGCAATCTTTGCCTCGCCGATGGGGGCAAAGAAGACCGCACGCTGAGTAAAGACGATTGCCCCAAAGCCCAATGTGCAGGCCATTCCCAGATAAACCGGCATACTTTCATGCGGCAGCAGAATTAAGACCACCAGCGCAGCCGTACTGATACAAAAGGTGTAGAACAAATATTTACTCGGGGATTTCAGTATCTTATCCGAAATAATCCCGCCAACGGGGCCCCCGATCATCTTCAGGCAATACTGGTTAATAATGCCGTAAGCCCCCACCAGCGCGACAGGCAGCATATAAATATTTTTCAGGAACGGAATAAAGAATGTTAACCCGCAATAGACGGCATAGACAAAAAAGACGTTGAACGCAATCAGCCATATTGTCTTATCTTTCAGTACGGAGGACATACTGGTGTTTTTCTTTTCTTCCTGTGGGCTATCAACGGCTGCCGTTTTCACCTCATCATCATCCTGGTTCAGCACGAAGAAGATAATGACCCCAACGCTAATAACGATAATAGAATAAAACCAGATCCCTGCTTTAAACCCTAACAGGCCGCTGCCAAACCAGGCAAAGACCGCCAGCGCAGAAAAAGCGACAATGGTATCGACAATACCCCGTCCGGTTTCAAAGAAACCAAACAACCGCCCCTGCTGCTCGCTATTCCCCAGACGACTAACCGACTTTAATAATACCGGCCAGTTCATCATATCGCAGGTGACACCAAATAGTGCCCAGACAAAGAGAATCCCCCAGTATCCCGGCATGGTTGTCAGATAGATACCTAACAGCCCGGTGGCAATAAGCGAAAGGGACATGGTATATTTGCGCGGTAGTTTATCGGCAAAATAGATTGAAAGAAAGAAACCAATTGTCGTAACAAACGAGTTCACAGACATCGCATTGCCAATTTGACCATTGGTCAAATGAAAATACTCCTGCATCGGTATATAGAAAGCATCCTTTAGCGAGGGCAGTTTATAAATCGTACCACCGCACAGTGTCAATAAGCTAAAGAGTGCCCATTTCTTTTTTGTGAGCATATAATTCCTTAATGATTTTACAATCATTTAGTTTTTAAAGGAAAAAGAACCCTGACCACGCCTGACGGGTGGCATATCAAAAAATAAAAATCAGAGATTAAAATTAAGAGTTAATAATGCGGCTGGCCTCACTTTTTATTTCCTGCAGCGTTGTTCTGACAAATGCCAACTGTTGAAGAGCATCCGCTTTTTCTTTCAATAACCGGGTTTCCAGCTGTGAGGCATCGGGTAACGGTGTTTCGCTCATTTCCCGCCACGGGATCCACGGGTTGTCGCCTTCATCGGCAAAGCGAAATGCCGGGGCATAGTAGTCCACCTCTTCTTCCAGGCCGTAGGCGACCACCTGGGGGTGCTCGTCGCCCAGGCAAATCAGTCTGGTGAGCAACGCCTTAAACGGCATATCTCCTTGGCCGGAGACGCAGGCCTGATGTCCGAGACCGTTATCCTGCGGCATAATTAACGCATCTTTTATATGAACCTGAGTAATAAACGGAGACATCGCCTCTAATGCATGCAGCGGGTGCTCGTTGGCATTAATCATGTTCGCAAAATCAAAAAGCAGAGAGAGCGAAGACATACCGCTTTGCTCTATTAATGCGGTCAGCTCGTGGCTTTTCAGATCCTCATGCTGCTCAAGAGTAAAAGTCAGCCCGCTATCCTGATAACGCGCCTTCAGATACTGGATATCAAGAGCGATTTTTGACAGAACCTCTTGTAAATGCCCCTCATAGCGAGGGTAAAATCTGACGGAGCTGGCGCCCGTTTTTAATGCGATATGCGTTGCATGGTCGATCGCGTGTTTATCTGAAGCGCTGGTTTCTATATGGACATCAAGCTGTAATCTCCGTGCCTTTTCTGAGAAAGCGGCCAGTTCAGCATCACTCATTTTACCTAAGGAGCGCGTTTCACCATCGAGAACATGAATTTTCACCCCGCGCAGATTATTTTCATGGGCGATATCTAATAAATCGCCGGGTAATATACGCTCAAGCCGCATATTAAAATGATATGCATAGGCATGAAGATAAAGAGGAAGATTATCGACACGGGCGAGGATTTTTTCTGCATCGTATTGAGTTAGCATAACGTACCTACAAGTTAATAAAGAGGTCAACCGCCTCAAACCGCCAATATTCAATATCTATCTGAATGATATTGCCATCACTGTCAGCCCGGTGTTTTTCAATAAGAATGGCCGGCATACCTGAAGATCCGCCAATGAATTTACTGATATCGCCAGACATTCTGACCGGTTTAAACACCAGTTTTTTAGTTACGACGTCCTTTTGATACTCATTTTTCCAGACCGAGGAGAAGGATTGGTTTTCAAGCTGTTCAATAAATCCCGGAGCGACATTCGGGTTAATAAAGGTTTCGTGATAAAACACTTTATGCCCTTCCAGCGCCCCCCAACCGGTGATGAGGTACAGCTCATCAGATGCCGCTGTCGCAAGAAGCGGTCGCGCGGCCTCGGGGTAATTTGCCGTGCGGCTTTTTTCAATAAATCCCCAGGAGGGTTCCCGACCTTGTTCAAGCGCAGCGCGCTGAAAGCTGGCGGAGAGCTCCGGGCTATAGTTAAAACGAGGCTGGGTGACGAACCAGCCCTTCCGATCTTTACGGAAGATTCTCGATTCAGCCTCCAGGCTCAGGAGCGCCTGCCGCAGGGTCATACGCTTTATACCCAGCAGTTCGCCTAATTCTCGTTCGGAGGGGAGTTTACCGCCGGGCGCGGTGAGCCCTTCCCTCAGCCAGTGATCTAATTTTTCTTTCGCATTTTCGACGGTAGACAGATTTGTTGTCATTGTTTAACCCAATTGGTTTAAACCAGTTCCTGAATCTTACTCCGACGTGCAAAAAAAAAACAATATCTCCGTTATTCTTTGGGGATAAATGTGACCGGCCTCTCTTCGGAAAGCGCGTAACTATCTGCTGACTGGCGGGCGGCTATCGCGCCAGGGCAAAAAAAAACCCCGCCATCAAGGCGGGGTTCTGATATCGACAAGAAGCGGAAATTAATCTTCTTTCGCACCGCGCATTGCGCGTTTACGGTCGTTCTCGGTCAGATGACGTTTACGGATACGGACGGAAGTTGGAGTCACTTCTACCAGTTCGTCGTCATCGATGAACTCCAGAGCCTGCTCCAGGGTCATCTTAACTGGCGGAACCAGAACCGTTGCTTCGTCGGTACCGGAAGCACGCATGTTGGTCAGTTTCTTACCGGTCAGGCAGTTTACAGTCAGGTCGTTAGAACGACTGTGAATACCGATGATCTGGCCTTCGTAAACTTCAGCACCGTGACCCAGGAACAGCTTACCGCGGTCCTGCAGGCTGAACAGTGCAAACGCAACCGCTTTACCCTGACCGTTGGAGATCAGTACGCCGTTCTGACGCTGACCTACATCGCCCGCACGAACGTCGTCGTAGTGGCTGAAGGTGGAGTACAGCAGACCGGTACCGGAGGTCATGGTCATGAACTCAGAACGGAAGCCAATCAGGCCACGGCTTGGGATCACGTAGTCGAGACGTACGCGGCCTTTGCCATCTGGATTCATGTTTTTCAGGTCGCCTTTACGCTCACCCAGAGCCTGCATGACAGAACCCTGATGCTGCTCTTCAACGTCCAGCGTTACGTTCTCGAACGGCTCTTGTTTACGGCCGTCGATTTCGCGGAAGATAACTTTCGGACGGGAAACCGCCATTTCGAAACCTTCACGACGCATGTTTTCGATCAGAACTGACAGGTGCAGTTCACCACGACCGGAAACGCGGAATGCATCAGCATCCGGAGTTTCTTCAACGCGCAGCGCCACGTTATGCACCAGCTCTTTGTTCAGACGGTCAAGAATCTGACGAGAGGTAACGTACTTACCTTCTTTACCACAGAACGGAGAGGTGTTAACGCAGAAGAACATGGATACGGTTGGCTCATCGACTGACAGCGCCGGCAGCGCTTCAACATTCTGCGGATCGCAGATGGTGTCAGAGATGTTCAGTTCGCCCAGACCGGTGATCGCGATGATATCGCCCGCTTCAGCAATATCGCTGTCGATACGCTCCAGACCCAGGTGGGTCAGAACTTTACCCACTTTACCGTTACGGGTTTTGCCTTCGCTATCAACGATAGTGACCTGCTGGTTTGGCTTCACTTTACCGCGTTTGATGCGGCCGATGCCAATGACGCCAACGTAGTTGTTGTAATCCAGCTGGGAGATTTGCATCTGCAGCGGACCGTCAAGGTCAACGTTCGGTGCCGGAACACGATCGACGATGGTCTGATACAGCGGAGTCATATCTTCAGCCATATCTTCGTGATCCAGACCCGCAATACCGTTCAGCGCAGAAGCGTAAACGATCGGGAAGTCCAGCTGTTCGTCGGTCGCGTCGAGGTTAACGAACAGGTCGAATACCTGATCGACAACCCAGTCAGGACGCGCGCCAGGACGGTCAACTTTGTTGATGACAACAATGGGCTTCAGGCCATGAGCAAATGCCTTCTTGGTTACGAAGCGCGTCTGCGGCATTGGGCCATCCATTGCGTCAACAACCAGCAGAACGGAATCAACCATGGACATTACACGCTCAACTTCACCACCGAAGTCGGCGTGCCCAGGGGTATCAACGATGTTGATACGGTAGTCATTCCATTTAATGGCGGTGTTTTTCGCGAGGATGGTAATCCCGCGCTCTTTCTCCAAATCGTTGGAGTCCATCACTCGCTCTTGAGTTTCGGCACGCGCGTCGAACGTACCGGATTGCTGCAGCAGCTTATCAACCAGGGTAGTTTTACCATGGTCAACGTGCGCGATGATGGCGATATTACGCAAATTTTCGATCACAACTTTGCCTCAGGCATTAGAAATAGCGCGTTATTGTACACGGATTAATCGCAGTACAAAACAGGATCACAAACATCCTCCACAAACAAGTATTGCAGAGTTTCTTTGTGATCGCTTTCACGGAGCGTTAAAAGGGTTATTCAAGGTCAATTGCACCAAATTAGTGCCCAATGTTCACACAATTGCACTATATTGGTGCAATGCATTCATAATGGTGCAGCCCTTTTGCACGATGGAGTGCATGATAACGCCTTTTGGGGGCAATTTAAAAGTTGGCACAGATTTCGCTTTATCTTTTTTAAGGCAACAACGCCACATTAAGCAGTTAAAAAGTTTTCGTTACCACGACGACAATGACCAATCCGGGAGAGTTTAAGTATGTCCGCTGAACACGTTTTGACGATGCTGAACGAGCACGAAGTGAAGTTTGTCGATCTGCGCTTCACCGATACCAAAGGTAAAGAACAGCACGTCACAATTCCTTCTCATCAGGTAAATGCCGAATTCTTCGAAGAAGGCAAAATGTTTGATGGCTCCTCGATTGGTGGCTGGAAAGGTATTAACGAATCTGACATGGTTCTGATGCCGGATGCGACCACTGCGCTGATCGACCCGTTCTATGAAGAACCGACGCTGATCATCCGCTGTGATATCCTGGAACCAGGCACGCTGCAGGGCTACGACCGTGACCCGCGCTCCATCGCCAAACGCGCGGAAGAATACCTGCGCTCTACCGGTCTGGCGGACACCGTTCTGTTCGGGCCAGAACCAGAGTTCTTCCTGTTCGACGATATCCGTTTCGGTGCCTCTATTTCTGGCTCCCACGTTGCTATCGACGACATCGAAGGCGCATGGAACTCCTCCACCAAATACGAAGGTGGTAACAAAGGCCACCGCCCAGGCGTGAAAGGCGGTTACTTCCCGGTTCCGCCGGTTGACTCCTCTCAGGACATCCGTTCTACCATGTGTATGATCATGGAAGAGATGGGCCTGGTTGTTGAAGCTCACCACCACGAAGTGGCTACCGCGGGTCAGAACGAAATCGCGACCCGTTTCAACACCATGACCAAAAAAGCGGACGAAATTCAGATCTACAAATACGTTGTGCACAACGTTGCGCACCGTTTCGGTAAAACCGCGACCTTCATGCCGAAGCCAATGTTCGGTGACAACGGTTCCGGTATGCACTGCCACATGTCTCTGTCCAAGAACGGCGTTAACCTGTTCTCTGGCGACAAATATGCAGGCCTGTCTGAACAAGCGCTGTACTACATCGGCGGCGTTATCAAGCACGCTAAAGCGATCAACGCCCTGGCAAACCCGACCACCAACTCGTACAAGCGTCTGGTCCCGGGTTACGAAGCACCGGTCATGCTGGCTTACTCTGCCCGTAACCGTTCCGCTTCCATCCGTATCCCGGTAGTCACCTCGCCGAAAGCACGCCGTATCGAAGTGCGCTTCCCGGACCCGGCGGCTAACCCGTACCTGTGCTTCGCAGCACTGCTGATGGCAGGCCTTGACGGTATCAAGAACAAAATCCATCCGGGCGAAGCGATGGACAAAAACCTGTACGACCTGCCGCCGGAAGAAGCGAAAGAGATCCCACAGGTTGCAGGCTCTCTGGAAGAAGCACTGAACGCGCTGGACGCTGACCGTGAGTTCCTGACCGCTGGCGGCGTGTTCACCAACGACGCTATCGATGCTTACATCGCCCTGCGTATTGAAGAAAACGACCGCGTACGTATGACTCCGCACCCGGTTGAATTCGAGCTGTACTACAGCGTCTGATTTTGCTGTAAATCCCCGGTATTCCGTGTTGTGGCGTGGGGTACCGTGGATATTTTGTTGCCGTGGAAACTTTCAGCCCATCTCAGGATGGGCTTTTTTCTCCACCAACACTCTGATCTCATGCGCTTTTTACCTATAAAAAGCTATACTGCACTAAAATAGTGCACTCTTTTCAGGAGACTGTCAGATGGCAACAGGCACTCAGCCCGATGCTGGGCAGATCCTTAACTCTTTAATCAACAGTATCTTACTGGTCGATGACGACCTGGCGGTGCATTACGCGAACCCGGCCGCGCAGCAGCTGCTGGCGCAAAGTTCACGTAAGCTCTTTGGCACGCCGCTTCCGGAACTGTTGAGCTACTTTTCACTGAATATCGGCCTGATGCAGGAAAGCCTGCTGGCGGGCCAGGGCTTTACCGACAACGAAGTGACGCTGGTTATCGATGGCCGCTCGCATATCCTGTCTCTGACGGCACAGCGCCTGCCTGAAGGCTATATCCTGCTGGAGATGGCTCCGATGGATAACCAGCGACGCCTGAGCCAGGAGCAACTGCAGCACGCCCAGCAAATCGCGGCTCGGGATTTGGTTCGCGGGCTGGCCCATGAGATCAAGAACCCTTTAGGCGGCCTGAGAGGCGCTGCGCAATTGCTGAGTAAAGCGCTGCCTGACCCGGCATTGATGGAATACACCAACGTTATTATTGAACAGGCCGATCGCTTAAGAAATCTGGTCGACCGCCTGCTGGGGCCGCAGCATCCAGGGATGCACGTGACCGAAAGCATCCATAAGGTCGCCGAACGGGTTGTGAAGCTGGTCTCGATGGAACTGCCGGATAACGTCAAACTGGTCCGCGATTACGATCCGAGCCTGCCGGAACTTCCTCATGACCCGGACCAGATCGAACAGGTTCTGCTGAATGTCGTACGCAACGCGCTGCAGGCGCTGGGGCCAGAAGGTGGCGAGATCATCCTACGTACCCGAACCGCCTTTCAGCTGACGCTGCACGGCGTACGTTACCGCCTCACCGCGCGGATTGACGTTGAGGACAACGGCCCGGGAATTCCGTCCCACTTACAGGATACGCTGTTCTATCCCATGGTTAGCGGTCGCGAAGGCGGTACCGGTCTGGGGCTCTCCATTGCCCGCAGTCTTATCGATCAGCACTCCGGCAAAATTGAATTTACCAGTTGGCCAGGACATACCGAATTCTCGGTGTACCTGCCTATTCGGAAGTAGAGGTGTTTATGCAACGAGGGATAGCCTGGATCGTTGATGACGATAGCTCCATCCGTTGGGTGCTTGAACGCGCGCTCACCGGAGCAGGCTTAAGTTGTACAACGTTTGAAAGCGGCAACGAGGTGCTTGAGGCACTCACCACCAAAACCCCGGATGTACTGTTATCTGATATCCGGATGCCGGGAATGGATGGGTTGGCGTTACTGAAACAAATTAAACAGCGTCACCCAATGCTTCCGGTCATCATAATGACCGCGCATTCGGATCTGGACGCCGCGGTCAGCGCCTATCAGCAAGGTGCCTTTGACTATCTGCCCAAACCTTTTGATATTGATGAAGCGGTCGCTCTGGTCGATCGCGCTATCAGCCACTATCAGGAGCAGCAGCAGCCGCGCAATATCACGATAACCAGCCCGACGGCCGATATCATCGGCGAAGCGCCGGCGATGCAGGACGTCTTTCGCATCATCGGGCGCCTGTCGCGTTCATCAATCAGCGTATTGATCAACGGTGAATCCGGTACCGGTAAAGAGCTGGTTGCGCACGCCCTGCACCGCCATAGCCCGCGGGCAAAAGCGCCGTTTATCGCACTGAATATGGCTGCTATCCCAAAAGACCTGATCGAATCTGAGCTTTTCGGTCACGAAAAAGGGGCATTTACCGGCGCCAATACCGTGCGTCAGGGACGTTTTGAGCAGGCTGACGGCGGGACTTTGTTCCTCGATGAGATCGGCGATATGCCGCTCGATGTGCAGACGCGCCTGCTGCGCGTTCTGGCCGATGGCCAGTTCTATCGCGTTGGCGGCTATGCGCCGGTGAAGGTAGACGTGCGAATTATTGCGGCAACCCACCAGAACCTTGAGCAGCGTGTGCAGGAAGGAAAGTTCCGTGAGGACCTGTTCCACCGCCTGAACGTGATTCGCGTTCATCTCCCGCCGCTGCGCGAGCGCCGGGAAGATATTCCCCGCCTGGCGCGGCACTTCCTGCAAATTGCCGCCCGCGAACTGGGGGTCGAAGCCAAGCAGCTGCATCCGGAGACGGAAACCGCGCTCACCCGTTTAGCCTGGCCTGGTAACGTCCGCCAGCTGGAGAACACCTGCCGCTGGCTGACGGTGATGGCAGCAGGCCAGGAGGTTCTGACGCAGGATCTTCCCAGCGAACTGTTTGAAACCGCAATTCCCGATAGCCCGACGCATATGCAGCCGGACAGCTGGGCAACGTTACTGGGGCAGTGGGCCGACCGCGCTCTGCGTTCCGGTCATCAAAACCTGCTTTCTGAAGCGCAGCCGGAGATGGAGCGGACGCTGCTGACTACTGCCCTGCGTCATACGCAAGGGCATAAGCAGGAAGCCGCGCGACTGCTAGGATGGGGACGTAATACGCTAACGCGCAAGCTGAAAGAGTTAGGAATGGAGTAAATGTCATGCCCGGTGGCACTATGCTTACCGGGCCTACAGAATCCGTCGGCCGGGCAAACGAAGTGCCGCCCGGCATTGCAGAGTTAAATGACGCGAGAGAACTGCTGCATCCGCGCTTTCTGACGCAGATAGGCATCAAAGCACATGCAGATGTTGCGAATCAGCAGACGGCCTTTCGCCGTCACCTGAATGCTCTTGTCATCCACATCCACCAGCCCATCTTTTGCCAGCGGTGCCAGCAGCGCCAGATCGTCGGCAAAATAACGCTGGAAATCCAGTTCCCACCGCGTTTCTACCGCAGAGAAATCGAGATGGAACTGGCAAATCAGCGCCTTAATAACGTCACGACGAATACAGTCATCGCGGGTCAGCGCGATGCCGCGCCAGAGCGCATCTCCGGTTTCATCCACCTGTTGATAGTAAAGCTTCAGCTCTTTCTGGTTCTGCGCGTAGCAGTCGCCAATCATGCTGATCGCCGACACCCCCATCCCCAGCAGGTCGGTATCGCCCTGGGTGGTATAACCCTGGAAATTGCGGTGCAGGACGCCGTCGCGCTGAGCAATGGCCAGCTCGTCATCCGGACGGGCAAAGTGATCCATACCGATAAACTGATAGCCGGCGTCGGTGAGGGAGGCAATCGTCTCCTGCAGGATATCGAGCTTCTGTTCCGCCGAAGGCAGGTCGGCCTCTTTGATTTTACGCTGAGCGGCAAAGAGCGTCGGCAGATGCGCATAGTTGAATACGCTCAGACGATCGGGGTTGAGCTCGGCCACTTTTTGCAGCGTAAAGGCAAAACTCCCCGGCGTTTGTTTCGGCAGGCCGTAAATCAGATCGATATTCGTCGAGGTAAAACCAATCTCACGCGCGTGGTTGAGCAGGGCAAAGATAAACGCCTCATCCTGCTCGCGGTTAACCAGCCGCTGAACCTCTTTATTGAAGTCCTGCACGCCCATGCTCAGCCGGTTGAAGCCTTCCGATCGGAGATGATCCAGGACATCCAGTTCAATTTCGCGCGGATCGACTTCAATCGAGATCTCTGCATCGGCGTTAAAATTGAAATGGCTGCGCAGCAACTGCATTAAGCGGCTGATTTGCACTTTATTCAGGTAGGTGGGGGTACCGCCGCCCCAATGCAGCTGGTTCACCTGACGCCCGGCAAAGAGCGGCGCGCGATGAATAATTTCCTGCTCCAGCACATCCAGATACTGGTCGGCTTTATGCTGCTGGCGAGTCACAATCTTGTTGCAGCCGCAGAAATAGCAGAGCTTGTGACAAAACGGAATATGCACATACAGCGATAGCGGACGCTGCGGGTAGCGAGCTACCGCCTCGTCAAATTCTGCCGCACCAAACTCAGGTGAAAACTCCAGTGCGGTGGGGTATGAGGTATAACGCGGCCCCGAATAGTTATATTTCTGGATCAGGGCCAGATCCCAGTCGATTAACTGCACAGACATGCTCACTCCTTCCGATGGTGCCGTCGGCGGGTACGCCGCCCCGGCCCAACCGCACCTCGGGTGATGAGCCGGTTGCGCAGCCATTTCTGACGCCGCGACAACCGTCGTAGTTTAACGAATAACCACAGCAGATAACATACAACCAAAAGGGTTATAAGCAGGACCGGGAATCCGATTGAGTGCAAACGTTAGTTTCCACCCTTCAGCAGACGCATCATATCTTCCTGACGCTCTTCTTCTTCCTCATCCTCGTCATCATCGTAGGACAGGCCAAGCTGCTGCATCAGCTCATCAATACGATCGAGTTTGGCATCGACCCACGACTGCTCTTCAGCATTCAGGGTGCCCCCCTCTTCCAGACGTTCCAGCAGCGCGTCCAGGCGCTCATCGTTTTCCAGCAAATCCAGCTCAGCCTGTGGTGAAAGCATAGGTTTCTCGCTCTTCGGTTTGTGCTGCTTAGTAGCCGGGGTGCTTTCAGTCACGCCCAGCGGAATCGGTTTTTTACTCCCAATACGCGGATCTTGCTGCTGGCTCTGTTTTTTGCCGGATGACGCGGCATCACCGCCGGTTGCGCGACTTCCTGCCGCGTGACCACGATGTTTCTTCTGGCGTTTGCGATCGCGGGATTCCTGATTCATTTCTTCACGTGTCTTGCGATGCGTTTTGCCACGGGGTACGGATGTCGGTTTTTTCATATAGGTAATCTTCAGATTCGTTTTCTTCAGTATAGAATTGAGGCGGAATCTAGCAGAAAGCAAGCAAAGAAAAAAGGCGACAGATTACTCTGCCGCCTTTTTCCTCACTGATAACCCTTAGCGGGTTTCCACTTTCCCTGTTAGCTCACGACGCACCCTGTCTTTCCTTTAGCCAATAACAGTCCCTGTTATGTCCTTTTCCTTGTTAAAACGTCTCCAGACGTTGGTCATCCTGACATTAATCCCGGGTCTTCGCCCCCCTGGCGCTCCTGACAACTCATCCTGAGTCACTATCCTGTCGGCTTCCTTGCCTGTGCCCCTTACTTTACCGTTTTAATCCCATCCTACAACCAACCCTCAGAGTAAAAATGGCTATTTAAGATTGTTCTATAGTGTTAATTGTATGATTTTTAATGTGTTAACACGACCAACCCCCGTTGTTTCTCATCGATTGCCTCGACATTGAATGGACAATGTCTCACAAAGAGAGGGGTTTTTACTTACGACAGAGGATGCGGTAAAAACAGCCTTTTTCTGCTGTTCAGGTATAATCCCCGCCATAGCCTTATTTAACGGAGACGACAGTCTTGACTAACTGGAACTATCAACAGACGCATTTTGTCACCAGCGCACCCGATATCCGCCATCTTCCATCCGATACGGGTATCGAAGTTGCCTTTGCTGGTCGCTCAAATGCGGGGAAATCCAGCGCCCTGAATACGCTCACCAACCAGAAAAGCCTGGCGCGTACTTCTAAGACCCCTGGCCGCACCCAGCTAATCAACCTGTTTGAAGTCGCCGAAGGCAAACGCCTGGTCGACCTGCCGGGTTACGGCTACGCTCAGGTCCCGGAGGAGATGAAGATCAAATGGCAGCGCGCGCTGGGTGAATACCTGGAGAAACGTCTGTGCCTGAAAGGACTGGTGGTGCTGATGGATATCCGTCATCCGCTGAAAGACCTCGATCAGCAAATGATTGAATGGGCGGTAGAAAGCGATATCCAGGTTCTGGTTCTGCTCACCAAAGCCGATAAGCTGGCCAGCGGCGCACGTAAAGCGCAGGTGAATATGGTGCGTGAAGCGGTTCTTGCCTTTAACGGCGATGTGCAGGTTGAACCCTTCTCTTCGCTGAAAAAAACAGGCGTGGATAAGCTGCGTCAGAAGCTCGACAGCTGGTTTAATGAGATCCCTCCTCAGGAAGAGATCGCCGACGGAGAGTAGTCGCCGTTGTTTTCCCGGATAGCGGCGCCTGACGCCTTATCCGGGCTGCATCATCAGCCCACCGCAGTCCGCCAAAATTTTCTTTCGCGCAATAAAAAACGCCCCGGTCATAAATGACCGGGGCGGCTAAAATATTCAGCCAAATCCGATTACGTGAAGTAAAAGGTCTGAAAGATAGAACATCTTACCTCTGTACCCTACGTCATTAACTCTACTCTTCTTTCGGTTACGGAGAAAGCACTTTTTGTAGTTTTTTTTCACTCTTTACATAGCAAATTCAAATGATCATCACAAAACGCTATAAGTTATGTTGCTTACTTACAGAAAATCACCTTATCCACTGAATACTTAGTGCGCTTGATCCCAGTTTTCTCCGCTTCCTACTTCCACCAGCAGCGGTACCGCCAGCGTGGTGCTGTTCTCCATCAGTTCGTGCACCTTTTTCGCCACGGCATCAAGGTCATCTTTGTGCACTTCAAAGACCAGTTCATCGTGCACCTGCATGATCATCCGCACCCGCGGCTTCTCGGTCAGCAGCCATTCATCAACGGCGATCATTGCGCGCTTGATAATGTCAGCCGCCGTCCCCTGCATCGGGGCGTTGATCGCCGCACGTTCGGCGCCGGCACGACGGGCGCCGTTGCTGGATTTGATGTCCGGAAGGTAAAGGCGACGGCCATCCAGCGTTTCGACATAGCCCTGCTCTTTTGCCTGTGCCCGGGTACGCTCCATGTAATCAAGGACGCCCGGATAGCGCTCAAAATAGAGGTCCATATATTTCTGCGCTTCTTTGCGCGGAATATTGAGCTGCCGTGCGAGGCCAAATGCGCTCATGCCATAAATCAGACCAAAGTTAATCGCCTTGGCACTGCGACGCTGCTCGCTGCTTACGCTCTCCAGCGGCAGGCCAAAGACCTCTGCCGCCGTTGCGCGGTGGATATCTTTACCTTCCGCAAACGCGGTCAGCAGCCCCTTGTCACGCGACAGATGCGCCATAATGCGCAACTCAATTTGCGAGTAGTCGGCAGAGACGATGAGGTAATCCGGCGGCGCGATAAATGCCTGACGAATACGACGCCCCTCTTCGTTACGCACCGGAATGTTCTGCAGGTTAGGATCGGTGGAGGAGAGACGCCCCGTCGCCGTTACCGCCTGGTGATAAGAGGTATGCACGCGGCCGGTTTTGGGGTTAATCATCAGCGGTAGCTTGTCGGTATATGTCGACTTCAGCTTCGCCAGTCCGCGATATTCGAGAATAACTTTCGGTAGCGGATAGTCCAGCGCCAGTTCTTCGAGCACTTCCTCGGAGGTTGAAGGCGCGCCGCCCGGTGTTTTCTTCAGCGGTTTAATGCCTTGTTTTTCAAACAAAATAGTTTGAAGCTGTTTGGGTGAAGAGAGATTGAACTCTTCACCAGCGATCTCGTAGGCTTTCTGTTCCAGTTCGATCAGGCGCCTGGCGATCTCCTGCGAATGAGCGTGCAGTACAGCCGGATCAATGTTGACGCCGTTACGTTCCACGCGAGAGAGCACCGGTACCAGCGGCATCTCAATATGCTTAAAGATATTCAGCGGACCTTCATGCTGCTGCAGCTTCGGCCACATCTTCAGGTGCAGCTGCAGAGTGACGTCGGCATCTTCCGCCGCGTAGCGGCCGGCTTCTTCCAGCGCGATCTGGTTAAAGGTGAGCTGATTTTTACCTTTGCCTGCAATCTCTTCAAAGGTAATCGTTTTATGCTTCAGCCAGCGGTCGGCAAGGCTGTCCATATCATGGCGGCCCGCCACGCTATCAAGAATGTAGGATTCCAGCATGGTGTCAAAAGCGATGCCGCGCAGCTCAATATCATAGTTCGCCAGAATTCCGCGGTCATATTTCAGGTTTTGCCCGACCTTCAGCAGATTCTCGTCTTCCAGCAGAGGTTTCAACAACGTCAGTACGCGTTCGCGGGAGATCTGATCCGGTGCATCGAGATAATCATGCGCAACCGGTACATAGGCTGCAACGCCGGGCTCAATGGCAAACGACAGGCCGACCATATTGGCGGAGATATTATCCAGGCTGTCCGTTTCGGTATCAAACGCAAACAGCGGCGCTTTTTTCAGCTTCTCGATCCATTCGATCAGCGTCTGCTCATCAAGAATAGTGACGTAGTTTTCCGCAGACAGTGTCGCTACCACCTCGGCTTCTTCTTCCGCTACTGCCGCCGCTTCAGCCGGTTTTGCAGCTGGCTTAACGCCTTTTGACTGCATCCATTTGCCGGATTCAACATCGGTGATCCAGCGCTTAAATTCATATTTTTTGAACAGAGCCAACAGATCATCCGCCGCCGGCGGCAGCACGTGCAGCTCTTCACAGCTCAGATCCAGCTCGACGTCGGTTTTAATCGTCGCCAGCTGATACGAGAGGTAGGCCACCTCTTTATTCTGCTCCAGTTTTGCCGCCATCGTTTTGGCGCCGCGGAAAGTCAAACCGGCAATTTTTTCTGGCTCAGCGTACAACGTATCCAGCCCACCCAGCCCCTGCAGCAGCGCCTGGGCCGTTTTCTCGCCCACGCCGGGTACGCCTGGAATGTTATCGGAGGAGTCGCCCATCAGCGCCAGGAAGTCAATAATCAGCTCTGGCGGAACGCCGTACTTCGTCACTACTTCTTCCGGGCCAAGAATGGTATTGGTCATGGTATTAATCAGGGTAATTCCCGGCGTGACCAGCTGCGCCATATCTTTATCACCGGTACTGATGAGCACCGGGCGACCCGCTTTTTCTGCTTCGCGCGCCAGAGTTCCGATCACATCGTCCGCTTCGACGCCAGGCACAGCCATCAGCGGCAGCCCCATCGCTTTCACCATAGTATGCAGCGGTTCGATCTGCGCCCGCAGATCGTCCGGCATCGGCGGACGATGGGATTTGTAATGCTCAAACAGTTCGTCACGGAAAGTTTTCCCTTTGGCATCAAAAACCACAACGGCGTGCGTGGGTTGATACTGGAGGATCAGGCTTCGCAGCATATTCAGCACGCCATACATAGCGCCTGTCGGTTCTCCGGCGCTGTTAGTCAGCGGCGGGAAAGCGTGATACGCCCGGTAGAGGTAAGAGGAGCCGTCAACGAGGATAAGTGGGTTTTCTGGGATCTGAACCATAATTTCCGTGCCTGTTTATCAGATTATGGGTAAAGGATGCCACAGACAGGCCTGAAAACCTGAATTTTTCCCGCATTTCACCAAAAAGATTCGTTGATCCGGTCGATCGTGCGGCAGTAATATCTGTGGATAACTTTGTGCATAGTTTTATAAGGATAGCTGTCTGGTCTGAAATAAAATAACAAAAAACATAATTTAAGTTTATTTATCATAAAGTTAATGATTGATCCTTGCTTTTAATACCTTTCTAATGACTCAATGTTCCATGTGGATATAAGATCCGCCGTTTTTTCTGTTCTGGTAAGACCCGTCATTTGCTGCGTTTTCTGGTAAAATCAGCCTCTTGCACGGTTTAACTGCGCTCTTTATCAGCCTAACTTTCTGAATAAACTAACTATGTCGAGATTACTCGCTGCAATAACACTTCCGCTGAGTATCGCCCTTACCATCTTAGTCACCATTATCTGTTCCGTACCGATAATCATCGCCGGGCTGATTAAACTTCTTGTCCCCATCCCTGCGGTATGGCGTGCGATTTCCCGTTTCTGCAATTTCATGATGTATTGCTGGTGCGAAGGGTTGGCACTGCTGCTCTATCTGAATCCCAGACTGACGTGGGACGTGCAAGGTCTTGAAGGGCTGAGCAAGAAAAACTGGTATCTGCTTATCAGCAATCATCACAGCTGGGCGGATATCGTGGTGCTCTGCGTGTTGTTTCGCAAGCATATCCCTATGAATAAGTACTTCCTTAAGCAACAGCTGGCGTGGGTACCTTTTATCGGGCTTGCCTGCTGGGCGCTGGATATGCCCTTTATGCGTCGCTACTCGCGAGGCTATTTAATTCGCCATCCTGAGCGTCGCGGTAAAGATGTTGAAACCACTCGCCGCTCCTGCGAGAAATTTCGCTCGCATCCGACGACCATCGTCAATTTTGTAGAAGGTTCGCGTTTTACCGAAGATAAGCAGCGGCAAACTCGTTCACCTTATCGCAATTTATTGCCACCGAAGGCCGCAGGTATCGCGATGGCGTTGAACGTGCTCGGTGCTCAGTTCGATAAGCTGTTGAACGTCACGCTTTGCTATCCGGAGAACAACCAGAGGCCATTTTACGATATGTTAAGCGGTCGACTGACGCGTATTGTTGTTCGCGTTAATCTCATTCCCGTGGCGGAAGATCTGCACGGCGACTACGTGAATGACAAAAACTTTAAGCGCCGTTTCCAGCGTTGGTTGAATGAACTGTGGGAAGAGAAAGACTGTCAGCTGACGGAAATCATGCGGACAAAAGGACGCGAAGAGCATTGAACCTGATAACCATGCCACCTCCACTGGCGGTTTAAGAGAGATATGAAAAAAGCCGGTCAGTGACCGGCTTTTTTTTTACTTCTTCTCAACCAGCTGCTTAACGCTATCCGCATACTGGGCGACAAAGGCGTCCATATTGCTGGTATCCATTCCCTGCGGGTTCAGCTGATATTTGCCGTCGACGTACATTGCCGGTACGCCCTGCAGCTGGAAGTCAGCAGCCGCTTTTTCCTGCTGAGCAACCAGGGATTTCACGACAAAGCTATTCCATGCCGCATCGTAGTCTTCGCCTTTCACGCCAGCGTCAACGAAGACTTTACGAATATCCGCCACGGTCTGCACGGTCTGGGTCTTCTGTACCGCTTCAAACATCGGCACGGTGATCTTATCTTCAACGCCCAGCGCCATCGCGACGGCCCATGCCTGGGTTAAGTCTTTACCCAAAGGTCCGAGGAATTCAACGTGGTACTTGGTCATTTTGGCGCCTTCCGGCAGCTTTTTCTTCACGTTATCAGAAACGTGCAGCACTTCCTCAAACTGATAGCAGTGCGGGCAGTAGAACGAGAAGAACTCAAGAACCTGAGGCGCGCCGGCTACGGGCTTATCAAGGGTGATGTACTGCTTACCGTCGGTGATCTGGGCCGCAGAAGCACTAAAAGCCAGAATCATACCAGCCAGCGCCAGCCAAATTTTTTTCATGTTTACGTCTCTCCTGGAAATATCTGATTAATACATTGGCGTTAACTGAAGAGGGGGTTCTTGCAGAACCTTCACCTGCTCAAGAAAAGTTGCTGTCTGCCCCCGCCAGTAATCTTCCCCGGTAAGCCAGGGGAAATTAATAGGGAAAGCAGGATCGTCCCAGCGCCTGAGCAACCATGCCAGATAATAAACTAACCGCATGGCGCGTAAAGGTTCGATAAGGGCGATTTCGTCTGAATTGAACGGACTGAATTCTTCATAAGCTTCAACAATCATCTCCAGCTGCATTCGCTGCTCGGCTTTATCACCGTTCAGCAGCATCCACAGATCCTGGATGGCCGGACCGTTGCGGGCATCATCTAAATCAACAAAAAGCGGACCATCGCGCCAGAGAATATTACCGGCATGACAATCGCCGTGCAGACGCAGAATGTCCGCGTTGCCGTGCCATTGAGCGATAACGGCAGCAATCAGCTTATCTGCGGCGCGGAGGAAGTCCTTCTTCAGAGCTGAGGGGATCAGCGTTGAGTGTTCAAAAACGTCCCGCGGCGCGAACAAATACTCATTCACGCCTATCTCAGGGCGCGCGACAAAACGCGCTTTGCGCCCGGTCTGGTGCAAGCGCCCCAGATAACGGCCGACGGACTCCATTTGATCGAGGTTATCCGATTCAAACTGACGCCCACCTAAGCTGGGGAACACGGCAAAATAGAAGCCCTGATGCTGATGAAGAGTACTGTCATTGAAAAATAATGGCGCAGCAACAGGAACATCATCCTGCTTGAGCTGAAGGGTAAACTGGTGTTCCTCGAGGATCTGTTCGGCAGACCAACGTTCAGGACGATAGAACTTCACCACATAGCGATGGCGGTCTTCGTCCTGAAACTGGTAAACGCGGTTTTCATAGCTGTTAAGCGGAGTGAGCCCGGAGTCCACTCGCATCCCCAGATCGAATAGCCCATCGATGATGGTATCCGGGTTTAGCGTCTGAAAATTAAAAGCCTTATCGTGCATCCTGACATCCGATAATCTTAGGAATAGTTCAGGATATCATCTCATAACTCGTTCCGCGGCAGCACTTACAACCTTTTACTCTTTAATCACACCGCGAGCGCGCAATAAGGCCGTTTTGAAATCCTCTTCGTAATCTTTCTGAATACCAGGAATAACGGCTTCTTTTGCCGAATCACGCATTTTCAGATGATAAATCAGGATATCGTCGGAAAGATCGACCAGCTCGCCGTCGTAACCGGCCTCTTTTGCGAGTTTCTGCAAAAATTGCATCAGGTTCAGCTCCGGCTCTTTCTGCCAGGCTGGCTGGAGGAGTTCAATTACTTCATTCAGACGTTTACATTTCATGGTCATGCTCCTTACTCTTGATAGCGACAACTTAACAGGGTCAATCCCACAATGAAAGAGGCGATATTGATATGCAAGGCGAGGTCATAACCGGCGTTATATTAGCAGGCGGAAGGGCCACGCGGATGGGAGGTGCGGATAAGGGATTGCAGCTACTCGATGGTAAGCCATTATGGCGCCATGTTGCAGATGCGTTGTCTCCTCAGGTGACCCACCTGGTTATCAGTGCCAACCGTAATCTGGAACGCTGGTATGAAAGCGGGTATCCGGTGTATTCCGACAGTCTCTCTGACTTCCCGGGGCCATTAGCCGGTATGCTATCCGTGATGCAGCAGACACAGAGCGAATGGTTCCTCTTCTGTCCCTGCGATACCCCCTTTATCCCCTCATTCCTGGTTGAGCGCTTTATACAGCAGAAACAGACCGCTCCCGTCGTCTGGGTTTACGACGGAGAACGCGATCATCCCGCTATTACCCTGATGCATCGATGTTTAATGCCCGATCTGGCGGCATATCTTGCCGCAGGCGAACGACGCGTGATGGCTTTTATGCGCAACAGCGGCGGGCATCGCGTTGATTTCAGCGATGTCCGCCCGGCCTTTATTAACGTCAATACCCTTGATGACTTGCAGGGTATACAGGAGCAATCATGATCCCCGTTCTCGCCATTTCCGCCTGGAGTGGTACCGGTAAAACAACGCTGTTAAAAAAATTAATCCCCGCATTGTGTGCTGCTGGCCTGCGTCCGGGTTTGATCAAGCATACCCATCATAATATGGATGTCGATCTGCCGGGTAAGGACAGCTATGAATTGCGTAAAGCCGGGGCAGCTCAAACGATTGTCGCCAGTTCACAACGCTGGGCGCTAATGACTGAAACGCCGGATGAAGAAGAGGTGGATTTAGCCTGGCTGGTTAGCAGGATGGATGCATCAACGCTGGATTTGATTCTGGTTGAAGGGTTTAAGCATGAGCCGGTAGCGAAGCTCCTGCTTTTTCGGCAACAGGGTGGGCATCGTGTCGAGGAGCTCGTCCTGGATGAGCATGTGATTGCGGTAGTCAGCGATACTCCATTAGAGACATCACTCCCGCAGTTAGATTTAAACGATATTCCGCAGATCGCGGCGTTTATTCTACGCTGGTTGGCAGAAGCTCAATGGCAGTGAGTATTTCAGCAATGGGCGTAATATAGCGCCCGTTCTGCGTTATTCCTGCGAGATTAGGCGTTGCGTATAAATAACGATAAAAACGCAAAAAGCCCATCCGTCAGGATGGGCTTTTTACTGATTTGATGCCTGGCAGTTCCCTACTCTCACATGGGGAGACCCCACACTACCATCGGCGCTACGGCGTTTCACTTCTGAGTTCGGCATGGGGTCAGGTGGGACCACCGCGCTATCGCCGCCAGGCAAATTCTGTTTTCACCCCGCATTCCTGCGTGATGATGAATCTGTAATCAAGCTGAACATTCGTCTCTTCGCCAAAACAGCTTCGGCGTTGTAAGGTTAAGCCTCACGGTTCATTAGTATCGGTTAGCTCAACGTATCGCTACGCTTACACACCCGACCTATCAACGTCGTCGTCTTCAACGTTCCTTCAGGACCCTTAAAGGGTCAGGGAGAACTCATCTCGGGGCAAGTTTCGTGCTTAGATGCTTTCAGCACTTATCTTTTCCGCATTTAGCTACCGGGCAATGCCATTGGCATGACAACCCGAACACCAGTGATGCGTCCACTCCGGTCCTCTCGTACTAGGAGCAGCCCCCCTCAATTCTCCAGCGCCCACGGCAGATAGGGACCGAACTGTCTCACGACGTTCTAAACCCAGCTCGCGTACCACTTTAAATGGCGAACAGCCATACCCTTGGGACCTACTTCAGCCCCAGGATGTGATGAGCCGACATCGAGGTGCCAAACACCGCCGTCGATATGAACTCTTGGGCGGTATCAGCCTGTTATCCCCGGAGTACCTTTTATCCGTTGAGCGATGGCCCTTCCATTCAGAACCACCGGATCACTATGACCTGCTTTCGCACCTGCTCGCGCCGTCACGCTCGCAGTCAAGCTAGCTTATGCCATTGCACTAACCTCCTGATGTCCGACCAGGATTAGCTAACCTTCGTGCTCCTCCGTTACTCTTTGGGAGGAGACCGCCCCAGTCAAACTACCCACCAGACACTGTCCGCAACCCGGATCACGGGTCTACGTTAGAACATCAAACATTAAAGGGTGGTATTTCAAGGTTGGCTCCATGCAGACTGGCGTCCACACTTCAAAGCCTCCCACCTATCCTACACATCAAGGCTCAATGTTCAGTGTCAAGCTATAGTAAAGGTTCACGGGGTCTTTCCGTCTTGCCGCGGGTACACTGCATCTTCACAGCGAGTTCAATTTCACTGAGTCTCGGGTGGAGACAGCCTGGCCATCATTACGCCATTCGTGCAGGTCGGAACTTACCCGACAAGGAATTTCGCTACCTTAGGACCGTTATAGTTACGGCCGCCGTTTACCGGGGCTTCGATCAAGAGCTTCTCCTTACGGATAACCCCATCAATTAACCTTCCGGCACCGGGCAGGCGTCACACCGTATACGTCCACTTTCGTGTTTGCACAGTGCTGTGTTTTTAATAAACAGTTGCAGCCAGCTGGTATCTTCGACTGATTTCAGCTCCACGAGCAAGTCGCTTCACCTACCATCAGCGTGCCTTCTCCCGAAGTTACGGCACCATTTTGCCTAGTTCCTTCACCCGAGTTCTCTCAAGCGCCTTGGTATTCTCTACCTGACCACCTGTGTCGGTTTGGGGTACGATTCGTTGTTACCTGATGCTTAGAGGCTTTTCCTGGAAGCAGGGCATTTGTTACTTCAGCACCGTAGTGCCTCGTCATCACACCTCAGCGTTAACAGAAGTCCGGATTTACCTAAACTTCCCGCCTACATGCTTAAACCGGGACAACCGTCGCCCGGCTAACATAGCCTTCTCCGTCCCCCCTTCGCAGTAACACCGAGTACAGGAATATTAACCTGTTTCCCATCGACTACGCCTTTCGGCCTCGCCTTAGGGGTCGACTCACCCTGCCCCGATTAACGTTGGACAGGAACCCTTGGTCTTCCGGCGAGCGGGCTTTTCACCCGCTTTATCGTTACTTATGTCAGCATTCGCACTTCTGATACCTCCAGCAACCCTCACAGGCCACCTTCAACGGCTTACAGAACGCTCCCCTACCCAACAACACATAGTGTCGCTGCCGCAGCTTCGGTGCATGGTTTAGCCCCGTTACATCTTCCGCGCAGGCCGACTCGACCAGTGAGCTATTACGCTTTCTTTAAATGATGGCTGCTTCTAAGCCAACATCCTGGCTGTCTGTGCCTTCCCACATCGTTTCCCACTTAACCATGACTTTGGGACCTTAGCTGGCGGTCTGGGTTGTTTCCCTCTTCACGACGGACGTTAGCACCCGCCGTGTGTCTCCCGTGATAACATTCTTCGGTATTCGTAGTTTGCATCGGGTTGGTAAGTCGGGATGACCCCCTAGCCGAAACAGTGCTCTACCCCCGAAGATGAATTCACGAGGCGCTACCTAAATAGCTTTCGGGGAGAACCAGCTATCTCCCGGTTTGATTGGCCTTTCACCCCCAGCCACAAGTCATCCGCTAATTTTTCAACATTAGTCGGTTCGGTCCTCCAGTTAGTGTTACCCAACCTTCA
Source organism: Klebsiella sp. X13 (assembly GCF_003323835.1). Taxonomy (NCBI): domain Bacteria; kingdom Pseudomonadati; phylum Pseudomonadota; class Gammaproteobacteria; order Enterobacterales; family Enterobacteriaceae; genus Klebsiella; species Klebsiella sp. X13. Next base: position 5,353,267 of record NZ_CP030874.1, read on the forward strand.
ACCTGCCCATGGCTAGATCACCGGGTTTCGGGTCTATACCCTGCAACTTAACGCCCAGTTAAGACTCGGTTTCCCTGCGGCTCCCCTATACGGTTAACCTTGCTACAGAATATAAGTCGCTGACCCATTATACAAAAGGTACGCAGTCACCTAACAAGTAGGCTCCCACTGCTTGTACGTACACGGTTTCAGGTTCTTTTTCACTCCCCTCGCCGGGGTTCTTTTCGCCTTTCCCTCACGGTACTGGTTCACTATCGGTCAGTCAGGAGTATTTAGCCTTGGAGGATGGTCCCCCCATATTCAGACAGGATACCACGTGTCCCGCCCTACTCTTCGAGTTCACAACGTGTGCATTTTAGTGTACGGGGCTATCACCCTGTACCGCCGGACTTTCCAGACCGTTCCACTAACACACGCGCTGATTCAGACTCTGGGCTCCTCCCCGTTCGCTCGCCGCTACTGGGGGAATCTCGGTTGATTTCTTTTCCTCGGGGTACTTAGATGTTTCAGTTCCCCCGGTTCGCTTCGTTAAGCTATGTATTCACTTAACGATAGTGTGACGAATCACACTGGGTTTCCCCATTCGGAAATCGCCGGTTATAACGGTTCATATCACCTTACCGACGCTTATCGCAGATTAGCACGTCCTTCATCGCCTCTGACTGCCAGGGCATCCACCGTGTACGCTTAGTCGCTTAACCTCACAACCCGAAGCTGTTTCGTAAAACAGTCCGCGTTGCGAAAATTTGAGAGACTCGAACACACCGCTTTTCCTCTCTTATTACGGAGAAAGGAAACAGTGTGTCGTTTCAATTTTCAGCTTGATCCAGATTTTTAAAGAGCAAAACTTCGCAGCATACCTTTTCAGGTACACTCTGAAGTTTTCTTGTTGTGCAGCAGTAAAGGATGGTGGAGCTATGCGGGATCGAACCGCAGACCTCCTGCGTGCAAGGCAGGCGCTCTCCCAGCTGAGCTATAACCCCATCGTAATGTTTCTCTCTGTTTACCGTAATTCGATATCGGGCAAGGCATGGTGATACGAAGCATACTGAAGTATGTGAGTGTCGCCATAACGCAGCACGGTAGCGAATTTGGTAGGCCTGAGTGGACTTGAACCACCGACCTCACCCTTATCAGGGGTGCGCTCTAACCACCTGAGCTACAAGCCTGCAGAGATTTTTTACTGCTTATTTTTCATCAGACAATCTGTGTGGACACTACAAAGGCAGGTTCTTTCAGGTAAGGAGGTGATCCAACCGCAGGTTCCCCTACGGTTACCTTGTTACGACTTCACCCCAGTCATGAATCACAAAGTGGTAAGCGCCCTCCCGAAGGTTAAGCTACCTACTTCTTTTGCAACCCACTCCCATGGTGTGACGGGCGGTGTGTACAAGGCCCGGGAACGTATTCACCGTAGCATTCTGATCTACGATTACTAGCGATTCCGACTTCATGGAGTCGAGTTGCAGACTCCAATCCGGACTACGACATACTTTATGAGGTCCGCTTGCTCTCGCGAGGTCGCTTCTCTTTGTATATGCCATTGTAGCACGTGTGTAGCCCTACTCGTAAGGGCCATGATGACTTGACGTCATCCCCACCTTCCTCCAGTTTATCACTGGCAGTCTCCTTTGAGTTCCCGACCGAATCGCTGGCAACAAAGGATAAGGGTTGCGCTCGTTGCGGGACTTAACCCAACATTTCACAACACGAGCTGACGACAGCCATGCAGCACCTGTCTCAGAGTTCCCGAAGGCACCAAAGCATCTCTGCTAAGTTCTCTGGATGTCAAGAGTAGGTAAGGTTCTTCGCGTTGCATCGAATTAAACCACATGCTCCACCGCTTGTGCGGGCCCCCGTCAATTCATTTGAGTTTTAACCTTGCGGCCGTACTCCCCAGGCGGTCGACTTAACGCGTTAGCTCCGGAAGCCACTCCTCAAGGGAACAACCTCCAAGTCGACATCGTTTACAGCGTGGACTACCAGGGTATCTAATCCTGTTTGCTCCCCACGCTTTCGCACCTGAGCGTCAGTCTTTGTCCAGGGGGCCGCCTTCGCCACCGGTATTCCTCCAGATCTCTACGCATTTCACCGCTACACCTGGAATTCTACCCCCCTCTACAAGACTCAAGCCTGCCAGTTTCAAATGCAGTTCCCAGGTTGAGCCCGGGGATTTCACATCTGACTTAACAGACCGCCTGCGTGCGCTTTACGCCCAGTAATTCCGATTAACGCTTGCACCCTCCGTATTACCGCGGCTGCTGGCACGGAGTTAGCCGGTGCTTCTTCTGCGAGTAACGTCAATCACTAAGGTTATTAACCTTAATGCCTTCCTCCTCGCTGAAAGTACTTTACAACCCGAAGGCCTTCTTCATACACGCGGCATGGCTGCATCAGGCTTGCGCCCATTGTGCAATATTCCCCACTGCTGCCTCCCGTAGGAGTCTGGACCGTGTCTCAGTTCCAGTGTGGCTGGTCATCCTCTCAGACCAGCTAGGGATCGTCGCCTAGGTGAGCCATTACCCCACCTACTAGCTAATCCCATCTGGGCACATCTGATGGCATGAGGCCCGAAGGTCCCCCACTTTGGTCTTGCGACGTTATGCGGTATTAGCTACCGTTTCCAGTAGTTATCCCCCTCCATCAGGCAGTTTCCCAGACATTACTCACCCGTCCGCCGCTCGTCACCCGAGAGCAAGCTCTCTGTGCTACCGCTCGACTTGCATGTGTTAGGCCTGCCGCCAGCGTTCAATCTGAGCCATGATCAAACTCTTCAATTTAAGTTTGATGCTCGTGAATTAAACTTCGTAATGAATTACGTGTTCACTCAGAGACTTGGTATTCATTTTTCGTCCGAGGACGTTAAGAATCCATGTCACTTTGAGTGCCCACACAGATTGTCTGATAAATTGTTAAAGAGCAGTGCGACGGCGCTGAGCGCTCTGTCGCGAGGTCCCGTATAATACGTTTTCCTCATTCAGAGTCAAGCATTTATTTTTGCTTTTCTCTGTTGGCGTTCATCGCTGAACCCCGCTAACCCGGCGGCCTGTAAGCCGTTGTTCCGTGTCAGTGGAGGCGCATTATAGGGAGTTCTGAGACGTTGACAAGCCCTGTTTTAAAAAAACTTTTCAACCGTCTCTTTTTTCACCAAATCAGCCCGTGACGTGGCAAAAAATCAGCGTTTTGCTGTTTTAACCAACGAAATAGTCCACCAGATGGCATACTGATACAGATAAAAAGAGAAAGGAACGGCATATATGTCTTTAAGCGCACAGCAACTGGCGGCACAAAAGAACATCTCCTGGGTATTAGCAGAGAAACTGGCTCAAAAAATCCTGACCGGCGAATACCCGCCGGAAAGTATTCTTCCAGGCGAAATGGAATTGGGGGAACAGTTTGGCGTGAGTCGCACCGCGGTACGCGAAGCGGTTAAGACGCTTACCGCCAAAGGGATGCTGTTGCCGCGCCCGCGTATCGGCACCCGAGTCATGCCACGCAGTAGCTGGAACTTCCTCGACAAGGAGCTGCTCTCATGGTGGTTAACGGAAGATAACTTTGAAGAGGTGGTGAGCCATTTCCTGGTTATGCGCAGTAGCCTGGAGCCTCAGGCCTGTTTTCTGGCAGCCACCTTCGGTAACGCGGAGCAAAAGGCCGAGCTCAATACCTTAATGGAAGAGATGGGCCAGTTAAAAAAACGCTTTCTGCGCGAACGCTGGATAGAAGTCGATATGGCCTGGCATGAGCACATCTATGAAATGAGCGGAAATCCGTTCCTGATCGCTTTCGCATCTCTGTTTCATTCGGTCTACCACACCTATTTCACCTCTATTACTCAGAACGAAGTGGTTAAGCTGGATCTCCACCAGGCCATTGTCGACGCTATCCAGGATAGCGATGGCCCGCGCGCGCTAAGCGCCTGCCAGACGTTATTGAGCGCACCAAACCATTCAGGCAAGTAACAAGGGTTCCGCATGAGCGAAAAAAAAGGGCGCAGTATGGCCGGACTGCCGTGGATTGCAGCCATGGCTTTTTTTATGCAGGCGCTGGATGCCACCATTCTCAACACCGCCCTTCCCGCCATTGCGCATAGCCTTAACCGTTCACCGCTGGCCATGCAGTCCGCCATCATCAGCTACACATTAACGGTCGCTATGCTTATCCCGGTCAGCGGCTGGTTAGCTGACCGCTTCGGCACCCGTAAGGTGTTTATCATTGCCGTCGGCCTGTTTACGCTCGGATCACTGGCCTGCGCCCTCTCCAGTTCATTAATGGAGCTGGTTATCTTTCGCGTGATTCAGGGGATAGGCGGCGCCATGATGATGCCGGTGGCGCGCCTGGCATTATTAAGAGCCTACCCGCGCAGCGAACTGCTCCCCGTACTGAACTTCGTCACTATGCCCGGCCTTGTTGGCCCTATTCTTGGGCCGGTGCTCGGCGGCGTGCTGGTTACCTGGGCCAGCTGGCACTGGATTTTCCTCATTAATATTCCTATCGGCATTATCGGGATACTTTACGCGCGCAAATATATGCCGGATTTCACCACCCCGCGCCGGCGTTTCGATACCACCGGTTTTCTGCTGTTTGGATTGAGCCTGGTACTGTTTTCCAGCGGCATCGAACTGTTTGGCGAGAAAATCGTCGCAACCTGGATAGCCCTTTCGGTCATTGCCCTCAGCGTCATCCTGCTGCTGGCCTATATCCGCCACGCACGCCGCCACCCGACTCCGCTGATCTCGCTTTCTTTATTTAAAACGCGCACCTTTTCGGTCGGTATTGCCGGTAATCTGGCGACGCGTCTGGGAACAGGCTGCGTGCCGTTTCTGATGCCCTTGATGTTGCAGGTCGGTTTTGGCTATCCGGCGATCGTCGCAGGCTGCATGATAGCCCCCACCGCCATCGGGTCGATTATCGCGAAATCGACCGTGACGCAGATTTTACGCTGGCTCGGCTATCGGAAAACCCTGGTCGGCGTCACCATTTTTATCGGACTGATGATTGCCCAGTTCTCATTCCAGTCTCCGGCAATGCCTGTCTGGATGCTCTTGCTACCGCTGTTTGTGCTGGGGATGGCGATGTCTACCCAGTTCACATCGATGAATACCATCACGCTGGCCGATTTGACCGATGATAACGCCAGCAGCGGCAATAGCCTGCTGGCCGTGACGCAGCAGCTATCCATTAGCCTCGGCGTCGCCATTAGCGCCGCAGTGCTACGTTTTTATGAAGGGTTCGACAGCGCCAGTACCGTTGAGCAGTTCCACTATACCTTTATTACGATGGGGGCGATTACCGTGGTTTCGGCGCTGACATTTATGCTGTTAAGAGCGAAAGACGGCCGCAACCTGATTAAGGAGCGGCACAAGCGTTAGACGGAGCCGCGAACGACCAGTTCCGGGGTGAGCTGAACGCGCTGCTGCTTCTGACCCGGATCGGCCATGCGATGAATCAGCACATCGATGGCCAGTTCGCCCAGTTCATCTTTCGGCTGATGGATAGTGGTCAGCGGCGGCGTCATATAGCGCGCCAGTTCGATATCGTCATACCCCACCAGCGCCATATCCTGCGGAATTCGTAACCCGGCCTGATACAGCGATTGATAGGCCCCAACGGCCATCGCGTCGTTGCCGACGAACACCGCCTGCGGCCGCTCGGGTAAGGCGAGCAGCTTTTGCATAGCGCTAAATCCGCCGCCAAATTCGAAATCACTGGTAATGACATAACCTTCCATCACCGGAAGCCCGGCGCGCGCCATTGCCGCGTGATATCCCTCCAGGCGCAGGCGCGACGGCGTTTTATCCAGCGGCCCGGCAATGCAGGCCACGCGGGTATATCCTTTATCAATCAGATATTGGGTTGCCATATCGCCGCCCAGCAGCGAATTGTCCTGAATCAGATCGCTATCGCCGTCGAACGGCGCCCAGTCCATCATCACCGTAGGGACTGACGGGTAGCGCTGCATAATTTCCGGTGAAGGTTGATGCGTTTCGGTACACAGCAGCAGCAGACCGTCGACGCGTTTTTGCATCAGCGTCTCAAGATTGCGGTTCATACGCTGCTCATCGCCTTCGGTATTACACAGCACCAGACTATAACCACGCTCAAAACAGCTGCGCTCCACGCCGCGCACCAGTTCCGAATAAAACGGATTGGTACTGGCGGTGATCAGCATGCCAATGGTCCGGGTCTGGTTTAATTTGAGGCTACGCGCCAGCGCAGACGGCGCATAGTTAAGGTTTTTAATCGCCGCATCAACTTTGGCGGTAATCGCCTCGCTGACGAAGCGATCTTTATTAATGACGTGAGAAACTGTTGAAGTGGAAACGCCCGCCTCGCGGGCTACATCCTTCATGGTAGCCAAACGTTACCCCTGTTGACGTAAAAACTCGTCGATTTCTTCGCGCCATGGTACGGAAGGCTGTGCGCCTTTGCGGGTAACGGCAATCGCTGCCGCGGCATGGGCAAAACGGATCGCTTCGTCCAGCGCGGTTCCTTCCAGTAAGGCCGTCACAAAGGCGCCATTAAAGGTATCGCCAGCGGCAATGGTATCGACGGCCTGAACTTTAAAACCGGGAACCCGACGGCCTTGACCGTCATGGCTGACCCATACGCCCCGGCTGCCAAGCGTAATCATCACGATACCAATGCCTTTTTCATGCAACACACGGGCAGCTTTAGCCGCATCGTCATCGTTTTCAACGCGGATGCCGGTCAGCTTCTCTGCTTCGGTTTCGTTAGGCGTAATAATATCTATCAGCGAAAGCAACTCATCTGGCAGGTGGCGCGCCGGTGCCGGGTTGAGCACAACGGTGGTCTGATGCTGATGGGCGATTTTTGCCGCCGCCAGCACGCTTTCCAGCGGTGACTCCAGCTGCATCAGCAGCGCCTGAGCACCCGCAATACGCGCTTTTTCCGCCTCAACCTGCTCGACAGAGAGCGCGGCGTTAGCTCCGGCATGAATACCGATGACATTCTCACCTTCGGCGTTAACAAAAATCAGCGCCACGCCGGTCGATTGAGCGTTGACCGCACGCACCGGCGCAACATCGATACGATCGCGCTCCAGCTGGCGGCGAACGCGTTCGCCGATATCGTCATCACCGGTACAGGCAATAAACGCAATATCCGCGCCGCTTCGCCCGGCGGCGACGGCCTGGTTAGCCCCTTTACCGCCGAAAGCCACCTGATAATGATGACCGGTGACGGTTTCGCCCGGCGTCGGGAAAGATTCAAGGTTAAGAATGTGATCGGCATTGATGCTGCCAAGGACGACAAGTTTGCCTGCGGTTTTCATTATTTCTGTTCCCGGGAAAGCGCGCCACCGGACTCCGGTGGCGCATGCCCTGCTTTTCTTTTTTATATTGTCCCTCGGATCGTTTCCGAGCCGAATCGCATATTACTGCTTAATGACCAGCTTCAGCTCAACCGGATAGCTGGCATCCACTTTCTCACCCTTCAGCACTTTATCAGCAGTCTCCACGCCTTTCACGCCGATCTGCTCTGGCAACTGAGCGATGGTCGCTGCCAGTTTGCCACTATTTACGGCTTTTTCGCCATCCGGAGTACCGTCAAATCCAACCACCATCACATCGGATTTGCCTGCCGTTTGTAATGCGCGCAGCGCACCCAGCGCCATTTCATCGTTCTGCGCAAACACCGCTTTCACATCAGGATGGGCGGTCAGCAGGTTCTGCATGACGTTCAGACCTTTGGTTCGGTCGAAGTCCGCCGGCTGGCTGGCCAACACATTGAATTTGTGCGCGGCAACGGCCTGCTTAAAGCCCTCACCACGTTCACGAGCTGCGGAGGTCCCTGCAATACCCTGCAGTTCAATCACTTTCGCGCCTTCACCGGCTTTCTTCGCAATGTAGTCGCCGGCCATCTTACCGCCCAGCACGTTATCAGACGCGATATGGCTGACGACGTCGCCTTTCGAAGCCTGACGGTCGAGGGTAATCACCGGGATCTTCGCCTGGTTAGCCATCTTCACGGCGTTACCTACTGCATCAGAATCGGTAGGGTTAATCAGCAGCAGCTTCGCGCCACGTACCGTTAAATCCTGCACGTTCGCCAGCTCTTTCGCCGGGTTGTTCTGCGAATCCAGTACGACAAGGTTGTAACCCAGTTTGTCAGCTTCTTTCTGCGCCCCATCTTTCAGAGAAACAAAGAACGGGTTATTCAGAGTAGAGATCACCAGGGCGATAGTGTCTTTGGCCATCGCGTTGGCGCTGACGGTTGCGCTGAGAGCCACAGCAGAGACCAGGGTCGCCAGTTTTTTCATATTCATAGTTAAGATGTCCTGTAGAGTTCTTAGTTACTGCTTTTTGTTGTCTACCAGCACCGCCAGCAAAATTACCACCGCTTTCACGATCATCTGGTAATAGGATGAAACGCCTAATAGATTCAAACCGTTGTTCAGGAAGCCAAGGATCAACGCACCAATCAAGGTACCGACAATACGGCCTTTACCACCCGCCAGACTGGTGCCGCCGAGCACGACCGCCGCGATAGCATCCAGTTCATAGCCGGTCCCCGCCGTCGGCTGCGCGGAAGAGAGACGCGCCACTTCGATAATCCCCGCCAGCGAAGCCAGCAGGCCGCATAACGAATAGACGATGATTTTTACTTTATTGACGCTGATGCCGGATAAGCGGGTTGCCGCCTCGTTACCGCCCAGCGCATAAATATAACGACCCAGCCGCGTATGGTGCAGCATGTACCAGGCCGCCAGAAAGACGATTGCCATAATCCACACCGGCGTCGGAACCCCTAACGGGCGCCCGATACCAAACCAGCCAAACAGGTCGGCGTTATCAGTAAACCCGGTGTTCACCGGACTACCGTTGGTGTAGACCATCGTCACCCCGCGCAGGAGCAACATCATCACCAGGGTAGCGATAAAGGCCTGAACACGCCCTTTCGCCACAATCACGCCGGTCACTGCGCCAATTGCCGCGCCTAAAGCAAGCGCCGCGGCAATCGCCACCAGCGCATTAACCTCCAGCCCCACAATCGATGCCGCAACCGCGCCGGTCAGCGCCAGCAGGGAGCCGACGGACAGGTCGATCCCCGAGGTCAGAATGACCAGCGTCATTCCGACGGCCATAATGGCGTTGACCGACGTCTGCTGCAGAATATTGAAGAGGTTATTAACGGTAAAAAAGTTGGGGCTCATGGTCGAAACAATCGCTATCAGCACCAGCAGGGCAATCAACGACTTTTGCTCCATCAGCCATGCTTTTGTGAAATAGCGGCGACCAGTAACAGCCTGGGTTGTCATCTTTTTTACTCCTGATTCACACGGTTAAGCTTGCCCACAGCGGCAGCCATCAATACTTCCTGGGTGGCCTGCTCGCGTGTGAACTCACCGCCGAGATGCCCTTCATGCATCACGATGATGCGATCGCTCATGCCCAGCACTTCCGGCATCTCCGAAGAGACCAGAATGATGCTCAGACCATCGGCTTTAAACTGGTTGATCAGCTGATAGATCTCTTTCTTCGCCCCCACGTCCACGCCGCGGGTCGGTTCATCAAGGATCAGCACCTTCGGCCGCGTCATCAGCCCGCGGGCGATGGCCACTTTTTGCTGGTTACCGCCGGAGAGCAGACCTATTGCCTGTTCCATTGACGGCGTTTTCACATTGAACAGGCGGATAAAATCGCTCACCGCCTGCTGCTCATCTTTGTGTTTCAGGCGGCCACCAGCATGGCTGAAATAGCGCAGTGCCGTTAACGACATGTTTTCTTTCACCGACATACCGAGCACTAAGCCATCGCGCTTGCGGTCTTCGGAAATATAGACAATCCCGTTTGCCAGACCATCCTGAGGGGAACGGGTCACCACTTCATGGCCGTCGAGCGTGACGGAACCGCTGGTGCGCGGCAGCGCGCCGTACAGCACCTTCATCAACTCCGTACGTCCGGCCCCCATCAGCCCGGCGACGCCGAGAATTTCGCCCTGACGAAGGGAAAAGGTCACATTTTCAACGCCCGGTCCGCACAGATTGTCCACCTTCAGACGAACCGTACCGGGCGCTTTATCCAGGTGCGGGTACTGATCTTCCAGCTTGCGGCCAACCATCATTTCGATCAGCAGATCTTCATTCAGACTGGCTACCTCGCGCTCGGCGATAAACTGCCCGTCGCGAAAGACCGTCACATCATCGCAAATCTCGAAGATCTCTTTCATACGGTGAGAGATATAGACAATTCCGCGCCCCTGCGCTTTCAGCTCGCGGATGACGCGGAACAGAGATTCCGTTTCGGTATCGGTCAATGCGTCCGTTGGTTCATCCATAATGATGACCTTCGACTCAAAGCTCAGCACCTTGGCGATTTCAACCATCTGCTGATCGCCAATCGACAGATCGCCCACCAGCTTCTGGCTGTTAAAGCGTAAATTCAGCTTTGCCAGCAGTTTGTCGGCTTCGGCATACATTGTTTTCCAGTCGATTTTGCCAAACCGGTTCACGAACTCACGACCGAGGAAAATGTTTTCCGCGATCGTCAGCTGTGGGATCAGATTGAGTTCCTGGTGAATAATGCCGATACCGGCTTCCTGGGAGGATTTCGGTCCGTTGAAGGTGATCTCTTTGCCGAGCCACAACAGCGAGCCGGCATCGCGAGTATAGATCCCGGTCAGCACCTTCATCATGGTGGATTTGCCAGCACCGTTTTCGCCGACCAGCGCCATCACGCGGCCAGCATAGACATTGAGCGAGGCGCCGGAGAGCGCCTTAACGCCAGGGAACGCTTTATCGATCCCTTTTAATTGCAATAAGGCTTCCATATCGGCGACCTCAGAACGTCACGCCGGCACAGAGAATAACGTTCGCATACGGGGAACACTCCCCGCTGCGAATCACCGCCTGACTATCTGCGGTTTGTTTTTTAAACTGCTCATGACTGGTGTAACGAATTTCAATGGTGTTTCCCTGGTGTTGCTGCAGCAGCTCAAGGTGAGTGAGCAACGTCGCATGGAGCTGCGGATTATGAGTTTTTATCTCTTCCGCCAGGATCGCCGCCTCAACCTGCATTTCCGCCGTCACCACCTCCAGAACCTGCATAAATGAGGGAACGCCCTGGGTTAATGCCATATCGATGCGCGCGCTGCTGCGGGGAACCGGTAAACCGGCATCGCAGACCACCAGCGTATCGGTATGACCCAGGCGGGAGATAACCGAAGAAATATCAGCGTTAAGTACGGTGCCTTTTTTCATTTTTCTCTTTTGCTCCATTAGCGAAACGTTTCGCTGTCGCAAGTATTGTCAATACACGCGCGAAAAACCATCACCAGAAGAGAGAAATGTGATCGCCATCGAAACGTTTCGCAAACGCCGGGAAGGAAAAGTGAAGCGGGGCAAAAAACCAAAAAAAGCCCTTCACGTGGAAGGGCTTCAGAGCATCAGATTTCGACCTGGGTACCGAGTTCAATCACCCGGTTTGGCGGGATTTCAAACTGGTCCGGCGCCCTCAGGGCGTTACGCTGCAGCAGGAGGTACAGTTTTCCGCGCAAACGCAGATACCATGGCCGTTTGCCGATAATCAGCGATTCATGCGACATAAAGAAGGAGGTTTCCATCATCCGACAGCTCAGGCCTTCCAGCCCGCAGCGGTGGAACACCTCTTCCACGTTTGGCGTTTCGCGCCAGCCGTAGCTGGCCACCACGCGCCAGAACGACGGTGAGATTTGCTCAATCTGCACCCGGCGGACGTTATGCACATAAGGCGCATCTTCAGTACGCAGCGTCAGCAGAATCACGCGTTCATGCAGCACCTTGTTGTGCTTCAGGTTATGCAGCAGGGCAAACGGAATCACGTTCAGCGCACGGGACATATATACGGCAGTCCCCGGCACGCGAACCGGCGGTGATTTTTCCAGAGAAGAGATCATCGCTTCCAGAGAGTTACCGTGTTCATGCATCCGACGCAGCAGACGGAAACGCTCGCTTTTCCAGGTCGTCATCACGGTGAACATCACCAGACCCAGGGTTAACGGCAGCCAGCCGCCGGAAACAATCTTATCGAGGTTGGCCGAGAACAGCGGAAAATCAATGCTCATAAAGGCGATAAGGAGCAGCGCGACAACGAACTTATTCCAGCGCCAGTTTTTACGCGCGACCGTAGTGAAGAGAATCGTGGTCAACACCATGGTTCCCGTTACCGCGATCCCGTACGCCGCCGCCAGGTTCGAAGAGTGCTCGAAGTTGATAATCACGATCACCACCGAGACATACAGCAGCCAGTTGATGAACGGAATATAGATCTGTCCGGACTCCATTTCCGAGGTGTGAATAATCCGCATCGGCGACAGATATCCCAGACGAACCGCCTGGCGAGTCAGCGAGAAGACGCCGGAAATTACCGCCTGCGAGGCGATAACCGTCGCCAGCGCAGCAATGATCAGCATCGGAATCAGCGCCCATTCAGGGGCCAGCAGGAAGAAGGGGTTTTTGATCGCCTCCGGGTGCTGCAACAGCAGCGCTCCCTGACCGAAGTAGTTCAGCACCAGCGAGGGCAGTACCACCGAGAACCAGGCCAGGCGAATCGGAAGTTTGCCAAAGTGCCCCATATCCGCATACAGCGCTTCAACACCGGTAATGGACAGCACCACCGCGCCCAGCGCAACAAAAGAGACGGTTTTATATTCAAGGAAGAAATGAACCGCCCAGTAAGGGTTTAGCGCCTGCAGCACTTCCGGGTTGGCGATAATGCTGCGCGCGCCCAGTACCGCCAGCAGCAGGAACCAAATCAGCATAATCGGCGCGAACAGCTTGCCGACCATACTGGTGCCGTGCTTCTGGATAGCAAACAGCAGCGTCAGCACGATAATGGAGATGGGGACAATCCAGGTATCCAGATTAGGGGCGATAATTTCCAGCCCTTCAATAGCCGACATGACCGAAATCGCCGGCGTAATCACCACTTCGCCATAGAAGAAGCTGCCGCCGATCAGGCCAAGAATAACCAGAACCGACGTCATTCGCGCGGACGTATTGCGGCCCGCCAGCGACATCAGCGTCAGGATCCCCCCTTCACCGGCGTTATCTGCGCGCATGACGAAGGTGATATATTTGAGTGATACGGTAAAGATCAATAGCCAGAATATTAGCGACAGAAAGCCGAAAACAGCATCACGTTCAACGCCAAACCCAAACTGACCAGACAGACATTCCCGAAGTGTATACAGCGGACTGGTACCGATATCTCCGTATACCACGCCGATAGCCGCCAGCGTTATTGCTGGCAACGATTGCTTATTATCAGTGCTCATAGACTAGTCTTTTCGTTTATAAAACAAATGTGTGCCTAGTCCCTTGGCCCACAAAAAGCGCACAGTATGCACGATTATTTGCTGAATCGTACCCCTAACGAACATCATATTAACCTGACTCAAAGAAAATAAATCGATTCTTCAGGCTATTACCATCCCTAATCAAACATCTATACTCGGATCAATAACGACACATGAAAAAGCACGCAACTCAATTATGGCTCAATCACATTTACTGGCAGAAAGAATTTCCCGGCTCAGCGCCTCCCTCGAAAAAGGTTTGTTCGAACGCAGTCACGCGATACGACTCTGCCTGCTTGCCGCACTCAGCGGCGAAAGCGTTTTTTTACTCGGTCCGCCGGGCATCGCTAAAAGCCTGATCGCCCGCCGCCTCAAATTTGCCTTTCAGCAAGCCCGCGCCTTTGAATACCTGATGACCCGCTTTTCCACTCCGGAAGAGGTTTTTGGTCCACTCTCCATCCAGGCGCTGAAGGATGAAGGACGCTACGAACGCCTGACGACAGGCTATCTTCCGGAAGCCGAAATTGTCTTCCTCGATGAAATCTGGAAAGCCGGGCCGGCGATCCTCAACACCTTACTGACGGCAATCAACGAACGTCATTTCCGCAACGGGGCGAAAGAAGAAAAAATCCCCATGCGCCTGCTGGTGGCGGCCTCAAACGAATTACCGGAAGCGGACAGCAGCCTTGAAGCGCTGTACGACCGTATGCTCATCCGTTTATGGCTGGATAAGGTTCAGGATAAAACGAACTTCCGCTCGATGCTGATAAGCCAGCAGGATGAAAACAGCAACCCGGTCCCCGCCAGCCTGCAGGTCAGCGACGAAGAGTTCCGGCAGTGGCAGCAGGATATCAGCGCCGTGACGCTTCCGGATAGCGTGTTTGAGCTTATCTTCCAGCTCCGCCAGCAGCTGGATACGTTACCGGGTTCGCCTTATGTCTCGGATCGGCGCTGGAAAAAGGCCATTCGTCTGCTGCAGGCCAGCGCCTTCTTCAGCGGCCGGGATACTATTGCTCCTATCGATCTGATTTTGCTGAAAGATTGTCTGTGGCACGATATCGAAAGCATGAATCTGATGTCACAGCAGCTGGAAACCTTGATGACCAGCCATGCCTGGCAACAGCAGGCAATGCTGACCAAACTGGGCGCCATAACCCAAAGACGCATCCAAATCCAACAGCAGCACAGCGACAAAACCGCGCTGAAGGTCACGCGCCTCGGCGGGATGTTCAGCCGTAAGCCGCATTATGAATTACCGTCTGAACTCAAAGATACCACGCTGACTCTGCTGCTCCAGCAGCCGCTTAAGCTGCACGATATGGAAGTGATTCATATTACCTTCGTCCGCGAAGAGCTTTCGCACTGGCTGGAAAAAGGCGGTGAAATCCGCGGCAAGCTTAACGGCATTGGTTTCGCCCAGCAGCTGAATATCGATGTCGATGCCAGCCAGCATCTGGTTGTGCGCGACGTCAGCCTGCAAGGATCCCGTCTTTCGTTGCCCGGCAGCGAATCGCAAGAAAACATGCCGGCAGAAATCCGCCAGCAGCTGGAAGCGCTGGATGACGAGTGGCACCAGCAACATAACCGCTTTAGCGAACAGCAAAAATGTCTGTTTATTCCCGGTGACTGGCTAGGACGTATTGAAGCCAGCCTGCAGGACGTCGGCACGCAGATTAAACAGGCGCGACAGCCATGACGCTGGATATGCTGAATGTCATGCTGGCAGTCAGCGAAGAGGGGATGATCGAGGAGATGCTGCTGGCGCTGCTGGCCTCTCCTCAGCTTGCCGTGTTCTTCGAAAAATTTCCGCGCCTGAAGAATATTATCGCCGCCGATATTCCACGCTGGCGGCAAGCCGTCAGAGCACGACTCAAAGAGACGCCGATCCCGCCGGAGCTGGATATTGAAGTACAGCACTATCAGCGATCGCAGCTGCTCTCCACCTCGCAGTTCATCGTGCAGCTCCCGCAGATCCTTGGCCAGCTGCATCAGCTGCACTCGCCGTTTGCAGCCCAGGCGCAGCTGCTGGTGGATGACAATGCGACCTTCACGCCCGCACTACATACCCTGTTTTTACAACGCTGGCGTCTGAGTCTGGTGGTGCAGGCAACCACACTCAACCAGCAGCTACTGGATGAAGAACGCGATCAGCTGCTGAGCGAAGTCCAGGAGAGGATGACGCTGAGCGGGCAGCTGGAGCCGGTGCTGGTGGAAAACGATAACGCCGCGGGCCGGCTGTGGGATATGAGCGCAGGTGAGCTGAAGCGCGGTGACTATCAGCTGATCGTTCGCTACGGTGACTTTCTCAGCCAGCAGCCGGAGCTGATGCAGCTGGCTGAACAGTTAGGCCGCTCGCGGGAAGCCAAATCGGTACCGAAAAAGGATGCGCCGATGGAAGCCTTTCGCAGCCTGGTGCGTGAGCCGGCAACGGTACCGGAACAGGTTGATGGCCTACAACAGAGCGACGATATCCTGCGCCTGCTGCCGCCGGAGCTGGCGACGCTGGGGATCACTGAACTGGAATTCGAGTTCTATCGCAAGCTGGTAGAAAAGCAGCTGCTGACCTATCGGCTACATGGCGACGCCTGGCGGGAAAAAATCACCGAGCGGCCGGTGACCCGACAAGATGTTGACGAGCAGCCGCGCGGACCGTTTATCGTCTGCGTCGATACTTCCGGCTCGATGGGCGGTTTCAACGAACAGTGCGCCAAGGCATTTTGCCTGGCATTAATGCGGGTGGCGCTGGCGGACAATCGCCGCTGCTTTATTATGCTTTTCTCCAGTGAAGTCGTGCATTACGAGCTGACGGGCCCGCAGGGTCTGGAGCAGGCGATCCGCTTCCTGAGCCAGCGTTTTCGCGGCGGTACGGATTTAGCCAGCTGTTTCCGTTCGATCATTGAGCGAATGCAAAATCCGCAGTGGGTCGATGCCGATGCGGTGGTGATTTCCGATTTTATTGCCCAGCGGCTGCCGGACGAGGTGATCAATAAGGTGGGGGAGCTACAGCGCAAGCATCATCATCGCTTTCATGCGGTGGCGATGTCTGTACATGGCAAACCCGGCATAATGCGCATCTTCGATCATATCTGGCGCTTTGATACCGGGTTACGTAGCCGCCTGCTGCGACGCTGGCGGCGTTAACGGATCTCTCCGGGCAATTAAAGGAGCGAAGTCACGCTCTCACGAACCTGCGCCGGCCATACGCCGCACTGCACCTGGCCGATATGATCCAGCTGCAGCAGCAGCATGGTAAGACGGGATTGACCAATGCCGCCGCCAATAGTCTGCGGCATTTCACCGCGCAGCAGCGCCTGGTGCCACTCCAGTTTCAGGCGATCCTCATCACCGGTGATCGCCAGCTGGCGCTTCAGGGCCTCGGCATCCACGCGGATCCCCATAGAGGAGAGCTCGAAAGCGTCTTCCAGCACCGGGTTCCACACCAGAATATCGCCGTTCAGGCCGCTAAAGCCTTCCTCAACCGACGTACTCCAGTCATCATAATCCGGCGCACGAACGTCGTGACGCTGACCATCAGAAAGCTTACCGCCAATCCCTATCAGGAATACGGCTCCCAGCTCTTTGGCAATCGCCCGCTCGCGGCCTTTGGCATCGAGATCCGGATAACGGCTCAGCAGCGTCTGGCTATGGACAAACTGAATCTGTTCCGGCAGGAACGGCGTCAGGCCGAACTCTTTACATACGGCGGCCTCGGTCGCTTTGATCCCGGCGTAGATAGCCTCTACGGTTGATTTTAATGTGCCGACATGACGTTCATCATCACCCATCACGCGTTCCCAGTCCCACTGGTCGACGTAAACGGAGTGAATGGCGGTCAGTCGGTCTTCATCGGGGCGAAGGGCCTTCATGTGCGTGTACAGCCCTTCGCCCGCGCTGAAGTCGTGTTGTCCCAGGGTTTGACGTTTCCACTTCGCCAGTGAATGAACCACTTCGAACTGGGCGTCTGGCAGTGTTTTCACTTTCACCTGAACCGCTTTCTCGCAACCAGACAGGTTGTCCTGAGTCCCGTCTCCTACGCGGCTTAAGATAGGTGCCTGGACTTCAATCAGACCAAGCTTCTCTTCCAGCTGGCGGGAAAAGTGAGACTTAACGAAACTAATCTGGCGTTGTTTTGCGATGTATGCGGTTTTCATTTTTTATTACTCCTGCGTCCTGTTGATATTGATTAAGCAACAAAAACGACCACAAATTCAATAATCAAACAACAAAAAGCCATGTTCACTTTTGATTCATTAAAATATATGGCTAATATAGAAAGAATCATCAAACATCATAAGAAAAACCTATGGAAAATTATCAGATCGACAATCTGGACCGCGGCATCCTGGAAGCCTTAATGGCCAATGCCCGTACCGCCTATGCTGAACTGGCCAAACAGTTTGGCGTCAGCCCGGGGACGATTCATGTTCGTGTGGAGAAGATGAAACAGGCGGGCATCATCACCGGTGCCCGTATCGACGTGAACCCCAAACAGCTCGGTTACGACGTCTGCTGCTTTATCGGCATCATTTTGAAAAGCGCCAAAGACTATCCCTCCGCGCTGGCCAAACTCGAAAGCCTCGACGAGGTTACCGAGGCCTACTACACCACCGGGCACTACAGCATCTTTATTAAGGTGATGTGCCGCTCGATCGATGCCCTGCAGCAGGTACTTATCAACAAGATCCAAACAATCGATGAAATTCAGTCCACCGAGACCCTGATCTCCCTGCAGAACCCGATCATGCGGACCATCCGCCCGTGATCGGGCTTTTTTAATCCCACATTTTCCACAGGTAGATCCCAGCTCTCACACAGCGTACAATGTGCCACTCTGAATAATTGAGCAGACGATCATGGCAGACATTACGCTTATCAGCGGCAGTACCCTGGGCAGTGCGGAATATGTAGCGGAGCATCTGGCTGAAAAGCTGGAAGAGGCGGGCTACAGCACCGAAATCCAGCACGGTCCGTTGATCGAGGATCTGCAGGCTGAAGGGATCTGGTTAGTTATCTCCTCGACACATGGTGCGGGCGATATCCCTGATAATCTGCTGCCGTTCTATGAAGCGCTTCAGGAAAAGCAGGCAGACCTGTCCGCCGTTCGTTTTGGCGCCGTAGGTATTGGTAGCCGCGAATACGACACCTTTTGCGGCGCCATCGACAAAATCGACAGCGCATTGAAGGCATGTGGTGCCCAACAGATCGGCGAAACGCTGAAGATAAATGTCCTGGAACATGAAATTCCGGAGGATCCGGCTGAGATTTGGGTCGGATCCTGGAAAGATTTACTCTAAGTTTTGTAAAGATCGTCCGATCTTCTGTGGATAACTACAGTTAAAAGCTCTGATCAACCGGTAGTTATCCAACGTATAACCAGTGGCTGCTTTTTGACCTGTGTATAACCCTTCATTTTGATCCCAGCTTATACGGAACAGGATCACCGATCATTCACAGATAGTGATCCTTCTTAAGCATTTGATCTTAAAACGCGGATCCGGCTTATCCACAGAAAGGTTCGATCCTAATAAGAGATCACAATAAAACAGATCTCTAAATAAAAGATCTTCTTTTTAATACTCAAGATCCCGGAGCTTTCTCGATCGACTAAAGTTGAGTAGAATCCACGGCCCGGGCTTCAATCCATTTTCAAACCGCTTTATGCGAGGCATACCACCATGTTTTATCAGGATCCTTTTGACGTCATCATCATTGGCGGGGGTCATGCAGGCACTGAGGCCGCGATGGCCGCAGCGCGAATGGGTCAGCAGACCCTGCTTTTGACACACAATATCGACACGTTGGGGCAGATGAGCTGCAACCCGGCGATTGGCGGCATTGGGAAAGGACACCTGGTAAAAGAAGTGGATGCGCTTGGCGGACTGATGGCGAAAGCGATCGACCAGGCAGGCATTCAGTTTAGGATACTAAACGCCAGCAAAGGCCCGGCGGTACGGGCGACACGCGCTCAGGCAGACCGCGTGCTCTATCGTCAGGCGGTGCGCACTGCGCTGGAAAACCAGCCCAACCTGATGATCTTCCAGCAGGCGGTTGAGGATCTGATTGTTGAAAACGATCGGGTTGTCGGTGCCGTTACCCAAATGGGTCTGAAATTCCGCGCCAAAGCGGTGGTCCTGACCGTCGGCACCTTCCTTGACGGCAAGATCCATATCGGACTGGATAATTACAGCGGTGGTCGCGCAGGCGATCCGCCGTCCATCCCCCTTTCTCGCCGCTTACGTGAGCTGCCGCTACGCGTCAGCCGCCTGAAAACCGGTACGCCGCCGCGTATTGACGCCCGTACCATCGATTTTAGCGTTCTGGCGCCGCAGCATGGTGATAACCCCATGCCGGTCTTCTCGTTCATGGGCAACGTGTCTCAGCATCCGCAGCAGGTACCGTGCTATATCACGTATACCAACGAGAAAACCCACGACGTGATCCGTAATAACCTCGATCGTAGCCCAATGTATGCCGGGGTGATTGAAGGGATCGGACCGCGTTATTGCCCGTCGATCGAAGATAAAGTGATGCGTTTTGCCGACCGTAACCAGCATCAGATCTTCCTCGAGCCAGAAGGGCTGACATCCAACGAAATTTATCCAAACGGTATCTCCACCAGCCTGCCGTTTGACGTACAAATGCAAATTGTTCGCTCTATGCAAGGCATGGAGAACGCCAGAATCGTTCGTCCAGGCTACGCTATTGAGTACGACTTTTTCGACCCGCGCGATCTGAAGCCGACGCTGGAAAGTAAATATATCCACGGTCTGTTCTTTGCCGGACAGATTAACGGCACCACGGGTTACGAAGAAGCTGCCGCCCAGGGGCTGCTTGCCGGTCTGAACGCCGGTCGTTTCTCTGCGGAAAAAGAGGGATGGGCACCGGCGCGTTCGGAAGCCTACCTCGGCGTGCTGGTCGACGATCTGTGTACTCTGGGGACCAAAGAACCGTACCGGATGTTTACTTCACGCGCCGAATATCGTCTGATGCTGCGCGAAGATAACGCCGATCTGCGTCTGACGGAACAGGGGCGTGAACTGGGTCTGGTCGATGATGAACGCTGGGCGCGTTTCAACGAGAAGCTGGAAAGCATTGAGCTGGAGCGTCAGCGTCTGAAATCCACCTGGGTTTATCCGGCGGCGGACAGTGCGGAAGAAGTGAATGCTCACCTGACTGCACCACTTTCTCGCGAAGCGAGTGGAGAAGATTTACTCCGTCGTCCGGAAATGACCTATGAGCAGCTGGTTCAGCTGTCGCCGTTCGCGCCGGGCCTCGAAGATGTGCAGGCCGCAGAACAGGTCGAAATCCAGGTGAAGTACGAAGGGTATATTGCTCGTCAGCAGGAAGAGATCGAAAGACAGCAGCGTAATGAGAATACGATCCTGCCGGCAACGCTTGATTATCGTCAGGTGATCGGGTTGTCGAATGAGGTGATTGCCAAGCTCAACGATCACAAACCGTCTTCAATCGGTCAGGCTTCGCGTATTTCCGGCATCACGCCAGCGGCGATCTCTATTTTGCTGGTCTGGCTGAAAAAGCAGGGGATGCTGCGCCGTAGCGCCTGATTGCCCTGACAGGCGGAATTGCGGATAGCAGGCTGCTTCTCCGCCCTTTTTGATTCACCGGCCCGGTAAGCGTCATCGCCTCCGGGCTCATTATTTCTGGACAGGTACTGAACGTGCTCAACAAACTCTCTCGTCTGCTGGCTGAAGCCGGTATTTCGCTCACCGATCACCAGAAAAACCAGCTGGTGGCCTACGTTGGCATGCTGGATAAGTGGAACAAAGCCTACAATCTGACTTCCGTTCGCGATCCGAATGAGATGCTGATTCGCCATATACTCGATAGCATTGTTGTTGCGCCGTACCTGCAGGGAACGCGTTTTATCGATGTCGGAACAGGGCCTGGACTACCGGGAATCCCGCTGGCGATAGTTCTCCCGCAAGCACATTTCACGCTGCTGGACAGCCTCGGTAAGCGCGTGCGTTTTCTTCGTCAGGTCCAGCATGAGTTAAAACTGGAGAATATCGCCCCGGTTCAGAGCCGCGTGGAAGATTTCCCCGCTGAGCCGCCGTTCGATGGCGTCATCAGCCGCGCATTTGCCTCGTTGAATGACATGGTCAGCTGGTGTCATCATCTGCCGTCGGAAACCGGCTGCTTCTATGCGTTGAAAGGGGTGGCCCAGGAAGATGAAATGGCAAATCTTCCCGAAGGATACACCGTCAGCGAGATCATCAGGCTGCATGTTCCTGAGCTGGAAGGGGAGCGTCACCTGGTGGTTATTAAGCCAAAAATGATTTAGTTTTTATCAAAAAATGTGAAAAAAATGAGACCGCCGCATGTTACAAAAATAAATGTCACTGCGAGCTATTCCCGGCGTGTTTTAACCATGTTTTTACTATGGGTTATCTCGAAGTTAACTTTAACGGTTGGTTAACCCATAAAATAGTCAACATTGAAAATATCAGTACGCTAAAAATCGAGTAACTGACAGGGCATACAGATGTTAAATATTTATTATAAATGTCAATAAAAGGTTTTCATTGTATGCGCGGTTGTTTTATAAAAACTGCTCATTTTTTATCTTTAATATCAAAAAGATGAAAACAGACAATTTATGAGCGGAATTAATTCGCTTTACTCTAAAATGTTTAATATGTGATCTGGTGCACGCTTTAATCTCTGTGTTTTCTCAGTATTTGCAGTTTCGTATGACGGCTCACAGATTGGCAAAATGCAGGAAAAGTTGCCTGCTGGAAAATAATTAAACATTTATTCACTATTTTGCTACTTATTGTTTGAAATCACGGGGCGTCACCGTATAATTTGTCCGCTTTTTGATGCTTGACTCTTCGTCTTAAAGGACGTTTTATACGACACGCGACATACCTCGAAGGGAGCAGGAGTAAAAACGTGATGTCTGTGTCGCTCTTGAGTCGAAACGTTGCTCGTAAGCTTCTGTTTATTCAGTTACTGGCAGTAATAGCAAGTGGACTGCTGTTCAGCCTAAAAGACCCCTTCTGGGGCGTCTCCGCAGTATGCGGAGGTTTGGCGGTTGTTTTGCCAAACATGTTGTTTATGATTTTTGCCTGGCGTCATCAGGCGCATACACCATCTAAAGGCCGAGTGGCCTGGACCTTCGCCTTCGGCGAAGCTTTCAAGGTGTTGCTGACCTTTGCCCTCCTCGCGGTGGCGCTGGCCGTATTCAAAGTGGTATTCATGCCGCTGATAGTGACGTGGGTTTTGGTGCTGGTGGTACAAATTCTGGCACCAGCTGTAATTAACAACAAAGGGTAAAAGGCATCATGGCTGCAGAAAATATGACGCCGCAGGAATACATAGGCCACCATCTGAACAACCTTCAGCTGGACCTGCGTACTTTCTCGCTGGTGGATCCGCACAACCCCCCGGCCACCTTCTGGACGCTCAACATTGACTCCATGTTCTTCTCAGTGGTGCTCGGTCTGTTGTTCCTTACCATTTTCCGTAGCGTTGCGAAAAAAGCGACCAGCGGTGTTCCTGGTAAACTCCAGACGGCTATCGAGATGACCATTGGCTTCGTCCATGGCAGCGTCAAAGACATGTATCATGGCAAGAGCAAGCTGATTGCTCCGCTGGCCCTCACCGTGTTCGTCTGGGTATTCCTGATGAACCTGATGGACCTGCTGCCAATCGACCTGATTCCGTATATCGGCGAACACATTTTCGGCCTGCCTGCACTGCGCGTGGTTCCGTCTGCTGACGTGAACATCACCCTGTCGATGGCGCTTGGCGTGTTTATCCTGATTCTTTTCTACAGCATCAAAATGAAAGGCGTGGGTGGGTTCGTTAAAGAACTGACGCTGCAGCCGTTCAATCACTGGGCGTTCATTCCTGTCAACTTAATCCTTGAAGGGGTAAGCCTGCTGTCCAAACCGGTTTCACTTGGTCTGCGACTGTTCGGCAACATGTATGCCGGTGAGCTGATTTTCATTCTGATTGCTGGTCTGCTGCCGTGGTGGTCACAGTGGGTTCTGAATGTGCCATGGGCCATTTTCCACATCCTGATTATTACGCTGCAAGCCTTCATCTTCATGGTTCTGACGATCGTCTATCTGTCGATGGCATCTGAAGAGCATTGATTTTTACCAACATACTACGTTTTTACTGAAACAAACTGGAGACTGTCATGGAAAACCTGAATATGGATCTGCTGTACATGGCTGCCGCTGTGATGATGGGTCTGGCGGCGATCGGTGCTGCGATCGGTATCGGCATCCTCGGGGGCAAATTCCTGGAAGGCGCAGCGCGTCAACCGGATCTGATTCCTCTGCTGCGTACTCAGTTCTTTATCGTTATGGGTCTGGTGGATGCTATCCCGATGATCGCTGTAGGTCTGGGTCTGTACGTGATGTTTGCTGTCGCGTAGTAAGTTGTTCGAAAGAAACCTAAGCCACAGAGTTAATTTAAGAGGTATTGTGCTGTGAACATGAACGCAACAATCCTCGGCCAGGCCATCGCGTTTGTTCTTTTCGTATGGTTCTGCATGAAGTACGTATGGCCGCCGTTAATGGCTGCCATCGAAAAACGTCAGAAAGAGATTTCTGACGGTTTGGCTTCTGCAGAACGCGCTAAGAAAGATTTGGACCTTGCACAGGCCAACGCGACCGACCAGCTGAAAAAAGCGAAAGCGGAAGCTCAGGTCATCATCGAGCAGGCGAACAAGCGTCGCTCTCAGATGCTGGACGAAGCTAAAGCTGAAGCAGAACAGGAACGCACCAAAATCGTCGCACAGGCGCAGGCTGAAATCGATGCCGAACGTAAACGTGCTCGCGAGGAGCTGCGTAAGCAGGTCGCAATCCTGGCTGTTGCTGGCGCCGAGAAGATCATCGAACGTTCCGTGGATGAAGCTGCTAACAGCGACATCGTGGACAAACTTGTCGCTGAACTGTAAGGAGGGAGGGGCTGATGTCTGAATTTGTAACGGTAGCTCGCCCCTACGCCAAAGCAGCTTTTGACTTTGCCGTCGAACACAAAAGTGTTGAACGCTGGCAGGATATGCTGGCGTTTGCCGCTGAAGTGACCAAAAACGAACAAATGGCAGAGCTTCTGTCCGGTGCTCTGGCGCCGGAAACGCTCTCTGACGCGTTCATTGCGGTATGCGGTGAGCAACTGGACGAAAATGGCCAGAACCTGATTCGGGTTATGGCTGAAAATGGTCGTCTGCAAGTGCTCCCGGATGTTCTTGAGCAATTTATTCACCTGCGCGCTGCCAGTGAGGCAACCGCAGAGGTAGATGTTATTTCTGCCTCCCAGTTGAGTGAAGCACAGCTTGAGAAGATCGTCGGCGCGATGGAAAAACGTCTGTCACGCAAAGTTAAGCTGAATTGCAAAATCGATAAGTCTGTTATGGCAGGTGTTATCATCCGTGCGGGTGATATGGTCATTGATGGTAGCGTACGCGGCCGTCTTGATCGCCTTGCAGACGTCTTGCAGTCTTAAGGGGACTGGAGCATGCAACTGAATTCCACCGAAATCAGCGAACTGATCAAGCAGCGCATTGCTCAGTTCAATGTGGTGAGCGAAGCTCACAACGAAGGTACTATTGTTTCCGTCAGTGACGGTGTTATCCGCATCCACGGCCTGGCCGATTGTATGCAGGGTGAGATGATTTCCCTGCCGGGTAACCGTTACGCTATCGCACTGAACCTGGAGCGCGACTCCGTAGGTGCAGTAGTCATGGGTCCGTACGCTGACCTCGCCGAAGGCATGAAGGTTAAATGTACTGGCCGTATCCTTGAAGTTCCGGTTGGCCGTGGCCTGCTGGGTCGCGTGGTGAACACCCTGGGTGCACCTATCGACGGTAAAGGTCCGGTTGAGCACGATGGCTTCTCGCCAATCGAAGTTATCGCTCCGGGCGTTATCGAACGTCAGTCCGTCGATCAGCCGGTACAAACCGGTTATAAATCCGTCGATGCCATGATTCCAATCGGCCGTGGCCAGCGTGAGCTGATCATCGGTGACCGTCAGACCGGTAAAACCGCGATGGCAATCGATGCGATCATCAACCAACGTGATTCCGGTATCAAGTGCGTCTACGTTGCTATCGGCCAGAAAGCGTCCACCATTTCTAACGTGGTACGTAAACTGGAAGAGCACGGCGCGCTGTCCAACACTATCGTTGTTGTGGCGACCGCTTCTGAATCTGCTGCACTGCAATACCTGGCACCGTATGCCGGTTGCGCAATGGGCGAATACTTCCGCGATCGCGGCGAAGATGCGCTGATCGTTTACGATGACCTGTCTAAACAGGCTGTTGCTTACCGTCAGGTTTCCCTGCTGCTCCGTCGTCCGCCAGGACGTGAAGCATTCCCGGGCGACGTGTTCTACCTCCACTCCCGTCTGCTGGAGCGCGCATCCCGCGTTAACGCGGAATACGTTGAGAAATTCACCAAAGGTGAAGTTAAAGGTAAAACCGGCTCCCTGACCGCACTGCCGATTATCGAAACCCAGGCGGGTGACGTTTCTGCGTTCGTTCCGACCAACGTAATCTCCATTACCGATGGTCAGATCTTCCTGGAAACCAACCTGTTTAACTCCGGTATTCGTCCTGCGGTTAACCCGGGTATCTCCGTATCCCGTGTGGGTGGTGCTGCTCAGACCAAGATCATCAAGAAACTGTCCGGTGGTATCCGTACCGCGCTGGCACAGTATCGTGAACTGGCTGCGTTCTCTCAGTTCGCATCCGATCTGGATGAAGCAACCCGTAAACAGCTGAGCCATGGTCAGAAAGTAACCGAGCTGCTGAAACAGAAACAGTATGCACCTATGTCTGTAGCACAGCAGGGTCTGGTCCTGTTTGCTGCTGAACGCGGTTACCTCGAAGATGTGGAACTGGCGAAAATCGGTAGCTTCGAAGCCGCTCTGCTGGCTTACGTTGACCGTGACCACGCTCCGCTGATGCAAGAGATTAACCAGACCGGTGGCTATAACGACGAGATCGAAGGCAAGCTGAAAAGCATCCTCGACTCCTTTAAAGCAACCCAGTCCTGGTAAAGTCTGGCGGCTTGCCTTAGGGCAGGCCGCAAGGCATTGAGGAGAAGTTCATGGCCGGCGCAAAAGAGATACGTAGTAAGATCGCAAGCGTCCAGAACACGCAAAAGATCACTAAAGCGATGGAAATGGTCGCCGCTTCCAAAATGCGTAAATCGCAGGAGCGCATGGCGGCCAGCCGTCCTTATGCAGATACTATGCGCAAAGTGATTGGTCACCTTGCAAACGGTAATCTGGAATATAAGCACCCGTACCTGGAAGAACGCGACGTTAAACGCGTGGGCTACCTGGTGGTGTCGACCGACCGTGGTCTGTGCGGCGGCTTGAACATTAACCTGTTCAAGAAAGTGCTGGCAGATATGAAAGTATGGTCCGATAAAGGCGTTCAGTGCGACATCGCAATGATCGGCTCTAAAGGCGTATCTTTCTTTAGTTCCGTCGGTGGCAATATTGTCGCCCAGGTGACTGGCATGGGGGATAACCCATCGCTGTCCGAACTGATCGGCCCGGTAAAAGTGATGTTGCAGGCCTATGATGAAGGCCGTCTGGACAAGCTGTACGTTGTCAGCAACAAATTTATTAATACCATGTCCCAGACTCCGACCATCACTCAGCTGCTGCCGTTACCGGCATCAGAAGATGCTGAGCTGAAGCGTAAATCCTGGGATTATCTGTATGAGCCAGACCCGAAAGCGCTGCTGGATACCCTCCTGCGTCGTTATGTCGAGTCCCAGGTTTATCAGGGCGTGGTAGAAAACCTGGCCAGCGAGCAGGCCGCACGTATGGTGGCGATGAAAGCCGCAACCGATAATGGCGGCAGCCTGATTAAAGAGCTGCAGTTGGTATACAACAAAGCTCGTCAGGCCAGCATTACTCAGGAACTCACCGAGATCGTCGGTGGTGCATCCGCGGTATAACCAGGTTAATTCGTAGAGGATTCAAGATGGCTACTGGAAAAATTGTCCAGGTAATCGGCGCCGTGGTTGACGTCGAATTCCCTCAGGATGCCGTACCGCGCGTGTACGATGCTCTTGAGGTACAGAATGGTAATGAGAGCCTGGTGCTGGAAGTTCAGCAGCAGCTCGGCGGTGGTATCGTACGTGCTATCGCCATGGGTTCTTCCGACGGTCTGCGTCGTGGTCTGGAAGTTAAAGACCTTGAGCACCCGATCGAAGTCCCGGTTGGTAAAGCAACGCTGGGTCGTATCATGAACGTGCTGGGTCAGCCGATCGATATGAAAGGCGACATCGGCGAAGAAGAGCGTTGGGCTATTCACCGTGCAGCTCCGTCCTATGAAGAGCTGTCCAGCTCTCAGGAACTGCTGGAAACCGGCATCAAAGTTATCGACCTGATGTGTCCGTTCGCTAAGGGCGGTAAAGTTGGTCTGTTCGGTGGTGCGGGTGTAGGTAAAACCGTAAACATGATGGAGCTGATCCGTAACATCGCGATCGAGCACTCCGGTTACTCCGTGTTTGCGGGCGTAGGTGAACGTACTCGTGAGGGTAACGACTTCTACCACGAAATGACCGACTCCAACGTTCTGGATAAAGTATCCCTGGTTTATGGCCAGATGAACGAGCCGCCGGGAAACCGTCTGCGCGTTGCTCTGACCGGCCTGACCATGGCTGAGAAATTCCGTGACGAAGGTCGTGACGTTCTGCTGTTCGTCGATAACATCTATCGTTATACCCTGGCCGGTACTGAAGTATCCGCACTGCTGGGTCGTATGCCTTCAGCGGTAGGTTATCAGCCGACCCTGGCGGAAGAGATGGGTGTTCTGCAGGAACGTATCACCTCCACCAAAACCGGTTCTATCACTTCCGTACAGGCCGTATACGTCCCTGCGGATGACTTGACTGACCCGTCACCAGCCACCACCTTTGCTCACCTTGATGCAACCGTGGTACTGAGCCGTCAGATCGCGTCTCTGGGTATCTACCCGGCCGTTGACCCGCTGGACTCCACCAGCCGTCAGCTGGATCCGCTGGTTGTGGGTCAGGAGCACTACGACACCGCACGTGGCGTACAGTCCCTGCTGCAACGTTATCAGGAACTGAAAGACATCATCGCCATCCTCGGTATGGATGAACTGTCTGAAGAAGACAAACTGGTGGTAGCTCGCGCACGTAAGATTCAGCGCTTCCTGTCCCAGCCGTTCTTCGTGGCAGAAGTATTTACCGGTTCTCCGGGCAAGTACGTCTCCCTGAAAGACACCATCCGTGGCTTTAAAGGCATCATGGAAGGCGAATACGATCACCTGCCAGAGCAGGCGTTCTACATGGTCGGTTCTATCGACGAAGCCGTGGAAAAAGCCAAAAAACTTTAACGCCTTAATCGGAGGGTGATATGGCAATGACTTACCACCTGGACGTCGTCAGCGCGGAGCAGCAAATGTTCTCCGGTCTGGTCGAGAAAATCCAGGTAACGGGTAGTGAAGGTGAACTGGGTATTTACCCGGGTCACGCACCGCTGCTCACCGCCATTAAGCCTGGTATGATTCGCATCGTTAAACAGCACGGTCATGAAGAGTTTATCTATCTGTCTGGCGGCATTCTTGAAGTGCAGCCTGGTAGCGTGACCGTTCTGGCTGATACGGCAATTCGTGGCCAGGATCTCGACGAAGCGCGAGCCCTGGAATCGAAGCGTAAAGCGGAAGAGCACATTAACAGCTCTCACGGCGACGTGGATTACGCTCAGGCGTCCGCGGAACTGGCCAAAGCGATCGCCAAACTGCGCGTTATCGAGTTGACCAAAAAAGCGATGTAACACCGGCTTGAAAGTTAAAAAGCCAGTCTGGTTTCCAGGCTGGCTTTTTTTATGGCTTCGTTTCAAATTTATCAAAACTAAAATGGCATTTTAATTTTTTGTGATGAGCGTCTCATTTTTGTTGATCGGTTAAAAAATGAAGCGTAGACTTGTTTTTGTGATGTAAATCACAAAACAAATTTACCAGAACACATTCTTTATCCAGGAAGTCATCATGAAACTGCTTAACAAAATCATCGCTTTCTTCAGTGCTATGAACGTCACTTTCGGTACCTTCAATCACTAAGTCGCCAGCCTCTCTGCATTTGCGCTGTACCGCTAACGAAAACGACAACACCTGCGGTGCGAAGCAGAACAAAAAAGGTCGCCCGAGGGCGGCCTTTGTGTTTTTCTCAGCCGGATATTGCTATCTACGGTTGAGAAAGTCTCCGGTAGCAAAACTGCCATCGGCATGACGCAGCAGCGGATCCGGTAGCGCCAGGGTTTGATAATCGGTGCTCAGAATGGTTTTCCCCTCTGCATTGACGCTTTTTCCCCCGCGAATAAAGTAGTTGTTATCTTCAATATTCCCGACAACGGCATCATCATATTTTCCGGGCTGGCTGCGCAGCGACAGATTGTCGCTGAAGTTGCCTTGAGTCTCTGGCTTACCGTATGGGCTGGGGCGGAAGAGATAGTTAAAGCGCTGGTTATCTACCGCGACGTTATTGACCACCACCAGCTTGCCGGGATTGAAATTATCAGTGAACCCGTCCAGATGGTTACCGATAGCAATGCTGTTACGTATTTCGTGGGCAACCGGCTGCCCTTCCCCACCGAGTTTAAAACCGTTACTGGTGTTATTGCGGGCAATTGAATTCTCGATCACCACAACGCCATTGGCACCGTCTTCGATTTTGTTAAACAGGTCGAATCCGTCATCGATATTGTCGTGTGAGTAGCAGCCTTCCAGGCGATTACCTTCCCCTACCCGCATTTTTACGGCGAAACCATCGGCGTTAATCTTACCGGGATCCTCATTGCCGTAGGATTCTGAGTTCACGACCCGGTTGTAGCTGGCCCATAGCGGGCGATCGGTTTTGTCCGGGGAGGAGATCTGGATCCCGGTATCCTCGTTTTTGTAGGCGGTGACGTTCTCGATCAGGTTATGGCTGCCCTGTATGCGCAGGCTCTTGTCTGTTATTGAGATACCCTTGATATGCCAGTAGCTTGCATCCAGCAGCAGGCCATGAATAACCGCCTTGTCGTCGGCCTGCAGCGTTTTTACCTTTTCTCTGAGCCCGCTGGCCTGTAGCTGAATCACCGTTTGCGGATAATCCCCGGCGGCTAAGATAATCTTTCCGCCCGGAGGCAACAAATCGACCGCGGTGGAGAGATCGAGCGGAGAATCAAGCGTCCCTTTCGCGTCAGACAGCCCCTCAGGGGAGACATGTAGCGTACTCCCTTCAACGCGGTGGCTGCGTTCAACCGTCAGGCTTTGTGTGATGGGTTTTTGGCTGCTGGTGGGTGTAAAAACAATCTCAAAGGTACTTTTCTCTTTGAGCGTCGCGGCTTGAGTAAACATCTCACCGGCCTTGACCTTTTTATTCATCCCAATCGTCACCTCATCCTGACGAACCGTGAAGTTACCGTCGCCACTGGCCCGGGCCTGCAATACGTAATCTGCGCTCTGGCTTACTGCGCCTGAGGCGATTTGCATCACGACCGGCCAGGTTTTGGCAACATAGGGCTGTGAAGCAACGGTATTCGCCGGGGATGTCACCAGAGATGCATGGCTGACGGTGATTTTGGCGTTACGAGAGGCAAAAAAGCCAACGTAGTAGCTATCTTTATCCTGTTGGGTGATCAGATCGGCATGAGGCACTTTTTGGCTCACCCACTTATCGCTGCCGACTGGTGCCCATGATGTTACAAATCCTTCGTTGGTTCGTTCGAGTCTGAGCTGGAAGTCCGGTGTCTGTTTAAGATCGATATTCTCTTTATAACTAAGCCGGTTGATAGTCGAACCTGCGTTTCCCCACGGTTGCGCGATCCCTTCCCGGGTGATGGCCTGGAGTTTGACGTGCGAGCGATCTTTTTTATCCTGGGTCATAATCGCGTTCATGACCATATTGGATGCCGCCGGAAACTCTTCGTAGCCAACCACCAAAGGCTGCTGCCGCGGATGGCCGATGATATCGCGTACCAGCAGCCCGGCGCCCTCCTGTGCAGCCGGAAGGGCGCCATTTTCTGGACCAAATTGATCCACCGTCACCGTGGCCTGCAGGATGAAATTCTGTCGGGCCGGTAGTTCGGTATAAAAGAAGGTCAAACCGTCGTGCGAGTTGGCTATTTTTCCGCCGCGGCTCTCAATGGTGATGGGGGCCTGGAGGTTGGCAGTATCCTGCGGAGCCAGTTTTTTGCCTGCTATCGTTACGTCGTTAACGCCGATCTTTTCCGGCAGCACGTTGGAGGAAAAATTCACGTCAGTTGATTGACCAAAAGCGATGCCTCGCCAGACATGCTGCTCGTCAGCCTGCAGCGGTAATGCGATAATTGTGCTGCAAAGGGCTAATGCCAAAGGTATTTTTTTATTCATTTTTGTCTCCTGGGTAATTATTGAGCAGTATTATCATAATAATGAAATGGCGTTTCTATTTGATGTGTCACAATTAATGAATATTGAAACTATGTTTTATTTTATTGATTTGCTTTATTCAGGTGTCAAAAAAACAGGAAAAGCAGTGGGATAGCAGGGATTTATCTCCCTTATGCGCTTTTTCAGGAGATAAACTCATTTACAGCGGTGAAAAATAGCACCATAAAATGGTGTATATCGTTGAGCCTGAGCGTTTTATCCTCGTCTCGTTTCATGATGAAAAATATGTAGATATTTCAACGTGAAAGGCTTTTACTTTTCGTTCTAATTGTTGTCAGGATGCGTATGTCAAACAGTGCGATGAGCGTGGTTATCCTTGCCGCAGGCAAAGGGACCCGCATGTATTCCGATCTTCCTAAGGTGCTGCACTCCCTGGCCGGGAAGCCAATGGTGCAACATGTTATTGATGCGACTAAAGATCTCGGTGCTTCGGCCGTACATCTGGTGTACGGGCACGGTGGCGATTTGCTGCGCCAGACGCTGCATGAAGATAATCTTAACTGGGTCTTACAAGCTGAACAGCTCGGTACCGGCCATGCCATGCAACAGGCGGCGCCGTTCTTCCATGATGATGAAGACATCATGATGCTGTACGGCGATGTTCCGCTGATTTCCGTTGATACGCTACAACGCCTGCGCGCGGCGAAGCCGCAGGGCGGCATTGGCCTGCTGACGGTAAAGCTGGACGATCCGAGCGGATATGGTCGCATTACGCGTGAAAACGGTCAGGTAACCGGCATCGTGGAGCATAAAGATGCCAGCGATGCGCAGCGTCAGATTCAGGAAATTAACACCGGTATTTTGATCGCTGGTGGGGCGGATTTAAAACGCTGGCTGGCGAAGCTGACGAACAACAATGTGCAGGGCGAATACTACATCACCGATATTATCGCCATGGCGTATCAGGAAGGGCGTGAAATCGTTGCCGTTCATCCGCAGCGCTTAAGCGAAGTTGAAGGGGTAAACAACCGCCTGCAGCTGTCGCGTCTGGAGCGCGTTTATCAAGCCGAGCAGGCGGAAAAACTGCTGCTGGCGGGCGTGATGCTGCGCGATCCTGCGCGTTTTGATCTCCGTGGTACCCTGAAACATGGGCGTGATGTGGAGATTGATACTAACGTTATCCTCGAAGGCAACGTGGTTCTGGGTGAGCGCGTGAAGATCGGCGCCGGCTGCGTGATCAAGAACAGCACCATTGGCGATGATTGTGAGATCAGCCCGTACTCGGTGGTGGAAGATGCTCATCTGCAGGCCGCCTGCACCATCGGGCCGTTCGCACGTCTGCGTCCAGGCGCCGAACTGCTGGAAGGTGCGCATGTCGGCAACTTCGTAGAAATGAAAAAAGCGCGACTGGGTAAAGGTTCGAAGGCAGGGCATCTCTCCTACCTCGGCGACGCGGAAATCGGCGACAACGTGAACATCGGCGCCGGTACCATTACCTGTAACTACGATGGCGCAAATAAATTCAAAACCATTATCGGCGATGATGTGTTTGTCGGTTCCGACACTCAGCTGGTGGCGCCGGTGACCGTGGGTAAAGGCGTCACGATTGCCGCCGGTACGACGGTCACGCGCGATATCGCCGACAACGAACTGGTTTTAAGCCGTGTGCCGCAGGTCCATAAACAGGGCTGGCAGCGTCCGGTGAAGAAGAAGTAATTTTTGGCTTATCGCCGGGGGGAAACCGCCCGGCGAACCAGGATGAGAGGATCAATATAGGTCCCCGTCCGCAGGCAGTACCATAAAAATAACCCCACTCTCTACAAGGCTCGGGGCGCCCGTAACGCGGGCAAATACAGGTCAGCGACAACGCATGGCATAACGCCATTATCAGGAAATTTAACTATGTGTGGAATTGTTGGCGCAGTCGCGCAGCGTGATATTGCTGAAATCCTTCTCGAAGGTCTACGTCGTCTGGAATACCGTGGATATGACTCTGCCGGTCTGGCAGTGGTTGATAACGCAGGGCATATGTCCCGCGTTCGTCGTCTCGGTAAAGTCCAGATGCTGGCTCAGGCGGTAGAAGAGCACCCGTTACACGGTGGTACGGGGATTGCCCATACCCGCTGGGCAACGCACGGTGAGCCGTCTGAAGGTAACGCGCATCCGCATGTTTCTGAACACATTGTGGTGGTCCATAACGGCATCATCGAAAACCACGAGCCGCTGCGCGAAGAGCTGAAAGCGCGCGGTTACACCTTCGTCTCTGAAACTGACACCGAAGTGATTGCTCACCTGGTGCACTGGGAGCTGGAGCAGGGCGGCACGCTGCGTGAAGCGGTACTGCGAGCCATTCCTCAGCTTCGCGGTGCCTACGGTACGGTGATCATGGATTCCCGCGATCCGTCCACGCTGCTGGCAGCGCGTTCCGGTAGCCCGATGGTTATCGGTCTGGGTATGGGGGAAAACTTTATTGCCTCCGATCAGCTGGCTCTGCTGCCGGTTACCCGTCGCTTTATCTTCCTGGAAGAAGGCGATATCGCGGAAGTGACTCGCCGCAACGTGACCGTATTCGATACCAAAGGCGCGCAGGTGAAACGTCAGGAGATCGAATCTAATCTGCAGTACGACGCAGGCGACAAAGGCACTTACCGCCACTACATGCAAAAAGAGATTTACGAACAGCCGAATGCGATCAAAAACACCCTCTCCGGGCGCATCAGCCATGGCGAAGTGGATCTCAGCGAGCTGGGCACGCATGCTAACGAAATGCTGTCTCAGGTTGAACATATCCAGATCGTAGCCTGTGGCACTTCGTATAACTCCGGCATGGTTTCTCGCTACTGGTTTGAAGCGCTGGCGGGCGTGCCGTGCGATGTTGAAATCGCCTCTGAATTCCGCTATCGCAAATCGGCGGTGCGTCGCAACAGTCTGATGATCACGCTTTCCCAGTCCGGTGAGACCGCGGATACGCTGGCCGCGCTGCGTCTGTCAAAAGAGCTGGGCTACCTCGGATCGCTGGCTATTTGTAACGTGGCGAGTTCTTCTCTGGTCCGCGAGTCCGATTTGGCTCTGATGACCAAAGCGGGCACTGAGATCGGCGTGGCCTCGACCAAAGCCTTTACCACTCAGCTGACCGTATTGCTGCTGCTGGTGGCAAAACTGGCGCGCCTTAAAGGTCTGGATGCCGCCGTTGAGCATGATATCGTTCATGGGCTGCAGGCGTTGCCGAACCGTATTGAGCAGATGCTGTCGCAGGATAAGCGTATTGAGGCGCTGGCCGAGAACTTCTCCGATAAGCACCATGCGCTGTTCCTTGGCCGTGGCGATCAGTATCCGATCGCGCTGGAAGGGGCGCTGAAGCTCAAAGAGATCTCTTATATCCACGCGGAAGCCTACGCGGCCGGTGAGCTGAAGCACGGCCCTCTGGCCCTGATTGACGCCGAAATGCCGGTGATCGTCGTGGCGCCGAATAACGAATTGCTGGAGAAGCTGAAATCCAACATTGAAGAAGTTCGCGCGCGTGGCGGCCAGCTGTATGTCTTCGCCGATGGCGAGGCGGGTTTTAGCAGCAGCGACAATATGCACATTATTGAAATGCCGCATGTTGAAGAGGTCATTGCGCCGATCTTCTACACCGTGCCACTGCAGCTGCTGGCCTATCACGTTGCGCTGATTAAAGGCACTGACGTTGACCAGCCGCGTAACCTGGCAAAATCGGTCACCGTAGAATAAGCCAACACGCATCAGACAAAGGGCTGCCATCCGGCGGCCCTTTTTTATTTCCCGCGATCGTTTTTCAGCGCTCTGCTGAAAAATGCTGCTGCGCGGGTTTATGACAAACCGTCATCTTCGACTACGATTTTAAGTGTCATAAAAAGAAAATTTTTCTGCAATCTTACGGTCACTTAAATAATTAACATTATGATTTATATTGTTTTTATTTTCGCCAGTCCGCTATCTTTTTGGGTGTCATAAAACTGTAATAATTCGTACATTTTACTGTCACCTCTTTGTCCTATTTTGCTCACCATAGCCTCGAAACAACGATTTACGAATCCAGCAGGAGACATTATGAACGTTATGCGTACCACCGTCGCAACAGTTGTCGCCGCGACCTTATCGATGAGCGCTTTCTCTGCATTTGCAGCTGCAAGCCTGACTGGCGCGGGCGCAACTTTCCCTGCACCGGTGTATGCCAAATGGGCTGATACCTATCAGAAAGAAACCGGCAATAAAGTGAACTACCAGGGCATTGGCTCTTCCGGTGGTGTCAAACAAATTATTGCTAACACCGTTGATTTCGGTGCTTCTGATGCTCCTCTGGCCGATGACAAACTGGCTCAGGAAGGCCTGTTCCAGTTCCCGACCGTTATCGGCGGTGTGGTTCTGGCAATCAACCTGCCTGGCGTGAAGTCGGGTGAGCTGGTTCTGGACGGTAAAACTCTGGGTGATATCTACCTGGGCAAAATTAAAAAGTGGGATGACGAAGCGATCGCTAAACTCAACCCGGGTATGAAGCTGCCGTCTCAGAATATCGCCGTGGTTCGTCGCGCCGATGGTTCCGGCACTTCCTTCGTGTTCACCAGCTACCTGGCGAAAGTGAACGAAGAGTGGAAATCTAAGATTGGCGCGGGTTCTACCGTTAACTGGCCGACCGGTCTGGGCGGTAAAGGTAACGACGGTATCGCCGCGTTCGTTCAACGTCTGCCGGGCTCCATTGGCTACGTAGAATACGCCTATGCGAAGCAGAACAACCTGGCTTACACCAAACTGCTTTCCGCAGATGGCAAGCCGGTCAGCCCGACGGAAGATAACTTCGCTAACGCGGCTAAAGGTATCGACTGGAGCAAATCCTTCGCACAGGATCTGACTAACCAGAAAGGTGAGAATGCATGGCCGATCACCTCAACCACCTTTATCCTGGTACACAAAGCTACGAACAAGCCAGAACAGACTGCTGAAGTGCTGAAGTTCTTCGATTGGGCGTACAAAAATGGCAGTAAAGAAGCCAACGCGCTGGATTACGCAACGCTGCCGGAAAGCGTGGTTGAGCAGGTTCGTGCTGCATGGAAAACCAACGTGAAAGACAGCAGCGGTAAAGCGCTGTACTAAATACCCGTCATACTTCGAGCCGCAGCTGCGTTGGCTGCGCTTGCTGCAACTCGAATTATTTAGGGTATAGCATTACGTTAGCCTGGAGGCACGGTAAAATGCGCGCTTCCAGGCCCAAACAGAAAGAGTAATCTATGGCTGCAACCAAGCCGGCATTTAACCCTCCGGGGAAAAAGGGTGACATAATTTTCGGCGTGCTGGTCAAACTGGCGGCGCTGATTGTGCTATTGATGCTGGGCGGCATCATCGTTTCCCTCATCATCTCTTCATGGCCAAGCATTCAGAAGTTTGGTTTTTCCTTTTTGTGGACCAAAGAGTGGGATGCGCCCAACGAAATTTTCGGTGCGCTGGTGCCGATATACGGGACGCTGGTGACCTCATTTATAGCGCTGCTGATCGCCGTTCCGGTGAGCTTTGGTATCGCACTGTTCCTGACGGAGCTCTCTCCTGCCTGGCTGAAACGTCCTCTTGGCATCGCCATTGAACTGCTGGCGGCCATTCCGAGTATCGTTTACGGCATGTGGGGCCTGTTTATCTTTGCTCCGCTGTTTGCCACCTACTTCCAGGAACCGGTAGGCAACGTCCTGTCGACGATCCCGTTTGTAGGAGCGCTGTTTGCCGGTCCGGCATTTGGTATCGGTATTCTGGCGGCGGGCGTCATTCTGGCCATCATGATTATTCCGTACATCGCCGCCGTCATGCGCGATGTGTTTGAACAAACGCCGGTGATGATGAAAGAGTCGGCCTACGGTATCGGCTGTACGACCTGGGAGGTCATCTGGCGTATCGTTCTGCCCTTTACCAAGAACGGGGTTATCGGCGGCGTGATGCTCGGTCTGGGGCGCGCGCTGGGGGAAACCATGGCGGTGACCTTCATTATCGGCAACACTTACCAGCTGGATAGCGTTTCACTGTATATGCCGGGGAACAGTATTACTTCCGCTCTGGCGAATGAGTTTGCCGAAGCGGAAACCGGGCTGCACGTGGCGGCGCTGATGGAGCTGGGGCTGATTCTGTTTGTGATTACCTTTATTGTTCTGGCCGCATCGAAGTTTATGGTGATGCGTCTGGCGAAGAGTGAGGGGGCGCGCTAATGGCCACGATTGAATTGCAAACCAGCACCGAGCTGGCTGAATCCCGTCGTAAGATGCAGGCTAAACGCCGGCTGAAAAACCGTATCGCCCTGACCCTGTCAATGGGAACCATGGTCTTCGGGTTGTTCTGGCTTATCTGGATCCTGATGTCCACCGTTACCCGCGGTATCGATGGCATGAGTCTGGCGCTGTTTACCGAAATGACGCCGCCGCCGAACACCGCGGGCGGTGGTCTGGCGAATGCCCTGGCGGGCAGCGGCCTGCTGATCCTGTGGTCGACGGTTTTCGGTACGCCGCTGGGCATTATGGCGGGTATCTATCTGGCGGAATACGGGCGTAAGTCAGCGCTGGCGGAAGTGATTCGGTTTATTAACGATATTCTGCTTTCCGCGCCATCCATCGTCGTGGGTCTGTTCGTCTATACCATCGTGGTTGCACAGATGCAGCACTTTTCCGGCTGGGCTGGGGTTATCGCCCTGGCGTTGCTGCAGGTGCCTATCGTGATTCGTACTACCGAGAATATGCTGAAACTGGTGCCGGACAGCCTGCGTGAGGCGGCCTATGCGCTGGGCACGCCGAAGTGGAAAATGATTTCTGCGATCACGCTGAAGGCCTCGGTGTCCGGCATCATGACGGGGATCCTGCTGGCTATCGCGCGTATCGCCGGGGAAACGGCGCCGCTGCTGTTCACCGCGCTCTCCAACCAGTTCTGGAGCACCGATATGATGCAGCCGATTGCCAACCTGCCGGTGACTATTTTCAAATTTGCCATGAGTCCGTTCGCGGAGTGGCAGCAACTGGCATGGGCCGGGGTACTGCTTATCACCCTGTGCGTATTGCTGCTGAACATTCTGGCGCGCGTGGTTTTCGCGAAGAATAAACACGGTTAATTTTTGCGGCGCGGCGAAATGCGGCGCCGAATGAGGAAGAGATTGATGAGTATGGCGAATGCGACCCCGGGTAAACTTTCAGTTCGTAACCTGAACTTCTACTACGGAAAATTCCATGCCCTGAAAAATATCAACCTGGATATCACCAAAAACCAGGTTACGGCGTTTATCGGCCCGTCAGGCTGCGGTAAATCGACCCTGCTGCGGACGTTCAACAAAATGTTCGAGCTCTACCCGGAGCAGCGCGCGGAAGGCGAAATCCTGCTGGATGGCGATAATATTCTGACCAATACTCAGGATATCGCTCTGCTGCGTGCCAAAGTCGGCATGGTTTTCCAGAAGCCGACTCCGTTCCCGATGTCGATTTATGACAATATTGCCTTTGGCGTTCGCCTGTTTGAAAAGCTGTCGCGTGCCGATATGGATGAGCGCGTGCAGTGGGCCTTGACCAAAGCCGCATTATGGAACGAAACCAAAGATAAACTGCATCAGAGCGGATATTCTCTCTCCGGCGGTCAGCAGCAGCGTCTGTGCATCGCGCGCGGTATCGCGATTCGTCCGGAAGTGCTGTTACTGGATGAACCGTGTTCAGCGCTGGACCCGATCTCCACCGGGCGCATTGAAGAGCTGATCACCGAACTGAAACAGGACTACACCGTCGTTATTGTTACCCACAACATGCAGCAGGCTGCGCGTTGTTCAGACCATACGGCATTTATGTATCTTGGCGAGCTGATTGAATTCAGTAACACGGACGATCTGTTTACGAAGCCCGCGAAGAAACAAACTGAAGATTATATTACTGGCCGCTACGGTTGATTGCCCTTCTGCTTTCACAGGATCTAACCCGTTGGGCATTCAGGAGACACCATGGACAACCTAAATCTTAACAAACATATTTCTGGCCAGTTCAATGCAGAACTGGAGTATATCCGCACTCAGGTGTTGACCATGGGTGGGCTGGTGGAACAGCAGCTGTCTGATGCGATCACCGCGATGCACAATCAGGACAGCGATCTGGCAAAACGCGTGATTGACGGCGATAAGCAGGTCAACATGATGGAAGTGGCCATTGATGAAGCCTGCGTGCGCATCATCGCCAAGCGTCAGCCAACCGCCAGCGATCTGCGTTTAGTCATGGCGATTATCAAGACTATCGCCGAGCTGGAACGTATCGGTGATGTGGCGGATAAAATTTGCCGCACCGCGCTGGAGAAGTTCTCCCAGCAGCACCAGCCGCTGCTGGTGAGCCTGGAATCGCTGGGGCGTCATACCGTGCAGATGCTGCATGACGTGCTGGATGCCTTCGCTCGCATGGATCTCGACGAAGCGGTGCGTATCTATCGCGAAGATAAGAAGGTGGATCAGGAATATGAGGGCATCGTGCGTCAGCTGATGACCTATATGATGGAAGATTCACGTACGATTCCAAGCGTGCTGACCGCGCTGTTCTGCGCCCGTTCAATCGAGCGTATCGGCGACCGCTGCCAGAATATTTGCGAATATATTTTCTACTTCGTTAAAGGTCAGGATTTCCGCCACGTTGGCGGCGACGAGCTGGATAAGCTGCTGGCGGGTAAAGATCCGAAAGAGTGATCCGCCGTAAAATACCCGCAGGCGCTACGCTTACCGGGTCGACAAAACCCCGGATCCTGGAGGCCGGATACGCGCTCGCGCTATCCGGCTTTTTTCATTAACGCGTAATATGCCATCCACGGGCTTTCCACAGCGCAGGCAGCTGTGCCAAATCAGTAAAGGTCGTCACTTTTGGATGAACTATCGGTTTGTTGTGCGGATCGGCGCAGAAGTAAAACACTTCCATTCCTGCCTCAATCCCGGACTGAGCGCCTGCACTGGAATCATCCACCAGAATGCAGTTTTCGACGTTAACGTTCATCGCCTTTGCTGCATGGAACATCAGTGCCGGATCGGGTTTCCAGCGCTGAATATCGTAACCGCTGTACAGTCGGTCGGGAAAATGGCGCAACATGCCGGTTCTTCCCAGCGAGTGCTGCATTTTACTGACCGGGCCGTTAGAGACCACGCACATCGGCACGCTGATCGTATCCAGCAGCGTTTCCGCTCCGGCAATCGCTTCCAGTTCAGAATCAAACAGGCGTGCGACTTCGGCACGGTAGAGAGGTTCGAGCTCTGGTTTTTGTAGATTAACGCCGTGCTCCTGGTTGATGGTATCAATGATTTCGTAGAGCTTTACGCCTTTGAAACGCTTAAAAATCTCGTCTAAATCCAGCGTAATGCCGAACGCTTTGAACATGTGAACATAGGCGCGGGAACAGATCACTTCGCTGTCGACCAGCGTGCCGTCGCAGTCGAAAAACAGGGCTTCTATTTGGGACATGCCGTTTCCATTTTAACAAGTTAACGTTTTCGTCCTGCCTATTCACAAGACGCAATCGTTGCCGTATAAGCAAATTCAATGAAAAAAATTACCATACAACTGCCCCCGGTGTCGCATTTTGGTATAGGATAGCGACGAATTTTCCCTCCTTTTGTTCGGAAACCGATAATGAGTCAACAACAAACCAGCCAGTCTTCTGGCCAGGGTCTGCTGGAGCGCGTATTCAAACTACGTGAACACGGCACGACGGCACGTACCGAAGCGATAGCAGGTTTCACCACCTTTTTGACAATGGTCTACATTGTTTTCGTTAACCCACAAATTCTTGGCGTAGCGGGTATGGATACCAGCGCTGTCTTTGTGACGACCTGTCTGATCGCCGCCTTCGGTAGTATTTTGATGGGGCTGTTTGCTAACCTGCCGGTTGCGCTGGCGCCGGCAATGGGGCTGAATGCCTTCTTCGCCTTTGTCGTCGTCCAGGCGATGGGGCTGCCGTGGCAGGTGGGGATGGGCGCTATCTTCTGGGGCGCCGTTGGTCTGCTGCTGCTGACTATTTTCCGCGTACGTTACTGGATGATTGCCAATATTCCCGTCAGCCTGCGGGTGGGGATCACCAGCGGTATCGGGTTGTTTATCGGCATGATGGGGCTGAAAAATGCCGGCGTGATTGTCGCAAACAAAGACACGCTGGTGAGCATCGGTAACCTGACCTCCCACAGCGTGCTGCTGGGGATTCTCGGCTTCTTTATTATCGCTATTCTCGCCTCCCGTAACATTCATGCTGCGGTGCTGGTCTCCATCATCGTCACGACGCTGCTGGGCTGGATTCTGGGTGATGTCCACTACACCGGTATTGTTTCCGCTCCGCCGAGCATTACGTCGGTGATTGGCCATGTTGATTTGGCTGGCTCATTTAATCTCGGTCTGGCGGGTATCATCTTCTCCTTTATGCTGGTGAACCTGTTCGACTCCTCCGGAACCTTGATCGGCGTGACTGATAAAGCCGGTCTGGCCGATGAAAAAGGCAAATTCCCGCGGATGAAACAGGCGCTGTTTGTCGACAGTATCTCATCGGTGGCCGGTTCCTTTATCGGCACCTCTTCTGTGACCGCCTATATCGAATCCTCCTCCGGTGTTTCCGTGGGCGGGCGTACCGGTCTGACGGCGGTGGTCGTGGGGATTCTGTTCCTGCTGGTTATCTTCCTGTCGCCGCTGGCGGGCATGGTGCCGGCGTATGCCGCAGCAGGTGCGCTGATCTATGTGGGCGTACTGATGACATCCAGCCTGTCGCGCGTGAAGTGGGACGACCTGACGGAAGCGGTGCCGGCCTTTGTGACCGCCGTGATGATGCCGTTCAGCTTCTCAATTACCGAAGGGATTGCGTTAGGCTTTATCTCTTACTGCGT
The DNA here is from genome assembly GCF_003323835.1 of Klebsiella sp. X13. Classification (NCBI taxonomy): domain Bacteria; kingdom Pseudomonadati; phylum Pseudomonadota; class Gammaproteobacteria; order Enterobacterales; family Enterobacteriaceae; genus Klebsiella; species Klebsiella sp. X13. The sequence goes on from NZ_CP030874.1 coordinate 5,395,797, forward strand.
GATGAAGATTGGTACCGGTCGTCTGCGCGATCTCAGCCCGTGCGTGATTATCGTCTCGCTGCTGTTCGTGCTGAAAATCGTGTTTATCGACGCGCACTAAGCGTCGAGCATAATAAGAAAGCCCGGCAGCGCTGCCGGGCTTTTTTTTACGCTTTCACTCGCTGAATATACTCGGCAAAGGCGCTCAGCTGTCCACTCAGATGGTCGAGTGTGCTCTGATCGACCACCTCTCCCGACTGCGGATCGACCTTGTTCTGAATCACGCCGCCCATAAACTCAGGCTTGTTCATCACCATCGCATCGAGGAACACCAGAATTTGACGCAGGTGATACTGGCAGCGTGCGCCGCCAATTGCGCCCATGGAGCTGGTTTGAATCAGGACCGGTTTCCCGGACAGCGGTTGTTCAGGCAGGCGCGACAGCCAGTCAATCGCGTTTTTCAGGCCGCCGGGAACGGAATAGTTATATTCAGGTGTAACGATAACAACGCCGTCGGCTTCGCGAATCTGTTGTGCAATATCCTGCACGCTTTGCGGAAACCCGTCTTCCTGCTGGATATCCGCGTCATATAACGGAATGTCGCCAATCGATGGCAATGCGGAGATCTCCATGCCCGCCGGCGCAATGCCAGGCAGGGTGCGCGCTACCATGCCATTAAAAGACCCCTTGCGCAGACTTCCGAGTAGCGTAACAACTTTCAACGTATCAGACATGATTGCTCCTTTGCATCATGATAGCCGGACAGACCGGTCAGTTGAGGGAGAGTGCTTTTTCTGTGGGCAGGCTGGTAAAGCGTATCAGACGGGCAGAGGGCTCCTTCGCTCGCATCTGTGCGTCCGGCAGGCTACGCCAGCCTTCCTGACAATTGTATTCCCAGACTTTAAGCTGGCCGATGGCCGGCGTGGCGGCAATCGACCAGACCAGTATCGGTTCCGCATCGCACAGGGCTTCAACAGGTTGCATGTTGGTGGTCCGTAGTCGCCCCGCGCCGGGTAGCAGCTGCAGACGGACGGGCGCTTCACCGGTCAACTTCAGCACGCTCCTGCGCAGCGCCACCAGCTGGGCGCGCGCTTCGTCAGGGTCATGCTGGATGTTAATCCATAAATTCTCATTGCTGTTGAACACGTAGCGGTTGGCGTCGTGCAGCGGGTGGACGCCGCGCGAGGCGTGCTGAAGCTCCATATCCAGCCCACAATCGCCTTCCGTCGTCAGGCTCACGCCGACAATGTTTCCGGCATAGGAAATGGAAAATCGCGGCAGGTGGGGATCGCGAAAAACGGGTCTGCCGTTCTCTTCGCTGATGATTTCGGGGAGCTCGCTAATGCCATACAGCATAAACAACAGTTCGGCGAGCAGCGAACGTGATGCGCGATAGCGGGTCTGTCGGTATTCTGGCAGGCGCTGCGCGGATTGATGACAGGCCGCGGACAGTCGTGTCGATAGCGGCTCCCTGGTGCTGAGTATCCCTCTTGCAAAATGCGTTGCCATTCGTCGCTCCGTGATTAATGGTCAGAGAAAAAGTTGGGGGTCTATTATCACCTGGTATTGATAGGTTTTAATGCGGAAATCCCCCCTTGAAAAGGGATTTGCGCGATTTTTACAATTTCTTGCGCAGTCAGGCGGGGATGGCAGGAGAAAACACGTCAGAGGGGGTCCGCATAGAGTCGCTTAAACGTTTCTCTGAGCCAGACTATCTTCGGGTTGTCGCTGTTGCGTTTGTGCCATAGCAGGGTAAAGGGCACCCGCGTTTTTTCCAGCAATAGCGGCTCCAGCGGAAGCGGCCGCGACACCAGCGGCAGGTGGTGCTGCCGGTTATAGTGATGGCAATAACGCGGCGCGGTGGCCAGCATCGTGTGATTCGGCTGGGCGGCCATAAACAGCGATTGTTCAAACCCCGGCAGGGTTAACGCAACGGTGCGTTTATGCCCCAGCTCGTGGAGAACATCATCCAGCGCCCAGGTATCACTCTGTTCCCAGCTGATATTGATATGCGGATAGCGTAAAAAGGTCTCCAGATTCCACTCTTCGTTGAGCGCCGGGTGATCCGCGCGCAGCCAGACCTGAGGCAGGTCGGTAAACAGGACTTCAAAATCGATATACCACGGCAGCTGGCTGAGTTGCTCCCGTGAACGCGGATGTGTTTCACGTCCGCAAAAGCCGATATCGACTTCACCGCGAATGATCGCATCCAGCGAGTCATAGTCCCAGTTGCGCAGGCGAATCAGCGCCTGGGGATAGCGCTGGTAGATTTGCTGCGACAGCGAATTAAACAGAATCATCAGCAGCGGCGTTTCCGCCGCCAGTTCGAACTTCAGACCGCTCGGCATGATGTGGTGGGGTTTATCGAGGATCTGATTGCCCATCTGCATCCAGTCCGCCAGATCCTGCTCCATGCTGGTCATCAATGGCGTCGGCGACAGACCGAGCGGCGTTTTGACGAATAGCGGATCGTCAAACCAGGCGCGCAGTTTAGCTAATGATTTACTCACCGCCGACGGCGAAACGTTCATGCGCTTCGCCGTGCGGGTGACGCTGAGCTCCTGGGTCAGAAGCTGCAGACAGAGTAATAAATTAAGATCGAGACTCGACAGGGATTTCTTCATTATGTTGCGCAGCCCGGACAGAGGAAGCGGCCAGAATCAGAACAATACTCACTATGCTACAGGCAATGAGAATCCCGATCAGCATATTCATGGCACTTAACCCGATGATGGCAGCGAGCCAAATCCACAGTGAAGAGCCGCAAACCTGAGCAATCCCCAGTACCGAACTGGCAACCCCAGCCCGCAGAGTAAATGGCCCCAGGGCCTGGCTCATGGCAACGCCAAAGCCCACAGAGAAGCCTGCGCAAATGAGCGCCAGACCCAGCATGGTTACCGTCTGGCTGGTGGCAAGGCAGAGCAAAGCCCCGGCCGTAAAGAACATCACCTGTGACGTCAGCATCAATGTACGCGGTTTAAACAGGGTGAGCGCAAAGGGCGTTGAGAACGACACCGTCATGCTGACCAGCGCCATTAAGGCCATCGCCATCGAGTATTGTCCACGATCGAACCCCATCTCCTCCATCATCAATACCGGGGAGACGTTAACGTAGGTGAGGATCGCCGTTACGCTGAGGGTAGTAATGACGATACGGCTGAGGAAAAAGCGGTTCAGCAGTGATTCCGTGGCATTTTTCTGCCCGGCAAGAGTCGGTGAAGGGGCTGCCGGCCGCGTTTCCCGCAGCATAAAGACCGAGAGCAGGCCGACCATCACCCCCATGCCGGTCATGGTGTAGAACAGGCTCTGCCACGGGTATTTCAGCATAATCAGGTGGCCCAAAACGGGAGCCAGGACCGGGATAATGCAGGTGATGCCATTTAACAGCGACAGCACCCTGGCGCGACGACGATCGTCGAGCGTATCGCGCAGGACGGCAAAGGCGACGACGTAGCAGCTCCCCGCCCCGATGCCCTGAATAAAACGCCCGACCAGGAAGAGATCGCTGCTCTGCGCGTGCGCGCAGAGCAGCGAGGCCAAAATAAATGTCGTCGAACCGAAAATGGCGACCGGCTTACGTCCGGATTTATCGGCTGCTCTGCCGGCAAACAGCATCGCGGCGGCCATGCCCGCAAGGTAAACCGAGAATGCAATATGCAGCTGTGCTTCGCTGGCGCCGAGGTCCTGCGCAATACGCGGCAAACCAACCAGATACATATCGATGCCGGATGGATAGAGTAAAACCAGCGCAAAACTGCAGATAAGAAAGCGTGCCATAGAACCCCCGCGAGAATAGAGGCGTACAGAGTAATGGCTATTGCGCGGCAGTACGAGTTGCCATTTGGACAACAATGATTTCCTGAGAGGAAAAACCCTCGCTGCGTTCTGCGATGAACTACCAGACTTTGGCCATGCCATCGCTGGCCGGGCGCACGGAAGTAAAACCAAACTTCGCATACAGCTCGGGGACATCGGCAACCAGAGAAACATACGCGCCCTGAAAGGTATTGGCATCCAGCCAGCGGACAATATTCTCCATAATCAGTCTACCCAGCCCTTTTCCCTGGTGCGCCGGATCGACCGCGACATCGACTATCTCGAAATTCACGGCGCCATCACCGACGATGCGACCCATGCCAACCGGAATTCCCTGCCAGAGAATATGGACGCCGTAGCAGCTGCGCGGCAATCCGGCTATCACGCCCTCCAGCGGGCGCGGTGACATGCCGGAGATCCGTCGTAAACGGCAAAAATCCTCTGCCGACGGGACGGTCTCGATAACGGCGTAATCAGAAGTCATGGCGGTATCCTGTTGTGGGAGGCTCATGACATTTAATGATGCCACGTTGTAGGAAGCAACCTTGCGTCGGTGAGATCGTGAGATGAAAGGAAAAACCTCCTGCCAGGAAAATAAAAAAACCTGCATAAACATTAAGTTGATGCAGGTTAGTTCATGCTCACCAAGGCATATTGATGATGCGTTATTTACCGATACAGAAGCTGGAGAAAATGCGTCCCAGCAGGTCATCAGAGGTGAATTCGCCGGTGATCTCGCTCAACGCCTGTTGCGAGAGCCTTAGCTCTTCAGCCAGTAGTTCACCGGCCCAGGCGCCAAGCAGCTGCGCTTTGCCCTGCTGGAGATGACTGGCGGCTTCTGACAGCGCCTGCAGGTGACGACGACGGGCGAGGAAACCGCCTTCCATGTTGGTATCGAAGCCCATGCTCTGCTTGAGATGGTTGCGCAGGACATCTACGCCCTCACCGGTTCGCGCCGACAGTCGAATCAGTGAGTGGCCATTCACTTCACTGATACCCAACGTTTCGCCAGTGACGTCAGCTTTGTTTCGGACCACGGTAATCGGCAGTTTCGCCGGTAAACGCTCGATAAAGTCTGGCCAGATTTCCGCCGGGTCGACGGCGCTGGTGGTCGTACCGTCCACCATGAACAGTACCCGGTCAGCCTGCTCGATTTCCTGCCAGGCACGTTCAATACCAATGCGCTCAACCTCATCATTGGCATCGCGGAGTCCTGCGGTATCGATGATATGCAGCGGCATGCCGTCGATATGGATATGCTCGCGCAGTACATCGCGGGTGGTTCCGGCAATATCGGTCACGATCGCCGCTTCGCGCCCGGCCAGCGCGTTCAGCAGGCTCGATTTCCCGGCGTTCGGGCGACCGGCGATCACCACTTTCATCCCTTCGCGTAGCAGGCTGCCCTGGCGGGCCTCGGCGCGAACGGCATCAAGATCGGCAATCACGCCGTTGAGCTGGGCTTCGATTTTACCGTCGGAAAGAAAATCGATTTCCTCATCCGGGAAGTCAATAGCGGCTTCGACATAGATACGCAGATGGGTCAGCGCTTCCACCAGATGATTCACCCGGGCAGAGAAGGCGCCCTGCAGCGAATTCAGCGCCGAGCGTGCTGCCTGCTCGGAACTGGCGTCAATCAGGTCAGCAATCGCTTCAGCCTGGGCGAGATCGAGCTTATCGTTAAGAAACGCGCGTTCAGAGAACTCCCCGGGCCTGGCGATACGCACGCCCGGCAGCGTCAGGATTCGTTTCAGGAGCAGATCCAGAATCACCGGGCCGCCGTGGCCCTGGAGTTCCAGCACATCTTCACCGGTAAAGGAGTTTGGGCCGGGGAACCATAGCGCAATACCCTGATCCAGCGGCGTGCCGTCGGTATCTTTAAAGGGCAGATAATCGGCGTAGCGCGGTTTTGGCAGCTTGCCGAGAACCGCTTGCGCGACGTCGCGTGCTTTGAGGCCGGAGATGCGCAGGATGCCCACACCACCGCGTCCCGGTGGGGTTGCCTGGGCGACGATAGTGTCGTTATGGCTCATGATGACTCTCTATGTAAATGTAAAAAAGGCGGTCTATTGACCGCCTTCTCTGGCATTGATGCTACTGCGGTTTAAGCAGAGTATCAGCTCTTTTTCTTCTCGCGGCTATGCAGACCACGCTTCTCGAGACCACGGTAAATCAGCTGCTGCTGAATAATGGTCACCAGGTTGCTGACGATATAGTAAACCACCAGACCTGACGGGAACCACAGGAAGAACACCGTAAAGATGACCGGCATAAAGGTCATGATCTTCTGCTGCATCGGGTCGGTCACGGTGGTCGGAGACATCTTCTGAATGAAGAACATCGTCGCGCCCATGATGATCGGCAGGATGTAGTACGGGTCTTGTGCTGACAGGTCGTGGATCCACAGGATAAACGGCGCATGACGCAGTTCAACCGAGGCGCTCAGCATGTAGTACAGCGCAAGGAAGATTGGCATCTGAATAATCAGCGGGAAGCAGCCACCCAGCGGGTTGACCTTTTCTGCTTTATACAGGGCCATCATTTCCTGGCTTTGACGCTGTTTGTCATCGCCCAGACGCTCACGCATTGCCTGAATCTTCGGCTGCAGCATGCGCATCTTCGCCATGGAGGTGTACTGCGCTTTGGTCAGCGGGTACATGATGCCACGAACGATAAAGGTGATAACGATGATCGAGAAGCCCCAGTTGCCGAGGAAGCTGTGGATGAATTTCAGCAGCTTAAACAGCGGTTGGGAGATGAACCACAGCCAGCCGTAGTCGACGGTCAGATCCAGGTGCGGCGCGACGGCTGCCATTTTGTCCTGAATGGCCGGGCCGACCCACAGAACGCTTTCCAGCTTGTCGGTTTGACCCGGCTGCACCAGTACCGGCTGCGATTTATAGCCGATGGCGACAACGCCGTTGCCGAGGTTGGCGGTGTAGAAGTTGTTGGTACCGCTGTTTTGCGGAACCCATGCGGTGGTGAAGTACTGCTGCAGCATCGCCACCCAACCGTCTTTGGTGCTGACGTTCAGGTTTTCGTTATCGACGATGGTATCGAATTTATATTTTTCGTATTTCGATTCAGACGTTGAATACGCGGCGCCACGGAAGGTGTGCATCGTAGACAGGCCACCGGTTTGCGTATCGCGGGCGGTTGGCAGGTTGGCAGTCTGTTTCAGCTGACCGAAGGTAGAAATCTCCAGCGGTTTTTCGCCAACGTTCTGCACGTTATAACCCACGTTCACCGCATAATCACCGCGTTTCAGGGTGAAGGTTTTGGTGAAGACGTTGCCTGCTTTATCGGTATACGTCAGCGGAATGACGATTTCGTTCTGGCCTTCCGCCAGCACAAACGCATCTTTATCGACGTTATACAGCGGGCGGGCTCCATTAGCCGGGTTATCCGGGCCATCACGACCGGTTAAGCCGCTTTGAGCCTGATAGATAAACTGTGGCGTGGTTTCCAGTAACTGGAACGGTTCAGTCGACTTCAGTGCTTTCGGATAAGCCGGAAGCAGCGCTTGCTCCACATCACCACCGCGGGTGTTGATGGTCAGCTCAAGCACATCGGTTTTTACCGTAATCAGTTTCCCCTGGCCACTGGCCGGTACGCCCTGGTCGGCGGCGCTACCCGCTGCTGTGGTCGTTGTCTGCGTGGTCTGTTGCTGAGCCTGAGGATTGTTATCCTGCTCCCAGGCTTGCCAGATCATGAAAGACACGAACAACAAAGCGATGATAAGAAGATTGCGTTGCGAATCCATCGTTAGTGTTCTCTGGTATCAAATGGTCCAGGCGGGACGGGATCGTCACCACCAGGGTGTAAAGGGTGGCATTTTAATACGCGTTTCACTGTCAACCAACTGCCTTTTATCACTCCAAACCTGCGCAATGCCTCAATTCCGTAGCTTGAACAGGTTGGCGTGAAACGACAATGCGGCCCGAGAAGCGGACTAATCAGGCGCTGATAGACCCGAATAAGGCCTATCAGGACCCGGGAGCCAGGCGACAATGGCGGCGCCATAATTTTTCCAACGCTTCCGAGAGAGCACGGTTATCGAGGTCAGCAACCCCTTTCTTTGCCACCACCACGAAATCCATTGGCGGGAGTTCATGTTGACGCAAACGAAAACTTTCACGCGTCAGACGTTTAATCCGATTGCGTTCATGTGCGCGTTTGACGTTTTTCTTGGCGACGGTAAGACCGATGCGGGGATGCCCCAGCGAATTCAGGCGGCCGAGGATGGTGATTTGCGGCGTGCCAGCCCGTTGTGGCTGCTGGAAGACGAAAGTGAAATGACTGGGAGTTAACAAACGTAACTCCCTGGGAAATGCGAGCTTAACCACGCAGGGTTAGCTTTATTACTTGGAAACGGTCAGACGAGCACGGCTTTTAGCACGACGACGTGCCAGAACCTGACGACCATTTTTAGTAGCCATACGTGCACGGAAGCCGTGAGAACGGTTGCGCTTCAGTACAGACGGTTGAAAAGTGCGTTTCATGGCGGTTTCTACCTAAACTTGAATAATTTCACTGACTTTTGCGTATACCCGAACGAACTTCGAACGACTTACGCGGCAGCGATGGTGATTAAAGAGGCCGGATTGTAATAATTGTACACTCCGGAGTCAATTCTCTTTCCTTATTTCTCGCACCTTGTCGCACAAAAAATGACCTGCGACAGGCAACGGAAAACGGGCATTACGCGCCGGGTGGAGGATTATACGGCCTGACGGGTAAAGCGCAAGGATCGCAAAGGATCTTTGTTAGATCGTTTAGGCCCTAAACCAGCATAGCTCATTAAATTTTCCAATATGTGGGCGAAATCGTGCCTCACTCCTCTCCGGATCGATTACACTTACCCGGCTTCGATCCTTCCTGTGGATAAATCGGGAAGAATCTGTTGAGAAACACAAGATATCTTTCTCAGTTTAGGCTATGATCCCCGGTCCTGATCGCGATCCACCGATCCGCATCGGATAAATACCGCAGATAGCGGTTCACGCGTCACCCCTTTTGTGCAGGGGCTTTTCGGCCAATGCAGGGTCTTGTCGACGTGTGCCAACAATCACGATTGTTTCTTTTTTTCTTTATATCGATTTTATGTTCGAGTGGAGTCCGCC